>NZ_BMNA01000001.1:0-38420 GCF_014646215.1 Nakamurella endophytica
ACCCCACCCGGAGGTTCTCCCACGTTCAAGCCGCCCCGCCGTCACCAACGTCCTGGCCGGGTACAACTAGTGCGGGTCCCGCGGGACCCGGACGCCGGTGGCCGCCGCCCGTGCGGGCGTCGATCAGTAGAACTCGGTGGTGTCCACCACGTTGCGCAGCCCTCGCCCGTCCAGGAACCGGCGCAGGTTGTCGGCGAACAGCTCGGCGATGCGGCGGTCCTCCAGCACCGACAGCGCGGCGGTGTGCGGCGAGATCACCACCTGCGGGCGGTCCCACAGCGGCGAGTCCGGCGGCAGCGGCTCGGTGGCGGTCACGTCCAGGAACGCGGCGCCGATCCGGCCGTCGTCCAGCGCCGCCAGCAGCGCCGTCTCGTCGACGACGCTGCCGCGGCCGACGTTGACCAGCGTGGTGCCGGGCCGCACCGCGGCGAACACGTCGCGGTCGAACAGCCCGGTGGTCGCCGCGGTGCCGGGCAGCGTGACGACGACGGCGTCCGCGCGCGCCACGACGGTGGCCAGGTCCGCCACCGGATGCACCTCGTCGACGTGCTCGACCGGCTCCGGGCGGCGCTTGACGCCCAGCACCGTGGCGCCGAACGCCTTGCACAGCCGGGCGGTCTCGGCGCCGATGCCGCCGAGCCCGACCACCAGCACGGTCTGCTCGCGCAGCTGGCCCATCGGCCACCGGTCGCTCCACTCGTGGCGGCCCTGCTGACGCTGCAGCCGCGCCAGGTCCTTGGCGCCCGCCAGCAGCCCGAACAGCGCCCACTCGGCCAGCGGCGCACCGTGCACCCCGGCCGAGGTGGTGAACACGACGCGCTCGAGCTCGTCCGGGGTGAGTCCGGCGTCGCGGACGGTGGCGCCGCCGCCCGCCGCCATGGTGTGCACCCACCGCAGCCGCGGGTTGGCCCGCACCGCGCGGGTGAGCGCGGCGGCGCTGACGTCCGGGACGCCGTAGAGCACCTGGGCGCCGTCGAGCAGCTCGTCGAAGGCCTGCTGCTGCGCCGGGGTGCGCCGGAAGGACGGGTCGACGGAGTGGTCGCCGGGCTGCAGCTGGGGCGGCAGCAGGTCGTCGTCGACCACCAGGTCGACCCGCGGGTCGACGTCGGTGATGATGCTCCGCAGCTCCGGGTCCAGCGGGGTGGCGAGCGCGATGGTCAGCCGGTCGGTGTCGGTCACGTGCCGCTCCCTGCTCCGCCCGCCCCCGCACCGTCAGTGCGTGGCGGTCACCTTGTTCAGCCCGGCCGGGCGGTCGGGGTCCATGCCGAGCGCCAGCGTGGTGCGCACGGCCAGCTGCTGGCCGCGGATCACCAGCGGCAGCACCGCCAGCGCCTCGCCCAGTCCCTGCGGCACCGTCAACCCGACGGCGCCGGGCACCCCACGGTAGAGGTCGGCCGGTCCGACGCCGATCACCGGGGAGCCCAGCTCGACGGCGGCCCGCACGGTCTGCGCCACATCGTCGAGCACCGGTCCGGCCGCGCCGTAGGCCACCACCGCGACGTGGTCGGACGCCACGGTCAGCGGCCCGTGCAGGAAGTCGGCGCTGGAGTAGCCCTCGTGGATCCGCCGGCTGGTCTCCTTACACTTCAGCGCGCCCTCCAGGGCGGCGGCGTAGGTGAGGCCCCGCGCCAGGTGGATGCCGGTGGGCCGGGGCACCAGGAGCTCGACGGCGTCGGCCAGCCCGCGCTCGTCCGCCAGCGTCCCGGCGGCCACCTCGGCCAGCCGCTCCCACGCGGCGGAGCCGCCGGTCCACCGATCGAGCGGCGTGTCGCCGACGTCCTGCCCGGGACGGCCACCCTCGGCCAGTGCGGCCACCGCCTCCGCCAGCACGACGACCAGCGCCAACTGCCCGGTGACCGTCTTGGTGGCCGGGACGGCGACCTCGGTGCCGGTGCCGACGGCCAGGGTCACCGCGGCCACCTGCGCCAGCGGCGACTCGGCATCGTTGGTGACGGCCACCACCACCGCCCCGCGCTCGGCGAGATCGCGTGCCACGTCGACGATCTCGGGCGTCCGGCCGGACTGGGACAGCGCCACGACCAGGTGGTCGCGGACGTCCGGGACGCGGCGGTAGCGGGTGACCAGGCTCGGCGCCAGCAGGGCCGCCGGTCGGCCGGTGGCCAGCTCCAGCAGGTACCGGGCGTGCACGGCGACGTTGTCGCTGGAGCCGCGGGCGAGCAGCAGCACGCCGCGCACCGGTTGCGGCAGGGCCGCGGCGACCGTCCGGTGCAGCTCGGCGCGGCGCGCGGTGAGGGCCGCGAGCACCGCCGGCTGCTCGGCCATCTCGGACAGGACGTGTTCGCCGGGCACGGAGCCTCCACGGAACGGACGAGCACCCGCCGTGCTCGATCTTGCGTCGAGCTTAGCCTTTGCGAGCAATTTCGCTCATCGGCCGACCGGGTCAGTCGAAGCCCAGCCGCCGCAGCTGCTTGGGGTCGCGCTGCCAGTCCTTGGCGACCGTGACGTGGAGGTCCAGGTACACCCGGGTGCCCAGCAGCTCCTCGATCCGGGCGCGCGCCCGGCGCCCCACCGCGACCAGCCGGGACGCCCGGTGGCCGAGCACGATCGCCTTCTGCGAGTCCCGCTCGACGTAGATGGTCACGTAGACGTCGGTCAGGTCGTCCCGGCCCTCGCGCGGGACCATCTCGGTGACCTGCGCGGCCAGCGAGTGCGGCAGCTCGTCGCGGACCCCGTCCAGGGCGGCCTCCCGCACCAGCTCGGCGATCCGGGTCTCGACCGGCTCGTCGGTGACCTCGCCGTCCGGGTACAGCCGTGGGCCCTCCGGCAGCCGGGCGACGAGCAGGTCGCACAGCACACCCACCTGCTCGCCCCGCACGGCCGAGACCGGGACCAGCTCGGCGAACTCGCGCACCGCCGACAGCGCCAGCAGCTGCGCGGCGACGGCGTCGGGCCGGACCTTGTCGGTCTTGGTGACGACCCCGAGCACCGGGGTCCGCGGCGCCTGCTCCGACAGCTCGGCGACGATCCGCCGGTCGCCCGGTCCGATGGCCTCGTCGGCCGGCACGCAGAACGCGATGACGTCGACGTCCGACCACACCGAGCGGACCAGGTCGTCCAGCCGCTCGCCGAGCAGCGTCCTCGGCTTGTGCATGCCGGGGGTGTCCACCACCACCAGCTGGGCGTCGGGGCGGGTGACGATGCCGCGGACGGCCCGGCGGGTGGTCTGCGGCTTGTCCGAGGTGATCGCGACCGCGGTGCCCACCATCGCGTTGAGCAGGGTCGACTTGCCGGCGTTCGGCCGGCCGACGAAGCAGGCGAACCCGGAGCGGTGGACCGGCGCCGTGGTCACCGGGTGCGGCGCCCGAGGACCGCGCCGCCCGGCGCCAGGTGCAGGACCAGCGGGGTGTCCAGGTCGGCCGCCGCCGCCAGCGACTCGTCGTCCAGCGCACCGCCCACCAGCACCGCGGCCTCCAGGCCGGTGGCGGCCGACGCCACGGCCAGCGCCACGGCGGCCTGCAGCGCGGTGAGCCGCAGCGAGGGCAGCGCCACGGACGCCGCGGCGTAGGTGCGCCCGTCCACGTCCCGGACGGCCGCCCCCTGGGCCGCTCCGGCGCGGCCCATCGCCCCACGGGCCAGGGTGAACAGCTTGCGGTCCTCCGCCGACAGGTCCGCCACGGACGCCGGCGCGTTCACCGGCGCACCGGCTCGCGGTCGGCGTCGGCGCGCTCGACGGCGTCGTCGTCGTGGAAGGGGTGGGCGCCGTGGTGCGTACCCGCGTCCTGCCAGGCCGGCTCGGCGTCGCCGGCGGCGGTCGTATCGCCCCGGACCGGCTCGGCGTCCGGGTCCGCGGGCACCGCCCGCCGCACCAGCAGGGTCTGCACGCGCGGGCGGCCGCGCCGGTCGACCCCGGCCTCGCCGAGCAGGTGCAGGCCGTTGATCTCCGCCTCGGCCCCGGCGATGGGGACCCGGCCGAGCAGCTGGGCGAACAGACCGCCGACGGTCTCCACGTCCTCGGCCGGGAGCTCGACGTCGAAGATCTCGCCCAGGTCCTCCACCGGCAGCCGGGCGGACACCCGGGCGGAGCCGTCGGGGAGCCGGACGACCGGCTCCCGGGTGTCCTGGTCGTACTCGTCGGTGATCTCGCCGACGATCTCCTCGAGGATGTCCTCGATGGTCAGCACGCCGGCGGTGCCGCCGTACTCGTCCACCACGACGGCGAAGTGCGAGCGGTTGCGCTGCATGTCGCGCAGCAGCACGTCGACGTTCTTGGAGTCGGGGACGAACACCGCGGGACGCATGACCTCCGACAGCGCCGGCCCGCGGTCGCCCGCGTCGAGCGAGAGCATGCGGGCGATCATGTCCTTGATGTGCACCACGCCCAGCACGTCGTCGACGTCCTCGCCGACGACCGGGATCCGGCTGAAGCCGCTGCGGGTCGCCAGGTGCATGGCCTGCCGCAGCGTCTTGTCGGCCTCGATCCAGACGACCTCGGTGCGGGGCACCATGACCTCACGGGCGATGGTGTCGCCCAGCTCGAAGACGCTCTGCAGCATCTCCCGCTCGGTCTCCTCCACCACACCGCGGTCGCCGGCCAGGTCGACCAGCTCGCGCAGCTCGATGTCCGAGGAGAACGGACCCTCCCGGAACCCGCGGCCCGGGGTGATGGCGTTGCCGATGAGGATCAGCAGCGAGGCGACCGGGGACAGCACCCGGCCGATGGCCCGCGTCGGGCCGGCGGCCGCCAGACCCACCGGGTAGGGGTGCTGCCGGCCGATCGTCCGGGGCAGCACGCCGATCACCACGTAGGTGAGCAGCAGCATGACCAGCACCACGACCACGCCGACCCACCAGCGGAACCCCCAGGTGGACAGCGCCACGGCGGCGACGATCACCGTGGCGGTCAGTTCGGCGCCGACCCGCAGCATCAGCAGCAGGTTGGTGTAGCGCGGCTTGTCGTGGGCGATGGCCAGCAGCGACCCGGCGCCGCTGCGCCCCTCGCGCTGCAGCTCCTCGACCCGGGCGGCGGAGACCATCGTGATCGCCGCGTCGGCGGCCGCGAACAGCCCCGCGATCGGGATCAGCGCGGCGGCCAGGACCAGCAGGACGATGTCCAGGGCTCCCACGCCGTCACTGCCCGTCGGGGATGCCGGCGGCGTTGAGCACCGCGTCGTCGACCGCGTCCAACCGGGCGCGCCGGGCGGCCTGCTCGCGGGTGTCCCGCCACAGGTCCAGCAGCTCGGTCTGCCGCCGGAACATCTCGCGCTCCTCGGCCGGCTCGGCGTGGTCGAACCCCAGCAGGTGCAGGATCCCGTGCACGGTGAGCAGGTCGAGCTCGTCGTCGAGGCCGTGCCCGGCCTGCGCCGCCTGCTCCACGGCCACCGCCGGGCACAGCACGACGTCGCCCAGCAGCGCCGGGCCGGGACCGGACTGGTCCGGGTGCCGGGCGGTGTCCAGCTCGTCCATCGGGAAGCTCATGACGTCCGTCGGCCCCGGCTCGTCCATCCACTTGACGTGCAGCTCGGTCATCGCCGGGACGTCCAGCAGCAGCACCGACAGCTCGGCCAGCGGGTTGATCCCCAGCTGGTCCAGCGCGAACCGGGACACCGCCACCAGCCCGGCCTCGTCGACCTCGACGCCGGACTCGTTCGCCACCTCGACGCTCATCGCGGGCCGCCCCGGTGCGGTCGGCCCTGGCCGCGCTCGGTGTGCGCCGCGCCGGCCGGGCGGACCGCGGGACCGGCCTGCTGCGAGTCCCACCGCGAGTAGGCGTCGACGATGGCCCCGACGAGCCGGTGCCGCACCACGTCCGACGAGGTGAGCACCGAGAAGTGCACGTCGTCGACGTCGCCGAGGATCTCCCGGACCACCTGCAGGCCCGAGCGCTGCCCGTCCGGCAGGTCGACCTGGGTCACGTCCCCGGTCACCACGATCTTGGAGCCGAAGCCGAGCCGGGTCAGGAACATCTTCATCTGCTCGGGCGTGGTGTTCTGCGCCTCGTCCAGGATGATGAACGCGTCGTTGAGCGTCCGGCCGCGCATGTAGGCCAGCGGGGCCACCTCGATGGTCCCGGCCGCCATCAGCCGCGGGATCGACTCCGGGTCGAGCATGTCGTGCAGCGCGTCGTACAGCGGCCGCAGGTACGGGTCGATCTTGTCCGACAGCGTCCCCGGCAGGAAGCCCAGCCGCTCCCCCGCCTCGACGGCCGGCCGGGTCAGGATGATCCGGTTGACCTGCTTGGCCTGCAGGGCCTGCACCGCCTTGGCCATCGCCAGATAGGTCTTGCCGGTGCCGGCCGGGCCGATGCCGAAGACGATGGTGTGCGCGTCGATCGCGTCGACGTACCGCTTCTGGTTCAGGGTCTTCGGCCGGATGGTGCGGCCGCGCCGCGAGATGATGTTGAGCCCGAGCACCTGGGACGGCGACTCGGCCGGCGACGACGGCGTGCCGGCGGCGGCGGCGTCGCCGAGCATGCCGATGGTCCGCCGGACGGCGTCCGGGGTGATGGCCGACCCCGACTCCTGCAGCGACAGCAGCTCGCGCAGCACCCGCTCGGCGAAGGCGACGTCGGCGGCGTCCCCGCGCAGCGTGATCCGGTTGCCGCGCACGTGGATGTCGGCGGCGAGCGCCCCCTCGAGCTGGCGCAGCAGGAGGTCGCGGGAGCCGAGCAGGCCCACCATCGCCCTCTCGTCCGCGACCACCAGGGTGGACTCGCTGTCCCGGGACCCGGTGCGGCCCTCCTGGGCCTGCGCCGGTGTGGCGTTGGATGTGTCCGGCACGAGGTGCGCTGCCTGCTTTCTCGAGGCTGGGTGACGGGCTGGTCGGGCCCGGTCTGCGTGCGGTGCGCCCTGGGGGTTCCGGTGTCCGGAACGTCCCTGGAGTACCCCCCAGTCTAGCGTCGGCGCGCCGCCGCCCGCGGGGACCGCACCGGTTTGCCGGTCCGCGGCACTGGATACCCACCGGTGGCCCGGACGGACCTCGACAGGGAGGCATGCAATGGCGGACAAAAAGGACCCGGCGGACGGCAGCGGCTCCAAGGCGGCCCGCGACGCCGACGCGGTCGACGAGGTGGAACGCAACACCAAGTCGCAGACCACCGCGTCCAGCTACACCACCACCGACCACGACGTCATCCGCACCTGGGCCGAGTCCCGCGGCGGCCGGCCGGCGTCGGTGGAGACCACGGGCGACGACGGCGACGACGCCGGCCTGCTGCGGATCGAGTTCCCCGACGCCCCCGGCGGATCCGCCGACAACCTCGACGAGGTCGACTGGGAGCCGTTCTTCAAGACCTTCGACGACCGCAAGCTGTCGTTCGTCTACCAGGAGAAGACCAGCGACGGCTCGACGAGCCGGTTCTTCCGCTTCGTCCGCGCGGACGGCTGAGTCCGCCGGTCGTCGGTCAGCCGGGCGGACGCCAACCAGAGGCGGCGTCGCCCCGGCCGACCGGCGGATCAGCGCGCGTCCGGCGCGTCGGCCAGCAGGTCGGCGTGGGTGGCCACCAGGGCCGGCAGCGCCACCACCCGGGTGCACCGGCGGCCTGAGCCGTCCGTCGACCACGGGGACAGCCGCTGCCACCCCGCGTCGGTGAGCGCCCGGTCGGCCTCCAGGTCGGTGGGCACGGACCAGGCGACCCGGGTCACCGGGTCCCCGGCGGCGTCCAGCACGAGCACGCTGCCGCCGGAGCCGGCTCGGATGCCGCGCACCCGGGCCGGCACCGGGGCCAGCGGCGCCGCGGCGGTGCACTGGACGGCGGTGAACCGGCCGGGTGCGGGGGTCGGGGTCTGCACCGGGCCGGGCAGGACGGACAGCTGGACGCGGGGCGTCAGCGGATACATGGGCGGACTCCAACCCTCGGCCGCCCCTGGCGGGTGACCGGATAGGACGGGGCCGGAACGGCAGTGGCCGCACCGGGTATCCCGGGCGACCCCACTGCCGGAGTCCCGCTCAGAGTAGGGCCCGGCGCGGGTCGCCGGCACCGCCGGGTGGGTCACAGCAGGCCGAGCACGGCCTCCCGGCAGGTGCGCCAGGCCGGGTGGGTCGTGTCGACCAGCTCCATGTGGCCGACGCCGGGCAGCACCACGAGCTCCGCAGGATCACCGGCCGCCTGCGCCGCCGCGACGTACCGCTGCGACTGGGACAGCGGCACCACGTCGTCCCGGTCGCCGTGCACGCAGACCACCCTGGCGCCGTCGCCGACGTGGGCCAGCGGCGAGCTGTGCGAGTACCGCTGCGGCAGCGACTTCGGCGCGCCGCCCATCAGGTCGACGACCGCGCCGTCCCCGACACCCTCCTCGGCGGCGCCCACCAGGTCGAGCACGCCGCCCTGCGACACCGCACCGAGCAGCGGCACGAACGGCTGCCCCGGCGTCACCGATCCCGCCGTCCCGACGCGGAGCGAGGGCCGGTGCGCCAGCCAGCCGACGAGCTGCCCGCCGGCCGAGTGGCCCACCGCCGCGACCAGGGACAGGTCCAGGCGGCCACCGGCCAGGCGCTGACCGGCGGAGGTCAGCTCGTCGACGGCGCGGCCGACGTCGGCCATGGTCGCCGGCCAGCCGCCGCCCAGCTCGACCCGCCGGTACTCGACGGCCGCGGCCGCCACCCCGTGGGCGGTCAGGTCCTCGGCCAGCGGGTAGGCCAGCTCGGCGCCGCGCTGGGCCCGCCAGAAGCCGCCGTGCACGACGACGACGACCGGCCACCGGTCGCCCTCGTCCGGCAGGAACAGCCGCACGAACTGGCTCGGGTCACTGCCGTAGCGGTAGCGGTGCACCGTGGGCATGCGCGGCGGCTCTCCCTCGCTCGTCGGCGGTCCTGCACCGGCGGCGCCGGTGGTTCCGGCGGGCGGCGGCCGGCCGGACGGCTTCAGCCCGGCCAGCGACCCGCGAGCACGCCGAGGGCACCGAGCGCCACCGCACCGGCCGTGGAGCTGCGCAGCACCTGCGGACCGAGCCGGACGGGCACCCCGCCGGCACCGACGAACTCTGCCAGTTCGAGGTCCGTGATGCCGCCCTCGGGTCCCACCACGACCATCACCGTGCCGCCGGACGGCAGCGGCACGCGGGTGAGCGGCACGTCCGCGTCCTCGTGCAGCACCAGCACGGCCGCACAGCCGGCGGCCCGGCGCAGCACGTCGGCGGTCGTGGCCAGCGGGTGGACCTCGGGCACCCACGGGCGGCGGGCCTGCTTGGCCGCCTCCCGGGCGGCCGCCTGCCAGCGCTGCACGCCGCGGCCGGCGCGCTCGTCGTCGGTCCAGCGCACCACGCAGCGCGCCGCCGCCCACGGCACGATCCCGTCGACCCCTGCCTCGGTGGCCAGGTCGACGGCGAGCTCCCCGCGCTCGCCCTTGGGCAGCGCCTGCACCAGCAGCACCCGGACGTCGGGTTCGGGGGTGCGGGCCACCGGACCGACGTCGAGCACGACACCGCCCCGCTGCACCGCGGTCACCCGTGCGGTCGCCCAGCCGCCGGCGCCGTCGGCCACGACGACGGTCTCGCCGGTGCGCAGCCGGCGGACGAGCGCGTGCCGGCCCTCGGCGCCCGCCAGCTCGAGCAGCCCCGGCACCACGGCGTCCACCAGGAAGACGGCGGCGCCGTGCGGCAGCACCGCCACGTCGCGCTGGTTCAGCGGCCCGCGAAGGAGCCGCGGATGCGCGAGAACAGCCCCCCGTGCGCCCGCGCGGACAGCTCCGGCTGCTCCTCGCCACGCAGCACCGCCAGCTCGCGGAGCAGCTCGGCCTGCCGGCCTTCGAGCCGGGTGGGCGTCTGCACCTCGACGTGCACGTGCAGGTTGCCGGTGCCGGACCCGCGCAGCCGGGGCATGCCCTGGCCCCGCAGCGTGAGGACCGTCCCGGACTGGGTGCCGGGCTGGATGTCCAGGTCCTCGATCGAGGTCAGCGTCTGCAGCGCCATGCTGGTGCCCAGCGCGGCGGCCGTCATCGGGATCTGCACCGTGCAGTGCAGGTCGATGCCGTCCCGGCTGAACCGCTCGTGCGGCAGCTCGTGGACCTCGACGTACAGGTCTCCGGGCGGCCCGCCGCCGGGGCCGACCTCGCCCTGGCCGGCGAGCCGGACCCGGATGCCGTCGCCCACGCCGGCGGGGATGTTGGCGCGGACCACGCGCCGGGTGCGCACCCGGCCGTCGCCGCCGCACTGCCGGCACGGGTCCGGGATGACCTCGCCGTAGCCGCGGCACACCGGGCAGGGACGCGAGGTGACGACCTGCCCGAGCAGCGACCGCTGCACCTGCTGGATCTCGCCGGCGCCCTTGCAGGTGTCGCAGGTGACCGGCGTGGTGCCCTCCGCGCAGCCCGAGCCGTGGCACAGCGTGCACAGCGTCGCGGTGTCGACGGTGATGTCCTTGGCGACGCCGGCCGCGCACTCCTCCAGGGTCAGCTCGACCGGCAGCAGCGCGTCCTCGCCTTGGCGCACCCGCGACCGCGGGCCGCGGCTGCGTCCGCCCATGCCGGTACCGCCGCCGAAGAAGGCGTCCATGATGTCGCCCAGGCCCATGCCGGCCCCGCCGAACGGGTCACCGCCGCCACCGCCACCCCCGCCCGGGGACAGCGGGTCGCCGCCCAGGTCCACCACCTGCTTCTTGGCCGGGTCGGACAGCACCTCGTACGCCGCGGTGACGTCCTTGAACCGCTGCTGC
The DNA here is from genome assembly GCF_014646215.1 of Nakamurella endophytica. Classification (GTDB taxonomy): domain Bacteria; phylum Actinomycetota; class Actinomycetes; order Mycobacteriales; family Nakamurellaceae; genus Nakamurella; species Nakamurella endophytica. Next base: position 10,609 of record NZ_BMNA01000001.1, read on the forward strand.
GCGGCCGGGTCCGGGTTGACGTCCGGATGCAGCTCGCGGGCGAGCTTGCGGTAGGCCCGCTTGATCTCGTCGGGGGCCGCCGACCGGGAAACCCCCAGCAGGCCGTAGTAGTCCCGTGCCACGTCTCGCGCTCCTGGTCCCTCTGGTCCGTCACCGGGCGCGCCCGCGTCGCGGGCGGCCGCCGTCGTGCTGTGCCCTGCCTGGTGCCTGCACCGTCCGGCGTCGCCAGGGCAGGCTGCGACACCGGGCCCCGGTCAGCGGCCGGCCACGATCTCGCCGACGTACCGGGCCACCGCCCGCACCGCCGCCATGGTGCCCGGATAGTCCATCCGGGTGGGACCGACCACCGCCAACCCGCCCATCAGCATGTCCCCGGCGCCGTAGCCCGCCGACACCAGCGCGGACCCGGACAGGTTCTCGTCCAGGTTCTCCCGGCCGATGGACACCATGACCGCGTCCGGCGCCTGCAGGACGGCGAACAACTTGAGCAGGGTGACCTGCTCGTCGAGCGCCTCCAGGACGCCGCGCAGCGTCTCCGGCTGGTCGGCCCAGGCTCCCGGGGCGTGGGAGGTGCCGGACATCATCAGCCGCTCGTCCGGCTGGTCCACCAGGGTGGCCCGCAGCGAGGCCACCACGTCCGCGAGCACCTCCCGCACCTCCGGCGCCGCCCGGCCGGGCAGCTCGGCCAGGGCGGCGACCGCCTCGGGGAAACGCTGGCCGCTGACGTGCGCCCCCAGCAGGGCTCGGATGTCGGCCACCACGGCCTCGTCGACGTCCGAGCGAGCGTCCACCACCCGCTGCTCGACGCGGCCGGTGTCGGCGATGACCACCAGCAGCAGGCGCCGGCTGCCGAGCGGGACCACCTCGATGTGCCGGACGCTGGACCGGGTCAGCGTCGGGTACTGCACGACGGCGACCTGCCGGGTCAGCTGCGCGAGCAGCCGTACCGAGCGGCGCAGCACGTCGTCCAGGTCCACGCCCTCGGACAGGAACGACTGGATCGCCCGCCGCTCCCCCACCGACAACGGTTTGACCTGGGACAGCCGGTCGACGAACAGCCGGTAGCCCTTGTCCGTCGGGATCCGGCCGGCCGAGGTGTGCGGCTGGGCGATGTAGCCCTCGTCCTCCAGGACCGCCATGTCGTTCCGGATGGTGGCCGGCGAGACCTGCAGCTGGTGCCGGTCCACCAGGGCCTTGGACCCGACCGGCTCGTGGGTGGCGACGTAGTCGGCGACGATCGCGCGGAGCACCTGGAAACGCCTGTCCTCCGCAGACACCCCGACACCTCCTCCGCGGCCCACCGGCCACCCGTCCACCAGCGCGCGGGCTCCCGGCCAGCGGCGCTGGCACTCGACCCGCGCGTCTGCCAATTGTATGCGCCGGGACGGGGGCCGCCCCGGCGCGACGGCCCGCGGCCCGGCCCCGGGCGTAGGGTGGGCAGCCGCCAGCCACCCGGAGGGACCGGTCATGATCTTCAAGGACGTCCGCGAGGGTCGTCCCTACCCCGATCACCTGCTGTCCACCCGGGACTGGTCGCGCATCCCCCCGCGGCAGGTGCGGCTGGACGAGCTGGTCACCACCAAGCGGGAACTGCGGCTGGACACCCTGCTCTCGGACGACAGCACGTTCTACGGCGACCTGTTCCCGCACGTCGTGTCCTGGGACGGCGTGCTCTACCTCGAGGACGGCCTGCACCGGGCGCTGCGGGCGGCGCTGCAGCAGCGGACCGTGCTGCACGTGCGGGTGCTGGACCTGGACGACCTGCGCGGGGCGACGGCCGCCGGCTGACCCGACGCCGGGACGTCAGTCCAGCAGGCGCACGGCGAGCCCGTCGGCCAGCAGCCGCCCGCGCAGGGTGAGCACCGCCCGCCCGGCCCGCAGCGCCGGGTGCTCCAGCAGGCCCTCCCCGGCGGCCTCCGCGGCCCGCGCCCGCCCGCCGGTCGACAGCAGGTCCAGCGGCAGCCCGTCACGCAGCCGCAACCGCAGCAGCACGTCCTCGAGCCGGCGGGCGTCCGCGTCCAGCACCTCGCGTCCCTGCCCGGGCGACCGGCCGTCGGCCAGCGCCGACCCGTAGGCGTGCGGGTGCTTGCGGTTCCACCAGCGGACGCCGCCCACGTGCGAGTGGGCACCCGGGCCGATCCCCCACCAGTCCGCGCTGGTCCAGTACGCCAGGTTGTGACGGCACCGGCCGGCTTCCGACGTCGACCAGTTCGAGACCTCGTACCACGCGAAACCGGCCTCGCTCAGCACCTTCTCGGCGAGCAGGTAGCGGTCGGCGAGCACGTCCTCGGCCGGCGCCGCGAGCGCCCCGGACCGCACCTGGCGGGCCATCCGGGTGCCCGGCTCCACGATCAGCGAGTAGGCCGACACGTGGTCGGCGCCGGACGCCGTCGCCGCGTGCAGCGACTCCTCGAAGTCGGCGTCCCGTTCGCCGGGGGTGCCGTAGATCAGGTCCAGGTTGACGTGCTCGAACCCGGCGGCGCGGGCCCAGCCGACCACCTCCATGGCCCGGCCGGGCGTGTGCACCCGGTCCAGCGTGGCCAGCACCGCCGGCGCGGTGGACTGCAGGCCGAGCGACAGCCGGGTGTAGCCGGCGGCCCGCAGCGCCTCCAGCAGAGCCGGGTCGGTGGACTCGGGGTTGGCCTCGGTGGTCACCTCGGCCTCCGGGGCCAACCCGAACCGCTCGTCGATCGCCCGCAGCAGCCCGGTCAGCGGTCCGGCGCCGACCAGGGACGGCGTCCCGCCGCCGACGAACACCGTCGCGACCCGCCGGTCGCCACCGAGGACGCGTGCAGCCAGATCGATCTCGGCCAGTGCCGCGTCGTACCAGGACTGCGGCGAGGCCGAGGAGCCCAGCTCGCCCGGCGTGTAGGTGTTGAAGTCGCAGTACCCGCAGCGGGTGGCACAGAACGGGACGTGCACGTACAGGGACAGCGTGCGGTCCGCCGCCCCGTCGAGCGCCTGCTCGGGGAGCGCGCCGTCGGTCGGGACCGGATCGCCGTCGGGCAGGGTGGAGGGCACCCGTCCATCCTGCCTGCGGCGGCGGTGCCGCCCGTCCGCACAGCGGCGGGCGGGTCGGGGTCAGCGCCGGAGCAGGGCGACCACGACGGCCAGCAGCAGCAGCGCCACCAGCGCCACCGTCATCCAGCGCCGGGTCAGCTGCGGCAGCGGCCGCGGGCTCACCGCGGGCCGTCCTCGGACCCCGCCGCCGCGGCGCCGACCGGTGCCAGCGCCTGCCCGGCGGGATGCCGTGCGGCGCGCCGCGCCTCGCGGCGGGTGGAGGGCCACAGCGCGCGGTCGACGAGCCGGTCGACCAGTCCCGCCACCCAGTACGCGGCCGGGATCAGCACGGCGAGCAGGATCGGGACCTGCACCCAGAAGGACTGCCCGGCGATCCACGACTCGACGGCGTCGACGACCCCGTCGACGAGGGCGGCGACGTCGGACCAGGACACCGGCCCAGGCTAGCGCCGGGCCGCCGGCCCCGGGGCTACCGTCGTCCCGTGCTGGCGCTGTACGCATCCCACCCGGACGCCGGCGACCCGCTGTCCGCCGTCCGCGTCGGCGAGCGGCCGGAACCCGTGCCGCCGCCGGGCTGGGTGCGCATCCGGATGGCCGCCGGAGCGCTGAACCGGCACGACCTGTGGACGCTGCGCGGCGTCGGGATCCCGGCGTCGCAGTTCCCGATGGTGCTGGGCTGCGAGGGCGCCGGTGTGCTCGACGACGGGACGCCTGTGGTGGTGTACCCGGTCGTCGCAGACGCCGCCCGGTACCCCGACGAGACGGTCGACCCGCACCGCTCGCTGTTCACCGAGCGGCACCAGGGGCTGCTCGCCGAGTACGCCGTCGTCCCGGCCCGCAACGCCGTGCCGTACCGGGACCGGAGCGTCGAGGAGGCCGCCGTGCTCGGCGTGACCTACCTGACCGCGTACCGGATGCTGTTCACCCGCAGCGGTGTCCGCCCCGGCGACACGGTGCTGGTGCAGGGCGCGTCCGGTGGGGTGTCCACCGCGCTGGTGCAGCTGGGCCGGGCGGCGGGACTGCGGGTCTGGGCCACCTCGCGCTCCGAGGCCGGCCGCGCCCGGGCGCTGGCGCTGGGAGCGGACGCCGCCTACGAGCCGGGAGCCCGGCTGCCCGAGCGGGTCGACGCGGTGCTCGAGTCCGTCGGCGAACCGACCTGGGCGCACTCGCTGCGCGCGGTCCGGCCGGGCGGCGTCGTGGTGTGCTGCGGCGCCACCGGCGGCGCGCAGCCCCCGGCGGACCTGCAGCGAGTCTTCTTCCAGCAGATCTCGGTGGTGGGATCCACCATGGGCACCCTGGACGAGTTCCGGTCGCTGATGGACTTCCTCGCGACCACGGGCACCAGACCCGTGGTGGACGAGCAGGTCCCGCTGCAGGAGGCGCCGGATGCGCTGCGCCGGATGGACACCGGCGCACCCGGCAAGATCGTGGTGACCGTCGGGTCTCACCGCTGACCGACCCGGCGGTATCCGACTGCCGCTGTCGCGGCGGTATCCGACTGCCGCTGTCGCGGCGGTGCCCGACTGCCGCTGTCGCGGCGGTGCCCGACTGCCGCTGTCGCGGCGGTGCCCGACTGCCGCTGTCGCGGCGGTGCCCGACTGCCGCTGTTGGTCAGCCCGCCGTGCGGGTCACCACGTCGAACTCGAGCAGCGCGGCGCCGGTCGCCACCGGGGCCTGCGCCGGCGCTCCCTCCGGCCGGGCGTGCGCGGTGCGACCGGAGCCGGCGGCCCACGCCTGGTAGTCGGCCTCGCTCGCCCACCGGGTGTAGACGAAGTACCGGCTCTCCCCGCCCGTCGGCCGGAGCAGGCAGAACTCCTCGAAGCCGGGTGCCTGCTCGACCGCGCCGGCGCGGGCCGCGAAGCGCCGCTCCAGCTCCGGTCCGGCGCCCTCGGGCACGTCGATCGCGTTGATCTTCACCACGGACATGCCGCCAGCGTAGAACCGCGGCAACCCGAGCCCGGGCCGCCCGGCCCGCTACCGGCCGCCGCCGGCACCCTTGGTGGACGGGGCGTCGGTGGACAGCGCGGCGATGAAGGCCTCCTGCGGCACCTCGACCCGGCCGACGACCTTCATCCGCTTCTTGCCCTCCTTCTGCTTCTCCAGCAGCTTGCGCTTGCGGGTGATGTCACCGCCGTAGCACTTGGCGAGCACGTCCTTGCGCATGGCGCGGATGGTCTCCCGGGCGATCACCCTCGAGCCGACCGCCGCCTGGATGGGCACCTCGAACTGCTGCCGCGGGATCAGCTCGCGCAGCTTGCCGGTCATCGAGACCCCGTACGAGTACGCGGCGTCCCGGTGCACGATCGCCGAGAAGGCGTCCACCGTCTCGCCCTGCAGCAGGATGTCGACCTTGACCAGGTCCGCCGGCTGCATGCCGGCCTCCTCGTAGTCCAGCGAGGCGTAGCCGCGGGTGCGCGACTTCAGGGCGTCGAAGAAATCGAAGATGATCTCGCCGAGCGGCATGGTGTACCGCATCTCGACCCGGGTCTCGGACAGGTAGTCCATGCCGCCCAGGACGCCCCGCCGGGACTGGCACAGCTCCATCACCGTGCCGATGTACTCGCTCGGCGTGATGATCGTGCACTTGACGACCGGTTCCTGGATGCTCTTGATCTTGCCGGCCGGCCAGTCGCTGGGATTGGTGACGGTGTGCTCGACGCCGTCCTCCATCTCGACGTGGTAGATCACGTTCGGCGCGGTGGAGATCAGGTCGAGCCCGAACTCGCGCTCCAACCGGTCCCGGGTGATCTCCAGGTGCAGCAGGCCCAGGTAGCCGCACCGGTAGCCGAACCCCAGTGCTGCCGACGACTCCGGTTCGTAGGTCAGCGCGGCGTCGTTCAGCCGCAGCTTGTCCAGCGCGTCCCGCAGCAAGGGGTAGTCCGAGCCGTCCAGCGGGTAGAGCCCGGAGTAGACCATCGGTTTCGGGTCGCGGTAGCCGCCCAGCGCCCGGGTCGCCCCCTTGGCGGCCGAGGTGATCGTGTCGCCGACCCGGGACTGCCGGACGTCCTTGACCCCGGTGATCAGGTAGCCGACCTCGCCGACACCCAGGCCCTCGGTCGGGATGGGCTCGGGCGAGATGACCCCGACCTCGAGCAGCTCGTGGGTGGTGCGGGTGGACATCATCTGGATGCGCTCGCGCGGGGTGATCCGGCCGTCGACGACCCGGATGTAGGTGATCACCCCGCGGTAGATGTCGTAGACCGAGTCGAAGATCATCGCCCGGGCCGGCGCGTCCGCGACGCCCACCGGCGGCGGGATCTCGGACACCACCTTGTCCAGCAGCTCCGGCACGCCGGCGCCGGTCTTGCCGGAGACCCGCAGCACGTCCTCAGGGGAGCCGCCGAGGATGTGGGCGATCTCCTCGGCGTACCGCTCGGGCTCGGCGGACGGCAGGTCGATCTTGTTCAGCACCGGGATGACCGTCAGGTCGTTCTCCAGCGCCAGGTACAGGTTCGCCAGGGTCTGGGCCTCGATGCCCTGGGCGGCGTCGACGAGCAGGACGGCGCCCTCGCAGGCGGCCAGCGACCGGGACACCTCGTAGGTGAAGTCGACGTGGCCGGGCGTGTCGATCAGGTGCAGCACGTAGTCCCCGGCCGGGGCGGCGCCGCCCGGACGGACGGTCCACGGCAGCCGCACGTTCTGCGCCTTGATGGTGATGCCGCGCTCGCGCTCGATGTCCATCCGGTCCAGGTACTGGGCCCGCATGGATCGGTCGTCGACCACGCCGGTCAGCTGCAGCATGCGGTCGGCGAGGGTCGACTTGCCGTGGTCGATGTGCGCGATGATGCAGAAGTTGCGGATCCGCTCCGGCGGGGTGAACGTGCGGTGCGCGCGGCTGGCCTGGGTCACGGTGCCTTTCTCATGCCTTTCATCACGTCCGAGGACGCTCCATCCTCCCACGCGGCGGCGCCGGCACCGGGACCTGCGCGCGCGACCCCGGCGGTACGGTCGGCCGGTGATCGGCGACCGCCACCGGGTGACCGACCCGGACACCCTCGCCCGCCTCTACCCGCAGCCGGTCCGGCGTGCGCTGGACAAGGAGTCGCCGGTGGTGACGCCGGCGTACGCCGCGCTGATCCGGGCGGCGCCGTTCGCCGTGGTCGCCACCCGCGGCCCGCACGGGCTGGACTGCTCGCCGCGCGGGGACGGCCCCGGCTTCGTCCAGGTGCACGACCCGCACACCCTGCTGCTCCCGGACCGCCGCGGCAACAACCGCCTGGACACCCTGCGCAACCTGCTGCACGACCCCGCCGTGGCGCTGCTGTTCCTCGTCCCCGGGGTCGGCGAGACGGTGCGCGTCCGCGGGACCGCCGCGATCACCACCGACCCGGAGCTGCGGGCCGGGTTCGCGGTGGCCGGCACCCTCCCGGCGACCGTGCTGGTGATCACCGTGCAGCGGGTGTACTTCCAGTGCCAGCGCGCCGTGGTGCGGGCCCGACTCTGGGACCCGGAGAGCCGGGTCGACCGCGCCGGCCTGCCGAGCGCCGGGGATCTGCAGGCCGAGGCCGGCGTGCTGACCGCCGAGGAGGCGGCCGCGTACGACGCCGACCTGGACGACTACGTCGCCCGGACGCTGTACGCCGGCCCGACCAAGGCCTGACCGGACGCCGGACCGGACGCCTAACCGGACGAGTGCCCGGACGCTGCCGCGTGTGCCGCCCGCGCCGGCGGGGAACCCTGCCCGGGGCCGGCGCCGGGACGGCGGCCGGCGCCCGCGACGACGCGGACCCCACAGCACCACCGGCACCCGCACCGAGGAGAAGCGCATGACGCCACCGCTGGCGATCACCGGAGCACACGTCGTACCCATCACCGGCACCCCGTTCGACGGCACCGTGGTGGTCGAGGACGGCCGGATCACCGCCCTCGGGCCGGACGTCACGGCGCCCGAGGGCGCGACGGTCGTCGAGGCCGGCGGCCGGTGGGTGCTGCCCGGTTTCGTCGACGCCCACACCCACCTGGGGGTGCACGAGGAGGGCGAGGGCTGGGCCGGCCTGGACACCAACGAGCTGACCGACCCGGTCACCGCGCACGTCCGCGCCATCGACGCGATCAACCCGGAGGAGCTGGGCTTCGACGACGCGCTCGCCGGCGGCGTCACCGCGGTGAACATCAACCCCGGGTCCGGCAACCCCATCGGCGGCCTCACCGTCGCCATCCGGACGCACGGCCGCACCGTCGACGAGATGGTGCTGCGCTCGCCGTCCGGCCTGAAGTCGGCGCTCGGCGAGAACCCCAAGCGCGTCTACGGCGACAAGAAGCAGACGCCGTCGACGCGCCTGGGCACCGCGGCCGTGATCCGCGCGGCGTTCGCCGAGGCGCAGTCCTACCTCGACAAGCTCGCCCACGACGACCCCGACAAGGCAGCGACAGCGAGGGATCTCAAGAGCGAGGCGATCGGGATGGTGCTGCGGCACGAGATCCCGTGGCGCCAGCACAGCCACCGCGCCGACGACATCGCCACGGCGCTGCGGATCGCCGAGGAGTTCGGCTACCACCTCGTCATCGACCACGGCACGGAGGCGCACCTGCTGGCGGACGTCCTGGCCGCCAAGCAGATCCCGGTGCTCATCGGCCCGCTGTTCACCTCGCGCTCCAAGGTCGAGCTGCGCCGCCGGTCGCTCGCCAACCCCGGCAAGCTGGCCGCCGCCGGCGTGGAGATCTCGATCATCACCGACCATCCGGTCGTGCCCATCAACTTCCTGGTGCACCAGGCCACGCTGTCGGTCAAGGAGGGGCTCGACCCGGAGGTGGCCCTGCGCGCGATCACCATCCACCCGGCCAAGGTCATGGGGGTCGACGACCGCATCGGCTCGCTCGAGGTGGGCAAGGACGCCGACCTGGTGCTGTGGTCCGGCGACCCGCTGGACGTGCTGCAGCGCGCGGAACAGGTGTGGCTGCAGGGCCGGCCGGTCTACCACTACGACCACGAGCGCCGGGTCGGCGTCGTCGAACCGCGGTAGCGCCGTCGCGGGTCAGTGCTGCCGGGCGGTGCCGGCGCGTCCGATGGGCCGTGCCGGCACGCCGGCGACGCGCAGCGCCCACAGCACCAGGGGCACCTGCAGCGGCAGCCGCAGCCAGCTCACCGCCCGGTAGACCGTCGGCCGGCGCCCGGAGCGCAGGGCCATCGACACGTTGGCCGGGAAGACCGCCACGAACAGCACGGCCGACGCCGCGCCGCCCATCCGCCGGGTCCGCGGCCGGGCCACCAGGCCGGCGCAGGCCAGCTCGGCCGCGCCGCTGGCGTACACCAGCGCCCGCTTGGCCGGCAGGCGGCGCGGGACGATCGACACGAACGGGGCCGGCCACGCAAAGTGCAGCACCCCGGCCCCGGACAGCAGGGCGACGAGGCCACGCGTCGCCCTGCTGGTGGGCGACGTCCCGGCGCTCATCGGGCCATCGTGCCCGGACCGGTGGGCGTCCCCCGCCGCGGCCCCCATGGTGGACGGCGCGGACGGCGTGCCAGGGCGGACGGCGTGCCGTGGACAGCGTGCTGGGTGGACGGCGTGCCGTGGAGGACGGCGGGCTTGGTGGGCCCGTCGTGGACGGCGTGCTGTAGTGGACCGCGTGCCCACCGCAGCCGCCGCCCGCCGGGCCGTCCGGGCGCTGCTCACGGTGACCCTGGCGGTGACGGCGGGTTGCACCGCTGCGGGCACCGCCGGGACGGCCGCGCCGGTCCCGTCGCTCGCGGCGACACCCGCGGCCCCCGGCGGGCCGGCGTCCGGCCTGCCCGGGACGTCCCTCGGACCTGTTGGCTCCGCCGGCGGGTCACCGGCGCCCACCGGGATCTCCCCGACTGCGTCGTCCGGGGCGTCGTCCGGGGCGTCGAGGCCGCCGGTTGGGACGGTGGCAGCGTCGAACGTGCCGTCGAACCTGCCGCCGGACGTGCCGACCGTCGTGCCGACCGTCGTGCCGTCGGGACCGTCGGCGTCGACGGCGCTGTCCGGAGCCTCGACGGCGCTGTCCGCCGGTGTTCCCGGGACGGCCACCACCGCCCCGCCCACCGCCCCGTCCACCCTGCCGTCCACCCTGCCGTCCACCCTGCCGTCCACCATGCCGTCGACCCGGCCGTCCACCGGGCCACCCATCCCCCCGTCCACCGTGGCGACGGCGACAGGTCCGGGCACCGGCGGGCCGGCGCCGTGCACGTCCCCGGACCGGCCCGTCGTCCTGCTGCACGGCACGTTCGGCACGGTGGCCAGCACCTTCGGTGCCCTGCTGCCGAGCCTGACGGCGGCCGGCCGCTGCGTCTACGGCCGGGACTACGGCAACGGCGGCACCGGACCGGTGGCGGCGTCGGCGGCCGCCGAGGCGGACTTCGTGCGCGGGGTGCTGGCCGCAACGGGGCGCCGGCAGGTCGACGTGGTGGCGTACTCGCAGGGCGGCCTCGTGCTGCGGACGGCGCTGCGGCGCGACGGGCTGGCCCCGCTGGTGGCGACCGCCGTGCTGCTGGCCCCGTCGTTCCACGGCACCACCGCCCGGATCCTCGGAGCCGTGCCGTCCGCGCTCTGCGCGGCGTGCGCCGACCAGGTCGCGGGCTCGGCCCTGCTGCGCGACCTGGACGCCGGCGGCGACCTGGACGGCGACGTCCGCTACGCCGTCCTGTCGACCAGGGCGGACACCGTCGTCACGCCGATCTCGTCGCAGGTCCCCCGCGGACCGGTCGACCGGGTGCGGTCGCTGGTCGTCGAGGACCGGTGCCCGGCGGCGCGGACCGACCACGTGCATCTGCCGGGACTGCCCGGGCTGGCCGGATGGGTGCTGACCGCGCTGGCGACCGACGGCCGGCCGCCCGCGGGCGCGCTCGGTTGCTGAGGGCCGCGAGCGCACCGGGGCCCGGGCCGGGGCGGGCTGGAGCGCGGGCGGCCGTCGATCGGCCGGGACGCCCGTCCGCTGCTGGTATCTTGGACGGTCGGTGTGCGTCGTGCTCGCATGCTGACGCACCTGCACCGACAGCCGGCCCGCCAGACGGGCCCACCCCGAGGAAAACAGAGGCAATCCGGCGTGGCCAACATCAAGTCCCAGATCAAGCGCATCCGCACCAACGAGCTGGCGCGGCAGCGCAACAAGTCGGTCAAGTCCGCGCTGAAGACCGCCGTGCGCCGGGTGCGCACCGCCGTCGACGCCGGGGACAAGACCGCCGCGCAGGCCGAACTGGTGGTCGCGTCGCGCAGCCTGGACAAGGCCGTGTCCAAGGGCGTCATCCACGCCAACCAGGCCGCCAACCGGAAGTCCGCGCTGGCGCAGCGCGTCAACGGCCTCTGATCCGACCGCCGGGACGCCGGTCCCCCGCCTCGACGGGGGGCCGGTGGCACCCGCTCACCGGGCCCGGCGCGCCCGCCCGACCTCGATGACCGCCTTCTCCAGGGCGTAGTCCGGGTCCGCCGCGGCGCCCTTCACGGCCCCGTTGACCTCGGCGACCACCGCCATCCCGCGGGCCAGCCCCTCCTCGGACCACGCGCGCGCGGCCCCGCGCGCCCGGTCCACCTTCCACGGCGGCATGCCCAGCTCCGAGGCCAGCGCGTAGGCGTTCCCGCCCCTGGCCCCGGACACCCGGGCGATCGTCCGCACCCCGTCGGCGAGCGCGTCGGCGATCAGCACGTGCGGGACGCCGACCGCCAGGGCCCACCGCAGCGCTTCCAGCGCGGCGGGCACGTCACCGGCCACGGCCAGGTCGGCGATGGCGAACCCGTTCACCTCCGCCCGGCCACGGTGGTACCGGTGTACCGCGGACTCGTCGATCAGGCCACCGGTGTCCGCCACCAGCTGGCCGGCCGCCGACGCCAGCTCCCGCAGGTCGGAGCCGACCGCCTCGACCAGCGCCGCCACCCCGTCCGGGGTCGACGTCCCGCCGCACCGCTTGATCTCCGCCCGGACGAAGTCCAGCCGCTCCCCGGGCCGGGTGATCCGCTCGCAGGTGTGCAGCTGCGCCCCGGCCGCCCGGAAGGCGTCCACCACGGCCTTGTTCCGCGCCCCGCCGGCGTGCGCGACGACGAGCGTCACCCCGTCGACCGGGTCGCCCGCGTAGCCGGCCAGCGCGGTCGCGACGTCCTTGGTGGCCTCCGCGGCGCCGCGCACGACGACCACCCGCGGTTCGGCGAACAGGCTCGGGGCCACCAGGTCGGCCAGCAGCCCGGTGGACAGCTCGGACGCCGCGGCGTCCCGGCGTTCGACGTCCGGCCGGGCACGGCGGGCCGCCGCGACCGTGGCCGCGACGGCCCGGTCGACCAGCAGCTCCTCGTCCCCCAGCACCAGCACCAGCGGGCCGGGCGCGCCGTCCGCGCCGCGCCGGGTGCCGGTGTCGGAGCTGTCGGCAGCGGCTCGGGCCATGAGCGCCATCGTGCCAGTGCCCCCCGACACCGCCCCCGGGCACCGCTCCGGCTGCACCCGGAGCACCGGAGCACCCCGGCCGGTGCGCTATCCTCGCCGGACACCGCGGACGGCGCCGGCCGCCGCGGTGGGCACGACAACTGAACACCTCATCCAGAGGGGCAGAGGGACACGGCCCGACGAAGCCCCGGCAACCACCACGACGCGCAGTCCGCACCCGCGGACACGACAGGCCCGTCGTCGGCAGGTGCCCCGTCCGTCCCGCCACCGAGCGGGGAAGATGAGACGAAAGGCCTCGTCATGACGCTTGCCCTGTCCCGCCCCACCGCCCGGCTCGGCGCCGCCGTCGCGCTGTCCTGTCGCGAGTGCGGCACCCGCACCGAGGTCGGCCCCCAGTACGCGTGCCCGGAGTGCTTCGGGCCGCTCGAGGTGGCCTACGAGTGGACCCTGCGCGGCGAGGAGCTGCGCCGCGAGATCGAGTCCGGGCCGGAGAACATCTGGCGGTACGCCGCGCTGCTGCCGGTGCCGGCGGACGTCGCCGCGACGCCGAACATGAACCCCGGCCGGACGAAGCTGGTGCGCGCCGACAACCTGGCCCGTGAGCTCGGCATGGGCAACCTGTGGGTCAAGGACGACTCCGGCAACCCCACCCACTCGTTCAAGGACCGGGTGGTCGCCGTCGCCCTGGCGGCGGCGCGTGAGCTCGGCTTCCAGGTGCTCGCCTGCCCGTCGACCGGCAACCTCGCCAACGCCGTGGCGGCGGCGGCCGCGCGGGCCGGCATCCGGTCCGTGGTGTTCGTGCCGCGCACCCTGGAACAGCAGAAGATCCTGACGACGGCCGCCTACGGCGGCACGCTCGTCGCCGTCGACGGCAGCTACGACGACATCAACCGGCTGGCCGGGCAGATCGCCGCCGAGCGCGAGGACTGGGCGTTCGTCAACGTCAACGTCCGGCCCTTCTACGCCGAGGGGTCCAAGACGCTCGGCTACGAGGTCGCCGAGCAGCTGGGCTGGCGGCTGCCGCGGCAGGTGGTCATCCCGGTCGCCTCGGGCGCGCAACTGACGAAGGTGGACAAGGGCTTCCGCGAACTCGTCGAGCTGGGACTGGTCGACGACGCCTCGTACAGCGTCTTCGGCGCCCAGGCCACGGGCTGCTCCCCCGTGTCGACCGCCTTCAAGCAGGGCTGGGACACCGTGCGCCCGGTCAAGGCCGACACCATCGCCAAGTCACTGGCCATCGGCAACCCGGCCGACGGGCCGTACGTGCTCGACACGGTGAACCGCACCGGCGGCGCCGTCGAGGACGTGAGCGACGACGAGGTCGTCGACGGCATCCGGCTGCTGGCCCGCACCGAGGGCATCTTCGCCGAGACCGCCGGTGGCGTCACAGTTTCCGTGCTGCGCAAGCTGCTGGCCGCCGGCCGGCTCGACCCCGACGCCGACACCGTGCTGTTCAACACCGGGGACGGCCTGAAGACGCTGGACGCCATCGCCGGATCGGTGGGGCCGAGCGCCACCATCCCGCCGACCCTGGAGGCCTTCGAGGCCACCGGCCTGGCCGGCTGACCGCACGGCCGCCGCGCCGGCGCCCGTGTCGGGACCGCAGGGCGAGGCACCCGAACCCGGCGGTGCTGGACCGCAGGGTGAGGCGCCCGGGCCCGGCGGTGCGGCACCGCAGGGTCAGTGGTGCCGGTGGTCCTGCACCGCCAGCCGCGGCCCGCGGCGGGGCGGCCCGGCGCCGGCGAGCTCCAGCAGCCGGAAGACGCGGTAGCGGTGCGGCCGCCACGGCTCCAAGAAGGTCTCGACCTCGTCGTCGCCCAGGATGCGACCGGCGAGCGCGTGGCCCGCCATCCGACCCAGGTGGTAGTCCCCGACGGGCAGCGCATCGGCGTCGCCGAGGACCCGGTGGCCGACCTGCGCCGCGGTCCACCGGCCGATGCCGGGCAACGACGTCAACGCCCGGTAGACGACGCCCGGCTCATCGGCGTGCCGGTCCGCCAGCTGCTGCAGCCGGTCCGCGACGCGCAGCGCCGCACCGACCGCCCGCGCCCGGCCCGGGTCCACGTTGGCCAGGTGCCAGTCCCACGAGCGCACCCGGCGCCACCCCTCGGCATCCGGCAGCACCCGCATGCCGGCCGGCGCCGGACCGGGCGCCGGGTCGCCGAACCGGGTCACCAGGTACCGCCAGGCCGCGAAGGCGTCCTTGCCCATCACCCGCTGCTCGATCACGGCCGGCACCAGCGACTCGAGCACGAGACCCGTCCGCGGGATCCGGACGCCGGCGAACCGGCGGGCGGCCGCGGCCAGCAGCGGCACCCGCGGCTCGAAGCCGTCCGGCCGGTCGTCCGCACCGAGCAGCCGCGGCAACCGCTCGGCCAGCTCGGCAGCGCCGGGACCCCATGCCCGGCAGTGGATCTCGTCACGACGCTGTCGCAGCAGGTAACTCACCGGGCCGGACGGGAGGCGGGCGGTGCGCCACAGCCCGCCGTCGGCCCACCGGTGGCAGGGGTCACCGGCGCCGCGGCGCAGCACCGAGAGGGTGGTCACCGCGTCGATCGGCGCGGCGGGACGGAACACCGTCTCGACCTCGCACGGCGACGGCACCGCGTCGACGGACAGGGTCACCGGACCGGTCAGCCGTGCGGCTCGGCGGTGCCGGTACCGGCGGGCAGCTCGATCCCGAACAGGGTGTGCAGGGCCTGCAGGTAGTGCGCCGCGTCGCCGGTCCTGGCCAGCTCGCGGGCCCGCAGCGTCGGGGTGTGCAGCAGCGACTGGGTGACCCGGTGCAGCGAGAGCTCCACCTCCGCGGCGACGTCCCCGTCGTACTTGGCGCGCAGCCGGTCCAGCTCCTTCTGCACCGCGCCGGACACGTGGCGGCGCAGCGCGACCACCGCCGGGTCGAGCTGGCGCGCGGCCTGCTCGTCCTCGAACCGGGCGACGGCGTCGATCACCACGTCCTGGGCGGCGGTGATGGCCTCGCGGTGCTCGGGCGCGACGCCCACCGCGACCGTCCGCAGGTCGACCACGACGACGCCGGGCAGCGCCCGCACGTCCTCCGGCACGTCGGCCGGGAGCGCCAGGTCGACGATCCGCAGCGGCGACGGCCGCAACGCCACCGCGGCGGCGACGGTGGAGCCGTCCAGGGCGGCCGCCCGACCACCGCTGCAGGAGACCACCAGGTCGACCTTCGCCAGGGCCTCGACCAGCTGGCCGGCCGGGACGGCCTGGGCCTGGTGCGCGTCGGCGAACGCCTGCGCGCGGCCGCTGGCCGAGTGGATGCGGATGTCCGTCACGCCGCGGGCGCGCAGCGCCGCCACCGAGACCCTGGCGTACGCACCGGTACCGATGACCAGCGCCGACCCGCCGGGCGCGGGGGCCGGCTCCACGAGGTCGAGGGCGACGGTGACCACGCTGCGCCCGGCCGAACCCAGCGGCGTGCCGGCCGTGACCCGCCGCGCGGTGCGCAGCGCGGACTGGAACAGGGTGTGCAGCGGCGGCGTGGTGGTGCCGGCCGCCTGCGCGGCGGACAGCGCGCGGGACACCTGGCCGGAGATCTCGGCCTCGCCGACGACCATCGAGTCCAGTCCCGAGGCGACCGTGAACAGGTGCGCGGCGACGGGGGCGCCGACCCGGACCCTCGCCACCGTGGCCACCTCGTCGGCCGGTACCCCGGCGACGGCGGCCACCGTCGCGGTGACGGCGTCGACCGCGTCGTGGAACAGGCGCGCGTCCAGGTAGATCTCGAGTCGGTTGCAGGTGCTGAGCATCACAGCGCCGGAGACCGGCGACCCCGGCGCGCGCACCAGGTCCGACAGCGCCGACCGCAGGCCGACCGCGTGTTCGGACAACCGCTCCAGCTGGTGGAGGTCCAGGTCATGGTGACTGGCACCGATGACCATGAGCATAGGCCCACTGTACCGCCGTGACCTGCGGCGAGTTGGTGAGGCAAGGCTAACCCAGCGGCCGCGGGCGGCCCGGCGGCCGAGCCAGGAGCGGCCTGGCAGCCGAGCCGCGGGCGGCCTGGCGGCAGGGCCCGGACCGGGCCCTGCCGCCGTCCCGGATGAGACGATGGGCCGGTCATGACGCACTCCACCGACACCCCCGACCCGGCCGTGCTGCCCGCCGACAACCCCGCCGGGGTGCTGCCACCGGGCCACCCGCTGTCCGACGGGCGGCTGGCCGGCGCGCCGCTGCTCGCCGCGATGACCGGCCAGCACGCCGACCACCACCCCGTGTGGTTCATGCGGCAGGCCGGCCGCTCGCTGCCGGAGTACCGGCGGGTCCGCGCCGGCATGCCGATGCTGCAGGCCTGCCTCACCCCGGACCTGGCCGCGGAGATCACCCTGCAGCCGGTCCGCCGGCACGGCGTGGACGCGGCCGTGCTCTTCAGCGACATCGTCGTGCCCTTGAAGCTGGCCGGGATCGAGGTCGAGATCGTCCCCGGCACCGGGCCGGTGGTGGAGCACCCGATCCGCACGGTGGCCGACGTCGCCGCGCTGCCCGCGCTGGACCCGGCGGCGCTGGCGCCGGTCGCCGAGGCCGCCGCGCGCACCGTCGCCGAGCTCGGCGGTGTCCCGCTGCTGGGGTTCGCCGGCGCCCCGTACACCGTGGCGTCCTACCTGGTGGAGGGCGGCCCGAGCCGGGAGCACTTGCGCACCCGCGCCCTGATGCACGCCGAGCCGGAGACCTGGCACGCGCTGGCCGGATGGGTGGCCGGGGTCACCGGCAGCTTCCTGCGGGCGCAGGTGCTCGCCGGCGCCTCGGCGGTGCAGCTGTTCGACTCGTGGGCCGGCAGCCTGTCGCTGTCGGACTACCGCACCTTCGTCCAGCCGCACTCGGCGGCCGCGCTGGCCGCGGTCGCGGACCTGCCGGTGCCGCGGGTGCACTTCGGGGTCGGCACCGGCGAGCTCCTGGTGGCCATGCGCGACGCCGGCGCCGACGTCATGGGCATCGACCACCGGGTGGCGCTGGACACCGCCAACGAGCGGCTGTCCGGGCGGACGCCGCTGCAGGGCAACATCGACCCCGCGTTGCTCTTCGCCGGCGAGGAGGCGCTGCAGGCGCACACCCTCGAGGTCCTCCGGGCGGGCGCGCAGGCGCCGGGACACGTGGTGAACCTCGGGCACGGCGTCCCGCCGGACGCCGACCCGGACGTGCTCACCCGGCTGGTGGACTTCGTCCACCGCCAGCGGTGACCCCCCTGCCGCCGCGGGTCGACGTGGTCGTCGTCGGCGGCGGGATGGCCGGGCTGGTCGCGGCCTGGGAGCACGCCAGGGCCGGCCGGACGGTGCTGGTGCTGGAGGCCGGCGACGACACCGGCGGCGCGGTGGCCCGGCTGGACCTGGACGGCCTCGAGCTGGACGCCGGCGCCGAGTCCTTCGCGACCGCGACGCCGGCCGTGGGCGACCTGGCGGCCGAGCTGGGCCTGGCGGACCGGGTGGTGGCCCCGCTGCCGGGAGGTGCCTGGCTGCGGCACGGTGGGGGCAGCGCGCCGCTGCCGGCCGGCGGTCTGCTCGGCATACCGGCCCACCCGCTGTCCCGAGAGGTGCGGCGGGTGGTCGGGCCGGTGGGAGCCGCCCGCGCCGCGCTGGACCGGGTGCTGCCGGGCCGGGTCGGCGCCGCCGCACCGACCCTGGGCGGGCTCGTCCGGCGGCGGATGGGTGCGCTGGTGGTCGGCCGGCTGGTCGAGCCGGTCGCCGGCGGCGTCTACTCCACCGATCCCGACGTCCTGGAGCTGGACTCCGCGCAACCGCTGCTGCGCCCGGCGCTGCTCGAGCACGGGTCGCTGTCCGCGGCGGTCCGCGCGCTGCGCGGCGGTGCCGGCCGGCCCGGCTCGGCGGTCCAGGGGCTGGCCGGCGGTATGTGGACGCTGCCCCGCGCGCTGCGCCGGGCGCTGGAGTCGGCCGGCGGCCTGGTGCGCACCGGCACCGCGGTGACGGGGCTCGACCCGGCGCCGGACGGCCGGTGGACGGTCACCACGGCCTCCGGGGCGGTCACCGCCGGCCGCGTCGTGCTGGCCGCGCCGCTGTCCGTCACCGCCGCCCTGCTCGCGCCGAGGCTGCCGGCCGCCGTGCTCGCGGCCGTGCCCCCGCCGCCGCAGCAGGACGTCGCGCTGGTCACCCTCGTCGTCGACGCACCGGAGCTCGACGCGGCGCCCCGCGGCACCGGCGTGCTGGTGGCCGCGCACGTCACCGCCGTGACCGCCAAGGCCCTGACGCACGCCTCCGCGAAGTGGCCGTACCTGGCGGCGGCCGCCGGCCCGGGCCGGCACGTGCTGCGGCTGTCCTACGGCCGTGCCGGTCGACCCGCCCCGGCGGACACCGAGCTCCCGGACCTCGCCCGCCGGGACGCCGCCGAGCTGCTCGGCGTCGAGCTGCCGGCCGCGCGGGTGCGGGCGGCGGCCCTGCGCCGGTGGACGTCCGCGCTGCCGCGGCCCGGGGTGGGTCACGCGGCGGCGGTGGCTGCGCTGCGGGCCGCGCTGCCGCCCGGCATCGGCGTCACCGGTACCGGGATCGCCGGCACCGGGTTGGCCGCGGTGGTCGCGGACGCCCGCCGCGAGGGCGTGGCGGTCCCCGGCGCCGGACCCGGGCCCTGATCCAGGCCCTGACCCGGGCCTTGACCGCGCGGCCCTGACACGCGGTCCGACTCGTGCTGCGGACCTGGGGTGGGTGCTGACCCCGGGCACCACCGCGGCACCCTCGGGGGGCCCAGACCGCCGGCCCGTCACCGGTCCGCGGGCACGCTGCGCAGCCGGACCGGCACCGCCGGCGGCCGGCCACCCTTCGCGCGAGGGAAAGACCACATCGCGCCCGCGCCGGGCAGCCGCCGGGCGGGGGGAGGATGGAGCCATGACCGACGACACCGGCGCCGCGAGCACGGCGTCCGCTCCCGGCGACACCGGCGGCGCCTCGGCTCCGGCGACCACCGCCGCTCCCGGCGACACCGCAGGTCCCGGCGACACCGCCGCCACCGCGCCCCGACCGCGGCCGACCGCACGCGAGATCAACGCCTCGATCCGGTACACCTGCTGGTCGGTGTACGCGCGCAGCGCGGAGCTCGACGCGCCCGCGGACAAGGCCGCCGCCGAGCTGGCCGAGCTGGTCGGGTCACTGGCCCAGGAGGACGTCACCGTCCGCGGCTGGTACGACGTCTCCGGTCTGCGGGCGGACGCCGACCTGATGGTGTGGTGGCACGCGCCGTCCGCCGCTGCCCTGCAGGACGCAGCCCGCGCGCTGCGCCGCACCGCCGTCGGCCGGGCGCTGGCGCCGACCTGGGCCGGCATGGGCGTGCACCGGCCCGCCGAGTTCAACAAGGGACACGTGCCGGCGTTCCTGTCCGGGCGGGCGGCCCGGTCCTGGGTGGCCGTCTACCCGTTCGTCCGGTCGTACGACTGGTACCTGCTGCCGGACGCCGAGCGCCGCGAGATGCTGGTGGAGCACGGGCTGATGGGACGCGAGTACGAGCAGGTGCTGTCGAACACCGTCGCCGCCTTCGCCCTCGGCGACTACGAGTGGCTGCTGGCCCTGGAGTCGAACGAGCTGCACGACATCGTCGACCTGACCCGTCATCTGCGGGCCTCGCGGGCGAGACTGCACGTCCGCGAAGAGGTCCCGTTCTTCACCGGCCGGCTCACCGACGTCGACGGCGTCGTCGAGGTGGTGCGGTGACGGCCCGGCCCGCCTACGACGCCGTGCTGCTGGCCGGTTTCGGCGGCCCGGAGTCGCCGGACGACGTGATGCCGTTCCTGCGCAACGTGACCCGCGGGCGCGGCGTGCCCGAGGAGCGGCTGGTCGAGGTCTCGCACCACTACCTGGCGCTCGGCGGCGTGTCGCCGATCAACGAGCAGAACCGGGCGCTGCGCGTCGCTCTCGAGGCGGAGCTGCGCCGGCGGGGCGTGGACCTGCCCGTGCTGTGGGGCAACCGCAACTGGGGACCGTTCCTGTCCGACGTCGTCGCGGACGCCGCCGGCCGGGGGCTGACCCGGCTGCTCGGGCTGGCGACCTCTGCGTACTCCTCCTACTCGGGGTGCCGGCAGTACCGGGAGGACTTCGGCGGTGCACTGCTGGCCGGCGGCCTGGTCGGGACGGTGGTGCTGGACAAGGTGCGCCCCTACTACGACCGGCCGGGCTTCCTGGCGCCCGTCGCGGACGCCACCGTCGAGGCCGTCCGCGAGCTGCTGGGCGACGGCGTGACCGCCGGCGAGATCGAGGTGGTGTTCACGACGCACTCGATCCCCACGGTGATGGCCGACAGCTCCGGCTCCGCGGAGCTCGGGGACCACGGGTCCGGCGGCGCGTACGTCGCGCAGCACCTGGCCGCCTGCCGCGCGGTGATGGACCGGCTCGGCCGCGAGCTCGGGACGACGCCGTCCTGGCAGCTGGCGTACCAGTCCCGGTCGGGCCCGCCGTCGGTGCCGTGGCTCGAACCCGACATCAACGACGTGATCACCGGGCTGTCCGGCCGGCGGGCGGTGGTGGCCGTGCCGATCGGCTTCATCTCCGACCACGTCGAGGTGGTGTGGGACCTGGACCACGAGGCCCGGGACACCGCGGCGGCCGCGGGGCTGCGCTGGGTGCGGGTCCGCACCAGCGGCACCGACCCCCGCTTCGTCGCGGCGCTCGGCGACCTGGTGCAAGCCCGGCTCGACCCCGCCGCCGGCCCCGTCGACGCCGGCGCGGCCGGGCCGGTGCGGCCCGACTTCTGCCCCGTCGGGTGCTGCGTGGGCCGGGTGCGCCGGCCGACCACCGCCGCGCAGGACTCCGCGGTCGACTGGACGGACCTGGACGTGACGGACGACCAGCTCGCCGCCTCCGGGATCCGCGGCACCCGGCCCCGCACCGCCACTGCTCCCGACGTTGGGACCGACGGTGACCGGCGACCCGACCCGGCGGGGGTGGCCCGGTGACGGCGACAACCACGACGCTGCGGGTCGGCACCCGCGGCAGCGCTCTGGCCCTGGCCCAGTCCGGCCAGGTCGCGGACTGGCTGAGCAGCACCGTCGGCGTCCCGGCCGAGCTGGTGCGGGTCCGCACCGAGGGCGACGTCGACCGCGGGCCGCTCGCGACGATCGGCGGCACCGGCGTGTTCGTCACCGGCGTCCGGGCCCGGCTGCTGTCCGGCGAGGTGGACGTCGTCGTCCACTCGCTCAAGGACCTGCCCACCGCCGCCGCCGACGGCATCGCGCTGGCCGCCGTGCCGCGGCGCGAGGACCCGGCCGACGTGCTCTGCGCGCGGGACGGGCTGACGCTGGCAGAGCTGCCGGACGGCGCGCGGGTGGGCACCGGCTCGCCGCGGCGGGCGGCACAGCTCCGCGCCGCCCGACCCGACCTGGACGTCCGGGCGGTGCGCGGCAACGTCGACACCCGGCTCGGGATGGTGGCCGACGGGACGCTCGACGCGGTGGTCCTCGCCGCCGCCGGTCTGGCCCGGATCGGTCGCGAGGACGCCGTCACGGAGCGGTTCACCGAGGACGTCATGCTGCCCGCGCCCGGACAGGGCGCGCTGGCGGTCGAGTGCCGGCTCGCCGACCGGCACACCGGGCCGTACGCGTCGGCGCTGGCCCGGCTGGACGACCCGGTGTCGCGGGCGGAGGTGCGGGCGGAACGCAGCCTGCTCGGCGCCCTGGAGGCCGGCTGCAGCGCACCGGTCGGTGCCCGCGCCCACAGCGACGGCGTCCGGCTGACCCTGACCGGGCTGGTGATCGCCCCGGACGGGCGGCGCCAGGTGCGCGGCGAGATCTCCGGCCGCGCTGCCGACGCCGCGCTGCTGGGTCGACGCCTGGCCCAGCGGCTGTTCGACGACGGTGCCGCCGCGCTGCTGGGTGACCTGCCGCTCCGGGCGGCGGCGGCCGCCGGCGGTGGGTGACCTCGCCGGCTGGCGTGTGCTGCTGTGCCGGCCCGCCGACCGGACCGCCGACCTGGCCGCCGCGCTCCGGTCGGCCGGGGCGGAGCCGGAGGCCGTGCCGTTGATCGCGACCGGCCCGCCCGCCGACCCCGCCGCGCTCGACCGGGCGGCCCGCGAGCTGGCCGCCGGTGCGTACCGCTGGGTCGGCTGGACCTCCGCGGTGGCCGTCGACGCGGTCACCGCGCGCGCCGCGGCGCTCGGCCTGCGTCCCTGGGTGGCGCCGGGAACCCGCGTCGCGGCGGTCGGCGCGGCCACCGCGGCGCGGCTGGCGAGGGCGTCGGTCGCGGTCGACCTGGTGCCCGCCGGCGCCGGGTCCGCCGCCGCGCTCGGACAGGCCTGGCCGCCGGCCGGACCGGGCGACTCGGTGCTGCTGCCGCAGTCCGCGATCGCGGCACCGGACCTGGCGGTCGCCCTGCGCGACAAGGGGTACCTGGTGCGGGTGGTCGACGCCTACCGCACCGTGACGGTCCCGCCGCCACCGCCCGTCGCCCGGCGACTGGCGGAGGGCGCCTACCGGGCCGTGCTGCTGCACTCCCCCAGCGCGGTGGCGGCGCTGGCCGGGATCCCGGTGGCCGCCGGCACCGTCGTCGGTGCCGTCGGCCCCAGCACGGCCCGCGCGGCGACCGAGGCGGGCCTGGCCGTGGGTTTCGTCGCCGCCGCACCCACCGACGCCGCGCTGCTGGCCGGGCTGCGTGCCGCTGCCCGCCCCGCACCCGAGAACAGGAGAACCCAGTGACCTATCCCGTCGCGCGGCCCCGGAGGCTGCGCCGCACGCCGGCCCTGCGCCGCCTTGTCGCCGAGACCCGTTTGCACGCCGCCGATCTGGTGCTGCCGATGTTCGTCAAGGACGAGCTGACCGAGCCGGTGCCGCTGACGTCCATGCCGGGCGTCCTGCAGCACACCCGCGACTCCCTGCGGCGCGCGGCCGCCGAGGCGGTCGCCGCCGGCGTGGGCGGCCTGATGGTGTTCGGCATCCCGGCCCGGCGCGACGCGGTGGGCACCGCGGCCACCGACCCGGACGGCATCCTCAACGTCGCGCTCGCCGACCTGGCCGCCGAGGTCGGCGGCGACACCGTGCTGATGGCCGACCTGTGCCTGGACGAGTTCACCGACCACGGGCACTGCGGTGTGCTGGCTGCCGACGGGTCCGTCGACAACGACGCCACGCTGCTGCGCTACCGCGACATGGCGCTCGCCCAGGCCGCGGCCGGCGCCGACCTGGTGGGCACCTCCGGGATGATGGACGGCCAGGTGGCCGCCGTCCGCGACGCCCTGGACGGCGCAGGGCACCTGGACACCGGCGTGTTCGCCTATGCCGCCAAGTACGCGTCCGCCTTCTACGGGCCGTTCCGCGAGGCGGTGGACTCGGCACTGCAGGGCGACCGCCGCACCTACCAGCAGGACCCGGCCAACCGCCGGGAGTCCGCCCGCGAGGTCGCGCTGGACGTCGCCGAGGGCGCCGACCTGGTCATGGTGAAGCCGGCCATGTCCTACCTCGACGTGCTGTCCGACACGGTCGCGGCGGTGGACGTGCCGGTGGCGGCGTACCAGGTGTCCGGGGAGTACGCGATGATCTCCGCGGCCGCCGAGCGCGGCTGGATCGACCGGGACCGGGCGATCACCGAGTCGCTGCTGGGGATCCGGCGCGCGGGCGCGCAGATCGTGCTGACCTACTGGGCCACCGAGGTGGCCACCCGACTGCAGGCGGAGGGTGCCGCATGACCATGCCCGCGGAGGGACCGGCCGCCGGTCCGGGCGACGCCACGGCCACCGGCCGCGCGGCGGCGGCGTCGTTGGCCGACGCGGTGACCGTGCCGGCCAGCGCGGAGCTGTTCGCGCGCGCCCGGCGGGTGACGCCGGGCGGCGTCAACTCGCCGGTGCGCGCCTTCCGGTCCGTCGGTGGCACGCCCCGGTTCATGGTGTCCGGGTCCGGCCCCCGGCTGACCGATGCCGACGGCCGCAGCTACGTCGACCTGGTCGGGTCGTGGGGTCCGATGATCCTCGGCCACGCCCACCCCGACGTGCTCGCCGCGGTGCACGCCGCGGCGTCGGCGGGGTTGTCCTTCGGCACGCCGAGCCCCGGCGAGGTCGCGCTCGCCGAGGAGATCGTCGCCCGGGTACCCGCGGTCGAGCAGGTGCGGTTGGTCTCCTCCGGCACCGAGGCCACCATGTCCGCCATCCGGCTCGCGCGCGGGTTCACCGGGCGTCCGCTGATCGTCAAGTTCGCCGGCTGCTACCACGGGCACGTCGACTCCCTGCTCGCCGCCGCCGGATCCGGCGTCGCCACCTTCGGCCTCCCCGACTCGGCCGGGGTCACCGCGGCGACGACCGCCGAGGTGCTCGTCCTGCCCTACAACGACCTGGACGCCGTGCGGGCCGCCTTCGCCGCGGCACCCGGCCGGATCGCCGCGGTGATCACCGAGGCGGTCGCGGCCAACATGGGCGTCGTCCCACCCGCCCCCGGGTTCAACGCCGGACTGGCCGAGGTGGCGCACGCGGACGGCGCGCTGCTCGTGTCCGACGAGGTGATGACCGGGTTCCGGCTGGGGCCGGCCGGCATGTACGGCATCGACGCCGCCCGCGAGGGCTGGTCACCGGACCTGTTCACGTTCGGCAAGGTCATCGGCGGCGGACTGCCGGTCGGTGCCTTCGGCGGCCGGGCCGACGTCATGGCGCTGCTGGCCCCGGACGGGCCGGTGTACCAGGCCGGCACCCTGTCCGGGAACCCGGTGGCGACCGCCGCCGGGCTCGCCACCCTGCGCGGGCTGGACGACGCGGCGTACGCGCGGCTCGACGCGACCTCGACGGCCGTCCGGATCCTGGCGGACGACGCGTTGACCGCCGCGGGCGTGCCGCACCGGGTACAGCGCGTGTCCAACCTGTTCTCGATCTTCTTCTGCGACGAGCCGGTGCAGGACTACGACGCCGCCCGCCGGCAGGACACCGCGGGGTACGCGGCCTTCTTCCACGCGATGCTGGACGCCGGTGTGTACCTCCCGCCGTCGGCGTTCGAGGCATGGTTCGTCTCGACGGCGCACGACGACAAGGCTGTCGACGTCATCGCGAAGGCGCTGCCCGGGGCGGCCCGCGCGGCGGCCAGAGCCGTCGAGGCCACCGCCGGTACTCACCGACGGTAGTCACGCTCCGACGGATCGGTCGGTGGACGGGTGAGATCACGGGTCGATGACGAACCCCCGAGCCGGACATTCTGCACGGAGGGCACACGACCGAATCTGTGGGATGACTCCTATTCTGACCAGCCGTTTCGTGCCTTAGCCTGTATTCCATCAGCATTACGGGGATCAACAGGCAATGGCGCTCACCGGGGGCGCAGGAAGCGAGCACCATGCGGAAGTCGGGAGTTGTCGGGGCGCTGACCGGCCGGCGGCGGTGGCGGTCGGTGACCGTCGCGCTGGCCGCGGCCGCGACCGGGATGGCCGTGCTGCCCGCGGTCGCGCAGGCCTCGACCACGACAGCGGTCCAGCAGTCGGCGGCGGTGCAGGCCGCTCCGGCGGTCCCGGCGGCGCAGGTCGCGCCGGTGGCGTCGGCGGCCGCCGCGGTGCCGTCGATCGCCGGTCCGGCCGGTCGGGACTACGCCACCGAGGTCTTCAACGACCCGTGGGAGTACTCGAACAGCGACGACATGCTGATCAACTTCTCCGGGACGCGGCGGCTGAGCAACCAGCGCTACGGCGGCAACATGCTCAGCGCCCACCTGGACGGCAACAGCGCCTACCTGTCCCCGGTCTGGGGCGGGTACAGCGACTCGCTGCTCAACGGCCGCGACGCGGCGCTGCCGCAGAACGGGGTGGTGGCGGCCCGGTACGACGCCTTCGCGATCGAGCTGTACTCCAACGCTCCGGCGAAGTCCAACTTCTACCTGGCCTGGTACAGCTGCCCCACCGTGAACCCGGCGTCCGCGTGCAGCGGCCGGTCCGGCTTCGTGTACCTGCGGCCGGGCTGGAACACCTACGTCGTCCCGCTGGGCCGGACCGCCGGTTCCGGCGGCTCGTTCCCGCTGGACTGGGCCGGGACGATCAACGGCCTGCGCATGGTGTTCAACGCCGGCAGCAGCGACATCAAGCTGGACTGGGCCCGCCTCTACAAGCGGGACAGCGGTGTGCGGCTGGGCATCTCGGGGCTGTCCGGACGCGACCTGGTGTGGGACAGCAACGGCTCGGACGCCGACAACACGGGCGCCGCCTCGGCCGCGCCCCTGCAGGGCACCGCGGCGCCCACCTGGGGCGTGCTGCCGCGAAACACCCCCGACTGGCGGGCCGCGGTCAGCGGCGACACCGCCGACCTCGCCTTCCTGCCGGGCCGCAGCTGGCGGATCGGCACCCGCAGCGGCCCGGGCGGCCGGGTGTCGTGGTTCCGCAACGTCAACCTGATCGCGCCGCTACCGGAGCTCATCACGCCGAACCCGCAGGGCAGCACGGACTACGCCAGCGCGGTGCTGAAGAACCCGTGGGACATGGCTTCCGGCGCCGACCTGTCGTCGGTCAAGAACATGCGCGTGCTGAGCTGGGGGGGCGGCAACCTCTCTGGCCAGAACGCCGGCCCGAAGTTCAACGACCCGCAGCTGGCGCTGCGGCTCGGCGCGACGCCGATCAACACCACCGTCTACCACCGGCTCACCATCACGATGTCGGAGGACGGCGCCTACAACCTGGGCGGCGGGCCGGGCGGCGGCTCGGTGGCGCGGGTGCTCTGGCGGACGGGCAACCACAACAGCGCGGACCAGATGGTGACCTCCAAGGCGATCCCGGTGTACCCGGGCGTCCGGAGCGTCACGGTCGACATGGCCCAGCCCACCGGCAATTCCGTGATCAGCCGGGTGGCGTGGCCGTTCGTGTCGTCGGCCGGGGTGGCCGTGCTGCGCGTCGACCCCAACGAGGATCCGGCGACCGGCACGAACGGAGCCGCTCCGCGGCGCTTCCGGATCGACAGCGTCCAGCTGCGCTCCGACTTCACCGCCGACGGCTACTTCCCGGTGACCTGGCAGGACAAGTCGAACCTGCCCGGCGGCTCCGCGGTGCTGCGGCTGACCCGGACCCCGAACGTCTGCGCCGGCGACCCGTTCGCCACCGTGCGGGTCCAGAAGGGCGTCAACACCACGCTGCTCAACACCCACGACCTCGCCAACGGGCGCTACTACGTCTGCCTGACGATCCGGCGCGGCGGGGCCAGCACCAACCGGATCGCGGCGGCGCCGATCGTCGTCACGCACTCCGCGGCGGCCGCCCGGGCGGCGTCCCCGACGATGGCCTCGGTGACCCCGACGGCGGCGCGGTCCGGCGCCACCGCGCAGGTCAGCTGGCCGGCGGTCGGCGGCGTGGTCGGGTACCAGGTGCACGAGCTGAACTCGGACCGGTACACGGTGACCCGCGCGGCCACCCGCGTCTCGGCGGTCGCCTGCCCGAACACCGGCGGCCGGGCCCGGTTCCAGGTGCGCGCCTTCGGTTCCGGTGGGGTCGGCGCGTGGTCCCGGCCGAGCGCCTACGTGTCCTGCTGATCCACCGCACCGGGCCATCGGTGCGAGCGGTCCACCCTCGGGG
>NZ_BMNA01000001.1:38441-450174 GCF_014646215.1 Nakamurella endophytica
GCCGCCGCCCCCGAGGCGTGCCGGGGCCCCGGCACACCAGGCCCGCCCGACGTGGCCGCGCTCAGCGGCCGGTCAGCAGGACGATCTTGCCGAGGGTGTGGCGGCGCTCGAGGTCGGTGTAGGCGTCCCGCACCTGCTCGAGCGGGTACGTCGCGGCGATCGGCACCTCGAGCCGGCCGTCCGCGACCAGCCCGGCGACCTCGGCGAGGACCTCCGCGGTCGCGGCCGCCGCGTTGCCGTCGGTGCGCACCCCGGGGTGCCGGGCGGCCGCCGCGAAGTCGGCGACGGTGTCGATGCGCTCGGGCGCGACGCCGAGCTCCACGGCCAGGTCGACGTACCCGCCCCCGAAGGTGTCGACGAACGCGTCGATCCCGTCCGGGGTCCGTTCCCGGATCGACGCCGCCACGTCACCGCGATAGTCGACGGGCTCGACGCCGTGCGCCCGGAGCCAGTCGTGGTGGTCGGGCCCGGCGAGCCCGAGGACCCGCACCCCGGCCCCGGCGAGCAGCTGCACGACCAGGGAGCCCACGCCGCCCGCCGCCCCGGACACCACCGCGGTCTCCCCGGCCTGCGCGGCCACCGCCCGGACCGCTGCGACCGCGGTGGTGCCGGCCACGAACAGCGCACCGGCCACCTCCCACGGAACACCGGCCGGTCGGGGCGTCAGGTTGCCGGCGGGCAGCACCACCTCGTCGGCCTGCGAGCGGCGCTCGTCGGTGAACCCGATGACCTCGTCCCCGACGGCCACGTCGACCACGCCGGGTCCGACGGCGGTGACCCGACCGGCCAGGTCGCTGCCCTGCCCCTCGGGGAAGGTGGAGGGCCAGCGGTCCGCGAACACCCCGGCCCGGATCGCCGCCTCGCCCGGATTGAGGCCCGCCGCCACCACCTCGACGACGACCTCCCCCGGTCCCGCCGTCCGCGCGGGGACCTCGCGGACCTCCAGCACGTCGACGCCGCCGTATCCGTCCCGCTGTACCGCTCTGGGCATGCTGCCTCCTGATGGACCGTCGTGATCGTGTGTCCGCAACCGTGCCGCCGTCGCGGGCATTCCTCGGCGTGCCGCGCCACCGCCCGTCACGACCCCCGGCCCCGGACGGCGCCGCGGGCCACCGGTGACCCGGCCCCGCGCGCGGCGGTCGCCAGAACACCCTCCGACAGCGTGACCGCGACGTCGCCCTGCAGGTCGGTGCGGAGCACGGCGGTCCCGGCGGCGGCCAGCGTCGCCAGCGCGGACGGGCTCGGCTGGCCGTAGCTGTTCCCCGAGCCGACCCCGATGACCGAGACCCGCGCCGACACCGCCGCGGCGAACGCCGGCAGGAACCTGGCCGAGCCGTGGTGCGGCTGCTCCAGCACGTCGGCGCGCAGGTCGGTGCGCCGGTCCAGCAGCGCCTGCTGGGCCTCCCGTTCGATGTCCCCGGTCATCAGGATGCGGACGCCGCGCAGCGTCGCCCGCAGCACCACGGAGTCGTTGTTCGGGTCGGAGTCGGTGCCGTGGAAGGCGGCGGCCGGTCCCAGCACCTCGAGGGTGAGGGCCCCGCTGGACCAGCGCACCCCTGGGCGCAGGTCCAGGACCGGAGCGCCCCTCGCCGCCGCCGCGCCCGTCAGCGTCGACCACGCCGACGCCGAGCTCCGGTCCGGCCCGACACCGATCGCACCGACCGACCGACCCGGCCAGATGCCGGGCAGGCCGTCGACGTGGTCCGCGTGCAGGTGGGTCAGCACGACGAGCGGCACCGTGGCGACCGCCAGCCGGTCCAGGCAGGCGTCGGCCAGAGCGGGATCAGGCCCGGCGTCCACCACGACGCCGACGCCCGGCTCGCCGGTCGAGAGCACCATGGCGTCGCCCTGTCCGACCTCGCATCCCACGAGCAACCAGTCGGGCGGCGGCCAACCCCAGGGCACGGGCCCGAGCGCCCGCGCGGGGACGAACACGACCGCGGCGCCGACGGCCGCGGCGAGCAGGACGGCCCGGCTCCGCCGGCCGGACAGGGCCAGCACGACCACGGCCAGCAGGCCGGCGAGCACCAGCACGCCACCGACCGACGCGGGCCACGGAAGCGTCGCCGACGGCCAGCGGGCCAGGGTGTGCGCCACCGTCCCGATCCACTGCAGCGGCACCGCGTCCGCCCTCGCCAGCGCCGCACCGCCGGCCGGCCACACCGCTCCCACGGCCGCGCACAGCACGCCGAGCACCAGGCTGACCGCCACCACCGGCGCGACCAGGATGTTGGCCGGCACGCCGACCAGCGACACCGAGCCGGACAGCGAGGCGATCACCGGGACGGTGGCCACGGTCGCGGCGAGCGGCACGGCCAGGGCGTCGGCCGCACCGGCGGGCCAACCGCGCCGGCGGAGCGCGCGGGACCAGACCGGCGCCAGCAGGGCGAGCGCGGCGGTCGCCTGGACGGACAGGACGAATCCCGGTGCCGTCGCCAGCGAAGGATCGAGCACGAGCAGCACGACGACCGCCGCGCTCAGCGCCGGAACGGCGGCGCGGGGCCGGCCCAGCAGCACACCGACCAGCGACAGCCCGCCCATCGCCGCCGCCCGCAGCACCGACGGCTGCGGGCCGACCAGCACGACGAGAGCCGCCACGGTCACCGCGCCGCCGGCCACGGCCGACCGGCGCCCGATCCGCCGCAGCACCAGCACCACGGCGCCGCAGAGCACCGCGAAGTGCGACCCGGACACGGCCACCAGGTGGGTCAGGCCGGTGGTGCGGGCATCGGCGGCCAACCCGTCCGGGATCGCCGACGTGTCCCCCACCGCGACGCCCAGCAGCAGGCCCCGGGCATCCGGATCCAGCGGCGCTGCCGCGGCGGCCAGCCGCCGCCGCACCTGCTGCGCGGCGCGTTGCCACCAGGGCGGTGCGGTGAGCACGACCGGCGGGTCCCGCGCCCGCAGCAGGACGGACGGTTGCGTCCCGAACGTGTCCGGGGCGAGCAGCCCGGACACCCGCACCCGGGTGCCCGGCGCGAGATCCCGCCAGTGGTCACCGTCGCCGAACACCGTGACGGCGGCGACCGCGGACCACGCCCGGCCGGCGACCCGCGCGTCCACGTCCCGGGCTGCGAACCGCCACCGGGAGGCAGCACCGCCTCGGGCGCCCTCACCGCCAGCGGCGCCGTCCCCGCCTGCCAGGCCGTCACCGCCGGCGGCGCCGTCACCGCCGCCGTCCCCGCCGTCTGCACCGACCGGGCGTGCGGCGACGGCCGTGGGGACGGCGGCCACGGTGAGCGTGGTCTGGGCCCACGAGCCGTCGGCGGCGGCCGCGATCAACGGATCCGCGGCGGCGGCCCGGACCTCGACACCGGCGACCAGCTCGAGGCCGAGGAACAGCGCCGTGGCGGCGATCGCACCGTGTCGCAGCCGGCCACGCGCCGTCCGGCACAGCAGCAGGCAGCTCAGGGACACCGCGAGCACCGATGCCACCTGCAGCGACCGGTCGTCGGTCGAGCCGAGCAGTGCTCCCGCCCAGGCGGCGGTCGCCGGCAGCGCCAGCCGGAGGTCGAGCCGGGCCGGCGGCTCCTCCAGCTCCCTCCGCCGGGCCGCCCGGCGAGCACGGCGGCCCGTCACACCGTCACCCGGGGAGCCAGCTGCGCGTACTTGGCCGGGCCGATGCCGTCGATCTCCTGGAGCTGCTCGACGCTGTCGAAGCGGCCGTGCTGCTGCCGCCACGCGACGATCGCGGTCGCGGTCACCGGGCCGACGCCCGGCAGCCCGTCGAGCGTCGCGGCATCGGCGGTGTTCAGGTCGACCGGACCGCCGGGGACGCCTGCGCCCGAGGTCCTGGGGCCGGCACCGGCACCCGGGCCCGACGATCCGCCGCCGACGGGTGCGGGAGCACCGCCCACGACCGTCGAGCCACCCGGGACGGGAGTGGTCCCGCGGGCGGCGACGACGACGGACTGACCGTCCTGCAGCCGCTGCGCCAGGTTCAGCCCGGTCAGTTCCGCATCACCGCGCGCACCGCCGGCCGCGGCGAGGGCGTCGGCGACACGGGACCCGGCGGGCAGCCGCACCAGGCCCGGACGGGCCACCCGGCCGGTCACGGACACGACGATCGGTGGGGTGGCGGTCGAGGGATCCGCGGTGTCCGGGCCACCGGCCGCCGAGGCGCCGGGACGGCCCGCGGTCGCGGCACGCGTCGGATCCCCCGCAGCGTCGGGACGCCCCGCCGTGCCGGCCGCCGCGGCGCTGCCTGCGCCACCTGCGCCGCCGGCAGCCTCGCCGCCGCCCCGCGTCGACGATCGGGGGACGGCCGGCACCGTGCCGCCCGACGTCGGGATCCCCACCGCGGCCGCGACCGACACCGCCGCCGCATCGACCGGCCGCGGCTCCGGGCGGTCGCGCCAGACGCCCACCGCGGCCGCCACGGCCGCCAGCGCGGCGACCGCGGTGAGCAGCACGGCGCCCCGACGACCCGGATCGACGCGGCTCTCCTGCAGGGACTCGGGTACCCACCGCCGGGCCAGCCGGCCCCACGGCCCCCGACGCTGCACGCGCGCCACCCACCCGGATCGCTGCGCCGCTTCCGCGGACCTGCCGGGACGACCGCCGGCGGCATCCGGGTCGACGGCGTCCCGCACCTGCCCGTCGACGATGTCCGCGTCGAGGTCGTCGTCGACGATGTCCGCGTCGAGGTCGTCGTCGACGATGTCCGCGTCGAGGTCGTCGTGGACGACCCTGTCCAGGTCGTCGCCGCCCCTGTCCGGATCCGCCCACCGCACGCCGTCCGGCACCCAGCCACCGAAGCCGCCCAACCCGTCCTCCCGACCGGGACCGGCACGGTCCGCGGTCCGGTGGACCGGCGGGCGACCGGCGGCCAGGACGCGGATCCGGCGCTGGGCTGTCGTCTCGGGCACGGCGGCGACGCTAGGCAGCCGGGCCGGGTGTCACCACGGGCCGGCCCCAGGCGGTGGACTGCTCGGCACGATGGGGACAACGACCGGCGGTGGACGACACCCACGGTCGGCACGCCGGTGGCACGAGCGTCGTGCCGCTGCCGGACGGCCAGTCGACCCCGCCGCACGCCCGCAGATCGCCGCCCGCGGTCGGGCCCGGGCTGGCTGCGGGTATCAGCCGGGGCCTGGTCGGCTCCTGGCCGCAGGAGCGTCCCGCCCGGCGCCCCCCGACACGCCGGGCGGGACGCCCCGGCACCGTCCGGGCCGGCGCGCGGGCGACCCCGACGCCGGCCCCGGGTCCGGCCCCGGGCGGTCGTCGCACGGCGGTTCGGAGGCCGCGACGGTGGTCGGACACCCGGACCACCGCGCGAGGTGCGCGCTCAGGGGCCCACCGGCGGGTCAGGTGCCGGCGACCTGCTCCTCGTCGCCCGGCAGCACCACGGCGCCCAGTCCGGCGTTGTAGGAGTGCAGCCGCCACCGGTCGTGCCGGCGGTGCAGTACCACCCAGTGGCAGTTCGCGACACCGATCAGGGTGCTCCAGCTGGCGTCGGGCAGGGCCAGCAGCCGGCCGGTCAGGCCGACGATCAGCCCGCCGTGCACGACCAGCAGCGCCCGCTCGGCCGGTCCGGCGTCGAGCTCGGCGACGACCGCACCGGCCCGGTCCGCGACCTGCCAGCGCGACTCGCCGCCCGGTGGGGCGACGTGCGCGGACGTCGCCCGCCACTGCTCCCACTCCTGCGGCCAGCCGGCGGCCACCTCGTCGCGGGTCCGCCCCTCCCAGTCCCCGAGCGAGGTCTCCCGCAGACGCGGGTCCGTGTGGACGGCCAGGCCGGTCACCGCGGCGACCGGCGCGGCGGTCTCCCGCGCCCGCGACAGGTCCGAGGACACGATGACGTCGGGGCGCAGCGCCGCCACGGAACGCGCAGCCGCCGCAGCCTGCGCGCGGCCCGTCGCGTTCAACGGGATGTCGACGTGACCCTGCATGCGCTGCTCGCGGTTCCAGTCCGTCTCGCCGTGGCGGAGCAGGACCAGGTGGTGCAGCGTCACGGGCGGTCCGCCGCGCGGCAGCCCGGCACCGGTCCGGGTCGCGGCCGGCGCGGCCCGGCGACCGTCACGCGGGCAGCCCGGCGTCCACGAACGGGATGGTCGGGCAGTCGCTCCACAGCCGGTCGAGCGCGTAGAACACCCGCTCCTCGGCGTGCTGCACGTGCACCACGATGTCGAGGAAGTCCAGCAGCACCCAGCGGCCGTCCCGCTGCCCCTCGCGACGGACCGGCTTGACGCCGGCGTCGCGCAGGCGCTCCTCGATCGAGTCCACGATGGCGCCGACCTGGCGGTCGTTCGAGCCGGTGACGATGACGAAGCAGTCCGTGATGGCCAGCCGGTCGGACACGTCGATGATCAGGATGTCGCTGCCCAGCTTGTCCGCCGCGGCCTGCGCGGCGATCTGGGCCAGCTCGACCGCCCGGTCGGTGGCACTCATCCGGCCTCCTCCTGCTGCTCGTCCTGCGCCGTCCCGCCGGCCGGCCCGACCATTCCGTTCGTGGGTGCCGGGGCACCCTCCCGGTACAGACCGTACTTGGCGATGTACTGCACCACCCCGTCCGGCACGAGATACCAGACCGGTACCCCACCGGCCACACGCCGACGACAGTCCGTCGACGAGATCGCCAGCGCCGGCACCTCCAGCAGCGTGGCGGACCCGTTCGGCAGCGCCCGGTCGGTCAGCTGGTACCCGGGTCGGGTCACTCCGACGAAGTGCGCGAGCTCGAAGAGCTGGTCGACGTCCTTCCAGCTCATGATGGCCGACAGCGCGTCGGCGCCGGTGATGAAGAACCACTCGGCCTCGGGCTCCTGCGCGCGCAGGTCCCGCAGCGTGTCGAGGGTGTACGTCGGCCCGCCCCGCTCGATGTCCACCCGGGACACCGAGAACCGCGGGTTGGCCGCCGTCGCGATCACGGTCATCAGGTAGCGGTGCTCGGCCGGTGTGACCGACTCCTTCTGCCACGGCTGGCCGGTGGGCACGAACACCACCTCGTCCAGACCGAACAGGTGGCTGACCTCCGACGCCGCCACCAGGTGGCCGTGGTGGATGGGGTCGAACGTGCCGCCCATGACGCCGATCCGGCGCCGGCGACCGTCCGGCGGGCGGATCACGACGCTCCCCGGATCTGCCCCGTGCCGGTGAGCACCCACTTGGTGGAGGTCAGCTCGGCCAGCCCCATCGGCCCGCGGGCGTGCAGCTTCTGGGTCGAGATGCCGATCTCCGCCCCCAGCCCGAACTCGCCGCCGTCGGTGAAGGCCGTCGACGCGTTGACCATCACCGCGGCGGCGTCCACCCGGGCGGTGAAGGCGGCCGCGGCCTCGAGCGTGCCGGTGACGATGGCCTCGGTGTGCCCGGTGCCGTGCCGGTCGATGTGCGCGACGGCGGCGTCCAGGTCGGGCACCACCGCCGCGGCCAGGTCGAGCGACAGGTACTCGGTGTCCCAGTCCGCGTCCTCGGCCGGCACCACACCGGCCGCACCGAGGCGGCCGGCCAGCTCGGCGACGGCCGGGTCGGCGTGCACGGTGACGCCGGCCCGGTGCAGCGCCGGCAGCGCGGCGGCCAGAAACGGCTCGGCGACGTCCCGGTGCACCAGGACGGTCTCCGCCGCGTTGCACACCGACGGCCGCCGCGCCTTAGAGTTGACCAGGATGTCCACGGCCATCGCGACGTCGGCGGAGGCGTCCACGTAGACGTGGCAGTTGCCGACGCCGGTCTCGATGACGGGGACCGTGGAGGTCTCCACCACGGACCGGATGAGGCCGGCGCCGCCGCGCGGGACCACCACGTCCACCAGCCCGCGGGCGGTCACCAGGTGCTGCACCGACGCACGGTCGGTGCCCGGCACCAGCTGCACGAGGTCGGCGGGCAGCCCCGCCGCCGCGACGCCGTCGCGGAGCAGCCCGGCCAGCACCACGTTGGTGGACCGGGCGGACGCGGAGCCGCGCAGCAGCACGGCGTTGCCGGACTTGAGCGCGATCCCGGCGGCGTCGACGGTGACGTTGGGGCGGGCCTCGTAGACGATCGCGACGACACCCAGCGGGACCCGGAGCTGGGTCAGCTGGGCGCCGTTGGGCAGCACGGATCCGCGGACCACCTCGCCGACCGGGTCGGGGAGGGCGGTCAGGGTGTCGAGGGCGGCGGCCATCCCGGCCACCCGGTCAGCGGTCAACCGGAGCCGGTCGAGCAGCCCGTAGGACAGCCCCGCCTCGACGCCGGCTGCCAGGTCCTCGGCGTTGGCCTCGAGCACCGGCCCGACGGATGCCCGCAACCGCTCCGCCATGGCGCGCAGCGCCGCGTCCTTGACCCCGCGCGGGGCCGTCGCCAGGGCCCTGGACGCACCGCGCGCCCGCCGGGCCGCGGCCAGCACCTGGTCCCGGTCGGCCGGCTCGGAGCGGCCGGCCCGGGACGTACCGCGCCCGGGGACCGGCACCGCATCCGGACGGACCGCGGCCACCGCCGCGGCCGCCGAGCCGGTCGGGCCGGCCCCCGCGGACAGGTCGGCAGGCGGCGACGGGACCACGGTCGGCCTGGGGTTGGACGAGGTCACTGGGGCTCCTGCACTCCGGCGGGACGGACTCCGGGACGGTCGGTCGTCACAGCGGTCGGTCGTCACAGTGCGACCAGGTCGTCGGCGTGCACGACCTCGTGCCGCAACTCGGGCGGCAGCTGGGCCAGGGTGCGACCGATGATCGGCGGGAGGTCCGCGGCGTCGTGCGCGACGAAACCCCGGGCCACCGGCTGGCCGTCCGGCCCGACCAGGTCGACGACGTCGCCGGACTCGAAGTCGCCGGCGACCGCGGTGATGCCGGCGGGCAGCAACGACTTCCGCCGGTCCAGCACCGCCGCCACCGCGCCGGAATCCAGCTGGAGGGTGCCGCTGGGGTGGGCGGCGTGCCGGAGCCAGAAGGACCGGGCGCTGGTGCGCCGGCCGGACGCCGCGAACGCCGTTCCGAGGGCCGGGTCCGGCTTCCGGGACAGCGCCCGCTCGGCGTGTTCGGCGGCGGTGAGCAGGACCGGGATGCCGGCGCCGGTGGCGATCAGCGCCGCCTCGAGCTTGGTGGCCATCCCGCCGGTCCCCACGTCGCTGCCACCGGAGCCGACCTGCACCCCGCTGAGCGCGGCCACGTCGGCCACCTCCCGGACCGGGCGGGCGTCCGGCAGCCGCGGGTCGCCGGTGTAGAGGGCGTCGACGTCGGACAGCAGGACGAGGGCCTCGGCCCCGACGAGGTGGGCGACCAGCGCCGCCAGTCGGTCGTTGTCGCCGAACCGGATCTCGTCGGTGGCCACCGTGTCGTTCTCGTTCACCACCGGCACGACCCCGAACCCGAGCAGCTTGGCGAAGGTGCGCTGGGCGTTCCGGTAGTGCGCGCGACGCACGACGTCGTCGCCGGTGAGCAGCACCTGGCCGACCGGCAGCCGGTACCGGGCGAAGGACCCGGCGTACCGCTGGGCCAGCAACTGCTGGCCGACGGACGCGGCCGCCTGCTGGGTGGGCAGGTCCCGCGGCCGGCGGCGCAACCCGAGCGGGGCCAGCCCGGCGGCGATGGCACCCGAGGACACCAGCACGACGTGGCCGCCCCCGGTGACCCGCCGGGCCACCGCGTCGACCAGCGCATCCAGCCGCCCGCCGTCCAGCCCACCCGCACCGGACGGGCCGGTGAGCGACGACGAGCCGACCTTGACGACGACCGTGCGCGCCTGCGCGACGGCCTGGCGGGTGGCCGACACCGCCTCCGGGATCACCGCTCGTCGTCCTCCGGCTCCAGGCCACGCCGGATCCGGTGCAGCGCCTTGCGCTCCGGCGCGCCGATCCGGTCGATCCGGTCGAGCCGCTGGTCGGTGCCGCGGCCGGTGCGGACCAGGTCGACGCCCGACGGCAGGGTCGGCTCCCAGTCGAACGTGACGTCACCGATGCGGATCGGGGCGCCGGGGGCGACGCCCAGCTGGATCAGCCGGGCCTCGACGCCGAGCCGGGCCAGCCGGTCGGCCAGGTAGCCCACGGCCTCGTCGTTGTTCCAGTCGGTCTGCCGCACCCAGCGCTCGGGCCGGCTGCCGGTGACCAGGAAGCCGTCCGGGTCCTCGGGGTCGACGGTGACCTGGAAGCCGGAGTCGTCGACCGCCGCGGGGCGCAGCACGATCCGCTCCGCCCGCGGGGCCGGCCGGGATGCCCGGTCCGCGGCGACGGCCTCGGCCATCGCGTACCGCAAGGCGTCCAGCCCCTCGTGGGTGGCGGTGGAGACCTCGAAGACCCGGTGGCCGGCCGCCTCCAGGTCGGGACGGACCATCTCGGCGAGGTCCCTGGCTTCCGGCACGTCGATCTTGTTCAGCACCACCAGGCGCGGCCGCTCGGCCAGGTCCCCGGGCAGTGACGGCAGGTACTGCGCGAGCTCGTGCTCGATGGCGGCGATGTCCGACGCCGGGTCGCGGTCGGGCTCGTAGGTCGCGCAGTCGACGACGTGCACCAGCACGGAGCAGCGCTCGACGTGCCGGAGGAACTCCAGGCCCAGGCCGCGCCCCTGGCTCGCGCCGGGGATGAGGCCGGGCACGTCCGCGACGGTGAACACCTGGTCCCCCACGGACACCACGCCGAGCACCGGCTCGAGCGTGGTGAACGGGTAGTCGGCGATCCGCGGGCGGGCCGCGGACAGCACCGAGACCAGCGACGACTTGCCGGCGCTGGGGAAGCCGATGAGGCCGACGTCGGCCATGGACTTGAGTTCCAGCGTGAGCTCGGCGGCCTCCCCCGGCTCGCCCAGCAGCGCGAAACCCGGCGCCTTGCGGCTGCGCGAGGCCAGCGCGGCGTTGCCCAGACCTCCGCGGCCGCCGCGGGCCGCGATCCAGCGCGTCCCGGGACCGACCAGGTCGGCGACCATCCGGCCGTCCTGGTCGAGCACCACGGTGCCCTCCGGGACCGACAGCTCGAGGTCGGCGCCGTTGGCGCCGTCCCGGTTGCCGCCCTGCCCGGGACGGCCGTTGCCCGCCTTGGCGTGCGGGCGGAAGTGGAAGTCCAGCAGCGTGTGCACGTCCCGGTCCACCACCAGGACGACGTCGCCGCCGTTGCCGCCGTCACCGCCGTCGGGTCCGCCGAGCGGCTTGTACTTCTCGCGGTGGACGGACACGCAGCCGTGGCCACCGTCCCCGGCCTGCAGGTGCAGGACGGCACGGTCGACGAACCTGGCCATGTCGTGCACCTCCCTTCCGTACTGGTGTCACTGGAGTCGCCCGGGTCCCCTGCGGGAACGGACGAGGGGCGGACCCGGACGTCGCCGGATCCGCCCCTCGTGAGGACCTGTGCGCTGCGGCCGGCCGACCGGCGGGCAGCCGGTCAGACCTGCGCCGGCTCCTCGGCCACGGCGACCGGCGCCGCGAGGACCTCGGCGACGATGTTGACCGTCTTGCGGCCACGCCGGGTGCCGAACTCGACCGCACCGGCGGTCAGCGCGAACAGCGTGTCGTCCTTGCCGCGGCCGACGCCCTCGCCCGGGTGGAACTTGGTGCCGCGCTGGCGGACCAGGATCTCGCCGGCGGAGACCAGCTGGCCGCCGAACCGCTTGACGCCGAGCCGCTGCGCGTTCGAGTCACGACCGTTGCGCGAGCTGGACGCGCCCTTCTTGTGTGCCATGTCCGTGAGCCTCCCTGGCCGTGATCAGCGGGTGGAACCGGTGGCGATACCGGTGACCCGGACGCGGGTGAGCGGCTGGCGGTGACCCTGCCGCTTGTGGTACCCGGTCTTGTTCTTGAACTTGTGGATGACGATCTTCGGGCCCTTGGTGTGGTCGACGACCTCACCGGACACCGTCACGGCCGCGAGCTCGGCGGCCGCCGTGGTGACCGTGGTCCCGTCCACGACGAGCACCGCGGGAAACGCGACGGCGTCGCCGGGTGCACCCTCGAGCTTCTCGACCTCGATGACGTCACCCTCGGCGACCTTGTACTGCTTGCCGCCGGTCCTGACGATCGCGTACATGCGGATCGCGCCTCTCCATCTGTCTGTCTGCTCTGTACCGGTGCCCGCCCACGGCGCTCGCCGGACCACCGGGGCCCGGCCCGCCGCGGGGCACCGAGGACAGGTGCACTGCGGACAATGCAAGGCCCGCTGACGTGCAGCGGGCCACCCACGACTGTACCGCCCGGTGGGCCCGTCGCCAAACAGCGCCGGCGACGGCCCCGGGGTCAGCCCTCCGTGCCGACGGTGGCCCCGGCCGGACCCGCCGGGCGGGACGCCGCCCGCCGCCGGCGGCGCGGCGCCGCCTCCGC
Organism: Nakamurella endophytica; assembly: GCF_014646215.1. Lineage (GTDB taxonomy): Bacteria > Actinomycetota > Actinomycetes > Mycobacteriales > Nakamurellaceae > Nakamurella > Nakamurella endophytica. Next base: position 50,652 of record NZ_BMNA01000001.1, read on the forward strand.
CGGCTCGGTGACCACGTGACCGGTCCCGGTGGCGATCGGCGGCAGGGTCACCACCGGTGCCGGCGAACCGTTCGCCGTACCGGCCGGCTCGGGTGCGCCCGCGGGTCGACCGGCGACCCGGCGCCCGCGGCGCCGGCCGGACCGCGGAGCGGACGCGTCGGGACCGTCCGCGTCCACGCCGGAGCCGTCGGCGTCCGCACGGAGATCCGCGGTGCGGGCTTCGGGGGCCGGCGCGGCAGCACCGTCCGGATCGCCGCCCGCCGGGGCGCCGTCGAGGTGGGCAGCGCCGGTGCCGGCCCCCCGGTCGGCCGCAGCGGTGTCGGTGCCCTGCTCCGCGGCGCCGGTGTCCGCGCCCCGCTCCGCGCCCCGTCCGGCGCGCCGGCGACGTCCGTCGGACCCGCCACGCGACCGCACGGGGCCGTCGCCGGCTCCGTCCCGACCGGCGGGCGCGTCCACCGCAGCGGACTCCTGAGCCGGCGTCCGGGATGTGGTCGTCGCGTCCAGCGCCGCCAGGACGGCCTGCACGGCGGCGGAGGCGTCCGACAGCGGACCACCGGTCTCCTCGACCGGAACGGTCCCGCCGTCCTCGTCGGCGGCGTCGCCGCCGACGGGCAGCAGCGCGACGGCCTCGAAGGCGACGACGCCCAGCGCGCCGCCGGCGTCGACGTCGGCGACGCCCGCCGCCACGGCCTCGGTCGCGTCGAGCAGCTCGCCCTCCACGACCTCGACGATCTCGCTGCCCAAACCGACGCCGACCGCGGCGGCGACCGCCGCGGCGTCCGTCCGGGGGGCGGTCTCACCGTGTCCGATGGCCGGCGGCCGGGGACCACGCGGGTCCGGCGGCCGCACCACCCGCACCGGCTCCTTGGCCGGCTCGCGCTCCGCGGCGGCCTCGCCCCCGCCGCGCCGGCGCCGGCCCCGACCGCCGCCCGACCGCTCGCCCTCGTCCGTGTCGGCCGACCCGGAGTGATCCACGGGCACGTCGTGCAGCACCAGGCCGCGCCCGCCGCAGTGCGGGCAGGGCTGGGAGAAGGCCTCGAGCAGGCCGGTGCCCATCTTCTTGCGCGTCATCTGGACCAGGCCCAGCGAGGTGACCTCCGCGACCTGGTGGCGGGTCCGGTCCCGGCCCAGGCACTCGGTCAGCCGGCGGAGCACCAGCTCGCGGTTGGACTCCAGCACCATGTCGATGAAGTCGATGACGATGATGCCGCCGACGTCCCGCAGCCGGAGCTGCCGGACGATCTCCTCGGCGGCCTCCAGGTTGTTTCGGGTGACCGTCTCCTCGAGGTTGCCCCCGGAGCCGGTGTACTTACCGGTGTTCACGTCGACGACCGTCATGGCCTCGGTGCGGTCGATGACCAGCGAGCCGCCGGACGGCAGGTGCACCTTGCGCTCCAGCGCCTTGGCGATCTGCTCGTCGATGCGGTACGCCGAGAAGACGTCGGCCGAGCCGCTGCTCTCGTAGCGCGACACCCGGTCGGCCAGCTCCGGCGCGACCGCGGACACGTAGTCCGACACCGCCCGGTAGGCGTCCTCGCCGTCCAGCACCAGCCGCGAGATGTCCGAGTTGAACAGGTCACGGACCACCTTGATCAAGGTGTCCGGCTCGCTGGACAGCTGCACCGGCGCGGTCGTGCGCTGCTCGGCCCGGGCCGAGATGTCCGCCCAGGCCGCCTTCAGCCGCTCGACGTCGCGGGACAGTTCCTCCTCGGACACCCCCTCGGCGGCGGTGCGGATGATCACCCCGGCGTCCTCCGGGACGATCCGGTCGAGGATCGACTTCAGCCGCTTGCGCTCGGTGTCCGGCAGCTTGCGGCTGATGCCGGTCGCGCCACCGCCCGGCACGTACACCAGGAACCGGCCCGGCAGCGAGATCTGGGTGGTGAGCCGGGCGCCCTTGTGTCCGACCGGGTCCTTGGAGACCTGGACCAGCAGGGTGTCGCCGCTGCTCAGCGCGGTCTCGATGCGGCGGGCCTTGCCGGCCAGCCCGGCAGCGTCCCAGTTGACCTCGCCGGCGTAGAGCACGGCGTTGCGGCCGCGCCCGATGTCGACGAACGCCGCCTCCATCGAGGGCAGCACGTTCTGCACCCGGCCGAGGTAGATGTTGCCCATCAGCGACTCGGAGCCGGCGCGCGAGACGAAGTGCTCGACGAGGATGCCGTCCTCCAGCAGCGCCACCTGCGCCAGGTCGCCGCGCTGGCGCACCGCCATGACGCGCTCCACGGCCTCGCGCCGGGCCAGGAACTCCGCCTCGGTGAGGATCTGCGGCCGGCGCCGGGAGTCCCGGGTGTCCCGGCGGCGCTGGCGCTTGGCCTCGAGCCGGGTCGAGCCGCGGACGCCCTGCACCTCGCCGGCCGCGCTGGACGGTCGGCTGGCCCGGACGTGCACGACGGTGTCGTCCGGGTCGTCCTCGCGGGCGCCCTCGCCGGACTCGCCGGCGTCCGACCCGCCGCGACGGCGCCGCCGGCGCCGCCGGCGACCGCCCGACTCCTCGGCGGCGTCCTCCGCCTCCGCGGTCTCCCCGGAGTCCTCGCCCGCCGCCCCCTCGGGGTCGGCAGTCGCGTCGGTGCCGGCGTCCGCGGCGCCATCCGTGGTGGCGGCCCGGTCGCCCGAGGCGGCCTCCGCGGCCGGGTCGTCCGTCCCGCCGGCCGGCGTCGTCGAGTCCGCGGTGTCGGTCTCCGCCTCGGTCTCGTCGCCGGCGCGACCTCGGCCACGGCGACCCCGCCGCCGGCGGCGGCGGCCGCCCGAGCCCTGCTCGGTGTCGTCCTCGCCCAGTTCGGCGGCCGACGTCCCGGCGGCCGGGTCATCGTCGGCGGCGGCCGCGGACGCCGTGGTCGCGGCGTCGCCGGACTCCGGCGTGCCCTCGAGGGCTCCGACCGGGGCGGGCGTGGCCGCCTCGCCCGGCTGGCCCTGCGGCGCCGCGTCGCCGCCGCCACGCCGCCGGGAACGCCGGCGGCCCTGGCCGGAAGCCGCCGCGCCCTCGGACGGGGTCGGCTCGCCGGCGGTCGGGCCCTCGGCGGGCTGCTCGGCAGCGGGGTGCTCGGCGGCGGGCTGCTCGGCGGCGGTCGGCACCTCGGCGGCGGACTCATCGGCGCCGGACCGATCGGCGACCGGGGCGTTGTCGACGTCGCCGAGAGCCGGCTGGTCGGCGTCCTTGCGTGTCCGCCGACCCCGGCGCCGGGCGGCCGGCACCTCGGCCGGCGGCAGGAACAGCGGCGACACCGCCTCGCCGGGGAGCGTCGACGTCCCGCTGTCGGCGGGGACGCCCTCGGGCTGGGTGGTGGACAGCGGGGGCTGCTGACCCTCCTCGCCGGCGTCCGCGGGCGACGTCTGGCCGAGGTCGACCTCGGCGGCAGGGTCGCCGGCCGGGGCGCCGAGCAGGGCGGTCAGCACCTGCGTCGCCCCCTCGGCGGGGACCGACGACGAGGCGGACGCGGCCGGAATGCCGAGCTCGGCCAGCCGTGCCAGCACCTGCTTGGACGTGGTCCCGGCCCGGCGGGCCAGCTCGTGCACCCGGGTGCGGGCCGGCAGGTCTGCCAGCGCGGTCTCGAGGGTGTGCACGTCGGTCGGTGGGGTTGCGCTCACCGCAAGTCCTCTCCTGCCGGTCCCGGGCGCGTGTGAACGCGGCCGCACAGGAACGGCGAACATGTGGGGGGCGTCTCCGCCCCCGTGAAGTCTGCAAGGTCCGGCCCAGCCGTCGCGATGCCGTCCGCCGGCGCCGATGTCCCACTCACCGGGCGGCGGTCCGATCGACGCGGATCAGGGCCGGGTCCGGCCGGGCCGTGACGCCCGACGGACCTCCTCCACTATCGCACACCACCGGATCACGGCCCGTGACCGGCGCTGGCTCAGCGGAGCAGCAGTCGCTCCAGCCGGCGCGCGGTCACCGCCAGCCCGACCACCGCCATGGCCACGAAGTAGAGGCCGTGCAGCAGCAGCGCGGGACCGCCGACCCCCAGGCACAGCCCGCGCATGAGCTCGATGCCGTGGAACAGCGGCAGGCACTCGACCAACAGCTGGACCGGTCGCGGATAGGTGCCCAGGGGGTAGAAGGTCGTCGAGAACAGGAACATCGGCAGGATGGCCGTCTGGATCCACTCCAGGTGCTGGAAGGTCTTGACGTACGAGGTCACGGCCATGCCCACGGCCGCGAAGCCGAGCGCGATGAGCAGCGCGACCGGCACGGCCAGCAGGGCCCACCACGACGCGACCAGGCCCATGGCCAGCATCACCACGACGAACCCGACGGAGTAGAGCCCGCCCCGGATCAACGACCAGGTGATCTCGCCCAGCGCGACGTCGACCGGCCCGAGCGAGGTCGCCAGCATGGCGTCGTACAGCTTGGCGAACCGCATCTTGAAGAACACGTTCGTCGTCGCGTCGTAGATGGCGCCGTTCATGGCGGACGTCGCCAGCAGGCCGGGGGCGATGTACGCGGCGTACGTCACCGGGCCGGCGGCGGTCTCGACGCTGCCGACCAGCGAGCCGAGACCCTGCCCGAGGGCGAGCAGGTAGAACACCGGCTCGAAGAACCCGGACAGGATCACCATCCAGGACCGGCGGTACACCCGCAGCGACCGCTCCAGCAGCACCCGGGAACGGCGGGCGTACAGGTGGAACGGCAGGATCCGCAGCACCAGCGGCGCCGGCGGCCGGAGGCCGGTGGGCACGGTCACCGCAGCAACCTCCGGTCGAACCCGCGGCGCGCGACGGCGACACCGGTGCCGAGCAGCGCCAGCAGCACCACCGCGTGCAGCAGCAGCCGGGCGGCCGGCACCCCGGCGGCGCCGCCGAGTGCGGCGGTCCTGGCCAGCTCGTTGCCGTGCCACAGCGGGGAGACCCAGGCGACCCAGCGCAGGGCCGCCGGGATCCGGTCGACGGGGAAGAACGAGCCGGAGAACAAGGTCATCGGGACGATGACGAACCGGAAGAGCACGTTGAAGACGCCGCCCTCGGACGTCAGCACCGAGTCCAGCGCGAGGATCCAGGCGGCGCAGCCGCAGGCGGTCAGCGTGCCGGACACGACCATCAGCGGTCCCCACCCGCCGCCGGCCGCACCGAACGCCAGCAGCACCAGGTAGTAGAGGACGGCTCCGGTGACCACCCGCAACGCGACGAACAGCAGCTGGCCGTCGGCGATCTGCCGGGGCGAGACCGGGGTCGCCGAGATCCCCAGGAACACCCGGGTCCACTTGAAGCGCGAGTAGGCCGGGTACGCGGACTCCCCCACCCCGACCTGCAGCGCCGCCGCGGTGAGCAGCGCCGGGGCGATGTAGTCGAGGTAGCCGACCCCGCCCAGCGCGCCACCGCCGGACCCGCGGTCGACCAGCGCCCCCAGCCCGAGGCCGAGCGCGAGCAGGTACAGCAGCGGTGCGCCGACCGCCTCGGACAGGCTGGAGACCAGGTAGCGCCGCCAGCCGAGCACCAGGTACTCGACGACGGCCCGGGTGCCCCCGGGCCAGCGGGACGCCGCGGTCGCGGGCGAGGTGTCGTGGACGGTCATCAGTCGACCAGGCTCCGGCCGGTGAGGTGCAGGAAGACGTCCTCGAGGGTCGACCGGCGGACCAGGGCGGACACCGGCCGGACGCCGCGCTCGGTCACCTCGGCCAGGGTGCGGTCGCCGTCCGGCGTGTACAGCAGCAGCCGGTCCGGCAGGGTCTCGACCCGCTCGACCAGCCCGGCCACCAACGGCTCCGCGGCGGTCTGCTCGCCGGGGACGAAGCGCAGCTCCAGCACCTCGCGGGTCGAGTAGCCGGCGATCAGCTCCGCCGGCGACCCCTCGGCGACCAGCACCCCGCCGTCCATGACCACCAACCGGTCGCACAGCTGCTCGGCCTCGTCCATGTAGTGCGTGGTGAGGATCAGCGTCACGCCCTGCTGCTTGAGCCGGAACAGCCGGTCCCACAGCACGTGGCGGGCCTGCGGATCCAGCCCGGTGGTGGGCTCGTCGAGCAGCAGCACCTCGGGCTCGTTCATCAGCGACCGCGCGATGGTCAGCCGCCGCTTCATGCCGCCCGACAGGTTCTCCACCTTGGCGCCGGACTTCTCGGTCAGCTGGGCGAACTCGAGCAGCTCGTCGGCGCGCTGCCAGCAGCGGGCTCGAGGCAGGCCGAAGTAGCGGCCGTAGACGAACAGGTTCTCCCGGACGCTGAGCTCCTCGTCGAGATTGTCCTGCTGCGGCACCACACCCAGCCGGGCCCGGATGGCGACACCGTCCACGGCCGGATCCCGGCCCAGGATGCGCAGCTCCCCCGAGGTCCGGGGCGACACGCACGCGATCATGCGCATGGTTGACGACTTCCCCGCGCCGTTGGGACCGAGGAAGCCGAACGCCTGCCCCGCGGGCACCTCCAGATCGATCCCCCGGACCGCCTCCACCGTCGCGCCGCCCTTGACCTCGAAGCTCTTGCGCAGCCCGCGGGCGGTGATGACGGAGGGCCTGTCGCCGGGCCGGCCCACCGGTGCGGGACGGCCGGATGTCGCTGCGGTCACGAGGCCGGACGGTACCCCGGGGCACCGACAGCGGACCCCCGGGTTTCGCCGCCGGCGACGGCCGCCCGTGGCCGGGGACACGCACGTCGCAGCCGGTCGCGGAGAGAAGCCGCCCGTACAGTGGGCGTCAAGGATCACCCGAAAGGACGCGGAGGACGGGGCACCCCGGGCGGGGTCCCGGACGTCTAGGCAGCAGACCGCCACCGCGTCCCGCGGTGGGTGGCGACCACGGCGACAGGCCGGTGCCCGGGTGGCGCCGGGACGGCGGGAGGTACGGACGTGCGGAGGCTGAGAGCGGGCGTCGCAGCCGCGCTCGCCGTCCTCGCCGCGTTCGTCACCCTCCTGCTGTGCGCACCGGCGGCCGTCGCCGGAGGTACCGAGACCGTGACGCCGTCCGGGTCCGGTCACCCGCACCACCCCGGCCCGCCCGTCGCGCTGGCCAGCACCGGCCTCGACATCACCGTGCCGGTCGTCGTCGGGCTGTCCACGCTGGTGGCCGGGCTGGTCCTGGTCGCCTGGGCGTTCCTGCGCCGGACGCCGGCGCACCACCGGCACTGACGGCCGCCGGACGCCCGCGCCCGGCGAGCCGGCGTCAGTCCCGCCGCACCGACCGGTCGAACCAGATCTCGTCGCGGTCGTCCCCGGGCGCCACCCGGACGGCGCCGGGAGCCCGGCCCCACTCGGTGAAACCGGCGGCTTCGTAGAACCCCTCCAGACCCTCGCCGCCGCGGGCGGAGAGCGTGACCCGCTCGATCCCACGCTCGGTCGCCAGGTCGAGCAGCCCGTCCAGCAGCCGGCGTCCCAGCCCGCGGTGCTGGTGATCCGGGTCGATCATCAGCATCCGCAGCACCGCGGTGTGCGCGGTGACCCCGGAGCCCGGCACCAGCAGGCCGAATCCGACCAGCGTGCGGTTCTGGAGCAGCACCAGGGACTCGGCCGCGCCCTGGCGGAGCTGCTCGACGACGGGCGCCGCGGCCCGCGCCACCTCGGGGCGCTCGACGGTGGCGACGAAGCCGACCGGGCCGCCGGCCCGGGAGACCCGCAGCCACAGCGTCACCAGCGCGACGGCGAACGCGTGGTCGGCCGCCAGCCGGCCGTGCGGGCCGACCCGGCGCAGCTCGGGGTCGCCACCCGGCGACGTCCTGGCCGCCGCAGCGGAGGCGTCCAGCGGCGCGGCGCCGTCGACGGGCCCGGTCACCGGACGTCCCGGGGCGGGGCCACGGCCAGCGCCGGGCCGACGCCGCCGGCCGCGGTCAGGACTCCGGGAACCACAGCGCGATCTCCCGGGCCGCGGACTCCGGGGAGTCCGAGCCGTGCACCAGGTTGAACTGGGTGATGAGCCCGAAGTCGCCTCGGATGGACCCGGGGGTGGCCTTGTCCACGGGGTCCGTGCCGCCGGCCAGCTGGCGGAAGGCGGGGATCGCCCGGTCGCCCTCGACGACGGCCGCCACCAGCGGCCCCGAGGTGATGAACTCCAGCAGCGACGGGAAGAAGCCCTTGCCCTCGTGCTCGGCGTAGTGCGCGCGGGCCGTCGCGTCGTCCACGGTGCGCAGCTCGAGGCGCGCCAGCCGCAGGCCCTTCCGCTCGATGCGCCGCAGGATCTCCCCCACCAGGCCGCGCTGCACCCCGTCCGGCTTGATGAGCACGAGCGTGCGTTCGGCCTGGCTGTCTGCGGACACGGCGGACCTCTCTGGTCGGTGGCTGGACGGCCGCCGGGACGCGGGCCCGACGGGCCGGCGCGTCAGTCCCCGGGTCGCCCGGGCGGCGGCACCGGAAGCGTACCGGCCGCCTGCCGGCGCCGGAATTCCTGCCGGAACCACCAGAGCAGCGCCCACACGGCGGCGAAGACCACGCCCATCACGCCCAGCGAGGGATTGATGAACCAGCCCAGCACGGTCAGCCCCTGCAGGACGAAGGCGGCGGTGAGGAACCACGGCCGGGAGACGAACGCGCAGAGCGCCACCATCGCCGCGGCCAGCAGGCAGATCAGCAGCACCCCCACGGCACCGGTCCCCGACCCGGTGTTGCGGGCGACCGGGATGGACAGCAGCACCGTGATGGCCTCGAGCACCAGCACCGCCGACATGGCCCCACGCAGCCCGCGCTCCGGGTCGTACGGGCGCGGCGCCGCCGGCGGCCGGGGGTCGGTCATGCCGGGCTCAACCCGGCGAGCGTCCGCCCGTCCCCGGCGCTGACCACGGAGCCGGTGACCACCACACCCGTGCCGGCGGCCGGGACGTCGTCGTCCGCGCTCTCCGCCAGGTCCACCGCCAGGGCGATGGCCGCGTCCATCCGCGGCGCGGTGTGCACCCGCTCCTCACCGAAGACGTCGACCGCCAGCTCCGCCAGGTCGGCCACCGGCAGCGACCGCGGCGACGAGTTCACCGTCACCACCACCGCGTCGAAGCTGTCGGCCAGCGCCTCCAGCACCCCGCGGACGTCCTTGTCGCCGAGCACCGCCAGCACGCCCACCAGGCGGCTGAAGGAGTACTCGGTGGCCAGCGCGGCGGCGAGCGCCCGGGCGCCGTCGGGGTTGTGTGCGGCGTCGACCAGGATCGTCGGCGAGGTGCGCACCCGCTCCAGCCGGCCCGGCGAGGACACCGACGCGAAGCCGTCCTGGACGGCGGCCGCGTCGAGCTGGCGACCGGGCCCGGCTCCGAAAAACGCCTCGACCGCGGCGAGCGCGAGCGCGGCGTTCTGCGCCTGGTGCTCGCCGGCCAGCGGCAGGAAGACGTCCTCGTAGACGCCGCCGAGGCCCTGCAGCGTCAGCCGCTGCCCGCCGACCGCGAAGGCGCGCTCGGCGACGCCGAACTCGCTGCCGAAGCGGGCCACCGTCGCGTCCACCTCGACCGCGCGGCGCAGCAGCACCTGCAGCGCCTCCGGGGACTGCGGGCCCAGCACGGCGACGGCACCGGACTTGATGATCCCGGCCTTGTTGCCGGCGATCTCGGCCACGGTGTCGCCGAGGAACTGCTGGTGGTCCAGCCCGACCGGGGTGACGACGGCCACCCGGGCGTCCACCACGTTCGTCGAGTCCCAGGTGCCCCCGAGACCGACCTCGACGACGGCGACGTCGACCGGCGCGTCGGCGAAGGCCGCGAACGCCATGGCCGTCAGCACCTCGAACTTCGACAGCGGCTGCCCGCCCGCGCGCTCCGCGGCGGCGTCGACCAGGTCGACGTAGGCGGCGATGTCCTCGTAGGCGGCGACGTACCGGTCCGGGTCGATGGGCGTGCCGTCGATGCTGATCCGCTCGGTCACCAGCTGCAGGTGCGGCGAGGTGAACCGGCCGGTGCGCAGCCCGATGCGGCCGAGCAGCGCGTCGATCATCCGGGTGGTCGACGTCTTGCCGTTCGTCCCGGCGACCTGGATCACCGGGAACGACCGCTCCGGGTGGCCGACGACGTCCAGCAGCGCCGAGATCCGGTCCAGCGTCGGGTGGATCTGCACCTCGTTGCGCCGCCGGTCCAGCAGCGCCTCCACGGCCCCGAGAGTCAGCGGCGGGCTCTCCGGGATCAGCAGCGCACCGCTGTCGTCGTCGAGATCGCTGGTCGCGGCGGCGATCTCCGCCTCGTGCGGCGGTACCGGGGTCGCGGCGTCCAGCTCGTCGTCGGGCCAGTCGTCCTGCTCCCCGCCGGGGCCGGTCACGACGCCGCCCCGGCGGCGCCCAGCTCGGCCAGCCGTGCGGTGAGCCGCTCGATGTCCGCCTGCGCCTTGGTGTTCCGCGCCCGGATGCCGTCCACCACGCGCGCCGGCGCCTTGCCCAGGAACTGCTCGTCGCCGAGCTTGCGGCCGGTGTCGGCCAGGTCCTTGCGGGCCACGGCCAGTTCCTTGTCCAGCCGGGCGGTCTCGGCGCCGAGATCGATGGCCTCCGAGGTGTCCAGCGCCACCGTGGCCGTGCCGGAGGACAGCGCGACCGTCACCGTGGCGGTCGCGGTGAACCCGGCACCGGCCGGCTCGAGGCGGGTCAGGGCGGCGGCGACCGCGGCGTGCCCGTCGGCGCCGCTGACCACCGCGGGCACCCGGCGGCCGGGCGCCAGGCCCTGGTCGGCACGGAACCGCCGGACCTGTGTCACCAGCTGCTGCAGGTCCGCCATCCAGGTGTCGGCGTCCGGGTCGGGGTGCCCCCCGTCACCGACACCGTCAGCGCCGTCACCGACACCGTCGGCGCCGGCGGTGTCGGCGGTCGTCGGCCAGGCCGCCACCACCAGGGACTCGCCGCCGGTCAGCGCCGTCCACAGCGACTCGGTGACGAACGGCACGAAGGGGTGCAGCAGTCGCAGCACGGTGTCCAGGACGGTGCCGAGCACCTCGCGGGTCTGCTCGGCGCGCTCGGGTTCGGCCAGCTGGACCTTCGCGACCTCGAGGTACCAGTCGCAGACCTCGTCCCAGGCGTAGTGGTACAGCCCCTCGGCCGCCTTGCCGAACTGGAAGTCGCCCAGCAGCGCGGAGGTCTGGCCCACCACCTCGTCGAGCCGGCCGAGCACCCACCGGTCGGCCGCGGTCGACGCCGCCCGGTCCACCGGCCGCTCGGGCACCCTGGCCCCGTTCAGCAGCGCGAACCTGGTGGCGTTGAACAGCTTCGAGCAGAAGTTGCGCGAGCCGCCGACCCACTCGCCGGCGATGGCCTGGTCGCTGCCGGGGTTCGCCCCCCGGGCCAGGGTGAACCGGACGGCGTCCGCGCCGTAGGTGTCGATCCACGCCAGCGGGTCGACCACGTTGCCGCGGGACTTGGACATCTTCTTGCCGTTCTGGTCCCGGACCAGGCCGTGCAGCGCCACGGTGCGGAACGGCACCACGTCCTGCTCCGGACGCTCCGGCCCCATGGCGTACAGCCCGAACATCATCATCCGGGCCACCCAGAAGAACAGGATGTCGTAGCCCGTGACCAGCACGCTGGTCGGGTAGAACGCCTGCAGCGTCTCGGTGTCCTGCGGCCAGCCCATGGTCGAGAACGGCCACAGCGCGGACGAGAACCAGGTGTCCAGCACGTCGGGGTCCTGCGTCCAGCCCTCACCGGGCGGCTCCTCGTCCGGCCCGACGCAGCGGACCGCGCCGTCCGGCCCGTACCAGACCGGGATCCGGTGTCCCCACCACAACTGTCGGGAGATCGTCCAGTCGTGCATGTTGTCGACCCAGTCGAAGTACCGCGCGGCCAGCTCCGGCGGGTGGATCCGGGTGCGGCCGTCCCGGACGGCGTCGCCGGCGGCCCGGGCCAGCGGGGCGACGCGGACGAACCACTGCAGGCTCAGCCGCGGCTCGACCACGTCGTCCGAGCGGGAGCAGTGCCCGACCGAGTGCACGTACGGCACCTTCTCGGCCACCACCCGGCCCTGCGCGGCCAGGTCGGCCTTGACCGCGGCGCGCGCCTCGAACCGGTCCATGCCGTCGAAACGCGTCCCGGTCCCGGTGATCCGGGCGTCCTCGGTGAGGATGGTCGGCATCGGAAGCCCGTGCCGGCGGCCGATCTCGAAGTCGTTGGGGTCGTGCGCCGGTGTCACCTTCACCGCGCCCGTGCCGAACTCCGGCTCGACGTGGTCGTCGGCCACCACCGGGATCTCGCGGTCGACCAGGGGCAGCCGCAGCATGCGCCCGACCACGGCCGCGTACCGCGGGTCGTCCGGGTGCACCGCGACAGCCGTGTCACCGAGCAGGGTCTCGACGCGCGTGGTGGCGATGACCACCGACCACGGCTCCTCGCCCGGCGCGGTCACCCCGTCGTAGCGCACGGACACCAGCTCGCCGGCGTCCTCGCGGTGCTCGACCTCGATGTCGGACAGCGCGGTCAGGCACCCCGGGCACCAGTTGATGATGCGCTCGGCCCGGTAGATCAGTTCGTCGTCGTACAGCCGCTTGAAGATGGTCTGCACCGCCGCGGACAGGCCCTCGTCCAGCGTGAAGCGCTCCCGATCCCAGTCGACCGAGTCGCCGAGCCGCTTCATCTGGCCGAGGATCGCCCCGCCGGCGTCGCGCTTCCAGTCCCAGACCTTCTGGACGAACAGCTCGCGGCCGTAGTCGTGGCGCGTCTTGCCGTCCCTGGCCAGCTGCCGCTCGACGACGGTCTGGGTGGCGATCCCGGCGTGGTCCATGCCGGGCAGCCACAGCACCTCGTCGCCGGACATCCGGTGCCAGCGCGCCAGGATGTCCATGATCGTGTGATCGAGGGCATGCCCCACGTGCAGGTCGCCGGTGACGTTCGGCGGCGGCAGCACGATCGAGAACGGCCGCCGCTCCCCGGACAGCACCCGCCGCGGGTCGGCGTGGAAGTACCCCGCGTCCAGCCACCGCCGGTACAGCGCTACCTCGACGACCGCCGGGTCGTACTGGGCGGGCAGCGGGGTCGGCGCGGTGGCGGTCACCGCACCAGTTTAGGTGCGTGGCACCGCCCGGCGGCCCCGCCGCCGGGCTGGGACCGGGCCGGTTCCGGGCCGCCACCAGGCCGGTACCGGACCGCCGCCGAGCCAGGCCGGGGCCGGGCCGTCACCGAGCCGTGCGGCCGGTCAGACCGTGCCCACCACGGTCCGCCAGCGCACCGGGCCGTAGACGACCCGCTCGCCGTCGAGCAGCACGACGGCCGACGCCCCGTGCCGGGCCAGCCACTCGCCGCGCGCCGCCAGCCAGTCCTCGGCCTCCTCGCGGCAGGTGAAGTGCGGCGTGCGCACCGGCACGGCGACCCCGGCCGGAGTGGCGGCCACCCAGCGCCACCGGCGCTCGAGTCCCGCCCGCGCGGCGGGAATCCGTTCCACGTGCACCGTCATCGAGCTCACCCACTCCGCGGCCGGGACGAGGGCGCCGGTCGGCGCCGTCACCGACGACGGTGCTCCGGGCAGGTGTGGCCGCACTGTGGCCGGTCTGGGCGCGGTCCGGGAAGGACATGGCGGACGTGCGGGAACCCGGTGGGCGGCGCACCGGAGCCGGAAGCCGGCACGGCCCGGGGTCAGGTCCGGTCAAGTCGGGTCAGGTCGGGTCAGTACGAGCGCGGCAGGCCCAGCGAGTGCTGCGCGACGTAGTTCAGGATCATCTCGCTGCTCACCGGCGCGATCCGCAGCAGCCGGGCCATGCCCCACATCGGGAGCAGGCCGAAGTCCGCGGACAGCCCGTTCCCGCCGTGGGCCTGGATCGCCGCGTCGACCGCGTGGCCGGCCGCCTCCGCGGCGGCGAACTTGGCCATGTTGGCCGCCTCGCCGGCGGGCCGGCCGGCGTCGTGCAGCCAGGCGGCGCGCGCGGTCGCCACGGCGGCCACCTCGACCTCGACCTTGGCCCGCGCCAGCGGGTGCGCCACCGCCTGGTGGGCGCCCGTCGGCACGCCCCACACCGACCGGTCGCTGACGTACCGGGCGGCGGCGGACAGCACGAACCGGCCGATCCCGACGGCGATCGCAGCGGCGGTGATCCGCTCGGGGTTCAGGCCGTCGAACAGCGGACCCAGGTCGTTGGGCGCCCCCACCACCGCCGACGCCGGCACCCGCACCCGATCGAAGTGCACGGTGAACTGCCGGTCCGGGATCTGCGCGGCGACGTCGATCGCGGTCCAGGACAGGCCCGGGGTGTCCGTCGGCACCAGGAAGAGCGTCAGCCGGCCGCGGCCGGTGTCCGCGTCGACGCCGGTCCTGGCCACGGTGAGCACCGCCGCCGACTGGTCGATGCCCGAGATGTAGTACTTGCCACCGGTGATCACGTAGTCGGCGCCGTCCCGCTCCGCGGTGGTGCTGATCCGGTGCGAGTTCGAGCCGGCGTCGGGCTCGGTGATGGCGAAGGACAGCTTGACCGACCCGTCGGCCAACCGCGGCAGCCATTCCTGGCGCTGCTCGGCGGAGCCGTGCCGGCGCAGCACCTCGACGCCGATGGCGCTGGAGACCAGCAGGAGCAGCAGCGGGCAGCCCGCCGCGGCGGACTCGGTCGCCACCAGGGCCAGCTCCTGCATGCCGGCGCCGCCGCCGCCGTACTCCTCCGGGACGTTGATCCCGATGCAGCCGGCCTTGCCCAGGTCGGACCACAGGCCGTCCTCCGGTGCGGCGCGACGGGCGTGGTCGGCGTACTCCGCGGGGCCGTGGGCGGCGGTGATGTCCCGCACCAGCTCCCGGAGCTGGCGGTGTTCCGGCGATTCGTCGAAGTCCGGCATGGGTCCGCTCCTCGTCGTCGAGTGTGCGCACCCAGGATGCTCCGGTGAACCGCGGTTCACAAACCGCGGGCGAGGCTCACAGCTCGGCGGGAGCCTCCTCCGGGCCCGGGGCGTCCGGCGCCAGGTACATGGGCCCGTAGACGGTGCTCTCGCCGTCGGTCAGCGACACCGTCGAGACGCCCTGCTCCTCCAACTCGGCGAAGTGCTCGCGCAGCCAGTCCTCGGCTGACGTCTGGTCGGCGAAGGCCACCGGCGCCGGGCCGATGACGATGCCCGCCTCGTCGGCCAGGATCCACTGCCACGCTCCGGCGTCCGGTTCCAGCGGGGCCGCGGAGAGGTCGTCCTGCGTCATGGTGTCTCCGTCCTGGTCCCGGTCGGGCCGCACCGTGGCGTCCGGTGGCCGCCGGTCGACCGACGGTAGCGTGACCGGCGACCCGCGGCGGCCATCCGCGCCCGCCGTGTCGCCGGCCCGCCGGCAGAACAGGAGCCGTCCGTGCCCAGCGACACCCCGGCGATCCCCGACGTCCCGTTCGTCGACCTGTCCACCCCGGCGCGGCAGGAGCTGGGCGTCCTCGGGCCGTTGCGCACCCTGCTCGCCGCGTGCGCGGACGGTGGGGACGGGGTTCTGCGGTCGCCGCGGCTGGTGGTGTTCGCCGCCGACCACGGCGTCGCGGAGCTGGGCGTCTCGGCGTACCCGGCGGCGGAGACCGCCGCCCGGGTCGCCGACCTGGCGGCCGGCCGGGGCCCGGTCGTCGCCTCCGCCGGGGCCGCCGGCGTCGCCACGCGCCTCGTCGACCTGACCGGCTCCCCCAGCGGGCGCATCGACCGCGAGGACGCCCTGACGGACCGGCAACTGGTGGACGCCGTCGACGCCGGCATCGCCGCCGCCGACCGCGAGATCGACGACGGCGCCGACCTGCTCGTGGGCGGGGTCTGCAGCGTCGCGGTGAGCACCCCGGCCGCCGCGCTCGTCGCGGCCGTCACCGGCATGGAACCGGTGGACGTGACCTCCCGCGGTTCCGGCGTCGGCGACGCCGCCTGGATCCGCAAGGTCCGGGTGGTCCGGGACGCGCTGCACCGGGCGACGTCGGAGGCGACGGACGCCGTGGGGCTGCTGCGCATCGCCGGCGGCGCGGACCTGGCAGCCTTCGCCGGTTTCGTCGCACAGGCCGCCGCCCGCCGCACCCCGGTGCTGGTCGACGACGTCGTCGGCACCCTCGGCGCCGTGCTGGCCAACCGGATGGCGCCCGGCTCGGAGCTGTACGTGGTGGCCACCTCGCTGGCCCCGGAGCGGGCCCACCGCCGGCTGCTGGACGTGCTCGGCCGGGACCCGCTGACCAGCTGGCAGCTCGGCCTGGGCAGCGGGCTCGGCGCGGTGCTGCTGGTGCCGGCGATCCGCGCCGCGATGGCCGCGGAGGCGGCGACCGAGGCGCTCGCCGCCGACCCCGGCCGGGGCCGGACGGCGGACGCCGTCGAGCGCTGGGACCCGGAACTGCTCTGAGCCGGCTCGGACCGCCGCGCCGGCCGTCCCCGGATCAGTCCCCGGCGCCGTGCGGTGCCGCGTCCCCGGCCCGGGGCTCGACCAGCGGCATGCCGTCGAAGGCGGTGACCGGTGGCAGCGGGCCGTCCCAGCGCTCCAGCTCGACCAGGCAGGTGTGCGCGCTGGGGCCCTGGGCCAGTCGCGACGTGCCGTGGTCGCGGGTCAGCACGTTGGGGTTGCCGTGCACGTCCAGGCCGCCGGGCCGCACCGGGTCGTACCAGGCGCCGGTGGACAGCCGCACGACGCCGGGACGGATGTCGGCGGACACCACCGCGCCGGCCAGGCACTCGCCGCGCGCGTTCCAGAGCCGCACCACGTCGCCGTCGGCGATACCGCGCGCGGCGGCGTCCACCGGGTGCACTGTCACCGGCTCCCGGCCGGCGACCTTGCCGGCCCGCGAGTGGGCACCGTTGTCGAACTGCGAGTGCAGTCGCCGCTCCGGCTGTCCGGACACCAGGGCGAGCGGGAAGCGGTGCGCCAGCGCGCCTCCCAGCCACTCGGCCGGCTCGAGCCAGGTCGGGTGTCCCGGGCAGTCGTCGTAGCCCATGCCGTCGATGGTCTCCGAGAACAGCTCCAGCCGGCCCGACGGCGTGGCGATCGGGTGGGCCTCCGGATCCCGGCGCAGGGCCGCGTACGGCGGCTCGGGCCGGTCCAGGTCCGGCAGCGGGACGCCGCCCCTGCGCACCAGTTCCGGCCAGTCGGGCAGGGTCACGCCGAGCCGGCCGGCGCGGTCCACGGTGCGCCGGTACAGCTCCTGCACCCACTCGTCGGCCGAGCGGCCCTCGGTGAACCGGTCGCGGATCCCGAGGGGACCGGCGATCGCGGCGAGGATGTCGTAGTCGGTCCTGGCGTCGCCCGGCGGCGGCGCCGCCGCCGTCATGACCGACAGGTACGGGTCCTCCCGGCCGGCGGCGAAGTCGGTGCGCTCGGTGAAAGCGGCGGCCGGCAACACGATGTCGGCGTGCCGGGCGAGCGCGTTCGCGACATGCTCGTGCACCACGACGGTGTCCGGTCGCTGCCAGGCGTCGGCGAGCCGATTGAGGTCCTGGTGGTGGTGGAACGGGTTGCCGCCCACCCAGTAGACGAGCCGGATGTCCGGGTAGGTGTACCGGCCACCGTCGTAGTCGAACTCCGCACCGGGGCGCAGCAGCAGGTCGGCGATCCGGGCGACCGGGATGAAGTCGGAGACCGGGTCGACGCCCTGCGGCAACGCGGCCACCGGGACCCGGGACAGCCGCATGCCGTTGCGGTGCAGGGCGCCGAGCCCGCAGCCGAACCCGCCGCCGGGCCGGCCCATCGAGCCGGAGACGGCGGCCAGCGCCAGCGCCGCCCACGGCGCCTGCTCGCCATGGTCCGCGCGCTGCACCGACAACGACGCCGAGATCACCGTCCGCTCGGTGGCGATCCGGTGCGCCAGGGACCGGAGCACCCCGGCGTCCAGGCCGCTGATCCCGGCGGCCCACTCGGCACTCCGGACCACGCCGTCGGTCTCGCCGCGCAAATAGGCCAGGAACCGGTCGGCGCCGACGCAGCAGCGCTCGAGGAAGTCGCGATCGTGCAGTCCGGCCTCGACGATGGTGTGCGACAGGCCCAGCAGGACGGCCACGTCCGTGCCGGGCCGAGCGGGGAGCCAGGTGGCGTCGAGGAAGTCGGCGGCGTCGGTGCGCAGCGGCGACACCGACACGACATCGACGCCGGCGGCGCGCAGCCGGCGCTGCGCCCCGGGAGACGAGTGGATCCCGAGCCCGCCGTCGTTGACCTGGCTGTTGCGCAGGGCCATGCCGCCGACGGCGACGACGAGGCTGCCGTGCTCGGCGATCTCGTCGAATATCGGGGTGGAGTCCATGGCGGTCTGCCACCCGCCGGCGACCCGCCGCAGCAGCACGGTGACCGCGGCCGACGAGTAGGTGTCGACCGACCGGGTGTAGCCGCCGGCGAGGTTGAGGAAGCGGTGGATCTGCGACTGCGGGTGGTGGAACCTGCCGGCGGATCCCCAGCCGTAGGACCCGCCGAACACGGCACGGTTGCCGTGCCGCTCGCGCACCCGGCGGATCTCGCCGGCCACCAGTGACGCCGCGGTGTCCCAGTCGACGGGCACGTAGCGGTCGTCGCCGCGCCGGGGGCGGCCGTCGACGCCCGCGGGGCCGGGGCCGTGCTCCAGCCAGCCGCCACGGACCAGCGGGCGGGTGAGCCGGGCCGGCGACGTCAGCGCCGACGCGACGTTGCCGCCGATCGGGCTCGGATCCGGATCGCCGGGATGGGGGTCGAGCGCGACGACGCGGCCGTGCTCGGCGCGGACGAGGTAGCTGCCCCAGTGGGTGACCGTCGGGACCCCGGGCCCGACATCCGGCACCGTCGGGACACCGGGCCCGACATCCGGCACCGTCGGGACACCGGGCCCGACATCCGGCACCGTGGTCGCGTCGGTCACGACAGCGACCAGTCGACCGGCGCGGCGCCCTGCTCGGCCAGCAGTGCGTTGACCCGGGAGAACGGCCGCGAGCCGAAGAAGCCGCGGTCGGCGGACATCGGTGACGGGTGGGCGCTGGCGACGACCGGGATGCCCGCCAGCGCCGGCGTCAGCGACTGCGCGTCCCGGCCCCACAGCACGGCCACCAGCGGGCCGCCGCGCTCGACCAGGGCGGCGATGGCGCGGTCGGTCACCCTCTCCCAGCCCTTGCCGCGGTGGCTGGCCGGGGCGCCGGGCGCGACGGTGAGCACCCTGTTCAGCAGCAGCACCCCGGACCGGGTCCACCCGGTCAGGTCGCCGTGCTCGGGCGGCGCGACCCCGAGGTCGGCGGCGAGCTCGCGGTAGATGTTGGCCAGCGACCGCGGCAGCGGCCGGACCTGCCGGGCCACCGAGAACGACAGACCCACGGCGTGGCCCGGCGTCGGGTACGGGTCCTGCCCGACCACCAGCACCCGGACGTCGGCCAGCGGCGCGCGGAACGCGCGCAGCACGTCCGGTCCGGCCGGCAGGTAGCTGCGCCCGGCGGCGATCTCGGTGCGCAGGAAGTCACCCATGGCCTCGATGTCGCGTTCCACCGGGGCCAGCGCCTGCGCCCAGCCGGGGTCGACGATCTCGCTCAGCGGACGGCGCACGGGGCCGACGCTACCGGGCCGCCGGAGCCGCGCCGGCCAGCCCGGGCGGTCGACGGGAGCGGCCGGCCGGACCGGTCCGCCGGACCCGTCCGCGTGCACCGTCCGCCGGGGCGGTCAGCCGAAGTGGTCCCAGCCGCCGGCGCCTTCGCGCACCGCACCGTCCACGGTGACCACGGGGCCGAGGTCCCCCGGTACGCCGACGCTGCCGATCGCCTCCCAGCCCGGCGGCAGGGTCGCGCCGTGCGGGAACGTCGCGGCCAGCGCGTGGTCGTCCCCCCCGGTGAGCACCCAGTCGAGCGGGTCCCGGCCCAGGGCGGCGGCGACCTCGACCAGCCGGGGGTGCACCTGCAGCGACGCGGAGCGGATGTTGATCGCCACCCCGGAGGCGTGCGCGACGTGGCCGAGGTCGGCCAGCAGGCCGTCGGAGACGTCGACCATCGAGGTGGCACCGGACGCCGCCGCGACCGGCCCGGCGGCCAGCGGCGGCTCGGGCACCCGGTAGGCGTTGACCAGGGCGGCGGGCGAGCGGAACCCCCGGGACAGCACGGTCAGCCCGGCGGCCGCCCAGCCGAGCCGGCCGGTGACGGCCACGACGTCGCCGGCCCGGGCACCGGACCGTCGGACCGGCCGCACCCCGCGCAGGTCGCCGATCACCGTGACGGCCAGGCTCAGCGCGTCGGCGCGGGTCAGGTCGCCGCCGACCAGCGCGGCCCCGGCCTCGGCGGCCGCCGCCGACAGGCCCCGGCCGAGTTCGAGCATCCGCTCAGCCGGCAGCGAGGGGGGCGCGGCGACGGCGACGACCAGCCCGGTGGGCACAGCGCCCATCGCGGCGATGTCCGACATGGCGGCCAGGGCGGCACGCCGCCCGATCTGCTCGTGCCCGGCCCAGTCGGAGCGGAAGTGCACGCCGTCGACGAGCATGTCGACGCTGATCACCACGCGACCGTCGGGCGTCGTGACGACGGCCGCGTCGTCACCCGGGCCGAGCTCGACGGACCCGGTCATGGTGGTCCCGGCGGTGATCCGGTCGATGACGGCGAACTCGCCGAGCTCGCCGATGGAGCCCTCCGGTCGGTCGGTGGCCGGTGGGGTGTTGGACACGACGGGACTACCTCCAGGTCGAACGGGCACCCGGTGCGAGCCCCGGGCCGCGCCCCATGGTGCCGGACGTCCCCGTCGTCCCCGGACCGCCTCCCGCCGCGCAGCCGGCCGGCGGCCGGCACCGGACGGATAGGCTGCGGGCCGAGGACGGGCGCCGCGCCGGCCGGCGGGGCGGCCGTACCGCCCGGCCGCGACGGGGGGCAGCCCGTCCGGACGGCCCGGGGACGACGACGAGGAGCACGCCGTGGTGCAGGCATTCATCCTGATCCAGACCGAGGTGGGTCAGGCGGCCGCGGTCGCGTCGGCGATCGCCGACATCCCGGGGGTCACCAGCGCCGAGGACGTCACCGGCCCCTACGACGTCATCGTCCGGGCCGAGGCGAACACGGTCGACGAGCTGGGCAAGCTGGTGGTCGCCCGGGTGCAGGGCGTGTCCGGGATCACCCGGACGCTCACCTGCCCGGTCGTGCACCTCTGAGGGGTCCGCGCTGACCGGCCCCCGCGCCACGGATCCCGACCCCCGCCCGGACGTCGAACGCCGGGCGCTGCGGCGGCGGATGTCGCTGGCCCTGGTCCTGACGGTGGTGGTGATCGCCCTGGTGGCCGTGCTGGCCGGCCGGGCCGAGCGGCACCCGGTGAGCGGCCCGCTGGCCATCCCGCTCGTCGACCAGCCGGCCGCGGCCACGGCCTCCTGCCGCACGCTCGACGACGCGCTGTCCGACGACCTGGCGGGGCTGGCACGGCGCCAGCTCGTCGGGCAGACCGAGGGCGTGGCGGCGTGGGGGGACCCCGCCGTGGTGCTGCGCTGCGGCGTCACCGATCCCCGGGAGCTGACGTGCAGCGCGGCCCTGGTGGACGTCTCCAGGGTGCAGTGGCTGCAGCTGTCCGACATCGGGCAGACGACGTACCTGGCCGTCGACCGGCCGGTGCGTATCGCGCTGACGTTGCCCGACGGCACCGGCACCGGGGCGATCCAGGAGATCTCCGCCGTGGTGGACCAGGTGCTGCCGGCCCGGTCCGTCTGCGACGGCCACGGCTCGGTCGTCCCGGCCCGGGGCTGATCGCACGCCGGGCCGGCCGCCGCCACCGGAGGGGGCGACGACCCGAGGTCAGCGCAGGCCGGTGCCGCGGGCGAGCGCCGTCTCGATCAGCACGGTCAGCAGCTGCGGGTACTCGAGGCCGCCGGCCTGCCACATCCGCGGGAACATCGAGATCGGGGTGAAGCCGGGCATCGTGTTCACCTCGTTGATCACCGGCCGGCCCTCCGGGGTGACGAAGAAGTCCACCCGCGCCAGGCCCTGCGCGTCGATCGACCGGAACGCCCGGACGGCCAGCTCGCGGATCTCGTCCGCCGTGTCCCCGGGCAGGTCGGCCGGGATGTCGAAGGTGGCCACGTCGTCCAGGTACTTGGCGTTGAAGTCGTAGTAGTCGTAGTCGGCCGGCAGGTGGATCTCCGCGGTCGGGCTCGCCTCGACCCGGCCGTCCGGGAACTCCAGGACGCCGCACTCGATCTCGCGGCCCGGCACGGCCTTCTCCACCAGCACCTTGGGGTCGGCGTCCCGGGCCACCGCCACGGCGCGGGCGAGGTCCGACCAGCTGTCGACGCGGGTCACGCCCAGCGACGAGCCGGCCCGGGCCGGCTTGACGAACACCGGCAGGCCCAGCCGATCCCGCTCGGCCGTGGTGACGGTGTCGCGGTCCCGGGGCACGACCACGTGGTCGCCGACCGGCAACCCGTCCGCCGCCAGGATCTTCTTGGTGAACGCCTTGTCCATGCCGACGGCGGACGCCAGCACGCCGGGACCGACGTACGGCAGCCCGGCGAGCTCGAGCATGCCCTGGATGGTGCCGTCCTCGCCGAACGGCCCGTGCAGCACGGGGAAGACCACGTCCACGGTCTCGCTGCCGCCGGCCGGCCCGTCCAGTGCGAGCAGCGCCCGGCTGGAGTCGGTGCGCAGTACCAGCGGCGCGCCGTCGCGGACCGCCGGCAGCGGGCGCGCGGACGGCTCGAGCACCGCGGCCGGGTCGACGCGCAGCCAGCAGCCGTCCGGCGTGATCCCGACCGGCACCGCCTCGAACCGGTCCGGGTCCAGGTGCGCCAGCACGCTGCGCGCCGACAGGTACGACACGGCGTGCTCGCCACTGCGACCGCCGAACACCACGGCCACCCGGATCCGCTCGCCCATGGGCGTCACCCTACGGTCGCCGGTCGGCCGGACCGGCCACCCGCCCGCGACACCACCGGCCCGGGCGCGCCGCGGTGACGGGTCACTCCCGGGAGTGCGGCCGGTCCATCAGGAAGCGGATCATCCCGGGCGGCGGCAGATGCCGGTAGCAGACCCGGAAGACCGCCTCGGTGATCGGCATGTCGATGCCGTGCCGGTGCGCCAGGTCGCGCACCGACCGGCAGCTGACCACGCCCTCGGCCACCTGGCCGCCCATGGCGGCGAGCGCGGCGTCCAGCTCCTCCCCTGCCGCCAGCCGCGCACCCAGGGTCCGGTTCCGGGACAGCGGGGACGAGCAGGTGGCCACCAGGTCGCCCAACCCGGCCAGACCGGCGAACGTCTCGGCGCTGGCGCCGAGCGCCACGCCCAGCCGGGTGAGTTCGGCCAGCCCGCGGGTGATCAGCGAGGCCACCGTGTTCAGCCCGAGACCGAGCCCGTCGGCGAGACCGCACGCCACCGCGACGATGTTCTTGCCGGTGCCGGCGATCTCGGCACCGACGACGTCGGTGATGGTGTACGGACGGAAGTACGGCGTGGCGCACGCGGCCTGCACCGCGACGGCACGGTCGTGGTCGGTGCAGGCCAGCACGGACGCCGTCGGATGGTCCGCGGCGATCTCCTTGGCCAGGTTCGGCCCGGTGAGCACCACGATCCGCGACGCCGCGACTCGGCCGACGGACCCGATCAGCTCGCTCATCCGCAGGTCGGTGCCGATCTCGACGCCCTTGGCCAGCGACACCACCGGCACGCCCGGCGGCAGCACCTCCCGGAACAGCACCAGGTTCTCGCGCAGTGACTGGCTCGGCACGGCCAGCGCGACGGCGTCGACACCGTCCAGCACCGCGTCCAGGTCCGCGGAGGCGTGCAGCGTCGCCGGCAGGTGCACGCCGGGCAGGTAGTCAGGGTTGACGTGGTCAGCGTCGATCGACCGGGCCAGCCGGTCCCGCCGCGCCCAGATCGTCACGTCCCGCCCGGCGTCGGCGAGCACCTTGCCGAACGTCGTCCCCCACGACCCGGCACCCAGGACGGCGAACCGCTGCAGCGGGGCCGTCCCGGATCCGGTCGTCGACGCCACGGTCACCGGCCCGCCGGCGGCTCCGCCTGCCGGGCCGCCGCCTGCTGCCGCTCCACCTTCTTGGGGTCGAAGAACGCGGTCGGTGGTTCCTCGCCGCGCAACTCGCCCACCAGGTCGCGGACCGCCGTCATGATCAGCATCGAGACGTCCCGGACCGCCCGGGCGTCCACCGGCCGGCCCCGCCACTGCGACAGGTCCAGCGGGGGTCCGACCAGGACGTGCACGTCCTTGCGCGGCAGCGGCCGGAACCGGCCGCGGCGGGAACCGTCGCCGCCGTAGGACCGGAACACCTCGTGCGTGCCCCAGTGCGCCATGGGGACCACCGGGAAGTCGCCGGACAGCGCCAGCGCGGCAACCCCCGGCCGCGGCCGCATGGGCCACAGGTCCGGGTCGCGGGTGATCGTGCCCTCGGGGTAGATCAGCACGACACCGCCGTCGGCGAGCGCCCTGATGGCCGCGTCGAGTCCGGCCTGCCCGGCGCCGCCGCCGCGCTCGACGGGGATCTGCCGGGTGCCGCGGACCGCCCGGCCCACCACCGGCAGCTTCCACAGCGAGGCCTTGGCCATGATCCGCGGCAGCCGGCCGGTGCGGCGGATCAGCACGGCGTCGTACATCGGGTCCAGGTGCGAGATGTGGTTCCCCACCACCAGGACCGGCCCGGGCACCGCGATGTGCTGCTGCCCGGCGTAGCGCCCGCGGCCCAGCAGCCGGGTGAGCGGGAAGAGCACCAGCTCGCAGAACCGGATCCAGAAGTTGCCCGGCTCGTACACCGGACCGTGCCGCCACCCGCCACGCCGCACCATGTGTGCCTCCGCACCGTGGGCGCCGCCAGGACGCCGCTCGCCGCACCGCTCGAAGCGTCGAGCAAACCACACCGGCGGTCCCGCCAGGGCCCACGCCGGTCCCGGGCGCCGGCGCCGCCCGGCCGGGCCCCGGGCGCGCCTTGGTCCCGGTCGCGGCAGGGGGCGACAATGTCGCTCGTGACAGCCACCGATCAGCCGGCCGCCCAGGTCACCGCCGTCGATCCCCGCACCGGCGTGCCGGGCCAGGACGCCCCGCGCCCCGAGGGGGACGGCCGGCCGCCCTCGGTGGAACCGTTCCACTCCCCCGACACCGAGGTCTTCGAGCGCTTCCGCGAGGACAACGCCCGGGAGCTGGCCGGCGGGGAGCCGCTCCCGGTCGACCGCTTCCTCAACCGCGAGCTGTCGTGGCTGGACTTCAACGAGCGGGTGCTGGCGCTCGCCGAGGACGCCGGGGAACCGCTGCTGGAACGGGCCAAGTTCCTGGCGATCTTCGCCTCGAACCTCGACGAGTTCTACATGGTCCGCGTCGCCGGCCTCAAACGCCGCCAGGAGATGGGTCTCTCGGTGACGAGCGCGGACGGGCTGACCCCCGGGGAGCAGCTGGCGCTCATCGCCGCCCGCACCCGGGAGCTGGTCGAGCGGCAGGGCCGGTGCTTCACCGACGACGTGCTGCCCCGGCTGGTGCAGGCGGGAATCCGCATCGTGCACTGGGACTCGATCGAGGCGGCCGACCGGGACCGGCTCGCCGAGTTCTTCACCGCGCAGATCTTCCCGGTGCTGACGCCGCTGGCCGTGGACCCGGCCCACCCGTTCCCCTACATCTCCGGGTTGAGCCTGAACCTGGCGATCATCGTCCGCGACCCCCAGTCCGGCGCCGAGCGCTTCGCGCGGGTCAAGGTGCCCAACAACGTCGACCGGTTCATCCGGGTGCGTCGCGGTGTCGACGACTTCCTGCCCATCGAGGACCTCATCGCCGCGCACCTGGCGGAGCTGTTCCCCGGCATGGAGGTCATCGAGCACCAGACCTTCCGGGTCACCCGCAACGCCGACCTCGAGGTCGAGGAGGACCGCGACGAGGACCTGCTGCAGGCCCTGGAGCGGGAACTGGCCCGGCGCCGCTTCGGACCGCCGGTCCGGCTGGAGGTCACCGACACCACCAGCGAGCGGGTGCTCGACCTGCTGCTGGGCGAGCTCGACGTCGACCCGGTGGACGCCGTCGAGGTTCCGGGACTGCTGGACCTGTCGAGCCTCTGGCAGCTCCACGGGTTGAACCGGCCGACGCTCAAGGACGCTCCGTTCGTCCCCGCGACGAACCCGGCGTTCGCCGAGGGCGAGACACCCAAGAGCATCTTCGCCCGGCTGCGCGACGGCGACGTGCTGGTGCACCACCCCTACGAGTCGTTCGCCACCACGGTGCAGCGGTTCATCGAGCAGGCCGCCGCCGACCCCCACGTGCTGGCGATCAAGCAGACGCTCTACCGCACCTCCGGCGACTCGCCCATCGTGGACGCGTTGATCTCCGCCGCGGCCGCCGGCAAGCAGGTCGTGGCCCTGGTGGAGATCAAGGCCAGGTTCGACGAGCAGGCCAACATCTCGTGGGCCAAGGCCTTGGAGCGCGCGGGCGTGCACGTCGTCTACGGCCTCGTCGGTCTCAAGACCCACTGCAAGGTGGCCCTGGTGGTGCGGCAGGAGGGCCCGACGATCCGCCGCTACTGCCATGTCGGCACGGGCAACTACAACCCCAAGACGGCGCGCATCTACGAGGACCTCGGGCTGCTGTCCGCCGACCCGGATCTCGGCGCCGACCTGACCGACCTGTTCAACGTGCTGACCGGCTACTCCCGGCAGACCGAGTACCGGAACCTGCTGGTGGCGCCGCACTCCATCCGGACCGGGATCGTCGCCCGGATCGAACGCGAGATCGAGCACCAGCGCGCGGGTCGCCGCGGCGAGGTGCGGCTGAAGATGAACTCGATGGTCGACGAGCAGGTCATCGACGCCCTCTACCGGGCCTCGCGCGCCGGGGTGACCGTGGACATCACCGTGCGGGGCATCTGCGCCCTGCGGGCGGGCGTGCCGGGCCTGTCCGAGAACATCACGGTGCGCTCGATCGTCGGCCGGTTCCTGGAGCACTCGCGGATCTTCTACTTCCGCAACGGCGCGGCCGACAGCCCCACCGGCGGGCTGTCGGGCGCGTCGGGCGACGGCCCCGCCGAGTTCTGGATCGGCAGCGCGGACATGATGCACCGCAACCTCGATCGCCGGGTCGAGGCGCTGGTGCGGGTGACGGCGCGCGAGGCCACCACCCGCCTGGCCGGCCTGCTGTCCGCGGTCGCGGCGCCGGAGACCCGCTGCTGGGTGCTGGGTCCGCAGGGCTGGACGCGCTCGCCGGCCTCCGGGCCGGGCCGTGACCTGCAGGAGGAGCTCCTGCGCCGGGGAACCCCCGGTGCCGAGTGACTCCGGCGCCATCCAGGCCGCGGGCGGCCTGCTGTGGCGTCCGTCCCGCAAGCACGGCGTCCGGGTCGCGCTGGTCCGCCGCCCCCGCTACCGCGACTGGTCGCTGCCCAAGGGCAAGGCCGCGCCCGGCGAGACGCCGGCCGTCACCGCCGCGCGGGAGGTGCAGGAGGAGACCGGGTTCCGGCCGGCGCTCGGTCGCCGGCTGACCACGGTGTCGTACACCACCGGCGGGCGTCCCAAGACGGTGCACTACTTCTCGGCCCGCGCCGCCGGTGGCAGCTGGACCGCGAACCGCGAGGTGGACCGGCTGGAGTGGCTGTCGCCGGCGCAGGCCCGGCACCGGATGAGCTACGACTTCGACCGCGCGGTCCTGGACACGTTCCTGCTGCAGCCGGCCGACCTGGTGCACGTGGTGCTGGTGCGGCACGCGCGGGCCGGCAGCCGGGAGTCCTACGACGGGGACGACCTGCACCGGCCGCTGGACGCCAAGGGCCGCAAGCAGGCCGACGCCCTGATCACCGAGATCCTGCCGTTCGCACCGACCCGGACGGTCACCGCACCGCCGGAGCGGTGCCGCGCCACCGTCCTGCCGCTCGCCGACCGGCTCGGACTGCCGCTGGAGGAGGAGCCGCTGCTGGGCGAGGACGCCTACCGCGACGACCCGGCCGCGTCCCGCCGGCGGCTGGTGGAGCTGGCCGTGGGACGCAGCCGCGCTGCCGGGGGCGCGGTGCGCCGGGCGGATCACGGCGCCACGGACGAGGTGCGGTGCGTCGTGGCGTGCAGCCAGGGCGGCGTGATCCCCGGCGTGGTCCGGTCACTGGCCGGCCGGGCCGACGTGACCGTTCCGAAGGTGTCGACACCCAAGGCGTCGTTCTGGGTGCTCAGCTTCGACGACACCCAGCTGGTGCAGGCCGATCCCTACCCGGCGCCGGTGGTCTGACCCGCGCTCCCGGTCCGGCCGCCCGGTGCGCGGCGACCCCGGTGCCTTGCGCACCGGGGTCGCCGCGCACCGGGCGCGGGACGTCACTTCTTCTTGCTGGCGGCCTTGGTCGTGGTGCTCTTCCCGGCCGACGCGCGCGGCGCGCGGGTCGAGGCCGCCGTCTTCGGCTCGGCGGCGGCCTTGGTCGCCGTGCTGCGGGTCCGCGTGGTCTTGGGCTCCGCGGCGGCGGCCTTGGTGCCGGAGGCGGCGCGGGTCGACTTCGCCGCCGTGGTGGTCGCGGACTTGGGCTCGGCGGTGGACTTGGCGGCGGCGGTGGACCGCGCCCGCGTGGTCTTCGGCGCGGTGGTCGTGGCGGCAGGCGCGGCGGCCGGTGCCGCCGAGGCGGCCGCGGCCGTGCTGCGGCGGGTGCGGGGCGTCGTGGCGGCGGCCTTCGCGGCGGCGGCCGAGGCGCGCGCGCTCGTCGGCTTGCCGGTGGGCTTGGGCATCTTCACCGCGCCGCTGATGACGTCCTTGAACCACTTGCCCGGGCGGAAGGCCGGCACGGTGGTCTTCTTGACCTTGACCGACTCGCCGGTGCGCGGGTTGCGGGCGGTGCGCGCGGCCCGGACCCGCTTCTCGAAGACGCCGAAGCCGGAGATCGAGACGTTCTCGCCCTTGTGCACCTCGCGCTGCACCAGGTCGATGAAGCCCTCGACGGCGATCTGGGCGGCCTTCTTGTCGCCGTTGAGCCGTTCGGCGAGTTGGTTGATCAGGTCGGTCTTGTTCACGGTTTCCTCCGGGCGGTTCCGGCCCCGCGTCGATACCGGGCCGACTGACCGCACACGGTAGGCCTGATCGGCGCGCGGCGCCACCATACCGCCAGGTCGATGACCTGTGCTGTCAACGGTTCTCGACCCCCGACCGGCGCCCCCGGACGGCTCCCGAGAACCCGGGCGGGATGTCGCCCGACGCCCGGCCGGGCCACGGGATCAATTGCCCAGCAGTCGGTCTCGGTCCCGCCGGCGATCCCCGCGAGGCCGGCGCCGGCCGCCGCGGCCGGCCGGTCAGACCGCCGTGGTCACCGGCAGGAACCGGGGCCGCGCGGCCTCGAATTCGTCGATCCGGTCGGCATGTCGCAAGGTCAACGAGATGTCGTCCAGGCCCTCGAGCAGCCGCCAGCGCACGTACGGGTCGACGTCGAAGAACAGCACGTGGGCGCCCGCGGTGACCGTCTGGGCCGCCAGGTCGACCGTCAGCTCCAGGCCGGGGTTGTTCTCGAGCAGCTTCCAGAGCAGCTCGACGCCGTCCTCGTCGACCTGCGCGGCGAGAAGACCGCCCTTCGCCGAGTTCCCGCGGAAGATGTCGGCGAACCGCGGCGAGATGACGACCCGGATCCCGTAGTCCATCAGGGCCCAGACGGCGTGCTCCCGGGACGATCCGGTGCCGAAGTCGGGTCCGGCGACGAGCACGGAACCCCCCTGGAACGCCGGCTGGTTGAGCACGAACGTCGGGTCGCCGCGCCAGGCGGCGAACAGGCCGTCCTCGAAGCCGGTCCGGGTGATCCGCTTGAGGTACACCGCGGGGATGATCTGGTCGGTGTCGACGTTGCTGCGGCGCAGCGGGATCCCGACTCCGGTGTGCGAGCTGAACGCTTCCATGACGGTCCGTTCCTCGAAGGTGCGGTGGGTGGTCCGGGCGGCGGCGGTCAGGCGGGGACCGGGGCCGGGTCCAGGTCGGCCGGCGAGGACAGCGTGCCGCGCAGTGCCGTCGCGGCCGCGACGGCGGGCGAGACCAGGTGCGTGCGCCCGCCCTTGCCCTGCCGGCCCTCGAAGTTGCGGTTCGAGGTGGACGCGCTGCGCTCCCCCGGCGCGAGCTGGTCGGGGTTCATGCCCAGGCACATCGAGCAGCCGGCGCTGCGCCACTCCGCCCCGGCGTCGACGAAGACCCGGTCCAGCCCCTCGGCCTCGGCCTGCTCCTTGACCCGCATCGAGCCCGGGACCACGAGCATCCGCAGCCCGGGGTCGATCCGGCGCCCGCGCAGGATGTCCGCGGCCACCCGCAGGTCCTCGATGCGCCCGTTGGTGCAGGACCCGAGGAACACGGTGTCGACCCGGATGTCACGCAGCGGCGTGCCGGCGTCCAGACCCATGTACTCCAACGCCCGCTCCGCCGCGATGCGGGCGTTGTCGTCGGCGATGGCGGCCGGGTCCGGCACCCGCTCCGAGAGCGGCAGGCCCTGGCCGGGGTTCGTGCCCCAGGTGACGAACGGCGTCAGGGTGGCGGCGTCCAGGTAGACCTCGGCGTCGAAGACCGCGTCGTCGTCGGTCACCAGCGACGACCAGTACTCGACGGCGGCGTCCCAGTCCGCGCCCTGCGGGGCGTGCGGCCGGCCCTGGATGTAGTCGAACGTCGTGCGGTCCGGAGCGATCATGCCGGCCCGGGCGCCCGCCTCGATCGACATGTTGGCGACCGTCATCCGCGCCTCCATGGACAGCGCGCGGATCGCCGAGCCGCGGTACTCCAGCACGTACCCCTGGCCGCCGCCGGTGCCGATGCGGGCGATGACCGCCAGGATGATGTCCTTGGCCGACACCCCCTGCGGCAGTTCGCCCTCGACGGTGATGGCCATGGTCTTGAACGGCTTGAGCGGCAGGGTCTGGGTCGCCAGCACGTGCTCGACCTCGCTGGTGCCGATGCCGAAGGCCAACGCGCCGAAGGCACCGTGCGTCGAGGTGTGCGAGTCGCCGCAGACGATCGTCATGCCCGGCTGCGTGATGCCCAGCTGCGGGCCGACGACGTGCACGATGCCCTGCTCGCGGTCGCCCATCGGGAACAGCCGGACGCCGAACTCGGCGCAGTTGGTGCGCAGCGTCTCGACCTGCAGGCGCGAGACCTGGTCCGCGATCGGGCCGCGGATGTCGACCGTCGGCACGTTGTGGTCCTCGGTGGCCAGCGTCAGGTCCGGCCGGCGCACCGGCCGCCCGGCCAGCCGCAGCCCCTCGAAGGCCTGCGGGCTGGTCACCTCGTGCACCAGGTGCAGGTCGATGTAGAGCAGGTCGGGCTCGCCCTCCGCCCGGCGGACGACATGCGCGTCCCACACCTTCTCCGCGAGAGTGCGCCCCATTGCTGGCCTTTCTGCCGTCCCGCCGCACCGGAAACCTCGGTGGACATCTCAACATGCGGGATTCTAGTATCGCTGCATGGGACAGTCTAGCGGTATCGGCGTCCTGGACAAGTCGGTCCAGGTGCTGCGCGCAGCGGCCGCGGCGCCGTCCGGGC
Source organism: Nakamurella endophytica (assembly GCF_014646215.1). GTDB lineage: Bacteria > Actinomycetota > Actinomycetes > Mycobacteriales > Nakamurellaceae > Nakamurella > Nakamurella endophytica. The sequence goes on from NZ_BMNA01000001.1 coordinate 81,767, forward strand.
TGGCCGAGCTCTGTGCCGCCACGGGGCTGCCCAGGGCGACGGCACACCGGCTCGCGGTGGGTCTGGAGATCCACGGCATGCTCGAGCGGGACGGCCAGGGACGCTGGCGGCCCGGGCCCCTGCTGCAGTCGCTCGCCGCCGGATCGCCCGACCCCCTGGTGCTGGCCGCCGCGGAGGTGCTGCCCCGGCTGCGCGACCGCACCGGCGAGAGCGTCCAGCTCTACCGCCCGGACGGGCTGGTCCGGGTGTGCGTGGCCACCGCCGAGCCGTCGTCCGGGCTCCGGGACACGGTGCCGCTGGGTACCCGGCTGCCGATGACGGCCGGGTCCGGCGCCAAGGTGCTGCTGGCCTGGGCGCCCCCGGCGACCGTGCGCGCCGTCCTGCCGGACGCCTCCTTCACCGAGCGCGCACTGGCGGAGGTCCGCCGTCGCGGCTGGGCGCAGTCGGTGGCCGAGCGCGAGGCGGGCGTCGCCTCGGTGTCCGCTCCGGTGCGGGACCCGGCGGGCACCGTGGTGGCCGCCGTCTCGGTCTCCGGACCGGTCGAGCGCATCGGTCGCCGCCCCGGCGAGCGCTGGGCCGGCGACCTGCTGGACGCGGCCGCGGCGCTGACCGCCCGGCTCTGACCCGGACCTCCCGGATGGGGGTGCCGGCCCGGTGCCCGCATCTCGGCACCGCGCCGGCCCGGTCCCCGCGGTGCCGGCCCGGCACGACCGCGCGGGTGCGGGGAGCCGGCACACGGTCCCGGAACGCCGGCAGGCCCCCTCCCGTCCGGGAGGGGGCCTGCCTGTGGTAGCCCCGAAGGGATTCGAACCCTCGCTACCGCCGTGAGAGGGCGGCGTCCTAGGCCGCTAGACGACGGGGCCCTAGGTGTCCTGACCGCCGAGTCACCTCGACGGACCGGACCACCGGCCGCGGACCAGGGATCCGTGCACCGGTGTTCGCTGGGGTACTAGGACTCGAACCTAGAATGACGGAATCAGAATCCGTAGTGTTGCCAATTACACCATACCCCAAGGGCCTCGGGTGGATCCGTGACCGGACCTGCCCGCGGCACCGAGAAACCATCGTACAGGTTCCGCAGGGCCGCGCCGACCGCGCCCGCGTCTCAGCCGGCCGCCGGCACCCCGCTCCGGGCCACCACCAGCCCGGCCCGCAGCCGCTGCAGCGTCCGCTCGCGGCCCAGCAGCTCCAGCGACTCGTAGAGCGGCGGCGACACCGTGCGGCCCGTGGCGGCGACCCGGACCGGCGCGAAGGCCAGCCGGGGCTTGAGACCCAGCCCGTCCACCAGGGCGCCCTTGAGCGCCTCCTCGAGCGCGCCCGCCGTCCAGCCGTCCAGCCCGGCCACCGCGTCCACCGCCGCCTGCAGCGCGGGCACCGCGGCCGCGGTGAGCGTCTTCGCGGCAGCGGCCGGGTCGAGCGCGAAGGCGTCGTCGGCCACCAAGAGGAAGTCCAGCATCGCGGCCGCCTCGGACAGCAGCGCGCAGCGCGGCTGCACCAGCGGCGCTGCCGCCGCCACCACGGCCTGGGCCGGCGCGTCGAGCTGCCGCCCGCGGTCCGCCAGGTAGCGGGCCAGTCGCTGTGCGAAGTCCTGCGGGTCGAGCAGCCGCAGGTGGCTGCCGTTGATCGCCTCGGCCTTCTTGCGGTCGAACCGCGCCGGGTTGCCCGAGATGCCGGTGCCGTCGAACGCCGCCACCAGCTCGGCCGGCGTGAACACGTCGCGGTCGTCGGCGATCGACCAGCCCAGCAGGGCCAGGTAGTTGACCATCCCCTCGGTCACGAAGCCGTCGTCGGCGTACTGGAACAGGTTGGACTGCGGGTCCCGCTTGGACAGCTTGCGGTTGCCCTCGCCGGTGACGAACGGCAGGTGGCCGAACACCGGTGTGCGGCCCGGGGTCCCGATCCCGATGTCCGAGAGCGCCGCGTAGAGCGCGATCTGCCGCGGCGTCGACGGCAGCAGGTCCTCGCCGCGCAGCACGTGGGTGATCCCCATCAGGGCGTCGTCCACCGGGTTCACCAGGGTGTAGAGCGGCTCGCCGTTCCCGCGCACCAGCACCGGGTCCGGGACGGAGCCGGCCGGGAACACCACCGGGCCGCGCACCAGGTCGTCGAACCCGATGTCGCCGTCGGGCATCCGCAGCCGGAGCACCGGCGCCCGGCCCTGCTCCCGGGCGCTCCGGACCAGCTCCGGATCCGGGGTCCGGTCGTGGTTGTCGTAGCCGAGCTTGGGGTCCCGGCCGGCCGCCAGGTGGCGGGCGGTCACGTCGTCCGGGGAGGACCACGACTCGTACAGGTGACCGGCCTCGAGCAGCCGCCGCGCGACGTCGGCGTAGATGTCGCGGCGCAGGCTCTGCCGGTACGGGCCGTGCGGGCCGCCGACCTCGGGACCCTCGTCCCAGTCCAGACCCAACCAGCGCATGGCGCGCAGCAGGGCCTGGTACGACTCCTCGGAGTCGCGGGCGGCGTCGGTGTCCTCGATGCGGAAGACCAGCGTGCCGCCCCAGTGCCGCGCGAACGCCCAGTTGAACAGGGCCGTGCGGGCCAGCCCGACGTGCGGCGTCCCGGTGGGCGACGGGCAGAAGCGGGTACGGACGGGGCCCGGGATCCCGGGCGCGCCCGGTGCGGACGGAGCGGCGGATGTCGGTGCTGTCATGGCCGGGTCAGCCTATCGGCGCGGCCCGCACCGTCCCCGGCCCCACCGGCGCCCGGCCGGGTCAGCGGCGGACCACCGGGTTCTGCAGCGTGCCGATGCCCTCGACGGTGACCGCCACCGTCTGCCCGGCCGCCATCGGCCCGACGCCAGCCGGCGTGCCGGTGAGGATCACGTCACCCGGCAGCAGCGTCATGATCGAGGACGCGAACTCGACCAGCTCCCCCACGGTGAACACCATCTGGGCGGAGTGCCCGTCCTGCCGTACCTCGCCGTCCAGCTCGGTGCGGATGCCCACGTCGCCCGGGTCGAGCTCGGTCTCGATCCACGGCCCCAGCGGGCAGAAGGTGTCGAAGGACTTGGCACGGGTGAACTGCACGTCGGCGCGTTGCAGATCGCGGGCGGTGACGTCGTTGGCGACGGTGTAGCCCAGGATCACCGATCCCGCGTCGGCCGCGGGCACGTCCCGGCACGGCCGGCCGATGACCACGGCCAGCTCGCCCTCGAAGTCGACCTGCTCGGACGACGGCGGGATCTGGACGGCCACGAACGGGCCGATCACCGACGTCGACGGCTTGAGGAACAGCAGCGGCGTGGTGGGCAGCGGGTTGCCCAGCTCGGCCGCGTGGTCGGCGTAGTTGCGGCCGACCGCGACGACCTTGGACGGCAGGATCGGCGCCAGCAGCCGGACGTCGGCCATCGGCCAGCTCCGGCCGGTGAAGGTCGGCGTGCCGAACGGGTGGTCGGCGATCTCGCGGGCGACGTCGCCGCCGCCCGGGGTGTCGGCCGGGGCGGGCTCGATGGCGACGAAGGCCACCCCCTGCGGGTGGGCGATGCGGCCGAGGCGCACGGCGGTCTCCTCTGGTCGTGGCGGCTCTCGTGGGCCGGTGTGGGCCGGCTCGATCGGTCGGGTCGGTCCGGTCGGTCCGTCGGGTCGGTGGGTGGCGGACCGGGTCAGGTCCGCTGGAGCGCGTACACCAGCGAGTCCACCAGGGCCTGCCAGGACGCCTCGACGACGTTCGGGTGCACGCCCACGGTGACCCAGTCCGGATCCCCCGGCCGCTCGGTGGACGACGACGCGACCAGCACCCGGGTGATGGAGTCCGTGCCCGCGTGGCCGGCCAGGAGGCGCACCTTGTAGTCGGTCAGCTCGACCCCGGCCAGCGCCGGCAGCTCGTCGGCCAGCGCCAGTCGCAACGCCGAGTCCAGGGCGTTGACCGGCCCGTTGCCCTCCGCGGTGGCGACCACGCGGCGCCCGCCGACGTGCACCTTGACCGTCGCCTCGGAGAGCACCTCGGCCGGAACGTGCCGGCCGGTGCGGTCGCCGGCGCCGTCGCCGGCGCGGGCCGCGTGGTGCTCGACGATCACCCGGTAGGACTCCAGCTCGAACGGTGCGACAGGCACCGTGCCCTCGCTGCCGGCCAGTTCCGCGCGCAGCAGGAGCTCGAACGAGGCGTCGGCGGCCTCGTACGACCAGCCCTGCGCCTCGCGCTGCTTGACCGTGTCCACCACCCTGGCCACCACGTCGGTCCGGCCGCCCAGGTCCACGCCCAGCTCGGCGGCCTTGAGCTCGACCGACGCCCGCCCCGCCATCTCGGTGATCAGGATGTGCATGTCGTTGCCCACCTCCTCGGGGTCGAGGTGGTTGTACAGCTCCGGGTCCACGCGGATGGCGGACGCGTGCAGCCCGGCCTTGTGCGAGAACGCCGACGCGCCGACGTACGCCTGGTGGGTGTCCGGCGAGATGTTGGCCAGCTCGGCGAGGGCGTGTGAGATCCGCACCGACTCCACCAAGCGGCCCTCCGGCAGCACCGGCAGCCCGAGCTTGGTGACCAGGTTGCCGAGCACGGCGAACAGGTCCGCATTGCCGGCCCGCTCGCCATACCCGTTCGCGGTGCACTGCACGTGGGTGGCGCCGGCCTGCACCGCGGCGACGGTGTTGGCGACGGCGCAGCCGGTGTCGTCCTGGCAGTGGATCCCGAGCCGGAACCCGGTGCGCCGGGCCACGTCGGTGACCACCTCGTGGACGCCCAGCGGCAGCATCCCGCCGTTGGTGTCGCAGAGCACGGCCACGTCGGCGCCGGCCCGGATCGCCGCCTCGGCCACCCGCACCCCGTAGTCGCGGTCGGCGGCGTAGCCGTCGAAGAAGTGCTCGAGGTCCAGGAACACCCGGCGCCCCTCGCCGACCAGCAGCTCGACGGTGTCCGACACCATCGCCAGGTTCTCCTCGAGCGTGGTGCGCAGCGCCCGCTCGACGTGCCGGGGGTCGGACTTGGCGACCAGGGTGACGACCGCGGCCTGCGAGTCCAGCAGCGCGCGCACCTGCGGGTCCTGCGCGGCACGGGTGCCGGCCTTGCGGGTCGCGCCGAACGCCACCAGCGTCGCCGTGGTCAGCGCCAGCTCGCCGGCGGCCGCCCTGGCGAAGAACTCGGTGTCCTTGGGCAGCGCGCCGGGCCAGCCGCCCTCGATGAAGCCGACGCCCATCTCGTCGAGCAGCGTCGCCACCGCGATCTTGTCGGCGACCGAGTAGCTGATGCCCTCCCGCTGGGCACCGTCGCGCAGGGTGGTGTCGAAGACGTGGAACGCGTCACCGAGCGGCGAGGAGACGCGCGCGGCAGCGACGGCGGGGCCGGACATGGTCTCTCCTGTCGTGCGGCGGCACCCCGGCGGCGCCGGCGCTGTCGTGCGGAGGCGTCAGCTGGACGCGAGCGCGGCCAGCCGGTCGCCGACCGCCTGCGTCCGGCCCGAGGACCCCGCCTGCCGGGTGGCCAGGTCGAAGGCCACCGCGGCCTCGACCCGGCGGGCGGCGTCGGGCAGGCCGAGGTGGTCGAGCAGCAGGCCGACCGACAGCACGGTGGCGGTCGGGTCGGCGGTGCCGGTCCCGGCGATGTCCGGGGCCGACCCGTGGACCGGCTCGAACATGCTGGGGTTGGTCCGGGAGACGTCCAGGTTGCCGGACGCCGCGAGCCCGATACCACCGGAGACGGCGGCCGCCAGGTCGGTGAAGATGTCGCCGAACAGGTTGTCGGTGACCACCACGTCGAACCGGCCGGGATCGGTGACCAGGTAGATCATCGCCGCGTCCATGTGCGTGTAGGCGACGCTGACCTCCGGGTACTCCATCGAGATCTCCTCGACGACCCGGCTCCAGAGCTGGCCGGCGTGCACCAGCACGTTGGTCTTGTGGACCAGTGTCAGGTGCTTGCGGGGGCGGCGGCGGGCCCGCTCGAACGCGTCCCGGACCACCCGCTCGACGCCGAAGTAGGTGTTCAGCGACACCTCGGTGGCGATCTCCTGCGGGGTGTCCTTGCGCAGCAGGCCGCCGTTGCCGGCGTACGGACCCTCGGTGCCCTCGCGGAGCACCACCAGGTCGATCGCCTGGTCCCCGGCCAGCGGACCGGCCACGCCCGGGTAGAGCCGGGCCGGCCGCAGGTTGACGTGGTGGTCCAGCTCGAACCGCAGCCGCAGCAGCAGCCCGCGCTCGAGGATCCCGGACGGCACCGTCGGGTCGCCGACGGCGCCCAGCAGGATGGCGTCGTGCTGGCGCAGCTCGCGGAGCACCGAGTCGGGCAGCAGCTCCCCGGTCCGGTGCCACCGCGCCGCACCCAGGTCGTACATCGTGGTCTCGACCGAGGGCACGACGCCGGTCAGCACCTTGAGGCCCTCGGCCACGACTTCGGGCCCGATGCCGTCGCCCGGGATCACCGCCAGCTTCATCCATCACCGCTTCTGTACAGGGGTTCCCCGTCGTCCCGCCGGGCAGCGACGACGCGCCACCGGACGGGTGGTCGTAGTGCGTAGAGTAACCGGCCCTGGGCCGAAGGTGGACATCGCCGGGCCGTCAGCCGCGCTCTGTCTCCGCTGGGCCACGGCGGGGCCGGTCGGGACCGCGCCGTCCGGTCGGCGCATCACCCGACGGGTGGTCCGACCGGTCGGCGGGGGGCACCGCGGGGCGGCCGTCCGGTCGACGCGGACCTGCCGGGCACCCGACCGGGCCGCGATCAGCCGGCCGGGATGCCCCGGATGGCGCTGGCCTGGACGGCCTCGCCGATCCGCTCCAGCAGCGCGGCGTCCGGCAGTCCGTCGACGCGCAGCACCATGATCGAGGCCTGACCCGACATCTCCTGGGAGATCTGCGCGGCCAGGATGTTCACCCCGGCCGCACCCAGCAGCGCCCCGACCGTGCCCATGACGCCCGGCCGGTCGGCGTAGGCGACCAGCACCAGGTCGCCCTCGGCGCGCAGGTCGAAGTGCCGCCCGTTGATCTCGATGAGCTTGGCGACCTGCCGCTCGCCGGAGAGCGTCCCGGACACCGACCGGACCGAGCCGTCGGGCATGGCGCCGCGCAGCGTGACCTGCGAGCGGTAGTCGCCGGTCTCCTCGGTGGCGGTGCCGGTCAGGGTGACGCCGTGCTCGGCGGCCAGCGCGGGCGCGTTGACGAAGGTGACGGCGTCGGTGATGACCGGTCCGAAGATCCCGCGGACCGCGGCCAGCTGCAGGATCGACGTGTCCACCGCGGCCAGGTCGCCGCGCACCTCGACGGCCACCTGGGCCGGGACCGTGCCGCCGACCGCGGTGAGGATCTCGCCGAGCCGGGTGACCAGCGGGATCCACGGCCGCAGCTCGTCGGCGACCGGCCCGGCCGCCTGCACGTTCACCGCGTCCGGGACGAAGTCGCCGCGCAGGGCCAGCTTCACCGAGCGGGCCACCGCCGTGCCCGCCTTGTCCTGCGCCTCCCGGGTCGACGCCCCCAGGTGCGGGGTCAGCACGATGTTCGGCGCCGTCCGCAGGGGGTTGTCGGCGGCCATCGGCTCCTTGACGTAGACGTCGATGCCGGCGCCGGCGACGCGGCCCTCGGTCAGCGCGTCGGCGAGCGCCTGCTCGTCGACCAGGCCGCCGCGCGCCGCGTTGACCAGCAACAGGTTCGGCTTGACGGTGGCCAGTTCCGCCGCGCCGATCAGCCCCAGCGTCTCGGGCGTGCGCGGCAGGTGGATCGAGATGATGTCCGCCCGGCGCAGCAGCGTGGCCAGGTCCACCAGCTGCACGCCCAGGGCGGCCGCCCTGGCCGGCTGCAGGTACGGGTCGTAGGCGATCACCGTGGTGCCGAAGGCGGCGATGCGGGCCGCGAAGAGCTGCCCGATGCGACCGAGACCGACCACGCCGACCGTCTTGTCGGCGATCTCGACGCCCTCGAACGAGGATCGCTTCCACTCGCCGGCGGCGACGGAGGCGTGCGCGGCGGGGATCTGCCGGGCCACCGCGAGCAGCAGCGCCAGCGCGTGCTCGGCCGCGGTGATGATGTTGGACTGCGGCGCGTTGACCACCAGCACGCCGCGGGCCGTCGCCGCCGGCACGTCGACGTTGTCCAGGCCGATGCCGGCCCTGGCGACCACCTTCAGCCGGGGCGCGGCGGCCAGCGCCTCCGCGTCGATCGTGGTCGCCGACCGGATCATCACCGCGTCGGCCTCGGCCAGCGCCGGCAGCAGCGCCGACCGGTCCGCGCCGTCCACGTGGCGGACCTCGACGTCGGGGCCGAGCTCGGCGATCGCGGACGGGGCGAGCTTCTCCGCGATCAGCACGACGGGCTGCGACACGTTGGTTCCTCTCGGTCGGACTCTCCGGGTGGGCCACCGGGTCCGGCGACCGTCGCGCACCGCGCGCGGGCGCGGCGGCACCGCGCGGCGACGTCGACCGCGGGCGGGCGCCAATGCTAGTCACGACCGTCGGCGCCGGTCACGGCGCACCGGGACCGGCCCGCAGGCGGACGCGGGACGGACCGGCGGCGCGACGCACGGACAGGCCAACCCGACGGGCTCCGCTCTCCACCGGGGGACGTATCGGCGGCGGCTCGGCCGGCCTCGTCCCGTCGACGGCCCCTCCGATCGCGCGGACCGGGGACGCGGACACCCCGCCCGCCCTACGATCCGGCCGGGAGGACGCCGGCCGCCCGGACCGCGGCGGCCCCGGCGACCAGAGGAGGACGCACGGTGACCAGCTACCCGCCCTACGGACAGCCGCCACCGGGACAGCCGGGACAGCCCTTCGGAGGCCAGGGTCCGGCCGGACCGGGTCAGCCCGGGCCGTATCCGGGGCCCGGGTACCAGCCCGGTGCTCCGGCGCACGGCTGGTCCCCGCCGCCGTACGCCGGCTACCCGGCCGCCGGGTACGGGCAGCCGGGGTTCGGCGGTGCGCCCGGTCCCGGGCGGCCGGGCCAGGCCACGGCCGCGGCGGTGCTGGCGTTCGTCTTCGGCGCCGCCGCGATCCTGCAGTCGCTGTTCGGCGTCCTGATCGGGTCGCTGCTGAGCGGCTCGAACAGCGTGGCGACGGGGATCACCGACACCACCGTCCGGCTGGCGTGCGACCGCACGCTGCCCGACTTCTCCCAGGACGGCTGTGACCTGGCACGCCAGAACGCGTCCCGCGTGCGGGAGATCAGCCCGGAGATCGGCACCTTCGCCATCGTGGTGGCGATCGGCGCTGCGATCGTGGCCGCCCTGATGATCTGGGGTGGCGTCGTGCTGCTGTCCGGCAGGGACTCCCGGATCGTCGTGTCGGCGTGCGCGCTGTACTTCCTGCTGGCGATCCTGCTGATCGTCGCCACCCGCTTCGGCGTGGTCTACGCCTTCGGCATCGTGCTGCCGGTGCTCATCACGGTGTTCACGCTGAACGGGTCCACCAGGGCGTGGGTCCGCAGCCGGGGCGGCCGGACCTTCTGACCGCTCGCCGGCCGGTCCCCCGGTCCCCGCAGGGAGCCCCTGGTCGCCTGGCGACCGGGGGCTCCGTCGTCCGCAGCCGCGCGGGTCGGGCGGAACAGGAACGGCCCCGCACCCGGGTGGGATGCGGGGCCGTCCGGCCGGTCCGGCACGTCAGCTGCGCGCCGCGGTCCCGGTGTAGTCGTCGTCGGCGGTGACCCAGCTCATCAGCTTGCGCAGCTCGCGGCCGGTCTCCTCGATGGGGTGCGCCTCCTGCTCGGCCCGGAAGCGCTTGAACTCCGGGGCGCCGGCGTCCTGGTCGGCGATGAACCGGGCGGCGAAGCTGCCGTCGCGGATGTCGGCCAGCACACCGCGCATGTTCTCGGCCACGTGCTCGTCGATGACCCGCGGGCCGGACACGTAGTCGCCGTACTCGGCGGTGTCGGAGATCGACCAGCGCTGCTTGGCGATGCCGCCCTCGTACATCAGGTCGACGATCAGCTTGAGCTCGTGCAGGCACTCGAAGTAGGCGATCTCGGGCTGGTACCCGGCGTTCACCAGGGTCTCGAAGCCGGTCTGCACCAGCCGGGACATGCCGCCGCAGAGCACCGCCTGCTCGCCGAACAGGTCGGTCTCGGTCTCCTCGGTGAACGTGGTGCGGATGACACCGGCACGGGCGCCGCCGATCGCCGCGGCGTAGGACAGCGCGAGCGCCTCGGCGTTGCCGGTGGCGTCCTGCTCCACCGCGATGAGGTCGGGCACGCCCTTGCCGTCGACGAACTCCCGACGCACCAGGTGGCCCGGACCCTTGGGGGCGATCATGATCACGTCCACGTCGGCCGGCGGCTTGATGTAGCCGAACCGGATGTTGAAGCCGTGGCCGAAGGCCAGCGCCTTGCCGGCCGACAGGTGCGGCTCGATGGACTCCGCGTACACGTGCCGCTGCACGTGGTCCGGGGTGAGAAGCATGATCACGTCCGCCTCGGCGGCGGCCTCCGCCGGCGTCACCACGCGCAGTCCCTCGTCGGCGGCCTTGCCGCGGGAGGACGACGTCTCCGGCAGGCCGACCCGGACGTCGACCCCCGAGTCGCGCAGGCTCAGGGCGTGTGCGTGACCCTGCGAGCCGTAGCCGATCACGGCGACCTTGCGGCCCTGGATGATCGACAGGTCCGCGTCGTCCTCGTAGAAGATCTTCGCTGCCATCGCTGTGTGGTTCCTCTCGTCCGCGCCCGGGTGGCGCCGGTGTCGAAGGGGCGGCGCCGACGGGTGTCGACGCTGGGGTCGTGGGGCCGGGGCACGGCGGGCCGTCGACCCGGCCGCCACCGCGGCGCGGTGGGTCCGGTCCCGCCGCGGCGCGCCTAGTCTGCCCGCAGCCGCTCGGAGGTGATCGACCGCGGTCCGCGGCCCAGCGCCACCATGCCCGACTGGACGATCTCGCGGACGCCGAACGGCTCGAGCAGCTTGACCATGGCGTCGAGCTTGTCGGTGGTGCCGGCCGCCTCGATCGTCATGGATTCCGTGGTGACGTCCACGACGTGGGCCCGGAACATGTCGACGACCGTCACCACCTGGGACCGGGTCGCCGCATCGGCGCGGATCTTGATGAGCACCAGCTCGCGGTTGACCGAACCGCCAGGCGGCAGCTCGACGATCTTGAGCACGTTCACCAGCTTGTTCAGCTGCTTGGTGACCTGCTCGAGCGGCAGCTCCTCCACGGCGACGACGATCGTCATCCGGGAGACCTCGGGGTTCTCGGTGGGGCCGACGGCCAGCGAGTGGATGTTGAAGCCGCGGCGGGAGAACAGCGACGCGACCCGGGCGAGCACACCGGGCTTGTTCTCCACCAACACCGACAGCGTGTGTCTGGACACAGGTCTCGTTTCCTCGGAAGCGACAGGGACTGCGGCGCCGGCCGGCTGCGTGGCCGGCCGGCGACGTGCCGTCAGTCCTCGTCGAACAGCGGACGGATGCCGCGGGCCGCCATGATGTGGTCGTTGCCGGTGCCGGCCGCCACCATCGGCCAGACCTGCGCGTCGGCGCCGACGGTGAAATCCACGACCACGGGCCGGTCGTCGATCGCCATGGCGGCGTCGATGGTGCGGTCGACGTCCTCCTTGGACTCGCAGCGCAACCCGACGCAGCCGTACGCCTCGGCGAGCAGCTTGAAGTCGGGGATGCGGTGCTTGTGGGTGCCCAGGTCGGTCTGCGAGTAGCGCTCGCCGTAGAACAGCGTCTGCCACTGCCGCACCATGCCGAGGTTGCCGTTGTTGATGACGGCCACCTTGATCGGGATGCCCTCGATGGCGCAGGTGGCCAGTTCCTGGTTGGTCATCTGGAAGCAGCCGTCGCCGTCGATGGCCCACACCGTGGTGTCCGGCCGGCCGACCTTGGCGCCCATGGCGGCCGGCACGGCGTACCCCATCGTCCCGAGACCGCCGGAGTTGAGCCAGGTCCCGGGCTTCTCGTAGGAGATGAACTGCGCGGCCCACATCTGGTGCTGGCCGACGCCGGAGGCGTAGACGGCGTCCGGCCCGGCGATGGCACCGAGCCGCTGGATGACGTACTGCGGGGCCAGCGTCCCGTCGGCCGGCCACTCGTAGCCCAGCGGGAATGTCTCCCGCAGCTGGTCCAGCTCGGCCCACCAGGCCGTGAGATCGGCGACCACGCCGGCGGCCTGCTCGGCGGTCACGGCGGCCACCAGGTCGGTGATCACCTCGCGGGCGTCACCGACGATCGGCACGTCCGCCACCCGGTTCTTGCCGATCTCGGCCGGGTCGATGTCGGCGTGGATGACCGCCGCCCCGGGCGCGAACGTCGACAGCTGGCCGGTGACCCGGTCGTCGAAGCGCGCGCCCAGGGCGATGATCACGTCGGCCCGCTGCATGGCCGCCACGGCGGCGACCGTCCCGTGCATGCCGGGCATGCCCAGGTGCTGGATGTGCGAGTCGGGGAACGCCCCGCGCGCCATCAGCGTGGTGACCACCGGGATGCCGGTCAGCTCGGCCAGCCGCAGCAGCGCCGCGCTGGCCCGGGCCTTGAGCACCCCGCCACCGACGTACAGCACCGGACGGCGCGCGGTCGCGATCAGCTTCGCCGCCGTGCCGATCTGCCCGGCGTGCGGCCGGGCCGCCGGCCGGTACCCGGGCAGGTGGACCTCCGCAGGCCAACGGAAGGTGGTGTCCGCCTGCAGGATGTCCTTGGGGATGTCCACCAGCACCGGGCCGGGTCGGCCCGTGGACGCCAGGTGGAACGCCGCAGCGATCGTCTCGGGGATCTCCCGCGCGTCGCTGACCAGGAAGTTGTGCTTGGTGATCGGCATGGTGATGCCGCAGATGTCGGCCTCCTGGAAGCCGTCGGTGCCGATGAGCGACCGGCCCACCTGACCGGTCACGGCCACCAGCGGCACGGAGTCCATGTGCGCGTCGGCGATCGGCGTCACCAGGTTCGTCGCGCCGGGGCCGGACGTCGCCATGCAGACACCCACCCGGCCGGTGGCCTGGGCGTACCCGGTGGCGGCGTGGCCCGCGCCCTGCTCGTGCCGGACCAGGATGTGCCGGACCCGGCGGGAGTCCAGCAGCGGGTCGTACACCGGCAGCACCGCGCCACCGGGGATCCCGAAGACCACCTCGGCGCCGGCCTCCTCGAGGGAACGGACCACGGACGCCGCGCCGGAGAGGTGCTCGACGGGGGCGGGGGCCACGGGACGCTGCTGCGGCATCGGGGCGACCGGCGCTGGTCGGGTCTGCGTGCTCATCTGTCTCCGGCTTTCCTGGCGAGGTGGTGCGGTGACCGTCGGCGGCCCGGGATGGGCGGGCCGTCCGACGGGCGGCGGGGCGATGGTCGGTCGGCCGACTGTCGAACCGCCGACCGTGTCCGGGCACTAAAAAACCCCTTGCTTCCCGGGTGGGATGCGAAGGGGTCAGCGCGCCTGCTGGAGGTGACGGGTCAGCCGGCGCGCTCGGGGAGTACGAGAATCAGGGACATGCGGCGACTGTAGGACCGGCCGGCCCGGGTGTCAACCAGGTGGGACAGGCGTCCCACATCGTGGACTGACGGTGGCCGGGACGGTCTCCGCGCCCTTCCGCCGGAGGTGGGCCGCACGGCCACCCGGCGCTCGCGGGCGCCCGTCGACCGCTGCGCCGCTCCCCCGCCGGATGACACGATGGACGGGTGTCCCGCCGTGATCGCGCCGTCTTCCGACTCCCGGCGGTGACCCTGATCCTTCCGCTGCTGCTGTTCATCACCTGCACGCCGCTGGCCACGTTCCGTCCCTGGTTCCTGCCGATCTACCTGATCCCGCTGCTGGCGCTGGTGTACGCCGCCGTCACCCGGACCTCCGCCACCCCGGCCGCCATCACCACCGTGGGGCTGCGCGGGGTGCGCCGCATCCCGTGGGACCGGCTGGATCGCTTCGAGTTCCGTGGGTCCCGCTGGGCCGTGGCGGTGGACGCCGACGGGCGGCGCACCCGGCTGCCGATGGTGCGGCCCCGCGACCTGCCGCGGCTCGCCGAGGTCTCCGGCGGCCGGCTGACGCTGACGCCGCGCGGCTCCGCGACGGCCAGTGACGAGGACGGGGACGAGGTCGGGGGCCAGGTCGAGGCCGAGGACGGCATCCAGGACGGGGTCCAGGACAGCACGGTCGGCACGGTGGGCACTGTCAGCACGGTCGGCACGGTCGGTCCGGAACGCACGGTGGGCCTGGACGGCGCGGCCACCGGCGATGTGCAGGACGGCGCGGCTGGGGCGGACGGGGGGCTCGTGCGGGAAGGCGGCGTCGCCGCCGACGGGCCGGACGGTCCGGACGCCGCTGCACCGGACGGGCCGGACGGCACCGGCGGGGCCGGCGCGGACGCCCGCACCGGGCCGGCCGTCGCGGATGCTACCGGCCCCCACGCCGCCGGGGCGCCGGCGGGACGCGACTGAGCCGTGTCGCACGCCGTCCCGTCCCCCGCCCCGGAGTCCGGCAGGGCACCGGAGCCGGACGAGCGGCCGCTGCCCGGGGACGCCCCCGAGGAGCGGCGGCGGTTGCCGGCGAGGACCGCCACCTACTGGCGGGTGCAGGCCCTGCTCACCGGGGTGCCCGTGGTCGCCCTCGCCACGCTCGGCGCCGTCACGCTGCGCTGGCCGCCGGAGCCGCTCCGCTGGACCGTCGCCGCGCTGCTGTTCCTGTGGCTGGTCGTGCTGCGCGGCCTCGTCGCCCCGCCGATCCGCCGGCGCCGCTTCTGGTACTGCATCTCCGCCGACGAGATCGACCTGCAGCACGGCGTCCTCATGACCACCCGCACCCTGGTGCCGATGAACCGGGTGCAGCACCTCAAGACCACCCAGGGCGCCCTGGCCGACCGGTTCCGCGTCGCCTCGCTGCACGTGCACACCGCGGGCGGTGTGGTGGCGCTGCACGGCATGGACCGCGACGAGGCGGCGCGTGTCCGCCGGCGCATCGGCGCCCTCGCCGGCCTGGCCGACGATGTGTGACCCGCCGGCACCGGTGCCGGCAGCCCGGCCGGCGACCGCGGAACCCGGCGACCGCGGGACCGGTGGGCCGCCCCGACGGTGCCGCCGCTGCCGACGGTGCCGCCGCCGCCCACACTGCCGCCACCGCGCACACGTCGACCGCCACCGACAGTGCCGCCACCGCGCTCGGTTCCGCCGCGACCGGCGGTGCCGCCGCGACCGGCGGTGCCGCCACTGCCGGCGGTGCCGCCGCTGCCGGCGGTTTCACCGGTGCGCCGGCGCCCCCGGGCGGCGCCGCGCGGAGCGGTCCCGACGTCGCGGAGCGGCGGCTGCACCCGGCCTACCTGGTGATCAGCGCCGGCCAGACGGTGCGCACGCTGCTGCCGGCGATCGTCGGTGCCAGCGTGTTCCCGCACCGGTGGTGGGTGCTCGGCGCGACCGCCGTGCTGGTGGTGGCCGTCTCGGTGATCCGCTGGTGGACGCACCGCTACTCCGTCGTCCACGGCGTGCTGCGGGTGCGCAGCGGCCTGCTCAAGCGCACCACCGAGAGCGTGCCGGTCTCCCGGATCACCGCGCTGGACACCTTCGCCGGCGTCGTGCAGCGCATCCTCGGCGTCTCGGGCATCACCGTCCAGACCCCCGGCGATGGCCGGAGCTCGACCGTCAAGCTGCACTGCCTGTCGGCGTCCGCGCTGGCGCAGGTGCGGACGGCGCTGACCGCCGACTCCGGGACCGGCGCCCGGATCGGGATCGACAGCGGAGTCGACACCGGAGCTGACGCCGGAGTCGATTCCGGAGTCGATGCCGGAGTCGATGCCGCTGCCCGGACCGCCGGTCGGTCGGTGCTCGCCGCGCCGCTGTCCCGGCTCGTGCAGGGCGTCGAGGGACCGGGCAGCGTGCCGCCGATCGCCGTGCTCGAAGTGCGGGCGCTGCTCGTCGCGGCCGTCACCGGCACCTCGATCCCGTTGCTGCTGGCCGGCGCGGCGGCCGCCTGGAACCGGGCCAGGGACCTGCTGCCCGACTCCACGCTCCGCTGGATCCGGCACGAGGTCCTCGACCACGGCGGTGCCACCACGCTGGTGGTCCTCGGCCTGGTGATGGTCGCCGCGCTGGTCGCCGTCGTCCTCACCGCCGTGCGCCTGGCGCGCTGGACCCTGGTCCGGGAGCCGGAGCGGCTGCGGACCACCCGCGGACTGGTCGTGCAGCGGAGCAGCTCGATCCCGGTCGACCGGGTGCAGGGCGTCCGGCTCGTCGAGGGGCTGTGGCGCAAGCCGCTCGGCTACTGCGCCGTCGAGGTGGAGGTCGCCGGCGTCGCCGGCGGGCAGGACCACCAGCGGACGCTGTACCCCTTGGTGCGCCGTGCGGCGGCGGCCGACCTGGTGCGGCGCGCGCTGCCGGAGCTGCGCTGGTCGGGCGAGGACCCGGTGCCCGTCGGCGCGGCGGCCCGCCGCCGGTATCCCACGCTGCCGCTGGTCGCCGGGCTGGCGCTGGCGGCGGCCGCCGTGCTGCTGCTGCCCGGCTGGTGGCGCCTCACCGCCCTGTTCCCGGCCGTCGTCGCGGTGGTCGCGGCGCGCGGCCAGGTCGCGGCGGCGGGATGGCGGCTCACCCCGGACACGGTCACCGTGCGGTGGCACCGGGTCTTCGCCACGCACACCGTCGTCGCCCGCACCCGCCGGGTGCAGCTGGTGCACCGGACGCAGACGGTGCCGCAACGCCGGGCAGCGGTCGCCGGGGTGTGGCTCGTGCTGTCGTCGGCACGACGCGCGCGGCTGCGGCACCTGGCCGCGGCGGACGCGGACCTGCTGCTGCACGTGGTCGGCCGGCGCCCCGGAGCCGTCCGGCCCGTCGCCGCGGCCCCGGCTCCCTGACCCGAGCGCCCGCCGGCGCCGTCCGCCGCGAGCCCGGTCGCACGCCCCGCGGACGCCGCACCTGCCACGTACGGTGGATCGCGATGAGCCTCTCGCCGCGCCGGGTCCGCCGGTGCGCCGCCGCCCTCGGGACCGGCGTCGCCCTGCTGCTGGCCGCCGGCTGCGGCGACTTCTCGTCCGCCCCGCCGAGCTGGTCCGTCCAGCCGTCCCTCACCGCGCCGGCCGCCACCCCGGTGGTCCCGACGCCGACCCTGCCCGGCTCGACCACGACGCCGCCGTCCGGGTCGGGTGGCAGCACCAGCAGCAGCACCACCGGCCCTCCGCCGGACCCCTGCCGTCCGCCGGACCCGTCCGTGATCGCCGCCTGCCTGAAGGACCCGTGGGGCCTGGTCCCGCTGGCCGACGGCATGTCCGCCCTCGTCGGTGAGCGGACCACCGGGCGCATCCTGCTCGCGGTGTACCAGCGGCCGCCGGTGCTGCTGGCCACCGTGCCCGGCGTCGACGGCACCGGCGACGGCGGCCTGCTCGGGCTCGCCGTGTCGCCGTCGTACGCCGAGGACGGCCTGGTGTACGCCTTCGTGACGACGGCGACCGACAACCGGGTCGTCCGCATCGCCCGCGGCGAGAAGCCGAAGGCCATCCTGACCGGCATCCCCAAGGGGCGCACGCACAACGGCGGCGTGCTGGCCTTCAACGGCCCGTACCTGTTCGTCGCCACCGGTGACGCCGGCCGGCCCACGCTCGCCGGCGACGCCAGGTCGCTGGCCGGGAAGGTGCTGCGGCTGGACGAGTTCGGCAAGCCGGTCGGCGGCACGCTGACGCCCGGGTCGCCGGTGTTCGCGACCGGGTTCACCGCACCGACCGGCATGTGCCGGCTGCCCACCGGCGCGCTGGCCGTCGTCGACCACCGCGCGACCGCGGACGTGCTGCTGCCGTTGAGCGCGGGCAAGTCCTACACCCGGCTGGCCTCGGGCGACGCCGCCTGGACGTGGCGGGCCTCCGACGGTGGCGCCGCGGACTGCGCGTCGACCAACGGCGTGCTGGCCAGCACGTCGCTGGACCGCCAGCGGCTCACCGGCATCCGGATGACGCCGACCGGCGCCTTCACCGGCAGCCCCGAGGCCCTGCTCGAGCGCCGGTACGGGCGGCTGCGCACGGTCGAGGCCGGCCCGCGGAACCTGTTCTGGGTCACCACCGCCAACCGGGACGGCCACGGCCGGCCGGTGGCCAGCGACGACCGGGTCGTCGTCGTGCCGTCCGGAGGGGGCGGGGGCGGCGGCGGGCCGGACTGACCGGCCCCGGGCGTCAGGCCTGGACGCCGAGCGTGGAGAACACCAGCTCCCGCACCCGGGCGGCGTCGGCCTGCCCGCGGGTCGCCTTCATCACCGCACCCACCACCGCCCCGACCGCCTGCACCCGACCGGACCGGATCCGGTCGGCCACGTCGGGGGCGGCGGCCAGCGCCTGGTCCACTGCCTGCTGCAGGGCCGAGTCGTCGGACACGACCGCCAGCCCGCGGGCCGCCACCACCTCGTCGGGGTCGCCCTCGCCGGCCAGCACCCCGTCGACGACCTGCCGGGCCAGCTTGGCCGACAACGTCCCCGCCGCCACCAGGGCGACGACCCTGGCCACCTGCTGCGGCGTGATCGGCAGCTCGGCCAGGGACACCCCGCGGCTGTTGGCCTGCTGCCCCAGGTACGCCGACCACCAGGACCGGGCCTGGTCGGCCGGTGCGCCCGCGTCGACCGTGGCCTCGACCAGGCCGACGGCGTCGGCCGCGACCAGGTCGCGCATCTCGAGGTCGGACAGCCCCCACTCCTGCTGCAGCCGGGCCCGGCGCAGCCAGGGCAGCTCCGGCAGCGACGCCCGGATGCCCTCCACCCACTCCGGGGCCGGGGCGAGCGGCACCAGGTCCGGCTCGGGGAAGTACCGGTAGTCCTCGGCGGTCTCCTTCGACCGGCCGGGCGAGGTGGTCCCGGTGGACTCGTCGAAGTGCCTGGTCTCCTGCACGATCCGCCCGCCGGCTTCGAGAACGGCCGCCTGCCGGCAGATCTCGTGACGGACGGCGCGCTCGACGGAGCGCAGCGAGTTCACGTTCTTGGTCTCGGTGCGGGTCCCGAACACCGGGTTCCCGGCCGGGGTCAGCGAGACGTTGGCGTCGCACCGCAGCGAGCCCTGGTCCATCCGCACGTCCGAGACCTCCAGCGACAGCAGGAGATCGCGCAGCGCGGCGACGTAGGCGCGGGCCACGGCGGGCGCCGACGCCTTGGTCCCGGTGATCGGCTTGGTGACGATCTCGACCAGCGGCACGCCGGCCCGGTTGTAGTCCAGCAGCGAGTACTCCGCGCCGTGGATGCGGCCGGTGAGACCGCCGACGTGGGTGGACTTGCCGGTGTCCTCCTCCATGTGCGCCCGCTCGATCTCGACGCGCACCGTCTCCCCGTCCACCTGGACGTCCAGGTAGCCGTTCACGGCGATCGGCTCGTCGTACTGCGAGGTCTGGAAGTTCTTGGGCATGTCCGGGTAGAAGTAGTTCTTCCGCGCGAACCTGCACCACGAGGCGATGCTGCAGTGCAGCGCCAGCCCGATCCGCACCGCGTACTCGACCGCGGTGGCGTTGACCACCGGCATGGCGCCGGGCAGGGCGAGGCAGACAGGGCACACCTGGGTGTTCGGCGGAGCGCCGAACGCCGTGGAGCAGCCGCAGAACATCTTGGTGGCGGTGCCGAGCTCGACGTGCACCTCGAGACCCAGGACGGGGTCGAAGGTCTCGATCGCGTGGTCGTAGTCGGCCAGGGTCGGTGTCGCGGACGACATCAGGGGTTCACCACCAGTTCGGGGACGGACAGGGGCACGGTGCTGCCGTGCTCGGCGACGTAGAGCGTCTCGAACGCGGACGCGACCCGGTACATGGCGGCCTCGCCGAGGGCGGGCGCCATGATCTGCAGGCCGACCGGCAGGCCGGTGTCGGCGGCCAGGCCGCTGGGCACGCTCATCGCCGGGATGCCGGCCAGCGAGCCGGGGATCGTGGCCAGGTCGTTGAGGTACATGGCCAGCGGGTCGTCGACCTTCTCGCCGAGCCGGAAGGCGGTGACCGGGGACGCCGGCGACACCAGCACGTCGCAGCCGGCGCCGCCGCCGGCCGCACCGAAGGCCTGGTCGAAGTCGCCCTTGATCAGGGTGCGGACCTTCTGCGCGGAGCCGTAGTACGCGTCGTAGTAGCCGGCCGAGAGCGCGTAGGTGCCCAGGATGATCCGGCGCTTGACCTCGGCGCCGAAGCCGGCGCCGCGCGTCGCGGACATCACCGTCTCCGCCGAGACCGGCTGCCCGGCAGCCGGTTCCACCCGCAGGCCGTAGCGCATGGCGTCGAACCGGGCCAGGTTCGACGAGCACTCGCTGGGCAGGATCAGGTAGTACGCCGCCAACCCGTAGCGGAAGTGCGGGCAGGACACCTCGACGATCTCGGCGCCGGCCGCCTCCAGCGCGGCGACCGCGGCCCGGAACGAGTCGAGCACCCCCGGCTGGTATCCCTCGCCGCCCAGCTCGCGGACCACGCCGATCCGCATGCCGGCCACGCCGTCGGCCCGTCCGCGGTGCACCGCATCGACCACCGAGGGCACCGGCTCCGGGATCGAGGTCGAGTCCCGCGGGTCGTGGCCGGCGATGACCTCGTGCAGCAGCGCGGTGTCCAGCACGGTCCGCGCGCACGGGCCCACCTGGTCCAGCGACGAGGCCAGCGCGATCACCCCGTACCGGGAGACGCCGCCGTACGTCGGCTTGGCGCCGACCGTGCCGGTGACCGCGGCGGGCTGGCGGATCGAGCCGCCGGTGTCCGTGCCGATGGCCAGCGGGGCCTCGAAGGCGGCCAGCGCGGCCGCCGACCCGCCGCCCGACCCGCCGGGGATCCGGTCCAGGTCCCACGGGTTGCGCGACGGCCCGTACGCCGAGTTCTCCGTCGACGAGCCCATGGCGAACTCGTCCAGGTTGGTCTTGCCGAGGATGACCACGCCGGCCTCGAGCAGCCGGGTGGTGACCGTGGCGTCGTAGGGCGGCATCCAGCCCTCGAGGATGCGGGAGCCGGCGGTGGCCGGGGCCCCCTGCTGCACCACGATGTCCTTGAGCGCCAGCGGCACACCCGCCAGCGGCGACGCCGCGGTGCGGCCGGCGGCCCGGGCGGCGTCCACGGCGGCGGCCTGCTCGAGCGCGAGGTCGCCGGACACGTGCAGGAAGGCGTGCACCCCGCGGTCCCCGGGGTCGACGGCGGCGATCCGGTCCAGGTGGGCCTGCGCGACCTCGACGGCGCTGACCGTCCCGCCGGCGATCCCGGCCGCCAGGTCGGCGGCCGAGGCACGGGTCAGGTCGGCCGGCAGGTCCGGCGTCGCACCGGCGGCGGTCACTGCTCCTCCCCCAGGATCTGCGGGACGCGGAACTGCCCGTCCTCGGCGGCCGGCGCCCCGGCGAGCGCGGCGTCCCGGGACAGGCCCGGGCGCAGCACGTCCGCGCGCGAGACGTTGGTCAGCGGGACCGCGTGCGTCGTCGGGACGATGTCCGCGGCGGCGACCTCGGTGACCGCCGCGACGGAGTCCAGGATCACCGTCAGCTGGTCGAGGTACAGGTCGAGTTCGGTGTCGGTCAGCTCGAGCCGGGCCAGGTGCGCGAGGTGCGCGACGTCGTCGCGGGTGAGCGCCGGCGCGGCGGTGCTGCTGGGGTCGGTCACAGTTCTCCCGTGGGGCGGGGCCGGCGCCGCTCCCGGTCCGGGGGGCACCGGCCGGCCGGATCGCCCGGCCAGGCTGTGCCGGTCCGCCGGGCCGGCGGACGGCGCCCCGATCCTAGTCGGGGTGGTTGGCTGGTCGTCGTGACCGCGCAGCCCCCCGTTCCCGCGCCGGACGGGCCGGTGCTGCTGCTCGGCGGCACCGCGGAGGCGCGGGCGCTGGCCGCCGCGCTGCACGACGCCGGGGTGGACGTGCTGACCTCGCTTGCCGGGCGGGTGCGGGCGCCTGCCCGGCCGGCCGGGCGGGTGCGGATCGGCGGTTTCGGCGGCGCCGAGGGCCTGCGCCGGTACCTGGTCGCCGAGCGGGTGCGGCTGCTGGTCGACGCCACCCATCCCTACGCGGTCACCATGTCCGGCAACGCCGTGGCGGCGGCCGCCGCGGCCGGGGTGCCGCTGCTGCGGCTGGCCCGGCCGGGCTGGGACGCGCGACCGGACGCCGCCGGGTGGCACTGGGTGCCGGGCCATCGCGAGGCGGCGGCGCTGGCGGCGCGGCTCGGCCGCCGGCCGCTGCTGACCACCGGCCGGCAGACGCTGGCCGACTACGCCGGGCTCGCCGACCGGCCGGCGGTGGTGCGGCTGGTGGAACCGCCGGACCGGCCGCTGCCCGCGGACTGGACGGTGCTGCTGGACCGCGGGCCGTACCGGCTCGAGGACGAGCTCCTGTTGCTGCGCCGGCACGGCATCGACGTGCTGGTCACCAAGGACTCCGGCGGCCGCTACACCAGCGCCAAGCTGGACGCCGCCGCCGCGCTCGGGATCCCGGTCGTGGTGGTGGCCCGGCCGGCGCACCCGGCCGGCGCGGGGGGCACCGACGGTACGGGGGGCACGGGGAGCACGGGGAGCACGGGGAGCACGGGGAGCACGGGGAGCACGGGGAGCACGGGGAGCACGGGGAGCATCGACGGCACGGACGGCACGGAGCCGGTGACGGCCGTGGATGCCGTGGACGCCGCCGTCCGGTGGGTCATCGACCGGCTCGCCGGCGACCGCGCCGCCCGCTGACGGCGCTGCTGGCGCTGACGGCCTTGATGGTGGGGACGGCGGCCGCGACCCCCGCGCTCAGCCATCCGACCGTCGCCGCCAGCCGAACTGCCCGCGGGATGTCGGCGGGCCCCGGCGGCGGCCCGTCGCCCAGCGTCCCGCGGTCCTCCGCCGCGCCCTCGTAGCTGTTGGTGCCGCCCAGCGTGATGCCCAGGGCGCCGGCGGCCGCCGCCTCCACCGGCCCGGCGTTCGGACTCGGGTGCCGGCCGCCGTCGCGCCGGGCCGCCGCGATCGCGGCCGCCGGCCGGCCGCCGACCACCGGGGCGGCCGCCGCGGTCAGCGCGACGCACAGCCGGGCGGGCAGCAGGTTCACCAGGTCGTCCAGCCGGGCCGCGACCCGGCCGAACCGCAGGTAGCGGTCACTGCGGTGGCCGACCATGGCGTCCAGGGTGTTGACCGCCCGGTAGCCGAGCAGGCCCGGCACGCCGAACAGGGCGCCCCAGACCAGCGGGCCGACGACGGCGTCCGAGGTGTTCTCGGCCACCGACTCCACGACGGCCCTGGCCACCTCGCCCGTGTCCAGTCGGGCGGTGTCCCGGCCCACCAGGTGGGTCAGCCGCACGCGCGCCGCCGGCAGGTCCCCGGCCACCAGCCGGGTGTGCACCGCCGCCGCCTCCCGGCCGAGCGACCGGCCGCCGAGCACCGTCCAGGTCGCCCCGGCGGTCAGCGCCGCCCGCGGCCACGGCCACCGGCGCAGACCCCGCTCGGCGACTGCCGCCGCGCCGACCACCGGCAGCACCAGGGCGGCGACGTGCCACCCGCCGGCCGCGACCGTGTCGCGGTACCAGCGCCGCTCGGCCAGGGCCGCGACGGCGCCGAAGCCCGCGACGGGATGTCGGCGCCGCGGGTCGCCGAGCGCCCGGTCGGCCAGCGCCCCGAGCAGCAGCCCCGCGGCGCGGGACAGGTCCGGCCGCGACGGATCGGGCACGGTCCCTCCTTTCCGTGTCGATGTCACTGCGGATGCCGGTGTGCCGGTGCCGGTCGCGGTGCCGGTCGCGGTGCCGGTGTCGGTGTCGCTGTCGATCGGGCGATCGCCCGGCGAGCCTCGCCGGCGACCGTCGGTGCCCGGCCACCCCGCCCATCCTGCGGCCCCGGGCCGCGTACGGTGCCCTGGTGGCGGCGGCGCGGCGGGTCCTGGTGACCGGAGGCGTCCGCTCCGGCAAGTCCCGGCACGCCGAGACCCTCGTCGCCCACCGCTCCACCGTCCGCTACGTGGCCACCGGGCCCGTCCCGGACCCGGACGGCGATCCGGAGTGGGCCGATCGGGTGCGCCGGCACCGGGAGCGGCGACCGGCCGGCTGGGAGACCGCGGAGACCGCCGACCTCGCCGCCGCGGTCGCCTCCGCGCCGGGCGACGTGCTCGTCGACTGCCTGGGCACCTGGCTGACCGCGGTGCTCGACGACCTGAGGGCCTGGGACGCCGCCGACGACGGCTGGCGGGACGAGCTGGACCTGCGGGTGGACCGGTTCTGCGCGGCGTGGTCCGAGCGGACCCGGGACGGGCTGCTGTCCGTCGCGGTGACCAACGAAGTGGGCTGGGGCGTGGTCCCCGAGCACCGGTCGGGGCGGCTGTTCCGGGACCTGCTGGGCACCGTCAACCAGCGGGTCGCCGCGGCGTCCGACGACGTGCTGCTCGTCGTGGCCGGGCGGGTGCTGCGGCTGTGACCCGGCACGGAGCGGCGACCGGCCGGCCGGAGCCCGCGCCGGCCCCGGCCGGGAGTGACCCGATGTCCGCGGCCCGCGCGGGGCGACCGTGACACCCGTGCTGTCCCGCGCCCGCGGCGACGGGCGTCCGGCCGCGCCGGTGCGGATCGTGCACCTGGGCCTGGGCAACTTCTTCCGCGCGCACGAGGCCTGGTACACCGACCGCGCACCGGACGCCGACCGGTGGGGCATCGCGGCCTTCACCGGCCGGTCCACCGCGCCGGCACGGGTGCTCGCCGCCCAGGACTGCCTGTACACCGTGCTCACCCGGGCCGCCGACGGCGACACCGCGCGCGTGGTCGGCAGTCTCAGCCGAGCGCACAGCGGGACCGACCATGCCGCGTGGCTGGCGTCGCTGGCCGACCCGGCCGTGGCGATCCTGTCCCTGACCGTGACCGAGGCCGCCTACCTGCGCTCCCCCGACGGCGGGTTGGCCGCCGACCTGCCCGAGGTCCGGCACGACGTCGCGACGCTCCGGCAGGACCTCCGCGCGCCGGTGCAGACCGTCCCCGGCCGGCTGATGGCCGGGCTGGCGGCCCGGCGCAGCGCCGCCGGACCCGGGAGCCCCGGCGTCCGCGCCGGTCTCGCGGTACTGCCCGGCGACAACCTGCCGGGCAACGGAGGGGTCGCGGCCCGGGTGGTGACCGAGCTGGCGTCCCGGGTGGATCCCGGGCTCGCCGGGTGGATCGAGCAGCACGTCTCGTTCGTCGGGACGGTGGTGGACCGGATCACCCCGGCGACCACCGACGCCGACCTGGAGCCGGCCGCGGCGCTGACCGGCCGCACCGACCGGGCACCGGTCGTCACCGAGCCCTACACCGAATGGCAGCTGTGCGGCGACTTCCCGGCCGGGCATCCCGACTGGGCCGCGGCGGGAGCCCGCTGGGTCGACGACATCGCGCCGTTCGAGGACCGGAAGCTGTGGCTGCTCAACGGCGGTCACAGCCTGCTGGCCTACGCCGGCGGGGCGCTGGGGCACGGCACGGTGGCGGAGGCCGTGTCCGACGCGCGGTGCCGGCGCTGGCTGGGTCAGTGGTGGGACGAGGCGGTACGGCACCTGGCGCTGCCCGACGGCGACAAGGACCGCTACCGCGCTGCTCTCGTGGAGCGGTGGCGCAACCCGCGGATCCGGCACCGGCTGGCGCAGATCGCCGCCGACGGCTCGCAGAAGCTGCCGGTGCGGGTGCTGCCCGCCGTGCGCGCCGAGCGCCGGGCGGGCCGGCTGCCGGCGGGCGGGCTGCGGGTGCTGGCCGGCTGGATCGTGCATCTGCGGGGCCGCGGGCCCGAGGTGACGGACGTGGCCGCGGACCGGTTCCGAGCGCTGGCGGCGGGTCCGCCGGAGCGCGCGGTCCCGGCCGTGCTGGACGCCCTCGACCCGGCGCTGGCTCGCGACCGGCCGGTGGTCGACACCACCGCCCGGCTGTGCCGGGACCTGGAGGACGCCGCGCGGTGACCCCGGTCCGCGACCGCAGCGCCCGGCCGTACCGGTGCGGCCCGCGGCGGCGGCCCGTCGATGCGGCACCACGCCCCGCGGATCTCGGAACCGCCGCGGACACCGCACTCGCGGTCCGTCCCGGCGTCAGCCGCTGACCAGCGCGACGAGCCGGTCGGCCACGGCGGCCGGCGGCGTGTCCGCCGTGTCGATGTGGACGTCGCAGCTCGCCAGCAGCAGCGGCACCACCTCGGCGATGTCGGCCAGGACCTTGTCCCGCTCGGCGTCCGTCCGACCGAACCCCCCGGTGCGCGTCCGGAGTCGCTGCAGCAGCACCGGTGTCGGTGCGTGCAGCAGCACGACGTGGTCGAACCGGTCGCGGAACAGGCCCTGGTTCGCTCGGCAGCCGGCGACGAACAGCCCCGGCCCGGCGTCGCCGGCCAGCAGCGCGGCCATCCGGTCCTCGCGCCACACCTCGTCGGTGCCGTCCGCGGTCCGGCGCAACCACTCCGGCGCGTCGGTCTCCACGGTCCGGTAGCCGCGGGCGGCGAGCAGGTCGAGCACGGTCGACTTGCCGGCCCCGGACATACCGGTGACCAGGACGCGCCGGCCTGCCGACCCCACGGGGACCTCCTGCGCTGATCCGTCCGGTGCGGCCGGTCGAGGACGCCGGCCTCGGCCACCGGCGTCGGGATCCTGCCTCAGGACGCCGGCCTCAGGACTTGAGGGGATCGTGCCCCCAGTTCATCAGCGAGTAGCGCCATGGGGTGTCGGCCAGCTCGTCGTCGGACTTGTCCGGCCGCTGCGCCAGGTGCCGCGCGACGTAGCCGTGCACCTTGCGCATGTCGGCCAGGTCGTCGTCGGACAGGTCGCCGGCCTTGGTGTCCAGCAGCTCGAGGATGCGCCGGCCGTAGTGGTGACCGGTGCTCTCCCCGCCGCCGCTGCTCTTCTGCCCCACGGACTTGGACTCGTCGGTCTCGAGCCAGTCGGAGAGCTGCGACCTCGTCATGTTCACCGCGTCGGCGAACTCGTTGCGGACGGTCTTCGCGTCGTCGTCTGCCACGGGCTGCCCGGTTCCACCGGACAGCCGGGGCGAAACGGGTCAGCCGGCGGCGAGCGGGACGAGCAGCGCCGCCAGGGCGACCTCGACCGAGGCGCCGAGCACGTCGCCGGTGACGCCACCCAACCGCCGCCGGCAACGCAGGACCACGGCACCGGCCGCCACCGTCGCCAGCACCGCCCCCAGCGCCCCGCGCCACCACGGCAGGCCGGTCAGCGCCGCGGCCGCCGCCAGCAGGGCGCCCGCCGCCACCAGCACCGCCACCGTCGCGGGCAGCGGGACGGACCCCGCCACCGCCGCGCCCAGCCCGCCCGTCCGGGCCGCCGGGACGTTGCGGGTGCAGCCCGGCAGCACCCACCACCGGGACACGCAGACCGCCACCGCCAGCAGCACGGCGCCCCATGGGCGGTGCAGCACCGCCGCGGCCCCGGCCAGCTGCGCGGCCAGCACCAGCACAACCGCGACCACCCCCGCCGGCCCGGTGTCCCCGCGCCGCATGACCGCCAGCGCGCGCTCCCGGTCGTAGGAGGCGGCCAGCCCGTCCGCCGTGTCGGCGAGCCCGTCCAGGTGCAGGCCGCGGTCGCCGAGCGCCAGCACGCCCACCGCGAGCACGGCCACCAGCAGTGACGGCAGCCCCAGCCGGACACCGGCCCAGCACACCAGGCCGGTCACCACCCCGAGCGGTACCGTCGCCGGCCCGGCCAGCAGCATCGCGGCCCGGGCCACCGGCCGGTCGACGCGGGACGGCGGTCGCACCGGCACCGCGGTGAAGGTGCCCGCCGCCATCCGCAGCCCGTCGACCACGACGGACCGGGGCCCGCCGGCGGCCGCGCCGGCACCGGCCGGGCCGCTGCCCGTCACGCCAGGACGTCGGCGAGCAGCGCCATCCGGCCGAGGATCGCGGCCGCGGACCGGACGAGCGGGACGGCGGCGACCGCGCCGGTGCCCTCGCCGAGGCGCATCCCGAGGTCGAGCAGCGGCACCAGTCCCAGGGCTTGCAGCGCCAGGGACTGCGCGGGCTCGGTGGAGCGGTGACCGGCGGCGCACCAGGCGGCCACCCCCGGTGCGATCCGGTCCGCGACGAGCGCCTGCGCCACGGCGATCACGCCGTCCAGCAGGACCGGGACGCCGCGCTCGGCCGCCCGCACCAGGAATCCCGCCGCCGCGGCGAAGTCGGCCCCGCCGGCGGCGGCGAGCAGGTCGACCGGGTCCCCGACGCGGGGGGCGACGCGGTCGACGGCGGCCCGCACGACCGACGCTTTCTGCGCCAGGGCGATGTCGTCGACGCCGGTGCCGCGGCCGGTCACCAGGTCCGCGTCCAGGCCCAGCACCGCGCCGATCAGGGCGGCCGCCGGCGTGGTGTTGCCGATGCCGAGGTCCCCGCTCACCAAGAGGTCCGCACCGGCCGCGATCTCCTCGTCGGCGACGGCGGCGCCGGCGGCCAGCGCCCGGCGGACCTCGTCGGCCGAGCAGGCGTCCTCGACGTCGATCGAGCCGCTGCCGCGCCGGATCTTGTGCGCCCGGACCGCCTCCGGGACGCCGGTGAGCTCGTCGTCCACCGAGATGTCCAGCACCCGCAGGGCGACGTCGTGGACCGCGCACAGCACGCTGATCCCGGCGCCGCCGCCGACGATGGTGCGGACCATCGCCGGGGTCACCGCGGCCGGGTACGCGGAGACCCCGCGCACCGTGACCCCGTGGTCGCCGGCGAACACCACGGCGCGGACGGCGGCGGGCACCCGCGGCGGGCAGCGGTCCTGGCAGGCGGACAGCCACACGGCGAGCTCACCCAGCCGACCCCACGCGCCGGCCGGCGTCGCCAGCCCGGCCAGCCGGTCGTGCGCCGCCGCGCGGGCCGCGGCGGACGGCGGTGCGATCACCGCCGGGGCCCAGGTGGTCGTGCCGGCGGTCGCAGCCGCGGCGGCCGTCCCTCCCACGGTGGCCCGGGTGGCCGCCGTGTCGCCTCCGGTCATGCCGCGGACCCGGCGCGGGCGGCCAGGTGCCGGCGCACGGGCGTGCGCAGCAACAGCCCCAGCGCGATGCCGGCGACGCCCCACAGGCACAGCTGGACGCCGGCGGAGGCGGTGCGGAAGCTCCACAGCAGCGAGGCCGGGAAGGCGTCCGGGACCTCGTCGACCACCGGGAACAGCCGCGCGGCCACGATCATCACGACCGCGTAGCCGGCACCGGCGGCCAGCGCCGCGTTCCAGCCGCCCCACCGCCGGGACAGCGCGCGGGCCGCCACGACCGCGGCCAGCACGGCCAGCACCGAGAGGCCGAGGAAGCCGAAGTACGCGGCGGTGCGGGCGCCGATGGTGTCGGCCTGCCCGACGGACGGCGGGTTCGCCGGGTACTTGAGGAACGGCACCAGCGACGCCGCGCCGAAACCCAGCGCGGCGCACAGCGCGCTGGTGCCCTGGGCGGTGCGGGTACCGACCCGGCCGAAGGCGACCCCGGTGGCCAGGCCGACGAGGCCGCCCACCGCCAGCCCGACCACCAGGGTGCCGGTGGCCAGCCCCCACGTCGACTGGTCGGCGCGGGACACCAGCTCGTCGTCGGCCTCGTACGCCGTGCTCATGCGGATGCCACCGGCGGGTGCGCCCGCACCGTCGCCTGCGGCCGGCGCGGCGTGGTGATGCCCGTCGGCGCCGTGTCCCTCGAGGGTGACCGCCGCGGACACCGGGCCCTCGCCGACCAGGTACGCCATGCCGAACGTCAGCACCCCGGCGATCAGGCCCGCCAGCAACCCACGGACCAGGAAGGTCCGGATGGTGAGCACGCCCGCGCCGTCAGTGGCAGGGGAAGCCGAGCAGGTGGCGGGCGTCGTGCACCCACTCGTGCACGCCGGTGCCGGAGAACACCGACACGGCACCCTGCTCGGCCGACACGAAGTACAGGGCCAGCAGCAGCAGCACGCCGGCGAAGAACAGCCACGGCAGCGCCTGGCGCAGCGGCAGCACCGGCAGAGCGGGCACGGCCGGCACGGCGGTCGCGGGCAGCGCGGACGCGGGCGGGCTGAACGGGATGGCAGTCACGGAACCTCCTCGGGGGTACGGCGCCCCCACCTGAAGTGGACAGGTGCGACATCGAGGTCTGACTCGGGGCTGCTGCCCCTCACAGTGGCGCGACCGTGCCGGAATCCCACCGGCTTCCCGATGCCGCAGTGCTGTGACCGTAGACCTCCGCTCTCAGGCCCGGCAACGCCGGCCCGGCCGCGCCACCGGATCTGCGACGCTGTCCGCGATGCCTGCCACCCCCACCCCGACCCGGCCGGCCCGGCCGCGGTGAGCCGCCTGCTGCTGGTGGCGGCGGCG
Organism: Nakamurella endophytica; assembly: GCF_014646215.1. Classification (GTDB taxonomy): domain Bacteria; phylum Actinomycetota; class Actinomycetes; order Mycobacteriales; family Nakamurellaceae; genus Nakamurella; species Nakamurella endophytica. The sequence continues at coordinate 111,750 of NZ_BMNA01000001.1, forward strand.
GCCACCGCCGCGACCAGGGCCGCGGCGTTCCCGGCCCCGGAGGAGCCCCTCGCCCCGGCGGACCTGTCGCCGGCCACCGTCCGCCACCGCGACGTTTGGTGCGGCCCGGAACGGCGCTGCCGGGAGACGGCCGCAGCGCTGGGCTGGACGGCGCGGGTGGTGCCCGCGCTGGCCGACCTGGACGCCGGCAGCTGGACGGGGCGGCCGGCCGCCGACCTGCCCGTCGCGGAGGTGGGCAGGTTCCTCGCGGACCCGGCCGTCGCGGCGCCGGGCGGCGAGTCGGTGCTCGACCTGATCCGTCGCGTGGGCTCCGCGGTGGTCGGCGACCCGACCGGCGCCGGGCAGCGGGACGGCGACAGCGACCGCGGTGGGAGCGACAGCGACAGCGGTGGGAGCGGCACCGGCAGGGGTGGGAGCGGCACCGGCATCGGTCCCGGCGGGCTGCGCGTGGTGGTCGCCGGTGCGGCCGCGGTCCGGGCGGGTGTCGCGGCGCTGCTCGGGATGCCCGGACTGTTCGCGGTGGTGGACGTCGGGCCGTTGACCGCCGTGCACCTGACCGGGCACGGCGCCGGGTGGCGGCTGCGCGGCCTGCTGCCCTACCCGGCGTGGCGGGACGGCCTGCCCCGCTGACGCCCGTGCGAGCGACGGATCTGGAACAATAGTTGCAGCGGTTGCGACAGTTGCAGGCGCTCGACGCTCGTCCTCATCGTGGGAGCAACCATGGTTCACCATCTGCAGTCTGATATCGGCATCGCAGTGGATGGTGTCGTCGTCGGCGCCGGCGGTGACGAGCTCGGCAAGGTCGGCCAGGTCTTCGTGGACAACGAGACCGGTCAGCCGACCTGGGTGACGGTCAAGACCGGCTGGTTCGGTGGCAACCAGTCCTTCGTGCCGCTGGATGACGCCAGCATCGAGGGCAACCGCGTCGTGGTGCCCTACGACCAGGACAAGGTCAAGGGCGCACCGAACTTCGCCGAGGACGAGCCGCTGTCCGAGCAGGACGAGGACCGGCTCTACGAGTACTACGACATCGGGGACCGCCTGCCAGTCGGTAGCTTCGATCGACGTACCTTCGATATGTCGCATCTTGAAGGATCCGCAACGGCCGCGCGGGCGCAGGAGTTGGAGACAACACCGTCCGACGCCGATCAACGGTCTCGCACTCGGCGACTTCGTATCCTGGCCGCCGAGCTGACTGCGTTGGCCGACTCAGGCTCCTGGGGTGACGACTCCGCGGACCTCGCGCTGCCTGCGGCATGGGGGCCAACGCCGTCCGAGCAGGAACGCGAAAGCGCGGAGCTCGCGAATCTGGAGTTGACCTTCAGGCAGCGCGCAGAAGTCCTCGAACGCTCGGTGAGCCGTGGGGACGTCGCCAGCTTGTTGAGGATGACGGACCAAGCCGTGACGAAGCTAGTCGTGGCCGGTCGGCTTGTAGCGCTCAAGGACCGAGGACGGTGGGCCATCCCGACGTGGCAATTCGATGCCGATTCGGTGGCCGGGGTCTTACCCGCGATCGATCGATTGGCCGCAGCCTTTCCGGGAGGCCCAGTCGCTTTGAGCCGCTGGGCGACCCGACCGTCACCCGACTTGAATGGCGACAGCCCCAGCCGTGCTCTTGCAGCGGGGCGCGTCGAGGAGGTCGTTGCGGTGGCGGACGCCCTCGCCAAGTCGGCGTGGTAAGGGAGCTCCGACCGCCGAGGCGACCACTGCATTCCTCCGCCGTCGAATGGACGTGGTCCCCGCCTGACCCGGCAGCAACCTGGCAGTGGTGCCGGGTGTACCACCGGGGTGCCCGTACGCCGCGAGGTGACACGCCCCGACGCTTCGGCCCGTTGAACCGCTTCGATCCCCACACTGTAGAAGACGCCACGGCCCCGGTGCCGCGAGACGATCCCGACGGCCGCACGGTGCTCTACATCGGCGCCAACCTGGCTACATCGGCATCCGAGGTGTTCGGCGAGGCCGGTGTCGCGGAGGTGTGCCCGTCGTTTCGTGTTGCCCTTCTCAGCCCAATCCGCCCGCTCCGCTTCGTCGATCTGGCCGGGGAAGGGTCCGCGATGGCCATCGGAGCGCTTCCAATGTTGGGAAGCGGGAACGTCGCGCGGCGACTGTCGCAGGACTGGGCGCGGGCGATATACGAGGACCAACCGCTCGACCACCGCGCCGACGGCGTCCACTACTTGTCCGCCTACAACAACGGGCCCTCTCTTGCCGTGTGGGACTCACAAGGCAAAGTCAGGGTTGGACTTCCTTTGGTGCGCGAGGGCGTCGACGTGCCATTGGATCTGCCAGGCATGCTGGTACGGCTGAAGGAAGTCCTGCCGGTTCGCGGCATCCCGGTGCGAACCATCAACTCGAGCGAGTGTCGGCGGTGTCAGCAGGACTGACCGGTGGTGGCCGCGGTCGATCTACAGCGCTGGCGCCCACTCCCGGTGCTGGACGGTGCCGTCAGCCGCGCGCTCGAGGATCTGCACCGACCCGTTCGGCACCGGTCGCCACTGGGCGACGGGCGCCCGCCGCCGCGAGGCGCCGTCCTGGTCGACGTCGTCCGGGTCCGCTGCGCCGCCGCGGCTCCAGCCACCCTCGTCGGCGTCCTCGGCGTCCTCGGCCACCTCGGGCTCCGCCGGCACCTCGCCCAGCAGGTAGGACACGGCGACCCGGATGGTGTCGCCGTGGCTGACCAGCACGACGGCCCCGTCGACCTCGGTGACCAGGGGCGACGCGAGCAGTGCCGCCACCCTGGCGCGGACGTCGGCGGTGGACTCGCCGCCCGGTGGCCGGCGCCGGTCGTCGGGGGTCCACGGATCGTCCGCGGCGAGGTCGGCCCAGCGGGCGGCCGCCTCGTCCGACGGCAGACCCTGCCACCGGCCCAGGTCCATCTCGCGCAGCAGCGGCGTCGGCCACGGATCGAGACCGGTGGCAGCGCCGACGATGTCGGCCGTCTCCCGGGCACGCGCCAGGTCCGAGGTGACCAACCGACGGGCGCCGACCCCGGCGAGCCGGGCGGCGGCCGCCCGCACCTGTTCCCGCCCGCGCGCGGTGAGCCGGGCGGCGTCGGCCTGGCCCTGTACCCGGCCCGCGACGTTCCAGGTCGACTCGCCGTGCCGGACCAGGTACAGCGTCGAGGTCACCGAGGTCATCGAGGTCACCGGGGTCACTCGGTCCCACCCGGGTCGAACGCGGCCACGGTGCCGATCACGGTCACCGCCGGGGCGCGGAGTCCCTCGGCCGCGGTGCGCGCGGCGATGTCGCCGACCGTCCCGCGCACCGTCCGCTGCCCGGGCAACCCGGCGTCGGCGACGGTGGCCGCCGGCGTCGCCGGGTCGAGCCCGTGCCGGACCAGCGCGGCCGTCACCGCCGGCAGGGTGCCGACGCCCATCAGCACCACCAGCGCGGTGCCCGTGCGCGCCAGCGCGGCCCAGTCGAGCGTCGACCGCGGATCCCCGGGGGGGACGTGCGCCGACACCACGGTGAAGCCCTGGTTCAGGGTGCGGTGGGTGATCGGGATGCCGGCCAGGGCGGGACCGGCCACGGCCGAGCTCAGGCCGGGGACGACGTCGACCGGGACGCCGGCGGCCGCGCACGCCTGCCACTCCTCGCCGCCGCGGCCGAAGACGAAGTTGTCGCCGCCCTTGAGCCGCACGACCACCCGGCCGGCGAGCGCGTGCCGGACCAGCAGCGCGTTGATCGCCTCCTGCGGGGTGGCGTTGCCCCCGGGGATCTTGGCGACGTCCACGATCTCGGTACCCGGCCGGACCTCGTCCAGGACCGCCAGCGGCGCCAGCCGGTCGGCCACCACGACGTCGGCCCGGCGGACGGCCTCCAGCCCGGCCACGGTGATCAGCCCGGGGTCGCCGGGACCGCCACCGACCAGCACGACCCGGCCGCGCCCAGGAACCGGCGCGGGCACCGGTCCGACGGGTGCCGCGGAGGCCACCGGGATCCCGAGTGCGGCGGCCCGCCGGCGGAGCCGGTCGGCCCGATCGGCCGGTGCCGCCCCGGCGGCGGTGTCGGTGTCGGTGTCGGCAGCACCTCCCGCGCCGCTCCGGGTGCCGCCGTCGGTGCCGCCGTCGGCCGCGGCGATCACCACCAGGGCGGCCTCGCGCAGCCGGGCGTCGTCGGGCTCCTGCGACCGGAGGTCGACCAGTCCGCGGTCGGCCAGGTCCCGCACGGCGTCGGAGGGCTGCTCCTCCACCACGGTCAGCCGTGCGCCGGCCGCCCGCAACGCCGCGATCCGGCCGAGCGCGGCGGCGCCGCCGCCGAGGACGACGACCGGCAGCCCGGCCAGCTCCAGGTCGAGCTGCACCGAGGGCCGCGTCACGACCGGCCGCCCACGGGCAGGGGGTGCCGGTCGGCCCCGGGGACGCCGCCGGCCGGGGCGGCGGGGGTCAGCACGGCGGCCAGCGCGGCGAGCAGCGCCGTCGTGGTGGCCTCGTCGCGCACGGCGACCCGGATCCAGTCCGCGTCCAGGCCCGGGAAGGTCTCGCCGCGGCGGACGGCGAATCCGTGCTCCCGCAACCTGTCCCGGACGGTGCCGGGTGGCGCCCCCGAAACCGCCTCGCGGGTGTCGACCAGCACGAAGGGCGCCTGGGACGGCACCACCCGCAACCCGAGGTCCTGCAGGCCCCGGATCAGCAACCGGCGACGTCCGGGCACGAGCTCGGCGCGGCGGCGGGCCCGGTCGACCGCGTGCGGCTCCGCGGTCGCCACCATGGCCAGCAGCGCGGGCGAGGACACCGACCACGGCGGCTGCTGCGCGGCGAGCCGGCCGACGACGTCCCGGTCCCCGACGACGTACCCGGCCCGCAGGCCGGCGATCCCCCAGGTCTTGGTGAGCGACCGTGCCACCACCAGGCCCGGCAGCCGTTGTCCGGTCAGGGATCCCGGTTCGCCGGGCACGGCGTCCAGGAATGCCTCGTCGACCAGCACCACACGGCCCGGCCGGGCCAGCCCGGCCAGGAGCTCGGCCGAGTGCAGCCGCCCGGTGGGATTCGTCGGGTTGCCGACGACGACCAGGTCGGCCGACGCCGGGACCTGTCCGGGGTGCAAGGTCCAGTCGTCGTCCGGGTGCAGCACGAGCCGGTGGACCGCGTGACCGGCGGCCCGCAGTGCCGCCTCGGGCTCGGTGAACTGCGGGTGCACCACCACCGCATGACGGGGCCGCAGCGCCCGGGCCAGCAACCAGAACGCCTCCGCACCACCGGATGTCGGCAGCACCTCGGCCGGGTCCCGACCGTGCCGGGCGGCCAGCGCCCGGGTGGCGTCGGCGGTGTCGGGATACCGGGCCAGGCCGGCGACCGCGGACCGCAGCAGGTCCGCCAGCCACGGGTCGGGCTCGGCCAGCTGGACGTTGACCGCCAGGTCGACCAGTCCGTCGGCCACGTCGCGGTCGCCGTGGTGGTCGAGGTCGACACCCGCCTGCCCGGCGGACCCGCGGCCGTGCGCACCCGCGGGTCCGGCCGCGACAGTCGCGCCGGCTCCGCCGGCCCCGCCGGCGACATCGCCCGCCCGGGCGCAGGTCCCGGTGCCGCGCCGCGCCGCCCCCGGCCGATCCGGCTGCCACGGCCGGGCCCGGTGCGCCGCGGCGGCGAACCCGGCGGCCAGCGGTCCCGGGGCGGCCCAGTGGGTGTGCAGGTACGAGGCGTGCACCGTGGGACGCCCGGTGCCGGCCGGGTCGAGCGACCAGCCCTCCGGCCGGCCGTCGACCAGCCAGGCCGGGGTGGCCCCGGCGACCGGGTCGGTGGTGGTGCGGTGGAACTCGTGGCCGGTGGTGCGGGTGCCGGCGGGCCCGAGCAGCGTGTCCGCCGGGGCGACGGCCGTGCGGTACCCGAGCGTCAACCCCGGGGTCATCGCGGCGGCTGCCGGCAGGGCGTCCACCATCGGCGCGCCGTCCAGGGTCCGGGACAGGTACAGCAGCCCGGCGCACTCCGCGGCGACCGGCACGCCCGCCGCGACGGCGGCTCGCAGGTCCGCGCGCAGCCCGCGGTTGCCGGACAGCTCACCGGCGTGCACCTCCGGGAACCCGCCCCCGAGGTAGACCGCCGACGTACCCGGCGGCAGCGTGGCATCCGCGGTCGGGTCGAACACCACCGGGTCGAGACCCGCCGCGCGCAGGATCTCCTCGGTCTCCGCGTAGCGGAAGGTGAACGCCCGGCCGCCGGCGACCGCGACCACCGGACGGCCGGCGCACCCGGCGCCGCGGTCCCCGGCCGGGGCGGGGCCGAGGGCGGGTTGCCACGCGGGTCCGGCGAGATCGGGCGCCGTCCGGGCGACGCGCACCACCTCGGCCAGGTCGACGCCGTCGGCGATGCGCTGCGCCAGCCGGTCGAGCGCGGCCGCCGCTTGGGGTCGTTCCGGGGCCGGGACCAGACCGAGATGCCTCGACGGCACCGACATCTCGTCGTCCCGGTGCAGGACGCCGAGTACCGGGACACCCGTGGCCTCGAGCGCCGAACGGATCTCGTCCCGGTGCCGGTGGGATCCGACCTTGTTGAGCACGACACCGGCCATCCGCACGGAGGTGTCGAACGACGCCAGCCCGTGCACCACGGCCGCAACCGTCCGCGAGGCCGCCGAGGCGTCGACGACGAGCAGCACCGGGGCGGCGAGCAGGGACGCCACATGGGCGGTGGAGCCCCAGCCGTCGCGGCCCAGTGCTCCGTCGTGCAGCCCCATCACGCCCTCGATGACGGCCACGTCGGCCGGGCGCGGGGTGCGGGACCCGTGCAGCAGCAGCGGCACCAGCAGGTCGGTGCCCACCAGGTGCGCGTCCAGGTTCCGGCCCGGCCGGCCGGTGGCGAGGGCGTGGTAGCCGGGGTCGATGTAGTCGGGGCCGATCTTGTGACCGGACACCTCGTGTCCGGCCCGGCGCAGCGCGGCCATCAGCCCGGTCGCCACCGTGGTCTTGCCGTGACCGGAGCCCGGCGCCGCCACCACGATCCGCGGCAGCGGCGTGCGCCCGGCGCCGACGGCTGCAGCGCTCACCACTCGATCCCCCGCTGACCCTTGCGCCCGGCATCCATCGGGTGCTTGACCTTGGTCATCTCGGTCACCAGGTCGGCCGCCGCGACGAGTCGCGGGTCGGCTTGGCGGCCGGTGACGACGACGTGCTGCCGGCCCGGCCGGTCGGCGAGCGTCCGCACCACCTCGTCGACGTCGACCCAGCCCCAGTTGAGCGGGTAGGTGAACTCGTCGAGCACGTACAGGTCGTGGGCCTGCGCGTCCAGCCGTCGGCGGATCTCCGCCCAGCCCTCGGCAGCCTCGGCGGCGTGGTCGGTCTCGTCGCCGACCCGCCGGGTCCACGACCAGCCGGATCCCATCTTGTGCCACTCGACGGCACCGCCGACGCCGTCCCGCCGGTGCAGCTCGCCGAGCGTCTCGAGGGCGTGCTGCTCGCCGATGCGCCACTTGGCGGACTTGACGAACTGGAAGACCCCGACGGACCAGCCCTGGTTCCAGGCGCGCAACGCGAGACCGAAGGCGGCGGTGGACTTCCCCTTGCCGTCACCGGTGTGCACCATCAGCAGCGGCTGGTGGCGGCGCTGCCGGGTGGTGCGGCCGTCGTCCGGGACGACCAGCGGCTGTCCCTGCGGCATCAGGCCACCTCCCGCGCCCGCACGGCGCCGGCCACCTCGTCGGCGCGCACGCCGGCCAGCGGCACCAGCTCGGCCTGCAGCGCCCGGGACAGCCCGCGCGCCAGTCCCATCCGGAACCGCCCGGTCTCGCAGTCGAGCACCAGGCTCGACACCCCGCTGCGGGCCAGGTGGCCGGCGACGCGCAGCGACCGGGCGACGGCGTCCTGCCCCGCGGTCGCGCGGCCGTCGGTGACCACGACCAGCAGCGGCCGCCGCCGCGGATCCCGGATCCGCTCGCGCCGCACGGTCTCCCCGGCCAGCAGCAGTCCCTCGGCGAGCGGCGTCCGGCCGCCCACCGGCAGTTCCGCCAGCCGCCGGGCCGCGACGTCCACGGAACCGGTGGGCGGCAGCACCAGCGTGGCCTCGCTACCGCGGAAGGTCACCAGCCCGACCTTGTCCCGCCGCTGGTAGGCGTCCAGCAGCAACGACAGCACCGCGGTCCGCACCTGGTCCATCCGGGCGCGGGCGCCCATGGAGCCGGAGGCGTCGACGCAGAACAGCACCAGGTTCGACTCGCGGCCCTCCCGGACCGCGAGTCGCACGTCCCGGCCGGCGAGCACCAGGCCCGGACCGGTCCGCCCGCGAGCCAGCTGGTGCGGCGCCGCGGCCCGCACCGTGGCCGTCAGGTGCACCGGTCCCGTCCCGCCGCCGAACGGCTCGGCGCCGACGGTGCGCCCGGTGCTGGTCACCGCCCTGGACCGGCGGCCGGCCTCTCCCGCGCCCACGCCGCGGACCGCGAACAGCCGCGTCCGGAACGGGTCGCCGGCCGTCCCGGCCTGCGGGCCGGGCCCGACGGGCCGACCCTGCCCGGCCGTGCCTCCCGTACCCGCAGTGCCGTCCGTGCCGTCCGTGCCCGCGGCGGTGTCGGCCGGCCGCCCGGGGTCCTCGGCCGGATCCTGCGGACCGGTGCCCGCGGCCGGGCCGTCCGCCGAGCCGGCGGACCGGGCCGCCGCGTCGCCGGCACCGGCGTCGTCCGGCCGCTCCGCCTGCTCCGGCTGGTCCGCCGGATCCGCCCCGTCCCCGGCCGGCTGCTCGTCGCCGCGGGCCCGGCCTTGCGGCGGCTCGGGATCGAGGTCCTGACCGTCGAGGATCCGGTCCAGCAGCTCCTCGTCGAGCCCGGGTGCGTCGAACGGGTTGCGCCGCCGGCGGTGCGGCAGCGCCAGTCGTGCCGCGGCGCGGATGTCCTCCCGGCCCACCCGCTCCCGGCCGTGCCACGCCGCGTGCGCCACGGCGGCCCTGGCGGTGACGATGTCCGCGCGCATGCCGTCCACGTCGAAGGCGGTGCAGACGGCGGCGATGGCCGCCAGCGCGGCATCCGGCAGCTCGACCGCGGGCAGCGCCGCCCGGGCGGCCGCGATGCGGGCGGCCAGCTCCCGGTCGGCCGGACCCCAGGCCGCGGTGAAGGCGTCGGGATCGGCGTCGAAGGCCAGCCGGCGGCGGACCACCTCGGCCCGGGCGCCGGCGTCCCGCGGCGCGGCGACCTCGACGGTGAGCCCGAACCGGTCGAGCAGCTGCGGCCGCAGCTCGCCCTCCTCCGGGTTCATCGTGCCCACCAGCACGAACCGGGCCGCGTGCGCCACCGAGACGCCGTCGCGCTCCACCGTGGACCGGCCCATCGCGGCGGCGTCGAGCAGGAGGTCGACCAGGTGGTCGTGCAGCAGGTTCACCTCGTCGACGTACAGCAGGCCGCGGTGCGCGGCGGCCAGCAGTCCGGGCTCGTACTCGGTCACGCCGGCGGCCAGCGCCCGCTGCAGGTGGAGCGAGCCGATGACCCGGTCCTCGGTGGCGCCGACCGGCAGCTCCACCAGCCTGGCTGGACGCTCGACGGCGCCCGGGCGGTGCGCTGCGGCGTCCGGGCAGGCCGGGTCGGGCGCCGCCGGATCGCAGGAGAACCGGCAGTCGGGGACGACGGTGACCGGTGGCAGCAGGGCCGCCAGCGCCCGCACGGTCGTGGACTTGGCCGTGCCCTTCTCGCCCCGGACGAGCACCCCGCCGATCTCCGGCGACACCGCGCACAGCAGCAGGGCCTGCGCCATGTCGGCGGCGTCCCCCGGGGACACCACGGCACTGAACGGGAAGGTCGGCACCACGAGACTCGCTCCCTGCGGGTGTCCACGCCCGCGTCGACGGTGTCCGGCGCCGTCGGAGGCGCACGGGACGGGCGCGACGTCCTGGCTCCCGGCCTGCCGGCCGGTCACAGTGGCGGGACCGCTCCGGATTCGCCGTGCCGTGGCACGGCCCACCGAATTCCTCGACGACCGTCCCGGCGATGATTCCACAGCCGCGGGCACGTCCCCGCCGGGCTCCGGACGCGGGGACCGGCGGGGACGCCGCCAGCACCGTGCCGGCGCGTCCGCGCCGACGGGTCCGTGCCGACGGATCGGTGCCGGGCCGGCGGTTAGGGTCCGTCCGTGCCCACCGTCCTGCCCCCTGCCGCCGGACGCCCGGTGACGGTGGTCGGCATCGGCGCCGACGGGTGGGCCGGGCTGGCGGAGCCGGTCCGGGCGCTGGTGGGCGCGGCCCGGCTGGTGATCGGTGCGGACCGGCAGTTGTCGCTGCTGCCCGACGGGGCCGGCGGCGAGCGCCGACCGTGGCCCTCGCCCTTGCTGCCGGCCGTCGCCGCCTGGCGGGACGACCTGCTGTCCGGCGGTGTGGTGGTGCTGGCGTCGGGCGACCCGCTGCTGTCCGGCATCGGCGGCACGCTGGTCCGCGAGCTGGGCGCCGAGCAGGTGCACGTCGTGCCGGCGGTGTCGTCGGTCGCGCTGGCCCGGGCCCGGATGGGCTGGGCGGCCGAGCCGGACGACTGGCTGTCCCTGGTGGGCCGCGACCTGGACCGGCTGCGCCGCGAGCTGGCCCCCGGCCGCCGGCTGGTGCTGCTGTCCGCGGACGGCGGATCCCCCGATCGAGTCGCCGAGCTGCTCGTGGACGCCGGCTACGGCGGCTCGGTGCTGACCGTCTGGGAGGAGCTGGGCGCCGCGGCCGAGACCGGCCGGCAGGGCACGGCGGCCGAGTGGACCGGGCAGCAGGCCGGGCCGCTGAACCTGCTCTGCCTGGAGTGCCGGGCCGACCCCGGCGTCGCGCTGCCGGGCCGCGCACCGGGGCTCCCGGACGAGGCCTACCGGCACGACGGCCAGCTGACCAAGCGCGACCTGCGGGCGTCCGCGCTGTCCCGGCTGTCGCCGCTGCCCGGGGACCTGCTCTGGGACGTCGGCGCGGGAGCCGGCTCGGTGGCCGTCGAGTGGGCCAGGAGCGACCCGCGATGCCGGGCCGTCGCCATCGAGGCGGACCCGGCGCGGGCCGCGCGGATCGGTGACAACGCACGCCGGCTCGGCGTCCCCGGTGTCCGGGTGGTCACCGGCCGCGCACCGGAAGCCCTGGCGGGGCTGCCGGTCCCGGACGCGGTGTTCGTCGGCGGCGGCGCGACCGCTCCCGGTCTGCTCGAGACCTGCTGGGCAGCAGTGCGTGTCGGCGGACGGCTGGTCGCGCACGCGGTGACGCTGGAGAGCGAGCAGCTGCTCGTCGATCGTTCCCGTGCCTGGGGCGGCGAACTGACCCGGATCGCGGTCGAGCGCGCCGGCCCGCTCGGCGGTCTCACCGGCTGGCAACCCGCCAGGGCCGTCGTGCAGTACTCCGTCCGCAAGCCGCACCCGTCGGGAGAGCCGTCGTGACCGTCCATTTCATCGGCGCCGGGCCCGGCGCGGCGGACCTGTTGACGCTGCGCGCGGCGCGGCTGCTGGCCACCAGCCCGGTCTGCGTCTACGCCGGGACGTACGTCACCGCCGACGTCCTGGAGCACTGCCCGCCCGGCGCGGAGCTGGTCGACAGCCAGCACCTGAACCTGGACGACATCACCGCGGTCCTGGTGCGGGCCGACCGGGCCGGACAGGACGTCGCGCGGCTGTGCAGCGGGGACCCGTCCATCTACTCGGCGGTGGCCGAGCAGACCCGCCGGCTCGACGGGGCGGGCGTGCCGTGGGACGTCACCCCGGGTGTCCCGGCGTACGCCGCCGCCGCCGCGCTGCTCGGCCGCGAGCTGACGGTTCCGGAGGTCGCGCAGACCGTCATCCTCACCCGGGCGCAGGCCCGATCCACCCGGATGCCGGAGGGCGAGCAGCTGTCCCGGTTGGCCGCCAGCGGCGCGACGCTGGTGCTGCACCTGGCCATCACCCGCATGCGGGCCGTCGCGGAGGAGCTGGCACCCGTCTACGGCGCCGACTGCCCCGTCGCGGTCGTGCACCGGGCCACCGCGCCGGACGAGCAGGTGCTGCGCGGCACCCTGGCCGACATCGCGAACCAGGTCGAACGGCTCGGCCTGCGGCAGGCCGCGGTGATCCTCGTCGGCCGGGTGCTGACCGCACAGGGCTTCGTCGACTCGCACCTGTACGCCTCCCGGCGGTCACCGGCCGGCTGAGGTCGGCTCGCCGAACGGGTCGGGCGGCGGCAGCCCGGCCGTCCCGTCCCGGCCAGGCGTTCCGGCAACCGGGTGATGCTGCGGTTGCTCCGTGATCCGGTGGAACCGGCGGCCCGGCGGAACGGTCGGACGCTGCACCCACCGTGCAGCACCCTTTCCCCACAGGAGTTCTCGATGTCCACGCTCACCGCGGAGCGCACCGTCCCGTCCACCGGCCGCACCCCGGGCCGTGTCGTCGGCGCCCTGTGCGTCCTCGGCGCCTACCTGGTCGTCAGCGTCATCGGCTTCGCCCAGCTGCTGTCCCTCCGCGAACACCTCGGCCGTTCGGGCCGCGCCGCCGTGGACACCGTCCTCTGGGTCGGCGTCGGCCTGGTGGTCGCCTTCGTGGTGGCCGCCGCGCTGCTGCTGCGCCGGGTCAGCCGCGTCCCGCTGCTGGTCCTGTCCGCGGTGAGCATCGGCCTGGCGCTCTACGGCCTGCGCGGTTCCGGGCTGACCCTCGCGGCGCTGTACAACCTCGGGTCCCTGGTCGCCATGCTCGTCCTGGTCTCCGGACCCGCGGTCGCCCGCTGGATCGACGACGCCAGGACCGCCCGGCGCGCCGGCCGGGCCTGAGACCGCACCCGGGATCGGAGCCGGCCTACCGGCGCAGCACCGCGGCTGCGCCGGTAGGCGCGGTCGCGCTCCCCGCTCCGCCGGGGTCACCAGCCCCGTCACCGGTGCGGTCCGCGGCCCGGTCGTCGCGCGAGTCCGGCCCGGCGGGCACGAACCGCCGCGTCCACACCCCGTGCTCCCCCGCCGTCGTGCCGGACGAGCCGACGATCAGCAGGCACCGCATGTCCACCACGGCCGGGTCCAGCCCGCCGAGCGTGGTGACGACCAGTTCCTCGCCGTCCCGGCCCACGTCGCGGCCGATCACCACCGGCACGTCCGGCGACCGGTGCGCCAGCAGCACGTCGCGCATCCGGGCCACCTGGCCGGTGCGGCTGCGCGAGGCGGGGTTGTAGACCGCCAGCACCAGGTCGGCCGCGGCCACCGCGGCCAACCGCCGCTCGACGACGGGCCACGGCTTGAGCCGGTCGGACAGCGAGAGGACCGCGTAGTCCCCACCCAGCGGCGCACCGGCGCGGGCCGCCACGGCCTGCGCCGCGGTCACCCCGGGCAGCACCCGCACCGGGACGTCGCGGTACCGGCCGGCGGTGTCGCCGTCGAGGACCTCGAAGACGGCGGACGCCATCCCGAACACACCGGCGTCGCCGCCGGACACCACGGCCACCGGGTCGCCGGCCAGGGCCAGCTCCAGCGCGTGCCGCGCCCGGTCCAGCTCGACGGTGTTCCCGGACGCGTGTCGCTGCAGGCCCTCCCGCTGCGGCACCCGCGAGACGTACGGCGCGTAGCCGACGACGTGCCGGACCTGCCCGAGAGCCGTGTCCACCTCCGGTGTGCGCCAGCCGTCGGGCCCGGGTCCCAGTCCCACCACCAGCACCGGGCCGGGTGGCGCGCCGGTGGCCGGGCCAGGGTCGGCGGGAGCCGGTGCGGCCGCACCGGTCTCCGCGGCCCGCGCCAGCCGCCGGTCGGCGCCCGGCACCAGCACCATCGAGAAGTACGGCACCGCATCGGGATCCACGTCCCCCGCCGGCAGCACCCGCTGGCCCGCGGTCGAAGCCCGCTCCACGTACACCGCGTCGTCGAGCCGGCCCGCTTCTGCCAGGGCGGCCCGCACCGCCGGGAACGTCCGGCCCAGCTTGAGCACCGCCGCCCCCTGGGTGTCGGCCAACCGCCGGGCCAGTTCGGCGCGCGGGAGGGTGCCCGGCAACACGGTGAGGACGTCCTCGTGCCGCACCAGCGGCCGGGCGGCCGCCGCCGCCGCGCCGGACACCGACGTCACCCCCGGCACCACCTCGGCCGGGAAGGTCGGCGCCAGCCGGTCGTGCAGGTACATGTACGAGCCGTAGAACAAGGGGTCGCCCTCGCAGAGCACCACGACGGTCCGGCCCGCCGCCAGGTGGACCGCGAGCCGGGCGGCGGACCGGTCGTAGAAGTCGTCGATGGCACCGGGATAGCCGCCGGGGTGGTCGATGTCGCCGGTGGTGACCGGGTACACCAGCGGCTCCTCGGCGACGCCCGCGGGCAGCAGCTCCGCGGCGATCGACCGGGCGATCGACCGGCCGTGCGTCCCGGAGAAGTAGGCCACCACGTCCGCGGCCCCGATCAGCCGGGCGGCCTTGCGGGTCACCAGCTCCGGGTCGCCCGGACCGAGGCCGACGCCGTACAGCGCGCCCGTCACAGCTCCTCCTCGCGGGCCAGGGCGTTCACCGCGGATCCGGCCATCGCCGACCCGCCGCGGCGGCCGAGCACGGTCAGGTACGGGACGCCCGCGCCGTCCTCGACCAGGGCCTGCTTGGACTCCGCCGCCCCGATGAAACCCACCGGCACCCCGATCACCGCAGCGGGCCGCGGGGCGCCGTCGGCCAGCAGCTCCAGCAGGTGGAACAGCGCGGTCGGCGCGTTGCCGATGGCCACCACCGCACCGGCGAGCCGGTCGCCCCACACCGACACGGCCGCCGCGGAGCGGGTGGTGCCCCAGCGGCGCGCCAGTTCCGGCACCGCGGGATCGTCCAGCAGACACAGCACCTCGTTGCCGGCGGGCAGCCGCCGGCGGGTGACGCCGGCGGCGACCATGTGGGCGTCGGTGAGGACCGGCGCACCGGCCCGCAGCGCCGAGCGGGCCGCCCCCACCAGGTCGGGGTGGATGCGCAGGTCCCGGGGCAGGTCCGTCTGGCCGCAGGCGTGCACCATCCGCACCGCGACCGTGCGCGCGTCCTCCGGCAACCCGGACAGGTCCGTCTCGGCGCGGATGGTGGCGAAGGACCGGCGGTAGATCTCGTCCCCCGAGGTCACGTAGTCGTGGCGCCGGGTCGGCGGCCGCAGCGCGCCGTACCCGTGGTCCGCCGGCACGTCGCTCACCCGGTCACCCGCAGCTCCCGGTGCGGCCCGGCCGGGACGCCGCACCGCCGCTCGCAGCCCACGACGTGCACCGGCAGGTCCGTGGGCCGGCGCGCGGCCGCCAGGGACCGGGCGGGTGTGCGGGTGTCGCCGGCCGACCGGACGCAGCCCGGGGCGCCCGTGCAGGCCGTCACGCCGCGCCATCCCGACGCCGGGTCGACGACCCAGCCGGCCGCTCCGAGGGTGTCCAGCACCTCCGCCGAGCGCCCGGCCGGCAGGTCCGCGACGACGACGGACCGCCACGGCGTCACGACCAGCCGGTCCCCGCCGGCGGCGGCCGCCCGGACCACCGCCGCGGACCGCGCCGGGTCGACCAGTCCGAGCGGCGCGAGCGCCACCACCGCATGGTGGCCGTCCCGCTGCACCAGCAGGCCCGGCGCCGGCGCGGGATCCGCCGTGCCGGCGGACTCGGCGGGCAGCGGCCGGCCACCGAGCTCGACCCCGCGCCCCGGCAGGTCGCGGACCTGCCACGCGTCCCCACGGACGGCCAGGAAGCGGTGCGCCAGGGCGACCAGCGCGGCCGCGGCGTCGGTCACCGGCACCCGCTCCCCGGCGAGGGCGCCGATGCGCAGCCGCACCGTCCCGCGGTCCAGCGCCCGCACGCCCAGGTCGCCGGGCAGGCCGGCCAGGTCGCCCCGGTCGTCGACGGTGAACAGGAAGCGGCCGGACAGCGCGGCCAGCTCGGGGTCGGCGCAGAGCAGCGCGTCGAGCCGGTCCACGACGGGGCGCAGGTCCGCGCGGCCGCCGACCCGACCGGTGAGCGGCGAGCACAGGATGGACCGCACCCGGTCGTGCGTGCGCGACGGCAGCAGCCCGGCCGCGACGACGGTGCCCACCAGCTCGTCCGGCGCGGCGCCGCCCGGTCCGGGCCGGATGCCGCGGATCTGCAGCCCGCCGCGCCCGGTCAGGGCCACGTCGCCGTCGCCGAAACGCGCCGCGGCACCGGCGACGACCTGCCAGGCCCGGCCGGTCATCCGGCCGCCCGGGACCTTGATCCGCACCAGCGCGCCGTCCGCCGCCAGGTGCAGGCGGAGCAACCCGGGGCAGCGGTCGGCTGCCGGGCGGAGCATGGCGGTCACCCGGCCATCGTGACACGGGCACGCAGCAGCCCGGACCGCCGTGCGGACGCCGCCCGGTCCGGCAGGATCGGCGTCGTGACGGATCCCGCCAGGTCCCGGCCGGTCGACGGCTTCCGGCTCGCCTACGACGTCGACACCGCTGCAGCAGGCGGCCCGCCCGCGGTGCTGCTGCTGCACGGCTGGCCCGGCAGCCGCCGCGACCACCGGCACGTCGCCGCGCTGCTGTCCGGCCGCACCCGGACCGTGGTGCCGGACCTGCGTGGCTTCGGCGAGTCGGACAAGCACCCCGGGCCGCCGCTCCAGCTGTACAGCGCGGCGGCGCAGGCCCGGTCCGTGCTGGCCCTGCTGGACGAGCTCGGCGTCGAGCGTGCCGTGATCGGCGGCTACGACGTCGGCAGCCGGGTCGCCCAGGAGATCGTCCGGAGTCACCCCGAGCGGATGGCCGGGCTGGTGCTGACGCCGCCGCTGCCGGGTGCCGGCGAGCGTCTGCTCGCACCGTCGGTGCAGCAGCAGTTCTGGTACCAGGCGCTGCACCGGCTGCCGTTGGCCGTCGAGCTGCTGGACGGCCGGCCGGACGCGGTACGGGCCTACCTGCGGCACTTCTGGGAGCACTGGTCCGGGCCGGGCTTTCGGATGGACCCGCAGGACCTGGATCGGCTCGTCGAGCTCTACGGCGCGCCGGGGGCGTTCACCGCCTCCATCGCCTGGTACCGGTCCCGTCCGGGGCCCGCGTCCAGCGCGGGCGACCGGCCGCCGGCGGTGGCGGACCGGCTGGCGACCCCGGTGGAGGTGCTGTGGCCCGCGCTGGACCCGCTGTTCCCCGCCGACTGGGCCGACCGGCTCGACCAGTGGTACGCCGACGCCCGGGTCACGGTGCTGCCGGACGTCGGGCACTTCGTCCCGGTCGAGGCGCCGGCGGCCTTTGCGGACGCCGTCGAACGGCTGCTGGAGCGCGTCGGCCGACCCGGACCGCCGGTGGCACGGCGTCCGGGGTGACCGGGCCGGCGCCGCTTGACGGTCCGGGTGTCCGGCGACGACAGTGGACGTGCACCCCCATCTCCACGCATCCCAGCACGCCGCAGCCCCCAGGAACCCGGTGCGAATCCGGGACGGCCTGAGCCACTGTGACCGGGGAGCGGACCTCGACGTGTGCCGCCCCCGCGGCGGCGCACCGCCACACCGGCACGCCGGCTGCCCGCAGCCGCCACGACCGGGGGAAGGCGCAGGGGCGAGCGACGATCCGGCAGTCAGGACACTGGCCTGCGGTCCGTCCACACCGGTCCCAGGCCCGGTGAGAGAGGCCTCCCGTGCCGCGCATCGCCCTGCTGTCGACGTCCGACACCGACCTGCTGTCCGCCCGCGTCAGCGGCGCCGGGTACACCCTGGCCAACCCGGCACGACTGGACCCGGCCGCCGACCTGCCTGCCGTGCTCGCCGGCGCGGACGTCGTGGTGGTGCGCATCCTGGGCACCGCCCGCAGCTGGCAGGACGGTCTGGACGAGCTGCGCCGCATCGGCCTGCCGACGGTCGTGATCGGCGGCGAGCGCACCCCGGACGCGGAACTGATGCGGCTGTCGACGGTGCCGGTCGGCACCGCCGCCCAGGTGCACCGCTACCTGGCCGAGGGCGGCGCCACCAACCTGGCGCAGCTGCACGCCTTCCTGTCGGACACGGTGCTGCTCACCGGCGACGGCTTCGAGCCGCCGGCCCGCATGCCGGACTGGGGTCTGCTGGACCGGCCGGCACCGGCCGAGCCGGCGGGCGGCGCCCGACGCCCGCGCGTCGGCGTGCTGTTCTACCGCGCCCACCAGCTGTCCGGGAACACCGCCTTCGTGCACGCCCTGGCCGACGAGATCGACCGCAGGGGCGGCACCGCCGTGCCGATCTTCTGCGCCTCGCTGCGGGCCGCGCCCGCCGACCTGCTCGCCGAGCTGGGCCGGTGCGACGTGCTGGTGGTCACCGTGCTGGCCGCCGGCGGCACCCGCCCGGCGGGCGCCTCGGCCGGCGAGGACGACGGCAGCTGGGACGTCTCGACGCTGGCGGCGCTGGGCATCCCGATCCTGCAGGGCCTGTGCCTGACCGGCAGCCGGCAGGTGTGGGCGGAGGCGTCCGAGGGCCTGTCGCCGCTGGACGTCGCGACGCAGGTGGCGGTCCCCGAGTTCGACGGGCGGCTGATCACCGTGCCGTTCTCGTTCAAGGAGGTCGACCCGCTCGACGACGCCGCGCTCCCCCGCTACGTCGCCGACCCCGAGCGCTGCGGGCGGGTCGCGGGGATCGCGCTGGCCCACGCCCGGCTGCGGCACACCCCGCCCGCGCAGCGCCGGATCGCGCTGGTGCTGTCCGCCTACCCCACCAAGCACTCCCGGATCGGCAACGCGGTCGGGCTGGACACCCCGGTCTCGGCGATCCGGCTGCTGCGGGCGCTGCGGGACGCCGGCTACGACGTCGGTCCCGCGGAGCAGCTGCCGGGCGGTCCCGCACCGCTTCCTGGGCTGGGGCCGGTCGAGCCGGTCGACGGCGAGGACCCGGACACCACCCGGGGCAACGCCCTGATCCACGCCCTCATCGACGCCGGCGGCCAGGACCCGGACTGGCTGACCCTGGACGCCACGGCCGACGGGCAGTCGGTCCGCATCCCGGCCGCCACCTACCGGCAGTGGCTGGACGACCTGTCGCCCACCCTGCGCAGCGAGGTCGAGGCCGCCTGGGGACCTGCGCCGGGCGAGCTGTTCGTCGACCGGCGCACCGACGCGGACGGCGAGATCGTGCTGGCCGTCCTGCGGGCCGGCAATGTCGCCATCCTGGTGCAGCCGCCCCGCGGCTTCGGCGAGAACCCGGTCGCGATCTACCACGACCCGGACCTGGCACCGTCGCACCACTACCTGGCCGCGTACCGGTGGATCGAGCGCGACTTCGGCGCGCACGCGGTGGTGCACCTGGGCAAGCACGGGAACCTGGAGTGGCTGCCCGGCAAGAACGTGGGCATGTCCGCCGACTGCGGTACCGACGCCGCGCTCGGCGACCTGCCGCTGGTCTACCCGTTCCTGGTCAACGACCCCGGGGAGGGCACGCAGGCCAAGCGCAGGGCACACGCCACGATCGTCGACCACCTGGTGCCGCCCATGGCGCGGGCCGAGAGCTACGGCGACATCGCCCGTCTCGAGCAGCTGCTGGACGAGCATGCCGGGATCGCCGCGATGGACCCGGCGAAGCTGCCGGCGATCCGGGCGCAGATCTGGACCCTGATCCAGGCCGCCAAGCTCGACCACGACCTGGGGCTCACGCAGGGGCGGCCGCACGACAGCGAGTTCGACGACTTCCTGCTGCACGTCGACGGCTGGCTGTGCGAGATCAAGGACGTGCAGATCCGCGACGGGCTGCACGTGCTCGGCCAGCCGCCGGAGGGGTCCACCCGGGTCGACCTGGTGCTGGCGGTGCTGCGGGCCGGCCAGGTGTGGGGCGGCACGGCCGGTGCCGTGCCGGGGTTGCGCGCGGCGCTCGGCCTCAAGGACGGGGCGGATCTGGCCGCGGTCGACGCCGCCGAGGCCAGGGCGCGAGAACTGGTGCAGGACATGGAGGACCGCGGGTGGCGGGTCGATGCCGTGCCGGACGTGGTGCGGTCCCGGCTCGGTGACGCGGATCCCGCCGTGGCCACCGTGCTGGCCTTCGCGGCGACGGAGGTGGTGCCCCGGCTCGCCGGGACCGCCGCCGAGCTGACCGCCGTGCTGCACGCGCTGGACGGTGGTTTCGTCGAGCCGGGGCCGTCCGGTTCGCCGCTGCGCGGCCTGGTCAACGTGCTGCCGACGGGCCGCAACTTCTACTCCGTCGACCCCAAGGCGGTCCCGTCCCGGCTGGCCTGGGAGACCGGCAGCGCCATGGCCGCCTCGCTGGTGGACCGCTACCTGGCCGAGACCGGGACGTACCCGCGCTCGGTGGGCCTGTCGGTCTGGGGCACCTCCGCGATGCGGACGTCCGGCGACGACGTCGCCGAGGTGCTGGCCCTGCTCGGCGTGGTGCCGGTGTGGGACGAGGCGTCCCGGCGGGTCACCGACCTGTCCGTGCTGCCGCTGGCCGAACTGGGCCGGCCGCGCATCGACGTCACCGTGCGCATCTCCGGCTTCTTCCGCGACGCCTTCCCGCACGTGGTGGCCATGCTGGACGACGCGGTCCGGTTGGTCGCCGACCTCGACGAGGGCGACGACGAGAACTACGTGCGGGCACACACCCGGGCGGACCTGGCGGCGCACGGCGATGCGCGGCGGGCGACGACCCGGATCTTCGGATCGATGCCCGGCTCCTACGGCGCCGGGCTGCTGCCGCTGCTGGAATCCGGGACCTGGCGCGACGACGCCGATCTCGCCGAGGTATACACGGCCTGGGGCGGGTACGCCTACGGCCGCGGCCTCGACGGCCGCGCGGCCACCGAGGACATGCAGGCCAACTACCGCCGGATCGCCGTGGCCGCCAAGAACACCGACAGCCGCGAGCACGACATCCTCGACTCCGACGACTACTTCCAGTACCACGGCGGCATGGTGGCGACGGTGCGGTCGCTGACCGGCACGGCCCCGCGGGCCTACGTCGGCGACTCGACCTCGCCGGACGCGGTCCGCACCCGCTCGCTGACCGAGGAGACCGCCCGGGTGTTCCGCGCGCGGGTGGTGAACCCCCGGTGGATGGCGGCCATGCGGCGGCACGGCTACAAGGGCGCGTTCGAGATGGCCGCGACCGTCGACTACCTGTTCGGCTTCGACGCCACCACCGGGGTGGTCACCGACTGGATGTACGAGACCGTCGCCCGCACGTACGCTCTCGACCCCACCAACCGCGAGTTCCTGTCCCACGCCAATCCGTGGGCGCTGCGCGGCATGATCGAGCGGCTCACCGAGGCCGCCGACCGGGGCCTGTGGGCCGAGCCCGACCCGCAGACCCTGAGCGAGCTGCAGCAGTGCTACCTGGACGTCGAGGGCGACCTCGAGGACCGCTGACACCGGCCGGTTCCGGAGATCCGCTCCGCGAACCGGACGCGGCGCCCATACTTCCCGGGTGCCCGTCACTCGCCGCGCCGTGCTGATCGGAGCCGCCGCCACCCTCGTCGCGGGTGCCGGCGGCGCCGGCCTGGTGGAGGCCGGTGCCCTGCCGGGACGGGCCCGGCTGAACGCGCTGCTCGGGTTGGACGGCGGCGGCGGCGACATCCCGGACGTGGACCCGGGACCGACGGTTACCGGGTCCTGGCGCTCGGCCGCCCGCGGCACGGTCGTCGGCTGGTCCGTCTCCCGGCCGCCCGGGGTGACCGGCCCGCTGCCGGTGGCGGTCCTGCTGCACGGCCGGGACGCCGACCACAGCACCTCGTTCGAGCGGCTGGGATACGACCGGTTCCTGGCCGCCGCCACCGCTTCCGGCGTGCCGCCGTTCGCGCTGGCCACCGTCGACGGCGGCAACACCTACTGGCACCGGCGACGCTCCGGCGACGACCCGCAGCGGATGATCACCGACGAGTTCCTGCCGCTGCTGGCCCGGCAGGGGCTCCGGACCGGCCGGGTGGGCCTGGCCGGCTGGTCGATGGGCGGGTACGGGGCACTGCTGCTGGGCGAGACGCTGGGTCCCGCCCGGGTGGCGGCCGTGGCGGCGACGTCACCCGCGCTGTTCGCCGACTACCCGTCGTCCTCCGAGGTGGCCTTCGACGACGCGGACGACTTCCGCGCGCACGACGTGATCGCCGGCGCCGCCGCGCTGTCCGGCATCCCGGTGCGGGTCGACTGCGGCCGCGACGACCCGTTCGCCGACCAGGTCCGCCGGCTGCGCTCGGTGCTGCGGCCGGAACCGGCGGGCGCACTGTCGGCCGGCGAGCACACGGACGCCTTCTTCACCCGGGTCGCCCCGGACACCGTCGCGGCCCTGGGCAGCGCGCTGGCGACCTGACGCCGCGCCGTGCGGCCGTACCCTCGTCCGCGTGCCGGTGACCTCGCACCCGGACGTCGACGAGCTGGTCGGCGCCCTGCACCGGGGCCTCCGGACCGTGCTCGGCGACCGGCTGCTGTCCCTGTCGGTCTTCGGCTCCGTGGCCGCCGGGGCCTACGACCCGGGGATCAGCGACGTGGACCTGCTGGCCGTGCTCGACGACCCGCCGACGCCCGACGAGCTCTACCGACTGGCGGCCCTGCACGCCGAGCTGGTCGCCGGGCGGCCGGCCTGGCAGGACCGCGTCGAGGTGCTGTACGTGCCGCGGGAGACCTTGCGGACGTACCGCAGCACCCCCGGTCCGCTCGCGGTGGTCAGTCCCGGGGAACCGCTGCACCTGCGCTCGGCGGGCCGGGAGTGGACGCTCAACCTGTCCGACGCCCGCGAGAACGCGGTTCTGGTCGCAGGTCCGGCCCCGGCCCGGTGGATCGACCCGGTGCCGGCCGTGGACCTGGTCGAGTGTGCCCGCGGCTACGCCGCCGCGGTGGCCGGCCGGGCCGCGCGGGCCACCACCCTCGGCGGGGACGCCTACACGGTGCTCATCCTGTGCCGGGCACTGCACCTGCACGCGACCGGCCGGCCCGCCGGCAAGGCGGCCGCGGCCCGCTGGGTCGCCCGCCGCCACCCGCGGTGGAGCGGACTGGCGGACCGGGCGACGGCGTGGCGGCTCGGACCGGACGGACCCGCCGGCGACGGGCACCGACAGGTGCTGGCGTTCGCGGTCTGGGCCGCCGACGAGCTGTCCCGGCCGTCGCCGGTCGAGGACGCGGCGGGTGACCTCGGGCGACCGCCCGCCCCGCGCTGCACGTCGGGGTGAATCCGCGCCGACCGGGCCCGCCGGTCGGATGTCCCTGCTGCACTGTGCCTGTCGGGTCGCGCGCCCGCCCTCGGGCGGCGCGGCGGCGCGGCGGCACGGCGGCACGGTGGCACGGTGGACCGGCGGCAGGGCTGCGGGCGGAACGGACGCGGGGGCGGACCATGGCAGGACGGACGGCGGGGGGCGGGGTGCGCCGCCCCGAGGGCGACGCCGGGCGGGCGTGGGACGCCCGCCGGTACCTCGACGGGCTCGACACGGCGCACCTGCGGCCGGTCCTGGACCTGGCGCGCCGTGCGACCGGGTTCCCGGCCGCGATGGTCAACGTCCTGGATCTCGACACCCAGCACACCGTCGCCGTGATCGGCCTCGACCGGGTCGACGCCCTGCCGCGCCACCTGTCGCTCTGCGACACGGTGGTGCGCACCGAGCAGCCGCTGGTGCTCCCGGATGCCTCGCGGGACAGCGGCTTCCGCGACAACCTCCGCGTCCGCACCGGCATGATCGGCGCCTACGTCGGCGTCCCGGTCCGCGGCCGGGAGGGCGCGGTCGTCGGCACGCTGTGCGTCACCGACGCCCGGCCGCATCCGGTGCTGCCCGCGCAGGTCGAGTGCCTGCAGCAGCTGGCCGAGGTGGTCCGCGCGCACCTGGATCTGCTGCGGGGCCTGCGGGACCACCTGCGGGGTCTCGACGACCTTCCCGCGTGGCCCGCCGCCGGCTGACCCGGCCGTTCGAACCCCGCTCCCTCCCGCCGCCCACCCGCCCTACGGTGGGTCGGTGACGGAAGCCTGGGTCGACGCGCTGATCAGCGCCGCGGCGAGGGCCCTGCGGCCGCGGGAGCGCGACGGCCTGTGGGTGGCCGACGTCGCCTGCGCGCTGCGTGACGGCGAGGGTGCCGTGCACACCGGCGCCTCGGTCGCCGGGTACCTCGGGGTGTGCGCCGAACAGGGCGCGGTGAGCGCGATGGTGACCCGGGCCGATCCCCGGGTGACCGCCATCGTCGCGGTGTGGCGGGATCCCGACGGCCGGTTGCACGTCCTGCCGCCGTGCGGCCGGTGCCGGGAGTTCCTCCGGCTGTTGCACCCCGGCAACCTCGATGCTCAGGTCGTTCTCGGACACGCGCGGGTCCTTCCGCTGCGCCGGCTGCTGCCGTGGCACGGGTGGCACGCCGAGCCTGCCGACTGACCCGAGGGCGCCCTGACCGCCGGGGGTGCGTGGCCGGCGGCGTGGACCTCTCAGCGTCGGCGGCGCAGCAGGTACGTGTCGAGCACCCATCCCCGCGCCGCGCGGACCGCGGCGCGCACCGCGGCGATGCGCGGCAGCACCTCGGGCAACGGTCCGGCCACCAGGGTCTCGCCGGGGGTGCCGACGTTGGCGCCCCAGAAGATGTCGAGACCTTCCCCGCCGTCCGGGAGGTCCTCGCAGGCCAGCCCGCCGTCCAGCAGCACGGCGACGTCGTCGAACCCGTCGGCGGTGCCGTCCGTCAGCCGCCGGCCGGTCGTGACCAGCAGCGGCCGGCCGACGCCGTGCAGCACGGTCCGGTGCGCCGCCGCCAGGGCGCTCACGCTGGTCACCCCGGGCACCACCCGCCAGTCGAAGTCCAGCGTCCCGCGGGCGAGGACCTGTTCGACGATCCGGATGGTCGAGTCGTACCAGCCGGGATCCCCGAGCACCAGGAACGCCCCCACCTCGTCGGGTCCCAGCCCGGCGAAGGCGGCCTCGTACCGGTCGGCCCTGGCGCCGTGCCAGTCGGCCACCGTGGCGGCGTAGTCGGCGGGCCGGCGCTCCCGCGGCGGGTCGGCGATGTGGACCACGCGGTGGCCCGGTGCCGCGTGCCGCCGGCACAGCTCGTCGCGCAGCGCCGCCAGCTCGGAGACGTCCGCGCCGTCGGCCTTGTCGACGGCGAAGACGACGTCGGTCGCGCCGAGCGCCGCCACCGCCTGCAGGGTGATCTGTTCGGGGTCTCCCGGTCCGATGCCGATGATCCACAGCAGCTTCACCGGTCCCTCCCCCGGGTTGCCGGGCCGGTCACCGACCCACCGCCCGCAGCAGCGCCGCGGTGTCCAGGTGCGCGGCCACGGCATCGGCGAGCACGTCGATCATCGCGTCCCGCCGAGCCCGGAAGCCCCCTCCGGCCGGCGTTCCAGCGACCGGGACGCGGCCACCGGAGACCTCGGCGAGCCAACCGCGGCGGAAGTCGTCGTTCTCGAACGTGCCGTGCCGCATGGTGCCCCAGACGCCGCCGACCCGGTAGCCGTCCAGGAACGTCTCGGTCACCTCACCGCCGGCGGGGTCGAGGCTCGCCACCCCGTGGTGGATCTCGTACGCCTCGACCGGCCGGCCGCGCCACCGGCCCACGGTGGTGGCCAGCACCTTGTCGCGGAGGAACGTCACGGTCGTGGGCAGCAACCCGAGGCCGTCCGCCACGCCGGCCTCCGGGGACTCCACCGCCTCGGGATCGTCGATCCGGCGGGCGAGCATCTGGTAGCCGCCGCAGATGCCGAGCACCGGCACCCCCCGCCCGGCCGCCGCGACGACCTCGTCGGCCAGTCCACGTCGGCGCAGCCAGGCCAGGTCCCCCAGGGTCGACCGGGTACCCGGCAGCACCACGACGTCCGCGGACCGCAGATCCAGCGGATCGGTCGCCAGCGTCACCTGCACGCCGGGTTCGGCGGCCAGGGCGTCGATGTCGGTCGCGTTCGACAGCCGCGGGAAGCGCACGACGGCGACCCGCACCGGCCGGTCGGGAACGCTGTCGAGCACGGTGTCCGGCAGGGTATTCGGCAGGGTGTCCGTCCGGCCGTCCCGCCACCGCGCGACCGTGAGGGTGTCCTCGCCGTCCAGCCAGACCCCGTCGAGCCAGGGCAGCACACCCCAGAACGGGACGCCGGTCAGCTCGGTGATCCGGTCGAGACCCGGCCGCAACAGCGCGACGTCGCCGCGGAACTTGTTGACGACGAAGGCCCGCACCAGTTCCCGGTCGGCGGGATCCAGGAGTTCGACGGTGCCGTACAGCGCGGCCAGCACGCCGCCGCGGTCGATGTCGCCCACCACCACGACCGGGAGCGAGAAGCGTCGCGCCAGGCCCATGTTCACGTAGTCACCGGGTCGCAGGTTGATCTCGGCCGGGGATCCCGCTCCCTCGCAGACCACCACGTCGAACCGGGCGGCCAGTTCCTCGTAGGCCGCGAACGCCGCCTCGGCCAGGTGACGCCGGCCGGTGGCCCACTCACCCGCCTGCAGCACGCCGGCGGGTCGCCCGCGGACGACGACGTGGGACCGCCGGTCCGAGCCGGGCTTGAGCAGCACGGGGTTCATCGCGGACTCGGGGACGGCGCCCGCTGCCCGTGCCTGCAGGTACTGGGCCCGGCCGATCTCGGCGCCGTCCGCGCAGACCATCGAGTTGTTCGACATGTTCTGCGCCTTGAACGGCGCCACGCGCAGGCCCTGTCGCGACAGGTAGCGGCAGATCCCGGTGGTAAAGAGCGATTTCCCGGCGTCCGACGACGTCCCGGCAACCAGCAGCCCGCCGGCCCGGCTCACCTCGACCACCCGGCGCCTCGGCGGACCGGCCGCGGGCCTCCCGGCCGGGGATGGCGCCCGACGCGCGCCGGCCGGCGGACCGCTTCCGCCGCGGCGACCTCTCGACGCCTGCGGCTGCGGAATGCGCTCGACGACCGGGTGCCCATGGTGCGGCCGAGCCTACGGCCGCGGCCGGGACCCGGTGCACGGCGGCGTGCCAGCGGTCCTGGGGGCTGGACGTCCTGGGGGTACGGACAACCCCCGGGCACTTCCGCTCCCCGCACGGTGCGGGGGACGGGCCGACTGGACAAGATCGGCGCCCGGGGGTCGGGTGACTGTCCGGTGCTAGCCAGACCGCCGTCCGAAGGGACGGGCGAACAGCCCGGCGCGGTGAACGACGGCCTAGCGGCCAGTCACCTCACGAGTCCGAAAAGTATTCAACGTCGGACCACCTCCTCTCCCGTGTACCAACGAATGTACGGAAGGCCGGCGCCCCGTCGCAACGATTTTCAGCCGTCGGCGCAGCACGTCCGCCAAGTGCCGCGGCACCGGTGACCCGGCGTGCCCGACGGGGGCAGCATCGACCTGGAGAACCCCGTGGGCACTGTGGCGAACACGCCGGTGGCACCTGCCGGACGCACGTCGGTGACCTGCCGGAAACTGTCCGTCACCACACTGGTGGTGTCCCGGGAACCCGGTAGGTTCCGCACCACGCCGCCAGAGGTCCGTCGGTGATGTGGAGGGGCCGCACAGGCAGGAGAGATCGGTGTCGTACGTGTTGCGGGTGGTGCTGCCGGATCGGCCCGGCACCCTCGGGGCGGTGGCCAGCGCGCTGGGACGGGTCGAGGGCGACATCCTGGCGATGGACATCGTCGAGCGGTCCGCCGACCAGGCGGTCGACGACATCGTCGTGGACCTGCCGAGCGGCCGGCAGCCGGACGTGCTGATCACGGCCGCCGAGACGGTACCCGGCGTGCGGGTGGAGTCGGTCCGGCCCGACCCCGGGGTGGCCGACCGGCACCACGAGTGGGAGCTGGTCGAGGCGCTGGCCGCCGATCCCGACCACGCGCTGCAGACCCTGGCCCGGATGCTGCCCAAGGTGCTGCGGGCGGGCTGGTCGCTGGTCGTGCGGGTCGGCCCGGACGGCGCCGTCGAGGTCCTGGCCGGCGGCGGGGGCGCCCCGACGCTGGACGGGGTGGAGCCGGGCTGGGCACCGGTCGAGCAGGCCGCCGGCCTGGACCCGGAGGCCGCCTGGGTGCCGGAGGACTGGAAGACGATCGGCACCGAGATGGCGGTCGCGCCGATCGGCTCGCCGGACGTCGCCGTCCTCGTCGGCCGTCCCGGTGGCCCGGTCATGCGCAACTCCGAGGTGGCCAGGCTGGCCCACCTGGCGGGGCTGGCGGCCGCCGTCGTCACCCGGTGAGCCACCCGCACTCGGCCGCCTGGCCCGACGCCGCCCGGGCGCTGGGCCGCGGCGCGCTGCCGATCCTGCCGTTCGGCGCCCACGAGCAGCACGGTCCGCACCTGCCGCTGGCCACCGACACGGTCATGGCCGCCGGGCTCGCCGGACGGATCGCCGAGCAGGTCGACGGGTGGCTGCTGCCGGCCGTGACCTACGGGCACACGGTGGGCAACGACGGCTTCCCCGGCACCGTGTCGCTGTCCTTCGAGACGGTCCGGGCCGTCGCCGCGGACATCTGCCGGGCACTGGTGCGCCAGGGCGCCCGCGGGGTGGTGGTGGTCAACGGCGACTTCGGCAACCGCGCACCCCTCGAGCTGGCGGCGCAGCAGGTGCGCGCCGAGACGTCACGACCGGTGCTCGTCGTCAACTACCCGGGGCTCGCGGAGATCGCGGCCGAGCTGTGCACGACCGCGCCGGCCGGCTGGGGCCTGATGCACGCGGACGAGTTCGAGACGTCGGTGGTGCTGGCGCTGGAGCCCGAGCACGTCCGGATGGAGCGGGCGGTCGCCGAGTACCCGGACTTCCCCGCGACGTTCCCGGAGCTGTCGGAACCGCTGCACCGGTTGTCGCGCTCCGGCGTGTTCGGCGACCCGACCCCCGCGACGGCCGAGCTGGGCCGCCGCCTGCTCGACCGGTTGACCGACCGGGCGGTGGCGCTGGTCAGCGAGTTCCGGCGGGCGCTGCCGGCAGCGAACCCGCCACCAGCCGACCTCGGCTGACCACCGCGACGACCCGGTCCGCCGCCAGGTGGGCCGGGTCCCGCCACGGGGTGCCGCGCAGCACCACCAGGTCCGCCGCCATCCCGGGGGCCAGCCGGCCCACCAGCTCGCCGAGGCCCAACGACGCGGCCGCATCCGAGGTGCCGGCCTGCAGGGCGCGCTCGGCGTCCCAGCCCAGGACGGCCGTCATCCGGCGCAGCTCGTCCCACTGCTGCCCGAACTCGACGAAGTAGCCGCTGGCGTCGGTGCCCAGCACGAACCGCACGCCCGCGGCCGCCGCGAGCGGGAACACCCGGTCCCGGGCCGCGACCACCTCCACGGCGGCGTCCCTGGCCTCCGCGTTGCCGGTGGCCGAGCGTTCCGCGATCACCTCGTTGATCAGCAGCGTCGGCCCGACCGGGATCCGGCGTTCGGCGAGCACCTCGGCCTGCGCGGCGGTCATCGCCGAGCCGTGCTCGATCGAGTCGGCCCCTTCCTCCAGCGCCAGGTCGATGCCCTCGGCGGTGTGGGTGTGGCAGGCGACCAGCATGCCGAGGGCGTGCGCCTCGTCGATGGTGGCGGCGATCTCCGCACGGGTGTGGTTGCGCCAGCCGACCCGGTCGCCGATGGACAGCACGCCGCCGCTGGTGAAGATCTTGATGCCGGTCATCCCGGCCCTGGCCCAGCGCCGGACCAGGGCGCGGCAGGCGTCGGGACCGTCGGCGGTGGCCGGCCGGTCCCGGACCGCCGGCGGGGTGAACAGGTCGAGGTGGCCGGCCGTCATCCCGACCGGACCGGACACCTGCAGCCGCGGACCGGGCAGCACCTCGGCCTCGAACACCCGGCGGGCTGCCGCCTGCTGCTCGTCCGCGGCCAGGTCCCGCAGCGTGGTGACGCCGCTGCGCATCGCCCGCTGGGCGTTCGCCACGACGTGCAGGGTCTGTTCCTGCACCGTCGTGACCAGGGGCCAGGTGTAGCCGTCTCGCCCGGCCGGGTCGCCCTTGCGTCCGGCGAAACCACCGAGGTGGACGTGGGTGTCGACCAGCCCGGGGAGCACGCACAGCTCGTCGGCGCCGGCTGCCGGCCCGGCACTCCCGGCGCCGTCACCGGCGGCCGGGCCGGCGGGCGGGCCGACGGCCGTCAGCCGGCCCGCGGCCCACGCCAGCGACCCGACACCGAGCTCGGCGCGCCCGTCCCAGATGCGGATGCCGTCGATGCGTCCCGCGGCGTCGTCGTCCACTGCCGGTGCTCCTCCGCTGTCCCCACCGGCGGCCGCCGGCGCGGCCAGTCTGCTGCCGCACCGGCCACCGGCCGTCGCCGGGGTGGTGGCGGGCCGCGGCGAGGCGGGCCGGTGGGGTGTCGCCGCAGCGTGCCCTGCCGACGGCGAGGCCCTGGCCCCGCAGTGCCGCCCGGCTCACCCTGCGGCTCTCCGCCGCGCCGCCCGGATCACCCCGCGGCTCCCGCCTCTGCAGCGGATCACCCCGCGGCCCTCGTCCCGCCCCCGGGATCACCGCCGTCCGGCGGTGCTGCCGGTCCCGGGCGGCGGCGGCCGCCTCCCCCGGTCCGCGGTCGGTCAGTCGGTGTCGGCGTACCGGCGGGCGGCCGCGAGCGCGGCGACCATCCCGTCCCGGTCCAGTGGGGGTCCGTACGCCGGGGTGTCGCGCTGGAAGCGCCATCCCTCGGCGAGCGGCCCGGCGTCGACGACGTCGAAGCCCCAGCGGTCGATCAGCGCGGCCACGGCGGCCTTGGCGTCGGGGTCGTCGCCGGCGATGGCCAGCGCCCGGCGCCCGGGCGTCCCGGACGGCCGGCCCTGCGTCAGCAGCTCCTCCGACCCGATGTGGTTGAAGGCCTTGACGACGCGCGAGGTGGGCAGGTGCGCCTGCAGCAGCTCGGCCGTCGTCGTGCTCTCGTCCTCGAGCTCGGGGATCACGCCGTCGCGCTGCGGGTAGTAGTTGTCCGTGTCGATCACGATCATGCTCGCCAGCGGCTCGACCGGCACCTGCCGGTAGGCCGCGAGCGGGATGGTCACCACCGCCAGGTCGGCGGCCGCGGCGGCGCCGGCGGCGTCCGCCGCCCGGGCCTGCGGACCCACGTCCGCGACGAGGTCGGCGAGGGTCTCCGGGCCCCTGGAGTTGGAGAGCACCACGTCGTGGCCCGATGCGACGGCGAGCCGGGCCAGGCTCGAGCCGATGTGTCCGCTGCCGATGAATCCGATGGTCGTCATGCCGGCCAGCAACCGCGGGGGCGGCCGCGGTGTTCCCGCCTCCCTCCGGTGCGTTTCGCGGGGGCACTCCCCGCGCGCGCCGCATCCGGCGCCCCACGCTGCCCCGGTGCTGCCGGTGCAGTGGGGACGGTGGGGACAGCGGGAACAGCGGGTCGTCCGGTCGGCGGGCGCCTGCCCGCGGGCGGCGGGAGCGTTCCGGCACGGCCACCGGTGGTCCTCCCGGCAGGACCACCACCTGGTCCTCGTGGCACTGCCACCGCCTGGTCCTCCCGGAGCGGACACCGCCGGCTCCGGCCGGCGGCCGGTGGGTTCCGGGGACGCCGCAGGCACCACCGGCTCCCGGCAAGGCCTCCGGCGCGCCGTCGCGGGACGCGAGGCACTGCCGGCTCGCGGCGGAGCCGCCGGCCCCGGGACGCCGACCCGGGACTGTCGGGGGTGCTGCGTAGCGTCCGCTGGGTGAGGACGCCGACGCAGGATCCGCCGCGGTGAGGGCCGCCGCGGCTCGGGCCGCCTTCCGCCCGGCGCTGCCGGTGCGGCTGCTGTTCCTCGCCGCCGCCTACTCGCCGCTGCTGCTGCTGCTCGCCGTGCTGGACCTGTTCGGTGTCCAGGCCCTGCGCTGGCTCTTCGCCGCCGTCTGCGTGGCCGGCATCGCCGCGACGGCCGTCTTCCTGCGGTGGGCGCTGCCCCGGCGCAACGCCGTCACCACCCGGGTCCACGAGGCGTCCCCGCGCGAGGGCGAGGCCCTCAAGTTCTTCGCCTCCTACGTGGTCCCGTTCTTCGTCACCGCCGCCGCGCCGCCGAGCACTAGGTGGGCACTGCTGGTGTACCTGGTGCTGATCGCCGTGCTGTACCTGCAGAGCGACCTGTACTACGCCAACCCGCTCTTCGCCCTGCTCGGGTACCGCGTGTTCGACGTGTCCCGCCGCGAACGGGATGTCGCCGTGGTGCTGAGCCGCTCCTGGCACCTGGCCGCGGACCAGCAGATCCGCCTGGTGCACCTGGGCGGGTACGTCTTCGTCGACCTCGGTCCGCCGGAAGGGAACAGTCCATGACCGCCGCCCGCCCTCTGCCCGTCGACGAGCCGGCCGGCGACCCCGCGCGCCACCAGGACGGTGCCGTGGCCTCCGCCGTCCGCGAGCTGCTCGGCGCCGTCGTCGATCCCGACCGGTTCGACGTGCAGCTGCTCGCCGTGGCGGACCACCGGTCCGCCTCGCCCCTGGTGTACGACCTGCCGCTCGGCGCGGAGCTGGCGGCCGAGCTGCGTGCGGTGTGCGCCGGCGGTGCGGCCGAGGCCGCCGAGGCCGAGCTGCGCCGGCACCACCCGGACTTCCACCCGGCGCCGCACCAGTGGCTGTACACCCCGCTCGCGGACGGGCCGCTGGCGGCACTCGACGCCGCCGTGACGACGCAGGGTCGGCTGCAGTACGGCCGGGGGCAGCGCTTCGGGCGGCAGAACGTGCTGGTGTTCGTGCTCGTCGACCACCGTGGCGAGATCGTGGCGCGGATGTACCAGGGCTTCTCGCAGGACAAGGCGTTGCAGCGGAAGCGCGTCTTCGGTGTGTGGTCGGGTGAGCGCTGGGACTCCATGGCCGAGCCCCTGGTCATCGACCGGGCGCTGCGGGTCGTCGTCGTCGGTGACTGGGTCGTGCTGCAGTCGGCCCGGGCGTACGAGTCGCTGTTCGGCGCCCTGCCGGGTCTGGCGGAGCAGGCAGCGCAGACCTTCGACCGCACCCTCGGCCGGCTCGAGGTGGTCGGCGTCGAGCAGCTCCGGGAGACGTGTCTCGCCGACCCCCGGATGATGCACAAGCTCGCCGCCGTGCAGGACAAGCTCGACAGCCCGCAGTACGCGGACTCCATCACCATGCCCCGCCTGCTGACTTTCCTGGCCGACAACCCCCACATCGACGTGCCTCTCGACCGGAGTGGAGCGGAACCCCGCCTGCAGTACGACGCCTCGCCGCAGCACCGGTGGCAGCTGTTGAAGCTGTTGGACGACGACTACCTGCACTCGCAGCTGACAGAACGCAACTACGAGGCGACGTCCAAGACGGAGGTGTGACGTGAGGTGCGACGGCAGGCGCCGGTCCGGGCGCACACGCGGCAGCGGCCGGCGGCTCGGCACCGTCCCGATCCACCTGCCGTCGCGCTCCGACGCTGCACCTGCATCCGGCGCCGACCGGCCCGCGTCGACGACGGACGGCTGTCGGTGCCCGACCGTAGGGTCCGGCCATGGTGAACACCGTGGACCACCTCGAGCACCTCGCCCGGGACAGCGGCCGCTTCCGCGAGCTGCTCCGCGACGCCGACCCGGGAGCGCGGGTGCCCACCTGCCCGGACTGGACCGCCGCCGACCTGGTGTGGCACCTGGCCGAGGTGCAGCTGTTCTGGGGCACCGTCGTGCGGGACCGGCTGACCGAGCCGGACGCCGCCGAGGCGGCCAGGCCGGACCGCCCGGACGACTACCGGGACCTGCTGCGGCTGGCCGAGCGAGCCGCGGCGGACCTGCAGCGCGCACTGGTCGGGACGCCGCCGGAGACGCCGGTGTGGACGTGGTGGGACCAGGATCGGTCGGCGGGCTTCGTGCGGCGCCGGATGTCGCACGAGGCGTTGATCCACCGGCTGGACGCGGGAGCCACCGTCGGCCGGGTCGGCCCGGTGGACGCCGACCTGGCCGACGACGGCGTCGACGAGGCCTTGATGGCCTTCTTCTCGTACGCCCCGACGTGGGCCACGGTGTCCACCAGCGAGATGACCGGCCGGGTGCGCACCACCGACACCGGGCACGCCTGGGACATCACCCCGGGACGCTGGTCGGGGACGAGCCCGTCCACCGGCAGGAGCTGGGACGAGCCGCTGCTGCACGTCGACCCGCTGGCCGGGGCGGCAGAACCGGCGTTCACGATCGAGGCGACCGCCCGGGACCTGGACGCGTGGCTGTGGGGCCGTCCGCCGGTGGGACCGGTCACCCAGCACGGCGACCCGGTCGCGCTGTCGCTGGTCACCGAGGTCCTCGAGCAGGGCATCCAGTGATCGCGCGGGCGGTGGCAGGATCGCCCGAGGCAGGGAACGCGGGCGGTGGCAGGGTCGCAGGCAGCGGCCGGGCAAGGGAGCGGACATGACGTCGGAGCGCGACATCCTCCAGCACATCAACGAACTGGTCGAGCAGGAGCACCGGCTCCGCGAGCAGTTCCGGTCGGGCGAGGTCGACTCCGCCGACGAGCAGTCGCAGCTCACCGCGCTGGAGCAGACCCTCGACCAGGCGTGGGACCTGCTGCGCCAGCGACGCGCCAAGCGGGAGTTCGGCCAGGATCCGGAGGACGCCGAGCAGCGGCCCGTCGAGGAGGTCGAGCGCTACCTGCAGTGAGCCCTCGCCCGCACGGGCACGGGGCACGGGGCACCGGGCACGGGGCAGCCCGTCGCCGGCCCACCTCTCACGCGGAGCAGCGCCACACCTACGGGCACCGTGACAATTGCCGCCGGCGCCCGACTCCCCAGGCGGACGAGCGCCCCCCGACGGCACCGGTGACACCGCTCGCCGGCGCCCGACTCCCGCTCAGGCGGACGAGCGCCCCCCGACGGCACCGGTGACACCGCTCGCCGGCGCCCGATCCGCTCAGGCGGAGTAGCGCACCCCCCGACGGGCACCCGTCACCCGGACCAGGCCTGAGTCGAGCAGGTCCCGGCGGACGGCGGTCCAGTCCTGCTCGTCCAACCCGGTCCGCGCGAGCACTTCGGCGCGGGTGAGCGGGCCGCCGGATCGCAGTACCGCCAGCACCCGCGCCACCCGCGGGTCCTGAATCGCCACTCCCGGCGCGGGGCGCTCGGCAGGGTTCGTCGCCGGCCGGATCGGTGCCGCCACCTCACCGCCCAGCGCGTCGGGCTGCCACGTCGTTGCATCGCCCGCCTCCGGGCCCAGCTGGTCCATCCCGTCGAGCTCGCCGACGCCCGAGACCGGAACCGCCCCGCCCCTGCGGTCCGCGCCGGTCCCGTCGCCTGCGCCGCCGGCCCGGCGGGAGCGGCCGTCGCCGGAGCGGCCGTCGCCGGAGCGGCCGGGCTCGCGGACGTCGCCGCAGCCGGCGTGGCTCCCGAGGTCGGTCGCGTCGCCAGGCCCACCGGCGCCACCGCCGGGTCCTCCGGTCGTGCCCGCCACGCGGGCGCCGCCGATGTCGCCGGACGTCGGCGCCGCGGCGGGCGCTGCGGCGGCACGTGGCACCCGCGTCGAACGCGCTGCTGCCGCAGGTGTCGCCGGGACGGGTGCCGCCGTCGTCCCCGCCCCGGTCGTCGGCTCGGCCACCGCGGTCGCCGGAACCGCCACCGCGGGATCGCCGTCGAGTCGCAGCACCGTCGCTCCGGCGATCGCGGTGTACCGCTCGGGTGTGCAGGTCAGCAGCACGACCTGGATGTCCGGTGCGGCCTCGGCGAGCACCCGGCCCATCGCGGCCAACCGCACCGCGTCGGTGTGCCCCAGGGCGTCGTCGAGGATCACCGGCACGCCGCCGTCCCCGTCCCCCGCGCCGAGCAGCTGGGCCGCCGTCAGCCGCACGAGCAACCCCAGCTGCTCCTGGGCGCCGGTGGACAGCGCCGCGAACGGCACGGTCGACCCGCGCCAGGTGCGCGACACCACGCGCAGGTCGGCGTCCACCTCGAGGTCGACGCCCGGCCCGTGCAACACCTCGGCCAGGGCCACCAGCCGGCGCCGGAAGGGGTCCACGTACCCGGCCCTGGCGGTCGCCCGGTGCGCCTGCACCGTCCGCCACAGCAGGTCGGCGGCGCGGGCCCGACCCCGGACGGACGCCAGCTCGTCGGCCGCCGCCTGCTCCGCGGACAGCGCCGCGTCGAGCAGGTCCTGCCGACCCTGCTCGCCCATCACGGCCAGCCGCGCCGACAGGTCCCGCAGCTGCTCGACGAGGTCGGTCCTGGCCCGCTCGGCCGCGTCCCGGCGGGACCCGGCACTGCGGCGTGCGGCCCGCACGCCCTCCGGATCGGCCTCACGCCAGCGCTTGTCGGCCTCCTGGGCAGCGGCGTCGGCCAGCTGCCAGGCACGGTCGGCCAGCGCGACCGCCTCGACCAGCGCGTCGTCGGAGGCGACGGACCGGGCGTCGCGCAGCTCGACCTCGGCCACCGCGGACTCCGCACCGGCCGCCGCGAGCCGCGCCGTGGTGGTGGCCAGCTCGACCCGCAGTTCCGCCGCGGTGGCCCGGGCAGCGGCCAGACCGTCGACGGCCGCGCGGTGGTCCGCCCGGGCCGCCGTCTCGGCTGCCTCGGCCTGCTTGCGCCGGGCTCGGGCGTGCCGGGCGTCGTCGGGCAGCGGCTGCTCGCCGCGTCCGCCGAGCAGCCGGTCCCGCTGCAGCTGCAGGTCCGCCAGCTCGGCCTCGAGCGCGCCGAGCGTGTCCCCGGCGAGCCGGCCGGTGAGCCGGTGCTCGGCCTGCACCACCGCGGCCTCGTCGCGTTCCCGCTCCGCCAACCGGCGGCGGGCGTCCTCGACCCCGGTGACCCCGAGGTCGGCCGACAGCCGGTCGAGCAGGGTCGATGCCGCAGCCGCCTCCTCGCCGCGGGCGACGGCGTCCTGCCCGGGCAGGACGGTGACCTGCACGACGCCGGGCACCTCGATCTCGACCGGGCCGGTCAGCGCCACGGGTTGCGGCGGATCCGCCGGCGGGGCCGGCCGCCCGCCGACCAGTACCGGCGTCCCGGCCAGCGGGCGCACGACGAGGTGACCGGCCACCGCCTCGCACCGGGCGAGCGCGACGTCCCGGGCGTGGGCGACCTTCTCCAGTCGCCGGACGGCCTCCCGGTCGACCCGGTGCCCGGCCAGCGCCCGGCGGGCCGCGGCGAGCTCCAGGATGTCGGTGCGGGCCGCGGCGACCCGCTCGGCGAGGACGGCGTGCCGATCGAGCAGGAGGACCACCTCGAGGTCGTCGCGGGCGGCGACCGCGTGGGCGGCCGCCCGGTCGACCGCCGCGGAGGTCGTGCGTTCCGCCGACTCGCGTCCGGCCACGACGCCGTCCTGCTCGGTCAGCGCGCCGGTCGCCGGCTCCACCGAGGCCTGCAGCCGCTCCATCTCGGCGGCCAGCCGGTCGATCCGACGGTGCAGGCCGGTCCGGACCTGCTGGTCGGCGCGGGCCTGCCGGAGCTGGTGCCCCGCCCGCTGCGCCACCTCGGCGGTGACCGCCCGCTCGTCCTCCACCGCCGCGAGGCCGGCCACCGCTCGCTCCGCGGCGAGCAGCGCGGCCGCGGCCGCACCGGCGACCTCGACCGCCTGGGCCAGCTGACCGGTGAGCAGCTCGTGCAGGTCCACCGCCGCGGCCAGCTCGGCGAGGGCGGTACGCGCGTCCTCGGTGGCGGACCGTGCCGCGGTGTGCCGCTCGATCGCCTGCCGGTACGGCCCCGTCGGCCGGCCGGTCGGCGTGTGCCAGCGGAGGTACTCGGCCTCGACGGCGCCGAGCAGGTCCTGACCTGCCTCGGCCGCGGTCCCGGCCGCGCGGTCCAGCGCGACGCTGAGGCTGCCGCTGTCCCCGAGTCCGCTCTGTTCCAGCGGGACGCCCTGCAGCACCCGCAGGGCCTTCCACAGCAAGCGGTCCAGGTGCTCGTCCAGCAGCTGCTCGACCCGGTCGTGCGCCCTCGACCCGGTGAGCTGCTCGGGCCGCGGGGCGTGCAGCGAGAGCGTCGTCCCCGCACCCCGGTTCCAGGTCTTGCGGTAGGTGAACCGGTACGGACCCACCGAGAGCTCGGCCTCGACCGTCGTGCCCACGTCCTCGCCGACCGGCTGCACCGCCCGGACCCGCGCCTTGGTGGCGCTGTCCTTCTCCTCCAGCAGCAGGTCCAACGCCTCGACCAGCGAGCTCTTGCCCGCCTCGTTGGCTCCCTCGATGACGACGACGCCGGCGTCGGGGAACACCAGCTCGCGGTGCCGCACACCGCGGAACCGGTCGACGGACAGCCGGTGCAGCTTCACCGCGACGCTCCGGCCAGGCGGTGCAGCAGGGCCAGCGCCGCTCCCGCGACGTCGGCCTCGGGTCCCGGGTCGGCGGAGATGGCCGCCAGCTCCTCGACGGCGCCGCGGAGGTAGCCGTCCACCGCCAGGCCGCCGAGGTCGCCGGGGTCGACCAGCACCGCCAGGTCGCTGCGCGACTCGCGGATGCGGACGGCGGCGAACAGCTCCGCGTGCTGCTCGACCAGGTCGTCCAGCCGCGCCCGCCCGGCCGGGCCGAGCGTGCCGGTCAGGGCGAGCCAGACCACGGTGCGGTCCTTGGCGGGCAGGTCGGCCAGCGCCGCGTCGAGCAGGTCCAGGTCGGCGTCGCGGTCGACGGTGCGGTCGAGCTCGCGGAACGTCCACGAGCCGACGCGGTGCCCCTCGACCTGCGCGCCGTCGGCGGACAGCCGGACGGACAGCACCTGCCCCGGGTCCTGCTCGTCGACGTCGGTGACCTCCTGCGTCCCCGAGTACCAGACCGCCCCGGACCGGCCGACGGACGTCACGGAGTGCCGGTCGCCCAGGGCCACGTAGTGCACCTGGCCGGCGGCGAGCGCACGCTCCAGCACCGCCAGCACGATTTGGCCGGGATCCCGCCGCTCGCCGGCCAGCACGTCGACACCGCCGTGCCCGGCCACCACACGGAGCACCGCGGTGTCCCCCGGCGGCGGCAGCTCCGCCAGCGCCTGCGCCACCAGGTCGGTGCGCGGGTGCTTGCCGAACCATGGCGCGGCGACGATCTCCACCCCGGGCCGCACCACGTGCACCCCGGGACGGTCGAGCACCGTGACGTGCGCCGGGACGGCCGACCGGAACGCCCGCGAGGTGTACACCGCGCCCGCGTCCAGCGGGTCGTGGTTGCCGGGCAGAAGGTACACCGGGACCGGCACACCGGCCAGCACCTCGAGCGCGCGGCCGACCACGCGCGGCGCCACCGCATTGGACTCGAAGACGTCCCCGCAGACCAGCACGAACTCGGCGCCGGTGGTCGCGGCGAGCGTCCCGATGCGCTCGACCGCCTGGAGCCGGGCGGCGGTGTAGCGCGGCTGCGCGTCCCCGTCGAGGTAGTACCGGGTCATCCCGAGTTGCCAGTCCGCGGTGTGCAGGAAGTGCACGGAGCCGGCCGGGGCGGCGGCCGGCGCCGGCGGCTCGGCCGGCAGGGGCTCCGCCGGCAGGGGCAACGCCGGAGTGTCGGGCCTGTCCCGGCGGGTCGCCCGCACGGTGCCGCCGGACCTGCCGCCGGGACCCGTCGACCGGGGTGCGTCCGCCGGCGTCGCGTCCCGGCGCGACCGGCGACCCGGTCCCGTCCCGCGCCGACCCGGCCCGGCGGCCCCGTCCGGTGCTGCCCCGTCGGGCGCGGCACCGCCGGCCGGCTCCGGCGGATCGACGGCCCGGCTCGGCACGGTCGGCACGGTCGGCACGGTCGGCACGGTCGGCACGGCGACGACCGGGCCGGCGTCGTCGGCCACCGGGAGCTGCGGCTGCTCCGGCTGTTCCGGCTGCTCCTGGTCGGTGACCGGGTCCGGGAACAGGGCCAGGAGCGGCTCAGGACGCTGACGCACCCGTGTACCTCCCCTGCCCGCCGTGACCGCGCGGCCACGATCGGGCCGCCCGATCTTGGTATCACGGGGGTCCGACAGCGCCCCGGACCCGCGCCGACGCCCCGCTCCCGCCGCGCCCGCACCGCGCCCCCGGCGACGGG
Organism: Nakamurella endophytica; assembly: GCF_014646215.1. Lineage (GTDB taxonomy): Bacteria > Actinomycetota > Actinomycetes > Mycobacteriales > Nakamurellaceae > Nakamurella > Nakamurella endophytica. Next base: position 151,233 of record NZ_BMNA01000001.1, read on the forward strand.
GGCGGCATGATCAGGGGGTGCAGAGGCGTCCACGGCCCACGACGTCGGACGGTCCCGCAGGTCCCGCACCGGGCCGGTACCCGATCGACACGGGCACGGCGGAGCTGATCCGGGACCGCGACCGGCCGCGCGGCTACATGCTGGTGATCGACGACATGGAGTCCTCGCACGCCGACCTGGACGACCCGGGGTGGCTGGAGTTCGAGTACCTGCGGTGGATGGCCGCGGTGATCGAGCACCGGCAGCCCGAGGACGCCGCGTTCCTGACCGTGCACCTGGGTGCCGCGGGCTGCTCCCTGGCCCGGCACCTGGTGGTCAGCCGCCCGCGGTCGCGCCACCTGGCGGTCGAGATCGACGCCACCCTGGCCGCGCTCACCCGCCAGTGGTTCGACCTGCCCCGGGCGCCGGTGCTGCGGATCCGGATCGGCGACGCCAGGACCGAGCTCGAGGCACTGCCGCCGGCATCCGCGAACGTGATCGTCCGGGACGTCTTCTCGCAGGCGGTGACGCCCTGGCGGATGATCACCGCCGAGTTCACCGCCGCGGTGCGCCGGGCCCTGCGTCCCGGCGGCGTCTACCTGCTCAACTGCGCCGACGGGCCCGACCTGGCCACCGCTCGCGCCGAGGCGGCGACCGTCGCGGCGGCGTTCCCGCACGTCATGGCCACCGCGGACACGCCGATGCTCAAGGGCCGGCGGCGCGGCAACATCGTCCTGGCGGCGTCCGACGAGCCGCTGCTGGACGCGGACCTGCTGCGGGCGCTGTGGGCCGACCCGCTTCCCGCGGCCGTCTGGGACGACGCGCAGCTGCGTACCTTCGCCTCCGTCGCCCGCGTCCTGCACGACGACCAGCCGCCCGGGCCGCGGGCGGCGCCCGGCCGGCACCGGGCGCCGTGACCGCTCAGCGACCCTGCGGGTCGTCCTCCTGGTTCTCGACCTCGGTGCGCTCGTCGAGCAACGGCGGGAACTGGCCCTCGGCGGCGCGCCCCGGGTCCACCATCTCGGCGTCCGGTTCGGGTCCGAGCTGCTCGCTGGCGGCGCCGGGGGTGACGGCCTGGGTGGGGTGCTTGTCGGCGGGCATCTAGGGATCCCTTCCTCGCGTCCGTGCTGCAGGTGCTGACGCCTGCGCCGGTACCCGCTCGGCGGCCGGGCCATGCCGGCCCGCGGCCCGGGACCGCGCCCGCGACCGGCGCCGACCGGGTCAGGGCACGTACCAGTGCAGGAAGGCGACCAGCGAGTAGCCGACCAGGCAGGCCGCTCCCAGCACGGCGGCGACCCGCCGCCGGCGGGGGGTGTCGAGCAGGGCGGCGGCCGTGACGAGCAGCGGCAGGCCGGCCGCCGCGTACCGCTCGAACGACGCGAACCCGGGCGCGGTGAGGCCGACCGCGACCATCGTGCCGGCGAACGCCGTGAACGAGGCCGGCAGCCGGCGGCGTCCGGCGACGAGCAGCAGCACCGCGACGGCGATCCACGGCAGGTGCAGCAGCAGGGTGGCATCGGCCGGCGACCCGGACAGCAACCCGCGGACCGCCTGCACCACCGTGGTGAACGGGTCGTGGGCGACGCCGCCGCGCAGGCCGGGTCGGGTCTGCGCGCGCAGGGGCGCCAGCGCGTCCCCGAAGGCGTGCCCGGCCCACCACAGGAAGGCCGCCGTGCCGGCGGGCGGCGCGGCCACCGCGGCCGCGCCGGCCAGCCGCTCCGCCGGGGTCCACCGTCGCCAGCGCTGCGCCAACTCCACGGCCGCCGGCACGGCCAGCGCCACCCCGGTCGGTCGCAGCGCGCCGGCCAGGAACCCCGCCGGCACGGCCCAGCCCGGCCGGTCCGCGCGCAGCGCGAGCAGCACCACACAGACGAACACGCCCTGCAGGCCCTCCGCGTCCCCAAGACGAGCACGAAGGACGCAGGGGTGAACGCGAGCAACCAGGGAACCCGGGAAGCGACCTCGTCTCCGGCGACCGTCCGGGTCAGCCGCACGGCCAGGACCGCGTAGGCCAGGGCGGCGACGTTGCCGACGAGCAGCAGCGCGATGCCCAGCTGCCCGCCGGTCAGCGGCCCGACCGCCCGGGTGAGCAGGGGCAGCAGGGGGAAGAACCGACGGCCCTCGTCGGGGAGGGAGAGGTATCCGTGTCCGGCGATGCGCAGGTACCACGCCGCGTCCCAGCCGAGGAGGCCCTCCCGGCGGGCCGCCACGGGCACGACGACCGACAGCGCGAGCCCGACCAGCACCGCGACCCGCGCGGCCACGAACGAGGCCACCGCCGACCGGTAGCGGGCCGGCAGCCGGGTCAGCGCGGGCATGCCGCACCGGCCCGGGACGGGCTGCGGTGCGGGCCGGTGCGGCCCGGCCGGTGGGGTGCCACGTGAGCAGCTATACCCCGGGCCGGCGTGTCGTCACCAGCAGGACGGGGACGACCGCGCCGGGGGTGCAGCCCGACCCGGCACCGACCGGGCGCCTGCGGACGGTGCTGGTCGCCGGGCTGGGGCTGGTGGTGCTGCTCGGCGTGCTGCTCCGGCTGCACAGCCCGTCGGCGCTGTGGCTCGACGAGGCGCAGTCGGTCGGCATCTCGGCGCTGCCGGTGCCGCAGCTGTTCGACGCGCTGCGCCAGGACGGCTCCCCGCCGCTGTACTACCTGCTGCTGCACGTCTGGATCCAGGCGTTCGGCACCGGCGACGACGCGGTGCGCTCGCTGTCGGTGGTGGCCGGCCTTGCCTCGCTGCCGCTGGCCTACCTCGCCGGCCGCCGCACCGGCGGGCGGCGGGCCGGCGTCGCCGCGCTGCTGCTGGTCGCCGCCAACCCGTTCGCGGTGCGCTACGCCACCGAGACCCGGATGTACGCGCTGCTGCTGCTGCTCGTGCTGGTCCTCGTGGTGGTCGCGGACCGGGCGCGGGAGCGGCCCTCCCCGGCCAGGCTGGTCTGGGTGTCCGTGGTGTGCGGGTTGCTGGCGCTGACGCACTACTGGGCGCTGTTCCTGCTGGCCGCGTGGTCCGGCTGGTTGGTCTGCCGCGCGGTCCGCGGCCCGGACCGCCCGGTCGCCCGGCGCCTGCTGGCCGCCGAGGTTGCCGGCGGCGTGCTGTTCCTGCCGTGGCTGCCCGGGTTCCTGTTCCAGGCCCGGCACACCGGCACGCCGTGGGCCGAACCACCGGGCCCGGGCACCGTGCCGGACACCGTCCTGGCGTGGGCCGGGAGCCCCGCGTGGCCGGCGGTGCCGGTGGCCGTGCTGCTGGTCGTCGCCGCCGTCCTGGCGCTGTGGCCGCCCGCGCGGGACGGCCGGACAGCGGCGTCCGGCCGGGTGGCGCGGCTGCGCCGGAGGCTCGACGGGCTGCTCGGCCGGCGCACCTGCGCGGCACCGGTGCTGCTGGTCGGCGCGGCGGGCGGGCTGCTGATCGGGCTCGCGGTGAGCCGGGTGCTGCACTCGGGTTTCGCGCCGCGGTACTCGACGGCGGCACTGGCGCCCGCCCTGCTGCTGGCCGCGGTGGGGGTGGCCCGACTGCGGTGGCGCGCCGCCGCGGTGCTGTCCGCCCTCACCGTGACCCTGGGGCTCGCGGCTGCCGTGCCCGTCGCCTTCTCCGCCGACCGGACGCAGGCGCGTGCGACGGCGGCGCTGCTCTCGGCGCGGGCGCAGCCTGGTGATCTGGTCGTCTACTGCCCCGACCAGCTGGGGCCGGCCGTGAGCCGCCTGCTGCCCGCGTCGGTGCACCAGGTGGTCTACCCGACGCTCGGCGCCCCGCAGCGGGTCGACTGGGTCGACTACGCCCAGCGCAACGGGACCGCCGATCCCGAGGCGCTGGCGCGCCGGCTGTCCGCGGCGGCCGACGGCACGGTGTGGCTGGTGAGCGCTCCCGGGTACCGGACGTTCGGCGACCAGTGCACCGAGCTGGCGCAGACCCTCGCCGCGCTGCGCGGGTCGGCCCGCACGGTGCAACGGCCGGACCCCGCGGACTTCGAGCAGCAGACGGTCACGGCGTTCCCGGCGCGGTGAGCGGGCCGCCCGCGCCTGTCATCCGCGGGTCCGGGACCGCGACACGGAGGCCGACCGGACGGGCGCGGCGGGCGGCGGTCCCCGCGACGGCGCGGCGACGGTCCGACCACTGTTCCGACGACAGCGCGACGACAGCGCGACGACATTACGACTCGACGACAGTGCGCACAGAGCCGCCCGACCGCCTCGGGGATCGGGCGGCTCCGGAGTGCCGTGTGTCCCGACCTACGCGGCCCCGTCCCGCACGGACGGCCGCCGGACCACGGGCCGGGCGGTGGTGGGGATGACCGGCGCGGCGCGACCGGAGCCGGCCGCCGCGGTCCGCGGTCGCGCCGGCCACTGCGCCACCGGTGACGGCGCCGCCGCATCGGCGGCGGCGTCCGGCCGCGCGATCTCCTCGTGGTAGTCCTGCTCGACGTTGACCTCCCACGGGTCCTCCCGCGGTGCGTCGCCGACGATGTTGGAGACCACGACCATGGCGGTGAGCATGCTGTGGTCGGAGTTGTTGTAGCGGTGCATGCCGTTCCGGCCGACCGGGTGCCGTTCGGCGCCTCGGCCAGCAGCCACTCCCGGATGATCTCGACGTTGCGCTGGTAGTGCTCGTCGTACACCGGGTATGCCTTGGGCTGCCGCACCACGTAGCCGGCCTCCACCGCGCCCGCGTCGACCAGGCCCAGCTCGGCCAGCTCGCGGCGGGCAAGGGCGACGAGGTCGTCGTCGGGGGAGGTCCACAGGTCGTCGCCGACGGTGACGAAGTACTCCAGCCCCAGGCAGGTACGGCCGTCCTTGACCAGGTGCGGCGACCACGACCCGAAGTTCTGGATCCGCCCGACCCGCACCTGCGGGTCGTGGACGTAGATCCAGTTGTCCGGGAACCCGGCGGCCTGCGGCACCACCAGGGCGACGGTGAGGATGTCGCGGTGGTGCAGCGCGGCCGCGGCATCGAGCACCCGCTGCGGCGGCGCCGGCGACATGCAGGCGACCAGATCGCCGAGCGGCATGGAGGACACCACGTCGGTGACCGGGATCCGTTGGCCCCGGCCACCACCCGCACTGCCGGCACCACCCGCACCAACGGCACCGCCGGTGCGGACCGCGACGGCGCCGCCCGGCCCGCGGTCGATGCCGACCACCGGCGCGTTCACCCGGACCTCGACACCCGCGTCCTCGACCTGCTCCCGCACCCGGTCCCACATCATCCCGGGACCGAGTTTGGGGTAGTCGAACTCGTCGATCAGCGTGGTGACCGCGGTCCTGTCGCGCTGCAGGCCGAACGCGTTCCACACCGCCGAGAACAGCGACAGGTTCTTGATCCGCTGCGCCGCCCAGTCGGCCTGGATCTCCCGGGCGTCGACGCCCCACACCTTCTCGGTGTAGGTCTTGAAGAACGTGCGGTACAGCCGCCACCCGAAACGCGCGGCGACCCAGCCCTCGAAGTTGCTCTGGTCGCACGGCGGGTGCACCCGCACCGCCAGGTACGAGACGACACAGCGCACGGCCTCGGCGAAGCCGAGGTTGCCCAGCGCGTTTCGCCGGCTTGAGCGGGTAGTCGTAGAGCTTGCCGTCGTAGAGGATGCGGCTCATCCGTGGCCGGCGCAGGAAGTCGCCGTCGGGCAGCACCCGGTGCCAGAAGCGCGAGACCGCCGGCACCTTCGTGAAGAAGCGGTGCCCCCCGATGTCGAAGCGCCAGCCGTCGCGCTCGACGGTGCGGCTGATGCCGCCCACCCAGGGATCGGCCTCCAGGACGACGGCCGGCAGGCCGGCGTCGGCGAGTTGGTGTGCCGCGGTCAGCCCGGCGGGGCCGGCGCCGATGACGGCGACGACCGGCTCGGGTGGTGACGTGGCAGCGGTCATTGCTCCTCCTCGTACGGATGGCCGGCCATCGCGCACGCGTGCGGGTGCAGCGGACGGGGTCACCACCGTGGCCGTGACGCCCTCCCCGGGCACATCCGCGTCGGCCGAGACGCGTCCGGGACGCACCCCGGACGGACGACAGCTGCGATGCCACTCTTCGACCGGCGCCGCGTCCTGCCAACTACCCGGGGCCCGGTTCCGGCAAACGGTCGGGCGGGACACCCGTCGGGAGCCGTCACCGGCCGGGCGCGGTTGCGGTGCGACACCGGCCCGGGCCGATCCCGCCCACAGCCGTGTCGGATTCCGGTGGGGACAGGCGTTTGACGCTGTAAACAGCGGGTACTGCGGCCGTGTCGGGCAGAAGGTCCGGTGTCCGCGACGGCGTCCGGTGCACGGGCGTCGCCCGGACAGGTGTGCTCGCCCGGTGGCACGTGTGGCCCCCGGGACCCGCACCGCGCCTCGTCACATCGACGGACATGCCGCCGGTCACCGGACGGCAGGACGAATGGGAAAGGGAAAGGCGATGACGGGAAGTCACGACTTCGACACGCCAGGCCTCACGGATCGGCCGGCAGTGGGAACCGGGTACGTCCCGGGCGGTCTCAGCGACCCGGCGGCCGTGCCGGTGGTGACCTCCGGCAGCGGATCCGGCGGGTCCAGCAGCGCCGGGTCGACCGCGCAGGTCGCCAAGGACCAGGCCAAGGACGTCGCCGGCGGTGCCGCGCAGAGCGCGCAGCACGTCGCCGCGGTGGCCAAGGACCAGGTCGGCCAGGTGACCGCGGAGGCGGGCAACCAGGTGAAGAACCTGGTGGGCCAGGCGCAGTCGGAACTGAGCAGCCAGGCCTCGAGCCAGCAGCAGCGGCTGGCGGGAGGGCTGCGGACGGTCAGCGACCAGTTGCGGTCCATGGCGCAGAACTCGCAGGAGTCGGGCGTCGCCACGGATCTGGCCCACCAGGCGGCCGGCCGCATCGGCGACATCGCCGGCTGGCTGGAGAACCGGGACCCCCAGGGCGTCCTGGAAGAGGTCCGGTCCTTCGCGCGGCGCCGGCCGGGCGCCTTCCTGGCGATCGCACTGGGCGCCGGCGTGATCGCGGGCCGGCTGGCACGCGGCCTCAAGGAGGGCACCAGCAGCGACCAGGGCCAGTCGAGCGGCTACCAGGGCGCCCAGGGCTACCAGGCGGGCGGCTACCCGACCGGCGGCTACCAGACCGGTGGCTACCAGACGGGCGGTTACCAGACGGGCGGCTACCAGGCCGGGTACCCGGCGGGCGGCTACCAGGCCGGCGCTCCGGCCACCGGCTACCAGGCCGGCTACGGCGCGCCCTCGTCGGCCACCGCCCCCGGCGTGGGCACTGCCGGCTACCCGGGCGCCCTGCCGGACGACGCCGCCCGGTCGTCGTGGGGGTCGCAGTGAGTTCTCCCCTGGACACACCACCCGCCGAGGACCAGCGATCCCTCGGTGAGTTGATCGGCGGCATCACCACCGACCTGTCGACCCTCATGCGGCAGGAGGTGGCGCTGGCCAAGGCCGAGCTGACGCAGAGCGCCAAGCGCGCGGGCAAGGGTGCCGGCATGTTCGGCGGCGCCGGCTTCGCCGGGTACTTCGTGCTGCTGTTCCTGTCCATCTGGCTGTGGTGGTGGATCGGTACCGGCATCGGCCACTCCTGGTCCGCGCTGATCGTCACGCTGCTCTGGGCGGTCGTCGGTCTCGTGCTGTTCCTGCGCGGGCGCGCCGAACTGAAGCGGGTCCGCGGGCTGGACCGCACCACCGAGACGCTGGGCAAGATCCCGAACGCCGTGAAGGGCCACGAGGAGGAGAACCGATGACCACCAACGACCCGGACGTCATCCGCGCGCAGATCGAGCAGACGCGGGCCGGGCTGTCCGACGACGTCAACGAGCTGTCGGACCGGGTGAACCCGGCCAGCATCGCGCGGCGCCAGCGGGACAGGATCAAGGACACCGCCACGACCGTCAAGGACCACATCATGGGATCTGCGGAGAACGTCAAGGGCCACATCATGGGCGCGACCGACTCGGCGTCGGACTCGACGTCCGGTGCGGTCGCGAACGTCAAGGACGCCGCGTCCGGCGCGGTGTCGAACGTCCGCGGTGCGGTCGCCGAGGCGCCGCAGCGGGTCTCGCGGCAGACGCGGGGCAACCCGATGGCCGCCGGGCTGATCGCCTTCGGCGCGGGGCTGATCGTGGCCTCGCTGCTGCCGGCCTCCCGGCGCGAGGCCGAGGCCGCCGTGGCGCTCAAGGAGAAGGCGCAACCCCTGGTAGAGCAGGTCGGCTCGGTCGCCAAGGAGGCGGCCGGGAACCTGCAGGAGCCCGCGCAGCAGGCGCTGGAGTCGGTCAAGTCGACCGCCACCGACGCTGTGCAGACCGTCAAGGAGGAGGGCCAGTCCGCGGCGGGCGACGTCAAGGACCAGGCCCAGCAGGCCAAGGACAACGTCCAGCAGCAGGCCGGCTCCTGACGACATGACCGGTCCGGCACCGTCGCACGCGCAGGCAACGCCGTCGGCGGTGCCCGGACCACCGTCCGGGTCGCCGGAGCGGATGACCGGGTCGTTGCAGTTCATCGGCAACGCCACCGTGCTCATCCGCTTCGGCGACCTGACGCTGCTCACCGACCCGAACTTCCTGCACCAGGGGCAGTACGCCTACCTCGGTCTCGGGATGGCGACGAGACGCCTGCGCGAGCCCGCACTCTCGATCGCCGAGCTGCCGCCGCTGGACGGCATCGTGCTCTCCCACCTGCACGGCGACCACTGGGACCGGGCGGCCCGCCGCGGCCTGGACCGCGACCTGCCAGTGGTCACCACCCACAAGGCGGCCAGACGGCTGCGGCAGCGCCACTTCTCCCACGCCGTGGGGTTGGCGACCTGGTCCGACTCGGTGCTCGTGCACGGGCGGACGCAGGCCAGGATCACCGCCCTGCCCGGACGCCACGCACCCCTGCCGGTGCACCGGTTGCTGCCGCCGGTGATGGGCAGCATGGTCGAGCTGGGACCGGCGGACGGGCCGCCGCAGGTCCGGCTGTACATCTCCGGGGACACCCTGCTCGTCGACGAGCTCGCCGACATCCCGCGCCGCTTCCCGCACATCGACCACGGCCTGTTCCACCTGGGCGGCACTCGCCTGCCCACCGGCTGGTCGCACGGCCTGATGGTGACCATGGACGGCCGGCAGGGTGCGGACCTGCTCGAGCTGGTACGCCCGGCCACGGTGACACCGATCCACCACGACGACTACACCGTCTTCACCTCGCCGCTGACCGCGTTCACCGCCGAGGTCGGCCGGCGGGGCCTGGGCGACCGGGTCACCTACGTCGAACCGGGCGGGACCGTCGAGCTGCGCGGCCGCGCCACGCCGCCGCCGACCCCGCCACCGGGCGGCGGCGCTCCGGCACCGGCCGGGTAGCGTCCCGAGCACCTGCACCCGTGACGGAGGAGACGGCCATGGCCGACATCGTCGATCTGATCTACGAAGACCACGACTGGTTCCGCCGGCACTTCTTCTACCTCGACGACGCCAAGACCGAGGACGAGCTGCGGGCGGTCTGGGAACCGCTGGCCGTCCGGCTCGACATGCACGCCGACGCCGAGGAGACGGTGTTCTACCCCGCGCTGCTGCGCAAGGGCTGGGCCGGTGACCCGGAGGACGAGACCGAGGACGCCATCGACGACCACAACGAGATCCGCGACGCCGTCGCGGACTCCCGCCGGCACCCGGTCGGGTCGCCGGAGTGGTTCGAGGCGGTCGGCAAGGCGCGCACCGAGAACGGCGAGCACCTGGACGAGGAGGAGCGCGAGGCGCTCCCGGACTTCATCAAGAGCTCGACGCCGCAGCTGCGCCACGAACTGGCCATGCAGTGGCTGCAGTTCTACCACCGGCACCCGGCGGGCAAGGGCATCGACGAGTCGGACAAGGACCCGAAGGCCTACATCGAGGCCAACTCCTGACCTCCGCCCGCTGACCAGGCGGCCGTCACCCTGGCGGCGAAGCCCGCGGCCTCGCCGGGCCACCCGCCGTCCCCGCGCAGCCGGTCGCCGCCGAGCAGCACCGCCCCCACCACCGGTGGGACCTCCGGCACCGTGATCGCGACCTGCGGCGCCGCCGCCCGCAGCCCGGCGGCGACGCGGTCGAGCAGCCGCGGGTGCCGGGCCGCCAGGACACCGCCGCCGAGCACCACGCGGCACGGTCCGCGGTCCAGCCCGGTCCGCCGCAGCGCCACCCGCGCCATGGCCACCACCTCGTCGGCCTGCCGGTCGACGACGTCGCCGGCGACCTGGTCCCCCGCCGCGGCGACGGCGAACAGCAGCGGAGCGAGCTCGCCCAGCCGCCGCGCCGGGATCCGGCCGACGTGCAGCCCGACGCCCACCGAGCAGGCGTCCGGGAGCCCGAAGTGGCCGGCCACCGCCGCGCTCAGGGCGGTGGCCGGGCCGCGCCCGTCCTCGCCGCGCACCGCGTGGAACAGCGCCGCCTCGGCGAGCCCCTGTCCCCCGCCCCAGTCGCCGGTCAGCGGCCCGAGCGCCGGGAAGCGCACCTGTCCCCCGTCGGCGCCGACACCGACGCAGTTGGTGCCCGCCCCGCACACCACGGCGACGCCGGCCGTGCCGTCCAGCCCGGAGCGCAGCAGGGCGAGGGTGTCGTTGCCGACGACGACCCGGTCGGCCAGCCGCCATCCGGACATCTCCGCCGCCCAGCGGTGCTCCTGTTCCGGCAGGTCCGCATTGGCCAGGTAGGCGGCCAGCAGGGCGACGCGGGGACCACCCGCCCGGTGGATCGCAGCCGTGACGCCGTCCCGCAGGCCGGCCAGCGCCTGCGGCTCCGGCTCGACATGCGGCCGGAAGCCCGCGGTCCTGGTGCGGGCCAGGACGGCGCCGTCCGCGGCCACGACGGCGACGTCGGTCTTGGAGTTGCCCGCGTCCAGGGCGACGAGCACACCGGGCTCGGCGGCCGGCGCGTCCCGTCCCGGTCCGGTCAGCGCCACGGCAGCAGATCGCGGTTCTCGGCGAGGAGCCGGTCGGCCAGGTCGCCGGCGAGGTCCCACTGGCCGACGAGCGGGTGCGCCAGCAGCGCGAGGACGACCCGGTCCCGGCCACCCCGCAGGGCCGCGTCCAGCGCCAGCCGCTCGTACCCGGCGACGTGCGCCACCAGGCCGGCCGCCGCCGGATCCAGCGGTGCGACCGGGACCGGCCGGGCACCGTCGGGACCGACGTCGGCCGGGACCTCGACGACCATGTCGTCCGGCAGGAAGGGCAGCGCGCCGTCGTTGCGCACGTCGACGACGTGCCGGCCGGGGGCGCCGCCGAGCAGCGCGGCCAGCAGACCGACGGCCGCCTCGGAGTAGTAGGCGCCGCCGCGCCGTTCGAGCAGCTCCGGCTTGCGGTCCAGCGCCGGATCGGCGTACAGCCGCAGCAGCTCGGCCTCCAGGGCGGCGACCTCGTCGGCCCGGGACGGAGCGCCGGTCAGCTCCGCCACCACGGCGTCGTGCCGGTAGAAGTAGCGCAGGTAGTACGACGGGACGGCACCGACGGCACGGACGAGGTCCAGCGGCAGCCGCAGGTGCTCGGCCACGGCCGGGCCGTGCCGGTCGAGCAGCGTCGGCAGGACGTCGGTGTCGGTGGCGCCGTCCGCCCGGACCCGGACGCCGCGCTCCCACGTCAGGTGGTTCAACCCGACGTGGTCGAGCTCGACCCGGTCCGGCGCCACGCCGAGCAGGCCGGCGAAGAACCGCTGCAGCCCGATGGCGACGTTGCAGAGGCCGATCGCGCGGTGACCGTGCTCGAGCAGCGCGCGCGTCACGATCCCGACCGGGTTGGTGAAGTCCACGATCCAGGCCCGGGGCGCGACGCGGCGGACCCGTTCGGCGATGTCCAGGACGACCGGGACCGTCCGCAACGCCTTGGCCAGCCCGCCGGCGCCGGTCGTCTCCTGCCCGAGACAGCCGTACTCCAGCGGCCAGCTCTCGTCCCGCGCGCGGGCCGCCTGGCCGCCGACCCGCAGCTGGAGCAGCACGGCGTCCGCCCCGTCCGCGGCCGCCGTCACGTCGTCGGTCGCCCACACCCGGGCCCCGTGGCCCTGCCGGCGCAGGATGCGGCCCGCGACGCCCGCCAGCAGCTCGCGGCGGTCGGCCGCCGGGTCGACGAGCACCAGTTCGTCGACCGGCAGCAGGTGGCGCAGCCGGGCGACGCCGTCGACGAGCTCGGGCGTGTACGTCGAGCCGCCCCCGACGACGGCGATCTTGAGGCCCACCGGTGTCCCTCCCCGCGTGCGGTCCGTTGCCCTCCGCGCCCCGGCGGTGTCGCGTGCGGTGGCCGCCGTGCGGCGGCGTGCCGGAACCACGCGCCGAGCCGGTCGGCGACCGGTCCGGCCCCGCACGCCGACCTCGTCCCGGCGTCGGCACCAGTCTCCCGGGCGCCGGCCGCGCGCGCCCGGTGACCCGCGGCGGCGCGCCGACGGACCCGCGACCCGCCTCGGCGGCGACCAGCGGACCCGCGGCGGCACACCGGCGGACCCGCGGCGGCACACCGGCGGAGCGGCGGCGGCGCGCCGGTGGGGTCCGCGGGTCCGCCTGGCAGGATGGCCGGGTGCACGACCCGGCCACCCCGATCGAGGCGGCACCGCTCGTGCAGGCCTGGCGGGCGGCCGCCGACGGCGGCCGCACCCCGTTCACCATCCCCGGCCACAAGCGCCGCGCCGGCGGGCTCTCCCCCGTCCTGGGCCGGATGCTGGACGCCGACGTGCCGCTGTTCGGTGGCCTCGACACGGTGAAGCTGACGTCGGGCGTGCTGGCCGAGGCCGAGAGCGCCGCCGCCGACCTGTGGGGTGCGGACTGGGCGCGGCTGTCGGTCGGCGGCTCCACCCACGCGAACCAGGCCGTGGTGCTGGCGCTCGGGCGGCCGGGCGACACCGTGCTGGTGGCCCGAACGGCGCACCGCTCGACCCTGCTCGGCCTGGTGCTGGCCGGCCTGCGCCCGGTGTGGCTCCCGGTGCGGCTGGACCCGCGGTGGGGCATGCCGGTCGGAGTGGATCCGGCGGTGGCCGCGGCCGCGCTGGACCGGCATCCGGAGGCGGTGGCCGTGGTGGCCGTCGAACCGTCGTACCTGGGAACGATCGGGCCGGTGGCCGAGCTGGCCGCGGTGGCGCACCGGGCCGGCGTCCCGCTGGTGGTCGACCAGGCCTGGGGCGCCCACCTGGGCTGGGGTCCGGGCTTCCCGCCGCACGCCCTGGCGGCCGGCGCCGACGCCCTGGTCACCAGCGCGCACAAGACCCTGCCCGCGTTCAGCCAGGCCGCGCTGGTGCTGGCGCGCACGGACCGGCTGTCCGCCGCCCGGCTGGAGCGGGCATTCGACGCCGGTCACACCACCAGCCCGGCCGGGGCGGTGCTGGCGTCCGCGGACGCCTCCCGAGCGCTGCTGGCGGACCCGGCCGGACACGAGCTGCTCGGCCGGCTGGCCGGCGAGGTGGCCGGGGTGCGGGCCGAGCTGCGCGCCGCGGGCTACGACGTCCCCGGCCCCGAGGACTTCGGACCCGGCGGGTTCGATCCGCTCAAGCTGGTGGTGCGCACCGGCGGGCTCGGGGTGTCCGGTGTCGCGGTGGAGCGGGAGCTGCTCGCTCGCGGCCTGCCGGTCGAGATGGCGGATCGGGACGGCATCGTCCCGGCAGTGGGGCTGGCCGACGACGCCGGGTCGCTGGCCGTCCTGGTCGCCGCGCTGCGCGACGTGGCGCGCCGGGCCGGCGCGTCACCGAGGACCCCGTCGGACGGCGCCGGGGCGACGCCGTGGGACCAGTGGGCCGCGGAACCCCCGGAGGCCGTCCTGACGCCGCGCGCGGCGTTCTTCGCCGACCACGAGTCGGTGCCGCTGCAGGACGCGGTCGGCCGGGTCAGCGCGGAGGTGGTGGCGCCCTACCCGCCGGGCGTCCCCGTGCTGGTGCCCGGCGAGCCGGTGACCGGCGCGGCGATCGCGGCGCTGCTGGCCGCCCGGGCGGCCGGCTCCCGGATCGCCTACGCCCACGACCCGCAGCTGGCGACGCTGCAGGTGGTCCGGGACGGCGCGGGGACCCGCTAGTCCGGGACGGTCCGGTCGCCGGCGGGCGGTGGTCGGTGGTGCCCGCCGGTCGGGTCGGTGGTGCGGGCGCGTCAGTCCGTCCCGGCGGCCTCCGCCGTGCCCTCGTCACCGACCGTGGCGACCTCGCGCGCCGCGTCCGGCCCGTCCTCGAGCAGCAGCCGGAACCCGTGCTCGTCGAGGATCGGCGCCTTGACGGACACCGCCTTGTCGTACTTGCTGCCGGGGTTCTCGCCGACCACCACGAACGACGTCTTGCCGGACACCGAACCGGCGACCTTGGCACCGCGCGCCAGCAGCGCCGCCCTGGCGTCGTCCCGGGACCATCCCTCGAGCGATCCGGTCACCACCACCGTCAGGCCGGCCAGGGTCTGCGGCGGGCGGTCGCTGACGTCGTCGGCCATCCGGACGCCGGCCCGGCGCCACTTGTCCAGGATCGCCACGTGCCAGTCGACCGAGAACCACTCGGCCAGCGCGGCCGCGATGGTCGGCCCCACGCCTTCCACGCCGGCCAGTTCCGCCGCTCCCTCCGGGCTCTGCGCCGCCGCCCGGATGGCCTCCATGGACCCGAAGTGCTGCGCCAGCGCGCGTGCCGCCGTCGGACCGACGTGCCGGATCGACAGCGCCACCAGCACCCGCCAGAGCGGCTGGTCCTTGCGCCGCTCGAGGTTGCGCAGCAGGTGCCGGCCCACCTCGGTGAGCTCGCCGTCCTTGCTGCGGACGAACAGCGGCACCCGCTGCAGCGTCTCCTCGGTCAGTCCGAACGGCCGGCCGTCCTCGTCCGTGCCGGGGAACACGTCGCCCTCGTCGGTCACCACGCCGGCCGCGAGCAGGCTCTTGGCCGCCTCGTAGCCCAGGCCCTCGATGTCGAACGCGCCGCGGCCGGCGATGTGGAACAGCCGCTCCCGCAGCTGCGCGGGACAGCTGCGGGCGTTGGGGCAGCGGATGTCGACGTCGCCCTCGCGCATCCGGCGCAACGGAGTGCCGCACTCCGGGCAGTGCGTCGGCATGACGAACTCCCGCAGCGTCCGGCCCTCCCGGACGCCGACCACCGGCCCGAGCACCTCGGGGATGACGTCGCCCGCCTTGCGGATGACCACGTCGTCGCCGATCAGCACGCCCTTGCGGCGCACCTCGTTCTCGTTGTGCAGGGTGGCCATGCCGACCGTCGAGCCGGCCACCAGCACCGGCTCCAGCACGGCGAACGGCGTCACCCGGCCGGTCCGCCCGACGTTGACGGCGATGTCCCGGAGCAGCGTCGTGGCCTCCTCCGGCGGGTACTTGTAGGCGATCGCCCAGCGGGGGGCACGCGACGTGCTGCCCAGCCGGCGCTGCAGCGTCACCTCGTCGACCTTGACCACGACTCCGTCGATGTCGTGGGTCAGGTCGTGCCGGTGCTCGTTCCAGTACGCGACCCGCTCCAGCACCTCCGCGGCGGTGTCCACCACCCGGTTGTGCTCGGAGATCGGCAGCCCCCAGGCGCGCAGCCGCTCGTAGGCGGCGGACTGGGTGGGCACGTCGAACCCGCGCCGGGCGCCGATGCCGTGGCACAGCATGGTCAACGGCCGGGACGCGGTGATCCGCGGGTCCTTCTGCCGCAGCGAGCCGGCCGCGCTGTTGCGCGGGTTGGCGAACGGCGGCTTCCCGGCCGCGACCAGCTGGGCGTTCAGCTCGGCGAAGCCGTCCAGCGGGAAGAACACCTCGCCGCGCACCTCGACGAACTCCGGGATGTCGTGGCCGCCGTCGTCCCGCAACTGTTCGGGCACGCTGCGGATGGTGCGGACGTTGAGCGTGACGTCCTCGCCGACCCGGCCGTCCCCGCGGGTCGCGGCGCGCACCAGCCGACCCCGCTCGTAGGTGAGGTTCACCGCCAGGCCGTCGATCTTGAGCTCGGTCAGCCAGTGGACCGGTGCCGCGGCGTCCCGCGCGGCTCGCTCCATCCAGGCGGTGAGCTCGTCGGCGGAGAAGACGTTGTCCAGGCTCAGGAGCCGCTCGGCGTGCTCGACGGCGGCGAAGCCGGTGGCGAACCCGCCGCCCACCTTCTGCGTGGGCGAGTCCGGCGTGACGAGCTCGGGGTGCGCCTCCTCCAGCTCCTGCAGCCGGCGGAGCAGGACGTCGAACTCGCCGTCGGACAGGATCGGCGAGTCCAGGACATAGTACCGGAACTGGGCGTCGGTGATCCGCTGGGCGAGGTCCGCGTGCTCGCGGGCGGCGTCCGGTGCCGGGGCGTCCGGCACCGCAGCCCGGGCTGCTGCCTCGTCGGCCGTCCCGGCCCCGGCGGTCCCACGCGTCCTCCCAGCCACGTCCCGCACTGTAACCAGCACCCCCGACAGCGGCCCATGGGCCGGATCGGGCACGGCACGCGTGACGGTGCTCACCGCCGCGCGGGGATGCGTTCCTCCCGGCCTACGGTTGACACGTCACAGACCGGCTGTCCAGCCGCTCGTCGCCGTCCGTCGCAGGAGTGCTCCGTGTCCGTCCTCAAGATCGTCGTGGGCTCCACCCGTCCCGGGCGGATCGGCCCGCACATCGCCCGGTGGTTCACCGACGCCGCGCGCCGGCACGGTGGTTTCGACACCGTCGAGGTGCTGGACCTGGCCGACTTCGACCTGCCGCTGCTCGACGAGCCGCACCACCCGCGGCTGCGCACCTACACCAAGCCGCACACCCTGCGCTGGTCGGAGGCGGTGGACGGCGCCGACGCCCTGGTCTTCGTCTCGCCCGAGTACAACTACTCGCTGCCCGCGTCGCTGAAGAACGCCATGGACTTCCTGGTGCAGGAGTGGGCGTACAAGCCGCTCGGCCTGGTCACGTACGGCGGGGCCTCCGGCGGCATGCGCGCGGCGCAGGCCATCCGGCAGGTCGCCGCGGTGCTGCGGATGGTGCCTGTCCCCGACGCCGTCGCGCTGCCGCTGGTGTTCCGCCAGCTGGTCGACGGCGAGTTCGTGCCCGAGCAGGTCAACGAGGACGCGGCCCGCACCATGCTGGACGAGCTGGCCAAGCTGGCCGTGGCGCTTGCCCCGCTGCGCGAGCGCGCGGCGGTCTGACCCTCCCGACGCAGCCACGCGCCGGCGCCCCGCTGCGGGCACGGGCGCGTGGCGCGGTCACCAGCCGTCGGGCGGGTCCTGCAGCGCCTGCGCCAGCCGCCGGCAGGTCGCCATGGCGGTCACCGCCCGATCCGCGGACACCTGCGCCAGCGACCCGGTCGGCGTCACCACGACGTCGGCGAGCGACGTCCGCGGCAGGCCCAGCCGGCGCCACGCCTCGGTGAGCGGGCGGGCCGCCGCGCCCAGGGACCGCGGCGTGGTTGGTCCCGCCGCGGGCACCAACCCGGCGACGATCGCGACGCCGGCCTCGACCGCCTCGCCGATCGGGTCCAGCCGGGCGGCCGCGGTGCCGACCGCTGTGGCGTCGACCCAGAGCGCCGAGGCACCGATCTCGCGCAGCAGCCCGAGCGGCGCGCGGGGGTCCGGGCAGACCGCCAGCACCGGGGTGCCGACGGTGCCGGCCGTGCCCAGAGCGGCGACGGTGCCCGCGGTATCGATACTGCCGACGGTGGCCACCAGCTCGGCCAGGACGTCCCGGACGACCTGCTCGTCGATCGCCCGCACCGTCCCGAAACCGCTCGCCGTGGGCAGGCTGCCGGCCAGCACGGCAGGCAGGTCCGGCTCGTCCAGCTGCAGCACCACACCGGCCGCCGGCAGCCGCCGGCGGACGTCCGCGAGGTGGGCGGCCAGACCCTCGCCCAGCGACGCCGCCAGGTCGCGCACCGCACCCGCATCGGTGAGCGCACGGTTGCCGGACGGCGTCTCGATCGCCGCCGCCAGCGACCACGGTCCGACCACCTGCACCTTCACCCAGTCCGCGCCGGCGTAGTGCTGCTCGGCGGCGTCCAGGTCCCAGGACAGGAAGTCCACGGCGCGCCGGGTGTCGCGACCGGGCCGCCTCGACACCCGCCACCCGGACGGCACCACGTCTGCCCAGATGTCGACCAGCAGGGAAACCGTGCGGCCCACCGCGTCCGCGCCGGCGCCGCGGCCGGGCAGCTCCGCCAGGTGCGGCAGGTCCGGCAGCTCCCCGGCCACCGAGCGCGCGGCCTCGTCCGGGGACGTCCCGGGCAGCGGCCCGAGGCCGGTCGCCGCCGCGACGTTCCAGGGGCGCCGCGCCGTCGCCGGCACCTCGTCGGCGGGCGCCACGACGAGGCCGCCCGGCGACGGGTCCGGCGGCAGCTCCAGCGGTCCGGTCACCGTCACGCCGCCCGCACGATCGTCGCGGCGCCCAGCACGTACCGGTCGTCGCGGTCGTAGAGCACCACCGTCTGCCCGGGCGCCACGCCCCGGGTGGGGGCGTCGAGCACCAGCCGCAGCCGGCCGTCGACCAGGTCGGCGGATCCGGTGACCTGCCCGCCGTGGGCCCGGAGCTGCGCCACCGTCCGCAGCGGGAAGCCGGGCGGCCGGCCGGTGGACCACACCAGCCGGTCCCCGGTGATCACCGTGACGTCGAGGCCGTCGGCCGGCCCCACGGTCACCGTGCCGGACACCGGCTCGATGCCCAGCACGTACCGCGGACGGCCGTCCGGTGCCGGCCGGGACAGGTGCAACCCGCGGCGCTGCCCCACCGTGTACCCGTACCAGCCGTCGTGCTCGGCGACCACCTCGCCGGACACGCCGTCGACCACGGTTCCCGGTTGCCGGCCCAGCTTCTCGGCCAGGTAGCCGCGGGTGTCGCCGTCGGGGATGAAGCAGATGTCGTACGAGTCCGGTTTGGCCGCGACCGCCCAGCCGCGCTCGGCGGCGATGGCCCGCACCTGCGCCTTGGTCAGCTCGCCGAGCGGGAACACCGTGTGCCGCAACTGGTCCGCGGTCAGCACGGCGAGCACGTAGGACTGGTCCTTGGCGGCGTCGACGGACCGGTGCAGCACGCCGTCGACCAGCCGGACGTGGTGGCCGGTGGCGACGGCGTCGAACCCCAGGGCCAGCGCGCGGTCCAGCAGGGCCGCGAACTTGATCTTCTCGTTGCACCGCAGGCACGGGTTCGGGGTCCGTCCGGCGGCGTACTCGGACAGGAAGTCCGCGACCACGTCCTCGGCGAACTCCTCGCTGAAGTCCCAGACGTAGAAGGGGATGCCGAGACGGTCGGCGACCCGCCGGGCGTCGAACGCGTCCTCCACCGTGCAGCAGCCGCGGGACCCGGTGCGCAGCGTCCCCGGGTTCCGGGACAGCGCCAGGTGCACGCCCGTCACGTCGTGGCCGGCGTCCACCGCCAGCGCGGCGGCCACCGCCGAGTCCACGCCGCCGCTCATCGCGGCCAGCACGCGCATCAGCGGGTCACCGCGGCGGCCCGCCGGGCGGCCGCCGCCGCGGCGTCCCGGGCCCGGGAGACGGCCGGCGCGATCGCGGCCACCAGCGCGTCGACGTCCGACGAGGTCGACGTGTGACCGAGGGTGACCCGCAGCGCCCCGCGCGCCTCGCGCTCGGCCATGCCCAGGCCCAGCAGGACGTGCGACGGCCGCGAGACCCCCGCCGTGCAGGCCGACCCCGTCGAGCACTCGACGCCGGCGGCGTCCAGCAGCATCAGCAGCGAGTCGCCTTCGCACCCGGCGACCAGCAGGTGGGCGTTCCCCGGCAGCCGGGACGGGCCGCCGTCCACCACCGACCCGCCGGAATCGCCGGTGAGCCGGACCCCACCGACGGCCGCGGACACGCGGCGCACCAGGTCGTCCCGCAGCGCGGACAGTGTCGCGACCCGCTCGTCCCGGTGCATCACGGCGTCGTGGACGGCGACGGCGAGTCCCGCGGCGCCGGCCACGTCGAGGGTGCCGGGACGCAGGCCCCGCTCCTGCCCACCGCCGAACGCCAGCGGCCGGACCGCGGCCTCGCGGCGCAGCAGCAGCAGTCCGGTGCCGACCGTGCCGCCGATCTTGTGACCGGACACGCTGAGCGCATCCGCACCGGACCGGGCGAAGTGCACCGGCAGCGTGCCGACGGCCTGCACCGCGTCGGTGTGCAGCGGGATGCCGTGCCGGTGCGCCACCTCCGCCAGCTCGCGGACCGGGTTCACCGTGCCGATCTCGTTGTTCGCCCACATCACGGTGACGAGCGCGACGTCACCGGGGTTCTCGGCGATCGCGGCGGCCAGGGTGTCCGCGTGCACCCGGCCGAAGTCGTCGACCTCGAGCCAGCCGATCTCCGCGCCCTCGTGCGCCGCCAGGTGCTCGACGGTGTCCAGCACCGCATGATGCTCCAGCGCGGGCACCAGGATGCGGCGCCGGCCCGGGTCCGCCGCCCGGCGCGCCCGGAACAGGCCCTGCACGGCGAGGTTGTCGGCCTCGGTGCCGCCGGAGGTGAACAGCACCTCGCTCGGCCGGGCGCCCAGGTCCTCGGCGATGCCCTCCCTGGCCTCCTCGACCCGGCGGCGGGCGGCGCGGCCGGCGGCGTGCAGGGACGAGGCGTTGCCGGTCTGCCGCAGCGCGGCCGCGACCGCCTCCACGACCTGCGGGAGGACGGGGGTGGTGGCGGCGTGGTCGAGGTAGGTCATCGCTGTCCCACGATAGGCCGTGCGGCCGGCGCGCCGACCGGCCCGGCGCCGCTCCCGGCAGCGCCCGGGCCGCGACCGGCGGTCGGGTCAGCGCAGCCCTTCGGAGATGGCCGGCTGGGCGGCGTCGACGATGTTGCGCGGCAGCGCGGCGGTGTCCCGGCCGATCCGCCGGGTGGCCATCGCGTCGCCGAACCCGCCGATCGCGCCGCCGAGCAGCGGGATGCGGCGGGCGACGAAGGTGGCCATCCGCTTCCCGCCGGCCGCAGCGATGAGCTGCCCGGTCACCGCCGTCGCGATGGCCTCCTTCAGCGCCGGGTCCTCCCGCGAGGAGAGCAGGTCGGTGGGGGTCAGCCGGCGGCCGACGTCCTTGCCGAGCGACTTGCGTGCGTCGTCGTCCAGCAGGCACATCAGGATGGCGTCGCGGACGGCCGGGCGCTGCAGGTTGTAGCCCAGCAGGTGCACCACCCCGGCCGCGAGGTGGCACTGGATCACCGCGACGGCCGCGATGTTGGCCGGCATGGTCACCGCCATGGTGAGCAGCCCGCCGATGTTCGTCGCGAAGCCCTGCGCGGCGGCGAGCCGGACGTGCTGGTCGATGAGGGCGTCGACGGCGGCGTCACGGACGCCGCCGGCGCGCATCAGGGCGGCGTCGGCGGACTCGGCCGCGCCGGGCAGCGGCCCGATCCCGTCGATCGCCCGCTCCAGGATCAGCCGGACGCCACGGCCGGTGATCTTCGGGGCCGCCCGTCTGGCCAGCTCGCCGCCGAGTGCGCCGGTGATGCCCATGCCCTGACCTCCGGGTGCGTGCGGATGTACGTCCCGGCCGGCGGAGGCCGACCCGGTCCCCCGGTTCCCGGCCGCCCGGACCCGCAACCGGGGGCGCCGAGCCTACTGGTCCGCCGCCGACCGTCCCGGCCGGCCACCGCCGGGAGTGCCGCCGGGACTGGTGACGGGAGTGCCGCCGCGACCGCCTGCGGCGCCGGCAGCGTCCGCCGCCGCGCGGTACCGCGGCAGCGCCGCGGCGAACTCGGTGTCCCAGTCCGCCGCCGATCCCGTCAGGTGGGCCGACAACCCCGCCAGGTGGGCGTGCCAGCCGGCGGCGTACCCGGCGGCCTGCATCGGCGGCAGCCCGCGGTGCTCGAGGTCGAGCACGCAGCCGTCGCCGTCCGGTCGCAGCACGACCGTCACCTCGCCCAGCGGCCCGTCGTCCAGCGTCCACCGGGTGACCAGGAGCTCGGGTGGCCGGCAGGTCACCACCTCGATGTCCTGCACCTGCCCGTCGGGCCAGTGCATGCGGACGGTCCCGCCCGGCCGCAGGTCGCCGGACACGGCGGTGTACCACCGGGCCAGCCGCTCCGGATCGGTCAGCGCCGACCACAGGTCGTCCGCCGTCGTGGCGAAACGGCGCCGGAACCGGGCCACCGTGCCGTCGTCACCGACCTCGACGAAGCCGTCGGGCACCCTCATGACGCTGCTCCTGTCGCGTTCCGGCCGTCCGCCGCACCGCGAGGCCCGGCGGACGCGTCCGCGGCCCGGCGGTCGCGCCGGCCCCGGGCCACCTCGGTCGCCAGCGCATCCAGCCGGGGCTCCCAGAACCGCCGGTAGGGCCGCAGCCAGTCGTCCACCTCGCGCAGGGTCTCGCCGCGCAGCCGGTACACCCGGCGGGTGCCGTCCGGTGTGACGTCGACGAAGCCGGCGTCGCGCAGCACGCGCAGCTGCCGGGACACCGCGGGTTGGGTGATGCCGAACTCGGCGACCACCGCCGCGGTCACCGTGCCGGCCGACGCCGGCCCGGCCGACAGCAGGTCCAGGACCCGGCGGCGCACCGGGTCGGCGAGGACGTCGAAGACGTGCACCGGACCGTTATAGGACCGCCGGCTTATATAAGCAAGGGCGACCGTCGGGGGCTATCCCCGGCGGGCCTTGAGGGCGGCCGCCAGCTGCGGCGCCACCGTGAACAGGTCGCCCACCACACCGAGGTCGGCGATCTCGTAGATCGGCGCGTCGGCGTCCTTGTTGACGGCGACGATCGTCTTCGAGGTCTGCATGCCGGCACGGTGCTGGATCGCTCCGGAGATGCCCAGGGCGATGTACAGCTGCGGCGACACGGTGGTGCCGGTCTGACCCACCTGGAACTGGTGCGGGTAGTAGCCGGAGTCGACCGCCGCGCGGGACGCGCCGACGGCCCCGCCCAGGACGTCCGCCAGCTCCTCGACGACGTGGAAGTTGTCGGCGCTGCCGACGCCGCGCCCGCCGCTGACCACGACCTTGGCCGCCCCCAGCTCGGGCCGGTCGCCGGCTTCCTCGGGCACGGTCTCCAGCACCCGCGGCGCGGTCGGGTCCGCGGCGACCTGCAGCGGCACCACGGCCGGCTCGGCGACCGGCGTCGCGGCCCCCTCGATGGCGTTGCCGCGGACGCTGACCACCGGGACGCCACGGGTGACCCGGTAGCGGGTCTGGTACGACCCACCCAGCACGGCCTGCGTGGTCACCACCTCGTCGCCCTCCAGCGCGACGCCCACCACGTCGGTGAGGACGCCGGAGTCCAGCCGCACCGCCAACCGGCCGGCGATCTCCCGGCCGTCGAAGGTGGCGGCGACGAGCACGGCGGCCGGCTCGCCCGCAGCGGTGACGGCCGCCTGCAGCGCGGAGACCTCGCCGGTGATCAACGTCGCGCCGGCCTCCGGTGTCTCGACGGCATAGACGGTCGCGGCGCCGAGCGCGCCGAGCTCGGCGGCGAGCGCCTGCGCCGTGCCGGGAGTGCCCACCACGACGGCGGCGGGCACGCCCAGCCGCGACGCCGCGGCCAGCAACTCACCGGTCACCCGGCGCACCGCGCCGTCGGCGTGCTCGGCCAGCACCAGCACCTGTCGGTCGTTCATCTGTCCGCTCCTGTCCTGGCCGGGATGTCAGACGAGCCGCTGCTCGACGAGGAAGTCGGCGATCGCCTGACCGCCCTGCCCGTCGTCGGTGATCTTGCGACCGCCGGACTTGGCGGGCCGCTCCGCGCCCTCCACGAGCTGCGTCGAGGCGTTGGCCAGCCCGACGCGCGCCGGGTCCAGGCCGAGATCGGCCACCGACAGCGTGGTCACCGGCTTCTTCTTCGCGGCCATGATGCCCTTGAAGTTGGGGTAGCGCGGCTCGCCGACCTTCTCGTTCACGGACACCACGGCGGGCAGCTGCGCGGTGACCTGGCTGGCGCCGCCCTCGACCACCCGCTCCGCGCGGAACGTGCCGCCGTCGACCTCGAGGGTGCGCACGGACGTCACGGCCGACAGCCCGAGCCGCTCGGCGATCATCCCGGGCATCGCCGCGGCACGGCCGTCGGTGGACTCGTTCCCCGTGACGACGAGGTCGACCTGCAGCGTGCGCAGGGCCGCGGCCAGCGCCTCGGAGGTCTGCAGCGCGTCCGACCCGGCGAGCGCGTCGTCGAGCACGTGCACCGCGCGGTGCGCGCCCATGGCCAGCGCCTTGCGCAGGGTCTCGGTCGCGCGCTCCGGCCCCATGGTGACGACGGTCACCTCCCCGCCGTGCTTCTCGGTGAGCTGCAACGCGATCTCGACGCCCTTGGAGTCGATCTCGTCGATGACCGCGTCGGCCGCCGCGCGGTCCAGGACGAGGTCCGGTCCGGTCAGCCTCCGGTCCGCGTACGTGTCCGGCACCTGCTTGACCAGCACAGCGATGTCCACCGTCTCGCACCTCTCTCGTCGGTCCGCCGCGCCGGCGGCCGGAGCCTCCCGGCACGCCGGGCATCCGGAGGCCCATCGTCCCACCGGCGACGGGCGCCCGGGACACGGCTAAGTTACTGGCCAGTAGCTTACCGGGCCCCGGCGCCCGCCGGGGCGGTGGCAGGCTGGGCCGGTGACATCGACGCCTTCCTCCCCGCGGCCAGGACCCGGACAGTCGGCCGCGCCCGGCCCGGCCGGCACCCCGACCACCGACGGCCGCCGGCTCGACCGCTCGCTGGAGCAGGCCAGGGCGGCTCGCGAGCTGGCCAGGATCCCGGTCTCCAGCCAGGTGGTGCTCCTCGCCGTCATGCTGGCGTTCTTCAGCGGCGCCCTGGACTTCACGTTCCAGGCCGCGTGGGAGTGGTGGCTGCTGCCGCTGGCCGCCCTGGTCGTCGCCGGGGTGCTCGTCCGGCAGCGGGTGAACCTGCGCCGCCGGCGCCTGGCCGAGCTGGCGAGGCCCTCGTGACCCCGATCCCGGTGATCATGGACGTGGACACCGGCATCGACGACGCACTGTCCCTGCTGTTCGCGGTCCGGCACCCGGACGTCGACCTGCGCGCCGTCACCTGCGTCACCGGCAACGCCCCGGTCGACCAGGTGGTCCGCAACACGCTGTACGTGCTGGACGCCGCAGGGGCACCGGCGGACCTGCCCGTCGGCCGCGGCGCACCGCACCCGTTGATCGTCGAGCCGGACCATGCGGCGCACGTGCACGGCCAGGACGGCCTCGGCGGCTTCTCCCGGCCCTCGGACCGGCGGGCCGGGACGGTGCCGGCGGTGGAGCTGCTCCGCCGGGAGCTGCTGGCCGCGCTGGGCAACGGCGAGCGGGTGACCCTGGTGCCCAGCGCCCCGCTGACCAACATCGCACTGCTGCTGCGGACCTTCCCCGAGGTCGCGCCGGCGATCGAGAAGATCCTCTTCATGGGCGGGTCGGCCGGCAGCGGCAACGCGACCGCGGCGGCCGAGTTCAACATCTGGCACGACCCGGAGGCCGCCGCGGTCACCCTCACCGCCGCGGGCGAGCTCGACATCCCGGTGACCATGTACGGGCTCGACGTCTTCAACGACGTCGTGGTGCACCGGGACGAGGCGGCCGCGCTGCGCGACTCGCTCGACCCGGCGGCCCAGCTCGCCGGGTCGCTGCTGCTGTTCTCCTGCGACACCTTCGGGACCGACCGGGCGACGATCGGCGACGCCGGCACGCTCTGCGCAGTGGTCGACCCGGACGGGCTCACCACCGCCACCTACCCGGTGCAGGTCGAGCTCGGGGCCGGCATCACCCGCGGCCAGACCCTGGTGGACCGGCGGACGTGGATCGGCGACCGGGACCACCACCAGGTCGCGACGCAGACCACCCCGGTCGACGTCGCGATGGGGGTCGACGCGCGCCGGTACGCCGACCTCTGGCTGTCCACGGTGGGCGGCTGATCCCGCCGGGACGGCAACCCGGGGAACGACCCAGCCCCGGCCGCCACCGCACCAGGGACCGGATCGGGACGGTCGACGCCGGCCGGCCCGGACGGCCGCGGCGGTGGCGGTGGTCGGTCGGACGGTCCTCGACGGCCGGTCAGCCCTCGACGCCGATGTCCTCGTTCCAGAGCGAGGGCTGCTCGGCGATGAAGTCGCGCATCAGGCCGGTGCAGCGGTCGTCGTCGAGGACGACGACCTCGACGCCGCGGCTGCGCAGCAGGTCCTCGCCGCCCAGGAAGGTCCGGTTCTCGCCGATGACCACCCGCGGGATCCTGTAGAGCAGGATCGCGCCGGTGCACATGTCGCACGGCGACAGGGTGGTGACCATGGTGGCCCTGGCGTAGACGGATGCCGGCAGCCGGCCGGCGTTCTCCAGGCAGTCGGTCTCGCCGTGCCGGATGGCACTGCCCAACTGCACCCGCTTGTTCCAGCCGGTGGCCAGCACCCGCCCGTCGACGGCCAGCACCGCCCCGATCGGGATCCCGCCCTCCGCACGACCCCGGCGGGCCGCCTCGACCGCCGCGGACAGGAGCTCGTCGTCGCCAGGTTGCGCCATGGTGAGCATGCTCGCATCCGGCCGCGGACCCGCGGGATCCGCGCTCCCACCGCAGGCGGCTCCGGCATGCTGGCCGGATGGCGGCGGACACCTCGGACCCGGCCGGGACCCTGGTCCTGCCGGCCCCGCCCCCTGCACCGCGGACGTCCCGCGCGGCGCGGATCGCGGCCTGGGTGCTGCTGGTGCCGGTGCTGGCGGTGGCCGCCGCGACGGTCGACCCGGCCGCGCTCGGGCTGTCCACGACGCCCGGCTTCCTGCACCTGGTCCCGTTCCGGCTGGCCGCCGGGATCGGCGCTCTCGCGGTCGGGCTGGTCTTCGCCGCTGCGCTGCTGCTGCCCCGGCCCACCCGACCGTGGATCCGGGCGACCGCCGCCGCGGTGATGGTCGCCGTCGGGCTGGCCCACGGCGGCATCGCCGTCTCCCGCGGCTGGTCCGGCGCCGACCTGCCGGGCCGGGCGGACGTCACGGTGGTCAGTTTCAACACCCTGCTGGGCGAGGCCGATCCCGCGGCCATCGCCGGTCTCGTCGCCGGCGCGGGCGGGCAGATGGTGGCGCTGCCGGAGACCACCAGGCGTCGGGCGCAGCAGGTGGTGGACCGGCTCGCCGCCGACAGCCTGCACTTCCAGCTGTTCACCGGCTCGGACGGGCCCGGCGCCGGCCAGACGACCAGCCTGCTCCTCCGGTCGGACCTGGGCGCCTACCGGCAGGTCGAGGCGCCGTTCATGCTGCTCGGCGCGGTCCGCGCGGTCCCGGTGTCCGGTCGGGGGCCGACCCTGGTCGCCGTCCACCCCGGGTCGCCGACCCCGGACATCGGCTACGACCACTGGGCGCAGTACGTCGCCACGGCCGTGGCGCAGTGCACGGGGACCTCGGACGCCGTGGTGGCGGGCGACTTCAACGCCACCGTGGACCATGCGCCGATGACCGACCTCGGCCGGTGCCGGGACGCGGCCACGGAGGCCGGACGGGGGGCCGAGGGGACCTGGCCGTCGACCGCGCCGGCGCCGTTCGCCGCGCCCATCGACCACGTGCTGGTGGACGGATCCCGCTTCCGGGTGCTCGGCACCCGGACCGTGCACATCCCGGGCAGCGACCACCGCGCGTTGATCGCCCGGCTGCAGGTCACCGGCGGCTGACCCGCGGCCCCGGACAGGTGCCGGCGGCCGCCGCGGGCGGCGACCGGACCGGCGCGGTCACCGCCGGTGGACGCGCGGACCCTCCGGGTCGCCCCGTCCGGCGCGGTGCGGACTCGATCCGTCGGACCCGGACGGGTCACGCTCAGCCGGGCAGCAGCCCGGCCGCACGCAGCGCGTCCACCGCGGCGAGCCCGCCGAGGCCGGACACCGCCCCGCCGCGCACCGACCCCGATCCGGCCTGCAGCACCCGACGGCAGCCGGCCACACCGACGCCGTACCGGCGGGCGGCCCTGGCCACCATGTCGTCCCCGCTGCCGTCGTCCCCGCTGCCGTCGTCCCCGCTGCCGCCGCTCCCGGTGCCCTCCGAGCTGTCGTCCGAGCTGCCGTCCGCGGTGCCGTCCGAGCCGCCGTCCTCGAGCCACGGCCACCGCAGGTCGCCGTGGAAGATGTGCCCGCCGGGCATCCGCAGGTCCCGCTCCAGGTCGACCGGAGTGGCGACGTCCAGGCACGGCCGACCGTCGAGGTCCACGGCCAGGCAGTCCGTCAACGGCTCCGCGAGGTGTCGCTGCAGCGAGGCCAGCGCGGCCGCCACGGCCCGCTCGCGCGCCGCTGCGGCCCGCTCCGGCGCAGACGGGTCGGCCGAATCCGCGGCGAACAGCCGGGCCGGCGTGTGCAGCCCGAACAGGGTGAGCGTGGCCGTCCCGTCCCCGGCGGAGGCCCCGAGCACCGACGGGTCGGTCAGCGAGTGGCAGTAGACCTCGGCCGGCAGCGGGTCGGGCAGCAGCCCGGCGGCCGACCGGCGGTAGGCGTCCTCCAGCTCCGCCCAGCCCTCGGACAGGTGCACCGTGCCGGCGAAGGCGATGGCCGGGTCGACGCCGGACCGCAGCCGGGGCAGGCGGCGGAGCAGCATGTTGATCTTCAGTTGCGCGCCCTCGGGATCGGCGGCCGGGCGGCCCAGCCACCGGTCGACCGCCGCGGGCGCGGCGGCGGCGAGCACGGCGTCGGCCGCCCGCCGGTCGCCGTCGGCGGTGTCGACCTCGACGCCGTCGTCCCCGTCGGCCAGAGCGGTCACCTCCGCGCCGGTGCGGATCCGCACCCCCAGCTCCGCGCAGCGGGCCAGCAGGGCGTCGGTGAGGGCCCCCATCCCGCCCACCGGGACGAGCCAGTCACCCGTGCCCCGGCCGGTCACGTGGTAGAGGAAGCAGCGGTTGGCCAGCAGCGACGGGTCGAGCAGCGACGTGTGCGTGCCGATCAGCGCGTCGGTGGCGACCACGCCGCGGACGGTGTCGTCGGCGAACCGGCGCAGGATCATCTCGCCGATCGGAGCCTCGACGACGTCGCCCCAGATCTGGTCGCCGCCGGCCGCCAGGACCTGCGACCGCACCTGCGACCGGCGGCGCAGCGGTCCGGTCAGCGCCGGGGCCACCGCGCGGGCCAGCACGCCGAGCTCGGCCGAGAGCTGCCGCCAGGCGGCGAACTCGGCGTCGGAACCGGTCAGCGCGCGGAACGAGGCGGCGGTCGCCGGGCCGGGGTCCCGCTCCACGAGCAGCCCGCCCGCGCCGACCGGGGTGTACGACGACACCGCCCGCCGCGCCAGCCGGAGGTCGATGCACAGCCGGTCGACGAGCTCGGTGGGGAACAGCGACACCAGGTAGGAGTACCGGGACAGCCGGGCCGGGTGGCCGGCGAACAGCTGCGCACCCTGGGTGGCTCCGCCGACGTGGTCCGCGGCCTCCAGGACCTCGACGTCGGCACCGGCCGATGCCGCGAGGACCGCGGCGACCAGCCCGTTGTGGCCACCGCCGGCGACGACGATCCGTGGGCGCTCCATCCCGTCCCCTCTCCGAGCGGGGCCCGTCCGGGCCGCCGGCCGCCTAGAGTCTGCGGGAGCGAGCCGCACACCGCCGACCGTCCCGGCCCGAGCGCAGGAGCGTCATGTCCCATCCCACCGACGACGCCACCGGCCGCCACGGCGGGTCACCGGGCGGCGTCCCGCTGCACAAGCCGGCACCCCCCACCCGTCCGCACGACGCGGCAGTGTTCGGCGGCCAGGGCGGGACGGCGGCCACCGGCGGCTACCCGGCCGAACCGGTGCCGTACCCGTCGGGTCCGGCGGTGTACCCGCCGACCGGGGCGCAGGCGTGGGGTGCCGCGCCCGCCGACCCCGGCTACGGCGTCCTGCACCCCGGCGGCCTCCCGGTGCCGCCCGGCTACGCCACCGGCTACCCCGGCCGTCCGATGCCCCGCAACGGCCTCGGCACCGCGGGCCTCGTGCTGGGCATCATCGGCGTCGTCTTCTTCTGGGCGTACCTCTTCGGCATCGCCCTGAACGTGCTGGCCATCATCTTCGGCGCCGTCGGGCTGGCGAAGGTGAACCGGCGGGAGGCCGACAACCGGGGCTCGGCCATGGCCGGGCTGGTGCTCGGCATCATCGGCATCGGCCTGTTCGTGCTCTTCCTGGCGATCGGCCTGTCCCTGATGGGCGCCTTCCGCTGAGGTCCGCCGTACCGGCCTGAACGGGGCAGGGCGGGACCGTCGGTGCCCGCGGTTACCGTGGCCCCGTGGCTGTCCTGTCCCCTCCCGGCACCGTGCGACCCCCGGCCGGTCACCGCGCCGCCCTCGACGCGCCGGGCGGCGACTGGCTGCGCCGGCTGTGGGGGTACTGCTGGCGGCACCGCACAGTGACCGTGCTTGCGGCCGCCGCCGCCCTCGGTGGGATCGGTCTGGGCGCCCTCACGCCGCTGCTGTCCAAGATGGCCGTCGACGACGCCACCGCCGGGCGGACGGACGCGCTGCCCTGGGTGATCGCCGCGCTGGTGGCGTTGGCGCTGATCCGCTTCGGCTCGTCCTTCCTGCGCCGCTGGGCCGGTGGCCGGCTGTCCCTGGACGTGCAGCACGACATGCGCCAGGACGTGTTCGCGGCGCTGTCCCGGCTCGACGGCGCCGGCCAGGACGCCATCCGCACCGGCCAGGTCGTCTCCCGCGCGTCGTCCGACCTGCAGATGGTCCAGGGCCTATTGGCCATGGTGCCGCTGTCCGGCGGCCAGCTGGTGCTGTTCGTGGCGTCGCTGGGGATCATGGTGTGGCTGTCGCCGCTGCTGACGCTGATGGCCCTGCTGGTGGTCCCGGCCGTGTGGCTGCTGACCCGGATGACCCGGATGGTGCTGTTCCCGGCCACCTGGGCCGCCCAGCAGTCGGCCGCCGAGGTCGCCGACATCGTCGAGGAGGACGTGACCGGCGTCCGGGTGGTCAAGGGCTTCGGCCAGGAACGGCGCGAGCTGGCCCGGCTGCGGGCCGGGTCGGCGCGGCTCTACCGGGACCGGCTGCGCGCCGTCCGGCTCACCGCCCGCATCTCCCCCGGCCTGGCCGCCGTCACCGGGCTCGGCCAGGTCGGCGTGCTCGCCCTGGGCGGGCTGCTGGCCGTCCGCGGCACCGTGAGCGTCGGGACCTTCCTGGCCTTCTCGCTGTACCTGGCGCAGCTGGTGGCCCCGACCCGGACGCTCTCGTTCCTGCTGATCCTGGGCCAGCAGGCGCGCGCGTCGGTCGACCGGGTGCTGGAGATCGTCGACTCCCGGGCCACCGTGACCGACCCGGCGGAC
Source organism: Nakamurella endophytica (assembly GCF_014646215.1). Taxonomy (GTDB): domain Bacteria; phylum Actinomycetota; class Actinomycetes; order Mycobacteriales; family Nakamurellaceae; genus Nakamurella; species Nakamurella endophytica. Next base: position 182,167 of record NZ_BMNA01000001.1, read on the forward strand.
CCCGCCCCGGTGCCGGACGGCCCGCTGCCGGTGCGGTTCGACGGCGTGCACTTCGGCTACACCCACGACGACCCGGTGCTGACCGGTTTCGACCTCGAGGTGCCGGCGGGACGCACGGTCGCCCTGGTCGGCGGCTCGGGCTCGGGCAAGTCGACGGTGTCGTTGCTGCTCCCCCGGTTCTACGACCCGCACGCCGGCCGGATCGACCTCGGCGGCACGGACATCCGCCGGCTCACCCTGTCCGACCTCCGCCGCACCGTCGGGGTGGTGTTCGAGGAGGCGTTCCTGTTCTCCGACAGCATCGCCGCGAACATCTCCTACGGCCGCCCGGACGCCACCCGGGAGCAGGTCGTGGAGGCGGCGCGGGCGGCGGAGGCGCTGGACTTCGTCGAGGCGCTGCCGCAGGGCTTCGACACCGTGATCGGCGAGCGCGGCCTGACGCTCTCGGGCGGCCAGCGCCAGCGGCTCGCCCTGGCCCGGGCCATGCTGACCGACCCGCGGGTGCTGCTGCTGGACGACGCCACCAGCGCGGTGGACCCGGTCACCGAGTCGGCGATCCACGCGACCCTGCACCGACTGACCGCCGACCGGACCACGATCCTGATCGCCCACCGTCGGTCCACCCTGGCGCTCGCGGACACCATCGCGGTGGTGGCGGACGGCGCCGTGGTCGACCACGGCACGCACGACGAGCTGGTCGCCCGCTGTGCCGCGTACCGCCGGCTGCTGGGCGGGGACGACCTCGACGAGGCCACGCCCGAGGTGGCCGACCTCCCCGCGGGCCGGCCCGGGTTCGACGGCACGACCCCGGAGCTGTGGCCGACCCCGACCGGGGACGACGCGGTGGTCGACCGGTCGCTGCGGGTGGCGGCGCGGTCGGCCGGTGCCGGAGCCGGCGGGCGCGGCGGCGGGGGTCGCGGCGGCCGCGGCATGGGCGGCATGGGCGGTGGCATGGGCGGGCCCGGTGGGATGCTGGGCGCGGTGCCGGCCACCCCGGAGCTGCTGGCCCGGGTCGCGGCGCTGCCGCCCGGCACCGACGACCCGCCGCCCGACCCGACCGCGGCGGACGACGCCCTGCACCGCCGGGACGACAGGTTCTCGCTGCGGGAGACCTTGCGCCCGTTCCGCGGGCTGCTGGTGCTGGCCCTCGTGCTGGTGGCGCTGGACGCCCTGGCCGGCGTGGCGCTGCCGGCGCTGATCCGCACCGGCGTGGACCAGGGGATCAGCCGCAGCGCGCTGTCCGCGGTGTGGGTCGCGTCCGCGCTGGCCCTGGCCGTGGTGGTCGGCGACTACCTGGTGCAGCGGTGGCAGCTGGTCGTCGCCGGGCGCGCCGGCGAGGGCGTGCTGTTCCAGCTGCGCACCCGGGAGTTCGCGCAGCTGCAGCGGCTGGGACTGGACTACTACGAGCGCGAGATGCCGGGCCGGATCATGACCCGGATGACCACGGACGTGGACGCCCTGTCCAGCTTCCTGCAGACCGGTCTGGTCACCGCGGTCGTGTCGCTGGCCACCTTCGTCGGCATCGCGATCGCCCTGCTGGTCATGGACGCCGGCCTGGCGCTGCTGGCCTTCTCCGTCCTGCCGCCGCTGCTGGTGGCCACCGTGGTGTTCCGCCGCTACTCCTCGCGCGCCTACGACGACGCCCGGGAGAAGGTCTCGGCGGTCAACGCCGACCTGCAGGAGAACGTCTCGGGCATGCGGATCACCCAGGCGCTGGGCCGGCAGCAGGCCAACGCCGCCGGCTTCGCCGCCCGCTCCGACGAGTACCGGCGCTCGCGGATGCGGGCCCAGACCGCCATCTCGCTGTACTTCCCGTTCGTCGCCCTGCTGTCCGAGCTGTCGGCGGCGCTCGTCCTGGGGGTCGGGGCGCACCGGGTGGCCGTCGGCGTGGTGACCGCCGGCACCCTGCTGGCGTTCGTGCTGTACCTGGACTCGTTCTTCACGCCGATCCAGCAGCTGTCGCAGGTCTTCGACGGCTACCAGCAGGCCGCGGTGGGCCTCCGCCGGATCGGCGAGCTGCTCGCCACGCCGACCTCCACGCCGCCCGCCCAGGACCCGGTCGCCGCCGGGCACCTGCGCGGCCGGATCGAGCTGGACCACGTCCGGTTCCGCTACACCACCGCGGACCCGGGAACGCCGGACGCCCTGCAGGACGTGAGCCTGGTCATCGAGCCCGGCGAGACCGTCGCGGTGGTGGGCTCCACCGGTGCGGGCAAGTCCACGCTGGTCAAGCTGATCGCGCGCTACTACGACGTGACGGACGGCGCCGTCCGGGTGGACGGCGTGGATGTGCGCCGCTTCGACCTCGCGTCGTACCGGTCGCGGCTGGGCGTGGTGCCCCAGGAGGCCCACCTGTTCGCCGGCACGGTCCGGGACAGCGTGGCCTACGCGCGGCCGGACGCCTCGGACGCCGAGGTCGAGGCGGCCGCCCGGGCCGTCGGGGCGCTCGGCGTCGTGGCCGGGTTGAGCGGCGGCTTCCGGCACGCCGTCGACGAGCGCGGCCGCAACCTGTCGGCCGGCCAGCGGCAGCTGCTCTCGCTGGCCAGGGCGGAGCTGGCCGATCCGGACGTGCTGTTGCTCGACGAGGCCACCGCCGCGCTGGACCCGGCCGCCGAGGCCGCCGTGCTGGCGGCCACCGACCGGCTCGCCCGCGGGCGGACCACGCTGGTGGTCGCGCACCGGCTCACCACGGCCAGCCGCGCGGACCGCATCGTCGTCATGGACCACGGCCGGATCGTCGAGGTCGGCACCCACGACGAGCTCCTGGCCGCGGGCGGGGCCTATGCCCGGCTCTACGCCCGGGCCGCGTGACCAGCCCGGTCGTAGCCTGAGCCATGCCCGCCACCTCCCACCCGGCTCCCCCGCCGGACCTGCTGGCCACCGACCGACTGCTGTCCGTCGAGGAGCGCGAGATCCGCGCCACCACCCGGGCGCTGGTCGACGAGCTGGTGCGCCCGCACATCGCCGGCTGGTGGGACGACGGCGAGCTGCCGGCGCGCGAGCTGGCCAAGCGGTTCGGAAAGGCCGGGCTGCTGGGCATGCACCTGTCCGGGTACGGCTGCGCCGGCGCCTCCGCGACCGCCTACGGGCTGGCCTGCCTGGAGCTGGAGGCCGGCGACTCCGGCATCCGGTCGCTGGTGTCGGTGCAGGGCTCGCTGGTCATGTACCCGATCTGGCGGTACGGCAGCGACGAGCAGAAGGACCGCTGGCTGCCGGGCCTGGCCGCCGGCAACCTCCTCGGCTGCTTCGGCCTCACCGAACCGGACTCCGGGTCCGACCCGGGATCCATGCGCACCACGGCGGTCCCCGACGGCGACGGCTACCGGCTGGACGGCGTCAAGCTCTGGATCACCAACGGGACCCTGGCCGACGTCGCCGTCGTCTGGGCACGCCTGGACGACGCGGCACCGGTGGCCGCGGCGGACGGTCCCGCGCGCACCGGTCGGCCCGCCGCCGGCACGGACGGCACCGCCGGCACGGACGGCACGGACGGCACGGACGGCCCGACCGGCCGGGCACGCCGCCGCGGCACGGTGCGCGGGTTCCTGGTGCCGACGGACACGCCCGGCTTCTCGGCGCGGGAGGTCACCGGCAAGCTGTCCCTGCGGGCGTCGGCCACCGCGGAGATCGTCCTCGACGGGGTGCGGCTGCCGGCCTCGGCGCTGCTGCCCGGGGCGTCCGGCCTGGGGGCGCCGCTGTCCTGCCTCAACCAGGCGCGGACCGGTATCGCCTTCGGCGCCCTCGGCGCGGCCCGGGACTGTTTGGGGACGGCGCTGGACTACGCGGCCACCCGCACCCAGTTCGGCCGCCCGCTGGCCGGCTTCCAGCTGACCCAGGCCAAGTTCGCCGACATGGCCACCGCCTGGACCTCCGCCTACCTGATGGCCCTGCACCTGGCGCGCAGCGCCGACGAGCACACCGCCGCGCCGGCCGCCGTGTCGATGGCCAAGCTGCACTCCAGCCGGACCGCGCTGGAGATCGCGCGGACCTGCCGCACGGTGCTCGGCGCCAACGGCATCACCTCCGACTACCCGGTCATGCGACACGCCGCCAACCTGGAGACCGTGCTGACCTACGAGGGCACGGCCGAGGTCCACCAGCTGTCGATCGGTCGGGCGCTGACCGGGCTGGACGCCTTCTCCTGAGCCCGGCGCCGACCGGGCGGCTCGCAAGCACCCCGGTCGGCGCCGGCGACCCGCGTCGAGCGTCCGACAGTCCGGGCATCTCGGGCGGCCACCGGTGCCGGATCGCGACGGACCCGCGCGGGTCACGCGTGCGCCCGCCCCTCCGGCCTGCAGGCGGACTACCCTGGACGGGTCAGCGGGTCGATCCGTGCCGGACGCAGGACGTCGGGGCGGCGTGGGTCCCCGGGACCGGGGCGCGCAGGGCGCCCGTGTCGCCGTGGAGATAGACGAGAAGGTGGAAACGACAGTGTCGTCTGCCACATCGGTGCCGTCGGCGCCGGAGTTCGGGCCCAACGACTGGTTCGTCGAGGAGAAGTACCAGCAGTTCCTCTCCGATCCGGACAGCGTCGAGCCGATCTGGCGGGACTTCTTCACAGATCCGGTCGCCGAGCACCGTAAGGGCACGCAGGCCGCGGAACCCGAGGCACCGCCGGCGGCCAGTGCCCCGGCCGGCGCCGCTCCGGCCGCCGGCTCGAACGGCGCGGCGGCGGCCAACGGCGTGGCCCCAGCCACCGGCACCACGGCGGGCAACGGCTCGCCCTCAGCCGCGGGCACCCCGGCCCCGGCCCGCCCGGCCGGCTCGGTCCCGCCGCCCCCTCCCCCGCCCGTCCGGTCCGGTCCTCCCGCGAACGGCTCTGCGGCGCCTGCCTCGGCCTCGGCTGCACCAGCCCCGGCCGCCGCTGCACCTGCCCCGGCGGCACCCGCGCCTGCCGCGGCACCGGCCCGGCCCGCGCCCGCGCCCGCCGGTCGGACGCACTCCATCTCGGCGACACCGGACGACGTGGCCGCGCGCAAGGCCGAGAAGGCCGCCACCGCCGCCCGCGCGTTGCCGCAGGAGACCTCGGCACCGCTGCGCGGCGCCGCCGCGATGGTCGTGAAGAACATGACGGCGTCGCTGGAGATCCCGACGGCCACGTCGGTGCGCGCGGTGCCGGCCAAGCTGATCGCCGACAACCGGATCGTGATCAACAACTTCCTGCGCCGCAACCGCGGCGGGAAGGTGTCGTTCACCCACCTCATCGGCTACGCCATCGTCCGCGCGCTGGCCGACTACCCGAACATGAACCGGCACTACGCCGAGGTCGACGGCAAGCCGCAGGTGGTCACCCCGGCGCACGTCAACCTGGGGCTGGCCATCGACCTGCCCGGCCGGAACGGGCAGCGGTCGCTGGTCGTCGTGCCGATCCGCGAGTGCGAGAACATGTCGTTCACGCAGTTCTGGAACGGTTACGAGTCCGTCGTCCGCAAGGCCAGGGCCAACCAGCTGACCGCCGAGGACTACGCCGGCGCGTCGATCTCGCTCACCAACCCAGGCGGCATCGGCACCGTGCACTCGGTGCCGCGGCTGATGGCCGGCCAGGGCACCATCGTCGGCGTCGGGGCCATGGAGTACCCGGCCGCGTTCCAGGGGGCGTCCGAGCAGACGCTGTCCGAGCTCGGCGTCTCCAAGATCATGACGCTGACGTCGACCTACGACCACCGGATCATCCAGGGCGCGGAGAGCGGCGAGTTCCTGCGCCGCATCCACCAGCTGCTGCTGGGCGAGGACGGGTTCTACGACGACGTCTTCACCTCGCTGCGGCTGCCGTACGAGCCGGTGCGCTGGGTGCAGGACCTCGGCGGCCGGGCCGTCGGCATCGACCGCACCGCCCGCGTCCTGGAGATGATCGACGCGTACCGCACGCGCGGCCACCTGATGGCGGACACCGACCCGCTGAACTACCGCCAGCGGCGCCATCCCGACCTGGACGTGCTCTCCCACGGGCTCACCCTGTGGGACCTGGACCGGGAGTTCCCGGTCGGCGGGTTCAACGGCCGGCAGTCGATGAAGCTGCGCGACGTGCTGGGCGTGCTGCGCGACTCGTACTGCCGGACGGTCGGCATCGAGTACATGCACATCATGGATCCGGTGCAGCGCAAGTGGATCCAGGACCGCGTCGAAGTGCCGCACGACAAGCCGTCGCTGGAGGAGCAGAAGTACATCCTCGGCCGGCTGAACGCGGCGGAGGCCTTCGAGACCTTCCTGCAGACCAAGTACATCGGCCAGAAGCGGTTCTCGCTGGAGGGCGGCGAGACCGTCATCGCGCTGCTGGACGCCGCGCTGGGCAAGGCCACCGAGTACGGCCTCGACGAGGTCGTCATCGGCATGGCGCACCGTGGCCGGCTGAACGTGCTGGCCAACATCGTCGGCAAGCCCTACCAGCAGATCTTCCGGGAGTTCGAGGGCAACCTGGACCCCAAGCAGGCGCACGGGTCCGGCGACGTCAAGTACCACCTGGGCGCCGAGGGCAAGTACGTGCGGCCGTTCGAGCCGGGCGGTGACGTGCAGGTGTCGCTGGTGGCCAACCCGTCGCACCTCGAGGTCGTCGACCCGGTGCTGGAGGGCGTCGCCCGCGCCAAGCAGGACCTCATCGACCGCGGCGACGGCGGCTTCACCGTCATGCCGGTGGCCATCCACGGCGATGCGGCCTTCGCCGGCCAGGGCGTCGTGGCGGAGACCCTGAACCTGTCGCTGCTGCGCGGGTACCGCACCGGCGGCACCCTGCACGTGATCATCAACAACCAGGTCGGGTTCACCACGGCCCCGGAGGCGTCGCGGTCCAGCGAGTACTGCACCGACGTCGCCAAGATGATCCAGGCGCCGATCTTCCACGTGAACGGCGACGACCCGGAGGCGGCCGTCTGGGTCGCCCAGCTGGCCGTCGAGTACCGCCAGGCGTTCGGCAAGGACGTCGTCATCGACATGGTCTGCTACCGCCGCCGCGGCCACAACGAGGGCGACGACCCGTCGATGACGAACCCGTTGATGTACCAGGTGATCGACGGCAAGCGCTCGGTCCGGCGGATCTACACCGAGGCCCTGATCGGCCGCGGCGACCTGTCGCCGGAGGACGCCGAGGAGGCGTTGAAGGACTACCACACGCAGCTCGAGCGGGTCTTCAACGAGGTCAAGGAGCTGGAGCGGGGAGTCGCCGCGCCGTCGCCGACGATCGAGGCGGAGCAGCCGATCCCGCCGCGGGTGGAGACCAACATCTCGCTGGAGACGCTGCACCGCATCGGTGACGCGCAGCTCGACCTGCCCGAGGGCTTCACCCCGCACCCGCGGGTCCGCACCGTCATGGAGCGGCGCGTGGAGATGTCCCGAAGCGGCAACATCGACTGGGCGTTCGGCGAGCTGCTGGCCTTCGGTTCGATCGCCATGGAGGGCCACCGGGTCCGGCTGTCCGGTCAGGACTCCCGGCGCGGTACCTTCGTGCAGCGGCACGCCGCCCTCATCGACAAGGTGACGGGCGCCGAGTACGTCCCGCTGCAGCACCTGTCGCCGGGACAGGACAAGTTCCTGGCCTACGACTCGGCGCTGACTGAGTACGCCGCGCTCGGTTTCGAGTACGGCTACTCCGTCGCCAACCGCGACGCCCTGGTGCTGTGGGAGGCGCAGTTCGGCGACTTCGTCAACGGCGCCCAGTCGGTGATCGACGAGTACCTGTCCTCCGGCGAGGCCAAGTGGGGCCAGCAGAGCGGCGTCGTGCTGCTGCTGCCGCACGGCCACGAGGGTCAGGGACCGGACCACACCTCGGGCCGCATCGAGCGTTTCCTGCAGCTGTGCGCCGAGGGCTCGATGACCGTGGCGGTCCCGTCGACCCCGGCCAACTACTTCCACCTGCTGCGCCGGCACGTGCTCGACGGCGTGCACCGGCCGATGGTGGTGTTCACGCCCAAATCCATGCTGCGCAACCGGGCCGCGGTGTCGGCGGTGGAGGACTTCACCACCGGCAAGTTCGAGTCCGTGATCGGCGACCCGACGGTGGACCCGGCGGCCATCCGCCGGGTGCTGCTGACCTCCGGCAAGCTCTACTACGAGCTGGCCGAGTACCGACGGTCGCGGGGCATCACCGACACGGCCATCGTGCGGCTGGAGCAGATCTACCCGGTGCCGCGCCGCAAGCTGTTGCACGTGCTGGAGTCGTTCCCGCAGGTGACGGACTTCCGCTGGGTGCAGGAGGAGCCGGCCAACCAGGGGTCCTGGACCTTTCTGGCGCTCGCGCTGCCGGAGATGGTGCCGCCGCTGCGCGGCCTGCGCCGGGTGTCCCGCCGGGCCATGGCGGCGCCGTCCGCCGGTTCGGCGCGGGTGCACGAGGTGGAGCAGGCGGCCGTCGTCGCCGCGGCGTTCGCCGACTGATCCGCCGGTACCGGTCTCGACGGCCGCACCCCGTTCGGGTGCGGCCGTCGTCGTCGGTGGAGCCGGTTTGTCGCCCGGCCGGCCCGTGGTCCCCGAAGGGCTGGTCCGGGCCCCGCGATCTTGCGCACGGCGAAGGACCCGTGCACGATCTGTCCGGATCGACGCGCGGTCGGCCGGGACGGGGGACGCGGTGACCAGCCCAGACGGCGCCGGCGGCAGCCTGCGTGCAGGGTCACGCGCCGCGCTCCCGGTCGACCGCTCGGGGATGCCGGCCGACCGGACCGCACCGCCGCCGGCCGCACCGACGGAGTGGGAGGTGCCGGACACCGTCCGGGGACGACGGCCGCCCGACATCGGGCGGACCCTTCTCACGTCGGTTCCGGCCTTCGCACTCCTGATCGGCTTCGCCGTGCTGCACCACGCCTTCTCGCTGTTGATCATGTGGGCCCTGATGTTCGCCGTCCTGGTGCTGCCACGCCTGCGTCCGGTGACCGTCGTGGACCAGCAGGGGGTGTACCGGCCCTGGCGCTGGCGTCGCCGGGTGGGCTGGGAGCAGGTGGACTACGTCGCGCCGCCGGCGCCCGGCGTGGCGTCCCCGCGGCTGGTGCTGCGCAACGACAGCACCGTCCCGCTCGACGACATCCCGCCGGACGTCGCCTGGCAGGTCGCGGCGATCGGCGGCAAGCCGTACCACCCGCACCGCGTCCCGATGCCGGCTGCGCCGCGGTCGAATCGCCCGGCGACCGACGAGCAGCGCGCCGAGGACGTGCGCCGGCGCGCTGCCCGGCTGTCCGACGGGTGGGCCGACCTCGAGCGCCGGAACGAGCGCCGTGGCCGCGGCTGAGCTCGTGCCCGACCCCCGCAGCTCGGAGTGGGCGGCCGGAGGGCACGGCACCCTGGACCACGTGACCGGCGCCGTCGCCGTCGTCCTGGTACTCGCCCTGGTGGTGGGCCTGGTGCTCTACCTGTCGCGGTGGCGCCGGGTGCGCGGCGCCACCAGCCGGTACGACGCCGCCCGCCGGGCGTTCGGCGAGCGCGGCGCCCGGGGCATCGTGCTGGGGTCGTTCGCCGTCGCTGCGGTCTTCCTCGTCCTCGCGGTACTGCACTGGGTGTGACCGGCACGCGGGTCGCCGACCGGGTACCCGGGCACGTCCGCCTGCGGGTCCGGACCGCTGGACCCTAGTCGCGCCGCAACCGCGGCAGCCGCTGCACGCCCGGCCCGTGCACCCGGTCGGCCGCGATCGAGCGGCCGGCCAGGGCGGGCACCAGGTCGGCCGCGTTGCCGGCGAGCAGCTCGCCGGCGCCGGTCGACCACCCGACGTCCCGGGCCTCGACGCGGACCCCGGACAGGTCCAGCCCGAAGTGCCGCAACGAGCGCTGCCCGGCGAGCTGGTCGAGCACGACCACCCACGCCGGCGCCTCGATCTCGAGCCGGAGTCCCAGCAGATCGGTGACGTCCAGCGCGTGCACCGTGTCGTGGGTCAGCGCACCGGGCGCGCCGCCGCCCGGCGGCCGCCACGGATGGTCCGCGTTGTCCCGGACGGCCGCCACCAGCTGCGCCGGGGACAGCCGGCTGCCGTCCCGGCGCGCCACCCGGTCGGCCATCCGGTGGAAGCCGCCGGCCAGCACCATCTCGGCCAGCACCCGGGGCCCGCGGTAGCGGAACGGCATGGTCAGGTGCGCGACGACGTCCCGGACCCGCCACCCGTCGCACAGGCTCGGCGCGTCCCAGCGGTCCGGGGCCAGCGACTCCAGCACGTCCGCCAGACGCCGGCGACCCTGCGCGAGCAGGACGGCGAGAGCTGCGTCGTCGGTCGGCACGGCCGGCGCGTTCATCGCCGCACCGCCAGCTCTGCGACGTACCGGGCGCAGCGGTCGAGGCTGGTGGCCATGCCGGCTCGCGCCTGGGGCGTGCGGGCCGGCTCGGGAACGTCCGTCTGGCGCACGACGACGCGGGTACGACCGTCCCCGAGGTCCACGAACGACAGGGCGGTGGTCATGCCGCTGCCCGGCTCTGTCCACACCAGCCGCCGCGGCCGGTCGACCTCGACGTAGACGGCCGCCGTCGGGTACTCCGCGCCGTCCGAGTCGTTGACCATGACGGTGCGGAACTCGCCCCCGGGCCGCAGGTCCACCGTCATCCGGTCGGCGGGGGCGTGCGTGCCGACCGGACCCCAGAAGTGGCTCAGGTGTTCGGGGTTGGTCAGGCACTCGAAGACCAGCTCCGGCGGCGCCTCGTACAGGCGCTCCAGGACCAGCTCGTCGGGGGCGGTGGTGTCGGTCATCGGTCGTCCTGTCCGTCGTGGTCCGGGTCGACCGGCCGGTCGGCCCGCAGGGTCTGCAGGTGGCGCTCGAGCCCGTCCAGCCGGTCGGTCCAGATCCGGCGGTACCGGGTGATCCAGTCGGTGGCGGCGTCCAGCGGGGCGGGTTCGAGCCGGCACGGCCGGTACTGCGCCGTCCGCGAGCGGCTGATCAGCCCGGCCCGCTCGAGCACCTTCAGGTGCTTGGAGACCGCCTGGCCGGTCATCTCGAACGGCGCCGCCAGCTCGTTGACGGTGGCCTCGCCACCGGCCAGCCGGGCAAGGATGGCGCGCCGGGTCGGATCCGCCAGGGCGGCGAACGTCAGGCTCAGCTCGTCCTCCGCCAGTACGGCCGTCGTCATCCGTCCTCCAACCGCACAGTTGTCCAACTACTTGGTTGGATACTGCCGCAGCGGCGACGACGACGCAAGGCCGCTCTCCCGCACCAGCCCCGCGATCACCCGTGCGCAGCCGTGCCGGCGCCGCAGGGCGACGAAGGACCGCGAGATGCGGGGTTCCCCACCGCGGCCGCGGCGCCGCCCGCCGGTTCCCGGGGCTCAGCCCGCGCGGGCGTCCAACCACTCGCCGAGAACCGTGCGGACGGAGCCCGTGGCATCCGACAGCGCGCGCTCGCGCCCGACCCTTTCGGTCAGCGAGAGCACGGTCACCCCCGGCGGGCGGACACCGCGTGCCGCGGCGCCCACCACGGCGACCACCTCGATGCCACGGGCGGCGGCCCGCCGGGCGACCCCGCCGACGACCTTGCCGGCCAGCGAGGTGGCGTCCAACCGACCCTCCCCGGTGACCACCAGGTCGGGACCCTCGTCCAGGGCTGCGTCGAGCCCGGACTCCACCGCCAACAGGTCGTGCCCGGGGACCAGGCGCGCCCCGAGGACGGCCAGCCCGCCACCGAGCCCGCCGGCCGCGCCGGATCCCCGCACCAGCTGCGGGTCCAGGCCGTACCGCGCCAGGTACCGCTGCCGCTGTGCCCGCAGCCGCTCGGTGAGCCGGCGCACCGCCTCCGGGTCGGCGCCCTTCTGCGGCCCGAACACCCGCGCGGCGTCGGTGAACCGGGTGTCGACGTCGCAGCACACCAGCACCTCTGCGGCGGCCAGCGCGCCGGCCATGCCCTGCTCCTCCAGCGCCGCCACGGCTCCGGCGCCCCCGTCGGTGGTGGCGGACCCGCCGAGCCCGACGAGGATGCGGGTGGCTCCGGCCCGCAGCGCCGCGGCCAGCAGCTCCCCCACGCCGCGGGTCGTCGCCTGTTCGGGGCGGTTCCCGGCGGCCCCGCCGGCCAGCGCCAGGCCGCAGGCCGCCGACGTCTCCACCACCGCGCGGCCGCCGGGATCCAGCCGCCACGCCGCGGTCACCGGGACGCCGAGCGGGCCGGTGACGTCGGTGGTCCGGTCGGCACCGCCGAAGACGTCGAGCATCCCCTCGCCGCCGTCGCTCTGCGGGACCGAGCGCACCGTCCCGCCACGCGCGAGGACCACCTCGGCGACGGCGGCGCAGATCTCACCCGCGGTCGCGGTGCCGCGGAACTTGTCCGGCGCGACCACCACCCGCAACGAGCGCCCCGCCGGTCCAGGCACGTCCGCCGACGGCCCGGGCGGGCGGGGGTCAGACGACACGGGCCCCACGACGCCAGACGGCACGGGTCAACGGCATCCCGACCCGGTAGGCCAGGTACTCGTAGGACGGCGCGTCGAGCACGTGCAGGTCGGCCCGCGCGCCCGGCGCCAGGAACCCGACGTCGGGCAGCCGGAGCGCCGCCGCCCCGCCGGTGGTCGCCGCCTGGACGGCCTCCTCGGCGGTCAGCCCGCACTGCAGCACGCCCAACGCCACCACCAGGTTCATCGACGACGTGTACGACGAGCCGGGATTGCAGTTGGACGCCAGGGCGATCCGGGCGCCGGCGTCCACCAGCAACCGGCCCGGGGCCGGTGGCTGGCGGGTCGAGAGGTCGCACGCCGGCAGCAGTGTCGCCACCGTCGTCGAACCGGCGAGGGCGTCGACGTCCCGGTCGGACAGATAGGTGCAGTGGTCCACCGAGACGGCGCCGTGCTCGACGGCGAGCCGGACTCCCTCGCCCTCACGGAGCTGGTTGCCGTGCACCTTGAGCCCGAGGCCGGCACGCTGCCCGGCGGCCAGCACCCGCCGGGTCTGCGCCCCGTCGAAGGCGCCGTCCTCGCAGAACACGTCCAGGAACTGCACGTAGCGCGCGACGGCCTGCAGCATCGGCCCGCAGACCAGGTCCAGATAGCCCTGCGGGTCGCCGTCGAACTCCGGCGGGACGACGTGGGCACCCAGGAAGGTCACCACGTCGACGCCCGACTCCGCTGCCACCGCCGCCGATGTCGTCTCGTCGGGGACGGTCAGGCCGTAGCCGGTCTTGGTCTCGATGGTGGTGGTGCCGCCCCGCACCATCTCGTCCACCCGCAGCCGGGCCAGCCGCAGCAGCTCGGTCCGTTCGACGCCCCGGGTGGCGGCGACGGTGGTGCCGATGCCGCCCGCCTCGTAGGGCCGCCCCGCCATCCGGGCGGTGAACTCGGCCGCGCGGTCACCGGCGAACACCAGGTGGCTGTGCGAGTCGACCCAGCCGGGCAGCACCGCGCGTTGCCCGAGGTCCAGCGCCCGGTCGGCCGCGGGCGCGGACACCCGGGGTCCGACCCAGACGACGCGGTCGCCGTCGAGCACCACGGCAGCGTCCCCGATGAGACCCAACGGGCCCTCACCGACGGCGGGGTCGTTCGTCACCAGCTGCGAGATGCCCTGCAGCAGCGTCGTCCCGGCCTGGTCCGGAGCCGTGCCGCTCTCGGCCGGGCCGTGCGTGTGCGGGTCGGCGGGAACGACCTGGGGACCGGGTTGCGGCGGGGCGCCGAGCGTCGGCCCGGTCTGCTCGCCGGGGACCGCTCCGGGCTGCCCGCCGGCCGGCCCGGACGGACCGCCGGTGTACGGCCCGCTCACCGTGCCCACGCCCGCTCGACGGCGCGGGCGAGCAGCGGCCCTGGCGCGCCGTGCCGCAGGTGGACGCCGTCCCGGGCGACGACCGTGCCGGCCGCGACGACCGTCCGCACGTCCGCAGCGGTGGCCGAGAACACCAGCGACTCCGGCGGCGTGCCCGCCGTCCGCGCACTGCCGGGGTCGAGCTCGACCAGGTCGGCGGGCGCGCCGACCTCGAGCCGCCCGCCGGGCGAACCGATGGCCCGGTGGGCCGCGACGGTGGTCATCTCCAGCAGCTGCACGGCCGGGAAGGTTCCCCGCCGCCCGGTGGCCAACCGCTCGCCCCACTCGACGCCGCGGGCCTGGGCGAGCGGGTCGGTGAGCACGTGCTGGTCGCCCCCGACGCACAGCCGGGCACCGGCCGCCGCCAGCGCACCGGCGCGCGGCAGCCCGTCCGCCAGGTCGGCCTCGGTGGTGGGGCACAGCACGACGCTGCATCCCGCCGCTCCGATCGCCTGGACGTCGTCCTCGGTCAGGTGCGTGGCGTGCACCAGGGCCGTCGCCGGGCCGAGCAGGCCGCGGTCGGCCAGGAGCCCGGTCGGGGTCGATCCGGTGGCGGCCAGGCAGGCCTCGTTCTCCGCCGGCTGCTCGGAGACGTGCACGTGCACCGGCCGCCCCGCCGCCGCGGCGGCCACGGCCGCGAGGTCGCCGGGCGGCACGGCGCGGACCGAGTGCGCGGCCACGCCGGTCCGTACCGACGGCGGCAGCAGCGCCACCCGCTCCGCCCAGGCCGCGACGGTGCCGTCGCTGAACCGCTGCTGCACCGGATGCAGCGGCTCACCGGCCAGACCTGCGGTCAGGTAGCAGACGTCGAGCAGGGTGACGGCCAGCCCGGCCGCCGTGCCGGCGTCGACCGCGGCCAGCCCCATGGCGTTGGGGTCGGCGTAGCGACCGCCACCGGGTGGGTGGTGCAGGTAGTGGAACTCCCCCACCGCGGTCACCCCGGCGCACACCATCTCGGTGTAGGCGGCCAGCGCCAGGTCCCGGAAGGTGTCCGGGTCGAGATCGCCGGCCAGCCGGTACATCAGCTGCCGCCAGGTCCAGAACGACCCGGCCTGCTGCTCGTCGCCGTACGTCCGGCCGCGCAACGCACGGTGGAAGACGTGCGAGTGGGCGTCGGCGAAGCCGGGAACGACGACGCCGCCGAGGGTCTCGGTGGGCGGCCGGCCGTCCGCGGGACGGACCGCGCTGATCGTGCCGGCCGTCACCTCGATGTCGACGTCGCGCGCCAGCCCGCCGGGGGTGACCGCGGCGGCGCAGCGGAACAGCGCCGACGGCACGGACGGCGGCGACGACAGCGACGGCGGCGGCGCCGTCACGCGAGCAGGTCGGCCAGCACGTCGGTGAGCCGCTGCACACCGGCGATGCAGTCGGCCGTCTCGGCGTGCTCGCCGGGTGCGTGGGACACCCCGGACGGGTTGCGCACGAACAGCATCGCGGCGGGCAGGTGGGCGGACAGCACACCGGCGTCGTGCCCGGCACCGGTCGGGATGATCGGCGCGCCGAGCCGCTCGGACAGGTTCACCGACAGGCCGGGGTCGAAATCGACGCGGTCCGACATGGCCTCGCGCGTCATCACCAGCGTGCAGCCCTCCAGCTCGGCCTCGGCCCGCACCGCCGCGACGATCTCGTCGACCAGGGTCGCGGTCTGCTCCGCGGAGCCCCATCGCGCGTCCAGCCAGCACTGCACGCTCGAGGCGATGACGTTCGTGCCGCCCGGCACCGGGTGCAGCCGGCCGATGGTGGCGACCGCGCCGGGGTGGTCGGCCAGGACGCGGCGGGCGGCCAGCACGGCTGCGGCGGCCGGGATCATCGGGTCGTGCCGGTCCTCCGGCCGGGTGGTGCCGGCGTGGTTGCCCTCGCCGGTGACGGTCAACCGCCAGCGCCCGTGGGCGACGATCTCCGACCCCACCGCCACCTGTGCCGCCGGGTCCGCGGCCTGCAGCAGCCGGCCCTGCTCGACGTGCAGTTCCACGAAGGTGGCCAGCTGGGCGAGCCGCTCCCGGTCCGGGCCCATCCGCGTCGGGTCGATGCCCGCCCGGCGGGCCGCGTCGGCGAGACCGATCTCGTCGGTGTCGCGCAGCCGGCGCACGTGGTCGGGGTCCACGGCGCCGGTCATCAACTTCGAGCCCAGGCAGGGCACCCCGAACCGGCCGCCCTCCTCCTCGGCGAAGGACACCACGGCGAACGGGCGCCGCGGCCGGACGCCCCGGGCGCGCAGCTCGTCCACGGCCAGCAGGGCCGACACCACGCCGAGCGGCCCGTCGAACGCGCCGCCACCCGGGACGGAGTCGAGATGGCTTCCCGCAGCGACGGTGTCCGGACCCGGCGTGCCCCACCAGGCCCACAGGTTGCCGTTCCGGTCGGTCTCCACGTCCAGGCCGCGGCGGCCCGCCTCGGCGCGGAACCACTCGCGCAGCTGCAGGTCGCCGTCGTCGAACAGGTGCCGGGAGTACCCGCCGCGGAGCCGGTCCCGGCCGATGCCGGCCAGGTCGGCCCAGGTCGAGGCGAAGCGGGATCCGTCGGCGGGTGACGCGGAGAACGTCATGCGGCAGTGCCTCTCGGTCGGGGCCGGTCCCGGTGCGGCCGGCCGGGGTCAGTGTCCTCCGGATCGACGCGGCCGGCGCGCGGGCTCACCCGCGGTCCATCGGCACGACCAGGCCGGTGCGCCGGGCCGCGTCCGCGGCGTCGGGGTAGCCGGCGTCGACGTGCCGCAGCACCCCCATGGCGGGGTCGTTGGTGAGCACCCGCTCGATCTTGGCGCCGCCCAGCTCGGTCCCGTCGGCGACCGTGACCTGCCCGGCATGGATGGACCGGCCGATGCCGACCCCGCCGCCGTGGTGGATCGACACCCAGGTCGCCCCGGACGCGGTGTTCACCAGCGCGTTGAGCAGCGGCCAGTCGGCGATGGCGTCCGAGCCGTCGGCCATGGCCTCGGTCTCCCGGTACGGCGAGGCGACCGACCCGGCGTCCAGGTGGTCCCGGCCGATCACCACGGGCGCGGACAGCTCGCCGGCCGCCACCATGTCGTTGAAGCGCAGCCCGGCCCGGTGCCGCTCGCCGGCGCCGAGCCAGCAGATCCGCGCCGGCAGGCCCTGGAACGCGACCCGCTCCGGGGCGAGCCGCATCCAGCGCTGCAGCTTGTCGTCGTCGGGGAACAGCTCGCAGACCGCCACGTCGGTGGCGTGGATGTCGGCCGGGTCACCGGACAGCGCCGCCCAGCGGAACGGGCCCTTGCCCTGGGCGAACAGCGGCCGGATGTACGCCGGCACGAAACCCGGGAACTCGAAGGCGCGTTCGTAGCCGCCCAGCGCCGCCTCGCCGCGGATCGAGTTGCCGTAGTCGAACACCTCGGCACCGGCGTCCCGGAACCCGACCATCGCGGCCACGTGCTCGGCCATCGACTCGCGCGCCCGGTCGGTGAACTCGTCCGGCTTGGCGGCGGCGTAGTCGTGCCAGTCCTCCAGGGACACTCCGACGGGCAGGTACCAGAGCGGGTCGTGCGCGCTGGTCTGGTCCGTGACGATGTCGACGGGCACGGCGCGGCGCAGGATCTCGGGCAGCACCTCGGCCGCGTTGCCGATCACCGCCACGGACAGCGCACGCCGGTCCCGCTTGGCGGCCAGCACCAGCTCCAGGCCGTGGTCCAGGTCGTCGGCGACGACGTCCAGGTAGCGGGTCTCGACCCGGCGCCGGGCGCGCACCGGGTCGACCTCGACGCACAGCACCGCACCGCCGTTGAGCGTGACGGCGAGCGGCTGCGCGCCGCCCATGCCGCCGAGACCGGCCGTGACGGTGAGCGTCCCGGCCAGCGAGCCGCCGAACCGCTGCTCGGCCACCGCGGCGAAGGTCTCGTAGGTGCCCTGCACGATGCCCTGGCTGCCGATGTAGATCCAGGACCCGGCCGTCATCTGGCCGTACATGGTGAGCCCCAGCGCCTCCAGCCGGCGGAACTCCGGCCAGGTGGCCCAGTCCCCGACCAGGTTGCTGTTGGCGATGAGCACCCGAGGCGCCCACTCGTGGGTGCGCAGCACACCCACCGGCCGGCCGGACTGCACCAGCAGGGTCTCGTCGCCGCGCAGGTCGGTGAGCTCGCGGCAGATGGCGTCGAAGCTGGCCCAGTCGCGGGCGGCCCGACCGCTGCCGCCGTAGACGACCAGGGCGTCCGGGTCCTCGGCGACGGCGGGATCCAGGTTGTTGCACAGCATGCGCAGCGGCGCCTCGGTGGCCCAGGAGCGGGCGGTCAGCGTGGTGCCGCGGGCGGCGCGGACGGGACGGGCGCCGGGCAGGGCGGTCATGGCGGTCACCTCGGGGTCGGGACGGGCTGGGCGGTGGGCGGTGTCGCGGGAGTGGGGCGGTGCGGGACGTCGCCGGGCAGCCGGATCGGGTCGCCCGGGCCGGGATCAGTCCAGGCCGGCGGCCGCGGTGATCGCGCCCGCCGCGAGCAGGCCGACGACGGCGTCGATCTCGGGTGCCAGGTGGCGGTCCGGGCCGGGTCCGGGGACCACGGCGCGGACGGCGTCGCGCACGGCGCCGGTGACCGGACCCGGCTGCAGCGGCTGTCGCAGGTCGAGAGCGCGCGCAGCGGTGAGGATCTCGATGGCGATCACCCGGCGCAGGCCGTCGACGGCGCGCCGCAGCTTGCGGGCCGCGTGCCAGCCCATCGAGACGTGGTCCTCCTGCATGGCCGACGACGGGATGCTGTCGACCGAGGCCGGCACGGCCAGCCGCTTGAGCTCCGAGACGATCCCGGCCTGGGTGTACTGGGCGATCATCAGGCCGGAGTCGACGCCGACCTCGTGCGCCAGGAACGGCGGCAGCCCGTGCGAGCGGGTTGCGTCGAGCATCCGGTCGGTGCGGCGCTCGGCGATGCCGGCCACGTCGGCCACCGAGATGGCCAGGAAGTCCAGCACCGCGGCGACCGGAGCGCCGTGGAAGTTGCCGTTGGACTCGACGCGGCCGTCCCGCAGCACGACGGGGTTGTCGACGGCCGAGGCCAGCTCGCGCTCGGCGACCAGCCGGGCGTGGGCCACGGTGTCCCGGGCGGCACCGTGCACCGCGGGCGCGCAGCGCAGCGAGTAGGCGTCCTGGACCCGGGGGTCCTCGGGTCCGGCGTGCGAGGCGACCATCGGCGAGCCGGCCAGCGCGGCGGCGATCCTGCCGGCGCTGCGGGCCTGTCCCGGGTGCGGGCGCAGGGCCTGCAGGTCGGCGGCGAACACCCGGTCGGTGCCCAGCAGGGCCTCCACGGACAGGGCCGCCGCCAGGTCCGCCGCGTCCAGCAGCAGGTCCAGGTCGGCCAGGGCGAGCACCAGCATGCCCAGCATCCCGTCGGTGCCGTTGATGAGCGCCAGGCCCTCCTTCTCCGCCAGCACCACCGGGGCGAGCCCCGCGGCGGACAGGGCCTCTACGGCCGGGCGCCGGCCGCCGGCGGCGTCGATCACCTCCCCCTCGCCGATCAGCGCCAGTGCCGCCGCGGCCAGCGGCGCCAGGTCGCCGGAGCAGCCCAGCGAGCCGTACTCGGGGACGACCGGGCTGATCCCGGCGTTGAGCAGCGCCGCGTACGCCAGCGCCGTCTCCAGCCGGACGCCGGTGCGTCCGGTGGCCAGCGTCGACAGCCGGAGCAGCATCAGCGCCCGCACCACCTCACGCTCGACGGCCGGCCCGCTGCCGGCGGCGTGCGACCGGATGAGCGAGGCCTGCAGCGCGGCCCGGCGATCGGCGCCGATGTGCACCGTGGCCAGCGCGCCGAAGCCGGTGGAGATCCCGTAGTGCGGCAGCGGGTCGTCGGCCAGCGCCTCGACCACCCGGCGCGTCCGGGCCACGGCGTCCCGGGCCTGCGCGGACAGCTCGACCCGGGCGCCGCCGCGGGCCACGGCCAGCACCTGCGCCGGCTCCAGCGGACCGACGTCCACCACGACGGTCCCGGACGCCGCGGCCGGGACGGGCGGTCCTCCGGCGGGCACGGCCGGCAGTGGCGGGGTCGCGGGCACGGCGGGCGGGGCGGCGGGGACGGTCGGCGTCACCGCCCCATTGGATGCCCGCCGCGATTCCCGGGCCAGGGGGCGCCCGGTCGGACTGTCCGGTATACCGGACAGATGGGTGCCGCACCGACCGCAGCCGCACCGGCCCTGCGCCGGGGTCTGGCCGTGCTCCGGGTACTGGCCGAGCGCCCGGGGCCGGTGTCGGCGGCGGCCGTCGCCCGCGACCTGGGGCTGGCCCGCTCGACGGTGTACGAGCTGCTCGGCGAGCTCGCGGCAGCCGGGTTCGCCACGCACGTGGCGAGCGAGCGCCGCTGGGGCCTGGGCGTCGCGGCCTTCGAGATCGGTACCGCGTACCTGCGCGCGGATCCGCTCGAGCGACTGGGGCGCCCGGTGCTCACCCGGCTGGCCCGGACCGCGGGCGGGACCGCCCACCTGGGCGTGCTGCACGGCGGCGAGACCCTGTACCTGGCCAAGGAACGCCCGGCCGGGCCGGCGCCGGCGCTGGTGACGGACGTCGGGGTCCGGCTGCCTGCGCCGCTGACCGCCACCGGGGTGTCGATCCTGGCCGCGCTGCCGGCCGCGCAGATCCGCGCGCTCTTCCCGGACCGGGGCGCCTTCGTCGACCGCACGGGCCGCGGACCCGCCTCCCCCGGTCAGCTGCGCGAGGTGCTGGCGGCCGCCAGGCTCCGCGGCTGGTCGCTGGAGGACGGGCAGGTCAGCGCGGACACCGCCAGCGTCGCCGCGGCCGTGTTCGACCACAACGGCCGGCCGGTCGCGGCCGTCGGCGTCACGGTCCGGCACCGCTGCGACGCCGGTGCGGAGGCTCCCGGGTGCCCGCACGGGCTCGGCGCCCTCGCGGGTCCCGTCCGGGCCGCCGCGGCCGACCTCACCGGCGCCGTGGGCGGCCTCGTCCCGGGCGGCGCGGCGTCGCCACCCGCCGGTCGCTGAGATCCCCGACCTGCCGGCCCGACCCGCCGCCCCGATCCGACGCTGAGCGCGGCGGCGCGGCAGTGGCGCTCGGCGGTGGCGCAGCAGCGGCCCTCGGTAGTGGCGCTCGGCGGCGGCGCTCGGCGGCCCGGGCGCCGCCTGGTCGGCACAATCGCTGCATGACGCGGCGACCGACCCCCTCCGGCCGACGGCGGACGGCCGCCACGCTGCTGCTGCTCGCCGTCCTGGCGAGCGGCTGCAGCGGCAGCGACCCCGGCGCATCCGGCCCCGGGCCGGACGGCACCACCCGCACCGGCGCGACCGCGGGTCCGGGGAGCACCACGGGCGGCACCGGCGTCCCGGGAGCGAGCTCCCCGGGCACCCGCGGGACGGGCACCGCGGGGACCACCGCCCCGACCGGCGCCCCGACCGGCGACCCGCTCGGCAACGGCGCCGGCTCGACCACGTCCACCGCCGCACCGGGCACGGCGGCCCCCGGCGTCGCCCTCCGGGTCGAGGAGGTCGCCGGCGGGCTGGAGCACGGCTGGGACGTCGGCTTCCTGCCGGACGGCTCGGTCCTGGTCACCCAGCGGCCCGGGCGCATCGCGCTGGTCTCCGGCACCCGCCCCGGCGCCCGGGTGCAGGACGTCGCCGCCGACCTGTCCGACGTGTACGTCGCCGGGGAGGGCGGCCTGATGGGCATGGTCGTGCACCCGGACTTCGCCGCCACCCGCCGGTTCACCACCTGCCAGACGCACGCCGAGGACGGCCGGCCGGTGGACGTCCGGCTGGTCACCTGGCGGCTGGCGCCCGACGGCCGGTCCGCGACCAGGGTGCGGACCCTGCTGTCCGGGCTGCCCGTCAGCACCGGCCGGCACTCGGGCTGCCGGCCGACCGTCGCCGCGGACGGCGCGCTGCTGGTCGGCACGGGTGACACCGCGCAGGCGTCGATCCCGCAGGACCGGCACAGCCTGGGCGGCAAGCTGCTGCGCATCGACCTGGACACCGGGGAGGGCCTGCCGGACAACCCGTTCGCGAGCTCGGCCGACCCGGTCGAGCGGCGCATCCTGGGCTACGGGCACCGCAACGTCCAGGGCGTCGCGGTCCAGCCCGGCACCGGAGCCGTCTACACCGCCGAGCACGGGCCCACCTTCGACGACGAGGTGAACCGCTCCGTCCCCGGCGGTAACTACGGCTGGGACCCGTCCCGCGGCGGCACCGGCTCGGGGTACGACGAGAGCGTCCCGATGACGGACACCGGACGGTTCCCGGACGCCGTGCCGGCGGTGTGGACCTCCGGTCCGATCACCGAGGCCGTCAGCGGTGCGACGTTCCTGTCGGGGCCGCAGTGGGGACCGCTGGACGGCGTGCTGGCGGTCGCCGCGCTCAAGGGACAGAAGCTGCTGCTGCTGCGCCTGACCGCCGACGGTGACGCGGTCTCCGAGGTCCTCTTGCCACCCGGCATGGACGCCTACGGCCGGCTCCGTGGGGTGCGGCAGGGGCCGGACGGCGCCCTGTACGTGACCACGTCGGACGGCCCCGGCGACCGGCTGCTCCGGGTGACGGCAGGCTGAGTCCGCCCGGGCCCGGATGCCGGACCGGTCAGGACCGGTCGCCCGCCGGCCGCACGCCCAGCCGGCGGGCCGCGTCGACGATCTGCGCGGCCAAGGAGACGTCCAGGTCGGTCACGGCGCCCACCGAGTGCGTGGTCACCCGGAACCGCACGGTGCGCCACCGGACGTCGATGTCCGGGTGGTGGTCGGCCAGCTCGGCGGCCGCCGCCACCACCCGGACCAGCTCGATCGCCGTCCGCCAGTCCGGCGCCAGGAAGTCGGCGACCAGGGCGCTGCCGTCCACGTCGTCGTCCACGCGGAACGGCGCCACCATCGGCAGTGCGGAGCGGATCCGCTCGGCGCTCAGCGGTTCGGGCATCGCACCACGGTGGCCCGCCGGCAGGCGCCCGGCAACCCAGGCGGCCGGCGACACCCACCCCCGCGGCCGCACCACCGGATACGCCCGCACCAGCTGTCGGCCGCACCGCCTGCCCGCGGCGCCGCGGCCGGCGCCCGGTAGCGTCGGCACCCCGGTGACCGGCGCCCGCCGTCGCCCCGACCGAGACGGAGGACGGATGCCGGACGCACGCATCGCTCTGATCCGCCACGGCCAGACCGAGTGGAGCGCCTCCGGGCAGCACACCTCCGTCACCGACATCGACCTCACGCCCGAAGGTCAGGACCAGGCCAAGGTGATCCCGCGCCTGCTCGCCGGCCTCCGGATCCACCCGACGTCGGTCCTGGTCAGTCCCCGGCTGCGCGCCCGGCGCACCGCCGAACTGGCCGGTCTCACCGTCACCGGCACCCTGGACGACCTCGCCGAGTGGGACTACGGCGACTACGAGGGGCTGACCAGCAAGGAGATCCACGAGGACCGTCCCGGCTGGTCCGTCTTCACCGACGGCGCCCCCGGCGGCGAGAGTCCCGAGGACGTCACCGCCCGCGCCGACCGCGCGCTGGCCACCGCCGCCGAGTCCCTCGGTGGCGGTGATGTCGTGCTGGTGTGCCACGGCCACATCTCGCGGGTGCTCGCGGTCCGCTGGGTCGGCCTGCCGATCACGGCGGGCGCCGCGATCGCGATGAGTCCGGCCGCCGTCACCGTGCTGGGGTACGACCGCGGCAACGCGATCATCGACCACGCCAACGTCGTGCCGTTCGCCGGGACCGGCCGTGGCTGACCCGCGGATCCGCCCGGCCCAACCCGAGGACGTCCCGGCCATCGTGGGGCTGGTGCACGAGCTGGCGCTGTACGAGAAGCTGCCGGAGGAGTGCCACCTGACCGATGCGCAGCTGCACGCGGCGCTCTTCGCCCCGGCGCCGGCCTTGTTCGGGCACGTCGCGCTGGTCCCGGACGCCGGCGGCGACCCGGCACCGGGCACCGGCGGCACCGGTGACTCCGGCGGCACCGTGGTGGGGTACGCGCTGCACTTCCTGAACTACTCGACGTGGGAGGGCGTGCACGGCATCTACCTGGAGGACCTGTTCGTCCAACCCGACCACCGCGGCACCGGCCTGGGCCGGGCGCTGCTGGCCAACCTCGCCGAGATCGCCGACCGCAACGGCTACGCCCGCGTCGAGTGGTCGGTGCTGGACTGGAACCGCCCGTCCATCGACTTCTACGCCTCGCTGGGTGCCTTCCCCATGGAGGGCTGGTCGACCTTCCGTCTCACCGGCGACCCGTTGACCCGGCTGGCCGCCCGGTCCGCGGCGCTCAGCGACCCGGCAGCGGGAACCGGCTGACCCACTCGTTGGCCGGGCGGGTGAGCACCAGGCCGCCGGTCACCGCGGCCACCACCGCCAGCGTCGACCCGAGCAGCAGCCGGCCGCTGGGCACCGCCATCCAGTAGGCGACGGCGAGCGTCAGCAGCTGCAGCACCAGCGCCGGCGTGCGGCCCCACCGCCGGCCGCCGACCAGCGCGAGCCCGCACACCGCGGCGCCGGCGGCGAGCACCAGGTAGTAGGCCCCCTGGGCCAGCAGCTGTCCGACCGCCGCGCCGTTGCCCAGCCCCGAGACGACCATCGCGACGGCGAACACGGCGAGCGCAGCGCCCTGCCCCACCACCAGCCACCCGGCGACCGCCACGACGCGCGGCGGCGGGATCACCACGGGTCCGGTCGGCCGTTCGGTCACGCCGCCGAGGCTACCGCCCGGCCTCGCACGCCCGGCCCGGTGACGGTCGGCGCAGGGCCGGGTACGGTGCGCTCACCTGCGGCGTCATCCCACGGGCCGGTTCCGTGACGTCCATCGCGGGACCGTCGGCAGCGCCACCCGCTCCCGTAGGCTGCGCGGCAAATGCGCGCCATGCTCATCGTCAACCCGCACGCCACGTCGACGACGGCGCGCCGGCGGGACCTGCTGGCGCACGCCCTGGCGGCCGAGGTCGACCTGTCCGTCGAGCACACCGCGGACCGAGGTCACGCCGCCGAGCTCGCGGCCAAGGCGGCGCAGACCGGGGCCGCCCTGGTCGTCGTGCACGGCGGCGACGGCACCGTCAACGAGGTGGTCAACGGGATCATGGCCGGGGCCGCCGACGACGGGGCCCGACCGATGCTGGCCGTCGTCCCGGGCGGGTCGACGAACGTCTTCGCCCGCGCCATCGGCGTCGATCCCGACCCGACGGCCGCGACCGAGCAGGTGCTCGACGCGTTGGCCACCGGGCGCCCACCCGTCACCGCCTCCCTCGGCATGGCCGACGACCGCTACTTCACCTTCAACGCTGGTCTGGGGCTGGACGCCGAGGTGGTCGCGGCCGTCGAGGAGGACCGGGCGGCCGGCGCCACCGTGACCAACGCGTTGCACGTGCGCAAGACCGTCCGCCGGTTCCTGGCGTCGGACCGGCGCCGGCCACGGCTGACCGTCGAGATCCCCGGCCGCCCGCCGGTCACCGGCGCCCACCTGCTGTTCGTCTCCAACGTGGACCCGTGGACGTACTGGGAGGGGCGGCCGATCCGCACCAACCCGGGCACGTCCGCGCGGCGGGGGCTCGGCGTGTTCGCGCTCCGGTCCCTGGGGGTCCCGACCGTGGTGCGGGTCGTCGGACAGCTCGTCGGACCGGGCTCCGGCCGGCCGGACGCCCGCGGCCCGCACGGGCGTGCGGTGGTGCGGGACGACGACGTCCCGCTGGTCCGCGCGGTGTCCGACCGGCCCATCGGGCTGCAGGTGGACGGCGACTACCTCGGGCTCCGACCCGGCGCGACGTTCCGCGGCGTCCCGGACGCCCTGCGGGTGCTCGGACCGCAGATCGCTGCGTCGGGTGGCGGCGCCGGCGCCGGGCGACCAAGATAGCTAGCAGCGCGCAACAACGACGTGCGGCGCACGGGTGACGCGACACCGGTCTGCGGTCTGAATCGTTCCCAACAGCCAGGTTGCCTGCACGTTCGGCTACGTGAGGTTCGTAACCCGGGCGTCATCCGCCCTTGACATCACCGACCCGCGTGAAAGCATTGATCACCGGCCGGCCGCCGGATGTCCCCAGGGAGGTTGGCCGGCCGAATGCACGGGAACGTGCCTGACAGATGTGATGAACGACCCGTGCCGCTGCGGCGGACGGCGTCGCCGATGAGGCGGCCGGACGGCTGCCGTTGCAGTGAGGAGCGACCACACATGGACTGGCGTCACCGCGCTATCTGCCGCGACGAGGACCCTGAGCTGTTCTTCCCGGTCGGGAACTCGGGACCGGCGTTGTCCCAGATCGCGGACGCCAAGGCGGTGTGCCAGCGGTGCCCGGTCACCAGCGAGTGCCTGGCCTGGGCGATCGAGACCGGCCAGGACGCCGGCGTCTGGGGCGGCATGAGCGAGGACGAGCGTCGCGCCCTCAAGCGCCGCCGCGCCCGCGCCCGGGCTCGTAGCCTCTGACTCCGATCTCGACGCTGACGGATTGCCCCACCCGCCCCGGAGTGCGCCAGCCTCCGGGGCGGTGTCGTTCCCGGGCGCGTCCGTCCCGCCCGCGGCCGCCGGTCCCGGTGACCGCCGCCCCGCCGGGCCGTGCCCAGGTACCCCGGTCATGGCCGGTGGCCATGGTCAACTACGCCCCCGCAGCGGCACCCGTAGTGTGACCTCGGTGCCCGGCCGGTCCTCGCGGCGGCGCAGCCCGATGGCACCCTGCAGCTCCGAGTCCACCAGGGTCCGGACGATCTGCAGGCCCAGGCCGCCGTCCCGCTCCAGCGAGAACGAGGTCGGCAGGCCGACGCCGTCGTCCAGGACACGCAGGTCGAGATGCCGGGCCGACCGGTCGACGAGGATCTGTACCTCGCCGGTGGCGTGCTCGGCCGAGTAGCCGTGCTCCAGGGCGTTCTGCACCAGCTCGGCCAGCACCATCACCAGCGTTGTCGCCAGTTGCGCGCCGATGATCCCGAAGCTGCCGACCCGTCGCACCCGCGCCCTGGTCTGCACCGACGCCACCTCGACGATCATCGGGACCAGCCGGTCGACGATCTGGTCCAGGTCCACGCGGTCCTCGGGCGACGTGGCCAGGGTGTCGTGCACCAGTGCGATGGCCGAGACCCGCCGCACCGACTCGGACAGCGCGTGCCGGACCGCGTCGTCCCGGGAGCGCCGGGCCTGCAGCCGCAGCAGCGCCGCCACGGTCTGCAGGTTGTTCTTGACCCGGTGGTGGATCTCCCGGATGGTCGCGTCCTTGGACAGCAGGGCCCGGTCCCGCCGCCGCACCTCGGTGACGTCCCGGACCAGGACGAGCGCGCCGCTCGGCCGGCCACGCGGCCGCAGCGGCAGGGCGCGGAACAGCACGGTCGCCGCCCGGACCTCGACCTCCATGCGCAGGCTCGCCCGCCCGTCGACCGCGCCGGCGATGCGGGCCGCCAGCTCGGCCGCGTCGAACGGGTCCGCCACCAGCTTGCGGGTGACCGCGGCGAGGTCGCTGCCCACCACGGACCCGATCAGGTTCATCCGGTGGTACGCGGACGCCGCGTTGGGGCTGACGTAGACCACCCGGCCGTCCGCGTCCAGCCGCAGCAGGCCGTCACCGGCCCGCGGCCCGGTGTGGATCTCGCCGGTCTGCTGCGGCGGCGGGAACGTGCCGTCGTCCACCATCTGGAACAGGTCGTCGGCGGCGTCGATGTAGGCCGTCTCCAACGCGCTGGCCTCCCGGCCGACGCGGCTGCCGGTGTCCCGGCTGATCAGGGCGACGGTGCGGCCGTCGGCGCGGACCGGGACGACCTCGCGCCGGTAGGTGCGCGGCTGGGCCCCGTCCGGTTCCGGGACCTCGACGGCCGGCTCGTCGTGCCGGGCCTGGCGGAGCAGGTGCGCGCCGTCACCGTCCAGGTGGGCGCCGACCAGGTCGTCGGGGTGCACGGTGACCCCGGTCGTGGGCCGGACCTGCGACACGCAGACGAACCCGGCTTCGGAGTGCTCCTCGAGCGGCACCCACAGGGTGAGGTCGGAGAAGGACAGATCGGCCAGCAGCTGCCACTCGGACACCAGCCGCTGCAGGTGCGCGACGGCGGAGCCCGGCAGTGCGGTGTGCTCGGCCAGCAGGTCGGAGAGCGTCGACATGGGCGGGCGCGGCCGGAGCCGCGCAGATCCTCGATTCGCGGGGGTCCGGCTCAGGCCCCGGTGCGGGCGGGGCCGGACGCGGTGGTGCCGGTCAGCTGATCTCGGCGATCAGGTCGCCCTCCTGGACGACCTGCCCCTCGGCCACCGCGATCGACGACACCGTGCCGTCCACCTCGGCGATCACCGGGATCTCCATCTTCATGGACTCCAGGATGACCAGGGTGTCGCCGTCGGCGACCGTGTCACCCTCCGAGACCAGCACCTTCCAGACGTTGGCGACCATCTCGGCGCGGACTTCCTCGGCCATCGGGGCGTCTCCTCTCGTTGCGCTGCGGGACGCTCCGCCCGCGGGGCCGGCGCCGCCGCACGGCGCCGGGGTGCGCCCAGCATCCTCGCACGGCAGGGCGCCCGGACCGGACGTGGCACCATGGGACCGCGCCGGGCCGGACCTGCGGTCCGCGCGCGCGACAAGACGGCGGCCGGTGAGCCGCGGAACGAGAGGTGAACGGTGGGAAAGCGCGCACGTAAGAAGAAGGCCCGCCGCAAGTCCGGCGCCAACCACGGCAAGCGGCCCAACTCCTGACGCGTCCGGTCCGGCGGTCACGGCCGCCGGACCGATGCCCCGCCCTCGCCACGCATGTCGCCGGTGCCGCGACCGCGTCGCTCGCCGCACCCTGGTCGAGCAGCCGGCCGTCGGCTGCATCGTCGCGCGTGACCCGGTCGGCGGTCAGGCCGAGCGCTCGGCGGACCCCTCCGCGGTGACCACCATGCTGGTGGTGCTGATCTCCACGCCCTCGGCATCGAACCGCACCGTCGCCAGCCGGGCCGCCAGCCGGGCCCGCAGCTGCTCGGGCGCCCGGTCGCCACCGCACTTGCTGTGCAGCAGCGACTTCAGCTTCTGGTCCAGTCCGGCCTCGACCAGGCACGGCGAGCAGTCGTCGAGGTGGTGCTGGACGGCGGCGCGCCGGTCGGCGTCCATCTCGTCGTCCAGGAACAGCCACACGTCGCGCAGTACCTCGGCGCACTCACCCTTGGGGGCCGGGTCATCGCAGGACATCGCTGGTGTTCCTCTCTCCCGCCGCGGCACCGGTGGTGGCGGCGCGCCGGATCAGGCCGCGCTCGGCGGCATAGTCGGTGAGCAGATCGCGCAGCTGGCGCCGCCCGCGGTGCAGGCGGGACATGACGGTGCCCAGCGGGGTACCCATGATCTCCGCGATCTCCTTGTAGGCGAACCCCTCGACGTCGGCGAGGTAGACCGCCAACCGGAAGTCCTCCGGCAACTCCTGCAGGGCGTGCTTGACGTCGGTGTCGGGCAGCCGGTCCAGGGCGTCCATCTCGGCGGACCGCAGGCCGGACGAGGTGTGCGACTCCACCGACGCCAGCTGCCAGTCGGTGATCTCGTCGGTCGGCGAGACCTGCGGCTGGCGCTGCCGCTTGCGGTAGCCGTTGATGTAGGTGTTGGTGAGGATCCGGTAGAGCCAGGCCCGCAGGTTGGTCCCGCGGGTGAAGCTGCCGAACGCCGCGTACGCCTTGAGGAAGGTCTCCTGGACCAGGTCCTCCGCGTCGGCCGGGTTCCGCGTCATCCGCATGGCCGCCGCGTACAGCTGGTCCAGCAGCGGCATGGCCTCGTCGGTGAACCGCCGGGACCGCTGCTCCTCGGTCTCCGCGGGTTCCTCGACCGGACCCGCGTCACCGATCCCGGTGCCGGCTGCGGCCGACGTCCCGTTGTCCTCCGCCGCGGCAGCTGCGGCGCGGGTGCCCGCGGGCGCCGCGCCGTCCGTGCCTGCCCCCGCGCCGACCTCCGCGGCGGCGGCCACGCCGCCGTCCGTGACGGGCGCACCCGCCGGTCGGGTCGCCAACGGGTCGGTCGCCACGTGCAGCCTCCTCCCGGACCCGCACGCGCGTGTCCGTCGCAGGCCCGAGGGTACCCGGGGGTGCCCCTGCGGCCCGCTCGCTGCACCGGGGCCGGCGGCCCGACGGCCGGCCACGGCCGGCGTCGTCGTGCGCACGTCGATCCCCGTCATGCCGGTGGACAACGCCGGTGGCGCGCGCGGGTATTCCGGCCGCTCCGGCAGCGTCTGCCAGCCACTGTGAGCGACTGTCGGCGACTGTCAGCGACTGCCAGCACGTCCCGCACCGCGGCCGCGGCGACGCCCGGCCGTTAGGGTCGCGCCGTGGCCGCCTCCTCGACGCCTGCGATCGCCGCCCTGGTCCGTGCCGGGATCCGGCACACCGTCCGGCCGTACGAGCACGACCCGCGGTCCACCGCCTACGGCGACGAGGCGGTCGCCGCCCTGGGCCAGGACCCGGCCCGGGTGTTCAAGACCCTGGTCGCCTCGGTCGACGGCCGGCTGGTGGTCGGTGTCGTGCCGGTCGCCGCCCAGCTGGACCTCAAGGCGCTGGCCGCCGCGGCCGGCGGCAAGAAGGCTGCGATGGCCGCGGTGGCGGACGCCGAACGCTCCAGCGGTTACGTGGCGGGCGGCATCTCGCCGCTCGGGCAGCGCAAGCGGTTGCCGACCGTCGTGGACCGCAGCGCCCAGGACTGGGAGACGGTCATGGTCAGTGCAGGTCGCCGCGGGCTCCAGGTGGAGCTGGCCCCGGCCGACCTGGTCGCCGCCTGCGGGGCCACCCTGGCGTCGATCGCCGCCTGGTAGCGACGGGCCGGCACGCCGCCGCGGCACGGAGCGACGGCCGTCAGGGCAGTGCCAGCGGCAGCATCAGGTCGCCGTCCGCCGTGCGGTCGGATCCCACGGCGCCGGGCGCCGGGGTCACCTGCTGCTGGAGCGACGGGTCGTCGAACCGGACGTTGCCCACCCGGGTGCCGATCGGTCGTAGCTCGAGCTGCGCCACCAGGTCCTCGTCCGGCGGTTCGAGCAGCTCCGCGACGTCCTCCCGGGACGGATCCAGCCACGCGTCCCACTCGCTGGCCGGCAGGACCAGCGGCATGCGGGGATGGATGCCCTGCAGCGCGCCGACCGACGCCGTGGTCAGGATGGTGTACGAGACGATCGGCGTGCGGTCCGCCGGCGTGCCGTCCCGGTCGCCGCCGTCCGGGTCCGCGTCCCCGCCGCGGTCCCCGTCCCCGCCGCGGTCCGCTCCGGCCGGCCGCCAGTACTCCCACAACCCGGCGAAGGCCAGCACCGACCCGTCCTCCGGCGTCAGGTAGAAGGCCTGCTTGGCCGGCCCACGGCCGCCGGTGGCCTCGCCCTGCGCGAGCTTCTGCCACTCGTACCAGCCGCTCGCCGGCACCAGGCACCGCCGCCGGGCGAGCGCCCGGCGGAAGGCCGGCTTCTCCCCCACCGACTCCGCCCGGGCGTTGAACAGCCGGTTGCCCACCGACGGGTCCTTGGCCCACGACGGGACCAGGCCCCAGCGCAACAGGTCGATGCGGCGGACGGGCGGCTGGTCGTCCTCGCCCGCCGGTCGCACGCGGACGACGAGGTTGTCCGTCGTCGGCGCGATGTTGTACCGCGGACGCGGCATGTCCCCGCCGTACGGACCGGTCCCGGGCTCGGCGACGCCCGGCTCCGACGGCTCGCCGGGGACCGCGTCGAAGACGCCGTACAGCGTCTCCGGATCCATCGTGGTCGAGTACCTGCCGCACATGCGGCCATGGTCCCACCGGGCACCGACAGCGCGCCGGTCAGCCGGGGCGGGTGGCCTGCACGCCGGAGGCGTCCAGGTCCGGGTCGGTGAGCACGACGGCGTCCAGGCCCGCCGCCGTCACCGCCCGCACGGCCGCCGGGAGCTGGTCGTCGCCGGCCTCGAAGAGCAGGCGACCGCCGGGACGCAACCACCCCGGGGCCGCTGCGACGACCCGGCGCAGCACGTCGAGCCCGTCCGCGCCGCCGTCCAGCGCGACCCGCGGCTCATGGTCGCGGGCCTCCGGCGGCATGCGGGCGATCTCGGCCGACGGCACGTACGGAGCGTTGGCCACCAGCACGTCGACCCGCCCGCGCAGGTTTGCGGGCAGCGGCCGGTCCAGGTCGCCGACGGCGACGTCCGCTCCCGGCAGGTTGGTCCGGGCGCACCGGACGGCGACCGGGTCGATGTCGACCGCGTGCACCCGCAGGCCCGGGACGGCGTGGGACACCGCGGCCGCCACCGCACCGCAGCCGCAGCACAGCTCGACCAGCACGTCGCCGGGCCGCAGGGCAGCGGCCGCCCGGCGGGCGAGCAGCTCGGTGCGGCGTCGCGGCACGAAGACGCCGTCGGACACCGCCAGCCGCAGCCCGGCGAACTCGACCCAGCCGAGCACGTGCTCGAGCGGCACGCCGGCCACCCGCCGGTCGACCATGGCCGCCAGCCCGGCCGGGTCCGTGGCCTGGTCGAGCAGCAGCCGGGCCTCGTCCTCGGCGAAGACACAGCCGGCCGCGCGCAACCGGCCGACCAGGTCGGCCACCGCCCCGTCGGACGGGTCCGGGCCGGCGAGGTGGACCTCGCTCACCGCCGCTCCTCTCCCGCGCCGCGCGGGGCCGCGCGGCTCGCGGGGCCGGTCCGTCACCGAGGTCGCGGACCCGTCCCTCGCGTGCGCCATCATGGACCGCGTGCCGACCTCCACACAGCAGCCCGTCCGCGGGGAGCCGTGGGCCGCGCCGACCTCGGCCGGGTTCGCCGCGACCGTGCCGGTGCCCGGGTCCAAGTCGTGGACCAACCGGGCGCTGGTGCTCGCCGCGCAGGCCACCGGCCCGTCGGAAATCCGCGGGCCGCTGCGCAGCCGGGACACCGAGCTGATGGCCGCCGCACTCCGGGCGCTCGGCGTCCCCGTGCAGGACGGGCCGGACGACGGCACCGAGGGACGGTCCTGGCGGGTGTTGCCCGCGCCGCTCACCGGCCCGGCCACCGTGGACTGCGGGCTCGCCGGCACCGTGATGCGGTTCCTGCCGCCGCTGGCCGCCACCGCCCGCGGGCGGATCACCGTCGACGGCGACCCCCAGGCCAGGCTGCGCCCCATGGGAGCGGTGCTCGACGCGCTGCGCGCCCTCGGTGCCCGGGTGACCGGGGACGCGCTCCCCTTCGTCGTCGACGCGGACGGCCCGCCGGCGGGGGGTCACGTCCGGCTGGACGCGTCGGCCTCGTCGCAGTTCGTCTCGGGCCTGCTGCTGTCGGCCGCCGGCTACCGGGACGGGATCACCGTCGAGCACGTCGGACCGCCGGTGCCGTCGCTGCCGCACATCGCGATGACGGTCGCCGCGCTGCGGTCGGTCGGCGTCGAGGTGGACGACAGCCGCCGGGACCGCTGGTCGGTGGCACCCGGTCCGGTCGCCCCGTGGTCGACGCCGATCGAGCCCGACCTGTCCAACGCGACCCCGTTCCTGGCCGCCGCCGCACTGACCGGCGGGTCGGTCCGGGTGCCCTGGTGGCCCCGGCGCACCACCCAGGCCGGGGACGCGATCCGGGACATCCTCACCGCGATGGGCGTCGACGTCCGCTGGGACGGCGACGCCCTGGCGGTCGCCGGCACCGGGCGCCTGGAGCCGGTGGACCTGGACCTGCACGACGTCGGCGAGCTCACGCCCACCGTGGTCGCGCTGACCCTGTTCGCCTCGGGGCCGAGCCGGCTGCGGGGCATCGCCCACCTGCGCGGCCACGAGACCGACCGGCTGGCGGCGCTCGCCGGGAACGTCCGCGGGCTGGGCGGGGACGCCGACGAGACCCCCGACGGGTTGGTCGTCCGTCCGCGGCCGCTGCACGGCGGGATGTGGCCCGCCTGGGCGGACCACCGGATGGCCACCGCGGGCGCGGTGGTCGGCCTGCGGGTGCCGGGCGTGCTGGTCGACGACATCACCACCACCGGCAAGACGCTCCCGCACTTCGACCGCCGCTGGGCCGCCATGCTCGCCGGCGACGGAGCCCGCTGACGTGACCGGCCCGCGGTCCGCCCGGTCGGGGGTCCGACGCTGAGCCGGCTCGCCGACCGCTGGGACAACGACGACGTGCGGGTGCGCGCCGCACCCCGGTCCCGACCGCGGACCAAGATCCGCCCGCGGCACGAGGACTCGGTGCCGGCCATGGTGGTCTCCGTCGACCGCGGGCGCTACGGCTGCCTGGTCGATCCCGGCGGCCGCCACGAGCGGACGGTCACCGCCATGCGGGCCCGCGAGCTGGGACGGCGCGCGGTGGCCGTCGGCGACGACGTCGAGCTCGTCGGCGACACCACCGGCGACAGCGACACCCTGGCCCGCATCGTGCGCATCGCGCCGCGGCGCAGCGAGGTGCGCCGGTCCCGCGACGACGCCACCGCCGACGGGCAGGACCGGGTCGCGGACACGCCGGCCAGCGGGGAACGGGTGCTGGTGTCCAACGCCGACCGGTTGGCCGTCGTGGTGGCGGTGGCCGACCCGCCGCCGCGCACGGGCTTCATCGACCGCTGCCTGGTCGCCGCCTACACCGGAGGCCTGGAGCCGCTGCTGGTGCTCACCAAGGCGGACCTGGCGGATCCGGCCCCGCTGGTCGCCGGCTACGCCGACCTGGAGCTGCCCGTCCTGGTGACCCGCCGCGTCCCCGACGGCCGCGAGCTCGCGGCGGGTCCGCTGGACGAGCTCCGGGCAGCGGTGCAGGGGCGGATGACCGTGATGATCGGCCATTCCGGCGTCGGAAAGTCCACGCTGGTCAACGCCCTGGTGCCGGATGCGCGCCGGAGCACCGGCACCGTCAGCGGCGTCGGCAAGGGCCGGCACACGTCGACCTCGGCCGTCGCGCTCGCCCTGCCCGGCGGTGGCTGGTTGATCGACACCCCCGGCGTGCGGAGCTTCGGGCTGGCCCACGTGACGGCCGACGACCTCCTGGAGACCTTCGACGACCTGTTGCCGGCGACGGTCGACTGCCCGCCGGGTTGCGACCACCTGGGCCCGGAGTCCACCGCGGACCCCACGGGGCCGGTCTGCGCCCTGGACGCCTGGGTCGCGACCGGTCACGCCCGTCCGGGACGGCTGGCGTCGTTCCGGCGGCTGCTGCTGTCCCGCAGCGGTGAGAGCACCGACGCCCGCGACTGACGCCGGCACTTCCCGACGGGTGTGATGCGGACCACGCCGCGCGCCGAAAGACGCGCGGGAAGATTTGATGACACGTCATCGTTCGACGGGGTATGCTGCCGACAAGGTAGTTGAGACTTCAAGTACGGAGGCACACCATGACCGCTCCCACCGAGACCCTGACCGGCACCTGGACCGCGGACGCGGTGCACTCCGACGTCAGCTTCAAGGTCCGCCACATGGCCGTCGGCAAGGCCCGCGGCTCCTTCACCCTGGCCTCGGCGACGCTGGTCGTGCCGGAGACCGGCCTGGCCGACGCCACGGTCACCGCCGAGATCGACGCCACCAGCGTCGACACCAAGCAGGCCGACCGGGACGCGCACGTCCGGTCCGCGGACTTCCTGGACGTCGAGAACCACCCGGTGCTGACCTTCACCTCGACCGGGGTCAAGGACCTGGACGGCGACGAGTTCACCCTGCTCGGCGACCTGACGATCCGCGGCACGACACGCCCGGTCGAGCTGGCGAGCGAGTTCCTCGGCGCCACCACCGACGCCTACGGCGCCGAGCGCCTGGGCTTCTCCGCCAAGACCTCGATCAGCCGCAAGGAGTTCGGCGTGTCCTTCAACGCCGCCTTCGGCGCCGGCAACGCGGTCGTCGCCGACAAGGTCGAGATCGACCTGGAGCTCGAGTTCACCAAGTCCGCCTGAGTCACGGCGCCACGGCGCCACAGTCCCCCGTCGTCCGGTCGTGCGCCCCGCACGGCCGGACGACGTCGTTCCGGCCCCGGTCAGCCGTCGACATCCTCGAGCAGCACCTCGATCTCGCTCGGCGCGTACCACGCCAGGTCGATGTCCTCGGCCTGACCGACGACGAGCTCGGCGTCCTCGTCCCCGAGGTCCGCGGCGTCCACCGCGCGCACGGCGTCCGCCACCACCGAGGCGGCGTCCGCACCGTCGACGTGCACGGCGGCCACCTTGCGCCAGGGCACCGGGCCGTCCAGGTGCGCCGCGGACCGCTCCAGGTGCGGGGCAGGCACCACCGAGTCGGCATCGGCCGCGACGACCACCCGGAGCGTCGGTTCGTCCTCCGCGGCGCCGGCCAGCAGCCGCAGCGACGCGCGGGCGGCGTCCACCATCGCCAGGTACTCGAGTTCCTCGTCGTCCGCGTGGTCGTACTCGCCGGCCAGGTCGGGCGTGACCGCGAAGACCACGCCGTTGCGCGGCCGCAGGACGCCGTCCCCGAACGCCGCCCGCAACCCGCTCACCGTCAGCGGCACGTACACACGCGTCATCGGGTCGACCCCCGGCGCGGCTCGTCCCGACCCTCACCGTCGGCGTGGACCTCCGCGGTCGAGCCGGTGAACGCCGCCGGGTCCAGCTCCGCGACGGCCTCCCGCAGGTGCAGCGCGAACTCCTCGGCATCGGGGATGGCGTCGCGGTCGACGGTCAGCCCGAAGTGGACACCGCCGTGGTACGACGTCACCGCGACGGCGAGCGCGTGCCCGGAGGGCAGCGGCGCCACCGGGTACATGGCCTCCACCCGCGCGCCCGCGGCGTAGAGCGGCACCTGCGGCCCCGGGGCGTTCGTCACCAGCACGTCGTACAGCCTGCCGGACAGCTGCCCCGCGACGCGCGCGCCCAGGGCGTGCAGCGTCGGCGGCGCAAACCGGCCGAGCTCCAGCAGCGCGTCGGCGCCGACCTGCCGGCCGGACTCGCGGTGCGCGCCCATCGCGAACGACACCTGGTGCAGCCGCATGACCGGGTTGGGCTCGGCGACCGGCAGGTCCACCAGGAACGAGACGACCGGGGACGCCGCGGTCGTCTCCTCGCCGTCCAGCCCGTCCCCGGCGGAGGTGCGGACGGTCATCGGCACCAGCGCCCGCAGCACCGTCCGTGACGTCACCGCCTCGCCGCGGGAGAGCAACCAGCTCCGCAACGCGCCGGTGATCACCGTGAGGATGACGTCGTGCAGCGAGGCCCGGTGCGCCGCGCGGATGGCCTTGAGGCTGCTCAGGTCGACGCGGTGGCTGGCGAACCGGCGCTGGCCGTTGCGCGCGACGGTGAGCGCCGACCGCGGCGCCGACCGGATCAGCCGACGGGCCAGCTGTACCGCCTGGCCACCGACCTGCGCGGCCCTGGCGACGGTCGACCCGACGTCCTGCGCCGCCAGCCGCACCACGTCGACCAGGTCCGCGGGGCGTGACGTCAGGTCCGCCAGCGCGTCCACGACCAGGTCCACGTCGCTGGGCGCCGGTACCGGCACCCACTGCTCCTCGGGTAGCCGGCGCGGCTCCCGACCCAGGTCGAGGATCGCCGCCGCCACGTCCACCGCGCCGATCCGGTCGACCAGCGCGTGGTGCGTCTTGTTGACGACGGCCACCCGGCCGCCGACCAGACCCTCGATGACGTACATCTCCCACAGCGGCCGGCTGCGGTCCAGCGGCCGGGAGATCAGCCGGCCCACCATGTCGTCCAGCTGGGCCATCGTGCCGGGCCGGGGCAGCGCGGACCGGCGCACGTGGTAGGTCAGGTCGAAGTGGTCGTCGTCCACCCAGACGGGGCGGGCCAGCCGGCCGGGGACGAACCGCACCCGCTGCCGGTAGCGCGGAACCAGGGTCAGCCGCGACTCCAGCAGCTCGACGATGCGGTGGTAGTCGATCGGCTCGGCCTCCGACGGCGGCTCCAGCACCACCACGCCGCCGACGTGCATCGGCGTCGTCGCGTCCTCGGCGTAGAGGAACGCGGCGTCGGTCGCCGAGAGCCGATCGGTCACCGCGACATCGTGGCACAGCGCGCCGACACCGACCCCGCGGTCGAGCCGCCCCCGGAACCGGTGCGCGGTGGCCGGACCCCGCGGTGGCCGGACTGCACCGGTCGCCGGGCTACGCGGTGACCGCGAGCGGCCGGGCGACGGCTGCGGCCACCCGGCGCAGTGCCGCGGTGACCGGGGATCCGGGCGCGGCCCTGGCCACCGGGACACCGGCCGACCACGCCCGGTCGAGCGCGACGCGATCCTCCGGCACGGTCGCCGCGACCTCGAGGCCGGTGAACCGCCGCACCGCGGCCTCGGCCTCGGCGGCGGTCGCGGCGGACCGGCGCACCCGGTTCAGCACCACCAGGGGGGTGACCTCGGGCAGCGCGTCCCGCAGGTCGGCGACTCCCCGCACCAGCCGTTCGATGCCGGGCGGGTCGGCGGAGCCGACC
Organism: Nakamurella endophytica; assembly: GCF_014646215.1. Taxonomy (GTDB): domain Bacteria; phylum Actinomycetota; class Actinomycetes; order Mycobacteriales; family Nakamurellaceae; genus Nakamurella; species Nakamurella endophytica. The sequence goes on from NZ_BMNA01000001.1 coordinate 219,987, forward strand.
GCGAGCACGGTGTCCGCGGCCGCCAGCATGGCCAGCGTCGCGCCGTTGCGCCGCGGCGCGACCGTGTCGAACGACAACTCCTCGTCCGCCTCCACCGCGAAGCCGAGGTCGACGACCACCAGACCGGCGACCGCCCTGGCCGTGTCGAGCACCGCCGGCACGGCCGACGGGCGGACCTCCGGCCAGCGGTCGGCGCGCGCGATGCCGGTGAGCAGCTGCAGGTCCTCGCCGTCGCCGCCGACCGACCAGGCCAGACGCAGCAGCTCCGCCTCGTCCAGCCGCCCGTTGGCGGCCGCCCGGCAGGCGCCCGCCAGCCCCGGCGACTCGTCCAAGAGGCCGAACGCGCTGGCCAGCACCCCGCCGTAGACGTCAGCGTCGATCAGCAGGGTCGGGCAGCCGGATGCCGCCGCGGCGACCGCGGCTCCGGCCGCGACGGTGGTCCGGCCGGGTGCCCCGGTGGGACCCCAGACCGCGACGACGCGGCCAGGAGCACGCACGGGTGCGGCGGGCACCGGGTCCGGATCGACCGGACCGACCGGACCGCCCGGCAGGGTGGCCTGCGGGTCCGACACCGTCAGCCGGGTGGGGACGCCGCCCGCACGGCGGCCGTCGATCGCTGCCCGCACCGCGGACAGCAGCCGGGCGGGACCCGCGTCGTCGGGGACGACGTCGTGGATGCCGATCCGCCCCAGGCGGGGCGCCGCCCGGGTGTCGGCGGCGGCATGCACGCCGACGACGGCCACACCCGCCGCGCGGAGCCGGTCGACGGCCTCGGTGTCCAGGCGTCGCAGGTCGGCGGCCAGCACGACGGCGGCGGCCTGTCCGGTGGTGGCCTCGGCGAGCACGTCCGCCAGGTCGACGCACCGCCGCACCACGACCAGCGGCGCACCGGGCCGGTCCAACTCGGCCACCAGCTCGCTCTCCCACGGCTGGCCGCTGCCGGCGGTGACCAGGCCGTTGGTCACGCACCGCTCCGCAGCACCACGACCGGGTCGCCCTGGGGCAGCATCCGGACCAGCTGGTCGGCCGCCGCCGCGTCGAGCAGCACGGCGATCTGGTAGCGGTTGGAGCCGGCCCCGGACAGCCCGCCGGAGGCCGGTGCGGTGACCGACTGCACGGTGATGCCGGACGCGACCCGGTCGGTCTTGGTACTGCCGGTCGTCTGCCGGTTGCCGGTGGTCAGGTACAGGTCGATCGTCGAGCCGTGCGCCACCCCGGGCGGCATGGCGTCGGCAGGCACCCCGATGACCACCACCCGCCCCGAGGCCGGCGCTGCCAGGGCCGCAGCGGGCACCAGCTGGCCGGCCCGGACGGGCTGCTCGACGGTGCGTCCCACGGCCGCCGTCCCGTCCCCCGCGGCGAGGTACAGCGGCAGGCTCTCGCCGAGCCGGACGTCGACCGGGACCAGGTCGGCGGACACCAGCACGGTGCCCGGGGCCAGGTCGTGCGCCGCCGCCAGCACCGCCGTGGTCCTCGCCGCGGCGCCGACCACGCGGGCGCCGATCACCACGGCAGCGACCACCAGCAGAATGCCGGCGAGGATGCGCCAGTCCCACCACCGGGGTCGGCCCAGACGTCGCGGCCGAGCCGCCCGGGGCACGACCGCCACCGGACCCGCGGCCGGGCCGTGGCCCGTCCCTTCCGGGTCCGGCGTCCTCGCGCGCCGCTCGCGCACCTTCATCACTGCCTCCGGACGACCCCTGCGACGCGGCCGGGGATGCGCGGCGCTGCTCGTGGCCAACTGTGCCAAACTAGGCCAACACAGCCAAAGGCGCGCAAGTCCTGTCATCCGACCGTGGCATGGCGGTCCCCGACGGCAGTCGGGCCGGCGCCCCCGACCACTCGAAGGAGTCCGCCGGTGGCCTCCGATCGGTTCCTGACCCTGGCCGACGTGGCCGAGATCCTGAACATCTCGACGTCGCAGGCCTATGCACTGGTGCGCAGCGGCGATCTCGCGGGTATCCAGATCGGCGGCCGGAACCAGTGGCGGGTCGAGCGGGTCAAGCTCGAGGAGTACATCCAGGAGGCCTACCGCCGCACGGCGACCAGCCTGGCCGACCTGCCGGTCGACGAGTTCTCCCGCGACTGAGCCGGGCGGCGGCCCGTCCGAGCCGGCCGGCGCACCGGGACGACCTCGACGGTGACCCGCGGACCGGGTCGGACGGCCGCCGCCCCGGTCACGCGGCCGGTGCCCGGACCAGCGAGGCCAGCACCTCGGCCAGTGCCGCGGGATCCTGCTCCTGCACGTTGTGCCCGGTCGGCACGGTGACGACGGTCGCGGTGGGTACCCGACGGCCGAACTCCTCGACCGCGGCGTCCGTCAGGAACCCTGTCTCGCCCCGCACCAGGACGACCGGGACGGTGAGCCGCTCCACGACCGGCCACAGTGCCGGGAAGTCGCCGCCGGACACGGCCTCGTCGAGCCCCAGGTTCGCCAGGTGGTGGCGGAAGGCCACGCGACCGTCGGCCCGGACGACGGTGTTGTGCTCGACACCGCGCTCCAGCGCCCGACGGGAGCGCCCGAACCCGAAGGCGGCAGCCCGGTCGACGATCTCCGACCGGCTCGACCAGCTGTCCGGGCCGGCGAGGAAGTCCCGTACCTGGCGCGCGTCGCCTACCTCGAGCCCGGGCGAGACGTCGACCAGGACGACCGCGCGCACCCGCTCGGGCGACCGGGCGGCGGTGGCCAGGGCGACCAGGCCACCGAGCGAGTGCCCGAGGTGGACGGCGGGTTCCGGCGCCTGCTCGCGCAGCAGCCCCTCCGCGGCAGCCGCCAGCGTGGGCGGGCTGTAGTCGCGGTCCTCGCGCCAGTCCGACTCGCCGTGGCCCGGCAGGTCCACGGCCAGGGCCCCGATGCCGCCCGGCCGCCCCGGCGCGACCCGCGCGGACAGCAGCAGCACCGTCTCGTCGAAGGTGTGGGCGTTCAGGCCGGCGCCGTGCCAGAGCACCACGCCGGGCGCTCCGGTTCCCCAGCGCAGACCGCGGACCCGGCGACCGGCGCCGTCGTCCGCGGTGACGCGGCGCACCACCGGGACGGGACCGGGCACGCCGAGCTCGGTCATCTCCTCGGGCAGGAACCGGAACTCGTCCTCGCCGTCGCCGTCGCGGACGTCCGCGGCCAGCGGGACGTCGGCCGCGTCGACGTCGGTCGGGACGACGTCGGTCGGGACCCCTTCGCTCGGGACCCCTTGGGTCGGGACGGCGGTCGGGACCCCTTCGGTCGGGACCCCTTGGGTCGGGACGGCGTCGGTCGGGACGGCGCCGGTCGGGACGGCATCGACGTCCCCGCCTCGGCCCGGGTGGCCCTCATGGGGCTGCCCCGGGCCAGCGGTCGCCTGCCGGTCCGTCCCCGCCATGGCGGTCCTCCACTCGTGTCCGTGGTCGCGGCGGCGGTCGCCCGGCCGGCTCAACCCCACGGTAGGGCGCGCACCACCACCAGCTGCGCGAGGGGCACGGCGGCCACCGACCGGGTGCCGGACGGCCGTCGCGGCTCCCAGGGGGCGTGCACGCCCAGCTCGACGAAGTCCGCGCCGACCCGGTCCACCGTGCCCGCGACCTCGGACGGTCCGCCGGACGGCCCCGGACCGGTCACGACGGCGACCACGGGCGCCCGGTCGCGGGCCAGTCCACGCAGGGCGTGCCGTAGGTCGAGTCGCGCCGCGACCCCGGTGGCGGCGGGTCCGGTGACCGTGGTGAGCCCGTGCACCACCGTCACCGCCGCGAGGTGGACGACCACGTCCGCCCCGGCCGCGTCCTCGACGAGCACCCAGTCGGGCCCCGCGTGGCGGAGCCGGCCGTCCACGGCGAGCCCCGCGACGGTGCGCAGCCGTACGTCCGCGCCGACCGCGCCGGCGAGCCGCGACGCGAGCAGCAGCCGGCCCGCCGCCACCCGCTGCCGATCGGCGGCCTCGGCACGGACCTCCTGGGCGGACAGGTCGTCGAACCGGCCCTCCAGGTCCTCGAACAAGCGCTCCCACCGCACGCCGCCACGGTGCTCCATCCACCTCCCAGGGTCAAGTCATCTTGACTGAGCTCGTTTGAGGCTGTTTGACTTCTGTTCGTGCCGTTTCAACTCAGGAGCGTCCGTCCGTCGTCGTCGCACGACCGGATGCGCCACGGCGTCGCCCGCCTCGGGCCCCCTGCGGTGCCGGTGGTGCTGCTGGCGGCGGCGTGGTGCTTGCCGCAGCCGTCCGATCCCGCGCTGTGGTTGTGGACGGCCGGCGCCACGGGCTCCGTGGACCGTCTCGCGGTGCTGCTGGCGATCGTGCTGGTCGACGTGCTGCTCGTCTGGAGCTGCGTGGTGGTCGGCGCGCAGGTGCTGTCCCGACTTCCGGGACGGGTCGGCCGCCTGGCGGGGCGCGCTGCCGCTGCCCTGACACCTCGGGTGCTCCGTGGGACGCTCACCGGCGCCGTCGGCTGCGTCCTGCTCGGTGGGGTCGCCGGCTGCAGCACCGCGGACCTGTTCGGCACCTCCACCGCACCGCCGACACCATCGGTCGGCGCGGCGTCCGCGGTGGCCTCCGCGGGAGCAGGTGGGTCGTCGACTGCTGCTGCCGCGGCCGCGACGCCGGTCGCCGACGGAGCCGGCACCCGAGCGGCCATCAGCGCACCGACGGCGCCGGCACCCGGGTCGGCGACAGCAACAGCCGCGCCGACCACGTCCACCGAGATCGGCGGATCCGCAGAGGCGGGGCTTGCCACGAGCCCCGGCGCGACCAGCTCGCGGAGCGGGTCGGGCGGATCCGAGGCCACCGCGGACCGGGCCGGCACGGCCTCCCGGCCGTGGACGCCGGGGACCGCCCGCCCTGCGACGGCGCAACCGCACCCGGTCGCCACGCCGGGCGGCGGCGCGCGGGACACCGTCACGGTCGCCGTCCCAAGCCTGGACTGGCCCATGCCCGGCCGCCCTGTCGTCGCGGGCGCCGGGACGGGCGAGGTGGTCGTGCTGCGCGGCGACACGTTGTGGGCCATCGCCGCACGGCACCTGCCTGCGGACGCCGGCGATGCCCGCATCGACGCGGAATGGCGGCGCTGGTACGTCGCGAACCGGGACGTCGTCGGTCCCGACCCGGAGCTCATCCTTCCCGGCCAGCGGCTCCGCCCGCCCGCCGCCGACCCCCAGGAGCAGTCGTGACCAGCGCCGTCCGCCGCACCGAGCAGACCGCCCGTCCGGCGCTACCCGACGGGACGGCACCGGACCGGACCGTGCGGCCCCGGTTGGTTCCGGTGCCCGACTCGGCGCCCGAGTTCGACGACGAACAGCGACCCGCCGACCGGTTGCGCCGGCTGACGCGACGACCCTCGCCCGGGCCGGTGGAGCGCCCACGACCGTCGGTGGTGGCCGTGACGGGCGACGCCCCGGCATGGTCGCGGGAGCTGGACGTGGGGGTCCGCCGGACCACGACGGCCGCGCTGCCGCCTGCCGAACGAGTGGGTGCGACGCTCGCCCGGGCGCTGATCGAGGTGCTGGGTGGCCGGCGGTCACTGGGCCAGCTGCGGGTGCACTGCGCTCCGGACGTCTTCGCGGGACTCCAGGCGGCGGTCGCCCTGCCCGGCAACGCCGCACTGTCGAGCGTCCGGGTGTCCCAGCCCGCCGACGGCGCGGCGGAGGTGGCCGCCGTCTACCGGGCCGCCGGACGGGCGCGGGCCATCGCGTTCCGGCTGCAGGGTCTGGACGGCCGCTGGCGCATCACCGAGCTGCAGACCGGCTGAGCCGGCGGACGGGCGCCGGTCGGCGCGTGTCGGCGCGGGTCGGCCCGGCCGGATGCGCAGCGCCGACCGCCCGGGCATCCCACAGCGGCTCGTCCGGACGGGCGCACGCCTTTCGGGTGCGGCTCCGGTTCCGGGCGTGCCGTGGCTCTTCGACGATCGGACCGGTCAGGACCGGCGCACCCCGCGCGGTACGGCTCCGCACCCTGACGACCGGTCCTCGGCCACCGGATCGGCTGGACCGCCCGCGCAAGCCGGCGGTCGGGCCGAGCAGCCGAACGACACGGCAGGCGACCTGGCGTGCCGTCGGGCCAGCGTCGGCGCGGGACCCCACCGGTCGCGGGTCATCCGGGCGGGCCGGCGGCACCGCTCGGCCCGGCGGCGCGGACCGCCCGGCCCCGCGGACGTGCGGGGCCGGGCGTGCGGGTCAGAGCCCGGCGCTGCCCGGCCGGCCGTGGCAGACCTTGTACTTCTTGCCGGAGCCGCAGGGGCACGGCGCGTTGCGACCCGGCTCCTTGGCGGCGCCACCGGCGCCGCGGACCTCGGCGGCGCCGGACTCCTCGACGCCACCGGCCTCGGCCGGGCCGGAGTACTGCAGTGGCGCCTTCTCCTGGGCCGGTCGGGCGAGCCCCTTGGCGCGGAACGCGCTGGGCGCGCTGTCACCGCTCGGTGCTGCGGCGGTCGGCGTCTCCTGGCTGGGCAGCGGCTGCACCGGCCGGACCCGGGTCACCGTGCGGGTGGCGCCGGCGGCCTGCTTGCCGCCGACCGGCTTCGGCGGGGCGAGCGGCCGGCGCGCCGCCGGGGCGGCGCCGTTCCCGGCTCCGACCGCGGCCGGAGCCGCAGCAGGTGCCCCCTGACCGGTTCCGACGCCGTCACCGCCAGCGCCGTCCACTGCCGAGCCCTGGGCCGCCTCGACCTGCGCGGCTTCCTCGGCGGGAACCACCTGGACCTGCAGGTTGTACAGGAAGCCGACCGACTCCTCCTTGAGGGAGTCCAGCATGGCGGCGAACATGTCGAAGCCTTCGCGCTGGTACTCGACCAGCGGGTCGCGCTGCGCCATGGCCCGCAGCCCGATGCCCTCCTTGAGGTAGTCCATCTCGTAGAGGTGCTCGCGCCACTTGCGGTCCAGCACGGACAGCACGACCCGGCGCTCGAGCTCGCGGGTGATCTCCGGGCTCAGCGCCTCCTCGCGCTCGGCCCAGCGGTCCCGCGCGTCCTTGAGCACCGCCTCGAGCAGGTTCTCCCGGGTCAGCCCGGCGGGCGACTCGGCGATCTCCGCCGGCGTCACCTGGATCGGGAACAGGGTGCGCAGCGCCGTCCAGAGGGTGTCCAGGTCCCAGTCCTCGCCATAGCCCTGGGCGGTCGCACCCTGGACGTAGGCGGTGATCACGTCGGTGATCATGTTCTGCACCTGGACGTGCAGGTCCTCGCCGTCGAGGACACGGCGGCGCTCGTCGTAGATGACGGTGCGCTGCTTGTTCATCACCTCGTCGTACTTGAGGACGTTCTTGCGGATCTCGTAGTTCTGCTGCTCGACCTGCGTCTGCGCGCTCTTGATGGCCCGGGAGACGAAGTTGTGCTCGATCGGCACGTCGTCGGGCATCCGGAGCCGGGTCATCAGCATCTCGACGGTGCCCCCGCCGACCCGCCGCATCAGGTCGTCCCCCAGCGACAGGTAGAACCGGGACTCGCCCGGGTCGCCCTGCCGGCCGGACCGGCCGCGGAGCTGGTTGTCGATGCGGCGCGACTCGTGCCGCTCGGTGCCCAGCACGTAGAGGCCGCCGGCCTCACGCACCTTCTCGGCCTCGGCCTTGGACTTGCGCTGGGCCTCGTCGAGGGCGTCCGTCCAGGCGGCCTCGTACTCCTCCGGGGTCTCCGCCGGCGACAGACCGCGCTGGCGCAGGTCCAGGTCCGCCGTGAAGTCCGGGTTGCCGCCGAGGACGATGTCGGTGCCGCGGCCGGCCATGTTGGTCGCCACGGTCACCGCGCCCGAGCGGCCGGCCTGCGCGATGATCGCCGCCTCCCGCGCGTGGTTCTTGGCGTTCAGCACCTCGTGCGGCACACCGGCGCGGAGCAGCAGCTTGCTCAAGGCCTCGGACTTCTCCACCGACGCCGTACCGACCAGGACCGGCTGGCCCTTCTCGTACCGCTCCTCGATGTCCTGGACGACCGCGTCGAACTTGGCGTCCTCGGTCTTGTAGATCAGGTCCGACTCGTCGAGGCGCTGCACCGGCTTGTTCGGCGGGATCGGCACCACACCCAGCTTGTAGGTCTGGTGCAGCTCGGCCGCCTCGGTCTGGGCGGTGCCGGTCATCCCCGAGAGCTTCTCGTAGAGCCGGAAGTAGTTCTGCAGCGTGATCGTGGCCAGCGTCTGGTTCTCGGCCTTGATCTCGACGCCTTCCTTGGCCTCGATCGCCTGGTGCATGCCCTCGTTGTAGCGACGGCCGTGCAGCACCCGGCCGGTGAACTCGTCGACGATCAGGACCTCGCCGGAGACGACGATGTAGTCCTTGTCGCGCTTGTAGAGCTCCTTGGCCTTGAGGGCGTTGTTCAGGAAGCCGACGAGCGGCGTGTTCACCGACTCGTACAGGTTGTCGATGCCCAGGGCCTGCTCGACCTTGGCGACGCCGTCCTCGGTGACGCCGACGGTGCGCTTGGACTCGTCGACCTCGTAGTCGACGTCGCGCTGCAGCCGCGGCACCAGCCGGGCGAAGTCCGAGTACCACTTGGACGACTGGTCCGCCGGTCCGGAGATGATCAGCGGGGTCCGCGCCTCGTCGATCAGGATGGAGTCGACCTCGTCGACGACGGCGAAGAAGTGCCCGCGCTGCACCAGGTCCGCCTTGGACCAGGCCATGTTGTCGCGCAGGTAGTCGAAGCCGAACTCGTTGTTGGTGCCGTAGGTGATGTCGGCGGCGTAGGCACGGCGGCGCACGTCCGGCGTCTGCTGGGACAGGATGACGCCGACGTCCAGGCCGAGGAAACGGTGCACGCGGCCCATCCACTCGCTGTCGCGCTGGGCCAGGTAGTCGTTGGTGGTGACGACGTGGACGCCCTTGCCCTCGAGCGCGTTGAGGTAGACCGGCAGCGTCGAGACCAGGGTCTTGCCCTCACCGGTCTTCATCTCGGCGATGTTGCCCAGGTGCAACGCGGCGCCACCCATCAGCTGGACGTCGAAGTGACGCTGACCCAGGGTGCGCGTCGCGGCCTCGCGGACCACGGCGAACGCCTCCGGCAGGAGGTCGTCGGTGGTCTCGCCGTCGGCCAGCCGCTGGCGGAACGTGTCGGTCAACGCCCTCAGTTCGGCGTCGGACAGCTCCTTGTAGTCGCCCTCGAGGTCGTTGATGTGGTCGGCGATGGCCCGCAGGCGCTTGAGCGTCTTGGCCTCGCCGGCACGGAGCAGTCGGGACAGAACCACCTGGGCACCTTGTCATTCGCTTCGGTCGATCCACAGCGTGCCGCGGAGGCACGGCGCTGCCACCGGAACCGTCGGTCGCGGCGACACCATGGTAGGCGCTGCCGCTGTCAAGGACCCGTGCTTGCCGGACCCGGCCCGCGCACGCCGCGAGCCGGGCGCCCGACGCGTCGGCCCGCGGGACCGACCGCCCCGCCGCGTCGGTCCGACGCGCGACGGGGGTGCACACCGCGGGTCGGCAGCGCGGGGACGGCCGTACCGGCACGACGCGGACGGGTCGGCGACCGCGCCGACAGTGCCGACAGCGCCGACAGCGCGCAACAAGCGGACAGCGCCGACATGCCGCAAGAGACGGCATCCCGGACGCGCCCGGCCGGCCCGCGACCGGGATGGCCACAACCGGACGGACCGCTGCCTGCACCGCACGGCGGCAGTCGGATCCATGGCGGGCGGCGGACCACGGTGTCCTGCTCCAGGGCACCCGACCCGGCCGGCGCGGTCCAGCGGGGTCAGCCGCTGAGCCGCAGCAACCCGTAGTCGAAGCCGCGCCGGCGGTAGACCACCGAGGGCAGACCGCTGTCGGCGTCGTTGAACAGGTAGAAGTCGTGACCGACCAGTTCCATCTGGAACAGCGCCTGGTCGACGGTGATCGGCGCCGACGGGTGGTCCTTGACGCGGACGATGCGGCCCGGGCTGTCCTCGGACGAGTCGCTCGAGGGGCGGCCGTCGAGCTCGACGCCGTCCAGCCCGATTCCGCCGTCCGCCTCGGGAACCCCACCGGCGTAGGACAGGGCAGCGATCGGGGTGCGCGCGTGCTGCCGGTCCTGGCGGCGCTGCGCCAGCTTGCGCAGCCGCGACTCGAGGCGGGTGACCGCCTGGTCGAGGGCGCCGTAGAAGCTGTCGGCGCTGGCCTCGGCGCGCACGGCCGGTCCCCGGCTGGCCAGGGTGATCTGCACCCGCTGGCAGGTCTTGGACTGCCGGGGGTTGGTCTCGTGGGAGAGCTCGACGTCCACTCTGATGATCTTGTGGTCGTACCGCTCCGAGCGGGACAGCTTCTCCGCGACGTGGGCCCGGAAGTGTTCGGGCACCTCGACGTTGCGACCCTTGACGACGATCTCCACGGTCTCTCCTCACCGCTGGTGGGGCGGTGCCGGCGGGGCACACACCCGTCCTGAAGGTGGTTCCCCGGGGGCCGTTCGGTGAACGGAGGACCTGTCACGCCGGGTGGACCCGGGTCCTTGCAACCTACCCGGCCGAGCATGATCCGCAAGGGACCGAACGGTGGTCCGACCGGTCGCCCACGGTGACCGTGCGCGACGGTCACGGCGTCCGCACCCAGGGCGCGGCAGCGGCCACGGCGACCACCGCGCCGGTCCGGATGCCGGCGTCCGCCAACGCGCGCAAGGCCGCGACCGCTGTCGCACCGCTGGTCACCACGTCGTCGAGCAGGACGATTTCCGCGCCGGCTGTCGGGCCTGCCGCCGGGACGACCCGGACCCGCCCGGCGAGGTTGGCGACCCGCTCCCCCGGCGACAGCCCGACGGAGTCCGCCGCGTGCCCGGCCGTCCGCAGGCACGGCGCCACGCCGGCCGCGACACCCGCGGCCGCCAGCGCTTCGGCCGCCCCGCGCGCCATCGCGGTGACCGGGTCACCGCCCCGCGACCGGGCGGCGGACCGGCGGCTGGGCGCCGGCACCAGCCACACCGTGCCTCCGCCGGCCGGCCGTCGCGCCCGGATCGCCACAGATCCGGCGAGCGCCCGCCCGATCGCGGATCCCAGCCGGGGCGGCAAGTCGGACCGGCCGCGCTCCTTGCCGGCGATCACCGCGGCCCGCACCGGTCCGGCATAGCGGGCGAGCGCCAGGACCGGCGGCAACGGCAGCCCGGCGGCCGCATCCAGCGCGGCGTCGGACAGCCGGACCGGGCGCAGCCTGCCCTCGAGGACGGCGGCGCACCTCGCGCACCACGGGGGCGGGTCGCCGCAGCCGGGGCAGGGACGCGGCAGCACCAGGTCCGCCGCGGCGGAGGCCCACTGGCGCAACGTCCCGGAACCGGTCATGGCGGCGAGGGTCCACGCTGCACGCCACCGGGTCACGCTGGCCGGGTCGGGATGTGGACAGTCCTGACGGGTGGGGACGGAGTTCCCCGTCCGCACGGCCGCCGGCGACCCGGGCCGACGGCGGGCGACGGCGAGCGACGGCGGCGAAGGCGGGCGACGGCGAGCGACGGCGGCGAAGGCGGGCGACGGCGCGCGACAAGTGCCCGACCGGGTCGGACGACGGGCACGTCGCGCACCGCCGCGGGGAGCGGTCAGTTGGGCGCGAAGGGCTGCGAACCGTCCAGCACCGGCCCACCCCGCGCCGCGGTCGGCGGGGCGATCCACCGCCCGTCCAGCGGGTTGCCGTCGAGCTCGGCGACCCGGTTGGAGAAGCTGACGTACAGCGTCTGGTCGGACACGGCGATGGCGTCGACGTCGTTGTTGCCCAGGCCCGTTGTCGTCAGGGTCTGCAACTCGCTGCCGTCCACGGAGACCTGCCGGACGGAGCGCACCAGGCTGCCCGGACCGGCGGCGGCCGCCACCAGCAGGGTCGCGGCGTCCTTGAACTGCACCGCGCCGACCTGCGTCAGGTCGCTGCGGAGCTCGACCAGGTTGACGATCGCGGAGGTGGTGCGGCTCTCCCCGGTGGTCGGCGTCGAGCCGCCGTCGGTGCCGGTGGCGACCGCCCCGAGGTAGAGCCGCTGGCCCGCCACGACCGCGACCCGGACGCCGTCCGGGGACAGCGCAAGGGCGGTGATCCCGCCCTTGCCCTCCAGGACGTCGGCCGCCACCCGGGCGCGGCTGGCGGTGCCGGTGCCGCCCGGGCTCGCCGACACCTGGTAGATCTCCGGCTGGGACAGGCCGTTCTGCACCACCCACACCTCGTCCCCGGCGCGGGTGAAGGACGGCTGGGTGAGCGACGACGCCCGCAGGGCCGACCGGGGCTCCCCGTACGCCAGCGGGCGGCCGAGCTCGAGCTGCTGGGTGCCGTCCGCCAGCCGCACGACCGCTGCGACCGTCCCCGTCGCCGCCGACATCGCGGCGCTGTCCACCGGCAGCGTGCCGAGCCCGAGCTGGCCGAACATCGGCGCGCCGGTGGTCAGGTTGATCACCCGCCCGGCCGGGTCGATGAAGTACGGGTCGGAGGTGACCGAACCGGTGCCCGGGGTGCGGTCCGGGTCGAAGCTGCTGAAGCTGGTCAAGGTGTAGACGTCGACGTCACGCTCGAGCCGCTCCCCCTCGACGGTGATCTGGATCTGGGTGACGTCGCCGGGCAGCGTCGACAGCGTCCAGACGATCTGCGCCGCGAGCTCGCGCCGGGCTCCTGCGCTGGGCGGGACGTTGCCCGTCAGGTCGACGACCGTGACGCCGTCCTTGCTGGTCACGTTCGATCGCAGCTGGACGCCGGTGAGGACCGTCCGCGCGGCGCCGGAGATGCCGGCGGACGGCCCGCGCAGCAGCAGGGTCAGCAGCCGGGTGACCCGCGCCTCCGACGTCCCCACCGCCGCGATGTACCGCGGGTCCGGCACCACCTCGGTGCCCGTGGGGTCCAGGAAGTAGAGGGTCCGGCGGGTGTAAATCTGGCCGAAGCTGCCCTGCGGGATGAGCAGCTCCGGTGGCGGGTTGCTGATCCGCCACTGCCCGTCGACCTGCTGCAACTGCGCACGCCAGGTGTAGCTGCTGCCGGCGGCGGACCGGAAGACCCGGTTCACGTCCAGCGACCCGCTGCGGGTGCCCTTGAGCACCACCTGGCCCGGCGTCGCGCCGACCGGGTCGACCCGGTAGCTGGACAGGATGACGACCGCGGCGTCGCCGGGCTGCCAGGCACGCTGGGCGGCCGGCGTCAGGTACAGCCGGGCCGAGGAGTAGGACACCGCGCCGGCGGTGTCCGAGGAGCCTTCGGCGACCGCGTTGACGAAACCGAGCACCACCTGGTCCGGGGCGGCGTTGGCCGCCGGTGGCTGGGACTGTTCGGCGTTCGAGGGCGCCAGCACCGTGCTGACGTCCGCCAGCTGCCCGCTGTCCGGGATGCTCGAGCACCCGGTGGCCACGGCGGCGAGCGCGAGCAGCAGGACGAGCGCTGCGCCGGTCGCCCGGCGCCGGGCCGGACCGCCGGCCGGTGCCCGTCCGGTGCCCGGAGGCCGGCTCACCGGCTCTCACCGCCCACGGTGGCCGCGGGGTCCAGCGTCTCCGGGAGGATCAGCGGCAGCGCGTCGGGTCCGCCCGGGACGGCGCTGCCGCTGCCGGCCTCCAGCTCGGCCGGTTCGTCGCCCGGTCGACGCAGCGGCAGCGGCGAGGAGTCGACGAGCTGCCCCTGGCGCAGCGGCAGGGTGAGCCGGAACCGGGCGCCGACGCCCGGCTGCCCGCTGGCCTGCAACCAGCCGCCGTGCAGCCGGGCGTCCTCGAGCGCGATCGACAGCCCGAGACCGGTGCCGCCGGTGTGCCGTTGCCGGGACGGGTCCGCCCGCCAGAACCGGTTGAACACCAGGCCGGCCTCCCCCGGTTTCAGGCCGACGCCGTGGTCGGTGACGGTGATCGCCAGTGCCTGGTCGTCCGCGGCCATCTCGACCTCCACGAGCCCGCGCTCGGCGTGGTCGACGGCGTTGTTGAGCAGGTTGCGCAGGATCCGGGTGACCCGCCGGTGGTCGACCTGCGCCAGGACGGGCCGGTCGGGCAGGGCCACGGTGATCTCGACCCCTGCCCTGGCCGCGACGGCGTCGGTGGCCCGGACGGCGGCGGTGACGATGCCGCGGACGTCGATCTCCTCGGCGGCCAGCTCCGCCATGCCGGCGTCGTGGCGGGAGATCTCCAGCAGGTCGGCGAGCAGGCTCTCGAACCGGTCGAGCTCGGCCACCAGCAGCTCGGTGGACCGGGCCAGGTGCGGCGGCAGCTCGTCCCGGGAGCCGTGCAGGAAGTCGGCGGCCATCCGCACGGTCGTCACCGGGGTGCGCAGCTCGTGGCTGACGTCGGAGGTGAACCGGCGCTGGAGCTTGCCGAACTCCTCGAGCTGCCGGATCTGCGCCCGGATGGCGTCGGCCATGCCGTTGAACGACCGGGCGAGCGTGGTCAGCTCGACCGGGCCGCGTACCGGCATCCGCTCGGCCAGGTCGCCGGCGGCGAGTCGCCCGGCGACCGCGGCCGCGCGTCGGACCGGCCGAACGACGGCGGCCGCGACCACCACCGCGATGACGGTCAGCACCAGGACCAGGCCGGCGCCGCCCACCAGCAGGGTGTTCTGAACGACGGCGACGGTGCTCTGCTCGAAGGTCAGCGGGAAGATCAGGTAGACGACGAAGGCCTCGGTGGTCGTCGCCGTGGCCGGCGACCCGGCGACGAGGGCCGGCACCGACACGCCGTCGCGGACCACGCGGGTGTACTCGGTGGCGACGTAGCCCTCCCCCACCCGGGCCCGCAGCGAGCTGGGCACGTCCGCGATCGGTCCGACCGCGAGCACGTCCTCCGGACCCGACCGGCTCGGCGCGATGACCGGGTCGAAGGAGCCGGCGGCCGCGCCCTGGTTGCCGGTCGACGACGACCGTGCCGGGTTCGCCAGCTCGTCGAGGGTGCGCTGGAGCGCCTCCCGCACCGAGGAAAGGTCGGAGTCGACGCCGGTCATCCGGGCGTCGACGGTCGCTGCCGCCTTGGCGACCTCCGCGACGGCGGCGGACCGTTTGGAGTCCAGCAGCCGGTTGGTGATCTGGGACTGCAGGATGAACCCGATGCCGACCATGGCCAGCGTCGAGAAGATCAACGTCACCACGGCGGCGCGCAGCAGCAGCGAGCGGCCGATGAACGACAGCCGCCAGCGCAGCAGGCCCAGGCGGTGACGCAGCGCCCGCACGGAGGTCACCGCGCGGGACGGGCGCTCAGGCGGCGCCGGCCTTGTACCCGACACCGCGAACCGTCACCACGACCTCGGGGCGCTCCGGATCCTTCTCGATCTTGCTGCGCAACCGCTGCACGTGGACGTTGACCAGGCGGGTGTCGGCGGCGTGCCGGTAGCCCCACACCTGCTCCAGCAGCACCTCCCGGGTGAAGACCTGACGCGGCTTGCGGGCCAGCGCGACGAGCAGGTCGAACTCGAGCGGCGTCAGCGGGATGGGCTGGGAGTCGCGGATCACCTGGTGCCCCGGCACGTCGATCTCGATGTCGGCCACCCGCAGCCGCTCGGCGGTGCCGGAGTCCGAGCGCCGGAGCCGGGCGCGGATCCGCGCGGTCAGCTCCTTGGGCTTGAACGGCTTCATGACGTAGTCGTCGGCCCCGGACTCCAGGCCGAGCACGACGTCCACGGTATCGGTCTTCGCGGTCAGCATGATGATCGGGACGCCGGACTCGGCGCGGATCTCCTTGCAGACGTCCAGACCCGACGTCCCCGGCAGCATCAGGTCGAGCAGCACCAGGTCCGGGTGGGTCTCGCGGAACATCTCCAGCGCCTTGGAGCCGTCCCGCACGACGGCGGTCTCGAAGCCCTCCCCACGCAGGACGATGGTCAACATCTCGGCCAGCGCCGGGTCGTCGTCGACCACCAGCACACGAGCTCTCATGCCCTCCATCGTCCCACCTGCACGCGCGGGACGCGGGTAGTCGCGCGTGCGAGCCGGATGGGGATACCCCGCGCAGGAGATGGATCCGGTGGACCGGGGCCGGGCGGCGCCGCCGTCGGCTCCCGGGGTGCGCACCCCGGCCGTGCGACCATGGCCCGGTGAACGCGCCGGTGCAGTGGTCGTCCCCGTCGCCGGCGGGTCCGCAGCAGTGGCCGGGCCTGGTCCCGCTGCGGCCGCTGACCGTCGGCGAGATCATCGGGATCGGCCTGCGGCTGGCCTGGCGCAACCTGGCGGTGCTCGCTCCCGTCGGGTTCCTCGCCGGCCTGCTCGTCACCGGCGCCGACATCGGCAGCCTGGCGGTGATCGGCCACCTCGGGGACTACGCCGACGGGTCCCTGCTCCGCGCCCTGAACCGGCGCGCCGAGCAGGGGCTCGCGCCCACCGGCGGCCAGCTCGCAACCGTAGTGCTGCCGACGCTGGTCACCGCCGTGGTCGGCGCCGCCCTGAACTTCTTCGCCGCCGGTGTGGCCACTCCGCTGGCCGCGGAGATGGCCCTGCGCCCGCAGGGCGCGCGGGTCGGCTTGCGGCGGCTGCGCACCCGCTGGCCGGTGCTGCTCGGCGCGGGCGTGCTCGCCGCGCTGCTGGTGATGGTCGGCATGGTCTTCCTGCTGGTGCCCGGCCTGATCCTGCTGGCCGCCCTGCAGCCGGTCGGCGCGGTGGCGGTCATGGAGGGGCTGTCCGTCCGGGAGACGTTGATCCGGGCGGCACGACTGACGGCCGGGCGACGGTGGCGGGTCTTCGGCGTCTCGCTGCTCGGCTCGCTGGTGGTGGCGCCGGTCGCGCTGGTCGGCGTGGCTCTCGCGCAGCGACTGGCGGACCACGCCACGACGGCCTTCGTCCTGCAGCAGGTCGCGAGCGTCCTGATCTCCACCGTGACGGTGTCCTGGACCGCGATGATCGGGGCGCTGCTCTACGTCGACCTGCGGATGCGCACCGAGGACCTCGGTCCTCGCCTGCTCCGGGCGGCCACCGGCGGCTGACGCCGGCGCCGCCAGCCGTCAGCCGAGCAGGGCCGCCGGGTCCACGGGCACGGACCCGTCGACGACGCGCCACGGGCTCAGGTACCCCTCCGCCGCGAGCCTGCGGTACATGCGGTCGGTGCGCTCCTGCAGGCCACCGTCGGACTCGAACCGGTCGAGCGCCCGGCCGGCGTCCTGCTCGGCGCGCCCGCGGGCACGCGCGGCGGCGACGTCGGGCGGGGTGGCCAGCAGCACCTGCAGATCGGGCACCGGCAGGCCGAACCGGTCGATCTCCAACCGGCGGACCCAGTCCGGGAAGTCCGTGTGGACGTCCGGGGCGCCGAGCCGGGCGGAGCCGTAGGCGGCGTTGGAGCTGACGTACCGGTCGAGCAGGACGAGGTCGGACTGCTGCAGCAGGTCGCGGATCCCGTCGGCGGCGTCCCGCCGGTCGAGCGCGAACAGCACCGCGGGGCCGTGCACGGACTGGCTCAGATCACCGAGGCGGCCGTACAGCGCGTCCCGGACCAGGTCCGCGTGGACGTCCGCGCCGTACCGCGGGAAGGCCAGGGTGGCGACCCGACCGCCGGCCGCGGTGACGTGCCGGGACAGCGCCGCGGTCAGCGTCTGCTTGCCCGAGCCGTCGAGGCCCTCGATCGCCACCAGCCGTCCCACGCCGGCGACCCTAACCGGAGCCCGACGCCTCATGGCCGGCCGTCCTCCCCTCGGCGGGGCCGCGGAGCGCGGGGTGTTGGATGGGCGCATGACGACTCCCGCCGACCGTCCCGAGGTCGAACCGCCGACCGGGCCCGCACCAACCGAGCTGGTGATCCGCGACCTGGTCGTGGGTGAGGGCTCCGAGGCCCGGCCCGGTGACCGGGTCACCGTGCACTACCTGGGCGTCGAGTACGACAGCGGCGAGGAGTTCGACTCGTCGTGGAGCCGCGGCGAGTCGATCGACTTCCCGCTCCGCGGCCTCATTCAGGGCTGGCAGGACGGCATCCCGGGCATGCGGGTGGGCGGCCGGCGTGAGCTGACCATCCCGCCGCACCTGGCCTACGGTCCCGCGGGCGCGGGTCACCGGCTGTCGGGCAAGACGTTGGTCTTCGTCATCGACCTGCTCGGCGTCGGCTGAGCCGACAGTCGGGCACCGTCGGCTGAGCCGACAGTCGGGCACCGTCGGCTGAGCCGACAGTCGGGCACCGTCGGCTGAGCCGACAGTCGGGCACCGTCGGCTGAGCCGACAGTCGGGCACCGTCGGCCGAGCCGAACAGGTCCGAGGCCCCGCTCAAGGCTGGTACGGCGGGGCGACTCCCCATCCCCAGCACGGGACGGGTGCGTGCTCGACCACGGCCGCGCCGGGCTGCGAGTTCTGCTGGGCCAGCCGGGTGCCCCACTCGGCGTACCCCATCAGCGCAGCCCGGAACTCGGGGTCGGCCGGGAGTTCGGCGAGGTCGGCGGCCTTCGAGAGCAGTGTGACGAACCGCAGCCGCAGCTCGGGCGTGATGGCCAGCCCGCGGTGGTGGGCCAGCATGTGCTCGTACCCGCCGTGGTGCGCGGTGTAGTCCGCGGGGCCGCCCATGACCTCGCACCACCAGGTCGTCACATGGTCGCGGTGTTCGGCGCTCACCGTGCCGCCGAACAGGCGCGCCAACTCCGGGTCGTCCTCGACGAGGTCGTAGAAGGCGTCGAGCCATCGCCGGAATGCCGGGCGTCCGCCGCCCCAGTCGTGGACGGTGGGGGTCTCGGTCATGGCCGAGAAGATAGGCCGGCGCACCGACAGCGTCGAGCGACGTCACCGGGGCCGGGGTGCGGTCACCTCAGGCTGCGGCGCAGGTCGTCCAGACCGACGGCCGGGAAGCGCCCCGAGAGCCGCGTCGGCACGCCGTCCTCGAAGGCCACGACGTCGACGTCGACCGTCGTGGTCCGGTACCCGGAGGCGGTCAGGCAGCCCAGCGGGACGAAGAGCGCTGCGCGGCCGACGACGGGGATCGCGGTCACCAGCCGATCGGCTGCGGTCAGGGGCACCAGGGTGACCAGCGCGGAGCCGTCCGCGGCCCACGAGCTCGTGGCCGTCCCGTTGACGGTCGTGACACGGGAACCGGCCCGGCCGCCCCAGACGTACCCGTCGACGGTGCCGCGCACCGGATGACCGGCGAGCACCTCGTCCACGGTCACCCGCAGCCGGGACAGGATGGTCCGGCGTAGCGCGGTCCGGCCGGTGGCCACGACATAGGCGCGGACCAGCGACTGCCCACCGGTCCGCCCGGTCCAGAGCTGCCACAGCGGGGTGGGTGAGGCGCAGGCCGCGTCCACCTGACCCTGCTGCGGCCGGTAGGCGGGCAGGTCCGCGAGCGGCGCCCGGGACGTCACCGGCTCCGTGACGGGTGGCCCGGCGACGGTGGATCCTGAGGTCCTGGGCCCTGGCGACGGCACCGATCCCGGCCCGCCCGGTGGGGTGACGCGACCCGTCCCGTCCGCGGCGTCGCCGGTGGCTCCGGTCGGCGCCGCCGTGCTGCGGACGGTCGGCGGGGCACCGCCGGCGCGCGGCTGGGCGTCGCACCCACCGAGGGCCAGCAGCGCCAGCGCAACGGCCGCACTCGTTCTGGTCCGGCCGCGGCGCAACGTCACCATGCCGGTGCGACGGGCGCGGACCGGCCAGGCGTTGCACGCCACCCAGCCGGAACGCCACCGGCCCCGACGCGGTGCGCGTCGGGGCCGGTGGACGAGGAGCTGCGGGCTCAGTACCGGTAGTGCTCCGGCTTGAACGGACCCTCGACGTCGACGCCGATGTACTCGGCCTGCTCCTTGGTGAGCTTGGTCAGCTCGCCGCCGAGCGCCTCGACGTGGATCCGGGCGACCTTCTCGTCCAGCGCCTTGGGCAGCCGGTACACCTCCTTGTCCCAGGTGTCCGGCTTGGAGAACAGCTCGATCTGTGCGATCACCTGGTTGGAGAAGGACGCGCTCATCACGAACGACGGGTGCCCCGTGGCGTTGCCCAGGTTCAGCAGCCGACCCTCGGACAGCACGATGATCGTGTGGCCGTCGCCGAAGCGCCACTCGTCCACCTGCGGCTTGATCTGCACCCGCGACGCACCGGACCGCGCCAGCCCGGCCATGTCGATCTCGTTGTCGAAGTGGCCGATGTTGCCCAGGATCGCCTGGTGCTTCATCCGCTGCATGTGCGGGACACCGATGATGTCCTTGTTGCCGGTCGTGGTGATCACGATGTCGGCCTGGTCCACCAGCGAGTCGACGGTGCCGACCTGGAACCCGTCCATCAGGGCCTGCAGCGCGCAGATCGGGTCGACCTCCGCGATGATCACGCGCGCCCCCTGGCCGCGCAGCGACTCCGCGGCGCCCTTGCCGACGTCCCCGTAGCCGGCGACCAGCGCGACCTTGCCGCCGATCAGGACGTCGACGCCGCGGTTGATGCCGTCGATCAGGGAGTGGCGGATGCCGTACTTGTTGTCGAACTTGCTCTTGGTGACCGAGTCGTTGACGTTGATCGCCGGGAACAGCAGCTCGCCGGCCGCGGCCAGCTGATAGAGCCGGTTGACGCCGGTCGTGGTCTCCTCGGTGACCCCGCGGATGGCCGGCGAGGTGCGGGTCCAGTACTGGCCGTCGTCGGCCAGCGACTGCCGCAGCAGGTCCAGGACGACCGCGTACTCCTCGGTGTAGTCCGGGTCGTCCTCGGACAGCGGCGGGACGACGCCGGTCTTCTCGTACTGCACGCCCTTGTGGATCAGCAGCGTGGCGTCCCCGCCGTCGTCCAGGATCATGTTCGGACCCTCGGCAGCGCCCGATCCCGCCGAGCCCTGCGGAGCGGGCCAGCGCAGCATGCGGTCCGTGCACCACCAGTACTCCGGGAGCGTCTCGCCCTTCCAGGCGAACACCGGCACGCCCTTGGGCTCCTCGACGGTGCCGTACGGGCCGACCACCACGGCGGCCGCGGCGTGGTCCTGGGTGGAGAAGATGTTGCAGGACGCCCAGCGCACCTCGGCACCCAGCGCCACCAGGGTCTCGATCAGCACGGCGGTCTGGATCGTCATGTGCAGCGACCCGGAGATGCGCGCGCCGGCGAGCGGGCGCACCTCGCTGTACTCCCGCCGCAGGCTCATCAGCCCGGGCATCTCGTGCTCGGCGAGGGTGATCTCCTTGCGGCCGAACGCGGCCAGCGAGAGGTCGGCGACCTTGAAGTCCAGGTCACCGACCCGGTCGACGGTGAGGGCGGGATGCGCACCGGCGTCACCGGCCGTGGGTCCTGCGGGGAAGTCCGTGGTCGTGGTCAAGAGGCTCTCCTGGAGAGGTCGCGCGGTGTCGCGCCGCGGACAGCGACGCACGAGGGCCGGACTCGGGCGACACCCTGCACCGGACGCCCCCGTGGGGCGTGCATGTCACCGAACACCCTACCGCCGGGCTCCCCACCGGTCCGGCCCGACGCGCGCCGGGACGCCCGCGCCGGAAGGCCCGGTCAGTCGGCAGGCGTCGCCGGGGTCCGGCCCGTCCGGCCCGGCTCTCGGCCCGCACCGGACGTCAGCCCGGCCAGCGCGACGAGCACCAGGACCAGCAGCAACGCCCGCAGCAGGCCGACGTGCTCGCCGACGAAGCCGATGAGCGGCGGACCCACCAGGAAGGCGCAGTAGCCGATCGTGGCCACGGCGCTGACCCGCGCCGCGGCGGTGGCCGGGTCGTCCGCGGCGGCCGACATGCCGACCGGGAAGCCGAGCGACGCGCCGAGACCCCACAGCACCACGCCGACCACCGCCAGCCAGGGGGCGGGCGCGACGATGAGCAGCGTCAGGCCGACGGCGGCCAGCCCTGCGGTCGCCCGGAGCACCGGCACCCGACCGAACCGGTCGAGCACCGTCACGCCGACGATCCGGCCCACCGTCATCGCGGTGACGAACACGCCGAAGACGAACGCGCCGGTCGCGTTGCTCACGCCGTGCCCGTCCACCATGGCCAGCGCCAACCAGTCGTTCGCCGAGCCCTCGGCGAAGGCCATGCCCAGCACGATCAGCCCGATGAAGACGGTGCGGCTGTCCCGCCAGATCGCCAGCCGGGACCGCCACCCCGACACGCCGTGCCCGTCCGCGTCCTCGGCCGGCTCCGCCGGCGCGTCCGGGTGCGGCTGCAGGCGCGGTACCGCCACCAGTGCACCGAGGACCAGCACGCCGGCGATCACGGCGGTGTGGGCCAGCACCGGGACGTGCAGGCGTTCCGCCAGCCCGCCCAGACCGGCGCCGGCCATCGTGCCGATGCTGAAACTGGCGTGGAACAGCGGCATCACGGTCCGGCCCAGGGCGCGCTCGTTGGCGGCGCCCTCGACGTTCATCGAGACGTCGAGCATCCCGTTCGCCGCGCCGAACACCGCCAGGCCCACGATGACCCAGACCATGCTGGTCAGCACGCTCGCGCCGACGCCGGCGAAGACCAGCCCGCCGGACAGCACCAGCAGGCAGCCCAGGATGGTCGCGCGGGGACCGGCCACGGCGAGGACGTGACTGGACAGGGTGAGCCCGACGATCGATCCCGCCGCGATGCCGAAGACGACCCAGCCCATCTGCGCGGTCGACGCGTGCAGCAGGTCCCGGATGGCGGGGTTGCGCGACAGCCAGGTCGCCACGGCGAGCCCGCTGAGAGCGAAGATCAGGAACACCGCGTTCCGCCATGCCCGCACCGCCTCGCGGCTCAGCGGGGCGGGCGCCCTGCGGGACGTCTGCAGGCCGTCGGACATCACTCGTTCTCTCTGCTCGGGCGGTTGCACCCCAGCATGACAGGTGGGGCCGGACTTCGGTCGAATCGATTCGATCGAACCGTTTCGACTACGCTAGGTGGCGCTCCGGGCAACGTCAAGCGTCCCGGGGTCCGGCCCGGCTCCCGCCCTGCCGGTTAACCGCTCCGCGAGGTGACCCCTGGACCGCAAGGCAACGCTGGCCGGTGTCGCAGCCCGCGCCGGCGTCGCCGTGTCGACCGCGTCCCTGGTCTTCAGCGGCGGCGGCCCGGTGTCCGAGGCGACGCGGGGCAAGGTGCTCACCGCGGCCGCCGAGCTCGACTACGCCGGACCCGACCCGCGCGCGCGGTCGCTGCGCCGCGGCCGGTCCGGCGTCATCGCGGTGGTGATCGAGGAGCGGGTGATCGACGCCTTCCGGGACCCGGTGGCGATCGCCTTCCTCGACGGTATCGGCCAGGAGATCTCGGACAGCGGGGCGGCGCTGCTGCTGGTGCCGGACGCCGGTGGCGGCCACACCAGCCTCGAGTCGGCGGCCATGGACGCCGTCGTGCTCGTCGGTTGCAGCCCGCACGTCGACCGGGCCGTGCAGACCGCGCGGCGCCGCGGCGTGCCGGTGGTCTCGCTCGGCGGCACCCCGTTCGCCGACGTCCCGGCCGTCGAACTGGACGACCGGGAGGCCACCGCGACGCTGGCCGGGCACCTGCGGGACCTGGGTCACCGCAGGGTGGCCACGGTGACCCTGCCGCTCGGTCCCGAACGGCGCCGCGACCGGTTGACAGCGGAGGCGGTCGCCGCCGCCACCGTCCGCACCGCCGTCGAACGGCTGGCCGGCGCCCGCTCGGTGTTCCCGGACATGGACGGGGTCGTCGCCGCGAGCAGCCGCGTCGAGGAGGGCCGGGTGGCCGGGCGCGAGCTGCTCGCCGCCCCGGACCGGCCCACGGCCGTCCTGGCGCAGAGCGACCTGCTGGCCGCCGGGGTGATCCTGGCCGCCGAGGAGCTCGGTCTCTCCGTGCCGGGCGACCTGTCGGTCGTCGGCTTCGACGGCATCCGCATCGACACCGTCGTCCCGCACGACCTGACCACGATGGTGCAACCCGCCGCGGACCAGGGGCGGGCGGCCGCCGCCCTGGCGATCGCCCGGATCGACGGTCAGGACGTCGCCTCGGAGCACTTCCGCAGCGAGTTCCACCGCGGCGGCACCACCGCGCCTCCGCGGGGCTGACCCCGCGCGCTGTGGCAGCGCGACGTCCGGCGCCGTACCGGTCGGTCGAGGTCACGGGCTGTCCGCGGCGGCTGTCGGGGGTGCGGGCCACCATGGTCCCCAGCCGGCCGTGGAGCCGGCCGCGGAGGAGGACAGATGAACGAGCCGAGCCAGCCCCGGGCCGTCGTCGCCGGCAGCGACCGCGAGCCGTTGGCGGGCGCCGCCCCGGTGGCCCCGGCCGACCCCGACCAGCAGGCCACCGTCACCGTGATGGTGCGACGGAGGTCGGGGGCCGCCCCGCGGGTGAGCGGGCCGGCAGCCCCCCGGGTCAGCCGCGCGGACTTCGCGCAGACCTTCGGGGCGGACCCCGACGACATCGACGCGGTGACGCGCTTCGCGGCGGAGCACGGGCTCGAGGTCGCCGAGGCGGACCCGGCGGCGCGGACGGTCCGGCTGCGCGGCACGGTGGCGGCGCTGCAGTCCGCCTTCGCGGTCAGCCTGGCCACGTACGAGCACGGCGACGGCCGCTACCGCGGCCGGGAGGGCGCGGTCACCGTCCCCGCCACGCTCGGTGGCGTGGTCACCGGTGTCTTCGGGCTCGACGACCGCCCGCAGGTCCGTCCGCGCCTGCACCAGGTGCGACCGGCGGCCGTGGACGACTCCTTCGCCGTGACCGAGCTGGCGTCGCTGTACGACTTCCCCACCGGTGCGACCGGCGCCGGCCAGACCATCGCGATCGCCGAGTTCGGCGGCGGGTACCGGCAGGCCGACCTGGACGCGTTCTTCCGCGGGCTGGGCCTGGCGACGCCGTCGGTGACCGCGGTCGGGGTGGACGGTGCCGACAACAGTCCCGGCGAGGACGCGGACGTCGAGGTCGTGCTGGACGTCGAGGTGGCCGGGGCGGTCGCGCCCGGCGCGGCGATCGCCGTCTACTTCGCCCCGAACACCGACCAGGGCTTCATCGACGCCGTGACCAGAGCCGTCCACGACACCGAGCGCGACCCGTCGGTGCTCTCCATCTCCTGGGGCGGCCCCGAGGAGGAGTGGACCGAGCAGACCCGGACGGCGATCGACGAGGTGTTCGAGGACGCCGCCGCGCTCGGCGTGACGGTGCTGGTGGCGGCCGGTGACCACGGAGCCGCCGACCGCAGCGCCGACATGGCCGGCTACGACGGCCGCGCCCACGTCGACTTCCCGGCCTCCAGCCCGCACGCCACCGCCTGCGGCGGCACCCGGATACAGGCCTCCGGCGGTGCCATCACCAGCGAGGTGGTGTGGAACACCGGCGACGGCTGGGCCACCGGCGGCGGCGTCAGCAGCGCCTTCCCGCCACCCGACTGGCAGACCGCGGAGCCGACGTCGGTGGACCCGCCGCACGGCCGGGGCCGCGGCGTGCCGGACGTCAGCGGCAACGCCGACAGCACGACCGGGTACCGGATCCACGTGAACGGGCAGGACACCGTCGTCGGTGGCACCAGCGCCGTCGCGCCGCTGTGGGCCGGGCTGGTCGCGCTGGTGAACCAGTCGACCGGCGAGCGGGTCGGCTTCGTGAACCCGGCGCTGTACGCCGCACCCGCCGGGACCTTCCGGGACATCACGCAGGGAGACAACGGCATCCCGGCGTCCGGCCGTGCGCCGGCCACCCCCGGGTACCCGGCCGGCACCGGCTGGGACGCCTGCACGGGGCTCGGCAGCCCGGTCGGCACCGCCGTGCGCGACGTGCTGGCCGCCGCCGTGACGGGCGGCGGGACCGGTGCCGGTGGTGGGGCGGGCTCCGGCGCCGGCCCGGCGGCCGCACCCGGCGCGGGCGGCGGTACGGCGGGCGCCGCAGCGGGCGCCGGGGCCTACCGGGGCTCGCCGCTGTTCTTGGACGATGACGATGACGACGAGGACGGCGACGAGCTCGACGACCCGGACGGCGCCGGGCTGCCCGACTACGACCACGAGCGGTGGGGCGAGGAGGAGCTCGAGGACTGACCGCGGTCGCCGCATCGGGAGCGGACGGCGGGCCGACGCCGAACCGGCGCTCCGGCCGACTGGTTCGATCGTCCGGACTCGGCGGCCCGGTGTGGCGGGCGACGACCGCTTGCCGGGCTCAGCCGGTGATCGCCCCCACCGCGGCCGAGCGGACGAGCTGCGAGTACTTGGCCAGCACCCCGCGCGTGTAGCGCGGCGGCAGCGGCGCCCACTCGGCGCGCCGCCGGTCGAGCTCGTCGGCGTCCACCAGCACGTCCAGGGTCCGGGCGGCGATGTCGACGCGCACCCGGTCGCCGTCGCGCAGCAGCGCGACCGGTCCGCCGTCGGCGGCCTCCGGGGCGATGTGGCCGATGCACAGCCCGGTGGTCCCGCCGGAGAACCGGCCGTCGGTCAGCAGCAGCACGTCCTTGCCCAGTCCGGCACCCTTGATCGCCCCGGTGATCGCCAGCATCTCCCGCATCCCGGGACCGCCCTTGGGGCCCTCGTAGCGGATGACGACCACGTCGCCGCGGGCGATGCGTCCCTCGGTCAGGGCGTCCATCGCCGCGCGCTCCCGCTCGAACACCCGGGCCGGACCCTCGAACACCGCGGCGTCGAAGCCGGCGGTCTTGACCACCGCACCGTCGGGCGCGAGCGACCCGCGCAGGATGGCCAGTCCCCCGGTGCGGTGGATCGGGTCGTCCATCCGCCGCAGCACGTCGCCGTCCAGGTCGGGGATGTCCAGCGCGGCCAGGTTCTCGGCGAGCGTGCGGCCGGTCACCGTCACGGCGTCGCCGTCGAGCAGGCCGGCGTCCAGCAGCGCCTTCATCACCACCGGGATGCCGCCGACCCGGTCGACGTCGTTCATCACGTAGCGCCCGAACGGCTTGAGGTTGGCCAGGTGCGGCACCCGGTCGGCGACCCGGTTGAAGTCGTCCAGGGACAGGTCGACCTCGGCCTCGTGGGCGATCGCCAGCAGGTGCAGCACGGCGTTGGTCGACCCACCCAGTGCCATCACGACCGCGATGGCGTTCCGGAAGGCCGCCGGGCTGAGGATGTCGCGCGCCCGGATGCCGGAGCGGAGCAGCTCCACGGCGGCCTGGCCCGACCGGCGGGCGTACAGGTCGCGCCGGCGGTCCGCCGACGGCGGCGCCGCCGATCCCGGCAAGCTCATGCCGAGCGCCTCGGCGACCGCCGCCATGGTGTTGGCCGTGTACATGCCGCCGCAGGCGCCCTCGCCGGGGCAGATGGCCCGCTCGATGCGGCCCAGGTCGTCCTCGCTCATCAGCCCGGCCTTGCAGGCGCCGACCGCCTCGAAGGCGTCGATGATGGTGACGTCCTTCTCGGTGCCGTCGGACAGCTTGACGCGGCCGGGAGCGATCGAACCGGCGTAGAGGAACACCGACGACAGGTTCAGCCGGGCCGCCGCCATCAGCATGCCGGGCAGCGACTTGTCGCAGCCGGCGAGCAGCACCGACCCGTCGAGCCGCTCCGCCTGCATGACCGTCTCGACCGAATCGGCGATCACCTCCCGCGAGACCAGCGAGAAGTGCATGCCCTCGTGACCCATCGAGATGCCGTCGGACACGCTGATCGTGCCGAACTGCAACGGGTAGCCGCCGGCGGCGTGCACGCCGTCCTTGGCGGCCTGCGCCAGCCTGTCCAGGGACAGGTTGCAGGGCGTGATCTCGTTCCACGAGCTGGCGATGCCGATCTGCGGCTTCTGCCAGTCCTCGTCGCCCATGCCGACCGCCCGCAGCATGCCGCGGCTGGCCGCCTTCTCGATGCCGTCGGTGACGTCCCTGCTGCGCGGTTTGATGTCCGGGGTGCCCATACCTGGGACTCTAGGACGGTCCCCCGTCACGCAGGACGTCGGTGAGCAGGACCCGCAACTGCGCCACCGCCGGATGCGGCGCCACGGCCGGCCACACCAGCAGCACCGGCACCCGCGGCGCACCCGCGGCCGGCACGAACACCACGTCCGGGTGCGGGTGCTGGAACGCCGTCGCCTCGGTCGTCACCCCCACGGCGTCGCCGGAGGCGATCGCGGTCAGCCACTCGTCGGTGTTGGCCGACCGGACCAGCCGCGCCGGACCGGCGTCGTCCGGCCACAGCGCACGCGTCGTCGTGCCGATCGGCGGCGTGACCGCCACCGTCTCCCCCACCAGAGCGTCCAGCCCGGGCGCCGGCTCGTCGAGCAGCCGGTGACCGACCGGCAGTGCGAGCACCCGCTGCTCCTCGAACAGCAGCTCGGACACCACGGCGGGGTCGTGCAGGTCGTCGCCGTCTCCGCGGATCACCGCGACGTCGACCACGCCCGACCGCAGCCCGGCGTCGCGGGCGTCCACCCGGTGCACCTCGAGCGGCACCCCGGGGTGCCGGCGCCGCCAGATCTGCAACACAGTGGTGGTCCGCCGACCGAGCGCGCCCCAGCTGTAGCCCAGCCGCAACGGGCGCGGCGCCCCGGACACCGCCTCCCGCACCGCGGCCAGGGCGCGCAGGGCCGCGGAGGCCGCCGGCACCGCCCGCTCACCCGCGGCGGTCAGCCCGAGGCTCCGCGTGGTCCGCTCCACCAGCCGGGTACCGAGCAGGTCCTCGAGCTGCGCCAGGGCCCGGGACACCGCGGACTGGCTGATACCCAACGCGATGGCGGCATCGGTGAAGGTGCCTTCGCCGGCGAGTGCAAGCAGCGCCCGCAGGTGCCGAGGATCCGGGTCGCCGTTCATGCGCGACGAGCATAGGTGCACGCCGACCCGCATTTCTTTCCGCGCGCCGGGATGCCTACCGTGGCGGCCGTGACTGTCTCCGGCACGGTGTCCCGCGGCGGGCGGTCGGGCGACGACGCGGCGGCCGACGCCGCGCTGCGGGGCACCGCCCTCGCCGTCGGCAGCGTCGCGTCGGTGCAGTTCGGCGCCGCGCTCGCCGCCCGGCTCATCGACTCCGTCGGCATCCTGGGCTCGGTCTCGCTGCGTCAGGCGTCCGCGGCGCTGGTGCTGACCCTGGTGACCCGGCCCTGGCGGGTGTCCTGGCGCGGTGCCGACCTGCGGGCGACCCTGCTGTTCGGCGCCGTGTTCGTCGGCATGAACCTGAGCCTGTACACCGCGATCAGCCGGCTGCCGCTGGCCACCGCGATCACCCTGGAGTTCCTCGGACCGCTGGTGCTCAGCCTGGTCACCGCCGGCACCTGGGCGCATCGGGTGTGGGCGCTGCCGGCCGGCGCGGGTGTGCTGCTGCTCGGCGGCGGGCTGCACGCCGACGACGTCCTCGGCGTCGCCTTCGCGCTCGCCGCCGGCGTGCTGTGGGCGACGTACATCCTGCTGTCCCGCCGGATCGGGCGCTCCTCCTCGGGGCTGGCCGGCCTCACCCTCGCCACCGCCGTCGGCGCGGTCGTCCTGCTCCCGGTGGGCGCCGTCCAGGTCGGCGCCGCCCTGTGGCATCCGGCGATCCTCGGCGCGGGGCTCGTCGTCGGCGTGCTGTCCTCGGCACTGCCCTACAGCCTGGACATGCTGGCCCTGCGCCGGCTGCCGACCGCCGTGTTCAGCGTCCTCACCAGCCTCAATCCCGCGGTCGGCGCGCTGGCCGGGCTGCTGGTACTGCACCAGCGGCTGCCGTGGCCCGAACTGGTCGGCATCGGCCTGGTCACCGTGGCGAGCATCGGCGTCACCCTCGCCGCCCGGCGACCGGCCGGCGGCCGCCGGGCACGCCGGGCAGGCGGGTCAGGACGGGCGACGGCGGGCGCGACGGAGCAGCGACATCCGGATGCGACGGCACAGGCCCCGGTGGGCCCGACGGAGGACTGACCCACCGCTCCGTCAGCCCTCGTCGAGGGCCGGCCGTCGCACCCACCGCCAGGTTGCGAACGCGCCGGCCACGGCCAGGACCGCGACGGCGAGGAACGCGGCGCTGAAACCGGTGTAGGACGACCAGCGGACGTCGTGCAGGTAGTCGACGAAGGCCGGATCGAAACTCGACGGACGCAGACCGGTCCGCTCGGCCGCCACGATGTCGTCGCGCAGCGTCGAGTACTGGGTGTCCGTGAGGTCGGTCAGCGGCCCGGCCGTGATGGTGGCGTGCAGCCGGACGACATAGACCGAGTGGAACACCAGGTAGATCACCGCGATGCCGAGGGCGCCCCCGAACTGCTCCGCCGCGGCCGAGACACCGGACGCCTGGCCGTGCGACCGCTCCGGCACCTGGTCCAGGCTGACCGGGTCGTTGAGCGACAGCACCAGCGCCAGCCCGACGCCGTAGACGACCAGTCCGGGCAGCACGGACAGGAAGCTGTTGCCGTACACCCCCGCGGCCAGCAGTACGCCCGACGCCGCCAGCAGGCCGAATCCCGTCACCAGCGGGACCCGTCCGCCCACCCGGTCGTACCAGCGGCCGGCCAGCGGCGCCACGAAGATCATCGGCAGGGTCGTCGGCACGAGTGCGAGGCCGGCAACGGCAGGACTCATGCCCAGATTCAGCACGAGCAGCAGGGGGAAGAGCACGCCGAGGCCCATCTCGGCCATGCCGCCCAGGAGCTGACCGACCGTGGCGGCGCGGTAGTTGCGATGACGGCGGAGCAACGCGAACTCCAGCAGGGGGTTCCTGCTGCGGCGCTCGGCCAGGACGAAGCCGGCCGCGGCGACCGCGCCGACGGCCAGCGCCGACCACACCACCGCTGAACCCCATCCCCAGACCTGCGACTGGGCGACCCCGAACACCACCCCGATCAACGCCACCGACAGCGACACCGTGCCGGCGAGGTCGATCCGGTGACTGCCGGCCGCAGGCGGGTCACGGCGCACCGACCGCAGCGTGGCCGCCACGGCCAGCGCGGCGAGCGGCACGTTGATCAGCAGGACGGACCGCCAGCCGAAGGCGGAGGTCATCGCGCCGCCGAGGACCGGTCCGAAGGCGCCGGCAACCGCTGCGGCGCCGCCCATCAGCCCCAGCACCCGCCCGCGGTCGCCCGGCGGGTGTGCGTCGCTGACGATCGCCACCGTGGTGGGCAGCATCAACGCTCCACCGACCCCCTGCAGCACGCGGAACACCAGCAGCAGCGGGAAGGTCGGAGCCGACCCCGCGCACGCCGAGGCCGCGGCGAAGACCAGCGACCCGAGGAGGAACGTTCGGCGGCGGCCGATCAGGTCCCCGAGCCGTCCGCCGAACACCAGCAGGCCGGCCAGCGGCAGCAGGCTGGCGTTCAGCACCCACTGCACCTGCTGCGACCCGATGCCGAAGTGCTGGATGATGCTCGGCAGGACCAGCGGCACCGCCGTCTGGTCGACCAGCACCATCGCATTGGCGAGCGTCATGGCCACCAGCACGACGGTGCGGGACCCTCCGCCGCCGACCACCGGGCGACCGCGTGTGGCGACCGGGGCCGCGGGCGTCGGACGTGGTGCGGGTGCGCTGCTCATCGGCTCTCCCCGGGGGGTGGGGGCGTGTCCGCCGGCGCCGGCACGTCGCCGTCCGCCGCACCCATCGTGGCGAGCGGGGCCGAGCTGGCGACTGGACGAAATCACCAGGTTCGGGCGATTCCGGTTGGATGCGGACGGGCGCCGGAGCCGTCGCCCACTGTCGATAGGGCTCCGGCGTCAGCCGAGGACGGCGCGGACCGCGTCGACGGTCCGGGCGGCCGCGTCCCGCAGCGCGGTCACCGACGGCCCGTGGCCGAGCACGTCCCGGCTGCTCGCTGGCAACACCCACGGCAGCGCGTCCCCGAAGACGGCTCGCAGCCCGTCCGGGGTGGCGCCCTGCGCCCCCAGCCCCGGGGCGAGCACCGGACCGTGCACCGCCGACAGGTCCAGCCCGGTGTCCGCGTGCGTCGCGCCGACCACCACGCCGATCGAACCCAGCGGGTGCCGGTCGCGGTTGGCCTCGGCCGCGGCGTCGACGACCTGCTGCGCCACCGTCCGCCCGCCGGCGACGGCGTCCTGGACCGCGGCGCCCTCCGGGTTCGAGGTGCGGGCGAGCACGAACAGCCCGCGGCCCGTCGCGAGCGCCAGGTCGACGGCCGGCTGCAGCGACCCGAAGCCCAGGTACGGCGACACCGTGATGGCGTCGGCCGCGAGCGGGGACCCGTCGGACAGGTAGGCCTGGGCGTAGGCGTCCATCGTCGAGCCGATGTCGCCCCGCTTGACGTCCAGCACGGTCAGCGCGCCCGCGGCCGACACGTCGGCCAGCACCCGCTCCAGGACGGCGACGCCGGCGCTGCCGAAGGCCTCGAAGAACGCCGACTGGGGCTTCACCGCGGCGACCACCGGGGCGAGCGCCTCCACGGCCGTCCGCGCGAAACGCTCCAACCCGGCCACGGTCACCGGCAGGCCCCATGCCTGCAGCAGGCCGGGATGCGGGTCGACGCCCACGCACAGCGGACCGCGCGCCGCGGTCGCCGCGTGCAGCCGGGCGCCGAAGGACTCCGTCATGCCGCCACCTCCTCGCGGGGCGACCGCGCCGCGGCCGCCCGGTTGACCTGCGCCACCAGCCCCGGCCCGCGGTAGACCAGTCCGGTGTACAGCTGCAGCAGCGCTGCCCCGGCGTCCAGCATCGCCAGGCCGTCGGCCGCCGACCCGATGCCGCCGACGCCGATCACCGGCAGGTCGGTGTGCGCGGCGACGAACCGCACCACCGCCAGCGAGCGGTCCCGCAGCGGGCGGCCGGACAGCCCGCCCGGCTGCTCCGCGGTCGCACGGTCGGCCGGGTCCACGCCGTCGCGACCCGTCGTCGTGTTGGTGGCGATGACGCCCGCCACGCCGCGGTCCGCGCAGACCTGCAGCACCTCGCCGATGGCGGCCTCCGTCAGATCGGGGGCGATCTTCACCAGGACCGGGACCGGCCGCCCGCGCCCGTCGTCCCGGGCCAGCAGGTGGGCCTGCTCGGTCAGCGCCCCGAGCAGCTCGTCCAGCCGGTGGCGGTCCTGCAGCTCCCGCAACCCCGGCGTGTTCGGCGACGACACGTTGACCGCGACGTAGTCGGCGACCCCGTGCACCGCGCGCATCGAGGCCAGGTAGTCCCCGACCGCCCGGTCCACCGGTGTGGTCCTGGACTTCCCGAGCGACACCCCCACCGGGATGCCCAGCGGGCCGGCGGCCGCCAGGGTCCCGGCCAGCGCCTGGGCACCGGCGTTGTTGAACCCCATCCGGTTCACGATCGCCTCGGACCGCACCAGCCGGAACAGCCGCGGGCGCTCGTTGCCCGGCTGCGGCTGCGCGGTGACCGTGCCGAACTCGACGTGCCCGAACCCCAGCGCCGGCCAGGCGCGCGCGGCGACACCGTCCTTGTCCATGCCGGCCGCCAGCCCGAGGACCGCCGGGAAGCGCACGCCGAACACCGTGCGCGGACCCTGCTCCCGGGCCAGCAGCGCGGCCACCGCCCGGCGCAGCGGGGCCACCCGGCCGACGCCGGTGAGCATCCGCAGCGTCCGGTGGTGGGCGGCCTCGGCGTCGCCGCCGCCGGCGCGGAACAGCACCGGCCGGGCGACCCGCCGGTAGGCCTGGTCGAGGACGGTCACCGCGCCGCCGGGCCGGCCGCCGCCGCGTCGCGGCCGGCCCGGAGCCGGGCCTGCAACACCTGCAGCGGCGCCACGCCGACATCGGACCGGGTCAGGGCCTCGATCCCCTGCACGCAGGCGGCCGCACCCGCGACGGTGGTGATGCACGGCACGTCGACCGCGACCGCTGCGGTGCGGATCTCGTAGCCGTCCACCCGCGGCCCGGACTGGCCGTACGGGGTGTTGATCACCAGGTCGACCTGGCCGGCGCGGATCCGGTCGACGATCGTCTCCAGCCGCCGGCCGTCGGGACCGTCGGTCTCGAAGTGCTTGCGCACCACCTCGACGTCGATCCCGTTGCGCTGCAACATGGCCGCAGTGCCCGCGGTCGCCAACACGGTGAAACCCAGGTCGGCCAGCCGCTTCACCGGGAACACCATGGCGCGCTTGTCGGCGTTGGCGACCGAGACGAAGACCGTGCCCTTGGTCGGCAGCGAACCGTAGGAGGCGGTCTGGGACTTGGCGAAGGCCGGTCCGAACGCCCGGTCGATGCCCATCACCTCTCCGGTGGACCGCATCTCGGGCCCGAGCAGCGAGTCGACGCCGCTGCCGTCCGCGCGCCGGAACCGGTGGAACGGCAGCACCGCCTCCTTGACCGAGACCGGCGTCTCCGGCGGCAGGGTCGCGCCGTCACCGGTGGCCGGCAGCAGTCCCTCGGCGCGCAGCTCGGCGATGGTCGAGCCGGTCATGATCCGCGCCGCGGCCTTGGCCAGCGGCACCGCGGTCGCCTTGGCCGAGAACGGCACCGTCCGCGACGCCCGGGGGTTGGCCTCCAGCACGTACAGCGTCTGCGCCTTGAGGGCGTACTGCACGTTCAGCAGCCCGCGCACTCCGACACCGAAGGCGATGGCCTCGGTGTGCGATCGGACCGTGTCGATGTCGCTGCTGCCCAGGGTGATCGGCGGCAACACGCAGGCCGAGTCGCCGGAGTGCACGCCGGCCTCCTCGATATGCTCCATGACGCCGCCCAGGTAGACCTCGTGCCCGTCGCACAGCGCGTCCACGTCGATCTCGATGGCGTCGTCGAGGAACCGGTCCACCAGGACCGGGCGGTCGGCGCCGATCTCGGTGGCGTTGGCGATGTACCGGGCGAGCGACGGCTCGTCGTAGACGATCTCCATGCCGCGCCCGCCGAGCACGTACGACGGCCGGACCAGCACCGGATAGCCGACCTGCGCGGCGACGTCCCGGGCCTGCTCGAACGACACGGCGGTCCCGAACGCGGGCGCGGGCAGGCCGGCCCGGCGCAGCAGGTCGCCGAAGCGGCCGCGGTCCTCGGCCAGGTCGATGGCGTCCGGTGGGGTGCCGAGCACGGCGACCGGCCGCCGGCCGGAACCGTCCCGGGCGACGATCGACGCCTGCTCCAGCACCGAGGCCAGCTTCAGCGGCGTCTGGCCGCCGAGCGTGACGACGACCCCGGCGACGGTGCCGGACTCCTGCTCGGCGGCCAGCACCTCGAGCACGTCCTCGGCGGTCAGCGGCTCGAAGTAGAGCCGGTCCGAGGTGTCGTAGTCGGTGGACACGGTCTCCGGGTTGCAGTTGACCATGACGGTCTCGAAACCCGCCTCGCGCAGTTCGAGAGCCGCGTGGACGCAGGAGTAGTCGAACTCGATGCCCTGGCCGATCCGGTTCGGACCGGAGCCCAGGATGACCACCTTGGGCCGCTCGGTCTGCGGTGCCACCTCGGACTCGGCGGCGGGGTCGGTCTCGTACGCCGAGTAGTGGTACGGGGTGTGCGCCTCGAACTCCGCGGCGCAGGTGTCCACCGTCTTGAAGACCGGCCGCACGCCCAGCGCCCAGCGGCGCTCCCGCACGGCCTCCTCGGTGGCCAGCTCGGTGTCGCCGGCGGCGGCCCGCCGGGCGGCGATCTGCGCGTCGGACAGCCCGTACCGCTTGGCGCGCCGCAGCGCGTCCGCGTCGACCTGCTCGGCGGGCAGCCCGGCGATCTCCTGCCCGACCTGGTCCACCAGCCGGATCTGCTCCAGGAACCACGGGTCGATCCCGGTGACGCCGTGCACCGTCTCGACGGTGGCACCGCGGCGCAGCGCCCGCTCGACGTCGTAGATCCGACCGTCGGTGGGCACCCGCAGCCGGTCCAGCAGGGCCTCGAGCGGCTCGTCGGGGTCCGGCACGGTCCAGAACCCGGCCGCCTTGGTCTCCATCGACCGGAGCGCCTTGCCGAACGCCTCGGCGAACGACCGGCCGATCGACATGGCCTCACCGACCGACTTCATCGTCGTGGTGAGCGTGGGGTCGGCGCCGGGGAACTTCTCGAAGGCGAACCGCGGGATCTTGACCACCACGTAGTCCAGCGACGGCTCGAACGCCGCCGGGGTGGCCCGGGTGATGTCGTTGGCGATCTCCGGCAGGGTGTAGCCGATGGCCAGCTTGGCCGCGATCTTGGCGATCGGGAAGCCGGTGGCCTTGCTGGCCAGCGCGGACGACCGGGACACCCGCGGGTTCATCTCGATGACGATCATCCGACCGTCCTCGGGGTTGACCGCGAACTGGATGTTGCAGCCACCGGTGGCGACGCCGACCTCGCGGAGCACGGCCAGCCCCAGGTCGCGCATCCGCTGGTACTCGCGGTCGGTGAGCGTCATGGCCGGCGCCACGGTGATCGAGTCGCCGGTGTGCACGCCCATCGGGTCGAGGTTCTCGATCGAGCAGACGACGACGG
This sequence comes from Nakamurella endophytica, assembly GCF_014646215.1. Lineage (GTDB taxonomy): Bacteria > Actinomycetota > Actinomycetes > Mycobacteriales > Nakamurellaceae > Nakamurella > Nakamurella endophytica. Next base: position 255,822 of record NZ_BMNA01000001.1, read on the forward strand.
CGTTGTCCTGCCCGTCGCGCATGAGCTCGAGCTCGTACTCCTTCCAGCCCAGCACCGACTCCTCGATGAGCACCGAGCCGCGGGTGGATCCCGAGCCGCCGTGGCCGGGGTCGTCCTCGCCGCGCAGCGACGCCGACGACGCGGCCAGCCCCGCACCGGCGATCCGCTCGAGATCGACGAAGCTGTAGGCCATCCCGGATCCCAGCCCGCCCATGGTGAACGACGGGCGGACCACCACGGGCAGTCCCAGCTCGGCGATCGCGTCCCGGACCTCGTCCATGGTGTGGCACACCGCCGACCGCGGGACGTCGCCACCGACGGCCCGCACGATGTCCTTGAACAGCTGGCGGTCCTCGCCGCGGTGGATGGCCGGGATGTCGGCCCCGATCAGCTCGACGCCGTAGCGCTCCAGCACGCCGCGCTCGGCGATCGCGATGGCGGTGTTCAGCGCGGTCTGCCCGCCGAGCGTGGCCAGCAGCGCGTCGACCGGGTGGCCCTGCGCCTGCTGGTCGGCCAGCACCCGCTCGACGAACTCGGCGGTGATCGGTTCGATGTACGTCGCGTCGGCGAACTCGGGGTCCGTCATGATCGTCGCCGGGTTCGAGTTGATCAGCGACACCCGGATGCCCTCGGACCGCAGCACGCGGCACGCCTGGGTACCCGAGTAGTCGAACTCGCTGGCCTGGCCGATCACGATCGGCCCGGAGCCGATGACCAGCACGTGGCGGATGTCCTCGCGGCGCGGCATCAGGCCGACACCTCCTCGTCGGTGGCGCCGCCGGGGACGGCGGCAGGGGCAGCGGCAGGGGCGGCGGCAGTGGCGGTGCGCATGGTCGGGCCGCCGGCAACCGGCACGGTGGACGACGCCAGCGGCGCCACGGTGTCCGGCACGGCGGCCAGCCCGGCGCCCGAGCCGGACGATCCGTCCCGGGCGGGGTCGTCGCCGGACAGCAGCGCCAGGAACCGGTCGAACAGGTACTGCGCGTCGTGCGGGCCGGCCGCCGCCTCCGGGTGGAACTGCACCGAGAACGCAGGCAAGTCCAGGCATTCCAGCCCCTCGACCACCCCGTCGTTCAGCGAGCTGAACGCCACCCGGGCACGGCCGAACGGGGTCTGCAGGTCCTGCCCGGCAGGCGCGTCGACGGCGAACCCGTGGTTGTGCGCGGAGACCAGCACCCGTCCGGTGCGGTGGTCCAGCACGGGCTGGTTGATCCCGCGGTGCCCGAACTTGAGCTTGTAGGTCCCCAGACCCAGTGCCCGCCCCAGGATCTGGTTGCCGAAGCAGATGCCGAACAAGGGGATCCGGCGGGCCAGAACGGCCTCGGTCAGGGACACCAGGTGCTCCTGGGTGGCCGGGTCCCCCGGTCCGTTGGACAGGAAGACACCGTCCGCGCCGAACTCCAGCAGCTCCTGCACGGTGGTCCGCGCCGGCACCACATGGGTGGTGATGCCGCGGCGGGCCATCATCTCCGGGGTGTTGGTCTTGATGCCGAGATCGACCGCGGCGACGACGAACCGCTCGGTGCCGTGCGCCCGCACGGTGTACCGCTGCGGGGTGGACACCTCGCCGGTCAGGTCCGCACCCGCCATGCCGGGCTGCTCCCGCACCCGGGACACCAGCGCGTCGGTCGAGCCGTCGGCGGCGAGGGCGTCGCCGGAGAAGATGCCGCAGCGCATGGCACCCGCCGTGCGCAGGTGCCGGGTCAGCGCCCGGGTGTCGACGCCGGAGATCCCGACGACGCCCTGCCTGCGCAGTTCGCCGTCCAGCGTGCCGGTGGCGCGCCAGCTGGACGACACCGGCGACACGTCCCGCACCACGTAGCCGGCGACCCAGATGCGGTCGGACTCGTCGTCGTTGCCGTCCCGGTCGGCGCCGGAGACCCAGCCGGTGTTGCCGATCTGCGGCGCCGTGGCCACCACCACCTGCCGGCGGTAGGACGGGTCGGTCAGGGTCTCCTGGTAGCCGGTCATGCCGGTGGAGAACACCGCCTCGCCGAAGGTCTGGCCGGTGGCGCCGAACGGCGTCCCCCGGAAGCTGCGCCCGTCCTCGAGCACCAGCACTGCGGTCCCGCCGCTCATCGTCCTGCTCCGTTCGTCGGCCGGGCCCCGCCCGGCAGGAGCCGCTGCGCCGCGGCGATCCAGTCCTGCTGCGCGTCGAGGTCGTCGACGCGGATGCCGGTGTCCACCGGCAGGTCCCCCAACCGCCAGGTCAGGACGAGCACGCCGTCGTCCATCCCCATCACCTTGCCGGCGATGCCCGGGGCGGTGCCGACGGCGTCCAGCGCCGCAGCGGGCACCCAGACCGGGTCCTCGCCGACCCGGTCGACCAGCACGCCCCCGTCGAACAGCCGGACGGTGGCCCTGGCCCGCCGGCCCAGGGTGTGCACCACCAGCCGGTCCTGCCAGCGGCCGCTGCGGGTGGTCGACACGTACAGCCCGGTCAGCGGCGCCACGAGCTCGCCGTCCAGTCCGGGCGGCGGCGCGGGCGGCGCCGCTACGTCGGACTGCCGGGCGGCACGGTGCCGCCAGCCGACCGCCAGTCCCCAGTACGCCAGCCCGATCAGCACCACCAGGGCCAGCACCAGGACGAGTCGCGTCACGTCAGACCCCCACCCCGGCGGCCGCCGCGATCCGCCCGTCGACGACCGTCGGCCAGCCGCGCAGCACGGTGTGCACCACCCGGCCCGGCAGCTCCATGCCCTCGAACGGCGTGTTGGTGGAGCGGCTGGCCAGCTCGGTGCCCCGGACGGTCCAGACGGCGTCCGGGTCGACCAGGACCAGCGTGGCCGGCTCGCCCTCGGCCAGCGGGCGCCCGTGGTCGGCCAGGCCGCCGATCCGCGCCGGCGCCTCGCTCATCACCCGCGCCACCCCGCGCCAGTCGAGCAGCCCGGTCCGGACCATGGTGGCCACCACGACGGACAGCGCGGTCTGCAGGCCGAGCATGCCGGGCCGCGCCTGGTCCCACTCGCACTCCTTGTCCTGCACCGCGTGCGGCGCGTGGTCCGTGGCCACCACGTCGATGGTGCCGTCGGCCAGGCCGGCGCGGACGGCGTCCACGTCGGCGTCGGTACGCAGCGGCGGGTTGACCTTGAACACCGGGTCGTAGCCCTCGGCGCGGACGTCGGTGAGCAGCAGGTGGTGCGGCGTCACCTCGGCGGTGACCCGGGTGCCGGACGCCTTGGCAGCGGCGACCAGCCCCACGGAGCCGGCGGTCGACAGGTGGCACACGTGCAGCCGGGAGCCGACGTGGGCGGCCAGCAGGCAGTCCCGGGCGATGATCGCCTCCTCGGCGACGGCCGGCCACCCGGTCATCCCGAGACGGCCCGACACCTCGCCCTCGTGGAGCTGGGCACCGACCGTGAGCCGCGGCTCCTCGGCGTGCTGCGCCACCACACCGTCGAAGGCCTTGACGTACTCGAGCGCCCGCCGCATCAGCAGGGGGTCGGCGACGCAGTCCCCGTCGTCGGAGAACACCCGGACCCGCGCCGCCGAGGTGGCCATCGCGCCGAGCTCCGCCAGGCGCTCGCCCCGCCGGCCGACGGTGACCGCACCGATGGGCTGCACGTCCACCAGCCCGGCGTCCCGGCCGAGGCGGTAGACCTGCTCGACGACACCGGCGGTGTCGGCCACCGGGTCGGTGTTCGGCATGGCGAACACCGCGGTGTACCCGCCCAGCGCCGCGGCGCGGGAGCCGCTCTCCACGGTCTCGGCGTCCTCGCGGCCCGGTTCCCGCAGGTGGGTGTGCAGGTCGACGAGTCCGGGCAGGGCGACCAGCCCGGTCGCGTCCAGCCGGCGCGCCCCGTCGGCGGCCGGGTGCCGGTGCGCGTCGGGGCCCGTCGCCGCGATCACCCCGCCGGCCAGCAACAGGTCGGTGGGCTCCTCGCCGTACGGCCGCGCGCCGGTGACGAGCAGGGCCGGTACCTCGGTCACCCTGTCCTCCGCTCCGTTCGGCCCGGTCACCGGGCACCGTCCAGGCCGCCGGTGAGCAGCAGGTACAGCACCGCCATGCGGACCAGCACGCCGTTGGCGACCTGCTCGACGATCACCGACCCGTTCCCGTCCGCGACCTGCGGGGTGATCTCCACACCGCGGTTCATCGGCCCGGGGTGCAGGACCACGCCGTGCTCCGGCAGCAGCGCCCGGCGGCGCTCGTCCAGGCCGAAGTGGCGGGTGTACTCGCGCGGCGTCGGGAAGAACGCACCCTCCATGCGCTCCCGCTGCACGCGCAGCATCATCACGGCGTCCGCCCGCCGCACGGCGGCGTCCAGGTCGTAGGTGACCTCGACCGGCCAGTGCTCGAAACCCCGGGGCAGCAGGGTCGGCGGGGCCACCAGCACCACCCGCGCGCCGAGGGTGGACAGCAGCAGCACGTTGGAGCGGGCGACCCGGGAGTGCAGCACGTCCCCCACCACGACGACGGTGCGGTCCTCGAGACCGGACCGGCCCGTGACGCCGGGCGCCAGGTGCCGCCGCAGCGTGAAGGCGTCCAGCAGGGCCTGGGTCGGATGCTCGTGGGTGCCGTCGCCGGCGTTGACCACGTGGCCGTCGACCCACCGGGCCAGCCGGTGCGGGGCTCCCGAGGACGGGTGCCGGCAGACCACCGCGTCGGCGCCCATGGCCTGCAGCGTCAGCGCGGTGTCCTTGAGCGACTCGCCCTTGGACACCGACGAGCCCTTGGCCGAGAAGTTGATGACGTCGGCGGACAGCCGCTTGGCCGCCAGCTCGAACGAGATCCGGGTCCGGGTGGAGTCCTCGAAGAACAGGTTCACCACGGTGCGCCCGCGCAGCGTCGGCAGCTTCGGCACCTCCCGACCGGCGATCGCCTGGGCCAGACGTTCCGCGGTGTCGAGCACGTGCACCGCCCCGGCCAGGTCCAGGTCGGCGGCGGAGAGCAGGTGGCGGGCCGGCGGCGGCCCGCCGGGAGTGCCCGCAGTGCCCACCGTGCCCGTGCCGGGGGTGTCGACCGTGCCCACCGTGGTCGGCGCCGCCTCGCCGGGCCGGCCGACCGGGTCGGCGACCCGGTCGGCGGCGGTGCCGGACGCGGGGTCGGTCGCCGGCTGCGTCGAGGTGGCCGTCGGAGTGCGGATGCCCGCGGTCACGGCGCCCTCACCAGCTCGACCTCGTCCACGCCGTCGACCTCGGCCAGCCGCACCACGACGTCGTCCGCCAGCGCGGTCGGGACGTTCTTGCCCACGTAGTCGGCGCGGATGGGCAGCCGCCGGTGGCCGCGGTCGACCAGCACGGCGAGCTGGACCTGCGCCGGGCGGCCGTGGTCGCGCAGGGCGTCCAGCGCGGCCCGCACCGTCCGGCCGGAGTAGAGCACGTCGTCGACCAGGATCACCGTCGCGTCCTCGACCCCGCCGTCCGGCAGCGTCGTCTGGCCCAGCGAGCGGGGCGGCCGCCGCCGCAGGTCGTCGCGGTAGAGCGTGATGTCCAGCTCACCGACCGGGAACGCCTGGCCGGAGAAGGTGCGCAGCCGGCCGGAAAGCCGGTGGGCCAGGTGCACGCCGCGCGTCGGGATGCCGACGAGCACGGCGGTCCGGCCGGTGGTGCGCTCGAGGATCTGGTGGGCCATCCGGTCGACGGTCCGGGCGATGTCCGGGCCGGCGAGCAGCCGTCCGGGGGTCCGGGCGTCGGCAGCGGGCGGTGCCGGGGACGCGGCGTCCGTGCTGGTGGTCTCGGGGCGCGCAGGCGCCACTGTGACCTCCTTTCCCGCCTCACCGGACGGCTTTAAAGGATGTCGGAGCCCTTGGCGGTACCGCCGCGGGCCGGCATCGACTCTAGCAACGGCGGCGAGGGCGCCCGACGCCGCGGCGGCCGTACGCGGCGTGACCCCCGGCGCACCCCGCGCTCCGGCGCCGGCCGTGCGCCGCACGCACGAGGCGGTACGCGGTGGCCGGTCGGCGGCCGGTCGGTGACCCGTGCCGCCGATCTCCCCGGCGTCCGACCGTCCCCGCCGGCCGTCCGGCGTCGCCGCAGGTCAGCCGGGGTCGAGGCGGCCGCAGCGATCGACGAGAGCCTGCCGGGGTTGCGGCATGGTCACGGATTCGGCGGGTCGACCGCACAGACCGCCAAATATCGACTACTCTCTGTGCAGAGGGTTACAGCGCGTGTTGTCACCGGCAGGCGCACGGCATCGAGGAAGGGCCTCCATGAGTCAGGACTACGCGCGGGCGCTCGGCCAGCGCCTGCGCTCCATCCGGTCGCAGCAGGGGCTGAGCCTGCACGGCGTCGAGGAGCGGTCGGAGGGGCGCTGGAAGGCCGTGGTCGTCGGGTCGTACGAGCGCGGCGACCGCGCCGTCACCGTCGCCAAGCTCGCGGAACTGGCCGAGTTCTACGGCGTGCCGGTGGCCGAGCTGCTGCCCGACGCCCGGGCGTCCCGGCGCGGCGCACCCGCCCCGCGACTGGTCATCGACCTGCAGCGGCTGTCCGAGCTGCCGGCGCACCAGGCCGGCCCGCTGGCCCGCTACGCGGCCGCGATCCAGTCCCAGCGCGGTGACTACAACGGCAAGATCCTGACGATCCGGGCGGAGGACCTCCGGTCGCTGGCCGTCATCTACGACATGTCCCCGGAGAGCCTGACCGAGCAGCTCGTCGGCTGGGGCGTGCTGCCCGCCGGTACCGCCCTCGACTGACCGGACCGTCCGCGGCTGCGCCGCCCGACCCGCGGGTCAGGGCCGGCGCAGCCGGGACGCCAGCAGTGCGATGTCGCCCAGCACCCCGTTGACGAACCGCGGCGAGTTGTCCGTCGAGAGCGACTTGGCCAGTTCGACCGCCTCGTCCACCGCCACGGCCGGCGGCACGTCCACCCGGTACGCCAGCTCGTAGGTGGCGATCCGCAGGATGGACCGGTCCACGGCCGGCATCCGCGCCAGTGTCCAACCCTCGGCGTGCTCGGCGATCAGGTCGTCGATCCGGTCGTGGTGCTCGGCGTAGCCGCGGACCAGCTCCTCGGCGTAGTCCCCCAGCGGCACGGCCTCGCGGTCGGCCAGCCGCTCCCCCAGGACCAGCGACGGGTCGACGCCCCGGGCGTCGGCGGCGTACAGCACGTCCAGCGCGCGCTTGCGCGCCTTGGACCGGGCGCTCACCGGACACCTGCCGGGACGGCGCCGCCGACACGGCCCGCGGCGCCGGACCGCCCGGGCACGGCACCACCCGGGGACGTCCGGGACACGGTGGCCGTCAGCCGTTCACGCGGCCGAGGTACCGGCCGTCGCGGGTGTCGACCTTGATCCGGTCACCGGTGTTCAGGAACAGCGGCACCTGGATCTCGGCGCCCGTCTCCAGCGTCGCGGGCTTGGTGCCGCCGGTCGACCGGTCGCCCTGCAGGCCCGGGTCGGTGTGCGCGACGGTGAGCTCGACCGAGGCCGGCAGCTCGACGTACAGCACCACGCCCTCGTTCTGCGCGACCAGCGCCTGCTGGTTCTCCAGCAGGTAGTTGGCGGCGTCGCCGACGGTGGCCCCCGGGACCGGGATCTGCTCGAAGGTGTCGCCGTCCATGAAGACGAAGTCCGACCCGTCCTTGTACAGGTAGGTCATGTCCCGCTTGTCCACGGTCGCGGTGTCGACCTTGACGCCGGCGTTGAAGGTGCGGTCGACGACCTTGCCGGACAGCACGTTCTTCAGCGTGGTGCGCACGAAGGCCGGGCCCTTGCCGGGCTTGACGTGCTGGAACTCGGTGATCGTCCAGAGCTGCCCGTCGATGTTGAGGACGAGTCCGTTCTTGAAGTCGCTGGTCGAGGCCATGGGTGGGTCGTCGTGCCTTTCGTGTCGTCGAGCGGTGCGTCCGGGCAGCCGGCGCTCGTCGCGGCTACAGCTGCAGCAACTCCCGGGGAGTCGTGGTGAGCACCTCGTAGCCGGGCTCGGGCTGCCCTGGACGTGCCGGACCGCGGACCACGCCGCTGTCCTCGATGCGCACACCGCCGCGGCCCGCGAGGTAGACCCCCGGCTCGACGGTGACGCACATGTCCGCAGCGATGATACCGGTCAGTCCCCGCGCCAACCCCGGAGCTTCGTGGATCTCCAGGCCCACGCCGTGCCCGAGGCCGTGCAGGAACGCGTCGCCGTACCCGGCCGCGGTGACCAGGTCCCGGGCGGCGGCGTCGACGGCACCGCCGGTCGCCCCGACGACGGCGGCCCGCCGGCCGGCCTGCTGGGCCTGCAGCACGACGTCGTGGATCTCCCGCTGCCAGTCTGCGGGTCGGCCCAGCACGAACGTCCTGGTCATGTCGGAGTGGTAGCCGTCGACCTCCGCACCGAAGTCGAACTTGACCAGGTCGCCGGCCGCCAGCTCGGCGCCGGTGGGACGGTGGTGCGGCACCGCGCTGTGGGCACCGGCGGCGACGATGGTCTCGAAGGACGGCCCGTCGGCGCCGAGCAGCCGCATCCGCTGGTCCAGGTCCAGCCCGATCTCGCGTTCGGTGCGGCCGGCCCGGACGCCCCCCGCCGCCAGCAGTTCCGCCAGGGCGCGATCGGCGACCGCGCACGCCCGCCGCAGCGACTCGATCTCGCCGGCGTCCTTGACGGCCCGCAGCTCCTCGACCAGGCCCTGGGTCGGCACCAGCTCGGCGCCGGTGGCCGCGGCGAGCGCCGCATGGGCGGCCACCGTGACGGCGGCGGCCTCGAAGCCGAGCCGGCCGCTGGCCTGCCGCGCGAGTGCCACGTCGCTGGGCCGGTCGATCTCCCGGCGCAGGTCCGGTACCTGGGCGGCCGACTGGGTCAGGTACCGGCCGTCGGTGCAGAACACCGCCGGCTCCCCGCCCGCCACCGTCGACCCTTCCGCCGCGAGCAGCAGCGCGCCGTTGGACCCGGTGAAGCCGGTCAGGTAGCGCACGTTGAGCAGGTTGGTGACCAGCAGGGCGTCGATCCCGGCGGCGGCCGCCGACGCGGCGAGCCGGCCGCGACGGGCGGCGTACGGCGGGTCTGCGGGCGGGGATGCGGGGACGGGCGCGGCAGTCATGCGGCCCAAGGGTAGGCGGGCCGGGCAGCGGTCCCCGCGCCCCGTCCGGCCCCGTCCGGCCCGTCCCGGCGCTGTCCCGGCGCCGTCCCGGCCCTGTCCCCGCGCCGTCCCGGCGCCGCCCGGCCCGCTGCGGAGTGCCCGGCGCGGCCGCGCGCCGGCGGCCCCGCAGCGGGTCACGATGACGGGGTGGACGTGCCCGACCGGCTGCTGGACGTGCCCCTCGACCCGCTGCTCGACTGGGCGCGCGCCGGCCTGGCGGCTGCCGGGTTCCGGGACGCCGGCGCGGCGCCGGTGGTGCGCCGCCGGGAGTGGTCGACGGTGGTCCGGCTGGACACGGACCGCGGACCGGTGTGGGTCAAGGCCAACGCCCGCGACTGGCGGTACGAGGCGGCGTTACAGGTGCGCCTGGCCCGGTGGGCGCCGGACGTCGTGCTGGCGCCCGTCCTGGTCGACGAGGCCCGCGGCTGGCTGGTGACGCCGCACGGCGGCGACCTGCTCCGGTCGGTGCCGGCGGGCGCGGATTGGTGGGCGGCGCTGCTGCAGGGGTACGCCGGGCTGCAGCGCCGCGCCGCCGGACACGTCGCCGAGCTGCGGGCCCTCGGCCTGCCGGACATGACGCCGGCCACCCTGCCGCGCTGGTACGCGGCGGTGCTCGAGCGCGCCGACGCCGAGCCGGACGCACGCCGGCTGCTCCCCGCCGAGGACCGCCGCGAGCTGGAGCGGCTCGCCCCGGTGGTCCGGGAGCTGGCCGGGGAGCTCGCCGGCGACGGGCTGCCGGTCACCGTCGAGCACATCGACCTGCACCCCGGCAACGTCCTCAGTGGGCCCGGTGGGCTGCGGGTCTTCGACTGGGCCGACGCCGCGCTGGCGCACCCGTTCCTCTGCCTGGGCGGCGCGCTGGACGTGGCGGCCGGCGACGGATCGGACGGTGACGGATCGGACGGTGACGGGTCGGACGGTGACGGATCGGACGGTGCGGCGGCCGCGGCGGCGGACCGGCTGCGACAGGCCTACCTGCGCTGCTGGACACCCGACCCCACGGCCCCCGTGCCGGACCGGCTGCGGCGGTCGGCGGCCGTCGCGGAGTGTCTGTTCCCGGTGGTCACGGCCGCCAGCTGGCTGCGCCTGCCGCTGCCGTTGCGTCCCGACTTCGCCGTCCAGTGGGCCGGCCACCTGCAGCGCTTCCGGGTCACCGCGCGGCTGGTGGCCGCCGGGCGGTGACGCGCGCGGCGGCTACAGGACGACGGAGCTGATGCCGAGCGAGACGGCGACGAGCAGGCCGGCCATCACCGAGGCGGGCAGTGCCTCGTCCCGCCCGACGATCCCGGACAGCCGGCGGCTGCGGATCAGCACCAGGTCGATGAGCCAGGTCAGCACCACCAGGCCGACCAGGCCGGCGGCGAACGTCGCCAGGAACGACAGGATGCCGTTGCGCCAGCCCAGGAAGTCACCGGCGACCGCGGTGCGCAGCACCAGACCGAGGCTGATCAGCACTCCGGCGCTGACGATGCCGCCGGCCAGCCCGGTGCGGCCGGTGGTGCCGCGGCGGCCGAACAGCCCGCCGATGCGCAGCACGAAGAACGCCAGCAGCAGCCCGACGATGCCCAGGGCGGCGAAGACGATGCTCGACGCGATCGCGGTGCCGACGTCCGGCGCGGTGCCGGACAGCGCTGCGTTGAGCACCAGCCCGGCCGCCAGCACGTAGCCGCCGCGGACGATCGCCGAGCCCAGGTCGGACTCCGCCGTCGCCCGGTGCCGCAGCCGCCGGTCGCCGGCCACGGTGATCACCAGCAGCACCACCAGGATTCCGGCGGCCCAGCCGGCCAGGGTGCCGACCTCGGTCCAGAAGGTGCCGGTGGTGTAGCCGACCAGCGGCATCATCGCGATGCCCTGGGCGAGCACCAGGCTGATCCGGACGACGGCGTACGGCACGTTCCGCCGGTCGAACAGCTCGACCTCGTCGTCGTAGCGGGTGAAGACGTTGACCAGCTCCCACAGCCCCGCGACGAAGAGCGCGAAGAGCAGGACCTTGGCGCCGGCGAGGCCGTACTGGCTCCACGTCGGCAGGACGTACGTCTGGTCGGCGATCATGGCGTTCCTTCGTCGACGATGCAGTGCGGGACGAACGAGCTGAGGTTGTCGGTGATCAGGCCGTCGCTCTCGCGGATCCCGAGACCCGCGGCCTGGCCGTCGACCATCCACACGCCGAGCACGGGGTGGTGGGGTCCGTCGACGCCGGTGAAGTCCGGCAGGGTGGCCAGCTGCTGGCGGATCATGCCCTCGCTGCCGTACGGCCCGCCGGACGAGGCGATCGTGGCGCCGCCGGACACCAGGCGGACGTTGGCGCCCTCCCGGGACAGCAGCGGCTTCTCCGCGAAATCGGCCCAGCCGGCGGGCTCCTCGCCTGCGAAGTAGGTCGGCAGCAGGTACTGCGACAGTTCGGCGTCGGTGCCGAACATCTCCCACAGCACCGCCAGGATGCCCTTGTTGCTCCAGAGCATCTTGTACGGCGGCTCGACCCAGACGGTGCCGTCCGGCTGCAGCGTGTTCCACAGCGCCGTCCGGCCGAACGGGTCGGCGGCCAGCGACTCCCAGGGGTAGAGCTTGAAGACCAGCTCGACGGGCCGGTTCTCGTGGTCCAGGAAGCGACCCGGGTGGACGCTGGTGCCGTCCAGCGACACCCACTCGTCGCTCTCGGCCAGCCGGATGTCCTCGGTGTGCAGGAACACCGGCTCGATCCCGGCCTGCTGCGCGGCGTCGGCCATGCACAGCACGGTGAACTTGTCCTCGCCGGAGTCGTCCAGCGAGCTCCAGGTGAAGTGCACCACCGGGACCTGCCGCCCGGTGCGGTTGCGCAGCACCGACAGGTTCCGCGACCACGCCGCCACCAGCGCGTCGTAGACGTTGTTCCACTGGTCGCGGTGCGCCGCGGCGGGGTTGCCCAGCAACCAGTTCCACTGGATCACCGCGGTCTCCAGCAGGCTGGTCGGGGTGTCCGCGTTGAACTCCAACAACTTCGGGACCGCCAGCGACGGGTCGTCCGCCACCAGGTCGGGGTGGTTGCCGTAGCGGAAGTCGAAACGCCCGTAGACGCTGGGACTCTCCTCGTTCCAGGACCGCTCGATGGCCGGCACGGCGTAGGCCGGGATGCCCAGCCGGTCGTACAGCCGGCGCTCGATGACGTGGTCGCCGGCGGCCACCAGCATCCGGTCGAAGACGGTGTCGGCGACGGACGCGAGCCGGTCCACCTCCGCGGTGGTCAGCGAGTAGTACTGCGCCTCGCGCCAGTAGGACACCGAGCCCTTGCCGGTCAGCGTGTTGTTGAAGACCAGACCCTCCGCGGCGATCTGGGCCTCCCAGCCCGGCCGCAGCGCGCCGTTCTCGTGCCGCCGCATCAGCTGCCGGTCCCGTGGTGGCTGCTGCCGCCGCCGGAGCCCTTGCCGATGCCGCCGGACCGGATGGTGGTGCCGGCGGCGCGGCCGGTGGCCGGCAGGCCGGCGTTCACCCGGGCCGTGCGGTCGGCCGGGTTGATCCGGCTGCCGTAGTAGGCGCCGGAGGGGATGTACGCGCCGCGGTTGAACGCGCCGGACGCGAGCAGCAGGAAGAACAGCCCGCCACCGTAGTTGTGGCCCTGGTCGCAGTACGAGTCGTCGACGACCTGGTTCTGGGCGTTGACGCAGTAGGCCCGCTGGTCCCCCTGGTTGCTGCTGCACGCCGCGAGGGACGGCACGACGAGCGCGCCGGCGGCGGCCATCGACACCAGCCGGAGCCGCAACGGGCGGCGGTCGGTGCTCGACACGGTTCCCTCCTCCGCGGCCGCACGGCGGGACCCTCGCCCGCCGTCGGCGCTGGACCGACTCTAGGGGGCGCCCGGTGCGGCGCGGGCGGCGACCGCGCCGTCCGCGACTCCGGGATGCCTCTACGGCTGTACGCGGCCGCGGCGGCGGCGCTGCCCGGCGACCACCGAGTAGGCGGCGGCCAGCAGGGACGGATCCGGGCCGACCAGCCGGCCGGGGCGGGCCAGCCCGTCGAGCACCACGAACCGCAGGATGCCGGACCGGGTCTTCTTGTCCGACCCCATGAAGGTGACGAGCTCGCCGAGCGCGTCCGGGTCGTAGGTCGTCGGCAGGCCGAGGGTGTGCAGCACGGTCAGGTGCCGGTCGGCGGTGGCGTCGTCGAGCCGGCCGGCGGCCCTGGCCAGTTCCGCGGCGAACACCAGCCCGACGGACACCGCCGCGCCGTGCCGCCACCGGTACCGCTCCCGCTTCTCGATGGCGTGCGCCAGGGTGTGGCCGTAGTTGAGGATCTCCCGCAGGCTCGACTCGCGGAGGTCCGCGGCCACCACGTCCGCCTTGACGGCGACGGCGCGCCGGACCAGCTCCGCCAGCTCCGGCGTGGTGGGGTCGACGGCCCGCTCCGGGTCGGCCTCCAGCACGGCCAGGATCTGCGGATCGGCGATGAAACCGGCCTTGACCACCTCGGCCATCCCGGCGACCAGCTCGTTGCGGGGCAGCGAGTCCAGCGTCGCCAGATCCGCGAGCACGGCGGTCGGCTCGTGGAAGGAGCCGACCATGTTCTTGCCGGCCCCGGTGTTGATACCGGTCTTGCCGCCGACGGCGGCGTCGACCATGCCCAGCAGCGTCGTCGGCACCTGGACGACCCGGATGCCGCGCATCCAGGTGGCCGCGGCGAACCCGGCCAGGTCGGTGACGCTGCCGCCGCCCAGGCCGATGACCAGGTCGCCGCGGTCCAACCCGATCTGGCCGAACACGTCCCAGCAGAAGCCCAGCACCTGCAGGCTCTTGCCATCCTCGGCGTCCGGCACCTCGAGCAGGTGGGTGTCCACGCCGGCGTCCTGCAGCGCGTCCCGGACCGCCTCCGCGGTGGCCGCCAGCGTCGGCGCGTGGATCAACGCAGCGTGGCCGGGCGCGACCCGGCGCACCACGTCCACCAGGTCGCCGAGCAGCCCGCGCCCGATGACGACGTCGTACGGCGCCGCGGACCGCACCGGCACGACCACCGGCGCGGCGGCCGAGGGTGCTGGGTCCGCGGCGGCCTGGGCTCTGTTGTCCGCGCCGGTGCCGGCAGGTCCGGGGACCGCGGCCGGGGCCGTCACCGGGTCGGGCCCGGTCACGGGGCCGTCACCGTGCCGTCCTGCGGCACCAGGCCGAGGGCGGCCACGATGCGGGCGGCCACCTCGTCGGCGGAGAGCTCGTCGGTGTCGACCTCCACGGCGGCCACCTCGCGGTAGAGCGGGACCCGGGCGTCCAGCAGGGTCTTGTAGGTCGCCCGCGGGTTCACCCCGGCCAGCAGCGGGCGGTTGGTGGCCATGCCGGTCCGGCGGACGCCGACCGGCATGCTCAGCGACAGGAACGCCACCGGGTGCCCGCGCAGCTCGGCCCGGGTCTGCTCGGACAGCACGGCGCCGCCGCCGAGCGACAGCACGCCACGGTGCTCGGCCAGCGCCCGGCGGACTGCGTCCCGCTCCAGCCGGCGGAACTCCGCCTCGCCGAGATCCACGAAGATCTCCGGGATGCCGCGCCCCGTGGCCCGTTCGACGTCCGCGTCGGTGTCCCGGTGCGCGACCCCGAGCAGGACGGCCAGCCGCCGCGCGACCGTGGTCTTGCCCGACCCCGGCGGCCCGACGAGCACCACCAGCGGCCCGGCCGGCCCTGCCGGCCCTGCCTCAGGCAACGCCCTGGCCCGCCGACGGCACCGGGTCGGCGGCCACCGGCAGGGTGTCGGTGAGCGTCGCCAGGTACGAGCGGGCGTTCCGGGCGGTCTCGGTCACCGAGTCGCCGCCGAACTTCTCGAGCACGGCGTCGGCCACCACCAGCGCGACCATGGCCTCGGCCACCACGCCGGCGGCCGGCACCGCGCACACGTCGCTGCGCTGGTTGATCGCCACGGCCGGGCCGCCGGTCGCCACGTCGACGGTCGACAGCGCCCGGGGCACGGTGGAGATCGGTTTCATCGCGGCCCGGACCCGGAGGGTCTCGCCGTTGGTCATGCCGCCCTCGATGCCGCCGGCGCGGTTGGACCGCCGGGTGACGCCCGGACGGCGCGGATCCATCTCGTCGTGCGCCGCGGACCCACGCCGGCGCG
Organism: Nakamurella endophytica; assembly: GCF_014646215.1. Lineage (GTDB taxonomy): Bacteria > Actinomycetota > Actinomycetes > Mycobacteriales > Nakamurellaceae > Nakamurella > Nakamurella endophytica. Next base: position 270,886 of record NZ_BMNA01000001.1, read on the forward strand.
CGGTGGCGAAGCCGTCGCCCACCTCCACGCCCTTGATCGCCTGGATGCCCATCAGCGCCGCGGCCAGCCGGGCGTCGAGCCTGCGGTCGCCGTGCACGAACGACCCGAGCCCCGGCGGCAGCCCGTAGACCAGCACCTCGACGACGCCGCCGAGGGTGTCGCCGTCGGCCTTGGCCGCCTCGATCTCGGCGACCATGGCGGCGGTGGAGTCGGGGTGCAGCGCCCGCACCGGCGAAAGGTCCACCGCGTCGCGGTCGGCCGGCGTGGGCAGCGGGCCGGGCACGGCGTCCGCCTCGCCGATCGAGACGACGTGGCTGACCACCTCGGCGCCGAGCACCTCGCGCAGGAAGTGCTGCGCGACCGTGCCGAGCGCCACCCGGGCGGCGGTCTCCCGCGCCGACGCCCGCTCCAGCACCGGCCGGGCGTCGTCGAAGCCGTACTTCTGCATGCCGGCCAGGTCGGCATGGCCGGGCCGGGGACGGGTGAGCGGGGCGTTGCGGGCCGAGGCGGCGAGCTGCGCGGCGGTCTCGTCGTCGACCGGGTCCGGCGCCATCACCTTCTCCCACTTGGGCCACTCGGTGTTGCCGACCTGCACGGCGACCGGCCCGCCGAGGGTGACGCCGTGGCGGACGCCGCCGAGCAGCGTCACGGCGTCCTGCTCGAACGACATCCGGGCGCCGCGGCCGTACCCGAGCCGGCGTCGCGCCAGCTGGGTGGCGATGTCCGCGGACGTCACCGGGACGCCGGCGGGCAGCCCCTCCAGGACGGCGACGAGCGCGGGGCCGTGGGACTCCCCTGCCGTGATCCAACGCAGCACGCAGCCATCGTCCCACGCCCGGCGACCCGGCCCGGCCGGTCACCGGACCGCCACCCCGGTCCGGCCGGTGTGCCGGTGCACCCGCGGTGCGGCGCCGCCGGGCCGTGCCCGAGGATCGGCGGGTGGCCCACCTGCGCGTCGACTTCTTCGCCGACTCCCTCGCCCTGTCCACGTCCATGACGGTGCTGCTGCCGCAGCGCACCCGGTCGCAGATCGGCATGACCGGCACCGTGGACGATGCGGCCGGCGGCCCGCCGGTGCTGTACCTACTGCACGGGCTGAGCGACGACGACACCATCTGGCTGCGCCGCACGTCGATCGAGCGGTACGTGGCGGAGCTGGGGTGGGCGGTCGTCATGCCGCAGGTGCACCGCAGCTTCTACACCGACGAGCAGCTGGGCCAGGCCTTCTGGACCTTCGTCTCGCAGGAGCTGCCGGAGATCGTCGGGTCGATGTTCCGGGTGTCGCAGCGGCGGGAGGACACCTTCGTCGCCGGCCTGTCGATGGGCGGCTACGGCGCCGTCAAGCTGGCGCTGCGGCAGCCGGAGCGGTTCGCCGCCGCGGCCAGCCTGTCCGGCGTGCTGGACCTGGCCACCCGGCTCGGTACGCCGACCCCGGCGGACACCGCCATGTTCACCCGGATCTTCGGCCCGGCCGGCGTCCCCACCGGCGACGACGACCTGGTCGACCTGGTGCGCCGGTGCGACCCGTCGACGCTGCCGGCGCTCTGGGCGTGCTGCGGGACCGAGGACTTCCTGGCCGGCCAGAACCGGACCTTCGAGCGCGCGGCCCGCGAGGCCGGCATCCCGCTGGAGGTGCAGTGGAGCCCGGGCGAGCACGAATGGGGGTACTGGGATCGGACCGTCCAGGACGCCCTGCGGTTCTTCGCCGCGGTCCGCGGCGGCGCGGTGGCGGGCTGAGTTCTGCGCCCGCGCGCTGGTGCGGCGGCGGGACCGCGGCCGGGCCCGGCTGAATCCCGGCCGGTGCGGAAGCGATGCGCCGGAGGTGCGCCGCCTGCGCGGATCAGTGCGCGGCCTCCCAGGCGGCGTACGCGTCGTGCACGACCCGGACCATGTCGTCGACGTCGTCGGTCAGGTGCAGCAGGGACAGGTCGGGCTCGGAGATGTTGCCGGCGCCGGCCACCGAGTCCCGGATCCAGTCGACGAGGCCGCCCCAGTACTCCGAGCCGAAGAGCACCACCGGGAACTTGGTGACCTTCTTGGTCTGCACCAGGGTCAGCGCCTCGAACAGCTCGTCCAGCGTGCCGAAACCGCCCGGCAGGCAGACGAACGCCTGCGAGTACTTGACGAACATCGTCTTGCGGGCGAAGAAGTAGCGGAAGTTGATGCCCAGGTCGACGTACTGGTTGATGCCCTGCTCGAAGGGCAGCTCGATGCCCAGGCCGACGGACATCCCGCCGGCCTCCTTGGCGCCGCGGTTGGCGGCCTCCATCGTGCCCGGGCCACCGCCGGTGATCACGGCGAAGCCCTCGCGGGCCAGCGCGGCGCCGATCCGGGTGGCGAGCCGGTACTGCTCGGTGTCCCGCCGGGTGCGTGCACTGCCGAACACCGTGACCGCCCGCGGGAGGCCGGCCAGCGCGCCGAAGCCCTCGACGAACTCGGCCTGGATCCGCAGCACCCGCCACGGGTCGGTGTGCACCCAGTCCGTCGGCCCCCGCGAGTCCAGCAGTCGCTGGTCGGTGGTCGACGTGCCGGCCGTCTGCGTCCCGCGCAGCAGGACGGGGCCGCGCATCTTCTCCGGCGGGTGCACGACCGGGGAGGACTGGTCGGCCGCGCCGTCGGGTGTGCTGGTCACCTTCGACACAGTAATGACCGGGCCGCCGGCGACGGGTCGGACACCGTGGGACGGCGGCCGGCCGTGCCGACAGACCTGCGACCGGTGCGCTCTCGTCCGCTGCGGCGCGGCTCCGGCCACGCGGCGGCCGGCCCGTGCCCGGAGCGGGTGTGGCGGAGCCGGCGGTGTCACCCGCGGCCGCGCCGCCGGACTCGCCGCTCAGCCCAGGAAGCGGCGCAGCACGTCGGTCATCTCGCGGATCTGCGTCCGGGACACGTGCTCCTCGCGGGTGTGCGCCAGCGACGGGTCGCCCGGACCGAAGTTCACCGCCGGGATGCCGAGCGCGGAGAACCGGGCCACGTCCGTCCATCCCAGCTTGGCGACCGCGACACCGCCGGCAGCGGCGACGAAGTCGGCGGCAGCCGGCGCGGACAGGCCCGGCAGCGCCCCGTCGGCGGCGTCCAGCAGCTCGAACTCGAAGCCGTCGAACAGCTCTCGGAGCAGGTCGGCCGCCTGGCCGGCCGACCGGTCCGGGGCGAAGCGGTGGTTCACCGTCACCACGCACTCGTCGGGGATGACGTTGGAGGCCACGCCGCCGCGGATCTTCACCGCGTTCAGGCCCTCCCGGTAGGTGCAGCCGTCGATCTCGACGGTGCGCGGCGTCGCCGCGGCCAGCCGCGCCAGCACCGGCTCGGCCAGGTGGATGGCGTTGCGCCCCATCCAGGACCGCGCCGAGTGCGCCCGGTGGCCGCGGACGGTGACCTCGGCGGTCAGCGTCCCCTGGCAGCCGCCCTCGACCTGGCCGTTGGTGGGTTCGCCGAGCAGGGCGAGGTCACCGGCCAGCCACTCCGGCAGCTCGCGCTGGATCCGGCCGAGCCCGTTGCGCGCCGACTCGACCTCCTCGCAGTCGTAGAACACGAACGTCAGGTCGCGGGACGGCGACTCGAGCGTCGCCGCCAGGTGCAGCAGCATGGCATCGCCGGACTTCATGTCGGTGGTGCCGCAGCCGTGCAGCACGTCGCCGTCCGTCCGCGACGGCACGTTGTCCGCGATCGGCACGGTGTCCAGGTGACCGGCGAGGACGACGCGGGTGGGCCGGCCCAGCTCTGTCCGGGCCAGCACGGTGTTGCCGGACCGCAGCACCTCGTACCGCCCGAGCCGCCGCAACGCCGACTCCACCAGGTCCGCGATCCGCTGCTCGGTGCCGGACACGGACGGGATGTCGACCAGCGCCGCCGTCAGCAGGTCCGGGTCCGCGGTGAGGTCCAGCGCGGCCTCCGCGGCGCCGTCCCGGTCCGGATCGGCGCTGTCATCGGCACTGCCATGGGCACTGCCCTCACCCGGAACGGCACTGTCGGTCATGGCCGCACAGTACCGTTGGCCCCGTGCGACGGCCGACGGTCTGGCGGGTGGCCGTGCCCGTCCTGGTGCTGGTCGTGGTGCTGGTCGCCGTCGTCGTGCTGGTGCGCGGCGCGTCCTCCGCACCCCCGGGCGCGACGGCGGAGTGCACCGTGCCGGCGGTGACCGGACCGCCGGTCACCGTGGTGGTCGAGGGGCCGCAGTCGACCGGTGCCGGCGCCGCCGGGACAGCCGAGGTCAACGCCAGCCCGACCGCCGCGACGTCGGTGGTGGGCGCGCCCGACGTCGAGCTGAGCGCCGTGGCCCTGCAGAACGCGGCGACCATCAACGCCGTCGGCATCGCGGAGGGCGTGCCCGACCGCGGCCGGGTGATCGCCGTCGCGACCGCGTGGCAGGAGTCGCGGCTGCGCAACCTGTCCGGCGGCGACCGCGACTCGATCGGGCTGTTCCAGCAGCGGCCGTCGCAGGGCTGGGGGACGGCGGCGCAGGTGGCCGACCCCGTCCACGCGTCCCGTAGCTTCTACTCCGCACTGGCGGAGGTGTCCGGCTGGCAGCGGATGTCGCTCACCGCGGCGGCACAGGCGGTGCAGTACTCCGCCTATCCCGACGCCTACGCCCAGTGGGAGCCGGACGCCACCACGCTGGTGCGGGCGCTCAGCGGCGCCGCCCCGATGGCGTTGCGGTGCCGCACCGGCGCCCAGCCGCCCACGGCCACCACGCCGGTGCGCACCCCGGTCGACGGCACCGCCCCGGCGACACCGGAGCTGCGCACCCTGATCGCCGCCGCCGCAGCGGAACTGGGCGGGGTGCAGGTCGTCTCGGTCGGCACGGACCGGACCTCGGCCGTGCTGGGCACCGCGGGCCGGGCGGACGCCGGCGTCCGCGCGCGACGGCTGGCCGCCTGGCTGGTCGCCCACGCCACCGGAGCCGGCGTCACCCGGGTGACCGCGGGGTCGCAGCAGTGGTCGCCGGACGGCTGGTCCGTGTCGACCGCCGTGGCGGCGCCCGGCCGGGTCGCCGTGGCGGTCGGCTGACCCTGTCCCGTCCCCGCGGCCTGTCCGCGCCGCCGCCCGGACCTCCGTCCCACCAGGCGCCGACCGGGCCGCTAACCTCCGGCTCATGACCGCCCCGGACCTCGTCACCACCGGAGCCATCGGCACCGGCCTGGCCACCCGCAGCGCGGACGGCACCCTGCTCGACGTCTGGTACCCCGCCCCCCGGCTCACCGCCGGCACCAACGACACCGACGGCACCGACGGCACCGGCCGAGCCGGGGAGCCGGACCTGTCCGGTGCGGAACGCGAGGACCCCGTCCGGCGGGTGCGGCTCGAGGTGGTGCGGACGTCGGTGGCGGACCTGAGCCGCCCGGCGCAGGACGCCGCGGACCTGTACCTGCGCCTGCACCTGCTGTCCCACCGGCTGGTCCGCCCGCGGACGGTGAACCTGGACGGCGTCTTCTCGCTGCTGCCGAACAACGCCTGGACCAGCCTCGGCCCGGTGCCCCCGGACGACGTGGACCAGGTCCGCCTGGCCGCGGCGCGCGCCGGGATCCGGCTCGCGGTGTCCGGCGTCGACCGGTTCCCGCCGATGACCGACTACGTCGCCCCGCACGGCGTGCGGATCGCCGACGCGTCCCGGGTCCGGCTGGGCGCGCACCTGGCGGCCGGGACCACCGTCATGCACGAGGGCTTCTGCAACTACAACGCCGGCACGCTCGGCACGTCGATGGTCGAGGGCCGCATCTCGCAGGGCGTCGTCGTCGGCGACGGCAGCGACGTCGGCGGCGGCGCGTCGATCATGGGGACGCTGTCCGGTGGCGGCAAGGAACAGGTGACGATCGGCGAGCGCTGCCTGCTCGGCGCGAACTCGGGCGTCGGGATCTCGCTCGGCGACGACTGCGTGGTCGAGGCCGGCCTGTACCTGACTGCGGGCACCAAGCTGGTGCTGCGGGCCGACGGCAGCGAGACCGCGGTCAAGGCACGCGACCTGTCCGGCGCCTCCGGCCTGCTGTACCGCCGGAACTCGCTGTCCGGAGCGGTCGAGGCGGTCCCCCGTTCCGGCTCGTGGGGCGGGCTGAACGAGGTGCTGCACCAGCACTGATCGGGCCCCGGCGGCCGGCCTGCGTGGGCTGCGGCACGCCGGCGGGCCCGCGCGTCGGTCGGGACCGCGTCGACCGCTGCGGAATACTCGCGCGGTGCCCGAACCCCGACGCGCCGCCCCGGCGAGGGCGGCGTCGTCCCGCCGGACCGCAACCCCGCCGACTCCGCCCGCGCCCGCGCCGCGCCGCCGCCGCGCCACGGCAGGAGCAGGCACCGGCGCCGCCGGTCCGGACGAGCAGCCCGGTCCGGCCCAGCCCGTCTCCCCGGCGCCGCGCCGCCGCCGGACGACCGCCGGTGCCGGTGCGGGCACCACGGAGGCACCCGCCGCGGTGCCGCCGGGCCGCGGACGACGCCGGACCGCCGCCCCCGCCGCCCCGTCCGCGCCCGCCAGCGCCACGGCGTCCGGTGGTGGGCGGTCGCGGGCTGACCGGTCGCGGGCTGACCAGGCGTCCGCCGCACGGTCGACCGGCACGACGCCGACCACCACGAAGTCCGCCGGCACGACCTCCGCCGGCACGGGGTCGACCACCACGACGTCCACCGGTGCCGGACGTCGCCGGACCGCCAGGTCCACGACCGCCGCGACGACCACCCCAGCCGTGACGGCGCCGGCCGGGCCCGCCACCCCGGAGACCCCCGCTCTGGCACCCGCGCCCGCCGGGCCGACACCGTCCCGCCGGCGCCCTGCGCACCGCGCGACGCCGGACGGGGCTGCCGCGCCCAGGACGCGCCGGACCCCGGCCCGCGTGCCGGCGACCGGGACCCTCCCGGCTGCGACCGGGTCCCCGGGCGACGTCCCCGCTGCCGCCCCTCCCGCAGCCGCGCCCGTCCCGGTCCCGCCGCCGACCTGGCCCGCGGGTGACGCCGCCGGTCCCGAGGACCCGGCCGGCGAGGTCGCCGCCATCCCGCCCCGCCCGGCCCCGCGCCGCCCCGGCCTGATCCCGACGGACGTGGCCGACGCCCTGGCAGCCGTCCTCGGCAAGGCCACCGCCGGGCTCCGCGAGCACGAGGAGGGCAGCCGGCACGGCGCGGACATCGAGAGCGTCCACCAGATGCGGGTGGCGACCCGCCGCATCCGTGCCTACCTGCGCGCCGCCCGCCCGGCACTGGATGCCGACGCGGCGGCCGGGCTGCGGGGCGACCTCGCCGATCTGGCCGGGGCGCTCGGCGAGGTCCGCGATCTGGACGTCATGATCGACCGGCTGCACCGCGAGGCGGCGGCGCTCGGCGAGCCCGACACCGCCGCGCTGGAGCGGGTGATCGGGCGGCTAGACCGGGACCGGACCCGCGCCCGCCGCGCGCTGGTGGCGGCGCTCGACGACCCGGGGCACGGGTCGCTGCTCGCCGAGCTCGACGCCGCGACGGAGCGGCCGCCGGTGGCGAACCCGTGGGTGGACCTGCGGGCGCTGGCCGCGGACGAGTACCGGGTGCTGGCCAAGGGCCGCCGCCGGCTCGAGAAGCAGTTCGGCGCGCACCCGCCGGACGACGACCTGCACGCGTTGCGGATCCTGGGCAAGCGCGCCCGGTACGCGGCGGAGCTGCTGGGCAAGGACCGCGACGCGGCCGGGTTCCTGTCGGCGCTGGCCGCGTTCCAGGAGGTGCTGGGCGACCACCAGGACGCGTCCGTGCTCGAGGACACGCTGCGCGCGCTGGTCGCCCGCAGCGGCGACGCCGACGCGGCACTGGCAGCGGGCCGGGTGATCCAGGGCTGCCGCGAGCGCAAGGCCGCGGCCCGGGCCCGGTACGACGACGCCTGGGCGGCCGTGGAGGCCGCCGCCGGCCGGGCGTTCCCCACGACCGGCTGACACCGGACGTCGCGCCGCGGGCGCGCCCGGACGGTCACCGCACCGGTGTCACCGGGTCGGGTCGCGGGTCCACTGCGGGTCGGTCCCGGCCGGGTGGCGCCGGAAGTCCGGCAGGGCGGTCAGCGCCTGCTCCTCGCCGCCCGGGGTGTACGTCACCAGCAGGCGCAGGGTGCGCCAGGTGGTGTTGAAGGTCGAGTGCACCGTGGCCCGCGGGATGTACACCAGGTCGCCCTCGGCGATGTCGAAGTCCTGGTCGCCGACGGTCTGCCGGCCGGCGCCGGAAACCACGTACAGCAGCTCGTCGGCGCCGTCGTGCTGGTGCGGTGCATGACCGGCGCCGGGCAGGATGATCACCTCGCCCTGGGAGTTGACGGCGCCGGGGACGGTCGCGGGGCTGACGAACCACTTCATCGTGCCCCAGTCGAAGCTGAAGGTCTCGACGGCGTCCGGTGGGATGTGGGCCGGGATCGGAGCGGTCACGGTGGGGTCCTCTCGCCAGGGATGTGCAGGGTGCGGCGGCCGGTGGCCGGTCGGTCAGCCGGTCGCGATGGTCTTGAACGCCTGGACCTGGGCGGTCAGCGCCCGCTCGGTCGGCAGCCGCTCCATCGACGAGGCGCCGAAGAACCCGGCGACGCCCGTGGTGCGCGCCAGCACGTACGCCGCGTCCTCGGGTTCGGCGATCGGACCGCCGTGGCACAGCACCAGGACGTCGGCGCGCTCGGCGACCGCGGCGTCGCGCATGGCCTGCACCCGTTCCACCGCCTCGTCCAGCCCCGGTGCGGTGCGCGCTCCGATGGTGCCGGACGTGGTCAGCCCCATGTGCGGCACCAGCACGTCGGCACCGGCGGCGGCCATGGCGGCGGCCTGGTCGGGGTCGAAGACGTACGGGCAGGTCACCATGTCGCGTTCCGCGGCCAGCCGCACCAGCTCGACCTCCAGGTCGAAGCCCATGCCGGTCTCCTCCAGGTTCTGCCGGAAGACCCCGTCGATCAGCCCCACCGTCGGGAAGTTCTGGATCCCGGAGAAGCCGGTCGCCGCCAGCTGGTCCAGGAACCGCGGCATCAACCGGAACGGGTCGGTCCCGCACACACCGGCGAGGACGGGGGTGTCCGCGACGACCGGCAGCACCTCCGCCGCCATCTCCAGCACGATGGCGTTGGCGTCGCCGTAGGGCATCAGCCCGGCCAGCGACCCGCGACCGGCCATCCGGTAGCGGCCGGAGTTGTAGATGATCACCAGGTCGGCCCCGCCGGCCTCGGCGCACTTGGCCGAGAGCCCGGTCCCGGCGCCGGCGCCGATCACCGGCCGGCCGGACGCCACCTGGGACCGCAGCCGCCGCAGCACCTCTGCCCGTTCCATCAGCGCTCCTCCTCGACCGTCGCCGCGGTGATCATCTCGTGCAGGCGTTGCGCCATCGCCACCGCGAAGGCCGGGTCGTTCACGTGCTCCGGGCGCCGGTGGACCGGGACGCCCGAGCCCGCCAGCCCGGATTCCAGCGCCGACAGGCAGGCGGCGTCCGCAGCCGGGTCGGCGAACGGCATGTCCGGGGCGTCCAGCGCGCTCACCCCGCCCTCCGGCCAGAACACCTCGGTGGGGCCGGTCGCGGCGGCCAGCTTGCCGGCGATCCGGCGGCCGAGCTCGGCCATCTCGTCCGCGGTCGTCCGCATCAAGGTGATGGTCGGGTTGTGGACGAACAGCGTGCGCCCGGCGAAGCGGTCCGGGACGGTCGCCTCCGGGCCGAAGTTGACCATGTCGAGCGCCCCCGGCGCCACCACCTGGGGCAGGCCGGCACGTCCGGCGGCCTCCAGCCGGTGCGGGCCCGCGGTCAGCACTCCCCCGACCAGGTCGTCGGCCATCTCGGTGGTGGTCAGGTCGAGGACGCCCGCGACCATCCGGGCCTCCGCGAGCGCCTCGAGCGCCCGCCCGCCGGCACCGGTGGCGTGGAAGACCAGGACCTCGTACCCCAGGCCGGTCAGGTGCTCCTGCGCCGCGACGACGGCGGGTGTGGTGACGCCGAACATCGAGGCGGCGACCAGGGGCCGCTCGTCCCCGGCCGCGGCGGCGCCCGCGCGCTCCCGGTGGGCCGCGGCCATCCCGACCGCGGCAGCGGCGGCGTTGCCCAGGATGGTCCGGGACACCCGGTTCACGCCGGCCACGTCGACCACCGAGTACAGGATGGCGACGTCCTTGGCACCGACGTACGGCGAGACGTCGCCGGAGGCCATCGTGGACACCAGTAGCTTCGGGACGCCGATCGGCAGCTCGGCCATCGCGGCCGCGGCGATCGAGGAGTTCCCGGAGCCGCCGGCCGCGAGCAGCGCGTCGAGCCGGTCCTCCTGCAGCAGCCGGCGGGCCACGGCCGCCGCGCCGTGTCCCATGGCGGTCACGGCCGCCCCACGGTCGCCGGCGGCCCGCAGCGCCGCGCGGTCGGCGCCCGCGGCCGCGGCGACCTCGTCCGCGGTGACGTCGGGAGCCGCGCCCACGGGATCGCCCAGGCCGACGTCGACCACCAGCGCGGTGGCGCCGGCGCGCCGTACCTGCGCCGCCAGGAAACCGATGTCCGGGCCCTTGGTGTCCAGGGTGCCCATGACCACGACGGTCGTCACGTCGTCCTCCCCACGCTGCGGTCCTCGTCCCCGGCGGGCGGCGCCGGTGCCTGCACGACGCCCCGTCGGGGACGCGGCCGGATCAGCCGGCGGACAGCCGCCGCGCCGCTCCGGCGACCCGCTCGTCCGTGGCGGTCAGTGCCACCCGCACGTGCCGCGCGCCGCCGGGTCCGTAGAACGTGCCCGGCGCGACGAGCACGCCGCGCTCGGCCAGCCGGTCGACCGACGTCATGGCCGGCTCGTCCCGGGTGCACCAGAGGTACAACCCGGCCTCGGAGTACGACACCGTGAACCCGGCGTCCTCGAGGGCGCCCTGCAGCACCCGCCGCCGGGCCGCGTACCGGTTGCGCTGGGCCAGCACGTGCCCGTCGTCGCCCAGCGCCGCGGCCGCCGCCGCCTGGATCGGTGCCGGCACCATCGCGCCCAGGTGCCGGCGCAGGCCGGTCAGCTCGGCGACCAGGTCCGGGTCCCCGGAGGCGAACCCCGCCCGGTAGCCGGCCAGGTTCGACCGCTTGGACAGCGAGTGCACCGCGAGCAGGCCGGTGTGGTCGCCGCCGCAGACGTCGGGGTGCAGCACCGAGACGGGCGTGCTCTCCCAGCCCAGGTCCAGGTAGCACTCGTCCGAGGCCACCACGCAGCCGCGCGCCCGGGCCCAGGCGACCATCTTCGCGAGGTTCTCCGCCGACCGGACCCGCCCGGTCGGGTTCGACGGTGAGTTCAGCCAGAGCAGCGCCGGCCGTTCGGTGCCCATGCCGTGCAGCGAGTCGCTGCGCAGCACCCGGCAGCCGGCGACCAGCGCGCCCACCTCGTACGTCGGGTAGGCGATCTCCGGGATGACCACCAGGTCGTCGGGACCGAGCCCGAGCTGCGACGGCAGCGAGGCGATGAACTCCTTGGACCCGACCGTCGGCAGGACGTTCTCGGGATCCAGGTCGGGCACCCCGTGCGCGCGCGCCAGCCACCCCGAGTACGCCCGGCGCAGCTGCGCGGTGCCGTGCACCGCGGGATAGCCGGGACTGTTCGACGCATCGGCCAGCGCCGCCCGGACGGGTGCCGGGACGATGTCGACCGGGGTGCCGATCGACAGGTCGACGATGCCGTCCGGATGCGCCCCGGCGACCCGGCGCGCGTCGTCGAGCTGGTCCCAGGGGAAGTCCGGCAGCCGCACCGACGTGGTCACGACCGCACGCCCCCGCTCAGTGGCCCTCGCCCATCGGCGGCAGCGCGGAGACCAGGGGCACGTCGTTGCCGGTGCGACCGACCTTGGAGGCGCCGCCCGGCGACCCGAGGTCGTCGAAGAAGTCGACGTTGGCCTTGGTGTAGGGCGACCACTGCGCCGGCACGTCGTCCTCGTAGTAGATGGCCTCGACCGGGCACACCGGCTCGCAGGCGCCGCAGTCGACGCACTCGTCGGGGTGGATGTACAGCATCCGGTCGCCCTCGTAGATGCAGTCGACGGGACACTCCTCGACGCACGCCCGGTCGAGGACGTCCACGCAGGGCTCGGCAATCACATAGGTCACGGTGTCTCTCCAGGCAGGGGATCTGTACCGGCGCGGCTCCCGGGCGGCACGGACTCGGTCGGCCCGCCCCGCGCCCCGGCGTCGCCAGTATCCACTGCCGGTCCGGCCCCCGGGAAACCGGACGGCGCCGGCCCGGCCGCAGCGGCCCGTACCCGGGCGCCCCAGGCCGACGTCACCGCCGCCGCCCCGCCGGCCCCGCCGAGCAGCATCAGCAGGACCAGCCGCCAGTCCCCCACGGCCAGCGTCACCTGCGGGTACAGCGGGTTGCGCTGCAGCGCGGTCCACGCGGTGACCGCGAACCAGGCGACCACCGGCGCGGCCGCCATCAGCAGCGAGCCGGTCAGGGCCAGGCACCAGCGCGGCAGCACGACCACGGTGGCAGCGGCCAGGATCACGCTGATCGGCAGCGGGACGGCCCCGGCACGCAGCGGCAGGAACGCCACGACGACGGCGGCGACCAGCGCCGCCAGCACCGTGAGCACGGCCGCCATCGCCCAGTCGACCGGCGCGCCGGGACCGGGTCGGGCACCGCCCGGAGGTCCGGGCCGGGGCGGGACCGGTTGCGTCCCGGCGGCCCCGGACGGCTCCGGAACGGTCACGGCAAGCCGGCGAACAGGTCGTCGACGACGCCGCCACCGGTGCCCACGCCGTGCAGCACCCGGTAGCACTCGACCGGCAGCAGCGGCTGCGCGAACCGGTTGGACAGCGTGAAGCCGCCCGGCAAGAGGTCCAGCTGCGTCCGGTGGGCGGCCAGCGCGCAGCCGCGGGCGTCGGCGTACCGCTCGACGTCGACGCGGATGTCCACGGCCTCGTCGTCGACCGTGAAGCCCAGGTCCTCGGGCCGGGCCGCGCGCAGCCCCGGGGGCACGGCCAGGGCCTGCAGCGCCTGCAGGCTCTCCCGGCGGGGCCGGACGACGGCCACCACCCGGTCCACGCCGGCCCGCACAGCGGCGGCGAGCCCGACGTCGTGGGTGGCGATGTGGTCCGGGTGGCCGTAGCCGCCGTCGGCGTCGTAGGTCGCCACCACCTGCGGCCGCACCTGCTCCAGCACCTCGGTGAGCGCGGCGACCGCCTCCTCGTGGGCCGGGCCGCCGGTCCGCGCCCGGTGGAACGCCCGCGGGTGGGCGGCCGACGGCGTGCCGACCATCCCCGAGTCGCGGTAGGTGCCCAGCCCGCCCAGCCACCGGTGGTCGTCGACGCCCAGGCAGGCGCAGGCCCGCTCGAGCTCGGTCAGCCGGTAGCCGCCCAGCTGGTCGGCCACCGGCGCGGCCAGCCCGGCGAGCTCCGGCGGGATGACCTCGCCCTCCTCGCCGAGGGTCGCGGTGATCAGGCAGACCCGTGCCCCCTCGGCGGCGTACCGGGCCAGCGTCCCGGCCATGGTGATCGACTCGTCGTCGGGGTGCGCGTGCACGGCCAGCAGGGTGCGGGTCACCCGACCACCCTAGGTGTCACCGGCCGGACGGCCGCCTGGCCGGTCGCGCCGGCCAGCGACCGATTCGCCGGGCGGCGCTGCCGGTGCGCCGGGTCAGCGCCGCAGTCCGCCGGCGCGGTAGGTGCGCCGGTCAGAAGACCTGGTACTCGTCCTCGTCGACGCCGACCCCGGCGGCCAGCAGCACGTCGCGCTGGTGCCGGCGCCGGGCCTGCTCCTCCGGGTCCGGCACGGGCACGGCCGCCAGCAGCCGCTTGGTGTAGTCGTCGACGGGCTGCGCCAGGATCTGCTCCCGGGTGCCGAGCTCGACGAGCCGGCCGTGCCGCATGACCGCGATGCGCCGGGCGAGGATCTCGACCACGGCCAGGTCGTGGGTGACGAAGAGGCAGGCGAAACCCTGCTCGCGCTGCAGGTCCTGGAACAGCTGGAGCACCCGGGCCTGCACCGACACGTCGAGTGCCGAGGTGGGCTCGTCGGCGATCAGCAGCTTGGGGCTCAGGGCCAGCGCGCGGGCGATGCCGACCCGCTGCCGCTGCCCGCCGGAGAGCTCGTGCGGGTAGCGGTTGCGCATGGCCCTGGCCAGGTGCACCTGGTCCAGCAGCGCCTCGACCCGCTTGGACAGCTCGGCGCCCTTGACCTTCTCGTGCAGCATGATCGGCTCGCCGATCGACTCGCCGATCGGCAGCCGGGGGTTCAGGGACGACCCGGGGTCCTGGAAGACGAAGCTGACGTCGCGTCGGATCGGCCGCAGATCCCGGTTCTTGGCGCCGACGATGGTGGTCCCGACCACCGTCGCCGTGCCCTCGACCACCGGCAGCAGGCCGACGAGCGCCCGGCCCAGCGTGGTCTTGCCGGAGCCGGACTCGCCGACCAGGCCGACCACCTCGCCCTGGCCGATCTGCAGCGTGAAGTCGCTGACCGCGCGGAAGGCCGGGGTGCGCCCGCGCTTGGGGTACTCGACGCTGGCGTTCTGCAGGTCGACGACGACCGGCACGCCGGGCTGGATCCCGGCCCGGCGGGTGGGATCGCCGGCATCGGCCGGCCTGGGCAGCACCACGTGCGTGCCGACCGGCGAAGAGCCGTGGTGGTCGGCGGGCCCGGCCGGGCCACCGGAACTGGGCGCGGTCGTGGTGCCGGTGGTGGTCGTGGTACCGACGGTGGTGCCGACGGCCGTGCCGGTGGCGTCGACCCCGCCGAGCGCTTCCGCGACCTCCTCGGCCAGGTCGTCGGCGACCTCGACGCCCTCGTCGGCGACGACGGAGCCCAGGTGGGGCACGGCGCCCAGCAGCTGCCGGGTGTACTCGTGCTGGGGCCGGTGGAAGATCTCGTCCGCGGTGCCGGACTCGACGATCCGGCCGTCCTTCATCACCACGATGCGGTCGGCCATGTCGGCGACCACGCCCATGTCGTGGGTGATCAGCACGATCGACGCGGAGATGCGGTTCTTCAGGTCCCGCATGAGCTTGAGGATCTCGGCCTGCACGGTGACGTCGAGCGCGGTGGTCGGCTCGTCGGCGATGAGCAGCTTGGGATCCATGGCCAGCGACTGGGCGATCATGGCGCGCTGCCGCTGGCCGCCGGAGAGCTGGTGCGGGTAGGAGTCGACGCGGCGCTCGGGGTCCGGGATCTCGACCAGCTTGAGCAGCTCGATGGCACGCTCGCGGGCGGCGTGTGGCGCCATGGCCCGGTGGCTGCGCAGCATCTCGGAAATCTGGAACCCGATCGTGTAGACGGGGTTCAGCGCCGTCATCGGCTCCTGGAAGATGACCGAGATGTCCTTGCCGCGGATGCCGCGCAGGTAGTGCTGCGGCGCCCCGACGATCTCCCGGTCACCGAGCTTGATCGACCCGCTGGTGTGCGAGTTCTTCGGCAGCAGGCCCATCAGCGACATGGCCGTCGTCGACTTGCCCGACCCGGACTCGCCGACCAGCGACAGGACCTCGCCGGCCCGCAGGTCGAACTCCGCGTCGATCACCGCGGGGTACCAGGTGCCGTCCACCCAGAACTCGATGTTCAGGTCCCGGACGCTGAGCACGGTCGGCGCGGACGTCAGGTCCTTGCGGTCGACGGTGGCGGTCATCGTGCGTTCCTCTCGACGGCGGTGGGCGTGCGACCGCCCGGTCCAGTGTGCGCGTGGGGCGCGTCCGGTGTGCGAGGGCACCGGGGCGGACGGCTGCGCGGTGCCAGACTGGCGGGATGCGCAGCGTCTACCGGCCGGCGTTCGGCAAGGTGCTGGCGGCCCTGGTCGCAGTGGTGTGTGCGGTGGGCCTGGTGGTCATCTCCGCGCACGACGGCGTGCCCGGCTTCGCCCGGTCCGCCCCGTGGCTGCTGCTGGCCGCCGGCGCCGCCTGGGCGCTGTTCTGGCGGCCGGAGGTGGTCGTCGACGACGCAGGCGTGCACCTGGCGAACGTGCTGCGGACCGTCGACCTGCCCTGGCCGAGCATCCAGCGGATCGACACCAAGTGGGCGCTGGCGCTGACCACCCGCTACGGCACCTACACCGCCTGGGCGGCGCCGGCACCGAGCCGCTGGGCGCACCGCGACCTGTCCCCCGGCGACCTGCGGCACCTGCCGGAGTCGACCTATGGCGCCGGCGCCAGCATCCGCCCGGGCGACTCCCCGCACTCCCCGTCCGGCCAGGCGGCACTGGCCGTCCGGCGCCGCTGGGAAGAGCTCCGCGACGCCGGCCACCTGGACGACCCGCGGCTGGAGTTCGACCGGCCGCCGGTCACCTGGCACCGCACGACGATCGCCGCCGCGGTGGTGCTGGTGGTCCTGGGCGTGCTCGCCGCGCTGGTCTGACCGGGCGGTGTCCGGGCGGCTCGGGTCCGCCCGGGCGGCGACTGGCCGGCCGGCCGGGAGCACCCGGCCGGCCGCGGACGTCGCCACGCCTAGAGCCCCACCGCCGGCGAGGGCGGTGCCGCGGTCTCGTGGGTCGACAGCTCCGCCTTGGCGGAGGTGGCCCGGTCCGCCCGCAGCGCGCGGGCCTTGGGGATGCGCTTCTGCTTGGGGTCGAACGCGTCGCGCAGACCGTCACCGATGAAGTTGATGCACAGCACGATGATGATGATGAAGATGCCCGGCCAGACGAACAGCCACGGCCGGAACGAGAACGACTGCGCGTAGGCGCTGATCAGCGAGCCCAGCGACAGGTCGGGCAGCCGGATGCCGAAGCCGAGGAACGACAGCGCCGCCTCGGACAGGATGCCGGCGCCCATCAGCAGCGTGGTGTTGACGGCGATGATGCCGACGGTGTTCGGCAGGATGTGCTTGAAGATGATCCGCCGGTCGGACGCGCCGGCCACCCGGGCGGCGTCGACGAACTCCCGCTCCCGCAGCGCCAGGAACTCGCCGCGGACCAGCCGGGCCAGCGTCGTCCAGGACAGCAGGCCGAGCGCCAGGGCCACCGACCAGATGCCGTGGGCGTTGAGCACGAAGCCCAGCACCGCGGTGATCAGGATGATCGGGAGCGTGATGATCAGGTCGGTGAACCGCATCAGCACGGCGTCGACCCAGCCGCGGTAGTACCCGGCGACGGCGCCGATGACCACGCCGATCACCGTCGACAGCAGGCCCAGGATCAGGATGACCACGATGGTCTGCTGGGTGCCGCGCATGACGGCCGCGAACAGGTCGAGGCCGGTCTCGTCCTGGCCGAACGGGTGGATGCCCCACGCCCAGCCGTGGCCGCCGAACAGGCCGGGCACCGACATCGTCGGCTCGCCCTGCGGGTTGTACGGGTCCGGCAGGTCGGTGTACTTCCAGTGGTACCAGCCAGGGATCGGACCCCAGCCGATGCTCGTCGCGGCCAGCAGGATCACCAGGATCAGCACGACCAGCGAGATCATCGCGCCCTTGTGGCGGAGGAAGCGCTTGCGGACGATCTGTCCCTGGGACAGGCCCGCGACTTCCTTCTGCTCCAGCGAGCCGGTCTCCTCCGGGGGCGCCGGCGGTCCCGACTGCTGCGGGTCCGCGCCGGTGCCGGTGCGCGTCGTCGTCATGCTGAACCCACCCTGATTCTCGGATCGAGCGCCGCGTACGCGAGGTCGGCGAGGATGTTGAAGACCACCGCCACGAGCGCCGTGATGAGGAAGAACGCCATCACCGGATTGGGGTCGTAGTTAGTCAGGCCGTCCTGGAACAGCGACCCCATGGCCTTCCAGCCGAACACCGTCTCGGTGAGCACGGCGCCGCCGATGAGGGCACCGACGTCCAGCGCGAGCACCGTGGCCAGCGGGATGAGCGCGTTCCGGAAGGCGTGCCGGACGATGACGGTCCGCTCGGTCAGCCCCTTGGACCGGGCCGTCCGGATGTAGTCCTGGTTGAGCACCTCGAGCATGCTCGCCCGCGAGTAGCGGGAGTACCCGGCGAGCGAGATCAGCATCAGGGTCAGCGTCGGCAGGATCAGGTGGGTCACCGTGTCCAGCGTCTGGATCCAGAAGTCGCCGTCCAGGTTCGGGGTCGACGGGTTCGTGGTCGCCAGCGGCCGCCCACCGATCGCCGGGTCGTTGGAGTAGGTCTGCCAGGCCCGCATGAGCCGGTCGACGAAGATCACCAACCCGACCAGCACCGCGGTGAAGGCGGCGGTGCGGGCCGACAACCCGCGGTCGTCACCGCCGAACAGGTAGCCGATCACCACCGCGGCGATGACGGCGACCACCAGCAGCCCGAGCAGCTTGAGGAAGTTCATGCCGTTGTAGAAGAAGTACTGCAGCGGCTGGTACAGCACGATGCCGAGCACGGCCGTGGTCAGCGCGCTGTAGAGCGCCTTGCGGTTGGCCGTCCCGGCCATCAGCGCCGTCATGCCGTAGGCGATGCAGAGCGCGAGGATGCCCACCACCACGATGCCCAGCCGGGGGTCGAGCAGCCAGGCCGTGGCGGACATGTACCAGTTCAGCGCGAACGCGACCACCGCGGCGGCCGCGCCGATGAGGAGTTTTCGCCGGGGTGCTCCGCCGACCAGCGAGTACGCCAGGAACCCGATGATCAGCGACACCACGATGATGATCGCCCAGTTGTAGTGCGCGCCGCCCTGCAGGAAGTCGTTGTACTTGATCGCGATGACTTCCTTGAGCAGGATGCCCACCCAGAAGACCGGCAGCGAGAAGAACAAAAAGGTCAGGAAGCTGACCGTGTAGTCCAGCCCGGAGTACTGCCGCAGGGCGGTGATGACACCCACGGTCACCCCGATGACGATCGCCACCACGGTGGCGGCCGTGACCAGCTTGAGGGTGTTGCCGAGCGCGGAGCCGAGGTTGCTGCCGACGGACTGCAGCTGCACGTTCTGGCCGAAGTCGCAGTGGCCGACGAAGCAGCCGCCGATGCCCTTGAGCCAGATGAAGTACCGGGCCACCGGCGGGACGTCCAGGTGCAGGACCCGGGTCAGGTTCGCGATCGCCTGGGCCCGCTGGGTCGGGTCCTGGATGTTGTAGGCGGCGTTCAACGGATCGCCCGCGTACGACATGAGGATGTACGCGATGAACGTGGCACCCAGGATGATGAAGAACGACGCGATCAGGCGTCGTGCCAAGAATGTGAGCATCTGCTCCGTGCCCTTCGATCGGACTGCGGGCTGACCTGGCGGTGACGCCGGCGGGTCGGGGTCCGCGACGGCGGCGACCCGAACGTCGAAAGGCGGTGGGCGGTCCCGTTTCGGGACCCACCGCACCGCCCTCGACGTTACCGCCGTCCCGCGGCCCGGTCACTGGTGGACCGGGCCGCGGCGGGGTGGATCAGCTGGTGGTGGTCCACTCCCAGAAGTTCCAGAACGGGCCCGGGCTCAGCGGGATCATCTTGACGTTCTGCAGCTTCTTCGAGTTGGAGGCCACGATCTCCGGGAACTGGAAGATCACCGTTCCGAAGGAGTCCGACCAGAGCGCCTTCTCGATCTCGATCAGGTACTTGAGCTGGTCCTCCGGGGTGGTCGCGGCGTTGAGCTTGACACAGGCCGCATCCAGCGCCGCCGACGAGTAGCCGTAGAAGTTGTTCTGGCCCTTCGTCTTGTAGTTGTCGCAGTTGGCGGTCACACCGGTGTTGGTGGACTGCCAGCCGAACAGCGAGGCGTCGTAGATCTTGGTGTTCGGCAGCTGGGCGCCCCAGTCGGTGCGGCTGGCGTCGACCAGGGTGAAGCCGGCCTGCTGCGCGGACTGCTGGATCAGCTTGAACTCGTTCTGCCGCCGGGTGTTGTCCTTGGCGAACAGGAACCGGACGGTGACCGGGGTCTTGACGCCCGCCTTGGCCAGCAGGTCCTTGGCGCCGGCGATGTCGGCGTCCTTCCAGTTGGCCGAGCCGTTCTGCTGGACCATCTCGTCGTAGCCGGGCGAACCGGGGACGAGGGTGAACGAGTCACGCGTGGTGGCGGTCGGGTTCAGCGGCTTGATCAGGCGGGAGACGATGTTCTGCCGCGGGATCGTCTTGATGAACGCCGCCCGGACCTGCTGGGCCTTCGCCTTGTCGCCGCCGTAGGTCGCCGGGTCGAACGGACCCTTGTTGTTCTCCGCCATGTCGACGTGCTCGTAGGTCGAGCCGATGGTGTTGATGACGTCGACGCCCTGGTTCTTCAGGTTGTTGACCGCACCCAGCACGTCCACCGTGGCTTGCGGATTGGTCATGTCGATCTCACCGTTCTGCAGCGCCTGCACCGAGGCCATGGCGTCCGGGATGAACCGGTAGGTGATCTGCTGGATCGACGGCTTCGGACCCCAGTTGTAGTCCGGGTTGACCTTGAAGGTCATGTACTGGTCCTTCTTGAAGTCCGTCAGCAGGTAGGCGCCGCTGGACAGGTAGAGCTCCTTGTCGCTGGGGAGCTCGGTGAAGTCGAAGCCGGTGTTGTAGAAGTCGGCCACCTTCTTCAGGGCCGCCTTGTCGTCCTTCTGGAAGGCGGTGTTCATCGCGGTCTTCGCCGACGCGCCGTCCTTGGCACCCAGCGCCTTCATGCCGATGACGTGCGCCGGGACGCCCATGGTCAGGGCGATCGGGTAGTCGGCGAAGAACGTCGAGTACTTCAGGGTGATGGACTGGCCGCCGTCGGAGATCGTCGGGGTGTCCTTGACCAGCGCGAGGCCGGTGCTGGAGGCGTCGAAGGCGACCACATTCGGCTGCGGGATCGGGTTGCCGTTGTCGTCGGTCTTCAGCTCGCCGGTGTTGTACTTGCCGCTCTGCGCGGCCCAGGACAGCATCAGGTCGGACGCGTCGACCGGCACGCCGTCGGACCACTTGGCGTTCTTGTTGACCGTGTACTTGACGGTCAACGGGTCCTGCGAGACCAGCTGGCAGGTCACGAACTGATCGTTGTTGATCAGGTTCAGGTCCTGGTCGTAGTAGTTGACCTGAGCTTCCATCAGGTACAGCGGGTTAGTGTTGGCCACCGCGTTCCCGTGCCCGGTCAGGTTGTTGTACGAGTAGAACGACTGGTTCCACGCCACCGTGGTGGAGCCGCCGACCTTCGCCGGGGCGTCGTACGCACCGTGCGGCTTGCCGCACGCGTCGCCGGCGGCGTTGTTGCTGCCGCTGCTGCCGCTGCTGCCGCTGCTCCCACTGCTGCTGCCGCCGGAGCTGCTGGCCGAGCTCGAGGCCGAGGAGCTCCCGGTGTCGCTGCCGCTGCCGGTGACCGCACCGGAGCTGGAGCTGGACGCCGACGAGCTGGTGGTGTTCGACGCCTGCCCCGGGCTGGAGCACGCGGCGAACACCAGCGAGGCGCTCGCGACGAGAGCAGTGAGAGCCACTGCCCGTGTCTTACCCATGTATTGGTCCTCCTCTGCAGGCACCGGGTGGTCGCGGCTCCGGCCCCCATCGACCGTGCGCGGACACAGACCTGCCCCGGCGCTGTCATGCCTGACTGCCCGACCTTAGGGACCCTGCCACGATCGGTGCCAGTCGACAAGATCGATCGTGACCAAAGGGTGACCGGTCTCTAGCCTGTGGGAAATACCAATCGGTCAGAGGGTGGCACGGCCCCCAACGGTGCAAACTTTCGCGACGCACCGTGCCTGCACCGCAGGTCGTGCGGTCGTTCCCGAGAGCTCTCGCAAAGCGTCCGGTGGACGTGCGGCAGGCCGTCACCCGGCGGCTTTCCCCGACCGTGGCGCATCCTGTCCCGTACTGCCGGACGCGCCATTTCCGTCCTCGCTGCGCGAACCGCACCCCTGCCGCGCCTGCGCCGGTCGGGTAGTGCCTGTCTCGCGCCCCATCGATCCCGGGCGCTTGTGCCCTCGCGGGATCGGGCGGGCCGGCCGGGGTTGCCGGCGCTCAGTGCACCGTCCAACCCGGCGCACCGGACAGCGGCGACGCCCACGTCCAGCCGGGGCCGCCGGTACCGGCGACCCCCGACAGCCCGGCGCCGGTGGCGAAGACGGCCACCGGCTGGCCGATCGGCAGCGCCGGCAGCTCGCGCCACAGCTCGGCGTCGGCCGTCGCCGGGTCGGCCTGCTCGGACAGCAGCTGCACGGCCGACGGGCGGGACAGGCAGTAGCCGGACAGGTCCGCCCCGCGGCCGATCGCCGGCGCCGCTCCCGCCACCGGCGGCGGGCAGGTGTAGCTCGAGGCCACGGCGACCGCGTCGCTGCGCACCCGCGGGACCTCGAGCAGGGCCAGCTGGACGGTGCCCGCCGACAGCCCGGCGACGATCCCGGCCACGGACAGCCGGACCAGGTCCACCTCGATGCCGGCCGCGCCGAGCTGGACCTGCACCTGCTCCGCCGCCGCCTGCATCCGCGGATCCCCCGGCGGGTACGACAGCACCAGCCGCAGCGGGACGCCGTCCCGGGACAGGTAGGCGCCGGTGGCCGTCCAGCCGGCGGCGGTCAACGACGCGGCCGCAGCCGCGGGGTCGCCCGTCGGCACCGGCGGTCCGTCGAGGGTCCCGGCGCCCCGGGTGGACGGCAGCGTCACGGCGGACGAGACCGGCAGCAGGCCGTCGTCCCGGCCGCCGGTGAGCACCGCCCGCAGCGCGGACAGGTCCAGGGCCTGCGCGACGGCCCGCCGGACCGCCGTCTGCCGGGTCGGCCCGGCCGCGGTGTCGAAGACCAGGTCGACGGTGGCGGGCAACGGCACCGCCCGGCGGTCGGCGGCCGGGACGGCCGCCGCCAGCGCGGCACCGTCGGCCGCGTCGGGACGCACCAGCACGGCCTGCACGTCGCCGCGGCGCAACGCCTCCCGCAGCGCGGTCGGGGTACCGATGCGCAGCACCACGGCCGCCGGCCCGGGCTGCTCGCCCCAGTACTTGTCGTTGCGGACCAGGGTCAGCTCCCCGTTGACCGCGTCCACCGACTGCAGCTTGTAGCGGTTGGCCGAAACCGGGACGCCGCCGGCCAGACCGGTGGCCCAGCCGCCCGGCGAGTCCTTGAGGATGTGCGAGGGCAGCAGCGGCGAGAACAGCGACGCCCACCCCGGCACCGGCGCGGAGAACTCCACCTGGACGGTCTTGCCCGCGTCCAGCGAGCGGACCGCGGTGATCAACCGGTACGGGGCGGGGTCGACGGTGCCCGGCTGGACCAGCATCTGGTCCCACAGGTAGCTGAAGTCCTCGGCGGTCACCGGCGTCCCGTCCGACCAGGAGGCGCCGGTGCTCAGCCGGTACGTCACCGTCCACGGATCGGTCGAGGTGACGCCGGCGGAGTCGACCAGGTCCCGGTTGACGCGCCGCACGCCGTCCGGTTCGACCGTGGACACGCTGGGTAGGACCAGCGCCGCCACCGCCGCGCTGACCGGTCCGGCGTCGGCGATCTGGTGCGGGTTGAAGCCCACTGCTGTGCCGTCCATGCCGACGACGACCGAGCCCTCCGACACCGGCGCGGTCGCCGTGGTGGCGGCGGCGCTCGGGGCGATGGGCGGCGGCAACCCCGGCGGGGTGCACGCCACGGCCAGCGGCAGGCTCAGGGTCAAGGTCAGGGTTAGGACGGACGCCGCCAGGCGGAGAGGGACGCGGCGGGTCCTGCTCACCCGGTCACCCTACAAACGGGTGGCCGTCCGGACCGGCTCAGCCGACCTTGCCGCGGGTGCGCGCGCGGGCTCGCTCGCCGGCGTTGAGGATGATCTTGCGGATGCGCGCCGAGGTGGGCGTGATCTCCACGCACTCGTCGTCCGCGCAGAACTCCAGCGCCTGCTCCAGGGACAGCGCGCGCGGCGGCACCAGGTGCACCAGCTCGTCGCCGGTGGAGCTGCGCATGTTCGTCAGCTTCTTCTCCTTGGTGATGTTGACGTCCATGTCGTCGGCGCGCGAGTTCTCGCCGACGATCATGCCCTCGTACACCTCGGTGGTCGGCGGGACGAACATCGTGCCGCGCTCCTGCAGGCTGAACATGGCGAACGGCGTCGCCTTGCCCGGGCGGTCCGCCACCAGCGACCCGCTCGAGCGGGCCCGCAGCGGCCCGGCCCACGGCCCGTAGCCGTCGAAGATGGCGCTGGCGATGCCGGTGCCGCGGGTGTCGGTCAGGAAGTCGGTGCGGAAGCCGATGAGCCCGCGCGACGGGACGTGGAACTCCAGCCGCACCCAGCCGGTGCCGTGGTTGGTCATCGTCTCCATCCGCCCCTTGCGGACGGCCAGCAGCTGGGTGACCGCGCCGAGGTACTCCTCGGGCACGTCCACGGTCAACCGCTCGTAGGGCTCGTGCCGCTCGCCGTCGACCATCCGGACGACGACCTGCGGCTTGCCGATGGTCAGCTCGAAGCCCTCGCGGCGCATGGTCTCGACCAGGATGGCCAGCGCCAGCTCGCCGCGGCCCTGCACCTCCCAGGTGTCCGGGCGCTCGGTGGGCAGCACCCGGATCGAGACGTTGCCGATCAGCTCCTGGTCGAGCCGGTTCTTGACCTGCCGCGCGGTCAGCTTCGTGCCGCCGTCCTTGCCGGCCAGCGGCGAGGTGTTGATGCCGACCGTCATCGAGATGGCCGGCTCGTCCACGGTGATCGGCGGCAGCGCGTGCGGGTCCTCGGGGTCGGCGAGGGTCTCGCCGATGGTGATGTCCGCCATGCCGGCGACCGCGATCAGGTCCCCGGCGCGGGCGGACTCCACCGGCACCCGGTCCAGCGCCTCGGTGATGAGCAGCTCGCTGACCCGGGTACGGGTCACGGTGCCGTCCAGCCGCATCCAGGCGACCTGCTGGCCCTTGCTGATGGTGCCCTCGATGACCCGGCACATGCCGATGCGGCCGAGGAACGGGCTGGCGTCGATGTTCGTCACCTGCGCCTGCAGCGGCGCGCCCTCGGTGTACTCGGGCGCCGGGATGACCTCGAGCAGGGTGTCGAACAGCGGGTCGAGGTTCTCGTGGTCCGGGACCGAGCCGTTCTCCGGCTTGGTCAGCGACGCCCGACCGGCGCGCGACGAGCAGTAGACGATCGGGAACTCGATCTGCTCGTCGTCGGCGTCCAGGTCCAGGAACAGGGCGTAGGTCTCGTCGACCACCTCGTCGATGCGGGCGTCCGAGCGGTCCGTCTTGTTGATCACCAGCACCACCGGCAGCCGCGCCGACAAGGCCTTGCGGAGCACGAACCGGGTCTGCGGCAGCGGGCCCTCGGAGGCGTCGACGAGCAGCAGCACCCCGTCCACCATGGTCAGCGCGCGCTCGACCTCGCCGCCGAAGTCGGCGTGGCCGGGCGTATCCACGATGTTGATCACCAGGTCGCCGTCCGGCGTGTGCCGGC
Source organism: Nakamurella endophytica (assembly GCF_014646215.1). Classification (GTDB taxonomy): domain Bacteria; phylum Actinomycetota; class Actinomycetes; order Mycobacteriales; family Nakamurellaceae; genus Nakamurella; species Nakamurella endophytica. Next base: position 295,955 of record NZ_BMNA01000001.1, read on the forward strand.
GGACCGCGGTGTTCTTGGCGAGGATGGTGATGCCCTTCTCGCGCTCGAGGTCGCCGGAGTCCATCACCCGCTCGGCGACGGACGAGCCGACGCGGAAGGCGCCGGACTGCCACAGCATGGCGTCCACCAGGGTGGTCTTGCCGTGGTCGACGTGGGCCACGATGGCGACGTTGCGCAGGTCATTGCGAAGGGGCACGAGGGGCACTTTCCGGAGAGCCAGGCGCCGGCGGTGTCCGGAGCGCTGGACGTCGACCGCGTCCGGTCGGGGGACCGGGGCCGGCCGGGTGATCCGGTGGCCGTCGCGGGCTGTGAGCGGTGGCCGCCCGTCATCGGTGGCGGCGGCCGATCGAGTCTACCGGCGCGAACGCCGCACGGGGGCGACGCCGCCGGTGGCGCCGGTGACAGCAGCGGGGCCCGGCCCCGGGTCAGCCCTGCCCGCGGCGTTCCAGCAGCCGGCGCACCGCATCCACCATCGGCGCGTCGCCCGGCAGGAAGGGCAGGCCGGCCAGCTCCGCCGCGCCGGCCCAGCGCACCTCGTCGTGGGCCGGGTCGGCCTCCGCCGGGGCGGGCGTGCCGGCCACCAGGTCGACCAGGAACGGGCGCAGCCGGAGCCCGTCGCCCAGGTCGATCGACGGCGGGTCCAGCCGCTCCCGGACGGCGACCGTGACCCCCAGCTCCTCCCGCAGCTCCCGGGCCAGCGCGTCGGCCTCGTCCTCCCCCGGCTCGACCCGGCCGCCGGGCATCTCCCAGAGCCCGGCCAGCGCCGGCGGGCGCCGCCGCCGGGCGACCAGGACCCGGTCGTCCCGGACGACGGCACCGGCCACCACGACCTCGGGCTCCCGGGCGGTGACCGTGACGACGCCGAGCAGGAGCTGGCCGAACGCGAGCACCCGCCGCCGGCCGACCGGGGCGAGCAGGTCGCTGCCGGCCACCCGAACGTCCAGGGTGGTCAGCGTGCCGGCCCCGGTGGCGGCGGTGCGCGGGGTGACCCGGGCGCGGACGACGCCGAACCGGACGTCGACCACCGGCAGCGGCGAGGGCGCGGGCCGACCCGGACCGCCCGGCTGCCCCTCCGGTGTCCACGCCGCCACGCCGAACTCCGCCGTGCGCGGCCCGCGCCGGGCATCCGGGCGCAGCAGCCACCGGTCCCCCGTCCGCAACGCCCGCACCGCGGCGCCGTCGGAGATACCGGCATCGGCCTCGCCCTGCACCCGCAGACCGACGGCGCGCAGCCCGCGGATCCAGACGTCGGCCCGGCGCAGCGCCCGGTGCACGGCGACCTGCGGCGCGGGGACGATCACGGCGCAGCGCAGCGGACGGCTCACCGGGCCCACCCTGCCAGCCGCCGCGGCTCAGTCCCGGGGCAGGGCGACGACGCCGTCCGGCCGCAGCCGGAGCCGCACCGGGCCGCCGGGGCGCACGGCGGTGCCGGCGGACGCCGCGGCCAGCACCGGCCCGACGCCCGGCAGCTCCACGGACAGCACCGTGCTGTCCGGGCCCGGGCGCACGGCCAGGCAGCGGGCGGCCAGCGGGCCGGCCGGGTCCTCGGTCAGTGCCCCGATCTGCAGGGCCAGCCGGCCGCCGGCGGCCGGCCGGTCGGCGGCGGGCACGGAGCGCCACGCGGGAGCCGTCGCGGTCAGGAACCCGTCGGCGTCGACGACCTGCGGGTAGCCCACGAAACCCGCGACGAACCCGTCGACCGGGTGGCGCCGCACGTCCTGCAGCTCGCCGGACTGCCGGATCCGCCCGGCGTCCATGACGGCGAGCCGGTCGGCGACCGTGAACGCCTCGTGGGGGTCGTGGGTGACGAACAGCGCCGTGGTGCCGGTGGCGGCCAGCACGGTCCGCAGGTCGCCGGCCAGCCGCTCACGCAGCTCGCGGTCCAGCGCGGCGAGCGGCTCGTCGAGCAGCAACACGGCCGGCCGCGGTGCCAGCGCCCTGGCCAGCGCGACCCGCTGGGCCTGCCCGCCGGACAGCGTCTGCACCGTCCGGTCGGCGAAGCCGGGCAGGCCGACCAGGTCCAGCAGCTCGGCGATCCGCGGCGCCGCGGCACGGCCGCGGACGCCCTGCCGGGCCAACCCGTAGCCGATGTTGCCGGCCACGGTGCGGTGCGGGAACAGCACGCCGTCCTGGAACAGCAGCCCGGTGCCGCGCCGATGCACCGGGATGCCGGCCAGGTCCTGCCCGTTCCACCGGATGCTGCCGGACGCCAGCGGCTCCAGGCCCGCCACGGCCCGCAGCAGGGTGGACTTGCCGCAGCCCGACGGGCCGAGCAGCGCGGTCACGGTCCCCGGCGGGACGTGCAGGTCGACGCCGTCGACGGCGGCGACGTCGCCGAACCGGACGGACACCGCGTCGACGACGAGTCCGCTGACGGACGATCCGGTGCTGCGCAGCCGGTCGGGCCCGGTGGCGGTCCCCGGGCCGGAGGTGTCAGAAGCCACCGACGGCCCCCGGACGGTCGGTGGAGCGGGCGTCGAGCAGCCCGTCGACCGCGGCGACGACGGCCAGGCACAGCAGCCCGAGCACGGTGGCTGCGGCGAGCGCCGTCGCGGTGTTCTGCGCGCCCGGGCGGCTGATGAGCCGGGCGATCAGGACCGGGACCGTGGGAGTCTGCGGCCGCGCCAGGAACGACGTGGCGCCGAACTCGCCCAGCGACACCGCGAACGCGAACGCGGCGGCGCCGGCGAGCGGCCGGGCCAGCAGGGGCAGGTCGACGCCCCACCACACGGCCAGCGGGCCGGCGCCGAGCAGCCCGGCCGCCTGCCGCAGCCGGTCGTCGACGGCCCGCAGCACCGGGAGCAGCATCCGGACCACCAGCGGGGTCGCGACCAGGGCCTGCGCCAGCGGGACGAGCAGCGCGGACGACCGCAGGTCCAGGGGCGGCCGGTCGAGGGCGACCAGGAAGCCGAAGCCGACCGTCACGGCCGAGACGCCCAGCGGCAGCATGGCGACGCCGTCGAGCAGCCCGATCCACCGCCGGGCCCACCGGCCGCGCGGGCGCCGGGCGAGCACCACGGCCAGCGGCACGCCGAGCAGCAGCGCCACCGCGGTCGCCACCACGGCGGCGCGCAGCGAGTAGCCGAGCGCCGTGGTGACCGGGACCAGCTGCACGTCCGATCCGAGCGTGCCCAGCGCCCGGTAGTTCGCCAGCGTCCAGCCGCCCGGGCCGCGCAGCGACCGCACGGCGAGCACCACCAGCGGGCCGACCGTCACCGCGAGCGCGACCAGGGTCACCAGCACGGCCGGCAGGTCCCGCCCGCGCAGCCCGGTGGGCCGGGCCGGCGCCGCCGTGAGCGTGCGCTCGGTGCGCCGCCGGAGCAGTGCGGCCACCCCCAGAACCGCGGCCACCAGCAGGATCTGGACGACGGACAGCACCGCCGCGGCCGGCAGGTCGAGCAGGTCCTCGGTCTGCCGGTAGATCTCGGTCTCGAGCGTGCCGTAGCGGGCACCGCCGAGGATGAGCACGATGCCGAAGCTGGTGGCGCAGAACAGGAACACCAGGGTGAAGGCGGCGGCGACCGCCGGCGCCAGGGCCGGCAGGGTGACGGTGAGGAAGACCCGGGACGGCGACGCACCCAGCGACCGGGCGGCGTCGCCGGGCCGCCGGTCCAGCCGGGCCCAGCTGACCCCGACGGTCCGCACCACCACGGCGGTGTTCAGGCAGACGTGCGCGGCCAGGACGGCCGCGACGGAGCCGTCCAGCCGCCACGACCCGAGCAGCCCGTCCTGCGCCAGCAGCGTCCGGAAGGCCAGCGCCACCACGACGGTGGGCAGCACGAACGGCACGGTGAGCAACGCACGGACCGCGGCCCGCCCGGGGAAGCGGCAGCGGTAGACCAGGTGCGCGACGGGCAGTCCCAGCAGCACGCAGAGCGCCGCGGAGGCCGCGGCCTGGCCCACGGTGAACAGCGCGATGCGGCGGAACCGCGGGCGGGCCAGGATGTCCAGCCCGGCGCCGGCGTCGCCCAGCCCCCGGCCGATCATCGTGCCGACCGGGTAGAAGAACAGCACCGCCAGCACCAGCAGCGGCACCGCCGCCAGCAGCACCAGGCCGCCGGTACGCACCGCCCGCCCGGCGCGGGCCCGGGTCACCGGCGGTCCGGCCGGCGCCGCGGGCACGGCGTCGGACGGCCGGAGCTGTGCCCGGGTCAGCGTCACGTCAGCCCTCGACCACGTCCGACCAGGCGGAGATCCACCGCTCGCGGTCGGCGGCGATGCGGTCCGCCGGCATGGTCGCGGGGTTCTTCGCCACCGGCGCGAAGCGTGCCCAGTCGGCCGGCAGCGGCACGCCGGCCAGGGTCGGGTAGACGTACATCTGCTCGGGCACGCCCTGCTGGAAGCGGCGGGACAGCAGGAAGTCGACGACGGCCCGGGCACCGGCCGGGTTCTTGGCACCGGCCAGCACGCCCGCGTACTCCACCTGCCGGAAGCAGGTGTCCAGCAGGGCACCGGTCGGTGCGGTGGTGGCGCCGGCCTGCACCTCGTCGGGCGGAGAGCTGGCGTAGGACACCACCAGTGGGCGCGGACCCTTGCCGGACGACCCCGAGAAGTCGACGGTGTAGGCGTCCTCCCAGCCCGCGTCCACCTTGACGCCGTTGTCCTTGAGCCTGGTCCAGTACTGCTGCCAGCCGTCGTCCCCGAAGTGCGCGACGGTGGCCAGCAGGAACGCCAGCCCGGGCGACGACGTGGCCGGCGACTCGACCGCCAGCAGGTCCCGGTACTGCGGCTCCGCCAGATCCTCGAACGTCCGCGGCTCGGCCAGATGCTTCGCGGTGAACCAGTCGTGGTCGACGTTGACGCAGACGTCGCCGTAGTCGACGGCGGTCAGCCGGTCCGCGCCGCCCTGGACGGCGAAGCGCTGCGGACCGTCGGCCGCGGCAGCCGGCGTGTACGGCGCCAGCACACCGGCGTCCAGCGCCCGCGAGGCGAACGTGTTGTCGATGCCGAAGACGGCGTCGCCCAACGGGTTGTCCTTGGTCAGCACCAGCTTGTTGGTCAGCGCACCGGCATCGCCCTGGGCCAGCACGGTCACCGTGATGCCCGAGGACTTCTCGAACTCGGCGAGCTCGGCCTTGTCGACGGCGAACGAGTCGTGCGTGACGAGGGTGACCGCCCCGCCGGCCGCCGGCGGCTGCGACGACGCGGCGCCCGAGGCCGGTGCGCCCGCCGAGGACCCGGCCGACGACCCAGCCGCGGACGGGGATGCCGGCGCGGACGATCCCGCGGGCGCGGGACCCGACGCGGACGCCGACGCCGACGCCGCGCCGGAGGTGCTGCCGCCGCAGCCGGCGACGAGCAGCGCCACCGCGGCGAGCAGGAGGGACGAGGCCGGACCTCGACGTGTCATGGAGTGCCCTTCTCGAAGAGGCGGGCACGGGTTGCATGCAGAGAGCGACGTTCCTGCGCCGGCATGATCCGGATCAGGTTCGACGGTCAGGGACTCCGTGTCCCTCTCTCAGCCCGGCGCACCGGACTCCCGTGTCGCCGCCGAGTCTAGGCCTGACACTGCAGGGCCGTGCGACGCGGCCGGTCGGCGGAGCGATGCAGGTGTCCGCGGCGGCACGGTCCGGGCACCGCGTGGCCGCACGCTCCGCGCCGCCCGTACCGGACCGGTCATCCGGGCAGGACGCCGGCGGTCGGGTGCCGGGTGACCCGGGTCCGGCTCACCGCGAGCAGCAGGGCCAGCGAGAGGATGCCGAGCAGCGGGTAGACGATGCCGAGCCAGGACTGCCAGCCGGGCCGGGTCGCCGGCTCGCCCTTCCACTGCAGCGCGATGAGGAAGCTGACCAGGTAGCTGCAGACGGCGACGATCCACGCGATTGCCAGCACGCGCACCGCGGGACGCCGGGCGTGCGGCCCGAACAGGCACCACAGCAGCAGGGGCAGCACCCACACCCAGTGGTGCGACCACGAGATCGGCGACACCAGCAGCCCGACGAACTGGACCGCCAGCAGGGAGGCCGTCCGGTCCCCCGCCCGGGACGCCGCTACCGCCGCCCAGACCCCCAGCGCCACCGACAGCACGGCGGCGACCAGCCACGAGGTCGACACGTCGTGCCCCGCCAGCCGGGCGAGCGCCCCGCGCAGCGACTGGTTGATCACCGACCACACCGGACCGGTCCGGCCCGGATCGAAGATCAGCGTGGTGAAGTACCGCCAGGTCTCCCTGGGGATGATGGCCACCATCAGCACCACGGTCGCGACGAAGACCGCCACCGCCCAGACGGCCGCGGTCCAGCGCCGCTGCAACAGGTAGTACAGCCCGGTGATCGCCGGGACCAGCTTGATGCCCGCGGCCAGCCCGACGCTCGCCCCGGCCCACCAGTCCCGCGCCGACACGGCGCCGCCGAGCAGGATCGCCGCCAGGAAGAGGTTGATCTGCCCGTAGTTGAACGTCGTCCGCACCGGCTCCAGCCACATCGACACGGCGGTCGCGGTGACGACCGTGCCGGTCAGGTGCGGCAGCGGCCGGGTGGCATGCCGCCCGGCCCGGCCCAGCAGCTGCAGGGTGAACAGGATGACCAGGGCCAGCGCCGCGACGCTGGCGAGCTGCCACAGCACCCGGGCGACGACCCACGGCAGCCAGCCCAGCGGCACGAACACCAGCGCGGAGAACGGCGGGTAGGTGAACGGCAGCTCCAGCGGCTGCGTCACGAACTCGTACAGCGACGGCCCGAGGTGCTGGCCGCCCTGGACGTAGACGTCCAGGTCGACCATGGCGAACGGGTCCGACCCGACGAGCGTCACGACCACGTGCACGACGGCGACGACGCCGAGCAACGCCCACGGCCCCCAGCCGGAGCCGACGAAGCGGCGCAGGGCGGTCAGCACGGGCGGCAGGGCACCTCTTCCGGGTCCGGGACGAGCCGGTCGATCCTATGGCCCGGCGGGACGGGGCCCGGCCACTGCCGCGGGACACACCGGCACGAGCGGACCCCGCGGTTCAGCGACCGGCGGGCGTGACGGGCTCCAGCCGCCGGGCCAGCTCCGCGAACCGGTCGAACACTCCCGGCTCGGAGACACCGGGGACGTTCACGATGGCCTGGTCGACGCCGATGGCCGCCAGCTGCTCGAAGCGGTCGACGGCCTGCTCGACCGACTGCTCGCCCTCGGCGCCGCCGTCGCCCAGCCGCAGGGTCCCCAGCGTGGTCTTCTCGATCTCGGCGTAGTCCCGGCCCTGCTCGGCGCAGTGCTGCTGCAGCACCTCGAGCTTGTGCCGGACGACGTCGACGCCGGCCATCTCGAAGATGTTGCAGCCCTGCGCGTAGCTGGCCACCAGTCGCAGCGTCTTCTTCTCGCCCGAGCCGCCGACCAGGATCGGCGGGTGCGGCCGGGTCACCGGCTGCGGGTGGTTCAGCGGGCGGGCCAGCCGGTAGTGCCGGCCCTCGAACGGCGAGTCGTCGTCGCGCCACATCTGCAGCGCCAGCTGCAGGGTCTCCTCGAGCCGCTCGAACCGCTCCGCGAGCGGCGGGAACGGCACGCCGAGCCCGTCGTGCTCCTGGTCGTTCCACGCCGCGCCGATGCCGAAGTAGGCGCGCCCGCCGGAGAGCACGTCGAGCGTGGTGGCCGTCTTCACCAGCAGCCCCGGGTAGCGGTACGTCACCCCGGTGACCATGGTCCCGAGCTTGATCCGCTCGGTGGCCCCGGCGGCGAACGCCAGGGCGGACCAGCCCTCGAGCATGTCCTCCTCGGCCGCGCCGACCCCGCGGATCTGGAAGAAGTGGTCCATCACCCACAGGCTCGCGAGGCCGGCCTGCTCGGCCTCGACCGCGATGCGTCGGAACGTGGCGCCGGTGGCGGCCGGTGCCCCCGGCCAGGTGAACGACGGGATCTGGATGCCCAGCTGCACGACTGCCTCCGCTCGACGGACGGACCGCCCGGCCGCCCGTCCAGCACGCTAGTCCCGTCCGGCGGCGGGACGTGCGGGTCCGCCGTCCGGACCGGGATCGTCGCTGCCGGCCGCCGGGTCTTGCCCTGGCCGGTCCGGACCGCCACCATCTGGGCCATCAGGCCCCGGGCTGGACGGAGCACCTCTCGTCCGACCGAGCGGCGTCGCCCGTCCGGCTGCCACGGTTGCCGGGCGATCGCAGCGCGACGTGTCGAGGCGGAGGGACGGGGTCGTGGCGCGGAGAACGGTGCGGGCGGCAGCGGGATGGCTGACGGCCACGGTGGTGGTCCTGACGGCGTGCACCGGGCAGCCAGCCGGGTCGTCCGCGGCCCCGCCGTCCGTGCCATCCTCGGCCGCGCCGTCCTCGGCAGTGCCATCCTCGGCCGTGCCGTCCTCGTCCGGCACGACGCCGCCGGCGAGTGGCACACCGTCGACCGTCCCGGCCATCCCGGGCACCTCCGGCGCGGCGACAGCGGCCGACTCCGCAACGGCGACGTCCGGTGGGTCCTCCGCGTCCGCGGCCCCGTCGCCGCTCCCGAGCTCCGGACCGTCCGGGACCGGGTCGCCGAGCCAGTTCACCCCTGTGTTGATGCAGGTGCTGTCGACCCCGCGGTGGTTCACCGGAAGCGACGGCAAGGCACACGTGGTCTACGAGGTGCAGCTGACCAACGCGTTCCCGTCGTCGGCGACGCTCGTGGAGCTGTCCGCGGTGGACGCCGCGTCCGGCGCGACGCTGGCCGACCTCCGCGGTTCCGCCCTGGCCGCAGCGGTGTCCCCCCTCGGGCGCAGCACCGAGCGGCTGACCGAGATGGGTGGTGGCACGGTCGGTGTGGCCTGGATGGAACTGGTCGTCGACCGTCCCGCCGACGTCCCCGCCCGGATCGTCCACCGGCTGACGGTGACCGTCCCGCCCGGCTACCCGATTCCCGAGCGGATCACCAGCCAGGGCGCTGCGAGCGAGGTCGCTGCCGAGCCGGCGATGTCCCTCGGGCCGCCGCTGCGCGGCACCGGCTGGATCGCCGCGCCGAGCTGCTGCGACGGCCCGCATCGGCGGGCACTGCAGCCGATCGACAACGCCGAGTGGCTGGCGCAGCGGTTCGCGATCGACTTCAACAAGATCGACGCCCGGCACCTGCTCGCCGGCGGCGATCCGGCGGTCAACCGGTCGTGGTTCACCTATGGCCAGGACGTCCTCGCCGTGGCCGACGCCACGGTGACCGCGGCGGTGGACGGCTATCGGGACCAGACTCCCGACGCACCTCGGCCGGTGACGATCGAGGAGGCGGACGGCAACCACGTCATCCTCGAGGTGGCGCCGGGCCGGTACGCCTTCTACGCCCACCTGGAGCCCGGGTCGGTGGCGGTCCGCCCCGGCCAGCGCGTGCGGCGCGGCGACGTCATCGGCCGCGCCGGGAACACCGGCAGCTCCAGCGGACCGCACCTGCACTTCCACCTGATGGACCGGCCGTCCGCCCTGGTGGCCGACGGTGTGCCGTTCGTCTTCGACCGGTTCACGGTGACCGGGCAGGCACCGCCGCTGGACCGGCTGATCGCCCTCGACCCGGCGAAGGACCCGGTCGAGGTGGACCCGGCCGGGGCCGGACCGCGCACGGACGCGCTGCCGCTCGACGGCAACGTCGTCGACTTCCCCGGGCGCTGAGCCGGTCCCGCACGACACCCACCGGCGCCCGCCCGTCCGCACCGGAGTCGACGGAGTAGCTTGCATGATGCAAGCCACTGTCAGCAGCCCAGGAGGACCCGCGTGCGCCACACCACCTTCGGACGACGGACCGGTCTCCGGGTCTCCGAGATCGCCCTCGGCACCGCGAACTTCGGCACCCGGTGGCCCACGGGGGCGGACCCGGGACACCGCCCGGCGGATCTTCGACGGCTACGCCGAGGCCGGCGGGACCTTCCTCGACACCGCGGACGTGTACCAGTTCGGCGAGTCGGAGGAGCTCCTCGGCGAGTTCCTGACGAGCCAGCGGGACCACTTCGTGCTGGCCACGAAGTTCACCCAGGGCGACCACGCGGGCGCCGGCCTGGACGCCACCGGCAACAGCCGCAAGGTGCTGGTCCGGTCGCTCGAGGCCTCGCTGCGCCGGTTGCGCACCGACCACGTCGACCTGTACTGGGCGCACTGGCCCGACGGCGTCACGCCGGTCGAGGAGATCCTCACCGCGTTCGACGACATGGTGCGGGCCGGCAAGATCCTCCACGCCGGCCTCTCCAACTTCCCGGCGTGGCGGGTGGCCCGCGCGGCCACCGTCGGGGAGCTGCGCGGCACCGGCACCCTGATCGGGGCGCAGTTCGAGTACAGCCTCGCCGAACGGTCCGCCGAACGGGAACTGCTTCCGATGGCCGACTCGCTCGGGCTCGGGGCCGCGGTCTACTCGCCGCTCGGCGGCGGGCTGCTCACCGGCAAGTACCGGCACAGCGACGAGGGCCGGCTCACCACGCTGCGATCGGTCATCCAGCGCGAGGACAGCGCCCAGCGCACCGAGGTGCTGGACGCGGTGCTGCGGGTGGCCGGCGCGGTCGGCAGCACACCGGCCCGGGTGGCGGTCGCGTGGGTGCGCGAGCGGGCACGGCGCAGCGGGACCGCCGTCATCCCGATCGTCGGCCCGCGCACCGAGACGCAGTGGACGGACTACCTCGCCGCCCTGGACCTGTCGCTGACCGACGAGCAGTACCGCGAGCTCGAGACGGTCAGCGCGCCGGTCCCCGGCGTGCCGCACGCGGGCATCGCCGGGGTGCAGGACGCCGTGCTCGGTCGGCGGTCGGCCGACTTCGACCGCGTCGCGACGGTGGCCTGACGTGCGGCGCACCAGCTTCGCGGCGGACGAGTGTCCGATCGCCCGGGCCGCGGACGGCGTCGGCGACGTCTGGGGCGTGCTCGTGCTCCGCGAGATGTTCGACGGCTACCAGCGGTTCGACGAGCTGACCGGCCGCCTCGGGATCGCCCCGAACATGCTCAGCCGCCGTCTGGCCGCGCTGGTGGACGCCGGCCTCGTCGAGCGTCGCCGCTACAGCGACCGGCCGCCCCGCGACGAGTACGTGCTGACCCCGCTCGGCCACTCCTACCGAGCCGTGGTGGTGGCGCTGTTCGCCGTCACCACGGCGGCCACCGCACCGGCGAGCAGGCCGCTGCTGCTGGTCGACCGGGCGACGGGGCGGGAGGTCGAGCCGGTGCTGGTCGACCGCGCGACCGGCCGGGCCCTGGACGAGGTGGATGTGGAGTGGGTCGCCGGGCCCGGCGCCAGCCCGGGCATGCGCGCCCGGCGGGCCGAGGTGCAGCGCCGCCGGGCGGCCACCGGCTGACGGCCGCGTCGCAACCGCCGGAAGCGGGTCAGGGCAGCAGCCAGAGCAAGGGCAGCAGCACCGCGGCGACCGCCGCGATCATCACCAGCACGACGGCGGCCCAGATCGCGACCAGGTCCCGGACGCGGACGTCCGGGCGATCCAGCCGCGCGGTCAGCTCCCTGAGCGCGGCCAGCGCGCGGCGGCCGAACCGGTGGGCGGACGCGCCATGGTCCATGCCGGCACGGTAGCGCGGCCGGACCGGGGCCGCCTGCCGCAGCGCGCGTGCCGGGCGCTCGGGGTCCGGTCCGGCGCGCCGCCGTCCGCGGGCCGATCAGCCGTCGCCGGCGGGCACCGGCACCGCCGGTCGCGGCACCCGGTCCGCGCCGCGGGGACGGATCCGAGGGATGCCGGCCAGGGCCGGTGCGAGCGGCGTCCGCGCCACCAGCAGACCGGCCGCGAGGGGCAGCAGGAAGGCGACTGCCACCACGGCGGGCAGCGGCACGGCCGTCGTCCCGGGGGGTAGCGCGAGCAGGACGAACGGGTGCGCGGCGATCACCACCAGGCTCGGCGCGGTGACGGTCGCGAGCGCGGCACCGAGCCGCGGCGGGATGCGGCGCACGGCGGTGGTCAGCGCGATCAGCGCCCCGCACAGGACGAGCGCCAGACCCACCGCCGGCAGCGGGAACTGCCCCACCTTCATGTCCATCGGCCGGAAGTCGCCGGGCAGCAGCACCGCGACGGCGAAGGCGACCACCAGCGCGATCCCGGCCACGCCCGGCGACACCCACCGCCGCCCGCGGTCCTGCGCCCGGCGCACCGCGCGGCCGACGGCCATGAAGGCCAGCGCACCGGCGGCGGTCGCCACGCTGAGCGGTACCCGGGCCAGCTCGGCGCCCCACGCCACGTTGACCGCCAGGCCGCCGATGACCACCGTCCACCGCACCAGCACCCCGGCCCGGTCCAGCAGGCGGAACAGCACGGCAGCGACGAACAGGGCCGTGAAGAACCACATCGTCGTCCAGGGACGGGGGGCGTAGGACCCGCCGAGGACCACCGCCCGCGCCCACCCGGCGAGGTCCGCAGACGGCCACCGCACCGCCGCCAGGCCGACGGCGAGCAGGACCATCCACACCACGTACGGCAGGAGCAGCGACCGGGCCCGCTTGGCCGCCTCCTGCCGCACCAGGCGGCGGGTGGCGAAGAAGTAGCCGCTGATGACGAAGAACAGCGGCAGCCGCCAGCTCTGCAGGACCCGGTCGACGCCGTCGTCGTCGATGTAGACGTGCCCGACGACGATGGCCAGGAGAGCGAGGAGCCGCAGGGCGTCGACCCCGGCCAGCCGCGCGCCCGCGGTGCCGGGCACGGCCGGCGGCGGGTGCGATCCGTGCTCCACCGGAGGAGTGTGCGGGACGGATGTGCGCGTTGTGTGGCGGGCCGGTCACCGTCGCCCGACGGGGCGCGAGACGGCACCGGACGGCTGCGTCCGCCGGGTCGACGGCCACCCCATCGCCCGGCGTCCCGACCCCCGGCCGGTGACCGCCTACCTCCGGGAACCGGGTGCCGCCGTCCGCAGGCCCGCACCGTCCCGACCGAAATCGGCTGTCGGTGACCGCGGGAGCGCTGCTAGCTTGCCGGAACCTGACCGGACGACGAGGGGAGGTGGTACCCGTGCACGCAGCAGCGACAGGGGTGCTCCCCTCCAGGGTCACGGTCGGACGACGGGTCGTCCGGGAGCACCGATCCACGGCTCCCCGAAAGGCACGACCATGCACGTCACGTCCCTGCGCCACCTCGACGGTGGCGTCCTCGAACGCGAATGGACGCTCGGCGACGTCCCCGGCATCCTCTGGACGCCGGCGCCCGCGTCGCCGCCCGCACCGCTCCCGCTGATCCTGCTGGGCCACCCCGGCGGCCTGCGGGCGATGTACCCCCGGCTGGCCGAGCGGGCCCGGCACTGCGCCGCGGCCGGCTACGCCGCAGCCACCCTGGAACTGCCCGGCAGCGGCGACCGACCCCGGTCCGCCGACCTCGAGCAGGCCCGCACCGAGCTGCGCCGCGCCGTGCAGGCCGGCGAGCCCGTCCCCGCCGACACCGTCGAACGGCTGGTCCTGCCGCTGGTCGAGACCTCGGTCCCGGAATGGCGAGCCGCCCTCGACGTCCTGCTCGAACTGCCCGAGCTCGGCGGACCGGTCGGCTGGTCGGGCGGCCTGATCTCCGTCGGCATCCGGCTGGCGGTGGTCGAGCCGCGCCTGGGCGCCGCGGTGCTGTTCGCCGGCAGCTTCGCCCCGCGCGCGTCGTTCGAGGACGCGCGAGAGGTCGCCATCCCGGTGCAGGTCCTGCTGCAGTGGGACGACGAGGGCAACGACCGGCAGCAGGCCCTGGACCTCTTCGACGCGCTGGGGACCCGCCGGAAGACCCTCCACGCGAACATGGGCGGGCACACCGGCGTGCCTGCCTTCGAGGCGGACGAGGTGAACCGGTTCTTCGACCGGCACCTCCGGTAGGACCGTCCCGGGCCGGCGCGGCTAGCCCGTCGCGCCGGCCCGGGAGGGCAGCGGGTGGTCGGGATCCCGCCGGTACCGCAGCTGCGGGACACCCCAGGCCGGATCGGTCCAGGCGACGCCGGTCGACCGGAATCCGTACCGCTCGTACAGGGCCCGCGCCCGCCTTGTCCCGGAACACCCACAGCTCGACGGCGGTGCGCCCGGCGGCACGCAGGTCGGCCACCGCGCGCTCCAGCAGCAGGCCGCCGATCCCCCGCCCGGCGGCGTCCGGGTGCACGTACAGGGACGCCAAGTAGCCGTCGTCCGCGGACCGCGGACCGGGCCGCCCGGGCGGAGCCGGATCGATGCCGTACCGGGCGACGCCGAGAACTGTTGCGACACCCGGCGGTTCGAGCCCGCCGGTGGCGACCACCGTCGCCAGCCCCGGCTGTGCCAGCAGGTCGGTCCAGCGCTCCGTCCACCGGTCGACGTCCAACCCGTCGAGGACGGCGTCGTCGACGACGCCCCGGTACCCGGCACGCCAGGCGGCGACGAAGACCTCGGCGATCGCCGCGGCGTCCTGCGGCGTGGCCGGCCGCAGCGACGGACGGGAGCCGGGAGGACGACCTGTCGGCGCACCGCCCGGCACGCCGGTCACCGCTGGACGACCAGCCGGGCCGGTGCCCGCGGCGCCGGTTCCGGCAGCCGCAGCGGCTCCGCCCCCGGGGTGATCGACCCCAGCACCGACGGGGCGGAGGCACCGGTGGCGGACGGGATGGTGCCGGGCAGGCCGTGCACGGTGAGCCAGCCGAGGACGGCGAACAGGTACGCCTCCTTGGCCTGCGCCGGGATGCCGACGTCGTCCACCGTGCGGACCTCCGCCGGCGCGGACAGGGCGGCGATCCGGGCCATCAGCACCGGGTTGCGGACGCCTCCGCCCGAGACCACCAGCTCGTCGAGCCGGTGCCGGCGGGCTGCCTCGGCGACCAGCACGGCGGTCAGCTCGGTGAGTGTCGCGACCAGGTCGTCCACGGCGATCTCGCGACCGGCGAGCAGTGCCGGCACGTACTCCGGGTGGAACAGCTCCTTGCCGGTCGACTTGGGGATCGGCTGGGCGTAGTACGGCTCGGCCAGCAGTGCGGAGAGCAGGTCGTGGTCGACCCGGCCGGCGGCCGCCCGTCGGCCGTCGGTGTCCATGCGTTCCGCGCCGCCGGTGTGCCGGCTGACCGCGCTGTCCATCAGGGCGCTCGCCGGCCCGAGGTCGTAGGCGAGCACCGCGCCGTCGTCGGACCGGACGCTGATGTTCGCGATGCCGCCCAGGTTCAGTGCACCCCGGCGCCGCTCGCCCGAGAGCAGCAGCAGCGCATCGAGCGTCGACGCCAGCGGCGCGGCCTGCCCGCCGCGGGTGATGTCCCGCGTCCGCAGGTCCGACACCACCGGACGGCCGGTCGCCTCCGCGATCCACGCGGCGGCGCCGAGCTGCAGGGTGCCGAGCGCCCGCCCGTCCTCGACCCAGTGGTAGACGGTCTGCCCGTGCGACACCACGAGATCCGCCCGGCCGCCGGCCACCCGGTCGTCGGCCTCCGTGGCGACGCTGCCGAACAGCCGGCCGATCTCGGTGTCCAGCCGGCACACGTCGGCCATGCTGGTGCTCGCGGGTGGCAGCGCCGCAGCGATGCGACCCCGAAGCTCGTCCGGCACGTCCCGGCTGACCAGGCCGAGCGGCCGCAGCACCAGGTCGGCACCGTCCTGCCACAACTCGGCGACGGCGGCATCGACCGCGTCGTAGGAGGTGCCGCTCATCAGCCCGATCACCGTCATCCGCACCGGCGTACCCCGTTCCTGGCAGTGTCCTCCGCGACGGGGCCGTCCGGCCCGTCGCGCCCGGGCAGCACGGCGGCGAGCGCCCGCTGCCACAACTGTTCCGTCGGCACCGGTGTCGGCCTCCCGTGCAGCCGATTGGTCACCAGGACGACGGTCCGGTGCAGGCGCGGCACCACACCCACCGCCACGCCGGGAAAGCCGGTGTGCCCCAGCACCGGTCCTGCCGGCCCACCGGGCCAGACCCGCAACCCCAGCGCCTGGGTGGGGTCGGGGCCGGCCGTGAAGAAGGCCCGCACGGTGTCCCGGCCCAGCGGCCCGTCGCCGCACAGCGAGTCCAGCCACGCCGCGCCCACGGCGACGAGATCGCTCACCGTGGAGAACAGGCCGGCGTGCCCCGCGGTCACCCCCGTCCCGGGACGGGCGCCCCAGGCGTGGAAGGCGTTGCCGTCGTTGACCTCTCCCACCAGGACGTGCCGGCGCCAGCCGCCGAGCGGCGCGGCCGCGGTCGGCGTCACCGGGTAGGGCCGCCCGGTGGCCACCATCTCCCGCTCCACGACGTCGCCGGCGGACGACGCCGCGACCGGGCCGCCCGGCGCCGGCGCGCCGGCGGTCGTCGTGGTCAGGCCCAGCGGTCCCGTCACCAGCCGCGCCACGGCCTCGCCGAGCGGGCACCCGGCGACGGCGGCGACGACCGCGCCCAGCACCATGAAGCCCAGGTCCGAGTAGTGCCGCGCGGCACCGGACCGGTACCGCAGCGGCAACCCGGCGGCGGTGCTCAGCGGCGGCCCGTCCTCGAGGTAGAGCGGCCACCACTCCCACAGCCCGGCCCGGTGCTGCAGCAGGTCGGAGATACGGGCCGCGCCCACCGGTGTCGTCGCCAGCGCGGGCAGGTACCGGCCGGCCCGGTCGTCGAGACCGACCTCGCCGCGGTCCACCAGGACCATCAGCGCGGTGGTGGTGCCGACCACCTTGGTGACCGATCCCAGGTCGGTGCGGACGGACAGGTCCATGGGCACGGCAGGCCGGCCGTCCCCGCCCAGGTCCGCGAATCCGTCCGCGCACCAGTCGGTCCCGGCGCCACCGCGACCGCCGGCCGACGCCACCACGGCACCGGGCGGGCCGCCGTCGACCGCCAGCACGGCACGCACGGCCGCCGCCGGGCCGGAGCCGTCCACGGGCGTGCGCGCGCCGTCGAGGTGCATCGGCACAGGTTAATCGCTCACCTCTTGTCCGCAACTCAGGTCAACGGCTAACCTGCCCCGATCCACCGCCCGTCAGGAGGCACCGTGATCCCCACCCACACCCGCAGCCGCGGCCGCACGATCCACCGCAGAGTGCTGACCGGCGCTGCGGCGGGCGTGCTGCTCCTCGCGGCGGCCTGCGCACCGGCGGGATCCTCGTCGGCCTCGTCCTCGTCGTCCTCGTCGTCCTCGGCGTCCTCGTCGAGCGGCGCCCCGTCCTCGGGCACGGGTTCGTCGACCGCCTCGGGCGGCTCCGCGACCGGCTCGGCGACGGGCACGCCGACCGGCGGCGGCACGTCGGGCGGGACCGTGGTGGTCGCCCGCACCGGCGACATCGACCAGCTCGACCCGCAGAAGGCCACCGCCTTCCAGACCGTGGAGACGCTGAGCCTGGTCTACGGCCGGCTGGTGGCGCTCGACCAGGACGGCAAGCTCGTCCCCGACCTGGCGTCGAAGTGGAGCACCTCCGCCGACGGCAAGACCCTGAGCTTCACGCTGCGGTCCGGCGTGAGCTGGCAGGACGGCGACCCGTTCACCGCCGCCGACGTCAAGGCCTCGCTCGAGCGCATCCTGGACGAGAAGACCGCGGCGGTCGCGCGGTCGAACCTGTCCTCGATCACCAAGATCGACGCCGCCGACGGCACGGTGACGCTGACGCTGTCCGGGCCGTCGACCGCGCTGCTGTACTCGTTGGCGTCGGTGAACGCGGCGATCCTGCACGACAAGGACATCCAGGCCAACACCATCGCCAAGACCCCGGACGGCACCGGCCCGTTCTCCTGGAAGAGCTGGGCGCAGGGCCAGCAGGTCGTGCTGGCGGCCAACCCGTCGTACTGGGCGGGCGCGCCGAAGATCGGCACCGTGCAGTTCCGGGTGATCCCCGCCGAGTCGTCGATCGTGTCGGGCATGAAGGCCGGCGCCTTCCAGATCGGCCTGCTCTCCGACCCGACGGTGGCCGACAACGCCGGCAGCTCCGACCGTTTCCAGCTGGTCAAGCAGCCGACGCTGGCCTACCACGCGCTCATGCTGAACGGGCGGCGTGGACCGCTGCAGAAGCTCGAGGTGCGCCAGGCCATCGCCTGCGCGGTGGACCGCGACCAGGTCGTCAAGACCGCGGCCAACGGCGACGGCACCGTCACCGGGCCGATCACCAGCCCGGGCTTCAGCTACTCGCCCACCGAGGGCCTGCCGTGCACCCCGGGCGACACCGCCGCGGCGAAGAAGATGCTCGCCGACGCCGGCTACCCGGACGGGTTCTCACTGCACACCATCGTCGAGACCGGCGAGTACGCCACGGCCGTCGCGGAGGGGCAGAACCTGCAGGCCCAGCTCAAGGCCATCGGCGTCACCCTGGACCTGCAGCAGCTGACCACCGATCCGTACGTCAAGGCCTGGCTGGCGGCCGACTTCGACGCCGCGGTGGCGCTGAACGGCGGCAGCTACGACCCGTACCTGATGTACGGGCGGTACTTCACCCAGGGCGGCAGCCTGTCCGGCCCCGCCGGGCTCGAGTCGCCGACGCTGGCCTCGCTGCTCGTCAAGGGCAACACCTCCACCGACGACGCGCAGCGCCAGACCACCTACCGCGACCTGCAGCAGGAGCTGCTGAAGGAGTCGCCGTGGGTGTGGCTGTTCCGCAGCCAGGACTTCTACCTGGTGGGCAGCGGCGTCTCGTTCACCCCGCGGGCCGACGGGCTGCTGTCCTCGCTCGCGGCGTCCTGACCAGGGCCCGGCGATGACGTGGCGGTGGGCGGGAGCCCGGCTCGGCGGAGCGGTCCTCACGCTGTTCGGCGTGACGATCGTGGTGTTCGTCGTGCTCCGGGCCATCCCGGGTGACGCCATCACGTCCTCGCTGGGCATCGAGTCCGGCACCCTGACACCCGCCCAGACCCAGGCGCTGACCCTCTACTACGGGCTCGACAAGCCGTGGTACGTGCAGTTCTTCGCCTGGGTCGGGCAGGTGTTGCGGGGCAACCTCGGCGTCTCGCTGACGTCGGGCAACACCGTCGGGTCGCTGATCGGCGCCGCGCTGCCGGTCACCGTCGAGCTCGCGGTGCTGGCGGCGATCATCGGCACGGTGATCGGGGTGCTGCTCGGCACGCTGGCCGGCAGCGGCCCCGGCCGCGCCCGGGACGGCGTCACCCAGGGCGTCGGCCTGCTCGGACTGGCGGTGCCCGAGTTCGTGCTCGGCATCCTGATGGTGGCGTTCCTGGCGGCGCGCTTCGACTACTTCCCCGACACCAGCACGTTCGTCCCGATCACCACGTCGTTCTCGGCCAACATGAGCCAGATGCTGTACCCGGCACTGGTGCTGGCCGTCGGCTTCGCCGCCAACGTCATGCGCACCACCCGCAGCGAGTACGTCGAGGTGGCGCAGGCCGACTTCGTCCGGACCGCCCGCGGCAAGGGTCTGGCGCCGGGCCGCATCCGCTTCGCGCACATCCTGCGCAACGCCGGCATCCCGATCCTCACGGTGACCGGCATCCAGTTCGGCTACCTGCTGGGCGGCACGGTGATCATCGAGCAGATCTTCGCGCTGCCCGGCCTGGGCCGGCTGCTGTTCACGGCGATCACCAACCACGACTACCCGATCGTGCAGAGCAGCGTGCTGGTGGTCGCCGTCGCCTTCGTCCTGGTCAACCTGCTGGTCGACCTGGCCTACCGGGCCGTCGACCCGAGAGTGCGGCAAGCGTGAGCGTCACCCCCGTCGTCACCGAGACGGCCACCGCGGCGGCGCCGCCCGCCGGCCGGCTGCTCACCCGCATCTGGCGGGACACCAACGGCCGCATCGGCCTGGTGCTCACCGCGATCCTGGTGCTGGCGGCCCTCTGCGGCGCCGTCGGCCTGCTGCCGCACGATCCGATCGCGCAGTTCCCGGACGCCCGGTACCGCCCGCCGTCGGCGGACTACTGGTTCGGCTCCGACCAGTTCGGACGGGACATCCTGGCCCGGGTGGCCGCCGGCATCTGGACGTCGCTGCGGGTCTCGGTGGTGTCGGTGGCGCTGGCGACGCTGGTGGGCGCCACCCTCGGCGTCTGCGCCGGCTTCTTCGGCGGGTGGCTGGACCAGGTGATCAGCCGCTTCGTCGAGGTGCTGTTCGCCTTCCCGGCGATCCTGCTGGCGCTCGCCGTGGTGAGCGCGCTGGGCAGCGGCTGGTTCAACACGGCCGTCGCCATCGCGGTCGTCTACACCCCGATCTTCGCCAGGGTCGCCCGCGGGCCGACACTCTCGGTCCGCAACGCCGAGTTCGTCAACGCCCAGCGGGTGCTCGGCATCCCGACGCACCGCATCCTGCTGCGGCACGTGCTGCCCAACATCTCGGCGCCCGTGGTGGTGCAGGTGACCCTGGCGCTGTCCTGGGCGATCCTGACCGAGTCGGCGCTGTCGTTCCTCGGGCTCGGGACCCAGCCGCCGGAGCCCAGTCTCGGGCTGATGGTCGCCGACGCGCAGAACACCATCACCAGCGCGTGGTGGACCATGGCGTTCCCCGCCGCGACCATCGTGGTGGCCGTCGTCGCGCTGAACCTGCTCGGCGACGGGTTGCGGTCGGCGCTCGACCCGCGACGGGAGCAGAGCCGATGACCGCGGCGCCGGTCGAGCCGTCGACCGACGGCGAGGTGGCCCTGTCCGTCCGGGATTTGCACACCGCCGTCGGCGGCCGCCGCGGGAGCCTCAGGCTGGTCCGGGGTGTCGGCTTCGACCTGCACCGCGGCCGCACCCTGGCGCTGGTCGGCGAATCCGGATCCGGCAAGTCGGTCACCGCGCTGAGCATCGCCGGGCTGCTGCCCGCCGGGGTCCGGGTCACCGGTGGCCAGGTGCTGCTGGACGGGCAGGACGTCGTCCGGTGGACGGAGGGCCGGCGGCGGGCGCTGCGCGGCGGCACCGTCGGCATGGTGTACCAGGACCCGATGACCGCCCTGAACCCGGTGATGCGGGTCGGCAGCCAGGTCGCCGAGGGACTGCGAGCGCACGGCTGGGACCGGGCGGCGGGCCGCCGGCGGACGCTCGAGGTGCTCGACGAGGTGGGCCTGCCGACCCCGGGTGCGCTGGCCCGCCTGTACCCGCACCAGCTCTCCGGCGGCATGCGCCAGCGGGTGCTCATCGCCTGCGCGCTCGCCCCGCGGCCGCGCGTGCTGATCGCCGACGAACCCACCACCGCGCTCGATGTCACGATCGCCCAGCAGATCCTGGACCTGGTGACCGACCTGCGGGACGAGTACGGCCTGGCGGTGCTGTGGATCACCCACGACCTGGGCGTGGTCGCCCGGATCGCCGAGTCGACCGCCGTCATGTACGCCGGCCGGATCGTCGAGCGCGGCCGCACCGCGGACCTGTTCGCTCGGCCGTCCCACCCGTACACCCAGGGCCTGCTGCGGTCCGTCCCGGCGGCCGACCAGCCGCACCAGGGTCTTCTGCCGCAGATCGGCGGGACGCCGGTGTCCCCCGCCACCCTGCCCGGCGGTTGCCCGTTCCGGACCCGCTGCCCGCAGCAGGTCGAGCGCTGCGCCGACCAGGAGCCGCCACTGCTGCGCCGCGGTCCCGCGGAGGCGGCCTGCTGGGTGCCACCCGAGGACTGGCGGCCCGTCGGCGCCGCGGAGGTGCGTCATGGCTGAGCCTGAGTTCGTGGGCCCCTTGTCCGGATCCCGCTCCGGCCCGGGTACCGGCACGGCGGAGTCGATCGCCGAGATGACCGGCGTGGTCAAGCACTACCGGACCCGCGGCCGCGGCGAGGTGCACGCGCTGGACGGGGTGACGCTGACCGTCGGCCGCGGGGAGGTGCTCGGCCTGGTGGGCGAGAGCGGCTGCGGCAAGTCCACCGCCGCCCGGTTGCTCACCGGCCTGGAGCGGGCCGACGCCGGAACGGTGCGGGTCGACGGCCAGGACCTGGCCGCCCTGGACCGCGCCGGTCACCGGCGTCTGCGCCGCACCGTCCAGCTGGTCTTCCAGGACCCGTACGCGTCGCTGGACCCGCGGCAGCGGATTGGTGACGCCCTGGCCGAGGTGCTCACCGTGCACCGGCTGGTGGCCGCGCGGACCGCCGCCCGGGCGCGGGTGGGCGAGCTGCTGGAGATGGTCGGCCTGCTGCCGGCGACGGCAGAGCGGTATCCCCACCAGCTCTCCGGCGGTCAGCGCCAGCGGGTGGGCATCGCCCGGGCGCTCTCGCTGCAGCCGCGGCTGCTGGTGCTGGACGAACCGGTGTCGGCACTGGACGTCTCGGTGCGCGCCGAGATCGTCAACCTGCTGGACCGGCTGCGCCGGGAGCTCGGCCTGGCCTACGTCTTCATCAGCCACGACCTGGGCATGGTCCGGCACCTGGCGGACCGGATCGCCGTGATGTACCTGGGGCAGATCGTGGAAACCGGATCCTGGGAGCAGGTGTCGGACCGTCCGGTGCACCCGTACACGCAGGCGCTGCACCGCGCCGTGCCGGTCGCCGACCCGGCCGTCGAGTACCGGCGCGCCGGCGACGCCGTCCGTGGCGAGATCCCCGATGCCGCACGGCCTCCGGCCGGATGCCGGTTCCATCCCCGCTGCCCGTTGGCCGAGGACGTCTGCCGCACCGAGGTCCCGGTGCTGGCGCCGCCGTCGGGACACCGCTTCGCGTGCCACGTCCGCCAGCGGGAACTGGGTGTCGTCACACCCACGTCCGCCGAACGGCCCGCGGACGCCCGTGGCCGGCTGTCCGGCCAGCCTGCGACGGCCTCCCGGTCGACCGGAGCCCGACCGTGAGCACGGGCGTGGCCGACGGCGAGGTGCTGTTCACGCTCCGGGGACTCGCGCCGACGCTGGTGCCGTCGACCCGCCGGGTCGCCGACCGCATACTGGCCGACCCGGCCGTGGCCGCAGGACTGACGATCTCGGAACTGGCGCAGGCCTGCGGAACCTCGGAGACGACGGTGGTCCGGCTGTGCCGGCAGCTCGGGGTGCGCGGTTACCGCGAACTGCGGGTCGCGCTGGCGGCCGAGTCGGGTCGCGAGCGGGCACTGGCCGACGGCCGGGGCATCGGCGGTGACATCGGCCCGGCCGACGACCTGGCGTCGGTCGTGCACAGCGTGACCGCCGCCGACCAGCGGGCCATCGCCGACACCGCCCGCACCCTGGACCTCGCAGCGCTGGCCGAGGCGGTCCGGATGGTCGGCACCGCCCGGCGGGTGGACGTCGTCGGTGTCGGCGCCAGCGCGGTGGTGGCCCTGGACCTGCAGCAGAAGCTGCACCGCATCGGGCTCGTCGCCTTCACCTGGAGCGACATGCACGCGGCGCTGACCGCCGCGGCACTGCTGGGACCGGAGGACGTGATGATCGGGGTGTCGCACAGCGGGGCGACGGTGGACACGGTGGAGGCACTGGCCGAGGCGTCCTCGCGCGGCGCGCGGACGGTCGGGCTGACCAGCGTCCCCCGGTCGCCGCTGGCCGGCGTGGTCGACACGGTGCTGGTCACCGCGGCGCGCGAGACGACGTTCCGCTCCGGCGCCACGTCGTCGAGGATCGCCGCGCTCAGCGTCGTCGACGTGCTCTTCGTGGCCGTGGCGCAGGGCCGGTTCGACGAGTCGGTGCGGGCGCTGGACGCCACCCGCCGGGCCGTCGCGCCACGCCGGGTCCCTGGCGCGGCGCAGCCCGACGAGCTGCGGAGCCGGCCGTGAGCGCGCCGGCGGACCGGGTGCGGGTGGTGTCGACCACCGAGGACAGCAACCCGCGGACCTCCGACATCGACGTCGTCGACTCGCTCACCGCGCTGCGGATGCTGAACGCCGAGGACGCGCGGGTGCCCGGCGCGGTCGCCGCCGCCCTGCCCGCGCTGGCCGGGCTGGTGGATGCCGCCGTCGACCGCGTCGCCCGCGGCGGTCGGGTGCACTACTTCGGGGCCGGGACGTCCGGCCGCCTCGGAGTGCTCGATGCCGCCGAGTTGCTGCCCACGTTCGGCATCCAGGACGGCGTGGTGGTGGCTCACCAGGCCGGCGGGGCGCGGGCGTTCGTGCACGCCGTCGAGAACGCCGAGGACGACCTGTCCGGCGACGGCGCGGTCGCCGTCACGTCCGGCGACGTGGTCGTCGGGCTGGCCGCGTCCGGGCGGACGCCGTACGTCGAGGCGGCGCTGCGCGCCGGGCGCGCGGCGGGCGCGGTCACCGCACTGGTGACCGCGAACCCGCAGGCGCCGCTGCTCCCGCTGGCCGACCACCGCATCGTCACCGACACCGGTCCCGAGGCGATCGCCGGGTCGACCCGGCTCAAGGCCGGCTCGGCGCTCAAGCTGGTGCTCAACTCGTTCTCGACGGTGCTGATGGTCCGGCTGGGCCATACCTACCGGAACCTGATGGTCGACATGCGGCCCACCAACGCCAAGCTCCGCGGGCGCAGCGTGGCGCTGTTGCAGGAGGCGACGGGCGCAGCCGAGGCCGACTGCGAGCGTGCGCTGGACGTGTGCGGCGACATCAAGTCGGCCGTGGTGTACCTCTTGGGGGCGCCGGTCGATCTGGCCGGCGTGCGCGCGGCCCTGGCGGCCGGCGGCGGTCACGTCCGGGCGGCGCTGGCGGCGCTCGCCGCGCGCTGAGCGGGTCGGCCGGAGGGGCCGGGCCGTGCGCTCCGGGGGTCTCCCCGGCTCAGTCGGCGGTCGCGCCTCGGACGGTCCCCCGGGCGGCCCAGGCGACCGCGTCGACCGTGAACGGCCCGGACGGCAGGCGCTGCGCGCACCGCCGGCGCAGCTCCTCGCGACCCGCGGCGTCGAGCGTGCGCACGTGGTCGCCGGCCGGCCCGACGCCGAGGGTGTAGGGCTCCCACCACTCGTCGAACGAGCGGTACCGGACGTCCACGGTCAGCTCGCCCTGCTCGACGCCGTCCAGGCCGGCCCGGCGCAGCAGCTCCGCCAGGTGTCCGGCGCGCGCACCGGCCAGCCCGGACTCGTCGCGGGCGCCGGGGTCCATGTCGCGGACGGCCGACCAGAAGGTGTCCAGCGGCGCCCGGCCGCCCGCGTAGTCCCAGACGCAGGCGGCGACGGTGCCGCCGGGCCGGGTGACGCGGGCCATCTCGGCCAGGCCCGCGGCCGGGTCGGACAGGAAGTGCACGACCAGCTGCGCCAACGCCGCATCGAAGGTCGCGTCCGGCCAGGGCAGGTCCTCGCCGACGCCCCGGCGGATGTCGACGCCCGGCAGCCGGCCGCGCGCGGCGTCCACGAACGACGCCGACGGGTCGATGCCGGCCACGCGGCCCTCCCCGACCCGGCGGGCCAGCTCGGCCGTCAGCACCCCGGTGCCGCACCCGACGTCCAGGACCCGACCGCCTGCTCCGTCCGTCACCCCGGCGAAGTCGGCGAACCGCACCGCCAAGGGGTCGGCGTACCGGCCCATGAACCGCGCGTAGGCATCCGCTCCGACGTCGAACGACACGCCGCCACTATCCCGCCCAGCCGTCCGGACGGCCAGCCGTCCCACCGCTGTGGCTGCCCGTGCGGACCCGAGCCGCCTCCGCCGCTCAGGCGCCGGCGATGATCTCGTCCCGCACCCACAGGGCGACGCCGTCGAGGTACGGGGCCGGCAGGGACAGCACGAGGTGCGTGAAGCCGGCGTCGACGGCCGCCCGGACGGCGGTCCGGGTGTCTCCCGGCCGGTCGTACGCGACGGGCAGTACCAGCGATCGGGCGACGGCGGACGGGTCCCGCCCGATCTCCACGCAGTATCGGTCCAGCAGGGCGCTCCGGGAGGCGGCGTCGTCGACGTCCCCGCCGGGGTAGTTCCACACGTCGGCGTGCCGGGCCACGATGCGCAGGGTGGCGGCTGCCCGACCGCCGATGACGAACGGCGGGTAGGGCCGCTGCACGGGCTTGGGGTTGCAGAAGGCGCCCGTCAGGTCGACGTACCGGCCGTGGACGTCGAACGGCTCGGGATCGGTCCACAACCTCTTGATCACCTCACAGGACTCGGCGAAAGCCGCCACCGCGTCCTGGGAGTCGTGGAACGGCAGGCCGTGCGCGGCGTACTCGCGCTGGGCCAGCGGGTGTCCGGGCCGCGACCCGACGCCGATGCCGAACTCGAGGCGTCCGCCCGACACCACGTCGAGGGTGGCGGCGATCTTCGCCAGCATCGCCGGCGGGCGGAAGCGGTTGCTGGTCACCAGGAGTCCGAGCCGGAGGCGCCGGGTGCGGGCGGCCAGCGCGGACAGCAGCGTCCAGCCCTCGAACGCCGGGCCGTCCAGGTCGCCGAAGATGGGCATCAGGTGGTCGTAGAGCCAGGCGTGCTCGATCTCCGGGACCGCGTCGGCCTCCTGCCAGACCCGCAGCAGCTCGCCGTACTCGACGTTGGCCGGCGGCGTGGCGATGCCGAAGCGCGGTGCGCTGTGCGTCATGACGTTCCTCTCTGAAGTGTCGTCGTCCGGCCACGCCGTCGCGGTGCCAGGACGGCGACGGTCCGACGTCCCGCGCGACCGAGACAACCGGATCGACGTTCCAGAATATATGGAACGTCGATCCGGATGACAAGACAGGGCCGGCCGCGCTGCGGCACAGTTGCTTGACGTGTCAAGTACCTGGCCCGTAGCGTCGGTGAGCCGGCGCACCGACAGGAGGCGTGAGCCGTGGCCACGACCGAGGAACTGATGCACGCCAACCTGCTGGAGTAGTTCGGCGAGCGGGACGCGGCCCGGCGCCGCGCCACCATCGAGCGGATCTACGCCCCGTCGGTGCGGTTCTCGGATCCAGACGAGGTCGTCGTCGGGCACGACGCGCTGGACGCCAAGGCGCAGCGGATCCTCGACGATGCACCCGGTTTCGTGTTCAGCCCGGCGGGACCCGTCCGCGTCAACCAGGACCTCGGCTACCTGGCGTGGGCTTTCGGCCCGGAGGGCGGACCCGCCGTCGTCCGGGGCCTGGACATCGCCCTGATCGAGGACGGTCTCATCGGCCGCGTCTACACCTTGCTCACCGACTGACCCGGGGCGCCGCGTCCTCCGGCGCGCTGCCGCCGATGCGAAACCCCGTAGGCGGCAGCGCGGCGACCGTGTTCGATGCCGATCATGCGGACCACGCTGGGGACGCCCGGTGTCGACGGGTTGGCGGACGTCGCCGGCGTGCTGCGGGACTGGCAGGACGACACGTCGCCTCTCCAGCTGCATCCTGGCGACCTGGGCTGGTTCTGGCGGTTCGGCGCCGAGGCGACGGCCGCGGCGGTGCGGGTCTGGGGCCGCGGCGGCGCGATCGCTGCGGTGGGCCTGCTGGACGGTCCGGAGCTGCTCCGGCTCACCGTGGCGCCCGAGATGTGGCGCGATGCGGAGCTGGCACGGCAGGTGGCGGCCGACGCCGCCCATCCCGAGCGCGGCATTCTCCCGGCGGGGACGGTCTCGGTCGAGACCCCGACCGGGACGGCGGTCCAGGAAGCGTTCTCCGAGGTCGGATGGGCCACCGGCGAGTCGTGGACGCCGCTGACCCGGGACCTCACCGACCCGGTGCCAGATCCCGGTGTTCGCGTCGAGATCGTCCGCCCTGCCACCGTTGCCGACTTCACCGCGGTGCACCGGTCGGCGTTCGGCAGTGGGCGGTTCACCGACGACCGGTGGCGCGCGATGTCCACCGGTGTCCCGTTCGCCGATGCCCGGTGCCTGCTGCTGTACGACGGTCACGGCGCCGCGGTCGCCGGGGTGACGGTGTGGTCGGCCGGTGCGGGCCGCCCCGGGCTGATCGAGCCGCTGGGCGTGCACGCCGACCACCACGGCCACGGCCACGGCCGGGCCGCCTGCCTGGCCGCAGCGTCCGCGCTCCGCGAGCTGGGAGGGTCGAGCGTCCAGGTCTGCACGCCGACCGCCCGGACGGCGGCCGTCGCGACCTACCGGTCCGCGGGGTTCCGGCGGCTGCCCGAGCGGCTGGACCGGACGAGGGCGGATCGGGGGTGAGCGACCGACCGGTCCCGGGTGTCCGACCGGCGGGTGCCGTCAGACGTTGAAGCGGAACTCCACCACGTCGCCGTCGTGCATGACGTAGTCCTTGCCCTCGATCCGCACCTTGCCGGCGGCCTTGGCGGCGGCCATCGAGCCGGCGGTCACCAGGTCGTCGTAGCCGACGATCTCGGCCTTGATGAAGCCGCGCTCGAAGTCCGAGTGGATGACGCCCGCGGCCTGCGGGGCGGTGGCGCCCTGCTTCACGGTCCAGGCCCGGGACTCCTTGGGGCCGGCCGTCAGGTAGGTCTGCAGGCCCAGGGTGTGGAAACCGGCCCTGGCGAGTGCGTGCAGGCCGGGTTCGGGCTGGCCGACGGACTCGAGCAGCTCGCGCGCGGACTCCTCGTCCAGCTCCAGCAGCTCCGATTCGACCTTGGCGTCCAGGAACACCGCGTCGGCCGGGGCCACGGCGGCGGACAGCTCGGCGCGGCGGGCGTCGTCGGTCAGCACGGCCTCGTCGGCGTTGAACACGTACAGGAACGGCTTGGCGGTCAGCAGCGACAGCTCGCGCAGCAAGGCCAGGTCGATCGTGGCGCGGGCGGAGAACAGGGTGTGCCCGGCGTCGAGCAGGTCGCGCGCGGCCTGCGCCGCCTCCAGCACCGGCTTGCGGTCCTTGGCGTTCCGCGCCTCCTTCTCCAGCCGCGGAAGAGCGCGCTCCAGCGTTTGGAGGTCTGCGAGGATCAGTTCGGTGTTGATGGTCTCGACGTCGGAGAGCGGGTCGATCCGGCCGTCCACGTGCACCACGTCGTCGTCGGCGAACACCCGCACGACCTGGCAGATCGCGTCGGCCTCGCGGATGTTGGCCAGGAACTTGTTGCCCAGGCCGGCCCCCTCGCTGGCGCCCTTGACGATCCCCGCGATGTCGACGAAGGACACCGTCGCAGGCACGGTCCTGGCCGAGTGGAACAACTCGGCGAGCCGGTCCAGACGCGGATCGGGCAGCGGGACCACGCCGACGTTGGGCTCGATCGTCGCGAACGGGTAGTTGGCGGCGAGCACCTCGGACCGGGTCAGCGCGTTGAACAGGGTGGACTTGCCGACGTTGGGCAGGCCGACGATGCCGAGGGTCAGACTCACGGGGAACCAGTCTAGGTGCCCTGCGCGGCCGCCCCGCCGGTCGCGCAGGAACGGCTCCGCGCGACCGGACCGGCGCCGGCGCCCCGCCGCGGGCCGGCGGGAGCCGGGACCCGCCCGGTCGGCACGGTCAGGACGCCGGTCGGCGCAGCACGCTGACGCACCAGGGGTCGCTCCCGGTCCACGGGTCGAGCTGCCAGGTCGCGAAGCGGTGCTCGGCCACCAGCCCGGCCGCGGCGGTGTCGCGGTCGAAGCAGGCGACGTCGTACGTCCGGTCCGTGGCGAAGCCGGTCACCAGCCGGCCGCCCGGCACCAGCAGCGATGCGAGCCGCCGGAACACGTCGCCCTCGCTGCCCGGCGCCAGGAAGACCGAGACGTTGCCGGGCAGGGCCACCAGGTCGAACCGCTCGGACACCCCGGCGTCCCGCAGCAGCCGCGGCGACAGCGCCAGCAGGTCGGTGGCCAGGTAGGTGACCTCGGGATACCGCGCGCGGGCGATGTCGACGAGCCCACGGTCCCGGTCGACGCCCACCACGCGGTGCCCGCGGCGGTGCAGGCCTGCGGCGACGCGGCCGGTGCCGCACCCGCCGTCGAGCACGGCCGCTCCGCGGCCGACGAGCGCGTCGAGGAAGCGCGCCTCGCCGTCGAGGTCGGCGCCTTCGGCGTGCAGCCGGGCGAAGCGGTCGGCGTAGTCCTGCCAGCGGCTGCCGGTGTACTCGAGTTCCCACCGGGTCGGGGGCGGGCCGGCTGCAGCGGTCGTCCGGTCCCCCTGCGCGGCGGTCTCCCCCGTCGGATCCATCCGGGCAGCATCGCACGCCCGGCTGCCATGTCCGATTCCCGCCAGCACGGGAGTGGCGGTGCTGGCAGGGTGGTCGTCGTGATTCCCGATCCGGAAGCCGCCTACCGCGCCGTGCAGACGCGGGACGCCCGGTTCGACGGCCAGTTCGTCACCGCGGTCCGCACCACCCGGATCTACTGCCGTCCCGCCTGCCCGGCCCGAACCCCGTTGCGCCGCAACGTCGACTTCTTCCCGACGCCCGCCGCCGCCCAGGCCGCGGGCTACCGGGCCTGCCGGCGCTGCCTGCCCGACGCCGCGCCGGGATCGCCGGAGTGGAACCTGCGCGCCGACACCGTCGGCGCGGCCATGCGACTCATCGCGGACGGCGTGGTGGACCGGGAGGGAATTCCGGGTCTGGCGGCCAGGGTCGGGTACACACCGCGACACCTCGGGAGGCTGCTGGCCGCGGAGGTCGGCGCGTCACCGCTGGCCCTGGCCCGAGCCCGTCGCGCGCACACCGCGCGGGTGCTGCTGACCACGACAGCGATGCCGATGGCGGACGTGGCGTTCGCGGCCGGGTTCGCCAGCGTCCGGCAGTTCAACGACACGGTCCGCGAGGTCTTCGCCGTCGAGCCCGGCCGGTTGCGGGCGCAACGCCGGGCCGCGGCCGGCGCTCCGGCACCGGCGGGCACCCTCAGCCTCCGGCTGCCGGTGCGATGGCCCTTCGCCGCCGCGCCGCTGCTGGACTTCCTGGCCGCCCGGGCGGTGCCCGGGGTGGAGCACGTCGACGGTCCGACCTACCGGAGAGTCCTGCGGCTCCCGCACGGGCTGGGCGTCGCGCGGCTCGACCTGCCGGTGTCCGCCGGCCAGCCGGTGCTGGCGTCCCTGACGCTGCAGCACCTCTCGGACCTGGTGCCCGCGGTGGACCGGTGCCGGCGGCTGCTGGACCTGGACGCCGACCCGGTGCACGTGGACGCCGCCCTGTCCGCCGACCCGGCGCTCGCCGCGTCCGTTGCGCAGCGGCCCGGTCTGCGGGTGCCCGGGGCGGTCGACGGTCCGGAGATGCTGGTCCGGGCGTTGCTGGGGCAGCAGGTGTCCGTCACCGCGGCCCGCACGGCACTGGGTCGGCTGGCCCGGCACGCCGGGACCCCGCTGCCGCCGGAGCTGGCGCAGGCCGCCGGACCGGCCCTCACCCACGCGTTCCCGGGCCCGGACGAGCTGGCGGCGCTGGAGCCGGCCGACATCCCCGGTCCGCAGCGCCGCGCGCTGGCGGTGATCCGGGCCGCGCAGGACGAGGCGGCCGGGGACCTGGTCCTCGACGCCGGCCGGCGCCCGGGCGACCTCACCGCACAGCTCGCCGCCCGTCCGGGCATCGGCCCGTGGACGGCCGGGTACGTCACCATGCGCGTGCTCGGCGACCCCGATGTGCTGCTGCCCGGCGACGTCGGCCTGCGGCAGGGCGCCGCCGCCCTCGGTCTTCCGCCGGACGACGCCGCGCTCGCCGTCCGAGCCGCCGCCTGGCGGCCGTTCCGCTCCTATGCCGGCGCCCACCTGTGGCGCGCGGCGGCCGCGATGGCGGCCACCCGCCGACGAAGGGATGTGCCCCGTGCCAGCTGACAGCACCACCACGACCACCGCCCCCGGGGCGCCCAGCGGTCCGATCGGCGGGAACAGCGCCGCACCGGCGACCGCGGCGCCGCCGCGGCCGGCCCGTCCCGTTCCCGCGGCCGTGCCGGCGGTCGCCGATGCCGCGGTCGCCACCGTGCGGACGCCGGCAGGGCCGTTCACCGTCGTCGCGGACGTCGGCGGCAGAGGACCGGCCACCGTGCTGGCCGCCGGCTGGACCGGCGACGTGGCGACGCTGCTGCCGTTGATCACCGCGCGGGTCCGGCCGCTGCGGTGGCAGCAGGCCTCCCGGATCGACGGGGTCACCGACGCGGTGCTCGCCTACCACGACGGCGATCTGGCCGCGGTCGACCGGGTCCCGGTCCGGCAGGCCGCCGGTCCGTACCTGGACCACGCGCTGGCGGTCCTGCGCACGGTGCCGGCCGGAGCCCCGCTGAGCTACGCCGCGTTCGCCGTGCTGACCGGGCGGCCGGCGGCGGTCCGGGCCGCGGCTTCGGCCTGCGCCCGGAACGCGGCGGCGCTGTTCGTCCCGTGCCATCGGATCCTGCGCACCGACGGCACTCTCGGCGGATTCCGGTGGGGCCTGCCGGTCAAGCGGTGGCTGCTCGACCACGAGTCCGGCGATCAGCGCGAGGCGGCCCTGTTCTCCGGCAGCGCCGCGTCGTAGCGCTCGAGAACCAGTCCGGCCAGCAGGGTCCCGAGCGGCTCGGCGAACGGAACGCCGGCGGCGGCCGGGTGGTCGCGGACCTGGTCGAGCAGCAGGCCGGGCGCGAGGAACAACGGCACCACGGCCACCGGCCCCTGACCGCGGGCCTGCTCCAGCGCGGGTACCGCCCGCGGCTCCGACGTGGCGAACACCGCCCGCACCGGCGCCGGCCGGTGTGTGGACCACTGCTCGGCGAGCGCCTGCACCGCCGCGTTGGCGGCCGGGACGGACGAGCCGACGGCCAGCAGCAGGACGGGCACCTCGTCACCGATGCCGGCTCGTTCGGCGGCGCGCCGCAGTGCCCGCAGGACCGGCGCGCCCAGCCCGAGGATGTCCGCCCGGACCAGGCAGGTCCCGGTCTCCCGCTCGGCCCGCTCCACCGCCTCCGGCGCGTCGACCCGGGCGTGGAACGCCGACGAGAACAGCAGCGGGACGACCACGGCGCGATCGGCGTCCAGCGCCCGGACCGCCGTGCCCAGGTCCGGGTCGGTGAGGTCGAGGAACGCCGGCTCGGCCTGCAGGCCGGGACGGGCGTCGGCGACGGCGCGCAGCAGCGCCGCGATCGCGGCACCGGCGCGCGGATCGCGGCTGCCGTGCGCCAGACCGATCAACGGCAGCGGAGGTCCGGCCGTGCCGGTCCCTTCCGCGGTCGCCTCGCGAACCGCCCCGGCGCCCGTCAGGTCGCCCGTCACGTCGCCCGTCACGTCGCGGGCGCGAGCCCACGCACCCGCAGGATGTGGCGCTCCACCGGTCGGAAGAACAGCAGCTCGATGCCGATGCCGACCAGGAAGATCAACACCAGCGCGGTGTACATGGTCGGCGGGTCGCCGAGCGAGCGACCCTGGTCCATCAGCTGCCCGAGACCCAGCCCCAGCTTGCTCGAGGTGGCGATCAGTTCCGCCGCCATCAACGAACGCCACGAGAACGCCCAGCCCTGGCGGAGTCCCGCCAGGTAGCCGGGGAGCGCGGCAGGCACCAGGACGTCCTTCATCAGGCCCACCGGCCCCAGGCCCAGCACCCGTCCCACCCGGGTGAGCAGCGGCGGCACCTGGTCCATGCCGGAGATCAACCCGTTGGCGATGGACGGCACGGCTCCCAGCAGCACGACGGCGTAGATGGCACCGTCGGTCAACCCGAACCACAGCACCGCCATCGGCACCCACGAGACCGACGGCAGGGACTGCAGTCCGGTGAGCAGCGGGCCGACGGACGCCCGCAGCCACCGGAACCGGAACAGCAGCAGCCCGACCACCGTGCCCAGGACGATGGAGGCCGCGAAGCCGACCAGCCCGCGGCTGACGCTCGTCCAGATCACCGAGAACGCCGACCCGTCGGACACCATGCCGGCGAACGTGTCCCACACGCTCGCCGGTGACGGCAGCACATACTCCGGCTTCCACCGCTGCGTGTAGGCGACCTGCCAGAGGCCCAGCAGCACCACCAGGGCGATGACCGGCGGGTAGGCACCGGACAGGAACCGTCGCCAGGCCGGCGGCCGGGTGTCCGTCGTGCGTTCCAGCGCGTCCAGACCCGCGCCGACGGCGGCGGTGTCCTCGCGCTCGACCCGCTCGGCCGGGCCCGCCGCGACCAGGACAGGCCCGGCCGGCCGGTACCCCGCCGTGCCGACCGGTCCGGCGGTGTCGACCGGCCGGAGGTCCTCAGGCCTCGGCATGGCTGGCGATCTCCTCCCGCAAGCGGACGGTGATCTGCGCGGCCAGCGCCGACACCTCCGTGTGCTCGATCGTGCGCGGGCCCTGGATCCGGACCGGCCACTCCCCCACGACCCGCCCCGGCCGCGACGACAGCAGCACCACCCGCTGACCCAGCCGCACCGCCTCGCGCACGTTGTGCGTGACGAAGACGACGCTGCGGCCGGTGTCCTTCCAGACGCGGGTCAGCTCGTCGTGCAGGACGTCGCGGGTGATCGCATCCAACGCCGCGAACGGCTCGTCCATCAGGAGGACCTGACCGCCCTGGGCGAGTGCCCGGGCCAGTGCGACGCGCTGCCGCTGGCCGCCGGACAGCTCGTGCACCCGCCGGTCCGCCGTGCCCGAGAGCCGCACCAGCGCGAGCAGTTCCGCCACCCGGGCCGGCCGGTCCCGGCGGGCGACGCCGGCCCGCTTGAGTGCCAGCGAGATGTTGCCGCCGGCCGTCAGCCACGGGAACAGCGCGGCCTCCTGGAACATCAGCGCGGGGCGGCCGGACACCCGGACGGTGCCGGAGGTCGGCCGGTCGAGCCCCGCGACGAGGTTGAGCAGCGTGCTCTTGCCGCAGCCGGACGCACCGAGCAGGCAGACGAACTCCCCGGGTGCCACGGTGAGATCGATCGAATCCAGGGCGTGCACGGTGCTGCCGCCGGGACCGCGGAACACCTTGCTGACGCCGTCGATCTGCACCCCGGCGGCACCAAGCGGTCGGACCGGCAGCGGTGGGACGACGCGCGGGTCGTCGTCCGGAGACGGCGCGGCGGCCGAGTCGTCCTGCAGCGTGACGGTCACGGCTACTCCTGTCCCAGCGAGGCCGCGGAGACGGCGGGCTTGCCGGCCGCGGCGAGAACCTTGTTGAGCAACCGGAGGTCGAAGATCCCCTGGATGTCCGGCGCGGTCTTGAGCAGACCGGCGGTGACCGCGTGCTCGCCGGACGCCTGGTACGTGGAGGCCATCGGATCCACCGTCACCTGGATGTTCTTGAAGGACGCGGCCATCACCGCGTCCGACAGCTTCTTGCCGGTCAGCTGGCCGATCGCGTCGTTGATCTTCGCCTGCGCCGCGGTCGGGTCCTGGGCGATGACGCCCGCCTCGGCCACCTCGCCGGTCAGCAGCGCCTGGACGGTGTCCGGATGCGCGTCCAGGTACCCCTTGGCGACGACGACGATCGTGGTGGGGAACCGCTTCTGGGGCCACAGGGTGGCCTCGTCGACGAGGACCTTGGCGCCCGCGTCGATCACCAGGCGGGACGCCCACGGCTCGGGCAGCCAGCCGCCGTCGACCTGGCCGGACCGGAACAGGTCCAGGGTCTGCGAGTTGTCCTGGTTCACCACGTCGACGTCGCTGCCGCCGGTGGTCTGGGTCTTCAGCCCGTTCTGCGCCAGGTACGTCCGCAGCGCGACGTCCTGCGTCCCGCCCAGCTGCGGTGTGGCGATGGTGGTGCCCTTGAGCTGGCCGGCCGAGGTGATCGACGGCTTGACGACGAGCGAGGCCCCGTTGTCGGTGGCTCCGGCGACGATCCGCAGCGACTCGCCCTTGGACTTGGCGTAGGCGTTGATCGCCGGGCTGGGGCCGAGGAAGGCGGCGTCGATGGCTCCCGCGTTGAGCGCCTCGATCGCCGCGGGACCGGCGTTGAAGACCTGCGTCTCGAGCTTGGTGCTGCCCAGCGCCTTCTGGAAGCCCCCGTCCGCGACACCGAGCACGGCCGCGGCGTGGGTGACGTTGGCGAAGTACCCCAGCCGCAGGGTGGCGGCCGCAGTGCCGCCGGCGGCACCGGAAGCGGCGGGTGCCGCGCTGCTGGAGCCGGCAGAGGACGAACCGGAGCCGCAGCCGGCCAGCAGCACCGCGGCGGCCGCGGCGGTGGCGACCGCGGCGAGCCGGTTTGTGCTCCGGCGGTGCCGGGAGGGACGGCGGGATGGTGCTGCGAGCATGACGGGGCCTTTCCGGAGCGGGGCTCGACGGGGGTCAGGGACCGGGGGTGGACAGGGTGTCGGGGTCGGTGAGGGGACCGCGGTGGTTCGCGGGCCCGGCCGCGCGTTCGGCGGCCGGGCGGTCGCCGGGACATCGGTCCTCGTCCCGCGCGGCGGGGACGACGACCGGCGTCACCGTGACCGTGCCGTCCTTCTGCACCACGCCGCCGGGCCGCGGCCGCAACGCCGAGCGGCGGTCGCCGGCCATCCCGGCGGCCAGGGTCGTCCCGTCCGACGGATCGACGACCAGCAGCGCCCCGACGGTTCCGCCGGGACGGAAGTCCTCGACGGGCAACGGCGCGGCCAGTCGGAACCGGACCTGGCCGATGTCGTTGAGTCGCAGGGCGTCCGCGGCGGCGTCGGTGGCCAGGGTGTCGATGTCCAACCGGTGCTCGATGGCCGAGACCAGGACCGGTGCGGCCGTGGTGCCGTAGCGGAGCAGGGCCCGCAGCCCCGGTCGCAGCGGCTTGTCGGCCAGGTGGGCGACGGTCGCGGTGAACTCGGTGACCGGCGGCGGCGCGTCGTGGACGCCGGCGATCAGGTCGCCGCGGGCGATGTCGACGTCGTCGGCCAGCAGCAGCACCACCGAGTCCCCGGCGCCGGCCTCCGGCAGCGAACCGTCGGCCGTGTCGATCCCGGTCACCTTGGTGTCCCGGCCGGACGGCAGCACGACCACCCGGTCGCCGGCGCGGACGGTGCCTGCGGCGATCCGCCCGGCGTAGCCGCGGTAGTCCGGCAGGTCCGCCGTCCGCGGCCGGATGACGTACTGCACCGGGAACCGCAGCCCGGCCGGGTCGGCCGCAGGCTGCGCGCCGGCCGGGCCGCCGGCGTCCTCGGCGGCGGGATCGCCGTCCAGGGACACGGTCTCCAGGTGCTCGAGGACGCTGGGTCCGGTGTACCAGCGGATCCGCTCGGACCGGGTCACCACGTTGTCCCCGTGCAGCGCGGAGATCGGGATGGCGGTCACCTCGCCGATCCCGAGTTCCCGGCAGTAGACGTCGAACTCGGCGGCGATGCGGTCGAACACGTCCTCGTCGAAGTCGACGAGGTCGATCTTGTTGACCGCCAGCAGCAGGTGCGGCACCCCGACGAGCGCGGCCACCGCCGCGTGCCGCCGGGTCTGCGACACGACGCCGGTCCGGGCGTCGACCAGGATGACCACCAGGTCGGCGGTGGACGCACCGGTCACCGTGTTGCGGGTGTACTGCTCGTGGCCGGGAGTGTCGGCGAGGATGAAGCTGCGCCGGGGGGTGGCGAAGTAGCGGTACGCGACGTCGATGGTGATGCCCTGTTCGCGTTCCGCCCGCAGCCCGTCGACGAGCAGGGACAGATCGGCGGTCGCCAGCCCGCGGGCCTGCGACGTGCGCTCCACGGCGTCCAGCTGGTCGGCCAGCACGGACTTCGAGTCGTGCAGCAACCGCCCGACGAGGGTGGACTTGCCGTCGTCGACGGAGCCGGCGGTGGCGAACCGGAGCAACCCGTGCCGCTCCTCGGCCGAGCCGGGATCGCCATCGATATCCGCACCGCCGTCGGCGGCGTGCGCGGCGAACTGCGCGGCGTCGAGCGACGACATCCCGTCGGCGACACCGAGGACGTCCGTCGTGGTGTCGGTCGCCGTGTCCGGGCCTGCTGCCGCGTCCCGGGTCGTGGTGGCTGCCACTAGAAGTACCCCTCCCGCTTCCGGTCCTCCATGGCCGCCTCGGTGAGCCGGTCGTCCGCCCGGGTCGCCCCGCGCTCGGTGATCCGGGTGGCCCGGATCTCCTCGATCACCGCGGCGACGTCGGCCGCGGCGGACTCGACGGCGCCAGTGCAGGACATGTCGCCGACGGTCCGGTAGCGGACGCTGCGACGCTCCACCGTCTCGCCCGGCCGGGGTCCGCCCCAGTCGCCCGGGGTGAGCCACATGCCGTCCCGGCGGAACACCGGACGCTCGTGGGCGTAGTAGATCTCGGGCAGCTCGATGCCCTCGGCGCGGATGTAGGACCAGACGTCCAGCTCGGTCCAGTTGGACAGCGGGAAGACGCGCACGTGCTCGCCGGGCGCGTGGCGGCCGTTGTACAGGTCCCACAGCTCCGGTCGCTGGCGGCGTGGATCCCAGCCCCCGAAGGCGTCCCGCAGCGAGAAGATCCGCTCCTTGGCCCTGGCCTTCTCCTCGTCCCGCCGGGCGCCGCCGATCACCGCGTCGAAGCGCTGCTCGACGATGGTGTCGACCAGCGGCACGGTCTGCAGCGGGTTGCGGGTGCCGTCCGGTCGTTCGGCGAGCCGGCCGTCGTCGATCCAGTCCTGCACCGCGGCCACGATCAGCCGCGCGCCGGCGCGCTGCACGGCGCGGTCCCGGAACTCGAGGACCTCCGGGAAGTTGTGGCCGGTGTCCACGTGCAGCAGCACGAACGGGACCGGCGCCGGGTGGAAGGCCTTGCGCGCCAGGTGCAGCACGACGACGGAGTCCTTGCCGCCGGAGAACAGCACGACCGGCCGGTCGAACTGGCCGGCGACCTCGCGCAGGATGTGCACCGCCTCGGACTCGAGGTCGTGCAGGTGGCCGCGCCGACGGCCACCGGCGGTCCGGGCCGTCGGCGTGCTGGCGGGCGGCGTGCTGACGGACGGCGTGGTCGCGGACGGCGTGGTGGCGGACGCCGTGGTGGTGGGTGGTGTGGTGGCCGGCGCTGTGGTGGCGGTCGTCACGAGGGTTCTCCGTCCGCGGAGGTGTGGGCCGGTGGGTGCGCCACGGTGCCGGCGGGCGCTGCGGCGGCAGCCCCGTCGGCGTCCCCGGCCACCAGGTCCAGCAGTGCGGCGACCGACTGGTCCAGGGACAGCCGGCCGGTGTCCAGTCGCAGGTCCGGCGTCGGCGGCACCTCGTACGGGTCGTCCACCCCGGTCATCGACCGGATCTCGCCGCGGAGCGCCTTGGCGTACAGTCCCTTCACGTCGCGCCCGGCGCAGACCTCGAACGAGGTGGACAGGTGCACCAGGAGCATGCGGGTGCCGTGCTCCGCGTGGTGCCGGCGGACCAGCTCCCTGGCCCGCTCGTACGGGGCGATGACCGGGACCAGCACCGTGACCCCGTGCCGGGCGAGCAGCTCGGCCACGAAACCGATGCGGTCGACGTGGGTGTCGCGGTCGGCGCGGCTGAACCCGAGTCCGGCGGACAGGTGCGTGCGCACCTCGTCGCCGTCGAGCACCTCGACGTCGGTGCCCCGTCGGCGCAGCTCGTCGGCCACCGCCAGGGCGAGGGTCGTCTTGCCGGCGCTGGGCAGGCCGGACAGCCAGAGCGTCACCCCGCGTCGCGCGCCCGTGGTGGCCTCCGTCCCGGGACGGGTGGCAGCGGCGGCGGTCACGTGTGCAGCCCGCACTCGGTCTTGGCCCGACCGGCCCACCGGCCGGAGCGTGGGTCGTCACCGGGCCGCACCGCACGCGTGCACGGTTCGCAGCCGATCGACGGGTACTCCGCGGACAGCAAGGGGTTGACCAGCACGCCGTGTGCCGAGATGTACCGGTCCACGTCGTCGTCGGTCCACGCCGCCAGCGGCGCGATCTTGACCCGCTGCCGGCGTTCGTCGAACGCGACGACGGGCGTCGCGGCCCTGGACGCCGACTCGGCCCGCCGCAGTCCGGTGGCCCACGCCTCGTAGTCCTCCAGGGCCCGGTTCATCGGCGCCACCTTGCGCAGCGCGCAGCACAGGTCAGGATCCCGGGCGTACAGGGCGCTGCCGTAGCGGGCGTCCTGCTCGGCGACGGTCTGCAGCGGCAGCAGCCGGCGCAGGCGCACCGGGTACACCGCCTCCACGGCATCGGCCGTGCCGAGGGTCTCGACGAAGTGGTAGCCGGTGTCCAGGAACAGCACGTCGAGGCCCGGCACCACCCGGGATGCCAGGTGCGCCAGCACGGTGTCCTGCATGGACGCCGACACGGCCAGCCCCGCGCCGAACTCGTCGGCCGCCCACCGCAGGATCTCCTCGGCCGGGGCCCCTTCCAGCCGGACCGCCGCGGCCTCCGCGAGCCCGCGGAGCTCGGCCGGGCTGCGCACCGTGCCGATCACGCCGACACGTCCGGTCCGGTGGAGCCCGCCGCCGGGACGCCGACGGGATCGCCGCCGCGGCCGGCCACGCCGATGAACCGCACCGCGAAGACGCGGTAGCAGTCACCGCACCGCCAGGCACCGTGCGAGTCCTCGTGCGGCCACAGGTTCGTCTCGCCGCAGTACGGGCAGTACTGGGCGGGAGCGCGGTTCTCGGTCATCACCGCAGCGCCTCCTCGTCGGACCGGGCGACCCACTGGGCGAACCGCTCCCCCGGCTCCCGGGAGGACTGGAAGCTGCGCACGACGCGCTCCACGTAGTCCGCGAGCTCGTCGCCGGTGACCTTGTGGCCCCGCACCTTCCGGCCGAAACCCGCGTCCAGGCCGAGGCCTCCGCCCAGGTGCACCTGGAAGCCGTCCACCTGCCGCCCCGCGGTGTCGGTGACGATCATGCCCTTGAGCCCGATGTCGGCGATCTGCGTGCGTGCGCAGGCGTTGGGGCAGCCGTTGATGTTGATGGTGAGCGGCACGTCCAGGTCGCCGATGCGCCGCTCGAGCTCGTCGACCAGCGCCATGCCGCGCGCCTTGGTCTCGACGATCGCCAGCTTGCAGAACTCGATGCCCGTGCACGCCATCATGTTCCGCCGGAAGGTGGACGGCCGGGTGTGCAGGCCGAGGGCCTCCAGCCCCTCGACGAGCGAATCGACTCGGTCGGCCGCGATGTCCAGGACGACCAGCCCCTGATCGGTGGTGGTGCGCACGCGCTTGGACCCGTGCGCCTCGGCCAGGTCGGCCAGTGCCGTCAGCAGGGTTCCGCTGACCCGGCCGACGGTCGGCGTCACGCCGACGTAGAAGCGGCCGTCGCGCTGCCGGTGCACGCCGACGTGGTCCCGGGGGCCGTCCGGGACGGGCGGGGCGGGGCCGTCGGTGAGGGCCCGTCCCAGGTACCGGGTCTCGAGCACCTCGCGGAAGCGGGCGATACCCCAGTCGGCCACCAGGAACTTGAGCCGGGCCCGGTTGCGCAGCCGCCGGTAGCCGAAGTCCCGGAAGATCGACACCACGCCGGCCCAGATGTCCGGCACCTCGTCGAGGGTCGAGAACACGCCCAGCCGCTGGCCGAGCATCGGGTTGGTGGACAGCCCGCCGCCGACCCAGACGTCGAAACCCGGGCCGAGTTCCGGATGCACGACGCCGACGAACGCCACGTCGGCGATCTCGTGGGCGACGTCCTGCCGAGGCGAACCGGAGATCGAGGTCTTGAACTTGCGCGGCAGGTTGGAGAACTCCTCGCTGCCGATGTAGCGCCGCTGGATCTCCTCGATGGCCGGTGTGCCGTCGAGGATCTCGTCCTCGGCGATGCCCGCCAGGGGCGAGCCGAGGATGACCCGCGGGGTGTCGCCGCACGCCTCGGCGGTGCTGAGGCCCACCGCCTCCAGCTCCTGCCAGATGTCGGGCACGTCCTCGATCCGCACCCAGTGCAGCTGCACGTTCTGCCGGTCGGTCAGGTCGGCGGTGTCGCGGCCGTAGCGGGTGGACACGGTGCCGATGGCGCGCAGCGCGTCGGTGGTCAGCAGGCCGCCGTCCAGCCGGACGCGGAGCATGAAGAACTTGTCCTCGAGCTCCTCCGGCTCGAGGACGGCGGTGCGGCCGCCGTCGATGCCCGGTGCCCGCTGGGTGTACAGGCCCCACCAGCGGAACCGCCCCCGCAGGTCACCGGGGTCGATCCCGTCGAACCCGGTGTGACGGTAGACGTTCTCGATGCGCGCCCGGCAGTGCAGGCCGTCGTCGTCCCGCTTCATCCGCTCGTTGGGGTTCAGCGGCTCCCGGTGGCCGAGCGCCCACTGCCCCTGGCCGCGGGCCGCCTGCGGGCGCCGCTGCGGGCGGCCCTGCGGAGCGGCGGACGACGCCGCCGCCGCACCGGTCGCCGGAGCGGCGACCTCGGCCGCAGCGCCGGCAGCAGCACGCACGGAAGGGTGGGTCGGGACAGCAGGCACGGGCATCCTCGGGTGTCGATGGGGCACCCCGGGGCACGAACGTCGAACGGGACCGTGCCAGGGGGCGCGGCACCACCCGGGCGGGCGGTGGCGGGCGTCAGCGGCCGGCGCAACACACGGCGCTGGCGACGCGCACGAGGTCGACCTCGCGGCGGCCCACCAACGGCACCCGTGCAGACATGCGGGTCAGCCTAGCGCCCGCGGCGACGTACCACCTACTGGGAAGGCTGCTCATCATGTGGGACGCCGGTCACCCGCCGACGGCGCGGCGCCCCCGCCGACCTGCCGGGCACGTCCGACGGGACCACCCGCGCCGGGGCCCCGACCGCGCCACGACGGGGACTGTCGGTGCCCTCGGCCATGCTCTGCCCGTGACCACTGCCCAGCTGTTCGTCGGGGCCCTGCTGCTGGCCGTCGGGCTGGCCGTCGGGCTGGCACTGGGCCTGGTCCTGGGCGCGATGCGCCGGCGGGCCGGCTCCCGTCCCGCGGCCACCGGGGCCGAGGTGGCGGCCCTGCTCGCTCCGGCCGCCTCGGCCCTGGACCGGGTGGAGCAGCAGCTGCGGGAGGTCGAACGCAGCCGCGCCGGCGCGTACGCCGGACTGTCGCAGCAGGTGGCGTCGCTGCAGCAGGTGTCCGCGGAGGTGGGCCGGCAGGCCGGAGCGCTGGCCGGGGCGCTCCGCTCGCCGTCGGTGCGGGGGCGGTGGGGGGAGCTGCAGCTGCAGCGCATCGTCGAGCTGGCCGGCATGGTCGAGCACTGCGACTTCGACCGCCAGGTCCGCGGTGCGGACGCGCTCGGCGGCGGGGTCCGACCGGACCTGGTCGTGCGGCTGGCCGGCGGGCGCAGCATCCCGGTGGACGC
Organism: Nakamurella endophytica; assembly: GCF_014646215.1. Lineage (GTDB taxonomy): Bacteria > Actinomycetota > Actinomycetes > Mycobacteriales > Nakamurellaceae > Nakamurella > Nakamurella endophytica. The sequence goes on from NZ_BMNA01000001.1 coordinate 338,344, forward strand.
CAAGGTGCCGTTGGAGGCGTGGCTCGCCCTGCAGCAGGGGTCGGCCGGCCCGCCGGGCGTAGAACGGGCACGACTGCAGGCGCACGCCCGCGCGCTCCGCGCGCACGTCGACGCGCTGGCCGCCAAGGCCTACTGGGAGGCGTTCTCGCCGGCGCCGGAGTTCGTCGTGCTGTTCGTCCCCGGCGAGGCCCTGCTCGACGCGGCGTTGCAGGCGGACCCCGGGCTGGCCGAGCACGCCTTCGAGCAGCGGGTGGTCATCGCGACGCCGACGACGTTGATCGCCCTGCTCCGGACGGTCGCGTTCGGGTGGCGCCAGGAGCGGCTGGCGGAGTCGGCGGAGGAGATCCTGCTGCTCGGCCGCGACCTGCATCGCCGCCTCGCCACGGTCGGCGGGCACCTGACCGCGCTGGGACGGTCGCTGGACCGCGCGGTGCAGGCCTACAACGCCGCGATGGGCTCCGTGCAGAGCCGGGTGATGGTGACGGCCCGGCGGCTGTCGGACCTGGGAGCCGGCGGCGACCCGCTGCCGCCCCTCGACCCGCTCGCCAGCACGGTGCGGGATCCGGACGTCGACCGGTGGCGGCGGGACGCCCCGGACCCCGGCGAAGCGGAGCGCCCCCGTGCGGTACCGGACGAGGCGGTCCCCGGCGGTGACGAGCTCGACGGTGACGGTGACGAGCACCGGGGGGCCAGGGCCGGGGCCGGGGCCGGGGCCGGGGCCGGGGCCGGGGCCGGGGCCGGGGCCGGGGCCGGGACGACCCTCCGGTCGGGGACGGGGAGGCGGGGTCGGGACCGCGGGGAGCCGCCCCCGGACGTCCTCCGTTCCGCGCCGGTTCCACCGCTCGACGCGGCCGCCGAGTGGGACGAACGGTACGGGCGCGCAGCGGTCGGTACCCACCCCGCTCGGGCCGGACGGCGCGTCGGGCAGCGAGGGGCCGCGACCGGCACGGACGATGCCCGGCTTGCCGGCGCGGGCGGCGGGACGGAGCCACCACGGCATGGGCAGCGCTCGGGTCCCGGCGGAGCCGCCCACCCTGACCCACCGCCCGCGACTCACGGGTTCGGCACGCCCGGACCGCTACCGTGACCGGGTGCGCAGTGCGAGACCCGGCCCCCCGTCCCCGTCGGCGGACCGGCGACCCGACCCCGCGGACGCCAGCGTCCTGCCGTCGGTGCGCGGCATCCCGTCCTGGGCGGCGGTGCTGGTCGCGGTCGCCGCCACGGTGGTCGGCGCGGTGATCGACCAGGCGGTGAGCGGACGCCTGGGTGCCGGGATGCTCGTCGGCCTCGTCGTGGGCATCGCGGCGGCCGCGCTGGCGGTACGGCGCGGGTCGATCTTCACGGCCATGGTGCAGGCGCCCCTGGTCCTGCTGGTCGTCGACCTGGTGGTGTCGCTGCTGACGATCTCCGGCCGGCTCACGCTGACCCTGATCGCCGTCGTGCAGGCGTTCCCCACGATGGCCATCGGCACGGCGGTCGGGCTGGTGCTCGGACTCATCCGGATCCTCGCGCAGGCGCTGCGCCGCCCGGCCGACCGCACCGCCGCAGGACGCCGCGCGCACGCCTGATCCGCGACCCAGAAGCCGGAGCCGCCAGCCCCGGACCGCACAAGCCTGAGGCTGCACAGCCCGGGCCGCGCACGGCGGCCAGGAGCTCCGGTGCTGAAGGCAGCACCGGACGGACCGGCGCCCAGCCGTTGCGCGCCTCGCCGGTCGTGGAGGACCTCGCCCGTTGCACCCGCCCGGCCGGTCCGCGCCGGCCGCCGGGGTCAGCTCCGCGCCGGGGTCAGCTCCGTGCCGATCGCTGGGGTCACCGCCGCGCCGGGGTCAGCTCCGCGCCGGCCGCAGGTCGCGCCGCAGCTCCTTGGGCAACGAGAAGGTCAGCGTCTCGGTCGCCGCGGTGAACTCCTCGACGTCGCCGAAGCCGCGGCCGGCCAGCCAGCCCAGGACACCCTGCACCAGGTCCTCCGGCACCGATGCACCCGACGTGACGCCGACGGTGGACACGCCGTCCAGCCAGCTCGGGTCGATCTCCCCCGCGTCGTCCACCAGGTGTGAGGTACGGGCACCGGCGTCCAGCGCCACCTCGACCAGCCGTACCGAGTTGGAGGAGTTCCGGGAGCCGACGACCAGCACCAGGTCGCAGTCGCCGGCGATCTGCTTGACGACCTCCTGGCGGTTCTGCGTGGCGTAGCAGATGTCGTCGCTCGGCGGCGAGGTCAGCAGCGGGAACCGCTTGCGCAGCAGGTCCACCGTGGTCAGCGTCTCGTCCACCGACAGGGTGGTCTGGGACAACCAGACGACCCGCTCCGGATCCCGGACCTGCACGGCGTCGACGTCCGCGGCGCTGTCGACGACCTGGATGGCATCGGGCGCCTCGCCCTGCGTGCCCTCGACCTCCTCGTGACCGCGGTGGCCGACCAGCAGGATCTCGTAGCCGTCCGCCGCGAACCTGCCCGCCTCCTTGTGCACCTTGGTGACCAGCGGGCACGTCGCGTCGATCACCCGCAGGTCCCGGGCCCGGGCCTGCTCGTGCACCGCCGGCGAGACGCCGTGGGCGGAGAACACCACCACGGCACCCTCGGGCACCTCGTCGGTCTCGTCGACGAACACCGCACCCCTCGCCTGCAGCGTCGCCACCACGTGCTTGTTGTGGACGATCTGCTTGCGGACGTAGACCGGCGCCCCGTACTGCTCCAGCGCCTTCTCGACGGTCACCACGGCACGATCGACGCCGGCGCAGTACCCGCGCGGGCGGGCCAGCAGGACCCGCTTGGGCCGGGATGCGCCAGGTTCCGTCATGCCTCCATGGTAGGCGGGCGGGACGCACCGTCCCGGTGATCCCGGTCCCGCACGGCCCCCGGCCACCGGACCACCTCCGGATACGGCAGGCTGGTGTCATGGCCCTCACACTGCCGACCCCGATCCGTGTGGCCGCCGGCCTGGCCGGCGTGGCCAAGGACCGGCTCCGCGCCCTCCCCCAGGATCTGCCGGTGCTCGCGGTGTCCGCCGCGGGCCAGGCCTTCCGGCTCTCGCTCCGCTTCCGGCAGCAGGTCGCCGAGCTCGCGACCCGCGGCGACGAGGTGCTGTCCGGCCTGACCGGTCGCCCGGAGACCGCGCCGGCATGGGCCGTGTTCGACGAGGACCAGGACACCGGCGCCGGTGCACCGTCCACCGCAGCAGGACCAGGGACCGGGGCGGGCGGCACCGGGGCGACGGCCGCAGGCACCGCCACAGCCGCAGCCGCGGGCGCACCGAGCACAGCCGCGGGCGCCGGCACTGCGACGGCCGGTGCCGGCGCGCGGGCCGGCCTCGGCGGCGAGTCGCCCGTCGCGGACGCGGCCGACATCGCGGCCGCCGCCTCGGCGATCGGAGCCGCCGTGGACGCACCGGCGACCGGTGGCGCCACCGGCACCGGCGCGACCCGGGCCGCCGCCGCAGCCGGGGCCGCAGCCCGGGCCCGGGCCGCCGCGCGCGGCCGGCAGGCCGGCACCCCGACGCCCGGTACCGAGCCGGCCGGCGTCGACGAGTTCGACACGCCCGCCAGCAGCGGCGGTCAGGGTTCGGCATCTGCCGATGCGGCGCGCCGGGCCCGGGCCGCCGCCGAGACGCCGCACACCGCCGGCACCCGCAGCCGCACCCCGCGCGCCACCCGCCCACCGAGCGGCACCACACCCGGCAGCGGCACCGCGGCCCGGGCGACCCGACGCCCACGCGGGACCGCCGCCCGGGACTCCGGTGCCGGTGGCGCCGGCACGTCGTCGATCACGGTCGGCGGTCCCGACGGGCCGGCCGCCGTCCCACCCGCTGCCGGCGTGCCCGGACCCGCGGACCTGCCGGCACCGCCCGGAGCCGGGCCGCTGGTCGCCCAGGACCCGCTGCTGCTCACCACCGCCGAGCTGAAGGCGCACGTCGACCAGCTCGGTGAGCCGCAGGTGCGCCAGCTGCTCCGCGAGGAGGAGGAGGGCGCCAACCGCGCCGCCTACCTGACCCTGCTGTCGAACCGGCTGACCACCCTGGAGCACGGGTCGTCGTGACACCACCGGCGACGGCCGGCGGGCCGGCCGCGTCGGGGACCAGCGCGGGCGGCCGCCCGGCACCCTTCCCGGCCACGGCGGCCGACACCAGTCGGGAGAACCCCTGGCCGGTGCGGGCGTTGGCCCAGCGGATGGCGCAGTACGTCGACCGGGCGCCGGCCGCCTGGATCGAGGGGCAGATCGCCCAGCTCGGCCGTTCCTCGGCCGCGGCCACGGTGTTCCTGACGCTGCGCGACGCGGCGGCCGACATCTCCCTGCAGGTCACCTGCGCCCGCAGCACCCTGGCGGCGCTGCCCGTGCCGCCCACCGAGGGCGCGCGGGTCGTGGTGCACGGCAGGTTCGAGTTCTACGCACCGCGCGGGTCGCTGTCCTTCCGCGCCGACGAGCTGCATCCCGTCGGCCTAGGTGAGCTGCTCGCCCGGCTCGAGCGGCTGCGCCGGCTGCTCGCCGCCGAGGGCCTCACCGCCCCGGAACGCAAGCGCCGGCTGCCGTTCCTGCCGCACACCGTCGGGCTGGTCACCGGCAAGGCCAGCGCCGCCGAGTCGGACGTGCTGGCCAACGCCCGCGCCCGGTGGCCCGCCGTCCGGTTCCGGGTGGAGAACCCGGCCGTGCAGGGACTCTCGGCGGTGACGCAGATGATCGCGGCGCTGCAGCGGCTGGACGCCGACCCGCACGTCGAGGTCATCGTGCTGGCCCGTGGCGGTGGCAGCACCGAGGACCTCCTGCCGTTCTCCGACGAGGCGCTCTGCCGGGCGGTCTCGGCCTGCCGCACGCCCGTGGTGTCGGCGATCGGCCACGAGCCGGACCACCCGATCGTCGACGACGTCGCCGACGTGCGCTGCTCCACACCCACCGACGCCGGCAAGCGGGTGGTCCCGGACGCCCGGGCGGAGGCGGCGGCGGTGGACGGACTGCGCACCCGGGCCCGCCGGGCACTGGCCGGCTGGGTCGACGGCGAGGCCGCCCGGCTGTCCCGGCTGACCGCGGCGACGGTGCTCGCCGACCCGCTGGCGCCGGTCGAGCGCCGGGCGGACGAGATCGGCCGCTGGCGGGACCGCGGCCGCGCGGTGATCACCGCCCGCATCGACCGCGACGATCGCGACGTCGCGCACCGCCGGGCGCAGCTCACTGCCCTCGGACCGGCCGCGACCCTGGCCCGGGGGTACGCCGTCGTGCAGGTCGGCCACCTTGTGCTGCGGTCGGTGGACGAGGCACCGGCCGGAGCGCAGCTGCGGATCCGCGTCGCCGACGGAGCGCTGGCCGCCCGCAGCCTGGGGACCGAGCAGCCCGATCCGGTGGACGGGACGGCGGACGGCGGACCGGCTGCACCGACCCGGGCGGCCCGCAGGGCGAGGAGGACGACGTGAGCAACCGCGCTGCAGCCACCGACGGATCCGGCACCGGACCGGACCCGGCGACCTACGAGCACGCGCGGGACGAGCTCGCCCAGGTCGTCGCGCGACTGGAGGCGGGCGGGCTCGGGCTGGACGAGTCCCTGGCGCTGTGGGAGCGCGGCGAGCACCTGGCGCGCATCTGCACCCGCTTCCTCGACGGTGCCCGGCAACGCGTCGAGGCGGCTCTGGCCCGCGCCGACGAGGACTGAGCCGGACCCGTCCACTCCGGACGCCGCCCGAGGGTCGGCGCGGCGGGGCGCCATTGGGGTGGCCGCCGGCTCGCCCACCACCGTCGGGGGCCGTGCAGCCGCGGCCCGCCCACCACCTGGGGCAGCTCAGGACCGGTGTGGGGACCGCGCCGGAAGAGCCCGCAGGGCCGGGGACCACAATCAGCCGGTCAGCGACGAGGCCGTCGCTCTGCTGCGGATCGGGGACCCCATGCACATCGCGACCACCGCCGTCCTGCTCGCGGCGGACGAGCCGAAGCCGTCCGGCAGCACCGCCCAATTGATCATCGCGGCCGTCGTCGGCATCGTGGTCATCGTCGTGCTGATCACCTGGCTGAAACTGCACCCCTTCCTCGCGCTGGCGCTCGGCGCGGTGGGCATCGGCATCGGCGCCGGGCTGCCGGCGGCCGGCGCGGTGACGAGCTTCGGGAACGGGTTCGGCTCGACGCTGGGCAGCGTCGGTGTGCTGATCGGGCTGGGCGCCATGTACGGCAAGCTGCTGGCCGACTCGGGCGGCGCGGACCGCATCGTCGACACGCTCGTCTCCCGATCCGGTCCCCGGTCGCTGCCGTGGACCATGGCCCTGGTCGGCGCGATCATCGGTCTGCCGATGTTCTTCGAGATCGGCCTGGTCCTGCTGATCCCGGTCGTCGTGCTGGTCGCCCGCCGCGCCTCGATCCCGTTGATGCGGGTCGCCATCCCCACCCTGGCCGGGCTGTCGGTCATGCACGGGCTGGTGCCGCCGCACCCCGGGCCGCTGACGGCCGTCACCGCGCTGAACGCCAATCTGGGGTTGACGCTCGCGTTGGGCGTGCTGATCGCCGTCCCCACCGCGATCATCGCCGGCCCGCTGTTCAGCAAGCTGGCCGCGCGCTGGGTCGACGTCCCGGCCCCCGAGCTGTTCCAGGCCGAGTCGGCCGAGCAGGAGCGCCACGAGCTGGGCGACGGCTCCGGTGACGCCGAGCTGCGCGGCGGCGGCACCCGCACGCTCACCCGGCCGGGAGCCCGGGCGAGCGCCGCCACCACCCGGCCGCGAACCGGGCCCGGGGGCGCCGGCGGGGGCATGCCCGCCCGCGGCGGCGCCACACCGGCGCGAGCCGGCACCGCGGGCGGCGCGGCCGCCGACCGGCCCAGGCCCACTTTCCTCGCCGCGCTGGTCAGCATCCTGCTCCCGGTGGTGCTGATGCTGGCCAAGGCGGTCGCGGACGTGGTCGCACCGAAGTCGACCGGCACGGTCAAGTCCGTCGTCGACTTCCTCGGCACCCCCGTCGTGGCGCTGGCCATCGCGGTGCTCGCCGGGATCGCGCTGCTGGGCCTGCCGGCGCGGATGGACCGGGCCCGGATCGCCACCACGCTCGAGCACTCGCTGCCGCCGATCGCCGGCATCATCTTCATCGTCGGCGCCGGCGGCGGCCTGAAGCAGGTCCTGGTCGACACCGGGATCAGCAGCGTCATCGCCGACGCGGCCGCCGGCAGCAAGCTGTCCGTGCTGTTCCTGGCCTGGCTGGTGGCCGTCGCGATCCGCATCGCCACCGGGTCCGCCACCGTCGCGACGGTGACCGCCGCCGGCATCCTGGCGCCCGTCGCCGCCGACCTGTCCAGCTCGCACGTGGCGCTCATGGTGCTGGCGATCGGAGCCGGTTCGCTGTTCCTGTCGCACGTCAACGACGCCGGCTTCTGGCTCGTCAAGCAGTACCTGGGGTTGTCCGTCGGGCAGAACCTGAAGACCTGGACCGTCATGGAGTGCGTCATCTCGGTCTGCGGCCTGGTCGGCGTCCTCCTGCTGAGCCTGGTGCTGTGACGGTGACGCAGCCACCCGACGGCGGAACGGCCGCGGACCCGGAGGCCGACCGGCTGCGCCGCGAGCCGGGGCACCAGCAGCCGGTCCTGGTGGTGATGGGGGTGTCCGGGTCCGGCAAGTCGACGGTCGCCGCGCTGCTCGCCGGCCAGCTGGGGTGGGACCTCGAGGAGGGTGACGACCTGCACCCGCCCGAGAACGTCGCCAAGATGGCCGCCGGGACGCCGCTGACCGATCAGGACCGCTGGCCCTGGCTGGAGACGGTGGCGTCCTGGATCATGGAACACACCATGGCCGGGCTGCCCGGGATCATCACCTGCTCGGCCCTCAAGCGGAGCTACCGGGACGTGCTGCGCGGCCCTGACGTGGTGTTCGTGTACCTGCGCGGATCCCGGGACATGATCGGCGCGCGGATGGCGGCCCGGGTGAACCACTTCATGCCGGCGGCGTTGCTGGACTCCCAGCTGTCCACGCTCGAGCCGCCCGGACCCGACGAGCAGGTGCTGACCGTCGACATCGCCGGCCGGCGGCCGGCGCAGGAGGCGGCGGAGGTGGTGCAGCGGCTCCGGCTGGCGCCCGAGCCCGGGTCCAGCGCACTCGGCGCCTCCCGCCCCGGGACGTCCTCGGTGCCGCCCCGCGGCGGGCGTCCGCCCGGCTGAGGGACGGCCGGCGCCCTCCACAGCCGCGACGACCGCCGGGCGACGAGCCGGCCGACCCGCGGATCAGCGCGACGGCACCGGCCATGGCGGCCGAGTCGCCGGGACAGGCCGGGACAGAGTCGCCGGGACGGTGGCGGCGCTGCGCGGGCACGTCCCGACCCGGGCGGATCCGCCTAGCCTGCGACGGACTCCGCGACGGTGGTGAAGTCGGTGCCCGAGGCGCTGCCGGTGATCAGGTAGGTCAGACCGCCGGTGGTGCGGATCCAGGCCATCTCCGACCGCCGGCCGGGGACGACCGTCCAGGTGGCGCCGCCGGCGTCGATGCTGCCGGTGGCGGAGCCGGCCACGCCCAGCTCCGCCCGCTGCACGGCGTCGGGCGCCCCGGCGGACTCGATCAGCGTGACGAAGGCACCGGACGGGGTGACCCACCCGGCACGGACCGCGGCGGGCGCCGCACCCGCGCCGCCGGGAGGCGTGGTGGTGAAGGAGTTGCCCTGCCAGCCGGACGGGATGTTCCGCGGCGCGACGACCGGGAAGCCCACCACGGCCTGGGCGTTCGCGAAACCGGTGCCGATGTCCGCGCTGGGCACCGAACCGCCGCTGACGCCGCCCGGCGCGAACGAGACGCCGCCCTGGAACAGCGCGATGACGAAGACGCCGACCAGGATGACGGCCATCGACAGCAGCATGTCGCGCAGCGTCTTGTTCCGCCGTCCCGCCACGTCGCCATCGTGCCACGCGGCATCGGCCGCACCCGCCGGCCGCCGCGGGAGAACCGCGGCCACCGACCGCACGCGACCCCTCGACCGCCACCCGCCGGACGAGCACGCCGGCCGCACACCCGCACCGCCCGCCGCGCGGCCGGGCCGTCGCTGTGAGGAAGATCGGGCCGGGCGTGGTGGATCGCCCCGCCGGGCCGCCGATACCGTTGCCGCATGGCAGAACACAACGGCGAGTTCGCCCCTGGGGCCGGTCGACGCCCCTCCACCGCCCTCGACGCACCGCCCGCAGCGACCGCCGGCGGCGGTGGCGCGGAGGCCGGCTTCCGCATCGAGCACGACACCATGGGCGAGGTGCGGGTACCGGCCGACGCGCTGTACCAGGCGCAGACCCAGCGGGCCCGGGAGAACTTCCCGGTCTCCGGCCGCGGTCTCGAGCGCAGCCAGATCCGTGCCCTCGCGCTGATCAAGGGAGCGGCGGCCCGGGTCAACGCCGAGCTGGGCGTCGTGGACCAGGACGTCGCTGCGGCCATCGAGGCCGCCGCCGAGCAGGTCGCGGCCGGCGAGGTGGACGAGCACTTCCCGCTCGACGTGTTCCAGACCGGATCGGGCACCAGCTCGAACATGAACGCCAACGAGGTGATCGGCACGCTGGCCACCCGGTCGCTGGGGCGCACCGTCCACCCGAACGACCGGGTCAACGCGTCGCAGTCCTCGAACGACGTCTTCCCGACGTCGATCCACGTCGCCGCGACCGAGGGCGTCACCCGCGAGCTGGTGCCGGCGCTGGAGCACCTGGCGTCCGCACTGGAGGCCAAGGCCGAGCAGTGGGCCGCCGTCGTCAAGTCCGGCCGGACGCACCTGATGGACGCCACCCCGGTCACCCTCGGGCAGGAGTTCGGCGGGTACGCCGCGCAGATCCGCGGCGGCGTGGAACGACTGCGGTCGTCGCTGCCCCGGCTGGCCGAGCTGCCGCTGGGCGGCACCGCCGTCGGCACCGGCATCAACACCCCGCCCGGCTTCACGACCAAGGTCATCGACCGGCTCGCCGAGGTCACCGGGCTGCCCTTCACCGAGGCGCGCAACCACTTCGAGGCGCAGGGCTCGGTCGACCGGCTGGTCGAGACGTCCGGGCAGCTGCGGACCGTGGCCGTCGCGCTGGTCAAGATCTGCAACGACATCCGGTGGATGGGGTCCGGCCCGCGCGCCGGCCTGTCCGAGATCCACCTGCCGGACCTGCAGCCCGGGTCGTCGATCATGCCCGGCAAGGTCAACCCGGTGCTGCCCGAGGCCACGCTGATGGTGGCGGCGCAGGTGATCGGCAACGACAGCACCGTGGCGTTCGCCGGCACCACCGGGACGTTCGAGCTGAACGTCATGCTGCCGGTCGTCGCGCGGAACCTGCTCGAGTCGATCCGGTTGCTGTCCAGCGTGACCCGGCTGCTGGCCGACCGCTGCATCGACGGCATCGTCGCCGACGAGGAGCGCTGCCTGGCGTACGCGGAGTCCTCGCCGTCCATCGTCACGCCGCTCAACCGCTACCTGGGCTACGAGGAGGCCGCCTCGATCGCCAAGCAGGCGCTCAAGGACGGCAAGACGATCAAGGCCGTGGTCCTCGAGCGCGGGCACGTCGAGTCCGGGAAGGTGTCCGCGGAACAGCTGGATGCGGCCCTGGACGTGCTGTCGATGACGCACCCCTGACCTGCTGCTGACGGGCGGCCGCCGAGGCGGTCCCCGGGGCGTCACCCCCGGCCGGCCAGCGCCGGTGCGGCGCCGACCGGCGGGCAGCAGCGGTCCGGCAGGACCCGGTTCCCCGGTGGACCGGCCACAAGTGGACCGGCCCGACAGGACCCGGTCCCACGGCAAAGCGGTCGGACACGACCGGACTGCACGGGCACGGGCGATCAGCGCCGCGGCGGTCCCGACGGGTCGTCGTCGTCCGGACGCCACTGCTGCGTCGACGGTCCCCCGTCGTCCGGACGCCACTGCTGCTGCCCCTCGTCGTCCGGACGCCACTGCTGCGTCGACGGGCCCTCGTCGGGCCCGGGTTGCGCTCGGCGGCCGCTGCCCTCGGCCCAGTCCGGCCGCCACTGCTCGGTGCCCGGCCCGCTGCCCGGGTCACCCTCCGGGGACAGCGGCGGGCGCGCCGGCTCCGACCCGGGCCGGAACGTCGGCGCGTCGCCCGGCGACCCACCCGGCGAGGGGTACGGCTGCCGACCGGACAGCAGCGGCGGGTTGTAGGGGTCGTCGCGACCCGACAGCAGCCCCGGGTCGGCGCCGAACGGCGGCGGCTCCGGATGGCCGTACGGGCCGAGCTGCGTGGTGGGCGCGTCGGCGTTGGCATCTCGCAGCGCCCGGACCGCCCGCTGGTGCTCCTCGGCGGCCGCCGCGGCCAGGGTCCGTTCCCGCTCCTGCTCCTCGTCGAGCCGGCGCCGGCGCTGGCCCCAGATGAAGATGCCGAAGCCGGCCAGCAGCAGGACCAGGCCGCCGAGGACGAACCAGGGCCACACCGGCCGGGTGTTGGTCGGCGCGGCCGGGGCGGGGATCGGCGGGGCCGCCGACGACGCCGCCGTGCTCACCGGCGCGGAGCTGCTGGCCGGTGTGGACGTCGTCGGCGTCGAGCTCGGAGTCGGCGACGCGGTCGGCGTGGGGGCCGGTGCGGTCGAGCTCGTGGTGGTCGCCGGCGGGGCGGTCACCTCGAACCGGGCGATCCCGACGTTCCGCGACCGCGCCCCGGTCACCTGCAGCACGTGCGTCCCGGGCGCCAGGTCGGCGGGCACGGTGAAGTCGATGACCACGAAGCCGGACTGGTCGACCGTGCGGGACGGCAGCGGGATCGGGTCGGAGAACAGCAGCACCGTCACCTTCTCGCCCGGGTCGAAGCCCAGGAAAGCGACCTGCTGCTGCGCGCCGGCGGCGATGGTGTCGGCCCGGATCGTCTTCGCGGCCAGCGTCGAGGGCGCCGGCCGGGTGGAGATGCTGGTCGGCGGCGGGCTGGACGTCTCCGTCGACGACGAGGTCGTGCTCGACTCCGTCGTGGACGTGGCGGTCGAGGTGGTCGTCGTGGTGGAGGTGCTGCTCGCGGTGGTCGTACGGGTCGTGGAGGCGGTCGTCGGCCCGGTGGTCGGTCCCCCGGCGAACGACACCGGGACGGACAGGGCGCCGTCGTCGCCGCCGGTGGCGGGGCGGGTGACCACCGCGCACCGCGCGGTGGTGCAGTCGGGTCCTGGACCGGAGCCGACGGCCGGCAGTCGCAGCTGCACGGAGAACGCGCCGCCGGGGCCGAACCGGGCGCGCACCCCGCCGCCGTCCGGCGGCGCCGCCCCGTCACCGGTGACGTAGGCCCAGGCCGTGCTGCCGTTCCCGGCCGGCACCGGCCCGCCCACGCAGTCGTCGAGCGACGAGCCACCGGCGGCGCACACGGCGACGAGCAGCGGGACACCGGCGTTGTAACCGCTGCCCGACACGGTGATGCGGGCGCCCGCCGGGTCCAGCGCGGTGGCCGGGTCGACCAGCAGGCGCACCGGACCGCTCGCGGTGGACGCCGGCGCGGCGGCTGCCTCCGCCACGGCTCCGGTGACCGCGGCGCCCGTGGCGGCGGCTCCGGTGACCGCAGCCGCCGTCCCGACAGCACCCGTCCCGGCAGCACCCGGCGCGGCGGCACCCGTCGCCGCGCCGGTCGCCGCGGGAGCCGGGGCGGCCCGCACCGGGGTGACGGTCCCGCCCGGGCCGGCGACCAGCACGCCGCCGGTCAACGCCACCGCGGCCAAACTCCAGGCCAGCCAGCGCCGCGTGCGGGCGGCGGTCCGGGCGTCAGAGGGGCCGCTCACCGGGTCATCACCGGCTCATCTTGACGCACCGGCCGCCGGCCGCACGGACGGCTCACCGCCCGCGACGGCCGTTCGCCGCTCCGCTCAGGCCAGGTCCGGCGACTCCAGCAGCTCGGTGACCAGGGCCGCGATCGGTGACCGCTCGGACCGGGTGAGCGTCACGTGCGCGAACAGCGGGTGGCCCTTGAGCGCCTCGATGACCGCGGCGATGCCGTCGTGCCGACCCACCCGCAGGTTGTCGCGCTGGGCCACGTCGTGGGTCAGCACCACGCGGCTGTTGCTGCCGAGCCGCGACAGCACGGTGAGCAGCACGTTGCGCTCGAGGGACTGGGCCTCGTCCACGATGACGAACGCGTCGTGCAGCGACCGGCCGCGGATGTGGGTCAGCGGCAGCACCTCGAGCATGCCGCGCGCCACCACCTCGTCCACGACGGCCGGCGACGCCACCGCCGACAAGGTGTCGAACACCGCCTGGGCCCAGGGCTGCATCTTGTCGCCCTCGCTGCCGGGCAGGTAGCCGAGCTCCTGCCCGCCCACGGCGTACAGCGGCCGGAACACCACCACCTTGCGGTGCGCCCGCCGCTCCATGACCAGCTCGAGACCGGCGCACAGCGCCAGCGCCGACTTCCCGGTGCCGGCCCGCCCGCCCAGCGAGACGATGCCTACCTCGTCGTCCATCAACAGGTCGAGGGCGATGCGCTGCTCCGCCGACCGGCCGCGCAGGCCGAAGGCCTCGCGCTCCCCGCGCACCAGCCGGACCTGCTTGCCCGGCGTGACCCGGCCCAGCGCTGAACCGGTGCCGCCGACCAGCTTCACGCCGGTGTGGCAGGGCAGCTCCCGCGCCGCGTCGACGTCGATGACGCCGGCGTGGAACAGCATGTCGATCTGCTCGGCGGTCACCGGGACCTCGGCCATCCCGGTCCACCCCGACGGCACGACGTCCTGGGCCCGGTACTCGTCCGCGGCGAGCCCGACGGCGGACGCCTTCACCCGCAGCGGCATGTCCTTGGTGACCAGGCTGACCGTGCCCGGCGCCTTCTCGGCCTGCAGGTTCAGCGCACAGGCCAGGATGCGGGCGTCGTTGCTGTCCGTGCGGAAGCCCAGCGGCAGCACCGTCGGGTCGGTGTGGTTCAGCTCGACGTGCAGCGTGCCGCCGGCCTCGCCGACCGGCACCGGGGCGTCCAGCCGCCCGTGCTCGATGCGCAGGTCGTCCAGGATCCGCAGCGCCTGCCGGGCGAAGTAGCCCAGTTCCGGGTGGTGCCGCTTGCCCTCCAGCTCGGAGATCACGACCAGCGGCAGGACGACCTCGTGCTCGTCGAACCGGTGCAGTGCCCACGGGTCGGACAGCAGGACGGAGGTGTCGATGACGTAGGTCCGCCGGCCGGTGGTGTCACCGGTCGGAGCGGTGGACGGGGAGGCGGCGCTGGCGGGACGGCGTGCGACCACGGGATCTCCTCGGCGGGCGCGGATACGCGCACCCACGGCGGTGGGGCGGCCGGTGGTTCCCCGCCGGGCGCCGGCCGTGGCCGGCGTCCAGGGAGCCCGGTACCGGCCCCCTCGCCTGAGTCGATCCGTGCTCCGCGGCGCGGAGCCTGACCAGCACTGGCACGTTCGGGGCCTCCCGTGTGTCCCGCGGTGCCGCGGTCCACGTGCGGGACGCTACGCGCGGCGCGCCCGCCTCCGCGGCAAGGACGCGCAACGCCGGGTGAACTCTAGGTTTCGGCGCGGCTGCGGCCCGCGACGGGCGTCGGCGCGGTCACCGGGTCGGCGTCGGCGGCCGCCGGCGGCGGGCTCACCGCCGCGGTGCCGGCGGCCAGCGGCAGCACGACCGTGACGCTCAGGCCGCCGCCGGGGCTGTGCCCGGCCATCACCTGGCCGCCGTGCGCCCGGACGATGGCGGCCACGATCGACAGCCCGAGGCCGGTGCCGCCGTGCTCGCGGCTGCGGGACTTCTCGGCGCGGTAGAACCGGTCGAAGATCCGGCCCAGGTCCGCGTCGTCGACGCCGGGCCCGTCGTCGCTCACCACCACCGCGACCCCGTCCTGCCCGGGCAGCAGCGACACGGTGGCGACCGTCCCGGGCGGGGTGTGGGTGCGGACGTTGGCCAGCAGGTTGGCGAACAGCTGGTGCAGCCGCATCCTGTCGCCCTCGACGACGACCGGCCGGCCGTCGCCGACGAGCCGCCAGCTGCGCGACGGGTCGATCACCGCGGCGTCGTCGACGACCCCGCCGAGCAGCTCGGACAGCTCGACCGGCTCCCGGTCCGGGGTGGCCGAGGCGTCGGCGCGGACCAGGGTGAGCAGGTCCTCGACCAGCGCGCCCATCCGCCGGGCCTCGAACCCCATCCGGTCCATCGCCCGCCCGACCGCGGCCCGGTCGGGCAGCGCTCCGGCGGCGTACAGGTCGGCGTAGCCCTGCACCGCCGCGACAGGCGTCCGCAGCTCGTGCCCGGCGTCGGCGAGGAACTGGCGCAGCCGATCCTCGCCGCGGATCCGCTCGTCCAGCAGGGCGCCGACGCCGTCGAGCATGCCGTTGAACGCGGTCCCCAGCCGCCCCACCTCGGTGCCCGGGTCACCGGCGTCCACCCGGACCTGGAGGTCGCCGGCGGCGATGTCGTCGGCGGCGGAGGCCATGACCTCCAGCGGCCGCAGCTCGCGGCGGATGACCAGGCTCGCGGTGGCGCCGAGCAGCACCAGCAGGCCTGCGGTGACCAGCAGCTCCAGGAGCACCAGCCGGCGCACCGTGGCGTTGATGTCGCTGATCGGCGACCAGGCGACCAGGAAGCCGCCGCGCTGTCCGCCGACGGTGGCCGGCACGGCCAGGATCCGGTACTGGCGGCCGGTGTCCACGTCGACCACGGTCCCCGGGACCACGGTGGGCGGCGGGAACCCGACGGCGGGGTTGCTCGCGCTGTCCTGCGCCGGCCGGACCACGACCTTGGCGATGCCGGTGGCGGTGACGACGGACCAGCCGATCTCGCCGCGCAACGGGTTGTCGTTGCTGATCTGCGCCAGGCTCTCCGGATCCAGCTGACCGCCCGAGGACGCCCGGGGCAGCGCGGACACCACGCTGGTCAGCGTCGTGTCCCGGTCGCTGAGCAGTGAGCTGCGCAGGTTGAGCGGCAGCAGCACGTCCACCGCCGCCAGCGCCAGCGCCGCCACGGCCAGCACCAGCGCGATCAGCCGGGCACGCAGCGTCCACCGGGAGCGCGGCGGGTGCGGCAGCAGTGGCAGCCCGTGGTCGGCGAGGGCACCCGGGTGCGGCGCCGGCGGACCCGGCCGCGCCGGTGCCCCGGGCGTCAGCGGGCCGGCTGAAGAGGGGGCCACCGGGTCGGTGCGGTCCTGCCGGCCCGACGTCATCGCCACGCCGGGGCGGGGTGAGGGGTCCGCCGCATCCGGCGCCGGCTGGGACGGTTCAATGCCGCGGCGCGCGCAGCACGTAGCCGAACCCGCGGTGGGTGTGGATCAGCGGCTCGCCCTCGGCGTCGACCTTGCGCCGCAGGTAGGAGATGTAGGTGGCGACCACCGAGTCGTCGCCGTAGAAGTCGGTACCCCACACCGCGTCGAGCAGCTGCTGCCGGGACAGCACGACGTTGGCGTTGATCATCAGGTACCGCAGCATCTTGTACTCGGTCGGCGCCAGGTCGATGTCCCGGCCGGCGCGGGTGACGTGGTACGTCTCCGGGTCCAGCTCGAGGTCGCCGACCTTGAGCACGCCGTCGCCGGAGTCCTCCGGCCGCACCCGCCGCAGCACCGCGCTGACCCGGGCGGCGAGCTCCTCCAGCCCGAACGGCTTGGTGACGTAGTCGTCCCCGCCCGCGGTCAGCCCGGCGATCTTGTCCTTGGGCGTGTCCAGCGCCGACAGGAACACCACGCCGGCGTCGATGCCCGCCGCGCGTACCCGCCGCATGACCTCGAGCCCGTCGAAGTCGGGCAGCATGACGTCGAGGATGATCAGGTCGGGACGCACCTCGCCGGCCACCCGCACCGCCTCCCGGCCGGTCGCGGCGACGTGCACCTCGTACCCGAGGAATCTCATCGAGGTGGCGACGATGTCCTGCAGCGAGGGCTCGTCGTCGACCACCAGCAGCTTGGCCTGCGTCGTCATGGTTCGGGATTCTCCCCCGCCGGCGGAGCGGACCGCCGCAGGACCGGTCGATTGCACCGGACCAGCACAGCGGAGCCCCGGCCGGAGGGCATGGCAGGCAGGTGGGAGCCGCCTGGGAATCCGGGTCCGGTCAGCCGCCGCTGCCGGCCGGCGACAGGGTCACCACGACGACCAGGCCGCCGACGACGAGGCCGGTGCCCAGCCAGGTCCAGACGTTGGTGTGCTCGCGCAGCAGCACCGAGCTCGCCAGCAGGATCACCAAGAACCCCAGGGCGTTGAACGGGTACGCCTGGCTCAGCGGCACCCGGGACAGCGTCAGCAGCCAGGCCACCGCGGAGAGGGCGAACACGGCCAGCCCGCCCAGCACCCACGGCGAGGTCGCGGCGGTGACCAGCAGCGACCGGTCGGACGAGCGCGCCCGCTCCGCGGCCCCGTTCATGCCGTGCTTGAGCAGCAGCTGGCCGGTGGCGGCCAGCGCGACGGCCACCAGCAGCACGGCCAGGTTGGCCGCGGTCACCCGGCGCCGCCCACCGGACGCCCGGCCGACCGGACCGGCCACCGGGACCGGCGCGGGTCGACCGGCACCGGCGCTGGCGTCGCGCTGCTCACGCGGAGGCATATCCGGACCGGCCCGGGGCGCGGTCGGTGGTCGCGCTGTGCGGCACCTTGACCACGTCCGCCCGGACGGTGTCCTCGGCGTGCGGCACCAGCTGGAAGACGTGCTGGTACCCGAACAGCGTCGGCCGCAGCCGGACCAACCGGTCGTCGACGGCGCGGACGGCCGCCGTCAGCCGGCCGCTGCCGCCCACCGGGCCCAGCGGCAGACCGGTCGCCGACTCGGCGACGATGTCGAAGCCGCAGTCACGGACCATCCGGCGCAGCAGCGAGCGGGTGAAGAACCGCAGGTGGGTGTTGTCCAGGATGCCGCGGCGGTCGTAGCCGAAGATCCCGAGCGCGACCCGGGACCGCGGGTACCAGTGCCCGAAGTTCGGCACCGAGAGCACCAGCCGGCCGCCGGGCCGCAGCAGTTCCCGCACCTGCCGCAGCAGGTCCTGCGGGTGGGACAGGTGCTCGATGATGTCCCCGGCCACCACCACGTCGTACCCGGAGCCGATCTCGGGCGGCAGCGGCCGCTCGAGGTCGGCGCGGTGGAACTCGTCCGTCCGGTCGCGGACCCCGAGCAGCTCGAGCGCGTCCACGCCGACGACGGTGTGCCCGGCCGCCCGCATCTGCTCGGCCAGCACCCCGGCCGAGCAGCCCAGGTCCAGCACCCGGGACGGCGGCAGCCGGCGCAGCATGTCCAGGATGATCGTGTGCGAGGACCCGTCGCCCTCCTTGAAGGCGTACTCCTCGGGCGTCGGCACCCAGGGCGCCGTGCCGAAGCCGCGCGTGGCCAGTTTGTACTCGACGACGTCCTTGAGGACGTCCTTGGCGTACCGGACGCCGTCGACGTAGCAGATCTCGTCGCCGTAGAACGTCGGGATCGGGATCTCCAGGATGCGCCCGCCGGCGTGCACCACCTGGGCGATGATCTGGGTGTCGAAGTCGAAGCCGTCGCTGTTCGAGGTGAACGGCACCGCGGCCAGCATGCTGGTCCGGTAGGCCCGGTAGCCGCTGTGGAACTCGGTCAGCGACAGCCCCAACACCCGGTTCTCGACCGTGGTCAGGATCCGGTTGCCCCACCGCTTGTAGAGCGGCATGCCGCCGCGGCGGGCCGCGCCGCGGTCCATCATCCGCGAGCCGAACACCGCGTCGACGTCCGGATCGTCGAACGGGGCGACCATGTCCGGCAGGCACTCGGGCGCGTACTGGCCGTCGCCGTGCAGCAGCACCACGACGTCGAGGCCGCGCTCGATGGCGAGCGAGTAGGCGGCCTTCTGGTTGCCGCCGTAGCCGAGGTTCTTGGTGTGCCGCAGCACCGTGGTGGGCGGCGTCTCGGGCCGCTCGGCCCACAGCCGCCCGAGCTCGAAGGTGTTGTCCCGGCTGGCGTCGTCGCAGACGATCACCTCGGCGATGCGCGACCGGAAGTCGACCGGGATCCGGTCCAGCGTCTCCAGCAGCGTGGTGGCGGCGTTGTACGCAACGACCACGATGCCGATCCGCAGCTCCGGTCCGGTACGGCCGTCCCGGACCAGCCTGCCCTGGGGCCGCGCGCTGCTGCCCGTCGCCGTCATCCGATGCCCTCCATCACCCGCGGTCGCCCCGCGGTCCGTCCCCCGGCGTCCCCGCCTGCTGTGTCGTTCCTACCCCACCCGGTCGGTCCGCCGGACCGGCCACCGGGTCCGGCCGGCGTCCGAGCAGGTCACCGGCGACGGGACCGGCGGCGCCGGGACCGGCCACCAGGTCGCGGACGGCCCGGGCCACGGCCACGCAGAGCACCAGCCAGACCGCCAGGTAGACCCAGGTCTCGCCGGAGGTCAGCGGCGCGGCGCGGGCGTCGTCGAACGGGGTGCCCCTGTCGTTGTACGTCCAGCCGATGTACACCGCGATCAGCCCGGCACCGGCCGCCACGTTGTACGCCGTGGCCCAGGTCAGGTCGACCAGGTACAGGACGGCGACCGCCCACACCAGGTACTGCACGCCGAAGGCCGGCGACAGCGCGAGGAAACCGGCCAGCGCCACGGCGACGGCCAGCGGAAGGCGGTCCGGCCACCGCCAGACCGCCGCGGCGGGGGCGAGCGCGCACACCGCGACCACCAGCATGCGACCGGGACCGGCGTAGACCGACAGCCACCCCGGATCCCCGAGCAGGTGCGCCAGCTGGGAGAAGCCCCACTGCGACAGCGAGCTGCCGGCGTAGCCCCAGACGTGCGAGAGCACCCGCGAGAACTGCAGGACCAGCGCCGGCACCCAGGTCACCGCGAACGCCACCGCGGCACCGGCCAGGAACCGGACGACCACCGGCCGCCCGGCGCGCCACGCCCACACCAGGAAGGCCGGGACGACGACGACGGGCACGATCTTGATGCCGGTGGCCAGCACGACCACGACGCCGGCGACGGCCGGCCACCGCCGGTCGGCCAGGTACAGGGCCAGCAGCACCAGCATGGTGAACACCGGGTCGGTGTTGCCGTGGAAGCCGGACACGGCCAGCAGCACCGGCGACACCCCGACCAGCACGCCCGCGGCCACGGCCTGCCGGAGGGACCGGCGGCGCCGCACCAGTTCGAGCACCAGCAGTGCGGTCGCCACGTCGGCGGCACTGGCCAGCGTCCGGATCGACAGATTCCACGGCACGCCGATCCGGTCCAGCCGCTCGACCAGCACCAGGATGTCGCCCATCAGCGGCGGATGGTTGTAGAACGAGGCCAGGTAGCCGTCGACGGCGACGAAGTCGATGCCGTAGATGCCGATCGGCCCCTCGCGGCGGACGCCCAGGACGAAGTCGTGCCAGTGCGAGATGTCGTTCGTGCCGTAGGTGGTGGCCGCGATGGCCACCTTGCCGGCGAAGACCAGCAGGGCGACGACGAGCACGGTGCGGCGGGGGTGCGCCGTGGCCCACCCGGTGGGCCGGTCCAGGACAGGCGCGGCGCTCACCCCGGCAAACTATCCTGCGCCGGCGTCGGGCCCGTGTGTGCCCGCGGACGCCGCGGGGCACCCGCCCGTGGCGGGGTGCCCTGGGTCGGGCCGGGCGGTCACACCCGCCGGGCCACCGCCACGATGCCGTTGCCCTTCTTCGGCACGATCCGCTGCAGCGCCTGGAACGGCAGGATGCCGACCGTGATGCCGACGTCGCTGATCCGCTTGGACGGTTGCAGCCACCGGCCCGAGTGCGCGGTCTGCTCCGGCGCGGACTCCTCCTGGATCGGCGAGCCGTCCGCGACCCGGTTCCGGATGGCCTCCAGCGCGAAGGCCAGCGGCCACCCGTACAGGCTGATGTCGACCGGCTCGAAGCCGTTGTCCCGCAGCGTCCCGGCCAGGTCGTCCGGCGAGTAGCGCCGGTAGTGGCCGACCGCCTTGTCCCACGGGCCGAACATGTGCTGCCACGCCGGGACCGACAGCACCAGGTGGCCGCCGGGCCGGATCCGTGGCGCCCAGTCCCGCAGCGCCCCGGCGTCGTCCTCGAGGTGCTCGAGCACCTCGAAGGCGCACGCCATGTCGTAGGTCCGGCCGGCGGGCAGGTCGTCGGTCAGCCCGTTGACCACCGTGCCGCCGCGGGGCTCGATCCGCTCGCAGGCGACCCGGTACGACGTCGGGTCCGGCTCGACGGCCACGTACTCGCGGGTCAGGCCGACCAGCCGGGCGCCCATGGCGCCCTGGCCGCAGCCGATCTCCACGATCGTGCCCGGCTGGGCGCGGCGCACCGCACGCTTGATCAGGGGCCATCGCAGCGCGGCGCGCGGGGTGAGGGGGGCGGCCGGCGCACCGGTACGAACGGTCATCGCGCGAGCTTATGCAGCAGGGGCTCGACGACGGCGGCAGCCGTGAAGCTCTCCGCGCGTCGCGTCGCGGCGGCCCGCAGCCGGGCGAGTTCGGCGCGGTCCTCGGTGAGCCGGACCAGCGCCGCGGCGAGCGCACCGGCGTCGCCCGGCGGCACGAACAGGGCGTCGTCGGCGAGCAGCCGGCGTTGCGGCCCGGTGTCCGAGGTGACGACGGCGTTGCCCGCGGCGGCCGACTGGAAGACCTTGTTCGGCACCACGTGCAGCGCCTTGGCGGACGTGCCGAAGATGCCCAGGGCCACGTGCTGCCCGGCGATCAGGGCGGGCAGCTCGGCAGCCGGCACCAGGTCGCGCCAGACCACCGGAGCGTCCGGGCCGGCCGCCCCCCGGGTGGCCGCCAGGTCCTGACCGGCGCCGATCATGGTGACCTGCAGGTCGTCCCGGCCCGCGAGCCGGCCCAGGGCGGCGCCGATCACCGTCGCGCCCTGCAGCGGTGTGTAGAGGCCGAAGAACGCCACCCGGACCGGTTCGCCGGGGGCGGGGTCCGGGGCGGCGGAGCGGCCCGCGGCGAACCACCGGGCGTCCGCGCCGACCGGGCACACCACGGCGCGGTCCTGCAGGTCGGGCGGCACCTGGCGGCGGTGCTCCTCGGTGTCCAGCACGACCACGTCCGCGGCAGCCAGCGCCCGCCGGTCGAGCACGGACAGCAGCCGGGTGCGCAGCCCCTGCCGGGTCCCCCGGTCGATCGCCGTGCCGGCGGCGAAGATCAGGTGGTCGAGGACGACCGGGATGCCGCGGAAGGTCAGCGCGGCCAGCTGGACGTCGAAGTGGCCGAGGTAGCCGACGAGCACCGCGTCGGGCCGGGCGGTGCGCAGCTGGGCCCGGCCGCGCCGCCACAGCCGGTACCAGCGCGAGGCCAGCCGGCCGGCCAGTACCGGCAGGCGCCACGGCCGCTGCAGCATGCCGACCCGGTCCGCGGTCGAGAGCCCGAGCGGCTCGTTCAGCTCGACGACCTCGTGGCCGTGCGCCCGCAGGCCTTCGATGAGCACGGCCACCCTCGGGTGGGAGTCGGCCTGGTACGTGCCGAACGCGACGATGCGCACGTCGGTGTCCTCCTCGGGATCGGTGGGCGCGGCGCTGCCTGCGGGTCGGGACGGGCGGAGCCGGGAGCCCGGTGCGCGTCCGCCTGGCGCCGCCCGCACCGCGCCCGCACCGCGCGGCCGGCGTCGACGCAGCATCCTGCCCGACCGGGGACCGCACGGGACGCACCGGCCGCTAGGCAGGCTCCGCCGCGGTGGCGCCGGCGCGGCGGGCCAGCGCCGCGGCGCCGGCGGCCAGCAGGACGTCGACGACGGTCAGCACGAGCCGGGACAGCAGGACCACCAGCACCACGGACCCCGGGTCGAGGACACCGGACAGGCCGATGCCCAGGATGAGCTCGCGGGGACCGGCCCCGGCCGGGGCGAACACCACCACCACGCCGGCCGCGGTGGCGAGCAGGCACAGTCCCATGTCCAGCAGCGGCTGGTCCCACCGGCCGCTGATGCTGCCAACCAGCACGTAGAACTGCGCACCGATGAGGACCTGCCCGGCGGCCAGCCAGCCGGCCGCGCCCAGCAGGTCGCGCGCCGGCATCCGTTCCAGGGCGACCGCACGGCCGGTGACCCGGGCGGCCAGCCGCCCCACCCACACCAGCACGGCCGGGTGCAGCAGCACGATCAGCGGCACCAGGAAGAGCAGCAACCACCCGTACCGGCCGAGCACCGCGCTGCCGCCGAACAGCAGGCCGACCGCACCCAGGACCCCTGCGGTGACGACGGAGACCAGGATGGACAGCAGGCTGGCGGTGGCGCTGCGGGACCGCGGGACGTGCAGGTCGCGCGCCATGCTCGCCTGGGCCACGACGGTCCACACCCCGCCGGGGATGTACTTGCCGAGCTGGCCCATCAGGAAGACCCGCTGGGCGTCCCGCAGCCGTAGCCGCGAGCCCAGGCCGGTGAGCAGGTCGCGCCAGGCCGGGACGCCCGACCACGCGCCGCCCGCACCGAGCGCCGCCGCGGCCAGCACCGCCCAGACGTCGACCCGCTGCCAGGCCTGGCCGACCTCGGACCGGTTGCGCCACACCCAGTACGCCGCGAACAGGACCACCAGGACGAGGAAGCCGATCCGCAACAGCCGCGACAGCGAGCGGCCGCGGGAGCGTGCAGCGACCGGCGCGGCCGGGTCGGCGGGGACGGCGGGGACGGCGGGGACGTCCGTCGCCGTGGCGCCGGACACGTCCACCGGGCCGGCGCCGGACGAATGGGTCGACCCGGCACCGGACAGGTCCGACGGCCGGGCACCGGACCGCGGGTCGGCGCCGGCCGCGCGGACGCCGGTGGTCGGCATCCGGGCGGCGGCGCCGGACGGACCGGCGGGCTGGGACGACGTCACGGGTGCAGGACTCCTGACAGGGATGGGCCGGACGGCCTGGTCCGGGACGGACCGGGACGGACCGGCAGGCGCAGGTCCGGCGGTGGCCTGGATGGACGCCCCGGGGGTGGGCACCGGTTGCGCCCGCGTCGGCGAGGCGTCCGTCACCCGGCCCGGGCGGCCGGCCGCGGTGACCTTGCGGCGGCCGCGAGCCTACCCGGGTGGACCGTCGGACCCCGGCGTCACCGGACCGGCGGCGGCCACGGACCCTGCGCCCCCAGCCGTGGCGACGGTCGGCGCCGTTCCGATGGTCCCGGCGCCCGCGGCGTCGAGCTCCTGCCGGATCACCTCAGGGGTGAGCGGCTCGTCGAGCAGCCGGCGGAAGCGGTCGAAACGGTCCTGGCCGGCCGGCCGGGCCTCGAGCCACGGGCGCAGCAGGCGCTCACCCTCGACGTAGGTCGACGTGTAGGCCCGCCACAGGGGATCGGTCGCGAAGCGCAGCTGCTGCCGCGCCCGCCGCTCGTCCACCAGCCCCCACCGCTGCAAATACTCCAGCACGTCGTTCGGGTCGGCGCCGCGGTCGTGCAGCAGGATCGCCGCGTCCTGCCGCACGCTGTTCAGCGGCCGGGCGGCCACCTCCAGCTCCTCGACCAGGTCGGCGTCGAAGCGGGGGCCGATGCCGTCCAGCACCTGTGCCGCCCACCGCCCCCAGCCGGGGCCGACCGCGGCCGCGAGCGCCAGGTCGCCCAGGCCCTCGGCCATCACGCACTGCGGCGTGTTGACCAGGAAGACGGTCTGCTCCTGCTGGTCGTCGCCGCGGACCAGCAGCAGCTCCTTGCGGCAGTGCTCGGTGTGGTGGCCCGGGTAGCACTCGTGCGCCACCAGCACCGGGAAGCCGCTCATCCGGTGACCGACGTCGGCGTTGACGGCCACCCGGGACCGGTAGTCGCCCCCGTAGTAGTTGAACCCGCTCCAGGCCACGTCCCGCTCGATCTCGAAGTCGACGTGCTCGCCGTCGGGCAGCCCGGCGCGCCGGACGACCTCCGGCCGCAACGCCGCCGCCACCGCCCGCACGGCGCGTTCGACCTGGTCCGGCGGGCACGCCTCGGCGGCTCGGAAGCGCGCCATGCGCTCCGCCACGGTCCTGGAACCGCCGAGCAGCTCGCCGAGGCGGTCGTGCGCGGCGGCGTAGACGTCCGGATCGGTGGGCTCGATGCGGACGTCGAAGTACGCCTCGACCTCGTCGACGAAGGACAGCTCGTCGCCGGCGAGCCGGCGACCCGCCACGGCCAGCGCCGACAGGTGCGACCGCAGGAAACTCTGCCGTGGCTCCGGCAGCCCGGCGTCCGGCAGCGCCCGGACGAGCTCCTGCGCCCGGGCGGCCAGCCCGGCGGCATCGGGTGCCGGCTCGTCGTCGACCTCGCGGGCCAGCGCCGGATCACCGGTGTACGCGTCGACGAAGCCGTCGACCAGCCGGCCGAACCGCAGACCGAGCCGCACGTACTCGCGCACCACGTCCGGACCGGCGACCGCAGCGGACCCGGGTTGCCTCACGTCCATCGGGCCCACGGTAGGCCCGGGCACCGACAGCCGGACCGGGTCACTCGCCGAAGCGGCGGTGTCGTGCCGCGTAGTCGCGCAGAGCCCGCAGGAAGTCGACGCGACGGAAGTCCGGCCAGTCGGCCTCGTAGAACCAGTACTCCGAGTGCGCGCTCTGCCAGAGCAGGAATCCGGACAGCCGCTGCTCCCCCGACGTGCGGATCACCAGGTCGGGGTCCGGCTGGCCGGACGTGTACAGGTGCTCGGCGATCGCGTCGACGGTGAGCGACGCGGTGGCCTCCTCGAGCGTGTGGCCGGCCTGCGCCTGCTGCCGCAGCAGCGAGATGACCGCGTCGGCAATCTCCTGCCGGCCGCCGTAGCCCACGGCGATGTTCACCTCGACGCCCGTCCGCCCCTCGGTCCGCATCTCGGCGGCGGTCAGCCTGGTGACCATCCACGGCGGCAGCACGCTCATCGAGCCGACGATGCGCAGCTTCCAGCCGGTGGTGGGTGCGGCAAGGTCGTCGACCACGTCGGTGATGATCGACAGCAGCGACTGCAGCTCGGCCTCGTCCCGCCGGTGCAGGTTGTCGGTGGAGAGCAACCAGAGCGTCACCATGCCGATGCCGGTCTCCCGGCACCAATCGAGCAGGTTGGCGATGTGGGCGGCGCCGGCCCGGTGCCCGTCGCTCGGATCGGCGAGGCCGATCTTCCGAGCCCAGCGCCGGTTGCCGTCGATGATGACGCCGACGTGCCGCGGCAGCGGCGCACCCGTCAGCCCTCGCCGGAGCCGCTCCTCGTACACCCGGTACAGCAGGGCGGGCAACCTCACGGCTTGCACCCTACTGAGCCGACCCGGCGGACCCGACGGCGCCGCGCGACCGTCCGGCGCCCGGGCGGCAGCGGTCGGCCAGCGGGCGGCGGTCGGGATGGTCGGTGGGCCGCCCCGGTCCGGCGACCGGGACGGACGCCGGGGCCGACGGCCGGGACCGCCCAGCGTCGGTGCGGTGGCATGGGAGTGTCCTGTGCGATACCGCCCCGGGTGGTACGGCGGGCGCCGCTCGGGGAACATGGGCCTGGTGCCCGACACCGCGTTGCAGGTCCGCCC
This sequence comes from Nakamurella endophytica, assembly GCF_014646215.1. Classification (GTDB taxonomy): domain Bacteria; phylum Actinomycetota; class Actinomycetes; order Mycobacteriales; family Nakamurellaceae; genus Nakamurella; species Nakamurella endophytica. The sequence continues at coordinate 364,552 of NZ_BMNA01000001.1, forward strand.
ACCCCTGGCGCGACCGCGCGCCCGGGGGTGGATCCACCTCTACTCGACCGGCGTCGCGGCGCTCATGGGCATCGCGCTCGTGGCGGTCGCCGCCGGGACCTCCGGTCCGGGTGCCGCCGTGGCGTGCGCGGTGTACGCCGTGACCATCGTGGGTCTGTTCGGCGTGAGCGCGACCTACCACCGGCACACCTGGGTGTCCGTGCGGGCGCGCACGTGGATGAAGCGGGCCGACCACTCGATGATCTTCGTGTTCATCGCGGGGACGTACAGCCCGATCGCGGCGCTGGCGCTACCGCCGCCGACGGCCCGGTGGGTGCTGACCGTCGTCTGGGCCGGCGCGGTCGGCGGGGTCGCCATGAAGATGCTGTTCCCGCACGCACCCCGCTGGCTGGGTGTGCCGTTCTACCTGGCACTCGGCTGGGTCGCGATCTTCGTCATGCCGGACCTGCTGCACAGCGGCGGTGTCGCCGCCGTCGTCCTGCTGGTGGCGGGCGGGATGCTGTACACGGTGGGCGCGGTGTTCTACGCGACCCGCCGGCCCAACCCGTGGCCGCTGACCTTCGGCTACCACGAGTGCTTCCACGCCGCCGTCTCGCTGGCCGCGATCTGCCACTGCGTCGCCATCTGGTTGCTGCTGTAGCAGCGCGGCCGCTCGCGGACGACGGGCGGCGGGCACACCGGGCACCGGCCGGAGCGCACGTCGGACGGGACGGGCGGCCCGCCCGGTGTGCGGCCCGCCCACCCGGCTGTTCCGGACCGCGTCTCAGCCGAGGTCCGGACCCTGGTCGCGGAGGCGGTTGACCTCGGACATGGCCTCCCGCAGCTGTCCCAGCCACTCCTGGGCGTGGTCGCCGACCAGCCGGATCGCCCAGACCAGCGCGTCCGACCGGGACCGGGCCACCCCGGAGTCGACCAGGGTGTCCAGAATCTGCCGCTCCGGCTGGCGCAGCCGGGTCATCACCGGGACGGACGCGGTGGTGAACAGCTCGGTGGTGCCGCCGACCGTGGCACCCCAGGACACCTGCCGCCCGTACTGGTGCTCGGCCTGCCGGGCGATCTCGATGCGCTGCTCCCGGGTCTCCTCGCGGAACCGGGCGATCCGCCCGGCCTCCGCAGCGGCCAGGGTCGCCGCATCGGCGCCGTCCTGACCCTCCAGCGGCGGCAGCTGGCCGACGACCAGGATCTCGTCGCGGTCGACCGTCACCGAGGGCGTGCCGGTGAACCACTGGTCCGACAACCGGCCGGCGAACCAGCCGGCGGCGCCGGAGGCGCCGGAGGCGTCGGGAGCGTCGGGGGCACCCCCGCGCCCCCGTCCCCGCGGACCGAAGCCGCGGCCGCCGCGACCGCCAGGGCCACCGTGACCGCCGGGACCGCCGGGACCGCCGGGACCGAACGGCCAGCCGGGACCGCCGGGACCGCGTCGCGGACCACCGCCCGACCCGCGTTCGTCGTCGTCCTGTCCCGGTCCGAACGCCGGCAAGCCCGGTCCGAAGGACCGGGGGTGGTGTGGATGGTTGTGCCTCATGCTCTCTCCTTGTCACGTGATGTGATGATTACATTGTTACACCTCTTGCAGACGATGCACCAGTGGCTACGTCTCGTCGACGTGCGCAGTAGGCGGCGACCGGACGACCGGAGGCCGGCAGGACGGCACGGACGGCACAGGACGGCGCAGCGCCGGGCGGCAGATGGCGGACGGCCCGACCGCTCGACGGCATGACGGCAAAGGCACGACGGCAGGCGGCACGGCACGACGGCAGGCGGCACGGCACGACGGCTGGCAGCTCGGCACGAGGGCCGGCCAGCACGACCGCAGGCGAGAGGCGCGACGGCAAGCGAGGCGGACGGAGCGGGGGCGCGGCGGCAGGACAGGACACCGCGCAGGACGGCCGGCGCTGGCTTGCCCGGCAGTACGGAGGGGCGAGGCAGGCGCAACGGACAGCGTCGCGAGGGGAGGTTCGTATCGGACGTACGCCGCGTTGGCCCGCGTCAGCAGCTGGCCCGCCCAGCGGACCGACCGCCGCGGGTGGACCGGGGCCAACGTCCGCACCGGCTGCCTGAGCCTGGAACGGAAGTCCGGTGGCGCGTACGACCCACCGGCGCGGCGGTCGGCCGGCGGCCGTTCGCCCCACAGCGTCGATCGACGAACGCGCGGCAACGAGCAGGAACCACCGGACGGCGGGACCGCACGGTGCCCCCGCCCGGCTGCCCCCCGTTCCGGCGAGGTCCCGGCCCCCGGGTCCGACGCCTGCGCCGCACCGGGCCGGTCCGGCGATCGCAGTTCGCCGTGCCTGGGCTCACCGCTCGCGAGTCACCGCCGTTCCACGCTCGGCGCGGCGGCGACCCGGCACCCCTCAGCCGGCGGACGGGCGCGAGCACGGCGCGCCCCGAACTTGGACGTCCGCGAGCCGCCCGGTCTCAGCGGGCCGGACGGACCGGGGTCAGCGCTTGCGGCCGGAGCGCGCGGACGGCGGATCGCTGCGCCCGGACTTCGCGGCGCCGGGACGCCCCGCCGCACCGGCCGCGGGACGGGCCGCCCCGGCACCCTTGCCCGTCGCGGCACCGGCGGTGGCCGCCGCGTCGGCGGGTGATCCGGCGCCGGCCGGGTCACCGGCGTCGGCGGGGGTGTCGAAGCTCTCCGGCACGCGCTTGAGGTTCTTGCTCATCGAGCGGGCGAGGAAGTAGCAGACGACGCACATCAGGACGATGATGAGCAGCCCGATGGGGGCCGCCTTGCCCCACTCCGGGCCCTTGCCGGTGGTCGGGTCGACGTCCGCGGGCGAGTTGCCCGCGAGCACCCGCCCGACCGCGTCGGGCACGGCGGACACCGACCCGCGGACCGCGGCCAGCGCGGCCGTCAGCCCGTTCATCGGACGACCTGCTCGCGGACCCCGGCGAAGAGGTCGGTCTCCGGGAGGTCGGTCTCCACCAGCGAGCGGGCCAGCTCGTAGTCGTCCGTCCCCCAGACCTCGGCCTCGATGTCGTGCGGCACGGAGAACCAGTGCGAGTCCGGGTCGATCTGCGTCTCGTGGGCCCGCAGCGCGGCGTCCCGGAGGTCGAAGTAGTCGGCGACCGGGATCCTTGTGGTGATCCGCGCACCCGGGTCCGGCCGCGGGTTCTCCTCGTTGGTGAACCGGGCGAGCCACTCGTCGAACGGCCCGGTGCCGGTCCGCTCGCGCACCGCGTCGTTGATCCGGGTCAGCCGTTCCCGCGAGAAGCCGACGTTGTAGTAGAGCTTCAAGGGCTGCCAGGGCTCGCCCGCGTCCGGGAACGCGTCCGGGTCGCCCGCGGCCTCGAACGCCGCCACGGAGACGACGTGGCACCGGATGTGGTCCGGGTGCGGATACCCGCCGTTCTCGTCGTACGTCGTCATGACGTGCGGCCGGAAGGCCCGCACCACCCGGACCAGGGCCTCGATCTCGATCTGCGCGTCGAGCGCGCCGAAGCTGCCGGGCGGCAGCTGCCAGCTGTCCGGGCTGCCCTCGTGGTAGCCGGAGTCCTCGAAGCCGAGCCAGGTGTGCGCGACACCGAGGATCTCCGCCGCCCGCGCCATCTCCGCCTGCCGCAACGCCGGCATGTCGCGGTCGCCGAGCACGAAGTTGGGGTTGAGCACGTCGCCCCGCTCACCGCCGGTGCAGGACACCACCATCACGCCGGCACCCTCGGCGCCGTACTTGGCCAAGCTCGCCGCGCCCTTGCTCGACTCGTCGTCGGGGTGCGCGTGGACGGCCATCAACCGCAGCGGCGCCTCGGCGGCCACCGAAGCGCGGCGCTCGGACGCCACCACCGGGCGCTCGACGTGGGCCGCCGCCGGTCCGGTCGCCGGCGTCTCGAACACGGTCTCGCTCACGCCTGTCCAGATCCTCTCCTCGTGCCGCCGTCCTCCGGCGACCGCCCCGTTGCGACGGCTGCACCGTCCCGGCAGCCCCCCACTCCGCCGCCACGGGCACGGACGCCCGCGGCCGGTGAACCGGGAGGTGGTGCCCACTCGGGGCACCCACCGTCGACCATTGTCCCCCGTCCCACCGACAGCTTCGGCCGCCGCGGCCGCGCGAGGAGCGCCGCGGCCTGGCCGTGCCCGTCCGGCGCCTTCCGCGAGGCTCCAGCGGCGGTGTCACCGCTGGTCACGGCGGCGGCCGGGGACCGCCCGCGGACGGCGCGGCGGCCCTGCGGCGGCCGTCGCATCCGGGTCCCCGAAGGGGTCACCGTGGTAGAATCGGCGCACAGGACGGCCCCCTCGGGGGCCGTCAGCCGTTTGGCAGCGACCTACGAGTGCGAGAACCGCGCCTCGCGACCGCCTCGGGTTGTCGCTCACCCGCCTCGTCGCCGCTCGCGACCGCACACCGTCGGCCGCGTCCCGGCGCAGGTCGGGCAACGGCTGGCACCGGCACCACAGCAGAAGGAGTCGCCATGACCGGAACCGCCATCACCTGGCTCACCCAGGAGGCCTACGACCGGCTGCAGCACGAGCTCGACGAGCTCGTGGCCCAGCGTCCCGTCATCGCCGCGGAGATCAACGCCCGCCGCGAGGAGGGCGACCTCAAGGAGAACGGCGGCTACCACGCCGCCCGCGACGAGCAGGCCAAGCAGGAGGACCGGATCCGCAAGATCCAGGAGCTGCTGCGGCAGGCGCAGGTCGGCGTCCGCGCGTCGGACGGCGGCACCGTCGAGCCGGGCATGGTCGTCACGGTCGCCTACGACGGCGACGACAGCGACCAGGAGACCTTCCTGCTCGGCTCGCGCGAGGAGGGTTCCCACGGCTCGCTCGCCGTCTACTCGCCGCAGTCCCCGCTGGGTGAGTCGATCCTGGGCGCCGCGCCGGGCGACTCGCGCGAGTACCTGCTCCCCAACGGGCGGACGCAGAAGGTCACCGTCATCGAGGTCGAGCCCTTCACCGGCTGAGCCGCGCCGTCCCCGGCCGGGCCGCCCGGCCGGGGTCAGCTGTGGTCGAGGATGCGGACGCCCGGGGCGTCGGACAGCACCTTGATCAGGTCGTCGCGGTGCTGGTCGCCGCGGCACTCCAGCCGCAGGTCCACCTCGACATCGCCGAGGGCCAGCCCGGCGCCCAGCCGGGACTGCTCGACGTCCACCACGGATGCCCCGAGCTCCCCGACCCGGGACAGCAGGCGGGCCAGCGAGCCCGGCCGGTCGGAGATCTCGAGCCGCAGCGACAGGAACCGGCCGGCCGCGACCAGCCCGTGCTCGGTGACGTGCAGCAGCACCAGCGGGTCGATGTTCCCGCCGGACAGCACCGCGACGACCGGCGGCCGGAACCGCTCCGGGTCGGTCATCACCGCGGCTACGGCCGCCACGCCCGCCGGCTCCACGACCAGTTTGGCGCGCTCCAGGCAGAGCAGCATCGCCCGGGACAGCTGGTCCTCGGTGACGGTGACGATGTCGTCCACCATCTGCTGGACGTGCGCGAAGGTGAGCGCGGTCGGCTCGCCGACGGCGATGCCGTCCGCCAGCGTCGACATCTGGGCCAGCCGCACCGGCCGCCCGGCGGCCAGCGAGCCCGGCCAGGCCGCGGCCTGCACCGCCTGCACCCCGACGATCCGGACGTCCGGACGTTGCGGGCGGATGGCCGCGGCGATGCCGGACAGCAGACCCCCGCCGCCCGCGGACACCACGACGGTCGCGACGTCCGGGCACTGCTCGAGGATCTCCAGCCCGACCGTGCCCTGGCCGCGGAGGATGTCCGGGTGGTCGAACGGGTGCACCAGCACCGCACCGGTCGTGGCCGAGAACTCGCGGGCGTGCACCAGCGAGTCGTCCAGCGTCTCGCCGACGAGGTGCACCTCGGCGCCGTACGCGCGGGTGGCGGCGAGCTTGGCGATCGACGCGCCGACCGGCATGTAGACGGTGGCCCGGACCCCCAGCATGGCCGCCGCCAGCGCGACGCCCTGCGCGTGGTTGCCGGCGCTGGCGGCGACCACGCCGGCAGCCTTCTCGTCCTCCGACAGCCGGGAGATCCGCAGGTACGCCCCGCGGATCTTGAAGGAGCCGGTGCGCTGGAGGTTCTCGCACTTGAGGTGGACCGGGCCGCCGACCAGCTCCTGCAGCGGCCGGGAGGACTCCATCGGGGTCCTGCGGACGACGCCGGTCAACACCCGCGCCGCCTCCCGGATCTCCTCGACACCGATCCGGTCCAGCTGCGCGCTCGCCACCCGCGCCATACTGCCAGCCGCGCTCAGCGGCCGTGGGGCCAATAGGCGTCGGCCCGCAGCACGGCGCCGGCCGCGCCGATGAGTCCGGCGTCCCCGCCGAGCAGTGCCGGGACCACCCGTGGCGACGACGCGTAGCCCAGGGCCGCGTACCGGGCGTACCCGTCCGCGATCGGGTCGAACAGCACCGGACCGGCCAGCGCGACCCCGCCGCCGATGACCACGACGTCCAGGTCCAGCAGCGTGACGGCACCGGCCACCGCCAGCCCGATGGCCTCGCCGGCACGGCGGAACGTGGCCAGCGCGATCGGGTCGCCGCGGAGCGCGGCGTCCGCGACCCCGGCGGCCCCCGCGGCCGCGTCGCCGTCGGCCAGGCCGTGCTCGCGCGCCCAGCGGGTGATCGACGTGCCGCTGGCGACGGCCTCCAGGCACCCCGTGCCGCCGCACACGCAGGCCGGTCCGAACGGGTCGACGCTGACATGGCCGATGTGGCCCGCGTTCCCGGTGGTACCTGCCACGACGCGGCCGTCCACCACGACCCCGCCACCGACCCCCGTCGAGACCACCATCCCCAGGACGTTGCGCCGACCGCGGGCCGCGCCCCGCCAGTGCTCCCCCACGGCCACGGCGACCGCGTCGCCGAGCATCCGGACCTCGCAGCCGTACCGCTCGACCAGCCGGTCCCGGAGGGGGAAGTCCCGCCATCCCGGGATGTTCACCGGGGACACCGTGCCGGCGCCGAGGTCGAGCGGGGCTGCAGTGGCGACGCCCACGGCCGGCAGCACCGCCGCCTCGTGCGGCTCCAGCCCGACGGCGTGCAGCACCGCGTCGACCGCCTCGGTCAACGCCGCGAACAGCACGTCGCCGTCCCGGCTCCGGGGCGTGGGCATGCGCCGCGACGCCACGATCTCGCCCAGCTCGGTGACCACGGCGGCCGCGAACTTGGTCCCGCCGATGTCGACCGCCAGGGCCCGCCGGGACCAGTCCGTCCCGGTCCCGTGACGCACGGAGCCGGGGTCCGGCCCTGGGTCCGGTGCGGGTGCGGGAGCGGCGGCCACACCGGGATTGTGCGGCACGGCCGGGGCCGCCGGGCCCCGCACGGCGAGCGGGGTCAGGCCAGGGCGTCCGCGAGGTCCGCGAGCAGGTCGTCGACGTCCTCGATGCCCACGGACAGCCGGATCAGGTCGTCCGGGACCTGCAGCGCCGAACCGGCCACGCTCGCGTGCGTCATCAGCGCCGGGTGCTCGATCAGCGACTCGACCCCGCCGAGCGACTCGGCCAGGGTGAACAGCCGGGTCCGCGAGCAGACCTTGACGGCTTCCTCCACCCCGCCGACGACGGTGAACGAGACCATGCCGCCGAAGTCGCGCATCTGCCGGGCGGCGACCTCGTGCTGCGGGTGGCCGGCCAGACCCGGGTACAGCACCCGGCCCACCTTCGGCAGCCCGAGCAGCATGTCGGCGACGGCGGCCGCGTTGGCGCAGTGCGCCTGCATCCGCAGAGCCAGCGTGCGCAGGCCGCGCAGGGTCAGCCAGGAGTCGAACGGCCCGGCGACGCCACCCATGGACTTGGCGTGGAACGCGAAGGCCTCGCCCAGCTCGTCGTCCGACGTCACCAGGGCGCCGCCGATGACGTCCGAGTGGCCGCCGATGTACTTGGTGGTCGAATGCAGGACGACGTCGGCACCGAGCGCCAGCGGCTGCTGCAGGTACGGCGAGGCGAACGTGTTGTCGACCAGCAGCCGGGCACCGCTGCGGCGCGCGAGCTCGGCCAGCGCGGCGATGTCGGCGACCGCGAGCAGCGGGTTGGTGGGTGTCTCGCACCAGATCAACCGGGTGCGGTCGGTCACGGCCGCGGCGACCGCCGCCGGGTCGTGCAGCGGCGCAGTGCTGTAGGTGATGCCCCAGGGCACGCAGATCCGGTCGACCAGCCGGAACGTCCCGCCGTAGGCGTCGTCCGGGATCACCAGGTGGTCGCCCGGACGGAGCAGGGCGCGGATGGCCGCGTCCGCCGCCGCCATCCCGGACGCCCAGGCGGTGCCGTGCCGGCCGCCCTCCAGGGCGGCCAGCGCGGTCTCCAGTGCGGTGCGCGTCGGGTTGCCGGCGCGCGAGTAGTCGTACCCCGCCCTGGTCTCGCCGACGACGTCCTGGGCGAACGTGGAGGTCTGGAAGATCGGCACCGCGACCGCGCCGGTCCCGCCGTCCGGCTCCTGGCCGGCGTGGATGGCGCGGGTGGCAAAGCCGTCGCCGGCGCCCGCCTGCGAGGACGTGCGGTCGGCCGGATCCGGTGCCGGCTGCACCGGCGGGAGGTCACTCACCCGGCCACTCTAGGTCGGCACGCCGACGCTCCGTCCGGCCGGCGGTTCCGCCGGTCAGTCCGCCAGGAAGCTCAGCAGGTCGGCGCGGGTGAGCACGCCGGCCGGCTTGCCGTCGTCCACCACCATCACCGCGTCCGACTGCTCCAGCGCCACCCGCAGGGCCGGGACGTCCTCCCCCGACCCGACCAGCGGGAACGCCGGGGCCATGTGCGCGGACACCCGGTCGGACAGCGACGCCCGGCCGGTGAACAGGTCCTCGAGCAGCGCCCGCTCGGACACCGAACCCACCACCTCGCCGGCCATCACCGGCGGCTCGGCCGACACCACCGGCATCTGCGACACCGAGTACTCGTGCAGGATCTCCACCGCGTCGCGGACGGTCTCCGTGGGGTGGGTGTGCACCAGCGCCGGGAGCTGACCGCCCTTGCGGCGCAGCACGTCGCCGACCGTGGTGTTGCCGTCCCGGCTGAGGAAGCCGTAGGAGGCCATCCACCGGTCCGAGAAGATCTTCGACAGGTATCCGCGGCCGCCGTCGGGCAGCAGCACGACCAGCACGTCGTCGGCCGTCAGGTCCCGGGCGACCTGGAGCGCGGCGGCCACCGCCATCCCGCACGAGCCGCCGACCAGCAGGCCCTCCTCGCGCGCCAGCCGGCGGGTCGTCTCGAACGACTCGGCGTCGGACACGGGGACGATGCGGTCCGCGACGGTGCGGTCGTAGGCGTCCGGCCAGAAGTCCTCGCCGACGCCCTCGACCAGGTACGGCCGGCCCGTGCCGCCCGAGTAGACCGAGCCCTCGGGATCCGCGCCGATGATCTGGACGCGGCCGTCGGACACCTCCTTGAGGTACCGGCCGGTTCCGGAGATGGTGCCCCCGGTGCCGACACCGGTGACGAAGTGCGTGATGCGCCCCTCGGTGTCCGTCCAGATCTCCGGTCCGGTGGTGGCGTAGTGGCTCGCGGCGTTCATCGGGTTCGCGTACTGGTTCGGCTTCCACGCCCCGGGGATCTCCCGGGTCAACCGGTCGGACACCGAGTAGTACGATTTCGGGTCCTCCGGCGCGACGGCGGTCGGGCAGACCACGACCTCGGCGCCGTAGGCCCGCAGCACGTTGCGCTTGTCCTCGCTGACCTTGTCCGGGCAGACGAACACGCACCGGTAGCCGCGCTGCTGGGCGACCAGCGCGAGGCCGACGCCGGTGTTGCCGCTGGTCGGCTCGACGATGGTGCCGCCGGGACGGAGTTCGCCGGACTGCTCGGCGGCGTCCACCATCTTGACCGCGATGCGGTCCTTGACCGAGCCGCCCGGATTGAAGTACTCGACCTTGGCGAGCACGAGCGGGGCAAGGCCCTCGGTCAACCGGTTCAGCCGCACCAGCGGCGTGCCGCCGACGAGGTCGATGACCGATTCGGCGTACCGCACGGCATGTCTCCCTGCTGTCGTCCCACGGCCGTCCGCGACGGCCGTCGCCCGGCCTGCGCCGTGCCGCCTGCAGGTTATCCGCCGGTCGGGCCGTGCCCCGACGGCCGCCCGGCGGCCGGCCTCGCCGCGGCCGTTGACCGACGGCGCAGAATCGTTGCGGATGCGAAGGAGGCAGCGGCGATGCCGGCGGACAGGCGGGGGCACAGGGGCGGCGAGGATGCGGCGGCCGCGCGGGCGGTGGTGACGGCCGCGGCCGGTGCAGGCCTGCTGGCGGGGTTGGCCGGGGCCGCATTGGTGGCGCTGCTGCGGCAGGCCGGCACCGCCCGGCAGGCGATCGAGGCCGCGGCGCTGGACGCCGCGCGTGCCGCCGGTCTGCTCGAGGAGACGGGTCGCCGGCTGCGCGTCGCCGAGCTGCCCGTGCCGCGCCGGGATGGCCTCCACCTGCCCGACGGCGGCTGGCTCCCGCTGCCGGACGGCGGCGCGCCGCTCCGGGCGCCGGGCGGCCGGCCCCTCGTGCTGGCCATGCTGGGCGATTCGACGGCGGTCGGCTACGGCGTGCACGACGCCGACGAGCTGCCCGCGGTGGCGCTGTCCCGGCAGCTGGCCGCGGCCGTCGGCCGGCCCGTCCTGCTGCACACGTACGGCCTGGTCGGGGCCGGCGCGGCGGACCTGACCCGGCAGGTCGCGGCGGCCCTGCCGGACGCCCCGGACGTCGCGGTGATCGTCATCGGGGCCAACGACGTCACCGACAAGGTGCCGCCGTGGCAGTCCGCGCAACGGCTGGGGGCGACGGTCGCCGCGCTCGTCGCACAGGGCGTGCCCGTGGTGGTCGGAACCTGTCCGGACCTCGGTGTCATCGCACCCATCCCGCAACCGCTGCGGTCGGTGCTGCACGCCTGGTCCGGGCGGCTGGCCGCGCTGCAGGCCAGGGCCACCGAGGCGGCCGGCGGGCGGGCCGTGCCGATCGGCCGGCTGGTCAGCCCCGGCTTCGCCGGGCACCCGGAGCTGTTCGCCGACGACGGGTTCCACCCGTCCGGGGCCGGCTACGCCCGGGCGGTCGCGGCGCTGCTGCCGGAAGTGGTCGCCGCCGTCGGGGGGCAGCGTCCGGAGCGGGCCGCCGGTTGACCTCGCAGCGGTGCCCCCGGTCAGCCGGACCGGAACCCGGACCGAGCGGCGAGGCCGGCCAGTTCCGCGGCGACCGCCCCGGGGTCGGCTCCGGCGGCCACCGCGTCGTCGGTGAGCACGACGAGCTGGTCGGCGAGCACGTACCAACCCTCGTCCGGCACCGCGCGGCGCGGTCCCCCGCGCGCCGCCGCGGCCAGGTCCGCCAGGCGCTGCAGCGCGGCGCGGGTGTCGTCGAGCCGGTCCGCGTGCCGCCAGGACGACGACGACCAGGCCCGCAGGCGCCGTGCCAGGGCACGGGCCTGCGGGCCTGGGGTGTCGTCGCGAGGCGTGCGGTCCGCCCGGGGCCGTGCGTGCTCCGGGTGACCGCCGACGGGACTCAGTCCCGCAGGTAGCTCAGGAAGCGCAGGATCTCCAGGTACAGCCAGACCAGGGTGACCATGAGCCCGAAGGCGAAGTACCACGCCATCCGCGCCGGGGCGCCGCCCTTGATCGCGCGGTCGATCTGGTCGAAGTCCAGCAGGAAGCTCAGCGCCGCGATGGCGATGATCACCACGGAGATCACCATGGCCAGCGGGCTGCCGTCGCGCAGGTGCGTGTTGACCCCGAACAGGCTCATCACCAGGTTGAACAGCACCAGCACGACGACGCCGATCATCGCGCCGAGCAGGAACTTGGTGAACTTGGGGGTGACCCGGATGGCCCCGGTCTTGTAGACCACCAGCATCCCGGCGAAGACGCCGAGCGTGCCGACCAAGGCCTGCAGACCGATGCCCTGGTAGTTCGGGATCGACTCGAAGACGCCTGTGATGGCGCCCAGGAAGATGCCCTCGGCGACCGCGTACGTCAGGATCAGCGCGGGGTTCGAGGACTGCTTGAAGATGATGACCAGCGACAGCACGAACCCGACGAGCAGGGCCGGCAGCGCGAGCACCCAGGTCGAGCTGAAGTACATGGTCAGGATCGCGGCGACGATCCCGACGCCCAGGACGGTCGCGGTCTTGGCGACCACGTCGTCCAGCGTCAGGAAGCGCTCGCGCGCCGGCGCCGTGGTGGACGGCTGGTTGTACATCTGCTGGAGGTAGTCGGCGCTCGGCGGCGGGGGCGCGACATTGCCCCCGGGCGCCTGGCCGAGATTCCGGAAGGCCGGATTACTGCTCTGCACGGTTGGCTCCTTGCCCGTCGGACGACTCGATAGACGCTATCGACATCGGACCCGCCAGGTGCCGCCTCCGGATCACGAAGTGATGACGGAAGCCACCGGTGGGGGTGGCCACCACACCTCGATCGGGGCAGCGGTCCGGCCGGTCCACCTGTGCAACGCGGACGTCCGTCGAGAGGTTCCCCACTGCGATCGCCCGCGATCCGCCTGCGCCGGCCCCGCGGCCACCGCCGGTTCCCGCCGGCGCCCGCCGACCGGTCCGACCCCTGCGGGACCCGATCGGGCCTGGTGCTCGGGGCTGGTGCGTCCGGATGGCCGCGGGAGGACTAGAAAGAACGCACACCGACGGGGCCGACACCGGTCCCGGCCGCCCACGATAGGAGTGCACATGTCGATCGCCGCCAAGCTGCGCCGGGCTCCCGTACGCATCGCCGCGGGGGCGTACATCCTCAACTCCGGCATCGGCAAGCTCAAGGCCGACGAGGGCACCGCGCAGGGACTGCACGGCATGGCCACCGGTGCATACCCGTTCCTGAACAAGCTGACCCCGACGCCGTTCACCCGGGCGCTGGCCGTCACCGAGACCGCGCTCGGGGCCGCGCTGCTGCTGCCCGTCATCCCGGCCGGTCTGGTGGGCATCGGCCTGACGGCCTTCGCCGGCGGCCTGGTGGGTCTGTACGCCAGGACCGAGGGCGTCCACGACCGGTACTACCGGCCGGTCGGCAACGGCGTGGGACTGGCCAAGGACCTGTGGCTCGCTGCGATCGGCGTCGGCCTGGTCGTCGACGCGGCCCTGTCCGAGTCGCCGATCACCAGGACCGAGAGCTGACCTGCGGCCCCGGCCGGACCAGGACGGGGGCCCGTCCGGGGTTGCCCCGATGGTGCGTGCCCCCGGTGGGACTCGAACCCACACTGGGCCGATTTTAAGTCGGCTGCCTCTGCCGATTGGGCTACGGGGGCGGGCGTCGCGCGGCGCCCGCCCACGCTAGCCCGGGCTGCCGGCCCCGGCGTCACGGCGCCGCAGCGGGCGGTCCGCCGGGCCGGCGGTCGTCCGCCGGCCCGGCTGCCGAATGCCGGCGAGCACGGCCGGGCGGCGGGACGGGACGGCACGGCGACCGCGGCACACGGCACCGACGACGACGGGCCGGTGGGGTCTCCCCCACCGGCCCGTCGGTGTCTGCAGGCCCGGCCGGGCCCGCCTCAGCTCGTCGTCACGACTTCCGGGCGAACTCCCCGGAGCCGGCGACGAAGGTCACCGCGCCGAACAGGCCGCGGTGGGCCATCGACGCCGCCAGGACCTTCCGGGCGTTTGCGTCGGCCGTGCGGCCCAGCATCGCCCGGTACACCGCGTCCAGCTGCGCGTTGCGCCACTCCGCCGACTTGACGATGTTGCCGACGACGGCCCGCAGCCCGTAGTGCTGCGCGGTGCCGATCCAGTGCCGGCGCTCGGCCAGCGTGCCGGTGCGGCCGATCAGCACGACGCTGACGCGGTTGACCCAGGCGGCCAGCCCGCCGGACCGGTGCAGCGACTCGGAGGTGCCGCAGACCGACTCCCACAGCGCCTGCACCGTGCCCTTGGCCAGCGCCCGGGTCCGCGACGCCAGCTCGGCCCCGCTCGGCGTGCGGGACACGCAGCCGGCGTAGGTGTTGCGCACCATCCGCTCCCGCCGCTCCGACGACGTCGCGATGGCCGCGGCCACCTTGGACCGTGGTGCGGTTCCCGCCTCGAGCGCCGCGATCCAGGCGCCGGCCGGCGAGCCGGTGCGGCGCAGCACCGACGAGAACAGGTGGTTCACGTAGCCGGCGGCCGCGCGGTGGCTCAGCTGCGGGAACCGCGGCTTGGGCTTCGGCGCGGGCGCCGGAGCGGTGGCGATGGGCGGGGCGGTGCCGTCGCTCAGGCTGACCATCGACGCGCAGGCCCACGGGCTCCAGCCGCGGGAGCGCCACAGCCGCAGTGCGAGCGCGTCCTGCGTCGCCGGGCTGGCCTCGTTCGGGTACCCGGACCCGCCGACGCTCCGCCAGGTCCCCAGGTCGAACTGGTAGGCGCCGTAGTAGCCGTTGCCGGTGTTGATCTGGTAGTTGCCGCCGGACTCGCACTGGCGGATCTTGGCCCAGTCCTCCGCCGTCGGATCCGCGCTGGCGGTCCCGACCGTGGGGCCGACCAGCAGGCCGAGACCGACGGCGGTTGCCACGGCGGACCCGACGAGCCGCGCCCGGCGGCGCCGCCCGCGCTGCGCGGCCTGCTCGTCCCGTCGCGAAACGGTGGTGTTCACAGCGCTGTGAGCGCTCATCGATCTCGCTTTCCTCAGAAGATTCCCGCGTGTCGATCACGGGTCCGCCCGACCGGCGGGTGTAGGTGCCGCGGGGTACGTTACATGAAAGTGACCATTTTGAATCTGCCCCGAGACGTGACGTTTTTCGCCCCGACACCTGATCGGCGCGGGCGCCCGCTGCACTCGGTCACCGGCACTGTCGGCGGCACCGCCTAGGGTCGGTCCATGGCCGACCCCGACCGTCCTGCGGACAGTCCCCGTCCACCGCTGCAGCAGGGCGACGACTCCGCCTCCGGCAGTCCCACGACCAGCACGGACACGAGCGCGAACACGAACACGGACACCGCCGCGGACGGTCGGGGCCGGGCCGAGCCGGCGCCCGACCCGACCGACGACCTGGTCACCACCTCCCACCGGTTCGGCGACGCCACCTACACCGCCTCCGCCGGTCGGGTGGTGCTGCGCGAGGAGGTGATCACGGACGGTGCGTTCGGCGGGCACCGCGCCAAGGTCGAGATGTTCGTCGTGGCGTACATGCTCGACGGCGCCGATCCGGCGACCCGGCCGGTCACCTTCGCCTTCAACGGCGGCCCCGGCTCGTCGTCCGTCTGGCTCCACCTGGGGCTGCTGGGCCCGCGGCGGGTGGTCGCCGGCGACGTCGACGACCCGGCCCCGCCGCCCTACGGTCTGGCCGACAACCCGGAGAGCCTGCTGGCCCACAGCGACCTGGTCTTCATCGACCCGGTCTCCACCGGCTACACCCGCACCGTCACCGGCGGCAAGCCGGCCGACTACCACGGCTTCACCCCGGACCGGGACGCCGTCGCGGAGCTGATCCGGCTGTGGACCACCCGCAACAACCGGTGGCTGTCGCCGAAGTTCCTGGTCGGCGAGTCGTACGGGACCCTGCGGGCCGCGGCGCTCGCCGGGCACCTCGCCGAGCGCACCGGGATGGCGCTGAACGGTCTGATCCTGGTCTCGTCCGTGCTGGACCTGGGCACGGTGTTCTTCACCCCCGGGGACGACGACCCCTACGTGCACTACCTGCCGACCTACGCAGCCCTCGCCCACTACCACGGGCTGCTGCCCGACCGGACCCTGCAGCAGGCGGTCGCCGACGCCCAGGCGCTGGCCGACCGGGACTACCGCTGGGCCCTGGAGCGCGGGTCGCGGCTGACCCCGGACGAGCGCGCCGAGATGGCCACCCGGCTGGCCGACGTGACGGGGCTGTCCGTCGACTACCTGCTCCGCGCCGACCTGCGGGTGGAGCACCAGCACTTCTTCGCCGAGCTGCTGCGCCACCGCGGGCGCATGATCGGCCGGCTGGACGGCCGGTTCACCGGCGCGCCGGCCGACCTGACCGCGGCGACCATCGACGACGACGCGTCCTACTGGCACATCCAGGCGCCGTACACCGCCGCCGCCAACCACTACCTGCGGGCGGAGCTGGGGTACGAGTCGGACCTGCCCTACGAGATCCTCACCGACCGGGTGCAGCCCTGGTCCTACCGCGAGTTCGAGAACCGGTCGGTGTCCGTGCTCGACGACCTGGCCAAGGCCATGCGGGCCAACCCGTTCCTCAAGGTGCACGTGGCGTTCGGCTACTACGACGGCGCCACACCGATGGCCGCCGCCGAGCACTGCCTGGCGCACCTGCGGATCCCGGACGCCCGCCGCGCCGACATCTCGCGCCGCTACTACCCCGCCGGCCACATGATGTACGTCCACGAGCCGACCCGGGTCGCGCAGTCCGCGGACCTGGCCGACTTCGTCCGGTGGGCCACCGGGGGGCCGAACCCGGACGCCTGACCGCTCCCGGCCCGGCGGCGGGTCACTACGCCAGCGACAGGGCGAGCCCGTCCAGGATGTCGTGCTCGGACACG
Organism: Nakamurella endophytica; assembly: GCF_014646215.1. Lineage (GTDB taxonomy): Bacteria > Actinomycetota > Actinomycetes > Mycobacteriales > Nakamurellaceae > Nakamurella > Nakamurella endophytica. Next base: position 380,892 of record NZ_BMNA01000001.1, read on the forward strand.
GTCACCTCGTCGACCGATGTGCGGGCTGCCACCAGGTCGGTCAGCGTCGACAGGATCAGCGCGCCGCTGCCGATGACGTCGACCCGGCCCGGGTGCATGTAGCCGTGCACGGCCCGCTGCGCCCGCGGCTGCCGGAGCAGGTCGGCGGCCACCCGGTGGACGTCCGCCACCGGGATCCGGGACAGGTGGATGCGGTCGGCGTCGTACCGGGGCAACCGCAGGGCGGCGGCCGCCACCGTCGTCGCCGTGCCGGACACCGCCACGAACCGGTGCACGCCGGCGAGCGGCAGGCCGTCCAGCCCGGACGCCAGGGTCTCGCGGGCCCACGTCCTTGCGGCGGCGACCTCGTCCGGCGTCGGCGGATCGCCGCGCAGCACCCGTTCCGTCATCCGCACGCAGCCGATGTCCAGGCTGGCCCGGCCGGTGACCTCGACCGCCGGGCCGTCCCCGCCGGCGTCCGCACGCAGCCTCCCGACGACCAGCTCGGTGGAGCCGCCGCCGATGTCGGCGACCAGGAACGGCCCGCGGTCCGGCAGCAGGTCCCCGACCGCCCCGCGGAACGACAGTTCCGCCTCCTCCGCGCCGGTGATCACCTCGGGATCCTGGCCGAGGACCCCACGCACCATCGCGACGAAGTCGGTGCGGTTCTGCGCGTCCCGGGTCGCCGACGTGGCGGCCATCCGCACCCGGACGGCACCGAGGCCGCGCAGCACGGCGGCGTACTCGGCCAGGGCGTGCCAGGTCCGGTCCAGCGCACCGGGCGACAGCCGGCCGGTGGCGTCGACGCCCTCGCCGAGCCGCACCACCCGCATCTCGCGGTGCACGTCGACCAGCCGGGCCAGCCGTCCCTGCCCGGTCCGGACGTCGGCGACGAGCAGCCGGATCGAGTTCGTGCCGCAGTCGATCGCCGCGACCCGGGTCGGTCCGCCCGTCCCGCGGGCCGGCTCCCGATCCGTCACCGTCGCCTCCTGCCGCTCGTCGTCGCCCGCCGCCGGCCGCCGGCGGTGCCCCGACCGCAGGACGCGACCGCAACCGCCCGGCCGCTCACCGGCGTCCCCGCCGGATCCGGACGGGTCCCTTGCCGGTGCCCGGCTCGACCACCTCGCCGCCGCGGGTGATCTCCACCGTGCCGTCGCGGGTCAACCGGCGTGCCGCTTCCCGTACCGGCTCCATCAGTGCCCGCCAGTCGCCGTCCCCGGCGACGGCCCTCGCCACCTCGCTGGGGCAGATGCTGGCGTCGGCGGCCCGGCGGTCCAGCAGCCCGAGGATCGCCGACTCCAGCTCGTCGCCGGTCCGGGTCCCCGGGGCCGGTCCGTCATCCGGAGCGGCGCCGGGTGCGGGCTGCGGCGTCCGGGGCTCTGTCTGGTGCTGCACCGTGCCAGTGTGCCCACCAGGACGTGGCAGGTCCGCGGGGCGGGGCGCCGTCACACCCGGACGGCGGCGGACGCGCCGATCCGGGCGACCCCGACGCGGCTCACCCGGGCACCGGCCCGACGCACGGCGGCTCTCCGCGGAAGGCCTCCGGGAGCAGCAGCACGGAATCGTCGCCCAGCGGGTTGATCCCGGGCCCCACCGCCAGGGTGTGGGCGACGAGGACGTGCAGGCACTTGACCCGGTCCGGCATGCCCCCGGCGGTCACCGCGATGCCCAGGTCCTCGACCGCGTCGCGGGTCGCCAGGTAGGTCTCGTGCGCGGTGCGGTACCGCTGCGCCAGGTCCGGGTCGGCGGCGAGCCGCGCGGTCATCTCCCGCATGACACCGGCCGACTCCAGCCGGCTCACCGCGGCGGACAGCACCGAGCAGGTCAGGTAGTACAGCGTCGGGAACGGGGTGCCGTCCGGCAGCCGCGGCGCGGTGAGGACAGACGCCGGGACGCCGTGCCGGCACCGGTGCGCCACGGCCAGCACCCCGCGGGCCGGCCGGCCCAGCTCGTGCGCCAGCGTCTCCAGGTCGTCGGACGTGGGCGGCCGCGGGTCCACCGGACCGCCTGGCAGGGCGGCGAGGCGCTGCAGCAGGTCGAGGTCGGACGGCCGGTCCATCGGCGCGTCAGGGCCGGTCGGCGGACGCCGGCTGCTCGGTGAGCGAGGTCCACATCTGCGAGTACCAGGGTCGGGCCGGCGCCGCGGGCCGGGGCGTCCCGGCGCTCACCGGGGCGGGCGCCGGCGCGGCGATGACGTAGACGGTGTCGCCGGGGCTGACGTACTGCAGCCGGCGGCGGGCCTCTGCGCGGATGTAGTCCGGGTCCTGCAGTGCGGCCTTGCGCAGCGCCAGGTCGTCGAGCCGCTGCTGCAGGGTCTGTTCGGTGCGCACCGCGTCGTTGAGATCGGCACGGCCGGACAGGTACGTGCGCAAGGGGAAGGCGAGCACCAGGGCGACCGCCGACAGCACCAGGCCGAGTACCAGGATCTGCCGCGCCAGCGGCGAACGGCGGCGCGGGACCGCCGGCGGCCGGGAGCCGCCGTCCACCGGGGACGGCCGCCGGCCGTTGCGTGACAGCCGCCCGCCGACCGGGGCGGACCCGCCGGTCCGGCTGGCCGGGCCGCCGCGGCGACCGGCCTGCCGCGGCGCCGACTCGGCGTCGCGGCGCGGGCCGGACCGGGGTCCGCGGGCCCCGCGGCCGCCGGATCGCCGGGACGGCCGGTGGGGCCCGGTGCCGCCAGGTCCCTGCTGCTGCGACGGCACGGGCGGCTACTTGGCCGAGTACCGCGGGAAGGCCAGCTCGCCCAGGTACCGGGCGGCGTCCCCGAGGTTCTCCTCGATGCGGAGCAGCTGGTTGTACTTGGCCACCCGCTCGGACCGGGCCGGCGCGCCGGTCTTGATCTGACCGCACCCGGTGGCCACCGCCAGGTCGGCGATGGTGGTGTCCTCGGTCTCGCCGGACCGGTGGCTCATCATGCAGCGGTAGCCGGACGAGTGCGCCAGGGTGACCGCGTCCAGGGTCTCGGACAGCGTCCCGATCTGGTTGACCTTGACCAGCAGGGCGTTCGCCGCGCCGCGGGCGATGCCCTCCTCCAACCGGTCGGGGTTCGTGACGAACAGGTCGTCGCCGACGACCTGCACCTTGCCGCCCAGCTGGCCGGTCAGCGAGATCCAGCCGTCCCAGTCGTCCTCGGACAGCGGGTCCTCGATCGAGACGATCGGGTACGCGGACACCAGCTCGGAGTAGTAGGCGATCAGCTCGTCCGCCGACTTCTGCGCGCCCTCGAAGGTGTAGGCCCCGTCGGCGTAGAACTCCGTCGCCGCGACGTCCATGGCCAGCGCGATGTCCGTGCCGAGCGTGTAGCCGGCGGCGCCGACGGCCTCGGCGATCAGGTCCAGCGCCGCCCGGTTCGACTCCAGGGACGGCGCGAACCCGCCCTCGTCGCCCAGGCCGGTGGCGTAGCCCTTCTTCTTGAGCACCGACTTGAGGGAGTGGTAGACCTCGGCGCCCCAGCGCAGCGCCTCCCGGAAGGTCGGCGCGCCGATCGGCGCGATCATGAACTCCTGCACGTCGACGGCGGTGTCGGCGTGCGCGCCGCCGTTGAGGATGTTCATCATCGGCACCGGCAGCACGTGGGCGTTCGGGCCGCCCAGGTAGCGGAACAGCTCCAGCTCCGCGGATTCCGCGGCGGCCTTGGCCACCGCCAGCGAGACGCCCAGGATGGCGTTGGCGCCGATCCGGCTCTTGTCCGGGGTGCCGTCCAGGTCGATCAGCTTCTGGTCGACCACGCGCTGCTCGATGGCGTCGACGCCGATGAGCTCCGGGCCGATGACGTCCAGCACCGCCTCGACGGCCTTCTGCACGCCCTTGCCGAGGTAGCGGGCGGCGTCGCCGTCCCGCAGCTCGACGGCCTCGTGCTCGCCGGTCGAGGCGCCGGACGGGACCGCGGCCCGAGCGAGCGAGCCGTCCTCCAGTGCGACCTCGACCTCGACGGTCGGATTGCCGCGCGAGTCGAGGATCTCTCGCGCTCCGATGAGTTCGATGGCGGCCACGATCGGCACCTTTCGTCTGTCGTCCGGCTGGTGCAGGCGGTGTCCGCCGGTCCCCGACCGGTCGGTCGGGCGGCGGTGGCACCGCGCACGGCGCACGGCCGCCCGGGGTGCGGTCGGCTCGTGCTGCCGTCGCAGCCTATCGGCGGCGGGTGCGAGGCCTGCCGGGGACTCGCCCGGCGGGGCTCAGGAGCCCAGCGCCCGCAGCCGCGGCAGGACCTCCTCGCCGTACAGCTCGAGGAAGCGGGCCTGGTCCGGTCCGGGGGCGTGGAACACCAGGTGGCGGAATCCGAGGTCGATGTAGTGCTGCACCCGCTGGACGTGCTCGTCCGGGTCGGTGGAGACGATCCACCGGCTGGCCGCCTGCTCGACCGGCAGCTCGTCGGACAGCCTCTGCATCTCGATCGGGTCCTCGACGCCGGACTTCTGCTCGGGGGTCAGCGCGAGCGCCGCCCAGTGCCGGGTGTCCTGCATCGCCCGCTCGTGGTCGTGGTCGAAGGACACCTTCATCTCGATCAACAGGTCCAGGTCGTCCAGCGTCCGGCCGGCCTTCTCCGCTCCCTCGGCGAGCGCCGGGAGCAAGGTGTCGCGGTAGAGCGAGTCCTGCTTGCCCGAGGTGGTGATGAACCCGTCGGCCACCCGGCCGGCGAGCCGCGTCGCGGCCGGGCCCGAGGCGCCGATGTAGATGGGGACGGGGGTCTCCGGCCGGTCGTAGATGGTGGCCTTGTCGGTGGAGTAGTAGGTGCCCTCGAAGGTGACCCGCTCGCCCGCCCACAGCGCCTTGATCAGCGTGACGGCCTCCTTGAGGCGGGCGAACCGCTCCTTGCCGTCCGGCCACTGCAGGCCGAGCGGCACCTCGTTGAGGGACTCGCCGGAGCCGACCCCGAGCACGACGCGGCCCGGGAACAGCACGCCCAGGGTGGCGAACGCCTGCGCGATGACCGCCGGGTGGTAGCGGAAGGTCGGGGTCAGCACCGACGTGCCGAGCACGATCCGTTCGGTCCGGGAGCCCAGCGCGCCCAGCCAGGGCAGCGCCGCGGGCGCGTGCCCGCCGTCGTGCCGCCACGGCTGCAGGTGGTCCGAGACGAACACCGAGTCGAAGCCGGCCTGCTCCGCCAGCACCCCGAAGTCCGCCAGCTCGCGCGGGCCGAACTGCTCGGCCGACGCCTTGTAGCCCAGCCGCAACGGCATGCCGATCTCCCTCCGTCCGGGCGCCCGGAGCGGGCGCGCCGGCTCCGATCATGCCCGCCCGCCGGGCGGCGGCGCCGGGCCGGTCCCGCCCCGCTCCGGGCCGGCACGGGCACCGGGGACCGCGGTCGGCACCGATCCGCACCCCCTGGACCGGCCGGGCGGGGCGCGGTCAGGCCGGCGCGGCGAGCGCGCCCCGCACCACCTCGGCGACCTGGTCAGACTCGACCAGGAAACCGTCGTGGCCGTGGTCGGAGTGGATGGTGACCAGCGGTCGCGCGGTGGGCGCCGTGGCCAGCCGGGCACCTTCGGCCGGGGTGTACAGCCGGTCGCTGTCGACCACCGCCACGGTCAGCGCCCCGCTGATCCGGCGCAGTGCGGCGTCGACACCGCCGCGTCCGCGGCCGATGTCGTGCAGGTTCATCGACTCCGTCAGGCGGAGGTAGGAGTTGGGGTCGAAGCGCGCGGCCAGCTTGGCGCCGTGGTACTGCAGATAGGACTCGATCGCGAAACGGCCACCGGCGGTGGGGTCCTCGCCGGACTGCGCCGCCCGGCCGAACCGCACGTCCAGCTCCTGCGCGCTGCGGTATGTGACGTGCGCGATCTGCCGGGCGACGGCCATGCCGGCCAGCGGCGCCGGACCGCCGTAGTAGTCGCCGCCGGCGAACGCGGGGTCCATCCGGATCGCGGCGAGTTGTGGGGTCGCCCAGGCGATCTGGTCGGCGCTGGCGGCCGCGGTGGTGGCCACCGCGACGACCCGGCGGACCCGCTCGGGGTACATCACCCCCCACTCCAGTGCGCGCATGCCGCCCATGGACCCGCCGATCACGGCGGCCCAGCCGGGCAGACCCAGCTGGTCGGCCAGCGCCGCCTCGGCGCGGACCTGGTCCCGCACCGTGATCCGCGGGAAGCGCGAGCCCCACGGGCGTCCGTCGGGAGCCTTGCTGGACGGCCCGGTGGACCCGCGGCAGCCGCCGAGGACGTTGGCGGCCACCACGAACCAGCGGTCGTCCAGCGGCGCGCCCGGTCCGATCAGGCCCGGCCACCAGCCGGGCGTGGGCTGGTCCGGGCCGGCCGGACCCACCACGTGCGCGTCCCCGGTGAGGGCGTGCAGCACCAGGACCGCGTTGTCCCGCGCGGCGTTCGGCGTCCCCCAGCTCTCGTACGCCATCCGCACCGCGGGCAGCACCGCGCCGGACTCGGTGGCCAGCGGCCCGACGTCGGCGTAGCGCCGACCGTCGGTCGGGCCGGCCGCGCGCGCGTCGGCACCGCCCGCCGGCCCGGTCGCCCGGACACCGGCGGACGCGCACGCCGCGGCGCGGCCGTGACCCGACGGCGGCACGTCAGCCCTTCGCCGCCCGGAAGCCGGCCTCGAGGTCGGCCAGGATGTCGTCGATGTTCTCGATGCCGACGGCCAGCCGGATCAGCCCGGGGGTGACGCCGGTGCTGAACTGCTCCTGCTCGGTGAGCTGCCCGTGCGTCGTCGACGCGGGGTGGATGACCAGCGACCGGACGTCCCCGATGTTGGCCAGGTTGCTGAACAGCTCCAGCGCGTCGGTGAACCGCTGCCCGGCGTCGACGCCGCCCTTGATCTCGAAGGTGACGATCGGGCCGCCGCCGCGGGGCGAGTACTTCTGCTGCGCCGCGTGCCACCGGCTGGATTCCAGCGCGGGGTAGGACACCGACTCGACGTCGTCCCGCCCCTGCAGGAAACGGGCGACGGCGGTGGCGTTGTCGACGTGCCGGTCCATCCGCAGGCTCAACGTCTCGATGCCCTGCGACAGCAAAAAGGCGTTGAACGGCGAGATCGCCGGCCCCACGTCGCGGAGCAGCTGCAGCCGCGCCTTGAAGACGAACGAGACGTTGACGCCGAACAGCCCCTCGGGCCCGAGATCCCGTCCCCAGGTGAGGTTGTTGTAGCTCGGGTCGGGAGTGTTGAAGCCGGGGAACCGCTCCGGGTCCGCGGTCCAGTCGAAGTTGCCCGAGTCGACGATGACGCCGGCGATCGCCGTGCCGTGACCGCCCAGGTACTTGGTCGCCGAGTGCACGACGATGTCCACGCCGTGCTCGAACGGGCGGATGAGATACGGCGTGGCGACGGTGTTGTCGACGACCAGCGGGACCCCGGCGGCGTGCGCCACGCCGGAGACGCCCTCGAAGTCCAGCACGTCCAGCTGCGGGTTCGAGATCGACTCGGCGTAGAACAGCTTGGTGTTGGGCCTGACCGCCGCCCGCCACGAGTCCAGGTCGTCGGGGTCCTCGACGAAGTCGACGGTCACCCCGTACTTGGGCAGCGTGTAGTGGAACAGGTTGTAGGTGCCGCCGTACAGCCGCGGCGACGCGACGACGTGGTCGCCGGCCTGGGCGATGGTCAGCACCGCGAGCGTCTCCGCGGCCTGCCCGGACGCCACCAGCAGCGCGCCGACCCCGCCCTCGAGCGAGGCGATGCGCTCCTCCACCACGGCCGTGGTGGGGTTGTGGATCCGGGTGTAGATGTTGCCGAGCTCCTCGAGCGCGAAGAGCTTGCGCCCGTGCTCGGACGAGTCGAACGCGAACGACGTCGTCTGGTAGATCGGCAGCGCCCGCGCCTTGGTGGTCGGGTCGGGCTGCTGGCCGGCGTGGATCTGGCGGGTCTCGAAGGACCAGTTGGGGCTCACGGTGGCTCCTGGTTGTGAGGGGGCGGCGGCCCCGCCGGCCGGACGCCCTTAGGCAGGGCAGGCGCGGTGGGGGCGTGGCGGTGCCGTCCCGTCGGGGACGGCCGGTGGTGCCCCCGGCGGGTCCGGTGGGGGGACGGGGGCGGATCAGCGGTGCAGGACCGCCGGATCGGAGCGCAGGGCACGGTCGTGCCGCCGGCTCAGCTGCGACAGCACATACGGTCGGCCACGACCAACTCCGTTCGGCATCCTCAGGGCCGGCCCGGAGTGGGCGGCCCGCGCTTGCGGGACGCCGGTTCGCACGTCCCGCCTGGTCATCACCCGGGGCACCCCACCGCGAGTGGAGGGTTGCCGGCCAGCGAGCCGGGGCTTGGCGCTGGCGCTCATGACCTGGCACGGAGTCTAGCCGCACGCGCCCGACCGGGCGAGGACGGTGAGCCGCCGCCCGGTAGTGTGCCGGCCACGCGCGGGCCCCTCGCCGAGCTCCCGCCCGGCCCGTGGTTCGACCGCGAGGAGTCCGGGCACCGCCCCGGCGGGTGGCTGCCGGCCGAGGTGCGACGAGGCCGCGGCCGTGTCCCGACCGGCGGCCGCGTCCCGGGCCGGTCGCCGCCCTGCGCACCAGCTCGCCCGCCCGGCCAGAACGGATGGACCCATGACGGACCTCAGCAACGCCGCCGGCGGCGGGATCGCGGCGGACACCGTGGACACCGTGGACACCGTGGACACCGTGGACACCGGGGACACCGGCGCCGGATCGGGTTTCCCGTCGGCGCTGCCCCTGCCCCGCACCCCCGACCCGCTGTCCGCCCCGGCGCTGCGCTGGGGGGTGGTGGCTCCCGGCGGCATCGCGGACCACTTCGTCCGGGCCGCCCACCGGTTCACCCGGCAGCGCTTCGTCGCCGCCGCCTCGCGCTCGGCCGAGCGGGCCGACCGGTTCGCGCAGGCGCACGGCATCGACCGTGGCTACGGCAGCTACGACGAGCTCTACGACGACCCGGACGTGCAGGTCGTGTACGTCGCCTCGCCGCACAGCGAGCACCACGCGCAGGCGCTGCGGGCCGTCCAGGCCGGCAAGTCCGTGCTGGTGGAGAAGTCGTTCACCCGCAACGCGGCGGAGGCCGCCGAGCTGGTGGCCGCGGCCCGGGCAGCCGGCGTCACGCTCGTCGAGGCCATGTGGACGCGCTTCCTGCCGCACACGGACGTGGCCCGGCAGCTGCTGGCGGACGGCACGCTGGGCGACGTGCGCACGGTGCTCGCCGACCACGGGGCGTGGTTCGACCCGGCCACCGCCGAACGGCTCTTCGCCCCGGAACTGGCCGGCGGCGCGCTGCTGGACCTGGGGGTCTACCCGGTCTCGTTCGCCTCGTTCGTCCTCGGTGCACCCGATGCCGTGCACGCCACCGGGCGGCTCACCAACACGGGTGTCGACGCCGAGATCTCGGCCGTGCTGCGGACCGGCTCCGCGGTCGCGGTCCTGCACACGACGCTGGCGGCCGCCACCCCGACGACCGCCAGCGTGTCCGGCAGCCTGGCCCGGATGGAGTTCGGCGAGCCGTTCTACTCCCCCACGTCGCTGACCTTGGTGCACCGCGACGGCCGCCGGCTGGTGCTGCCCGCACCCGGCGGCGCACACAAGGACGGGTTGGCCTACGAGGCGGCCCACATGGCCTCGCTCGTGGCGGACGGAGCACCCGAGTCGCCCCTGCTGCCGCTGGCCGAGAGCCAGCAGGTGATGGCCACCATGGACACGCTCCGGCGCCAGGTCGGCGTCACCTACCCCGGCGAGTAGCCCGGCTCCGGGCCGGGCGCCGCAGTCGACCCTTGCCGGAGGCTGAACACCCGTTTAGCATCCTGTCCGTGCGTTCAGCCGACGATGCCGACCTCACCGCGCGGGCCCGGATCCGGGACACCGCCATCCGGCGCTGGGGCACGGACGGGTTCGGCGCGAGCGTGCGCGGCATCGCCGCCGATGCCGGAGTCTCGCCCGCGCTGCTGCTGCACCACTGGGGATCCAAGGACGGTCTGCGGCAGGCCTGCGACGAGTACGTGCTGGACCGCTTCGCGCGGGAGACGGACCGGATGACCGCCCAGGAGCTGGCCACCGCGTCCGCCTGGGCGATCCTGGACCGCGATCCCGAGTTCGCACCGCTGGCCGCCTACGTCCGCCGGGCGGTGACCGACGAGCGGTCGGCCGGCCGGTTCTGGACCGCACTCGTGGACGACACCCGACGCTGGCTGCAGCAGGCGACGGCGGCCGGCCGGGTGCTCCCGACCCGGGACGAGGAGACCCGCGCCGAGCTGCTCGTCGTGCTCAGCCTGGGTGCCCAGCTGCTGGCGCACCACCTGGCCCCGCCCGGCACGCCGGCCGACCGGCTGCTGGCCGCGGTCTCCGAGCGGGTGACCGGCCCGGCGCTGGAGCTGTTCACCCACGGGCTGTTCACCGACGACCGGCTGCTGCAGGCGTACCTGGACCACCGACCCGGAGAGGAGCCACGGCCATGACCGGGACCGGGACCGACGGCGGGGCGTCCGACACGGGGACGGCCGACGCACCGGTGGTGCTCGGGGGGGTCGTCAAGACCTTCGGCCGGGTCCGCGCCCTCGACGGGCTGGACCTGGAGATCCGGCGCGGCGAGGTGCACGGGTTCCTCGGGCCCAACGGCGCCGGCAAGTCGACCACCGTCCGGCTGCTGCTCGGACTGGCGCGGGCCGACGCCGGGCGGCTGCGCGTCCTGGGCGGCGACCCGTGGCGGGACGCGGTGCTGCTGCACCGCCGGATGGCGTACGTGCCGGGCGACGTCAGCCTGTGGCCAGGGCTGTCCGGCGGGGAGGTGCTGGATCTCCTGGCACGGCTCCACGGCGGCGTCAACCGGACCCGGCGCGCGGAGCTGGTCGAGCGGTTCGAGCTGGATACGACCCGGCGCAGCCGCGGCTACTCCAAGGGCAACCGGCAGAAGGTGGCGCTGGTCGCGGCCCTGGCCTCGGACGCCGAGCTGCTGGTGCTCGACGAGCCGACCAGCGGCCTCGACCCGCTCATGGAACAGGTCTTCCGGCAGGCGGTGGCGCATGAGGCGGCCCGGGGCCGGACCGTGCTGCTGTCCAGCCATGTGCTGTCCGAGGTCGAGGTGCTGTGCGACCGGGTCAGCATCATCCGCGCCGGCCGGGTGATCGAGAGCGGCACGCTCGCCGAGCTGCGCCACCTGACCCGCACGGCCGTCACCGTCGAGCTGGGCGGTGTCCCGCCGGCCGCCGCGGCGGCCGACCTGCAGGCGGTCCCCGGCGTGCACGACGTCGCCGTGGACGGTGTCCGGGTCCGGTTCGACGCGGACCCGGCCGGGTTGACCGCGGCGGTGCACCTGCTCGGCCGGTGGCCGGTGACGGCGCTGCAGGCGTCCCCACCGACGCTCGAGCAGCTGTTCCTGCGGCACTACGCCGGCGCCGACCCGGCCCGGTCGCCGGCACGGCCGGCGGTGGGCGCGTCGTGACCACGTCCCGGGTCGGCGTGGCGACGGACCGGCCGCCGGCGCGGCGGGCGCCGGACGCCGCGGGCGCGGGCCGGCTGGTGCGGCTGCAGCTGCGGCAGGAGCGGTGGGCGCTGCCGGCGTGGGTGGCGGTGCTCGTCCTCACCGCGGTCTCGACGGTGTCGGCCATCCGCGGGCTCTACCCGGGGGCGGCGGAGCGGGCGGCGCTCGCGGCCGGGATCGCCGCGGACCCGTCGCTGGTCGTGCTGACCGGACGGGTGGCGACGACCTCGGTCGGCGGGCTGACCAGCTGGCGCCTCGGCGTGCTGCTGTCGGTCGCGGCGGGCGTCATGGGTCTGGTGACCGTGGTGCGGCGGACCCGCGGCGACGAGGACGCCGGGCGCGGTGACCTCCTCGTCGCGGCCGGGGCCGGCCGGGCGGCCGCGACGGTCGCCGCGCTGGCGGTCGCCGGCGCAGCGGCGCTGGCGGTCGGCCTGCTGACGGCGGCGGGCCTGGTCTCGCAGGGCCTGCCGGTGACCGGCGCGGTCGGGCTGGCCGGCAGCGTGGCGGGGTCGGCGCTGGTCTTCGCCGGCGTCGCCGCGGTGACCGGGCAGCTGTCCGGGTCGGGACGGGCGGCCGTCGGCAGCGCGGTGACGGTGCTGGCCGCCTGCTTCGCGCTGCGCGCGCTGGCGGACACCGTGGCCGGCCTCGGCTGGCTGAACCAGGTGTCACCGCTGGGTTGGCCGGCCGTCGTCCAGCCGTTCGGCGCGGACCGGTGGTGGGACCTGGTGCGGTACCCGGCGACAGCGGCGGTACTGGCCCTGGTCGCGGTCGCGGTGTCCCGACGCCGGGACGTCGGCGTCGGGCTGCTGCCGCCTCGGCCCGGACCGGCGGGGACCCGGGTGCTGGCCGGCCGGTGGTCGCTGTCGCTGCGACTGCTCCGCGGCCCGGGGGTCGGGACGGTGGTCGGCATGGCTGCCCTCGGCGCGCTCGCCGGCAGCGTGGGCGCCGACCCGGCGGGCCTGCTGCAGAGCACGCCGGCGGTCGAGGACCTCCTGCGCCGGATCGGCGGGCCCGGTGGCCTCGTTCCCGCCTACCTGGCGACCATGGGCGCGATGGTCGGCCTGTTCGTTGCGGCGCAGGCGGTGGCCGCCGTGCTCGCGCTGCGCCGGGAGGAGACCGCCGGGCGGTGGAGCCTGCTGCTGCCGCAGCCGCTGTCCCGGGTCCGGATGCTCGTGCTGCACCTGGCGGCCGCGCTGCTCTGGTCGGCGCTCGCGCTGGCCGCCGGCGGCGCGTCGATGGGGGCGGTGCTGGCCGGCCGCACCGGCCGCGGCGGGCTGCTCGGTGATGCGCTGGCCGCCACCGTGGTGCAGTTCCCGGCCGTGCTGGTGATGGCCGCGGTGGCCGCGCTGCTCGTCGGGGCGATGCCGGTCGCGTCCGGCGCCGCCTGGCTCGCGTGGGGCGCCGCGGTCGTGCTCGGCCAGCTGGGCGGCCTGCTGCAACTGCCGGGCTGGGTCACCGGGCTGTCGCCGTTCGCCCACGTCCCACGCCTGCCGGCGGTGGCGATGAGCTGGACCGGTCCGATCGGTCTGCTGGTGCTCGCCGTCGCCGTGGTCGTGCTGGCCGCCGTCGGCCTGCGCCGGCGGGACGCCGGCTGAGACCGGCGGCGCCGACGGATGCCCGGTCTCAGTCCTCGCCGGACCGGCCTTGCTCCCGGGCCTCGTCCTCGCCGCCGCCGCCATCGCGGTGGGCCGCAGCCAGCGCCGCCGCATGGCCGCGCGCCACCGCCCGCAGCGCCGTCTCGGGGTCCTCGCCCGCCGCACCGGCGGCGTAGGCCAGCCGGAAGATCTGCTCGGCGACCCCGTCCCCGTCCGGCAGCGGGACGTCGAGACCGAACCGGGCGGCCCGGGCGCCCAGCTTCCCGGCGAGCGCCAGCGCCGGCTGTCCCGTCGCCACCCCGGCCAGCGGGCCCGAGCGGCCCCGCTCGGACCGCTTGAGCTCGTCCCACTGTCGCTGCTGGTCCCCCGCCGAGGTGACGACGGGCCCACCGTCGGTGCCGAACACGTGCGGGTGCCGGCTGATCAGCTTGTCCACCAGGGCACCGGCGACGTCCTGGATGTCGAACCCGCCCTCGTCGCGCGGCGTCTCGGCGGCGATCCGGGCGTGGAACAGCACCTGGAGCAGGACGTCGCCGAGCTCCTCGCGCACGGCGCGGCTGTCGCCGTCCTCGATCGCCTCGAGCAGCTCGTAGCACTCCTCGACCAGATACCGGCCCAGCGAGGCGTGGGTCTGCTCGGCGTCCCACACGCAGCCGCCCGGTGAGCGCAGCCGGTCCATCACCGTGACGGCCTCGGCCAGCCGGTCCGCCGGCGGTCCGGGCAGTGCCGCCCCGAGGGGCGCGCCGGACCCCGGCGCTCCGTCGAGGGTCACGGGGTCACCATCCGCCGTTGCCGGGGACGACCTGCAGCGCCACCGGATCCCAGACGCCGTAGCGCGGGTTGACCCGGACGTCCAGCCCGGCCGCCTGCCTGCCCATCAGCAACGTGCCCAGGGCGATGACGGTGGCGGTGCCCTGGTCGGACAGCTGCGCCGTGGTCAGCGGGGTGTCGGCCACCGTCCGGGACAGGATGCGCAGCACGACGTAGGGGTACTGCGTCTCGCCGCCCTGCGGGACCAGGACGACGTCGCCGACGGCCGCGTCGAACAGCCCGGTGGGCATCAGGTCCGGACGGCCGGCGTTGCCGCCGCGGCCCACCATCGAGACGTCGGTCGGCGCCAGCGCCCGGCTGCCGGCCGCGGACAGCGCGGACGTCACCTGGGCGGACGTGCCGAGCAACCGGTTCCGCTGGACGGTGGCATCCGACCGGTCGGTGGCGTTCAGACCCTCCACCCGCACGGTGACGTCCTGCACCGCGGTGCCGCCGCCGGGCAGCTTCTTCAGGAGCTGGTCGATGGCCAGCACGTCGCGGACGGCGTCCCGGACGTCCGAGCGCGGGACCTGCAGCTGGCCGGCCAGCGACGCAGCGTCGTTGTGGTCCAGCACCTGCTGCACCTGCGGGTCGGTGACCTGCACGGTCCCGTCCGCGATGGCGGCGGCGACGATCCGGTGCCGGATGACGTCCGTCAGCTGCGCCCGGTTGACGGCCGACCGGGTCGACGCATCCGCGGCGTCACCCTGGCTGGAAGCGGCGAGGACCTCGCTGGTCCGCGCCTCGAGCGCGTCCTGCGAGACCACCGCGCCGTCCACGACGACGGCCGCTCCGGGCTGCGAGCTGCAGCCGCTGAGCAGCAGCACGCCGGCGAGCAGGGCCGCCCATCGGCTGCGGCGGACGCGCCGCGGACCCGCGTCGTCGTGGGTCAGCGTCGGGCTCACGGCTCGCTCCTCGTCGTCGGGATGCGCGCAGCATGCCACAGCCCGACCGGACGTCCCGGGACCTACCCGCGGCAGCGCAGCCCGCGGTCCGCTGCCGGCGTCAGTACGCCCCGGACGCGGCGGCGACCGCCTTGGCCGTCTTCCACAGGATCAGCAGGTCACCGGTGATGGACCAGTTCTCGACGTAGTAGACGTCGAGCCGGACGGTGTCCTCCCACGACAGGTCCGAGCGGCCGGAGACCTGCCACAGGCCGGTCATCCCCGGCCGGACGAGCAGCCGCAGCTTGGCCTCCTCGCCGTAGCCGTCCACCTCGGCGGCGAGCGGCGGCCGGGGGCCGACCAGACTCATGTCGCCCTTGAGCACGTTGAACAGCTGCGGCAGCTCGTCCAGGCTGAACCGGCGCAGCATCCGCCCCACCCGGGTGACCCGCGGATCGTTCTTCTGCTTGAACAGCACGGTGTTGCCGGCGTCGCGCTCGGCCAGCATGAGCTGCGGCAGCAGCGCCTCGGCGTTCGGCACCATGGACCGGAACTTGATCATCTTGAAGCTGCGGCCGTTGAGACCCACCCGCTGCTGCCGGAAGAACACGGACCCGCGGTCGGTGAGCTTGACCGCCAGACCCAGGCCGACGAACACCGGGGTGAGCAGCGCCAGCAGCACCGACGCGCCGACGATGTCGAACACCCGCTTCAGCAGCCGGTTGGCCCCGCGGTAGGTGGGCCGGTCGACGTGGATGAGCGGCAGGCCGGCCACCGGCTTGGTGTGCACCCGAGGACCGGCGATGCTGGTGAGTGCGGGCGCCAGCACCAGGTCGATGGACGTCTTCTCCAGCTCCCAGCCCAGTGCGCGGACCCTGCTCGGGCCGAACGCCGCAGTCGAGGTCACCGCCACGGTGTCGGCTCCGTACCGCTCCGCGACCGCGGCCACCTCGTCGAGACCGCCGAGGACGGGCACGCCGTCGACCAGCGGGACCCCGGCGGCATCGACCGGACCGTCGGCACCGGGAACGGTGCAGACGCCGATCACCCGGTAGCCGGCCAGCGGCGCCCTGGCCAGGTCGGCGAGCAACTCGCGGATGGTCCGGACGTTGCCGACGACCAGCACCCGGGACGAGTACTCGCCGTGCATGCGGCGGCCGTGCAGCCAGCGGCGCCAGATGAAGCGGCTGGCCAGCAGCGCCACCAGCCCGGCCGGCATCATGACCAGCACATAGGCCCGCGGCAGGTGCAGCGCGAACACGTAGGACGCGATGGCCACCAGACCGAACAGCACGATGGTGGAACGAACGATCCGCTTGTACTCGTCGGGACCGTGCCCGACCACCGAGGCCTCGCGGGTGCCGCCGAGGTGCAGGGCGACGAGCCAGAGCACCGACAGCGCGATGGTCAGCGAGATGTAGACGGTGGAGTCGGGATCCCGGGACACCCGGGTCGACGCCGCGCCGAACTGGACGGTGTGCGTGCCGATCGCCGCCCAGGCGGTCACCAGGATGTCGGTGAGGATCAGCCGGCGGCCGTACCGTGCGGCCCACGGACGCGCGGGCGGCGGGTCCACCGACACCCGGGCCCGCGGCGCCCGGCGCAGCGTCGACCGTCCGCTCGGCCGGACCCGCGCTGGTGCCGCCGCTGCCGGCTGCACCGTCTCCTCGACGCTCACGCCGAGTACCCCGCTTTCCTGGCTGATCGTCCCGACCCCGGGGGGACCGCGGACGTCTGTGGTTCACTGCCCGGACCTCGCGGTCCGGCGGCCGAGGGATGTCTGCTCACCCTCGGCACCGAAAAGCTATCGTTACGACCTCGATCGAGAAGCAAGAACCAGCTCACGGCACCCGAACGGGTGGTCACATGCACCGGTTGTAGCAATCCGAGGACTCGTTCAGAGGGCGACTCGACGGCTGCTGTCGTCGAGGGCGGAGAGGGCGCGCCGCAGCAACGTGCTCGACGTGTGCATCGTGTACGGGAAGTAGACGACCTCGACGCCGACCGCGGCGAAGTCCTGCTCGAGCTTGGCGCCCTTGGCGGTGCCCCGCCAGTCGTCGCCCTTGAAGATGTGGGTGAAGCCCAGGTCGCGCCAGGAGTCCAGCTTGTTCGGCGTGACCTCGGCGTAGACCTCGTCGACGACGTTGATCGCCTGGACGATCTCCATGCGCTCGGCCAGCGGGACGACCGGGGTCTTGCCCTTGGTGAGCTCGCACATCTCGTCCGACACGACGCCCGCGATCAGGTAGTCGCACTCCGAGCGGGCGTGTCGCAGGATGTTCAGGTGCCCGACATGGAACATGTCGTAGGCGCCAGGTGCATAGCCGATGCGTGTCGGCACGGTGGTGGCCTCTCGTCGCCGGGAACAGATCCGAGGTGGGCAGCTTCGCCCTACGCCCGGTCAGCCCCGACAACTGACGGCCCCTTCGGTGGTCTCCGATAGTAGTCGACTTCGGCCCCAATGGGCACCGTTTGCCCCTACTGCGCGATCATGAACCGTCCGATCGGTGACCAGGCGTCGGGTGGACACCCACTCATCACCCGGATGCACGGCACCGAAGGACGTCGCCACTCCTCCGAGTACGGGCGCCGGCAGCGGTCGCCGGACGGACGAGTGACGAGGGCAGCACGCCGGTATCGACGGCGACCTCCTACCACCCGGTCGGAGGCGGTTTGCCAGCATGGAGCGGTACGCGTCGACACAGCGAGGGGGGTGGGCGGTGGTCAGTCACCGGTCGACCGAGGAGGCAGGGGAACGAGCCGGGGCCGTCGCAGACGGCTTCGACGACTTCCGGGTCCTGCTGGTGTGCACGGCCAACCTGTGCCGCTCACCCATGGGCCAGTTCCTGCTGGACACCGCCGTGTCGGCCGCCTGGGCCGGCCACGGGCGGTGGATCGTCGGGTCGGCCGGCGTGCTCGCGGCGGACAACCGACCGATGCACCGTCGGGCCGCCAAGGTCCTGGCGGACCACGGCATCGACGGATCCCGCTTCCGGAGCCGCCGGTTGCGACCGTCGCTGCTGGAGTCGGCCGACCTGGTGCTGACGGCGACCCGGGACCATCGCGCGGAGGCGGCCCGGCTGCACCCGCCGGTGCTGCGCAAGCTCTTCACGGTCAACCAGTTCGCGTACCTGCTCGCGCACTCGCCCGTCCCGCCGCCCGCGCAGACCGCCGCCGAGGCCGGCCGGTCACTCATCGACGCGGCCGTGGCCGCGCGCGGGCGGGTGCAGGCGCGGACCGTCGAGGACGACCTGGCCGACCCGGTGGACCGGCCGCTGCGGGCTTTCCGGGAGTGCGCGCAGATCCTGTCCCGGGACGTCGCCCAGTTCCAGCGGCTGCTCGCGCAGCCCTGAGCCGACCTCAGCCCAGCTGTCGCCGGTGCCGCCGGAGCAGGCTGCGCACGAGCACGGGAGGTTCCGCGCCGCTCCGGCGTCCGCCGTCGAGCGTGGAGCTGGCGACGGCCGTGGTCGGACCCGGCGGCTCCTCCGGGCCCTTGGTGGCCTCGGCGTAGTAGCCGTAGGCCTTGGTGTCGTCCGAGCGCTTGCGCACCATGGAGAGCACCGCGCCGAGGATGCGGGCGTCGACGGCCTGCAGCGATCGCACCGAGGCCGCGACCTGCGTGCGGCTGGTCCTGCCCTGCCGCACGACGAGCAGCACGCCGTCGGCCAGCGTCGCGGCCACCGCGGCGTCCGTGACCGGCAGCAGCGGCGGGGTGTCGATGACGATCACGTCGAACATGCCGCGCAGCTGGCCCAGCAGCATGGCCATGTTGTGGCTGCCCAGGAGCTCGGACGGGTTCGGCGGGACGGATCCGCCGAGCAGCACGGTGAGGCCGTCGGCGTTCCAGGTCTGCAGCACGTCCCGCACGTCGGCGTTGCCGGCCAGCACGTCCGACAGGCCGACGGCACGCTCGAGCCCGAGGTACTCGGCGACCCGACCCTTGCGCATGTCGCCCTCGATGAGCAGCACCCGCCGGCCGGTCTCGGCGTAGAGGATGGCCAGGTTCGCGGCGGTGGTCGACTTGCCCTCGTTCGGTAGCGACGACGTCACCACGAGCACGTGCACGGGATTGTCGACGTCGACGAACTGGAGGTTGGTCCGCAGCTGCCGGAAGGCCTCCGCCCGGACGGACCGGACCGCCGGCCCGACCAGGATGGGGGTCCGCTTCGCGGAGGCGTCGTAGTAGAGCGTGCCCAGGGCCGGCAGTCCGGTGACCTCCCGGAGGGTGGCCAGGGAGCGGATCGAGGTGTCCAGGAGCGCCCGCAGCAAGGCGAGCAGGATGCCCAGGACAAGGCCCGATCCGATCCCCAGCATCAGGTTGCGCGACGTCCGCGGCGACACGGGCACGGGGTTCAGCGTCGGATCCGACGTCACGTTCAAGGCCACGGTCGCGCCGCTGGGGCCGGTGCTGCTGCGCCGGTTGTCGAGCCGGTCGACGAGAGGTCCGAACTCCTTCGCCACGGACGTCGCGATGGCGAGCGACCGCTGCGGCGACGTGTCGATCACCGTGGCCGTGAAGATGACGGTCTCCGCATCGGAGGACGGGGTGATCTCTGATGCGACCTTGGTCGCCGGGATGTCGAGCCCAGCGTCTTCGACGACGAGCTCCGCCAGCTCCTGGCTCTTGAGCAGCTTGGTGTAGGTCGCGATCCTGGCCAGGGCGTAGAGGTTGGCCTGGTAGGCGTTACCCCCGGCCGCGTCCGTCGGCGTGGACACGTAGAAGGTGACCGAACTTGCGTACAGCCGCGTCGCGGTCTCGTTCAGTCCGATCGCACCGCCCACGCCGAGCAGGGTGCACAGGGCGACGACCCACCAGCTCTTCCGGATCGCGCGTACGTACCAGCGGAAATCCATCCTGGCGGGTCCTTCCTGACCGAACGAACGACCTGGTCCGCGGTCGCTGTCTCGGGGACCGGTGCCGGCGGAAGGCTCGCTGTCGTAACGAATTCTAGGTGGGTTGTCTGCTGTGCCGGGTGGGTTCACTCCAGGCCGACCAGCACCCTGGAGTGAACCTCCCACACCCAGGAGGGTGAAGCGCGTCCGCTGTGCCGCCCGGCCTCAGGCGACGGGTCGTCGACCGGTCAGGTCCTTGACGCCCACGGTGACCGGGGCGTTGGTCGCAGCCGACGAGACGTAGGCCACGAGCGCGACGGATCCGCTCCCCTGCAGCGCAGCTGCCGGTGAGGGATCGATGACGGAGCTCTGCCAGTCGGGCTCGGTGGTCCCGTCGAGCCACACCTTCGCCTGCAGCGTGACGTCCGTGGTCCCCGCCACGGAGAAGCGCACATGCAGGTCCGATCCGGCCGTGTACCGCAGCCCGGCGACGGAGAGCGCCTTGAGCGTCGTGGAGACGCCGCCACTGATCCGGACGAGCTGCAGGGTCACCGTCCCCGTCGTCGTGAACACGACGGTCGTCCGGTACTCGCCCGACGACGTCTTGCGCACGGACCCGGAGACCATGGTGCTACCGCCGGTCGGCGCCTTGTCCAGGTTCACCATCCAACTGAGATCGACGTCGGCCGCCTGGACGCTGCTCAGCGACGCGGTGCGGGTGACACCCTTGCCGGTCGGCAGCAGGCCGTAACCACCGGCGACCGACGCGGCTGGTGTCCCGGACGTGACCGCCCAGGCTCCACCCACGTCAGCCGTCCCCCAGCCGGACGGGACGGTCCGGCCGAAGGCGTCGGCGAAGAGCTGGTCGGACACCGTCACCGAACGTGCGCTCGTCCCGGCCAGTCCCCCGTCGTCCTTGACGGTCAAGGTCACCACATAGGAGCCGGCGGTCGCGTAGGTGTGGGACGCCGTCTTCCCGGTCGCAGTGGCACCGTCGCCGAAGTCCCAGGAATACGACGAAATCGTGCCGTCGGTGTCCTTCGACGCGCTGCCGTCGACCGACAGCGTCAGTCCGGCGGCCGTCGACGTCCAGGACGCGGTCGGGGCGCTGTTCGGCGCGGTGACCGTGACGGTGCGCGTCGCGGTGTCCTTGCCGCCGCGATCGTCGGTCACCATCAGGGTCACCTGGTAGTCGCCGGACCGCGGATAGGTGTGGGTCGCCGTCGCACCGGAGCCCGTACCGCCGTCCCCGAAGTTCCAGGCGTACGAGGCGATGGTGCCGTCCGGATCGGCCGAGGCGCTCCCGTCGACCGACAGGCCCAGGCCGTCGGCCGTGGACGTCCACGACGCGGTCGGCGTCTGGTTGGCCGGCGACACGGTCACCGACTTGGTCACGGTGCCGGTGTCACCCCGGTCGTCGGTGACGGTCAGGGTCACGGTGTAAGTGCCGGCCGCGGCATAGGTGTGCATGGCGGTGGCGGTGGTCGCGTTCCCGCCGTCGCCGAAGTTCCAAGCGTAGGAACGGACGGTGCCGTCCGGATCGGACGACCCGCTCCCGTCGACGGTGATCGCCAGGTTGTCGCTCGACGCCGTGAAGGAGGCCGTCGGCGCGACGTTCGGCGGCAACGTGACCGTCACCGGGTGGCTCACCGTGTTGGTGGCACCCGCGTCGTCGGTCACAGTCAGGGTCACGGTGTAGGTGCCGGCCGCGGCATAGTCGTGCGTCGCCGTGGCGCCTGTCCCGGTGCCGCCGTCGCCGAAGTTCCACGCGTAGCCGGCGACCGTCCCGTCCGTGTCCGCGGAGGCGGATCCGTCCACGGCGGCCCGCAGGTTCGAGACCGTCGCGGTGAAGGCGGCCGTCGGCGCGGCGTTCACCGCGGCACCCGTCTGGTAGTGCTGCGCGACCTGGGCGGCGGTCAGCACCTTCGGGTACACCGCGGCCTCGTCGATGGTGCCGTTGAAGTAGGCGCCGCCGGACCAGCTGGCGTCGCCACCGACCCGCCAGTAGCCGGTGTAGTTCTGGGACCCGGTGTTGGGGTTGCCGGCGACCCGGGCGCCGTCCAGGTAGAGGTTCATGCCGGTCGACCCCATGGTCGCTACGACGTGGTGCCACTGCCCGTTGTTGTAGGCAGCCGGGCTGGCCACGGCGATCTTGCCGTTGTTGTAGGCGCCGAACGCGACGCGGCCGTCCGCCTGCATGTAGACGTGTCGGTCGTAGGAGGTCGACAAGCCGGTCTTGGCGGTGCCGAACCCGATGATCTTGCCACCGGTGGTCGACGTGGTCTTGAACCAGGACTCGAGCGAGTAGGTGGTCGGGTTGGTGAACGAGGCGTTGGACGACACGAAGCCGGTGGCGCCGTCGAAGGTGACGGCGGTGTCGGACACTCCGCTGATGGCACCGGCCACCTGCTTGGCGACCGAGCCCTGGTAGGTGCCGGGGTTCACGCCCGGACCCGAGTCGGCCGCGGTGGTGCCGGCACTGGCGTCACCGAGCCGCCAGAACAGCGTCGGGTCCTCGCCGTAGACCGCGCTCCCGTACTTGTCGGCCGGCGCGGACGGCACCGTGGAGGTGCGCCCGGAGGCGTTGTACTGCGCGACGACCTGCGCCTGGCTCAGGGCGGTCGGGAAGACGGCGATCTCGTCGAGAGTGCCGTTGAGGTAGCCCGACGATCCGGCGTTGGCGTAGCCGCCGGTGCTGTCGCCGCCGGCGCGCCAGTAGCCGACGTACTTCTCACCGGCGGTCACGTCCGTCCGGGAGCCGACCTTGACGCCGTCGACGTAGAGCACCATGCCTGCCGGGCTCAGCTCGGCCACGGCCTGGTGCCAGGCGCCGTCGTTGTAGGACTTGACGGTCTGCAGCGAGGTCGATGCCGACGCGCCGTTGCCCCACACGCCGAAGTTCAGCTTGCCGGTGTTGCCCATGTAGATCTGCCGGTCCCGGTGAGCCGAGGTGCCCGTCTGCATGTCGGAGAACCCGAGGATCCGGCCGCCGGAGGTGGACGTCGTCCTGAACCACACGGACGCGCTGAACACGTTGGGCGCGACGAGGGCGCCCTTCGTCGAGGCGGTCGCCGTGGTGTTGCCGGCGAAGGTCATGCCCGTGTCGCCCGGAACCGCGCCGGCCGCACCGGGGGTGACGCCCGCGTCCAGCACCGCGTCGTTGTAGCCGGCGAGGTCGCGGGCCACGCCCGCCCCGGTGTCGTTCATCGGCCAGTACAACGACGCGCCTTGACCGAGCACCGTCTGGCCGTAGGAGGAGACACTGCCGCTCGCGGCCACCACGACGCTCGACGACTGTCCCAGCACCTGGTTGCCGGACGGATCCTTGACCAGGAACCGATAGCTGACGGTCTGTCCGGGTGTCAGACCCGTGTCGGTGTAGCCGACCATCGGCCGCTCCCACTCGGCGGAACCGACGGTGGTGGTCCAGATCGCCACACCGTTGCGCTGCAGGGTGTACGTCAGCTGCCGGTCGTCCCGATCCCACGCTGCCGGTACGGCGACCTTGACGGCACCGGCGGACGGCGTCGTCAGCGTCGGCGTGAGGTCGGCACTGCTGACGAACGGGCCCTGCTTGTTCGTGGCGAGGGACTTGACCGCGAACCGGGCCAGGCCCTGCTGCGCCTTGCCGTTCACGTTGACGAACTCGCCCCCCAGGACGACGTAGTCGCTGTTGCCGGTGACGGTCCAGGCGGCCTGGTCCTTGCCGGTGTACGTGCCGGGATCGAGCTTGGGGAACCAGGATTGGAGCGACGGCGAGGGCCGGTTGACCCAGTTGGTGTACCCCAGGTTGTCGTGCAGCAAGGTCCCGGTGGCGTCCGGGGTGAAGGCGATGGCCCGGTTGAACTTCCAGGCGGAGGGCTGCGGCCAGCCCATGTCGTTGCCGCAGTAGTGGGCGTGCCCGACGTTGTAGACCGCGGCCGAGTTGGCATAGACACCGTAGGTGTCACCGTGGCAGTCCTCGATCCACTGCACCGCACCGGTGTAGGGGTCCGCCTTGAACATCCCCTCGAGGTTGCCGTCGGACCCGAACTTGAAGCCACCGCCGTAGATCGACGTCCCGTCCGTCGACAGCGACAGGATCGCGGAGTTGGTCCCGCTGTTGGTCACCACGGAATTCAGCGCCCAGGGAAGGAGCGCACCGGTCGTCGCGTCGATGGACGCCGTCCCGCGGGCCGACTGGCCGTTGATGGTGGTGAAGAATCCGCCGACGATCAGCCTGCTGCCGTCGGGAGCGAGGACCATCGACCTGACGGTGCTGTCCGCACTGGGCGCCCAGTTCAGCAGGGCGCCGGTCGATGCGCTGAAGGCCGCGAGACGATTGCGCGTGCCACCGTTGGTGAAGGCGCCTCCGACGTAGACCGTGCTGTTGGTCGCGACGATGGTCTCGACCGTGTAGTCCACGGACGGTGCGAACGAGGCGATGAGCGTCCCGGTGGCGACGTCGAATGCGGCGATCCGGTCACGCTTCGTCCCGTTGATCGCGGTGAAGTAGCCGCCGATGTAGACCCGCTTGCCGTCGGGCGACAGTGCCACCGACCGGACCTGGTTGTTCACGACCGGTGCGAACGATGTGAGCGCGCCGGTCGAGAGGTTGTAGGCCAGCAGATTGCTCCGCGCCACCTCGTTCTGCCCGAGCGCGGAACCGGCCGGCCTGCCCTTGGTGAACTGCCCGCCGGCGAACACCGTGTTGCCCGCGATCGCCTGGGACCAGACCACGCCGTCGATCTGCGCGGTCGGCAGGGCGTCGGCGGTCACCACGCCGTCCGAACGCTGCTGTTCGGACGCGGGCTCTGCGGACGCGGTCGCCGGCGCGGCAACCAGACCGACCGCGGCGAGGGCAGCGGCGACGGTCGCGGTGAGGGCGGTCCGGAAAAGAGGACGGGGACGCACGCGCTGCTCCTGGGTCGAGACGACGGCCTTGTGATGGTGTGCCCGGGCCCCCGCGGCCGGGCGCATCCCTGCTTCCTCACCCATGACCGCAGCGAGTGCGGGGATGGGGAATTGAGCAGAGATGCCGGAATCCGGATCAGCATAACAGGCTGTAGGCACCGCCGTTCGGCCCTACGCCTTTCGGTGCGAGCATTCACCCGACGAGGCGAGCGAAGTCCGTGCAGCCGGCGCACGACGGTGACCAGCACCCGACCGAGCCGTGCTTGCACCGTCCAGAGCTCCTGCCTCTGCGGCCCGTCGTGGACGCTCGAACGCCTCGGCGACGGCGGCAGTGGGTCAGGGCATGAACGGTGTGGTCGGACACGTCGCACGGCCCGGCGACCAAGGTGCCGGACGGTGTCCCTCCTGGATCCGGTCTGCCGCTGTCACCCGAAGTGACCGCATCCGTCCCTCATGCGTCCGTCAGAGCGAGGGCGCGCCCCTCCGGGGTTCGTCCTATCGGCTTATCGGGTGACTGTGCGTCATTCGCGGCGTGGACTTGAGGCTCGCATGCCAGGGTCGCCCCATGTCCAAGCGCCTGTCGTTCCTCCGTGCCGGCCTGGCCGCGTTGTCGGCCGCCGCCCTGCTCCTGACCGCCACTCCGGCGGGTGCCGTGCAGCCGTCCGCGACCAAGCCCGCTGCCGTCGCCACCCGAGCGGCCGCGGTGTCCTTCTCGGTCCGGATTAACGGACCTCTGACGGTGGGCTACCACCGGGCGACCGAATTCGTCTTCACGGTGACGAAGGGCGCCGGATACGCAAGGGATCAATACGCGGTGCTCGCTCTGCCGCGCAACGTCAAACGCGCGATCATGGACGACTACGAGACCACGGTGATCGGGCTCTCGAACGAACGGGTCATCCTCGAGCACGCCATCGACCCGAACGACGGCCCTTCGGTCTCCGAATACCACTACTACCTGTACGGGACGGCCCGCGGACCGGGCCGGGTCACCGTCGCCACCTACGCTTCTGCGCCCGATCCCGACCGCAAGGACAACATCGCGTCAGCGGTCCTCCGCGTGCGTTGACCCGGCCCCCGGAACGAGTCGGCGCAACCCCGCAACGCCCGACGCGGGACGCACCATCGGTGCGTCCCGCGTGTACGTCCAGGTCGATCAGGGACGGCGGTCCCACACGGGGGTCGGGCAGCTGGTCAACAGCGGCCGGGTGGCCTGCGCGCGATCGAGCCGCACGACGAAGGGCTTGCCGTCGGTCAGCACCGCGTTGACCACGCGGTGCCCACCGGTGTCGCCCGAGCGCGCGTCCGTGCTCGACAGCGGCGATCCCCAGTACCGCATGGACGACAGCGAATTGCCACCCAGGCGCGGCGCGAAATGCACCGTGTTCCGCGACTTCTCGCTGTTGATACCGGTGCCGGACGTGCCGCCCCCGCCGCCGTTCTCCCGGCCGACGCCGTTGAACTCGGACCGCAGATTGTAGGTCGTCACATCGGTCGACTGCCAGAACGAGATCCCGTGCGAGTATCCCATGTCGTGCAGGTTGCAGTCGTACATGACCACGTTCGACGTCGAGTTGATGCCGACCCCGCACCCTGCGATCTTGGTCCCGGTCACCGCGTCGCGGCCGTCGACCTCGACGTTGTAGAAGCTGGCGCCGCTGCCGCCCAGGATGTTGATCGAGAAGGTCTCTCCGGGCGGGGAGTTGAGGTTACCGGGGATGCCGCGCACCAGCAGGTTGCTCAGCGTGGGCGACGGGCAGTTCGCCAGCACCAAGCCGTTGTACAGCGTCTTGGTCGAGGAACCGGCCGGACGCTGCACCGTGCCGTCGACCGTGAAGTTGGACAGCGTGATCGGGATGCTGCCTCTGGCCGCACGGATGACCTGCAGACCGTTCGTCGTGCCGAGCGGGTAGGTCGGCGGGACCCATCGCTGCACCTGCGCGGCGGTCACCGTGTCCGGGCGGACCCGGAGGATGGTGTCGCGACCGGAACCGATCAGGCTGACGTTCGGCGGGATCAGGATGCCGATGTAGTCGGCCGACTGGGAGAAACCGATGGCCTCGAACACTCCGGCCGGCAGCGTGAGCGTCGGCGCCGCGGCCAGCTTGGCCACCTTGTTCAGCGCGGCCTGGATGTTGTTGCCGACGCCGAGATCCTCGATCGGGAAGTAGGTCTCGCCGGTCGGCCGTTCGTCACTGTTGTAGGCAAGGGCGTTGATGACGGACACCCCTGCCCCGGTCGTCGTGGCCGCGGCGCGGACCGGCTGCGTGCGGGCGGACGCCCAGGCGGGCATCGAGGACGCGCCGAGGGCGACCAGGGGGGCCGCCGCCGCGGCCAGGCGGAGTGCGTTGCGCCGGGACAGCATTGTCGGTCGCACCGAGCCGGTCCGGTTGTCGTTCACCGTGTCTCCTTAAGCAAGGAGGCGACTCTCGCGGAAACGATCGACGCCCTGTAGTTGTTGATATACGGAGAGTAGAGAGGCCCGTAACTGACTGTCAACTCATTCTGACTGCGGGTTACTAAGCCAAAGGCGGCAGCGCGCCTGCCAAGGACCGCCCGGAGGCACCGGATCGACGCCTCTACGTCGAACTGTGAACCGATCTGTACCTAAGAGGGGTGACGATCGTCCTCTACAGCCACCGCGCCGACGGCATACCAGGAACTGCTGTCGTGACGCACGGTCACAGAGGTGCGCGAACCGGTGCTTTCTCCGGCGATCATGGCGGTGCTGGCGGTCCACTGCCGAATCCACTGCTGCACGGGGGGACGCGGATGGCACCGGGGGGACGCGGGTGGACTGCCGGGCCGCGGTCGGCTCCGGTGTCGGTCGCTCGCACCGGGCGGGAAGAGGTGAGCCGGGTCCCCGCATCCGCGAGGGTGGTCCGATGCTGCCGCCGGCTGGCGCAGGCGTGTCCATGAAAAGGTGAGGGGAAGGAAGGCACGACGGGCGAGAGGGAGGCACGCCCAGGCACGCCGGTCGGCCGGTATCCCGTCATCGCCTCAGCGCGGGCGGCGTCCCGTCACCCGGATAACCGGCGGATCTTCGTCGGGACGAGCCGTGGCCGGGACCTCGGTCGCCGCCACCGAGCCGCCCTCCCAGCCGACGGATCGAGCCCCGCCCGCTGCCGCCGTTGAGTGGAGCGGGCCCGGCCGGCCAGTGCCGGGCAGGCGGCCGCCGTCTCGCGGGCGCTACCGTCACGCGTGCTGGTGCACCGACCGCCGCGCCGAACCGGCCAACCGGCGGATCTGTTCAGGGAGAGGCCTGCCCGCCACCGCAACCCGGTGCGGGGCGACGTGCTCGCGTCGCCCCGCACCGGCTCCCGGCCCGCAGACGCGGCAACCCACGTCCAGTGAGTGGGAACTCAGGTGTAGTAGTAGTGCGGCGTGGGCGCCGACGACAGCGCCGGCAAGGTGCTCTGCGTGTTGTCGATGCGGACGCGGAAGCCGTCGGTGTCCGTGAGGGTCAGCGTGCTCACCCGGTGGCCCCTGGTGTCGCCCGAGTGCGGATCCGTGCTCTTGTACGGGACGGCGTAGTACCGGAGCTCGGAATGCGTGTTGTTGCCGAGCCGCACCGAGTAGTGGGTCGTGTTCGTGGACTTCTCGTGGTTGATCCCGCAGCCCAGCGACCCGTACGAACCGCCGGCGTTGAGGGCCGTCCCGTTGTACTCGGAGCGGTGGTTCCAGGTCGTCACACCCGTGGACTGCCACAGGCTGACCCCGTGCGAGAAGCCCATGTGGTGGGTGTAGCAGTCGTGCAGCTCCACGCCCGAGGAGTTGTTGACCCCGATGCCACAGGCCCCGACCTTCTTCCCCGACCCGTCACGCCCGTCGACCTCGACCCGGTACAGTTTTGCGCCGGATCCGCCGTTGATGTTGATCCCGAAGGTCTCACCGGGCGGGCTGTTGAAGTTGCCCGGGACGCCGGTGACCTTGATGTCGCGGAGTACCGGCGACGAGCAGCCGTAGACGTTGATGCCCTCGTAGATCTTGCCGCGCTGCGGCAGACCCTGGAGCGTGAACTGGCTGAGCAGCACCCCCGAACCCTTGGGCAGGATCATCAGCTTCAGCGGCACGCTCGCCTGGGCCGAGGTGAGGCTGTTCTCCGCGACGCGCAGCACCGTCGACGGGCCGGACCCCACGATGGACAGGTTCTGCGGGACGAGGAAACCGCAATTGTTGGCGGACTGCCCGAAACCGTGCGTCTCGAAAACACCGGCGGGCAAGGTGAGGGTCGGCTTGCTGATGCCCTGGCTGCGCGCCCTCGACATCGCCGCGTTCATGGCGGCGACGAGATTGTTGCCGCTGACACCGAGATTCTCGTACGCGTAGATTCCGGTGCCCGTCGGCCGCGTGAAGGCGGTCGTGGTGACCCCGGTGACCGCCCGCGCCGATTCCGCGCCCAATACTGCGAGTCCGGCCGAGACGCCGAACACCGCCGCCGAGCGCAGTGCGGTCCTGCGATCCACGACGAACGCCCCGCCGCGACGGACGCCGTCCGCCCCGGTCCTGCCCGATTCCAACAATGTCCCCGACTCCTTGACAGTTGTCCGCGACGGAATGCCCCGACGCGGGCGCGACGGAGCCGCGGAGCTGTCGACCTGACGTCGACCGCTCCGCTGCGTCGTCCCTGATGTGTCCGCATCGACCGGCGTTGCGGCTGCGAAAAGATTCAAAGATATAAACTCGTGATAAGCAAGAGCTTGATCATTGAAGCGTCGCAGCCGCCCCGTATGTCGGGTTCTGCCGCATTCGCTCCCATCACGCGCGGTAGTGTGACCAAGGACGCTCGCCCCGCATTCAGGTCCGCAGGGCGACGTAATGTCGGATTACTCGGCACTGCACGGACTGGTCGTTAGGCCGACCGAGGCTGACCGTGCACTGCCAATGGACTGAGCGACGACCAAGGTTGCACGCTGAGTAGCGATAGTGATCTGAGTCACACTCGACCGAGCGACCGATGCGCTATGCGTCGCCCCGCCCGCGTTGCTCGGATCGGCGACATTGCCGGGTGCTCCCTCTCCGGAGCGCTCATGCGTTGCAGTGGTCCCGAGCGAACGGCACCGGACGGACGAACGGGCGTGCTGTACTTCTCCATGTGGTGACGCGACCTTCCCCGACGCGGTCGACGGCGAGGGCAGTCACGGCAACGCCGGGCCATTCCCCCCGGTCCGCAGTGCCCGCGGTCATCGTCTCGGCCGCCGTCGGCGTCTTCACCTACATCCCCGACTTCCTGGCCCCGAGATCGACGACCTGGGTGGCCGGGGTGCTGTTCACCCTGCTCTTCGTCATGATCCTTGCCCTGTACCGCCGGCCGCCGAGGTGGCCCGCCGTCACGATCTCCCTGGCCCTTTTCTGGGTCGTGGTGTTCGTCGGCGGTGTCCGCTACGGCACCGGCCTGGACTACACGGAGACCGCGTTCACCCTGGCGATGGTGGCGTCGCTCTCGGCCGTGGTCTCCACGTTCGACCGTCGCGACGTCGGGATCCTGGTCGGCGGCATCCTCGTTGTCTGCGGCATCCAACTGGCGTTCGCGGTGGCCGAGACCTTCCTCGGTCTGTCCGCGCCGCGGGGCTACGGCACCCGCAGCGGCAGCACCTTCGACGTCAACGAATTGCTGCCGTGGACCGGGCGCGCGCCGGGCACCTTCGGGCATGCCATCCCGCTCGGGCTGTTCATGGCGGTGGCGGCTCTCCTCGTGCTGTTCCATCTCCGCCGCCTGCGGCTGTCCGTGCGCATCGGGATGGCGGCGCTGTTCGTCCTGGGCTTGATGCTGTCGGGTACCCGGAGTGCGCTGCTCAGCGTCGTCATCGCACTGCTGTTCGGCCTGTGTTCGAGCCGGTTGACCCGCCACTATCTGGCGTGGCGTCTCGCCACCTGCCTGGCCGCCCTCGGCTTCGGAGTCTTCAGCGGCGTCAGCGAACTCGTCTCGTCCCTCGGCCTGGAGGGCACCGGCAGCCTCGACCACAGACTCGCGGCGCTGGACGCCCTCGACAAGCTGTTCGGGCGCTCTGTCCCGGAGTTGCTGTTCGGCAGCGGAGCCGGGTCCATCTCCAGGCTGTTCGACCTCGGACTGCTGCAGACCGACAACTTCACCGCCGTCGACAACCAGTGGGTCACCTTGTTCGCGCTCGGCGGCTTCGTCGGCGTGGGATGCGTGGTGGGGGCGCTGGTCGCCTCGTTCCGGGGGATCCCCCCCACCGTGCGGCCGGCCCTGATCTCCATGTTCCTCATGTTCTTCTCGTTCGACCTCTTCGACCGCCTCTCCACGCTGGTCCTGTTCGTCGCCATCCTCGGCTGCGGGTCGTTGGGCCGGTGGCGCGCCGAGGAGGAGGACCGGAGGCCGGCTCCGGGGGCCGCAGGCTCTCCGGAGGTACCTGTCGGCGGGACTCGCGGGCGGTGAGCCAGTCCGGTCCTGGCGACGCAAGGCCCACGTCCGTCCCGAGGACGCCGCGACCGCGGGCCGAAGCGCCGCTCGAGAGCGTGTCGCAGTCGGGTCGGCCACAAGGGACGGCGGGCCGATCCGCCGGCTCGGCCCGTCCCACCGGAGTCCGCACAGCTGCCCGGGGCGAGGGCGAGCCGGACCTCCGCGCCCGTCCCGCCCGCTGGTACGGCTGGGCGGTCGGGGCTTTCGGCACGCTGGTCGCTCTCCTCTGGTCGTGGCACCCGTCGCTGTGGACGGACGAGTCGGCGTCGATCAGCGCGGCCGGGCGCTCGGTCGGCGATCTCTGGCGGATGGTGCACACCGTCGATGTCGTGCACGGCTGCTACTACCTGTTCCTGCACTACTGGACCGAGATGTTCGGCCGGTCCGCGTTCGCGATCCGGCTGCCCTCGGCGGTGCTGGTCGGGGTGGCAGCCGGCCTGACGGTGGTGGTGGCCCAGCGGCTCGCCGACACGCGCGTCGCGGTCTCCGCCGGTGTGGTGGTCGCCCTGCTCCCCCGGATCACCTGGGCCGGGATGGAGGCCCGTCCGTACGCGGCCACCGTGGCGCTGGCGGCGGCCGCCACCGCGGTCCTCCTGCGCGCGACGAGCCGGCCGTCCGTCACGGTGTGGGTAGGGTATTCGGTCCTGCTGGCGGCGGGCTGCTACCTCAACGTCTACGTCGCACTGCTCGGCGTCGCGCACTTGTGCTCGGTGGTCCTGGACCGCCGCGTGACGGCGCAGGCCCGGCGGGCCTGGCTGGCGTCCGCCGTCGGGGCCGCGGTGCTCAGCGCCCCGCTGCTCTGGGTGGCACTCGGACAGACCGGCCAGCTCGGCTCTGCGGTCCGCGGTCCGTTCGACTGGTTGCGCAACGTCGTGGTGAACCAGTGGTTCCTGGGGGACACCCCGACGACCACCACGGGTCGCGACGTGACGGTCCTGCGCCTGGGCGACGTCGGGTCGTGGTGGGCGCCGGCGGCCGTCGTGCTCGCGATCGCCGGCTGGTCGACGGTGGCCTTCGGGGTCGTCCGCGCCGCTGTCCGCCACCGGTCGGTCTGGACGTGGGTACGGGACCGGCCCTTCGCCTGGGCCGTTCCGTGGGCGCTCGTCCCGACGGTGGTCGTCGTCGGATATTCCGTCGTCGGGTCCCCCGTCTACAGCCCGAGGTACCTGACGTTCGCGGCGCCGGCCGTCGCGCTGCTGATCGCCACGGGCCTGGACGCGGTGGCCCGGAACTACCGGTGGGTCGTCGCGCTGGTACTCCTGGTGGCGACCGTGCCGGTGTACGTCTCGCAACGACACCTGTACGCGAAGAACGGCAGCGACTGGGTATCCGTGGCCGGTGTGGTGCACGCGGGGCGGCAGGCGGGCGACTGCATCTACTACACCCCCCGCTACCCGGGAGCGGCCGGCTTGATCGGGCAGACCACTCGCGGCATCGCCGTCGCCTATCCGCGGGACTTCGCCGGCCTGCTCGACCTGACGCTTCTCCGGACACCGGCCGCCGCCGGAAACCTCACCGGCGTCTCGCGCCCGCTGTCCGACGCCGCGACGGACATCGCCCGCTGCCCGCGGGTGTGGGTCGTCGAGCGCAACGACTACCCGCAGCCCTTCGCCGCAGCGGACGAGACCCTGCTGGAGCGGTCCGGCCTCGCCGGCCGGCTCCTGTGGCGCGGGCCGCTCGACTCGGTCCTGCTCTTCCGACGAGGATGAGCTCCTGGCGCAGTCTCGACGGAGCCGTCCGCAAGGATGGAGCAGGTGACGGGGACACGGACAGGCGCTCCCAGGTGACCGACCATCGGTCTGCGCCGAGGCGGCTGCGGGTCATGCAGTCCTACTCGGCCCTCCGGGACACGACGAACCCGTACCTGAAACAACTGCACGCCGGGCTGTCGGAGCACGTCGACGTCCGCGTGTTCTCCTGGCGGGACGCCTTGCTCGGGCGTTTCGACGTCCTGCACGTGCACTGGCCCGAGTTGCTGCTCCGGTCCCCGTCCGCTACGCGCCGGGCCCTGCGCCGGATCGCCGTCCTGGCCCTGCTGCTGCGTATCCGGGTCGGCCGGCGTGCGCTGGTGCGGACGGTGCACAACCCCGAGCCGCACGAAACGGGTTCTGCGGTGGAACGAGCGCTGCTCACGGTCGTCGACCGGTGGACCACGCTGTTCGTCCTGCTCGTGCCGACCACGCCACTTCCGGTCGCGGACAGGCCGTTCGAGGTCATCCCGCACGGCGACTACCGGCAATGGTTCGAGCACCTCGCGGTGCCCCCGTCGGAGGCCGGGCGGATGGCCTACGTGGGTCTCGTCCGGCCCTACAAGGGAGTCGAGGAACTGGTCGCGGTCTTCGGCGGGACCGCTGCCGAGCATCCGACGTGGACGCTGCGCATCGTGGGCAAGGCGCAGAGCGACCGGCTTGCGGCGGCGATCACCGCGGCGACCCGTGACGATCCCAGGATCTCGGCTCGACTCGACTACGTCTCCGACGCGGAGCTCGCCGACGAGGTGGGACGGGCGCAGCTCGTCGTCCTGCCGTACCGGGAGATGCACAACTCGGGGACCGCGCTGCTGGCGCTGTCGCTCGGCAGGCCCATCCTGGTCCCACGGAACCCGGTCACGTCGGCGCTGGCCGAGGAGACCGGATCCGCGTGGGTGCGGACCTACGCCGCCCCGCTCACTGCGGCTGACCTGGCCGACGCGCTCGCCACCGTCCCCGACGGCGCCGGGCCCGACCTGAGCGGCCGGGAGTGGGCCGGGATCGCCGCTCGGCACGCCGCGGCGTACCGACGCGCCGCGCAGCTACGCCGCTCGCGGTAGACGTCAGCGTCCGCGACGCAGCACCGAGGTCAGCAGGTTCCGGAGCATGCGGACATCCGACCGCCGCAGGCCGTAGAAGAGCCGGACCGGCACGCCGAAGTATCGCTGCAGCAGCACCAGGTTGAGGTTGCTGGACAGCAGGTTGCCGACCAGCGTGGCCAGCGCCGCGCCCGTCGCGCCCAAGGGCGGCACCAGGACGATCAGCAGGACGACGTTGACCGCGCAGGCGACGACCAGCGACAGGCTGCGCAGTCCGGGCCGGCCTCGCGCGCTCAGTCCGGCACCGCCGATGGAACCGGGAGTGCCGAGCGCGACGGCCACCAGCAGGATGAGCGCCACCTGCACCGACGGCTCGAACCCGGCACCGAAGAGGCGCGGTATCCACCACCACATCGTCGCGGCGATGCCCGCTGCGAAGGCGGAGCACAGGAAGAAGGAGATGCGGGCTGCGGCCGCGAGCCGGTCGTCGGCGCTCTCGGACGCATCCCGGGCGAAGGTCACGTCTCGGACGGAGCCGTTGATGATCAGGGGTAGCTCGCTGACGGTGACCGCGATGACGTACAGACCGAGCTGGTACGAGCCGGTCAACGGGGTCATCAAGGTCTGGTCGAGACGGGACAGCAGGATGCCGGAGATCGAACCGACCCAGATCCGCATGCCGTAGCCGAACAGCGCCCGGTAGCTGGCATGACCGGTGACGTCCTCCGCCGGGTCGGCGAACCGCCGGAAGAGACCGAGGTAGGCCAGTGCCCCCATCAGCGGCATCACCGCGAGGATCACCGTGGCGACGGTCGGCCCGAGGTGGCCGGTCAGCCAGAACGGGAGCAGCGCCAGCAACCGCAGTCCGGAGGCGAAGATCCGTTCCAAGGCCACCCGACCCCACAGGTGGTGAGCCGAGGCGACCCCCCGCAGCACCCCGACGAGCAGGTTGGGCACCACGGCCAGCACGGCGATCAGCATCAGCTGGTGGACCTGCGGCGAACCGCCGCTCAGCCAGCCGGCGGCGCCCACCACGGCACCCATCGCGCACACGCCCGCCACCGTCGTCAAGGCCGCGGCACGGCCGATCGTCATCCTGGCCAGCCCCGGGTGCCGCGCCACCGTGTAGGTGGTGGCCTCGGGGATACCGAAGGTGGCGATCGTGGTGACGAGCGTCAGCGGTGCGGTGGCTGCGGCCACCACACCTCTGCCGTCCACGCCGAGCGCGTGGGCCAGGATCGGACCGCTGGCCAGCGCGGCGACGTTCGGGAACAGGTTGCCGACGACCGTGATGAGGACCGACCGGGACATCGTCGGTCGCTTCGCCGGCGTCGCCACCGTCGGCTCGGTCATGCGGGGCGTCGCTCCTCGATCAGCGGACGCAGGAGACGGTCGCTGTACGCCGCGGCGATCTGGCGGTCGTTCCCACCCTCGCGGACGTTCGCCCGGTAGAGCGTGCCGATCTGCGTCCCCGGCACCGCGGTGAAATGCTGCTGCCGGTCGCCCAGTTGACGGGTACGGATGCCGTTCGCGACGGCGACGGCGTGGACCCAGATGTCGTCGGCCCGCGGCGCGACCTGGAGGAATCCGGTGCCCGCCGCCGCCAACCGGTCGAGCAGCGCCGGCGGATAGATGACCCCGGACACACCGGTGGGGAACACCGAGAGCAACGCCTGCCGCCCCGTCCGCGGTGTCCACTCCAGGTACGGCCTGAGGTGGTCACCGTCGAACTCCAGCAGGTGGGCCCGATAGCAGTTGATGACGTCGGGTGCTTCGCGGTATGCCGCCACCAGGCCCCGCAGCCAGCGGCGCGGGTAGAGCATGTCGTCGTCCGCGGCCACGAGCGGCAGGTCGTGCCGCGAGGTCGAGACCGCGTACGGGTACTGCTTGTTGTGCGGACCGAAGTCCGGACACGGCAGGAGCTCCAGACCTCGCCGCTGCAGCCGGTCGAGCGACCTGGGCGGATGAGCGAGGATCGCAGGATCGTCGAGCCACAGGATCAGCCGTCGCGGACGAACGGATCCGAGCCCGATCGACTCGATCGCGTAGAAGGCGGTGTCCGCCCGGTGGCCGTAGGTGGTCAGGTTCACCACGACCTGCCCGGTGCCGACGACCGGTCGGGGGCTCCACCGGTTGACCGCGCGCAACACCGCCATCCGGGTGCGTACGCGGATCGTCCGCCACGCCCCGGAGGGATCGGTCCGCAGCCGCCGCGCGAGCCGGCGGCCACGCCCGGCCATCCGCCGGACGGCGGGGACGGCGGTGTTCATGCCTTGTTCCCTTCTGCGTGCAGCCAGAGGTCGGCCGCGAGGCGCTGGTCGGTGTGCGGCAGGTCGGCGAGCACCGACTCGCGGGAGCGCGGATCCCGGGCGGTCCGCAGGATCGCGTCGAGCGTCGTCGCCGGCGGCGAGTCGGCCGGCAGCACGCAGTGCCCGTGCCGTTCCAGCCAGGACGCCAGTCCTGTCTCGTCGGAAGCGACGATGCGGACCCCGTGGCTCAGTCCTTCCAGGATCGGCAGGCCGATCTGTTCCCGCCACCCCCGCACCGGTTGGGACAGCAGGACCAGCACGTCGGCATCCCGCAGCGCCCGGTGGATCTC
The DNA here is from genome assembly GCF_014646215.1 of Nakamurella endophytica. Taxonomy (GTDB): domain Bacteria; phylum Actinomycetota; class Actinomycetes; order Mycobacteriales; family Nakamurellaceae; genus Nakamurella; species Nakamurella endophytica. The sequence goes on from NZ_BMNA01000001.1 coordinate 417,052, forward strand.
CGCTCGGGGCGGGTCCACCTCGACCCGGACGTCGTTCCTGTCGTCCGCCCACTCCCGGACGAGGTCGGTCAGTGGGCCCTTGCCGACGAGCCGGAGGCAGGCACCGTCGGGGAGCTGTCCGCGCTGGTCCCACGCCTGCATCAGCTGCCGGATCCCCTTGCGGTCGCTGAACGCCCCGAGGAAGAGGATCCGGGCGCCCGTCGGTGAGGGGTTGCCCGCGCCGTCGGCCAGGCATTCGCAGGGGGCTGACAAACCCTCGAAGACCTGCCAGTCCCCTCGTGCCCGTGGCACGTACCGCCGGTAGAGCTCCAGCGAGCCGGTGGTGCCGAACGCCAGGCGGTCCATGGAGCGGCTCAGGGTCCGGACCGCGATGCGCGTCAGTGCGCGAGCCGGCCGGACCGGCAGGGCTGGCCACCGCTCGGTCAGCTCGACCGCCGGGTCGGAGTAGCCGATGCAGTACGCGACGACCGTCGTCCGTCGTCCGGTGACCAGGCCGCGGAGCCGCACGGCCGCGACCTGCGCGACGAGATCGAGCCAGCGCCCGTAGGCCATCGGTTCGTTCAGCTCCACGACGTCGTAACGGCGCCGCAGCAGGTGGCCGATCGTGGCCAGCCGTCCCCGACGCGCCAGCACGGCCCCGGCGGGAGCGGTGCCCGGGTCGAAGTCGTAGCGGTGGCGGCGGTACACCAGCGCGGCCGGCGACATCGCGGCCAGCCGCTCGAGATGTGCGGTCCGGACGTTGCCGTAGATCCGGACGTGCCGGTCCGGGCGCACGGACTCCACCCGGCGCGTCGGCTGGCGACTCCGCCGCGCACCGCCGCGCGCTCGGGACAGCAGCTCGCGCAGGCTCGCGACGACGCCCTCCGACGTGCCCCGCAGCGCGGCGACGGCGACGCCGGGCGACGCCAGAAGCTGCCGGCGGCCGCCACGGAGCAGGATCGCCGTGCTCTCGGCCGGGGTGTGCGCCAGCCAGCGCAGCAGCTGCCGGGTCGGGAGGTTCCGCGCCGCGTACACCAGCCGGTTGCGGGTGTTGTACCGGTAGTAGACCCGGGACTTCGCCCGCCCGCGGCCGTCGGCCGACTGCTGCGTCGCCCCGACGGCGTGCTCGGCGACCACGTCGTCCGCCACCACCAGGGTGCCGCCGGCAAGGACGCACCGGGTGCTGAGGTCCACGTCCTCCCAGTAGAGGAAGTAGCCGTCGGCGAAACCGCCCAGCCGGCGCCAGAGCTGCGCAGAGGCGGTCAGGCACGCGCCGGTCAGCCAGCTGTGCGGTCCGGACCTCCACTCCGCCGGCCGCACGACACGGCCGGAGCGCGGGTCGAGCCCGAGACCGCGGAACCATGTGGTCCCGTCCGGGCGGACGATGCGCGGGCTGATCAGCGCGTCCGGCTGCCGGCGCGCCCGCTCGGCCAGCTGCCGGCACTGCTCGGGGCCGATGCGGGCGTCGGGGTTGAGGACGAGCAGGACGTCGCAGCCGCGGCCGAGCAGCACGTCCGCCCCCGCGTTGGCCGCCGTCCCGAAGCCGTCGTTGCCCGCGCGGGCGACCAGGGTCCAGCCCCGGTCCGCGCACAGCTCCGCGACCGCCGCCCGTTCCTTGGCCGAGTGCCAGTTGTCCACCACCACCACGTCGGCGGGGACCCCGTCGGCCAGGCCGTCGAGAGCGCCGGGGAGCAGGGCGGTCGAGCCGTAGTTGACGACGACGATGCCCAGCCGGCCGGGCCGACCCGTCGGGACGCCCGCCGGCGCGGAACCGTCGGACGCCGCCTCCGGCGCGCGCCGGTACTCGACGTGCACGTGTCCCCAGACGCCGGCGAGCATGCCCGCGCCGCGGGCGAGGGTGCGGCGGCCGCGGGCCTGCTGGGCGAGCGACCGGGTGGCCACGCCGACCGCGAGCCGGGCGGAGCCGCCCGCCGTGCGCACCGCGCCGCGACCGGTCGCACGCAACCGCACGGCCGACCGGGCGCGCGCGTCCGGTGCGAGCACCACGGAGGTGCGGACCCAGGAGTTGCCGGACCGGAACGCACGTCGGAGCACCCAGGACCGGGTCAGCCGGGACACCGGCACCCGGTCCACGACGACGGCCTCGTCACACCAGATCAACGCGCCGACCTGCGACAGCTGCCGGGAGAACAGGGTGTCGGACCCGCCGCTCTGCCCGAAGCGGTCGTCGAACCGCAGTCCGGCGCGTCGCACCACCGCAATGTCGAGCAGGAGGTTGTTGGTGGCCGCCACGTCGGTCGGGGTGCCCGTCAGCAACCGCCGGCGGTCGAAGAAACGGCCGGCGCGGATCCACCGGTCGGGTTCGGCGTCGTACTCGGACACCACGGCGCCGACGACGGCCGCGGGCCGGTGCTCACGGTAGGTCTGCAGCAGTGCCGCCAGCCAGCCCGGCCGCGGGCGCTCGTCGTCGTCGATGAACACCAGCAGGGCACCGTCCGGGCACTCGTCCAGGGCGCGGTTGCGCGCCGCCGCGATGCCGGGGCGCGGCTCGTGCACGTACCGGACGTCCGGCGCCGCCCACCGCTGCAGGACCTGCCGGGCGCTGCCCGCCGGGTCGTTGTCCACGACCAGCAGCGTCGCGGGCGGCTCGACGGCGCGAGCCTGCTCCAGCACCGCCGGGACCGCGGCTTCCAGGTCGTCGGGACGGCGGTAGGTCAGCATGGCGACGACGACCGGCGGCGACCCGGCAGGGAGGCCGGCCGCCACCGGCCCGGTGGGCGGAACGGACCCGCTCATCGGGTCACCGCCGGGGTGCCGGCCAGCTCGTCCAGCCGATCAGCGAGGGCGGTGCGGAACACCTCGGGCGCGTACCGGCTCCGGGCCGTGACGGCGTCCGTGACGGCATCCCCGCGGACCGCGTCCCAGTCCTCGAGCAGCCGGACGACCTCGTCGGCCCATGCAGTGGCGTCGTCGGGCGGCAGCCGGCGCGCGGCGGCCATCCCCTGCACCGCCTCGTCCAGCCCGCTGCCGGTGCTGACCAGCACCGGACGGGCCGCCAGCGCACCCTCTACCGCGATGTTGCCGAACGGTTCGTCGCCCTGCGACGGCACCAGCAGCACGTCCGCGGCCGCCAGGCTCGGGAACACGTCCGGGCGGAAGCCCTGCAGCCGCACCCGGTCCAGGAGCCCCGCCTCGCGGATCTGCCTCCGCAGCTGCTCCTCGAACCACTCGTAGCCGGGGAACACCGAGCCGACGACGTCCAGCGTGACGTCCCGACCCGCCTCGGTGAGCAACCGGACCACCTCCACTGCGACCTGCGGACCTTTCCTGGGTGAGAGCCGCCCGACGAACAGCAGCCGGGCGGGACCGGCGATGGCGGGACGGGGCGGCACCGCGTGCTCCGGGCCGGGCACACCGTTGTAGAGCACCCTGGACCGCCGACCGAGCGAGCGGAACGAGTCCGCCAGCACGGAGCGCGAGAACTCGCTGTTCACCACCACCGCCGTGGCCACCAGCAGCGGCGTGGCGAGCAGGCGGCGCAGCAGCCGCGGCGCCGCCCGCTCGGATTCGTGCACGTGCACCAGCACCGGCCGGCGGGACAGCCGGGCCAGCGCGATCCAGAGCGGGATCGTCAACGTCGACGTGTACAGCACCTGCGGCCGGACGGTCCGGAGCAACCGGACGCCCGCCACCGTCCCCCGCACGGTGGCGCCGATCAGCCGCACCAGGCCGGCCGGCCGCAGGGCGCTCTTGCGGAGCACCGGCGTGGGGCACAACGAGACGTCCCCGCCCCGCAGCCGGACCTCCTCGACCAGCGGGCCGGGGCCCGGCACGGTGACGTGCACCTGCCAGCCCCGGCCCACGGCCGCGTCGATCGCTTCGAGCATCACCCGGTCGGACCCGTACAGGTCCGCGCTGGGGTGGGCTATGAGCAGCGACCGTCGATCCATTCCGCTTACGGTGCCACCCCGGAGACCGTCAGGTTGTCGTAACGGGCCACAACGGGCGCGTTCGTCGACGAGCCGGACAGGTACGGGTACAGCGCCACGGAGCCCGTGGTCGACAGCGGGCTGCTGCTATCGGTCGCCGTGGCGGTCCACGCGGACGGCTCGGCAGCCCCGGTCTTCCACACCTTGGCCGACACCGCCACCGAGCTGTCGCCGGTGATCCGGAACCGGGTGGTCACCGAGTCGCCGGCGGTGTAGGTGAGTCCGGTGACCGTCACGGCCTTCAGAGTGGTCGAGGCGCCGTTGACAATCTTGACCAGCTGCAGCTGCACCTGGCCGTTCGCCAGCAGCTTGACCGTCGTCCGGTACTCGGAGTTGCCCACCTTGCGGGCACCCATCTGCAGGTAGACACCGCCGCCGGTCGGCGCCTTGTCGATCGAGGCGTCGACCAGGACGTCGACGTCCGCCGAAGACGGCGCACCGATCGTCGCGGACGGCCCTGCGCCGGCCGCCGCCAGCTTGATCTGGCCGATGCCGCCGGCGACCGAGAAGTTCGCGGCGCCGCCGGCGACCGTCCACGCCCCGCCGGTGTCCGCGGATCCCCAGCCACCCGTCGCGGTGCGCGAGAAGGTGTCCTTGACCAGCGCGGCGGGAGCGGGCGAGGTGACCGTCACGTCGTGGGAAACCGTGGCAGTGGCCCCGGCGTTGTCGGTCACCGTCAGGGTGACGCGGTACGTGCCGGCAGCCGCGTACGGGTGGGACACCGTGGCTCCGGAGACGTCCGTGGCGCCGTCGCCGAAGTCCCATGCCCAGCTCTTGACCGTGCCGTCGGGATCGGAGGACCCGGACCCGTCGAACGCGGCGGTGAGGCCGTTGCTCCCCGCGGTGAAGGCCGCGACCGGCGCCTTATTCGTGGGCGGCGGCGCGGTGACCGAGACCGCGGTGGTCTTGGTCGCGGTGGCCCCGGCGTTGTCCGTCACCGTCAGGGTGATCGAGTACGTCCCGGCGGCGGCGTAGGTGTGCGTGGTCGCGGTGTCGGTGCTGGAGGCGCCGTCACCGAAGTTCCACGAGGTGCTGACGATCGAACCGTTCGCGTCCGGATCGGTCGAGGTGGACTCGACGTTCACCGTCAGGTTGTTCTGCGCCACCGTGAACGTCGCCACAGGGGGCTGGTTCGGGGGCGGCGCGGTGACGGAGACGTTCTGGGTCGTCGACGTCGTCGCGCCCTGGTTGTCGGTCACCATCAACGTCACCGGGTACGTACCCCCCGCGGCGTAGGTGTGCGCCGCGGTCTTCCCGGAGCCCGTGCTGTTGTCCCCGAAGTTCCAGGCGTACGCGGTGATGGTGCCGTCCGGGTCGCTCGACGCGCTGGCGTCGAAGTTCGCCGTCAGCTGCGACGTCGGGGCCACGAACGAGGCCGTCGGGGCCTGGTTCGGCGCCACCACCGAGACGTCGGCCGACTTGGTGGCCGTGGCGCCCTGGTTGTCCGTCACCGTCAGCGTGACGGTGTAGGTACCACCGGCTGCGTAGCTGTGGGACGGGGTCGCCCCGGTGCCGGCGGCCGTGCCGTCACCCCAGTTCCAGGAGTACGACGCGACGGTGCCGTCCGCGTCCGAGGACGGGGTGCCGTCCACCGACAGGGTCAGACCGTTCTTGGTCGACGTCCAGGCCGCCGTCGGCGGCTGGTTCGGAGCGACGACCGAGACGTCGGCCGACTTGGTCGCCGTCGCACCCTTGTCGTCGGTCACGGTCAGCGTCACGGTGTAGGTGCCACCGGCCGCGTAGGTGTGCGACGCGGTCGCACCCGTCCCGGCGGCCGTGCCGTCACCCCAGTTCCAGGAGTACGACGCCACGGTCCCGTCCGGATCCGTGGACGACGAGCCGTCCACCGACACGCTGAGCCCGTTCTTGGTGGACGTCCAGGCCGCCGTCGGCGGCTGGTTCGGCGCCGTGCCGGTGGAGCCGGCCGCGTAGTGCGCCGAGACCTGTGCCGCGGAGAGCACCGTGCCGTAGACGGCGGCGTCGTCGATGGTGCCGGCGAAGAACGGGTTGCCGTCCCAGGTGCTGTCCCCGCCGACGCGCCAGTAGCCGTTGTAGCCCTGCGCCTGCGTCTGGCCGTTGGTGCCGATGAGCTGGCCGTCGAGGTACAGCTTCATGCCGTCCGTGTTGGACTGCGTGGCCACCACGTGGTGCCACTGCCCGTCGTTGTACGACGTCGGGCTGGTGATCACGTTCGAGAAGCCGGTCCACACGCCGAAGTTCACCCGGCCGTTGGGGCTCATGTAGACGTGCCGGTCGTAGTTGCCCGACTGGTTCGCCTGCTGGTCACCGAAGCCGATGATCTTGCCGCCGCCGGTCGAGGTGGTCTTGAACCACGCCTCCTCGGAGTAGTTCATCGGGTTGGCGAACTGGCCGGTGCCGGTGACGTGACCGTTCTGGCCGTCGAAGGTCACCGCGGTGTCGGAGGTGCCCTTCACACCGCCCGGCACGCCGAGGGTGTAGCCGCCGTAGTAGGTGCCGGTCTGGGCTCCGTCGGGTCCGGAGTCCGCAGCGGTGGTGCCGCTGGTATCGCCCAGACGCCAGAACAGCAGGGGGTTGTCGTTGAAGACGGTGGCGCCGTAGGTGTCCGACGGGGCCGCCGGGATGGTGGTGGTGCGGCCGGACGCCACCCACTGGGCGTCCACGGTCTTGCGGGACAGCACGGTCGGGTACAGCGCGACCTCGTCGATGGCACCGGCGAAGTACTGCGACGCCGGCTGGTTCGGCCACCCACCGATGTTGTCGCCGCCGATGCGCCAGTACCCGGAGAAGTCCTGGCCGGAGGTCACGTCGGTGCGCTGACCGACGAGCCGGTCGTCGACGTACAGCTTCATGCCGTCCGGGCCCAGCGACGCGCTGATCTGGTGCCACTGGCCGTCGTTGTAGGTGCCGGCCGAGTTCACCGTCGCGGTGAAGCCCGGGTAGACGCCGAACCAGATGTGCCCGGCGTTGTCCATGTAGATGTGCCGGTCGTAGGAGCCCGAGGAGCCGGTCGCGCTGCTGCCGAAGCCGAGGATCTTGCCGCCGGACGTGGTCGTGGTGTTGATCCACGCCTGGGCCGTGAACGTGTCCGGGCTGTCGATCGCCGTCCGGGTGGCCGCGCTGGTGCTGCCGTCGAAGGTGGTCGCCGCGTCGCCCGGGATGGCACCTGCCGTGCCGCGGGTGATGCCCGCCCCGGCGTCTGCGTCGTTGAAGCCGGCGTTGTCCATGAGGATGGTCCCGGTCGACTCGTTCATCGGCCAGTACGTCGCCGCTCCGTCGGCGAGGACCCGCTTGGCGTAGGCGGTCTGCGTGTCGGCCGGCGCCTTGTAGGTGATCGACAGGCTCTGCGTGGAGTTGCCGTCCGGATCCGAGGTCGTCAGCTGGTACTTGTAGGTCGTTCCGGGCACGACGTTCGAGTCGATGTAGCCCAGGGTCGGCCGGGTCCAGAAGTTCGACTTGGCGGTCGTCCGGTAGATCTCGGTGCCGTTGCGGGTCAGCACGTAGGTCAGCGTGTCGCTGTCCTCGTCGGTGTTCGCACGCCACGAGATACGGGCCTTGGCACCGATGGCCGTCACCGTCGGGTTCGTCTTGCTGCCCAGGTACTGCGGACCCGACTTGCCCGGGGCGATCGGCTTGACCGCGAACCGGACGAGGCCCTGCTGCGCGATGCCGTTGACGGACGGGAACTCCCCGCCCATGACGACGTACTGGCTGTTGCCGGTGACCGACCAGGCGGCCTGGTCCTTCCCGGTGACGCTGCCGACGGCGAACTCCGGGAACCAGTGCATCAGCGACGGGGTCGGCGTGCCGTAGTAGTCCCAGTAGCCGTACGGGTCATGAGCGGCCGTGCCGGTGGCGCGCTTGGTGTAGGCCAGGGCGTGCCGCATGTTGACCGACCACGGGTCGGACTGCGGGAAGCCGCCGATGTTGCCGCAGTAGTGGTCGTGGCTCACCGTGAAGAAGGCGTCGGCGCCCGGCCACACGTCGTACGTGTCGCCGTGGCAGTCCTCCAGGTAGTTGATGTTGCCGGTCACCGGGTCCGCGGAGAACGCACCCTCGAGGTTGCCGCCGCCGCCGAAGGTGTAGCCGCTGCCGAAGATGTTCTGCCCGTCCGTCTTCAGCGACAGGATGGCCGAGTCGTTGCCGGCGTTGTGCACGGTGTTCGTGGCGTTCCACGGCAGCAGCGCGCCATTGGCAGGGTCCAGCTTGGCGAGCCCGTAGGACCCGTACTGGGTGGTGTCCCCGTTGACGTGGGCGAACGCGCCGCCCGCGATGATCGCTCCGTCCGGGGACACGACGAGCGCGTTGACGGTGTTGTCGGCCGTCGGGGCCCAGCCGGTGAGCGCGCCGTTGCTGGCGTTGAACGCGGCGAAGCGGGAGCGCGCCACAGCTCCCGACTTCGCGAACGCCCCGCCGACGTACACGGTGGTGTCCGTGGCGACGATGGCCTTGACGGTGTAGTCCACGCCGGCGTTGAACGTGGTGATGAGCGCACCGGTGGTGGCGTCGAGCGCGGCCACCCTGGCTCGGGATCCGCCACCGATCGTGGTGAACTGGCCCGCGACGTAGATGCGCTTGCCGTCCGGGGACGCCGCGATGGCGTTGACCTGGTTGTTGGGCGCCGGGTTGAACGCCGTGTTGAGCGCCCCGGTGCTCAGGTTGTACGACAGCATGTTCGACCGGGCAGTCAGGCTCGTCCCGGGCGCGGCGCCGGCCGGCCGCGCGTTGGCGAACTTGCCGCCGACGTAGACCGTGTTGCCGACGATCAGCTGGGTCAACGCCACGCCGTCGATCTGCGTGGTGGGCAGCACGTCGGTCGTCGGCATGGTCGACGTGATCGGCAGGACGGGTCCCGGGTCGGCGAGCGCCGACGGCGCCGCGACGGCGGCGACCCCCAGTCCGCCCAGAACCAGCGCACCGGTCAGGACGATGCTCGACAGCTTCCGCGTCGTCGTGGAAACGCGCACCGCAGTGCTCCTTCTGGTCATGAGAGGGTTCCGCTGAACAGGGCGACGGGCGCCTGGGCGGAGTAGCTGACGGACAGGTGTGCTGGGTTCTTGAACTGCGCGCCCAGCGTGTAGACGTAGATGCCGGTGGCCGTGGCCCCCGGAGCGAGCGAGCCGGTCACCGGCTTCGCGGGACTGGCCGACATGGCGCCGGCCGAGACCCCGGAGGCGTCCTGCAGATCCGCGACGACGTTCCCCAGGTCGATGGGTGCGGACGAGGCGTTGCGGAAGGTCAGCGAGATCTGGACGCCCGGCCCGGAGATCTCGCCCGGGAGCTGCGCCGTCGTCGTCACCTTCTTGATCGACGACACCGTGACGGTCACGCCGTTGCCGTAGGCGGCGGCGCTGGTGAGCGGTACGGGCGGAGCGGTCTCGACGGTCCCGGTGGGCACCGTCTGGTGGACGTTCCCGCCGCCCGGTGCTGGCACCGGAGTGGTGACCCGCGCCGGCGTCGATGCGGGAGCGCTGGTGTGGCCGGTGCCACCCTGCGCCGAGGTGCTGCGGCCGGAGCTGCTGCCGGTCGTCGCGGCAGTGCCGGTGCCGGTGCCGGTGCCGGTCCCGGTGCGGGTGCCGGTCGGTGCCCCGGTGACACCGGCGGAGCTGTCCGAGCTGTCGGTGCCGGAACCGGTCGACGGCGCGGCGGCGCCCGTGGTGGCCGCGGCGACACCGGAGTCGGTGACGCCGTTCCCGCCTGCGGCCGACGCGGACGAGGAGGTGCCGGTCGCGGACGCCGAGCTGCTGGTCGCGCCGTCCGGGGCGGACGTGCAGCCCGCGGTCAGCACGATCGCGGCGCCGGCCGCGGCCAGCACGGCCGCCCAGCGGCGCCGCTGCGCGGTGTGGATGGTGGTCATGTGGTGGTGCCTCGCACTGTTCCCGTACTCCTGACGGACGTGTCCCCCGGTTCCGACAGGCTCTTCATGTCGGTGAACCACTTGACGGCGGCCAGGGCCATGAACCCGGCATTGGCCGCGAAGATCGCCAGGTAGACCCAGGCGAAGACCACGGGTGCCCCGAGGAGCAGGAACACCACGCACAGCAGGCCGTAGTCGGTCGGCACGACCAGCAGCGACCGCAGACCAGAGGTCGTCCCCCGCTCGATGGTCCGGCCGGTTCGGGCCGTGACCGTGCGGCGCAGCAGGTCGTTGAGCGTCATGCCGAAGAACATGACGGCCGCCACCACGGCGAACCCGATCGGCACCAGGAGGAAGGCCCGGGCCGGGAGGTCGACGAAGCGGTAGAAGCTGATGAGCACCGCGAGGTGCAGGCTGGAGATCTTGGTCGCGTCGACCATGTGGTCCAGCCACTCGCCGGACGGGCTGCCGCCGCCGCGCAGCCGGGCCAGCTGGCCGTCCGCTGCGTCGAAGGCGTATCCCAGGACCAGGCATGCGGCGACCACGAGTCCGATCGGCCAGCTCGGCCGGATCAGCGCCAGCACGGCGATGCCGGCGAACGACCAGGCGGCGCTGATCGCCGTCACCTGGTTCGGCGTCATGCCGAGCCGGAAGGCGGCGGCGGCGATGCGGCGACCCAGCGGGCGGTTGACGAACCGCGAGTACGCGGGTGCGCCCTTGCTGGTCTTCTGCGCCCGCGCCAGGGCCTCGACGGTGTCCCGGTAGGTCGCCGGCCGCAGCCGGCCGCCCACGGTCGGCCGTCCCGCGGGTGCGGTGCTCTGGTCGGTTGCGGCCATCACGCCGTCCCCTCTGCTCGTCGTCCGCGGCGCCGCGTCGCCCGGCTGGTGGCCAGCCGGCGGCACAGGTCCTCGTAGCGGTCCGTCACGTCGTCCCAGTCGTAGCGGCGCGCCTGTTCCAGGGCCAGGCGGCCCCGTTCGGCCACCTCCTCGGGATGCCGCTCGGCGTCCTCGACCAGCTCCGCGACGTCCTCCGAGCTGCGGAAGAAGCGGCCGGACCGGCCCAGCACCTCGTGGTTGAAGCCGACGTCGAACGCGCTTGTCGCCGCGCCGGCGCCGACCGCTCGCAGCAGCGACGGGTTGGTGCCGCCGACCGAGTGCCCGTGCAAGTAGGTCCGCGCGCCGGCGTAGAGCTGGTCGAGCAGCTCCTGGTCCCAGACGCCGCCGAGGAACCGCACCCGGGCGTCCGCGGCCTGGTGGATGCGGTCGGTGTACTCCTGGGCGTACGGCGCGGAGCCCACGACGACCAGCGGCAGCTCGGCCTTGCTGGCCGAGTAGCCGCGGACGATCTCCAGGACGTGGTTCTCCGGCTCGAACCGCGCGACGACCAGGTGGTAGCCGTCGGCGCGCAGGTCGAGCTCGGGCAACCGGTGCGCCTCGCGGTCCACGACCGGAGCCCCGTAGGCGATGAGATCCGTCGGCGCGGCGTAGGTCTCGCGGTAGTAGTCGGCGATGCCCTGCGCGTCGGCGATCAAGGCGTCCGACCAGCGGACGGCCATCCGCTCGGCGCGCTTGTAGTACCGCTGCCCGGTCGGTCCCCACTTGGCGCGCCGCCACTCGAGCCCGTCGACGTGCGTGGCGAAGGGCACCCGCGCAGCCCGCAGCAAGGGCAGGAAGGGGGCGTTGGCGCAGTTGAACACGACCGCCGCGTCCGGGCGGTGGGTGACCGCGTGGGCGACCGACAGACCCGTGTGGGACAGCGTCTCCAGCGTGCGCTGGTGCAGGGCCGGCAGGTGGACCAGGTCCATCCCGAGGTATCGGGCCGGCCGGTCCGCGTCGGCGTTGCGGCAGTACACGGTGACGTGGTGGCCGCGATCGGCCAGCCGGCGGCCGACCTCCTCGACGCAGGTCTCGAACCCGCCGTAGCGGGCCGGCACCCCGCGGGTGCCGATCAGGGCGATCGTCAGCGGCCCTCGCCGGGACGAGGGAGAGGTGGAGTGCGACACCGGTCAGACCGCCGCTCGGGGTCCGGACCGCTGCTCCGGGATGCGGACCGGCGCGATGGCGGGGACCACGGACAACGGGGCCAGCGGCGCCGCGGCGGCGACAGGGTTGGAGGCGGTCGAGGAGTGGCGGCGGGTGCGGTCCCGGCCGGCGACGGCGAGGCCGGCGATCAGGGCAAGCAGGCCGGCGACGGCCCAGGCAGCGGTGACCATGGTCATCCCGAGGAACGAGGCTCCGGTCGGGCTCGGGGCGACACTGCTGGCCGGCGCGGGAGCGCCGGCGGCGTGCGCGGAGACGACCGGGACGAGCAGCAACGACGCTGCCGTCGAGGTGGCGGTGAACAGTCGCGCGGCGTGTCTGCGCGCGCGCCGGTGCAAGGTGCCGGACAAAGTTGGGGATCCCCTCGGTGTGGTGCTGGCCTACCGCTTTGCAGGGATCCCCGACGTCACACCTGCGCTGCACTCCGATCGGAGTACGGCAACGATAACACTTCGTCACTGCGGTGTCCCGGGAGTGCAACAGAACCGTGACCAATCCACCCCTTGGCGCGAGCGACCGGGTGGAGATCACCCTCCGCGGTGAGTCGGTCTTCGCCGCGAAGACTTCACGGCGTCGACCGCGCGATCGGATATGCCGCGGACCATCGCCCGGAGGAGTAGGTTACGTCGCCGCATCACCCAGAGAGCAGGCTCGGTTGGTCCGGACGGGTAGGACCATCCCTTTCGGGAAGGTGGTCTCCGGGCCCGCGTCACACCGCCGTCATCCGCATCGGGGACGATCTGGGCATGTCGACCACGTCCGTCCCGCACCACCCGTCCCCGTCCGACGTCACCGACGGTGATGGATCGCTGACTACGGAGCAGCAGGGCGCTCGCCTCCGCGCCGACGTCCGCCGGGTCGGCACGCTGCTCGGCCGGACGCTCGTGCGCCAGGACGGGCAGGACCTGCTCGACCTCGTCGAGCAGGTCCGGGCGCTGACCAAGCAGGCGGCGGAGGCGGGTGACCCGGCCCAGCGGGCGGCGGCCACGGCGCAGGTGCGCGCGATCCTGGCCGATCTCCCCACCGACCGGGCCACCGCGCTCGTGCGCGCCTTCTCGGCGTACTTCCACCTGGCGAACGCCGCCGAGCAGGTCGACCGGGTGCGCGAGCTGCGCCGGCGGCCGGCTGACGGCGGGTGGCTGGCCCGCGCCGTCGACGACGTCGTCGCCACCCTTGGCCCGGAGGGCACCCGGCAGGCGATCGCGGACCTGGACGTCCGGCCGGTGTTCACCGCGCACCCGACCGAGGCGTCCCGGCGCAGCGTGCTCACCAAGCTCCGCCGGGTGTCCGACCTGCTCGCCACCGACACCGTGCCCGGCTCCGCGGCACGGGCCCGGCAGGACCGGGACCTGGCCGAGGCCATCGACCTGCTCTGGCAGACCGACGAGCTGCGGCAGGTGCGGCCGACGCCGATGGACGAGGCCCGCAACGTCGCCTACTACCTCCGGCAGATCCTCGGCAGCACGTTGCCCGAGCTGCTCGACGAGCTCGCCGACCACCTCGGCCGGCACGGCGTCGAGCTGCCCGCGGATGCCGTCCCGCTGACCATGGGCACCTGGATCGGCGGCGACCGCGACGGCAACCCCAACGTCACCGCACCGGTCACCCGGCAGGTCCTCGAGCTGGACTTCCAGCTGGCGGTCGCGCTGGTCCTGGACACCGTGGACCGGCTGATCGCCGCCCTGTCGCCGTCCACGGAGATCGTGACCGTCTCCGTCGAGCTGCTGGACTCGCTGGCCGAGGACCTGCGGCGGCTGCCCGGCCTCGACCCGCGGGTCAAGGAGCTCAACCGCGACGAGCCGTACCGGCTCAAGCTGACGTGCATCAAGGCCAAGCTGCTCAACACCCGCGGCCGGGTCGTCGCCGGCACGCCGCACGAACCGGGTCGGGACTACGCGCAGCTGTCGCAGCTGCAGGCCGACCTGGCGGTGGTCGCGGACTCGCTGGACCGCAACGCCGGCGAGCTGGCCGCCGGCGGGATCCTGGCCGCCGCGCGGCGGTCGGTCGCCGCCACCGGTCTGCAGGCCGCCACGATGGACGTGCGCGAACACTCCGACGCCCACCACCAGGCGGTCGGCCAGCTGGTCGACCGGCTCGGCGAGCTGTCGGTGCCCTACGCCGACCTGGACCGGCCGGAGCGACTGCGGCTGCTGGGCGCGGAGCTGGCCTCGCGCCGCCCGCTGGCCACCCGCCCCGTCCGGCTCGACGAGGCCGGGACCCGGACCTTCGACGTGTTCACCGAGATCGGCAGGGCGCTGGACACCTACGGTCCGGACACCATCCGGACCTACATCATCTCGATGACCCACGGCGCCGACGACGTCCTCGCCGCCGCGGTCCTGGCCCGCGAGGCCGGGCTGATCGACGTCCACGGGCTGGGCGCGGGAGCCGGCGAGGGCCCCACCGCGCGCATCGGCTTCGCCCCGCTGCTGGAGACGGTCGAGGAACTGCGCCGCTCCGCCGAGGTGGTCGACGAGCTGCTCTCCGAGCCGACCTACCGGGAGATCGTGCGGCTGCGCGGCGACGTGCAGGAGGTGATGCTGGGCTACTCGGACTCGAACAAGGAGGCCGGGATCACCACCAGCCAGTGGGAGATCCACCGCACCCAGCGCAAGCTCCGGGACGTCGCCGCCCGGCACGGCGTGTCGCTCGTGCTGTTCCACGGCCGCGGCGGGACGGTCGGCCGGGGTGGCGGGCCCACCTACGACTCGATCCTCGCCCAGCCGCACGGCGTCCTCACCGGCGCCATCAAGTTCACCGAGCAGGGCGAGGTGATCAGCGACAAGTACGCCCTGCCGGAGCTGGCCAAGGAGAACCTCGAGCTGACGCTGGCCGCAGCGCTGCAGGCCAGCGTGCTGCACCGCGAACCACGCCTCTCGCCCGAGCAGACCCGGGTCTGGGACGAGACCATGGACACCGTCAGCGCCGCCGCTTTCGCGGCGTACCGCGCCCTGATCGACGACCCGGACCTGCCCGCCTACTTCCTGGCGTCCACCCCGGTGGAGCAGTTGGGCTCGCTGAACATCGGGTCCAGGCCGTCCCGCCGCCCGGACTCCGGCGCCGGGATCGGCGGTCTGCGGGCCATCCCGTGGGTGTTCGGTTGGACACAGTCCCGGCAGATCGTCCCGGGGTGGTTCGGGGTGGGGTCCGGTCTCCGTGCCGCTCGCCTCGCAGGTCACGAGGCCCAGCTCGCCGAGGCGTACCGCGATTGGCACTTCTTCCGCACGTTCGTCTCGAACGTCGAGATGACCCTGGCCAAGACGGACCTGGACATCGCGGCGCTGTACGTGCAGGCTCTGGTGCCGCCGGAACTCGCGCACGTCTTCGAGGCCATCCGCGCCGAGCACGACCTGACCGTGCAGGAAGTGCTGCGGGTGACCGGCGAACCGGAGCCGCTGGCCGGCCAGCCGGAGCTGCAGCGGACGCTGACCGTCCGGGAGCCCTACCTGGCGCCGATCTCCTACCTCCAGGTGGACCTGCTCCGGCGGCTGCGGCACGGCAGCGGGATCGACGCCGATCCGGGCGCGTCCGAGGAGGACGAGGCCGCGCTGCAACGTGCCATGCTGCTCACCATCAACGGGGTGGCGGCAGGCATGCGGAACACCGGCTGACCGCCGCACCACGGCGGTACGCCCCCTGGGCCGACCCCAACCGGCGCGGCCCGTCGGACGAGGAAATGGATGCGACGCATGACGACTGTGACCGTGATCGGCTGCGGCTACCTGGGGGCCGTCCACGCGGCGTGCATGGCAGCGCTCGGGCACGACGTGACAGGCATCGACGTCGACGAACGCAAGATCGCCCAGCTGGCCGCCGGGCAGTCGCCGTTCTTCGAGCCGGAGTTCCCCGAGCTGCTGCAGTCCTCGCTCGCCTCCGGCCGGCTGCGCTTCTCGACCGACATGGCCGCCGCCGCCGGCAACAGGGTGCACTTCCTGTGCGTCGGTACCCCGCAGCGCAAGGGCGAGTACGCGGCCGACATGAAGTTCGTGGACGCGGCCATGCAGTCCCTGCTGCCGCACCTGTCGGACGGCGACCTCGTCGTCGGCAAGTCGACCGTCCCGGTGGGCACGGCCGCCCGGCTGGCCGATCTGGTCGACGAGGCCGGCAGCGGCGCGCTGCTGGCCTGGAACCCGGAGTTCCTCCGCGAGGGCTTCGCCGTGCAGGACACCCTGCACCCGGACCGGCTCGTCTACGGGCTGCCCGCGGGTGACGCCGGCAAGACCGCCAAGGACCTGCTCGACGAGGTGTACGCCACGCCGCTGTCCGACGGCACCCCGCTGGTCGTGGCCGACTACGCCACGGCCGAGCTGGTCAAGGTCGCGGCCAACTCCTTCCTGGCCACCAAGATCTCGTTCATCAACGCCATGGCCGAGGTCTGCGAGGCCACCGGCGCCGACGTCACCCTGCTGGCCGACGCGATCGGCCACGACACCCGCATCGGGCGGCGGTTCCTGAACGCCGGGCTGGGCTTCGGCGGCGGCTGCCTGCCCAAGGACATCCGGGCGTTCATGGCCCGCGCCGGCGAGCTCGGAGCCGACCAGGCCCTGGCCTTTTTGCGGGAGATCGACTCGATCAACCTGCGCCGCCGCGTGCGCATGGTCGACCTTGCCCGCGAAGTGTGCGGCGGGACGATCGTCGGCAAGCGGGTCGCCGTCCTCGGCGCGGCCTTCAAGCCGAACAGCGACGACATCCGCGACTCCCCCGCGCTCAACGTCGCGGCCCAGATGCAGCTGCAGGGTGCGTCCGTCGTGGTCACCGACCCGGAGGCGGTCGACAACGCCCGTCGGGCCTGGCCGGACCTGGCCTACGCGGACTCCATGACCGAAGCCGTCACCGGTGCGGACCTGGTCCTGGTGCTCACCGAGTGGCAGGAGTACCGCGACGCCGACCCCGAGGCGGTCGGCGAGCTGGTCGCGGCACGCCGCATGCTCGACGGGCGCAACGCCCTCGATCCCGCACGCTGGCGCGCGGCCGGCTGGACCTACCGCGCGCTGGGACGCCCGTGACCGATCCGCACCATCCGGGTCCCGCCTCACCGGGGGATCCGCCCGGCGACGACGCCGACACCGCACCGGGTCCGCCGAGAACGGGTCCGGCGCCGCGCCACGGCTCGGCGCCCACGGACGGCCCGGTCCCGCCGCGGCCGGACGCCCAGGGCCGGCCCGCCGGGACGCACCAGGCTCCGCCGGCCGGTGGCGCGCTGCCGCTCCGGCCGAACCGGCCGATTCCGGCCGACCCCGCGGCGCAGCGGCACCGGCCCGCCAGCCACCGGCTCGATCCGTCCGCGGCCGTGGGCCGGGCCGCCGCAGCGGCGAGGGCCGCCGCGGCCGGCCGTGCCGCGGCCGGCAGCACCGCAACGGGCAACACCGCAACCGGCAACACCGGTGGACCCGGGAGTACCGCGGACCCCGGCGCCCCCCGGTTCGAGGGCGCCCGACCGACGACCGGGGACGGACCGCCGGAAGGGCCGCCGGGCGCACCGGGCGACGGGCCGGCTGCCGTACCCGCCACAGGCGCCGGACCGCGTCGCACCGGCACCGCCGGCCCGGACCGGCCCGCGGTCCCGCCCGGCACGCACCCGCTCGCCGGTCCCCCGCCGGTGGAGCGCAGCCGCCCGCCCGGCCCCGATCACGGGATCACCGGCACGTCCCCCGGCCCGCTGCATCCCCCGGCCGAGCTCGTCTGCCGGGTGCGCCGGACGCACAGCGCGGCCTACCGGCGGCGCCGGCTCGTCGGCCGCGTCCTGCTCGGCGTCGGTGTGCTGGTGCTGCTGTTCGCCGGGTGGGTCGGCTGGCGCACCTACCAGGCCTACCGCGCGCTGTCCGACGCCGCGAACCAGGTCACCCAGCTGCAGGGATCGATCCGCGGTGTGGCGGACATCGACGTGCCGTCGGCCCGCGCCTCGGTGGCGGTGCTGCAGGACTCGTCCTCGGACGCGGTGTCGGCCACGTCCGACCCCTTCTACCGCGCCGCCACCGTGCTGCCGTGGGTCGGCCCGAACCTGTCGGCCATCCAGGGCATCGCGCAGACCGTGGACGGGTTGTCCCACACCACCGCACCCGCCCTGCTCGAGGCGGCCACGACCGTGACGCCGGCGGCGATGGTCCCGGTGAACGGTGCCATCCCGGTCGCCCCGCTGGTCGCCGCGAGCAACGACCTGCAGGCGGCCGACCGCGAGGTGTCCACGGCGCTGACCCGGATGACCGGCATCGACCGGTCCGGCCTCGTCGGACCCGTCGCGCAGGCCGTGGGACAGCTGCAGGACAAGCTCACCGACCTGCAGGGCACCACCGGCCCGGCGGCCCGCATCGCCCGCCTGGCGCCGGCCATGCTCGGAGCCGACGGCGCCCGCAGCTACCTGGTGGTCTTCCAGAACCTGGCCGAGCCGCGGGCCACCGGCGGGATCTTCGGGTCCTACGCGCGCCTGGTCGTCGACCACGGCGCGATCTCGGTGGCCGAGCAGGGTGCGTCGAGTCGCACACTCCCGGAGTTCGACCCGCCGCTGTCGCTGCCGCCGATCGTCTCCCGCACGCTGTACGGCGACCTGCCCGGCCGCTACCCCACCGACGTCAACCTGATGCCGGACTTCCCGACGGCGGCCCAGCTGTTCGCCCGGATGTACGCCGAGCGCAAGGGCGCGGCGGTGGACGGTGTGCTGGCGATCGATCCGGTGGCGCTGGGCTACATGCTGCAGGGCGCCGACCCGATCGACATCGGCCGCGGGCAGCAGCTGACGTCGTCGACCATCACCGAGATCCTGCTGTCCCGGGTCTACCAGCTGTTCCCGGAGCCGTCGGACGCACAGGCCCGGGATTCCTTCCTGTCCGCGGCCACCGCCAAGGCCTTCGAGGCGGTGACCCGGTCGCCGAACGACGCCTCCGCGGAGCTCCGCGGGCTGACCCGCGCCTCCGCCGAGGGCCGGCTGCTCCTCTGGAGTGCGCACCCGGCGGAGCAGCAGGACCTGGCGGCCACGGAGATCTCCGGCCAGCTCGGCGACGACTCGGCCGGTCCGACGGTCGGGGTCTTCCGCAACGACGCGACCGGGGCCAAGCTCGGCTTCTACGCCTCCGGCTCCGCCACCCTGGCCGCCGGCGCGTGCCAGGGCGCGGACCGCGTGCTGCAGCTGTCCGTCCCGATGTCCTCGAGCGCGCCGTCCAGCGGCCTGTCCGACTACGTCCTCGGGCTGGCCAAGGCCGGGGACTACGTGCTGCGCACCAACGTGCTGGTCGTCGCTCCGCTGGGCGCCGGCCTCGGGCAGGTGCAGGTCGACGGCCGGGCGGTGCCGGTGGCCCGGACGACGCAGGACGGTCGCGCGGTCGCCATGGTGACCGTCGAGCTGCCGCCCGGGTCCTCCGCCACGCTCACCGCCACGCTCACCCTGCGGGTCGCTCCCGGCACCACCGCGGCCCCGCGGGTGCTGCTGACGCCCGGCATCCAGACCTGGCGGACGACGGTCCAGCCGGCCGAGTCCTGCGGCTGACGGTCCAGCCGGCCGAGTCCTGCGGCTGAGGGGCACCGGCCCGGGGGTCACGGCCCGTGGGTCCGGCGCCAGGGCCGTCCGCCCACCCCCGGTCGGTCGCTGCGCTGGGTCACCGCGGTCGCCGGATCGGCCCCGCACCGGACGGCGCTTGCCCGACCGCGGTGGACGGTGCGCCCGCTGGGCGCGCACACCGAGTGACAGGTTCACCCGACCGGGCGTACCAGGGACGTGGAGCGGTCAGGTCCAGCCGTGTAGTCTGACCGCGCTGGAGATCGGGGTCTCGGCACCTGTACATCCGTCGTCGCCGGGCGCAGTCGCGTCCGACCCGTGAGGAGCACGCCATGATCCGCCGGATCTCCGCCGTCGTCACCCTGGCCCTGGCCACCCTGCTGCTGTCCGTCGGCGTCGCCTCTGCCCAGGACTACGTGCCGGCGCCGGTCGGGCCGTCCGACAACTCCGCCGTCGTCCAGGACGTCAGCGGCACGACCGCGGGACAGTCGCTGTCCTACACGGGCGCCGGCTTCAACCTCGGTCTCGCCATCACCATCGGCGTGCTCGTGGTGCTGGTGGGCGCGGCGCTCGTCGTCGTCGGCACCCGCCTGTCCCGCCGCACCTCCGCTCGCTGACCCTGCCGCGGGTCCGGTGCCCGCACGCCCGGTCGCACGGTCGAGGCCCCGCACCTGTCGGTGCGGGGCCTTCGCCGTCCCGGGGCAGGGCGCTCAGCCGGCCAGCACCGGGGACCGCAGCGCCTCGAGGACCTGGGCGCAGTAGTCGAGCAGCGGCTGGTCCCGCAGCGGTGCCGCGCCCATCCGGCCGCCCTCCACCGGCGGCCGCAGCGTCAGGGTGTGGGTGTTCTCCCGGTAGCGGGCGCCGGGGTGGGTGCGGATGATCCGCATCTGGGCCGACTCGGCCAGCTCGACCGGCGAGAACCGCAGGCCCTGCGGCCCCAGGACGACCTCCGTGACGCCGGCCGCCCTGGCCCGCTGCCGGAACGCGGCCACGGCGAGCAGCCGCTCGACGTCGTCGGGGACCGGCCCGTACCGGTCGGCGAGCTCCGCCCGCACCGACTCCAGGTCCTCCTCGCCGGTGGCGGCGGCGATCTTCCGGTAGGCGTCCAGCCGCAGCCGCTCGCCGGGGATGTACTCGTGCGGGATGCTCGCGTCCACCGGCAGTTCCACCCGGACCTCGGCCGGCTCCTCCTCCACGCCCTCGGCGGCCGTCGCCCCGGCCGCCTTCTTGAACGCCGTGACCGCCTCACCCACCAGCCGCACGTACAGGTCGAAGCCGACCCCGGCGATGTGGCCGCTCTGCTCCGCGCCGAGGATGCTGCCAGCGCCGCGGATCTCGAGGTCGCGCATGGCGACCGCCATGCCGGCACCCAGGTCCGAGTTCTGCGCGATGGTGGCCAGCCGGTCGTGCGCCGTCTCGGTCAGCGGTTTCTCGGCGGGATACAGGAAGTAGGCGTACCCGCGTTCCCGCGAGCGCCCGACACGACCGCGGAGCTGGTGCATCTGGGACAGCCCGAGGATCTCGGCGTGGTCCACGATCAGGGTGTTCGCGTTGCTGATGTCCAACCCGGTCTCGACGATCGTGGTGCAGACCAGCACGTCGAAGCTGCGGTCCCAGAAGCCGTTGATCACCCGCTCCAGCGCGTCCTCGCCCATCTGGCCGTGCGCCACGGCGACCCTGGCCTCGGGCACGGCCTCGCGGATCCGGGCGGCGACCCGTTCGATGTCGGCCACCCGGTTGTGCACGAAGAACACCTGCCCGTCGCGCAGCAGCTCCCGCCGGATCGCCGCGCCGACCAGCTTGTCGTCGTAGGCGCCGACGTAGGTCAGGATCGGGTGCCGCTCCTCCGGCGGAGTGGCGATCGTCGACATCTCGCGGATGCCGGCCAGGCTCATCTCGAGCGTGCGCGGGATGGGCGTCGCCGACATGGTCAACATGTCGACGTGCGCGCGCATGGCGGTGATGTGCTCCTTGTGCTCGACGCCGAAGCGCTGCTCCTCGTCGACGATCACCAGCCCCAGGTCCTTGAAACGCACCGACGGCTGCAGCAGGCGGTGGGTGCCGATCACGATGTCCACCGTGCCGTCGGCGAGACCCTTGATGGTCTCGGTGGCCTCGGCGTCCGACGTGAACCGGGACAGCCCCCGGATGGTGACGGGGAAGGACGCCATGCGCTCGCCGAACGTCGAGAGGTGCTGCTGGGCGAGCAGTGTCGTCGGGACGAGGACGACGACCTGCTTGCCGTCCTGCACCGCCTTGAAGGCGGCGCGCACCGCGATCTCGGTCTTGCCGTAGCCGACGTCTCCGGAGATCACCCGGTCCATCGGGGCCGGCTTCTCCATGTCCGACTTGACCTCGTCGATGGCGGCCAGCTGGTCCGGCGTCTCGGTGAACGGGAAGGCTCCCTCCAGCTCGCGCTGCCAGGGGGTGTCCGGACCGAAGGCGTGACCGGGCGCGGACGCCCGCGCCGCGTAGACCTGCACCAGCTTGGCGGCGATCTGCCGGACGGCCTTGCGCGCGCGGCCCTTGGTCTTCGCCCAGTCGGCACCGCCGAGCTTGTTCAGCGTCGGGACCTCGCCGCCGACGTACTTGGACAGCTGGTCCAGGGCGTCGGTCGGCACGAAGAGCCGGTCGCCGGGCTGGTTGCGCTTGCTCGGCGCGTACTCCACCACCAGGTACTCGCGGGTCGCCCCGCCGCTGGTGCGGGAGACGAGGTCGACGTACTTGCCGATGCCGTGCTGGCTGTGCACGACGTAGTCGCCGGGGGTCAGCGCCACCGGGTCGATGGCGTTGCGGCGGCGCGACGGCATCTTGGTGGCGGCGCCGGGGACCGCGCCCCCGCGGTTGCCGGTCAGGTCCGTCTCCGTGATGACGGCCACGCCGGATCCGGCCAGCACGAACCCGTCCTCCAGCCGGCCGCGGGCCACCGTCACTACGGCGGCGGCCGGAGGGTGCAGCATCGGGTCGGCGGCCGCGGTGACCGACAGCCCGGCCTCGGCGATCTGCTCCACGGCGCGCTCCGCCGTGCCCGCACCGGGGACCACGACGACCGTCGCCCCGCCGGCGGCCGACCGGTCCCGCGCCTGGTTCATCGCGGACGCCAGGTCTCCGCGGTAGGACGGGGCCGGCAGCGCCGGCGGCTCGCCGGCCTCCGCCGCGGCCGCACCGGCACCGGCGCTGCCGTCGGTGGCCGCCGCGTTGTCGGTCGGGACGTCGACGCCGAAGGACCCGATGCGCCACAGCGGCAGGTCGGCGTCCCGGACGGCGTCCTGCACCTCGCCGAGCGTGCGGTACGCGGACTCGGCCAGGTCGATCGGTGCGCGCCCGCCGGACGCGGCCGCCATCCACGAGGCGGCGAGGAACTCGGCGCCGGTGCGCACCAGGTCGTCGGCGCGGGTGCGGATCCGCTCCGGGTCGGCCAGCAGCACGTGGGTGCCCGGCAGCAACAGCTCGGACAGCAGGACCAGCCGTCCCGGCAGCAGCACCGGGATCAGCGCCTCCATGCCCTCGACGGCGATGCCCTCGGCCAGGTTGCCGAGCATCTCGGCGAGGGTCGGGTCGCCGGTGCCCTCCGCGGACAGCGTCGCCGCCCGCTCCCGCACCTCGGCGGTCAGCAGGATCTCCCGGCAGGCCGGTGCGTCCAGCACCTCCACGCGGTCCAGCGACCGCTGGTCGGTGACGGCGAACCGCCGGATGTCGGACACCTCGTCGCCGAAGAACTCGATGCGGCTGGGGTGGTCGTCGGTCGGCGGGAAGACGTCGAGGATGCCGCCCCGCACGGCCATCTCGCCGCGCTTCTCCACCATGTCGACACGGCTGTAGGCCAGCTCGGCGAGCCGCTCGACCAGCTCGGTGAGGTCGACCCAGTCGCCGACCCGGACGGACACCGGCACGATGTCGCCGAGTCCCGGAGCCATCGGCTGGATCATCGAGCGGATCGTCGTCACCACGACCGCCGGGGCGCCCGCCGGATGCTGGTCCGGGTGCGCGAGCCGGCGCAGCGTCGACAGCCGGCGGCCGACCGTGTCCGACCGCGGCGAGAGTCGCTCGTGCGGCAACGTCTCCCACGACGGGAAGAGCGTCACCCGGTCGGCGCCGATCAGGTCCGCCACCGCGGCCGTCGCCACCTCGGCCTCCCGGCCCGTGGCCGTGACGAGCAGCACCGGCACGCCGGCCCCGCCGCGTCCGGTGTCGCGGGCCAGGGCGGCGGCCAGGAAGGGCCGCAGACCGGCCGGCGCGGTCATCCGATGGCGCGGTGTCCCCGCCGCCTCCACGGTGGCGGTGACGAACGGGTCGGTCAGGACACCGTCGAGCAGCCCGCTCAGCGGCGCGATGTCGGACATGGTGGTTCCCTCCACGATCGGCGCGCGAGGAGCCGGCACGCCACCCGCCGGGGGCAGCGCGCCGGCCGGGGTGGTCCCCGGCGCACGCACACAAGCCCCCCACCGATCTCGGAGGGGGGTTGTGGCATCCACGCTACCCGCGGGGACCGACAGCGGTCACCGTCGCGCCACCGGGAGGACGGCGGCCACAGCCGCGCGGACCGCCGCCGCGGTGGGCGTGCCTGGGGCGGCGGTCAGTGCCCCATCTCGCCGGCGGTGGCCTGGATCCGCGCCAACCGCTGGGCATTGGGCCAGCGGACCTTGGTGGCCCAGCCGAACCGCTCGAAGAACCAGATGGCCCGGGCGGAGATGTCCAGCTGGCCACGGAGCACGCCGTGCCGGGCGCAGGTCGGGTCGGCGTGGTGCAGGTTGTGCCAGGACTCGCCGAAGGACAGCAACGCCAGCGGCCAGAAGTTGGCGGACCGGTCGCGGGCGGAGAACGGCCGCTCGCCGATCATGTGGCAGATCGAGTTCACCGACCAGGTGACGTGGTGCAGCAGCGCGATGCGGACCAGGCCGGCCCAGAAGAACGCGGTCAGCGCGCCCTGCCAGGACCAGGTGACCAGCCCGCCGACCAGACCGGGGCCGAAGATGGACACCAGCGTCCAGACCCAGAAGATGCGGTCCTGCCGGACGATGTCCCGGTCGGCGAGCAGGTCGGGCGCGAAGCGCTCCTGGTTGGTGTTGTCCCGGTGGAACAGCCAACCCATGTGCGCGTGCCAGAACCCCCGCGCCAGCGCCGGGACGGACGTGCCGAACATCCACGGCGAGTGCGGGTCGCCCTCGCGGTCCGAGAAGGCGTGGTGCCGCCGGTGGTCGGCCACCCAGATGATGACCGGCCCCTGCACGGCCATCTGGCCGGCGATGGCGAGCAGCACCTTCAGCGGGCGGTTGGCCTTGAAGGCGCCGTGCGTGAAGTAGCGGTGGAAGCCGACCGTCACGCCCATGCCCGAGATGACGTAGAAGACGAAGGCGATCGCGATGTCGGTCCAGCCCAGCCCCCAGCCCCACGCGAACGGCACCGCCACCACGACGGCCAGCAGGGGCAGCAGGACGAAGCCGAACACCGCCAGCTGGGCGGGCAGACCACGCCGGCCGGACACCATCGGCTTGGCCCCCGCACGGGCGGCCGGCCGCTCCTCGGGGACCGCTGCGGTCGCTCTCGGCGCGGAGGGTGCGGCACGGCCGGCCCGGGGGTCGGCGACAGCGGTCTCGGGAGGGGTCACGGTGCTCTTCTCTGGTCGTGGGCCGACCCCGGCGTTCCCGAGCGGGAACGGACCGGCGGTCGACCCGCGGCAACGGGCGATGTCGACGCTACCGGGCTGAAGGCCCCGACGGAACGGCTCGAGTGAGGACCGCCTTACCTGGTGAGCCGGGGACGCGGTCCGATGCACGTCGCAGCCGCGGTCGGCGTCACCTCCCGCGACCGTTCGGCGCACGTCGAGGGTGGCCCCGGACCGGCCGTGGCGCCCTTCCCGGACCCTCCGTCGCCGGGCGCCTCGCGCCCGGCTGCGTGCGATGATGGGCCGGCCATCCGCCGTGGTGTAACGGCAGCACCTCGGATTTTGGTTCCGATGGTTCAGGTTCGAATCCTGGCGGCGGAGCGCGCGGCCGGACCCCGGGGGCCGTCCGGCCCGGGTGACTAGCATGCAGTCGGTCGCAGGACACCGTCGCGCCGCGGTCCGCCGCAGGGGTGGGGGTCGCGCCGCCGCCCGACCGGAGAGGATGCCCGTGCCCGACGACCCGTCGACCGCCGGATCGCCCACCCGCACCCCGGCGATCGCCGCGGTGGTGGTCCTCGCAGCCGGCGCCGGGACCCGGATGCGGTCCGAACTGCCCAAGGTCCTGCACCCGATCGCCGGTCGACCGCTGCTCTGGCACGCCCTGACCGCGGCCGGCGCTCTCGGGCCCCGGGAGCTGGTGGCCGTCGTCGGCCACGGCCGTGAGCAGGTCGCCGCCTACCTGGACGCGCACCACCCCGAGGTGCGCCAGGCCGTCCAGGACCGGCAGCTGGGCACCGGGCATGCGGTGGCGGCGGCGCTGGGCGACACCGTCCCGGACGGGGTCGTCCTGGTCACCTACGGCGACGTGCCGCTGCTGACCCCCGAGACGCTGCGGCTGCTGGTCGACGCGCACGCCGAGCAGCACAACGCCGTCACCGTCCTCACCGCCCGCGTTCCCGACCCGTCCGGCTACGGGCGCATCGTCCGGGACGCGGGCGGCGGCGTCCGCGCCATCGTCGAGCACCGCGACGCCGACGAGTCGCAGCGGGCCATCGACGAGATCAACTCGGGCGTCTACGCCTTCGACGGGGCCGTGCTGGCCGGCGCGCTCCCGCGGCTGACGGCGGGCAACGCCGCGGGCGAGCGGTACCTGACCGACGTCGTGTCGGTCGCCGTCGACGACGGTCGCCGGGTCGGCGCAGTGATCGCACCGGACCCGACCGAGACCGAGGGCGTCAACGACCGGGTGCAGCTGGCCGCCCTGGCGCGGCGGCTCAACGACCGACTCGTCCGCCAGGCGCAGCTGGCCGGCGTCACGGTGCTCGACCCCGCGACCACCTGGCTGCACGCCGACGTCCGGCTGGAGCCGGACACCACCCTGCTCCCCGGCACGTCGCTGGAGGCGGGGACCACCGTCGCGACCGGCGCCACCGTCGGCCCGGACAGCACGCTGTCCGCATGCCGCGTCGGCGAGGGCGCCACCGTGACCCGGTCGCACTGCATCGAGGCCGAGATCGGGCCGGGAGCCACCGTCGGCCCGTGGACCTACCTGCGGCCCGGCAGCGTGCTCGGGGCCGACAGCAAGGTCGGCGCGTTCGTCGAGGTCAAGAAGTCGACGGTGGGTGCCGGGGCGAAGGTGCCCCACCTGTCCTACGTCGGCGACGCCGAGATCGGCCCGGGCTCGAACATCGGCGCCGGCGTCATCACCGCCAACTACGACGGCGTGGCCAAGCACCGCACCGTCGTCGGCAGCGAGGCCTTCGTCGGCACGGACAGCACCCTGGTGGCGCCGGTCACCATCGGCGACGGTGCCTACGTCGCAGCGGGTTCCACCGTCACCGACGACGTGGCCGCGGGCGACCTCGGCATCGCCCGCGGGCGCCAGGCCGGGATCCCCGGCTGGGTCCTGCGCAAGCGGGCCGGTACCGCGGCGGACCGGGCGGCGCGCCGCGCCGGCGCCACCGACGATCCACCCGGCGAGCACCGCGACACGGCGGACCGACCCGACAGCGCCGAGGGGGCCTGCTCGTGAACTCGCTCTCCACCACGACCCGCAAGTCGATGATGCTGTTCTCCGGCCGCGGGTACCTGGAGCTGGCCCAGGAGGTGGCCAAGGAGCTCGACGTCGAGATCACGCCGCAGTCGCTCTACGACTTCGCCAACGGCGAGATCTTCGTGCGGCCCGAACAGTCCGTGCGCGGCACCGACGCGTTCGTCATCCAGTCCTGCGGCGCGGGCATCAACACCTGGGTGATGGAGACCCTGATCATGATCGACGCCTTGAAACGGGCGTCGGCCAAGCGGATCACCGTCGTGCTGCCCTTCTACCCGTACGCCCGGCAGGACAAGAAGCACCGCGGCCGCGAGCCGATCTCCGCCCGGCTGGTCGCCGACCTGCTCAAGACCGCCGGCGCCCACCGGTTGATGACCGTGGACCTGCACACCGACCAGGTGCAGGGCTTCTTCGACGGACCGGTGGACCACCTGTTCGCGCAACCCCTGCTGACCGACTACATCTCGCGCTCCTACGGCGGCGAGCCGCTGACCGTGGTCTCCCCCGACGCCGGCCGGGTCCGCACGGCCGAGCGCTGGTCGAACCGGCTGGGCGGCACCCCGATCGCGTTCATCCACAAGACCCGCGACCCCAGCCGGCCCAACCAGGTCGTCGCCAACCGCGTCGTCGGCGACGTCGCCGACCGGACCTGCATCGTGGTCGACGACATGATCGACACCGGCGGCACCATCGCCAAGGCCGTGCGCCAGGTGCTCGAGGCGGGCGCCCGGAAGGTGATCGTCGCGGCCACCCACGGGGTGCTGTCCGACCCCGCCGCCGAGCGGCTGAGCACCTGCGGGGCCGTCGAGGTCGTGCTCACCAACACCCTCGCCATCCCGCCGGCCCACCGCTTCGAGCAGCTGAGCGTGCTGTCCATCGCGCCGTTGCTGGCCAAGGCCATCTACGAGGTCTTCGAGGACGGGTCGGTCACCTCGCTGTTCGACGTCTGAACCGCCCGACCCCGGCACGACCGGGTTGCCGGCCGCCGCACCGTCCGGCAGCGTTGTCCGCGACCCATGACGACGACGCCGGGAGGCCGGCGCCGACGTGCCGGTGATGCTGCGGGACACCGCTGCGTCGCGGTCCTCTCTGCGCTACCTGGCCGGCGCCGCGGCCCAGCAGAGCTGGGTCGCCCTCGGCGGTTTCACCTCCGTCAACCGCAGCGTGCCCTCGACCGCCGACCCGGACCCGGTGGCCAGGACGGTCACCCGGCAACTCACCGAGGCGACCGTCGTCCGCTTCGGAGCCGGCGACTCGATGCCCGCAGCGGTGCAGCGGGCCTGGTGGGCGGCGATGCTCGAGCTCGTCCGGGCTCCCGGCTCCGTGCCCGCGGTACTGCTGCGGATGACCGAGGTCGCCGCCGCCGCGCACTGACCGATCGACCGTCCCGGCCTCCCGTGCGGGGCTCGACCCGTGCTGCGCGCTGCCGTCCGCATCCGCCGCGGGCGACCGGCTCGCACCTCCCCCCGACCGGCCCGGAAGTCAAGATGTTTGCGAATGCGGACCGCCGTACAGCAGGATGTTGTCCTGACAGGCTCTCGGGCAGGAAATCTTTGGTCGACGGAGGTCATCGTGTCGCTGTTCCCCGCCGTGCTGATCCGGGACGACCACGCGTCGCTGCCCGCCGCTGCGCCGCAGGCCCTGCTCGCTCTCGGTGGCATCGCGGCCGGTAGCGCTGCGGACGCCGACGTCGTGCTGGTCGCCGCCGGGTCACCGCTGCCCCCGGACCTGCCGGCCGACGCCGGCGTCGTCGCGCTCTGCGACGCCTCGCTGCACCCCTCGGTGGCGACACTGCTCACCGACGTAGGGATCTCGGTGTCGGGGACGGCCGCGTCGGGTCCGGTGCAGCCCGCTCCGCCCACGGCGGCCGGTCCCGGCCTGCTGCTCGACGAGGACGGCGACGCTCCCCACGAGGACCTGGTGGCCCGGGTCGACACCGCCGGCCTCCGGGCCGTCGGCACGTTGCGGGTCGAGGGCCCGGCCCGGGCGCTCCTGCAGAACTCCGGCGGAGGGGTCGTCGCCGCGCAGGCCGCGGCGGGCCGGCGTGTCGTCGCGGTGGCCGTCGACCCGGACGGAGCCGGCCCGTTGCTGGCCGCCGCGGTCACCGGCGCCGCCCGGCGACCCGAGCGGACCCGTCGCCGGGATGCCGCCGTCACCCGCCATCCGGCGTGGCTGACCCTCAAGGAAGCCGTGTGCCGGCTGCGCGAGCTGCAGGCCGCCGACGGGTCCGTCCCGGACGCCGACACGCACGCCACCGCCCGCTCCCTGGTCGGCACGGCCGCGGCGGCGATCGACGAGCTGGCGCCGCGGTTCCCGCACGACGCGGACTACCTGTCGGGCGTGGTCAAGGACCTGCAGCGGTGGGCGGACGACGGTTTCGGCGTCCCCGACTTCCTGGACTCGCTGGAGGCGTTCCACCCGGAGCGGCAGCGCGTCGACGGGCTGCAGCACCTGGTGGTCTTCCCGATGTATACCCAGAACGGCAACCCGGACCGCAATCTCGAGGCGGTCCTGGTCGAGGTCGTCTGGCCGGACTTCGTCGCCGAGCTCGAGGCCGGCGACTACTCCAACGCCATGTTCGTGCCGATCCGCTTCCTGGACTTCACGCCCGGCTACGACACCAATTCCGCCGTGCTGTTCCCGGAAACCATTGCCATGCGCCACGTCCCGGCCTTCTCCTGGGGAGCGATCTTCGCCGACCGGGAGGCCGCGAGGTTCCGCGCCGTCGTCGCCGCCGCGGCCCGCACCACGCGGCTCGACCTCCCGCCGGACGCCGCCCGGCTCGTCGCCGACCAGGAACTGGCCGAGCAGACGTTCGTGCTGTGGGACATGATCCACGACCGCACCCACATGCACGGCGACCTCCCGTTCGACCCGTTCATGATCAAGCAGCGGATGCCGTACTTCCTGTACGCCCTCGAGGAGCTGCGCTGCGACCTGACCGCGTTCCGCGAGTGCGTCGAGCTGGAGCGGCGGGGCGGGGTCCCGCAGGCCCGGCTGGTGCAGTACGCGGTGCTCTTCGACCGCATCTTCCGGTTCGCCGTCACCGGGACCCGGGTCCGCAACTACGACGGGCTCGGCGGTCAGCTGCTGTTCGCCTGGCTGCACCAGCACCACGTGCTGCACTGGACCGACAACCGGCTCACCGTCGACTGGTCCGCGGTCACCGAGCCCGTGCTCGAACTGGGTCGCCGCATCGAGGACCTGTACTGGCGGTCCATCGACCGGCCCAAGGTCGCGCACTGGCTCGCCGCCTACGAGCTCGTCGCCGGGACGCTGACGCCGCACCCGGCGTCCCGGTGGGCGCAGGGCCCGTCGGCCCTGCCGCTGGACGGACCGCCCAAGGGACTCACGGACGCCGTGCTGCCGGACGAGTTCCCGCTGTCGATGTTCTACGAGGCGTTGCAGCGCAAGCTGTCCCCGGTCGTCCAGGCGACCGCGGGGATCACCGGCTGACCGGCTCCCCGGGGTGGCGTCCGTCACCCGCCGGCCGGGCACGGGCACGGCGGTCCTGCGCAGGCTGAAAGACTGGTCCGGTGAACCGACTCCATGACACCGAGCGCCGCGGGTTCGCGTCCGACAACTACGCCGGCGTCCACCCCGAGGTGCTCACCGCACTGTCCGAGGCCAACGGCGGCCACACCATCGCCTACGGCGAGGACCCGTACACCGAGGCGCTGCAGACAGTCCTGCGTCGCCACTTCGGCGAGGGCACCACGGGCTTCCCCGTGTTCAACGGCACCGGCGCCAACGTCCTGTCGCTGCAGGCCCTGCTGCCGCCCTGGGGCGCCGTGGTCTGCGCGGAGACGGCGCACATCAACACCGACGAGAACGCGGCGCCGGAGCGGGTGGCCGGGCTCAAGCTGCTCACCGTGCCGACCCCGGACGGCAAGCTCACCCCGGAGCTGATCGACCGGCAGGCGTGGGGCTGGGGCGACGAGCACCGCGCCCAGCCGGCCGCCGTGTCGATCACCCAGACCACCGAGCTCGGCACCGCCTACACGGCGCAGGAGATCCGGGCGATCGCCGACCACGCGCACGCCCGCAGAATGGCCCTGCACCTCGACGGTGCCCGGCTGGCCAACGCGGCCGCCTCGCTGGACCTGCCGCTGCGCGCCTTCACCACCGACGCCGGGGTCGACGTGCTGTCCTTCGGCGGCACCAAGAACGGCCTGATGATGGGTGAGGCCGTGGTCGTGCTGCCGCAGGGCCACCTGCCCGCCGCGGACCCGGCCGGCGCCGGCGCGGGCACGCCGCTGTCCCCGGACGCGGCCGCCAGCGGCGTCCCCGGAGCCGGCGCGCCGATCGCCTCGGCCACCGTCCGCTCCGCGCTGCCCTACCTGCGCAAGATGAACATGCAGCTGGCCTCCAAGCTGCGGTTCGTCTCGGCGCAGCTGCTGGCCCTGCTGGAGGGCGACCTGTGGCTGCGGTCGGCGCGGCACGCCAATGCGATGGCGCAGCGGCTCGCCGAGGGCGTGCAGGGCCTGGACGGCGTCCGGCTCACCCAGCAGGTCCAGTCCAACGCGGTGTTCGCGGTGCTCGACCGCGGGGTCGCGGACGCGCTGCGGCAGCGCTTCCGGTTCTACGACTGGAACCCGGCCACCGGCGAGGTCCGCTGGATGTGCGCCTGGGACACCACCGAGGCGGACGTCGACGCGTTCGTGGCGGCCCTCAAGGAGCTGCTCGCCGCCCGCTGACGGACCGGCGGCCGGCGGACCGGTGGCGGCCGGCGCCTGCCCGGCCGTGCCGTCCGACCGGTCGGCCCGGGCACCGGCCCTCCACGGACGCCGATGACAACGGATCGGACACCACGCCCCCGGATGTCGGTGCCGCGTGGGAGCATCGTCGCGCCGCCGGGCAGTCGCCCGCGCGTCCCCCGGACCCAGAGGTGCACGTGATCCCACGGCGGCCGTCCCGTTCCCCGTTCGACGCGGCTCCGCGGCGCTCCGCAGCTGCAGTCGTGGTCGTGGCGGCGGTGACGCTGCTCGGCCTGCTCGCCACCGGCCCGGCGGCCGCGGACACCGGCACCCCGACCGCCGGCCCGCTGCCGGGTGTCCCGGCGACCGGCAGCTCCCCGTCGGCGTCGTGGACCGTGAACCCGGCCGGCCACGCCGACGGAAGCCCGGCCGCCGCCGGCGCCACGGGGACCTCGGCACCGGCGAGGGCCTCCGCAGCGCCGCGCGCCGCAGCACCGCAGGCCGCAGCACCGCAGGCCGCAGCACCGCAGGCCACCGCCGCCACGGTTGCCGTCACCTCCGGCACCCCGGTCAGCCGGTGGGGGTCGGCGGTCCGGATCTGGATCACCGTCCGCGCCGGACGGGCAGCCGCCGCCGGTGCGGTGGTCCACGTCAGCTACCCGGGCGTCAAGGCCGACCTGCGGACCGACGGCACCGGCCGGCTGACGCTGGTCATCCCCGGAGGCCGGCTCGGGGTGGGCACGTCCGAGGTGATGGCGAGCGTCCGGGCGCCTTACACCGCCGCACCGGGCCGACTCCGGCTGTCGGTGCTCCGCCGCGCCAGCACGGTGTCCGTCGGCGCGGTGCGCGCCGGCTACGGGAGCGCGGCGCGGCTGACCGCCGTCGTCCGGGTGCCCGGCGTCTCCGCCCGCATCGCCGGCCAGGCCAAGCTGGACGTCGACGGCCGCTCCGTCGCGCTCTCCACGGTGGCGGCCGACGGTCGCGTCGCCTTCGCGGTCCCGGCCGCGCGAGTGGGCGTGCACAGTGCCGGCGTCACGTTCTACCCCGCCGCCGGTGGTGTCGCGGCACGCAGCCGTGGCGTCGCCCGGCTCACCGTGGTCCGTGCCGCCCCCCGCTGGGCGGTGCAGCCGCCGGCCGGGCGGCCGGCGTTCGGGTCGGTGGCGACCGTCCGGTTCACCCTGCGACCCCCGGCAGCGGCGCCGGCCGGGCGCCCGGGCGGAACGGTCGTGCTGCGGGACGGCCGGACGCTGCTGGGCAGCGCCGCCGTCCACGGGACCGCGGCCGTGTCCTTCCGGGTGCGGGTCTCGCCGGGCGTCCGGACGCTGACCGCCACCTACTCCGGCGACGCCAACCTGACGCCGTCGCGCACGACCTTCCGGCTGGGCGTGGTCCGTGCCGCGCCCTCGGTGACCGTGTCGGCGCCGGCCACCGCGGCCAGCGGCACCACCAGCACGGTGCAGGTCCGGGTCGGCGGC
>NZ_BMNA01000001.1:450182-637249 GCF_014646215.1 Nakamurella endophytica
CCCCCCGGCCGGGTCACCGTGACCGTCGACGGACGCGCGGTCGCCTCCGGCGCCCTGCACGGCGGCACGGCCGCCGTCGTCCTGCCGCAGTGGTCGGTCGGAGCCCACCAGGTCCGCGCCGGCTACAGCGGCGACGCACGGTTCACCCCCCGGGCCTCCGCCCCGCGGACCGTGACCGCGACGGCCAACCCCTGCCCGGCCTCCGCGCGGGCCTGCGTGGACCTGACGCACTCGCGGGCGTGGTTGCAGTCCGGCGGCCGGATCACCTACGGCCCGGTGCCGACCACCTCGGGACGGCCCGGCTACCGCACCTACGCGGGCACCTTCCAGGTCTACTGGAAGGACGCCGACCACCACTCCTCCGAGTTCGACAACGCCCCGATGCCGAACTCGGTCTTCTTCGACGGTGGCATCGCCTTCCACGCCGGCAGCCTGTCCGTGCCGTCGCACGGGTGCATCCACCTGTCGAACGAAGCCTCGCAGGTCTTCTTCGACCGGTTGTCCGTCGGCGACGAGGTCTACGTCTTCGGGTACGCGCCCTACTGACCGGCGGATGCGCCGCGGCCCGGCGCGCACCGTCCTGCGAGCCGGGAAACCCCCCGGACGGCCCTGTCGGAAGCCACAGGCGTGGCTCTACGTCATCTTCCGACCTGCGCCGCCCCTCGGAGGGGTTATTGCCCTGTGCCGGGACCGCCTTGCACGATGCCTAGGGCGGTGCCGCCGTTCCGTGCATGTGCAGTCACGGACGGTGCCCTGTACTGCCGGGCAGCAACCGCGTCGGGCGGCTGCCGCGCCGCCGGCCCGGTGCCGGCCGGGTCGAAGGGGACACGTGTGTCGGCTGGTCACAGAACGAAGGTCCTGCTCACGGCGGCGGTCGTCGCTGTGCTGGCCGGTGGTGCGCTCGGCGCGCCAGCCGCCGCAGCGCTGACACCGGCAGCTGCCACCGCACCGGCTGCCGTTCCCGCGGCCGCGCACGCCGCCCCGGCCGCCGACTTCGCAGCGGTCCCGGTGGTCGCCCCCGCCGCCACGCCGGTCGCGCAGGGCGCGGCCGGCTCGACCGCTGGCGCCTTCAGCGCGCTGACGTCCAGCCGGGTGCTGGACACCCGCACCGGGATCGGCGGGACCCGCGGCCTGCAGGTCGCCCCCGGGTCCGTCGCGGTACAGGTCCTCGGGGTCGGCGGCGTCCCGGCCGACGGCGTCTCCGCCGTCGTGCTGACCCTGACCGTCACCGCCGCCACCGGCGGCGGGTACCTGGCCGCCGGCGCCGACGGTGACCCGCGGCCGGATGCGTCGAACCTCAACTGGGCGGCCGGGCAGACCGTCGCCAATCTCGCGGTGGTCCCGGTCGGCGCCGACGGCAAGGTGCGGCTCTACACGTCCGGACGGCCCACGGACCGGCTGCACCTGGTGGCCGACGTGTCCGGCTACTACCGGGACGGCGACGTCACCGAGCCCGGCGGCGTGCAGGTGCTGCCGAGCCCGTCCCGGATCCTGAACACCGTCGACGGCGTCGGGGCGGCGCAGGCCCCGGTCGCCGGCCGGGGCTCGGTCACCGTCCAGGTCACCGGGCGCGGCGGGATCCCGGCCTCCGGCGTGGCGGCCGTGGTGGTCAACCTGACCGTCACCCGCACCACCGGCGGCGGCCACCTGGCCGCCGGCCCCGCCGGCGCCACCCCGCCCGCGGTCTCGAACCTGAACTACCCGGCCGGCGGGACGCTGGCCAACCTCGCCGTCGTCCCGCTCAGCCCGGACGGCCGGATGACCGTCTGGACGACCGGCGCCGGCACCCTGCACCTGCTGGCGGACGTCGCGGGATACGTCGTCGCCGGGTCCACGACACTGACCGGGTCGGTGCAGCCCGTGCTGCCGGCCCGGGTGCTGGACAGCCGCACCGGCGTCGGTGGGGCCGGCGGTCCGCTGGCCGGTACGGGCGCGGTGCGGCTGAAGGTCACCGGGGCCGGCGGCGTCCCGGCCTCCGGCGTCTCCGCCGTCGCGCTCGTGGTCACCGTCACCGCCCCCACCTCCGCCGGCTACCTGGTCGCCGGTCCCGACGGCGTCGCGGTCGCCAACGCCTCGAACCTGAACTGGAGCCCGGGCCAGACCGTCAGCAACCTGGTGCTGGTCCCGGTCGGGACGAACGGCACCGTCCGGCTCACGACCAGGGCCGGGGGCACCCTGCACCTGGTGGCGGACGTCGCCGGCTTCGTGCTGTCCGGGCCGCCGACCCGGGCGCTGGCCCCCGGCCAGGCGATCTCCTCCGGCAGTGCGCTGACGTCGCCGTCGGGCCAGTTCTCCCTCTCGATGCAGACCGACGGCGATCTGGTGATGACCGCGCAGGGCAGCCGGCTCTGGCACAGCAACACCGACGGGAACCCGGGTGCGGTGGCGCTGCTGCAGACCGACGGCGACCTGGTCATCCAGTCGCCGGGCGGCGGCGTGCTCTGGGCGTCCGGGACCGCCGGGCACCCGTGGTCGGACCTGACTCTGGGCTCGGACGGCACCGCGGCGCTGCGGGCCGGCAGCACGGTGCTCTGGAGCACCGGTTCGGTGAACAGCGTGCTGATGCCCGGACGGTGGCTGCAGCCGGGCTGGCAGCTGTGGTCGGCGAACCGGTCCGCGTACGTGCTCATGCAGACCGACGGCAACCTGGTGGTGCGCACCCGGCTGGGCCGGTTGATCTGGCAGACCGGCACCGCCGGTCACCCGGGCGCGCACGCGGTCCAGCAGAACGGCGGGAACCTGGTGGTGTACCAGGGCAGCACGCCGCTCTGGTACTCGAAGACCACCGGCAACACCGCTGCCCGCACGGTGCTGCAGACGGACGGCCGGCTGACGGTGGTGTCCTCGGCCGGGGTGCCGCTGTGGTGGCCGGGCAAGACGCCGGCGACGGCGACCTCCGGCTGCGCGTCGATCGGTCCGGATCCGAGCGGGACGTCCATCACCCGCTGGAACCCGGTGACGCTGTGCGTGCTGGCCGCCCTCGGACAGTCGTCGGGCAACCTGAACGACGTCAACACGATGATCCGCTGGGAGTCCGGCGGTGACCCGGACGCGGTGAACAACTGGGACAGCAACGCGCAGAACGGCCATCCGTCCAAGGGTCTGATCCAGGTCATCCAGCCCACGTTCAACGCCTACCGGTCCGCGCTGCTGCCGGACGACCTGCTGAACCCGGCCGCGAACCTCTACGCCGGGCTGAACTACGCGATCGACACCTACGGGTCCATCCACAACGTCCCGGGTCTGGTGTCGCTGCGCAATGGTGGCGGGTACGTCGGGTACGACGAGGCGCGCTGACCGTCCACGCCCACGGGGCGGCGGGCCCGGACGTCCGGGCCTGCCGGCCCTGCTGCGTCCGGCCGCCGCTGTCCCGGGTGTCAGCGCGCGCGCAGCGGTCGGCAGCCGGCCAGGTAGGCGTGGGTGCGCTGGGCGATCGGGTAGGGCACGTCCGGCGCGCACGGGTACAGGTCCTGCTCGACGATGCAGAAGAGCGGGCGGCCCAGTGCCTCCAGTGCCTCCAGCACGGGCGGCAGGTCGGGCACACCCCGCGGCGGCTCCACCATGGCGCCGAGCCGGACCGCCGCCGAGAACGACAGGTCCTCGGCCTCCACCCGGGCGCGCACCGCCGGGTCGACCTGCTTGAGGTGGACGTAGCCGATCCGCTCGGGATGGTCGCGGATCACGGCCAGGTTGTCGCCGCCGCAGTAGCTCAGGTGGCCGGTGTCCACGCAGAGCGACACCCACTCGGGATCGGTGTCGGACAGGAACCTCTCGACCGCCGCTCCGGTGTCCACGTGGCTGTCCGCGTGCGGGTGGAAGACCACCTGCATCCCGTACTCCTCGCGGACCGCGCGGCCCAGCCGGTCCATGCCCGAGGTCTTGCGCCGCCAGGCCTCGGCGTCCAGGTGGCGCTCCCCGATCACCGACCCGTCGGCCTGGTCGCGCCACATGTCGGGGATGACGACGAGGTGGGTCGCGCCCTGGCTGCCGGCCAGCCCCGCCACGTCGGACACCTGGGACCACACGCTGTCCCAGCTGTCCTCGCGGTGCAGGTGCTCGAACACCGTGCCGGCCGAGACTCGCAGGTCACGCGCCGACAGCGCGTCCTGCAGGGCGGACGGGTCCGTCGGCAGGTAGCCGTACGGGCCGAGTTCGATCCACCGGTACCCCGCGGCCGCGACCTCGTCGAGGAACCGCTCGGCCGGCACCTGCTGCGGGTCGTCGGGGAACCAGACACCCCAGGAGTCGGGTGCCGACCCGACGGTCAGCCGGCTCGTCGTGCTGGTGGCGGTCACGCGTCCTCCGTTGCAGGCGTCCGGCGTGCGGACCGGGTCCGGCCCAGCGTGGCCCGGCCGACCGATGCCGTCAAGGTTTGTCCAGACATACGAATGTCAGGACCAAGCGCCGGGAGCGCCGGCCGCGCCCGTCCGCATCGGCGGACGCGATCCGGGGCGCCGGCACCCGACGGTGCCGGAGCCTCGCACGGAGGCGAGCACGGTGCCGAGCACACCGGTCGACGTCCAGCGCACCGGACGACGCCGACCCGCGGACCTGCACCGCGCAGCTGCACTTGCGGCTCTGCACCCCGACCCCGGCCGGCAGCCGGGCCGGCCGGCGGCCGGGCCGGCCGGCGGCCGGGCCGGTCCCGGCTGCCTCCGCTGCGGACGTCCCGGTCAGACGTTCTGCGGGAAGCCGAGATTGATGCCGCCGTGGCTCGGGTCGAGCCAGCGCGTGGTGACCACCTTGCCCCGGGTGAAGAAGTGCACGCCCTCGACGCCGTGCGCGTGGGTGTCGCCGAACAGCGAGTTCTTCCAGCCGCCGAACGAGTAGTAGCCGACCGGGACCGGCACGGCGACGTTGATGCCGACCATTCCGACCTCGACCTCGTTCTCGAAGCGGCGGGCCGCTCCCCCGTCGTTGGTGAACACGGCCGTGCCGTTGCCGTAGGGGTTGGCGTTGATCAGTGCCAGCCCCTCGTCGTAGCTCTGCACCCGCAGCACGGACAGCACCGGACCGAAGATCTCGTCCGTGTAGATCGACATGTCGGTCGAGACGTGGTCGAACAGCGTGGGTCCCACCCAGAAGCCCTCCGCGGCGCCGTCCACGTCGCGGTCCCGGCCGTCGACCACCAGCGTCGCCCCGGCGTCGGCGCCGGCCTGGATGTACCCGGCGACCCGGTCCCGGTGGGCCGCGGTGACCAGCGGGCCCATGTCACAGCCCCGGCGCCCGTCGCCGACGCGCAGGCCGGAGATGCGATCGGCGATCCTGGCCACCAGGTCGTCCGCGACGGTGTCCACCGCCACCAGCGCGGAGACGGCCATGCAACGCTCGCCGGCCGAGCCGAAGCCGGCGTTGACCGCCGCGTCCGCGGCCAGGTCGAGGTCGGCGTCGGGCAGCACCAGCATGTGGTTCTTCGCCCCGCCGAGGGCCTGCACGCGCTTGCCGTGCGCGGTCGCGGTCTCGTACACGTACCGGGCGATCGGGGTCGAGCCGACGAACGAGATGGCCCGCACGGCCGGGTGGGTCAGCAGCGCGTCGACGGCAGCCTTGTCGCCGTGCAGGACGTTGAAGACCCCGTCGGGAAGCCCGGCCTCCTTCCACAGCGCCGCCAGCCAGTTGGCCGCGGACGGGTCCTTCTCGCTGGGCTTGACGACCACCGCGTTGCCCGCGGCGATCGCCAGCGGGAAGAACCACATCGGCACCATGGCCGGGAAGTTGAACGGCGAGATGATGCCCACCACGCCGACGGGCTGGCGCAACGAGTGCACGTCCACCCGGGTCGAGGCGTTCTCGGTGTTGAAGCCCTTGAGCAGGTGCTGGAGGCCGCAGGCGAACTCGACGATCTCCTGGCCGCGGGTGATCTCCCCGAGCGCGTCGTCCAGCACCTTGCCGTGCTCGGCGGTGATGATCTGCGCCAGCTCCTGCTTGCGGGCGTTGAGCAGCTCGCGGAAGGCGAACAGCACCTGCGTCCGGCGGGCCAGCGACACGTCGCGCCACTCGGGGAAGGCCCGCACCGCGGCGGCGATCACCTGCTCGGCGTCGTCCGCGTCGGCGAAGGCCACCCGGCGGCTCAGCTGGCCGGTCGCCGGGTCGTAGACGTCGCCGAAGCGCCGGCCGGATCCCGGGAAGGGGGCGCCGTCCGCCCAGTGCGTCACCACGTCCAGGTCCGTGCCGGCCCGGACCGCGGCCTCCTGCGTCACCGTCATGTCGTCCTCTCCTCGCTGTCGGGTCGATTCTGCTCGCGGTGACCCGGCGCCCTGTCCGGTGCCCTCACAGGTACGGCCGCTGTGCGCGCTTGCCG
This sequence comes from Nakamurella endophytica, assembly GCF_014646215.1. Lineage (GTDB taxonomy): Bacteria > Actinomycetota > Actinomycetes > Mycobacteriales > Nakamurellaceae > Nakamurella > Nakamurella endophytica. The sequence goes on from NZ_BMNA01000001.1 coordinate 456,484, forward strand.
TCGCGGTACTCGCGATACGCCCGGGCCGTGGAGTCCAGGGTGGACACCTCGGCCACCGGCACGTCCCACCAGCCGTCACCGGACGGCGACGGCTCGAACGGGTCCGTGTCGACGTGCACCAGCACCGCATGGTCGGCGGCCTTCGCCGCGGCCAGGGCCTCGGTCAGCTCGGCCAGCGTCCGTGCCCGCACCACGTGCACGCCCAGGCTCTCGGCGTTGGCGGCCAGGTCGACCGGGAGCAGGGCACCGTCCAGCCGGCCGGTGGCCGGGTCGCGGTACCGGTACCTGGTGCCGAAGCGCTGCGCACCGACGGACTCCGAGAGCGCGCCGATCGAGGCATAGCCGTGGTTCTGCAGCAGCACGACGATGATCTTGATGCCCTCCTGGACCGCGGTGACCAGTTCCGTCGCCATCATCAGGTAGGACCCGTCGCCCATGGTGACGAAGACGTCCCGGTCGGGGGCGGCCATCCGGACGCCGATGCCACCGGGGATCTCGTAACCCATGCAGGAGTAGCCGTACTCGACGTGGTAGCCCTTGCGGTCCCGGGTGCGCCAGAGCGCGTGCAGGTCGCTCGGCAGCGACCCGGCGGCGCACACCACGACGTCGCGGGGACCCATCGCCGCCTCGACCGCGCCGAGCACCTCGGCCTGCGCCAGGGTGCCGGTGCGGGCGCCGTGACCGCTGCGGTGCGCGGCGACCACGGTCTCGTCCCAGGCCCGGGAGAGCGCGGCGACCCGCTCCCGGTAGGCGTCGTCGGTCCGGTGACCGGCGAGCGCCTCGGTCAGCGCGTCGAGCGCCTCGCGGGCGTCGGCCTGCACCGGCAGCCCGGCGTGCTTGACGGCGTCGAGCCGGGCGACGTTCACGGTGACGAAGCGCACCCCGGGGGCTGCGAAGGCGGTCCGCGACGCCGTGGTGAAGTCGGAGTACCGGGTGCCGATGCCGAGGACGACGTCCGCCTCCCGAGCCAGGGCGTTCGCGGCCGGGTTGCCGGTGGCGCCGACCGCGCCGGCGTTGCACGGGTGGTCGTAGGGCAGCGAACCCTTGCCGGCCTGGGTCTCGCCGACGGGGATGCCGGTGGCCTCGACGAAGCGTCGCAGCGCTCCGTCGGCCCCGCCGTAGATCACCCCGCCGCCGGCCACCACGAAGGGCCGCCGGGCCGAACGGATGATCTCCGCGGCCCGGGCGACGACCGCCGGTTCCGGCGGCGGGCGGCCGATCCGCCAGACCCGGTCGGCGAACAGCTCGGCCGGCCAGTCCCAGGCCTGCGCCTGCACGTCCTGCGGCAGCGCCAGGGTCACCGCGCCGGTCTCCGCCGGGTCGGTGAGCACGCGCATCGCGCCGAGCAGCGCGGACGGCAGCTGCTCGGGTCGCCAGACGCGGTCGAAGAAGCGCGAGAGCGGGCGGAAGGCGTCGTTGACCGACAGGTCGCCGGCGTAGGGCTGCTCCAGCTCCTGCAGCACCGGGGAGGCGACCCGGGTGGCGAAGACGTCTCCCGCCAGCAAGAGCACCGGCAGCCGGTTGATCGTCGCCAGCGCCGCGCCGGTGAGCATGTTCGTGGAACCGGGACCGATCGACGCCGTGACCGCGAAGGTCTGCAGCCGGTCCTGCTGCCGCGCGTAGCCCGCGGCGAGGTGCACCATCGCCTGCTCGTTGCGGCCCTGGTGGTACGGCAGCAGGCCCGGGGTGTCGATCTCGGCCTGCAGGAGCGCCTGTCCCAGGCCGGCGACGTTGCCGTGGCCGAAGATGCCGAAGCACCCGGTGAAGAGCCGGCGGCGCACCCCGTCCCGCTCGGTGTACTGGGCGGCCAGGAACCGGACGACGGCCTGCCCGACGGTCAGCCGGACCGTGTCCGGTGCGCGGTCCGCGGTCGCACCGGCCGCCGGTGCCGCGGGGGCGTCGCCCGGCACCGCTGCGGGACGGTCCGCGTGCGCACCGGTCACCGGCCGGTACCCCCGTCCGCGGGGCGCGCCGGCAGCCGGTACAGCGGCAGGCGCGGGTCCACCTCCTGCGCGGCCCAGACCTGCCGGATCCACCCGTGGTCCGGGTCGTCGGAGATGCGCCACGCCCGCTCCCCCGGCCCGGCCATGACGTTCAGGTAGTACATGTCGTGCCCCGGCGAGGCCATCGACGGCCCGTGCCAGCCGTGCGGGATCAGCACGACGTCGCCGTCGCCCAGCGCGGCCAGCACGTCGATCGGCCGCTCCGGCGTCCCGTACACCCGCTGGTATCCGGCCTCGCACCCGCTGACCGGCACCGGCGCGACGGAACGGAAGCGGTAGTAGTAGATCTCCTCGAGTTCGGACTCGTGCGGGGCGGCCTCGTCGTGCTTGTGCGGCGGGTACGACGACCAGTTGCCCGCCGGGGTGAGCACCTCGCAGGCGATGAGCCGGTCGGTCTCGAACGCCTCGGGCGTCGCGAAGTTGACGACCTGCCGGCTGCAGGCGCCGGCGCCGCGCAGCTCGACCGGCACCTCGTCGGCGGGCCCGTAGCGGAAGGGCAGCCGCCGGGTCGCCCGGGCGGCCGGCAGCGCCACCACGGCACCGGACACGCTCTCCAGCTCGGCCTGCGCACCGATCGGCAGGTACGCGAAGTCGGTGATCCCGGAGAACGGGTCCGGACGCCCGGCGAGCTCGAGACGGTCGCCGTCGCACCGCACCTCGAGACCCCCGGACAGCGGCAGCACCAGGGTCTCCAGGTCTCCCGTGGCGACGGTGGCGGGCACGCCGGGTGCGAGCCGCAGCACCCGCAGGCCGGACCAGGCCCAGCCCGCGGTCTCCGGGGTGACGTCGACCTCGACCACGGCGCCGGAGGTGCCCGGCTGATCAGTGCCGGAGGCGCCCGGCTGATCGGCGCCGGAGGCGCCCGGCTGATCAGTGCCGGAGGCGCCCGGCAGATCGGCGCCGGCGGCGCCCGTGTCCCCGGTGGTGCCGGCTGGCAGGTGGTGGCGGCCCCGGTCGGGCAGGTGTGCCGCCATGTCAGCGCACCGCCGCGGCGGCGACGACCAGACGACCGGCGGAGTCGCCGTCCGCCATGCTCGCCAGGCTTCGACGCACGGCGAACCGGCGCGCGGTCGGCCGGAGGCCCGGCCGCCGGAGCGCGCGTGTGCCGACCGGCCTGCCCGACGGCTCACCGTCGATCACCGGCGTCGGCAGGGTCGTCCCGTCCATCACCCGCTCCTCTCGACGACCACGACAGTCGCACTGCGCGGGACCGCCCTGCACACCGCCCCGACCACACCACGTCCCTCCCCCCCCCGGACCGACCGGTGCCGCCGGCCGGCTCCGGTCCGCTCAGCCACCACCCACCCGCTCCAGCAGCGCCTGCACCTCGGCGGTCGTCGGCATGGCGGTCGAGCACTCCCGGCGACCGGCGACGATCGCGCCGGCGGCGTTGGCGAAGCGCAGCACCTCCGCCAGCGGCCGGCCCTGCAGCAGGCCGTGGCACAGCGCGCCGCCGAAGCCGTCGCCGGCACCCAGCCCGTTGACGACCGTCACCGGGGTCGGCGGCACCTCCACCACCTCGTCGCGGGTGACGCCCAGTACCCCGCGCGGGCCCAGCTTCACCACGGCCAGCTCCACCCCGGCGTCCAGCAGCGCCCGCCCCGCGCGCAGCGGATCGGTCTCGCCGACGGCGATCTCACACTCCTCCCGGTTGCCCACCGCCACCGTGACGTGCGGCAGGGCATCCCGGACGGCCGCCGTCGCCGCGGCCGGGTCGGACCAGAACATCGGCCGGTAGTCCAGGTCGAGCACCGTCCAGCGCCGCCGTCCGCGCGCGCGCCAGGCCGCGTGGTGGGCGGACCGGCTGGGTTCCTCGGACAGGCCGGTCACCGTGGACCAGTAGACGCCGGCCTCCGCGATCGCCGCCAGGTCCAGCTCGTCGGCGTGGATCTGCAGGTCGGGAGCGGTGGGCAGCCGGTAGAACAGCAGCGGGAAGTGGTCCGGCGGGTACATCTCGCAGAAGGTCACCGGCGTCAGCAGTCCCGGCACGGCCGTCACGAAACGGTCGTCCACGCCGAGGTCCTGCAGCGCGCGGTGCACGAAGCGGCCGAAGGCGTCCGGGCCGGTCCGGGTGACGACGGCCGACCGCAGGCCGTGCCGGGCGGCGGCCACGGCGACGTTGGTCGCGCTGCCGCCCAGGTACTTGCCGAAGGTCTCGACGTCCTCGAGACCCACGTTGTCCTGCAGCGGGTACAGGTCCACGCCGACGCGGCCGATGGTCAGGACGTCGAGACGGTCCGCCACGCGCCACCACTCCCGTCCGCCCGACCGGGCGCCGGCCGGCCGGGCCCTCGCCGGCGTCCGGACGCCGGCGTGGGTGGGCCAAGGCTGTCGCACGCCACCTGCGGTGTCAACGTATGTCCTGACATACCGATGATTGATCGTCCTGACCGGTGCTCGGTACGCTCCAGCCGGCGACCGGAGGGGCGGGGTGATGGCGCAGGATTTCGGCGATCTCGACCGGTCCAGCCCGATGCCGCTCTACTTCCAGGTGTCCCAGCTCCTCGAGCGGGCGATCACCTCCGGCCGGCTCGGCCCGGGCGCCCGGCTGGACAACGAGATCAGCCTGGCCGACCAGTTCGGGCTGTCCCGGCCCACCATGCGCCGCGCCATCCAGGAGCTCGTGGACAAGGGCCTGCTGGTCCGCAAGCGCGGGGTCGGCACGCAGGTGGTGCACGGCAAGGTCACCCGGCCCGTCGAGCTGACCAGCCTGTTCGACGACCTCAGCCGCGCCCACCAGGCGCCGGCCACCACGGTGCTGGTGCACGAGGTGGTGCCGGCCCGGGACGACGTCGCGGCCCGTCTCGACGTCCGGCCCGGCACCCGGGTGCTGCACCTGCGCCGGGTCCGCTGGGCGAACGGCGAGCCGCTGGCCGTGCTGGAGAACTACCTGCCGCAGGCGCTGGCCGACATCGACGCCGACGAGCTGGCCGCCCGCGGGCTGTACCAGGTCATGCGCGCGCGGGGCGTCCACTTCCGCGTGGCCCGGCAGCGGATCGGTGCCCGCGCCGGCACCGTCGAGGAGTGCCGGCTGCTCGGCGAGCGGCGCGGGGCACCGCTGCTGACCATGGAGCGGGCCACCCACGACGACTCGGGCGCCACGGTCGAGTGGGGCGGGCACGTCTACCGGGCCAGCCAGTACTCGTTCGAGGTCACGCTCGTCGACCACTGAGCCGCCCGGCGCGGGTGCCCGAGGAGGTTTGGAGGCGTCCTCGCGGCCCGGGTAGAGTGGTCGGGTTGCCTCGGCGAGGGTGCGGATCCGCTGGCGGATCGCGCCGTGATCGACGCGGTGGGTCCCGACCTGCCCCGCTGTGGCGGCCGCCCCACCGCACGTCCCCCAGCGCAGGAGCCCCACCAGGGCTCCCGCTGCCCGTTCCCGAAGGAGCACCACCGTGTCCGAGTCCCCCGCCGTCCGCCTGGTGGCCGAGAAGCGCACCGAGTTCGGCAAGGGTGGAGCCCGCCGCACCCGCCGCGCCGGCAAGATCCCGGCCGTCCTCTACGGACACGGCAACGACCCCCGCCACCTGTCCCTGCCGGCGCGCGAGTTCGCCGCGGCCATCAAGCACGGCGCGAACACCGTGCTGACGCTGGTCCTGGACGACGGCGCCAGCGAGCTGGCGCTGGCCAAGTCCGTGGTGCGCCACCCGCTGCGCGACTACGTCGAGCACGTCGACCTGATCTCGGTCCGTCGCGGCGAGAAGGTCACCGTCGACGTCCCGGTGACCGTCGTGGGCGAGCCGGCCCCCGGCGCGCTCGTGCTCACCGAGACCAACACGCTGTCGGTCGAGGCCGACGCGCTGACCATCCCGGCCGCGCTGGAGGTCTCCGTCCAGGACCTCGCCGCGGGCACCCAGATCACCGCGGCCCAGGTGTCGCTGCCCGAGGGCGCGACGCTGCAGTCCGACGCGGAGCTGCTGGTCGTCGCGGTGCAGGCAGCCCCGACCGCCGAGGACATCGACGCGGAGATGGCCGAGGCGGAAGCCGAGGCCGGTGTCGAGCGCGACGAGCCCGAGAGCACCGAGGACACCGGGAACGCCGCCGGCGAGGGCAGCGACACCGTCGACGAGTCCTGACCGAGCGGTCGGCAGCCGTGCCGGCACTGGTCGTCGGCCTCGGCAACCCGGGGCCGCAGTACGCCGGCAACCGGCACAACATCGGCGCGATGGTGCTGGCCCGGCTCGCGGAGCGGGCCGGTGTCCGGCTCTCGCGCCACAAGGCCGGAGCGGACGCCGCCACCGGCCGGATCGGCGACCACGCGGTCGTGCTGGCCGTCCCGCGCTCGTTCATGAACGAGTCGGGACGGCCGGTCGCCGCGCTGGCGCGGTTCTACAAGGTGCCGCCCGCCGAGCTCGTCGTCGTGCACGACGAGCTCGACCTGCCGGCCGGCACCGTCCGGGTCAAGCAGGGCGGCGGCGAGGGCGGCCACAACGGCCTGCGGTCGATCTCCGCGGCCGTCGGCACCCGCGACTACCTGCGGGTCCGCTGCGGCATCGGCCGCCCGCCGGGCCGGATGGACCCCGCGGACTTCGTGCTCCGGGACTTCTCGGCCACCGAGCGCCGCGAGCTGCCGCTGCTGGTGGAAACCGCGGCGGACGCCGTCGCCTCGCTGCTGGAGGTCGGGCTGCTGGAGACGCAGAACCGGCTGCACTGAGCCGTCGTCGGAGCGGTCGGACGCCGCCGCCAGGGATCGTGGTCCCGGCGCCGGCGGTGGGTCGTAGAGCGCCGCCGACGGACGGCCCGCGGCTTCTCACATCGACGTCACCAGCCCACCGTCGATGATCACGTCGGTTCCGGTCACGTTCCCCGCCCGAGGGCCGGCCAACACGACGACGAGGTGGGCCACCTCCTCGGGGCGGGTGAATCGGCCGGTGGCCGACCCCGAGACCGCCTGCGCCGCCACCGCGGTCGGGTCCAGCCCGGTGCTGGCGGCGAGGGTCTCGGCGACACCATCGGCACCGAGCCACAAGTCGGTCGCGACCGGTCCCGGACTGACTGTGTTCACCCGGACGCCCCGTGGCCCGACTTCCTTGGACAGCGCCTTGCTGAAGTTCACCAGCGCGGCCTTGGCGGCGCCGTAGTCGATCACTGTCGGATCCGGCAGGGTCGCGTTGACCGACGCAACGGTGACGATGGACGACGGGGCCCGGGCCAGCAGGTGCGGCAGCGCGGCTCGGGTCATCCGGACGGCGGAGAGGAAGTCGAGCTCGAACGCCCATCGGAAGTCGTCGTCGGAGACGTCGAGGAAGCCTGTCGGCCGCGGGCGGACGCCACCCACATTGTTCACCAGGATGTCCAGAGCGCCGAACGTTTCGAGCACACGCTGCACCAGCCGTTCGGCGCCCGGACCGGTGGACAGATCGCCCGGCACGGTCAGCACGGACCCGTCGGACGCGAGTGCCTTCAACGCCGGTGATTCCTCGCGTGCGCCGACGGCGACCCTGACCCCTTCGGCGACCAGTGCCTGGACGACGGCGAGGCCGATCCCCTTGCTACCGCCGGTGACCGCGGCGACCTTCCCGTCCATGCCGAGGTTCATCGCGCTCCCCCGATCGCGGCGGCGATGAGGCCGGTGCGGCCCGACGTGCACGGGAACGCGTCCGAACCTCGGGGTCGCAGGCCGGACGGGGTCCGGTGGATGCCCACGGTCACGGCCGGACCCGGGAATCGGCGCCGTCGGTCCGGGACGCTGCGGCGGCGTCCGGGGAGTGGTCGGGCGAGCCGCCCAGGCCCTGCGTCGCCAGCCAGGACAGGCAGGCCTGCGCCACGTCCCGCCAACCGCGGTCGATCGTCAACGAGTGCGCACGGTCCGGGAACTCCAGGAGATCGGTCACCGCGTCGGAGTGTCGGTACTGCTTCAGCGTCGCCCGGGTCACCGCCTCCGGAACCGTGTTGTCCCGGCCGCCGGTGATCAACAGGAGTGGGCCGCGCCCGGAGTTGTCGGTGTCAACCTTCGCCGGTGAATGCGGATTGAAGTTGGCGGCTGCCGCTTCGAACAGGGGGCGGCCGGGTGCGGGGATGCCCCACCGATCGAACAGCGCGTCCGACTCATCCGCGCTGATGGCGTTGCCGAAGGCGAAGCGGAATTGTTCGGCGGTCAGGGAGACGGCCCGGTGCTTGTTCGCAGGGTTCCGGAACACCGGCAGCGTCGCCCGCAGCGCCGACAGCGGCAGCGGCAGGACGCCCTTAATCTGCGCGGCGTCGATGGCGACTGCAGCCGCGGCCAGATCGCGGCCGAGCAGCTTTTGCGCGATCATGCCGCCGAACGAGTGCCCCACCAGAACGGGCCGGGTGTCGAGCCTGCCGATGATCGCGGCGAAGTGGTCCACCACGTCGTCGATCCCGTGGTCGGCGATGCTCTCGGGGTTCTCGCGCGCTTCCTGGACGCTCTCGGGGTCACCGGGCCATCCGGGCGCGGTCGCCGTGTAGCCGGCGTGCTCGAAGAGGTCGATCCACGGCGCCCACGAGGACGCGTGCAGCCACAGACCGTGGATGAACAGGACGGGTGTGGACGTCATGGCGGTCGACTCCTTGTCTCGCGGTGGCGGTGGTGCCCGGAGTCGACCACCGCCGGCACGTCCGTCGCACCGGGGATGCACCCCAGCGTCGACTCGGCTGGGGTGTCGCGTCAGGTCGCGGCGGCGATCCCGAGCGCGCCGGCCAGCTGCCTGCGGGAAGTGACGTCGAGCTTCCGGAAGATCTTGCTCAGGTGGTACTCGACGGTGGACGTGGTGACGAACAGCCGCGTGGCGATCTCGACGTTGGTGTGGCCCAGCGCCGCCAGTCGGGCCACCTGGCGTTCCTGAGGAGTCAGGTCGGTCGTCGCCGGTCCTGAGCGCCGGCGCGCACGCTCGCCCGTCGCCGCCAGCTCCCGTCTGGCCCGGTCCGCGAACAACGGCGCTCCCATGCTCGCGAATCGATCGAACGCGGCGCGGAGCTGTACCCGCGCGTCCGTCGGCCGGCGATCCCGGCGGAGCCACTCGCCGTACAGGAGCTGCGTGCGGGCCACCTCGGTCCGTTGCAGCGACCGACCCAGGTGCTCGGCTGCGCGGCGGAAGAGCGGCTCCGCGGTCGCGTCGTCGACCAGTAGAGCCCTGCTGCGCGCCAGGATGCCCAGTGCCCAATCGGTCCCCGACGCCCTGGCGCGCAGCTCCAGACGCGCCAGGGCGGCATCGGCCAGTGCGGGATGGCCCGCGCGGACCGCCGCCTCCACCAGGTCGGGCAGGATGGTCGTGGACAACGGGGTGGCGTCGTCCTCGTACAGCGGCAGGGCGGAGGCTTCCGCGGCGTCGTAGCGCCCCAGACTCAATTCCAGCACGGTCAGGGCGTAGCGCACCACGTTGCCGTACGAGGTGCCGTGCGCGCGGGGGCCCGACGCCCCGAGGACGTCGGCCGCGACAGCGCGGAGCTCGGCCTCGCGGCCCTGCCAGGCCAGCAGCTCGCTCCGCAGGGCGAACCCGTAGTCGGGCATGCCGATCGCGACGCTGATGTCGGACGCCTCGGCATGGCGGAGCTCGGCGGTCGCGAGATCGCCCTCGGCGATGTCGCAGCGCGTGTAGCGGCGCAGCGAGTTGTGCAACGAGCCGAGGTCACCGCGCCGGCGTTCGTCGGCAATCAGCTTCTGCAGGAGCCTCTTTCGGTGCACGTCGTCCCAGAGCTCCGCCGCGGCGAACGATCCCGGGATGGCCCAGGACAGATTGGTGTGGGACGGGAGTTCCGCGGTGCAGAGGGCCAGCAGCGCCGCGCGCAGGAGCGGAGCCGCCTGCTCGTGCCCGGCGGCGTGGCGGGTGGCCAGAGCTGCCATCAGCGTCTCCGTGACGGAAAGCTGCGCCGTCACGCCGCCGAGCGCGTCCAGCGCGGTCCGGGCGATGCCGACCACGGTCCAGTCGCGCTGCTCGTGATGGCCGATGATCCCGGTGACCAGCGCCTCGAAGAGGATCTCCCGCGCCGTGGACGGGGAGAGCGGGGCCGCCGTGGACGCAGCCTCGAGCAGCAGCACCGGGACGGTCGCCAGCCGGCCGGAGGCGAACAGCAGGAACGCTTCCGCGCGCGCCGCCTCCGCCCGCAGCAGGGGTGACCGCAGATCGGGGCGGGACTCGAGCAGGCGCAGCCGAGCGGCCTGCAGGTCCCCGGCTCGCAGCTGCGCCTGGGCCGAGGCGAACAACCGGGCGGCCCGGGCTCCGGGATCCGACGACAGCGAGGCGGCCCGCAGCAGCAGCGCGGCGGCCGCGGTCCATCCGCCGCGCTGTCGGCCGCTGTCCGCCGCCGCCTCGAGCTCGGCGGCCACGTCGTCGTCCGGCCCGACGGCGGCCTCGGCCAGGTGCCACGCACGCCGGTCGCCGTCCCGGTCCGGATCGGTGGCCTCGGCCATGGCGGCGTGCGCTCGCCGACGCGCGGCCGGAGTGGCCCGGGAATACACGGCCGTGCGGATCAGCGGATGGCGGAACACCGGCTCGGGTCCGTCCGTCAGGATCTCCGCCGCCACGGCCGCGTCCGCGTCGGACGGGGTCAGCTGCCATGCCGCCGCAGCCCGCCACACCGCAGCGGGGTCGTTGGTGGGAGCGATGCTGATCAACAGCAGCAGGCTTCGGGTGGCGGTGGGCAGGTCCCGAATCCGTGACAGGAACAGCGATTCCAGCCTGGACCCGAGGGGAAGTCCTGCCGGGAGCGGCATCCGGCCGGCCAGTTGGTCGGCGCTGAGACCGTCGACGACCTCAGACAGAGCCAGCGGATTGCCGCCGGTGTCGGCGACGATCCGCTGTCCGACGCGCGGGTCCAGGCGCCTTCCTGCCAACCGCGACGCGACCAACCGTCCGGCGTCCACGTCGGGCAGGCCTCCGATCCGGAGGGTGTGGAAGGCGCCGAGTCCCACGGCCGGGTCCGGCTCGCCCCGCAGCGCCAGGAGCACGCCGATGCCGTCCATCTGCAGCCGCCTGCAGACGAAGGCCACCGCTTCGAGCGACTCCCGGTCGAGCCACTGGCCGTCGTCGACGACACACAGCACGGGACCGGCAGCTGCCACGCCGTTGAGCAAGGTCAAAGCGGCCAGGCCGATCAGGAAGCGGTCCGGCGGGTCACCCGCCCGCAACCCGAACGCAGTGGTCAATGCTTCCTGTTGCGGTTCCGGGAGTTCGTCCACCCGATCGAGGTACGGCAGGAGCAGCTGGTGCAGCCCGGCGAAGCCGAGCCGGCTCTCGGATTCGACGCCGACGGCCGTTGCCACGTGAAATCCGCCGGCCGACACCGCGGCGTAGTGCAGCAACTCCGTCTTGCCGATCCCGGGCTCTCCGATGAGCACGAGCGTCCCGCTGACGCCGTCGCGGACGGCGGATATCAGCTGGTCGATGGCCGCCTTCTCGACGTCCCGACCGATGATCCGGCTGCCGGCGGACGGGCGGCCGAGGCCCGCCGGTGCCCGCTGCTGCGCCGCCGTCGCCGTATCGAGAGCCGATGAGCGGCTGTGCGGCCGGTCCACGGGCCGGAGGGTATCGCCGCAGATGCGACCACACCGACCGACGGCGACCTCCCGCGTGGGCGGCCACCGGAGCCCGGACCTGCATCCGCGCGGACCGGTACGGCAGATCCTCGGCCCGCCGGCCGGTCCGGTCAGCGCGGCGCGGTCTTCTGCCAGGCCGTGTAGCGACCCTCCACTCCGGACCACACGTCCGCCGGCACCAGGGCCTTGCTCTGCTCCTCGAGCCGGTCGAGCAGCGCGCGGGTGGCGTCGTTGCCGCCGAGCTTGCCCTGCCAGCGGGTGCCGTCCGCGAGAACCATCTTGTAGCTGCCGGTCGAGCCGCCGGCCAGGTAGTCGTCGTCGGTGTCCGTGCCGCCGGAGACCTCGCCGGCCATCGCCGACCGGTACCCGGCCGCGCGCGCGGCGTCCACGGTGAACGGAGCCGACCACGACGGTGCGCCCCTGCCGTCGGCGCGGAAGGTCAGCGTGCCCGCGGTGCCCTGCAGGGTCACCACCCAGGAGTGGCTGTACGGTGGCGGCAGCGCGCCGGTGTTCCACCGGAACGTCGTCGTGGCTCCGTCGACGGCCGCTGCGGCGGCACTCGACGGTCCGGACGACGGCGAGGTCGCGGAGCCGCCGGTGTCGACCGGCCGGGCCAGGCCACCCGTGCCGGTGGCGCAGGCCGACAACACCACCGCCGCGCACACCGCGGGAACGAACCGCCAGATCCTGCCCATCACCGTCTCCTCCCGGCCGCCAGTGGCGGTTGGACGGCCGACTGGCGCCCGCCGTTCCGCCGCACCGGCGGCGGCGCCGGAGCCCGCCGATCCGGGTCAGTTCGGCGCGGTGAGCCGGTCCAGCAGCGCGGCCGCCGCGGAGCGCTGCAGCTTGCCGGACGGCGTCTTGGGCAGGGTTCCCACCGGCAGCACCGCCACCAGGGCGGGACGGACACCCATCTCCGCGGTGACCGCCGAGCGCACCCCGTCCTCGATCCGCCGCACCGCGGCCGGGTCCCCGGCCTCCCGCGACTCGACACCGACGGCGAAGCTCTCCCGGCGCCCCGCGGGCACGTACCGCACGGCCACGGCGTTCCCGGCGCGGACGCCCTCGACCTGCAGGGCGACCCGCTCGATGTCGGTCGGGTGGATGTTCCGGCCGCCCATGATGATCACGTCCTTGACCCGGCCGCAGACCACCACCCGGCCGCCGGAGAGGTAGCCCAGGTCCCCGGTGTCCAGCCATCCGTCGGCATCACGGGTGGGTCGCGGCCCGTCCACCGAGAGGTACAGCTCGGTCACCGAGTCGCCGCGCAGGTGCAGCACGCCGACCCCGCCCTCAGCCAACGCCGCCCCCTGCGGGTCCCTGACCTGGACCTCGATGCCGGCCAGCGGCGGCCCCAGCACCGGGAACGTCCGCACGCTGCCGGCCGGCGCGCCGGGGTCGGCGGGTCGCGCCCTGCGGTCGGTCTCCAGGGCAACGGCGTCCAGCACGTCGACCTGCAACGGCGTGCCCCAGGGATGGAACGACACGCCCAGCGTCGCCTCGGCCATGCCGTAGGCGCAGACGACGGCGGTGGGCGGCAGGCCGAACCGCTCGCCGGCGGCCAGGAAACCCTGCACGGCGGACACGTCGATCGGCTCCGCCCCGTTCAGAGCGAACCGCAGCGACGACAGGTCCAGTCCGTCGGCCCTGGCCAGCACCCGCGCCGCCAGGGCGTACGCGAAGTTCGGTGCAGCGGTGCACGTCCCGCCGTACCTGCTGACCAGCTCCAGCCAGAGCAGCGGCCGGGACAGGAAGTCGGCCGGCGTGACGCACACCGACTCGATGCCCCGGCACATCGGCAGGGTCAGGAAGCCGACCATGCCCATGTCGTGGAAGAGCGGCAGCCAGGACACCATGACGTCCCGACCGGCCCGCAGATCCGCTGCGGCGCACATGGACTCGATGTTCGCCCAGAGGTTGCCGTGGGTGATGCGGACGGCCTTGGGCACCGCCGTGGAGCCCGAGGTCAGTTGCAGCAGGGCCGGATCCGACGGCGCGCGGTCGACATCGACGGCCGCGGAGGGGTCTCCGCCCCGCAGCTCGTCGACCGTGACGGCGGGGACGCCCTGCTCGGCCAGCAGCGGCACGAAGTGCTCGAACGGCGCGCCGACGACGACCAGGCGGGCGGCGATGACCCGCAACGTGGTGAGGGTCTCGGCCGCGTAGTGCTCGGGCCGGGTCCGGGCCGTCGGCTGGTGCAGCATCGTCACCGAACCACCGGCGAGCCAGACCGCCTGCGCCGCGGGCGCCACGTCGACCGGCGCCCCGGCCAGCACCGCCACGGCGTCGCCCGGCCGGACCCCGCGGGCCGCCAGCACCGCGGCCCCGGCGCGGGCCAGCCGGTGCACGTCCGCCCAGCTGGTCCGGACCGGGGCGTGCGGCTCCCCCGTGGTCAGCCCGGCCTCGCCGGTGGCAGCAGCTCGCAGGGCGTCGAGGAAGGCGCTCATCCGTCCACGCTAGGCCACGCACCGGGCGGTCCCCCGGCGGCGCCGATGCGCAGGTTCGCGCCCGGTCGGGACAGGTGCGGTGGGCTGCCCACCGGACAGGCGCCCGCGCCCCTCCGGGTCGACGGGTGCGGCGGGCGATACGGTCGGCGCCGGCCGGACCCGCCGGCCGCGTGCAGAGAGGTGACGCCGATGGCCGCCGCCCGGGGCCCGATCGTCGTGGTCGGCTCGGTGAACATGGACCTCGTGGGGCACTGCCCGGCCTTCCCCGCACCCGGGGAGACCGTGCTCGGTTCGGGATTCGCCACGGTCCCCGGCGGCAAGGGCAGCAACCAGGCCATCGCGGCGGCGCGCGCCGGCGGCCGGGTGGCCTTCGTCGGGGCGGTCGGCGAGGACGCGTTCGCCGCCCCCCTGCGCGCGGCGCTGTCCGGTGCCGGGGTGGACGTATCGGCGTTGCGGACCGTCCCGGGCGCCAGCGGCGTCGCCCTGATCACGGTGGACGGCCACGGCGAGAACACCATCGTGGTGCTGCCGGGCGCCAACTCGGCGGTCACGCTGGACGGCGCGGGGCGGGAGCTGGTCGGCGCGGCCGGGCTGGTGGTGCTGCAGCTGGAGATCCCGATCGAGGTGGTGACCGCGGCCGCCACCGCTGCGGCCGCGGCGGGCATCCCCGTCCTGCTGAACGCCTCGCCTGCCCGCGAGCTCCCCGAAGAGCTGGCGCGGGCCGTCACCGTCGCGGTCGTCAACGAGGGCGAGGCCAGGACGCTGGGCGACGCCGTGCTGTCCGGCATCCCGCACGTCGTGACGACCCTCGGGGCGGACGGCGCCCGCTACCGCGGGCCGGACGGGCGGGCCGTCGACGTCCCGTCCACCCCGGTCACGGTCGTCGACACCACCGGCGCCGGCGACGCCTTCACCGGCGCACTGGCCGTCGGTTGGGCCGAGGGCGGGGACCCGGCCGCGGCGGTGCGCCGGGCCTGCGCGGCGGGCGCGCTGGCGACGACGGTTGCCGGGGCCAGCACGTCCGCGCCCACCCGCGAGGCGATCGACGCACTGCTGGCCTGAGCCGCTCCGGGCCGCTCCAGGTCGCGAGGTTCCGGGACACGGAGCAGCACCGGGCCCGCGCGCCGCGACCCGACTTCACGGCGGCGTTACAGTCCTGCACGTTCGCGTCGGGGCGATCACGAGGAGGCACGATGCCGGGATCCACACCAGTCGGCGACGAGGGCGGGACGGGGGCACGCGGCGGACTGCGGTTCAGCGTCTGGAACCTCTTGCTGCTGCTGCCGTTGCTGATGCTGATCACGCCGTGGTTCAACAAGGACCGCCCGCGGCTGTTCGGTCTGCCGTTCTTCTACTGGTACCAGTTCGCGTTCGTGTTCGTCGGCGTCGCGTGCGTGGCCATCGTGTTCGCCGCCACCCGGTCCCTCGACCGCGGCGAGGCCGGGCGGCTGCCGGCCCCGGCCAACCCGGACGAGGGCGACCTAGGGACGTCCCGGTGAGCGGCATCCACACCGTCGAGCTCGTCGTCTTCGTCCTGCTCTTCGTCGGTGTCGCGGCGATGGGCTTCTGGGCCAGCCGGTGGAAGGCCGGCTCGACGATGGACCACCTCGACGAGTGGGGGCTCGGCGGTCGCAAGTTCGGTGGCTGGATCACCTGGTTCCTGGTCGGCGGCGACCTGTACACGGCGTACACGTTCGTCGCCGTCCCGGCCCTGGTCTTCGGCTCCGGCGCGCTGGGCTTCTACGCCCTGCCGTACACCGTCGTGCTCTACCCGATCGTGTTCCTGCCGGTGCTGCGGCTCTGGTCGGTGTCCCGGGCCAACGGCTACGTGACGCCGGCCGACTTCGTCCGCGGCCGGTACAGCTCGCCGACCCTGGCGCTGATCGTCGCGATCACCGGCATCGTCGCCACGATGCCCTACATCGCGCTGCAGCTGGTGGGTCTGGAGTCCGTGCTGCGCACCATGGGCATCAACGGCCACGGGTTCGTCGGCCACCTGCCGCTGTTCGTGGCGTTCCTGGTGCTGGCGCTGTACACCTTCCAGTCCGGGCTGCGCGCGCCGGCGCTCATCGCCTTCGTCAAGGACGGCCTGATCTACCTGGTGATCATCGTCGCGGTGATCTACCTGCCGTCCAAGCTGGGCGGCTGGTCGCACATCATCGACACGGCGCAGGCCAAGTTCGACGCCAGCCCGAGCCCCGCCGACGGCATCACGCTGACCCGGAACAACCAGCTGCAGTACGCCACGCTGGCCCTGGGCTCGGCGCTCGCGCTGTTCCTCTACCCGCACTCGGCGACCGGCATCCTGGCCTCCAAGAGCCGGGACACCATCAAGAAGAACATGATCGCGCTGCCGGCCTACTCGTTCCTGCTGGGCCTGCTCGCGCTGCTGGGCTACGTGGCGATCGCCGCCGGCGTGAAGCCGGTCGTCAACAACGCCACCGGCGCGCCGGACACCAACACGATCGTGCCGGCCCTGTTCGACAGCCAGTTCGGCAGCGTCTTCGCCGGCATCGCCTACGCGGCCATCGGCATCGGAGCCCTGGTCCCGGCGGCGATCATGTCGATCGCGGCCGCGAACATGTGGACCCGGAACATCTTCAAGGAGTACATCAAGCGCGACGCCACCCCGAAGCAGGAGGCGCGGCAGGCCAAGTGGGCCTCCCTGGTGGTGAAGTTCGGCGCGGTGGCGTTCATCCTGTTCATCAACCCGCAGTTCTCGATCGACCTGCAGCTGATCGGCGGCGTGATTATCCTGCAGACCCTGCCGGCGGTGGCGATCGCGCTGTACACCCGGTGGCTGCACTCCAAGGCACTGATCGCCGGCTGGGTCGTCGGCATGGCGTGGGGCCTGTACCTGCTCTACACGATCGGCAACCCCGCCACCGGCAAGCAGCACTTCGGCGGCTCTGCGCTGGCGCTCGGCAACCTGTCGATCTTCGGCTGGCACCCGTTCAGCGGCTCCGCGATCCAGATCTACGTCGGGATCGTGGCGCTGGTCGCCAATCTCCTGGTCGCCGTGGTGGTCAGCGCGATCCTGCGCGCCGCGCACGTCCGGGACGGCCGGGACGTCACGTCCGGTGCCGACTACCACGCCGACGAGGGCGACCCCGGGCTGCGGGGCGTCGCCGAGCACTGACCCGCGCAGCACGGCACGTCCCTCCCGCGGCCGCCGCCCGGTGCCCTCGCACCGGACGGCGGCCGCGGTGTCGGTGCGGCGTCGAGCCTGCGCTCGTGGTCGTGGTGCGCCACCGGGACGGCGGTGGATCCGTCGATCCCGCCGGTGCACCGCGGCGGCGCCACGGCGGCGGGTCATCCGATCGGTGGACCCAGGTGGAGCCGGCCGTCGGACGCGCGCGCACCCACCCGCCGCCCAGGATCGACGGCATGGCAATGATCGACGTGCAGGACGTACGCAAGGCCTACGGCGGCCGGACGGTGCTCGATGGTGTGTCCTTCACCGTCGAGCCCGGCGAGATCTTCGGGATCCTCGGGCCGAACGGGGCGGGCAAGACCACCACCGTCGAGTGCATCGGCGGTCTGCGGCGGCGGGACGGCGGCCGGATCTGCGTCGCCGGGATGGACCCGGCGGACGAGGGCACGGCGTTCCGCGAGGCCGTCGGGATCCAGCTCCAGGAGTCACGGCTGCCGGACAAGCAGACCGTCCGCGAGGCTCTCGAGCTGTACTCGGCGTTCTACGCGCGGCCGCGGGACTGGCGCGAGCTGGTCGCCCGGCTGGACCTGGCGGGTCAGCAGGACGCGGCGTACGCCACCCTGTCCGGCGGGCAGAAGCAGCGGCTGTCCGTCGCGCTGGCCCTGATCGGCAACCCGCGGGTGGCCATCCTCGACGAGCTGACCACCGGCCTGGACCCGGCCGCGCGCCGCGAGGTCTGGGGACTGCTGGAGGACCTGCGCGGCACCGGCGTGACGCTGCTGCTGGTCAGTCACTTCATGGAGGAGGCCGAGCGGCTCTGCGACCGCGTCGCGGTGATCGACGCCGGCCGGGTGGTCGCGCTCGACACTCCCGAGGGACTGGCCGCCTCCGTGCAGACGGACCAGCGGATGACGTTCGAGCCCAGCCGGCCGGTCGACCCGGACTTGCTGCGCCTGCTGCCCGAGGTGCACACCGCGACCGAGCAGGGCTCCCGGCTCGTCGTCACCGGCACCGACGACGTGACCGCGGCCGTCGTCATCGCGCTGCACGGACACGGCATCGCCGTGCACCGGCTGCGCGTCGACCAACCCCGACTGGACGACGCCTTCGTCGCCCTGACCCACGAGGACGAGGAGGCCCACCGATGAGCGCCGCCACCGCCATGATCCGCAGCGAGGCCCGACTGCTGGCCCGCAACCCCGGCGTCGTGCTGTGGGCGGCGATCCTGCCCGTCGCCGCCGCCGTCGTGCTCGGCGCGCTGCCCGCCACCCGCAATCCCACCGCCGACCTGGGTGGCAGCAGCTTCTTCTCGGTGTACCAACCGGTCCTGGTGCTGTTCGCGATCGCGATCCTGGCCATCCAGGCGCTGCCGGACGTGCTCACCCGCTACCGGGAGATGGGCGTGCTCAAGCGGCTGCGCACCACGCCCGCCTCGCCGGCACTGCTGCTCGTCGCGCAGCTCGTGCTGGTGCTGGGTGTCTCGGTGCTGAGCACCGTGGTGATCGTCGTGGTGCCGGCGTTCCTCGGCGCGCCGCTACCCCGCAGCCCGCTGCTGTTCCTGCTCGCCTACCTGCTGTCGGCCTGGGCGTTCCTGGGCATCGGCATGGTGATCGCCAGCCTGTTCCGCAACGCCAAGGTGGCCGCGGGCTTCGGCACCGTGCTGTTCTTCGTGCTGCAGTTCTTCGCCGGCCTGTGGATCCAGCGGCCGCTCATGCCGGGCTGGATGCGCGGCATCTCCGACTGGACGGCGTCCGGCGCCGCGTCCCAGGCCCTGGCCGACGCCGCGGCCGGCCACTGGCCGCGGCTGCTGCACATCGGCGTGCTGCTCGGCTGGGGCGTCGTCACGTCGCTGCTGGCGGTCAGACTGTTCCGGTGGGAATGACGGCGGTCCCGGTGGCGACGACGAACCCGCCGGTGGGGACCACGACCCCGGGTGACCTCTGGTCGCCCGGGATCGCCCTGCCCCGCTACACGCCGCTGCGCCGGCTGCCGGAGTGGGAGCCGCACGGCCGCTGGATGCGCGACCGCCCGCAGCTGACCTGGCCGGACGCCGCCGTGCCCGCGGGCGTCTCGCGGCACCTGCTCCGGGTGCTGCTGCTGATCGCCCTGGTGCTCGCCGCGGTGACCAGCGGCCACCGCCCGTCCGAGCTGGCCTGGATCGTCGGGCTCGGCGTGCTGTCGTGGGGGTGGCTGGAGTGGTGGCTCACCTGGGACCTCACCCCCTACCCGCGCCGGGTGCTCGCCGTGGTGGTGCAGTACGGGCTCATCGCCGCCCTCATGGTGGTGGCCCCGCTGGCCGGTGTCTTCGGCTGGTCGGCGTACCTGATCTGCGGCAGCTTCTTCACCGGCCCGGTGATGCTGGCGGCGATCGCGGTGTTCTCGCTGCCGATGGTGGGCACCCAGGTCGGCGGCTGGCAGAACCTGGTCCCGGCCGGCACGCTGTCGATCTCGCTCTACCTGTTCGACGTGCTGCTCGGCGTCGTGATCATCACGGTGGCCAACCGGCGCGAGGAGGCGGTGCTGCGACGGGCCGCGACGACCAGGGCGCTGCTCGAGGCGCAGGCCGAGAACGCGGCCCTGCAGCAACGACTGGTCGAGCAGGCCCGCGACGCCGGCATCCGCGACGAGCGCGCCCGGCTGGCGCGCGAGCTGCACGACACGGTCGCGCAGGGGCTGGTGGCGATCGTGACGCAGCTCGAGGCGGCGACCTCCGGGCGGGACGTCGAGCTGCGAGTCGACCGGGCGCGGCAGCTGGCCCGGGAGAGCCTGCGCGACGCCCGCCGGGCGGTGGACGCGCTGCACCCGGTCGAGCTGGCGGACCGGCCGCTGGCCGAGGCGCTGCAGGACCTGGTCGGTCGCTGGAGCGCCCGCCACGAGGTGGCGGCAACCGTGGAGGTCTCCGGCCCGGCCGGTGTCCATGTCGGTGACGACGCCGGCACCGATGCCGACGTCGACGTCCACACCGACATGGACGTCGACCGGCAGTTGCTGCGGATCTGCCAGGAGGCGCTGTCCAACGTGGCGCGGCACGCCGGCGCCGCGCGCGTCGTGGTCAGCCTGAGCTACGCGGACGGGGAGGTCGTGATGGACGTGGGCGACGACGGGCACGGCTTCGACCCGGGCAGCGCCCCGGGGCCCGGCCGGGACGGCGGGCACGGGTTGGCCGGCATGGCCGAGCGGGCCCGGCTCGCCGGCGGCCGGCTCACCGTCGAGTCGGAACCGGGCGCGGGGTGCGTGGTCAGCGTGACGGTGCCGCTGCCGGACCGGTCCGGTGCACCGGCCGGGACGGGGCCGGACGGGAGCATGCCGGACGGGACGGTGCCGGACGGGACGGTGCCGGTCCGGACGGTGCCGGTCCGGCCGGCGCCGTCGACGGCGACGGCGACGCCGACGCCGACGCCGACGGGACGGTCCGGGCGATGACCGTCCGGCTCGTCGTCGTCGACGACCACCCCGTCGTGCGCGACGGGATCAAGGGGATGCTGCAGGCCGACGACCGGGTCGAGGTGGTCGGCGAGGCCGGGGACGGCCTGGAGGCGCTGGCGCTCGTCGACCGCACCGACCCGGACCTGGTGCTGATGGACCTGCGGATGCCGGTGCTGGACGGGGTCGGCGCGATCCGCCGGCTGCGGTCCCGCGGCGGCGCCCGCCCCCGGATCCTGGTGCTGACCACGTACGACACCGACCGCGACATCCACGCCGCGGTCGACGCCGGCGCGGACGGCTACCTGCTCAAGGCGTCCACGCGCGCGGAGCTCGTCGCGGCCGTGCTGCAGGCCGTCCAGGGTCGCACCGTGCTCAGCCCCGAGGCGGCGCAGGCGCTGGTCACCCGCGGACGGGTCGAGCAGCTCACCGAGCGGGAGGTCGACGTGCTTCGCGCCATCGCCGCGGGTGGCACCAACCGCCAGGTCGGCCGCCAGCTCCTGGTCAGCGAGGCCACCGTCAAGACGCACCTGGTGCGCCTGTACGGCAAGCTGGGCGTCCGCGACCGCGCCGCCGCGGTGCGGGTGGCCTACGAGCGGGGGCTGCTCGGCTGACACCGGGCACCGGCCGCCCGACGTGATCCGCGTCGCACCGCGGCCCGGTCGTGACGTGAGCCACAATGACCGGCATGTACAGCGCGGTACACGACCTCATCCTCGACGGCCGGGACCTCCGGGTGTTCTCCAACGGCACCGGCCGGCCGATCCTGTTCCTCCACGACCTGGGCTCCTCCGCTGCAGCCTTCGAGCAGCTCACCCGCCCGGTGGTGCGCGCCGGCCGCGAGCTGGTCGCCGTCGACCTGCCCGGCTGCGGGCACAGCGACCCGGTGGGCACGGAACTGTCCGGCTACGTCGACCACCTGGTCCAGGCGCTCCCGCAGCTCGCCGGGGAGCCGCTGGACCTGGTCGGCCACGGCTTCGGCGGGTACCTGGCCGCGTCGGTCGCCGCGGCCCGGCCGGCCGAGATCTGCACGCTCGTGCTGTCCCAGCCGTTGCTGCCGCCGCGGTCGGGACCGGCGATGCAGACCCGCATGTCGCCCGGCATGGCGGTCAGCGGCGCGCTGACCACGCTGCGCCGCGGCAAGCTCCGGCAGAACCTCGGCGGGTACTCGCGGGCGCGGTCGGCGCTGGAGCAGCTGTCCCAGACGGACGAGATCTGGTGGGAGGAGCTGAGCCGGATCACCGCGCGCACGCTGGTGCTCGGCTGCGCCGGGGAGAGCGCCGGCGAGCGGGCGCTGCTGGACCAGCTGGCCGCGGCCGTACCGAACGGCATGCGCAACACCGTGCGCGGCGGGCGCCGCCCGTACGCCGACGATCCCGAGGATTTCGCCGGGTTCGTGCTGGACTGGGTCTGCACCTGACGGCACGTCGGGACGCACGGGTCGCCCGCATCCGCGGCCGGCCCGCACCGGGTCGCCGGCACCCCGCGGGCGGCCGGCACCGACGGAGGGACGACCGATGCACCGCAGGGGCCGGGCGGCGCGCGCGACCGGTCTGGTGCTGCTGACCGTGCTGCTCGCCGGATGCAGCAGCGCGCCGTCGCCCGCGGACAGCTCGCCGGGGCCCGGCGCCGCCACGGTGGGCACCGTGCCGAGCGGCACGCCGTCCGCCACGCCGCCGATGTCCGGGTCGCCCGGGACGGCGTCCCGCGCCGAGCCGGGCCGCGCGACGTCCACGCCGCGCACCGGCACCACCGCACGCTCCCCGGGGTCACCGGCCCGCACTGCGCCCTCCGGCCCCACCTCGACCCCCCGGACGGTGACCGTGTCGCGACTGCCCACCACCGGCCCGACCGCCTCCCCGTCCCGGGCGACCACCTCGCCGGCGCGTCCGAAGGACTGCGTGGACCGGGTGCTGGCCGGACTCGACGGCAGCCGGCTGGTCGGGCAGCTGGTGATGATCGGGTTGCCGGTGGAGGACCCGGTGTCGGCCGCCGAGGCGCTGTCCGGCACCCCGGTGGGCGGCGTCTTCCTGGCCGGCCGCTCCACCCGGCCGGCCACCGCGCTGGCCCGCGACGTCGCGACGCTGCAACAGCGCGTCGGGCGGCGCAGCGGCGTCCCGCTGCACGTCGCTGTGGACCAGGAGGGCGGTTACGTGCAGAGCCTGACCGGCGACGACTTCCCCCCGATCCCCACGGCCGTCGAGCAGGGCGAGCTGTCCGGTGACGACCTCGCCGCACTGACCCGGCGCTGGGCCGGCCGGCTGCACACCGCGGGGGTGACGCTCGACCTGGCGCCCGTCGCGGACACCGTGCCGCCCGGCACCGCCGACGACAACCCGCCGATCGGCGCCAACGACCGGCAGTACGGCAGCGACCCGGACCAGGTGGCCGGGGCGGTGACCGTCGTCGTCCGGGGTCTGCAGGCCGAAGGCGTCGGGGCCACCGTCAAGCACTTCCCGGGCCTGGGCCGGGTGCGGGTGAACACCGACACCGACACCGGCGCGGTCGACGACGAGGTGACGCCGGACGACCCCTACCTGGCGCCGTTCCGCGCGGGCATCGCGGCCGGCGCGGTCGCGGTGATGGTGTCGTCGGCGCGGTACCCGCAGCTCGACCCGGACGAGGTCGCGGCGTTCTCCCGGCCCGTCGTCACCGGGCTGCTGCGGGACCGGCTGCACTTCTCGGGTCTGGTGGTGTCCGACGACCTCGGCAATGCGGTGGCCGTGCAGGACCGCAGCGCCGGTCGGCGTGCCGTCGACTTCGTGCGTGCCGGCGGCGATCTCGTGCTGTCCGTGCGGACGCAGGACCTGGCTCCGATGACGGCGGCGCTGACGGCCGAGGCGGCGCGGGACGCCGGGTTCCGGGCCAGGGTGCGCGACGCCGCCCGGCACGTGCTGGCCAGCAAGCGGGCCGTCGGGCTGCTGGACTGCGCCGGCTGAGCGGCACCGGCACCGGCACCGGCACCGGCACCGTCGCGGCGCGATACGGCGGCGGGTCCCGGCGCAGCGCTCAGGCGCTCTCCAGCTGCTCCGCCACCTCCAGCCACTGCCCCTCGACGTCGTCGCGTTCGGCCAGCGTGCGCTGCAGGTCCCGGTCCAGCTCCGCCGCGGCGGCGTAGTCGCTGCCGACGGTGGCCAGCCGGTCCTGCAGGTCCCGCTCCCGGCGCTGCAGCGACTCCAGCCGGCGTTCCAGCCGCTGCAGGTCCTTGCGCAGCAGCCGCGCCGTCCCGGCGTCCGGGGCCGCCCCCGGCCCGGCACCGTCCGCGCCCGGAGCCCCGCTGGAGGTGCCGCCGGATCCCCCCGCCGCGGACGGGCCGGCAGCGCGGGCGGCCGCGGGCCGGGCCTCCTGCTGCTCCCGCCGGCGCCGCAGGTACTCCTCGACGCCGCCCGGCAGGTGGGTGATCCGCCCGTCGCCGAACAGCGCGACCACGTCGTCGACCACCCGCTCGACCAGGTACCGGTCGTGGCTGACGACGACCAGCGTGCCCGCCCACGAGTCGAGCAGGTCCTCGAGCGCGGCCAGGGTGTCGGTGTCCAGGTCGTTGGTCGGCTCGTCCAGCACCAGCACGTTCGGCTCCGCCATGAGCAGCCTCAGCAGCTGCAGCCGCCGCCGCTCGCCGCCGGACAGCTCGCCGACCCTGGTCCACTGCTGGGCCGTGGTGAAGCCGAACCGTTCGGCCAGCTGGCCCGCGGTGAGCTCGCGACCGCCGAGTTCGGCGACGCCTGCGACCTGGGCGACGGCCTCGATCAGACGCAGGTCCGTCGGCAGCTCGGCGACCTCCTGAGACAGGTAACCGAGCCGGACCGTGCTGCCGATCCTGACGACACCGGACTCCGGCTGCTGCACGCCGACCAGGATGCGCAGCAGGGTCGACTTCCCGGACCCGTTGACGCCGACCAGCCCGACCCTGTCCCCCGGCCCCACCAGGTAGTCGACGTGGTCCAGCAGCACGCGCGGCCCGTCCGTGGTGGGCACGGTGGCGGTCACCCCGCGGAACTCGACGACGTCGCGACCCAGCCGGCGGCGCGCGAAGGCGTGCAGCTCGACGGTGTTCCGGGGCGGCGGCACGTCGGCGATCAGGGCCTCGGCGGCGTCGATCCGGTAGCGCGGCTTGGACGTCCGGGCGGGCGCGCCGCGGCGCAGCCAGGCCAGCTCCTTGCGGGCCAGGTTCCGCCGCCGCTCCTCGGCGGCCCGGTCCAGCCGCAGCCGCTCGGCCCGGGCGAAGACCCAGTCCGAGTAGCCGCCCTCCCGGATGTGCACGGCGCCGTCGACGACCTCCCAGGTCAGCCCGGCGACGGCGTCGAGGAACCAGCGGTCGTGGGTGACGACCACCAGCGCCGACCGCCGGGTCAGCAGGTAGGAGGCCAGCCACGCCACCCCCTCGATGTCCAGGTGGTTGGTCGGCTCGTCCAGCACCAGGAGGTCTGCGTCGGTGACCAGGGCCGCGGCCAGCGCGACCCGGCGGCGCTCGCCACCCGACAGCCGGTCGACCGAAGCATCGAGACCGATGTTCGACAGCCCGAGGCCGTCCAGCACGGTGCGCACGCCGGCGTCGCCCGCCCACTGGTGGTCCCCCGGCCCGAAGTGCGAGAGCACGACGTCCCGGACGGTCCCGTCGGGCAGGTCGCCGCTCTGGCCGACGACCTCGACGCGGGTGCCGCGGGACATCGACACCCGCCCGGAGTCCGGCACCAACCGGCCGGACAGCACCGCCAGCAGCGTGGACTTGCCGGAGCCGTTGAGGCCGAGGACGCCGATCCGGTCGCCGGTCTGCACGCCCAGCGAGACGCCGTCCAGCACGGTGCGGAGCCCGCGGACGACGGTCACGGCCTCGACGTTCACCAGGTTCGCCACGTCATCCGCTCCCCACCAGTCGGGCCCCGGGGGCGGGTCCCGACGCGATCCGTACGGCCCGGCAGGTACCGGACCCGGCCAGTTCCGCGGCGACGTCGGCGGCGGCGTCCGGCCCCGGGCACAGGAAGGCGCAGGTCGGGCCGGAGCCGGACACCACGGAGCCGACGGCGCCGGCAGCTCGCCCGGCGCGCAGCGTGCGGCGCAGCTCCGGCCGCAGCGACACCGCCGCCGCCTGCAGGTCGTTGCCGAGCGCGGCGCCGATGCGGACCGGGTCCCCGGACGGCAGCGCCGCGAGGATCTCCTGGACCGGCGCGACGCGCGGCGGGTCGCCGGCGGCCCGGAGCCGGTCCAGCTCGGCGAAGACCTCCGGGGTGGACAGTCCCTCGCCGGCGACCGCCAGCACCCAGTGCAGCGGGGTCCTGGCCAGCACCGGGGACAGCAGGTCACCGCGGCCGGTGCCGACCGCGGTGCCGCCGGTCAGCGCGAACGGCACATCGGCGCCGAGCCGCCGGGCGAACTCGGCGAGCTGGTCGCGGGTCAGGTCCAGGCCCCACAGCGCCGCGCAGCCGACCAGGGCTGCGGCCGCGTCGGCGCTGCCGCCGGCCATGCCACCGGCCACCGGGATGTTCTTGATGATCTCGATGGCAACCGGCCCGGTGCTGCCCGAGCGGCCGCACTCCTTGGCCAGCAGCCGCGCGGCGGCGCCGGCGAGGTTCCGTGGACCGGCCGGCACGCCGGGGACGGCGCCGCCGCCCGCCCCGTCGACCGTCCGCACCGACGACCGCGGCGCCGCGGACACCACCACCTCGTCGAACACGTCGACCGCGTGGAACACCGTGACCAGGTCGTGGTAGCCGTCGGGGCGCAGGTCGCCGACGGACAGGTGCAGGTTCACCTTCGCGGGCACCCGCACCCGCACCGGTCCCGGCACCACCCGCTGCCGGCCGGTCACCGTCCGGTCCCGGCGTGCTCGTCGGCCGCCAGGGCGGCGGCCGCGACCGCAGCGAAGCCGTGGACGTCGAGCATCTCGCCCCGCAGGCCGGGGTCGACCCCGGCCGCCCGCAGCAGCTCCTCGGCGCGCACGGGGCTCCCCGCCCAGCCGGCCAGCGCGGACCGCAGGGTCTTGCGCCGCTGGGCGAAGGCCGCGTCGATCACCCGGAAGACCCGGTCCCGGTCCCCGACCGGCGTCCGGTCGGACCGGACGAGCTGGACCAGCGCCGAGTCGACACCCGGCACCGGCCAGAACACCGACCGCGGGACGGCGCCGGCCCGGCGGACGGTGCCGTACCACGCCGCCTTGGCGCTGGGCGAGCCGTACGTCCGGCTGCCCGGCGGCGCCGCCAGCCGGTCGGCCACCTCGGCCTGCACCATCACCAGGACCCGGCGCAGCGACGGCAGCTCGGCCAGCAGGTGCAGCAGCACGGGCACCGCGACGTTGTAGGGCAGGTTGGCGACCAGCGCCGTCGGCACCGGCACGGCACCCGCGGCGGCCACCGCCAGCAGCTGCGCGGCGGTGACCTGCAGGGCGTCGGCGGTGAGGACCCGCAGCGCAGCCGCCCGCTCCGGCAGGTGGTCGGCCACGGTGCGCGGCAGCCGCCCGGCCAGCCGCGGGTCGATCTCGACGGCCGTCACCCCGCCGGCCACCTCGAGCAGCGCCAGGGTCAGCGAGCCCAGGCCGGGACCGACCTCCAGGACGTGGTCGTCGGCGGACACCCCGGCGGCGGCGACGATCCGGCGCACCGTGTTCTGGTCGTGCACGAAGTTCTGGCCCAGGGTCTTGGTCGGCCGCAGCTCGAGCTCGGCGGCGAGCCGGCGGATCTCCGCGGCGCCGAGCAGGGTGCCGGACGGAGTGCCCGGCGCCGGCGCTGGGGTGCTCGCGGCCGGGGCGCTCGCGGTGGCGGTGCTCGCAGCTGCGGCACCGGGGGCTCCGGGCGGCGCCGGCGGCGCCGACCCGGTCGTGCCCCGCCCGTCCGTCACCGTTCCATCCTCACACGCGCCGCCGGGGCGGACGGCCGGTCGACGTCGCCGGACGCCGGACCCGCGGACCCGGCCGGTCGGGCCCGGAGCCGGCCCGCGGACGCCGCCGCCCGGCCACCGACGTGCGGTGGCCGGGCGGGGACGGGGTCGGCGGGGCCGGCTGCCGAGCGGGCTCAGTGCGCTGCGTACGCGCACGCCCACGGCTCGAGACCGCGCTGCTGGTAGAGCAGCTTGGCGCGCATGAGCTGCTCCGACGGCGAGGCGTCCATCGGGTTGCCGGATCCGCCGACGGACTCCCAGGTGGGGATGTCGAACTGGAAGAGGCCGTAGGTCGGCAGGCCGGCGGACGGGTAGGCGTTCACCGCGCGCGGGTTGTGGGTCGACTCGCACATGGCCAGGCCGTCCCAGTTGACGCCGAAGGTGGTGTCGTGGGTGAGCACCTGGATGCCGTCGTAGGTGAACCGGGCGGCGGCCTGCTTCGCGGCGGCCTCCGACCCCGGGTCCGGCACCCGGGTGCCGACGTGCACGATCGACCCGACCGGCCGCGCGTCGGTGCGGCGCCCGAGCTCCCGGACCGTCCGCACGCCGTCGACGACGGTGACCCGGTAGCGGATGGTGACCTGCCCGGTGGCCGCCTTCCGGACCACCTTGGTGGTGCCCCGGTCGAGCGCCGCGTCCTGCACCGTGCGGGTGGCCGGTGCGGCCAGCGTGACCCGCCGGACCATCGACGAGATCTCTACCCGCCGCAGCGTGACGGTCGCCCCGTCGTGCAGCGCGGTGGGCGCGGACGGGGTGAGCACGTCCTGCCGGCCGACGGTGAGGTGCCGCTCCCGGAGCAGCGCGGCGACGGTGCTCGCGGCGGAGTGGACGGTGCTGCGCCGTCCGCCGACCACCAGGGTGACCGTGGACGCGGGCGCTGCGGCCTGCCGGGCCACCGGGATCTCCCGCGGGGCGCCGGCGTCCAGCACGGCGCCGGAGGTGCCGGCCGGCGTGACCGGCGGCACCGCCGCCGACGGTGCAGCGGCCGGCGAGGGACCGGCGGACAGGGCGTCGGCGGCCGCCGGCGCGCCGTGCGTCACCGCGATCGCCGTGCCGCCCCCGACGGCCAGCACTGCGACGGCGGCGACGACGGCGCGGCGGACCCGGCGGCCGCCAGCGCGGGACCGGGTGACCGGGGCGCTGGTGCTCCCGGTCGCCGCGGCGTCAGGGACGGCCGGTGTACCGGCGTCGTCGGGCTGGTCGGCCTGGTGGTCCGAGGTGGTCACGGTGTCCTCCGGGGTCTGCACGGACAGGGCGCACGGCGGCCGGCCGGCAGCCGGGTCCGCAGTGCGGCAAAAAGGGGCCGGCCGGGCCGGCACGCCGTCCGTGGATTCAGGCCGGATGAACGGCAACCATCACGGAAGTATTTCGAGGCGGTAACTCCACCGTAACAGCGGAATGGCCGGCCGGCAACCCCGGCTCAGCCGCCGGCTGCGTACCCGCACGCCCACGGCTCGAGACCGCGGCTGGCGTAGACCCTTTCGGCCACGGCGATCTGTTGTTCTCGCGTGGCGAGGTCGGCCCGCGGGGCGTATTCACCTCCGCCGTTGCTCAGCCAGGTGCCGATGTCGAACTGCAGGCCGCCGTAGTAGCCGTTGCCGGTGTTGATCGACCAGTTGTTGGTCGACTCGCACTGCGCGATGGCGTCCCAGTTCACGCCGCTGCCCGAGCCGCCGGTGTCCGCGGGCGGGGCGGATGCCGTGGCCTCGCCGGTACCCGCGTCGCTGTCGGTCGCGGCGTCGCCCGTCGGACCGTCCGCGGTGGCGGTGTCGGCGTCCGGACCCGCCGTGCCGGACCCGCCGGTGGCGACCGGTGCCGGCGGGACCACCCTGGTGCCGACGTGGGTCACGGACGGGGTCGCCGCCGTCACCTCTCGTCGCGAGAGGCGTTCCGGCGCACGGGCTCTGCCGTTGACGGTGGTGGTCCGCCACTCCTCGCGCACCGTCCCGGGATGGCCGGTTGCGGTGACCTGGCTGGTCCCCTCGTCCATGGTGTCGTCCTGGACGGTCCGGTCGGCAGGCTGGGACACGGTCACGGTGCGCACCGCCGTGTGCCGGCTGATCCGCACCACCGTCACCGACATGCCCTGTCGGAGCGGCGCTACCAGCCCCTGCGGGACGCGGCGGCCGGCCACGGTCACCGTCACGGAGTCGTCGGCGTCCGGCGCGGCGACGCCGCGCTCCCGCAGCAGCGCCGCCACGGTGGGCTGCGCCGACGCGCCGGTGACCGGACGGCGGGCACCGTCGGTCACGGCGACGGTCGGCAGCGTGCGGATCCGCACCGCGGCACCGTCGGCCAACCGCGAGTCCAGCGGCAGCGACAGCCGGTCGTTGCGGCCGAGGACGACGCCCTGCTGCGTCAGCAGCTCCCGCACGGTCGCCGCGGGGGTGTCGACCTCGGTGGTGTCGCCCGACGGCGTCGTCACCGAGACCTCGTGCAGCGTGCGGGCGCCGATGGCCAGCCCGGCCAGCGGCACGGCAGCAGCCGGGTCCACCGTCAGCTGGTAGTCGCCCGGATCCCGGTGCAGCTGGGACAGCACGGCCGACACGGTGCGCGCGGTCGTCCAGACCTGCTGCCGGTGGCCGTCCACGGTGACGGTGACCGGACGCGCCCGGTCGACGACGACGGACGACCCGTCGCCGACGGGCGTGGCCACTGCCGGGCGGACGGCGTCGCGCGCGCCGACCTGCACACCGGCGTCCTGGAGCGCACCGCCGACCGAGTCGGCCAGCGTGGTGACCTGCCGCTGCTGGCCGTCGACCGTCACGGTCACGGTCCTGGTGAGCGCGGCGGCCGCGGTCCCACCGACGGTCACCAGACAGAGCACCGTCGCGGCGGCGGCGAGCAGGGGGCGGCGCCGTCCACGACCGGCCCGCCGATGGGCGGCCGGGCCGCCGTGGTGGGCCGCGCCCGGTGCGACGCCCGCGGAGTCCGCACCGGCGGTGCGGCGGGTGCCGTCCGCACCGTCCGCCCGGTGCGCGCCGCGCGGGCGGTCCGCGCCGTCGAGATCTCGTGCCAAGAGGTCGGTGTCCCAGCCTGGTGGTGCCCGGGCAGGGGGTCGGGCGGGCGCACGCCCGTAGGGCAGGCTCGCGCCGGGACCCAGGGGTCCCCGAGCGGCACCTGCTGCGACACACCCGGAACTTCCCCATCCCGGCCGTTGTCACAGGACAATAACGGCACGGCTACGGGCCGGCAACCGCGTCCTGACCGCTCCGGGCGACCGGCGCACCGGAGGCCGGTGGACGCCGGTGGCGGAGCCGGTGCCGGGTCCCCAGGAGGCCGTGTGAGACAACGGCATCCGAGGCCCCGGTCAGGGCTCCGGCCAGCCGAACACCCGTGCTGTGGTCCTGCTCACCTGATCGCACAGCTGGGCCACGTCGACCCCGCGCAGGGCCGCCAGCGCCCGGACGGTCCACGGCAGCGCGTACGGCTCGTTGCGCCGTCCGCGGTGCGGGTGCGGCGTCAGGAACGGCGCGTCGGTCTCCACCAGCAACCGGTCCGCGGGCACCAGCGCCGCCGCCTCCGCCAGCGCCCGGGCGTTCTTGAAGCTGACCGGGCCGGCGAAGGAGAGCACGGCCCCGGCGTCCAGGCACCGCCGGGCGAACCCGGCGTCCCCGGAGAAGCAGTGGAACACCACCACCGGCGGGGCGCCCTCCGCGGAGAGCACCGCCAGGACCTCGTCGTGCGCGTCCCGGTCGTGGATCATCAGCGGCAGGCCGACCCGCTTGGCCAGGTCGATGTGCCAGGCGAAGGCCTCGCGCTGCGCGTCGGCGGGGGCCGCGTCCCAGTAGTGGTCCAGCCCGGTCTCGCCCACGGCGACCACCCGCTCCCGGCGGGCGAGCTGCTCCAGCTCCGCCCTGGCCGCCTCGTCGAGGGTGTCGGCCCTGGTCGGGTGGATCGCGACGGCGGCCCACACCCGCGGGTCCCACTGCGCGGCGTCCGCGGCCCAGCGCGCGGACGCCAGGTCGTCGCCGACCGTGACCATGCGGCGGACACCGACCTGCTCGGCCCGGTCGGCGGCCGCGGTGACGTCCGCCGCGTCGACGCACCCGCAGGCGTCGAGGTGGGTGTGCGCGTCCGCGACCGGCCGCGGCAGCGGCTCGGGCACCGGGGCGGGTGACCGGTCGGCGACGGCCGGGTGCACGCCGGTCACCGCCGGTCCCCCGGCACGGCGGTCCGGCTCACTGCAGCGGCGCCCAGTCCGGACCGGCCTCGCCGAGGCCGGGGTCCAGCTTGGCGAACAGCGGCGCCGGCTTGGCCAGCGGCCGCCCGGGCCGGATGTCGCTGCGCTGCCACCGGGCCTGCTCGTCGCGGTAGGCGCCGGTCAGCACCGGGTAGCTGCGGGGCGGCGGCACCCCGACGCCCTCGACGTCGTCGTCGAAGTCCTCGACCTCGCGGATCTCCGGTTGCGCCGCCCACACGCCCTCGCCGCCCAGCGCTGCGAACACCGCCTGCCCGGCGTGCGGCAGGAACGGCGTCAGCAGCGTCTTGGCGTCGTCGACCACCTGCAGCGCGGTGTGCAGGACGGTGCCCTGCCGCTCCCGGTCGTCGCCGAGCTTCCACGGCTGCTCGTCCGACAGGTACTTGTTGGCCAGCGACACCACCCGCATGGCCTCACCGGCCGCGGCCCGGAAACGGCTGCGGGACAGCAGGTCCCCGACGGTGTCGAACGCGGCCGCGGACGCCGCCAGCAGGTCGCCGTCGGCGTCGGTCACCGGCCCGCGGTCCGGGATGCGGCCGAAGTTGCGGTGCGCCATGGAGATCGAGCGATTGACCAGGTTGCCCCACTCGTTGGCCAGCTCGAAGTTGTTGCGGCGCACGAACTCGTCCCAGGTGAAGTCGGTGTCCTGGGTCTCCGGCCCGGCGACGGCGATGAAGTAGCGCAGCGCGTCGGGGCCGTAGGCGCGCAGGAAGTCGCCGACGTAGATCACCGTGCGGCGGGAGGTGGAGAACTTGGACCCGCTCATCGTCAGGAACTCGCTGGAGACCACCTCGGTGGGCAGCCGCAGCGGCCCCAGGGTGCCCGGGCTGCCGCCGCGGTCCCCGCGGCCGTCGTAGGCCAGCAGCTCGGCCGGCCAGATCTGCGAGTGGAAGGTGATGTTGTCCTTGCCCATGAAGTAGAACTGGCGGGCGCCGGGACCGTCGTCGCTGCCGTCGGCGCTCCACCACTGGCGCCACTGCTCCGGGTCGGTGCCGTAGCGCCGGGCCCACTCCACGGCCGCGGACAGGTACCCGATGACGGCGTCGAACCAGACGTACAGCTTCTTGTCGCCGCGCTCGCGCCAGCCGTCCAGCGGTACCGGAATGCCCCAGTCGATGTCCCGGGTCATCGCGCGAGGACGGATGTCGCGCAACAGGTTCTGCGAGAACTTGAGCACGTTCGGCCGCCAGTCGGTGCGGGTGCCGAGCCACTCACCGAGCGCGCCGGCCAGCGCCGGCAGGTCGAGGAAGAAGTGCTCGGACTCCACGAACGACGGCTTCTCGCCGTTGATCTTCGAGCGCGGGTCGATCAGGTCCACCGGATCGAGCTGGTTGCCGCAGTTGTCGCACTGGTCGCCGCGGGCCGACGGGTAGCCGCAGATCGGGCAGGTGCCCTCGATGTAGCGGTCCGGAAGGGTCCGCCCGGTGGACGGCGAGATGGCGCTCATCGTGGTGCGCGGCACCAGGTATCCGTTGCGGTGCACCGTCCGGAACAGCTCCTGCACCACGGCGTAGTGGTTGCGGGTGGTGGTCCGGGTGAACAGGTCGTAGGAGAGCCCCAGGCCCGCGAGATCCTCGACGATGACGCGGTTGTAGCGGTCGGCCAGCTCGGCCGCCGGGACGCCCTCGGCGTCCGCCTGCACCAGGATCGGCGTGCCGTGCTCGTCGGTGCCGCTGACCATCAGCACGTCGTGGCCGGCCATCCGCTGGTAGCGCGAGAAGACGTCCGCCGGGACGCCGAAGCCGGACACGTGGCCGATGTGCCGTGGACCGTTGGCGTAGGGCCAGGCCACGGCGGTCAGGATGGAACCCATGGCTAGAGGCTAGTTGCTCGGCCCCGCCGCACCGGTTCGGCAGCCGGGGACCCGGCCGCGGCTCCCGGCGTCAGGCCGAAGCGCCGACCCCGAACCGCAGACCGTCGAAGACCAGGTCCACCAGCGCCACCGCGGAGGCCTCGGAGCCCGGACGGTCGGTGGCCATGCAGATCCCGCCCATGGCCTGCAGGATCGCCTGCGGCTCGACGTCGGCGCGGATCTCCCCCGCGTCGGCGGCCGCCCGCATGAGGGCGCCGGCGGACTCCCGCAGCGTCGTGCGCGCCGACGCGAACAGGTCCGTCTGCGTGTCCATCATCGACCGGAGCAGCGCCACCATGCCGCGCTTGACGGCGGCGTACCGGACGAACCCACGCATCCACTCCCGCAGCGCCTCGGCCGGCGGGTGCGTCGACGGCAGGGTCCTGGCGGCCTCCGCCAGGTCGTCGATCTGCCGCTGGTAGACGGCGAGCACGACGGCCTCCCTGGTCGGGAAGTGCCGGTACAGCGTCCCGATGCCCACCCCGGCGCCACGGGCGATGTCCTCCAGCGACACGTCGACGCCGCGCTCGCTGAACAGGTCCGCGGCGGTGGCGAGCAGGGCGTCGCGGTTGCGCCGCGCGTCCGCCCGCAGCGGGCGGGGCGCGGCCGTCGCCGGTATCGCCGTGGTCGCCGCGGCCGGCTCCGGGGCGGCCGAGGTCGCCGTGCCGCCGGCCGTGCGCGCCGACTCACCGTCGAGCCGAGTCATGCGGGTCACCTCTCGCGTGCACTTGCAGAAGCGGAGGCAACCTCCGTATGGTTCTAAGCGGAGGCAACCTCCGGATGGCCTGGGCCCGGGCGAACCGGAGGAACCATCCGTTTCGCCGATGCTACGCCCTCGGGGCGTGGAAGGACCGCAGTCATGACCTTGTCCCTACCCCACCCGCACCGGTCCGCCGCCGGGCCCGCGACCGGCGACCGGCGCCGGGCCGCCGTGCTGGCGCTGGTGCTCACCGCCCAGCTGATGGTCACGCTGGACGCCACGATCGTGAACATCGCGCTGCCGGACATCGCCGGCGCGCTGGCGTTCTCGCCCACCGGCCTGTCCTGGGTGGTCACCGCCTACACGCTGGTGTTCGGTGGCCTGCTGCTGCTCGGCGCCCGGGCCGGTGACCTGTTCGGCCGGCGCCGCGTCTTCACCGCCGGCATCACCGTCTTCACGCTGTCGTCGCTGGCCGGTGGGTTCGCGCAGGATGCGGCGACGCTGCTGGCGGCCCGGGCGGTGCAGGGCGCCGGTGCGGCGCTCGCCGCGCCGTCCGCTCTGGCCCTGCTGATGACCCTGTTCCCCGGCCGCGCCGAGCGGACCCGGGCGCTGGGCTACTACACGGCCGTGTCGATCGGCGGGTCCGCGCTCGGCCTGATCGTCGGCGGCGTGCTCACGCAGTGGGTGTCGTGGCGCTGGGTGCTCTTCGTCAACGTGCCGATCGGGCTGGCGGTGCTGGCCGGCGTCCGCGTCCTGAGCGAGACCGCCCGGTCCCGCGGGCGGGTGGACGTGGCCGGTGCCGTCACCTCGACGCTGGGCATGACCGGCCTGGTCTACGGCTTCGTCCGGGCCGCCGAGCGGAGCTGGACGGACCCCTTGACCCTGGTCGCCTTCGGCGCCGGTGCCGTCCTGCTCGCCGCGTTCGTCCTGATCGAGCGGCGCAGCAGCTCGCCGATCACGCCGTTGCGGCTCTTCGCCGACCGGGACCGCGCCACCAGCTACGTCGCCCGGCTGCTGCTGGTCGCCGGGATGATGGGCATGTTCTTCTTCCTGACGCAGTTCCTGCAGGAGATCCTGGGCTACTCGGCCGTGGTGACCGGCCTGGCGTTCCTGCCGCTCACCGTCACCCTGTTCGGCTCGTCGCAGCTGTCCGCGCGGGTGCTGGTCGGCCGGTTCGCCACCCGCACGCTGATCGCCGGCGGGCTGGCCGTGTCCACCGTCGGTCTGGCCTGGCTCACCCGGCTGGACGCCGGCAGCGGGTACCTGGACCTCCTGCTGCCGCTGCTGCTGTTCGGTCTCGGCAACGGCGTCGCGTTCGTCCCGCTCACCGCGGCGTCGCTGTCCGGGGTCGCCCCGGAGGACTCCGGCGCGGCGTCCGGGCTGGTGAACGTCATGCAGCAGGTCGGCGGTGCCCTCGGGCTCGCCGTGCTGGTGACCGTGTTCGGCAGCGCCAGCCGGTCGGCTGCCGCGAGCGCCACCGGGACGGCCGCCGACCGGGCCAGGGCCGCGTTCGTCGCCGGGTCCGAGCGCGGCTTCACCGTCGCCGCGATCTTCCTGGCGGCCACCGTGCTGCTGGTGCTGGTCGCCCTGCGGCGCAGCCCGCGGCCCGTCGCCGCACGTGCCGTGGGGGCCGACAGCGCGCCGGCGGCCGCCACCGCGCCGGCCGCCGTGACCGCGGTGAGCGACGCGGCCGACGTGCTCGCCGAGCTCGACGGCGCACCGCGGCCGGCCGCGGCCACCGCCTGAGCGGTCCGCCGGTCACCGGCCCGGGGCAGCTGCGCCCCGGGCCGGTGGCGTGTCCGGGGTCCGGCGCTCAGCGACGGGGCTTGGCCTCCTGCGGGCCGAGACCGCCCTCGGCGGAGATCTCCGACCGGTCGCCCGACCACAGGGTGTGGAAGACGCCGTCCCGGTCCACCCGCCGGTAGGTGTGGGCTCCGAAGTAGTCGCGCTGCCCCTGGATGAGCGCGGCGGGCAGCCGCTCGGCGCGGAGCCCGTCGTAGTAGGCCAGCGCGGCGGCGAAGCCGGGCGTCGGGATGCCCGACTGGGCCGCCCCGGCGACGACCCGCCGCCACGAGTCCTGGGCGTGCCCGATCGCCTCGGTGAAGTAGGGCGCGAACAGCAGGCTCGCCGGTCGCTCGCCGGCGTCCCGGTAGGCCTCGGTGATCCGGTTGAGGAACTTGGCCCGGATGATGCAGCCGCCGCGCCAGATCCGGGCGACCGCGCCGAGGTCGATGTCCCAGTTCCACTGGGCGGCGCCGGCGACGATCTCGTCCAGGCCCTGGGCGTAGGCGATGATCTTGGAGGCGTACAGCGCCGCCCGGACGTCCTCGACGAAGGCGTCGACGTCGCGGACCTGCCAGCTCTGCGAGGGCCCCGGCAGGCCGATCTGCTGGGCGGCCGCCCGCTGCTCGGGCAGCGAGGACAGCCCGCGGGCGAACACCGCCTCGGCGATGCCGGACACCGGGACGCCCAGGTCGAGCGCGGTCTGCACCGTCCAGGTGCCGGTGCCCTTCATGCCGGCGGCGTCCACGATGACGTCCACCAGCGGCGTGCCGGTGTCGGCGTCGACCTGGCGAAGCACCTCCGCGGTGATCTGGATCAGGAACGAGTCCAGGTCGCCGCGGTTCCAGTCGGCGAAGACGTCGGCGATGGCCGTGGGCTCCAGGCCGGCGCCGCGCCGCAGGAGGTCGTAGGCCTCCGCGATGAGCTGCATGTCGGCGTACTCGATGCCGTTGTGCACCATCTTGACGAAGTGACCAGCACCGTCCGCGCCGATGTGCGTGCAGCAGGGTTCGCCGTCGACGTGGGCCGAGATCTTCTCGAGTATCGGGCCCAGGGACTCGTACGCGGTGGCCGAGCCGCCCGGCATGATCGACGGCCCGTTGAGCGCGCCTTCCTCGCCACCGGAGATGCCGCAGCCGACGAAGTGGATCTGTCGCTCGCGCAGCGCGGCCTCACGGCGCTGGGTGTCCTGGAAGCGGGCGTTGCCGCCGTCGATGAGGATGTCGCCGGGCTCCAGCAGCTCGGCCAGCTCGTCGATGACGGCGTCGGTCGGGCCGCCGGCCTTGACCATGATGATCACCTTGCGCGGGGTGGCCAGCGAGGCGACGAAGTCCGCCATGGAGTGCGACGGGACGAACGTGCCGTCGCCGCCGTGCTCGGTGATCAGGTCGTCGACCTTGGCGCTGGTGCGGTTGTGGACCGCGGTGACGAAGCCCTTGCTCGCGAAGTTGCGGGCCAGGTTGGACCCCATCACCGCCAGTCCGGTCACCCCGATGTCGGCCTTCGGTGCTGCGGACATGCGGACCTCCTGCTGGTCGGGACGGAGAGGGACTGCGACAAACGTGGGAGCGCCGGCGACCGGGGTCGCGGACGGCGGGGACAGCCTTGCCTACCCCGGCCGGATGCCGTCCGGCGGGTCGGCCGGGCGTCCGGCTGCCCGGCGGCCGGGGTCAGCCGGACAGGGCGGAGCGGACGGCGGCGGCGACCCGGCTGCCGTCGGCGCGGCCGGCGATCTGCGGCTGCACCAGCTTCATGACGGCGCCCATCTGCTGCGGGCCGGGGGCCGCACCGGTGTCCGCGGCGACGGTCGCGACCGCCGCCGCGACCAGCTCCGACAGCTCGTCGTCGGAGAGCTGGGCGGGCAGGTAGCCGGTCAGCACGGCGGCTTCCGCCTGCTCGCGGGCGGCGAGCTCCGGCCGGCCGGCCCCGTCGAAGGCCTCCGAGGCCTCCCGGCGCTTGCGGACCTCGCGGGTCAACACGGACACGACGTCGGCGTCGCTGAGCACCCGGGCCGTGTCGCCGGCCACCTCCTCGTTGGTGATGGCGGCGAGCGCCATCCGCAGCGTGGACACCCCCACGGCGTCCCGCTCCTTCATCGCCCGGGTCAGGTCGCCGCGGATCCGCTCCTTCAACGTCGCCATGACCTCATCCTGCCCGCACGGTCCAGCAGGGTGGCGATCACCGGTGCGCCGCGTCGTACACCCGGCGGCGCGGCACACCCGATCGGTCGGCCACCTCGTCGACGGCGTCCCGCCGGGTCCGGCCAGCGGCGACGAGCTCGGCGACCTGTGCGGCCAGCTCGGCGTCCCCGATCTCGACCGCCACGACCGGTGCCCCCGCCACCACCAGTGTGATTTCGCCGCGGACACCGTCCAGGCCGGCGGCGAGCTCGCCGAGGGTGCCGCGGCGGACCTCCTCGTGCATCTTGGTCAGCTCCCGGCACAGCGCGGCGGGCCGGTCCGCGCCGAACGCCTGGACCATCGCACCGACCGTGTCGGCGATGCGGTGCACCGACTCGAAGAACACCATCGTCCGGCGCTCACCGGCCAACTCGCGCAGCGCCCTGGACCGCTCCCCTGCCTTGCGCGGCGGGAAGCCCTCGAACGTCCAGCGGTCCGACGGCAGCCCGGACAGCGCCAGCGCGGTGACCACCGCAGACGGGCCGGGGACCGAGGTGACCCGCAGCCCCGCCGCCGCGGCCGCCGCCACCAACCGGTACCCCGGGTCGGACACCGACGGCATGCCGGCGTCGGTCACCAGCAGCACCCGGCCGCCGCCGCGGATCCGGTCGAGGATGCCGGGGATCCGCGCACCCTCCACCGCCTCGTAGTACGACACCACCGGGCAGTGCACGGCCACGTCCAGGTCGGCGGCCAGCCGCAGCAGCCGGCGGGTGTCCTCCGCCGCGACGAGGTCCGCGGTGCGCAGCGCCTCGACCAGCGCCGGCGAGGCGTCGGCCGGCCGGCCCAGCGGTGTCCCGCCCAGGATCAGCACGCCGCCCGGCGGCTCGCCCGCGATGCGCCCGGCGTCCGGGTTCACGCCGGTGTTCACCGGGCCCACCTTACGATCGCGGGCATGACCGCCCCGCCGCTCGTCGACCCTGCCGGCGGCCGATCGCCCGCCGCGGGTGACGGTCCCGACGGGGGGACGCCGCCGGACCCCTCGGCCCTGCACCGCACCGGCCGCGGCAGCACCGTCCCGCTGGTCGACGATCTGGACCCGAGCCAGGCCCGGCCGGACCCGGCCGCCGACGTGGTGGCGATCGGCGAGGTGCCGCCCGTGCGCCGCCCGGTGCGTCCGGAGCGGCGCCGGCTGCCCGACCCGCCGACCGACCGGCTGCGCGCCTGGCTGGTCACCGCCGGGCTGGCGCTGATCGGCGGGCTGCTGCGGCTGTGGAACGTGGGGCAGGCCGCTGATGGGGGGGTCGGCGGGTCCGGATCGGTCCCCACGCCGCTGTTCGACGAGAAGTACTACGCCGTGCAGGCCGCCGAGGTCATCCGCAACGGCGGCATCGAGGACAACCAGGCGTTCGGCGTGGTGGTGCACCCGCCGCTGGGCAAGCAGATCATCGCGCTCGGCGAGATGCTGCTGGGCTACAACCCGACCGGCTGGCGGATCTCGTCGGTGGTGGCCGGGACGATCATCATCGCCCTGATGGTCCGGGTGGTCCGCCGGATGACCCGCTCCACGCTGGTCGGCGCCATCGCCGGCGTGCTGGTCATCTGCGACGGGGTCAGCCACGTGCAGGCCCGCACGGCGCTGCTCGACGTGTTCCAGGAGCTGTTCATCCTCGCGGCGTTCGCCTGTCTGATCGCCGACCGGGACCAGGTGCGGGCCCGGCTGAACCGGTCGGTCGCCGACCCCGACGCCTTCTTGCCCACCCGCGGCCCGGGATTCTGGCGGCGCAGCGGCGAGCGCGCGGGCGTCGCGCTGGGCGCCCGCTGGTGGCGCTTCGGATGCGGGCTGTTCCTGGGGCTGACCACGTCGGTCAAGTGGTCCGGCTTCTACTGGATCGCCGCGTTCGGCATCCTCAGCGTCGTCTGGGACATCACCGCGCGGCGCGAGGCTGGCATCCGCACCCCGGTGGTGGCCGTGATCCGGCGCGACCTGCTGCCCTCGCTCTGGTCCCTGGCGGTCGTGCCGATCGCGACCTACGTCGCGTCGTGGTGGGCCTGGTTCGCCTCCGAGGACGGGTGGGCCCGGCACATCTTCGTCGCCGACACCGAGAACTGGACCAGCACCGGGCTGCAGAAGATCGCCGCGGTCTGGCACAACTCGCTGTGGCAGTGGACGTGGAAGATGCTCGACTTCCACTCCAGCCTGCTCACCCCGACCAACCCCGCGGACCGGCACCCGTGGGAGTCCAAGCCCTGGACGTGGCCGATCGGCACCCGGCCGGTGCTCTACTACGTGTCCTCGGGGCAGAGCGGCTGCGGCGACGGACGTACCGACTGCATCGGCCGGATCTTCCTGATCGGCACGCCGGCGCTGTGGTGGGTGTCGCTGTTCGTCGCCGGCTGGGCGCTGTGGCGGGCGATCGGCCGGCTCGACTGGCGCTACGCCGCGGTGCTGGTCGGCTACGGGGCCGGGTACGTCCCCTGGTTCTTCAACCTCGACCGCCAGATGTACTTCTTCTACGTCACCCCGCTGGCGCCGTTCCTGGTCATCGGCATCAGCCTGGTGCTCGGCGACGTCCTCGGCCGGGCCCGCGCCGGGGTGGAGAAACGGTTCCTGTCGGTGGCGGTGGTGGCCGTCTACGTGGGGCTGGTGGTGGCCAACTTCATCTGGCTGCTGCCGATCCTGCAGGGCGACCCGATCACGCAGGACCGGCTGACCGCCGAGACCTGGCTGCCGTCCTGGGGGTGATCCCGCCACGGCTCCCCGACGACTCTGTCAGAGCCGTTGTGGCGCAACCCTTCCGGCGTCCGCGGTGACCGGCTCGGGCGGCCGGTGCCGCTCCGCGCCACGGGTATACGGTGGATCTCGGACCGACTTGCACCGACACGTCGAAGGAGCACCGCATGGCCCCGTACACCCTTCCGGACCTGCCCTACGATTTCGGGGCGCTCGAGCCGCACATCTCCGGGCAGATCACCGAGCTGCACTACACCAAGCACCACCAGACGTACGTGACGACCGCGAACGAGGCCCTCGAGCAGCTCGCCGAGGCCCGCGAGAAGGAGTCGTTCGGCACGCTGCCGGGCCTGGAGAAGAAGCTGGCCTTCAACCTCGGCGGCCACGTCAACCACTCGATCTGGTGGCCGAGCCTGTCGCCGAACGGCGGCGACCGTCCCGACGGCGAGCTGGCCGCGGCGATCGACGAGTTCTTCGGCTCGTTCGACGCCTTCCAGAAGCAGTTCACCGCCAACGCCACGTCCGTGATGGGTTCCGGCTGGTCGGTGCTCGCCTGGGACTCCCTGGGCCAGCGGCTGAACATCTTCCAGCTGTACGACCAGCAGGGCAACATCCCGGCGGCGCAGATCCCGGTGCTGATGGTCGACGTCTGGGAGCACGCCTTCTACCTGCAGTACAAGAACGTCAAGGCGGACTACGTCAAAGCCTGGTGGAACGTCGTGAACTGGGCCGACGCCCAGGCGCGCTTCGCCGCCGCCAAGGCGAACACCGCGGGCCTGGTCATCCTCTGACCCGTCCGCAGCCAGAGGTCCGCGACGCCCCCGCCCCCACCGGGTGGGGGCGTCGCCGTCTCCCGGCCCGGTGACGGCCGGATCGTTGCTCTCGCTCCATTCTTTGCAAGTCCTCAGCCTCCGGTACGCCCGCTCACGTCCCCCGCACAGACAGCCGTCCCACCGTGGACCGCAGTGGCCGCCGACCTCGGGCGGCCGATCCCGGAGGGCCTCGAACATGACTGTGCGTTCTGCCGCCGGCGCCGCGTCGCCGGACCCCGCCACCACCGACACCCGCGCCTCCCGCCACCGGCGGACCGCACGGCGGGCCGTGGTCGGTGCCGCGGCCGGTGTGCTGATGCTCGGCGTGGGCAGCGGGGTGGCGGGTGCGACGCCGCCGTCGGTGGTCGCCGCACCGTCCGACTCGACCGCCGACAGCACGGTCAGCGCCGACTGGGCCGGCTGGGAGGTCACCGGTGGCACCTACACGTCGGTGTCGGCGTCCTGGACGGTGCCCACGGTGACCTGCGCGCCGCGCCGGACCGCCTACAGCGCCCACTGGGTAGGCCTGGACGGGGACGGCAGCGAGTCGGTCGAGCAGATCGGCACGTCCAGCGACTGCGACAACGGCACGCCCAGCTACTCGACCTGGTACGAGTTCTACCCCGCGGCGTCCGTCACGCTGCCGCAGACGGTGAAGCCTGGCGACTCCATGACGGCGTCGGTGACCTCGACCGACTCCGGTTACCGGCTGGTGCTCACCGACCGGACGCGCGGCTGGACCAAGACTGTCACCGGTCAGGCGCCGGACGCCGAGAACGCCTCGGCCGAGATCATCAGCGAGGCGCCGTCCGACGGTCGCACCGAGAGCGTGCTGCCGCTGGCCGATTTCGGCTCCGAGACCTTCTCCGACATCCGGGTCGACGGAAAGCGCATCGGCACGCTGTCGAACGCCCGGAAGATCGAACTCGCCGACCGCAGCGGCACCACGATGGCCACGGTGTCCCCGCTGACCGGCGACGACACCTTCACGGTCACCTGGAAGGCCGAGGGATCGACCGGCACCGGATCGGCCGGCGGATCGGGCCGTGGCAGCGGGTCGGGCAGCGGGTCGGGCAGCGGGTCGGGCAGCGGGTCGGGCAGCGGGTCGGGCAGCGGGTCGGGCAGCGGGTCGGGCAGCAGTGCCGGTGGCTATCCCGGTGGCGGCCCGGGCGGGCTGGACCCGTGGTCGATGGGCGGCTGGGGCCGCGGCACCGGTGACCTGTCCGGCTCCGGCTGGACCGACCTGGGCAACGGCTGGACGCTGGTCGACCCGTGGAGCACCGGCGGCTGGAGCACCGGCGGCTGGGGTTCCGGCGACGGCTCCACCGGCGACACCGGCACGACGGGCGACACCGGCAGCGACGAGGCCGTCGGCGCAGCCGCGGGCAGCTCCGGCTCCGGCACCTCCGCGTTCGCCT
This sequence comes from Nakamurella endophytica, assembly GCF_014646215.1. Taxonomy (GTDB): domain Bacteria; phylum Actinomycetota; class Actinomycetes; order Mycobacteriales; family Nakamurellaceae; genus Nakamurella; species Nakamurella endophytica. The sequence continues at coordinate 499,493 of NZ_BMNA01000001.1, forward strand.
GGGGCGGCGGCTGGTGATCCGCGGCCCGGGGCGACACGGCCCCGGGCCCGGCGGCACGATCCACGACACCCGGTGGTCCGTCCGGACCACCGGGTGTCGCCGTTCCACGGGCCGTCGATGCCGGTCGGCAGTGCCCGGTCCAGGTGCCGGTACCGGTGTCCGGGTCGGCCACCCGGCGGGGCCGGATCAGCGGCCCGCCGGGTGGGCCTCCGCCGCCCGGACCGCCGCCAGCACCGACCGGGCCGTCGACCAGTCGTGCAGCGCCCCGGCGAGGTCGCCGACCGCCGCAGGCACGACGTCGGACAGGAACCGCCCGGTGGCCAGCAGGCCGCCCGCGGCCAGGTCCGGCAGCGCCATCGGGTCGCCGGCCGGGGCCGCCACCGCGGCACCGCCCCCGACACCCGTGCCCGGGACCGCCGCCGACGGCCGGGCCAGGTCCGGGAGACCGGCCGTCACCGGAGCCGTGCCGCCAGCCGGTTGCAGCGCCCCGGCGGGAGCCATCCCAGCGCCGCCGGCCAGCACCGTCGTCCCGCCCAGCAGACCGCCCAGTGCCAGACCCAGCAGCAGCGCGGCCGCCGTCACCGCGGTCAGCAGGTGACGCCGCAGGACCGCGGCCCATCCGGAGGTCGACGGCACGGCGAGGGGGGCGGACAGGACCACGGCGGAATCCGGGCAGGCGCAACGCATGGTGACGACTGTCGGCCGCACCCCTTTCGGCGGACTTGGAGCCGGCTGCGACGGGCGCTTGCGACGGGGACCGGCCGGCTTGCAAGTCGCCCGCAAGATCCACACAGGGTGCCTCGGTGATCACCGCGAGGTGGGCCGACCGCCTGCGTACGGCATCGACGGATCGGCGACATCCGCACGGTCCAGCCGCGGTGGTCCGGAACGGGGCGGGGCTCGCGGAGGCACGGGAGCCGGCGTGTCCGGCATTCCAGGCGGACCCGCTGTCCGCCGATCGGAGGACAGGAGCCCTCCGCCTGGTCGATCGATCGGACCGGTCCGAACGGGCGCGAGCCGTCGCAGGATCTCGCCATGTTCACGACGACATCCCCCGCCCGCCGTCCCAGCACCGACGTGGAGCCGGGCCGCCTTCCCCGGACCTCCTCGATCCGCCGTCTTGCCGCCGGCGCCGGGATGGTGCTGCTGTTCGGCGGCTTCGGCGTCGCCGTCGCAGCTCCCGCGCAGGCCGCCACGCCCGCGCCGTCCCCCACCCAGCAGGCCGGCGCCACCGCCACCGACTCCTCGGACATGAGCTACTGCTGGTCGACCGTCTGGCAGCCGGACGTCGACTACTCGTCGTGCCCGGATGTCGCGGAGAAGGGCTGACCGCCGGGTCTGCAGGACACCATCCCTGCCGTCCGCGTCACTGATTACCTGCCCTCAGCGGACGGTGCGCTGCCGGCACCCGGGCTCTGCGCCCGTCTGCCGGCAGCGGGCCGGCGGCGCGCGGCTAGCCTGGCGCTGTCGGCGCCGGCCCGCCGGCGGGGGGGCATCGCGGTATGACGGTCACAGCGGCGCAGGCGGTCTCGGGGGTCGACGCCGTCCTCGAGCGAGCCCGGGCCACGCTCCGGCGGCGGACCGCCCAGGAGACGGTCGCGGCGGTCGCCGCCGGCGCGCTGCTGGTGGACACCCGGACGCCGGACCAGCGCGCGGAGACCGGAGAACTGCCCGGGGCGCTGGTCATCGACCGGACCGTGCTGGAGTGGCGGCTCGACCCGGCGAGCCCGTCGCGGATCCCGGAGGCGACGTCGTACGACCGGGAAATCGTGGTGGTGTGCCGGCAGGGCTACAGCTCCAGCCTCGCCGCGGCCAGCCTGCAGGCCGTCGGCCTGCACCGGGCCACCGACCTGGTCGGCGGTGTCGAGGCGTGGGTGGCCGCGGGGCTGCCGCTGCACCGCGGACCCGCGGACGTGCGCCGCTGAGCACGCGGCCCACCGGGTCGGGCCGCCGGCAGCAGCACCCGCCTCGGCACGTCCCGCACCCGGCGGTCAGGACCCGTCGAGCAACCGCTGCACCCGGGCCACCTTGCCGTCCAGCTCGCCGGTGTGGCCCGGGCGGATGTCGGCCTTGAGCACCAGCGACACCCGCGACCCGTAGCGGCCGGCGGCCTCGGACGCGCGCCGGACGACGTCCATGCACTCGTCCCAGGACCCCTCGACCGTGGTGAACATGGCGTCCGTCCGGTACGGCAGCCCGGACTCCGCCACCACCCGGACCGCGTCGGCCACCGCCTGCGACACCGAGTCGGCCGGCCCCTGCCGGGTCAGTTCGCCGTCACCGGACGGCGCCACCGAGAACGCGACCAGCATGTCTTCCTCCCCCGTTCAGTGGGCGGCCGGCGCCGGGACCGCTGCGGCCGCCGCCCGGGACGGGTCCAGGATGTCCGGCTCGACGTACATCGGTCCGACGCTGGGCAGTGCGGCGCGCACCCGCTCCTCGACGGCGTTGATGGCCGCGGCGACGCCGGCGGCGGACTCGGTCGGCGTCACCGCGACCTTCATGCCGACCATGAGCTCGTCCGGACCCAGGTACAGCGTCTTCATGTGGATGATCGAACCGATCTCCGCGCCGGCCTCGGCCGCCGCCCGGATGGTCACCAGGTCGGTCGGCGAGGCACCCTCGCCGATCAGCAGGCTCTTGGTCTCGATGCCGAGCACGATGGCGACGACCACCAGCAGCACCCCGATGGCGACGGTGCCGACGCCGTCCCAGACGCCGTCGCCGGTGACCACGGCGAGCACCACGCCGATCAGCGCCAGGGCCAGCCCGGTCAGCGCGGCGATGTCCTCCAGCAGCACCACCGGCAGCTCCGGCGACTTGGCCCGCCGGACGAAGGTCAGCACGGACATCCCCTGCCGCTCGGGCGCGGACTCCTTGAGCGCCGTGCGCAGCGAGAACGACTCCAGCCCGATCGAGATCACCAGCACCGCCAGCGGCAGCCATGCCTGCTCGATCGGCTCGGGGTGCTGCAGCTTGTGGACGCCCTCGTAGATCGAGAACACGCCGCCGACGCTGAACAGGATGATCGCCACCATGAACGCGTAGACGTACCGCTCGCGCCCGAATCCGAAGGGGTGCTCGGCGGTGGCCGCGCGGCGGGCGCGGCGCCCGCCGACGAGCAGCAGCACCTGGTTCCCGGAATCGGCGAGCGAGTGCACCGACTCGGCGAGCATCGAGGACGAGCCGGACACCAGGAAGGCGATGAACTTGGTGACCGCGATGCCGAGGTTGGCACCGAGTGCGGCCAGGATCGCCGTCGTACCGCCGGACGTACTCATGGGTGTGTTCCTCCGCGTGCGGGGGGCGCTGGCCCGTGACCGGTACGCCCACCGCACCGGCCGGCACATGGTCTCAGGTCCGCCGCCGCACCACACGGCGCCCGCACCGCACCGCACGGACCAGGCGGCCCGGGCCGCCCCGCCTCCGGACCGGCCCGGGGGCGACGACAGTCCACCGACGGGGCGCCGACCGGACTCCGACCGCACGCCGACCGGGCCTCGGGCGGGGCACCGACGGGGCGCCGAGGACACATCGGCGTAACCGGGACACAATGAGGCGTGACCGTCACGCAACACGCCGGACCTAGCGTTCCCGGGATGGCCGACCTGTTCGCCGACTACCCGTTCGGCCGTGCGTGGGACGAGATGTTCGCCGGTCCCGGGGTCATCCGCGACTCCTACGAGTCGGTGCACAGCGCGCTGCAGACGCTCACCGCGGCGGACCTCAAGGCCCGCGCCGACATCATGGGCCGGACGTTCCTGGACCAGGGCATCACCTTCGCCCTGGGCGGCGTGGAGCGGCCGTTCCCGCTGGACCTGATCCCGCGGATCGTCACCGCCGACGAGTGGCGGGTGGTCCAGGACGGCGTGCCGCAGCGGGTGCGGGCGCTGGAGGCCTTCCTCGCCGACAGCTACGGGCCCGGCCGGATCTTCGCCGACGGCGTGGTGCCCCGCCGGCTCGTCACCACCTCGCCGCACTTCCACCGGCAGGTCGCCGGGATGGGCGCGCAGGACGGTGCCCGCATCGTCATCTCCGGGGTCGACCTGATCCGGGACGAGCAGGGCAGCTTCCGGGTGCTCGAGGACAACGTCCGGGTGCCGTCCGGGGTGTCCTACGTGCTGGAGAACCGGCAGGCCGTGGCGCAGGTGCTGGCCGAGGCGTCCGCCGACCAGGACGTCCGCCCGGTCTCGGAGTACCCCGGGCGGCTGCTGGCCGCGCTTTGGGCGGTCGCCCCGCCGGACGTCGCCGACCCCACCGTCGTCGTGCTGACACCCGGCGTCTTCAACTCGGCCTACTTCGAGCACACCCTGCTGGCCCGCGAGATGGGCGTCGAGCTGGTCGAGGGCCGGGACCTTGTCTGTCGCAACAACCGGGTGTACGTCCGCACCACCGGCGGGGAGATGCCGGTGCACGTCATCTACCGCCGGGTCGACGACGAGTTCCTCGATCCGCTGCAGTTCCGGCTGGACTCGCTGCTCGGCTCGCCGGGGCTGGTCAACGCGGCGCGGGCCGGCCACCTGACGATCGCCAACGCCGTCGGCAACGGCATCGCCGACGACAAGCTGGTCTACACCTACGTGCCGGACATCATCCGGTACTACCTGCGGGAGGAGCCGATCCTGCCGAACGTCGACACCTACCGGATGGAGGACCCGGACCACCGCGACTACGCGCTGGAGCACCTGGCCGAACTCGTGGTCAAACCGGTCGACGGCTCCGGCGGCAAGGGCATCGTCATCGGCTCGCGCGCGGACCGCGCGACGCTGGCCCGGACCCGGACGGCCATCCTGGACAACCCCCGCGGCTTCATCGCTCAGCGGGAGATCGCGCTGTCCACGGTGCCGACGCTGATCGGCGACCGGATGCGGCCGCGGCACGTCGACCTTCGCCCGTTCGCGGTGAACGACGGCAGCTCGGTCTGGGTGCTGCCCGGCGGTCTGACCCGGGTGGCGCTGCCGGAGGGCGAGCTCGTCGTGAACTCGTCGCAGGGCGGCGGGTCCAAGGACACCTGGGTGCTCGCCGGGCGCCGCGCGGACGACCGGTCCACCGGCGGTGTCCCCGGGGTCGCGGGTCCGGCCGCGCCGGTGCCGGGCGGCACCGCGCCGGACGGGCCGGACCGGGCGGACGGGCCGGACGGGACCGCCCCGTGGCAGGACCGGACGGACGACGCGGCCGCCCCATGGCAGGGCCGGTCCCAGGGCGGGGCCGGCCAGTGGCAGGGCCAGTCCCAGGGCAGGGCCGGCCAGTGGCAGGGCGAGGGCAGCTGGGGCTGGTCCGGCGGCGCGCAGGACACCGGCGCCTTCCTGTTCGAGGCGCCGGTGGAGCCGGACGTCGCCGACCCCGGCCTGCGCCACCAGCAGGGCCAGCAGCAGCAGGGCCGGCAGCAGGACCGCCGGCAGGACCGCCAGGGCCGGCGCGGCAGCCAGCCGGTCCCGCGCGGGCCGGCTCCGGGCATCCCGGGCGACGCGGCGGCGCAGACCGGCGGGAGCCCGGCGTGCTGAGCCGCATCGCCGAGTCGCTGTACTGGCTGGGACGGCACGTCGAGCGGGCCGACTGCACGGCCCGCATCCTGGACACCTACCTGCACCTGCTGCCCACCGGCTCGTGGCAGACGGACCACCAGGTCATCCGGTCGCTGGTGGAGTCCATGGGGTTGCGGGGCGACACCGAGCTCGAGGGCGCCGACCCGAGCCAGCTCGTCCGCACCCTGGTGTTCGACCCCGAGCGGCCGTCCTCGGTGTCCGGTGCCCTGATGGCGGCCCGGGACAACGCCCGCGGCGTGCGCGACGCGCTGCCGCTGGACGTCTGGGAGTGCCTGAACGTGACGTGGCACGGGCTGCGCAGCCGCACCTCGTCCGGCGGCGGGCCGCACACCTACCTGCGCTGGGTGGCCGAGCGCTGCGCCATGTCGGCCGGCCTGGTCGACGAGGTGATGAGTCACGACGAGGGCTGGCACTTCCTGGCCGTCGGGCGCGCGCTCGAGCGCGCCGACATGACGATCCGGCTGCTCGCGGCCGCCGACTCGCAGACCGGGTCCGTGCCGCCGTGGCGCGCCCTGGTCTCCGCCTGCGGCGGATGGGAGCCCTACGTCCGCGAGCACGGCGGCATGGTCGGGCAGCACACCGCCGCCGCGTTCGTGCTGCTCGACCGCCGCTTCCCGCGCTCGGTGCTGCGGTCGCTCACCGCGGCCGAGACGTCGCTGGCCGAGCTGGAGGCGCTGTCCGGGTCGCCGGTGCGCGACCCACGCCGGGACCCGTCGAGCGCCCGGCGGATCGTCGGCCGCACCCGCACCGGACTGGACTACCGCACCGGCACCGAGCTGCCGGCCGAGCTGCCCACCCTGCTCGCGGCCCTGCAACGGACCGTGCACAGCGCCCACGTGGCGGTCAGCCGGTCCTTCTTCCGGCGCGGCGACGAGGTCACCTGGGCCACGATCGGAGCGGAACAGCTGGCGGCGCAGCACCTCTCGGCGCAGCACCTCTCAGGGCAGCGGCGATCGGCGCCCGGCTCCCCCGCGGCCCCGGCCGGCAGCCCAGCGTCCCGGCCGCCGGTCACGCTGCCGGTGCAGCCCGGCGCGCCCGTGGCCACCGCCCCCGCCCTGCCCGGAGGTCTCGCGTGACCGTCTCCGCCCACGACGCCGCCGGTCCGGCGCCGCAGCCCGCCTACTGGACCGGGGACGTCTGGCGGCTGCAGATCGTGCACCGCACCGCCCTGACCTACCCGGACACCGTGACCACGTCCTACAACGAGGTCCGGATGCAGCCGGCCGAGGAGGCCGGACAGTCCGTGCTGTCGTCCCGGCTGGAGATCGACCCGTTCGAGGGAGTGCTGCCCTACGTCGACCACTGGGGCACCCGCGTCGCCGCGTTCGACGTGCACCGTCCCCACCGGCATCTCACGGTGACCGCCACCTCCACCGTCGAGACCTTCGACATCCCGTCCCGCGACCCGGTCCCGCACCTGGACTGGGACGCGCTGGCCGGCGCCGACGTGTCGGACACGCAGGAGGAGTTCCTCAGCCCGACCCCGCTGACCGAACTCGACGACGAGCTGCTGGGCGTCGCGCAGCAGCTCCGCGAGTCGTCCGCGACACCCGCCGCAGCCGGGCGCGCGGTCTGCGACCTGATCCGCCGCCGGCTGACCTACGAGCAGGGCGCCACCGGCGTGCACACCTCGGCCGTGGAGGCCTGGCACGAGCGCCGCGGTGTCTGCCAGGACTTCTCGCACCTCGCGGTGGCGTTGCTGCGGGCCGTGCGGATCCCGGCCCGGTACGTCTCCGGCTACCTGCACCCGCAGCCGGACGCCGAGATCGGCCGCACCGTCGTCGGCGAGTCGCACTCCTGGGTGGAGTGGTGGGACGGCGCGTGGACCGCGTTCGACCCGACCAACGGCGCTCCGCCCGGACATGCCCACGTCGTCGTCGGCCGCGGCCGGGACTACCGGGACGTGCCGCCGGTGAAGGGTGTCTACGCGGGGCCGGCGGCGACCGGCAACGAGGTCACCGTCCGGGTCACCCGGGTCCGCTGAACCCGCCCGGCTGCGGGCCGCGGTCCGGACCCGGGCCGGTCCGCGAAGCCGGCCGGGTCGGCACCCGGCGTCCCGGAGGCCCCGTCGCGGGCGGATCCGGCCCGAGCGGGGCACGATGGTGGGGTCCGCCACAGGCAGGAGGGACCGCCATGACACCACCGTCCACGCCGTCCGCGCCGGACGAGCCGGCGCCCCGCGATGTCCCGGCCGACGCGCCCGGCGGTGAGACCGCCGGCGCCCGCGGCTGGTCCGCCGACGAGGAGGTCCGCGACCACGGGACGGCGACCACGGCCCCCGCACCCGGCGGCTGGCGGGCCGACGAGGTCGTTCGCGACCACGGCACCCAGCCCGACACCGCCGACCGGCCCGGATGGGGTGCCCAGGAGGTCGTCCGGGACGAGGGCGAGCTCGACGTGGACCCGGTCGGCGGCTCCTGGGCCGACGACGAGGTGGTCCGGGACCACGCGCGCCCGCGAGGCACCACGCCGGGGTCGACGGACACGTGAGCACCTCGTCCGTCCGGGCGCCCGGACGGCACCGCATAGGGTCGTCGGCACCCGGTCCCGCACGGGCGCCTCGAAAGGGACGACAGTGACCACCACCCAGCACGGCGTGTCCTTCGCGCACCAGTTCGTCGACCGCGTGCGGCGCACGCCGGCGGCCGAGGCGTTCCGCTACCGCGACGGGTCCGGCTGGCAGAGCCTGACCTGGCAGGACACCAGGACCAGGGTCTGGGAGCTGGCGGCCGGCCTGGTCGACCTCGGCGTGGCCGTCGGCGAGCGGGTCGGCATCGCGTCCGGCACCCGCATCGAGTGGATCGTCGCGGACCTGGCCGTCATGTGCGCCGGCGCGGCCACCACCACCGTCTACCCGACGACGGCCGCCGACGAGGTGGGGTACATCGTCGGCGACTCGGGCTGCGTCGTGGTCATCGCCGAGGACGCCGGGCAGGTCGCCAAGCTCCGCGAGTCGGAGCTGCCGCAGCTGCGCGCGGTGGTGGTCATCGAACCGGCCGCCGACGTGACGGCGCCGGACGGCGTCGACGTGCTCACCCTGCAGGAGCTCGCGGCGCGCGGCCGTGACCTGCTCGCCCGGCGGCCGGACGCGGTCGACGAGCGGGTCGACGCGCTGACCCCCGACCACCTGGCGACGCTCGTCTACACCTCCGGCACGACCGGCCGGCCCAAGGGCGTCCGGCTCAGCCACGCCAACTGGACGTACGAGGGCCGGGCCGTCGCCGAGCTCGACCTGCTCACCCCGGCGGACCTGCAGTACCTGTGGCTGCCGCTGTCGCACGTGCTCGGCAAGATGCTCATCGGCATCCAGCTCGAGATCGGCTTCGCCACCGCCGTCGACGGCGACCTGAGCCGGATCGTGGAGAACCTCGGCCAGGTGAAGCCGACGTTCATGGGCGGCGCGCCGCGGATCTTCGAGAAGGTCCGGGCCACGGTCACGCTGCGCACCCAGGGCCACGGCGGGATCCAGGCCAGGATCTTCGACTGGGCCTTCCGGGTCGGCCTGGCGGCCTCCCGCACCCGGCAGCGCCGGGCGCCCGTGGACCGCTGGACCGCGGCCCGGCTCACGGTGGCCGACGCCCTGGTGTTCCGCAAGATCCGCGCGGCGATGGGCGGCCGCATCCGGTTCTTCGTGTCGGGATCGGCCCCGCTGTCGCGCGAGGTGGCCGAGTGGTTCGACGCCGCCGGGCTCACCGTGCTCGAGGGCTACGGGCTCACCGAGACCAGCGCCGCCTGCGCGGTGAACCTGCCGCAGGACACCCGCATCGGCACGGTCGGCCCGCCGCTGCCCGGCACCGAGTTCATGATCGCGTCGGACGGCGAGATCCTCGTCCGCGGCGGTGGTGTGATGACCGGGTACCACGGCCTGCCGGAGGCCACCGACGACGTCCTGGACCCGGACGGCTGGCTGCACACCGGCGACATCGGCGAGCTCTCGGACGGCTACCTGCGCGTCACCGACCGCAAGAAGGACATGATCAAGACCTCCGGCGGCAAGTACGTCTCGCCGCAGAAGATCGAGGGCGTCTTCAAGGCGGTGTTCCCGTACGCCTCGCACATCGTGGTGCACGGCGAGTCCCGGCGGTTCGCGTCCGCGCTCATCACCCTCGACCCCGACGCCATGAAGGGCTGGGCCGACCAGCACGGGCTCGGCGCGCTCGACATGGCCGAGCTGTCACGGCATCCCGCGGTGCAGGAGCTGGTGCAGAGCGGCGTCGACGAGCTCAACAGCCGGCTCGAGCGGTGGGAGACGATCAAGAAGTTCGTCGTGCTGGCCCGGGACCTGTCCGTGGAGGCCGGCGAGCTGACGCCGTCGATGAAGGTGCGCCGCCGCACGGTGGAGAACCAGTACGTGCAGGAGCTCGACGAGCTCTACCGCTGAGCGCCTTCCGTCCGCCTGCGGCCGGTCCTACGCTCCCCCGATGACCGTGCTCGGCCTGCCGCTGTGGTCCGTCGTCGTGATGGCCGTCGGCGGCGCCCTGCTGGCCCACATCGTCCTGCCGCGCGATGCGGTGCCCGGGCGCAGCCACGGACCGCTGACCGTGGTGGTCGACCTGGTGCTGTTCCTGGTCCTGGGGGCGATCGCCGCCTACGGCTTCACCGTGCTGTCGGTGCAGGGCGGCGGCTGACGTCGACGACATCGCCCGCGGCGCCCGCCTGTCCGGCGTGCGCGGCGGCGCACCCGTCACAGGCTGATCCGGGACCCCATGACGACGGTCCGCTCCTCCGGCAGCCGGAAAGAGGCGGCCGGGCTGGCGGCGTTGTGGGCCAGCGCGACGAAGAGCCGCTTGCGCCAGGCGGCCAGCCCCGGCTGCGTCCCGGTCTCCACGCCGATCCGGGACAGGAAGTAGTAGGCCTGGTCCTCGGCGAAGTCGAGTTCCGAGCTGCGCCCGGTGACCTCGCGCAGCACCGCGGGGATGTCCTGGTCGTCCTGGAAGCCGACGCGCACCGACACGTGCACGATTCCGTCGTCGGCGTACTTGAGGTCGTCGACGGTGATCCGGTCCTCGCCGGTGTAGTAGGGCACGTTCTGCGGTTGCAGCGACACGATCACCACGTGCTCGTGCAAGGTGTGGTTGAACTCGGTGTTCGCCCGCAGGGCCAGCGGTGTCGTCTCCTTGCCGGGGTGCGGGAACACCGCGATCCCGGGCACCCGCGGGATGCCGCTCTCGCGGATGCGCTCCACGAAGTCCGGCAGCGATCCCTCGGCCTCGATGCGCCGCGCGGTGATCAGCCGGCGGCCGCGCTCCCAGGTGGTCATCAGGGTGACCACGACGACGGCGATGAGCAGCGGCAGCCAGCCGCCGTGCACCACCTTGCTCAGGTTCGCCGCGAAGAAGACGAGTTCCAGCCCGCCGAACACGACGCCGATGACCACCAGCCGCCAGACCGGCCAGCGCCAGGCCGACCCGGCGAGGATCAGGAATAGCGTGGTGGTCAGCAGCAGGGTCCCGGTGACCGCCAGGCCGTACGCGGTCGCCAGCCGGTTCGACGAGCGGAACAGCAGCATCAGGATGATCACCCCGGTGAACAGCAGCCAGTTCACCGCGGGCACGTAGATCTGCCCGCTCTCCTGCTGCGAGGTGTGCCGGACGGTCAGGTGCGGCAGGAACCCCAGCCGCACCGCCTGCCGGGACACCGAGAAGGCACCGGAGATGACGGCCTGCGACGCGATGACCGTGGCCATGGTGGCCAGCACCACCAGCGGCAGCCGCGCCCAGCCGGGCGCCATGATGTAGAAGGGGTTCGAGATCGACCGCGGCTGGTCCAGGATCAGCGCGCCCTGACCCAGGTAGTTGACGATCAGCGCCGGGAAGACCAGGAAGAACCACGACATCCGGATCGGCCGGCGGCCGAAGTGGCCCATGTCCGCGTAGAGCGCCTCGGCCCCGGTGATGGACAGCACCACGGCGCCCATGGCGATGAACGCGGTGAACGGGTGGTCGGCCACGAACCCGACCGCGTAGGTCGGCGACAACCCGCGCAGGATGCCGGGCCGGGCGATGATGTGCGGCAGCCCGAGGACGGCCAGCACCAGGAACCACACCACCATGATCGGCCCGAACAGCCGGCCGATCCGGTGCGTGCCCAGGCGCTGGACCAGGAACAGGCCGATGACGATGAGCAGGCCCACCGGGAGGACGACGTCCGCCGCGTGCGGTTCCACCACCTCGATGCCCTCGACGGCCGAGAGCACGGAGATCGCCGGGGTGATCAGGCTGTCGCCGTAGAACAGCGACGCGCCGATGACGCCGAGCAGCATGGCCACCGCCACCCGCCGGCTGCGGGGCCGCAGCCGGTCCCGGATCAGCGCGGCGAGCGCCATGATCCCGCCCTCGCCGTCGTTGTCGGCCCGCAGGATGAAGGCCACGTACTTGACGGACACCACGATGGTGATCGCCCAGAAGACCAGCGAGATGACGCCGTAGACGTCGCCGACCGTGGGCTTGACCGCGTTGTCGTCGATGGAGAAGACCGTCTGCAGCGCGTAGAGCGGGCTGGTGCCGATGTCCCCGAAGACGACGCCGATCGCGCCCAGCGCGAGGCCGGCCATCCCGCCGCGGTGCACCGCGGGATGGTCGGACCCACGGGCAGCACGGGCAGCGCCGGCAGCGCCGCCGCTCGAGGCGGGGCCGCCGGCCCGCCTGCGCGCTGCTCGCGACACCGCTCTCCGCGGTTCTGCCGCGCGCGGCACCGAACCGGCCGGCACTGAACGGCCGGACGCCCCCGACGCGGCCGGGCCGCCCGCTGCCGACCCGGTTCCCGCAGTGCTGGTCATGACGCACAGTGTGCATGACGATGACGCTGCGTGTACCGGTTCCCACGGCACGCCGCGCAGGGACGTGGGGTGGCGGCGTCAGCGGCCGTCGGGTCCCTGGAGCAGGTCGGCGACCAGCGCGGTCCAGCCGGTCTGGTGCGTGGCGCCGAGCCCCTCGCCGGTGTCGCCGTCGAAGTACTCGCTGAAGGTCGGGTGAGCCGCCCAGAGCGGGTCCGGGGACGACTCGATGCGGTGGCCGTCGCTGGGCCGGCGCCCGTCCGGTCCGGGGAGGAACAGCGAGACCAGTCGCTGGTCGATCAGGTCGGCGGCCTCCGCCAGGGTGACCCGGTTGCCCGACCCGGTGGGCACCTCGACCCGGAAGTCGTCGCCCAGGTAGTTGCCGTGCGCCCGCAGCGCGTCGGCCAGCAGGACGTTCACCGGGAACCACACCGGCCCGCGCCAGTTGGAGTTGCCGCCGAACAGCCCGCTGCGCGACTCGCCGGGTTCGTAGTCGATGGTCATCGACCGGCCGTCGACCTCGGTGGTGTACGGCGTGGAGTACGCCGCGGACAGCGACCGGATGCCGGCGACGGACAGGAACTCCTGCTCGTCGAACATCCGGGCGAGCAGCCGCGGCAGGGCGTCGCCGAGCAGCAGCGACAGCATCACCCGGCCGCCGTGCTCGGCGTCGGTGACCAGCCCGTCCAGCAGCTCCGGGCGTCGTCGCCGGAGCCAGGCCAGCCGGCTGCTGAAGTCCGGCAGCTCGGCGGTCCGCTCCGGCAGCACCGCGACGGCCAGCAGCGGGAGCAGGCCGACCATCGACCGGACCCGGAGCCGCTGGGAGCCGCCGTCCGGGTGCACGAGCACGTCGTAGAAGAAGCCGTCCTCCTCGTCCCACAGCGCGACGTCCTGCGAGCCGAAGCTGCGCATGGCGTGCGCGATGGACAGGAAGTGCTCCAGGAACTTGGTGGCCAGCTCGTCGAAGGCGGGCACCCGGTGCGCCGCCTCGACGCAGATCCGCAGCATCTGCAGGCAGAAGAACGCCATCCAGCTGGTGGCGTCGGACTGCTCCAGCCGGAACCCGGCCGGCAGCGGGGCGGACCGGTTGAACAGGCCGATGTTGTCCATGCCGAGGAAGCCGCCCTCGAACAGGTTCGACCCGTCGGCGTCCTTGCGGTTCACCCACCAGGCGAAGTTGAGCAGCATCTTGGTACCGATGCGGACCAGGAAGTCGGTGTCCCAGGCACCGTCGGCCTGGTACACGTGCCAGGCGGCCCAGGCGTGGACGGGCGGGTTGACGTCGCCGAAGGCCCACTCGTACGCGGGCAGCTGGCCGTCCGGGTGCATGGCCCACTCCCGGGCCAGCAGCAGCAGCTGCTCCTTGGCGAAGGCCGGGTCCACGTGCGACAGCGCGACGCAGTGGAACGCCAGGTCCCAGGAGGCGAACCAGGGGTACTCCCACTCGTCCGGCATGCTGATCACGTCGGCCAGGCTCAGGTGCTCCCAGGAGGTGTTCCGGCCGGACGGCTGCCGGCGCTGGTCCGGCGGCGGCGGCTGCGCCGGGTCGCCCTGCAGCCAGCGGTGCACGTCGTAGCGGTAGAGCTGCTTGCCCCACAGCAGCCCGGCGTAGGCGCGGCGGGCGACCGCGCGCCGGTCGTCGGTCAACCCGGCCGGCAGCACCGCCCCGTAGAACTCGTCCGCCTCGGCCGCGCGGTCGCCGAAGACGGCGTGGAAGCCGGCACCGAAGGTGTTCTCGTCCGGCTCGGCGGTGGACAGCCGCAGCCGCACCGACACGGTCGCGCCGGGGGGCACCGCGTCGAACCGGTACCAGAACCCGGCCTTGGTGCCGGTGCCCTCGGTGGCCACGGCATCGGTGTCGCCGTGCACGATGCGCTGATTGATGCCGTCCTTGGTGCGCCGCGCCGGGTTGGTCGCGGTCCCGAACAGCAGCCGGTCGTTGCTCTCGTTGTCGCACACCAGGACCTCGGGCCGGCCCTGCGCGCTGAGCGTGTAGCGGCCGAGGAACTCGTGCCGGCACACCACGGCGCGCATGTCCCCGACCACGTCGCCCGGATCCAGCGGCTCCAGCTCCGGCGTCCGGTCGTCCAGCCCCCAGGACCAGGTGTTGCGGTACCAGATCTGCGGGACCAGGTGCAGGTCCGCCGGGTCGGGGCCGTGGTTGGTCGCGTCGATGCGGATGCACAGGTCGTCCGGCGCCGCCTTGGCGTACTCGACCACGACGTCGAAGAAGCGGTTGCCGTCCAGCACCCCGGTGTCGGCCAGCTCGAACTCGCGCTGGTCCCGGCCGCGCCGGGCGTTCTCCTCCCGCAGCCGGGCGTACGGGTACTCCGCCTGCGGGTAGCGGTAGAGCCACCGCAGGAACGAGTGCGTCGGGGTGCCGTCGAGCGGCCACCAGTACTCCTTGACGTCCTCGCCGTGGTTGCCCTGGCCGTTGGTCAGGCCGTACAGCCGCTCCTTGAGGACGGGGTCGCGGCCGTTCCACAGCGCCACGGAGAAGTTGAGGAACCCGAACCGGTCGCAGATGCCGCCGAGCCCGTCCTCACCCCAGCGGTAGGCCCGGGCGTGCGCCTGCTCGAACGGCAGGTAGGACCAGGCGTCGCCGTCGGCGGAGTAGTCCTCGCGCACGGTGCCCCACTGCCGGCCCGACAGGTACGGACCCCACAGCCGCCACGGGTCGGCCGAGGACGGCGACTCGGCCAGCCGGGTGTGCTCCGCTGTGGGCGGTGCGGAGGTCCTGGGCTGGGGACGGCCGCTCGTCATGCCGACACTGTGGCACGCAGCCGCCGTCCCGGTGCGTGATTCCGCGGTGACCGGGTGCTGTCGCGCAGCGGCTACGCCCGGCGGCCTCACGGATCGACCGCCGCGGTCGCCGACCGGCCGGGACGTCCCGCGGCCGACCCCGACGCTGCCCCGCCGGCCGCGGCGTCGGCCGCCAGCGCGGGACCGTCGGCCGGCGGGCCGGTGGCGATGTCCGGCCCGTCGGGGACGCCGGCCCTCGCCCGGGTGCGGCGCGCGCCCAGGATGCAGCCGAGCAGGATGAGCGGGAAGCCCACGACGATCCCGGTGGTCAGCGGTTCGGACAGCACGGTGATCCCGAGCACGAGCGCGACAGCGGGGTTGACGTAGGTGATCACCACCGCCCGGGCCGGGCCGGCCTCCGCGACGAGTTCGAAGAAGACCATGAACGCCAGCGCCGTGCACAGGGCACCGAGGCCGACCAGCGACCAGACCGCGCCGGCGTCGACCCGGCCCCACGGGACGGCGGGACCGGCGAGCACGGCCGGGAGGTAGCCGAGCGCGGTCAGCGCGACCGACACGGTGACGACGCCCAGTCCGGGCAGGTGCGAGAGCCGCCGGGCCAGGATCATCGGACCGACGGCGTAGCAGAGCACCACGCCGAGGACCTCGACCATCGGACCGGGCGCGACGTGCCCGACGTCGAGCCCGAGCAGGATCAGCACCCCGGCGAAGCCGACGAGCAGGCCGGTCACCCGCCAGCGGTCCAGCCGGTCGGCCGCCGGCACCGGGCCCGACCGGCCGGCCACCACCCGCGCGAGCACCGCGGCCACCAGCGAGGTGCAGGCGACCAGGATCCCGGCCAGCGAACTGGACAGCTCGCGCTCCGCACGGGTGAGCAGCAGCCACGGCGCGGCGATCTCCACCGCCGTGTACAGCAGCAGCGGCCGCCAGTGCCGCAGCACCGGCCCGACCGTGGCCGTCCAGCCGCGGATCACGCACACCGGCACCAGCAGCACAGTGGCCAACACCACCCGGGCGAACACCACCGTCGAGGGCGGCAGGTCCTCGACGGCGACCCGGATCAACGGGTACGGCAGGCCCCACAGCACCGAAAGCAGGACGAAAAGCAGCCAGCCCCGCCGAGACATGCCGCCTCCGTTCCCGTCCTGACCGCTCCCGCCACGCCCTCCGTGCGGCTCCATCGGGACGCTAGGCCAGCACACCGACAGCCGGTCGCCTCCGCCGGGTGCCGTGCCCCGTTCAGCGGTGCAGGAGCCCGCCGGCGCCCGCGGCCGCCACCGCCACCGCGATCCCCGCCAGGGCGGCCGCGAGCGCCAGCCCTGCGGTCACCGCGGGCAGGACGCCGTCCGGCAGCGAGCTGCCGAGCCGCCCCGCCGTGAGCCCCCGGTGCGACGCCCGGTACCGGCGGTGCGCCGCCACCAGCACGGCGACGGACAGCACGACGCCCGCACCGGCCGCGATCACGGCCCACGTCCCGAACAGCTGCGGCAGGATGCGCAGGCCGGCGAGCGCGCCGACCGTGAGGGCCAGGGCGGTGCGCCGCCAGGCCAGCGCGGTTCGTTCCGGCTGCAGTCCGCGGTCGAACGGGTGGTCGGCGGCCCGGCCGGCGCCGGCGCCGTGCCCGGCCTCTGCCGTGGGCTCCTCGGGCGACCGGCCGCCGGTCACCGGAACGCGATCGCCAGCAGCAGCAGGACGCCGACCACGACGACGGCGATGCCGATCGGCAGGGACAGCATCGGGCTGGGCAGGGGCCGGTTCTGCCGGAGCGCGCGCTCGGTGCGCATCCAGCCCACCCAGGCCTGCAGCGGGCAGGCGGTGCCGGCGACGACGAGCACCACCGACGCCGCCAGCCGCAGGCCCGGCTGCAGGCCGAGACCCAGCGCCTCCAGCGCCACGCCGCCGGCCGTCAGGGCCAGTGCGGTGCGGATCCACGCCAGGAAGGTCCGCTCGTTGGCCAGCGAGAACCGCGGGTCCGGCTCGTCCCCGACCTCGTAGACCCGGGCGGGAAACCGTCGGCGGAGCCGGGTCACCGCTGGCCGCCGTCCCGGTGCATGCCGGGCACGCTACCGGGGCGGCTCGGTCGGGCCGGCGCACACACCGGCGGCACGGGCCGCGTCCGTACCGTGGTCGGCAGGGCCGGCCGGTGGCGGGGCGGCGGCGGAGAGGGGCTGACGGTGACCGACGTCAACGACCGCACCGTGGCGGAAGCCGGGACCGGCACCGGCACCGCGGCGGCCGCGCCCCCGTCGGCCCCGGTGCGGGCGCTGGCCGGCACCGGCATCGCGCTCACCGTGCTCTGCGTCGTGACCGTCCTGACGCTGCATGTGGTCCCGCCGACCTCGGCCATCTCGCCGGTCCGCCGGACCATCAGCGAGTACGGGTTGTCGTCGCTGTCCTGGGCGTTCAACCTCGGCGTGGTCGCCCTCGCCGCGGGGTCGGCAGCCGTCCTCGCCGCCCAGCTCGGCCGGTTCCGCTCGGCGTCGCGGACCGGGCTGGTGTTCGGCGCGGTGTGGATCGTCGCCCTGCTCGTCCTGGTGGTCTTCCCCAAGCACAACTGGGCGGTCGGGCCGAGCACCAGCGGCACGGTGCACCGGATGGCGAGCCTGGTGGCGTTCCTCGTGCTGCCCTTCGCCGTGCTGCTCCTGCAGTGGCGGCGGGCGCGGGCCGGCTCGGCGCTGGCCCGCTGGGGGTGCGGGCTGGCCGTCCTCGGCCTGGCCTGGTTCCTGCCCATCGCGGTGGCCATCGCGACGCGGTCGGTCAGCGGGCTGCCGTGGTGGCAGGCCGTCCCGCTCGGGCTGGTGGAGCGCGGCATGGCGGCCAGCGAGGTCGCTGCGGTGATCGTGGTCGGGGTCGACGCCCTGCGGCGGCGACCGGTCACCCCGGATCCGCGGCCAGCAGCCGGCTGATCGCCCGGATGCCGTCCGGTCCGACCCGGCAGCAGCCGCCCACCGCGCACGCCCCGGCCGCCAGCCATCGCGGCACCTGCGCCACATCCAAGTCGCCGGACCCGCGCCAGCTCCGCGCCACCCCGTCCCAGGTCTCCCCGCTGTTCGGGTAGGCCACGCCCGGCTTGCCGGACCGGTCGCGCGCCAGTGCGAGCAGCTCCGGCACCTCCGCCGGGTCCAGGCAGTTGACGCCGACGGCGACGATCTCGTCGACGTCCCGGGCCAGCTCGAACGCCGCCTCCACCGGCTCCCCCGCCCGGGTGCGGCCACCGGCCGCCGTCACCGACAGCCACGCGGGGACGCCCGACCCGGCCAGCAGCCGGCAGAGTGCTTCCACCTCGGCCAGGCACGGGACGGTCTCCACGGCCAGCACGTCCGCGCCGGCGGCCGCGAGCGTCTCGAACCGGGGCGCGTGCCAGTCCCGCAACCGGCGGACGTCGAGCCCGTAGTCCCCGCGGTACTCCGACCCGTCGGCCAGGGTCGCCCCGTACGGACCGAGCGACGCGGCGACGAACAGCAGCTCGGGGCGGTCGGCCGCCGCGCGGGCCTCGGCGGCGAGTTCGACGCTGCGGCGCAGGGCCCGGTCGGCCAGCTCGGCCGACAGCCCGGCCGCCTCGAACCCCGACACGCTGACCTGGTACGACGCCGTGGTCGCGACCCGGGCGCCGGCGGCGAAGAACTCGCGGTGGGCGCTGACGAGCGCCTGCGGGTCGTCCAGCAGCAGCCGCGCCGACCAGAGGCTGGAGGACAGGTCGTGGCCGTGCGCCTCCAGCAGCGTCGCCAGGCCTCCGTCCAGCGGCACCGGGCCGGCGGCCAGGGCGGCGGCGAACCGCGACGTCTGCACCGCCGCGACCGTACCTGCGCGCCCGGTCAGCCGGCCGCCGCCGGCACCTCGATCGCCGCCGGGTCCGCGGGCAGCGTCTGTCCCCACCGGTCCCGCACCGCCGCCACCAGGTGCTCGCCCGCCGTGACCCGACCACCGGCCAGCACCACGGCCAGGTCGACCGTCCCCTCGACCTCGGCGTCCGGCGCGACGACGGCCCGGCGGCCGGTGGCCTGCAGATTGGCGGTGACGAACTCCGCGGCGGTGCCGCAGTCGAAGCCGCCGCCGGCGGCCGGGACGAGGTCGAGCTCCCCGGCGGCCGCGGCGTCCCGCCACACCGCGGCGTACAGACCCGACGGCTCGCCGGTGAGCGCCGCGGCGACCGGCCCCGGGAGCAGGCAGACGCCCATGTAGCGGTGGGTGCCGAAGTCCGCCGGGCGCCCGACGTCCTCGGTGAGCAACCGGACCCGGCGGCCGTCCCAGCCCTCCAGCAGGGCGTTCGGCACCGGCCGGGCCAGCCACATGTCGCTGTTGGCGACGACGACCGGCCGCCCGCCGATCCAGTCCCGCAGCCGGTGCAGCGCGCCGGCCGTGCCCAGCAGGGCCTCCCGCTCGTGCGACACGTGGACGCCGGGGTGCAGGGCGCGGGCCGCCTCGTCGATCTGCCCGGCCAGGTGGTGGGCGTTGACCGCCAGCGACGGGGTGAGCGCCGCGACCCTGGCCAGCGCCAGCTCGAGCAGCGACCGGTCGCCCACGGTCAGCAGCGGCTTGGGCACGCGGTCGGTGAGCGGCCGCATCCGGCTGCCCCGGCCGGCGGCCAGCACCACCCCGGCCAGGTCGCCGCCCGCCCCGGGTGCGGCCGGGCTCATCCCGGCAGCCGGTCGGCGACGCCGGCCAGGATCTCCCGGGTCTGCGGCGTCAACCCCGGGTCGTCGGCGGTGCACCAGCGGTGCTCCAGCACGTCCGGGCCGTGCTGCACGGTGACGCTGCCGGCCGGCCGCGGCAGCAGCCACACCAGGTCGACGCGCCGGCGGAGCGGGTCGATGTGCGCGGTGTCCGGCGAGGGGGCCACGCCGGTCGGGTCGGTCCAGCCGATCTCCTCACGGAGCTCGCGGAGCAGCGCGGCGCGGGCGGCTTCCCGCCGGCCGAGCAGCCCGCCGGGCAGGGCGAACCCGGAGCGGTGCGCCTGGGTGACGAACAGGATGCGCGGGCCGTCGTGCACCACGGCGAGCGCCCCGACGGTGAACGACGGCGTCACGACGCCGACGACGGCCCGGCGGACCCGCGGCGGGAGCAGCCCGAAGGCGCGGTGCGCCGCCCTGCGGGCCGTGGCGGTCGCGCGAGCCGCTGCAGTGCCTCCAGTGGCCATCGGCGCTGTCCCTCTCTCGGTCGGTATCGGGTGTGCCAGTCAAGCACCCGGCCGCCGCGACCGGGTGGCGCAGCACCGCCGGCACCGTCGACCGGCGGGCACCGTCGGCCCACCAGCGGCACGCCGGCCCGGGGCACCGCCCGGTGAGCCGCCGTTCACTTATCCTGGTCGGGTCGCCCCACCGCCGTGCCGCGCCTTGCCGAGAGGTCGTCCCCGTGGCCATCACCCCACCTCTGTACGAGGACGAGCACGAGGCGTTCCGTGACGTGGTGCGCGAGTTCGTGCGCCGCGAGGTCACCGACAACCTCGCCCGCTGGGACGCCGACCGGCTGATCGACCGGGACGTCTGGCGGGCCGCCGGCAAGCAGGGCCTGCTCGGGCTCGCCGTGGACGAGGCCCACGGCGGCGGCGGGACCCGGGACTACCGGTACCGCTGCGTCGTCAACGACGAGCTCACGGCCGTCGGCGCGACGGCGCTGAACCTCAGCTTCGCGCTGCAGGACGACATCGTGCTGCCGTACCTGCTGGAGCACGCCGACGCGGAGCAGCGGCTGCGCTGGCTGCCCGGCATGTGCCAGGGCGAGCTCATCGGGGCGATCGCCATGTCCGAGCCGGGCGCCGGCAGCGATCTCCGCGGCATCACCACCACCGCCCGCCGCGACGGCGAGGACTGGGTGCTCAGCGGCGCGAAGACGTTCATCTCCAACGGCATCAACGCGGACCTGGTGGTGACCGCGGCGCGCACCTCCGACGCCCAGGACCGGCCGTCCGTCGGGCTGTTCGTCGTGGAGCGCGACATGCCCGGCTTCACCCGCGGCCGCAAGCTGGACAAGATCGGCATGGTGGCCCAGGACACCGCCGAGCTGTTCTTCGACGACGTCCGGGTGCCGGCCGCCAACGTGCTCGGCGACCCGCACCACGGCTTGCGGTACCTGATGACACACCTGCCTTTAGAACGACTGTCGATCGCCGTCGGCGCGATCGGCGCGGCGCGGTCGGCGCTGGACTGGACGGTCGGGTACGTCCAGCAGCGCCGGGCGTTCGGCATCCCGCTCGCCGACCAGCAGACGATCCGGTTCACCCTCGCCGAGCTGACCACCGAGCTGGAGGTGACCGGGGGCTACGTCGACGACGCCGTCCGGGCGTACAACGCCGGCGACCTGACGGCGGTGGACGCGGCCAAGGTCAAGTGGTGGACGACCGAGTTCCAGAAGCGCCTGGTGGACCGGTGTCTGCAGCTGTTCGGCGGGTACGGGTACATGGCCGAGTACCCGATCGCGCGGGCGTACGTCGACGCCCGGGTGCAGACCATCTACGGCGGCACGACCGAGATCATGAAGACGATCATCGGGCGGGACATCGTCGGGCGGCGGTGATCGCGGGGCCGGCCCGTCCTGCGGCCGGCTGCGGGACGGGCAGACTCGTCCCGGTGAACCGGACCCCGCAGGCGCACGTCCCGCTCGACCTGCTCACCGCGGACCCGCACCCGGTCTGGGCGCGGCTGCGCGAGCTGGGCGAGGTGGTGTGGGTCCCCGAGATCGACGGCTGGGTCACGGTGACCCGGGCGGCGGCCGCCGCCGTCATGCGGGACGCCCGCTCCTTCACCGTGGACGACCCGCGCTTCTCCACGTCGCGCATCGTCGGCGCCAGCATGCTGTCCACCGACGGTGCCGCCCACACCGCACACCGGCGGCCGTGGGCGGACGGCTTCCGCCCGGTCGCGGTCCGCGACCGGTTCACCGAGGCGCTCCGCCAGGAGATCGACCGCCTGCTGGACGATCTCGCCGAGGCGGCGGAGCCGGACCTGCGGACCGGCCTGGCCGCCCCGCTGGCCACCGCGGCCATGGCGCAGGCGCTGGGGCTGTCCGGGCTCGAGGTCGGTCAGGTGCTCGACTGGTACCGGGCGATGGTCGCCGGTGTCGACGAGGTCACCCGCGGCGGCGAGCCGCCGGCCGCGGCGCTGCGGGCGATGGCCGGGATCCGCCACCACGTGGCGCACGCACTGTCCGAGCCGGCGAGCGGGTCGGTGCTCTCCGACGCCGCCGCGGCCGGCGGTGACCCGGCCGTCCTGGCCGCCGACGTCGCGGTGCTGCTGTTCGGCGGCGTCGACACGGCGGAGAGCATGACGGCCATCGCGGCGCACCACCTGCTCTCCCACCCCGACGCGCTGCGCGCGGTGGCCGCCGACCCGGCGCTGCTGCCCGGCGCCGTGCAGGAGTCGCTGCGACTGGAACCCGCGGCGACCCGGGTGGACCGGTACGCCACCGCCGACGTCGAGCTGGCCGGCGCCGCGGTTCGGGCCGGCGACCTCGTCGTCGTGTCGCTGTCGGCCGCCAACCGGGATCCGGCGGTGTTCGACGACCCCGACACCTTCGACATCCACCGGGAGAACGCGGACCAGCACCTGTCCTTCGCCATCGGCCCGCACTACTGCCTCGGCGTGCACCTGACCACGCTGCAGACGACGCTGGCGCTGACCCTGCTGCTCGAGCGGTTTCCCGGCATCCGCGCCGCCGGTCCGCTGCCGCCCGTGCAGGGCTTCGTGTTCCGCAAGCCGCTCGCCGTGCCGGTGCTGCTCGGCTGAACCCCGCTCCCGGCGCCCGGTCCTGCTGGTCAGCGGAGCAGGCTGCAGGGCAGCACGACCCGCCAGCCGGCCGGGTAGGTCGGGACCGGCACCACCCGGACGCCACCGGCGGCGCACCGGGCAGTGGCCCGGTCCACCTGGCGCTCCCACGACGGTGCGGTCTCCCCGGGCACGCCGACGGCCGACCCGATCACCATGACCGTCGCCAGGGCCGCGAGCGCGACGGACACCGGCAGGGCCAGGGCCGGGCGCAGCCGGGCGACGACGTCCGCGGCGACCGGCACCGTCGCGGCGAGCAGCAACGCGGCGGCGGTCCCCCACCGGACCAGCGGCAGCCCGAGCGCCGGGTCGAGCCGGTGGTAGTCGAAGGCGGCGTGCAGGTTGAGGAAGAACCCCAGCGCCCAGCTGGCCGCCGAGCACAGCACCAGCGTCGCCAGCAGCAACCGCACCGCCGGTCGACGGGCGGCGGCCGCTGCCGCCGCTGCCCACACGACGAGCACCAGCGCCCAGACGGCCGGCCACCCGGCCGCGGCGACCACCCGGGACGGGTCGCCGGCCGCCACGGTCGACACCGCCGCGTTCAGCGCGTACCCGTCGACGCCGGACAGCAGGTCGTGCAGGTCCGCCGGGCGCGCCGCCCGGGACAGCAGCACGGTGGCCAGCTGCGCCGCGGCACCGAGGGCCCAACCGGCGACGGCCGCGGGGTTGCCCGGCGCCCAGCGGCCGCCGCGCAGGCGTCGCCAGACCAGCAGCGCGACGAGCGGGGCCAGCACCACGGACTGCACCTCGGTCAGCGCCGCGCCCGCCGCAGCGAGGAACAGCCCGGCCTGCGCCACCCGCGACCCGGGCCCGGCCAGCAGGCACCACGGCAGGAGGTACAGCGCGAACCAGTGCAGGTTCGCGACGTCACCGATCGCCTCGAGCCCGGCGAGCGGGACGAGGACCGGCACCAGCGCCACCAGCCACCGGGCGGCCGGCAGTGCCAGGAACCGGGCGCTCAGCCGGAACACCGCCGCGCACGTCGCCGCGACCGTGACGCCGGCCAGCGCGGACAGCACCGCCGGCCACCAGGACACCGGGGCCAGCCCGCGGGTCACCAGCGCCAGCAGCCGCGGGACGACGTGCTGGTAGCCGGCGTAGGGCTGGAACAGCACCCAGGGGCCGGCGCGCCCCAGCCAGTCGCCGACGAACTCCCGCCCGTCCTCGGCGTACAGGGTGGTCCGCACCACGCCCGGGATGCGCAGCTGGTAGGCGGCCAGCGCGACCGCGAAGACGGCGGCGGTGGCCCACTGCCGGCGGGCGGCCGTGGCCCACCGGTCGACCGGCCGCGCCCCGCGGTCCGGGCGCCGCTGCGGGTGGGCACCGTCGACCACACGGTCGACCGGAGCGTCCGGCCCCGGGTCGCCGGCGACCGTGGCGGGTGTCCCGGCGCCCGGGGCGGGCGGCGGGGCACCTGTCATGTCGGGTCCTCGGGTCAGGCGATCCAGACGGTCGTCTCGGGCGGCAGCTGATCATCGTCCACCACGCCGCTGCCCAGCACCAGCCCGGCCCGCAGGTCGGCCGGCACCGTGACCGGCCGGGGGCCGAAGTTGGTCCAGCACTGCCAGCCGCCCGGGCGGGCGAAGGCCAGCACGTCCGGATTGCCGGACTCGAGCCACTCCAGGGACTCCGCGCCCTGCAGCTGGCGGCGCAGCGCCAGGGCCTGCCGGTATAGGCGGAGCGTGGAGGCGGGATCCGCCAGCTCGGCGTCCACGGCATAGCGGTCGAACCACGCCGGCTGCGGCAGGTGCGCCGGACCCGGGCCGAAGCCGAAGGACTCGCCGCCCTCGGCCCGCGCCTGCCACGGCAACGGCACCCGGCACCCGTCGCGCCCGCGCTCGGCGCCGCCGGTGCGGAAGTAGATCGGGTCCTCGCGAGCGGCCGCGGGCAGGTCCGGCACCTCGGCCAGGCCCAGCTCCTCCCCCTGGTAGAGGTAGGCCGAGCCGGGCAGCGCGAGCATGAGCAGCGTCGCGGCCCGGGCCCGGCGCAGGCCGCGGTCCACGTCGACGGCCGGCTCGGTGCCGTCGGTGAGCAGCCACCGCCGGGCGACCTCCTTGGTCGGCAGGCCGTCGACCTCCGGAAGGCCGTAGCGGGTGGCGTGCCGGACGACGTCGTGGTTGGACAGCACCCACGTCGAGGACGCCCCGGACTGCTCGGCATGCGCCAGGTTGTGCGCGATCACCGCGCGGAACGCGCCCGCATCCCAGGCCGCCTCGAGCAGGTCGAAGTTGAAGGCCTGCCCCAACCCCTCCGGGCTGGCGTACCGGGCCCGGCGCAGGTCGTGCACCCAGGCCTCGGCGACGGCGGTCCGCGGCGGGTCGTACTCGTCGAACACCGAGCGCCACTCGCGGTAGATGTCGTGCACCTCGTCGCGGTCCCACAGCGGATGGTTCCCGCCGGCCAGCGGCTCGTCGGGCAGCAGGGTGCCCGCCAGCGGCGGCGTCAGGTCCTTGGCGAGCCCGTGCGCCACGTCGACCCGGAAGCCGTCCACGCCGCGGTCCGACCAGAACCGCAGGGTGCGCAGGAAGTCCGCGCGGACGTCGGCGTTGTCCCAGTTCAGGTCCGGCTGCTCGCGGGCGAACATGTGCAGGTACCACTGGCCGTCGGCGACCCGCTCCCATGCCGGCCCGCCGAACAGCGACTCCCAGTCGGACGGCGGCACGGAGCCGTCGGGCCCCTGGCCGTCCCGGAAGATGTACCGGTCGCGCTCCGGGGACCCGGGCGGCGAGACGAGGGCCTCGCGGAACCAGGAGTGCCGGTCCGAGGAGTGGTTGGGGACGATGTCGACGACCACCTTGATGCCGGCGTCGTGCAGCGCGGCGACCATGGCGTCGAAGTCGTCCAGCGATCCGAGCCGGGGGTCCACGTCGCGGTAGTCGTCGACGTCGTAGCCGCCGTCGGCCAGCGCCGACGGGTAGAACGGGCTCAGCCACACGGCCTGCACGCCGAGGTCCCGCAGGTACGGCACGCGGGACGTGATGCCGGCCAGGTCACCGAGTCCGTCGCCGTCCACGTCCGCGAAGCTGCGCGGGTAGATCTGGTAGACGACCGCCTGCCGCCACCAGGTGGCGTCGGGCGAGGACGGGCGACCGTCGGTGAGGACGGTGCTGTCGGGCTGGACCACGGTGCTCCTTGGCTGCGGGACGGGGGCTGCTCGCCCGGGGACGCCGCCGCCCGGACCGGGTTGCCCCGGGGCGGCCCCGGCTGCGTCACACGACGCGGCGGGACCGGCGGGTCCGGTACGGGGGTCGTGCCGGGCCGGCGCCGTCCCGCGACGACCCCGGGGGGTGGACGACGCGCCGTCCACCCTAGGCTCCGGCCGGTCCGCGCCCGCCGGAGCCCGTGTCCGGCCTCCCAGGTGGACGGCCGGTCACCGACAGGTCACAGTCCGAACACGGTCTGGAGGGTCGGACATCGACCCGGCGTGGCGCGCCCTACCGTGAGGCCGTTCCACCCCGACGGCACCGCCCGACACCGCCGCAGCGTTGCGGCGCAACGGGTCTCACCGGCAACCACCCCACCCGCTCCGTACCGGTCCCCCCGGGAGAGGCCCGCCATGCCCGTTCGCCCGTCCGCCGTCCGTCCCGCCCTCCGCCGCGCCACCTCGCTCGTCACGGCTGCCGCCTTCGGCGCCGTCGCCACGGCCGTCCTCGCGGGCCACGCGCCCGCCGCCGCGGTCCCCGGGCAGCCCTCCGTGCAGACCGTGTCCTACGAGCAGAGCTCCTGCGCCGCAGCGGTCGCCGACGCCAAGCTGGTGATCGCCGGGTGGGTCAGGGCCTACGAGAGCCAGGTGCGGGCCACCTGGGCGCCCAACGCCCGGTCGCGCCAGGCCTGGGCGGACCGCGCCGCGTTCGAGGCCATGGGCCGGCAGCAGGCCGCCGTGTTCCGCTGGCAGCAGAGCAGCGCCGCCTGCCGCTGATCCGGCGGACCAGCCCCGACACGGCGCCGCACCGGCTCCGCAGTCGCCCACGACCGGCCGGCACGACCGTGCGTCGTGCCGGCCGGTCCGGTGCGGCCGTCCGGTCCCGGCCGGGGTCAGCTCCGCGGTGCGGCCCGACCGAGCTGCACCACCGTGCCGGGCGCCTGCGCTCCGGTCACCGCCGGTGCCGTGCTGGCGTACAGGTGGCCGTTCGCCCACTCCACTGCCACCACGCCGGGGAGGGTGGCCACGGTCTGGTGCCTGCCGTTGCAGAGCACCTGGGAGATGGTGCCGCTCCCCAGCTCGGCGACGTACACGGTGCCGTGCGGACCGATCGCCAGGTTCGTCGCTCCGGCGAAGCCCGTCGCCACCCGCTGCACGTGTCCGTGCCGATCGATCCGGTAGACGCTGCCGGGGTTGCCGCCCGGAGCCTCACCGCCGCCCGGCAGCGTCGTGACGTACAGGTCGCCGTGTGGGCCCACCTCGACGTCCGTGGGCACCGGCTCGAACCGGTACGTCAGACCCACCAGGCAGTCCGGCAGCCCGTTGGCCTTCGCGAACGCCGCGCTGACGGTGAACGGCTGGGCCGGCAGCACGGCCAGCAGCGACGGGCGGCCGTGGGCGTCGACCTTCACGATGTCGTTGCCGCCGGCGTCCGCGACCGCCCAGGACCCGTGCCCGAGCGAGGCGACGGCGTACGGGTGCGAGTCGACAAGCCCGTGGTACGACGGCTCCAACTCGAGCGCCTGGAGCGCCTCGACCTGGCACGGTGTCGGGTTGCGGGTGCCGTAGAAGGTGCGCCCGTCGGGGTTGCGGGTGCGCTCGAACTTCGACAGATCGGCGACGACCGGTGTCCGGCCCCGTTGCAGCACGGTCAGTTTCGTCGACGAGTGGTCGCCGGTGCTCGTGGTGTAGGCGACGGCGCCGGTGCGCGCGTCGACGTCGACGCCGGCCACGTCGCCACCGGACGCCGGGCTGGGGCCGGTCGCGATCGGTGCGGCCGCACCGATCAGGTTCAGCGTCGAGGTGCCCGAGTCGGCGACGTAGACCTTGCGACCGGAGACGGCGAACTGCAACGGCAGCGCGAACGCAGACGACAGCGTCTTCGTCACCGTCAACGGTGGTGCGTGCCGTGCCGGTGCCGCCGCCTCGGCCGGTAGCGCCGCGACGGTGACCGTCGCAGCGACGGCGGCTCCCGCCACCAGGATCGACCTGCACCACACCATGTCCGCTCCTCGCGTCCGGTACGCCGCCTCGTCGCGGCGTCCGACACACTGCAACAAAACGGACACCGTGTAAAGGGTGTCGGGTGGTGGATCCGCGACCGTGGTCGCGTCGTGACGAGCCGTGACCGTCGGGCGGAGGTCCGGAGATCTGTTGCTGTCGAGCAGGTTCCGTCCGCTTTCCGGCGATCCCGCCGCAGGGCGGTCGACCGGGCGGGGGTGCGTCGGATACCTGCCGGTCCCGCGAAGGTCGACACGCCGGTCACCCCTGTATCAGCCGCCCCCGGTCCGGCATCCTCTGGCCGATCGCGATCCGCCGGTCCCGCACCGCGGGACGGCCCGCGGCGCGTCGGCGCCGCGGACCCCGCCCCGGCCGCACCTGCCCGCCCGCCCGGGTGGCTGCCGCCGAGCACCTGTCCACGCCCGCCGTCGCGTCGACGGCACCCAGAGAGGAACCACCCTCATGCACCTGGCCCGCGTCACCCTCGCCGTCGCGGCCGTCGCCGCGATCGGTCTCGGTGTCGGCTCCGCATCGGCGTCCGCACCCGCCGCCGCGTCGGCATCCCCGTCCGTGCAGCAGGCGCCGCCGGCGGCTCCCGCCGGCGCGGGCATCGGCATGCAGCCGATGGTGGCCGCGGATCCCGGCCCGCAGGCCGCGCCCGAGACGGTGTACCGACCCCTCACACCGTGTCGCATCGTCGACACCCGCAGCGGCGGAGGAGCTCTGGGTGCCGGCGTCAGCCGGGCCTTCCGGGTCTCCGGCACCACCGGCTTCGCACCCCAGGGCGGCAAGGCCGGCGGCTGCGGCATCCCCAGCGGAGCGACCGCGATCGCCGCGACCACCGTGGTGATCAACCCGGCGGGCGGCGGGTACCTCAAGGCCTACCCCGAGGGCGCCGCGGAACCGAACTCGTCGGTGCTGAACTACGTCAAGACGGCCGGCGCGGTGAGCAGCGGCATGACGCTGAGCATCCGGCCGCTGTTCGAGCCGGCGCTGCGGGTCCGCAACGTCGGCCCGGCGGTCAACGTCGCCATCGACGTGCAGGGCTACTACATCCCGCAGGCGCAGGGCCTGATCGGCTCCGACGGCACGCAGCTCGGCGGCACCACGCGGATCGTCGGCACCAGCCACCCCGGAACCGGTTCGTACTACATCACTCTCGACCGCCCGGCGCGCCAGTGCTCGCCGCAGGTGTCCACCTACAACATCTACCGGTACGCCTCGGTCGGCCTGTCCAGCTCCACCACGCCCAACACCATCAGCGTCTACCTGTGGACCCTGGACGCCACCACCCACCGCGAGTCGCCCACCGACTACCCGTTCTTCATCACCGTCACCTGCTGACGGCTCCCCTCCCGTCCAGCCGACGTGGGCAGGCTCCGGCTCCGGCCGGACCTGCCCACGCCGGTGTCCGCGGCTCCGGCCGGGGCGGCGGCCCGCCCGCCTGCCACCCCGGTCCCGCCAGCGCTGCCGGTGTGACGCGGGCCCGCCGGGGCACCTTGCTACGGTGCGCACCGCGCCGCGCCAGCGGTGCCGAGGGACGGAGGGACGGGACCGTGGCGGAGCCGGGCACTCCCGTGCAGCGGACGGAAGGCGTCGCCGCCGTCCCGTCCCCGCCCACGGTGGCGCCCGGGGACGACGGGCTCGCGGAGCGGGTCACCGTCGTGCTGCTGACCTACAACTGCGCGCACCGGCTGGGCCGGGTGCTCGACGAGCTGACCGCGCTCGGCGTCCCGGTCGTCGCGGTCGACAACGCCTCGGCCGACGGCACCGTCGACGTGCTGCGGGCCCGGCCCGGCCTCGAGGTGGTGCCGCTGCCGGAGAACATCGGGGCCGCCGCCCGCAACGCCGGCGCCGAGCGAGCCGCCACCCCGTACCTGGCGTTCTGCGACGACGACGGCTGGTACGACCGGGACGGCTTGGTCGTCGCCGCCGACCTGCTCGACCGGCACCCCCGGCTGGCCCTGGTCAACGCGCGCATCCTGATCCGCGACGAGGCCAGGGTGGACCCGATCTCGACGATCATGTCCCGCAGCCCGCTGGCCGACACGGCCGGTATCCCCGGCGCCGTGCTGCTCAGCTTCATGGCCGGCGCGTCGGTGGTCCGCCGGTCCGCCTACCTGGAGGCCGGGGGGTACGAGCCGGTGTTCTTCATGGGCGGCGAGGAGGAGACGCTGTCGTTCAAGTGGGCCAGGACCGGGTGGCACATGCGGTACGTGCCGGAGGTCGTCATGCGGCACCACCCCAGCGTGGCCAACGCACCGCGGATGCGGGCCTTCGGCATGCGGAACACCCTCTGGAACGCCTGGCTGCACCGGCGGTTCCGCAGTGCCGCGGCGTGGACGCTGTTCATCCTGGCCGACAGCCCGAAGAACCGGGACTGGTGGCGCGGCGTCGCGATGGCCGTGCGAGGCCTGCCGTGGGTGCTGCGTCGCCGCAGCCCGATGGACCGCGCGCTGGACGCCCAGCTGTCCGTGCTGGACCGTGACCGGTTCGCCCAGCGCCGCCCGCTGTTCAACCGCATCGACCCGCTGCACCGCCGGTCGGGCGGGTCGCCGGCGGCCGCGCCGCCGGCCCCTCCCGCCGCCGCGCCGGCCGCCGCCGCGGACGACCCGGCCGAGAACCCGGCCGCCTGACGGCCTCCCGGCGGCCGCTCAACGATCGGCAGCCGGCCGCAGGTCCAGCCGCCGCAGCAGTTGCGCGTTGAGTGCCACGACCACGGTCGACACGCTCATCAGCACCGCCCCCACGGCCGGTGCCAGCACGAACCCGACCGGTGCCAGCACACCCGCCGCCAGCGGCACGGCGAGGACGTTGTAGCCCGTCGCCCAGACCAGGTTCTGCCACATCTTGCGGTAGGCGGCGCGCGACAGGGTGACCACCCCGAGCACCGACCGCGGGTCGTCCGAGGCCAGCACCACGCCCGCCGACTCGACCGCCACGTCGGTGCCGGCGCCGATCGCGATGCCCACGTCGGCGCCCGCCAGGGCGGGGGCGTCGTTGACGCCGTCGCCCACCATCGCGACCCGGTGCCCGCGCG
This sequence comes from Nakamurella endophytica, assembly GCF_014646215.1. Taxonomy (GTDB): domain Bacteria; phylum Actinomycetota; class Actinomycetes; order Mycobacteriales; family Nakamurellaceae; genus Nakamurella; species Nakamurella endophytica. Next base: position 530,520 of record NZ_BMNA01000001.1, read on the forward strand.
CCTGCAGACCTTGCACCACCGATGCCTTCTCGGCCGGCAGCACCTGCGCGAAGACCTCCTCGATGCCGAGCCGGCCGGCCACGGCGTCCGCCACCGAGCGGGCGTCCCCGGTGACCATCGCCGTGCGGACACCGTGGCGGCGCAGCTCCGCGACCGCCGCCGCGGACTCCGGACGGACCCGGTCCGCCACCGCGAGGGCACCGGCGACGCGGCCGGACCGCAGCACGTACAGCACCGTGCTGCCCGCCCGTTCCCACGCCGACACCGCTCGCTGCACCGCCGGCGAGACGCCGGCTCCGGAGGCCGCCAGCAGCCCCGGTCCGCCCACCTCGACCAGCTCCCCCGCCACCCGGGCCTGCACGCCGCGCCCGGTCGCCGACCGGAACTCCGTCGCGGACGGCACCGGTCCGCGCTCGCGGGCGGCGGCGACGACGGCCCGGCCCAGCGGGTGCTCGCTGTCGGCCTCCGCGGCGGCGGCCAGGGCCAGCAGCCGACTCTCCGACCCCGATGCGGGATCAGCGGTCTCGCCGTCGGGGTCCCCTCCGGCGGTCGCGACGCCGGTGACGGCGGGCCGTCCCTCGGTCAGCGTCCCGGTCTTGTCGAACAGCACGACGTCGACCGTGCGCATCCGCTCCAGTGCCAGCCGGTCCTTGACCAGGATCCCCGACCGCGCCGAGAGGGCCGTCGACAGCGCGATGACTAACGGGATCGCCAGGCCGAGCGCGTGGGGGCAGGCGATGACGAGCACGGTGACGGTGCGCTCCACCGCCTGCTGCGGCTCGCCGAGCAGCAGCCAGACCGCGAAGGTGACCGCGCCGGCCGCGCTCGCGAACCAGAACAGCGCGGCGGCGGCGCGGTCGGCGAGCGCCTGCGCGCGGGACCGGGAGTTCTGCGCCTGCTCGACCAGCCTGCGGATACCGGCCAGCGCGGTGCCCTCGCCGACGGCGTCGACGCGGACCCGCAGCGCCGAGTCGGCGGCGACGGTCCCTGCCACCACGCGGTCACCGACATCCCGGACCACCGGCCGCGACTCGCCGGTGATCATGGACTCGTCCAGGTGGGCGCGGCCGTCCACCACGACGCCGTCCGCGGGCACCCGGCCGCCCGAGCGCACCAGCACGACGTCGCCCACCGCGAGGGCGGACAGCTCGACCGGCCGGACCGTGCCGTCCGGATCCACCCGCTCCGCCCGGTCCGGCAGCAACCGCGCCAGGGCGTCCAGCGCCCCCGATGCCTGCCCGATCGCCCGCATCTCGAGCCAGTGGCCGAGCAACATGATCACGACGAGGAGGGCGAGTTCCCACCAGAAGTCGAGCTCGAGGTGGCCGACGCCGAGCGAGGTCGCCCCCGACGCGACGAACGCGACGGTGATCGCGAGCGCGATGAGCAGCATCATCCCCGGTGCGCGGGCTCGGATCTCGCCGAGGGCGCCGGTGAGGAACGGCCACCCGCCGTAGACGAACACCGCGGTCCCCAGCACCGGGGACACCCAGGTCAGCGACGCCGGCACCCCGTAGCCGAGCAGGTCGGCGAACATGTGCGACAGCAGGACGGTCGGGACGGCCAGCGCCAGCGACCACCAGAAGCGCTCCCGGAAGACGGCCGCGTGGTCCCCGTGCCCGACATGGCCGCCGTGCCCGGCATGGCCGCCGTGCCTGGCATGGCCGGCGTGCTCGCCGACGTGGTCGTGGCCGCCGCGCTCGCCGTGGGCGGCCGGGTGCCCGGCGTGCTGACCGCGTTCCGCGCCGGGCACCGATCCGGTGCTCGAGACCGGGTCCGCCACCGCGGCGGTGCCCGCCGGCCCGGGACGAGTGCCGCCGCCGGCGGCTCCGTGCTGGTGGAACGTCGGCATGGGTCGCTCCTTCCGCTCGTCCGGCCACTGTACCCCCGGGGGGTATGCAGGTGCCAGACCCGGACCGCGGCGTCCGCTGCCCGGGGCGGCTCCGTGTCAGCGTCCGGCCAGGTCGGCGACCACCGGAGCGAGGACGCCGGCGGCGCTGGCGCCCACGACGACGTAGGAGAACCCGCCCTCCTCCCGTCGCCGCAGCAGCTCCTCCACGGCCGCCGACGGGTCGCCGGGCAGGACGAGCAGCGAGTCCACGGTCCGAAGCGCGGCGGGATCGGTGCCCGGCGGAGCCATGAAGGCAGCGACGGTGTCGCCGACGACGGGTACGTGCAGGGCGAGCTCCACGTCCCTGGCCGCCCGGACCTCGGCGGCCAGCCGCAGCAGGGTCGCCCGGGAGTCGTCGGGGGACGCGGGGAAGGTGATGGTGTCGGCCAGCTCCAGTGCCACCGCCCGTGCCCTGGCACCACGGACGGCCATCGCGACCGGGGTGTGCCGTTCCGGGCCGTCCAGCTCGCGCAGCGTGGCGACGGCCTCGCGCAGCTGGGCGACCCGGTCGCTCGGGACCGGCTGTCCGAACTCCCGCAACTCGTCCGCGAGGCTCGGCCTTCCCGTCCCGATGCCCATCTCGAACCGGCCCTCGGTCAGCAGCGACAGCGAGTGCGCCTCCCACGCCAGGGTCCGCGGTGGGCGCAGCGGGGACGCGTACACCCAGGTGCCGACGCGCAGGTCGGTGATCGTCGCGGCGACCGCGAGCGTCGGTCCGGGTGCCGGCTGCCACTGCTGGACGTCCGGCATCAGGACGGTGGAGTACCCGCTGCCGGCGATGCGCCGCACCTGCTCCCGCCACTCCGGCAGGCCGGTGCGCACCGGCGCGACGACGCCGAACCGGAACGGCCGCTCGGTGCCGGTGACCCGTGGATCGCTCATGACGTCGCCCCTCCGCCGTGGGCCCGGGTACCGCCCCGGTCCGCTGCCCCTACGACGAACAGGCCCGGCCGGATCGGACGCGTCCGTCACCGAAAATCATGGCTCGCTGCGAGGGGCCTGTCGGAGTCGGCGGCAGCGGCGATCAAGAATTCGATCAGGACGCCGTGAGGATCCATCCCGGGCCAGGTGTTCCACGAGCTGGTCGGCTCCATGGGGACCGGCCCGGAGAAGGGGATCCTGACGAGAAACGACCCGGTCGAGCCGCTGAGGGGTAGGCCGGTCGTCGTCGACCAAGGCTTCGTCGAGGGAACCGACGCCGTCCGGCACCGACGAGCCGGTACCGCAATCGTGGGCGACCGGGCGCCCGACTGACCAGCCCGTTCAGGCGCGCGGGGCTTGAACTCCAGGGCCGGGACCGGCCGTCGGCCGTCCGTCCGCGAGCGGAGGTAGCGGTGCGAGGACGAGGCGTCGCCACTGCAGGATGACGATCGGTGCGATTGTCATCATCGAGGTCGCCGCCAGGATCTGCGCTCGGACGTCGGACCCGACGAGCAGGGAGGGGTTGGCGAAGTACCCGAAGAGGAAAACCGTCATGGCGATCAACGTGACGGCGCGTGCCGTCGCCGTCCGGAACTCACTCAGGCGCAGACCCAGTGGCATGACCTTGCGATAGAAGTCGACAACGGCCCACAACACCAGGTAGTTGCCCACGACATAGACGACCCACGGATTCGCTCCGGTACCGGCGATGAAGTTGTGCACGTCGGCGTGGCTGGCGAACACGCGGGTCGGCAAGTAGGCGGACACGTTGCCGAGGCACATCAAAAGGAACCAGAACAACAGGTTGGCCGCGACGGGGTGCGAGAGCCAGAAGGGCTTGGTGATGGCCCAGCGGGAGGCGAGGTACAGGCCCGTGGCGGCGATGCCCGGACCCGCGAATGCGGTCAACGCCGCCTGCCAGTGATGACCGGCGTCCAGCGCCGCGGTGTAGTCGACGTTCTCGTCGATGTCGATCAGCAGCAGGACGTTGGCCGGACTGCCTCCGCCCCAGGTGATGGCGAACGGCTGATCCTTGATCCCGACGGTCCAGGCCGTGATGGAGTGCGCGAATTCGTGCGGAAGCACCGAGGCGTAGTGCGAGAGCACGATTGCCACAGGGGTGAACGCCAGCAACCACGGTGCACGGGAACGAGGTGGCCCGGCCTCGGCTGCAGACGTGTCGAGCATGGTGTCACTGGGCCCGGTTCGATCGCTGATCGTCACGCGAGGTGCCTTCCGCAGAGAGCCTCGAGCCGCGACCAAGATCGTCGCCGCGAGCGAACCGTATGCGACCTGGGCGACGCGGCCTATAGACCTGGGTCATCAGACACTGTCCGGTGCCGCGCATTCCTGGGCCGCTCCGGTCGTCGCAGCTGTTGCTCTGCCGGACACGGCCGACCGAGCCGCGCCCCGGGCCCAGGCGCAGTGATCGACGACGACTCCCGGCCGGCCGCTACCGAGATCCTCGGCGAGGAAATCCGTCACGGCAGCAGCTGTCCGAGGCCCGTGCCCCGGCCCGAGTCCGTGCCGGGATGATTCTCGGGAGCGCCACTGGAACACCCGTGTCGATCTCGACCGTCGACCGCTCCCGACGGCCCGTCGGCATCGCCCCGGAGCACCGAATCGCTCGAGCAAGCGCGTGCTTCAGACGGACGAAGCCGGTCCACCATGAGTAGTGACCGGCATCGAACTGCGACAATACGGTGGAGCTGCGGGGAATCGAACCCCGGACCTCTTCGATGCGAACGAAGCGCGCTACCAACTGCGCTACAGCCCCGGACGCGGATCGCTCCGCGACGCCCGGTCAGGATAGCAGGCGGCCGGGCGACGCCCGGCACGCTCAGGCGGCCCGGAAGCTCTCGCCCTGCAGCACCGGGACCCGAGAGGAGCGGTCCAGTTCGGCGGCCACGGCGATCTCGTCGCCGTAGCCGTCGGCGATCAGTTCCTGCCCCGAGGCGCAGGACGAGAGCGCGCGGACCAGCGACCGGCCCAGGTCCCGGTAGGCGGCGACGGCGGCCAGCGCCTCCGGGGAGGCCGGCCCGCTGCCAGCGTCGAGCAGTGCCTGGATCACCGCGCCGGCGCCCCACAGGTCCTCGACGGCGGGTCGGAGCAGGTCCCCGGGCCAGCGCTCGCCGGCCGCGACCACGGCCACCGGCCGCCGCCCGGCCGCCGACCGCACCCAGGTGGCCACCGCCTTGACGTTGCGCAGCGAGGCACCGACGACCGGCACGCCCGCCTCCCCGAGCTGCCGGGCGATCGCGGACCCGTTGGGCGACGGCAGCACGAGCTTCCCGCCGCCACCGAGCACGCCGTCCGCGGCCGCGGCCCGCACCGACAGCGGCGACAGGCTCACCCCGCTCGTGCCGGCCTCCCGGCGGCCGACCGCCAGCACCGCCCCCCGGGTCGCGGCGAACGCGGCCGCCGACGCGTCCCGGAACCGGTAGGGGAAGACCTCCACACCGCTGTCGATGGCCACCGACACCGACGTGGTGAACGACAGGACGTCGACGACCACCGCGACGGCGGCGCCCTCGACGACGGCCAACGCCCCGGGCATCCCCCAGTCGAACCGGATCGTCGACGCCGACTGCCGGTAGGGCCCGCCCGCGGCCGTCATCGGTCCTCGCTCCCCTGTCGCGGACCACCGCGTCCGCACGTGACGGCGTGCGTGCGCGCGCCTACTGTCCGGCGGCCCGCCGGTAGGTCACCGGATGGTAGTACTCGAGATCCTCGAAGCCGGGGTCGTCGTCCTCGACGTCGACCACCATCCGGCGGCCGTGCGACACCGCCGCCGGGGCCACCGGCGCTGCCGGGACCGCCGGGGCGACCGGCTCCGGCTCCCCGACCATCGGCGGCCCGTACGGGTGCTGCACGGCCGCGCCGTCGGCGTAGCCGCGCTGGTGGTACTCGGGCCGGATCTGCCGGGCCCGGCGCAGCTTCGCCAGCCGGCGCTGCCGGATGTCGGCCTCGATCCGCACCTGCCGGCGCAGGTAGGCCAGGTAACCGACGAGCAGCAGCCCGGCGACCGCCGTGCCGGCCCACAGCGCCGGCCGGGCGAACGCCGCCGCGCCGACGCCGAAGGCCACCGTCAGCAGGAGCAGGAACAGGGCCACACGGCGCCGGCGCGAGTACTTGTACGCCCGGGTGGCTTCGGCGGCCTCCGGGTCGTAGCCGCCGCGGCCGTGCCGGCGGGGCACCGGGCGGTAGCGCTCGTCGTCCTCGACGTCGTCCGCGGGCGCCGCGGCGTGCTCGGACCACGCCGGGCCGGCGGCCCCCTGGTCGAAGTCGTCGTACTCGTCGACCGCCGCGTACCGGCTCGCCCGGCTCGGGGCGACGGGGTGGGCGCCGTGCGACCGGCCGTCGCGGGCCTGCAGCGCCCGGTCGCCGACGTCCTCGGCGTCGTCCTCCGACTCGTCGAGGTTCTCCACGTCGTACCGGTTGTCCATCAGCTCGTCGTCCAGCGCGCCCTCGTCGGCCAGGTCGCGCCCGGCGTCCAGGTCGGCGTCCAGTTCGTCGACCCCGTCCTCGTACCGGTCGTCGAGCGTGGCCTGCGCACCGCGCACCCGGACCGGGTGCGAACCGTGCGTGGGTCGGCCGGTCCGGTGGAACCGGCCGGCCAGCAGCCGGCGCCGTCCCCGTCCACCGTCGACGGCCTCGTCCTCGTCCGCCAGGTCGCGGTCGTCCACGCCGTCCAGATCCATGCCGTCCTCGTCCCTGCCCTGCCCGTCCCTGTCCTGCCGGTCGCTGTCCTGGTCGAAGCCGTAGCGGCCCTCGTCCTCGCGCTCGACCGTGTCGACCCGCAGGCCGTCGTCCCCGAGGTCCTCGGCGTCCTGGTCGACGACCCGCCGGCCGAGGTGCGGCCGCCTCCGTACCCGCCCGGCCGCCCGCCGCAGCACGCGACCGCCGTCCCGGTCGGTGCGCAGCACGGCCTCGCGGCGCCGGGCGACCATCGGAACCAGCACGGCGAGCCAGGCGACGACGAGCAGCACGATGACGAGCGACGTGGGGATCGACATCGCGGCCTCCTGGACGTGACGGGCGGGGCCGGGGTCTCCGCGGTCCGGCCGGCGCGGAAGGGCCTGGCGCAGACGCTAATCAGCGCATGCGCCCGGACCTGGGAGGACACGCCAGGACGTGGATCACTCCGGGGAGCCGGAGCGGGTCGCGCAGCGGGCGAGTAGCTGGGCGGTGCCGCCCGGGACCTCCTCGGCGGTCACGGCGAACAGCAGGTGGTCGTGCCAGCTGCCGCCGACGTCCAGGTAGCGCACCAGTCGGCCCTCCTGCCGGAAGCCCAGCCGGGTCACCACGGCCAGGCTCGCCCGGTTCTCCGGGGCGATGGTGGCCTCCACGCGGTGCAACCCGGCCGTCGCGAACGCGTGGCCGACCGCCAGGGCGACCGCGGCCGACGCCACTCCCCGGCCCTGCACCGCCGAGTCGATCCAGTAGCCGATCCAGCCGGACCGCAGCGCCCCCCGCTGGATACCGCCCACGGTCACCTGACCGGCGAACCGCCCGTCCAGCTCGACGGCGAACGCCAGCACCTCACCCCGCCGCGCCCCGGCGACGAGGGCCGACCGGTGCAGCCGCCAGGCGGCCGGCGTGTGCCGGTCGGTCCACGGCGCGGCCACCGTCGCGTCCCACGGGGCGATGCTGGCCTCGTCCCGGATGCGCTGGCGCCGCCACTCCGCACCGTCCCGGCGGGCCAGCGGCCGCACGGTGAGCGTCCCGCCGCCGGCGGCGACCGGCCCGAGCACGGCGGGCCATCCCGGGTGCCGGCCCGTGGGGCCGCCGTCGCCCCACCACGCCATGCCGGATCAGGCCCGCTGGGCCAGGAAGGACACCGCCACCTCGCTGCCGACCGGGATCGACGTCGCGTCCTCGTCGACCAGCACCAGGCAGTTCGCCTCGGCCAGCGACGCCAGCAGGTGGGTCCCACCGCCGCCCAGGACGTGCACCAGGTAGTCGTCGTTCTCGTCGCGCAGCAGCTGCCCGCGCAGGAACTGGCGACGCCCAGGCGGCGACGTGATCGGCTCCAGCGTCCGGGCGGCGACCGTGCGTCGGTAGGGGTTGCGCCGGCCGAGCATGACCCGGACGACCGGCCGGACGATCACCTCGAACACCACCAGGGCCGACACCGGGTTCATCGGCAGCAGGAAGGTCGGCACCCGGTCCGGACCCAGCCGGCCGAAGCCCTGGGCGGACCCGGGCTGCATGGCCACCCGGGTCAGGTCCAGGTCGCCCAGCTCGGACAGCGCCTCGACGACCAGCTCGGCCGAGTGACCGCCGGCCGCACCGGCGATCACCACCAGCTCCGAGACCAGCAACCGGGCCTCCACCAGCTCGCGGAGCCGGCGCAGGTCGTGCGGGGCGATACCGACCCGGTTGACCTCGGCGCCGGCGTCCCGGGCGGCGGCCGCCAGGGCGTAGGAGTTGACGTCGAAGACCTGGCCGGGACCCGGCGTCCGCGACACGTCGACGAGCTCGTCGCCGACCGTGACGATCGACAGCCGGGGCCGCGGGTGCACCAGGACCTTGTCCCGGCCGACCGCGGCGAGCAGGCCGACCTGCGCCGCGCCGATGAAGGCGCCGGAGCGCACCGCCACGTCGCCGGGCTGGACGTCCTCGCCGGTGCGCCGCACGTAGCGGCCGGACGGCAACGAGGTGGTGACGGTGACCCGCGCGCCGGACCGGTCGGTGGTGGACCGCGGCACCACGGTGTCGGCGATGATCGGCAGCGGTGCGCCCGTGGCCACGTAGACGCACTGGTGCGGCTGCAACCGGTGCGCCAGGCGGGTGCCCGCCTCGATGGTCCCGACGATCGGCAGGGTGACCGGAGCCGACGCCGAGGCGTTGTGGATGTCGACGGAGCGCACGGCGTATCCGTCGACCGCGGCCTGGTCGAACGCCGGGAGCGCGGCGGTGGCCACCACCTCCTCGGCGCAGAGCAGGCCCTGCGCCTCCGAGATGGCGACCCGCACCGGCGGCGGCGTCAAGGCGGCGGACAGCACCAGGTCGAGTTGCTCGGTGACGGTCCTCATCGCGCGCTGCACCTCGCGGGGCCGGCAGCACCCGACGGCGGGCGCCGGACGTGCGGAGACAGGGCCATGACGCCTCACGCTACTGTCTGCGCCCCGCCGGACCGGTCACCCCTGCGCCGTCGGGGGGCGCGTGGCGCACCGGGCCGTGGCCGCGGCCGGCGGTCACCGCGCCGCATCCCGCCCGGATCGCCGCCGGCGACCCGCGGCCCCCGGGAGCCCGCGCGTCCCGGCCCGGCCACCTACGCTCGCCCGGTGCAGGACGGGCCGGGCGGGCAGCGACGCCCCTCGACGGAACCCAAGGCGGTCCTGCGGGCCGAGCTCGGCCGGGCCCGCCGCGCGACGGACCCGCGGCAGCGGGCGGCCGACCGTGCCGCGGTCGGCCGGCACGTCCTCGCCTGGGTCGCCGAGCGGACCGGGCCGGACGCCGTGGTCTGCGGGTACCTGCCGCTGCCGACCGAGCCGCTCGACCCCGCCGCGCTCGATCGGCTGGCGGGGACGGGCGTCACCGTGCTGGTGCCCAGGGTCCGGCCGGACGCGCCGCTGGACTGGTGCCGGTACCCCTGCCCGACGGCCGCGGGACCGTTCGGCATCCGGGAACCCCTCGGTCCCGCCCTCGGCACGGATGCCGTGCGGACGGCCGACGCGGTGCTGGTGCCGGCGCTGGCGGTGGACCGGTCCGGCACGCGGCTCGGGCGGGGCGGCGGCCACTACGACCGCACCCTCGCCGGCCTCGCCGGCCTCGCCGGCCTCGCCGGAACCGGCCGGCGTCCCGTGCTGCTGTCCCCGGTGTTCGACGGCGAGCTCGCCGACCACCTGCCCGCGGAGCCGCACGACGTGCCCGTGGACCTGGTCGTCACCCCGCTCGGCGGGGTCCGGCCGGCCCGTCGCTGACCCCGGGCGCGCCTCGGGACGTTTGCGCCGTCCGGGCCGCGCGGCGCATCATCGTTCTGGCACTCGGTGATGTCGAGTGCCAACCGGGGTGGCCACCGCCACCCGGTCACCGCTGCCCCACGGTCCGGACGGACCGGCGCCCGGAGGTTGACGTGCCCACCTACCAGTACGCGTGCACCCAGTGCGGCCACCGCTTCGAGCAGTTCCAGGCCTTCTCGGACGCCGCGCTGACCGAGTGCCCCGTCTGCGGCGGCAAGCTGCGCAAGGTCTACGGGTCCGTGGGTGTCGTGTTCAAGGGCAGCGGCTTCTACCGCACGGACGCCCGCGCCGGCGACGGCAAGAAGGACGGAGCCGCCAAGAGCGACGGCGCCGCTCCGGCCGCCGCGAAGTCGGACTCGACCGCATCGTCCACCGGCAGCTCCTCCTCGTCGTCCTCGGGCGAGGGCACCTCCGGCTCCTCCGCCAAGACCCCGAAGTCGGCGGGCAGCGCGTCCTCGTCCGGGTCGTCGACCGGCGCCAGCAAGGCCGCCGGCAGCTGACCCCCGGCGGGCGGTCCACACCGCCCGACGTTGTCCACACCGCTGGCCGGGCCGCTCGCCGGGATCCGCCCGGCTCCCTAGCGTCGCCGCATGCCCCAGCACCTGTCCGCGGGCGCCGCGGAGCTGCAGCCCCGGCCGCTCACCCGCACCCTCACCGCGCTGCGGTCACGGCGGGCGGGTGGCCGCCGGGCCCGCCGGTGGCGCCGCGTCCTGGCCGTCCTGCTGACCGTGCTGGCGGCCGTCGTCGCGCTCCGGGGGCGGGAGGCGCCGGCGGCAGGGGTGCCGGTGGTCGCCGCCGCCCGGGACCTGCCCACCGGCGCGGTGCTGACCGCCGCGGACGTCACGACGCTGCGACTGCAGCCCGTGCCGGACGGCGCCAGAGGCGACCCGGCGCAGGTGGTCGGGCACACCACCGCCGGACCGGTGCGCCGCGGCGAGGTGCTCACCGACGTCCGCCTGGTCGCCGACGACGGACCCCGACCCGGACCCGGGCGGGTGGCCGTGCCGGTCCGCCCGGCCGACCCCGGCACGGTCGCCTTGCTGCGCACCGGAGTGCACGTCGCGGCCATCGCGGTCGACGAGCGTGGCCGCGGCACGGTGCTGGCGACCGACGCGGTCGTGCTCGCCCTCGCGCCACCGGCGGGCGTCGACGCCGGCCGCGCCGGCGCCGACGACGCACCGCTGGTGGTGCTGGCCGTGCCGGCGGGTGCCGCCGACCGGTTGGCGGCCGCCGCGCTCGGCGGATCCGTGACGCTGCGGTGGGCCTAGAGATCACCGCTGGTCACAGCACCGTCCCGAGCGTGGCGACGGCTACCATCCGCGCCGTCGGATCCTGTCGGGGATCCCGGGAGAGGAAGTGGCACCGGTGCTCAAGGGGTTCAAGGACTTCATCCTGCGCGGCAACATCATCGAGCTGGCGATCGCCGTGGTGATCGGCACGGCGTTCACCGCGATAGTCACCTCGTTCACGAACAACATCATCAATCCGCTGATCGCCGCGGTCGGCGGACCGGGCAACATCGGGCTGGGCTTCCACATCCTGTCCGGCAACGAGTCGACGTTCGTCAACATCGGCGCGGTGCTGACGGCGGCGATCACGTTCCTGATCACCGCCGGCGTCGTCTACTTCATCTTCGTGGTGCCGATGAACCGGATCAACGCGCGGATGCGCCGCGGCAAGGAGGCGGAGCTGGAGACAGCCCCGACCGACGTCCAGCTGCTCATCGAGATCCGCGACCTGCTGCGCGCCCAGTCGACCGGACCGACGCCGCCGACGGTGTCCTGAGCCGAGCGGCCCGGCGGGGCTCCGGGCGAGCCGTCAGCCGCCGTGGTGCGGCGGCCGGTTCTCCCGGTACCAGTCGTCGTCGTGCCGCGCCGGCACGTCCGGGACCTCGTCGGCGGTGACGTCGGGCAGGACGACACCGAAGACCCGGTCCAAGGTCGCCCGGTCCACCGTCGGACGTCCGGCAGGGACGGCGCCCGCACGCGCGGGATCGGTCGGGCTCGCGCCGGCGTCCCCGGCGTCCTCGACACCCGGGTCCCGATCGGTGCCCGGCGGTAGGTTCATGCCCGCAGCCTGCCACCACCGCGGCCGCTGCGGCCGCCCGCGAGCGAAAGGCCGAGTCATGGGAATCGTGGACAGGGCGAAGGAGGCCGCCGAGGACGTCGGCGGCAAGCTCAAGGAGGCGGCCGAGAGCGTCGGCGGCAAGGTCGTCGAGGTCGCCGGCTCGCTCGGCGGCAGGGTCGCCGACGTCGCCGACACCGTCGGCGACCGGGTCACCGAGGTCGCCGGGCCGGCGTGGGACCGGTTCCGCAGCGTCGCAGGCACCGTCGGCTCGCGCGTCGTGGACGTCGCCGAGGAGGTACGGCACCGGGTGACCGGGGATGCCGACGACGACACGGCCGATGACACGGCCACCGCCACGCAGTCCCCGTCCGCCGTGCCGGAACCGGGCACCACCGGGCCCGGCACCCAGGAGTCGGCGTCCGCGGCCCAGGCAGCCGCCGAGCGGGCCAGGGCTGCGGCCGACCGCACCCGGGCCACGGCGGCGGAGAACGGCCGGGACGAAGACCGCGAGCCCGGCTCCTAGATCTCCGGGTCCGACAGCTCCTCGATCACGTGGATGGCCAGCGGGATCAGCGTCGCCAGACCGTCGCGGATGGCGGCGCGGGACCCGGCGATGTTGGCCACCATCGTCGACCCGGAGACGCCGACCATGCCGCGCGAGATGATCGAGTCCATCACGGCGGCGGTCATGCCCGACCAGCGCAGCGCCTGCGCGACGCCGGGCAGCTCGCGGTCCAGGACCTCCTGCGTGACGTCCGGCGTCACGTCCCGCGGGGCGACGCCCGTGCCGCCGACGGTGACGACCAGATCCACGCCGCCGATCACGGCCGTGTTCAAGGCGTTGCGGATGTCGACCGCGTCCGAGGCGATGGTGACGGTGCCGTCCACGGTGAACCCGGCCTCGGCGAGCAGCTCGGTGACCAGCGCTCCCGCCCCGTTGTCACCCTGTCCGTGCACCAGTTGATCGGTGATCGACACGATCAGCGCACGCCCGTGAGTGGCTGCGGACACGACTACTCCCTCTTTTCCGGCCGCGGATGCGGCGGTGCCTGACGCGGCCGGACAGGACGGCAGTGCCCCGGCCCGGCCGCTCGGTGTCCGACGAGCGTATCCGGGGCGGACCGCGTCCCCTGCGCCCGCGGGGCGCCGGCGCCGTGGCACCGGACCCGTCACGCCCGGCCGGGGCGGCGCGGCTCCTGCTCGACGCTGCCTGCCGGACCCGACCACCCGGCGTCGTCACCCGTTGGTTCGGCGCCGGTCAGGAAGTCGATGGCTGTCGACCGGAACAGGGCGGCGGGAACGACGGAGATGTGGTCCCGGCCGGGCACCACGAGCAACCGGGCGGCGGGGAGCTGCTGCGCCCAGCGCCGGACGCCCGGCGCCACCGGATCGTCCGCCCCGGTGACCAGCAAGCACGGCTGCGGCACGACGGGCGCGTCCTGCCGGATCAGACCCTCCCCGACCAACCCCTCGACCAGGGCGAGCAGGGCGTGGGCATCGCTGCCCGGCAGCGCACGGGCGATGCCGGCGAGCCGGCGGACCGCCGGGTGCGCAGCGCCCACCATGCCCATCGTGCCCACCGTGCCTGCCGTCCCCAGCGTGCCCACCGCGTCCGCCGCGAGGTCCCAGGCGTCCTCGGCGCGCCGCGGGTCGCCGGTCAGCAGCTCCCGCAGGTGCGCCGGGTCGACGTCGACCATCAACGGGCCACCGGCGTAGCCGCCCAGCACCACCCGCCGCACGGCCACCCCGGCGCCGGCCGCAATCGCCGCGGCCACGTGCGCCGACAGCCGGGCACCCAGCGAGTAGCCGACCAGGTCGACCCACCGGACGCCCGGCACCCGGTCCGGCACCGCGGCGACCACCCGGGACACGTCACCGACCAACCCCGGCAACCGGTAGGCCCCGGCGTCGTGCGGCGCGGCGGACCGCCCGTGGCCGGGCAGGTCCAGCGTCACCGCCGTCACGCCGGCGGCCGACAACCGGCGCACCCAGCCCGAGCGCACCCAGTTGGTCTCGGCGGACGAGCCGAACCCGTGCACCAGCACGGCCACCGACGCCGCCCCGGCAGCTTCGCCCGCCGCACGGTGGACGGTGACCGAGAGCTCGCCACCGGCCGACGACGGCAGGGTCCACTCGTCGCGCTCGCCCGCATCCCGCACCGGGCCACTCTGCCCCGGCCGCCGGCCGCGGTTCTCGCCACCCCCGGCGGCGTCCTAGAGTCAGGTCGCCGCCGACCGAGAGGAACGCCGTGGCCGACCGCCGCACCACCGCGCGGGACCTCGCGCAGGTCGCCGTCTTCGCCGCCCTGCTGGCCGCACTGGGCCTGCCGGGCACCGTGACGCTCGGCACCACGGCCGTCCCGATCACCCTGCAGACCCTGGGCGTGATGCTCGCCGGCGGCCTGCTCGGCGCCCGCAGGGGCCTGCTCGCCGTGCTGGTCTTCGACGCCCTCGTCCTGGCCGGGCTGCCGCTGCTGGCCGGCGGCCGCGGCGGCATCGGCGTGCTGGCCGGCGTCTCCGCCGGCTACCTGGTCGGCTGGCTGCCGGGCGTCGTGGTGATCGGCCTGCTGTCCCGCCGCCTGCTGCCCCGCCGGCCGCTGTGGCTGGGCATCGTGGTGCAGGTGGTCGGCGGCATCGTGGTCATCTACGCGATCGGCGTGCCGTGGACGGCGGTGCGGGCGCACCTGCCGCTGTGGACCGCGGTCGTCGACGCCGGCAAGTTCCTGCCCGGCGACGCCGTCAAGGCGGTGGTCGCGGCCGCCGTGTGCCGGCAGGTGCACCGGGCCTATCCCGGGCTGCTCGCTCCCCGCACCCCCGCCACCGGACGGACCGGAGCGCCGGTCTGACCACGCCGGCCCGGCACCCCCGCCCGTCCGCCGCGCCGCCGCCATCGGCAACGGCCGCGCGGATCGGCGTGCTGGCCCGCGGGCCGGCCGACGCACCGGCGCTGACCTGGCGAGGCCGCACCCTGCGCTACACCGACCTCGCCGTTGCCGCGGACCGGCAGCGGGCGCGGTGGCGCGATGCTCCCCCGCCGCGTCCGGTGGACCTGTCCGGCTGTGACGTCCCGGAGCTGCTCGCCGGCATCCTCGCCGCCACCGCCGAGGCGGTGCCCGTGCTGGTCGCCGACCCGGCCGGACCCGCTCCCGCGGTCGGGCCGCTGCCGGCCGGGACCTGGCTGATGGCCGGCACCTCGGGCAGCACCGGGCGGCCGAGGACGGTGGCCCGGACGCTGGCGTCGTGGACGGACTCGTTCCCGGCGCTGGCCGCGCTGGCCGGGCTGACCGCGACCGACACCGTCCTGCTCACCGGGCCGCTGCACAGCACGCTGCACCTGTTCGGCGCGCTGCACACCCTGTGGCTGGGCGCCCGGCTGACCGACCGCCCGGCGGAGGCGACCGCGGCGCACGCCGTCCCGACCGTGCTCGACCGGCTGCTGTCCGGGTCCGCTCCCCGGCTGTCCCGGGCCGTCGTCGCCGGAGCGGCCCTGCCGGACGCCGTCTCCGACCGCGCCGCGGCCCGCGGCGTGCGGGTGCTCGAGTACTACGGCGCCGCGGAGCTGTCCTTCGTCGCCGCCCGCACGCCGCCCGCGCCGTTCCGGCCGTTCCCGGGCGTCCAGGTGCAGGACCAGGACGGCGTGCTCTGGGCGCGGTCGCCGTACCTGGCCCTCGGCATGCCCGCAGCGGCGGGCGGGCGGCCCACCGGGTCCCACCGACTGGCTGACGGCTGGGCGACCGTCGGCGACCGCGGCACCGTCGGTCCCGACGGCACCGTCACGGTGGCCGGGCGGGGCGACACCGCGGTCACCGTCGGGGGTGCCACCGTCCCGGTCGAGGAGGTCGAGGACGTGCTGCGCGGCCTGCCGGGCGTCGAGGACGCCGCGGTGGCCGGAGCACCGCACGGCGCCCTCGGCCAGGTCGTGGTGGCCGCCGTCTGCCTGGTCGACCCGGTGCGGCTGGCCGCCGTCCGGACCGCGGCCCGCCGGGGCCTGCGGGCCGAGGCCCGGCCGGTGCGCTGGGTCGTCCTGGACCGGATCCCGCGGCGGGCGAACGGCAAGGTGGACCGGGTCGCGTTGTCCGGGCTGCTCGCCGAGGGTCCGGGGAGCGCCTCGCACCGGTCGCCGGCCGCCGGGCGGGTCGCCCGGTGACCGCGGCGGGACCCGGCGGCGACCCGTGGATCGTCCGGGCCCGGCGGACGCCCATCGGCACCGCCGGGCACGCCCTCGCCGGCTGCTCCACCACCGACCTCGCCGCCCCGCTGCTCGCCGACGCGGCCGCGGCCCTCGACGGCCGGATCGTCGACGAGGTGGTGCTGGGCAACTGCACCGGTCCCGGCGGGAACGTCGCGCGGGTCGCCGCGCTGGCGGCCGGGCTGCCGCCCGGGACCCCGGCGGTCACCGTGGACCGGCAGTGCGGGTCCGGGCTGGAGGCGGTGCTGCAGGCCGCCGCCCTTATCCGGGCCGGCGATGCGGACGTCGTGCTGGCCGGCGGTGTCGAGGCGGCGTCCACCGCGCCGTGGCGGCACTGGCCCGGTGCGCCGGGCGGCCCTCCCGGCGAGCGCTACACCCGCGCGCCGTTCGCCCCGCCCGGGCACCCGGACCCGGACATGGGCGCGGCCGCCGACGACCTGGCGCGCCGCCGCGGCTACTCCCGCGACCGCCTCGACCGGTACGCCGAGATGTCCCACGCCCGCGCCGCGGCCGCGCAGCGCGGCGGCGTCTTCGCGGCGGAGGTGGTCCCCGTCGCCGGCATCGCCCGGGACGACCGCCCCCGGACCGGGCTGACGCTGTCCCGCCTCGCCCGGCTGCCCCCCGCCTTCACCCCGGACGGCACCAGCACCGCGGGCAACTCCTGCGGCGTGTCCGACGGCGCCGCCCTGCTCACCGTGGTCGACGGCCACCGCCCCCCGGAGCAGCTGCCCGGCGAGCCCCGTCCGCTGCGGGTGGTGTCCGCCGCGGCCGTCGGCGGGGACCCGGCACTGCCCGGGGCCGCCCTGGCACCCGCCGTCCGGGCCGCGCTCGCCCACCCCCGCGCCCGGGCGCGCGGGCTGACCACCGCGTCGCTGGGGGCGGTCGAGATCACCGAGGCGTTCGCCGCGGTGGCCGTCGCCGCCCTCGACGACCTGGACCTGGACCCGGAGCTGGTGTGCCGGGACGGCGGCGCCATCGGCCTCGGTCACCCGTGGGGCGCGTCCGGGGCGCTGCTGCTGGTCCGGCTGGCCCACCGCATGTCCGGCCCTGCCGGCGCGCGGTGGGGGCTGGCCGCCTGCGCCGTCGGCGGCGGCCAGGGCCTGGCGATGGTCGTCGAGCGGGTGGACGGGTGACCGAGATCCGGTTCACGGGGGTCGGCCACCGGTTCGGCGAGCGGACGGTGCTCGCCGGCGTGGACCTGGTGCTCACCGAGCGGCGCATCGGCGTCGTCGGCGGCAACGGCTCCGGCAAGTCGACGCTGGCCCGGATGATCAACGGGCTGGTGCTGCCGTCGACCGGGACGGTCACCGTGGACGGCCTGTCGACCGCCCGGAAGGGCCGTGACGTGCGCCGCCGGGTCGGGTTCGTCTTCACCGACCCGGACAACCAGATCGTCATGCCGACCGTGGCCGAGGACGTCGCCTTCTCGCTGCGCCGGCACCGGCTGCCGGACCCCGAGGTGCGGCGCCGGGTGACCGAGGTGCTGGACCGGTTCGACCTGGCCGGCCACGCCGACCACCCGGCCCACCAGCTCTCCGGCGGGCAGAAGCAGCTCCTGGCGCTGGCCGCGGTGCTGGTCACCGACCCCGACGTGCTCGTCGCGGACGAGCCGACCACGCTGCTCGACGCCCGGAACGCCCGCCGGGTCGCCGCGCTGCTCGCCGAGCTGCCGCAGCAGGTCGTCCTGGTCACCCATCACCTGCACCTGCTGTCCGGCTTCGACCGGGTGGTCGTGGTGGACGGGGGGCGGGTGGTGGCGGACGCCGATCCGGCGACGGCGCTCGCGGCCTACGACCGGGTGCTCGCCGACCCGGCGGGACCGGCGATCCCGTGACCGCCCTCGGCCTGTACCGGCCCGGCACCTCCGTGCTGCACCGGCTGCCCGCGGGGGCGAAGCTGGTCGGCCTGCTGGCGGGCACGGTCCTGCTCGTGGTGCTGCGCCGGCCGTGGCAGCTGGGCCTGGCCGCCCTGGTCGAGGTGCTGCTCTACGCGCTCGCCCGGATCCCGCCCGGCGTCGCCTGGACGCAGCTGCGCCCGCTGCGCTGGCTGGTCGTGGTGGTGGCGGCGGCGCAGCTCCTGCTCGCCGGATGGCAGCAGGCGCTGTGGGTCACCGGCGGCCTGGTGCTGACCGTGGCGCTGGCCGCGTTGCTGACCCTGACCACCCGGGTCACCGCCCTGCTCGACGTGCTGCACCGGCTCCTGCGGCCGCTGCGCCGGTTCGGGGTCGACGGGGACCGCGTCGCGCTGCTGCTGGCCCTCACCATCCGGCTGGTGCCGGTGCTCAGCGGCATCGTCCGCGAGGTGCAGGAGGCCCGCACCGCCCGGGGCGCCGGCTGGTCGCTGACCGCGGTGGCGGCACCGGCCGTGGTGCGCGCGTTGCGGACGGCCGACCACGTCGGCGAGGCCCTGGTGGCGCGCGGCGTCGACGACTGACCGTCATGCTGATCCCATGCAGGTACGCAGGCTCGGACCCGACGACGCGGCGGCCGCGACGGAGGTCTGCCGGCTCTTCGACCTCCGCGGGCGGCTGGACCCGTCCCGGTTCCTGGCCCGCGACGACGTCCACCTGCTGGTCGCCGAGATCGACGGCCGGCCGGTCGGCTGGGTCTACGGCCAGGAGCTGCTGCACCCGGACGGCGAGGTGACGGCCCTGCTCTACAGCCTGGACGTGGCAGCCGGGGCGCGGCGGCAGGGCGTGGGCCGCGCGCTGACCGAGCGGTTCGTCGACGTGGTCCGGCGGCGCGGCTGCAGCGAGGCCTGGGTGCTCACGGAGCCGGACAACGCGGCGGCGCAGGCCACCTACCGATCGGCCGGCGGCCGCCCCGAGGACGAGCCGTCGGTGATGCTGGTCTGGACGCTCGGCGCCGGCAACGAGGCGGGCGGGCTGCCCGGCTGACGGCCCGCCGCGACCTCGCGGGCCAGCTCCAGCGTGGCGGCGTCGAACAGCACCAGCACGACCTGCTCGACCGACGTGTCGGCGGCGTGCAGTGCCGCGAGCGCCTGTGCGACGGCGTCCGGCTTGGGCCAGCGGTACAGGCCCGCGGAGATCAACGGGAAGGCCACCGACCCGGCGCCCAGCCCGTCCGCGACCCGCAGGCTCTCGGTGTAGCAGGAGCGCAGGACGGCCGACCGGTCCTCCCGCCGGGAGTGCACCGGTCCGACCGTGTGGATCACCCAGCGCGCCGGCAGCCGGCCGGCCGTGGTGGCGACGGCCTGCCCGGCGGGGAGCCCGTCCCGGTACTCCGGCGTGGCCCGCAGCGCGCGGCACTCCCGCAGGATGTCCGGGCCGCCGGCGCGGTGGATGGCGCCGTCCACCCCGCCGCCGCCGAGCAGCCGCGAGTTGGCCGCGTTGACGACGGCGTCCACGGCGACCGCGGTGATGTCGCCCTGCCGGAGCTCCACGCGCATCCGGCTCACCCGCACCCGGGACCGGTCACCAGGTCACCACCACGCCCATCCGGTCCGCCGAGAACTCGACCTCGGCCAGACTGCCCACGCTCGGCTGGTCCAGGTCGCGGTGCGTGGTCCGGATGCCGACCACCGGAACGCCCGCGGCCTGCGCCGATGCGATGCCGGCCGGCGCGTCCTCGAAGGCCAGGCAGGACTGCGGGGGCTGGCCGACGGCCCGGGCGCCGGCCAGGTACGGATCCGGCGCCGGCTTGCCGGTGTCGACGTCGTCGGCGGTCACCAGGTGGCGGGGCTGCGGCAGCCCGGCGGCACGCATCCGCGCGGTGGCCAGCCGGCGACCGCCGCTGGTCACGATCGCCCACCTGCTCGTCGGCAGCTGGTCGAGCGCCCGCAGCGCACCGGGCAGCGGGACCACGTCGCCGGTGTCGGTCGACTCCGCCTCCACCATGAACTGGTGGTGCTCCTCGATCTCCTCCGGCGACATGTCCGGCGCGAGCCGGGCCAGCACCTGCCGGACCGGGATGCCGTGGATCCACGGCCCGATGACGTCCCACCCGATGCCCACCCGCTCGGACAGTCGGCGCCAGTTGCGCTCCACGCTGGCGGTCGAGTCGACCATGGTTCCGTCGAGGTCGAACAGGATCGCCCGGACGGCGCGCTGCGGCATGGCGCCACCCTCGCACACCGTCCGGACGCCCGACGGCCGGTCCGCCGTCACGCTGCCGCGCGGGGCCACGGCCGCGGATCGGGCGAACAGATGTCACGCGGCGCGTCGCCACCACTCCGATCTGTGACTGCATGATCATCGTTCGGGCCGCGACGCGGTCCCGGCGCCGCGCCGGAACGCGGGATCGACCGACGGGCGGACCGCCGGGACCACCGGAGGGACGGGCGATGGCAGACGACCGGGGCACGGTGGACCGGCCCGGGCGCCGCCGCACCCGCGGGCGCGCGGACCCGTGGTCCGCCGCGATGGACGCCCTGCCGGACCGGGTCGCCGTGCTGGACCGCGGCGGCCGGGTGCTGGCGGCGAACCGGTCCTGGACGCTCGACGCGGGCGGATGCCGGGCCGGCGCCTCCTACCTCGAGGTGTGCGACCGCGCCGCCCGGGGTGGTGACCCCTCTGCCGGACGCCTGCACACCGCGCTGGTGGGCGTCCTCGGCGGCGCCCGCCCGTCCGCCGAGGTCGACTACCCGGACCCGACCGGGGACCGCTGGTGGCGCGCGGAGATCCGGCGGCTGCCCGACGACGCCGGCGGACGGGACCGGACGGTGGTGCGGCACCTGGAGGTGACCGAGTGGGTCCGCACCCGGGAGGCGCTGCGCACCCAGGCCGTCACCGACCCGCTCACCGGGCTGGTCAACCGCCGCGTGCTCGACGACCGGCTCGGCCGGATCCTGGGCCCGGCCGGTCCGGACCAGCCCACGGCGCTGCTGCTGGCGGACGTCGACCACTTCAAGGCGATCAACGACGTCCACGGGCACCTGGCCGGGGACCGCTGCCTGGCGCAGGTGGCGCAGTGGTTGCGGCAGCACACCCGGCCGCAGGACCTGATCTGCCGGTGGGGCGGCGACGAGTTCGTGGTGCTGGTGCAGGCGCCGGGGGCCGCGGACGTCGAGGCCGTGGAGAGCCGGCTCCGTCGCTGGGCCGGCGGGTCCGTGGCCGGCGTCCCGGTCACGCTCACCTGGGGCTCGGCGCACGCCCGCGCCGGCGACACCCCCGGCACCCTGCTGGCCCGGGCGGACCACGAGCTGCGCCTGGCCAAGAGCCGGCGGGACGACCGGGACCGCGGCGACGGCCTGCGCGGCCGCCGGCTCGCCGTCGTCCCCTCCGTGGGCCGGTACCCTGATGCCGTCCGCCAGGGCGACACCAGTCCCCTGCCGGCGCCCCGCCTCCATAGCTCAGGGGATAGAGCATCGGTTTCCTAAACCGTGTGTCGTAGGTTCGAATCCTACTGGGGGCACAGCCTTCTCACACTCGTCACGGTGGAGGTGCGGTGCCGCGCGTCGACCTGCGGACCCTCGGCGCCTGGGTGCTCACGTGCAATCCCGCGGTGACGGACCTGGCCGCGCTGCTGTCCGCGGGCGGCCCGGTCACCTCGTGGTGCGTGGCCGACAACTACCGCAGCGCGTTGATGGCGGCGGCCCAGCCCGCGCTGCTGTGGGTCAGCGGTCCGGGACGGCCGTGGGCGCGCGGCTTCTGGGGCCTGGGCACCGTGCAGGGACCGGCCGCGGCCACGCCGGGCAGTCGGACGCTGACCGCCCGGCTGGCGCTCCACCTGTTGCCCGAGCCGCTGCCGGCCGCCGAGCTGGCGGTCCTCCCGGGCCTGGAGGGCGTCGAAGTCCTGCGCCAGCCGTTCATGTCCAACCCGTCGTGGCTGGACCGCGACCAGTACCGGGTGGTCCGCAGCCGATTGGGGGTCGATCCGCCTCCCGGAGCGCCACCGATCGGTTAGGGTGCGGTCGTCACAGTCAGCAGCGACCGATATACAGGGGGTGGCCACCGTGTCGCCCGCCCGTCCCCGCGCCGCCATGCTCTACGGCGCCGCGGGCGTGGTGGTGGCCGCCGGCTACGCCGCCGTCCCGGACGGCCTCCCCCAGGACGCCGTCTACCTGGCCGTCGGTCTCTCGTGCCTGGCCGCGGTCACCGTCGGGCTGTCCCGCCAGCCCCGCGCGGCCCGGCCGACCTGGCGCGCGCTGCAGCTCGGGCTCCTGCTGTGGGTGCTGGGCGACACGCTGAGCAGCTGGTTCCAGGACGTCGCACATCTGGACGCCTACCCGACGTGGGCCGACGCGTGCTACCTCGCCGCCTACCCGGTCCTCACCGTCGGGCTGTGGCGGCTGGTCCGGAGCCGGCTGGCGGACCGCGACACCGCCGGGCTGCTGGACAGCGCCATCCTCACCGCCGGGCTGGGACTGCTGTCGTGGGTGGTGCTCGCCCGCCCGACCCTCGCGCAGTCGTCGTCCGCACCGCTGGCGGCGGTCGTCGGCGTCGCGTACCCGGTCGGCGACATCGTGCTGCTCGCCGTGCTCATCCGGTTGCTGACCACTCCGGGTGGGCGGACGCCGGCGTTCCGGCTGCTGTTCGCCGGGGCCGTCCTGCTCGTCGCGGCCGACACCACCACGACGGCGCTGGGTCTGTGGACGTCGACGGCCACGTCGGTACCGGAGCTGCTCTGGCTGTTGTCGTACGTGGCCTGGGGGGCAGCGGCGCTGCACCCGTCCGCGGCGCGGCTGGCGGAGCGGTCCGTCGAGCCCCGGCGGCCGTTCAGCCGCCGGCGCCTGGTGGCCCTGCTCGCCGCGGGCCTGGTGGCGCCGGGGGTGCTGCTGGCGCAGTGGTGGACCGGATCCGGGATCGATGCGGCCGCCATCGCCGTCGGCTGGGTGCTGCTGTTCCTGCTCGTGGTGGCCCGGATGCGGCTGGCCGTGCGGCAGGTCGTCGCCGCGCACCGGGAACGCGACCGGCTGCAGGGCGACCTGGCGTTCCAGGCGGCCCACGACTTCCTCACCCACCTGCCCAACCGGGCCCAGGCGATGGCCGGGATCGAGGCGGCGCTGGGCCGGGCGCAGCGGACCGGTGACCTGCTCGGACTGCTGTTCCTGGACCTGGACGGCTTCAAGGCCGTCAACGACTCGCTCGGCCACCGGGCCGGCGACGAGGTCCTGCGGGCGGTGGCGGACCGGCTGCGCCGCGCCGTCCGGGTGGGTGACCTGGTGGCCCGGCTGGGCGGCGACGAGTTCGTCGTGCTGTTGGAAAGCCTGCCGCGCGAGGCCGACGCCGTGCAGCTGGCCCACCGGCTGGTCCGGACGGTCGGCGAGCCGGTGCAGCTGTCCGGTGCGGTGCAGGCCGCCGTCGGGGTGAGCATCGGTGTCGCGATCGGGCAGGACGGGTCCACCGACCCCGACCGGCTGCTGCACGAGGCCGACACCGCGGCGTACCGCGCCAAGCGCGCCGGCCGCGGCCGGGTCGAGGTGTTCGACGACGCCCTGCGCACCGAGCTGGACCTCCGCGCCGACCTCGAGCGCGACCTGCGCCACGCCATCGACGCCGACGAGCTGGTGCTGCACTACCAACCGGTCGTCGACCTGTCCTCGGGCGCCGTGCAGGGCTACGAGGCGCTGGTGCGCTGGCAGCGCCCTGGCCACGGGCTCGTCCCGCCGCTGGAGTTCATCCCCGTCGCGGAGGAGTCGTCGCTGATCTGCGAGCTGGACGCCTGGGTGCTGCACCGGGCGACGGCGCAGATGGCCGCCTGGGGGCACCACGACCGGACGGTGTCGGTCAACGTGTCGGGGCGGCACGTCTCGGACCCCCGCATCGTCGACGACGTCCGGTCCGCGCTCGCCCGATCCGGCCTGTCACCGGCACAGCTGGCGCTGGAGATCACCGAGACGGTGGTCATCGAGGACCTGCGGGCGCCGCACCACCTGCGACAGCTGCGCGAGCTGGGCGTCGCGGTCACCCTCGACGACTTCGGCACCGGCTACCACTCGCTGGCCTCGCTGCGCGACCTGCCGGTCGACACCCTGAAGATCGACCGCAGCTTCCTGGACACCGGGACCCGGTCGTCCAGGGCGCTGCTCGAGCTGATGATCACCGCGGCGCACGCCTTCGACCTGCCGGTGGTCGCCGAGGGAGTGGAGACGCCCGATCAGGTGGCCGCGCTCCGCGCCATGAGGTGCGAGTCGGCCCAGGGGTTCCACCTCGGCCGGCCGCTCACCGTGTCGCAGGTCGAGGCGCTCGCCGCGGGTCCGGGCCAGGAGCGGAGCTCCCGCGGCTCGGCGCCCGCGCCGGCCGCGGCCGGCTGACCCCGACCGACGCCGGCCGACCGCTCGGCCGACTCCCGGTAGCGGCGGGCGCGATCTCCCGTGACTGCGCGGGCGACCCCCATAGCGGCGGACCGACGAACCCGATGCGGAGGTCAGCGCACGGCGTCGGGCCGCAGCAGGGCGTGCACGCCCCAGGTCCGGTTCGCCACCTGGGTCACCCGGAGGTCGACCACCGCACTGGCCAGCGCGAGCGCCTCCGCCCGGCCGAGGCCGTGCAGCCGGGCCAGCCAGTCGACCATCGCGTCCAGCGCCTGCGCCGCCGCCTCGTCGAGGGAGGCGTCGAAGCCGAACGTCAGCCGACCCTCCGGCGTCTGCGCGTAGATGCCGGACACCGGCGGGTCGGCCACCAGGTCCAGGGTGACGGTGCTGGTCATCCCGCACTCGATCGCCGTCCCGCTGACCTCGCCGTCGCCCTGCGCGGCGTGGCCGTCACCCAGGCACAACAGCCCGCCGGCGACGGTGACCGGCAGGTGGAGCGTCGACCCGGCGACCAGGCTGCGGCAGTCGATGTTGCCGCCGCCGACCGGCCGCGGCGGGATCGTGGAGTGCTCGCCGTCCGGCTCCGGCGGCATACCGACCACGCCGAGGAACGGGGCCAGCCGCACCCGGTGCCCGAACTGGTCGGTGCCGGTGCCCGTGCGGGTGGCCGGATCCCAGTCCAGCGTCCACCGCAGCCAGGCCGGTTCACCCGGCGTCAGCCGCAGGCGGCGGTTCAGCCACGTGTCGCGCGCACCGGCCACCGTCCAGCCCCAGTCGTCCGGGTCGACCGCGTCGAACCGGACGGCCAGCACGTCGCCCGGGCGGGCACCGCGGACGGCGATCGGTCCGGTCAGGCAGTGTCCGGCGCTCTGCGGCAGCAGCGTCGGCACCCGCTCCCCCGGCGTCCCGTGCGGCCGCAGCGACCCCGAGGCGTCCAGCGACCGCACCACCACCGTGTCACCCGGGTCGACGGTCAGCACGGCTGGCCGGGCGGCGGCGAACACGTCGACGACGGTGTCCGCGCGGGCGTCGAGGCGGTGCGTCGTCATGTCCCGGCTCCTGCGGCGTGGGCGGCGAGCGCCGCGAAACCCTGCTCGAGCGGGATACGCGGCACCCAGCGCAAGACCTCGCGGGTGCGGCGCTGGTCGAACCAATGCGCGGTGCCGAGCTGCTCGGCCAGGAACCGCGACATGGGCGGATCGCTCGCCGGGCGCAGCCGGCGGAACACCTGCTCGGCGACGGCACCGGCCGCCACCGCGACCGGCAGGGGCACCCGCCCGCGCGGCCCGGGCACGCCGTGCGCCTGGCAGATCCGCTGCAGCAGCTCGCCGACCGGCCGCGGTTCGCCGTTGGAGACCACCAGCGCCTCGCCGTGCGCGGCGCCGCAGACGTCCACCGCGGCGACCAGGGCGTCGACGGCGTTGTCCAGGTACGTGCTGTCGATCAGGGCCGCGCCGGTGCCGACGAGCGGCAGCCGGCCGCGGCGCGCCCGGTCGACGATCTTGGCGACCAGCTGCCGGTCCCCCGCACCCCACACCAGGTGCGGCCGGACGGCGAGCACGGCCAGGTCCGGCGCGTCGGCCGCCAGTGCGACCTGCTCGGCGACCGCCTTGGACCGCGAGTAGTCGCCGCGGGCGCCCTCCGGGTCCGCGGGCTGCGCACCCGCACCCACCAGCGGGTCCCCGGCGTGGGCGACGGAGGGCGACGACACGTGCACCAGCCGGCCCACGCCGCCGGCGCGGCAGCCCCGGACGACCGCCTGGGTGCCGCCGATGTTGGCGGCGGCGAACTCGCGCCACGTGCCCTGGATGCCGACCTTGGCCGCGAGGTGCAGGACGGCGTCCTGGCCGGCCGCCGCCCGGGCCACGGCATCCCGGTCGGTCACGTCGGCCAGCACCTCCCGGCATCCCAGGCCGGCCGGCCGGCGCTGCAGCACCGTCACCTCGTCGCCACGGTCCAGCAGGGCCCGGGCGGTGGCGCCGCCGAGCAGGCCGGTCCCGCCGGTCAGCAGGATCCTCATCCGCCGGCGAGCACCCGGCCGGCCCAGGACGCGACGGCGACCCGGTCGATCTTCGACTGGTGCCGGATGTCGACCGGCAGCGCCGGCCGGCGCAGCACGGCGGCGAGCGGGCGCCCGGCGGCCGCACGGACGGCGGCCACCAGATCCGGGTCCGGCAAGGGGCCGGCCCCGCGGCGGCCGCCGGCGACCACGGCGACGACCTGCTGCACCCCGGCCGGTCCGACGCCGACGACGGCGACGTCCGCCGGGCCGCCGGCGCCGGACACCGCACCGGTGATGCGCTGCTCGATGCCGACCGGGGTGACCGGACCGGTCTCGGTCGCGATGACGTGGGCGGTCCGGCCCTGCACCCAGATCCGGCCGTCGGCGTCCAGCACGCCGACGTCGCCGGTGCGGTGCCAGCCGGGCGCCGCCCAGCCGTCCCGGTCGGCGAGCCACAGCGCGTCGTAGCCGTCCCGGACGTGCTCGGCCTGCACGCACAGCTCGCCTACCACGCCCGGCCGGTCGGTGAGCCCCGCGGTGGGCCGACCGTCCGGACCGAGCGGGCTGACCTGCACGCGGACGCCGGGCACCGGCCGGCCGACGCAGACGCCGTCACCGGGGCCGGCGGCCTCGATCCCGGCCAGGTCGATGTCCGCGACGGGCAGCGCCTCGGTCATCCCGTAGGGCGTGTGCAGCGTGGCGTCGGGCAGCAGCGCCTGCAGCCGGCGCAGCAGCACGGCGGGGACCGGCGCCCCGGCGCTGGTCAGCACCCGGACCCCGGCGAGCGCCACCCGCTCCGCCGCGGTGAGCCCGTCCGCGGTCGCCAGCACGGTCCGCAGGGCCGCGGGCGCCGCGAAGACGGTGGTGGCGTCGACGGCGCGCACCGCCTCGGCCAGCAGGGGTGCGGTGAGCGTCGCAGGTGCGGTGACGTCGATCCGCGGGACCGCCGACGGCACGCCGAGAGCCGGCCCGTAGAGCGCGAAGGGGGCGAAGGCGGCGACCATGGCGTCCCCGGGCCGGACGTCGAAGACCCGGCGCACCAGCTCCAGCTGCGCCCGCAACTGCCGGTGCCGGTACCGGACACCCTTGGCCGGGCCGGTGGCGCCGGACGTGAACAGCACCGCCGCCTCAAGGTCCGGATCGTCGACCTCACGGTCGGGCGCGCCGTCACCGGTGGCGGACGTGGCGCCGGACAGATCCTCGACGTGGATGCGTCGACCCGGCAGGCCGAGGGCGCGGGCGGCGACGAGCGCGGTCCGGCCGCCGAGGACGTGGTCGGCCGCGGTGCTGCGCAGCGCCCGGCGGATGCCCGCCAGCCCGAGCCCGCGGTCGGCGAGCACCACGGACCCGCCGACCCACCACACCGCGTAGACCGCCACCACCAGGTCCACCGACGGCGGCACCAGCAGCGCGACCCGCCGCCCCGGCCCGACGCCGGCGCGGCGGAGCACCGCGGCGGCGTCCCGGATGCGGCGGTGCAGCTCCCGCCAGGAGACCGTGCCGCGGCCGATCTCGACGACGGCGGCGGTGTCGTCGCCGGCGCGGGCGCGGACCGCGTCCAGCAGCGACGGGCGGCCGGTGGCGGGGTCAGCGGCGGCATCGGCGGCCGTGGACGGTGCGGCATCGGTTGCCACGGCGATGTCCGCGGTCCTGGTCGCCGGAGCGGTGTCCGCGGTGCCGGCGGCTCCCCCGTCGGGCATCTCCGCGGCGGCCCCGTCGGCCACCTCGGGGGCGGCCCCGGACGGACCGGGTGTCCCGGGCACGTCGAGTTCGGCCACCCAGCGCGTCACGGCCGTCACGTACCCGGGGGCGTCCTCCGGCAGCAGGTGGCCGGCGCGCTCGAAGCGGTGCAGCCGGGCGTGCGGCAGGCGAGCGCGCAGGTCGGCCAGGTGCTCCTCGAGGAAAACCGGGTCCCGCGGTCCCCACAGCAGCAACGCGGGCACGTCGAGGTGCCGGATGCCCTCTGCGACGGCGTCGACGGCCGGGCGGCTCGGGTGCCCAGCGGCGAAGGGGATGTCGGCGACGAAGTCGGAGACCGCCGCCCGCCGGGTCGCGGCGCGGTAGGGCTCGGCGTAGGCGTCACGGATGTCCTTCGGCGGCCGGGGCACGTTCACGGAGGTCGCCGCGCGGACGAACAACGGCGTCCGGCGGCACGTCAGCTCGTTGACCCACCGGCGGTGCGCCAGCCGGATCAACACCGGTCCCGGCGAGGTCTCGGGCTGGTGGACGGCGGTGTTGCAGAGCACCACGGAGACCAGCTGGTCGGGGTGCCGCACCGCCCAGCCGAGCGAGACGACCCCACCCCAGTCGTGCCCGACGGTGACGACAGGCCCGGTGATCCCGAGGGCGTCGGTCAGCCGGCCGAGGTCGTCGATCCGCCGGGCCAGGTCGCGGGGCTGCCCGGGGCGCTCGGAGAACCCCATGCCCAGCTGGTCGGGGGCCACGACGCGCCATCCCGGCGGTGCCGCGGCCACGAGCCGGCGCCACAGGTAGCTCCAGGTCGGGTTGCCGTGGACGCACAGCAGCGTGCCGCCCGTGGTGGCGGCGCGAGGGGCGGCCGCGTCGACGGCGGCGCCGTCCGGCCCGACCGCCGAGTCCAACACGTGGAACGCACGGTCCACGCCGTCGGCGTCCTGGACGGTCACCAGCCGCGACCATCGCGGATCCAGCCCGGGCACCCCCGCGGGCGGCACTGCCGCCGCCCTGGGCCCGGCCGGCGTCACCGGCGCGCCCCCGCGGCGGCGGATCACCAGACGATCTCGGAGAACGACACGTTGAGGCCCGACCCCACACCCATCAGCAGCACCCGGTCCCCGGCCTCCAGCTCGTCCGCGACGGTGGACAGGGCGAACGGGATGGCCGCCGGGCCGAGGTTGCCGCGCGTCGGGAAGACCAGCGGCACCCGGTCGGCCGGCAGCTGCAGCGCCTGCGAGATGGCACGGGTGTGCACCGTGCTGACCTGGTGCATGACGTACCGCTGCATGCCCTGGTCCCATCCCCAGTCGGCCGCGGACTCGTCCCACAGCTGCAGGGTGAGCTCCAGCCCGGCCTTCATCAGGCCGGTGCTGTCCGTGCTCATGTGCTCCATGGTCCCGACACAGAGCTCGTGGTGCTCGCTGCCCGCGCGGGTCGCCCCGCCCAGGTACCGGTGGCCCTCCGGGTGCGCATCGGCGCGACCCAGCACCATCGCGGCCGCTCCGGAGCCCAGGGTCAGCGACGCGAACTGCTCGAAGACCTCCTTGGCGTTGCCCGTGCTCTCGTGCAACCGCCGGATGGTCGCCTCGTGGATCGGCTGCGCGTCCTCGCCGTTGACGACCAGCGCGTACTCGATCTGGCCGCTCTCCAGCATCGCGGCCGCCAGCTGCATGCCGTTGACGAAGCCCAGGCAAGCGTTGGTGACGTCGAAGTTCTGGCAGGAGCTGGGCAGACCGAGCGCGTGGTGCACCGCGACGGCGGTGCTGGGCTCCAGATACTGCCGGCTGACCGAGGTGTTGATCATCAGGCCGATCTGGCTGGGATGCACGCCGGCCTCGGCGATCGCCTTGGCGCCGGCCATGGCCGCGCCGTCGACGAACGACGTCCCGCGGTTCCACCAGCGGCGCTCGTGGATGCCGGCCAGCCCGCCGAGCATGCCGGGCCGCAGGCCGACGCGCTGGTACACCGGCGCCAGCCGCTCGTCCATCTCCGCGGAGGTCACCACCCGCGGGGCGTCGATGGCACAGACGGCCAGCACGGACGTGTTCGTGTAGCGATGGATCGAGTTACCGGCCATGCCCATCCTGTCTGTCCCGGCTGCGGCGGCACGTCGACGCGACACGCGGCAGTAGGTGCCTCCTGGCCCGACCGGGGGGTCCCCAGGGTCGTCGCGGTTCTGACCACGGTAGCTGCCGCACCTCTGTACCCCGGACGGCCCGGGTTCACGCACCCGGCCGCCCACCGCCCGGTGCGGCCGTGCACATGGCGCCCACCTGCAGCGACGGTGACGCGCCGGCGCCCCGTGTGACGTGCTCGACAGTCGCCCCGAACGGCGCAGCGACGGTCAGTTCCGGGTTCCCGGCATGTCCGTCGGGTTCCCGCCTGCGGTGATGAGCACGACCACGACGACGATTGCGATGATCAGGATGGCGGCGCCGAGCAGGATCCATCGCAACCGGCGACCGCTCGAGCCGGTCTGTCGCTGTGCTGCCATCGGTGGACCTCCTGGTGTGCAGGGACGGGACTGCCGGGACGTCGATTCCCACTACCCCCGATGCGGAATCTCCAGATGAGAGCTGGACTCGGCCTGTTCCAGGCCCGGCGAGTCCCGGTCCGGGGAGGCCTCGGCGTGCATCCGTTCGATGATCTGCGGATGGTGCAGCTCGAAGGCCGGGCGCTCGGACCGGATCCGCGGCAGCGAGGTGAAGTTGTGCCGCGGCGGCGGTGAGCTGGTCGCCCACTCCAGCGAGTTCCCGTAGCCCCACGGGTCGTCGGCGGTGGTGACCTCGCCGTAGCGCAGCGACCGCAGCACGTTCCAGACGAACGGCAGGGTGGATGCGCCCAGCAGGAACGCGCCGATCGTCGAGACGGTGTGCAAGCCGGTGAAGCCGTCGCTGGGCAGGTAGTCGGCGTAGCGGCGCGGCATCCCCATCGTGCCCAACCAGTGCTGCACCAGGAACGTCAGGTGGAACCCCGCGAAGGTGGTCCAGAAGTGCAGTTTGCCCAGTCGCTCGTCCAGGAACCGGCCGGTCATCTTGGGGAACCAGAAGTAGATGCCGGCATAGGTGGCGAACACGATCGTGCCGAACAGCACGTAGTGGAAGTGCGCCACCACGAAGTAGGTGTCCGAGACGTGGAAGTCCAGCGACGGTGCCGCCAGGATGATCCCGGTCAGGCCGCCGAGCAGGAAGGTGACCAGGAAGCCGCAGGCGAAGAGCATCGGTGACTCGAACGTCAGCTGGCCGCGCCACATGCTGCCGATCCAGTTGAAGAACTTCAGGCCGGTCGGCACGGCGATGAGGAACGTCGTCAGGCTGAAGAACGGCAGCAGCACCGCCCCGGTCACGAACATGTGGTGCGCCCACACCACCACCGACAGCGCCGCGATGCTCAACGTGGCGAACACCAGCCCGCGGTAGCCGAACACCGGTTTGCGGGAGAAGACCGGGAAGATCTCGGTGACGATGCCGAAGAACGGCAGCGCGACGATGTAGACCTCGGGGTGGCCGAAGAACCAGAACAGGTGCTGCCACAGGATCGCGCCGCCGTTGGCCGGGTCGAAGACGTGGGCGCCGAAATGCCGGTCCGCCTCCAGGCCCAGCAGTGCTGCGGTCAGGACGGGGAACGCCAGCAGCACCAGGATCGCAGTCACGAAGATGTTCCAGGTGAAGATCGGCATCCGCCACATCGTCATGCCCGGGGCGCGCAGGCAGATCACCGTGGTGATCATGTTGACCCCGCCGAGGATGGTGCCGAGCCCGGACACGACCAGGCCCATCACCCACAGGTCCGCACCGATCTGCGGCGAGTTCACGCTGTCCGACAGCGGCGCGTAGGCGGTCCAGCCGAATTGCGGGCCACCCGTCGGCGTCAGGAACCCGGACGTCGTGACGATGGCCCCGAAGAAGTACAGCCAGTACGCCAGCGAGTTCAGCCGCGGGAACGCGACGTCCGGAGCGCCGATCTGAAGTGGCAGCACGAAGTTGGCGAAGCCGAACAGCACCGGTGTCGCGTACAGCAGCAACATGATCGTGCCGTGCGCGGTGAACAGCTCGTTGTACTGCTCCTGGGACAGGAACTGCAGACCGGGCCTGGCGAGTTCGGCGCGCATCAGCAGCGCCATGAAGCCACCGACGACGAACCAGAAGAACGCGGTGACCAGGTACATCTTCCCGAGCACCTTGGGGTCCGTGGTGCGCAGGTAGTTCAGCAGCACCACGCCGGGACGCGGTCTGCCGACCGGACGGGGCCGGGTCGCGGGACGGGGCAGGACAGCGGTCATGCACACCCTCCTGGCGGCCGGACGGGCTGCTGTTCAACACGGACCGGGCCTTGGCGCTCCGTGGTGACTACCCCGGCGGCGCCGGGGTCAAACCGGCACCGGGGCGGCGCCCGGCACCGTCATGGACGGTCGGCCTCCGCCGTGGTGATCAGCGCCTCGTCCCGGTCCACGGCACCGAACGAGACGTCGTCCGGGAGCGGGCCGGCGAGGGCCCAGTCGGCCGCCACCCGGGCCCGGCGGCGGACCGTCGGCAACGCGTAGAGGTGGTAGCCGCGGGTGACCACCTTGGCCGTCCGGCCCGCCAGGTGCAGGCCCAGCGGCGTCGCGGCGGCGTCGGGACCGCCCAGGTCGACGACCAGGCCGAGGTCGTGGTGGTGGTACGGCCGGGCGCGACCCCTCCCCAGGGAGGCGGCGATGTTCCGCGCGGCGGCGGTCGCCTGGCGCATGGCGTGCTGGGCGGTCGGCGGGCACAGCGGCCGGTGCCCGTCGCGGTCCGGGTCCTTGGTCAGGTCCGGGACGGCGGCGGCGTCGCCGATGGCGAACAGCTCCGGATGTCCGGGCACCGTCAGGTCCGCCCCGACGACGAGCCGGCCCTTGCTGGTGGGCAGTCCGAGCGAGGACACCAGCGGGTTGCCGGTGACGCCGGCGCACCAGACCACCGTCGTGCAGTCGAGCTCGGTGCCGTCGGTCAGGGTGACCCGGTCGGCCGTCACCCGCTGCACCGACGTCTTCAACCGCACGTCGACCCCGCGGCGGCGGAGCAGCTGCAGCGCGTCCTCGCCCAGCCGGGAGCCCAGCTCCGGCATGACCGCCGGCGCCACGTCGACCAGGAACCAGCGCAGCTCGCCGGGCCGGATCCGCGGGTGCAGCGGCAGCAGCTGGCCGGTCATCCGGGCCATCTGGGCGACCAGCTCGGTGCCGGCGTACCCGGCGCCGACCACCACGAAGGTCAACGCGGCGCGGCGGCGGTCGGGATCGTCCATCGCGGACGCGGCCTCGATCCGGCCCAGGACGTGGTCGCGCAGGTACAGCGCCTCGGTGACGGTCTTCAGGCCGATGGCGTGGTCGGCGAGGCCGGGGATGTCCAGCAGCCGGGTGACGCTGCCGGGGGCGAGCAGCAGGCGGTCGTACGGGAGGTCGGCCGTCGACCCGTCGGCGCCCGTGTAGTGCACCTGGCGGGCGTCCAGGTCGACCCCGTCCGCGCGCCCCCGGACGATCCGGGCACGGCCGAGGGTGCCGGTGAGCGGGACGACGGCCGACCTGGGATCGACCGCGCCGACCGCGACGTCCGGCAGCAGCGGCGCGTAGACCATGCCGTCGGTCGCGGACAGCACCGTGACGTCCAGGCCCTGGCGGCGCAGCCGGCGGGCGGCGAAGTAGCCGCCGAATCCCGAGCCGATCACCACGACGCGGCCCGTCCCGCCCGCCGTCGAGCCGTCCTGCGTCGATCCCGCTGCTGACATGGGGCCCACCGTAGGCGCCGGTACCGACAGCCGTAGGTGGTCACGACCGGACCGGCGGCCGGAGCCCGCGCGTAGCGTGGGAAGGCGTGCAGCAGACGATCCCTGGTGATCTCCCCACCACGGTCGGCGCGCTCCGTGCGTCCGGCCACCAGTCGCGTCCCGTCAAGGTCGAACTGCGGGACAACCTCCTCGCCGCCCTGCGGTCCGGTACGGATCCCTGGCCCGGCATCGTCGGCTTCGAGTCGACGGTGCTCCCCCAGCTCGAGCGCGCGCTGATCGCCGGGCACGACGTGGTGCTGCTCGGCGAGCGCGGCCAGGGCAAGACC
Source organism: Nakamurella endophytica (assembly GCF_014646215.1). Lineage (GTDB taxonomy): Bacteria > Actinomycetota > Actinomycetes > Mycobacteriales > Nakamurellaceae > Nakamurella > Nakamurella endophytica. Next base: position 564,537 of record NZ_BMNA01000001.1, read on the forward strand.
CGGTTGCTCCGCGGCCTGGTGGGCCTGCTCGACGAGTGGACACCGGTCATCGCCGGCTCGGAGCTCGGTGAGCACCCCTACGAGCCGATCACCCCGCAGTCCGTGCGGCGCGCCGCGGAGCTGGGCGACGACCTGCCGGTGGCGTGGCGGCACCGCAGCGAGCGGTACACCGAGAAGCTCGCCACGCCGGACACCGCCGTCGCCGACCTGATCGGCGACGTCGACCCGACCAAGGTCGCCGAGGGGCGGTCGCTGGGCGATCCGGAGACCATCCACTTCGGGCTGGTACCGCGGGCGCACCGCGGCATCGTGGCCATCAACGAGCTGCCCGACCTGGCCGAGCGGATCCAGGTCGCGCTGCTGAACGTCATGGAGGAGCGCGACATCCAGGTGCGGGGCTACACCCTGCGGCTGCCGCTGGACCTGCTGCTGGTCGCGTCCGCGAACCCCGAGGACTACACCAACCGCGGCCGGATCATCACCCCGCTCAAGGACCGGTTCGGCGCCGAGGTGCGCACGCACTACCCGCTCGCCCTCGACGACGAGGTGGCGGTCATCCGGCAGGAGGCCTCGCTGGCCGCCGCGGTGCCCGACCACCTGCTCGAGGTCCTCGCCCGGTTCACCCGGCTGTTGCGCGAGTCGTCGGCGGTGGACCAGGGCTCGGGAGTCTCGGCGCGGTTCTCGATCGCGGCCGCGGAGACGGTCGCCGCCGCCGCGCTCCGGCGGGCGGCACTGACCGGCGAGAGCCGGCCGACGGCACGGCCTGTCGATCTGGAGTCGGTGATCGGCGTGCTCCGCGGCAAGCTCGAGTTCGCGGCCGGCGAGGAGGGCCGCGAGGACGAGGTCCTCGAGCACCTGCTGCGCCGCGCCACGGCAGAGACGGCACGGGGCCGGCTGCGCGGCATCGACCTCGGCCCGCTGGCCGAGGCGGTGACGCGGCACCCGCTGCGCACCGGGGACCGGGTCACCGCGGACGCCGTGGTGCAGGCCCTGCCCAAGGTCCGCGAGCTGGCCGCGATCGGCCAGCGCCTCGGCGCGGCGGGCACCGAGGACCCGGGGCCGATGGCCGCCGCCGCGGAACTGGCCCTGGAGCTGCTGTTCCTCACCCGGAAGATCACCAAGGAGCCGGACTCGGACACCGACACGGTCAGCTATGGCTGAGTCCGAGTCCCCGGACCGGGGTCCCGCGCCGGCCCCGCGCCGGTCCCGCCCGCGCCGGTACGGCTACTCGTACGGGCCGTACACCGGAGGCCCGGACCCGCTGGCACCACCGGTCGACCTGCGCACCGCCCTGGACCGGATCGGCCAGGACGTGATGGAGGGCAGCTCGCCGCAGCAGGCGTTGCGAGAGCTGTTGCGCCGCGGCATGCCCGGCCGGACCGGGCTCGACGAACTGAGCCGCCGGGTGTGGCAGCAGCGCCGCCGGCTGCAGAAGGACAACCGGCTGGACGGGACGCTGCGCGAGGTCCGCGAGCTGCTCGCCCAGGCGCTGGACGCCGAACGCGACGTGCTCGCCCGGCAGGACTCCGACGACGCCCGGTTCCGGGAGCTGCAGCTGGACGCGCTCCCGTCCGACACCGGCGGCGCGGTGCGGGAACTCGGGTCGTACGACTGGCAGTCGTCCGACGCCCGGCAGGCTTTCGAGCAGATCCGGGACCTGCTCGGCCGCGAGATGCTCGACCAGCGCTTCGCGGGCATGAAGCAGGCCATGCAGCAGGCGACCCCGGAGGACGTCGCGCGCATCCGCGAGATGCTCGACGACCTCAACCAGCTGCTCTCCGACCACGCCGAGGGCACCGACACACCGGAGCAGTTCGCGCAGTTCATGCGCCAGCACGGCCAATTCTTCCCCGAGAACCCCGGCGGTGTCGACGAACTCGTCGATGTGCTGGCCGCCCGGTCGGCCGCGGCGCAACGGATGATGGCGTCGATGACGCCCGAACAGCGCGCCGAGCTGATGGAGCTCTCGCAGCAGGCGTTCGGTGATCCGCGGCTGTCGCAGGCGCTCTCGCAGCTGGACGGCCACCTGCGCGGACTGCGCCCGGGCGAGGACTGGGACGGCTCGTCCCGGTTCAGCGGCGACAACCCGATGGGACTCGGCGAGGGCACCCGCGCCCTCGAGCAGCTGGGCCGGCTGGACGCGTTGTCCGAGCAGCTCGCCCAGTCCCATCCCGGTGCCCGGCTGGACGACATCGACCTGGACGCGCTGGAGGCCGAGCTGGGACCGCAGGCGCGGATCGACGCGCGGCAGCTCGCGGAGCTCGAGCGGCAGCTGCGGGACCGGGGTTTCCTGGAGCGCGGGGAGGACGGGTCGCTCCGGCTGTCGCCCCGCGCGCTGCGGCGGCTGGGCGAGTCGGCGCTGCGCGACGTGGCGGACCGGGTGGCCGCCCGGACCGGCGAGCGCGACACCCGGCGCTCGGGCGCCGCCGGCGACCCGACGGGCGCCACCCGCCCGTGGGCCTTCGGCGACACCGAGTCCTGGAGCGTCCCGCGGACCCTGCTCAACGCGCAGCTGCGCCGCGCCGGCGGCGACACCCATCGTCTCGACGTGTCGGACGTGGAGGTCGTGGAGACGGAGCAGCGGACCCGGGCCGTGGTGGCGCTGTGCGTCGACACGTCGTGGTCGATGGTGCAGGACGGCCGCTGGGTGCCGATGAAGCGGACGGCACTGGCCCTGCATCAGCTCATCTCGACCCGATTTCGCGGAGATGCGCTGCAGCTCATCACGTTCGGCCGGCACGCGGAGAAGGTCGAGCTGGCCGAACTGGTGGGACTGGAGGGCGCCTACGTCCAGGGCACCAACCTGCACCACGCCCTGCTGCTGGCCGGCGAGCACCTCCGGCGACACCCCGACGCGGAGCCGGTCGTCCTGGTGGTCACCGACGGCGAGCCGACGGCACACCTGGAACCGGACGGCACGCCGGAGTTCCACTACCCGCCCGAGCCGGAGACGTTGCGGGCCACCGTGTCCGAGCTCGACCGGCTGTCCGCCCGGCGGGCGTCGATCAGCTTCTTCGTCCTCGGCGACGACCCGCGGCTGGCGATCTTCATGGACCGCCTGGCCCGCCGTTGCGGCGGCAGGGTGGTCGTCCCGGACCTGGACGGTCTGGGCGCCGAGGTCGTCGCCGACTACCTGCGCACGCGACGCAAGGCCTGACGCGGCGGTCCCCGCGGCACGACGGCCCTCACGAGACCGATTCGGTGAGTCGTCAGCCGGTCCAGCAGCGGCGGTGGCTCCCCGGGCGGTGCCCGGCGGCTCGCTGCGGTCGCGGTGTCCCGCCGGCGTCGAGGTCTCGGCGCTCCGTCCGCGTCACGGACCCGGACAGCGCCGACGGCAGAGCTTCCGTCGCCGCCGGCATCGCGCTAAGCTCGAACACATGTTCGAGTCGATCAAGAGACGTCGCTGCCACGACGCGGCCGACTCACTTCTTGTCGAGCGCACCCGGCTGGTGCACCGCGTCCCGACCCGACTTGTCGCTCTCCACCAGGTACTGCGGATGGTCCTTGTCTGCCCGCACGGTGCGGCCCGCCTCCTCGGTGTCCTTGGTGATCTCCTTCTTCACCGTGCCCTCGACGGTGCTGCCGTGGCTGCTCCACGTCACCTTGTCGCCCTTGTGGAACTCGTCGTCCGCCATCGGTCCGCTCCTCTCCGGGATCCGGCCGGGGATCCGCCCGGCCGGTGGCGCGCGCGCCACGAGGCAGGTTCCCCGGACGTCCGGGCCGACACCGGCGCGGGGCGGCCCGTCCGCGGCTGTCGGCGACTCAGCAGTTGCAGTCGCACCCGTCGCAGCAATCGCAGCAGTTGCAGCAGTCGCCGCACCCGCTGCAGTCGTCGCACCCGCTGCAGCCGCTGCAACCCGCGTCGTGCCGGCGATCGGTGCACGGGTTCACGTGCGACGCGCAGCAGGCGTAGCCGGTGCAGTAGACCCCGATCCAGGGCAGGATGCGCGCGACGAAGCTCCGCGGCGAGCGGTAGCCGGGGTCACCGGGGCCCGGGATCGTCACCGGTCCGGGTGCGTCGGGATCCGCAGGCGGCGCGGCGTCCGGGTCGGTGTCCGGTGCGGCGTCGGGGCCTGTCCCGGGCGCGCCCGGGTCGGCGGGCGTCTCCGGCGGGGCGGTGTCGGTCGGCCGGACGGGGCACGCCGCGGTCCGCTCGGAAGGGTCCGGAAAGGCCCGGTGCACGGCCGCGTGGACGGAGTCGACCAGCAGGGCACGGACCAGCCGGTCGTCCTCGAGCTGCACCCGGGCGAGCTCGGCCCGGATGCGCCGGGCGAGGTGGAAGCACCGGCGTCGAACGACATCCAGCCCGACGCCGGTGGCGAGCACGGGGTTCCAGTCGCCGGCCGTGCGATCGCGGTCCAGGTCCGTGACGGCGTCGAGCAGGTGGGCCAGCTCCCCGAAGGCCCGCCCGGCCTGCTCGAGAGGCTCGGCGTTGGCGGGCACACCGGCCACGGTCGCGGCGGCGGAGAACACCCGGCCCGCGGCTTCGGCGGCGGATCGGGTGACCGTGGCGAGGGCGTCGCCGGGCTCGACCGCCCGCTCGACAGCGCCCTGGTTGGCCAGGTCCTCCAGCATGTCGACCGCGCGCAGGACGTCGGCCATGTCGGTGTCGGCGAGCGCCTTGCGCCGCAGCGGGCCGGCGAGCCGGTCCGCCGCGCGGTACCGCCACGGAGCCGCCGCCGCCAGGCCCAGCCGCTGCTCCGCGACGACGTCCGCCGCCTTGGCAGCGGCGAGGGTCAACGATGTGGTGGCGGCCAGCCGGCTGGCCGCGTCGTCCGGGGCGACGACCGCGGCGCGCTGCATGCCCCGCAGAGCACACGGTCCCGCCGTGACGCGGCGGGCCGGCCCAGGGATCTGCGCCTCGACGAGCACCGAGACCAGGACGGCGTCGGTGTTGGTCACGGCGCGGGACAGCTGGCCGGAACGGTCGCGCAGCGTCAGGCACAGGCCGCACAGATGCGCCTGCCAGGTGCGCAGCAGCTCGTCGTCGAGCGTGTTCCGACAGGCGTGCACCATCCCGAACATGACGGGCATCCCAACACACCGCCGGTGTCCGGTGGGCCCGTTTCGTCACCCAGGTGCCGGTGGCCGTCCGGGGTCGGCCGCGCCCGCTCGGGCGAATCCCGGGCCTCCGCGCGGCCAGGTCCTTGCCTCCGGACCCGGCGGCCGTTGGTATGGACGGACGTCCGCCGCGGCCAGAGAGGTCCCTGCCATGCACCGTCCGACCGGTCGAACACTGCGCTGCCTGGTGCTGCTCCTGGCGGTGACCGCCGGGCTGACGGTCGTCGCGCCACCGGCCGGGGCGGCGGCGGCCGAGTTGCCCCCGACGCCGGCGGCGCGCGTCGCCGCCGGTCCGCACGCCCTCCCGGCAGCCGTGCCGAGCCCGGCGCCCGCCGCCTCGTCCCAACTCGTCACCGTCAACGCGGCGGCCGCGGGTTCGTCGTACGCGACGCTGTCGGCGTGGCAGCGGAACGGGGACGGCACCTGGACCCGGCGCTTCGGGCCGGTTGCCGCCCGGGTCGGCGGGGCAGGCATCGGGCGGGCCAGCGAAGGGTCCGAACTCACCCCGGGCGGGGTCTTCCCACTGACCGTCGCCTTCGGACGACTCCCGGATCCCGGGACCCGGATGGACTACTTCCGCACGGATCCGCTGGACTGGTGGGACGAGAACCCCGCATCGCCGACCTACAACCTGCACGTACGCCGGGACACCTCTCCCGGGGGCGCCAGCGAGAACCTGTACTACTCCGGATCGGCCTACAACTACGCCGTCAACATCGGCTACAACCTGGCCAGGACACCGGGCGCCGGCTCGGCGTTCTTCCTGCACGTGAACACCGGAACCTCGACAGCCGGGTGCGTGTCCATCGACCAGGGCACCCTTGCCGGCATCCTGCGGTGGCTGGACCCGGCGCAGCACCCGTACATCGACATCCGGGTCGGCGCCGCCGTGGTCCCCGCCATGTCCGACCGCCAGGCGACGTCGGTCGTGTACCGGTTGTACCGAGGCATCCTGCGCCGGGATCCGAACCCGGCGGCACTGGCGACGTACCGCCGGCAGCTGACCACGAACGCCATCCGCACCTCGACCATCGCCGGACGACTGGCGACCGCGCCGGAGCGGACGACGAACCTGGTCACCGCGGCCTACCGGGCCTGCCTCCAGCGGCCGCCGACCGCGGGCGAGAGATCGGTGCGGACGGTGCGGTTGAACCGTGGCGGCACCCTGGCGGACCTCTACACACAGGTGTGCGGTTCGCGGGAGGCGCTGACCCGGGCGGGGTCGCCCGGAGCGTGGGTGTCGCTGGTCTCCCGGTTCCTGCTCGGTCGGGCACCGGGCCGGGACCTCGCCGCCTGGGTCGCCCGCGCCCGGACCACCGGTGTGGCCGCCACCGTGCGGTACCTGGTCGGCGGCACGGAGTTCGGCGTCCTGCGGGCGCAGGGTCTGTTCCACGCGGTGCTCGGGCGCGGGGCCTCGCACGGGGAGGCGGTGCACTTCGGCCGGTCCATGCCGGCGCGGGGCACCTTCACCCTGCCGCCGACGCTGGCGGCCGGACGGGAGTTCTTCCTCGTCGCGCAGGGCTGAGGCGCGGTCACGGACGCCGGCGGGGATCGGATGCACTGCGTGGCGGCGGGCGTCCGCCGCCCGCGACCTGCCCGCTCCAGCTGCCGTCCGCGGGCCGCCACCCGCCCGCCAGAGCGGGACCGGCGGGCGGCGGCCGTCGCCCGTGTGGCAGCGTGACACCGGCGTCGCCCGCGTACCGACCGTTCGACCATGAGCGGACAGGAGTCTGTGCATGACCGAGCCCGCCGTCGCCCGGGGCTGGCAGCTGGTCCGCCGCCCCGTGGGCGTCCCCCGGCCGGAGGACTTCCACCTCGCCGAGGTGGACGTCCCCGAGCTGCCGGACGGCGAGGTCCGCGTCCGCAATGCCTTCCTGTCGGTGGACCCCTACATGCGGGGCCGGATGAACGACGCCCGGTCCTACGCCCCGCCGTACGCACTCGGCGAGGTGATGACCGGCGGAGCGGTGGGCCGGGTCGTCGCGTCGCGGGACGACCGCCTCCCGGAGGGCACCACCGTGCTGCACGACCGCGGGTGGCGGGACGTCGCCCAGGGGCCGGCCCGGCTGTTCCGGCCGGTGGTGACGCCGGCCGGGCTGCGCGACTCGGTGCACCTGGGTCCGCTCGGCATGGTGGGCCTGACTGCCTGGGCCGGCCTGGTCGAGGTGGCCGGCATGCGCACCGGCGACGTCGTGTTCGTCTCCGGCGCCGCCGGCGCGGTCGGTTCGCTGGCCGGCCAGATCGCCCGGCTGCGCGGCGCCGGCAAGGTCATCGGCTCGGCGGGCAGCGACCACAAGGTCGACGTGCTGGTCGAGCGGTACGGGTTCGACGCCGCCTTCAACTACCACGCCGCCCCGGTGCGCGACCAGCTGCGCCAGGTGGCCCCGGACGGCATCGACGTCTACTTCGACAACGTCGGCGGCGACCACCTCGAGGCGGCCATCGACGCGTTCCGGGAGTTCGGCCGGGCCGCCGTCTGCGGGGCCGTCTCGTCGTACAACGCGACCGAGCCGCCGGCCGCCCCACGCAACCTGTCCGCGATCATCGGCAAGGGCGTCACGCTGCGCGGTTTCCTCGTGGTGCAGCACCAGTCCTCCGCCGCCCGCGCCGCCGCGGAGATCGGCGGATGGTTGACCGACGGCCGGCTCGTGGCGGACGAGACCGTCGTCCGCGGCCTGCCCCGGGCGGTCGAGGCGTTCCTGGACATGCTCGGAGGCGCGAACACCGGGAAGATGCTCGTCGCCCTGTGACGGCCGACGATCCCGACCCGGTGCTGTCGGACGTCGCGGCGGCCGCCGGCATCGGCGCCCGCGGCGACCGCGCGTCTGCAGCGCGGCTGCTCGACGGGCTCTGGCAGCGGATCGGCGGCGTGGCCGGAGACCCGCTGCGCCGGTGCGCCGTCGCGCACGCGTTGGCCGACGTGCAGGACGACCCGCGCCTGGCCCTGCAGTGGGACCTGCGCGCACTCGCGGCGGGGTCCCTCGTCGACGACGACGGCGCCGCGGCCGCGGGACTGGCCGGATCCGCGGCCGCCCTGCTGCCCTCGCTGCACCTGAACGTCGCCGACGGCTACTTCAGGACCGGCGACGTCCCGGCCGCGCTCCGGCACGTCGCGGCCGGCCTCGCGGCGCTGCCGATGCTCCCCGACGACGGCTACGCCGCCATGGTCCGCGAGGGGCTGCTCCGGGTCGGCGAGGAGGCCGACCCGGACCACGGCCGGACGGCCCGCGACGACAGCGGCCCCGGACGGCCCACCGTCCCGCCCGGCTAGCCTGGCGGGGCAGGCGGGCCACCGGCAGTGCCTGGCAGCCGCACCCGACCACCAGCGACGACCCCGACACTGCAGGAGGTCCGGACATGACCGCAGACGCCACCACCGGGTCGGCCGCCGCCGCCGGCACGTTCCGGCTCGGCGACCGGACCGTGAACCGCATGGGCTACGGTGCGATGCGGCTGTCCGGCCCGAACATCATGGGACCGCCGCGGGACCACGACGAGGCCGTCGCCGTCCTGCGCACGGCGGTCGAGCTGGGCGTCAACCACATCGACACCAGCGACTACTACGGCCCCTACACGGTCAACGCGCTGATCCGCGAGGCGCTGCACCCGTACCCCGACGACCTGGTGCTCGTCACCAAGGTCGGCGCCCGCCGCACCCCGGACGGCGGCTGGCCGCCGGCGATGTCCCGGCAGGAGCTGACCGGCGCGATCCACGAGAACATCGACCACCTCGGCGTGCAGGCGATGGACGTGGTGAACCTGCGCATGTCCGGCCCCGGCGGGGCCCTGTTCACCGAAGGGTCGCTCGCCGAGCCGTTCACCGTGCTGCTGGACCTGCAGCAGCAGGGACTCGTCCGGCACATCGGGGTCAGCAACGTCGGCCCCGGCCCGCTGGCCGAGGCCCGGTCGCTCGGTCCGGTGGTGTGCGTGCAGAACGCCTACAACGTCGTCGACCGCGGCGACGACCCGCTGGTCGACCGGTGCACCGCGGACGGCCTGGCCTTCGTCCCCTTCTTTCCGCTCGGCGGCTTCGCCCCGCTCCAGGCGGACCGGTTCAGCGCTCTCGCCGGCGAGGCCGGACTGACGACCATGCAGCTGGCACTGGCCTGGCTGCTGGCGCGCTCGCCGGCGATCCTGACCATCCCGGGCACGTCGAGCGTCGCGCACCTGCGGGAGAACGTCGCGGCGGCCGGCGTCCGGCTGTCGGAGGGAGACCTCGCCCAGCTGGACGCGCTGGCCACCGCGTAGCGCCGCGGCCCGGGCCGGCACCACGACCGGGACACCGGGTGGGTACCCGGGCCGCCCGGAGCGAGCCGGGGTCAGGCGGTGGCCGGCGCGGACCCCGTGCCGCCCTGCTCTCCGCCGGAGCCGGCCCCGCCGCTGCCGTCACCGCCACCACTGCCACGACTGCCGGGCAATTGGCCGCCCGGCAGTTCGCCGCCCGGCAGTGGGCGACCGCCGACTGCGCCGGTCCCGGAGCCGTCGGCGGTGAACACCGCCGTCAGGGTCACCGTCGAGCCCTGCACCGTGCCCAGGACCAGCACCGACGTGCCGGTGCTGACGCCCGAGACGTCGACCCCGTTCGGCACCGCGTACGTCGAGACGTACCCGTCGGTGCTCCTCACGGTCAGCGAGCCGGATCCGACAGCGGTCACCGCACCGCGCTGCAGCCGCTCGGTGACCGTCGAGGACCCGGACGACACCACGACGTCCCCGTGCAGCGCGCCGGCCAGCAATGCCATGGCGCCGCCCCGACCGGCCGCGCCGCGACCGACGGCCCCGGTGTCCGAGGCGCCGTCGGGCGCGGAGCCGTACCCGCCGAGCCCGCCGCCACCAGGCCCGCCGAAGCCACCTGGCCCGCCTGCCGCCTGCGTCTGCGCGGAACCGGTGGACGCGCTCGCCGCGGAGATCGCGACGGTGCCGCCGACGGCCACCACGGCGGCCACGCCGACGGCGGTCAAGGTCTTGGCGGTGGCGGACATCCGGCGCCGACCCGTCGCCGAGGTCGCCGGGTCCGTCCAGCCCGCCGGCGCACCGGCACCTGGCCACGCGTCCGGTGGCACCGACCCACCCGCGGCTCCCGGGGCGCCGGCGGGGGGATCGGATCCGGGGACGGCAGCGCCACCGACCGCGGGCGCCACCGGCGGGCGCGGGGGGACGCCCCAGACGGGGCCGGGGTCGTCGGGTGCAGCGGTGGACCGGTCGTCGGGCGAATGGTCGGACATGTGCAGGACCCTTTCGGTGGGGCGGACCGTCGGCGGATGAGCCGCCGGGATCGGGGAACCGTCGGTGTGCAGTACGGGCGCCGCGGCGACAGCCGCCGGCTCCGGTGCGGGCGTCCGGCCACCCCGCCGCGAGGGGAGACGAGGTGGCCGGAGCCGCGCCGGTGGCGGGACGTCGCCGAGCGCAAGGCCGACAGTGGCGGCGGCACCTGTACCACCGCTGTGACCGCGGACGGCGCCCGATGTGCACGGCCGGTCCCCCACCAGGCACAGCTTCCGCACAGCCCGGTCCTTGGCACGGCACACAGCGGGCGCTCAGGATCTGCCCGTGACCACGAGCGCGCCCTTCGCCGGCTTCCAACCGCAGGTCGACCCGAACCGGGAACTGCTCCGCGGGCCGGAGGGCCGCCCGATCAAGGTGCTCGTCGTCGACGACGAGCAGACCCTGGCCGAGCTGCTCGCGCTGGCGCTGCGCTACGAGGGCTGGGAGGTGCGCACGGCCGGGGACGGCGCGGCGGCGGTCACCGCGGCCCGGGAGCTGCGGCCGGACCTCGTCGTGCTCGACGTCATGCTCCCCGACATGGACGGCCTCGAGGTGCTGCGCCGGCTGCGCAACGAGTTCGAGCGCACCCCGGTGCTGTTCCTCACCGCCAAGGACGCGGTCGAGGACCGCATCGCCGGGCTCACCGCCGGCGGCGACGACTACGTCACCAAGCCGTTCTCCATCGAGGAACTGGTGCTGCGGCTGCGGGCGCTGCTGCGCCGCTCGCACGTGGCGCTGACCTCGGACAGCTCGCTGCTGACGGTCGGCGACCTGAGCCTGGACGAGGACAGCCGCGAGGTGCACCGGGGCGGCACGCTGATCCCGCTCACCGCCACCGAGTTCGAGCTGCTGCGCTTCCTGATGCGCAACGCCAAGCGCGTGCTGTCCAAGGCGCAGATCCTGGACCGCGTGTGGAACTACGACTTCGGCGGCCAGGCCAACATCGTCGAGCTGTACATCTCCTACCTGCGCAAGAAGATCGACGCGGGCCGACCGCCGATGATCCACACGATGCGCGGCTTCGGCTATGTCCTCAAACCCGCGACCTGACACGGCGGATCCCGCGGGGGGGCCGCGCCGGGCGGTGCCGGTCGTGCCGGTCGTGCCGGTCGTGCCGGTCGGGCCGCCGGACCCGGGACGGGACCAGGCGGGACGAGGCCCCGACCCGGCCGCCCCGACGGATCCCGCCGGCGTCACCGGGACCGGTCCGGAGCAGGGCGCGCCGCCGCCGCAGCGCCGGCCGTGGACGCTGCGCACCAAGCTGATCGCCGGCTTCGTCGCCCTGATCATCGCGGTCTGCGCCGTCGTCGGCGTGGTCACCGAGGTGTTCCTGAGCAAGTACCTGGTGCAGCAGGTGGACACCCGGCTCAACTCGACCGTGCAGCGGCGCGGACCCGGCGACGACGGCGCACCGCCCAGGACGTCGCCGTCGGCCACGGCCCTGCCGGCACCGGAGTGCACCACCCAGGCCGGCCCGTACGGCCGGCAGCCGGACGACAGCATCTTCGCGGTCGTCCAGGACGGCGAGGTGACCGGAGCGGTGCTGCGCAGGAGCTTCGGCACCTGCTCCGTGCTGACCGCCGCGCAGGCCGCCCCGCTCGTCGGGATCCGGATCGGCTCCCCCCCGCAGACGGTCGACCTCGGCGACTTCGGCAGCTTCCGGGTCGTCGCCCGGGCGGCGGGTGACGAGACGCTGGTCAGCGCCCTGTCGCTGTCCGAGGTCTCCGACACCCAGGTACGACTGGCGGTCATCATGGCGGCGGTGATGGGCGGCGCGCTGCTCGCCGGCGGCGGCGCCGTGTTCTGGATCGTCCGCCGGTCGGTCCGCCCGCTCGAGCGGGTGGCCGCGACCGCGCGGCAGGTGTCGACGCTGCAGCTGGCCCGCGGCGAGGTCGACCTGTCGGTGCGGGTCCCGGAGCGGGACACCGACCGGCGGACCGAGATCGGCCAGGTCGGCGCCGCGTTGAACCAGATGCTCGGCCACGTCTCCAGCGCGCTGGAGTCCCGGCACGCCTCGGAGACCCGGGTCCGGCAGTTCGTCGCCGACGCCTCGCACGAGCTCCGCACGCCGCTCGCGGCGATCCGGGGGTATGCCGAACTCGCCCGCCGCGGCGAGCACGACCCCGGTGCCGTGGCGCACGCCCTGCGCCGCGTCGAGTCCGAGTCGGCCCGGATGACGACGCTCGTCGAGGACCTCTTGCTGCTGGCCCGGCTGGACTCCGGCCGGCCGCTGGCCGGCGAGGAGGTCGACCTGACCATGCTGGTCGTCGACCGGGTCTCCGACGCCCGGGTCGCCGGTCCCGACCACCGCTGGCAGCTCGATCTGCCCGACGAGCCGGTCACTGTCGTCGGTGACGGCGCGCGGCTGCACCAGGTGCTGGCCAACCTGCTGGCCAACGCGCGCACGCACACCCCGCCCGGCACCACGGTGGTCACCGGGCTGCGGGCCGTGCCGGACGGCGTGCTGCTCACCGTCACCGACGACGGTCCCGGCATCCCGGCCGAGCTGCAGCCGGAGATCTTCAACCGGTTCGTCCGCGGCGACTCGTCCCGCTCCAGGGCGGCGGGGTCGACGGGGCTCGGGCTGGCCATCGTGGCCGCGGTGATCGCCGCGCACGGCGGCGCGGTCTCCGTCGAGAGCCGGCCCGGTCGGACCCAGGCCCGGGTCTGGTTGCCGGACATCGCATCCGGCGCGACGGAGGCCGCGACGGTGCCCGCGGCCGCGCGGCAGGACGCCGGCCGCGCCGGCTGATCGGGCACCGCCGGCCGCGCCGGCTGATCCGAAGCCACAGCACGGCCACAGTCCGGGCCGCGAGGCGGCACAGCGCTGCGGCCGACCGTCGTGGACATGACGATCGACCTGCTGCCCGACGCCGGCCCCGCGCCCCACGACCCCGCCGCCGCCCTGCCGGCCGGCGCCGACCGCACGGACCTCGCCACCCCGGTGCTGTCGGTGGACGTCGTCGTCCCGGTGTACAACGAGGAGGTCGACCTGGCCCCTGCCGTGCGCAGGCTGCACCGCTACCTGTCCGGCACGCTCCCGTACAGCTTCCGGATCACCGTGGCCGACAACGCCTCGACCGACGGCACGGCGGCCATCGCCGATCAGCTGGCCGGCGAGTTGCGCCAGGTGCGGGCCCTGCACCTGACGCAGAAGGGCCGGGGCCGCGCCCTCAAGGCGGCCTGGACCGACTCCGACGCCGCGGTGCTCGCCTACATGGACGTCGACCTGTCCACCGACCTGGCCGCCGTGCTGCCGCTCATCGCGCCGCTGCTGTCCGGCCATTCGGACGTCGCCATCGGGTCGCGCCTGGCCCGCGGTTCGCGCGTGGTGCGCGGGCCCAAGCGCGAGTTCATCTCCCGCTGCTACAACCAGATCCTGCGTCGCACCCTGGCGGCGCGGTTCACCGACGCCCAGTGCGGGTTCAAGGCGGTCCGCTCGGACGTGGCCCGGCAGCTGCTGCCGCTGGTGCAGGACGACGGCTGGTTCTTCGACACCGAGCTGCTGGTGCTGGCCGAACGCGCCGGCCTGCGGATCGCCGAGGTGCCGGTGGACTGGGTCGACGACCCGGACTCGCGGGTCGACATCGTCGCGACCGCCGTCGCCGACCTCAAGGGTGTCTGGCGGGTCGGCCGGGCGCTCGCCACCGGTGCGCTGCCGCTGGCGCAGGTCTCGGCACAGCTGGGTAGGGGCGCCCTGGAGCCGGCGACGCCCGGCGTGCCGCCCGGGATGACGCGCCAGCTGGCGCGCTTCGGCGCCATCGGCGTGGCGTCGACGCTGGCGTACCTCGTGCTGTTCCTGCTGCTGCATCCCGTCGTCGGCGCCCAGGCCGCCAACGTCCTGGCGCTGGCCGCCACCGCGGTGGGCAACACGGCCGCCAACCGGCGCTGGACGTTCGGCGTCCGGGAGCGGACCGGAGCGGCACGGCACCAGGCGCAGGGCCTGGGCATCTTCCTGCTCGGGCTGGCCATCACCAGTGGCGCGCTGGCCGTGCTGCGGGCCACCGCGCCCGGCGCGGACCGCACCACGCAGCTCACGGTCCTGGTGCTGGCGAACCTCGCGGCCACCCTGGTGCGGTTCCTGCTCATGCGGGGCTGGATGTTCCGCCGCGGCACCCGCGGCACCCGCCCGACGCGCTGAGCTCGCGCGGCCGGTCCGGACCGTCCCGCACCCGGACCGGGACCGGTCCGCACCCGGTCCGGACCCGCCGCGCGGCGAGGCGGGCGGTCACGCCGGGCAGCCGCAGGTCGTCACGCACGCGCCGCCGGTGGGCGGGCCACCCGGACGGGGCCGCGGCGCGGTGCCGCGGTGACGGGTCGACGCCGTGCCGTGGTACATCCGGGCCGCGGTGGGTACCGGGGGGGCTGACAGACGGCGACCCCACGCCTGGGGACGCCGGCCCGACACCGAAAGGCCCCCGCATGGCCGACTCCACGCGACGCACCCCGGACACCTGGCCCGCGGTCCCGGCGACCACGGATGCCACGGGCCGGGCCGCGGACGGTGTCACGGCGAAGGCCCCGCACGCCGCGACCGGCCCGCAGGACGACACCGTCACCACCGGCATGCGCATCGCCGGGGCCTGGTCATGGCGCTTCCTGGTGGTCGTCGCCGCGGCCGCGGCGCTGTACTGGGCGCTGGGCTACCTGTCCGAGATCACCATCCCGATCACCATCGCGCTGCTGCTGTGCGCCCTGCTCAACCCCGTCAAGCGACTGCTGGTCCGGCACAACTGGAACAACACCCTGGCCACCGTCGTGGTGTTCGTCGGCGGGCTGCTGATCGTCGCCGGCATCATCACGCTGGTCATCGAGCAGTTCGTGGCCGGCTCGTCCGACCTGGCGACGCGGGTCGGCAGCGGTCTCGACACCGTCCAGCGGTGGCTGGTGACGGGGCCGCTGCATCTGTCCCAGTCACAGCTCGACAACTACGTCACCACCATCAAGAACGCGGTGACCGAGAACCGGTCGGCGCTCACCTCGGGGGCGCTGACCACGGCCGGAGCCGTGGGCCGAGTGCTCACCGGCCTGGTGCTGACCCTGTTCATCCTGTTCTTCTTCCTGCGCGACGGGAAGCACATCTGGGACTGGCTCGTCCGGCTGACGCCACGCCGGGCCCGCACCCGGATCCACGGGGCGGCCGAGCGCGCCTGGTGGACGCTCGGCGGGTATGTGCGGGCCACGGTGCTGGTCGCGTTCGTCGATGCGATCGGCATCGGGCTGGGCCTGGTCGTCCTGGGCGTGCCGCTGGCCGTGCCGCTGACCGCGTTCGTGTTCCTGTCCTCGTTCATCCCCATCGTCGGCGCGCTGGTCTCGGGCGTGGTGGCCGTGCTGGTGGCGCTGGTCACCGTCGGACTGGTCAAGGCGATCATCGTGCTGGCCGTCGTCATCGCCGTGCAGCAGCTGGAGGCCCACGTGCTGCAGCCGGTGCTGATGGGGCGCGCTGTGCACATCCACCCGCTCGCCGTCGCGCTGGCCATCGCGTCCGGCGTGATCATCGCCGGCATCCCGGGGGCGCTGCTGGCCGTCCCGATCAGCGCCTGCGCCAACGCGGCCGTGAAGTATCTGGCCGGCCGGGAGACCTCGCCCGCGGACAGCAAGGACCGGGTCGAGCGCGCACTGGAGCGGACGCCGCACGGCTCCCGACCGGTCGGCGCGACGGTGGGCAGCACGGGCAGCACGGGCAGCACGGGCAGCACGGGCAGCACCGCCAGCACCGCCAGCACCGCCAGCACCGCCAGCACCGCCAGCACCGCCAGCACCGCCACGGCACCGCGCGGTGAGGGCGACACCCCGGCGACCGGACGGTCGGGTCGGCGCAAGCGCTGACCCGCCCCGGCGGGCGACCCGCAGCGCTCACAACGGGCGCACAGCGCAGCGCGCGGGGCGACACAGCCCGGGCCCGGAGCGTGGGAACCGCCGGCGCGAACCGTCGCCGGCTCCCCCGCCGCGCGAAGGATCGAACCCATGCCCGCTGCGCCCGCGCTCGACGCCCCGCTCGTCGCTCCCCCGGCGGCCGCCCGCCCGCCGGCCGCCGACCCGTCACCGGCTCCGCCGCGACGCCGGTGGTCCCGGCTGGCGCTGGGCCGCCCGGAGGACCCCCGCTGGGCACGTCCCGCCCTGTGGCTGCTGCTGGTCGCCACGGCCGCCCTCTACCTGGTCGACCTGTCCGCCTCCGGCTACGCCAACGACTTCTACGCCGCGGCGGTCAAGTCGGGCACCGAGTCCTGGAAGGCCTGGCTGTTCGGGTCGCTGGACGCCGGCAACTCGATCACCGTCGACAAGCCGCCGGCCTCGCTGTGGCTCATGGTGCTGTCCGCCCGGATCCTCGGGTTCTCGTCGTTCTCGCTGCTGCTGCCGCAGGCCCTGATGGGCGTCGGCACCGTCGCGGTGCTCCACGCGGCCGTGCGCCGGTGGTCCGGGCACGCTGCCGGGCTGGTGGCCGGTGCACTGGTCGCCCTCACCCCGGTGGCCGCCCTGATGTTCCGCTTCGACAATCCCGACGCCCTGCTGGTGCTGCTCATGACGGTCGCGGCGTACTGCGTCGTGCGGGCCGTCGAGGGCGCTCCGTCCCGGCGCCGTCCCGGCGCCACCACCGCGCTGCGCTGGCTCGTCCTGGCCGGCACCGCCCTCGGGTTCGCCTTCCTGACCAAGATGCTGCAGGGCCTGCTGGTTCCGCCAGGCTTCGGTCTCGCGTACCTGGTCGCCGGCCGGCCGCGGCTGGGCCGGCGGCTGCTGCACCTGGTCGCTGCTGCCGGCGCCCTGGTGGTCTCGGCCGGCTGGTTCGTCGCGCTGGTCGCGGTGTGGCCGGCGGACTCCCGCCCGTACATCGGCGGCTCCACCGACAACTCGCTGTGGGAGCTGGCCATCGGCTACAACGGCCTCGGCCGCATCCTCGGCGGGTCCGGCAACGGCGGCGGAGGCGGGGGCGGCGGCTTCGGCGGTGGCCAGAACGTCGGTTTCGGCGGCGCCACGGGCATCACCCGGATGTTCGGAACAGCCTTCGGCACGGAGATCTCCTGGCTGCTGCCGGCGGCACTGGTCGCGCTGGTGGCCGGTGTCTGGTTCACCCGCCGGGCGTCGCGCACCGACCGCATCCGGGCGGCGTTGCTGATCTGGGGCGGCTGGGTCGTGGTCACCGCGCTGGTGCTGTCGTTCATGCAGGGCACCGTGCACCCCTACTACGCGGTCGCGCTGGCCCCGGGCATCGCGGCGACCGTCGCGGTCGCCGGCCGCGAGCTCTGGCACGGTCGGGCCGCACACCTGGCCCGCGGCGCCCTGGCGCTGATGATCGCCGCCACCGCGGCGTGGTCGTTCTACCTGCTGGGTCGGGATGCCGCCGGATGGCTGCCATGGTTGCGCTGGGTGGTGCTCGTCGGCGGGATGGCCGGCGCCGCGCTGCTCGGCGCGTCCGTCCACCGGCTGCAGCGCTGGGCGGTGGTCGGGCTGCTCGTCGGGTCCATCGCGGCGCTGGGCGCCACCGCGTCCTTCACCGTCGCCACGGCGGCCCAACCGCACACCGGCTCCGTCCCGACGTCCGGGCCGGCCGGCTACGGCAGCGGGGTGGGCGGCCGGATGGGCGGCGTCGGCGCCCGGCCGACCGGCACGCCGCCGGCCGGGGCGACCGCACCCGACGGCACCGACACCGGGAGCACGGGCAGTACCGGCACCGCACCGTCCGGACGCACCGGCGGGTTCGGCAGGGGCGGGTCGACCGACGGCGAGCTCGTCACGCTGCTCGACGCCACCACCACCCGGTGGTCGGCCGCGGTGATCGGCGACCAGTCGGCCGCGGGCTACATCCTGTCGACCGACACCGCGGTCATGGCCATCGGGGGCTGGAGCGGCAGCGACGACTCGCCGACGCTGGCCCAGTTCCAGCAGTACGTGGCGAGCGGGCAGATCACCTATTTCGTCGCCGGCGGCGGCCGGGGCGGCGGGATGGGCGGGCAGGGCGGCACTTCCGTCGGTGCGCAGATCACCGCCTGGGTGCAGCAGCACTACACGGCCACCACGGTCGGCTCGGTGACCGTCTACGACCTGACGAAGCCTGCGAGCTGACGTCCGGGAGGTTCCTGCGGCCCGGCCCCACGCGGGTCGGGCCGCACGGCCGTCCGCCGTCGCCGGACGGGAGCTCGCCCGACGCGCCCGGATCCGGTGAGAATCGCCTTGACCCTGACGTGACGTCAGGCTGCACCGTGGTCGATGCCCGGGCCGACGGCCCGGGGATCTCCCTGGTAGGACTCGAGAGGGGGCGGCATGGGCTGGACGGTCGGCCAGGTGGCGCAGCTGGCGGGCGTGTCGGTCCGCACGCTGCACCACTACGGCCGCATCGGCCTGCTCCCGCCGGCCGACCGCAGTGGCACCGGATACCGCGTGTACACGGAGGCGCAGCTGGACCGGCTGCGGCACATCCTGTTCTACCGCGAGCTCGGGTTCCCGCTGGAGGAGATCGCGACCATCCTGGACGACCCGGGCACGGACACCCGTGCCCACCTCCGCCGGCAGCGCGAGCTGCTGGCGGACCGGATCGCCCGCCTGGAACGGATGGTCGCCACCGTCGACAAGGAACTGGAGGCACACGTCATGGGCGTCCACCTGACCCCGCAGGAGCGGTTCGAGCTGTTCGGGCCGAACTACTCGGCCGACTACGAGACCGAGGCCGGACAGCGGTGGGGCGACACCGAGGCCTGGCGGCAGTCGCAGCAGGCGGTGAGCGGCTTCACCAAGGCGGACTGGATCGAGGTCAAGCGCTCGGGCGACGACCTGAACCGGCGGATGGCGCAGGCGCTGGCGGACGGCGTCGGCCCGGACAGCGAGGCGGCGACGGACCTGGCCGAGGAGCACCGCGCGCAGATCGGCCGGTTCTACGACTGCTCGTACGCCATGCATCGCGGGCTGGGCGACATGTACCTGCAGGACGAACGGTTCACCCGCACGTACGAGTCCGTCGCGCCGGGCCTGGCCCGGTGGCTCCGGGACGCGATCCACGCCAACGCCGACCGGCGAGAGCCGGCGGCCGGCTGACCGGCGGTCGGGGCGGGGCCGGCCGACGAACCCGGGGGGCTGCCCGACCGCCCGTCACGCCGGGTCGACGATCACCACCTGCAGGTTCCGCGGGCCGTGCACGCCCTCGACCCGGGACAGCTCGATGTCGCTGGTGGCGGACGGGCCGGAGATCATGGTCAGCGGCCGGGTGGGCTCCAGCAGGGCCACGGTCTCCGGCCAGGTCTGCACCACCTGCTCGGCCCGCAGCACCACCACGTGCCGGTCCGGGATCAGCGTGATCACCCGCCGGCCCTGGTCCGGCTCGCCGTCCAGGACGATCGTCCCGGTCACCGCGCAGGCCACCCGGGCTGCGGTGACCACCGCGTCGATCCGGTCCAGCGCGACGGCGGACAGCGGCTCCGGTCGGCCGTCCACCACCACCTCCGGCGCATCGGGTGCGGCGGTGTCCACCGTGCCGTCCGGCAGTCCGGGCGGGACGACGACCGACCGGGCGTCGCCCAGCGCGGTGCGCACCGCCCGGGCGACGTCCGCGGCGGCGCACCGGTGCACGGTGGCCCGGTAGTCCTCGAGCCGGTCCACCAGCACGTCGAGCACGGCGGGCGAGCCGGGCGGCTGGTCGCCGGTGCGGCGGTAGCGGCGCGGCACGCCGTCGACCGCCAGGTCCGGACCGTCCCCCTCCAGCGGGACACAGCCGCCGGCCAGCGGCGCACCGGCGGCGACCGCGGCGCGGATCCGGCCCAGCATCTCCTCCCGGGTGCTCACGGCCGGTCCCCGCCGTCGGCGGCCGGGCGCGGCGCCGGGGTCCCGGCGATCGGCGGGTTCCCGGCGTCCGGGCCGGCGTCGTCGTCGCCGCGGGTCCGGGCCCACCACTGCCGGAACGTCTCCGCCGGGGGCGCCGGCAGGTCGCGGCTGCGCGTCCACCGGGACAGCGGGAACGGCAGCCGGGAGATCCGGCCGCGCCGCCCGGCGACCAGACGCCCCGCACGGGAGGCGGTCTCGGCCACCGACCAGCGCCGCTCGCCCGACATCACCCACGACGCGGCCTTCATCGCGGCGGCCCAGCCGTCCGGCACACCACCCCGTCCGGCATCCACCGCCCGGCCGCGCAACTCGACCAGCATGCTGGGGATGTCGATCTTGACCGGGCAGGCGTCGAAGCAGGCGCCGCACAGCGTCGAGGCGTACGGCAGGGTGGCGTTGACGTCGTGCCCGCCGGTCAGCCCGGTCAGCTGCGGGGTCAGCACCGCTCCGATCGGGCCCGGATACACGGACCCGTACGCGTGCCCGCCGGCGCGCTCGTAGACCGGGCAGACGTTCAGGCACGCCGAGCACCGGATGCAGTGCAGGGCGGTCCGGCCCAGGCTGTCGGCCAGGGCGTTGGTCCGCCCGTTGTCCAGCAGCACCAGGTGGAACTCCTGCGGCCCGTCGCCGGGTGTCACGCCCGTCCACAGCGAGGTGTACGGGTTCATCCGCTCGCCGGTGGACGATCGCGGCAGCAGCTGCAGGAACACCTCCAGGTCGCCGAAGGAGGGCAGCAGCTTCTCGATACCCATGACGGTGATCAGGGTCTCGGGCAGCGTCAGGCACATCCGGCCGTTGCCCTCGGACTCCACCACCGCCAGCGTGCCGGTCTCGGCGATCGCGAAGTTGGCCCCGGACACGGCGACCTTGGCCGAGAGGAACTTGCGCCGCAGGTGTTCCCGCGCCGCCATGGCCAGAACCCGCGGCTCGTCGGTCAGCGCGGGCGGGACGTCGGCCATCCGCTCCAGGAAGATCTGCCGGATCTCGGCCCGGC
Organism: Nakamurella endophytica; assembly: GCF_014646215.1. Lineage (GTDB taxonomy): Bacteria > Actinomycetota > Actinomycetes > Mycobacteriales > Nakamurellaceae > Nakamurella > Nakamurella endophytica. The sequence continues at coordinate 585,667 of NZ_BMNA01000001.1, forward strand.
CCCGGTGGATCGCCGGAACCAGGATGTGCGACGGCTTGTCGCCGGCCAGCTGCACGATCAGCTCGGCCAGGTCGGTCTCGATGGCGGCGATGCCCTGCTCGGCCAGGTGCTCGTTGAGCCCGATCTCCTGGGTGGCCATCGACTTGACCTTGATGACCTCGTCGGCGCCGGTCCGCCGGATCAGGTCGGTGACGATGGCGTTGGCCTCGGCGGCGTCGGCGGCCCAGTGCACCACGCCGCCGCGCGCGGTCACCGCCGATTCGAGCTGCTCCAGCAGCTCGGGCAGCCGCGCCATGACGTCCGCCTTGACCGCGGACCCGGTGTCCCGCAGGTCCTCCCAGTCCGCCACCTCGGAGACCACGTGCTCCCGCTTGGCGCGGATCGTCGTCGTCGCCCGGCGCAGGTTGCGACGCAGCACCGGGTCGCGGACCGCATCGGCGGCCGCGGCCGGGAAGGGCCGGCTGCCGCGTAGCGGGTCCTCGTCGTCCGGACCGGCGAGCCGCCGGGTCGGGACCCCCAGGAACGTCGTCACACCGTCACACTCCCCGCCACCTCGTCGCGCGTGGACGCCAGGATCTGCGCCAGGTGCACCGTCCGGACCCCGGTGCGCAGCCGGGTCAGCCCGCCGCCGATGTGCAGCAGGCAGGACGAGTCGCCCGCCGTGCAGACCTCCGCCGAGGTCGACAGCACCCGCGACATCTTGTCCGCCAGCATGGCCGTCGAGACGTCGGAGTTCTTCAGGGCGAAGGTGCCGCCGAAACCGCAGCAGGACTGCGCGTCCGGCAGCTCGACCAGATCGATGCCCTCGACGGCGCGCAGCAGCTGCAGCGGCTTGTCGCCCACCCGCAGCATGCGCAGCGAGTGGCACGTCGGGTGGTAGGTCACCCGGTGCGGGTAGTAGGCCCCGACGTCGATCACCCCGAGCACGTCCACCAGCAGCTCGGACAGCTCGTACGTCCGCCCGGCCAGCTCCTCCGCACGGCCGGCCAGCGACTCGTCGCCGGACCGCCGGGCCACCATCGCCTGCTGGTGCCGCACCGACCCCACGCACGACCCGGACGGCGCCACCGCGACGTCGAACTCGGCGCGCTCGAACGTCTCGACGTGCTGGCGCACCACCGGCAGCGCCTCGGCCAGATAGCCGGTGTTGACGTGCATCTGGCCGCAGCAGACCTGCTCGGTCGGGAACACCACCCGGTGCCCGAGCCGCTCCAGCAGCCGCACGACCGACCGGTCGACGTCCGGGAACAGCGCGTCGGCGATGCACGTGGCGATGAGCGCGATCCTCACCGGGCCGCCTCGGTCGCGCTGCGCGGCTGGAAGGTCCGCAGCTCCTGGGTGCCCCGGACCAGCGCCCGCAGGTCGGCCAGCGACCCGGTCAGCACGCCCTGCGCCCTGGCCTGCACCAGCACGTTGCCCAGCGCGGTGGCCTCGACCGGCCCGGCCACCACCGGCAGTCCGGCGGCGTCCGCGGTGAGCTGGCACAGCAGGCTGTTGCGGGCTCCGCCGCCGACGAGGTGCACGACCGACACGGTACGGCCGGACAGCCGGGCGGCGTCCCGGACCGCCCGGGCGAAGGCCGTCGCCAGGCTGTCCAGCACGCTGCGCACCACCTCCGGCGCCGACGCCGGAACCGGCTGCCCGGCCTCGCCGCACAGCCGGGCGATCCGCTGCTGCATGGGCCCCGGCGGCAGCAGGGACAGGTCGTCCACGTCGAACACCGGACCACCCGGCGGCACCGCGGCCGCGGCCTCCAGCAGCGGGGCTAGCTCGGCCGGCCGACCGCGGTCGCGCCACTCGCGCAGGCACTCGGACAGCACCCACAACCCCATGACGTTGCGCAGGTAGCGGACCGTGCCGTCGACGCCGGCCTCGTTGGTGAAGTTGGCGGCCCGGCTGTCCTCGGTGAGCACCGGCGCCGAGAGCTCGATGCCGGCCAGACCCCAGGTGCCGCAGGCGATGTACGCGAAGTCCTCGCCCTCGGCGGGCACCCCGACGACGGCCGAGGCGGTGTCGTGCGAACCGACGGCGGTCCAGCGCACGTCGGGCGACAACCCGGTGGCCGCCGCCACCTCCGCGGTGATCGGGGCGACGTCGGTGCCGGGCTCCCGGAGCGGGCCGAGCAGGTCCGCCGAGACCCCGGCCAGCTCCAGCAGTCCCCGGTCCCAGTCCCGGCGCACCGGGTCGAGCAGGTTGGTGGTCGAGGCGATGGTCAGCTCCGTGGTGCGCACGCCGGTGAGCCAGTAGCCGAACAGGTCCGGCATCAGCAGCAGCCCGGACGCCTGCGGCAGCAGCGCCGAGCGCTCGGCGCGCAGCTGGTAGACCGTGTTGATCGCCATCCGCTGCAGCCCGGTGCGCCGGTACAGGTCGGCCGGCGGCACCTCGTGGTCCAGCTCCTCGGGCAGCCCGATCGTGCGGCCGTCGCGGTAGTGCCGGGGGTTCGCCAAGAGGTCGCCGCGGGCGTCGAGCAGGCCGTAGTCCACGCCCCAGGTGTCGATCCCGACGCTGTGCACGTCCCCGGCCAGCGACAGACCGTGCAGCACGTCCAGCCACAGGCCCAGCGCGTCCCAGTAGAACTTGCCGCCGAGCGGCACCGCACCGTTGCGGAAGCGGTGCAGCTCGGTGAGCTCGAGCCGGTGCGGGTCGACGGCCGCGGCCATCACCCGGCCGCTCGACGCTCCGAGGTCGACCGCGGCGAACCGGGTCACGCCCACCACCGCCGCTGGGGGTCCGTCCGTGCCGACACGCGGTCGAGCATGCCTGCGAAGGGGCCGCCGCGTACAGCCGCGAGCCGGACACGCCGGCAGGGAAACCGGTGTCGACGCCCAACGCAAGCGTCCGCCGGCGCCACCGAAACCGGACCGGGGACGCCGGTCGATGCGCGCTGCCGGTCAGGACGGCTGCCGGTCAGGGAGGCTGCCGGTCAGGGAGGCAGCGGGTCAGGGCGGCAGCGGGTCAGGGCGCCAGCCGGTCAGGGCGCCAGCCGGCCAGAGAGCGAGCCGGTCAGGGCGCGCTGCCGGCCACCGGCGCCTGGTCCTGCAGGCGCTCCAGGACGGCCGGGTCCTGCAGCTCCATCCACGCGATGACGTCCTGGTAGGTGGCGCAGACCGTCTCCGGCCGGCCGCAGTAGTCCTGCATGAAGCTGCGCACGGCCGGGTTGAAGGCGTTGCCGTTCCAGTTGTTGAAGTGGTTGGCCACCAGCAGGGGCGCCCGGTTGCCGGCGAACGTCTGCTCGTACAGGTAGGTGTAGGTCCGGTACACCTTGTCGCGCAGCTGTTTCTCGGTGCCGGGCTGGGTGCGGCCGCCGTTGAACTTGACCCACATGTTGTAGTCCATGTTCACGACCATCCCGCCGAACCCGGGCGAGTAGACGTACGGCATCGCGAACTCCCAGATGCCGTCGGTCCGCACCGGCCAGGAGACGCCCGCGGCCGGCGCGTTCACCGAGCTGTCGTAGGTCAACCCGTGCCGCTTCCAGGCGGGGACCAGCTGGTCCCACGTGCCCTCCAGGCACTGCGTGCGCCCGCCCTTGATGCTGGACGTCGGCACGGTCAGCGTCGGCAGCGCCACGCCCGGGTTGTTCTGCCGGTACCGGGTCAGGAAACCGAAGAACTGGTCCAGCTCGCTGTTCCAGTCCGCGGTCGACCACGCGTCGGCGCTCGGTTCTGCCCCGGAGCAGAAGTGCCCGTTGTAGTGCGTGCCGATCTCGTGGCCGGTGGCGTAGGCGGTGTTGAGGTCGCCGACCAGGGTGGCGACCTCCTGCGGCGTGCCGCCGAACCCGACCGACGACTTGCCCGGCGCGTGCCCGGGACCGGTGTAGCGCTCCCGGTTGTCGTCGGCGAGCAGGTACAGGCCGGTCAGGAAGCCGGTGAAGCGGGCGTCGACGGTCTCGGCGGTGGCCAGGAACTCCTGCCACTTGGTGTGCGACCCGGCGCCGTCGAACGAGAAGATCACGAACTGCGGCGGCTTCTCGCCGGGCCGCAGCTTGCGCATCGGGACGTTGGAGGCGGGCCGGGCACCCGCGGAGGCCGTGCCCTGGCCGCCCGCGGTGGCGCCGGCCGCGGGCACGGGGGACCCCTGGGACGACGCCGACCCGGCAGCACCCGCCGACGCCGTCTTGGACGGGCCGGTGCCGGACGAGGTGGCCCGACCCGACGGCCGCGCCGGACCCGCCACCCCGGGCACCGTGGTGTGCTCGGTCACGGTGACCTCGGCGGCGCCGGTGACGGGACCCCCGCGGGCCACCAGCACACCGGTGACCGCGGTGAGGATCAGCACCGCCACCAGGACGGCGATCTGTCGGGGTCTCATCGTCCTCCTGCTGCTCCGGGCCCGCGGCCGGCCGGACGCCGCCGCTCACCGACCCCAGCAGGTGAGAGGTCAACGGCAGGTAAAGGCGGTGGGTCCCTCCAGCGTGACATCCGCCGACCTCCCCGCGCCGCCGCCACGCCCGTGGCCGGGGCGGCGGGCGGGGAGCGCCGTCGTCCGGCCGCCGTCCGACCAGTAGATTGCAGCCACGCCTCGCGGACAGCGCCGATCCACGGCGGAGATCCGCTGGGCACCCCGGCACCAGGCGCAAAGGCGGTCTTCCCATGTCCGAGTCCCCGGCGGCGACCCGCCCCACGGGCACGATCAGCTACGACGGCAGCCAGCTGGAGCTGCCGGTGGTGCCGGCGACCGAAGGAGCCTCCGGCCTCAACATCTCCAAGCTGCTGTCGACCACCGGGATGGTGACCCTGGACCCGGGGTACACCAACACCGGCTCGACCACGTCGGCGATCACCTACATCGACGGCGACGCCGGGATCCTGCGGTACCGCGGCTACCCGATCGAGCAGCTCGCGGAGTCGTCGTCGTTCCTCGAGGTCAGCTACCTGCTCATCTACGGCGAGCTGCCGACCGCGGAGCAGCTGGACGCCTGGGTGTCGCGGATCAGCCGGCACACCCTGCTGCACGAGGACCTCAAGCGGTTCTTCGACGGCTTTCCGCGCGACGCCCACCCGATGCCGGTGCTCTCCAGCGCCGTCTCGGCGCTGTCGACCTTCTACCAGGACTCGCTCGACCCGTTCGTCGCCGAGCAGGTGGAGCTGTCCACGGTCCGGCTGCTGGCCAAGCTGCCGACGATCGCGGCGTACTCGCACCGCAAGACCATGGGGCAGCCCCTGCTGTACCCGGACAACTCGCTCGGCCTGGTCGAGAACTTCCTGCGGATGTCGTTCGGCTTCCCGGTCGAGCCCTACGAGATCGACCCCAAGCTGGTCAAGGCGCTCGACCTGCTGCTGATCCTGCACGCCGACCACGAGCAGAACTGCTCGACGTCCACGGTGCGGCTCGTCGGCTCGGCCCACGCCAACCTGTTCGTCTCGGTCGCCGCCGGCATCAACGCGCTGTTCGGGCCGCTGCACGGCGGGGCCAACGAGGCGGTGCTGCAGATGCTCGGCGGCATCCGGGACAGCGGCGGCGACATCGCGACGTTCGTCCGGCGGGTCAAGGACAAGGAGCCCGGCGTCAAGCTGATGGGCTTCGGTCACCGGGTCTACAAGAACTACGACCCGCGCGCGGCGATCGTCAAGCGCACCGCGGACAGCATCCTGGCCGACCTCGGGGGCGACGACCAGCTCCTCGACCTGGCCAAGCAGCTCGAGGAGGTCGCCCTGTCGGACGACTACTTCATCGAGCGCAAGCTGTACCCGAACGTCGACTTCTACACCGGTCTGATCTACAAGGCGATGGGCTTCCCGAGCCGGATGTTCACCGTGCTGTTCGCCCTCGGCCGGCTGCCCGGCTGGATCGCCCAGTGGCGGGAGATGATCAACGACCCGGCCACGAAGATCGGCCGGCCGCGCCAGGTGTACACCGGGCACGGCGAGCGCGCCTTCGTGCCGGTGGGCGAGCGCTGAGCCGCCGCGGGGCGCAGCGGCAGCGGCCGCCCGGCCGGCGCCGGACCGGCACCGGACGACCTGCCCGGCAGCAGCCGCCCGGCCGGGGCTGAGCCGGCGCCGGACCGCTGCCAGGTGTGGCTGTCGGTGGTCCGGGGCAGGGTGGAGGCATGAGCCACCCCGCCTCCCCGACGGTCTTCTGGTTCCGCCGCGACCTGCGGCTGGACGACCAGCCGGCGCTGTGCGCCGCCGCCCAGGGCGCGCCGGGCGTCGTCGGCCTGTTCGTCGCGGACGACGCGCTGCTGCAGCCGTCCGGGGCGCCGCGCCGGGCATTCCTGGCCGGCTCCCTGGCGGCGCTCGACGAGCGGATGGGCGGCCGGCTGCTGGTGCTGCACGGCCGGCCGGAGACGGTGGTGCCGCGGGTGGCGGCCGCCGTCGGCGCCGCCGCGGTGCACGCCGCCGCCGACTTCGGCCCCTACGGCCGCCGGCGGGACCAGGCCGTCGAGCAGGCGCTGGCCGAGCAGCAGATCGAGTTCGTCCGCACCGGCTCGGCGTACGCGGTGGCGCCCGGCCGCGTCCGCAAACCCGACGGCACGCCGTACTCGGTGTTCGCCCCGTTCCACCGCGTCTGGTTGCAGCACGGCTGGCGCGCCCCGGCAACGAGCGCGGCGGGAGTGGCCTTCGTCGATCCGGGCGACGTTCACGCCGGCCGCCGGTACCGCATCGACTCCCTGGCGGCGCCGGTGCCCGCGTCGACGGAGCTCCCGCAGCCGGGCGAGGCCGCCGCGCTGGAGCGCTGGCAGCACTACGTCAGCGGGGTGGCCGGGTACGGGGAGGACCGCAACCGGCCGGACCTGAACCGCACCAGCCGCATGTCGCCGTACCTGAAGTGGGGCTGCATCCACCCCAGGACGATGCTGGCCGACCTGGCCAGGCACCGCTCCGCCGGAGCCGAGGCCTACCGCCGCGAGCTCGGGTTCCGGGAGTTCTACGCCGACGTCCTGCTGCACCACCCCGACTCCCCGCGGGTCTCCCTGGACCCGGTGATCGACCGGCTGCAGTGGGATTCCGGGCCGACCGTCGACCGCTACCTGCAGGCGTGGAAGGACGGCCGGACGGGATTCCCGTACATCGACGCCGGGATGCGCCAGCTGCTGGCCGAGGGCTGGATCCACAACCGGGTGCGGATGGGCGTCGCCTCGTTCCTGATCAAGGACCTGCACCTGGCCTGGCAGATCGGCGCCCGGCACTTCATGCAGCACCTGGTCGACGGGGACGTGGCCTCCAACACCCACGGGTGGCAGTGGGTGGCCGGGTCCGGCTCGCAGGCGCAGCCCTACTACCGGATCTTCAACCCGATCGGCCAGGGTGAGCGGTTCGACCCCGACGGCGACTACGTGCGCCGCTACGTGCCCGAGCTGGCCGGCGTCCCCGGCAAGGCCGTGCACCGGCCGTGGGACCTGCCGGGCGGGCTCCCGGACGGGTACCCGGCGCCGATCGTCGACCACGCCGCCGAGCGGGCCGAGTCGCTGCACCGCTGGGAGCAGCGGACGTAGCGGCCGGACGACCCGGACGCGGGGCTCGTGGCCGGCCGGCTGCCTAGAGGCCGACCGGCTGCAGACCCCACGACCCGGACCAGGACCCACCCGGCTCCAGCCACAGCAGGTCGCGGTGGTTGTTCAGGGCATCGGCCGGGCAGGTCATCGGCTCCATGGCCACCGCGACCCGCTGGTCCGGCAGCCCCGGTCCGGGGAAGTTGTCCGGCGTGTACACCTGCACCCAGCGGAACACCTCGTCCGCCCAGAGGACCAGCGCCGTGCCGTCCGGCGCCGACAGCCGGTGGCGCACCCTGCCGTCCTCGACGGTCAGGTCGGAATAGGCGGTGTCCAGCCGCACGTCGCCCGCCCGGACCCCGCCGCGCAGGTCCACCTCCGAACCCTCGACCGGCTCGAAGCCGCGCGGGATCATCCGCGCGTCCGGCACCGCCCTGGTCCGGGCGTCGACGGTGATCACCAGGTCGGCCGCGGGCACGTCGCCCACCCGCAGGTACGGGTGCGCGCCGACGCCGAACGGCAGCGCGGTGTCGCCCGGGTTGTGCAGCCGGTGCGTCACCTGCAGGCCGTCGTCGGTGAGGGCGTAGGTGACCGAGGTGTCGAGCACGAACGGCCAGCCGTGCTGCGGGTAGACCGTCGCCGCCAGCGTCACCGACGACTCGGTGTGCGCGGTGACCGTGTAGGCGGTGTTCCGCAGCAGGCCGTGGGTGGCGTTGCCCTTGGTGGGGTCGGTCAGGTCGAGCTGCTGGTCCCGCCCGTCGTGCTCCCACCGTCCGCCGGCCACCCGGTTCGGCCACGGCACCAGCACCATCCCGCAGCCCATCGGCGACACCAGGTCGTCCGGCCACGTCTCCGTGCACGCCCGGTCCCCGACCCAGAAGCCGCGCAGCACGGCCGCCACCTGCCCGACCTGCGCGCGCAGCCGGTCCCGGGTGATGACGTACTGCTGGCCGCTCGCCGGCCGGCCGGCGGTCACCCCTGCACCCCGCGGGTGAAGCCGGACAGCGCGCGACCGAACTGCAGCAGGCGCTGCATCTGCGCCAGCCCGCCGTCGGTGACCGACTTGGAGAACCGGTAGGTCTCCACGTACTGCACGCTGCGGGTCTCGTTGGCCTCGGTCAGCTCGGTCATCGAGCGCTCCGGCGTCTGCGTGGACAGGTAGAGCAGCACGGCGTGCATGGACCTTGAGCCGTCGGGCTCCGCGCGGAACCGGTGCCGCAGCCCCTGGTCGACGATGGCGGTGAGCGGGATGGTGCGCACCGACGACGAGAACATCAAGCCCTGCGGGTTCTCCTCGTCGGCCTCGTCGTCACCGTGCCAGAGGATCAGCCGGTGCCCGTCGCTGACCGCGACCTCCTGCCACAGCGACTCCCCCCACTCCTGCGGTGTCGCCACCCGCTCGCAGGTGAAGACCCGGACGTCCTTGGGGTCGACGACCCCGTACAGCGCCTCGAGGGCGGCGTCGGCGTCGCGGACGTAGGCCCGGACCGCGTCGTCCAGGCGCTGGTACGGCGCCCAGTCCTCCGGTGTGTGCGTGGGTGGGAACAGCATCCGACGACCTCCTCGGTGGCGAGCCGGCGGGCCGGCTGCGGAGCACAGGGACCGATCCTGCCCCATCCCGGCCGGCCGCTCCCCGGCGCACCGGGAGCCGGCGGCCGGGCACCGGGGTGCCGGGCGGTGCGGCCCACCGCCCGGCACGGTGCAGGAGTAGACAGGGAGGCGGCCGCGCGCGGCCCCGCTCCAGGCCGGACGAGGCGAGGGAGGCGACATGAGCGAACCGCTGGGGACCGTCCCCGACGAGGACGCGACCCCGGACCCGGACTCCCCCGAGGGTCTGGGCAGGGCGGCGTCGCCGGTCACCGACGCCGCCGTGCAGCGCAGCCGGGAGCCCTTGTCCCGCCGTCTGGTCCTGGTCAACGCGGTGGGCCTGATCGACGAGGAGGGCCTCGCGGCGCTGACCATGCGCCGGCTCGGCGCCCGGCTCGGCGTCGAGGCCATGGCCCTGTACCGCTACGTCACCGGCCGGGAGGACCTGCTCGACGGCATCGTCGAGCTGCTCGTCGACGACCTGTACGGCGATCCGGACGTGCACATGGAGGCCGACGTCTGGCAGGAGTACCTGCAGCGGCTCGCCCACGGTGTCCGCCGGCTGGCCCTGGCGCACCCGCTGGTGTTCCCGGTCGTCGCGACCCGGCCGCCGGCCGCCCCCTGGGTCCGGCCGCCGCTGCGCAGCCTGCGGTGGATGGAGTCCTTCCTGGAGCAGCTGCAGCGGTCCGGGTTCTCCGACTGGGCTGCGGTGGAGTCCTACCGGGCGTTCAGCAGCTTCCTGCTGGGCCACCTGCTGCTCGAGGTGTCGGCGCGGGGCGCCGAGATCAGCCCGGTGGAGCAGAACCCGCCGGACACTCCGCGCAGGACGGACCTCAGCTCCTACCCGCGGCTGCAGGCCCTGGAGCCGGAGCTGTCCCAGGACCACTCGGCCGAGGTCTTCGACGAGTCCCTGGAGGCCCTGCTGGACCGGCTCGAGGTCACCCGTCGCACCCGCTGAACCCAGCCCTGCGACGTGACGCGCGCCACATTAGGGGTAGGGTTTACGACGTATCCCAGCGGTCACCATGAGCGGGCGGGTGCACCACCGAGCTCGTCCACCGCGGCCGTCCCGGTCGCACAGCGGGCACACGGGTGTCCCACCGCGGCACCGCAGAGATCCCCGGCAGCATCGGGGACGGATGCGGGACCGCTGTGCCGGATCAGGTTCTCGGACCCGATCCGGCACGTGTAGGACCCGGCGTCGGGGGAACCCACGCCGGTGTAGGACGCGGCGGGCGACCGCCGCGGCGGCGGAGGTCGGCGAGGCCCGACCCGGCGGTGTCGACAGCGTCGAGGAGGAGCACGACCCGATCCGCACGACCCGCCGGCGGACGCGCCGGCCGCCGGACACACGTTCCATCGATCCGTCCCCGCAGTGGACGGACGCCACTACCCAGGAGGAGTGCGCATGAACCCCGAGAGCGACCAGGCTGCGCGACTGCTCGACGACGGAGTCGTCGTCGGCGCCGGCGGCGACGAGCTCGGCAAGGTCGGCCAGGTCTTCGTGGACAACGAGACCGGCCAGCCGACCTGGGTGACGGTCAAGACCGGCTGGTTCGGTGGCAACCAGTCCTTCGTGCCGCTGGATGACGCCAGCATCGAGGGCAACCGCGTCGTGGTGCCCTACGACCAGGACAAGGTCAAGGGCGCACCGAACTTCGCCGAGGACGAGCCGCTGTCCGAGCAGGACGAGGACCGGCTCTACGAGTACTACGGCGTCGGCACCACTTCGACCGCCGGGTACGCCACGGGCGGCACGGCGGCGACCAGCGGCACGGCTGGGTACGAGAGCACCGGCACGGCCGGGTACGAGAGCACCGGCACGGCGGCGGCGACCGGCTACGAGACGACCGCCGGCGCCAGCGGCTTCACCGGCGCCGGCCAGGACGTGTCCGGCCCGAACACCGACGATGCGATGACCCGGTCCGAGGAGCAGCTGCACGTCGGCACCGAGCGGGTGCAGACCGGCCGCGCCCGGCTCCGCAAGTACATCGTGACCGAGCAGCAGTCGGTCACCGTCCCGGTCACCCGCGAGGAGGTCCGGGTCGAGCGCGAGCCGATCACCGAGGCCAACCGCGAGGCAGCGCTCGCCGGCGGCGACCTGACCGAGGAGGAGCACGAGGTCGTCCTGACCGAGGAGCGCCCCGTCGTCTCCAAGGAGACCGTCCCGGTCGAGCGCGTCCGCCTCGGCACCGAGACCGTCACCGACAACCAGCAGGTGAGCGCGGACGTCCGCAAGGAGCAGATCGAGTTCGAGGACCCGACCGGCACCTCCGGGACGACCGGCACCACCACGACCGACCGCTGACCCGCCGGCCGGGCACAGCCCGGTCGCCGGCCACGTCGGCCGACATACCACCGAAGAGCGGTGCAGCCACCCGGCTGCACCGCTCTTCGGCGTCCGAGGTCAGTCCTGGTCGGCGACGCGGACGGCAGTGCGGGCGTCGTAGTCCCGCAGCGAGCGTCCCCACCAGCCGGCCACCAGGGTCAGCAGCACGCAGAGCACGCCGCCGCCGACGACGGCCGCCTCCGTCGACGTCGCGGACGCGGCCAGGCCGTGCACGAAGTCGGCCACCCGCGGGCCACCGGCCACCACGACGGTGAACACGCCCTGCAGCCGCCCGCGCATGGCGTCGGTGGCGGCCACCTGCAGCAGCGACGAGCGGTACACCGAGGACACCAGATCGGCCCAGCCGCCGACCGCCAGGTAGACCACGGCCAACCACAGCAGCGACGTGGTGCCGAAGAGTGCCATCGCCACCCCCCAGGTGACGATGGCGACCAGGATGGCCACCCCCTGGCGGTGCACCCGGTGGACCCAGCCGCTGGTCAGCCCGCCGAGCAGGGCGCCCAGCGCCAGCGCAGCGTTGAGCACGCCCAACGCGGTGCCGCCACCCGGCGGCCCGCCGAAGGTCTCCTCCGCCATCTGCGGGAACAGCGCCCTGGGCATGCCGAAGACCATGGCGATGATGTCCACGACGAAGGTCATCAGCAGCAGCGGCCGGGCGCGCAGGTAGGTCAGGCCGTCGAGGACCCTGGCCCGCCCCCGGCCGGCACCGGCCGGCGGGATCGGGGGCAATCGGACCACCGCGTACAGCACGCCGACCAGCGTCACCGCGTCGAGGAAGTACAGCCACGACAGACCGATGACCGGGATCAGCACGCCGACCAGCAACGGGCCCGCGATGACGCCCACCGAGAACACCGTCATGGACAGCGCGTTGGCCGACGGCACCAGCTCCGGCGGCAAAATCCGGGGCAGCACCGCGCTGCGGGTCGGCTGGTTGACCGCGAAACAGCCCTGCTGCGCGGCCAGCAGCACCATCACCACCCACACCGACCCGGGGCCCGCCAGGGCCGCCACCCACAACCCCAGGCTGGTCACCGCGATACCGGTCGAGGTGATCATCAACAGCCGGCGGCGGTCGTAGCTGTCCGCCACCGCGCCGCCCAGCAGGCCGAACACCACCAGCGGGACCAGCGCCACCAGCGAGGCCACACCCACCCAGCCGGAACTGCCCGTCAGGTCGAAGATCTGCTGCTGCACCGCCACGCTGGTCAGCTGCGAACCGACCACCGTGCCGATCTGCGAGAGGAACATCCGGCGAAACGCCGGCACGCGCAACGGCCGCACGTCCGGCAGGACGGAGCGCACCCGGCCCCGCGGCCGGTCGGGCACCGCCGTCCCCACCGCGCCGGGGGGCGCGGCCGCGTCCGTGGGAGCACCGTCGGCGGCGGGCCCGGCGACGGGTTCGGTCGGTCCGCCGGCGACCCCGGCAGGGGCGAGTTCGGTGGGGACGAGCGGCGCACCGGAGCCGGGCTGCACCCCGTCCGCCCGGTCGCCGCCGGCCCTCGAGGGTCCCGTCACGGGGCGAGCCGCTCGACCTGCCACCCGTCCGGCGTCCGCCGGTACCGGATGCGGTCGTGCAACCGGGAACTGCGGCCCTGCCAGAACTCGACGGTCTGCGGCACCAGCCGCCACCCGCCCCAGTGCGGCGGCACCGGGATCGAGTCCTGCGTCACCGCCGGGTCGCCGTCGGGGGCCGACGCGCCGAGCGGTCCGCCGGAGACGTCGAACCGGTCGTGGGCCCGGCGCAGCAGCGCCTCGAGCTCGGCGCGTCCCGACACCACGGCCGACTGCGGGCTCGCCCAGGCGCCGAGCTGGGACCCGCGGGGCCGGGTGACCCAGTACGCCTCCGTCGTGGCGGGATCCACCCGGTGCACCGGCCCGCGCAGGTGGATCTGCCGCTGTAGCGCGTACCACGGGAAGGTGACCGCCGCGTACGGGTTCTCGGTCAGGTCGTGGCTCTTGGCGGAGGTGTAGTTGGTGTAGAAGACGACGCCGTCGCGGTCGACCGCCTTGGCCAGCACCGTCCGGCCGGACGGCATGCCGTCGGCGGACGCGGTCGACAGCACCATCGCGTTCGGCTCGAGCAGCTCGGCCCGGACGGCGTCGCCCATCCAGCGGTCGAACTGCGTCCACCAGTCGGCAGCGACGGCGGTCTCGTCCAGCTCGGCCAGGGTGTAGTTCTGCCGCATGGCGGCCAGGTCGGGGCGGCCGCCGCGGTCGGCCTCCGCCGGCCCGCCCGCCGGCGCCCCCACCGGTTCGGTGCCGTCCGGCGTCCGGGGTGAGCCGGGTCCCGATTGGTCCTCGCCGCTCACCGTGTCCCACCGTCCCCGTGCCGTGCGCGTACCCCGTCGACCGCCCGTCGCACGGTACGCCTCCGCCCGCGGTGACCAAGAACACCGGAGCACCCGCTGGCCCCTGTCGGGCGACCGGGGCACAGTCGGGGGACGCGGGCCGGTGAACGGCCGTTCGCGGATCGGTCCTCGACGGGGAGGGATTGTGACCCAACCGGCACAGCAGGCAGCAGGGGCGGCCGCACCGCGCGGGTTCGTCCCCGGACTGGAGGGCGTGGTCGCCTTCCACACCGCGATCGCCGAACCGGACAAGGACGGTGGGTCGCTGCGGTACCGCGGCGTCGACATCGAGGACCTGGTCGGGCGGGTCGGTTTCGACGACGTCTGGGCGCTGCTGGTGGACGACGCCTTCGGCGCCGCCCTCCCGGTCGAGCTCGAACCCTCGCCGGTCCGCTCGGGGGACGTCCGGGTCGACGTGCAGGCGGGGATCCCGCTGCTGGCGGCCACCGCGGGCTTCCGTCCGCTGCTGGACATCACCGACGACCAGGCGCGCGAGCAGCTGGCACGCACGACGTCCGCCGTGCTGTCCTACGCCGCCCGCTCGGCACGGGGCGACCTGCCCGAGGTGCCGGCGTCCCTGGTCGAGTCCCGCCCGTCGTCGGTGGAACGCTTCCTGACCGCCTGGCTCGGTGAGCCGTCCCCCGAGCAGGTGCGGGCCATCGAGGCCTACTGGGTCAGCGCCGCCGAGCACGGGATGAACGCCAGCACGTTCACCGCCCGGGTGGTCGCCTCCACCGGTGCCGACGTCCCCGCGTGCTTCGCCGGCGCCATCGGGTCGATGTCCGGGCCCCTGCACGGCGGCGCCCCGGCGCGGGTGCTGCCGATGATCACGCAGGTCGAGGCCACCGGCGACCCCGTGGGCCTGGTCAAGGGCATCCTCGACCGGCGGGAGAAGCTGATGGGCTTCGGCCACCGGGTGTACCGCGCCGAGGACCCGCGGGCCCGCACGCTGCGCCGGGTCTGCGCCGAGCTGGGCGCGCCGCGGTACGAGGCCGCGGCGGCGCTCGAGCAGGCGGCGCTCACCGAGCTGCGCACCCGCCGGCCGGACCACCCGATCGAGACGAACGTCGAGTTCTGGGCGGCGGTGATCCTGGACTTCGCCGGCGTCCCGGCGGCGATGATGCCGGCCATGTTCACCTGCGCGAGGACCGCCGGGTGGAGCGCCCACGTGCTCGAGCAGAAGCGACTCGGCCGGATCGTCCGCCCGTCCGCGGTCTACGACGGGCCCGGGCCCCGGCGCCCCGAGGACGTCGACGGCTACGCCGGCCTGGTCGCCGGCGTCTGAGCCCGGCACCGGACATCGGCTGGTCGCCGCTGTCTGAGCCGGTGCCGGACACCGGCAGGGCTGCCGACCCCGGAGCCGCGGGTGCGGGCCGGAGCCGGACGGACGCCCGCGGGTGACAGGATGGCCCGGCGCCGGACCGACCCGCGGACACCGTCCGCACGGACCCAGGAGGACCACCGATGGCCGACCTGACCAGCATCGTCCTGCCCGAGGACCTCAAGCCCCGCGACGGGCGGTTCGGCTGCGGGCCCTCGAAGGTACGGCCGGAGGCGCTCGCCGCGCTGGCCGGCGACGGCGCGTCGGTGATGGGCACCTCGCACCGCCAGGCTCCGGTCAAGACGCTGGTCCGGCGCGTCCGGGAGGGACTGACGCAGCTGTTCGGGCTGCCCGAGGGCTGGCAGGTCGTCCTCGGCAACGGCGGGTCGACGGCGTTCTGGGACGCCGCCGCGCTCGGCCTGGTGCGCCGTCGCTCGCAGCACCTTTCCTTCGGCGAGTTCTCCGCGAAGTTCGCGACCGTCACCAAGGGCGCGCCGTTCCTCGAGGACCCGTCCGTGCTGCGTGCCGATGCCGGCGACGCGCCCGACCCGGTGGCGGACCCGGACGTCGACGTCTACGCCTGGGCGCACAACGAGACGTCGACCGGCGTGGCCGTGCCGGTGCTGCGGCCGGCCGGCGCCACCGAGGACCAGCTGGTGCTGGTGGACGCCACGTCCGGCGCCGGCGGGCTGCCGGTGGACGTGACGCAGGCCGACGTCTACTACTTCGCCCCGCAGAAGGTGTTCGCCTCCGACGGCGGCCTGTGGATCGCCCTGGTCTCACCGGCCGCCCAGCAGCGGATCGCCGAGATCGCCGCCACGGACCGGTGGATCCCGGAGTTCCTGTCCGTCGCGACGGCGCTGGACAACTCGACCAAGGACCAGACGCTGAACACCCCTGCGGTGGCGACCCTGTTCCTGCTGGCCGACCAGATCGACTGGATCAACGGACAGGGCGGCCTCGACTGGGCGGTGCGGCGCACCGCCGACTCCTCGGGGCGCCTGTACGAGTGGGCCGGCGGCGCCGAGTACGCCACGCCGTTCGTGGCCCGGCCGGAGCTGCGCTCGCAGGTCGTCGGGACGGTGGACTTCGTCCCCGAGGTGACCGCCGCGGACGTCGCCAAGGTGCTGCGGGCGAACGGCATCGTGGACACCGAGCCGTACCGCAAGCTGGGCCGCAACCAGTTGCGTGTCGGCATGTTCCCCGCGGTGGAGCCGGCCGACGTGTCCGCCCTGGTGGCCTGCATCGACCACGTCGTCGGGCGGCTCTGACGGTTCGGCACCGCCCGGCCGGGCCGTGCCGATGATCAACGTCAGTCACACCGGTCACATCCGTCACAACCGGAAAGTCGTTGCGCCGCAAGCCCGCGGCTGCCTCGGCGCGCCGTCCGGGGACGGTGCCGCCGCCGCGTTAGCGTGGCGCGACATCCAGTTGCAGAGGGGACGGGCCGTGCGCGCACTGCGGATCGTGGGACTGACCGACGGCGGAGCGACGGTCGTCTGCGAGGACACCGCCGACGGGGAGCGGTTCACGCTGCCCTGCAACGACCGGCTGCGCGCCGCGGCCCGTGGCGACGCCGGCCGGTTCGGACAGCAGGAGTCGGACGGCGAGCCGCAGTTGCGCCCGCGCGAGGTACAGGCCCGCATCCGCGCCGGCGCCACCCTGGAGGAGGTCGCGGCGCTGGCGAAGACGTCGGTGCGGCGGATCGAGAGCTTCGCGCACCCGGTGCTGCTGGAGCGGGCCACCATGGCCGACCGCGGCCGCGGGGCGCACCCCAGCACGGACGGCGTGACGGCCAAGCAGACGGTCGAGCAGCTGGTCGGCGCCACGCTCGCCGCCCGCGGCCAGGACGAGGGCGTCGAGTGGGACGCCTACCGGGACGGCGACAGCTGGGTCCTGGTGCTCACCTGGCACGCGGGCCGCAGCCAGAACCGCGCCCGCTGGACGTTCCACCCCGGGCCGGCCGGCGGCACGCTGACCGCCCGGGACGAGACCGCCGCCGAGATCGTGGACCCGTCGGTCCGCGCCCCGCGGCCGGTGCGCGAGCCGACCCGTCCGGCCGCACCGGCGCCGGGCGCCGCGGTCGCCGGCTCGCTGCTCGACCCGACGGAGCCCACCGTGTCGGCGCCGCCCGCCGCACCGGCGGGTGCCGCGACGGGATCGGCCGCGGGACCGGCGGCGAGGGAGGCCGAGCGGCTGGTCGAGGACACCGTGACCGACGAGCGTGCCGGCGTTCTGCCCGCCCGCGCCGAGCAGGTGGTCCGCACCGGCACCGACTCCGCGCGAGGCGTCGGCCGCCGCGCCACCCGCCCGCCGATGCCGTCCTGGGAGGACGTCCTGCTGGGCACCCGCCAGGGACGCTGACCGCTCGGCCGTGCTCGGGGTCCCCGTCGAGGGCGGCGCGCTGGCGGTCCACGAGCTGGGCGCCGGCCCGGCCACCGTGCTCGCCCTGCACGGGATCACGTCCAACGGCCTGGCGTTCGCCTCTCTGGCCGACTCGCTGCACGGCACCGCCCGGGTGCTCGCACCGGACCTGCGTGGCCGGGGCTGCTCCGCGGCGGTCGCCGGACCGGCCGGCCTGGCGGCGCATGCGGCCGACATCGTCGCCGTGGCGTCGGTGGCCGCCGGGTCCGGCGGGGCGCCGGTGGTACTCGTCGGGCACTCCATGGGCGCCTTCGTCGCCGCCGCAGCGGCGGCCCGCCACCCCGAGCTGTTCCGGGCCGTGGTGTTGCTCGACGGTGGGGTTGCCCTGCCCGCGCCACCGGGCACGGACATCGAGGCGCAGCTCGGGGCGGCGATCGGCCCGGCCCTCGACCGGCTGTCCATGACGTTCCCGACGCCGGAGGACTGCCTGGCGTTCTGGGCCGGCCACCCGGCCGTCGGCCCGCTGCTGCACGGCCCGACCGCGGCGGCGGTCCGGGCCCACCTGCTGCACGATCTGGTCCCCGCCGGGGACGGCGCCGTCCGGTCCAGCTGCGTCCGGGACGCGGTGCTCGCCGACGGCCGGGACGTGCTGACCTGGTCGCCGAGCCGGTCGTGGGCCGACTCGGGGCAGGGCGTCGCGCCACCGGTCACCGTGCTGCTCGCCGAGCGAGGCATGCTCGACCAGCCCGAACCGTTCGTCCCGGACAGCACTGTCGGTGCCGACGGTGCCGACGGTGCCGACGGTGCCGACGGTGCCGACGGTGCCGACGGTGCCGACGGTGCCGACGGTGCCGACGGTGCCGACGGTGCCGACGGTGCCGACGGCCGGACACGGCGGGTGACCCGGGTGGCCGCCACCAACCACTACAGCCTGATCCTCGGGCCGGCGGGCGTCGCAGCCACCGACGCCGCGGTGCGGTCTGCCCTGAAGGGCTGACGTTCGCCCCTCTTTGGTGTGCTCGCGGCCCGCCGCCAGGCGGTTCCCGGCACAATGGGGGCCGGGCCGAGAGGGTGACGGAGGACGTGATGATGGCGCTGTCCGTCGCCGACGCTGTCCTCGACCTGCTCGACGCCTCGCCGATGGCTGTGGTGGTCCACGACGAGGGCGGGCGGGTCCGGCACGCCAACGCCGCCTTCGCCCGGCTGCTCGGCTACAGCCTTTCCGAGGTGCTCGACCTCGACATGTCGGATCTCGTCCTGGCGTCCGCGGACGGCTCCCACCCCGCCGATGTCGCGGACCCCGCCGACCCGGCCGACCCGTTCGACGAGCCCGGCACCGCGGTGCCGCAGCCGGATCCGGTGCCCGCCGCCGTGCTGGCCGGAGCCCGGCACCCGGCCGTCCGCGAGCACCGGGCGGAGGTCCCCGCGCCCCGCAGCAGCTCCGTCCCGTCGCCGAGCGGCTCGATCGCCGACCGGCGGATGGTGCACCGCAGCGGCCGCACCCTGCGGTGCCGCACCACCACGTCCACCGTCGACCGCGACGGGCGCCGGCTGGTGCTGATGTGCGTCGAGGACGTCGCGGCGCACGAGCGGGTGGTCGAGCGGCTGCGCCACGCCGCCACCCACGACACCCTGACCGGGCTGACCAACCGGGCCGGTATGAGCCGGCACCTGCAGGACGTCGCGCGCTCCGGGCGGGTGGTCGACGTCGCCATGGTCGACCTGGACGGATTGAAGCTGGTCAACGACACCCTCGGTCACCTCGCCGGGGACCGGCTGCTGGTGGCGGTCGCCGGCTTCCTGACCGCCGGACTGCCCGCGGGCTGCGAGGTCTCCCGGTGGGCGGGTGACGAGTTCGTGGTCACGGGTCCGGTCCGGTCCGGGCACGGGCCGGACCCCGCACCCGACGCCGCGGGCATCGGCGGCCCCGACACCGGCACGGGACACTTCGACCTGGCAGCGGCGCTGCGCCGCTGCCTGCGCGCGGAGGTCGAGGTGGCGCCCGAGGTCACGGTGGCGGTGCGCGCCTCGGTCGGCGTCTCGCGCTGCGGCGGCGGCCGCTCCCCCGCCGAGGCGCTGGCCGCCGCGGACGAGGCCATGTACGCCATGAAGCACGCCAGGGCGCGCCGCGGCTCCGCGGTGCCGGAGCCGCGGCGTCCCTGACCGGTCGAGGAGTTCAGGCCGCGGCCAGCAGTTCCAGCGTGTCGACGACGCGGTGCGAGAAGCCCCATTCGTTGTCGTACCAGGCGACCACCTTGACGTGCCGGCCGTCCACCCGGGTCAGCGCCGAGTCGAAGATCGAGGACGCCGGGTTGCCGGTGATGTCCGAGGACACCAACGCCTCCTCGGAGTACTCCAGCATCCCGGCCAGCGGTCCGGCCGCCGCCGCGCGGTAGGCGGCCAGGACGTCGTCCCGATCGACCTCCCGCTCGACCGTGGCGTTCAGCTCCACCAGCGACCCGACCGGGACGGGTACCCGGATGGAGTCGCCGGAGAGCCGGCCGTCCAGCTCCGGCAGGACCAGGCCGATGGCCTTGGCGGCCCCGGTCGTGGTCGGCACGATGTTGACGGCGGCGGCCCGTGCCCGGCGGGCGTCGCGGTGCGGGCCGTCCTGCAGGTTCTGCTCCTGGGTGTAGGCGTGCACCGTGGTCATGAAGCCGTGCTCGATGCCGGCCAGGCCGTGCAGCACCGCGGCCAGCGGGGCCAGCGCGTTGGTGGTGCACGAGGCGTTCGAGACGACGGTGTGCCGGGCCGGGTCGTAGGCGCCGGTGTTGACGCCGAACGCCAGCGTGACGTCGGCCCCCTCGGACGGCGCACCTACCAGGACCTTCCCCGCGCCGGCCGCCAGGTGCGCGCGGGCGGCGGTGGCGGAGGTCCAGCGGCCGGTCGACTCCAGGACGACGTCGACGTCCAGCGGTCCCCACGGCAACCGGGCCGGGTCGGGCTCGGCCAGCACCTGCACTCGCCGGCCGTCCACGACGAGGGCGTCCCCGTCCACGGACACCGGGCGGCCCAGCCGGCCGGCCGTGGTGTCGTAGGCCAGCAGCCGGCGCAGGGTCGCCGGTGCGGCGAGGTCGTTGACGGCGACGATCTCCAGGTCGCTGTCGCGCTCCAGCAGCGCGCGCAGCACGTTCCGGCCGATGCGGCCGAAGCCGTTGATGGCAATGCGGGTCACAGTGGCTCCTCTCGGTCGCCACCCAGGCTGGCCGGCCGGGTGGCGGCCCGACAGCGGCGCGGACGCCACCGTCCGCAAGGATCGCGCCAACCGTCTGCCACCCGGCCGGGCGTCATTCGCCGCGGGTGAAGGTGCGCCGGTACTCGCTCGGCGTCGTCCCGAGGATCCGCTGGAAGTGCAGCCGCAGGTTGGCCCCGGTGCCCAGGTGCACGTCGGCCGCGATCTGCTCGACGCTGCGCTGCGACCGTTCCAGCAGCTCGCGGGCCACGTCGATGCGGGCGCGGAGCACCCACTGCATCGGGGTGTGGCCGGTGTCCTCGACGAACCGCCGGGAGAAGGTGCGCGGCGACACGGCCGCGTGCCGGGCCAGCCGGTCGAGCGTCAGCGGCTCGCCGAGCCGGTGCAGCGCCCACTCCCGCGTCGCGGCGAACCGCTCGCCGAGCGGTTCCGGCACGCTGCGCGGCACGTACTGGGCCTGGCCGCCGCTGCGGTACGGCGCGGCGACCAGCCGGCGCGCCGCGTGGTTGGCGGCGGCGACGCCGAGGTCGCCGCGCAGCACGTGCAGGCACAGGTC
Organism: Nakamurella endophytica; assembly: GCF_014646215.1. GTDB lineage: Bacteria > Actinomycetota > Actinomycetes > Mycobacteriales > Nakamurellaceae > Nakamurella > Nakamurella endophytica. The sequence continues at coordinate 606,821 of NZ_BMNA01000001.1, forward strand.
GATCCCGGACGCCGCGCCCGCGGAGGTCAGCACGCTGCCCTCGTCGACGAACAGCACGTTGGCGTCGACCCGCACCCCCGGGTGCCGGGCCGCCAGTGCCCGGGTGTAGTGCCAGTGGGTGGTGGCCCGCCGCCCGTCGAGCAGACCGGTGGCGGCCAGCGCGAACGCGCCGGTGGAGATCGCCGCGAGCCGGGCGCCGCGGCCGTGCGCGGCGCGCAGCGCCCGGACCACGGTCGCGGGCGGATCCTCCCGGTCCGGGTGGCGGTAGCCGGGGATGAACACGATCTCCGCCCACTCCAACGCGTCCAGGCCGTCGGCCACGTGGTAGGACAGCCCGTCGCCGCCGGTGACCAGCCCCGGCGCCGGGCCGCACACCCGGACTTCGTACGGCATGCTCGGCCGGGTCGTGAAGACCTGCGCCGGGATCCCGACGTCCAGCGGCTTCGCGCCCTCCAGCACCAGGACGGCGACGCGGTGCAGGCGGGTGGGCGGCACGGGGACACGGTAGGGCCCGCCGCCGGGCGGCGATCGCACACCGGCGGGGCGGCACCGCGGACCGCTCCCGACGGGCCGGCCGGCGGGGCCGCGGGCGGAAACTCGGTGGGAGGCCGTCGGTGGCCCCACGTAGCCTCGAACGGTCATGCCGATCACCGATGCAGCCCTGTCCCACCCCGGCACCCCGACCACCGCCGACGCCGACGCCCGTCCCGACCGGGACACCGCGGAGCACGCGGCCGGCCTGACGGCGCTGGGCATCCCCGACCCGGACTCCGGCCCGCGCGGCGCGCGGTCGTCGGTCGCGTCGCTGCGGCGGCTGTACCCGTACGCCCGCCCGGCACTGCCGGCGCTGCTCTGGTCGACGGTGACGGCGATCGTCGCGACGGTGTGCAGCCTGGCCTTCCCGCTGGCCATCCAGTGGATCATCGACGGCCCGATCACCGACCGCGACCTGTCCGGGCTGGTCTGGCCGGCCGTCGTGCTGGTGCTGCTCGGCGCCGGCGAGGCCGGGCTGTTCTGGGTGCGGCGGCTGCTGGCGGCGCGGCCCAGCATGCAGGTCGAGGCCAGGATGCGGGAGGCGCTCTACGCGCACCTGCAGCGCCTGCCGGTGGCCTTCCACGACCACTGGCCGGCCGGGCAGCTGCTGTCCCGGGCGGTGTCCGACCTGTCGACGATCCGCCGCTTCCTCGGGTTCGCGCTGGTCTTTCTGGTCGTCAACGTCGCGACCTTCGTGGTGGGCGTGATCATCCTGCTGTCGCTGTCCTGGCGCCTCGGACTCGTCGTCGCGGCGCTGGCGGTGCCGTTGATCGTGCTGTGCCTGCGGTACGAGACCCGCTACCAGGTGCTCGCCCGCCGCTCGCAGGACCAGGTGGGCGACCTGGCCACCACCGTCGAGGAGTCGGTGCTGGGCATCCGGATCCTCAAGGCGTTCGGCCGCAGCCGGGACCTGGGCCGCAGCTTCCTCGCGCAGGCGCGGGGGCTGCGGGACACCGAGCTGACTAAGGCCAGGGTGATCTCGGTGCTCTGGGCCACGATCATCGCGCTGCCGGAGATCGCACTGGGCGTGGTGCTGCTGCTGGGCATCCAGGAGGTCGCCGACGGCACGCTGACGGCGGGGACGCTGGTCGCGTTCTTCGGCACGGCGATGAGCCTGCGCTGGCCGATCGACTCCCTCGGCTGGCTGCTGGCCGTCACCAACGACGCCGCCGCGGCGGCCGACCGGTACTTCGAGGTCATGGACGTGCCGGTGACCGTCACGTCGCCGGAGCGGCCGGTGCGCCCGGCGCGCCGCGAGGGCCACCTGGAGTTCCGCGACGTGCGCTTCGGCTTCCCGGACGCGCAGGACCGGCCGGGCCGGCCGGCCGAGGTGCTGCGCGGGGTGGACCTGGAGCTGCATCCCGGCGAGAGTGTCGCGGTCGTCGGCGCCACCGGGTCCGGCAAGACCGCGCTCACCGCGCTGGTCAACCGGCTGTACGACGTCACCGGCGGTGCCGTGGTCCTCGACGGCGTCGACGTCCGCGACCTGGACCTGGCGGACCTGCGGTCCCGGGTCGCCGTGGCCTTCGAGGAGCCGACGCTGTTCTCCGCCTCGGTCCGGGAGAACGTGCTGCTCGGGCACCCCGACGCCGACGACGACGAGGTCCGGCGGGCGCTGCGCGTGGCCCACGCCGACTTCGTCGAGGACCTGCCGTGGGGACTGGACACCCGGATTGGCGAGCAGGGGCTGTCGCTCTCCGGCGGTCAGCGGCAGCGGTTGGCGCTGGCCCGCGCGGTGGTGGGCCGGCCGTCGGTGCTGGTGATGGACGACCCGCTGTCCGCGCTGGACATCCACACCGAGGCGCAGGTCGAGAAGGCACTGCGGTCGGTGCTGCACGGCACGACGGCGCTGATCGTCGCGCACCGGGCGTCGACCGTGCTGCTGGCCGACCGGGTCGCGCTGCTCGCGGACGGCCGGGTGGCCGCCGTCGGCACGCACTCCGAGCTGCTCGCCACGGTGCCCGGTTACGGCGACCTGCTGGCCACCGACGCCCGCGGCGGCGCAGACCGCACCGACGCCCGCGGCGGCGCAGATGGCACTGACGGTGCCCGTGCAGGTGCAGGTGCAGGGGTGGACGGGGGCCGGGCGTGACGACGCTGAGCGGCGCGGATCCCGGCGCCTCGGCGCCGGTCGACACCGCCCCGGAGGACACCTGGCGGGGGGTGGCCACCGAGGAGCTGTCCGAGTCGGAGCTCTCCGGTCTGGGCAGCGAGGTCGGCGCGCGGATGCGGGCCCGCAGCCGGCGGCTGCTGCGGTCGTTGCTCCGCCCGCAGCGGCGCCGGGTGGTGCTGGCGGCGGTCCTGGTCGTGGTGTCGGAGCTGGCCTTCCTGGCCGGCCCGCTGATCGTCGCCTACGCCATCGACACGGCCGTGCCGGCGCTGGCCCGCGGCGACGGCCGGCCGCTGGTGCTGTCGACCATCGGGTACCTGGCCGCCGGGGTGTTGAACGCGGTCACCAAGGCCGGCTTCGTCCGCGTCTCGGCGCGGGCGGCCCAGGCGGTCCTGCTGGACCTGCGCGGCCGGGTGTTCGACCACAGCCAGGCGCTGAGCCTGTCCTTCCACGAGCGCTACACCTCGGGCCGGGTCATCTCCCGGATGACCAGTGACCTGGACACCCTCAACGAGCTGACCTCGGAGGGCCTGGACGGGCTCATCTCCGGGGTGCTGACGGTGCTGGGCATCTCGGTGACCCTGCTGGTGCTGGACCTGCCGCTCGGGTTGATCGCGCTGGCGTCGTTCCTGCCGATCGCGCTGCTCACCCGGTGGTTCCAGCGTCGGTCCCGGTCCATCTACCGGCGCACCCGGACCGCCATCGCCGCGCTGATCGTGCAGTTCACCGAGACCATGAACGGCCTGCGGGCGGTGCTCTCGTTCCGCCGCGAGCAGCGCAACCTGGAGATCTTCCGCCGCTCCAACGCCGAGAACTGCGAGGCCAACGGTGACGGGCTGGTGGTGCTCGCGCACTATGCGCCCAGCGTCCGGATGGTCGGCAACCTGAGCCTGGCCGCGGTGATGGTGGTCGGGGCGGTGCAGGTCGTCCACGGCAGCGTCGAGATCGGCGTGCTCGCCGCGTTCCTGCTGTACGTGCGGCGGATGTACGACCCGCTGGACGAGCTGGCGATGTTCTACAACGCCTACCAGTCGGCCGGGGCGGCGCTGGAGAAGCTGTCCGGGCTGCTCGAGGAGGTGCCGTCGGTTCCCGAGCCGACCGACCCGGTGCCCGCGCCGGAACTGCGCGGGCGGGTGACCTTCGAGGCGGTGGAATTCGGCTACCACCCGTCGGTGCCGGTGTTGCCACGGTTGGACCTGGAGATCCAGGCGGGCCAGACGGTCGCCGTCGTCGGCGCCACCGGTGCCGGCAAGTCGACGCTGGCCAAGCTGGTGGCCCGGTTCTACGACCCGACGGCCGGGCGGGTGCTGCTGGACGGCATCGCCGTGGACAGGCTGGCCGGCGCCGACCTGCGGCGGGCCGTCGTCATGGTGACGCAGGAGTCGTTCCTGTTCTCCGGCTCGGTGGCGGACAACATCGCGCTCGGCCGGCCGTCGGCGACCAGGGCGGAGATCGAGCACGCCGCGGACGCCATCGGCGCCGGCCCGTTCATCCGGCAGCTGCCGGACGGCTTCGACACCGACGTCCGCAAGCGCGGCGGCCGGCTGTCCGCCGGGCAGCGGCAGCTCGTCGCGTTCGCCAGGGCGTTCCTGGCGGACCCGGCGGTGCTGATCCTCGACGAGGCGACCGCGTCGCTGGACATCCCGTCCGAGCGGGCGGTGCAGCAGGCGCTGCGCACGGTGCTGCGCGGGCGCACGGCGGTGATCATCGCCCACCGGCTGTCGACGGTGTCGATCGCGGACCGGGTGCTGGTGATGGACCACGGCCGGGTCACCGAGGACGGCTCGCCCGCCGAGCTCGTCCGGGGCACCGGCGCCTACGCCCGGCTGCACGACGCCTGGCGGGACTCCTTGGTCTGACGGCGGCCACTGGGCTCGCGGCAGCGATCAGAGCTGGCTGAACAGCGCCGCCACCCAACCCAGGACGATGCCGAGCACCACCCCGGCGGCCACCCACCGCAGCACGGGCAACCCGCGGGACAGCCACACCGCGGGAGCCAGACCGGCCGCGACGACGAGGTTGACCGCCAGGTCGACCCACGGCGTCCCGGCCAGGCCGGTCGAGAGCACCACGAGGGCGCAGGCCACCAGCAACGCCGCGAAGAACGCCAGGGTCAGGCCGTGCGCCCACGGCACCGGCTCGCGGCCGGCCCGCCACTCCTCGACCCAGGCCCAATCCTCCGGGGAGCGGCCGCGGACGTCGATCCCGTGGGTGCCGTGCTCGGTCCCGCTGCCGTCGACGTCCCACGGCCCGTCGTCCGGGTCCCGGTCGCCGAGGGACACCGTCGCCCACGGGTCGGCGGTTCCCGCAGCCGCCGCGGCGGCCGTGTCGCCAGCCGCCGTGACGGCGGCCGTGTCGCCGCCCGCCGCGGCCGGGGCGCCGGCACCCGGTCGGGGACCGGCCGGCGCGCCGGGACGGGCGGCGGGGTGACTCATGGGGTCAGTGTGCATCAGCGCCGTCGGGACCGTCCGGTCCCGCCCCGGCGGCCGCGCGGGGCGCCCACAGGGCCGCGAACGCGACCGCTCCGGCCGTCGCGACGTTGAGCGAGTCGACGCCCGGCGTCATCGGGATCCGGACCTGCAGGTCGGCGGCGGCCAGCGCCGCGGCCGTCAGGCCCGGGCCCTCGGCGCCGAGGACGACGGCGACCCGGTCCGGTCGCCGCTGGTCCAGCACGGACAGCGGCCGGGCGGACGCCGCCGGGGTGAGCGCGGCGACCGTCCACCCGGTCCCCCGCAGCAGCTCGAGCAGGTCGGCGACCGGGCCGTCCCACGGGGCGAACGGCACCCGGAGCACCCACCCCATCGAGACCCGGACGCTGCGCCGGTAGAGCGGGTCCGAGCAGCCGGGCCCCAGTACCACCGCGTCGGCCCCGAGGGCCGCGGCGTTCCGGAACAGGGCGCCCAGGTTCTCGTGGTCGCCGACGCCCTCGAGCACCGCCAGCGACCGCGCGCCCGCGGCCAGCTCCGCGACCGCCGGGAACGGGACCCGGTCGGCAGCGGCCAGCACCCCGCGGTTGAGGTGGAAGCCGACCACGCGGGCCATCAGATCGGCATCGACCTCCCACACCGGCACGTCCCGGCCGGCCAGGACGTCGGCCAGCTCGTCCAGCCGGCGGCCGACCCCCAGCACGGCGCGCACGGGGTAGGCCGAGTCGAGCAGCCGCCGCACCACGACGGTGCCCTCGGCGATCACCAGCCCGCGCCCGCCGGGGCGGTCCGGACGCCGGTCCGCCCGGCTCAGGTCGCGGAAGTCGTCGAGCCGGGGGTCGCCCGGGTCGGCCACCACGGCGCGCCGGGGCGGCGCGACGCCGGTCAGCGCGCCGCCAACTGGTCCATCAGCACGGCCGCGCGGCCGAGGATCTCGCGATCCTCGGCGCTCAGGGTGAGCAGCTGCTGCGCCAGCCAGGCCTCCCGGGCGCGCACGTTCTCCTCCATCTTCGCAGCGCCCTCCGGGGTGATCTCGACCATCACCTGGCGGCCGTCCGCGGGGTTCTCCTTGCGCTGCACCAAGCCAAGGGCCTGCAGCCCGTCCACGACGCGGGTGATCGACGGCGGGCGGACCTGCTCGCGGGCGGCGAGGTCGCCGGCGGTCATCGGACCCTCGCGCCAGACGATGGCCAGCGCGGACAGCTGGGTGAGGGTGATCTCCTGCTCGGGATGCTGTTGCCGCAGGCGGCGCGTCAGCCGGTGGATCGACAGGCGGAGTTCGTTCGCCAGTGGCGCGATGTCGGGCATCCGCCCAGGTTAGCGGGGTGACCGCGAGCAACAACCGGGCCGGCGGGCCGTCCCCGCGCGCCGTTAGGCTGCCGTGGTGTCCAGCGCGCCGCCACCTGCCGCCACCGGTCCCGGGACGGACGGGGCGCTGCCGCCGCTGCCGCCGGCCCGGTCGAACCTGGGGCACATCGTGGTTCCGGGCACGGCGGTCTGGTTCGTCGGGTTCGTGGTGCTGCTCTTCTTCGTCGAGCCGCTGCGCCGCCACCACGCGATGCTCTGGCTGTGGACGTTCCTGGCCGGCTGGGTGCTCGGCCTGATCGGCCTGTCGATCTACGCCTGGCAGCGCTGGGCCGCCCGGCGTGGCCGGCGGTCGGCCAACCAGATGGCGCTGGACGAGGAGTTCTAGGCCGGACGGGCCGCCGACGGGCCGAGGTCCGTCGGCCCGATCCGGACGGGTCCCCCGGCCGAGCCCGGTCCGGCAGGTCAGCCGGCGACGGCCCGCTCGGCCAGTGCCGTCCCATCGCCGGTCGCGGCCGCGACGGCGACGTCCCGGTCCGGCCAGCGGCCGGCCAGCCAGGCCACGGCGCGGCCGATCCCGGCCGGTGACCCGTCGACCAGGGCGTCGCCGCCGGCGACCCACCACCGCACCGGGACGGCCCGGCCGTCCGGCTCCGGCCAGCGGTCGAGCGCGTCGTCGCCGGCAGGCTCGACGGCCAGCGCCGGGTGCACGTGCAGCCGGGCGGCGAGCGCGGGGGGCACGCCGAGTGCGGCCGCGGCCGCAGCAGCGGCGCCGGCTGGGTCCGCGGCACCGGCCGCAGCTCCGCCGCCGGCGGGGTCCGCGGCACCGGCCGCTGCGATGGCGGCCGGGTCTGCCGGTTGCGGTCCGTCGCCGGGGGTGTCCCCGACGGTTGGCCCGGCGCCCGCGGTCCGGACCGTGACCGGCACGGCCAGCGACGCCGGCTCGAGGTCCAGTGCCGCGGCGACGGCGTCGGGGTCCGCCCCGCTCGGCACCAGCACACCGGCCGGCAGCAGCCCGGCCAACCAGGGCGCGTCGAGCACCAGGCAGTCGTCGACGTCGACGGCCTCTCCGGTCACCGTCCGCGCCCGGTCCGGGAGCTCCAGATCGGCGTCGGCGGCGAGCAGCCGGGCCACCTCCGCGGTCAGCGCCGGGACCACGGCAGCGGGCACCCGGCGGTCCGGGTCGGCGTACCGGCGCAGGAGTTCCTCCGGGTCCCGGGCGGCGTCGGCAGGCCCGGTGAGCACGCCCGCGGCCGCGGCGACCCGCGGATCGATCTCCAGCGGCAGCACGTCGTAGAGCCCGGCCAGCTCCGCAGCCGCCGCCGTGCGCCAGTGCCGCAGCGGTGCGCCGGCCACCACCGCGTGCCGGGCCAGGTACCACCCGGTGTAGCTGGGCGCCGGTGGGTGCAGCAGGGCCTCCCGCGCCGCCCGGTCCCCGGCCAGCAGCTCCAGCAGGGCCGGCCAGGCGTCGTCCGCGACCAGGTCCAGGTCGGCCACCACCGGCACGTCCGCCGGCACCGGACCCACTCCGGCCACCTCGGACCACCACCGGTCCAGGTCCGGCACGGTGTCGTCCGGCTCGGTCACGGTCCGCACCCGCACCCCGTCCCGGACGCCGACCGCCGCCAGCACCTCCGGGGGTTCGGCCAGCCACTGCGGGTCCAGCGGCGGTGGCCGGTCGTCCGGCTCCAGCAGCGCGGCCCACCGGGAACCGGGCAGGCACAACTCGTCCGCGGGCCACGGCTCGCCGTCCGCGGTGAGCACGACGGACGCCAGCGCGCCCAGGCTGGCCGGGGCCCCGGCGCGGGCCAGGTCGAGGGCAAGCCGGCCGAGGAGCTCGACCTCGTCGGGATCGGGGTCCGCGTCCTCGAGCTCGTCCCGGAAGGTCCGGTACGCGGCGACGAGCGCCGGGGACGCGGCCAGCCCGGCGGCGTCGACCGGCGCGGCGCCCAGCCGCTGCAGCAACGGGTGCGCCGCGGCCGGGTCCACCACGGGCAACGACGGCGCGACGCGGTGGGCACGCTGCAGCAGCTCCGCCGGGAGGTCCCCGGGCAGCAGGCAGCCGCGGGCGCCGAAGCGGCGGCCACCGCCGAGCAGCGGGACCGGGAGGTCGCCCAGGTCCTCGGCGTCCGCGTCGCCGAGGGCGGCGTACAGCTGCGCCCAGAAGGCGGCCGGCCGGTCCAGCGCCGCCAGCGCCGACGTCGCCTCGGCCAGCGGCACGGTGCGGACCCCCACCGCACGCAGCGCCGACAGATCACCGCGGGCCGGCGGCGCCAGCAGTCCGGGGACGGCGGCGACCAGCAGGCCGCTCGCGTCCGCACCGCCCCGCGGCGACCGGTCCAGGCCGTCCAGTACCACGGCGTCCACCGGCGCGACCGGCGTGCCGGCGGCGGTGAGCAGGAACGGGGTGCGCCGCAGCCGGTCCAGCACCGCCGACCGCAGCCCGGCATCGACCGGGCCGCGCGGGAAGCCGGACGCCGGCACCAGCCCCGGCCGGCGGGCGGCCGGTTCGGCCAGGACCAGGTCGACGTAGGCGTCGGCGGCCCGCTCGACCAGCACGTCCAGCACCGCGCCCGGCGCCAGGTGACGGCGGGACTCGTCCACCGGGAACGACCCGTACAGCCGGGCCGGGAAGGTCAACGGTTCGTCGGTGGGCGTCGGGGCGCCGATCGTCCCGGTGCTCGCCCCCGGGGACCCGGGCGGCAGCGGCGGCACCGGCAGCACCCAGGTGATGCGCCAGCCGGTGCGGCCGCGCTCCTCGGTGGGCCGCCCGGACAGCAGGCCCGGGTCCAGCTCGCCCACCGCGGTGACCGTGCGGAACTGGCGCCGGCGGGACGGCGCGCCGGCCGGCCTGCCCGCGGCTCCGTCCGGGATCCCGTCCACGATGTCGACCTGGGCCGCCCCCGCCGCGGGCCAGCGACCGGCGGCAGGGCCGTCGGCGGGCTCGTCGGCGGGGCCCAGCGCCCACCGGTGTCCGGCCGCGTCCGGCCGCACGACGACGACCTCGGTGAGACCCGGCAACGCCCAGAACAGGCCCTCGTCGACGGCGGCGAGCTCGGCCTCGACGGCCGCCACGGCGTCCGGGCGCAGGACCAGCCGGACCTCCGTGGTGTACCCGGCCGGCACCGGGTCGCCGGGCGCAGCGGCCGACGGGAACGGCAGGCGCAGCACCGGCACCCGGCCGTCCCGCGCCCGGACCTCCCGGTCCAGGTCGGGGTGCCGGCCGTGCAAGGCGGCGCGGGCGGCGTCCTCGTCGAACCGCACGCCGCCGCCGGCGGACAGCACCTCGACCGACCCGGAGACGCCGACGACGGCGGTGAAACCGACACCGAACCGGCCCACCGACGCCACGCTGTCCCGCTTGGCGGACGCCCGCAGCGACGCCAGCGCCGCCACACCGTCCGCGGTCAGGGCCGCGCCGGTGTTCGCGACCCGCAGCTGCACGCCGGCGGGGCCGCGCCGCAGCTCGATGCGGACGCGAGCCGGGACACCGGCCTCGGCGGCGGCGTCGACGGCGTTGGCGACCAGTTCCACCAGCACGCGGTCGGCGTAGCCCCCGAGGTAGAGCGCCTCCTCGGCGTTGGCGTCCTCGCGGAAGCGGCGCGGGGACGCCTGCCAGGCGTCGAGGACGACGCGCCGCAGCTCCGCGAGGCCGAACCGGTCCGCCGGCCCGGTCACCGATCCGCGTCGGCCGGCGGGGCGGCGGGATCCGCGTCGGCCGGTGAGGCGCCCGGACCCGCCGGATCCGCGCCGGCGTTCGGATCCGCGTCGGCGCTCTGTGCCGCGGTAGGACCCACCGTGGCTTCGTCGGGTGCGTGGTCGGGTGCGCCGGCGTCCGCGGCCGGGTCCGTCGGCGGCAGGGTCGTCGGCAAGGTCGTCGGCAGGGTCGTCGGCAGCGTCACGTCCGCCGGCGCAGGATCGGCACCGGACACCAGGCTCTCCACGAGGACCTCGTCCTCGCGGGTCGGCACCGCGGCCAGCGTCTCCTGCACGGAGGGCACCGCGGCGTCGACGTCGACCCGGTCCTCGGCAGCCGACGCCGACTCGCCCGGCAGCGCCGGCTCCGCGTCCGCCGGCTGCGCGTCCGCCAGCTCCGTGCCGCCCGACTCCGCCGGAGCCGCATCCGTGGCAGCTGACCCGGCGGGCGCCGGATCGACGGGATCCGTATCGCCGGGATCCGGCTCGGCGACCGGGTCGGTCGCTTCCGCGTCGACCACCGCGGCAGGAGCCTCCCACTCCCCGACCGGCGGCGCGGCCACCGCACGGTCCCCGGCCGGCGGCGCGGCCTCCGCCTGCGCGACCAGGGTCGCGGTGTCCGCGGCGACCTCGAGCCCGGCGGCATCGCCGGTGCTGTCCCCGGCCGCGTCCGCCGTCTCGTCCTGGTGCGCCGCGTCCGGCGCCGGCCGGTGGTGCACCTCGAGGCGCAGCTCGTCCAGCACCGAGTCGGCGACGGTGGGGTGGGCGGGCAGCTCGACGACGACCTCGGAATGCGCCCCGCAGCCGTACCCGGAGTCGACGACGCGGCCGTCCGCCGGCGAGTACTCGTTGCCGCAGGCGCCCAGCAGCACACCCAGCGACCCGGCGAGCGGCAGGTAGAACGCGCAGCTGCGGCAGTGGGCCGGCGCCTGCAGCGCGATCTCGTCGCGGGGGCCGAACGGGCCGTCGTGCCACCGCTGCGCGGCCTCGGTCCGGCCCTCCCGGCTGAGCACCCGCACCCGGCCGATGCCCAGCTCGTGCGCGACGTCCTCGACCGCGGGATCGTCGGACTCCAGGTAGGCCGGGGCCAGCCGCGGGTCGTCGGGTGCCGTCGGGAGCAGGTCCCCGGCGCCGACGTCGCCGGCGCGGATCCGGTCGTGCCACGGGATCCAGGCCGGCGGCAGCAGCGCACCGGCACCCGGCAGCAGCACCACCTCGCTGACGGTGGGCGGCTCCCCGGCGGTCACCGCGAGCACGACGGACCAGGTCCAGCCGGCGTAGCCCGGTTCCGCCGCGGCGAACCGCACCTCCGCCGCGACCCCGTCGACGCCGACCGTCTCCAGGTGCTCCCCGACCCGGTCGGCATGGCCGGACTCCCCGACCGCGGCCGCCCGCGCCAGGTCCAGCGCCGCCGCGTCCAGCTCCGGCACCGCCGAGGCGGCCGGCTCCTCCGCGGCGACGTCGACGGCCGGGCCGCCGGACAGGGTGGACGTCGCGGCCTCCGGGGCGTCGCTGACGGACGGTGCCACGGGCTCGCTCACCCGGCCATGATGCCGCATGCGGCGTGCCCGTCACGACGGGTCGTGACGCTGCGCGGCCTGCCGGAGTCGCCGGGAGCCCGACACCCGGGCGCGCCGCGGACACGCCCACCGACGGGGGCCGGGTGGGGCAGGATGACCGTCGTGAGCGGGGTCGGTCGCAACCCGGGCGCCGCCGGTCCCCACCGGCCGGACGACCCGCGCGGCGGTGTGCCCGACGACGGCCCCGGCGACGTGCCCGCCGGCCCGGACCGGGTCCCGGACGACCATCGCGGCAGGCGGGGCAACGACGGCACCGGCTCCGACCGCCCGATGTCCGGTGGGTACGGCGCAGCTCCTCGCGGCGGGTACGGCGCGGCCCTCCGCGGATATGGCGCGGAGCCCCGCGGATATGGCGCAGAACCCCGCGGACACGGCACGGAGCCCGGCCGGTACGGCGCGGCCTCCGGGGACGGGTACGGCGCGGCACCGCACGACTCCGGTCCCGCCGCCTCCGGCGGCAGATCTGCCCCCGCCTCCGGCGCCGTACGTCCCCCAGCCTCCGGCGCTGTACCTCCCCCCGCCTCCGGCGCTGTACCTCCTCCCGCCTCCGGCGCTGTACCTCCTCCCGCCTCCGGCGGACCGGCCGGATCCGCCGCACCGGGCTGGGCCGCCGCGGATCCCGACGGTGACCGGGCCACCACCGCACTGCGTCGGCCGGCGGTGCCGCCACCGCCGCCCTGGGCGCTGCCGTACACGGCCGCCGGCCGGTCGGGCTCGATAGCGACCGGCGGGCCGGCGACCTCCAGCGGCCCCGCCGGGAGCCGTGTCGACGCGCGGTCGGACTGGACGGCCGGCGCGGACGCCGCCACCACGGCGCTGCCGCGGGAGCGCCGCGACGACCCCGCCGACCGCACGACCCCGCGCCGCCGGCCGCAGCCGCGAGGCGCGCACCTGCCGCCGTACCGGGCACCGCTGGACGGGGACGACGCCGGGCCGACCGGCGGCCGCGGCACGCCGCGCAGCGGGCCGGGCCGGCGGCCCGGCGCCAAGGGGCCGCGAAAGCTGACGGTGACCCGCGTCGCCGCCTACCGCAGCCGGGAGTTGACCCAGCGCGGCGTCGAGCTGTTCCACCGCGCCGCCACCGCGGACGGCGCCGACAAGTCCGGGCTCACCGCGCTGACCTACGCCGTCATGGGCAACTACGCGGTCGACGCGGCCCTGACCGTCGCGCTGGCCAACACCATCTTCTTCGCCGACACCGGCTCGACCGGCAAGGTGCTGACCTACCTCCTGATCACCGTCGCGCCGTTCGCCGTGGTGGCGCCGCTGATCGGGCCGCTGCTGGACCGCATGCAGAGCGGCCGGCGGCTGGCGCTCGCGGTGTCCAGCTTCGGCCGGGCGCTGCTGGCGGTGCTGATGGCCTTCAACTTCACGCCGTTCAACCCGTGGGTGATCTACCCGGCGGCGCTGGGCAACCTGGTGCTGTCCAAGGCGTTCAGCGTGCTGAAGGCCGCGCTCACCCCCCGGGTGCTGCCCGAGCAGATCACCCTGGTGAAGACCAACTCGCGGCTCACCGTCTTCGGGCTGGTCGCCGGCGGCGCCGCCGGGCTGGTCGCCGCGGGCATCCTCAAGCTCACCGGGTCCCCGGGCGCGCTGGTGTTCTGCGCGCTGTGCGCGGTGGCGGGCGGCGTGCTGTGCCTGCGCATCCCGTCGTGGGTGGAATCGACGGAGGGCGAGGTGCCGCTGCGCGGCGTCATCGCCCCGCGCAGCAGCGGCCGCGGGTTCCCGCGGATCGTCCGCGCCACCCTGTGGGCCAACTGCATGGTGCGCGTCGAGACCGGCTTCCTGGCGCTGTTCATCGCGTTCGTGGTGAAGAACCAGTACCCGACGGACCACCAGCAGAACAGCGCCTTCTTCCAGCTGCTGCTGCTCGGCGTCGTCGGCGGCGCGGCCGGTGTCGGCGGCTTCGTCGGCAACGCCCTCGGCGCTCGGCTCAACCTGTCCGCGCCCGAGGTGCTCGCCCTGATCTGCCTGTCCGGGACCGGGCTGGCCACCCTGGTCGCCGCCGTCGTGCCCGGGCTGGCCACCGCCGCCGTGGTCGGCTTCGTCGGGTCGACCGCGTCCTCGCTCGCCAAGGTCTGCCTGGACTCGGTGATCCAGCACGAGCTCCCGGAGGTCAGCCGGGCGTCGGCCTTCGGCCGCAGCGAGTCGATCCTGCAGCTGAGCTGGGTGTTCGGCGGCGTCGTCGGGCTGCTGGTGGGCGGCGTCTGGTTCGGCCACGTGTCCGCGGTGTACTCGATCGGCTTCGGCGTGGTCACCGTGCTGCTCGCCGTCGGCACGGCGCAGTGCCTACTGGTCCGGTCCGGGCGCAGCATGCTGCCGCGGCTGGCGCTGCCCCGTCCCCGGCTGCGCCGGCGGTCCCGCGGCGGCACCGGGACGGGCCGGACACCGGCCACCCGGCCGCTGCCCACCGGGACCGCGGCGCCCGCGACCGGCGAGCACGGCACCGCCTGGGGGGACGATCTCCCGTCGGGGCTCGGTGGGCCTGCGGACCCGTTCGGTGACCGGCCCGACCCCGGTCCGGCGGCCGGCCCGGCCACCCGCGGCGGCGACCGCCGGTCGCGCAACCGGCCGCGGAAGGCAGGATCGGGACGGTGAGGACCGCTCCCCCCGCCGCCACCGCCCGCCGGTGGCGGCGTCTCGCCGGGCCGCTGGCCGTCCTGACCGCCGGCGCCGTCCTGGCCGGCTGCACCGCACCGCGACCCGACGTCACGTTCTACGGCAACCGGGTCGCGGTCGACATCGGCCCGACGCTGTGGTGCGCGGTCGACACGTCCGCACTGACCGTGTCGTGCCCCGACCCGGACCCCGACGACATCGCCCGGCTGGACCTGCGGGCCGGCGACAGCGTCACGATCAGTGTCGACCCGCAGATCGGCAACACCCCGTGGACCGCCTACGTGCAGTTCCGGGCGCCGGACGGCACGGTCACCGAGGCCCGGTCCGAGCTGTTCTCCGACGGCCGGCTGGCGTACACGGTGACCCCGCCGACCCCCGCGGACCAGGTCGTCCGGGTCGAGGTGCAGAGCGGGTTCGTCCCGACCGGGACCGCCGGCAACACGGACGTGCAGTTCGCCGCCACCCGCACCTGGGTGCTGCTGGCCCGGGGGACCACCGCGACGGCGGGCAGCACCCCGGCGGGCAACGCCCCGGCGTCCCCCTGAGCCGGCGGCCGGCGGTCACCGGGTCGCACGTCTCCGGCGGACACGGAGCGCTGCCGGCGGTCCGGCGGGTCAGGCGTCGAGCTCGTCCGCCACGGCCCGCAGCACCTGGGCCATCCGCGAGCCCATCGCCCGGTCCGGGTAGCGGCCGCGCCGCAGGTCGGGCAGCGCCTTGGACTCCAGCAGCTTGATCATGTCGTCCACCAGGCCGTGCAGCTCCTCCGCGGGGCGCCGGGTCGCGGCGACCACCGACGGCGGGGCCTCCAGCACCGTCACCCGCAGCGCCTGCGGACCCCGGCGGCCGTCGGCCAGCCCGAACTCCACCTTCTGCCCAGGCTTCAGCGCGGTCATCCCCGACGGCAGCGCCGAGGATCGCACGTGGACGTCCTCGCCGCCCTCCTGGGCGATGAAGCCGAAACCCTTGTCCGCGTCGAACCACTTGACCTTGCCCGTGGGCACGTGACTCACCATCTCTCGCTGCATGCCCGGTCTCCGGTCGCGGCACGGCCGGCGACCGGGGATCGGCATCTGTGGGAACTCCAGGACCCGGACGGGTCCGGCTGGCGTCCCCGGCCGACGGGCCGGGGACGCTCGACCGTCCAGCCTACTGACCGCCGGCAGGTGCCCGCACCGGCCGGGGCCGCCGATATCCTGGGCCGGTGACGACCTCGCCCGACGACCGGCCGGCCCGACCGACCGGCGGGCCCGGCACGGTGCGCCGGCCGGCGGACCGCCGCCGGTCGTCGGCCGCGGCGCGGGTGGGGATGCTGGTGTTCGCGGTCGGCGTGCTGGCCATCGTCGCCGACGTGGTGCTGTTCGCCACCGGCTCGCGCAACCTGCCGCTCTGGCTCAACCTGGTCGCCATGCTCGCCCCGGTGGGCCTGGCGATCGGGCTGGTCGGGGTGTACCTGGAGAACCGCGGCGCCGCAGCGCGCCGGGCCGCCGGCCGCGCCGGCTGAGCGGGACCGAGCAGCACCGGGCAGCCCCCGCCGGCGCAACGGCCTCACCGACCGCAGGGGCGCCCGGATCAGGCCGGCCCGGTGCAGGTGTGCTCAGTGCACCGTGGCGTGCAGGTACGTGTCGAGCCAGGCCGGGAACTGCCGCAGGTCGTCGAGCACCACGTCGGCGCCGGCCGCCTCCAGGTCCTCGCGGCTGATCGGTCCGGTGGCCACCGCCACGGCCAGGGCGTCCGCGGCGCGGGCCCCGGCGATGTCGCCCAGGTGGTCGCCGACGAACACCTCGGCGTGCTCCTGCGCCAGCGCGACCGCCTTGGCCGCGCTCCACAGGTCGCCGGCCACCGCCGCCACCGGCATGCCCAGGGCCTCGACGTGCGCCCGCGCCGTCGGTCCGTACTTGGCGGTGACCACCACGACCCGGCCGCCCCGCTCGGCGACCGAGCGGACGGCGTCCTGCGCCCCGGGCAGGGCGGTGGTGCAGGGCACCACGATCGCCGGGTAGAGCTCCCGGTACCGGCGGACCAGCCCGTCGACGGTCTCCGGCGCCAGGCCGTAGCGGGCGAATTCCTCGTGCAGCGGCGGGCCCAACCGGGTCACGAAGGCCTCGCCGTCCAGGGGCAGGCCGGTCTCGGCGGCCAGCGTCCGGAACAGCCGCACCATGCCCGGACGCGGGTCGATGAGCGTCATGTCCAGGTCGAAGCCGACGGTGAAAGTCACGTACCGAAGGGTAGGGGCGCCTCCGGACCCCTCCGGCCGTCCTGGCGTCCCCGGCCGGGATGGTGACCCAGACGTTATCGCCGCTGTGACACCTCTCACCGGGCCCGCGTTCCCGCGGGTGACGGAACGGACGAACGTCCCGGCCCTCGGCCCCGGCCACCTACCATCGCGCTCATGGTCGACCGGTGGCAGCCGTCGGGCGCGGATCCGTTCCGCACCGCGCGGATCGTCGCCCGCTGCCTGCTGGCCGCCGTGCTGGTCACCGTCGCGGTGATCGTCTGGACGCCCGGGCCGCCCGCCGCCGCCGGCCAGCACGACCTGGCGTCGTTCTTCGACCGGGCGCACCGCCACGGGCTGCCGCTGTGGATCGACTTCGGCCTCGTCGAGATGCTCTCCAACGTGGTGATGTTCCTGCCGCTCGGCCTGCTGGGCGCGCTGTCGCTGCGCCGGCACCAGTGGTTCGTGCTGCCGGTCGCCGTCCTCGCGTCCATGACGATCGAGGCGGTGCAGTTCCTGGCGCTGCCGAACCGGACGGCCAGCTGGCAGGACGTCGCGGCCAACTCGGCGGGTGCGCTGCTCGGGCTGCTGCTGGCCGCGCCCACGCTGGGCCGGCGCCGCCGCCGGGAACGCCGGCTGCTGCTCGGCGTCCGGTCCGCCGCCGATCGGGTGGTGGCCGGAGCCTCCACCGGCTGACCGGCAGGCCCTCAGTCCACGGCGCCGTCCGGTCCGACGGCCGTGGGTCGGGTGGATCAGGTCCAGCGGCCGAACGGGTCCGCGGTGCGGCCGACCAGGTCGGCGATGGAGTCCACCACCAGCGACGGCCGGAACGGGTACCGCTCGATGGTGTCCAGGTTCGAGATGCCGGTGAGGACCAGGATGGTGGACAGCCCGGCCTCGAGTCCGGCGATCACGTCGGTGTCCATCCGGTCGCCGATCATCAGCGTGGACTCCGAGTGCGCGCCGATGGCCCGCAGCGCCGACCGCATCATCAACGGGTTCGGCTTGCCGACGAAGTACGGCGTGCGGCCGGTGGCCCGCTCGATCAGCGCGGCGACCGCGCCGGCGGCCGGCAGCGACCCCTGCCGGCTCGGACCGGTGGCGTCCGGGTTCGTGGCGACGAACCGGGCGCCCCGGTCGATCAGCCGGATCGCGGTGGTGATGGCCTCGAACGAGTAGGTTCGCGTCTCGCCGAGCACCACGTAGTCCGGGTCGCGGTCGGTGAGCACGAAACCGGCCTCGTGCAGCGCCGTGGTGAGCCCGACCTCGCCGATGACGTAGGCGGTGCCGCCGGGCCGCTGGCTGTGCAGGAAACGCGCGGTGGCCAGCGCGGACGTCCAGATCCGGTCCTCGGGGATGTCCAGGCCGGTCGTCAGCAGCCGGGCCCGTAGGTCGCGCCGGGTGTAGATCGGGTTGTTGGTGACGACGACGAAGTTGCGCCCCGCCTCGGTCAGCTCCGCGATGAACCGGTCGGCGCCCGGGATGAGGTGCTCCTCGTGGACCAGCACGCCGTCCATGTCCATCAGGAACGACCAGCCGCCCGGTGGTGGCGGGATCGGGTCCCGGGCGTCGGCCGGCAGGGCCGATCCGGTCACACGGTGGTCGCCCGCTGCCGGGGGTGTCGAGACGCTCACCGGACCATCATCCCGTGCCCGTGGCGGGCCGGGCGCCGACCCCGCCGCGCCCGGCCCGGCGGGTCAGCCGATGGTGACCGCCACCACGCCGGCGGTGGTGCCGACGTAGGCCTTGTTGCCCGACAACGCCGGGGTGGTGAAGCGCAGCGTCGACGACCCCAGGTCGGCACTGCCCAGCACGGTCCCGGTGCGCGGGTTCAGCGCGTACAGCCGCGAGCCGCCGGTGGCGTACAGCGCGCCGGGTCCGGCGACGGGACTGCTGGTGATGCCGGTGGTGTTCCGCCACACCCGCCGGAAGGTGCCGGCGGAGGAGACCTCGACGCGCGAGACGCCGTCGGTGCACGGCATGTAGACCGTGGACCCGGTGACCGCCGAGACGCCGAACGCCCGGCACAGGCTGCCCTGGGAGACCTGGCCGCCGACGTGACCCAGCCGGTTCTGCCGCAGCACGTAGCCGGTACCGGACTTGCCGGCCTGCAGCACGAACCCGTTGCCGGTCAGCGCCGGGCTCATCGACCCGAGGTCGGCGTCGACCTCGTTGTCGTGGGCCCAGGTGGTCGGCGAGTAGTAGTCCAGCCGCTGCATCGACGGACTGAGCCGGGTGACCGAGTCGCTGTAGTCGTAGCTGGTGCGGGACTCGCCGTTGCCGACCGCGACGTAGACCGACCCGTCGGCGGCGACGACCGGGCCGCCCGGTGCCCAGATCCCCGCCTCCCGGGTGGTCGGCACCACGTAGGCGACACCGCCCAGCGCGCCGTTGGTCCGCAGCGAGATCACCGCGCCCTTGTAGTCGCCGCAGTCGCCGGCCAGCCCGCCGAAGGCGATGTAGACGTTGCCGTTGGCGGTGGCCAGCGCGGCCCGCTGCTGCTCGGCCCGCGGGTCGGTGCCGGGCACCTCCACGCGGCGGTTCATCGCCGTGCCCCCGTCGGACAGCCGCAGCCCCCAGATCTCGTGGTGCACGGTGCGGCCGGATCCGGAGCCGACCGGTGTCACCGTGACCACGAACACCCGGCCGGTGGCCGCGTCGTAGGCCGGGGTCCCGGTGATCCCACTGGGCCGGATGTTGCCCGGGCAGGCGAAGTAGCCGGTGTCGGTGACGGCCGTGCGCAGGTGGTGGCGCCAGCGGATCCGGCCGGTGCCGGCGTCCAGCGCGTAGACCGAGTTGTTCTCGGTGGCGACGACGACCGTGCTGCCGACCACGATCGGCGAGCCGTACACCGCGCCGTCGAGTGGGACACCGAAGGCCGTCCGCAGTCCCCGGTAGGTGGCGGCGGTCGGGTCGTAGCCGGTGCGACGGTTGTCGCCGTGGTTGGTGGGCCAGCCGGCCGCGGTGGTGGCGACGAGCGCGACCAGGACCAACGCGACGCTCCGTAGGAATCTCATGGACCCAGCGTGCGCCCCGCAGCGAGGGCCTGTCGAGAGCGCCGGGCGCGTCGCCGGTCAGCGCTGGTGCACCCGCACCTCGGTGGCCTTGACCGACAGCTCCACCGGCCGGCCCGGCGCCAGGTCGAGCTCGGCCACCGCGGCCGGCGTCACGTCCGCGGCGACCGCGTTCGGGCCGGCCGTCCACAGCCGGACCGCGGCGCCGACCGACTCCATCGCCGCCACCACCGCCGGCCAGCGGTTGCGCGCGCTGCCCTCGTCCGTCCGGACGTGCACGGCCACCGCCGACGGCGGGAACACCGCGCCGGCCTCGCCCGCCGCCACCGCGCCGACCGCGATCCCGGTCACCGTCCGGCCGGTCGTCGTGGTCAGCCGGACCAGCTCGCCGTCCCGGGCGGGGGCGTCGACGGTCCCGCGGATCAGGTCGACGCCGGCGAGCGCCGCACCGAACGCCGACCGGGGCATCGCCAGCACCTCGGCGGCCGGGCCGCTGTCCACCACCGCCCCGCGGTCCAGCACCAGCACCTGGTCGGCGAGCACCGCGGCGTCGAGCACGTCGTGGGTGACCAGCACGGCCGTCGTCCCGGCCGACCGCAGGTGGCCGCGCAGCACCTGGCGGACCTCGGGCGCGGTCCGGGCGTCCAGCGCCGCCAGGGGTTCGTCCAGCAGCAAGAGGTCGGGGCGAGCGGCGAGGGCGCGGGCCAGGGCGACGCGCTGCGCCTGGCCGCCGGACAGGCGCTGCGGGCGGCGCCCCGCCAGGTCCGCCAACCCCAGCCGGTCGAGCCAGTCGCGGGCGTCCCGTGCGGCGGTCCGCCGGTCGACGCCCTGCGCGCGCGGGCCGAAGGCTACGTTGTCGGCGGCGGACAGGTGCGGGAACAGCATCGGCCGCTGGCCGAGCAGCCCGACCCGGCGGCCCTCGACGGGGACGTGCACCTCGGGCGCGCCCGGGCTGCGCCGGGTCAAGAGCCGCTCGCCGAGCCGGATCTCGCCGGATGCGGGCCGCTCGAGGCCGGCGAGCACCTGCAGCACGGTCGACTTGCCGGCGCCGTTCGGCCCGACGACGGCGGCCACCGTGCCGGCCGGGACGTCCAGCTCGACCGCCACCTCGAACGCCGGGCGGTCGACTCGGATCCGGGCGGCCAGCGGCACCGTGCCGGCACTCATCCGGTCACCCCGCGCCAGGGCCGGACCAGCAGCAGCACGACCGCGGCGACCGCCATCAGCAGCAGCGACAACGCCACCGCGGCGTCCTGGTCGGCACCCCCGCCGTTGAAGGCGGTGTAGATGAGCAGCGGCATGGTGCGGGTGGTGCCGTCGTAGTTGCCGGCGAACAACGCGGTGGCGCCGAACTCGCCGAGGGCCCGGGCGAAGCAGAGCACCGTCCCGGACAGCAGCCCTGGCCCGACCAGTGGCAGCGTGACCCGCCGGAACACCGTCCAGCGGCCGGCCCCCAGGGTCGCGGCGACCCCTTCGTAGCCGGTGCCGGCGGTGCGCAGCGCGCCCTCCAGGGCGATGACCAGGAACGGCAGGGCCACGAAGGCCTCGGCCAGCACGACGGCCGCCGTGGTGAACGGGATCCGGACGCCCCAGGCGTCGAGCAGCACGCGGCCCAGCAGGCCGTTGCGGCCGAGCAGGTACAGCAGGGCGATGCCACCGACCATCGGCGGCAGCACCAGCGGCAGGGTGACCAGCGCGCGCAGCGCGCGCAGGGCGGGGCCGTCGCGGCGGGCGAGGACCAGGGCCAGCGGGACGCCGAGCAGCAGGCACAGCGCGGTCGCCGCCAGCCCGCAGCGCAGCGACAGCCAGAGCGCCCGCAGCGCCGGGCCCGAGGTGACGGCCCCCGGCAGCCGCGGCCAGTCGGCCCGCACCACCAGAGCGGCGAGCGGCGCGAGCAGGAACAGCACCGCCAGCACGGCCGGGACCCAGAGCGGCCGGGGCACCGCGCCGGGCGCCGCCGGCGACCGCGTGGTCATCCGCGGCGGTTCACGGTGCGCCGAAACCGGCGTCCGCGAGTACCTTCCGGCCGACCGGACCGGTGACCAGCGCGACGAACGTCGCGGCGGCGGCCGGGTTCCGGGCACCGGACAGCGCGGCGATCGGGTAGCGGTTCACCGCGGCGGACGCTTGCGGGACGTCCACCCCGGCGACCGCGCCGCCGGCGGCGAGGACATCGGTCCGGTAGACCAGCCCGGCGTCGGCGTCGCCGCTGCGGACCTTGGTGAGCACCGCGGTGACGTTCTGCTCCTCGCTGCGCGGCGTGATCCGCACCCCGGCGGCGGCCAGCACGGTGTGGGCGGCCGCGCCGCAGGGCACCTCGGGCGCGCACACGACGACGTCCAGCCCCGACCGGGCGAGATCCGGCAGGCCGGTGATCCGGTCGGGATTGCCCGGCGCCACCGCGATCTCGAGCGTGTTGGTGGCGAACTCGGTCGGATGGTCCCGCACCAGCCCGGCGTCCACGACCTCGGCCATGGTCGCGTCGTCCGCGGACGCGAAGACGTCGGCCGGTGCACCGTTCACCAGTTGGGTGGCCAGCGTGGACGACCCGTCGTAGCTGACGGGGACGACGTCCACGCCCGGGTGCTGGCGGCGGAACTCCGCGCGGAGCTGGTCGAAGGTCTTCTGCAGCGACGCGGCGGCGAACACGGTGAGCGTGCCGGACAGCGGCTGCGGTGCGGACGCCCCCGTGCCGGACGCCGACGTCCCGGTCGCAGGTGCGGTGACCGTGCGGCCGCCCCCCGTGCCGGTGGTGTCGGTGGACGTGGCGGCGCGGGCGGACGTGGCCCCGTCGGGGGATCCCGCGGATCCGCAGCCGGCCAGCACGCCCAGCAGCAGCACCGGCAGCAGCAGTAGCGCCGGCAGGTCCGGCCGCCTCGCGGGCAGCTGTGTCCTGCCCGCCCGCCGCGTGGGACGGCGGGTGGGACGGTGGGCGGGACAGCGGCCGGGACGCCGGGCGGGGGTCACGGCTGGTTCCGCGGGGTCTCGACGATGACGGTGGTGGCCTTGACGACGGCGACGGCCAGCGACCCGACCTCGAGACCCAGCTCGGCCACCGCCTCGGCGCTCATCAGGGACACCACGCGGTGCGGCCCGCACTGCATCTCGACCTGCGCCATCACCCGGTCCGCGGTGACGGCGGTGACCAGGCCGACGAAGCGGTTGCGCGCCGACCGGTCGACGCCCGACGGATCGGCGACCGCCAGCGCCTGCCGGCGCGCGAACCCGGCGAGCTCGGCACCGTCGACGACCAGCCGGCCGGCACCGTCGCGGCCGGCGGCGAGCGCCCCGCCGTCCACCCAGCGGCGCACGGTGTCGTCGCTGACCCCGAGCAGGGCGGCCGCCTGCCCGATCCGGAAGTCCGTCACGGACGGCACTCTAGCGCCGCATCCGCGGCCGTTGTGCCCTTCCACCTCCGCATCTGCGGAGCAGAGCCGAACACGTCCCGCGACAGTCGAGCCTCTTGCCTCCGCATCTGCGGCGCGGAGCCGATCACGTCCCGGCGGCTGCCGACCCGGCCGGCGACCGGCGCACCGGCCGGACTAGCGTCGCGCCATGACGATGAGGTTCGGGATGTTCGTCCCGCAGGGCTGGAAGCTGGACCTGGCCGGCATCGAGCCGGCGCGCCACTGGGAGACCATAGCGGGGCTGGCCGCCCACGCCGACGCCGGCCCGTGGGAGTCGATCTGGGTCTACGACCACTTCCACACCGTCCCGGTCCCGACCGAGGACGCCACCCACGAGGCGTGGACCCTGATGGCCGCGTTCGCCGCGGCGACCCGGCGCGTCCGGCTCGGGCAGATGTGCACCTGCATGGCGTACCGGAACCCGGCCTACCTGGCCAAGGTGGCGGCCACCGTCGACGTGGTCTCCGGTGGCCGGACCGAGATGGGCATCGGCGCCGGGTGGTACGAGCACGAGTGGCGGGCCTACGGGTACGGGTTCCCGCCGGCCCGGGAGCGGCTGCGGGCGCTCGACGAGGGCGTGCAGATCATGAGCCAGGCCTGGCGGACCGGGACCGCGACGCTGGACGGCGAGATCTACCAGGTCGACGGCGCGATCGTGCGGCCGCTGCCGCTGCAGGCCGGCGGCATCCCGCTCTGGATCGCCGGCGGCGGCGAGAAGGTGACCCTGCGGATCGCCGCCCGGTACGCGCAGTACACCAACTTCGACGGCACGCCCGACGGGTTCTCGCGCAAGTCCGAGGTGCTGGCCCAGCACTGCTCCGAACTGGGCCGCGACTTCGGCGAGATCGTCCGCTCGACCAACTACTCGGTGGTCATCGGGCGCGACGAGGCCGAGGTCCGCGAGCGCCGGGCGTGGATCGCCGAGCACTACCGCACCGCCGGTGGCGATGCGGTGGCCGAGCAGGTGGCCGCCGAGTACGCGGAGGGCGCGGCCATCGGCACGCCCGAGCAGATCGTCGACCGGCTCCGCAGCATGCAGGACCTCGGCATGACGTACGCGATCCTGTACTTCCCGGAGGCCGCCTACGACACCTCGGGGATCGAGCTGTTCGAGCGGGAGGTCATCCCGGCGCTGAGCTAGGGACGGCGCTGCCCGGGGCTACGGTGGACATGTCAACGACGCGTTTCCCCGGAGGCCTGCATGCCCGACTGGAACGAGACCATCATCGCCGAGTTCCGCGCCAACGGCGGACGGGTCGGCGGCACCTTCGAGGGCGCCCCGCTGCTCATCCTGCACACCACGGGTGCCCGCACCGGCCAGGAGCGGCTCAGCCCGGTCATGTACCAGCAGGTCGGCGACCGGTGGGCGGTGTTCGCGTCCAAGGCCGGCGCCGACACGAACCCGGACTGGTACCACAACCTGCTCGCCGACCCTCGGGCCACGGTGGAGATCGGCACCGACACGGTGCCGGTCCGGGCCTCGGTCGCGCAGGGCGAGGAGCGGGCGGTGATCTGGGAGGAGCAGAAGCGCCGGTACCCCGGGTTCGCCGGCTACGAGCGCAAGACCTCCCGCACCATCCCCGTGGTGCTGCTCGAGCGGGTCTGACCGGATCCCTGCGGACGGTCGGCACCGTCCGGGGTGCCGGGGTGGTGGACGGGTCCGTCGCGGTGGGTCAGCGGTAGGCCGGTGCCGTTCCAGCGGCGGGCCACGATCTCGGCGGCGATGCTGACCGCGGTCTCCTCCGGGGTCCGCGCGCCCAGGTCCAGCCCGATCGGGCTGGACAGCCGCGCGAGCCTGTCCTCGGACACGCCCGCCTCGCGCAGCCGCTGCAGCCGGTCCAGGTGCGTGCGGCGCGACCCCATCGCCCCCACGAAGGCCACGTCCTGGGCCAGCGCGACGGCCAGCACCGGGACGTCGAACCGCGGCTCGTGGGTCAGCACGCACACCACCGTCCGCCCGTCCACCGCCCCCGCGGCCACCTGCCCCTGCAGGTACCGGTGCGGCCAGTCCACCACCACCTCGTCGGCATCGGGCAACCGCCGCGACGTGGCGAACAACGGCCGCGCATCACACACCGTCACCCGGTACCCCAGGAACCGGCCCACCCGGGCCAGCGCCGCCGCATGGTCGATCGCCCCGAACACCAGCATCCGCGGCGGCGGCGCGAACGAGGCCACGAACACCGACAGCCCCACACCCCGCCGCTGCCCCTGCGGCCCATAGGTCACCGTCGCCGTCCGCCCCGCCGCCAGCAACCCCCGCGCGTCGTCGGCCACCGCATCGTCCCGCCGCGCCGAGCCCAACGACCCCGACCGCCGATCCGGCCACACCACCAACTGCCGGCCCACCACCGCCCGGTCACCGGCCACCACCGTCGCCAACGCCACCGGCTCCCCCGCCGCCACCGACCCGGCGAACACCTCGAAATCCGGGAAACCGGCCGGCGAGAGCCGCCACCCCAACACGTCCAACACCCCACCGCAGGTCAACCCCACCGCAAAGGCATCGGAGTCGGAGATCCCGAACCGCTCCACCCGCGGCGCCGCCCCGGCACGAACCTCGTCCGCCAACCCGTGGGCAGCACCCTCCACACACCCACCGGACACCGACCCCACCGCCGACCCGTCCGGCCCCGCCACCAACACCGCACCCGGCTCCCGCGGCGCCGACCCCGCCACCGCCACCACCATCGCGACACCGACCGTCTCCCCCGCCCGCCACCACCGCAACAGGTCCGGCAACACCTCACGCACCGGCACCCACCTCCCGTCGCGGCCGGCAGCCGGCCGCTCTGCGAGCGCGGCTCCGTCGTGCGCCGCCAGTCTGCCCGCCCTGCCTGCGCCGACGCCGCGGGGCGTCCGGCCCGCAAGCGGGCGGGCGCGGGCCGATACCCTGGGGCCATGGCGGCCGTGGCACTGGGCATACCCGTCCGCGGCCCGCGGCCGGGGGCGCCGGTCGACCCGGGGACGCCCGCCTCAGCGCCGCCCGACACGTCCGGACGGCCGGACACCCCGCACCTGGTGGACCGGTACGGCCGGCGGGCACGCGACCTGCGGGTCAGCCTGACCGACCGGTGCAACCTGCGGTGCACCTACTGCATGCCGGCCGAGGGTCTGGAGTGGATGCCCGCCGACGACGTCCTGTCGGACGCCGAGCTGCTGCGCCTGGTGCGGGTCGCCGTCGAGCGGCTGGGCGTCACCGAGGTGCGCTTCACCGGCGGGGAACCGTTGCTGCGCAAGGGCATCGCCGAGCTGGTCCGGGGCACCGCGGCGCTGCGCCCGCGACCGGAGATCTCGCTGACGACCAACGGGATCGGCTTCGCGCGGCGGGCCGGCGAGCTGGCCGACGCCGGCCTGGACCGGGTGAACATCTCGCTGGACACGCTGCGCGACGACGTCTTCCGGTCGCTGACCCGGCGGCCGCGGCACCGCGACGTGCTGGCCGGCCTGGAGGCCGCCCGGGCGGCCGGGCTGCGGCCGGTGAAGATCAACGCGGTGCTGCTGCGGGGGATCAACGACGGCGAGGCCGCCGACCTGCTCGCCTTCGCCCTGGAGCACGGCTACCACCTGCGGTTCATCGAGCAGATGCCGCTGGACGCCGGGCACAGCTGGGACCGCGCCGAGATGGTGACGGCGGCGGAGATCCTGGACCGGTTGACCGAGCGGTTCACCCTGCTGCCGCACCCGGCGCCGCGGGCCGGCGCGCCGGCCGAGCTGTTCGACGTCGCCGGCTGGGCGGTCGACGGCGCTGCGGCGACGGTCGGCGTGGTCGGCTCCGTCACCCGCCCGTTCTGCGGGGACTGCGACCGGACCCGGCTCACGGCCGACGGCCAGGTGCGCAGCTGTTTGTTCTCCCGGACCGAGACCGACCTGCGGGCGCTGCTGCGCGGCGGGGCCGGCGACGACGAGCTGGCCGACGCCTGGCGCGGCGCGATGTGGGCCAAGCTGCCCGGCCACGGCATCGACGACCCGTCGTTCCTGCAACCCGACCGGCCGATGAGCGCCATCGGTGGCTGACGTCCCGGAGCGGCCGGGCACCGTCGGGGTGCTGGTGCGCTACTTCGCCGCGGCACGGGCCGCGGCCGGGACGTCGGAGGAACTCCTCGCGGTCGCCGCGCCGGCGGACCTGGCCGCGGTGCTGGCGGCGGCGGTCGACCGGCACGGCGCCGGCTTGGCGCGGGTGCTGGAGCGCTGCTCGTTCCTCCTGGACGAGGTGGCGGTGCACGGCCGGGACACGGCGGTGCCGGACGGCGCCGCGGTCGACGTCCTGCCGCCGTTCGCCGGCGGCTGACCCGGACACGGAAGGGAGCCGGGGCCGCGGCGGAGCCCTCGGTGGAGCGGCACGTCGGCGCCCTGTCGACAGCGGGCACGACTTTGCGTGTCCACCTGTGGAGCGGCCCGGCCGGGCGCTACCGTTCGGGTGACAGTACTGCGACCTCACCGCTGCTGCCGATGGCCGTGCGGTGCCCAGGAGGAACCCGTGAGCCACCCCACCGACGGCGACACCCCGCCGTCGTACCCGCCGCCGTCCGGGGCCGCCCCCGGCTATCCGCCGCCGGCGCCTCCCGGTCCCCCCGGAGGCTACGCCGCGCCGCCCCCCGGCTACGCGCCGCCCCCGCCGTCGTCCAACGCCCCCGGCGCGCCGGGTGCACCCGGCGGCGCGTACCCCCCGCCCGCCGGCTACCCGGCGGCGCAGGGCGGCTACCCGGCGCCCGGCGCGTACCCGCCGCCGCAGGGTGGCTACGCGCCTCCCGGCGGTTCGGGCAACTACCCCCGGCCGGCCACCGGTCCGGACTTCTCGAAGGTCGCCATCGGCGACTGGCTGATCCTCGGTGGCGGCCTGCTCTACCTGATCTTCAGCTTCTTCACCTGGCAGCTGCGGATCGACGTGGACAGCGACTTCTTCTACGCCTACCGCAACGGTTGGGGGTCGTTCTACATCATCGGCACGCTGCTCGTCCTGGCCGTGACGGTGGTCCGGGCGCTGCAGCTGTTCGTCCCGCAGGCCAACCTGCGCTCGGTCAAGCCGGAGTTCCTGGTCTACGGCGCCGTGCTCGGCGCGGCCGTGGTGCTGCTCTCGGTGATCGTGATCCTGGCCCAGAACGGGATCATGTACACCGGCGCCTGGCTGGCGCTGATCATGGCGCTGGTCGTCGCCTACGGCACCCTGCTCTCGGCGCAGCGGGCCGGCGCCCGGCTGCCCTTCAAGGTGCCCGGCCCGGCCTGACCGGCGCCCGCACCCGTGACGGCCGCGACCCCCACCGGGGTCGCGGCCGTCGGCGTCCTGGCACCCCTCCCCGGTGTCGCCCCTGCCGGCGGACCCGGGCACAGTGGGGAGCGCGGGTCGTCCTGCCGCCGACCCGGACCGCCCCACCCGGACGCCCGAGGAGGACACGAGACGTGAGCAACGACCCGAGAGACGTGGCCGCCACCTACTTCCGCGCCTGGCAGGCCCGCGACTTCGACACCCTGGCGTCGATCCTGCGGGACGGGGTGACCTTCCGCGGCCCGCTCGGCGCGGCCGACGGGGTGCAGGAGTGCCTGGCCGGGCTGCGCGGCATGGCCCAGGGCATCACCGAGATCCGGGTGCTGAAGATGTGGGTCGACGGTCCTGACGTGCTGACCTGGTACGACCTGCACACGGCGGGCGCGCCGCCGGCACCGACCGCGAACTGGATGCACGTCGAGGACGGCGGCATCGCACGGATCCGGGCGACCTTCGACCCGCGGGACCTGCTGGCATCCTGACGGGCGGCCGCCGCCCGGAACGTCCGGGACCGACCCGCGTTCCGCCCTGCCGACCCCCGCCCGGGACGTCACCGGCGGTCGGTCAGCCCGGGCCACCGGCGGTCACCCGGTCGAGCAGGCGCTCCAGCGAGAGCCGCTCGGCCAGGTTGCCGACCAGGTCCAGCGCCCGGCGCACCTCGGCGGCGGCGTCGTCCGCCCGGCCCAGCCGGCGCAGCAGTTCGGCCCGGACCGCGGGGACCACGTGGAACTCGCGCAGTTCCGGGGCGGCCGCCAGCCCGTCCACCAGGTCGAGGGCGGCCCGCGGGCCGTCCCGCATGCCCACGGCGACGGCCCGGTTCAGCGCCACCACCGGGGACGGCACCCGACCGAGCAGGACGTCGTAGAGCGCGACGATCTGCGGCCAGTCGGTCCGGGCGGCGTCCGGGGCCTCGGCGTGCACCGCGGCGATGGCGGCCTGCACGCCGTAGGGCCCGGGGCGTCCCCGCAGCGCCTCGACGACCAGCCGGCAGCCCTGCGCGATCCGGTCCCGGTCCCACCGGCTGCGGTCCTGTTCCGCCAGCGCGACCGGCACCCCGTCCGGATCGGTCCGCGCCGGCCGCCGGGCGTCGGTGAGCAGCAGCAGCGCGAGCAGCCCCGTCACCTCGGGCTCGCCCGGCAGCAGCCGGTGCAGGATCCGCGCCAGCCGGATGGCCTCCTCGACCAGGTCGGCGCGCACCAGCGCCGACCCCGACGACGCGGCGTAGCCCTCGGTGAAGACCAGGTACAGCGCACCGAGCACGCCGGGCAGGCGGTCCGGCAGCTCCGCCCGGGTCGGCACCCGGAACGGGATGCGCGCCTCGCGGATCTTGCGCTTGGCCCGGATGAGTCGCTGGGCCATCGTGGCCACCGGTACCAGGAAGGCCTGCGCGACCTCGGCGGTGGTCAGGCCGGCGAGGTAGCGCAGCGTCAGCGCGGTGTGCGCCTCGACCGGCAGGGCCGGGTGGCACAGGGTGAAGAACAGCTGCAGCCGCTCGTCGGGCACGGCGTCGTCCCCGGAGCCGACCACGTCGTCCGCCGGGCCTGCCCAGCCGCCCGCCCGGTGCCGCCCCTGGTCGGCCAGCAGCACGGCCAGGCGCTGCGCCTCGGACCGGTTGCGGCGCAACCGGTCCACGGCCCGCCGCCGGGCCGTGGTGACCAGCCAGGCCAGCGGTGCGTCCGGCACGCCGTCCCGCGGCCAGCGACTCAGCGCGGCCTCGACCGTCTCGACCGCCTCGGCCGCCACCTCCTCGGCCAGGTCCAGGTCACCGAACCGGGCCGCGAGGATCGGCAGCAACCGCTCGCGATCCTCGCGGAACACCCGCTCCACCGCGCCGGCGGCGGCCGCCTCCCGGTCCACCGTCAGAGCTGCAGCAGCGGGCGGACCTCGACCCGGCCGTACCGCGCACCCGGGCAGCGGGCCGCCCAGTCCATCGCCGCGTCCAGGTCCGGGACGTCGATCAGCACGAAACCGCCCAGGAACTCCCGGCTCTCGGCGAACGGGCCGTTGGCCACCAGCCGCCGGCCGTCCGCCCGCACCTGCACGGTGGTGGCCACGTCCTCCCCGGTCAGCGCGGCTCCGTCGACCCGAACCCCGGCATCGACCAGCGAACGCTCGTAGGCCTGGAACTCCTCGACCGTCGGCTCGGCACCGGCGCCCTCGGGCGGCCCGTCGTGGAACCCGAACACCAGCAGCATGTACTTCACGGCGCGCTCCTCTCGGCGGCGCCGTCCGGCGCCTCGACCCGATGACGCACCGACCC
>NZ_BMNA01000001.1:637259-841887 GCF_014646215.1 Nakamurella endophytica
CCCCCCCCCCCCCCCCCCCCCCCCCGCGGATCGACACCGGACCGGCGGCCGATGTCGCGCCGGGGCGCCGCCGTCCGCACCCCGGTCGCCCGGCGCCGCGGGGCAGTCCCCGCCGGTCCGGGCGGTCCTCGGGCCGGGCCGCCCTCACCGGTCGTCGGTCGCGTCGCGGCAGACGGCGGCCAGGGTCGCCAGCGCGGCGGAACGCCCGGCGGCCGCGGCGCCCGGGTCCGCGGCAGTGATCGCGGCCTTCCACAGGGCCCAACCGCGACCCCGGTCCCAGGTGTCGGCATCCAGGGCGGTGGCCGCGCGGAACGTGCGCCGCGCCGCCCCGTCGAACATCGTCCATGCCGGGACGGTGTCGCAGGCCGGATCGCCGACGGCGCTGCACCCCCAGTCCAGCACCGCGGCGAGCCGCCCGTCCCGCACCAGGAGGTTGTTCACGGCGACGTCGCCGTGCACCCAGACGGGATCCCGGCGCCAGCGGCTCGCCAGCGCCCGGTCCAGCACGTCACGGGCACCGGGCGCCGCGCCGGCGGGCAGCCGGTCGAGCGCCCGCACCGCCTCGCCGGCGTAGTGCGCCAGCGGGCCGCCGCGGAACAGGCTGTGACCGCCGGCCGGTGGCCCACCGTCCGGGGGGACGTCCCGGAGCGCGGCCAGGAAGCCGCCCAGGTCGGCGGCCAGCACCGACGGCTCCCACCGGGCGTCGGCCGCGACGGTGCCGTCCCGCCAGCGGTAGACCGACCACCGGAACGGATAGCCGAGCGCCGGCCGGCCGAGCGCCACCGGCTCCGGCACGGGCAGCGGGAGCCGGCGCGCCAGCACGGGAAGCCAGTGGTGCTCCTTGTCGATCTGCGGCTCGTACCCGGCGGCACTGGGCAGCCGCACCGACAGCCGGTCACCCAGCCGGAACGTCCGGTTGTCCCAACCCTGCGGGTCGGCCGCCCGCACCGGCAGGTGCGACCAGTGGGGGAACTGCAGCGCCACCAGCGCGGCCGCCAGCGCGGCGTCCACCACGAAAGGCGCGCCGGCGCCGGAAGGGCTGTCGTGCACCCGGACAGCGTCCGCGACGAACGCCCGCCGGCGCGAGCCGTTTCGCACCATGGCACGCGCCACGGGGTCGAGGACCCGGACCGGGTGGCTCCGGGCGCGCTCTCCGACGACGCGGGCCGTCACGGCACCGGCGACGGCACCGGCGACGGCTACGGTCGGCCCGTGAGCACGGAAAGCCTGTACACGGTGACCGTCGGTGCTTCCGCCGTCGTCGGAATGCTGACCGCCACGGTCCTGCTGCGCCGTGTCGCCGCTCGACCGGCCGCCGAGCACGACCCGGCGGGCGCCGACGCGGCCGGCCCGGTGCCGACCGTCCGACCGGAGGCACCGACCGAGCACGGTCCGGTCGGCGGCCGGCAGCCGGCGCCCGCCGCACCCGGAGCGGCATCCGCCGCGAACGGGTTGCCGCGCGCCGTCTCTCACCGAGCCGTCGCCGTGGTCGCCGTGATCGCCGGAGTCCTGTCCGCGCTGGTCGCCGTGCGTCTCGGGGCGACCTGGAGCCTGCCGGCCTACGCGGCGCTGGCGGTGGCGGGCGTGCTGCTGGCGGCCGTGGACCTGCGGGAACACCGGCTGCCCAACCGCGGGGTGGCCGCCACCGCGGTGGCCGGGCTGGCCCTGCTGGCGGTCGCGTCGCTGGGCGGCGCCGGCTGGGCACCGTTCGGTCGTGCCCTGGCCGGGGCGGCAGCGCTGTTCGCGGCCTACCTGGTGCTGGCACTGCTCGCACCGAGCGGCCTCGGCATGGGCGACGTCAAGCTGGCCGGCGCGCTCGGGCTGTACCTGGGGTACCTCGGCTGGCGGCCGCTGGTCCTCGGCGGGCTCGGCGGGTTCGTCCTGGTGGCCGTGGCCGGCCTGTTCCTCCTCGGAGCCCGGCGGGCGGACCGCCGCACGCAGCTGGCGTTCGGGCCCGCGATGGTGGCGGCGGCGTTGATCACGGTGCTCGTGCACGGTCAGTGACGGGCGGACCGGCGGCGCTGGGCCGGTCGGGACGGCGCCGTGCGGGCACCCGTCGTCCCTCTCGGGACGACCGGTCCCCGAACGGCCGCGAACAGCCCGCAGGCATTCGGGTGGTCCGGAGGTGCGGGTCGACCTGCCGTCCACTGAGGAGTGGTCACATCACCGCTCCGGGAGAGCGGTTCACTCGCTCCGTCGGTAACGCCGGTGACCTACACACGGGTCGTAGCGGTCGCGCGCCGCAGGTCCACCCGGACGATACCGCTACTTTGTGTCAACCTGCCGCTACGCTGAGTGGGTCGAGCGGATCGCCGACATCGTCCCGGATCTCCCAGCTAGGAGTCGTCATGAACGCCCTCTACGCCACGCTGTACAGCTTCGCCGTCACCACCAAGGACCGCCTCCGCCGTGAGGAGCGCGGGGCCACGGCCGTCGAGTACGGGCTGCTCGTCGGGCTGATCGCCGTGGTGATCATCGCGGCAGTGCTGCTGCTCGGGCCGAAGCTGAGCGGCATCTTCACGTCCGTCAACGACAAGCTGCCCGGCGGTTCCGGCGCGACCTCCGGCGCCACGCCGACCAGCTGACGCCCATCTCGTAGCGGACGGACGACACCCATGACCACCACGGACGGTTCCCGCCCGGACGGGACGCCCGGCACGGGCGCCCGGCCGGCGGGGACCGCCGTGGCGGGTCACGGACGCCCCGCCCGCAGCGCGACCCGCCGGCGGGCCGCCGGCCGACAGGACCCCGAGAGCGGCGCCGTGGCCGTCGAGTTCGCGCTCGTGCTGCTGCCGCTGGTGCTGATCCTCTTCGGGATCATCGACTTCGGCCGGGTCTACGACCAGCAGCTCGGGCTGACCGCCGCCGCCCGCGAGGGTGTCCGGACCATGGCGGTGCAGAACAGCACCGCCGCCGCCCGCAGCGCCGCGCGGGCCGCCGCCCCGCAGCTGTCCCCCGCGCTGACCGACGCGCAGATCCAGATCTCCCCGGCGACCTGCTCCATCGGCACGACGGTGCGGGTCACGGTGACCTATCCGCTGTCGTCGGTGAGCGGCTTCTTCACCGGGTTGTTCGCCGGACGGAACCTGACCGGCACCGGGGTCATGCGATGCGGCGGCTGACCGACGACCGTGGTGCCGTCGGCGTTCTCGTCGCCGTGCTGCTGGTCCCGATGCTGCTGCTGACCGCCCTCGTCGTGGACGTCGGCACCGCCTACGTCGAGCGCCGGCAGCTGCAGAACGCCGCCGACGCCGCCGCTCTCGCCGTCGCGGCCGACTGCGGCCGAGGCGCCTGCGGCAACACCGCGACCACCGCAACCACTCTCGCCGCGGCCAACGTCGGCCGCAGCGGCACCACGGCCATCGCCACGGTGACCGGGCACCAGGTCACCGTCCGCACCAGCGGCCCGGTCGACTACACGTTCGCGCCGCTGATCGGCATCCGCGGCCGGACCGTGGGCGCGTCGAGCACGGCAGGCTGGGGTGCGCCGACCGGTGGCCGGTCCGTGCTCCCGCTGGCCTTCTCGTGGTGCTCGTTCCAGGCGCAGACCGGCGGCGGGCTGCCGACCCGCACCACGCCGACGACCATCCTGTTCCCCAAGACCGACGCCACGGCCTGCACCGGACCCTCCGGCAACCCGGTGCCGGGCGGCTTCGCCTGGCTGACGGCGGACAGCGGCGGATGCTGGGCCACCACGTCGATCTCGACGGCGCGGGTCTACTCCGACCCCGGCCGCTCGGCCCCGAGCTCCTGTAGTGCCGCCAGTTTCGCGGCCGTGCTGAACCGGACGGTGCTGCTGCCGGTATTCGACACCTTCGGGCTGAGCGGCAGCAACGCCTGGTACCACGTGTACGCCTACGCCGCCTTCCGGGTCACCGGCTACAACTTCGGCGGCCAGAACAAGAGCTCGCCCGCTCCCTGCTCGGGCAACGACAGCTGCATCGCCGGCTACTTCACCGTCTACGTCGAACCATCCCAGGGCTGGACCTACGGCGCGGCCGCTCCGGATCTCGGAGCCCGCCTGGTCACCCTCGTCGCATAGGAATCCCATGAAGAGTCGCCTGTTGGCCGCCGCGGTGGCCCTGGTGCTCGCCGCGGCGGGCACCGTCGTGCTGGTCTCGTACCTGCGCGGCGTCGACGTCCGCGCCGCGCAGGCGGCCCGGGCCGCCGCCCCCCGCACGGTCGCGGTCCTGGTCGCCGCCCGGCCCATCCCCGCCGGCGCCCCGGCCGCCGCGGTCGCCGCCGCCGTCACCTCGGTGGAGCTGCCCGAGTCGGCGGTCCTGCCGGACCGGATCACCGATCCCGCGCAGCTCGCCGGCCGGGTCGCACTGGTGCCGCTGGCCGCCGGAGAGCAGTTGCTGCTCGCCAAGTTCGGGACGCCGCCGCCCGCGACGACGGCCGCCACACCGACGGTGTCCGTGTCGCCGTCCTTTCAGCAGGTCACCGTGCTGCTGCCGGCCGAGCGCGCGCTGGGCGGCCGGGTTGCGCCCGGCCAGACCGTGGGCATCTTCATCTCCCTCAAGAGCGGGCAGACGCATCTGGCCGTGCAGAAGGTCCTGGTGACCGCGGTGCAGAAGAACGCAGCCCCGGCGCCGGCCACCGGCACCACCGCGTCCACCACGCCACAGCCCGGGGACGCCGCGGCCGGCGCGGACGCCGCCGCGACCGGGACCTCGACGGCGGCACCGGCCGGCACCGTCGCGCCGGTCGCCGCCGACGCCGCCGCCGTCGCAGCCGACGCCGCCGCGGCCACCACCACCAGCACCGGCACCGGCACTCCTGCGGTCGACCCGACGGTCGCCCTGCTGGTGACCTTCGCGCTCTCCACCCCGGACAGCGAGAAGGTCGTCTTCGCCGCCGAGCACGGCTCCATCTGGCTGTCCGACGACCCGGCCACGGCGGACGAGAACGGCACCCGGATCGTCGACGGACAGAAGGTGTACCGATGAGCGCGATGGCGGTGTGCACGACCTCGGACGAGTTCGTCCGGCGGGTCCGGCTGGCCGTGGGCGCGGACAGCGTCGTGGTGATCACCGCGGACAGCACCGTCGACCGGCGCGAGGACGGCGCCTACCCGGGGCACAGTCCCGCGCGGATCGTGGCGGAACTGGCTGCCCGAGGGCTGCCCGACCTGGTCGTCTTCGGACCCGGGGTCCCGACCGGCGCCGCCCTCGAGGTCGCGACGCACCTGGACGAGCGGCACCTGCCGACGGCCGTGGTGCTCGCGAACGGCGTCGGCAGCGACCAGTGGCTCACCGCCATGCGGGCCGGCGTCAAGGACGTGCTCCCGCCGGACGCCGACGTCGGCGACATCCGGTCGGTGCTGGAGCGCACGGCTGCGGTCGCCGTCGCCCGCCGGCAGGCCGGTGACACCGAGGTCGGACGCCCCCGCGGCCGCGTCATCCCGGTGGGCTCGCCCAAGGGCGGCTGCGGGAAGACCACCGTCGCGACGAACCTGGCGGTCGGGTTGGCGAAACTGGCGCCGCACCAGACGGTCATCGTCGACCTGGACCTGCAGTTCGGCGACGTGGCCACCGCGCTCCAGCTGGCACCCGAGCAGGGCATCGCGGAGGCGGCGCAGGTGCGGGACCTGGATGCCATGGGGCTGAAGACCTTCCTCAAGCCGCACCCGACCGGCCTGTACTCGCTGTGCGCGCCCGAGTCGCCCGCCGCCGCGGACGCCATCAGCGGCGAACAGGTGGGGCGGTTGCTGGACTTCCTGGCCACGGAGTTCCGGTACGTCGTCGTGGACACCGCCCCGGGACTCACCGAGCACACCCTCGCCGTGCTCGACCAGGCCACCGACGCCGTCCTGATGTGCTCCATGGACGTGCCCAGCATCCGCGGCCTGTACAAGGAACTCGAGATCCTGCAGGAGTTGTCGCTGACCCGCATGCACCGGCAGATCCTGCTCAACTTCGCCGACCGGCACAGCGGGTTGACCGTCAAGGACGTCGAGGAGGTGCTCGGCACACCGGTCGATCTCGTGCTGCCCCGGTCGAGAGCCGTTCCACTGTCGACCAATCGCGGTGTTCCCCTGCTGCAGGGCCGCCCGCGGGACCCGGTCAGCAAGGGACTGCAGACGCTCGTCGGACGGTTCCAGCCGCAACTGCGCAAGGCCGTCGGCCGCGCGCCCAAGCACCGGGCGGTGGCCCGGTGAAGCTGTCGCAACGGCTGCAGGTGGTCCGGGACGTGGCGCCGGCCGCCCCCGCCTCCCTCGGCACCACCCGGGCCGCCACCACCCGCGCCGCCACCACGACGGCTCCCCGCCGGCCGGCGCTGGAACCGGTGGCGGCGCCGCCGGTCGACGCCCTGGCGGCATTGAAGGACCGGGCGACCAAGGCCTTGTTCGAGCGGATCGGCGCCCGGCTCAACGACGCCGGCATGGCCGAGGACGCCCTGCACGCGCTGGTCCGCGAGGAGCTCGGGCACGTTGTCGAGCAGGAGGAGGTGCCGCTGTCCCCGGACGAGCGGCAGCGCCTGCTCCGGGACGTCAGCGACGACGTGCTCGGCTACGGGCCGCTGCAGCGGCTGCTGGACGACGCCTCCGTCACCGAGATCATGGTCAACGGCCCGGACACCGTCTTCGTCGAGCGGAACGGGCGGCTGGTCCGCACCTCGGCGCGGTTCGCGTCCGAGGACCACGTGCGGCGGGTCATCGAGCGCATCGTGTCGCGGGTCGGCCGGCGGATCGACGAGTCGTCGCCGCTGGTGGACGCCCGGCTGCCAGACGGCTCCCGGGTGAACGCGATCATCCCGCCGCT
Organism: Nakamurella endophytica; assembly: GCF_014646215.1. GTDB lineage: Bacteria > Actinomycetota > Actinomycetes > Mycobacteriales > Nakamurellaceae > Nakamurella > Nakamurella endophytica. Next base: position 644,024 of record NZ_BMNA01000001.1, read on the forward strand.
GGCGTTCAGTGGCTCGTCGCTGACCATCCGGAAGTTCGCCAAGGACCCGTTCGAGGTCGACGATCTCGTCGCATTCGGCACGCTGTCCCCCGAGATGGCCGAGCTGCTGCGGGCCGCCGTGCAGGCGCGGCTGAACATCATCGTCTCCGGCGGCACCGGCACCGGCAAGACGACGCTGCTGAACGTGCTGTCCTCGTTCATCCCGGAGGGCGAGCGGATCGTCACGATCGAGGACGCCGTCGAGCTGCAGCTGCAGCAGGAGCACGTCGTCCGGCTGGAGAGCCGGCCGCCCAACATCGAGGGCAAGGGCGCGGTGACGATCCGCGACCTGGTGCGCAACTCGCTCCGGATGCGCCCGGACCGCATCGTGGTCGGCGAGTGTCGCGGCGGCGAGAGCCTGGACATGTTGCAGGCCATGAACACCGGCCACGACGGGTCGCTGTCCACGGTGCACGCCAACTCGCCCCGGGACGCGCTGTCCCGGCTGGAGACCCTGGTGCTGATGGCCGGCATGGACCTGCCGCTGCGCGCCATCCGCGAGCAGATCGCCTCCGCCGTCGACGTCTTCGTGCAGCTGACCCGGCTGCGCGACGGGTCCCGGCGGGTCACCCACGTCACCGAGGTGCAGGGCATGGAAGGCGACGTGGTGACCCTGCAGGACGCCTTCGTCTTCGACTACTCGGCCGGCGTCGACGCCAACGGCCGTTTCCTGGGCCGGGCGGTCCCCACCGGCGTCCGGCCGCGGTTCACCGACCGGATCCGCGACATGGGCATCAGCCTGTCCCCCAGCGTCTTCGGCGCCTCGCCGGCCGGGCGGCGGTAGCCGTGGACCCGTCCCTGTTCGCCGGCGTCGCCGCCTGCTGGCTGGCCGTCCTGGTCGGCGTCGTCGCGCTGGTGCGGCCGGGCTCGCGCCGGGTCGCGCCGGAACGCCGGCGGCGGCCCGGCGCGCAGGCGCCCGCCGGCGTGCTCGCCGCGCCCAGCCGCCGGGTCACCGGCGGCATCGAGCGGATGCTGGCCCGCACCGGCCGGTCGCACCGGATCGCCGCCGCCCTGGACAGCGCCGGCCGCACCACCCGCCCTCAGGACTTCGTGCTCGTGGTCGCCGCGGCCGCGCTGGCCGCGGCCGCCGTCGGGATGCTGCTCGGCGGCCCGCTGCCCGCCGCCCTGCTCGCCCTGCTGCCGCCGGTGCTGGCCCGGGTGTGGCTGGGCACGGCGGCCGGGCGGCGCCGGGCGGCCTTCGCCGACCAGCTGGACGACTCGCTGCAGCTGCTGGCCGGCAGCCTGCGCGCCGGGCACAGTCTGCTGCGCGCCGTCGACGCCGTCTCCCGCGAGGCGGAGGAACCGACGTCCGCCGAGTTCCAGCGGATCCTCAACGAGACCAGGGTCGGCCGCGAGCTGATCGATTCCCTGGACGACACCGCCCGGCGGATGGCCAGCGACGACTTCGTCTGGGTGTCCCAGGCGATCGCCATCCACCGGGAGGTCGGCGGGGACCTGGCCGAGGTGCTGGACACCGTCGGCCACACCATCCGCGAGCGGAACCAGATCCGCCGGCAGGTCAAGGCGCTGTCCGCCGAGGGCCGGATGTCCGGCGTCGTGCTGATGCTGCTGCCGTTCGGCGTCGCCGGGTTCCTGCTGATGACCAACCCGGCGCACCTGGCCGCGCTGACGCACGGCGTGCTGGGCTGGTCGATGATCGCCGGCGCGGTGCTGCTGATGGTCATCGGCGGCCTGTGGCTGCGCAGGACGGTGTCGTTCAAGTTCTGAGGCGGGCGCCCGAACCCGCCATCGCGCAACCGTTTCCACCGTTTCGAGAGGACAGCCATGCCGCCCGTCGTGCTGCTGGCGCTGCTGACCGTCGCGCTGTCGGCGGCGACACTGGTCTGGCTGGCCACCGCGCCGCAGGCCGCCGTCCGCCGCGAGGTGCTGGACAACGCGCGGCACGGCCTGGTGGCCGACCCGGACCCGGCGGCCGGTCCCGGCCGGCCGGGCACGCTCGCCCGGCTGGCCCGGCTGCTCGCCACCTCCGGCACCGTGGCCCGGCTGGACCGGCTCGCCGCAGGGGCCGGCCGGCCGCCGACCTGGACGGTCGAGCGGCTGCTGGTGGCCAAGCTGCTGCTGCCGGTGGCCGTCGCCGGGGTCGGGGTGCTCTTCCTGGCCGGCTCGCCGTCCGCCGGGCGGATCCTGCTCGTGGCGGTGGTCGTGGTGGTCGGGCACTTCGTCCCCGACCTGCTGCTGCAGAGCCGCGGCCAGGAGCGGCAGCAGCGCATCGGGCTGGAGCTGCCGGACACCCTGGACCAGATGACAATCGCCGTGGAGGCCGGGCTGGGCTTCGAGGCCGCCATGCTGCGGGCCGCGCAGAACGGCACCGGGCCACTAACCCAGGAGCTGGTCCGCACGCTGCAGGACATGCAGCTGGGCCAGTCCCGGCGCGAGGCCTACCAGGCGCTCTGCGACCGGACCAGCGCCCCGGACCTGCGCCGCTTCGTCCGCGCCGTCATCCAGGCCGACCTGTACGGCATCGGCATCGCCGACGTGCTGCGCACCCAGGCCGGCGAGATGCGGCTCAAGCGCCGGCAGCGCGCCGAGGAGAAGGCGATGAAGATCCCGGTCAAGGTGATCTTCCCTTTGATGCTGTGCATCCTGCCCGCGCTGTTCATCGTGCTGCTCGGGCCGATCGTCATCCAGGTGACCCAGGTCTTCGGGCACTGACCGGACTCACCGGCACCGACCAGCAGCCACCGCACCGACCGCACCGACCGCCTGGGCCTTCCGGCGGGGGCCGGTCAGGCCGAGCCCACCCACTCGTCCGACCCGTCGGCGAACTCCTGTCGCTTCCAGACCGGGATCCGGTGCTTGACGGTGTCGACGAGCTGCGAGCAGGCGGCGAACGCCTCGGCCCGGTGCGCGGCCGACACCGCCGCCACCACCGCCGTGTCGCCGACCGCCAGCCGGCCGAACCGGTGCGTCACGGCCACGGCGACCACTCCGTCGAGCGCCGCGACGTCCGCCGCGATCCCGGCGACGACGGTGGCCGCCGACGGGTGGGCCTCGTACTCCAGCAGCCGGACGGCGCGGCCGCCGTCGTGGTCGCGGACCACCCCGGTGAACAGCACCGTCGCCCCGGCGTGCGGGTCGTCCACCGCGGCCAGGTGCAGCGCCGGGTCGAGGACCGACCCGGACACCGCGGCCAGCGCGACGCGGCCGCCGGTCACCGGTCGTCCGCCTCGGGGTCCGCACGCGGGTGGTCGCCGCCGGCCAGCTGGTCCAGGGCGTGGTCCAGCACCCGGTCCAGCACCGCGATCCCGTCCCGCACGCCGCCGGTGGAGCCGGGCAGGTTGACGATGAGCGTGCGGCCGGCGACGCCGGCCACCCCGCGGGACAGCGCGGCGGTCGGCACCGCGCCGGCCCCCTCGCGGCGGATCGCCTCGGCCAGTCCGGGGATCTCGTAGTCCAGCACGGCGACGGTGGCCTCCGGGGTCCCGTCCGTCGGGGTCAGACCGGTGCCACCGGAGGTGATCACCAGGGCCGCGCCGACCGCGCCGCGCAGCGCGGTCAGCACCGCCGGCCCGTCGGCCACCACGACCGGGTCGCCCACGGCGAAGCCGCGGTCGGCCAGCCACCGGGTCAGCAGCGGCCCCGTCCGGTCGGCGTACACGCCGGCGGCCGCCCGGCTGGACGCGATGATCACCACCGCGGTGCGGGGCGGGAGGTCGGGCAGCAGCGGCGGCGTGGTCACGGGTCCTACCTGTCCGCGGGCCGCGACCAGGAACCGGTCTTCCCGCCGTCCTTGGTCTCGACCCGGACGGCGTCCAGCACCGCGGCCGGGTCCACCGCCTTGATCATGTCGTGCATCGTCAGGCCGGCCACCGCGACGGCGGTCAGGGCCTCCATCTCGACCCCGGTGCGGCCGGTGGTCCGCACCGTGGCCCGGATCCGGATCTCCGACCCGGCCGGTTCCAGCTCGACCCGCACCGCGGACAGCGGCAGCGGGTGACACAGCGGGACCAGGTCGCTGGTGCGCTTGGCCCCGAGGATCCCGGCGATCCGCGCAGTGGCCAGCGCGTCGCCCTTGGGCAGGCCGTCCGCGGCGACCAGCCCGACGACCTCGGCCGTGGTCCGCACCACGCCCGTGGCCACCGCGGTCCGGTCGCTCACCGGCTTGTCCCCGACGTCGACCATCCGCGCCGCACCCGACCGGTCGGTGTGGGTCAGCGCGGGCGTCCCGGCGCCGGGGTCAGTCATGCGTGACGTCGGCGAGCTCGGGGGCGTGGTCGGTCGGTGCGCCGATGGCGCTGCCCCGACCGTCCGCACGGTCGGCACGGTCGGCACGGTCGGCACGGTCGGCACTGCCGGCACTGCCGGTCGCCTCGCCGCCGTCGTCGGTGGTGACGCTGCGGGTGCTGTGGTCGGCCCCGCCGGCGGCGTGGCGCGACGCGCCGACCACCGCGCGGGCGACCGCGGTGGCGACCTTGTCGTCGAACACGCTGGGGACGATGAACGAGGCGTTCAGCTGGTCCGGCTGGACCACGTCGGCGATCGCGTGGGCTGCGGCCACCAGCATGTCGTCGGTGATGTTCCTGGCCTGCGCGTCCAGCAGCCCCCGGAACACCCCCGGGAACGCCAGCACGTTGTTGATCTGGTTCGGGAAGTCCGACCGGCCGGTCGCCACCACGGCGGCGTGCTGCTGCGCCTCCAGCGGGTCGATCTCCGGGTCCGGGTTGGCCAGCGCGAACACCACCGCGCGGTCGGCCATGGTGGCGACGTCCGCACCGGAGAGGATGTTCGGCGCGGACACCCCGATGAACACGTCCGCGCCGGCGACCGCCTGGGCCAGGGTCCCGGTCAGGCCGCGCCGGTTGGTGGCCGCGGCGACCGCCGCGAGATTGGGGTCCATGCCGGGCCGGCCGGTGTGCACGATGCCGTCGATGTCCACCGCGACGATGTCCGCGGGATGCTGCAGCAGGAGCAACCGGATGATGGCGTTCCCCGCGGCGCCCACCCCGGACACCACGATCCGGCAGTCCTCGATCCGCTTGTCCACCACCCGCAGGGCGTTGCGCAGCGCGCCCACCACCACGATGGCGGTGCCGTGCTGGTCGTCGTGGAAGACCGGGATGTCGAGCCGCTCCCGCAGCCGCTTCTCGATCTCGAAGCAGCGCGGCGCGGCGATGTCCTCGAGGTTGATGCCGCCGTAGACGGGAGCGATCAGCTCGACGGTGCGGATGATCTCCTCGGTGTCCGTGGTGTCCAGGCAGACCGGCCACGCGTCCACCCCGGCGAACTTCTTGAACAGGGCCGCCTTGCCCTCCATCACCGGCAGCGCGGCGGCGGGACCGATGTTGCCCAGCCCCAGCACCGCCGTCCCGTCGGTGACGACCGCAACGGTGTTGCGCTTGATGGTCAGCCGCCGCGCGTCCTCGGGGTTCTCGGCGATGGCCTGGCAGACCCGCGCGACGCCCGGCGTGTACGCGCGGGACAGGTCGTCGCGGTTGCGCAGCGGGACCTTCGAGGTCACCTCGATCTTGCCGCCCAGGTGCACCAGGAAGGTGCGGTCGGACACCTTGCGGACGGCGACGCCGGGCAGCGCGTCGACCGCGGCGGTGATCTCGCCGGCGTGGTCGGCCGACAGTGCGTTGGCCGACAGGTCGACGACCATCAGCGCGGCGGTGGACTCGACGACGTCGAACGCGGTGATCACCCCGCCGGCGCGCCCGACGGCGCTGGTCAGGTCGCCCGCGGCGGACGCCGACGGCGGTGCGGCGACCCGCATCGTGATCGAGTAGCCGGGACCGGGGATCGCCATCGCGCGCTGCCTTTCCGGCCGGTGCGACGTCCCACCGGCCGGCCGAGGATAGCGCTCGGCGCGCTGGCTCCGGACGCCGTGACCGCGCCGCGGGACGCCGGGTCCGCCGGTCCGGTCAGTCCGCGGCGGGCACGTCGACGTCCTCGCCGTGGCCCAGATCCCCGCACTCGACGGCCCGCACCGGACGGTCGCGGAGGTAGTCGCGGGCGCCGCGGTCGCCGGTCGCGACCGCGCACACGCCGGTCCAGTGGTCCCGGCCGAGCAGCACCGGGTGCCCCGGACGGCCGCCGTAGACGGCGCGGGCCAGCACGTCCGGGCCGGTGGCGGCGGCGGCCACCCGCCGGACCACCGCCCGGTCGACCCCCGGCAGGTCCACCAGCAGCACCAGCGCCGCGTCCGCGGGGTCGAGGGCGGTGGCCAGGTGCAGCAGGCCGGTGCGCAGGCTCCCGCCCATCCCGGACCGGTACGCCGGGTTGCGCGCCACCTGGGTGCCGGCAGGCGCCAGCGCGGCGACGCGGTCGGCCTCGGCGCCCACGACGACCGTGGTCGGCAGGTCGGCGAGGGCGCGCAGGGCCCGGAGCAGCCACGGGTCGTCCGGCGTGCCGGCCAGCGCCTTGGGACCGCCGTAGCGCCGGCCCGCACCGGCGGCGAGCAGCAGCCCGGCGACCCGCCGGGTCAGCGGTTGATGACCGTGGTGGGGTGGATGTACGGCAGCCGGTCCGGGTCGAGCGGGAACTCCATCTCGCCGAACGGGGACAGCGCGCCCTGCCGGTCGGAGTTGAACTCCGTCACGGGGTGCTCGCCGTCGGGCGTCTGCGGCCAGGTCGGGTCCACCCTCTTGCTGCGCTTGCCGGCCACCGGTCCTCCTCGAGCTCGACCGCCCACCCGTCGCCGGGGGCGGTTCCCCGGCCGATTCTCCCGCACGCGGCGCGCAGGGCTCAACCCGGCCGGCCCGCGCGTCCCGGGTCAGTAGCGTGGACGGGATGGCCTCGACGCTGGACTGGCTGCGCGGGCGCACCGACGACGCGCTCGTGGCGTTGCTGCGCGCCCGGCCGGACCTGGCCGTACCGGCGCCGTCGGACCTGTCGGTGCTGGCCCGCCGGCTGGACAGCCCGCCGTCGGTGTGGCGCGCCATGGAGACCCTGCACCGGTTCCGGTTGCAGGTGCTGCAGGCGGTGCTGCTGCTCGGCGGCCGCGACGGGTCCGGCACCACCGCCGACGCCGTCGCCGCCTTCGTCGGCGCACCGGCCACCACCGACGACGTCCGCTCCGTGCTGACGGGCCTGGAGACGCTCGGGCTGGTCCGCGGCGACGACCCGGCCCGGCTCTCCCCGGCGGTCGCCGCCGCGCTCGGCGAGTTCCCCGCCGGGCTCGGCCCGCCGGGGCGGCTCTCCCCCGCGGAGGTGTCCACGGCGCTGGCCGCCGCAACCCCGGAGCAGCGGGCGCTGCTGGAACGCCTCTCCCACGGCCAGCCCCGCGGCCAGGTCGGCGCGTCCGGCCCGGCCGCGGCCCGCGCCGCCGAACTGGTCGACACCGGCCTGCTGCTGCGCGGCGACAGCGGGACGGTGCTGCTGCCGCGCGAGGTGTGCCTGGAGCTGCGCGGCGCCGCCCCGCTCGGCGAGGTGCACGTCGACGTGCCGCCGGCGGCGCCGACCACCCCCGGCGCCGCGACCGTGGACGGCACCGCGGCCGGGCAGGCGCTGGCCGCGCTGGCGGCGACCCGCGCGGTGCTGCAGGCGCTGGGCCGCGCCCCGGCCCCGGTGCTCCGCTCCGGCGGGCTCGGGGTGCGCGAGCTGCGCCGCATCGCCCGCACCGTCGACCAGGACGAGTCGCAGGTCGCGCTGGAGCTCGAGCTGCTCGCCGGCGCCGGCCTGATCGCCGCCTCCGAACCGCGGTCCCGCGAGCCGGCGTCCTGGACGCCGACCGGGGAGGCCGACGACTTCCTGGACGCCGAGGACGAGCAGGTGTGGGCGTCGCTGGGGGCCACCTGGCTGGCGCTGCGCCGCGACCCGGACCGGATCGGCGCCCGCGACCTGTCCGACAAGGTGGTGGCCGCGCTGTCCGCGGAGGTGTCGTGGCTGCGCGGGCCCGCGGACCGCCGGTTCGTGCTGGGCGTGCTGGCCGCGCTGCCGCCCGGGCAGGGCCTGTCCCCGGACGACCTGGTGACCCGCGTCGAGTGGCTGGCCCCGCTGCGCGCGGCGGACCGGCGGGCCGCGCTGGTCCGGTCGGTGGTCGCGCAGGCGACATTCCTCGGCCTGGCCGCCTTCGACGCGCTGGCGGCCACCGGCCGCGCGCTGCTGGACGTCGACCAGGACGACGCCGGCGCGACCGGCGCCCTGGCCTCCCCCGGCGCGGTGGCGGCGGCCGCGGAGGCGCTGCACCGGGCGCTGCCGGAACCGGTCGACACCGTCCTGGTGCAGGCCGACATGACCGTGGTCGCCCCGGGCCGGCTGGTCCCGACGCTGGCGGCCCGGCTGGAGCAGGTGGCCGACGTCGAGTCGGCCGGCAGCGCGACCGTGTACCGGGTGACGCCCGACAGCCTGCGCCGGGCGCTGGACGCCGGGATCCCGGCCGGCGAGATCCAGGCCTTGTTCGGCCAGCACTCGGCGACCGGCGTTCCGCAGGCGCTCGCGTACCTCATCGACGACGTGGCCCGCCGGCACGGCGTGCTGCGCGTCGGCGCGGCGTCCAGCTACCTGCGCAGCGAGGACACGGCGCTGGTCGACACCGCCGTCGCCCGGGTGGAGTCGGCGGGCCTGCCCGTCCGCCGGCTGGCGCCGACGGTGGCGATGAGCCCGGCGCGGCCCGAGGACCTGCTGGAAGTGCTGCGCGGCGCCGGGTTGGTACCGGCGGCCGAGGACGTCTCCGGCGGTCTGGTCGACCTGGCGCCCGCGCCGTACCGCACCAGGGCCGCGCCCGGGACGCCGCTGTCCGCGCGCCGCGAACCGGCGCCGCCGTCGGTCGACCAGCTGGCGGCGCTGGTGCAGCGGATGCGCGGAGCGGACGCCGCGATGGCACTCGGCCGGGCCGCCGAGCAGTCCTCCGGCGAGGCGCTGCAGCTCCTGCGCCGGGCCGCCGACCACCGCGACGCCGTGTGGATCGGGTACGTCGACTCCGAGGGCGGCACGTCCCGCCGGGTCATCGAACCGATCGCGGTGTCCGGCGGCACGGTCGCGGCGTTCGACCGGCTGCGCCAGTCCATGCGGACCTTCGCCCTGCACCGGATCAGCGACGTGCAACCGGTGGTCGACGGCGGGGAGTGACGGGTGTCCCGCCCGACCGGTGGTGTCGGGCAGGGTCGGCGCCGGTCGCCGGTGTGCCGGGTTCGGGCCGGTACCCGCCGGACCGGGGCGCGGGCGTCCCCCGCGGGTGCGGTGACCGGTCACCCTGAGTTCGCCGGTCGCGGTCCCTGCTGGGCCGAACAGGTGGTGGGCACGGCGGACCGGTGATCTTCGGGTCCGTGTGCCCGCGGTGTGAACCGCGTGGGCACCTCGTGCGTCTAGCCCGGTGCGGGCCCGCGGGGGGACCTCGGACCCGCACGCGGTGCGCCTGCCCCGCTGCTGTGAAGCTGCTCTGCACCCCTTTGCTGTCCGTGATCACCGGCGGGACGGAACACATGAACGCACGACCCCTGCACCTTGCAGTCCTGGCCCTGTCCGCGACCGTCCTGCTGGGTGCCGCGGCGTGCACCGGCTCGAGCAGCACCGGCAGCGGCCCTTCCCCCGCCGCGGCCACCACTGCGGCCGCGGCCACCACTGCGGCCACCGCGACCGCGGCCACTGGGAGCGCGGGCACCGCGAGCGCCGGCACCGGCAGCTCGGTGTCGGTGCCGTCCCTGCCCTCGACCTCCGGTTCCGCGACGTCCACCGGCGCGACGTCGTCCGGGTCGGGCACCTCGTCGCTGCCGGACGTCACGACGTCGTCGAGCTCCTCCAGCAGCAGCACGCCGCCGCCGGCGCCGCCGAAGCCCGTCGTGCCGACCGTGGCGGCCAGCCCGGCGCTGGGCACCACCGGCATCGCACCGCGGACCCCGATCACCCTGTCCGCGAGGAACGGCTCGTGGGCGTCCCTCACCGTCACCAACGCCGAGGGCAAGCAGCTCAAGGGCTCGCTGAACGCGGCGAAGACCAGCTGGACGCTCGGCGAGCCGCTGGGCTACGGCGCCACCTACACCGTGTCCGGCAAGGCCGTCGGCGCCAACGGCGGCAGCCGCACCGTCAAGGGCACCTACGAGACCGTCACGCCGGACGGGCAGATCGACGCCTCGATCTCGCCGGACGACGGCTCGACCGTCGGCATCGCCGCGCCGATCCTGCTCAGCCTGGACGCCGAGGTCACCGACCAGGACGCGCGGGCGCGCATCGAGAAGGCCATCACCGTCACCACCAGCCCGCGCACCGAGGGCTCGTGGGCGTGGATCCAGCACGACGACGGCATCGGCCTGGACTGGCGGCCGAAGGATTACTGGAAGCCCGGCACCAAGGTCACCGTCACCGCGAACCTGTACGGCGTCGACTTCGGCGACGGGATGTACGGGGCGCAGGACGTCACCTCCAGCTTCACGATCGGCCGGGCCGAGATCACCAAGGGCGACATCAACACGCACCGGCTGAAGGTCTACCGGGACGGCAAGCTCGTCTTCGACTTCCCGACCTCGTTCGGGCTGGAGAGCGACCCGGGCCGGGTCACCCACAGCGGGACCTACGTCGTGATGAGCAAGGAATACCTGCACCTGATGTCGAACCCGGCCTACCACTACAAGAACTTCCCGGCGTACTACGCGGTCCGGCTGTCCAACAACGGCACCTTCATCCACGCCAACGACGGCACCGCCGGCGACCAGGGCTACGACAACGTCACCCACGGCTGCGCGAACCTGACGACGGAGAACGCCAAGGCGTTCTACGACCAGACGATGTACGGCGACCCCGTGGAGATCACCGGCTCCGACATCCCGCTGTCGGCCGCCGACGGGGACATCCACGACTGGGCGATCCCGTGGAGCGAGTGGGTCACGCTCTCCGCGCTGCACCCGTCGAACAGCACCAGCTGAGGCCGGCCCCGCCGGCCGGTCCAGCACCGCCAACCGGCCCATTTAGCACCGCCGGCCCCGCCGGCACTCCCCGGCCCGGTGACCTCCCGGAGGTCACCGGGCCGACCCATGTCCGGGGTTCACCTCCGGGCCCACCGCCGCCCCCTCCTCGGGTACGGGCGGCCGTGCCCGGCCGGGGCCCGATCGCGGACGGGCCGCGGCGGCCAGGCGTGCCGGCCAGTCCGGCACCGGCGCGGCGTCGAACTCCTGGCCGCCGGTGATCGCCGGCCAGCGCACACTGATCCGAACCGCGGGTGGCCGTGTGGTCACTGGCCGTGGATCGTGAAGGAGGAACCGGTGCTTCGTGCCCGAACCGGCCTGTGGGGCCGCGTCCGCGATCTGGAACGCCGCACCCGGCCGGTGCACCCGGAGACCGCCGCGGCGCTGGCCCGGCGCTGGGCGGAGCTGCCCGACCACGTGCGCACGCCGGCGCAGACGCTGGGGCAGCACGCGGTGGGGTGCGAGGGCACCCACGGCGTCTTCCCGCGGTGCGACCTGGCCTGCACGCCGTGCTACCACTCGCGGGACGCCAACCGGGTGCGGGTGGACGGCGGCCACACCCGCACGGAGGTGCGCGAGCAGATGGCGCTGCTGCGTCGGCTGCGCGGCCCGCGGGCGCATGCCCAGCTGATCGGCGGCGAGGTGACGCTGCTGCCCCCGGACGACCACGCCGCCACCCTGCGTCTGATGATCGACCAGGGCCGCGAGCCGATGAGCATGACGCACGGCGACTTCGACGAGGAGTACCTGCAGCGGCTCGCCCTCGGGCCGGACGGTCGGCGGCGGTTCTCGCGGCTGTCGTTCGCCGGCCACTTCGACTCCTTGATGTTCGGCCGGCGCGGCATCGAGCGGCCACCCGACGAGGCGGCGTTGCACCCCTACCGTCAGGCCTTCGTCGACCGGTTCCGCCGGCTGCGGGCCGCGCACGGGGTCCGCTTCTTCCTGGCCCACAACATGACCATCACGCCCAAGAACATGGACCAGATCCCGGAGGTGATCCGCGCGTGCCGCCGGATGGGCTTCGGGATGTTCTCGTTCCAACCGGCGGCCTTCATCGGTGACGACCGGCGCTGGCACGAGGACTACCGCGAGCACACCAACGACGAGGTCTGGGCGCGCATCGAGGAGGGCGTCGGCACCCGGCTGCCGTACCAGGCGTTGCACACCGGCGATCTCCGGTGCAACCGCACCACCTACGGCTTCTTCGTCGGCGACGACTACTTCCCGGTGCTGGACGAACGTCGACCGGAGGACCTGCGCGTCCGCGACGTGTTCTTCCGCCACCTGGGCGGGGTCAACTTCTCCGGGACGCCGGTGCCGCTGCTGCTGGGCAAGCTCTTGCGGGTGACCGCCCGGCATCCGGTGGTGCTGACCACGGCGCTGGGCTGGACGGCGCGGATGCTGCGCCGGATCGGTCTGCGACGGCTGGTGCGGCACCGGGAGATCCGGTCGGTCAGCTTCGTGCTGCACTCGTTCATGGACGCCGCCGACGTCCGGCCGGCCTGGGAGGCGATGGAGCGCGGCGAGGAGGCCGCCGACCCGCGCATCGCGGTCACCCAGCAGCGGCTGCGGGCGTGCTCCTACGCCATGGCGCACCCGGAGACCGGACGGCTGGTCCCGGCGTGCGTGCAGCACAGCGTGCTGGATCCGGGTGAGAACGCCGAACTGCGCCGACTGCTGCCGCTGACGGTGCGGCGCTCGCCCGCCCGGCCGGTCGGTGCTTGACGCCCCCGCCCGGCGCCTGCTCGCCCCCGGGCTCGATCGGGTCGCCGGCTGGCTGGCCCGGCTCGGCGTCGCACCGCTGACGCTCACCGGCGCGGGCTTCGTCGTCGGCGTCGGCGCCTGCGTCGCCGCCGGGATGCGGTACTGGCCGCTGGCCCTCGGCCTGTGGCTGGTCAACCGGGTCCTGGACGGCCTGGACGGCCCGGTGGCCCGGCGCCGGGGGGCGACCGAACTGGGCGGTTTCCTGGACGTCGTCGCCGACTTCACCGTCTACGCCGGCTTCGTGGTCGGCGTCGCGGTGGCCGTGCCGGACGCCCGGGTGGCCTGCCTGGCGCTGCTGACCGCGTACTACGTCTCCGGGACCGCGTTCCTGGCGCTCTCCTCGCTGCTGGAACGGCGGACGGGCCGGAGCCCGGACGCCTACGCCGACGGCCGCTCGCTGCGATTCGTGCCGGGCCTGGCCGAGGGCACCGAGACCGTGCTGGTGTACGTGCTGTTCTGCCTGCTGCCGGGACACGCCGCGCTGATCGCCTGGCTGTTCACCGCCGCCGTCGCCGTGACGGCCGGCCAGCGGGTCCGGCTCGGCATCGCCCTGCTGCGCCGGCCCGTCGACCCCGGCGGCGTCCCCGCCGACCGCATCGCGGACACGGAGCCCGACCCGGCCGGCACGCCGGCACCCGCCCCGGTCACCGCCGGGACGCACCGCACCCACCGGGAGACCCGATGAGCACACGCCCCGTCCTGTCCCGCCGCGGCGGCCGAGGGATCGGCCGACGCCGGACCGCGGCACTGGCGGCGGTCGCCGTGCTGGCAGCGGCCTGCGGCGCAGGTGCACCGGCCGGGAGCTCGCCGGCCGCATCCCCGACCACCGCGGCGTCCGGCTCGGTGTCGTCCTCGACCGCGGCGGCCGGCAGTGTGGCGGCGGGCAGTACGGCGGGCGGCAGTACGGCGGCCGGCAGTGCGGGCGGCACCGCGACGAGCTCCCCGGCCGCCGGCGGGACGTCCGGCGCGGCCACGGCGGACTGGGCCGCCGTCCTCGCCCGCGCCAAGGGACAGACCGTCAACTGGTACATGTACGGCGGCGACGAGACCCTGAACCGCTTCGTCACCGGGTACGTCGCCCAGCAGCTGGCGGCGGACGGCGTCACGCTGCAGCAGGTGCGGATCACCGACACCGCGCAGGCGCTGGACAAGGTGCTGGGCGAGAAGCAGGCGGGGCGTACGTCGGGTGGATCGGTCGACGCCATCTGGGTCAACGGGGAGAACTTCGCCACCGGCGTGCAGGCCGGACTGTGGTCGTGCGGGTGGCCGCGGCAGCTGCCCAACGCCCGGTACGTCGACTTCGCCGACCCGGCCGTGGCCAACGACTTCGGCGTCCCCGTCGACGGATGCGAGGCCGCGTGGCAGCGCGCCGACTCGGCGCTGGTCTACGACTCCGCCGCGCTCACCGCGGCGGACGTGGCGTCGGTGTCGTCCCTCTTCGCCTGGGCCAAGGCCCATCCCGGGCGGCTGACCTACCCGGCGCTCCCGGACTTCACCGGGTCCATGGCCGTGCGCACCGTGCTGTACGACACCGTCGGTGGGCCGTCCGCGTTGGCCGGCGCCTTCGACGAGACCCGGTACACGGCCGCCGCGCAGCGGCTCTGGCCGCGGCTCCGGGAGCTGGCGCCGTCGCTGTGGAAGGGCGGCGCCACCTACCCGCAGAGCCAGGACCAGGTCGAGAAGCTCTACGCCGACGGCGAGATCAGCGCGTACTTCACCTACGGACCCGGCGCCGTCGGCGAGCAGGTGCGCAAGGGCCAGTTCCCGGACACCACCCGGGAGGCGGTGCTGTCCGTCGGCAACATCGGCAACGTCAGCTTCCTGGCGGTGCCGGCCGCGGCCGCGCACCACGACGCGGCACTGGTCCTGGCGAACGTGCTGCAGGACCCGCGCACCCAGCTCGAGCTGTACAAGGCCGAGGGGGCGTACCCGGCGATCGACCTGGATCGGCTGGACGCGCCGACCCGGGCGCAGTTCGCGGCCGTCCCGGTGCCCGAGTCCGTGCTGCCGCTGGACCGGCTCACCGCCCACACCCAGCCGGAGCTGGCCAGCGGCTACGTCACCCGCATCGAGAAGGACTGGAAGACCGAGGTCCTCCAGCGGTGAGCCGCCCGCCGGGCGTCCGGCTGCCCGAAGGCGTCCGCGTCGCCGTGCTGCTGGCGCCCGCGCTGACCGTCGTGGCGGTGTTCGCGGTGGCCGGCCTGGGGCAGGCGCTGGCGCAGAGCTTGGGCTACCAGCCGTACCTGAGCGGTTGGCGCCTGTCCCTGGACGCCTACCGGGCCCTGACCGCGGACCGGGCGGTGGTGGCCGCCGTCGGGCTGACGGCGCGGGTGGCCCTGCTGTCGACCCTGCTGTCCGCGGTGGCCGCGATCGGACTGGCACTGCTGCTGCGCCGGCTCGGCCGCGGACGCCGGTGGGCGGCACTGCTGGTCCAGGCGAACCTGGCCGTGCCACACCTGGTCGGCGCGGTCTGCATGGCGTTGCTGCTGGCGCCGTCCGGGTTGCTGTCCCGGCTCGCGCACGCTGCCGGGCTGACCGCCGGCCCGGCGAGCTTCCCGGAACTCGTCGGCGACCGCTGGGGCATCGGCATCGTCGCCGAGTACGTGTGGAAGGAGACGCCGTTCCTCACCGTCCTGGCGTTGACCGCGCTCGGGCGGGGGGCCGACGACCTGGCCGACGCCGCCCGGGTGCTGGGCGCGTCCGCCTGGCAGCGGCTGCGGCGGGTCACCCTGCCCGTCGTGGCACCACCGGTGGCCGCGGGATCCGTGCTGGTGCTGGCGTTCGCCATCGGGTCCTACGAGGTGCCCTACCTGCTCGGGCGGCCGTACCCCGCCACGCTGTCGGTCGTCGCCTACCAGTACGCCACCGATCCGGACCTCCGGCAGCGCCCGGTCGCCATGGCGGTCGCGGTGGTGCTGTCGGTGGCTGCGCTGCTGGCCGCCGCCGGCTACCTGGCACTGGTGGGCCGGTTGGCCAGGCGGGCGCTGTGAGCGGCACCCGCGCGACCGTGCCGGTCCGGCCCGGTCCCGGCCGGGCCGCGCCGTCCCGTCGCCCGGACCGGCCGACCGCCGGGCCCAGGGCCCGAGCAGTGGTGCCGCCGGCGCTGGCCGCGCTCGCCGCCGTCGTTGCGCTGCTACCCCTGGTGCCGCTGCTCGTCTGGGCCTTCGCCGGGCAGTGGCGGTACCCCGCCCTGTGGCCGCAGCGGCTCTCGCTCCGCGGGGTCCGCCAGCTCGTGGACCCCGCCAACCGGATCCTGCCGGCGTTGGCGCTCTCGGTCGGCATCGGCGTGACCGTCGCGGTGCTGGCCTGCCTGCTCGGGTTCCCGGCGGGCCGCGCGGTGGGACTGCACCGCTTCCGCGGCCGCCGGGCGGTGCAGTTCCTGCTGCTGGCGCCGGTCCTGGTGCCGGGGCTGGCGGTGACGCTGGGCCTGCAGGTGTTCGCCATCCGGGTGGGCCTGGCGGACACCGTCGCCGGGGTGGTGCTGGTGCAGCTGGTGCCGACCGTGCCGTACGCGGCCACCCTCCTCGGCGCGGGCTTCGCGAACGTCGACCGGGAGTACGAGGCGCAGGCCAGGGCGCTCGGCGCCCGGCCGTGGCAGGTGCTGTCCAGGGTCACCGTGCCACTGGTCTGGCCCGCGCTGCGGGCCGCGCTGCTGTTCACCTTCCTGATCTCCTGGAGCGACTTCATCCTCACGCTGTTGATCGGCGGCGGCCAGGTGCAGACGTTGCCGCTGATGCTGTTCGCGGCGGTGGGCTCCGCCGACTCGACGGTCGCCGCGGCGCTGGCCCTGCTCGTCGTCGCGCCGCCGCTGGTGCTGGTCGCGCTCAACGCCCGCGTGCTGACCGGCGGCAACGGCGCCGCCGTCGGGCTGGGGCACTGGTGACGACGCCGACCGGGCCGACCGGGCCGACCAGGCCGACCGGGCCGACCGGGCCGACCGGGCCGACCGGGCCGACCGGGCCGACCGGGCCGACCGGGCCGACCGGGCCGACCGGGCCGACCGGGCCGACCGGGACGGGCCTGGTCGTGGACGACGTGGCCGTCACCCTGGGCGGCAGCGCGGTCATCCGGTCAGCGTCGCTCGCGCTGGCGCCCGGGTCCAGGACCGCGTTGCTGGGCCCGTCCGGCTGCGGCAAGACCACGTTGCTGCGCGTCGTCGCCGGACTGCTCGGTGCCGACCGCGGCGACGTCCGGCTGGACGGCCGGTCGCTCACCGCCATCCCCGCCGAGCGCCGGCCGGTCGGTCTGGTGTTCCAACGTCCGCTGCTGTTCCCTCAGCTCACCGTCGCCGGCAACGTGGCGTTCGGGCTCCGGGTGCGCCGCACACCGCGTCGCGAGGTCCGGGACCGGGTGGCCGCGATGCTCGAGCGCGTCCAGCTCACCGGCCTCGCCGACCGGCGGGTGGGTCAGCTCTCCGGTGGCCAGGAGCAGCGGGTCGCGCTGGCCCGGGCGCTCGTGCTGGCTCCGCGGCTGCTGCTGCTCGACGAGCCGTTCTCGCAGCTGGACGCGCCGCTGCGGCTGCAGATGCGGGCCC
Organism: Nakamurella endophytica; assembly: GCF_014646215.1. Taxonomy (GTDB): domain Bacteria; phylum Actinomycetota; class Actinomycetes; order Mycobacteriales; family Nakamurellaceae; genus Nakamurella; species Nakamurella endophytica. The sequence goes on from NZ_BMNA01000001.1 coordinate 661,220, forward strand.
TGGTGCGGGACCTGGTGTCCGGGTCGCAGGTGACGACCGTGTTCGTCACGCACGACCTCGCCGAGGCCGTCGACCTCGGCGGCGACATCGCGCTCATGATGGACGGTCGGATCGCCGGACACGCGCCGGCCGAGCGGTTCTTCACCAGGCCTCCGTCGTTGGCCGCGGCACGCTTCCTCGGCGCCGCCAACGAGCTGCCCGGGCACGTCCGGGACGGCCGGTTCCAGGGTGGCCCCGGGCGCGACGTGCCCGCCGCCGGGGTGCCGGACGGCCCGGCCGTGCTGGTCGTGCGGCCCGAGTCGTGGCGGCCGGTCGCAGGCCCCGGCGGTGTACCGGGCGGGATCACCGCGACCGGGACCGTGGTGGCCGCGCGCTTCGCCGGCAGCCACCTGGCGGCCGAGCTGCGGCTCCCCGACGGCACCTCGCTCGCGGCGCAGCTGCCGCTGGGGACGTCGGTGGAGGTGGGCCGCGTGCTGGAGCTCGGCGCGGACCCCGCCGCCGGCACGGTCTTCGCCGGGTCGCCGACCGTCACCGGCGGCGGCTGACCGGGACTCGGCCTCGGGTGGTCGCGCTGCGGTGCCACCGGCGCAGCACCTGCACGGCGAGCCGGGCGAGCCGGCCGTCGAGCTGGTCCTGGACCCGGGCGATCGCCGCCTTCCAGCTGCCGTCGGCGTAGGTCGGGTAGGCGTGCATCGTCCCGGCGAGGTCGGCCGCGGTGCACCGGAGCCGCACGGCCAGGGCGAGCTCGGACAGCATCTCCCCCGCTCTCGGCCCGACGACGGTCGCCCCGACGATCCGGTTGCGGCGGTCCAGCACGAGCCGGGTGAAGCCCGGGCCGGCGTCCTCGGCGCGGGCCCGGTCGACCTCCTCATGCCGCACCGTGAGCACGTGCCGGCCGTCCTGCGCCGCCACCCCCACGGCGGCCACCTCCGGTTGGGTGAAGGTGACCCGGGGGACCGCCGGATCGGCCCGGCGCCGCAGACCCAGCACGGCATTGCCGGCCGCCGTGCTCCCGTGCACTCCGGCGACGTGGGTGAACCGGGGATGGGCGGTGACGTCGCCGGCGGCGAAGATCCAGGGGTTGGACGTGCGCAGCGCGGTGTCGGTGACGACCTGTCCGTGCTCGTCGACGTCCACGCCCGCCGCCGCCAGCTCGAGACCGGCGGTCCGCGGCCGCCGACCGGCTGCCACCACCACCCGCTCGAACCCGACGGTCGTCCCGTCCGACAGCTCGGCCCGGTGTGCCCCGTCCGCCGCCGGGTGCACCGACCGGAGCGCGACGCCGGTGCGCAGGTCGATGCCGTCGGCGGCGAGCGCCCGGGCCAGCAGCGCGGCCGCCTCCGGGTCCTCGCGGACCAGCAGCCGCGACCCCGACTCGACCAGGGTCACGGCGGATCCGAGCCGGGCGAACGCCTGACCGAGCTCACAGCCGATCGCGCCGCCGCCGACGACCAGCAGCCGGCGGGGCAGGTCGTCCACCGTCCAGACGTCCTCGTTCGTCAACGGCGCAGCGCCTGCGAGGCCGGGGACGTCCGGGACCACCGGGTCGGACCCGGTGGCCAGGACAGCCGACCGGAACCGCACGACCCGGACGCCGGCCGCCCCGGTGTCGACCTCGGCGGCCGCCGGACCGGTGAACCGCGCCGTGCCGGACAGCACCTCGACACCGCCGGCCTCCAGGCTCTCGACGGAGTCGTCCGGCTGCACCGCGGCGATCGCCCGGCGCACGCCGGCCAGCACCGCGGGGAAGTCGACGGCGACCGCACCGTGCGTGCCGTCACCGACCCGCACCCCCAGGCGCGCCGCCGCGCGGGCGTCGGCGGCCGCGTGCGCAGCGGCCAGCAACGCCTTGCTGGGGACGCACCCCGTCCACAGGCACTCACCGCCGGTCCGGACGCGCTCGACGAGCAGCACCGAGGCGCCGAGCCGTGCCGCGGTGCGGGCTGCCACCAGCCCCGCGGTCCCGCCGCCCACCACCAAGAGATCGACGACGCCCGCTTCTCCGGTCATGACCGTCCTCCCGTCCGGGACGCCGCCGGCTCCCGATAGGTCCCCACCGCGACATGGACATGCCCGCCTCGGAGCACCAGGTGGTCCGCCCGGTCCGCCCCGCGCAGCACGGCGGTCCAGACCTGCCTGTCCGGGTGCACGCCGCCGACCGCGAACAGCACGCGGGCCGCCGGTCGCAGCCAGGCCCACCGGCCGGTCGGGGGTGCGGTGTCGACGACAGCGACCCGCCCGCCCGGCCGCAGCAGCGCGACGGCGTCCCGGTACGCCCGCTCCCAGCCGTCGGCGATGCTCAGCACGTACGCGAACACCACCGCGTCGACCGGGCCGGTGGTCACCGCGGCGACGTCGTCCGCGCGGGCCCGGACGAGCGTCACCTCGGCCAGCCCGGCGAGGTCGACCCGGCGCCGGGCTCGGGCGAGCATCTGGGCCGACGGGTCGAGTCCGACGATCCGGCCGCCCGGCCGGACACGCGAGACGAGCGGGCCGAAGTCGAGCCCCGTGCCGCAGCCGACGTCCAGCACCCGGTCGCCCGGCCGCAGGTCGAGCCGGTCGAGCGCCGCCAGCCGCCCGGACCGGTAGAGCGGCCGCTCCAGGGACAGCACGTCGTAGAACCGGGCGCCCCACCGGTAACGCGGCAACCTCACCCGTTCACCGGCCGGTGAACGGGCCGACGTCGGTCAGCACCAGCACCGGCTCCCCCGCCTCGTCGGACGCCGCCAGGTCGACCTCGGCGGAGACGCCCCAGTCGTGGTCACCGGCCGGGTCGTCGAAGACCTGACGGACGTTCCAGCGTTCCGGGCCGCGGTCGACGAGCACCATCGCCGCCGACCGGGCATCCGCGCCGGTACCCAGGTCGTCGTACTCGTCCCGGTAGTCCTCCATGGCCTCCCGCCAGCGGCCGGCGTCCCACCCGGCGCCGCCGTCCAGCTCGCCCAGCTCCGCCCAGGCGCCGCGGGCGGCCAGCTCGACCCGGCGGAACAGCGCGTTGCGCACCATGACCGTGAACCCCCGCTGATTGGCGGTGACGCCGCGGGTCGCGGTGGGTGGCCGCACCGTCTCGCCCGGTGCGGCGCCGCCGGGCGCGTCGGGGTGCGCCAGCGCCTCCCACTCGTCCAGCAGGCTGGAGTCGACGCCGCGCACCAGCTCACCCAGCCACGACACCAGGTCGGTGAGCTCCTCGGTGCGGGCGCTGTCCGGCACCGTGCGGCGCAGGGCGCGGTAGGCGTCCGCCAGGTACCGCAGGACCACGCCCTCCGACCGGGCCAACCCGTAGAACGCGACGTACTCGCCGAACGTCATGGCGCGCTCGTACAGCTCGCGGACGACGGACTTGGGCTCCGGCTGGTACTCGGCGACCCAGGGGTGGCCGCGCCGGTAGCTCTCGTAGGCCACCTCGACCAGGTCGGCCAGCGGCCGCGGGTACTCCACGTCCTCCAGCAGCGCCATCCGTTCCTCGTACTCGATGCCCTCGGCCTTCATCGCGGCCACCGCCTCGCCCCTGGCCCGGAACCGCTGCGCCGACAGCACGGGCGACGGCCCCTCCAGGGTGGCCTCAATCAGCGACACCACGTCCAGGGCGTACTCGGGCGATTCCCGGTCCAGCAGGTCCAGCGCCGCCAGCGCCAGCGGGGACAGCGGCTGGTCGAGCGCGAAGTCGACCTGCAGGTCCTCGGTGAGCACGAAGCGCCGGCCCTGCGCGTCGGGGACGTCGAGCCGCCGGACGACCCCGGCGGACAGCAGCGCCTTGCCGATGGCCAGGGCGCGCAGCATGGTGCGCAGCTGGCGCGGCCGCGGGTCGTGACTCGTCTCGATCAGCCGCCGCATCGTCGCGAAGGCATCCCCGGGCCGGCTCAGCACGCTGAGCACCATGGCGTGGCTGACCCGCAGGTGGGACGTCAGCGGCTCGGGCTCGGCGGCGACCAGCCGGTCGAAGGTCGCCTCGGTCCACGAGACGAACCCCTCGGGAGCCTTGCGGCGGACCACCTTGCGCCGCTTGGCCGCGTCGTCGCCGGCCTTGGCCAGCGCCCGCTCGTTCTCGATGACGTGCTCGGGCGCCAGCACCACGACGTCGCCGGCGGTGTCGAACCCGGCCCGGCCGGCCCGGCCGGCGATCTGGTGGAATTCGCGGGCGGTGAGCAGCCGGGTGCGCTGGCCGTCGAACTTGGACAGCCCGGTCAGCAGCACGGTCCGGATCGGCACGTTGATCCCGACGCCGAGGGTGTCGGTGCCGCAGACGGCCTTGAGCAGCCCGGACTGCGCCAGCTTCTCCACCAGCCGCCGGTACTTGGGCAGCATGCCGGCGTGGTGGACGCCGATGCCCAGGCGCACCAGCCGGGACAGCGTCCGGCCGAAGCCCGCGGAGAACCGGAAGTCGCCGATCAGCTCGGCGATCCGGTCGCGCTCGGCGCGGGTGGCGACGGCGATGCTGGTCAGGCTCTGCGCCCGCTCCAGCGCCGCGGCCTGGGTGAAGTGCACGAGATAGATCGGCGCCAGCCCGGTGGCCAGCAGTTCCTCCACCGTCTCCTGCAGCGGCCGGGTGACGTACGACCAGTGCAGCGGCACCGGGCGCTCGACGCTCTGCACCAGGGTGACCGGGCGGTCGGTGCGCCGGCGCAGGTCGTCAGCGAAGAACCGGACGTCGCCCAGCGTGGCGGACATCAGCACGAACTGCGCCCGGGAGAGCTCGAGCAGCGGCACCTGCCAGGCCCACCCCCGCTGCCGGTCGCCGTAGTAGTGGAACTCGTCCATCACCACCACGCCGGGGTCGGCGTCCGCGCCGCCGCGCAGCGCCACCAGGGCCAGGATCTCCGCGGTGCAGCAGATGATCGGCGCACCGGCGTTGACCGCCGAGTCGCCGGTGATCATGCCGACCTGCGCCGGCCCGAAGATGTCGACCAGGTCGAAGAACCGCTCGCTGACCAGCGCCTTGATCGGCGCGGTGTAGTACGCGCGCCGGCCGGTCGCCAGCCCGGCGAACAGGGCCGCCGTGCCGATCAGGCTCTTGCCGGATCCGGTGGGCGTCGCCACGATCACGTGCGCGTCGGAGACGATCTCCAGCAGCGCCTCCTCCTGGTGCGGGTAGAGCGCGTACCCGCGCTCCCGGGTCCAGGCGGTGAAGTGGTCGAACAGGTCGCCGGCGTCGGTGCCCGGCGGCGGGGTGAGCAGTTCGGCGGTGGCCAGCGGGTCGGGCCCGACGGCGGCGGTCGGGACGCTGCTCACCCGCCCAGCTTGTCACGCGCCGGCCCCGGACCGGATCTGCCCGGGGCCGGCCGGTCAGCCGGCCAGCCGCGACAGCAGCGAGCGGGCGGCCCGGGTGACGCGGGGCCGGTCGTAGGTGATGACGAAGTCGAACCGGCGGTCGGCGTCCGGCCCGTCGTCGCCGCAGTCCCGGGCGATGAGGGCGGCGGCGGTCTGCGCCCCCAGCGCGATGACCGTCCACTCCCGGCGCAGCGGGTCGTCGTCCGCGAGCGCAACACCGCGGACGCCGGCGGCCGGCTGCGCCGGGACGTCCGCCCCGAAGAGGGCGACGAGCGGCGCTGCTGCGGCCAGCCGCTCGTACCGGGTCCGGGTGCCGGGGGTGAGGTGGGTGATCGACTGCAGCGCCGACAGGATCACCGGCGGGTCCGCCGGGTTGTGCGCCTGCGCCTCGACGTGCCGGGAGAAGGCGACCAGGAACTCCTTGCGGGCCACCCGCTGCACGTCCAGGCCGGCGACCAGGTCGAACGGGGTGACCGGCGCCGCCGCGGGGCGGGGCTGCGGTCGCAGCGGGCGGCGCGGGACGGGCGGTGCGTCCAGGGCGGCCGGTCGGCCGAGCTTCCAGCCCTGGCCGAGGGTCGCACCGAGCGCGACCGCTTGCTCGAGGTGCGCGTCGGTCTCGATGCCCTCGGCGACCACCGGGGCACCGGTGCGCTCGCGGTGCGCCATCACCGCGGCGAGCGTCCGGGCCTGACCCCGGGCCGGCAGCCGCTGCACCAGCGCCAGGTCCAGCTTGACGACGTCCGGGGCCACCAGGTCGAGCAGCGCGAGCGAGTCGGGGTGCGCGCCGACGTCGTCCAGGCCGATCAGCCAGCCACGGTCACGCGCCTCGGCGACCTGCGCGAGCACCGCGGCCGGCCGCACCAGCAGGGACCGCTCGGTCAGCTCCATCACCACCCGCAGCCGGGAGCCGGCGCGCTCGATCACCTCGACGGCGTGGCGCGGGGCGGTGCGGGCCAGCACGGCCGGCTCCGCGTTGAGGAACAGGCAGACGTCGGGTCCCAGCCCGGCGTCCAGGGCACCCTGGACGGCCGCCGCCCGGCACGCCCAGTCGAGCGCGATCAGCCCGCTCGTCCTGGCCGCCTCGGCGAACACCCGATCGGGCGTCGCGCCGGGGATCCCGGGCCAGCGGGCCAGCGCCTCCAGACCGACGACGTCCCCGGACTGGAGATCGACGACGGGCTGGTACGCGGGGCGCAATCCCTCGCCGCGGACCGCGGCGAGCAGCCCGTCGGCACCCCGGGGCGCGGCGTCCCCGTCCGCCACCACCGTCACGTCCGTCGCCCCCTTCCCGGACCGCACTGTTCCCCCGAAAGCCGAGGGTAATCGCTCCGGTGCGCACCGTCGCGACTTCCGTCGGGGAGCCCGGGGTGGACCGCCCGCGCTGCGCTCGGCCGCGCGCCGAGGTCGCGACGGCCGGCGGCGGCGCACGGCATCGGCACAGCCGGTGCCCAGCACCGGTGCCTAGCGTCGCCCGCGGCACCTGGGACAGGAACGGGACGGGCGGGCGGGGCCCGGGCAGGAGGCGACGGTGACGGTGCGGGATGCGGGGAGTGGCCGGGCGGAGGGCGCGCGTCCCGGCGTGCGTCCCCGCGGCGGCCCAGCGCCGGAGGGTGGGCCGCCGGCCGGTGGACGGACGACGGTCGTCGCCGTCCGGCGGTCCCGACTGCGTCCGGCGTGGTGGTGGACGCTGCCGGTGATTGCCGTGGCCGTGGGGGTGCGGATCCCGTTCCTGCCGGAGATCAGCGGTGACTACACGGCTTTCGTGTCGCGGTGGTACGACTGGATCGCCAGCCACGGACATCTCGCTGCGCTGCGCGATCCCACCTTCGCCAACTACAACCCGCCCTACCTGTACCTGCTCGCCCTCGTCGGCTACCTGCCGGTGCCGAAACTGCTGGCGGTGAAGTCCATTTCGATCGTCTTCGACGTCGTGCTGGCGCTGGTGGCGTCGCGCTTCGCCGCCCGGCGGTCGCCGGGGTGGGCGCCGCTGGTCGCGGCGGCCGTCGTGCTGCTGCTGCCCACCGTCGTGGTCAACGGAGCCGGCTGGGGTCAGTGCGACTCGATCTACGCCAGCTGCACGATTGCCGCGCTGCTGCTGGCCGTGCGCCGGCGACCGGTGTGGGCGGGGCTGCTGTTCGGGATCGCGGTGGCCTTCAAGCTGCAGGCCGTCTTCGCCGCGCCGATGCTGCTCCTCGTCGTGCTGGCGCACCGGGAGCGGATCCGGTCCGTTGCCGGCGCGGCCGGGGCGGCCGTGGCCGGTTTCGTGGCGCTGTGGGTGCCGGCGCTGCTGGCCGGCGCGCCACTGTCCGTCCTGCTGGCCGTCTATCCGAACCAGGTGACCGGTGGCGGCGTGGGTGGGGGCGGCCGCGGGGTGGGAGGCGCCGTGGCCTCGGCCCCGTACACCTACAACGCGCCCAACTTCTACCAGTGGTTGCCGGCAGGCGCGCCGACCGTGTGGACCTGGTCGGGGTACCTGCTGGTGGTCCTGTCGGTCATCGCGGTCGCCGCCCTGGTGCTGCCCCATCCGGACCGGTCGGCGACCGACGTGCTGCTGCTCGCTGCCGCGGCCCTGGCCGTCGCCGTGCCGTTCTTCCTGCCGTCCATGCACGAGCGGTACTTCTTCCTCGCGGACGTGCTGACCGTGGTGGCGGCGGTCCGGAACCGGTGGATGTGGCCGGTGGCCGCCGCCGTCCAGCTGGCGTCGCTGGCCGCGTACGCGCCGTTCCTGTGGCACACGACGCCGATCCCGCTGGCGGCGGCCGCGGCGGTCGAGGCGGCTGCCCTGGCCGGGTCGCTGGTCGTGCTCGGGTTGCGGCTGCGCCTTCCCCCGACCGGCCGGCGGGTACCGGACGGTGCGCGCACGGCCGGTCCCGCCCCGGAGGCACCGGCGCGGACGGCCGGAGTCGCCGTCGCCGCCGGTGGCACGGAGCCGGTCTGACCGGCGTCGTGCGGAACGCCCGACGCGGTCAGCCGACCCGGTCGACCGACGGTCGGGACCGTCGGGCGTCCCACCACAGCCCGGCCGCGAGCACCGTGCCCACCGTCATCCCGAGCACGGCGAGCGCCCATCCCCGCGGGGCGCCACCGGACTGGACGAGGGCGCCGCCGACCGCCGCGCCCGTCGCCGCGCCGACCACCGTGCCGCTGGACAGCAGGGTCATCACGCCGGCCACCCGGTCCGCGGTGACCTGCCGCTGCGCCAATGCCAGCAGGGTGATCAGGTACGGACCGACCGCACCACCGAGCAACGGCAGCAGCACCAGGATCCCGACGGGGGTGGACAGCGCGAGCAGCGGCAGCGTCAGCAGCACCAGGGCCGCGGCGAACACGGTGAGCCGGGCGGGCAGCGAGAAGCGCTGCGGGAGGGCTGCGCAGCCGAGCGCGGCGACGGCGCTGCCGACCCCCATGGCGGCGTACAAGGCGCCGGCGCTGCCCGGGGTGCCCGCCGCGGTCGCGACACCGGTGACCGCGGTCTGGCTGCTGCCGAAGAACAGCCCGATGGCCGCGCTGCCGCCCACCAGGGTGGCGATCCGTCCACGGCTCCCCCGGCCCGGGACCGTCGCCGCCGCCCCCGTCCGTCGGATCTCCGGGTCCGCGGCCCGACCCGGTGCCGCCGGAGCCACGGTGCCCGCCTCCGCCCCGGGCACCTCGGCGGCGGTCCCGGCGGTCACGGCGGCGGTTCCGGCGGCGGTTCCGGCGGCAGTTCCGGCCGCGACGGTCCGGCGGTCCGGGCGGGACAGGTCCGCACTGGGGTGCAGCGCCACCGCCGACCCGAAGACGGTCACCAGCACGGCGGCCACCACCAGCGCCCAGCTCGGCGACGCCAGCGCGCTCAGCAGGCTGACCACCGCGGGCCCGAGCACGTAGGCCGTCTCGTCGGCCGCCCCCTCGTACGACAGCGCGTAGTGCAGGTCGGGGCCGCCGCCGGTGAGCCGCACCCAGCGCGCCCGGACCATGGAGCCGACCTGCGGGCTGGAGGCACCGGCGAGCGCCGCGGCCACGCCCACCAGCGCCAGCGGCGCCCGTCCGGCGACCAGCGCGACGACGGCCAGCACCACCGCGCCGTTGACCAGGCAGCTGGGCAGCATGACGGGACGCTGCCCGTACCGGTCCGCCCACCGGCCCAGCAGCGGGCCGCCGACGGCGGCTCCGCCGGCCAGGCAACCGGCCACCGCGCCGGCCGACGCCACCGACGCGTATCCGGTGGTGACCAGGACGACGGTCCCGATCTGGACCATCGACAGGGGCAGCCGGGCGAGGAACGCGGCCGGCAGGAACCCGCGGCCGGTCAGCCGCGGCAGCGCCCGGTAGCCGGCGAGCGAGCGGCTGGCGGACAGAGCCACCGTTGTCCTCCGTGGGGGCGACCGGCGTCGTCCCGCCCCCGACGCCCCGACCCTGTGCGCGCCGATGCTATCCGGGCGGGCACCGCGCCGCGCTGCGGCAGCGGCCGGCACCCCGCCGCGGCGGAAGGGCCGGGAGAGCCCCGGGCGGAGCCGGGCCACCGGGCGCGGGCGTCGGTAGCATCCCTTCGTCCGACCGTTCGACCAGCTGCGGCGGCATCCGCACCACCTGCGTCGAAGGGACGGTCACGGTGACCGAACAGCGGGCCACGGATCCGATCGATCCGACCGGCGCCCTCGGCGAGGTCGCCCAGACCGTCACCGCGGGCCGGGACATGGCGGAGATCCTCGACGACGTCGTGCAGATGGCGCGGCGGCGGATCGCCGGTGCCGACGATGCGTCGATCACCCTCATCCGCAAGGGCACCGCGGCGACCGCCGCGGCCACCGGTCCGCTGGCCGTCGACCTGGACGAGCTGCAGTACGAGGAGGGGTACGGGCCTTGCCTGGACTCCGGCCGCACCGACGAGATCCTGCACATCGAGGACGCCGGGACCGAGACCCGCTGGCCGCGCTACCTGGAGCGGGGCCGGGCCAGCGGCCTGGGCAGCTCGGTGTCGTTCCCGCTGCCCGTGGAGAACCACCTGGTCGGGGCGATCAACGTCTACTCCCGCACCCCGCGGGCGTTCGAGGCGGACAGCATCACCCTCGGGGCGGCGCTGTCCGTGCACCTGACGTCGGCGCTCAGCGCCGCGGAGTCGGCCGACGAGTACCGGCGGACCGCCGAGAACCTGCGGCTGGCCCTGCGGTCCAGGGCCGTCATCGAGCAGGCCAAGGGCATCATCATGGTGCAGCAGAAGTGCTCGGCCGACACGGCTTTCGGCATGCTGCGCCAGCTCTCGCAGGACACCAACGTCAGGCTCTCCGAGCTGGCCGTCCAACTGGTGGCCAGCGCCTCCAACCACCCGGTGGAGCCGTCCGAGGAGTCGTGACGCCGGTCAGACGCCGAGCTCGGTGATCACCGCCGGGAGCTGGTCGACCAGTTCCCGGGCCAGGAAACCGAGCCGGCCGACCCTGGCGGTCAGCCGGTCGCCCGCGGCGGCGTGCGCGTGCGTCGCCCAGCACGCCGCCTGTTCCGGGGTGGCGCCGCGCGCGAGCAGCCCCAGCACGGCGCCGGCCAGCACGTCCCCGCTGCCCGACGTGCCCAGGCCGCTGTGCCCGGCGGCGACCTGCCAGCGCCGGCCGTCCGGCGCCGCCACCAGGTTGCGACAGGTGACGACGGCGCCGAAGCGCTCGGCGACCTCGGGGACCGCGCGTTCCACATCGACGTCGCCGTCCGGCTCGCCGAGCAGCCGGGCCGCCTCGGCCTCGTTCGGCGTGAGCACCAGCCGCCCGCGCAGCGGCCCGACGGCGTCGCCCATCCCGGGCAGCACGCCGAGCGCGAAGGCATCGAGCACCACGGACGTGTCGTCACCGACGGTCCGCAGCACCTCGGACAGCAGCGCCACGGTGCCCTCCGGCTCGTCCAGCCCGGAACCGACCAGGACGGCGTCCGCCCGGGTGACCGCGCGGCTCAGCCGCGCCCCGCCACCGGTCACCGAGCCGTCGGCGTCCTCGGGCAGCCCCACCACACCGGCCTCCGGGACCGCCACGGCGGACGCGGCGGCGACCGAGTCGGCGACCGCGACGGTGAGCCGGCCCGCTCCCACCCGCAGCGCCGCCAGGCCGGCCAGCAGCACGGCGCCCGGGGTCCCGCGGGCGCCGCCGACGGCGAGCACCTGCCCGCGCCCGTACTTCGAGGCGCCAGGCTCCGGCAACGCCCACTCCCGCAGCAGCGACGGCGTGATCACGACGGGCCCGCCCCCGTGCGGCTCACCCTGGCCGGACACCGGTGTCCCCCTGGTGCTCGGTGATCACGGCGCCGCCGGCCGCGACGTGCTCGGCGGCCGCGAAGACGTCCAGCTGCCACGGCCCGGTCCCGGCCGGCCGCGAGAGCCGGGTGACGGACGCGTTCGTCACCGTCGTCCGGGCCGCCAGGTCCAGCAGGTCGGCCTCGGACATGCCCAGGCAGACGTAGCAGACCAGCGTGATGACGGCGTCGTGGGCGACGACCAGGACGCGGTGACCGTCGTCGGTGCGGTCCAGGTCGGCCAGCAGGGTCCGCAGCCGGAGCGCCACGTCGGCCCACGACTCGCCGCCGGGCGGCCGGTAGTAGAACTTGCCGAGCCAGCGCCGCCGGGCGGCCTCCTCCGGGAACCGCTGCTCGACGCCGACGGCCGTGAGCAGGTCCAGGATGCCCAGCTCGCGGTCCCGCAGCCGCTCGTCCACCCGCACCGGCAGGTCGACCCCGGCGGCGGCCAGGCCGATCTCGGCGGTCTCCCGGGCGCGCAGGTACGGCGAGCACCACACGCTGTCCGGGGCGAACCCCGACGACGGGTCGCCGAGCCAGTCGCCGAAGGCCCTGGCCTGGTCGCGCCCCGTCGGGCTCAGCGGCACGTCCGCGTCGCGCAGGCCGACGTCGATGACCGGCAGCCCGGCCGCGGCCGCCGCGGTCGCCGCGACGTTGCCGGTGCTCTCGCCGTGCCGCACCAGGACGAGCTCCACCACACCCATGCAGATCCCCTGTCGGCGTCGGAGCGCCACGGTCGCCGGGCCGGCGCACCGGCCCGCACGGCGACCACGCGGCGCCGCCCGCGTCACCTTACGGCGGCGCCGTCCGGCGGGTCGGGACGGGCGCGTGCCAGTGCGGCGGCGGCACCAGGCTGCAGGGTCCTCGGCCGGCGCCGCGACTGCGCAGGGCGCTGTGCTGCGGCGGTGCTGTGCTGCGGCGGTGCGGTGCGGGGCGGTGCGGCGACGGCGGTGCGGTGCGGGGCGGTGCGGTGCGGGGCGGTGCGGCGACGGCAGTACGGCGGCGCCGTGCGGTGCTGCGGCGGTGTCGCCGCCGGGCCGCCCGGCGGCCGGGAATGCCCGCCGGAGCCCGGTCGCTGTACCCGGTACGCGCCCCGCCGGTGGACCCGGCGGGCACACTGGAGGGGCTGTCCGCCCCGTCGCGGCGTCACGCCGCCCGCCGCCGCCCGCCGCCGCCCGCCGCCGCCCATCCCGCGGCCGGGGCACACCGTCTGAGAGGAACCGCCCGTGACCGACGGACCGCTGATCGTCCAGTCGGACAAGACCCTGCTGCTCGAGGTCGGGCACCCGGACGCACCGGCAGCCCGCGCCCAGATCGCCCCGTTCGCCGAGCTGGAACGGTCGCCGGAGCACGTGCACACCTACCGCATCACGCCGCTGGCGCTCTGGAACGCCCGCGCCGCGGGGCACGACGCCGAGCAGGTGGTGGACGCGCTGGTGCGCTGGTCGCGGTTCCCGGTGCCGCAGGCGCTGCTTGTCGACGTCGTCGAGACGATGAGCCGCTACGGCCGCCTGGTGCTGCAGAGCCACCCGACGCAGGGGCTGATCATGATCTCCCGGGACCGGGCGGTGCTCGAGGAGATCCTGCGGCACAAGAAGGTCGCGCCGATGCTGGGCGCGCGGATCGACCCGGACACCGTCGCCGTGCACCCGTCCGAGCGCGGCCGGCTCAAGCAGGCGCTGCTCAAGGTGGGCTGGCCCGCCGAGGACGAGGCCGGCTACGTCGACGGCGAGGCGCACCGCATCGAGCTGGAGACCGACGGCTGGGAGCTGCGGTCCTACCAGCAGGAGGCGGTCGACAACTTCTGGGCGGGCGGCTCCGGCGTGGTGGTCCTGCCCTGCGGGGCCGGCAAGACCCTGGTCGGCGCGGCCGCGATGGCCAGGGCCGGCGCCACCACGCTGATCCTGGTGACCAACACGGTCTCCGGCCGGCAGTGGAAGCGCGAGCTGCTGGCGCGCACCTCGCTGACCGAGGACGAGATCGGTGAGTACTCCGGCGAGCGCAAGGAGATCCGCCCGGTCACCATCGCCACCTACCAGGTGATGACCCGCAAGGTCGGCGGCACCTACCGCCACCTCGACCTGTTCGACTCGCGCGACTGGGGCCTGGTGGTCTACGACGAGGTGCACCTGCTGCCGGCCCCGGTCTTCCGGATGACGGCCGACCTCCAGTCGCGCCGGCGGCTCGGGCTGACCGCCACCCTGGTGCGCGAGGACGGCCGCGAGGGCGACGTGTTCTCGCTGATCGGGCCCAAGCGGTACGACGCGCCGTGGAAAGACATCGAGGACCAGGGCTGGATCGCCCCGGCCGAGTGCACCGAGGTGCGGGTCACCCTGACCGACAACGAGCGGCTGCAGTACGCGGTGGCCGAGCCCGAGGAGCGGTACCGGATCGCCTCCACCGCCCGCACCAAGCTGCCGGTGGTGCGGTCCATCCTCGACCGGCACAAGGGCGAGCCCACCCTGGTGATCGGCGCCTACCTCGAGCAGCTCGACGAGCTGGGCGAGGCGTTGGACGCCCCGGTCATCCAGGGATCGACCCGGAACGCGGAGCGGGAGCGGCTGTTCGACGCCTTCCGCAGCGGTGAGATCAGCACGCTGGTGGTGTCCAAGGTGGCCAACTTCTCGATCGACCTGCCCGGCGCGACCGTCGCCGTGCAGGTGTCCGGGACGTTCGGCTCCCGGCAGGAGGAGGCCCAGCGGCTGGGCCGGCTGCTCCGACCCAAGGCCGAAGGCAAGCAGGCGCACTTCTACTCGGTCGTCTCGCGCGACACGCTGGACACCGACTACGCCGCGCACCGGCAGCGCTTCCTCGCCGAGCAGGGCTACGCCTACCGGATCGTGGACGCCGACGACCTGCTCGGCCCGGCACTGCCGGCCGCCTCGGACTGAGCCGGGCGGCCGCCTCGCGCCGGCCGGCACCTGTCGCGCGGACCGGTCGTCCTCCGCGGCGGTCCGTCGTCGGCTCGGCCGCGGTGAGCCGCCGGCAGCCCGCGGACACGGCGGCCGCGTGTCGGGTGTGCGGACCCGTGCGTCACCGCGCGGCCCGGCCGAGCCGCCGCGTCGGCCCGGACCAGGTCCGATCGATCGGGCCGTCGACGACCGACGTCCCCGCCTCCGAGCGCGCCGTCGGACGGCCGTGTCACGAACAGATCAACACTGCGCGACACCCGCCCGCCCCGACCACGGATCTCTTGACACCCCGATCCGGCCGCCACCATGCTGTTGCTCGATCAGCGGGCGGGTGCGTATGACGCAACACGGAGGTGGGCCGTGGCCGAGGCGACGCTCACCCCGACCGTTCGCCGCCCCGACGACACGGAAGGTACGGGCGCCGGCGCCGCCGCGCCGGCCGCCCGAGGGTCGTTCGAGGTCCGCGACCTGCTGCCGGACGGAACCGTGCCTCCCGGGCTGTGGATCGACGGTGCCTGGCAGCGCCCGGCCCGCCGGCGGCTGATCCGCTGCCCGGCCGACGGCACGGACGTCGGCTGGGTCGCCGAGGGCACCCGGGTCGAGGCGGAGTCCGCCGTCGCCGCCGCCCGCCGCGCGTTCGACCACGGCGACTGGCCGCACCGCGCCGAGCAGGAGCGCGGCCGCGTGCTGGCCCGGGTGGCCGACCTGCTGGAGCGCGACGCCGAGCGGTACGCCCGGGTCGAGGCGCTCGACACGGGCAAGCGTCTGGTCGAGGCGCGCTACGACATCGCCGACGTCGTCTCGGCTTTCCGCTACTACGCCGGCATCGCGGGCACCGACGCCGGCCGCGTGGTGGACACCGGACGGCCCACCGCGATCAGCCGCATCGTGTACCTGCCGGTCGGCGTCTGCGCCCTCGTGACCCCGTGGAACTATCCCCTGCTGCAGGCGTCCTGGAAGGTCGCCCCGGCACTGCTCGCCGGGAACACCCTGGTGCTCAAGCCGTCCGAGCTCACGCCGTCCACCACGGTCGCCCTGATGGAGACCCTGGCGGAGGCCGGCGTACCGGCCGGGGTCGCGAACCTGGTGACCGGCAGCGGCACGGAGGTCGGCGCCCTGCTCACCGCCGATCCGCGGGTCGACATGGTCTCGTTCACCGGTGGTGTGGCCACCGGGTCCGCCGTCATGGCGGCCGCCGCACCCACCGTCAAGCGGGTGGCACTGGAACTGGGCGGCAAGAACCCCCTGGTGGTCTTCCCGGACGCCGACCGCGAGCTGGCCGTCGACCTGGCGCTCACCGCCGTGTTCCTGCACTCGGGCCAGGTCTGCTCGGCCGGCGCCCGGCTGCTGGTGCACGAGGACCTGCACGACGACCTGGTGGACGAGGTGGTCCGGCGGGCCGGCCGCATCCGGCTCGGCGGCCCGTTCGACCCGGACGCCGAGACCGGGACGCTGATCTCGCAGGCGCACCGGGACAAGGTGCACGGCTACGTCCGGCAGGCCCTCGCCGAGGGGGCGCAGCTGCGCACCGGTGGCGCCCCGCCGGACGACCCGCGCCTGGCCGACGGCTTCTACTACCCGCCGACCGTGCTGGACCGCTGCTCGTCGCGGATGGCCTGCGTGCGCGAGGAGTCGTTCGGTCCGGTGCTCACGGTGGAGACGTTCCGCGACGAGGCCGAAGCCGTCGCGCTGGCCAACGACACCGACTACGGGCTGGCCGGCGCGGTGGTCACCGCGGACGCCGGGCGGGCCCAGCGGGTGGCGCAGGCGCTGCGCCACGGCACGGTGTGGATCAACGACTACCACCCGTACGTGCCGCAGGCGGAGTGGGGCGGCTTCGGCCGCTCCGGCAACGGCCGCGAACTGGGACCGACCGGCCTGGCCGAGTACCGCGAGATCAAGCACATCTGGCAGAACACCGCACCGGAGCCGGCGGGGTGGTTCGCCGGGTGAGGCGGCGCCCGCCGAGCGCCGTCGCCGGACCGCCGGCCGTCCTCCGCAGGAGCGTCCCGTGACCGCAGCAGCGCATCCCCTCCCCCGCACCGCCGGACGGACCGCGCCCGGTCGGCCCGCGACAGCGGACGGCACGCCGGACTTCTCGGTCCGATCGCTGTGGAAGGTGTTCGGGCACCGCCCGGATCGCATCCCGGGTGACCGATCGCTGGACGGTCTCACCGGTCCGGAGGTGCTCGCCCGCACCGGATGCCTGCCGGCCGTGCGGGACATGAGCTTCGACGTGGCCCGCGGCGAGGTCTTCGTGGTCATGGGGCTGTCCGGGTCCGGCAAGTCGACCCTGGTGCGCTGCCTGACCCGGCTGGTCGAGCCCACCGCCGGCCGCGTCCTGCTGGAGGGCCAGGACCTCACCGCGCTCCCGCCCGCGCGGCTGCGGGACGTCCGGCGGAACCGGATCTCCATGGTGTTCCAGCACTTCGGGCTGCTGCCGCACCGCACCGTGCTGAACAACGTCGGATACGGGCTGCAGGTCCGCGGCGTCGGCCGGGCGGAACGCAACCGCCGGGCGGCCGAGGTCGTCGACCTGGTCGGCCTGTCCGGGTACGAGCAGCGCTTCCCGGACCAGCTCTCCGGTGGCATGCAGCAGCGGGTCGGGCTGGCCAGGGCGCTCGCCGGCGACCCGGACGTGCTGGTCTTCGACGAGCCGTTCTCGGCGCTCGACCCCTTGATCCGGCGCGACATGCAGGCCGAGGTGATCCGCCTGCACCGGGACATGGGCAAGACCATGCTGTTCATCACCCACGACCTGTCCGAGGCGCTGCGCCTGGGCGACCGGATCCTGATCATGCGGCACGGCGAGCTGGTCCAGATCGGCACCGGCGACGAGCTGGTCGGCGCACCGGCCGACGACTACGTCGCGGACTTCGTCGCGGACGTGCCGCGGGCCGACGTGCTGACCCTGCGGTGGATCGCCCGGCCCGACGACCCGCCGGACGCGGCCGGCGCGGCGACGCTGCCGGCGGACACCGTGGTGCGCGCCGCCATCCCGGTGGTGTCCGGGTCGGCCGGCCCGGTCCGGGTGGTGGACGGCACCGGTACCGACCAGCGGACGCTCGGGTGGGTCGGCCGGGACGACGTGCTGGCGCTCGTCGCCGGTGCCGGTCGCCCGCCGCACCGGCGCCGTGCCGACGCCGGCGATGCCGCCACCGCGACCGAGTCCGCCGCGATCGAGCCCGCCGCCGCGACGGGGGCGCCGGCGTGACGGCGCCGGCGCAGGCCGCCCAGGTCGGCGAGCTCCCGGCCACCACGGCGGCCGTCGCGCGCGACCGGACCCGCCGCCGGCGACTGCCCGCCGCCGGCACGACGCTGCTGGCGCTGCTGGCGCTGTGGTTGCTCGCCCGATTGCTGCTGGGCGGGCGGTGGACGCTGCCGCTGGCCGCCGCCGACCTGACGCCGCTGCAGCTGCGGCTCAACGACCTCAACGACTGGGTGTCGGGTCACCGCAACACCAGCCCACTGTTCCTCTACTTCTTCAACGAGATCCGCCTGGCCGTCGACACTGTCGGCACGGCGTTCACGCAGGTGCTGTCGCGCACCGACGTCGGGCTGGGCATCCCCGAGATCGGTTGGCTGGGCACCACCGTGCTGGTGACGGCGCTCGCCTACGCCGTGGGCAACGTGCGGGTCGCCGTGCTGACCCTGGCGGTGTTCTGCTGCTTCGTGCTGCAGGGACTGTGGGCCGACGCCATGGACACCTTCGCGCTGGTCCTGGCGTCCGTGCTGTTCGCACTGGCGATCGGCCTGCCGCTGGGCATCTGGTCCGGCACCAGCCGGCGCGTGCACCGGATCCTCACCCCGGTGCTGGACTTCATGCAGATCCTGCCGTCGTTCGCGTACCTGGCGCCGCTGGTGCTGATCTTCCTCATCGGCCCGGCGTCCGCGATCATCGCGACCGTCGTGTTCGCCGCGCCGCCGGTCATCCGGCTCACCGCCCACGGGCTGCAGCAGGTGCCGGCGGTGACCCGGGAGGCGGCCGACTCCCTCGGGGTGACCGGCTGGCAGCGGCTGCGGACGGTACTGCTGCCGATGGCCCGTCGGACCGTGGTCATCGGCATCAACCAGACGTTCATGGCGGCGCTGTCCATGGTCACGATCGCCTCGCTGATCGGCGCACCCGGGCTCGGCCTGACCGTCGCGCAGGCGTTGCAGAGCCTGGACGTCGGCACCGCGTTCAACGCCGGCGTGGCCATCGTGCTGATGGCCATCGCCTTCGACCGGGTGGCCACCGCCGCCGGCGAGCGGACGGAGACCGCCCTGCGGTCCGGCCGGAGCCGGCGGCGGGCGCGCCGGATCGCCGTCGCGGCCGCGCTGCTTGTGGCGGTGCTGGCCGTCTACCTGTCCCGCACGTACCTGTGGGCGGCCGAGCCGCCGACCGGCTGGCCGGACCTCGGCCGGCTGCTCACCGACGTCGGCGACACGGTCTCCGGATGGCTGCAGGCGCACCTGTCGACGGTCACCGGCGGGCTCAAGGACGCCGTCACCTACGGCGTGCTGAACCCGCTCGAGGCGTTGCTCACCGGGTCGCCGTTCTGGGTGACCGGGATCGTGGTGACGGTCGTGGCCTGGCTCGCCGGTCGCTGGCGGACCGCGCTGACCGCCGTGCTGTGCCTGGCCGCGATCGTCTGGCTGGGCGTGTGGCAGGACGCCATGGCCACGCTGGCCGCGACGCTGCTCGCCACCGTCGCGGTGGTGGTGCTGGGCGTCGTGGTCGGCGTCTGGATGGGTCGGTCCCGGATGGCCGACCGGATCATCCGGCCGGTGCTCGACGCCGCCCAGACCATGCCGGCCTTCGTGTACCTGGTGCCGTTCCTCGCCCTGTTCGACGCCAGCCGGTTCACCGCGATCGTGGCCGCCGTGGTGTACGCGGCCCCGGCCGCCATCAAGATCGTCGCCGACGGCATCGCGCAGGTCCCGGCCGCCACTGTCGAGGCCGCGACGGCGTTCGGCTCGACCCGGTGGCAGGTGGTCACCCGCGTGCAACTGCCGATGTCGGCCCGCTCGCTGGCGCTGGCCACCAACCAGGGGCTGATCTACGCGCTGTCCATGGTGGTGATCGGCGGCATGGTCGGCGCCGGGGCCCTGGGCTACGACGTCGTCGCCGGGCTGTCGCAGGACCAGCTGTTCGGCAAGGGACTCGCGGCCGGCCTGACCCTCGTCGCCCTCGGCATCGTCCTGGACCGGATCACCCAGGCCGCCGCGGGCCGGTCCGGCCGCCGCCCCGGTGCCGCACGGCCGCGCGCCCGTTCCACCGCCCCGGCGCTGCCGGCCGCCGGCGGCTGACCCACCCGCGGACACCCACCACCTCCGGCCGCGGACCACCGACCGCGGCCCCCGACCACCGAGCCCCTCGACCCAGGAGACCCCCATGCATCCTCGGACCCGCGCCGGCCGCCGCCGGATCGCCGCCCTGCTGCCCCTTGTCGCCCTGCTGGCCGCGGCCGGCTGCGGCGGCGCCACCGTGAACGCCGGCGGGTCGTCCAGCTCCAGCTCGACCGCGGCGACGGTGGGCGGCTCGACCGGCGCCGGAGCGGCCACCGGGTCCTCGACCGCCGCCGGAGCCGCCACGGCGGGCACCACGCCCGGCACCGCCACCGCATCCGGGACCGCCGCCGGCTCCGGCGGGTCGGCGGCCGCGTCCCCGACGGCTTCGACCGGCTCCGGCGGTGCGGGGTCCGCGTCGATGCTGCCGGTCACCGGGTCCTGCGCACCGTTCGCCCTGGCGATGAACGACTGGGTCGGGTACACCGCCGACGCGGCGGTGCTGACCTACGTCGCCGAGAAGAACCTGAACTGCAAGGTGAACCAGAAGGCGCTCAAGGAGGAGATCGCCTGGCAGGGCTTCTCGAGCGGCCAGGTCGACGTCATCCTCGAGAACTGGGGCCACGCCGACCTCGTCGCCAAGTACATCGACCAGCAGAAGGTCGCCGAGGACGCCGGTCCCACCGGCAACCTCGGGCAGATCGGCTGGTACGTGCCGCCGTGGCTGGCCAAGAAGTACCCCGACATCACCGACTACAAGAACCTCAACAAGTACGCCGACATGTTCAAGACGTCGGAGTCGGGCGGCCAGGGACAGCTGCTCGACGGCGACCCGTCCTTCGTCACCAACGACGAGGCCCTGGTCAAGAACCTGAAGCTGAACTACAAGGTCGTCTACGCCGGGTCGGAGGCCGCCCTCATCCAGGCGTTCCGGAACGCCGAGCAGAACAAGACCCCGGTGATCGGGTACTTCTACTCGCCGCAGTGGTTCCTGTCCGAGGTGCCGCTGGTCAAGGTCGCGCTGCCGCCGTACACCGACGGCTGCGACTCCGATCCCGCGACGATCGCCTGCGACTACCCCGACTACACCTTGAACAAGATCATCTCCAAGCGGTTCGCGGACTCCGGGTCCGCGGCGGTGAACCTGGTCCGGAACTTCCGCTGGACCAACGCCGACCAGGACCTGGTGGCCAGGTACATCACCGCCGACAAGATGTCGCCGGAGGACGCCGCCGCCAAGTGGGTGCAGGCCAACCCGGACAAGGTGGCCGCCTGGCTCGGCAAGTGAGCGGTCCGGCCCGCCACGGCCGGCGTCCTTGACGGCGTCCGGTCGCCACCCCACACTCGTTGCGGTCGGCGCACACCGTTGCGCATCCAGAAACGGAGGCCTGCATGGCAGGGCCGCGGGTCGTCATCGTGGGCGCCGGGATCGTCGGCGCCAGCCTGGCCGACGAGCTGACCGAACGGGGCTGGGACCGGGTCACCGTGGTCGACGCCGGCCCGCTCCCGACGCCCGGCGGCTCGACGTCGCACGCCCCCGGCGTGGTCTTCCAGACCAACGGCACCAAGGTGATGAGCGACTTCGCCCGGTACTCCGTGGCCAAGTTCTCCGCACTGCAGTGGCAGGGATCCTCGTGCTACCTGCCGGTGGGCGGATTGGAGATCGCCACCACCCCCGAGCGGGCCGCCGAGCTGCACCGCCGGTACGGCTGGGCGCAGTCCTGGGGCATCCCCGGCGCGCTCCTACTCGACGCCGGCGAGGCCGCCGCCCGGTGGGACCTGCTCGATCCCGGCGCGGTGCTGGGCGGCCTGTTCGTCCCCGACGACGGCATCGCCAAGGCGGTGTGGGCCGTCCAGGCACAGCTGGCCCGGGCCACCGAGCGCGGCGCCACCGTGCTGGACCGGCACGAGGTCCTGGGCTTCCGGACCGCGGACACCGGGTCCGGCACCAGGATCTCGGGCGTCGAGGTCCGGACACCCGACGGCACCGCGGTGCTCGACGCGGACGTGGTGGTGTGCTGCGCCGGCATCTGGGGCCAGCGCGTCGCCGGCTTTGTCGGGCAGACGCTCGCGCTCACCCCGCTGGCGCACCAGTTCGCGTGGACGGCGCCGGTGAGACCGCTCGCCGGTCGCCGCACCGAGTCCGTCAGGCCGGTGCTCCGGCACCAGGACGCCGACCTGTACTACCGCGAGAACCACGACCGGCTGGGCATCGGCTCCTACCGCCACCGCCCGATGCCGGTCGAGGTGCAGGAGCTGGAGCACTGGTCCCGGTTCGGCGAGGACCGGCCGGGGCAACCCAGCGTGCTGCCCTTCACCCCGGCCGACTTCGAGTTCCCGCTCGCCGAGACCGCCCGGCTGATGCCGGCTCTCGGCGAGGTGACGCTGGCACAGCCGTTCAACGGGGTCTTCTCGTTCACCACCGACAACCTGCCGCTCCTGGGCCCGCACGCGGCGGTCGACGGGTTCTGGACCGCGGAGGCCGTGTGGGTCACCCACTCGGCCGGCGTGGCGCGGGCGATGGCGGAGTGGATCGTCGACGGCTACACCGGGTTCGACGTGCACGCCTGCGACGTGAACCGGTTCGAACGGCACCAGCTGGCCCCGGACTACATCGTGGCCAAGGACTGCCAGAACTTCGTCGAGGTCTACGACATCCTCCATCCGCTGGACCCGATGGAGCACTCCCGGCCGCTGCGGGTCTCGCCGTTCCACCAGCGGCAGGTCGAGCTCGGCGCGGTCTTCCTGGAGGCCAACGGCTGGGAACGGCCGCAGTGGTACGCCGCCAACGAGGCGCTGCTCACCTCCGACCGGAACACCGGCTGGCACGTCCCCGCGCCCGACAAGTGGGCCGCCCGGCACTGGTCCCCGGTCGTCGCGGCCGAGGCCGCGGTCGCCCGGACGGACGTCGCGCTGTTCGACATGACCTCGCTCCGGCGGCTCGAGGTCGCCGGCCCGGGCAGCGCCGACTTCCTCGCGTCGGTGGTCACCGGGCCGGTGGGCGGCGCCGTCGGCGCGGTGACCTACTGCCTGCTGCTCGAGCCGGACGGCGGGATCCGCTCGGACGTCACGGTCGCCCGGCTCGCCGAGCAGCGCTACCAGCTGGGCGTGAACGGGGCCGTGGACGAGGTGTGGCTCACCCGCCGGCTGCGGGCCTCGCCGTGGCGCGACACCGTCCAGATCCGCGACCTGACCCCCGGCACCTGCTGCATCGGCATCTGGGGGCCCGCCGCGCGGGACGTCCTGCAGCCGTTGACCGGCACCGACCTGTCCCACACCGCCTTCCGGTACTTCCGGGGTCGTGAGCTGTACCTGGGTGCCGTCCCGGTCACCGCGCTCCGGCTGTCCTACGTGGGCGAGCTGGGCTGGGAGCTGTACACCACCGCGGACCAGGGGCTGGCGCTGTGGGACCTGTTGATGGCCGCCGGCCGGGACCACGGCATCATCGCCGCCGGCCGCGGCGCGTTCACCGCGCTGCGCATCGAGAAGGGCTACCGGTCCTACGGCACCGACATGACCACCGAGCACGGCCCGGCCGACGTCGGCCTGGGCTTCGCGGTCCGCAGCACCGCCGACTTCCACGGCCGGGCGGGACTGGAGCAACGGGCACCCGGCTCCCGCCGGCTGGCCCTGCTGGTCGTCGACGAGCCGGACGGCATCGTGCTCGGCGGCGAACCGGTCCACCGACCCGGTCCCGACGGCACCGCGGGCGGCCGCGCCGATGCCCGTGACACCGGCGAGGCGGCGGTCGGCTACGTCACGTCCGCCGCCTACGGCTACACCCTCGGGGCGCCGCTGGCCTACGCCTTGCTCGACGCGGACCTGGCCGAACCCGGGACCGCCGTGGAGATCGGCTGGTTCGACCGCCGCTACCGGGCCGTCGTCACGGCCGAGCCGGCGTTCGACCCCGAGGGTAAGCGGATGCGGTGCTGAGCCAGGCCGGGCCGGTGCCGCCGGTTCGGCGGTCCGCCGCCGACGTCACTACCGTGGGGACCCGGCGGCCCGTCGTCCGGCGGGCCGGGTCCCCACCGCACCATCCGCCCGTCCGGGCGGCGATCGCAGGGAGAACGAGCAGGTGAGCATCTCGACCTCGGCGCGCGGCGCGCACGGTCCGACGCTGTCCGCGGTACCGGCGGAGTCCGGCGACCCGATCCCGACCCCCTGGCCCGGGCTGGACGCCCCGCTGGCCGAGGCGGACCCGGAGGTCGCCGCTGCGATCGACGCCGAGCTGCGCCGCCAGCAGAACACCCTGGAGATGATCGCCAGCGAGAACTTCGCGCCGGTCGCGGCCATGCAGGCGCAGGGCAGCGTGCTGACGAACAAGTACGCCGAGGGGTACCCGGGCCGGCGCTACTACGGCGGGTGCGAGAACGTCGACGTGATCGAGCGGCTGGCCATCGAGCGGGTCAAGGGCCTGTTCGGCGCCGGCTACGCCAACGTCCAGCCGCACTCGGGGGCACAGGCCAACGCCGCGGCCATGCAGGCGCTGATCAAGCCGGGCGACACCATCCTCGGCCTGTCGCTGGCCCACGGCGGCCACCTGACCCACGGCATGCGGATCAACTTCTCCGGCCTGCTCTACGACGTCGCGGCCTACGAGGTGTCCAAGGAGGACCACCGCGTCGACCTCGACGAGGTGGCCCGGCTGGCCCGCGAGCACGCCCCCAAGCTCATCATCGCCGGCTGGTCGGCCTACCCGCGCCACCTGGACTTCGCGCGGTTCCGGGAGATCGCCGACGAGGTCGGCGCGTACCTGCTAGTGGACATGGCGCACTTCGCCGGACTGGTGGCGGCGGGGCTGCACCCGTCGCCCGTGCCGCACGCGCACGTCACGACCACCACCACCCACAAGACCTTGGGCGGCCCCCGGGGCGGCGTCATCCTCACCGACGACCCAGACCTGGCCAAGCGGGTCAACTCGGCCGTCTTCCCCGGCCAGCAGGGCGGGCCGCTGGAGCACGTCATCGCCGCCAAGGCGGTGGCCTTCCGGATGGCCGCCGACCCCGCGTTCACCGAGCGGGCGCAGCGCACCCTGGCCGGCGCCCGGCTGCTCGCCGAGCGCCTGGTCGCCGACGACGTGCGCTCGGCCGGGGTGTCGGTGCTCACCGGTGGCACGGACGTGCACCTGGTCCTGGTCGACCTGCGGGACTCGGAGCTGGACGGCAAGCAGGCCGAGGACCGGCTGCACTCGATCGGCATCACGGTCAACCGCAACGCCGTGCCGTTCGACCCGCGGCCGCCGATGGTGACCTCGGGCCTGCGCATCGGCACGCCCGCGCTGGCCACCCGCGGCTTCGACGCGGCCGACTTCACCGAGGTCGCCGACGTCATCGCCGAGGCCCTGAAGGCGCCGGTCGGCGAGCTCGAGCCGGCACTGGCGTCCTCGCTGTCCGGCCGGGTCGCCGCCCTGGCCGGGCGCCGCCCGCTGTACGCCTCGCTCTAGTCGACCGGAGGTCCCGTGACGCCTGCCGCGCAGTTCGACGCTCCCCCGCCCGGAGCGGACCTGCCGGAGCACCCGGCGTCGCTGTGGCGCAACCCGGAGCCGCGGCGCCACTACCAGGTGGTGATCGTCGGCGGCGGCGGTCACGGGCTGGCGACCGCGCACTACCTGGCCCGGCGCGGCGTCACCGACGTCGCCGTGCTCGAGCGCGGCTGGCTGGCCGGCGGCAACATGGCGCGCAACACCACCATCATCCGGTCGAACTACCTGTGGGACGCCTCCGCGGCGATCTACGAGCACGCGCTGCGGCTGTGGGAGCACCTCGAGGAGGACCTGGACTACCCGATCCTGTTCTCCCAGCGCGGGGTGCTGAACCTGGACCACTCGCTGCAGGACGTGCGGGACTCCCGGCGACGCGTCGCGGCGAACCGGCTGAACGGGATCGACGCCGAGTGGGTCGACGCCGGCGGGGTGCGCGAGCTCTGCCCGATCGTCAACACCTCGCCGGACCTGCGCTACCCGGTGCTCGGCGGCACCTACCAGGCCCGCGCCGGCATCGCCAAGCACGACTACGTGGCCTGGGGCCTGGCCCGGTCCGCCGACGCCGCCGGTGTCGACCTGGTGCAGAACTGCGAGGTCACCGGCATCGACGTCGAGCACGGGGTGGTCAAGGGCGTCCGGACCTCGCGCGGCCGGATCGGCGCGGACCGGGTGGCACTGATCGGCGCCGGACACTCGGCGACCCTGGCCGAGCTGGCCGGCTTCCGGCTACCGGTGCAGTCGCACCCGTTGCAGGCGCTGGTGTCCGAGCTGCTGGAGCCCGTGCACCCGACGGTCGTCATGTCCAACGCCGTGCACGTCTACGTCTCGCAGGCGCACAAGGGCGAGCTCGTCATGGGCGCCGGCGTCGACCCGTACATCGGCTACGGGCAGCGCGGCGCCTTCCACGTCATCGAGCGCCAGATGGCCGCCGCCGTGGAGCTGTTCCCGATCTTCGCCCGGGCCCACGTGCTGCGGACCTGGGCCGGCATCGTCGACGTCACCCCGGACGCCTCGCCCATCATCGGGGCGACGCCGGTGGAGAACCTGTTCGTCAACTGCGGCTGGGGCACCGGCGGGTTCAAGGCCACCCCCGGGATCGGGCACGTCATGGCGGAGCTGCTGGACAAGGGCGAGGTGCCGGCGCTGGCACAGCCTTTCGGGCTCGACCGGTTCACCCAGGGCCGGCTCGTGGACGAGCACGGGGCCGCGGCGGTGGCGCACTGATGATGCTCATCGACTGCCCGGAGTGCGGGCCGCGGAACGAGGACGAGTTCCACTACGGCGGGCAGGCGCATGTGCCCTACCCCCAGGACGGCGGCCGGGATCTGACCGACGAGCAGTGGGCGGAGTTCCTGTTCTACCGGGAGAACCCCAAGGGCCCCTTCGCCGAGCGCTGGATGCACGCCGCCGGCTGCCGCCGCTGGTTCAACGCCGTCCGGGACACGGTGACCAACCGGTTCCTGGCGGTGTACCGGGTCGGCGAGCCGCCGCCGGAGCTGCACGGCGGGCACGTCCACCGGCACCCGGTCCACGGGCACCCGGTCGGTGGGCACCCGGTCGGCGGGCACCGCGTCGACCACCACAGCGCCACGAGCGGAGGAACCGCGTGACCCCGTCCCGGTTGTCGTCCGGCGGAGCGGTGGACCGCGGCGTGCTGCTGGACGTGGTGGTCGACGGGTTGCAGCTACAGGCGTTCCCCGGCGACACCCTGGCGTCGGCACTGCTGGCCTCGGGCGTGCGGACGGTCGGCCGGTCCGTGCGGCGGGGCCGCCCGCGCGGCATCATGACCGCCGGCCCGGAGGAGCCGGCCGCGCTGCTGTCGATCGCCGGTCCGCTGCCCGATCCCGTCGTCACCGCGACCACCGTCGAGGCCCTGGACGGCATGACCGGCCGGTCGCTGCAGGGGCAGGGCCTGCTGACCGCCGCACCCGACGGGGCGGCGCGGACGCAGTACGACGCCGTCCACCACCACTGCGAGGTCGCCGTCGTCGGGGCCGGCCCGGCCGGACTGGCCGCGGCGCTCGAGGCCGCCCGCAGCGGCGTGCGCGTCGTGCTGCTCGACGAGCGGCCGCGCGCCGGCGGCGCGCTGCTCGGAGGTGCGGAACTGGCCTGGGCAGAGCAGGTGTCGGACGCGCTGGACGCCCTGCCCACCGTGCTGCACCTGCAGCGCACCGCGGCCACCGGGCTCTACGACGACAACTACCTGGTCGCGGTGCAGCGCATGCCGGCGCACCACGACCCGGCGCGGGCCGGCCGCAGACCGGCGGACGGTGTCCGCGAACGGGTCTGGCACATCCGGGCCGCCGAGGTGGTGCTGGCGACCGGGTCGTACGAGCGGCCGGTGGTCTTCGCAGGCAACGACCTCCCGGGCGTCATGCTGGCCGAGTCGGTGCGCGCCCACCTCCACCGGCACGGCGTGCTCGCCGGGGAGCAGGTCGTGCTGTTCACCGCCCACGACGACGCCTACCGGGTGGCCGGCGACCTGCTCGCCACCGGGGCCTCGGTGGTCATCGTGGATCCGCGGACCCCGAGCAGGCAGCCCGTGGACGTGCCGGACGGTCCGGTCCCGACCGGGACGGTGCTGGCCGGCGCCGTGGTGACCCGCGCCCACGCCGACGACTCCGGGGAGCTCTCGGCGGTCACCGTCCGGCTGGCGGACGGCCGCAGCCGGCGGCTGCCGGCCGACCTGCTGGCCGTCTCCGGCGGCTGGAACCCCAACCTGGCGCTGTGGTCCCACGCCGGCGGGCGTCCCGTCTGGGACGCCGCCGCCGGCACCTTCCGGCCCGGCGCCGCGCTGCCGCGGGTCGCCGTGGCCGGCTCCGCGGCGGGACTGCGCACCACCGGCGAGATCGTCGACGACGGCGAGCGTGCGGGGCTGGCCGCCGCCGAGGCCGCCGGTACCGCCGCCGGACTCGCGGCGGCGCAGCGCCACCAGGACGTCCGGGCCGGCATCCCCGACCTGGCGCCGCCCGCCGACGGCCTGGCCGAGTACCCGGAGCCGGCCGCGCAGCTCCACCTGGTGACCGACGGAGACCAGGATCCGGCCGCTCTCGACGAGCACTTCGTCGACGTGCAGCGGGACGTCACCGTCGCGGACCTGGCCAGGGCGACCGGCGCCGGGCTGCGCTCGGTGGAGCACGTCAAGCGGTACACCACGGCCGGCACGGCGCACGACCAGGGCCGGACGTCCGCCGCGCTGACCACCGCGCTGGTGTCGGGGTTGACCGGGATCGTCGCGGAGGAGCTCGGCACCACCACCAGCCGGCCACCGGCCGTACCGGTCGCCTTCGCCGCCCTCGCCGGCCGCGAGCACGGTGACCTGTACGACCCGGTCCGGACCACCGGCGCCCATGGCTGGCACGTGGCGCACGGGGCGGTGTTCGAGAACGTCGGCCAGTGGAAGCGACCGTGGTACTACCCGCGGCCGCTGGCGGGCGGCGGCGTCGAGACGATGCCCGAGGCGGTGGCCCGGGAGTGTCTGGCCGCGCGCACCGGGGTGGCGTTCATGGACGCCTCCACGCTGGGCAAGATCGACGTCCAGGGTCCGGACGCCGGCACCTTCCTGGACCGGATCTACACGACGATGCTGTCGACGCTCAAGGTCGGTGCGGCCCGGTACGCCGTGCTCTGCGGGGTGGACGGCATGGTCGTCGACGACGGCACTGCGCTCCGGCTGGCCCCCGACCGGTTCGTCGTGACGACCACCACCGGCAATGCGGCCAAGATCCTGGACTGGATGGAGGAGTGGCTGCAGACGGAGTGGCCGGACCTGCGGGTCCGGTGCACCAGCGTGACCGAGCAGTGGGCCACCCTGGCGCTGATCGGGCCGCGCTCGCGAGGGCTGCTGCAGCGGCTGGCCCCCGAGATGGACTGCAGCGCAGCGACCTTCCGGTTCATGACGGCGCAGGACGGCACGGTGGCCGACCTCCCGGCACGGGTGGCGCGGATCTCGTTCTCCGGCGAGCTGGCCTACGAGATCTCCGTGTCCTGGAGCGACGCGGCCGCCCTGTGGGACGCCGTGTGGGCGGCCGGCGAGCCGGACGGCCTCACGCCGTACGGCACCGAGACCATGCACGTGCTGCGCGCCGAGAAGGGTTATCCCATCGTCGGTCAGGACACCGACGGCACCCAGACGCCGTTCGACCTCGGCCTGGGGTGGGCGGTCTCGGCCAAGAAGGCCGACTACCTCGGCAAGCGCTCGCACGCCCGCCCGGACACCCGCCGCGCGGACCGCAAGGAGCTGGTCGGCCTGCTGCCCGTCGACACCGGGCTGCTGCTGCCGGAGGGCGCCCAGCTGGTCGACGAGGTGCCGCTGCCACCGCCGCCGGTCCCGATGCTCGGCCACGTGACCAGTTCCTACCGGTCCGCCGCGCTCGGCCGGACCTTCGCGCTGGCCCTGCTCTCCGGCGGCCGTGCCCGGATCGGCGGCACGGTGCACGTCGTGGTCGACGACGTCCCGCGGCCGGCCGCGGTGGTGTCGTCGGTGTTCGTCGACCCGGACGGCGCCCGGCGCGACGGCGACCCCGACGACGCCGGCCCCGGCTCTGCCGGCCCGGTCGGCTCTGGCGGCGCTGCCGGCGCTGCCGGACCGGCCGTGGCCGCGACCCTGCCGGTCTCGCCGTTGGCGCGGTTCGCGGTGCCGTTCGCGGAGCTGTCGGGACCGGACGGCGGGGTGCGCGTCGTCGAGGAACCGCTGCGGACAATGATCGACGTGCGGGTGCCGGCCGGGTCCGAAGCGGCCCGGGCGGTCTCCGAGGCGCTCGGGTGCGCCCTGCCGCTGCGGACGGGCGGGGTCGACGAGGCCCCGGGTGTCACCGCGCTGGCCCTCGGGCCGGACGAGTACCTCGTCGTGCGGTCGCCGGGTCTGGCCGCCACCACGGAGGACGCCGTGCGGCGCGCCGTCGCCGAGCTCGGGGACGCCGTCCCCGTGGTCGCGGTGACGGACGTCTCGGCGGCCCGGACGGCGGTGCGGATCTCCGGCCCGCGGACCCGGGCGGTCCTCGCGCACGGATGCGCGGTCGACCTGGCCCGCCTCGGCCCGGGCACGTGCGTGCAGACCGTGCTCGCGCAGTGCGCCGTGGTGCTCCAGGTGCTGGGCGAGCCGGGCTCGGACACGGACGCCGTCCGGGTGCTGGTGCGCTCGTCGTTCGCCGAGCACCTGGCCCGGTGGCTGCTGGTCACCGCGCCCGAGTACGTCTGAGCCGCCCGCCACGGACGGCCGGGGCCGCCGCTCGGGCGGCGCCCCGGCCACGGGCGGTGGCGCGGGCCGCCCTCGGATCCGTGGCAGTCTGGGGACGCCGCCGAGGGGAGCGGCCGTCCGACGGACCTGCCCGCGCCGGCCCCCGGCGCCGGGCCAGACAGGAGAACCCGATGCCCGCGCGGATCGACCGGCTGGTCACGTCCGGCACGTTCAGCCTCGACGGCGGCACCTGGGACGTGGACAACAACGTCTGGCTGCTCGGCGACGACGACGAGGTGCTCGTCGTGGACGCCGCCCACGACGCCGACGCCATCGAGCGGGCGATCGGCGGTCGCCGGGTCACCGCGATCGTCTGCACGCACGGCCACGACGACCACATCGACGCGGCCCCGGAACTGGCACGCCGCACCGGCGCGCCGGTGCTGCTCCACCCGGCCGACGCCCCGCTCTGGGGCATGAAGCACCAGGACCGCCAGCCGGACGACGGCATCAGCGACGGGCAGACCCTGGGCGTCGCCGGCGTCGACGTCACCGTGCTGCACACGCCCGGGCACTCCCCCGGCGCGGTGTGCCTGTACGTGCCGGCGCTGCACGCGCTGTTCAGTGGCGACACCCTGTTCCAGGGCGGCCCCGGGGCCACCGGCCGGTCGTTCTCGGACTTCCCGACGATCATCGACTCGATCAGCAACCGGCTGCTGTGCCTGCCCGACGACACCGTCGTGCACACCGGGCACGGCGACGACACCACGATCGGCGCGGAGGCCCCGCACCTGGACGACTGGGTGCTCCGCGGCCACTGACGCTGCCGGGCGTCCTCGCGGGGCGTCCGGATCCGGCGGCCGTCACTGTCCGCTGCAGCTCGTGTCGGTTGCGTGATACCGACCGGCCGGCGCGGCGCGGTCCCCGATGATGGCGCCGGAGGCATCCGCGACCGGCGGATCCCGGTCGGGGCGTGGAGCGAGGGCATGGCGGACAGCGGCGAGCAGGGCCTGGGGGCGATCGCCAAGAAGTGGCTGCGCGCCAAGCGGGTGGAGTGGACCACCGGCGTGCAGCGCACCCGGGAGTATGCCGAGCACGAGTCGTGGCTGGCCGAGCGGGAGATGGAGCGCGAGCTCGGTCACCAGGCCGGGCGGGCGCTGGTGCCGGCGTACCGCGACTGGGAGGACCGCCGGGACGCCGACGAGGTCCGGCGCCGGCAGGCCGAGCAGGAGGCCGTCCGCGCGCTGCCCCGTGCGACCGTGCGGCTGTCGGTGTCCGGCAAGCGGTACGACGGTTCCTGGTGGGGGTACCTGCCGGTGCGCCTGGACCGCGAGCCGGACCTGCTCACCGTCGAGGTGGTGGTGCCGGCGGACGACCGGCCGCTGGTCGGCGGCCACCCGCTGCTGGGCGCGACGCTGCTCGTGCCCGGGTACACCGGTGACGGCGGGTACGACGTGGACGCGGCCGCCCGGCACGCGGACGCGGCCGGCGAGCCGTTCGACCCGTTCAGCTGGACCGTGACCCTGGAGGCCGAGGACGTGCTGCTGGCCTGGGTGCCGGACGTCGGGCCGGCGCGGATCGACCTGTCCGGCGACGTGCTGCGCTGGACGGCGCGGATGACCGGTGAGTCCGGCGAGCACGACGTCGACCTGCAGCTGTCGAACCTGCCGCCGGTCCCGGCTGCCTGACCGCGGCCGGACGTCACGTCCGGCTGCCCACCTCCTGCTGGATCTCTTCCAGCGATCGGTCCTTGGTCTCGGGCACCTTACGAAGGAAGAAGAAGAAGGACAGCACGCCGAAGCCGGCGTACAGCCAGAACGTGCCCGATTCGCCCATGGCGCCGACCAGTTGCAGGAAGAAGTAGGAGACCAGGAAGTTCGCGGCCCAGTTGGCCACCGTCGCGATGCTCATCGCCTTGCTGCGGACACCCACGGGGAAGATCTCGCTGATCATCAGCCAGAAGACCGGACCGAGACCGACAGCGAAGCCGGCCATGAACACCAGGAGGAACACCAGCGCGAACAGTGGGTGGTCCTTCAGTCCGGGCACGGCGAACCACAGGCCCAGGGCGACAAGCGCCAGCGTGGCGGCGGTCGTCCCGACCAGCAGCAGCGGCCGCCGGCCGACGCGGTCCAGCAGCAGGATCGCCACCACCGTGAACACGACGTTGGTGATCCCGACCGAGATGGCCTGCAGGACGGAGGCACTCGCCGACAGGCCGGTGTAGTTCAGGATGGTCGCCGAGTAGTAGACGACGGTGTTGACACCGATGACCTGCTGACCGATCGCCAGGACCAGGCCGACGACCATCAGAGGTCGCAGCGGCTGGCGGAACAGGTCTCGCAGCCGCGTCGAACGGGAGGTCCCCACCGCCTCGGTGATGCTGTCGAGTTCGTCGTCGGTCTCGTCGTCGCTGCGTGTTCGCGACAGCACGCGCCGGGCGTCGTCCTTCCGACCGCGGGCAACGAGCCATCGGGGCGACGACGGCACCGTCAGCATCCCGACGGCCAGCGCCAGGCCGGGCACGGCGGACAGGCCGAGCATCCACCGCCATCCGGCCGGCGCCCCTTGCAGGGCAGCGGCCACCAGGTAGGCCACCAGGATCCCCGTCGTGACCATCAGCTGGTTGAACGACGTCACCCCGCCGCGCAGCCGGGCCGGTGCCTGCTCGGAGATGTACTCCACCGAGACGAACGACGCGGTCCCGACGGCCAGACCGAGGACGAACCGGCTGGCGAGCAACCATGGTGTGTCCGGCGAGAACGCGGATGCCAACCCGGCGAGGACGTAGACCGTCCCACTGCCGACCTTGGTCCAGCGGCGTCCGATGCGGTCCGAGAGCCAACCGGACAGCGCGGCTCCGACGACCGCCCCCACGAGCAGCGCGCCGACGATCCACTGCTGTTCCAGCGAGGTCGTCGACAGGTCACGCTGGATGTAGAGCTGGGCGCCGGAGATGATCCCGGTGTCGTAGCCGAACAGGAACCCGCCGAGCGCCGCGATGACCGCGATGCGAAGCAGGAACTTGTTGTTGCCCTTCACGGCCTCTTTGACGAAACTCGTCGGCATCGTGCACCTCCCGAGCGGCGCCGCACCTGTCCGACGGCCCGCTCGTGCAAAGGTCACCGGGACGGCCCGCCGTCCGGGATGACGCGTGGGAATCGGATTGCCGAGCCGGTCCGCCGTCAAACGGAGCCGATGGAGCGACGTGCTCTCGGAGATTCACCGCACGGGGCGCGGACCGACCGGTCGAAGCCCGGCCCGCCGTCGCACGGTTTCCCGTCGCGCCCGGTCGGGAACGGTGCTGGGGAAGGTGGGTGCCTGCACCCCGTGGTGCGTGCCCTTCCCCACTCCCAGGGACCGCAGGAGGACCGATGTCGAGTACAGAAGCCGGGTCCGCCACCAGTGACCTACTGCGCAGCCTGACCGACACCGTCGGCGCGTTGCTGCGTCAAGAGATCGGCAAGGCGCGCGACGAGATGACCGGCAAGGCCCGTCAAGCCGGCGGTGGGCTCGCTCTGCTCGGCGGGGCTACTGCGCTCGGCGCGATGGCCGCCGGGACGGGCGCCGCCCTCGTCCTCCGATTGTTCGACAGGTTTCTGCCGCCGCGGCTGGCCGCCGTCGTGGTGACCGCCGCCTTCAGCGCCGGTGCGGTCGGACTGTCCACGGCAGGCATCCGGCAGCTGCGCGAGCTGCCGCCGTTGATGCCGGACCGGACGATCCGCGACATCCGCGACGACATCGATGCCGCACGGCAGGCCTGACACCTGCGCAAGTCTGCCGCCGGCCCGGCGGTGGGACCGACCCCGGGACGAGTCAGGGCGGCTCACCACCACGCTCGACGACGAGGTCGAGCGGCACGGCAGATCCGGGCTCTCGCGAGGTCGGCGTGCTGCCGGTCTGCGGGGGACGCTCGAGAGCCCGAGGGGTGACCGTCGAGCACGACCCGCATCCCGGCGCGGACCGCGCTGTCCCGGACGCGGCACGGTCCGCGAGGCTCAGGCCGACTGCAGGACCGGCGGCCGGCTGCGCGCCGCGCAGGCCGCGAGTTCAAGCACCTCTGCGGCGCCGACCCGCTCTGCGCCGTCGGCCACCGGCAGGCCGACCGCGACCGGACGGGAGGGCCGGACCGGGGCCGAGCGGACCACGTCCTGGCCCAGCGCGCGGGCCACGGCGGATTCCACCGCGGACGCCAGCCGGCGGCGGTCGGTGGCCGGGTGACCGGTGGCCGGGATGGCGGGCACCGGGCGCAGCCACTGCACGTGCAGCTCCAGCCGCGGCGCGGCGACGACCCGGCGCAGCGCCTGCAGCAGGGTCTCGTCGCCGACGAACGGGGCGGCCGCCGACCGGGCACCGGTGCCGTCGGTGTACCGCAGGGCCACCGGGGACACCACCGCGGCCGCGTCCATCGCGGCCTGGAAGGCCGCCCGCCGGAAGGTGCCGAGCGAGCGGCCGCAGCGCGTCGTGCCCTCGGGGAAGACCTGCACGCGGTGTCCCG
Source organism: Nakamurella endophytica (assembly GCF_014646215.1). Lineage (GTDB taxonomy): Bacteria > Actinomycetota > Actinomycetes > Mycobacteriales > Nakamurellaceae > Nakamurella > Nakamurella endophytica. The sequence continues at coordinate 696,079 of NZ_BMNA01000001.1, forward strand.
CCCGCAGCGCCGCCGTGGCGGCTCGCACCAGGTCCGGCAGTTCGGCCCAGGTGTCGCGGCGCAGGAACAGCGTCCCGGTCCGACGTGCCAGGCCGCCGACGAACGGCCACGACGCGACGTCCTGCTTGGCGACGGGCCGCATCGGGCCGCACGCCGCCAGGGCGAGCACGTCGAGGAACGAGACATGGTTGCCCACGACGAGACTCGCACCGGCCCGGGGACGTCCGGTGCAGCGCACCCGAACCCCGAGCGCCGCGAGCACCCAGCGGCTGGCGTGCTGCAGCACCCGGCCGGTGCGGTGCGGCCGGCCGTACCCGGGCAGCAGGGCGACCAGCACGATGGCGGCCCCGCCGGCCAGCAGCGCAGCGGTCAGCGCCGTCCGGCGGCGCACCCGGGTGCCGAGCGGCGCACGCGGGGTGGGCGCAGCGACACAGGCCGCTGCACAGCGCATCTCGGCGCAGTGCTCGGTCACGGCCGGATCAGTGCGTCCTGCACGAAGTAGCGCAGGTACCGCGGGTCCGCCTGCTGCAGGTCGAGCAGCACCAGGAAGTCCGCGGACCCGAACTGCTCGTCGTGCGCGGGCGCGCTGCAGATCTGCGCGCCGAGCCGGAGGTAGCCGTGCAGCAACGGCGGGATCCGCAGCCGGTCGACCGGCGGGGCCGTCGACGCCCGGTACGGGTGCCGGGGCGCGCACTGTCGCTCGGCCGGAGCCCAGTGCCGGTCCCTGGCCATCCGTTCGAACAACGCCGCCTGGCCGCCGCCGTCGGCGACCGGGATGCTCGCGCAGCCCACCAGGTACCGGGATCCGCTCTGCAGCATGGCGCGGGCGATGCCGCTCCAGAGCAGGCTGATGGCCCGGGACCCACGGTGCTCCGCGGCGACGCACGCCCGTCCGGCCTCGACCGTGGTGTCCAGCAGGGATTCCAGCGGCGCGAGGTCGAACTCGGTGTTCGCGTACAGGCCCTGCCGCCGCGGCCGGCGGTGGTTGGCCGACGGCAGCAACAGCCGGTAGGTGGCCACGGCCTGCTCCGGCGATCCGTCCTCCGGCAGGTGCCAGACGACGAGGTGGTCGCAGCGGACGTCGAACCGGTCGAGGTCCACGCCGTCCGGGCCGGGCGTGACCGCACCGCACTCCTGGGCGAACACGCGGTGCCGCAGCGCGGCCGCCGCCAGTACCTCCGCCGCCGTGCTGGCGACCCGCAGTTCGTAGCGTCCGGGGAACCGGGTGTCCTGCCGCGCGACCCGCGGCTCGTCGGTGATCGTCGACACGCTTCGATGGTGGGCGGCCGAACGGTCCGTACGGCCGCCGCGGGCTGAACACGGTGTGACGGTCCGATGACAACGCCGGTCGTCCGGTGCGGGCGGGGCCGCGCCGCCGCAGCCGCAGGGTGTGCCCGCAGGTCGGTCCCCGCGCCGAGGACGGCGATGCGGGGCCGGCACCTGTGACAGTGCCGGCCCCGCATCGGATCGGGGCGCCGCGGCGTCAGGGGGGCGGCGCCCTACGGCCGTCCGAAGTCGGGCGGCCGGCCGTTCAGCCGCCGGCGGGCAGGGACCGGGCGGTGACGAGCCCGGTGGCACCCGTTCCGGCGGCGAGGTGGTGGCCGGCCCCGATACCGCTGCGACCTGCGGTGCGGCGCAGCGTGATCCGGTCGATCTCGGCGTACGGCTTGCCCGAGCCGGGCAGCGCGTCGGCCAGGGTGCGCACCGTGAACGTCGTGCACCTGCCCTCGGCCGCCGGGACGACGTCCACGGCGATGAAGGCGTAGTCGTCGTAGCGGACCTGGGACCACTCGATCTGCTCGGGCACCTTGGTGCCCGTCGGGTAGCCGCCCGCGCCGACCGCGGTGCCCTCCTTGGACCAGACGTAGCTGTTCACCACGTTCTCGGTGTTGTTCTCCGTGGCGTTCGTCCCGCCGGGCGGCTGGTAGCCGCGGAACCGCTGCCCCTCGGGGAGCAGCTGCGGGCCGAACGGGTCGACGCCGGCGGGCGGCGGTGCGGCCGGGCTCGGCGCCGGGCGGAACGGGTACCGCGGGCGACCGCCGGATCCGACGCAGATGTACGTGACGCCGTCCTTGGCCGGCTCGACGGTGCTGCCGTCCGGCGCCCGGCGGGTGGCCTTGCCGTTGCGGATCGGGTCCGTCCGCTCCAGCAGGTGGTTGTGCCCCTGCACGACCAGGTCGACCTGGTACTTGCTGAACAACGGGTCCAGGGCGTCCCGCAGGCCGCCGTCGGAGGCGTGGTTGTTGGTGGTGGAGAACGCGCAGTGGTGGAAGAACGCCACGACGAAGTCGACGGTCGGCGCGACGTGCGGATTGGTCCGCCACTCTTTGAGGGTCCGCTCGATCCACTGCAGCTGCGCACCGTCGGAATAGCCGGTGTTGGTCTGGATCTCGTAGGACAGGTCGTTCGCGTCGACCGAGATCACCGCCACGTTGGCGTACACGAAGCTGTACACCGACGGGCAGCCCTTGGGACCGTTGCCCGGCAGGTCGAGTCGCTTCTGGTGGCCGCCGTAGCCGTGGTTCGGGCTCTGCCCGACGAACTCCGTGGCGCCGTACAGCGGCTCCATGTCGTGGTTGCCGGTGGCGAACATCCACGGGGTGAACGCCGCCTGGCTCTCGATCTGGTTGAGGAAGACGTCCCAGACGTACGGGTTGTAGTTGTTCTTCCCGGCCGGCGAACCACCGGTGAGCGCCAGGGTGTCGTCGGCGGGCAGGCCGGTGCCACTGGGATCCGCGTAGCAGATGTCGCCGGCCAGCAGGGTGAACCGGGGCTTCTGCGTCGCCATCAGGTTGGTCTGGCTGACCGCGGGCCGCGGGTCGGTCCCGGCGACACCCGCCACCGGATCCGTCGGGCTGTAGTAGTTGTTGTCGAACACTCCCGCCGGCCAGGTCCCGCCGGCCGCCGTGACGACGGCCGGGTCCTGGCTCCAGGCGTACCGCGGGTCCTTGGGGGCGCTGTTGGTCCCGACGTCGGCGAAGGCCGTGAACGTGAAGGGCCTGGCCGGCGCGGCACCGACCCGCGGCAGCTGGCGCAGCGGCGCCGTGGTGAAGCAGGCCGGCCCGGAGACGGTGCCGTCGGAGAGCCGGAAGCGGTAGTGGTACACGGTCTCCGGGTCGAGGTGGCTCAGCCGGGCCTTGGCGTAGAACTGGCTGCCGATCGGGCCGGACGGGATGGCGTACTGCCCGACCAGGTGCTGGATGTCGGCCTCGAAACGGTGGCCGTAGCGACCGGGCTCGGTGCCCACCTCCACCCATGCGCGCAGGCCCCTGGGCAGGATGCCGGTCCGGCTCACCAGCTGCGCCGTGACCGCCATGGCGTTGCTCGGCAGGCCACCGTGGTCGGACACGAACGACAGGTGGCGGCCGGAGACCACCACCCCGGCCGTCCCGGCGACACCGCCACCGGCGGCGAACGCGGTCTGGGCGAGCCCGAACTGGAAGAGGGCGTAGCCGCCGGCTCCGGCCATCACGGCCTTGAGGGCGGTGCGGCGGGAGACCGCGCTCCGGGACAACTGCGCGGTGTTCCACTCGCTGTACTCGTCGACCGTCAGGGGGCGGTCAGGTCCTCGCGTCATGCGAACAGCTCACCCCGTCGATCCCGCCCGGCACAGGCAGGTGGCGGTGACGACCCGATGAACAACGGCTGAACCGTCTGCGGCACGGGAACTCTCGACGCCGCCGGGTCGTGCAGGCGGACCGCGGGCAGCGTCGCGGCGGGGCGTGCCCGGCCGGTCTGCGCGGGGGGCGCGCGTACCGGCGGTCCCCGCTCGGGACCAGCGGCGGGCCGGGACGCCTGACGGCCCCGCATGGACGACCCGGGTCGACCCGGTCGGGTGCGACGCCGCGTCGGGCTGCTGCGCGGCCGCCGCCCGAGCGGGTTGGCGCGGACCGGTCAGCGCGGTACCAGGCCGGTCGGCGTGCCGGTCTCGAGCAGGTCGGCGGCCGACCCCACGATCTTCGGATCCACCGGGCCGACCCGCTCCGGGTCCTTGTCCGTGTAGTCCAGCCCGGAGAGCAGGTGCCGCATGGCGTTGATCCGGCCGCGCTTCTTGTCGTTGCTCTTGATCACGGTCCACGGCGCCTCGGCGGTGTCCGTGTAGAAGAACATGGCCTCCTTGGCGTCGGTGTAGGCGTCCCACTGGTCCAGCGACGCGAGGTCGGTCGGCGAGAGCTTCCATTGCCGGACGGGATCGATGCGCCGGATGAGGAAGCGGGTCCGCTGCTCGGACTGCGTGACGGAGAACCACAGTTTGACCAGGTGGATGCCGGAGCCGACGAGCATGCGCTCGAGGTCCGGGGTCTGCTGCATGAAGGTCCGGTACTCCTCCGCCGTGCAGAAGCCCCTCACCCGCTCGACACCGGCGCGGTTGTACCAGGACCGGTCGAACAGCACGATCTCACCGGCCGCCGGCAGGTGGGTGATGTAGCGCTGGAAGTACCACTGGGTCCGCTCGCGCTCGCTCGGCTTCTCCAAGGCCACCACGGTCGCCCCGCGTGGGTTCAGGTGCTCGGTGAACCGCTTGATGGTGCCGCCCTTGCCGGCGGCGTCCCGGCCCTCGAACAGCACGACGATCTTCTGGCCGGTGTCCTTGACCCAGCGTTGCAGCTTCAGCAGCTCGATCTGCAGCGCCCGCTTGGTGGTCTCGTACTCGTGCCGGGCCATGCGCTCGTCGTACGGGTAGTCCTCCCGCCAGGTCTCGACCGGCTCGCCGTCCGGCCCCAGCAGGACCGGGTCGTCGTCGTGGTCGTCCACCTGGACCCGGTAGTTGCCCAGGTCCAGCTCGTCGGGTCGTGTTGCCGTCACCGTCCACCATCCCGTCCGTCGGCGTCGCAGTGCCGTCGCCGTGGCCTCACAGTGCCGTGCCGGAGCCGGTGCCAAACCGGCGCCTTCCCGGGTCGACGGTCGCGCCGTAGTGGCAGTGCCGCCACCGGACCGCGGTGCCGCGGGAGCGGCGGCCACCGGAGGTCTCCGCGGACAGCGCCGATGCACCTCGGACAGGCACCGGGCGCAGCGTCCGGGCGTGCAGCGGCTCCGCCGGACGGCTGCCGCCGGCGCTGACCAGCACCGGCTCCCGGACCGCGGGCGCGTGCCGGAAGCCGACCCGGGCGGCGGCAGCACCGGGCCGGGGGCGCCGGGCGGACCGGGGTCCCGAGCGGCGCGTCGGCCGGCCGACCGCCAGCCACGCCAGCCCGAAGGCGACCGGACCGGTCCACCAGTACCACTGCTCCATGCCCCAGCTCCGTTCGGGCGGACCCGCGTCGGTGCCGCCCGGCGGGCGACATCCCGCCGGTGGGTCGTCCCCACCGTGCTCGGCCGAGGAGAACGGCAGGCGAACGGACGGGCAACGGCGGTGCACCTGGATCCGAACGGGGCGCCGGACGCCGGGGTCGTGCGCCGGACGCACGGGAGCGACGAACCCGTGGAGCAGGCGCACGGGCGGCGCGGCATCCGGGTGGGCAGCCGCGCGACGGGTCAGCCCGCGTACACCTCGAAGGCCGCCGCCCGCCGACCCTCCCGCTCCGGGCAGACCATGTCCACCACGCGTCGCGCCTGCTCCTCGACGGGGTCGTCGGACAGCGCCGCGAGGTAGCGGCGGTGCTCGGCGAGGGAACGCACGGCCGCCCGGTAGCCCTCCGGGGTGACCTCCGCGCTGTGCGTCGGGGTCGGCGAGCACACGGCGATCCACCGGACCCCCGCCCAGGGGGCATGACCGGCCTCGGCCAGCTCGGGAAAGATCCACTCGTTCGCGGCGTCCGCGACAGCGTCGAGCACGCAGGTGCCGAACGCGCGGTGGTCCGCGCTGTTCCGGATGCCCGGTGCCCACCTCTCGTGGTTGCCCAACGTCACGACGAGGTCCGGCCGGTGCCGGCGGATGGCGGTGGCGAGATCCCGCCGCAGCGCCAGCGTGGCCTCGATCCGGCCGTCGGGGTGGTCCAGGAACTCGAGCACCCGCACGCCCACCTGGTCGCAGGCACGCCGCTGCTCCTCCTCGCGCAGGGGACCGGACTCCGCCGGCGGCAGCCCGGCTATGCCGGCCTCGCCCCGGGTCCCCAGCACGTAGCGCACCTCGTGCCCGGCGGCCACCCACGTGGCCACGGCAGGTGCGGCGCCGTACTCGGGGTCGTCGGGATGCGCCATGAGCACCAGGGCGCGCTGCCAGTCCATCGGGAACGGTGCGAGATCCTCGTCCACGACGGGGATCCTGCCGCAGCCGTGGCGACGGCGCGCAGCCGGCAGTCGGTGCCCGGCGGCGGGACGGCCGTCAGGCCGACGGGTCCAGTGGTCGCGCGCCCAGCTGCGCGGTCAGCAGCTCGATCGCCACCTCCTGCGGGTCCCGGACCGGGACGGGCGGGGCGGACGGATCCGGTTCCTCGCCGTAGTCGTCGGGGATGTCGTCGTCCGGCGGACCGTCAGGCAGGTCCGGCGCGCGACCGGAGCCGGCGGCGTCACCACCCCCACCCGCAGCCTCGCAGCGGATCCGCCAGTCGACGCCGAGCAACTCCTTGAGCGCGGCGCGGATCAGGTCCGCGTTGGCCGGCTCCACCACGCGCTTGGCCAGGCCTGCGGACGGCATGGTCAGCGTCAGCACGCCGCCGGCCAGCGACGACACCGTGGCGTCGGCCAGCAGGATCCGGGTGCTGCGCCGGTGCCGCTGCACCCGGTCCAGGATCTCCGACCACAGCCGGCGGACGTCCGTCACGTCCGGCGCGGTGGCGGCGGCGGCCGGCCTGCCGGCTCGAGCGGACGGCACGCCGGCTGGAGCCGACGGCGCGCCTGCCGGAGCGGACGGCACGGGCGGCCCGCCGCCCGGCACCCCGGGCCGGGCCGGTCCACCCGCCGCCGGCCTGTCGGCGGGTGCACCGCGCCGGTCCTGACCGCCCCGTGGACGGTCGGCGTCCCGGTCCACGGCGCGCTCGCGGCCGGGGTCACCCGCCGGCGTCCGAGCCCGGTCGGCACGGTCGGCACGGTCGGCACGGTCGGCGACATCCCCGCGTGCCGTCCGCCCGGCACCGCGGTCCCCCGTGGCACGCGCGCCGTCGCCGGTGGCCGGACCGCGGGCGGACGGCCGGTCCCCGGCCGCAGGGTCGCCGGCGGTCGGCGCGCCGGGACCGCGGCCGGCGGGTGCGGAGAATTGCGGGGTCTCGGGGCGCCCGGACGTCAACCGCCGCGACAGCAGCTCCGGCGGCTTGGGGAGGCCGAGGTCGTCGGCTGCGGAGAGGTCGGGCTCCGCGCGACGGTCCGCCGACGGGCGTGCCGGCTGCGCCCCCGCCGCATCGGCCGGAGCGGCCGGAGTCCGATCGGTGCCGCCGGCCGGCGAGCCGGGCACCGGATCTGCCTGCCCGGCCGAGGGCTTCCTGACTGCCGCGGACCCCGTCGGGACGCCGCCGTCCGGCGCCGCGGGGGCGTGACCGCGGATGTCGTCGGTGCCGCGGGCGGTGCCCGCCGAGCGGGCCGGAGATGCCGCGCCGGACGGCGCGGACGCCGCGGACCCTGCCGGCGCGGCGTCGTCGGCGATCGCGAGGCGGCGTTCCAGCCGCTCCAACCGCTGCAACAGCGCTCCCTCGGACACCGTCGCCGCGGGCAGCAGCATGCGGGAACACAGCAGCTCCAGCACCAACCGCGGCGACGTGGTGCCCCGCATGTCGACCAGCCCGGTGTGCAGGATCTCGGCCAGCCGGGTGACGGTCGCGATGCCGAGCCGGTCGGCCTGCCCGGCCATGGCCGCCAGCTGGTCCGCGGGGGCGTCGAGCAGGTCCTTGCTGCCCGCCTCGGGGACGGCGGCCAGGATCATCAGGTCCCGCAGGCGCTGCAGCAGGTCCGCGGCGAACCGGCGCGGGTCGTGCCCGGCCTCGACCACCTTGTCCACGGCGCCGAAGACGGAACCGCCGTCGCCCGCGGCCAGCGCGTCGACCGTCTCGTCCAGCAGCGCGGTGTCGGTGACGCCCAGCAGCGCCATAGCACTGCGGTAGGTGACGCCCTCCGGACCGGCCCCGGCCAGCAGCTGGTCGAGCACGGACAGCGAGTCGCGCGCCGAGCCGCCGCCGGCCTGGATGACCAGCGGGTAGACCGTGGGCTCCACCGTCACGCCCTCCTGCTCGCACAGCCGCTCCAGCAGCGAGCGCAGGGTGGCCGGCGGGATCAACCGGAACGGGTAGTGGTGCGTGCGGGACCGGATGGTCGGCAGCACCTTGTCCGGCTCGGTGGTCGCGAAGATGAAGACCAGGTGCTCGGGCGGTTCCTCGACGATCTTGAGCAGGGCGTTGAAGCCCTGCGTGGTGACCATGTGCGCCTCGTCGATGATGAAGACCCGGTAGCGGGACTCGGCGGGCATGTAGAAGGCGCGGTCCCGGAGGTCGCGGGTGTCGTCGACGCCGCCGTGGGAAGCGGCGTCCAGCTCGACGACGTCGAGCGACCCCGGCCCCTCCGGCGCCAGCGCCACGCAGGAGGCGCACACGCCGCACGGATCGGGGGTGGGACCCTGCACGCAGTTCAGCGACCGGGCCAGGATCCGCGCCGACGACGTCTTGCCGCAGCCCCGCGGGCCGGAGAACAGGTACGCGTGGTTGACCCGGCCGGCGGCCAGCGCGGTACGCAGCGGGACGGTGACGTGGTCCTGGCCGACCACCTCGGCGAAGGTCGCCGGGCGGTACTTCCGGTAGAGAGCCAGTGCCACCAGGCGAGGGTACGGCCCCGCGCCGACAGTCCCACCCGACCCGTCCCCACCTGCGGCGAGCCTCGCCCAGCGCCGGTCGGGGGCCGTCTCGACCGCCCGAACCGGACGGGCCGCAGCGGCCAGGAACAGAAGGGGACCCCCGCACCCGCCAGAGCTCACGGACCCTTGCTGCCTTCCGGCCCTGGGGGGGTTGATGAGATGGACGCCGCGGGGGTCCGCCGACCACTGTAGCGGCCGCCGCCCGGCCCTGGCGAACCCTCGCCGCCCGCGGCGCTGCTGTCGGGACCTCGACAACGGTTGCGCGCAGGCCGGCCGACGGGGCACCGGCCGCGACGCACCGCGGCCGGTCCCTCGACCCTTCCGGCGCCGCTACACTGCTACGCGGAGGATTCGCCTAGTGGCCTATGGCGCACGCTTGGAATGCGTGTTGGGTTAACCGCCCTCAGGGGTTCAAATCCCCTATCCTCCGCCACCGAAGGGGGCGCCGACCGGCGCCCCCTTCGACGTCCGGGCAGCGACCGGCCGGCGCACCGGGACGGGCGACCGGGTACCGGCCGGCGCACCGGGACGGGCGACCGGGTACCGGCCTGCCCGCCGGTACCTGCCCGCGCCACCGGCCGCGACACCCGGCCGCGGGACCGATGGGACCCGGTGGTCGTCCGGGTCGCCGCACCCGTGGTGCTTCCGGTCGCCGGGCCGGGCACCGCCGGTCCCGACCTACGATCGGCGGACGCCCCGCCCGCCCCGACCACGAGGTGTCCCCCATGCCGCTGACCAGCCCCACCGACCTGCTGCGCGCGGCCCGCGCGGACGACGCGGGGGTCGGCGCCTTCAACGTCATCCAGCTCGAGCACGCGGAGGCCATCGTGGCCGGCGCGGAGGCCGCGGGACTGCCGGTCGTGCTGCAGCTCTCGGAGAACACCGTCCACTACCACCGCGGGCTGGCCGGCATCGGCTCGGCGTGCCTGGCCGTCGCGGCGCAGGCGTCCGTCCCGGTCGTCGTGCACCTGGACCACGCCGAGGACGAGGACCTGGTCGCCGCGGCCGTCGAGCTGGGCTTCCCGTCCGTCATGTTCGACGCGTCGACGCTGCCGTACGCCGAGAACGTCTCGCGCACCGCCGACGTGGTGCGGCGCTGCCACGCACGCGGAGTGGCCGTGGAGGCCGAGCTCGGCGAGATCGGCGGCAAGGACGGTGCCCACGCCCCGGGGGTGCGCACGGACCCGGCCGAGGCGGCCCGGTTCGTCGAGGCCACCGGGGTGGACAGCCTGGCCGTGGCGGTCGGCACCTCGCACGCCATGGCGGACCGGTCGGCCGTCGTGGACCTCGAGCTGGTCGGCCGGCTGGCGGCCGCCGTGCCGGTCCCGCTGGTGCTGCACGGCTCGTCGGGCGTCGACGACCCGGGGCTGCGGGCGGCCGTCCGCGCCGGCATCAGCAAGGTCAACATCGCCACCCGGCTGAACCAGGTGATGACCGCCGCGGTCCGGGCCGTGCTGTCCGCCGACCCCCAGGTCTCCGACCCGCGCCGCTACCTGGGACCGGGACGCGACGCGGTGGCCGACGAGGTCACCACCCTGCTGCGGCTGTTGCGCGGCGTCACGGACTGAGCCCGCGCTCGCACGGTGGGTGGGCCGCGGGACCGGTGCGCCGGTCCAGCCGCGGGAACAGCACCTCGCGGGCCAGCAGGACGAGCACCGCGGCGACCGGGATGGCCGTCAGGGCGCCCACCACACCCAGCAGCGCACCGCCGACCAGGATGCTCACCACCGTCGCCACCGCCGGGATGTGCACGGTGCGGCCGATGATCACCGGTGTGAGCAGGTAGTTCTCGACCAGCTGGTAGACCACCAGGAAGACCAGGGTGGCGACGCAGGTCGGCACGGACACGGTGAGCGCGGCCGCGCCCATCAGGATGCCGCTGGCCAGCACGCCGATGGTGGGCACCAGGTCCAGCAGCGCGGCCAGCACGGCGAGCAGCAACGGGTACGGCACGCCGACGGCCCACAGCCACCCGAACGTCGTCACGCCGCAGACGACCGAGATCGAGAGGTTGCCCAGCACGTACCCGCCGACGGTGAGCATCATCCGGTCGCCGAGCAGGACGGCCCGGGCTCGGCGTTCCGCCGGCACCAGCCGGTAGGCGGCCGCCCGCAGCCGGGGCAGGTCCGCCAGCACGTAGGCCATCACCACCACCGTGACGAGCAAGCTCGACACCGCACCGAGCACCCGGCGCCCCACGCCGAGCGCCCCGTGTGCCAGCCCGCTCCACGACGCGTCGACGGCCTGCTGCAGCCGCTCCTGGACATGGAACCGGCTGTTGAGCCGGCCCAGCGTCGAGTGCTCGTCCTGCAGCTGCTGCCAGTAGTGCGGTGCCTGCCGCAGGTACTCGGCACCCTTCCGGACCAGCGGCGTCACCACGCTCCACAGCACGGTGGCGAGCACAGCCGCGGTGCCGGCCAGCACCGTGAGCACAGCGGCCCAGCGGGGCATCCGCAGCCGCAGCACCAGCCAGGACACCGCCGGCTCCGGTCCGACCGCCAGGAAGCAGCCGAACCCGATCAGCACCAGGGGCTGGCCCGCGGCCGGCACGGCCTGCACGACGCCGTAGGTCACGGCCACCCCGGCGGACCCCCACATGCCGACGAAGAACGGTGACCGGCGGTCGAACCGCGGCCCCGGCCGCCCGAGCGGCCGGTCGGGGGTGGCGTCCCGGGCGGCGGCACGCTCGGCGTCCGCGACCGGCCCCTCCTCGTGGCTGTGCGGCTGCGCCAGCAGGTCGTGGTGCCCGGGCGAGGACCCGCCGGTGTCCGGCGCCGCCGGGGAGCCCGAGCGGGACACGCCCGCGCGACTCGTCCCGTCGTCACCGGGGACCGGCACGTCCCGCCCGTCGGGTCCGCCGCGCGCTCCGGCCCCGCTCGGTCCGGTGGGGCCGCCAGGATGCGCCGCCATCGTCCCGATGTACCACCGCAGGGCGCAGGGCGCGAGGCCGCGCGCGCCGGCAGCCCGCCGGCGCCCGGCGACGGCCAGATACTGGCGCCATGGCTTGGACGCGACCCGACCGCGAGACGTACGTCCGCAACGAGAGCGAGGCGCAGCGGCTCGACCGGAACTACGCCGAACTGCTGCAGGAGGTCCGGGTCGCCCAGGCCGGGGTGCAGATCTTCTTCGCCTTTTTGCTGACGATCCCGTTCCAGAACCGCTTTGCGCAGCTGAGCCAGGAACAGAAGAACTGGTACCTGACGACGCTGCTGTGCGCAGGCGCGGCGGTCGTGCTGTTCGTGGCGCCGGTGGCCGCCCACCGCATCCTGTTCCGTCGCCGGCTCAAGGACGAGCTCGTCCTCTTCACCGGCCGGCTGGCCGCCGCCGGTCTGTGCTTCCTGGCCCTGTCGTTCCTCGGGGCGCTGGGGCTGGCCGTCGACGTGGTGAACGGCCGGCTGCCGGCCGTGCTGGCCGTCGCCGTCGGCGCGGCCGTGATCCTGACGGTCTGGTGGTTGTGGCCGACCCACGGGGTGCGGCGCCGGCACACCGTCCCGGTCACGCCGGTCCCCGAGCCGGACGGGACGGACGGGACGAGCCCTCGAGATCTAGGCTGACCGGCGTGTCCGACACCCTTCCGACCGCCGGGCTCGCCGGCGGGCCGCCCGGCCGCGTCACCGTCGGGAAACCGGTGCCCGACGTCCTGGGCGACGGCTACGAGGCCATCCCGCTGCACCTCCCGCCGGAGGACGGGCAGCCGCTCCGCGCGACGGTGGTGCGCCGCCGCGCTCCCGAGCCGACCGGTCGCGCGATCCTCTACGTGCACGGCTTCGCCGACTACTTCTTCCAGACGGAACTGGCCGACTTCCACGTCGCCCGTGGCACCGACTTCTACGCCGTGGACCTGCGGCGCTACGGCCGCTCCCTGCTGCCCGGCCAGACGCCCTACCAGACCGGCGATCTCGCCGAGTACACGGTGGAACTCGATGCGGCGCTGGCGCTGATCACCGCGGACGGGCACGACCGGGTGACCGTGGAGGCGCACTCCACCGGCGGCCTGATCACGCCGCTGTGGCTCGCCGACCGCGCCGACCCCGGTCCGGTGGACGCCCTGGTGCTCAACAGCCCGTTCCTGGCCATCAACGCCTCGGCGTTCGTCCGCACCGTCGTCGGTCCCGGGGTGTCGCTGGCCTCCCGCTGGCGACCCGGCGGCGTGCTGCCGCTGCCCGACCACGGGCTGTACGGGCGCAGCATCAGCGCCCAGCACGACGGCGAGTGGACGTTCGACCTGCAGTGGAAGCCGGTGCAGGGCGTGCCGGTCCACCTGGGCTGGCTGGCGGCGATCCGCCGCGGCCAGCACCGGCTGCGCCACAACCTCGGCCTGCCGTTCCCGGTGCTGGTGCTGTGCTCGACCAGGACCGTGCGGACCAACGTCTGGACCGAGGACCTCCTGCGCGGGGACGCCGTGCTGGACGCCGACCGCATCGCCGACCTGTCCCCACGGCTCGGCCGGCACGTCACCTGCGTGCGGGTACCCGACGCGCTGCACGACGTGCTGCTGTCCCGGCCGGAGGCCCGGCGCCGCGCCTACGACGAGATGGCGCAGTGGCTCACCCGTTACGGCGTCGGCTGAGCGACCAGCCCTGCCGCGCCGCGCGTCCGGCACCGGCGGCGGTCGGATCGGTCCTCGGGGATCAGGTCTCGGTCACCGCGCCGTGCTCGACGTGCAAGCGCCGGTTCAGCCGCACCGCCTCGAGCATCCGCCGGTCGTGGGTGACGAGCAGCAGCGTGCCGTCGTAGAGCTCCAGCGCGGCCTCCAGCTGCTCGATGGCCGGCAGGTCCAGGTGGTTGGTCGGCTCGTCGAGCACCAGGAGGTTGACGCCGCGCGCCTGCAGCAGCGCCAGGGCGGCCCTGGTCCGTTCGCCCGGCGACAGCGAGACCGGCGTCCGGAGCACGTGGTCCGCCGTCAACCCGAACTTGGCGAGCAGGGTCCGCACCTCCGACTCGGGCCAGTCCGGGACCTGGTCGGCGAACCGCCGCAGCACCGTCGCACCGGCAGCGCCGGCAGCGCCGGCAGCACCGGCAGCGCCGCCAGCGGAAGCAGCGCCGGCAGCGCCGGATGTGCCGACAGCGCCGACTGTGCCGACTGTGCCGACTGTGCCGTCCTCGACCAGCGAGCGCCGCGCCTGGTCGACCTCGCCGACGGCCACCGACGGGCCCAGCGAGACCGCTCCCGAGACCACGGGTTCCCGGCCCAGCAGGACCTGCAGCAGCGTCGTCTTGCCCGCGCCGTTGGGACCGGTGATGCCGATCCGGTCGCCGGCGTCGATCTCCAGGTCCACCGGTCCCAGCGTCCACGACCCGCGCCGCGCCACGGCCCCCCGCGCGACCGCCACCACGGACGAGGACCGCGGCGCCGCCTGGATCCGGTACCGCAGCTCCCACTCCTTGCGCGGCTCCGCGACCTCGGGCAGACGCTCGATGAGCCGCTCCGTCTGCCGCGCCTTCGCCGCCTGCTTCTCGGTCTGCTCGACCCGCTTGTTGCGGCCGATCTTGTCGTTGTCCCGCTGCCGGGTCACCGCCTTGCGGGTGCCGGCATCCATCCATGCGCGCTGCATCCTGGCCCGCTCCTTGAGCCCGGACACCGTGTCGGCGTACTCGTCGTACGCCTCGCGGGCATGCCGGCGCGCCACCTCCCGCTCGGCCAGGTAGGACTCGTAGCCGCCGCCGTAAACCCCGACATGCTGCTGCGCGAGGTCCAGCTCGACCACGGTGGTCACCGTGCGGGTGAGGAACTCTCGGTCGTGGGAGACCAGCACGGTGCCGGTCCCGCGGGCGCGGCAGTCCTGCACGAACCGCTCGAGCCTGGCCAGCCCGTCCAGGTCCAGGTCGTTGGTCGGCTCGTCGAGCAGCAGCACGTCGAACCGGGACAGCAGCAGCGCGGCCAGCCCGACCCGGGCCGCCTGGCCGCCGGACAGCGCCGTCATCGGCAGCTCGAGGTCGACCGCCAGACCCAGGTCGGCCAGCACCTGGTCGGTGCGCTCGGCCAGGTCGGCCGCGCCCAGCGACAGGTACCGCTCCAGTGCCTGGGCGTAGCGCTCGTCGGCCCCGGGCGCATCCACCGCGAGCTCCTCGGCCGCCGCCGACAGCGCGGACTCGGCGGCGGCGACGCCCGTCCGCCGGGCCAGGTGTCCGGCCACGTCCTCGCCGGGCCGGCGCTCCACCTCCTGCGCGAGGTAGCCGACGGTCGCCTCCGGCGGGCTGACCGCCACCGTGCCCTGCTCCGGACGGTCGACGCCGGCGAGCAGGCGCAGCAGCGTCGACTTGCCCGCCCCGTTGACCCCGACCAGGCCGACCACGTCCCCGGGCGCCACCACCAGGTCAAGGCCGGAGAACAGCACCCGTGCTCCGTGTCCGGCCGCCAGCCCGCGCGCCTGCACCGTTCCTGCCACGTGCCGATCATGCCGGACCGGCGCGGGACGCCGGCGACTGCTTGGTGCCGGGCAGGAACTGCTCCACCTTCTCCTCGACGCCCTGCTGGACGACTCCCCACGCGTCCTCGTCGCCGTGCACGATCGCGCCGAGAGTGGCCTTGGCCCGCTCGACGGTGGTGTGCGGCGGTGCCGGCGGCACGTCCGGGTCACAGCGCACGTCCAGCACCGTCGGCCGGTCCGCCGCCAGCGCCCGCTCCCACGCCGGGCCGAGCTGGTCGCCGCGGTCGACGTTCACCGCCTCCAGGCCGAGACTGCGCGCGAAGGCGGCGTCGTCGACGTCCGGCAGGGTCCGCGAGTGGGGGTAACTTCGCCGCCCGCCCATCGCGTCCGGCAATCCCGCCGCCTAATATGTCCTATACAACGGCCGTCGTATAGGACAGTAGAGGTGGTGCCGTGGAGAACAGCCCGTACACCCCGGGTGCCGGGACGGTGCCGCCGGTGCTCGCCGGGCGCGACGCCATGCTGCACCGCCTGGCCCTCGGTCTCAACGACGCGGCAGTCGTCGGCCGGATCCGCGCGCAGGACCTCCTGCTGCTGGGTCCGCGCGGGGTCGGCAAGACGGTCGCCCTGACCACCTACGGCCGGCGGGCCGCCGCGGGCGGCTTCGAGGTCGTCGGCCTGCAGGCGGTGTCCGGTCAGGGCGGCCTGGTCGAGTCCCTGCTGCAGTGGGCGGACCGCCGCGCCGCCGAGCACTCCGGTCCCTGGCGGCGGGCCAGGGCGTCCTTCGACCGCATCGCCAGCGTCAGCCTCGGCGCCGCCGGGGTCAGTGTCGGGGTGGTCACCCGGGAGGAGCACCGGCCCGTCACCGTGGGCGCGCACACCCTCGCCGCCGCGCTCGCGGACCTGGCCGGGCAGGTACGCCGGGACGCGCCGCAGGGTGGCGTGCTGCTCACACTGGACGAGGTGCAGGTGGCCGCGGCCGGTGACCTGGCCCTGCTGGCCGCGGCGCTGCACCGGCTCAACGTCGACCACCCGCAGGCGCCGGTCGTCTTCGCCGGCACCGGGCTGCCGCACACCCTGGAGGTGCTGCGGGTGGCCGGCGTGACGCACCCCGACCGGCTGTTCAACCTGGAGGCCCTGCCGGTCGCGCTCGCCGAGGCCGACGCGGTGTACGCCGTCGTCGAACCCGGCCGGCGGCTCGGCGTCAACTGGCACCCGGACGCGGCCGCCGCGGTGGTGCGGGCCAGCGGCGCGTACCCGGCGCACCTGCAGCAACTGGCGCACGTGGTGTGGACCGCGGCCACCGGGCCGCACCTGGTGACGGCGGCGGACGTCCGGCGGGCGATGCCCCACTTCGAGGCCGACCTGGCCCGCCGCACGCTCGGTCCGCGGTTCGACCGGATGGCGGACCGGCAGCTGGAGTACCTGGCCGCCCTGGCGGTGCACGGCGGACGGGCCAGCACCGCCGTGCTGGCCGCCACGCTGCGCCGCACGCCGCAGGAACTGTCCTGGATCCGGCAGGAACTGCTGCGCGAGGGCGACATCCACGCCCCGCACCGCGGCCGGGTCGAGATGACCATGCCGATCGCCGCGCCGTACCTGCTCACCCGGTACGAACAGGCCCGCGGCGACGCCGACACCCCGCTGCTGTCGTTGGCCGAGCTACGCCGGAACGCGGCCGCCGTACCACCGCGCCCGCTCCCCGGCCCGGCCGGCGGGGCCGCGGACTGAGCGGACGTCCCGGCGGGACGGTCAGTGCCGGCCGGCGGCGTCCAGCACCTCGGGCAGCCGCAGCGCCAGCGCTCCGGCCAGCGCCGACACCGCCGCGGCGGCACCGCTGACCAGCGCGGCCGTCCGGAACCGTCGGGACACCACGGCCGGCGGCACCATGCTCGCCGCGTGCAGCGCGTCGACCAGCACACCCGCACCGGCGACCAGCGGCGACGGCCGCCACAGCGTCACCGCCCCCTGCACGACCTGGCGGGCACCGAGGACGCGCACCACCGCCGCGTCCGGGACGCTGCCACGCCCGCAGGCCCACCGGCCGAGCCGGTGCGGCGCCGCCAGGGTGACGACGCCCAGCGCCGCGGTGGTCGCCGCCCACCCGCGGACGGCGACCACCCGCCGCACACCGGGAACCATGATCCGTCCCGCCACGGTCCACCTCGTCCGCTCGTCGCCGTCCCGCCGACCGTCCGGCGGCGGTGTGCTGTTCCCCGTCCGGCCCGGGCGCAGTCGCCGGACCGTCGCCGCCTCCCCGGGCGCCGGCCGCCGGCGGCACCGTACGGTGGGCCGGACCGCCGTCCCGACGGGGCGGCCGCGAGGCAGCGGAGGGCAGCGTGACCACGGACGTCGACCCCGGGTCCCACCACGGCGCGCCTGCTCCGGGACAGCCCGGGGCGGAGACCGCCGCCGGGCCGGAGGCCGCTCCGCCGTGGTGGACGTCCGCCGTCGTCTACCAGGTCTACCCGCGCAGCTTCGCCGACGCGGACGGGGACGGCATCGGCGACCTGCGCGGCATCATCGGCCGGCTGGACCACCTGGCCGAGCTGGGCGTGGACGTCGTCTGGCTGTCCCCCATCTATCGCTCGCCGCAGGACGACAACGGCTACGACATCAGCGACTACCAGGACGTCGACCCGGTCTTCGGCACCCTGGCCGACCTCGACGAGCTGATCCGCGAGCTGCACGAGCGGGGCATGAAGCTGGTGATGGACCTGGTGGTGAACCACACCTCCGACGAGCACCCGTGGTTCGTCGAGTCGGCCTCGTCGCGGGACGCCGCCAAGCGCGACTGGTACTGGTGGCGCGACCCGCGGCCCGGCACCGAGGGCGGCGCGCTCGGGGCGGAACCGACCAACTGGGGCTCGTTCTTCTCCGGGTCGGCGTGGCTCTGGCACGAGGAGACCGGCCAGTACGTGCTGCACCTGTTCTCCACCAAGCAACCCGACCTGAACTGGGAGAACCCCGAGGTGCGGGCCGCGGTCCACGCGATGATGCGCTGGTGGCTCGACCGGGGGGTCGACGGCTTCCGGATGGACGTCATCAACCTGGTCTCGAAGCGGCTGCCGCTGCAGGACGCGCCGCCGACGCCCGGCAGTCCCTACGCCGAGGACCGGTCGCCGTACACGGACGGGCCGCGCATCCACGAATACCTGCAGGAGATGCACCGCGAGGTCTTCGCCGGGCGTTCCGCCGCGCTGATCACCGTGGGCGAGACGCCGGGGGTCACCATCGAGCAGGCCCGGCTGTACACCGACCGGCGGCGGGCCGAGGTCGACATGGTGTTCCAGTTCGAGCACGTCGGGCTGGACTACGGCCCGGGAGGCAAGTGGGACCACCGCCCGCTGGACCGCGGGCGGCTGATCGAGAACCTGTCGCGCTGGCAGGAGGGGCTGGCCGACGTCGGCTGGAACAGCCTCTACTGGGACAACCACGACCAGCCGCGCGCGGTCTCCCGGTTCGGCAACGACGGCAGGTTCTGGGCGGAGTCGGCCAAGGCCCTGGCCACCGTCCTGCACCTGCAGCGCGGCACGCCGTACGTCTACCAGGGCGAGGAGATCGGCATGACGAACGCCGACCTGGCCTCGCCGGCCGACCTGCGGGACATCGAGTCGATCAACTTCCTGCGCGCCGCCACGCTCTCCGGCGTGGACGCGGAGGCGGCGCTCGCCGCCGTCCGCCCGGTCGGCCGGGACAACGCCCGCACGCCGATGCAGTGGGACGACGGCCCGGAGGCCGGGTTCACCACCGGCACCCCGTGGATCCCGGTCAACCGGAACCACGACCGGATCAACGCCGCCGCCCAGCGCGGCCGCGCGGGGTCGGTCTTCGAGCACTACCGCGCCCTGATCGAGCTGCGGCACCGCGAGCCGGTGGTGGCCGTGGGCGACTGGACGCACCTGCCGGTCGACCCCGGGCACGTGTTCGCGTTCCGGCGGGCCCACGCCGGCGACCAGCTGCTGGTGGTCGCCAACCTCGGGGACGACGCCGTGCGGGTGTCGCTGCCGGCGGGCTCGGTGGCCGGCGAGGAGATCCTGCACAACCACGCGGGGCCGTCCGGACCGGTCGGCGGCGACGGCAGCGCGGACACGGTCCCGTTGCGGCCCTGGGAGGCGCGCGTGTGGCTGCGGCACGCGCCCGCCGGCGGCTGACCTCCCCGGGGCTCGCACCGACCGCCCGACCGATCGCGACCGACCCTGTCCCCGCCGGCGGGCGTCACCGGCCGGCGGATTCACCGGCCGGCGCATTCACCGGCCGGCGGGCGTCGGGCTCAGCTCTGGCCGTGGGCCGCCACGGACACCGGCTCCCACGCCCGCCACAGGGCCAGCCGCGACTCGTAGTCGCGGGTGGCGATGCCCAGCGGTGCCGAGCCGAAGAAGACCCGCAGCGGCGGCTCGTCCGCGTCGACCACCTCGAGGATGGCGGCCCGGGTGGCCGTCGGGTCGCCGGGGGTGGCCTGCCGGGCGGCCCGCTGCCGCTGGCTCTCCTCCCGGAAGTCGTCGTAGTCGGCCAGCGGGGCGGCGTGCCGGGCGGAGGCCCCGCCCCAGTCGGTGCTGTAGCCGCCCGGCTCGACGACGGTGACCCGGACGCCGAACGAGGCGACCTCCTGCGCGAGGGCCTGGCTCATCCCCTCGAGCGCCCACTTGCTGGCGTTGTAGATGCCGATGTTCGGGAACGCACTGATCCCGCCGATCGAACTGACCTGGACGATGTGGCCCGAGCCCTGGGCGCGCAGCAGCGGCAGCGCGGCCTGGGTGACCCACAGGGCACCGAACACGTTGGTCTCAAACTGTGCGCGGGCCTCCTGCTCGGAGATCTCCTCGATCATCCCGAACTGGCCGTACCCGGCGTTGTTGACGACGACGTCCAGCCGGCCGAAGTGCCGGTGCGCCTGCTGCACGGCCGCGAAGTCCGCGGCCCGGTCGGTGACGTCCAGCTGCAGCGGCAGCACCCGGTCGCCGTAGGCCTGCACGAGGTCGTCGAGCGTCGACGTGTCGCGCGCCGTGGCGGCCACCCGGTCGCCTCGGTCCAGCGCCGCCGTCGACCACTCCTTGCCGAAGCCGCGCGAGGCGCCGGTGATGAACCAGACCTTCTCTGCCATGTCCCTGTCTCCTCTGCTCCCTGCGCCGACCAGGGTCCAAGAGCGGCCAACCGGGCGGGGGCGGTGCGGATTCCCGGACGCCCCCGGCCCGGGCCGATGGACACCCGGGGGAAGGGCCGGACAGGGCGGGACGCCGAAGGGAGTGCAGGATGCCCGGGTGGACGCAACGGACCCCGGCACCTCGGCCCGCGCCGTGATCGACCGGCTGGGGCTGGAGCCGCTGGTCCCGGAGGGCGGCTGGTTCCGGCGCACCTATACCGGCGCGGCGACCACCGCCATCCACTTCCTGGTCACCCCGGAGGGGTTCTCGGCGCTGCACCGGATGCGGTCCAGCGACGAGATCTACCTGTTCCACGCCGGCGCCCCGCTGTCCATGCTGCTGCTCGACCCGGGCACCGGCCGGGTCCGCGAGGTGCTGCTCGGACCGGACGTCACCGCCGGCCAGGTGGTGCACCAGGTGGTCCCCGCGGGGACCTGGCAGGGCTCGCGGACCACCGGCGACTGGACGCTGGTCACCGCGGTCGTCACGCCGGGGTTCGAGTGGACGGACTTCGAGCTGGCCGACCGCGCCGCGCTCGCCGGCTGCGATCCGGGTGCGGCGGAGCGCGTCGCCGCGCTGCTGCGCGACTGACCCCTCGCCCGCGGGCGAGGGGGTCGGCCGCGGCGGGATCAGCTGCCGGTGGACACCAGGTCGGCGTCCGGGTCCGCGGCGCGGATGCGCCGGTTCCGGACGACGCTCGAGGCGAACGCGGCCACGATGAGCACCAGACCGATCAGGCCGGTGACCACCTCGTCGACGTGCACGCTGATCGACACCAGGAGGATCACGGCCAGCGCCGCGATCGCCCAGTGCGCCCCGTGCTCCAGGTAGACGTAGTCGTTCAGCGTGCCCTTGCGGACCAGGAACACCGTCAGGGACCGGACGAACAGCGCCCCGATCAGGCCGAGACCCAGCGCGATGATGATCGGGTCCGGGGTGATGGCGAAGGCACCGATGACCCCGTCGAAGGAGAACGACGCGTCCAGCACCTCGAGGTAGAGGAACAGGAAGAAGCCGGCCTTGCCGGCGGCCTTCGCCAGCTGCGACGGACCCGACCGCGCACGCTCCTGGAACTCCTCCTCCTGGTGCTCCTCGTAGTTCTCGAACAGTCCGCCCAGCCCGTTGACCGCGAGGTAGGTGATGATGCCCAGGACGCCGGCGGCCAGCACCGTGCCGGGCTTCTCCGCGGTCAGCTCCGCCACGATGTACAGGGCGATGCCCGCGATGATCACCGACAGCTGGTCGAGCTTGCCGATCCGGGCCAGCGGACGCTCGAGCCAGCTGAGCCAGGTGATCTCCCGGTCCTCGAAGAACCAGTCGAGGGCCAGCAGCAGCAGGAACATCCCACCGAAGGCGGCGATCTGCGGGTGCGCCGCCTGCAGCAGGCTGGCGTAGCTGTTCGGGTCGGACAGCGGTCCCTTGGCGAAGGCCAGCCGGACGGCCTCGGCCGGGTTCAGGTGCGCGGTGATCCCCACCACGAGCAGCGGGAAGACCAGCCGCATGCCGAAGACGGCGATGACGATGCCGACCGTCAGGAAGATCTGCTGCCAGCGCTCGCTCATCCGCTCGAGCACCTTGGCGTTCACCACCGCGTTGTCGAACGACAGGGTGATCTCCAGGACGCCGAGGATCAGCGTCAGCCCGGCCGCCGTCCAGCCGCCGTAGAACCAGGCGACCACGACCGCCAGCACCGAGATGATCGCGGAGACGGCGAAGATCCGGGTGGCGCTGTGGCCGGCACCGCCGGCGACCGCTGCGGGCGCGCTCATCCGACGTTCACCCCGAAGTCCGTGGCGATGCCGCGCAGCCCGGACGCGTAGCCCTGGCCGATGGCCCGGAACTTCCACTCGCCCTGGTACCGGTAGAGCTCGCCGAAGACCATGGCGGTCTCGGTCGACGCCTCCTCGGTCAGGTCGAACCGGGTGAGCTCGGTCCCGGTGGCCTGGTCGACGACGCGGATGAAGGCGCCCCGGACCTGGCCGAAGTTCTGCCGGCGCAGGTCGGCCTCGTAGATCGACACCGCGAAGACGATGGACGAGACGGACGGCGGCACGGCCACCAGGTCGACGTTGATCTGCTCGTCGTCCCCGCCGGCGCCGCCGACCAGGTTGTCGCCCAGGTGCTCGATCGAGCCGTCCGGCGACCGCAGGTTGTTGAAGAACACGAAGTGCGCGTCCGACAGGATCTTGTGGTCCGGACCGAGCGCCAGCGCGCTGGCGTCCAGGTCGTAGTCGGTGCCCGTCGACGCCCTGACCTGCCAGCCGAGGGCCACCGTGACGGCGGTGAGATGGGGAGCTGCCTTGCTGAGCGAGACGTTGCCGCCCTTGGACAGGCTGACACTCATGCGGATACCTCTCTGTGCTGCGGACCACGGTGGGTCCGTGCGCTGCAGACGGCGTCCCGACCTGCCGGGACACCGCTGTACGGGCACCAGGGTCCCACGGAGGGACCCGTCGGCCCGCCGGCCGGGGGACGGACGCGCGGGCGGGCCGGACGCCGACGTCCGGCCGGAGGGACAACGATGAGCGACGTGAACGGGTTCCGCGACGTCCTGGACCGGTCCGCTGCGTTGGCGCGGGACCGCGCCGACCCGCTGCGGGACCGGGTGGACCTCTTCCTGCCCACCGGTCCCGATGTGGTGGCGTACCTGGACGGCAACTCGCTGGGGCGACCGGCCGCGGCGGTCGCCGACGCGTGGGCCGGGTTGGCCCGCGACTGGGCGGGCCGGCTCATCCGGGGCTGGGACGAGGGCTGGATGGAGCTGCCCGGGACGGTGGGCGACGAGCTGGCCGCCTCGGTCCTGGGCGCGGCCCCCGGCCAGACCGTGGTGGCGGACTCGACCACGGTGAACCTCTACAAGTGCCTGCGCGCCGCGCTGAACCTGCGGCCCGGCCGCCGGCGGGTCGTCGTCGACCGCGACAACTTCCCGACGAACCGGTACGTCGCCCAGTCGCTGGCCCGCGACCTCGGCCTGGAACTCGTCTGGCTCGCCGCCGATCCGGACGGCGGCGTCCGGCCCGAGGACGTGGCCGGGGTGCTCGACGACGACACCGCGGTGGTCACCTTGTCGCACGTGGCGTACCGGTCCGGTTTCCTCGCCGACATGGAGGCGATCACCGATCTGGCCCACCGCGCCGGGGCGCTGGTGCTGTGGGACCTGTGCCACTCCGCCGGCGTGCTGCCGGTCGAACTCGACCGCTGCGAGGTCGACTTCGCGGCCGGCTGCACCTACAAGTTCCTGGGCGCGGGCCCCGGCGCACCGGCGTTCCTCTACGTGCACCGTCGCCACCACGACCGGCTGGACCAACCCATCTGGGGCTGGCTGGGCGGTGCGGACCCGTTCCAGATGGGTCCGGACCACCGGCCGGCGCCCGGCATCCGCTCCATGCTCTCCGGCACCCCGCCGATCGCCGGGCTGCTCGCGGTCCGGGAGGGGGTCCGCGTCGTCGCCGACGCCGGCGTCCCGGCGATCCGGGCCAAGTCGGTGGCGCTCGGCGAGTGGACCGTCGCCCTCGCCGACGCCTGGCTGGCGCCGCTGGGCGTCGAGGTGGCGTCGCCGCGGGACCCGGCCCGGCGGGGCGGGCACGTCAGCCTGCGGCACCCGGACGCCCGCCGGCTGTGCGCGGAGCTGGCCGCGGCGGGCGTGCTGCCCGACTTCCGCACGCCCGACGTCGTGCGGGTGGGCCTGGCACCGCTGACCACGTCGTTCACCGCGGTGTGGGACGCGCTCGCCGTGCTGCGCGACCTGCTCTCCGGTGCCCGGCCCCGGGCTGCGGCCGACCCGACGGCGGCCGACGAGGCGCCGCCGATGGCCCCGAACGGGTGAATCCCGCCCGGGACCGTCCCGGCTGTCGATCCGGCACCCACCCTGTTCGACGCGGTGTCGACGGCGCTCGACCGGAGCGCCCGGGCCCCGGACACCACCGGGCCATCACTGTCACGAGGAGCAAGAGATGCCCCAGTACCTGATGTACTCCGTCGGCGACGACAGCGTCCCCACCCCGCCGCCGACGCCGGAGCTGATGGCCGAGATGGGCCGGTTCGCCGAGGACGCGGTCAAGGCCGGCGTGCTGCTGGCCACCGGCGGTTTCGCGCCGAGCGCGAGCGAGATCCGGCTGACCCTCACCGACGGCGGCGACTACACCGTCCTGGACGGGCCCTACACCGAGGCCAAGGAGCTCATCGGCGGGTGGGCGCTGGTGGAGTGCCGGGACGCCGACGAGGCCGTCGCCTGGGCGAAGCGGTTCCTGGGCATCGCCGGCCCGGGCGAGACCCGGATCCGGCAGGTGTTCGGTCCGGGGGTCGTCGCCGGGCCGCCGGCCCGGGGGTGATCCTGGCGCGCTGACCCCGTCCCGGCCGGCCGTCCACCCCGGCGGTGGGCGGCCGGTGGCACGGCCGGCGGCCGGTCGTCCGGATGGCACGATCGCCGTGTGGGGCGATCCGTGGCCGGGCGGCGGCCGGTGCCGGCCGGTGCCGGGTGACCGGGGCGGGCGAGGGGCGGTCCGGCGAGGCGCACCGGGCCGTCGAGACGGTCTTCCGGATGGAGCTGCCCCGGGTGATCGCCGGCCTGGCGCGGATCACCGGCGACGTCGGGCTGGCCGAGGAGCTGGCCCAGGAAGCCACCGTCGCGGCCCTCGAGCAGTGGCCGGCCGAGGGCGTGCCGGCGAACCCGGGCGCCTGGCTGACGACGGCGGCCCGGCGACGCGCCGTGGACCTGTTCCGCCGCAACGCCGCTCTGCGCGACAAGTACCGGGAGCTGGCCCGCCGCCGCGGTGCGGACACCGAGCTGCCGGACTTCGACCGGGCCGTCGACGGCCGCATCGAGGACGACCTGCTGCGGTTGGTGTTCACCGCGTGCCATCCGGTGCTGCGTCCGGAGAGCCGGTCCGCCCTCACGCTGCGCCTGCTGTGCGGCCTGTCGACCGCGGAGATCGCCCGGGCCTACCTGGTGCCGGAGGCGACGGTCGCCGCCCGGATCACCCGGGCGAAGAAGGCCCTGGAGCGCGCCGGGGTGCCGTTCGAGGTGCCGGAAGGGCCGGAGCGGGCGACGCGCCTGGCGTCCGTCCTCGAGGTGCTCTACCTGATGTTCAACGAGGGCTACGCGGCCACCGCGGGCGAGACGTGGCTGCGGCCGGACCTTACGTTCGAGGCGGTCCGGCTGGCCCGCATCACCGCCGGCCTGCTCCCGGACGAACCCGAGGTGCTGGGCCTGCTGGCCCTGCTCGAGCTGCAGTCCTCGCGGACCGCCGCCCGGGTCGACGCCGGCGGTGCGCCCGTGCTGCTCGCCGACCAGGACCGGTCCCGCTGGGACCGGCTGGCCATCGCCCGCGGTCTGGCCGCCCTCGACCGCGCGGTCCGCCTCGGTGGCGCATCGGGCGTCTACGCGCTGCAGGCGGCGATCGCGGCCTGCCATGCCCGCGCGCCGCGGGCCGGGGACACCGACTGGACCAGGGTCGCGCTGCTCTACCAGCGGCTCGCCGACGTCCGGCCGTCACCCGTGGTGGAGCTGAACCGCGCGGTCGCCGTGTCCTACGCCGTCGGCCCTGAGGCCGCCCTGTCGCTGGTCGACGAGCTCGCCCGGCAACCCGCCCTGCGCGGCTACCACCTGCTCGACAGCGTCCGCGGCGACCTGCTGTCCCGGCTGGGCCGGACCGACGAGGCGGCGCGGGCGTTCCGGTCCGCGGCGGCGCTCACCCGCAACGCCCGCGAGCGCGACCTGCTGCTCGGCCGCGCCGGCGACGTCCCGGGCGGCGCGGGCACTTCCCCGCCGGACCGCTGACCGGCCGGAGGTCCGCCCGGGACCGGCAGTGCTCAGCTGCCGGGGGTCCGCCGCGCCGGGATCTGCCGCACCGCACCGGTGGACGCGGACGACGCCATGGCGGCGTAGGCCTGCAGGGCCCGGGACACCGTGCGGTCGCGGTCGCGCGGCTCCCACGGCCGCTCGGACGCCTCCATCTTGGCGCGCCGGACGGCCAGCTCGTCGTCGCTCACGACGACCCGGAGAACGCGCCGGTGCACGTCGATCTCGATCTCGTCGCCGTCCTCGACCAGCCCGATCACGCCGCCCGCGGAGGCCTCCGGCGACACGTGCCCGACCGAGATGCCCGACGAGCCGCCGGAGAACCGGCCGTCGGTGACCAGCGCGCACACCCTGCCCAGCCCCAGTCCCTTGAGGAACGAGGTGGGGTGCAGCATCTCCTGCATGCCGGGCCCGCCGGCCGGGCCCTCGTACCGCACCACGACGACGTGCCCGGGCTGCACCTTCTTCCCGAGGATGGCCTCCACGGCCTGCTCCTGGGACTCCACGACGATCGCCCGCCCGACGAAGTGGAACAGCTCCTCATCGATGCCGGCGGTCTTGATCACGGCGCCGTCCTCGGCGAGGTTCCCGTGCAGTACCGCCAGCCCGCCGTCGGCGGTGTAGGCGTGCGCCCGGTCGCGGATGCACCCCGCGGCCGCGTCGGTGTCCAGCGAGCTCCACCGGTTCGCCGTGGAGAACGCCTGCGTGGTGCGGACTCCGCCCGGCGCGGCGGAGAACAGCTCCAGCGCCTGCGCTGTCGGCTCCGCGGCGCGGACGTCCCAGGCGGCGAGCCAGCTCTGCAGGTCCGGCGCGTGCACCGAGTGCACCGACCGGTCGAGCAGGCCGGCACGATCCAGCTCCCCGAGGATGGCCGGGATGCCGCCGGCGCGGTGCACGTCCTCCATGTGGTAGTCCGAGTTCGGCGCGACCTTGGCCAGGCACGGCACCCGGCGGCTGACCGCGTCGATGTCGCCCAGCGTCCAGTCGATCTCGCCCTCCTGGGCGGCGGCGAGGATGTGCAGCACGGTGTTCGTCGACCCGCCCATCGCGACGTCCAGCGCCATGGCGTTCGCGAACGCCTCCCGGCTCGCGACGTTGCGCGGCAGGACGGACTCGTCGCCACCGGCGTACCAGCGCTGCGCCAGCTCGACAACCAGCGAACCGGCGCGCAGGAACAGGTCCCGCCGCGCGACGTGGGTGGCCAAGGTGGACCCGTTGCCCGGCAGGGACAGCCCGAGCGCCTCCGTGAGGCAGTTCATCGAGTTGGCGGTGAACATGCCCGAGCAGGAGCCGCAGGTCGGGCACGCGGACCGCTCCACCTCGGTGAGCCCGGCACCGTCCACCTGCTCCGACGCGGATGCCGAGATGGCCGTGATCAGGTCGGTCGGCGCGTGCGCGACACCGTCGACGACCACCGCCTTGCCGGCCTCCATCGGGCCGCCGGAGACGAACACCGTCGGGATGTTCAGCCGCAGCGCGGCCATCAGCATGCCCGGGGTGATCTTGTCGCAGTTCGAGATGCACACCAGGGCGTCGGCGGTGTGCGCGTTGACCATGTACTCCACGGAGTCCGCGATCAGCTCGCGGCTGGGCAGCGAGTACAGCATCCCGCCGTGGCCCATGGCGATGCCGTCGTCGACGGCGATCGTGTTGAACTCCTTGGCCACCCCGCCGGCCGTGACCACCGTGGACGCCACCAGGTCGCC
This sequence comes from Nakamurella endophytica, assembly GCF_014646215.1. Taxonomy (GTDB): domain Bacteria; phylum Actinomycetota; class Actinomycetes; order Mycobacteriales; family Nakamurellaceae; genus Nakamurella; species Nakamurella endophytica. Next base: position 723,816 of record NZ_BMNA01000001.1, read on the forward strand.
CATGTCCTTGAGGTGCACGTGTCCAGGGACGAACTGGGTGTAGCTGTTGGCGATCGCCACGATCGGCTTGCCGAAGTCCCCGTCCGTCATGCCGGTCGCGCGCCACAGGGCGCGGGCTCCGGCCATGTTGCGGCCGTGGGTGGACGTGCGGGAACGAAGCGGTGGCATGGCGGCAGGCTCCTGGGGTGAGGTCCCGCCAGGGTAACCCCGGCCGTTCGTCCGTCCGTGTCGGCGACGGCAGCCGCGGTGTCCGGCGGTGCACCGTGGCCGGGGCGCGCCGGCGGGCACTTCCGGCGACCGGCGACGCCGTCGCGCCACGGACTCCTCCTCGAGGCGCCGCGACTTAGTCCGACTTAGCCAGCATACTGGCCGCATGACTCGTACGGTGAACGTCCACGAGGCCAAGACGCAGCTGTCGCGTCTGCTGCAGGCGGTGGAACGAGGCGAGGACATCGTCATCGCCCGCGCCGGCAAGCCGGTGGCACGCTTGGTGGCCGCCGGATCCGCGCGGATCCGCACGCCCGGATCACTCCGGAACCAGCTCTGGATCGCCGACGACTTCGACGACACGCCCGCCGAGATCGCCGGCGCCTTCGTCGCGGACGACGATCCGACGCGACCGTGAGGCTTCTCCTGGATACCCATGTCGTCCTGTGGTGGCTCGCCGACGACGACCGTCTCGGAGCCGGGGCGAGGGCGGCCATCGGCTCCGCCGGGACGGCAGCCGCGGTCTCGGCGGCTTCGGCCTGGGAGATGTCGATCAAGGCGGCGTCGGGCAAGCTGCGACTCCCGGCCGGACTGGACAGTCATCTCGGGGAACAGGGTTTCGACGAGCTGCCCGTCACGGTGGCCGACGGACTGGCTGCCGGCGCCCTCCCCCGACACCATGACGACCCGTTCGACCGGATGTTGATCGCGCAAGCCCGCCGTCGGGATCTGACCGTCGTCACGGCGGATGCCAGGTTCGAGGACTACGACGTCCGCCTGCTGCCTGCACGGTGACGGGGGCCGCGTCCCGCCACCGCCGACGGCACGGCTCGCGCAGAGACCCGATGGGCGCCGGCGGTGCGGCACTCGCCCGCCCCGGCCAGGAGCCGCGTCGGTTCACGGATCCGCCGGCGCGGTCGCCGATCCCGGCCGCGGGTGCGGCTCAGCCGGTCGGCACGGTGTCGTGGTGCCCGAACAGCGCCGCCATCGTCGTCCAGGACTCCGCGCGGCAGTAGACCGGGATGACGTCCACCGGGGTCGGCCGCCGGACGCTCCGTCCGCCGAAGATGGCCTCACCGGTCCAGACGTCGACCCAGTCGCCCGCCGGCAGGTACGTCGCCCACGAGTCCGCGCCGGCCTCGGTGACCGGGTGCACGAGCAGGTCCGACCCGAGCAGGTACTGCAGCGGGTGGTTCCAGACCTCCGGGTCGTCCGCGTGGTCGAAGAACAGCGCCCGCAGCAGCGGCCGCGCGTGGGCGATGCCGTCCCGGGCCTGCGCGGCCAGGTACGGCACCAGAGTCTCGCGCAGGTGCGCGAAGCTGCGGAAGACCTCGACGACCCGCGCGTCGCCGCTCTGCTCCGCGATGTTCCAGGGCGTGCGGTCCCGCAGCGGGCGCCGGTGGTGGTGGAACTCGGAGTGGTACTGCATCACCGGCATGAAGGTGGCCGCGGCCGCCGCCCGCAGGTACAGCTCCGGGTCCGGGACCGGTCCGGAGAAGCCGGCCAGATCCCAGGACCAGTAGAGGATGCCGCACGCCGACGCCGTGAGCCCCGCGGTGATCGAGTGTCGGAACGCCGGCCAGGTGGAGTCCTCGTCGCCGGCCCAGACGATGCCGTGCGCCTGTGATCCGGCGAAGCCGGCGCGGGAGAAGGTGACCGGCGCCTTGCCGGCCGAGCGGAGCAGGTCCCCGAACGCCCGGGCGTAGTGGACGGGGAACAGGTTGTTGCCCTCGTCGCCGCGGCGCCCGTCGGCGTAGCGGAGGTCGTGGCCCCAGGGATGCTCCCCGCCGTCGGTCTTGAAGCCGTCGACGTCCAGGTCGGTGACCAGGTAGCGCCGCTTGCCGGTCCACCAATCGCGGGTGCGCTGCACCGACAGGTCCGGCACGAGGGCCTGCGGGAACCACCAACCGCGGTTGCGGTAGGGGCGACCGTCGGCCTCCAGCACGGCATGCCGGTCCCGGACCAGGGCTTCGGCGTCGGCCCGCGCCTGACCCCGGGGATGCGGACGCATCTTCTGCAGCGGGATCTGCCACAGGACGACCTTGATGCCGCGACGGTGCAGCTCGGCGACCATCCCGGCCGGGTCCGGCCACGCACCCTCGGCCGGGTAGGTGAAGTCGGACCCCTGGTGCGCGGCGCCGTCGGCCGTGACGTCGTACCGGGCGTCGCGGAAGGCGGCGAAGGTCTGCTCGTCGCTCCAGGCCTCGATCACCACGGCGCCGACGGGGATGTCCAGATCCCGGTGGGCGTCCATGCGTTCCAGGACGAGTTGCTGGGTGTTCCACTCGTTGCCGGACGCCCAGAGCCGGAACACCCAGTCCGGCAACTCCTCCGGCCGGCCCACCTCGGCCAGGAACGCGTCGAGCACCTGCGACGGGGTGCCGTGGTGGATCGCCACGTCGAGCTGCTCCCGGTCGGTCCCGCCCAGGTCCACCTCGACGACCAGCCGGCCGGTACCGGTGCTGTCGACGTCGTACCAGCTGCGCCGCGTGGTTCGCACGTGCAGCCCCCACCCCGGACCCGACGGGGACACCACGTGGGCGAAGGGCATCGGCAGGTAGGTGCGGCCGTGCTCGCCCTGGGACTTGTACTGCTCGAAGACCACGGCGTCCAGGCGGTGCCCGCGCTGGTCCAACCGGTCGAAGCGCTCGCCGAAGCCGACGACCCGCTCGCCGTCGTCCAGTCGCAGGGCGAACCGCACCCGGTGCACACCGGCGGCCGAATGCAGCCACCGGATGCTGTCGCCGATCAACCGGTCCGTCGGCACCCGCAGCGAGCAGCCCGGTGCGTCGGCCACCCAGCTGACCGGGTCCACCACGAACTCGCGACTGCGGCGGACCCGCCCGTCCGCCGCCGTCGCGGTGAACCGGTACCGGTAGCGGGTGCCCGCCTCGACGGCGGGGACCTCGACCGTCCAGTGCGAACCGGCGCCGCGGCCGGCCCGCGCCTGGGCCGCGGCCAGGTGGCCGTCGCCGTCGGTCGCGGCGTCCGTCCCGACCGGGACCTCGGGCGCGACAGAGTGTACCCCGGCGTCCGCCGCCGCGGCGCGGGAGCCCGGGTCGGGCTCCCGCGTCATCGGCAGCTCGGTGACCGACGTCCCGCCGTCCCGGTCGGCGACCCATCGGCACAGGATCCCGGTGACGGCCGGAGCAGCTGCGACCCCGAGGGTCACCTGCTGGCCGACCTCCGGCCGGGCCGGGACCCGTTGGTCGCCGGTCGTCGCGTAGGGGTGCTCGGAGCCGAACGGGCGGTGGCGGATCACAGGTCTGGACCTCGGTCGGGGTGCGTCGGGGCGGGAGCGGATCTGTCGATGCGGGCCGGGTTCAGCCACCCAGCAGGGCGGTCACCTTGGACTGCGCGTCCGAGAGCGCTTTGTCCACGGGCGTGCGGCCCGCCGCGGCCGCGGTCAGCGCGTCGTTGACGTCGTCCTGCATCTCCTGCTGGTTGGTGATCACCGGTGCCAGCACGGTCTTCTCCAGCGCGTCGAAGACCGCCTTGCGGTTGGCCGGCTTGCCCGCCTTGAGGTACGTGGCCAGCTTGGCGTCGTCGGCGATCGGCGGCAGCTCCCAGGACGCGGCCAGCCGGGTCGAGACGGCGGTGTCCGAGGCGGTCAGGTACTGCAGCCACTTCTGCGCGGCGGCCTGGTTCTTGCTGCTCGCCGACACCGCCACCGTGTTGGCGAACATCGCCGACGCCTTGGTGGTGTTGCCCGGCTCGACGACGACGTCCCAGTCGAACGGGGCGTCGGCCATCGCGCTGAACATCCAGATGCCGGTGTGCCACATGGCCAACTTCCCGGACTTGAACAGGTTCGTGTCGAAGTCCGGCGTGCCCGCCCCTTCCGCGACGGTGGGCATCACGGTCCCCGACTTGCCGATCAGCCAGTCGGCCGCCTCGGTGCCCTGCTGCGAGCTGAACGTCGCCTCGGACTTGTCGGCGTTGAAGAACTGGCCGCCCGACTGCGCCAGCGCCTTGTAGAACTCGTTGTAGGTGATCGGCTGGTAGTCGCCCCAGACCTTGGCCGACTTGTCGGTCAGCTTCTGCGCCGCCGCCTTCTCGTCGGCCCACGTCCACGAGCTGGTCGGCAACGGCACGCCGGCCTTGGCGAACAGGGTCTTGTTATAGAACAGCACCACGTCGCTGAAGGACTCCGGCAGGCCGAACTGCTTGCCGTCCATGGTGAAGGCGTCGTAGAGCGAGGTGCGGTAGACGCTGCGGTCGACCCCGGACAGCTCGGCGAGGGCACCGTTGTCGGCGTAGCTGATGAAGTTCTGGTAGTCCAGCTCGAACGCGTCGGCGGCCGTCCCGCCCGCGACCGCCGTCTGCAGCTTGGTGAAGTAGTCGGCGTACGCGACGTTCTGGACCTTCACCGTGATGCCGGGGTTCTCCTTCTGGAAGCCGTCGACGATCTTCTGCAGGTCCTTCTCGTGCCCGCCGCTGGCGGAGAAGTCCATGTAGGTGATCGTGGTGTTGCCCGCCGGCGCGGAGGACGAGCTGGACGGTGCCGACGACGACGCGGCGGTCGACGGGGATCCCGAGCCCCCGGCGGTCGAGCCGGCGGTCGTGCCGGCGTCCGCCGTGCTCGCGTCCGCGGAGCTCGCAGCCGTGGAGCCGGATTCCGTGGAGCTCGAACTGGAACTGGAGTTGGACCCGGCGGTGGCGGAGCCCTGCGAGCAGGCGGCGAGCACGGTGAGTGCGGTGCAGCCGACGGCGAGCCAGCCGACGGCGGATGAGCGCTTCATGGACGGTTCCTCTCGGTCCGGCGGGCGTGCCGGCGGGTGCAGGGACGGTGGGACGGCGCGCGCCGGCACGGGCCGGACGCGACGTGGTGCGGACTACTTCAGGCCGGTGTGGGCGAGGCCGGTGATGATGTGTCGCTGGGCGACCAGGTACAGCACGGCGATCGGGATGATCGAGAACACGCTGCCCGCCATGACCACGTTCCACTGGGTCGTGTACTGGCCGTGCAGCGTCGACAGTCCCAGTGGGAGCGTCATGAACTCGGGCGAGCGGATGACCACCAGCGGCCAGAGGAACGAGTTCCAGCTGCCCATGAAGGCGAAGATGGCCAGTGTCGCGAGGGCGGGCCGGACCAGCGGCAGGATGATGGTCGCGAAGATCCGCAGGTGGCTGCCGCCGTCGATGGTGGCCGCCTCGTCGAGTTCGCGCGGCACCCCGTCGATGGCCTGCTTGACCAGGAAGATGCCGAACGCCGACGCGAACGACGGAGCCAGCAGGGCGAAGTAGGTGTCCTGCAGGCTGAACGTCTTCATCTCGATGAACAGGGGCACGACGAGCACCTGCAGCGGCACCATCAGCGTCGCCAGGTAGACGCCGAAGACCAGTCCCTTCCCGCGGAACTGCAGGCGGGAGAAGGCATACGCCGCCATCGCACCGGTGACCAGCTGCGCCAGGGTGGACACCACCGCCACCGCGAAGGAGTTGACGGTCACCCGCCACATCGGCAGCGCCGACAGCAGCGTCCGGTACGCGTCGAGAGTGGGGTTCTTGATCCACAGCGTGGGACCGTCGCCGAGGTTGCCCCCGGCGGTCAGCGAGGTCACCACCGTCCACAGGAACGGGAACAGCATGACGAACGCTGCGACGGACAGCAGCCCGTAGAGCCCGGCACGGCGGGCGGGCGACCGGGTCTGTTCATGCATTGGTCACCCACCGCCGCTGCACCCGCAGCTGGATCGCCGTGATCACCAGGATGACCACGAACAGCAGCCAGGACAGGGCCGAGGCGTCGCCCGCGCGCCCGTAGCGGAACGTCAGGTTGTAGATCTGTCCCACCACGACCTGGCTGGACTGTTCCGGTCCCCCGCCGGTCATCACGAACACCTGGTCGAAGACCTGGAAACCGTTGATCAGCGAGATGACGACGACGAAGAAGGTGGACGGCGACAGCAGCGGCAGGGTGATCCTGCGGAACCGCTGCCAACCCGAGGCGCCGTCGACGGTGGCGGCCTCGTACAGGTCCGACGGGATCGCCTGCAGCCCGGCGAGCAGGATGACCATGACGAAGCCCAGGTCCTTCCACGCCGAGGCCAGGATCACCGACGGGATGGCCCAGTCCGGATCGGTCCACCAGCCCGGTGTCGGCAGGTGCAGGGCCGCCAGCACGTGGTTGACCAGGCCGTTGGCCGGGTTGAGCAACCACTGCCACAGCAGCGCGACCACCACCCAGCTCGTCACCACGGGCAGGAAGATGGCCGCCCGGAAGAAGGACCGGCCACGCATCCGCTGATTCAGCGCGACCGCCAACGCCAGGCCACCGACGTAGACCAGCGGCAGGTACCCGGCGATGTACGCCACGGTGTGCAGGAAGACCTTGAGGGTCTGCGGATCCTTGAGCAGCCGCTCGTAGTTGGCCAGCCCGACCCACTTCGGGGACGAGATCAGGTTCCACCGGTGCAGGCTCACCCACAGCGACCCGACCATCGGCACGAAGGTGAACAGCAGCAACGGGACGGCGCTCGGCAGCAGGAAGAACAGCACCCATCCGAGGTTCCGCAGGCCTCCGCGGCGCCTGCCCCGCGGCGCCGCGGGCACCGCGTCGGCGGCGGCCGTCGACGGCGGCGGCGCCGCCTGGACGAGGGTCATGCGGTCACCATCGAGCCGTTGCGCTGCAACCGGTCCCGGACCAGGCGACCCTGGGACCCGCCCACCCCGACGGTGTCGAACGGCGTCGTCAGCACCAGGCTGGCCGCGCCCAGCATCCACTTGGTCTCGTCCCACTGCTCGACCAGGAACGGGATGCTGCGCCACCGCGGGAGCAGGTGCCGCCGGAACATCTCCCGGAAGCCGGCCTCCCAGTGCGGCCACGCCGAGATGCCCTCCCCGGACAGGATGATCACTTCCGGATCCACCGTGTGCACGACCCCGGACAGCGCGGCACCCAGCAGTCGGCCGGCGCGGGCGTACAGCGCCCGCGCCGCGGTGTCCCCGGCGTCCGCGGCGGCCACCAGCTCGGCCACCGTGTCGCCGTCCCCGACCACGCCGGCCCGGCGCGCCGCGCGCAGCAGGCCCTCGTCGCCGATGGTCGCCTCGACGCACCCCGTGGAACCGCACTCGCACACCTGGTCGTCGTTCAGGTCGACGATCGTGTGCCCGATCTCGCCTGCCGCCCCGAAGGCGCCGCGGTAGATGGATCCGTCGATGACCACCCCGCAGCCGATCCCGCGGCCGATGGTCACGACGATGTAGGTGTTGAAGTCCTCGCCGAGGCCGTAGAGCCGGTCCGCGACAGCCAGGGTGTTGACGTCGTTCTCGACCAGCACCGGGACGCCGAGCTGGCCGCGCAGCAGCGGACCCACCTGCATCTCGGACCAGCCGAGGGTGGGCGCCCTGACGATGCCGGAGTCCTGCGCGTCGACGGCGCCCGGGACACCGACACCCACGCCGAGCAGCCCGCCGCTCATCTCCCCGATCCGCTGGCGCAGCGTCGCCGCGAGCTCGTCGATGCAGCCGGGCGAGCCGGGATCGAACGGGAACAGGCTCGGTGCGCCGAGTGTGCCGTCCAACTCGACCTGTACCACCCCGACGTGGTCGGGCGTGATCTTGACGCCGACGGCGTGGCCGGCCGACCGGACGAGACCCAGTTGCGTGGCGGGCCGCCCGCCCTGGGACGGCGTGACGTCGAGCTCGGCGATCAATCCCCGGGCCAGCAGCACCTTGGTCACCTGGGTGACCGTGGCCGAGCTGACGTTCAGGATCCGGGCCAGGTCCGCCCGGGACGCCGACCCTCTGGAACCCAGTAGGGCCAGGATCGCCGACGGCAGCAGCCCGCCGCGGTCGACCGTCGCGCGTCCCCGCACCGGCCACCTCCGTCCTCATCGACTTACTTCGGCGGTAAGTTAACCTCCGAAGATTCTGCCGTCCAGCACCGTGATCGGATCGTGACCTCTATCCGACCGGTCGACGTCCCATCGAGATCGGCTTCGTCGCAGCACGAGTCATGGTGGGCGGGAGCGAGCGACCGGAGGACCCCGCGCGAGCCGGGTCCCCGTCCCTCCGCGGCGCGGCGCCGCCACCGACGGCACTGGGTGCGAAGCAGCACGGCAGGACGACCCCGGATGCGATGCTGCCCGCGTGTCCCGCCGTCGCCGCCTCGTCCACCCGCTGGTCGCGGTGGCCGTCGCCGGCCTGGTGTCGGCCGGCTGCTTCGGTCCCTCGCGCGCCGACTCCCCCAGCTCGGGGAGCGGAGCGCCCTTCCCGGAACATCCGGCGATGGCCATGGACGTCCTCGACGGGCTCCGGGTCCAGGACCGCGCCTCCGGGGCGGGCTACCGGCGCGCGGCGTTCGGCGAGTCCTGGACCGACGACGTCGCGGTGGACGGCGGCCACAACGGGTGCGACACCCGGGAGGACGTGCTCCGGCGGGACCTCGAGGACCTGGCGCTGAAACCTGGCACCGGGGGCTGCGTCGCCGTGTCCGGCGTCCTCGTCGACCCGTACACCGGCGGCACGGTGCTGTTCCACCGCGGCCCGGACACCAGCCCCGACGTGCAGATCGACCACGTGGTGGCACTGGGCGACGCCTGGCGCACCGGCGCGCAGCAGCTGTCCGTCGAGCGCCGCGCGGAGCTGGCCAACGACCCGTTGAACCTCCTGGCGGTGGCCGGCCAGGTCAACCAGGACAAGGGCGACGGCGACGCGGCCACCTGGCTTCCGCCGCTGACCCAGGCGCGCTGCCTGTACGCGGCCCGGCAGGTGGCCGTGAAGCAGCGCTACGGGTTGTGGGTGACGCCCGCGGAGGGCGACGCGCTGCGCCGGGTCCTCGCCGGCTGCCCAGGGCGAGGGGTGCCGACGGTGGCGGCCACGACCATTCCGCCGCCGCGCGGCTGACCCGGCGGGCCGTGCCGGCGACGATCCCGCGCTCGCGCCGCCGGTTCAGCGGCGGTAACCGGCGCCGAGCCCGTACGGCGGCAGGTACGCCTTGGCGTCCTTGACCTTCGGGCACCGCGAGCACGCCCGGTAGCCCTGCTTCTCCAGTCCGCCCGACTCGGGGTTGGGGTCCGGGAAGTCCTGCAGGTCGTGCAGCCCCCACCGGCACCGCAGGTCCAGCCGGCGATCCGCCACCGAAGCGTCACCTCCCTGCCGGTCCGTGCCGGTCCCTGCGGTCGCACCCCGGTGATCACCGCGGCCGGAGGCCGTCGAAGACCATGCCGACGACCCGGTCCGCGAGCGCGGCCACATCCCCACTATCCCCCGGCCGGAGCCACTCGGCCAGGGAGTTCACCGTCCCGAACAGCAGCCGGGCCGTCGTGCGCGGCTCCAGGTCCGGACGCAGCCGCCCGGCCGCGACCGCCTCCCGCACCAGGTCGGCCGCCAGCCGGTCCAACCGGCGCCGACGCTCCAGCGCCGCCCGCTCGACGTCGGTGTTGCCGCGGACCCGCAGCAGCAGCGTGACGTAGGGCAGCCGCTCGACCAGCACGTGCACGCTGCCGGACACCAGGAGCCGCAGCCGCTCCGCAGGGTCGGCGTCCGCTGTCCGGACCGCGTCCGCGACGGCCTCGAGGCCGGAGAGGGCGCGGTCCAGCGCCAACCCCAGCAAGGCGTCCTTGCCGGGCACGTGGTGGTACAGCGCCGACTTGCCGACGTTCAGCCGGGCGGCGACGTCGGCGACACTGGTGCGGTCGAAACCCCGCTCGTTGAAGAGCGCGACGGACGCATCGAGCACCGCATCCAGGTCGTGCCCCGGACGACCACGCCGCGGTCGGTGCACCGCAGGGCGGGCAGCTGCCACGACGGCCGTCCCCGGCGCGGCGGGCGGACCGAACCGTCCCGACCTCCCGCCCCTGGCGTCGTCCACCGAGCACTCCCGTCCCTGGGTCTGGCCGCCGACCACCGGCCACGCTATCGTGATTACCGAACGGTCGGTCAGTTATTCGGACGCAAGGGAGCGCCGATGCCGTTGCGCAGTCTGGTCGCCGGGCGCTGGGTCGCCCCCGACGACGACGGCAGGCCCGTCCTGGACGCGGTCACCGGGGAGCGGGTCACCTCGGTGTCCGCCCGCGGGATCGATCGGGGCGGGATGGTGCAGTACGGCCGGTCCGTCGGCGGCCCTGCGCTGCGCGCGTTGACCTTCCACCAGCGGGCCGCGCTGCTCAAGCAGCTCGGGCTCCACCTGCGCGACCACCGCGACGAGCTGTACCAGCTCTCCGCCAGGGCCGGCGCCACCCGCGCCGACGCCCGCTTCGACGTCGACGGCGGCATCGGGGCCCTGCTGTCCTACGGCAGCCGGGGCCGGCGGGAGCTGCCCGACGACACCGTCGCGACCGACGGCGCGGTCGAGATGCTGAGCCGCGGCGGCAGTTTCGCCGGGCAGCACGTGCTGACCTCGCCGCCCGGCGTCGCCGTGCAGATCAACGCCTTCAACTTCCCGGTCTGGGGGCCGCTGGAGAAGCTGGCACCGGCCTTGCTCGCCGGTGTGCCCAGCATCGTCAAGCCGGCCGTGAGCACCGCCTACCTGACCGCGCGGCTGGTCGAGATCGTCGACGCCGCACGCATTCTGCCCGACGGCTCGCTCCAGCTGCTGGCCGGTGAGGCCGGCGACCTGCTCGACCAGCTGGGCGAGCAGGACTCTGTGTGGTTCACCGGCTCGGCCGCGACGGCCGCCCGGCTGCGCACCCACCCCGTCGTGGTCGGCCGCGGCGTGCGGTTCCACGCCGAGGCCGACTCGCTCAACTGCTCGGTGCTCGGCCCCGACGCCGAGCCCGGGTCCGAGGTGTTCGACCTGTACGTCGGCCAGCTGGTCACCGAGATGACCGTCAAGGCCGGCCAGAAGTGCACCGCCATCCGCCGGGCCCTGGTCCCGGAGCACCTCGTCGACGCGGTGGCGGACGCGGCGGCCGACCGGCTGTCCCGGATCAGCGTCGGCGACCCCCGCGACCGCGAGGTCGGCATGGGTCCGCTGGCGTCGCTCGAGCAGCGCGAGGAGGTCCGCCGTTCCGTCAAGGCCCTGCGGACCGGCGCCGTCGTGGTCTTCGGTGACCCCGACGGGGTCGCCGTCGTCGGGGCCGACGCGGACCGCGGCGCCTTCGTCTCACCGCTGCTGCTGCGGGCCGGATCGGCCGACCGGCCGGAGCCGCACGAGGTCGAGGCGTTCGGCCCGGTCAGCACGATCGTCGGTTACCGCGGCGTCGATGCCGCGGTCGAGCTGGCCGCCCGCGGCCGGGGCAGCCTGGTCGCCTCGGTGGTCACCGCGGACCCGGAGGTCGCGCGGGCGGTGGTCCTGGGCTGCGCGCCCTGGCACGGCCGGGTGCTGGTGCTCGATCCCGACGACGCGGCCGAGTCCACCGGTCACGGCTCGCCGCTGCCGACGCTGGTGCACGGCGGCCCCGGCCGCGCGGGCGGCGGCGAGGAACTCGGCGGCATCCGGGCCGTGCTGCAGCACCTGCGCCGGACGGCCCTCCAGGGAACCCCGGCCACGCTCGCCGCTGTCACCGGTCGCTGGGTGGCTGGCGCTCCGCAACACCCGGAGCCGCCGCATCCGTTCCGGAAGTCGTTGCGCGAGTTGCGGATCGGCGACTGCCTGAAGGCCGGCCCGCGCACGGTCACCGAGCAGGACGTGCAGCGCTTCGCGGAGCTGACCGGGGACCGGTTCTACGCCCACACCGACCCGGCGGCGGCGGCGGCCAACCCGTTCTTCGACGGGATCGTCGCGCACGGGTACCTGGTGCTCTCGCTCGCGGCGGGGCTGTTCGTCGACCCGGCGCCCGGCCCGGTGCTGGCCAACTACGGCCTCGAACACCTGCGCTTCCGCACACCGGTGTACCCCGGTGACGCGCTGACGGTGACCCTGACGTGCAAGGCGCTCTCGGCCCGCGCGGACGCCGACCACGGCGAGGTGTGCTGGGACGCCGTCGTCACCAAGCAGGACGGCGAGATCGCGGCGACCTACGACGTGCTGACCCTGGTCGCCAAGGAGCCGGCATGACCGCGGTGACACCGACACCGGCGGACCCGGTGGAGACCGGGACCCTGCGGGACCGTTTCGAGGAGACGGTGGCGCGCGACCGGCGCGTCGAGCCGCGCGACTGGATGCCCGAGGAGTACCGCCGCACGCTGATCCGGCAGGTCGCCCAGCACGCCCACTCCGAGATCATCGGCATGCAGCCGGAGGGCGCGTGGATCACCCGCGCGCCGTCGCTGCGCCGCAAGTCGATCCTGCTGGCCAAGGTGCAGGACGAGGCCGGGCACGGGCTGTACCTGTACGCGGCGGCCGAGACCCTGGGCGCCGACCGAGCCGACCTGACGGCGAAACTCCTGGCCGGGCAGCAGAAGTACTCGTCGATCTTCAACTACCCGACCCCGAGCTACGCGGACGTCGGGACGATCGGCTGGCTGGTGGACGGCGCCGCCATCTGCAACCAGGTCCCGCTGTGCCGGTCCTCCTACGGTCCCTACGCCCGGGCGATGGTGCGGATCTGCAAGGAGGAGTCGTTCCACCAGCGCCAGGGCTACGAGCTGCTGCTGACCCTGATGGCCGGCACCGACGCGCAGCGGGCGATGGTGCAGGAATCGGTGGACCGCTTCTGGTGGCCGGCCCTGATGATGTTCGGGCCGCCCGACGACCGCTCCCCGAACTCGGCGCGGTCGATGGCCTGGGGCGTCAAGCGGCACACCAACGACGAGCTCCGGCAGCGGTTCGTCGACATGACGGTGCCGCAGGCCGAGCGGCTGGGCGTGACGCTGCCCGACCCGGAGCTGCGCTGGAACGCCGAGCGGGGACACCACGACTTCGGCGCCGTCGACTGGGCCGAGTTCGCCGAGGTGGTGGCCGGCCGCGGCCCGTGCAACGCGGAGCGACTCGCTCGCCGGCGGGCGGCCCACGACGAGGGCGCCTGGGTGCGCGAAGCCGCCACCGCCTACGCGGCGGGACAGGCTGCTGCTGCAGCGGTGTCACCGTGACCGCGGGATGGACGGCCGAGGGCGGGCACGGCGCCGTGCCGACCGACGGTGTCCCGGTGGAGCCGGCCCCGGGCCCGGTCCGCGCCGACTGGCCGCTCTGGGAGGTCTTCCTCCGTGGACGGCGCGGCCTCAACCACGTGCACGTCGGCTCGCTGCACGCGGCGGACGCGGAACTGGCGCTGCACCACGCCCGCGACCTCTACACCCGCCGGAACGAGGCGGTCAGCATCTGGGTGGTGCCGGCGGCGGCGATCACCGCCAGCAGCCCGGACGAGCGGGATCCGTTCTTCGCGCCGTCCGGCGACAAGGCCTACCGCCACCCGACGTTCTACCGGCTGCCCGAGGACGTGCCGCACCTGTGACCGCTCCCCAGCCCCACGGTGCCGGACCGGCCGGACCGGCCGGACCGGCCGACGACCTGGCCGACGATCTCGCCGTGTACGCCGATCTGGTGCACGAGACCGACGACGGGCGGTGGGCGTTCGGCACGGGCTTCACCGATCCGCTCGCCGGGGTGGACACCCGCGTCCCCGCCGGGATCGACGGCGGCGCGCTGGCGATGTACTGCCGGATGCTCGGCGACGACGCGCTGGTGCACAGCCAGCGGCTGCAGGAGTGGGTCACCCGCGCGCCCGAGCTGGAGGAGGAGACCGCGATCGCGAACATCGCACTCGACCTCCTCGGCCAGGCACGCCGGCTGCTCACCCGCTCCGGGACGGCGGACGGCAGCGGCCGCTCGGAGGACGACCTGGCGTACTGGCGCGCGCCGCACGAGTTCCTCAGCGTCCCGCTGGCCGACCACCGGGACGCCGACTTCGCCGAGCTCGTGGCCCGGGTGCTGCTGCTGGCGACCTGGCGCCAGGCCGTGTGCCTCGAGCTGCGCCACGGCGCCGATCCGGTGCTGGCGGCGATCGCCGCCTCAGCCGCCACCGAGCTGCGCTACCACCGCGAGCACGCCGCGCTGTGGGTGGTCCGGCTGGGCCGCGGTACCGAGCTCTCCCACCGGCGCATGCAGGCGGCGGTGGACCGGCTGTGGCCGCTGCGCGGCGAGCTGTACCGGGATCCGCCGGTCGTCGCGCGGCTGCCCGGTGTCGCCGTCCCGGCTGCCGCGGTCCGCGACGCCGTCGAGGACGCGCTCTCCGGCGTGCTCGACCGGGCGGGCGTCGACGGACCGCCCCCCGGACCGGCGACCGGCGCCGGCCGCGACGGCCACCACGGCCCCGACTTCGCCGAGATGATCGACGAGTTGCAGAGCGTCGCGCGTGCACATCCTGGGGCCTCGTGGTGACCGGCCCCGCGACGACGCCGGTCGAGCAGCGCGCGTGGGAGGTGCTGGCAGGCGTCGCCGACCCGGAGATGCCGGCCATCTCGATCGTCGACCTCGGGGTGGTCCGCGGGATCACCTGCGGAAACGCGGGTCTCGAGGTGACGGTGACCCCGACGTTCGCCGGCTGCCCGGCGACCGCCGAGATCCTCGCCGCGACCGGACGGACACTGCGCGCCGCGGGGCTCGGCGAGGTGCGGGTGGTGCTGCAGCCGGCCCCGCCGTGGACGTCCGACTGGATCACCGAGCGGGGCCGACGGGCGCTGGCCGGCGCCGGCATCGCCCCGCCGGACCGTCCGGCGACGGCGCCGACCGGAGACGGCTCGCGCACGGTGGACCTGGACCTGCGGCCGCCCGCGCCGGCGGTCTGCCCGCGCTGCGGCTCCCGGCACACGGTGCGGACGTCGGCCTGGGGCTCGGCGGCCTGTCGCGGGCTGCACCGCTGCCGCGCCTGCGGCGAGCCGTTCGAAGCCGTCCGGGCGGTGTAGCCGGTGCGCGCCCCGTTCCACGCCCTGACCGTGGCCGCCGTCGACCGGCTCACCGACGACTCCGCCGCGGTCACCCTCGCCGTCCCGGCCGCTCTGGCCGACACCTTCCGCCACCGGGCCGGGCAGCACCTGACCGTCCGGATCGGCGACGAACGCCGGTCGTACTCGCTCTGCTCCCCGGCCGGTGCCGCGCCGCGGATCGCCGTCCGCACCGTCGACGGGGGCCGGGTCTCCGGCACCCTGGTGCACCGGCTCCGGCCCGGCGACGTCCTGCAAGTGCAGCCACCCACCGGCACCTTCACCGTGGACCCGGCCGTCGGGGGCCGGCACGTCGCGATCGCCGCCGGCTCCGGCATCACCCCCGTGCTGTCGATCGCCGCGACCGTGCTGGCCGGGTCGGCCGACGCCCGCGTCACCCTGCTCTACGGCAACCGCGCCGCCTGGAGCGTGATGCTGGCCGACGAGGTGTGCGACCTCAAGGACCGCTATCCCACCCGCGTCCAGGTGGTGCACGTGCTCTCCCGCGAGCCGCACGAGGTCCCCTTGTTCTCCGGCCGTCTCGACGCGGCGAAGCTGCGGCTGCTGGTCCCGGCCACGGTCCAGCCGGCCGAGGTGGACCACTGGTGGCTGTGCGGTCCCTACGGCCTGGTCGCCGACGCGCAGGCGGTGCTCGGTGAGCTGGGCGTCGCAGCGGAACGGGTGCACCGGGAGCTGTTCTTCGTCGAGGACCAGCCGCCGCCGGTGGCGCAGCACCCGGTCACCGCACCGGCCGGCGGCAGCCGCGCGACCGTCGTGCTCGACGGTCGCAGCAGCAGCCTGACCGTGCCGGCCGGGACGACGATCCTCGATGCCGCGCAACGGGTCCGGCCCGACCTGCCGTTCGCCTGCCGCGGCGGCGTGTGCGGCACCTGCCGGGCGCTGCTGACCGGCGGTCAGGTGCACATGCGACGCAACTTCGCCCTGGAGCCGGCCGAGACGGACCGGGGGTACGTGCTCACCTGCCAGTCCGAGCCGGTCTCCGACCAGGTGACCGTCGACTTCGACGCCTGACCCGCCCTCACCCGTAGCTGTACCGGAGCTCGGCGTTGACGAGCTGGTTCAGCCGGTACCGGGCGTGGCCGACGTGGCCGGCGTCGGGCAGGTCGTCCGCCGCGACGGTCAGGCTCCAGGTCAGCAGGGTGCCGTATCCGTCGGGCGCCAGCTGGAAGCGGATCCGGTCGTCCGGGCGCTGCGGGAAGATCGACGACCAGACCACCTCGACCGGAGAGGTCGCGGACAGGATCACCGGTTCGACCTCGTCGTCCCGCAACGACAGCCAGGGCCGGGTACCCGGCTCGTGCGGGTCGGTCAGCGACCGCCAGACGATGTGCGGCGGGGCGGGCTGTCCCTTGCGGCGGCCGGCGATCTCGACACTCCCGTCGGCCGGTCCAGCGGCGCCCGGATCCGGGTTCACCGGTCGACACCCGCGTCGAGCTGCCGGACCAGGGTCGCCGGGGCGACGGTGCGGTAGCTCTCCTCCACCCAGTCCAGCACGAGTTCGACGGGCACCGAGCCGTCCTGCGCAACGGTCACCCAGCCGTGCCGGCCCAGCCCGTACCGGGACGGCTCCACACCGTCGAACCCCAGCGCCTGCTCCAGCGAGTCGGTGAGCTTCACGCCGATCCGGGCCTCGTCGGCGGCATGGTCGGCGCCGAGGAACAAGAAGATCTTCTTCCGGACCTTGACCACCCGGTCGTCCTCCCAGGGGTGGTCCTCGGTCACCTCGGGAAACCCGAGCGCCACGGACCTGGCCTGGTCGCGCATCGACGGCATGCCGCGATCGTCGCGGGGACGGCGGCGGTCGGCAACCGGGTTCCGCATCCCCCGCACCGCAGGACGTCGCCGCCACCGGTTGACGCCGGCGCGGCCGCCACTATAGTCAAGTACATGCTTGACCATTTGGCCGTGCTGGACCTCCGGTTCCGGGCCCTGGCCGACGCCGGCCGCCGCCAGATGCTCGACCGGCTGGTGGACGGGCCGGCGACGGTGAGCCAGCTCGCCGCCCCGCTGCGGATGACGCTCGCGGCGGTGGTGCAGCACGTCCAGGTCCTCGAGTCCAGCGGGCTCGTCCGGACCCGCAAGACCGGCCGGGTGCGGACGTGCTCCATCGACGCCGACGCCCTGCGGGCCACCGAGCAGTGGCTCGCCGACCGGCGCACCACGTGGGAACGCCGGCTGGACCGGCTGGGCACGGTCCTGGACGAGCAGCCCCGACCGACATCGACCACCCGGCACGACCGGGAGCAAGGACCCCTGACATGACCGTCGAGCACGACACCTGGACCGTGCAGCGCGACTACCCGCACCCGCCCGACCGGGTCTTCGCCGCGTGGGCCGACCCCGCGGTGAAGGTGCGGTGGTTCGACCTGTCCGGTGCCCCGGATCCGGACTATCGCAGCGACTTCCGGGTCGGTGGTCGGGAGACCTTCCGCACGCCGGCGGATGTCCGGCCGATCTACACCTACGACGCGCAGTACCGGGACATCGTCGACGGCCGGCGGATCGTCACGACCTACGAGATGACCGTGGACGGCCGGCGGATCTCGGTGTCCGTCGCCACCGTGGAGCTGGACAGCACCGCCGGCGGCACCCGGCTGACCTACACCGAACAGGGCGCGTACCTGGACGGTCTGGATTCCGCGGCTTCCCGCCGCACCGGCACGGCGGCGCAGCTCGACCGCCTCGACACCGTGCTGCAGGGGCAGTCGTGACCGCCGAGGACGAGCTCCGGGCGCTGGTCGACGAGCGGGTGCGGGCCGTCCGGGACCGGGACGTGGCCACGCTCGCCGGGCGGCCGGTGACGGACGTGCTGTCCTTCGACGTGCTGCCGCCGCTGCGGGCCCGCGGCACCGGCCCGATGGTCCGGCACCTGCAGGAGTGGTTCGACGGCTACGACGGGCCGATCGACTACTCGGTCCGGGACGTCGAGGTCACCGCGGACGCGGACGTCGGCTTCTGCTCGTTCCTGTACCACGTCGGCGGCCGGCTGCGCGGTGGCGACGAGGTCGACATGTGGGTACGGGCGACGCTGGGCTGCCGCCGCGTCGACGGTCGCTGGCGGATCGTGCACGACCACGAGTCGGTGCCGTTCGACCCGGCGACGGGGCGCGCACTGCTCTCGCTGCACCCGGACGCGTCGACCGAGGACGGGCTCAGCCCGTCGGGCGCCGACCCCGCCGGTCCATGAACGCCGCCACCGCGACGCCGACGACGAGCCCGATCCCGGTCCACAGCCAGCCGCTGCCGGTGGCGATGCCGACCGCCACACCGACGAACAGCCCGGACACCACGTAGATCACCGCCGCGAGCAGGCGGTCGGTCGAGGCCTGCCGGCGGCTCAGCGGTTCGCGGGGCACGCCGGCAGCCTATCGACGTCAGTCGGTGACGGTGACCCCGTGCCAGAACGCGATCCGGTCGGTGATCTCCTGCGCGGCCGGCTTGGGCTCGGGGTAGTACCAGGCGGCGTCCGGGTTCGCGGCGCCGCCGACCTCGACCGTGTAATAGGACGCCGTGCCCTTCCACGGGCAGACGGTGTGGGTGTCACTCGCCGCCAAGGTCACGCCCTGGGCGATGGACTCCCGCGGGAAGTAGTGGTTGCCCTCCACGACGACGGTGTCGTCGCTCTGCGCGATCACCGTGCCGTTCCAGGTCGCTGTCGCCATCGCCGGTCCTCCGCTCGTCCGTCGGTCACCTCGTGGGCGGCGCCCGGAGCGGCGCCGTCTGACAGCGGCAACGCCGGAGCGGGTCCGGGGATTCCGCCTGCGTAGGGTGGCCGGACACCCGCGACAGGAGGACCATGCCGAGGACCATCGCCACCACCACGACGGTCGACCGGGCGGGTCTGCTGGACTTCGCCCGGCCGCGTCACCACATGGTGCTCCTGACGACGCGCCGGGACGGCAGCGTCCAGGCGTCGCCGGTGACCGCCGGCATCGACGCCGAGGGTCGGGTCGTGGTGGCCAGCTACCCGGAGCGCGCCAAGTCGGTCAACGTCCGGCGCACCGGTCGGGCGTCGGTGCTGGTGCTGTCCGACGACTTCGGCGGCGCCTGGGTGCAGGTCGACGGCGCCGCCGAGGTGGTCGACCTGCCGGACGCGGTCGAACCGCTGGTCGACTACTTCCGCGCCGTCTCCGGCGAGCACCCCGACTGGGCCGAGTACCGGCAGGCGATGGTCGACCAGGGCAAGTGCCTGATCCGGGTCACCCCGGACCGGTGGTCGCCCGTCGCCACCGGCGGGTTCCCGGCCCGATTCGGCTGAGCGGCGTCACCCGCGCCCGGGACCGTCGACCCGCCGCAGGCTTTACGCGCTCCTTACCTGAGCCCCGCCCTGTGTTCACCCGGTGCCCGCGCCCGGTACACCAGCGGCCCGTTCACTCCTCCGTGGCCCCTGGGCGCTCGGGACCACCCGGGCGGGGCCGGTGGCGAGGAGTGAGATGACCCAGAGAACACGGATGATCCGCCGGATCGGCGTCGTCGCGGCGGCGACGCTGGTGCTGGGCGGCAGCGGCGTGGCGGTCGCGGTGACGGCGTCGTCGCACAGCGACCGGACCAACGCGGCACGGGCCGCGGTCATCGGCGGCACGGCGCGCAACGTCATCCTGTTGATCGGTGACGGCATGGGCGACTCGGAGATCACCATCGCGCGGAACTACGGCAAGGGTGCCGCCGGCCGGCTGGCCATGGACACCCTGCCGCTGACCGGCGCCTACACGACCTACTCCGTGCAGCGTGACCGCCCATCCAAGCCCGACTACGTCACCGACTCCGCCGCGTCCGGAACCGGTTGGGCGACCGGGCACAAGACCTACAACGGCGCGATCAGTGTGCTGCCCGACGGCCGCTCGGTGGCCACCGTGCTGGAGCTGGCCAAGCGCGCCGGCTACCGCACCGGCGACGTCACCACCGCCGAGCTGCAGGACGCGACGCCCGCGGTGCTCGGTGCCCACGTCGTCGACCGGGACTGCAAAGGCCCGTCGGCCACCTCCGAGCTGTGCCCGGCCAACGCCAAGGAGAACGGCGGCGCCGGCTCGATCTCCGAGCAGCTCGTGCAGACCCGCCCGGACGTGCTGCTCGGCGGCGGTCGCCAGTACTTCCAGGAGACCGTGACCGCCGGCCGCTTCGCCGGGCGGACGGTGCTGGACCAGGCCAGGGCCGCGGGGTACCAGGTGGTCACCGACGCCGGCCAGCTGAGCCGGGTCAACCCTTACCGGCCGGTGCTCGGCACCTTCGCTCCCGGCAATCTCGACCTGGAGCTGGTGGGCCCGACGCCGACCCGCACCGGGACCGCCCCGGCCCGGTGCGCGGTGAACACCGCCCGGGACAAGGCCCAGCCGCACCTGTCCTCGATGGCCACGATGGCGATCTCGACCCTGGACAAGCAGTCCCGCGGCCGCAGCAAGGGCTTCTTCCTGCAGATCGAGGGAGCCTCGATCGACAAGCAGGACCACGCGGCCAACCCGTGCGGCCAGATCGGCGAGACCCTGGAGTTCGACAAGGCCGTGGCGGTGGCGCTGTCGTACCAGAAGCGCAACCCGGACACCCTCGTCGTGGTGACCGCGGACCACGGGCACACCAGCCAGATCGTCGAGGCCGGCAGCACCACCGCGGGCGTCACCGCGTCGGTGATCACCGCCGACGACGCCGAGATGACCATCAGCTACGCCACGGCCGTGTCCGGCTCGCAGCAGCACACCGGCACCCAGGTGCGGATCGCCGCCAAGGGACCCCAGGCCGCCAACGTGCTGGGGGTCACGGACCAGACCGCGCTGTTCTGCACCATGACGCGGGCGCTCGGCGTCCGCGCCTGACCCGAGAGGGTTCGCCGGGCGACCGGCGCTCCTGCGGTGGCCCGCCTCCCTCCGGGAAGGCGGGCCACCGCTCGTTCCGCCGACTGTCCCGCCGACCGCCGGGAACTGCTGGGGGAACACGCCACTACGACGAGAGGACCGTCATGACCGCTGATCCGGCCGACAACCCTGACTTCGACGACGTGGAGGCCTCCGGGCCGGACGATCCCGTCCGGGCGGACGACCCGTCCGCGGGCCCGGGCGACCAGGCGACGCTTGCCGATCCGCCGGACGACCGCGCCGCCGCGGCGCAGTCCACGGTCCTGGGCCCCGACTGATCCCGCGGCCCGCGGTGCCGGGGTCACCGGCGCGGGAGCCCGCCGCCCCGCAGGATGCGGTCGGTCAGCTCGGCGAACGCCTCGCGGACGGCCGAGGGACGGTCGATCCACGGCCAGTGCCCGGCTCCGGGGACGGTCCGGTGCAGCACGTGATCCCCGTGGAAACGCTCGTCGTCCACAGGGTCTGGGTGACGATCCGGTCCGCTCCCCCGCCGAGGACCAGCGTCGGCAGCGACGCGGGCCACCAGGCGGCGGTGTAGGTGCGGTCGAAATGCCGGTCGGACCAGTCGACGGCACGCCGGTTGTAGGGCATCCGGCCCAGCAGCGCACGACCGGCCTCCAGGCCGGCCGCGGTGAAGTTCCACGGCGCCGACTCGACCGCCACCCGGGCGAGCCGGGCGTCGGAGGGGTCCTCGACGTACCGCTCCGCCGCTGCGGTGACCCCCGGCAGGGGGGCGGCCCGGGTCATGGCCTCGTACACCGGCATCCACCGGGCGTCGGGGGCGGTGTCGACGAGGGCGAGACCGCGGATGGATCGCTCCAGCGACGGCACGGACAGCAGGTACTCGCCGCCCGTGGAGTGACCGACGCACACGGGCTCGCGCACCGCGTCGACCTCCTCCCGGAAGACGCCCGGCCACAGGGCGTACGGGTCCGGTGGAGCGCCGGGCGCGTCGACGTTCGAGCCGTCGCCGGGCAGATCGACGAGCCAGCTGGTGCCGGGGACGTCGACGACGTCCACCAGCTCGGCCAGGCTCTCCGAGCCGATGCCCGGCCCGCCCGGCAGGAACAGCCAGTCCGTCGTCCCAGGGTTGCGGCGCGCGGCCCGCAACCGCACTCCCGACGGTGTCCAGGTCGGCGCGTCCACGTCTGTCTCCTCGGCCCACGATCCGTGTTCGGTCCGGACGACAGTGGCACCGCACACCGGGGCGCGGACTGCACGGAATCACCAGTCCGTGCCGCCACCGCCGGCGAACCGGCCGCCGCGGCCACAGGGCTCAGCGCGCGGGCTGGCCGCCGACCAGAGCCGCGGCATCCCGGGCGATCGCCAGCTCCTCGTCGGTCGGTACCACCAGCACCGCCACCGCGGTCCCGTCGGGCGAGATCCGCCGTGCCTCGCGGGAGGTGGCACCGTTGCGGGCCGGGTCGACCTCGATGCCCAGCCCGGACAGGCCGTGCGTGACCCTTGCCCGGATCTCCGCGGCGTTCTCGCCGACCCCGGCGGTGAAGGTCAGCGCGTCCAGTCCGCCGAGCACCGCCAGGTAGGCGCCCACGTACTTGCGGATCCGGTGGCAGTACACGTCCATGGCCAGGTCCGCGTCCGGATCGCCGTCCTGCACCCGCCGGGTGAGGTCCCGGACGTCGCTGACCCCGGCAAGGCCGAGCAGGCCGGATCGCCGGTTGAGCAGCGTGTCCAGCTCGGCCGGCGACATGCCCTCCTCGCGCAGCAGGTGCAGCAGGGCCCCGGGATCGACGTCCCCACTACGGGTCCCCATCACCAGTCCCTCGAGAGGGGTGAAGCCCATGGACGTCTCGACCGGCTTGCCGCCGCGGATGGCGGAGGCGGAGGCGCCGTTGCCCAGGTGCAGCACGATCTGGCGCAGGGATCCGGCGTCCCGGCCCAGGAACTCGGCCACCCGGCCCGAGACGTACCGGTGCGACGTGCCGTGGAACCCGTACCGGCGCAGCCGGTACCGCTGCGCCACGGTGCGGTCGACGGCGTAGGTGGCGGCCGCGGCGGGCAGGTCCGCGAAGAACGCCGTGTCGAACACGGCCACCTGCGGCACGCCCGGGAACGCGGCCATCGCCTGCTCGATGCCGGCGGCGTTCGCCGGGTTGTGCAGCGGCGCGAGGTCGGCCAGGTCGGCGATCCGGCGCAGCACGTCGCGGTCCACCAGGACCGGATCGGTGAACTCCGGGCCGCCGTGCACCACCCGGTGGCCGACCGCGGCCAGGCCGTGGCCGTCCAACGGGTGCCCGGACCGGGCGAACAGCTCCTGCATGAGCTCGACGGCCCGGCGGTGGTCCGGCACCGGCCCGGACCACTCGGTCGGCTCGCCGCCGGCAGGGGTGTGCCGGGCGTGGCCGCCGTCGTCGTCGCCGATCCGCTCGACGAGCCCGGCGGCCAGGGCGTCGCCGCCGACGGGATCCACCAGCTGGTACTTCATCGACGACGAGCCGCAGTTGATCACCAGCACCGGGCGGCTCACCGGGCCACCTCGGCAGTGCCCGCGCCGGCGGGGACTTCGGTCGCGCCGGCGGCCTCGGCCGCCTGGATGGCGGTGATGGCCACGGTGTTCACGATGTCGGCCACCAGGGCTCCTCTGGACAGGTCGTTGACCGGCTTGTTGAGGCCCTGCAGCACCGGCCCGATGGCCACCGCCCCGGCACTGCGCTGCACGGCCTTGTAGGTGTTGTTGCCGGTGTTCAGGTCCGGGAAGATCAGCACCGTCGCCCGCCCGGCGACGGCCGACCCCGGCAGCTTCGACCGGGCCACCCCGGCGTCGACCGCGGCGTCGTACTGGATCGGCCCCTCGACGAGCAGGTCCGGCCGCGCCCGCTTGACCAGATCGGTTGCCGCGCGGACCTTGTCGACGTCCGCGCCGCCGCCGGACGTGCCGGTGGAGTAGGACAGCAGGGCGACCCGCGGCTCGATGCCGAACCGCGCCGCCGTCGCGGCCGACGACACCGCGATGTCGGCGAGCTGCTCGGCGGTGGGATCGGGGTTGACGGCGCAGTCGCCGTAGACCAGCACCCGGTCCGTCAGGCACATCAGGAACACCGACGACACGATGGCCGTCCCCGGTGCCGTCTTGATGATCTCGAAGGACGGCCGGATAGTGTGCGCCGTGGTGTGCGTCGCTCCCGACACCATGCCGTCGGCCAACCCGAGGTGCACCATCATGGTGCCGAAGTACGAGACGTCGCGCACGGTCTCGCGGGCCCGTTGCAGCGTCATGCCCTTGGCGGCGCGCAGCCGGGTGTACTCGGCGGCGAACCGCTCCACCAGCTCGGGATCGTCCGGCGACACCACCGCCGCCTCGGAGATGTCCATGCCGAGAGCGGAAGCCCGTGCCCTGATCGCGGTCTCGTCGCCGAGCAGGGTCAGCCGCGCCACGCCCAGCCGCAGCAGCGTGGCGGTGGCGGTCAGGATGCGGTCGTCGTCACCCTCGGGCAGGACGATGTGCCGGCGGTCGGCCCGGGCCCGTTCCAGCAACTGGTACTGGAACATCAACGGCGTGACCACGCCGGACCGGGCGACGTCGAAGGACTCGAGCAGCGCGGCACCGTCCACGGACTCGGCGAACACCCGCAGGGCGGTCTCGACCTTGACCCGCTGACCCGCGGTCAGCCGGCCGCGGACGCCGGCGAGCAGCGTGGCCGTCTCGAAGGTGTCGAGGTCGGACAGCAATACCGGCAGGTCGGTCGGGACGCCGTCGAGCAGCCGCGTCACCGACTCGGGCGGCGGGTACCCGCCCGTCAGCACGATCGCCGACAGGTGCGGGAAGGTGCCCGACTGGTGGGCCAGCACCAGCCCGGGCAGCAGGTCCGGCCGGTCGCCGGGGGCGATGACCGTGGCGTCCGGGTGCAGCCGGGTCAGCACGTTGGGCAGCGACATCGCGGCGACGACGAAGCCCAGCGCGACGCGGTCCAGCCACTGCGGGTTGCCGCTGATCATCCGGCCGCCGCAGGCCGCCATCAGCCGACCCACGGTGGGCGCCGACAGCAGCGGGATCTCCGGGATGACCGAGACGGGCCAGGTGCTGCCCTCACCCAGCGCCTGCCGGACCTCGTCGACGTCGGCGTCCGCCACCCGGTTGGCGATCACCGCGACCGGGTGCGCGTGCGCCGCGGCGAGTTCCATGCGGGCGACGTCCGCCGTGGTGCGGATCTCCGCCGGTGTCCGCGACCGGCCGTGCACCACCAGCACCACCGGGGTGCCGAGGTTGGCGGCCACCCGGGCGTTGAACGCGAGCTCGCTGGGCGTCGAGACGTCGGTGTAGTCGCTGCCGAGCACGACCAGCACGTCGAACCGGGTGGACAGCTCCCGGAAGCGACGGACGATCTCGCCCAGCGCGGTGTCGGGATCCCGGTGCATGGCCTCGTAGGTGACGCCGAGGGCGTCGGCGTAGTCCTGCCGGACCAGCGGGTGCGACAGCAAGAGCTCGACGACCAGGTCGGTCTCCGTGGCGGACGCCGCGAGCGGCCGGAACACCCCGACCCGGCCCACCCGCCGGGTGAGCAGGTCCACCACGCCCAACGCCACCGTGGACTTGCCCGAGTCACCCTCCGGCGAGGCGATGTACACGCTGCGGGCCACCCGCCCAGGCTAGGGCACCGCCCGTCGCGGCGGCCGACCCGCGAGCCCAGCCGCAGCCCGCCCGCTGCCGCCGGTCCCCTGCCCGACGGACCCGTCTCCGCCCGACCGTGCACAACGACCCCCCTTCGAGCACTGCGGACAGCGTTATTCATCAAGCGTTGACTTCCGGGGCATCGAGCGAGACAGTGAACTCATCAACCGACAAGTTCATGCCCTGCGGGGCAGGAGGGTG
This sequence comes from Nakamurella endophytica, assembly GCF_014646215.1. Taxonomy (GTDB): domain Bacteria; phylum Actinomycetota; class Actinomycetes; order Mycobacteriales; family Nakamurellaceae; genus Nakamurella; species Nakamurella endophytica. The sequence continues at coordinate 749,469 of NZ_BMNA01000001.1, forward strand.
GGCGACCATGGACGCCATCGAGGTGGACGCAGTGGTGGTGCGGCGGGACCGGCACGGCCCGCCGGCGCTGGACGGCATCACGGCCCGGGTCGCCGCGGGTCGGGTGACCGGGCTGCTCGGGCCGTCCGGCGCGGGCAAGACGACGCTGCTGCGCGTCGTCGTCGGCGTGCAGCGGTGGAGCGCAGGCTCGGTCCGGGTCCTCGGGCTGCCGGCGGGATCCCCCGCGCTGCGATCGCGGATCGGCTACCTGACGCAGGCGGCGGCCGTGTACGCGGACCTCACGGTCGCCGAGAACGTCCGCTACTTCGCCGCCCTGGCGGGTGCGGCGCCCGGGGCCGTGGTCGAGGTGCTCGACGAGGTGGGCATGGCACGGTGGGCCGACCGGCTCGCCGGCGCGCTGTCCGGCGGCCAGCGGGCGAGGGTCAGCCTGGCGTGCGCCCTCGTGGGGCGGCCGGACCTGCTGGTGCTGGACGAACCGACGGTCGGCCAGGACCCGGTGCTGCGGGACGAGCTGTGGCGCAGCTTCCGCGCCCGTGCGGCGGCCGGCGCCACGGTGCTGGTGTCCAGCCACGTCATGGACGAGGCGGCGCGGTGCGACGACCTGCTGCTGGTGCGGGACGGCCGGGTGCTGGCGTCCGGAACGCCGGGATCGGTGATGGCCCAGGCCGGCGAGACCGACATGGACAGCGCGTTCCTGACCCTGATCCGCCGGCAGCAGCAGCGGACCCCCGTCGGCGCCACGTCCGGGAGCACGTCATGAGCGCCGCCGTCGTGCCGGCGACGGCCGGACGGGTGCTGCGCCAGCTGCGGCACGACCGCCGCACCGTGGCCCTGCTGGTCCTGGTGCCGCTGCTGCTGCTCGGCCTGCTGCGCTGGATGTTCCAGGAGGAGCCCGGGGCGTTCGACCGGGTGGCCCCGATCATGGTCGCCGTCTTCCCGTTCACCGTCATGTTCCTGGTGACCAGCATCGCCATGCTGCGCGAGCGCACCACCGGCACCCTCGAGCGGCTGATGACGACACGGACCCGGCCCGCCGAGCTCATCGCCGGCTACGCGCTCGCCTTCGCGGTGGCGGCGTCGGTCCAGGCCGGCAGCATGGTGACCGTCGCGCTCGCGGTGTTCGGGCTGGACGGTGCCGGTCCGGCCGCAGCGCTGGTCGGGGTCGCGGAGCTGACCGCGCTGCTCGGCGTCGGGCTGGGGCTGCTCGCGTCGGCCTTCTCCCGCACGGAGTTCCAGGCGGTGCAGATGCTGCCGGTCGTCGTCATTCCGCAGCTGCTGCTGTGCGGGCTGTTCGTGCCGCGGGAGTCGATGTCCTCGGTCCTGCACGCGGTGTCGGACGCCCTGCCGCTGTCCTACGCCGTCCAGGCGATCCAGCGCTCCGCCGGACCCGACACGGCCGGCCTGTGGCGGGACGTCTGCATCCTCGCCGGGTGTGTGATCCTGGCACTGGCCCTCGCAGCGGCCACGATGCGGAGGCGGACGAGATGACCACGGTCCGGGTCGGCCAGCACCCCGCGGTGCGCGGCCGGACCGGACGCCGGCCGGGCAATCCCGACACCCGGCAGGCGATCCTGGACGCTGCGGCCGGCGAGTTCGCCCGGAGCGGGTACGGCGGCGCCACCATGCGCGGCATCGCCGCCGCCGCCGGCGTCGACACGGCCCTGCTGCACCACTACTGGGGTTCCAAGAACGCCCTGTTCATGGCCGCCGTCCAGGCGCCGATCGACCCGGCCGACATCGCCCGCCGGCTCGCGCAGGGCGAGATCTCCGACCTCGGTCGACGGCTGCTGTCCACGCTGCTCGAGCAGTGGGAGTCGCCGGCCGGTCCGGCGCTGCTGGCGCTGGTGCGGTCGGCGCTGGGCGACGCCTCGACCGCCCGGATGCTCCGCGAGTTCGTCGTCTCCCAGGTCGTGGTCAAGCTGCTGCGCACCTACCGGGTGCCCGACGACGAGGCCGCCCTGCGCGGCGCGCTGGTCGTCTCCCAGGTGCTCGGGGTGATCACCGCGAGGTACGTGGTCGGTGTCGAGCCGCTGGCCTCCCTGCCGCCCGAGGCGGTGGTGGCGGCCGTGGCGCCGACCCTGCAGCGCTACATCGACGGCGACGTGACGGGCGCCGGCGGGTGAACACGGCGGCGGACCACGGGACCGCGGACGCCACGGGACCGGCCGGCGGCGCACCCGCGCAGGGACCGGACGGCCGGGACGCGCCAGCACCGGCGGCCCCCGACGCCGCGGGCAGCCACCCGTGGCGGCCGCGGGCGCGCAGGACCGCCCGGGGCGCCGGGCCCGTCCGGACCGGGGGGTCGGGACCCGAAAACCCGGCCGCGGCGACACGGACGTCGGCCGGAGCCGACGCGGAGGTCCAGGCCCGAGCCACCCTGGTCGAGGACGAGGTCGAGCGCGAGGTCGAGGAGGAGCTGGGCGACGCCGGGCGCCCCCACCGCCGGCCCTGGTGGCAGCACGCCCTGCGGCTGGCCGCGCTCGTGGTCGTCGCGGTGGTCGTCGTGGCGGTGCTCCGCGACAAGGTCCCGTCCCCGCACGAGGTCCTGCTGGCCTTCCGCACGGCCGACTGGGGATGGGTGGTCGCCGCCTTCGTGCTGCAGCTGGCCTCGATCGGCATGCTGATCCGCCAGCAGCGGCGGCTGCTGCGCGCGTTCGGCGTCCCGGTCCCGCTGTCCCGGGTCTTCGCGATCACCTACTCCAGCACCGCGATCTCGATGAGCATGCCGGCGGGCAGCGCCCTCGGGGCCGGCTACTCCTACCGGCAGTACCGCAAGAACGGGGCGAGTGCGGCCACGGCGGCCGCGGTGCTGCTGCTCTCGGGAGTGCTGTCCCTGCTGGCGCTCATCCTGCTGTACCTGATCGGCCTCGGGCTCTCGGCCAGCGGCCGGATCGCCAGTCTCGGCGGCGACAACCCCGTCCTCGCGGTGGTGCTCGGTGTGCTGGTGGTGGCGGTGATCGTCGGAGCGGCGGTGTGGCTGAGCCGCCGGTCGGGGCGGATCGACCCGCGGCCGCCGGCGACGCCGCGGCTGGACCGGTGGGGCGTGGGCCACCCGAGGACCGCGGCCGTGCTGCGGCAGGTGCTGCTGACCGGTCGCCGGGCTGCGCGGGTCGAGCCGCACGACTGGCGGCTGGCCCTGCTGACCTCGGCCCTCAACTGGGGACTGGATCTGGCCTGCCTCTGGGCCAGCTGCCTGGCGTTCGAGATCGATCTGAACCTGTTCCGCGTCGCGCTGATCTACCTCGGCGTCCAGGTCATCCGGCAGATCCCGATCACGCCCGGCGGTGTCGGGGTGATCGAGGCGTCGCTGCTCGCCGCGCTCGTCGCCGCGGGTGCCGCCAACGCCCCGGCCGCGGCGGCGGTGCTCGTCTACCGGCTGTTCGCCGCGTGGATGATCATTCCGATCGGCTTCGTGATGCTGGCGTTGCTGCGCCGCCGCCCGGGCCGCCGGGAGAGCTGACCGCGACACGGCCGCACCGGCGCGCCGTCGGCTCCGGTCGGTGTTCGTGCTCCGACCGGCTCCTCCCTGCCGGCCCGCGGCGTCGTGCGGTCCGCGGTCCGGCCGGCACCTACTCTGCTGCCATGAGCACCCCCGCCCGCACGGGTGGACCCGGTGGCCCGGCCACCCGCCGACAGGTCGTCGCCTGGGGACTGTGGGACTGGGGGTCGTCCGGCTTCAACACCGTGATCGTCACCTTCGTCTTTTCGGTGTACCTGACGTCCTCGGTGGGCGAGCACCTACCGGGCTCGGTGTCGGCCAGCACCTGGTACGGCATCTCGGTCGGCATCGCCGGCCTGCTGATCGCCGTGCTGGCGCCGGTCACCGGGCAGCAGGGCGACGCCGGCGGCCACCGCCGGCGGTCGCTGGCCGTGTTCTCGGCCCTGATCACCGCGTGCATCGTCGGGCTGTTCTGGGTGCACGACGAGCCGTCGTACTTCGTCCTGGGCGCCGCCCTCATCGGGCTCGGGTCGGTGTTCTTCGAGATCGGCGCGGTGTTCTACAACGCCATGCTGCGGCAGATCTCGACGCCGGCGACGATCGGCCGGGTCTCCGGGTTCGGCTGGTCGATGGGCTACTTCGGCGGCATCATCCTGCTGCTGTTCGTCTACTTCGGCTTCATCTCCGGCGACGGCGCCGTCCAGGGCTTCTTCGGCGTCAGCTCCGAGGACGCCTTCAACATCCGGGTCGTCGCGCTGGTGGCTGCCGCCTGGTTCGGGCTGTTCGCCCTGCCGGTGCTGTTCGCGGTGCCGGAGATCCGCCCGGGACCGGCGCAGCGGCGACGCGGGATCCTGGCCGCCTACCGGTTGCTGTTCGCGGACATCGCGGTGCTGTGGCGCACGGACCGCCAGGCCGCGGTGTTCCTCCTCGCCAGCGCGGTGTTCCGGGACGGGCTGGCCGGCGTCTTCCACTTCGGCGCCATCCTGGCCGGCACGGTCTACGGCATCGCCGCCGACCAGGTGCTCATCTTCGGTGTGGCGGCCAACGTCACCGCCGCCCTCGGGGCGGTCGGTGCCGGCTTCCTGGACGACCGGTTCGGTCCCCGCCGGGTGATCGTCGGCTCGCTGGTCGGGCTGCTGGTCTCCGGCACCGTGCTGCTCTTCCTGTCCGGTCCCGCGGCGTTCTGGGTGTTCGGGTTGCTGCTGACGCTGTTCGTCGGGCCGGCCCAGTCGGCGTCCCGCACCTACCTGGCCCGGTCGACGCCGCCCGGCCGGGAGAGCGAGCTGTTCGGCCTCTACGCAACCACCGGCCGGGCCGTGTCGTTCCTGTCGCCGCTGCTGTTCGCGCTCTTCGCCGGCGTGTTCGCGGCCGACCGCGCCGGCATCGTCGGGATCCTGCTGGTGCTGGCCGTCGGTCTGGTGCTGGTGCTGCCGCTGCGTGACCCGGTGGACAAGGCCGTCCCGGCCGGCCCGGTCGCCACCGACCGGCACTGAGCGGCACTGATCGGGACCGACCGGCACCGACCGGGACCGACCCGTTCGGCACGGACTACCACCCCTAGGGGTGGTGCGAGCGTCTTGATCCGGCGTGCGTGCGCGTGATGAGGTGAACTAATGACCGCCCGCACCGCCGGGGACGACGGGCGCGCCCCGATCGGCTCCGTGGACCATCGCACCGATCGCCTGATCTCCGCCTCCTTCCGGCACGATGCGCGGCACGCCCGTATGCACTGGTCCGACGAGTTGTTCGCCCTGCTCGGCCTGGAACCGGGCGATGTCGTGCCCACCCCTGCGATGCTGGCCCGGCACGTGCACCCGGACGACCGCGGCGAGTGGGACCGGGCCGTCGCCGACGCCCTGGCGGACAGCCGCCCGGTCAGCGTCTGGCACCGGGTGGTCACCACCCGCGGCCGCACGCGCAACGCGCACACCGTCATGCGGGCCGACCGTGCGGACGGCGCCACCGTGCTGCTGGGCGTACTGACCGACGTCACCGAGCCGTTGCGGGACACCTACTCGCAGCAGCTGCACGAGGCCGTCGAACGGTCGGCGCAGAGCCGCTCGATCATCGACCAGGCCAAGGGCATGTTGATGGCGACCCTGGACCTGGACGACCAGCAGGCGTTCGACCTGCTGCGCTGGCACTCGTCCTTCAGCAACATCAAGGTGCGGGACGTCAGCCGGACGGTGGTGGACCGGATGGCGGCCGCGGACGTCGACGGCACGTCGCCGCGGCTGCGGATGACCAAGGTGCTGGACCGGCTGGCCCAGCGGCGGAGCACCGTACCCGAGGCCCGCGTCGACGGCTGGATCTCGAACCCGGCAGTCCCGGACGACCTGCCGGTGTCCGCCCGGATCTCGGACGCGCTGCTCCCCCGGACGCTGGTCCGCGCGGTGGCGGCCGCCGGCGTCAGCATCACCATCGCCGACTTCACCCAGCCCGACCAGCCGCTGGTCTACGTCAACCCGGCGTTCGAGCGGCTCACCGGCTACTCCGCGGCAGAGATCCTCGGGCGCAACTGCCGGTTCCTGCAGGGCGCGGACACCGACCCGGACCAGGTGGCGGCCATCCGGCAGGCCGTCGACAACGGTCAGGAGATCCTGACCCTGCTGCGCAACTACCGCCGGGACGGCACCGCGTTCTGGAACGAGCTGCACATGTCCGCGGTGCGCACCGCGAGCGGCCGGCTGACCCATTACATCGGCTACCAGATGGACGTCACCGAGCGGGTGGAACGGGACCTGCAGCTGGAGCGGCTGGCCTATCGCGACGCCGCGACGGACCTGCCGAACCGGGCCGCCGCGCACCGCCAGCTGCAGGAGTGGCTGGACGAGGAGCTCCCGGCGTTCTCCGTCGTGCTGGTGCGGCTGCTGACGCCGTCCGCGGCCGCGTACCTGGCCGACGACCCGGAGACCGTCGGGCGGGCGGTGGTGGCCGCGGCGGCCGAGCGCCTGCAGGACGCGTTGCCGCCGGGCACCTTCCTGGCCCGGATCGACGACGAGCGGTTCCTGGCCGCACTGCCCGCGGAGCCGCCGGCGGCGGGCACGGTGGAGGCCGCGTTCGCCGTGCCGGTCGAGCATCCCTATGGCGCCCACCCGGTGTCCGTCGAGGTGGGCGTCGCGCGCTACCCCGGTGACGGCCGGATCTGGTCGGAGCTGCTGGCGGCGGCCGGTGAGGACGCCGAGCGGTCGGCGGGGTCGAGCCCCGTGCAGGGCGCCACGGTCTGACCGCGCCGCCGGTGACCGCGGCACCGTCGGGTGGGCTCCGGTCGCGCCCCGACGGTCATCGCGCCGCCCGTCGCCCGGCGGTCGCCGGCGCGCTCGGCGGGGGTCGTTGTCGGTGGTGTCTGCCACAGTGCAGGGACAGTCCCCGTCCCGACACAGGAGTCGCCATGGCGATCGCCACGATGGACCTCACGGTCCTGGACACCCCGGAGCCGCAGCGGCTCGCCGAGTTCTACTGCGCGCTGCTGGGCTGGACCGTCACCGACCGGTCGGACGACTGGGTCACCATCCGCCCGTCGGCGGACTCGCCGACCGGGTTGGCCTTCCAGCTGGCGCCCGATCTGGTGCCGCCGACCTGGCCGGACCCGGCCGTCCCGCAACAGGTGCACCTCGACCTGACCGTGCCGGACATCGACGCGGCCGAGCCGCAGATCCTGGAGCTCGGCGCCCGGCCGACCGGGGTGCAGGGATCGGGCGGCGGCTTCCGCGCGTACCTGGACCCCAGCGGTCACCCGTTCTGCCTCTGCCGCGGATAGGGCCGCCCGGCACTCCGGCCCCGGCCGTCCGACACCGCCATCCGACACCGCCATCCGGCACCGCCCTCCGGCACGGCGGGACCTCACCCCACCCCGAGCACGAACGGGTACACGGCCTCGGCCCCGGCCCGACGCAGCTCCCGGGCGGCCACGGTGAGCGTCCACCCGGTGTCGGTCCGGTCGTCCACGAGCAGCACGCGGCGGCCGGCCACGGCCGAGGGGTCGGTGACCCGGAACCGGTGGACGACCGCCCGCAGCCGCTGGGCGGAGTTGACCCCCGACGGCGGCGCGCCGCGCTCGGCGAGCTCCAGGACGTCCAGGAACGGCACCTCCAGGTAGCGGGCCAGGCCGGATGCCAGGTGGTGGACCAGCTGCGGCCGCCGCACCGACGGTGTGCCGACGACGACGTCGACGGCGGTGCCGCCGCCGGGTGGGCGCACCTCCGGCCAGGCCAGCAGCACGTCGACCGCCGCCTGCCGCAGGGGCACCGGGGTCGGGCCGTCGTCCGGCACCGGCGATGCCGCACCCCGGCCGACGTCCGGGTCGACGTCCGGGTCGCGGTCCGGTCCGGGCACCGCCGTCCGGAACAGCGACCGCAGGGCGCTGCCCCAGCCCAGGCCGTCCAGCCGGCCCACCGCCCGCCCCGGCTCCGCCCGCTCGCCGGCGGCGATGCGCCCGGACAGGTCGACACCGAGCGCGGTCATCGCGGACGGCCACTGTGCCCGGGGCGCCACCGTCAGCCCGGGGACCTGCAGCCGGTTGCGGGCCGCGGCGACGGTGTCCGCCGACACCGCGGTCGGCAGCTCGACCCCGCCGCAGTTGTCGCACCGGCCGCAGTCGCGGGCGTCGGCGTCGTCCAGCTGCTCGCGCAGGAACCGCAGCCGGCAGCCCTCGGTCGCCTCGTAGTCGAGCATGGCCTGCTGCTCGGCCTCCCGGGCGGCGGCGACCCTGGCGTACCGGTCGCCGTCGTACGACCACGGCTCCCCGGTGGTCACCCACCCGCCGCCCACCCGGCGGACGGCGCCGTCCACGTCGAGCACCTTGAGCATCATCTCCAGCCGGGACCGGCGCAGGTCGACGCTCGTTTCCAGGGACGCGACCGACAGCGGCTTCGTCGCCCTGGACAGCACGGCCAGCGCGGCGCGGGCATGCTGCTCGGCGGGAAAGGCCAGCGAACCGAAGTAGCGCCAGATGTCCTGGTCCTCGCGGGCCGGGAGCAGCACGACGGTGGCGCGGGCGACCCCGCGACCGGCGCGGCCGATCTGCTGGTAGTACGCGATCGGTGACGGGGGCGCACCAAGGTGGACGACGAAGCCCAGGTCCGGCTTGTCGAAACCCATCCCGAGCGCCGAGGTCGCCACGACGGCCTTGACCCGGTTGGCCAGCAGGTCCTCCTCGATGTGCAGCCGCTCCGTCGGGTCCGTCTGCCCGGTGTAGGCGGCCACCTTCGGGCCGGCGCGGCGCAGGTGGTCCGCCACCTGTTCCACGGCGGCCACGGTCAGGCAGTAGACGATCCCCGACCCGTCGAGGACGGGCAGCTGCTCGACGAGCCACGCCAGCCGGCTCGCCTGGTCGGGCAGGTCGACCACCGCCAGCCGCAGCGACTCCCGGTCGAGCGTCCCGCGGAGCACCACCACGTCGTCGGGCTCGGCGGGATCCCGGTCGGGAGCACCGTCGCCCGCACCGGGCCGGGCCGGCGCGCGCAGCTGCTCGGCGACGTCCGCGGTCACCCGGGCGTTGGCGGTGGCGGTGGTGGCCAGCACCGGGATCCCGGACGGCAGGTCCTGCAGCAGCGTCCGGATCCGGCGGTAGTCCGGGCGGAAATCGTGTCCCCAGTCCGAGACGCAGTGCGCCTCGTCGATCACCACCAGGCCGGCGGTCGCCGAGAGCTGCGGCAGCACCTCGTCGCGGAAGCCGGGGTTGACCAGCCGCTCGGGCGAGACCAGCAGCACGTCGACGTCCCCGGCGCGGACCTGCTCGTACACCTGCTGCCACTGCTCGGCGTTGGCCGAGTTCACCGTGACGGCCCGGATCCCGGCGCGCTCGGCGGCGGCGATCTGGTTGCGCATCAGCGCCAGCAGCGGCGAGACGATGACCGTCGGGCCCGCGCCGGCGGCGCGGAGCAGCGCCGTCGACACGAAGTACACCGCGGACTTCCCCCACCCGGTGCGCTGCACCACCAGCACCCGCCGCCGGCCCTGCACCAGGGCCTCGATGGCCGTCCACTGGTCCGGGTGCAAAGTCGCGGACTCGGACCCGACGAGCAGCCGCAGGGCCGACTCGGCCCGGGACCGCAGCCCGTCGGCGGACGGCGGGGCAGGAGCGTCGGCGTCGGGTGGCAGGAGAACAGGCACCCCCGCACCCTCGCACAGCGGACCGACAGCCGGCCGGGGCTGTCCACCGGCGTGCGAGGCTGGACCGGTGCCCGGTCCTGCGACACCGCCGGCCCCGGGAGCCGGGCGCTTCGCACCCACCCCCAGCGGCGACCTGCACGTCGGGAACCTGCGGACCGCACTGCTGGCCTGGCTGTTCGCGCGGACGACCGGCCGCCGCTTCCTGGTCCGGATCGAGGACCTGGACCGTGCCCGGGCGGGCTCGGCCGACCGCCAGCTGGCCGACCTGCGGGCCCTCGGACTCGAGTGGGACGGCCCCGTCGTGCGGCAGCGCGACCGGCTGCCGCTCTACGACGCGGCCATCGACCGGCTGGCCGGCCAGGGGTTGGTCTACGAGTGCTTCTGCTCCCGCCGCGAGATCGCCGAGGCCGCGTCGGCGCCGCACGGACCGCCGGGCGCCTATCCGGGGACCTGCCGCGACCTCACACCCGAGCAGCGGGCGGCCCGGCGGGCGGCGGGCCGGCCGGCCGCGCTGCGGCTGCGCGCCGGGGTGGAGACCTGGACCGTGCACGACCTCGTGGCCGGTGACCACACCGGACCGGTGGACGACCTGGTGCTGCGGCGCGGCGACGGCACCGCCGCCTACAACCTGGCCGTGGTCGTCGACGATGCCGACCAGGGCGTCGACCAGGTGGTGCGCGGTGACGACCTCCTGTCATCGAGCCCGCGGCAGGCCTACCTGGCCCGGCTGCTCGGCCTGCCCGAGGTCGGCTACGCGCACGTGCCGCTCGCCGTCAACCCGCACGGGGCGCGGCTGGCCAAGCGCGATGGCGCCGTCACCCTCGCCGACCTGGCAGTGCGCGGCGTGGGCCCGCCGGCCGTCCTCGGGGTGCTGGCCGCCTCGCTCGGACTGGCCGCGCCGGGCGAGCCGGTGACCTCCGCCGGCCTGCTCGCCCGGTTCGACCCGGCCGCCCTGCCGGCCCGGCCGTGGGTGGTCACCGCCGACGTCCTGGGAGCCGGCCCGGGGCAGGCATGATGTCCCGCGTGCGGGACACGGACGGCACCGGTGGTGCGGCGGGACGGCGGGGCGACGGCGTCGCCTGGGCATCCACCGGGACGGGGATCTACCCGGTGGTCGTCACGCTGTTCTGCTCGCTGCTGCTGCTGTCGAACATCGGCGCCACCAAGGGCATCCAGTTCGGGCCGTTCCTCACCGACGGCGGGGCCTTCCTGTTCCCGTTGACCTACGTGCTCGGGGACGTGCTGGCCGAGGTCTACGGCTTCCGCGCCACGCGCCGGGCCATCCTCACCGGCTTCGCCGTCTCGCTGCTCGCCTCGCTGTCGTTCTGGCTGGTCAGCATCTCCCCGGCGGCGCCCGGCTACACCAACCAGGCTGCCTTCGACGCCGTGCTCGGGGTCGTCCCGCGGATCCTGCTGGCCAGCGTCTGCGGCTATCTGATCGGCGAGTTCCTCAACTCCTTCGTGCTCGTCCGGCTCAAGCGACGCACCCGGGAGCGTCACCTGTGGGCCAGGCTGATCGGCTCCACCGTCGTCGGGGAGTTCGGCGACACCCTGGTGTTCTGCCTGCTCGCCGGGCCGGCCATCGGCATCTCCACGGCCGGCGACCTGGCCAACTACACCGCGTTGGGCTTCGCGTACAAGACCGGGCTGGAGATCGTGCTGCTGCCTGTCACCTACCCGGTCATCGCCTGGATCAAGAAGCGCGAGCCCAGCTACGCGGCGGCTCTGGCGGCTACCGCGCCGCCGCGTAGTACCGCGCGAGCGTCGCGTCCCTGAACCGTTCGTAGCCGCCGTCGTCGATGGCGCGGCGGATGCCGTCCACCAGCTGCACGACGAAGTGCTCGTTGTGGATGGTGGCCAGCGTGGCGGAGAGCATCTCCTTGGCCTTGAACAGGTGGTGCAGGTACGCGCGGCTGTAATGCGTGCAGGTGTAGCACGGGCAGTCGGGCACCAGCGGTGACAGGTCCGCCCGGAACCGGGCGGCAACCAGGTTGAACCGGCCGTCCGGCGAGTAGATCGCCCCGTTGCGGGCGACGCGGGACGGGGACACGCAGTCGAAGGTGTCCGCGCCGTTCTCGACGGCCGCGAAGACGTCGTCGGGCTCGGAGATGCCCAGCAGGTGCCGCGGCATGTCCTCGGGCAGCTCCTCGCAGCACCAGCGGACGATGGTGCCCAGGTTGCGCTTCTCCAGGGCGCCGCCGATGCCCATGCCGTCGAATCCGGGACCGTCCTCGGCGAGCCGGAGCAGGCCGCGCACGGCGTCCCGCCGCAGGTCCTCGTACTGGGCGCCCTGCACGACGCCGAACAGCTGCTGCTCAGGGGCCTGCGGATCCGCCGCGGCGAGCGCCCGGTGCTCGTCCAGGCACCGGCGGGCCCAGCGGCGGGTGCGCTCGACCGACCGTTCCTGGTACTCGCGGGTGTTCAGCAGGGTGGTGCACTCGTCGAAGGCGAAGATCACGTCGGCACCCAGCCGGTGCTGAATCTGCATCGACGACTCCGGGGTGAACCGGTGCACCGAGCCGTCCAGGTGCGAGCGGAAGGTCACCCCGTCGTCGTCGACGTGCGCGAGCCGGGTCCTGCCGGCGGCGATGACCTCGTCCGACCGGCGGCCCTCGACGTCCATCGCCAGCACCTTCTTGAAACCGGCACCGAGCGAGAGGACCTGGAACCCGCCGCTGTCGGTGAACGTCGGCCCCGACCAGTTCATGAACCGGCCGAGACCGCCCGCCTGCTGCACGATGTCGGGTCCGGGCTGCAGGTACAGGTGGTAGGCGTTGGCCAGCACGGCCTGCGCTCCGAGCGCCGAGACCGATTCCGGCAGGACCGCTTTCACCGTGGCCTTGGTGCCGACGGCGACGAACGCGGGAGTGCGGACGTCGCCGTGGGGCGTGGTCAGGACGCCGGTGCGACCGTGCCGTCCGGGGAGCGGGGTGAGGACGCGGAACCGGGACGGCACCCGGTCATCCAAACATCCGCCGGCGCCGCGGAGTGCCGCCTGTCCCAGGCCGGACCCAGTGGTTGCTGGGCGTCCGCACAGCCGCCGACCGCAGAGTCGTCCTCACGGCGCGGCGCCGGCGGGTCCCCCATCCCCGCCGGACCGCGACCGTCCACAGGGGAAGCCGGGTGCAGGGTCCAGGGGGCAGGGTTCAGGCGTGCGCCTGCCGGACCGGGCGGCGGCCGGTGCCCCCGGTCACGCCCGGACGGCCGGCGCCGAGGGGTCGGGCCGAGACGGCCGGGCCGACGGAGCCGAGGGGTCCCGACCGGTCAGGCCGGGACGGAAGCGGGCTCCGACCAGCTGCGCCGCTGGCTCTGCGGCGGCACCATCGGCAGCGCCGGGACCACCCGGGCCACCGGCTCCAACGCCGCCACCAGGCGGCCGAACACGTCCGCCCGCCACTCGCCGCTGCGGCGCCAGCCCATGGTCTGCAGGGTCAGGTCCGCGCCGAGCGTGCCGGGCGAGATCAACGGCCGGTACCCCAGCTGGACGCCCGTCGCGTCCAGGACGAACACCGCGCCGTCGTCCCTGGTGTTCAGGCCGTCGGCACCGGAGAACTCCGGCCAGTCCATCTGCGCGGAGTCCGTCCACTGGATGACCGCGCGTACCGATGCGTCGAGAATGCTCATGGGCCCCGTCCCGTGATGAGCGGATCGGGCGGCGAGACGGCCGGCGGCGGGGCACACGGGCGGTCCGGCCGCGATCCCGGCCGGATTCGTTCGGACCCCGATGAACGGCGACTGCGCTGCGCGCCACCCGCGACATGTTTTGTCCCAGGATACCGGCGCGAACACACAGTGACAACGGTGAGATGTACCTCACTCCGCTGCGCGGGCGGCGGTGCGGGTCGCGACGGCGCGGGGACACCCGGAAAAGCCGGATGCCCGGCGACCGTGGGGTCGCCGGGCATCCGGTGGTGTGGCAGGGGCCGCGCTGCGGCCCGACGATCAGCCGAGGCTGATCTGCTGGCCCGGGTAGATCAGATCCGGGTCGGAGATGATGTCGCGGTTGGCGTTGTACAGCGCCTGCCAGCCACCGGCGACACCGTGCGCGTTGGCGATCTTGAACAGCGTGTCGCCGCTCTTGACGGTGTACTCACCGGCCGACGACGAGCTCGTGGTGGCCTCGTCGGAGCTGCTGTCCTCGGTCGACGTGGTGTCGGCCTCGTCCGAGCTGCTCGAGTCGTCCACGGTCGCCTCGTCCGAGGTGGAGCTGTCCGACTCGTCCGAGCTGCTGGAGTCGTCGGAGGTGGCCTCGTCCGAGCTGTAGCTGTCGGAGTCGTCCGAGCTGCTCTGGTCCGAGCTGCTCTCGTCCGAGCCGGAGTCGCTCGAGACGCTGCGCTCCTCCGGGCTGCCGCTGGCGCCGACGATCGACGCGCACGCCCAGGCCCCCCAACCCTGGCCGGCCAGGGTCTTCTCCGCGATGGCGATCTGCTGGTCCTTGGTGGCCAGGTCCGCGCGCGGGGCGTACTGCGTGCCGCCGTAGGCCTCCCACGTCGACTGCGAGAACTGCAGGCCGCCGTAGTAGCCGTTGCCGGTGTTGATGCTCCAGTCGTTGGAGGACTCGCACTGGGCGACCGAGTCCCAGGTGGAGTCGTCCGCGGCGGAGGCGGTGCCGGCCAGGGCCAGCGTCGGGGTCCCGACGACGACACCCGCCGCGACGGTGCGCAGCACGATGGTGCGCGCGGCGGAGGTCTTGCGGTGACGTCCCTTGTAACGTGACATGAATTCTGTCCCCAGAGCTTGCCTGCGAAGTGAGCTGTCGGGTTCGGGCGCGCACGTCCTGTCGGATGTGCGGGGGTGGTCGCCCGGCCGATCGAGTCGGCTGCACCCCAAGAAGCCGCGACGCTCTCGCGTCCGCGGCCCCGCGATGATCGGGTCCTCCGCCGCTGCCCTAGCCTTCTCTCTCGGTAGCTGGTGACACCCGACCCCGCGGGCAGCGTTCGGCAGATGGGTCGGGTCGTGTGGGCCGACCGGCACGACGGTGCCGGCCCCAGAAACGCTACGGATGAGTCGGGAGAGTGCGAGTCGGGCGATTCGGACATAACGGGGAGATAACGAGCCGGTCACCGGCCGATCTCGGTCCATTTGTGCTGATCGGACGGCGTGTGCTACAGCGCGTCAACACATGCAACACTCAAGCAAATTCGTTGCGTTTTCCACCCGTTCGGAGTACCTGTCCGCGCCGGCTACCCGCGCCGGGTCGAATTGGAGTTCAGCGACTGGTCCCGCACCGGTCGCGGTCCGGGAGCACCGTCCGCACAGCGGGCCGACCGCGGCCGTTGCCCGCGGGCGATGACCCTCGTCACCCCGTCCCGGTGGGACCGGCCGAGCGGTTTGTCGCCGTCCGCGGCGCTCGGTCAGCATGGCAGGCATGAACGGACCGCTCCGACTCAAACCCAACCTCCGGCGGGCGCTACCCGCGGCAGTGGTGGCCGTCGCGGCCTTCGTGGTGGGCGAGCAACTCGGCGGCCTGGCCGGGACCACCGCCGAGGTCGGCATGAGCCTGTTCGGCTGGCGGTTCACCGTCGCGACCGGGTGGGCCATCCTGATCGTCGTCGGGATCACCGCGGTCTTCCTGGTGTCGGCGGTGCTGGCCGTGCGGCTGCTGGCCCGGGAGCTCGACGAGGCCAGCCGGGACCGGGCCGGGATCGCGGCCGGCTCGGCGATCCGGCTCGTCTGCCTGATCGTCGGGTACCTCACCGTGGCCTTCGGCGTGCTCGCCCTGCTGCGGGTCGACGTCGGCAACCTCTTGGTCGGCGGGGCGGTGACCGGTGTGGTCATCGGCATCGCCGCGCAGCAGACCCTGGGCAACTTCTTCGCCGGGCTGGTGCTGCTCTTCTCCCGGCCGTACGTCCCCGGCCAGCGGATCACCGTGCACACCGGCGCGATGGGTGGCCCGTTCGAAGGCGTGGTGACCGTGTCCGGGTTGATGTACACGACGATCACCACGGATCGCGGCGAGGTGCGGATGCCGAACGCCGGGCTGCTCGCCGCCGCGATCGGCCCGCCCGGGGGCGCCACCGCGGACGAGGACCCTGCGCCCGCCGACGTCGCGGCGACAGTCGCTGCTGCGCAGCCGTTCTCGCCCTCGACAGGCGCCGACGCGAATCCCGGCGGGGTCCGCCCGACCGGGCGGTGACCGGCGAGGTTCGACCTCTCGGCACGCTGGTCGTCGGCCGTGCACGACTGCGGGCGCGGTTGCGGCTCGACTGCATCGGCATCCGCGGCCGGAGATAGTGCGGCCAGTACCCGCAGGGTCATCGAGCGGCCAGACGGCGGAGACCCGGTCCCGCGCCGGCCGCCGCCCGGTCGGTCTCCGGACCAGTTGGTAGCGCTGCTGCGACAGCACCGCGAGGCGCAGGACCGCGAGCGCCAGGTCGCCGCCCAGCTCTGGACGGACGGGGACTGGCTGTTCGCCACGCCCATCGGCGCCCCGATCAACCCGCGCACCGACTACACCGAGTGGAAGCGCCTCCTGAACGCCGCCGGCGTTCGCGACGCTCGCCTCCACGACGCCGGCCACACCGCCGCGACGGTGCTGCTGGTCCTGGGCGTGCCTGAGCGGGCGGTCATGGGGATCATGGGGTGGTCGCACAGCGCGATGGCGGCGAGGTACCAGCATGTGACGGTGCACATCCGCTCCAACAGGACATTGATGGACGGGGCGGCCGCCTGATCTGGGCTAACAACTCATGAGCAGTGCTCGACAGCGCGGCTGAGCGTGTGTCGTCGACGACCCGATCCCGTCGGAAACGCCGGCGAGGCAGACTGTCGGTGGTCTCTGCTCTGCTGGAAACCCGACGGAAGGGAAGTTCAGTGGGCACTCCAGTCAGGACGGTCACGCGGGAGGAGCTGTTGCAACGTCGCAAGCAGGTCCTCGCCGAGCTTGGCATCGAGAACGACGACGTCAGCAGGCTGAACGATCTCCGTCCCATCTCGAGTGACGAGTGGGATGCTCGGGAGGAGCTGGAGCAGATCTCGTTTCTCCTCGGCGAGGAGTTGGTCTGACCACTCCTGAAGATCGTGCCGTTGCCTTTGCAGCTGAACTTCAAGGGCTCCTGAACGACACGCTGCCTGATCGATGCACTGTCGAGTCGACCCGGTCGGATCCCGACCACCGGTACATCGTGGCGCCTCGTGGTGGCCGAGTGGCTCTGCACGTCCGAGGGGATCACCTGGCTGATCTCGGCGTGACCATGTTCTTGGACCATGACCGGACTCGGCGACACCTCAAGACGGTGAGAAGCGACGTCATCGTCCACTCGGTGCTCGATAGACGGCCGCTCTTCCGGTACGAGTACCGAGCGGACATGAGGGTCACTCCGATCGCGCACTGGCAGGTTCACGCCG
This sequence comes from Nakamurella endophytica, assembly GCF_014646215.1. Lineage (GTDB taxonomy): Bacteria > Actinomycetota > Actinomycetes > Mycobacteriales > Nakamurellaceae > Nakamurella > Nakamurella endophytica. The sequence goes on from NZ_BMNA01000001.1 coordinate 766,369, forward strand.
AGCGCGGCGCCCCCTCGCACCTGCTCGCGCGAGCTCACGAACATGATCCTCAAAAAGTTCCCCGGCCGCACGACATCTCGAGTCTCCATCTTCCCGTCGGCGGCGAGCGCTTCCGACCGTGCCTCGAGGATGTCCTCCAGTTCTTGATCACGAACTGCGGCGTCGACAGCAACCCCGGCTGGGAGGCCGCGCTGCAACGAGGTCGCGAACAGTGGCGTCGACGTCAGCTCGGATCGGCCCGTCCGTGACCTGCCGTCCGAGGCCGCGAGAAGCCTCCAAGAGCTGGGTTGGACCGTAGCGCCGCCACCGCTCGGTCATCCGTCGCTTCTCGAGCGACTGGACGTGCTGCGGCACTGGTGAAGCCTGCATCCGGTTGCTCGCAGAGCTTGAACCGAGACTGCAACTAAGCCTGGGATGACGAACGCCGGGGCCCCCTCGCGAGGGCTCCCGGCGTTTGCGCAGCTGCACGGCGGTAGCGGTGGGATTTGAACCCACGGAACGCTTTCACGCTCACACGCTTTCGAGGCGTGCTCCTTAGGCCGCTCGGACACGCTACCGGCGAGGACTCTACCCGAACCGGTGCCCTGCCCCGACCGGCCGACGGGCATCCCGGGTGCCGCCGGCGTCAGCCGCCGGACACCTCGGCGGGCGTGTCGAGGGCCGGCGCCGCGTCCGTCCCGAGTTCCCGGCGGACCAGCGGGGCGACCTCGGTGCCCAGCAGCTCGATGGTCCGCAGCGACTCCCGCTGCGGGACGCTGGACAGGTCGGTCTGGAAGATCTGCCGCTGGTGCCCGAGAACCCGGTGCAGGGCGACGATCCGCTCGGCCACCTGCTCCGGGTTGCCGACGAAGTAGGCCCCGCCCGGAGCCGCCTGGGCGTCGAACGACCGGCGGTCCGGCGGCGTGAAGCCGCGCTCGCGGGCGATGGTCCGCAGCGACTCCAGCCAGTACGGAAACCAGAAGTCGGCCGCCCCGCGGTCCGCGACGAAGCCCATGGTGGAGACCGCGACGCCGGTCCTGGGCCGCGGCCGGTTGCTCTGCTCGGCCGCCCGCCGGTACAGGTCCACCAGCGGCGCGAACCGGGCCGGCTGGCCGCCGATGATCGCGTAGTTGACCGGCAGGCCCAGCAGGCCGGCACGGATCGAGGACTCGGGGTTGCCGCCGGTCGCCACCCAGATGTCCAGGTGTTCGCCCAGCCCCGGCTTGTCGTAGGGACGGGGCAGGATCTCCGCGTCCTGCAGCGGCGGCCGGAAGCGGCCGGACCAGGTGACCGGGTTGCCGTCGTCGATCTGCAGCAGCAGCTGCACCTTCTCGTCGTACAGGTCGTCGTAGTCCGACAGCTCCGCGCCGAACAACGGGTAGGACTCGATGAACGAGCCCCGACCGGCCATCAGCTCGACCCGGCCGCGGGAGAGCAGGTCGATGGTGGCGAACTGCTGGTACACCCGCACCGGGTCCTCGGTGGACAGCACGGTGACCGCGCTGCCCAGGCGGATCCGCTCGGTCTGGGCGGCGGCCGCCGCCAGCACTGTGGCCGGCGCGGAGATCGAGTAGTCGCGCCGGTGGTGCTCGCCGATGCCGAAGTGGTCCAGACCCACGGCCTCGGCCAGCCGGATCCGTTCCAGCACGTCGGCGAGCCGCTGCGCCGGGGACACCCGGGCGCCGGTCACCGGGTCGGGATGGATGTCGCCAAAGGTGTAGATGCCGAGTTCCATGTCCCGGCGAACGTCCGGCGCGAGCGGGCTGTTCCGGGCGACCCGGTCCCCGACCCGCACGGCGTGCGTCAGGCCTGTGCCAGGGTCAGCGACAGGGTCAGCGGCGGGCCGCGAAGAAGTCGACGAGCACGGCCGCGCACTCCTGGGCCAGCACCCCGCCGGTGACCTGGACCCGGTGGGTCAGCCGCCGGTCGCGCAGCACGTCCCACAGCGACCCGGCCGCGCCGGTCTTGGGCTCCCAGCAGCCGAAGACGACCCGCTCGATCCTGGCCAGCACCAGGGCGCCGGCGCACATCGTGCACGGCTCCACCGTCACCGCCAGCACGCAGCCCGAGAGGTTTGGCGAGCCGGACCGGGCCGCCGCCTCGCGCAGCGCCAGGATCTCGGCGTGCGCGGTGGGGTCGCCCAGCCGCTCACGGGCGTTGGCCGCGGTGGCCAGCACCGAGCCGTCGGGACCGGCGACGACCGCACCGATCGGGACGTCGTCGCTCGCAGCGTCAGACCGGGCGGCCGCGAGCGCGGCGCGCACCAGGGCCTCGTCGCGCGGCCGGGCCGGCCAGCCGGTCAGACCTTCTCCAGCAGGGCCGAGAACTGGTCGGCGAACCCGCAGCGCTGCGCGATCAGCGCCAGCTGCTCGTCCGGGTAGAGCTCGTCGTCGGCGACGATGAGCTGCATCTCCTGCTCCGGCACGCCGAGGTCGGCGAGCAGCGCCAGGTCGCCCTCCGGCCACGGCTCGTCGTCGATCTCGTCCTCCTCGGGGACGGCGACGTGCAGGGCGTCCAGCACGTCGGCCGCGAGGTCGTAGTCCAGCGCGGCGGTGGCGTCGGAGAGCAGCAGCGACGCGCCGCCGGGGACCGGCCGGACCAGGACGAAGAACTCGTCGTCCACGACGAGCATGCCGAAGACCGCGCCGGTCGAGGCGACGCGGCGCAGCGCGGTCACGACGCCGTCCAGGTCGTCGAGCACCTCGTCGGCGAGCAACGAGCACCTCCAGGTGCCGTCCTCGCGCACGACAGCGGCGCCGAATCCCGTACCAGCAGCCGAGTCCTGCGCACCTGAGGTCACCGGGAAGACGTTACGCAGGTTGGCCCGCGCGGGCTACGGGGCGGGTGGCCGGTGGACGCCGGCTCGGCCGCACGGTGGCGCTCCCGACGACTCGCCGAGCCGGACATTCCCCCCGCTGCTCCCCCGGCGCCCGTCTGGCCGCAGAATGACCCGGTGAGCGAAGCCACTCCGTTGTTCGTCGTCGGCCTCGGACTGATCGGCGGCTCGCTGGTGCGGGCCGCCACCGGCCACCGGGCGGTCACCGGCTGGTCCCCGAGCGAGGAGACCAGAGCCGCTGCGGCGCGCGACGGCGTCGCCGTGGCCGACTCGCTCGACGGCCTGCTGTCCACCGCGGCGGACCGGGACGGGCTGGTGGTGCTGGCCGCCCCGACGACCGCCTTCCCGCAGCTGCTGGCGCGGGTCAACGCCATGGCGCCGACGGTCCGGCTCACCGACGTCGGCAGCGTCAAGGCGCCGGTGCAGGAGCTGGCCGAGCGGCTGGCACCGCGCACCCGGTTCATCGGCGGCCACCCCATGGCCGGCACCGCGTCCTCGGGCTGGGAGGCCGGGTCGGCCGAGCTGTTCCGCGGCGCCGCCTGGGTGACCACGCTCACCGAGGACAGCGACCTGGATGTGTGGGCCGAGGTCGCGACGCTGGCGATCGAGGCGGGCAGCCGCGTGGTGCCGGCCGAACCCGAGGCTCACGACCGTTCGGTGGCCCGGGTGTCGCACCTGCCGCACCTGCTGGCGCTGGCCCTGGCGCAGGTCGGCGCGGAGGGCGGGCCGCTGGACCTGGCCCTGGCCGCGTCGTCGTTCGCCGACGGGACCCGGGTCGCCGGCACCCGGCCGGACCTGATCCGCGCCATGTGCGAGGGCAACCGCGAGGCCCTCGTCTCGGCGATGGACGACGCCCTGGGCATCCTGGGCGTCGCCCGCGGGTCGCTGGCGTCCACCGGGTCGCTGCAGCGGATCACCGCCGCCGGGCACCAGGGCCGCGCCGACTTCGACTCGCGGGAGGCGGGCCTGGAACCGGCCGAGCTGTCCGGCGAGGACATGGTGGAGCAGCTGCTGGCCGTCGGCTCCTCCGGTGGTCACGTGGTCTCGGTGGACCGTGACGCCGACGGCGGCGTCGTCGCCCGGGCGTTCGTCGCGCTCGAGGACTGACCCTCCGCCGCCCGCACCGGCCTGCGGACCTCGCGCACCTGCCCTCCGGCGGTCGACACCGGCGCGACGCCCCGGTGGACAACCCACCCGCCGGCACCCGGCACGCCCTACCCTGAGTCGTGCCGCCGCCGCTCCGCCAGGAGGGGCGGCGCCGTCACCGACCGGGTCACGGGGCGGAGGAGAGGGCACATGCAGCGCATCGCCGGTTTCATGCGGACGTACTGGACGCGGGGCACACCGGGCCGCCCGACCCCGCGCAGCCTGGCCGTCTTCATGCAGCGGATGTGGCTGCTCGCGCTGACCTTCAAGCTGCTCGGCTCGTCCTGGGACGTGTCCTGGCACTTCAAGTGGCTGCGCGACGACTTCGCGCCGCCGCACCTGCTGAACACCGTGGGCACCGGCATCGCGATCGGCCTGGTGCTGGCGCACACCTTCACCGGGTACGGCGCCGAGCGGACGTCGCTGCGGATCATGCAGTGGGGCACCGGCATCTTCGTCGTGGCCGGCCCGATCGACGTGATCAATCACCGGATCAACGGGCTGGACCTGACGGCGTGGTCGCCGTCGCACCTGATGCTCTACCTCGGCACGATGATCATGGTCATCGGCGTGATCCGGAACTGGTACCGCAGCTATCCGCGGGACCTACGGTTCGGCCGGCTGAACCAGTGGACCGCGGGCCTGGTGCTGCTGTTCGCGTTCCTGTTCGAGGACTTCTTCTTCCCGACCGGCCAGCAGGAGTACGGCATCCTCGAGGTCGGCTCGTGGCTCCGCGGCGCGCCCTACGCCGAGCCGTCACTGCTGTCCTTCGCCGCCACGCAGCTGGGCCGGCCCGTGGACGACGTCGCCATCCAGCACTTCGCCATGCCGATCGCATCCTGGGTCTACCCGGTGTGGGTGCTGGTGGTCTGCGTCGCGGTCCTGGTCGCCGCGCGGCTGCTGGTCGGCGTCCGCTGGACCGCCACGCTGGTCGTCGCGCTCTACGTCGCCTACCGCTGCATCATCTGGCCGCTGCTGGTGGTGAGCACGTTCCCGCCCAGCTCGCTGCCGCTGTGGGTGCTGCCGGTCGGTGTCGCCGTCGACCTGGTGTTCCTGGTGCCGCGCCTGCCCGCCGTCGCCCGCGCCGTCGTCGGCGCCGTCGTGGTCGGTGCGGTGGGCTACGGGGCGCTGCTGCTGTCGGCCGTGGTCACCGGCACCCCGACCGACCTGGGCCACCAGGACATCGCCGGCTGGCGGGCCGACTGGGCGGCGGGCGCCTACCTGTGGACCCCGCCGGTGGCGTGGTGGTCCGCCTGGATCGCGGTGCCCGGCCTGGCCGTCAGCTGGGCGGTCGTGGAGATCGTGGTGGCCCGCCGCGCCGGCCGCGACACCGCACGGCCGCCGGCGCTCGCCGTGACCTACGGGTCCGAGCCGCTGCGCGGGTCGGACAAGGTCCTGCGCGGCTGGCCGGACGGCACCGTCGCTCCCTCGGGCGGCCGGGCACGGCCGGCGCCGACGGGGCGCCCGGCCGGGCGGCCCGGTCCCACGCCGGCGCGCCGGCGGGAGCGGGTCAAGGCCGGCCGCCGCTGACCGGACCGGGCGTCGCCGCTGCCGGCGCTGCCGCCGCTGCCGGTGCGGTCCGCATCAGCTCCGGCTCCAGCTGCGGCTGGACGTGGGGGCCGCGCCCTCAGAAGGGCGTCACGGCGGTCCGGGTGAGCACCACCGCCACGCCGAAGGCGACGGTCAGCACGACGAGTTCCCAGCCGCACCACACGGCGATGGCGGTCGGCCGGCCCTCGGCGATGCGCGGCATCAAGCGGGTCCGCACCACCAGGGCGATGCCCGCGACGGCCGCCATGCAGACCGCCTTGGCGACGACCAGCACCCCGTACCGGGTGTCCACCAGCGACCATGGCAGGTGCGTCACCGGGGACAGCGCCAGCTCCAGCAGGCCGTTGAACACCCCGGTGACGCCGACGACGAACACGCACCAGGTCGCCAGGCGTGAGAACTTCGGCAGCGCCAGCGACAGCAGCTCCGGCCGGCGGGTCAGGAAGACGATGACCCCGAGCAGGCCACCGGCCCACACGCTGGCGCCGGCGACGTGCAGCTCCATCGACATCATCGACAGGTCGTGGTACTTCCAGTTCGACGCGTGACCGGTCAACGGCAACGGCAGCAACCCGAACACCGCGACACCGACCCGCAGCTCCGCGGGCACCCGCTCGCCATGCCGGATCGACACCCGGGCGAGCCACAGGGACAGCGCGGCGCAGCCCGCCGACAGCAGCAGACCCTTGCCGGCGGCGATCTGGCCGATGTACGTCCACACCGCGCCGGGGGTGGGCGCCTGGCCGAACTCGGCGGTCAGCAGCACGATGGCGGCCAGTGCGGACAGGCCCCACACGGCACTGGTCCACACGGCCAGCGGCCGCACCCGGCTCATCACCGGCTCCGACAACTCGGCCCGGTCGAACCCCAGGAAGAGGCTGAGCAGGGCGAGCCCGGCAGTGGCGACGGCGCCGACGTCCAGCAAGGTGCGGACCAGTGGGATGCCGTAGGTCACCCACGCCCCGGGCCCCGGGATGCCGGGCACGGCGGGCTCCTGCGTCAGTCCGGCCCCGACCAGCGCGGCGACCACGGCCGCCGCGACCAGCAGCGCGGCGAAGGCACCCGAGCCGCGGACCAGACCGGCGAAGCGGCTGCCGTCCACCGGCCGCGGGATGCCGCGGGTCCGCGGCGCACGCGAGCCGGTCGGTGCGGGATCGGCCCGCCGGGCCGGCGTGGAGGTCACCGGTTCATGGTGACACGCAGCCCGCCCGGAGCCGCCGGACCGGTCCCCTCGGTCCGGTCCCGGCCGGTCAGCGGACCCGGTCGACCCGCCGCACGTCCCACACCGGCACGGCGGACTCGGCGACCGAGGCGTCCGCGTGGAAGACCAGGAACGAGTCGAAGGTGCGCGCGAAGGCGCGGTCGTGCGTCACCGCGACCACGGTGCCCTCGAACGCGGCCAGGGCGTCCTCGAGCGACTCGGCGGACTCCAGGTCCAGATTGTCGGTCGGCTCGTCGAGCAGCAGCAGCGTGGCGCCGGACAGCTCGAGCAGCAGGATCTGCAGCCGGGCCTGCTGGCCGCCGGAGAGCGAGTCGAACGTCTGCTCCCCCGCCCGGGCCAGCCCGTACCGGTCCAGCGCGCGGGCAGCCTGCTCCCGTCCCATCCCGGCACGGTGCTCGTCGCCGCGGTGCAGGATGTCCAGCAGGGTCCGGCCGGCCAGCTCCGGGCGGCTGTGCGTCTGCCGGAACCAGCCGGGGCGCACCCGCGAGCCCAGCACCGCGCGGCCCCGGTGCCGCACCGGCTCGACGGGGGCGCCGGCGACCGGCCGGTGCTCGACGTCCGGGTCGCTGCCGCCCTGCGCCAGCAGCCGCAGGAAGTGGCTCTTGCCCGACCCGTTGGCGCCGAGCACGGCCAGCCGTTGCCCGTACCAGATCTCCAGGTCGAACGGTCGGACCAGCCCGGTGAGCTCCAGGCCCGTGCACACCACCGCCCGCTTGGCGGTGCGGCCGCCGGACAGCCGCATGAGCACCCGCTGGCGGATCGGCACCGCCTGGGGCGGTCCGGCCTCGACGAACTTGGCGAGCCGGGTCTGCGCGGCGTGGTACCGGGACGAGAGACCGTCGTTGTAGGCGGCCTTGACCTTGTACATCTGCACCAGGGCCTTGAGCTTGGCGTGCTCCTCGTCCCAGCGCCGGCCCAGCTCCTCCAGCCGCGAGTTCCGGTCGTCCCTGGCCTGCCGGTACGAGTCGAGCCGGCCGCCGTGCACCCACGACACCGCGCCGGCCACCCCGGGCTCCAGCGTGACGATCCGGGTCGCCGCCCGGGCGAGCAGTTCCCGGTCGTGGGTGATGAGCAGCACCGCCTTGTCCGTGCCGGCCAGCCGGTTCTCCAGCCAGACCTTGCCGGGCACGTCCAGGTAGTTGTCCGGCTCGTCCAGCAGCAGGACCTCGGCGGGGCCGTCGAGCAGGAGCTCGAGCACGACCCGCTTCTGCTCGCCCCCGGACAGGGTGTCCACGCCGCGGAACTTGGCGCGGTCGTACGGGATGCCCAGCGCCGCCACGCACGCCTTGTCGTAACGGTTCTCCCAGTCGTACCCGTCGGCGTCGGCCCACTCCGCCAGCGCGTGCGCGTAGGCCATGGCGGTCGGCTCGTCGTCGGTCTCCATCATCGCCAGCTCCGCCGCGTCGACCGCGGCGGCGGCCCGCCGCACCGGCTCGGGGCTGACCGAGAGCAGCAGGTCGCGCACCGTGGACCCGTCGCGCACGCCGCCGATGAACTGCGGCATCCAGGCCCAGGTGCCCGAGCGGGTCACCGCTCCGTCCTCGGCGTCGACCTCGCCGGTGACGATGCGCAGCAGGGTGGTCTTGCCGGTGCCGTTCGGCCCGATCAAGGCGGTCACCGTGCCGGCCGACAACCGGAACCCGACGTCGGCCAGCAGCGGCCGGCCGTCCGGCAGCGAGTACGAGATGCCCGACAGCTCCAGGTGCGCCACGAGGGCAGGCTGCGCGAGCGGAGCGGGCCCGTCAAGCCGGTTGCCGGCCGCGGCCCGCTCAGGCCAGCGCCGAGCCCTTCCGCCACTCCGGCCACGGGATGTTCCAGTCGCCGAAGCCGTCGGTCGGTGCGAGCCGGGTGCTGGTGCCGGTGACGGTGACGATGTCGCCCCAGCTGAACGTGTCGTAGAACCAGCGGGCCGCGTCCGGAGCGATGTTGATGCAGCCGTGCGAGACGTTGCGGACGCCCTGATCGGCCACCGACCACGGCGCGGAGTGGACGAAGACACCCTCGTTCGAGATGCGGACGGCCAGCGGGATGTCCTTGTCGTAGCCCAGGTCGTAGCTGGTCGGCAGCCCGTACGAGGCCGAGTTCATCCGCTTGACCGGGTACTTCTCCTGCACCACGTAGGTGCCGGACGGGGTGACGAACGAGATGGCCCGGCCGCCCACGGTGATCTCCCGGTTCATGCCCATCGACACCGGGATGGTCCGGACCTTCCGCCCGTCGACGAACACCTCCATCCGCTTGGTGGCGTCGTCCACCTTGGCGATCTTGGCCGGGCCGACGGTGAGCCGCAGGGTGCGGTCGGTCTCGCCGTAGAGGCCGTCGCCGAGATCGACCCCGTACACCGCGGCGTCGACCTGGATCCGGGTACCCGGCTTCCAGTAGTCGCGCGGGCGGTAGTGCAGGGTCCGGTCGTCCCACCAGAACCACCGCCCCTCGACCGCCGGGGTGGTGGTCACCTTCAGGGCCTTCTCGGCGGCGACGCGGTCGGCCGGGGCCTTGTCGTAGATGACGACGAGAGGTTGGCCGACGCCGACCGTCCTGATGTCCGGGCTCGGCATGAAGGACGGGTAGACGGTGTCGGCCGGGGTCAGCGTGGTGAAGGCCAGGTCGGTGGACGTGGTCCGGCCGGCCGGGTCCGTGGCGGTCGCCGCGACGGCGTACCGGCGCCCGTACCCGAGCGGTTCGGTGGTGGTCCAGGTCCGGCGGTCGCGCGAGAGCGACCCGTCGACGCGCCGGCCCTCCGGGTTGGTGACCCGGACGTCCGTCAGGATCCCGCCGCTGCTGCGCACGACGACCGGCGCGATCGGCGACACGCCGTCGGCGTCGGCGGCCGGCACAGTGCTGATCCGGGCGGCCGGCCGCGCCGGCGACGGGGTGGTGGGAGTCACCGCGGGACCGGTGAACGACGGCAGCGGCGCGGCCACGGTGCCGCTCGGCGCCCCCGTCGTCGCGGTGGCCGAGCCATTGGATCCGGACGGCGCGTCGGCGGGAGCGGACCCGCCGGGCACGGTGGCCGGCGCTGCGGACGGGACGGTGACGGCCGGCGAAGCGGCGGAGCCCGTGGTGGTGGCAGAGCCGCTACTCGCGCTGCCGGCGCTGCTCGGCGCGGCGGCGGAGGTGGCCGGCGGGGCGGTCGCCGAGGGCGCGGCGGTGCAGGAGGCCGCGACGAGAGCGCCGGCCAGGACGGCGGCGGGCAGCAGGTACCGGGTACGGCGGTGACGCGGGGTCGGGGTGGCGAAGGGGGGCATGGCGATCCTCTGAGCGGAGCCCGCGGGGATGCGGGAGGGGGACCTGGACGGCAGGCCGGCACGGGCCGGCGGCGGTCGCCGACGAGGGGTCGGCGCCGGATGCGGTCAGGTCCGCAGTACGCAGAGGGTGACGGGGACGTCGCCGGGGCCGGGCCGGGCGCGGCCCTCCCGCGGGGCGACCGGCGCCGCGGGTGCGCGTTCGCTGCGTCGCACCAGCACGGCCGCCAGCGCCAGGCCAAGCACCAGCGCCAGCACGCAGTCGGCCAGGCCGCCGTCGTGCAGCGGGATGCCGGGTGACCGTTCGGCCGGCACGACCGCCGACGCGACAGGGACGCCCACCGGCTGCATCCACCCCGCCGACTGCACCGCCGGCGCCGGGTCCGTGCCGTGCTGCGCGAGCCCGGCCCGGCCGGTGGCGGCCGGGTGCGCGACGTCGTGGACGCCGCCGGCGACGGCTGCGGCGGGGACCGGCGAGGACAGCTCGGAGGCCCCGTGGTGGTCGGTGAGCAGGTGCAGCACCACGATGCCGGCCAGCACCGCGACGACCAGCACCCATCGCGCCGCGCGGGCGGCACGGGTGGCCGCCGCGGGGCGGCGGTCGGCGCGGGCGAGACTCACCGGTCCAGTGTCCGGGTTCGGCCGTGTTGCCGACGTGACCGCCCGGTACGGCGCGCCGCCGGGGCGGGTGACCGCCCGGGCCGGCCACCGAGTGGCGGACAGCGACCGGGTGGCGGGAAGCGACCGAGTGGCGGCAAGCAGCCGAGTGGCGGGCGGCGACGGGGGTCCGTCAGGCGCCGTCGCTGCCGAGCCGGCCGGACACCCGCCGCTCGACACCGCCCCACCGCCAGTAGGCCGCCGAGGCGCCGAACACCACGGCGAACAGGCCGACGACGAGGTACCCGACCGCCCCGAGGTCCAGGCCGGCGATCCAGCCGGTGACCGGGTCGTGCCAGCCGAGCTGCTCGTGCAGCAGCGACACCAGCTCGATGCCGCCGACCAGCAGCGCCACGGCCACCGACAGCCCGGTGGTCGTCAGGTTGTAGTAGATCTTGCGCACCGGGCGGTGCGCCGCCCACCCGTACGCCGCCTGCATGAACGCGCCGTCGAGGGTGTCCGCGAGGCTCATCCCTGCGGCGAAGACCACCGGCAGGGTGAGCACCGCGTACCAGGGCAGCCCCGTGGTGGCGCCGGTGCCGGCGAGGACCAGCAGGGCCACCTCGGTGGCCGTGTCGAACCCCAGCCCGAACAGCAGCCCGACGACGAACATCTGACCGGGTCGGCGGATGCGGGCCATCACCGGCCGCAGCACCCGGGCCAGCAGTCCCCGGCTCTGCAGCGCCCGCTCGAGCGCCGGCTCGTCGAGTGCACCGCGCCGCAGCCGCCGCCACACGCGGGCCATGCCGAGCAGGGCGGCCAGGTTCACCGCGGCCAGGGTGAGCAGGAACAGGCCGGACACCGACGTCCCGACGACGCCCAGCGTCCGGTTCGCCGGCGTCCCGTCCGAGAGCAGCGTGGCCGCGGCCGTCGCGGCGACGGCCAGCACCACGGTCAGGGCGAACACCACCGCGGAGTGGCCGAGCGAGAAGAACAGCCCCACCCCGGCGGCCGGGCGGCGGTCGCCGACGAGCTTGCGGGTGGTGTTGTCGATGGCGGCGATGTGGTCGGCGTCGAAGGCGTGCCGCAGACCCAGCACGTAGGCGGTGAGCGCGAGCCCGACGCCGAAGACCTGGTCCCCCACCGCGAAGTGGCGCGGCACCACCACGGTGAACAGGACGCCGAAGCCGACCACGTGCAGGGCGAGCACGACGAGCAGCGGGCGGACGGCGCCGCGGAGGTCGACCCCCCGACCGGGCGGCCGCTCGACCGCCGGCTCTGCCTGCACGCTGACCTCCCTGCGTCGCCGACCCGGATCGCAGCGGCCCGCTCACCGTAGCCCCGCAGAAGCGCACGCCCGCCCCGTGAGCCGCCGGTCCTGCGTCGCCCGCGGCCGCTGCGTGCGGTGGCCGGCCCGGCGGCGCGGCCGCTGCGTGCGGTGGCCGGTCCGGCGGTGCGGCCGCTACGGTGGCCGGACGGACGGCGCCCCGCGGCACCTGCCGCGGCCCGGGCGCCGGTGGCGATCGATCGAGAAGAGGCGCACGTGGTCGACTTCGGGGAACTGAAGAACAAGGCACAGGACCTGATCGCCGAGCACTCCGACCAGGTCAAGCAGGGCATCGAGAAGGTCGGCGGGCTGGTCGGGTCCCGGGTCGGTCACGACCGGGTCGACCCGGTCGAGCAGAAGCTGTCCGGGCTCGTCGACCGCATCGCCGACGGCCGGACGCACGGCGCGCCGGCCGATCCCGCGGCGCCCGCCACACCCGCCACCCCGTCGACGCCCGGCGATCCGGCGGCGCCCAGCGTTCCGGTGTCCGCGGACGCTCCGGGCGTCCCGCCGGTTCCCCCGGTGCCGTCCACGCCCGCGCCGAGCACGACGCCGCTGGTGGAGGGCGAGGACCTGCCGCCGGTCACCCGTCCGTCCGGCCCGTCCGCCGGCTGAGGCTGCCCACCCGGCGCAGCCCTCGACCGTCCGGCCGGCGGCGTTGACGCACCGGAGCGCACGGGACGGTCGACCGGGTCGTGCCCGGTGACCCGGGTCAGTCCCGCGCGAGCTCGCGCAGCCGGCGCACCGCGGTCTCGATGCGGTCCGCCGAGACGGTGACCGCCGGCTTCATCGGCTGCGCGAACAGCGCGATCCGGTACTCGTCGACGAGCCGCCGGGCCTCGTCGACCGCGCGGTCGGCGTCGCGGTCCGGGGGCAGCGCGCGGACGGCCTCGGCCAGGCTGCGCTGCAGCGCCTGCACCTCGTGGGTGCGCAGCAGGTCGCGCTGCGGGTTCTCGCGGAGGCGGCGGGTGCGGATGCCCAGCGCCTGCAGCCGCCGGGTGAGCTCCGGCAGCCGGCCGGCGGTGGTCCGGGTGATGAAGCCGGGCGCCATCAGGCCGGTCAGCTGGTCGCGCATGTCGGCCAGCGGGGTGCGCCAGGCGGCGGCCGCCGGGGCCCGGGACAGGTCGTCGAGGGCGGATCCGACCTCGTGCGCCGCCCGCAGCACCGGGTCGACCGCCAGCAGGATGTCCAGCACCGCCCGGGGCAGCTGCGGCTCGATGCGGGCGGCCAGCGCCCGGTACCCGTCCGCGGTCCACTGCGGCCCGCCGGCCCAGTCCAGCAGCGCGTCGACGGCGGCCTCCGTGGCGTCGGCCACCAGGTCGGTGAGGCTGCCGTACGGGCTGACACTGATCGTCAGCAGCTGGGCGCGGTCCAAGCCGTTGCGGACGTGCGACACCGGCGGCCGGGCGCCCAGCACCAGCAGCCGCCGGGTGCCGGCCCGCATCGCCCGCCGCTGCTCGACCGCCGTCGGGAAGACCCGGACGCCGACCGTGCTGCCCTCGTCGACCAGGGCCGGGTAGACGCTGACCGTCTGGCCCGCGGCCCGCTCGGTCACCTGCCGGGGCAGCCCGTCGGCGGGAAACGCGGTCAACCCGGTGCGCTCCAGCTCGGCGCCCAGCTCGGCGACGGCGCCGCGGGTCTGCTGCTGCAGCGTCCGCCGCAGCGCCGCCAGGTCCTTGCCGGTCGCCACCTGGCGCCCGTCGTCGTCGACGATGCGGTAGGTCATCCGCAGGTGGTCGGGCACCTTGTCGGCCTCGAAGTCCTCCGGGCGCACGACGACCCCGGTCAGCCGGCGCAGCGCGTCGGCCAGCGCCGGCGCCACCGGCCCGGACGGCGGCATCAGCCGCAGCGCCTGCGCCGCGACGTCCGGCGCCGGCACGAAGTTGCGCCGCAGGTGCTTGGGCAGCGACCGGATCAGCGCCACCGCCAGGTCCTGCCGGGCTCCCGGGACGACGGTGTCCACCTGCTGCGGGTCGACCTGGGCCAGGGCGGCCAGCGGCACCGTGGTGGCGACGCCGTCGTCGGCCCGGCCGGGATCGAACACGTAGTCCAGGTCCAGCTCCAGGCCACCGGAGGTCATCCGGTCCGGGAAGGCGGCCAGGTCGACGTCGTCGGCGCCCGCGGCGAGCAGCATCTCGGGCGTGAAGGTGAGCAGATCGGGCTGGCGACGGGACTCCCGGCGCCACCAGGCGTCGAAGTGCCGGCCCGACGTGACCTCGGCGGGGATCCGCTCGTCGTAGAGCTGGTACAACGCCTCGTCGTCGAGCAGGAGGTTCCGGCGGCGGATGCGGTCCTCGCGCTCGCTGACCTCCCGCATCGCCCGCTCGTTCGCCGAGAAGAAGGCGTGCCGCGTCTCCCAGTCCCGCTCGACCAGGGCGTGCCGCAGGAACAGCTCGCGCGAGAGCACCGGGTCGATGCGGTCGAACTGCACCGTGCGGGCCGGTACCACCGTCACGCCGAACAGCGTCACCCGCTCGGTCGCCACCACCGACGCCCGCCGGGCGTCCCACCGCGGCTCCGAATGGCTGCGCTTGACCAGCGCCGCACCCGCGTCCTCCACCCACCGCGGGTCGACCGCGGCCACCGTCCGGCCCCAGAGCCGGGCCGTCTCCACCAGCTCCGCCGCGACCACCAGGTCGGGCGGCGACTTGGCGACGGCGGACCCCGGCCACAGCACGAACGAGGCGCCGCGGGCGCCGTCGTAGTCGCGGCCCTGGGCGGTGCGCCGGCCACCCGGCGGCGTGGGCCGGTCGCGGGTCACCTTGCGGCCGAGGTGCGACAGCAGCCCGGAGAGGACGGCGGTGTGCACCGCCACCGTGTCGAACGGTTCGGTGGCCAGCGACCCGCGGCCCTGCTGGGTGGCGTGGGCGGCGGCGTCTCCGTCGGCGCGTGCCCGCCGGCGGTCCCGGCCACCGGACGGCGACCGGCCCTGCGCCCGCTGGGCGTCCGGCGTCCCGGGAGGCGCACCGTCCCCGTCCGATGTCGCGTCTCCCTCGCCGGCCGTCGTCGCGGCCCGCCCGTCGCCGGCCGTCCGGTCCCGCCCGTCGCCGCGACCGGGCCGGCGCCCACCGCGACGCCGCCCGTCACCGGTGTCGACCAGCTGGCGCAGCTGCGCGTGCAGGTCCTGCCACTCACGGATGCGCAGGTAGTGCAGGTACTCGGCGCGGCACATCCGGCGGAACGAGTTGCCCGACCGCTGCGCCGCCTGCGCCCGCAGGTAGTGCCACAGGTGCAGGTGCGCGAGGAAGTCCGAGGACGGGTCGACGAACCGGGCGTGCGCCGCGACGGCCCTGTCCCGGTCCTCCAGCGGGTACTCCCGCACGTCCTGGATGCCCAGCGCCGACGCGATCACCAACAGCTCGTCCAGGACGCCCCGCCGCTCCCCCTCGACGATCATGCGGGCCAGGCGCGGGTCGACCGGCAACGACGCCAGCCGGCGCCCGACGTCGGTCAGCCGCACCCCGCCGTGGTCGCCGGCCGGTTGCAGGGCGCCGAGCTCGTTCAGCACGGCGACGCCGTCGGTGATCTGCCGCGTCTCCGGCGGGTCGAGGAACGGGAAGCTCGCGACGTCGCCCAGCTCCAGCGACGCCATCTGCAGGATGACCGACGCCAGCGACGTCCGAAGGATCTCCGGGTCGGTGTACCGGGGCCGCGCCGCGAAGTCCTCCGCCGAGTACAGCCGGATGCAGACGCCCTCGGCGACCCGGCCGCAACGGCCGGCGCGCTGCCCGGCGGAGGCCTGGGAGATCTTCTCGATCGGCAGCCGCTGCACCTTGGTGCGCGACGAGTAGCGGGAGATCCGGGCGGTGCCGGGGTCGACGACGTAGCGGATCCCGGGAACGGTCAGCGACGTCTCCGCCACGTTGGTGGACAGCACGATCCGCCGCCCGGTGTGCTCGCTGAACACCCGGTGCTGGTCCGCGGCCGACAACCGGCCGTACAGCGGAAGGATCTCGGTCCCGGCCTCGCGGCCGGACAGGTGCCCGCGCAAGGCGTCGGCGGTGTCGGTGATCTCCCGCTCGCCGGACAGGAACACCAGGATGTCTCCGGGACCGACCCGGCAGAGCTCGTCCACGGCGGCGAGGATCGCCCCGGTCTGGTCGAGGTCGACCCCGTCGCCGGCCCGGCCGCCGCGCGGCTCCGTGTCCCGGCCACCTCGCCGACCTGCGTCCCGGGCGCCCTCGGGCCCGCCGCGGGCACCACCGGTCGCGTCGCGCCGGCCGCCGGTCGGCCGGTGGTCCCGCCCGCCGGGCGCCGCGCCGCCGGCGTTGGTCGGGGTGTCGTCCTCGGTGTCGAGGTCGTCCCCGGTTCCGTCCGCGTCCTCGTCGCCGTCGACGTCGGCGCCCCACGGCCGGTAGCGGATCTCCACCGGATAGGTCCGTCCGGAGACCTCGACCACCGGGGCGTCCGCGAAGAAGCGGCTGAACCGCTGCGGGTCGATCGTCGCCGAGGTGATGAGCACCTTCAGGTCCGGCCGGCGCGGCAGCAGCTCGGTGAGGTAGCCGAGCAGGAAGTCGATCGTCAGGCTCCGCTCGTGGGCCTCGTCGACGATGATCGTGTCGTAGGCCAGCAGGTCCCGGTCCCGGTGGATCTCGGCCAGCAGGATGCCGTCCGTCATCAGCTTGACCAGCGTGTCCGGCCCGGTGTGGTCGCCGAACCGCACCGTGTAGCCGATCGGGCCACCGAGCGAGGTCCCGGTCTCCTCGGCGATCCGCTCGGCCAGCGCCCGGGCGGCGATGCGCCGGGGCTGGGTGTGCCCGATCATCCCGCCGACACCGCGGCCCAGCGCCAGGCAGATCTTGGGCAGCTGTGTCGACTTGCCCGAGCCGGTCTCGCCCGCCACCACCACGACCTGGTGGTCCCGGATGGCGGCCGCGAGGTCGTCGACGCGCTCGGCGACCGGCAGCCCGGCGGGGTAGGTGATCCTCGGGACGGAGTCCCGGCGGCGCCGCAGCCGAGCCTCGGCCCGGTCCACCGCCGCGGCCACCTCGGCCAGCGCCGCACGGCGGCGGTCGGCGGGTCCGCGCCGTCCGATCCTGGCGAGCCGGCCGTCCAGCCGGCGGCGGTCGGCCGGACCGAGCAGCGCGATGCGGTCCGCGAGGGCGGCGGGATCCGGGCGGGAGGACGGCGGTGTGCGGTGCGTGGCGTCCGCTGTCCGGGTGGCGTGGGCGGACGCCGCCGCGGTGTCGGCCGGTTGCGCCGGCGCTGCCGGCTCGAGCGGCGCTGCCGGCACGGTCTCCCGGCCCGACACGGTCAGCTCGGTCGGTCCCGTCGGCACCGTCGGCACGGTCTGCCGGTCCGACGGAGCCGAGGTGTCCGGCGGAGCCGTGGCGTCCGACGGAGCCGTGACGTCCGACGGAGCCGAGGCGTCCGGCGGAGCCGTGACGTCCGGCGGCGACGGTGGCGCTGTCGCCGCGTGCTCGGTCATGACGTCTCCAGGATAGGCGGGCTCCGGCCGGGTCCCGTGGGAGCACGGTTCTCGCGGACGCCGCGGATCGATGAACCCCGGACCGTGAGCGGCGGCGCGGCGGCGACCGGGCACCCTGACGGCGCGCCGCGCACCGGACCCTCGCGTCACCCTGTCCCGGAGCCGCGGGACCGGACCAGCCGGCCGCGGCGCGTCACCCTGCGGCCGGCCGGCGGGTCAGCGTGCCGCCGCGCCTCCCGGGTGCAGCTGGGCGGCGAAGAAGGCCAGGATCCGCGACCGGGCGTCCGCCGTCGCCTCCGGGTCGTAGGACACCCCGAACACCTTGAGCAGCGGGGTCAGCGGCGACGCCGCGGTCAGCCGGTTCATGAAGCCGTGCCCGGCCTGCGGGTACTCCTTGACGTCGAACTCGCCGTCCCGGTGCTCGAGCACCCGACCCAGCCGGCCGGCGGCGCCGGGCAGGCTGCGGTCGCGGCCGCCGTAGCTCGCCACGATCGGGCACGGGTCGGAGAGCACCTCCTCGAGGTTCTTGGGCAGCTGGCCGTAGTTCACCGAAGCCACCGCCCACCCCGGGCGGCCCGCCATGAGCAGCGCGAAGCCGCCACCCATGCAGAAGCCGATGATGCCCACCGCGCCGGTGCAGTCGTCCCGGTCGGCGACCCAGCGCCGCGCCGCGTCGATCTCCTCGAACATGGGCCCGCGCTGCGCGGCGAGCTGCCGGAAGGCGCCCTGCATGCAGCGGATCGGCGCCCGCCCCCCGAACAGGTCGGGCACCACCGCGAGGTAGCCGGCACCGGCCAGCCAGTCGGCCTGCGACCGCATGTCGTCGCCGAGCCCGAACAGGTCGTGCACCACCACGACGGCCGGCCACGGTGCGGCGGTGGCCGGCGGCGTCGCCAGGTACGCGGAGTGCCCCGCGCCGGGCAGTGTGATCATCGGCACCCGCCGAGGGTACGTCCGGGCCCGGCCGGCCCGCGGTCGGGCGCCGCCCGTCCACGGCGGTTCCGGCGGCGCGGTCCGGTGGGATGAAACACTGGTCCGGTGATCCTGGGCTACCTGCTCGCCGTGTGCGGCGCGCTGGGCTCCGGGATCGGCTCGGTGCTCGAGTCCATCGGGGTCCGCCGGTCCGGCGCGTTCGGCGGCGGTACCGACGAGCTGGGCAGGGTGGCCCGGCAGCCGCTGTACTGGTGCGGGATCCTCGTGGACATCGCGGGGTTCGTCTGCGCGGCCGCGGCTCTGCACCACCTGCCGCTGTTCCTCGTGCAGTCGGTGATGGCCTTCTCGGTCGGGGTCACCGCGACGATCTCCGTCCTGCTGGGCAGTCACCTGCACCGGTGGGGCTGGACGTCGCTGGGCGTCGCCGCCGCCGGCCTGGTGCTGGTCGGTATCTCCGCCGAGCCGGGCGCGGCCCGGCCACTGCCGCCCGGCTGGCACTGGTTCCTGTTGGGCCTGGTGGCACCCGGGCTGGTGATCGCCTACGGCGCGAGCCGGACGGACCGCTGGTGGACGGCCCCGACGCTGGCCTTCGGCGCCGGCATGGGGTTCGCCGCCGTCGCCGTCTCGGCCCGCACGCTGCACGTCCACTCCCTCGGGGGGCTGATCGGCAGCCCGGCCGCCTGGGCGATCGCGGTCAACGGGGTGGCCGCCACGGTGGTCTTCGCCATGGCGTTGCAGAAGGGCAGCCCGACGACCGTGTCGGCGGTGATGTTCACGACCAACACGGTGGCACCGTCGCTGGTCGGCCTGCTGGTGCTGGGCGACCGCATCCGGCCCGGCTTCGCCGTGGCCGGCGGCATCGGCTTCGTGATGGCGGTGGTCGGCGCGATCGCGCTGGCGCACTATGCGTCGATGTCGCCGCCGCCCGGCCCGACAGAGCGGCGCGCCAACCGCCCGCTGACCGCGCGGGCCTGAGCGTTCCATCCATCCACGGCGTCGGCGGACGCCCCACCCTCGAGGACGGCACGGCATGGCCTGGTTCGATCTGGGACGCCTCTTCAAGGGGCAGAGCCCGCAGGAGCGGCTGCTGCGTGCAGGGATTCGGGCGGACATCGCGATGGCGGCCGGCCGGATGGCCGGCGACCCGCGGTCCGATCCGACGGTGCGCGAGGTGGCCACCCAGCTGCCGGACGACGAGACGGCCCTGCGGCTCATGGAGGGCCGGTACGGCAAGGTCATGGGCCTGCTCGTGCTGACCGACCGGCGGGTGCTGTTCTTCGGGCACGAGTACGTCGGCGGCCCGTTGGCCGAGGTCGAGCTGACCTCGATCGACCGGATCTCCAGCGGCGGTTCGGTGCGGACCGGCACCTCGGTGACGGTCACCGGCCCGGACGTCGCGCTCACCGTGGACCGGGGGCTGGCCCTGTCCGGGGAGCAGTTCGCCGAGGCCGTCCGGGAGGTGCGGTTCGGGTCGGCGCCGGTCGAGCGGCGGGACCCGTTGGAGGTGCTGGCCGAGCTCCGGGTGATGCGGGATTCCGGCCGGCTGTCCGAGGAGGAGTTCCAGAAGCAGAAGCGCCGGCTGGTCGACGAGCTCTGACGCCTTACCGCCCTCGCTGCGGCCGGGGCGCCGTCACCGATCGAAGGGCCGGAAACGGCCGTCGGGCCGGCACCCTTGCGGATGCCGGCCCGACGGTGTGCGAGCGGAGGGGTCACTCCCCGCTGGCGTTGACCTTGACGATGGTGCCGCTGCCGTCCAGGTACTGCACCCAGCCCAGCGCCGGCGTCGAGGTGCTGGCCCCGCTGAAGGACGCGGTGACCGGCACGCTCTGCTGCACCCGGACCGTGGAGTTGGCCGGGCTCACCGTGAACGTCCCGGTGTTCCCGGTCGTGCCCACGGCGTAGCTGCGGAACTGGTACGCGGTGCTGGTGGTGCCGGGGGCGTTGGCGAACCCGTCGACCGCCGCGATGTAGTCACCGGCCGCCGGGGCGACCAGGGTGACCGCTTCGCGGGCGGAGCTGGTGCCCGAGACCCCGACCAGCGTGGCCGCACCGTTGACGATCCGGTACACGTACAGGTCGATGTCGGCGCCCGAGCTGTCGTCCGGACCCACGGCGGCGAACCGGACCACCTTGGTGCCGGCGGCGACCGTCAGCGGGTAGGTGTTCTCACCGTCGGCGGCGACGCTGCCCGCGGTGACCTTGGCCCTGGCCAGGCCGAAGGCCTGGATCGGGAAGGCACCGGAGACACCCGACTGCACGGTCCAGGAGGCCGAGCCGGCGGTGCCGGTGACGGAGACCTCCGGGGTGGTGTTGCGGACCGCGACCGGCTGGATCGCGATGGGCGACCGGACGGTGTTGTTGTTGCCGGTCCACGTCAGGAACCCGGTGGCGTACTTGCCGACCTTGGCCGTCGTGCGGGTCAGGGTGACCGTGAAGGGACGGGTCTGCCCGGCCTTGCTGAAGGTCAGGATCGACGGCGTCACCTTGGCGGTGAAGCCCGGGACCGAGATCTGGGCGCGGTACAGGCCCGGCGTCACGGCGGTCACCCGGCGGGTGATCTTCTGGCTGCCCAGCAGGGCACCGATCGCGATCGACGGGGTGTTGTAGTCGCTCGGGTCGATCGCCGGAGCCCCGGTGCCGGTGTCGTAGCCCAGGCCTTCGAGGTAGCCCAGCCAGTCGTCGTCACCGGAGTTGTAGATCAGGCCCGGGTTGAACATCCGGGTCGGGACCGCCTCGCCGGCGCCCTGGGCGAACGGGTCGGTGACGCCCGAACCGTCGGCCGCGCGCGTGTTGCGTGCGGTCGTCATCAGCGCCGACTTGATGGCCATCGGACCCCAGGTCGGGTTCTTGGCCTTGTACAGCGCGGCCAGGCCCGCGATGTGCGGGGTGGCCATCGAGGTGCCGGACAGGAAGTTGAAGCTCCGGCCCTGCTGCTCCTCGACCGGAGCGGTGGCGGCGAGGACGCCGACGCCGGGGGCGGAGACGTCCGGCTTGAGCAGGTTGCCCGCGGAGGCGAGCGACGGGCCGCGCGAGGAGAACGCGGCGATCTGCGGGTACGCCGTCTTGATGCCGGTGGTGTTGCCCGGGACCAGCGACGCGGTGGCGCCCGCGGTCAGGGCGTACGCCTTGACCTCCGGACCACCCGGGACGTCGATGTGCACGGTCGGCACCGAGTGCAGGTCGGCGTCCGTGGAGTTGGACGCCAGGTTGGCGAGGATCATGCCGGCACCGCCGGCACGCTTGACCTCGGCCGACTTGGCGACCCGGTCGTACACGCCGCGGTCGCACTCGACGATCTTGCCGGCGACCTTGGCCGGGTCGAGCGAGTTGGGGCCGCAGAGCGCCGCGACGGCCGTGGTCTGCCCGGCCGCCGCCGCGGACTGCCCGGCGATCAGCGGCTTGGGGCCGACGGTCGCCGTGACGGTGGTGCTGGCGCCGACGTACTTCTTGCCGTTGCCGAGCACCACGGTGCCCTCGTACGGCTTCATGGTGCTGGCCGCGACCGTGGTGATCCACGGGCTGGTGTTGTCCAGCGTGGAGGCACCCGGGCCGGAGTTGCCCCCTGCGGCCGAGACGAAGATCCCGGCGGACGCCGCAGTCAAAAAGGCCAGCTGCACGGGGTCACCCGGGCCGGACTCCGAGGTCCCGCCGACGGAGTAGTTGATGACGTCGACGCCGTCGGTCACGGCCTGGTCGACGGCCGAGACGATGTCGGAGTCCAGACCACCCGAGGTGCAGGGCGAGACGCAGTCCCAGAGGACCTTGTAGGCGGCGATCGACGCGCCCGGGGCGACGCCCGAGATCTTGCCGAAGTTCCGGCCCTCGACGGTGGCCGTCACGCCGTAGTTGCCGCCGGCGGTCGACGCGGTGTGCGTGCCGTGCCCGTCACCGTCCCGCGGCGAGACGCTCTCGTCCGGGACCAAGAGGTTGACCGGGTTGGCGGCCAGGAACGAGTCGCCGAAGTAGCGGGCGCTGATGAGCTTGGTGTTGCACAGGTTCGCGGTCCAGTTCTCGCCGACCTCGCAGGCACCGGTGAAGGTGTCCCCGTTGGCCTTCTTCTGGACGATCTGGTCGCCGACCCGGTACGCGCGGTACGGGTCCGACGCGGAGGGCTGGGTCCCCAGCTTGGCGCCGGCGAACGAGGCCGCCTCGGGCCAGATGCCGGTGTCGATGACGCCGATGACGACGCCCTTGCCGGCCTTGGCGATGCCGCCGAGGCTGTCCCAGACGCCGGTGCTGCCGGCGAGCTTCCAGTAGTCGTAGTCGACCCGGTCGTCCTGGATGGTCTGCAGGGCGTCCTTGGTGACCGCGACCACGCCCGGGGTGGCGGCCAGCTTCTGCGCCTGCTTGGCGGTCAGCTCCGCGGCGAAGCCGTTGAGGGCCACCGAGTAGTGGCTGGTCGGCTTCGCGCCGACCGACGCCGCGACGGACGCCTGGTCGTGCGAGAGGACCTGCTGGTACCGGCGGGCGGCGGCGCTCTGCACCTGCACCTTGCGACCGGCGGTCGGCTTGGTGGCCGGGATCTTCGCGACACCGCCCTCGTAGGCGGCGATCGGCGCCTTCTGCAGGGTGACGATGTACCGGCCGGCCGTGAACTGGCTCGGACCGGCAGTGCTGCCTTCGCCGGCAGCGGCCGGCGCGGCGACAGGTTGCGCCGACGCGGCCGGAGCCACGGAGACCACGAGGCCCGCGGCGGCGAGGACGGCCACCGCGATCCGCGGCACCCCCCGCTTCCGCACGCCCACCAGCGAACGCGACATGCATCCTCCATCTCTTGGACTGCACCGAGGCCTGGCCCGGCCGGCGCCGACGGCGGCCGGTGGCACCGGCCTGTATGGCGGCCGGTGCGTGGGCACGGGCGGGTGCCCTGGGCGGGACATGTGAATCCCGTGGGACGACCCTGTAGGCATCCTCACCATCGCCCCGTGCCGGAGCAACCCCGGGGTGGGTCGGCAGCCGTCCCGTTTGCCGTCGCGGCGGCGCGACGGCACATCGCGGAGGCGTCGGCAAGACGCCAATACGGGGGAACCCGACGGGTCCGCAGCGGCGTGCGACGACCGGCCGGGCGGGACGGCATGCTGGTCCGGGATCCGGTCGACGGCCGGTGTTCCGGACGAAGTGGACGGGAGCGACGGTCATGGCGGACACCTCCGCGGCAGGATCACCCTCGGAGAGCCCCTCCGACCGAGCCGACGGCGGTTCCGGAGCGCGACCGGGCGACGCGGTGAGCCGGGCCCGCCGCGCGCTCCGGACCGAGCCCGCCGCGCCGCCACCACCTCGATCGGTGCAGGTCAGCGGCATCGCCGAGGCGGCCGTGGAGGGCCGCGGGCTGGTGCTGCGCGAAACCGGCACCGGGCGCCTGCTGTCGCTCGTGGTGACCGGCGGCCTCACCGTGCCGGTCGGTGTTCCACTCCGGGTCCGCGGCGAGCTGCAGGCCGGCATCCGTTCCTACCGCCAGCAGGGCACGCCACTCGTCGTGCAGGCCGTCGACCCGATCGAGCGGTAACCGCACCGCCGAGAATCACCCGTTCGGCGAGACCCTGTCGCTGCGTCACGACGGGCACCCGGCGGGCCGCTCGTCGTCAGCCGGCTGCCGCACCCTTGTCCCGGTACATGGCCTCGTCGGCCGTCCGCATCAGCACGCCGGGATCCGCACCCACCGCCGGGATGACGGCGCTGCCCACGCTGGCGGTGACCATCACCGTGGCGTCCCCGACCGTGACCGGCACGGCGACGGCGGCACGCACCCGGTCGGCCAGCTGCCGGGCGTCCTCGCCGTCAATGCCGTCCGCGATGACCACGAACTCGTCACCACCCAGCCGGCCCACCATGTCGGCCGCCCGCAGGGCGCCCTGCAACCGCTGCGCCACCGCGGTCAGCACCCGGTCCCCCGCCAGGTGGCCGTGACGGTCGTTGATCGTCTTGAACTGGTCGAGGTCGACCAGCAGCATCAGCCCGTCCCGCTCGGTCGCCTCAGCCACCTCGACCGCACGCACCAGCCGGTCCCACAGCGACGAGCGGTTGGGCAGGTCGGTCAGCGCGTCGTGGTGGGCCCGGTGGTGCAGGTCCTCCTGCTGGGCCCGCCGGCGGCTGATGTCGTCGATCTGGTGCACCAGGTAGCGCAGCGCACCGTCGTCGGACCGGACCACCGTCTGGGTCACCGACACCCACACCGGCGTGCCGTCGGCCCGCAGGTACCGGCGCTCGGACTCGACCACCTCCCGGTCCCCCGGACCGGGAGGCGCGAGCGCGATGGCGTCCCCGTCGCCGGCGGCAGCGCCGTCCCGTCCGTCCGCGGTGACGGGGCCGACCCCGCGCACGGGCCGGTCCTGGTCGGGCTCGGGCTCCTCGCGGTCCTCCGGGTGCGTCAGGTCGTCCGGCCGGCGACCGAGCACGTGCTCCGCCGGGCGGCCGACGATGTCCAGGAAGGCGCGGTTGACCCGCTGGTACCGGCCGGCGCCGTCGCCCGTCGCGCCGAGGATGGCGATGCCGGTGCCGGCGCCGTCGAAGGCCAACCGGAACAGTTCTTCGCGCAGCCGCAGCCGCTCGGTGAGGCGGGCGTTGTCGATGGCGATGCCGGCCTGCACGGCCAGCACCTCGAGCAGCTCCCGCTGCTCGCGCCCGGGCCGCCGCCCGTCGACCGGCAGGTCGACCGACAGCACGCCGACCAGCTCGCCGGACGGCGACCGCAGCGGCGCGAAGAGGGCGTCCATCGGGTGCCAGGCCGCGGCGTCGTCGGACACCGGGATGTCCGGGACCCAGCCCGGCTCCAGCGAGGTGGCCCGGTCGTGCGGGACGAACAGCAGCCGACCCCACGGTTCGGCCGCCGCGAACTCCTCCTCGTAGTGCGCGCGGGTGCGCCGGACCCCGAGCAGCTCGGCGCGGGCCGACTCGCTGCCGGCGACGGCGACGGTCTCCAGCTCGTCGTCGCTGCGCAGCACGCTGATGACCGCGACCCCAAACCCGGTGTCGGTGACGACCCCGTCCGCCACCGCTTGGACGGTGTCCAGCACGCTGGGCTGGCCGTGGATGGTCGTGATCAGCCGGTGCAGGACCGTCCAGGACGGGGTGCCGACAGGCCGGTCGGGCAGCGACACCGTCACTCCCCTCTCGTCCTCGGTCGGTCCGGTCCGGTCCGCGTCGCGCGTCCGTGGCAGCACGCCGCGCCCGACCGGACGGACGCGCACCGTCCCGATCCGGGCGCCGTGCCGGTCCGTGCCAATATCCCATGTCCCGGCGTCGGCCATCGCGGCGTCGTAGCCCGACCGGGGATAGCCGGCAGGGCCGAACGGCGGAACCCCGGACCCATGGCCCACCGGCTACGGGCTCTCGGTCGACGTGGCGCGAACAACGTCGCGCGTGGCGGTCACCGCCGGGTGATCTCCGACGACAGAGTCGGATCTAGTGTCTGATCCGTGAGTTCGGCCGGCGTCGGCAGCGCGGCGCACCGGGGCTAGCGTGCCGCCGCATGGACGCCCCTGTGCAGGACCAGCCGGACGCCGCGTCGCCGTGGTGGCGCCGTGCCGTCGTCTACCAGGTCTACCCGGCCAGCTTCGCCGACGCGGACGGGGACGGCTTCGGCGATCTGCGCGGCGTCATCGACCACCTCGACCACCTGGTCGACCTGGGGATCGACGTGCTGTGGCTGTCGCCGATCTACCCCACGCCGTGGGACGACGGCGGCTACGACATCAGCGACTACCAGGACGTCGAACCCCGCTTCGGGACCCTGGAGATCTTCGACGAGCTCCTGCGCGAGGCGCACCGGCGGGGGCTGAAGGTCGTGCTGGACCTGGTCGCCAACCACACCTCGGACGAGCACCCGTGGTTCGTCGACTCCGCGTCCGCCGTCGACGCACCCCGCCGGGACTGGTACCACTGGGCGCCGCCCCGCCCCGGACACGTCGGCGGCGAGCCGGGCGCCGAGCCCACGAACTGGCTGTCGGAGTTCCTGGAGCCGGCGTGGCAGTTCCACCCCGGGACGGGCGAGTACTACCTGCACCTCTACTCCCGCAAGCAGCCGGACCTGAACTGGGAGAACCCCGAGGTCCGGCAGGCGCTGTACGCGATGATGCGCTGGTGGCTCGACCGCGGAGTCGACGGTTTCCGGATGGACGTCATCAACAAGATCTCCAAGCGGATGCCGCTGCGGGACGTGCCGCCGGTCGCCGGTGAGCCGTACGTCCGGGCCCGCAGCGAGTACGTCAACGGGCCGCGGGTGCACGAGTTCGTCCAGGAGATGCACCGGGAGGCCCTCGCCCCCTACGGGGCGCGGCTGATCACCGTCGGGGAGACCAGCGGCGTCACCGTCGAAGAGGCGCAGCTGTTCACCGGGGCGGACCGCGGCGAGCTGGACATGGTCTTCACGTTCGAGCACATCCGGTTCGACAACGGCCGCAACGCCTTCGACAAGCTGCCGTTCGACCTGGTGCAGCTCAAGGCCGTCATGACCCGCTGGCAGGACGGCCTGGCCGACGTCGGCTGGAACAGCCTGTACTTCAACAACCACGACCAGCCCAGGGTGGTCTCCCGCTGGGGCGACGACGGCGAGTACCGGGTGCGGTCGGCCAAGGCGTTCGCCACGGCGCTGCACCTGCAGCGCGGCACGCCGTACGTGTACCAGGGCGAGGAGATCGGCATGACGAACTACCCGTTCGCCGTGCTGACCGACCTGCGGGACATCCAGTCGCTGAACTACTCCGTCTACGCCGCCGCGCTCGGCGAGACGGAGGAGGCGACGATGGCCGCGATCCGGGAAATGGGCCGGGACAACGCCCGGACACCGATGCAGTGGGACGACGGTCCGTCCGCCGGATTCAGCACCGCGGTGCCGTGGCTGCCGGTCAATCCGAACGCCGCGCAGGTCAACGTCGCGGCGGCCCGGGTCGACCCGGACTCCGTCCTGGCCCACTACCGGGAGCTGATCCGGCTGCGGCACGAGTTGCCGGTGATCACCGACGGCCGGTACCGGTTGCAGCTGCCGGACCACCCACAGCTGTGGGTGTTCACCCGCACCTCGCCTGAGGACGAGTTGCTCGTCGTCGTCAACCTCAGCGGGCAGGAGGTCGAGCTCCCGCCGGAGGCACGGTGGCCCGGCGCGTCGACGGTGCTCTCCACCGTCCCCGGCGAGCAGGGCAGCACCGCGCAGCCGTGGGAGGCACGGGTGCTGCGCCGGGTGCCGGTGGGCTGACGGCACCCGGGTCCGGGGCCGCCGGGTCAGGCGGCGTGCCGCAGCAGCGCCGCGAGCAGCCGCTGCTGCGCGGGCGCGCTGCCGACCCGGTCGAACCGGAAAGTGGTCGCCAGGACCGAACCCGCGCCGACCGCCCAGCCGGCGAGGATCTCGCCCGACCGGTAGCCGCCCGGCACCGGCATCCCGGCAGCCAGGTACACCGCGGCGCGCTCGTCCGGCGTGGCGGCCGCGCGCAGCAGCCCGCGGGGGGCCAGCTCCTCGTACCGGTTCCAGTCCAGGACGCCCAGCCGTTCCTCGCGGTCGAACACCGGGTGCGGCAGCGTGACGACCTCGCCGTGGTACAGCCAGTCGTGCACCGGCTCGTACGTCCAGGGAGTGCCGAGATCCGCCAGCAGCGCGGTCACGCCGGCCGACAGCGAGCCCTGCGCCAGGACCACCACGCGGCTACCGGAGCGGACGGCATCGAGTAGCCGGGCGCGATCCGGCGCGGGGAGCGCGGCGTCGTGGCCGAGCAGCACCAGGCCCGGCCGCTGCCGCTCCACGAGTGCCCGGGGCAGGTCCGGGTGCGCCGAGGGCCGGACGTCCGGATCGCCGGCGTGCAGCCAGCTCTCGACGCCGGCGTCCAGGCCGGCGGTGATCAGCCCGGGGATCCTCGGCGCCGGGCACGGGTTGCTGCGGTGGATCGTCACCGTGCGGCCGGCGGGGACCGGGAGTGTCGCGCAGTCGGCCACCACGGTGTAGCTGCCGGCCGGCAGGTCCACCGGGATGTCCACCCGGCCGAGCGGGACGGCGAACGCCTGCTCCGGCGGCACGGCGCACTCCAGCCACGTCCGGTGCACCGGCCCGCGCGGTCCGGACAGGGTGAGGCCTACGCGGTGCTGTCCGGCCGGTTGCGGCCGTTCGGTGGCCAGCACCACGTCGATGTGCGCGGGAGCGCCGACGATCTGGTGCCACGCGGACGGGACGAGGCACCACCGCACCGGTGCCAGCGCGTCCCGCAGGGCGTCGACCATGCCGGGCTTGAGGTGTCGGCCGGCGAACGTCCACAGTCCCTCGCCGCTGACCGCGTGGTCCAGCATGCCGGTGACGTTGTGGCCGACGATCCGGGGGTTGGCCCGCAGCAGGCCGATGCTTTGGTTCCGCCAGCGCGCGGAGAGCCGCTGGCTCTCGTCGAACAGGTCCCGGGGCGACGCGAGAACCCTGTCCAGCTCCCAGCGCTCGAAGTCCTCGTGGTACCGGCGGCGCATGTCGGCGATCAGCGCGGGTTCCGCGAGCCGGGGGTCGATGCCGAGCTCGCGCAGTTCGGCGTCCTCGAGCTCCAGATGCAGCAGGCTGCCGACGCCGTACTCGGACAGGAACACCGGGCCCGGGCCGTCCTGGCCCATGGTGCGCAGCAGGTCGGCCTCGGACCGATCGTGGGGCACCCGCGGGTAGTAGTGCCGGTCGCCCACCCGGGGGACGTAGCCACCCCGGATCTCGGCCGACGGATCGGATGGCCGCTCGGCGGCGACGTCCTCGGCGCCCCAGCCGGTCTCCCAGTTGGTGCCGCCGGGGTTGCTGTACGACCCGACGGACAGGTCGCCGTCCCAGCGACCGCTGCCGAGCAGGACGAGCCGGGTCGGGTCGAGCCCGCGGAGTGCGGGCAGCGACCCGGCGGCGTGCCGGAAGACGGTGCCGTCCCGGGTCTCGTTCAGCAGCCCCCAGACCACGACGCACGGGTGGTTCCGATCCCGGCGCAGCACCGTGTCCCACTCCCGGTCGAACACCTCCCGCAGGACGGGGTCGGTGCCGTGCGGCCACGACGCGCGGCTCTCGGCGTAGACCAGCAGCCCGATCTCGTCGCACAGGTCGAGCTGCTCCGGGGTGGCCAGGGAGGCGATGAAGCGCACCATGTTCAGGCCGACGGCTTTGGCGTGCAGCAGGTCCTGACGCAACAGCGCGGCAGCGCGTTCCGGCGGGAGGCCCGGCGGCACGTGGTTGCCGGTGTGCGTGCTGCGGACGAACAGCGGCTGGCCGTTCAACTCGAACCGGCCGCGGTCGTCGATCCGGAACGAGCGGAAACCGGTGCGCAGCAGGCGCTCCGCGCCCGGATGCACGATCCTGGCGCCGTCGGCAGCCAGCCGCACGCGGACGTCGTACAGCCGCGGCCGGTCCGGCGACCACGGCTCCGGGTCCGGCACCTGCAGGTCCAGTCCGACCGTCACAACGGCGCCCGGCCCGACGTCGACGAGGCCGGACGACCGGTCGAGGACCCCGTCGCGCTCCCCGACGACCGCGGAACACCGTGCAGTGACGGGGCCGCCGGTGTCGTTGCGGACCTCGACCTGCACCCGGACGCTGCCGGAGGACGGATCCGGATCGACCAGTACGTCGGCAATGTCGACCAGCGGCCGGTGCACCAGGCGTACCGGTCCCAGCAGGCCGCCGTAGTTGTACATGCGCCCGGGCTGGTAGGCGTCCTCGTCGGAGGCGTTGGACGACGCGGTGTCGGCGAGCACCACGCCGTCGATCCGCCGGCCGGTCGGGTTGAGCACCCGGATCGCGACGGGCACGGTCCGGCCGCCCGATTCACCGGCGAGGCGGAACTCGGTGCGCGGGCCGATCGCGACTCCGGGCAGCCGTTCCCCGTCCCACCAGACGTGGGCCTGGTGGCCGACGGCGTCGAGGACGAGCACCGGGACGTACCCATCCGCGCGCGGCGGGACGGCGACGGTCGCCCAGTACCAGAACAGCCCGTGCTGGCCGGGGAACGCGGCCTGCAGCGGACCGGGCACGGCGATCGGCACCGCGGTCGCGGGCGGGGTCTCGAACCAGCGCTCGGCGACGCCGGTGTCGTCCGGGTCGGCGGCGATGGTCCAGCCACCCACCGCCGTCGTCCCGGTGCCTGCTCGGCCCACCGTCACCGTCGCCTCCGCTCGCGCCGGACGGACCGCAGCTTCGTGCCGAGTCCGAGCGTCGTCAATTGTTGACAACGCGGGATGGTAGCCGTCGGTCCGGCATTCTCGCGCTCCCTGGCGCGTGGGCGACGCGTCCTGCGGTCGGCGGAGCGCCCGTCCCCCGTACGGCGGGCGGGCGTTCCGACGGTCGGCGGAGGTCCTGGTTCCCCCGGCGCATCCTCCGATCGACCGACCGGCCGGGCGGGCGGGCCCGGCGAGACTCGTTCCTGTCAGCCGGTCGAGCGGTAAAGGACCCCGACCCGGAGCCGCCGCCCGGCTGGCAGCCCGTCAGCCGGGCGGCGTGGGACCCCGACCCCGCGCCGTCCGGCGGACGACGCCCCTGAACACCGCGGGCGGCGGCCCCGACCCGCCGCCCGCGGTTCCGGTTCAGGCCCGGTCGAGCAGCCGGTCGGTGCCCTGGTCCGGACGCCCGCCGAAGTACCGGTCCAGGACCCGCTGCAGGTCCTCCTCGTCGGGCGCGGCCCGCAGGAACAAGGTGACCGACGACTGCAGCTTCTGCGCGTCGATCGACCCGAAGACGTCCACCGCCGACCGCCCCTCCGTCCGGGCCAGGACGGCCAGGCACTCCCGCAGTCGCGCACCGAGCACCGGGTGCGCCAGGTAGGCGCGGGCCTCGTCCAGCGACGCGATCGCGTAGCGCCGGGACATCGCACTCTGCCCCAGTCCGGCCAGCTGCGGGAAGACGAACCACATCCAGTGGCTGCTCTTGCGGCCCCGCTCAAGCTCCGCCAGCGCCTGCCGATACGTGCCGCCGGCGTCCTGGGCATCGACGAAGCGCGGCAGGTCGAACGGGTCCTCGGGCATGGCACCTCCACGGTCGGCAGGGCGGGACGTCCCCGGCCCTCCATCCTGGCCGCCTCCCGCGCCCGGCCGGGCCCGGGGGGCGTCGCATGCTCGTGCGGCTCAGCGCTGCCGGGTCGCCCGGTCGCCCCGTGCCGCCGACTCCGTGCGCCGCGCGGCCAGCTCGGCTGTCCGGCGGTGCACGGAGTCGGCGACCGTCCGCAGCGTCTGCTGCAGCGCGGCCGCCTCCGTGGCGGTGAGCCCCAGCGCGTGGCCCACCTCGCGGGCAACCCCGGCGGCGCGCGGCTCCAGCTCGCGGCCCGCCACGGTGAGCTCGACGAGGACCGACCGCTCGTCGTCGGTCCGCCGGGTGCGGGTCAGCAGACCCGCGTTTTCCAGCCGACGCAGCAGCGGCGTCATCGTCCCGTAGTCCAGGCGCAGCCGGTCCCGCAGCTCGCCGATCGTGCAGCGACCCTCCCGCCACAGCACGACGAGCACCAAGTACTGCGGGTAGGTCAGCCCCAGGTCGTCGAGCAGCTCGCGGTACAGCGCGGTCAACGTCCTGGAGGTCGCGGCGAGGTCGAAGCACACCATCTCGGGCAGCGCGAGCGGCCGTGCGGCGTCGAGCATGTGATTTGTCTCCCCTCGGCTCGCGGAATCAACTCGCGTACAGGTCACTTGTGCACAATGTAACTCACCGGCGCCGACGGCGCCCCGACGCAGAGGAGCACCTCATGCCCACGCGTACTGCCCGCACCGCCTGGAACGGCACCCTGGAGCAGGGTTCGGGACAGGTCGAGTTGACCAGCTCGGGCGTCGGCACGTACTTCGTGTCCTTCCCGAAGCGGGCCGCCGATGACGCGGACGGGACCACCAGCCCCGAGGAGCTCATCGCGGCGGCGCACTCGTCCTGCTACGCCATGCAGCTGTCCGCGCTGATCGGCCAGGCCGGCGGCACCCCGCAGTCCATCGAGGTGCGCGCCGACGTCAGCCTCGGCCCGGACCGCGCCGATTCCGGCTTCAAGCTAACCGGGATCACGCTCACCGTGCGCGCCGAGGTCGACGGCCTCGACGCCGACGCCTTCCAGGCCGCTGCGCAGGCGGCCAAGGCCGGTTGCCCGGTGAGCAAGGCACTGGCCGGCGTGGAGATCACCCTGGACGCCCAGCTCGAATCCTGAGCAGGCCCGCCCGGCTCCTCGCGAGCCGGGCCACAGACACGGCGGTCCGGATCGTCCCTCGCGGTCCGGGCCGCCGTCCCGTCTGCGCCGCCGGCGTCTCCCGGCCGGCGGCGGCCCGTCAGCCCGCCGGCCGCCGGCGTAGCGCGATGACCGCAGCTCCTGCGGCCAGCACGGCGATGAAGACCGCCAGCGCCACTGCGGCGGTGAGCAGGGACGTCGTGGTGACGAGGACTCCGGCGGCCACCACCGGGATGGTCAGCCCGATGTAGGCGGCGATGAAGAAGGCGCTGATCACCTCGCCGCGGCGCTCGGGCGGGGCGATCCCGGCCACGGTGGCCAGGCTGGCCCGGAAGGCGAACCCAACGCCGACGCCACCCACCAGCACCCCCACAATCAGCACGGGCAGCGACGACGCGGCGACCGCGACGACGATGACGACCGTCCCGACGGGCAGCGCCGACAGGCCGACGATCGTGCCGGTCCGCTCGGACAGCCGGCCGGCGGCCACCTGCGCCGCGGCGGCCGCGGCGAACAAGAGGAACGCGACCACGCCGGCCGTCTGGTGGCTCCGGTCGTGCAGGCCGACGGCGAGCACCTGACCGGCGAGCGCCGTGGTGAAGCCGAGCAGCGCGAACGACGCCAGCCCGGCGATCGCGGCGGCCAGGAACGGTGTGCGGATCTGTGCCGGCACGCCGACCCGCTGCAGGCTGATGCCGGCCCGGACGCCGTCCCGCTCGCCGACCGTCTCGGGCGTGCGGAACAGCGGCAGCAGCACCACCGGCAGCAGGAGCGCCATCCCGGCCAGGTATGGGACGACCGTCGGGTCGGGCGCGTGGTCCGCCAGCACCCCGGCGATCAGCGGCCCCAAGCCGAGGCCGCCCATGTTGGCGACGGTGGCCAGGACCCCGGCGCGGCTGCGCTCGCCACGCGGTGCTTCCAGCTCCCCGATGTAGGCCGTCGCCGCCCCGGTGACCAGGCCGGCCGAGATGCCGGAGATGAACCGCCCCACGAAGAGCCAGACCAGGCTGTCGGTGGTGACGAAGACCAGCCCGGACAGCGCGGAGAAGGCGATCGCCGCGAGCACTACGGCCCGGCGGCCGACGTGGTCGGAGAGCCGGCCGAACACCTGCAGAGTGCCCAGCACCCCGACCGCGTACACCGCGTAGATCACCGTGACGGTCAGCGGCGACAGCGACAGGCGGGCCGAGTAGATCGCGTACAGCGGGGTCGGCAGCGTCGTGGAGACCATGACCGCGGTGAACAGGTACGTCACCAGGAGGCTGTGCCGGCTTGCCGGACGCACTCCCGACAGATCCACGGTGCCGCTCTCCCTGCTCACCCGGACACGCTAGCCCCAGGCTTCCGGGGTCCCGCGCTGCGCCCGGCGGCCACGGATGTCGTCCGGCGGTGCGGGTCGGCAGCGTCCGGCGTCCGCTCACCCGCTCCCGGGTCGCGCGTCGTGGACGCCGACCGCGGCACGCCTCGAGTCGTGGCGATGCAAACCTCGACGTGGGAGTCACCGGTCGTCCGTCGCACCAGTGGTGGGTCGACGCCCTGCCGGCAGCGGTTCGGCGAGCGTGGACGTCGGTGGACGAAGACCGACCAGGATCGGCTCCAGGCGCGTGGTCGGTACGACGACCGCCGGTTCCGCTGGTATGCCACCGGAACCGGCGGCTCGGACCGCGAGTGCGTCCCGGTGATGCCCTCGATCACTGGTGTTGCACAGCATTCGACCGCCGGTCGGACGTCATGGCCGGCGGTGTCCTGCTACTGCAACGCGCCGCAGTTGGCCGCCAGCTTGGCCGGAACGGCGTACCCGGACGCCGCAGCGTCCTTCACCGCCAGCAGCGCCGCCGGGTCGTTCAGCAGCGACGTGACGGTCTTCGCCGGGGCCGGAGCGGCTCCAGCGATCGGCGAGCCGGCGACGAGTGCGGAACCCGCGACCGCCGCAGCGGCCATCGAGAGGGACACCCTCCGGATCAGAGTGCTTCGGTGGGGGTTGGCCATGGACAAATCCTTCCGTTCGGTACGGCCGACTGGGATGACCCAGGTGGGTCACCGTGACCAGCGTCGGATGTGCGGGTTACCAGGGTGGTCGTCGACCGCGACAGTCAGGTAAAGATCGACTCACCGGCGCTGCGGCCGGATCGTGAGGACGACAGGCTCCCGACCGGCCGATCACCACCGTGCTTCTGCGTCTGCCTGGCGCCTCAGGACGTCGCACGACGCAGTTGCGCCCAGAGGTAGCCGGTCGCATCGTCTGCCACGCTGCGGGTCCCCGCGCCCGCGCCCGCGCCCGGCCAGGAGTGGCCGAGCCCGGTGATCACCGTCTTCACGACCCGCCGCCCTTCGGCGCAGTCCCACTTCTGTATCCGGGCGTCGCCGGCGGCGCCCGCGTGTCCGACGCCGATGCAGCGATCCGCCGTCCGAAACGGTGCCAGCGACTGGTCCACCGACGGAAAGCGGACGCCGGTGTCCGTCGTGACCCCAGCCGCCGGGATGCTCGTGTCCGCCGTGCCGTGGATCGCCACCACCGTCACCGGCCCCGGGTCGGCGCAGTCGACCATCACCGCCGCGGCCACCACCCCGACCCCGCTCAGATCGCCGGGTCGCAGACAGGCCCAGGCGTACGCCAGGATCCCGCCGTTGGAGAACCCGACGGCGTACACCTGCGATCCGAGACCGTCTGTGCTCCGCAGGGCCTGGACCAACGCGTGCAGGAAACCGACGTCGTCGGTCCCCAGCTCGCTGGCCGGCGCGCAGCACCGCCCGCCGTTCCAGGTGTTCTGGTAGCTCGGAAGCGTTCCCTCCGGATACACGACGACGAACCCCGCTCGGTCCGCGAGTGCGTCGAAGCCGAATGCCGCCTCCGCGTCGAGTGCGGTGGTGGCCGCCGGATGGAGCATGACGACGAGCGGGGCACCCTTCCGCGCGGAGCGGGGATGGTGGACGATCGCCGAGCGGGTGCCGTCCGAGGTGCGGAGGGTCACGACGCGCGTCGGCGTGCTCGAGCCGACCGTGTTCGCAGCGGAGCTGGTCGACGGCCCGGACGGATGCGGCGTGACGTCCGCGGCCGTGACACCGAGAGCGCCGGACGGCGCGCGCGCACTGCCCTCGACGACCGAGGTGCACGCGGCCGAGCAGGCCACCGCCAGGACGAGCACCCACAGGGACGACAGCCGGTTCACCGTCGCATTGCCGCGGACAGGGCGGGCGCGCTCGCTGTCTGCCCGCCCGGCACGAGCGCGCTCGCGGCTGCAGTGTCGATGAGGGCCATGAACTTCGACGGTAGGTATCCCACATTTCCGCTCGGTGCCGCGATCCGGCCGTGAGGTAACGAAAGGCTCACGCGTGCAGGCCGGACGCTGTGAACTCGGCCCGTCGGGCAATCCGTCCACGACAGCAACTCGGTCGCAGACGCCGCGACGACGTGTTCGGCCGCTCCTGTGCCCTCGAATGCCTTGGCGATATCGCGCCGCCTGCGTCGCTTCTCGCGTGCCGCCGGGATCGATCGTCGGCCTCCACCACCGACAGCCGTACCGGGACAGTGATCGTCATCGCACCGAGGACGCGGTGTGCGGCTCCACACCTCACCGAACGCGCGATTGTGAGGAAAAGTTGACGCCGCGGCCACAGTCCTGGACCGGTGCCGCAATGTGCCGACCGCACCGTTGCGCCACCGGACCGAGCGAGCCGCCGCACCGGCCGCCGACCGGCCCACACCGCAGACACCGGTTCCCGCCCAGGGGCCCGTCCAGTACCCGGCACGGACCGCCCGGGGAACCAGAGGGAGAAGCATGACCGAGAACCCGACTCGTCGCCCTGCGCGGGGTCCGAGCCGCCGCGGCTTCCTGGCCGGCTCCGCCGGCCTTGTGGCGGTCGCAGCCGCGGCCTGTTCCCCGTCCGGTAACAACTCGGCCGGTTCGTCGTCCGCCGCACCGGCGGCGTCGAACACCAACGCCGACTTCGAGTTGGCCAACGCCGGCGGCGTCCTGGGCTGGGCCGGCGTCGCCGTCATCGGTGCGGGTCAGAGCAACAAGCTGTTCATCATCGACGCCAAGTACCACAAGACCGTCACCACGATCTACAACCAGGTGCCCTACACCGAGCGGACCGATCCTGCGAAGTACCCGAACCTGCGCGACTCCCACGCGATCGTGTTCACCAAGGACTTCAAGCGGATGTTCACCGCCACCGCGTCGACCTACGCCCACTCCGTCGTCATCGAGTACGACCCGGTCACCTTGCTCGAGGTCGGCCGTGTCGACACGGGCACCGGGTCGCACCACCTCGCGCTGTCCCCGGACGACAAGTTCCTGTACGCGGCCAACCAGTACGGCGCCAGCCTCACGGTGATCGACACCGCCACGATGAAGCACGTCACCGACATCAAGGTCGGTCAAGGGCCGGACTACATCTCGCCGAGCATGTACTGGGACGGCAAGGCGATCGACACGAAGTACCTGTGGGTGACCGTCGACGGCGGCAAGACGCTCGCGGTCATCGACTGGAAGACCAACACCGTCGCGAAGCAGATCCCGATCCCGGCCACCGCCCACGGGATCAACCTGACGCCGGACGGAAAGTACGTCTGGATGGCCGGTCTCGCCTTCAAGGAGGTCTGGGTGATCGACAACAACACTCTCGAGGTGATCACCAAGCTGCCCATCCCCGGGTCGCCCATCCACATCAGCATCAGCCCGGACAGCAAGTACGCGTACGTCACCACGGCGGACAACCTGATTTACAAGGTCGACACGACCACGTATCAAACCCTTTGGCAGTCGAAGGGTACCGTCATCCCTGCCCACACCGGACTGAGCCCGGACGGCAAGGAGCTGTGGACCCTCAACCACGGCATGGACACCACCCGCTATCCCTACCTGCTCGGCGGCCAGCCGGTCGAAGGCGTGCAGATCTGGGAGACCGACGGCGGGAAGCTCATCGGTGAGATACCGATGGAGGCCATGCCGCACGAGATCCAGTTCGTGCCGTACTCGGCCTTCGGAACGCCCACGCCGCAGCAGGACATCAGCAACGGCGGTTCCACCGCCACAGCGTCGTCCGCGCCCTCGTCGCGGGCAGGGACGTGATCGACCCGCGCTGGTCACCGCCTCACCGAACTCGCAGGAGAAGAACGACATGACCCGTAACACGCTCGATCGCAGAACCGCTCTCGTCGGAGCTGCCGCACTGGCCGCGAGCGGCGCGCTGGTGGCCTGCGGTGGCAACGACAGCGCGAGCGGCGCGACCGGCACGTCGGCGCAGACCACCTACGCCGGGATCGGCGGAGCAGTGCCGTCCTCAGCAGCGGCGCCGGCAGCGGCGTCCGGCGCACTGGGCAAGACCGCCGATGTTCCCGTCGGAAGCGGGAAGATCTTCGCTGACGCGAAGGTCGTGGTGACACAGCCTGCCTCGGGCACGTTCAAGTGCTTCACCGCCGTGTGCACCCACCAGGGCTGCCTGGTCAGTCAGGTCACCGGTGACAACATCGTCTGCGGCTGTCACGGAAGCTCGTTCTCGATCAAGGACGGTTCGGTGACCAACGGTCCGGCGACCGAGCCGCTCAAGGAGGAGAAGGTCACCGTCTCCGGCGACGACCTGACTCTTGGCGCCTGATCCCGAGCGTCAACGTCCTGTCGGCTGGGAAGAAGGGCACGCTGGTGTTCGGAAGTGTCAACGGGCTGCCGGTGCATGCCCTGGTGCTGCATGCGGCCGTCGTGCTGGTCCCGGTGGCAGCCCTGGTGGCCATCGCCTTCGCGGTGCCCCGGTGGCGACGGGTGCTCCGCTGGCCGCTCGTCGCGCTGGCCGCGGTGTCGCTGGTCGTGGTGATCGTCGCGCGGCAGAGCGGTGAATCGCTGAGGGCATCCCTGGGGACCGGGCTTGCCAGCAGTGCGGCCGGCCCGCTGATCGCCGAGCACCAGACCGACAGCCTGCGACTGCTGATCGCGACGATCGTGCTGCTGGTGGTCGCCGTCGGGGCCTTCGTACTGCACTCGCGGCCCGCCCCACGATGGACGGGTGTCGGGACGTCGGTGCTGCTGGTGCTGGTGGCGGCAGCGGTCCTGTTCTTCACCTATCAGACCGGGGAGGCCGGCGCGAAGGCCGTCTGGAATCCCACGGGGACTCAGAAGTACTCCGGTTGATTCGGCCGCCAGCACCACAGCCCGAGCAGGAGCCTCCATGTCCGTTGCAGACTGCCGTCCACGACGGGGTCGACGAGGTGGCCTGCTGCTGCTTATCGCCGTTGCCGTGGCGTCGGTGTCCTCCTGCGGCGGCCCGTCGGGCGGTGCGTCCCCCTCGACGACCGGGGTGATCGGTCAGGTGTGCTGCGTGGTGCCGGTCGACGGCGGCGCCGCGCAGGTGGGTGGGGTGTCGACCTCCTACAACGGCTGGGACACCGCCATGATCGTCTGGCTGGCCCCGCACGACGCGGTGGCCGGCCAGATGGCGGGTCTGGCTGCCACCCGGTCGCGGAACAGCACCGTTCGAGCGATCGCCGCTGCGACCGACACCGAGACCCAGGACCGGTATCTGACGCTGTCCCGGTTCGCGACCGCGTGGGGGCAGCCTGCGCCGTCGACCGACCCGGATGCGGCGTCCGGACACGATCACGGCGGCGGCACCAGCGAGTCGACCAACATCGACCAGTTGCAGAAGGCGCCGGCGGCCGGCTTCGACAAGCTCTTCCTCACCCTGATGATCGGCCACCACAAAGCTGCGCTGCCGATCGCCCGGGCGGCCATCGACAACGGGACGAATCCCCAGGACAAGGCCTTCGCCGCGCAGGTGCTCTCCTCCCAGCAGGCGGAGATCACGCAGATGCAGAAGGCGTTGGCCGCCCTGTGACCCGAGCGGCCACTGGGGGACGACGGCTCCCGATCCGGGCAGTGCTCGTGCTGCTCGTCACGACAGTGGTGACTGTGGTCGCCGCGGTGCCGGCGTCCGCCCACGCAACGCTGCTCGAGACCACTCCGGGCGACACCTCCGTCGTCCGGACCGCACCGCTGGAGGTCGACCTGCGCTACGACCAGCCGGTGAGCACCGCGCTGGGCGCGGTGCGAGTGCTGGACCCGGGCGGCAACCGGGTGGACAGCGGAACGGTCGCACAGCGGGACGACGGGCGCATCGTGGTTGCCGCGCTGAAGCCGGACCTGCCTCACGGCACCTACACGGTGCTGTGGCGGGTGCTGTCGGCGGATGCACACACCATCTTCGGCGCCTCGACCTTCAGCGTCGGAGCGCCCAGCAGCACGTCCGTCGCGGACCAGGAGCTCGAGCAGGACGACGGGGGCCGCGCGGCTGAGATCGGCCTGGAGGCAAGCCGGGTACTGTCGTACGGCGGGATAGTCCTGCTGTTCGGCGTTCTCGCCTTCGTCGCCCTGCTGTGGCCGGCCGGTCGACAGCGCCGCGCGGTCCGGCGGCTGGTCGACATCGGTTGGTGGGCCACCGTGGCCGGGACCGTGACCGGCGTACTGCTGCAGGGCCCGTACGCGTCCGGCCGTCCGCTGTCGGCGGCGGTCGACCCGGACGTGCTCGGTCAGGTACTGGCCACCCGCTTCGGCCTCGCCGCGGTCGCTCGGCTGGTGCTCCTGCTCGGCATCGGGTACGTGATGCGCCGGTCGCGGCACGGTCGGGGCGCTGGCGCTTCCAGCGTGCTCGCCGGACTGGGACTTGCCGTGCTCGTGAGCATCTCCGTCGTCGGCCACTCCGGCAGCTCGGACCTCGCCGCGCTGGCCCTGCCGCTCGACGTGCTGCACATGGCCGCGGCGTCGGTCTGGCTGGGCGGCCTCACGGTCCTGGCGACGGTGCTGCTGCGCCGTCCTGACCCTGCCACGTCCGACGACCTCGCTCGGGTGCTACCTCGCTGGTCTGCGACCGCCGCCGGTTGTGTGCTCGTGCTCGTTGCCAGTGGCGCCTTCGCCGGCTGGCGGCAGATCCGCGAGTGGGGAGCGCTCACCGGTACCGGGTACGGGCGGTTGCTGATCGTCAAGTTCGGGCTGGTGGCCGGCATGGTGCTGTTCGGCGCACTGGGACGACAGCTCATCCAGCGGCGAATCCTGCACCCTGCACCGGGAGCCGTCGAGCCTGCCACCGAAGCCGAGCCGCTCCTTCTCGCCACCGGGACGGACACGGCGACTCTCGTTACGACATCGGAGAAGCCGGCACAGCTCTCGGCGGCCGTCCGCATCCTGCGCCGCAGCGTACTGTTCGAGGCGGTGCTCGCGGCAGCGGTCCTGGTCGTGGCCGCCATCCTCGTCGGTACTGCACCGGCGCGCGACAGCTACGTCCCCACCTTCACCGCGTCCGCGCCCGCGACGTCCTCCCTGACCGTCGACGTGTCGGTCGCGCCGGCCAAGTCGGGGCTCAACGACTTGCAGCTCACCTACACCGGTCCCGGTGGACGCCCGACGGACGTGGTGGCGGCGACCGCCCGCTGGACCCAGCAGGGTGGCGGTGACGCTGTCGTGCCGGTCACCCTGACCCGGTCGGGGCCCGGGAGGTACACCATCACCCGCGTCGCCCTGCCGGCCGCCGGTCAGTGGCAGCTGGCGGTCACCACCCAGTCGAGCGACATCGATTCCAGCACCGTTCTGTTCGACGTCCGCGTGCGCTGAGCGACATTCCGTCCGACCACCGACGAAAGGTCCGTCATGCCCTCCTCCCTCCGCCGGGCGCTCACCGTCGCCGGCGCCTCCACCCTGTTGATCCTGGGCCCGCTGGCCGGCGCCGCCTGGGCGCATGTCGGCGTGACCGCCACCGACCCGACATCAGGGGTGGAGTCGACGATCACCTTCCGGGTGCCGACGGAGAAGGACATCCCCACCACCCAGGTCGAGGTGGCACTGCCGACCGACACCCCGCTGACGTCGGTGCAGGTCGAGGCCAAGGACGGCTGGAAGGTCTCGCTCACGAAGTCTGCACCTGCGCAACCGTTGAAGAACGAGGAAGGCGAAGCGGTCTCCGAGATCGTCACCCGGATCATCTGGACGGCGACCGGTGACGGGATCGCGCCCGACGAGTTCGCCGACTTCTCCGTCTTCGCCGATCCGCTGCCGGACGCCGACCAGCTGACCTTCAAGGTGCTGCAGACCTACAGCGACAGAACAGTCGTCTCGTGGATCGAGGAGCAGGTCGCGGGCGGCCCGGAGCCGGACCATCCCGCTCCGGTGCTCAAGCTGGCCGCCGCGCCGGAGGTGGCAGCGGCCGGGACCGGGACGAG
This sequence comes from Nakamurella endophytica, assembly GCF_014646215.1. Taxonomy (GTDB): domain Bacteria; phylum Actinomycetota; class Actinomycetes; order Mycobacteriales; family Nakamurellaceae; genus Nakamurella; species Nakamurella endophytica. Next base: position 807,961 of record NZ_BMNA01000001.1, read on the forward strand.
TGGAGCACCCGAGGAGAGCCCGCTGTCGACCGGGGCGGCGACGCCGACCGCTGCCACGGTGACGTCCACAGCGCCGGCCTCCGTCGCTGCAGAGTCGCCATCCGGAGACGGTGGTGCGCTCACCCTCGGCTGGATCAGCCTGGTGGTCGCTGTGTCGGCGCTGGTCGTGGCACTGCTCGCCGCGTTGCGCAGGCGGCGCCTGCCGAGCGCCTGACGGCTCCGGCAACCGAAGCACGCTGGAAGCTCGCCGGCGGAACCGGTCGACGGCCCGGTTCCGCCGGTGGACCCGACGCCGCCGGGGTCAGTAGCGCCCGGAGGTGTGTGGGTCGTACGCCAGCCGGTACCCGCGCTTGACCAGCGTCTGCACGATCTTCCCGTCACCGAGCGCGGACCGGAGCCGGCCGATCGCGGTCTCCAGCGCGTGCTCGTCCTCGACGGACAGGGCCTTGGCGAGACCGGCCCTGGACACCACGTGACCCGGGTGCTCGGCCAGCACCCGCATCACGGCCATCAACGTCGGCGGCAGCGGGCGGTACTGCCCGTCCACCACCACCCCCCGCCCGCGCACCGCGAGGTGATGGTGCGCGGCCACCATCCGCCGTTCCCGCCGCCGCGGCAGTTCCGTCTCGATCTCCCGGACCAGCGCTCCGAGCCGCGCCCTCTCCGGTTGCACGGTCGGAACTCCCGCGGTTGCCAGCGGTCCGGCAGTCACCGGGCCGACGGCCATCGCCGGCACCTCGCTGCGCATGGCCTCGAGCACCTCCGGATGGATGCCCAGAACGTCTGCCGTGCGCAGGAAACTCACCACTGCGGGTGCACTGGTGAAGGTGATCGCATCCACTTCGCGCGCCGCGACCATCCCACACAACCGACGCAGCGGGGCGGGATCGTCCGGGGCGCTCCACGCGTACACGCCGACATCGATCACCTCGGCGCCGGCGCTGCGCAGTGCCTGTGCCATGTCCGGCAACGGCTCGCCGTGCAGCTGGAGCGCGACACGCTTCCCGTGGAGGGGCATCTCCAGCATCTTCTCGAGCAGTTCACTCGAGGATTCGGAGGGCGGGGACCATTCGCCCGACAGGCCGGCAGCCCGCATGGCGCCCCTGGCCTTCGGTCCGCGCGCCAGCAGGGTGGCGCCGGACAGCCGGTCCAGCAGCGCATCGCCCAGTCCCCAACCATCCGCCGCCTCGATCCACCCGCGGAAACCGATACCGGTGGTCGCCACCACGTAGTCCGGCGGCTCGACCAGACACGTCCGGGTCGCCTGGTAGAGATCCTTGTCGTCGACCAACGGCCCGATCTGGATGGCGGGACCGTGCACGACGGTGGCACCACGCCGGGACAACGCGGATGCGAATTCCTCCTTGCGGCGCGCGGCCGTGATCCCGATCACGAATCCGGCGAGCGGCGGCACGTCCGGGCTGGGAACGGTCATCCCGACAGCGTTCGCCTCGGCCGTCACTGGGGTGGGTCCGTGAGGTAAACGAGAGATGACGAGGCCGGGACTGCACTCTCCGAAACAGGCTGTCCACCCAGCTGGTCCAGCGGCTCACACCTGCGAGGCCCCGGGTGTGCGGACAACACAACCGAACGGTTACGCCGCGGATACGCCGTCACACCGTCCGGCCGGAACGCTGTTCTTCGAAAGCCCGCGCGGTCCGGTCGGCTCCCGCCGCGGCAGGCGCTCCGTGCGTATCCACCGTGCCGTCCGCCGGCCCGAACCAGTCCAGGAGGACATCGAGATGAGTTCTACCACACAGGAACTGCCGCACTCCGGGGCGGCACCGGGAGCAGGGGTCCGCGGTCGCTCGAAGCTGGGTGGCCGCTGGATCGACGACTGGCGCCCCGAGGATCCCGCCTTCTGGTCGTCCATCGGCCGCCGGGTCGCCAACCGCAACCTCTGGTTCTCGGTCGCGACCGAGCACATCGGTTTTTCGGTGTGGAGCCTGTGGTCGGTGATGGTTCTGTTCATGGGCCCGACGTACCACGTGGACGCGGCCGGCAAGTTCCTGTTGACCGCCCTGCCGACCCTGGTCGGCTCGGTGTTGCGGATCCCCTACACCTTCGCCGTGGCACGGTTCGGCGGCCGCAACTTCACGATCGCCAGTGCCCTGCTGCTGCTGATCCCCTGCATCTTCATCGCCGTCGTGATGTCGCCGGGGGTCTCGTACTCCACGCTGTTGATCGCCGCAGCGACAGCAGGTGTCGGCGGCGGCAACTTCGCCTCGTCGATGACGAACATCAACTCCTTCTACCCGGCCAAGGAGAAGGGATGGGCCCTCGGCCTGAACGCCGGCGGCGGCAACCTGGGTGTCGCGGTGGTGCAGCTCGTTGCGCTGCTGGTGCTGGCCACCGCCGGTGCGTCCCACCCGAGGGTGATGGTGGCGATCTACATCCCGCTGATCGTCCTCGGCGCGCTCGGCGCGGCGCTGACCATGGACAACCTGACCGTCGCCAGCAACGCGAAGGGCGCCATGCGCCGGGTGTCGAAGGACGCGCACACCTGGATCATCGCGCTCCTCTACATCGGGACCTTCGGTTCGTTCATCGGCTTCGGCTTCGCCTTCGGCCAAGTGCTGCAGGTGCAGTTCACCGGCACGTTCTCCACCCCGGTCAAGGCCGCGTACCTGACCTTCCTCGGACCGCTGATCGGTTCGCTGATCCGTCCGGTGGGCGGCAGGCTCGCCGACCGCTTCGGCGGCGCCAGCGTCAGCTTCTTCAATTTCGTGCTGATGGCAGTCTCGACTGCGGTCGTCCTGGGCGGGTCGCTGTCCAAGTCGCTACCGGTGTACCTGATCGGCTTCGTCCTGCTGTTCGCCTTCTCCGGCGTGGGCAACGGTTCCGTGTACAAGATGATCCCGGCCATCTTCCGGTCGAAGGCATCCCGCAAGGTCGCCGCCGGTGCGGAGCCGGGACAGACCCACGCCGAGGCCCACCGACTCTCCGGTGCGCTGATCGGTATCGCCGGTGCCATCGGCGCCTTCGGCGGCGTGCTGGTGAACCTGGCCTTCCGGTCCTCGTTCCTTGCCTACAAGAACGCGAACGCCGCGTTCGTCGCCTTCATCGCCTTCTACGTGCTCTGCCTGGTGGTGACCTGGGCGGTGTACCTGCGCCGGTCCCCTGCCCGGCTCGAGGGTGTCTGAGTCCGACCGGACGGACGCTGTGCGCGACGACACCAGGGGCAGCGGGTCCGGCCATCCGGACCTGCTGCCCCTGCACCTACTGCTGGTCGGTCGTCCGGTCACGGCGGTCGGCGGCGGCCCGGCGGCGGCCCGCAAGGTGACCGCCTTGCTCGACGCGGGCGCCGAGGTACTGGTCGTGGCACCGGAGCTGTGCGAGGACCTGACCGATCTGCACGACACCGGCGAGATCCGCTGGATCGCCGCTGAGTTCACGGCGGACCTGCTCGACGGCGCCTGGCTGGCCGTGACCGCCACCGGATCCCCCGACGTCGACGCTGCGGTGTCGGTCGCGGCCGAGGAGCGGCGGATCTTCTGCATCCGGGCCGACTCGGGGACGGCCGGCAGCGCCCGGATGCCGGCCGTGCTGCGCCGGGACGACCTGCTGATCGGAGTGTCCTCCCGGGGAGCGCCCGACCCTCGGCGGGTCGCGGTCGCCCGCAGCGCCCTGGCCACCGCGCTGGACACCGGCCGGATCCCGATGCGGCGGCACCGTCCCGGCCCCGGTCGGGTGGTGCTGGTCGGCGGCGGTCCTGGGGAGCCCGGGCTGCTGACCGTCCGGGGCCGGCAGGAGCTCGCCGCCGCCGACGTGGTGGTGGTGGACCGGCTCGCCCCCCGCGAGGTGCTGGCGGACCTGGACCCCGCGGTCCGGGTCATCGAGGTCGGGAAGGCCCCGGGGATGCACCCCGTTCCGCAGCACCGGATCAACGAGATGCTCGTGCAGGAAGCGCGATCCGGTGCTCGCGTGGTGCGGTTGAAGGGAGGTGATCCGTTCGTCTTCGGACGTGGCGCGGAAGAGGTCGCCGCCTGCCGGGAGGCCGGAATCGACGTCACAGTGGTACCGGGGGTGAGCAGCGCCCTCGCGGTGCCCGCGTTGGCAGGGATCGCGGTCACCACCCGTGGGCTCTCCCGCGAGGTCACCGTGGTGTCGGGCCACGAACTGCCGGTGGCCGGGGATCCGCGCTGGACGGCCTGGGCCGGCACCGCCACCCTGGTGGTGCTCATGGGCGTCGGCACGCTCGGCAATCTCGCGCGGGGCCTGAGAAGCGCCGGCGCCGCTCCGGACCGTCCGGTCGCCGTCATCGAGCGCGGTGGGTTGCCAGGACAGCGTGTCCTGCGGGGCACGCTCGCCGACATCGCCGAAGGCGTCGACACGGCGGCGATGCGAGCGCCGTCGGTGATCGTCGTCGGCGACGTCGCCGCGCTCACGGCCGGTGATCCCAGTCTGTGCGGACACCGCAACCCGCGGGAAACCGATCGGTGACCGTGCCGTCGGCGGGACTGCAGAGCATGGGCGGCGTGCCGGTTGCCGTCCCCACCCACTGCCCGTACTGCTCGTTGCAGTGCGGCATCGAACTCTCGCCGGCCTCCGACCAGGATCGCGGACGCATCCCGCTCCGGCTCGCCTCGCAGACGGACTTCCCGACCAACCGGGGTGGGCTCTGCGCCAAGGGTTGGACCGCCGCAGAGCTGCTCGCCGATCCGGAACGGCTGCTCACACCGCTGGTGCGCAGCGAGGCGGGCAACCGTCGCAGCCCCCTGCGCCCCGCGACCTGGGAAGAGGCTCTCGGGTACGTGGCCGATCGGATCCTCACCCTGCAGGCGGAGTCCGGCCGGGATTCCATCGGCTGCTTCGGCGGTGGTGGGTTGACCAACGAGAAGGCCTACGCCTTCGGAAAGTTCGCGCGGGTGGCGTTACGGACAAGCGCGATCGACTACAACGGCCGGTTCTGCATGTCGTCGGCGGCGTCCGCGGGCAACAAGGCCTTCGGCATCGACCGCGGGCTGCCCTTTCCGCTCACCGATCTGGCCGGGGCAGACCTGGTGGTGCTGGTCGGCAGCAACCCTGCCGACACCATGCCACCGGCCATGCAACACCTCGACCCCGCCAAGTTCGTGGTCATCGACCCGCGCCGCACCGCGACGGCGGCCAACGCCGCGCTCCACCTCGCTCCCCGGCCCGGCACGGATCTGGCACTGGCGAACGGGTTGCTGCATCTCGCGATCCGGGAGGACCTGGTCGACCTCGAGTACATCCGCACCCGCACCTCGGGTTTCGAAGCGGTCCGGGCGAGGGTCGCCTCGGCGTGGCCGGATCGGGTCGAGTCGATCACGGGTGTGGCCACCGCGGACCTCCGGTCGCTCATCCACCAGTTGGCGCGGGCGGGCTCCGCGATCGTCCTCACCGCGCGGGGCGCGGAACAGCACCGCAACGGCACCGACACGGCGCAGGCCTGGATCAATCTGGCACTGGCCCTCGGGCTGCCGGGGCGACCGTTCTCCGGGTACGGCACCATCACCGGGCAGGGCAACGGTCAGGGTGGTCGCGAGCACGGCCAGAAGGCGGATCAGCTCCCCGGGTACCGCCGGCTCGACGACCCCGCGGCCCGCGCGCACGTCGCCGGCGTTTGGGGGATCGACCCCGACGAGCTGCCCCAGCCGGGTCTGTCGGCGTTCGAGATGCTGGACCGGATCGGTCGTCCCGGCGGCGTGCGGGCGCTGCTGGTGCTGGCCTCCAACATCGTCGTCTCCGCGCCGGACGCCAATCGCATCGCGGACCGGCTCGCCGCGCTCGACCTGCTGGTGGTGTCGGACATCTTCCTCTCCGAGACCGCGGCGCTGGCGGACGTGGTGCTGCCCACCACCCAATGGGCCGAGGAGGAGGGCACGATGACGAACCTCGAGGGTCGTGTCCTGCGCCGCCGACAGGCTATCGAGCCGCCCGGGCAGGCCCGCAGTGATCTGCGTATCCTCGCCGACCTGGCGACGGCACTCGGCCGGGGTCGGTACTTCTCAGCGGACCCGCGCACGATGTACGACGAGCTGCGTCGGGCCAGCGCCGGAGGCATCGCCGACTACGCCGGGATCACCTGGGAGCGGATCGAAGCCGAGCAGGGCGTGTTCTGGCCCTGCCCGACCCTCGCACACCCCGGGACGCCTCGACTGTTCACGGACGGCTTTCCGACGCCGGATGGCCGGGCCCGCTTCATACCCGTCGACCACCGGCCGCCCGCGGAGAATCCGGACCGGGACTTCCCCTACGTGCTGACCACAGGCCGGACCTCGACCCAGTACCAGAGTGGCAGCCAGACCAGACGGATCGGCGCACTGGACGGCGCCGGACCGGTCGCGCAGTTGCACCGAGATCTGGCTCGGAGCAACGGTATTGCGCAGGACGACATGGTGCGCCTCCGGACCCGTCGCGGCAGCGCCACGTTCCGCGCCGTCCTGGACGACAGCATCCGCCCCGACACGGTCTTCGTGCCGTTCCACTACGGTGGTGCCTCGACGGCCAATGCGCTCACCGACCCGGCGCTCGATCCGTCGTCACGGATGCCCGCGTTCAAGGCGTGCGCAGTCGCGGTCGAACGAGCGGGCGGTCCGGACGACGTGCACCTGATGACCACCCGTCCGGCGGCGCTGCCACAGCGCCCGGTGGTGCTGCCGACGCCACCCGCTCCGACCGGCTCCGCCACCCGACGCACCACCGTCCGCCAGCCGTCCCATCGGAAGGACCGCGCCATGTCCAGCAAGAACCATTTCCTGCAGGGGGTCCGGGATTTCGTCGGACACGGTCTGGACAAACCGGAGCCGCTCGGCCCCGAGTTCCGGTTCGAGGTGCCCGACGGCTCGGTGGCCCAGGTGCTGTACTTCCGGGGCGGCAACTCCGGGGCCGAGCTGATCGCGGTCGTGCTCCTCCGCGACGGCGTCCCGATGCGGTACTTCCCGATCGGTGCCCGGTCGGACACGCACGTCCCGCTCCGGGTGCTGGAGGACATCGACGGCGGCGCGGCTCTGGAACTGCAGGTGGCCGCTCCCATCGGCGCCACCGGCAGCGTGGTCGTCGATTTCGGTCTGGTGGAGGTCTGAGATGTCCGAGATCTCGGCGACACGCCGCCGGCTGGTGGTCATCGGCAACGGCATGGCCGGTGCCCGGACCGTGGAGGAGGTCCTGGAGCGCAGCGGTCCGGAACGCTTCGAGGTGACGATGATCGGCAGCGAACCGTACGGCAACTACAACCGCATCCTGCTGTCGCACCTGCTGGCCGGCGAGGAGGCCGACGGCGACATCTATCTCAACCCGACGGAATGGTACGAGTCCCACGGCGTCCGGTTGCTGTCCGGAGTCACCGCCACCCGGATCGATCGATACGCCAAGCTGGTGAACACCGACGACCCGACCACCCCGACGGTGCGCTACGACCAGCTCGTCATCGCCACCGGCAGCACCTCCTTCCTACCGACGATGGAGGGGATGTACACCGACGACGGAGCTTTCGTCGCCGGTGTCTTCCCGTTCCGGACGCTGGACGACACCCGGGGGATGATCGCGTACGCCCGGCACGACCACTCCACGCGGGCCGTGGTGATCGGCGGCGGTCTGCTCGGACTGGAGGCAGCCCGCGGTCTCCAGTCCCACGGCCTGTCCGTCGACGTGGTGCACGCCGGTACGCATCTGATGAGCGCCCAGATCGGTCCGGACGCCGGTGCCGTGCTGCAGCGCAGTGTCGATCGACTCGGCATTGGTGTCCACCTGCGAGCCCGCACCACCGCACTCCTGGGCAGCGAGCGGATCACCGGGATACGGCTGCAGGACGGGACCGAGCTGCCCTGCGACATGGTGGTCATCGCGGCCGGCATCCGGCCCAACGTCGAGTTGGCCAGCAGGTCCGGGTTCACTGTCGAACGAGCGATCGTGGTGGACGATGCGATGCGCACCCTCGACGACGACGACGTGTACGCCGTCGGCGAGTGCGTCCAGCACCGTGGTGAGGTCTACGGTCTCGTGGCGCCGGTCTGGGAACAGGCAGTGGTGCTGGCCGACGTGTTGACCGGCGCGGATCCGACGGCGGCCTACCACGGGTCCCGGACGTCGACGAAGCTGAAGGTGGCCGGCGTCCCGGTGGCCGCGATGGGTCTGCAGGCCCCCGAGCGGGACACCGACGAACACCTCGTGTTCGCCGAACCGCGGCGCGGCATCTACAGGTCGCTGGTCATTCGTGACGACAAGTTGGTCGGCGCCACGGTCGTCGGGGACGAGTCGAAGGTCGCCTTTCTGACCCAGGCCTACGACCGGGGCATGCCGTTGCCGGAGGAGCGGCTGCGCATGATGTTCGACCTGGCCGACGGCGGTGGCGACGTCGCCGTCGAGGATCTGCCGGACGACTTGCAGGTCTGCAACTGCAACGGGGTGGACAAGGGCGCACTGGTGCATGCGGTGCAGGACGGTTGCACCACCGTCCAGTCGGTGATGGACCGGACGCGAGCGGGCAAAGGGTGCGGTTCGTGCAAGGTGCAGGTGTGCGCGATCGTCGAGTGGGCCGCCGGCGGCGCGTTGACCGTGGACCCGTCGGCGAACTGGTACGTCCCCGGCATTCCGCTGGACAAGCCCGCGCTGATGGCCGCGATCCGGGCGCAGCACCTGACGAGCGTGTCGGCCGTGTTCGCCGCGCTGGCCCCGGCAGGTGCGGAGGACGCGAGGTCGAAAATGGCCTTGGCGTCCCTGCTGAAGATGATGTGGGACGACGAATACGTCGACGAGCGCGACGCGAGGTTCATCAACGACCGCGTGCACGCCAACATCCAGCGCGACGGCACCTTCTCGGTGGTGCCGCAGATGCGCGGCGGCGTCACCACACCGGATCAGCTGCGCAGGATCGCCGACGTCGCCGAGAAGTTCGACGCCAAGTTGGTGAAGCTCACCGGCGGTCAGCGCATCGACCTGCTCGGCATCCGCAAGGAGGACCTGCCGCAGGTGTGGGCCGATCTTGGGATGCCGTCCGGATACGCGTACGGCAAGAGTTTCCGAACCGTGAAGACCTGCGTCGGCCAGGACTTCTGCAGGTTCGGCGTCGGGGATTCGACCCAGCTCGGCATCGACATCGAGACCCGCTACCAAGGACTGGAGTCGCCGGCGAAGCTCAAACTGGCGGTGTCCGGCTGCCCCCGCAACTGTGCCGAATCCTACGTCAAGGACATCGGGGTCGTGGCGATCGAGGGTGGACGCTGGGAGGTCTACGTCGGTGGCGCCGCCGGCGCGCACATCCGCAAGGGCGACCTGCTCTGCACGGTCGACAACCCGGAGACCGCGGTGACCATAGTGGGCAGATTCATCCAGTACTACCGGGAGAATGCCAACTGGCTCGAGCGGACGTACTCGTTCGTACCACGAGTCGGACTCGAACGACTGCAGGCGATTCTCGTGGACGACAGCGACGGCATCGCTGCCGACCTCGACGAGGCGGTGGCGCGATCCGTCGCGGCCTACCAGGATCCGTGGCAGCAGGATGCCGCGGCCCCGGCGACAAGCGGCCAGTTCCGGACGTCGCTGCCGCTCGAGGTCCTGCCGAAGGTGCCGGTTCGATGACCGCGGCGACCACCGTCAATCTCGGCCCGGTGGACCAGATCCCCCTGGCGGAAGGGCGTGCCTTCGCGGTCGACGGGCGCCAGATCGCAGTGTTCCGATTGCGCGACGGCACCGTCCGGGCGCTGGACGCGGTGTGTCCGCACCGCGGCGGGCCTCTCGCCGACGGCCAGCTCGACGCCGAGGTGGTGTTGTGCCCGCTGCACATGAACGCCTACCGGTTGGCCGACGGCTGCTCGACGACCGGTCAGCCGCCGGTGGCCGCGTACCAGGTCACCGTCGACGACCACGGGGATCTGCGGGTGCAGATCGGCTGATCAACCGGACGGTCGGGCGTTCATCCGGCGCCGCAGGAGGCGGCGTCCCCGCCGTCGGTGTGGCCCGTCCCGATCGCCTGCCCGCCCCGCAGGGGTGACGCGGGACGCCGGAGCTCGACAGCTCGCAGGCCCGTTCGGCGTGACGCACTCGAGACCGTCAGGGCTCGACAGCGCCGACCGCCGTCATGCTCGACAGGGCACCGGCTGCGCTCCCCGCGCGGGGCCTCCAGCTCCCCGATGTAGGCGGTCGTCGCGCCGGTGACCTGCCGGCCGAGATGCCGGAGACGAAGCGCCCCACGAAGAGCCAGACCAGGCTGTCGGTGGTGACGAAGACCAGCCCGGACAGCGCGGAGAAGGCGATCGCCGCGAGCACTACGGCCCGGCGGCCGACGTGGTCGGAGAGCCGGCCGAACACCTGCAGGGTGCCGAGCACGCCGACCGCGTACACCGCGTAGATCACCGTGACGGTCAGCGGCGACAGCGACAGGCGGGCCGAGTAGATCGCGTACAGCGGGGTCGGCAGCGTCGTGGAGACCATGACCGCGGTGAACAGGTACGTCACCAGGAGGCTGTGCCGGCTGCCCGGTCGCGCCGCCGACGGATCCGCGGTGTCGCTCTCCCTGCTCACCCGGTCACGCTAGCCCGGAGCGGATCCCCGGTCCGGAGCCGGCGTCCCGACTCACGGACCGGGCTGCCGGTCCCCTCGACCACCGCCCTCGACGATCCGCTTGATCGCGGCGAGGGTCTTCGGGATCCCGTCGAGCGCCTGCCGGGTCCGGTCCAGGATGTGCTCGTCCGCCCGGTCCCCGTGCCTCTCCCGGAACCGGGCGATCCCGGCCGGGAGGAACTCCCAGGACTCGGTCAGCGAGGTTCCCCGGTCCGCGGGGGCGAGCCGGAATCCCCACCGGACCAGGGTGCCGCCGACCACCCAGGCGAACTCGCGACCGCGGTCGGCGACCGCGACCTGGGAACGCGTCTCCCACACCCGGTCGGCCCACTCGTTGCGCCCGGTGAACCACGCACCGACCTGCCCTGCGGTGGCCTCGTCGTCCCACCGGCACGACCGGCACACCGGGCTCCACTCGCCGGTGCGGGGGACGTCCGAAACGACGTCGTACACCGCTTGCGCCGGTGCCAGGACGACGATGGACTCCTCGTGACTGCGGACGCTGGTGTCGCTCACCGGCTCAGCGTCGCAGAGCCCGCCACCGCGCCCGCCGGGGGTCCTGCGTGAGCCGGCAGGGCACGGCCGTCCGGCGCGGGTCAGGTGGCGGGCGGTGGCCATTCGCCCTTCGCCGTGAGCACCCCGCGGATGACCGTCTGCACGGTGACCAGCCGGGGTGCCGCTGCCGGTCCGCCCGGTGCCGTGGCGGGCCGCACCACGGCCACCGAGGTGTGGTGGTTGAGCATCTCGGCGGCGACCTCGATCGCCGTCGCGTCGTCGTCGACGGCTGCGATCGCCCGGTGCCAGTCGTCGCCGTCCCCGAAGATCTCGGCGATGGTCCGGGCACCCAGTTCGCGCCAGGACTCCGCGGAGCCGACGGCGTCGTAGACCCGGGCCAAGGCCGGATCCTCGCGGACGAACTCCGGCACCAGCCGGCCCAGCAGGTCCAGGGCGGTGACGACGGCGACCGGACCACCGTCCGCGTCCGTGACGACGACGCCGGGCAGCCCGTCCCGCACGAGCAGCAGCGCGACGTCGCGGAGCGGGGTCCGGGCCGTGACGACGGGCAGCTGGTCCGCAGGCTCACCAGGCATGCCGGCGCCCTCCGATCCGGCGGGGATCCGCGCGGTGCTCTCCGCACGGGCCGGGACTCACGAGTAGTACCGCAACAGGATATAAGGGACGCTCAGGCCGACGGTGACAGCGGTCGTCACCAGCCCGTACTTGGTGAAGGTCCAGAACGAGATGTGCACGCCGTTCCGCATGGCGATGCCGATCATCACCACGTTCGCGCTCGCACCGATCGCCGTCGCGTTCCCGCCGAGGTCGGCGCCGAGCGCGAGCGCCCACCACAGCGGCCGCGCCGCGGCGCCCCCGGCGGCGACGAGATCGCCGACCAGGGGACTCATCGTGGTCACGAACGGGATGTTGTCCACCACCGCGGACAGGGCACCGGACCCGACGGCGAGGCCGGCCGCCGCGGGCCCGTAGTCGTCGCCCACGAGATCGACCGCTGCGGTACCCAGTGCGTCGATGACCCCCAGGTTGACCAGCGCGCCGACCATGACGAAGAGCCCGGCGAAGAACACCAGCGTCTCCCACTCGACCTCGCGGAAGTACTCCCGCGGCTCCAGCCGGGACAGCAGCGCCAGCAGCCCGGCGCCCAGCAACGCCACCACGGACGGCTCGACGTGCAGCAGCGACTGCACCAGGAAACCCGCGATCACCAGGCCCACGACGACGCCGCTCTTGACCAGCAACCGGCTGTCGGTGATGGCCGCTCGCTCGTCCAGCGCCATCACCCGGGCGGCGCGCTCGGGGTGGAAGACGAACGCACTGCGGAACATCAGCCGGCACAACACGACGAACACGATCAGCAGGCCGACCGAGATCGGGGCCAGGTGGACGAGGAAGTCGTTGAACGACAGGCCTCCCCGGCTGGCAATGATGATGTTCGGCGGATCGCCGATGAGGGTGGCGGTGCCACCGATGTTGCTGGCCATCACCTCGGCGATGAGGAACGCCGTGGGCGGCGCGCCGAGGCGCTCGCAGACCAGGAGCGTGACGGGCGCGATGAGCAGCACGGTGGTGACGTTGTCGAGGAAGGCCGACAGCACGGCCGTGATCACCACCAGCATGACCATCACCCGGAACGGCCGGCCGCGCATGAGCTTCGCCGCCCAGATGGCCAGGAACTCGAAGACGCCGGTGTGCCGCACGATCCCGACGATGATCATCATCCCGAGCAACAGGAAGACGACGTTCCAGTCGATGCCGGTCTCGCCGGAGTAGAACATCGTCTCGCCGCCGGTCGCCCCGATGAGGACCATCAGCGCCGCCGCGACCAGGACCACCGCGGCCCGCGGGAACCGGTCCACGACGATGCACACGTAGGCGCCGACGAAGACGGCGATCGCCAGGACCACCTGAAGTGTCATGGATTGCCCGGGGTCCTCTCGATCGGCTCCGACTGCCAGGGATCCCCGGGCACGTACCGCCTGGTGTCTGTCGGTCGAAGTCGACCTCTGCTCAGCGAGCCGACCGGCCGGCGGCACGCGCCGCCTGAGCGGCGGCACGATCCGGCCTCTCGTCACGCGGAGTCAGGGATCCGTCGCACCGCGACCCGGTAGCAACCTATGCCACCGACCCGGGGCCTCGTCCGAGTGGCAGCGGGCGAGTGCCGCCGCGCGTGACCCGTCACGACCCGTCGCGCCTTGGCGGTGTCCGCGCGCCCGGCGGTGGGAGAACGGGCGTCGAGGCGACGGATGCCGTCGGCCGAGGCCCGGAGGATCCGGGTGGCCACCGCGTCGCCGTGCAGCTGGTTTGACAGCTCCGAATCGGGGAACCCATCAACCGGCTACTCGGGTGTGGCTGGCCGCGCCGCCTTCCGGACCCGGTAGCAACGTTCGCGGCCGAACCCGTGTCCAGCGAGCGGTTGGGCATGGAGAGCACCCTATGGACGGCACGAGCATCGATGCGGACCGCGAAGCCGCCGACGCCCGCAGCGATTGGGAACGCCGGATCTACCGGCGATTGACCGAGGCATCCGACGACCAGCCGGCGTCTCGACTGCCGGCGCCGACCCAGGTGACGGCCGAGTCCAGGGTCGGACACGTCCGGCTCGACTGGTCCCAGGTGGACGGCGCAGCCGGCTACGTGATCGAACGGACCGGATCGGACGACGCACCCTCCGTTCTGCTGCACGGCGGGGCAGATGTGCCGGCAGTCCCTGGACTCCGCTTCGCAGACACCGGACTCGACCCGGCCACCACCTACCGCTATCGTGTCGCGGCGACCCGCGGCAACGACTACCGGGTGGGAGACTGGTCGGCTCACGTCGAGGCCGGTGCTGCACAACGAGATCCTGGCGTCGTCACGGTGACCGTCGCAGCCGACCGGGTCACCTCGCGGAAGCAGCCGCTCTGGCACATGATCGGTTCCGAACGACTCACCCAGATGCGGGTGACGGACGACGGTCACGGCCACGCGGTGGACGCAGAATTCCAGGAAGCGTTACGGATCGGCCACGACGAGCTCGGGATCACCCACGTCCGGGCGCACGGCATCCTGCACGACGACAACGCTGTGGTGAGTCGGGCGCACGACGGCCGGCTGGTGTTCGACTTCTCGGTCGTCGACGACCTCTACGACCGAATCACAGCTCTCGGTCTGCGGCCGGTGGTGGAGCTGTCGTTCATGCCGGCCGCAATTGCACGCGACCCCGACGCGACGGTGTTCACCTACCGGGGCATCATCTCGCCACCGTCGGACTGGGCCGAGTGGCACGCCGTCGTTCGAGCGCTCACCGAGCACCTCGTCGAACGCTACGGCGTACAGGAGGTCCGGCAGTGGGGTTTCGAGGTGTGGAACGAGCCGAATCTCGAGGTCTTCTGGACCGGCGACCAGAGTGACTACTTCCGCCTCTACCAGGAGGCTGTCCGTGCGGTGAAGGACGTGGACGCCGACCTCCCCGTCGGCGGTCCGTCGACCGCCGCCGCGGAGTGGGTCCCCGCCCTTGCGGAATTCGCCCGGAGCAACGACCTGCCACTCGACTTCGTGTCGACCCACACCTACGGGAACCAGCCACTGTCCTTCCGATCGGCTCTTGCCCGTCAAGGGTTTGCCACTGCGGCCATCTACTGGACCGAGTGGGGAGTCGGCTCCACCCATTACGGCCCGATCCACGACAGCGTGGCCGGAGCGCCCTTTGTGCTGTCCGGCTTCAAACAATCGCAGGACGTGGTCGACCGGCTGTCGTACTGGGTGATCAGTGATCACTTCGAGGAGCTGGGCCGGGGACCGCGACTCTTCCACAACGGATTCGGCCTGCTCACCGTGGGCAATCTCCGAAAGCCCCGATTCTGGGGACTGACATTGGCCGAGGAGCTCGGCGACGACCTGCTGGCGAGCACCGTCGACGGCGACGGCGCCGACGTGCTGGTGGAGGCTTGGGCCGGGCGCACCACGGACGGAATCGTGGACGTGTTGGTCTGGAACTCGACGATCAACGCAGCGCTGCTCGACGGCGATCCCTCACTGGACCGGCACGTGACGACGCAGCTGACCGGCTTGCCCGCCGCTCGGTACCGGGTCCACCTTGCGCGGGTGGACGCGACGCACTCCAACATCCAGGCCGACTACCCCGACGATCTCGCCTGGCCCGACGCCGAGAGGTTTGCCCGGATGAAGGCCCGGGACCAACTGGCCGTCGAAGACCTGCCAGACGTCCGTCCCGAGGACGGCAACGCCCGGTTCGACTTCGAGGTTCCGCTGCCTGGCGTCGTGCGGCTGCGCCTGACGCCGATCGAGAACTCGTGAAGATCACCGGACGCCTGGCGGCCGGCTGCTGCGCCGCGCTACTCCTGGCCGTTCCCGCATGCGCTGGGCAGGCTTACTCGGGTGCTCGGAACGAGGACACCCTGGTCATGCAAGGCGACTCCGGCAATCCGACACTGGTCGAGAACTTCAATCCCTTTTCGGCCGCGAGCGAACTGGGTGGAACCAGGCTGATCTACGAACCCCTGGAGATCGCAAGTCCTATCGACGGCACCTTCACGCCGTTCCTGGCCACGGATCACCGGTTCACGGACCCGAGGACCCTCGTCTTCACGATCCGCAAAGGCGTCACATGGAGCGACGGCGAACCGTTCACCGCCGCGGACGTGGTTTTCACCTTCCGCCTGCTGAAGCAGTACCCCGCCCTCGACATCACCGGCGTGTGGAGTGTCATCTCGTCGGTCGCGGAATCGGGGAACCTCTTCACCGCCACCTTCAACACCGCCAACGTTCCCTTCGCGGCCACCGTTGCCGCGGTTCCCATCGTGCCGCAGCACCTGTGGGCCGACATCGCGGACCCGACGAGGTACGCCAACACGACGCCGGTGGGAACCGGGC
The DNA here is from genome assembly GCF_014646215.1 of Nakamurella endophytica. Lineage (GTDB taxonomy): Bacteria > Actinomycetota > Actinomycetes > Mycobacteriales > Nakamurellaceae > Nakamurella > Nakamurella endophytica. The sequence continues at coordinate 823,879 of NZ_BMNA01000001.1, forward strand.
CCTTCACCCTGTCCTCTTTCGAGCCCACGCAGTACGCACTGGCCAAGAACCCTTCCTACTGGCAGGCGGACAACGTTGCCCCTGCCACGGTGCTCTTCCCCGCCCAATCGACGAACCAGGTCACCAACCAATTGAACGTCGTTGCCGGCACCTACGACTGGGCGTACAACTACCTGCCGAACGTCAAGGACACCTACGTCTCACGCGACCCGGACAACATCTACTGGTTCCCGCCGGGCGGGACCATCGGCTTGTTCATGAACCTGACCCGAGCGCCCTACACAGACGCGAACTTCCGCAAGGGTGTGTCGCTGGCCATCGACCGCGACCTTGTCGCGCAGAAGGCGGTCAACGGGTATACCACCGGCGCGAGCATGTCCGGCCTGGTCCTGCCCAACCAACAGAAATGGCTCGATCCCTCTCTGTCTCGACGGGGCTACGTCGAACAGGACCTCACGGCCGCGAAGGCTTCCTTCGCGAAGGCCGGCTTCACCGAGTCGAACGGACGGCTGGTGGACGGCGGCGGCCGCCAGGTGAGCATGACCATCTCGATGCCTGCGAACTATTCCGACTGGGTGACCGCCGCCAAGGAGACGGCCAATCAGTTGGGCGCGGTCGGCATCTCGGTGCAACTGGACCTGCCGCAAGCCGCGCAGTTCCAGACGGAGATCCAGACGGGCAACTTCGACGTCGCGATGAACAGCTTCGCCGGTACCGGTCTCCCCTACACCGATTTCCGCAACGGACTGGCGAGCAGCTTCGCCGCACCGATCAACACCCGGACCGTCAACAACTTCGAACGGTACAAGAATCGAACGCTCGACCAGGCGCTGGCGACGCTGGCCGCCGCCACGGACGAGCAGACCCAACGCGAGGCCACGTACCGGCTCGAGAGGATCATGTACGAGCAGGTCCCGATCGTGCTGTTGTACTACGGCGGCAGTTGGGGCCTGTTCTCGACACGTCATTTCACCGGGTGGCCGTCGGCCGAGAATCCGTACACCCTGCCGACCAGCTACAACAACTCGATCCTGGTCGTCCTCACGCGACTGAAGAAGGCATGACATGCGCTACTTCACGAGAAGGGTCGTGCTCTTCCTGATCACGCTGTGGGCCGCGGTGACCCTCAACTTCATCCTGCCCCGACTGATGCCCGGGTCCCCCGCGGACGCGGCCCTGGCGCGGCTGGCCTCGACGGGCCAACCGATCACCAATGCCCAGCGCGACGCCATCCAGGCCCAGCTCGGCGGTGCCAACGGCAACATCGTCGGCCAGTACTTTGATTACCTCGGCAACATCTTCACCCTTCAGTGGGGTCGCTCGTACTCGTACGCAACCGAGACGGTCGCCCACTCGGTGGGCCGGGCGCTGCCGTGGACGCTGATCCTGGTCGGCGTCACCACGATCGTGGCGTTCGTGATCGGCACACTGATGGGCGTGTACGCAGGTTGGCGCCGAGGCCGGGCCGCAGACGCCACGGTGACCGTCGGGGCGACATTCCTGGCCTCGTTCCCGCCGTTCTGGCTGGGCCTGCTGTTGCTGTACCTGTTCGCGTTCCAGTTGAACTGGTTCCCCATCACCGGTGGCTACTCAGCAGGCACCGCCCCTGAATGGACCTGGTCGTTCCTGGTCAACGCCTTCGAGCACAGTGTGCTCCCGGCGATCACATTGGCCGTCACGTCGTTGTCCGGTTGGGTCTTCGGCATGCGCAACAACATGATCAACACCCTCGGCGAGGACTACGTCACCTTCGGTCAGGCGAACGGCCTGCGGGGTCGCACGATCGCGACGCTGTACGCGGCGCGGAACGCGCTGCTGCCGAACGTGACAGCCTTCGGCCTGTCCCTGGGTGCGGTCGTCGGCGGGTCCGTGCTGGTCGAGGGCATCTTCGGCTATCCCGGCATCGGCAACCTGCTGTACACCGCCGTCACCAACCAGGACTACCCATTGATGCAGGCGTTGTTCCTCGTCATCACGGTCAGCATGCTGGTGGCCATCTTCGTCGTCGACCTGCTCTACGCCAGGCTCGATCCGCGTGTCCGGGTCGGGCCGGAAGGAAGTTGACCGTGACCAACGTCAGTGTGACACCCTCGGCCCCGACCGACATACCGGAGATCGACGACCGGAAGGTCAACCGCTCGCACCTGCCGGCGCCGGTGCGCTTTGTCGGGCGCGCCGTGGCGACCCTCTGGCGGAACGGCAAGGCGCGCATCGGGATCGTGGTCCTGGTCCTGTTCCTCCTGGTCGCCGCCCTCGCACCGTTGATCGCCCGGCAGTCACCGACGTCCACCGACTTCATCCCGTACCAGCATCCGAACTCGATCAACTGGTTCGGTACCACGGGCAACGGTCAGGACGTCTTCGCGCAGATGGTCTACGGCAGCCGCATCTCGTTGCTGGTGGGGCTCCTGGCGGGATTGGGCGCCACCGTCGTCGCAACCGTCATCGGATTGATCGCCGGATATCGGCCCGGTCCGGTGGACGAGGTGCTCAGCTTCCTGACGAATCTGGTACTCGTCATTCCCGGGCTTCCCTTGATGATCATTCTTGCTGCCTATCTGCAGAGCCGATCGGTGTGGACCATCGTGCTGGTCGTCGCCTTCACCAGCTGGGCCACCGGCGCCCGGGTGATCCGCAGTCAGGCCTCAACCCTGCGGAACCGCGAGTTCATCACGTCGGCCGTCTTCTCCGGCGAGCGACTCTCCCGGGTGGTCTTCCGGGAGATCCTGCCCAATATGACGTCACTGGTGGCTGCGAGCTTCTTCGGTGCCGCCACCGCCGCCGTGATGGCCGAGGCAAGTCTGGAATTTCTCGGCCTCGGCGACCCGAACACCGTGTCGTGGGGCACGATCCTGTACTACGCGCAACAGCAGAACGCCCTGCTGACCGGCCAATGGCTCCTGGTCTTCGCGCCCGGCCTGGCGATCGCCTTGTTGGCGGTCTCCTTCACCTTGATCAATTTCGGGGTCGACACGCTGTCCAACCCACGTCTGCGGGAGCGGTGAAATGCCCGACGACCTCCTGCTCGACGCCCAGGGCGTGAGCGTCGGCTACACGCCCGAGCGAGGCGACCGGATCCTGGCGGTACGCGAAGTGGACCTCCGGTTGCACCAAGGCGAATTCGTCGGCTTGGTGGGCGAATCCGGATGCGGCAAGTCCACTCTCGGCTTCGCTGTGACCGGGATGCTGCTCCCACCGGCGCAGTTGGTCGGCGGGTCGATCGTCTTCGACGGCCAGGACATCGCTTCCCTGTCCGGTGAACAGCTCCGGCAGGCCCGCCAAGGTGGCTTCGCCCTGGTCCTGCAGAGCGGCATGAACACGCTGAACCCGGTCCGCACCATCGCCAACCACTTCCGCGACCTGCTGAAGGCGCACGGTTCGGACCACTCCACGGCGCGTGAGCGCGGTGCCGAACTCCTGCGCACGGTTCACCTGGACAGCGATGTGCTCGATCGCTACCCGCACGAGCTCTCCGGGGGCATGCGGCAGCGCGTGTCGATCGCACTCGTACTGTCACTGGAGCCACGGTTGATCGTCTTCGACGAGCCGACAACCGCGCTCGACGTCGTCGTGCAGGCGGCGGTCATGTCGACCATCAAGGAACTGCAGCGCACCCAGCAGTTCACCGCCGTCCTCATCAGCCACGACCTCGGCACGGTGCTGGAAGCGACCGACCGGGTGCTGATCATGTACGCCGGGCAGATCGCGGAGGACCAACCCGCGGCCGACGTGCTCACCGGCCCGCACCATCCCTACACCGAGGCGTTGCTGTCCTGCTACGCCGATCCGCGGGCCGACGTGGTGCATCTCGGCGGCATCGCCGGCAACCCGCCCGACCTGTCCAAGCAGATCGACGGTTGCCCCTACGCACCGAGGTGTCCCCTCGTCCAAGACATCTGCCGGCGCATCGACCCGCCGCTGGCGCCCCTCGGTCGCGGCGTCGCCGCCTGCCACGTGCGGGCGCCGGCTTCGAAGGAACTGGCCGCGACGGCACACGAGGTGGCCGACCGTGAGCACTGACCGGTCCGACACGTCGACAGCGGTACCACCGCTGGTGGTCGAGAACGCGCGAAAGGTGTACCGGCAGCGCGGAGGCCGGAAAGTCGCTGCCGTCGACGGCGTCTCGTTCACCGTGGAGCCTGGCGCTGCCGTCGGATTGGTGGGGGCCAGCGGTAGCGGCAAGAGCACGCTCGCCGGAATGGTCACCGGTTCCGAACGGCCGACCGAGGGGTCCGTGCGCTTCGGCGATCTGGAGGTGGGCCGACTCGGACGTCGTGAACTGCGCAGCTACCACAGCCGCGTACAGATGATCTTCCAGGACCCGTACGGGGCTCTGAATCCGCTGCACACTGTCGGCTACACGGTCGTCCGTCCGGTGACCAACTTCCTGCACCTGGACGGGCGCGGCGCGCACGAGCGGGTGGTCGAGCTGCTCGAGACGGTCGGGCTGACACCGCCCGAGCAGTACCTGGGCAAATTGCCCCATCAGCTGTCCGGCGGCCAGCGGCAGCGTGTGCTCATCGCACGGGCACTGGCCTGCGAACCGGAACTGCTGGTCGCCGACGAGCCGGTGTCCATGCTCGACGTCTCGCTACGCGCAGACATCCTTCGATTACTCGCGCAGTTGCGTCAGGACCGCGGACTGTCATTGCTGTACATCACCCACGACCTGCTGTCGGCGCGGGTGGTCACCGACCAGCTGTTGGTGCTGAACAAGGGTCGCGTCGTCGAGCGGGGCGAGACCAAGCAGATCCTGCAACACCCTCAGGACGAGTACACGGTGACCCTGCTCGACGCCATTCCCAGGGTGGGGGCCCGCCGTCAGCGATCGCGGGACGAACGGACACCGAATGAGCGTCCCTCCGACGTCGTCGTAGTCCGGGGAGCGCACCCGATGACCCGAGAGCAGAGACACGGTTGATCCGGACATCAGGGCCGTGTGCCGGAGCCGATGCAGCGACGAAACGGCAGACCTGCGAATGCGACTGTCTCGCCGCCGCGACACTCGAGGTCGACGGTCTTCAAGGGTGCCAGTTCCCGCGGGTTCCAGTAGAAGCACCGGGTCGGCCCTCGTGGACCCTGCACAGCCACGCGGCGTGGCATCGCCGCCGGTGTACCCACCGAGATGGTGTCCGAACGGCTCGGTCGCAGGGTGCCAACAGCCCGATACAGGGGAGCCGGCGCGACCCTGACCGCACCGCGAGTAGGGACAGCGGCATAGCGCAGCGTGTCCGGTGCGCAGGGTCGATATCCACAACCAGGCGGAGCGGCGACAGGACGGGCAGCGGTCCGATCAGCACGGAGACAACCGTGGGCCCTGGCCGCTCTCCGCTGCTGGCGAACTACTGCGACGGCCGACTCGCGCAACCCACAGGATGTCGGCCAGGACGCGGCACCACCCGCAACGGTCAGCCACCGTGTCCACTCCGCCGACAGCTGCGTCCTCCTCCGGCCGCGCGGCGGTCGTGCCCGAGCGTGTCGACCGGCGCTGCCCCGGACGTCGGGCGGATCGACGAAAGTCGATCCCTCCGGATGACTGCGATGGATTGCGCTGGCCGGCCGGTGCGGACCGCGTGAGACCGACCAGCCCGCGGGAGGCCGTGCGACGGATCGGTGTCGGCCGGCCCGGGCCAAGAGCCCAGTACCTGCCGGCTGCACAGGTCAGACCTGAGATGGCGCGCCCGGAGGGATTCGAACCCCCAACCTTCTGATCCGTAGTCAGATGCTCTATCCGTTGAGCTACGGGCGCTGGTCCAGCTGTTCAGTTGTACCTCATGCCCTGCAGTGGTCGTCCGACCGGGCTGACCCGTGCCGGACGGCGCGGAAGCGGAGGGATTTGAACCCTCGGTGCCCTTGACGAGCACAACACATTAGCAGTGTGTCCCATTCGGCCGCTCTGGCACGCTTCCCAGGGCCACCACCGGGGAGGCCACCGACGAGCCACCCTACCGGGCCGCCGGACCCCGGGGCAAAACGCGATCTCAGGACGGGCACTGCTCGGCCGACAGCGCCGACGGGTCGAGGTCCGGGCCGGCCGGAGCGCAGCCGACGACGCCGTAGCCGTCACCGCCCCAGGCGTAGACCACCCACACCGTGGCGTCGCCCCGACCGCCGTGCACCGCGATCCCGGGCTCGCCGTCCAGGTCCACCACCCGTGCGACCGGCGTGCTCGACACCAGGCCGCCGTCCTGCGTGACGTCGCTCCAGCTGCCGTCGGCCGCCAGCTGGAAGGCGGAGGCGACGGCCGTCCCCTCGGTCGTGGATGCGAGCACGATGCACCGGCCGCCGGAGTCGCACGGCAGCGCACCGCCGGCCGGCGCCGGGAAGTCGGCGCCGTACGGCACGTTCAGCGCGCGGCCGACCTCCCCGCCGGCCGAGACGGATACCAACGCCGCGCGGTGAGCACCCGTGTCGACCAGCGCAGCCGAGTAGCCGCCGGCCACGTCCGCGCGGGTGGCCAGGACGGTGCAGCCCGGGCAGTTGGCCAGGGTGACCGCCACCGCGCGGGACGCCGAGGAGGCCGACTGGGACGCCGAGGACGTGGCTCGCGGCGTTCCGTCCGCTCCGGTGGTCGGCCCAGCGGTCGTGCCCTCCGGTGTCGAGGTACTCGGCGCTGACTGCGACGCGGCGTCCTGACCGGAGCCGGGTACGGCGGCCGTGACGGTGCGGGACACCGTCACGGTGGGCCGCGGCGTGGCACGGGTCGGCGTGGGCGTCGCACTCGGTGTCGACCTCGCCGGCGTGGTCGCCCCCGCCGCACCCGGGAGGGCCGGGACGGTGACCACCGGGCTGCCGCCGGGAGCGGGCGCCACGGAGGCTGCTGAGGGCGCCGGCACGGCGGATGTCGACGTGCTCCCGGTGGCGGCGTTCCGCGACGTCGGCACGGTGCACCCGCCCAGCACCGTCACCGCCAGCACGCCGGCGAGCGCCGCGCGGACCGCGGCTGGGACCGACCCGCGTCCGCGGCCCCCGGCGCGCGGCGACCCGAGCGGTCGAGCGCGCGGGACGGTGGCCATCCCGGGGTTGTACCCCAGCCCCGCCGCCCGTCGAGGGACCCGGCTCGGAGCGTCCCGGGCCGGCGGCCGACGGGCGGGACGCATCCGGCCACCCCGGTAGGGTCGGCGTTCCCCGAGCTGGAGGTGGAGTGTGACGGTGCGGCTGCGTTCCGCCCTGGCCGCGCTGCCGGCATACGCGCCCGGCCGGACCGTGCCGGGCGCGGTCAAGCTGGCGTCCAACGAGCTGCCGTTCCCCACGCTTCCCGTCGTCGCCGAGGCCGTCGCCGCAGCCGCCGCCGGGGACGCCGCTCGCGGCCTGAACCGGTATCCCGACAACGGGGCCACGGCCCTGGTCCGGCTGCTGGGCGAACGGCTCGGGCAGGACACCGAGCGGATCATCGTCGGCTGCGGCTCGGTCGCGCTGTGCCAGCAGCTGGTGCAGGCCGTCGCCGGTGAGGGCGACGAGGTGCTGTTCGGGTGGCGCAGCTTCGAGGCCTACCCGATCGTCACCGAGATCGCCGGGGCCCGGCCGGTGCGGGTGCCGGTGACCGCCGGCCAAGCGCTCGACCTCGACGCCCTGGCCGCCGCCGTCACCCCGCGGACCCGGCTCGTCTACGTCTGCACCCCGAACAACCCGACCGGCACCACCGTCGCGGCCGCCGAGCTCGAGCGGTTCCTGGACCGGGTGCCCGACGACGTGCTGGTGGCCGTGGACGAGGCCTACCGCGAGTTCGACGTCGAGCCCGGGTCCCCGGACGGTGTCGAGGTGGCCAGCCGACGGTCCAACGTCGTCGCGCTGCGGACGCTGTCCAAGGCCTACGGGCTCGCCGGCCTCCGGGTCGGGTACGCCGTCGGCGACCCGGCGGTCGTGCAGGCCTTGGGCAAGGTGGCCGTGCCATTCGCGGTGAACCTGCTCGCCCAGGCCGCCGCGGTCGCCGCGCTGGGCGCGGAGGAGGAGCTCCGGCCGCGCTGGGCGGCGGTGGTCCGGGAGCGCGAGCGGGTCACCGAGGACCTGCGCGAGCTGGGGTACGACGTGCCGACCTCGCAGGCCAACTTCGTCTGGTTGCCGCTGGCCGACGCCGCCCTGGACTTCGCCGGACACGCCGAGCAGCACGGCGTCATCGTGCGGGCCTTCGGCGGACCAGGCGGTGGGGTGCGGGTCACCGTCGGCGCTCCCGCGGAGAACGATTTGTTCCTGGCTGCGGCGCGGAGCTATCCCGGCCGTTGACCGGCCCGCCGGCGGGCGGCGCCGGGTCCGGGTGAGTGACAGCGTCCGGGTTCTTGACAGCGTCCGGGTCCGGGTCGACCGACCCCTTCGGTGCTCCCGCCTGCTCCTGCCGCGCACCAGCGCCGCGGGACGACAGCCGGCCTAGCGCCCGGGTGAACGCGGCGAGGTCGTCGCCGAGGGCGGAGAAGAAGGCGTCGTCGCACGCCTCGACGGCGGCGTTGGCCCGGTTGGCCAGCGTCCGACCCTCGGGCGTGACGGACAGGGCCCGGGCCCGCGCGTCGGTGGGGTGCGGGTCCCGTCGCACCAGGCCCCGGCCCTCCAGGACCCGCAGCACCTGCGACGTCATCATCGGATCGGCGGCCGCGTGCTCGGCCAGCCGGCGCTGGGTGATCGGCCCGTCCGCGGCCGTGTACGTCAGCGAGGCGAGCAGCACGAACTGCACGTGGGTCAGGCCGAGCGGCGCGAGCGCGGCCCGCTGCGCCGCCTGCCAGGTGTTGGTCACCCGCCACAGCAGGAAGCCGGGACTGTCCCCGGCGGAGCGGTGCCGGGTGACCAGCCCGCCGCGGGTCACAGGCCGGCGCCCATGGCGGCCGCGATCGTCCGCAGGTCCCGCTCCGACAGCGGGATCAGCCCCCGGCGCAGCTGGTAGCCCCAGTTCGGGACCGCGGTCAGGTCGAGCACCTCCTGCAAATCGCGGACCGGGACCGGCCGGGCGCCGGTGACGTAGTCGATGCGGCGGCGCCACGGCCGGAACTCGCCTTCGTCGCCCTGCCACAGCACGTCGTCGTGGACCCGGCCGATCGCCGTGAAGCTGCGCAGCGGCGGTCCCTGGTGGAGCACCTCGGTCGGCGAGTAGTAGACGAGCCAGTCCCCCGCCGCCATCCGCCGCAGCCCGGAGCGCTTCCCGTGGCCGATCTGCGCGATGCCCTGCTCGACGCCGCGCCGGACGTGCTCCGCAGAGACGGTGCCGAGCCAGGCGCCGGTCACGCCGACTCACGCGCGTCGGCGGCGGATGCCGGCAGCCCGCCTCCGGCCGTCGATGCCGCCTCGGCGGCGCGGGCCAGGGCGACCAGGTCGCGATGGACGGACCGCCGCAGACCGCGACCGAGAACGAGTCGCCACACCGGCGCCAGCGGCCCCGAGAGGTCGATGACGACGGACACCTCGGTGCGGGTCCCGTCGGCGGGTACGTCGGAGTCGGCCCCGCCGGCGGCCGCCCGGGTCGTGACGGTGTGCGCGAAGGTCAGCCGCGCTCCGGGCAGCCGGGAGACGTCGACGAACTCCCGCCCCGGCACCAGCCGCTCGATGCGGAAGCCGACCGTGGGGCCGCCCCGGGGCCGCAGCGTGCCCGTCGCTCCCTCCCGGAACGGACCGTCCATCCGGACCCACTCCGTGTCGCTGTTCCACTCCGGCCAGGTCGCGGTGTCCGCCCACCGGTCGAAGAAGGCCTCCGGTGGCGCCGACGAGACGACGCGGCTGCACGCGAGAACTGTCATGCATTTAGTATGCGCGCATAGTAACTGGAGTCAAGACTTGCCCGCCGTCCCGTGCCGACGCTCCAAGGCTGCCGCACCCGCGGCCGGACTCAGGAGGCGAGCAGCCGCCAGATGGCCACCACGCCGAGGACCACGATGACGGCGCGCAGCACCGTCGGGGACAGCCGCCGCCCGACGGAGGCGCCGAGAAAGCCGCCGACCAGGGAGCCGGCCGCGATGAGGCCGGCGGCCGCCCAGTTGATCCGGTGGAAGCCTACGACGGTGTACGCGGTCGCCGCGACCACGTTGACGACCAGGGACAGGAGGTTCTTGGCGGCGTTGATCCGCTGCATGGACTCCGGCAGCAGCACGCCCATGATCCCCACCAGCAGGATGCCCTGGGCGGCGGCGAAGTACCCGCCGTAGACGCCGGCCACGAACGTGCAGAGCACCAGCACGGCCAGCCGCCCGCGGCCCACCTCCTGGTGGTCGCGCCCCTGCTGCTCCGCCCGGCGGCGCACCCAGCGCTGGATCCGCGGCTGCGTGACCACCAGCACGAGCGCCAGCACCAGCAGCACGGGGACGACCTTCTTGAAGGTGTCCGCGGGCAGGTGCAGCAGCAACCACGCGCCGACGACGGCGCCGAGCAGCGATCCGGGCATCTGCCAGGCCAGCCGGGCCCACTGTCCCTGGAGCTCGCGCCGGTAGCCCCAGGTGCCGGACACGCCGCCGGCGACCAGCCCGACGGCGTTGCTCATCGTCGCGACGACGGGCTGAAAACCGAAGGCGACCATCGTCGGGAACGTCACCAGCGTGCCGGAACCCACGATCGTGTTGATCAGTCCCGCCCACACCCCGGCCAGCAGGATCAGCACGAGCTCGAGCAGACTCACCACGCGACCCTACGTGGGCCCCCGGCCCGACCCGCCGCGCTGGTGATCACTCGAACGCCCGGTCCACGGCGCGGCGACGCGCCCGCTTCCCCCGTTCGGCCGCAACGGTGGGTCATCCGTCGTTACTCTTGGTCCGGTCGACGGCCGTCGGCGCGGACCTGAGGACCGGGATGCCTGTGCGAGCAGTGGCGGAGATCGCCGCACGCCGCGGCGTCGTGGACGCGCTCGTCTTCCGACGGCTGTCGCCCTCGGTGTGGGTGCACGTCGGCGGCATCGGCCGCGGTCGGTCGTGGGCCGGCGTCGTCGAGGTGTCCGCGGACGACCCGTTGCTGCGCACCCTGCCCGAGCAGCCCGGACAGGTGCGGCGGACCGGCGGGTCGCGGTCCGAGCGCATCCTCGGGCCGTACTGGGCCGTCGGCGCCGCCCGGGTGCGGGTGGACGACGACGTCCTGGTCGTGCTCGGCAACCCGTCGGGACCGCTGCCGGCCACCGTCACCGACCACCGCCTGCGGCGGCTGGCCGAACTCGTCGACGCCCACGTCACCGAGGTGACACCGGCCAAGCGGCTCGCCGACGAGCTGGAGATCCTGCACGCCGTCCGGGCGGTCACCACGGCGCCGGCCGGGGACCTGCGGGCGGCGCTCGAGCACGTGGCCAGGGTCGCCGCGACGGCGCTGTCCTGCGAGATCGTGCTGGTGCGCGACGGCGCGGGCAGGACCCTCGCCCGGTCCGGCCCGGCGCCGGTCGCCGACTCGCGGTCCCCCGCCCCCGAACCGCCGGCCGGACGCCCGACCGCCGGCGGCGTGGACGCCGCGGCGGTCCTGGACCTGCTCCAGCAGCGCTGCGCCGACGACCTCTGGTGCGTGCAGGACGTCCGGCTGGATCCTGCGCTGGCGCCCCTGCTGCAGTGGCAGGCTCGTTCCGTCCTCGCCGTCCGGATGCCGGCGCCGGTCGGCGGGGTGCTGGTGGCCCTGCACACCGAGGCCGCGCCGCGGGGCTTCACCGCGCTCTGCCAGGAGTTGAGCCGGCACCTGGTGGACGCGGCCGGCGTCGTCGCGCAGACCGCGGCGCTCCGCGACGAGCTGCACGCGGCCGCGCTGGAACACGCCCACGCCGCGCGGATCGACCCGTTGACCGGGCTGGGCAACCGCCGCGCGTGGGACGAGGCGCTCGACGCTGCGCACCGCCGGGTGCTGGACGGCGCCGAGTACCTGGTCGCCACGCTCGACCTCGACGGGTTGAAGGCGGTCAACGACTGCTACGGCCACGCCGCGGGCGACGACCTGCTCCGCCGGGCCGCGGAGGTGCTGCGGTCGGCCGCGGGGTCGGACGACGTGTGCGCCCGGCTGGGCGGCGACGAGTTCGCGGTGCTGGTCGCGGATGCCTCCGCGGAGGCGCACCGCCGGGTGTACGCACTAACCAGCCGGCTCGGCGGGCGGGTCAGCACGCAGGGATCCGTCGCGGCCAGCGTCGGATCCGCCACGGCCGGGCCGCGCAACAGCCTGGCCGACGCCGTCCGGCAGGCCGACGCCGCGATGTACGCCGCCAAGCGGATCCGCCGGTCCGGCCGCGCCGGCACGTCCGCGTCCTGGGCGGCCGCCAGCTGAACCGGGCCGCCGGATCAGGGCGGGCTGTCCCCGCGCTGCCGTTCCTGCCGCACGACCTGGCGGAGGTCGGCGAGCCGTTCGCGCTGCAGCAGCGGCTGCCGCATCCGCTGGTTGCCGGACAGCCGGTCGGCGTTGCGGTCGACGAACGTCCAGTAGCCGGCGGTGTACGGGCAGGCGTCCTCGCCGAGCCGGTGCCGCGGGTCGTACCGGCAGCCACCGCAGTAGTCGCTCATGGTGTTGATGTAGGCACCGCCGGACACGTACGGCTTGGTGGCCACTGCACCGCCGTCGGCGTGCTGGCTCATCCCGACGACGTTGACCGGCATCACCCAGTCGTAGCCGTCGACGAACCGGGTCTGGAACCACTCGGCGAGGGCGTCCGGGTCCCAGCCCCGCTGGGCGCCCCAGTTGCCGAGCACCATCAGCCGCGGGATGTGGTGCACCCAACCGCGGTCGCGGACGCCCTGCAGCACGTCCCGCAGGCAGTGCGCCTCGACGGCGTCCGCGTCCAGGTCGGCGAACCAGGCCGGCAGCGGGTCACGGGCGCGGAAGTGGTTGCGAGTGCGATAGTCCCGGCCGAAGTGCCAGTAGTTGTGCCAGATGTACTCCCGCCAGCCGATCACCTGCCGGACGAAGCCCTCCACCGAGGACAGCGTCCCCCGGCCGGCCCGGTACTCCGCGGCCGCTGCCTCGGCGACCTCGAGCGGATCCAGCAGGCCGAGGTTCATCGGCACCGACAGCAGGCTGTGCGCCATCGCCCAGTCGCCGGCGAGCATGGCGTCCTCGTACGGGCCGAAGGTGCCGAGCCGGTGCTCGAGGAACCGGTGCAGCGCAGCCAGCGCCTCCCGGCGGGTCACCGGGAACAGCCGCGGACCGTCGGCCCCGACGGTGCGCACGGTCCCGTCGCGGGTCCACCGGTCGAGGTCGTCGCGCACCTCCGCGTCGATGTCGTCCTCGCGCGGCCGGTACGGCGGTGGGACGTCGAGCGTCGTCACGCCCTTGGGCGGCGGTTCCCGGTTGTCGTGGTCCAGGCTCCACCGGCCGCCGACGGGCTGGTCGCCCTCCATCAACAGGTCCAGCCGGCGCCGCTGGAGCCGGTAGAAGTCGTCCATCCGGACCCGCGGCCGGTCCCCCGCCCAGCGGGCGAACTCCGCCTTGGGCATCGTGAACCCCGGCGTCGGATCGACGGCCTCGACCGTGCCCGCCTCACGCAGCCGGTGCACGAAGTCGTCGGCGGCCCAGGACGTCGGTTCATACACCCGCACCGGAGCCCCGAACCGCGCCAAGGCCTCGCCGTAGGTCTCGGTCTGCAGCAATGTCACGCCGTCGGATTCGGCAGCCCGGTGCCGCAGCGCGGACAGGATGAGATGCAGCTTCTGCCGGTGGTAGACCCGCCGGGTCAGCGCGCGGCGGCTCTCCACCAGCAGGACGCGCCGGCCCCTGGTGTCGAAGTGCGGGCCGAGCTGGTCGGCGAAGAGCCAACGGGCGGGCATGCGCCCATCTTGCGGGCCGGCACCGACAGCCGCCGCCGGGGCGGCGGGACGGTCAGCGGAGGCGGAGGGATTCGAACCCCCGAGGCTTTTGACACCTGGCCGCTTTCAAGGCGGCTTCCTTCGGCCACTCGGACACGCCTCCCGGTCCGGTCAGCGTAGGGCCGGCGCGGGCGTCGCCGCACCCGGCGTCGGGGTCGGCGCGAGCCTCACCCCACCCGGCACGACGGTCGGCGCGGGCGTCACCGCAGCCGGCGCGGCTCGATCCGCTCCTCGACGGCGCTGTCGCCGTCCTGGCGCACCCGGTAGGCAGCACAGTCGGGCCGGTCGGCGACGACCTCGGCCAGCTCGGTCCCGCGGAAGGTGAGACCGACACCGTCGTCCGTGGCGTAGCCGTCGGGCAGCGTGCCGTCGGCGATCAGGCCCTGGAACAGCGGGCGGCGCTGCGGCTCGGAGTCGTAGTGGACGCCGTTGCTGTGGGGCAGCCAGCCGAGCCCGTCGGTGACCGGGCGCAGCGTCGGCCCGAACGAGTCGGTCGTGCCGCCGACGTGCCAGCAGATCGAGCCGGCGGAGACGCCGCCCAGCACCACGCCGGCCTGCCAGGCCTCGTGCAGGTGCGCGTCCCAGCCGTGCAGCCGCCACAGCGCCAGCAGGTTGGCCACCGACCCGCCACCCACCCACACGACGTCCTGGGCCAGCAGGTGGCCCCGGACGTCGTCGACGTTGGGCATGGTGAACAGCTCCAGGTGCGACGGCCGGAACCGGCCGGACAGCGCGGAGTACACCCCGGTCAGCTGGGCCGCGTTGTCGCCGCCCGCGGTGCCCAGGAAGCACACCCGCGGCGTCCCGGTCGCCCCGGACAGGTCGGCGGCGTAGTCGAACACCGGGCCGGCGTCCAGGTCCCAGCGGTCCCGGCCGCGCAGGTCGAACCCGATCGAGGTGGCGACGATGGTCGGCTGGTCCGCAGGCACGGACGCCGACCCTAGTCCTGCAGCCGGTGCCGGCCGCCGGACTGCGCCGGCTCGGCGCCGCCCGCCGACGACCCACCGTCGGGACGGACGGCCAGGGCGCGGCCCCGCTCGGCCAGTACCCGGTCGACGATCAGGTCGGCCGCGCTCCGGCCGTCGCCGTCCGTGCCGTGCACACCATCAAGGGACGGCAGGTGTCCGTCCACCGCGACCGCGCGCCCGTCGACGGCCCCGTCCCGCCCGTCGGCCGCGGAGCCGTCGACCACCGTCGGTCGCCCGTCACCCGCACCGGCGAGCGCCGGCACCGGCGCACCGGCCGGCACCGGCTCCTCGGCCCGCTCGGCGCGCAGGCGGTGCAGCAGCCGCTCGCCCTCGATGTCGACGCTGGGCAGCACCCCGTCCAGCCACCGCGGGATGTACCAGGCCGCCCGGCCGAGCAGCGTCATCACGGCGGGGACGAGCGTCATCCGCACCAGGAACGCGTCGGCCAGCACGCCGATGCCGAGCGCGAAGCCGATCGAGGCGATGATCGTGTCCGGCGCCAGGATGAAGCCGGCGAAGACGCTCGTCATGATGATCGCCGCCGCGGTGACCACCCGGGACGCCGACGAGAACCCGTGCGTCACCGCGGACCGCGGCGCCTCGCCGTGCACGAATGCCTCGCGCATGCCGGACACCAGGAACACCTGGTAGTCCATGGCCAGCCCGAACAGCACGCCGATCAGCAGGATCGGCAGGAACGAGATGATCGGCGCCGGGCTGTCCACGCCGAACAGCCCGCCCAGCCAGCCCCACTGGTAGACCGCGACCACGGCGCCGAACGAGACGCCGACGGAGAGCAGGAAACCCAGCGCGGCCTTGACCGGCACGACGATCGACCGGAAGACCAGGAGCAGCAGGATCAGCGCCAGGCCCACCACGATCACCAAATAGACCGGCAGCGCCGATGCGAGCTTGGCCGACACGTCGATGGCGACGGCGGTCTGCCCGGTGACGGCGATGGTGGCGCCGGTGGCCGACTGGATCTGCGGTGCGGCGGCCCGGATGTCGTGCACCAGGTCCTCGGTGCGCACGTCGGACGGCCCGGTCTTCGGGATCACCGCGACCACGCCGAAGGTGCCGTCCTTGCTGACCGCCTGCGGCACGGCCAACGGCTGCTCGGGCAGCTTGCCGACGGCGGCGGCGACGCCCTGCATGGCCCGCTGGATGTCCTGCGGCTGCGCCCGCACCGACACCACCAGCGGCCCGTTGAAGCCCGGGCCGAAGGAACCGGCGAGCAGGTCGTAGGCCTTGCGCTTGGTGCTGTCGGGCGAGGCCGACCCGTCGTCGGGCAGGGCCAGGTGCAGCTTGGTCGTCGGGATGGCGACCACGCCCATCACGGCGATGACGCCGACCACCACGAGCACCGGGAAGCGGGTGACGAACCGGATCCATCGGTTCGGCCGGACGGCCGCGAGCCCGACGACCTCACCGGACCCGCCGGCGCGCGCCGCGACGGCCGCGGCGCGGTGCCGGCGGCGCAGCACCCGGTCGCCGGCGAACGCCAGCAGCGCCGGCACCAAGGTCACCGCGATCAGGACGGCCACGGCGACGGTGCCGGCCGCGGCCAGGCCCATGATCGTCAAGAACGGGATGCCGACGACGGACAGCCCGGCCAGCGCGATGAGCACCGTCAGGCCGGCGAACACCACGGCCGAGCCGGCGGTGCCGGTGGCCCGGGCGATCGACTCGGCGACCGGCATCCCGGACCGCAGCTGGTTGCGGTGCCGCGACACCAGGAACAGCGAGTAGTCGATGCCCACGGCGAGTCCGAGCATCAGCGCGAGGATGGGTGCCGTCGAGGACATCTGCACGGCCCCGGAGACCCAGAGGATCCCGGAGATGCCGACCGCGACGCCGATCAGCGCGGTGAGCATGGTCATCCCGGCCGCGACCACCGACGCGAAGGTCACCAGCAGCACGACCAGGGCGACGACCACGCCGAGGCCCTCGGTCGAGCCGATACTCGGTGTCTGCTTGACGGCGCCGCCGCCCAGCTCGATCTCCAACCCGTCCGTCCGGTGTGCCGCGGCGATGTCGGCGATCCGGTCCTGGGTGGCCACCGGGATCTGGTCCAGCGTGGTCGAGAAGGTCACCTGGGCGTAGGCGACTCGGCCGTTCGGGGCGATCGTGCGGCCGGTCTGCGGGTCGACGACCGCCAGCACCGACGGCAGGGGCTTGACCTCCGCCACCACCTGGCCGATGGCCGCCTGGTACGGCGCCTCGGCCAAGGTGTGGCCCTGTGGCGCGGCGAACACGATCCGCCCGGCCGTCCCGGACGCGGCCGGGATCTCGGTCCGCAGCTGGTCCTGGGCCTGCTGCGCCTCGGTGCCCGGGATCGAGAACGAGCTGTTGAAGGTGCCCTTGAACGCCAGCGCCCCGCCGCCCACGACGGCCAGCACGACCACCCAGGCGAGCAGGACGAGCCAGCGCCGTCGGACGGCGAAGGCGCCGAGGCGGTAGAGCAGTGTGGCCATGCGGACTCCCGGGGCTGGACTGGGTTCTGGGACGGGGGACGGGGCGGTGGCCGGCGGCGCTGCCGACCCGCGGCTAGCGGTGCGCCGGAGCGGGCGCGCCGGGGCCGGCGAGCCGGCCCAGGTCCACCACCGACAGTGCGGTGGCCAGCAGCGAGGTGAGCGCGGCGGGATCGCGGTCCGCTGCGCCCAGCCAGCGGCCGATGCACTCCCGGCCCGCCGTAAGCACGCACTGGGCGGCGACCACCACGCGCAGGTCGTCCACCGGCAGGTCGTTGCGGGCGGCGAGCGCGCCGGCGATCCGCTCCGCGGTCGCGGCCTCGGCGGTGAGCGTCGCGGCCTGCAGGTCCGGGTCGTCGTGCAGCAGCGCGAAGACCTCGGCCAGCCCGTCGGCCATGGCCGCGCCGAAGCGGGCGAGGGCGTCCTGCAGCAGGCGGTCCACGCCGATGTCGGCAGGGGCGTCGGCGACCGTGTCGAAGACGGCGGCCAGCCGGCCGTCGACCACCGCGACCACGGCGTCGGCCTTGCTGTCGAAGTAGTTGGAGAACGTCCGGCGGGACACCCCGACCTGCTCGGTGAGGTCCGCGACGGTCCAGCCGTGGTAGCCGTTCGAGACGGTCAGCGCCAGCGCCGCCTCGGCCAGCGCCTGCCGCGTCCCCAGCTTCTTGCGGTCGCGCAGGCCGAGGGTCACGGGACGACTCTAGCTCGATTTGCACAGTGGGCAAGATTGCCCATTGTGAAGTGGGTGACGACACATGTGTCGGACGTACTCCCCCTAGATGTACTGCCCAGGGAGGTTGGTTGAGGTTGTGTAGCGACACGGTGTGATCTGCGGGGTTG
>NZ_BMNA01000002.1:0-304863 GCF_014646215.1 Nakamurella endophytica
AGCGCACTCGGCGGCCTCCCACCACTCAGCCGACTGGCACCAACCTGATGGCCGGGTACAGCTAGCGCCGCCGGGCGCCCGGCCCGCTTCTGAGAGAATGCAGGGCGTGTCCGCCTGGGTCTGGATCCTCATCGTCGTCGTCGTGGTCGTCGTCGCCCTGCTGGTGATCGGTGCGGTGCTCGGCCGCCGGCGCCGCATCTCGCTCGCGCGGCCGGCCGCACCCGCGCAGACCACCGCCGCGCAAGACCAGCCACCGGTCCGCGGCGGCTACCGCTCCAAGGGCTCCATCTCCTTCTCGCAGGGCAGCGGCGGCACGGCGCTGGCGCCGCGCCCGCGGTCCGACCGGCCGACCGACGCGCCGGCGTCCGTGCCGCTGGCGCCGGCGCACCCGGCCGGTGACCGCACCGAGGTCGACGGGCAGCCCGGCGTCGGTGACGACGCCGCGGTGCCCCGCGACTCCGTGCGGCCCACGGTCGTCGAGGTGCCGCTGCCCGACGCCGACGTGGCCACCGCGCCGCCGGTGCAGCGTCCGCCCGCCCGGCCGGCCGCCCCGACGCAGCCCCCGACCACCCGGCCGGAGGGGACGGCTCCCGCCTCCCCGCAGGACAGGGTCAGCGCGCCCCCGCGCCCGGCCACCCCGACGGCACCGCACGCCCCCGGCACCGGGACGGCAGCCGGCGGGACCGCGGCGTCCACCGTCCCGACCGTCCCATCCGGCACGGCCCTCCCGGACCTCGACGGGACCGCTGCGCCGGTCGCGCCGCCGGACACCGCACCGGCTGCACCGACCGCACCGGCCGAACCGGCTGCACCGGCGGCCCCGCCGGTCGCCGCCGAGCGGGTCGAGCCGGAGGAGGTCGAGCTCGAGGAGATCGACCCGACCACCGGCCGGCTGAGCCGGCTGCGCGGCCGGCTGTCCCGGTCGCAGAACGCGTTCGGCCGGTCGCTGCTCGGCCTGCTGGGTGCCGGCACGCTGGACGAGGACTCCTGGACCGAGGTCGAGGACACCCTGCTCATGGCGGACCTCGGCGCTGCCGCCGCCGTCGAGATCACCGAGCGGCTGCGGCAGGAGGTGGCGGCCCGGGGCGTGGTCGACGCCGCCGGTGCCCGGGCGATGCTGCGCCGGGTGATGATCGACGCCGTCGAGACCACGCCGGCCGGCCCGCTGGAGGACCGGTCGGTGCGGGCGCTGGCCCACGACGGCCGCCCGGCCGTGCTGCTCGTGGTCGGCGTCAACGGCACCGGCAAGACCACCACCACGGGCAAGCTGGCCCGCGTCCTGGTCGCCGACGGCCACACCGTCGTGCTCGGCGCCGCCGACACCTTCCGCGCCGCCGCCGCCGACCAGCTGGCCACCTGGGCCTCCCGCGTCGGCGCCACCGTGGTGCGCGGCGCCGCCGGCGCCGACCCCGCCGCCGTGGCGTTCGACGCGGTCAAGCAGGGCATCGCCGAGGGCGCCGACGCGGTCGTCGTCGACACCGCCGGCCGGCTGCACACCAAGACCGGCCTGATGGACGAGCTGGGCAAGGTCAAGCGGGTCATCGAGAAGCAGGCCGAGGTCGACGAGGTGCTGCTGGTGCTGGACGCCACCACCGGCCAGAACGGGCTCGTCCAGGCCAAGGTCTTCGCCGAGGTGGTCGACATCACCGGCATCGTGCTCACCAAGCTCGACGGCACCGCCAAGGGCGGCATCGTCGTCGCCGTCCAGCGCGCGCTCGGGGTCCCGGTCAAGCTCGTCGGTCTGGGGGAGGGCCCGGACGACCTGGCGCCGTTCGAGGCCGACGCCTTCGTCGACGCGCTGCTCGGCGACTGAGCCGCAGCCGCGCGGGCCGCGCACCGGGACGGTCTCCGGCGGCTGCCACCGACCGCGGGTGCGAGCGGTCGGTGGCCGCGGCGGACCGGTGGTCCGAACGGCCGCGGCCGACGGGCGGCGTCCACCGGCGGCGTCCACCGGCCGTCGCGCCCGGCCCGCTCGGACGGCCGTCCGCCGCCCGCCGCAGCCAACCGTCGGACCTCGGCGACGCAGGGACACGGCGTCGTCACCGCGGTGTCACAGACCCGAAACCCGTGCCTGGCCGAGTTCACGGAGGCGAAACACGCCCGGGCGACCGCGGAAACACGTCCTCGGGATTCTGGGCGCGTTGGAGGGTCTGGCCGGACCCTCGCCGTCCCCTGCCTGGAGGTTTGATGGTCCCGCACCTTGCAGTGACGTCGCTGCTGCCCGCAGCGGCGGACCCGGTGGCGGTGAACGCCGGCGACGCCGCCTGGATCCTCGCCAGCAGCGCCCTCGTCCTGTTGATGACGCCCGGTCTCGCCTTCTTCTACGGCGGTCTGACCCGTGCCAAGAGCACCCTCAACATGATGATGATGTCGTTCTTCACGATCTTCATCGTCACCGTGCTGTGGGCCCTGTTCGGCTTCAACATGGCCTTCGCCTCGTCCGGCGGCAGCGGTTTCGTGGGCGACTTCTCGTTCAAGGGCCTGTCCCAGGCGGCGCTGGCGAACGTCGAGTTCTTCGGGACCGGCGACGGCATCCCGGTGATCGTGTTCGCGGCCTTCCAGTTGATGTTCGCGATCATCACCCCGGCACTGATCTCCGGGGCGATCGCCGACCGCACCAAGTTCCTGTCCTGGTCGATCTTCGTCACCCTCTGGGTGATCGTCGTCTACTTCCCGGTGGCGCACTGGGTGTTCGACTTCGGCCTGCTCGGCGGTACCAAGGGCTGGCTGGCCGGCCTGGGCGTCGAGGACTTCGCCGGTGGCACCGCAGTCCACATCAACGCCGGTGCCGCGGGTCTCGCGCTGTGCATCGTGCTCGGCCGGCGGATCGGCTTCCGCCGCAACCCGATGCGCCCGCACAACGTCACGCTGGTGCTGCTCGGCGCCGGCCTGCTGTGGTTCGGCTGGTTCGGGTTCAACGCCGGGTCCGCGCTCGCCGCCAACGGTCTCGCCGGCCTGGCCTTCATGAACACCCAGGTGGCGACGGCGTCCGCGCTCGGCGGCTGGCTGCTGGTGGAGAAGCTGCGGGACGGCAAGCCGACCAGCGTCGGCGCCGCCTCCGGTGCGGTGGCCGGGCTGGTCGCCATCACCCCCGCCTGCGCCTTCATCACCCCCGGCGCGTCGATCGTGCTGGGCGTCCTGGTCGGCGCCATCTGCGCCATGGCGGTGGGGCTGAAGTACAAGCTGGGCTACGACGACTCGCTCGACGTGGTCGGCGTCCACCTGGTGGGCGGCATCGTCGGCACGCTGTTCGTCGGCCTGTTCTCGACCACCAGCGTCAACTCGCTGGCCGTCGACGGCTTGTTCTACGGCGGAGGCCTGACCCTGCTGGGCAAGCAGGCGCTCGGTGCGGTCGCCGTGCTGGCCTACTCGTTCGTCGTGGCGTTCATCCTCGGCACGATCATCGAGAAGACCATCGGCTTCCGGGTCTCCGAGGACGCCGAGGTCGAGGGCATCGACGTCAACGAGCACGCGGAGTCCGCGTACGAGTTCGACATGCAGTCGTCCAGCGGTGCCATCCCGTCCGGCCACCTCGCCACGGCGACCAGCCAGGAGGTCCACGCATGAAGTTGATCACCGCCGTCATCAAGCCGTTCAAGCTCGACGAGGTCCGTGCCGCCCTGCTGGCGTTCGGTGTCCAGGGCATGACCGTCTCCGAGAGCTCCGGCTACGGCCGGCAGCGTGGCCACACCGAGGTCTACCGCGGCGCCGAGTACACCGTGGAGCTGCTGCCCAAGGTGCGCGTCGAGATCCTCGTCGACGACGAGGACGCCGAGGACGTGGTCGACGTGGTGGTCCGGGCGGCCCGGACCGGCAAGATCGGCGACGGCAAGGTGTGGGCGACCACCGTGGACAACGTCGTGCGGGTCCGCACGGGCGAGCGCGGACTGGAAGCCCTGTAGCCGATGGTCGCAGGAGCCGCAGCGGGCCGGTCCGGCCCGAGCGGGTTCGCCGGGACGAGGGCCTCGCTGCTGGACCGGGCCGGTTTGACCGGTCAGGCCCGGCGGCGGGCCCTCTCCCGTCTCACCGACGGCTGGCTCGTCGAGCTGGCCGCCGAGGCCGGGGTGAACGTCGGCGGGGTGGCGCTGGTCGCGGTCGGCGGCTTCGGCCGCGGCGAGCTGTCGCCGTTCTCCGACCTCGACCTGGTGCTGCTGCACTCGACGGAGACCCCCGCCTCGTACGCCGAGATGCTCGCGCAGCGGCTCTGGTACCCGATCTGGGACTCCGGCATCCGGTTGGACCACTCGGTGCGCTCGGTCGGCGGCGCCCGGCAGGTCGCCCGGGTCGACCTGCCCGCGGTGCTCGGCATGCTCGACCTCCGGCACATCGCCGGCGACCCCGACCTGGCCACCACGCTGCACCGCCGGGTGCTCGCCGACTGGCGGGCCGACGCGGCCGAGCGGCTGCCGGCCCTGCTGGCGTCGTGCCGGGAACGGGCCGACCGCAGCGGCGAGCTGGCGTTCGCCACCACGCCCGACCTCAAGGAGTCCCGCGGCGGCCTGCGCGACCTGGGCGTCATGCGGGCGGTGGCCGCGTCGTGGGTCACCGACTGCCCCCACCAGGGTCTGGAGGAGGCGCGGTCCGCGCTGCTGGACGTCCGGGACGCGCTGCACCAGGTGACCGGCCGGGCCACCGACCGGCTGCAGCAGCAGGACCAGGACCAGGTGGCCGCCGCGCTCGGGCTCGACGACCGGGACGTGCTGCTCAAGCACGTCTCCGGGATCGGGCGGACGGTGGTGCACGCCGGCGACCTGACCTGGCACCGGGTGCACCGGGCGCTGACCGCGTCCGGTCCCGGTCGCATCGCCGACGTCGGGGGCCGGTTCGTCCGGCGGCCGGACCGCACACCGCTGGCCGACGGGGTCGTCGAGCAGGACGGCGAGGCCGTGCTCGCCCGGTCGGTCAACCCGTCGGCCGACCCGACGCTGACCCTGCGCGCCGCGGCCGCGGCCGCGCAGTCCGGCATACCGGTCTCCCCGGCCACCGTGGTGCGGCTGGCGCGGACCGGCAAGGCGCTGCCCGAGCCGTGGCCGCGCCCCGCGCTGGACGCGTTCCTGTCCCTGCTCGGTGCCGGTGAGCCGATGCTCACCGTCTGGGAGGGGTTGGACCAGGCCGGGCTGATCGCCGGGCTGCTGCCGGGCTGGGAGCGGCTGCGGTCCCTGCCGCAGCGCGACCCGATCCACGTCTACACGGTCGACCGGCACCTGATGCAGACCGCGGTGAACGCCGCCGGTCTGGTGCGCCGGGTGTCCCGGCCGGACCTGCTGCTGCTCGCCGCGGTCTTCCACGACATCGGCAAGGGGCTGCCGGGCGACCACAGCGAGGTCGGCGCCGAGCTGATCGGCAGCTGGCTGGACCGGATGGGCGTGCCGGCCCAGGACGTCGACGTGGTGCGCACGCTGGTGCGGCACCACCTGCTGCTCGCCGAGTCGGCGTCCCGGCGCGACCCGGACGACCCGGCGACCGTCGCAGCGGTCGTCGACGCCGTGGGCGACGCGGCGACGCTGGACCTGCTGCAGGCGCTGACCGAGGCGGACGCCCGCGCGGCGGGGCCGGCCGCGTGGTCGGCGTGGAAGGACGGCCAGGTCCGGTACCTGGCCGGGCGGGTCCGGCAGGCGCTGGCGGGGGAGACCCTTCCGGAGGCCGCGGACCTGTCCCCGGCCGAGCGCGACCTGGTCGCCGCGGGGCGACCGGGCATCGTGATCGCCCGCACGCCCGGCGGGTACGACGTCACCGTCGCCGCCCGCGACCGACCCGGGCTGCTGGCCGCCGCCGCCGGTGTGCTCACCGTGCACCGGTTGACGATCCGGGCGGCCGCGCTGCGCACGGTCGACGGGATGGGTCTGCAGACCTGGTCGGTGACGCCCGAGTTCGGCGACCCGCCGGAGGCCGACACCCTGCGCGCCGACCTGGTCCGCGCCCTGGACGGGACGCTGGACATCGCGGCGCGGCTGGCGCGACGCAGCCCGGCACGCCGGCGCGGGGTCGCGGCGCCGCCCACCGTGCAGGTGGTGGCCGGCGCGTCGGAGCGGGCCGCGGTCCTCGAGGTCCGCGCCCACGACAGCCCCGGCCTGCTGCACACGGTGGCGCACGCGCTGGCCGAGGCCGGTGCCACGGTGACCGCGGCCCGCGTGCACACCCTGGGCGCCGACGTGGTCGACGTCTTCTACCTGCTGTCCGCGGACGGCTCCGCGCTGCCGCCCGACCGGGTGGACGGCGTGGTCGCCGCGGTGTCGGCCGCGCTGGGCGGCTGACCCCGCACCGGCGCAGCGGTTAGCCTGGCTCCCGTGTTCGACACCCTCTCCGACCGGCTCGCCGGGGTCTTCGCCAACCTGCGCGGCAAGGGCCGGCTGTCCCCGGCCGACGTGGACGCGACCGCCCGCGAGATCCGGATCGCCCTGCTCGAGGCCGACGTCGCGCTGCCGGTGGTGCGCACGTTCGTGGCGGCGATCAAGCAGCGGGCGACCGGTGCGGACATCTCCCAGGCGCTGAATCCCGCGCAGCAGGTCATCAAGATCGTCAACGAGGAGCTGGTCGCCATCCTCGGCGGCGAGACCCGCCGGCTGACGTTCGCCAAGACCGGCCCGACGGTGATCATGCTGGCCGGCCTGCAGGGCTCCGGCAAGACCACGCTGGCCGGCAAGCTGGCGCTCTGGCTGCGCAACTCGGGGCACACCCCGCTGCTGGTGGCGTGCGACCTGCAGCGCCCGAACGCGGTCACCCAGCTCGAGGTCGTCGGCCAGCAGGCCGGCGCCGCGGTCTTCGCGCCGGAGCCCGGCAACGGCGTCGGCGACCCGGTGGCCGTGGCCCGCGCCGGCGTCGACCGGGCGATCGACGCCCACCACGACGTGGTGATCGTGGACACCGCCGGCCGGCTGGGCGTGGACGCCGAGATGATGGCCCAGGCCGCGGCCATCCGCGACGCGGTCCAGCCCGACGAGACGCTGTTCGTGCTGGACGCGATGATCGGCCAGGACGCGGTCACCACGGCCGAGGCCTTCGCGTCCGGGGTCGGCTTCACCGGCGTGGTGCTCACCAAGCTGGACGGCGACGCCCGCGGTGGTGCGGCACTGTCCGTCCGGCAGATCACCGGCGTGCCGATCATGTTCGCGTCCACCGGCGAGAAGCTGGGCGACTTCGACGTCTTCCACCCGGACCGGATGGCCAGCCGGATCCTGGGCATGGGCGATGTGCTCAGCCTCATCGAGCAGGCCGAGCAGGTCTTCGAGGCCGACCAGGCCGAGGAGATGGCCGCGAAGCTGGCGGGCAACGACTTCACCCTGGAGGACTTCCTCCAGCAGATGATGATGATCCGCCGGATGGGCCCGATCGGCGGTCTGCTCGGCATGCTCCCGGGCGCGGGTCAGATGAAGGACGCGCTGGCCCAGGTCGACGACCGCGACATCGACCGCACCGCCGCCATCATCCAGTCGATGACGCCCGAGGAGCGGCGCAACCCGGGGATCCTCAACGCCTCCCGGCGCAAGCGCATCGCCAACGGTTCGGGTTCGACGGTGGCCCAGGTGAACTCGCTGGTCGAGCGGTTCGGCGAGGCCCGGAAGATGATGACCGCCATGGCCGGCCGGTTCGGCCTGCCCGGCACCCGGTCCACCCGCAAGGTCGCCAAGGGCAAGGGCAAGAAGGGCCGCAAGCCGGTGGGTCGCGGGCCGACACCGCCCAAGGTCAAGGGCGGCCTGCCGGCCGGCTTCCCGGGTCTCGGCGGTCCCGGCATGGGGGCGCCCGGGCTGCCCGCCGGCGCTCCGTTCAGCCAGGGCATGCCGGCCAACTTCGGGCTGGACCAGCTGCCGCCCGGGTTCGACCCGTCGAAGCTCAAGCTGCCGAAGAAGTAGCCGCCGCGGTGACCGGGTCGACCCCGGGACCAGGACACCGCGGCCGGACGGGCGCCGCGCCGGTGCGCGTCCGCGGGACCGACGCCGCGACCGGCGAGGAGCTGGACCTGTGGGTCCGGGACGGCGTGTTCGTCGATCCTCCGGACCGGGACGGCGCCGACCGGGGCGGCGAGGTCGTCGAGCTGTCCGGGTGGGTGCTGCCGGGACTGGTCGACGCGCACTGCCACATCGGGTACTCCACGGCCGGCGCGGCGACCCTGCCCGAGGCCGAGGACCAGGCCAGGACCGAGCTCGCGGCGGGCGTGCTCGCCATCCGGGACTGCGGCTCGCCGATCGACACCCGGCCGCTGGTCGGCCGGCCCGATCTGCCGGTGCTGATCCGGGCCGGCCGGCACATCGCCCGCCCGCGTCGCTACATCCGGGAGCTGGGCGTCGACGTCGAGCCGGACCAGCTGGTCGACGAGGTGCGCCGGCAGCTGGCCTACGGCGACGGCTGGATCAAGATCGTCGGTGACTGGATCGACCGGGCCGTCGGCGACCTGAGCCCGCTGTGGCCGCAGGACGTGCTGGCGCAGGCCATCGCGGTCGCCCATGCCGGCGGCGCCAGGGTCACCACCCACGTCTTCGGCGAGGACGGCCTCGACCGGATGCTGGCGGCCGGCGTCGACTGCGTCGAGCACGGCACCGGCATGACCGACGACAGCATCGTCGTGCTCGCCGCCCGCGGCGTCCGGGTGGTGCCGACGCTGATCAACATCGCCAACTTCCCGTCGTTCGCGGACGCCGCCGGCCGCTACCCGACGTACGCCCGGCACATGCGCGACTTGTACGCCCGCAGCCGGGACACCTACCGCCGGGCCGCCGACGCGGGTGTGGTGCTGCACGCCGGCACGGATGCCGGCGGGTACGTCGAGCACGGCCGGATCGTCGACGAGGTGCAGGCGCTGGCCGAGCTCGGCATCCCGCCGCGCCAGGTGCTCCGGCAGGCGGCCCACGACGCGCGGGCCTGGCTCGGGCTGGGCAGCTACCGCCCCGGCGACCCCGCCGATCTGCTCGTCCTCGACACCGACCCGGCGCGGGACCGGGCGGCGCTGGCCGGCCTGCGCGCCCCCGCGGCGGTCCTGCGGTCCGGCGTCGTGCGCGCCGGCCGCCACCTGCCGCCCGTCGCCGCCGGCTGACCGCCGCCGTCGCGGGCCGGGGAGCCGGCCGGCGAGTCGGTGCCGCGGGCCGCCCCGCGACCGGGACGGCTGGTCCCCGGGCGGCGGCCGATCTGGCAGAATGATCCGGTCACGGCTGCGTCCGGCCCCTCTCTCCGGGCGTGGCCGCCCATCGGCGCGTCCCGGATCGGTGCCCCACCCGCCCGGGAGTGCTGCAGCGGCGGACCCCGCCACCACATCCGAGGAGTACGTCACCACCGTGGCTGTCAAGATCAAGCTCGCCCGCTTCGGCAAGATCCGCGAGCCGTTCTACCGCGTCGTCGTCGCCGACGCCCGCACCCGTCGGGGTGGCCGGGCCATCGAGGCGATCGGCAAGTACCACCCCAAGGCCGACCCCAGCGTCATCGAGATCGACTCCGAGCGAGCGCAGTACTGGCTCGGCGTCGGTGCGCAGCCGACCGAGTCCGTCCTGGGCCTGCTGAAGGTCACGGGCGACTGGCAGCGGTTCAAGGGCCTGCCGGGCGCCGAGGGCACCCTGCGCCCGCAGCCGGAGCGGGTCGACAAGCGCGCCCGCTACGAGGCCGCGCTGGCCGCGGTCGGCGCGGACACCTCGGCGTCCGCCACCACCCCGCGCCGGCGCGCGGGCCGCACCGAGGGCGCCGGGGACGCGGCAGCGGCCGCGCCGGCCGACGACACGGCGGCCGATCAGCAGTGAGCATGCTGGCCGAGGCGCTCGAGCACCTGGTCCGCGGCATCGTCGAACACGACGAGGACGTCCGGGTCGACCTGACCACCGGGCGCCGCGGGCGCACGCTGCAGGTCCGGGTGCACCCGGACGACCTCGGCAAGGTGATCGGCCGCGGCGGCCGGACGGCCACCGCGCTGCGCACCGTGATGTCCGCGGTCGGCGGCCGGGGCATCCGCGTCGACGTCGTCGACACCGACCGCTGACCCGCTCGCGGTGACGCAGGTCCAGGTCGGCCGGATCGGCCGGCCCCACGGGGTGCGCGGTGAGGTCACCGTGACCCCGCAGACCGACGATCCCGACACGCGCTTCGCGGCCGGCTCGGTCCTGGTGACCGAGCCGGCCGGGCGCGGCCCGCTGACCGTCGCGGGCTCCCGCCGGTCGGGCGGCGTCCTCGTCGTCGCGTTCGCCGGCGTCCCCGACCGGACGGCCGCCGAGCAGCTGCGCGGCACCGTGCTCACCGTCGATTCCGACGAGCTGCCCGAGCCCACGGACGACGACGAGTTCTACGACCACCAGCTCGTCGGCCTGGCGGTCCACGACGAGGCCGGCGAGCTGCTCGGGCAGGTGACCGGCGTGCTGCACCCGCCGGCCGCGCCCGTGCTCGAGGTGGCCAGGCCCGATGGCAGCGAGGAGCTGGTGCCGTTCGTCCGGGCCATCGTCCCCGTCGTCGACCTGGCGGCCGGCCGGCTCGTGGTGACGCCGCCGGACGGCATGTTCGCCCGGTAGCCCCGTGCGCCTCGACGTCGTCTCGATCTTCCCGGAGTACCTGGCGCCGCTGCGGCAGTCGCTCCTCGGCCGCGCCGTCGCCGACGGCCGGATCCAGCTGGAGGTGCACGACCTGCGGCGCTGGGCCACCGACCGGCACCGCAGCGTCGACGACACCCCGTACGGCGGCGGAGCCGGCATGGTGATGCGCCCGGACGTCTGGGCCGCCGCGCTGGACGACGTCGCGCCGGCGGGCGCGACGGTCGTCGTGCCGACGCCGGCCGGTCACCCGTTCAGCCAGGCGACCGCGGCGGACCTGGCCCGTCGGGAGCACCTGGTCTTCGCCTGCGGCCGCTACGAGGGACTGGACCAGCGGGTCGTGCTGGACGCCGCCCGCCGGGTCGAGGTCCTGGAGCTGTCGATCGGCGACTACGTGCTGGCCGGCGGCGAGGTCGCCGCCCTGGTGGTGATCGAGGCGGTGACCCGGCTGCTGCCCGGCGTGCTGGGCAACCCCGAGTCGGCGGTCACCGATTCCTTCGGCGAGGGTTCCCCGGGCCTGCTGGAGCACCCGGCCTACACCCGGCCGGTCGAGTTCCGCGGGTTGGCAGTGCCTCCGGTGCTGCTGTCCGGCAACCACGCCGCCATCGCCCGGTGGCGCCGGGACGAGTCCCTGCGCCGCACCGCCCGGCGGCGGCCGGACCTGGTCGCCCGGCTCGACCCGGCGACCCTCGACGCCGCCGACCGCGCGGTCCTGGCCGAGGAGCGCCCGCACCGCCCACCGGCGGGACCGGCACCGGACGCGACCGACCGGCCCGGCCCGTCACCGGGCTGACCTGCGGCGGCAGCAGCGGCCGCGGCGACGATTTCACCTGGTCGCCCCGGGTCTGGCAGAATGGAGCGGTTGCCGCGCGACGACGCGCGCCGCGCATTCGGCTCCCTGGGAGCCCTTCCGGACCGGCCACTCCCGGACGGTCCGTGACCGGACGAGATCTCGACGCTTGACTTCAGTGAGGACTGCGACATGAACACCCTGGACAACCTCGACGCCGCCTCGCTGCGCGACGACCTGCCCGACTTCCGCCCGGGGGACACCGTCAAGGTCCACGTCAAGGTCATCGAGGGCAACCGCTCCCGCGTGCAGGTCTTCGCCGGTCACGTCATCCGCCGGCAGGGCGGTGGCATCCGGGAGACCTTCACCGTGCGCAAGGTCAGCTTCGGCGTCGGCGTCGAGCGGACCTTCCCGGTGCACTCCCCGAACCTGGACCGCATCGAGCTGGTCACCCGCGGCGACGTGCGCCGCGCGAAGCTGTACTACCTGCGCGAACTGCGCGGCAAGGCCGCCAAGATCAAGGAGAAGCGCGACACCGCGCGCTGACCCGTCGGCCACGGCACACCGAGAGCTGATGAGCGACACCGTAACGTTGCGGTGGTGAGCGACCAGGTCGGCCGGACGGGACACGAGGGGACCGGACCGATCGAGGACCCGGTCGTGCGGCCCGAGGCCTCCGGTCCGGTCGACGGCCGTGCGGTGAGCGGTCCGGCGCCGGCCGATCCGGCGGCGCCGGTACCGGGCCCGCGGGACGCGGGGCTGGACGATACCCCGGATGCCGCCGTGGCCGGTCTCCCGGCGAGTGCCCAGGATGCGGCCCGCGATCCGGCGACGCCGTCCGACACCACCGCAGCGGTCCCGCAGCCGCCCGTCGACGCTGCGCGCGACGCCTCGGGCGACGCCGTGCACGCCGCGTCCGTCGAGCGTTGGCGCCGGATGTCGGATCGGCGCAACCGCAAGGCCAAGCGGCCCTTCTGGGTCGAGCTGCCGATCCTGCTGGTCGTCGCCTTCGTGCTGACGTTCCTGATCCAGACCTTCATCGCGAAGGTCTACTACGTCCCGTCCGGCTCGATGGAGCAGACGTTGCACGGTGTCTCGTCGGGCGGCGACCGCATCCTCGCCAGCAAGATCGTCTACGACTTCCGCGACCCGCACCCCGGTGACGTGGTGGTCTTCAAGGGCCCGGACACCTGGGCGCCCGAGGCGGACATCCCGGGTCCGAGCAACTGGTTCGGCAAGCTGCTGCAGTCGCTCGGGTCGGTGATCGGCATCGCGCCGCCCAACGAGAAGGACTTCGTCAAGCGGGTGATCGCCGTGGGCGGCCAGACGGTGGCCTGTTGCGACGACCAGGGCAACGTGACCGTCGACGGGCGATCCCTCGTCGAGCCCTACCTGTACGAGCCGCTGCCGTTCACCCCCGGCACGCAGGACTGCGCCGTCAGCCCGGACAGGCAGCACTACGAGTCCGAGCGCTGTTTCGCGCCGTACACCGTGCCCGCCGGGCAGCTGTGGGTGATGGGGGACCACCGGTCCGAGTCGTCGGACTCGTCGTTCCTGTGCTGGGGGTTGACCCCGGAGGGGGAGAAGGCCTACCAGGCGGCGAACGTCAACGGCGACGGCTGCAACCGGCCGATCCCGCAGGACAACGTCATCGGCAAGGCCATCTTCATCGTCATGCCGCCGTCCCGGTGGCACACCATCGGCGACCCGGACATCGACCCGCAGGCCCAGGCGCTGTCCGCACCGGCGTCGTCCGCGGTGCCGGCCGCGGGCGGACTGCTGCTGACCGGCGCCCTGCGGGGCGGGTGGGCGCTGCGACCCGCCCGCCGGCGCGCCCGTCGGGCCCGCCGGGCGGCACGGCGGGCGGCGCAGGAGGCCTCGTGACCAGCACGGTGCCGCCCCGGAGCGACGTGGCGGAGCCGGACCGGAGCGGCCGCCCGGACCCGTCCGGTCGACCGCACCCGTCCGGCCGAACCGGTCAGGGCGGCCGGTCGTCGCCCGTCCGGGGACGCGCGGCTGCGCCCGGCGGGCCGCGGCGCGCCGTTGCCCGCACCGGGTCGAAGCCGCTGGGCAGCCGTCCGGACCTGCGCGTGGAGAAGTCGCTGCTGCGGGACGGCTGCGTCCGGCTCGCGGCGATGGACGAGGTCGGCCGTGGCGCGCTGGCGGGCCCGGTCAGCGTCGGCGTCGTCGTGGTGACCGGCGGGATCGGTCGGGTGCCGGCCGGCCTCAAGGACTCCAAGCTGCTGACCCCCGCCGCCCGCGAGGCACTGGTGCCGACGATCCGGCGCTGGGCCCGCGAGTTCGCCGTCGGGCACGCGTCCGCGGAGGAGATCGACGCCATCGGGATCATCGCCGCGCTGCGACTGGCGGCGCGGCGAGCGCTGTCGGCGCTGGCCGGGCCGGTGGATGCGGTGCTGCTGGACGGCAACTACGACTACCTCACCGAGCCGGATCCGGCGCTGTTCGACGAACCCGAGCCGGTCCTGCCGGCCAGTGGTGACGAGACCGGCGAACTGCGGGTGCGCCGGCTGCCGGTGCTGCCGGCCGAACGCGCCGCCGGACTCGCCGCCGTCCCGCCGCTCGTGCGGACCCGGATCAAGGCGGACCTGACCTGCGCCGGGGTGGCGGGCGCGAGCGTGCTGGCCAAGACCGAGCGCGACGCCTTCATGTGCCAGGTCGCCGACCGGCACGAGCCGTACGGGTTCGCGGTGAACAAGGGCTACGGGACACCGGAGCACATCACTGCGCTGCGCCGGCACGGCCCGAGCGTGCTGCACCGTCGTAGCTGGCGGCTGCCGCTCGCGGGTGGCGCGGTCTCCGGCACCGCGGCGCTCGAGCTGGGCATGCTCGACGACGACGGTGTCCCGGACCCGGACGGCCCGCCGGTCGAGCCCCGGCTCCGCGGTGCCGAGGACGCGGAGCACGACCCGGACCCGGCGTCCGGTGACCGTCCGGCGGCGGTGCCCGGGGTGGACGTGCCTCATGCCGCCGGCGGTGAGCGATGATGGGCGCTGGTGTCCGCGCCGCCGCCGACAGGCGGCCGGCCGGTGGCGATCCGGATGCGGGAGGAGCGGCGTGAGCGCGGAGGATCTGGAGCAGTACGAGACCGAGATGGAGCTGCAGCTCTACCGCGAGTACCGCGACATCGTCGGTCAGTTCTCCTACGTCGTGGAGACCGAGCGCCGGTTCTACCTGTGCAACGCCGTCGACGTGCAGGTCCGCAACACCGAGGGCGACATGTACTTCGAGGTACGGATGTCCGACGCGTGGGTGTGGGACATGTACCGGCCGGCGAGGTTCGTCAAGAACGTGCGGGTGATCACCTTCAAGGACGTGAACGTCGAGGAGCTCGAGAAGCCCGACCTGACGCTGCCGGAAGGCGAGAAGTTCAGCTGATCCGAGGCGGTCCGCGGCCGGCCGTGGCCCCGATCCCGTGCCGCTGGCCCCTGGCTGCGCCGGTGATCACCGGGCGTCCG
The DNA here is from genome assembly GCF_014646215.1 of Nakamurella endophytica. GTDB lineage: Bacteria > Actinomycetota > Actinomycetes > Mycobacteriales > Nakamurellaceae > Nakamurella > Nakamurella endophytica. Next base: position 14,766 of record NZ_BMNA01000002.1, read on the forward strand.
GCTCCAGGCGTGCCACGGTCCTCGTGCCGGCGCTGCCGCTGATCCAGCTGTCGCGGTGACGGCCGGCACGCTGGTCCGGTCCGCTGGTCGGGCTGGCGTCCTGTGGGCCGGCCGCCGGTCGTTCGACCAACCCCGCCGGGCGGACCGCGGGCCGTCACCGCGCCTACCCCGACACGGCTGTCGTCACACGCCGCCGGTCGCATCACGGTGGACCCGCTCGACCGGATCGCGGACGCCGTTGCGTGACCGTCCGGTGACACGCACGGGCCGGACGGGTAGACCTCCCGCGGGCCGCGATCCGGCCATTGACACCCGTGGAACGGTCGGGCGAGCGTTGTGAATTCCGTGTGAGCCACTCGTGAGAGGCGGTCCGATGGCCCGTTCCCGTCGTCGTGTCCTGGCCGGTGTGGGAGCCGGCGTCCTGTGCCTGGCGGCCCTGGTGACGCCCCCTGCGGCGGCGGCACCGTCCCCAGCCGCTGTTGCGGCACCTGCGGCGGCCGTACCGGCCGGCGCAGTGCACGCGCAGCACGTCACGCCCACCAACACCAAGGTGGCCGGCATCGACGTCGACAAGACGACGATCCCGCAGCTGCAGGCGTTGATGAACCGGCACCGGCTCTCGTCGCGCCAGCTGGTGGCCTTCTACGAGCGGCGCATCGCCCTGCTGAACCCCAAGCTGCACGCGGTGATCACGGTCAGCAAGTCGGCCATGGCGGAGGCCGCGGCCGCGGACGCCGCCCGCAAGCACGGCGACCGCCGGCCGATGCTCGGCATCCCGGTGCTGGTCAAGGACAACATCGACACGACGGGGATGCCGACGACCGCGGGCTCGCTGGCGCTCGCCGGCAGCACCCCGCCCGACGCGTTCATCGTGCGCCGGCTCAAGGCGCAGGGTGCCATCGTGATCGGCAAGACCAACCTGTCCGAGTGGGCAAACTACCGCGGTGACCAGTCGTCGAGCGGGTGGAGTGGGGTCGGCGGGCAGACCAACATGCCGTACGTCCTGGACCGCAACCCTTGCGGCTCGAGCTCCGGTTCGGGGGTGGCCGCTGCGGCGGACCTCGCCACGGTGGCCGTGGGCACCGAGACCGACGGATCGGTGGTGTGCCCGTCCGGCCAGAACGGGGTGGTCGGCATCAAGCCGACGCTCGGCCTGGCCAGCCGGTCCGGCATCATCCCGATCTCCGCGCAGCAGGACACCGCCGGGCCGATCGCCCGCAACGTGACCGATGCCGCGGTGCTGCTGGGGGCGCTGACCGGGGTCGACGCCAAGGACTCGTGGACCCGGTACCAGCAGGGCCACGTCACCACGAACTACACCCGGTACCTGAAGGCCGGCTCGCTCAAGGGCGCGCGGCTCGGGGTGTGGCGGGCCGGGAACTTCGGGGTCAGCCCGGAGACCGACGCCATCATGGAGCAGACCATCGCCCGGCTGAAGGCTCTGGGCGCGACCATCGTCGACCCGGCCGACGTGCCGATCGACGCGGCGTACGCCGACGAGAACACCGCGCTGCAGTACGAGTTCAAGCACGACATCGCCGCGTACCTGCAGACCTACACGTCGGCCAAGTACCCGAAGACGCTGCAGGACCTGATCGACTTCAACAACCGCCACGCGGATGCCGAGCTCAAGTACTTCGGCCAGGAGATCTTCCTGCAGGCGCAGGCCCGCGGGCCGCTGACGGATCCGGCGTACCAGGCGGCCCGCCGCAACGCCCGGACCGTCGCGCAGCACGCGATCGACGACACCCTGGCCCGGTACAAGCTGGACGCGATCATCGCCCCGACCAATTCGCCGGCCTGGCCGACGGACCTGATCAACGGCGACCACTTCCTGCTCGGCTCGTCGAGCCCGGCGGCCATCTCCGGGTACGCCAACATCACCGTGCCCGCCGGCTACTCGTTCGGCCTGCCGGTCGGCGTGTCCTTCATGGCCGGCAAGTGGTCCGAGCCCAAGCTGCTCGGCCTGGCGTACGCCTGGGAGCAGGCGACCAAGATCCGCAAGGCGCCGCAGTACCTGCCGACGCTGCGGCTCAACTAGGACCCCCGGCCGCCCGGTGCGGCCGGGATGAAGGACGGTCGGCGGCCGTCGCGGCACAGGCCGCGGCGGCCATCGGCGTGTTCCGGCGCCGATCCCTGCAGGGCCGGTGCGTTCCGACTCCCGCCCGTGTAGGCCACCGGCTGTCCCCATCGACAGTTGTTGTCCACACCTGCTTTCGGCGGGTTGGTCGGGTGGGCGGGGGTCGGGTGAGTCTGTCGTCCGGGTGGTCGTCGGTGGTGGCGGCCGGGTGGGACGGGACGGGCGTGTGACGGCGACGACGGACGAGTTGGGCCGGCGGGGTGAGGACCTGGCGGTCGGCTTCCTGGAACGGCAGGGTCTGGTGGTGATCTCGCGGAACTGGCGGTGCCGCGAGGGCGAGATCGACGTGGTGGCCACGGACGGCATCGATCAGGTGGTCTTCTGCGAGGTGAAGACCCGGTCGGGGACCGGGTTCGGGACGCCGGCGGAGTCGGTGACCCCGGACAAGCGGCGCAGGTTGCGCCGGTTGGCGCAGCTGTACCTGTCGCAGCACGTGGACCGGTGGGTGCGCGTGCGGTTCGACGTGGTGGCGGTGCTGTGCCGGCCTGGTGTGCCGCCGACGGTCGAGCACGTGCGGGCGGCGTTCTGATGGCGCTGGCGCGGACGTGGTCGGTGGCGCTGTCCGGGGTGACCGGCCAGCTGGTGGCGGTGGAGGCGGACCTGGCGCCGGGGCTGCCCGGGACGACGGTGATCGGGCTGGGCGACGCGGCGGTGGTGCAGGCCCGGGACCGGGTCCGCGCGGCGGTGCTGAACTCTGGCCACAAGTGGCCGGAGAAGCGCATCACCGTGGCGCTGTCACCGGCCGGGGTGCCCAAGCGCGGCGCCGGGTACGACCTGGCGATGGCCGTGGCGCTGCTGGCGGCCGCGGGCGTCGTCGGCCCGCAGGCCCTGGGCGAGACGGTGCTGCTGGGCGAGCTCGGCCTGGACGGCAGTGTCCGGCCGGTGCGCGGGGTGCTGCCGAGCCTGCTGGTGGCACGGACGGCGGGCCGGACGGCGGCGGTGGTCCCGCACGGCAACCTGTCCGAGGCGGCGCTGGCCACCGGGATGCAGGTCCGCGGCGTCGACACCCTGCGCGATCTGGTCGACCATCTGCGCGGCGCCGCACCGGGACTGAGCGTGCCCGGACCGGCCGCGGCCCCGCCGGACGGCTCCGGACCGGATATGGCCGACGTGCTCGGCCAGCCCGAAGCCAGAGTGGCGCTCGAGCTGGCTGCGGCCGGCGGGCACCACCTGGCGATGATCGGGCCGCCGGGTGCCGGCAAGACCATGCTCGCGGCACGGTTGCCGGGCCTGCTGCCGCCGCTGGACCCGGCGGACGCGCTTGAGGTCACCGCCGTGCACTCGGTCGCCGGTTCGCTGGACGAGTCGACCCCGCTGATCACCAGGCCGCCGTTCGTCGACCCGCACCACTCGGCCTCCCTGGCCGCCGTCGTCGGCGGCGGATCCGGCCTCATCCGGCCCGGAGCCGTCAGCCTCGCCCACCGCGGCGTGCTCTTCCTCGACGAGGCGCCGGAGTTCCGGCCCACCGTGCTGGACGCGCTGCGCCAGCCCATGGAGTCGGGACTGGTCCTGGTGGCCCGGGCGTCCGGTGCCGTGCGGTTCCCCGCCCGGTTCCAGCTCGTGCTGGCCGCGAACCCGTGTCCGTGCGCGGCCGCCAAGGACGTCGACTGCACGTGCCCGAGCCAGGTCCGTCGGCGCTACCTGGGCCGGATCTCCGGGCCACTGCTGGATCGGGTCGACATCCGGCTAGACCTGCCGCCGCTCGACCCGGCGGCGCTGACCGCCGGTCTCGACGATCCACCGATCGGGTCGGGGGCCGGCGCGACGGGACGCGGTGTCGGCGACCCCGAGCCGTCCGCGGCCATCCGGGAGCGGGTCCGGGCGGCCCGGCACCGGGCGGCGGAGCGCTGGTCCGGCCGGCCCTGGCGGTGCAACGCCGAGGTGCCGGGGTCGGAGCTCCGACGTGCCTGGCGTCCCCGAGGTCGGGCGGCGGCGCTGCTGCACCGGGCGGCGGACAGCGGGGTGCTGACCGGTCGTGGGTACGACCGGGTGCTCCGGCTGGCCTTCACCAGCGCCGACCTGGCCGGGCGCCCGGAACCCGGCGAGACCGACGTCGCGACGGCGCTGGCACTGCGCTGCGGGGAGGCGGCATGACCGCCGCTGCGCGGGAGAGGACGGTCGAGGCCGACGGTCCCCGTGTCGCCGGCGGCGGCGTGGACAGCGAGGTCCGGTGCGCACGGGCCGCGCTGCTCCGGGTCGCCGAGCCGCCGGCGCCCGCGGTGCTGCGGCTGATCGACCGCCGCGGTCCGGTCGACGCCTGGCAGCGGATCCGCGCCGGCGCGGTCGACGACGACGTCCTGTCCGCCACCGCGGCGCGTCTCGCGGGCCGGTCGGCGGGCGAGCTGGGCGACCTGGTCGCCGCCGACCTGGCGTCCGCCGCGGCGGTCGGTGCGCGACTGGTCGTCCCCGAGGATCCCGAGTGGCCGGCCGCGGCGGTCTCCGCGCTGCGCACCCGCGGCCCGCGCGCGGCCGGGCAGCGCGCGGATCCGGTGGCGCTGTGGGTGCGCGGTGGGTCGCTGTCCGCGCTGCCGTCGGACGGGATCACGGTGGTCGGGTCACGGGCGAGCACGCCCTACGGGCAGCGGCTGGCGACGGATCTCGGCCATCGGGTGGCGGCGGCCGGGTTGACGGTCGTCTCCGGGGCCGCGTTCGGTATCGACGCGGCGGCGCACCGCGGCGCGCTGGCCGCGGCCGTGCCGGGCACCGCGACGGTGGCCGTCCTGGCGTGTGGCATCGACCAGGCCTACCCGGTCGCCCACCGGGAGCTGATCGAGGCGGTCGCCGCGGCCGGTGCGGTGGTGAGCGAGTACCCGCCCGGTACCCGGCCCGCTCGGCACCGCTTCCTGGTCCGGAATCGGCTGATCGCCGCGCTCGGCGCCGGCACGGTGGTCGTCGAGGCGGGGCGGCGATCGGGGACGCTGTCGACCGCCTGCGAGGCCGCGGAACTGCACCGTCTGGTCATGGCGCTGCCCGGCCCCGTCACGTCGGCGCTGTCGGTGGGGTGCCACCGGCTCATCGCCGACGGCGCGGCCCTACTGGTCACCGGGGCCGACGACGTCCTGTCGCTGCTGCGACCGGACCGGTCGGCGGCGCAGGACGGGCTGTGGTCGATCGACGAGGACCGTCCCACCGACGGGCTCGACCCGGAGGCCCTCCGAGTCTACGACGCCCTGGATCCGCGACGGGCGCGGACGGTCGCCGACGTGGCCGAGGACTCCGGCGTCCCGGCGCCGGCCGTGCTGTCGGCACTGGGGCTGCTCGAGGTGCGGGCATTGGCGGCGCGGCACGGCGGCGGGACCTGGCGTCGTGCCGGGTGAGCCCGGCCCGGGCATCTGCGGCGCGACCGTCCTCGTCGCCGACCTCGGGACGAGGTCAGCGCCAGATGCCCCGGTCGCCGTCCGCGGTCGCCAGCAGGAACCATGCCGTCGCCGCCGTGGAGGAGTCGTTGGTGTAGCCGGTCGCCGGGTCGGCGGTGGTGACGGCGGGGAACGAGCCGTCCGGGCGCTGGGCCGGGGCCGCGGCGCCGACGGTGGCCTCGGCGGCCACGGTGTCACCGTGCCGCAGCTGGGCCAGGGCGACACCGAAGGAACCCTCGAACCAGACCGTCGGCACGGGGTGCGGCATCGACGGCTGGCTGCGGAAGGTCAGGTATCCCCCGGCGCCGCCGTCGGAGACGGCGAACGCCGCGGTGTGGCTGAGCGCCTGGGCGGACAGGTCGGACCGCCCGATCCGGTCGAGGAACAGGGCGCCCCACGAGTTGACGTCGAGCGGGTCGGTGTCGTCCGGTTCCTGCGCCGACACGCCCTGCCGGAAACGTCCCTCGGTGGCGTTCCAGCACACCTGCAGCAGGCCGGCGCGGATCCGGTCGGCCCGCTGGGCGCAGTCGCCGCAGGCCAGCACGGTGGACGCTGCGGTGAACGCCTGCCAGGCGTCCAGGTTGTGCTCCGTGGACATCCAGGCGATGGCGGCGGCCGGGTCGAAGGTGCCGCCGACGTCCTCGCCGAAGCCTCCGGTCAGCAACCCGGCGTTCGGACCGGCGGTGGTCTGCTGCGCGGCCAGCCAGTCGAGGCCGCGGCGGGCAGCCGTGGCGGCCGCCTGGTTGCGTGCGGTGCCTGGGGCGCTCCATCGGACGTAGGCGACGAGGGCGGCCGTGGCGACCGCGACGTTCCCGGTGCGGTACATCGCCTGGCCGCCGGCGGGATTCCACTGGCCGGCGGACGAGACGAAGGCGCCGGCCTGCGGCCCGGTCGGGGTCTGCAGCGCCATCAGCCCGTCGGCCAGCCGGTCGGCGGTGGCGTCGTCGCCCACGGCGAGCGCGGCCTGCAGCGCCAGCGCCTGGTCGTAGGTGTAGGTGCGGTCCGCGCCGGCCGTCGACCGGATCAGCCCGGTGTCCGGCGCCCACTCGGCCAGAACGACGGGAGCGGCCCCGCGCTCGTCCACCAGCTGCACGGACTTGGCGCCCGGTGCGCTCGACGAGAACTCGAAGGAGCCGTCCGCCGTGGCCGGCGCGGTGCCGACCGGGTAGGTGCGGTCGGTGGTGGCGAACAGCCGGAGCTCGAGGCCGGGGTAGCGGGCACCCGCAGGCCAGCGGTCCCCGGACGGGGCGTAGCCAGCGGTCGCGTCCAGGACACCGAACTCCCAGCGGCCCGCGCCCGGATCCGTGACCGACGACAGGTCGAGCGACCAGGTGCCGTCCGGCTGCACCAGCGTCTGCAGCGGAACCTGCCGGACGGTGCCGTCCTCGTCCCGGTACACCTGGATGATCCAGCGGTTCGCCGTCGGCGCCAGCGTCACGCTCCCGCGGACCACGCCCCGGTAGCCGGTCTCCCCGACAGCGGTGACGATCGCCGGGTCGACCACCACGGTCCCGGGCGTGGCGTCGGGCAGCGTGGTACCCGACGGGGCCGTCCACCGGCCCCGGACGGGACCGGTCCACGCCGCGTCGTACGGCCGGGCCGGCGTGACGGTGCCGCCCGTGGTCGCCGTGGAGGACTGCATCATCGAGCGCAACCAGGCCCACGCCCGCTGCTGCGCGGCGGACGAGGCGCTCGGGGACGTCGGCGCGGCTGGTGCCGCGGCGCCGGCCAGCTGGCCCGCGGTGGGCAGCGGTGTGCTCATCGAGGGCATCGGGTCACCCTCCGTCCGTGCTTCGGCGGCCGCCGTGCCGGTCAGAGCGAGGCCGGCGACCAGAGCCACCGTCGTGGCCGAGACGACCAGGCGTCGCAGTCGGGCAGGGCGGTGCTCCGGCGTGGACAGGATGCCGCCCGACCGGGCCGGTGCGGGAGCCGGGACGCTGTCGTGCACCTGTCGGCGGCGGAGCCACCGGCCTCGGCGCATGGGAGCACTCCTCGTCTCGACGTCCTGGGTAGGAGCCAACCGTAATCACCCGTCAGCTATGTCGGAGCGTGTTGACCGAACTACGTAGCGTTAGAAACGATCGAGTGGCGGATCGGCCGCGTCGCTTGCCGTTCGAGTGGCGCCGGTGCACTGTCCGTGACATGTCGAGTCCGTCGGGAACCAGGGCGCAGGCTCCGGACCTGCCGCCGGGGCTGGCAGAGGCGCGCGCGGCCTTCCTGACCCACCTGCACGCCGAGCGCAACCTGTCGCCGGCGACGGTCCGTGCCTACGCCACCGACGTCGCCGGACTCCTCGACCACCTCGTCCGGCTCCACGGCGGCCGTCCGGTGACCCTGGACGATCTGGATCTCGCGGGGCTGCGCAGCTGGCTCGCTTGGCAACGGAGCACCGGAGCGGCCCGCTCGTCGATCGCTCGGCGTGCGGCGGCGGCGCGGACCTTCACCGCGTGGTCGCAGCGGACCGGACGCGCCCGCGCCGACGCCGGAGCGCGGTTGCGCTCGCCGTCCCCGGACCGCAGGCTGCCGGCCATCCTGCAGCCCGACCAGGCGGCGGCATTGCTGACCACCAGGACCCCCGGCCCTCCCGGCCCTACCGGCGGTACCGGCGCAGCCGGCGGTACCAGCGCAGCCAGCGGTACCGGCGCCACGGAGGGGGCCCGCCCGGGAGTCGCCGGCGATCTTGCTGCGGACGCGGAAGCTGCGCCGGATGCGCCGCGACCTCCTTCGCGCTCCCATTGCGGGACCGCCGACCTCGTCGACGCCGGGACCGATGGTGCCGCGGCGGCGGGGGACGGTGCGGCCGACCGGACACCCGCGCAGGCCGCGCGCGAGCGCGCACTCGACCTGCGGGACCAGGCCGTCCTGGAGCTGCTGTACGCGAGCGGTGTGCGGGTGTCCGAACTGGTCGGCCTGGACGTCACCGACGTCGACCGGCGGCGGCAGGTCGTCACGGTGATGGGCAAGGGTGCGAAGCAACGGGTCGTCCCGTTCGGCGTTCCGGCGCGGCGGGCGCTGGACCTGTGGCTCGACGTCGGCCGCCCGGAGCTCGCCACGGACGGGTCCGGTGCCGCGGTGTTCCTCGGAGCCCGCGGCCGCCGGATGGACCAGCGGGCCGTGCGGACCTTGGTGGACCGCCGGACCCGGGCGGTACCCGGTGCCCCGCGGCTCGCCCCGCACGGTCTGCGACACACCGCCGCCACGCATCTGCTGGACGGTGGAGCGGACCTGCGCGTGGTGCAGGAGCTGCTCGGCCACGCCAGCCTGGCAAGCACCCAGATCTACACGCACGTGTCCGCCGAGAAGCTGCGAGCCGTGTACCGGCAGGCGCACCCGCGAGCCTGAGTGTCTCCGGGGACCGTCTCCGGTGACCCCACGGCACGTCCCGGGGCGTTGGCCGTCCTGGAGACGCCTGTCGGTCGCGGCCGGCTGAACCACCCGGATGGCGACTTCTCGACCGCCCCACGGTCGGCCGGGGCCGACGGGCGGACCGCCGCACACGGGTCCGGCTACCGGGCGGGGGCCGTACCGAGCTCACCCGGACACCCAGGGCTTGAGCCGGACGTGCAGGCCGGTGAGCAAAGTCATCGGATCCAGGTAGCTGCCGTCGGGCAGCCGAGCCCCCCAGTGCAGGCAGCTCGCGGTGCCGCACGGCGGATGTCCCGCTTCCAGCCGACCGATGAGCTGCCCGGCCGTCACGGCCTCGCCGGCGTGCACGGTGGCGGTCACCGGCTCGTAGGTGGTGCGGAGGCCGCCGCTGTGCTGCACGGACACCACGCCGCGCCCGGCGAGCCGTCCGGCGTAGACCACCGTGCCGGCGCCGGCCGTGTCCACCGCGGCGCCGGTGCTGCCGGCCAGGTCGACGCCGCGGTGACCGGGTCCGTACCGGTGCGCCGGCGCCCGGAAGGGCGTCAGGACCACCGGCGGCGGTGGCAGCGGCAGCCGGAACCGGCGGGACGTCGGCGCCTCCGCGCTGCGCGGTCCGGCGCGGGCCGTGCCGGTGCCGACCGCGTCACCTGCCGGCCTGCCGGGCCCGACCCCGACTACCGGCGGGAACACCTGGAGACCGACCACGAGCACGGGCCGCGCCGTCTGGGACACCGTCCACGTGGTCGGCGCCGCGGACAGCGACCGCTCCGACGGGCCCGTGGGAACCGGCCGTTCCGGAGGCGTGGAGGGTCGGGCGCCGGAGATCCGCCCTTCGGGCGCCACCGCCGCTGCGTGTCCGGTACCCGACCGGGACGGCGGTCCGGCGCCGACGGTCGGCTCGCCGGCTCGGAACGCGCTGAGCCCGTCCTGCACCCGACCGTCCCGCACCGCAGGTGCCGCCTCCACCCGGGGCGGCGACGAGCACATCGGGACGACCAACGTCACCAGCAGCAGCAGCAGGAGTCCGATCCGGGAGTGCAGTGTCACGGGAGCCGATGCTGCGCGGGCAGCGGCAGCTGCTCCACCAGGGGCGCCGCCGCTGTGGACAACCCGGGCCGTTGGGGATCACCGATCCACGCCGGGCGGCCGCGACCGAGGGCGGACGGCCGCGGGCGACCCGGCAGGCCCGCCCGACGGGCCGGCGCACATCGGCCCCGCCCACGAGACGACGCACATCGGGCTCACCCACGGGACGGCGCACACCGGGCGCACCCAATGAGACGGTGCACGTCGGGCCCACCACGGGGCGGTGCGCACCGGGTCCGGTCGACGGGCCGTTGTGCGACCGTCGCACCCGGTGTGAGCAGGGGCGACGATTCGCCCGCCGGCCCCGTCGCGGGTACGCTGGCGGTGCGGCCGACTCCGGTCGGTCGACTTCGCACGCCCTGTTGCCACCGCGGACGAACCACCATCCGCACCGGCCGGCGCGCACCGAGGTCCCACGCACCGCAGCCCGAGGCTGCGACCTGCGCGGGCGGTGTGCCCGAGGGCGTCAGGGCCCGTCGCCACCCCGGCGCCGGGCGACAACCGAACCGCGGTCCGGTTCGGCGGGTCCTCCCGCCGCCGGTCCCGCATGCCCGCACGGGCACGGACGAGAAAGGACGGCCGCTCATGGCTGTCGTCACCATGCGCCAGCTGCTGGACGCCGGTGTCCACTTCGGGCACCAGACCCGGCGCTGGAACCCGAAGATGAAGCGATTCATCTTCACCGAGCGCAACGGCAACTACGTCATCGATCTGCAGCAGACGCTGACGTACATCGACAAGGCGTTCGAGTTCGTCAAGGAGACCGTCGCCCACGGCGGCACGATCCTGTTCGTCGGCACGAAGCGCCAGGCGCAGGAGGCCATCGCCGAGCAGGCGACGCGGGTCTCCATGCCGTACGTCAACCAGCGCTGGCTGGGCGGCATGCTCACCAACTTCTCGACGGTGCACAAGCGCCTGCAGCGGCTGAAGGACCTCGAGGCCATGGAGACCTCGGGCGAGTTCGCCGGCCGCACCAAGAAGGAGGTGCTGCTGCTGACCCGCGAGAAGGACAAGCTGGCCAAGACCCTCGGCGGCATCCGGGACATGGCCAAGGTCCCGTCCGCGGTGTGGGTGGTGGACACCAAGAAGGAGCACATCGCCGTTGGCGAGGCCCGCAAGCTGGGTATCCCGGTCGTCGCCGTGCTCGACACGAACTGCGACCCCGACGAGGTCGACTACCCGGTGCCGGGCAACGACGACGCCATCCGGTCGGCGTCGCTGCTGACTCGGGTCGTCGCGGAGGCCGTCGCCGAAGGTCTGCTGGCTCGCAGCGGCGGGCTGGCCGGCGTCGCCGGCGCCGAGGAGCCCATGGCCGAGTGGGAACGCGAGCTGCTCGAGAGCGGCGCCGCGGCCCCCGCCGCGGAGGTGTCCCAGGACGCCACCGCGCCGGCTCCCGCCGCCGAGTCCGCCGAGTCGGGCGAGCCGCAGCAGCAGGGCTGATCCCGCTCCGCACCGGCCGCGCTGCACCGCCGACGGCGGCGGCGCGGCCGGTGCGCGCCCCCACCGGTCCCGTCCGGCCACCCCGGTGCGGACCGGCACGACTTTCCAGGCCGTTTCAGAGAGGACGCACCACCCGTGGCGAACTACACAGCCGCCGACGTCAAGAAGCTCCGGGAGCTCACCGGGGCCGGATTCATGGACTGCAAGAAGGCGCTCGAGGAGACCGACGGCGACTACGACAAGGCCGTCGAGTACCTGCGCATCAAGAGCTCGAAGAACGCCTCCAAGCGGGCCGAGCGCACCACCGCCGAGGGCCTCGTCGCCGCCAGCGGCCACGCCCTGATCGAGCTCAACTCGGAGACCGACTTCGTCGCCAAGAACGACGACTTCCAGCAGCTGGGCGCGAAGATCGCGAAGGCCGCGGAGTCCTCCGACGGTTCGGTGGACGGCGTGCTGGCCGCCCCGCTGGACGGCGGGACAGTGGCCGACGCGATCGAGGCGCTGGCCGGTCGGATCGGTGAGAAGCTGGTCCTCAACCGCGTCGCCAAGTTCGACGGCGACACCGCCGTCTACCTGCACCGCCGGTCGCAGGACCTGCCGCCGTCGATCGGTGTGCTGGTCCAGTACACGGGCGACGGCGAGGCGGCGGCCGAGGCCGCCCGCGGCGCCGCGATGCAGATCTCCGCGCTGAGCGCCAAGTACGTGTCCCGCGACGAGGTCCCGGCCGAGGTGCTCGAGTCGGAGCGGCGCATCGCCGAGGGCATCGCCCGCGAGGAGGGCAAGCCGGAGGCGGCGCTGCCCAAGATCGTCGAGGGTCGTATCAACGGCTTCTACAAGAACGCCGTGCTGGGCGAGCAGTCCTCCGTCCGCGACCCGAAGAAGACGGTTGCCGCGGTGCTGCAGGAGGCGGACGTGACGGTGACCCGGTTCGTCCGGTTCGAAGTCGGCACGGCCTGATCTTCGCGGCGTCCGCCGGCCGGGTTCCCGGCCGGCGGACGCCCGCAGGACGCACACCGCCGGGTGCGGGCCGTACCGCGGCCCGCGCCCGGAGCACCGAAGGGAACCGGATGACCAGCACAGACGCCGCCACGGCGGCGACCGACGGGGTGCGCCGGCCGTTCCGGCGGGTCATGCTCAAGCTCGGCGGCGAGATGTTCGGCGGCGGCCAGGTCGGCGTGGATCCCACCGTCGTCAAGCTGGTCGCCCGGCAGATCGCCGACGTGGTGCGCACCGGCGTCCAGGTCGCCGTGGTCATCGGCGGCGGCAACTTCTTCCGGGGCGCGCAGCTGCAGGAGGAGGGCATGGACCGGGCCCGCTCCGACTACATGGGCATGCTCGGCACCGTCATGAACTGCCTGGCCCTGCAGGACTTCCTCGAGCGGGAGCAGCAACTGGACACCCGCGTGCAGACCGCCATCACGATGGGTCAGGTCGCCGAGCCGTACATCCCGCGCCGCGCCGTCCGGCACCTGGAGAAGGGCCGCGTCGTGATCTTCGGCGCCGGTGTCGGCATGCCGTACTTCTCCACCGACACCACGGCCGCGCAGCGCGCGCTGGAGATCGGCGCCGAGGTGGTGCTGATGGCCAAGGCCGTCGACGGTGTCTTCGACGCCGACCCGCGCCGGGTGGCCGGTGCCACCATGTACCACCACATCACGCACCAGGAGGTCCTGGAGCGCGGCCTGCAGGTGGCCGATGCGACGGCGTTCAGCCTGTGCAAGGACAACGGGATGCCGATGATCGTGTTCAACCTGCTCGTCGATGGCAATATCGCCAGGGCCGTGGGTGGGGAGCCCGTCGGCACGCTGGTGTCCACCCCCTCCGGGTCCGACCCCGCCTGACCGAGCAGCACCAGGGAGAGCAATGAGCGAGCAGATCGACGAGGCGCTGCTGGACGCCGAGGAGCGCATGGAGAAGGCGGTGTCCGTCGCCAAGGACGACCTCGCCACGCTGCGGACGGGTCGGGCCAACCCGAACACCTTCTCCCGCGTCGTCATCGACTACTACGGGGCGCCCACGCCGCTCCCGCAGATGGCGTCCATCAACGTGCCGGAGGCGCGGATGGCGGTCATCAAGCCGTACGACGCCAGCCAGCTCCGCAACATCGAGAAGGCCATCCGGGATTCCGACCTCGGCGTCAACCCGGGCACCGACGGCACCGTGATCCGCGTGGTGTTCCCGCAGCTCACCGAGGAACGCCGGCGCGAGCTCGGCCGGACCGCCCGGGCCAAGGGCGAGGACGCCAAGGTGTCCGTCCGCAACATCCGGCGCCGCGCGAAGGAGGCGCTGGACAAGCTCGTCAAGGACGGCGAGTCCGGCGAGGACGAGGTCGCCCGCGCGGAGAAGGAACTGCAGGCGGTGACCGACCGCTACACGGCCGCCGTGGACGAACTGGTGCGGAACAAGGAAGCCGAGCTGCTCGAGGTCTGATGGGCGCGGAGTCCGGAACGGGCGCAACAGCGGCGAAGCCGTCCCGCGCGGGTCGCAACCTGCCCGTCGCCATCGGGGTCGGGCTGGGCCTGGGCGTCGTCATCGTCGGCTGCCTGGTGCTGTTCCGGCAGGGCTTCCTGGTGATCATCGCGGCCGCCATCGGCGCCGCCCTCTGGGAGTTGCGGGGCACCCTCGCTGCCGCTCGCGGCATCCGGTTGGCGTGGATCCCCGTCGCGCTGGGCAGCGTCGCCACCGTGGTGCTGGCCTGGCCGTACGGGCACCGGGCGCAGGTCGTGGGCATGGCGGTCACCGCGCTGGTGGTGCTCGCCTGGCGGTTCGCCGGCGGCGCGAGCGGCTACCTGGTCGACGTCGCGGCGTCGTTCTTCGCGCTGGTCTACCTGGGGCTGTTCGCCTCGTTCGCCGCCCTGCTGGTCGCCCCACCCGACGGCTCCCGGCGCGTGCTGGTCTTCCTGATCTGCGTGGTGTGCTCCGACACCGGCGGATACGCCGCCGGCGCGCTGCTCGGCCGGCATCCGATGGCACCGCGCATCTCGCCGAAGAAGTCGTGGGAGGGGTTCGTCGGCTCGCTGGTCGTCGCCGGCGTCGGCGGCGCGCTGTCCCTCTCGCTCCTGCTGCACCGGCCGTGGTGGGAGGGTGCCGTCGTGGGCGTCGTCCTCGCCGTGGTGGCGACGACGGGGGACCTGGCCGAATCGCTGATCAAGCGCGACCTGGGCGTCAAGGACATGGGGACCCTGCTCCCGGGCCACGGCGGCATCATGGACCGGCTCGACTCGCTGCTGCCCTCGGCGGTGGTGTCCTGGATCCTGCTGTCGCTGTTCGTGCCGCTGCCCTGACGGTCGTCCGCGCGCCGACCGGTCAGCCGGCCCGCCAGTAGTTGAGCCCGTCCGACGCGCGGGCGCAGCGGTACTGCCGGCCGTCGGCGCCCGTCCCGGTCATGGTGCGGTTGAGGCAGCCGCCGCCGTCGGTCACCGGCCGCCAGCGCAGGGTGCCGTCCCGCTGGTCGTGCTGGCAGTAGGCGGTACCGGTGGCGGTCTCGATGCGCTGCCCGAGGGCAGGACAGGCGGCTGCCGGGACGGTTCTGGTGGCGGCCGTGGCGGACGATCCGGAGCTGGTCGCGGGTGTGGCGGACGCGGACGTGTCCGTCCGCGTGGCCGTGGAGCCCGGCGTCGCCGGCACGGTGCGACGCGATGGTGGGACGGTGCCGGTCGGTGTGCTGCTCGGTCTGCTTGCCGTCGCGGGTGCCGGGACCGCTCCGGACCGTGGCCGTGGTGTTTCCGAGGCGGGGGTCGACGGTCGGGGTCGGGACTCCGTCCGGGCCCCGAGGGCGCGGCCGTCCGTCGTCCACGGCGTGGGTGTCGTCGACGGCGTGCGTGTCGCCGCCGGCGTGGACGTCGTGGCCGGGGTGGGTGTCGTGGCCGGCGTGGGAGTGGTGGCCGGCGGGGACGCGGCGGCCGGCGACCCGGTGCCGGTGGGCGACGGGGAGGCAGGCGGGTTGCTGGTCGACATCGGCAGCTGATCGGTGACGGCCGCGCCGGTCGCCGCCTGCGGTGGGGCGACGACCTGGATGGGCGCCGGACTGGTGGCGACACTGGATGCCGGCCCGTTCGACGGAACGGTGCCGGGGTCGGTCGAGGTCGCCGTCGACCAAGGGCCCAGCACACCTCCCTCGGGGGCACCCGTCAGCGCGCCCGTCCGGGTCGACCGGCCGATGCTCAGCACCAGACCGACGAGCACCCCGAGGGTGACCGCCACGGCCGCCGATGCCAGCAGCACGGCCCACCGCCGCCCGGCGGGCGCGCCCGCGGACGTCACGGCACGGTCCTCGACGCCATCCGGATCGCCTCCGTCCCGCGCGCCCGGGGCCCGGCCCGCCGGGTCGCGGGAACGGCCGTCCGAGCGAGTCGCGACTCGTCGTCGGCCGGAGACTACGGCCGCGCGGCACGCCGGTGGCGACGCAGCGCCGGTGTCGATCCGCCGTGGCGCGCCGGTGTCGCTCCGCCAGGCAGCGAGGTGACGATGCGCGACGCACCGTCACCGCGCCTGTTCAGGGGCCGTGTCGGACCGCTGTGGCAGGGTGAGCGCCATGTGCGAGCACCCGCCGTCCGCCGCGCCCGGTCTTCCGCAGTACCCGGGCGCTGAAAGGCTCGTCGAGTCCGTCGCCGGTCAGGCGCTGGCCCTGCGCGGGCTGACCAAGGTGTTCGACGGGCGCACCGTGGTGGACCACATCGACCTCGACGTGCCCGCCGGCTCGTTCTTCGGACTCGTCGGGCCCAACGGGGCGGGCAAGACGACCACGCTGTCCATGGTCACCGGCCTGCTGCGTCCGGACGGGGGCCGGGTCGTCCTCGCCGGCGTGGACGTGTGGGCCGACCCGGTCACGGCCAAGACCAGGATGGGCGTGCTGCCCGACGGACTGCGCCTGTTCGAGCGGCTCTCCGGCAGCGAGTTGCTGTCCTACATCGGCCGGCTGCGCGGGATCGACGCGGCGACGGTGCGGTCCAGGGCCGCGGAGCTGATGGCGGTGCTGGACCTCGCCGACGCCGGCACCAAATTGGTCGCCGACTACTCGACCGGCATGCGCAAGAAGATCACCCTGGCGGCCGCGCTGCTGCACTCTCCGCCCGTCCTGCTGCTCGACGAGCCGTTGGAGGCGGTGGACCCGGTGTCGGCCAGGGCGATCCGGACGGTGCTGACCCGGTACACCCAGGCGGGCGGCACCGTGGTGTTCTCGTCGCACGTGATGGCGCTGGTGGAGAACCTGTGCAGCCACGTCGCCGTGATGAGCCGCGGCCGCATCGTGGCGGCCGGCGTCGTCGCCGAGGTGCGCGGGGCCGCGCCGTCGCTGGAGGACGCCTTCCTGCACCTGGTCGGCGCCGACGACGCGGGGATGGGGGGGCTGCAGTGGTTGGGGTCTTCGTCGGGCTGAAGTGGCGGCTGGTGACCAGCCGGATCCGGGCGACGCGCGGTGGCACCCGGGCCGCGCTCATCGTCGGCTGGTGCCTGGCCGTCGTGGCGCTCGGCTTGGTGGTGTTCGGGCTGGTGCTGCTGCGGTCCCGGCCGGACGCGGCGGTGGTCGCGGTGTCGACGCTGTTCTCCGCGCAGTTCCTGTCCTGGGGGCTGGCGCCGCTGGTCGCCTTCGGCGTGGACGAGACCGTCGACCCGTCCCGGTTCGCGCTGCTGCCGCTGCGGCCCGCCACGTTGCAGCGGGGGCTGCTCGCCACGGCGCTGGTGGGTTACCTGCCGGTCGCCAACCTGGTGCTGCTGCTCGGCGCCGCGGTGGCGCTGTCGCCGCGGTGGTGGATGCTGCTGCTGGCGGTGCCGTGTGCGGTGGTGCAGCTGATCCTCTGCGTCACATTCTCCCGGGCGCTGTCGACCGCGATGTCCGGCCTCATGTCCGGGCGGCGCGGCCGCGACCTCGGCGTCATGGTCGGGTTCGCCGTCTTCGTCCTGTACATGGGGCTGTCCTGGACCCTGAACAGGGCAGGTTCCAGCGTGGGCCTGCAGGGCGGTCTGACCACCGTGGGCCGCAGCCTGGCCTGGGGGCCACCGGGGGCCCTCGCCGCGCTGCCCAGCCGGGTGGCCGACGGCCGCTGGGCCGCAGCCGGGATCGGCCTCCTCACGGTGCTGGTCGCCCTGGCCCTGCTCTGGTGGTGGTGGGCGGCGGCGCTGCGCCGGAGCCTGACGACGGTCCCGTCCACGACGGAGGGGTCGGCGCCCGCCCATGCCTCGGCGTCCGGGACGGTCGCGGCCGACGTCACCGGGACCATGTGGCTGATGGTGCAGAGGGATCGCGTCCTGGCCTGGCGGGACCCCATGCGCCGGGCGCCGTGGCTGATCGTCGCGTTCCTGTCCATCGTGTGGCCACTGCTGGTGATCCGCGGCGCCGGGGCGGTGTTCGGCGTGGTGCTGGCCGCCGTCCTGGCCGGGACGCAGGCCGGCAACCAGTACGGCACCGAGGGCTCGGCCCTGTGGCTGCACATGGTCGCCTTCGCCGACCGGATGCGCGCCCGTGGCGAGGCCCTCGGGCACGCGGTTTTCGCGCTGATCCCCGGCGTGGCCATCGTGGTGGTGGCCTGCACGGTGCTGTCGGTCATCCGGTCGGAGCTGCACCTGCTCCCCGCGGCGCTCGGGGTGTGCCTCGGTGCCCTGACCGGATCGACCGCGATGGCCGGGTACCTGTCCGCGCGGGTGCCCTTCGCCGCCCGGCAGAGCCGGACCTCGATGTTCGCCGGATCCATCCCCGGGCAGAAGGCCAGGACGGCCGGCGCCGGCTTCGCGATCTTCGGAGCCGGAGTCGCCGCCGCCGTCGTCCCGGGGCTGCTCACCGTGCTGGCACTCACGACGAACCCGGTCTGGGGCTGGGTGGCGTTGGTGGTGGGTCCGGCCGTCGGAGTCGCCGCGATCCTGCTGTTCACCCGAGCGCAGGCACGGACCTACCTCGCCCGGACGCCCGAGATCCTGGCCGTGGTGGCGGTCGGCGACCGGTCCTGAACCGCCCGGTCATCCCGGTCGACGCGGAGGACCGGCCGCCCGGGTCAGCCCCGGCGACCGGGGCCGAAGGTCCGGCGGCGACCGCTCGGCCCGCTGGCCTGCGCTGCGTCCTGCGGCTCCGGGGCGGTGGCGGTGGCGGTGGCCGAGCCGGAACGCTGACGCGCCACGCCGGCGTCCCGTCGCCCCGCCGATCCCTGCGCCGGTGGCGTCACCACGACGCCGGCACGCGGGACGTCCTGCTCTGCTGGCGTGCCCGGTGCCGGTGCGTCGGCGGCAGTATCGGCGGCGGCGATCCGCGCTGACCGCCCAGGCGCGGCGCCCGACGGTGGGCCGGACCGGTCCGTCGGTGCATCGGCCGTCGGTGCACCGGCCGTCGCCTCTCCGACCGTCCCGTCCTGCGGTCCCGCGGCGCCCGCCGGGGACGGATCCGTGGGCAGGTCGGTGGTGCGCTCGTCCGACCGGTCCGCGGATCGGTCGCCGGTGGCCCCCGCCGCTCGGGCGGCGCGCCACTCGGCCTCGGCGGCGTCCGCGGCGGCGGCCGGGTCGGGCAGGTCGACCGGCGTGGGCCGATCGGCGGGGTCGGTCGGGAACTCGTCGGTGCGGGGCCGGGTCCCCTCCTGCTGGGGCGGCGTGACCAGCGTCGGCGCGGTCGCCGCGAGCTCGCGGATGTGGTCCAGGTGACCGGCGAGCGACTGCAGCTGGTCGAGGATGTGCGCGCGGAGCAGTCGGAGGTGCTCGACCGCGCGGTCGGCGTCCTGCACCCGCTGCCGCGCCTCCGCGGTGGCGCGGGTGACCAGCGCGTTGGCGTAGGTGGTGGCCCGGGTCGTCAGGAGATCGGCCTCCGCGCGGGCGTCCGCGACGATCTCCGCAGCCTGCGCGGTGCTCTCCTCGTGGCGCCGTGCCGCCGCCGCGGCGGCTTCCCTGCCGAGCCGGTCGGCCTCTGCCGTGGCGTCCGCGACCAGTGTCCGGGCCGTCTCGACCGACGTCCGCTCGCGCTCCTCGATCGCCCGGGTGGTCTCGGTGCGCCGCGCGGCCATCGTGATCTCGAAGTCCTCGAGCACCTGGGTGCGGTAGGCGAGGCTTTCCGCGTCGAGTCGCTCCCGCTCGGCGGCCGTCTCCGCGGTCAGCCGCTCGGCGGCCTCCTCGGCGGTGCGCCGCAGGTTCTCCGCGGCCTCGGTCGCCTCGGCGAGCTGACGGTCCGTCTCGGCCCGGGTGTGCGCCCGGAGCTGCTCCGCCTCCCGTGCCGCCTCGGTCCGGACCTGGTCCGCCTCGGCCGTCGACCGCTCGGTGAGGTCCTGCGCCTCCCGCACGGCCCGGTCGGTCGTCTGCTCGGCGAAGGACCGCGCCTGCTGCACCCGCTGCTGCGCCTCGGCGGACGAGCGCGCGGTGACCTCGTCCGCGTCGCGGGCCGCCTGGGCGCGGGTCTGCTCGGCGTAGGCGCGGGCCTGGTCCACCGTCTGCTGCGCTTCCGCGCGGGTCGACTGGACCAGGTGACCGGCTTCGGCGTGCGCACGGGCCCGGGTGTCGTCGGCCTCGGCGTCGGCCGCCGCGATCCGGACCCGCACCTGCTCCGCGAGCTCCGCACGGCCGCGCTGGAGCTCGCGGTCCGATTCGGCCCGCGCCCGGCGCGCGTCGGTCAGCGCCGTCTCGAGCTGACCGCGCAGCTCGCCGGCGTCCGCCTCTGCGCGCGCCCGGATCTCCCCGGCCTCCTCCTCGGCCAACCGGATCAGGCGCTGCATCCGGTCCGACAGGCCCGCCATCGACACCGGTTCCAGCGCGGCCCTGTCCAGCTGCGCCCGCAGCTCGTCCGCCTCGGCCTGCGCGGCGGTCAGCTGCGCGCTGAGCTCGGACAGCTGCCGGCTGCTGGTGTCGCGGTTGGCGGTCGCGATGCGGAGGTCGTACTCGAGGCGCTCGAGATGTGCGGTGACCTGCTCCGTCGAGTACCCGCGGCGGACGATGTCGAACGGCAATTGCGTGGGCAGCCAGTCACCGGAGCTCATGTCCCGAGTGTTCCATCCGCGCCGCCGCAGCTGGGGGACGCGGCGCCACCGCCTACTGACTCTCCGTGCTGATCTCCGCGGTGCTGATCTCAGCCGTGCCGACCTCCGTGCTGATCTGCGGCGTGCTGATCTCCGGCGCAGGCGCCGCCGCCGGCTCGACCAGTTCCACCAGCACCCCGCCGGCGTCGGCCGGGTGCACGAAGTTGATCCGCGACCCCGCCGTGCCGCGGCGCGGCTCGTCGTACAGCAGCCGGAGCCCCGCGCTGCGCAGCACCGAGGCGGCCGCCTCGACGTCGGGCACCCGGTAGGCCAGTTGCTGCAGGCCCGGACCGCGGCGGTCCAGGAACCGCGCGATGGCCGAGTCCGGGCGTGACGGAGCCAGCAGCTGCACGGCGGCACCGCCGTCGAAGCCGATCATCGCCTCCTCGACACCCTGGTCCTCGTTGGTCTCGCGGTGGGTGAGCCGACCGCCCAGCGGACCCGTGTGCAGAGCGATCGCCGCGTCGAGATCCGGCACCGCGATGCCGACGTGGTCGATCGCCAGCACCCGGAGCCGCGCGAGACCGTCCACGCCGCCACCGTAGTCACCGGCCCGGAGGCCCGCCGGTCGGCGGGAGCGGCCGCGCCGCAGCGCCGCCATGGCGCTCACCGGACGGGACGGCGCCGCCCGTCCGGTGGCCGTGCCCGGTCGTCGCTGACGGTCGGCGTACCGCCCGCGTTCCGCCCGCCGGGCCGGGTAGTTTCGCGGCCATGGGATCGACGGTGATCGTGGCGGGCGCGCGTACGCCGATGGGACGGTTGTCGGGAAGTCT
The DNA here is from genome assembly GCF_014646215.1 of Nakamurella endophytica. Classification (GTDB taxonomy): domain Bacteria; phylum Actinomycetota; class Actinomycetes; order Mycobacteriales; family Nakamurellaceae; genus Nakamurella; species Nakamurella endophytica. Next base: position 35,908 of record NZ_BMNA01000002.1, read on the forward strand.
GGGGACGGTGCCCGCCACCGAGCTCGGCGGCACGGCGATCCGCGGAGCGCTGGACCGTTCCGGCGTGGCGCCCACGGACGTGGACTACGTGATCATGGGCCAGGTGCTCACCGCCGGGTGCGGCCAGATCCCGGCGCGGCAGGCGGCCGTGGCCGGCGGCATCCCGATGTCCGTGCCGGCGCTCACGGTGAACAAGGTCTGCCTGTCCGGCCTGGAGGCGATCGCGCTGGCGGACCAGCTGATCCGGGTCGGCGAGTTCCGCACGGTGGTCGCCGGCGGCATGGAGTCGATGACCAACGCGCCGCACCTGCTGCCGCGGTCCCGCGCCGGGTACAAGTACGGACCGGTGACGCTGCTGGACCACATGGCCTTCGACGGGCTGCAGGATTACTTCACCGACCAGGCCATGGGCGCGCTGACCGAGAAGGTCAACGATCAGGAACCGATCACCCGCGAGGAGCAGGACCGCTTCGCGGCCCGCTCGCACCAGCTCGCGGCGGCGGCCGCCGACGCCGGGGTGCTGGCCGAGGAGATCGAACCGGTGCAGGTCAGCGGCCGTCGGGGGACCACCACGGTGACCGCCGACGAGGGCATCCGGCCGGAGACCACGGTCGAGACGCTGGCCACGCTGCGACCGGCCTTCCGCGGGGACGGCACGATCACCGCCGGCTCTGCGTCGCCGATCTCCGACGGTGCCGCCGCCGTCGTGGTGATGGACCGGGAGCTGGCGCAGCAGCGCGGCCTGCCGTGGATCGCCGAGATCGGGGCGCACGGCGTCGTCGCCGGCCCGGACTCCACGCTGCAGCTGCAGCCGGCGCAGGCCATCCGGCGCGCCTGCGCTCGGGCCGGCATCGAGCCCACCGAGCTGGACCTGGTGGAGATCAACGAGGCGTTCGCCGCGGTGGGCATCGCGTCGACCCGCGCGCTGGGATTGGACCCGGACCGGGTCAACGTCGACGGCGGTGCCATCGCGCTCGGTCATCCGATCGGGATGTCGGGGGCGCGGCTGGCGCTGCACCTGGCGCTGGCCCTGCGCCGGCGTGGCGGCGGCACCGGCGTCGCGGCGCTGTGCGGCGGCGGTGGCCAGGGCGACGCCCTGCTGCTGCGCGTCCCGTCGCCCGCCGGCCGCTGACCGGCAGCCACGGCCCGGTGACCGGTGACGCAGCCGTGGCGCCGTCCGCCGCGCCGTCCCTGGCCCCGTCCGCCGGAGCGTCCGCCGGACCGGTGACGCGGACGCCGGCGGTGCACCCGGACAGCGGCGAGCTGGTCCGCGCGGCCGGTGCCGGCTCCGTCCGCGCGGTCGCGCGGCTGCTCAGCCGGATCGAGGCCGGCGGGGACGCCGCCCGGTCGGTGTCGGCCGCGCTCGCCGGGCGCCAGCGGGAGGCGCGGATCGTCGGGCTGACCGGGGCGCCTGGTGTCGGGAAGTCGACGGTGACCTCCGCCCTGGTGCGGCACGCCAGGCGGGCCGGTCGGCGGGTGGCGGTGCTCGCGGTCGACCCGTCGAGCCCGTTCAGCGGCGGCGCGCTGCTCGGCGACCGGGTGCGGATGGCCGAGCACGCGACCGACCGGGACGTCTACATCCGGTCGCTGTCGTCCCGCGGCCGGCTGGGCGGGCTGTCCGCGGCGACGCCCGCGGCCGTCGACGCCCTGGCGGCGCTCGGTTTCGACCTGGTGCTGGTCGAGACGGTGGGCGTGGGCCAGAACGAGGTGGACGTGCTGTCGCTGGCCGACACGGTGCTGCTGGTGCTGGCGCCGGGCATGGGCGACGAGATCCAGGCGGCCAAGGCCGGCATCCTCGAGATCGCCGACGTGCTACTCGTCAACAAGGCGGACCACGAGCACGCCGCCGCGACGGTCCGCGAGCTCACCGGCATGCTGGCCCTCGGTCGTTCCGGGCGGCAGCGACCCGGGGAGTGGCGGGTCCCCGTGCAGCGGTCCGTCGCGACCCGCGGTGACGGCATCGACGAGGTCGCCGCGGTGCTGGACCGGCACCACGCGCACCTGGTCACCTCCGGCGAGCTCGAGGAGCGCCGGCGCCGCCGAATCGCCGCCGCCGTCCGCGCGGCCGTGTCGGACCGGTTCGCCGCCGAGCTCGACCGGCGGCCGCCCGGTGCCGCCGACGGGCTCGACGACGTCCACCTGCTGGCGGACCGGTGGTGGGCCGGGCTGGCCGGTGGGGCGCAGGACGGTGGGTGAGCAGGACGACCCGGCGGCAGTCCGCGGCCGGAGCAGGGATCGGACGGTTCCGGCGCGGACCGGACGCGGATCAGGCCCGGATCAGGCCGGGATCGGGCCAGGATCGGACCCGGTCAGGCGAAGTCGCCGGCGGCCTGCCGGACCTTGGTGAGCAAGGTCGACAGCTCGGTCACCTCGGCGTCGTCCAGCCCGCGGAGACCGAAGTCGGCGCCGGTCACCGCGCCGGTGGCAGCGGTGAGCCGGTCGCGACCGGCGTCGGTCAGCTCCACCAGCGTCGTGCGGCGGTCGCTGGGGTGGGGGAGCCGGCGGGCCAACCCGTCCGCCTCCAACCGGTCGACGATGTTGGTGATCGAGGTGGGATGCAGCTGCAGCCGCTCGCCCATCATCCGCATCGGCAGCGATCCGCGGCGCGAGAACGACAGCAGCACGAGGGCCTCGTAGCGGGCGAAGGTCAGGCCGTGCGGCTTGAGCGCCTCGTCCACCGCGGCCTGCAGGATCTGCTGGACGCGCATGACGTTGGTGACCGCGGCCATGGCACCGTTCGGACCGATGCGCTCCGCCCACGTCTGCGCGGCCTTGGCGATCGGGTCGAAAGGCAGCGCCGGCGCCGTGGAGGAAGCGGTCATGACCCCGACCGTAGCAAGCCTGGCCAGCGGCATCGCCGGCCCTGGACACCGTGCGGCCGGCGACCGGGAGGACCCGACGGGGCCAACGGTCGGACGCCCGACTGTCGGATATCCTCGGTGGTACCGACGGCAGTGACGCCGAGGCGCGACCCGCCCCGGCCACCGAGAGGCGGACAGCATGACGACGACGGACCCGGGCATCGCGACCACGCCGGACGACGGGCCACGGCCGCGTCCTGGGACCCGGATCGGACCGGCGCCGGCCGCCGCGGGCCCGGCCGGCGGCGGTGACGCGGTGGCCGCAGGGCGGGAGCGCTGGCGGCACCGGTTCCAGGCGGCCGAGGAGGCCGGCCGGGTCCGCGACGCGGACTGGTCGACGCTGTCCGGGGAGCCGCTGGAGCCCGTCTACGGACCGCCCGACGGCGACCGCAGGGAGGGCCTGGACCGCATCGGCTGGCCGGGCGAGTACCCCTTCACCCGCGGCCTGCACGCCACCGGCTACCGCGGCAAGCCGTGGACGATCCGGCAGTTCGCCGGTTTCGGCAACGCCGTGCAGACGAACGAGCGCTACCGGTCGATCCTCGCGCAGGGCGGGCACGGGCTGTCGGTGGCGTTCGACATGCCGACCCTGATGGGGCGGGACTCGGACGATCCGCTGGCGGTCGGCGAGGTCGGCCACTGCGGCGTGGCGGTCGACTCGGCGGCCGACATGGACGTGCTGTTCGAGGGCATCGACCTGGCCCACGTCACCACGTCGATGACCATCTCCGGTCCGGCGGTGCCGATCTTCTGCATGTACCTGGTCGCCGCGGAGCGCCAGGGCGCCGACATCGGCGTCCTGGACGGCACCCTGCAGACGGACATCTTCAAGGAGTACATCGCGCAGAAGGAGTGGCTGTTCCCGCCGGAGCCGCACCTGCGGCTGATCGGCGACCTGATGGAGTTCTGCACCGACCGCATCCCGGCGTACAAGCCGCTGTCGGTGTCGGGCTACCACATCCGCGAGGCGGGCGCGACGGCCGCGCAGGAGCTGGCGTACACGCTGGCCGACGGCCTGGCCTACGTCGAGCTCGGACTGTCGCGCGGCCTGGACGTCAACCGGTTCGCGCCCGGACTGAGCTTCTTCTTCGACGCGCACATCGACTTCTTCGAGGAGATCGCCAAATTCCGTGCAGCGCGGCGCATCTGGGCCCGGTGGATGCGGGACGTGTTCGGCGCCACGGATCCGCGCGCCCAGTGGCTCCGCTTCCACACGCAGACGGCAGGGGTCTCGCTCACCGCGGCGCAGCCGGACAACAACGTCGTCCGCACCGCCGTCGAGGCGCTCGCCGCGGTCCTCGGCGGGACGAACTCGTTGCACACCAACGCCCTCGACGAGGTCCTGGCGCTGCCGACGGACCGGACCGCGCAGATCGCGCTCCGCACCCAGCAGGTGCTCATGGAGGAGACGGGGGTCTGCTCCGTCGCGGACCCGCTGGGCGGCAGCTGGTACGTCGAGGCGCTGACCGACCGGCTGGAGCAGCAGGCCGAGGAGGTGTTCGACGTCATCCGGGACCGCGCGCGCGTGGCCGTGCCCTCCGGTCGCCACCCGATCGGCGAGATGACCAGCGGCATCCTGCAGGGCATCGAGGACGGCTACTTCACCGGCGAGATCGCGGACGCGGCCTTCCGGTACTCGACGGCGCTGGAAGCCGGGCGCAAGCACATGGTCGGGGTTACCACGCTGACCGGCGGGGTCGGCGAGCCGGTCGAGATCCTGCGGATCTCCGCGGACGTCGAACGCGAGCAACGCACCCTGCTGGCGCGGCGGCGGGCGGACCGCGACAGCGCCGCGGTGGCGCGGGGTCTCGCCGCGCTCACGGACGTCGCCCGCTCGGGGGCCAACATGATCCCGGCCATGCTGGAGGCGGTGCGGGCCGAGGCGACGCTCGGCGAGATCTGCGGGGTACTCCGGGAGCTGTGGGGGACCTACACCGAGCCGGCCCGCATCTGAGGCTGCCGTCCGGCCCGCTCGATCCGTGGACCGCCGGCCCGCCCAGCGAGGAGCGACCGGGCGGCCGGCACCCCGGAGGACGGCCGGTCGGCGACCGCCGTCCGCGATCGGCGGCGGCTCCCGGGACCTCCGGGAGCCGGCGAACTGCCCGATCCCGTCCGGCCGGCCGGCGTGGACGCTGCGGCGCCGCTCGCCAGGACGGGGCGACGAACCCGTCCCGCGGCCCACGTCGACGTTCCGGCCCGGCTGCCGGGGGACGCCGGACGAGCCGTCGTGCCAGGCGCGGGTCCGGGCCGCGCACGCACGGGCGGTCCGGCCGGCCGTGACAAAATCGCGTCATGACCCGACCCGACCCGCGCCAGCAGGCCGCCCTGTCCGCGGCCTTCGCCGGTGCCGTCGACCTGTCCGCTCTGGCCCGGCCTGCCACCCCGGCCCCTCCGGTGCCCAGCTCGCAGTACGTCGTGGACGTCACCGAGGCCTCGTTCGGCGAGGTGGTGCAGACGTCCGCGCAGCTGCTGGTGGTCGTCGACCTCTGGTCGGCGCGTTCTCAGGGCAGCGCGACGCTGTCCCCGGTGCTGGCCCGGCTGGCGGAGGAGGGGCGCGGTACCTGGCTGCTGGCCCGGGTCGACGTGGACGCCAATCCGCGGATCGCGCAGGCGTTCCAGGTCCAGGCCATCCCGACCACGGTGGCCCTGGCCGGCGGGCAGCCGGTCGACGCGTTCACCGGCGTGCAGCCCGAGGACCAGCTGCGGGCCTGGATCACGTCCCTGATCGATGCCCTCCGCGACCGGCTGCCCGGCATCCGGGCTGCCGAGGAGGCGGCCGGCGGACCGGCGCCCGAGCCGGTCGACCCGCGTTTCGTCGCCGCGGAAGAACTGCTGGAACTGGGCGACTTCGCGGGGGCCCGGGCGGCGTACCAGGCGATCCTCGACGCCGAGCCGGCCAACGCCGACGCGGCCTCGGCGCTCGCCCAGACCGACTTCCTGGCCCGCACCACCGACCTCTCGGACGACGCCGTGGAGTTCGCCGACGCCCACCCCGACGACGTCCGCGCCCAGTGCGCCGCCGCCGATCTCGAGGTGGCCTCGAACCTGGCGTCCGCGGCGTTCGACCGGCTGATCGCCACCGTCCGGCGGGCGGCGGGCGACGACCGGACCGTCGCGCGGGAGCACCTGTTGGGTCTGTTCGCGCTGTTCCCGGTGGACGACGAGGCGGTCCGGACGGCCCGGCGCCGGCTGGCCGCCGCGCTGTACTGAGGCACCAGGAACCAGGCTGCAGGTAGGCCGGCAGGCAGCCGGGTCCGGACCGCACGGCCGCCGGTCGCGTCCGTCGGACGAGCGTCGGACGGGGGCCGCCGGGTGTGATCGGCGACGGACCGCGGGAGCAGGAACGGGGCCGCCGGACGGGCGGACCGGGCGGTGCCCACCTGCGTGCCGACGTGCGTGTCGAGTCCGAGCCGGAGCACGGGCCGCAGCACGCGCTCCCGCGGAGGGGACCGGACCTGGAAACGAGAGCGACGTGCCGCCGCTCGGGCCGGGTCGGGTGGCCAGGGAACCGGCGGGGCCGGCGGCTCGTCGCAGAGGCGCCCGGGTGCAGGTGCCCCGGCGTGCCGCGCCGCGGCACCTGCGCCGCCACCGTCGCCGACGGTGCCCCACACGACAGGACTGCAAGCGATGACCTCCGAAGCGCCCCGCCCCGTCTTCACCGGTCCCGGCCCGGTTCCCCCGGGCGGACCGGGAGCGCCGGTCGGCGTCCACCCGCCCCAGGCGGCACCGGCGCAGGGCTGGACCGGGCGCCCCGACGGTCCGCCACCCGGCTGGCAGGGTCCGGACGGCGCCGCGCCGGGATTCGGGCCCGGCCCCCACGGTGCGCACGGCCCGCATCCGCACGGCCCGGCCGGTCCCGTGCCGCCGCAGGGTCAGCCCGGGCCGTCCGCCGCCGGTATCGGCCTGCCGACGGTTGCCGGCATCGCCGGCGTCGTGCTGGTGGCCCTGGGGCTGTCGATCCCGTTCGACAAGACCTCGTCCTGGGTGACCCAGACTGCATGGTCGATCTTCGCGCTGCTGGCCGCACTCCTGGTCGTGGCGGCGCCCGCGCTGCGCGGCTCCATCCGCGCACCGCGCGGTGTCTGGTACCTGACCGCCGCCGCCGGCGGCGCCCTGGTCGGGTACTGGCTCCTCGTCGTGCTGCCGCAGGTGTCCTCGAACACCGGGTTCGTGCTCACCCTGGGCGTCGGCGCCGTCGCGCTGACGGCCTGGCTGTCCCCGCACCGGCCGCGATGACCGCCCGGCCGTCCGCGGCCGGCGGGCCGACGCCCGCCCCGGTCCGGGTACCGGGCCGGCTCGGCGCACGGGCCGGCATGCTCACCGCCGCCCTGGCCGCGATGGTCGCCAGCATCGGACTGGCGTGGCGCAACAGCAGTCTCGAGTTCGCGCCGGCCTCGGCCTGGGTGCCGGGCTACTGCCACGTCACGTACGACGGGTACAGCTACTGCGACACCGGGTACGTCGCCTTCGGCATCGGGACCCGCGTCGGCGGGCCGGTGGCCGGGACGTCGCTGCAGATCCGGGTGATGGTGGTGGTCGCCGCGGCGTTGCTGCTGTGGGCGGCACGCAGCCGGCGGACCGCCGCGGCGCGCGCCGGCGTGGTCGTCGGCGTGCTCGGCCTCTTCGTCGGCGGGGTGTCGGTCACGTCGGGAAGGCTGCTCTACGCCGTCGGGCTGGCCGTCGCCGCCACCGTGCTGTACCGGGCGGGGCTGCTGGCCCGACCCGGGCGGACCCGGGCGCCGCGGTACCCGGCGACGACCTGACTCCGGCGAGCCCGCCGTCCACCCCCCGCGGGCACACGTCAGGGCCGGACCTCGTGGAGGTCCGGCCCTGATCCGTGTCCGTGGTGCTCCGGGTGAGCGGGGCGCCGCGATCGGCGGCGGCGATGCCCGGCAGGTCGCAGTTCAGCGGCCGGCGGTACCGGCCACCAGGTCCCGGCGCCGGCGCCAGGACGGCTGGACGGCGCGGAGCAGCAGGCGCAGGGGCAGCGGCACGTCGGAGCGCAGCGCCGCCAGCTCCTGCTCGGTGCACTGCTCGACCACCCACGGCAGCGTGAAGATCAGGTGGCCCAGCTTGGCGTCCTTGCGGAACTTGCGCTCGCAGTGCGCGAAGTCGGCGTGCGAGACGTAGGTCCGGATGACCGGGAACACCGTCGCCTCCTCGTCCTCGATGTGCTCGTCCAGCTCGTCGGCCACCGTCGTCAGGATCCGGCCGAGGGCCGCGGCGGCGGTGCGGAGATCGGCGGCGGGGGCGGCGCGGAAGCCGGCCAGCGCCGACGTCGCCTGCTCGAGCAGCTGGTGCAGCTCGGCGTGGTCGTCGGTCAGCGGGTCCAGGTCGACGTGCGGCCCGGCGGAGACGGCGATGACGGGCCAGAGGACGTCGTCCTCCTTGGTGTGGTGCTGGTGCAGCTCGGTGAGCACGTGGTCGGCGAACGTCCCGATGGCGGCGCGGCGGGCGTCGTCGCACGGAGCGCCGTCGGCGACGGACGTCACGGCGACCGCCAGCAGCCGGGTGCCCGAGCGCAGTGCCCGGTGGATGAGGGTGAAGCCCATGAGGTCGGCCTCGGGTTCGCCGGGGCGGCGCGGGGTGACGGGGAACGGCAGGCGGGGGGTGGGTGTCGTGGTCATGGGAAGAGACTGGGCGCGGGCACTTGGCCCGGACTTTGCGTGCACTGAACCGTGACCGTGCCCTGAACCGTGCCCTGAACAGCGGAGCCGGCTCCCGCTGTCAGTGCCCGCCCACCGGGACGTCTCGAGGTGCCTCGAACAGTGGGCCGTCCAGGGCGGCCCGGGCCGCTCGAAGCCAGTCGGCGTTGCCGGTCGATCCGGCCACCCGGACGGCGACCTGCTGGTGCTCGGCCGCAGCCGCCGCGTCGCCGCGATGGGCGGCGAGCCGGGCGAGCAGGGTCGCCGTCGGACCGACGGCCACGGACGCGGTCCAGGCTCCGCAGACGGTGTCGCGGTGCGGGAGCAGTGCCGCGTAGGACGCGTCGACGCGGGCCCGGTCGTCCAGGCCCAGCCCGACCATGGCCCGGAGTGCCCAGCGGACGGGTCCGAAGTAGTCGTCACGGACGGGGGAGGGGGGACCGCTGCGGTCGAGGAGCTCGCGGGCCTCCTCGGGCCGGCCGTCGACCAGCAGCGCCACGGCGAGGAGTTCCACCGTCTCGGCCGACAGGTCCGGTGACGTGGCGTCCAGCACGGATCTGGTCATGTCCAGCAGCTCGGCGTACCGGCCGGCGGACAGCCGCAGGCAGAACACCGAGACCCACCACGTCAGCTCCGCGGACTGCCGGTAGAACCCGGTGGTGCTCACCGCGGCGCTGGCCGTGTCGTAGGCGGCCTCGGCCTCGGCCCACCGGCCGGCGAGCGCCAGGCGCAGGCCGCGGTACCAGAGCCCGATGCCCGCCAGCAGCGGCAGTCCGTACCGCTCGGCGAGGGTGACGGCGTCGGCGGCGTGGACATCGGCGGCGGCCCAGTCCGCCCGCGCGCAGCAGGCCTGCAGCAGGATCAGCTGCGCCGCCGCCTCGAACTGGCCGAGGCCGTGGCGCCGGGCGAGGTCCAGCAGCTCCGCGCCGACGGCCCGTCGCTCCTCGATGCCGTCGACCAGGTCGCGGTAGGTGTGCAGGTACCGGCCGTACAGCGCGTGGGCCAGGACGGTGGGGTCGCCGTGCGCCCGGGCGACCTCGAGGGCCTCGAGACCCGCGCGGTAGCCGGCGTCGTCCGGGTCGCCCTCCAGCTCGGTGGCGACCACGGCCAGCAGTCGGGCCCGCAGGTCCGGCCGTCCGGCGAGCCGGTCCGCCGTGGCGCGGGTCAACCCGAGCAGGTAGTGGTCCTGCGGGTGCACGGACCGGGGCGACCAGATCGTCGGCACGTCCGCGGCGAGGATGATCTCCGCGGTCAGCTCGTGGTCGCCGGTCGCGGCGGCGACCGGGAGGATGTCCTCCCGCAGGCTCCGCGACCGCGCGACGTCGCCGGCGAGCTGCGCGGCGCGGATCTGCCGGGCACGCAGCCGCAGCACGCCGGCCACGTCGTCGGGTCCGGCCGTGCGGCGGGCGGACTCCGCCCGGGCCCACCAGTCGGCGGCATCCGTGTAGGCCCAGCGGTGCTCGGCCAGGTCGGCGGCGGCGGCGGCGTACCGCGCCGTCGCAGCCGCGTGCGACGGCCCCGCCGACTCGTGGTGGTGTGCGAGGGCGGTGACGTCGTCCGGCCGCAGCACCTCCAGTGCCGAGGCGATGCGCCCGTGCCAGCGGGCGCGGCGCACGGAGGACAGGTCGTCGTACAGGGTGTCGCGGACGAGGGCGTGGCCGAACCCGACCCGGCCGGGCGCCGGTTCCACCAGCAGACCGCTGACCAGCGCCAGCTCGAGGGCGTCCACCGCCCCGTCGTCGAGGTCGGGCGCCGTGCCGCCGGCCGCCGCAGCGGTGAGCAGCACGTCGGTGTCGATCTCGCGGCCGCCGACGGCCGCGACCCGCAGCAGGGTGACGGTCTCGGCCGGCAGCACCGCCAGCCGCTGCCGCACCACGTCGCGCACGCCGCCCGGCACCGCCGCCACGTCCTGGCCGGAGGCGATCAGCCGCACCAGCTCGCGGACGTAGAACGGGTTGCCGCCGCTGCGGTCGGCGATGACCGCGCGGGTGGTCGCGTCGATGCCGACCAGCGCCCACTCGTCGACGAGTGCGTCCACCGCGTCCGGCCGCAGCCCGGCCAGCTCCAGCCGGGCGGGGGAGCGACGGGCCAGCGCCGCGAGGGTCCGGGTCAGCCCGGGGGACGGCTCCGGCCGGTGCCCGGCCACCACCAGCACCCGCGCGGAGCTCAGCGTCTCGACCAGATCCACTGTCATCGCAGCGGTCTCGTCGTCGGCCCGGTGCAGGTCGTCCACCGTCACCAGCAACGGCCGGTCGCCGGCGACCGTGCCGAGCCAGTCGGCGACGGCCCGGTGCACCCGGAACCGGCTGCCCACGGCGTCGCCGTCGCCGGCCACATCGGTCAGCCAGGGGGCCAGCGTCGCCGCGTCCGGACCGAGCCGGTCCGGCAGGTCCGCGGCGAGCCGGCGGAGGGCGTCGATCCACGGCCAGCCGCTCGGCGCGCCGTCGGTCTCCGGGCAGCGGACGGCACAGACCCGCCAGCCGTCCGAGCGCAGCCGGCCGGCCAGGTGGTCGAGCAGTGCGGTCTTCCCGCCGCCCGCCTCGCCCGCGACGACCGCGACCTGCAGCCCGACCCGCCGTGCCCGGTCGGCGGCGGATGACAGCTCGGCGACCTCGGCGGCGCGGCCGATCAGTGGCGTGACAGGCACCTGGGGCACCAGGCCGTCCGACCGGCCGAACGCCTGGCCGGCGGCCGGTGCGGTGCCGTCGCCGGTGGCCGGCGCGATCCCGCGGACCATTGCCGGAGTGGCTTCGCCGACCGCGGTCGCGCCGACCGCGGGGTACGCCGCTGCTGCCGGGTCGCCTGGATCCGTCGCGGGCGCCGTGGGTTCGGCACCCGGCGTCGGGCGGTGCGGTGCCCCGCCGCCACGAGCCGGACGTGCGGTGTCGACCAGGGACGAGAGAGCGGCGTCGGACGGACCGTCCGGCGTCGAGCCGGTGGGGCGCGAACTGCTCGCGGGGCTGGGACTGCTCGCGGGGCCGGCAGCGCTCGCGGGGCTCGAACCGCTCCCGGAGCCGGGTGCGCCAGCCGGCCCGGGCGCCGCGGCGGTCCGGAGCACCAGGTGGTCGGCGTGGGCGAGAATGTCCTGTTCCAGCCGGCGCAGCTCGGGGCCCGGGTCGACGCCCAGGTCCTCGGAGAGCCGGGCGCGGGCCTCGCGGAGGGCGCCCAGGGCGTCGCCCTGCCGGCCCGACCGGTACAGGCCCAGCGCCAGCAGCCGCCAGGCCTCCTCGCGCAACGGGTGCGCGGTGACGTGCGCCCGGAGGGCGGTCACCGCGTCCGGTGTCCGCCCCGCGGCCAGCTCGGCGGTGGCCCGGCGCTCCACGAGCGCCAGCCGCAGGTCCTCGAGGCGGATGCGTTCCGTCGCCGCCCACGCCTCGTCGGCGAAGTCGGCGTACGCCGGCCCCCGCCAGAGCGCCTCCGCCGCCGCGTACCGATCCGCCGCGGCGGCCGGGTCGGCCGGCAGCAGCCTGTCGCCGTCGGCGGTCAGGGCCGCCATGTCGGCGGCGTCGACGGCGCCGCCGGCACGCAGCGCATAGCCCGGCGGTTCGGTGACCAGCACGATGGCCGGCGACCGGGGTGCACGGTCCGGTTCGAGGACCCGGCGGAGCAGCGAGATGTGCGCCTGCAGCAGCGCGATGGCCCGGGGCTGCAGGTCCGAGCGCCACAGGTCGGCGACCAGCACCTCGGCGGACACCGCGCGGCCTTCGGCGATCAGCAGCCGGGCCACGACCGACCGCTGGCGGGGGCCGCCCAGGTCCAGCGGTTGCCCGTCGCGGAGGGCCCGGACGGCGCCGAGGACGCCGAAGTCCAGGGCGGCGGCCGGCATGCGCCCAAGGGTAGAGGACCGGCCCGCCCGGCCTGGTCCGTCCGGGCGGCGGCCGCAACGACGCCGTCCGGTGTGCGGGCGAGGCATCGACGACCGGCCAACCGCAGGCCTATGACCGTCGTACCACCCGGTCGGCCCGTCGCCCGGCTCGCGCCGCACCGCGCAGCGTCCGCGGGCGCCGAGCGCGGGGACCGCCTCAGGAACAGCCTGCGAGTCCCCGGTCGTAGCCGTCGGCGAAGGCGGCGAGGTCCGCGAAGCGGGCGCCCGGCCGGCTGCGCACCAGGTCCAGCGCCTCGTCGACGTCGCCTGCCCAGCTGCCGAGCTGCCCAGGCCGGGCGTGGCCGTAGACCGTCTCTGTCCAGGCGCCGGCGAAGCAGGAGGGCAGGGTGTCGGACGCCCGCGCCCCGTCCCGTCCGGGCAGCGTGCGGCCCACCGCGAGCGCCAGCGCCGCAGCCTCCGCGAACTGCCCCAGGGGTGCCGCCGCCGCCAGGTCGGCGGGATCCGGGGTGACGGACGTCCCGGCCGCGGAGCCGCCGGTCGTCCCGGTCGGTGCCGCACCCGACGGCCTGGGGCCGGTGGTGGACCCGGAGCCGGACGCCGCGGACCACCGGGCGGCGAGTGCCTGGATGCCGGGGCGGCCGGCGGCCAGCGCGGCGCCGGCGTCGGGGAACCGGGCGGCCCCGTCGGCGACGGTGCCGGCCGTGCCGAGCGCGGGGTGCAGCGCGGCGCGGTTCAGCGCTCGGCAGGCCGCTGCGCCGCGGCGCAGCCCGACCAGAGCCGACCGCAGCCGGTCGATCGCCAGGCCGTGTGCGGTCGGCGCGTCGGGCCGGACGGTGGGCGCGTCCCGGAAGTCGAGCAGCGGCGCCACTGCCACCAGCAGCGACTCCGGCGGCAGGTGCACGTGCGCCGACCGGCCGGCGACCACCCAGGCCAGGAAGGCGCCGGCGTAGCAGTCGCCCTGCGCCTCGACGAGCAACCCGGGGTAGCGGGCCGGTTGGGCAGACCGCTGCGCGGCGGTGGGACCCAGCCGCGCCTGCACGGCGTGGCCGTACTCATGTCCGAACGACGCGGCGAGCGCGGCGACCCCGTACCGGCCCAGCAGGACCGGCACCAGGCCCGCCGAGTCGTAGACGATGGCGTCCGCGGACGGGCAGTAGTAGGCGTTGCCGGCGATGTCGCCCGGGGCGCCGATGCACGGCGCGCCGCCCGGCCCGAGCTGCGCGGCAGAGGAGTCGACGGCCACCGCCCCACCGGCCAGCGGCGTCATCCGCCGGGTGAGCGCGGCGGGCGCGCCGGTCCGCCAGAACTCGACCAGGTCCGCCAGCACGCCGGCGACCGCGCCGTCGGTGGCCGGTCCCGGTGCCGGTGCGGTGGCGTCGCGGACCGCACCACCGCCCGCCACCGGGTCGATCCGGGCCGCCGCGACCGGCGTGCCCGCCGCGGCCTCCGGACCCTGCGCCGCCGCGGTCGCGACCGTGACGAGCAGGACCAGCACCAGCGCGGCCGCCAGCGTCAGGACCGTGGACCGGTCCCGACGCCGCGCGGACCTGCGGCGCCCGGCGGGCCGGCCGGACCTGCCCGCTGCCCGGCCGGGCCCGCGGTCAGTGGTCAGCCGCGGACTCGGGGACGAGCCAGAGCGCCCCCAGCGGCGGCACGGTGATCGACGCGGACGCCGGCTGGCCGTGCCACGACTGGTCCGACGCCACCACGGCGCCCATGTTGCCCACGCCCGACCCGCCGTACTGCGTCGAGTCGGTGTTCAGCACCTCGCGCCACACCCCGCTGAACGGCAGGCCGATCCGGTACCCGGAGCGAGGCACCGCCGAGAAGTTCACGACGCACGCCAGCGACGAGCCGTCCGACCCCCAGCGCAGGTACGCGATCATGTTGTTCTCGCGGTCGTTGGCGTCGATCCAGTTGAAGCCGGCCGGCGTGAAGTCCTGCGAGTACAGCGCCGGGCTGGCCCGGTAGATCCGGTTGAGATCGCCGACCGCGGTGCGGATCCCGTTGTGCAGGGGCTGCTCCCGCAGCTCCCACGGCACGGACTGCGCGTCGTTCCACTCCGCCGGGTTGCCCAGCTCCTGCCCCATGAACAGCAGCTGCTTGCCCGGGTGGCTCCACATGTACGCCAGGTACGCCCGGACGGTGGCGGCCTTGCGCCAGTCGTCGCCGGGCACCTTGCCCCACAGCGATCCCTTGCCGTAGACGACCTCGTCGTGCGAGATCGGCAGCACGAACTGCTCCGAGAACGCGTACACCATCGAGAACGTCAGCTCGTTGTGGTGCCAGGAGCGGTGGATCGGGTCCCGCGAGATGTACTCGAGGGTGTCGTGCATCCAGCCCATGTTCCACTTCAGGTGGAAGCCGAGGCCGCCGAGGTGGGTGGGTCGGGTGACCCCGGGCCACGAGGTCGACTCCTCGGCGATCATGACGGCGCCGGGCACGCGCTTGCCGACCGTCGCGTTCGTCTCCTGCAGGAACGAGACGGCGTCGAGGTTCTCGCGGCCGCCGTACTGGTTCGGCAGCCACTCGCCCTCCTTGCGCGAGTAGTCCAGGTAGAGCATCGACGCGACCGCGTCCACGCGCAGCCCGTCCAGGTGGAACTCCTCGAGCCAGTACAGCGCGTTGGCGACGAGGAAGTTGCGGACCTCGCGCCGGCCGAAGTCGAAGACGAACGTCCCCCAGTCCGGCTGCTCGCCGCGCCGCGGGTCGGCGTGCTCGTACAGCGCGGTGCCGTCGAAGCGGCCCAGCGCCCACTCGTCCTTGGGGAAGTGCGCCGGCACCCAGTCCAGGATGACGCCGATGCCGGCCTGGTGCAGCCGGTCGACCAGGTACCGGAAGTCGTCCGGGTAGCCCAGCCGCGGGTCCGGGGCGTAGTACGACGTGACCTGGTAGCCCCACGAACCGCCGAACGGGTGGCCGGCCAGCGGCAGGAACTCGACGTGCGTGAACCCGGTGTCGGCGAGCTCCTCGATCAGCGCGTCGGCCATCTCCCGGTAGCGCATGCCCTTGTGCCACGAGCCGGCGTGCAGCTCGTAGATGGCCATGGGCTCGGCGAGCGGGTCCCGCTGCGTGCGGGCCGACATCCAGTCCTCGTCGCCCCACTGGTGCGTGTTCGCGGTGACCACGGACGCGGTGCTGGGGTAGTTCTCCGCGGCGAAGGCCAGCGGGTCGGCCTTCTCCCGCCAGACGTGGTCCTGGCCCAGGATCTGGAACTTGTAGTGGGTGCCGACGCCCACCCCGGGGACGAACAGCTCCCAGACGCCCGACGAGCCGAGCGAGCGCATGGGCTGGCCCGCACCCGACCAGTGGTCGAAGTCGCCGCTGACCCGGACGCCGCGCGCGTTGGGCGCCCACACCGCGAACGACGTGCCGGTGACCGGGCCGCCGGGGGTGTCGTAGGTCCGCACGTGCGCGCCGAGCACCTGCCAGAGGAACTCGTGGCGTCCCTCGCCGATCAGGTGCAGATCGACCTCGCCGAGGGTGGGCAGCCACCGGTACGGGTCGTCGACGACATAGGTCGCCGAGTCGTCACCGGTGCCGTAGCTGACCCGGATGCGGTAGTCGCCGACCGCGCCGTCGACCTGGACCGCCCAGATGCCGCCGTACACACTGACCATCGGATGCTCGTGCCCGTCGGTCAGCAGCGTCACCTCGCGGGCGTGGTGCCGCAGGGTGCGCACCACCGTCGACCCGTCCGACTGCGGGTGCATGCCGAGAACCGCGTGCGGATCCGCGGTGTCGCCGCCGAGCACCTTCTCGTAGACGTCGTTGCCCGGTCCGGGCGGCGGCGACCAGCCGCGGGCCGGCTCCTCCTCCGGGATGTCCGGCCCCGACGCCGACACCGACGCCGACTCCGGCGTCCCGACCTCGACGGCTGGTGCGCTCGGCGGCTCGGCGCCACCCGGCGCCGGGACGGTGGCGATGTCGCCGGACGGCGTGCCGGGGGCCGGTGCGGCCGCGGCGGCCGGGTCGCTGCCGGCGGGGTCGGCGGCCGCGGGGGCGCCCTCCGGGTCGTCCGCGGCACGTCGGCCGCCGCCGGAGCGCTGCCGCTCGGTGGCGGGATCCGGGATGCCGGCGGTGGGTGCGGCGGCCTGCGCGGGGTCGGTGCCTCCCGCGACGCCGGCGACCGGCTCTGCCGCGCCCTTGTCCGGGGTCGGGGCGGCGCCGCGCGTGGCGCCGCTGCCCTTCCGGCGGCGGGACGGGGGGGTGGTCACGATGTACCTCCAGAGACGGGTCCGCTCTCGGTCAGTCGCTTGACCGCCAACAGCGGGATGGGTTCCCAACCGGGTCGGTTGCCATGCTCGTAGGCGACCTCGTAGACCGCCTTGTCGAGTTCGAACGCACCGAGCAGCGGGCCGAAGCTGCGCGGGTCGACACCCGATGCGGCCGCGTAGCCCTCGCAGAAGGCGTTCCGGTTGCGATTCGCCCACTCGGTGGCCCGGTACAGGTGCTGCGCGTCGGACGGGCCGCCGGCGAGCGAGTGGTGCGCGGCGTAGTCGAAGGACCGCAGCATGCCGGCGACGTCCCGCAGCGGGCTGTGCCGGGACCTCCGGTGGTCCAGCGGCTTGGACGGCTCGCCCTCGAAGTCGATGATCGCCCAGCCGTTGAGCACCCGCAGCGTCTGGCCCAGGTGCAGGTCGCCGTGGATCCGCTGCACGGTCACCGGGCCGCCGACGCCGGCCGCCGCCCGGAAGGCCGCGCGGATCCGGTCCAGGGCCTGCGCGATGGACGGCACGTGCTCCGCCGTGTCCTCCGCCGTGGCGATCATCGTGTCGGTCAGCCCGGCCAGTTCCTCGGGGCCGAGCTCGGCGGTACCGAAGGCGGCGGCCAGGTCGGCGTGCACCTCGGCGACGGCGCGGCCCAGCCGCCGGGACTCCGAGGCCCAGTCGCCGCCCACCTCGTCGGCGCGCAGGTCGCCCTCGGCCATCAGGTCGCGCACGCTCGCGGTGGCCATCGCCCAGCCCTCCGCGCTGCCGGCGAAGAACGACGTCAGCAGACCGAGCGTCGTCTCGACACCCTCGACCGGCCCGGTGATCTCGCCCAGCGGCGCCGCGACGTGCGTGCTGCCGGCGGCGTGCAGCGCCCGGTGCACCTCGGCGTCCGGGTTCGGCCCGGGCTCCAGGCGGCGGAAGATCTTCAGGATCGAACTCTGGCCGTAGATGACCGACGTGTTGGACTGCTCGGCCCCGATCACCAGACCGGGCGCGGTGGCGTCGATCTCGGCGTCCGGCTCGCGGCGGAACCGGAGGTCGCCGACGGTGCGGTCGGTGGCCAGCGCGTCCAGCAGCAGCGCGGAGACCTCGCCGTCCTGCAGGCCGTCGTAGGCGGTCCAGTTGCCGGACGAACCGATCCGGGCGTGGTCCAGGATCGACGGCAGCCAGGGGTGCCAGCCGATCCACAGCTGGTACCGCTGCCGCTGCCCCCCGGCGTCGACGGCGACCACGACGTGGTCGATGACCGCGTCGCCGCGCACCACGGCCACCGGCGTGCGCGAGAGGACCTCGACGGGCCCGAGGGTGCGTCCCTTGCCCGAGAACCAGCGCTGCGCCGGCATCCAGCCCGTCAGCAGCTCGACCAGGACCTCGTCAGAGGCGCCGGCCCGGTCGTCACCGCCGCCGGTGCCCGGCGTGGCGGAGGCGCCTCCCGCGGCACCGCTGTCGGCGGCCGTGTCCCCGGCGCCGCGGGTGTCGTCGCTCTCGCCGCCGACACCCTCCGTCGGCGGCGGCACGGGTCGTCGCCCGTCGCCGGGCGGCCCGGCGGCGGGGGTGTTCTCCGGTGTGGTCATCGGGCTACGCCCCTTCCGGACCCCGCGGCGCGGCCGGGGTCACGTCGAACCAGTAGAAGCCGTGCCCTGGCAGGGTCAGCAGGTACGGCAGCTCGCCGATCCGCGGGAACGGGGTGCCACCGGTCAGCTCGATCGGCACGCACTCCTGGTACTCCCGCAGGTCCAGCTCGACGGGCTGGGGGAATCGGGACAGGTTGTTCACGCACAGCGCGGTCTGGGTCCGGCCGTCCGGTCCGGTGTGGCGCCGCAGGTAGGACAGCACCGTCGGGTTCGACCCGCCCAGGTCGATGAACTCGCCGAGCGCGAAAGCCGGGTGCTGCTTGCGGATCTCGATCATCCGGCGGGTCCAGTGCAGCAGCGATGCCGAGGTGTTCAACTGGGCCTCGACGTTCACCGTCTGGTAGCCGTAGACCGGGTCCATGATCGCCGGCAGGTAGAGCCGCGCCGGATCGCTCCGGGAGAAGCCGGCGTTCCGGTCGGGCGACCACTGCATCGGGGTGCGGACGCCGTCCCGGTCGCCGAGCCAGATGTTGTCACCCATGCCGATCTCGTCGCCGTAGTACAGGCACGGCGACCCGGGCAGCGACAGCAGCATGGCGGTGAACAGCTCGAGCAGGTTGCGGTCGTTGTCCAGCAGCGGTGCCAGCCGCCGGCGGATGCCGATGTTGGCCTTCATCCGCGGGTCCCGCGCGTACTCCGCCCACATGTAGTCGCGGTCCTCGTCGCTGACCATCTCGAGGGTGAGCTCGTCATGGTTGCGCAGGAAGATGCCCCACTGCCCCGATTCGGGGATCGGCGGTGTCTGGGCGAGGATCTCGGAGATCGGGAACCGGGACTCCCGCCGGGCGCCCATGAAGATGCGCGGCATCAACGGGAAGTGGAAGCACATGTGGCACTCGTCGCCGCCCTTGGCGGGATCGCCGTAGTAGTCGACGACGTCGGCCGGCCACTGGTTGGCCTCCGCCAGCAGGATGCGCCCCGGGTACTCCTCCTCGACGACCGCCCGGCACCGACGCAGGAACTCGTGGGTCTCCGGCAGGTTCTCGCCGTTGGTGCCTTCCCGCACGTAGAGGTAGGGCACGGCGTCCAGGCGGAACCCGTCGATGCCCAGGTCCAGCCAGAACCGCATGGCGTCGAGCATGGCGTCGCCCACGGCCGGGCAGTCGAAGTTCAGGTCCGGCTGGTGGGAGAAGAAGCGGTGCCAGTAGTACTGCTTGCGCACCGGGTCGAACGTCCAGTTGCTGGGCTCGGTGTCGACGAAGATGATGCGGGCGTCGGGGAACCCGGAGTCGTCGTCCGCCCAGGTGTAGAAGTCGCCGTACGGTCCGTCCGGGTTGGAGCGCGACTCCTGGAACCAGTAGTGCGTGTCGCTGGTGTGGTTCATGACGAAGTCGGTGATCACCCGGATCCCCCGGGCGTGCGCCGCGTCCACCAGGTCGGCGAAGTCCTGCACCGTCCCGAACTCGGGCAGCACCTTGCGGTAGTCGCGGATGTCGTACCCGCCGTCGCGCAGCGGCGAGTCGTAGAACGGCGGCAGCCAGAGGCAGTCCACGCCCAGCCACTGCAGGTAGTCGAGCCGGTCGATCAGGCCGCGCAGATCGCCGGTGCCGTCGCCGTTGGAGTCGGCGAACGCGCGGACCAGCACCTCGTAGAAGACCGCGCGCTTGTACCAGTCGCCGTCGGTCGGCAGCGTCCGCGCCGGGCGGAACTGCTCCGCGGACGGCTCTTCCGCGGTGCCGGACGCGGCCGGTGCGTAGTGCGGGGTGGGCAGCCGGCTGTCGGCCGTCGACCGGGGCCGTCCCAGCGTGTCGGTCATGTCGTTCCTCTAGGCGTGCGAGGTGGTCGGACGCCCGCCGGACCCGTCGCGACGGTGCGGCCGGGCGGCGTGGCGGTGGAGGGTCGTGCTGCGGTCGCGGATCGGTCCGGCTCAGCGCCGGACGTGCAGGATGTGCGCGGAGCGGTACTGCGGTTCCAGCATGACCATGTTCCGGCCGCCCCAGTGGTAGACCTCGCCGGACAGCTCGTCGACCACGTCGAAGCGGTCGTTCCAGTCCATCCCGAGCGCCGGCATGGTCAGGTCCGTCTCGCCCCAGTGCTGACCCTCGGAGCGCAGGCACACCACGACGATCACGGTGTCGCCCGTACGGTCGTCGTGGCGCGAGTAGCAGAGCAGGTCGTCGTTGCCGATGCCGTGGAACCACAGTCCCTGCAGCTGCTGGAGCGCGGGGTGCTCGCGACGGATCTGGTTCAGCCGGGTGATCAGGGGTTCGAGCGAGTCCCCGCGCTCCAGCGCGCCCTGGTAGTCGCGCGGGCGCAGCTGGTACTTCTCCGAGTGCAGGTACTCCTCGCTGCCCGGCCGCACGGCCTCGTGCTCGAACAGCTCGTAGCCCGAGTACACGCCCCACGTCGGGACCATGGTGGCCGCCAGGACCGCGCGGATCGCGAACATCGCACGGCCGCCGTACTGGAGCGACGCGTGCAGGATGTCCGGCGTGTTGACGAAGAAGTTCGGCCGCATGTAGTGCGCCGCCTCGACCAGCTCGACGCCGTAGTCGACGAGCTCCTGCTTGGCGGTCCGCCAGGTGAAGTAGGTGTACGACTGCGTGAACCCGACCTTGGCCAGTTCGTGCATCATCGCCGGCTTGGTGAAGGCCTCGGCCAGGAAGACGATCTCCGGGCGCGCCGCGTGCACCTGCGCGATCAGCCACTCCCAGAAGTTGATCGGCTTGGTGTGCGGGTTGTCGACGCGGAACACGGTGACGCCGTGCGAGATCCAGTGGTTCACCACCCGCAGCACCTCGGCGTACAGCCCGACCGGGTCGTTGTCGAAGTTGAGCGGGTAGATGTCCTGGTACTTCTTCGGCGGGTTCTCCGCGTACGCGATCGACCCATCCGGCCGGGTGGTGAACCACTCCGGGTGCTCGGCCACCCACGGGTGGTCCGGCGCGCACTGCAGGGCCAGGTCCAGCGCCACGGTCAGCCCCAGCCGCTCGGCCTCGGCGACGAAGGCGTCGAAGTCCTCGAGCGTGCCCAGCTCCGGGTGGACCGCGTCGTGGCCACCCTCCTCGGCGCCGATGGCCCACGGCGAGCCGACGTCCCGCGGGTCGGGATGGACGGTGCCCCCGGGTTCGGCGGGGTTGTTGCGTCCCTTGCGGTTCACCCGGCCGATCGGGTGGATCGGCGGGAGGTAGACGACGTCGAACCCCATGGCGGCCACCCGCGGCAGCTCCCGCTGCGCGTCCGCGAAGGTGCCGTGCCGGAGCGGCAGGCCCTCTGCGTCCACCTCCGCGCCCGCCGACCGGGGGAAGAACTCGTACCAGGAACCGAACTCGGCCAGCGGCCGGTCGACCCAGACCTGGTAGGCGGGCGAGCGGGTGATGAGCTCGCGGATCGGGTCGGCCACGAGCACTGGCCACAGGCTGCCCGACAGGGCCGGGCCGATCCGCTCGGCGACCGGCAGGTCGGCGTCGCGCAGCGCGGCCACCGCGGCGCGGATGGATCCGGCGTGCTGCTGTCCGGGCCGGCGGGCGATCCGCTCCAGCAGCCGGGCGCCGGTCTCCAGGTCGTTGGCCATCTCCTCGCCGGACTGGTGGGCCGCCGCCTTGGCCACCACGGCGTGCCGCCAGGTGCCGAGAGGGTCGCTCCAGGCCTCGACGACCAGGCTCCACATGCCCTGCCGGTCGGGCGTGACCTGGGCGGTGAAGCGGTCGGTCCCGGGGATGCCCGGCACCATGCGCAGCAGCGGGCCGGTGTCCCGCGGGGCCGCGCGCCGCTTGCCGTCCGCCGCCGGCTCGGCCGGCGGGCGCCACACCACGTTGGCCGCCACGGCGTCGTGCCCCTCGCGGAACACCGTCGCGCCGACCTCGATCACGGCGCCCACCACGGAGCGGGCCGGATAGCGTCCGCCCTCGACGCTCGGGGTCACGTTCGTCAGTCCTATGCGTCCCGCCACCCGGACGAACCTACCGGGCACCCATGGGCCACGCAGCGGCGGCCCGCGGTCCCCGGAGCGTCCCGGGACCGTCACCGTGAGGTCCAGCTGGACGGTTCGCGACGGTGGCGGCCGGCCGGGCATCCGGGTGGTGCGACACGCGGTCGGCCTCACGATCTGAATCGATCCTGCCTGCGGTGGGGCACGGCAGGTCCGGTGTCGGCGGTTTGTCGGAGGAACGCCGTCCGGGAGGGCTCCACCGGCTAGATTGGTCGTCCGTGAAGGCACTCCGACGGTTCACCGTCCGACCTCAGCTGCCAGGGCCGCTCGAACCGCTCGGCGCGTTGATCCGCAACCTGCGGTGGTCCTGGCACCCGGCGAGCCAGGACCTGTTCGCGGACATCGACCGCGACCTGTGGGAGCGCTTCGAGGGTGACCCGCTCAAGCTCCTCGGCGCGGTCTCCGTGGCCCGGCTGCAGCAGCTGGCCACCGACCGGCCCTTCCTGGACCGCATGCACGCCCTGGCGGCCGACCTTGACGCCTACCTGACCGAGCCGCGCTGGTACCAGGGGCAGCTCGCCGAGGCGGAGGCCAAGGCGGACGGGACGGTGCTGCCGCAGTCGATCGCCTACTTCTCCATGGAGTTCGGCGTGTCCGAGGTGCTGCCGAACTACTCCGGCGGCCTGGGCATCCTGGCCGGCGACCATCTCAAGTCCGCGTCGGACCTCGGGGTGCCGATCATCGGCGTCGGCCTGCTCTACCGCTTCGGCTACTTCTGGCAGTCGCTGTCCGCCGACGGCTGGCAGCAGGAGCACTACCTGGCGCACGACCCGCAGGGCCTGCCGATCGACCGGCTCACCGGGCCGGACGGCGAGCAGGCCGTGATCTCGCTGCCGATGCCGGGCGGCCGCCGGCTGTCCGCACGCATCTGGCAGGCCAGGGTCGGCCGGGTGCCGCTGCTGCTGCTCGACGCCGACATCGAGGCCAACGACGACGAGCTGCGGTCGACCACCGACCGGCTGTACGGCGGCGACCAGGACCACCGGATCAAGCAGGAGCTGCTGCTGGGGGTGGGCGGCGTCCGCGCGGTCAACGCCTACTGCGACATCACCGGGCACCCGCGGCCCGAGGTGTTCCACATGAACGAGGGACACGCCGGCTTCCTGGGTCTGGAGCGCATTGCCTCGCTGATCGCCGACCAGGCGGTCACCCCGACCGAGGCGGTCACCGCCGTCCGGGCCGGCACCGTCTTCACCACGCACACGCCGGTCCCGGCCGGGATCGACCGGTTCCCGATCGACCTCGTCCGCCACTACCTGGACGGCGACGAGACCGGGATGAGCCGGTTGGCGCCCGGTCTGCGCGTCGACGAGATCCTCGCGTTCGGCGCGGAGGACGATCCGGCCCGGTTCAACATGGCGCACATGGGCCTGCGGCTGGCCCAGCGCGCCAACGGCGTCGCCAAGCTGCACGGCGTGGTGTCGCGGCAGATGTTCGCCGGCCTGTACCCGGGTTTCGACGCCGAGGAGGTGCCGATCGGGTCGGTGACCAACGGCGTGCACCTGCCGACCTGGGCGGCGCGCGAGATGTACAGCGTGGCCGGGGACATGGCCGGCTGGCGGGACCTGGCGTCGGCCGAGGACTGGCCGGACGGTGACCGGGTGAGCAACCAGCGGCTGTGGGAGCTGCGCCAGACGCTGCGTCGCCGGCTGGTCGTCATGGCGCGCAAGGCCGTCCGCGACTCCTGGCTGCTGCGCGGCAGTTCCGCCCCCGAGCTGGCCTGGACCGAGTCGATCCTCGACCCGGACGTCCTGACCGTCGGCTTCGCGCGCCGGGTCTCGACGTACAAGCGGCTCACCCTGATGCTGCGTGACCCGGCCCGGCTCAAGCGCATCCTGCTGCACCCGGAGCGCCCGGTGCAGATCGTCATCGCCGGGAAGGCCCACCCGGCCGACGAGTACGGCAAGCGCTTCATGCAGGAGATGGTGCGGTTCGCCGACGACAACGAGATCCGGCACCGCATCGCCTACCTGCCGGACTACGACATGGGCATGGCGGCGATCCTCTGTGCCGGCGCGGACGTCTGGCTCAACAACCCGATCCGGCCGCAGGAGGCCTCGGGCACCTCCGGGATGAAGGCCGCGCTGAACGGCGCGCTGAACCTGTCGATCTCCGACGGTTGGTGGGACGAGCTGTTCGACGGCCACGACGGCTGGTCGATCCCCAGCGCCGACGGCATCACCGACGAGCACCGCCGGGACGACCTCGAGGCGACGGCGCTGTACAACCTGCTCGAGAACCGCGTGGCGCCGCTGTTCTACCAGCGGGGCCAGGACGACCGGCCCGACGGCTGGGTCGACACCGTCCGGCACACGCTGTCCTACCTGGGGCCCCGGGTGCAGGCCACCCGGATGGTCCGCGACTACGTCACGCAGTACTACGCACCGGCCGCCACCTTCCATCGGGCCATCGGCACGGACCTGCAGGTCGCGAAGGAGCTCGCGGCGTGGAAGGACACCGTCCGGGACGCGTGGCCGCGGATCCGGGTGGTCAGCGTCGACACCTCCGGCATCGGCTCCGAACCGTCGATGGGCAACGTGCTCTCGGTGCGCGCCTCGGTCGACCTGGGCGGGCTCGCGCCGGAGGACGTCGAGGTGCAGACCGTCACCGGCCGGGTGGACGACGGCGAGCAGCTGCACGAGGTCACCACGGTGCCGATGGAGTACGTGGGCAACGGGGACGGCTATCGCTACGAGGCGCAGCTGCCGCTGGAGCGCTCCGGTCCGGTCGGGTACACCGTGCGGGTGCTGCCGCGGCACCCGCTGCTGGCCTCGCCCGCCGAGCTCGGCCTGGTCACCACCGCCTGACGAGGTCCCGCCGCGGGTCAGCCGGCTGCGTCGGCCGGCTGATCCGGGGTGGGCACGGGCTCGTCACGCGTGGCGCGCAGCAACCACACCGTCCGTCCGGGCACCGTCACCGACACCGCCGCGCCCAGCGGGGTGGCGTCGGCCGGTTCGCCGGTGGCCGTGGCGGTGTCCAGCACCGGCGTGTACGCCAGCCCGTACGGCTCGCCGGGAAGCGTGACCTCCACGGAGTTCTCGCCGGAGTGCAGCAGCAGCAACCACGAGTCGTCCGACACCGGCGAGCCGTCCGGGCTGTGCCCGCGGACGTCCCGGCCGTCCACCCACATCTGCAGCGTGCGGCGGCCGCCGTCGAACCAGTCGTCCAGCGACATCTGCTCGCCGTCGGGGTTGAACCAGACCAGGTCCGGGATGCCGTCACCGGTCGACGGCGACCGGCCCTCGAAGAACTCGCCCTGGTGCAGCGCGGGGCTGTCCTTGCGGATCGACAGCGTGCGGGAGAAGAACGCCAGCAGGTCCGCCTCGGGGCTCCCGGTGACCGGCGCGCCGGACGTGTCGACGACCCCGGACCAGTCCGTCCAGCTCACCGGGTTGTCCTGGCAGTAGGCGTTGTTGTTGCCGCCCTGGGTGCGGCCGATCTCGTCGCCGCCGCAGATCATCGGGGTGCCGGTGGACAGCAGCAGCGTGGCGGCCAGGTTCCGCACCTGCCGGAGCCGCACCGCCAGCACCGCGGGGTCGTCGGTGTCGCCCTCGACGCCGTAGTTGGCCGACCGGTTGTTGTCCGTCCCGTCCCGGCCGTCCTCGCCGTTGGCCTCGTTGTGCTTGTGCTGGTAGGACACCAGGTCCCGCAGGGTGAAACCGTCGTGGGCGGTGACGAAGTTGACCGAGGCCCACGGCCGGCGGTCCCCGCCGTACAGGTCGGCCGACCCGGACAGCCGGTACCCGAGGTCGCGCACCCCCGCCGCGCCGCGCCAGAAGTCCCGGACGGTGTCCCGGAAGTGGTCGTTCCACTCCGACCACCAGGTCCCGAACCGGCCGACGGCGTAGCCCTCCCCGGTCGCGTCCCAGGGCTCGGCGATCAGCTTGCGGTCGACCAGCACCGGGTCCTGCGCGATGGCTGACAGCAGGGCCGAGGCCGGGTCGAAGCCGTCGGCGTGCGGCCGGCCCAGGACGGACGCCAGGTCGAACCGGAACCCGTCGACGCCCAGGTCGTCCGCCCAGTACCGCAGCGAGTCGGTGACCATCCGGATGACGGCCACCGACGCCGGGTCCACGGTGTTCCCGGTGCCGGTGATGTCGCGCCCGGGCACGTAGTAGACGTCGGGAGCCAGGCCGCGCCAGGACAGCGGCACGCTGGGGTCCGTGCCGCCCTCGCAGGTGTGGTTGTAGACGACGTCGAGCAGCACCTCGAGCCCGGCGGCGTGCAGGGTGTCCACCATCTCGACGAACTCGGCCAGTTCCGCCCCGGACCGGCTGGCGTAGCCCGGATGCGGCGCGAAGAAGCCGAGCGTCGAGTAGCCCCAGTAGTTCTCGCGGCCGGTGAGCAGCAGCCCGGGCTCGTCGGCGTGGGCGTGCACCGGCAGCAGCTCCACCGAGGTCACCCCGAGCCGCACCAGGTGCTCGACCATCGCCGGGTGTGCCAGGCCGGCGTAGGTGCCGCGCAGCGCCGGGGGGATGCCGGGGTGCTGGCGGGTCGCGCCGACGACGTGCGCCTCGTAGACCACGGTGTGCTCCCACGGCACGCGGGGGCGCTCGGACGTCGACCGCACCGGCTCCACCACCATGCCCAGCGGCGACCTGCCCAGCGAGTCGACCCCCGGTGCCGACACCACGGACACGTCGTAGGAGGTGGTGTCGATGCGCCGGGCGTACGGGTCGAGCAGGATCTTGGCCGGGTCCCGGTCGGCGACCCGGTACCCGTAGCGCTGCCCGGGGCCGATGCCCGGCACGAAGCTGTGCCACAGCCCGTAGGTGCGTTCCTCCATCGGCAGCCGCAGTTCCGCGCCGCCGGCGTCGACCAGGCACAGCTCGACCGCGGAGGTGCCGTCGGCGTACACCGAGAAGTTGGTGCCGTCGCCGGTCCAGGTGGCGCCCACGGGGTAGGGCCGGCCGGGGAACACGCTGCCGCCCCGGCGGGGGCCGGTTCCCGCGGCCCCGGGTGCCCCGGCGGGGCGCGGCCGTGCCTGCAGGTCGGGAGTCGGCTCGGCGGGCATGGCGGGGATTCTCCCGTGTCGCGATCATGCCCGGCCAGTCGGAGCGCCGCTCGACGCGCCGCCGGCCGGCCCGCCCGGCGGGTGTCGACCGGTCCGGCGACCGCCGCGCCCGTCGGGCGCCGCGGACCGGTAGGCCACAATGACCCGCGTGACGATGTCCATCCGGCCGCTCCCGACGTCCGTGGTGCACCTCCTGGACGTGACGGTCCGCCGGGGCACCTCCGTGCTGCTGGACCGGATCGCCTGGCACGTGCAGACGGGCGAGCACTGGATCGTGCTGGGCCCGAACGGCGCCGGCAAGACCACCCTGCTGCAGATCGCCTCCGGCAACCTGCACCCGACCTCCGGGCGGGCGCACGTGCTGGGCGAGCGGCTGGGCGCGGTGAACCTCGCGGAGCTCCGCCCGCGGATCGGCCTGTCGTCCGCGGCGCTGGCCGGACGGGTCCCGGCGACCGAGCGGGTCGCCGACGTCGTGGTGTCCGCCGGATACGGCGTGGTCGGCCGGTGGCGGGAGGCCTACGACCCGGTCGACCTGCAGCGCGCCGGGGAGCTGCTGGACGCCATGGGCATCCGTCGGCTGGCCGACCGCAGCTGGGGGACCCTGTCCGAGGGCGAGCGCAAACGGGCGCTGGCCGCCAGGGCGCTGATGACGGACCCCGAGCTGTTGCTGCTCGACGAGCCGGCGGCGGGCCTGGACCTCGGCGGCCGCGAGGACCTGCTGTACCGGCTCACCACGCTGGCCCGCGACCCGGCCAGCCCGGCCACGGTGCTGGTGACCCACCACGTCGAGGAGATCCCCGCCGGCTTCACGCACGTGCTGCTGCTGCGGGCCGGACGCGTCGTCGCGGCCGGCCCGATCGGCGCCACGCTGACCGAGGAGGCGCTGTCCCGGACGTTCGGCCTGCGGCTCGCGCTGAGCGCCGACGGTGGCCGGTACTGGGCCCGGGCAGCCGGCGCGCCGCCGGCCGTGCCCGCCGCGGGGGGCCGCTGATGACGGGCACGGTCCGGCTGGAACGCCAGGGTGCGGTGGGCATCCTGCGGCTCGACCGGCCGCCGGTGAACGCCTTGAACCGCGAGATGCACGGCGACCTGCTGGCCGCGGCGCAGGAGGCGCGCGACGACCCTGCCGTCCGCTCGGTCCTGCTCTGGGGTGGCGAGCGGGCCTTCGCCGCCGGTGCCGACATCCGCGAGATGGCAGATCTGGAGCCCGATGTCGTCGTCGAATTCGGCGCCGGCCTGACCCGGTCGATCGAGGCCGTCGCCGCTCTGCCGGTGCCGGTCGTCGCCGGGATCTCCGGGTACGCCCTCGGCGGCGGCTGCGAGCTGGCGCTGGCCGCCGACCTGCGGATCGCCGCCGCGGACGCGCGGATCGGGCTGCCGGAGATCACCCTGGGCGTCATCCCGGGAGCCGGCGGCACGCAGCGGCTGGCCCGGCTGGTCGGCACCGCGCGCGCCAAGGAGCTGATCTTCACCGGCCGGCCGGTGACCGGCTCGGAAGCCGCGGCGATCGGGCTGGTGACCAGGGCGGTGCCGGCCGACTCGGTCTACGCGGAGGCGTTCGCCCTGGCCGAGCGGCTGGCCGCGGGACCGACCGCGGCGCTGGCGGCGGCCAAGGAGGTCGTCGACCGCGGCGTCGAGCTGGACCTGGCCTCGGGTCTGGCGCTGGAGGGCCGCCGGTTCGCCGAGCTGTTCGGCACCGCGGACCAGAAGGCCGGCATGGCCTCGTTCCTGCGGGACGGGCCCGGCAGGGCGACCTTCACCGGCCGGTGAACGGACCGCCCCGGCTGGGGCACCGGTTCACCGCCGCCGAGGTCGCCGCGCTGCGGTCGGCCCCGGGACGGGACGCGCTCGCCGCCGCCGGCGAGCTGGTGCTGGACGACCGGTCGCTGCTCGGCGACCTGGCCCGGCTGCGCCGCAGCTGCGGCGACCTGGCGGCGGCCGCGGCGGAGACCGTCCGGCTGCGCCGTCGCGCCACCGCCAAGTTCGGCCCCGAGGCCGCCGGTTGGCTGCTGACCGAGGCGGCGCTGCAGCAGGGCACGCCGGCGGCGGTCGCCCGGCACCGGGCCGGTCGGTTCGCCGCGGCCGGGACCGCGGTGCACGACCTGACGTGCTCGATCGGGGCGGACCTGGCGGCGCTGTCCGGCGCGGTGCCGGTGGCCGTGGGCTCCGACCTGGACCCGGTCCGGGTCGCCATGGCCGCCCACAACCTCGGCGACGCGGCGCGGTCGGCCCGGGTGTTCGTCGCCGATGCCCTGACCCGCACGTCCCGCGGGCTGCTCGGCTACGCCGACCCGGCCCGCCGCGACCAGGGTGGCCGCCGGGTCGGACCGGCCGACCTGCAGCCGTCGCCGCACGAGCTGGACCGGGTGCACGCCCACCGGCCGCCGGTGCTGCGGATGCCGCCGGGAGTCGACCACGTGGCCCTCGCCCGGCCCGGCGAGGCCGAACTGGTGTCGCTGGACGGCGACGTCCGGGAGGCCGTGCTGTGGCCGCCCGAGCTCGCCGGACCGTCCCGGCGGGCCACCGTGCTGCGCACCGGGGCGCCCGGCTGGGAGATCAGCTCCGACGACCCCGAGGACCGCGGGACCGGGCCGGTCGGCCGCTGGATCGTCGACCCGGACGGGGCCGTCGTCCGGGCCGGCCTCGTCACCCACTACGCCGCCCGGCACGGCCTGCACCTGCTCGACCCCCACCTGGCCTACCTGACCGGTGACCGGCCGCCCCCCGGCGTCCGGGCCTTCCGGGTGCTGGACCACGCCCCGCTGCGGCCCGCGGTGGTCGCCGGCTGGATCCGCCGGGACGGCGCCGGCACGCTCGAGATCCTGCAGCGCGGCACGTCCGTGGTGCCCGACGAGCTGCGCCGCCGGTTGCGTCCCGCGCTCCGCCCGCACGACACCGCCGTGGCGGCGACCCTGGTGGTGGCCAGGGTGGGGGACCGGCCGCAGGCCTTCTGGTGCCGGGCCGAGCGCAGCTGAGGACGCAGCACGGGCCGGACGGGTCGGCGCACGGGTCGACACCGTTCGGCACCGTTCGGCGCCGGTCGGCGCCGGTCGGCGCCGGTCGGCACCGGTCGGCACCGGTCCGCACCGGTCCGCACCGGTCCGCACCGGGGGCGTCGCCGCCCGTCCCAGGGTGTCGGTACCCGGCCGTAGGGTGAGCGCTCGTGGCCTTCGAACTGCTCCCCGCCGTAGACGTCGCCGACGGCCAGGCCGTCCGCCTGGTACAGGGCCGCGCCGGCACCGAGACCACCTACGGCGCACCGCTGGACGCCGCGCTGGCCTGGCAGCGGGACGGCGCCGAGTGGATCCACCTGGTGGACCTGGACGCGGCGTTCGGCCGGGGCTCGAACGCGGCGCTGCTGGCCGAGGTGGTGGGCGCGCTGGACGTCCGGGTCGAACTGTCCGGCGGCATCCGGGACGACGCCTCGCTCGAGGCGGCACTGGCCACCGGCTGCGCCCGGGTGAACATCGGCACCGCCGCGCTCGAGCAGCCGGAGTGGTGCGCCGGCGCGATCGCCCGGTACGGCGACCGGGTGGCCGTCGGGCTCGACGTCCGTGGCCGAACGCTGGCGGCCCGTGGCTGGACGCAGGACGGCGGTGACCTGTGGGAGGTGCTGGCCCGGCTGGACGGCCAGGGCTGCGCCCGCTACGTCGTCACCGACGTCACCAAGGACGGCACCCTGCAGGGGCCGAACCTGGACCTGCTCCGCGAGGTGTGCCGCGCCACCTCCGCGCCGGTGGTGGCCTCCGGCGGCGTCTCGTCGCTGGCGGACCTCGTCGCGCTGGCCGGCCTGGCGGGCGACGGCGTGGAGGGAGCCATCGTGGGCAAGGCCCTGTACGCCGGGGCGTTCACCCTCCCAGAAGCCCTCGCAGCGGTCCGGTGACCGGTCCGGCGGGCGATCCCGGCGAGGTGCCGCCGCCCGTGCTGCGGCACGCCTCCGGCGGACCCTGGGAGGACCGGTTCGGCTACAGCCGGGTGGTGCGCAGCGGGCCGCTGGCGGTCACGGCCGGCTGCACCGCCGTGGTGGACGGCATGCTGCGCCATCCCGGGGACGCCGCCGGGCAGGCGCGGGTCGCGTTCCGGACGGCGCTGGCCGCGCTGGCCGCGGTGGGCATCACCGCCGAGCGGGTCGTCGGGTCGCGGATGTACGTCGTCGACCCTGCCGACGCCGAGGCGGTGGGCGACGTGCACGCCGAGGTGTTCGGTGACGTCCGGCCGGCCGCCACGATGGTCGTCGTGGCCGCGCTGCTGGACCCCGGGATGCGCGTCGAGGTCGAACTGACCGCCTGGGCCTGAGCGTCGCCCGGTCGTCGCGAGCAGGGCAGCGTGCCGGACGCGCCGCCGGCCCACGCTCCGCGGGGGCCTTCCTCCTCTCGTGCGCCGGCGCTACTGTCCGGCCGTGGATCGGCGCAGGGCCGGGTGGGTGGTCGTCGCCGTCGCCGTGCTGGCGGCCGCGGGGCTGCCGGCCGCTGGTGGCCGGTGGATCGGCGGTTCGGCCGCCATCGCCCCGGTCGCCCCGGCTCCGGCGGTCGGCCAGTGCGTCACCGTCGACCGGAACGACCCGGTCGAGATCCGCCGCACCGGTGCGGGGGTCATCCAGAT
Organism: Nakamurella endophytica; assembly: GCF_014646215.1. Taxonomy (GTDB): domain Bacteria; phylum Actinomycetota; class Actinomycetes; order Mycobacteriales; family Nakamurellaceae; genus Nakamurella; species Nakamurella endophytica. The sequence goes on from NZ_BMNA01000002.1 coordinate 67,635, forward strand.
CCCGGCCGTGCACCCGATCGACTGCCGGTTCGCGCACGACGGCGAGGTCACGTCGGTCCTCGAGCGGCCGGACGCCTTCACGCCGCTGGACTACTTCGCCCCACCCACCGCCGACTTCCGGTCCTGCGGGGCCCCGGCGCAGGCGTACCTGGGGCTGACCGAGCCCAGCTCGGGACGGTCCCGGTTCAGCCCCTGGGCGCCGGTCGGCGTCGGCGCTGCGCAGGGTGCCGGACCCGACGCCCGGCAGCGGGCCGCCGGCCAACGGTGGCGGGCCTGCGTGCTGCTGCCCGCCGGCGCCCACCGCTATCCCGGCTCGGCGGCCGGGGCCTTCGACGGCGGCGTGCTGCCCGCCTCCTGGGCGACCTGCACGCTGCAGGTCTTCCCGTTGTGGCGCAGCAGCGTGCCGTGCTCCGGCCGGCACACGGTCGAGATCTTCGGTGTGGCGCCGGTGGCCGCGGCGGCCGACGCCGCCGCCCTGCGCCGGCTGGAGACCGCGTGCCGGGGGCTGGTCGCCGCGGCGACCCGGATGCCGGATCCGGCGGCGGGTGGCGCGCTGCGGGTCGCCGTCCGCGTCGAGCACTACGACCGCTCCGGGCGGCCGATCGAGGGACCGCCCACGGCCGCCGACCAGCAGGGCCGGGCGGGGTGCGTGGTGCAGTCCGCGGCCGGCCGGCCGCTGGGCCGCACCCTGGCCGGCCTGGGCGCCGCGCCGCTGCCCTGGACCGGCTGACCGCCGGGCCGGTCCGCGAGGCGGCCGTCCGCCGGGGACCGCCCGCCGGTCGCGGCCCGCCGGGACCGTCCGGGCCCGCACCTAGACTGGGTGGCGTGACCGTGGCCGTGCGGGTGATCCCGTGTCTGGACGTCTCGGAGGGCCGGGTCGTCAAGGGCGTGAACTTCGTGGACCTGGTGGACGCCGGGGATCCGGTGGAGCTGGCCCGCCTGTACGACGCCGAGGGCGCCGACGAGCTCACCTTCCTGGACATCACCGCCACCTCGGACAACCGGGCGTCGGCGTACGACATGATCCGCCGCACCGCCGAGCAGGTGTTCATCCCGCTGACAGTCGGCGGTGGCGTCCGCACGGTCGACGACGTCGACGGGCTGCTGCGCGCCGGCGCGGACAAGGTGTCGGTGAACTCGGCGGCGGTCGCCCGTCCCGAATTCCTGGGCGAGGCGGCCCGGCGGTTCGGGTCGCAGTGCGTCGTGCTGGCCATCGACGCCCGCCGGGTGCCGGAGCCGGGTGACGGTTGCCCGAGCGGGTACGAGGTCACCACGCACGGCGGCCGGCGGGGCACCGGCATCGACGCGGTCGACTGGGCCAGGCGCGCCGAGGACGCCGGTGCCGGCGAGATGCTGCTCACCTCGATGGACGCGGACGGCACCCGCGCCGGGTTCGACTTGGCCATGCTCGCCGCGATCCGCGCGGCCGTCGGCATCCCGCTGATCGCCTCGGGCGGCGCCGGCGCCCTCGGCCACTTCCCGGAGGCCGTCGCGGCCGGCGCCGACGCGGTGCTGGCCGCCTCGGTGTTCCACTTCGGGACCTTCCGCATCGACGCGGTCAAGCGCGAGCTGGCGGCGGCCGGCCACCCGGTCCGCCGGTCCACGGTGGCCGCGTCGTGACCGCCGACCCGGTGACCGCGGCCGCGCCGGACGGGCTGCGGTTCGACGCGCAGGGGCTGGTCTGCGCGGTGGCCCAGCAGTTCGACACCCGCGAGGTGCTGATGGTCGCGTGGATGGACGCCGAGGCGCTGCGCCGGACGCTGACCACCGGACGAGCGACCTACTGGTCGCGGTCCCGCCGGAGCTACTGGGTCAAGGGCGAGACGTCCGGGCACGTGCAGCGCGTGGTCGAGGTGCGGCACGACTGCGACGGCGACGCCCTGCTCGTGCTGGTCGACCAGACCGGTCCGGCCTGCCACACCGGCACCCGCAGCTGCTTCGACGACGAGCCCGGGGCGAGCCGCCGATTGTCGACGTCCGGGAGCTGATATCGCTGCACGTCGGACACGGGAATCCCGAACTAACCGGTCAACCGTCACCCGTCCTGCGCTGTCGAACCGCCGCGAAGCCGTGTGAACTGGTAGCAGTGCATCGCCGACGCTGGGGGCCGGCATGGCGTTCCTGCTCATCCTGCTGGACGTCATCGTGCTGCGCCCTGTTCGCGCGGTCCGTACGCTTCTCACCCCTCGCACACCGAGGGACCGCAGGATCGCGACACTGCAGACGGCTCGTGCTTGGTTGGGCGTGGCTTCCTTGGTCGTGGTCCTCATCAATGGCCAGGGCGATGCCCACTACGGCACGGTCGTCCGCTCGCTGGCCGGCGCGCCCGCCGTCAAGGCCCTGATCGCGTTCTGCGCCTTCGTCGTGGCGGGCCTGGTCCTGATCATCTCCGGACCGCGCGGACACCGCGCAGTGCTGGCCTGGCGGTCCATGCGCCCAGCGCTCGTCGCGGTCGGTGTGGTGGCGATCCCGGCCCTGTTGTTCCTCGCGGCGGCCTGGCGGCTGGACCTGTTCACGGGCCATGTCACCGGTCGGACCGGGTTCCTGTTCGCCGTCTTTCTCCTCACCGCACTTCCGCTGGTGCCGGCCGTTGTTGCAGCGGTCTACTTCGGGGTCCGCAACTCCTTCATGGCAACGGACGTGCACCCCGAGATGCCGGCCGTCGTCGGGTTGGTGGTGGGTGCCATCACCGTCGGTCAGAGCACTGGATCCATCGTCTCGGCCAGCGGAACGCTGGAACGGCGGCTCGGCTGGCTGGCACTCGGCGGCGGCATCGTCGTGCTAGCGCTGGCGGCGTGGGAGCTGTGGACCCTGGAGTCGTTGCACCGGAGAACCGTGGGTCCGTCGGCGAGATCCCTGTGGAGATCACCGCCGGCGCCGATACCCGTCTCGGGCGTGATGTCCCGCGGACTGTTAGGCTTTGCAGTGCTGCCATTGGCGGTCGTGCTTCTCGGGCCGGTCGTCGTGTCGAACCATCGATCGTCAGCTCCAGCTTCGGCATCGGAAGCTTCGGCGCCCGCGAGGTCAACCGGCCGGCCGAGTCTTGGGACAGCCACGAGGGTGCCGGTCACGCATTCGGCGTCCACGGCGGCGCAGCCCCGGCGTCCGGTGACCTCGGTGGCCGCCGAGCCGCGCGGGGAACGTCGCAGACGGAGATCTCCGCACGGCTTGGGAGGCGCCTGGTGGCGGCCGTCACCGACTGAAAGTGACGCTGGCGCGGCCGTGCACGACGACGCAGCTCGGCGTGGTGCCGGGCTACGACAAGATTGACGATGCCACCGGGACGGACTGGTTCCCCTTGAACCGCCGGCTCCGCAGCGTGGTGTGGTCCGTCGCAGGCGGAGCGCACGTGACCCAGACCTTCCGTGATGACCGGGCGATGCAGACTGTCCCCGCATCGCTCGCCGCGGGGCACACCCTTTACCTGACCGTCACCGCCAGCAGGCCCGGTGCACCCGGATACGACAACACAGCCATCTCGGAGATCCGTATCTCCTGTCGGACCGCTCGGTAGGCGAGAACGCCGAAGCCGGCGCGCTCAGCCCGGCGGCCGGCGATAGCGGTACTCGTGGTGCCGGCGGAACCCCAACCGGTCGTACAGCGCCAGCGCCGCCGCGTTGCCGCCGTCCACCTGCAGGTACACCGAGCGGGCCGACTGCGCGGCGCCCCACCGGGCCAGCTCGCCGACGAGGTGGCAGCCCAGGCCCCGGCGCCGGTGGCCCGGGTCGACGGTGAGCGCGGTGATGCCCAGCCAGCCCTCGTCGACGACGGCCCTGGCGACGCCGGCCAGGCTGCCGTCGAGGACGAGCGAGGCGAACACCGGGCGGTCCGCCGCGAGCAGCACGTCGACCGCCGTGGGTGGCAGCGGCGCACCGCGGTAGAGGTAGCCGGACAGCCAGGCCGCGTCGGGGCGGGCGGCGAGTGCGGCCGGCGGCAGCACGTCGGCTGCCGGGGACCGGTCCAGCACCTGCGCGAGCGGGGCGACCAGCACGAGCACCGGGTCGCTCGTCGACCAGCCCCGCCGGTCCAGCTCGGCGGCGAGGTCGGCGGCGGCCGTCCCCGGACCGGCGTCCGGCTGCTGCACGGCCACCGGCAGCCCGTGCCGCGCGTAGAACCGCTCGGCGTGCGCGATGGCCGCGGGCAGCGCGAGGCCGGGATCGCCGAGCGGCAGCACGGAGTTCGCGCGGCCGGTGAAGCCGGACCCGGCGCGCAGCAGCCAGCCACCCAGCCGCTCGACGGTGGTGCCGCGCCAACCCAGCGCCGCGATCCGCTCCAGCTCGGTGACCGGCACCCGGTGCGGGTCGGGGTTCGGATCGGTGACGGGAACGGGCGTCGGGTCGACGGCGGGAGACACCCGCCGACCGTAACGGGACGCCGGCACGTCCCGGCGCGGGCGGCAGAATGACCGGCATGACCGCCGAGACCTCCGCGCCACCGGCCGGCCGCCGACCCGGGCGCGGGCGACCCGGCGGTGCGGACGGCAACCCCGGTCCGGCCGGCGGCGCCCCCGTCGTCGCGCCGGTCGGCACGCCCGCCCCGCTGGGTGCCACGGTGCCCGACCGCGAGGACTTCCGGGAGCTGGCACGGGACCGCCGCGTCGTCCCGGTCTCGCGGCGGCTGCTGGCCGACACGCTGACCCCCGTCGGGCTCTACGCGACGCTGGCCGGCGACCGCCCCGGCACCTTCCTGCTGGAGTCGGCCGAGCACGGCAGATCCTGGTCCCGGTGGTCCTTCGTGGGCGCCGGCAGCCCGGCGGCGCTGTCCGAACGGGACGGCCGGGCGCACTGGATCGGCACCCCGCCGGCCGGCCTGCCCACGGACGGTGACGCGCTGGCCGCGCTCGCCGAGACCGTCCGGTTGCTGCACACCGAGCCGCTCGCCGGCCTGCCGCCGCTCACCGGCGGCATGGTCGGCTACCTGGGGTACGACGTGGTGCGCCGGCTGGAGCGGATCGACGGCGCGCACCCGGCGGTCGACGAGCTGCACGTGCCGGAGCTGGTGATGCTGCTGGCCACCGACCTGGCCGCGCTCGACCACCACGAGGGCACGGTGACCCTGATCGCCAACGCGGTGAACTGGGACGCCACCGACGAGCGGGTGGACGCCGCCTACGACGACGCGGTGGCCCGGCTGGACGCCATGGCGGCCAGGCTGGCCCGGCCGGCGCCGATCCCGCCCGCCGTGTTCGACCGGCCGGCACCGCAGGTGCGGCGGCGGACCAGCTCGGCCGAGTACCGGGAGGTCGTCGAGACCGCCAAGGAGCACGTCCGGGCGGGCGACGCCTTCCAGATCGTGCTGTCCCAGCGTTTCGACATGGACACCGCGGCGGACCCGCTCGAGGTGTATCGGGTGCTGCGCACGACGAACCCCAGCCCGTACATGTACCTGCTGCGGCTGCCGACCCCGGACGGCCGGCCGGTCTCGGTGGTCGGATCGTCGCCGGAGGCGCTGGTCACGGTCCGCGAAGGTCAGGTGACCATGCACCCGATCGCCGGCACGCGCCCGCGGGGCGCCACCGAGGAGGACGACGCGCTGCTGGCCAAGGACCTGCTGGCCGACCTCAAGGAGCGCAGCGAGCACGTCATGCTCGTCGACCTCGGCCGCAACGACCTGGGCCGGGTGTGCGCGGCCGGGACCGTGCGGGTCGTCGACTTCTTCACCGTCGAGCGGTACAGCCACGTCATGCACATCGTCTCGACGGTCACCGGCCGGCTCGCCCCCGGCCGGACCGCGATCGACGCGCTGACCGCCTGCTTCCCCGCCGGGACGCTGTCCGGGGCGCCCAAGCCGCGGGCCATGCAGATCATCGACGAGCTGGAGCCGGCCCGCCGCGGCATCTACGGCGGGATCGTCGGCTACCTGGACTTCGCCGGCGACGCCGACACCGCGATCGCCATCCGCACCGCGCTGCTGGCCGGCGGGACGGCGCACGTGCAGGCCGGTGCCGGCATCGTCGCCGACTCGGTGCCGGAGTCCGAGGACGCGGAGTGCCGCAACAAGGCGGCCGCCGTGCTCGCCGCCGTCGCCGCGGCGGGCACGCTGCACCCGGTGACCGGTGGCTGACCCGGCCACCGCCCCGGCGGCCGGCACGGTCCGGGTGCGCCGCCGGGTGCCGTCGTGGGCCGCGCCGGCCGCGCTCGTGCTGGGCGCTGCCCTGGCCCTGGCCGGCGCGCTGCCGCGGTGGCTGTCCCAGTCCTACGGCACCGACGGGTCCGGTCAGCTCACCCGGACGGGTCTGCAGGCGGCTCCGGCGATCGTGCCGCTCGCCCTGGTGGCCCTGGCCGCGCTGGGCGCCGGCCCGGCGGCCAGGGGCGTGCTGCGCCGCGCCGTCGGCGCGGTGACCGTGCTGGTGGGCATCGGGCTCGGGGTGGCGGCCGTCCTGGCCGTCTCCGCGCCGCCGCGGTACCTGTCCGCGGACGCCGGCCTGCCGGCTCCGCCCGACCTGATGGGACCCGTCCGGGCGCACCCCTGGGGCGCCGCGGTGTCGGTGCTCGGCGCGGTGCTGGTCGTCGCCGGGGGACTGGTCACCGCGGTCGGCCGCGGGACCCGGACACTGGGTGCCCGGTACGACCGCCGGACCGGCCCGGGGCAGTCGCCGGAGGATGCCGCCAGCACCGCCCGGGTCGCCGGAGGCCGTGCGGGCGTGGCGCCGACCCGATCGGCGGGTGCCCGGGGCGATGCCGCGGCGACCGAGGCGGACCTCGCGGCGCGGCTGTGGAAGGACCTGGACGCCGGTGTCGATCCGACGGCCGCCGCGGGCGGACCGGACGACCCGGCCGGGCAGCCGGGCGGCACCGGCGGCCCGCAGATCGCGGAACGTCATCCGGACGGGGACCCCGGCACCCGGCCGGGTGGAGATGCGGCGAGGGCTCCGGTCACCCGGGACGGTGTCCGCCCGGACCCGGCGAGGCAGTTACCATGATTGCCTGCGCGCCGAGCCGCGACTCGCGCGTGGGGGGCAGAGCAGATCGCCCGTCGCCCCAGTCGGACGGGTGCTCGAAGGAGACGACTCGGTGAGCGTGCTGGCGGCAATCCTCGAAGGAGTGCGCGAGGACGTCGCCGCCCGTGAGGCGCAGGTCCCGCTCGCCGAGGTCCGCGCCGCCGCGCAGGCCGCTCCGCCGCCGCGCCCGGTGCTGCCGGTGCTGCGCGAGGCCGGGGTCGGCGTGATCGGCGAGGTCAAGCGCGCCAGCCCGTCCAAGGGTGCGCTGGCGCCGATCGGCGACCCGGCGAAGCTTGCCCGGGCCTACGCCGCCGGCGGGGCCAGGGTGATCTCCGTCCTCACCGAGGGGCGCCGGTTCGGCGGCTCGCTGGCCGACCTGGACGCCGTCCGCGCCGCGGTCGACATCCCCGTGCTGCGCAAGGACTTCGTGGTCTCGCCGTACCAGGTGCACGAGGCCAGGGCGCACGGCGCCGACCTGGTGCTGCTGATCGTCGCGGCGTTGGAGCAGAACGTCCTGCACGGGCTGCTCGAGCGCGTCGAGTCGCTGGGCATGTCCGCGCTGGTCGAGGTGCACACCGAGGCCGAGGCCGACCGTGCCCTGGAGGCGGGCGCCCGGATCATCGGCATCAACGCCCGGAACCTGACCACGCTCTCGGTGGACCGCGGCGTCTTCGCCCGGATCGCGCCCGGCCTGCCCAGCGACGTCGTGCTGGTCGCCGAGTCCGGCGTCCGCGGCACGGCCGACCTGCTGGCCTACGCCGGCGCCGGTGCCGACGCGGTGCTGGTCGGCGAGGGGCTGGTGACCAGCGGCGACCCGCGCGCTGCGGTCGCGGACCTGGTGACCGCCGGCGCACACCCGTCCTGCCCCCGCCCGACGCGCTAGCGTCGGAGGTGCCGGCGTCCCGGCCGGCACGGGGCTGTCGCGCCCCCGAGACATGTCTGGAGTGGTCACCGTGGTGAGCCCTGTCGTCGCACCCCTGGCCGTCGGGCCCGACCCGGACCGGGCCGGCGGGCGGTCGCCCTCGTGGCTCGGTCCCCGGCCCGACGGCCTGCCGCGGCCGTCCGCCGCCGTCACCGGGACGGCGCACGACCCCGACGCGCGCGGGTACTACGGCTCGTTCGGCGGCCGGTGGCTCCCGGAGGCGCTGGTCGTCGCCGTCGACGAGGTGGCCGACGCCTATGCCAAGGCGCGGCTCGACCCGGTCTTCCTGACCGAGCTCGACCGCCTCGCCGAGACCTACGCCGGGCGGCCCAGCCCGCTCACCGACGCGGAGCGGCTCACCGCGCAGGTCGGCGGCGCGCGGATCGTGCTCAAGCGCGAGGACCTGAACCACACCGGCAGCCACAAGATCAACAATGTGCTCGGACAGGCGCTGCTCACCCGCCGGATGGGCAAGACCCGGGTGATCGCCGAGACGGGCGCCGGCCAGCACGGTGTGGCGACGGCGACCGCCGCCGCGCTGCTCGGCCTGGACTGCACCATCTACATGGGCCGGGTCGACACCGAGCGGCAGGCGCTGAACGTCGCCCGGATGCGGCTCCTCGGTGCCGAGGTGGTCGCCGTGGACAGCGGCTCGGCCACCCTCAAGGACGCCATCAACGAGGCGTTCCGGGACTGGGTCACCAACGTCGACCACACCTACTACCTCTTCGGCACGGTGGGCGGCCCGCACCCGTTCCCGCTGATCGTCCGCGACTTCCAGCGGATCATCGGGCTCGAGGCGCGGGCGCAGACGCTGGCCCTCACCGGGCGGCTCCCGGACGCCGTCGCCGCGTGCGTCGGCGGCGGGTCCAACGCCATCGGCATCTTCCACGCCTTCCTGGACGACCCCGGTGTCCGGCTGCTGGGCCTGGAGGCCGGCGGCGACGGGATCGAGACCGGCCGGCACGCCTCGACGATCACCGGCGGCACCGTCGGCGTGCTGCACGGCGCCCGGTCGTTCCTGCTCCAGGACGAGGACGGCCAGATCCGCGAGTCGCACTCGATCTCCGCGGGGCTCGACTACCCCGGGGTCGGGCCGGAGCACGCGCACCTGGCCGAGGTCGGCCGGGCCGAGTTCCGCTCGGTCACCGACCGCGAGGCCATGGACGCCATGGCCCTGCTGGCCCGGACCGAGGGCATCATCCCGGCCATCGAGTCCGCACACGCCGTCGCCGGCGCCGTCGACCTGGCCCGCGAGCTCGGACCGGACGGGCTGGTGCTGGTCAACGTCTCCGGCCGGGGTGACAAGGACATGGAGACGGCCATGCGGTGGTTCGGGCTGGGCGACCCGTCGACGGCGGAGGCGCAGGTCGCCGACCGCACCAGCACAGAGGGCGGCGTCGCCGTCGACGGCCGATGACCGCGACGGACACGGGTGCGACGGCCCGGGGCACCGGGGACCGGCTCGCCGAGCTGTTCACCGCCACCCGCGGTGCCGGGCGGGCGGCGCTCGTCGGGTACCTGCCGGCCGGCTACCCGACCGCGGAGCGGTCCGCGCGGGCGTACGCCGCGCTGCTGGACTCCGGCTGCGACCTGGTCGAGGTCGGGGTGCCGTACTCGGACCCGGTGATCGACGGGCCGGTCATCCAGGCCGCGTCCGACACCGCGCGCGGCAACGGGTTCCGGCTGTCCGACCTGTTCGGGTTGGTCGAGGGCATCGCCGCGCGCGGCGGCCGGGCCGTGGTGATGACCTACATCAACCCGGTGCTGTCCTACGGCATGGACCGCTTCGCCCGCGACCTGGCGGCGGCCGGCGGCCTGGGCGTGATCACCCCGGACCTGATCGTCGACGAGGCCGACGAGTGGCTGGCGGCGGCGGACCGGCACGGCATCGACCCGATCTTTCTGGTCGCCCCGGCGTCGTCGGCGGAACGGATCGCGCGCACCGCGCAGCACACCCGCGGGTTCCTGTACGCGGCGTCGACGATGGGCGTCACCGGCGCCCGCGACCAGGTGTCCTCGGCCGCACCCGAGCTGGTCACCCGCTGCCGGGCGCTCACCGACCTGCCCATCGGTGTCGGTCTCGGCGTGCGCACCGGCGCGCAGGCCGCGGAGATCGCCCGGTTCGCGGACGCAGTGATCGTCGGCTCCGCCTTCACCTCGATGGCCGGCGCCGGGGACGCGGCCGAGGCCGACGCGGCGCTGGCCGGACTGGCCGCCGAGCTGGCGGACGGGGTGCGCATCGCCGCGGCGGCGGCCGCCCCGTCGGCCGGGTCAGCAGTGGGGGACCGGTCGTGAGCCTGGCCGGCGTCACCCGGCTGCCGGCGGCCATCCCGTCGCCGCCGCAGGGTGTCTGGTACGTCGGGCCGCTGCCGGTCCGCGCGTACGCGCTGTTCATCATCTGCGGCATCGTGCTGGCGGTCTGGTGGGGCGGCCGGCGACTCACCGCCCGCGGCGGCCGCCGCGGCGTGGTGACCGACATCGCCGTGTTCGCCGTCCCGTTCGGCCTGATCGGCGGTCGGCTGTACCACGTCATCACCGACAACGAGCTGTACTTCCGGCCCGGCCGCAACCCGTGGCGGGCCTTCGCCATCTGGGACGGCGGGCTCGGCATCTGGGGTGCCATCGCGCTCGGCGCGGTCGGCGCCTACCTGGGCTGCCGCCGCTACGGGATCTCGTTCGCCGCCTTCGCCGACGCGGTGGCCCCGGGCGTCGTCGCCGCCCAGGCGATCGGCCGGCTCGGCAACTACTTCAACCAGGAGTTGTTCGGCAGCCCCAGCTCGCTGCCGTGGGCCCTGGAGGTGTTCGTCCGGACCCCCGGCGGCGTCCCGGGCACCCAGGCGCTGTGCGGTCCGGCCGGGTCCGCACCGGAGTTCCCGACGCAGTACGTCAAGGCGGTGCCGGAGATCCTCTGCGGCACCTACCAGCCGACGTTCCTGTACGAGCTGCTCTGGGACCTGGCCGTGGCGGCGCTGCTGATCTGGGCGGACCGCCGGTTCCGGCTCGGTGCCGGGCAGGTCTTCTGGCTGTACGTCGCCGGGTACACCGCCGGCCGCGGATGGATCGAGATGCTCCGCATCGACACCGCCAACCACTTCCTGGGCCTGCGCATCAACGTCTTCACCTCGATCGCGCTGTTCCTCGTCGCGGTCGTCGTGCTCGTCGCCCGCCGCGGCCGGCCGCGATCCCGCGCCGTCGTCGACGCGCCGACGGCCCCCCGCCCCGGCACCGACGGCACGGAGGGCAGCAACGGTACGGGCGGCGAGGGTCCGGACGGCGCGGCGGGTGCGGTCGGCGGGAGCAGCGACGACGCCCGGGACGACACCCGGGACGACACCGTGGTGCGGTCGTCGCTCGGTGCCGCCGGGGACGGCGTCGCGCGGACCGGAGCGGCGGGGGAGGCACTCGGGCCGGAGGCCCTGTCCACCGGGACGGTCACCGTCGACCCGACGCCGGCCGACCGGACGGACGCACCGTCGGCCGGCAGCCGGCCGGTCGCCCGGGACGACACCGACTGACCTGGGGTCGGACCGCGTCGCCGTCCGTCGGGCACGGGTCGGGCCGCGACGTGCCGCGTTGTGCCGTGCCACCACGGCCGCAGCCGGTCACGAGCGGGTCACCGGACGCGACGAAGCAGGCGTCCGCAGGTCACAGGTCCGTTGCGGGCAGCCGCTGTGTGAAGCGGAGGTAGGGCGAGCGCGCCACTGTCCTGTAATCTGCCGGTAACTGGGCCATCGCCGTCCCGGTGACCCGGAGGACGGGGTCGCGGGTCCGGCAGACATCCTGCAGCGCCGCGCGCCGACCGTTCCGTCCCGGCCGCCAGCCCGCCCGTGCACACCACACCACCGGGGACAGCGGCCTGTCCCGCGGGCGCGCGCCGTCGCCTCCCGCCCCCAGCCCCGCACATCGTGCGGTGTGCGTACCACCGCCCGCCCCCGGGTCACCGGATCGGGTACCAGACCGGACACCGCAGGCACCCGCCCGCCCTGTCCACGACGGGAGGTCTGCCGTGCTGTTCTCCGCTGCGCCCGGTCCCCAGGGCCTGTACGACCCCGCCGCCGAGCACGACGCCTGCGGCGTCGCCGCGGTGGCCGACATCCGTGGGCGGCGGAGCAACAAGGTCGTCGCCGACGGCATCACGGCACTGATCAACCTGGACCACCGCGGCGCGGCCGGCGCGGATCCCGCCGTCGGTGACGGCGCCGGCATCCTGCTGCAGGTCCCGGAGGGCTTCCTGCGCGCCGTCGTGGACTTCGAGCTGCCGACCGTCGACGAGCCGCACAGTGCCGCCGGCGCCGACAGGGCGGACAGTGCCGGCACGGAGCCGGCGGACGGCTGCGCGTTCGCCGTCGGCCTCGGTTTCCTGCCCGTCGACGTGGCGCAGCGCCGCGCGGCCAAGCAGATCGTCGCGCAGGTGCTCGCCGACGAGGGCCTGGAGCTGCTCGGCTGGCGGTCGGTGCCCACCGAGCCGGAGCGGTCCGGGGTCGGCCGGATGGCACTGGACGTCATGCCGGTGTTCGAGCACCTGTTCGTCGCCGCGCCCGCCGGCGCGGACGGCCGACGGCCGCACGGCCTGCTCCTGGACCGCCTGGTGTACCCGGCGCGCAAGCGCATCGAGCGCGACACCGCCACGGCCGGGTGCGGCGTCTACTTCGCCTCGCTGTCCAGCCGGACCACGGTCTACAAGGGCATGCTGACCACCGTCCAGCTCCCCGAGTTCTTCACCGACCTGCGGGACCAGCGGATGGAGAGCGCGATCGTCGTCGTGCACTCCCGGTTCTCGACGAACACCTTCCCCGCCTGGCCGCTCGCGCACCCGTTCCGGTTCATCGCGCACAACGGCGAGATCAACACCGTCCGCGGCAACCGCAACCGGATGCGGGCCCGGGAGGCGCTGCTGGCCTCCGACCTGATCCCCGGCGACCTGGCGCGGGCCTTCCCGATCTGCTCGCCGGACGCCAGTGACTCGGCCTCGTTCGACGAGGTGCTCGAGCTGCTGCACCTGGGCGGCCGGTCGCTGCCGCACGCCGTGCTGATGATGATCCCCGAGGCGTGGGAGAACGGCGCCGCGACGATGGACCCGTCCATCCGCGCGTTCGCCGAGTTCCACGCCTGCCTCATGGAGCCGTGGGACGGCCCGGCCTGCGTCACGTTCACCGACGGGCGGCTGCTCGGCGCGGTCCTGGACCGCAACGGGCTGCGGCCCGGCCGCTGGTGGCTGACCTCGGACGACACCGTGGTGCTGGCCAGCGAGTCCGGCGTGCTGCCGATCCCGCCGGAGAAGGTGGTCGAGCGGGGCCGGCTGCAGCCGGGCCGGATGTTCCTGGTGGACACGGCCGCCGGCCGGATCCTGGACGACCTCGAGGTCAAGCGGTCGCTGGCCGCCGAGCACCCCTACGCCGAGTGGGTGCACGCGGGGCTGATCCACCTGGACGAGCTGCCGTCCCGCCCGCACAACACCTCGTCGCACGGCTCGGTGCTGCGCCGCCAGCAGGTCTTCGGCTACACCGTCGAGGAGCTGCGGGTGCTGGTCACCCCGATGGCCAGGACCGGTGCCGAGGGCACCGGCTCGATGGGATCGGACACCCCCGAAGCCGTGCTCTCCACCCGGCCCCGGTTGCTGTTCGACTACTTCACCCAGCTGTTCGCCCAGGTCACCAACCCGCCGCTGGACGCCATCCGCGAGCAGGTGGTGACCAGCATGGCCAGCGTGATCGGTCCGGAGCGCAACCTGCTCGAGCCCGGACCGTCGTCCTGCCGGCTGATCAAGCTGCCCTACCCGATCCTGGACAACGACGACCTGGCCCGGCTGGCCGGCGTCAACGCCGACGGCGACCTGCGCGGCTACGCCTCGGCGACCATCTCCGGGCTGTACGACGTGGACGGCGGCGGCGCGGCCCTGGCCGCTGCGCTGGAGCGATGTCGGCGCGAGGCCGACGAGGCGATCGCCGCCGGCGCCCGGATCCTGGTGCTGTCCGACCGCGACTCCGACGCCCGGCGCGCCCCGATCCCGTCGCTGCTGCTGACCTCCGCCGTGCACCAGCACCTGGTGCGGGTCAAGTCCCGGACCAAGGTCGCCCTGGTGGTCGAGGCCGGCGACGCCCGCGAGGTGCACCACGTGGCGCTGCTGCTGGGCTACGGCGCCGGCGCGGTGAACCCCTACCTGGTCCTGGACTCCGCGGAGGACCTGGCCCGGTCCGGCGTGCTCGATGCCGTCCCCGCCGACCAGGCGGTCCGCAACGTCGTCACCGCGCTCGGCAAGGGCGTGCTCAAGGTGATGAGCAAGATGGGCATCTCGACGGTCGGCTCCTACCGCGGCGCGCAGGTGTTCGCGGCATTCGGGCTGGACGACGAGCTGCTCGCCGAGTACTTCTCGGGCACCACGTCCCGCACCGGCGGCAGCGACCTGGCCGTGCTCGCCGAGGACGTGGCGTCCCGGCACCGGCTGGCCTTCGCAGGCAACACCGCGGTCCGGGAGCACCGCGGACTGGAGATCGGCGGCCAGTACCAGTGGCGGCGGGAGGGCGAGATCCACCTGTTCAACCCGGAGACCGTCTACCTGCTGCAGCACTCGTCGCGCACCAAGCAGGAGTCGGTGTTCCGCCGGTACACCGACACCGTCGACGAGCTGTCCCGCCGCGGCGGAACCCTGCGCGGCCTGTTCGGATTGCGCACCGACGTCCGGACACCGATCCCGCTCGAGGACGTCGAGCCGGCGTCGGAGATCGTCAAGCGCTTCGTCACCGGCGCCATGTCCTACGGGTCCATCTCGCGGGAGGCGCACGAGACGCTGGCGGTGGCGATGAACCGGCTGGGCGGCCGCTCCAACACCGGCGAGGGCGGCGAGGACGTCGACCGGCTGCTCGACCCGGTCCGCCGGTCGGCCATCAAGCAGGTGGCGTCCGGCCGGTTCGGCGTCACCAGCGCGTACCTGGTCAACGCGGCCGAGATCCAGATCAAGATGGCGCAGGGCGCCAAGCCCGGCGAGGGCGGCCAGCTGCCCGGGAACAAGGTGTACCCGTGGATCGCCGCGACCCGGCACGCCACCACCGGGGTCGGGTTGATCTCGCCCCCGCCGCACCACGACATCTACTCGATCGAGGACCTCAAGCAGCTCATCCACGACCTGCGCAACGCCAACCCGCGGGCCGAGGTGTCGGTCAAGCTGGTGGCCGAGCCGGGCGTCGGCACGGTCGCGGCCGGCGTCGCCAAGGCGCACTCGGACCGGGTGGTGATCGCCGGGCACGACGGCGGCACCGGCGCCGCCGCGCTGACCTCGCTGAAGCACACCGGGCAGCCCTGGGAGCTCGGCCTGGCCGAGGCGCAGCAGACGCTGCGGCTGAACGGGCTGCGCGAGCAGGTCCGGCTGCAGGCCGACGGCGGCATGAAGACCGGTCGCGACGTCGTCATCGCCGCGCTGCTGGGGGCCGAGGAGTACGGGTTCGCCACCGCGCCGCTGGTCGTCGCCGGCTGCATCATGATGCGGGTCTGCCACCTGGACACCTGCCCGGTCGGCATCGCCACCCAGAACCCGGTGCTGCGCGAGCGCTACACCGGCACCCCGGAGTTCGTCGAGACGTTCTTCCTGTTCCTGGCCGAGCAGGTGCGCGAGTACCTGGCCGCGCTGGGCTTCGCCACGGTGCAGGAGGCCGTGGGCCACGCCGAGCTGCTGGACGTGGCGCCGGCCGTCGACCACCACCGGGCCCGCGGCCTGGACCTGGCGCCGCTGCTCGCGGTCGCCGACACCCCGTCCGGCCACTCGTGCACCGGCCTGCCGCGGCACGACCTGTCCCGCTCGCTGGACGCCCGGTTCGTCGAGCAGGCGCACGAGGCGCTGCAGGACGGCACCCCGGTGGCGCTGCGCAGCGAGATCCGCAACGTCGACCGGACGACCGGGACGATGCTCGGCTCCGAGGTCACCCGGCGGTTCGGCCCGGACGGGCTGCCGGACGGCACCATTCGCGTGGCGTTGACCGGCACCGCCGGGCAGTCGCTCGGCGCGTTCCTGCCGGCCGGGATCACCCTGACGCTGACCGGTGACGCCAACGACTACGTCGCCAAGGGGCTGTCCGGCGGCCGGGTCGTGGTGCGTCCCGCGGAGAACTCGCCCGCCCAGGCGCCGGGAGCCAAGGTGCAGGTCATCGCCGGCAACACCATCGGCTACGGCGCCACGTCGGGCGAGGTGTACCTGCGCGGCCGGGTGGGGGAGCGGTTCGCCGTCCGCAACTCCGGCGCGCTGTTCGTCGCCGAGGGCGCCGGCGACCACGCCTGCGAGTACATGACCGGGGGCCGGGTGGTGGTGCTCGGCCGCACCGGCCGCAACGCGGCCGCCGGCATGAGCGGCGGCATCGCCTACTTCCTGGATCCCGACCCGGCCCGGATCAACACCGAGCTGGTGGACGTCGAGCCGGTGACCCTGGAGGACGAGGTGCTCTGGCTCGGCCAGGTGATCGCCGACCACCAGCGGTGGACCGGGTCCACCGTCGCCGCGGCGCTGCTGGCCGACTGGCCGGCGTCCGCGCAGCGGTTCCGCCGCGTCATGCCCCGCGACTACCGGCGGGTCCTGGACCTGCGGGCCGAGGCCGAGCGCAGCGGCACCGACGCCGACCGACTGATCATGGAGGCATCGCGTGGCTGATCCCACCGGCTTTCTCAAGTACGAGCGCCAGGGGCCGGCGCGGCGCCCGATCCCCCTGCGGCTGCGGGACTGGAACGAGGTCTACGAGCCGTTCAGCCGCGAGGACACCAGCGTCCAGGCCGCGCGGTGCATGGACTGCGGCATCCCGTTCTGCCACCAGGGTTGCCCGCTGGGGAACCTGATCCCGGAGTGGAACGAGCTGGTCCGGCTGGGGCGCTGGGACGAGGCCTCGGAACGGCTGCACGCCACCAACAACTTCCCCGAGTTCACCGGCCGGCTCTGCCCGGCGCCGTGCGAGGGCGCCTGCGTGCTGGGCATCGCCGACGACCCGGTGTCGATCAAGCTGGTCGAGCAGGAGATCGGCGACTGGGCGGTGGAGAACGGCGGCCTGACGCCGCGCCCGGCCGCCGTGGCCACCGGGCGCAAGGTAGCGGTGGTCGGCTCCGGCCCGGCTGGGCTGGCCGCCGCCCAGCAGCTGGCCCGCGCCGGTCACGAGGTGACCGTCTTCGAGCGCGACGGCCGGATCGGCGGGCTGATGCGCTACGGGATCCCGGAGTTCAAGATGGACCGCTCCGTCCTGGACCGCCGGCTGGACCAGATGCGCGCCGAGGGCGTGCGGTTCCTGACCCACTGCACGGTCGGCGCGGACGTCTCGGTGGCCGACCTGCGCCGCCGGTTCGACGCGATCGTGCTGGCCACCGGCGCCACCGTCGGCCGCGAGCTGCGTGTCGCCGGCCGCACGCTGGCGGGCGTCCACCTGGCCATGGAGTACCTGGTCGGCGCCAACCGCGCCCTCGAGGACGCCGCACCGGGTGCCCGCCCGAACTTCCCGATCGACGCCGGCGGCAAGCACGTGGTGATCATCGGCGGCGGCGACACCGGCGCCGACTGCTACGGCACCGCGCTGCGCCAGGGCGCCGCGTCGGTGACCCAGCTCGACATCCACCTGCAGCCGCCGCCCACCCGGGACGCGAGCACGCCGTGGCCGACGTACCCCTTGCTGCTGCGCACCTCGGCGGCGCACGAGGAGGGCGGCCAGCGGGTGTTCGGGGTCAACTCGACCTCGTTCAAGGGCAGCGGGACCGGCCCGGACGGCGGCCCCACCGGCCACGTGACCGGCATCGACCTGGTCGAGGGGCGGCGGGTGCCGGGCGGTTTCGTGCCCACCCCGGGCACGGAGCGGCACCTGGAGGCGGATCTGGTGCTGCTGGCGCTCGGCTTCGTCGGCCCGGAGCGCGCCGGCCTGCTCGACGAGCTCGGGGTGGACGTCACCGGCCGCGGGACGGTGGCCCGGGACGACGACTACATGACGAACATGCCCGGCGTCTTCGTCGCCGGGGATGCCGGGCGCGGCCAGTCGCTGATCGTCTGGGCCATCGCCGAGGGCCGGTCCGCGGCCGCCGGGGTCGACGCGTACCTCTCCGGCGCCACCGCGCTGCCGGACCCCGTGGAGCCGTCCGCGGTCGCCCTGCGCTGACGCCGGCACACCCTCCGGCGCCCGGCCGGCGCCCGCCCGGTGAGGGTGCGCCGGCGGTGGTGTGACCCCGGCTTCAGAATCGGTTCAGATGCGCCGGTAGGGTGGTCGGCATGGAACGCCGCGCGAAGATCGTCTGCACCCTGGGCCCCGCAACGTCTTCCGAGGCGGCGATCACCTCGCTCATCGAGGCGGGCATGAACGTGGCCCGGATGAACTTCAGCCACGGCGACTACGCCGACCACCAGCAGGTGCACGGCTACGTGCGCGCCGCCGCAGCCCGGCTGGGCCGGACCGTCGGCATCCTCGCCGACCTGCAGGGCCCCAAGATCCGGCTCGGCCGGTTCTCCGACGGCCCGCACCACTGGGACACCGGCGACAGCGTGACCATCACGGTCGAGGACGTCGTCGGGACCCGGGAGCGGGTCTCCACCACCTACAAGGGTCTGGCCAACGACGCCCGTCCCGGTGACCGGCTGCTCATCGACGACGGCAAGGTCGGCCTGGTCGTCACCGCCGTCGAGGGCGACGACGTGCACTGCACCGTCACCGAGGGCGGCCCGGTGTCCAACAACAAGGGCATCTCGCTGCCCGGCATGAACGTGTCGGTGCCCGCCATGTCCGACAAGGACATCGCGGACCTCAAGTTCGCGCTGTCCCTGGGCGTGGACTTCGTCGCGCTGTCCTTCGTCCGGTCCCCGTCCGACGTCGACCTGGTCCACCAGGTCATGGACGAGGTCGGTGCCGCGCGCGTCCCGGTCATCGCCAAGCTCGAGAAGCCCGAGGCGGTGGCCAATCTCGAGGCGATCGTGCTGGCGTTCGACGGGGTGATGGTGGCCCGCGGCGACCTGGGCGTCGAGCTGCCGCTGGAGCAGGTCCCGCTGGTGCAGAAGCGCACGGTGCAGATCGCCCGGGAGAACGCCAAGCCGGTCATCGTCGCCACCCAGATGCTCGACTCGATGATCGAGCACTCCCGGCCCACCCGGGCGGAGGCCTCGGACGTCGCCAACGCCGTCCTGGACGGCGCGGACGCGGTGATGCTGTCCGGCGAGACCTCGGTCGGCAAGTACCCGTTCGTCACCGTCGCGACGATGGCCCGGATCATCGAGGCCGTCGAGCAGGAGACCACCGTGGTGCCGCCGCTGAGCCACGTGCCGCGGACCAAGCGTGGCGTGCTGTCCTACGCGGCCCGCGACATCGGCGAGCGGCTGGAGGCCAAGGCGCTGGTGGCCTTCACGCAGACCGGGGACACGGTGCGGCGGCTGGCCCGGCTGCACACCCACCTGCCGCTGCTGGCCTTCACGCCGCTCGAGTCGACGCGGAACCAGCTGTCGCTGACCTGGGGGACGAAGACCTTCGAGGTGGCGTCGGTCGATTCGACCGACGCGATGGTCGCGCTGGTGGACAGTGCCATGCTCGAGGTCCCCGGATACCACGCCGGGGACACGGTGGTCATCGTGGCCGGCTCCCCGCCGAACACCTCGGGATCGACGAACCTGATCCGGGTGCACCGGCTCGGCGCCGACGACTGACCTCCGGACGGACACCTCGACCCGGGAGGACAGGGCTGCCGTGACCGCCGCCGACGGAGGCCCGCTGCTGGACGACGACGGGGTCCCGCGCGGCCAGCCGGTGCTGGACGCGCTGGTCCGGCTGCTGGACCTGGAGCGCCTGGAGGAGGACCTGTTCCGCGGCGTCTCCCCGCCGATGTCGCCGGTCCGCGTCTTCGGCGGGCAGGTGGCCGCCCAGGCGCTGGTGGCCACCGGTCGCACCGTCCCGCCGGACCGCCGGGTGCACTCGCTGCACGCGTACTTCATCCGGCCGGGCGATCCGTCGGTGCCGATCGTCTACCAGGTCGACCGGACCCGGGACGGCCGCAGCTTCACGACCCGCCGGGTGGTGGCGATCCAGCACGGCAAGCCGATCTTCACCATGTCCAGCTCGTTCCAGGTCGACGAGCCGGGTGTCGACCATGCCGTCGACCTGCCGGCGGTGCCGGAGCCGGAGACCCTGCCGACCATGTCCGAGCGGCTGGCCGCGGCCGACCCCAAGCCGCCGTTCTTCGCCCGGGTGCCGCGCCCGTTCGACATCCGCTACGTGGAGGCGCCGCACTGGACCGGCCGCGCGCAGCCGCGCCCCGGTGTCCGGGTCCGGGTCTGGTTCCGGCCGGACGGCGCGCTGCCCGACGACGACCTGCTGCACGTCTGCGTGCTGGCCTACCTGTCCGACCTGACGCTGCTGGACTCGGTGCTGGCCAGCCATGGCGTGGCCGTGGGCGAGGACGTCACGCAGCTGGCCTCGCTGGACCACGCCATGTGGTTCCACCGACCCATCCGGCTCGACGACTGGGTGCTCTACGACACCGACTCGCCGAGCGCGTCGGGCGGGCGCGGCCTGGCCACCGGCCGGTTCTTCGCCCGGTCCGGCGCGCTGCTCGCCACGGTGGTGCAGGAGGGGTTGATCCGGGTCCGCTGAGGCCGCCGTCGCGGGTCGTGCGGTGTGTACGGATCGCGGTCGGGGCGGTGCCCGGCGTGCTGCTGTGGTGCCCCCGGTCAGACTCGAACTGACACTGGACGGATTTTGAGACCGCTTCCTCTGCCGATTGGGATACGGGGGCCGAGCGGACCCGTGCCGGTGCCCGGCGTCCGCAGCACGATCCTAGACGGGACCGGGCCGCAGCCCGGCACTGTGAGCCGCACTGCATCACGGCCCCCGGGACGGTCGTCGTCACGCAGGGGAAACCTGCGCTGGATACGCTGCTCGGGCTACGCGGGGCCGACCGACGGCCCGCGCATTCCGACCGGGAGGGTGACCGATGACGGCACCGCGCCGTGTCCTCATCGCCGAGGACGAGGCCCTGATCAGGCTCGATCTCGCCGAGATGCTGACCGAGGAAGGTTTCGAGGTGGTCGGCCAGGCCGCCGACGGGGCCGAGGCGGTCACGATGGCCGGCGAGCTGAAGCCGGACGTCGTCATCATGGACGTCAAGATGCCGAACAAGGACGGCATCGACGCAGCCGCGGAGATCGTCACCGACCAGATCGCCCCGGTCGTCATGCTGACCGCGTTCTCCCAGCGCGACCTGATCGAGCGGGCCCGGGACGCCGGCGCGATGGCGTACCTGGTCAAGCCGTTCAACCAGGCGGACCTCCTGCCGGCGATCGAGCTGGCGGTGGCCCGCTACACCGAGATGGTGGCGTTGCGCGAAGAGGTCGCCGACATCACGCAGCGGCTGGAGACCCGCAAGCTCATCGACCGGGCCAAGGGCCTGCTGATGACGGCACAGAAGATGACCGAGCCCGAGGCGTTCCGCTGGATCCAGCGCACCGCCATGGACCGGCGGACCTCGATGCAGGTCGTCGCCCAGGCCGTGCTCGACGGTCTCGGAGCCAAGTCCTCCTGATCCCTCTCGGTGGCGGTCGGGTGACGGTCAGGCGCTGACCGGTGGCCGGCCACCGCCGTGCGGTGATCGGCGCCGGTGAGGTCCGGTACCGACCGGCCGCGGGTGACCGTCCCGGTCGCGCGGTCGGGAGCGGTACGGGCGACACCCGGTCGCCGTGGTCGCCACCGGCGGCTGATCCGGCCGGCGACGCGCCCGGTGCTGCGTCGCCGCACCGGCGTCGTCGCCGTCGATCGAGCCGGCACGCCCGCCGCCGGGCACCGCCGCGCCGATCCCGTCGACCTGGCCGATGCAGCCGGCGGCCCGCCCCGCTCGTCGCACCGTGGTTCCCCGGTCCGGCGCACGGACCGCGAGGCCCCGGCCGGCGGTGTCCCGGGCCGGAAGTCCCGGCGAACCGTGACCGTCTGTCACGGGTGCGGCTCGGCCGATGGGCCGAACGGGCGCACGGACTCAACTTGGTCACGATTGCCGACCTCGGGCGGTCGGTCCCTCCTGCTGCCGGATCCGTGGCGTTAGCCTCCCTGTCTGCGTAACTTTGTCGGATCACCCGAGCAGGGTCTGTGACCCCGATGACACGAACGGCAGGACAGGCACGTCCCACCGGACATACCGGCGGGTAACCCCCTCGAAACAACCGTGGGTCAAGCTTCCGCCGACGATCACGCCGGTGGCTCCCGGTGTCCCCGCCCCGCGACCGCGGTGCGGCCGGCCAGAGGAGCCGGGGAGCGACCAACGGGCGGCGGTCCGGACGGAATGCCGTTGCCACGGTGCGTCCGACGTGCCCAGCACCACCCGGTGGCCGCGTCCCGCGTCCGCCGGCACCTGACTAGGAGGAGCATTGCGAATTCGTCCGATCACCCGCGTGGTGGCCGTCGGTGCGGCGGCGGCCCTGACGCTGACCGGCTGTGCCAGCGGCAACTCCGGGAGCGGTACCTCGTCGAGCAGCAGCAGCAGCAGCTCGTCCTCGTCCGCCGGCGGCGGCGCCACCAGTGGTGGCGGTGGTGGCGGCGGCGGGGCCGGCAAGACCGTGATCATCTCCACCGACCTGCCGCTGCAGGGGTCCAGCGCCTCGCAGTCCGACTCCACGAACAAGCTGATCCAGCTGTACCTGGAGCAGGTCGGCAACAAGGCCGGCAACTACTCGATCCAGTTCAAGGCCTACGACGACTCGACCGCCGCCAAGGGCGCCTGGGACGACGCCGCGTGCGCCAAGAACGCCACCGACCACGTCGCCAACAAGGACGAGGTGGCCGTGATGGGCACCTTCAACTCGGGCTGCGCCAAGATCGAGGTGCCGGTGCTCAACCGCGACACCACCGGCCCGATGCTGATGGTCTCGCACGCCAACACCAACCCCGGCCTGACCAAGACCTGGGACACCGGCGAGCCGCAGAAGTACTACCCGACGGGCAAGCGCAACTACGCCCGCGTGGTGACCACGGACGACTACCAGGGCAACGCCGCTGCGGCGTTCGCCGCGTCGGACCTCAAGGTCAAGAAGTGCTTCGTGCTCAACGACAACCAGACGTACGGCCTGGGTGTCGCGAAGTCCTTCGCGGACGCGGCGCAGAAGCAGGGCATCCAGATCGCCGGGCAGCAGTCGTGGGACGCCAAGCAGCCGAACTACACGGCGCTGTTCCAGTCGATCAAGGCGACCGGCGCGGACTGCGTCTACCTGGGCGGGATCTACGACAACAACGGCGGCCAGCTGATCAAGGACAAGGTCGCCGTCCTGGGTGACAACAAGACGGTCAAGATGCTCGGCCCCGACGGTTTCACCGGGTACGAGGACCTGCTCAAGCTGCCGCAGTCGGAGGGTCTGTACCTGACCTTCGCGGGTCTGACCACCGAGCAGCTGGTCAAGGCCGGCGGCGTGCCGGCCAAGCTGATCGACGCCTACACCAAGAAGTACGGCCAGGCGCCGACGGGCAGCTACCCGCTCTACGGCGTGGCCGGCGTCCAGGTGATCCTGGCGGCCATCGCCAAGTCGGACGGCACCCGCAAGGGCGTCACCGACGCGGTGTTCTCCGGCGAGGGCATCGACATCCCGCAGTCCGAGTCGGTGACCGGCAAGGAGATCAAGATCGACCCGAAGTCGGGCGACACCACGGCCAAGGACGTCACGGTGGAGCTCGTCACCGGCGGCAAGGAGACCTTCCTCAAGGCCCAGGCCGTCAGCTGACCGCACGCGTCGGGCCCGGCGAGTACCTCGCCGGGCCCGACGCGTTCCCCGGTCACCGGACCCGCGGCCAGTACCGTGCCGCGGGTCCTCCCCCTGTCAGCCGGCCTTGCGCCGGGCGCGCGGAGAAAGAGGTCCGGACGCGATGACCGCTCTTGCCATCGGCGGTACCAACAGGAAGGCCAAGATCCGGCTCGGGCCGATCGTGGAACGGGTCCTCGGCATCCTGATCCTGCTGTTCGCCGTCTACTGGATCGTCATCAACGCGATCGACGGCCCCGACCAGTTCGTCGGCTCCGTGCTCGTCGGCCTGCAGAACGGCGCCCTGTACGCCCTGGTGGCGCTGGGGTACACGATGGTCTACGGGATCATCGAGCTGATCAACTTCGCGCACGGCGACCTGTTCATGCTGGCCAGCATCGTCGCCGCCAACCTGATGGTGAACGTGCTCGGCGTCGGTGACCTGACCACGGCGACGATCCTGCCGCTGATCGTCGCGCTGGTGGTGTGCATGGCTTTCGGGGCGTTCGTCAACGTCTCCGCCGAGTTCCTGGCCTATCGCCGGCTGCGCACGGCGCCCAAGCTGGCCCCGCTGATGACGGCGGTCGGCCTGTCGTTCGTGTTCCGCGGCATCGCCCAGCAGGACTACATCAACGGGTCGACGCAGAAGAACTGGCCGGTCAACTGGGGCGGCCCGATCATCGAGGGCGTCTACGTCTACAAGCTGCTGCTGGTGCTGGTGGTGACCATCCCGCTGCTGCTGGCGATGACGTACATCGTCGCCCGCACCCGGCGTGGTAAGGCCATGCGCGCGGTCGCCCAGGACCAGGACGGTGCCCGGCTGATGGGCATCAACGTGAACGGCACCATCTCGTTCACCTTCGCGCTGGGCGGCGCCCTCGCCGGCGCGGCGGGCGTCCTGTACTTCCTGGTGCAGACCCAGACCTACTACGACACCGGGACCCAGCTGGGCCTGATCGCGTTCACCGCGGCCGTGCTCGGCGGGATCGGCAACCTGACCGGTGCCGTCGTCGGCGGCGTGGCGATCGGGCTGGTGCAGGCACTGAACGAGGGCGGCGCGCACGGCCTGGGTTCCAACTGGTCGCAGTCGCTGGTCTTCATCATCTTGATCGTGCTGATGGTCTTCAAGCCGGAGGGCATCTTCGGGCGCCGCACCACGGAGAAGGTGTGACATGACGACAACCCTGCAGCGGCCCCCGGCCACCGGACGCGGACCCCGCCGGTCCGGACCGGGCGCGGTCGCCCGTTTCCGCTGGCCCGCCGGCTACGTCGTGGTCATCGTGCTGCTCTTCCTGCTGTACCAGTCGATCCTGCCGACGCTGGTCACCCCGGTGGCCAACGGCATCGCCAGCTGGCTGCCGGTCGCCACCATCAACGAGTGCCTGATGTGGGCGATCATGGCCCTCGGCCTGAACGTCGTGGTCGGCTACGCCGGCCTGCTCGACCTGGGCTACGTCGCCTTCTGGGCGCTCGGCGGCTACACCGCCGGCTGGCTGATGGCCGCGCCGTTCAACTGGACCTGGAACGTGCACCTGGCGACCGCGGTGCCGGGCGACTACCCGGGGACGCACATCAACTTCTGGTTCGTGATCATCATCGCCGGGGTGCTCTGCGCCATCCTCGGCATCATCATCGGCGCGCCGACCCTGCGGCTGCGCGGTGACTACCTGGCACTGGTGACCCTCGGCTTCGGCGAGGTGATCACCCAGTTCTTCCGCAACAGCAACAACATCGCCGGCCTCAACGTGGCCGGCGGCGACGGCGGCATCTCCAGCATCGACGGCATCGGTACCGGCCCGTTCCACGTCGTGGACAAGAGCGTCCCGCAGGCGCTGTCGATCGACTCGACCAGCAACACCTACAAGATCCTGGTGCTCGGGCTGCTGGTCGGGGTCTGCATCTTCGTCTCGCTGCGGATCCGCGAGGGCCGGCTCGGCCGGGCCTGGCTGGCGATCCGCGAGGACGAGCTGGCCGCCAGCATGATGGGCGTGCCCCTGGTGCGCGCCAAGCTGTCCGCCTACGCGGTCGGCGCGTTCTTCGGCGGCATCGGCGGTGTCGCCAACGCCTCCGGCATCACCGGCGCGGTGTCGCCGTCCGGCTTCGACTTCGGCAAGTCGGTGCTGGTGCTGCTGATGGTCGTGCTCGGCGGCATGGGCAACGTCTGGGGCGTCACCATCGGCGCGTTCCTGCTGGCCTGGCTGAACGGCAACGGCCTCAAGCAGATCGGCGTGCAGCTGGACTCCTGGTTCGGCTGGGGTGCCGAAACCTGGTTGCCGCGCTACAACTTCGTCATCCTCGGCCTGCTGCTGGTGCTGATGATGCTGTTCCGCCGCGAGGGCCTGATACCCGAGAAACGCACCAAGGCACTCCTGCGCACGCCCAACCGCACCGAGATGGAGTCGGTGGGCGCCGACATCACCGAGGCCGAGGCCGAAAGCGAGGCGGCGGAGGCCAATTCCGGCGACGACGCGGCGATCGCCTCGGCGGCGCGGGACGTCAGCCCCGTGCTGGGGCAGGCGCCGTCCGCGCGCGACGACGGAGCGGACGGTCCCGACGGGGTGGTTCGGGCGGACGGTGCCGGGACGTCGGACGGCACCGGTGCGGACCCGGCGGCCCGGCGGCGTGACGAGACCGGGGACGTGTCGCGATGACGCAGGCACCGCCGCGGCCGGAGACGGCTGGCACGCCCGACCCGGTCGACGTCAACGCGCTCTACGCCGACCACATCACCATCCGCTTCGGCGGTCTGGTGGCGGTCAACGACGTCTCGTTCGCCATCCCGCCGCGGTCCGTGGTCAGCCTCATCGGGCCCAACGGCGCCGGCAAGACGACCTTCTTCAACGTGCTGACCGGGCTGTACGAGCCCACCGAGGGAGCGGTGTTCCTCGAGGGCAGGGACATCACCGTCGTCCCGCCGCACCGCCGCGCGGCGATGGGGCTGGCTCGCACGTTCCAGAACATCCGGCTGTTCAACCTGATGACGGCCGAGGAGAACGTCATGGTGGCCATGCACAGCCACCTGCGGTCCGGGATCATGAGCACGGTGCTGCGGTTGCCGGGCCAGCGGCGCGAGGAGCGGGAGGCGCGCGACGCCGCCCGCGAGCTGCTGGAGTTCGTCGGTATCGGCAAGGCCGAGGGCGAACTGGCCCGCAACCTGTCCTACGGCGACCAGCGGCGGCTCGAGGTAGCGCGGGCGCTGGCGCTCCGGCCCAAGATCCTGCTGCTGGACGAGCCCACCGCAGGCATGAACCCGCAGGAGTCCGAGCTGTTCAACCAGTTCGTGTACCGGGTGCGCGACGAGAAGGACCTGTCCGTCCTGCTCATCGAGCACGACATGAGTGTGATCATGAAGGTCTCCGAGCGGATCACCGTGCTGGACCGCGGCAACCTCATCGCGGAGGGCACGCCGGACGACATCCGGAACAACCAGCAGGTCATCGAGGCCTACCTCGGCAAGACCGGTACCCGCGAGGGCAGGAGGCGCGCGTGAGCCACCCCATCGGCACCTCGGCGGACGGGCCGAGCGGCACTGCAGGACCCGGCGTCCCGGCGGGCGACAGCGGCACGGCGACCCTGACCGCGCCGCAGCCGGCGGGCGAGCGGGGTGCCGGGCGGGAGGTGATCCTGGAGCTCAAGGACCTGAACGTGAGCTACGGGAACATCGCCGCCGTCAAGGATCTCAACCTCACCGTGTACGAGGGCGAGATCGTCACCCTGATCGGGTCCAACGGCGCGGGGAAGTCCACGACGCTGCGCACCATCTCGGGCCTGCTGAAGCCGCGCAGCGGCGACGTGGTCTTCAAGGGCCGCAGGATCAACGGCATCCCCGGCCACGACGTCGTCAAGCTGGGAATCTGCCAGTCCCCGGAGGGTCGCAAGATCTTCCAGCGGATGACGGTGTCGGAGAACCTGGACCTCGGCGCGTTCGTGCGCAAGGACGCCGACGGCATCGCCCGGGACCGGGAGCGGGTGCTCGAGCTGTTCCCGCGACTGCGCGAGCGCATCGACCAGAAGGCCGGGACGATGTCCGGCGGTGAGCAGCAGATGCTCGCGGTGGCCAGGGCGCTGCTGGGCAACCCGAGCCTGCTGCTGCTCGACGAGCCGTCGATGGGTCTGGCGCCCGTGCTGGTGGACCTGATCTTCGAGACCATCGAGACGATCCGGTCGCAGGGCACGACGGTGCTGCTGGTCGAGCAGAACGCGCTCGCGGCGCTCGAGATCGCGGACTACGCTTACGTCCTCGAGTCCGGACACCTCAACATGCAGGGTCCGGCGGCGCAGATGCTGGCCGACGATTCGGTGGCAGCCGCCTACCTGGGCGGCTGACCGCGGGACCCGGTCGGCCTCCGTCGGCGACCGGGTCGGCTGATCAGGCTGATCCGATCTGTCCGGCCCGGCCCTGCGGGTGCTGTGGAGTCCGCCCGTCCGTCGCGCCGTGCCGGCCGCGGCCCAGCGTCACGACCCGGTCCGCCACCGCCGCGACCGCGGCGTCATGGGTGGCGACCAGCACGCCGCGACCGCGCCGGGCCTCCGCGGCGATGACCGCGGTGACCAGTGCGGCCGATGCCTCGTCCTGCTGCGACGTCGGCTCGTCCAGCACGACCAGGGGCGTGCCGGCCACCAGCGCGCGGGCGAGCGCGGTCCGCTGCCGCTCGCCACCCGAGCACGACCGCACCGGTTGGTCGAGCAGGCGGGTCAGCCGCAGCTGCTCGGCCCACTGCGCCGCGTCCGCGACGGGGGCCGCGGTCCCGTCCGACCCGCCGCGGTGGCCGGCCGGTCGGCGTCGCCGGGCGCCGGCCTGATCGTCGGGCCGGGATCCCGGGGGCGGAGCGGCGGCGTCCGACCGGGCGGCGCGGTGCACGTCGGCGGCGAGGACGACGTTCTCCCGGACGGTGAGCGACTCGGTCAGCACGGTCTGCTGCAGCACGACGGCCGCGCACCGTCCGCGCAACCGTGCCCGGTCCGCCCGGGACAGCGATGCGACCGGCGTCCCGCACAGCTGGACGTGGCCGGCCGCCGGGTCGGTCAACGCCGCGGCCAGGGCCAGCACTGTCGACTTGCCGGACCCCGACGGACCCCGCAGCACGACCACCTCGCCGCCGTGGACGGCGAGGTCGAGATCCTCGAACAGCACCCGCCCGCCGAACCGGGCGGTGACCCGGTGCAGCGCGAGCAGCGGCGGCCCGACCGCGCCGCCGGGCAGCACCGCGACGACCGGGTCGTTCCCGGACAGCCCGGCCGCGCCGACGCCGGCCGGCACCGCTGCGGGCCTGAGTCGCGGTGGGACGATCACGCCGGCCGGCCCCGGTGCGGCTGATCCGGGCGGCGGGACCGTCTCGCCGGCCGGCGCCGGTGCGGCTACGCCGGGCCGGGCGGCGCCGGCGGGCGGATCGGTCGGACGATC
The DNA here is from genome assembly GCF_014646215.1 of Nakamurella endophytica. GTDB lineage: Bacteria > Actinomycetota > Actinomycetes > Mycobacteriales > Nakamurellaceae > Nakamurella > Nakamurella endophytica. The sequence continues at coordinate 96,613 of NZ_BMNA01000002.1, forward strand.
ACCGGCGTCGTCCGGACGTGGAGCTGCCGGCGCCGGTCGCAGCACGATCTCCCCGCCCGGTCCGGCGCTCGCGAACACCGTGCTCGTCGCCGTGAGCGGACCGAGCAGCGAGGCCGGCAGGCGCAGCCAGCCGCGGGGATCCACCACCTGCTGTTCCGCCGCCGCGCCGGGTGGTCCTCCCGGCCACCACTGCTCGGCCACCCGGCCGTCCCGGATCCGGACGGCCCGGTCGGCCACGCCCTGTGCCCGCCGGTCGTGGCTGACCAGCACCAGGCACGACCCCGGTGTCCGGCCGGCCTGCGACAACTGCTCGTAGACCCGGTCGGCGGCGTCCTCGTCGAGCTCGCCGGTCGGCTCGTCGGCCAGCACGACCGTCGGCCGGTGGGCCACCGCAGCACAGATCGCCACCCGTTGCGCCTCGCCCCCGGACAGCGTGCCGACCGGGCGCCGGGCCAGGTCGGCCAGGCCAAACCGGTCGAGGGTCTCCAGGGCCGCCGCCCGGCCGGCGTCCGGACCGGCTCCCAGCAACCGGAGCTGCAGGGCCACGTTGTCGACGACCGGCCACTCCGGCAGCAGGCTGCGGCGCGCGTGCTGGTCGATGATGCCGATGTGCCGCGCCCGCCAGCGCCGGCGGTCCGCCGCCGACATCCCCGTCAGCTCTTCGCCGGCGACGTGCACGGAGCCCGCCGTGACGGCCTGCTCGCCGGTGACCACCCGCAGCAGCGTGGACTTGCCCGAGCCGTTCGGACCCTGCAGCAGCAGCCGCTCGCCGGCGCGGATCCGCAGTGTCACGCCGCGCAGCGCCATGACCGGCCCGGCCGGCGCGTCGAAGGCCACGAAGACGTCGTCGACCAGCGCGACCGGGACGTCCGCCGCCACGTCGAGCGCCGCCGGCCCGGTCCGCGCCGCGGTCACCGCAGGTCCATCTCGGGGACGAGTGGCCGCGGCCCCCGCAGGCCGGCCGCCGCTGTCACCGTCGCGACGCCGACGCCGCCGGCCACCGCGACGACGACCAGGACGGCGGCCCATACGCCACCCAGCGCCACCTGGACCGGCGGCTGCACGTCCACCCCGGCGCTGCCGAGGCCGATCAGCCGGACGGCGACGCCGGTGAGCAGCAACCCGACGGCCGCGCCGAACGGGATCCCGACCGCGAGCACGAGACAGGCGCGGAGCAGCAGCGTCCGCCGGACGCGGGCCGGGGGCAGCCCGTCCAGTTCCAGGGACAGCCCGTCCGCGGCGCCGTCACCGTCCTCGATGCGCACCGCCAGCGCGATCGCGACCAGGGCGAGCAGCAGCGCGACGATCCCGGCGAGCGTGAGCAGGGTGCCGGAGCGAGCGGCGACCGGGTCGGTGGCGACGGCGGTGCGGACGTCGGCCCGGTAGACCACCGTCGCGGTCGACGCGGGCGGCGCCGCGAGCAGCTGGCGGACCGCGGGCAGCGCCCCGTCGGGGACGCCGAGCCAGACCTGTGTGACGGCGGCCGTCCCCGGCTCGGACCGGTCCAGCAACGCCGCCACGGCGGCCCGGTCCGCGACCAGGTACCGCCCGCCCATGGTCGGCATCCGCGGGAGCGTGGCCACCACCCGCCCGCGGACGGTCGTCGCCCCGACGTCGACGGGGACGATGCCGTCCACCGCGGATCCGGCGGTCTGCGGGTCGGTGGCGACCGGCAGCTCGGGAAGCCGGGCGAGCGGGACGAAGCCGGGCGTGAGCACGACCCGGACGTCGTCGATCCGGTAGTCCGCCGCGAGCCGGTCCGCACGGGCGTCGACGGTCGCCGCGTCCGACCCCCACCCGGCCCAGGACCACGGGACCGGTGTGCCGTCCGCGGTCACCGCGCCCAGGGTCAGCCGACCGGCGGCCAGCGGCTGGTCGGTGTTGCCCTCGCCGACCGCGTGCTGGCGGTGCACGAGGTGCGTGGCCGACTCGGCCAGCTCGACGGCGACCACCCGCAGCGGGACGTCCGTGGCGACCGGTGCCCGCAGCGCGTCGGTGCCGGCCTGCAGCAGCGGGACCTGCCGCTCGTCGCCGTCCGGACCGGCCACCCACAGCGAGACGTCGGCGTCCGCGGTGGCGCCGGCGGCGGCGATCCGCAGCACCCGGGTCCCGGCCGGGACGACGGGGCGGGCGACCGCCGCGGCGCCGGTGTCCGCGGACCCGAGCTCGCCGGCGAGCTGCACGGCCGGGACGGTGGCGCCCGTGGTGGCCGTCCAGCGGTGCATGGCCAGCACGGTGTCCGGGTCGAGGCCGACCAGCGGGAGGCCGGCCGCCCGGACCGTGCCGGGAAACGCCGTCACGGCGCTCGCGACGACCGGCCGCACCGTCACGCCGGGGACGGCGGCCAGCGCGGCGGTGTCGAGCGCCTCGAGCGGGGTGGCGACGTCGCGACTGGCCGACACGGCGACGTCCAGCGGCACCTGGTAGGCGGCCTGGTCGTCCGCGGAGTCCTGCAGTGTCGCCCGGTACGACCCGGCGAACAGCGTCGCGCACATGGCTGCGGCCACGAAGGCGGCGGTGACCGCGCTCGTCAACGGCCGCGTGCGGCCTCCGGTGACGGCCACCCGCCAGGTCACCGACCTCCGGCCGGCGGCGCCGAGCCCGGCGAGCACCAGCGGCCAGACCCGTGCGGCGACCAGACCGGCGGCGATCGCCACCAGCGTGGTGACGCTCGTCGTCAGGGGATCCGCGGTGCCGCCGCCGGGGGAGAGCACGGCCAGCCACGCCAACCCGACGGCGGCCACCAGCAGGCAGTCGAGCACGACCCGGGTGCCGCGTGCGGCGCCGGCCGGCCAGCGCACCACCGCCACCCCGAGCAGCACCGCGACCGCGCAGATCCAGCCGAGGGTCGGCAGGGCCGACGTGAGCGCCTCGCCGGCGACCGTCCACCGGCCGTGCGGCAGCCCGCCCGACTGGCCGGCAACCACGACCGCGCCGACGCCGGCGCCGGCCAGCAGCCCGGCGGCGACCGCCACGACCAGCTGGACCAGCGGCGGGACCAGCAGCGCCGCCCGCGGGACGCCGCGGCGCACCAGGAGGGTGGCGACCAGTTGCTGGCGGCGTCGCATGCCGACGGCGGCAAGGACGCAGAAGCCCAGTTGCAGCGCCGCTGCCGCCGCGCCGAGCACGGTGAATCGCTCGGCGGACGCCGCGGCCCGCGCGGCCGCGCCGGCGACCTGGTCGGCGGGCCACCGGATGGTCAGCCCGTTGCCGTTGAGCAGGTTCAGCCGGTCGGCGAGGGCGTCCAGCCCGGCCGCGAACGGCGCGGCGCCGACGGCCGCGACGCCTTCGCCGGTCAGCCGGCCGATCCAGGCGGTGGTGCGGCCGAACAGCTCGAGCGTCGCCAGCCGGTCGAGTGCGGTCGTGGAGGTACCGAGCAGCAGCGGCTGCGTGCCGTCGACCAGGCCGGCGCCGACCGCGGTGGCGTCGACGAGCTCGGCCGTGCCCGTCACCACCAGCCCGAGCTGGCCGGCGGCCGGTCTCAACAGCGCGACGGACGTCGGCGACCCGCCCGCGCCGCCCGTCGCGGTCAGCAGCACCTCACAGCGCTGCGGCGTGCACGAGGCCGGCATCCGGCCGCCGGTCAGGTGCACGATCCCCGCCGCGTCGTCGGCGGCCGCCAGGGTGAAGGAGCTGCCGGCCACCGACAGCGGCCGGTACACCAGGTAGCGGCGGAGGTCCGGGACGCCGAGCGCGGCGGTGCCGGCCCGCAGGCGGGTGTCCAGCTCCGCGGATCTGTCCGGTGGCAGCCGGGCACTGGTGGTGGTGAGCACGGCGCGTTCCGCGGCCGGGAGCCGGTCGACGGCCTGGGCCACCGCCGCGGCCTCGGCAGACACTCGCATGCCGCCGGCGACGACCGGGACCACCACCGCCACGGCGACACCGAGCGCCAGCAGCAGTGCGCGGCCGGGGCGGTGGCGCAGGCCGGCCAGCGCCAGCGCCGCGACCACCCGCATGGCCGTCCTCCCGTCCGGAACGGCTCCGCCCGCCGGCGGCCGCGCCGGCCCCGGGGCGGAGTGCGGTCATCGTAAGTGGCGGCACCGACATCCGGCCGGTCCCGCGGCGGTGCCGCTGGGGAACGGGCGGGCACGGTCCTGCGGTCGAGGCCGTCGGCCGGTCGGGCCGTCCGGCGGGCTCCGCGGCGGCGCTGGTGTGGGGTCCGGGGCACGGTCCTGCGGTCGAGGCCGTCGGCGGGTCGGGCCGTCCGGCGGGCTCCGCGGCGGCGCTGGTGTGGGGTCCGGGGCACGGTCTTGCGGTCGAGGCCGTCGGCGGGTCGGGCCGTCCGGCGGGCTCCGCGGCGGCGCTGGTGTGGGGTCCGGGGCACGGTCTTGCGGTCGAGGCCGTCGGCCGGTCGGGCCGTCCGGCGGGCTCCGCGGCGGCGCGGGTGTGGCGTCCGGGGCACGGTCCCGCGGTCGAGGCCGTCGGCCGGTCGGGCCGTCCGGCGGGCTCCGCGGCGGCGCGGGTGTGGGGTCCGGGGCACGGTCCCGCGGTCGAGGCCGTCGGCAGGTCGGCACTGTCGGACCCGGTCCCTAGACTCGGCCCGGTGATGGCCACCAGCACGGCAACCGCCCGCAGGTCGACGCGCTCGGGCACCCGGTCGGCGGCCGGTCGCAGCGCACCGGCAGCCGCGGCCGCGCCCGCCGGGGAGCGTCCGCCGCGGCTGCTGCTGCTGGACGGGCACTCGCTCGCCTACCGGGCGTTCTTCGCGCTGCCGGTCGAGAAGTTCGCCACCACCACCGGCCAACCCACGAACGCGGTGTACGGCTTCACCTCGATGCTGATCAACCTGCTGCGGGACGAGACGCCGACGCACGTCGCGGTGGCGTTCGACGTGTCCCGGCAGACCTGGCGCGCCGAGGAGTACCCGGAGTACAAGGCCAACCGGTCGTCGTCGCCCACCGACTTCCGCGGCCAAGTCGAGCTCGTCAAGGAGGTGCTGGCGGCGCTGCGGATCCCGGTGCTGACGGCGGACAACTTCGAGGCGGACGACGTCATCGCCACGCTGACCGTCCGGGCGGCGGCGGAGGGCATGCAGGTCTTGATCTGCACGGGGGACCGGGACGCGCTGCAGCTGGTGACCGACCAGGTGACCGTGCTCTACCCGCGCAAGGGCGTCTCGGACATGACCCGGTTCACGCCCGAGGAGGTGGCCGAGCGCTACGGCCTGACCCCGGCCCAGTACCCCGATTTCGCCGCGCTGCGCGGCGATCCCAGCGACAACCTGCCGAACATCCCCGGCGTCGGGGAGAAGACGGCGGCCAAGTGGATCCGCGACTTCGGTTCGCTGACCGCGCTCGTCGACCGGGTCGACGAGGTGCCGGGCAAGGCGGGCGACGCGCTCCGGGCCGCGCTCTCGAGCGTGCTGCAGAACCGGCGGCTCACCGAGCTGGTCCGCGACGTCGACGTCCCGGCCGATCCGGTGGTCGACCTGCGGATGGCCCCGTACGACCGCGAGGCCGTCCACCGCATCTTCGACAACCTGCAGTTCAAGGTGCTGCGGGAGCGCCTACTGGAGACCTTCGAGCAGGCGGACGAGACCAGCACCGAGGGGTTCGAGGTCACCGGCGACCGGCTGCGGACGGGGCAGGTCGGCGGCTGGCTCGCCGAGCACGCGGCGGCCGGCGCCACCGGGCTGCACCTGGCGGGCGCGTGGGCCCCCGGCGGGGGGGACGTGCGCCGGGTGGCGCTGGCGACCGCGGACGGCGAGGCCGCGGTGCTGGAGACCACCGACCTGGACCAGGACGACGACGCGGCGCTCGCCGCCTGGCTCGCGGACGCCGACCGGCCCAAGGTCGGCCACGATCTCAAGCCGGCGATCAACGCGCTGGTGGCCCGCGGCTGGACGCTCGGCGGCCTGACCAGCGACACGGCCCTGGCCGCCTACCTGGCGCTGCCGGGACAGCGGGCGTTCGATCTCGGCGACCTGGTGCAGCGGTACCTGCACCGCACGCTCGACGCCGGCCAGGCCGAGGGCGGCGCGGACCAGCTCGAGCTGGCGTTCGAGACCGACGACCCGGCGCAGGCCGAGCACGCCGCCGACCAGGCCGACATGATCCAGGCCAGGGCCGTGATCGACCTGGCCGAGGCGCTGGACCAGCAGCTCGTCGCGTCGGGGCAGCACGACCTGTTGACCGACCTGGAGCTGCCCGTCATGCAGGTGCTGGGACGCATGGAGCGCACCGGCATCGCGGTCGACGCGGCATATCTCGCCGACCTGCACGCCACCTTCAGCACCGAGGCCGACACCGCCGCGCAGGCGGCGTACGCCGAGATCGGCAAGGAGGTCAACCTGGGGTCGCCCAAGCAGCTCCAGGTGGTGCTGTTCGACGAGCTCGGCATGCCGAAGACCAAGCGCACCAAGACCGGCTACACCACCGATGCGGACTCGCTGGCGGCGCTGTACGAGCAGACCGAGCACCCGTTCCTGGCACACCTGCTGCGGCACCGGGACGTCACCAAGCTCCGGACCACGGTCGAGGGCCTGCAGAAGGCGGTCGGCGCGGACGGTCGCATCCACACCACGTACCTGCAGACGGTCGCCGCGACCGGCCGGCTGTCGTCCACCGAGCCGAACCTGCAGAACATCCCGGTCCGGACCGACGAGGGCCGCCTGATCCGCCGGGCGTTCGTGCCGGGCGACGGCTTCGAGTCGCTGATCACCGCGGACTACTCGCAGATCGAGATGCGGATCATGGCGCACCTGTCGGGCGACGAGGGGCTCATCGAGGCCTTCCGGTCCGGCGAGGACCTGCACACCTTCGTCGCCATGCGCGCCTTCGGGCTGCCCGCCGAGCAGGTCACCGGCGAGATGCGGCGCCGCATCAAGGCGATGAGCTACGGCCTGGCGTACGGGTTGTCGGCGTTCGGCCTGTCGGGCCAGCTGAAGATCAGCGTGGACGAGGCGCGGCAGCAGATGGAGGCGTACTTCGCCCGCTTCGGCGGCATCCGGGACTACCTGCGCCGCACCGTCGACGTGGCCCGGCAGGAGGGCTACACGCAGACCCTGCTCGGCCGCCGTCGCTACCTCCCCGACCTGACCAGCGACAACCGGCAGCGGCGCGAGCTGGCCGAGCGTGCGGCGCTCAACGCGCCCATCCAGGGCAGCGCGGCGGACATCATCAAGGTGGCCATGCTGCGGGTGCAGCGCCGGCTGGACCGGGAGGGGCTCCGCTCGCAGCTGCTGCTGCAGGTCCACGACGAGCTGGTGTGCGAGGTCGGTCCCGGCGAGCAGGAGGCGCTGACCACGGTGCTGCGCGAGGAGATGGGCGGCGCCTATCCCCTGACGGTCGACATGGACGTGTCCGTGGGCGTCGGCCGCAGCTGGGACGACGCGGCGCACTAGGGACACGGGTGCGCATCCCGCCCGCCGTGGCGCAGGCGATCGCCGACGGCCGGGTCACCGCGGCGTTCCGGCGCTGGGATGCTCCGCGGGTGCGGGCCGGCGGCAGCCAGCTCACCTCGGCGGGCGTCGTGGCGTTCGACCGGGTGACCGAGGTGGATCCCGCGGTGCTGACGGACGACGACGCCCGCGCCGCCGGCGAGGCGGACCTGGCCGGGTTGCTGCGGTGGCTGACCGGGCGGGCCGGCCGGGCCGTCTACCGGGTCGACCTGCACTGGGCCGGGCCGGATCCGCGCGTGGCGCTGCGCGACGCGGTACCGGCCGACCCCGCGGAGATGGCCGCCCTCGTCGCCGCCGTCGACCGGTTGGACCGCGGCCGCCGCACCGGGCCGTGGACCCGGGAGATCCTCGAGTGGATCCGTGACCACCCGGCGACCGTGTCGACGGAGCTGGCGGCACTGCTGCGCCGGGACCTGCAGCCGATGAAGGCCGACATCCGCCGGCTCAAGGCCGTGGGCCTGACCGTCAGCCTGCCGGTGGGCTACCGGCTCTCGCCGCGCGGCCAGGCCTATCTGGCGGCCATCGGCGCCGCTCTCACGGCCGCGCCGACGGCCGCTCCGACGGCGGCTCCGACGGCTGCCGGGCCGGAGTCGCCGGGACCGACGGCCGACAGCTGACTGCGCACCGGGGCCCGCGGGGGCTGTCCGGCCGCCCGTCCCGCGGCGCCCCGGACCGCTGTGTCAGCCGGGCAGGTGGCAGCAGAAGATCGCGGTCCCCGGGAAAATCTCGCCGCGTTCAGGCGACCACTGTCCCCAGCGGCCCTCGAACCCCTCCGGCCACTCCGGTTCCACGACGTCGTCCAGCACGAAGCCGGCGGCCCGCAGCTCGCGGACGCGGTCGCCCAGCGTGCGGTGGTGCTCGACGTACGCCGGCACGCCGTCCTGGTCCACCTCCACGTAGGGCGACCGGTCGAAGTAGGACTGGATGACGGTCAGCCCGCGCGGCCCGGGGTCGTCCGGGAACATCCAGCGCATCGGGTGGGTCACCGAGAACACCCACCGCCCGCCCGGCCGCAACACCCGGGCAACCTCGCGCAGCGCGCCGGCCGAGTCGGCGACGAACGGGATGGCGCCGAAGGCGCTGAACGCGAGGTCGAAGGCGGCGTCGGTGAACGGGAGCTCGCAGACGTCCGCCTGGACGAGCGGCACCGCGACACCGGTCCGGTCCGCGGCGTCCCGGGCGTGCCGCAGCATCCCGGCGGACAGGTCGAACGCCACCACGTCGGCGCCCCTGGCGCGCAGCCAGCGCGCGCAGGGGGCGGACCCGCAGCCGACCTCGAGCACCCGCCGGCCCTCGACCTCACCGAGCAGCCGGGCGTCGGCCTCGCGCAGGTTCTCGGGGCACCACACGAAGTCCGCGTCGCCGAGGAAGGCGCCGTGCTCGGCGTGGTAGTCGTCGGCGTCGGCGTCCCACCACCGGCGGTTCGCCGCACGGGAGCGGGCCTGGTCCGCCCCGATCATCCGGGGCCGCGTCGGGCCGAGCGAGGTCACCTGTCGATCGTGCACCGGGCCGGCAGGGCGCAGGGACGTGGGGCGCAGGGACGGTGGGTGCGCGCGGGTGATCGACGCGGGTAGAGTGGACGGAGCGCTGTGGGTTCGTGCTGCCTCGGAATGGAGCAGGCGCACTCACCAAGCCCTTCGATCGTGCCCGGGTCCGCTGACCGGGTGCCGGGTCAGCGGGGGAGCCGGCACACGTCGACTGCTCCATGATGCCGCCGCGTCGTCGGGCCGCCGTGAAGTCCGCGGCGCACCCCTCTGGTCGCGACCGCGCCCGGCGGCCCACCGATCCCAGTCCACCCTTCGGAGCACCCCACCACATGTCAGCCCCCACCGTCCCCACCTCGAACGTCCCGCAGGTCGCGATCAACGACATCGGGTCGGCCGAGGACTTCCTCGCCGCCATCGACCAGACGATCAAGTACTTCAACGATGGCGACATCGTCGAGGGCACGATCGTCAAGGTCGACCGGGACGAGGTCCTGCTGGACATCGGCTACAAGACGGAAGGGGTCATCCCCTCCCGCGAGCTGTCGATCAAGCACGACGTCGACCCCAACGAGGTCGTCGAGCTCGGCGAGCACGTCGAGGCCCTGGTCCTCCAGAAGGAGGACAAGGAGGGTCGTCTGATCCTGTCCAAGAAGCGCGCGCAGTACGAGCGAGCCTGGGGCACGATCGAGAAGATCAAGGAAGAGGACGGCGTCGTCTCCGGCACCGTCATCGAGGTCGTCAAGGGCGGCCTGATCCTGGACATCGGCCTGCGCGGCTTCCTGCCCGCCTCCCTCGTCGAGATGCGCCGCGTGCGCGACCTGCTGCCCTACGTCGGCCGGCAGCTGGACGCCAAGATCATCGAGCTGGACAAGAACCGCAACAACGTGGTGCTGTCCCGCCGGCAGTGGCTGGAGCAGACCCAGTCCGAGGTGCGCAGCGAGTTCCTGAACCAGCTCGCCAAGGGTCAGGTCCGCAAGGGCGTCGTGTCCTCGATCGTCAACTTCGGTGCGTTCGTGGACCTGGGCGGCGTCGACGGCCTGGTGCACGTCTCCGAGCTGTCCTGGAAGCACATCGACCACCCGAGCGAGGTCGTCGAGGTCGGCCAGGAGGTCACCGTCGAGGTCCTGGACGTCGACATGGACCGCGAACGGGTCTCGCTGTCGCTGAAGGCGACGCAGGAGGATCCGTGGCGGCACTTCGCCCGGACCCACGCCATCGGCCAGATCGTCCCCGGCAAGGTCACCAAGCTGGTGCCGTTCGGCGCGTTCGTCCGCGTCTACGACGGCATCGAGGGCCTGGTGCACATCTCCGAGCTGGCGGGCCGGCACGTGGAGATCCCGGAGCAGGTCGTCACCGTGGACGAGGAGATCTTCGTCCGGGTCATCGACATCGACCTGGAGCGCCGGCGGATCTCGCTGTCGCTCAAGCAGGCCAACGAGGGCATCACCCCGGAGACGGACTTCGACGAGGTGCGCGCCCAGTACGGCGTGGTCGACCACTACGACGAGCAGGGCAACTTCCTGCCGCCGGAGGGCTTCGACGTCGCGACCGGCGAGTGGCTCGAGGGCTTCGACACGCAGCGCGAGGCGTGGGAGAAGCAGTACGCCGACGCGCACGCCGTGTACGAGGCGCACCTCAAGCAGATCGCCAGCGCCCAGGCCGCCGACGCCGAGGCCGCGGGCCCGAGCAACTACTCCTCGGGTTCCGCAGCGACCACCGGCTCGGCCGGCAGCGAGCCCGCCGGCTCGCTGGTCAACGACGAGCAGCTCGCAGCGCTCCGCGAGCGGCTCGCCGGTAGCTGACCCGGCCGGCACAAGCGGCACCGACGGGCCGCCCTTCCACCAGGGAGGGCGGCCCGTCGCCGTTCCCGGTCCGTGGTCCCGGCCGTCCAGCGGCCGCCGCCCGGCGGATGTTCGCCTGGCGCAAGGGTTTCGACGCCACATCGTGACCTTGGAGAACCGGTCGGGCACGGCGGGTCAACGGTCTCCCCACACCGGTGCTGGTTACCGTGGAACCATGCGCCGCACCTCGATCGTTCCCGTGATGCTCGCCGTCGCCCTCGCCGTCGGAGCCTGCAACTCGTCGACGTCCGCCCCTCGGACGGTCACGTTCACCAACACGGTCACCGGCGCGACGGGTGCCACCGGGACCGGCACGGCCGGATCCGGCGGGTCGGTCACCGTGGTGCCGCCGAGCGGATCGGCGACCGGCACCGCGGGGACCACCGCAGCCACCAGGACCACCGCCACGCGCACCGCAGCGACCACCACGGCGCCCTCCACGACCAAGTCGTCCGCGGCGCCGTTCGAGAAGGTGGACCCGCTGAGCGTGAGCTGCGCGCTGCTGCTCACCCAGTCGGACATCAAGAAGGCGCTCGGCGCCACCGTGCCCAGCGGGTCGGTCCGGGTCAAGGACGTCGCGGACCCGGAGCGCGGCGTGACGGGCAAGGCCCGGTGCCGCTTCGGCAGCACCGACGGCGGCAAGACCGGCAAGGTGACCGTGCTGCTGACCACCTACAACAACGCCGCCTCGGCGGCCAAGCAGGTCACGCTGACCCGGTCCAGCGAGGAGGACCTGGGTGCCACGTCGTCCGCGGCGACGGTGCGTGGCTACCCGGCCCGGATCCTGCTGCGCGACGGCGGCCTCATCGTCCTGCAGTACGACACCTGGACGCTGAGCGTGGTCGCGGCCGACAAGCTGGCATCCGCGGACAAGCTGACCAGCGGGCTGCCGCTGCTCGCCGAGCAGGTCCTGGCCCGCATCCTGAAGAACGCCTGACGGCCGGCCGGCCGCCCGTCCAGCCGGACGGGCAGTAGGGCGGTGTCGGCGCCGGGGGAGCGCGCCGGCGGCGCGGCGGGGGGTCGCAGGCTGCGCCCGCCGGCGGCACGCCGCCGACCGGGCCCGGGCGACGGTCGGCGGGCACCCTCCGCTTGATGGCGGCTCCGGAGGGCGCGCGGCCCCGGACAGCCGACCCGCAACCGTGGAGGCAGGACGTCCCTGCTCACCCGCCGCCGGTCAGGGCCGGCAGACAGACAACGGACGTGACGCCCGGCAGCTGCCGAAAGGCGGCTCGTCCCGGACCTGCCGGACGGTCGCGATGCAGGCGGAACCGGGCGCCCGACCGCCGCACCGGAGGCGCGGCCCGCCGGACGCGCCTAGAGGGCGTGCGCCGGAGCCGGGCGTCGCAGAGGGCCGGTGACCTGGTCCGGCACAGCGCGGTGGCGGGCGGGACGGAACAGGGAGCGGAACCAGCCACGCCGCCGCACCTGGACCAGCATGGTGACCGGGACCAGTCCCGGCCCGCCGGCGCGGTGCCGGCCCATCCCGATCGCCGTCGCGAACGTCGTGCTCACCGATCCTCCTCGTGCGACCGGCGTCCGACCCCACCCGGGGCGGCCCCACCTCGGTCGCTGCTGTCACGCTAGGTCCGGTCGGGGCCGCCGTCGCGCAGGTGCGCGGTGTGTCGTCGGCGCCCACACGAACGGCCCACGAGCACGGGGAAGGAGGTGGTCGTGGCGCTCACGGTGGCGGTGACCGGTGGCATCGGTGCGGGGAAGTCCACCGTCTCGCGGATGCTGGCGGAGCTCGGCGCGACCGTCGTCGACTCGGACCGGCTGGCTCGGGACGTCGTGGCTCCGGGGACACCCGGGCTGGCCGAGATCGTCCGGACGTTCGGACCGGGTGTCGTCGGCGCGGACGGCGCGCTGGACCGGGCTGCGCTCGCCGCGGTCGTGTTCGCCGACCCGGAGGCGCGCCGCCGGCTCGAGGCCATCACCCACCCCCGCGTCCGCGCCGCGTTCGATGCCGTCGTCCGCGAGGCCGGGCGCGAGGCCGTCGTGGTCAACGACATCCCGCTGCTCCGCGACGTCGCAGCGGCTGCCGCCTTCCACCTGGTGATCGGCGTCCACGCCCCGGACGAGGTGCGGGTGCGCCGGCTGGTCGGCCGTGGGCTGGCCGAGTCCGACGCCCGGGCGCGGCTGGCGGCACAGATCGACGACCGGGCGCGGGCCAGGCTGTGCGACCTGTGGTGGTCCAACGACGGCTCCCCGGAGGCCCTCCGACCGCTCGTCGCCGACACCTGGAGGGGTCGCATCCTGCCCTTCCGGGACGCCGTCCTGGCGGGTGATCCCGCGCAACGCGGCGGCCCCGTCCTCGTGCCGGCCGATCCGGGCTGGCCGGAGGCGGCGGCCCGGCTGGCCGCCCGGGTCTCCCGGGCGACCGGGGGTGGCCGAGTCGACCACATCGGGTCCACGGCCGTGCCGGGGATGCCGGCCAAGGACGTCGTCGACCTGCAGCTCGCTGTGGACGACCTCGCGCAGGCCGACCAATGGTCGGACGCGCTGCGGGACGCCGGCTTCCCCCGGGTTCCGGGCCGGTGGAGGGACACGCCGCACCCGCCGGCCGACGAACCGGCGCTGTGGGACAAGCGGCTGCACGCCAACGCCGATCCGGGCCGTACCGTCAACCTCCACGTGAGGGTGAGAGACAGTCCCGGCTGGCGCTGGGCGCTGCTCTTCCCGGCCTGGCTGCGCGCCGATCCCGAGGCGGCGGCCGAGTACCTGGCGGTCAAGCGGTGGGCGGCGGTCGACCACGCAGCCGACCGCACCGCCGCCGGATACGCCGAGGCCAAGGAGCCCTGGATGGCGGAGGCGTACCGGCGCGGACTGGCGTGGGCGCGGCGCACGGGCTGGCATCCCGCCGGCTGACGCTCAGTCCCGCGCCGTGGGGCCCGAATCCCGGGTCCCGGGTCCCGGGTCGCGGCTGCCGTTGTCGCACGTCAGGGTCGTTGTCGGGGGTGCCGCGTACCTTGTGGTACGTGGCATTCGCGACCGAGCACCCCGTCCTCGCCGTCTCCGAGCACCGTCCGGTCGGCGACATCCCCCGCTCCGAGGGTCGGTTCCAGGTGGTCAGCCCGTACCGGCCGTCCGGGGACCAGCCGGAGGCGATCGAGCAGCTCGAACGCCGGCTCCGGACGGGCGAGAAGGACGTCGTGCTGCTGGGCGCCACCGGCACCGGCAAGTCGGCCACGACGGCCTGGCTCATCGAGCGGATACAGCGGCCGACGCTGGTCATGGCGCCGAACAAGACGCTCGCCGCGCAGCTGGCCAACGAACTCCGGGAGCTGTTCCCGCACAATGCGGTCGAGTACTTCGTCTCGTACTACGACTACTACCAACCGGAGGCGTACGTCCCGCAGACGGACACCTACATCGAGAAGGACTCGTCGATCAACTCCGACGTCGAGCGCCTCCGGCACTCGGCGACCATGTCGCTGCTGTCCCGCCGCGATGTCATCGTCGTCGCGTCGGTGTCCTGCATCTACGGCCTCGGCACGCCGCAGTCCTACCTGGACCGTTCGCTGCCGGTGGCCGTGGGCCAGTCGCTCGACCGGGATGCGCTGCTGCGGGCGCTCGTCGAGATCCAGTACTCGCGCAACGACGTGGCGTTCACCCGCGGATCGTTCCGGGTGCGCGGCGACACGGTCGAGATCATCCCGGCGTACGAGGAGCTGGCCGTCCGGATCGAGTTCTTCGGCGACGAGGTGGAGCGGCTGTACTACCTGCATCCGCTGACGGGAGACATCGTCCGCGAGGTCACCGAGCTGCGGATCTTCCCCGCGACGCACTACGTCGCCGGGCCCGCGCGGATGGAGAAGGCCATCGCCGGCATCGAGGCCGAACTCGCCCAGCGACTGGCCGAGCTGGAGCGGCAGGGCAACCTGCTGGAGGCGCAGCGGCTGCGGATGCGGACGACCTACGACATCGAGATGATGCGTCAGGTCGGCTTCTGCTCCGGCATCGAGAACTACTCGCGGCACATCGACGGCCGCCCGGCGGGTTCCGCGCCGGCGACGCTGATCGACTACTTCCCCGAGGACTTCCTGCTCGTCATCGACGAGTCGCACGTCACGGTGCCGCAGATCGGCGCCATGTACGAGGGTGACGCCTCGCGCAAGCGGGTGCTCGTCGAGCACGGGTTCCGGCTGCCGTCGGCGATGGACAACCGGCCGTTGACCTGGGAGGAGTTCGCCGACCGCATCGGTCAGACCGTGTACCTGTCGGCGACCCCCGGCACCTACGAGCTGACCCGCAGCCAGGGCGAGTTCGTGGAGCAGGTGATCCGGCCGACCGGCCTGGTCGACCCGGAGGTCGTCATCAAGCCGACCACCGGTCAGATCGACGACCTGGTCGGCGAGATCCGAGCCCGGGCCGAGCGCGACGAGCGCGTGCTGGTGACGACGCTGACGAAGAAGATGTCGGAGGACCTCACCGACTACCTGCTCGAACTGGGCATCCGGGTCCGGTACCTGCACTCCGAGGTCGACACGCTGCGCCGGGTGGAGCTGCTGCGGGAGCTGCGGCTGGGCGAGTACGACGTCCTGGTCGGCATCAACCTGCTCCGGGAGGGCCTGGACCTGCCGGAGGTGTCGCTGGTGGCGATCCTCGACGCGGACAAGGAGGGCTTCCTACGCTCCGGCACGTCGTTGATCCAGACGATCGGCCGCGCCGCGCGGAACGTCAACGGCCAGGTGCACATGTACGCGGACAAGATCACCCCGTCGATGGCCGGGGCGATCGACGAGACCAACCGGCGGCGCGACAAGCAGCAGGCCTACAACCTCGAGCACGGGATCGACCCGCAACCGCTCCGCAAGAAGATCAACGACATCCTGGAGCGGGTGTACGCCGAGGCCGAGGAGTCCGTGGACGGGAGCCGGGTGCCGATCGGCGGTTCCGGCCGCAACGCCTCCCGCGGGCGCAAGGCCACCGGTGAGAAGGGTGGCGGCAGCAGCTCCGGCGTCTACGTCGGGCACTCCACCGCGGGTATGGCCCGATCCGAGATGGCCGACCTGGTGCAGCAGCTGACGGACCAGATGATGGCCGCGGCACGCGAGCTGCAGTTCGAGCTGGCCGGCCGGTTGCGCGACGAGATCGCCGAGCTGAAGAAGGAGATCCGCGGCATGGACGCCACCGGTGTCACGGTGGCGGCGCGCTGATCGATGCCTGGCGACCCGCCCGGTCGGCCGGCCGGGCGGGATCGCCTCGGCGGCCCCTCGCCCCGCACAGTCGCTGAGGCCGTCGGCCGCCCGGCCGTCCGCTGACCGAACCCCGTCGGCCCGCCCGGCCGGCCCGAGGACACAGGAGTCGCCGTGACCGAGACCGTGAGCCTGCAGGTGGTGGTGGACGCGGGCAGCCCCGCGCTGCTCGCCGGTTTCTGGAGCGTGGCCCTCGGCTACCGGCTGGACGACCCGCCGCCCGGCTTCCAGACGTGGGAAGAGGCCTTGCGGGCCTCCGGCCTGCCCGAGGAGCGGTGGGACGACGCCAGCGCCATCGTGCCGCTGCACGGCCCGGGGCCGCGGATCTTCTTCCAGAAGGTGCCCGAGCACAAGCAGGTCAAGAACCGGCTGCACCTGGACGTCGGTGTGGGACGGGGCATCAGCGACCCCCAGCAGCGTTGGGAACGGGTGATGCAGCACGTCGAGCGGCTGATCGGCGCCGGCGCGGCCGTGGTGCAGGAGCGCACCGGGGACTGGGGCGAGCGCTGGATGGTGATGACCGACCCGGAGGGCAACGAGTTCTGCGTGCAGTGACCGACGTTGCGGCGGCGGCCCGTCCTCGCCGTCCCGGTCACCCGGCGCTGTGGTGACCGGGGCGTCTCGGCACCTCGGTGCCGGGGCGCCGACACCCCGATGCCGGCGCCCCGGTGATGCCGGCGCCCCGGTAATGCCGGCGCCCGACACCTCGGTCATGTCGGCGCCTGGACTCTCCGAGATGCCGGCAGTCCGAGGTCTTCACCCTCCGCAGGTGGCGATTCCGTTGCCGCGGTGACCTGAGTGCCCTGAGTCCTCGGACGCCCGTACCGCGCCGGGATGCCGCGGGCGCTCCGCTACCGCGGTGCTCCGGTTACTGCCGGCGCTGCGGCACCGTGACGCTTCAGCACCGCGACGCTTCAGTACCGCGACGCTTCAGCACCGCGACGCTCCTGTACCGCGACGCTCCTGTACCGCGGTGCCCGGTTACTCCCGGCGCTGCGCCACCGCGACGCTCCAGCACGGTCAGGCTGCGGCACCTGACGCCTGAGCACCCCGACGCCTGAGCATCCCGACGCCCGGGCGCCGCGACGCTTGGATCACCGCGGCGCCGGGCGGCGCGCGCGGAGCCGGACACCACCGTCTCGTCCGGCGGTCGAGGTGTCAGCTGGTGATGTCCTTGCGCCGGAAGCGCAGCGCCGCCAGCGTGAAGAAGATTGCGGCGTAGGCCAGGCCGGAGAAGGCGCCGCGGACCATGTCGTCCCACCGGATCGGCTGCACGACGGCGCCGGTCCACGCCAGCGAGTAGTGCGTGGGAAGCCAGTTCCGCAGCGTGCCGAGCGCCGAGATCTGGTCGAGGATCTGCGACACGATGGACAGCAGCACGGCGCCGCCCACCGCGCCGAGCGGCGCGTCCGTGGTCACGCTGAGCAGGAACGCCAACCCGGCGACCCAGGTGAGCTGCACCGCGACATAGGCCACCACGACGGACAACCGGACGACCGCGGTGCCCGGCGTGAACTGGTCGCCGATGGGGGTGGTGAGCGGCCCGGTGCCGTAGGCGAGCGCGCCCACCACCCAGCCGGTCGCGGTCAGCAGGACCAGCGCCACGAAGGACAGCAACGCCGCGACCACGACCTTCTGTCGCAGCAGCCGCAGCCGCGGCACCGGCATGGCCAGCAGGTAGCGCAGCGACGACCACGACGCCTCCGACGCCACGGTGTCGCCGAAGAACAGGCTGATGACGACGATGAGCAGGAAGCTCGTCGAGAAGAACAGGCAGACGAGCGCGAAGTTCGCCGCGCCGCCCTGGGCGAGGTCGACGAACGAGCTGCGGGACCCGTTGTCGTCGGACCCGAACGAGAACGCCAACCACAGGATCACCGGCAGCGCCACCATGAAGCCCAGCGACAGCTGGGTGCGCCGCCGGCGGAGCTGGCGCGCCACCTCGACGCGGACGGGCAGCGTCCGGCCCGGCCGGAACCCGTGCGGTACCCCGGAAGCCGTGGCGTCGACCGGCGGGCCGAGGGAGGCCAACGCGTGGGCCGCGGCCTCGGCGGACCGATCGTGGGCTGCGGTCACGCGCGTCCCTCCTCGCTGAGTACCTGCGGGCGTGCGGTCGCCGGCGTCACGGTGCCCCTCGTCCGGCGCCGACCGGCTCGGATCCGGTCCGGGTGTCCGCGGGCACCTCCGGCCCGGCGGCGCCGACCAGTTCCAGGAAGACGTCCTCGAGCCGGTTGCGGGGCGCGACGGAGCGCACGGCGATGCCGGCGCGGACCAGCGCCGCCACGGCCACGTCCGGCGGGCACCGGTCGAGGTCCACGCGCAGGGATCCGGACGCGTCGGCTGCCGTCGCGACCTCCGACGGGGCCTGCCCGATGCGGTCGTCGACGACGGCGCCGACTCCGTCGAGGTCGCGCAGCACGCGGGCGGCGGCCGGTACGTCGTCGACGGTGAAGACGGTGTCGCCGGAGGCCGACACCAGCTCGGTGACGGTGCCGGCGGCGATCGTGCGCCCGCGGTTGATCACGACCACATGGCTGCAGGTCTGCTCGACCTCGGACAGCAGGTGGCTGGAGACCACGACGGTGCGCCCGGTGGCGGCGTACCGGCGCAGGACCTCCCGCATGGCGTGGATCTGCGGCGGATCCAAGCCGTTGGTGGGCTCGTCGAGGATGAGCAGGTCCGGGAAGCCGAGCATGGCCTGGGCGATCGCGAGTCGCTGGCGCATGCCCTGTGAGTACGTCTTCACCCGCCGGTCGACCGCGGTCCCCAAGCCGGCGATCTCGAGCGCCTGCTCGAGATGGGCGTCCTCGCGGGGGCGGCCGGTGGCCCGCCAGTACAGGTCGAGGTTGACCCGACCCGACAGGTGCGGCAGGAACCCCGAACCCTCCACGAAGCTGCCGATCCTCGACAGGATCTCGGCTCCCGGCCGGACCGGCCGGCCGAACACCAGGATCTCGCCGGCCGTCGGGGTGATCAGTCCCATGACCATGCGCAGCGTGGTGGTCTTCCCGGCGCCGTTCGGGCCGAGCAACCCCAGGACCTGGCCGGGTTCCACCCGGAAACCCACGTCGGTGACCGCGGTGACACCCCCCGGGTAGGACTTGCGGAGGCCCCGGATGAGCAGCGGCGCGGGAGACGCACCGGCCGGGTGCCCGTCGGCGTCCTGGGACGCCGGCGTGGACGGCCTGAAAGGTCCGGTGGTCCCGTTGGCTCCGGTCGTGCCGGTCGGAGTGATCGGCGCCGGCGTGCCGGTCCCCGCCGGCGTCCCGGTCGGCGCCGGCGTCCGGGACGGTGCGACGCCGGCGGTGCGGCGCCGGCGGACCCGGCCGGCCAGCACGAGACCGGCGAGCAGAGCAGCGGCCAGCACGACGAGGCCGACGAGGGTGGCGACCGGCACGTCGCCACCGGACACCCGGACACCACCGACCTCGGGGAGGCTGACGGAACCGTCGCCGCCCAGCGCGATCCGGTAGGCGGCCGGGGCGGTCGGGCCGGCGAAGCCCTGGTCGGTGGTCGACAGTCCCACCTGCAGTCGCGACCCGGCCTCGACCTGGAAGGCGACGCTCGGCAGGTCGATGGTGACCTCGTGCGGCCGGCCGTCCGCGGGCACGGCGACCCGCACCGGTGCCACCGCGTTGCCGGCCAGCGTGGTGGCCCCCGTCGCGGTGACCTTGCTGAGCGAGGCGAAGAGGACCGCCTCGTCGCCGGTGCCGGACGCACCGGACAGCGGCGCCGTCGGCAGCGCGGACAGCTGGATCGTCACGCGCGGAGTGCCGGCGAGGACCGTCAACGCCGACAAGGGCGCGGAGCGGAAGCGGGCCGTCTGTCCGGGCAGTCCTCCGGCGAGCGTCGACAGTGCCGTTCCGCCGAGCCCGGACAGAACGGGCAGGGACGAGATGCCGGCCGGCGAGCCGCCCGGCGGGTTCACCACGGTCTGCGTCGCGCCGGTCAGTGCGACGGCGCGCCGGGTGACCGCGGCGGCGCCGTCGAGCCCGGGGTAGTCCCCGGCCTGCAACGTGCGGGTCCGTGCCCGGCCGTTGTCGCCGAGCGGTCCCTGGACGCTGTAGACGAAGGCGTCGGACGGGATCGCCGCCGCCCCGGACAGGTAGTGCTGGAACCAGCCGCTGATCCGGTTGCGAGTGACCTGGTCCGGGCTGCCGCCGTCGTGCCCGCCGTCGTACCAGGTCATGGCCACGGTCGCGCCGTTCCCGGCGATCGCGCGGGCATTGGCGTCGGCCTGGTCGAGACCGAACAGGGTGTCGCGCTCGCCCTGGACGAGCAGGGTGGGAGCCGTGATGTCGCCGACCACCGCCTTGGGGCTCGACCTGGCCAGCAGCGCGGCCAGCGCCGGCGTGAGCCTGCCCGTCTGCGCCGCCTGGGCGTAGGCGGCGCACAACGTGGGCATCAGCCGGCCGCATCCGGCGGCGACGGCAGCCGCGGCACCCCCGGAGGTGCCCGTCGCGGCTCCGCCGGCGGACGGCGGGGCCGTGCCCGCCGGACCGGACGTGCCCGTGGCCGGCGTGGTCCCCGCGTCGCCGGGGTCGGCGGCCGGTGCTGTGGACGACGTCGACGACCCGCCGCCGCGGCCGAATCCGCTGTCGCCGTTGTCGGTCGGCGCGGTTCCCGCGGCGCCGGCGAGGCCGGCACCGGATGCCACGGACGCCACCAGGGCGGCCGCCCACGCCTTCTTGAAGACGCCGTCGCCACCGGCGACCGCTCCGGCCGGCGTGGCCGGCTCGGACCCGCCGCCGCTCTCGGCGCGGTTCGGGAACAACGCCTGCTGCAGGTCGTTCCAGGTGATCACCGGTACGGCGGCGTCCACCCGACGGTCCGTGCCGGCGAGCATCAGCGCCAGCGCGCCTCCGTAGGAGGCGCCGGTGACGCCGACCCGCGGGTCGCCGGGCGAGTCCTGCACGACCTCGGGGCGTCGGGACAACCAGTCGACCAGCGCCCGGGCGTCCGGGATCTCGTAGTCCAGCGAGTCGAGGCCGATCTGGCCCGTGGACGCCCCGAACCCGCGCGCCGAGTAGGCCAGCGCCACGAACCCCTGGCTCGCGAAGTCGCGGGCGTCCGCCGCGACGGACGCCTTGGAGCCGCCGAAGCCGTGGGCCACGATCACGGCCGGTGCCGGTAGTCGAGCGGGCAGGTACAGCGTCGCGTCCAGCTCCACGTCGCCGGTGACACGCGGACCGCCCGCCACGGTGATCCGTTCGTCCTCCGTGCGGATGGCGGGTGCCGCCGAGGCCGGCCACACCGCCCAGACCAGCGCAGCGACGACCACGACGGCGAGCGCTGCGGCGACCGCCTTGCGCCGCGGGCCCGCGAGCAGGGCTCGGAACCAGTGCCTCACCGCTGCCGATCACTCCCGGCCGCCGTGCGGCCAGCTCGATCGGTCGTCAGGGGCGCCATGCACTCACAGTGCCACAGGCCCACGACAGACCCGGGGCGTGCGCGCTCCGGCCGTCGGGCGGGGCTCACCGCTGCCGGCGGACGACCAGTGGTTACCGTCGCCGGATGCATCCCGAGGACATCGAGCGCTGGACCACGCTGGCCACCCCGGCGGTCGGCCCGGACGGCACCGTCATGGTCGCCGCCGCCCGCCCTGACGCCGACCAGGACCACTACCACAGCGAGATCGTGCGGATCGCCCCGTCGGCGGGCGCCGCGTCGGAGCCGGACCGGTTCACCGCGGGTGACCAGGACTCCGCGCCCGTGCTGTCCCCGGACGGGCGTCGCATGGTGTTCCTCCGCCGCACGGGCACCGGGCGGCCGCAGCTGTTCGAGTGTCCCGTCGACGGCGGTGAGCCCCGTGCGCTGGCCGAGCACCCGCTGGGCGCGGGGCCGGCCACGTTCTCGCCCGACGGCACCCGGATCGTGTATCTCGCCGCCGTCCCGGAGCCCGGCCGCTACGGCACGGACGACGACGTCCCTGCCGACGGCGAGCGACCGCGCCGGATCGACCGGCTGGCCTACCGGTCCGACGGCAAGGGCTTCGTGCTGGACCGCCCCGACCAGGTGTTCGTCCAGGACCTCGGGACCGGTGCCGGTGCCGATGCCGTCCGCCTGACCGACGAGCCGGCGGGCGCCCGCCACCCGGCCTGGACGGCCGACGGTACGGCCGTGCTCTACGCCCGGGCCTCCGGACCGGACCGGATCGACGACGAGATCGTCCGGGTCGACGTGCCGTCGGCGGCCGACCGGCCGGCGGCACCCCAGGTGGTCGTCCGTCCCGGCGGCAGCGCGCAGCGGCTCGTCGTCGACGGTGACACCGTCTACTACCTGGGCGCCGCGTTCCCGGACCAGGACTGGAACGGGCGCAACACCTCGTTGTGGGCGGCGCCCGCGGCCGGTGGGCCGCCGCGGCGGATGACCGACGAGGAGACCGTGGACGTGGACGCCGCCGCCGGGAACCCGGTGGTGTCCGGCGACCGGGTCCTGGTCGCGGTCCTGGACCGCGGGGCGAGCACCCTCGCCGCCGTGCCGCTCGACGCCCGCGACGTCCGGCTCGGCGACCTGCCGCTGCTGGTCGGCGGCGCCCGGGTGGTCAAGGGCTTCGCGGCCGCCGGCGAGCACGTCGTCGCCGTCGTCTCCGACCCGGGGACGCCCGGGGAACTGGTGCGGCTCGGCCCGCCGTCGTCCGCCACCCCGGGAGGGCCGGAGTCCGCCACCCCCGGCACCGCTGTCACCGACGTCGCGGCACCGCTGCGCGAGGCGGGACTCGCCCGGCACGTCGAGCTGACCGCGACGTCGTCCGACGGCTACCCGGTGCACGGCTTCCTGGTCCTGCCGCCGGGACCCGGACCGCACCCGGTGCTGTTGGACGTGCACGGTGGTCCGCACGCCGCGTACGGCTGGGGACTGTTCGACGAGGCACAGGTCTACGCGGGCGCCGGCTACGCGGTGGTACTGCCGAACCCCCGGGGATCGGCCGGGTACGGGCAGGACCACGGGCGGGCGGCCGTCCGCAGGTTCGGCACGGTGGACGTGGCCGACGTGCTCGCGCTGCTGGACGCGGCACTGGAGCTCCCGGAGTGCGACGGTCGGCGCGTCGGGGTGATGGGCGGCTCCTACGGCGGCTTCATGACGTCCTGGCTCGCCTCGCACGCGCCCGAGCGGTTCGTCGCCGGCATCAGCGAGCGGGCCGTGAACGCCTGGGACTCCTTCCGGGGGTCCAGTGACATCGGTTACTTCTTCGCGTCCGCGTACGTCGGCGACGACCGCGAGACGCTGTGGGAGATCAGCCCGCTGGCGCACGCCGACGACATCCGCATCCCGTTGTTGATCATCCACTCGGAGCAGGACTGGCGCTGCCCGGTGGAGCAGGCGCAGCGCCTCTACACGGCCCTCAAGCTCCGCGGGGCGGAGACCGAGATGCTGCTGTTCCCCGGGGAGGGGCACGAACTGTCCAGGTCGGGCCGGCCACGCCACCGCCTGCAGCGCTTCGCCGCCATCCTCGAGTGGTGGTCGAGGTACCTGCCGGTCGAGGGGGGCGGGGTGGCGCAGCCCGCCGCCTGACGGCGTTCCCACCCGGACGGCGGTCGCGACGGGCGGCGTCCGGGTGGGTCGGGATCCCGGTCAGGGTGACCCTGATCCTTCCCTGGTCCTGGTCCGCCCACGGTGAAATCGCTCGGGGACTGTCGGGGGGGTCGGACATACTTCCGGCGACTCCGACGAAGGGCAGACAACCCATGTCCGAACCGCTGCAGAAGACCTCCCCGGGGGCGGGCCCGGCGCCCACCGGCGAGCCGGACGGCGAGTTCCAGCACCACCTCGACCCCAAGCGCTGGTGGGCGCTGGCGGTGATCGCCGTCAGCCAGCTCATGGTCGTGCTCGACGCCACCATCGTGAACATCGCGCTGCCGCACGCGAGCGCGGCGTTGCACATCGCACCGAACGACCGGCAGTGGCTGATCACCGCCTACGCGCTGCCGTTCGGCTCGCTGCTGCTGCTCGGCGGTCGCATCGCCGACTGGGTGGGCCGCAAGCGGATGCTGATCGTGGCGCTGTGCGGCTTCGCCATCGCGTCGGCGGTCGGCGGTGCCGCGCAGGAGCCGTGGATGCTGTTCGCCGCCCGCGCCCTGCAGGGCGTCTTCGGCGCGATCATGGCCCCGGCGGCCCTGGCCCTGATCACCGTGACCTTCATCGAGGCCCGCGAGCGCGCACGGGCGTTCGCCGTGTTCGGCGCCATCGCCGGCGGTGGATCGGCGATCGGTCTGCTGCTGGGCGGCATCCTGACGTCCTACGTCGACTGGCGCTGGTGCCTATTCGTCAACATCCCCATCGCCGCGGTGGCCCTGTTGGCCGCCCTGCCGATCCTGCGCGAGTCCAAGGCCCCCACCGGCGACAACTACGACGTGGCGGGCGCGCTGCTGGCGACGGCCGGACTGGCCTCCGTCGTCTGGGGCTTCACCCGGGCGCCGCTGCACACCTGGGGCTCGGTGCAGACCTGGGGTTGGCTGGTCGGCGGCGTCCTGCTGCTGGCGCTGTTCGTCCTGGTCGAGTCGCGCAGCTCGTCGCCGCTCATGCCGCTGCGGATCATCCGCAACCGCAACCGCGCGGGCGCCTACATCGTCGGCCTGTTCGTCGGTACGGGCCTGTTCGGCATGTTCCTGTTCCTGACCTACTTCGTGCAGGGCACGCTGCAGTTCTCGCCGATCAAGGCCGGTGTCGCGTTCCTGCCGTTCAGCCTCGGCGTGGTGATCGGCGCCGGCGTCGGCTCGCAGCTGGTGCTGCGGGTCGGCGCCCGGGTGATGATCCCCGTCGGTCTGGTGCTGGGCACCCTGGGCCTGGCCTGGCTGGGCACCATCGAGGCCGGCAGCACCTACTGGGGCAAGGTGTTCCCGGCCGAGCTGGTGATCTCGGTCGGCATGGGCTTCATCTTCATGTCGACGACGAACGTCGCCCTGGTGGGCGTCTCCCCGGCGGACGCGGGCGTGGCCAGCGCGATGGTCAACACGACGCAGCAGATCGGTGGCTCGCTGGGCACGGCGCTGCTGTCCACCGTCGCGGCGAACGCCACCACCAGCTACTTCTTCGGTCACCTGCCGACAGGGGTGACCGCGGCCCAGGCCGGTGCCGCGGTGCCGCAGCTCGGTGCGCTGGCCGAGGGTGTCCAGCCGTCCGATCCGTCGGTGCTGCAGCTCTTGCCGACCTGGGGCGCGGCCAACGTCCACGGGTACGGCATGGCGTTCTGGTGGGGCTCCGCGCTCTTCGTCGTGGCAGCGGTGGCGTCGCTGCTGCTGATCAACGCCGGTCGGGCGGACCTGCCGCAGGGCGAGCACTCCGCCGCGATGGTCTGATCGCCGGCCGGGTGGCGCGCCGGGTCACCAGCCCCGCGCGCGCCACTCGGTCAGGTGCGGCCGTTCCCGGCCGACCGTGGTGTCGTCGCCGTGCCCCGGATACACCCAGGTGGTGTCCGGGAGGACGTCGAAGACCCGGCTCTCCAGGTCGTCCATCAGGCTGCCGAAGTCGGCCGGCGAGGTGGTGCGGCCGGGACCGCCGGGAAACAGCGAATCGCCGGTGAACAGGTGCGGGTCGCCACCCGGATCCCGGTACAGCAGGGCCACCGACCCGGGCGTGTGCCCGCGGAGCTTGACGACCTCCAGCGAGCTGTCGCCCAGCGGCACCGTGTCGCCCTGCTCCAGCGGCACGTCGGTCGGCACCGGTAGCTCACCCGCGTCCTCGGCGCCGGCGTACAGGTTTGCGCCGGTCTGCCCGGCGATGGCGCCCAGCGCCTGCCAGTGGTCCTGGTGCCGGTGCGTCGTGACGATGCTGCGCAGTCGCGGCCGGTCGGCCCCGGCCCCGAGCAGGTCGGCGATCCGGTCGGCGTCGGCCGCGGCGTCGATCAGCAGCGCGTCGCCGGTGGTCCGGCAGACCAGCAGGTAGGTGTTGTTGTCCATCGGCCCGACGGACATCTTCGTGATGGTCACCGCGGGCAGGGTCCGGGTGGCCGCTTCGCCGCGGGGATCGACGTGGCCCGTGTACGCACTCACCCGACGGATCCAACCAGAGCCGGGCTGCCCGGCGAGCGGTACCTCGGACCGGCCGGCCGGACCACCGGCGCCTCGCAAACGGCGATGCCGGTGGTCGCGGGGTGGCCCCTGGCACTTCCGGCAGCACGGCCGGACCATCGGCGCGACCGGTCAGCCGGCGGCGTCGGTCCCGGTGACGGGCACCAGGCGGCCGGTGCGAGCCGACTCGCGCGCCGCGTCGAGCACCTCGGCAGTGGCGACGGCGTCGCGGGGATCCACCGGGACCGCGCCTCGGCCTGAGACGGCCGCGGCGACCGCCGGGTAGAACACGTCCCACCGACCACGTTCGGACGGCACCGGGCGGCTGCCGTCCGCGGTGGTCAGCGTCCCCCAGGCGGACGGCGGTTCGACGCCCCACTCCGCACCCAGCGACGCTGGGGAGCCGCCGTCCTTGAGCTGCTGCTCCTGGACGTCGAAGCCGTGCACCAGGTAACCGCCGGCGTCCCCGTTCACCTGGAACCGCGGGCCCGCAGCGGCCGAGGCCATGCCGGCGACCAGCACGGACCGGACGCCGTCGCGGTGCAGCACGTGCAGCACGATGTCGTCCTCCGCCGCCGCGCCGGCCCGGACCGTGCCCAACTCGGCGTACACCGACCGGGCTGGACCGAACAGGTGCAGGGCCTGGTCGACCAGGTGCGGACCGAGGTCCAGCAACGTGCCGCCACCCTGCTCGGGTCCGGCGGACCCCCAGCCGGGCTTCACCGGTCGGAAGCGGTCGATGCGCGACGTGAACCGGTGCACCGTGCCCAGCGCGCCGTCGGCCAGCAGCCGCCGGACGGTCAGGAGGTCGCTGTCCCAGCGCCGGTTCTGGTAGACGGTCAGCACCCCGCCCACCCGGCGGGCGTGCTCCACCAGTTCCGCCGCGGCTGCCGCAGTCAGGGCGAACGGCTTGTCGACCACCACCGCGAGCCCGAGGTCGAGCGCCCGGTGCGCGAGATCGGTGTGGGTGGCCGGCGGAGTCGTCACGGTGACGCCGCGGACGCCCAGCGCGGGCAGTTCCTCCAGCGACGGGACGGTCGCCACGCCGGGGTGGTCCGCCCGCGCCTGCTGCTGCCGTCCGGCGTCGGACGTCACCACGGCCGCGAAGCGGATCGCAGGCGCGGACGCCAGCAGCGGGGCGTGGAAGACGCGACCGCCCGACCCGTAGCCGCACAGCGCCCACGCCACCGGCTCCGGTCCCTCCGCCGTCCCGCGGTCCGCGGTGGAGGGTGACGAGGAGGCGGGGTCGGTCGGGTGCACGCCACGATGATGGCGCACGCCGCGGAACACGCGGCTGCGACCCCGGACGGGCCGGTAACCGCCCGCTCCGCCGCCCGGTCCCGGGTCGGCCACCCCGACCTGCGGCGATGCCCGGTGTCGGGGCACCCGCCTAGCATGGGTCATCGTGACCGAACACCTGATCGTGCGTGGCGCCCGCGAGCACAACCTGCGCAACGTGGACCTCAGCCTGCCGCGCGATTCGATGATCGTGTTCACCGGACTGTCCGGCTCGGGCAAGTCGTCGCTGGCGTTCGACACCATCTTCGCCGAGGGCCAGCGCCGCTACGTCGAGTCGCTGTCGTCGTATGCCCGCCAGTTCCTCGGTCAGATGGACAAGCCGGACGTCGACTTCATCGAGGGCCTGTCGCCGGCCGTCTCGATCGACCAGAAGTCGACCTCGCGGAACCCGCGGTCGACGGTCGGCACGATCACCGAGATCTACGACTACCTGCGCCTGCTGTTCGCCCGGATCGGGCACCCGCACTGTCCGGTCTGCGGCGAGCCCATCACGAAGCAGACGCCGCAGCAGATCGTCGACCGGGTGCTGGAGATGCCCGAGGGCACCCGCTTCCAGGTGCTCGCCCCGGTCATCCGGGAGCGCAAGGGCGAATACGTCGACCTCCTGGCCGACCTGCAGGCCAAGGGGTACTCCCGCGCTCGGATCGACGGCGTCGTGCACTCCCTCGCGGACCCGCCGGCGTTGAAGAAGCAGGAGAAGCACTCCATCGAGGTCGTCGTGGACCGGCTGGTCAGCCGGGCGACGGCCAAGCAGCGGATCACCGACTCGGTCGAGACGGCGCTCGGGCTGGCTGACGGGGTGCTGCTCCTCGACCTCGTCGACCTCGAGGAGGGCGATCCGCAGCGCGAGCGGCGCTTCTCCGAGCGGTTGGCCTGCCCGAACGACCACCCGCTCAGCCTGGACGAGCTGGAGCCGCGGGCGTTCTCGTTCAACTCGCCGTTCGGCGCGTGCCCGGAGTGCACCGGTCTGGGCATCCGGATGGAGGTCGACCCGGACCTCGTCGTCCCGGACGGTGCGCTGTCGCTGGCCGAGGGAGCCATCCAGCCGTGGTCCGGGGGACAGACGGCCGAGTACTTCCTGCGACTGCTGCGCGGACTGGGCGACGTGCTCGGGTTCTCCGTGGACACCCCGTGGGACGAGCTCGCGGCGTCGGCCCGCAAGGCCGTGCTGGGCGGCACCAAGGACCAGGTGCACGTCACGTACCGCAACCGGTACGGGCGGCAGCGCTCCTACTACGCCGACTTCGAGGGCGTCATCCCGTTCCTCGAGCGGCGCGTCTCGCAGACCGACTCCGACGTGGCCCGCGAGAAGTACGAGGGCTACATGCGCGAGGTGCCGTGCCCGGTGTGCAAGGGCACCCGGCTCAAGCCCGAGATCCTGGCCGTCACGATCGACCACCGCAGCCGCGGTCCGATGAACATCAGCGACTTCGCGATGCTGTCGATCCGCGAGGCGGTCGAGGCGTTCGACGGGCTGGCGCTGTCCGAGCGGGACCGGATGATCGCCGAGCGGGTCCTGAAGGAGGTCGGCGCCCGGCTCGGCTTCCTGCTGGACGTCGGCCTCGACTACCTGTCGCTGGCCCGGGCCGCGGCCACGCTGTCCGGCGGCGAGGCGCAGCGCATCCGGCTGGCGACCCAGATCGGGTCCGGGCTGGTGGGCGTGCTGTACGTGCTCGACGAGCCGTCGATCGGCCTGCACCAGCGGGACAACCACCGGCTGATCCAGACCCTGACCAGGCTGCGGGACCTCGGGAACACCCTGATCGTCGTCGAGCACGACGAGGACACCATCCGCACCGCGGACTGGGTGGTCGACATCGGCCCCGGCGCCGGCGAGCACGGTGGCAAGGTGGTCGTCTCGGGCACCGTCGAGGAGCTGGCTGCCAGCGAGGAGTCCATCACCGGCGCCTTCGTGTCGGGGCGGCGGGAGATCGCCACACCGCTGACCCGGCGGCCCGTCGACCCCAAGCGCAAGCTGACCGTGGTGTCGGCGCGCGAGCACAACCTGCGGAACGTCACCGTCGACTTCCCGCTCGGGACCCTGGTCGCCGTCACCGGCGTCTCCGGGTCGGGCAAGTCCACCCTGGTCAACGACATCCTGTACGCGGTGCTGGCAAACCGGATCAACGGCGCCCGGATGGTGCCGGGGCGGCACACCCGGGTGGCCGGACTCGAGCACGTCGACAAGGTCGTCGGGGTGGACCAGTCGCCGATCGGGCGGACGCCGCGGTCGAACCCGGCCACCTACACCGGCGTGTTCGACCACATCCGCAAGCTGTTCGCCGCCACCACCGAGGCGAAGGTGCGGGGCTACCAGCCCGGTCGCTTCTCGTTCAACGTCAAGGGCGGCCGCTGCGAGGCGTGCTCCGGCGACGGCACCCTGAAGATCGAGATGAACTTCCTGCCGGACATCTACGTGCCGTGCGAGGTGTGCAAGGGCGCCCGGTACAACCGCGAGACCCTGGACGTGCACTACAAGGGCAAGACCATCGCGGACGTCCTGGACACCCCGATCGAGGAGGCCGCCGAGTTCTTCGCGCCGATCGGTGCGATCCACCGCCATCTCAAGACCCTGGTGGACGTGGGCCTGGGGTACGTCCGGCTCGGCCAGCCCGCGCCGACGCTGTCCGGCGGCGAGGCGCAACGGGTCAAGCTCGCCGGGGAGCTGCAGAAGCGGTCCACCGGCCGCACCGTGTACGTCCTCGACGAGCCGACGACGGGGCTCCACTTCGCGGACGTCGAGAAGCTGCTGCTGGTGATCAACGGCCTGGTCGACAAGGGGAACACGGTCGTCGTCATCGAGCACAACCTGGACGTCATCAAGACCGCCGATCACGTGATCGACATGGGTCCCGAGGGTGGATCCGGCGGTGGGCGGGTGGTCGCGCAGGGCACCCCCGAGCAGGTGGCGGCCGTCCCGGAGTCGTTCACCGGTCAGTTCCTCCGGCCGATCCTGCAGGGCCGTGCGCTGTCGTTCCCGACGGGCCGAAACGGCGGCGGGCGCGCCGCGGCCCCGGTCGAGGGGCCCGGCGGGACCGGTGCGACGGCGGGTGCCGCGGAGATCGACGGCACGGCGGCGCCCGCGCGCCGCAACGGTGCCGCCGCCGACCCCGTCGCGGCCGGGAACGGCGCCTCGCGGCCGTCGAGCCGCGGCACCAACGGGCGGTCGACGACCGGCGTCACGGCGGGGACGGCAGCACCGGCCGGTTCCCGGTCTCCCGCAGCGGCCTCGCGGACGGCCGTGCCGGCGGCCGCGACGGCCGGAACCCGCGCGGCCACGGCGGGTGCCACGCGCCCGGCGGCGGCCGCGGGTGCCGCACGGGCAGCCGGAGCAGCCACCACCGTCGTCGACGCGGAGGCCGCTGCCGCTCGTGCCGCCGCGGCGAAGGCCCGGCGACGGGCGGCGAAGCTGCGCTGACCCGCCCGTCCGGATGCGGGTCGGCGCGCCGGTCGCGGAGTCGTCGGGTGCGCCGTGCCGGCGGGCGTCAGGCGGGCTCGGCCGCGCCCCGGTCGGCCAGCGCCCGGGACGCCACCGTGTGCTCGTCCCGCGACGGCACCCGCATCCGCCGGGTGAGCAGCACGATCACCACGGCCGCGACGACCAGGGCGTACAGGGCGGCGCGCAGGCCGACCAGTCCGGCGATCCCGCCGACCAGCGGGGGACCGAGCAGGATGGCCGGCCACTGCCCGAGCGAGACGACCGACACCCCGACCGCTGTCGGGATGCCCGGTTGCTGCCCGGCCAGACCCATCAGCGTCGGCACCACGCAGGCCGAGCCGATGCCCAGCGCGGCGAACCCCAGCAGCGCCCCCCAGACGGTGCCGGTCGCCAGGCCCACCGCCATGCCGCTCGCGACGACCAGCTCCGACAGCAGCACGAACCGGCTCGGGCCCAGCCGGTTGAGCAGGCGGTCGCCGACGGTCCTGGCAACGGCCATCGCCACCGAGAACGTCGTGAACGTCACCGCACCCACACTCGCCCCGGCTGCCAGGTACCCGGAGGTGTACTGGGCGCTCCACTGCACCGCCGCGCCCTCGTTGACGGACGCCAGCAGGGCGATCACGGCGAGCAGCGCCAGCTGCGGCGTCACCCGCCGGGCCTCGCGGCGACGGCCGCCGGCCACGCGCGGCGGGTCGGCCGGCAGCGTGCGGTACCCGGCGAGCAGGAGCACCAGCAGCACCGCACTGCTCACCACCAGTTGCGCCCGTGGCGACATCCCCGCGCCCGCGGCCAGCGCCCCGAAGACGCCACCGGCGAGCTGGCCGACGCTGAAGCAGGCGTGGAACGACGACATGATCCGCCGCCCGTACGACCGCTCGACCTCGACCGCCTGCGCGTTCATCGAAGGCGCCAGCAGGCCGGTGGCCAGGCCCTGCACCAGCAGGCCCTGAACCAGCGCCGCAGGATGCGTCGAGCCCGCCAGCAGGGGAGCGTTGAGCAGCAGCAGGAGGACCCCGGCGCAGGCCATCCGGCGCGGACCCACCCGGCCGACCAGGTACATGACGGTCAGCAGGGAGATCAGGCTGCCGGCGGTGGACGCCAGCGCGGCGAGACCCCACTGCGCGTCGGACAGGCCGATCTGCGCGCGGACCGTGGGGATCCGCGCCGCCCAGCTGCCGGTGGTGGTGCCCATCGCGAAGAACTGGAGTGCGACCGACGCCCGCTGCGCCCGCGGCGCGGTCGGGAAATAGTTCACAGAGACTCAGTATCCCTGGTCCCGCGGCCGTGGCGGCCCCGCGACGGGTGGACGGGCTGTGACACCGCTCGCCCACGGATGGCGGTGGACCATTCCGGCGGGTCTGCGAGACTGGGTCACCGTGAGGACCGCGCGGTGAAGACCTTCGACAGCCTGTTCGCCGAGCTCCTGGACCGCGCCCGGACGCGGCCGGCCGGCTCCGGGACGGTGCAGGCGCTCGACGACGGCGTCCACGCCCAGGGCAAGAAGCTGCTCGAGGAGGCCGGCGAGGTCTGGCTGGCGGCCGAGCACGAGGACGACGACGCCCTGGCGCTGGAGATCTCGCAACTGCTCTACCGCGCGCAGGTGATCATGATCGGCCGCGGCATCGCGCTGGAGCAGGTCTACCGGCATCTGTAGGGCGAGGGTGCGGTACCGCCCGCTCCCGCCGCCCGCCCCGGACCACCTCGTCCCCGCCCGCATCCTCGCCGGCGGGACGACCACCCGGCCGGCGCAGACCGCCGCCGCCCCGATCCACGAGGACCCCGCCATGCTCCGAGTCGCCGTGCCCAACAAGGGCACGCTGTCCGAACCTGCCACCGCCATGCTGCGCGAGGCCGGGTACCGGCAGCGCACCGACGCCCGCGACCTGACCGTGCTGGACGTCGCCAACGACGTCGAGTTCTTCTTCCTCCGCCCCAAGGACATCGCCATCTACGTCGGGTCGGGTGAACTCGACCTCGGCATCACCGGACGGGACCTGGCCCTGGACTCCGGTGCACCCGTCACCGAGCAGCTCGGGCTGGGCTTCGGCTACTCGGCCTTCCGGTACGCCGCGCCGGAGGGCAGCGGCACCACCGTCGCGGACCTCGCCGGGCGCCGGATCGCCACGTCGTACCCCAACCTGGTTCAGGTGGACCTGCTCCGGCAGGGCGTCACCGCCCGGATCATCCGGCTGGACGGGGCGGTGGAGATCTCGATCCAGCTCGGCGTCGCCGACGCCATCGCCGACGTCGTCGGCTCCGGCCGCACGCTCCGCCAGCACGCGCTGGTGCCTTTCGGTGACGTCATCTGCCGCTCCGAGGCGGTGCTGCTGTCCCGGGAGGGTGCGGACCGGACGGCCGCCGCGCGACAGCTGACCAACCGGCTGCAGGGCGTGGTGTTCGCGCAGCAGTACGTCATGCTCGACTACGACTGCCCCAAGTCGCTGCTCGACCAGGCGTCCCGGATCACCCCGGGCCTCGAGTCGCCCACCGTGGCGCCGCTGGCCGATCCGGGCTGGGTCGCGGTGCGCGCGATGGTGCGCCGGGAGAACGCCAACCCGGTGATGGACTCCCTGGCCGAGCTCGGCGCGAAGGCGATCCTGGCGTCCGACATCCGCTCCTGCCGGCTCTGAGCGGACCGGCTCGGGCCGGCGGCAGGAGCCACGGCCGAGCTCAGCCGGCCGGCTCGGCCGGCTGGTTCGGCCCGGGCGGCCGGGGTCAGGCGTGCCCGGCGGTCATCCGCAGGGTCAGCGTCTGCGCGGCCCGGCCGATCGGCCCGATGCGGTCGTGCAGCACCGACGCGGTCAGCCCGGTGCCGTCGCCGCCGAAGGACACCTCGGTGTCCAGCCCGAGCCACCGGCCGACGGGCTGTCGGAACAGGTGCACGGTCAGGTCGGTGTTCGGGAAGAACGCCTCACCGGGTCGCACCCGCACCGCGATGCCGTTGGCGGTGTCGACCAGCGCGAACAGACTCGCCAGGTCGGTGGAGGTGCGGCCGGCGAGCAGTTCCACGCCCGAACGCAACCACACCTGTGCCCGTCCCGGTCGCGGTTCACCGAGCGTGCGGATGTCCAACGACCGGATGAAGCCGCCGGGCCACGTGCCCGAGCCGTCGAACGGTCGCCCGCTCTCCGGCGGCGGCAACGGCGTCAGATCGGTGCCGGCGATCCGGGTGGTGTCGGACCGCAGCAGGCGCCAGGCCGTCGCCCGGACCAGCAGGCGGCCGTCGGCCGACATCTCGGCCTCCAGCAGCTCGATGGTCCGGCCGGGCCGGACCACCCGGGCCGACACCGCCACCTCGCCGGCCGGGATCTGGCCGAGGATGTCGAACGCGACCCGGGACATGACCAGGTCGTCGCGCGGCGCGCACGCCTCCAGCGCGTGCACCAGCAGCCCGGACACCGGACCCATGTGCTGTTCGTCCGCCGACCAGGCGCCTTGGGCGTGCTCCGTCGACCGGAACCGGCCGGGCCCGGCAGGGACGAAGTACGCCCCCGCGTTGATCGGGACGACCGTGGACCGCGGGACCGCAGGGGCCGATGCCCGGTCCGCCGGAACGCCCGCCGGTCGCGGGTGGGAGCGGACGGTGGCCCGGACGCCGTCGTGTTCTGGCCTGCTCACCCGGGCCAGGGTAATGGTCCGCTCGCGAGCCGGCCGGTGACGGGCCGCGACCTCGCCTGGTCCCGCTCCGCCCGGGACGGATCCACGCCTGTCACTTCTGTCCGGTCGCGGCCCGTTCGGGGCGGATCCAGCACCGGCAGTCCCCGGCGGTCGGGACGGATCCAGCCCGGGCGGTCGCCGGGCGTCAGGAGCGGTTCTGGCTGCCGGCGCCCGGGGCGGGCACCGGCCCGTCGGCAGGTCCGTCGCCGTTCCGGCGCCGCAGCCAGCGGGCGAACCCGGCCGGCCCGTGCCGCCCGGGCCGCCTGCCGGAGGGTGCTGATCCGGCGCCCTCGGTCCCGTCGGCGACGGATGGCCCGGACATCGGCGCCGGCGGCGTCGTGCCCGGTGTCCCGACCGGCGGCCCGGGATACGGCGGCGGGACGCCGCCCCAGGCCGGGCACAGCGGGCGGAACGGGCACCAGGTGCACGACGGGTTCCGGCTCGCGGGGAAGTCGCCCGAATCCCACGCCCCGGACATCGCCGACCAGACCGCACGGACCGACTTCGCGAACCGCTCGAGATCCTGGCCGTCCGGCCGCACCCGTAGGGCCGTGCGGTCCCGCAGGTACAGCAGCAGGAGTTCGTCGGGCAACCGGCCGCGGTCGTGCAGCACGAGCAGGGCGTACCAGCGGAGCTGGAACAGCGGGCCGCCCTCGGCGTCCGGGCGCGGTGCGGGCCCGGTCTTGTAGTCGACGATCCGCACCCGGCCGTCCGGGGCACGGTCCACGCGATCCAGCACACCCCGCACCCGCACCCCGTCGCCCAGGTCCGCCTCGAGCCGCTGCTCGACCGCCTCCGGTTGCAGCCGTCGGGGGTCCTCGAGGGTGAAGTACGCGAGCGTCAGGGCCTCGGCGGACGCCAGCCACCCGGCCTCCCCACCGGCGCGCCAGCCCCGGACGGCGTCGCGGAGTGGGCCGCCATCGCCGTCCAGGTCCGTCCCGGCCCGGTCGGCTCCGCTGTCCGCGCCTCCGCCCGCCCGGCGGCCGCCGGGTGTTGCGACGCCGTCCCCGGACACTCCGTCGCCGACGCGGCCGACCTCGCCGACGCGGCCGACCTCGCCGGTGCCCGTGGCGCCGGTGGTGGAGTCCTGGGCGTTCCAGCCGCTACCGCCGGTGCCGGCGGTGGGCGCCGCGCTGACCCGGCCGGCGCCGGTCACCGCGACCGGACCGGCGGGTCCGGCGGTGCGCTCACGCTCGGCGGCCAGCAGGTCGGACCACACCTGCCGCACGGTCGGCACCACCAGGTGCGGCACCCGTTCCGCCGGCGGCCGGGCGAACATCCGCTCGAGGACGGCGTGCACCAGCGTGCCCCGCAACGCCAGCGGGTCGACCGGCTCGGGGAGGTGGTCCACCGCGCGCAGCCGGTACCGCAACGGACACCGCTTCCAGTCGGCCACCCGGCTCGGCGACAGCACCAGGGGACGGCGCACGGTCTCGCCGGGCGCCACGGGGCCGGTCGCCGGTGCGGTCATGTCGCCGACGCTAACCTCGGGCCCCGACACCGGGTCCCGCCGGCGGTCTCCTGGTGGATCGACCCGGACGGAGGCCGTCCGTCACCACCGAGCGGGGGTCCCGTCCGGTCGGCTCGCACCGACCGGACGGACCCCGCCGTCGAGCGCCGCGGTCAGCTCCGCGGGCGCACCAGATTGCGGGCGTCGAACGCCACCGAATCCTTGGCCGGGACGGTGACCCGGGCGATTCCGCGCGCGTCGACCCGGACCGTCGGGCCCGTGCACGAGGAGTACCGCCCGGACGTGGTGAAGGTGCCGTGCACGACGTCGCAGTAGGTGCCGGCCCGCAGGCCGGTGCGGAACGACCGGGTCTGCGGCGTGGTGTGGTTGTTCATCGCGATCCAGGCCTTGGTGCCACGGCTGAACGAGATGAGGTTCGAGCCGTCGTCCCAGAAGTTCCGTACCGGCGCGCCCATCGCGTAGTTGTGGAAGTCGACCAGGTTCGCCACCCCGCGGCTGCGGTGCGTGCACGCCCAGCCGTCGGCGCAGTCGGCGTTGCGGACCATGCCGTCGGCGTCGGACGGCGGGCCGGCCTCGCGGTCGCTGAAGGCGAAACCGGAGTAGACCTGCGGGGTGCCGTAGCCGTAGGCCAGCAGGAACTCGGTGGCCAGGGTGTTGGTCGCGCCGTCCTTGTAGCTCAGCGTCGTCGGCGTGCCGGTCGGCCGCTCGGTGTCGTGGTTCTGGACGAACGCCAGGCTCTTGTCGCTGGGCACCAGACCGGCGTCCTCGCCGAAGACCGAGAGATCGGCGATCGTGCTGGTGAAGGCGGACCGGACCGGCTCGGCGAAGTCGAAGCCGAGCACGTCACCCTGCCGGAAGAAGGCCCACGGCGTCAGCCGGCCCGGGCTGTCCAGGGACACCTCCAGGGCGATGTAGGGCCGCTGCCCGTC
The DNA here is from genome assembly GCF_014646215.1 of Nakamurella endophytica. Classification (GTDB taxonomy): domain Bacteria; phylum Actinomycetota; class Actinomycetes; order Mycobacteriales; family Nakamurellaceae; genus Nakamurella; species Nakamurella endophytica. The sequence goes on from NZ_BMNA01000002.1 coordinate 133,343, forward strand.
GACGGTGCGCCGCAGCTTGGCCTCGATCGCCGACAGGTCCGCCTGGCCGATGTGCTTGGCGGCGTCCACGCGGAAGCCGGACACCCCGTACGACAGCAACTTGTTCAGGTAGGCCGCGATCGTGGTGCGGACCTTCGCCGACTCGGTGCGCAGGTCGGACAGGCCGACCAGTTCGCACTTGAAGACCTCCTGGACGTTGTTGAAGTCGTGGATCGTGCCGTCGGCCTGCGGGCAGTCGGCCGGGTAGTGGTGGAAGTCGGCGTTCGAGTACATCCCGGGGTAGTCGTACTTGCTCCATCCGGTGACGCCGCCGTAGGACGTTGAACCCTGGCCGGTCATGTGGTTGATGACCGTGTCGACGTAGACCTTGACGCCGGCCGCGCGGCACGTGCGCACCATGGCCTTGAACTGCGCCTCGTTGCCCATCCGGCTGGTCAGCTTGTAGTCGACGGGCTGGTAGACCTCCCACCACGGGTGCGCGACGCCAGGGTTGCTGTTCTGGTTGTTGATCGAGTCCTGCGGCGGGGCCACCTGGACGCCGCCGTAGCCGGCCGGCCCGAGGACGGTGCGGCACTCCCGGGCGACCGACACCCAGTTCCACTCGAACAGGTTCGCGATGACGTCCCCGCGGCGGGCCGTCGGGTGGCCGAAGGTGGCCGGCGGCGCCTGGACCAGGGGCACCGACGACACGGTGACGGCGTGGGTGGCGGCGGTGTAGCTGATCGTCGTGGTCGATCCGCCCCCGGACCGGGGGACGGTGAACGTCACCGGCGCACCGCCCGCGGCGCCGCCCTGCCCGTAGGTCGGGCCCGCGCCGAACACGGTGGCGACGGACAGCGTGTAGGTGCCCGGCGCGATCGTGCCGGTGGACAGCGTGTAGACGCCGTCCCCGTCGCGGTCGGACAGCCACGACTGCGGGCAGGAGGCGTTCCCGTCGGCCGAGCAGCCCAGCTGCGTCTGGAACGAGCCCACGGCGGTCACGCTCGTCCGCGAGTCGGTGACCAGGTGCGAGACCGGGTCGAACACGAAGGTGACCGGCTGCGCCGACGGGACGCGGACGACGACGTTGCCCTGGCCGCCGTCCTCGCCGTAGCTGACCGTCCACGCGTCGTTGATCGCCATCTTGTACTGGTAGCTGCCGCCCTCGGGAGCGGGCAGGTCGAACGTCGCGCCCCACAGCCCGTCGGGCCGGACCGCCAGGTGGGCGGCGGCGCAGTCCGGCTGCCAGTCGGCCGCGCAGCCGATCTCGCTGTCGAGGTCACCGGCCAGGGTCACCGAGGCGATGGCCGTGTCGGCCTGGGCGACGGACGACTGGTTGAGCCCGACCATCAGGACGGCGGACACCCCCACCACGGCGGCATTGCGCACCGCGCGACGTCTCATGCAGTTCCTCCGGAGGACGGGACGCCGGAGTCGTGCGGCAGCACCGCCGGACCCGAACGTCGGTGTTCGAATAGCGGCAGACCGTAACAACGGTGTGAGGCCGACCACAACCGCGGAGCGGGGGGCTGTGGACAGCGGGTCGGCCCGGCGGCGCCGGGGCCGTCGACCACGGGGCTGTCGGCGGCCCTTGCTACCGTCGCAGCTCCACGGCCCGTCGAGGGCCCGCGCGGCCGGAGGCAGCATGGCGGATCTCATGGACGTCTCGGTGCTGCGCGGGGTCGGTGACCTGGCCGTCGAGCAGCGCCCGGTGCCCAGCCCCGCCCTCGGCGAGGTGCTCATCCGCGTCGGGTCCGTCGGCGTCTGCGGGTCCGACGTGCACTACTTCAGGCACGGCCGGATCGGCGACTACGTCGTCCGCCAGCCGCTGGTCCTCGGCCACGAGGGCGGCGGCACCATCGTGGCCGTCGGCGAGGGGGTCGACTCGTCGCGGCTCGGCCAGCGGGTCGCCATGGAGCCGGGCGTCCCGGACCGGATCTGCCGCGAGTGCAAGGCCGGCCGGTACAACCTCTGCCCGAACGTCCGGTTCTTCGCCACCCCGCCGATCGACGGCTGCTTCGCCGAGTTCGTGACGCTCGCGGCCGACTTCGCTCACCCGGTACCCGACTCGATCTCGGACGACGGTGCCGGGCTCATCGAACCGCTCTCCGTCGGGGTGTGGGCCTGCGGCAAGGTCGGGGTCGGGCCGGGCTCGCGGGTCCTGATCTCCGGCGCCGGGCCGATCGGCCTGATGAACGCCCAGGTGGCGCGGGCCCTCGGAGCCACGGAGATCATCGTCTCGGACGTGGCGCCCACCCGGCTGGAGGCCGCGACGCGCTTCGGCGCGACGGTCCTGGTCGACGCCCGGGAGCCGGACGCGATCGGCCCGCAGCTCGAGGTCGACGCGTTCATCGACTGCTCCGGCGCGCCGCCGGCGGTCCGCCAGGGCATCACCGCGGTCCGTCCGGCCGGGCGGGTGGCCCTCGTCGGGATGGGCGCCGACGAGCTGAGCCTGCCGGTCAGCCTGATCCAGAACCGGGAGCTCACCGTCACCGGCACCTTCCGGTACGCCAACACCTATCCGACCGCCATCGCCCTGGCCGCCGCCGGACGCGTGGACCTCGACGGCATGGTCACCGGTCACTTCGGGCTCGACGACGTGGAAAGCGCGCTGTCGGCGGACAAGGATCCGGCCAACCTCAAGGTGATCGTCGAGCCCGGGCGCCGGTGACGGCACCGGCCCGCGCCGCGGTCGCCCGGGGCTGACGGCGGACGGCGGCACGGTCGGCCGCGCACTCGGTCCGCCGGCGGCTCGCTGGACGGCCCGCGGATGGCGGCTCGCCGCACCCGTCCGCGCGCAGGTGACGCCCTACCGCCCTCGCCTCGGTGGCGGCGGGCTGCACCGCCATGACGCGCCAGGCGGCCCGCAGCGCCGCCCCGGCCTGCTGCCCGCAGCGCCGCACCTCTCGGCGCCGCGCCGCAGCGCCGCGCCAGTCTGCTGCCCGCAGCGCCGCACCTCTCAGCGCCGCGCCGCACCGCCGCGCAGGGCCGCGCCACGCGCCCGACCGCACCGCCGCGCCGTCCGCCTGGCCGCGCCACCGCACCGCCTCGTCGCGGGCCTCACCGGACCGGTCCGCGCACCCCTACCCCCTAGGGGTACTATGGAGGCGACGAGCGGAGGACAGGTGCAGGGTTACACCGACAGCAAGACCGAGCTGACCCGGCGGCTCGCCCGTATCGAGGGGCAGGTGCGCGGACTGTCGCGCATGGTCGAGGACGACAAGTACTGCATCGACATCCTGACGCAGGTGTCCGCGGCGACGCGGGCGCTGCAGTCCGTCGCGGTGAAGCTGCTCGAGGACCACCTCTCGCACTGCGTGGCCGACGCCGTCGCACAGGGCGGCGACACCGCGGAGGCCAAGGTCAAGGAAGCCTCCGACGCCATCGCCCGGCTCGTCCGCTCCTGAACCCGACCGATCGAGACGAGGACCCATGACCAGTACCGACACCGCGGGCGGCGTCCAGCCGGCCACCGCGACCTTCCAGGTCGAGGGCATGACCTGCAGCCACTGCGTCGCCGCGGTGACCGAGGAGCTGGCGGCCGGCGTGCCGGGCGTGTCCGCCGTCGACGTCGACCTCCCCTCCGGGCGGGTCACGGTCACCGGCGACCGACCGGTGTCCGAGGACGCCGTGCGGGTCGCCGTCGACGAGGCCGGCTACCAGCTGGTGCCCGGTTCCCTGCGCTGACCCACCCGCCCGCCGCCACCGGCGGCGCCCGTCGGAGGAGACCTGCCATGACCGCCCCGTCGCCCGCCCCCGACACCACGGGCGGCGTCGCGGCGTCGCCGGCGGACCGGGTCGAGCTCGCGATCGGCGGCATGACCTGCGCGTCGTGCGCCGCCAGGATCGAGAAGAAGCTCAACCGGATGCCCGGCGTGCACGCCGCCGTCAACTACGCCACCGAGAAGGCCGTGGTGGAGCTCCCGCCGGGCACCACCGCGGCGGACGCCGTCGCCACGGTCGAGGCCACCGGTTACACCGCCCGGCTCCCCGAGCCGCCCGCTCCGGTCGGGACCACCGGGGACGGCACCGGGGTCACCGACGCGCCGGACCGGACGGAGGATGCGCCGGCCGCCTCGCTCCGGCGGCGCCTTTTGGTGTCCGCCGCTCTCGCCCTGCCCGTCCTGCTGCTGGCGATGGTGCCGGCGCTGCAGTTCCCCGGCTGGCAGTGGGCGTCCCTGGTGCTCGCCGCTCCGGTCGCCGTCTGGGGTGCCTGGCCGTTCCACCGCGCCGCCTGGCGGAACGCCCGGCACGGGGCCGCGACGATGGACACCTTGATCAGCCTGGGCGTCACCGCGGCCCTGGCGTGGTCGCTCTACGCCCTCCTGCTCACTCCGGCCGGTGATCCGGGCATGCGCATGCCGTTCCGGCTGCTGCCGTCCCGGGACGGCGGTGCGCCGGAGATCTACCTGGAGGTGGCGTCGGCCGTCACGGTCTTCCTGCTGGCCGGCCGGTACGCCGAGGCCAGGGCCAGGAAACGGTCCGGGGCGGCGTTGCGGGCACTGCTGGACATGGGCGCCAAGGACGTGGCCGTGCTGCGGCAGGGCGTCGAGCAGCGGGTCCCGGTGTCGCAGTTGCAGGTCGGCGACCGGTTCCTGGTCCGCCCTGGCGAGAAGGTCGCCACGGACGGGCGGGTGGTCGAGGGGTCGTCGGCCGTGGACGCCAGCATGCTCACCGGCGAGCCGGTGCCCGTCGAGATCGGTCCCGGGGACTCGGTCGTCGGCGCCACCATCAATGCCGGCGGCCGGTTGGTGGTCACCGCCACCCGGGTCGGTGCGGACACCCAGCTCGCCCAGATGGCCCGGATGGTCGAGGAGGCGCAGTCGGGCAAGGCGCCGGTGCAGCGGCTGGCCGACCGGGTGTCGGCCGTCTTCGTGCCGGTGGTCCTCGGGATCGCGCTGCTGACGCTGGCGGGGTGGCTGGTCCTGGGTGCGGGCGCGGAAGCGGCGTTCACCGCCGCCGTCGCCGTCCTGATCATCGCCTGCCCCTGCGCCCTGGGTCTGGCCACGCCGACGGCGCTGCTCGTCGGCACCGGGCGGGGCGCGCAGCTCGGCATCCTCATCAAGGGCCCGCAGGTGCTGGAATCGTCGCGCCGAATCGACACCGTCGTGCTGGACAAGACGGGGACCGTCACCACCGGCCGCATGCAGCTCGTCGCCGTGCACGCCGCGGCCGGCGCCGACCCCGGCGACGTGCTGCGGACGGCCGGAGCCGTCGAGGACCTGTCCGAGCATCCCGTCGCCGCGGCGGTGGCGGCCGCCGCCCGCGCCGCCACCGGGCCGCTGCCGGCCGTCGCGGACTTCACCGCCGCGCCGGGTCGGGGAGTCACCGGCGTCGTCGACGGCCGCGCGGTCGCCGCCGGGCGCCCCGGGTGGCTCGCGGACCGCTGGGGCGCCCCTGCAGGCGACGATCTACGAGCCGCCGCCGACGCGGCCGAGCGTCTCGGACACACCGTCGTGGCCGTCGGCTGGGACGGCCGGTGCCGTGGCCTGCTCGAGGTGTCCGACACCGTCAAGCCGTCCAGCGCGGACGCGGTCGCCCGGCTCCGCCGGGCCGGGCTGCGCACCGTGCTGCTCACCGGGGACAACGAGCGGGCCGCCGCGGCCGTCGGGCGGGAGGTCGGCGTGGACGAGGTCGTCGCCGGCGTCCTGCCGGAGGGCAAGCTGGACCGGGTCCGCGACCTGCAGCGGCAGGGCCGGGTCGTCGCGATGGTCGGGGACGGGGTCAACGACGCGGCGGCGCTGGCGGCGGCGGATCTCGGCGTCGCCATGGGGCAGGGCACCGACGTCGCCATCCAGGCCAGCGACCTGACGCTGGTCCGCGGCGACCTCCGGGCGGTGGTCGACGCCCTCCGGCTGTCCCGCCGCACCCTGGCGACGATCAAGGGCAACCTGTTCTGGGCGTTCGGCTACAACGTGGCCGCCATCCCGCTCGCGGTGGCCGGGCTGCTGAACCCGCTCGTCGCCGGTCTGGCGATGGCGCTGTCGTCGGTGTTCGTGGTGACCAACAGCCTCCGGCTGCGCGGCTTCCGTGGCACGTCGACCGCCGTGCCGTCGGCCGGCTGACCCGTCGGCTGCTGCCCGTCCGCTGCGTCCCCGGCGCCGGTGGGCGCCGGTGGGCGCCGGGGACGCCGGGGGACGCAGCCACCTCGGGGTCAGCTCGGCACGGCGCCGATGAGGTGGCCGACGACGAACGTGACGGCGACCGCGACACCGCCGAGCAGCAGTTGCCGCACGCCGGCGCGCAGCAGCGGCCGGCCGGTCAGCCGGCCGACCACCATGCCGCCCACCACCAGCGCGACCGCCGCGATGGCCAGCGCGGCCACCAGGTTCGGGAAGCCGACCAGGTAGGGCAGCAGCGGCAGCAGGGCGCCGACCGAGAACGCCGACAGCGACGCGAGTCCCGCGAGCAGCGCCGACGGCAGGTCGTCCGGGTCCAGTCCCAGCTCGTCCCGGGTGTGCAGCCGCAGCGCCATGACGGGGTCGCGGGAGACCGCCTCCGCCATCTGCGCCGCCACCTGCGGGTCCGCGCCGTACCCGCGGAACGTCTCGGCCAGCTCGGCGCGTTCGGCCTCGGGGAACTGCTCGTGCATGCGCCGCTCGACGGCGACCTCGGCGTGCACCAGCTCGTTCTGATTGGTGACCGAGATGTACTCGCCGGTGCCCATCGAGAAGGCGCCGGCCACCAAGCCGGCGAGGCCGGTCAGCACGATGGCGTGGGTCGTCCCCCCGCCGCCGCCGACGCCGGCGATCAGCGAGGCGTTGGTGACTAGACCGTCGACCGCCCCGAAGACGGTGGGTCGCAGCCAGCCGCCGGAGACGTCGCGGTGCCGGTGCGACCACCCGGACCGCAGCGCGGCCTCCTGGACAGCGGTGTCCCGGTGCATCCGGTGGTCCACGGCGTCGGCCGACCCGGGTGTCAGCGGTCGGGAGGCCGGGTGTTCGACGTTCACGGGCAACCAGTGTGCCCGGCTCCGCGGACCGCGCGGTGCCCCGGTCGGCCCGCGGTTCGCCCGTGCGGCCGCCGGGCATGCGGCACACTGGCCGCCGAGCGCCCCCGGCACGGGTGTCGCCCGTCCTGCCGGCACGCCCGTTCCGCGGGCGCCGGCGCACCCGACAGCGAGGATGGCAGTGACCGGCTACACCGTTGCGGACTACCTCCTGGACCGGCTGCACGAGCTGGGCGTCGACCGCGTCTTCGGGGTACCGGGCGACTACACGCTCGCCCTGCTCGACCACGTCGTCGCCCATCCCGGTGTGGCGTGGACCGGCTGCGCCAACGAGCTGAACGCCGGGTACGCCGCCGACGGCTACGCCCGCATCCGCGGGCTCGGCGCCGTCATGACCACCTTCGGCGTCGGGGAGCTCAGCGCCCTGAACGCCGTGGCGGGCGCCTTCGCCGAGCACGTGCCGCTCGTCGAGATCGTCGGGTCGCCGGCCACCGGCAGCCAGGCGGCGCAGCGCATCGTGCACCACTCGCTGGGCGACGGCGTCTTCACCCATTTCCTGGACATGCACGCCGGGGTGACCTGTGCCCGCGCCGCGCTGACGCCGGACGACGCCACGGCGGAGATCGACCGGGTGCTGTGCACCGTCCGGGACGAGCGACTGCCGGGGTACCTGGTGGTGCCGGCCGAGGTGGCCGTCGCCGAGGTCGACCCGCCGGACGCGCCGCTGCCGGCGGCTCCGCCGGAGACGGACCAGGAGGTGCTGTCCCGGTTCACCGAAGCGGCCGGCCGGCTGCTGGACGCGCACCCCGACGGGCCGGTCGCCGTGCTCGGCGGGCTGCTCGTGCACCGCTTCGGCGCGACGTCCGTGCTGGAGAACCTGGTGGCGGCGGGTGGGCTGCGCTACGCCACGACGCTGTGGGGCAAGAGCCTGCTGGACGAGAGCGACCCGCTGTTCGCCGGGGTCTACAGCGGGGCCGCCGGGGACCAGGACGCGCGGCGCACCGTCGAGGACGCGGCCGTCACGGTGCTGGCCGGCGTGCAGTTCACCGACCTGAACAGCGGCTTCTTCAGCCAGCACCTGGACCGCGCCCGGACCGTGGAGATCGACGCCGAGATGTCCAGCGTCGGGGACGAGCTGTTCGCGCCGTTGCGGCTGGTCGACGCGCTGCAGGCGCTGGTCCCGCTGGTCACGGCCATCGCCGGTGGCCGCGTCCCGGCGGAGCTCGGCGATCCCGCCGCCACCGGGGCGACCGGATCGACGGGCGGTCCGGCGACCGGCGGCTCCGGCCGCGGCGATGCCACCGCTCACCGGTCCCCGGCGGCCGGAACGGCGACGGACGACGACGCGGCCGACGCCGCGCCGCTCGGCCAGCAGACGCTCTGGGACACCGTCGCGGCGGCCCTGCGCACCGGCGACATCGTGCTCGCCGACCAGGGCACGTCGTTCTACGGCATGGCCACCCACCGACTGCCCCGCGGCGTCACCTTCCTCGGCCAGCCGCTGTGGGCCTCGATCGGCTACACCCTCCCGGCGCTGCTCGGGGCGACGCTGGCCGCCCCCGGTCGTCGCGGCGTGCTGCTGATCGGGGACGGGGCCGCGCAGATGACGGTGCAGGAGCTGGGCACGCTGTTCGCGCTCGGGGTGCCCGCCGTGGTGCTCGTCGTCGACAACGACGGTTACACCGTCGAGCGGGCGATCCACGGGCCGAAGCAGCCGTACAACGACATCCCGCGCTGGGACTGGTCGCGGGCGGGCGACTTCTTCGGACCCGGCCGACCGAGCCGGAGCAGCCGGGTCACCACGGTCGGCGCGCTCCGGGAGGCGCTGGCAGCGGCCGAGGGATCGACGGACACGGTCACCGTCATCCAGGCCGCGGTGCCGCCCCTGGACGTACCGCCGCTGTTGACGTCGATCGCGCAGGCGGCAGCCCTGGCGAACAGCCGCCGATGAACCCCCGCCACGGTCCTGCGCGCGGTCCTGCACCTCTCCCGGCGGCCGATGTGGGCCCGGCCACCGTGCCCCGCCCGAGCGGCGGGGCCGCGCTGTCGGCCGCTGCCTCTACCCTGCGAGCGTGACGGCGGCTCGCTCGGCGATGCCCGGCCGACGCGGGGTCGGCGGTCTGCCGATCGGCCGCGTCGCCGGGATCCCGCTGTTCCTGTCCTGGTCGTGGCTGCTGTCGGCGCTGGCGATCGGTGTGCTGGCGACGCCGGTCGTCGAGCAGTCGGTCGGGCTGGGCGGCGCGGCCGCCGTCGCGGTGGCCCTGTTGCTCGCGGTTCTCCTGGGCCTGAGCGTCCTGGTGCACGAGCTCGGTCATTGCCTGGCCGCCCGGTCGCTGGGCATCCCCGTGCTGCAGGTCCGGCTGTACCTGATGGGAGGGGTCTCGGAGCTCGGCCGCGCCCCGGTGTCGCCGCGGGAGGAGGCGGTCGTCGCCGCGGCCGGTCCGGGGCTGTCCGCGGTGCTCACGGCGGTCTTCTTCCTGCTCACCGGCAGCGTCCAGGCGCACACCGTGACGTGGCTGCTGCTGGTCGAGCTGGCACTGGCCAACGGGATCGTGGCGGTCTTCAACGTGCTGCCCGCGCTGCCCCTGGACGGCGGCCGGGTACTGCGGGCGGGGGTGTGGCGGCTCAGCGGGCGGCGCCGCGCCGGCACCGTCGCCGCCTCGGTGGGCGGGTACGTGGTGGCCGCGGCGCTGGTGGTGTGGGCCGGCATCGCCCTGGTGCAGCCGGGCCGGGCCGGGCCGCTGCAGGCCGGCATCGCGGTCGCGACCGCCCTGTTCGTCGCTGTCGGCGCCGCCGGGGAGCAGCGCGAGGACCGCGGGGTGAGCTGGTCGACCGGCGGCGGTCTGGCGGCCGTCGCGCGCCCGGTCGTCGAGCTGCCGATGGAGGTTCCGCTGGAGCTGGCGCTGCGGGCGGCCGGCTCCCGAGCCGTCATCCTGACCGGTCAGGACGGCGTGGTGGCCGGGATCCTGGACCGGGCCGCGGCGGTGGCCGCGCTGCCGACGGCGCCCCGCCGGCCGGCCTGGGAGCTGGCCCGACCGGTCACCCCCGACCAGGTGGTGCTGCTCGACGACGACCCGGCCGAGGTGGCGGCGCGGGGCGCGGCGGGACACCCTGTCGACCTGCTGCTGGTGGACGACTCCGGGCGGCCGACCGGGCTGGTGACGGCCGACGACGCCCGCCGGGTGCTCGGCCGCTCCGGCCCGGCGGCGGGCCCACCGTCGGCCGGTGGCCGGGAGTGGCCAGGGACGGGATCGGGATGACCATCGACGACGGCGAGCTCGACGGCGACCGCACCGGGCACGACGGCATCGACGTGGCCGACCCTGACCGGGAGGGCAGCCCCGACCGGACCGACCGCCTAGACCGCACCGATCGCGGCGGCTCGGACAGCGGTCCCGCGGGTGACAGGGACGGCGACCTCGCCGGTGGCGGTGACACGGAGGCCGGTGGCGGTGACACGGACGCCGGTGGCGGTGACACGGACGCCGGTGGCGGTGACACGGACGCCGGTGGCGGCGACACGGGCGCCGCTGGCGGTGCGACAGAAACGACGACAGGGACGGGATCCGCAGTGGACAGGACGTTCGGACCGGGCGACCGGGTGCAGCTGACCGACGCGAAGGGTCGGCACTACACCGTCGTCCTCGAACCGGGCGCGACCTTCCACACCCACCGCGGTGCCCTGGCGCACGACGACCTGCTGGGCAGCCCCGAGGGCTCCGTCGTGACGTCCGCCGGCGGGACGCCGTACCTGGCACTGCGCCCGCTGCTCACCGACTACGTGCTGTCGATGCCGCGCGGCGCCGCGGTCATCTATCCCAAGGACGCCGCGCAGATCGTGCACTGGGGTGACGTCTTCCCGGGCGCGCGCGTGCTGGAGGCGGGTGCCGGCTCCGGGGCGTTGACCTGCTCGCTGCTGCGCGCGGTCGGTCCGACCGGTTCCGTGCTGTCGTACGAGATCCGCCAGGACCACGCGGACCACGCCGAGCGGAACGTCCGGCGGTTCTTCGGCGGGCACCCGGACAACTGGACGCTCGTCGTCGGCGACATGGCGGACCACCACGGCGAGGTGGACCGCATCGTGCTCGACATGCTGGAGCCGTGGTCCGTGCTTCCCACGGTCGCCCGGTCGCTGGTGCCCGGCGGCGTGCTCGTCGTGTACGTGGCCACCACCACCCAGCTGTCCCGCATCGCCGAGGAACTGCGGGAGCACGGGGGATTCACCGAGCCGGACGCGTGGGAGACGCTGCACCGGCCCTGGCACCTGGTGGGACTGGCGGTCCGTCCGGAGCACCGGATGATCGGGCACACGGCCTTCTTGCTCAGCGCACGCAAGCTCGCGCCGGGCGTCACCGCGCCGCGGCCGCAGCGCCGCCCCACCTCCACCGGGCGCTGAGGCCCGACCGCGTCGCAGCGCCCCAGCGGTGCCACCGGTGGCGTCACTCCGGTGGCACCGCGTTCGGTGAGGGACCGTCCGGTGGCGCCGACCGCGGCCGGGCTCAGCGGCACACCTTCCAGGTGCCGCCCGTCCGGACCAGGGGCAGCCGGTCGTCCTGCGTCGTCGAGTCGGTTCTCTTCTGGTAGCGGAAGCTCATCCGGCCGGTGCTGCCGGACACGGTGACGGCGGTCAGCGACAGCGACTTGGGGCGGAGCGTGCCGAGGAACTCCTCGGTCAGCATGCTCGCCACCGCAGGGCAGGAGTTGGCCTTGGCGACGGCCAGGTCCTGGTCGTTGAGGGCGTCGATCCAGCGCGTCGCCACGCTGCGCGCGGCCGCGGCCGCCTCCCCGGTCTGGGTCGACGGGACCGAGGTGTCGTCGGACGTGGTGCTGCTCTGCCCCGTGGTGACGGTGTCGGACGTGGTGACAGTGTCGGTGGTCCGGGACGTCTCCGTGACGTCGGTGGTCTCGGTGGTCTCGGTGACGTCCGTGGTGTCCGAGGTGTCGGTCACCTCGGTCGTCTCGGTGGCGCCGGTGGTCTCGGTGACCTCCGTCGTCTCGGTGACCTCCGTGCTGTCCGTGCTGGAGCCGGTGGTCGGGGTGGCGTCCGAGCCGGTGGTGTCGCCGGGGAACGGCCGGATCGAGGTCGACGGCGAGGTGGACGTCGTGGTGACCACCGGGCCGGACGCCTGGTCGTCGCTCTTGCGGGTGACCAGCACGACGGTGACCACCGCGGCCACCACGACGACCACCGCGGCCAGGGCCACCCAGATCCACGGCTGCGGTCCCCGTCGGTTCGGCGGGGTGGTGCCCGGTCCGCCGTAGCCCGGCTGGCCGTACCCGGAGCCGTATGGCGGCGGGCCGTACCCGGGCTGGCCGTAGCCCGGCTGGCCGTAGCCGGGCTGGCCGTAGCCGGGCTGGCCGTAGCCGGGTTGTCCGTAGCCGGGTTGTCCGTAGCCGGGTTGTCCGTAGCCGGGTTGTCCGTAGCCGGGCTGGCCGTAACCCGGTTGTCCGTAGGGCGGCTGCCCGGGGTCCGGTCCGTACCTGGGCTGCCCGTAGGGCTGCTGGCCGTGGCCGGGGTCGCTCCCGCCGTAGGTCGGTGGGCCGTAGGGCTGACCGCCACCGCTCGGCTGGCCGCCCTCGGCGCCCTCGTGTCGCGCGGGGTCGTCCGACCGGCCGAAGTCGGACCAGGGTCCACTCATCTGCTCATCCGTTCTCGTCCGGGACCGGCGGGCGGGTTGCCGCCGATGCTCCGACCCGCCGAGCGTCCGTCCGGTTCCACCGTCGCGCAATCCGGTCCGGTCACCCGGATGGCGCGCCGGTCCCGGCACGGTCCCGCCCCGGCGGGCGGCGGTCCGCGACGCCGGCATCCGCGTGCGGTCCGCGCTCCGTCCGCCCCGTCGGGCGCGGGCGATCCCAGGACGCCGCCCGGCCGGGTCGCGGGGCGCGACCCGGGGCGCCCGCGGCATGGTGCTGGCGGGCGCTCCGGGAGGCGTCCCGGGTCCGCCGGCGGTGTCCGCCCGTGCCGTGGGACACCCCGCGCATGCTGCGGCGTCGTCCCCGGGGGCTGTCGGGGTGCGCAGGTAGGGTTGGTGACACGTCGAACATCTGGGGAGGCCGATGTGACAGACGCAGGTCCCGGCGCCGGGCAGACCTGGGGTCAGCCGGCATCGGGTGACGGCACGGGGGAGGGCCGTCAGGCCGCGCTGCTCACGCAGATCCGCGTGCTGCAGGAGGAGATCGCCCAGCTGCGCCGCAGGATCGCGGTGGCACCGACCGACACCCGCCCGCTGGAGCGGCAGCTGACCGAGTCCGCCAACCGCATCGGCGCGCTGACCGAGCGCAACGAGAAGCTGGTGGTGACGCTGCGCGAGGCGCGGGCCCAGCTGCTGCAGCTCAAGGAAGAGGTCGACCGGCTGGCGCAGCCGCCGAGCGGCTACGGCGTGTTCCTCGCAGCCGGCCCGGAGAACACCGCCGAGGTGTTCACCGGCGGCCGGCGCATGCGGCTCACCGCGTCGCCGTCCGTCGACGTCACCGAACTGCGCCGCGGCCAGCAGATCCGCCTGAACGAGGCGTTGACCGTCGTCGAGGGTGGCTCCTTCGAGGTCGTGGGCGAGGTCTGCGCGCTGCGCGAGGTTCTCGGCGAGGACCGTGCGCTGGTGGTCGGCCACGCCGACGAGGAGCGCGTCGTGCACCTGGCCGCTCCGCTCCTCGACGTCGCCCTCAAGCCCGGTGACTCGCTGCTGGTGGACACCAAGGCCGGCTACGCCTACGAGCGGGTGCCCAAGGCCGAGGTCGAGGATCTGGTGCTGGAGGAGGTGCCGGACGTCTCGTACCACGACATCGGCGGCCTGACCCGGCAGATCGAGCAGATTCGGGACGCCGTCGAGCTGCCGTTCCTGCACGCCGACCTGTTCCGCGAGTTCGCGCTGCGGCCGCCCAAGGGTGTGCTGCTCTACGGGCCGCCCGGCTGCGGTAAGACCTTGATCGCCAAGGCCGTCGCCAACTCGCTCGCCAAGCAGGTGGCGGTGGCCCGCGGCGAGGAGCACGTGACGAGCTACTTCCTCAACATCAAGGGCCCGGAGCTGCTCAACAAGTACGTCGGCGAGACGGAACGGACGATCCGGCTGATCTTCCAGCGCGCCCGCGAGAAGGCGTCGGACGGCACCCCGGTCATCGTGTTCTTCGACGAGATGGACTCGGTCTTCCGGACCCGCGGCACCGGGGTCAGCTCGGACGTCGAGACGACGATCGTGCCGCAGCTGCTGTCGGAGATCGACGGCGTCGAGGGGCTCGAGAACGTCATCGTCATCGGGGCGTCCAACCGCGAGGACATGATCGACCCGGCCATCCTGCGGCCCGGCCGGCTGGACGTGAAGATCAAGATCGAGCGGCCGGACGCCGAGGCGGCGCGGGACATCTTCTCCAAGTACCTGACGCCGGAGCTGCCGATCCACTCGGAGGACCTCGCCGAGTTCGGCGGCGACCGGTCCGCGACGGTGCAGGCGATGATCCAGCACACGGTCGAGCGGATGTACGCCGAGTCGGACGAGAACCGGTTCCTCGAGGTGACCTACGCCAACGGGGACAAGGAGGTCCTGTACTTCAAGGACTTCAACTCGGGCGCGATGATCCAGAACATCGTCGACCGCGCCAAGAAGGCGGCGATCAAGGAGCGCATCGAGAACCGTGGCGCCGAGCCGGCCGCCGGCGCGCCGTCCGGCCTGCGGGTGTCCCACCTGCTGGACGCCATCGTCGACGAGTTCGCCGAGAACGAGGACCTGCCCAACACCACCAACCCGGACGACTGGGCGCGCATCTCGGGCAAGAAGGGGGAGCGGATCGTCTACATCCGCACCCTGGTGTCCGGCAAGCAGTCCGAGGGTTCGCGGGCGATCGACACCGCGTCGAACACCGGCCAGTACCTGTAGCCGCCGCCCCACCACCCGGCCCGGCGTCCCCGCCGGTGACCGCCGGGATGCCGTCCCTCCGACGGCATCCCGGCGGCGGCGCCGGACGGGACGGTCGTCGGACCCCGGTGCGCGCACAGCCGGTGCCGGTCCCGCGCCCGGCGTCCGGAGCGGTGACCGGCGGTCCCCGCACTCCCGGGGCGCCACTACTGTCGGAACCATGAGCGTGCGGCGGATCATGGGCACCGAGGTGGAGTACGGGATCTCCGTCCCCGGCGACCCGGGAGCCAACCCCGTGGTGTCGTCCACCCAGGTCGTGCTCGCCTACGCCGCCTCCGTCGCCGCGCCGCGGGCACGCCGGCCGCGCTGGGACTACGAGGTCGAGTCGCCGCTGCGCGACGCCCGCGGCTACGACCTGTCGGCACTGTTCGGCGCCGGCGACCCGGACATCGACGACATCGGCGCCGCCAACGTCATCCTGTCCGACGGGGCACGGCTGTACGTCGACCACGCGCACCCCGAGTTCTCCGCGCCCGAGGTGACCAACCCGCTCGACGCCGTGCTGTTCGACAAGGCGGGGGAGCGGGTGATGGAGACGGCGGCGACGCTGGCCACCGCCGTGCCCGGCGCCAAGCCGCTCCAGCTGTACAAGAACAACACCGACGGCAAGGGGGCCTCCTACGGCACCCACGAGAACTACCTCTGCCGGCGTGAGACGCCGTTCCCGTCGCTGATCGCCGGACTGCTGCCGTTCTTCGCGTCCCGGCAGGTCTTCGCCGGGTCCGGCCGCGTGGGCATCGGCACCAACGGCCAGACGCCGGGGTTCCAGCTGGCCCAGCGGTCGGACTACATCGAGGTCGAGGTGGGCCTGGAGACCACCCTCAAGCGCGGCCTGATCAACACCCGGGACGAGCCGCACGCCGACGCGGACCGCTGGCGGCGGCTGCACGTCATCATCGGTGACGCCAACCTGGCCGAGACGGCCACCTATCTCAAGGTGGGCACCACGGCGCTGGTGCTGAGCATGATCGAGGCCGGCTGGCCGCTGCCCGGCGTCGACCTTCAGCACCCGGTGTCCGCGGTGCACCAGATCTCCCACGACCCCGGCCTGGCGGTGACCGTGCCGCTGGCCGACGGCCGCCAGCTCACCGGCCTGGACATCCAGCGGGCGTACGCGGAGTCCGCCGCGGCCTTCGTCGCCGACCGGTACGGCGACGACGCCGACGACCAGACCCGCGACGTGCTGCAGCGGTGGCTCGACGTGCTCGACGCCCTTGCCCGCGACCCGATGGAGCTGGCCGGGGTGCTCGACTGGCCGGCGAAGCTGCGGCTGCTGGAGGGCTTCCGGTCCCGGGACGGCCTGTCGTGGGGGGCGCCGCGGCTGGCGCTGGTCGACCTGCAGTACTCGGACGTGCGGCTGGACCGGGGGCTGTACAACCGGCTGGTGGCCCGCGGGTCCATGCAGCGACTGGTCACCGAGGACGCCGTGCGGGCGGCCATGGTGTCCCCGCCCGAGGACACCCGTGCGTACTTCCGCGGCCGCTGCGTGTCCCAGTACCCCGAGCGGCTGGCCGCGGCGTCCTGGGACTCGGTGATCTTCGACGTGGGCCGCGAGTCGCTGGTGCGCATCCCGACCATGGACCCGTCCCGTGGCACCAAGGCGCACGTCGGCGCGCTGCTGGACGCCTCCGCCGAGGCCGCGGAACTGGTCGACGCGCTGACCGCGCGTCCCTGAGCCGCCGGAGCGCCCGGGCCGCGGCGTCCCACTGGGTAAGGTCGGCACCGGGGACACGGGCGCACCGGGTCCGGTCGATGGGAGTGGCAGATGGCGCAGGAGCAGACCTCCCGGCAGGGCGGCGGCGACGGGGGTGACGAGACCGGCGGCGCGGACGCGGCGGGCCAGGAGCGTCGCGAAAAGCTGGCGTCGGAGACCGACGACATCCTCGACGAGATCGACGGTGTGCTGGAGTCCAACGCGGAGGACTTCGTCCGGTCGTACGTGCAGAAGGGCGGCCAGTGACCGGTCGTCCGGACCTCGGTGGCTGGCCGGTCTCGGCGGTGCCCGCGGCCTACCTGACGCCGGGCACCGGTTCGTTCGCCGACTTCCTGGCCCGCGCCGAGCCGCACCTGCTGCCCGGCCAGGGCACCGGTGCCGCGCCGCTGCCGCACGGCACCACGATCGTCGCGCTGACCTGCGCGGACGGCGTCGTGATGGCAGGTGACCGGCGCGCCACGATGGGCAACCTGATCGCGCAGCGGGACATCGAGAAGGTCTTCGTCGCCGACTCGCACTCGGTCGTCGGCATCGCCGGCACCGCCGGGATCGCGGTAGAGATGGTGCGGCTGTTCCAGCTGGAGCTCGAGCACTACGAGAAGATCGAGGGTGTCCGGCTCTCGCTGGACGGCAAGGCCAACCGGCTGGCGTCGATGATCCGCGGCAACCTCGGCGCGGCGCTGCAGGGTCTGGCCGTGGTGCCGCTCTTCGCCGGGGTGGAGGCGGACGGCATCGCGCCGGGCGCGGACGCCGGCCACGCCGGTCCCGGTGGCGGCCGCATCTTCTCCTACGACGTCGCCGGCGGCCGGTACGAGGAGCACGACTACTACTCGGTGGGGTCCGGGTCGATGTTCGCCCGGTCCGCCCTGAAGAAGCGGTACCAGGCGTCCGCCGACCTGGCGTCCGCGGTGCGCGCCGCGGTCGAGGCGCTGTACGACGCTGCCGACGACGACTCCGCCACCGGCGGTCCCGACCTGACCCGGCGGATCTTCCCGGTGGTGGTCGCAGTGACCGCCGCCGGTGCCGTCCGCTGGTCCGACCAGGCCGTCGGCGCGGTCGCCGAGGCCGTGGTGGCCGGCCGCATGCTCCACCCCGGCGGCTGATCCCATCCGGCTCCGGCCCTTCCGACCGCACGGCGGTCCCGGGCAGACCAGGGGCCGCACGCCGTCGACGCGGCGGACCGGACCCGCGGACCCGTCGAGCCGGCCCCCGCCGCACCCGCACCACGACCACCGATCCGAGAGGTCCCGCCCGCCGTGACGATGCCCGTCTACGCCTCCCCCGAGCAGTTCATGCGGGACCGGTCGGAGTACGCCCGCAAGGGCATCGGCCGCGGACGCAGCGTCGTCGTCACCCCGTACTCGGGTGGTGTGCTGTTCGTCGCCGAGAACCACTCGCCGACGCTGCACAAGGTCAGCGAGATCTACGACCGGATCGGGTTCGCCGCCGTCGGCCGCTACAACGAGTTCGAGAACCTGCGCACGGCGGGCATCCGGCTGGCCGACGTCCGCGGCTACTCCTACGACCGCCGTGACGTGACCGGTCGGTGGCTGGCCAACGCCTACGCGCAGACGCTCGGTTCGATCTTCTCGGAGCACCAGAAGCCGTTCGAGGTCGAGCTGTGCGTGGCCGAGGTGGCCAGGGACGGCGGCACCCGCTCGGCGGCGGACAGCACCTCGGGGGCGGCGCCCCGCGACCAGCTGTACCGGATCGCCTACGACGGGTCCATCGTGGACGAGCCGCAGTTCGTCGTGATGGGCGGCGCGACCGAGCCGGTCGCGGCGGCCCTGGGCCGCACCTTCCAGGTCGGGTGGGACCTGCGGGACGCGCTGCGGGCGGCGGTCGACGCGCTCGGCGCCGGCGGGGACGGCACCTCCCGGGAACTGCGCCCGGCACAGCTCGAGGTCGCGGTGCTGGACCGGACGCTGCCCGGCCGGACCTTCCGCCGGCTGACCGGTGCGGTGCTGGCCGGGCTGCTCGACGGCGAGCCGGTCACCCACGAGACGGTCGCCGCCGCCGACCGGCCGGACGACAGCGAGGGCCCCGGCCTGCCGGCCGGTTCCGACGAGGGCCGCAGCGCCGGCGCGGACGGCGGCTCGGCGGCCACCGGCACCGGGACCGACACCGGGACCGTGACCGACACGGTGACCGACACCGCCGCCGGGACCGGCGAGGACGGCGGCGGCCCGGGCGACACGGGCGACACGGGCGACAGGGACCGGGACGGCGGCGAGGACGGTCACGGCCCGGGTCGCGCAGTCCCTGGCGGGGACGACCCGACCGCCTGACGGCCATGCAGGGTCCGGCGATGCCTTCGGTCGTCGCGGATCGCCGCGCCGTTGGCACGCCACCGGCGGCCCCGCATCCCCGGCCCGGACGGGTATCAGGACGCCGCACCCACCCCCTCCTGACCGCCGTGCGTGCAGGGGGGACAGCCCGGTGACGGCGGCCGGCATCGTGGGGACAGTGGGGACAGTGGGCCCGGCCGGCACAGTGGGCAGAGGGGGCCCGCCCGGCCCGCCCGGCACGGCCGACCGGGCGGCACTGTTGCGGCGGCACGGCGCGTGCCTGCTGGACCCGCGGCACCACCACTCGTCCGGCGACGGCGGCGTCCGGCTGGCCACCGCCTACCGCCCGGACACCCTGTTGCTCGGCGCCGGCTTCACCCGGCTGCGGGCGCGGTTCGACGCGCTGGTGGCGGACCTGCTGCCGGACGTCGAGCCGTCCATCAGCGGCGCCCGGCTGGAGCTGCGGCCCCGCCGCCCAGGTGCCACCGGCCCGGACGCCTGGCGGCTGCTGCGCGACGTGCAGGCCAGGGACGCCGAGCTGGCCGCTGCGCTGACCCTGAACCACCTGCTGTCCGTGCCGGAGCAGCCGGGCGGCAACCCCTTGGCGGTCGACCACGGCCGGCCGGGCCTGGACCGGTACGCGCAGAGCTTCCCCGGCCGCGGCCCGGTCACCCTGCCGGCGCCCCGTCCCCGGCGGGCCGGCGGGCGGCGCCCGCGCGTCGTCGTGCTGGACACCGGGATCGGTCGACACCCGTGGTTCCTGGCGGACCCGGCGGTGACCGAGGTCGAGCTGCCCGGCGGCCGCCGCATCGGCCCGCAGCTGGACCCCGGGCCGGTGCGGCCGGCGGATGGCGCCGGCGACGTGCCGCAGCCGCTGCTGGGCACCCTGGGCACCCACGCCGGGCACGGCACCTTCGTCGCCGGCCTGCTGCGGCAGGTCTGCCCGGACGCCGAGATCGTGGCGCTGGCCCTGATGGGCGCGGACGGGCTGGTCGCCGAGGACGTGCTGACCGGCGCGGTCGCCGACCTGGCCGACCTGCAGGAGGCCGTCCCGGGCTGGGCGGACGCGCTGGTGCTGTCGCTGGGCTACTACTCGGAGAGCCGGCACGACCGCGCCTACACGTCCGCGTTGAAGGGGCACCTGCTCCGGCTGGCGCGGGCCGGCGTGGCCGTCTTCTGCGCCGCCGGCAACGACGCCACCCGGGCGGAGTCGTTCCCGGCCGCGCTGGCCGACGACCCGGAGTTCGCCGAGCCGGACGTCGTCCCGCTCGCCGCGGTGGCGGCGTTGACCGCCGGCGGCCGGGTGGCCGCGTTCTCCAACGACGGGCCGTGGGTCAACGCCGAGGAACGCGGCGTCGGGCTGGTGTCGACCGCACCCGTCGGGATGGCCGGCGCCGCCCGCCCGGCCGTCCGCGCCCGCGGGGTCCGCGGCCGGCCCCGCAGCAGCGGCGACGCCGACGACTTCGGGTCCGGCTGGGCGTCGTGGAGCGGGACGTCGTTCGCCGCCCCGGTGCTGGCCGCCCGCTACCTGAACCGGCTGCTCGACGCCGGGTCGCCCGGCTCCGCGCCGGCCCGCCGGGCGCTGGTGCCGCTGGGTCGCACCGTGCGACGGACGAGCGGTCCGGCGGGCGCACGTATCAGCGCGGCCGACGACGCCTCCGACAGGGTGCCGGACCACTAGCATGCCTCCCACGCGGCCCCCGCTCGCCTCCCGACCAGCGCGGATGTCGCGGCCGGCGGGCGTGGCGGCGGTGCGCGGCGGAGCCGTCGCCCCGGCCGGCCGGCCGCCCGGGACGGCGGCGCCGGCGCAGGCATCCACGCCGACAGCGGGACCGAGAGGACACCATGACCGAGCCCGGCGAGACCCCCGGACGCCGGCCCTCCGCGGAGGGCACGCCCGCGGACCCGTACGTCCGGTACGACGCCCGCGTCCTGGACCCCGTCACTGCGCACCGGCTGCCCGACGGCACGCCGCCCGCGACCACCAGCTACGTCACCGACCGGCTGGTGGTCACCGCCCGCAGCCTGGTCGAGGCCCGCGAGCTGGTCGCCTCGGTCGGCGCCGGGCTGTCCGGCACCGGTGACGGCCGGCGGCTGGGCGTCGTGCGCAGCCCCTTGGACCTCATCGGCGAGCCGGCCCGGGAACCGGTCGACGAGGCCGAGGCGCGCCTGGCCCGGCTGCTCACCGCCGCCGACCAGCTGGGGCTCCCGCTGGTGTTCGGCGTGCAGATCGGCGACCTGACCGACGACCCCGGCCCCCGCGTCCCGGTGGACGTCTGGCCGCTGCTGCTGCGGCTGCGCAGCACCGACGAGCGGCTCGCCGCCGCCGTCGGGCTCGACCATCTGATGATCTCGTCCGCCCTGGTCAGCGGCAACCCGTTCCCCGCCCGCGGGATGGCACTGGTGCAGGGCAGCCCGTTCTCCGCACGCGGGTTCAGCTCCGGGGTGGCCACGTATGTGCAGGCCGGGTCGGGCGGCCACGGCCCGGTGACGGTGGTCCTGGACCCGCCGCGCGCGCTGCCGGGCGAGGCGTCGCCGCGGGTCGTCGTGCTGGACACCGGGGTCGGCCGGCACCCCTGGTTCGACGCCGTGCCGGTGCAGGACCGGCTGCTGCTGGCCGGCGGCGACCCGGTCGGCGTCGACGTCGACGACCCGGCCGCGGTCGACACCGACCCGGAGGCGGCGGGCGCGGTCCCGGACCCGATGACCGGGCTGCTCGGCAGCCACGCCGGCCACGGCACCTTCATCGCCGGGCTGCTCCGGCAGACCTGCCCGTCCGCGGAGATCGTCGCGGTGCGGGTGATGGGCGTCGACGGGACCGTGCCGGAGACCGAGCTCGCGGCCGCCCTGCTCGGCGTGGCGGTCCGGGTCCGCCAGGACCCGCCGTTCCCCGTCCACGCCCTGGTGCTCTCGCTCGGCTACTACGCCGAGACCGGCGCGGACCTGGACTACACGGCCGGCATCAAGGTGCTGCTGGCGGCACTGGGCGAGTCGGGTGTCACGGTGTTCGCCGCGGCCGGCAACGACAGCAGCCGCACGCCGATGTTCCCGGCCGCCTTCGCCGCGACCGGTCCCGGGGACACCCGTGGCCTGGACTGCGTCGTCGCGGTCGCGGCCGAGAACCCCGACGGTTCCGACGCCTTGTTCTCCAACGACGGGGCGTGGGTCCGCGGCCGCGCGCCGGGCGCCAACGTGGTGTCCACGGTGCCGGTCACCCAGCAGGGCGGCGGGCAGGCCGACGACCGCTTCCCGGGGCCGTTCGAGGCGTACCGCGGCACCATCGACCCCGACGACTACTCCAGCGGCTTCGGCACCTGGAGCGGCACCAGCTTCGCCGCACCGGTGCTCGCCGGCCGCTACCTGGCGGCGCTGGCCCGCTCCGGCCTGCCGCTCGACACCCAGGACGCCGCCGCCCGCACGCAGTGGCGGGCGCTCGTGCCGCTCGCCGCCGCCGCGGCGTCCGGCGAGGAGGAGACCCGGTGACCGTCCCGCCCACCCTGGACCCGGCCGGGCCGGCCGCCGCGCCGGGCCCGGCCGGGGAAACCGACCGTCCGGGTGCCGCGGGCCCCGCGCCCACCGACGCCTCCGGGCAGCCCGGCAGCGACCACGCCCGCAGCGCCACCGGGACGCCGGTGCCGGCGCAACGCCGCAGCGGCGACGTCGGCGACCTCGTCGTGCAGGCGGCCGCGGCGTTCACCGACTACCGCAACGGCGTCGCGGGCGGCATCGACCGGCTGGTGAGGCTGGTCAGCCCGCTGCTCTGGCACACCGCCCGGCAGTGCGGCCTGTCCCCGGCGGAGGCCGAGGACAGCGTCCAGCAGGCGTTCGTCGCGCTGGTCCGTCGCGGGGCCACGATCTCGGACCCGCTGGCCGTCGTCCGCTGGCTCACCGTGACGCTGCGCCGGCAGGCCTGGCGGGACCGTGCGGTGTCGGCGCAGCGCACCGCGGCCGAGCCGACCGACCTGGACCTGCCGCGCGAACCCTCCGCCGAGGCCAGTGCGGTGCTGACGGACGAGCAGCGGCGGCTGTGGGAGCACGTGGGGCAGCTGTCCGAGCGCTGCCGGCAGCTGCTGGCGGTCATCGCGTTCGCCCCGCGGCCGGACTACGCCGCGATCGCGCGGAGCACCGGCATGCCGATCGGCTCCATCGGACCGACGCGCGGGCGCTGTCTGGACAAGTTGCGGGCACGCCTGCAGGGCGAGGAGTGGAGATGACCGGAACACCGGACGTGCCGGCCGGCGCCGCGGCGCCGATGGACCGCCGAGACCTGGAGCTGCTGGCCGGGATCGTCGCCATCCACGACGCCCTGGACCCCATGCCGGCCATGCTGCCGGACATGGTGCTGCTGGCCCTCGGGGCCACCGACCTCGACGCCGAGATGGCCCGGCTGATCGAGTCCGAGAGCAGCCTGGCCGGTACCCGCGGCGCGGACCAGCCGGTCGAGCACGCCCGCCGGATCACGTTCTCCAGCGAGCACCTGACGGTGATGGTCGCCGTGGAGCGGAACGCGGACGGCACCGTCCGGCTCGACGGCTGGGCGGCGCCCGGCGCGCACCTGCGGGTCGAGCTGCGCGGCGGCGAGCGGACCGTGCAGGGCCAGTGCGACGCCGACGGCCGGTTCGTCCTCGACGGCGTCCCCACCGGTCCCGCTCAGCTGGTGCTGCACCCGACGGACGAATCCGACCCGGCGGTGCGGCTGCCGGTCGTCACCCCGGCCGTGCAGCTGTAGCGGACCGGCCGGCGGGCCCGCGCGGGACGGCCCGCGGATCAGCGTCCCCGGTGGCCCACCGCGTCCACCCGCACGACGGTGTAGGCGGTGTCCGGGGTCGGCGGGGTGCCGAAGCGGGCGTTGACCGCGTACAGCGAGCCACCTCGCCGCGCGATCGTCGTCGGCACGGCGAAGTCCGGATCGGTCAGCGTGCTGACCAGCCGACCCGACCGGTACGCCGGGTCCAGGACGAGCACCGCGATTCGGTTCAGCTGGTTCTGCACCACGTAGAGCACGTCGCGGCCCTGCCGCAGCAGGCCGTCGCCGTCCGTCAGCAGCACGCCACCGAGGTCGACACGCTGCGCCTGCCCGGTCGCCGGCGAGATCCGCAGCAGCAGTCCGGTGTTCGACTGCACCGCCAGCAGGGTGCGGCCGTCCGGCGACGCCTCGATGCCGTTCAGGTTGAAGCCCGGCTGCAGCACCAGGTCGCCGTGCAGCGGCAGCGTGCGCGCGGTACCCAGGGCGCCGCCCCGGCCGATCGGCACGACGTACAGGACGGCGCGCAGCGAGTCGGTGAAGTAGGCGGCGTCGCGGGTGACCACGACGTCGTTGACGAAGGTCGGCGTCGCGGCCGGGTCGGCGACGAACCGGTAGCTGCGCAGCAGGGCACCGGTGCGGGCGTCGTACACGGTCCCGGTCCCGGTGCCGGCCCCGGACACCCAGAGCCGATTCCGGGCGTCCACCTCGGTGCCGGTGGCGGCGCGGCCGGCGGCGCCGGGCACCAGTACCGCGCCCCGGCCGGTGCGCAGGTCGCCGCGGTAGATCGCCCCGGTGGCCACCGACCCCACGTAGAAGGACGTGCCGCGGCCGATGGAGATGCCCTCCGGTTGGAAGCCGTCCGGGAGCGCGACGACGTCCGGCCACCCGCCGTGCCGCCCCTGCTCCTGGTCCTGCCCGTGCCCGTGCTCCTGACCTCCGTGCACCGCCGGCGCGGCGAGGGCCACGCCGCCGCCCGTGAGCAGCAGCCCGCTCGTCGCCACCGCCAGGACCGCCCGTACCGCACCCCGCACCCCGCGCACCCGAGACCTCCCCGTCCGTTCCGTGTCACCGCCGTGTGACGGCGCTCACCACGGACAACGACCGGACGGTCGCGGCGGTTCACCGCCGGTCCCTGCGGCGCGGGCCTGTCCCGACCGCGCCGGCGCTGTGAAGATGTCCGGGTGCCCACCCGCCGCCCGGACGACGTCCCGGCCGAGCGCGCGGCCGGCCTGCTCGCCGACATCCGGCAGGCCGCCAACGCCGGGCGGTTGACCGCGGCGGTCCGCATCGGCGAGCGGGCCCTGCGGCAGCTCGGCGACCACCCCGAGGTGGCGGACGTCCGCGTCCGGATCCAGGTCGTCCTCGGCACCTGCCACGCCGACACCGGCCGGGTCGACGAGGCATTCCGGCTGTTCGACGACGCTGAGCGCCGCCGGCCCGGCGCCCGGGACGGCGTGGTCGACGGTGCCCGCGGACTCCTGGAGTTCCGGCTGGGCCGGTCCGCGGACGCTCTGGCCTCGTTCTCCCGGGTGATCGACGGGGCTCCCGATGCGGACGCCGTGACGCGCTGGGCCGCGTCGGTCAACCGCGGGTTGTTGCACATGCAGGCCGGACACCTGGCGGACGCCGCCCGGGACACCCAGCGCGCCGCCGAGCTGGCCGAGGGTTTCGACGACCGGGGCCCGGCGCTGATGAGCCGCCACAACCTGGGCTACGTCCAGTACCTGGCCGGTGACATCCCGCGGGCCCTGGCCGACATGGAACTGGCGCAGCGGGCGGCGCCGGAGAGCTACGTCGGCATCCCGGCGCTGGACCGGGCCCGCGTGCTGCTCGCCGCCGGCCTGCAGACGGAGGCCCGCGAGTTCCTCGACCTGGCGCTGGCCGACTTCACCCGGAACCGGGCCAGGACGGAGCTGGCGGACGCCCTGCTGGTGTCCGCCGAGCTGCGCGCGCTCACCGGTGACCTGGCCGGCGGGCGCCGCGAGGCACGACGTGCCGGCACCGTGTACCGGCAGGTCGGCAACCAGGTCGCCGCTCTGCTGGCCGACTACTCGGTGCTGCGGCTGCCGTCGCTGCTGCCGCCCGACGCCGCCGGCCGGCCGGGCGGCGGCGCACCGGCGCAGTCCGGCTCGGCTCCGCCGACCCCCGGCGTCCACGGCCGCGACCCCGCGCTCACCGGCCGCCGCGGCCGGGACCCCTCGCCCGCCGGGCTCCGCGGCCGGGACCCCGCGCCCGCCGACGGCCCGGCCGCCGCGGACCTGGCCGACCGGCTGCTCGCCGCCGGCTTCGCCGAGGAGGCGGCGCACGCCCGGCTGCTCGCCGCCGAGGCCGCGCTGGACCGCGGGGACGTGCCCGCGGCGGCGGACCGGCTGGCGGGGGCGGACGCGGCGGCCGCACGCCCGACGCTGGCCCTGACTCTGCACCGGCGCCTGGTCCGGGGACGGCTGGCCGCCGCCCGCGACGACATCCACGGCGCCCTCGCCCAGCTGCGCGCCGGCCTCGACGAGCTCGCCGACTTCCAGGCCCGCTTCGGCTCGCAGGACCTGCAGTCCGGCTCGGCCGTCCACGGCCGGCTGCTCGCCCGGACCGGGCTCCGGCTGGCCGTCGGCACCGGGTCGCCGGCCAGGATCCTGCAGTGGCTGGAGCGCAGCCGGGCGGCGAGCACCCGGCTCGCGGCCGTCACGCCGCCGGCGGACCCGGAGCTCGCCGAGCTGCTGGGCGCTCTGCGGCAGGCCACCAACCAGGCCCGCGAGGCCGCTCTCGGCGCCGGACCGGACCCCGACCTGGACCGGCGGGTGGCCGAGCTGCGACGCCGGGTGCGCGCGCGGTCCTGGATCGTGGCCGGCAGCGGTGCGGTCCGCCGCCCGGTGACGCTGGCCGCGGTGCAGCGGCTGCTGGCCGCCGACCCGACGGATCCCACAGTGGTGGCCTACGTGACGGGCGAGGGTGCGGTCTTCGCGCTGACGGTCACCGCCCGCCGGGCCGACTTCCGCCGGCTCGGTCCGTGGCCGGGTGATCCGCAGCGGCACCGCCGGCTGGTGGCCGACCTGGACATGCTCGCCGCCGGGCGGGTGCCGCCGCCGATCCGCCGGGTCGCCCGCGCGTCCGCGGCGGCCGAGCTGCGGCGGCTGGACCTGGAGCTGGTGCAGCCGCTGCGCGACCGGTTCACCGGCGGGCCGCTGCTGGTGGCGGCGGTCGGCGAGCTGGCCACCCTGCCGTGGACGCTGCTGCCGTCACTGGCCGGCTGCCCGGTGTCGGTGAGCTCGTCGGTCACCGCCGCCATGGCCGGTGCCGGGCGTCCCGCGCGCGCCCACCTGCGCGGCGTGCTGTCGGTCGCCGGGCCGGAGGTGCCGCACGGTGTCGAGGAAGCCGAGCGCGTCGCGCAGCTGCATGCCGGCGCCGGCCTGCTGGCCGGCGACGCGGCCACCGGCGAGGCGGTGCTGGCGCAGGTGCCGGTGGGCGGCGTGCTGCACGTGGCCGCGCACGGCCGGCACGAACCCGAGAGCCCGCTGTTCTCGTCCGTGCTGCTGGCCGACGGACCGCTGTACGCCTACGACATCGCACCCAATCCGTCCCTCCCGGACCAGGTGGTGCTGTCCTGCTGCGACGTCGGCCGCAGCGCCTTCCGGCCCGGCGGGGAACCGCTGGGCCTGGCCGCCGCCCTGCTCCGCAGCGGCGTGTCGACCGTGGTGACAGCGGTCAGCCGGGTGTCGGACGGGGTGGCCGCCGCTGTCATGGCCGAGTACCACGCCCGGTTGCTGGACGGCGCCGGTCCGGCGGCCGCCCTGGCGCAGGCCGTGGCCGCGGTGGGCGACCCGGCCGACCCGGACGGCGTGGCCGCTCCGTTCAGCCTGTTCGGCGCCGGCAGCTGACGTCCCGCGGCCCGCCGCAGGGCCCCGGCGCACCACGGTGTCCGTCCGCCGGCGCCGGCGGACGCTACCCGGGGTCCGGTGGCGACCGGTAGCCGCCGGCGACGCCCGCGAGCAGCTCGGCGAACGTGACGGCGGTGTCGTCCTCCGACCGGGGGCCGAGGATCTGCACGCCGACCGGCAGCCCACCGGTGGCGCCGGCGGGCGCGACGACAGCAGGAACTCCGGTCAGCGTGGCAATCACCACCCAGGCCGCCAGGTCGGTGGCCGGCCGCGGCCCGGCGGCGCCGGCGAGCGTGCGCCCGGCGGGCGGGCGGTCGTCGTGCAGCGGTGCGGTCGCCACCGTCGCCGGGCACAGCACCACGTCGGCGTCCGTGAACGCGCGGTCCCAGGCGGCCCGCAGCTCCGCGCGGCGCCGCTCGGCGGCGGCCAGCTCGGCCGCATCGACCTCGCCGCCGGTGCGCACCGCGAAGTAGGCGCCGAGCAGCGTCTGCAGCGTCGCACCGTCCCGGCGCGGGTCGGCGCCGTCCGGCCAGCCGGCGCGGACCGCGACGCCCGCGGCGGCGAGCCGGTCCACCAGGTCGGACAGCACGGCACCGACCTCCGGTTCGACCGGGGCGGCCGGGTCGTCGAGCACGAACCGGACCCGGAAGTCCGGCAGCCGCCGGTGCCGCGGCGGCGCCGGTGTCCAGCCCTCGTCGGGAGCGTGTGCCGGGCCGCCGACGACCCGCAGCGCCAGTCGCAGGTCGCCGGCCGTCCGGGTGAGCGGGCCCAGCGTCGCCAGGTCGTCCAGCGGCAGCTGGGCGAACGGCACGCCCGGCGGCGCGAAGCCCAGCAGCGGCACGGTGCCCGCCGAGGGGCGCAGCCCGTACACACCGCACAGTGCCGCCGGGATCCGGACGGACCCGACCAGGTCCGACCCCACGTCGAGCGCGGACAGGCCCGCCGCCACCGCCGCGGCCGCGCCGCCGCTGGACCCGCCCGGCGACCGCCGCAGGTCCCACGGGTTCGACGTCCGGCCGTACACCGGGTTGGCGGTCGCCCCGAAGTCCGCGAGCAGCTGCGCGACGTTCGTCGTGCCGAGCACCACGGCCCCGGCGAGCCGCAGCCGGCGGACCACCTCGGCGTCGGCCGGCGACACCGCCCCGGCGAAGGCCGGCTCGCCCCAGGTGCTGCGCAGCCCGGCGACCGGGATCGCCTCCTTCACGGTGACGGGCACGCCGTGCAGCGCGCCGGTCCGGTCGGCCGGCGGCACGGCGTCGGCCCGGTCCGCGGCCGCCAGCGCCCCGTCCCGGTCCACCTCGACGACGGCCCCGAGCGCGGGATCGACCCGCTCGATCCGCTCGAGCAGCGCCAGGGTCGCCTCGCGGCTGGAGAGCCGGCCGCCACGGACGGCCGCAGCGATCTCCGCGGCGCTGCTCCGGACCGGATCCGTCACGACGCCCACCTCCGCCCGACAGACCGCCCGTGCCGACCGCCATCCTCGTCCACCCGCCGACCGGCGGCCAGCCCGCGGACCAGCGGTCAGCTTGCGAACCGGTGGCCTGCCCGGCGCCGGCGGTCCGGGCACCGCGCGAACCGGTCCAGGCCACACTCCGGGAACCGCCCCGGGCACCCCCTGGAACACGGGATGGGCCGCCGGTCCCGCCGTCCCTAGCGTCGTCGACATCAGCCCGCCGGCCGGCGGCGGGCCATCACGAGACCAGGAGATCCAGATGGACACCACCGTCGTGCAGCCCGGCGCCGCCGACTCCTTCGCCATGCCCGCCACCCGCGCCGTGCCGGTCGCCGGCGCCGCCGACACCAGCGGCGCATGGGAGGCGATCGAGCTGACCGTCGAGCCGGGCGGCCGGTCGCCGCTGCACACCCTGTCGACGGACAAGGTCTTCTACGTCGCTGAGGGCACCATGACCTACGACCTGGACGGGGCGGCGGAGACCGTGGCCGCCGGCGGGTTCGTGCGCGTGCCGGCGGGTGTGCCGCACTGCTACCGCAACGTCTCCGGGTTGCCGGTGCGGCAGCTGGTGCTGACCACCGGCGCGACGCAGCTGCAGTTCCTGCAGGGGATGGGCGCCCTGGCCGCCTCCGGCGCTCCGGACCGCGACCGGGTGGCGGCGCACGCCGCCCGGTACGGCGTGCGGCTGCTCTGACCGCCGCGGCGGCGGGTCATCCCGCCCCGCCTTCCGCGGCGTGCAGCGGCGCGAAGTGGTCGAAGAACAGCGCGGCCACCAGCTCGCTGCGGCTGCCCACGTCGAACTTGGCGAAGAGGGCTTTGAGGTGGTCGCCGACGGTGAACTCGGAGATGCCCAACTGCCCGGCGATCCGGCGGTTGGACAGCCCGCGCGCCACGAGCTCCAGCACCGCGCGCTCCCGCGGCGTCAGTCCGCGGGCCCGCACGACGAGGTCCGCGAGCTGCGGCGGTCTGACCTGCTCCACGACCACCGCGAGGTGCGGCCCCAGCTCGGTGGCGTGGAACGCCAGCCAGCGCCCGGTCGGGGTCGGTGCGGCCGCGCTCGCCGGCGCGCCGGCCCGGCGGCGGGCGGCGACCGCCTGCACGACCTGCGGCACCTGGTCCAGGTCGCCGAGCAGCCGACGGGCCTCCGGGTTGACGTCGAGCACCCGCCCATCGAGCGAGGCCAGCAGCAGGCCGGCGGCCCCGTCACCGTCCGGGGTCGCCGCAGGTCGGACCACGGACTTCCGCAGTGCGCGGGCGAACGGCCGGCCGAGTTCGCCGACCGCGGCCACCTCGTCCGCGGCGAACGTGCCGCCGGACCGGAGCAGGCACAGCGCGCCCCACGCCGTCTCGCCGTCGTGCATGACCAGCCGCAGCTCATCGGTGATCCCGCGCGGGCGGTAGACGTCCCGGTAGCGGGCGCTGTCGGCGGGGGCGCCGGCCGTCGCCTGGTGGAGCGTGCCGATCAGCGGGCCCTGCGCCAGCGCGCGCAGCGACAGCACGTCCCGGTGGCGGTACTCGTTGTCGAAGACGGCGTTCTCCAGGTCGACGTCCCGGTCGGCGCCGTCGACCACGCACGACGCCCACAGCAGCGTCGCCGGATCCAGCACCGCCCAGACCGCCACGTCGTCACCGACCGCGCCACGGAGCCGCCGTGCCGCGTCCCGCCGCAGCTCGACGTGGTCCAGCCCGGGCGGCAGCGAGCCGAGCACGCGTTGGGTCAGCTGACCGCGCCGGCCGTGCGCCATCGGGCGAGCGTAGGGGACCGCGACGGGCGCCGTCCGCACATCGGCGCAGCCGGACGGTTGGACGGAGCGGGTTCCGGGCACCCTCGCGCGGACGACGTCGGTGGCCGACCCCGGGTGTCCCCGGGTGCGGCGGACGTGGTCCTCCGCCCGCCGCCCCGGACGAGAGGTCGCCCATGTCCGTGCTCACCCGCCAGGCGGTCGCCGAGATGATCGGCACCGCGATCCTGGTCTTCTTCGGTGTGGGGTCCGCGGTGTTCGGCTTCGACGCGATCGGGCCGGTCGGGGTGGCGTTGACCTTCGGCCTGGTGCTGCTGGCGCTGGTCTACGGCATGGGCCCGGTCACCGGTGCGCACCTCAACCCGGCGGTGACGCTGGGGGTGCTCATCCGGAAGGGGATCGACGTCCGCGACGCCGTCGCCTTCTGGGTCGCCCAGCTGGTCGGCGGCGTGGTCGGGGCGGCGGTGATCCAGCTGCTGCTCGGCGCCGGCGGGGCCGCCGACCACACCGGCCACAAGGGCACGAACAACTGGGGGAGCACGGTGAACCTGACCGGCACGGTGGTCCTGGAGATCGTCCTGACCTGCGTGCTGGTGCTGACGGTGCTGCTGACGACCGCCCCGTCCGCGCCTCCGGGGTTCGCCGGCCTGGCGATCGGCCTGGTGCTGACGGCGATCCACCTGGTCGGCATCCCGCTCGACGGGACCTCGGTCAACCCGGCCCGGTCGCTGGGGCCGGCGCTGTTCGAGGGCGGCAGCGCGCTGGCGCACGTGTGGGTGTTCCTCTTGGCACCCCTGGTCGGCGGTGCGCTCGCGGCGGTGCTGGTGCCGGTGCTGCGGCCCGGGGACAGCAGCGACGGTTCGGACGGCAGAGACGGCAGAGACGGCAGAGACGGCAGAGACGGCAGAGACGGCGCTGACGGCGCGGACAGCGCGGACGGCGCGGACAGCGCGGACGGCGCGCGCGGTGCGGTGTCGGACGGTGGCCGGCGGCCGGGCGGCGCCAGGGCGCACCCGACGGCGCCGGGCGGCCGGCGCTGACCCACCGGGCGGCGGCCGCGGTGCCCTGCTGCGCGGCCCAGGCCCGGGCCGGTCAGCCCTCCTGCTCGGTGGGCCGGATCAGCACCTCGTTGATCGCCACCCGGCGCGGCCGGGTCACCACGTACCCGATGGCGTCGGCGATGTCCTCGGCCTCCATCCGCTCCATGCCCTCCCAGCGGGCCCGGTTCTGCTCCTGGATCTCGGGCCGGTTGTGGCTGGACAGCTCGGTCTTCACGGCGCCCGGTTCGATCAGCGACACCCGGACGTGCCGGCGGGTCACCTCCTGCCGCAGCGACTCGGCGAAGGCGCCGACGCCGTGCTTGGTGAGGTTGTAGACGCCGCTGCCGCTGCGGGCGACCCGGCCGGCGACGCTGCTGACGAGCACCAGGTCGGCCACCGACCGGGGCCCGCCGTCGGCGGCGGACAGCAGGTGCGGCAGGGCGGCGTGCGAGGTGTACAGCAGCCCCAGCACGTTGAGCTGCACCATCCGCTCCCACTCCGGCACCGGCGCGTCGACGATCGGGCCGAGCAGCATGACGCCCGCGTTGGCCACCACGGTGTCCAGCCGCCCGAACCGCTGGACCGCGGCGTCCACGGCGTCCCGGGCCGCCTGCTCGGAGGTGACGTCCGACTCGACGACCAGCGCCTCGCCGCCGGCGTCGGCGATCCTGCCGGCCAGCTCGGCCAGCCGCTCGCGCCGCCGCGCGACCACCGCCACCCGGGCGCCGAGTCCCGCCAGGTGCAGGGCCGTCGCGTACCCGATGCCACTGCTCGCGCCGGTGACCAGCGCGACCGTCCCGTCCAGTCCTTGTGCCATGCCGCCATCCTGACCCTGCGCCGCAGCGGGTCGGCGGGCGGCCCCGGCCGCGGACGGCGCGTCCCGCGGAGGGGATCGGCTACCGTGGGTGGACGGCCGGCGCACCCTGGTTCCGGCCCCCGACGACCCCCGGGAGTCCGTCCCCTGTGATCGTCCAGCTCGTCCTGCTGCTGGTGGGCCTGCTCCTGGTGGCCGGCACGTTCGTCTACGTCACCGCCGAGTTCAGCCTGGTCACGGTCGACCGGGCCACCGTCGCCCAGCAGGCCGCGGCCGGCGACCGGCGCGCCCAGTCGCTGCTGGCCGGCCTGCGCTCGCTGTCCACGCAGCTGTCCGGCGCGCAGATCGGCATCACCGTCACCACGCTGGCGCTGGGCTTCGTGATGGAGCCGTCGCTGGCGTCGCTGATCGCCGACCTGCTGCACCTCTTCGGCGTCCCGGAGCGGGTCGGCGAGTCGATCGGGGTGCCGCTGGCCCTGGTGATCGCGACGGTGCTGTCCATGGTGTTCGGTGAGCTGGTCGCCAAGTCCGTGGCGATCGCCGACCCGATGGCCGCCGCCAAGTCGGTGGTCGGCGCCATGCGGGCGTCGACCACCGTGTTCCGCCCGTTGATCTGGGCGTTGAACGGCACCGCCAACGGCGTGCTCAAGGTGTTCGGCATCGAGCCGCAGGAGGAGCTGCGGTCCGCTCGGGCACCCGACGAGCTGCAGTCCCTGGTGCGCCGCTCGGCGGCGCAGGGCACCCTGGCCACCCCGACCGCCGGCCTGCTCGACCGGTCCATCTCGTTCTCCGGCAAGTCCGCCGACGACGTGCTCACCCCGCGCACCCGCGTCCGGTTCGTCCGGGCCACGGACAGCGCCGACACGGTGATCACCGCCGCGGTGGAGACCGGCCACTCGCGCTTCCCGGTGATCGGTGAGGATTCCGACGACGTGGTCGGCCTCGTCCACCTCAAACGCGCGGTGGCCGTCCCGCCCGACGAGCGGGCCAGGGTCCCGGTGTCGGCGCTCACCCGGGACGTGCCGGTGGTGCCCGGCACGATGCCCCTGGACGACCTGCTCGACCTGCTGCGCGAGCGCGGCTTCCAGCTGGCCGTGGTGGCCGACGAGTACGGCGGCACCGCCGGCATCCTCACCCTGGAGGACGTCGTCGAGGAGCTGGTCGGCGAGATCCGCGACGAGCACGACCCGCGCGCCCCGCGGCCCTACCGGCGTCCCGGCGGCAGCTGGGTGCTGCCGGGGACCCTGCGGCCGGACCAGATCCGCGAGGTGACCGGCGTCGAGCTGCCCGAGTCGGGCGCGTACGAGACGGTGGCCGGCCTGGTCGTGGAGCGCCTGGGCCGGCTGGCCGAGGTCGGCGACAGCGTCGTCGTCGGCGGCGCCGTGGCCGGGCGCGTGTCGCTGGGCACCATCGGCGACCACCCCGGCGACCGGGCCGTCCCCGCCAGCACCGAGGACGACCTGCCGCGGGCGGCGGTGCTGCGGCTCACCGTGGTGCGCCGGGCGCGCCGCCGGATCGAGTCGGTGGTGCTCTCCGCCGTCGAGGCGACCGGTGAGGACGCCGGAGAGGCCGCCGACCGCGGCACCACGGACCGCGTCAGCGCCGACCGCCGCCCGCGCGGCGGGCCGGAGACGGCCCGATGACCGGCGCCTGGCTGCTCACCGGCCTCGTCGTCGTGCTGCTCGGGCTCAGCGCGTTCTTCGTCGCCGCCGAGTTCGCGCTCATCTCGGCCCGCCGGACGGTGATCGAACCGCTGGCCGTCGGCAGCGCCCGGGCCCGGGTGACGCTGCGGGCGATGGAGGACGTCTCGGTGATGATGGCGTGCGCGCAGCTCGGCATCACGCTGTGCGGCGTGCTGCTGGGTGCCCTGGGCGAGCCGGCCGTCGCGACGCTGCTCGAGCCGGTGTTCCACGACCTCGGCGTCCCGGAGGGCTGGCTGCACCCGGTGGCGCTCACCGTCGCGTTGCTGCTGGTGGTGTTCGCGCACGTCGCGTTGGGCGAGATGGTGCCCAAGAACGTGGCGCTGGCCGGACCCGAGCGGACGGCGCTGCTGCTCGCCCCGCCGCTGCGGGCGCTGGCGACGTTCCTGGGACCCGTCGTCCGCGGCCTGAACCACCTCAGCAACGCGGTGGTGCGGCTGCTGGGCAAGGAGCCCCGGGACGAGGTGGCGTCCGCCTACACCCGGGACGAGGTCGCCGGGCTGGTCCGCGAGTCCACCGAGGAGGGCCTGCTGGAGGCCGGCGACCAGCAGCTGATCGCCTCGGCGCTGGAGTTCGACACCGGCCGGGTGGAGTCGGTGCTGCTGCCGGACGCCGAGGTGGTGGCCCTGCCGGTCGGGACGACGCCCGCCGAGGTCGAGCGGACCTGCGCCCGCACCGGTTTCTCCCGCTTCCCGCTGCGGGACGACTCCGGCCGCTACGTCGGCTACCTGCACATCCGGGACGTCGTCGCGATCCCGCCGGACCGCCGCGACCGCCCGGTCCCGCCCGCGGTGATCCGGCAGCTGCCGGTGCTCGCCGCCGGCACGGAGCTGCGCGCCGCGCTGGACCGGATGCGCCGTATCGGCGCCCACCTGGCGCAGGTGCGCCGGGCCGACGCCCCGGTCGTCGAGGTGGCCACCGAGCTGGCGCCGGTCGGGGCCGGCGCCACCGACCCCGGCGCCCCCGCCGGCCCCTCGGGGGTCGCCCCGGCGGACGGCGCCGAGGCCGGCGAGCCGGCGATCGACCGGTCCACCGGGACGGTCAATCCCGGTGTGCCCGACGCGCCCGCCCCGGCCGGGACACCGGCGCCGGCGATCCCGCCGCCCGGCGACCGCGCGGCCGTCGACAGCATCGCGCCGGGCGCCGGCCGGCTCGGCCTGGTCGCCCTGGAGGACGTGATCGAGCAGCTGATCGGCGAGGTCCGCGACGCCACCCGGCGCGGCCCGGGCTGACCGGACATCGGCCGGTCACGGCCCGGCATCGAACGCTTGCCGGCCCGCGCCGTCCCGGCCGGCCCGGCGCCGCACGGCATAGTCTCGGCTGATGCAGCGCAGGATCATGGGCATCGAGACCGAGTTCGGCATCACCTGCACTTTCCGCGGGCAGCGCCGACTCTCCCCGGACGAGGTCGCCCGGTACCTGTTCCGCCGCGTCGTCTCGTGGGGCCGGTCGTCGAACGTGTTCCTGCGCAACGGGTCCCGGCTCTACCTGGACGTCGGGTCGCACCCCGAGTACGCCACCGCCGAGTGCGACGACCTGCACACGCTCATCGCGCACGACAAGGCGGGGGAGCGGATCCTGCAGGACCTGGTCGTCGACGCCGAGCAGCGGCTGGCCGAGGAGGGCATCGGCGGCGACATCTACCTGTTCAAGAACAACACCGACTCGGCCGGCAACTCCTACGGCTGCCACGAGAACTACCTGATCGCCCGGGCCGGCGAGTTCTCGCGCATCGCCGACGGTCTCATCCCGTTCCTGGTCACCCGGCAGCTCGTCGCCGGCGCCGGCAAGGTGCTGCAGACCCCGCGCGGCGCGTCGTACTGCCTGTCCCAGCGGGCCGACCACATCTGGGAGGGCGTCTCCAGCGCCACCACCCGGTCCCGGCCGATCATCAACACCCGCGACGAGCCGCACGCGGACGCCGAGCGCTACCGGCGGCTGCACGTCATCGTCGGCGACTCCAACATGAGCCAGACGACCACGCTGCTCAAGGTCGGCAGCGCCGCGCTGGTGCTGGAGATGATCGAGGCCGGCGTCCAGCTGCGCGACTTCGCCTTCGACAACCCCATCCGGGCCATCCGCGAGGTGTCGCACGACATCACCGGCCGGCGCGGCGTCCGGCTGGCCAACGGCTCCGAAATCTCGGCGCTGGACGCGCAGGTCGAGTACTACACCCGGGCCGCGGACTTCGTCGCCCGCCGCGGCACCGACCCGGTGTCCGAGCGGGTGCTGGACCTGTGGGGGCGCACTCTCAAGGCCGTCGAGTCCGACGACCTGTCGGCGGTGGACACCGAGATCGACTGGGTGATCAAGAAGAAGCTGCTCGACGCCTACGCCGCCCGGCACGGGCTGGACCTGTCCGACGCCCGCATCGCCCAGCTCGACCTGACCTACCACGACGTCCGCCCGGGCCGTGGGCTGCACTCGCTGCTCGTCGCCCGCGGGCAGGCGCAGACCGTGGTGACCGAGGACGAGATCCAGGCGGCGACGGCCACCCCGCCGCAGACCACCCGCGCCCGGCTGCGCGGCGAGTTCGTCGCCCGCGCGCAGGACGCCAACCGCGACTACACGGTCGACTGGGTGCACCTGAAGCTGAACGACCAGGCGCAGCGCACGGTGCTGCTCAAGGACCCGTTCCGCTCCGAGGACGACCGGGTCGCCAAGCTCATCGAATCGCTCTGACGCTGCCGGCCGTGCCGCGGGTGCCCGCCCGGGCGCGGCCCCACCCGGCCGGGCGACACGGTGTGCAAGGCTGGAGACGTGGCGACGGCGAAGGCTGAACGGCTGCTCAACCTGGTCATCGCGCTGGTCAACTCCCCGCGGTTCCGGACGGCGCAGTGGATCCGGGACAAGGTGGCCGGGTACGGCGACGCCCCCTCCGAGGAGGCCTTCTTCCGGACGTTCGAGCGGGACAAGGCCGAGCTGCGCGAGGCGGGCATCCCGCTGCAGACCCCGGAGGACGGCAGCGACGGCTACCGCATCCCGCCCGGCGACCTGACGCTGCCGCAGCTGTCCTTCACCCCGGCGGAGACGGCGGCGCTGGCGCTGGCCGGGCGGCTGTGGGAGACCACCGCGCTGGCCGCCGCCGGCAGCGCCGCGCTGCGCAAGATCCGCGACGCCGCCGCGGCGCCCGGCGGGCCCGGCACACCCGCGCCGGGCGACCCGGACAGCACCACCGACCCGGGGCAGCGCGCCGCCGGCCTTCTGCAGCCGCGGGTGCGGACCGCGGACCCGTCCTTCGCGCCGCTGTACGCCGCGATCCGCGCCCGCCGCTCGGTGACCTTCGCCTACCGCAAGTCGCTGGACGGGCCGGCCGAGACGCGCAGCGTGCAGCCGTGGGGGCTGGTGTCCTACGCCGGCCGCTGGTACCTGGTCGGCCACGACACCGGCCGTGACGCCCGCCGCACCTTCCGGCTCTCCCGGATCGCCGGGCCCGTGCAGCAGACCGGCCGGGCCGGGTCGGTGCAGGTGCCGCCGGGCCTGGACCTGCTGGCGTTCGTCGCCGGCTCCGCCGGCCGGGTGGACGGTGCCAGGCCGGCCGCGCAGCGCCCGGCGGTGCTGCGGATGCGGGCCGGCCGCGCCGCGGGGCTGCGCCGCTCGGCGGTGCGCACCCTGCCCGGTCCGCTGCCGGACGGCTGGGACCGGGTCGAGATCACCATGGACCACCTGTGGGACACCGCCAGGGCCGTCGCCGCCGCCGGCCCGGACGTGGTCGTGGAGTCGCCGGCGGACCTGCGCGACGCCGTGGTGCGCCTGCTCACCGC
Organism: Nakamurella endophytica; assembly: GCF_014646215.1. Taxonomy (GTDB): domain Bacteria; phylum Actinomycetota; class Actinomycetes; order Mycobacteriales; family Nakamurellaceae; genus Nakamurella; species Nakamurella endophytica. Next base: position 171,312 of record NZ_BMNA01000002.1, read on the forward strand.
CACCCTGGACACCGTCCGCGGCGCCGTCCCCCCGGACGGGCCGGCCGCCGACGGCGAGCCGGCCGTGGTCACCCCGGTGCTGACGGCGCTGGACGGGACGGGCACCGATGGCTGAGACCGCCGCCGCCCGGCTGGCCAGGATGCTGTCGCTGGTCCCGTACATCGCCCGCCGCCCCGGCGTGGCCCTGGCCGACCTGGCGGCCGAGTTCGACGTGCCGGTCGCCCAGATCGCCGCGGACCTGGACCTCTTGATGGTCTGCGGGCTGCCCGGCTACTACCCCGACGACCTCATCGACGTGGTTCTCGACGAGGACGGCGGGACGGTGTCCATCGCGTTCGACGCCGGCATCGAGCGGCCGGTGCGGCTGACCTCCGACGAGGCGGTGGCGCTGACGGTGGCCCTGCGCGCGCTCGCCGACCTGCCCGGCCTGGTCGACGCCGACGCCGTGCACTCGGCCCTGGACAAGCTCGAGCAGGCCGGGGCGCGCAGCGCCGAGGCGGTCGCGGTGGCCGCCGCTGCGGAGACGGCCACGCCCGCGCTGGCCACCGTCCGGCAGGCGGTGGACAGCTCGCGGCAGCTGTGGTTGCGCTACTACAGCGCCTCGCGGGACGCCCTCACCGAGCGGGTGGTGGACCCGTTGCGGGTGCTGGTCACCGAGGGACACGTCTACCTGGAGGCGTTCTGCCACCTGGCGCAGGCGGTCCGGCACTTCCGCATCGACCGCATCGAGGACCTGCGGCTGCTCGACGAGCCGGCGCAGGAGCCGCTCTGGCTGGACCCGGACCCGCCGGAGCGGATGTTCCACCCCAACCCCGACGTCCCGCCGGTCACGCTGCTGCTCGCCCCGTCGGCGCGCTGGGTCGCCGAGTACTACGAGACCGAGTCGGTCGAGCCGGTGCCGCCGTCACCGGAGACCGGCGGCCGGCCCGGCCACCAGCGGGTGCGGCTGCGCGCCGGCGGCGACGAGTGGATCGTCCGGCTGGTGCTCTCGCTGGCCGGCGCCGCCGTGGTGGAGGACCGGCCGGACCTGGCCCGGACGGTGGCGGACCAAGCGTCGGCGGCGCTGGCGGCGTATCTCTGACGGGACCGTCGCGGCGCCCGCCCGCGATCCGGCCGCGGCGGGCCGGACGCCCGTCCAGCGGTGCGGGCCGGCCGGCCCGACTGCGTAGCATCGGATCCGGGGACACGCCCGCCGGCACCCGCGATGGGGCCGCCCAGGGCAGCCGGCCGCGGGCGACGGTCACCGGGACCGGAGCGCAACGGACAGCAGGAGGTGACCGGTGGTCGGGATCCCCCGCCGCTCGCGCAAGGACCGTCCCGTCGACGGGACCATGTCGTTGATGGAGCACCTGTACGAGCTCCGCCGGCGGCTGTTCTTCGCGGCCCTGGGCCTGCTGGCCGGCACCGTCCTCGGTTTCGTCTGGTACACCGTCTCGATCCCGGCGCTGGGGCTGCGGTCGCTCAACGACATCCTGATCGCCCCGTACTGCAACGTCCCAGCGCAGTACCGGCTGGTCACCGGCGGCCGGGAGGGCTGCCAGCTGCTGGCCACCACGCCGTTCAGCTTCCTGCAGGTCCGGATCAAGGCCGCCCTGATGGTCGGTGCCGTGATCAGCAGCCCGGTGTGGCTGTACCAGCTGTGGGGCTTCGTGACGCCGGCGCTGTACAGCAGGGAGCGGAAGTTCGCCGTCAGCTTCGTGGTCGCCGGCGGGGCGCTGTTCTTCGCCGGTGCGGCGCTGGCCTACTACGTCATCGGCGAGGGCCTGAAGGTCCTGCTCAGCTTTGCCGGCGACGCCGGCACCTCGGCGCTCAGCCCGGACAGCTACTTCAGCTTCCTGATCGCCATGCTGATCATCTTCGGGCTGTCGTTCGAGGTGCCGCTGCTGCTGGTGATGCTCAACTTCGCCGGCGTGCTCAAGGGCGCCCGGCTGGCCGCGTCCCGCCGCTACGCGATCTTCGGGATGGTGGTGCTGGCGGCCGTCGTGGTGCCGGGCAACGACCCCGTCACCATGTCGGCGCTGGCCATCGCCCTGGCGATCCTGTACGAGGTGGCGGTGCAGGTGTCCAAGGCGCACGACCGCCGCAAGGAACGCCGGCTGGTGGCCGCCGGGATGGCCGAGCTGTCCGACGACGAGGCGTCGCCGATGCCGGTGGAACCCGGCCCGGTCGGCCACACCGACGCCGTCGGGGGCTCGTCCCCGGTGCCGCCGCCGGCCCCCATCCCGCCGGTCGAGCCGCCCGACCGGCTGGGCGACGCGACCTGATCCCTGCGGCCCGCCCGTGGCCCGGCGCCGGGGTGCCCGCCGGGGCCTGTGTCACGCTGGAGGGGTGAGCAGATCCGGGATGTCCCGTCCGGCACGGGGGCCCGAGCAGGACGAGGACGTCGACGACGCGCCGCTGTCGCCCGCGGAGCGGTACGCCCGGTCGCGGGAGCGCGCCGGGCACCCGTACCTGACCGAGTTCGCCGCCACCCGCCCGTTCTCGCTCGACGACTTCCAGGTGACCGCTTGCCGGGCGCTCGAGGACGGCCGCGGGGTGCTGGTGTGCGCACCCACCGGCGCCGGCAAGACCGTGGTCGGCGAGTTCGCCGTGCACCGGGCGCTGGCCACCGGCGGCAAGTGCTTCTACACCACGCCGATCAAGGCGCTGTCGAACCAGAAGTACCAGGACCTGGTCGCCGAGTACGGGCCGGCCCGGGTGGGGCTGCTCACCGGCGACACCGCGGTCAACTCGCACGCCGAGGTGGTGGTGATGACCACCGAGGTGCTGCGCAACATGCTCTACGCGGCGTCGCCGGACCTGGCCGGGCTCACCGCGGTCGTCATGGACGAGATCCACTACCTGGCGGACAAGTTCCGCGGCGCGGTGTGGGAGGAGGTGATCCTGCACCTGCCGCCCGAGGTGCAGGTGGTGGGGCTGTCCGCGACGGTGTCCAACGCCGAGGAGTTCGGCGCCTGGCTGCAGGAGGTCCGCGGGCACACCACCGTGGTCGTCGACGAGATCCGCCCGGTGCCGCTGTGGCAGCACATGATGGTCGGCCGCCGGCTGTTCGACCTGTTCAGCACCACGACGCCGATGGACGGCGGCGCCGTCACCCGGATCGACCCCGCCTTGGCCCGGGCGGTGTCCGACGCCGAGAGCACCGCGGAGCGGTGGGGCGGCGGCCGCGCCGGGGACCGCGGCCGCGGAGGCGGCCCGCGCGGCCGGGCGGGGCAGGGCGGCGGCGGCCGGTGGCGCCCGCCGGCGCGGGTGGATGTCATCGAGCGGCTGGACGGCGCCGGGCTGCTGCCCGCGATCACCTTCATCTTCTCCAGGGCCGGCTGCGACGCGGCCGTCGCCCAGTGCGTGCGGTCCGGCATGCGGCTGACCACCGAGGCCGAGCGCGACGAGATCCGCGCGGTGGTCGACCGGCGCACCGCCGACCTGCCCGAGGCCGACCTGGCGGTCCTGGGCTACTGGGAGTGGCGGGAGGCGCTGGAGCGCGGCATCGCCGCCCACCACGCCGGGCTGCTGCCGGCGTTCAAGGAGACCGTCGAGGAGCTGTTCGTCGCCGGGCTGGTGCGGGCGGTCTTCGCCACCGAGACGCTGTCGCTGGGCATCAACATGCCTGCCCGGACCGTGGTGCTGGAGAAGCTGGTCAAGTTCAACGGCGAGGGCCACGTCGACCTGACGCCGGGCGAGTTCACCCAGCTGACCGGCCGCGCCGGCCGCCGCGGCATCGACGTCGAGGGCCACGCGGTGGTCGTCTGGAGCCCTGGGATGGACCCGCGGACGGTCGCCGGGCTGGCGTCGCGGCGTACCTACCCGCTCCGGTCGTCGTTCCGGCCGAGCTACAACATGGCCGTCAACCTGCTCGGCCGGCTCGGCCGGGAGGCCGCCAAGGAGTTGCTCGAGCAGTCCTTCGCGCAGTTCCAGGCCGACTCGTCGGTGGTCGGGGTGGTGCGGCAGATCCACCGCAACACCGAGGCGATCGCCTCGCACGCCGCCGCCATGCGGTGCCACCTCGGCGACACCGGCGAGTACCTGGACCTGCTGGCCCGGCTGGCCGCGGCCGAGAAGCAGCGGGCCCGCGCCGGCGCGGCCCGCCGGCGCGACGCGACGGTGGAGGACCTGGCGGCGCTGCGCCGCGGCGACGTCGTCTCCGTGCCCGCCGGCCGGCGCGCCGGTCTCGCTGTGGTCGTCGACCCGGGCATCGCCTCGGACGGCACCGCGCGGCCGCTGGTGATCACCGCCGCGCGCTGGGCCGGGCGGCTGTCCGCCGCCGATTTCCGGGGCCCGGTGCCGGCGCTGGGCCGCATCCGGCTGGACAAGTTCGTCGACCACCGGTCGCCGACGGTGCGCCGCGACGTGGCATCGGCGATCGCCGCCGCGGTGGCCGCCGGCACCGTGGTCGAGCCCGGCCGCGGTCCGCGGCCCGAGCCCGCCGAGGACGTCGACCTGGCGACCCTGCGCCGGGCGGTGCGCGCGCACCCGGTGCACGGCTGCGCCGACCGCGACACCCACCTGCAGTGGGCGCGGCGCTGGCAGCGGCTGGTCACCGAGAACGCCGCGCTGTCGGCGAAGGTCGCCGGCGCGAAGGGGTCGCTCGGCCAGGCGCTGGAGTCGATCCTGGGCCTGCTGCAGCGCCGCGGCTTCGTCGTCGGTGACGACCTGACGCCGGCCGGCCGGATGCTCACCCGGATCTGGTCGGAGACGGACCTGGTGGTGGCCGAGTGCCTGCGCGGCGGCGTCTTCGACCGGCTGACCCCGGCCGAGCTGGCGGCCGCCGTGTCCTGCCTGGTCTTCGAGGCCCGCCGGGAGACCCTGGCGCCGCCCCGCCCGCCGGCCGGCCCGGCCGGGACCGCGATCGAGGCGGTCCACCGCATCTGGGCCGACATCGCGGCCGACGAGCGCGAGGCCGCGCTGCCGGTGACCCGGGAGCCCGATCCCGGGTTCGCCCGGGCCACGGCGACCTGGGCGGCGGGCGGGTCGCTGGCCCAGGCGCTGGGCGTCTCGGCCGAGTCCGGCCAGGAGCTCTCGGCCGGCGACTTCGTGCGCTGGTGCCGGCAGGTCGTCGACCTGCTGGACCAGATCCGCGTCGTCGCGCCGGCCGCGGTGTCCACCGCCGCGCGGTCCGCGGTGGACGCGGTCCGCCGCGGCGTGGTGGCGCTGGGCACCACCTGACCGGAGGACCTCGCTCCCTCCGGCCCGTCCCGGCTGGACATCCGGACGATCGACCCCGTGGTGGAACCGTTCGTGATCAGCGCGCGTCACGGTTGCGGGGACGGTGCGGACCGCCGCGCCGGCAGCCCCCGAGCACCCGGGTGTCTTCCCGGCGCGGCCGATCCGCGCCCGGCCGGCCCGGCACGTCCGGCAGTCCGGAATGTGAGTTCGTGGTTTGATTCGCTGCACGACCGCCGGCCGCGGGCCGGGTGACCGAGGAGGCACTTCATGAGCACGCCCTACAACCCGGGTCAGCAGGGCAGCGGCCCCGCGGGTGACACGCCCGGTGGGTACCAGGGTGGCGGTTACGGCCAGGCGCACCCCGAGTCCGGTGCGACGCCGACGGCGCAGCCGGGCTACGGGTCGTACGACCAGGGCGGCTACGGGCAGCAGTCCGGCTACGGCCAGCAGGGCGGGTACGGGCAGGGCCAGCAGGGCGGGTACGGGCAGGGCGGCTACGGCGACCAGTCCGGCTACGGCCAGGGCGGGTACGGCCAGGGCCAGTCCGGGTACGGCCAGCAGGGCGGCTACGGGCAGGGCGGCTACGGCGACCAGTCCGGCTACGGCCAGCAGGGCGGCTACGGGCAGGGCCAGCAGGGATACGGCCAGCAGTCCCCGTACGGTCAGCCGGGCGGTTACGGGCAGGGCCAGCAGGGCTACGGCCAGCAGTACGGCGGGGGACAGCCGGGCTACGGCGGCCAGGGGTACGGGCAGGCGCCCGCCCGCAAGTCGAACAAGGGTCTCTACATCGGCATCGGCGCGCTGGTCGTCGTGCTGGCCGTCGCCGCGGTGCTGCTCTTCGCCTGGCCGGGCTGGCTGAACAAGAAGGTGTTCGACAACGGCAAGGTCGCCGAGGGCGTGACCAGCATCCTGACCTCGGCGCCGCCCAACGGCTACGGCCAGACCGGGGTGTCGGACGTCAGCTGCCCGGCCAACGAACCGGTCAAGCAGGGCACCACCTTCCAGTGCTCGCTGAAGGTCGACGGCGCCGACAAGCAGGTGCAGATCACCGTCGTCGACGACAGCGGCAAGTACACGGTCGGCGTGCCGCAGTGAGCGCCGCGCCGCGCCGCTGATCCTTCCGTTCCGTTCCGGGCCTGCCGTTCGCGGCGGGCCCGGAGCCGTCTGGGGCCGGGTTCGTCCGATCAGCCGCCGCCCAGCGCGTCCAGCAGCCGGGCCACCGCGGACGACACCCCGTGCCGCTGGGCCAGTTCGACGAGCCGCTCGCCGTCGGCGGGCACCGCGGTCAGCCGTCCGTCGCCTGCCGGGTCCATCCGGACCGGGGCGTCGGTGGCCACCCGGACCACCGCCGGCGCCGCGCCCAGGTAGTCCGCGGCCGCGACCAGCTTGGTCCGCACGCTGCCGGACAGCGCCCCGTCCCGCGCGGCCGCCGCGATGTCCTCGACGGCGCCCCACTCGCGAACCAGCGCCGCGGCCGTCTTGTCGCCGATGCCCGCGACGCCGGGCAACCCGTCCGAGGGGTCGCCGCGCAGCACGGCGAAGTCGGCGTACCGGCCGGCCGGGATGCCATGGCGGTCCGCCACCTCCGCGGTGCCGAGCACCTGCACCTTGCTCATCCCGGCGCCGATGTACCGCACCCGGACGGGCGTCGGCGCGTCCCTGGCCACCTGGAACAGGTCGCGGTCCCCGGTCACCACCTCCACCGGGTCGTCCTGCTCGGCCGCCGCCAGGGTGCCGATGACGTCGTCGGCCTCGAACCCCTCCGCACCGGCCAGTGTCACGCCGACCGCCCGGAGGATGTCGAGGATGACCGGCACCTGCGGACCGAGTTCGTCCGGCACCTCCTCGACGAAGTCGCCGCCGTGCACGTCGAACTCGCGGGCGACGCCCGGCGGCAGCTCCGGCGGCGGTGCCGCGTCCGGAGCGGGCCCGGCGACCCGGTGCGCCTTGTAGGACGGCAGCAGCCGGACCCGCCACTCGGGCCGCCAGTCCAGGTCCAGGCAGGCGACGAGCCGCTGCGGCCGGGCGTCCTGCACCACCCGCCGGACGATGTCCAGCGTGCCCCGGACGGCGTTCACCGGACGGCCGTCCGGACCGGTGATCGAGGACGGGACGGCGTGGAAGGCGCGGAAGTAGATGCCCGCCAGATCGAGCAGCTGCAGCATGCCGGCCGACGCTACCCGGACGCCCCGACACCGGCGGATATCCTCCGTCCATGGCCACCCCCGCCGCGGCGTCCGCGGACAGTTCCACGCCCGGCGCCGACCCGACGCCGGCCCCGTCGCGGGACGGCCGGACGGCGGCCGCGGCCGACCGGCTGGCCCGGTTGGCCGAGCAGGCGGCCCTCGCCGGCGCGGACGCGGTGCTGGTCAGCCCGGGCGCCGACCTGGCCTACCTGGCCGGCCACTCGGTCGGCTCGCACGAGCGGTTCACCGTGCTGCTGGTGCCGGCCACCGGTGCACCGCACCTCCTGGTGCCGTTGCTGGAACGTCCCGGATGGGACGGCACGCCCGTCGTCGACCTCGGGGTCACGACCCTCACCTGGGCCGACGGCCAGGACCCCTACCGGGTCCTGGCCGACCTGCTCCCGGCGGACAGCCGGGTGCTGGCCGTCGACGACCACATGCCCGCGGTGCACGCCCTCGGCGTGCGGGCCGCCGTCCCCGGCAGCGAGCTGACTCTGGCCGGCCCGGCCATCGCCGAGCTGCGGATGCGCAAGGAACCGGCCGAGGTCGACGGGCTGCTGGCCATCGGCGCGGCGGTGGACCGGGTGCACGAGGCGGTCGGGCAGTGGCTCCGGCCCGGTCGTACCGAGCGCGACGTGGCCGCGGACATCGCCGCCGCGCTGGTCGCCGAGGGCCACCGGACCGCGGACTTCGTCATCGTCGGGTCGGGTCCGAACGGGGCGAGCCCGCACCACGAGGCGTCCGACCGCGAGATCCGCCCCGGCGAGCTCGTGGTCATCGACATCGGCGGCCCGGGGCCGGACGGCTACTTCTCCGACTGCACCCGCACCTACCAGGTGGTCGGCGAGCCGGTGGACGCCGAGCAGCGGGCCGTCCACGACCTCGTCCGCCGCGCGCAGCGGGCCGCCGTCGAGGCCGTGCGACCGGGTGTCACCGCGCAGGACGTCGATCGGGCGGCCCGCACGGTGATCGCCGAGGCCGGGCTGGGCGAGCGGTTCATCACCCGCACCGGGCACGGCATCGGCCTCGAGGTGCACGAGCACCCGTACATCGTCGAGGGCAACGAGCGGCCGCTGGAGCCCGGCATGGCTTTCTCGATCGAACCGGGCGTCTACCTGCCCGGCCGGTTCGGCGTCCGCATCGAGGACATCGTCGTCGTCGGCGAGGACGGCGCCATCCCGGCGAACCGCGCCGGGACGGAGTACCGCGTCGTTGGCGGCTGACGTGCTCGAGGACATCGACGCGCGGATCGCCGCCGTGCTCGCCGAGGACGGCCGGTGCTCCTACACCGACCTCGCGGCGCGCGTCGGCCTGTCGGTCTCCGCCGTGCACCAGCGGGTGCGGCGGCTCGAGCAGCGCGGCGTCATCCAGGGCTACGCCGCCCGGCTGGACGGCGAGCAGCTCGGCCTGCCGCTGACGGCCTTCGTCTCGCTGACCCCGATCGACCCGGCCGAGCCCGACGACTACCCCGAGCGCCTGCGCGTCCTGCCGCAGATCGAGGCCTGCCACTCGGTGGCCGGGGTCGAGTCGTACATCGTCAAGGTGCGGGTGGCGTCGCCGTCCGCGCTCGAGGCCCTGCTGGCCCAGATCCGGGCGACCGCCAACGTGTCCACCAGGACGACCGTGGTGCTGTCGACGCCGTTCGAGGACCGGCCCGTCGCCGGCCTGGCCCTGCGGGCGGCGCTGCAGGACGGCGACCCGGTGGGCTGACCCGGCCCGACCCGCCGGCGGTCGCGAGGAGCCTGGGAACGCCGGCCGGCACCGTCGACCGCGCACCGGTCGTGGCAGCGACCACTACCGGCGCACCTCCAGCGCCCACACCCGGACCGCACGGCCCGGGCGCGGGCGGCCGCATCAGCGGTCGGTGGGCGGCGTCACCGCGGCGAACCGGGCGGTGTCGTAGTAGGTGGCGAACCGGGCGACGCGCCCGTCGTCGTCGAAGTCGATCAGGCTCACGCCGCGGTACTCCACCGGCGCGCCGCCGGCCACCTGGCCGGTGCTCGACCACTCCAGGACACCCAGCCCGGCGCGGTCCTCGACCCGGCTGAAGGTCGACGCGATGCTCTCGAACTGGTTCAGGTACTGCTCCCAGAACAGCCGCGCGCCGTCCAGGCCGCGGGTCTGCTGGTCGGTCTCCGGGCGGTGCAGCTCCGACGTCTCGGTGAACTGGCCCGACACGAAGGCCTCCACGTCGCCGCTGCTCTCCAGGGTCTGCAGTGCGTCGGCGAAGGTCCGGGCGCGATCGTTCGACATGGCACCTCTGTCTCTCGTGCGTGGGCATGGACCGGAGGGATCCGTGCGGGGTGGCGCGGTCGACTCGTCGACCACCGGCAGCGCGACCGGTACCCCGCACGGCGCGGGTCAAGCCGCCGGCGACCGTCTGGTGGGATGGGACGCATGCCCGGCACCGACCCGCAGCAGCCGACCCACCCGGCGGGGACACCGCCCACCCACCCAGCGGGGACACCGCCCACCCACCCAGCGGGGACACCGCCCACCCACCCAGCGGGGACACCGCCCACCCACCCAGCGGGGACACCGCCCACCCACCCAGCGGGGACACCGCCCACCCACCCACCCGTCACCGCCCGGGACGACGTCGTCGACGTCCTGCACGGCGTCCCGGTCACGGACCCGTACCGCTGGCTCGAGGACCCGGACTCGCCCAGGACGGCCGCCTTCGTCGCCGCGCAGAACGCCGTCAGCTCGCCGTACCTGGCAGCCCTGCCGGGCCGCGAGCCGTTCCTCGCGCTGACCACGGCGCTGCTCACCGCGCCGCGCCGCGGCGTGCCCTGGGAACGGAGTGGCCGCTACTTCGTCGTGGCCAACCCGGCCGGCGCCGACCAGGACCAGCTGTACGTCGCCGACACGCTGGACGGGCTGCTGGCCGGCGGGCGGCTGCTGCTCGACCCGAACACCTGGTCCGACGACGGGGCCAGCGCCCTCGCGGGCTGGGACGTCACCGAGGACGGCGGGCTGCTGGCCTACGCGCGGGCCGACGCCGGCTCCGACTGGCGCGTCGTCCGGGTGCTCGACGTCGCCACCGGCGACCACCTGCCCGACGAGCTGGTGTGGACCAAGTGGGTCGACCCGACGTGGCTGCCCGACGGCCGGTCCCTGCTGTACTGGCGGTACCCGGAGCCGGTCTCCGCCGAGGACACCGCGGCGATGACGGGCGGCGAGCTGGTGCTGCACCGCCTCGGCCGCCCGCAGGACGAGGACGAGCTGGTCTGGTCCCGCCCGGACGACGACCAGTGGATGGCCGACCCCTGGGTCAGCCCGGACGGCCGCTGGCTGGTGCTCACCGCGGCGCCCGGCACGGACCCGCGGACCACCGTCACCGCACGCCGGATCCACGTCGACGACCGGGGCGCGAGCGTCCTCGATCCTGCGACGGTGACCGTGGTCGGCGAGCTCGCCGACGCGCACTCGCCCGTGGTGACCGATGGGGACGCCCTCTACCTGCGCACCGAGCGCGACGCGCCCACCGGCCGGCTGGTCCGCGTCGACCTGGCCGACCCCGACGCGCCGTGGACCACGGTGGCCGCCGGCGACGACGACCGCGTGCTCGCCTGGGCGGTGCCGGCGGCCGGCGCGTTCGTCGTGGTGTGGTCCACCGACGCGGCCCACCGGGTCGAGATCCTCGACCGCTCCGGCGCCGTGCTCGACGCCCCGGACCTCGGGTCCCCGGTGTCCGTCGCCGCGGTGTCCGCCCGGGCCGACTCCCGCGAGGTGTTCGTCGGCACCACGTCGTTCGGGGTCCGGCTGGCCGTCCACCGGCTCGACCTCGACGGCCCGGCACGCGTGCTGCCGGCGGTGCCCGGGGCGCCGGTGCTGCCCGAGCTGGTCTCCCGCCGGGTCCGTGGTGTCTCCGCCGACGGCACCGAGGTGCCGATGACCGTCGTGCACCGGGCCGACCTCGGGCCGGGACCGCACCCGACGCTGCTCTACGGCTACGGCGGTTTCGACATCCCGGTGCTGCCGTCCTTCTCGGCGTTGTTCGCGTCCTGGACGGCCGGCGGCGGTGTGCTGGCCGTCGCGAACCTGCGCGGCGGCGGGGAGTTCGGCACCCGGTGGCACGAGGCCGGCATGCTGCACCGCAAGCAGCGGGTGTTCGACGACCTCTACGGCTGCGCCGCCGCCCTGGTGGCCGAGGGGGTCACCACGACCGACCGGCTGGCGGTGCACGGGCGCTCCAACGGTGGCCTGCTCGTCGGTGCCGCGATCACCCAGCGGCCCCGGCTGTGGGCGGCGGCGCTGCCCACGGTCGGCGTCCTGGACATGCTCCGCTTCCACCGCTGGACCATCGGCAGGGCCTGGACCGTGGAGTACGGCGACCCCGACGACCCGACCGACTTCCCGGTGCTGCTGGCCTACTCGCCGCTGCACAACGTCCTGCCCGGGACGGTCTACCCGCCGACGCTGATCTGTACCGGCGACCACGACGACCGTGTGGTGCCGGCGCACTCGCTGAAGTTCGGCGCGCAGCTGCAGTTCGCGCAGGGCGAGGCCGCCGGCAGCGCCCCGGTCCTGCTCCGGGTCGACACCCGCGCCGGACACGGTGCCGGCAAGCCGGCCCGGGCGCTGGCCCTGGAGTACGCCGACCAGCTGGCCTTCGCCGCCGTGCACACCGGACTCGAGGTCAGGACCGACACCGGGATATCGTGAGGCTGACGAAGGACCGGTGCGCCGGCCACCGGCGGTGGGCCGGGCGTCGCCGAGAGGAGTGTCGTGACGGCGCAACCGGGACCGTCGGCCACCGCGGGAGGCGCGGCGACCGCGGGTACCGCGGCCACGGCGGGCAGTGCAGCCACCGCAGCCGGTGCAGCCACCGCGGGTACGGCCGAGGCGCCGACCCGGCGCTCGGTCGGACTGCGGTCCGACCGCGGCCCGATCCTGCTGTCGCTGATGCTGTCCACGTCGCTGGTGGCGCTCGACTCGACGATCATCGCCACCGCGGTGCCGTCCGTGGTCGCCAGTCTCGGCGGCCTGTCGCAGTTCCCGTGGCTGTTCTCGGTGTACCTGCTGGCGCAGGCGATCTCCGTGCCGATCTACGGCCGGGTCGCCGACATGGTCGGCCGCAAGCCCGTCATGCTGCTGGGTATCGGGCTCTTCCTGCTCGGCTCGGTGCTCTGCGGCATCGCCTGGGACATGCCGGCGCTCATCGTGTTCCGCGCCGTGCAGGGCCTGGGCGCCGGTGCCGTGCAGCCGATGAGCATCACCATCGCCGGTGACATCTACACGCTGCAGGAGCGGGCCAAGGCGCAGGGCTACCTGGCCAGCGTGTGGGGCATCTCCGCGGTGGTCGGGCCGACCCTCGGCGGGCTGTTCTCCGAGTACGTCTCCTGGCGGTGGATCTTCTGGGTCAACGTGCCGCTGTGCCTGGTCGCCGGGCTGATGCTGGTGCGCCGGTTCCACGAACAGGTGCACCGGGCCCGGCACCGGATGGACCTGCCGGGCTCGGCGCTGCTGGCCGTCGGTTGCGGGCTGCTGATCCTGGGCCTGCTGGAGGGCGGCCAGGCCTGGGCCTGGGGCTCCGTCGCCGGCATCGGCGTGCTCGGTGTGGCCGTGCTGCTGCTGGTGGCGTTCGTCCTGGTCGAGCGCCGGACGGCGGAGCCGGTGCTGCCTCTGTGGGTGCTCACCCGCCGGGTGCTGGCGGCCACCAGCGTCACCGCCGTGATGGTCGGCGGGATGACGCTCGGGTTGACGTCCTACGTGCCGACGTACGCGCAGAGCGCGCTGGCGGTGGGCCCGCTGGCCGCCGGGTTCGCGCTCGCCACCCTGACCGTCGGCTGGCCGCTCGCCGCCTCCGTCGCCGGCCGGCTGTACCTGCGCATCGGCTTCCGGGACACCGCGCTGATCGGTGCGGCGCTGGCGCTGGCCGGCACGCTGTCCATGGCTGTGACGATGACCGGCGGTGGCAGCGTCTGGGAGATCGCGGCCTGGTGCTTCGTCACCGGGCTGGGGCTGGGCCTGGTGGCCAGCCCGACGCTCATCGCCGCCCAGAGCAGCGTCGGCTGGGACCGCCGCGGCGTCGTCACCGGCGCCAACATGTTCGCCCGGTCCTTGGGCAGTGCGGTCGGCGTCGCCGTCCTCGGTGCGGTCGCCAACACGCGGCTGGGCGACGGGACTCCGGCTCCCGCGGACCTGGCGGCGGCCGCCCACGACGTGTTCGTCGGCGTCGTGGTCGTCGCGGTGCTGATGGTGGCGGCCGTGGCCTTGCTGCCCCGCCGGATCGTGCTGGACGACGCGGCGACGGCCCCGCGGACGGGCGGTGCCGTCCCGTCGCAACCGGCCGCGAGCACGGGGTCGGGGTCCGGCGGAACCGCAGGGCACTAGAGGTCCCCGGCCCCCGAGCACCGCTCGAGGACCGGGCCACCCTGCCCGCGGGCGCGGTGGGAAGGGTCACTCCGCGGGCCAGGTCGCGGCCGTGGGACGGCCGGTACGGTCATCGGGATGAGCGCGACAGGTACCTCTGGCACCACGGTCAGGCTCGGCGTCGACGGGCGGGTGCTCGACGACCGGTACCACGGCATCGGCCGGATCACCTACGAGCTCGTCGAGCGGTTGGCGGCGCGACCCGGCTGGGACATCACCCTGTTCGTCAACCACTCGCAGCGGTCCGACCGGCTGGACGTCGGGGCGTTGACCGCGCACGAGTCCGTGCACACCGAGACCTTCGACCACGCGGTCACCTCGGTCAGCCAGTTCCTGCGCTGGCCCGGGGCGCTGCGGCGCAGCGGCGTCGACCTGGTGCTGTTCCCGTACCACTTGGGCGCCGCGCTGAGCGGCCGGGCCCGGCGGTGGACGGTGGTCCACGACTGCATCCTCGAGCAGGACCGGCGGTTCGCGCCGGACGCCCGCACCCGGCTGCTGTACCGGCTGCTGACCTGGGCGGTGGTGCACCGGAACACCGTGGTGACGCCCAGCCGGGCGTCGGCGGACGCCGTCCGCCGGTACTACCGCGTGGCGGTACCGGACGAGCACGTGGTGCCGTGGGGGGTGTCCAGCTGGTTCGGCGACGCGAGCGGTGCGGTGACCACGGTGCAAGGCACCCCGGTGCCGGCCCGCTACCTGCTGCACGTCGGGGCCCGCCGGCCGCACAAGAACGTCCAGCAGCTGGTCCGGGTGCTGGCGGCGCTGGGACCCCGTGACCACCTGGTGCTGGTGGGCAGCCACGACGACCGGTTCCCCGACCCCACCGCGGACCTGGCACGCGAGCTGGGCGTGCAGGACCGGGTGCTGCAGTTCTCCGGACTGTCCGATGCCGAGCTCAGCGCCCTGTACTCGGGCGCGCACGCGTTCCTCTACCCGTCGCTGGTCGAGGGTTTCGGGCTGCCGCTGCTGGAGGCCATGACCGCCGGGGCGCCAGTGGTGGCCAGCGACATCCCGGTGTTCCGGGAGGTCGCCGAGGACGCCGCCCTGCTCGTCCCGGTCGACGACACCCAGGCCTGGGTGCGGGCCGTGCACGAGCTGGACGACCCGGCCACCCGCGCGCGGCTGGCGGAGGCCGGGTACGCCAGGGCCGACGCGGCGAACTGGGACCGGTCCACCGCGGCGCTGGCCGCGGCCCTGGCGCCGCCCCGCTGACCGGCCCGGCGCAGCGGCCGGTCAGTCCTGCAGCGCCGTCGGCGGGGCGCCGGCGTCGGGCGAGGTGTACCCGTAGAACTCCGCGGCGTCCACAGTGCCGTCCCACAGCTGCGCGTCGTGCGCCCAGTAGAAGCCCAGGTAGCCGCAGCTGCGGGCCAGGGACAGCGAGGTGGCCATCAGACCGCCGGCCGACCTGTCCGTGTAGTGCGCCCGGAACGTGGAACCTGCGGTATAGCCGGGGTTCTCGCCCACCTTGGCCAGTCCGAACTCGTCCGCGACACGGCTGATCCACCGGGCCGCCGACCAGCTCTTCACCGCCGTCGAGGTGACCGGCACCTGCCGGTCCTCCGGTGCGCAGCCGACGTCGCCGCCGGAGCCGTCACCGGTCGACGTCACGGACGCCACGATGTCGGGGTCGTGGGGGAGACGCTGGTAGACGTCCAGCCAGGCGACGCCCTGGCCCGCCAGGCCCGGGGGGAGGTGCGCGGCGACGGCCCGGTCGAGGGCCTCGGGCTGCACGCCGACGCCCGGCGTCAGGATCTCGAAGTACCCGCGGAAGCCCAGCGAGCGCAGCAGGTCGATCTGCCAGGTCGCCGTCTCGGCCAGCGCGCCGACGTACCAGTCGTACCACTGCCGGACGGCCGTCGCGTCCTCGCCGTCGTCACCCGGCCGCCAGTCCGGCAGGGGATTGGCGCCGACCGCGGTGGCCACCCGGTCGGCGTCCAGGGCGTCCGGCCCGAAGGCCCAGTAGGAGTCACCGGCCGGGAACAGCAGCTCGCCGCGGCCGCCCGAGGTGATCCGGACGGCGAAGAAGTCGCCGGCCGGGAACGCCTGCGCGACGCGCTGCAGGTACCGGTCGGCGGCCGCCCGGACGTCGCGGTCGAAGGTGAAGTCGACCTGGTCGGACCGCCGTCCGTCCTGGTCCACGAACCGGCTGTCGGGCAGGTCCCGCACCCAGCCAGGGGTGTAGTGCAGGCCCAGCCCCAGCGTCACCTGCATCCCGGCCGCCCGCAGGGTCCGGAACTGCTCGACCATCCGGCGCTCGTAGTCGACGTCCCAGTCGCCGGGCGCGGTCTCGTACCGGGACCAGGCCAGCTCGAGCATGGCGACCTTGACGCCGTGTCCGGAGAGGTCCCCGGCGTGCTCCGGCGCGGTCTGCAACGTGCCGAGAAATGGCGGGAGGAAATCGGAGCGAATGGCGTCCCCGGAGGTGATCCGCACGCAGGAAACGGCCGCCACGAATACCACCGCCATTCCGGCGAGCCACCGGGTGCGGCGTCGCGGCCACCGGCCACGGCGGCGGCGCTGGGCGGCTCCCGTCACGGATGGACCCCTTCTCGACATTCGGATGGCGGACGGTCGACGGTGTCCGTGCTGGTGCCCTGGTCCGTCCAGGCTACCCAGACGTTCGTTCGGTGATGGTGAACCGACTGTCGGTGAGCATCGGCCCGCGGCAGTGATCTGACCCACCCGGTGGGGGGAAATGTTCACCCGGCCCGGCCGAGATGTCCTGTTATTCTTTGTCTGTGAGGATCCCCCGATGACGGCCGGGCAGTTGGACCACCGGGTCCGGCAGCCGGAGCCGTCCGGTCATTTCCGCCGCGCCGGCACGCGCGTGGCAGCGGCGCTGGACGCCGTTCTGTGCGCCGCCATCCGGCCCGTCGCCGGCGCGTTCCCGGGGCTGGCCCGGGCGCACGACTCGGTGATCATCAAGCACCGGATGCGCCAGTCGCTGGGGTACCGTCCGGACCTGCGCAACCCGTCGACGTACAACGAGAAGCTGGGCTGGCGGATCCTGCACGGGGCGACCCCGTTGATCCGCCGGACGACCGACAAGGTCGCCGTCCGCGGCTATGTCGCCGAGAAGGGGCACGCGGACCTCCTGATCCCGTTGCTGGGGGTGTACGAGGACGTCCGGGAGATCGTCTGGGACGACCTGCCGGACAGCTTCGTGCTCAAGGCCAGTCACGGCTGCGAGATGAACATCATCGTCCGGGACAAGTCCGCGGTCGACCGGGACGCCGTCCTCGCCGAGGCCGGGAGCTGGTTGCGGCAGGACTACTACGAGAGCTCGCGGGAGTGGGCCTACCGCGGCATCCCGCGCCGGCTGCTGGTCGAGAAGCTGCTGCTGGGCGCGGACGGCAAGGTCCCCGCCGACTTCAAGTTCCTGGTCTTCCACGGCCGTACCGCCGCCGTCCGGGTGCACCTGGACCGGTTCGGGGACCACACCGTCACCTTCTTCGGCCGTGACCTCGAGCCGCTGCCGGTGCGCCAGCGGTACCCCGTGAACGTGGACTACGTCCCGCCCCCTGAGGTGGCCGGGATGGTCGACATCGCCGAGGGCCTGGCCGCCGACTTCGACTACGCCAGGGTGGACCTCTACCTGGTGGACGGCCGGGTCTGGTTCGGCGAGATCACCCACCACGACGGCAACGCCCAGGTGTGGTTCCAGCCGGTCGACTTCGACCGCCGGCTCGGCGAACTCTGGCACCAGGACCGCAGCCGCTAGGACTTCCCGAGGCAGGCGCGCCCGTCGCTTCTACCGGCCGGCAGCGCGGTCACGGCCCACCGGGCCTCTCGGATCGGTTGCGGGCACATCGCGGACGCCCGATGCTCTCGTCGGTGCGCACCGCCGGGTCCGCAGACGCCGGTAGCCGGTACCCGACAGGCACCGGCCACCTGGCATCGCGCCGGCCCCGCCGGCACGTCGGTCACAGCACGAACAGCTGCTGCCGCGCCGCGTCGATGACGTCCCGGATCAGCGTCGGGGTGTCCTCGTAGGCCGTGAAGGGCAGCAGGTGGGTGTGGAAGGACCGCGGGCCCATCTTCTCCACGTGCACCATCCGGTCGCCGACCATGGCCATGGCCATGCCGGTGGTGCCGGCCGGGTCGGTCACCTCGACACGGTGCCCCCGGTAGTCGAACGTGTGCCGCTGCGCGTCGCCCTTGCCGCCGCCGCCGGCGACCGCCGGGGCGGCGACGGCGGGTCCGGCGGCGGCCGGTGCCGGGGCCGTCGCACCGGCGCGACCCACGGCCAGGACCGCGGCGGCGGTCCCGGCGGCGCCGGCCACCGAACCCAGGATGATGCCGCGTCTGCTGACGGTCATCGAGATCTCTCCTCTGTCATGGGGACCGCGGGCGTCACAGGTAGTCGTAGCCCAGAGTCGTGGTGTCGTGCGGGTTCTGCACCTTCGCCGGCGTCCACGCCGACGACAGCAGGAACTTCATCGTGTCGCCCGAGCGCTGGCCGACCGGCCCGGTGGGGGAGATCGGCGCGTACGGCCGCAGCGTGGTGCCGCCACCCTGCTGCCAGCGGTACCAGATGCGGTCGACGTTGGCGTGGTGGATCCAGAACACCGGGTCGTTGAGCGAGGTGCCGACCATCATGTCGCCGCCGACCCACCGGTGGACCTGGTTGTGCAGGCGGGGTCCGGCGTTCCAGCCCTCGAGACGGCTGCGGAAGCTCGCCGTGCTCTGGCCGTACGGCGAGATGTCGTAGGTCTTGTAGGTGTTCAGATCGGTGATCTGCGACTGGTCGGGAAGCGTCGGCGACCCCGCGGAGTCCCGGCCCAGCCGGCGCACCAGCCCGGTCGTCGACCGGGTGACGTACGCCTTCTTGGTGTTGTCGTACAGCAGCGCGTGCCAGGAGGCGAAGGGCCCGTTGAGCACCCGGTCGCTCTGCGTCCTGTCCCCGTCGGTGCCGAACCAGCTCGAGGTCCACAACTTGGACTTGCGCGGGTCGCCACCGTTCAGCGCGGCCTCGTTCTCCCAGCGCCAGTACGGGATGCCGCCGATGGTCGGGTCGATCGCCAGCAGCGCCGACTCCATCTCCCACAACGCCGCACGGTGCCAGGCCAGGAACACCGGCCCGTTGTGCGCGGCGTTGCTCTGCGAGCCGGCCGGCGTCGGGGTCAGCATGGCGTCCATGTGCCGCTTGACGAAGGCGTCGTAGCTGCCGTTCGCCTTGAGCTTGTTGAACGCCGCCGTCAACTTCTGGACCTGTGTCGTCGACCAGGTCATGATGTCGACACGCTTGCGCAGTGCCACTCTCTCCAGCTCCTTCGGTGGTGTGCGGGCAGCAGCACGGGGGCGTCCGGACCGGACGCCCCCGTCCGCGCTTGCTACAGGTGGGCCAGGCGCAGTTGCACGAGCTGCCGGGCGAAGAGCAGACCCTGCTGCAGCGACGCCTTGCTCTCGCCGGCGAGCCGCTCCTCGAAGACGAACGGCACCTCCCGGACG
Source organism: Nakamurella endophytica (assembly GCF_014646215.1). Taxonomy (GTDB): domain Bacteria; phylum Actinomycetota; class Actinomycetes; order Mycobacteriales; family Nakamurellaceae; genus Nakamurella; species Nakamurella endophytica. Next base: position 190,491 of record NZ_BMNA01000002.1, read on the forward strand.
GTGAGGTCGTGCTGCACGAGCAGCTCCAGCAGGATCTTGAAGCCCTGCGGGCGCAGTCGGCCGAGGTCCAGGGCCTTGCGGTCGACGCAGAAGAAGCCGGTCATCGGGTCCGAGCACTTGCGGCCCACCCGCAGCGGGAACAGCGCGCGCGCCGCCTTGGTCGAGCCGCCCGACACCCACCGGCGCCAGGTGCCGTCCAGCCCGCCGCGCTGCGGCAGTCCCTGGTAGCGGCTGGCGACGACCAGGTCGACACCGGGTTCGGCCACCATCTCGGCGAGCACCGGGACCAGCTCCGGCGGGTGCTGCAGGTCGCCGTCCATGACGACGACGTGCCGGCCCAGGGCCCGGTCCAGACCGACCGCGACGGCGCCGGACAGCCCGCCGATCCGGTCGGCGCCGCTGCGGTGGACCAGCCGGACCGGCAGCTTGGCGCGCGCTCCGGCCTCCCGGATGGCGTCCGGGGTGTCGTCGACGGAGTCGTCGACGAACAGGATCTCGACCGACAGGTCGCCGCACGCGTCGGTCAACCGGTCGATGAGGGGCGCCACGTTGTCCCGCTCGTTGAAGGTGGGGACCAGCACGGTGAGCTCGACGCTCATCGGCCGGTCGGCCAGGTACTCGGTGGGCTCGATGACCTCCGCGGAGATCGTCACGTCGCTCGCCTTCCGTTCGGGATCCGGTACGTCTGGTGGAGTGCCGGCCGCAGTGCCGCCACGGTGTCAGGAAGCCATCGCCGCAGCGGACGGCCTGGTGGACAGGGCGTCGGGGATGCGGTCGGCGCGGCGGCGGGTGAGCTCCTGCCGGACGGTCCCGACGACCGTGCGGTCGTCCGGGCCGAACAGGGTGTGCGGGAGCCGCTCCACCAGCGCCACGTGCCGGCGCAGCAGGTCCGTGGGCAGGCTGCGCACGGAACTGGACAGCACCGACCAGGACGCCGAGTCCAGCGCGTCGCGCAGGACGTCGGGGTCGGCGTCGGCGGCGGCCAGCCGGGCCACCGCGTCGATGAACGGCTGGGGTCCGTTGTCCTGCACCGCCGGCACCGGGCACACGTCCACGTCGGGACAGTGCTCGGCGTCGGTGGTCATGGCGGCCTCCCACGCGTTGAACAGCGGGCTGCGGTCGCCGGAGGTCCGGGGGTCGTACAGGCCGGGGTAGGGACGCCGCTCGTAGCCGGCCTCGAAACCGCAGAGGTAGATGGCGGTCGGCGATCCGGTCTCGGCGAGAAGCCCCACCGCGAGGTCCATCAAGGAGATCGGCCAGCCGAGATCCCTGATCGCGGCGAGCCTCTGGTGGCCGCGCACGGCCTCCAGACCGACGGCGACCAGCAGCTGCGCCGCCTCCAGCGCGGACTGCAGGTAGAACGAGACGTCCGGGGAGTGCAGCCGCACGGGCATCCGGTCCCTGGCCCAGCCGGTCAGCCGGCGGCAGATGATCGAGTTGTCGACGACGTGGGTGAACCGCGCCGCGCCGGTGACGACCTGGCCGCTGCGTGCCGCGCTCGCCAGCAGCCACTCCGCCAGCTTCTTGGACGCCGCGTAGACGTCGTTGCTGTACGGCCGCATGGCCTTGCCGGTGGAGGCGTGCACCAGCGGGACGCCGTACCGGCGGCAGGCGTCCAGGACGTTGGCGGTGCCGGTCACGTTGGTCGACAGCGTCCGGGCCACCTCGCGCTCCGCCAGCGACGGGTCGTGCTGGGCGGCCAGGTGGTAGACGAGCTGCGGGCGGAGCTCGCGGACGACGGCCGCCACGGCCTCGCGGTCCCGGACGTCCACGCTGCGGTACTCGACGCCGGCGACCCGACGGGCCGGCGCGCTGACTCCGCGGCTGAGGCTGACCAGGCGTTCCGGACGCCACTGCTGCAACTGCTCGAGCAGCGCGGAGCCGATGCATCCGGTGCCGCCGGTGACCAGCACGGTCCGGCCACGGTGCGCGGCCAGCGACCGCCGCGGGTCGACGGTGATGGCCCTGTCCCGCAGATCGCGGAAGCGCCGGTACTCCGCGCGCCCGGCGTCGGCCCGGTGCCGGATCAGCGCCTGGGTCGGGCCCATGAGCGCGGTGATGTCCGCAGCGCTCAGGTGCGGGCGGCCCGGCGGCACGGCCGCGGTCAGTGCCTGGACCAGCTCGTCCTGACCGTCGGTCGTGCCGGCCGGCTCCATGGACGTGTGTCCGGACGTGTCGTCACCGTCCTCTCCTCGTTCGGCTGGGTCAGGGCAGTACTGCACCGGCGTGCGCTGCCCGAGAGGGCAGTCGCCGCCGAACGCTTCGATGCTGGACGGTGCCGTCGCCGCGCCACGACCGGCAAGCACCGTCGCGCACACCGGATTGCGATGCGCTGCAAGGTGTCTCGTCGGGGATACGCGCGTCGAACGTCATCGGCCGTCACTGCTGGCTCACGCTCGGACAGCGGCCCCCGCACCCGTCCGTCGACTATGGAAGCACATCGCGGGACCGGCGAATGTTAAGAGCTCGTTACACAAAGGCGAACTATCGCTCTCTCGGGGGGTCCGGCAGCTTTCTCACCTGCACGGACCCTCGGCTCGTCACCGACGGTGAGCTGTTTCGGTCCGACCGTGTGAGACTCCTCTCCCGCGTTCAACTCGCATGCGGCTTGCATTTTCGCTTCGTGACCGGCTCAATAAGGAGGTTCATGCTCACGACACGTGTGTGTCCGGACGATGCGGTCGCATGAACCTGCCATCCCGCGCCCTGGTGCGGGTCTCGTCCGGGTCGGGGAAACGCGGTCCGAGCAGGCATTCTCGCCCGTCCGTGTCTTCAGGAGGTTGTGTGCGGCCGACTGCCGTTCCCGGGACCACCCCGGCGTGCCGACCGACCGCACCGCTGCGGGGGTGTCGATCCTGATGTCCGCATCCCCGGCCGCGGCGACAGCCCCGACGACCGCACCGGGGTCGACTCTGTCGTCCCGGATGGCGACGACCGCCATCGGCAACGCGGTCGTGCCGCTCGCCTCGCTGGTCACCATGCCGATCCTGAGCTACGGGTTGGGCGTGGACGGGCGGGGACAGGTCGCCGCCGCCTCCGGGCCGCTGCTGCTCGCCACCACCGCCGCCACCTTCGGCGTCCCCGAGGCCGTCACCTATCTCGTGGCGCGGACGCCGGCGTCGGTCCGGGTGGCGCTGCGGCACGGCGCCCTGATGCTCGTCCTCGCCGGCCTCGCCGGGACCGCCGCCTGCGCCGCCGTCGCCGGGGTGCTCAGCGACGGCGACCCGGTCGTCGGCAAGCTGATCGTGCTGGCCGCCCTGGCCCTGGCCCCCACGCTGCTGGTGCTGGTGCTGCGCGCGTCGGCCGCCGGTCTGCACCGGTGGCGGCTGGTGGCCGCCGAGCAGGTGGTGTCCGCGTTCGTCCGGCTGGTCGGGATCGGCGGGCTGGCCGTGGCCGGACACCTGACACCGTTGACGGCCACCGTGGTCATCGCGGCGGCTCCGGTGCTGGGCGGGCTGGCGTACCTGCCGCTGCGCCGGCACACGTCGGCGGCCGTGGCGCAGGGCCCGGTGCCGGTGGCGCCGCGGGCCATCCTCGGCTTCGGCTCGCGCATCTGGCTCGGGTCGCTCTCCGGCGTGCTGCTCTCCCGGCTGGACCAGGCGATCATGACGCCGCTGTCCGGCACCTACCAGCTCGGCCTGTACGCGGTGGCCGTGAGCATCAGCGACGTCGCCCTGGTGGTGAACAGCGCCATGCGGGACGTCACGTTCGCCTCGGACGCCGCGCAGCGGGACGACTCGCGGCTCACCGCGTCCGCCCGCATCTCGTTCTTCCTGTCGCTGCTCATCGGGCTGGCGCTGGCGGCCGCGTTGCCGTGGGGCATGCCGCTGCTGTTCGGTCCCGGCTTCGCGGCAGCCGTGCCCGCCGGGTTCATCCTCCTGGCGGCCGTCGTGCTGATCACCCCTGGGTCCATCGCCGGCGCCGGGCTCAGCGCCCGGGGCCGGCCGGGTCTGCGCAGCACCTCGCTGTTCGTGGCCTGCGTCATCAACGTCGTCGCCCTCTTCGTGCTCGTGCCACCGCTGGGCGCGGTCGGCGCCGCGCTGGCCACCCTGGTGGGCAACATGGTGTCCGGGTGGCTGAACATCCTGTTCCTGCACCGGGTCGGCGGCACCCCGATCCGCCACTTCTGGGGACTGCGCCGCTCGGACCTGCGCATCATCGGCGACAAGGCCGGTGCCGTGCTGTCCCGGGTGCACCGCACCCCCGACCGGCAGGTGGCCCCGTGAGCGCGCGGGACGGGCGGCCGGCCAAGGTGGTGGTCTGGCGCGACTACTGGCTGGCGCCGTCGGAGACCTTCATCCGGGACCAGGTGGCGTCGCTGCAGCGCTGGCAGCCGGTGACTGTCGGGCGCCGGCAGTTCTCGCGCACCCTGGTCACCGCCGACCACGCGCCCTACGGCGACTCGCTGGCCGGCCGCGTGCTGAGCCTGCTGCCGCCCGCACCGCAGGTGTCCCGCGGCTACCGGGACGTGTTCGCCGACCCCGAGGTCGCGGTCGTGCACGCCCACTTCGGTCCGGACGGTGTCCGGGCGCTGCGGCACGCGCGGCGCGCCGGCAAGCCGCTGCTGGTCACCTTCCACGGCATGGACGTGACGGCGCTGCCGAACCGCCGCTGGGCCGGCCGGCGCTACCGCCGCCAGCTGACCGCCCTCTTCGCCGGCGCGCACACCCTGATCGCGGTGTCCGAGTTCATCGCCGGGCAGCTGGAGGCGCTGGGCGCCCCGCGCGAGAAGATCGCGGTGCACTACATCGGGACCGACGTCCCGGCGGCCCGTCAGGCCGCGGCGGAACGCCGCGGCATCCTGTTCGTCGGCCGCCTGGTGGAGAAGAAGGGCGTCGCCGACCTGTTCCGGGCGGTCGCCGACCTTCCCGGCGAGCTGGCCCGGACACCGGTCACCGTCGTCGGGTACGGGCCGCTGCGGGCGCAGCTCGAGCAGCGTGCCGCGGAGACCGGCGTGGACGCCCGGTTCCTCGGCCGGCGGTCCTCCGCGGAGATCTCCGACCTGCTCGCCCAGCACGCGGTGTTCTGCGCGCCGTCCCGCCGCGCCGCGGACGGCGACAGCGAGGGCTTCGGCATGGTCTTCCTCGAGGCGGCCGCGGCCGAGCTGCCCGTCGCGTCGTACCGGCACGGCGGGATCGGCGAGGCCGTCGTCGACGGCACCACCGGCCTGCTCGCCGACGAGGGCGACGTCGCCGGCCTGTCCGCCGCGCTGCGAACGCTGCTCACCGACCCGGACCTGGCGCGCCGGCTGGGCCGCGCGGGTCGCGAGCGCGTCGTGGCGGAGTTCGACGTGCGGGAGCGGACCGCCGAGCTGGAGAAGCTGTACGACGCCGCTGCCGCCCAGTCGCTGGTGGAGGTGGGGGACCGTGCCGGAGCCTGACCGCACCCCGGGCGGCTCGCCGGACGCCGCCGTCCTGGCCTGGCGCGACTACTGGCTCGCGCCGTCGGAGACGTTCATCCGCGACCAGGTCACCGGGCTGACCCGGTGGCGCCCGGTCCTCGTCGGCCGGCGCACCTTCGACAAGCCCTTGGTGACACCGGACTACGCGCCCTGGACCGACCGCTGGTCGCACCGCGTGGCGAGCCGGCTGCCGTCGCCGCCGGGAGTCCGCCGCCGGTACCGCCGGCTGTTCGGCGACCCCGCGGTGGAGGTGGTGCACGCGCACTTCGGCACCGACGGCGTGTCGGCACTGCCCTGGGCGGACGCCGCCGGCAAGCCGCTGGTGGTCAGCTTCTACGGCATGGACGTGACCTCGATGGCCGTCCGCCGGGACGCCGCGGCCGTGCGGTACCGCCGCGCCCTGCCCCGCCTGTTCGACCGGGCCCACACCCTGCTCACGGTGTCCGACTTCCTCGCCGGGCGGTTGGTGGACCTCGGCGCGCCGCAGTACAAGATCCGCATGCAGTACCCGGGGACGGTCGTCGGCGAGCCGGCGCCGGACGGCGAGCGCTCCGGCGTGGTGTTCGTCGGCCGCTTCGTCGACAAGAAGGGCGTGCCGGACCTGCTCGCCGCCGTTGCGATGCTCCCGGAACCGCTGCGGTCGGTGCCGGTGACGCTCGTCGGGTACGGCCCGCTCGAGGACGAGCTGCGGCGGACGGCGCAGCGGCTCGGCCTGGACGCCACCTTCACCGGCCGGCTGCCGTCGCCGCGGATCGCCGAGGTGCTCCGCCGGAACCTGGTGTTCTGCGGGCCCTCCCGGGTCGCCCCGGACGGCGACGCGGAGGGCCTGGGCATGGTGTTCGTCGAGGCGGCGCTGGCCGGCCTGCCGGTGGTGTCCTACCGGCACGGCGGCGTGCCCGAGGCGGTGGCCGACGGGCGGACCGGCCTGCTGGCCCCCGAGGGCGACGTCGCGGCGCTGTCGCGGCACCTCGGTGCGCTGCTCGCCGACCCCGACGCCGCCCGCGCGATGGGCCGCGCCGGCCGGGCCCGCGCGGTGGCCACCTTCGAGCTCGGCGACCGCACCCGCGTACTCGAGGACCTCTACGACGAGGTGGCCGGGCGGCCGCGACCGGACGGTCGCGGCGGCCGGACGACCACCGCGACCCTGCCGCACGCGGGGGAGCGGACAGCATGACCGACACGACACGCACCGTTCAGCGCAGCCTGGTGGCCGAACGCAACAGAGGAGAGGCCAGTCCCATGGCAGGTGTCCGGATCGACGACGAACAGCCCACCGCGGACGACGCGGCGGTCCAGGAGCGGCACGCGGGTGCCGAGACGCTGGACGCCGTCCGGGCGCTCGCCGAGCGGGCGGCGGCGCCGGTGCGCGAGCGCATCGGCGTCCCCGCGCAACGGCGGCGCGGCGAGGTGCGGACGACGACCTCGGCCGAGGAGACCATGGCGGCCGTGGCCGAGATGGCCGCGACCGTCCCCGAGCAGCGCCCGGGTAGCGGCTCCGCGATCCCGGAGCTGTTCCCGGAGGCGGGCAAGAAGTCGCTGTCGGTGCTCATCGTGACGTCCGAGGCGCCGCCGGTGGTCAGCGGCATCTCCAAGACCGTCGCCATGCTGCTGCGCGGGCTCACCGAGCAGGGCCACCGGGTCGACGTCGTCAGCCGGCAGGACTACCCGCGCTTCATGCGGGGCGAGTTCCGGCTCTCCGCGTTCGCCTTCTACTGGCCGGCGCTGCGCCGGCGGCTCGCCTCGTACGACGTCGTCAACCTGCACGGTCCGGTGCCGACGATCAGCGAGGTCTTCCTGCTGCTGACCAGGACCGTCCGCAAGCTCAACCGGCCGGCACTGATCTACACGCACCACAGCGACCTGGCCATCTCCAAGTTCGAGCGGATCTGCGGCGTGTACAACCGGCTGGTCGGCCAGCTGGCGCAGTCCGCCGACGCCGTGGTGGTCAGCAGCAACGCCTACCTCGGCCGGATGTGGCGGTCGAGCCGGAAGCCGGTCTCGGTGATCCCCTGGGCCATCGAGTCGGAGCCGGAGGCCGCCGACCGGCCGACCCGCACCGGCGGCGCACTCAAGGTGCTGTTCGTCGGCCAGCTGCGCAGCTACAAGGGGCTGCACGTGCTCCTGGACGCCGTCCGCGGGCTCACCGACGTCGAGGTGACGATCGTCGGGAACGGGCCGCTGCGCGGCGAGGTCGAGGCCCGCGTCGCCCGTCCCGACCTGCAGAACGTCACGCTCGCCGGGCGGCTGTCCGACGACGAGCTGTGGCAGGCGTACCGCACCCACGACGTGGTGGTGCTGCCGAGCACCACCACCGCCGAGGCCTACGGCCTGGTGCTGGCCGAGGGCATGGCGGCCGGCTGCGTGCCCGTCGCCTCGGCGCTGCCCGGTGTCCGGGAGTTGGCGAGCGAGACCGGGTTCGCCGTGCCGCCCGGCAACGCCGGTGCGCTGCGCCGGGTTTTCGAACGGCTCGCCCGCAATCCCGAACTGGTGGAACGACTCTCCGCCGCATCGCTGGCCCGGTCCCGCGAGCTGTCGGTGGAGGCCATGGCGGGCCAGTACGCCGAGGTGTTCCGCACCGCGCTCGACCTGAGCGACAACGACCGGGTCGAGGAGGCCCTGCCCGACGGCTGGGACTCCGCCGACGAGCTGCTCGACGTCGTCCGCGAGGCGACCGGCGTGCGCCGCGCCAGCCTGTCGCTGGTTCCCCGGGGCACCACCGAACCGTGGGCACAGGTCTGGCCGGGCGACGGCAAGCCGTCGTTCCGGGCGCTGGCCCCGGTGGCCGCCGAGGTCGCCACTACGCTGCGGCCGACCTTGATCGCGCCGGGCGTCCGGCCGGAGCCGCGGATCGCCGAGCTGCTGCACGACGCCCAGCTCACCTCCGCGCTGCTGCTGCCGGTCCGGTCGAGCCGGCACGGCGTCGCGGTGCTCGCGCTGTCCACCACCGACGACGACGCCGTCGTGCTCGGCCGCACCGAGCTGAACCTGGTGCTGCGCCTGGTGGTCCTGCGCGGCGCCCGCCAGTCCGCCTGACCGCTCGCCGGTCACCACGGGCGCCCGCCCGTCGCAGTGCCCCAGGGCCCCCAGTGCCCGCGAGTACCCGGCCGTGCCGCGGCACGCCGTCCACCGACACCAGTCTTCCGGGGTCCGTCCCTGCGCGAAGGAGCACCATACCCGTGACAACGACTGCCACGAGACCCGTACCGGCCGGACAGGGCCCGTCGGGGAGGAGACCCGACATGATGCGGTGGCTGGACCGGCACCCCGGCGCGCTGTTCGCCGGACTCGGCACACTGGTCTCGATCCTGTTCCTGATCAAGCTGTGGGTGTCCCCGGACTTCCTGACCGACGAGGCGCTCTACGCGCAGATCGGCCGGAACGTCTGGAACACCGACGCGCTGTCGTTCCGCACCAGCGCGTTCATCGTCCACCCGCCGCTGGACTTCCTGCTGACCGCCGGCTGGGAGCGGGTGACCGGCACGACGTCGTCGCCGCTGCTGGACGCCATCCGGAGCGTGCGGGTGCTCAGCGCCCTGCTGTGCGGGGTCACCGCCGCCGTCACCGCGGCCATCGCGCGCGACGTGCTGGTCGGCCGGAGCGACCGGGTCCGCACCGTGGGCGCCGTGGTGGCGGCGCTGCTGGTGGCCACCAGCGGATTCATGATGGCCTTCGGCCGGATGGCGCTCATCGAGCCGCTGGCGGTCGCCGCCGGGACCACGATCGTGCTCGTCGCCCACCGCATGCGGCACCGGCCGATGGCGCAGCAGATCGTCGTGCTCGGCCTGCTGATCGGGACCGGCACGCTGGTCAAGCAGACGGTGCTGTTCGCCGCGGCGGCACCGTTCGTCGCCGCCCTGTTGCAGCGGGACCGCCGGCGGATCGTCGTCGGGGCCGGCTCGATCCTCGTGGGCGCGGCGGTGTGGGCGTGCTTCCCGCTCTGGGCCGCGATCAACGGGCACGGCGGCCAGTTCGTCGACCAGGAGACCGAGAGCGTGCAGCGGCTGCTCGGCCTGGTGCAGACCACCGGCGTGAACCTGCCGACCGGGTCGCCGACCACGCAGTTCACCCGCACGTTCCTGCTCTACTCCAGCGGTTACGCGAGCTTCCTGGTCGGCGGCCTGGCGCTGTTGGTGGTGCTGATCCGCAGCGGGCTGTTCAGCCGCACCCGCAGACCGGACGACCACAGCGCCCTGCTGCTCGGCTGGGGCGTGCTGGGTTACGGGTTCCTGCTCTACTCGTTCGCCTTCGGCGCCGGCAACCAGCAGCTGGTGGTCTACGCGGTGCCGGTGGCCGCCGTGCTCTGCGTGGCGCTGCTGCTCGGTGGTCGCCCGGTCGACGACCTGACGGGGCTCCCGGCGCGGGATCTGCTGCCGGAGCAGTGGGTCCGCACCGGCCCGGTCCGCGGGCGCCCGCTCCGCCGGCTCACCACGGTGTCGGCGGTCGTCGCCGGCGTCCTGCTGCTGCTCGGCCTGGGTACGTACGTGGGCTACTACGTCGTCGACTCCGACGACGGGACGGAGCAGGTCGCCGCCTACGTGCAGGCGAACGTCGCCCCGTGCGTTCCGATCAACGCCTCGGGGGCCGGCTTCCGCTGGGAGACGGCCCTGCCGCAGAACACCGTCACGAACTATCGCAACGGACCCCGGGCGCTGGCCGACGGAGTGCACCTGTACCTGCTGTCGCCCAAGGACGCGCGGTACGCCTACGGCACGATGAGCGAGGGCTTCGCCACCTGGATCCGGGAGAACGGCCAGTTGCTGTACCAGACGCCCAGCCGGTCCTCGGAGCTGCTCCAGCTGTGGTCGGTCGGCCCCGTGCCGACGGCGCCGGCCCCCGGCAGTTCCTGCCTGCCGACCTACCCCGCGCCGTCCGCCACCGCGCCGGCCGGGGAGTTCCTCGGCATGTTCCTGGCGACGCTGGGCGTCGTCGGCGCGGTCGGCTCGGCGTTCATCGTCCGGTCCAACCGGCGTCGGGTGTCCCGGGTCGGCTGACGCCGGGCTCCGACCCGTCCCGCCTCCGGGCGCGGACCGCACCCGCGGTCCGCGCCCGGAGGCGTATCGGGGGCCAGGGCCGAGCGGTCAGTGCCCGGTGCCTGCGAGGCGCTCGCACTCGGCGAGCAGCAGGCGGGCGCGCCCTGCCCAGTCCATCGCCGCGGCGGCAGCGGCGCCGTCGCCGCTCGGGGCCCTGTCGAGGCCGTCGACCAGCCGGGCCGGCGCGTCGGCCGGGTCGGTGTAGCCCTGCACGTCCGAGAGTCCCAGCGCCGTCATGGGCGCGGTGGCGCGGGCGACGACGGTCAGCCCGGCGGCCAGGTACTCGTAGAGCTTCATCGGGCTGCGGCCGCTGTTGGTGACGTCGTCGTTCAACGGCAGCAGTCCGACCCGGTGCGCGGCCAGGACCGCCGGCACCTCGGCGTAGTCGACCGGACCGTGCAGCCGGACGTTGGCCGGCAGGTGCGGTACCGCGGACACCAGCGGCCCGTACAGGTCGACCGGCTGGTCCGGGACGGCGCAGGCCATCGCCACCACGGCGTCCCAGTCGAACCGGCGGTCGAGCGCGCCGACGTACACCGCGCCGCGCCGCTGCTCGAAGGGGCGTCCCACCGACGCGAAATGCGCCGTCTCGACGCCGTTCTCGACCACCGCATAGCGCTGCTCCGGAAAGCGCTCGGCCAGTGCCCGGGCGACAACGCCGGACGTGGCGACGACGCCGGCGACGCGCGGGACCAGGCGGTCCTCGGCTCTCCGGGCGAGGTCGGCGGCATTGATGTCGGTCGGCCGGTAGACGACGGTGTTCGCGCCGACCACCGGGACCAGGAAATCGAACAATGGCTGGTCCACCAGCAACAGATCCGGTCGATGGAATCCGGCCTTGTGCAGCATTCGGCGCAGGATCGTCGTGGAGCCGAGCGTCAACGGTCGCCGCAGCGGGTCCGGGATCAACGGGAACACGCTCCACGGCACCGCGTAGCGCACCCCGTCGATCACCTGCCAGCGCAGCGGCACCGCCATGCGCAGCCGCCGCCGCACTTCTGCGTCGCGCAGCATCGCCACGTGTGCGAGCGAGATGGGGTTGCTGATGTGGACGACGTCGTGACCGGCGGCAGCCATTTCCCGGGCCAACTGGTGGCTGCCGATCCGGAAAACGCTGGAACGCCCGGTGTGGCTCAGGAACACGATGCGCAATGGACAACCCCGATCGTGGCCGGTGGGCACCGCGCCGTGCGCCGTCGGTGCTGCGGTCACCACCGACCCTAGTGCAGCCGGTGACCGCCGGACGTACCGGAGCGGTGACGGCCGGGTCGGACGCGTCCCCGGTGTCGAGGCTCTGACGCGTCGGCTGAGCGGGCGAACCAACCCGCCCACCCGGCACTTAGTGGCCGTGACCACACGAGCAGCCTAGTGCAGATGCACTATTGCATAACGGAGCGAATGCAGCATTGTGACGGATCGTAGCGAGTAGCTACCGTCTGTACTCGACGGCCCGACCGACGGCCGACCGCTCCCGAGGAGACCCGATCATGATGTCGCACCGTCCCGTCCGTCCGGGCCGCCGTCCCGTCCTCCGCCTGCTCGGCTCGGTGGGGGTGGCAGCGGCGCTCGCCCTCGGCGTCGTCACCGTCACGCCCGCGCTGGCCGACACCGCGGATTCCTCCGGCCCGGCATTGGGAACGCTGGTCACCTCGCCCGTGCACGCGGCCGAGGAAACGGCTGCAGGAATCGATGCGGGAATGCTCGAACTGAGCTGGCGCAGCTATGAACCCCAACCCGGGGTTTTCGACGCCAATTACGAGAAGATGATGTTGAGCCGGTACAACGCCCTGCGGAACGCCGGCATGCACGTCACCCTCGGACTGGGCCTGCACTTCACCCCGGACTGGGTACGCAACCAGCCCAACGGCCGCTTCGTCGATCAGAACGGCAAGGTCTCCGCGGAGGCCAACCTGGTCTTCAACAACAATCTGCGGACGCTGGCCGAGGCCTATTTCGCCCGGATCAACGGCGCCTTCGGCCTGTCCAACTTCTCGGCGATCCGGCTCACCTCCGGCGGCCTGTCGGAGGTGCTCTACCCGGCGGGCGGGACGTACTGGGCCTTCGACGCCAACGCGCAGAACGGCGCGGGCCTGCCGTCCTCGATGCCGAAGAACCCGTTCCCGGGCTGGAAGCCGGGTACCGCGGGCCTGACCGCCGCGCAGATGACCAGCTGGGTCAACTGGTACGTCGGGGCGCTGGCGGACACCGTGCGGTGGCAGGCCAAGTCGCTGCAGGCCCTGGGCTTCACGGGCAAGCTGCAGGTGTTGACGCCCGGCGTCGGCGTCTATGCCCGCAAGGTCGCCACCTGGGTGTCCGGCAACCTGCCCAACGGCGTGCTGGGCGTCGGTGCCGCGTGGTCGATCCTGTACCAGAACCTGGTCGGCATCCCGAACGTCGTCGCCTACATCTCGTCGGTCGCCGACGGTTCGAACAGCAACGTCGGTTGCAGCACAACGGATTCCAGCGTGCCGCTCAACGACGCGGCGACCGTGTGGTGGTCCTCGACCCGGTGGATCAGCCGCATCGCGGACGAGTACGGATTCGGCAAGGCCGGCGAGAACCCGGGCCAGCCCGCCGTCACCAACATCGGCGGCACCGCCAACTACCTCGACGGGTCGTCCAGCGGCCTGATGGCCACCACGATGTCGCTCGCCCGGTCGTGCCACCTGTCCACCGTCTACTGGGCCCACGACGACGCCTTCTGGAACGGTTCCATCCCGCTGAGCCGGTTCGCCGCGTACGCCGGCACCCCTGCGGCCACTCCCGGCCAGGTGACCGTGCCCGGCGGCCCGACGACCACCTCGGTCATGGCCACCAGCTCGTCGATCGGTGCCACCAGCGGCACGGCCACCACCGGCAGCACCAGCGGCTCGGGCACCGCAGCGCCGGCGACGGCGACCACCAGCCGCACGTCGACCGCCGCGCCGTCGACCTCGGCGACCACCGCACCGGCCACCACCGCACCGGCCACCACCGCGCCGGCTGCGAGCGGCTCCGCCACCACCACCGTCACCGTCACGGCCACGACCGCGCCGACGACGACCACCGGGTCGGGCACCACCAGCTCCACCGTCGTCTGCAAGCCCTGAGGCCGACGCCGGCATCCGGACGGGGAAAGTCCACCCGTTCGGATGCCGGTACTGGTCTGGACCCCTGCTCGGGTGTCGTACTCAGCATCACCAGCACGATCCGTGACCACGCAAGTCATTCGCTGACGCACGGTAGCCGTTACGATCGCAGAGCGTGCACAGCGCGTACGCGGCGTAGAGATCACACCGGTACTTGAACGGTTCCGTTTCCGGATCCGGTCGGTCATGATGATTCCGAAGAACAGCGCCGCTGAGTTTCTTCATCCTGTCGGGGACCAAAAAGTGTCGAGGAGTATCTGGTGTCACCACTCGTCCGCGTGAAGACCCTCGCCCGGTTGCCGTGGCGTCGTGCCGACCGCGTCACCGTGCCGGTCGGCGGTGCCGAGGCCTCCGCCGGCCGGGCACCGTCCGCCGGGCGGGGCGCCCGCTGGCGGAACCAGGGAGTGGCGGTCGCGGTCGCGGCGGTGGCCGCCGTCGCGCTGGTGCCGGCGACACCGGCCGCCGCCGCGCCCGCCATGTTCCTGGGCACGCTGGGCACGTCCGCCAAGTACGCCTCCACCGAGTCCGCGGCCGGCGTCAAGGTCGCCATGCTGGAGCTGAACTGGTCCAAGTACGAACCACGGCCGGGAGTGTTCGACACCCAGTACGAGAAGATCATGCGCAGCAAGCTGACCTCGCTGCAGGCCGCGGGGATGCGCGTCACGCTCGGACTCGGGCTGCACTACACGCCGTCGTGGATCTTCTCGGTGCCGAACTCGCGGTTCGTCGACCAGTACGGCCGCCAGTCCAAGGAGGCCAACCTGGTCTTCAACCAGCAGGTGCGCGGCTACGCCAACCTCTACCTGGCGCGGATCGGCAAGGCACTGCACTACTCGTCGTTCTGGGCGGTGCGGGTGACCTCCGGCAGCCGCAGCGAGGTCATGTACCCGTCCGGCGGCCAGTACTGGGCGTTCGACCGGATCGCGCTCACCGGTGTCGGCCTGCCGTCGACGCTGGCGCGGAACCCGTTCCCGTCCTGGCGTCCGGGACGTGCCGGGCTCAGCCGCGCGCAGGTGAACCAGTGGGCCGAGTGGTACGTCGGCGCCCTGGCCGACGCCGCCAACTGGCAGGCGGGGACGGTGCGGCACAACGGCTTCCGCGGGTACTTCCAGATCGTCACGCCCGGGGTCGGTGTGCAGCCCAAGCCCCTCGCTGCGCTGGTCGCCAGGAACCTGCCGAACGGCACGCTGGGCGTGGGTGCCGCGTGGGAGGTGCTGTACCGCAAGCTGAGCCGGATGCCCAACCGGGTCGCGATGATCTCCTCCGTCGGTGACGGCTCGCACGGCAACGTCGGGTGCACCGCGACGGACCGCTCCGTGCCGCTGGACTCGACCGCCACCTACCAGTGGTCCTCGACCCGGTGGATCAGCCGGGTGGCCGACCAGTACGGCTTCCTCAAGGCCGGCGAGAACCCCGGCATGCCGGGCTCCGTCGCAGGTCTGGCGCTGTACCGGAGCACGGCGTCGACCGGACTGATGGCGGTGGCCGTGAAGCTGTCCCGGTCGTGCGGCTTCCAGGGCCTGTACTGGGCGCACGACGACAACTTCTGGAACGGCAACGTCTCGTTCAGCCGCTACGCCGCGAACACCACCCCGTCCGCCGTGCTGCCGGCCGCGGCACCGCGGGTCTGACCCCGGCGCTGTCCGGACGCAGGCCCCCTCCCGGCCGGGAGGGGGCCTGCGGTCGTCCGCCCGTGCCCTGACTGTGCCGGTGCCCGGTGCCGGGTCCTTCGAGGCCGGCTCGCCCGTGCCGTGAGGGACGTGGAGGGATCAGCCGCGGTCCCGCCGGCCGAGCAGATCGGCGCGGTCGGCGATCGCGACGGCCTCCAGCCGGCTGTGCGCACCCAGCTTGGTCAGCACGGATTGGATGTGGTTGCGGGCGGTCGCCTGCGAGACCACCAGCGTCCGAGCCAGTTCCGCGGTTCCCATGCCGGACGCCAGCAGCTGCAACACCTCCCGCTCGCGAGGGGTGAGGGTGCGGCCCGGTGGCACCTCGTCGCGCTGCGCCCGCGGCACGAGCCGGCGCAGGTCGTCCGGTGAGATCACCGCCTCACCGCGGGCGGCAGCCCGGACCGCCTGCACCAGCGCCGTCGCCGGGCGGCCCTTGGGCACGAAGCCCGTGGCGCCCGCCTCGATCGCCTGGAGCAGCACGTCGTCCTCGTCCAGCCCGCTCATCACCAGCACGCGGGTCCGCGGCGCCGCTGCCAGCAGCTGCCCGATCGCGTCGGTCCCGCGGCCGTCCGGCAGCCGCTGGTCGAGCAGGACGACGTCCGGGTGATGGGCCGTGACCGCCTCCACCGCCTCGCGTCTCGACGCCGCGGTGGCGACCACCGCGATGTCCCCGCTGGTCTGCAGGGTCACCGCGACGGCATCGGCGACGAGCCGGTGGTCGTCGACGATCACGACGGTCACCGGGGCGCCGGCGGATCCGGGACCGCGGGTGCCGGCGCGACCGCGAGCGGGGCGCCCGGTCACCGGTCGACCCGTCCGTTCGACGGCGCCGGCAGCACAAGGGTCACCGTGGTCCCGCCGCCACCGGAGGACCAGTCGAGCCGGCCGCCGAGCTCGCGCGCCCGGGCCTGCATGGCGGGCAGGCCGACGTGGCCGGCGCGCAGGGGGTCGGCCGGAATTCCGGGACCGTCGTCGTCCACGCAGATCCGGACCGTCCGCGGACCCGGCACCACCCGGACGGCGAGCCGGGACGGTGCGGCGTGCTTGCGGGCGTTGACCACCGCCTCCCGGACGACCAGGTACACGGTGTCCCGGGTGTGCGGCTCCAGCTCCAGCGTCCCGAGCCGGGCGTCGACGCAGACGTCGGTGTCCGTTCCGGCGAACACCGCTGCGGTCCACTGCCGGACGGCGGCGGCGAGATCCAGGTCCGGCCCGGGAAGCGCCGCGGCGACGGTGATCCGCCGCAGCATCTCGACGGCGTCCTGGAGCACGCCGGCCAGCTCCTGCAGCCTCCCACGCAGCGCTGGTGACCCGCTGTCCGCCGCCAGTCCGTCGAGCTGCAGGACGGCGACCGACAGCAGCTGCAGGGGTCCGTCGTGCACCGCCTCGGACAACCGGCGGCGCTCGTCCTGCTCCGCCCGGTCCAGTCGCGTCAGCAGCGCCCGGAACTCCTCGGACGACGGTCCCGCCGCAGCGGGCGCAGGATCGGGGACAGCCGCCACGGTCGGGGGCGGCACCGGCGGCACGGACGGCACGGGCGGCACGGCGCCAGGCGCCACGTCGGCGGTCACGCCCGGTCGGACCGGCTGCTCACCGGTCATGCCGCCGGGGCTGCCGTCGCAGCACCGGTCGGACGTCGGCACGTCACCACAGACCTCCACCAGATCGGGTCCAGGCGGAAGCGGTCCGGCGGCTGTGTGGCGTCGTTGCGACAGCGCCAAGGTCTTCCAGCACCGGTAGGGAACGAGGTCATCGTACTGGACGTGTCCTGGCCATCACGCTGTGCATTCGGCGGAACACACGGTCGGAGGGTCCCCGTCCCGGCGAGCGGGTTGGCCGGGGCGCCGCCGGGTACTGCCGCGCTCAGCGAGGCTCTGCCGGCAGAGAGGTGTCCCGTGACCGCAGCACCGCAGCAGTCCGCCCGGCCCATCGCCGCCGCGCTCGCCGCCGCTCACCGGGAGCGCCACCGGTACACGCACGGCGAGGAGCGGCCGTTGGGTTCGTTCCTGGCCAACATGGGCGCCTACGGCGCGGGGGTGACGGGGCTGTCCGTCCTCGTGCGCCGGAGCGGCCGGTCGCTGCCCGAGCGGGTGCCGCTGGCCGACCTGGCGCTGATGACCACTGCGACGCACAAGCTCTCGCGCCTGATCGCCAAGGATCCGGACACCTCGCCGCTCGGGCGCCCTTCACCACGTTCGAGGGCACCAGCGGCGAGGCCGAACTGGCGGACTCGGTGCGCGGCACGGGATTCCGCAAGGCGGTCGGGGAGTGGATCACCTGCCCGTCCTGCCTCGCCCGATGGGTGGCCACCGGTTTCGCGTTCGGACTGGTGCTGGCTCCCCGGCCCACCCGGTGGACCGCGGCCGTGTTCACCACGGTCTTCGGGTCGGACGTGCTGCAGCTGGCGTACGCCAAGCTCCAGGACGCGGCGACCTGACCGCCGACCGGGCCGGCTCGGCCAGCCGTCCGGCTCGGTCGGCTCCGTCGGCCCGGTCCGCCCGCTCCGGCCCGGTCAGCCGGCGTCGGGCACGCCGGCCAGCAGGTAGGCGCGCGGCACCGCCTCGGACCGTTCCGATGCCGCCCAGCGCGCCGTCGGGGAGCTGCAGCGCCGTCATCGACCCGACGTCGAACCGCAGCCCCGGATGGCCGGCCCGCGCCTGCGCGACCATCCCGGGGGAGAGGTCGATGCCGCGGGCGTCCAGGCCCAGGCCGGCCAGGTGCGCGGTGACGTGGCCCGGTCCGCAGCCGACGTCCGCGACCGCCAGCACCCCGGTGGCCCGCACCAGTTCGGCGAAGGCCTGGAGCAGGGCGCGATCCACGGGGTTGCCGGCCAGCTCGTCGCCGAACCGGGCGGCGTACTCCGGTGCGACCCGGTCGTAGGACGTCCGGACACGGTCCAGGTCGCGTTCGCCCACGCCGGCGACGGTCACCGGCGGCACCGACGGTGCCGGACCGGATGCCGGTCCTCCGCGCGGCCGATCCTCCCGGGCGCCGGAGCTCAGGAGGTGGCCGCCTTCATCCCCGGGGTGGTGCGGTAGACGACCTCGATGGCGACCGCCCCCGCGGCACCGACCAGCAGCGACTGCCACAGCAGCGCCGGGGTGAACGCGAAGTCGAAGAAGTCGCGCCCGGCCGGCACCAGGAAAACCAGCACCGTCACGCCGATCAGACCGAACACCAGCCCGGCCTTCCACGCCCGCAGCGGACGCGCCAGCACCACCAGGATCCAGAAGAACGTGATCAACAGCGCCACCGTCGCCGCGGTGGACGGGTGCCAGCAGATCTGCTTCGCCGATGCCAGCTCGGCGGCCGGTCCCTTGCAGCCACCGGCCGCCTCCCACGCCAGCAGCGCCGGCTCCTTCTTGGCCACCAGGTACGAGACGAGCACGACGAGTCCGGCGATCACTCCGGCCGGCACGGCGAACCGCAGCACCCGCCGCAGGAAACCGGGCAGGTAGCGGCGCTTGTTCGGCCCGAGGGCCAGGAAGAACGACGGGATGCCGATCGTCACCGCGGACACCAGGGTCAGGTGGCGGGGCAAGAACGGGAACGGCAGCGCGGCGACCGCGGCCGACACGATGGCGATCAGGCTCATCACGTTCTTGGCGACGAACAGGTTGGCCACCCGCTCGACGTTGCCGATCACCCGCCGGCCCTCGGCCAGCACCGACGGCAGGTGCGAGAACCGGCCGTCGAGCAGCACCAGCTGCGCGACCGCCTTGGTGGCCTGCGCGCCGTTGTTCATCGCCACGCCGATGTCGGCGTCCTTGAGGGCCAGCGCGTCGTTGACGCCGTCGCCGGTCATCGCCGCCACGTGCCCGTTCATCTTCAGCGCGTTGACCAGCGCCCGCTTCTGCTCCGGCGACACCCGCCCGAACACCGTGGTGCGCTCGACGATGTCCCGGAGTTCCTCCGGCGTCGAGCCGATGGTCCGGGCGTCCACGGCGCCCTCCGGGCCGACCTCGAGCCCGACCCGGCGGGCGATCGCCGCCACCGTCGTCGGGTTGTCCCCTGAGATGATCTTGATGGCGACGCCCTGGGCGGCGAAGAAGTCCAGGGTCTCCTTGGCGTCCGGGCGCACCTGCTCGGACAGCACCACCAGGGCCCGCGGGACGATGCCGCCCGGCAGGTCCTGGCCGTGCAGCGCCTGGTCGGTGTTGGCCAGCAGCAGTACCCGGCGGCCCGTGCCGGCGAGCTCGCCCACCCGGTGCCGGATCTCCTCGGCACCGTCCTCGTGGCCGCGGACCAGCACGTCCGGAGCCCCCATCACCCACGTGCCGCGGGCGCCGGCGAACGTCGCGGCGCTCCACTTGCGCGCGGAGTTGAAGGCCACGGTGTGCCGGCGCTCCCAGTCCTGCGGGGCCGGGATCGCGTCGGCCACCGCCTTGAGCGTCCCGTTGGCGTTGGCGTCGTCGGCCAGCGCGCCGAGCGCCTCCCGCAGGTCCTGCTCGTCGTACACGTCCAGCGGCAGCAGGTCCTCGAACACGATGTCGCCGACGGTGAGGGTGCCCGTCTTGTCCAGGCAGACCACGTCGACCCGGGCCAGTCCCTCCACCGCGGGCAGTTCCTGCACCAGCACCTGCTGCCGGGTCAGCTGCACGGCCGCCAGCAGGAAGGCGACCGAGGTGAGCAGCACCAGGCCCTCCGGGACCAGCCCGACCAGCCCGCCGGTGGACCGGATGACCACCTCGCGCCAGCCCTGGTCGCCGATCGCGCGGTACTGCGACCAGATCTGCAGCGGCAGGGCGATGACGATGACCCAGGTGATGTACTTCAGCAGCCGGTTGACCGAGTCCTGGATCTCCGAGCGGGTCCGGGTGAAGCGGCGGGCCTCGGCGGCGATGCGGTTGGCGTAGGCGTCGGCGCCGACGGCGGCGGCGGTGAAGCGCCCCGTGCCGGCCACCACGCTGGTGCCCGACCGCACCTCGTCGCCGGGTGCCTTGGGGATCGAGTCCGACTCGCCGGTCAGGTTCGACTCGTTCAGCTCGAGACCGGAGGCCGAGGTCAGCCGCCCGTCGGCCGGCACCTGGTCGCCGGTGCGCAGCTCGATCAGGTCGTCCTGCACCACGTCGGCGGTCGGGATCTCAACGGTGCGGCCGTCCCGGACGACGCGGATGGTGGGCGCGTGGAGCAGTGCCAGCCGGTCCAGCTTCCGCTTGGCCAGGTACTCCTGCACGATGCCGATCCCGGAGTTGACGATCAGCACGATCCCGAAGACACCGTCCGCGAACGACCCGGTGATCAGGATCAGCACGAACAGCGCGCCCAGGATGGCGTTGAACCGGGTGAAGACGTTGGCCCGGACGATCTGCCAGACGCTGCGGCTGAGCCCGGCGTCCGTGGCGTTCGTGCGGCCCTGCGCGATCCGTTCGGCCACCTCGGCGGCGGTCAGCCCGCGCTCGGCGACGAGGTCGGGTGCGGCGGGCACCGCAAGGTCGGCGGTGCCGGGGACGGGGGTGGCGACGGCGCGGTCGGGTGCGCCGGCGGCGGCCCGACCCGCCGGGGCGGCGGAGGGAGTCGTCACGGCGTTCACTGTCGCAGATCCGGGGGCCCCGGACGGGGCGGTTCGCCGGTATCCCTCGCCGGACGGTGCCCGGTCCGCGTCGCGACGACCGCCGCACGGCCGTCCGGCGACCGCCGCTGCGGCCGTCCCCCGTCCGGTCCCGGAGGGGCAGGGGGTTGACTGGCGGGATGGGTGTTCTGCTGCTGCACAACGGCCGCGTCCACACCGCCGCCGACCCGGAGGCGACGGCGCTGGCGGTGACCGACGGGTTGATCAGCTGGATCGGCGGCGAGCACGGCCTGGCCGCGGTCGGTCCGGTGGAGCGGACGGTGGACCTGCAGGGCGCGCTGGTGGTGCCGGGGTTCGTCGACGCGCACGTGCACAGCACCGATGCCGGGCTGGCGCTGACCGGTCTGGATCTGTCCGGCGCCCGGTCGCTCGAGCACTGCCTGCAGTTGCTGGCCGAGCACGCCGCCGCCCGGCCGGACGGGGTGCTGTGGGGGCACGGCTGGGACGAGACCTCCTGGCCCGGCGGCCGGCTCCCGCTGCGGTCGGAGATCGACGCGGCGGTCGGCGACCGGCCCGCGTACGTCACCCGGGTCGACGTGCACTCGGCGGCGGTCAGCACGGCGCTGGTGCGGACGGCGGGCGCCGAGCTGGCGGGCGCGGCGGGGTACGAAGCGGAGCGGCCGTTGACCCGGGACGCGCACCACCGGGTCCGCGCGGCCGCCAAGCGGCTGCTCGGTCCGGCGCAGCGGGATGCCGCCCAGCAGGCCTTCCTGGCGGCGGCCGCCGCGCAGGGCATCTGCGAGGTCCACGAGTGCGCGTCGTCCGACGCGGCCGGTCGCGACGATCTGGCGGCGCTGCTGCGCCGCGCCGCGCCGGTCCGGGTCCGCGGGTACCTGGCCGCGCTGGTCGGCGACCCCGTCGAGGCCGCCGAGCTGCTGGCCGCCACGGGCGCCCACGCGCTGGGCGGCGACCTGTCCGTCGACGGTGCGATCGGCTCGCACACCGCGGCGCTGCACGAGCCGTACCGGGACGACCCGTCGACCGGCGTGCGCTACCTGTCGGACGACGAGATCCTCTCGCACCTGGTGGCCTGCGCGACGGCGGGTGTGCAGCCCGGCTTCCACGCCATCGGCGACGACGCGGTCTCGGCGGTCGGCCTGGGGTTGCGGCGGGCCGCCGAGCGGTTGGGCGGCACCGTCCACCTCGCCGCGGTCACCCCGCGGGTGGAGCATGCCGAGATGGCCGACGCCGAGACTGTCGCCGCCTTCGCCGCGACCGGTGCCGTGGCGTCGGTGCAGCCGTTGTTCGACCGCGAGTGGGGCGGGCCGGGCGGCATGTACGAGCGCCGGCTCGGCCCTCGTGCGCCGGGGATGAACCCGTTCGCCGCCCTCGCCGCCGCCGGCGTCGTGCTGGCGCTCGGCTCCGACGCACCCGTCACGCCCGCGGACCCGTGGGCCGCCGTCGCGGCGGCCGTGCACCACCGGACGCCGGGATCGGGATTGTCCCCGCGGGCCGCGCTGGTGGCGCACACCCGCGGCGGTCACCGCGCCGCCGGTCGGGTCGACCGCGACGCCGGCACCGTGTCGGTCGGTGCGCCCGCCGACCTGGCGGTGGTCGAGGCCGGGCCGCTGCAGCGGCCGGTCGCCGACCCGTCCGTCGCCCGCTGGTCCACCGATCCACGGTCGCGGGTGCCGCTGCTGCCGGACCTGTCCCCGGACGCGCCGCGGCCCCGGCCGCTGGCCACGGTGCGCGACGGCGTCGTGGTGCACGATCCGGAAGGCCTGTTCGCCGCCGCGCGCTGACCGCGGCTGCCGGGATCCCGGTCGCCCGTGCCGGTCGTGGCGCGTCCAGCGGGGTCCCGACCGTCGACGACCGCCGGCGGACCGTGGCCACCGCGCCGTCGCCGACCGGGGCCGGAGACCCGGCCCGGTCGTTAGGCTGGCCCCGTGGTGTCCCCGGCCGTGGAACGCGGCGCCTCCGCGTCCCCCCGGCAGCTGCGGGACCTGCGGCGGCGGCTGCGGCATGCCGGCGCGCGGCCGGTCGGCCGGCGCCGGGCCCGCTGGCAGCGCCGGGCGCGCGAGCTGCGCGGACCCGGTGGGCTGCGCGTCCTGGCCGCCGCGGCCGGCGGCGCCGCCCTGTACGGCTCCTTCGCCCCGTCCACGCTGTGGTGGCTGGCCGTCGTCGGGCTGGCACTGTTCGGCCTGGCCGTGCACGGCCGGCGGTGGCGCCCGGCGCTCGGTCTCGGCCTGGTGTTCGGGCTGTCCTTCTACCTGCCCCTGCTCAGCTGGACCACGGTGTACGTCGGGGCCGTCGCGACGGCGCTGGCGCTGGCCGAGGCCCTGCTGCTGGCCCCGGTCGGCGCGCTGGTGGCGGCCGCGAGCCGGCGACTGCCGGTGTGGCCGGTGTGGGCGGCGATGGCCTGGGTGGCCGGCGAGGCGCTGCGGGGTCGCTGGCCGTTCGGCGGCTTCCCCTGGGGCGGCATCGCGTTCTCGCAGCCCGACGGGCCGTTGCTGCCGGCCGCGTCGCTGCTGGGCGCGCCGGGACTGGCGCTGCTCACGGCGCTCGCCGGGTTCGCGCTGGCGTCCCTGCTGCGGACGGTCCGGTCCTGGCGGGCCACCCGGCAGGCGGTGCCGGCCGTGGTGGCGCTCGCCCTGCTCGTCCTGCCGTTCGCCGGTGGGCTGGCCGGCCGGACCACCGTGCAGACCGGCGCCGGGGCGCCGACCACCCGGGTGGCCGTCATCCAGGGCAACGTCCCGGAACCCGGCATGGAGTTCAACGCCCGGCGGCGCGCGGTGACCGACATGCACGCGGCGCAGACCCACGCCCTGGCCGAGGCGGTGCGCGCCGGCCGGGAACCCCGCCCGGACCTGGTGATCTGGCCGGAGAACTCCTCGGACATCGACCCCTACACCAACGCCGACGCCGCCGCGGTGATCAGCTCCGCGGTGCGGGACATCGGCGTCCCGGTGCTCGTGGGTGCGGTCGTCGGCAGCGGGACCGGGCCGGGCACCTACAACATGGGCATCGTCTGGGACCCGGTGACCGGGCCGGGGGAGACCTACACCAAGCGGCATCCCGTGCCGTTCGCCGAGTACATGCCGGCCCGGTCCTTCTTCCGGATCTTCTCGTCCTGGGTGGACCGCGCCGGCTACTTCCTGCCCGGCAGCACCGCCGGCAACCTCGACGTGGCCGGTGTGCCGGTGGGCGACGTGATCTGCTTCGAGGTGGTCTACGACGACCTGGTGCGCGACGTCGTCCGGGGCGGCGCGCAGGTGCTGGTCGTGCAGACCAACAACGCCACGTTCGGTTACACCGACGAGACGTACCAGCAGCAGGCGATGAGCCGGGTCCGCGCCGTCGAGCACGGCCGCGAGGTCCTGATCGCCGCCACCAGCGGGGTGTCCGCGGCGATCCGTCCGGACGGCAGCGTGGAGTCCAGCATCCCGCTGTTCACCGCCGGGTTCCTGGACCCCCTGGTTCCGCGGATTTCGGCGACCACGCCCGGTACCGTCCTGGCCGCACCCGTCGAGTGGGTCGCCACCGGGCTGGTCCTGCTCGCCCTCGCGGTGGTGACCACGACGCCGAAGCTGCGGCGACGGCAGCCGGCGGGCGCCCCGTTCCGCAGCCACGCCGCGGACGACGCCGACCCCGACGACGACGAACAGGATCCCGCGTGACCGACACATCCCCGGCCGACCGGCCCGACGACCGGACGGGGACACCGGTCGGCACCGACCGGGTGCTGGTGATCGTCCCGACCTACAACGAGGCGGAGAACCTGCCGCGGATCCTGGACCGGATCCGGGCGGCGACGCCCGCGGTGTCCGTTCTGGTGGTCGACGACGGCAGCCCGGACGGCACCGGGGACATCGCCGACCGGCGGGCCGACGCGGACGACCGGGTGCACGTGCTGCACCGCACCGCGAAGAACGGCTTGGGTGCGGCGTACATCGCGGGCTTCGGCTGGGGCCTCGAGCACGGCTTCGACGTGCTGGTGGAGATGGACGCGGACGGCTCGCACGCACCCGAGCAGCTGCCCCGGCTGCTGGCCGCGCTGGAGGACGCGGACCTGGTGCTCGGCGCCCGGTACGTGCCGGGTGGCACGGTGGTCAACTGGCCGCGGCGCCGGGAGCTGCTCTCCCGCGGCGGCAACCTGTACTCGCGGCTGGCACTGGGCGTCGGGCTGCACGACATCACCGGCGGCTACCGGGCCTACCGGGCACAGGTGCTGCGCGCGCTGCCGCTGGACCAGGTCGAGTCGCACGGCTACTGCTTCCAGGTCGACCTGGCCTGGCGCGCGGTGCGGGCCGGCTTTCGGGTCGTCGAGGTGCCGATCACGTTCACCGAGCGGCAGATCGGCGTGTCCAAGATGAGCGGCGGGATCGTCCGCGAGGCGCTGCTGAAGGTGACGGTGTGGGGGGCGGCGCGTCGCTGGGAGCAGCTGCGGTCGCTGCTGCGGCGCTCTCGCCGCTGACCCCGGGGCGGTCACGCCCTCCGCCAGGACCGCCGGCGGCCGGCCCGAACGCACGAGCACCGGGTGCCCGTGGGCACCCGGTGCTCGTCCGGTGATGGCGTCAGGACGCCGTGCGGCAGGCGGCCACGGCCTCAGGAGGCCGTGCGGCGGGCCTTCAGCTCGGACAGCCGCTCGTTGAGGATCTCCTCGAGCTCCTCGATCGAGCGGCGCTCGAGCAGCATGTCCCAGTGTGTGCGGGGCGGCTTGACCGCCTTGCCTTCCGGGGCGGACCCGTCGACGAGCACGGACTCGAGCCCGTGCATCCGGCAGTCCCAGGTCGGCGGCACCTCGGCGTCGTCGGCCATCGGGACGGTGAACTCGTGGTCCCGGGCGCAGCGGTAGGTCGCAGTGCGGCGGGGCGCCAAATCGTGGTTGCGATCCGCCTCGTAGCTGGTGCTGCCGAGGCGTGAACCGCGCAGGACGCGGTCGGCCATGGTGATCCTCTCTCGTGATATCCCGGTCCGGGTGCGGGCACGGACCGGCCGGATCAGGTGGCATCCGGGAGCTGCCCGAGTGGGGCTACCGGTGGGTAACGCTGCCGTGTGGGTGTTCGTTCCCGCGGCCGGCGGGGATGGGTGCCGCTGCGGTGTGACGTCGCCGACGGTCCGCGACGGCTGGGCCGACCCGGATCACGCTGCCGCGCCGGGCCACGTCGACCGGCCGCGGGAGACGCAGGCGCGCCAGACTAGCGCACCGCCGGGCCGCTCAGGTCTCGATCGGCAGCGCGGCCGCGGCGCCCGGACCGAGGTCACCCGTCCGGTGGTGGGTCCGGCAGAGCACCTGGTACCGGACGGTGTCCTGGCGGTCCTGGTCGCCGGGCGCCTCGGTGTCGGCGACCACCACCGTGTCACCGGTGCGGACCATCTCGCCGTCGACCACCCTGGCGTTGAACCGGCCAGGCCGGCCGCACCAGCACAGCACCTCGACCTGCAGCGGCAGCACCTCGTCGGCCAGCTCGACCAGGCGTGCCGTCGCCGGGAACAGCCGTCCCCGGAAGTCGGTGGTGATGCCGAACGTGTAGACGTCGACCTGCGTCTCGTCGGCGAGCACCGCGAGCTGGTCGATCTGGGCGGGTGTGAAGAACTGCACCTCGTCGACGATCAGGTAGTCGACGCGGGTCCCGGCGGCCCAGGACCGGCGCACCAGCTGCGCCAGGTCGGTGTCCTCGGCGACCTCGACGGCGGGCCGGCTCAGGCCCATGCGGGAGCTGATCTGCGGCCGGCGCGACCGGTCCAGGCGGGTGAGCAGGAGCCCGCGGCGGCCCTGGCGGGTGTGGTTGTGGTCCAACTGCAGGGCCAGGGTGGACTTGCCGCAGTCCATCGGCCCGTGGAAGAACTTCAGCGCCCCGACGGGTGTCGTGCCGCGGCGGCTGCCGGCGGCGGGCACCGTGGACAGCGCCGTGGCGCCGGACCCGGGTTCCGCACGGTCGGCGTCGTCGGCGTCGTCGGAGGGAGGCACGACGGGCACGACCGGGACTGTACGGGCGGTGCAAGACACCTCGCACACCTCGGACCGGACGGCCGGTGCCGCGGAGGGCGCCGGCCCGCCGGTCACCAGGCGCCGCGCTGCTGCAGCACCGACCGCAGCACGGCGGGCCGGTCGGTCATCAGGCCGTCGACGCCCATGTCCAGCAGTCGGCGCATGTCGTCGGCGTCGTCGACGGTCCACACGTGCACCTCGAGGCCGGACCGCCGGGCCGCGCGCAGCAGGCCCGGAGTGACGACCGGGACCCGCCCGTAGCGCACCGGGACCTGGGCGGCCACCGCACCCGGCACCCGGATCCGGGTACGGGTCCGGCCGGCGAGGACGAGCCGGGCCACCGCCCGCGGTCCCAGCGACACCGCCAGGCGGGGCCCGGCCGCGGCCCGCACCGCCCGCAACCGGCGGTCGGAGAACGATCCGACGCACACCCGGTCGACCAGGCCGGCGTCGGCCAGCGCGCGCGCGAGCGGGTCGACGGCCGCGTCCGCCTTGGGGTCCACGTTGAGCCGCACGTCGGGGTGGTCCCGCAGCAGGTCGAGCAGCTCGTCGAACAGCGGGATCCGTTCCCGACCGCCGATCCGGGCCTGGCGGACCCGGGTCCACGGCAGCTCGGCGACGCGGCCGGACAGGTCCGTGACGCGGTCCAGCGAGCTGTCGTGGACGGCGAGCAACTGGCCGTCCAGGGTGACGTGGACGTCGGTCTCCAGGTAGCGGAACCCCTCCTGCACGGCGCGCCGGAAAGCGGCCAGGGTGTTCTCGCAGCCGGCGAGATCGCCGGTATGCCAGCCGCGGTGGGCGAAGGCGCGGGGCCGCGGCCCGTCGAGGAAGGACGTCACCGGCAGAGTCTGGCAGCCCGCCGGGGCTCGTCGCGGTGCCGCCGACGTGTCGCGGCCGCGCGGGGCGCGGCGCCGGATACCGTCGCCCCATGACCTCGGTGGTGGCGTCGCGGGTGCCGCCGGGGACCCCGGCGCCCGCGGGTGTCCATCCCCGCCGCGGCTCGACCCGCTGGTGCGAGTGGTGCAACCGCGAACTGCCCGAGGCGGGCCGGGTCGGTCGCCGGCGCCGGTACTGCTCGCACGCCTGCCGGCAACGCGCCTACGAGAGCCGCAGGGCCGTGGAGCGCGGTGAGCTGCCGCAGGACGCCGTGGTGCTGACCATCGCCGAGCGCGACGACCTCGCGGACCGGCTGTACCAGGTGCGGTGCGCCGCAGAGGACGTCGCGACGGCGCTGGCGGAGTCCGCGGACCGGGACGAGCTGGCGGCGGTCGTCCGGGCACTGCTGGAGAACGCGCGCGCCGCCGAACGCATCCGCTGACCGGCGGTCCTCTCCTGGCGACCGCACCGGTACACCCGTGGCGGCTGCGGGTCTCGTCACAGCGTCTCGTGCGGCGCCGACCGTCCGCACGGTCTACGGTTGACGCGTCGGGCGCCGGTAAGTCCCCGGGCCTCACATCACAATTGCCGTTGTGGACCACCGCGGCCCTCGGGCCGGTCCGGAGCCACCTCGGTCCGTCGCCCCGAGGCGACTCGGCGCCCGACCTCACGCCTCCGTCTGGCCGCCCTGCGGTCTGCGCAGCTCCAGCACGGTGATCTCGCTGGGAGCGAAGACCCGGAACGGCGGCCCCCAGAAGCCGGTGCCCCGGCTGGTGTAGAGCTGGGTGCGGCCGCCGGCCCGGCTCAGCCCCGCCAGTGCCTCTTGTTCCAGGCGCACCAACAGGTGGAACGGCCAGATCTGCCCGCCGTGGGTGTGGCCGGACAGTTGCAGGTCGACCCCGGCCGCCACCGCGTCCGCGACCTGCTTCGGCTGGTGGGCGAGCAGCACGACGGGCAGGTCGGCGTCCGCGCCGCGCAGCGCCCGCGGGAGGTCCGCGCCGTGGCCGGGCAGTCCGGAGCCGGCGGCCGTGCGGTCGTCGACGCCGGCCAGCACCAGCCGGTCCCCGCCGCGCTCCAGCACCACGTGCCGGTTGTGCAGCACGGTCCATCCCTCGTCCTGCATGTAGCGGATCCAGTCGGCAGCGCCGGAGAAGTACTCGTGGTTGCCGGTGATGTACAGCCGGGCGTACCGCGCCGGCACCGCGGCCAGCGGAGCCGCCTGCCGGCGCCGCTGCTCCACCGAGCCGTCGGCCATGTCCCCGGCGTGGACGAGGACGTCCGGTTGCAGGTCGCGGACCCGATCGGCGACGCGCGCGGACCAGCCGGCCCGGTCGATGGGCCCGAAGTGCGTGTCGGTCACCAGCACCAGCCGCAGACCGTGCAGTCCGGCGCCGAGCCGGTCGAGGTCGACGGGCACGTGACGCACCCGCGGCACGCGGCGCGCCTGCCAGGTGCCCCAGCCGGCCAGTGCGGCCACCCAGACCAGCACGACCACGGCCACGGTCACCGACCGGCTGGGTTCGTGCCACCCCGCGGCGGCTGCCACGCCGTCCACCACCGCCCCGATCACGCTCCAGGAGAACAGCAGCCACACCAGGCCGAGCCAGGTGTCGCCGGCGACCGCCCACCGGTCGCTGTGCCGGCGGCCGTGGCCGCGCCACAGGGCGTAGGGGAAGCCGGCGGCCAGCAGCACTGCCAGCACGGTTCCTGCGACCGTCACCGGCGCGGGCCAGTCCGGGGACAGCACCAGCAGCCACCACGGCACCCCGTGCAGCAGGAGCAGGACCGCCACCACGACCGGGAGTCCCAGCCGCGCCCGGCCGCGGCGGCGCTCGGGCCCGGCCGACGCTGCCGACGCCGGTGCCCCCGCGGTGTCGCCCGGGGGCGGCAGTACCGCCTCGGCGGGTCCGGTTCCGGCCGGCTGGCCGGGGGCCACCGGCGTCGCGGGATCGCTGCTCACCGGCCCACGCTACCTGCGCGGCCGGGACCGGAGCCGGGTCAGAACAGGCCCTGGCCGGCCACCGGCTCGGGCGACTCGAACAGGGCGGACACCGACTCGCCGTCGTGGATGCGGCGGACCGCCTCGGCCAGCGCCGGCGCGATCGAGAGCACCGTGAGCTCCGGGATCCTGGCCTCGGCGGGGACGGGAACGGTGTTCGTGCAGACGACCTCGAGGACACCAGGCAGCGCGGCGATGCGTTGCAGCGCGCCGTCGGCGAAAAGTCCGTGGGTGCAGGCGATCCGGATGGACCGCACGTCCCGCTGCTGCAGGTGCCGGCTGAGTTCGATCACCGTGCTGCCCTTGGCGATCTCGTCGTCCAGCACGATCACGTCCCGCCCGGCGACGTCGCCGATGACCGAGGTGATCGCCACGCGGTCGTCGGCGAACCGCTGCTTGGCGCCGGCGGCGACGGGCACGCCGAGCATCCGGGCGAACGCCGCGGCCTCCTTGGCGTTGCCCAGGTCGGGAGAGACGACGGTGGTGCGGCTCAGGTCGTACTGCCGGAAGTGCGAGGCCAGCTCGCGGAGGGCGTGCAGGTGGTCCACCGGCACGCTGAAGAAGCCGTGCACCTGCGGCGAGTGCAGCGTCATCGTCAGCACCCGGCTGGCGCCGGCCGTGACCATCAGGTCGGCCATCAGCCGGGCGCCGATCGAGATGCGGGGAGCGTCCTTCTTGTCCGACCGGGCGTAGGCGTAGTGCGGCAGCACGACGGTGGTGCGGGCTGCGGACGCGCCGCGGGCGGCGTCCAACATCAGCAGCAGTTCCACCAGGTGCTCCTGCACCGGCCGGATCAGGGGTTGGATCAGGAAGACGTCGCGCTCGCGGCAGTTGGCCTGCAGCTGCACCTCAAGACAGTCGTTGGCGAACCGCTGCACCCGCACGGGCAGCAGCGGGGTGTCGAGATAGGCGCACACCTCGGCGGCGAGCCGGGGGTGCGCGCTGCCGCTGAACACCGCGATGTCGCGCATGGCCGGGCGCCTCCGTCCGCGGGCGGGTCGCCGGGGGGCCGGCGGGACCCGGACAGCCTGCCACGACGCCGGGCCGGCGCCGTGCACCGGTCGGCGGTCGCGGGACGGGAGGGCTACGCGGTGGGGACGGCGAAGACGACGACGTTGTCCTGGTAGCTCTTGCGGGCCTCGTCGAACGGGCCGCCGCAGCTGATCAGGACCAGTCGGTGGGCGCCGTCCCGGGCGAACAGGTCGGCGGGCAGACCCTCGTCCTTGACGTAGACCCGCCGTCCGACGACGCGGTAGTCGCGGGTCCGCCCGTCGCCGTCGACGACCCGGACGGGATCGCCCGCGGCGAGCCGGTCCAGGTGCCAGAGGGCGCCGAGACCGCTCTGCGCCGAGTCGATGTGCCCGTCGATGACGGTGGTGCCGGTCGCCGCGCCGGGCAGTGCGCCGCCGATCCACCAGCCCACGCGGGCCGGGTCGTCGGGGACCTGCAGGGCGCCGTCGGCGACGGAGACCGGGTCGACGGGGGCCTGGACGCCGACGGACGGCAGCAGCAGGGTGCGCGGGAAGGCGTAGGCGGGGCCGGCCCGTGCGGGGGACGGTGCGGTGGACGCTGCCGGGGACGGCGCGGTGGTGCGAGCCGTCGGGCGCGGCGCCGACGGAGCGGTCGTACCGGCCGGTTTCGTGGCGTTCCGCGGGTCGGTGCCCGTGGCACGCGTCCCGGACGCTGTCGGCCCGGTCGAGGACAGCGGGGCGCCGGTCGTGCCGGGTGTCACGCGGGGCGACGCCGTGGACCGTGGCACCGGGCCGGTCGGGGTCGACGTGACCGGGGACGCCGTGGCCGGGGTGCGTGTCGAGGTCGGTGTCGGGGCACTCGCGCCCGCGGGTCCGGCGCTCGTGGGCACCGGTGGGGTGGCCGAAGCTCCGGTCCGGCTGCCGTCCGGCGCGGTGGCGCCGGTGTCGCCGAACGCGGTCGGCGTCGGCGCGGACACCCCCAGCCAGAGCACCGCCCCGAGCACCACGACGATGATGCCGACGGCGGTCAGCACCCACGCAGCGGCGCGCCGGCCCGGGCGGGGATCCCGTCCGGGCCGGCGTGCCATGCGAGCGGTCAGGAGGTCCGGCGCCGGCGGAACAGCACCAGCCCGGTCAGCAGGGCGATCAACCCGGCCGCCGTGACGGCGATCGGCAGGCCGAAACTCTCGGCGGCCTGTGCCGCCTGTCCGCCGGTGCCGGCCGGCACCGCGGTGGGAGCCGAGCCACCCAGGTCGCTCACCAGCATCTGGGCCATCTCCAGGTGCCCCTGGGCGATGGGCAGGTAGACCTTGGCGAACCCGACGACGTCCTCGTCACTGCCGTTGGCGATCTCCGCCTCGGTGCCGGCGATGGACTGCAGGTGGCCGGTGACCTGCGCATGCCCGTACAGCAGGTCGAAGTCGTCCGCGGACGCCGCCTCGAGCTGCGCCGCGACGGCCTTCTGCTGGTCGTTCGGCTCGGACGGGAGATCGACGCCCTTGGCCTGCGCGATCTCCTGCACCTTGGCCAGTGCGGTCTCGTGGTCGGACTTGGTCTTCTGCGCCAGCTCCCGTGCCTCGTCGGTCTGGGCCTTCTGCAGAGCCAGGTTGCCGAGGGTGATCTCGGCAAGATCGGTCTGCGTGTTGGCCACCAGCCAGTCGGCGTCCTGCTGGTTCGGCTCGGCGGCGGTGGCGGCCAGCGCCCCGCCGGTCAACGCCAGGGTGCTGACGGCGGCGACCGTCACCACCCGTCGGATCAACTGCATCATCTCGGTGTGCCTCTCCGTTGCGGCTTCTGGGTCGCCCCGCCGTTCTCCGGAGGGGCCCACGCCGCCGGTTCGACCGGCGTGTGACCAGCCGATACCCCTCGACCGCGGAGCGAAACCGAGCCGAGCGGCGATCGTTCCGGAAAGTTGCCTGCTGTCATCCGTTCGCCGCAGTCTGCCGGGTCCGGGCTGGCCGCGGCCGCGGCGCTCGGCATCCGGTGTGCCGGGCCCGGG
The DNA here is from genome assembly GCF_014646215.1 of Nakamurella endophytica. Classification (GTDB taxonomy): domain Bacteria; phylum Actinomycetota; class Actinomycetes; order Mycobacteriales; family Nakamurellaceae; genus Nakamurella; species Nakamurella endophytica. Next base: position 223,069 of record NZ_BMNA01000002.1, read on the forward strand.
ACGACAACGGCCCCGGTCCGAAGGTGCGGACCGGGGCCGGGTGCAAGACGTGCAGCGGAGTGCCGCTGCCGAGGTCAGCGCTCGACGACGACGTGCTCGTTCGGCACCACGTGCGTCATCGTCAGGCCGGTGACGTCCCGGGGGCCGTTCTTGCCCAGGTTGGACAGCCGGGCGAGCTCCTCCTCGGACAGCCGCTGGGTGTTCAGCGGCTCCAGGTGCCGCACGTCGTCGGCGGTGATGCCCAGACCTTCACCGACGCGCTGGCCGAGCTCGTCGTCCACCAGCAGGAAGTGCCAGACCATGCGTTCCTGCACCGGCCGGGCCGCCTGGGAGATCAGCGTGACGAAATTGCCGACCAGGTCGTCCTTCTCCCACTGCTCCAGCAGCTGGTACCGCTCGCCGGCCTGCTTGTAGTCGTTGGTCAGCGGGATGCGCTTGCGGGTCAGTCGCCCGGTGATGACCGGACCCTGCTCGTCGTGCGTCGGGTACTGCCCCTCGCGCAGACCGCCGGTGATCGACGGCTCGTAGTTGACGTGCGGGTTCTGACCCTCGCCGAGGTCGACGCCGTAGGCCATCTGGCCGCCGCGCTGGTTGGTCGCCACGCGCGCGCCCTTCGGGCTGTTCACAGGAAGCTGCAGGTAGTTGGGCCCGACCCGGTAGCGCTGGGTGTCGCTGTAGGAGAAGGTGCGGCCGACCAGCATCTTGTCGTCGGAGAAGTCCAGCCCGTCGACCAGGACGCCGGTGCCGAACGCGATCTGCTCGTTCTGGTTGTGGTGGTCGGACACGTTGGAGGTCAGTGTCAGGGTGCCGACCAGCTTGGGCTCGAAGACGTTCTCCGGCCAGACCTTGGTGTCGTCCAGCGGGTCGAAGTCGAGCTCCGGGTGCTCCTCGTCGCTCATCATCTGGACGTACAGGTCCCACTGCGGGTACTCGCCCCGCTCGATGGACTCGTACAGGTCCTTCGAGGCGTGCCCGAGGTCGGTGGCCTGGACGTTGGCGGCGTCGGCGTCGGTCAGGCTCTTCACCCCGGCCCGGGGCTGGAAGTGGTACTTGACCAGGTGCGTCTCGCCCTCGGCGTTGACCCACTTGTAGGTGTTCACGCCGAAGCCCTGCATGGTGCGGTAGTTGGCCGGGATGCCGCGCGGGCTGAACAGGTTGACCAGCATGTGCATGGACTCGGGCGTCTGCGACATGAAGTCGAAGATCCGCGCCGGCTCCTGCCGGAACGTGATGGGGTCCGGCTTGAGGCTGTGGATGACGTCGGGGAACTTGATCGCGTCGCGGATGAAGAAGACTGCGAGGTTGTTGCCCACCAGGTCCCAGTTGCCGTCCTCGGTGTAGAACTTCACCGCGAAGCCGCGGGGGTCCCGGGCGGCCTCGGAGGAGTCCCGGCCGCCGATGACGGTGGAGAACCGGATGGCGACGTCGGTCTTCTTGCCGGCGGTGGAGAACAGCTTGGCGCGGGTGAAGCGCTCGATCGGCTCGTCGCCCCACTGGCCGGTGGCCTCGAAGTGGCCGAACGCGACGGCGCCGCGGGCGTGCACGACCCGCTCGGGGATCCGCTCGCGGTCGAAGTGGCTGATCTTCTCGAGGAAGTGGTAGTTCTCCAGGGTCGCCGGGCCGCGGGCGCCGACGGTGCGCTGGTTCTGGTTGTCGTAGACCGGGTGTCCCTGCCGGGTGGTCAGCACCGGGCGGTCCTGCTCACTGGGCTCCGGTCCCACGCTGGCGATGTCCGTCATCACGTACCTCTCGTTGCTCTCGTCCGGTCTCGGTGTCGTCGTGTCCGTACGCGGCTCATGGTGGCACCGCCGCTCCGGCCGTGGTGGGGGAGGGCGGCCCTACGCGGACGCCGGGCCGCGCACCGCAGCGCCGGCCAGCAGCGCCAGGGCGGCATCGGTGCCGGAGCGCCACGCGGACTCCACCCTAGGCGACCCGTCCGGGCACCACTGATCCCCGGCCAACCCGATCCGCCGGCCGTCGGGTGCCAGGGTGGAGCCGGAGTGCGCGGGGTGCCGGCCGTCCGGTTTGGCGAAGCTCCAGCGGTGGACGTGGGTGCGCACCGGGTCCGGGACGCCCAGCAGCTCCCGCAGCGCCACCGTGACCGGACCGATCGCGGCCGACGGATCGTCCAGGTGCCGGCGGGCCAGCTCGGGTGTCGAGTGTGCGACGAGCACCGGCGCGCCGTCGCCGCGGCGGGCGCCGTCGTCGGCGACGAACTCGACGTCCGGGTGGTCGTGCACGAACGCGGCGTCGGGCAGCAGCCACTCACGTGCCGGGTACTCAACCGTCACGGTGATCGTCGGCAGGCAGTCGACCGCATCCGGGACGTCCACCAACCGGGCCGCCTGCGGGTCCGGCATGGCCAGGACCACGGTGCCGTCCGGCAGGGTCTCGGCGGCGCGGCCCAGCCGGACCGGCACGCCGACCAGCAGGTCACGGACCAGCGACCGGAGGCCACCGGGTGTCGCCCATCGCATCGGCCCGGTGGTCCGCTCGGGCGGACGGCCGGGGGACAGCACGCTGAAGGTGTCGGTCCACGGACGGGCCAGCCCGCGGTCGGCCCACCGCTGGACCACGTCGGCGAAGGCGGCATCGCGGACGGTGAAGTACCCGGCACCGAGGTCGACCCGGCGGCCGTACAGCTCCGGGGACGCCATCCGGCCGCCGGGCGCCCGTCCACGCTCCACGACGACCACCTGGACGCCGGCGTCGCGCAGGGTGGCGGCGCACGCCGCACCGGCCATGCCGGCCCCCACCACCGTCACCGCCGCCCGCGCGCCCATCCCGGTCATCCAAGCACCTGCCGGACCGGCGGTTCGCGCGACGGGCGGGCGCGGACCGTTCCGTCGCGCGGCAACGAGGCCGGTCGCCCGGTTCGGCTATCCCTCGGGAGACGAGCTACCCGTGGACCGGGGACGCCGGCGCGGCGCCGCGGGCGGACGAGCCCGGTCCGGTCGAGGGCCGGGCGAGTCCGTGCGGCGGGCCGGGGGATAGGCAGCCAGGAACAGCCGCACGACGGTGCCGAAACGGGACGTGTAGCGCCCCGACTCCCACGGCGCCCCTGGCTCGTTGGCCAGCTGCTGGCTGAGCATCCCGAAGTAGAGGACCGACAGCAGGTCCATTCCGGCGTCCGAGTCGGCGCCTGCGCCGACCTGACCCGTCTCGACGGCCGTCCGCAGCTGTCGGCCGAGCAGTCCGACGAGCGCCTCGGCCGGCGCGAAGGCTTCGGGGGTCGGCCGGTAGCCCGGCACGGGCCGCCAGAAGAGCAGCTGCGCCAGCGCAGGGTGGGCCACGGCCCACCGTCCGTTGGCCTCCATCCCGGCCACCACCGCCGGCAGGCCAGGGGGCCCCGCGTCCACGGCACCGCGGAAGGCCGCGAGGTTCTCCCGCTGGCCTCGGGCGAACAGCGCGTCGTAGATGTCGAGCAGGGAGCTGAAGTACCGATAGACGGACGGCGGCTGAATGCCGAGCTCCCGGGCGATGGCGGCGACCGTCACGCCGGCGACACCGTCCGCCTCCATCAGGGTCAGCGCGATGTCCAGGATCTGCTCGATCGTCGCCCGGCGCCGGGCTCCACGGCGGTCCTGCGCTCCGTCCGCCATCGACGGGCGTGACGCCGGTCCGTCTGTTCGTGACGGATCTGCCACGACGCCTCCAGGTCTTGTGTCCGTTTGCTATGGATCGTAGCATCATCTACGACCCTTAGCTTATGTCGTCGGGAGGTCGCCATGAAGATCTTGGCCGTGTCGCAGAACACCGGGGATCCCAGGCCGTTCCTGTCCGAAGAGGCGGAGCGGACGCAGCAGTTGGTCGCGTCCGGGGTCGTCGAGCAGGTGTTCCTCAAGGCGGACTGGTCGGGCGCCGTCCTGATCCTCGAGGCCGCCGACGTGCCGGCTGCCGAAGCCGCACTCGCCACGCTGCCGCTCGTCCGGGAGCACGTGACGGCCTTCAGCGTCACGCCGCTGCTGCAGCCGGAGGAGGTGTCCGTGGCGTGACGGGCGCCGCCACCGAGGCGGCGTCCGTCACTCGATCCCACTGTGCGGCCGGGAGCGGCTGTCGGACCGCTCCGCAGCCGAAGCCCGCGGCCTGGTAGGCCGTGTCGTCCACCTCCACCCGGGAGCGACGCATGCTCGACGATCCGCACACCCTCGACGACATCCGGTGTAGGGCCGGACACCTGCCCGGGCGACCCGGTCACCGGGCAGCCGTGCGATGCCGCCGCGCCGGCGCACGGGTCCGCCCACCGTCCGGCGGACTCGCCGCGATCCTGGTGGTCCTCGTCGTGCCATTGTTGGCGTCGTGTGCGGATCCCGTCACCGGACGCGCGGACCGGGTGCCGGTGACGACCCCCCAGGACGGCGGCCCGGTGCCGGACAGTCACCCGGTGCCCGACGGTCACCCGGTGCCGGACGGCGGCCCCGTGCCGGACAGCGACCCGGTGCCGGACAGCCATCCGATGCCGGACGGCCATCCGCCGGTCCGTCACACGGCCCCGAAGACGTACACCGTGCACGGGATCGTGGTGGACGGCACCGGCGATCCGGTGGCCGGCACGGTGATCACTTTCCGATCGACGGACTGCGCAGCGTGCGGGTCCACCGGGGCGGTGAGCGACGGCGACGGATACCAGGTGCAGCTGGTGGCAGGCCGTTACCGGGTGGACTGCGCCATCCTGGCCGCCCAGTGCCGGTTCGGCGACGGTCGCGATTCGACCACCATCGCGGTCCCCGACACCGAGCAACTGGACATCGTCGTCACCGACAGCTCCGCGCCGCCGCCGGACCCGAAGTCCCCACCGGCGGACAGGTCCGAGGCGGCGGAATGCCAGGCGGAGGGGTTCCAGGTCTGCGGGCAGGTGACCGATCGGGGTACGCCCGTCACCGACGCGGTGATCGAGCTCAAGTGCATCTCCCAGTGCAACTACCACGTCACCGTGAACCAGCAGGGCAAGTACGGGATCAAGGTCGGCGCCGGGAGTTTCACGGCGCTCTGCATCATTCCGGACCGTCCCGACGTCGACTGCGCTCCGGCAAGCGGAACCGAACCCGTCGTGGTGTCCGTACCGCCGGGCGGGCAGATCGTCGACTGGGTCGTCACCGGCGAGTGACGGCCGGAGGCCCCCGGATCGGCCGTTCCGTCACGTGACGGAACCAAGTCTCGGGCCGCCGTGCGGCCCGGGATGGCGTTCACCATCGAGAACGGCAGCAACACAACAGGTCGACCGGATTGCCCGGTCGGTCGGCGTGGAGCGAGCAGACTGCACGGGGCGCCGTCCTGGCAGAGGCCCACAGAGCCGCCGCAGGGTCAGCCGTGGCCGCCGCCCAGGGGCGCTGGCGGGGACGCCGCAGCGGGCCACTTGACCGAGCCACCGCGCCGTCTCCGCTGACGGGACAGCGGCGCTGGCTGGACTGGACGGGTCGTGCGGCCCGGATCCGTGGCTCTGGCCGGCAGCTGCGGTGCACTGCCGTCCCGACGATGCCGTGCTCGACGCGGGTGTCTCGACGTTCCTGGGACGGCTCTGATTCGTCACGTGACGAATTGCGAGCAGGAGCTCACTCGCCGGTGGAGCCGTCGACGGCCTCCCGGAGCAGATCGGCGTGCCCGATGTGCCGGGCGTACTCCTCGAGCATGTGCAGCAGGATCCACCGCCGGCTGGGTGTCCGCCCGTCGCTCCAGGTGTGCCGGCCGGGCCGGTCCAGCCCGCCGTCGGCGAGGGCGGATGCCACCGCGGCCCGCGACCGGGCCACGGCGTCCCGCCACAGGCCTCGCAGGTCGTCGGGGCTGTCCGATGCGGCCGAGTGCCATTCCCAGTCCGGGTCCGCCGACCAGTCGACGGTGTACCACGGCGACCCGGCCGGATGTCCGCCGATGCGCTCGCTGCACCAGCTGTCCTCGACGTACGCCAGGTGCTTGACCAGGCCGCCCAGCGTCATGTCGGACGCGCCGACCGTCGCCGCGAGGCCCGCCGCGTCGAGGCCGTCGACCTTCCAGGCCAACGTCGCGCGCTGGTAGTCCAGGAAGCCGAGCAGCGTGTCGACCTCGTCGGCTGCGATGGGGGGCTCGCGGCGGCCGTGTTCGTCCATGTCCGTCACGCGGATGACACTAGGCGTGCCTGAGAGACCCGACGGCAGCCCGACAAGCGGACCGATCGAGTGCCGATAATGCACATTATGTCAAGCCCAAGGCTGCGTACTGCATCTGACGAGATACGACGTGTCCTGCTTCGCGGCTTGTGTGGATTGGCTCGTGGACGGTCGTCGGCTCATCAGGGCGACGGATCTCAACGGGTCCTGTCGAGGATGAGTCGCATCGCTTCCTTCGGTGCATCCCATTGCGGGAAGTGGCCGCAACGGTCGAACCAGTGCAGGATCGCATCGGGGAACAGACTCGTGGCCCGTGCGGCCTGGCTCCGCACGGTCACCCGGTCACGACGTCCCCAACCGATCGTCACCCTGCCGGGCGCGGTTCCTGCTGGGGCGCCCTGCTGTTTCGGGCCCTTGGTGAGGGCGTCCAGGGCGGCGCCGTTCGATGGGGACTCTGCCAGGCCACGCACGTCCGGCAGCACCGTCTCCAGCGAGAGCGCCCAGGGTCGCGCCGAGAACTGCACCAGCAGCAGGGTCCTTCCAATTGCGCTCCCCAGCAGCAAAGGCAGCCACTTTCGCAGAACTCGGACCAGAGCGACCGACGGCCGCAGGGTGGCGCCGAAGACAAGGAGTTCACGGTCGCTCCAGAAGCCGCCCGGGTCCAGCGCCACGGTGTCGCCGCCGACTCCCCGCCTCGCAAGCTCGAGCACAATGCGTCCGCCCATCGACTGGCCGACGGTGCTGACCCCGTCCAGCCCCTGTTCCCGGATGAACTCCGCCACGGCGTCGGTCAGGGTGGCGATCGACACCTCCCCGGCCAAGGGTGGGGTCTCACCGAAACCCGGCAGGTCGACAGCGACGACCTCACGATGTTCGGCGAGTTCGTCGAGAATCGGCGCCCAAGATCGCCACCCAGCACCTAGGCCGTGCACGAGCAACAGGGGGCTTCCGCTTCCACGCCTCACATGATTCAACGTCACGAGGCAGTGGTACCCCAGGCGGGACTGGCTCACACGGCGCCGGTCGCCCGCGAATGCGGCGCCACCCCGTCCCGCTGCTCAATCCCCTCTCCCGCGACGGCCGCGCGGATGTCGGTTGGTAGCGAGAGCTCCGCGATACAGGCGGCGCGTCACTGCCGACGTCTGGCCGCGTCTCGCTGTCGAGGACCAAGAGCTGTCCTACGGCAACCGCCGTCCGGGGCTATTGGACGCACCGTGATACGCAGAGCTGCCAGTCATGGTGACAGAGGAAGGTCGAGGGCGAGCCGGATCGATCTCCTACTCGACCAGCGGTCGGCGCGCCGCATCGGTCAGTGGCCCGGCAAGCCAGGCGTCGGCCTCCGCGTGACTGCGCAGGCGGACGACGGGCAGCCCAGGGCGCTGCTGCAAGGCAACGCGGACCCGTTGTCCGGTCGCCGCATGGGTGCGCCACGCCCAGCGGACGATGTGGTCCTTGTCGGTGAAGAACGTGTGCAGCGGCGGTTCCACGTTGCCGTTCCAGAGCTGCTGCCTAAGCAGTCGCCGCCGCAGGGTCCGCGTGGTCACCTGCCACATCACGCGCCCCCGGCCCAGATCGAGCCAGACCATGGTGTCCGCTGCGGTCGCCAGCAGCGGCCTGACCCGGCTGTACTGCCACTCGGTCACCCAGGTCGGCTCGGCGGCCAGAGCCGCGACCTCGGCGGCGAAGGTCGGTCGTGGGGTCCACTGGATACCGTGGTGCAGAGCGTCGATCTCGACATGGCCGATCTGGAGCACCGCCGCGATCCGTTGCGCCAGTGTGGTCTTGCCCGCTCCCGATGTCCCCGCCACCAGCAACCGGCAGGGCCGGTAGGCGAGCGGATCCTGCGCAACCAGCAATGGCACGCCTGGACGATAGCCGCTCCGGGGGCTCTTTCCGACCCCGCGACCGCGGTCCGCTGCGGAGAGGATGGCGCGGCATCGCCGAGGTGCGCCGCGTCATCGTCGACCGTCGCTGTCGACGTCGACGGACCCGCTACGGCAGAGTGAGCCCGAGCATGCGGCAACGGCGACGCGAAGGGCAGGTGCGCGCGGGATGCGGCTTGCGGACGGTGCGCGGGTGGCGGTGGTCGGCGCCGGGCCGGGCGGGCTGGTGGCGGCCAAACACGCCATCGAGGCCGGGTTCGACGTGACTGTCTTCGAAGCCAGCGACGACCTCGGCGGACAGTGGCACACCACGGCCGCGCACAGCGGGATCTGGCCCGGCATGCGCACCAACACCAGTCGGGCGATGACTGCCTTCTCCGACCTCGACACCCCCCGACCCACGACCTGCACCCGGTGGCGGAGCAGCTGCAGGTCGTCAGGACGATCGTCGGTGCACGCCGGCAGGCCGCGATAGTCCGTGGTGGGAGGACCAGGGCGTCGCAGCACCACCGGGTGTCAGGCGGGCGGTCCCTTCCCACGTGGTCGCCGACGCTGCGCGTCCCGCTGTGACAGGTAGTGGTGCCAGACGAGCAGGGTGCCGATCGTCCGGTACGGCACCCACTCCCGCACGACCGTCTCGAGGTCGGTTCTCCCCGTCGACGTCGACAGTCCCTTGATGCTCTTCAGCGCGTTGACGGCGGCCAGGTCGCCGGTCGGGAACACGTCGACGCGGTGCAGGACCAGGATCAGGTAGACGTCGACCGTCCAGTTGCCGATGCCCTTGAGTCGCGTCAAGGCGCTCCGGACCTGGTCGTCCGGCAGCCCGGCCAGGGCCTCGAGGTCGAGCTCGCCCGATGCCGTGCTTCGGGCGACACCGCGGACATAGCCGGCCTTCTGGCGGCTGAAGGAGGCGGCTCGAAGGTCCTCGTCGGTGAGGGACAGGACGCTCTCGGGCGTGACCGCACCCACGCGGCGGCGGAGCTGCTCGAGGGCGGCCCTGGCGGACGCCAGCGAGACCTGCTGCTCGAGGATGAACCAGACCAGGGACTCGAACGTGTTCGGGCGGTCCCAGAACGGCGGGTACCCGAACGCGTCGATGATCCTCCTCAGGTCGGAGTCACGCTCCGCCAGTTCGTCGCAGAGTGCGGGCAGCCGGGCTTCGGAGAAGACCGGGGGCGTCGTGCGGTTGCGCCCCGTCATGCGAGGCGCCGGTCCGTCGTCGGCGGTCGCCGCGTCGCGCAGCACGTGCTCGTCGCGATCCTCTCCGGTGCGCTGCCTGTGCAGGGCCACGGCCGCCGGCTGCTCAGTCGCCCAGCGCCTTGTCGATCAGGCCCAGCAGCGTGGAGCGCTCCTCGACGCCGAGCCGGCCCAGCGTCTCGGCGAGGACCTCGTCGAGGATGCCGGCGCCCGCCTGGTACGCGGTCCGACCCCTGCTGGTGAGCTCGTGCCGCACGGCTCGGCCGGCGCCGTCGACCCGCTTGATCAGCTCACGGTCGATCATCCGCTTGGCCAGCTCGCCCATCGACTGATCCGTCTGGAAGGTGGCCTCGGCCAGGGCGTGCAGGGACAGGCCAGGACTCTGCTCGATGCGGCGCAACACATCCCACTGCACGAGCGAGATGCCCACCTGCGCCGACAATTTCCGGTTGGCCTCACGGTGGTGTCGCCACTGCAGCCGCTTGACGGCCAGGGCGACGTCCTGCTGCGAAGCCATGCCCGGAGCGTACCGAGCCCGTCCTCCCGCAGCAAGGTTGCTTATCTACGGACCCGAAGATAAGGTTCCTGATACAAGCGATCCGACGTCCACGAGGGAGCGGGCATGAGCACAACGATTCCGGCCGGGAGCCTGCGGCCGACCAGGTCGAGCAGCATCACCGTCAACGGCGCCGAGGTGGCCGTGGCCGACCGCGACCGCACCCGCCCGTTCCTGCTGCTGCACGGGGGCGCAGGGCCGGCGACCATGGCAGGCTTCGCCGATCTGCTCGCCGAGCGCACCCACTCCCGAGTGCTGGTGCCGACCCACCCGGGTTTCGGCGGCACCCGCCGGCCCGCCTCGCTGGCCGCAACCACGGACCTGGCGGCGACCTACGTGGCGCTCCTGGACGCGCTGGACCTGACCGACGTGACCGTCGTCGGCAACTCCTTCGGCGGCTGGGTCGCCGCCGAGATGGCACTGATGGACAGCCCCCGGGTCAGCGGTGCGGTGATCGTCGACGGTATCGGCATCGAGGTCGACGGCCATCCCGTGACGAGCGTGGCCGGTCTCGAGCCCGCCCAGCTGGCGCAGCTGTCCTTCCACGACCCGGCCAAGGCGCCACGCCCGGCGGCGGTCGGCGGCGCCGGTCCCAGCCCGGACCTCCAGGCCCTGATCGCCTACGCCGGGCCGGCCATGTCCGACCCGACGCTGGCCGACCGGCTCGGCCGGCTGCACCTGCCGGTGCACGTCATCTGGGGCGAGAGCGACGGCATCGTCAGCCCGGCGTACGGCCGGGCCTATGCCGACGCCCTCCCCCTGTCGACGTTCACGCTGCTGCCCCGCTCCGGACACCTGCCACAGGTCGAGAGTCCCGAGGAGCTGCTCGGCGCCATCCTCGACCTCGGCCGCTGAACTCCGCTCCCCCATCGAGAGGACCTCCGACCATGACCACGCCGTTGACCGTCACGCGCATCGCCCACGCCAGTCAGCTGATCACCATCGGCGACCTGCGCATCCTCACCGACCCCTGGTTCACCCAAACCGCCACCTACTACCACGGCGAACCGGTGGCCCGCGGCGTCGCGTCGCTGGGTCCCATCGATGCCGTTGTCGTCACCCACGAGCACTACGACCACTGCGACCTCGACGCCCTGCTCGCCGGAGGTTTCGACCCCGGCACCCCGCTGGTCGGGCCCGGCACCGTCACCACGCTGGCGGCGGGGAAGGGGTTCACCGATCTGCACACGGTCGAGGCCTGGGAGACGGCGGGCGTCGGCGACCTGACCGTGACCGCGACTCCGGGCAAGCACGGCGTCCACGAGGTCACCTTCGTTCTCGCCGCCTACGGCCGGACGGTGTTCTTCGGTGGCGACTCGCTGCGGATCCCCGAGCTCGACCAGATCCCCGACCGGCTCGGCCCCATCGACCTGGCCATCCTGCCCGTCAACGGGCTCTGCATCCGCCCGGCCGCCTTCGAACAAGTGGTGATGGACGCCGAGCAGGCGGCCGACCTCACCGCCGTGCTCCAGCCGACGCTGGCCATCCCGCACCACTACGCCTTCCACAGTGGCTTCCTCGGCGACCGGATGATCACCAGAGCCGACCAGGACCCCCGCCACTACACGGACGCGCTGGCTCGCCTCGCGCCCGAGATCACGGCGCGGATCGTGCTGCCCGGCGTCGAGGTCACCGTGCCCACGCGACCAGTTGTGACCGGGCGGAGACGCTGATCCCGAACGGAGGCGGGACCCCCGGGCAGCAACGCCCGCTGCAGGCGTGCGGACAGGTCCCGTACGGCGGCTCGTCGCGTGGAGCCGCACTGTCGTAGCGTCGGCCGGCGTGAGCACCGTCCGCAACCTGCACCAGAGTTTGGCCGCGATACCCGGTCCGTGGCAGCCGCACCGGCTGTCCTCGGTCAACGACCAGGACGTCAAGGTCGCCGTCCTCGAGGGGGAGTTCGTCTGGCACCGCCATTCGGACAGCGACGAGTTGTTCCTGGTCGTGGCCGGGCACCTGACCATGCAGTTGCGGGACGGTGACGTCGAGCTCCGGGACGGCGACGTCTTCGTCGTACCGCGCGGGGTGGAGCACTGCCCGCTGGCGCACGGGCCGGTGCAGGTCGTGATGGTCGAGCGGCAGGGCACGGTGAACACCGGCGACGTCGGCGGCGAGCGCACCGTCCGGCTCGGCGAGTTCGACCGACCCCTCCGGCGACCCGCCCCTGCGGAGTGACCGACGACGCTTCCACGACGCTGGTGGGAGGCGGGCGAGCAGGAGAACGCTCGGGTCATGCGCGTCTCCCCCACCCGGCACCGGCCCACCCTGCTGCGCGACTACCTCGGCCACCCGCAGCACGGGCCGCTCCCCGCGCTGCTGCGGCTGCTCACGCTCGCCACCGGGGTCGTCGACGCGGTCAGCATCCTGTCCCTGGGCCGGGTGTTCATCGCCAACATGACCGGCAACATCGTCTTCATCGGCTTCGCCCTGGCCGGGGCCCCCGGGTTCTCCCTGCAGGCCGCGCTGTTCGCCCTGCTGGGCTTCGTGGTCGGGGCGGGAGCCGGCGGCGTGCTGATCGGCCGGCTCGCACACCGCGGTCGGCTGCTCGCGGTGACGGCGACGGCCGAGTGCCTGCTGCTGCTGGGCGCCCTGGCGGTGGCGGTGCCGGCTGCAGAGCCGTTCGGGACCGCGCCGCGGGACCTGATCGCCGTCCTGGCGGCGGTCGCGCTGGGCCTGCAGAACGCCACCGCCCGGGCGCTGGCGGTGCCCGATGCGACCACGACGGTGCTCACCATGACGGTCACCGGCATCGCCGCCGACCTGCGTGCCCGCAACGGCCGGGTGCTGTTCCGCCGGCTGCTCGCGGTGCTGGCGATGCTGGTGGGCGGGCTGGCCGGCGCGCTGCTGGTGCTGCACGCCTCGCCGGCGGCCGCGCTGGCGGTCGCCGCCGCGCTGGTGGGGTTGGTAGCGGCGGGCGGCTGGCTGGCCAGCCGCACGCCGGCCGGGTGGCACACCACCGGCCACTGACCCGGTGCCGGTGCGCTGCTCGCCGTCGAGGGGAGCAGTCCACGACGCCAGGCGTCGTGCGGGCGTTCAGTGCTGCAGAACTGCCCTGGCCTCCCACGGCCGCAGGGTCGCCGGGTCCCCGGCGCCGTCGTAGTTGGCGAGGACCGGCACCCCCGTCAACGGCGCGATGGGTACCGCGCGACCCGAGAGGTTCACCGCAACGGCCAGTTCCGTACCGTCGAACCTGCGGCTGAAGGCGAAGACGTCCGCGGCCGGTGATCGCCGGCGGACGAAGTTACCGTGGGCCACGACCGGCAGGTCGTGGCGCAGCCGGACGAGCTCGCGGTAGTAGGCGAAGATCGAGTCCCGCTGCCGTCGCTGCGCCTCCGCGTTGATCCGCTCGGCGTTCGGGTTGACCGCGATCCACGGCGTCCCGCTGCTGAACCCGGCGTTCCGGCCGGAGGACCACTGCATCGGGGTGCGCGCGTTGTCCCGGCCCATCCGGCGGATCCGGGTCAGCGCCTCGGCCGGATCCAACCCGCTCCCGACGGCCTCGGCGTGGTACCGCAGCGACTCGATGTCCCGGAGCTCGTCGGTCGAGGCCCACGGCATGTTCGTCATGCCGATCTCCTCGCCCTGGAAGATGTACGGCGTGCCGCGCTGCAGGTGCAGTGCCGTGGCGAGCGCGGTCGCCGACTCGCGCCAGAACCGCCCGTCGTCGCCGAAGCGGGACACCACCCTGGGTTGGTCGTGGTTGTTCCAGTACAGGCTGTTCCAGCCGGCGCCGGCGAGGCCGGTCTGCCAGCGCTCGAACACGTCGAGCAGCACCGGCACCGCCAGCGGCGCGGGCTCGAACTTGCCGGACGGGCCGTGGTCGACGCCGACGTGTTCGAAGTGGAAGACCATGTCGAGTTCGGCCCGGGCCGGATCGGTGTAGTGGCGGGCGACGTCGACGGTCGTCCCGGGGGTCTCACCGACCGTCAGGAACGCGCCGGGCCGGCCGGCGAAGACCTCGCGCCGCATCTCCGCGAGGAACTCGTGGATCCTCGGCCCGTCGCCGTAGTGCGGGAAGCCGTCCCCCAGCTGCCGACCGGACGCGACCGGTCCGTCCGGCAGCTCCGACCGTTTGGAGATGAGGTTGATGACGTCCATCCGGAAGCCGTCGATGCCGCGGTCCAGCCACCAGTTCATGACGTTGTACACCGCGCGCCGGACGTCGGCGTTCTCCCAGTTCAGGTCCGGCTGCCGGGCCGAGAACAGGTGCAGGTAGTACTCACCGCTGGCGGCGTCGTACTGCCAGGCCGGCCCGGAGAAGAAGGAGGACCAGTTGTTGGGCTCGGCTCCGGGCTCACCGCCCACCCGGCCCGGCCGGGGCGGCCGCCAGATGTACCAGTCGCGCTTGTCCCGGCCGGAGCGGGAGTCGACGAACCAGGGGTGCTCGTCGGACGTGTGGTTGACGACCAGATCCATCACCAGCTTGATGCCGCGGGCGTGCAGGTCCTCGAGCAGGCCGTCGAAGTCCTCCAGCGTGCCGAACACGGGATCGATGCCGCGGTAGTCGCTGATGTCGTAGCCGTTGTCGTCCCCGGGCGAAGGGTAGACCGGGGACAGCCACACCACGTCGACCCCGAGGTCGACCAGGTGGTCCACGTGCTGCCGGATGCCGGCGAGATCCCCGATGCCGTCGCCGTTGCCGTCGGCAAAGCTGCGCGGATAGATCTGGTAGACCACCGCCGAGCGCCACCACTGCGCGGTGGCGACGTCGGCGATCTCGGGTGCAAGGTCGGTCGACACGTCAGTTCCCACTCCTGGTCTCGATGGAGATCAGCTGCCAGGCGGTGATCGGCGGGAGCACCACGACCGCGTCGTCGCCGTCGGCCCGGACCACCACCTCGGTCAGCCGCGGCGTGCCGTCCGGATCGGCCACCCGGACGCGCGGCAGGCCCGGTCCGAACCGGCGGACACGGAGCAGACCGCCGCCCGGGTCCCCGAACGGCCGGCGGGCGCTGTCCCAGACGGTGTCCGGCTGTCCGACCAGGTTGATCAGGTGGACGACCAGCCGGCCCGGCAGTTCGACGATGCGCCGCCACACCCCGCCGGCCACCGGATCCCCGGTCACCTCCGCCTCGGGATAGGTCACGTCCAGGTCGCCGTTGTAGCTGCCGGCGTAGGAGCCGGTGACATCGGCGGCGGCCGGGTCGAGCAGCAGCTCACCGTGCTCGACCAGGAAGTCGTACCAGCGGGTGAGGACCGCCAGGGTCTCCGGTCCGGCGCCGTGGTTGCGGACGTAGTAGGGGTCGACCAGCAGGTGACCGGTCTCCCCCGCCAGGAGCTGCGTCGCGCCGTGGGAGAACAGCGTCGCCATGGTCAGCATCGTCGCCCGGTCCGCGCTGTCGGGCTCGGCCTGCAGGTACACGGCCTGGTACGCCGCGATCACCACGGGCCGCAGCGGGGCTGCGGCGTGCGCCCGGGTCACCGTTCGGGCCAGGTCGCCGAGGGTGACCTGGGGTGGCCACACCTCGATGTAGGTCGCGTCCTGCGGCGACGACGCCGTGCGCCAGGTCGGGAAGTCGTTGACCTGGTTGAAGACCAGCCGCGCCGCGGGCAGCTCGTCCCGGATGCCCCGGATCGTCGCGTCGAACGAGGCCGCGACGTCGACGTCCGCGCCGTCGGCCCGCCGGGCGAACTTCGGGTAGCCGTACTGGTCCAGGTGGAAGCCGTCGAAGCCCAGTGCCCGCACCGCGGCCGCCAGATCCGACCGCAGGTGCGCCGACCAGTCCGGAGCGGCCGGGTCGACCAGCGACAGGAAATCGCCCAGCCCGTACGGCACACCGCTGGGCCGCAGCAGCGCGTCGTGCCGCCACTGCGGCCACTCGTCGGTGCCGACCCCGTACACCGCCGCGTAGCCCAGCGCCACCGCACCCGCCCGCTGCACCGCACCGACCAACCGGCGCACGGTGGCCAGCGAGACCGGTTGTCCCAGGGCGTCCGCGTACTCCTGCACCGCGGGATCCCCGGGCAGCAGCGCGGCGTGCCGGTGCGCCCAGTCGTAGAACTGCACCGCCGTCAGGTGCAGCCGGCGGACGAGCTCCGCCACCGCGTCCACGTCGCGGCCCGGCGCGTAGTCGACGAGGAAGCCGTAGCGCATCCGGGTCCGCGGATCGTCGACGACCTCGACAGCGGTCCGCGGCCCGGCCGCGAACTCGACGCCGTACCCGCCGGCCGGGAGCACGCCGAGATCAACGACTCCGCCGGCACTGTCGACCGTGCGCACCGGCGCACCGAGCGAGTACACGGTGACCGGTCCGGCCGGCCCGTCCACCAGTACCGGCTCCGCCGTCCGGTACAGCGCCTTGTGCGGCAGCGCCGCCGTCACCGTCGCGGTCACCCCTTCACCGCGCCCGACGTCAGCCCCTGCACGAAGTAGCGCTGGAAGGCGATGAACACCAGGACCACCGGCACGATCGCGATCAGCGACGCGGCGAACACCAGACCCCACTGCGTCGCGTTCTGCCCCTGGAACAGCTGGATGGCGACCGGCAAGGTGCGCTTCTCGGGTGTGTTGATGGTGGTCAGCGCCCAGGGGAACTCGTCCCACGAGGCGAGGAAGGTGAAGATGGTCGCCGTCGCCAGCGCCGGCTTGGCCAGTGGCAGCACCAGCCGGGAGTAGCGGGTCCAGGCGCCGGCACCGTCGACCTGCATCGCCTGGTCGAGCTCGGCCGGGATGGACTCGAAGAACCCGCGCAGCAGGAACGTGTTGAGCGACAACGAGCCCGCGACGTAGAAGACGACCAGCCCGGTCAGCGAGTCCAGCAGACCCAGGTACTTTGCCAGGACGAACTGCGGGATGATCAACATGATCGTCGGCACCATCAGGCCGAGCAACAGGATGCGGAAGAGCGTCTCGCGACCGCGGAACCGGAAGCGGGCGAACGCGTACGCCATCATCGACGACAGCAGCAGCGACAGGGCGGTCGACGCCACCGCGACGATCACCGAGTTCAGGAAGTACCGCGAGAAGTCCTGCGACCCCCACGCTTCCGTGTAGTTGGCGACGGTGGCCGGGTGGGGAACGAACTGCGGCGGCAGGGTCAGCACGTACGCCTGTGCCTTGAACGACGTCGAGACCATGTACACGAACGGCGTGACCATCACGACGGCGCCGACGGTCAGCAGGACGTAGCGGACCACGGCCGGCGCGGACGACCGCCGCCCCGGGGCGAGAACAGTCATGACGCATTCGCCGATCGGCGGAAGGCGCGCATCTGGAACAGCGAGAGCAGGAACACTCCCACCGTGAGCAGCACGGCGATCGCCGAGCCGTAGCCGAAGTCCAGGTTGCCGGAACGCCTGCTGGTACATGTACGTCAGCAGCACATCCGTCTGGCCGCCCGGCGCGCCACCGGTCATCAGCACCACCGAGGTGAACACGTTGAACCCGCCGATCACCAGCATCACGGTGACGAAGGCCATCGCCGGCCAGATCGCCGGCAGGGTGACCGCGCGGAACCGCGACCAGCGGCCGGCGCCGTCGACGGTCGCCGCCTCCTCCAGACTCTTCGGCACCCCCTGCACCGCGGCCAGGAAGATCATCATCGACCAGCCGATGCCCTTCCACACGCCCAGCGCCGAGATGGCCACCATCCCGGTCCACCGCTCCGACAGCCACGACGTCCCGCCGTCGGACACGTGCAGCACGCTGCCCAGCGTCCAGTTGACCAGCCCTGCGTCGGCGAACAGGAACTTGAACAGCAGCGAGACGACCACCCAGCTGGTGACCACGGGCAGGTAGAACAGCACCCGGAACAGCGGTTGCACCGGGCTCCTGGCCTTGAGCAGCAGGGCGACGGCCAGCCCCAGGACGATCTGCAGCGGAACGGTGAGCACCATGTAGACGGCGCTGTTGCCCAGGCTCGTCCAGAAGTGCTGGTCGTGGAAGGCCCTGACGTAGTTGTCGACGCCCAGGAACCTGCTCACCGAGCCGGCGATGATCCCCCAGTCGTAGAAGCTGATCTGGAACGCCCGCAGCGTCGGGTAGATGATCAACGCCAGGAACAGCAGGTATCCGGGTGCCAGGAACAACCAGGGGGCCACTCCACCCGCGCCCCGCCGGGACCGCCTGCGCGGGCGGCCGGGAGGATCGGACACGGCCCGGGAGATCGACTCCGGTGCGACGGTCTGCACTGTCATCGGCCGGTCCTTGCGGGAAGCGGTGCGCGGGTGGAGGGTCGTCATCGCGGTCAGGTACCGCTGGCCAGCAGCGGGTCGATCTGCTTGGCGGCCGCGGTCAGCGCGTCCTTGACCGAACCCTGGCCCTGGAACACCGGGGTCAGCGCGTTCTGCAGGATGGTGTCGACCTGGCCGGAGTCCGGGATGGCCAGCCGCGGCTTGGCGGTCCTGAGCTGGTCGGCGAAGACCTTCAGATAGGGATCGGCCGCGACCTCCCGGTCGCCGAGCGCCGACACGACGGTCATCTGACCGGTCTTGGCCATCGCCAGCTGGTAGTCGGCGCTCTGCGTGAAGGCCACGAACGCCTGGGCAGCGGCCTGGTTCTTCGACGCCTTGGTGATCACGATGTCCTCGCCGCCGACGACGGAGATCGAGCCGCCGGCGCCGGCCGGGATCGGCGCGTAGACCGGCTGGAAGTCCGGGTACTGGCCGGCCCAGATGTCCTTCATCCACGGACCGTCGAAGATGGTGGCGTACTTGCCGGTCGGCAGGCCGTCGGAGGTGCTCGTCGCACCCTGGTTGCCGGTGATGAGGTTGGGGATCTGCTTGGCGTTGTACAGGTCCACCAGCATCTGCACGGTGGCGACGTTGGTGTCGCTGTCCAGGTAGCCGCTGGCCTTGGTCAGCTTCGGGTCGGTGATCTCGCCGCCGCCGGACCAGATCCACGGCAGGATGTTCCAGCCCTGCAGGCCGCTGTCCGCGAAGAGTGCCATGTCCGTGCCCTTGAGCTTGCCCGCCATGGTCTTCAGGTCGTCGAAGGTCTTCGGCGGGGCGGTCATGCCGGCCGCCTGCAGCGCCTTCTGGTCGGTGATCAGCACCCGGGTGTTGGTGTCCAGCGGCAGGCCGTAGTAGTGGCCGTTCCACAGGTTCGTGGCCAGGGTGCCCGGGTAGACGGCCTTGGACAGCGTCTCGAAGTTCGGCATGGAGCCGTCGAGCTGGGCGAAGACGCCGAGCTTCGCGAACTGCGCGACCCAACCGATGTCGGAGCGGACCAGGTCGGGCAGCTCGCCCCCGGCCGCGCCGGTGGTCAACTTCTGCTTGAGCGAGTCGTACGGGATGTCGACGTAGTTCACGGTGACGCCCGGGTTCAGCTTCTCGAACTCCGGGATGAGTGTCGTGGTCAGCACGTCGGTCTGGGACTTGTTGCCGCCGTTGCCGTAGGTCCCCCACAGGGTCAGGGTGACCGCCGGTGACACCGGAGCAGCGGTGGTCAGGGCCGCACCACTGCCGCCCGCGCCGGTCGCGGCAGTGCTGGATCCGGCCGACGCGTCGCTGGAGACCGTCGCCGACGACGCGGCGGTGCTGCCGGACGCCGCTCCGGTCGACGCTGCCGCGCTCGTCGACGCCGCGGCCGACGCGGTGCTCGCCGCGGAGGTGGCGGACGTGGCCGCGGTGGTGGAGCCGGCCGAGCTGCCTGCGTCCGTCTTCGACGAGCAGGCCGCGGTGATCAGGGTGAGGCCCACGACCAGGGCCGCGCCGGCCCTGGTGGCGGTCGAACGCTTCATCGCGTTTCCCTTCGGGGTGCTGTGCTGGGGAGTCGGATCGTGCTGTCGGGCGAACGGGCCCGGCCGGTGCGAATGCATCCAGCCCCGCCGGACGGCTGCGTGCGGTGATCCCGCAGCAGCTCAATACTTTTGTCGCGGAACCGTCGGCTTGTCAAGAGCCGGGAAGACCGGTGTCGGACCACGGGTGCTGCTTCTTGTGCAAAAGCATCGCGGGTGCCAGCATGAGCCGGCCCCGGGGCGGTCCCGGTGCGGAGCCGGAGGTGCACGGATGGCGGTGAGCTCGACCCAGTGGGCGCCGGACAACGGCGCTTCCCGGGCAGTCGCGCTGGAAGTGCTGATCCACGGCCCCATCTCGCGCAGCGAGATAGCCCGCCGGCTCGAGCTGTCCCAGGGCTCGCTCACCCGGCTGAGCACGCCGCTGATCGAATCCGGGCTGCTGGTGGAGACGGACGGCGCGGGCGCCGATCGCCGGACCCGCCCCCTGGACGTCGTCCCCGGGTCCAAGCACTTCGTCGGACTGAAGCTGACCGGCACCGAGGTGCTCGGCGCGCTGATCGACCTGCGGTCCACCGTGCGCGCTTTCGACCGGATCCCGCTGACGTCCATGGATCCGGCGCAGGTGGTCGAGACGATGGCGACGCTGACCGAGCGGCTGGGGCGCGGCGTCCCGGCGGTGACGGCCGTCGGGGTCGGGCTCGGTGGACTCGTCGAGAACTCGTCGCTGGTGGTCCGCGCGCCGTTCCTCGAGTGGGAGCGGGTGCCGCTCGGCGACCTGCTCGCCGAGCGCCTCGGCGTCCCGACCGTCATCGAGAACGACGTGCTGGCGTTCACCGAGTCCGAGCACTGGTTCGGCTCCGGACGCGGGCTGAACAGGTTCGCGGTGCTGACGCTGGGCGCGGGCATCGGCTACGGCGCGGTGGTCAACGGCAAGATCGTGGCCGGGCCGGACTCCGGGATCGGTCTGGTCGGGCACTGGCCGCTGGACGCAGCCGGACCGGTGTGCAAGGACGGGCACCGGGGCTGCGCGGCCGCGGTGCTGTCCACCGAGGGCGTCGAACGGTCGGTGTCGTCCGCGCTCGGCCGGCGGCTGTCCTACGAGCAGTGCCTCGACCTGGCCGCGGCGGACGACCCGGCGGCGCGCCGGATCATCGACGACGCCGGCCGCGGGCTCGGCCGGCTGATCGCGGCGGTGGCCAACCTGATCGTCCCGGAGCGGATCATCCTGGGAGGCGAGGGTGTCCGACTGGCCGAGGTGGCCGCCGACGCGATGGCCGAGGGCATCGCCCGCGACCGGGATCCGCTCACCTCGCCGCTGGACATCCGGGTCAACGTCGGTGACGAGGCCGAGTGGTGCCGCGGCGGTGGGGTCATCGCGATCCAGACCTACGTCCTCGGGCTGCACGCCGGCCCGGCCTGAGCTCGACCCCCCGCGCGGCCAGGGTCCGCGGCGTCGCATCCCGGCGGCCGGCGGGCCATGTCGTCGCCGCCGGGCCGATCCGCAGCGGTACCCGCAGGATGGGCGGATGGCTGTGCCTGCCCCGTCCCGCTGGTGGGCGCCCGCCGGGGCCAGGCACGAGGCAGGGGTCACCCGGTACGACGGGCTGAGCTTCGCCCTGTTCCGGGGTGTGCGGCCGTTGCTGCTGGACGTGTGGGTGCCGCCCAGGACCCATCCGCCTGGGGTCGTCGTCTGGGTGCACGGCGGCGGGTGGCGGGAAGGCGACCGCCGCTACCTGCCACCCACCTTGGCCCACGAGTCGCTCTTCACCGCGGTGGTCGACGCCGGGCTGGCGCTGGTCACCGTCGACTACCGGCTGTCCGGCGAGGCGACGTTCCCGGCGCAGTTGCACGACGTCAAGTCCGCCATCCGCTACGTCCGGCGGTACGCCGGCGAGCTCGGGATCGACGGTGGACGGATCGGGGTCGGCGGTGAGTCGGCCGGTGGGCACCTGGCGGCACTGGCGGCACTCACCGCCGACGACAGCGGTGAGCTGGAGGGTGCCGTCGGCGTGACGGGTGCCTCGTCGGCGGTGGCCTGTGCCGCGCTGTGGTACCCGTTCCTCGACGCCCGCGGGCTGCACCTCGGCGAGGCCCCCGACGATCCGGTCGCCGCCCTGCTGGGCGGCCGGAGCCCCGACCTGGCACGCCGCGCCAGCCCGGCCGCGTACGTCGCGGCCGGTGCGCCGCCGTTCCTGCTGGTGCACGGCGAGCAGGACACCGTCGTCCCGATCGCCCAGAGCGAGCAGATGCGGCGCGACCTGGACGAAGCCGGCGTCCCCGTGGAGCTGCGGCGGATCCCCGGCGCCGGGCACTGCTTCGACGGGTGGCCCGATGTCGACGGCGTCCTCGACCACACCGTCGACTTCTGGGTGCGGCACCTCGGGCCCGGCTGAGCGCCGCACCCCGACGCGTCCACCGGGACCGGGCCGTCGGGTCGGCGCGGCGCCTCCGCGCACCAGGTCGGCCGCATCCGGTCGACGGCACGGAGTACCGGTTCCGGACCGTCCGAGGAAGTCAGCGACGGCGACACCGGGTGCTGGACGGTGGGCCCGACCACCGGCTGCCCGGTCCGCGTCGTCACCACCGCCGGCAGCCGCGTCCGTCAGGGCTGCCCGGCGGAGTCGGTGGCGGAGTCGGCGTCGGTGGCGGTGTGGAACCTGTCGTAGGCCGCCTGGTCGTCGACGAAGCTGCGGAAGGCGGCGAACAGACCGCCGCGGCGCTGCCAGCGATGCAGGATGCGGAACCGTCCCGCGGTGCCGTCGGTGCGGGTCGTCTCGACCCGGACGACGGCGACGACCCACCGCTCGCCCACCAGCATCTCGTCCAGCACCGGCCACCAGGTGTCGTCGGTCCAGTCGGCCTGACGGCGGATGAAGCGGGCGAAGCCGGCAGGTCCGGTGTAGTCCTCCTGCAGGCTGGACCGGTCGGTGCCCGCCGGGACGAAGGCGAAGTCGTCGGTGAGGAAGGGCAGGATGTGGTCCGCGCCGGCCTGGCCGCGGGCGCCGTACATCCGACGCAGCGCGGCAATGCACGCATCCTCGGGTAGCGGGCGCTCGTCGCCTGGCGAGGCGTCCGCCCCGGCGGTCGCGCTCATGGCCGCTGCTGACGGTGGTGGCCCGCGCAGCGCCGCTCGTCGTCCAGATGCGTTGCGGCGTCGCGGTTCTCCGTGGTGATCGACAGCAGGGTGGCGGGCGCCCATCCCCCGCTGCCCGTCGAGTAGCCGGTGACGTCCGTGCGGTAGGCGCCCCTGGCGAGCGTGGCGTGCTGGCCGCGGAACCGCACCAGGGCCCGGGTCGCCAGGCTGAACAACCGGGCCGCCTCGGCGAGTTCGGCCGTCTCGCCCTCCCGGTGCAGCCGCTCGGCCACCACCTCGTCGAGCGGCGGGTGGTCGGCGAGCTCGCCGCGGCGGTCGCGCCACAGCGTGCGGCCGTACTCGACGGCCTCCCGGTGCAGCGCCGTGTGGTCGGCGCCGGTCCCCCACAGCAGCTCGTCCACCAGGTACAGCGGGACGAAGGCCGCCGCCGGCCCGCAGTACGCGACGCCGTCGACCGTGATCGGGTCGAAGTAGGGCCGCAGCTGCTGTGCGAACCACACCGGCGAGACGCCGGTGCGGACCGTCTCGAACATGGCGCCGTAGGACTGCAGCGCCTGGACCGCTGCGCCGAGCGCGAGCAACGCCACGGGAGTGGTCAGCCCGGCATGCCAGGCGCGGTCGAGCCCGATGCTGGCCGCGGGCAGCGTCCGGCAGCTCTGCCGCACGCTGTCGATGAGCAAGGACTCCTGTGCCGTCGCGGTGGTGTAGTGCCGCTCCCGGGGACCGGTCGGATTCCACCAGCCGTAGTGCACGACGGTGTCCCGCGGGATGGTGCCCGACGCCGCCGCCCACCGGGTGAGCAGCGCCGCGAGTCCGGGCACCGCCGCCACCGGGTCCACCCCGTGCCGGCGCAACGAGGCCATCACCATGCCGGTGTCCCGCAGAGCGGCCGCCGCGGGCTCCGGGCCGGTGACGGATCCTCCGCGCTCCACCGCCGCCGCGAGAACCGCCGTCAACGAACCGGTGTCGCCGGCGTCGTTGAGCAGCGGAAGGCGGCGCAGGACCGCGTCCAGCCCCAGCGGGTCGGCGTCGCGGACGGCGGCGTGGTCGAGGACGAGCGGGTCGGCGGGCGCGCCAGAGCCGGTGCAGCCACGGAGCAGCAGCGTGTCCAGCAGTCCGTCCGCGGATGCGTCGCCGTGCGCGGCGGCGGTGACCGCGGCGAGCGTCTCGTCGGTCAGCGCGGCGGTGTCGGTGGTCATCCCGGGTTCCTCTCACATGGCTGAGGCAGGGCTGGGGCGGGTCGAACGTCAGCGTCGTCACCGCGGCCGTCGGAGTCGCCCACCGGCGGGAGGACGGACGGGAGGATCCCGATGTCCACCGATCGGCGGAGCCGACGGTAGCGGTCACGCTCGCGCCCTCGCCGGCGGTTGCCGTCGAACCCCCCGACAGTGACACGAGCGGGACGGCGGCGGCTCGAGGCGTCGGCGAGCGGCGCCGTCGACCGCTGGCGGTCCGGAGTCCGTCCCGCGAGTACCAGGGACCGACCCACTGCGGCGCCGGACAGGTCCCCTCGTCCGGACGGTGCCCGCCGGACGACCACGACACCGTCGCGTCGTACGCCCGGAGTTCGGCGATCTCTACCGACGGACGCCGGTCTGTCCCGCAACCGGAGGGCGCTCTGTCGGCCAAGGACAGAAGCAGGGATGTCCAGATCGACGGCGGCCTGCTTCGCGGCCCTGGGCAGATCCTTGGTGGTAAGTGGTTGATCGACCACCGTCTCGTCGTGGCGAGGGGCGACGGAGACCTGCGACGTACTGCTGCCCGGACCGGGGAGCGCGGTTGCAACGACGACCGGCGGTGCAGGGCGACGTCGACGCTCGCCCTGCGGTCGGTGTCCTCGGTGGCGCAGCCCTCGGTCGGGCGGTCGCGGCCAGGCTGGTCGACCCGCGTCGGTGCCCGACCGTCGGTTCCCGGTCGCCGTGCGGGAGGGACGCCGGCCCGCAGTCAGCGACGTCCGCGATGCCGGCCGGGTACGGCTGCCCGTGGGGCCGGTGCGGGCAGATGGGCGACGATGCTGCCGACCCCAGCGAGCGTGCAGCAGACCATTGCGAGACCGAACCCCGCGGACTGGTCCATGATGTAGCCGAGAACGCCGGCGATGACGGCACCGAGCACCAGCGCCGCAGACGACAGCAGCAACCACCGCCGAGTGGCCGGCCGACCAGGTGACGCCCCCCTCGGTCCGGCCGCAAGACGCAGAGCCAGCTCGGGATCTTCTCTGGCCAGCTGCTGACCCAGCTCGGACAGCTGTCGACGTTCCTGCTCGCTCAACGCCATCGGCATATCCACCGTCGCCGAGCCGGCTCTCGCCGCTGGTCCTCGCCGCTCACCATGGCTGATGCCGAACCGCTACGAGCGCGCCACCGGTCCCTCGTCGCACCTGCCACCATCGCGTTTCGGTGGGGGACCCGGTGTCCTGCTCGAAGCGGACCTCGCAGCCGGAATGAACGCCGAACCCGGACATCTGCAACGTCGTTCCTTCCCTGTCGGACAGTGTGAGACTGTGTCCTCCCAGGCAGTCCGTCGGAGCGCCGGCAGTCCTCCCATCGACGGCCACGACGCCGTAGCGGAGTCCGTCCGCTCCGGAGTCCGGCCTGCCGGTCGCCTCCTCCGCCCACTCACCGGAACTATTCGAAGGCGTGCACGCCGGCCCTCCAGCACATCGATCCGTCGTCGCAGGGCAGGCGTACCGACCGACCGAGACCGGTGGCTCGACCGGCAGCGTCGGGCGGCTCTCACGGCGCGGGTCGCAGGCCGAGGGCCATGCGGACGGGCGAGGCGGACGGTTCCAGCGGTTCGACCACGACACACGGCCGCCCGAACTGGTCCACGCGCCACGGTGCCGTGCACCGCCACCCCGCTCGTCGGAGCTCAAGGTCGATGTCCGCATCGACCCCGACCTCGGTGGCGAGCACCTGCCGTCCCTCGCCGTCGACCACGAAGATCGCCGTCGGACATGTCGTCCGGACGGCGCACGGCGACCCGTCGGCGGTGCGCCGGAGGTCGGGAAGGTTCCCGGCAGACCAGTCTGTCGGGAACCCGCCGACCATCTCCTGCACCGCCTGGAATCGCGATGGTGACCTGAATTCGGACTCCGTCATGTCCTGCTCCGTTCCGCGACGCGGCGCCGCACCGTCCGGTCGCGGACTAGAGGTGACGGCCGCCCCACGTCGACGGTCCGACCCGATCGCGGTGTGGCCCGATCCGGTCCTTCCACCAGGCTCCCTGGCGAAGCCCAGCCGTCTTTGTGGTCGCGTCGTCCCACGTCGTCGACGGCGATCCGAGTGGCTGCACGGAGATGACGTCGAAGAGAAACAGCGACGTACTCCGCACCGCAACCGTGCGGACCGACGCCGACCTATGTGTCGATGCGCCGGTAGGGCTGTTCCTCGAACCCGTTCCCAAGCTAGCACTGTCGGCGGAGCGCGGCTTGCTGGCACTGTCGGCGGAGCGCGGCTTGCTGGCACTGTCGGCGGAGCGCGGCTTGCTGGCACTGTCGGCGGAGCGCGGCTTGCTGGCACTGTCGGCGGAGCGCGGCTTGCTGGCACTGTCGGCGGACCGCGGCCCGGCGCAGAAATGGTGACGGTGCAGTGCCGATCGTTCGGTGAGTGACCATTCTGCGGCCCACAGTGGCGTCGCCGGCACACCTGGAGTAGTCCGCACAGTCAGTGGTCCGATCGGTGGACAGGGACGGTCCCCCGCCCGGCGACCCGAAGGGGTCCGCGTCCTCCTCCCGACGGCGGACGGCTCTCGGCCGGATCCGCTCGGAAGCTGCTCTCACAGCGGCCGATCCGGTCGCCACACCGACAGCCGGGACCGGCGACGAGTCCCCGCGGAAGAAGGAGGACCGACCATGACGTCGATGTCCGTGTGGGCCAGGACGGCGGTCGTCGCGGCGGCCGGCAGTACGGCATTGATCCTCGGCGCCGGAGTCTCGTCGGCTGCGACGCCGGGTGCGCAGGATGTGCGTCCGTCCGCCGCCACGGCGGTCGCCGCACCCGTCGCGGTCCCCGCTGCGGCATCGACGACACCGTCGGCCAGGGGGACCGCGGCGCAGAGCCCGACCATGCCGATCGCGCCGTTCCGCAACGCGCTGTTCGTCGCGACGTGCCCGAACGGTCTGGTGCCGGTGCACGACAGCATCACCGCCGTCGGCGAGGACATCCACATCGACGAGGTCGACTACCCGGGTGACTCGATCAGCATCGTCGGATCCACGGCGTACGTGCACTTGACCGACATCGGCATCCACACCCATCACGCGTCGTTCTTCACCGGGTGCACCGCCGCGCCGTCCACGGACTGACCCCGGGGCCGGCTGCTCGCGGCTCAACGCCTGCCCCACCAGCGGGGTGGTCAGCGGGACGAGGTCGGTCGGCGTGACGGTGTTCGCGAGCACGACGACGCCCACCGTGGCAGATGGGACCAGGAACGCCTGTGACTGGAAGCCGGCGGTGGCACCGTTCTCGGTCGCGAACGGCTGCGGGACCGAGCCCGCCGCCGGGTCCAACCGACAGGCCGGGCCCACTGTCTGCGGCGTGCTCGAGCAGTCCTTCGGATCCGTCTGCTGGCACCGCACCCGGGCGATGCCCACAGCTGGACGGTGCGGACCAGTGGAGGGTCGACAGCGCCGTCCGCGGCCACCGGAGAGCCGAGATGTGCGGCCGTCCAGACGGCCATGACGGCCATGTCGGCCGCATCGGAGACCAGGCCGCCGGCGGCCGCCAGGGCGTTGGTCTTCGACCACTGCGGCGTGGCCCGTGGCGATCCGCCGTCGACCAGGTGGCCGGTGGCCATCTCCTGTCCCGGCACCTCCACCGCGGTCGCCGGCATCGGCAGGCCGGACAGCACGCGACTGCAGCGCCGCCCTGTAGGGCGGAGCCGCCGTGCCCGGGTCGACCAGGTCGGCCAGCACCGTGCCCAGGACGCCGAAACCGGAGTACAGCCAGTCGGTACCGGCTGGGCGGTGCAAACTTCTGTACCGGATCCGACAGGGCCACCGTGCCCAGCGCGACCAACGACGCCAGCAGGTCGGCAGTCAAGGTCCTGGTGAGGGAACCGATCTCGAACCGGGTCTGCGCCGTCACCGGCTGGTGGATGGTCGAGTCGGCAACACCCGGAGACGGAGAAGTCGCAGTGCGGAGCTCCGTCCGCGCCGGGGGTCACGACGGCGACGGCGGCGCCGACGACGCCGAGCTGGGCGACCACCGAGTTCAGGAGGGACTGTGCGGATCCGGTGGCAGCGGACGGTGGGTGGAGCCGCTGCCGGATGCGGCGCCGCACGCGGCAGCCAGCACGGCCAGCACCGCGAACGCGCCGATCGGGATCTCGCCGCCCGTCGGGCCGGTCTTCCGGGCGACCGTGGCGGGCGACCCGCGACGGTCCTCACGCGTACAGCTCCGGATCCGATTGGTTGATCTTGACCAGCAGACCGACCGGGCTGAACACCTGCAGTTGCCGGCCGAAGCCCTCGTCGGTGGTCGATGCCGCGATGGTGACGCCGGCGCGGCGGAGCCGTTCCTCGAGATCGTGCAGAGATTGGCCGGTCTCGAAGTTGAGCTCGACGACGCCCTCGTTCTGCTCGGGTTCGGTGGGTGGGCCAGCAGGCCCAGCTGCCCGCTCCCGACGGACATCAAGACGAAATCGCCGTCCCGGCTACCGTGGACCACCTGACCGCCGAGCGCCTCGTAGAACGCGACTGCCGGGGCCATGTCGTCGACATGCACCATCGGCTGCAGGGACAAGCGCGGTTGGTCGGACACGGGGGTCCGCCTCCAGTTCTCGAGATGGCTGGCCAGGATCCGCCCGACCAGATCGGATAGGGACGACTGCATGTCGATGGCGTGGTGCTCGGTCGAGCGCACCAGCTCGGGGTCCAGATTGACGTTGAACTGCTGCCGCGGCACCGCTGAAGCAGACCAGTCCGCGGCCTAGATGTCTGGGTCTCGAGGAGTAGCCCTCGCGTCGTTCTTCGAGCACCCGTCGCTCCCGACACTGCAGAGACCTCAGCGTCGGCGCCGACCGCGACACCGGTATCCCGCGCTCCCGACCGCGACCAGGACGGCGGTCCGCGAGCCGGAGCGGCGGGTAGAGCTGGCAATTCCGAACAGTCGCCACGCGCCGGGTGGCTGCCACCGTGGACAGGACACTTCCCGACCGGAGGACCACGGACCGATGAACGACGCGCTGCACCGTTTCCGCCGCGACCCCTCGGCGCATCCGTCGGTTCGACGGGCCAGGATCTGGTTCGCCGTGGTCGCCGTCGTCGTCGTCGCCGCCTTCGTCATCCAGATCTGGCTCGTCCTGGCCGGAGGGCCGGATCCCAACACGGGTGACACCGTCGCGACGGTCGGTGTCGCGGTCCGGTTGGTGCAGACCGTGAGCTTCTTCACCATCCAGAGCAACCTGCTCGTGCTGGTCCTGGCCGTGACCTTGGTCGCGAACCCGTGCCGTGACGGCCGGTGGTGGCGCGTGCTCCAGCTCGACGCGCTGGTCGGGATCACCGTCACCGGCATCGTCTTCGACCTGGTGCTGATCCACTACGTCCACCCGTCGGGTTGGCAGTTGGTCGCGACGATCGGGTTCCACTACATCGCACCGTGGGCAACCGTGCTCGGCTGGTTCCTCTTCGGTCCGGGCGGCCGGATCGACCGGCGCACCGTCGCCCGGGCCTGCCTCTGGCCGGCCGCGTGGGTGGTGTACACCTTCGTGCACGGCGCCCTCACCGGCTGGTACCCCTACCCGTTTCTCGACGCCCACCGGCTCGGCCTCTGGCCGGCGCTGCGCAACACCGGCGTGGTGCTGGTGCTGGAAGCGCTGGTACTGGCCGTGTTCTGGTGGAGGGACCACCGGAGGGCTCCGGCGGCGGTCCGTCCGTACGGGCAGGAGCTCTCGGGCGTCGCCGGCAGCGGGGGTCGCGACTGGTCAGGTGGACCGTCCTGGGTCGAGTTGGCGGCCGTCCCGGGCGGAGTCGACCGTCGGTCGTCAGCGGTCGGACCGGAACCCGTCCAGGAACAGGTCCGGCAATGGTTCGACGAGGGCGTCGCGCTGCCGTCGGAGGGTCACCGTGACGGCGCCGACGAAGGCGGCGGCCCCCTCGTCGGCGGTGACGTCCGGCCGTAGCGCACGTCGCTTGCGGCCGGTTTCCAGGATCGTCGCGACGGCGGCCGGCAGTTTCGACCGGCAGGTGTGCCGTGGGCGACTCGCCCGCAGCCCTCAGCCCCGGCAGGGGGCCCGGCCCGGCGGTCCCGGTCGCCCCGGTCCCCAGACAGGTCCATCCACCGCGGCAGCGTCGTGCCGGGCTCGAACCGGTCGAGCAGGTCGCGGGCGCCGGCGGTCGACCGGCCGACCTGGTCCCGGTGGACCGCGTCGACGAGCGCTTCCCCGGACGGGCGGCGGTACCGCGTCGCGATGCCCCTCCGGCCTTGCTCGCGATCGACCGCAGGGCCGGTTCGGTGCTCGCCGACGCGGGATGCCACGGCCAGCACGTCGTCGCGGCTGCAGACGGCGTCGAGGCGAGCCCGGCGGCTCTGCTCTCCCCACGCCCGCGCCTCCGCAGGCGCGGGAAGGGCTACCCCGGCTCGTCGCCGACGGCCGGGTCCGTGTAGCGAGCGGTGCGCACCCGGTCGATCAGCTCCGCACCGCGGTGAACCTGCTGCCGGCCGGCACGTCGAGGGCGGGATCGCCTTCGAGTTCTGGGTGCTGGCGCACCAGGTCGGTGCGGGCGGCGCGGACGCATACTGCTCCCCATGCCGTACGACCGTGCACTCGCCGACCGCATTCGCGCGCTCCTGGACGACCAGCCGGACCTGACGGAGAAGGCCATGTTCGGCGGCCTGGCCTTTCTGGTCGGGGGCGCCATGGCCGTGGCCGCGGGCAGCCAGGGTGATGTGATGGTGCGGGTGGATCCGGCGGAGTCGGACGGCCTCGTGGCCGACGGCGGTGCGCACCGGATGGTCATGCGGGGACGGGAGATGGACGGCTGGCTCCGCGTCCCGGCGGCGCACCTGGACGACGCCGCTCTCGAACGCTGGGTGCGCAGGGGTGTGGCTCGGGCCTCGAGCCTCCGGTCGACCTGAGCCCAGCGCACCGAACGGCCGTGGGCGGCTCGATCGATCCCGTCCCGGCTACCGGGTCAACCGGCGGGCGATCTCCGTGCCGGCGACGTCACCGGGATCGACGTTGATCCCCGCAACGCGTCGATCATGCTGCGCAGGGCCCGGGACGCCTGGGCCTGCTCGGCGTCGTCGAGCCCGGACAGCATGCGGAGCTCCACCGAACGGACCGCTGCGGTGGCCTTGTCCAGGCTGCGCCGGCCGCGCGCCGTCAGTCGGGCCGGGAGCACCTTCCCGACGGCCGCCTCCGCCGGTCTGGTCACGACGCCGTCCCGCTCCAGCGCCTGCAGCAGGACGTTCATCGACTGCCGTGTCACGAACGCGCCCCGTGCCAGGTCCGAGTTCGACAGCCCCGGACGCTGAGCCAGCAGCTCCAGGCACGAGTAGTGCGTGACGGTCATCCCGAGCGGCCGCAACACCTCCTCCATGGCAGCCCGGAGGACGCTCGACGCCTCCTTGAGCAGGTAGCCCAGCGAAGTCTCCAGGTCGATGCCGGCGCCGTCTTGACTCATGTCAGAAGTCTGACATACGGTCGGAGTGTCAGATAGCTGACACAACACAGAGGAGCTCGTCCCATGCCCGTCACCGGTCCCGACTTCATCTCGCTCCAGGCGCGCGACCTCGAGGCGTCGCGCGCGTTCTACGAGCGGTATCTCGGCCTGGTCCGCTCGCCTACCGGTCCTCCACACGCCGTCGTCTTCCAGACCGCCCCGATCGCCTTCGCGCTCCGCGACGTAGTGCCCGGCACCGACCTCGCGTCCGCCGCCCGGCCGGGTATCGGCGCGGCGATCTGGTTGCACGCCACCGACGTCCGAGAGATCCACGACGCACTCGTGGCCGACGGCCACACCGTCGTCGCGGCACCCGTCGACGGCCCTTTCGGCCGGACCTTCACCTTCGCCGATCCTGACGGCTACCACGTCACGCTGCACGACCGCGGGTGAGCGCGCGGCCGGACCGCGGAACGGTTCCGCCGGCGGGATGCGCGCGATCCGAGCGCGTCGCGCACGCCGGCACGCGCGCGCCGGGCGCACGGCTGCCCGGGCGGACCCGGACCCCCACCCCCGTCCCGCCCCGCCCCGCCCGGCCCCGCCCGGTCTCGGCCGGTCTCGGCCGGTGGGCGCGGTCCCGGCGGTTTGGCGCCGGAGCCACCGGGATATCGACCACGTCGACCGGCTGGTCGTCGGTGCCGGTCGCCGCGGAGGGAGCACCCGTGCGTGGACGTCCGTCGCCCGGCCTTGTCGCGCTGGCCGTCACGGTCCTGCTCCTCTCCGGCTGCACCTCGACCGGTGCCGCCGGGCCCGCGGGCACGACGAGCGCCGGAACGGCGACCAGCGCAGGCGGCTCGGCCAGCGCGGCGACCGCGACACCGGCCGGCACCGCCGCCGGCGGCACCGCAGCGGGAACGTCCGGCGACACAGCCTCGACCGGCAGCAGCGGGACACCATCGACCGGCAGCGCAACCGCGACCCGCAGCCCGGCACCCGCCACGACGGCGGCCTCGACCGGGGATCTGCAGAACACCGCCGTGACCGCCGGTCCCGCCGAGGCCAACCGGGTCGTGGAAACGGCTATCAAGGACGTCGAGCGCTACTGGACGGCGGAGTACCCCCGCCTGTCCGGCGGCAAGGCCTTCCAACCCGTCCGCGGTGGCTACCACCCGTACACCAGGACGTCGCCGCCGCCGGCGTGCGGCCGGGAGCCGGCGCAGTACCAACCGAATGCCTTCTACTGCCCGGACGGCGACTTCATCGCCTGGGACTCACAGGTGCTCGTCCCGGAGCTGCTGTCGGACTTCGGGCCGCTCCTGGTCGGTGTCGTCATCGCGCACGAGTACGGCCACGCCGTCCAGAACCGCCTCGGCCTGTCCCGGCAGCCGACGATCGTCCTGGAACAGCAGGCGGACTGCTTCGCCGGCGCATGGGTCGGCAACGTCGAGAGCGGGGCCTCGACCGCCTTCGGCACGGTGACGCCGCAACAGCTGGACACGACACTGGCCGGCCTACTCCAGCTGCGCGACCAGCCGGGAACCGCCGCCCAGGAGCCGCAGGCGCACGGCAACGCATTCGACCGCATCCGCGCCTTCCAGGACGGCGTCGACCGTGGACCGCGGACCTGCGCCGCGTACCGGACCAACAACCTCCCGGTGACCGAGGTCCCGTTCGGTACCCAGCAGGAGGCGGCCACCGGTGGGGACCTGCCCTCGTTCCAGGACACCGTCACCGTCCTCGACGAGTCCCTGGAGTCCTACTGGAGCCGGACCTACCCGGAAGTCGACCCCGGGCAGTCCTGGAAGGCGTTGCCGGTCCGGCCGTTCGACCCGGCGAGTCCGCCGGCGTGCCAGGGACGGGTTCAGCCCGACCCGGGCGCCGCCGAGACCGCCTTCTACTGCGTGTCGGGCGACTACGCGGCCTTCGACGCCGTCCGCCTGGGGCCGGCGCTGTACCAACGCATCGGCGACAACGCCGTGGGGACGCTGCTCGGCGGCCTGTTCGCGCAGGCCGTGCAGGTCCGGCGCGGACAGCCGACGACGGGACGAGCCGGACAACTGGAGATCGACTGCCTGACGGGCAGCTGGACCAACAGCCTGCTCGCAGGCAGCGCGGCGGACGACATCCGGCTCTCGCCCGGTGATCTCGACGAGGCGGTCGCGGCGCTGCTGGCCTTTAACCGCACCGAGGACACCGGCGGCGTCAGCGGCTTCGACCGCATCGCCGCCTACCGCACGGGGGTGCTGCAGGGCCTGCCCGGGTGCAGCTGAGCCGGGATCCGTCCGGCCGCGGCGGGCTATCGGCGCAGCGGTCGGGGCCGGATCGGGGTCAGCCCCGATGGTGGTCGCGGCCTGCCCGCGGGAGAGTCGCGCGATGACCAGCACTGCACCCGGCGGCCTGCGCCGGGCCACCGTCCTCGCCCCGGAGACGGGCGCCGGCTGGCTGGAGCGCGTCCGCGCCGTCGAGACCCTCGGCTTCCACACCGTGCTGGTGCCCGACACGCTGTGGACCGCCTCGCCGTTCCCGGCTCTCGCCGCGGCCGCCGCGGCATCGCCCACGGTGCGGGTGCGCACCTGGGTGATCGCCGCTCCGCTCCGCTCTCCGACCGCCACCGTCCGCGAGGTGCGGGCGCTCCAGCAACTGTCGGACGGTCGGTTCGAGCTCGGCATCGGCACGGGCCGGCCGGACGCCCGCCGGGAAGCCGAACGGCTCGGCGTTTCCTGGGGCACGGCGGACGAGCGGATCGCCCAGCTCGAGCGGGTGGTCGCCGAGGTCCGCGCCCAGGTCCACCCGCCGCCTCCGGTCGTGGTCGCCGCGGGCGGCCCGCGCATGCTGGCGCGGGCCGCCGACATCGCCGACCGCATCTGCCTGGCACTCCCGCCGACCGCGACCGACGCCGACCTGCGGGCCGCGGTCACCCGGGTGCGGGACCATCCGCGGTCCCGGCCGTTAACGGTCCACCTGTCCTTCCAGGTGGCGGCGGTGGCCGGGGTGCTGCCGGCCTGGACGGCCCGCAGCCTGGATGCGGCGGCGGTCCGGGGTGCGGCGGGGGCGCTGGACGGCTCGCCGGCCGACATGGCCGGACAGCTCGTGCGGTGGCGGGACGAGTACGGCATCGACGAGATCGTGGTCCCCGGCGATCTCGCCGACCGGATGGGCCCGGTCATTGCGGAGCTGCGGGGCTGAGCCGTCCAGGTCCGACCGGCCGGCGCTGCACCGTCGACGCGGGTCCGCCGCGAACGGTGCGCGCCGGCCCGTCCGCGGTGTGCACGGTCGGTCAGGACCAGCCGATCTCCCCGGTGCGGTCGACGAACCGGCCCGATCCGTGCCCGGGCCCCTCGGTGGCCAGGCGCACGACGGCGTCCGTCCCCTCCGTCACGGTCTGCGGTCCGCTGTGCCCGTTCAGGTCGGTCGCGGTGTAGCCCGGATCCGCGACGTTGATCCGGACGTCGGGCAAGGCCTTGGCGTACTGCGTCGTCAGCATGATCAACGCCGCCTTGGACGAGGTGTACGCCGGCGCGATGACGTGCGATTCGACGCGGGACGGGTCGTGGGTCAGCGCCAGCGAGCCCAGCCCGCTGCTGACGTTCACGATGACCGGGTCCGCCGACCGGCGGAGCAGCGGGAGGAATGCCGTGGTGGTGCGGACCACGCCGAGCAGGTTGACGTCCAGCACCTGCAGCACGTCGTCGGCGGTCAGGGTCCCGACGTCCGGCTGCGAGCCGGCGATGCCGGCATTGTTGACCAGGACGTCGACGGCACCCTCGTGCTGCGCCACGTCCGCGGCCGCAGCGGCCACCGACGCGTCGTCGGTGACGTCGATGCGGACGAACCGCGCGCCGAGCCGGTCCGCGGCGGCGGCGCCGGCCTCCGGGTCGCGGGCTCCGACGATCACCGCGTGGCCCTCGGCGAGCAGTCGGCGGGCGGTCTCGTACCCCAGGCCCTTGTTGGCCCCGGTGATGAAGGTTGTTGTCATGCAGCCATCGTCGGACCGTCCGCGGGTCCGGACCAGAGACGCCGCTGCAGTAGGACCAGCAGTACCACCCTGCCGCCGCGGAGCGCGCGGAGAATGGCGTCGTGACCACCGTCGACCAGGATCTCGGCGCCACGCTGCGGGCCTGGCGGGATCGGCTCTCCCCCGCGGCCGCCGGCCTGCCGACGGGCCGCGCCCGCCGGGCGCATGGGCTCCGTCGCGAGGAACTCGCGGAACTGACCGGCATCTCCGTCGACTACGTCGTACGGCTCGAGCAGGGGCGGGCCACCACGCCGTCGGCGCAGGTGGTCGCCGCGCTGTCCCGCGCCCTGCAGCTGAACACGGCCGAGCGGGACCACCTGTACCGGCTGGCCGGTCTGGCGCCACCCGCCGACGGCGAGGTGTCGGACCACATCCCGCGCGGTGTCCAGCGTGTCGTGAACCGGCTGGGCACCGACGTGGCGGTGGGGGTCTTCGCCGCCGACTGGCAGCTGCTCTGGTGGAACCGCGGCTGGGCGGCGCTCTTCGGCGATCCGTCCGGCGCGCCGCCGCAGGCGCGGAACTTCGCCCGCAGCACCTTCCGGCTCGACGGCGACGAGCCGATGCTCGCCCACTGGGCCGTCACGTCGTCGTCCGGCACGGACGTGCAGGCGGCCGTGGTGTCGGACCTGCGCGCGGCCACCGGGAGGTACCCGCGCAGCGCCCGGCTGCGGCGGCTCGTCACCGATCTCACCGCGGCCAGCCCACGGTTCGCGGCGCTGTGGGCGGAGGGCGCCGTCGGCACCCACCGCGAGGACACCAAGGTGGTCAGCCACCCGACCGTCGGACCGATCACCGTCGACTGCGACGTCCTGTCCGACGGCGACGGCGCGCTGAAGATCGTCGTCCTGACCGCGGCCGCCGACACCGAGGACGAGACGAAACTGCGGCTGGCGCTGCTGTCCGGGGTGGCCGCGGCGCCGACCGGCTGAACCGGCCGGACCGATCCGGGCGTGGCGTCAGCCGGCCGTCACGGTGATCCGGAGGACCTTGCGGGACAGGCGGAGCGTCGCTGTTCCGGGCTTCTCGGCACGCACCTCGATCCACCTGGTCGTCGAGACGACCGTGCCGCAGGCGACCACGGTGGCCACGGACCGGTCGGTCAGTGTCACCACCCCCGAACGTCCCTGCACCTGTACGTCGGCCGCCCGCCCGCTGCCGTCGAGCCATCCCGTGTCGCCGACCGCGAGCTCGTCACCGTCCCGGAGCGACGACTCGAAGGCCGTGCTCGGATCCGCGTGCGTCACGTCGGAGCACGACCGGCCGCTGGTGGTTCCTGGTCCGGTCGACGGTCCGCCGGACGACCCGACGCCGGTCGTGATCCGTCCTGTCGAGTCCGACGGGACCGTCGGTGTCGTGTCGACGACGGTGCCGGTGCTCGTCACGGGCGGATCGGCTCTGCCGCCGGAACCGGCGACATCCGCGGTGCAGCCGCTCAGCAGGGCGGCGAGGAGGACGGCGGCGATCGTCGTCCCTACGACCGGTGGGCGCTGTGCCATCGTTCCGTCCCTTCTCCCGGACGGCTCGACCCCGGTGAACGGCGGCCAGCCGTCGCGTCCGAACTCGGTCGCCGCCGGACATCTCGTCCAGTCGGTCCGGCGGGTGAGCGGATCGTAGGACCGTCCGTCGTTCCTGTCCCGGGTTCCGGGGCCGTCCGCCGCCGCCCGTGGACAGCCCGACGGACTCGGGCATCCGCGGCCGACGTCCGGGCCGGACAGGGATGCGTGGTCAGGGTCAGCGGAACACGCCGTAGTCCGCCACGAGGTGACCGGTGGGCGTCATCGCGCCGCGCAGGGTCCGGAGCCGGGTCGCCGGTACACCGTCCAGGAGCCGTCGTCCCGCGCCGACGACGACCGGCGCGACGACCAGCCGCAGCTCGTCCACGAGGTCCGCCGCCAGCAGCGCCCGGGCGACCGAGATGCTGGCGTGGACGCCGATGTCCCGGCCGGGACGCTTCCTCAGGTCCCGCACGAACCCCTCGAGATCCGCGTGGACCGGGGTGCAGCCGGTCCAGGTCCGGTGCAGGGGTCTGGAGGTCACGACGTACTTGGCGACGCTGTTGATGAAGCCGGCGAAAGGTTCGACGTCACTGCCCGGCCAGTACGCGGCCCACTCGTCGTAACTGCGCCTGCCGAGGATCACCGCGTCCTGCGACGCGATGACCTCGGCGAGGTGGCCGTCGAGGGCTTCGTCCCAGTCGGTGACCCACTCGTCCGGGTCCTGGGCGACACCGTCCAGGGACACCAGTTCGTAGACGACGACCTTGCGCACAACGCCTCCATCCCGCTCGCCCGTCCGTCATCCCGACCGGTCAGGACGTCCGGCGCAGCTCGGGGATCTGCAACGACTCGATGGTCATCGTGGTGGCTCGGCCGCCGGCGAAGCCGCCGAAGGTGACCGCGGACCTGGGATCGGCGAAGCCGCCGGGCGGCAGCCAGCTGAAGTTGTCCCCGTCCCAGGGGGTCAGCGGTGCCGACAGCCGCTTGGGTCCGAGCGTCACCGTCAGCGTCCGCCCCCGCGCGCTCACGACCACGTCGCCGACGTAGCTGTTGGTGTAGGTGCCGACGTATGCGGACGCGGCCCGCGGTCGGCGGGCGTCCGCCGGCGGATCGCCGGCCACCGGGGACCGGTTGACGAAGGTGTTCACGAAGATGGCCTTGTAGTGGTCGAACCAGTCGCGCTCGGCCACACCCGTGCGCACCAGGTCGGTGAACGTGACCGCGATGGCCTCCGGGACGCCGATCGGGGAACCGTTGGTGAGCACGACGATGCCCACGTCGGCGGCCGGCAGCATGCCGAAGGCCGTGGCGGCGCCGACGTAGAAGGCGCCGGAGTGGCCCCAGCGCACGTGTCCGGTGGACGTGGCCTCGACGTTGAAGCCGTAGCCGTAGAACTCGCTGCGCTCGGCCGGAGTCGTGCCCGGGATGTTGGGGATGTGCGGGTTCCGTGCCGCCTGCAACGCCGCCGGGTCGATGTGCTGCCGGCCGTCCCACCGGCCGTCGGCCAGGTGGAGCAGCATCCAGCGCGCCATGTCGTTGGCGGACGACGAGACGCCGCCCGCCGGGGACTGCTGGTCCGGGTCCCGCAGGTAGGTCGGGCGGAACCGGTAGCCGTCGTAGTAGAAGTGCAGCGCCGCCCGGTTGCTGCGGGCCAGGAAGTCCGAGTGGCGCGAGCTGGTCCGGCTCATGCCGAGCGGCCGGTACAGCGCCGCGTCCTGCAGGTCCTCCCACGACATGCCGGCCGCGGCGGCCACCGCTTCGCCGCCGATCGTCATGCCGAAGTTGGTGTACTCGTAGGTGATCCGGAACGGTTTGAGCGGTAGCTGGCGCAGCCGCTGCAGGATCTGCGCCCGGTCGAACCCGAGCGCCTCCAGGTCCTCGCCCGCCCCGCCGGACAGCCCGGTGCGGTGCGCGTAGCAGTCGGAGATCTGCAGCATCGAGGTGACCGCGGGGTCCGAGAGCCGGAAGTCGGGCAGGTGCGCGGTGACCTTGTCCGCCCAGGTCGCCTTCTTCCGGGTGATCGCCCAGCAGACCGCCGTGCTGCCCACCGACTTGGACAGCGACGCGAGCTGGAACACGGTGTCCGCATCGACCTTCCCCGGTCTGCCGAGTTCGCGGACGCCGAAACCCTTCGCATAGACGACCTTTCCACCGTGCACGACGGCAGCCGAGAGGCCGGGGACGCCCGAGCGCTGCATCACGTCGGCGATGAGGGCGTCGAGAGCACCGACGGCTGCGGTGATCCGGGCCTCGGGGATGTCGACCGCCGAGTAGGCGAACTGCGCGGTCCTGCCGACAGGCGCGAGCCCGGGCATCACCACCGGGGTGGCCGCAGCTGTGCCGGTCGCGGCCGTGCTGCCGCTGGCAGTGGTGCTGGCGGCAGCCGCGGAGGGCGGCGTCGAGCCCGCCGGCGTCGACAGGGTGGCAGCGGGCGGACCGGTCGGGGTCGCTGCCGACGATGCAGCGGTTCCCGTCGAACCGACCGCCTCCGCCGTTGCGCTGGTGCATCCGGCCAGCAGGGCCGCCGAGCCGCCGATCAGCAGCGCCCGGCGGGAGGTGGTCCCGACGCCAGCGGCGGACGTCGGCCGGTCTGCATGTGCCATGGCGGGCTCCTGATCCGCGGCGACGGGAGATGCCGTGGATGGTGGCACACGGACCCGCACCATGGGGAGATCGTCGGATTCCGATCTCCCGCGGCGCCGGGCACCGGACCGTCGAGAACCACCGGACCGTCGAGAACCACCGGACCGTCGAGAGCCGCCGGCGACGGCCGGCCCGCCGTCCGTGGTGGCCCTGCCGGGCAGGGTCGCCGCGGACGGCCGGGCACGGCCGCTCTGGCTACCTCCCGACCGGGGAGGACCCGCTGACGGCGTGCCAGTCCTCGGGCGGATCCTCGCCGACCCGGCCGTCGATCGACTCCCGGATGAGGTCCGCGTGGCCGGTGTGGCGGCCGTACTCCTCGAGCAGGTCGAACAGCAGGCGGCGCAGGCTGACCTCCAGTCCCTCGTCGGCGCCCATGGCGATGCGCTGTCCTGGCCCGTCCGCGGCGAGGGCCGTTCGCAGGCGTTCCTCGGACCGGCGGACGGCCTCGTCCCACAGCCGGTACAGGTCCTCGGCCGCCCATCCGTCGATGTCGAAGGTGTAGGCGCCGGGCGGACCCGGGTAGTCCGGCATCCCCGCCCACGGCGGGCCGTAGCCCGCGCCCGACAGCGAGATGCCGAACTTCTCGTCCTCGACGCACGCGAGGTGCTTGAGCAGCCCGCCGAGGGTCAGCGTCGACGAGCCCACCGAGCGGGACAGGTCTGCCGTGTCGAGCCCGTCGGCCTTCCAGCGGAACGTGGTCCGCAGTCGGGTGAGCGACGCGGCAAGGTGCTGGGTCTCGCTGCCGGCGAGCGGAGGCTCCCACGGCGGCTGGCTGTTCCCGGTCTGGGCAGAGGAGTCGTCCATGCCTCGACGCTAGAGCGGCATGCGGACGGTCCGCGTCCTGTTCTGTCATCGGCGCCGTCCGCCCGACTGCCGCGGACGGTTCGGTCCGATCCGGAACCCGTCCGGGTGCGCGGAGGCGACCCCGTGCCGGCCCCGCGATCGGGTCTCCGCGGTCTGTCCCCGGGTCGGCCGTGAGAGACGAACCAGTCCCGCGGAGGCCGGGCGTGGCGGGTTCAAGAGCCAAGGACCGGGAAGTCGTTTCGGAAGGTGTTCCACAGGGGTAGCCGCACGGGCGGCGCCCCGGGCACTGCCCGCAGCGCCGACAGGGGCGTCCCGGGCAGGGCACTGGCGTCATGAGACCTGACCGCAACCGGTGGCCGGGACGAGCGCGCGAGCACCGGAGAGGAGCGCCGTGTCAGAGCGCACCGCGCCGCCGACCAGTTCCCGGGTCGAGGACGTCGCTGCCGACCGGGCATGCTCGCCGGGTCGTTTCGTGGATCTGCTGCCACGTCCCCTGCCCCGCCGCCAACTGTCCTGGGCCAATCCCGTCGTGCTGTGGAAGTCCCGGCGGCAGCTCGTGCCCTGGTGGCTCGATGGCGTCGACCGGCGACGGTCCCGCATCCTGGCGGGATCGTCACCCGCGGACTTCGACGTGGATCTGCAGCTCGGGGACCACTCCTTCGTCGTCCTCGGCGATCCCGGCGAGGGCGACCGGTCCCAGTACGCGGTCATGTCTGCGCTCGCGACCTTCGCCGCGGACACCACCTTCGGCGTGCTCTGCGGCGACCTG
Organism: Nakamurella endophytica; assembly: GCF_014646215.1. Classification (GTDB taxonomy): domain Bacteria; phylum Actinomycetota; class Actinomycetes; order Mycobacteriales; family Nakamurellaceae; genus Nakamurella; species Nakamurella endophytica. The sequence goes on from NZ_BMNA01000002.1 coordinate 263,891, forward strand.
CAGTACCCGGCCGGAGACGTCAACGACTTCGTCGACCTGTTCTACCGGCCCTTCGACAGTTACCCCGGCGCGTTGTACGCCGTCCCGGGCAATCACGACTGGTACGACGGTCTGACGGGTTTCCTGCACCACCTCTGCGGCCGCCCCGCACCGCAGTTCGACCGTGCCCGCTTCGTCGCGGAAGGTGGTCCGGCGCTGCGCGACCAACCGTCCCAGCAGCAGCCGGTCGCCCAGCGGACGCCGTACTTCCGGGTGCGGACCCGTCCTCTGACGCTGGTCTGCATCGAGTCCGGCATCCACAACAGGGTCGACGAGGAACAGGGTCGATGGCTGCTCCGGGTGTCGCGCGAACCCGGACCGAAGGTGCTCATCACGGGTGGCGCGCCGCTGATCGCCAACGGTCGACGCGAGCAGTGCCGGATCAGCGGGGCACCCGAAGGGTACGGCGACGTGCACCAGGTCGTCGTCGAACCGCGACACGAGTACGTGGCGGCGATCGGCGGCAACACCCACAACTACCAGCGCTACCCCGTTCGGACAGCGGGCCGGACGATCCAGTTCGTGGTGGCAGGTGGTGGCGGCGCCTTCCTGCACGCGACACACACCGTAGGCCGGGTGGAACCCGCGCAGGCGGACGGAGTGAACGAGGAACGCTTCCGCTGCTTCCCGCTCCGCCGCGACTCGCTCGCCGCCTTCTCCAGGGTGCTGGCACATCGCCTGCGCATTCTCAGCCGGGGCCGGCTACGGCCCTTGTCCACCGATCAGGCTGCCCATGCACTGGCACGGCGTCACGGCGTCGCACCGCTCGCCTCGCGCCCCGTCGGACCGGACCGCAGAGGGCCGCTGACCGGCCTCGCCGCGTACATCGTCGGACATCTCGGCGGCCGGGCCACCCAGCGCCTCCTGGCGCCGGTCATCGCCTGGCGCGACCCGCCGTTCTTCAAGAACTTCCTGCGCATCGACGTGAACGGCGAACGGTTGCGCTGTCGTTGTTACGGCGTGACCGGCTGCCGGGAGTACGACGACGTGCCGATGGTGGAGGACGAGTGGGTGATGTCGTTGGCCCCCCGCGACTGACGGTGCAGGAAGCGGCTGTGTGCCGGCCATCCGTCGCGGACGGTACACCGGCATCCTGCGGCCACCCGCCGGTGCGGGGCCGAGCGCCCGCGCGGTCGTCCGTGGCGCTTCCCGCCCGGACCACCACGCACGGTCACGTCCCGACGGTGCCGCCGGTGCGGGCGACCCGTCCGCCGACCGGTCCGACGCACCGTGTGTGACATGCTGCGACGCCCGTTGGCCCGACGGTCTGGACTCGGCCCGCCGTCAACACTCGGTGAAGTGGTTCGATTACACTTGGTTGCGTGTTGCTCACAGTGTCCGCCGCACCGCCCGGGTCCGCGCCCGAGGCCGACGGCCCCACCGCGCCCGGCATCGTCGGGGAGTACTGCGAGGCAGGCAGCGGCCGCCGGGTCCTGGTCGCCCGACCGGGCGAACAGCCGGCGTTGTGGGCCGCGTACCTCGACGGCGCGCTGCGCAGCTACCGGAGCCACGGTGTCGAGTCCGTCATCGAGTACCCGGCGGTTCGGGACGGCCGGTCGACGTCGCTGTTCGTCACCGCGGTCGAGCCCGACGGCCGCGTCGTGGCCGGCCTGCGCGCCCACGGACCGCTCGTCGCGCCGGACCAGGCCCACGCCGTGCGTGAGTGGGACGGGCGACCGGGGACCGCCGAGATCCGCGCCCAGATCGGTGACCGGCTCGCGGCCGGTGTCGTCGAGATCAAGGCCGTCTGGGTCGACGCGGACGCCGCCGGCCGGCTCGCGCTGACGGCGGCGATGGCGCGCGCCTTCGTGCACGTCATGGACGTCCTGCAGGTGCGGTATGCGCTCTGCACCGCCGCCCGCCACGCCGTCGGTCGCTGGCAGAGCAGCGGCGGCATCGTCAGCAGCACCGTGCCCGCCGTTCCCTACCCGGACGAGCGGTACCGGACCGTCCTCATGTGGTGGGACCGGACCGCCGTCGCCGAGGTCGTCGCTGCGGCCGACCACGAGGCGTTGCTGCAGGAGTCGGACGATCTGTTCGGCCGGGTCCCGGCCGCGGGCTCCTTCCCCTCGGTGGCGTGATGACGCTGCACCTGCTGTCCCTCGGTCGGCCGGACCTCGGTGACGACTTCCGAGCCGTGGTCCTGGACGAGTCCGACCCGGCCCAGGCCCGCCACCTCCGCCGGTTGCGCCGGCGCCGGGACGTCGTCGTCCTCGACCACCGGGAGGGCCTGCGCGCCGAGCTGGCGGACCTCCGGCCGGCACTGGACGCGGCCGCTCTGGCCGCACCCTTCCGCTGGGCCTGGTACCCGTGGCGCCGCACGCTGGTGTCCGTGCCGCAGCCCGACACATTCCGGCAGCTCCGGACCGACCGCAACCGCAACAAGATCACCCGCGCCGAGCAGGAGCGGTTCGCGCGGCTGCGGATCGGTGTCGTCGGGTTGAGCGTCGGCCACGCCATCGCCCACACGCTGGCCCTCGAGGGACTGTGCGGCAGCCTGCGACTGGCCGACCCGGACAGCATCGAGCTGTCCAACCTCAATCGCATCCCCGCGTCGGTGGGCGACCTGGGCGTGAACAAGGCCGTCGTCGTCGCGCGGCGGATCGCCGACGTCGATCCCTACCTGCACACCGAGGTCTTCCTCGAGGGCCTGACCGAGTCCACCATGACCGGGTTCTTCGACGGGCTGGACCTGGTGATCGAGGAGTGCGACTCGCTGGACATGAAGCTCCGGGTGCGGGAGGAGGCCCGCCGACGCGGCCTCCCGGTGCTGATGGAGACCAGCGACCGCGGCCTGTTCGATGTCGAGCGCTTCGACCTGGAGCCCGACCGGCCGCTGTTCCACGGCCTGCTGGGCGACGTCTCGCCGGAGACGCTGCGCGGGTTGTCGACCCACGACAAGGCCCCGCACGTCATGCGGATCCTGGAGGCCGGCCAGCTGTCGGACCGGATGGCCGCGTCCATGGTCGAGATCGACCACACCGTGTCCACCTGGCCCCAGCTGGCCGGGGACGTGCAGCTGGGCGGGGCGACCGTGGCCGCGGCGGTGCGCCGCCTCGGGCGCGGCGAGTCGCTCCCGTCGGGGCGCATCCGCGTCGACCTCGAGCGCTCCCTGGACGGGCTGGGCGCGGCGGTCGCCGCGGGGCCGCCGGAGGGTGTCGCCGGCGCTGCGGGCGCTGCCGAGATCGCGGTCGCTGCGGCGGTCGACCTGACCGCCGAGGAGCCCGGCGAGGTCCAGGAGGCCGTGCTGCACGCAGTGCGGCTGGCGCCGTCCGGCGGCAACGTCCAACCCTGGTCGCTGGTGCCGACGGCCGACGGCGGTGTCGAGATCCACCTGGCGGCGGACCGGACGTCCGGCCTGGACGTCGCCTTCCGGGGCAGTTACGTGGCCATCGGCGCCGCGGCGTTCAACGCGACCGTCGCCGCCGCCCGCCACGGGCGCAAGGCCGTCGTCACCCCGTTCCCGGCGGGCCCGGAGTCCGGTTCGGTGGTCACCGTGTCGCTCGAAGCGGGCGCCGATCCCGAGCTCGCGGAGCTCTACCCTGCGATGGTGCGGCGCATCACCAACCGGCAGTACGGGCGCGTCCGCCCGCTCGCCCCCGAACTGGTGAGCGAGCTGCGGCGCCAGATGGCCGCGATGGGTGCCGGGGTGCACCTGGTGACCGACCGGGACCGGGTGGCGGCCGTGGCCGACGTGCTGGCGGCGTCGGACCGGGTCCGCTTCCTGGACCGGGTGCTGCACGGCGAGATGATGCACGAGATGCGGTGGCCCGGACCGGAACGCGCGTCCTGGGGCATCGACGTGGCAGCCTTGGGCATGGACGACGCGGACCTGGCCAAGCTCCGGGTCGCCGCGCGCACCGACGTCATGGCGCGCCTAGGTGACTGGGGAGAGGGCATCGGCGTGGCGCTGGGCGACAACACCCGCGACCGGGTCAACGCCAGCTCCGCGGTCGCGGTGGTCACCGTGGACGGCGACCGGCCTGCCGACTACGTGCGGGGCGGCATGGCGCTCGAGCAGCTGTGGATCACCGCCGAGCGGCACGGCCTGGCGGTGCACCCGGTCTCGCCCGTCTTCCTCTACGCCCGCAGCGACGCGGACCGGTCCGGGCTGTCGGCCACCTACGCCGACGAGCTGGCCCTGCTGAGCCGGCGTTTCGGCGACGCGGTGGGGCTGGCCCCGACCGACGTGCCGGTGCTGGTCGTGCGATTGAGCTCCGACGTGCCGCCGGCGCCCGTGCGCAGCCAGCGTTTCGACCGGGAGACCGTGTACGTCGGGCCACCGGCTCTCGCCGGAACCGGTGCGGCAGTGGACAGGCGGGACGCATGACCGTGAAGCTGACCTTGGACGACCTGGTGACCTCCGTGGCGACGGACCTGATGGGGGTCACCGCGGCCACCCTGCACTCCGCGTCCGAGCGGTTGCTGCACCAGCTGGTCGACTACTTCGAGGTCGACCTGAGCTTCCTGCGCCGCAACGACCACGAGCGCGGGGCCACCATCCTGGTCGCCGAGTGGCCGCCCCGCGAGGACGTCCCCGCCGACGACCCGCTCGGCGTCATCTACTTCGCCGACGCCGATCCGACGTTCGCTGCGCTGGAGACGCTGTCGTCCGTGCTGCTGGTGCGCCCGGCGGAGGACAACGACCAGTACCAGGACCGTGTTCGGCAGGCATCGGGCATCCAGGCGGTGTCGCTGGCCACCGTGCCGCTGATGGACAAGGAGATCACCTCCGGTTCTCTGGGTTTCATCAAGTACGGCGACCGCGCCTGGGAGCCGGAGGAGATCAACGCGCTGCGCGCCGTCGCCGCGTTGCTCGCGCAGCTCCAGGCACGCGTGGCCGCCGAGGAGCGCCTGCGCTACCTGGCCTACCACGACGAGCTGACCGGCCTGGCGACCCGCCGGGCCCTCACCGACCACCTGGCCGAGCGGTTGTCGTCGGGGGCGGGTCCGGTGCCGGTGATCTTCATCGACGTCGACCGGCTGAAGGCGTTGAACAGCTTCCTCGGGCACGCCGCCGGCGACCAGTTCCTGGCCACGCTGGCGCACCGGCTGAAGACCGCGTCCCCGGCCAACCACATGCTGGCCCGGCTGGGCGGCGACGAGTTCGTCGCCGTCATGGAACGTGCCGCGGACGAGGCCGAAGCCAGCCGCTACGCCGACACGCTGCGCCGGGTGGCGAACGAGCCGGTGCAGGTGGGCGGCGAGGAGATCAGCCGAGCGATCAGCATCGGCCTGGCGCTCGGCGAGCCGGGCCAGGTCAACGTGTCCGAGCTGATGAACCAGGCCGACCAGGCGATGCTGCAGGCCAAGTCACGGGGCGGCAACGAGATCGCCGTCTTCACCGACGAGATGCGCCGGCAGAACGAGATCCGCACGGACATCGAGCTGCACCTTGTCACTGCGATCCGCAACGGGTCGCTGCTGCTGCACTACCAGCCGGAAGTCGACATGTTCACCGGCGAGGTGACCGGTATCGAGGCTCTGGTGCGGTGGCCGCACCCCAATCTCGGGCTGCTGCCGCCCGCAGCCTTCATCGAGGTGATCGAGACCACCAACCTGGCCGGCGAACTCGGCCGCTGGGTGCTCGAGACCGGCTGCCGCCAGCTGCGGGAGTGGCATCGCCGGTACCCGAGGACCACTCCCCTGGGCCTGAGCGTCAACGTCACGCCGGCCGAGCTGATCACCCGGGACTTCGTCTCGACGGTCGCGCAGATCCTGCGGGACTCCGGCCTGGAGGGCCAGTACCTCACCCTGGAGATCACCGAGAAGGCCATCGTCCGGGACACCGAGCAGGCGCTGGACACGCTGCGCGGACTCAAGAACATCGGCGTCCGGGTCGCGATCGACGACTTCGGCACCGGCTACAGCTCTCTCGCGCAGCTCAAGTCGCTGCCGGTGGACGTGCTGAAGATCGACCGCGGCTTCGTCCGGGACCTCGGTGTGAGCGCCGACGACCTCGCGATCGTCCGCTCCATCGTCGGCCTGGCCGGCTCCTTCGGCCTGCGGATCGTCGCCGAAGGCGTCGAGACCAAGCTGGCCGCTGCCAGCCTGCTCGCCCTGGGCTGCACCCGGGCCCAGGGGTTCCTCTACGCCAAGCCGTGCGGCGCCGAGGAGCTGGGCGAGATCCTGGCCATGGGCGGGTTCGGCGGCAAGCGGATGTCCTGACACCGCACCGCTGCGTGCTGCAGCGGCGAGGACGGCAGCGTCCGGGACGCGGCCGAGGTCGGTGTCCCGAGGGTCTTGACGTTGCACTTGCTTTTTGCAAGTGTCGTGGGGTCCGACCGACCCCGTCCTGAAGGGACTCCGCGATGCCCGCCATGTTCGTCAACCTGCCGGTGACCGACCTCGACCGGGCCAAGGGCTTCTACACGGCCCTGGGCTTCACCATCAACCCGAAGTTCACCGACCACAACGCGGCCTGCGTGGTGGTCGAGGACGGCCACAGCTACTTCATGATCCTGGTGCGGGAGTTCTTCCAGACCTTCACCGAGCTGCCGCTGGGTGACCCGAAGGTCAACCCCTCGGTGGCCACCGCGATCTTCCTGGACAGCCGCGACGAGGTGGACACCGCCGTCGCAGCGGGCCTGGCCGCCGGCGGCTCGGAGGCCCAGGCGCCGTCCGACTACGGGTTCATGTATCAGCGGCAGCTGACCGACCCCGACGGCAACATCCTCGAGTTCGGCTACATGGACCCGGTGGCCGCCGAGCAGGGGCCCGAGGCCTTCGCGAGCCAGCAGGCCTGAGGCGGTCGACGCCGGTGGCCGCACGTGACTACGGCCAGTACAGCGGGATCACCCGCGGCCTGGAACTCGTGGGCGAGCGCTGGGCCCTGCTGATCGTCCGCGACCTTCTCGTCGGCCCGCGCCGCTACGGCGAGCTTGCTGCCGGACTCCCCCGCATCCCCAGCAACATCCTGGCGTCGCGGCTCAAGGAGCTGCAGGCGGCGGGCGTCATCCGCCGCCTGCCCCGGTCGCGGGTCATCGTGTACGAGCTGACGCCGTACGGCCGGGAGCTCGAGCCGGTCGTGCTCGCGCTCGGCGCCTGGGGGTTCAAGGCCCTGGGGGATGCCCGCGACGAGCAGGTCATCAGCCTGGAGTCGATGACCGTGGACCTGCGGACGGCGTTCCAGGCGGGGGTGGCCGCGACGCTGCCGCGCACCGCCTACGCGGCCCGCCTCGGTCCCGCGGAGCTGCTCATCCGGGTCGACGGCCCGACCCTCGACGTCACGCCGGGAGGAGGTCCGGCCGACCTGGTGTTCGCCGCGGGACCGGCGATCCACCGGGTGATCACCGGCGAGCTGCCGGCCGACCGGGCGATCGCGACGGGCGCCGTCGAGGTGCTCCACGGGCAGGGGGAGCTGCTCGGCCGGTTCGCCAGCACGTTCCACGTGGCGGCCTGAGTCCGTCCGGGCGCCTTCCTGCGCGCCCGGACGGGCGCCGACGGTGCTGCCGCCGCCGTCGTCACCGGGCTGACGAGCGATGTCTGCGCATGGAGTCAGATAGGCAGCAATGCAGGCGACCGCTGGTCATCGCCGTGGCGATCCTCGGCGTCCTGCGCAGCGCCACCCGGGACGTGTTCCGCCGCCTGCTCGACGGCGTCGATCCCGACCTGGTGGACGGTGCCAGCGGGCACTCCGGGACACCGCGGGCGTCCGGGAGGTGGCGCGGCTCCGGCTGCGCTGGATCGGGCACACCCTGTACGCGGAGGCCGACATCCGGGTCGACCCCGGGCTGTCCGTCGGGCAGGCGCACGACGTCGCCCACCGTGCCGAGGCGCACCTGGTGAGCCACCTGCCCAGGGTCGCTGGCGTCACCATCCACACCGGTCCGGCCACCGGGTGAGCCGGAGCCGGTCGAGACACGGCTGCGACGCCGTCCGCCGGTCGCGCGCTACGCGGCCGGCGGCTGGTCGTCGGGCTTCTGCCACGGCCAGCGCCCGGAGACCTCGAGCTCGAGCGAGAAGCTCAGGAACGTCCGGATGAGGACGATCACCGCGAGCACGGCCACGCTCCCCAGGGTCGGCGTCACCGCGACCGTCCGGATGATGTCCGCGGCCACCAGCAGCTCCAGCCCGAGCAGGATGGATCGACCGAGCTGCCGCCGGAACCGGCGGTAGCGGTCCGTCGCCGTCCGGGATGCCGCCACCGTCACCGCCGCGGCCACCGCGCCGACCACCATGACCGCTACGCCGGCCGCATCGATGCCCTGCCCGACGTGTTCGACGATCTCGGTGAACGTCATGGGTGTCGTCGTCCTTCCGTGCTGCGATCAGCGCTCGTGCGCGGGCTCCGCCGATCCCGGCCAGGTGGCCGATCACCAGTCGCGCCCGGTGGCGCTCGGCGGACCGTCCGCGCGGCCGCCTCGGCGACCGGCCGACCGACACCGCCGCGCGCGAGCGGGCCGCATGCTGCTGGTCGGCATCGGTCGTCCACGGTGACACCTCCTGCCCGGGTGGCGCTGTGCCGACAGTACACACCATGACGCAATGGTTGCGACTGCGCAAGATAAGGCGCAGAGTGGACGGCGTGACGACTCCAGGACGCCGCGGGCCCGGCGGCTGCCGGACCACGGATCCGCGACCGCCGGACCGCGGTCGATCCCGGCGGGCGCCCAGGTGCCGGCCACCGGAGCCGGCGTCCTCGCGCGATGCGGGAGTGGTGCGGGCATGAGGACGGCGAGCCGGCGGTCGGGTCCGGATCCCTTCGCCGGCCAGGTCGAGGCGATCCTGGCGGCGTCACGGGTGCTGGTCGGGGTGAGCGCGCAGTCGCTGGCCGCCGTGGAGGACCGGGTGTCGGTGGCGCAGTTCCGGTTGCTGGTCATCCTCGCGAGCCGAGGCACTCTGGGGCTCAACGCACTCGCCGAGGCCATGGGGGTGCATCCGTCGAACGCGACGCGGGCGTGCGACCGGCTGGTCGGCCTCGGACTGCTCGACCGGCGCGAGAACCCCGCGGACCGGCGGCAGCTCGCGCTCGCGCTGACACCGGCAGGCGTCGCCGTGGTGCAGGAGGTGATGACCGCGCGGCGGGCGGCCATCGCCGAGATCCTCGAGCGGGTGCCCGCCGGTCGGCGCGAAGGGGTGGGCGAGGCCATGCAGATCCTCGCCGTCGCGGGAGGCGAGCCGGATCCCGCGCAGTTGTGGGCGCTGGGCTGGACCGCAGCACCCGAGTACCCATCGGACACAGGACAAGGAGCAGGCACATGAGCGGTCGGATCGTGGTGGTGACGGGCGCCAGCGGCGGCATCGGGCGCGCCGTGGCACAGGGCTTCGGTGCCCGCGGGGACACCGTGGTGTTGCTGGCCCGCGGCGAGAGGGGACTGGCCGGCGCCGTCCGCGACGTCCAGGACGCCGGTGGGACCGCCGTCGCCCTACCGACCGACGTCGCCGACCATGACGCCGTCTTCGCGGCCGCGGCGCGCGTCGAGCAGGAGATCGGCCCCATCGACACCTGGGTCAACGTGGCCTTCACCTCCGTGTTCGCGCCGTTCCGGCAGATCGAGCCGGACGAGTACAAGCGGGTCACCGAGGTCTCGTACCTGGGGTTCGTGTACGGGACGATGGCGGCGTTGCGGCACATGACTCCTCGCGACCGCGGGACCATCGTGCAGGTCGGGTCGGCGCTCGCCTACCGCGGCATCCCGCTGCAGACGGCCTACTGCGGGGCGAAGCACGCCATCCAGGGATTCAACGAGGCATTGCGCTGCGAGCTGCTGCACGAGCGCAGCAACGTGCACGTCACGATGGTGCAGATGCCGGCGGTGAACACGCCGCAGTTCTCCTGGGTGCTTTCCCGCCTGCCCCGGCAGGCGCAGCCGGTTCCGCCCATCTACCAACCGGAGTGGGTGGCGCGGGCCGTGCTCCACGCCGCCGACCACCCGAAGCGACGCGAGTACTGGGTGGGCAGCAGCACCGCCGGCACCCTCGCGGCCAATGCCCTGGCGCCCGGCCTGCTCGATCGCTACCTGGGCCGGACCGGATACCGCTCGCAGCAGACGGGCACCGCGACCGACGGCGAGCGACCCGCCAACCTGTGGGATCCGGCCGACGGGCCGGACGGTAAGGACTACGGCTCGCACGGGATCTTCGACAAGCGTGCTGTCGCCACCGATCCGCAATTGTGGGCATCCCAGCACCACGGCGTGCTGGTCGGTCTCGCCGGCGCCGTGCTGGCGGGCGCGGTCGGGCTGCGTCTGGCCCGGCGGTGACGGCGCACCCGAGGTCGCCGTCCGTCCCCGCCGCACTGCCGCGCATCTGGGCTGCCGCGACGGCCGGCTACGGCCTCGTCCTGCTGGCCGGCGGAGAACGGGCGTCACGGTGGGACGGGCTCGGCTCCGGCGTGCCGCCGGCGATGGTGCGCCTGCTCGGCGGTCGGCTGCTCGTGCAGAGCGGCCTGGTGCTGCGGTGGCCCATCCGGCCCGTCTGCCTGGCCTGCGCCGCCGTCGAGGCGTTGCACGCCGCCAGCATGGCGGTGGTGGCCGTGGCCTCGCACCGCTTCCGCCGGGCCGCCGCGGTCAGCGGCAGTGTCGCCACCTGCTCCGCCCTCGCCGGTCTCCGGTCGGGGTTGCGGCGGTGAGCGCCGCGAGCAGGACGGACGGCAGCGGCCTCCGACTCCCCTACCCGCCCCAGACCCTGCGGGAGTACGCGCTGCTGGCCGACGGCGAGCGGGGCGCGCTGATCGGCCCGCACGGGGAGGTCGTCTGGATGTGCGTGCCGCGGTGGGACTCCCCCGCCGTCTTCGCCAGCCTGCTCGGTGGCCGCGGCTCCTTCGCGATCGCGCCGGTCGAGCGGCACGTCTGGGGCGGCCACTACGAGGACCGCTCGATGATCTGGCGCAGCCGCTGGGTCACCACCTCGGGCATCGTCGAGTGTCGCGAGGCGCTGTGCTTCCCCGCCGATCCGCATCGCAGCGTGCTGCTCCGGCGGGTCGTCGCGGTGGCCGGTGACGCCCACGTGCGGCTCGAGCTGGACGCCAGGGCCGAGTTCGGGCACCGACCGACGCGGACCGTGCACCGGACCGACACCGACTGGCAGGGCCGGTCCGGGGACCTGCACCTGCGGTTGTCCGGGCTGGCGGGCACCCGTGCGGTGCGGCAGACCGGCGCCGTCGTCCTCGACCTGGTCGTGCCGGCCGGCCGGCAGCACGACTTCGTGTTCGAGGTCAGCGACGTGCCGCTGCCGAAGGACGTCCCGGACCCCGACGGCGGGTGGCGCGCCACCGAGGACGCCTGGCACCGCGCGGTCCCGGACCTGGACCACTGCCTGCACCCGAGCGGGGCGCGCAGGTCAGCGGCCGTGCTGCGCGGTCTGACGTCGAGCGGTGGAGGCATGGTCGCGGCGGCGACGACCAGCCTGCCCGAACGGGCGGAGGCCGGCCGCAACTACGACTACCGCTACGTCTGGATCCGCGACCAGTGCTACGCCGGGCAGGCGGCCGCCGCGGCCGGCATCGACGACCTGCTGGACGACGCCACCCGTTTCGTCTCGGCACGCCTGCTCGACCACGGCGACCGGATGCGGCCGGCGTACACCCCGACCGGCGGACGGGTCCCCGATCAGCAGCGCATCGGCCTGCCCGGCTACCCCGGCGGCTACGACCGGGTCGGCAACTGGGTCAACGAGCAGTTCCAGCTCGACGCCTTCGGCGAGTCGCTGCTCCTGCTGGCCGCGGCCGGCCGTCGGGACCGGCTCGACACCGACGGTCTCGAGGCGTTGCGGGTGGCCGCGGGCGCGATCGCCCGACGGTGGCAGGAGCCGGACGCGGGCATCTGGGAGATCGACCCACAGCCCTGGACGCACAGTCGGCTGATCTGCGCCGCCGGCCTGCGCGCCGTCGCCGCCACCGCGCAGGCCGGGTCGGCGGCTGCCGACTGGCTGGCGCTGGCGGACACCATCGTGGCCGACACGGCTCGTCATGCGGTGCACCCTTCCGGTCGCTGGCAACGCTCGCGCAGCGATCCGGGTCTCGACGGTGCGTTGCTGCTGCCGCCGATCCGCGGCGCCCTGCCCGCCGACGACCCCCGCACGGTCGCGACCCTGGACGCCTACCTTGCGGAGCTGACGCAGGACGGCTACGCGTACCGGTTCCGTCACGGCGACTCCCCGCTCGCGGACGCCGAGGGAGCATTCCTGCTGTGCGGATTCGTGACCGCCCTTGCGCTGCACCAGCAGCAGCGGCCGGTGGCCGCGCTCGCCTGGTACGAGCGCATGCAGGCGGCCTGCGGACCCCCGCAGCTCTACGCCGAGGAGTTCGACGTCGCGGAACACCAACTGCGCGGCAACCTCCCGCAGGCGTTCGTGCACGCCCTGCACCTGGAGTCCGCGGCGCGACTGGCGACATCCGAGTCGGGCGGCTAATCCTCGGCCGTCACAGTGGTGCAGCGTCGCCCCGCGGTGCCCGCGGAACTCGACCGGATCGCATCCATCCTGACCCGTGCGACCCACTGCAGGACTCCGGCGCATCGCGTCGGTGCGCAGCACACTCACTGCAGCACAGCGCAACCCGCACCGCCGGCGCGGTACCACGGTCGTCGACGGGCGGTCGGGGCGCAGGACCGTCCCGTCGCCGCCGGGCGCCATCGTGCCACACTGCCCACGTGCTGGCCGGTCTCCTTCTCGCCGCCGTCGCGGCCGTCTGCTACGGCAGTTCGTCCGTGCTGCAGGCGGTCGGGGTGCGGCGCGCGGGCGGATCCGGACCGGCGTCGGGTGGCGGGGCGGCTCTCGCCGTGGCGCTCGGTCGACAGCCGCTGTACGTCCTCGGTCTGGTGGTCGACGGGGTCGGCTTCGTCGCGTCCGTGGTGGCGTTGCAGTTCCTCCCGCTGTTCGTCGTGCAGGCCGTGGTGGCGGCGAACGTGGCCGTCACCGCGCTCCTCGCGGCCGCCACCGGGACCGCTCTCGGCCGCAGCGCGTGGACGGCCCTGGCGGCCACCGCCGTCGGGCTGGTGCTGCTGTCCGTCTCGGGCTCGCCCGGGCAGGCCGAGGCGTCCGGTACCGGTTGGCAGTGGGCGCTTCTCGCCCTGGTGCTGCCCCTCGCGGCGGTGCCGTCGATCGCCCGCCACCGTCGCCGGCGGTCCGAGGTCCTGGCCTGCGGGGCCGGTCTCGGTTTCACCGTGGTCGCCGTGGCGGCCCGCTCGGTGCAGCTTCCGGCGGCCTGGTGGCACGTGCTCGGGCAGCCGTCGCTGTGGGCGGTGGTGTCGTCGGGCGTCGCCGCGCTGGTGCTGTTCACGCTCGCGCTGGACGGCGGCTCGGTCACCGCGGTGTCCGCGGTCGTGGTGACGGTCGAGACGGTGCTGCCCGCGGTGGTCGGGGTGACCGTGCTCGGTGACCGGGTGCGAACGGGTTCCTGGCCGATCGCCGTCGTGGGATTCGTGCTCGCCGTCGGCGGCGCGGTCGCTCTCGCCCGCTTCGGAGACGGGGTCCCCGACGACTCGGCTGGCGGGACGGCCGCTGCTGCCGGCGGTCTACCGGGCTGACCGCGACGGACCGGGCGTGACAGCCCCGGCCGAGGACGTGGTGCGGCGGGTGGCCGGCCGACGACCCGACCGACCGGTCGGCCGGGTCCCGGCCCCGGGCGCCGCCGACGTCCGCGGGGCCGTCGGGACGGCGGTCGCCCCACCGGTGGTCACCGTCGGGGCGGCGCCGGTCGACCGGCCCGCCCCGACCGGTGCCGCGGATCCCGCCGCGGAGCCGGTGACCGGCATCGTCCCGGCGCCGCCCGGACGGAAGCCGGGCGCCACCTGCCCCAGCCACTGCAGCGCGCCGGGGATCAGCGGGTTCCACACGCCCAGCCGGTGACCGGCGTCGGGCAGGATCTCGGCCGTCACGGACAGCGGCGGACGGGCGTCGTGCAGCAGCTGCGTCGTGCTGCCGTAGGACAGCGGGTCGGCCGGCGAGGTCTGCACCCACAGCGCGGTCGGCGGCGGCGCGTCCTGCGCGAGCCGGACCAGGTCGTAGTGGCGGCCTTCCGGGCTTCCGGCGGTGAAAGGCTGGTAGCCGCCCTCGAACTCGGCCTGGTAGTAGCCGCCGAGGCTGATCGCCGCGGAGTACAGCGCGGGATGCAGCATGGCCAGCATCGTCGCGCAGTACCCGCCCGCGCTGAACCCCATGGTGGCCCAGGCCGACCGCGACGTGTCGACGCGCAGGTGCTGATCCACCCACCCGGTCACGGTGTCGGTCAGCCAGGTCTCCATCGGGATGCCGCCCGCCCCGCCGTCGACGCACTCGGTGTCCACGCCGCCCGGCGAGATCCATGGCATGACCACCACCGTGTCGGCGAGTTCGGCCCGGCCGATCACCGCGGCCATCGTGTTGCCCAGCCGCATGGTCCTGGTGTACTGCGTCGGTGTGCCGGGCACGCCGTGGAACGCCTCCAGGACCGCGTACCGCCGGTCCTGGAAGGCCTTCTCGGTGTAGTCCGTCGGGAACCACACGGTCAACCGCCCCGACGACCCCGGCGTCGGCCCGGGGATGACGAAGTCCCGGTACTGCCCGTCGACGCCGGGATGCTGCCGCAGGTGCAGCGCCGGTTCCTCCAGGGCCAGCTGGGCCAGTCCGGCGCCCGGGCGGGTTCCGCCCGGTACCACGGCGGCGGCCGCCGACGCCGCCGCACCGGCCGTGACCACACCGGCCGCCGTGACGCCTCCGCCGCCGAGCAGGTCGGACCAGTCGGCGTACCAGAGATAGTCGTCGTTCAGGGTCACCGCGAGGGCCAGCACGACGAGCGTCACGATGCCCAGCTGGTGCAGGATGCGCACCACCACCGGCCACCAACCCGGACGCGCCCAGCGCGCCCAGCCGACGACGCACCAGACGAAGAGCGCCAGGGCGGCGACCCAGAGCAGCCACTCCAGCAGCGGTCCGGTCAGCGACATGGCGGTCCCTCATCCCCTGTCCCGCGCCGGATGCGACCGGGCGCAGCGACACTGCGCCGGCCGTCCGGCACCGCGCGACCGTAGGCCGGCCTGCCGCGAGCGCGGGCGGAGGCCCATGGGCAACAGGTGTGAACACGCCGGCTTCACAGGTCTCCGGCGGACACTGTCGGGATGCCCTCTCCGCCACACCGTGTCGTCGGTGTCGTCGGTGTCGTCGGTGTCGTCGGTGTCGTCGTCGCCGTCGTCGCCGTGGAAGTCGACCGAGGCGGCGGCCCTGCAGGGACGGGGGTGGCCCGACGCCGGGGCTAGGCGCGGCACACCGGAGGGCGCTGCGCACGCTGGCCGCCGCGGTCGTCGCCACGACGGCACTCGGCGTCGCCGGCCCGCGCGCGGACGTCGCGTCCGCGACGCCGCACGCCGTGACCGTGGCCGCGGATCCGGTTGTCGGGCCGCTCTTCCCGCGCGGCCTGGGATCCGGCGACCACGAGTGCACCGGCGCCGTGCTGGCCGGCGCTGCCGACCTGGTGCTGACCGCGGCGCACTGCGTGTCCGGCACCGGTGTCGGCACGACGTTCGTCCCCGGCTACGACGGCACGGCACGGGATCCGGCGCCGTTCGGCGAGTGGCGGGTCGTGACGGCCTGGGTCCCCGCCGGGTGGCGGACGCATGCGGACGAGGCGGACGACTACGCCATCCTGCGCGTGGCAGGACCGGCGGGGACGGCGGGCCGGCTCGCCCATCTCACCGGCGGTGGCGTCGAGCTCGGCGACGCGGCGCCCGCGGGCGCCCCGGTGTGGGTGCCCGCGTACGCGGCCGGTTCCGGCGACGCGCCGGTCGCGTGCACGGCGACCGTGTACCTCGACGACGGACATCCGGCGTTCGACTGCGAGGGCTACCCGGGCGGGACCAGCGGTGCGCCCTGGCTGGCCGGTGCCACCGGCACGGCCGGACCCGGCCGCGAGCCGGTGGTCGTCGGGTTGATCGGCGGCCACCGGCAAGGCGGGTGCGAGACGGACACCTCGTACTCGCCGCCGTGGGACGCGGGGATGCTGCTGCTGCTGGTGCGGGCACTGCTCCGGCTCCCGGGCGACGACGTGCCGGCTGCCCCCGACGACGGCTGCTGACGACCGGCTCCGCGTCCGGCGGCCGTCGGTGTACCCGGCTCACGCGGAATTTCGCGGCGGGTAAGTACATTGCGCGACGTGGCGACCCAGGTCCGCAGGCATCCCGTCGGGTCCGCCGAGCGGGTGGCCCGGTGGACCGTCGTCGTCTACGTCGTCGCGTCGTTGTTCACGGTGCTGGACCTGCCGCACCGCATCGGTGCACGGGAGTTCGACCCCCTCGACGCGGTGGCCGACACGCTGAACCTTCCCGTGCTGCACAACGTCCTCGGCGTCCTGATCATGTTCCTGCTCACCGGAGCGTTGGTGCGGCGCAAGCGCTTCGCGTTGTGGATCGTGCTCGCCACCCAGCTGCTCGGTGTGGTGTGGGCACTGGTCGTGCTGGCCAGGGCGGCGACCGGCCACTGGTTCTGGTTCCCCCGTCCCGCGCCCTCGCCGTCGGTCGGCGACGCGGTGCTGACCTACCTCGGAGGCGTGGTCGGTGCCGTGCTGGCCGTGGTGCTGTGGTCGGCGCGCTCGGCCTTCCCCGCTCGACGGTCGCCCGGATCGCGGCGGGCCGCGCTGCTGGTCCTGCTGGCCGGCGGGGCGCTCTCGGTCGGCGTGGCGATCGCCGTCACCCAGTGGCAGCTCCCGGACGTCCGGCACCCGTGGGTCCGGGTGGTCGAGGCGGTGCGGGCCGCACTGGGCCTGGACTCGCTGCTGCCCCGCCCGGCGGGTGCCCCGCGGCTGCCGCCGTGGGCGGTGAGCCTGACCAGCACGCTGTCCGCGCTGGTGCTGATCGCGGCGGTGGCGGTGTTCCTGCGGTCCGGTCGGGCGCCGGCCGCCGGCGACGCGGGCACCGAGCTCGCCGTCCGCCGGCTGCTGGCCACCAGCCGCCACCAGGACTCGCTCGGGTACTTCGCGACCCGCCGCGACAAGTCCGTGCTGTTCGCACCGGACGGTCGGGCGGCCGTGAGCTACCGGGTGCTCGCGTCGGTGTGCCTGGCCTCCGCGGATCCGCTCGGCGATCCGCGGGACTGGCCGGCGGCGATCCGCGAGTGGCTGCAGCAGGCCCGACGCTACGGGTGGGTCCCGGCGGCCATCTCCGTGGGCCGGGAGGCGGCGCAGGCGTACGTCGCGGCCGGCTTCCGGGCGATCCCGCTGGGCGACGAGGCGATCCTCGATCTGCCGTCCTTCAGCCTCGCCGGGCCGCGGATGAAGCCGGTCCGGCAGGCCGTGCACCGGATCGAGCGCGCAGGCTTCACCGTGTCGATCCGGCGGCACCGCGACGTCGACCCCGCCGAGCTCGCGCAGCTGGCGGAGCTGGCCGACCGCTGGCGCGGTGACGCACCTGAAAGAGGCTTCTCCATGGCGCTCTCGCGCCTGGGCGATCCCGTCGACGGCGACTGCCTGATGGTGGTCGGGCACCGTGCCGACGGGCGGCCCGCGGGTGTGCTCTCGTTCGTGCCGTGGGGGCCGTCCGCGGTCTCGCTCGACCTGATGCGGCGGGCTCCGGACGCCCCAAACGGCCTGCTGGAGGCCATGGTCGTGGCGCTGGTGCAGCGGCACGTCGACGTGGGTGTCCGGCGGGTGTCGCTGAACTTCGCCATGTTCCGGGGCGTGTTCGCCGCGGCCGAGGAACTCGGCGCCGGACCGGTCGTCCGCCTGAACAACGCGGTGCTGGGCGTCTTCTCGCGGTTCTTCCAGCTCGAGAGCCTGTACCGGTCGAACGCCAAGTACCGCCCCAGCTGGGTGCCGCGCTACCTGTGCATCGATTCGCCGCTGTCCCTGCCGCGGGTGGCCGTCGCGGCCGGAATGGCCGAGGGCTTCCTGCCGGCGGGCGGCGCGGCCGCCGCGCCCGTCAGCGAGGGTGCGCTGATCGCCGCGGTCGCGGAACTGGCCGCGCGGACGGCGGTCTCGGCGGCACCGGTCCGGCGTCTGCGCGACCAGGAGCGGATCCGCCGGCAGCATCTCGCGCGGCTGCGCGAGGCCGGCATGGATCCCTACCCCGTCGCGGTGCCCCGGACCGCGGACCTGGCCGAGCTGCGGCACCGTCCGCACGGCTCGCCGGTGAGCGCCGTCGGACGGGTCGAGGCGGTGCGGGACCTCGGCGGTGTGCTGTTCGCGGACCTGCGGGACGGTGACGCGCGGCTGCAGCTGGTCCTGGACCGGGCGCTGACCGGACCGGACTCGATGGGCCTGTGGCGGCGCGGTGTCGACCGCGGTGACATCGTCAGCGCGACAGGCGTCGTCGGTGCCAGCCGCACCGGCGAGCCGTCGCTGCTGGTCGACCGGTGGGGCACCGCGGCGAAGTCCCTGCGCCCGTTGCCGCCGGCGCGACAGGGGCTGCGCGACCCGGAGACCCGGCTCCGGGACCGGTCGGCCGACCTGCTGGTGAACCGCGACGCGGCCCGGATGATCCGGCGGCGCAGCACCGCCGTCGCGGCGCTGCGGGACGCCTTCCGCAGCCGCGGGTTCGACGAGGTCGAGACGCCCATCCTGAACGCCGTGCACGGCGGGGCGTCGGCCGCGCCGTTCCGCACCCACATCAACGCCTACCACCGTGACCTGTCGCTGCGGATCGCCCCGGAGCTGTATCTCAAACGGCTGGTCGTCGGCGGCAGCGGGCCGGTGTTCGAAATCGGCCGGAACTTCCGCAACGAGGGGGCGGACGGCACCCACAACCCGGAGTTCACCTCCGTGGAGGCCTACCTGCCCTTCGCCGACTACCTCCGCATGCGCGACATCACCGCCGACGTGGTCCGCGAGGTCGCCGAGGCGGTCAACGGCGCGCCGGTCGCGATCCGGACCGGCCCGGCCGGTGAGCGGACGACGGTCGACCTGTCGGGCCCGTGGCGCACGCAGACCGTCCACCGAGCGGTGGGCCTGGCGTGCGGGTGCGACGTCACGGTCGAGACGCCGGTGGCCGCCCTGCAGGACCTCGCCCGCCGCCGGGGCGTCGCGGTCTCCGAACGGGCATCGGCCGGCGAACTGGTGACGGCGCTGTACGAACACCTCGTCGAACCGGCCACCTGGGAGCCCACCTTCTTCACCGACTTCCCCGTCGAGACGTCGCCGTTGACCCGGACGCACCGGCGCGACGCCCGACTCGCGGAGCGGTGGGACCTCGTCGCGTTCGGGATGGAGATCGGCACGGCGTACAGCGAACTGACCGATCCCGTCGAGCAGCGGGCCCGGCTGACCGCCCAGTCCCTGCGGGCCGCCGCCGGGGACGAGGAGGCGATGGAGCTCGACGAGGACTTCCTGGCCGCCCTGGAACTCGGGATGCCGCCCACCGGCGGTCTCGGGCTCGGTGTCGACCGCATCGTCATGATGCTGACCGGCTCGACCATCCGCGAGGTGCTGGCCTTCCCGTTCGTCCGACCCGTGCCGTCCTGACGTCCGCCGGACGGTGGGGAGGTTCCCGGGCGCGGTCCACCGCCGCTCCGGTCCACGGCTCCCGGCACGGCTTCCCGCGTGGCGGACGCGGTCGGCCGGCGCCGCATCCGCCAGAGTCGTCCCCATGAGCGCACGGCAGCTGCACTTCAACGCCTTCGTCTGGCCCAACGGGTACCACGAGTCCGCGTGGCGGGTGGTCGGCGACGACGGGCAGGACGTGCTGCGCCTGCCCTACTACGCCGACCTCGCGCGGCTCGCCGAGCGCGGCCTGATGGACTCCGTCTTCCTCGCCGACAACATCGCGATCGCCGAGTACCGGGTCACCCACCTGCCGCAGACCCAGTTCGACCCGATCTCCGTGCTCTCCGCACTGGCCGCTGTGACCACCCGCATCGGACTCATCGGCACGGGCTCGACCACGTACAACAAGCCGTGGGACCTCGCCCGCCGGTTCGCCACGCTCGACCACCTCAGCGGCGGCCGCGCCGGGTGGAACATCGTCACCACCATGACGCCGCTCGCCGCGGCGAACTACGGCGAACCGCCGCTGCCGCAGCACGCCGACCGGTACGCCCGCGCGCACGAGTTCGTCGATGTCGCCATCCGGGCCTGGGACAGCTGGGACGACGACGCCGTGATCGCCGATCGCGCCCGCGGCGTCTGGGGTGACCGGAGCAAGCTGCACGCCCCGCACTTCCACGGCCGCCACTACGACGTCGAGGGCATCCTGCCGTTCCCGCGCTCACCCCAGGGCCGCCCGGTCCTGGTGCAGGCCGGGCAGTCGGCCGACGGCATCGCGCTGGCGGCGCGCTACGCGGAGCTGGTGTTCTCGGGTCCGCCGTCCATCGAGGCCGCCGCCGCATTCCGGCGCCGGCTCGACGAGCAGGTGGTCGCCGCCGGCCGCGATCCGGCCCACGTCACCCTGCTGCCGGCGCTGATGATCACGCTGGGCGGCACGGAGGCCGAGGCCCGGGCCCGGGCGGGACGGCTGGAGGAGCTGGCCAGTGCGGACTTCCGGTGGCAGAACGCCCTGTACACGGCCGGTCTCGACCCGGACGCCTTCGACCCGGACGCGCCGTTGCCGGCGAGCCTGTGGGCGGACCCCTCGACGGTCTCGGAGCGGGCGCGGCAGTTGTTCGCCGCGGCGCAGGCTCGGCCGCAGGTGCCGCTGCGGGAGGTCGCGCAGCAGGTCACCGGCGGCGCCGGACAGATGCACTTCGTCGGCACCCCGGAGCAGCTCGCCGACCATGTCCTGGCGTGGCAGGACGCCGGCGCCAGTGACGGTTTCACCCTCATGGGCTCGACGCTGCCGTACGAGCTGACCGCCTTCGTGGACCATGTCGTCCCCTTGCTGCAGCGCCGCGGCCGGTACCGCACCGAGTACACCGGCGCCACCCTGCGCGAGCACCTGGGCCTGCCGCGGCCGAGAGCAGGTGCGATGGACCCCGACGATCCATCGACGGCCGACTGACCGCCCGACCACGGTTCCGCGAGTCCGGGTCGGGCGCCTGCGCGCGACGCCCGGGCAACGTCTTCACAGACGCCCGTCCACCGGCGCGGTCGCCGGCCGGTCAGCCGGCGTCGGGAACCACGACCACCTTGCCGGACACCGTGCCGGCGGCGGCCCGGGCGTGCAGCTCCGGCAACTGCGCCAGCGGCAGGCGTTCGGCCACGTCGACCCGCAGCTGGCCGGTGTCCACCATGGCGACGAGCTCGGCAAGCTGCGCGGCGTCGCTGCGCACGAACAGGTCGACACCTCGCACGCCGCGACGCTCGTCGGACGCGGCCGGCATCCACACCGTCGTGTTGACGAGGACGCCGCCGTCCCGCACCAGGCCGACCAGGGCCGAGAGCACCGCCGGGTCGACGGGCGCCAGGTTCAGGACGACGTCGAACGGCCCGGCGACGGCCGAGACCGTGTCGGCCGTGAGGTGGCCCACCACCTCGTCGGCGCCGGCGGACTCCAGCCGGTCGCGGCTGCGCGAACCGGCGACGGCGACCACGTGGGCGCCCGCGGCCTTGGCCAGCTGCACGGCGTACCCACCGACCGCTCCCCCGGCGCCGTTGACGAGCACCCGCTGGCCGGCGACCAGCCCGCCGTGGTCGAACAGTGCCTGGTCAGCGGTCAGGCCGACGAGCGGCAGCGCCGCGGCGTCGGCCAGCGGGATGGTGGTCGGAGCCGCCGTCAGGACGTCGGCCGGCGCGACGACGTACTCCGCGGACGCGCCGTCCGTGACCATGGGCAGGAATCCGACGACCGCGTCACCGACGGCCAGGCCGGTCACCTCCGGCCCGAGCGCGTCGACAGTGCCGGCGACGTCGATGCCCGGCGTGTGCGGCAGCGCCACCGGGATCGGGCCCTGCATGCCGCCGGCGCGGATGCTCGCGTCGACCGGGTTGAACGATGTGCCCGCGACCCGGATCCGGACCTGACCTGCGGCGGGGACGGGTTGCTCGACGTCCTCGTGCCGCAGCACCTGGGGATCGCCGTACTGGTGGAAACGCACTGCCTTCATGATCCTGCTCGCTCTCGTGTCGTTGTGCTTCGAACTTGAAGCACTAGGGACGACAGTAGCAGTGCTTCAAATCCGAAGCAAGTAGACTCGGTGCATGTCGGATCCCGCACCCAGGCTCGACCCGGTCCAGCTCGGCGCCTACTTCGCACTGATCGAGGTGGCCGGCCTGCTCCGGCACGCGGTCGAGCAGCAGTTGCGCGAGGCGGGCAATCTCAGTTACGTGCAGTTCCAGTTGCTGGCACGCCTGGGCCTCGACGCACCGGACGGCAGTGCCCGGATGACCGACCTGGCCGACGGCGTCGTCTACAGCCGGAGCGGGCTGACCTATCAGGCCGGGCTACTGGAGGAGGCCGGCCTGGTGGTGCGCGCGCCCGCGGCGGACGACGAACGCGGCGTCACGGTCACCATCACCGACGCCGGTCGCGCGCTGCTCGAGCAGGTGCTGCCGGGCCACATCGAGGTGGTGAACAGCCTCTTGCTGCAACCGCTCTCGCCCAACGACGTCGAGACGCTCGCCCGGTTGCTGACGCCCGTGCGCGACCACATGCGCTCCGCCCCGCCGCGGTCGGCGGCGCCGCGCCGCCGGCGGGGCCGCTCCTGAGATCCCACCTCGGGATGAGCGGACACCCCGAGAACGCCGCCCGCCCCCGGCGTCTCGCCGCTCCCGGGGTGGACGGCCCGCGGCCGTGGGTGGATCACCCGGCTCCGGGTGCCAGCTCCTCCGGGCGGATGCGGTGGTGCACCAGGTCGTCGGCGACCTGGTCGACCGTCCGGTCGGTGACGAAGGCGTGTGCCCGGAGCACGGCCACCGCATCCGACAGGGTCAGCTGGAGCGCGACGGTGAGGATCCCGGCCGCGACGGGAACCTGCGACCGCCAGATCGCGGCCGGTCCGTGCAGCCACATCGGACCGGCGACTCCGACTTCGTGGCCGGTGCCGACACCCTCGCCGGCCGGGTCACCGTTGCGCCGCGGATCGGTGAGTTCCCGGGCCAGCGCAGCGCTGATCCGGCTGGCCACGACCGCAGCTCCGTCCTGCAACGTCGAGGTCAGGTCGCTGTCGGCCGTCAGGTAGCAGTCCACCGCACCGATGGAGACCAGGGGCCACTCCAGCGGCAAGGACAGCACCGCCAGGAACGGCGTGCGCTCGAACAGCAACGACGCGAACACCGGCCACTCGCTGTGCAGCCGGGCCGAGGTCGCAGCCACCGCGGAACCCGCCCGGTGGGCCGAGAGACACGGGCCGGCGCCGGCCGTGAACTGCAGCCGCTCCGCGGCGGCGGAGATGTCGTCGCTGGCACCCACCGGGACCTTCACGTCGGGATCCCCCAGCGCGCTGATCCCGGCCCCCGCGACGGGCAGCACGCGTGCCGTCGCCCACGCCAGCCGGCTGGCCAGCATGGCCGGGTCACCCAGACCCGGCCGCCCGGCCCCCTCCTGCACCGCATCCTCGAAACGCTGCACCAGTGACACCGCACGGTCCCTCCGCGTCCGGCCGCACCGGCCGGGACGACCCGGGGCTCGGCGCGGCGGTGCAGGCTGGCGTTGTCGAACCCGCCGCGCCAGTGTCCACCCCGGCCGGCGCGGAGATCACACCCGGGTCGGTCGGCGGCGCGCCGCGCCGCGCGCCGGTGCCCGACGCCGTCCGGACGGACGGCACCGCCGACGCCGGTCGAGGCCCGGTATCAGCCGCGGTGCAGCACCGGCAGCAGCAGTCGCGAGGACGAACGGACGACGGTGTGACTCGCACCGCCGACCGGGGCGTGGGTGAAGCCCAGGATCGTCGGGCCGTCCTCGCCGCGGTCGTCGTGCGTCAGCACCAGGCGCAGGCGGTGGCCGGCGGCGACCCGGTAGGCGGTCGGGACGATCGGGATGCGGTACGAGACCGGTTCGCCGGCCGGCACCGGAAGTGCCCGGCGGCAGGGCAGCTCCGGTGCGCCGTCGACGCTGCCGGCCTCGTCGACCTCCCGGAGCTCGGCCGACAGCCAGCCGGCGGTGACGGGCACCATGGCTCCGTCCGGTCCGACGTCCTGCAGGACGGCGATGAACGCCAGGTCGCCCCCGCTGGTGGTCGCGTCGAGCCGGAGCTCGACGTCGCCGACCACGTCCAGCGGTTCGATCAGCGTCGGGGTCTGCCAGGACAGCCGGTCCGGCAACGGCGACGGGCCAAGGGTGGCGGGCCGGGCGGACAACTCGTCGGACGGCAGGTGCAGCAGCTCGCGCACCCCGGGGTCGCCCTCGTCCGTCGCCAGCGTGCCGTCGGCCCGCAGGGCCAGGGGGCGGAGCTCGCTGTCCGCGGGCGGCCAGGTGTCGGCCGTGCGCCACTGGTCCGTGCCGACCACCTGGTAGCGGATGGGCGGGCCGTCCAGGATCCCGGTGTCGACGCCCTTGAGCCACTGGTCGTACCAGGCCAGGGCTTCCACGTGCAGGCTCTCCCAGGGCCAGGACAGCCCGCCGGGCGGCAGCAGCGACATCCGGACGTGCGCGTTGTCCCGCAGGGCCTTCCACACCTTGAAGGTGCTCGGCAGGTGCAGCGGCACGTTCTCCAGGTCGCAGCCCAGGTACACCGGGATGTCGATGTCCCGCAGCCGCTCGGTGAGATCGCGCTCGTCCCAGAAGCCGTCGCGGACGCGGTGCTCGACGGTGGCTTCCTGCCAGAGCCGGCCGAACGGCTCGGCCGGTGCCTGCGCGTGGATCAGCCTGCGCAGCACGGCGACCGCTGCTTCGCCGTTCACGTGCGCCATCCGCCGGTGCACCGGCGCGGTGTTCAGGACGTGCCGCACGAGGTCGACCCGGTGCGTCTGCCAGAACTCCCCCGGCCGGTGCGCGAGGACACCCACGGCCGGCAGCCACGCCGAGATGAAGTGGGCGTTGAGCAGGCCGTGGTGCCGGACCGCCTCGTACAGGTCGTGTGTCGTCGCGACCGGGAAGACCGCGGCCAGGTGCGGCGGTCTCTCGACCGCCGCGGCCAGCTGCGCCATCGCGAAGTAGCTGATGCCGAGCATCCCGACGCGGCCGTCGCACCACGGCTGGGCGGCGATCCACTCCACGGTGTCGAACAGGTCCTGGCGTTCCTGCTCGTCCAGCAGGCTCCAGGTGCCCTCGGAGCCGCTGGTGCCGCGGGCGTTGGCGATCACCTGCGCGTACCCGCGGGGCACGAAGAAGTCGGTGGCGCCGGACTCGATGAACCCCAGGGGCGCACCCAGGTCCTGGATCTGGCGCGGGTAGCAGCTGAACGACAACAGCGCCGGGAATCGGCCGTCGCCGTCGGGCCGGTACACGTCGGCGCGCAACCGCGTGCCGTCGCGCAGCGGTACCGGGACGTCGTCGGTGCGTTGCACCGACCACTCCGGCCGGCTGAGCCCCCGGTACTCCCGCCCGGTCGTCTGCAGGCGGTTCAGGTGCCGCTGTCCGGGCTCCGTCCCGGCCACCCGCGTCCGGTGCTGCCTGCTGTGCATGTCCGCTCCCGTCCTGAACCCGTCCGTCGCGACCAGCGTGGACTACGCGGGCTCGGTCCCGACTGCACGAAACCACCAGGGCCTGGCGGAACCGGCTCCCGACCTACGCGCCGGCAAAGCGCTCGGTGCCCAGCACGCTGAGCAGGGCCAGCTTGCCGGCGTCCTCGGTGTGCGGCGCGGCGGTCAGCACCAGCAGGATCTGCGACTCGTCCTCGGTGAACAGAGCCTGGCAATCCACCTCGATGGGACCGAGCTCGGGATGCACCAGGACCTTGTGGTCCTCGAAGCGGCGACCCACCTCCTGGGCTTCCCACAGCCGCACGAACTCCGGGCTGCGGCGGGAGAGCTCGCGGACCAGCTCCCCGGCCGCCGACCGCGGACCCATCGCCCCGTAGGCCGCGCGCAGGGACGCCACCTGGGCGCGGCTCTGCCGATCGCGGTCCTGCTCCGGGTAGAGCCCGCGTTCCCCGTCGGGGTCGACGAACCAGCGGTAGATGCCGCTGCGCATCAGCCCCGTCCACCGGCCGGCGTCCCCGAACAGCGCGCGGGCCGGGACGTTCTGCACCAGGGCCTCGCCGAGTGCGGAGAGGATCATCGCCGGCGTGTCGGTGAGCCGGTCGAGTACCCGCAGCAGCCCGGGCGCGACGTGGCCGGGCCGCCCGGTCCGGTCCGGTGCGCTGTGCCCGGCGACCCGGAACAGGTAGTCGCGCTCCTCGGCCGTCAGCCGGAGCGCCCGGGCCAGCGACGCGAGCATCTGCGTGCTGGGCTGCGGGCCGCGGCGCTGCTCCAGGCGCGTGTAGTAGTCCGTGGACATGGCGGCCAGCTGGGCCACCTCCTCCCGGCGCAGCCCGGCGGCGCGCCGGCGCGGCCCGGCGCCGAGCCCGACGTCGCCGGGTTGCAGTCCGTTCCGGCGGTGCACCAGGAAGTCGGCGAGGGCGTCGCGATCCACCGCTGCAGTGTCCCCTCGCGGCGCCGGCGCCATCCAGGGATCGCCGATCCCCCGACCACGGCGGCCTGGATGGCGTCCGCGCAGGTCGACAGACTCGGCGCCATGCACACCACCGGCAACACCGTCTTCATCCCCGGCGCGACCAGCGGCATCGGCCTCGCGCTCGCCCTCCGCCTGCAGGCGGAGGGCAACACCGTCATCGTCGGCGGGCGGCGCACCGAGCTGCTCGAGCGGATCACCGCCGAGCACCCCGGCATCCACGTCGTGCGGATCGACACCACCGACCCGGACAGCATCCGGACGGCCGCGCAGCAGGTGCTCGCCGAGCACCCGGACCTCGATGTGCTGGTGCCGATGGCGGGCATCATGCGGATCGAGGACTGGACCTCCCCGGACGGCTTCCTGGCGTCGGCCGAGGAGACCGTCAACACCAACCTCCTCGGGCCGATCCGCCTCATCGCCGCCTTCATCGAGCACCTGCGGACCCGCCCGGACGCCACCATCATGACGGTGTCGTCGGGGCTGGCCTTCGCGCCGCTGCGGGTCACGCCGAGCTACAACGCCACCAAGGCCGCCATCCACATGCTCAGCGAGTCCCTGCGCCTGCAGCTGGCCGGTACCGGCGTGCGCGTCGTGGAGCTCGAACCACCGTCGGTCCGCACCGATCTGCTGCCCGGCCAGCGCGACAGCCAGTCCGCGATGCCGCTGCAGGCGTTCGTCGACGAGGTCTTCGACATCATCGCGACGCGACCGGATGTCACCGAGATCCAGGTGGAGAACGTCAAGTTCCTGCGCTACGGCGAGGCCAGGGGCGACTACGACGACGTCGTCGCCACGCTGAACAGCCTGGACCCGCACGGCGCCGCGAGCTGACCACTGCCGGCTCGGTGTCGGCTCGGTGCCGGCGTCCGAGCCGGGCAGCGCGGCAGGGCAGCAGGCTCAGCCGACGCGCGCGGTGAACAGCAGGTACTCCCAGTCCATCGCCCCGTCGGCCCGCTGGTGGCGGCGCGCGAGGTCGACCAGTGCGGTGTCCAGCTCGGCTGTCCGGGCCGGGTCGTCCGCGACCGCGCGGTACGCGGAGATGGTCGGCCCGTAGGTGCGCGCGAAGAAGTCCCGGAACGCGGGGCCGTCGGCGAACCGGCGCACCGGCAGCAGCCGCTTCTCGGCGGACACGTCGGTGACCCGGTCGCCGAACAGGGCCCGCACGTGGACCGGATCGCCCCAGAGCGGGCCCGGGGACGCGCCGGCCGGCGGCGGCGGCAGGAACTGCTTCATCGTCGAGAACAGCTGCCCGATGAAGCCCGTCGGCGTCCAGTTGACCAGCGCGATGGTCCCGCCGGGGCGGGTGACGCGCACCAGCTCGTCCGCCACCGGCTGGTGAAACGGGGCGAACATCACCCCGACACAGGACAGCACGGTGTCGAAGGCGTCGTCGGGGTACGGCAGGCGCTCGGCGTCGGCCTCAGCCCAGTCGACCGGCAGTCCTCGCTCGGTGCTGCGCCGGCGGCCGATGGCGACCAGCTCGGGGCACAGGTCGCTGGCAGTCACCGCGGCGCCCGTGGCGGCCGCCGGCAGGCTGGCGTTCCCGGAGCCGGCGGCGACGTCCAGGACGCGCTGGCCGGCGGCGGCCCCGGCCGCGGCGACGAGAGTGGTCCCCAGCTCCGGGATCACCTCCGTCGCCAAGGCGTCGTAGTCGCCCATCGCCCACATCGCGCGGTGCTTGAGCTTGATCGGATCCAGTGCAGTGGTGGTCATCTCGGTCCTCCCGGGTCGACGTGCGGTGGTGGTACCGACGCTAGGGAGCACAGGCGGCGGGCCGCGTCCGGTCCACCGCGTAACCGCGGGACGGCCGGTGGCGGCCGGCGCGTAGTCAGGCGCCGGTGAGCAGCCGGGCCACGGCCGCGGCGCGCGCCGACCGGCCGTGGACGTCGAGCTTGAGGTAGGCGTTCTGCAGGTGCCGCTCGACGGTGCGCACGCTCAGGGTGAGGGCACGGGCGATGTCGGCGTTGTCCCTGCCTCTTGCGGCGAGGGCGAGGATCTCGCGTTCGCGTTCGGACAGCGCGTCCGCGCCCGGGACCGTCCCGCCCGCGGCGCCGTCGGCGAGCAGGAACCGCCGGACCTCGTCCACGAACACCGGCCAGGCGGGCTCGTCCGCCAGCAGGATGTGGTTGTCGCTCTCCAGCGGGACCAGGCGCGCACCGGCGATCGCACCGGCCAGGTGCAGGCCGTCGCCGAACCCGTTCATCCGGTCGCCGCGGGCGTGCAGCACCAGGGTCGGCACCGACAGCGACGGCAGCAGGTCCGTGGCCGACGTGCGCAGCCGCTGCTCCCGGGCCAGCAGGGCGGTCGTGGCGGACACCGACCGCCGCATGAGGTCGTCCAGCCACGTCTTCTGCTGCTCGGTGGCACCCGGGATCATCTGGCTGGTGAAGACCCGGCGGAACGTGGAGTCCTCCCGCCCCCAGCCGGCCCGGATCAGCTGGCTGAACGCCGCCTCCAGCTCCAGGTCCTCCGGGGTGCTCTCGCGGAGCGGATCCGAGTAGCTGCCGTAGAACAGCAGCCGGGTGACCCGGTCCGGATGGGCGGCGGCGTACGCGATGGCGACGGGACCGCCCTGTGCCATCGCCATCAACGCGAACCGGTCGAACCCGGCGGCGTCGGCGACGGCTCGCAGGTCCCCGAGGCGGGCCTCGAGGCTGTGGTCGGTGACGTCCCAGTCGGAGAGCCCGTGGCCGCGCTCGTCGAAGCGGACGACCGTGGCGAACCGGCCCAGATCCACCAGGAAGTGCCGCCACACCGGGCTCTCCCAGTCGAACTGCAGGTGGCTGAGCCAGCAGGTGGAGATCAGCAGGGGCGGTCCTGAGCCGTGCACCGCCCAGGCGATCCGCACGCCGTCCGGCGCGCGGCAGAAGCGGATCTGCTGCGGCGGGTGCCCGGCCGCGACCGGCGATGCCATCGAGGCACTCTAGCGTCGTCGCCGCCCTGTGGTCAGGGCTTCGGACGGCGGACCGGTCCCGCCGGCACGCGGCCCCGGCGCGTTCAGTCGGCCAGTGCGGGGTCGTACCGGACCGAGGCCACGATGGTCGCCAGCTCCGCCGGCGTCACGGCGGTGCGGTCCGGCGTGCGCACGACGACTGCGGACCGGGGTGCCACCGCCGTCCAGGCCAGGTGGTCCTGCGGGTAGGTCTCGATCTCCAGGCCGGCCCGGTGCTCGACGGTGACCGGCCCGGTGGTGGAGAGCGCGAGCCGGCCCGGATCGGACCCGTGGAGCAGGGCAGCGGTCAGGCATCGGCGCGCACGCGCAGCGGACGGCATGGTGTCCTCGCCACCTGCGGGGCACAGCCGCACGTCCGCCGGGTACAGCGGGGTGGCGGCGGCGGCCAGCGAGTCGGTGACCTGCCGGTCCAACCCCGGCAGGGTCAGCCCGACGGTGACCCGCGCCCGCAGCGCGGTGTCCCGGTCCTCCACCGTCGCCGCGAAGCGCAGCAGTGCGGCCCGGTCCGTCCCGGGGATCCAGGCGTGCACCCACCGGCCGTCGCCGGCGGCCCAGGACACCCACTGCGTCGACCGCACGCCGGCGGACGACGGGGGCGACGCCGAGACCGACAGCGTCGCGGCGCGTCCGGCGACGGTCACCGGGACGTCGTGCACCGTGTCGGCGGCAGTGTCCGGATCTCGGGTGTCCGGATCTCGGGTGTCCGGATCTCGGGTGTCCGGATCTCGGGTGTCCGGATCTCTGTTGTCCGGATCCTCGGTGTCGACATCTCGGGTCCGGGGATCGGTGGTGTCGGGATCGTCGGCGACGGTGCGGGACGTGGTCACGGTGAAACCCTGGTCGCCCAGTCGCATCCACCCGCCGGAGGCGGCGGACGGGGACGGCCCCGCCGGCCCGATCCCCCACGACACCTGCACGAGGTCCTCGGAAGCGGACCACTGCACCGTCGGATCCGACGGGTCCACTCCCCGCGGCCACACCGGTGACCGGGCGTCCGCGGTGGTGACCCGGACCAGACGCGAGCCCTCGGGCAGGTCGGGGCGCGGGCCCGACCGCCAGCCGGCCGCGCCTCCGCCGGTGGCGGACCCCTCGATTCCGCTCGCAGCGCCGCGTGTCGCGGTCGCCGCTGCACCGCCGCGGGCGCCGTACCCGATGCCGAGCAACGCCGCGGCCAGCACCAGGGCGCCCGCCACCGCGCGGCTCGACCGCCGCCCCGTCCGTGCCACAGACCCAGGACGGGACCGTCGCGTGCAGGGTTGCGCGGAACCCGCCGTCGACGGTGCGTCCCCGGGCGGGTGCCCACCGTGCGGTCCCGGCACGCAGCCGGCAAGTGCCGGAGTGCACCGCCACCGGGTGCGACGCCTGCCGATCGTCAGAGGTCGCCGGTCCGCGCCTGGGCCGTGAGCAGCTCGACGAGTCGACTCGCCGCCGGGTTGGCGGCCGATCCGGCCCGGACGGCGAGGGATATCCGACGCACCGGGACCGGGTCCGTCACGGGTATCGCGACCACCGTGACCGGAAGCGCGCCGAGTCCCAGCCGGGGAACCACGGTGATCCCGAGGCCCTGTGCGACGAATTGGATCGCGCTGGCGTAGTCCTGCGTCTCGACCCGGAAGGCGGGAGTGAAGCCGGCCGCCTGGCAGGCGTCGAGCATGAGCTGTCGACACGGACCGTGGGCGACGTCGTTGTCGATCCAGGCCTGGTCGGCGAGGTCGCGGAGGGCGACGTGACGGTGGCCGCCGAACGCGCTGTCGCGTCGGACGACCACGTGGTACGGCTCCTCGACCAACGGCCGGACCCGGTACCCTGGTCGGGATTCCGGCGGTGTCGGGCCCTCGACGAAGATCTCGACATCCGCCTCGTGGGTCTCCGCCCGCTCGACGAGTCGCAGGTCCAACCGCAGGCGGGGGAACTCCCGCACGACGGTGGCGATCGCCGGCGGGATCCAGGTGGCACCGGCGGAGGCGAAGTAGCTGACGGTCAAGGTGCCGGTCCGGCCCGCACGCAGGTCCTCCACGAGCCCGTCGAGCTCGGCGAGGCTCTGGAAGACCCGGCCGGCCTCGTCGGTGAGGCGCCTGGCCGCCGCCGTCGGCGCGATGCCGCGGCCGTTGCGCTCGATCAGCACCAGGCCGGTGGCCCTCTGCAGCGCGCTGATCTGCTGGCTGATCGCCGAGGCGGAGTACCCCAGGCTCGCGGCCGCGCCGTGGATGGAGCCATCGGCGACGACTGCACGGAGCACCCGGAGCCGCTGGAGGTCGAGCACGCCGAGACCATACAGCGCTGCTTACCGATCCGGGACGAATCTTTGATTGTGCGCAGGTGTCCGTCCAGGCATCGTCTCCCTGTGCGCGACGTCCGTCGGCCCCGACAGCGCGTCGGTGTCCGTCCCCCCTCCCCCCGACGCGGTCCTGGGTGCATCCACTCCGGTACGGGGCCCCGGCCGCTCTGCATGGCAGCAGGCGCCGCACGCCCACGTCGACCGCGACGAGCGGGCCCCGGCGGCGCGTGCTCCATCGCCGACGCCGGTCGACACCGTCCGCACCGACCCCCCGCCTCCTGCAGACCACCACCGCGAAAGGACACGCTCGTGCGCTTCCTCGACGCCGCCGCATACACGGCCGACCAGGCCTGGGACGCCCTCGGACTCGCCGAGATCCAGGACGCGACAGTGCGTCTGCACTGGACCGACGAGCCCTACGTCTGGCATGTCAACGACGGAGCCGAGGTCTTCGTCGTGCTGGACGGCGCCGTCGACATGCACCACCGCGGGCCGGCGGGCGAGGTCCTCGTCGAGCACCTGCGCCCCGGCCGCATCTGCATCGCCGGACCCGGTGACGAGCATGTCGCCCATCCGGCACCTGTCGCCCGCGTCCTCGTCGTCGAGCACAAGGGAAGCGTCTGACCCACCGCGCACCCCGTCGCAATCCCCGCGGCTGGAGCCGCTCGGCACGACCCGGACACGGCGAGGCTGTCGATGTCCGCAGAGGAGGACAGTATGGACGTGGTGATCGACGACCTCCCACCGGGCGATGTCCGGTGGGAGCAGGCGCTGCCCGTGCTGCGAGAGCTGCGTCCGCACCTCACGGCGGAGCTGTTCGACCGGATCCTGACCGAGGCGGCGCCGCAAGGGCTGCGCTACATCGCCGCGTTCCAGGACCACCGCTGCCTCGGAGTGGCTGGATGGCGGGTGGTCGCCCAGACGAGCGCCGTGCGCAAGCTGTACGTCGACGACCTTGGCACCACCGGCAGCGCCCGGTCCTCGGGTGTCGGCGGCCGGCTGATGACGGCGCTGCGCCAGCGCGCGCGTGCATTGGGTTGCCAGGTCATCGATCTCGACTCGGGTGTCCAGCGGCACGCTGCGCATCGCTTCTACCTGCGCCACCGCATGGACATCACCTCCTACCACTTCGCCCAGCGGCTCTGACCGGCCTGCGGCGGCGCAGCTGCGGATGCCCGCCGGTGCCCGCGACGGGTCCGTCGTCGAGTCCCCGTCCGTGACCGACCACCCCGTGCCGCGGGAGGGCAGGCGATCCGCACCCGGCCGACCGTGGGGTGCGCACCGTCGGAGGTCATGAGGACTAGGCCGCCGACGGTCTCACTGGTTGACGGACTGCTCGAGAGGGCAGCGGCCAACATGCGTGTCGTCGTGATCGGAGTAGCGTGCGCGAGATGGATCACGGTTTCGCGCAGCGCTTCTCCGAGGACTGGGCCGCTGCCTGGAACTCGCACGATCTCGAGCGCATCCTCGAGCACTACACCGACGACGTCGTCTTCGCCTCGCCGAGGATCGCGCAGTTGATGGGTGAGCCGTCGGGCGAAGTCCGCGGCAAGGACGCCCTCCGGGCGTACTGGGGCAAGGGCCTCGCCCACCTCCCCGACCTCCATTTCACGGTCGAGGACGTCCGCGTCTCGGTCGACACCGTGGTGATCAACTATCGCAACGAGCGGCGGCAACAGGTGGCAGAGGTCCTGACCTTCCGTGACGGCCTCGTCTGCCGCGGTTTCGGTGCCTACGGCCCCGAGGTTTGACATTCGGCCGGGCGCAGGCGGCTCGCCGTCGCTCGACCGCGAGGTGTCCGCAAAGCCGCCGATCCCGGACGTGTCCCCGGCGCCCGGGCATCTCCTGCCGGCGGACCCGACCGGGAAGGAGGCGCGGTGACGCTGCGCGCGGCCAGTCCGGACGACGACGACGCGACGGCACGGCTGCTGGTCCAGCGCTACGAGGTCGAGGTGCCGGGGATGCTGCACGGCCCGCCGGCGTCCCGGTTCGAGCTGGCCCGACGCCTGGTCCGTGCGACCCCGCGGACCGGGCGGACGGTGCTCGAGCTCGACGGCGACGTCGTGGGTATGGGCGCCCTTGCGACGGCCGCGCGGCCGCGGCCGTCGACCCCGGCGCGGGTCCTGCTCCAGGCTCCGGCGGTGCTCGGGCCGTTCGCCGGCCTGCGCACGGTCGTCGGCGCCGTCCGGGGCGCCGTCACCGTCGCGCCGGCGCCCGCGGTCGACCAGGCCATGGTGCATTCGCTCGTCGTCGACCGGAGCCGGCGCGGCGAGGGCCTCGGAGCCGTGCTGCTCGACCGGCTCGAAGACCAGGCACGGTCGGCCGGTCTGGCCTTCGTCGTCCTGCAGGTCGTCGCGTCGAACCGGCACGCGTTGTCGTTCTACCGGTCCCGCGGGTACCGGCACCTGGACGCGCCTCCGCCCTTCGTGTCCCGGCTCCTCGGCTACCGCACCGTGCAGTTGGTCAAGGGCCTGGCGCGCGCTGCGCCGCCGCACCCGGGCGGCTGAGCCGTGGACGGTGCCCGGACCTCGCTCGGTGGCCGGACCACGACCGCCGATTCCCGCCGCCAGCACGGCCCATGAGGCCCCGACAGTGCCGGGGCCGCGTACAGCTCGCTGGCGAAGCCCACCGGGACGCGAAACCTTCGTCGCGGGACCCGGGGCCGCGATTCGCCGCAGCCCGCAAGTGCCCAGCACCCGCGGCTGACGAGTGCGGTCCCTCAGCGTCGATACCGCATGACCCTGGTGCGGATGACGAAGGAACCCACTGAAGACGGGTCGTGCGTCCATGCCTGCCACCGGCGCCCGGACGTCACCGCACCGGACGCTGCCCTGCGTCGATCGGCTGCACGTCGGGTCGGTGCGCCGGCTTGGTCCGACGACTCGACGGTGTGACTGCAACAGCGACTGCAGCGGGGACACCGACGGAACGATCATGGATCGTCGACCTGCTCGATGGGCGTCGCTGACGGTGCATCAGGACAGCGGTGCCGGCGCCCACCGACACCGTCGTGCATGCCGGGAACCACACCGTCGCACGGGGCCGGTCGGCCAGCGGCCGGGCAGCTCCCGGCCGATTCCGATCAGAGTCAGCGTCGGTACAGCGGCCGCCTCGGGGCCGGCACCAGGGCGCCGGCGGTCTGGCCCCACTGTTACACCGAAGGCAGGATGGGGATCTCCAAGGTGCAGTCGGTGGTGGTTCCCAGGTACAGGGTGGCGGTGCCCGCCGCCCGAGTGCGATATCCGGCCGGGAACTGCCCGTGCAGGGGATCGCGGCTGTGGAACCAGCGTCCTCGCACGTCCATGCGCAGCTCCTCGCCGGCCCGGAAGAGGGTCGCTGACGGCAGCAGACCGATCCGCAGGCGCACTCGCTGGCCCTCGGCCAGCGGCTCCGGGTCCGTGTGCGCGTGGAAGGGCAGGTACGGCAGCGACCGCTCCGGATCCACCGCTCGGTGGGACGCGAGCAGCATGCCGTGGGTGACCAGGTCACCGGTGAAGCCGAAGGAACCCTCGAACGGAACCTCGCGGCCGTGCCGGAACTTGCGGATCCCCACCAGGACCGGGAAGTCGCGTGCGCCGGCCACGGACAGGTGCACCGTCGCGACCATCGGTCCGACGACTGCCGTGTCGCGCTCGAACCGGTAGGTGAACGAGGCCGTTCCGCGCCTGGCCGGGAGGGTCACGCACTCGTCCTGCCGACCGGTGAGATCACCGGCCGGCTCCTGCAGGGTGCCGGTCGCCGGGCGATCCCCGGCCCGGCCGACCAGGGTCAGCCATCGCGTCCCGGGTGGCGGCCAACTCGCCACGTGACGCACCTCGGCGATCGTGCCGCGGTCCTCGCGGATCTCCAGTCGCACCGGCGGCTCGTGCTGGATGCCGGTGTCGTGTCCGGCGAGGAAGTGGTCGAAGAACCTGGCCTGGGCCCGGAGGGCGTCGTGCCCGTAGTACACCGCCCACTTCGGGCCGCGGTGCGTGTACAGCCACTTCTCGCTCGAGCCGATGCGCCGGAACCCCTCGAACGAGCCGCGGGAGTGCAGGTTGTGGTCGGAGAAGCTGCCGCAGACCAGCGCCGGCACGTCGATCGCCTCGAGATCACGGTTGCGGGACTCGTACCACTCGTCCGCGGTGGCGCGGGCGTGCGCCTGGGTGACGAGGTCGACGCTGCCGCCGCTGCGGCGCTTGGTGACCGTGCCCCAGACGGTGAGGAAGCCGGTTTCCAGAATCCCGCCCGGGCGGGCGAAGTCGCGGTAGAAGTCGGTGAAACCCTCCCACGGGCAGATGGCCGACAGGTGCGGCGGCCGGGTCGCGGCGCCCGCCCACTGGCTGATCGCCAGGTACGACACACCGGTCATCCCCACCCGACCGGTCGACCATGGTTGCCCGGCGGCCCACTCCACCAGATCGTGGACGTCCCGGCCCTCCTGGTCGGAGAGCACGTCGGGTACCCCGTCCGACGTGCCCCAGCCGCGGAGGTCGGCGTTGACCACGACGTACCCCCGGGCGGTCCAGTACGCGGGGTCGGGGCTCTCCCAGGACGTCCACGCCGAGTGGGTGACAGGAGCACTGCGCATGAGGTGGTACTGCGGCGACGGTCGGTAGCCGCGGCGCGTCGGGTGGTGCACCGGCAGGTCGTCCTTGCCGTAGGGGTGAGCACAGAGCAGCACGGGGTGGCGACCGTCGTCGTCGGGACGGAACACGTTGACACGCAGGACGGTCCCGTCGCGTGCCGACACCGGGACGTTCCAGTCCACGGTGGTACCACCGGGCGGAGGCGTGATCGTGATCCGCGGCCGCACGAGGCGACCGAGAGCGGACAGGGCACGCGACCAGGAGCTGTCGGTGCGGCGCATCGACGCGGCGACTCGCTGTGCCATGCCACTATGACTCATAGTCGGACTGTACAGATACAATCGGGTTGTGGACAGAGTTCCGTCGAACGGATCGCCGGTCCCGCCGCAGTCCCGCCAGCAGCGGGCAGGAGATGCGATCCGGCAACGGTCGCGGCAGCGCCTCGTCCTGGGCGCCGCCGAGGTGTTCGCCGAGTGCGGGTATGCAGGCACCACGGTGAACGCCATCGCCGAGCGTGCCGGGGTGTCGCTGCGCACGCTGTACACGGCCTGGGGTAGCAAGCGTCGCCTCTTGCGGGCTTACGTGGAGCACACGATGACCGGTTCGTCGACAGCCGTCACCGATGGGACGTGGGTGTCGCACCTACAGGACCTCCTGGACGAGGAGGCCAGGACCGATCCGCACGCTCGGATGCGTCAGATCGCGCGCATATTCAGTGATGTCGCCGAGCGCATGGACCTGGCCTGGCGGTTGTCGCGCGACGGTGCTGCGGTCGACCCGGGCGTCCGACAGGACCACGCCGAGCTCGAGCAGCTGCGGCGCCGAAGCCTGGCCGGCCTGCTCGAGGGCATGGACGATGCTGCACTACGGCCCGGTCTCACGGGTGACGGCGCAGTCGACACGCTGCTGGTCATCGCGAGTCCCACCTCCTACGACACACTCGTGCACGCGCGGGGATACTCGCTGGAGCAATTCGAGCGCTGGGTCGGAGACACCCTCGTCGCCGCGATCCTCGTTCCCGGTCCTCCCGGGGCGTAGCTCCGCGGCGCCCGTGCGCGGGGCCGGATCCTGGCAATTGTTCCCAGCTACCGACAGACGTTGCTGCGCAATACCTTCGACGCATGGCGGCTCCGGCTGGCCGATGAAGCAGTCCTCGTCGTCGACCATCACCCGCAGGTCGCGCGCCCACGCCAGCTCCGCCCCGACACCCAGGGCCGAGCCGTTCAACGCCGCGACGAACACGATCCCGCTGTCGTTCATCCGCAACAGCATCTCGTGCAGCTCGTCCAACTCGGTGGCGCCCCACAGCGGCGTGCGCCGGATGGCCGGCCGCAGCGCCGACGACCGACCGATCCCCGCCGCGGTCGCCAACGCGGACGCGCCGACACGCCCCGTCACGGGACTGTCCTCACCGCCCTCCTGCAGCCAGTCGATGGCGGCATGGCTGATGAACCGGTGCGGATGGGTGCCGGTCAGAACGACGCAGCGGATCGAGGGATCGTCGTGGATGCTGTCCAAGTAGGAGAACAGCTCGTCCTGCAACGGAAGTCGGAACTCCGCCAGCGGCCCGGCGCCAGATGGACGACCAGCGTCGACCCGGATCGGTCCACCACGAGGTGGTCGCTGCGGTGCACGGTGCCGGTGGTCGGTGCGGTCATGACGACTCCTGGGGTCCGGAATGTCGGCGCAGGTCGGCGCAGGTCGGCGCAGGTCGGCAGGGCAGGCGGTGGTCCGGCGGTCGACGCCGGGTCGACGGGGTGGCTCGCCGGGCCCGGTCCTGCAGGGCGACCGGCTGCTTCAGCGTCATCGTGGTCCGATGTGTCCCGACCCGGTACTGGCAACTTCATCCAGGTTGCGGCCGGCACCGGTGCAGCGGGGCGCGCCCTGCTCGACGGCACGGCCGCCGGTGACCGAGCACCGCTGCAGCAGACCGGAGTCCGGCCGCGGCGACCGTCTCGAACCGCGCGTGCCCGAGCGTCGGCGCCGCCGCGAGCACCGGTCCGGCGTCGACCGGTTCCAGGACGGCCTCGACGATCCGTCCGTCGAAGGCTGACGAGCCCGAGCCGCCACGCTGTCGACGACCTCCGAGGTCAGGACAGGTGGCCGCCGCCGGCGCGCGCCGTCCTGCTGGGCTGCGTGGCCAGGCCACGCAGGACGGTGCGGAAGATCACCCGCTGCCCCGCGACGCTGGGATGGATGCCGTCGCTCTCCAGCAGGTCGCCGAGCTGCTCCCCCGCCATGGCCGCGTGGACGTCCAACGCGTCCGGATCGACGCGGCGGACCGTGTCGGCGACCTCGGCGATGTCGGCGGCCCGCCACCGTAAGGGCAGCTCCCGGAAGAACCTGTCGATGCGGCCCTGCAGCGCCGCGGGCGGGGTGAGCACCGTCACCTCGGCGCCCAGGTCCGCCCGGACCATGTCCAGCAGCGCGAGGAGATTCCGCCGGGTCTCGTCCGGCGAGATCATGGTGTGATCCGTGCGCCGCCCGTGGGATCGGGCGTCGTTCGTGCCGAGCATCAGCAGCACCCGGGTGGGCCGCGCCGCCTCCAGCAGGTCGAACCGCTCGATCGCGTCCGCCGTGGTACTGCCGCTGAGGGCCAGGTTCTCGGTGGCGACCGGGATGGGTCCGGCCAGCGACAACGCTGCCGACAGCATCTCGAACCAGCCGAGCCGGTCCGCGGTGACCGAGTCGCCGACGGCGACGACGCGGTCGCCGTCGCCCAGGGGCAGGTGCTCGACGAGGCGCCGGGTGCCTGCATCGGTCAGTTCTTCGGCGGCGGCCCGCCGCACGGTCTCCCGCTGCTCGTGGTGGGCGGCGCCGACGTCGGCGGCGGTGCAGCCGAGGCTGTCAGCCAGCAGCCGTGTCTCGGCCGCCGGTAGCACCGGATTGCGCGCCAGGAAGGGCCACTGCCCGGGACGGGTGTAGCGGAGGACCGTCTGCTGGTCGTCGCTCAGGCGCGGCAGTGGACGCACGGGACCTCGTTCCGGGTCGGTGGGAAGGGAGCGGACGCGCCGGCGGGACCGCCCGCGGGACCCGGAGACCGAGGTCCTGCGGCGGGCGGCCCGGAGCGAGGTGCGTGCCGCGGAGCAGGTGCCGGCGGGGCCGGTCGTCAGCCCTTGACGGAGCCCTGCAGCAGGGCCGCGACGAAGCGCCGCTGGAAGATCAGGAACACGACGAGGGTCGGCGTGAGGATGAGCAGCGAACCTGCGCACAGCAGGGGGATGTCGGTCCCCCACTGTCCCTGGAACGCGCCGAGTGCCCCGGCCATCGTCCGCTTGGCGGGGTCGTCGACGAGCACGATGGCCAGCAGGAACTGGTTCCAGGTCCACAGGAACAGCAGGATGGCCAGCGACGAGACGGCCGGCCTGGCCAGCGGGACGTGGATCCGGACGAACAACTGCCAGGTGTTGGCACCGTCGACCTGCGCGGCCTCCGACAGGTCTCCCGGCATCCCGACGAAGTGCGCCCGCATCCACAGCACCGAGAACGGCATGAACAGTCCGATGAGCGGCAGGATGATCGCCCACCGGGTGTTGAGCAGCCCGAAGTCCCGGACCTGGTAGTACAGCGGCGTGATCACGCCCTCGAACGGGAGGGTCAGCCCGAGGACGACGACCAGGTAGACGATCCGGTGCCCGGGCATCCGCAGGTGTCCGAACGCGAAGCCCGCCATCGTGCCCAGCAGCAGCGAGATCGGCACCACCCCGGCCACGATCAGCACGCTCGACCAGAGCAGCTGCCCCATGTTCGCGGCGGTGAAGGCCCGGCCGAAGTTGCCCCACTGCGGGCTGCTCGGCCACGACAGCCCGGACGGGTACGTCCCTGACGGATGCAGGGCGGTGACGAAGAGGGTCACGAACGGCAGCAGCGTCACCACCATCAGCAGGATCAGCAGGACCCGCCCGAGGAGCGACTCCCGTCGGCTGGTGATCACGACTGCTCCCTGGTGAGCCACTGGATGGGCAGGATGACGACCAGCACGAGCACCATGAGCGCCACGGCCAGCGCGGACGCGACGCCGACCTGCCGGTCGGAGAAGGCGAGATAGAAGATCTCCAGGCCGGGCACCATGGTCGAGTTGCCGGGTCCGCCCTGTGTCGAGATGTAGATGATGTCGAAGCTGGCCAGCGCCGAGATCACGGTGACGGTGACGCAGACGCCGATCTCCTGCCGCAGCGCCGGGACGGTGATCGACCGGAACTCCCGCACCGGGCCGGCGCCGTCCATGCGGGCCGACTCGTACAGTGCCGGATCGATCTTGCTCATCCCCGCCAGGAGCAGCAGTGTGCACAGCCCGATCTGCACCCAGGCGCCGATGACACCGACGGCAGGAAGGGCGGTGTCGAAGTCGCCGAGCCAGGCGCGGGTGACTCCGCGCAGGCCGATCGCCGACAGCAGCTGGTTGACCAGGCCGGTCGTGGAGAACAGCCAGGTCCAGGTGATGCCCGCGGCGACCAGCGGGATGACTTGCGGCAGGAACAGCACCGTCCGTGAGACGACCGCCATGCGGCTCTGCGAGATCCGCCGGATCGCGGACGCGACCACCAGTCCCAGGACCACCGGTACCAGCGAGAAGTAGATGATCAGCTCGAAGGCGTGCAGGATCGTCACGTAGAGATCGGGATCACTGAAGATCTTGCCGTAGTTCGACAGACCCACCCAGGTGGACGGGCCGATGCCGTTCCACTTGTAGAGCGAGAACTGGATCGTCAGGAACAGCGGCCGCAGGACGAAGACGGCGTAGAACAGCAGGGCCGGAGCGGCGAACAACCAGCCGTACCAGGCCCGGCGCCCCGGGCGCCGCA
>NZ_BMNA01000002.1:304873-728037 GCF_014646215.1 Nakamurella endophytica
GCGACGGTCGGTGGCTCGCCCGTGGCGGTCGAGGAGGCAGCGGCTGCCGGACGGGTCAACGGGCTTGCCATGGCCGGTCAGCCCCCGATTTGGCTCTCGTAGTCGCTCTGCACCTTCTTGAGCATGTTCTCGGCGCTCTCCTGACCGGCCACCAGCTTCTGCAGCTCGGGGGTCCAGCTCTTGGCGTAGATCGAACCGGTGGCGTTGGCGATGAAGTCCATCGCTCCGTTGTCCTGACCGATCTTGGCGCCGGCGGCCAAGGTCGTCGCCGTGACGGTGCCCTGCTTCGCCGGCGGCATGTAGGCGTCGGCCGGTCCCATCGGGTGGGAACCCCCGACGGTCACGTCGATCTCCCGGGCCTTCTGGTTGGTCGCCACCCAGTTCAGGAAGAACGCCGCACAGTCGGCGTGCTTGGCCGTCGCGGCGATGCCGAAGGTCAGCGGCGCGGACATCGCGGCCTGCTTGCCGCCCGCCTGGGCCGGCGGCATGAGGAAGAACCCGGCGTTGCCGGCCATCTGCTTGTCGAGATTGCCCGACTCCCAGTCACCGTCGAAGATGAACAGGCTCTGTCCGCCGATGAAGCGGCTCATCATCGCGGCGTAGTCGAACGAGTTGACGTCCGGCGCGAAGTAGCCGCTCTTGATCCACTGCTGCAGGTGCTGGGCGGCCTGCACGTTGGTCGGCGTGTCGATGGTGGCGCCGGACTTCTGGAAGATCCAGTCGTTGATCGGTGCCGCCGGTCCGTAGGCGGCCATCAGGTTCTGCAGCGGGAAGGCCAGGCCGCCCGTCGCGCCGCCGTTGAACTGCGCGATCGGGGTGACCCCGGCCTGCTTGGCCTTGGCGAGCACGGCGTCGAGCTCGGCGAGCGTGGTCGGCTCGGCCGTCATCCCGACCTGCTGGGCAAGCTTCTTGTTGTAGAAGATGCCGGTCAGGCTGAAGTTCAGGCCCATCGCGTACAGCGGCCCGGTGCCGCGCTGGCCCTTGTCGTCCACCCGCAGCTGCTCCAGCTGCGAGGCGGGCCACTTGTCCCAGCCGTAGGCGGTGGCGTAGCTGTCCAGGTTCTTGAGCAGCCCGTCCTTGACCAGCTCGGACATCTGCGGGAGGCGCATCAGGTCCGGCGGGTCGTCCGCGAGGACCCGCGGCGCGTTCTGCGTGATGACCGCGAACTGGTCCTCGCGGATCTTCCACGTGACGTTCGGGAACTGCTTGGTGAACTCGTCGGTGAGCGCCTTGGGCAGCGGGAACCCGGTCTCGAAGTAGCCGGTCATCTCCACCGGGTCCGACCCGCAACCCGGGGTCGCGGCCGCCGAGGACGATCCCCCGCCCGAGGACGTGCCGGCCGACCCGGACACCGTGCCGGACCCCGAGGCCGTGCCGGACCCGGAGGCCGTGCCGGTCCCCGACGCCGTGCCGGACCCGGAGGCCGTGCCGGTCCCGGCCCCGGCCGAGCTGGATGCCTCGGTCGACGCGGTGCTGGAGGATGTGGCCGAGGACCCGCCCGGCGGGCTGCACGCCGAGGCGGCCAGCACGCCGCCCAGGAGCACGGCCGTCACTGCGGCACCTCGTCGGCCGCGGCGCGAGAAGAGCGGCACTGCTGGGAACATCGGGACGCCTCCTTTGGCGAGAACACCGGCCGCCGCCCGACGGCGGCTCCGGTCCGGGTGGTGGTGCGACGGTTCTGGTGCGGTCATCGCGGTCCGGGGCGGTCGGCCGGTGCCATCCGGCGGCTCACCGGTGGCAGGCGCGACGGAGGGCGTCGGCGGCGTCCTGCTGCCACCGCCGGGCCGGTGGCCACCGGCCGGTCAAGGCCAGGGACCCGTGGACCGCGCCGGGGTACTCGGTCGCGGTCACCTCGACGCCGGCCTCGCGCAACCTCGCCGCGTACCGGTGGCCGTCGAGGCGGAGCGGGTCGTGCTCGGCCGTCATGATGTGCGCCGGCGGGAGGCCGGTCAGATCCCCGGCCAGCAGCGGCGACGCCAACGGCTGCAGCGCTTCCGCCGGGCCGGCGAGGTAGAGCTCCGCACACCACTGCATCTCGGCCACGGTGATGCCGAAGTCGTCACCGACCCCCGACGTGCGCATGGTCTGCAGGGACAGGTCCAGCACGGGCACCTCGAGCAGCTGCAGGTCGACGGTGGGGCCGCCGCGGTCCCGGCAGGCCAGCACGACGGCGGCGGCCAGGTTCGCGCCGGCCGAGACCCCGCCGATGGTCGACCGTTCCGGGTCGCCACCCCACTCGTGCGCGTGCTCCACCGCCCACAGCAGTCCTGCGTAGCAGTCCTCGACCGCTGTCGGGAACGGGTGCTCGGGCGCCAGGCGGTAGTCGACCGCCACTACCACGCAGTCGGCGGCCCGAGCGCGGGTGCGGCACAGCGCGTCGTTGACCGGTTCGTCGACCGAGCCGAGCCAGAACCCGCCGCCATGGAGGAAGACGTGCACCGGGAGCCCGGTGGCGGACGACGGTCGGTACACCCGGACCCGCAGCGGAACGGTCCCGGTCGGGACCGCGACGTCGGCGACGGAGTGGACGTCCTCACCGGCCCGTCCGTGGCGGCGGAACAGCTCGTCGCCGGCGGACCGGATCGCGGTCCTGCGCTGCGCCACGGTCCGGTCCGGGTGGCCCGAGTCGGGCTTGTCGTCGAGGAAGGCGCGGACTTCGTCGTCCAGGACCACGGTCTCGTCCCTCCTCGGACGGCAGGCACAGGTGCGCGGGCGGTGCTCGCGACGGTGACGGTCCCGGCGGGTCCGCGGTCGCGCCGACGTCCGTCCCCGGTGCCGGCCGATCCAGTCAACCGGGCGGCGGAGGCACGTGTCAAGGGGTTTTGTCGAAGCACTTTTATCGACGGACCGCACGAGCAAAGGCCATCCCGGACAGGCGGTGTCAGGTGGTCGAGCGCCGCACGAGCTGCACGTCCAACATCGTCGTCGACCGCAGCGAGCCGCCGTCGAGCTGCCCGCGGAGGATCCGGAGCGCGGCCGCCCCGGACTCCTCGAACGGTTGCCGCACCGTCGTCAGGTCCGCGGCTGCCGCCACGTCGCCGTCGTCGAAGCCCATGACGGCGACGTCCTCCGGAACCCTCAGACCGCGATCGCGGGCGGCCAGCAGGACGCCCACCGCCAGGGTGTCGTGGTGCGCCATGATCGCCGTCGGGCGGGTGTCGCCGTCGAGGAACGCGCCGGCGGCCGCGCGGGCGGCAGCGATGGAGCTGTCACAGATCTCGACCTGGACCTGCGGCAGGCCCGCGCGGTCGGCGATCTCGAGGAACCCGGTGAGCCGCTTGACCGCCTGGGACTCGTAGTCGGACACCTGCCGCTCCAGCAGGTATCCCAGGCGGGTGTGGCCTCGCTCCACCAGGTGCCGGGCGGCCAGCCGTCCGCCGTCCACGTCGTCGATGAGAACCCGGCTGAACACGTCGCTGTCGGCGTCGACGGCCACCGTGGCCAGCCCCCGCTTGTGCAGGCGCCGGGCGATCCCCTCCTCGATCTCCAGGCCCATGACGATCAATCCGTCCAACCGGCCGTGGATCGGCATGCTGGCCAGCTCCGGGGACGTCGCCACGGCAGCCGACTCGTGGTCGAAGACCAGGACGTCCAACCCGCTGTCGGCGGCGGCCTCGAGCAGGCCGGACAGCCGTCGCAGGTACGAACCGTAGGAGGTGAAGGGCGCCATGACGCCGATGCGCCCCGTGCCCTTGCGTGCCAGGCTCACGGCCTGCGCCT
Organism: Nakamurella endophytica; assembly: GCF_014646215.1. Taxonomy (GTDB): domain Bacteria; phylum Actinomycetota; class Actinomycetes; order Mycobacteriales; family Nakamurellaceae; genus Nakamurella; species Nakamurella endophytica. The sequence continues at coordinate 308,594 of NZ_BMNA01000002.1, forward strand.
TGGGGACGAATCCGAGCGCGTCGGCCGCGGCCAGCACGCGTGCGCGCGTCGCGGCACTGACCTTGTCCGGCTTGTTCAGGACGTTGGACACGGTCGAGATGCTGACCTGCGCCCGCTCGGCGACCTCGTAGATCGTGACCGGTTGGGAGACCATCGAGGTGCACCTCCTCCGACACCTGCCGCTGCGGCACCCACCTCGCCGAGACCCTTCGACAGAGCAAGCTACAGGGCGGCGCGGCGCCGGAGGCCGGGTCGAGCCCGACGCCCCGTCCCGGCACGCCGACGGCGCCGGCCCGCTGCACGCGAGCCGGCGCCGTGGCCGGTGGGACGGAGCGGCACACCGGGCGGCACCGAGCGGCACCGACCGGCGTGCAGCGACACGGCCCGGCGGCCCCTCGCCCGCCGGGCCGCGTCGCGGTTCCGCTCCGGTCAGAAACGGATGTTCTTGAGGAAGTCGAACCCGACCTTGGCGGTGGTCAGGGCGGCGGCGCCGGCGTCGTCGCGCTCGATGATGTACTCGGTCACCGTGGGGCTGGCCGTCTTGGCCGCGAAGACGCGCGCGAAGTCGATGATGCCCTTGCCCGGGTCGGTCCAGGTGAAGGTCTGCAGCAGCGAGGACGGGGCCGGCTCGCCGTTGAGCAACCTCATGTCCTTGACATGGAACTGCGGCAGCCGGTTCTGCAGGAAGGTGACCAGCTGGGCAGGATCGTGGTGCCCGTAGTGCGCCCAGAAGATGTCGACCTCGAAGTGCACGTACCGCGGGTCCAGCTCGGCAATCAAGATGTCCGAACCGACCAGGGGCGTGTCCTTGAGCGGCAGGAACTCCCAGAAGTGGTTGTGCAGGCCGAACTTCAGGCCGGCGCGGTGCGCCGCCTGGCCGGCCCGGTTCAGCGCCTCGCACAGCTGCTGCCATTCGGCCTTGGTCTGCAGGTACTGCACCCCGTCGGCGGTGAAACCGGTGACGCCCACGACGGACTGGTCGATGTAGCTCTGCCCGACGACGCGCGCGTCGTGCAGCACCTGGGCGAACGCCGACGCGTCGAACGGCGCGGTGATCGAGGCGTTGTGCCCGGACGTCGACCGCAACCCGTGCCGGTCTAGGGCCGCGCGGAACTGCTTGGCGGTCAGGCCCTGGTAGCCGGCGTTCTCGACCTTCTTGAACCCGATCTTCGCCAGGCCGGCCAGGGTTCCGTCCAGGTCCTTCGCCAGCAGGTCCCGCAGGGTGTACAGCTGGATGCTGATGTTGTCGGTCGGCACCCGGCGGTGGCAGTGCGCGGCCGGGCGGCCCGCAGCCTGCGCGCCGGTGGCGGCCGGAGCCGCCGCGGCGGCCGAGCCGCTGCCGACGGTGAGCGCGGCGGCGCCGGCCAGGCCGACCGCGGCGCCGACGCCCAGCATCCGCCTCCTGTTCAGCTGGGTGGCCTGGGCAGGCGTGGGCATGATGCTGCAGGACTGGCACATGGAGCGCTCCAGGGAGGAGTTGGGGAGTCGTCGCCTCGGCGAGACGACGCCGCACTGTCCCGCCAGGGGTGCGGATCCGGGTGACGCGGCACCGTGATCGCGTCGAGCCGACGCTCGGGACGTCCGGATCGCCTGGCCTTTCGCACGCTAGAGAGTGAAGGTGCCGGCAGACCAGAACCGAGCCCCGATCGTTACCGGTTCGTGACTCGGGCCACACTCATGATCATTGTTGCAGGTCAACGCGTTGAGCGGCGGTGGGCTGGGCGGCCTGCCGCGTCCGTTGTCGATCGGTCTTCCGTCGACAAGAAACGAAACTTTCGTCTTGTGTCTGCGAAAGCCGGCCGCTACCGTCCCTCCAGGACCACAGCCGGTCCACAGTCCCCGAGGAGCGCCGATGCTCGATGCGATGCCCGCCGGTCATCGTCATCGGTTGCTCGCGCACCTGCGGGACCAGGGTCCCCGGTCCCGCGCCGAGCTCGCCGACGTCCTGGGCATGAACCGCGGACGGGTGCTGGCCGAGCTGGACCAACTGGTCAGGTCCAACCTGGTCCGGGAAGCCGGGTTCGCGTCGTCCCGCGGCGGTCGGCGGTCGACGCTCATCGAACTGCACCCCGACATCCGCTTCGCCGCCGTCGACATCGGTGTCTCGTCGATCGACCTCGAGGTCACCGACGGCTCGCTGCACCCCGTCGCCGCCGTGAGCGAACCGGCGGACGTCCGCCTCGGCCCGCGCCGGACCCTGCACCGGGTGAACGAGATCCTGGCCAAGCTGCAGGTGGACGGCGCCTTCGAGCAGTTGACCGCGGTGGGCATCGGGCTGCCCGGCCCGGTCAGCTTCCGGGACGGGATCCCGGTCTCGCCGCCGATCATGCCGGGCTGGGACCGCTTCCCGGTCCGCGACGCACTCGCCCGCGAGCACGGGTGTCCCGTCGTCGTCGACAACGACGTCAACATCATGGCTGTCGGCGAGCGCTACGGCGGCGTGGCCCGGTCCGTCGACGACTACCTGTTCCTCAAGCTGGGATCCGGCATCGGGTGCGGCATCTTCCTCGACGGCGACGTCTACCGCGGGACCGACGGGTGCGCGGGCGACATCGGGCACATGTGGGTGGACGACCGCGGCCCGGTGTGCGCCTGCGGCAACGTCGGGTGCCTGGAGTCGCTCTTCGGCGGGACCGCGCTCGCCCGGGACGCCACGGCCCTCGCCCGCTCGGGGAAGTCGTCGTTCCTGGCCGAGCGGCTGCCGCACCGACCGGAACTGACGGCCGAGGACGTCGCTGCCGGCGCGGTCGACGGGGATCCGGCGTGCCTGAACCTGGTCCGTTCGGGGGGCCGTCGCGTCGGGTCGGTGCTGGCCGGTCTGGTCAGCTTCCTCAACCCGTCGATGATAGTGATCGGCGGCGGACTGGCCGGTCTCGGCCATGTGCTGCTGGCGGAGATCCGCAGCGTCGTCTACCGCCGGTCGCTGTCGCTGGCCACCGGCAACATGCCCATCGTCATGTCCGAGCTCGGACCCCGCACCGGCGTCGTCGGTGCCGCGGTCCTGGCCAGTGATCTCGCCTTCGGCACCCAGGAGCAGGAGTGAGCCATCCCGTGGAACCCCGCGACGGCACAGCCGGCGAGCCGGCCGGGCGCACAGCCGGCGGGCCGCAACTGCGGAAGCAGTCGCCGGTCGACACCGCGACCGGCGGGCCGGAGCCGAGCACGGCGCCGGCCGGAGAGCAGTCGCTCCGACCGCTGCTGGACATGCGCGGCATCGTCAAGGTGTTCCCGGGCGTCCGCGCGCTGGACGGTGTCGACCTCGAGGTGCGGGCCGGCGAGGTGCACTGCCTGCTGGGCCAGAACGGCGCCGGCAAGTCCACGCTGATCAAGGTGCTGGCCGGGGCGCACCGCCCCGACGAGGGCGAGATCCGCTGGCAGGGCGAACCCGTCGTGCTGGCCACGCCGCTGGCCGCGGTCCGCCACGGCATCGCCACCATCTACCAGGAGCTCGACCTGGTCGACGGGCTGTCGGTGGCCGAGAACATCTTCCTGGGGCACGAGCTCAGCACGGGCGGGTTCTCGCAGCGCCAGTCGATGCGCCGGCGCACCCGGGAGCTCTTGAACCGGCTGGGCCACCCCGAGATCCGCCCGTCCGACGAGGTGCGGACCCTGTCGGCCGCGCAGAAGCAGATCGTCTCGATGGCCAGGGCGCTGTCCCACGACGTGCAGCTGATCATCATGGACGAGCCGTCGGCGGTGCTGGACCCGGACGGCGTCGAGAACCTGTTCCGGCTGGTCGGCGAGCTCCGGCGGGACGGCGTCGCGGTGGTCTACATCTCCCACCGGCTGGACGAGATCCGGCGGATCGGCGACCGGATCACCGTCCTCAAGGACGGCCGCACGGTCGGCACCAACCTGCCCGCCGACACGCCGACCCGCGACCTGATCGAGCTGATGACCGGTCGGTCCATCACCTACGTGTTCCCCGAGCGGCCCGGCGTGCCGTCCGACGCGGCGGACGTGCTCACGGTCGACGGCCTCACCCGCCGCGGCGAGTTCGCCGACATCGGATTCCGAGTCCGGGCCGGTGAGATCGTCGGTCTCGCCGGGCTGGTCGGTGCCGGCCGCAGCGAGGTGCTGGAGACGGTCTACGGAGCCCGCCGCGCCGACGCGGGAACCGTGACGGTGGACGGCAAGCCGGTGCACCGGTCGGTGAACGCGGCCGTGGCCGCGGGCATCGGGCTCTGCCCGGAGGAGCGCAAGGCCCAGGGCCTGCTGCTGATGGAGCCGGTGTACCAGAACGTCTCGGTGTCCTCGATGCGCCGGTTCGCGGTGGGCGGGTTCCTGCGGCGCGGAGCCGAGCGCGCGGCCGCCCAGGAGCGCACCAGGGAGCTGGAGGTCCGTCCGGACGACGTGGACCGCGTCGTCCGGACGCTGTCCGGCGGCAACCAGCAGAAGGTCGTGCTGGCGCGCTGGCTGCTCAAGGGCTGCCGGGTGCTGCTGCTGGACGAGCCCACCCGCGGCGTGGACGTCGGCGCGCGGGCCGAGATCTACTCCGTCATCCGGTCGCTGGCCGATTCGGGGTTGGCCGTGGTGGTCGTCTCGAGCGAGATCGAAGAGGTGCTCGGGCTGTCCGACCGCGTACTGGTGATGACCGAAGGACGAGTCGTGTACTCCGGGGACGCCGCCGGCATCGACGAGCAGGGCGTGCTGGACCTGGTGATGAGAGGACAGGCAGCGTGAGTATCACACCCACCCCGCCCGGCAGGGGCGACACCGCCACGGTCACCGCCGAGGAGGTGGCGGCCGGCGGCATCGGCTCCCCACCGGAACCCCGGCAGGGGGCGCGCCGGTCGTTCCTGTCCAGCCCGGTCGGCCGGCACGTCGGGCTGGTCATCGCACTCGTGGTGCTCGTCGTCATCGGCATGGTCACGGCCGGCGACCGCTTCGCCACCGGGTCGAACCTGCGCACCGTGCTGACCCTGGCGGTGGTCACCGGCGTGCTGTCGATCGGCATGACGTTCGTGATCATCGGTGGCGGCATCGACCTCTCGGTCGGCTCGCTCGTCGCCCTGTGCACGGTGTGGTCGACGACGGTCGCGACCCAGGAGATGGCCGGCAAGTCGACGTGGTGGCTCATCGTCCTGGTGGCGGTGCTGGTCGGGATGGGATCCGGCCTGGTGAACGGGATCTTCATCGCCTACGGACCGATCGTGCCGTTCATCATGACGCTGGCCACCATGGCCGCCGCCAAGGGTCTGGCCGAGGTCATCTCGCAGAAGAAGACGCAGGTCATCCGGGACACCGGCTACCGGGACTTCTTCACCGGCAGCGTCCTGGGCATCCCGACCCAGGTCATCGTCTTCGTGCTGGTGGCCGCCGTCGGCTGGATCGCGCTGAACCGCACCACCTTCGGCCGGCGCACCTACGCGGTCGGCGGCAACCCGGAGGCCGCGCGCCTGGCCGGTATCGACGTCCGCCGCCACACCATGCTGCTGTACGTGCTGATGGGCCTGTGCTGCGGCATCGCGGCGGTGCTGATCTCCGCCCGGACCAACTCCGGGTCGTCGAACCTCGGCCTGGGGTACGAGCTGGACTCCATCGCCGCGGTCGTCATCGGCGGCACCCTGCTCACCGGCGGTCGGGGCACCATCGTCGGCACCATCATCGGCGTCCTGATCTTCTCCGTGCTGAACAACGTCTTCACGCTCAACAACCTCGACACCTCCACCCAGGCCATCGCCCGCGGGGCGATCATCGTCATCGCCGTCCTGCTGCAGCAACGGGCCGCCCGCACCGAGCTCCGACGCTGACGGCGGCCGGGGCGGTGTCCGGACGGGCGCCGCTCCGTGCCGCCGCCCCGGAACAGCCGTCCCCGCACGCCGTCCGGGTCGCGGTCCGCCGCGACGCCGCCGGTACGTCCGCCCCATCCGCCTCACCCACCGGGAGAGCACCGCTCCCCCGGCCGCACCGCCCGCACCCACCTCGCCACCGACCAGCGGCCCGGCGACCCGCATCCACCGACAGGGAGACCACATGCCCCCCGAAGTCAACGGTGACCCCGGACCGGACCTCGTCCACAGCCTGGGACGCCGTACGTTCCTGGTCGGCGGCCTCGCCGCCGCCACGTCCGCCATCCTCGCCGCCTGCACGTCGAACACCCCGGCGGCCGACAGCAGCTCGTCGAGCAGCGCCAGCAGCAGCGGCGCCACCACGGCTGCATCCGGTTCCAGCTCCAGCTCGGCGGTCACCTCCGCCGTCGAATCCAGCGCACTCACCAGTTCAGCCAGCAATCCGGAGGGCAAGATGGTCAAGATCGGTTTCTCGGCGCCGGCCGCCGACCACGGCTGGATGGCCGCTATCACGGACAACGTGAAGAAGGTCAGCAGCAGCATGAAGGACCTGCAGGTCAGCATCGTCGAGGGCACCAACGACGTGAACCAGCAGATCTCCCAGGTCGAGACCTTCATCAACCAGAAGGTTGACGCCATCGTGCTGCTGCCGTTCGACGGCGCGCAGATGACCGACGTCGCCCAGAAGGCCACGGACGCCGGCATCGTCGTCGTCAACGTGGACCGGGTGTTCTCCTCGCCGCTGAGCTACCGGACGTACATCGGCGGCGACAACTACGGCATGGGCGTTTCGGCCGGCCGGTACATCGGGCAGGCCCTCAAGGACAAGGGCGTCAGCAACCCGAAGATCGCCGAGGTGCAGGGCATCGCCAGCCTGCCGCTGACACAGGACCGGTCGAAGGGCTTCTCGGACGCCCTGGCCACCTTCGGTTTCAAGGTGTCGAACCAGGTGTCGGCCGAGTTCACCGCGGACTCCGGCGAGGAGGTCACCACCAACCTGCTCCAGGCCGCCCCGCAGCTGGACGCGCTCTGGAACCACGACGACGACCAGGGCGTCGGCGTGCTCGCGGCCATCCAGAACGCCGGCCGCAAGGAGTTCATCATGGTCGGCGGTGCCGGGTCGGCCAACGTCATGCGCGACATCAAGGCCGACAACTCCGTCCTCAAGGCCACCGTCATCTACCCGTCCACGCAGGCGGCCTCCGGCGTCCTGCTGGCCCGGCTGCTGGTGCTGGGCAAGGGCATGGCGGACCTGAAGGAGCAGGAGGTGCCCAAGTCGCTGACCCTGTACTCGGCCGTGGTCACCAAGGCCAACGTGGACACCTACCTGAAGTCGGCGTTCGAGTCCTGATCCCCGCGTCCCGTCCGGCGCGCGGCTCGAGTTCCGAGCCGCTGCGCCGGACGGGACCCACCCCGTGACTGCCGATCCCACCTCCTGGAGGACCACGATGTCGGAAGCGACCGCCCCACGGCTGCGTGTGGGCATGGTCGGGTATGCGTTCATGGGCGCCGCGCACTCGGTGGGCTGGCGGACCGCGCCGCGCGTGTTCGACCTGCCCATGGATCCCGAGATGGCGGTGATCGCCGGCCGGGACGCCGACGCGGTGGCCGCCGCGGCACGGCGGCTCGGTTGGGCCGGGACGGCGACGGACTGGCGGGAGCTGGTCACCCGGGACGACATCGACCTGGTCGACGTCTGCACACCCGGCAACCTGCACGCCGAGATCGCCATCGCGGCGTTGGAGGCCGGCAAGCACGTGCTGTGCGAGAAGCCGCTGGCCAACAGCGTGGCCGAGGCGGAGGCCATGGTCGCCGCCGCCGACGCAGCGGCCGCCCGCGGCCAGGTGGCCATGGTGGGCTTCAACTACCGCCGGCTGCCGGCCACCACCCTGGCCCGGCAGTGGATCGCCGAGGGCAGGCTCGGCACCGTCCGGCAGGTCCGGGCCCAGTACCTGCAGGACTGGATCGTCGACCCGCAGGCGCCGCTGAGCTGGCGCCTGCAGCGGGACAAGGCCGGCTCCGGCGCGCTGGGCGACATCGGTGCCCACATCGTCGATCTCGCTCAATATCTGCTCGGCGACCAGATCGTCGGCGTGTCCGGGTTGTGCGAGACCTTCGTCAAGCAGCGGCCGCTGCCGGAACGGTCCTCGGGCCTGTCCGCCACCGGCGGCCACGGCACCGGCGAGGTCACGGTCGACGACGCCGCCCTGTTCACCGCGCGGTTCGGCGGCGGCGCCATCGGCACGTTCGAGGCCACCCGGTTCGCCACCGGCCGGAAGAACGCCCTGCGCATCGAGGTCAACGGCTCCGACGGCAGCGTCGCGTTCGACCTGGAGGCGCTCAACGAGCTGTCCTACTACGACGGCCGGGAGCCTGCGACCAGCGCGGGCTTCCGCCGCGTGCTGGTCACCGAGCCGGAGCATCCGTACCTGTCGGCGTGGTGGCCGCCCGGGCACATGTTGGGGTACGAGCACTCGTTCGTCCACGAGGTGCGGGACCTGGTCACCGCCATCGGCACCGGCACCCCGATCAGTCCCTCCTTCGCCGAGGGACTCCAGGTGCAGCGTGTCCTGGACGCCGTCGAGTCCAGCGCGGCGAACGAGAGCAGCTGGCAGAAGGTGCCGTCGTGACGGGCGGCACGGCGGACCCACACGGCGGCCCGGGCACCCGGGCGGCGACGAGGATGGAGCACACCCAGTGACACGACCGATCACTCTCTTCACCGGCCAGTGGGCCGACCTCTCGTTCGAGGAGGTGGCGCGGCTGGCCTCCGGCTGGGGCTACGACGGCCTCGAGATCGCCTGCTGGGGCGACCACCTCGATCCGTGGCAGGCGGCGGAGGACCCCGGCTACCTGGCGTCGCGCAAGGAGATCCTGGACAGGTACGGGTTGCAGGTCTTCGCCATCTCGAACCACCTCAAGGGTCAGGCGGTCTGCGACGACCCGATCGACGCACGGCACCGCGGCATGCTCCCGGACCGCATCTGGGGCGACGGGGAGGCCGAGGGAGTGCGGCAGCGGGCCGCCGAGGAGATGAAGCTGACGGCCAGGGCGGCGCGCGGCCTGGGCGTCGACGTCGTCGTGGGGTTCACCGGATCGTCCATCTGGAAGTACGTCGCCATGTTCCCGCCGGTGTCGCAGGACCTGGTCGACGCGGGCTACCAGGACTTCGCCGACCGCTGGAACCCGATCCTGGACGTCTTCGACGCCGAGGGCGTCCGGTTCGCCCACGAGGTGCACCCCAGCGAGATCGCTTACGACTACTGGACGACCGTGGCGGCGCTGGACGCCATCGGCCACCGGCCGGCCTTCGGGCTCAACTGGGACCCGAGCCACTTCGTGTGGCAGGACCTGGACCCGGTCGGCTTCCTGTGGGACTTCAAGGACCGAATCTACCACGTCGACTGCAAGGACGCCAAGCGGCAGGTGGGCAACGGCCGGAACGGCCGGATGGGCTCGCACCTGGCCTGGGCCGACCCGCGGCGCGGCTGGGACTTCGTGTCGACCGGGCACGGTGACGTGCCGTGGGAGGCGTGCTTCCGGATGCTGAACACCATCGGGTACGACGGGCCCATCTCGGTGGAGTGGGAGGACGCCGGTATGGACCGGCTCGTCGGTGCACCCGAGGCGCTGCAGTTCGTCCGGTCGAAGCTGTTCGACAAGCCGACCGCCGCCTTCGACGCCGCCTTCGCCTCCGGCTGAGCGGCGACACCTCCTCCACCCGCGAGCCCGGGACCTTCACCTGGGTCCCGGGCTCGCGGCGCTGCAGGGCCGGCCAGTGCCGGCCCGGCGGACAGGAGCCGGCCCTGGGACTGCTCAGCCGGCCGCGAGCGGGTCGCAGTCGCGGCCGGGCGACGAGACGCCGACCCCGATGTGGCCCTGCGCGGTTGCGAGCTCGGATCGTCGGGCCGCTGTCAAGAACTCGGCCTGGCTCCATGGCCCGGCACCGCGGTCGGCTCCGCGCCGGTCCCGCGCCGTCCGGCTCGATCCGCAGCGCGTGGACCCGGCAGGGCTCACCTGAGCGCTGCGCTCGCCGCCCGCAACTCGTCCAGTGCCGCCAGCGCGTACGGCTCGAGCGGCTCGTCGGTGTCCCGGCTGCCCTCGGACCACCGGGCGTAGCCACGCTTGAACGCCAGCACGCCCAGCTCCCCCGCCACCTGCGCCGTGGCGTCCGGCACGCCCCTGGCCAGCAGGGCCGAGGTCATCGCGGCGGCGAGTCCCACGGTCTTGAGCGCGTCCCGCTCCTGCAGCTCGCTGCTGGCGGCGATCGCCGCCTTCAACCTCGGACCGAGTTCGCGGTTCGCCGGACCGAGCGCTCCGGACGCGCGCCGCAGGCCGTCGGCGACGGCAGCCAACGGCCCGGCATCGGCCGGGGCGTCCGCGATCCCCTCCCCGAGCAACCGGCTGAGCGTCTCCTGCCCGGCGACCAGGAGTTCGCGCTTGTCGGGGAAGAGCCGGAAGAACGTGCTCTTGGTGACCCCGGCCCGCTCCGCGATCTGCGTGACGGTGGTGGCGTCGTATCCCTGCTCGGTGAACAGGTCGACGGCGGCGGCCACCAGCCGCTCCCGCGCTCCCGGTTCCCACCTGCCCATGCCCCGATCCTAATGGCGGGACTGTTGTCCCATCGCTGCTACAGTGATGGGACAACAGTCCCATCACTGAGGAGAACTCCGTGCACGTCTTCGTCACCGGTGGCACCGGGCTCATCGGGTCCGCCGTGGTCGCCGAACTGCTCACCCACGGCCACACCGTCCTGGGCCTGGCCCGCACCGAGGCCTCGTCCCGAGCCCTGCAGGCCGCCGGCGCCCAGGTGCTCCGCGGGTCGCTCGCGGACGTCGAGGTCCTCCGGTCCGCCGCCTCGGCGGCCGACGGCGTCATCCACCTGGCCTTCCGCAACGACTTCAGCACCGCGGAGGCGGTGACCAGGGCGGTCGACGAGGAGACGGCGGCTCTGGGCGCCCTCGGCGACGCTCTGCTCGGGACCGGCCGTCCGCTGGTGACCGTCTCGGGGACGCCGTGGGTACCCGGCCGGCTGTCCACCGAGGACGACCCCGCGCCGACCGACGGGCTGGTCGGCGGCCGCGGCCGCGCGGTGACGGCCGTGCTGGGGCTGGCCGACCGCGGCGTCCGCAGCTCCGCGGTCCGAATGCCGCGCACCGTGCACAACCGGGGCGACGGCGGGTTCGCCGGCCTGCTCACCGGGTTCGCCCGGTCGACCGGGGTGTCCGGGTACCCCGGTGACGGCAGCCAACGCTGGCCGGCCGTGCACGCCCTGGACGCCGCGGTGCTGTTCCGGCTCGCCCTGGAGGCCGCGCCGGCCGGCACGGCGTGGCACGCCGTGGCCGACGAGGGCGACACCGTCCGGGACATCGCCACGGTCATCGGACGCCGGCTGGGCCTGCCGGTCGCGTCCGCCCCGGAGGAGAACTTCGGCCCGCTCGGCGCGATCTTCGCCCTGGACCAGCCGTCCTCCAGTGCCCGCACCCGCGAGGTCCTGGGTTGGCAGCCCACCCACCCGAGCCTGCTCGAGGACCTGGAGAACCTCCGGCCCTGATCCCGCCGGACAACCGCTCACCGCCGGCCCCGGTGCTGGGCCGGCACTCGCACCGTGCGGTCGCGACGGAGTCCGCACCGAGGTGCCGACCGGTGAGCCCGCCGATCGGGTGCCGATGTCGATCCGGGGCCGGCCGGATCGTCATGCCCGTGGAGCCGGGCGGACGGCCCGCCGCGAGGAGAGGATGCACCCATGCGCTACACCCTGCTGCTGCACTGGCCCGAGATGCCCGCGACCGAGCTCGGCGAGGCGGCCATGGCCGAGGGCCAGCGGGCCTTCGCCGCCTACGGCGCGGCGCTGGAGCAGGCCGGCGTCCTGCTCGCCACCGAGGTGCTGCAGCCGTCGGTGAGCACCACGACCGTGCGGGCCGCCGGCGGCGAGCTGCTCGTGCAGGACGGTCCTTTCGCCGACACCAAGGAACAGCTGGGCGGCACCGTCGTCCTCGACGTGCCGGACCTCGACGCGGCGCTGGAGTGGGCCCGACGGGCGCCGTCCATCGAGTGGGGCGCCGTCGAGGTGCGGCCGGGCGCCACCCACTGGGCGGACGGCGCGTGGCAGCCGAACCCGTGACCGCCGAGGCCGCCCCGGCGCACCGGGCGGCCGAGCGGGCCGCCCGGTCCTCCTACGGCCGGCTGCTGGCCCTGCTCGCCGCCGCCACCGGGGACGTCGCGACCGCCGAGGACACCCTGTCCGCCGCGTTCGAGCAGGCACTGCGGACCTGGCCGACCCAGGGGGTCCCCGGCAACCCGGAGGGCTGGCTGCTCACCGTCGCCCGCAACCGCCAGCGGGACGTCTGGGGGTCGGCGGCCCACCGCCGGTGCGCCCCGCTGGCCGCCGCCGTACTCGCCGGCGCGGACGCCGTGTCCCCGCTCGACGAGCTGGACCCGGACGCGCTCCCGGACAGGTCGCTGGAGCTCCTGTTCGTCTGCGCGCACCCGGCGATCGACCCCGCGGTCCGGACACCGCTCATGCTGCAGACCGTCCTGGGGTACGACGCGTCGCGGATCGCCGCGCTGTTCGGCGTCCCCGCGGCCGCCATGGCCCAGCGGCTGGTGCGGGCGAAGCGGCGCATCCGGGACACCCGCATCCCGTTCGCCGTCCCCTCGCGGGCCAGGCTCGCCGAGCGCCTGCCACCCGTGCTGGAGGCGGTGTACGCCTGCTACGCCATCGACCTGTCCGACGAGGCGGCGCCGCTGGCCGTCGGTCTCGCCACCGCCTTCCCGGACCGCTCCGAGGCCTGGGGACTGGCAGCGCTGATCACCTTGAGCCGGGCCCGGCGTCGCGGCGCCGCACCCTCGACCTATCTCCCGCTCGAGGACCAGGACCCGGCGACCTGGGACGCCGCACTCATCGCCGAGGGCGAGAGCTACCTGCGCCGCGCGACACCCGGTCCGCTGGGCCGGTTCCAGTGCGAGGCGGCGGTGCACGCCGTGCACTGCGCCCGCGCCAGGACCGGCGCCACGGACTGGTCCGCGCTCCGCACCCTGTACGCGGCGCTGCAGGTGCTGGCGCCCACCGCCGGCGCCGGGGTGGCCCACGCGGTGGTGATCGGTCGGACGGACGGTCCGGTGGCGGGACTGGCCGAGCTGGACCGCCTGGCCGGCGAGACGGACGTCGAGCGCTTCCAACCGTGGTGGGCGGCCCGAGGCGACCTCCTGGTCCGTGCCGGCCGCACCGCGGACGCCGCGGCGGCCCTGCGGCGGGCCGCCGACCTGACCACCGACCCGGCCCACGCCGACCACCTCCGCCACCGGATCGACGGGCTCGGGGTCCGCGCCCGGACCGCGGCCACGGCCGGGACGGGGTAGCCCCGGGCCGGCCGGTACGCCGGCGTGCGAGGGTGGGAGCGGCGACCGCGCACCGGCGCCACGCCGCCCGGGCCGCGGGCGGCACCGACCGGAACCCGGCGCTGCCCGCCCACCCGCCTGCAGGAGGTCCGATGGCGCTGATCGCGATCGAGGAGCACTGGAACCTGCCCGCGCTGACGGCGGCGGTCAAGGCGCTGCCGGGCGACCGGGCGGACGAGAGCGTCGCCCTGGACGAGATCGGCGACAACCTCGAGCGGCTCGACGATCTCGGCGACGGCCGGCTCGCGGCGATGGACGCCCAGGGCGTGGACCTGCAGATCCTGTCGCTGGCTCCGCCGGGCACCCAGCCGCTCGACGCCGGCGAGGCGGTGTCCCTGAGCCGGCGCGCCAACGACATCGCCGCCGAGGCCGTCGGCCTGCACCCGTCGCGGTTCCGGGCGCTGGCCTGCCTGCCGACGCCCGACCCGGCGGCCGCGGCGGCGGAACTGGAGCGGACGGCCGCCGCCGGCTTCGTCGGGGCCATGGTCTACGGCCGCAGCGGCGACGTCCCGCTGGACGATCCGCGGTACGACGACCTCTGGGCCACCGCAGCCAGGCTGGGCCAGCCGGTCTTCCTGCACCCGCAGATCCCGCCCCCGGCGGTGCGGCGGGCGTCGTACAGCGGCTTCGACGCCCTGACCGACCTGGCCCTGTCGACCTTCGGCTGGGGATGGCACCTCGAGGCGGCGCTGGCCGCCCTGCGGCTCATCGTCCGCGGCACGTTCGACCGGCACCCCGACCTTCGGCTGGTGCTCGGGCACTGGGGCGAGCTCCTGCTGTTCTGGGGCGACCGGACCGACAGTCTCTCCCGCGTCGCGGGTCTGGAGCGCCGGGTGACGGAGTACGTCAGGACCAACGTGTGGATCACCAGCTCCGGGATGCTCAACCCGGTGCTGCTGCGGCACGCGCTCGAGGTGACCACACCGGACCGGCTGCTGTTCTCCACCGACTACCCGTTCCAGCGGCCGTCCGGCGCGGACATCGAACGGTTCCTGGCCGCCTTCCCGACCCCGCAGGACCGCGACCGGTTCACCGCCGGCAACGCCCGGGCCCTGTTCCGGCTCGACGAGCCCGGGGGCCGTCCGGACTGACCGCCGGGGCGGTCACCCGTCGGGCAGGACCGGCAGCGCGAGGGTGCAGCTGTCGCCCGACCCATCGAGACGACCTCCCGGCGGTCCCGCAACATGCGCACGCCGGGAGGTCGTCCCAGGGTGGATGGCCGCGAGGTACGTCGGCCCCGACGTGGCGACCCAGGTCTATCGCCCGAACGCCGATGCGCTCGTAGGGTGACTCGCGCCCGCACCACCCGAGGAGCGCCCATGAGCCCCAGTACCCCGTCGGCAACCCCGGTCCGGCCGCGGCGGCGACGCGCCACCCTCGCGTGGACGGCGACCGTGCTGGCCCTGGCATGCGTCACGGCGTGCACGTCGACATCGGCGGCGCAATCGACCACCTCGGCGTCCGGTACCTCGACGTCTGTGACCTCCGGCGCCGCTGCGGGCGCGAGCGGCACCACCGCAGCCACGACCGCGGCCACCACGCCGACGTCCGCGAGCGCGTCCACCGGCGCGTCCTCGACCGGCGCCGCCTCGACGGCCGGGACGCCGACGTCCGGCGCCGGGACGACCGGCTCGTCGATCCCCGGGCTCGACCCCGCCGCCTTGGCGGTGATGAACAAGGCGCCCTACACGGCCGGCCAGTGGGCGATCTCCGTCCGGGACCTGGACTCCGGCCGGCCCTTCGTCTCGTACAACGCCGACAAGCTGTTCCAGCCCGGATCCGTCGTGAAGACCTACAGCGTCGGCGCCGCCTGGCAGCAGTTCGGCCCGGACCACACCGTCGTCACCCCGGTCAAGCGGACCGGCCGGATCGTCGGGAACACCCTGCAGGGCGATCTCGTCCTGGTCGGCGCCGGCGACCTGACGATGGGTGGGCGAACCAAGCCGGACGGCACCGTGGACTTCACCGACCTGGACCACAACGACGCCAACGCCATCCCCGGGGCCACGCTGACCCCGGAGGACCCGCTCACCGGCCTGGACCAGCTCGCCGCCCAGGTCCGTTCCGCCGGGATCCGGCATGTCTCGGGCGATGTCGTCGTCGACGACCGGCTCTGGGAGCCGCACGCGCTGGAGAACGGCCCGGTCACCCCGATCGTCATCAACAACAACCTGATCGACTTCACCACGACGCCCGGCCGGGTGGGCGCCGTGGCCACCGTCGCGATGCGGCCGAAGGTCGCACCGTGGACCGTCACCAGCCAGGTCAAGACCGTGCCGGCCGGGCAACCCACCGGGATCACGGTGACCGCACCGCGGGAGGGCACGGTGGTGCTCACCGGGACCATCGCCGCGGACAGCGCGCCGGTGGTCAACACCTACGCCTTCAAGGACCCGGCCACGTTCGCCCGGACGGCCTTCATCGAAGCCCTGCAGCGCAAGGGCGTCAGCGTCGCCGCGAAGGCGGTCGCGGACAATCCCGGCGGGCGCCTCCCGGCCAAGGCGGCCGTCGCGGCGCTGCCCGCGGTGGCGAAGCTGACCTCGCTGTCGCTGGACCAGGAAGCCACCTACACCCTGAAGATCAGTTACAACCTGGGGGCGGAGACCTTCATCTGCCTGCTCGCCGTCCAGGCCGGGAGTACCAAGTGCGAGGCCGGGCTGGCCAGGGCCGCCGAGATCTGGCGCCGCGCCGGACTCGACCCCACGGGTGCGGTGCTCATCGACGGTTCGGGCCTGCCCGGCAACCTGATCACCGCCGACAACCAGGTCCAGCTGGAGACCATCATGGCCAAGCGGCCCGACGCCGCCCGGTGGAAGGCCACCCTGCCCGTCCTGGGCGTCGACGGCTCGCTGGCGCTCGTCCAGTCGAAGGGCCCCGCCAAGGGCAAGGTCTTCGCCAAGACCGGCACCCTCGGGGCCGGCGACCTGTTCAACGACCGATTGCTGCTGCCGGCCAAGGCTCTCGGCGGGTACATCGACACCAAGGCCGGCCGGCACCTGGCCTTCGCGGTGATCAGCACCAACAGCGTCTACACCGACATCCAGGGGGTGTTCGCGGCCAATGACGACGTCGGCAAGGTCGTCGAGATCATCCAGCAGAGCTACTGACGCAGGTCGTGGCTGGTCCGGTGGAGTCCGATCCGGTGGCCGTGCCGCTGGGCCGAACGTCCGTGCCTGTGATCCTGTTGTGCTGCTGCCGATCTGGCGGCGCACCGTGCTCACGCAGGGGGTCCCGGCCGCGGACACCGCTGCCGGACGGCGCGGCCCGGCCGTGACGGCACCGTCCCGGTCGCCTGGGGAGGTGCGCCCATGACCAGCGCCATGGAGGGTGGCGGGCGGTACAACCGGAACGCCTCGGCACAGGCGGCGTCCGCGGTGTTCGGCCTGCACCACCTCGCCGCGGCGGCGGCCACCGCGCCGCGCGGTCCCGGCGGCACCGTCACCGTCGTGGACTACGGCGCCTCGCAGGGTCGCAATTCGCTGCGGCCGGTCGCGACCGCGGTCGACGCCCTCCGCGGCCGGTACGGGGTGTCGCAGCAGGTCTGGGTGTTCCATGCCGACCTCGCGGACAACGACTGGACCGCGCTGTTCCGCACCGTCGACGAGGACCCGGCGAGCTACCGGCGTCCAGGTGTGTTCAGCGCCGCCGTCGGCCGGTCGCACTTCGAACGGCTGATGCCGGACGCCACGGTCGGTCTCGGCTGGAGCTCCATCGCACTGCACTGGCTCAGCACGGTCCCCGGCCCACTGCAGGGGTTCTGGCCCGCCGGCGGCGACGCGGACCAGCAGGCGGTCTGGAGCCGGGCCGCGGCGGAGGACTGGGCACGGTTCCTGCGCCTCCGCTCCGCCGAGATGCTGCCCGGAGCACGGCTGGTCGTCGTCGTCGGTGCCGCGCGCGGCGACGGGCCGACCCGCGGCGCCGGGGCCGAGCGCGCCATGACCGAGCTCGCCACCGGGCTGCGGCGGCTGGTCCGCAGCGGGCTGCTGACCCAGGACGAAGTGGACGCCATGGTCGTGCCGGCCTGGTACCGGACAGCCGACGAGTGGCGGGCCCCGTTCGCGGACTCGCCGCTGGTGCTGGAGAGCCTGGATCTGGTGGACCTCGGCGACCCGATCTGGGAGCAGACGCAGGACACCGCCGGTGCCAGGCTCGGCGACTACGGCGCGACGGTCGCCGCCGCACTGCGGGTCTCCTTCGGGCCGGCCCTGCTGCGGGCCGTGGACCCGGCGCGGCGGGCGGCGGTCGCCACCGCGCTGTTCGACGACCACCTCGCCCGGGCCGTCGCCGGGCAGCCGCCGGAGCCGTGGTTCGCCTGGCGGCTGGCCGTCCTGGTCGTCTCCCGGCCGGCCTGACCCGTCGCCCGGGCCGGCCGCCGGCCTTGCCTGCGCGGCCGGCCGCGGGCGCATCCGCCGGGCTGGCGGAAGCCCGCGGAGGGGCCGCCGCCCGCCCGCGCACCCGCCAGGGTGATCATGCTCGGCATGACCCCGGCCGCCCCTGCCCCACGACCGGTCGTGGCGGTGCACGGGACGGCGCCGGACCCGCGCCGCAGCCGGGCCGGTGCGGCCGGCCGCACCGCGGCGACCGGCACCGCCGTCGTCCGGGGCGTGCACCGGTGACCGGCAGCCGGCTCCCGGTCGCGGCGCTGGCGGTCATGGCTGCCTGCGTCTTCTTCGCCATCACCACCGAGGTGCTGCCGGTGGGCCTGCTACCGGTGATCGGTCGGGGTCTGGGCACCGACGAGTCGCGCACCGGTCTGCTGGTGTCCGGCTACGCGGTCGTGGTGGCCGCGACCTCGATCCCGCTCACGGCCCTCACCGTCCGGTGGCCGCGGCGCCGGGTGCTCTGCGTGTTGCTGCTCGGCTACGCGGCGGCCAACGCGGCCACCGCGGCGGCGGGCGACTTCTGGACCGCTCTCGTCGCCCGCCTGCTCGGCGGGGTCGCGCACGCCGGGTTCTTCTCGGTCGTCTTCGCGGCGGCGATCAGCATGGTGCCGACCGAGCGGGCGGGCCGGGCTGTCGCCATCGTCAGCGCGGGCAACGCGCTGGGACTGGCGGCCGGCATCCCGCTGGGCACGGCGGTCGGGACGGCCCTCGGGTGGCGGTGGGCGTTCGCCTGCTGTGCCGCCGTCCTGCTGCTGCTCGCCGTGGTGGCGCTGCTCGTCGTTCCGGCCGACGGGCCGGCCCGGTCCGGGACCGGCCCGGCACCGATGCGGGACGTGCTGCGCCGCCGGCCGATGCAGCTGGTGGCGGCCGCGGTCGTCGTCGTCACCCTCGGCCACTACACCCCGTACACCTACATCAGTCCCCTGCTGCTGCACCGCGGTGTCGACCTGTACGACGTCGGCCTGGTGCTCTTCGGGTACGGGGCGGCCGGCGTCGTCGGGCTGGTGCTGGCCGGAGTGGTGGCGGACCGGCACCCGCGCGCCGGCCTGCAGTCGGCCGTCCTGGTGCTCTCGGCGTCGCTGCTGGTGCTGGCGGTCTGGGGCACGATCGGCGGCGCGGTCGCCGCCGTCCTCGGCTGGGGCCTGGCCTTCGGCGCGCTGCCGACGCTGATCCAGTCGGTGGCCCTGACGGCCTCCCCGCGGTTCCCCGACGCGGCGACGGCCGTGGTCAACGCGACGTTCAACGTCGGCATCGCAGGCGGCGCGTTCCTCGGCGGCCGCGAGCTGCTCGTCGCCGCGCCGCCGGTGCTGGCGCTGACCGGCGCCGGGCTCGGTGCCCTGTCGGTCCTGCTCTTCCGCCGCGCCGCGGGACTGCCCCCGCCCACCCCGGCGGCGACCCCGCTCGTCCCGCCACCGGCAGGGTCTTGATAGGCAAGTCGCCACTTGCCTATAGTGGGGTCGTGGTCGACGTGTTCCGTGCGCTCGACGACGAGACCAGACGTCTGATCCTCGACGAACTGTCGGTGCGTGACGGCCGGACGCTCTTCGAGATCTGCACGCTGCTGCTCGCCCGCCACGGCCGGACGCTGACCCGGCAGGCGATCTCGCAGCACCTCGAGGTGCTGCAGTCGGCCGGGCTGGTCCGGGCGGAGCGGCGCGGCCGCGCCAAGCACCACTACTTCGACACCGCGCCGCTCGCGCAGATCACCGCGCGGTGGCCCACCACAGAGAGGACGGATCCATGAGGATCGCCCTGACGAGCGTGTTCGTGGACGACCAAAAGGCGGCGCTGCGCTTCTACACCGACGTCCTGGGGTTCGTCGAGCACCGCAACGTCCCGCTCGGCGAGCACTCCTGGCTCACCGTCGTCTCGCCCGAGTCGCCCGACGGCCCCGAGCTGTTGCTGGAGCCGGCCGGGCACCCGGCGGTGCAGCCGTACCGGGACGCCCTGATGGCCGACGGCATCCCGCTGGCCCAGTTCGCCGTCGCCGACGTCCACGCCGAGCACGCGCGGCTGACCGCGCAGGGCGTCGTGTTCACCCAGCCGCCCACCGACGTCGGGATGGCGGTGGTCGCCGTCCTCGACGACACCTGCGGCAACCTCGTCCAGCTGATCGCCGAGAAGCCCGCCGGCTGACCGACGATCCGTCGCGGCCGGAGGCAGGACCGGCGACCCGATCCCGGCAGGACGCCGCCGGTGCGCTGCCGGTGCGACCCGGCCGTGCCACGATCGCCCGATGGACACGTTCGGGGTCAGCGTGGGCGCCGGCAGCCTGCGCAGCACCGCCGCCGAGGCCGTGCATTTCCCGCACCGCTGGACGGCGGAGGGCGTCACCGTGCAGGCCCCGTTCACCGGCGCGCACCTGCTGCACCTGGCCGCTGCGGGATGCGTGCTGAACGACGTCTACCGCGAGGCCGCGGCTCTCGGCGTCGCGGTCGACGGGGTGCGGGTCACCGCCTCGGGAGCCTTCGACCCGGACTGGCACTCGACCGGCATCGAGTACCAGGTCGAGGTCGACTCCCCCGCCCCGCCGGACCGGGTGCAGGCGCTGACCCGGCAGGTCGACGCCGTCGCCGAGATCCCCAGGGCGCTGCGCGCCGGGGCCCGGGTGCAGCGGACCGGCGGGTAGCCCCACCTGGGCAGGCGGTCATCCGGCCGGCGCTGCCCGGGCGTCGCCGTCCCGCTCGACCGGGTCCGCCGACCGGTCCCCGTGCGACACGTGGCGCAGCTGCCGCCAGATCAGCACGACGAAGACCGCGGACCCGCCGAAGGCGAACCAGAACGGCGCCGTCACCCCCCAGTGCTCGGCCAGCGGGCCGCCCAGGCTGGACCCGACGACGAGGCCGCCGTACGTGCCGACCATGTTGACGCTGCCGATGCGGCCCTGCAGCCGGCCGGGGACGGCCCGCTGCCGGACGGTGACCGACGTAGTGCCCCAGACGAAGGCGTGGGCGCCGAAGACGAAGAACACCGGCAACGCCACCCAGGCGGTGGTGGTCAGGGCCAGCAGCAGGTGCGTGCAGGTCTCGACGATCAGCCCGACACGCAGGAGGTCGCCGAGCGACACCCGCCGGGTCAGCCAGCCGTAGCAGACGGTGCCGACCAGGCCGCCGACGGCGCCGACCGTGGTGATCAGCCCGAACCCCACGGCGCCCAGGCGCAGCCGTTCGGTCGCGTACAGCACGAGCACCGACCAGGCCGCCCCGAACGTGACGTTGAAGATCGCGATGGTGACCACCAGGGTGCGGACGGCCGGGTGGCGGACCGCCCAGCGCACGCCCTCGGCGATGTCGTGATGCAGCTTCGTCGGCGGGCCGCCGCCGGGGCCGTGGCGCGGCAGGCGGATCCTGGCCACCAGTCCGACGGCCAGTGCGACCAGCGCGGCCTGCGTGCCGAACGGCCATGCCGCCCCGGCCGCGAACAGCGCCGCGCCCAGCGGTGGCCCGGCCAGTTGGTTCACCGTCACGAACCCGGTCTGCAGCCGGAAGTTCGCGACGGCCAGGTCCTCCCGCCGCACCAGCATGGGGAGCAGGGTCTGCGTGGTGGTGTCCGCGAACACCTCGGCGGTGGCCAGGACGAAGAGGAACGCCAGCACCACCGCGACCGTCGCCTGCCCGAGGAGCACCACCACGGTCAGCCCGGCGAGCACCGCGGTCCGGCACAGGTCGACCGTGACGACGATGCGCCGCCGGTCCCAGCGGTCGGCCAGCGCACCGGCCACGGCGGCGAAGAGCAGCGGCGGCAACCACTGCAGGGTCGCCGCGGACGCCACCAGCACGGCGTTGTCCGTCAGGGACCGCACCAGCAGCGGCCCGGCGGCCAGCGCGATCCCGTCCCCGAGGTTCGACACCCACGACGACGGCAGCAGCCACCGGAAACCGGGGCCGAGCCGGGACGGCGTCACCAGCTCGAGCAGGCGGCCCCCCACCGGCCGAGCGTAGAGGCGGCGGCGGGCAGCGCAGGACGGACACCCGGCAGGCGCGACCGGGTCCCCGACCGGCACCGCTCCCGCCTGGCCGGCGCCCCTGTCAACGGTGCCCCGTCCCGGCGCCCGCGGTCGCACCGTCGAGCTGCGGGCGATCCCGGAATGGTTGCGCAAAGTACTCACGCGAGCACGCAGTGTGCTGTTACTCTCGCCTGGTCGGCGCGCCCCGCACGGACGCTCCGCGGTACTGCCCGTGGTCCCACCGCCGGTCCCGCCGGCGCGCTCCTCCCGCCACCTCGATCGGCAGCGACACCCGCACCCCGCACGTCCGTCCCCACCGCCCGATACCCACCGGAGCGAGCCAGACCGGTCCCGGGCGCCCCCACCGCAGCGACCAGACAGCGAAAGGCCCTCCACCGATGACCGCACAGATCGACCACGCCGCCGCGCCTGAGGCCGCCGAGGCGCCGCCCACGCTGCGTGACGTGCCGATCGGACTCGACGCCACCGGCACCCGGTCGGAGTTCGACAGCATGGGCACCGTCGACGTCCCGGCCGACCGCTACTGGGGAGCGCAGACCCAGCGGTCCCTGGTGCACTTCTCCATCGGCGGCGACCACATGCCCAAGGAGGTCTACCAGGCCTACGGGTACGTCAAGAAGGCCGCCGCAATCGTCAACAACGCCGCAGGCCGGCTTCCCGAGTGGAAGGCCAAGGCGATCATCCAGGCGGCCGAGGAGACCATCGCCGGCCAGCTCGACGACGACTACCCGCTCTTCGTCTGGCAAACCGGCTCCGGGACGCAGAGCAACATGAACGTCAACGAGGTCATCTCCAACCGTGCCATCCAGTTGCTGGGCGGCACGCTCGGCACGCAGCACCCGGTCGGCCCGAACGACGACGTCAACATGGGCCAGTCCAGCAACGACACCTTCCCCACCGCCATGCACATCGCGGCCATCACCGAGATCGACTCCCGGCTGCTGCCGCGGGTGACCGCGCTCGCGGACGAGCTCGAGCGCAAGGCGACGCAGTGGATGGACGTCGTCAAGATCGGCCGCACCCACCTCGAGGACGCCGTCCCGCTGACCGTCGGCCAGGAGTGGTCCGGCTGGGCCGCGCAGATCCGCGCCTGCATCGACGAGATCGAGCACAGCCGTGAGGGTCTGCTCGAGCTGGCGGCCGGCGGCACCGCCGTGGGCACCGGCCTGAACGCTCCGGAGGGCTTCAGCGAGGACATCGCACTCACCATCGCCGAGCTCACCGGCAAGAGGTTCCGGACGGCCCCGAACAAGTTCATGGCGCAGGGCTCCCTGGACGCCATGGTCCGGGCCAGCGCGGCGCTGCGCGGGCTCGCGGTCGCGCTGATGAAGGTGGCCAACGACATGCGGTGGCTCGCGTCGGGTCCGCGCACCGGCTTCGCCGAACTCCTGCTGCCGCAGAACGAGCCGGGCTCCTCGATCATGCCGGGCAAGGTCAACCCGACCCAGTGCGAGGCCATGGTGATGATCAGCATCCAGGTGCTCGGCGACGACGCCGCGATCGCCTTCTCCGGATCGCAGGGCAATTTCGAGCTGAACGCCATGCGGCCGGTGATCATCAACAACTTCCTCCACTCGGCCCGGATCCTCGGCGACGGCATCGAGAAGTTCGTGAAGTACTCGGTGTCCGGCACGGAGCTGAACCGCAAGAAGATCGACAGCTACGTCGGCGAGAGCCTGATGCTGGTGACCGCTCTCAGCCCGGTGATCGGCTACCAGAACGCCGCGCACATCGCCGAGAACGCGCTGGCCGACGACCAGACGCTCAAGGAGGCGGCGCTGGCGTCCGGTCACGTCACCGAGGAGCAGTTCGACTCGATCGTCGTGCCGGCGAACCTCGTCGGTCACGGCGTCCAAGGCGCCTGATGCCCGGCGGTCGCGCCGGCACGCCGACCGGCGTGCCGGCGGCCGCCGCGCCGACCACCGCGCCGACCACCCGGGCGACCACCGCGACGACCACCGCGCCGACCACCCCGGCGACCACGGACGCGGAGGCCGATCTGGTCGCCGCGGCCGTGGCGGGCCTGTACGCCAACGGGGCCGGATCCGACCGCGTCGTCGACCGTGCCGGACAGCTGGCGCGGTCGGCCGGAGGACGCGTCGCGGTCACCCTGGGCTGGACGGAGTCGTCGCTCCGCTACACCGACCGGGCGGGGCGGTCGGTGGACCGCAGCTTCTCCGCGCCGCCGACGGCGATCGGGATGAACCGGGTGATGGCTGTCGACGACGCGGTCAACCGGTTCGCCGCCGGGCGGCTGTCCCTGCCGCAGGCCCGCGCCGCCGTGGATACCGCGCGGGCGCTGCCGCCGGCGAACGTCTGGCTCTTCGCGGCCGCCTGCGCGGTCGGTGCCGCCTGCCTGGCCGTGATCTTCGGCGTGGACCACTGGGAGGCCGTCGCCCTGATCGCGGTGGCGGCCGGGGGCGGGGCGTTCCTGCGCCGCGCGGTCGCGCGGTTCGGCGGATCCAACTTCTGGCAGGCCGGCCTCGCCGCGCTGCTGGCCGGGCTGATCGGCGCGCTGGCGGTCGACGCGGACCTCAGTTCGCCGCTGCGCCTGGCGGCGGTCTGCCCGTGCATGGTGCTGGTGCCCGGACCGCACCTGCTCAACGGCTCGTTCGACCTGGCCGGCATCCGGATACCGCTGGGCATCGCGCGACTCGCGTTCGCCACCATCACCCTGCTGGCCATCGGCGCGGGGCTCGTCGTCGGACTGACCGCCGGCGGGGCGGACCTCGTGCTGGACCCGGCGGGCCGCGACGTGCCGCTGTGGCTCGACGCGGCCGCCGCCGGCGTGGTGGCCGTCTGCTACGGCGTCTTCTACTCGGCGCCGCTGCGGATCCTGGTGTGGCCGCTGGTCGTGGGCGCTGCGGTGCACGCCCTGCGCTGGGTCGCGATCGAGCACTGGCACCTCGAGTCCTACCTCGCCGCCGGTCTGGCCTGCCTGGTCGCCGGCCTGGTGCTGCTGCCGGTGTGCCGGCGGTTCCAGGTCCCTTTCTCCGCCGTCGGTTTCGCGTCCGTGGTGTCACTGATGCCCGGCCTGCTGGTCTTCCGGACGGTGGCGGGCCTGGCCATGCTGCAGGACGCGTCGGGTCAGCGGGCCCAGCAGCTGGTGCAGGGTGTGATGAACGACTCCACCGTGGCGCTGCTGACCGTCGCCGCCATGGCCATCGGTTTCATCCTGGCCGTCGCCGTCGACCGGGTGGCGTGGCACGCCACCGGCCCGGGGCCGACGCGATGAGCGGCGAGAGCTCCGTCGCCGCACCGGGTCCCTGGCTCGCTCGGCTGCCGCTGCTGCTGAGCATCGTCGCGGGGTTGACCGACGTCACGACGTTCGTCCTGCTGGGCGGCGTCTTCAGCGCCCACATCACCGGCAACCTCGTCGTGCTGGCGGCCGACCTGGCGACCGGCCGACCCGTGGGCGCCACCACGGTGCTGGCGGTCCCGTTCTTCGTGGCGATCGCCGCGGTCGTCACCGCGCTGGCGGCCCGGTCGGCGCGGCCGCCGAGCTGGTGGGTCACCCCGCTGCTGGCGGCCCAGTGCGTGTTCCTCGCCGCGGCCGGGACGGTGTCGACGGTGTTCGACGCGTCGGCGTCGCCGCACGGCGCGGCCGCGATCGTCACCGGGCTGCTGGCCGTCGCGGCGATGGCCGTGCAGAACGCGCTGCTGCACGTGGCGTTCACCGCGTCGCCGTCCACGGCCGTGATGACCGGCAACGTCGTCGAGGCCACCGTGTCCGGCATCCGGGTGCTGGTCGGCCGGCCCGGGCAGGCGTCCGCGGACCGGGCGGCCTGGCGGCGGACCTGGCCGCTGATCGCGGGTTTCCTCGCCGGCTGCCTGGCCGGGGCGGCCGCGTGCTGGGCAATGCACGACCCCGGCTGGGTGCTGCCGGTGGCGGCCGCGCTCGCCGTCGCGGTGGCCTTCGCGGTGGGGTCCGACCGGCAGCGGCCGGCGGTCGGCGACCGGCGGGCGGCGTCGTCGGTGGGCTGAGCCGCCGCTCGGAGTCGGGGCGGACCGCCCGGGATCAGCCGCGCTGCTCGAGGACGGCCAGGTCCCGCTCGGCGTACAGGCGGTGCTCCCACTCCTCGTTCAGCACCACCAGCAGGCACTCGCGCACCGGGAACGTCGCCCCCTCCTCGGGCCAGCCCGGCCCCTGCAGCGGCTCGGTGCGCTCGTCCAGACGCTCGTCCGTCAGGTCCTCGAGAACCCGGCCGACCAGGCCGGCGGCGTCCTGCCGGAGGGCGAGCGCCTCGTCCAGCGACGGGCGGGCGTCCCGGTCGGTGGGCAGCCCGGGCCGCGGCCGCCGCTGGTCCCACGGCAGGGAGAGCGGGTGCCACGGCGCCGGATCGCCGAGCAGGCAGCGGCCCACCCACGACTGCGTCGCGAAGGCCAGGTGCCGCACCGTCTGGATGAACGACCACTCGCCCTCCACCGACTCGTGCAGCGCCTCCGGCGGCAACCGGCGGGCCCGGTCGACGGTGGCCGCCCACAGCTCGGTGTTCCTCGCCCAGGCGGCGCGGAACCCGTCCGCGGTGGTCGGCCGGAAGAGCACCCGGTCGGGCTGCCGCCGGTCGAGTTCCGCCTGGACCAGCGGCGCCACGTCGACACCGTTGATCACCAGGCGCTCGACGTCGCCGTCGATGGTGGTGTCGCTGATCTCGACGCCCCGCAGCACCAGCCCGCTCAGGCTGGCGTGCCGGAGCCGGACGCCGTCCAGCACCACCCAGTCCATCCTCGACCCGCTCAGGTCGACGCGCTCGATCGTGGATCCCGACAGGTCCCGCAGGTCGTCCGCCATGCCGGTGAGGGTAGAGCCGGCTGCGGACGGAATCTGTCCGGATTCGCCTGGACCGTTGCGGTCACGTCCGTCGGCGGCGCGTCGTCAGCCCGCTCCGTCCGCGTCCGCCGGCGGGCCGTCCCAGGACCACCTCGGGATGGGGAGCCCGTCCGGGACGTCGTCGGCGGACCGCGGGTAGCGGGCCATCGCGCCGGTGGTCCGGTCCGCGAACCAGCGGTGCAGGGCGCTGCCCAGCCGCCCGGTCGGCGGGATCCCGACGTCCGCGAGCGCCTGGTCGAAGCACCGGATGGCCCGCCGGTCCATGTCCTCGTGCGCACCGTTGCCGCTGTGCAGCCGGACCACCGAGCTCTCGTCGCCGTACCGGGACGAGTACGCCGCCGGCCCGCCGAGCGCTTCCGCCCAGTACGCAGCCAGTCGCTCGGTGTGGTCGGCACGGAAGCCGTGGCCGAAGGCGTGGGCCACCACGGCGTCCGCCATCACCCTGACGTGCCAGGCCGCGGCGAGCCGGCGCAGCCCGTCCAGGCCGCCGGCCGCCTCGTACACCGTCTGCACGCCGCGAGCGTGGCACAACGGCGGGGCACGGGGGAACCGTCTCCATGCTGCGGCGGGTCGACGCCTCGGCTACGGTCGCCGGCGTGGACCTGTTCGCCGGGCTGCCGGTGGCCGACCGGTCCCGCGCCGTCCGGTGGTACGAGCGATTCCTCGGCGCCCCGCCCGCCTTCTTCCCCAACGACACCGAAGCCGTCTTCCAGGTCGTCGAGCACGGCTACCTGTACGTCGAAGTGCGGCCGGAGCGCGCCGGCCAGGGGTTCGTCACCGTGTTCGTCGACGACCTGCGGACCTGGCTGCGCGACGTCGCCGCCCGCGGCTTGGCGCCGGTGCATGAGGAGCGGTACGACGGCGTCCGCAAGGTGCTGTTCCGCGACCCGGACGGCAACGAGGTGGGCGTCGGCGGCCTCGACCAGGACGGTCCCGACGGCACCGTCCGCACCGGCGGCGCCCACCGCACCCAGCCGTAGCCCCGCACCACCGGCCGGCCCGGCCGACGGTGACCGCTGGTTCGGTCGCAAGGCCCGGCCGTCTCGCGGCTGGATCCGGGTGGACCACCGCCGGCGCCGTGCCGTCCGGCCGTACGGAGCGCGCAGAATCCGTCACGCACTGTGACTGGCGGCGGCGAATGGTCGGTGTGCCGGATCGAGCGAGCGAACTCGCCCGATCGTGCTAGCCCGATGGCGCGGCGCGGATCAGAGTGTCCCCCGCCGGGGTGGCCCGGCCGGGTGTCGTACACCCGTCGGACCGATCGGTCAGGGGTAAAGATGAAGCAAAGAGGTCGGCGGCCCGGGTGGCCGTGGACGGCGCCGCGCGGGGGTGCGGCACCGACCGGTGCGCGATCGCGAGGGCGGCGGCACGCTGTGCGACGCGTCAGCTCCGTCGTCGCCACCACGGTCCTGGTCGCCGGTGTGCTCGTCGTCGGGTCCGCGCCCGCCGCGTCCGCGGTGACGCCGGTGCAGCACCCGGCGGCCGCGCCGGCCGCGACGGCGACCGCGGACGACGGCTCGCTGACGAGCGTGGGCACCGACTTCTGGATGACCTTCCCGGTCAACGCCGGCGGCGAGGGTGGATCCCCTGCCCTCACCCTGTCCATCTCCGGGGACGTGGCGGGGACGGGCACCGTCTCCGCGCCGCCGCCCGGTGGTTCCGGGGAACAGACCTTCACGGTCACGCCCGGAGAGGTCACCCAGGTGGCCATCGACCCCGGTCTCGAGGTGCAGGCGACCGACGGTATCGAGGCCAAGGGCGTGCACCTGACGAGCACCGTGCCGGTGTCGGTGTACGGCACCAGCCACGTGCTCTACACCAGCAGCGGCTGGCTGGGGCTGCCCACCACCTCGTTGGGCCGGTCCTACCGGGTGCTCGGGTATACGACCGGGATCCCGATGGCCGGGCTCGCGTCCCAGCTGAACGTCGTCGGGACCGTGGACGGCACGACCGTCACGGTGACGCCGGCGACGGCCATCGGTGGTCACCCGGCAGGCGTGGCCTTCACCCGCACCTTGAACCGCGGCGACAGCTACCAGCTGCAGGCGACCACCCGCGACGCAGACGTGTCGGGTACCACCATCGTCGCCACCGCACCGGTCGCCGTGATGGGCGGCAACGGGTGCGCCGACATCCCGACCTCGGCCGCCGCCTGCGACCAGGTCGAGCAGCAGATGACCCCGGTGAGCACCTGGGGCACGCACTTCGCCACGGTCCGGTACGCCACCCGCACCAAGGGGGACACCTACCGGGTGCTGGCCAACGAGGACAACACCGTGGTGTCCGTCGGGGGGACCCCGGTCGCGACGCTCGGTGCAGGAGAGTTCTACGAGGCCGTGCTGCCCGCCGACGCAACCACCGCCGGCAACGACGGCGTGCAGATCGACGCGACCAAGCCCGTCGAGGTCGCCCAGTACGGCAACGGCACCACGTTCGACAGCACGACGGGCGACCCCCTGATGCTGCTGGTCCCGCCGACCGGCGAGTACCTGGACCACTACACCATCTCCGCGCCGGCGCTTCCGGACGGCGGGTTCACCCCGTACGCCTCCGTCGTCGTGCCCACCGCCGACGCCGGTGCCGTCCTGCTGGACGGGGTGGCGATCCCGGTCGACCAGTTCGCGCCGATCGGCACCAGTGGCTACTCCGGCGCCCAGCTGTCCATCACGACCGGCGCACACTCGTTCACCGGGCCGAACCCGTTCGGGCTCCAGGTCTACGAGTGGGGCGAGACCGACGGTTTCGGCTACCCCGGCGGCACCGCGCTGATCCGCATCTCCGGCCCGGCCGAGAGCCCGGCGCCGCCGACCACCGCCGTCGCGTCCCCGGGCAACCGCTCGGTGACCGTCACCTGGTCCGCCCCGGCGGACGACGGCGGCTCTGCCGTGACCTCCTACACGGTGCAGGCCTACGCGAACGGCCAGGCCGTCGACGGCGGTACCTGCACGCTCGCCAGCCCGTTCACGCCCCCGCTGCAGTGCACGGTGGAGAACCTGACCAACGGGGTCGACTACACCTTCACCGTCACGGCCACCAATGCCGTCGGCACCGGTCCGGCCTCGGCCGCGTCCGCCGCGGTCGCCCCGGACAATTCCACGCCGGTCACCGCTCCGGGTGCGCCGACCGCGGTCACGGCCGCGGCCGGTGACGGCCAGGCGTCGGTCTCGCTCACCGCCCCGGCGAACGACGGCGGGGCCGACATCGCGTCGTACACGGTGCAGGCCTACGTCAACGGCGACCCGGTGGCGGGCAGGTCCTGCACGCTGACGAGCCCGTTCACCCCGCCGCTGTCCTGCGTGGTGGCCGGTCTGACCAACGGCACCTCGTACACCTTCCGGGCGACGGCCACGAACTCGGCCGGCACCGGGCCGAGCTCGGCTGCCTCGGCGGCGGTCGTCCCGGCGCCCGCGGCGACCGCACCGGACGCCCCGGCCACCGTCGAGGCTGCTGCCGGCGACGGGCGGGCCTCGGTCGTCTGGTCGGCTCCGGTGGACGACGGCGGCTCCGCCGTCACCTCCTACACCGTGCAGGCCCTCTCCGGCGGCACGGCGGTCGAGGGCGCGACCTGCACCCTGACCGCCCCGTTCCCCTCGCCGCTGACGTGCACGGTGACCGGGCTGGACAACGGAACGTCGTACACCTTCGCGGTGACCGCCACGAACGGCGTCGGCAGCAGCTCCGCGTCCGACCCGTCCAACCAGGTCACCCCGACGCCGGCGCCGACCGCCCCGGCGGCACCGACCGGGGCGGCGGCCACGGCGGGCGACGGGCAGGCGGCGGTCTCGTGGACCGCTCCGGAGCGGGACGGCGGCGCGCCGATCGCCTCCTACACCGTGCAGGCCTACGCGGGCGGCGACCCCGTCAGCGGGCGCACCTGCACCGTCACGGCGCCGTTCGGCACCCCGCTGACGTGCACCGTCACCGGCCTGACCAACGGCACGGCGTACACCTTCCGGGTCACCGCCGCGAACTCCGTGGGCAGCAGCGCCGCCTCGGGTCCCTCGGCAGCGGTCACGCCGACCGCGGCGCCGCAGGTCCCCGCCGCGGCCGGAAACCTCGCGACCGTCGCCGGTGACGGCTCGGTCGACGTCAGCTGGTCGGCACCGGAGTCGGACGGTGGAGCTCCGATCCGGTCCTACACGGTCCAGGCCCGGGTCAACGGCCAGCCGGTCGCCGGCCGGACCTGCACGGTGTCCGGTCCGTTCACCGCACGGCCGCACTGCACCGTCACCGGGCTGACCAACGGCACCGCGTACACGTTCACGGTGGTCGCCACCAACTCGGTGGGTGACGGCGCCACGTCGGTGCCGTCGGACACCGTGACGCCCATCCCGGCGTCGACCGCGCCGGGCAGCCCGCGCGGCGTGCGGGCCACCGCCGGTGACGGGCGCGCCACCGTGTCCTGGTCGGCCCCGTCCGGCAACGGTGGGTCGGCCATCACCGCCTACACGGTCCAGGCCTACTCCGGCGGCGTCGCGGTCGCCGGCCGGACCTGCACGGTCACGGTGAACCCGACCTCGCCGGCGCGCGCCCTGACCTGCGCGGTCACCGGGCTGCGCAACGGGACGGCCTACACCTTCCGGGTCAGCGCGACGAACGCGGTGGGAGCCGGTACGGCCTCCGCTGCCTCGGCCGCGGTGACCCCGAACACCCCCGGGGTGGCCCCGGTGCTGCCGCGCAGCGTCCCGAACGCCCGCGTCGGCACCGCCTACACCGGATCGGTGGCGGTCACCTCCGGCACCGCGCCGGTCGGCTACCGGTTCGCCAGCGGTGTGCTGCCGCCGGGGATCTCGCTGAACGCCGGCACGGGTGCCCTCACCGGCAGGCCGACGACCGCGGGCCGGTTCGTGTTCGGCATCCGGGCCGCGAACCGGGCGGGTGCGGTGTCCCGGGCGTTCGCCATCGTGGTCTCCCCCGCGGTCACCCCGCCGCGGGTGACGCCGCCGACGGCGCCGCGCGCCGTCCGGACGTCCGCGGTGGACGAGGGTCTGCGGATCGGGTTCATCGCGCCGGCGTCCACCGGCGGTGCGGCGATCCGCGGGTACCAGGCGTCGGTGGACGGCGGCCGCAGCTGGCACGCCGTCGCCGTCACCGGGACCCGGCCGCTGCACACGGCTCTCGGTGGCCTGCAGAACGACCACCGGTACCGGGTGCTGCTGCGGGCGGTCAACGCCGCGGGGGCCGGCGCCGCGGTGTCGTTCCTGGCGACGCCCGGCTGGTTCACCGACCAGATCAACCGGCAGGCCAGGGCGGCCGAGGTCGCCGTCCCGGCGAACCCGAACAGCTACCGCGGGCGGCTGGTCAGCACGGTGGCCCTGAACCGCAACGGCCACGGTCAGGTCGTGGTCGCGGCCGGCTTCGCGGCCGGTCGGCGGTTGATGCCCGGTCAGGGTGTCGTGGTGACCGGAGCCGAGATCTTCGACTTCGACTCGGCGACGCTGAAGCCCGGAGCCGAGGCCGAGCTGCGGCAGGTGGTGTCGTCGGTCCGCGGTGCACGGTCGATCACCTGTGAGGGCTACGCCGACTACGGCAGCGGTGTCGTCGCCCACGAGACGCGGGTGTCGGACGTGCGGGCGCACACCGTGTGCTCGTGGCTGCTGGCGCACGGCGCGCGGGTGGGCGTCAGCACCGCCGCGTACGGCCCGGCCCGGCCGGTCGTCATCGGCGGCACGCCGACCGGCCGCGAGGCCAACCGGCGGGTCGTCATCACGGTGACCCGGTAGTCCGGACGCAGGACCAGGAGCCGTTGCCGGCCGGGTGAGAACCCGGCCGGCAACGGCTTTTCCGTGCCGGGGACGCCGAGATCGGTCGCGGCGGAGTGGGATCGGATCCGTGCGGTCAGCGGTCCGCGACGGCCAACACGATCTTGCCGCGGGTGTGGCCGGACCGGCTGCGGGCGAAGGCCTCCGCCAGCTCCTCCAGCGGCAGCACCGCGGCGACCGGCACCCGGAGCCGCCCGCTGTCGGCCAGCGATCCCAACGCCGCCAGGTCGGCTCCGTCGGGCCGGACCCAGAACCAGTGCCCACCCGCCTGTTCCACCGACGGGTCGGCGATGGAACCGTGCCGCCCGCCCGGCCGCAGCACCGCGGTGGTCACCGGCAGCACCCCACCGACGAAGTCCGCGACGACGTCCACGCCGTCCGGGGCCAGCCGGCGCACCCGCTCGGCCAGGCCCTCGCCGTACTCGACGGCCGCGTCCGCGCCGAGACCGCGGACGTGGTCGTGGTGGGCCGCCGACGCCGTCCCGATCACGCGCGCGCCGCGGGCCGCGGCGATCTGCACGCCCAGCGAACCCACGCCGCCCGCCGCACCGTGGACCAGCACCGTCGTCCCGCGGTCGACCCCGAGCCGGGTGAGCACCTGCCAGGCCGTCAGACCGGCCAGCGGCAGCGCCGCCGCTGCGTCGAAGTCCAGGGACGCCGGCTTCCGGGCCACCGCGCGGGCCGGGATTGTGACGTACTCGGCGAAGGTGCCGGCGTGCAGCACGTCCTTGCGGGCGTACGTCATCACCCCGTCCCCCGGCGCGAACTCGGTGGTGTCCGGGCCGACCCGCTCCACCACGCCGGCGGCGTCGCAGCCGGGGACCACCGGGAACCAGGCGTCCATCAGTTCGTCCAGCCCGCCGGCCATGACCTTCCAGTCGACCGGGTTCACGGCGGCCCGCCGCACCCGGACCAGCACCTCCCCCGGCCCGACCTTCGGGGTCGGCAGATCGGTCAGGTGCAGGACGCTGTCGTCGCCGTAGCGGTCGTAGGTCATCGCCTTCACCTCCGGGGCAACCGGTCCGCCGGGATCGCGATTCCCACCACCGTGCCCGCTGGCCGACCGGGAGCCGGGCACGCCGAGGGGTCCGCCTCCCGGTGGCCGGTCAGTCCTGCCCCAGCCGGGCGGCCTGGCGGGTCAGGTGATCCCGCTCGGCCACCGTGGTGGCACCGGCGGCGGCCTGCGCGTAGAGCCGTGCTGCGGCGACCCGGTCGCCGGCCCGTTCGGTGAGGTGGGCCCGTACCGCCGCCAGCCGGTGGTGACCCCTGAGCCGTCCGGCCACGGCGTCCAGCTCGCGCAGGGCCACGAGCGGCCCGTCGACCTCGCCGACGGCCACCGCCCGGTTCAGTGCCACCACCGGGTTGTCCGGCCGCAGCGCGATCAGCTCGTCGTACCAGGCCAGGATCTGCGGCCAGTCCGTCTCCGCGGCCGTCGCCGCGTCGTCGTGCAGCGCCGCGATCGCGGCCTGCACCTGGTACTCGCCGTGCCGGCCACGTGCCAGCGCCGCCTGCAGCACGGCGACACCCTCGGCGATCTCGGCGGTGTCCCAGCGGGAGCGGTCCTGCCGGTCCAGCGGCACCAGGTCGCCGTGGCGGTTCAGCCGGGCGGCGGCCCGGGCGTGGTGCAGCAGCATGAGGGCCAGCAAGCCGTCAACCTCGGGGTCGCGGACGCCGGTCCGCAGCTGCCGGGTGAGCCGGATCGCCTCGGCCACCAGGTCGACCCGCCCGGCGTACCCGGCGGTGAACACCAGGTACAGCACCCGCAGCACGGCGGCCGGGTCGCCCGGACGGTCGAACCGCGCGTCGCCGAGCGTCCGCTTGGCGCGGCTGATCCGCTGCGCCATCGTCGCCTCCGGCACCAGGAACGCCTCGGCGATCTCCCGCGTGGTCAGCCCGCCGACGGCCCGCAGCGTCAGCGCGACGGCCGAGGACGGGCTCAGCGACGGGTGGCAGCACAGGAACAGCAGCTGGAGCGTGTCGTCCGCCTGCTCCGTCGGGCCGGGGACCGGCTCGTCGAGGGCCGCCCGCTCCCGCCGGTGGCGTGCCGCGTCCGAGCGCACCGCGTCCAGGTGGCGCCGGTGGGCGACGGTGACCAGCCACGCCAGCGGGTCGCGCGGCACTCCGTCGCCGGGCCACCGTACGGACGCCTCGATCACCGCTTCCTGCACGGCGTCCTCGGCCGCCGCGAAGCCGCAGCCGCGGCGGACGAGGACGCCCAGCGCCCGGGGCGCGAGGTCCCGGACCAGCAGTGGGTCGAGCGGGCTCATGCCTGATCGGTGGCCGGCACGTCCTCGAGCACGGGCCGGACCTCGATCCACTCGTACAGCGGCCGCCCGCCGCGGCCGGGCGCCGACGAGACGTGCGCGGCGATCTCGAGCGCGCGGGCCTCGGAGTCGACGTCCACCAGGTACCAGCCGGCGATCAGCTCCTTGGCCTCCGGGAACGGGCCGTCGGTCACCGGTGCGGCGTCCGGTCCCCCGAAGCGGACGTAGCTCCCGGTCGGGGCCAGCGCCTGGGCGTCGATGAACTCCCCGCTGGCGCGCAGCTCGTCGCCGATCCGTCGTTGGGCGTCCAGGTGCGCGGTGACGTCCTCCGGCGCCCAGCCGGTCATCGGGCCGTGGTTGCCGATCGGGGCCGGGCCGCCGTTGTAGTGCTTGAGGAGCAGGTACTTGGGCATCGCTGGGTCACCTCTCGTCCGGTGGACGGCCATCCTGCCGTCTCGCGTCCGGGGGACGGAGCGGCGGCGCGGTTCTCGACACGGTTGCCCGGACGGATCTCTCCGGACCCCGGTCCCACTGCCGGCCGTACCGTGGACGAGGTGAGCGTTGCATCCGCGCCGGTCGTCACGCTGACCCACCGGTTCCTGGACGAGCTGCCCGAGCTGGCCCTGACCTGGCAGGCCGCCGAGGTCCCCGACCCCCGGCTGCTGGCGCTGAACGAGACCCTGGCTGCAGAGATCGGTCTGGACGCGGAGTGGCTGCGCAGCCCGGACGGCGTCCGGCTGCTGGTCGGCATCCGGGTCCCCGACGGTGCCCGACCGGTCGCCCAGGCCTACGCCGGGCACCAGTTCGGCGGCTACTCGCCACGACTCGGTGACGGCCGCGCGCTGCTGCTCGGTGAGCTCGCGGGCGCCGACGGTCGGCTGCGCGACCTGCACCTGAAGGGCTCCGGGCGCACGCCGTTCGCCCGGGGCGGCGACGGCCTGGCCGCCGTGGGGCCGATGCTGCGCGAGTACGTGGTCAGCGAGGCCATGCACGCGCTCGGCATCCCCACCACGCGGTCGCTGGCGGTGGTGGCGACCGGCCGCAGCGTCCGCCGCGAGCGCCTGCTGCCCGGCGCCGTCCTGGCCCGGGTCGCCGCCGGTCACCTGCGCGTGGGCACGGTCCAGTACGCCAGGGCGACCGGCGACGCGGGCCTGCTGGGCCGCCTCGTCGACGTCGCCGTCCGCCGCCACCACCCGCAGGCGGCGGACGCGGCGGTCCCGGCCCTGGCGCTGTTCGACGCGGTCGTCGCGGCGCAGGCGTCGCTGATCGCGCAGTGGATGCTCGTCGGGTTCGTGCACGGGGTGATGAACACCGACAACATGACCCTGTCCGGCGAGACCATCGACTACGGACCCTGCGCCTTCCTGGACGTCTACGACCCGGCGACGGTGTACAGCTCGATCGACGAGACCGGGCGGTACGCCTACGGCAACCAGCCCGTGGTGGCCGAGTGGAACCTGGCACGACTGGCCGAGGCCCTGCTGCCGCTGTTCGACGACGACCAGGACCGGGCGATCGAACTGGCGGTGGCGGCGCTCGGCCGCTTCCGCCCGCAGTACGGCGCCGCCTGGGCCGCCGGCATGCGCGCCAAGCTCGGGCTGCCGGCCACCGTGGACGACGCCACGGTCACCTCGCTCGGGCAGGAGCTGCTCGAGCTGCAGCGCATCCACCGCGTCGACCTGACGTCGATCTTCCGCGCGCTCGGGACCGCCGCCCGCGGGGACGCCGAGCCCGCCCGCAGCCTGGTGCTCGACCTGGCCGCCATCGACGCGTGGACCGCACGCTGGCGGGCGCTGCAGCCGGACGCGGACACGATGGACCGCGCCAACCCGGTGTACATCCCCCGCAACCACCTGGTCGAGGAGGCACTCGACGCCGCCACCGGCGGCGACCTGCAGCCGCTGGGCGTCCTGCTCGACGCCGTCGCGGACCCCTACCGGGAACGCCCCGGACTGGAGCGGTACGCGGCGCCGGCGCCGGCGACCTTCGGCAGCTACGTCACCTTCTGCGGGACCTGACGGTCCCGGAGTCGACCCGGCCGACGTCCGTCCGCACTGGAGTGCCGTCCGCGGCGGGGACGTCCTGCGTCCGGCTCGCCGGCCCCGGCCGGCCTGGCTAGGGTGTCGCCATGGCCGGGTGGGCGGACGTGCGCCGGCTGGCGCTGGCGCTGCCCGGCACCAGCGAGCACGTGTCCTGGGGGCACGCGCACTGGCGGGTGCGGGACCGTGGCTTCGTCTGGGAGCGCCCGCTGGGGCGGACCGACCGGGAGGCGCTGGGCGCCGGAGCGCCCGACGGCCCGATCGTCGCCGCGCGGGTGCCCGACGAGGGCGTTCGGGCGGCGCTCGTCGCCGAACAGCCCGACATCTATTTCACCATCCTGCACTTCGCCGGCTTCCCGGCCGTGCTCGCCCGGCTGGACCGGCTCCCGATGCCCGAACTCGAGGAACTCGTGGTGGAGGCATGGGTGGACCGCGCGCCGGCGCGGCTGCGTCGCGAGTACCTCGCCGGGCGGGACCGGGCGGGTGAGGTCCGGGACTGAGCCTGCCGCCCAGCGGCGCCGCGCCCGACGCCGGGGCCGGCACCCAAACCGCGTCGGAGCCGCGTCGGAGCCCGACCCGGTCCCGCGCACCGGTCGGCCCGCACCGTCACCGACACTGGTCCCGCCGGCGTCGCAGACCGCCGGGCCGGGTCGGGAGGTGCGCGTGCGGTACGTGGCGATCGGTGACAGCTTCACCGAGGGGGTGGGCGACGAGCGCCCGGACGGCACGCCGCGGGGCTGGGCCGACCGGGTTGCCGCCGGTCTGGCCGCGGCCGGTGAGCCGGTGCAGTACGCCAACCTCGCCATCCGGGGACGCCTGCTGGAGCCCATCGTCACGGACCAGCTCGAGGCCGCACTCTCCCTGGACCCGCTGCCGACCCTGCTGTCGTTCAACGGCGGCGGCAACGACATGCTGCGGCCCCGCGCCGACATGGCGCGGCTGGCCCGGTGGACCGAGCAGGCCGTCCGGCGGTGCCTGGACGCCGGCGTCGAGGTGCTGCTGCTCAGCGGAGCGGACCCGTCGGACCGGCTGCCGTTCGGCCGGGCCGTGCGCCGGCGCGGCGAGGAACTGACCGCGGCCGTCCGGGAGCTGTCGGCCCGGGACGGCATCCGGTTCGTCGACATGTTCCACGACACCGAGATCCGGCGGCCCGGCTACTGGTCGGCGGACCGCATCCACCTCGGCCCGGCCGGCCACCAGCGGGTGGCCGAGGCGGTCCTCGCGGCGCTGGGCCACCCGGCCGCCCCGGGCGACGCCGTCGCCGCCGGGTCCGCACCGCCGCCCGGTGGCGTGCGCACCGAGCTGCGCTACTACCGCAGCCACGTGCTGCCCTGGGTCCGCCGCCGCCTCCGGGGAACCTCCAGCGGGGACACGCGGCTGGCCAAGCACCCCGACTGGGTCACCGTCGACCCGGCCTGATCGCGGGCTCGTCCGGGGTCGGGAGCGTGCGACGCCCGACGGCGCGCGCCGGTCCCGGTGGCGCTCTGGTCACGGCCGCGACCGGTGACCGCGGTGACGGCACCGACCGCACCGACCGCGGTGACCGCGGTGAGGGCGGTGACCGCCCGGACGGCGGGGAACCGGATCGCCGGGCACCGCACGGGAGGTCCGACTTTGGGCAGGTCCACCACACCGGCCGTCGCCGCGTCCGGCAGCTGGACGGACCCGGACGGCGTCCGGATGCCCGCCGGCGAGGTCCACGCGTGGACGCACGGGACCAACCAGACGGTCTGCGGCCTGGCGCTGAGCCGCGCGTCGCTGCTGCGCTTCCCGCACGTGCCCTGGACCGAGGTGCAACCGGCGACCGGTGCGGACGCCGACCGGGTGCAGCGCGTCTGCCCGCGCTGCCAGGCCGCCGCCGGTGGCCGGCCGCGGCGGGGCTGGACCCGGCACGACCCGCGGCCCTGACGGCGCGGGGGACGCCGAGCCCGCCGGAGAGGCTCCCGGTGTCCCGGCACCGACCGTCCCGCGCGGGATCCTGCAGGGCGGGCCCTGCTGCCGCCGCCGGTCTGGCCCCGGTGTACGAACGACGGATCGCGGGCAGGCCCGACGACGGCCCGCCGACGCCCGGCGGCCCCGCCCGGTGCGGCCCCCGCAGGACGTCGGACGAGGAGACCTCCGTGGACCCCAGGACCGTGCTGTGCTTCGGCGACTCGCTGACGTGGGGGTGGGTGCCCACCGAGCAGGGTGCGCCGAGCCGGCGGTACGGCCGCGGCGTCCGCTGGACCGGGGTCTTGGCGGACCGTCTCGGCCCGGGGTACGCGGTCGTCGAGGAAGGTCTGAACGGGCGGACGACGACCGCCGACGACCCGCTCGATCCGCGGCTGAACGGCTCGGCCCACCTGCCCGCCGCGCTGGCCAGCCACCTCCCGCTGGACCTGGTCGTGCTGATGCTCGGCACCAACGACAGCAAGGCCTACTTCCACCGGACCCCGTTCGACATCGCCACCGGCATGGCCGCTCTCGTCGGGCAGGTGGTGTCCGCGGCCGGCGGTGTCACCAGCTACCCGGCACCCGAGGTGCTGGTGGTCGCCCCGCCGGCCCTGTCCGCGATGCCGGATCCGTGGTTCCAGGAGGTGTTCCGCGGCGGCGAGGAGAAGACCCGGCAGCTGGCGCAGGTGTACCGGGCGATGGCCGAGTTCGCCAAGGTGCCGTTCTTCGACGCCGGGTCGGTGATCACCACCGACGGCGTGGACGGCGTGCACTTCACCGAGGAGAACAACCGCGTGCTGGGCGAGGCCCTGGCGACGGTCGTCGTCGACGTGCTCGCCGACTGACCCGCCGGCCGGCGGCGGCACCGGTCAGCCGCCGGCGGCGGCCCGGTCCACCCGGCGCAGCGACCGGTCGGCCACCGTCACCATCAGGAACAGCGACGCCGCCGCCAGCATGACGACGGCCAGCTCGTGCAGCCCGTGCGTGTCGGCGCTGGCACCGAACGCCGCGCCGCCGGCCGACGAGGCCAGCATGGCCCCCAGGTACAGGAACGTCCGGAGCAGCCCGGCGGAGGCGCCGATGCGCGCCGGGTCGGCCTGGTGGTACAGCGTGTTCTGGATGGCGAGATTGGTCAGCCCCTGCGGGATCCCGAGGAGGGCCGCGATCCCGACGAGGAACACCACAGCGGCCCCGGGGTGCACGAACAGCAGCAGCACGCACACCACCACCTGCCCGACGGCCCCGACCAACAGCTTGGCCCGGATCTCCGGGCGCCGGCCGGTGAGCGTGGTGACCAGCATGCCGATGCCGAACGTCGGCAGCAGCACCAGCCCGGCCGCCGTCGCGCTCAGCCCCCGGCCGTCCTCGAGCCACTGCGTGAAGCCGTAGACGAAGGAGTAGCTGACCGTCGCCGCCGCCACCGCCCGCAGGTAGGTCAGCAGCAACGGCACGTTGCCCGCGAAGACCCGGACGTCGACGAACGGTTCCCGGCAACGCAGCTCGCGGACGGCGAAGGCCGCCCCGGCGACGACGGCCAGACCGGCGAGCCAGAGCCGGGCCACCCGCAGGTCCACCAGGAACAGCAGCAGCGCGAGCAGGGTCGCGGCGAACAGCAGCACACCCGGGACGTCCAACCGTTCCCGCTCGCCGCCGGCGTCCAGGACTGCGCCGCGGGGCAGCACCCGGGCGCCGAGCACCAGGCAGGCCAGCGACAACGGCACGTTGACGGCGAAGGTTGCGCGCCAACCACCCAGCGCGATCAGCAGGCCGCCGAGTGCGGGACCGACCACCGCGACGGTCTGGGTGGACAGCGACAGTGCCGTCAGCACCCCGGCCGGGCTGCTGCGGCCGGTGCGCCGGGCCTCGCTGCGGATCAGGTACATGGCCGACGGGTACCCGGCGCAGGTGCCCAGGCCCAGCACGACCCGGGCCACGACCAGCACGCCCAGCGACGGGGCGAGCATGCCCAGCACGCCGGCGATCCCGGTCAGCGCGGTCCCCACCAGGTACAGCGGGCGGGGGCCGTGGAGGTCGACGAGCCGGCCGACCAGCGGTTGACCGATCGAGGTGGCCAAATACAGCGCGGAAATCAGCCAGGCGGTGTGTGCGGCGGTGGCGTCGAACGCCGCGGCGATCGGCACCAGCGCGACGGCGATGATCGAGGTGTTGATGGGGTTGAGGACGGCGCCGAGCATCATCGGCGGCAGCAGCCGCCGGTCGAAGGACTCCGCTCCGGCCGCGGGCGCGGTCACGCCGACCGGGGCGCCGGACGGTGACCGTGCCGCGGCGCCGGGGCCGGCCGGCGCCCCGGGAGCGCTGCCGGCGACATGATCGACAGGCTAACCGCGCCGCCACCGTCGACGCGGGCCGGTCTCCCCGCCGGCGCCTCAGGCCTCACCCGGCTGGCCCGGGCGCTCCAGGTCCAGCTGCCGCAGCACCTGGTCGACGGCGGCCAGCACCGAGCCCTGCAGGATCCACAGGTCGGTCCGCTCCCGAGGATCGATGTCCACGATCATCAGTTCGGCCAGCACCGCCCGGGTCTCCCGCACCACCTGCAGCAGGCGGTCGAGGGACTCGTCCACGCGTCCGGCGCCACCGGTCCCGTACTCGGCGCCGACCAGGTCGCCGAAGGTGCGCAGCCCGGTCGCCAGGTCGTCCAGCACGACGGCGAAGGCACGTCGCAGGTCCGCGCCGGGCGACCCCTCGTCCACCGGGTCCGCTGGGTCCACTGTTTCCACTGGGTCCGCTGGGTCCGCCGGGTCAGCCGCCACGGTGCCCGCGGGGCGGTCCGCCGCGGCGTCGCCGACCGACCCCTGCCGGGCGACCACCACAAGCAGCGCGCGTTCGGCCGCCAGGCAGCGGTCGAGCCGGGCCAGCGCGGTGCGCAGCCCCGGGTGCACCTTCGCCACGGTCAGCGCGCGCGGATTGAGCCGCCGGCGCTCCTCGATCTCCTGGACGGCGGACGCCGCGGCGGTGCTGTCCGCGTCGATGTCGTCCGTCCACGCCAGCCAGGCCGCGACCTCCTCGGGGTCCGGGGGCCGGTCCCCCAGCGTCAACGCCACCTCGTCGAGCAGCGCTGCCTGCGACCGGGCGATCCGGCGCACGGCGTCGCTGGCGCCGGCGTTGGGGATGGCGACCGGGACCAGCAGGCTGAACGCGATCCCGACGGCGGTGCCGACCAGGGTGTTGGCGACGCGGACCTGCGCGGCCAGGTCCGGGGACGACACCGCCAGGATCAGCATGGCGCTGATCGGCGCCTCCAGCGACTGCTCGCCCAGCCGCAGCACCTTGGCCAGCACGAGCGCCGCGGCGATCGCCAGCGCCAGGCTCCACCAGGACAGCCGGATGGCGCTGGCCAGCCCGACCGCGACCAGCACGCCGGTCAGCACCGCGCCGACCCGGACCAGGCCCATGTACAGGGTGCCGACCGTCGACGCCTGCACCACCAGCAGAGCGGTGAGCGGCGCTGTGAGGTCCTGCAGACCCGGGGACAGCGCCTCGGCGACCACGTAGGCCACCACCGACGCCGCCGTCAACCGGGCGATCTGGGTCGCCGCCGACCCCACCCGCCGCGGGACCTCGGACCAGGTGGCCGGCAGCAGCGGCCACACCCACCGCAGGGCGCGGCGCCGGACCGCCCGGCTCAGGGCCTCCCATCGCACACTGACCACCACGGGACGAGAAGGGTTGCACGCGTGGCGGTCACCATAGTCCGCCGGCCACCGGACGTCGGACGGGGCGCGTCCGTGGCCGCCGGCGCGGGACGGGCCGACCCGGTCGTGCCGGCGCCACCGGTCGGTGGGGGGCCGGGGCCGGTCCTCGACGACACCGCGGGGCCGCGCCGCTCCCCGGTGGACGGGGGCGACGCGGCCCTGCAGGTGCACCCGCCGGTGCGTCCGGGTCAGGCCCCGACCAGCTCCGCGGGCATCGCGCCGGCGGCCGTTGTCGCGGTGGCTCCGGCAGCCGCGCGGCGTCGGGCCGGCAGCAATACGGCGATCACCGCGGCCAGGGCGACGGCGGCGGCACCCACCACGACCGCCGGGCGGGCGGCGTGCACGTACCCGTCCGGCGTCAGCTGCCCGCCGGCACCGGTGAACACCGCCGTCAGCACCGCGACGCCCAGCGCGACGCCCACCTCGCGCAACGTGGCGTTGGTGCCGGACGCCTTGGCGTGGTCCTCGGGCCGCATGGTGGCCAGCACCGCGGTGGAGGACGGGGCGAAGATCAGACCCATCCCGACGCCGGCCAGCAGGAAGCCCGGCACCATCTCGGCGAAGCGCGCGTCCGGGGACATCACCAGCGCCGTCGCCAGGATCCCGGCCGCCAGCAGCACCGATCCGGCGACGACCAGCAGCCGGGTGCCGATGCGCGGTCCGAAGACGCCGGCCAGCGGCGCCACCACCATCGGCGCCAGGGTCCACGGCATCGTCATCACGCCGGCCTCCAGCGGCGTGCGGTGCTGCACCACCTGCAGGAACTGCACCAGGATGAAGACGGCACCGAACGCGCCGAACGAGAAGGTGACGCCGACCAGGTTGATCACCGTGAAGCTGCGGTCGCGGAACAGCCGTAATGGCAGCATGGGCGCGGCGGCGCGGCGCTGCCGCAGCAGGAACAGGCCGAGCGCCAGCGCCCCGCCGCCCAGCGAACCGAGCACCTGCGCACTGGTCCAGCCCGCGTCGTTGCCGCGGACGACGCCGAAGACGACACCGAACACCCCGATCGCCGCGAGTGCCGCCCCCGGGACGTCGGCGCGGACCCTGGCACCGAAGCCGTTCGGCAGCGCGGCCGCGGCCAGCGCCACGGCCACCACGCCGACCGGGACGTTGAGCCAGAAGATCGCCTGCCAGTTCCAGCCCTCGACGACCGCCCCGCCGACCAGCGGTCCGACCGCCACACCCAGACCCGAGACACCGCCCCAGATGCCGATGGCCAGCGACCGCAGCCGCGGCGGGACGGACGCCGCCACCAGGGTCAGTGACAGCGGCATGACGGCGGCCGCCCCCGCACCCTGCAGCGCCCGGGCGAGGACGAGCACCGTCGAGTCCGCGGCGAGCGCGCAGGCGGCCGAGGCCGCGGTGAATAGGGCGATGCCGGCGACGAACACGGTGCGCCGGCCCCACCGGTCGCCCAGGTCGACGGCGAGCAGCATCAACGAGGCGAAGGCGAGCGTGTAGGCGTTGGTGATCCACTGCAGCTGGGTGACGGAGGCGCCGAGATCCGCGTGGATCACCGGCAGCGCGCTCGTCACCACGAGGTTGTCGAGGGTGGCCATGAACATCGGCAGGGACGCCGCCGCGATGGCGAGCCACACCGGTCGGGACCGTGGGTGCTGGGACATGCGGACCTCTCGTTGGTAATCCGATGATTACTTGGGACGTTAGTAATCCGCTGATAACCTGTCAAGCGTGGTGGTCGAGAGCCTGTCCGGACGCATCCCCGCCGAGCAGCGGCGCGAGCAGATCCTGGATGCCGCGATCGAGCAGTTCGGCCTCTCCGGGTACGCCGGCACCACGACCGACCAGGTCGCGCGCGCCGCCGGGATCAGCCAGCCGTACGTCGTGCGGATGTTCGGCTCCAAGGAGCGGCTGTACGTGGCGGCGGTCGAGCGTGCCCGGGACGCGGTGCTCGACGCCTTCCGGGCGGTGCTGGCCGCGCCGGCGGCGGAACCCGACGGCCACCTGATGGCCCGGCTCGGCGCCGCGTACATCGACCTGGTGCAGGACCGCGGGATCCTCCGCATGCTCATGCAGGGCTTCCTCGGCGGCGCCGACCCCGTCGTCGGCCCGGTGGCCCGCGCGGGCTTCCTGGAGATCTACCGGATGCTGCGGGACGAGGCCGGCCTCGCGGCGGCCGACGCCGTGGACTTCCTGGCGCACGGCATGCTCTACAACACGCTGCTCACGCTGGCCCTGCCCGAGGCGGCCGACGACACCGGCCGCGAACTGCTCGAGTGCGCCTTCGGCGCCAAGCTCGACCTGGTGCTGCGGGCCGTCGGTCCGGGCTCCGGCTCGTCCGGTCGCGCCTGAGCTCGAGGTCCGGCCCGCCCGGTCGGCTGCGGTTCCCGGCCCGGCCCGCTCCGCCGGTCGACGGCGCACGCCCGGTCACCCGGCGGGGTCGTCCTGCAGCTCCAGCACGATCTGCTGGGCGTCGACCGCGGCCAGGGCCGCGGCGAGGGCATCGGCGTCGAACGCCCCCTCGTCCCGGGCGTCGAGCAGTGCGCTGCGCTGCGCGACCAGCCGGGCCAGCGCCGGGCGGTCCGACGGCTCCGGGACCGGCACGGCGTCCAGCAGTGCCTGGATCTGCGCGCGCTGGGTCCGTCCGACCTCCGGATCGGCCGTCGTCGGCCGGATCCAGCGGACGAAGGCGGCCAGCGTGCCGCCCTGCAGCAGCAGCGACAGGGTCGCCACGGCGAAGGCCACCAGCACCAGCAGCGACCGGTGCGGCGTGTCGTCCGGCAGGGTCTGGGCGGCGGCCACGGTCACCGCGCCGCGCATGCCGGCCCAGACGAGCACCCCGCCGTCGCGCCAGCCCAGCGGCGTCCGCAG
Organism: Nakamurella endophytica; assembly: GCF_014646215.1. Taxonomy (GTDB): domain Bacteria; phylum Actinomycetota; class Actinomycetes; order Mycobacteriales; family Nakamurellaceae; genus Nakamurella; species Nakamurella endophytica. Next base: position 353,512 of record NZ_BMNA01000002.1, read on the forward strand.
GAAGTACTCGATGTCGGCCAGCATCCGCCGGGCGCGGGCGGACCAGCGCTGCACGTCGAACCGTCGCCGGCTGCCGCGTGCGGCGAAGCGTTCGGCCCACAGCTCGGCGGTCCGCGGATCCTCGACCGCCCTGGCGGCGCCCGCCAACCGGGATTGCAGGCGCCGCCGCCGTTCGGCGCGCCGCCGCAGCCTGGTGACCAGCGGGGCGACGTAGAGCGCCCGCACGGCCAGCACCAGGACCAGGGCTCCGCCCGCCACCAGCACCGCGGCGGCCACCCCGGGTCGCTCGTCGCCGACCTCGCCGAGCACCGCCGACAGCTCGAGCCCCATCAGGAGGAAGACCGCACCCTCGAGGACCAGCTCGACGGTCCGCCAGTTCTGCGTGTCGGACAACCGGTGCAGCGGCGACAGCAGGCGCGGCCCCCGCCGACCGGTGACGATGCCGGCGGCCACGGCGGCCACCAACCCGGACGCCCCGACGGCTTGGGCGGGCACCGATGCCAGGAACGGCACGGTGAACGAGAGCACCGTGTTCACCGTGGCGTCGGAGGTCCGGGCGCGCACGCGGAGGTTGACCCTGCTCACCACCACGCCGATGACGGTCGCCGCGGCGACCGCCCAGGCGAACCGGCCCACCGTGGTCCAGAAGGAGAACGAGCTGCTGACCGCCGCGATCGCGGTGCGCAGCAGCACCAGGGCGGTCGCGTCGTTGAGCAGGCTCTCGCCCTCGAGCATGGCCATCACCCGGGACGAGACGCCCACCCGCCGGGCGATCGAGGTGGCGACGGCGTCCGTCGGGCTGATGATGGCGCCGAGCGCGATGCCCCAGGACAGCGCGAGGCCGGGCACCACCCAGTGCAGGTAGAAGCCGACGGCGACGGACGTCAGCACGACGAGCACCACGGACAGGCTGCCGATCGGCGCGAACTCGCGGCGGAAGTTCATCGCCGGCAGCGAGGCCGAGGCGGCGTACAGCAGGGGCGGCAGGACGCCCGCGAGGATCCACTCGGGGTCGACCCGGACCTCGGGGGTGACCGGGACCAGGCTCACCACGATGCCGACGACGACCAGCACCAGCGGCGCGGCGATGCCGAACCGTGCACTGACCATGCCGCTGCCGCCGATGGCCAGCAGGGCCAGCACGCCGACGACCAGCAGCTCCACCGTGCCCTCCCCGGGTGACGGCGCACCGGCGGGCGCCTGTCCGGCACCGTAGCGACCAGCACCCCCGCGACCGGCCCCGACCGGCCATCGACCCACCACCGTCCGGCCGCGTCGCGGCGCGGACGGCCGGCGGGCGCGCGGCGGTGGCCGCCGACCTCACCGGCGCGGGAGCGGCGGTGCTGTCCGGTCGGCTCCCGGCTTGACGCCCCGTGCCGATTGCCGGGCTGCGGCGAACGGTTTCGGGTGGCGTCCGGCACGGAACCGTGCCGGGGACGGGGCGATGTCCGCAGCGGCCGGCACGGCCGGCATGGCCGGCGCCGTAGACGGTGCGGCGCCGTGCGGGTGGCGCCGTGCGGGTGGCGCCGTCCCCCGCGTCCCGGACCACCGACGCGCCACCCGGAACGGAGACACCGTGACCCACTCGCCCCGCCGACCGGCCCAGCTGGGGATCGCCGCCCTCAAGGGCGTGGTAGCCGGGCTCGCCGGTGTCGCCGTCATGACCGCCGGCGAGAAGGTCGAGCAGTCGGTCACCCACCGTCCTGATTCCTACGTCCCGGCCCGGGCGTTGCGGACGCTGCTCGGCCGCCCGGCCGGTGACGCGGACCGCCGGCCCGGCTGGAACCACGCCCTGCACTGGGGCACCGGTGCCCTGCTCGGAGCCGTCGGCGGTGTGTGGGCCGCCGTGGGGTTGCGGGGACCTCGCGCCTGGGCCGCGCACGCGGTGGTCCGGCTCGCCTTCGACCAGACGGTCGAGAACGCCACCGGTGTCGGCGCGCCGCCCCGCACCTGGCCGGTGCGGGAGCAGGTGGTCGACGTGCTGCACAAAGCCGTCTACTCGCTGGTCACCTCGATCGCTGCGGAGCGGCTGGTGCCGCCGGCGCTGCAGAGCGCCCGGGGCACGGTCAGCCACTGAGCACCGGGGCGGCTGCCCGTCCGCCCGGCGCTGACAGCCGCCGAGGTCGTCCGCGGTCGCAGCACGATCGTGCCCGGCAAGGCCTACCGCGGGCCGGTCCAGGGGTGCCGGATGGCAGCGGGTCAGTCCGTCAGGCCCATCCGTTCCCGCCGGTACGCGGCCAGCGCGGTACGCAGGACCTCGGCGAGCCGCCCGGCCGACTCGGCGTCCGGGAGGTCGACCGCCCAGGACCGCCGGCCGGAGCCCGGTACCCGTACCGCCGCGCCGGACCCGCTGTCCACCGAGACGTCCGGCTCGAGGTGACCGAACGGCAGCGTGATCACCTCCCACCGCGGCCGGATACCACCGGAGCCCCGGCCGAGGACCAGCTTCCGGTCGGTGACCAGCACCACGACGGTGCCGTCGAACAGGACCCGTTCCGGCCCGGTCTCCCGGACCGCCGACCCGACGTGGCGGGCGTGCACCGCCTCGTCGTCCTCCAGATACCGCAGCACGGCGGCCCGCTCACCCTTGGCCGGCTTCTGCCGGCCGAGTGCGGCGTCGTAGCCGGCCGGTCCGGCGGGCACCGTCACTCGGTCACCACATCGGTGAGCCGGGCACCGCGGGTGGCGGCCAGCCGCTCCGCCTGTTCCGCGACCGCGGCGGTGACGGCGGCCGCGATCCGTTGCCACGGCTGCACCCGGACGCGGAGCCGACGGCCGGACAACTGTGGCCGCCAGGTCCCGGCCACCGTGACGTCGCCGCCGGCCGCGACCAGCACGGCACCCGGCCGGCCGAGCACCGGCCAGAGCTCCGCGCGCCGCTGCTCGTCGGGCACCAGCAGCTCGCGGTCGCGCAGCTGCAGGAACGGGTCGAACGGCCCGAGCAGCCGGACCACCGGCCCGGCCGGCCCGGCGCCGGACTGTGAGCCGGGCAGCTGCCACCGGGCCTCCCCGTCGATCTCGACCTCCACGGCGTCGGTGGGCCAGCGCACCCGGACCTCGTCCACCCGGGCGTCCAGGTAGGCGGCGACCTGCGCGGGAGTGGCGGGACCGAGAGCCCGCAGCACCGCCCGGACGACGTCCAGCCGCTCGGGTACCCGCCGGGCCGGCGCGAGTCCGGCCACCGGCACCAGGACCGGGGGCGAGGACCCGGGGCGCAGTTCCAGCGCCGCCCGCAGCGCCGCCAACCGGAACGGCATCTCGTACAGGTGCACCGCGCGGCACGGGCGGCACTGCCGCAGGTAGGGGGCCGGGAGCCGCTCGGCGAGCCGGCGGGAGACCTCGCCCTTGACGGTCGGCTCGCCGGTGACGGCCCGCATCTCGCCGGCGATGGTGTCCAGCGCCTCGAGGATGCCGATGCCCGCCGCCTTGAGCGGCTTCGCCGCGTCGTAGATCCGCTTGCCCGCGTCGGCGTCGGAGAACGGTTGCGTGGCGGCGGCCACCCCGGCCAGGTCGGCGCGGCGGTAGACGTGCGGGGCGCCGCGCACGGTCCACACCGTGGCCAGCCGCGGGTCGGCGAGGTCGACGTCCGCTCCGCGCTGGGCCAGCGCCCACCGGGCACCGTCCGGCCCGGTGTCCTGCACCCCGAGATCCAGCGCCGGCACCTCCGCCACGTCCCGCGGCACGCCGTCGAGCCCGGTGGCGGCCAGCCGCTCGGCGAGCGCCTCGGCACGGGACATCGTCGGGACCATGGCCACACCGTAGGAGACGGCACCGACCACCGCCACGACCGGCCGCCGGACCGGTTCCTGACCCGGAAATACCGCTCTGACCTGCGGCGTTGCACCAGGCGGAGAACAAAGAAGGCAAGGAGGAACCGTGAAGGGTGATCGGGTGGAGATCGTCGTGGACGCGGGTGGCAGCACCCGGACATTCGAGGTCGAGGCGACGCGCGCCGGCCGCAGGGTCGACGTGCGCCACGGGCGGGGCCTGGTCGAGGTGACCGAGCTGACCCGCGGCGGCACCGCGGTCCGGACGGCTCGGTTCCTCGCCGGCCGGGTGATCGCGCTGGTCGAGCACCCCGCCGCCGACCCCGCACTGCAGGACGACGAGGTGACGCCGCTGCGGCGGTCCGCGTGACCCGTGGGGCGGTCCTGACCGGCGCCGTCCGACGGCCCGTTCGGGCCGCACCGGCTCCGGGCGGCGGGGTCGGGCGCCGTCGACCGCAGGGCGAGCAGGACGTACCGCCGACCGGACGGGCGACCGCGCTGCAGGACCGGGCTTGCGGCCGCGGGATCAGCGGAAGCGGGCCGACACCAACCCGCGCAGGGTCCGCGCCGTGAGCAGTCCGTCCGTCAGGCCCAGGTCGACCAGGTCGTCGAAGGCGCGCTCGTCCCGGGCGGCGGCGGCGACGCCCGCGTCGATCACCCACGGCCGCCGGCCCAGGGCGGCGGCCACGTCGGTGTGCCGCAGGTGGCGGGACAGCGCCGAGCGCACGGACCGTCGGTACAGCCGCCCGGCCGCCGGGCCGTGCACCGCAGCGCGCCCGGCGAGCACCCCGGACAGCACGGCGTAGTAGATGCCCTCGCCGGTCAGCGGGTTGATCAACGACTGGGCATCCCCGGCGAGCAGGACCCGTCCCTCCCGCACGGCCGGCCGGCCGGTGGACAAGGGCAGGCGGTGGCCGCGGACGTCGGTGATGCCGTCGGCCGCGCCGGGCAGCAACCGGTCGAGCTCGGCGAGCAGGTCCGCCCGCCCGACCGGCGGACCGTGCAGCAGGTGGCCGTACCCGACGTTGGCCCGGCCGTCGCCGAGCGGGAACGACCAGGCATAGGCCGGCCACCGGCGGCGCGACATGGTGATCACCTGGACGTCCCGCCGGTCGGCGGGCACCGGGGCGTAGCCGCGGATTGCGACGGCCACCTGGTCCGGGCGGTTGGCCGGGACCCCGGCGAGCCGGCGCACCACGGACTCCGCGCCGTCCGCCCCGATCACCACGCGGGCGCGCAGGCTGCCGTCCACGAGCACGCCGTCGCCGCTCACCTCGAGCGAGCGGACCCGGTGGCGGCGCAGCGGGATGCCGCGGCCCAGCACATCCGCGACCAACCGGGCGTCCAGCACCTGCCGCGGGACGACGTGGGCCGGACGGCCCAGCCGGCCGCCGGCCACGGCGCCGCCCGGCGAGGTCAATTGCAACCGGTGCACCGGCGGGAAGCCGGCGGTCAGCGCTGCGACGTCGAAGCCGACACCGGCCAGCACGTCGAACACCTCGTCCGCGACGCCGTCGCCGCAGACCTTGTCGCGCGGGAACCCGGCCCGGTCCAGCAGCAGCACGCGGGCGCCCGGACGGGCCGTCACGGCCGCCGCCGCAGCGGCGCAGCCGGCCGGCCCGGCGCCGACCACGACGACGTCCCACACCCCCTCGGCCGCGGACTCCTGCACCGCAGCGACGATACGGGGACGGTCAGGGCTGCTCCCGCCGCAGCAGGTCCGCCACCGGGTTCGGAACGACGACCACGGCGGCGCGCTCGGCGTCGGCCGGGTCCGGACGCACCAGGACCTCCGACGGGCGCACCTCGACCAGCAGTACGGGCCGCCACGTCCAGCCGGGCGCCGGGCGACGCACGTCCAGCGCGACACCGCGGTCGATCACCGCCGGCAGCAGGCACCACCACCGGGCCGCCAGGACCGACAACCCCTGCCGGTCGAGCATGTCCTCGGCCTCGGCCCGGGGCCGCGCGTCGGCGAGCGGGCTGCCCAGCAGGGTCACCGGGACGGCGCTGCCGTCGGCGACCAGGTCGAGGAAGCCGACGTGCTCTCCGTCGGCGCGGCGGTAGGGGTGGCGGGTCACCGGCACGGGCCGCGAGTCTGCCCAGCGTCGCGCTCCGCCGCGACCGGATTGTTGCGGGGGTCGCAGTTCCGCGGGTGTCGCGAGCCGGCGGCCTTGCCGCGCTGCCGGCGGCGCGCCGCTCAGCGGCGCAGATAGGTCAGCACGGCGCGGACCCGCCGGTGCTCGTCCGCGGAGGGCTCCAGCGCGAGCTTGCCGAAGATGTTGCCGATGTGCTTCTCGACGGCGCCCGGCGAGACCACCAGCCGGGTGCCGATGGCCAGGTTCGACAGCCCCTCGGCCATCAAGGCCAGCACCTCGGTCTCCCGGGGCGTCAGGTCGCCCACCGGTGACCTCCGTCCGCGGGCCATCAGCTGCGCGATGACCTCCGGGTCGATCGCCGTGCCGCCACGGGCCACCCGGCGCACGGCGTCCAGGAAGTCCGCCACGTCGGCCACCCGCTCCTTGAGCAGGTAGCCCACTCCCCCGCTGCCCGAGGACAGCAGGTCCAGGGCGTAGCTCTCCTCGACGTACTGCGACAGCACGAGCACGGGCAGCCCCGGCACCTCGGTGCGGGCCCGCAGCGCCGCGCGCAGTCCCTCGTCGGTGAAGGTCGGCGCCATCCGGACGTCCACGACGGCCAGGTCCGGCCGGTGGGCGACGACCGCGTCGACGAGCGCGTCGCCGTCCCCGACGGCCGCCACGGTCTCGATCCCGTCGTCGGCCAGCAGCCGTTCCACCCCGGCACGGATCAGGACCGCGTCCTCGGCGATCACCACCCGCACCGGCCGCCCCCCGTCACCACGTGCACGGCAGGTCGGCCCGCACCACGGTCGGCCCGCCGGACGGGCTCACCACGGTCAGCGCCCCGTCGATGGTGGCGGCCCGGTCGGCGAGGCCGGCGAGGCCGCCGCCGGGCCGGACCGCCGCACCGCCGTGGCCGTCGTCGGTCACCTCCACGACCACCCGGTCGTCGGTGCGCCAGACCCGCACCTGCGCCGACAGCGCTCCGGAGTGCTTGGCCACGTTGGTCAGCGCCTCGCCGACGATGAAGTACGCCGTGGTGTCCACCGCGGCCGGCGGCCGCGGGTCGAGGGCGACGTCGACGTGCACCGGCACCGGCGAGCGGGCGGCCAGCGAGGACAGGGCGGCGTCGAGCCCGCGGTCGGCCAGCACCGCGGGGAAGATGCCGCGGGCCAGGTCGCGCAGCTCGGCGACGGCCAGCTTGGCGTCGGTGTGCGCCTCGCCCACCAGGCCGCGGGCGGCCGCCGGGTCCGTGTCGAACTTCGCCCGCGCCCGGCCCAGGTTCACGGCCACGGCGACCAGCCGCTGCTGGGCGCCGTCGTGCAGGTCCCGCTCGATGCGGCGCCGTTCGGCCTCCGCGGCCTCGACGCCGCGGGCCCTGGCCGTCTGCAACCGCTCGGCCCGCCGCTGCATCCGGTCGGCCCGGCTCGGACCCAGCAGCGCCAGCGCCAGGTGCGAGTGCAACCACGCCACCCACGGCAGCACCCACACGGCGATCGGGACCAGCACGACGCCCAGGGCGGCCAGGACGAACTCGACGACGCCCAGCGGGAAGCCGACGAGGACGTAGGCCGCGGCCCGCCAGGTCGCCGGATCCGTGACCCGGTCGCGCCACCGGCGGAGCACGCCGGCCGCCGGCGGCTCGGGCGCGGGCTCGGCCAGCGGCGTGCCGAGCAACCGCCGCACCCAGCGCCGCTCCGTCCTGGCCAGTGCCAGGGTCGCCGCGGTGGTGGCGACCAGGACCGGGATGCCGACCCAGACGACGGTGGTGGCGACGCCGACGACCGTGCCGGTCAGCAGCAGGACGAACCCGGCGATCCGCAGCGGCAGGCTCAGCAGCAGGAACGCCGCGGCCCGGACACCTCCGGGCCGCGGCACCGCCGCCGCGGTGACGACCGGGTCGGGGACGCGCACGGCCCGATTGTGTCGCGGACGGTCCGCCGGTGCGACGAACAGCGGCACGCCGACGTTCACGGCCGCCGTCCCAGCAGGGCCGCCGCCAGCCGGGCGTGCGCGACCGCGAGCAGGGGCGTACCGCGGACGGCCAGGGCCACCACCAGCAGCCCCGCACAGGACCACGGCAGCGCCGACCACGCGGAGTCGACGGTGAGCCAGTGGAACGTCGTCCCGTCCGGACCGAGGTGCACGCCGCCCTCGGGCAGGAAGCGGTACCAGACGGGCAGCACCAGCAGGGACAGGCCGACGGACCACACCGTCACGACCGCCGTGAACTCGGCGATACCCAGCGGCAGCAGCAGGACCGCGAGGTAGAGCAGGTCACGCCAGGTGGCCGGGTCGGTGGCGCGGGACCACCAGCGCCGGGCGGCGCTGCCGGGCGGGGCCGCCCGGTACGGCGACCCGACGCGGCGGCCGAGTACGGTGGCGGCGCGGACCCGTTCCAGCCGCGCCAGACCGCGGGTGGCCGACAGGCCCAGCACCAGCAGCGGCAACCCGAGCCACACGGCGGCCGAGGCGACACCGGCGGTGAACAGCAGGACGGTCACGACGAAGGCGACGACACCCACCGGCAGCGTGAGCAGCACGTAGGCGGAGGCGGTCACCGGGCCGGGCAGCTCGGACCGATCCGCGGCGACGGGCCGGACCTGCCGGGTCGTGGCGGACAGCGGCACCGACACGGCCGGGTGGACGGGACGGGCGGGGTGCGTGGTCGGCGATGTCATGCGACGAGCCTGTCGGGACGCCGGTCCCCGGACCATCCGGTGGGCCACCGTCGTGGGGGTAGGGACAACCCCACCCCGCCCCGGCCAGTGAGCGCTGCAGCGCCGCAGCTCTGGAGCGCTGTGAGCGCTGGGAGCGCCGGGGCGACGGCACGCCGCACCGCGGCGGGCAGCCGCGCCGATGCCGGCCGGACCCGGGGCGGTGCGTCGGTGCCCACCACCCCGGCGCCGCCGCAGGAGGGGACCTGCGAGGCTGGGCGGGCGGGTCGACCGGTCCGCGCCGCCATCGATCGGGGGGACCCATGAACGCCGTCGAGCTGCTCCTGGACGCATTCGGCCGCATCCGGGAGGAGGTGCACGGGGTCCTCGACGGGGCGGACGCCGCGGCGCTGACCCACCGGCCCGGCGCCGACGCGAACACCCCGGCCTGGCTGGTGTGGCACCTGACCCGCGTGCAGGACGACCATGTCGCGGACGTCGCCGGCGTGCAGCAGGTCTGGACCCGCGACGGCTGGGCCGGCCGGTTCCAGCTGCCCTTCGCCGACTCGGCCACCGGCTACGGGCAGTCGGCGGACGAGGTGGCCGCCGTGCAGGTGTCGGCGGACCTGCTGGCCGGGTACCACGACGCGGTGGCCGAGGCCACGGCCGGATACCTGCGCGGCCTGGCCGAGGACGACCTCGACCGGGTGGTCGACGAGGACTGGGACCCGCCGGTCACCCTCGGCGCCCGGCTGGTCAGCGTGCTGTCCGACGACCTGCAGCACGTCGGCCAGGCGGCGTACGTGCTGGGGCTGTCCCGGGGCTGAGCCGCCGGAGCACCCGCCAGCCGGGCGCCCGTCGCGGTCGGCGCCGGTCGGGGGTCAGCGCACGGCGAGCACCACCAGCGCGGCGGCGCCGGCCAGGAGGCAGTAGACGGCGAACGGCACCAGGGTGCGGGTGCGGAACCAGCGGTCCAGGAAGCGCACGGCCGCGTAGGCGCAGACGAAGGACGCCACGCTGCCCGCGGCGACCGGTCCGCCGATGCCGGCACCCAGCGGACCGAACAGGTCGGGGAGCTTCAGCACGCCGGCGGCCAGGATGACCGGCGTCGCCAGCAGGAACGAGAAGCGGGCGGCGTCCCGGTGCGAGAGGCCGCGGGCCAGTCCGGCGACCATCGTGGCGCCGGACCGGCTGATGCCCGGCAGCAGCGCGAGGATCTGGGCGCAGCCGATCCACAGGACCGTCGGCAGCCCGAGCCGCGCGAGCCGGAGATCGGCGGCCGCGTCCAGCGCCCGGCCCTCCGGGCCGCCGGCCGGGACCTCCGCGGGATCGACCGGGACCCGGACCGCTCCCGCGCTCCCGCGCCGCTCGGCGGATGCGGCACCGGCCCGGGAGGCAGTCGCATCCACGCCCGCATCCACGCCCGCATCCGCGCCCGCATCGACGCCCGCATCGACGCCCGCATCGACGCCCGCATCCACGCCCGCTTGCCCGCCCGCGACGCCGTCGGCCACGCGGAGACCCGGGTCCCGTCGCCGCAGACGCTCGCCGAGCAGCAGCACCCCGCCGTTGGCGACGAGGAACGCCGCCGCGGGCACCGGCCGGCCGAGCACCGTGCGGAACAGGTGCTCGAGCAGCAGGCCGGCCACGCCGACCGGCACGGTCGCAGCGACGAGCAGCCACGCCAGCCGCTCGGCGTCGGAGCGGATCCGGCGGTGCCGCAGCGAGGTGACCAGCCCGGCGAGGATCCGCACCCAGTCCCGCCAGAAGAACAGCACCAGCGCGGCAGCGGTCGCCACGTGCAGCCCGACGATGAACGCCAGGTACGGCGACTCGGGCCGGGAGACGTCGAGGTCGGTGGCCCAACGACCGCCGACGAGGGCGGGGACGAGGACCGAATGGCCAAGGCTGGACACCGGGAACAGCTCGGTGAGTCCCTGCAGGGCACCGATCGCCACGGCTTCCCCGTAGCCGAGCCCGGACGAGCCGAGATCGCTCACCGGAACCCGTCCGCTCCGGCGGTCGTCCGCCGCCCCGCGCCTGCCGTCCGTGCTGCGCAAGTCAACCGTCGCTCCCTCCACCGGATGCCGCCGACCCGCGCCGCGGTCGTCAGCCTTTCACTACCGACGGGATAGTACGACTGGGATGTAGGACGATCGTGAGGCGACCGTTCCCGACGCCGTCGCACCGACGACCGAGATCTCGTCAACCGACAGGTTGACATCAGCGATGCACGGCGGCATCCTCGTCATCAACCACCAGGTTGAGGAGTGCGGTGACCGACCAGTTGTCGAGGGTGTTGGCGGCTCTGGCGGATCCCATCCGCCGCGACATGGTGGCGCGGCTGACGGAGGGCGACGCCACCGTCGGTCAGCTGGCCGCCGGCTACGACGTCTCGGTGCAGGCGGTGTCCAAGCACCTCAAGGTCCTGCAGGGCGCCGGGGTCGTCAGCCGCGGCACCGGCTCGCCGCGCCGACCCGTGCACCTGGAGGCCGAGGTCTTCGACCTGATGACGAAGTGGATCGAGCGGTACCGCCGGCAGGCGGAGCAGCGGTACCGGCGGCTCGACGCGATCCTCGCGGCGATGCCCGACGACGTCCGTCCCGACCTTCCGACCGGGAGCCCGACATGACCACCAGCCCGTCCACCCGGACCCACACCGAGGCCCGCATCGAGGCCGACCCCGACCTTCCCGTCGTCCGCATCACCCGGGACTTCGCGGCGACCCCGGCACAGCTGCTGCGGGCGCACACCGACCCAGAACTCTTCGCCCGCTGGGTCGGCCCCGACGGGATGCGGACCCGCATCGTGCACTGGGACGCCCGCTCCGGCGGCAGCTGGCGCTACGTCGCCGAGGGTCACGGCGGCGAGTTCGGGTTCCACGGCTGCTTCCACGAGATCCGGCCGGACCGCATCGTGCAGACCTTCACCTTCGACGGCGAGCCGGACGGGGTGGCGCTGGAGACCCTGGTGTTCGAGGACCTCGGCGACGGGCGCACCCGGCTGCACGCCCAGTCGCTGGTGGACAGCTTCGAGGGCCGGGACGCCTGGCTGCGCAGCGGCATGGAGGTCGGCGTCGACCAGGGGTACGCCAAGCTCGACGCGCTGCTCGGCGATGTCCCTGCCTGACGACCCGGCCGAGCGCCACCGCGCGGTGGCGGGCCGGTTCACCACCCTGGTCCTGGCCACCACGGACTGGGACGCGCCCAGCCCGGTGCGCGAGTGGCAGGCCCGGGACGTCGTCGGTCACCTGGCCGGGTGGCTGCCCGGTCTGCTGGACAGCGGCGCCGGGATCCGGCTGCGGCCGGGGCCGTCCGCGGAGGACGACCCGGCCGGCGCGTGGCAGGTGCTGTCGACGCAGGTGCAGGAGGTGCTCGACGACGCCGTCGCGGGGGCCCGGTTGCTGACCAACCCCTACCTCGGCGAGCTTCCGGTGGCCGAGGCGGTCGACCGGTTCTACACGTCCGACGTCTTCCTGCACAGCTGGGACCTGGCCAGGGCCGGCGGCCTGGACGACCGGCTCGACCCCGAGGTGTGCGCCGACCTGCTGGCCGGGATGGAGCCCCTGGCCGACGTGCTGTACGCGTCCGGTCAGTACGGGCCGCCGGTCGCGGTCCCGGCCGACGCCGGGGTGCAGGACCGGCTGCTCGGCCTGATCGGCCGGGACCCGGCCTGGCGACCACCGGCACCGCCGGGATCCGTCGGGCGGTGAGCACGGCGGTGCACGGCGTCCCCGGCGGCGAGAGCCGGAACGCCACGGGTCCGACCGGTCAGCGCCGCGGGTCGATGTGGATCTTCGGGCCGGCCCCGGCGTCGTCGGGACGCCAGCCCGCCAGCACGTCGGCCGCGCGGTCCAGCGGCACGGTGGCGCCGACGAGCGGTTCGGGGTCGACCGAGCCGTCGGCGAAGGCGGCCACCGTGCGGGCCATGACGGGCGATCCCGACAGCTGACCGCGCACGGTCACGTCCTTGAACACCGCCTCCCGGGTGTCGACGGTGCTCGGGCTCCCGGACAGCCCGATCAGCACGACGGTGCCGCCGGGTTCGACGATCTCCAGGGCCCGGGCCGGCACCTCGGGTCCGCTCGACGTGTCGACGACGAGCTGGTACGCCGAGTCCTGCGCGTGGGCCAGCCCCCCGGTCGACGCGACGCCGAGACCCGCGGCCAGCCGTAGTCCGGCCGAGGACCGGCCGAACACGTGGACCTCCGCTCCCCCGGCCACGGCGAACGCCGCGGCGAGGAGGCCGATGGTGCCGGGACCCACCACGGCGACCCGGGCGCCGGTGAGGTCGCCCGAGGACAGCACCGCCCGGGCGGCGTTGCCCGCCGGTTCCACCATGGCGCCGGCCGTGTCCGACACCCGGTCCGGGAGCCGCTGCAGGCTGCTGGCCGGCACCAGCACCTGTTCGGCCACCGCCCCGTCCCAGCCACCCAGCACGCCGACCTCGTACCGGTGGGCGCACACGTGCTGCAGGCCGCGGCGGCAGCGGTCGCAGTGCCCGCAGCCGAGCATGGTGTCCCCGGTGACGCGGCGGCCGAGCCACTCCGGTCCGACGCCGTCGCCGATCGAGGCCACGGTCCCGGCCCACTCGTGCCCCGGCCGCAGCGGGTACCAGGCGGCACCGCTGACCAGGTGCGGCATGGTGCCGCGGTAGGAGGCGACGTCGGTGCCGCAGACGCCGACCCGGTGCACGTCCACGACGACCTGCCCCGGACCCGCCTCGGGCACCGGGACCCGCTGCACCTCCGCGGCGTCCGGGCCGGTGAGCACGAGGGCACGCATCGTCTGCACGCCGCAGACCCTAGGTTGTGACCCGGGTCCGGCCGCCACGGGCCGCCGCCTGGGACCTCGCCCGGGACGCTGCCACCGCCCGCCCGGCGGGCACCCGGGCGGCGCGGGCCTCGGCCCGGCGCAGGTCGCGTCCGGACCGGGCGTACCACCGGGCCATGACGGCGCCGGCGACCAACGCCTCGACCGCGGTGCCGCCGTAGTAGAGGAGCTCGGCGGCGGTGCGCAGCTGTTCCGGCGACCCGGCGCCGGCCGGCAGCGACCGGGCCCACGCCAGCTTGGCCACCACGTCGTGCGCGGCGGCGGCGGCGACCAGCACCGCGAGCCGCACGGCCGCACCAGGCCGGCGCGGGGCGGGGTCGACACCGGTCAGGTACCAGGCGAACAGGCACCCGGCCACAGCATGTGCAGGTGGACGAGCACGCCGGGCGCGGGCAGCCGCTGGGTCCATCCGTACAGCGGGGTCAGGAAGTACGCCGCGGTCCCGCCCACCTGGAGCACCAGCACGACGGGACCGCAAGACAGCAGTCGGATCACCCGGCCGTGCAGCACCCCGAGCAACCGCCGCCGCCCCGCGGGACCGCACGAGCGCAGCACCAGCGTGACCGGGGCCGCCAGTGCCACGCACAGCGGGACGAGACCGGACAGCACCAGATGGGCCACCACGACGCCGCGCACGTCGCCGTGCGGGACCAGGAACGCCGCGCCGGCGAGGACCGCTGCACCGGCCGCCGCCCACTGCCGGCCCCGCGGCCAGACCACGCCGCGCAGCCCCAGCCGACGGACCGCGGCGGCGTACCCGGCGGCGACCGCGGCGACGGCCGTCACCCACCACGCGCCGGCCAGCTGTCCGGTCACCGGGTCAGGCGCCCCGGTCGTGCGTGGACGGCCGCGGCGCCACCGGGCGCGCCCGCCCGAGCAGCAGCGCGATGCCGACGACCACGCCGACCGCTCCGCTGACGTTCCAGGCCACGTCGTACGCGGTCAGGTCGACGCCGTACCGGATCTGGTGCAGGCCGAGCACCTTGTGCTGCACCAGCCCGTCGTAGACCTGGAACGCGCCCCAGCCGAGCAGCCCGCCGCCCCACACCCGCTCCGGCACCGTGGCGCGGCGCCGCTGCAGGTCGGCGAAGAGGAACAGCCCGGCGACGACGGCGATCCAGCCGCCGGCGTGGAACAGCCCGTCGGAGACCAGGCCCACCTCGGGCGTCGACCGGTCGTAGAAGTGGTGCCAGTGCAACAACTGGTGGAAGACGGTCTCGTCGAGGAAGGCGGCGACACCGACGCCGACGAGCACGCCGGCGAGGACGGATCGGCCGGTCCGGGCGGCGGTCGGGTCGGTCGGCGGCACGCGGGTCTCCCTGCTGGGCGGCGGACCGGAGCGACCGGCCGGGTGGACGGTCGACCGGTTCCCGGCGCCGGGGCGGGGTGAACCGCCGGCGGTCACCGGGTGTGGGCACGGACGCGCCGTCGACTGTCGGCCCCGTCTGCCCGTCTGCCCCGTCGCCCGTGTCGTCGGGAGCGGGCAGTCCGCGGGCACCCGGAGCGGGCACGACCCGTCGCCCCTGTCGACCTGGCGACCTGTCGTCGCCGGCGGGTCGGTCGCCGCTCGCCGGTCACGGTCGCACCGGTCCGACCGGGGCGGGACGGGCCAGGGGCGGCGCTCCGGCTCGAGTTGTGGCCGGCGGGGACCGGTCGGAGGATCGCCGCGGGGATCCGCACACACCGACAGGAGCAGCCATGACCAGCCGCCTCAACCCCTACCTGGGCTTCCGGGACACCGCCCGGCAGGCCATGGAGTTCTACCGGTCGGTGTTCGGCGGGGAGCTGACCCTGAGCCGGTTCGCGGACATGCACGCCAGCGACGACCCCGCCGAGGCGGACAAGATCATGCACGGGATGCTGGTCACCGACAGCGGCTTCGTGCTGATGGCGGCGGACACGCCAAACCGGATGGACTACAACCCCGGCGACAACTTCTCCGTGTCGCTCAGTGGGGACGACGAGGCGGAGCTCCGCGGGTACTGGGAGAAGCTGTCCGACGGGGCGACCGTGACCATGCCGCTGGAGCAGGCGCCCTGGGGCGACTGGTTCGGGATGTGCACCGACCGCTGGGGCGTCAACTGGTTGGTGAACATCTCGCCGGCCGGACAGGGCTGAGACCGCAGCCTCTGCGCCGGGTGCGCCTGGCCGGCGCCGCCGGTGCGGCGCGGTCGGCCGTGCAGCGCCGTCGTCCGTCCGGCGCCGTCGTCCGTCGCGCGCGGGCCGTCGGCACGGCGCCATGGTCAGCCGGACGGGTCCGGCACCGGCCCTCCCCGTCCGCTCCGCCGCCTCTCGAGGTCCAGTTCCAGCCAGGCGACGTCGATGTAGCGGCCGAACTTGCTGCCGACCTCGGTGAAGGTGCCGATGCCGCGGAACCCGAACCCGTGGTGCAGGGCCAGCGACGCCGGGTTGGGCAGCGCGACACCCGCGTAGGCACGGTGCAGCGGCTGGCCGTCCAGCAGGTCGAAGAGCTCCCGGTACAGGGCCCGGCCGACGCCCCGACCCTGGCCGCCCGGGTCGACGTAGACCGACACCTCCACCGAGGTGCGGTAGCCGGCCCGCGGCCGGAAGGGGCTGCTGCTCGCATACCCCAGCAGGCCGCCGTCCGGCGCCTCGGCCACCAGCAGACGGTGCGGCCCCGCCGTGCCGTAGTGCGAGAACCACTCGGCGCGCTGCGCCTCGGACCACTCGTCGAGGTCGAAGGTGGCCTCGCTCGTGCGGACGTAGTGGTTGTAGAGCGCCGTCAGTGCCGGGATGTCGTCCGGACGGGCGGCGCGAACGGCGAGCGCCCACCCGGCGTCGCCGGCTCCGGCCGCCGGTGCGACGCCGCCGGGCGGCGGCGCGGGCGCCCGCGCGTCCCCGACCGGCGCGCTGCCCACGACGCCGTCGACGATCCGGTGGTCAGCCACCGGCAGGCCTCCACCCCGGGTCCCGCCCGGAGAGACCCAGCAGGCGGTCCAGCGGCGGCGCATCGTCCGGGACCGGCACCCGTGGACCGAACGTCTTGCCGGGCCCCTGGTAGTCCGGGGTGAGCATGCCGGGCGCGAAGTCGAGCGCGGCGACGCAGGCGTCGTCCGCCGGCGTCCACGGCTGGCCGGTGGCCACCGCGAGGTCCCACCCGTGGACCAGGTACTCCCAGAGGATCATGGACAGCGCCATGTCCCCGGGCATCCCGCTCTCGCCGAGGTACAGCGGGCGGTCCGCGGCTCCGCCGGACACCGCGTCGTGCAGCCGGCGCGCGGCGTCCTGGACGGTGGCGCCCGTCCGGTCGTCCGCCGGCTCCTGCCCGACCGGCGCCCGTCCGTCCGGGTCGGCGTAGCCGTCGGCGAAGACCGTCAGCCAGCTGAGCACGTGGTGACGCAGCGCCGCCACGTCGAGATCCGTGCACGGTGTCGGCCGCCGGTCGGCCGACGGCGGGATGCCGTCGACGACGACTGCCAGGTCGGACAGCACCGGGTCGAGCAGGGCGGTGGTGGTCGTGGGGTCCATGCAAGCAGACCGTAGGGCAGGCCACCGACAACGGCGGATCGAGGGCCCCGCGCCCACGGCGACCTGCGTAGAGTCGCCGCGTGGACCTGCTGCGGTTGCCGCTCTTCCCGCTCGGGACGGTGCTGTTCCCGGGCGAGCCGTTGCCGCTGCACGTGTTCGAGCCGCGCTACCTGGCGCTGATCACCGCGTTGCTGGAACTGCCGGAGGACCGGCGGGTCTTCGGGGTGGTGGCCATCCGGCAGGGCCGCGAGGTCGGCGCGGACGGTGTCTCGGCCCTGCACGACGTCGGCTGCTCGGCGTTGCTCCGGGACGTCTCGCCCCGGGCGGCCGGCCGGTACGACGTCCTCGCCGTCGGCGTGCAGCGCTTCCACCTGGTCGACACGGAGTTCGGCGACGTGCGGACGGGGGTCGTCCGGATGCTGTCGGACGACGACCGGGCGGCCCCCGCAGCGGGCCGCGATCCCGGCGAGGACCCGGCACCCGGCAGGTCGGTCGGCGAGCTGGCCGAGCTGGTGCGCCAGGCGTTCGCCCGGTACCGGGACGCCCTGCTGCACGCCCGCGGCGTCCCGGGCGACGCCGCGGGGCTGCGGCTGCCGCCGGACCCGCTGGTGCTGTCCTACGCGGTGGCCGCGGCGATGGTGCTCGACCTGCCGGACAAGCAGCAGCTGCTGGCCAGCCCGGACACCGCCGGGCGGTTGCGGGCCGAGCTGGTCGTGCTGCGGCGGGAGACGGCGATGATCCGCGGCCTGGCCATGCGCCCCGCGGTCGAGTTCACCCGGCTGCCGTATACCGCGAACTGACCGGCCGCCGACCGCCGGCCGGTCCGGTCGAGCGCCGGTCGGTGCCGTCAGCGGTCGGTGCCGTCCGGTGCCGTCCGGTGCCGTCCGGTGCCGTCCGGTGCCGACCGCCACCCGCCGGCGCCGCGGCCACGTACGCTTGATGGCCGCTCCGTCCTGTCGACATCCCGGGGGTTGATCACGCTGTCCGACCGTGACCTGAGGGAGGAACAGCAGTTCGTCAGCACGCTGTACCGGCGCCTCGACCAGATGCGCGACCAGACCACGTCGCTGCGCGACGCGTACCTGCGGGACAGCGACGGCACCCCGGGCGGCCGGGTCCAGCGCGACATCGCCTACGCGCACCACGCGGCCACCCTGCAGTCGCTGGTGCTCGCCGAGGACCGGCTCTGCTTCGGCCGGCTCGACACGGCGGCGGGCGAGTCGGTGCACATCGGCCGGCTGGGCATCTTCGAGGAAGGGCCGGGTGACCGGCAGCTCCTGATGGACTGGCGGGCGCCTTCGGCCCGGCCGTTCTACGTCGCCACCGCCGCCGATCCGCTGGGTCTGGTGCGCCGCCGGCACCTGCGGGTGCGCCGGCGGGTCGTCGGCGCGGTGACCGACGAGTACCTGGACGTCCGCCCCGAACTGCTGGCCCGCCTGGGCGTCGAGACCGCGGACGTGGCCAGGGCGGACTCCCCGGCCGGTGAGTCGGCGCTGCTGGCCGCCCTGAACGCGCCGCGCACCGGCCGGATGGCCGACATCGTCGAGACCATCCAGGGCGAGCAGGACGCCATCATCCGCGCCGACCGGTCCGGCGTGCTGGTCGTCCAGGGCGGTCCCGGCACGGGCAAGACCGCCGTGGCGCTGCACCGGGTGGCGTACCTGCTGTACAACCACCGGGACCAGCTGGCCAACCGCGGCGTCCTGATCATCGGGCCGAACCGGACCTTCCTGGAGTACATCGGCCAGGTGCTGCCCTCGCTCGGCGAGAACGCCGTCGTGCTGAGCACCCTCGGCGAGCTGGTGCCCGGCGTCCGCGCCGAGGCGGTCGACGAGCCGGAGGTCGCCGCCGTCAAGGGCCGTGCCCAGATGGCGGGCGTGATCGCGAACGCGGTGCTGGACCGGCAGCGCATGCCGCGGGTGCCGGTGCCGGTGCCGTCGGCGCAGGGCCGGCTCGAGCTGTCGCCGGAGCTGCTGGCCCGGGCGCAGCGGCGGGCCTGGGGCGGGCGGGCCCCGCACAACCGCGCCCGGGCCTCGTTCCTACGGGTGGTGTTCAACGACCTCGCCCGGCAGGTCGCCGCGCGGCACCGTCGCGGGCTCGGCGCGGAGCTGCCGTGGACCGCGGAGGACGCGGCGGACACGGTGACGGCCTTGCGGGAGGACGAGGCCGTGCACCGCGCGCTCGCCCCGCTCTGGCCGCTGCTCACCCCGGCGGCGTTGCTGCGGGATCTGCTCTCCGATCCGCGGCGACTGGCGTTCGCCGCACCCGACCTGCAGGAGCGGCAGCGGGCCGCGCTGCTGCGTCCGGCGTCCGCGCCGTTCACCGTGTCCGACGTGCCGCTGCTCGACGAGGCCGCCGAGCTGCTCGGGCCGCTCCCGGCGGACCGCGGTCCCGGACCGGCCGACGACGGCGCGGCGCGGGACTACGCCGAGACCGTGCTGGACATGCTCGCCGGCGAGGAGGCGCACGAGGACGCCGAGGCCGCCGGCGACACGGCGTCCGACGGGACCGGCGGCATCGTCGACGCGGCGACCCTGCTGGCGCTGCAGGCGGACCGGGTGGCGCTGACCTCCACGGCCGAGCGGGCGGCGACCGACCGGGAGTGGACCTACGGCCACGTCGTGGTCGACGAGGCGCAGGAGCTCTCGCCGATGGCGTGGCGTGCGGTGATGCGTCGCTGCCCGCTCCGGTCGATGACCCTGGTCGGCGACACCGCGCAGGCGTCCGACCCGGCCGCCGCGCGGTCCTGGGCCAGGGCTCTCCGGCCGCACGTCGGGGACCGGTGGCGGCTGGCGGAGCTGACGGTGAACTACCGCACCCCCGGCGAGATCTCGGACCTGGCCGAGCGGGTGCTCCGCCGGATCGACCCCGGGCTGCGGGCCCCGACCGCGGTCCGCCGGACCGGCGTCCGGCCGTGGTTCCGCCGGGTCCCGGCGGAGAAGCTCACCGCGGTGGCCGCGCAGTCGGCGGCCGAGGAGCTCGCGCAGTCCGCGGAGGGGCGGCTGGCGGTGCTGGTGCCGCCGGGTCTCCGAGCGGCCGCTGCGGCGGCCGTGGCCGCCGGCCTGGACCGGGCGGCGCGGGAGCGGGTCGACGTGCTGACCGTGGCCGAGGCCAAGGGCCTGGAGTTCGACGTGGTCCTGCTCGTCGACCCGGATGCCATCGAGCGCGGCTCGCGGCGCGGCCGCAGCGACGTCTACGTCGCGATCACCCGGGCGACGCAGCGGCTCGGCGTGCTGCACTCCGGCCCGACCCCGGCCTGGGCGGCGGACTGATCCGCGGGGCCGGCCGCCGGGCGGTCGACCCGAACCGTGCAGCTCACGGTGCAGCTCACCGTGCGGCTCCTGTCCCGGACAGCGACCCGGGCGTCGACGTCGTGGCGCCGCCGGCCGGATCCGAGGGTGGGCCGCCCGCCGCCGCCCGCTCGACGGTCAGCAGGCTTTCCGAGCGGTGCAGCGCCTGCTGGGCCGCCGCACCGCCACGCACCCCGAAGAGCCGCTTGGAGGCGACCAGCCACACCACGACCGCCAGGTTCAGCAGGAACAGGACCACCCGGAGCGCGGTGACCCGCTCGGTCAGCTCGTACATCTCCAGCGGCAGGAACACCGCGGTGGCCACCACCGACAGGTACTCGCCCCAGCGTCGGGCCAGCCACAGACCGGCGCCCTCGACGGCCTGCAGGGCCGCGTAGGCGACCAGGCCGACGGACACCCAGACCAGCGTCGTCGGGGTGAGCGAGAAGGCGTCGTCGATCCACCGGACGATGTGCGAGTCCTGGATGTTCCAGCCGATCTGGCGGGCGAACGGCCGCAGCAACGGGAAGTCCTCGAGGAACGACCGGTGCAGGTCCGTGCGCCGGTGCCGGAACACCAGCACCAGCACGGCCAGCAGCAGCAGCCCGACGGTCCGCAGCCAGCGTTCGACGGCGATGAGCCGCAGGATCCTGCGGTCGCGCAGCGCGCGGCCGCGCGGCACCTCCGGCGCGCGATCCGCCGGGCCCTCGCCGCGCGGCGGCCCGACGACGAACGTGGCGCACCGCAGGCACCGCCAGGCCTCCCCGGCCGGCGTCCGGACGCGGACCCGCTCGCGCAGGTCCGGTTCGGTCGGCGCGTAGGTCTCGTGCCCGCGGTGGGCGCACGTCCGCAGGTCCCAGTCCACGGGCCGAGCGTAGAGACCGCTGCGTGCGGTGGACGTACGCGGCCGAGCGGCCCGCGCGTCACCGGCGGGTGGCCACCGCCGGGGACGGACCGAGCCGGGCGCCGTCCGGGCCGGCCAGAGCCGGCCGCTGCAGCACCCACAGCGCGAGCACGGCGACCGCCGCCATCTCGGTCAGCGACAGCGCCCGCTCGACGAAGCCGACCAGGCGCCAGGCCGGCACCCGGGTGGTGGCCGACAGCACGGTCTGCACCGCCAGCACGCCGAACCAGCCGGCCGCGACCCAGGACAGCCGCACCGCCCACCGTGGCCACCGCTCCCCCGCGCGGGCGGCCGTGCGGCAGGTCAGCAGCGCCCCCAGCGGCAGGCTGAAGAACGCGATCAGGGTCCACGTCCAGTGCACCCGGCTGCCCACGGCGGTCTCCACGCCCAGGGCCTGCTTGTGGAAGACGGTGAGCCCCACCAACCCGACGCACCAGGTGGCCAGCATCGCCGCGCCGACGGTCCGCCAGCGCGCCAGTCCGGACGCCACGACGGCGGCCAGCACTGCGGCCGACCCTGCGCTGAGCACCAGGACCCCGCCGTTGAACAGCCAGCCGATCGGCGTCAGGGCGTATTCACTGATCGTCCGGGACAGCGGATCCAGCGCCCGGCCGGCGGGCAGGACGTGCAGCAGGCCGATGGCGACGGTCGAGACGGCCACGGCCGCCAGCCCGACCAGGGCCAGTCGGTGGGCCGCGGGCGCGTCGCGCTGGACGGCCACCGGGTCGGCCACCGCTCCCAACGCCGATCCCCGGTCCAGCCCGCCCGGCTCGCCGGTGCGGGCCGCGACCGCGTCGCCGGCGGACGGATCCGGCGCCGGTGCGGTCACGGCCGACGCCGGGACGGTCGGGTGGGCCGGGACGTCCCGGTCGGAGCCCGTGGGATCCGCCGCTGCCGCCTGGCCCGCCGGGCGCCGGCGTTCGGGTTCGAGGCGGTCCGCGGGGAGCTGCAGCGTCACCCGTGCCCCCTCCCGTGCGCGTCCGGTGCCGACACGCTATCCGGACCAGCCGGGTCCGGGGGCCCGAAGGGGTCCGGACCGGGGTCCGGTCGGGGGCATCTCCGGAGGTTCCCCGTCCTCCGCCGGGCGCACCGGGCCGGCGTGCCCGGGTCGCGGCCGGTGGCCTCTAGGCTGCCGGGTATGCGGCAGTACCTGGACCTGCTGGACCGGATCCTGTCCACCGGGCACGCGAAGTCCGACCGCACCGGGACGGGGACGCTCAGCGTCTTCGGCCACCAGATGCGCTTCGACCTCGCGGACGGCTTCCCGGTGGTCACCACCAAGAAGGTGCACCTGCGGTCGGTCGTCGTCGAGCTGCTGTGGTTCCTCCAGGGCTCCACGAACGTCCGGTGGTTGCAGGACCGCGGCGTGACGATCTGGGACGAGTGGGCCGGCCCGGACGGCGAGCTCGGCCCGGTCTACGGGCACCAGTGGCGGTCCTGGCCGGCGCCGGACGGGCGGCACATCGACCAGATCGCGCGGGTGGTCGCGTCGCTGCGCAGCAACCCGGACTCCCGCCGGCACATCGTCTCGGCGTGGAACGTCGCCGAGGTCGACGACATGGCGCTGCCGCCCTGCCACACCCTGTTCCAGTTCTACGTCGCGGACGGCCGGCTGTCCTGCCAGCTGTACCAGCGGTCCGCGGACGTGTTCCTCGGCGTGCCGTTCAACATCGCCTCGTACGCCCTGCTCACCGCGATGACCGCGCAGGTCGTCGGGCTGGCGCCGGGCGAGTTCGTGCACACCATCGGCGACGCGCACCTGTATGCGAACCACCTCGAACAGGCCCGGCTGCAGCTGACCCGCGAGCCGCGGCCGCTGCCGCGGCTGCGGCTCAACCCGGCGGTCACCGAGCTCGACGCATTCACCGAGGCCGACATCGAGGTCCTGGACTACGCGCCGCACCCGGGCATCAAGGCGCCGATCGCGGTATGACGGTGACCCTGGTCGCCGCTGTGGCGGCCAACGGCGTGATCGGCGCGGACGGCGGCATGCCCTGGCACCTCCCGGAGGACCTGCGGCGCTTCCGGCGGCTGACGACGGGCCGGACCCTGGTCATGGGTCGACGCACCTGGGACTCGATCGGCCGGCCCCTCCCCGGGCGCCGCACGGTGGTGGTGACCCGGGACCGGGCGTGGGCCGCCGACGGTGCGACGGTCGCGCACTCGCTGGCCGACGCCCTGGCACTGGCCGGACCGGACGCCGTCGTGGTCGGCGGAGGCGAGATCTACGCGGCCGCGCTACCCGTGGCCGACGTGCTGGAACTGACGCACGTCGACCGGGCGGTGGCCGGCGACACCCGGTTCCCCGAGATCCGGGTCGACGAGTGGCGGGAGACCGAGCGACAGGACCGCGACGGGTTCAGCTTCGTCCGCTACGAACGACGCGCGGACACCGGAGCGGCCACCCCGGCCACCCTGGCCGCGGCGGACGTCCGGCCGGGCGGCACGGACACCGCGCCGGCCGGCTGACCGGCAGTCCTCGCGGACGTGCCGCTGTCCCCACGGACGGCGTGGCTCCCGCACGACCGGCGCGGACCGCTCAGGCGACCGATGCCTCCGGCTTGGCCCGCTCGTACGGCACCACGATCCGCAGCGCCGGGTCGATCGACGGGCGGCGCTGCTGCGCCCCGTCCAGCGACACCTTGGCCGAGTTGGCCTGCTTGGCCGCGACGGCGCACTGACGGTCGGCGTCCGACCGCAGGCTCTGGCTGACCGTGTCGAGCACGTCCGACAGCCGCAGGTCGAGGGCGTCGCAGATGGCGGCGAGCAACTCGCTCGAGGCCTCCTTGCGTCCCCGCTCCACCTCGGAGAGGTAGCCGAGGGAGACGTTCGCTGCCGTCGACACGTCGCGCAGCGTCCGACTCTGACTCGTCCGGGCGTCGCGCAACGTCTCACCCAATGCATCCCGCAACAACACGTCGCACCTCCCTTCCTCTCGCCGGGCTGCTCCGCGGACGCGGGGCGCAGACCCGTCGCTACCTACAACACCGCAGGACCGACGGTAGTTCCGCCGCCGGTCGCCGGTGACCGACGGGACGGCGGGCGGACCGGCCGGCCCGGAGGGCGACGATGCCCGCGGACCCGGCACCCGGTGCCGCCACGGCTCCGGCGTCCCCGCCGGCGCCGACCGCGGCCGTCCCGCGGCGGAACCGGCGGGCCAGCGCCGACAGCGCCGACAGAGCCGACGGTGCCGACTGCCCGACGGTGCCGGCTGTCCCGACACCGCACCGGTGCCCCGAACCCGTGCCGGTCACGCTACTCCCGGCGACCGACAGCGCCGCCGGATCGCGCACCGCGCCGGTGTCCGCCGTGGGCGAACGCCGGCGCTCGACCTTGGCCAGCCCCGCCCGGGGGCGCCATCGGGACCGCGTCGGGCAAGGTTTCCATTCGTCGGCCGCAGGGCCGACCCTGCGGGGCACGGCGGTGGCACGGCGGATGGCACGGCGGTGGGCACGGCCATCGGCTGCCCGCCGCTTCAGGACCGCCGGTGGCCGTCCGGTCCTCCGAAGCGGTCAGCGGTCCTCAGTGACCGTCGGCCCGCCCCGAGGTGGCGACATAGTCCTCGAGCAGCCGCACCGCGGCCTCCAGGGCCTCCGCCTGGACCGTGGCCCGGCCCGGTGTGGCGCCGTCGTCGCCGGCGTGCAGCTCGACGACCTGGTCCACGGCGTCCCGCGAGTCGCCACCGTCGCCGTCCGGGACCGCCGATCCGGACAGCGCGACGAAGACGGTGCCGACGTCCTTGCCGTCCTGGCGGGCCGGGCCGGCGACGCCGGTCAGCCCGACGCCGAGGCGGGCGCCGCAGCGTTGCCGCGCCCCGCGCGCCATCTGCCGGGCCACCTCGGGATCCACGGCGCCCCGACGCTCGAGCAGATCGGCGTCGACGCCCACCAGCTCGTGCTTGAGCTCGGTCGCGTACGACACCAATCCGCCCCGCACCACGCTCGACGCGCCGGGCACCTCGGTCAGCAGGGCGCAGAGCAGGCCCCCGGTCAGCGACTCGGCGGTGGCGACGGTGGTCCCGTCGCGGGTCAGCCTGGCGACCAGCTCCACCAGCCGGTTCGGATCCATCCCGAGGGCCCGGGCCAGCGGTGCGTCGACGATCACGGGCGGGCCTTCGGCCGGTCGACCCGGCCGACGAGGGCGGCCGCGCGGACCAGGTAGTCGGCTCCGGTGAGCAGGGTGAGCCCGACGGCCACCCACATCAGCGCGGCGCGGACCCAGTCCAGCGACGGCGGCACGGGCAGGACGTACAGGCCGATGGCGACGATCTGGACGAGGGTCTTGGCCTTGCCGCCGGGGCTGGCCGAGATGACGCCGTAGCGCAGCACGGCCAGGCGCAGCAGGGTGATGCCGATCTCGCGGACGAGGATGGCCGCGGTGATCCACCACGCCAGGTCGTGCAGCATGGACAGCCCGATCAGCGCCGAGCCGGTGAGGGCCTTGTCGGCGATCGGGTCGGCGATCTTGCCGAAGTCGGTGACCTGGCCGCGCTTGCGGGCGATGTGGCCGTCGTAGCGGTCGGTGATGGCGGCCGTGGCGAACACCAGGCCGGCGACGCAGCGCCAGGTCGTGTCGTGGCCGCCGCCGGCGAACAGTGCCAGCAGGAACAGTGGCACCAGGATCAGCCGCAGCACGGTGAGCGCGTTGGGCAGGTTCACCAACGACACGCGGGGCGGCTGATCGGCCATCAGCACCGCGCCCCCGCCACCGCCCGGAGCGCTACCGTGCCCGCCGGCGCGGCGTCGAGCACCTGGAGGGCACGCGCCTGCAGGTCGACGCCGTCGGTGCCGGTCACCACGGCCCGGACCAGGTCGCCGCGGCGCAGCCCGTCGGCCTCGGTGAGCACCGTGCAGCCGTCCACCTCGGGTGCCTGGTGCGCGCCGCGGCCCACCACGCCGTCCGGGCCGTCCACCTCGTCCACCAGGACGGTGACCTCGGTGCCGACCCGGTCCTCGGCGCGCTGTGCGGTCAGCTCCTCGGCCAGCGCGGTGACCAGCTCCACCCGGCGGTCGATCTCGTCCTGGTCGAGCTTGTCCGGCAGCCGCTCCGCGGCGGTGCCGTCCTCGTCGGAGTAGCCGAACACGCCGACCGCGTCCAGCCGAGCCCCGCTGAGGAAGCCGGTCAGCTCGTCGAGGTCCTCGAGCGTCTCCCCGGGGAAGCCGACGATGACGTTGGTGCGGATGCCGGCCTCCGGCGCCTCGTCGCGGATCCGGCGGCACAGGTCGAGGAAGGACTCCCGGGAGCCGAACCGGCGCATCCGCCGGAGCACCGGCGCGGACGCGTGCTGGAACGACATGTCGTAGTAGTCGGCGACCCCCGGAGTGCGGGCGATGGCGCTGAGCAGGCTCGGCGTGGTCTCCGCCGGCTGCAGGTAGGACAGCCGGACGCGCCGGATGCCGGGAACCGCGGCCAGGTCGCCCAGCAGCCGCTCCAGCAGGTTCCGGCCGGGCAGGTCCTTGCCGTAGCTGGTGGAGTTCTCGCTGACCAGCACCACCTCGCGGACGCCCTGCGCGGCCAGCCAGCCGGCCTCCGCGACGATCTCGTCGGCCGGCCGGGACACGAACGCGCCGCGGAAGGACGGGATGGCGCAGAAGGTGCACCGCCGGTCGCAGCCCGAGGCGATCTTCAGCGGTGCCACCGGACCGTCGTGCAGCAACCGCCGGGTGAGCACCGGGCCGGTGGCGGGCACCGGCCCGTGGCCCGGGACGGAGAGCGCGCCGGCGGCGGCCGGCCGGCTCACCGGGGACAGCGGCAACAACGTGCGCCGGTCGACCGGGACGTGCGAGCGCGGGGAATGCCCGTCGAGGACGTCGCCGAGCAGGCCGGCCAGGTCCGGGTAGGCGTCGAACCCGAGGACGGCGTCCGCCTCCGGCAGCGCGTCCGCCAGTTCCTGCCCGTACCGCTCGGCCATGCAGCCCACCGCGACGACCTTGGCGCCGGTGTCCGCGGCGGCCAGCAGCGAGTCGATGGAGTCCTTCTTGGCGCCGGCCACGAACGCGCAGGTGTTGACCACCACGACGTCCGGGCTCTCGTCGGCCGCCTCGTCCAGCAACCGGTAACCGCCGCCGGCCAACCGCCCGGCGATCTCGGACGAGTCGACCTCGTTGCGGGCGCAGCCCAGCGTCACCAGCGACACCGTCCGTGGCTCCCGGTCGGAGCGGGCGGACGGCAACGAGGTCACAGCGAAAGACTAGTCGCGCCACAGCGGCCCGCGGGACCGAGGCGTCCGGCGGGGACCGGGACCGCCGGGCCGGCCGCCCTGGCGGTCCGTCCGGGCAGGGGCGGTCGGTGGCCGGCGACTAGGGTGCCGGACGTGACCCGCTCGTCGTCCCGGTCCGCCGCCCCGGCGTCGGGGGTGCGGGTGCACCGCGCCCGGGTCGGCGACGTCCGGCAGATCAAGCAGCTGGTCGACGTCTACGCCGGGCCCATCCTGCTGGAGAAGACCCTGGCCAACCTGTTCGAGGACGTCACCGAGTTCTGGGTGGCCGTCGACGAGCAGGACGACCGGGAACGGGTGGTCGGCTGCGGAGCCCTGCACGTGCTCTGGGAGGACCTGGGCGAGATCCGCACCGTCGCCACCCACCCTTCCGCGCGCGGTCGCGGTATCGGCCGCGCGGTGTGCGAGGCGCTGATGGCGGAGGCCCGGCGGATGGGGCTGAGCCGGCTGTTCGTGCTGACCTTCGAGGTGTCGTTCTTCTCGGCGCTGGGGTTCCAGCCGATCGAGGAACTCGACCTGGACCCGGAGGGCTACGCCGAACTGCGCCGGTCCTACGACGCCGGCGTCGCCGAGTTCCTCGACCTGCCGTACGTCAAGCCGAACACCCTGGGCAACACCCGCATGCTGCTGCAGCTGCCGGACTGATCCGCCCGCGGACCGCGCCACCCGCGGCGGCGCAGCAGATCCGCCCGGGACGGGGGCCTCGGTCGGTGGCTCAGCCGCGGGGCGTGCGGCGGTCCGCGACCTTGGCCAGCGCCTCGGCGAGCAGGGCCTCGCCGTCGCTGTCGCTGCGCCGTTCCTTCACGTAGGCCAGGTGGGTCTTGTACGGCTCGTTGCGCGGCGCGGCCGGCGGGTTCTCGGAGTCGAGCCCGGCCGGCAGCCCGCAACTCGGGCAGTCCCAGGTGTCCGGGAGCTCGGCGTCGACCGCGAAGGACAGCCGGGTGCGGTGGCCGTTGGCGCAGTAGAACTCCAGCCGGTGGCGCGGCGCGGTCTCGCCGCGGTCCGCCTCACCCATCCGGCCAGCTCCCACCCGGGAGCCACGAATCGGGTTACCGGTAGCCATGTCCAGCCCTTCCGGCGACGACCGGCGGACCGGTCAGGCGCCGACCTTGAGGATCAGGCCGACCCCGATGATCGAGATGACCCAGATCACTGCCACGAACAGCGTCAGCCGGTCGAGGTTCTTCTCGACCACGGACGACCCGGACAGCGACGACTGCATGCTGCCGCCGAACAGCGACGACAGACCGCCACCCTTGCCGCGGTGCAGCAGGATGAGCGCCATCAGCGCCAGGCTGGTGATCACCAGCAGGATGTCCAGGACGATCTTCATCAACGGCCTCGCGGACCGGGCCGGAACCCGGTCGTGTCGATCGGTGCCGGCGGCGGCGCAGTGGTCGCGGCGGGCGCGTCCACTGCGGGCGGCCGCCCGGCAGGGTCGGTGCAGTCTAGCGTGCCGGGGGCCGTCCGGGCCGTGCTCAGGCCAGCACGCCGACCGCGTTGGCCGCCAGCGTGGCGAACTCCGTGCCGTCCAGCGAGGCGCCGCCGACCAGCGCGCCGTCGACGTCCGGCTGCGCGACGATCTCGGCGCAGTTCGACGCCTTGACCGAGCCGCCGTACAGGATCCGGGTGCCGGCGGCGACACCGGCACCGAAGCGCTCGGCGAGCTGCGCCCGCAGCGCGCCGCAGACCTCCTGCGCGTCGGCCGGGGTGGCCACCCGGCCGGTGCCGATGGCCCACACCGGCTCGTAGGCCAGCACCAGCCGGGCCGCCTGATCGGCGGTCACCGAGGCCAGGGCGGCGTCGAGCTGGGCCACCGCGTGCGAGACCTGCCGGCCGGCCTCGCGGACGTCCAGTCCCTCGCCGACGCAGAGCAGAGGGGTCAGGCCGTGCCGGTAGGCGGCGGCGACCTTGGCGGCCAGGAGCTCGTCGCTCTCGCCGTGGTGCTCGCGCCGCTCGGAGTGGCCGACCAGCACGTAGCTGCAGCCGAGCTTGGCCAGCATGGCGCCGGAGATGTCCCCGGTGAAGGCGCCGGCGTCGTGCGGCGACAGGTCCTGCGCGCCCAGCCCGAGCTGCAGCTTGTCGCCGTCGATCAGGGTCTGCACCGACCGCAGGTCGGTGAACGGCGGCAGCACCGCCACCTCGACGTGCTGCAGGTATTTCTCCGGCAGCGTGAAGGCGATCTTCTGCACCAACGCGATGGCTTCGAGGTGGTTCAGGTTCATCTTCCAGTTGCCGGCGATCAGCGTCCGCCGGCCGCCCTGGACGTTCCGTTCCGCAGCCACCGCTCAGTCCTCCAGCACCGACAGGCCCGGGAGCTGCTTGCCCTCCAGGTACTCCAGCGAGGCGCCGCCCCCGGTGGAGATGTGGGTGAAACCGGCCTCGTCGACGCCGAGGGTGCGCACGGCGGCGGCGGAGTCGCCACCGCCGACGACGGAGAACGCGGAGGAGGCCGCGATGGCCTCCGCGACGGCGCGGGTGCCGTCGGCGAAGCGGGCCATCTCGAACACGCCCACCGGACCGTTCCAGAACACCGTGGCGGCCCGCCCGATCACCTCCGCGAAGGCGGCCCGGGTGTTCGGGCCGATGTCCAGGCCCTGCCACGCGTCCGGGATGGCGGCGGCGTCGACGATCTCGGTGTCCGCGTCGGGTGCGAAGTCGTCCGCCGCCACGATGTCCGTCGGCAGCACGATCTTGTCGCCGTGCCGGGCCAGCAGGTCGGCGCAGGTGCCGATCTGGTCCTGCTGCAGCAGCGACTGCCCGACGCCGTGACCCTGCGCGGCCAGAAAGGTGTAGGCCATGCCGCCGCCGATCAGCAGGGTGTCGACCTGCGGCAGCAGCGAGGTGATCACGCCCAGCTTGTCCGAGACCTTGGAGCCGCCGAGCACCACGGCGTACGGCCGGGCCGGCTCGGTGGTGAGCCGGCGCAGCACCGCGGTCTCGGCCGACACCAGGTAGCCGGCGTAGTGCGGCAGCCGCAGCGCCACGTCGTACACCGAGGCCTGCTTGCGGTGCACCACGCCGAAGCCGTCGCTGACGAACGCGGCGTCCGGGCCGACCAGCCGCACCAGGTCGTCGGCCAGCGCACCGCGCTCCGCGTCGTCCTTGCTGGTCTCGCGCGGGTCGAAACGCACGTTCTCCAGCAGTGCCACCGCACCGTCGGACAGCCCCGCGACGGTCGCCGCGGCGGACTCGCCGACCAGGTCGGCGGCCAGCGCGACGGGCGCGCCGAGCAGCTCACCGAGCCGGGCGGCGACCGGGGCGAGCGAGTACCGCTCCTCAGGCGCGCCCTTCGGCCGGCCCAGGTGCGCCGTGACGACCACCCGGGCCCCCGCGCCGGTCAGCGCGGTGAGCGTGGGCAGCGACGCGCGGATGCGGCCGTCGTCGGTGATCGTGGTGCCGTCCAGCGGGACGTTGAAGTCCGACCGGACCAGCACGGTCCGGCCGGACACGCCGATGGCGAGCAGGTCGTCGAGGGTGTGCACGCAGGGGTCTCCTTGCGGGTCGCACGGCGGCGCGGGGCGCAGGCCGGCGTCGGGATGTGTCCGGACGGTGCCGCCTCCGGACGGGCGGGCGGGGTGGGGTCCACTGTGGGATGCACTGGGGATCCGCTGGGGATCCGCTGAGGATCCGCTGAGGATCCACTGTGGAGCGCGGCGGACCGGCCCCGGCCGCGCGGGCCGGCACCGCCCGCGGGTGCGGGCGGGCCGGCCGGCGGGTCAGAGCTTCGAGGCGACCAGGGCGGTGAAGTCCGCCAGCCGGTTGCTGTAGCCCCACTCGTTGTCGTACCAGCCGACGACCTTCACCAGGTTGTCGCCCAGCACCAGGGTCAGCGGCGAGTCGAAGGTGACCGACGCCGGGGAACCGACGATGTCCGAGGACACGATCGGGTCCGTCGAGTAGCTGACGTACCGGGACAGCGGGCCCTCGGCGGCCGCGCGGAACGCGTCGTTCACGTCGTCGACGGTGACCGACCGGCTCAGCTCGACGGTCAGGTCGGTGCAGGAGCCGTCGGGCACCGGCACCCGGAGGGCGTAGCCGTGCAGCTTGCCCTTGAGCTCGGGCAGCACCAGCGCGGTCGCCTTGGCGGCGCCGGTGGAGGTCGGGATGATGTTGACGGCGGCAGCGCGGGCGCGGCGCAGGTCCTTGTGCGGGAAGTCCAGGATGACCTGGTCGTTGGTGTACGCATGCACCGTGGTCATCAGGCCCTTCTCGATGCCGAAGGCCTCGTGCAGGACCTTGGCCATCGGGGCCACGCAGTTGGTGGTGCAGGAGGCGTTCGACAGGACGGTCTGGCTGCCGTCGTAGGCGCCGTCGTTCACGCCCATGACCACGGTCAGGTCCTCGCCGGTGGCCGGCGCCGAGATGATGACCTTCTTGGCGCCGCCGGTCAGGTGCTTGCGGGCGCCGTCGGCCGTGGTGAAGTGACCGGTCGACTCGATGACGATGTCCACGCCCAGGTCGCCCCACGGCAGCGCGCCGGGGTCGCGGTCGGACAGCACCTTCAGTTCCTTGCCGTCGACCGTGATCGAACCCTCGCCGGCCGAGACCTCGTACGGCAGCTTGCCCAGCACGCTGTCGTACTTGAGCAGGTGCGCCAGGGTCTTGGTGTCGGTCAGGTCGTTGACGGCGACGATCTCGACGTCGTGCTCCAGCGAGTCGAGCGCCCGCCAGAAGTTGCGGCCGATCCGGCCGAATCCGTTCACTCCGACGCGCACGGTCACGTTGTGTCAGCCCTTCGTCTGCGTGGTCCGGTGGTGGCCGTCCGGACCGGATGTCCCGGCCGGGTCCGGTGACCCGTCCGGATCGATCAAGAGACGCCGCACACAGCCACCCGGGCGTCCGGCCTCACTGTATCGGCCGGCCATGGGTGCCTCGGACCCGCGGCCGGATCGCCCCGGGTCCGGTCGCGTGACCAGCGCGGACGCCGGGTCCGGAGCCGTTCGGACCGCGGCCGGCGCGCCCGGTCGGGTGCCGTCCGGCCGCCTCCGCCGGCCCGTGCCGCCGGTCAGCCGTCGAGCATCTCCGGGGTGACGGCCGACTCGGTGTCCGGGATGCCGTCGTCGGCGGCGCGCTTGTCGGCCATGGTCAGCAGCCGACGGATCCGGCCGGCGATCGCGTCCTTGGTCATCGGCGGGTTGGCCAGCTGGCCCAGCTCCTCCAGCGACGCCTGGCCGTGCTCGATCCGCAGCCGGCCGGCCTCCTGCAGGTGGTCGGGGGCGTCCGCGCCGAGGATCTCCAGCGCACGCTCGACCCGGGCCTTGGCGGCGACGGCGGCGCGCGCCGACCGTCGCAGGTTGGCGTCGTCGAAGTTGGCCAGCCGGTTGGCGGTCGCCCGCACCTCGCGGCGCATGCGCCGCTCCTCCCAGGCCAGCACCGAGGTGTGCGCACCGAGCCGGGTGAGCAGCGCCGCGATCGCGTCGCCGTCGCGGACCACCACCCGGTCGGCGCCGCGGACCTCCCGGGCCCGGGACGCGATGCCCAGCCGCCGGGCCGCCCCGACCAGCGCGAAGGCGGCCTCCGGTCCCGGGCAGGTGATCTCCAGCGACGCCGACCGGCCGGGCTCGGTGAGCGAGCCGTGGGCCAGGAACGCGCCGCGCCAGGCGGCCTCGGCGTCGCCCAGCGCCCCGGCGACGATCTGCGCCGGCAGCCCGCGGACCGGGCGGCCGCGCTGGTCCAGCAGTCCGGTCTGCCGGGCGAGCTGGTCGCCGCCCACCACGACCCGGACCAGGTAGCGGGTGCTCTTGCGGATGCCGCCGGCGCCGAGCACCTGCACCTCGGCGTTGTGCCCGTAGAGCTCGCCGATCTCGCGACGCAGCCGCCGGGCCACCGCTCCGGTGTCCAGCTCGGCCTCGATGATCACCCGGCCGGCGACGATGTGCAGCCCCCCGGCGAACCGGAGCAGCGTCGAGACCTCCGCCTTGCGGGCCGAGACCTTGGCGACCGCCACCCGGCTCAGCTCGTCCTTCACGGCGGCGGTCATCGCCATCGGTGTGTCCTCCCGGCCTGTGTGCCCTATGCCTGTCCGCGCCCGCGCCCGCGGACCGCCCGGTCCGACACGGCCCGCGCCAGCACGGGCCCGATCGCGGCGGCGAGTGCGGTCGGGTCGTGGCGCGACTCGCCCGGGACGGCGATGTCGGCCAGCACGAGGCGCGCGCCCAGGCGGTCCGTGGTGGCCGCCAGGCGGCCGGGGAGGGGCACCGCGCCCGAGTCGGCCAGCACCGTGTCGATCCGGAAGGCCGGAGCGTGAGCAGAGAGTACGTCCAAGTGTTGTTCCGGTGAGAATCCTTCGGTCTCCCCCGGCTGCGCCGAGAGGTTGAGGACCACCAGCCGGTGCGCCGCGGTCGCCACCAGGCCGGCGGCCGAGCCCGGCAGCATCAGGTGCGGCAGCACGCTGGTGAACCAGGACCCGGGACCGAGCACCACCAGGTCGGCGGCGGCCACCGCCGCCAGCGCCTCGGGACAGGCGGCCGCGTCCCGCGGTTCGAGGTCGACGCTGCGCACCCGGCCCGGGGTGGCGGCCACCGCCACTTGCCCGCGGATGGTGCGGACCGCGGCCGGGTCGGCGTCCAACCGCTCGACCTGCGCGACGATCGTCAGCGGCCGGCAGGACATCGGCAGCACCCGACCGCGGGCCTGCAGCAGCCGGGCGGTCGCATCGAGCGCGGCGACCGGGTCTCCCAGCACCTCGGCGAGCCCGGCCAGCACCAGGTTGCCGACCGGGTGACCCGCCAGCGCACCCTCGCCGGCGAACCGGTGCTGCAGCGTGGTCGCCCACAGCTCCGCCTCGTCCGTCTCCCCGGCCAGCGCGGCCAGCGCCATCCGCAGGTCGCCGGGCGGCACGATCGCCGGCAGCTCGCGGCGGAGCCGGCCCGACGAGCCGCCGTCGTCGGCGACCGTGACGACCGCCGTCAGGTCGGCGTCCAGCCGGCGCAGTGCCTGCAGCATGGCGAAGAGCCCGTGACCGCCGCCGAGCGCGACGATCCGCGGGCGGGTGCCGGCCCCGGCTCCGGCCCCGATCTCCGCCACGACGTCGCCGTCCCGCTCCCCCGGGCCGGTCACTCGCGCCCCAGGTCCCGGTGCACGACGCGGACGGTGGTGTGGTCCGCGGCGAGCCGGCGGCCGAGCTCCTCGGCGATCGCCACGGACCGGTGCTTGCCGCCGGTGCAGCCGACGGCGAGCGTCAGGTACCGCTTGCCCTCGCGCTGGTAGCCGCCGCCGATCAGGTGCAGCAGCCGGACGTACTGGTCCAGGAACTCGCCGGCACCCTCCTGGCCCAGGACGTACCCGGACACCGCCGGGTCGAGCCCGGTGAGCGGCCGCAGGTCCGGTTTCCAATGCGGGTTCGGCAGGAACCGCATGTCGACCACCAGGTCCGCGTCCAGCGGCAGGCCGTACTTGTAGCCGAAGCTGAGCAGCGTCACGCTGCGCGGCGGCGGCTGGTCGGCGAAGGCGCGCTCGATCTGCCGGCGCAGCTCGTGCACCGACAGGCCGCTGGTGTCGATGATCACGTCCGCCTCGTCCCGCAGCGAGGCCAGCACGGCCCGTTCCGCGGCCAGCCCGTCGGCGATGCGGCCGCCGCCCTGCAGCGGGTGCTCCCGCCGGTTGGCCTCGAACCGCCGGATCAGCACGGCGTCGTCGGCCTCGAGGAACAGCACCCGGGGACGGTAGCCGCGGGCGTCGAGGTCGCGGATGGCCGAGGCCAGGTCCTCGGTGAACGCCCGGGACCGGACGTCCATCACCACGGCGATGCGGGTCAGCCCGCCGCTGGCCCGCGACCCCAGGTCGACCATGGTGGCGATGAGCTCGGGCGGCAGGTTGTCGACGACGAACCAGCCGAGGTCCTCCAGGCACTTGGCCGCGGTCGAGCGGCCGGCCCCGGAGAGGCCGGAGACGACCGCGACGGCGATACCGCTCGACGCCGGTCCCGGTCCGCCGGCCCCGGCGGCCCGGGCGTCCGCGGCGCCGCCGGGTGCGTCGCCGCTGGGGGCGTCGCCGTCGGGTACGTCGACGCCGGGTGCGGGTGGCCGGGTGCGGCCGGGACGGGCCGGCGAGGGTCGCGGCCCGTCAGTGCTGCCGTCGTCCGATGTGCCCGGCCGGTCGACGGCGCTGTCGGGCTGCTCCACGGTCACCTCCGGCCCGCCGGGTCCAGCTCCGCCGGGCGGTCACCGGCCGCGTCCGCCCGCTCGGCGCTCTCCGTCCCCGGGCCGACGTCACCGGACACCGCCGCGGACAGGTCCGGCGACGGCTCAGGGTCGCCGGCGTCCCGGGCGTCGTCCGGTCGGTCGCCCCCACCCGCCGCCGCGTCGAGCGGCGCCGGGCCGGTGGCGGGTGCCGACCCGCCGGCCGGCTGCTCGCCGGTGTCGGGCGCGTGCAGCGCGTCGTAGACCGCGGCCGCGGTCCGCGGGCCGAAGCCAGGCACCGCGGCGATGTCGTCGACGCCGGCACGGCGTAGCGCCGCCACCGAGCCGAAGTGCTTGACCAGCGTGGTCCGGCGGGACCGCCCGACGCCGGCGATGCCGTCCAGCGCGGACACGGTCATCGACGACGAGCGTTTCGTCCGGTGGTAGGTGATCGCGAAGCGGTGCGCCTCGTCCCGCAGCCGCTGCAGGAGGTAGAGCGCCTCGCTGGTGCGCGCGAAGATCACCGGGTCGTCCTGGCCGGGCAGCCAGACCTCCTCGAGCCGCTTGGCCAGCCCGCAGACGGTGACGTCGGCGATCTCCAGGTCGGCCAGCACCGCCGCGGCCGCGTTGACCTGCGGCGCCCCCCCGTCCACGACCAGCAGCTGCGGCGGGTAGGCGAAGCGGCGCACCCGGCCGGTCTGCGGGTCGATGCCGGGCGGCGCGCCGTCGGCCGTGACCCCCTCGGCGGTCACCTCGCCACCCGCTGCGGTGCCCGGTGCGGTCGCCGGCGCCGTCCCCGCCAGGTCCTCGGTCGCCGGCATGGCGGCCGCACCCCGGCGGTCGCCGGCGCCGCGGGAGAACCGGCGCCGCACCACCTCGGCGATCGAGGCGACATCGTCGCCGGGCCGATCGCGGATGGCGAACCGCCGGTAGTCGCTGCGCTTGGCCAGGCCGTCCTCGAAGACCACGAGTGAGGCCACCACGTCGGTGCCCTGCACGTGCGAGATGTCGATGCACTCGATCCGCAGCGGCGCGGTGTCCATGCCGAGGGTGTCGGCGACCTCGGACAGCGCGGCCGACCGGGCGGTCAGGTCGCTCGCCCGCTTGAGCCGGTGCTGCGCCAGCGCCTCGCCGGCGTTGCGTTCCACCGTCTCGGCCAGCGCCCGCTTGTCACCGCGCTGGGCGACCCGCAGCGACACCCGCGAGCCGCGCAGGCCGGACAGCCAGTCCGCCAGCTCCAGGTGGTCGGCCGGCAGCGCCGGCACCAGGATCTCCCGCGGGATCGGCACCGCGTTCTCCGACGGGTCGTCCAACGCGCGGCGGCCGTAGAACTGCACCAGGAAGTTGCCGACCAGCCGGGCAGTGCCCTCGGTGCCCTCGGTGCCCTCGGTGCCCTCGGTGCCCTCGGTGCCCTCGGTGCCCTCGGTGCCCTCGGTGCCCTCGGTGCCCTCGGTGCCCTCGGTGCCGTCGGTGCTACCGGTGCTCTCGGTGCCCTCGCCGCCGCCGGTCACCGCCGTGCCGTCCGGTCCCGCCGCACCCTCCGCACCCGCCGCGCGGTCGCCGGTACCGGAGCCGGTGGTGGTCCCGCCGACCCCGGACGCCGCCGTCTCGGCGTCGACGTCGACGATCCAGCCGCGCTGGCCG
This sequence comes from Nakamurella endophytica, assembly GCF_014646215.1. Taxonomy (GTDB): domain Bacteria; phylum Actinomycetota; class Actinomycetes; order Mycobacteriales; family Nakamurellaceae; genus Nakamurella; species Nakamurella endophytica. The sequence continues at coordinate 390,516 of NZ_BMNA01000002.1, forward strand.
CGGACCCGGCCGCCGCGGACGTGGAAGACCTGGACCGAGGCGAGCAGGTCGTCGGCGACCACCCCGACGACGTCCGCGTCGGTGCCGTCCCTGAGCACGACGGCCTGCTTCTCCACGGCGCGGCGCAGCGCCCCCAGGTCGTCGCGCAGCCGGGCCGCCCGCTCGAAGTCCAGTTCGGCGGCCGCGCCGGCCATCTCCCGCTCCAGCCGGTGGATCAAGGGGTCCGCCCGGCCGGCCATGAAGTCGCAGAAGGCGTTGACGATGTCCCGGTGCTCGTTCGGCGTGACCCGGCCGACGCACGGGGCCGAGCACTTGCCGATGTAGCCGAGCAGGCACGGGCGGCCGATCTGTGCCGAGCGGCGGAACACCCCGGTCGAGCACGTCCGCGCCGGGAACACCCGCAGCAGCATGTCCAGCGTCTCCCGGATGGCCCAGGCGTGCGCGTAGGGACCGAAGTACCGGACCCCCTTGCGGTGCGGGCCGCGCATGACCTGCAGCCGCGGGAACTCCTCGCCCACCGTCACCGCCAGCTCCGGGTACGACTTGTCGTCCCGGTAGCGGACGTTGAACCGCGGGTCGAACTCCTTGATCCAGTTGTACTCGAGCTGCAGCGCCTCGACCTCGGTGGTCACCACCGTCCACTCCACGGACGCGGCCGTGGTGACCATCTGCTGCGTACGCGGGTGCAGCGACGTCAGGTCGGCGAAGTAGCTGTTCAACCGCTGGCGCAGGCTCTTGGCCTTGCCGACGTAGATCACAGTGCGCTGGGCGTCGCGGAACTTGTAGACCCCCGGCGATTCGGGAATCGTCCCGGCGGCCGGGCGGTAACTGGCTGGATCGGCCACGCTGCGCCAGCGTAGTCGAGGGGCCCGACAGGCCACCGCGACGGCGGCTGCCGTCGCGGCGATGCTGTCTGGTTAGGGTCTGCCCAGGCCGGGCACCGAGGACACCGGCCAGCGACTGGGCCGTCCCGGGGTCCCGACTCCGCCCCCGACCGGCCGCCGCCCCGCGGCGGCGACGGACCCGCCCGCTGCGCCGCACGACCCAGAACGACACACGAGGAGCCTTGACATGGATATCTGGCCCGGGACGCCCTACCCGCTCGGCGCGACGTTCGACGGGACCGGAACCAACTTCGCGCTGTTCAGCGAGGTGGCGGACCGCGTCGAGCTGTGCCTGATCGGCGATGACGGCACCGAGACGCGCGTCCCCATGCCGGAGGTGGACGGCTTCGTCCACCACTGCTACCTGCCGACGGTGCAGCCGGGGCAGCGCTACGGCTACCGGGTGTACGGCCCATACGACCCGAGCAGCGGCGCCCGCTGCAACCCCCACAAGCTGCTCCTGGACCCCTACGCCAAGGCCGTGGCCGGCGGTTGGGACTGGAACCAGGCGGTGTTCTCCTACAACTTCGGGGACCCGGACTCGCGCAACGACGAGGACTCCGCGCCGTACGTGGCCCACTCGGTGGTCATCAACCCGTACTTCGACTGGGCCGGCGACCGGCGGCCGGGGATCCCGTACAGCGAGGCGGTGATCTACGAGGCGCACGTCAAGGGGCTCACCAAGCTGCACCCGGAGATCCCGGAGAGCCAGCAGGGCACCTACGCGGGCCTGTCCCACCCGGCGATCATCGACCACCTGACCCGGCTCGGCGTCACCACTCTCGAGCTCATGCCGGTGCACCAGTTCGTCCAGGACAGCACCCTGCTCGACAAGGGACTGCGGAACTACTGGGGCTACAACACCATCGGCTTCTTCGCGCCGCACAACGAGTACGCCGCCTTCGGCGACCGGGGTGCCCAGGTGCAGGAGTTCAAGGCGATGGTCAAGGCCATGCACACCGCCGGCATCGAGGTCATCCTCGACGTGGTCTACAACCACACCGCCGAGGGCAACCACATGGGCCCGACGCTGTCCTTCCGCGGCATCGACAACGCCGCCTACTACAGGCTTGTCGACGATTCGCAGCAGTTCTACATGGACTACACCGGCACCGGCAACTCGCTGAACGTCCGGCACCCGCACGCGCTGCAGCTGCTGATGGACTCGCTGCGCTACTGGGTCACCGAGATGCACGTCGACGGTTTCCGGTTCGACCTGGCGGCGACCCTGGCCCGGGAGTTCTACGACGTCGACCGGCTGTCCACCTTCTTCGAACTCGTCCAGCAGGACCCGGTGGTCTCGCAGGTCAAGCTGATCGCCGAGCCGTGGGACATCGGCCCCGGCGGCTACCAGGTCGGCAACTTCCCGCCACAGTGGACGGAGTGGAACGGCAAGTACCGCGACACCGTCCGCGACTTCTGGCGCGGCGAGCCGGCCACCCTGGGCGAGTTCGCTGCCCGGCTCACCGGATCCGCGGACCTGTACGAGAACTCGGGCCGGCGGCCGGTGGCGTCCATCAACTTCGTCGTCGCGCACGACGGCTTCACGCTGTCCGACCTGGTGTCCTACAACGAGAAGCACAACGAGGCCAACGGCGAGGACAACAACGACGGCGAGTCCCACAACCGCAGCTGGAACTGCGGTGTCGAGGGACCGACGGACGACCTGGACGTGCTGCTGCTGCGCGCCCGCCAGCAGCGCAACTTCCTGACGACGCTGCTGCTGTCACAGGGCGTGCCGATGATCGCCCACGGCGACGAGCTCGGACGGTCCCAGGGCGGCAACAACAACGCCTACTGCCAGGACTCGGAGCTGGCGTGGGTGGACTGGTCCAAGGCCGACGAGGGACTGATCGAGTTCACCGCGTCGCTGAGCCGGCTGCGGCACCAGCACCCGACGTTCCGGCGCCGGCGGTTCTTCGACGGACGGCCGGCCGGCCGCGGCGAGGGCGAGCCCTTGCCGGACATCGTCTGGATGAACCCGTCCGGCGACATGATGTCCCAGCAGGACTGGGACTCCGGCTTCGGCCGGTCCATCGCGGTGTTCCTCAACGGCAACGGCATCCGCGGCATGGACCGCCGCGGCGCCCGGGTCGTCGACGACTCCTTCCTGCTCATGTTCAACGCCCACGACGAGCCGCTGGACTTCGCACTGCCCAGCGAGGAGTACGGCCCGTCGTGGGAGACGGTGGTGAACACCGCCGGGCTGCCCGACCCGAACGACCCGATGAAGGCGGGCGAGCACGTCTCGGTCGCCGGCAAGGGCGTCGTCGTGCTGCGCGCGCTGGCCGAACCCGAGCCCGCCGCGCCGACGCTGCACCCGACCGCTGCCGTGCCGTCCATCCCGCCGCCGCCGCAGCCGGTCGCCCCGGCCCGCCCCGAGGAGCTGCCCGCCGAGGCGGTCCAGGTCCGGCCGCTGGGCTCGGGTGTCGACGACGGACCGACGGCCGTCCCGCAGGAGCGGGCGGCCAACGAGGACGCCGGGCCGGGCCAGCCGGCGGAGGGGCAGGACGCCGCCGCGCAGGACGACGCACCGGCGTCGAAGCCGCGCAAGCGCGGCACCGGCACCCGGTCCCGTCGCAAGAAGGACGACGACCAGTGAGGCTGCCCGTCTCCACGTACCGGCTGCAGGTCACCGCGGAGGACGACCTCGAGCACGCCGCCGGTCTGGTGCCGTACCTGTCCGCGCTCGGCGCGGACTGGGTCTACCTGTCGCCGATCCTGGCGTCCGAGCCCGGCTCCACCCACGGCTACGACGTCATCGACCACGGCACCACGGACGAGCCGCGCGGCGGCCGCGAGGGCCTGCGGGCCGTCGCGGACGCCGCCCACGGCGCCGGGCTCGGCGTCCTGGTCGACATCGTCCCCAACCACGTCGGTGTCGCCACGCCCAAGCACTCGCTGTGGTGGTGGGACGTGCTGCAGCACGGCCGGGAGTCGGCCCACGCCGACGCCTTCGACGTGGACTGGGCGGCGGGCGGCGGCAAGATCCTGCTGCCGGTGCTCGGCGACGGCGGCGACGCCGAGCTGGACCAGCTCGAGGTCGTCGACGGGGAGCTGGCCTACTACGACCACCGCTACCCCGTCGCCCCGGGCACCGAGGGCGGTTCCGGCCGCGAGGTGCACGAGCGCCAGCACTACCGGCTGGTCAACTGGCGGCGCGCCGACAACGAGCTGAACTACCGTCGCTTCTTCGCGGTCAACGACCTGGCGGCCGTCCGGGTCGAGCGTCCCGACGTGTTCGCGTCCTCGCACAGCGAGGTCGCGCACTGGTTCCACGAGGGCTGGGTGGACGGGCTCCGGGTGGACCACCCGGACGGGCTGTTCGACCCGGGCCAGTACCTGGAGCGGCTCTCCGACCTGACCGGCGGGGCCTACCTGCTCGTCGAGAAGATCCTGGAACCGGGCGAGGAGCTGCCGGTCGCCTGGCCGTGCCACGGCACCACGGGCTACGACGCGCTCGCGGTCCTCGACCGGTTGTTCGTCGACCCGGCCGGCCAGGCACCGCTGGACCGGCTGGAGACGGAGCTGCGCGGCGGCACCCCGGTCGACTGGCCGGCAATGATCGCCTCGACCAAGCGTGGCATCGCCGACGGCATCCTGCACGCCGAGGTGCTGCGCCTCACCCGGCTGGTGACCCAGGGGCCGGATGCCCTCGAGCCGCCGGCCGAGCTGGTCGCGGACACCCTCGGGGAGCTGCTCGCCCGCTTCCCGGTGTACCGCAGCTACCTGCCGGTCGGCCGCGCGCACCTGGACCAGGCCGCCGCCGCGGTGCGGCTGCACCGGCCGGAGCTGGCACCCGTGCTGGACGTGCTGCTCCCCCGGCTGACCGACCCGGACACCGAGGTGGCCACCCGTTTCCAGCAGACCTCGGGCATGGTGATGGCCAAGGGCGTCGAGGACACCGCCTTCTACCGGTGGAGCAGGTTGACCTCGCTCAACGAGGTCGGTGCCGACCCGTCGGTGTGGGCCGTGACACCGCGCCGGTTCCACGACGCGCAGCTCGAGCGGCTCGGCGCCTGGCCGCACGCGATGACCACCATGTCGACGCACGACACCAAGCGCGGTGAGGACGTCCGCGCCCGGATCTCCGTGCTGTCCGAGCTGCCCGACCTGTGGGCGGCCGCGGTGCGCCGCTGGGCCGTGCGGACCCCGCTGTCCGACCGGCCGCTGGCCAATCTGCTGTTCCAGGCCGTCGTCGGCGCGTGGCCGATCTCCCGGGAGCGGATGCACGCGTACGCGGAGAAGGCGTCGCGAGAGGCGGGCGTGAGCACCGCCTGGACCGACTCGGACACCGCGTTCGAGGAGACCATGCATGCGCTGGTGGACGCCGTCTACGACGACCCGGTGCTGCACCAGGATCTGGTCGGCGTCGTCGAACGGCTGGCCGCCCCGGGCTGGTCGAACTCCTTGACCGCCAAGCTGCTGCAGCTGACCGGGCCCGGGGTGCCGGACGTGTACCAGGGCAGCGAGCGCTGGGAGACCTCGCTGGTCGACCCGGACAACCGGCGGCCGGTCGACCACCGGGCCGCCGCGGAGCTCCTGGAGCGGATCGACGGAGGCTGGCGTCCGGAGGTCGACGAGTCCGGTGCCGCCAAGCTGCTCGTGGTGTCCCGGGCGTTGCGACTGCGCCGGGACCGGCCGGAGCTGTTCACCGGCTACCGCCCGCTGACCGCCGACGGTCCCGCCGCCCAGCACCTGGTGGGCGTGGACCGGGGCGGCGTCCTCGCCGTCGGCACCCGCCTGCCCGTGGGGCTGGCGGAGCGCGGCGGCTGGGTCGGCACCACGCTGACGCTGCCGCCCGGCGCCTGGCAGGACCAGCTCGGGGAGGACCCGGCCGCACCGGCGCTCCGCGGTGTCGTCGCGGTCGGCGACCTGCTGGCCCGTTACCCCGTCGCCCTTCTGACCAGGACCGAGGACCGATGAGCACGCAGGCCGGCGCCGCCGTCCACACCCGCGACGGCTACTTCGAGGTCTGGGCGCCGCTGGCCGGCGCCGTCGACCTGGTCGTCGAGGACACCACCCACCCCATGACCGCCGCCGCCGAGGGCTGGTGGACGGTCCGGGTCCCGGACGGGACGGCGGTGCAGACCTACGGTTTTCGCGTGCACCCCGCAGGCACGGACGCCGACGGCGACGAGGCGGGTGCGGCTGCGGGCTCCGGCGACGAGGACCTGCCGGTGCTGCCCGACCCGCGGTCGCGTCGCCAGCCGGACGGCGTCCACGGCCGGTCCGCGGTGTTCGACCCGTCGGCCCACCGGTGGCGGGACACCGCCTGGACCGGACGTCCGCTGGCCGGCGGGCTGGTCTACGAGCTGCACATCGGCACCTTCACCCCGGAGGGCACCTTCGACGCGGCCACCGAGCGGCTGCCGCACCTGGTCGACCTGGGGGTCACCCACGTCGAGGTGCTGCCGGTCAACGGCGTCAACGGCACCCACAACTGGGGCTACGACGGCGTGCTCTGGTACACCGTGCACGAGCCGTACGGCGGCCCGGCCGGATACCAACGGTTCGTCGACGCCTGCCACGCGGCGGGGCTGGCCGTGGTGCAGGACGTCGTCTACAACCACCTCGGGCCCAGCGGCAACTACCTGCCCACCTTCGGGCCCTACCTGCACACCGAGCGGGCCAACACCTGGGGCGCCGGGATGAACCTGGACGGCGAGCACTCCGACGTCGTCCGCCGCTACATCCTGGACAACCTGGCGATGTGGTTCGAGGACTACCACGTCGACGGCCTGCGGCTGGACGCCGTGCACGCCCTGGTGGACCACCGCGCGGTGCACCTGCTGGAGCAGATGGCGGTCGAGACAGACGTCCGGGCCGCTCATCTCGGCCGGCCGCTGACCTTGATCGCGGAGTCGGACATGAACGACCCGCGATTGATCACCTCCCGGGAGGCCGGCGGCTACGGTCTGACCGCGCAGTGGAGCGACGACTTCCACCACTGCCTGCACGTCGCGCTGACCGGCGAGACCACCGGCTACTACGAGGACTTCGCCTCACTGTCGGCGTTCGCCAAGGTGCTCGAGCGCGGCTTCTTCCACGACGGCACGCTGTCCACGTTCCGCGGCCGGCGGCACGGGCGCCAGGTCGACGTGCCCCGCATGCCGGCTTCCCGGTTCGTGGTCTTCGCGCAGGACCACGACCAGATCGGCAACCGGGCCATCGGCGACCGGCTCACCGCGACCCTGCCCCCCGCCGCGTTGAAACTCGGTGCCCTGGTGCTGTTCGCCAGCCCGTTCACGCCGATGCTGTTCATGGGCGAGGAGTGGGGCGCCTCCACGCCCTGGCAGTTCTTCACCTCCCACCCGGAACCCGACCTGGGCAAGGCCACCGCCGAGGGCCGGATCGAGGAGTTCGCGAAGATGGGCTGGGACCCGGCGACCGTGCCGGACCCGCAGGACCCGGAGACCTTCACCCGGTCCAAGCTCGACTGGTCGGAACCCGACGGGGGCGACCACGCCGACGTGCTCAGGTTCTACCGGGCGCTCGGTGCGCTACGGCGCGCGGAGACGGAGCTGACCGATCCCCGGCTGTACCGGGTGACGGCCACCGCGGACGACGCGTCGCGGACGTTGACCGTGACGCGCGGACAGCTGGTGCTGCTGGCCAACTTCTCCGCGGAGCCGGCCGCGCTGCCGGTCCCGGCGGGCTGCGAGCTGGTGCTGGCCACCGACGACACCATCCGTGTCGACGGTGACAGCGTCTCGGTGCCCGGTCCGGGCGGGGTCCTGCTCCGGCTCCCGGAGCCCGTGCAGCCGGAGTGAGCCCCGTGGGCGGCCGCTCGGCGGCCGCCCACGGGGCGGAGGCCCCGGCCGAAAGGCGGTCCCGCGGGTCGGCGGCAGGACCGCGGGTATGCCTGTGATATGCCATCGACATGCCCGAGGATGGGTCGTACCCGCCGGCCGGACTGGACCGCGCGCCCGGCTCGACGCTGTCCGACGTCCGCACCGGGGGCGCGCCGTGGCCCGCCACCTGGGGGCGGCGGCTGGCCACCCTGGTGCTGCTCGCGGTGGTGGTGGTGGCCGGCGCCGGTCTGCTCGGTGTCCGGTCGGCGACGGTGACGTCGTCGGCCAAGGGCTACTCGATGACCCTGACCTATCCCCGTTTCGCGCGGGCGGGACTCGACGTCCCGTTCAGCATCGACGTCACCGCCCCGCAGCCGTTCGCCGGCGCCACGCTGGTGCTACGGGTGAGCCGTGCGTACCTGGCGATCTTCGAGACGCAGGGGCTCAACCCGGAGGCCGCCGACGAGACGGCGAACGGCGACACCGTCCAGTGGCAGTTCACCACGCCGGACCAGGGCACCCGGTTCAGTGCGGACTTCGACGCCTACATCCAGCCGGCCAGCCAGATCGGGCAGGACGTCACGGTCGAGCTGCTCCTCGACAGGACCTCGATCACGTCCGTGCGCGCCCACACCACCCTCGTGCCCTGACCGAGACGGAGGCCCGCGCCCGTGGAGATCGTCTACCGCGCTGCGGTGATGTTCCTGTTCCTGTGGATCATCACCAGGGTCGTCGGCCGGTCGACCGTCGGAGAGCTCAGCACCTTCCAGCTGATCCTGTTCATCACCATGGGCGACATGGTCCAGCAGGCCGTCACGCAGCAGGACTACTCGTTCACCGGCGGGGTTCTCACCATCTCGGTGTTCACCTTGCTGACGATCGCCCTGTCCTGGGCCAACACCCGGTGGCCCCGGTTGCGGGCCATCACGCACGGCGTCGCGGTGCTGATCGTCGACCACGGCGAACCGGACATGACGGTGCTGCGGCGGGAACGTATGTCGCTCGACGACCTGATGGCCGCGGCCCGGCAGCAGGGCTTCGAGCGGCTGTCCGACATCCGGCTGGCGGTCCTGGAGGCCAACGGCCAGGTCTCCTTCTTCGCCCGGCAGGACAGCGGCGGGGAGGGCGGCAACAGCGGTGCCGAGCAGACGCCCTCGGTCGGGTGACGGGAGGTTCGGCCCGGTGCCGGCAGCAACGACCGCGGCACCGGAGAGGACCGACCGCGACCTCAGCCCAGGACGGCGCGAACCACGGACGCCCAACGCTCGAGTTGCAGGTCCGGCAGGAACGTGGACGCACGGTCGGCGGCCGCCCGGCCGATCGGCCCGCTGACGCCGGTATCGAGGCAGCGCCGGACGAGGTGACCGAAACCGGCCAGATCCGTCGGGTCCTGGAGCAGCAGACCGCTGTCCCCGTCGTCGATCTGGCTCGGGATGCCGCCCACGGCGCTGGCCACCACCGGTCGGCCCTTCCACATGGCCTCGGCCACGGTGAGACCGAAGCCCTCGGCCAGGCTCTTCTGCGTCACCACCGTGGCGGCGCGCTGCAGGGCGTTGACGATGACGGCGTTCTCGTCGCGGTCGGCCACCGGTAGGCATGCCAGGTGCACCCGTGCCCGCCGCTCGTGCGGCAAGGTCCGCCACAGATCGATACACCGTTGCAGCTCGGCCGTCGCCTCCGGGTCGTCGGCCACCCCGGAGACGTTGGGCCCGGCCAGCACCAGGTGCACGTCGTCGAGGTCGGCGACGTGGTCGGCGAACCCCTGCAGGACGCCTTCCATGTCCTTGAGCCGGTCCCACCGCGAGACCTGCACCACCAGCGGCGCATCCGGCGGCGGCGGCGGACCGAGCTGGACCAGGTCGGCCCGCCGACGGACGTCCACCGGCGGACCGTCACCGCGGATCCGGACCGGGCCGCCCGTCGAGCCCTGGACCAGACCGCAGTGCGCGAGCACGTCGCGGACGTCCCCATCGGACAACGGTCGGTTCTTTGCGGCCAGCGGGTCCAGCGACGGTGGGATGATCGTCACCTCGTCGGCGGCGACGGCCCCGGGCGCGAACGTCTCGACCGAGAAGACGAACCGGTCGACGTGGTCGAAGTAGGGCTCGAGGAACTGCCAGGCCTGCTCGGTGTGCTCGTCGGTGGTGGTGCTGCCGACGTGGCAGCGCCACACGACACGCACTCCGCGTCGCCGCAGCCGTGGCGCGAGGCCGAGCGTCTGCGGGTCGTGCAGGACGGCGATGTCCCCGGCCGCCAACTCGGCGTCCAGGTCCGCGGATGCGTCCGCGAGCACCCGCTCGTACGCGTCGCGCTCCGGGCCGTGCAGGGACCCGCCGTCACCGGCCGAGCCGTGCAGCATGTTGTGCAGCCGCTTGGTGACGGCGAAGAAGTCGGGGTTGCCGTCGAGGACGCTCCACCGGGCGTCCACGCCGGCCCCCCGCGCGTACCCGAGCATCTGCGGCAGCATCTCGGCGACGCCGCCCCCGCTGGCCGTCGAGTTCATCGACAGCACCACGCGGTCCCCGATCGCCTGCCGGACGTCCTGCGCCGTTGCGCCGAACCGGTCCGCCCGCTCGTCACCGATGACGCCGCGCAGGCGTTCCGGGTCGATGGAGGCCACCGAGATGCGTTGCGTCACAGCTGTCCGTCACTCCTCCCGGATCGACGTGCCGTTGCGGGCGCGCCGTGCCGGCCCGCCCGGGCCCGGAGACGCCGGTACGACCTGGCGATCGCCGTCCGGCCGTCGGATGGGATCGGCCGTTCCCTCACCCGCCCGACACCGGCCCCGCCAGGGGACGGTCACCAGCAAGGCCGCCACGGGCGCACGCCCGGGCGGACAGGAGCCGGTCACACCGCCACCACGATACCCGGAACCCACTCGGAGACCGTCGTTCCGGCGCGCCGCCAGGAGGGGCCGTCGACCGGCCCGTGCATCGGCAAAGCGCGCCGCGGAGCACGTGTCCTCACCGGTTTTCGCGAGTTCCCGCCTCCGGACCGCGCCTCACGACGGTACGTCCGGCGGCTGCTCCGTGTCCGTCAGGATGCTCAGTGTCCCGTCCGTCTCGAGCACGATTGCGGCGACCTGGTCCAGCGATCCGTGGCCCTGGTTCCGTGCCGCCTGCCGGAGTTCGTCGGCCGTGACGCGTTCCCGGCGCATCGCGGCATGAAGGAAACCTGCGCGGTAGACCAGGGTCGGCTCGGACTTGACCAACCGCTCGACACGGCGGCTGCGCACGGACGCCCAGGCCACGACGTACTGCATGCAGACGAGCAATACCAACGCCAGGACGCCCTCCGCCAGGGCGACACCCGTGGTGAGCAGGACCGTGGCCAGGGTCGACCCGAGGGCGACGGTGACGACGAAGTCGAAGGCGTTGAGCTTGGACAGCGTGCGCTTGCCCGACACGCGCAGCAGGACGACCAGCGCGAGGTAGGCCAGCACGCCGACCACGAGCACGCGGACCAGGCCGCCGACGCCGTCGTAGAACATCGCTGCTCCTGCCTTCCCCATCGGGTACGGCACCCGTGCCGCCACGGTCGCCACACCCGACCGTCGGTCGACGGTCGAAAGGACGGTGCCCCGCTTTGCGGTCGGCGACGCGGAGGCGATCACACCGTCGCTCGACCGTCGCAGGCTGCCGGCGAACGACGAGGCGGGTCTGGAGGGTGCGACCGGCGTCCGGCCCGTCAGGACGCCAGCACCACGCCGGTACCCGTTGCCTGCACCTGCAGACCGTGCTCGGTGGTCCGGATGCTGGTCAGCAGCTGGCCGAACGGCAAGGGATCCAGCGGTACCAGCAGTGTCAGCCGCTCCCCGAGCAGTATCTCGCTGGCGCGGTCGAGGGAGGTGTCGGTGTGCAGCCGACCCGGTGTGACCGCCACGGAGTCCCCTCGCGCGGCCAGCGTCGCGTCGGCCGATACGGACACCTCCCGGCCGAGGATGCGAACGGTGCCGGTAACGGTCACCTTGCCGGACCCTGCGGACTCGACCGTGAGGCTGCGTCCGGTGAACCGGAGGTAGCGATTCAGGTCGTCGTAGGACAGGAAGGCGTCCTCGGTCGCGCGGTCCACGACGACCTGCCTGGCGTTCCGGACGAGCACGTCGTGGAAGGGCAGGTGCACCCCCTGGAGTTCGGCGTGGACGCGCTGCAGGCGGAGCGGACCGGAGGACAGCTGCGGGATGTCGACGTCGACCTGGTCGTAGCGTCCCCGGATCACCTGGAGGAGGAAGACCGTGCCGTGGATGGTCACCGACGGCCGTTCGGGCGAGCCCGTCTCGTCCTGGACGCTGCGCGCCAGCAGACTCTGGGCGCCCAGCCGGGACAGCCAGTCAGCGACCCACAGCAGTGCCAGCGTGCCGATGACGACCGACAGTGCCAGGGCGACCGTCCGCGACCGGCCGTTCCAGCCGGCACCGGTGGGGGGGACCGATGTCCCCGGTTCCCGCCCCGCGGGTCCGGGTTGCGTCACTGTCGGGCCTCCTCCGGCCGTCGTTCGTCCGCTGCCCTCGTCCGGACATCCTGGCGGTCCCGATCCTGCTCGTCACCCCGGACTTCCTTGCGGAGGTCGTCCCGCCCGAGGCGCACGGTGCGGATCCGCCGACTGGGCCAGCCTGCCGCCGAGCCGAGGAGCGTCAGGACGGCCGGCGTGAGCACCGGACGAATGAGGAACGTGTCGATGAGCAGGCCGGCGGTCATGGTGAACGCCACCTGGCGGAACGTGCCGATGGGGATGATCGCGACCATCGCGAATGTGGAGGCAAGGATCATGCCCGCCGTGCTGACCGCCCTCGACGTGGCCGGCATGGCCCGGACGATGGCCCGACTGAGCGGATGTCGGCGCGCCTCGTCCCAGATCGATCCGACGGTGAACACGTTGTAATCCGAGCCGAGGGCCAGCAGGAGCACCGCGGTGGCGAACGGAGCGTAGAAGGTCAGGCCGGAGTCGCCGAACCACTCCTGGAAGACCAGCACCGTCAGGCCCAGGGTGGCGGCGACACCCAGGGCGCTGCACAGCAGCAGTGCCAGCGGGGCGACGAGCGCGCGCAGGTAGATCACCAGGATGACCAGCTCGACAGCCAGAGCCGCCAGCAGCGTGATCCAGAGGTTCTCCCGGGTGATCTCTGCCAGTTCCGCTGCGATCGCCGTCTCGCCGGTCACCGACACCGTTGCACCCACGACCCCGGACCCGTCGGCCAGCGCTTGCAGGCGCCCCTGCAGCTGCTGCAGGTCGGCAATGGCCCGGGCCCCCAACGGGTCGCTGTCGAGGACGACCACGAACCTCGCGGCGTTGCCGTCCCGGGAGACGACGATCCCGTAGTCCTCCGGCAGCGGGTTCTGCGCCGCGCCGAGGACGGCGGCCACTCCCGGTTGCGCATCGATGGTCGTCTGCAGGCGGGTCAACGCCGGTCGTTGGGCCGCGATGCCCCGTCCTTCGAGCAGCACCTCTGTCGGGGCGGTGATACCGCGGATGCCCGCGGCGTCCAGGACGGCCGCGCCCTTGCTGACCGCGTCGTCCGCGGGAAGTCCCGAGGTGAAGGACAGATCCAGTCGCAGCGCGCCGAGCGGGAGGGCGGCGAGGACCAGGATGCCGACGCCGATCGAGGTGGCCACTGCGGCGCCGCGGCGGTCGGCGACGATGCGGATGAGCCGCCCGGCTTGACGGGCGGTCCCGGCCGCCGGTCGGGCACTCCAGCTCGCCGGGTCCCACGACAGGAACAACCGGTGCCCGAGGATGGCCATCAAGGACGGCACCAGGGTGAGTGACACGGCCAGTCCGACCAGGATGGTCAGCGACATGGCCGGACCGAACGCACGGAACAGCGGGAAGTTGGCGGCCAACAGCGCGGCCGTACCAGCGGCCACGGTCATGCCGGCCACCGCGACGATGGGGCCGTCGGACGCCGCCGATCGCCGCGCGGCGCCGTGGGCCTGCCGACCCTGCTGCAGTTGGTCGCGGAAGCCGAAGAAGAACAGCACGCAGTAGTCGGTGACGACGCCGATCAGCAGCGCCGCCAGCAGCGGCTGGATCTGTTCCGGCATGGCGAAGCCCAGCGCTGCGGCCAGCAGGCCGAGCAGCCGGACGGCGACCAGGTAGCCCAGCCCGGCGACCGCCAGGACGGCTAGCGGTGCCACGACGGACCGGAAGGCGGCGGCGACCACGACCGTGATCAGCACCAGCGTGGCGGTCTCGAAGTACCCGAGATAGTCGGTGAGATAGTGGCTCTGTCGGACCTGGGCCGGGCTGACCCCGGCGACGAAGGTCTGCACCGATGCTTGGTTGTGGAAGTGCGCCGCGTACTGCTGCGCCAGACCCACCCCGTCGAGCTGCCCGGTCCCCCCGGACAGGTAGAGGTACGTGACCGCGGTCTGCGCAGTCGCCACCGGGATGGGCACAGCCGCGACGATGTGTCCCGGTCCGGACGGGACGGCTCCGTCGTCGGCGGCCTGGACATGGGCCAGTGCCCACAGCGCCACGTCCGCCCGCGTGAGCAGGCTCAGTCCGGCCGGGTCGTGGACCACCACTGACGTCTCCGACAGGACGGGCACCGCGAACTGTGCCAGCGACCGCTGCAGCGTGGCGACCGCCGGACTGTCCCGCGGCAGCAGACTGCCGATCTCCCCGCCCCCGCCCGGGCCTGTCGACGGCAGTGCGGCGGAGACCGCGAAGGTCAGGGCCACCCAGGCGACCAGGATGAACCATCGGCCGGCCACGACGGCCCTGACGTACGTCCGCCCCACGACGCGCAGAGCACGCCCGGGGGCGTGACGCAGCCATCGCAGGGCGTTGCCAGCCGTGGCCCCCCTTTCCGCAAGCCTCGACGCGACGCAGCACTCGAGTCGTGCGCAGGTCGCCGGCGGATCGGCTACCCGGACTGGACACCATCCGGAGTCAGAGACGCTACCGGGGAGGTCCCCGCCGCCACCCGGCGGCACCCGGGCTAGCGTGGCCACCAGGTCGCGTCACACCGACCGCCGGATCATGCCGCCGACCGGACGCCGTGGAGGACCGATGGCCACGCCCACTGGAACGCCCCGCCGAACGGACCGGCCCGGGAGGGCCGTGCGCTGGTGGCTTGCGGCTGCGACCTTCGTGCTGGGCCTGGTGGTGGGCGCGGTGGTCGTCGGCCTGCTCAGCGAGGGCAGTCCGGCACCTGTGGCCACGCCCGCGACGACCAGCCCGTCCGCGGTGTCACCGTCGACGTCGGCCATGCCCGCACCGTCGTCGGGTGCTACGGCGGAGGTCAGCGTCAACGACGCCTGCCTGCGGGCGATCAACGAGGCGCAGGACGCCTACGCGCTCGTCCAGGACGTCGCCGACGCCGTCCGTTCCCTCAACGCATCCCGGCTGGACGACATCATCCGCCGGCTGCAGCCGTTGCAGCAGAACCTCCGCAACGACGTCACCGCCTGCCGGGTCACCACTCGGTTGCCGAACGGTGCCACCGTCTCGAGCGGTGTGTCCGCGGCCTCGGACGTCCCGGGTACGACCGTCACGACCAGCCAGCGATAGTCCTGACGTGCGGCCCGGAAGCGCTGACCGGCGGGGGGACGTCAGGATGCGCGACGGCCGGCCCCGGACGCGCCAGGTGCGGCACCGTCGGTCCGGCTGCGGGCGTACAGGTTGCGCAGCGGCACCGAGCTGACGCCGAACGCCACCACGCTCAGTGCCACGGCGAGCGAGCCGAGCGCGAAGACCCGCGGATCGGTGATGCCCTGCTCGGCGCTGTGTGCCAGGTAGAAGATCGCGCTCACCCCGACCGGGCCGAACCAGCCGGCGAAGGTCGCGTCCCGCACGGACAGTCCCAGCGGACGGGCGAGGGCGAGCACGAAGGGAAGTCGCCGGACGAGCAGCACGGCGACGGCGAACAGCACCACCCCGGGGCCGAGCGCCACCCAGTCCCGCAGTGGCAGGACCGCTCCGAGGACGAGGAACAGCGGAAGCACGGCGTAGCGGTTCACCGCCTCGTCGATACCCTGCTCCGGTTGCCGCTCGCTGCGCTCGACGAGCGCGTTGTAGGCCAGGCCCGCGACGAAGGCGCCCAGGACGCCGTCGGTGTTGGCCAATCGGCACACGCCCAGGACCGCAATCGCCATCAAGAGCGTGAGGACCAGTTGGGGTCCGTGTTCCAGGTCCCGGCGGCGTGACACGACGCGCAATGCCCAGCCGGTGCCCAGGCCGAGCAGTGCCCCGATCGCCGAACCGGCCAGGACCTGCCAGAGCAATTCGCGCACCGCGGCCCCGAAGGTCTCCCCCGGCCCGGCCCAGGCCAGGGCCAGCACCACCAGTGGGAGGGCGAGACCGTCGTTGGCTCCGCTCTCGACGGTGATCACCTGCCGGAGTCGCCCGGGCAGGTTGTGCTCCGCCGGTCCACCGGTCACCACGGACGCGGCCAGCACCGGGTCGGTCGGTGACAGGCACGCGCCGACCACCGCGGCCAGTGCCAGGGGCACACCGGTCACCAGTGCGGCTGCTCCGGTCGACACGGCCGCCAGCGGCATCGCGACCACCAGCAGGAGCCCGACCGGGCGCAGCACCCCCCTCAGTGGCCGCACCGGGAACCGCAGCGCCGCTGCCGTCACCGACCAGGCGAGCAGTACCCGGCTGCCCTCCAGCAACACCTCGGTGCGCGTCCCGTCGGACAGGTCGAGCACCCCCAGGACGTAGGGGCCGAGGACGACTCCGAGGACCAGGACCACCAGCGGCTCGCTGAGCGGGAGCCGGCGGATCGACCCGCTGAACAGCGCCAGGACCAGACCGGCCACGCCGACG
The DNA here is from genome assembly GCF_014646215.1 of Nakamurella endophytica. Classification (GTDB taxonomy): domain Bacteria; phylum Actinomycetota; class Actinomycetes; order Mycobacteriales; family Nakamurellaceae; genus Nakamurella; species Nakamurella endophytica. Next base: position 406,966 of record NZ_BMNA01000002.1, read on the forward strand.
ACAGCGAGCACGACGTGCAATCGCACCATGGGCTTCCCGCTTCCCGGGTTCAGTGGTTCACGCCGTTCGGCCGACGTCAGGTGTCGTACCGCAGGGCCCGGGCCTCGATGTCGAACAGGACGTCGTCGGCCGCGGCGGGGCTGACGTCCCCGCGCCGGCGGGCCTGCAGCACCGCCTCCCGCTCCGCCTCGGTGGCCGACGCCAGCAGGTCCCGCAATCGGTCCCCGGCGTCGTCGCCGCCGGCATCTCCGTCGACCAGATCCTCGACCTGGCGGCGGTAGTGCAGGCGGCTCTCGTACTGGTGGATGGCAGCGGCTCTCACTTCCGGTGGGACGTCGTCTGCCTGGCGCAGCCTCTTCAGAGCTGCCTCGGTGACCGCCCGGTGCAGCCGTCGGGTGTCGGCGCCTACGTCCGCCTCGTCAGCCACCCCGAGCCGGCGGATCAGCGGGGCAAGGGTCAGCCCCTGGAGCACCAGCGTGACCAGCACCACGATCAACGCCACCGACACCACCTCGTCGCGGGCGGGGAACGGACCGCCACCGTCGACGGTGATCGGGAGGGCCAGCGCGGTCGCCACGGTCACCACGCCGCGCATCCCCGCCCAGGAGGCCACGGTCGACTCGCGCCACCCGTACGGCGTCGCCGATCCGCTGCGCCTGGCCCGCCGGCCGACCGCCGCCGAGGCCGCGAACATCGCAGCGGCCCGCAGTCCCACCAGCACCAGCACCACGACGCCCGCCAGTTCCAGGGCACGCCCGTCGGCCAGCACGTCGGTGGACCCGAGCACGTCCGTCAGTTCCACACCCAGGAACGAGAACACCAGACCGCTCACCGCGAAATCCACGTAGCGCCACACCGAGCGCCCGAGCACCCACCCGGCCGAGGTGACCTCGCGGGACAGGGTCGACCGCAGGAACAGTCCGGCCACCAGGACCGCCAGCACGCCGGAAGCGCCCACCGCCTCCGCAGTGAGATAGAGCGCGAAGGGGACGGCCAGGGTGACCGTGGTCTCGGGTGCGGCATCGTGCAGCAGCCCGAGCGCGCGCCGCGTCAGCCACCCCCCGGCCAGCCCCAGGGCCGCACCGCCGGCCACCGCGACCAGCAGACCGACGCCGATCTGCCCCGCCGTCACGCTGCCGACGACGACGGCCATCACCGATATCTGATACAGCACCAGCGCCGTCGCGTCGTTGAACTGACCCTCGCCCTCCAGCAGGGTCACCAGCCGCGGCGGGAGCCGCAACCGGCTGGCGACCGCCGTCGCCGCCACCGGGTCCGGGGGCGACACCACGCCGCCGAGGACGGCAGCCACCGGCCAGGACAGGCCCAGCCAGTGACCGACGACGGTGACCGCCGCGGCGGTGAGCACCGTCAGTCCCACCGCCAGACCCAGGATCGGCCTGGCCGCGCTGCGCAGCTCCCGGACGGACGCGTTCTGGGTGGCCGCGAACAGCAGCGGCGGCAGCACCAGCGGCAGGATCAGGTCGGGTTCCAGATCCGGCGCCGGCACGAAGGGAACGACCCCCAGCACCAGCCCGTAGATGGTCAGCAGCACCGGCTGCGGCACGCCGATCCGGTCCGAGACCGGCGTGAGCACGACGATGCCCGCGACCAGCAACCCCAGCAGGATGACGGCGTGCACCGAACCATCCTGGCCTGTCCGTCCTCGGCGCACGTCACCGGTGTCGAGGCCAGGTCCCCGGCCGGCCGCCCTGGCGGGCCATGGAACGCATCGTCCCGCCCGAGCGGCGGACCCGCCTGCCGGTGGGTCGCCGGCATCCACCGGATCCGGTTGACCGAGCGGGCCTCAGGCGTCGTCCGTCTCCTCGGCCTCCCCGGCCGTGTCCCGACCGGACGGTCCCGAGGACCGCGAGAGCTGCTCGCGCCCGTACCGCCAGAACACGGCGACGACAGCCGCGACGGGAACCGCCAGCAGGGCACCGACGACACCGGCTCGGTTGCCGCCGACCACGACGGCCAGCAACACGATCGCCGGATGCAGCCGCAGGCTCCTGCCCTGCAGGATCGGCTGCCACACGTTGCCCTCGAGTTGCTGCACCAGCACGATAACGCCGAGCACGATCAGCGCGTCGGTCAGACCGTTGCTCACCAGGGCGATGAGCACCGCGACGGCGCCCGCGACGAACGCCCCGACCACCGGCACGAACGCCCCCAGGAAGGTCAGCACCGCCAGCGGCAGCACCAGCGGCACGCCGACGACGAGCAAACCGATGGCGATGCCGACCGCATCGGCCAGCCCGACCAGGGCCTGCGACCGCATGAACGCGCCCAGCGCGTCGTAGCAGCGACGGCCGAGCTCGGCCACGTGCGGGCCGGCGCGTCCGCCCAGCTGACGGCCGAGCCAGGGCAGGAAGGCCGGTCCGTCCTTGAGCATGAAGAAGGTCAGCACGACCGCCATGGCGATCGTCACCAGGCCGGTACCCAGGACGCCGACGCCGCTCAGGACCGTACCCAGGATCTCGCCGGTGCTGCTCTGCAGCTGGCCGATCGCCGCGTCGACCGCCGAGCCGAGCTGGTCGGAACCGAGATTGAACGGCGGACCCCTGAGCCACTGCCGCACGGTGTCGACGCCACTGGAGACGCCCGTGGCCACTTCGGTGGCCTGGCCTGCGACCGGTAGTACGACCACGACCACCAGCCCGGCGACCAGCAGCACCGTGCCGGCCGTGACCACGGCCGCGACCAGCAGCGGTGGCCATCCGTGCCGCCGCAGGAACCGCGCCAGCGGCCAGACCAGAGTGCTGACCAGCAGGGCGAGGCACACGGGCAGCACGGCGACCCACATCCAGCCCAGCAGCCACCAGACGACCGCCAGGCCGGCGACCACCACGAGGCAGTACGCCGACACCACCGCCGAGGCGCGGAGAGCCGACAGCACACGCGTGCCGGACGAGGAGGCTCGCGGATGGGACACGTGCGGTCCTCTCGGCGTCGCGGGCGAAGTGGGTCGGTGCCGATGGCGGCGCCGCGCCGGCCCGACCGGGATCGTCCATGGTGGCACCCCGCCGGACCTGACCGTCCCCGGGGCCGATCCGAACCAGCCCGCCGTGTCGCTTGCATCGACGCAACTGCACGGTCACCATGCCCGGGTGTCGCGCTCCCGTACATCCGGACGTCCCGAGCGCCGGTCGACCGGCAGCGCGCCTTCCGCCCCGGACGACGTGGCGCACGCCCGGATCCGACCTCGCCGCCGGGTGGTGCCGCAGCCGGCAACCGTGCAGCGGACGGTTCGGGACACCCTGCGCGACGATCGCACCGCACCGGAGCCGGTGGCGGCGGATCAGGTGGACGCGGTGCTGGCTGCCTCCCGGGTCCTGGTCGCGGTCAGTGCCCGATCGCTGTCCGTCGCGGAGGACCGGGTCACGGTGGGTCAGTTCCGCGTGATGGTCATCGTCGAAAGTCGTGGACCGATCGGGGTCAATGCCCTGGCGGAGGCCATGGGGGTGCACCCGTCCAACGCGACCCGGGGATGTGACCGGCTCGTCGCGGCGGGGCTGCTGGACCGCCGCGAGAACCGGGAGGACCGGCGGCAGCTGGTCCTGGCGCTGACAGCGGCCGGACGTGCGCTGCTGCACGAGGTCATGTCCGTGCGGCGGGCGGCCGTCGCCGAGACCCTGCTCAGGATGCCGGCGAACGAGCGGGCACGCGTGGCCTGTGCCCTCGCGGCCTTCGCCGCCGCCGGCGGGGAACCGGATCCGGCGGATCTGTGGCGGGTGGGTTGGACCACCGCAACGGTCGACGATGCCACCTGACCAGGGTGATCGCGTCGCCGGACCGTGGACCGGGGTCGCGGTCCCCGACGGCCTACTTCTACGACATCCGGTGTGGCCGGGGCCGACCGGCGGCCGGACGGATGCGGGCGTCCGGGACGAACCCTCCCCGCGGAGTCACGATCAGGACACGATCCCGCCCCGTCCCGGTCGCGCGGTTGCGGGCTCCGGACCGGACGGGTCTGCTGGAGGTCGACCGGCTGCCCAACGGGTTGCGACGTGAGTGCCCCGTCCTGGAAGACGAACTGCCATGGCTGACCATCCGCACGTGCCTCGACCCGTGGTGCCGACGTCCGTTCCGCGGACACCGCTGTGCGACCGTCCCGGTCTCCCGCAGAGCGTGCGCGGGACGGTGCACCGGCTCTCGCGGGAACTGCCCGTCGACCGGCGCACCATCCGGTCCGTGGCTCTGCACTGCCACACCGACCTGACCAGTGGCAACGCACCACCGGCGGCACTGGACGAGCTCGTCGAGCGGCTCGCGCGGCTCCGCCTGACGGATGCGTTGCGAGGGCGCCCGAATCAGCGTTGAACCGCCGCGGATCCCGGCGGGTCGCCGCTCGGCTCACCTCGACGGCGGGCCGTACCAGCGGCCGGTCGTCGCCTGTTCCACGTCCCGTCCGTGCGCGTCGAGCTGGCGCAGCTCCGCCGCGTCGAAGTCCTGCGCCCGCACCGTCGCCCGGACCCGGGCGAGCTGATCGGCGACGGCCACCTGTGAGTCCGGGGTCTGGGCGGACCAGGCGACCTCACGCAGCAGCTGGAGCAGTCGCGCAAGGACGGTGGGGTCCGCCGCCCCGTAGCGCCGGACCGGGGTGACAGCCGCGTCGAGGACCTCCTCGAACGTCGGCACCGTACGGAGCAGTCGCACCCGGCCGCTGTCGTCGCGGCCGACGTGGTCCTGGTGGGGCCGGCGCGCCGCTCGGCACAGCAGCGCCGACGTGTACCCGAGGGTGTGCACGGCGGTCGTCGGGTCGTTCACGCCCGGCGACAGCGCCCGCACCGTGACATCGGTGAGCTGGCGCAGGCCGAAGGTCCAGTCCTGGGCGTCGGTGCGCTCCACGCCGACGGTCACCAGGCGCGAGAGCGACCGCGCCAGGTCGGACACCGCCTCTCGGTCGCCCACCGTCGGGCGGCAGACCCGACCGATCGGGGTGCCGGCCACCACGAAGGCGCCGGGCGACCGGTCGATGACCACGACGGCCTCGGCCTTGACGGCCCGGTCGACCAGCGCCGCGTGGTCGACGGCCGTCACGAACCCCGATCCCGACGCCAGGATGGGAACGGCATCCTGCAGTGGTCCGGCGAGCTCGCCGGGCGCGAGCGGCCGGTCCTCGCCGTCCGGCCGGTTGTCGGGCACCAGCCGGTCGATCGCCGCGGACGCATCCGCTCCCACGTTCCTGACCATCGTCTCGAGTCGGATCTCCCGGGCCAGGTGGGCGAGGAACACGACCAGGACGACGACGCTGCCGACGGCGAGCACGAAGCCGACCGTCACCGAGATCTGCGGGACGAACAGTGGTTGGTCGTCGTCCGGGCTCCGCACGGTCCGCAGGACCGTGAGGGCGTAGGCGAACGTGGCCAGGAACACCCCCAGGGTCACGTGCACCAGACGGTCGCGAGTGAAGGTGCGCAGCAGCCTCGGCGAGTACTGGCCGCTGGCCAGCTGCAACGTGACCACGGTCAGCGAGAAGGTGAGCGAGGTGACGGTGATCAGGGAGCTGGCGATGGCGTCGAGCAGCGTCCGGGCCGCGGACGCGCCGCCGCCGAACAGGACGTCGGTGACGGCGCCGGGCAGTCGGTCGTCGATCGCGCGGTCGAGCTCGGGCAGCAACACCCCGGCCACGAGCGCCAGAACCACGGCTGCCGTCGGCACGGGCCACAGCTGGGTGCGCAACGAGTCCCGGACGGTCGTCAAGCGTCTCTGCACGGTCATCGGGCCACTGTTCCGCATGCGGACCCACGGATCCATTCCGGCACGGGCCGCCGCGCCCCTCCTCCTCCGCTGCTCCCCATCGCGGATCGTCGACCTCCCGCCCACTCGTCGTGATCTTGGTTGCCACATGGCAAAGAATGCGGCGCAGCAACGATGAATGACCGCGATCCCGGTGGGAACCGGACACGCATCCGGCGGGTCCAGGAGAGGGGTATGCGATGGCTGACACGGTCGGCGACGTCCTGCTGGCGCGGCTGCGCGAGTGGGGCGTCGAGCAGGTCTTCGGGTATCCGGGAGACGGCATCAACGGACTGCTCGCGGCCTGGGCGCGGGCGGACAACAAGCCGCAGTTCGTCCAGGCCCGGCACGAGGAGATGGCGGCCTTCGAGGCCGTCGGGTACGCCAAGTTCTCCGGCAGGGTCGCCGTCTGCACGGCGACGAGCGGGCCGGGTGCCATCCACCTGCTCAACGGGCTGTACGACGCCAAGCTCGACCACGTCCCGGTCGTCGCCATCGTCGGCCAGACCGAACGCACCGCCCTGGGCGGCTCGTACCAGCAGGAGGTCGACCTGCAGAGCTTGTTCAAGGACGTCTGCAGCGAGTACGTCCAGACCTGTGTGGTACCGCAACAGCTGCCCAACCTGATCGATCGGGCGATCCGCATCGCCGAGGCGGAGCGCACGCCGACCTGCATCATCTTCCCGTCGGACGTGTTCACGCTGGAGTACGAGGCCCCGGAGCACGCGTTCAAGCAGGTGCCGTCGTCGGCGACGAGCACGGCGTGGCCGGTGGTGCGGCCGCCGGAGGACGCCCTGCGGGCAGCCGCCGACCTGCTGAACGCGGGCTCCAAGGTCGCCATGCTCGTCGGCCAGGGCGCGCGGGGGTGCCTGACGGAGCTGTCCGAGGTGGCCGAGCTGCTGGGGGCGGGCGCGGCGAAGGCGTTGCTGGGCAAGGACGTGCTGCCGGACACCCTGCCCTGGGTGACGGGGTCCATCGGCCTGCTGGGCACCAAGGCCAGCTACGACCTGATCATGGACTGCGATACCCTGCTGACGGTGGGGTCGAACTTCCCGTACACGCAGTTCATGCCCAAGCTGGACCAGGCCCGCGCCGTGCAGATCGACATCGACGGCAAGTTCATCGGCATGCGATACCCGTACGAGTTGAACCTGGTCGGCGACGCGAAGGCGACCCTGCAGGCCTTGATCCCGCTGTTGACCCGCAAGGCCGACCGCTCGTGGCGGGACACCGTCGAGGCCAACGTCGCCCGGTGGTGGGAAATCGCCGAACGGCAGGCGATGACCGGTGCCGACCCGATCAACCCCATGCGGATCTTCTGGGAGCTGTCCGAGCGGCTGCCCGACAATGCCGTCGTGGCCGCCGATTCCGGCAGCGCCGCGAACTGGTACGCCCGCCACCTGAAGTTCCGCGGCAGCGTCCGCGGGTCGCTCTCGGGGACGCTGGCCACCATGGGACCTGCCGTGCCCTACGCGATCGGCGCCAAGTGGGCGCATCCCGCGCGGCCCAGCATCGCCCTCACCGGCGACGGCGCGATGCAGATGAACGGCCTGGCGGAGCTGATCACCGTGCGGCACTACTGGCAGCAGTGGGCGGATCCCCGCCTGATCGTCATGGTGATGCACAACGACGACCTGAACCAGGTCACCTGGGAGATGCGGGCGATGTCCGGATCGCCGAAGTTCAGCGAGTCTCAGACCCTCCCCGACGTGGACTACGCCGCCTTCGCCCGGGGGCTCGGCCTCAACGGGCTGAACATCGACGACCCAGACGATCTCGGGTCCGCGTGGGACAGAGCGCTGGCCGCCGACCGGCCCACGGTGCTGGACGTCCGCTGCGATCCGGACGTCCCGCCGATCCCGCCGCACGCCTCCTTCGAGCAGGCGACGTCCACCCTCAGCGCGCTGGTGCACGGCGACGAGAACGCCTGGGGGTTCGTCAAGCAGGGCGTGAAGCAGAAGGCGCAGGAGTTCCTGCCCGGGACCAAGAAGAGTTGACGGACGGATGGCGCGGTCGGGGTCGCGGACCGCGAGCCCGGCAGCGACATCTCGGAGTCGATCTGATCGAAGGAGGCGCCCCGGCAATGGATGCGGGCACCGGAACGACGAAACTCGTGCCGCTGCTGCTCGAGCAGCACGCCCTGATCCGGGCGCTGCTGCAGTCGGTCGGCGTCGACAGCGGCTGCGGTCGGCAACAGGCGTTCGCCGATCTGTGCCGGTTGCTGGCCGTCCACGAGGCGGCCGAGGAGGAGGCGGTCCATCCGACTGCACGACACGTGGTGGGTGACACCGTGGAACAGCGGATCGCCGAGGAGAGCCACGCCGCCCAGGCCATCACCGACCTCGAGTCGATCGACGTCGGGTCGGCGGAGTTCGACCGGCGGTTCGCCGAGTTGCGGGACGCGGTGGAGCGCCATGCCGCCCAGGAGGAGGACCAGGAGTTCCCCCACCTCGCGGCCGTCGACGACGTGACCGTCCTGACACGGCTCGAGGCGGTACTGCGCGTTGCGGCGCGGTGGGCGACCACGGAATCCGACATGGACTTCGCGCCGTTCACCGAGCAGCTGGCTCACTACCGGCAGCGCTTTCGCCAGCTCGTCGACCCGCACGGTGCTGGTTGACGTGCGGATCCGGCGGCGTCCTGCGGTCGGTCCGCCCTCCGGCGGCAGCTCGCTGTCCACAGAGTCGCCGACCACTGCCCCGCCCTCGTCCCGCACCGTTCGGAGGTCCTCGTGAGCACCACATCCCTTCCCGAGCCGGTCGTCCGGTCCGCGCGGTCCGCCGCAGCGGTCGACGTCGCAGCTCTGGAGGCCGCACTGCGGTCCCGGGTGGACGGAGAGGTCCGCTTCGACGCCGGTTCCCGTGGCGCCTACTCCACGGATGCGTCGAATTTCCGGCAGGTGCCGATCGGTGTGGTGGTGCCCCGGTCCGTCGACGCGGCCGTGGAAGCCGTGGCGGTGTGCCGGGACCACGATGCACCGGTGCTGTCCCGCGGCGGGGGAACGAGTCTGGCCGGTGAGTGCTGCAACACGGCGGTTGTCCTCGACTTCTCGAAGTACTGCGACCGACTGCTGTCGGTCGATGTCGAGCAGCGCACCTGCGTGGTGGAGCCGGGCATCGTGCTGGACGTGCTGAACCGGCAGCTGGCCGAGCACGGTCTGCGGTACGGGCCCGAGCCTGCGACCCACTACAACTGCACGATCGGCGGCATGATCGGCAACAACTCGTGCGGCGCCACGGCGCAGCGCGCCGGCAAGGTCGTCGACAACCTGGTCCGGCTGGAGGTGCTGCTCTACGACGGCACCCGGTTCTGGTGCGGGACCACGGACGACGACGAGTACGCCCGCATCGCCGCCGGGACGGACCGGCAGGCGGAGGTCTACCGGCAACTGCGGGCGCTCCGGGACACCTACCTGGCGCAGATCCGCACCCGGTACCCGCACATCCCGCGGCGGGTCTCCGGCTACAACCTGGACTCGCTGCTGCCCGAGCACGGCTTCGACGTGGCCGGTGCTCTGGTGGGCAGCGAGTCGACGCTCGTCACCGTCCTGCGCGCCGAGCTGACCTTGATCCCGGTGCTGGCGCACCGGTCGCTGGTCGTGCTCGGGTATCCGTCCGTGGACAAGGCCGCCGACGCCGTCCCGGCGATCCTGCCGCACCGGCCCATCGCACTGGAGGGGCTGGACGACAAGTTGATCGGGTTCGAACGCCGCAAGGGCATGAACTCGCAGGCCCTCGACCTGCTGCCGGACGGGTCGGGCTGGCTCATGGTGCAGTTCGGTGCGGACAGCCAGGAGGAGGTGAACCGGGCCGGACACGACCTGCTGGAGGCGTTGGCCGGCACCGAGCACGAGCCGCAGCACCAGTTCTTCGACGACCCGGACCGGGAGCGGGAGTTGTGGACCGTCCGGGAGTCCGGGCTCGGTGCCACCGCGCATGTGCCCGGAGCCGCGGAGACCTGGCCCGGGTGGGAAGATTCCGCGGTGTCGCCGGATCGGCTCGGCGACTACCTGCGCGACCTGAATGCGCTCTACGTGGAGTTCGGGTACACCCAGGCCAGCGTCTACGGGCACTTCGGGCAGGGGTGCGTGCACACCCGCATCCCGTTCGCCCTGCGGGACGAGGCCGGCGTGCACCAGTACCGGCGGTTCCTCGAGCGTGCCGCGGATCTGGTCGTCGCCTACGGCGGGAGCTTCTCCGGCGAGCACGGCGACGGTCAGCAGCGCGGCGAGCTGCTCCCCCGCATGTTCGGCGACGAGATCATGCGCGCTTTCGGCCAGTTCAAGGCCGTGTTCGATCCCGGGGACCGGATGAACCCCGGCAAGGTGGTGGCGCCGCACCGGCTGGACGAGGACCTGCGCATCGGACCGTCGTGGACGCCCCGCGAGCCGGCCGGTCTGCACTTCGCCTACCCCCGGGAGGGGGGATCGTTCGTCAAGGCCACCAACCGGTGCGTCGGGGTCGGCAAGTGCCGGCAGCACGCCAGCGATGGCGGCACGGTCATGTGCCCGTCGTTCCAAGTGCTGCACGAGGAGGAGCACGCGACGCGCGGGCGGGCCCGGCTGCTGTTCGAGATGCTCGACGGCCACGGCGACGGGCCGGTGACCGACGGCTGGCGGTCGCAGGAAGTGTTCGACGCCCTCGACCTGTGCCTGTCCTGCAAGGGGTGCAAGAAGGACTGCCCCGTCGGCGTCGACATGGCCACCTACAAAGCCGAGTTCCTGTCACACTTCTGGAAGGGCCGGCTGCGTCCGCGGTCGGACTACGCGATGGGCTACCTGCCGGTGCTCGCCGGGACGGTCACGCGCCTGCGACTCGGCCCGGTGGTGAACGCGCTGAGCCATGCTCCCGGCCTGCGCCGGGTGGCCACGGCCGTCGCCGGCGTGGCGGACCGGGAGATCCCGCTGTTCGCCGCCGAGTCCTTCCAGCAGTGGTTCTCAGCCCGCGCACCGCAGGGCACGGGCGAGCGCGGCACCGTGCTGCTGTGGCCGGATTCATTCACCAACAACTTCCACCCGCACGTCGGCCGCGCCGCCGTCGAGGTGCTCGAATCGGCCGGCTGGCGGGTCGTCGTGCCCGCCGAACCGGTCTGCTGCGGTCTGACCTGGATCTCCACCGGTCAGCTCGAGGTCGCCAAGAAGGTGCTCGGTCGCACGGTGCGACTGCTCGCCGACCACGTCCGTGGCGGGGGGAAGGTGGTCGGTCTGGAGCCGAGCTGCACCGCCGTGTTCCGGTCCGACATGTCGGAGCTGTTCCCGGACGACCTGGACGCCCGACGCCTGGCGGGAGCTGTCGTAACCTTCGGCGAGTTGCTGGCCGACCACTCCCCCGGCTGGGAACCGCCGCAGCTGGCCGCGGACGCGATGGTGCAGGTGCACTGCCATCAGCACGCCGTCCTGGGCAACGGACCGGACATGGAATTGATGCGGCGGATGGGGATGCGGCCGGACCACCTGGACTCCGGCTGCTGTGGACTGGCCGGGAACTTCGGATTCCAGCCCGGGCACCTGGATGTCAGCCGGGACTGTGCCGAACGGGTTCTGATGCCGGCAATCCGCGGTGCCGACGACGAGACGCTGGTGCTGGCCGACGGTTTCAGCTGCCGCACGCAGATCCACCAGATGGACGGCAACGGACGCGAGGGTCTGCACCTGGCCGAGGTCGTCCGGGCAGCGCTGGCCGGCAACGATTCGCCCATCCGTCGACCCGAGAAGGCCTGGGCGCAGCGGCCAGTCGAGCCGGGACCGCTCCGCAGTGCCGCCGCGCTCGCCGGCGCCGGCGCCGGCGCAGCGGTGCTGCTCGCTGCGGCTGGTGTGGGGATCCGCGCCGCCGGGCGGGCGGTCCTGCGCCGCTCGGCCGGACGGATCCGGCGATGACGCTCGAACCCGTCTCGGCCGTCGAGACGGCCGTCTACCGGTTCCCGACCCCCTACCCGGAGGCCGACGGAACCATCGAGTGGGACGCCACCACCGCCGTCGTCGTGCGCGTCCGCGCCGGCGACCACACCGGAGTGGGCTACACGTACAGCACCGCCGCCGCGGCGGGCGTGGTGGCCGACCATCTCGCCGACGTGGTGTGCGGGCAGGATGCGGGCGACGTCACCGCCTGCTGGAGCGCCATGCGCCGCGCGTGCCGCAACCTCGGCACCCGGGGACTCGTCGGCCAGGCGATCAGTGCCGTGGACGTCGCCCTGTGGGATCTCAAGTCCCGGCTCCTCGGCGTCCCGCTGTCCGTGCTGCTCGGGCGCTGCCGGGACACCGTGCCGGTTTACGGTTCCGGCGGATTCACCACGCAGGACGACGCCCAGCTCGCCGCCCAGGTGGCCGGCTGGACCGACGCCGGCTGCACCGCCGTGAAGATCAAGATCGGCGAGTCGTGGGGTTCCCGGGTCGACCGCGACCTGGCGCGGGTGGACCGGCTGCGGGAGCTCGTCGGCCCGGGCGTGCAGATCATGGTCGACGCGAACGGCGGCTACACCGTCGGCCAGGCGCGCCGGGTCGGGGCCGCGCTGGACGACCGCGGCGTCGTCTGGTTCGAGGAGCCGGTGAGCAGCGACGACGTCGCCGGCCTGGCCCTGCTCCGCGCCTGCCTGCGTGCGGACGTCGCCGCCGGCGAGTACGCGGCGGACGTCGTCGACGCCGCGCGGCTGTGCCCGGCGGTGGACTGCCTGCAACTGGACGCCACCCGCTGCGGTGGCTACACCGGGTTCCTGGCCGGCGCCGCCGTGGCGGCGAGCGCCGAACTGCAGGTCTCGGCGCACTGTGCGCCCAGCCTGCACGCTCCCGTCGCCGCCGCCGTGCCCAACCTCCGGCACGTCGAGTGGTTCGCCGACCACGCCCGCCTGGAGCCGCAGCTGTTCGACGGGACACCCTCGGTCCACGGGGGCCAGCTGTCCGTGCCCGGCGGCCAACCGGGCAGCGGCCTCACCCTCAGCGGCCGGTGCGAGCCGCGGCGCCGCACCTGACGAACCTGGGACGCGGCCGCGGCGACGCGACCGCGTCCCTGCCCGACGGCGCTGTGGCGGCTGCGGCCACCGCAGCGCCGTCCCAGGACGGTCCGCGTCGTCGTCGGACGTGTGCCGTCCCCACCGGACGGGCACTCGATGCCGGACCAGCAGTCGACCCACCAGCGGACAGGAGTCGCCGTGCACGCCATCCTCCACGCCCTCGCCGTCGCCGGATCGATGGCCTGGCAGATGCTGTGGGCGCTGATCCTCGGCTTCGCGCTGTCCGGCGTCCTGCAGGCCGTCGTCCGGCGGTCGACGATCGTCGACCTGCTCGGTGACCACCGGCCGCGGACGGTGGCCGTCGCCTCCGGCCTCGGCGCGGCGTCGTCGTCGTGCTCCTACGCCGCGGTCGCCCTCGCCCGCTCGCTGTTCCGCAAGGGCGCGGACTTCACCGCCGCCATGGCGTTCGAGATCGCCTCGACGAACCTGGTCCTGGAACTGGGGATCATCCTGGCGCTGCTGCTCGGCTGGCAGTTCACCGTCGCCGAGTTCGTCGGCGGCCCGATCGTGATCGTGCTGGTGGCCCTGCTGTTCCGAGTGTTCCTGCGCCGCCGGCTGGTGGACCGGGCGCGCGAGCAGGCGGACCGCGGGCTGGCCGGATCCATGGAGGGCCACGCGTCGATGGACATGGCCGTGGACGCCGACGCGCCCTTCCTGGCGCGGCTGTTCTCCCGGGCGGGGTTCACCGCGGTCTCGAACGTCTTCGTCATGGAGTGGGCGGCGATCATCCGCGACCTGGTGCTCGGACTGCTGATCGCCGGGGCCATCGGCGCCTGGGTGCCCGGCGAGTTCTGGGCCTCCTTCTTCCTGTCCGGCCACCCGGTGGCGTCCGCGATCGAGGGCCCACTGGTCGGACCCGTCGTGGCGCTGCTGAGCTTCGTCTGCTCGGTGGGCAACGTCCCGCTCGCGGCCGTGCTGTGGAACGGCGGCATCAGCTTCGGCGGGATCGTCGCGTTCCTGTTCGCCGACCTGCTCATCCTGCCGATCCTGAACATCTACCGGAAGTACTACGGCTGGCGGATGGCGTTGCTGGTCCTGGCCGTGTTCTACGTGTCGATGGTCGTCGCCGGCTACCTGGTGGAGCTCGTGTTCGGGGTGGCCGGGCTGGTGCCCGACGGCCCGGTGCCGGATGTCCTCGACCGGGGCGTGTCCTGGAACTACACCACCTGGCTGAACATCGCGTTCCTGCTGCTCGCCGCGGTGCTGGTGACCCGGTTCGTCCGGCAGGGCGGGCTGCCGATGCTCCGCCACATGGACGGCGACCCAGCCCGGTCGGGCGACGCGGCCGGCTGAGGCCGCGGCGACGATCCGCCGGGCGCCGACCGGTCGGCGCGTGGAACCCCCACCCACAGCTTCCGGACAGCTCGCGCCCGGCTCCCCGCCAGGAACGGTCCTTAGCGTCCCGCACGAAGCCCCCGTCGGAGGGGCGCGGAACGCAGAGGTGGGTGCATGGCGCCAGGTCCGCGCAGGCGTGGCCGTCCGCTGGTGGTGGGTGCGGTGCTCGTGCTCGTCCTCGCGGTGGCGGGCGGCGCCTGGTGGTGGTTCGGCCTCCGCGGCGGCGGCACCGCCGCATCGGCGTCCGCGGCGCCGTCGACCACCACCACGCTGGTCGACGTCACGACCGGGACGATCACCCAGAGCGTCACGACCACGGGCACGCTGACGCCGGCCGACCAGGACGAGGTGTCCTTCGGCGCCTCCGGGCGGGTCACCTCCGTCGCTGTCGGAGCCGGCGACACGGTCCACAAGGGCCAGGTCCTCGGCACCATCGACACGCTGCAGCTGCGGGCCGACCTGGCGGCCGCCAAGGCCACGCTGGCCCATGCCAGGGCGACCGTGGCCTCGGACAAGACCGCCGTCACGGACGCCGCCACCACCGACTCCACCGCGGACGACGCGGCTGCGAAGGCGCAGCTGGTGGCCGACATCGCCGCGCAGACCACGGCGGTGCAGGGCGTCGCGGACGCCCAGGCCGCCGTCCGCGGCGCCACCGTCACCTCGCCGATCGACGGGCTGGTCACTGCGGTGAACGTGGCCGTCGGTGACACGGTGTCCGGCACGGGGTCGGGCACCGGCACGGCGGCGGGCACGTCCGGGTCCTCCCGGTCGTCCGGGACGTCCGGCGGTTCGTCCAGCGGCGCCGGCTCCAACTCCCGGTCCGGTGGGACGGCAAGCGGCACCGGCGGCTCGGGCACCGGCACGTCAGCGACGTCGACCTCGGCGCCGTTCGTCGTCGTCGGCACCGCGCGTTGGGTCACGTCGGTGGGGGTCGACGACACCCAGATCGACCTGGTGAAGAAGGGCATCCAGGCCCAGCTCACCGTTCCCGGCCAGCAATCGCTGCTCTTCGGCACGGTGACCTCGGTGGGTCTGGTCTCCACCAGCACGACCGACACCGCCAGCTACCCGGTCACCGTCGCCGTCACCGGCACCCCGGCTGGCCTGCACGACGGTGCCTCGGCGACCGTGGTGCTGATCTACCGGCAGCTGACCGACGTACTGGTCGTGCCCACCGCCGCCATCCACACCGTGGACGGCCAGAAGGTGGTCGACCGTAGCGTCGACGGCCGCCAGGTGCCCACCGTCGTGCAGACCGGCGAGTCGTCCGGCACCTCGACGCAGATCGTCTCCGGGCTGACCGAGGGCGACCAGGTGGAGGTCACCACTCTCCGGGCCGGCGGCGGCACCGGATCCGGTGCCGGCACCGGCGGCCGCACCGGCGCCGGCGGGTACGGCGGCCGGGGCTACGGCAGTGGCGGGTCCGGAGGCGGTGGCGGGAACGGCGGCTACGGCGGTGGCTCCGGTGGCTCCGGTGGCGGCCGGTACGGCGGCGGCGCGGGCGGTTTCGGTGGCGGCTCCGGTGGCGGTGCTCCGGGTGGCGGTGCTCCGGGTGGCGGTGCGGCTCCCGGCGGCGCGCCGGCGGGAGGCTGACCGGTGAGCCTGTTCGACCTGTTCTCCGGCGACCGCCGGACGCCCGACGCCGCCCCCGCGCGTCCGCTGCCGGCGGATCCTGTGGGCGAGCGGATCCCGGTCATCGAGCTCGTCGACGTCGCGAAGACCTACCGGATGGGCACCCAGGAGGTCCACGCCGTCCGCAACGTCTCGCTGCGCATCGACGCCGGCGAGTTCGTCGCGATCATCGGCCCGTCCGGGTCCGGCAAGTCGACCCTGATGAACGTCATCGGCTGCCTGGACGTGCTCTCGTCGGGCGAGTACCGGCTGGCCGGTGAGGACGTCGGCGTGATGGACGAGGTCGAGCTGGCCCACGTCCGCAACCGGCGCATCGGGTTCGTCTTCCAGCAGTTCCACCTGCTGCCGTCGCTGTCGGCCTGGCGCAACGTCGAGCTGCCCCTGGTCTACGCCGGTGTCGGGCGGGAGCAGCGCCGGCGGCGCGCCGTCGAAGCGCTCACCCGCGTCGGGCTCGGTGACCGCATCGACCACAAGCCCGGCGAGCTCTCCGGCGGCCAGCAGCAGCGCGTCGCCGTGGCCAGGGCACTGGTCGGCGACCCGGCCCTGCTGCTCGCCGACGAGCCCACCGGCAACCTGGATTCGACCGCGACCGAGGACGCCCTGCTGCTGTTCGACGAATTGCACCGGCAGGGCCGCACGATCGTGCTGATCACCCACGAGACCGAGGTGGCAGAGCGGGCGCAGCGGGTCGTCCGGGTCCGCGACGGCGTCGTCCAGCCGGACGAGCGACCGGTGGGAGCCCCGGTATGAGGTGGGTGGAGACGCTGCGCACCGGGCTGGACGCCATCGTCTCGCACCGGCTCCGCTCCGGGCTGACCATGCTCGGCATCCTGATCGGCATCGCCGCGGTGATCCTGACCGTCGGACTCGGGCTCGGCTCGCAGCAGCAGGTCGGCGCGCAGATCAGCAGCCTGGGCTCGAACCTGTTGATCGTCTCCCCCGGCAGCAGCACCAGCGGGGGCGTCCGCGGCGGCTTCGGGTCCGCCTCCACGCTCACCGCCGCCGACGCCGCCGCCCTGGCGTCCCCGGTGGCCGCACCGGACATCGGTGCGGTGGCGCCGGTCAAGTCGTCGTCGTTGTCGGTGACGGCGGGCAGCAGCAACTGGACGACCGCGGTGGTGGGCACCTCCGCCGACTGGGCCACCGTCCGGTCGCGCACCCTCGCGGCCGGCCGGTTCCTGTCCGCGGCGGACGTCGCGGACCAGGCGGCCGTCGCGGTGCTGGGCTCCGAGACGGCGACCGAGCTGTTCGGCACCACCGACGTCGTGGGCCGGACGGTCACCGTCAACGGCGTCGACCTGGAGGTCGTCGGCGTGCTGGCGCCGGCCGGTTCGGACTCCTCCAGCAACCTCGACGACCAGGTGCTGGCGCCGCTGCCCACGGTGGCGAACCGCATCGTCGGCGGCACCAACAAGGAGTCGGTGTCGACCATCTACCTGCAGGCGGCGTCCGCCGGCCAGCTGTCCGCGGCGTACCAGGAGGCGCAGGCGCTGCTGCTGTCGCTGCACCACGTGACCGACTCCGGCGCCGCGGACTGGACGATCGCCAGCCAGCAGTCGCTGCTGTCGACGGTGACGTCGGTGTCCCGGACGCTCACCGTGCTGCTGACCGGGATCGCCGCGCTGTCCCTGCTGGTGGGCGGCATCGGCGTCATGAACATCATGCTGGTGTCGGTGTCCGAGCGGACCCGGGAGATCGGCCTGCGCAAGGCGCTCGGCGCGCCGCCGTCCGCGATCCGGCGGCAGTTCCTGGTCGAGGCGACGATCCTCGGACTGGCCGGCGGGCTGCTCGGCGCGGCCCTCGGCATCGGCGGGGCGCGGGTGCTGCCCCGGTTGCTGTCCACCGACATCGTGGTGTCGCCGCTGGCCGTCGGCGGCTCCATCGCCATCGCGGTGCTCATCGGCGTCGTCTTCGGTGTCTACCCCGCCACCCGGGCCGCCCGGCTGGCGCCCATCGACGCCCTCCGCAGCGAGTGACCACGCCGCCGGTACGTCGCGGTGCCCGACCGGGTCCCGTCCCGCCGTCCCGCTCCGGGCGGACCACCGTTCCGACCTCCCACCGACCGGTGGGACCACCTCCCGCCCCACCGCACGACAGGAACACCGCCATGACCGCCGCCGTCCCCACCCCGGCCACCCGCGCCGTCCAGCCCGCGCCCGCCCCGCGCCGCCGCTCCGCCGGCGCGCTCGCCGCGGCGGGCGCGCTGGCGTCGCTGTCGTTGCTGCTCGCCGCCTGCGGCGGCGGGTCTGCCGGATCGGCAGCGCCGACGTCGACGCCGTCCGCCGCGCCGGTCACGGAGCAGTCCGCGCCGGCCACCGCGGCCGGCCGCGGCGGCACCGGCGTCCGGCCGGGCGTGAGTGGCCTCGTCGCCGACGTCTCCGGCAGCTCGATGCAGGTGCAGAGCACCACCTCGCAGACCACGGTGACCTGGACGGCCTCGACCAGGATCGACCAGCAGGCGACCGGCACCCTCACCGACGTCAGGCCGGGCGTCTGCGTCACCGCGGTCGCGGCACCCGCGGCCGGAACCACCGGGTCCGCTCCGACCGGAGGAGCCGCTCCGACCGGAGGAGCCGCTCCGACCGGAGGAGCCGCTCCGACCGGAGGAGCCGCTCCGACCGGAGGGGCCGCTCCGAGCGCCGGCGCCGGCCCGACCGGTGCCACCCGTCCGGAGGTGACCGCGCTGACCGCCACCACAGTGTCGATCACGCAGCCCGTCGACGGCCGGTGCGCCGCCTTCGGCGCCGCCGGCGGTGCCGGCACCGGCGGTGGCGGCGGTGGCGGCTACGGCCATGGCGGATACCGCGGCGGTGGCTCCGGCGGCGGCGGGATGCCGGGCGGTACCGGCCCGACCGGCGGTGCCGCCCCCGGCACGGGTGGGCAGGGCACCACGCCCACCGGGACGGCCGGTCGCCGACCGGCCGGTGGCTTCGGCGGCTTCGGTGAGCGCGTGTCCGGAACGGTCGCCTCGGTCACGGGCGACACGGTGACCGTCACCGCCTCGTCGCGCACCGGGGGGAGCTACACCGCAACGGTGACGGTCACCGGTACCACGACGTACCGGAAGGCGGTCACCGCCAAGGCCTCGGCCATCAGGACCGGCCTCTGCGCCACCGCGGTGGGCAAGGCCGACGACACCGGAGCCGTTGCGGCGACGTCCATCACGCTGTCGGCCGCGACGAACGGTAGCTGCAGCAACGGGTTCGGCGGTCCCGGGCGCCGGACCGGCAGCGGTGGCGGCACCGGCACCGGTGGCGGTACCGGCAGCGGTGGCGGTACCGGGACGACGACCCGTGGCTGAGGACGGCTTCGGCGTCCCGCCGGCGCCGGTCGCGACGACGTCCGCGACCGCCACCAGCAGGGTCGCGGCCGCCACCGCCCGAGCCCGGCGTCGCCGCCGGCGGCGACTCTCCTGGGCGGCCACCGTCCTGGTGGTCCTGCTCGTCGCCGGCGGTGGGTGGGTGTTCGCCACCACGCGCAGCCGCCCGGCCGGCTACCGGGTGGCCACAGCGGCCGACGGGTCGGTGACCCAGGTGGTCAGTTCGTCCGGCACCGTCTCCACGAAAACTTCGGCGATAGCGACGTTCTCGGTCGGCGGCACGGTGGCCGGGGTCGGCGTCGCGGTCGGTGACCCGGTCCGGGCCGGACAGACCCTGGCCACGCTGGACACAACCGATCTCGACGCAGCGTTGACCAGCGCCAAGGCGGCGCTGGCGCAGGCGCAGCAGACCCTGGCCACGGACCTCGCCAGCCAGACCGACGGCACCACGGCCACCTCGTCGTCGAGCGCGTCGTCCGGGTCCTCCATCGCGTCCTCCGGGTCGCGAGCCGCCGGCGGCACCGGAGCGGGCGCGGGCGACACCGGAGCGGGCGCGGGCGGCACCGAAGCGGGCGCGGGCGGCACCGACTCGGGACCGGCCGGCGGGGACGCCGGGAGTGCGAGCACCGGTGGAGCGGTCGGCGCCTCCGGTGGGTCCGCCGCCGGTGGCGGCTCGGGGGGTGTCGGCGGGCGCGGGTCGGGTGCCGCGACCGGGGACGGTGACACCGCGACGGGCGGGTCCGGCACCGGAGGGACCGACACCGGATGGTCCGGCACCGCGGGGACGGGCACCGCGGGGACGGGCACCGGAGGTTCCGGAACGAGCACCGGCCGCACCAGCGGGACCGGCGGCCGCGGGGCCGGTGCGGACCCCGGGCGCGCCGCGGGGTCGGGCTCCGGCGGATCGCCGACCGGGGTCGGCGCCCCCGCGTCGACCGGCGGCGGTACCGGGTCGGCTGGTGACGGCAGCGGACCGGCGTCGCCCACCGCGTCCGGCTCCGGCGGTCGGACGTCCGGCGGCGGGTCCGGCTCGGCCGGTGGAGCTGCGACCGGCGGCGGCGCACGGCCCACCGGGACCGGGGCCGCACCCGGCACGCGCACCGGCTCGCCGGGCGGCACCGGCTCCGGGTCGACGGACACGGGACCGACCGATCCCACGACGGCACGCCTGCGGGCGGCCCAGCAGGCGGTGGTCGCCGCGCAGCGGGCGGTGAGCCGGCAGACCGAGCTCGTCGCCGAGTCCCTCGCGACGCAACGGACGGCCTGCCTGCCCATCTCCACCGCGACCCTCGCCACCGGCACCACCCCCACCACCGGCACGTCGACGCCGGACGGTCCCACGTCCGGAAGCCCGTCCGGCGCCGGGTCGACGACGGCGTCGCCCGGAACCTCGGCCACCCCGACCACGGGCAGCTCCGGCGCCGGTTCCAGCGCCGGCTCGACCGTGTCCGCCACCCCGGGCCCGCCGGACACGAACTCGAGCTCGTCCCCGGCCGCGCCCGCGCCCGCGCCGACCACCGTGACGGTCACCGCTCCCACCACGGTGACCGCCACCGCCACCGCCACGGTCACCGCGCCCACGACGGTGACCGACACCGCCACCGTGACTGCGACGCAGACCTCGACCGCGGCGCCGTCGGCCGGTTCGTCGAGCACGGCAACCACCCAGGCGACCGGCACCGCCGCCGGCGCGGCCTTCCGGGTCGCGCTGACCCCGGCCGTGGTGGCGGCCGTCGACCGCGTCGTCACCGGCGACAGCTCCGGCCGAGCCGCGGATGTCGCCGCGGAGCTGCTCCAGGCGGCGCGGACGCCGACCACCGGCCCTCGGGACGCGGCGACGCCGGGCAGCAGGCGCACCGGTACCCGCGCCCCGTCGTCGAGCACCTCGACGACGACCGGCACCACCGGCAGCTCGAGCGCCACCTCGACGACGAGCGGCCCCGGGGCGGCACTGTCCACGCAGCTGGCCGACTGCCAGGCCGCCATCACCACGGTGCAGACCGACCAGGCCGGGCTGGCGAGCAACCAGAACGACCTCACCACGGCGATCAACGCCCTGTCCGCGCTGCTGCCCGCGACCGGATCCGGTGCGAGCGGGTCCGCGACCCGCACCGGATCGGCACCCGCCACCGGATCCGGCACCGGTGGGACGGGCGCCGCGGGCGGGTCCGGGACGACGTCCAGCAGCCGTCGCCCGACGGGCGGTTCGGGAGCCACCGGCGGGGCGGCCGGCTCCGGGTCGACCGCCACGACCGGCAGCGGCGGCTCGCCGCGCTCGGGCGGGTACGGCGGTTGGTCTGCCGGCAGCGGGTCCACCCGGTCGACCGGATCCACCGGGCCGACCGGTGCGGCTGGTGGCACGGGGGACGCCGGCCGTGCGGGCGGCAGCGGCGTCGACACCGGAACCGGCACCGGCACCGGCACCGGTGCGTCCACGCGCTCCGGCGGGTCGGGTGTTCCGGCCGGTGGTGCCGGCTCGGCCGGGTCGGCTGGTTCCGCCGGGTCGGCCGGGTCTGCCGGGTCGGCCGGTGGAGGGTCCGGCAGCGCCAGGACGGCGGGGGCGTCGCGGACCACGGTGGCCACCGCCCAGGACGTCGCCGCCGACCAGTCCGAGATCGACAGCCGGAGTTGGGACGTCACCATCGCGGAGCAGAACCGGCGGGCGGCCACCCTGACCAGCCCGATCTCCGGCACCGTCGCCGCCGTCGGACTGGCCGTCGGCGACGGCGTCTCCGCCGGCTCGACCTCGGCGACCGTCACGGTGGTCGGCGGCGGGCAGTACACCGTCTCGACCACCGTCCCGCTGTCCGCCGTCGACGCGATCCGCGTCGGCCAGCGGTCCGCGGTGACGGTGAACGGTCGGACGGCGCCGCTGACCGGGACGGTGACCACGGTCGGCGTGCTGGCGAGCACCACCGGCAGCACGCCGACGTACCCGGTGACGGTGCTGGTGGACGCCGGCACCACCCGGCTGTACGACGGGTCCGGCGCGACGGTCGCCGTCACCACCGCGGATCTGTCCGGCGTGCTCACCGTGCCGAGTTCCGCGGTGCACACGGTGGGCTCGGCGCACTCCGTCGACGTCCTCCGCGACGGCGCCGTGACGGCGACCCGGGTCGAGATCGGTGCCGTCGGCCCCACCGTCACCCAGGTGACGTCGGGACTGTCGGCCGGGGACCAGGTCGTCCTGGCCGACCTCGGCGCTCCCCTGCCCACTGCGACCAGCAGCAGCCGGTCGGGCGGCGGGCTGCTCGGCGGCGCCGGCCGCGCCGGAGGCGGAGCCGGGTTCGGCGGCGGGACGGGGTTCGGCGGCGGTGCCCGCGGCGGCCGCTGACACCTGGCACCGGCGACCGCCCCCTGCAGGACACCGACCGGTCCGCCGGCGCGGCCGCCCGCCCGGACCTCCGGTCAGCCGACCGGCAGTCCCGGCCGCGGGCGGGCGCGGAGCCGGCGCAGCTGCGGCACGTCGATGTCGACCAGCGAGTCGGCGAAGAACAGGCCCGGGGCGGCGGCCACCGGCATCTCCGACGGGACGACCAGCACCGGCAGGCCCGCCGCGGCGGCGGACGTGGACCCGGCCGGTGAGTCCTCGATGGCCAGGCAGCGGTCCGCCGGCAGCCCGAGCAGCTCGACCCCCCGCAGGTACGGCTCGGGGTCCGGCTTGTTGCGGACGACCTCGTCACCGGCCACCACGGCGTCGAAGTTGGCGCTGCCCAACGTCCGCAGCGCGATGTCGACCAGCGGCCGGTGGGTGGCGGTCACCAGCGCCGTCCGCAACCCGGCCGCCCGGACGGCCGCGAGCAGCTCGCGCGCCCCGGGCTTCCAGGGCAGCCCGCGGGCGAACACCTCACGGGTGGCCTCGGTCAGCCGGCGGGCCGTCTCCGCCGGGTCCACCTGCACGCCGATCTCGGCGTGCAGCAGGTCGATCGTCGTCCACATGTCCTGCCCGACCATGGCCTCGCGGGTCTCGACAGAGATCGTGCCGCCGTAGGCGGCCGCCACCTCGGCGAGCGAGATGGTCCACAGCCGCTCGCTGTCGGTCAGGGTGCCGTCCATGTCGAACAGCACCCCGGCCAGCTCGGTGGTCGTGTCGCCGCCGTCCGCCGGCGCGCAGGTGTCCCCCGTCGTCGTCATCGCCTCGCCGCGTCTCCCGGTCATCGGGCGGCGAAGTAGGTGGCTTCGGGGTGGTGCACGATCAACGCCGACGTCGACTGCTCGGGGTGCAACTGGAACTCCTCGGACAGCTCGACGCCGATGCGGGACGGCTCCAGCAGGGCGACCAGCTTGGCCTGCTCGGACAGTTCCGGGCAGGCCGGGTAGCCGAACGAGTACCGCGCCCCGCGGTAGCCCAGGTCGAAGAAGTCGGTGACGTCCGCGGAGTCCTCGGCGGCCGCGGTGCTGCCGTCGCCGAAGACCAGCTCGGACCGGATGCGCTGGTGCCAGTACTCGGCCAGCGCCTCGGTCAGCTGCACCGACAGCCCGTGCACCTCGAGGTAGTCGCGGTAGGCATTGGCTGCAAACAGCTCGTTGGCGAAGTCGGCGATCCGCTGCCCCATGGTCACCACGGTGAAGGCGACGACGTCCACCTCGCCGGACTCCCGCGGCCGGAAGTAGTCGGCCAGGCACAGCCGCCGGTCCCGTCGCTGCCGGGGGAAGCTGAACCGGTGCACCTCGGCGGCGTCCGGCCGCGGCTCGGCGAGCACGACCAGGTCGTCGCCCTCGGACACGCACGGGTGGTAGCCGTAGACCACGGCGGCCTGCAGCACCTGCTCGGTGGACAGCCGGTCCAGCCAGTACCGCAGCCGCGGCCGGCCCTCCTTCTCGACCAGCTCCTCGTAGCTGGGGCCGCGGCCGCCCTTGGCACCGCGCAGTCCCCACTGCCCCATGAAGGTGGCGCGCTCGTCGAGCAGGCCGGCGTACGCGGCCAGCGGGATGCCCTTGACCACCCGGGATCCCCAGAACGGCGGGCTGGGCACCGGGTTGTCGGTGGCGACGTCCGACCGCACGGGACCGCCGTCGTCCTCGGCGGCGACCGCCTCGGCCTGCTCGCGCCGCACCTGGGCGATCCGCTGGGACCGCTCGTGCCGGATGCGGCGCTCGGCCGCCTTGGCCGCTTCCGCCGCCTGCTCGGCGGCCACCGTCTCGGTGTCGCCGCCGCGCTTGCGGCGCATGACCGCGTCCATCAGCCGCAGACCCTCAAACGCGTCCCTGGCGTACCGGACGTCGCCCTCGAACACCGCGGACAGGTCGTTCTCGACGTACGAGCGGGTCAGCGCTGCGCCGCCCAGCAGCACGGGGAAGCGCTCCGCGAGCCCCCGCGCGTTCATCTCCTGCAGGTTCTCCTTCATCACCACGGTTGACTTCACCAGCAGCCCGGACATGCCGATGGCATCCGCGTCGGCGTCCTGCGCGGCGGTCAGGATCGTCGAGATCGGTTGCTTGATACCGAGGTTCACGACGGAGTAGCCGTTGTTGGACAGGATGATGTCGACCAGGTTCTTGCCGATGTCGTGCACGTCGCCCTTGACCGTGGCCAGCACGATGGTGCCCTTGCCCGCCGCCGACCCGGCGGTCTGCGCCTGGATGTGCGGCTCCAGGTGCGCCACGGCGGCCTTCATGACCTCGGCGGAGGTCAGCACGAACGGCAGCTGCATCGCGCCGGAGCCGAACAGCTCGCCGACGGTCTTCATCCCGGCGAGCAGCGTGTCGTTCACGATCGCCAGCGCGGTGCGCCGCTGCAGCGCCTCGTCGAGATCGGCCTCCAGGCCCTGCCGCTCGCCGTCGACGATGCGGCGCTGCAGCCGCTCGTCCAGCGGCAGCGCCTGCAATTCTGCCGCCCGGCTGGCCCGGCCCGCCGCGGCCGTGGCGCCCTCGAACAGCTCGAGCATCCGCGACAGCGGGTCGTAGCCGGGCCGGCGCCGGTCCCAGACCAGGTCCAGCGCCACGGTGCGCTGCTCGTCCGGGATCCGCGACATCGGCAGGATCTTCGACGCGTGCACGATCGCCGAGTCGAGACCGGCGTCGACGCACTCGGCCAGGAACACCGAGTTCAGCACCTGCCGCGCGGCCGGGTTCAGACCGAACGAGACGTTCGACAGTCCCAGCGTGGTCAGCACGTCCGGATGCCGGCGCTTGAGTTCGCGGATGGCCTCGATGGTCTCGATGCCGTCGCGCCGGGTCTCCTCCTGCCCGGTGGCGATCGGGAACGTCAGGGTGTCGACCACGATGTCGCTCTCGGCGAGCCCCCAGCGCCCGGTCAGGTCGGCGATCAGCCGCTCGGCGATCTCGACCTTCTTCTCGCGGGTGCGGGCCTGGCCCTCCTCGTCGATGGTCAACGCCACCACCGCGGCGCCGTGCTCGACGACCAGCGGCATGATGCGTGCGAACCGGGACCCCGGGCCGTCGCCGTCCTCGTAGTTGACCGAGTTGACGATGCAGCGGCCACCCAGCCGGTCCAGACCCGCCTCCAGGACGGCCGGTTCGGTGGAGTCGATCATGATCGGCAGCGTCGACGCGGTGGCCAGCCGGGCCGCCAGCGCGGCCATGTCCGCGGCGCCGTCCCGGCCGACGTAGTCGACGTTGACGTCCAGCAGGTGCGCGCCGTCGCGGGTCTGCGACCGGGCGATCTCGATGCAGTCGTCCCACCGCTCGGCCAGCATGGCCTCGCGGAACGCCTTGCTGCCGTTGGCGTTCGTCCGTTCGCCGATCATCAGCACGGACGCGTCCTGCTCGAACGGCACGTTCTGGTAGAGCGACGACAGGCCCGGCTCGGGACGCGGCCGGCGGCGGGCCGGGGAGACCTCCTGCACCGCCTCGACCACCTGCCGCAGGTGCTCGGGCGTGGTGCCGCAGCATCCGCCGACCATGGTCAGCCCGAACTCGCGGACGAATCCGGCGAGCGCCTCCGCCAGCTCCGGCGGGGTCAGCGGGTACTCGGCGCCGTTCGGGCCGAGCTGCGGCAGCCCCGCGTTCGGCATGACGGACACCGCGGTCCTGGCGTGCTTGGACAGGTACCGCAGGTGCTCGCTCATCTCGGCGGGCCCGGTGGCGCAGTTCAACCCGATCAGGTCCACGCCCAGCGGCTCGATCGCCGTCAGCGCCGCGCCGATCTCCGACCCCAGCAGCATGGTCCCGGTGGTCTCGACCGTCACGTGGCTGATCACCGGCACCTGGCGGCCGCGGGCCGCCATCGCGCGCTTGGCCGCCAGCACGGCCGCCTTGACCTGGAGCAGGTCCTGCGACGTCTCGACCAGGACGGCGTCGATACCGCCCTCGAGCATGCCCTCGACCTGCTGCTGGTAGGCGTCCCGCAGCTGCACGAACCCGACGTGGCCCAGCGACGGCAGCTTCGTCCCGGGGCCGACCGAACCCAGCACCCACCGGGGATGGTCCGGCGTACCGAACTCGTCGGCCTCCGCGCGGGCCAGCACGGCCCCGGCGTGCGCCAGCTCGAAGATCCGGTCCGGGATGTCGTACTCGGCCAGGTTGGCCAGGTTGGCGCCGAAGGTGTTGGTCTCGATCGCGTCGACGCCGACCTCGAGGTAGGCCCGGTGCACGGCGCGGACGATGTCGGGACGGGTGACGTTCAGGATCTCGTTGCAGCCCTCGAGGCCGCCGAAGTCGTCCAGCGACGGGTCCTGCGCCTGCAGCATGGTGCCCATCGCCCCGTCGGTGATCAGGACGCGGCGCGTCATGGCCTCCAGGAACGGGTGGCGGGACGGCGCGCCGGTCCGGTGCGCGCCTCCGCGGGTGGGAGCAGTCACCGGTCCAGCGTAGTGGCGGTGCCCCGGCGACCCCCGGTAGCGAGCCGCCCGGGCGCGGTGCCCGGTCGCCGTGGCGGGTCCGGCCCGACCGGTCCGCGCACCCTCGGCCGGGCGGCGCGGGCCCGCGGTCGGTGTCGACCTTCGCCGACGCCGCCGGTGCGGCGGCACCGCGGACGTAGGCTGGACAGGTGAGTGAGCGCGCCGCCGCGATCGCACCCGGAAGCCTGCGGGCCCCGGTGATGATCACGGCATTCGAGGGTTGGAACGACGCGGGTGACGCCGCCAGCGCCTGTCTGGAGCAACTGCGGGAGGCCTGGTCGGCGCAGCCGCTGGCGGAGCTGGACCCCGAGGGGTACTACGACTTCCAGGTCACCCGGCCGACGGTCCGGCTGCTCGAGGGCGTCACCCGGATCATCGACTGGCCGACGACCCGGCTCACCGCCTGCCGCCTGCCCGACGCGCCGTCCGACGTGATCCTGGTGCACGGCATCGAGCCCAACTTCCGCTGGCGGGCCTTCTGCACGGAGCTGCTCGACCTGGCCACCGAGTGGCAGGTCAGCACCGTGATCGGGCTGGGCGCCCTGCTCGCCGACGTGCCGCACACCCGGCCGGTGCAGGTCACCGGCTCGGCGCAGGACGTCGCGACGGCGCGCAAGTGGGGTGTGTCCGGTTCCAAGTACGAGGGCCCCACGGGCATCGCCGGGGTGTTCCAGGACGCCTGCATCCAGGTCGGCATCCCCGCGGTGTCGTTCTGGGCCTCGGTGCCGCACTACGTGTCGCAGGCACCGTCGCCCAAGGCGACGCTCGCGCTGCTGCACCGTGTCGAGGAGGTGCTGGACGTCGAGGTCCCGCTCGGCGCCCTGCCCGAGCAGGCCGACGAGTGGGAGACCGAGGTGTCGCAGATCGCCGCCGAGGACGAGGAGATCTCCGAGTACATCCGGACGCTGGAGCAACGCGAGGAGGTCGACGAGCCGCTCCGGCCCGCCTCCGGCGAGTCGATCGCCGCGGAGTTCGAGCGGTACCTGCGCCGGCGCGGGCCGCGGCCGGGCGGTCGCTGACCCCGTTCCCCGGCGCGGGGGCCGCTCAGACCGGTCGGTCGTCCGTGGTCGGCGCCGGCCCTCCGGGGACATCGACGCCATCGGCGGCACGGACGACCCGCAGGCCTCCGGCCAGGCCGTAGGACCGGACCAGGATCCGCGGTGCGCCGGCGGGGACGTCCCGCGGTGCGGCGGAGTCGTCGACACGGCCGAAGACCGAGAAGCCGTGCACCTCGACCGGCACGCCGGCCGGGACCGTGAGGCGCGTGCCGCCGACCAGCGACACCTTGGTCACGGTGACCAGCGGCGGCAGGACGGAACCGGCCAGGTCGACGTCCGCGCCGCCGACCGCCGCCACGACGACGAGGTGCTCGGGCACCGCCCATCGGCCGCTGCGGCGGAAACCGCCGAGCAGGGCCAGGTGTCGGACCGTCGACTCGCTGTGCATCCGGAACCAGGGCATGGTCCCACGCTAGGTCCGGGCGCCGCGCCCGGCCCCGGAGGAACGGCGCATCCCTGCCCTGACATCCGTCACGCCGCCGGTCGGCGACCGGACGACCCGCCCCGGGTCCGGGGCGCCGTCCCGGCCCTGCTTGCCCGTCCGTCGTCACCGTGCGTCAGTACCGGGCGGGGCCGGGGGCCGGACCGGTCGCCGGGGTCGGTCGCCACCGGTTCGCCGGTCACAGGCGGCATGCCGGACGGCAACCCGAACCGCCATCCGTGGGACGTGGCGCTGCGAACGGTGGACCTCCGCTGCGGGTGCGTGCCCCGGGCGGGCCGCGCACCTAGGGTTTTGCTGTGTACCCGTCCGCGCGGGGCGGGACGCTCGGGTCACGGAAGCGGGGCAGCGGTGCGGCCAGAGCCATCGGGGGGTACGCCGGGCGACCGGCGGGCCGGTGACCGAGCGCCGGTCGAGGTGCACTCCGAGGACGAGCAGCAGCGGGCGCGATCGGCGCGCCGCTATCGGCGCGGGCCGGACCTCCGGCGCCTCGAGGGCACCATCGCGCTGGTCGCCCGCACGCTGGGCTTCCCCGCCGCGCTGGTCAACATCGTGGACGACGAGCGCCAGCAGACGCTGGTGTCGGTGGGCATGCCGGGCCGCACCTTGCTGCACCGCGCCGAGACCATCTGCGACGTCGTCGTCCGGACCGGCGACCCGCTGCTGGTGCCGGACGCCGCCGCGGACCCGCGGTTCGCCTCTCTGGCGGCCGTGCAGAACGGGTCCGTGGGCAGTTACGTGGGCGTCCCGCTGACCGGCCGGGAGTCGCTCGTCGTCGGCACGCTCTGCGTGGTGGACCCGAGCGCCCGCACGCCGGCGCCGGACATCGTCGAGCGGCTCCGGGAGTTCGGGTCCATCGTCGAGGACCAGCTCGAGCTGCTGCGCAGCCCGCGGTCGGCGACGGCGGGCGAGGCGCCGGCCCGCGAGTTGATCGACGCCCTGCGCGATGGGCGGATCCGTCCGTGGTACCAGCCGATCCTGGACCTGGACACCGGCCGGCCGGTCGGGCTCGAGGCGCTCGCCCGGTGGACCGAGCCGTCCGGGTCGGTGCGCCTGCCCGGCAGCTTCCTGCCGCTGGCCGTGGACACCGACCTGGTGGCCGACGTGGACATGGCCGTGCTGCGCTCCGTCCTGTGGGACGCGCGCCGCTGGCAGCGGACCGACCCCGACGTGCGGGTGGCCGTCAACCTCTCCCCGCGGCACCTGGCGGAAACCCCGGCGGTCGCCCGGATCACCGATGCGGTGACCCATGCCGGGCTCGACCCGGCCACGGTGGACCTCGAGGTGGGCGACGTGGCAGGACCCGGTGGGGTGCCGGTCGACCGGCTGCGGGCGCTCGGCGACCGGGGATTCGCCGTCTGGGTCGACGACCCGGGCACCGGCTGGCCGACGCTCTCGCCGGTGCTGCCCGCCGCGGTGCGCGGCGTGAAGATCGACCGCACGGTCGTCGCGGCGCTGGGCCAGGCGGTCGGCACCGCGGTCGTCGGCGCCGTGGTGGCCGTCGCCGCCGCGGCCCGGCTGCACACCTCACTGGTCGGCGTCGAGACGGCCGACCAGGCCGGCGAGGGCCGCCGCCTGGGTTGCACCCGGGGCCAGGGCCACCTGTGGTCGCCGGCCGTGCCGGCCGAGGCGGTGCCGGACCTGCTCGCCGCGCTGCGCCGTCGCTGACCGTCCCGACGGCGCCGGGCGCGCTCCGCCGACCCGCAGCCCGACTCCCATGTTGTACCTACTAGTATGTACGGCATGCCGAGAGCCGATACCCGGGAAGAACTGATCGCGTCCACGCAGGATCTGCTCTGGGAGCGCGGGTACGCCGCGACCAGCCCGCGGGCGATCCTGGACCGTGCCGGTGCGGGGCAGGGCAGCATGTACCACCACTTCGCCGGCAAGGAGGACCTTGCTGCCGCCGCCTTCCGGCGCACCGCGGACCGGCTGCTCGACGCGGCGTCAGCGGTGCTGGACGACCCCGGCGACACGGGCGGTGCGCTTGATGCCGGCGGTGCCGGTGGTGCCGGCGGTGGCGGCGGTGCCGGCGGTGCGGTGGGCCGGGTCCAGGCCTACCTGCTCCGCCGGCGCGACGTGCTGCGCGGCTGCCCGGTCGGACGGATGGCCGGCGATGCCGACGTCCTCGGGACGCCCGCCCTGCGCGAGATCCTGGCCGGGACCTTCGACCGGATCAGGGCGGCCACCACGGAGGTGCTGGCGGAGGCCGTCCGTCGCGGCGAGCTGCCGGCCGACGTCGATCCGGCGCAGCTGGCCGACACCGTGCTGGCGGTCGTCCAGGGCGGCTACGTGCTGGCCCGAGCCGCCGGCAATCCCGCGCCGTTCGACCGGGCGGTGCGCGGCGCCGTCGACCTGCTGGAGCGGGCCAGGACGGCGGGCCGGTGATGGAACGTCTCGACGCTGTCCCGCTCCCGTTGACCGCGGACCCGCGCTTCACCGGTGCAGTGGCCGGGTGGCACCACCGTCCCGACGGCGACCCGCGGTTGCACGCCTACGTCGTCCGGTTCGCCGCCGGCTCCCGGACGGCCTGGCACTCGCACGCGCACGGCCAGCTGCTCGTCGGGCAGAGCGGCGCCGGCTGGGTGGGGACCAGGGACGGTCGGGTTGTCCGGCTCGTCCCCGGCGTCGCGGTGTGGACCGACCCGGGCGAGGAGCACTGGCACGGCGCGGACGCCGACCAGGCGATGATCCACCTCGCGGTGCAGACGGCGCCGCCGGGGGGCGACAGCGTCACCTGGCTCGAGCCCGTGGTCCTCGCGGGGACGGGCGGGCACCGATGACCGCCGCGACGCCGGGGCAGCTCCTGCTGCACTACCCGATCACCCTGCCCCGGGACTACGACATGGCCGTGATCCGGGAACGGGTGGCCACCCGCGGTGCCGCCCTGGACGGTCGTGCGGGGCTGGCGGTCAAGGCCTACTGCATCCGGGAGCACGGCGTCGCCGGGTCCCCCGTCCACCAGTACGCGCCCTTCTACCTGTGGGACGACGCCGGCGCGGCCGCCGACTTCCTCTGGCGCGGCGCGGGTTTCCAGGGCATCGTCGCGGACTTCGGGCGGCCGGTGGTGCACACCTGGGTGCCGCAGGCCAGGGCCGACGGCGCCGTGCGGGCCGGCGGGGTACGCAGCGCGGTCCTGCGCAGCCGGACACTCGCCGCCGACGCGGACCTCGTCGCGACGGCCCGCGAGCTGTCGTCCGCTACCGAGCGGCGGGCCGGCGAGCCGGGCGTGCACCTGGCGGTGGCCGGCATCGACCCGACCTCGTGGCGCTCCGTGGAATTCTGGACCTCCGGTGAGCCGGCCACCGACCTGCACCGCCACGCCGGGGAGGGCGCCACGGTGTTCACCGTGCTGCACGTGAGCCAGCCCGGGGCGCCGCGGTGACCGGGGCCGCCCGGACGGTGCCCGGACGGTGCGCCGTCAGCGCAGGCCGATCCCCAGGAGGGCGTCGGCGGCGTCGGCCACCAGCTCGCCGGCCAGCCGGTCGTCGTGTGCCCACGCGTCCAGCGCCGCGAGCGCTGCGGGGGTGTTCAGGTCGTCGGCGAGCGCGTCGCGCAGGGCCGCGAGCACGGCGCCGCCGTCGGCGCCCTCGGTCCCGGGCCGCCGGGCGGCGGCCCGCCAGCCGGCCAGCCGCTTCTCGGCCACCCGCAACAGGTCGGCGGTCCACTCCCGGTCCTGGCGGTAGTGGCCGGACAGCAGCGCCGTCCGCACGGCCATCGGGTCGACACCCTCCGCGCGCAACCGGGAGACGAACACCAGGTTGCCGCGGGACTTGGACATCTTCTCGCCGTCCAGCGCGATCATCGCGGCGTGCGTGTAGTGGTCGGCGAAGCGCTGCTGGCCGGTCAGTGCCTCGGCGTGGGCCGCAGAGCACTCGTGGTGCGGGAAGATCAGGTCGCTGCCGCCGCCCTGCACGTCGATGCCGGTGCCGAGCCGGCTGCCGGCGATCACCGCGCACTCGACGTGCCAGCCGGCCCGGCCGCGGCCCATCGGGGACTCCCAGGCCGGCTCGCCGGGCCGTTCCGTCCGCCACAGCAAGGGGTCGAGCGGGTCCCGCTTGCCCGGCCGGTCGGGGTCGCCGCCGCGCTCGGCGGACAGGGCCAGCATGGTCGGCGTGTCGTACCGCGACTCGTAGCCGAACCGGCCGGTGGCCGAGATGTCGAAGTAGACGTCGGGGTGGTCGGCGTCGTCGACCCGGTAGGCGGCGCCCAGGTCGAGCAGCCGCTGCACCGCGGCGGCGATCTCGCCCATGGCCTCGACGGCGCCGATGTAGTCGTCGGGCGGCAGGACGCGCAACGCCGTCATGTCGGCGCGGAACAGCTCGATCTGCTCGGCGGCCAGGTCCTGCCAGGCGACGCCGTCCCGGTCGGCCCGCTCGAGCAGCGGGTCGTCGACATCGGTGATGTTCTGGACGTAGTGCACCCGGTGACCCTGGTCCCGCCAGACCCGCTGCAGCACGTCAAAGGCCAGGTAGGTGGCGGCATGCCCGAGGTGGGTCGCGTCGTACGGGGTGATCCCGCAGACGTACAGCCGCGCCGTCGCCCCGGGCCGGCTCGGCCGGACGGTGCCGGACGACGAGTCGTACAACCGCAGTGCCGGCCGGTCGGCGGCCGTCCCGCCCGGTAGGTCCGGAACCTCGGGAGCTGGCCAGGCGCGCACCGGCCCACCCTAGCCAAGCGCCGGGCCGTCACCGCACCGTGCCGGCGGTCCCACCCGGAGGTGGCGGGTGAGGAACGCCGCCATGGTCTGCAGGAGCAGCAGCTGCGAGGACGCCCGGCGGTACTCGTGGCCCTCTCCCGCCAGCTCCAGGTAGGACACCGGCCGGTCCAGGGCCCGCAGCGCGGCGACGATCCGGTGCGCCTCGCCGACGGGCACGTTGGTGTCCAGCTCGCCGTGCACGACCAGCAGCGGCGCGGTGATCCGGTGCGCCCGCGGCAACGGGGACAGGCTGCGCAGCAGGTCCCGGTCGGCGACCGGGTCGCCGTACTTGGACACGGCCGCGGCGGCGATCCACGGCTCGCTCTCCCGGTAGAAGTGCAGCAGGTCCGACATGCCGCAGATGTCCACGCCCGCCGCGAACGTCCGGGGGAAGGCGACCAGCGCCGCCAGGGTCAGGTAGCCGCCGTAGGACCGCCCGGTGACGGCGATCCGATCCGGGTCGGCCAGACCGTGCCCGGTGAGGTACTCGACGCAGGACCGGACGTCGGCGATCGCGTCCCACCGGCCCAGTCGGTCGTCGGCGTGCACGAACGCCCGGCCGAAACCGCTGGAGCCGCGCACGTTCGGCGCGAACACCGTGATCCCGGCCGTCACCATGGCCTGGTGCTGCGCCGAGAAGACCGGCCGCTCCTGCGCTTCCGGGCCGCCGTGCAGACTCAGCATGGCCGGGCCGGGCCCGTGCGCTCCGGGCGGCCGGTACAGCCAGCCGGACAGCTCCAGCCCGTCGTGCGAGGAGAACCGGTGCAGCGTCGGGTGCACCAGGTCGCCGCTCGGGGGCAGCGTGCTCACCGTGACCGGCGCCGGACGCACCGCCCGCTGCGCCGGTGGTGCACCGCCGGCACCGGCCGGGCCGTCGCCGGGCGCGGACAGCACCGCCGCGACATCGACCCGCCACAGCTCGCGCGGCCGCTCCGGACCCTCGACGCAGAGCACGAGGCGGCTGCCGTCCCGGGACAGCGCACTGCCGGTGACGACCGGGCCGGGCAGGCCGCCGACCGGGACGCGGCGGCGGGTGGCGGTGTCCAACAGCTCGACCTCGCTGGCGCCGGCGACGTTCCAGACCAGCAGCAGCAGCCGGCCGTCCTCGTCGGAGTCCAGCTGCTCGAGCTCGGCGTCCTCCCGCTCGGCGAACACACCGGCGGCGCCGCGGCGGCCGTCCGGACCGATCGGCTGCGCCAGCAGCACCCGGCGCGGCAACCCGGCATCGGTGACCAGGTAGGCGATGTGCGGCTGCTCCTGCCCGGCCGGGGACCGGCGCAGCAGGCCGACGTCCGTCGAGCCGGTCGCCGGATAGGCCAGCAAGGGGTGGTCCCGGTCGGCGACGCGGTCGACCACGACGCAGAACTGCGCGCCGCGGGTGCCGTCCCGCAGCAGCAGGAACCGCTCGTCCGCGGACAGGTCCAGCACCGAGATCAGGGCGCCCTCGGCCAGCGGCCCGGTCTCGCCGGTCGCCGGGTCCACCACCACTGCCTGCGTCGGCTCCCCCGCCGCGACCGGCGCGAGGGTGACCACCAGCCGGTGGCCGGCGCGGGTCCACGGGCCGAGGGCGGCGTGCCGGTCCGCCGAACCAGCGACGTGGCGGCGGTGCGTGCCGTCCGGGCGGACGACCCAGACTTGTTGTCGCACACCGCCGTCCGTGGCCAGCGCGCACGCCAGCCACTGCCCGTCCGCGGACCAGTGCACGGCGACCGCGGGATGCGGGAACTCGACGACCCTTCCGGTGCCGGAGTCCTCGGCGTCCTGCACCCAGACCTGCGGGGAGCCGTTGCGGTCCCCCACCCACGCCACCTGGCGGCCGTCCGGGGACATCGTCGGCCCCCAGGACGCCGACGCCTCGACCCAGCGGCGTGCCAGATCACCGAGGCCCGTTCGGGTCTGCTGTTGCGGTGCCGTCATGCTCAGCGGATGTCCATGTCCTGCAACCACATCTCCAGCAACGCCAGTTGCCACAGCGCGTTGGAGCCCAGCGTGGTGCGGGTCTCGTTGGGCGCGGCGAGCATGCGCTCCACCGCGTCGGTGCGGAACAGCCCGCGGGCCCGGGCGGCCGGGTCGGTCAGCGCCTGGCGCACCCGCTCCAGGTAGGGGCCCTCGAGCTGGCGGATGGCGGGGACCGGGAAGTACCCCTTGGTGCGGTCGATGACCGCGTCCGGCACGACCCCGCGGGCCGCCCGCTTGAGCACGCCCTTGCCGCCGTCCGCGAGTTTCAGGGCAGGCGGGATGCGGCCGGCGAGTTCCACCAGCTCGTGGTCCAGGAACGGCACGCGGGCCTCGAGACCGCTGGCCATCGTCATGTTGTCGACCCGCTTGACCGGGTCGTCGACCAGCATCACGGTGGTGTCGTTGCGCAGCGCCGCGTCCACCGCCTCGTCGGCGCCGGGCCGGGCGAACGCCTCGGTGACGAACTCCGTGGCGACGTCGCGGTCGGGCATCCATCCGGGCGCCAGCACGTCGCCGAGCCGGTCGTACCGGCGGTCGAAGAACACCTGCGAATAGGCCTCGACGGCCTCGTTCCGCGGCACCCGGGCCAGCGGCGGGTACCAGTCGTAGCCGCCGAGCACCTCGTCGGCGCCCTGCCCGGACTGCACCACCTTCACCGACCGGGCCACGTCCTGGCTCAGCAGGTAGAAGGCCACGCAGTCGTGGCTGACCATCGGCTCGCTCATCGCGGACACCGCACCGTCGATGCCCGGCAGCAACCGGCTGCTGTCGATGGGGATGCGGTGGTGCCGGGTGCCGAAGTGCCGGGCCACCAGGTCCGAGTACTCGAACTCGTCCCCGGACTCGCCGCCGGCCGAGTCGAACCCGATGCTGAAGGTCATCAGGTCGCGCTGACCCGCCTCGGCGAGCAGCGCGACGACCAGGCTGGAGTCGATACCGCCGGACAGCAGCACGCCCACCGGCACGTCGGAGACCATCCGTCGCTCCACGGCGGCGCGCAGGCTGTCCAGCAGCGCCCGCTCCCAGTCCTGCGCCGACCAGTCCGCGCGCTCCGGGTCCCGGGTGAAGGACGGCTCCCAGTACAGGTGGTCGGTGGACGAGCCGTCCGGCTCCACCACCCGGACCGTGGCCGGGGGCAGCTTGCGGATGCCGGTCAGGATGGTCCGCGGGGCCGGGACGACCGAGTGGAACGTCATGTACTGGGCCAGCGCGACCCGGTCGATCGAGGTGTCGGCGCCACCGGCGGCGACGAGCGCCGGCAGGGTCGACGCGAACCGCAGCCGCCGCGCGTCCTGGTCCAGGTACAGCGGCTTGATCCCGAGCCGGTCCCGGCCCAGGACCAGCCGGCCGGTGTCCCGCTCGCTGATCGCGAACGCGAACATTCCCTTGAAGTGCCGGACGAAGTCGAGCCCCCAGTGCCGGTACGCCTTGGCGATGACCTCGGTGTCCGAGTGCGAGAAGAACCGGTGGCCGGCCGTCTGCAGCTCGGCCCGCAGCTCCCGGTAGTTGTAGATGCAGCCGTTGAAGACGGTGGTCAGGCCCAGCTCGGCGTCGACCATCGGCTGCGACCCGGCCGCGGACAGGTCGATGATCGACAGCCGCTGGTGGCCGAAGGCGGTCGCGCCGGAGGACCAGACGCCGTGCCCGTCCGGGCCGCGGTGGGCCAGCCGGCTGCAGCCCCGCTCCACGGCGCCCACGTCGGGACGTTCGCCGTCGAACCGCACCTCACCGAACA
The DNA here is from genome assembly GCF_014646215.1 of Nakamurella endophytica. GTDB lineage: Bacteria > Actinomycetota > Actinomycetes > Mycobacteriales > Nakamurellaceae > Nakamurella > Nakamurella endophytica. Next base: position 443,694 of record NZ_BMNA01000002.1, read on the forward strand.
GGCCGCACACGGTGCCTCCTCCAGTCCGTGGCCGAGCGGTGCCGGGGCCGGGCGGGGCGGTGCCCGCCGCGGACGGCCGGCCGGCCGTCAGGCCCCGGCGGACGCATCGCCACCGAGGATCCAGGTGTCCTTGGCCCCGCCCCCGCGGGACGAGTTGACGACCATGCTGCCCTGCGGCGCGACCCGGGTCAGTCCCAGGGGCGCGACCGCGACGTCGTCGGGCCCGGTGCCGGTGACGTAGGCGAACACCCGCAGGTCGACGTGCCGGGGCAGCACCTCGCCGCCCATCGCCGTCGGGTGCGACGACAGCGCCACCACTTCCTGCGCCACCCACTCGGCGGGGTCCTGGGCGATCTCCCGCCGGCGGACCGAGACCTCGGCCGCCGACGCGCTGGGGCCGATCAGCACGCCGCGCCCGCCGTAGCCGCTGATGGGCTTGGTGACCAGCTCGCCGACCCGTTCCAGGACCAGCCGGAGTTCCTCCGGGTCGGCGCACCGGTAGGTCGGGACCTGGGGCAGCAGCGGCCGCTCGTCCAGGTAGTGCGCGACCAGGTCGGGGACGCTGCAGTACATGGCCTTGTCGTCGGCCAGGCCGTTCCCCGGGGCGTTCGCCAGCGCCACCCCACCGCGGACCGCCACCTCGAGCACCTCGGCGCCGACCGGGCGGCCGGCGCCGTCGGTGAGGTCCGCCGGCTCGGTGTCCAGTCGCAGGTACAGCACGTCGAACGGCTCCCCGTCCGGCCCCCGCACCCGGCCGCCGCCGACGGCGACCTGGTCCGGCGTCACCAGCGTGAGCCCGGCCTGCTCGGCCAGCATGCGGTGCTCGAACCAGGCGGAATTGCCGGCGCCGTCGGACAGCAGCGCCACCCGGGCGTCCGCCGGCGCGACCCCGCGGGCGCAGGCCCGCAACGTCCGGCCGAGCAGTGCGGGCACGGTCGCCGGGTCCAGCAGTCCCGGCGGTCGCGGCAGGTCCGGCGCCAGCTCGTCCATGGCGCGGCGCAGGGCCAAGGCGTACGCGACCCCGGACGGGACCCGGACGTTGTCCTCCAGGACCAGCCAGCCGCCCGTCTCGGTGCGGACCAGGTCGAACCCCATGACCGGTGCCCGGACGACACCGTCCGGCAGCCGCGCCGCCTCGGCGCGCCAGCCGGGGCAGCCGTGCAGGGCCTCGGCGGACAGCACGCCGTCCGCGACGATCCGGGCCGGCCCGTAGGCGTCGCGCAGGAACGATTCCAGCGCGCGGGCCCGTTGCGCCAGGCCGGGGACCAGCGCCGCCCACTCGTGCGCGGGCACGACCCTGGGCAGCAGGTCCACCGGGAACGGCAGCTGCCGGCCGTCGACACCGAAGGTCATCCCGGCGTCCAGGGTCCACCGGTCGACGTCGGGACGGCGCTCGACCAATTGCTCCAGGCCTGCCGTCCCGAGCGCCTCGAACAGCGGCCGGTAGGCGGGGCGGGCGTGCCCGCCGGCGGTGAACGCCTCGTCGCCGGCCCGGGCGGGGTACCGACGCGGTGCCATCCGGCCCTCCGAGGTCACCCGGCCGGCGGTCTCGGCCACCACCAGGGCGACGACGTCCCGCAGCTCGCCCCGCTCGGCCAGCGCGGCACGCTGCCGGTCGGCGCTGTTGCCGCGGGCGAGCGTCGCCTCCGCCAGCTCCCCGACGGTGTCCAGATCACCGAAGTCCTCCAGTGCTGGCCGCAGCCGGGCGATCATGCGACGGATCGCCACGGCCGCCGGCACCGGTTGCGGCCGCCGGTCGTCGGAGAGCAGGTCGCCGGTCAGGCCGCTGCGCGCCGCGCGCCACATGGCGGCACGGTGCAACGGCGCCGGCACCACCTGGTACGGGTCGCCGATGCGGTGGGCCCGTTCGGCCGTCGCGACCATGGCCCGGAACAGGCCGGCGATCAGCACCGCGTCGTCCACCAGCGGGCACGCGTCGGTGACCCGGAGCTCGACGGTCGGGGCGTGCGCCGACGGTCGCACGTCGAAGTACGCCATCTTGGCGTCCGCGATGACGCCGCTGGCGATCAGGTCGGCGAGCAGGGTGTCGTACTCGGCCGCGGAGGCCAGCGGGCCGGTCGCCCCCGCGGTCGGCCAGCGCTGCCAGATGATCGTGCGGATGCTGGAGTACCCGGTGTCCTCGCCGCGCCAGTACGGCGACGACGCGGACAGGGCGAGCAGCAGCGGCAGGTCCGGCATGATCCGCTGGGTGACGTCCACGGCCACGTCGCGGTCGGCCAACCCGACGTGCACCTGCAGCCCGCAGATCAGCTGCTCGTCGACCAGCAGCCGGTAGTCCTGCTGCATCCGCCCGAACCGTCCCGAGGCGGTGAGCTCGAAGTCGTCCTCCGAGGACAGCGGCGGCGTGCCCACGGCGGCCACCTGCAGCCCGTCCCGGGCCGCGGCCTCGATCAACCTGCCGCGCAGTCCCTCGATGTCGGCCCGCAACTCGCCCAGCGTGTCCCACACGCCGGTGTTGGTCTCGACCGTGGTGCGTTGCAGCTCGGCACCGAAGCTCTCCGCGGGCAGCTGCGCCAGCAGCTGCGGGGCCCGCGGGGCCAGCCGGCAGGTCTCGGGGTCGACCAGGTGCAGCTCCTCCTCCGCACCGAGGGTGAAAGCGGCGGCGACCATGCGGCGACGCTAGACGAGCGACGTTTCGTCCGTGTGGCGTGCAGCTGCGGCGCGCCATCGCGCGGGCGGGATCGGCCCGAGCCCTCCAGAGCCGTCCAAGACCGGTGGTCAGCGGGCCGGCACGACGTGCCGGTTGGCCTGCAGCAGGGCCGCCTGCCACCGCTCCAGCCGGGTGCCGCGGACGTGTCCGGGCGGCGACGACGCCGGGAACATCAGGTTCCCGGGGTCGCGGCGGTGCGGCAGGTTCAGGGCGTGGCCGAGCTCGTGCGCCAGCACCGTCTCGTCGTAGTTGTGCACGTCGCCGGGGTCGAACAGCGCGGCCTGGGTGATCACCCAGTCCGCGGAGGTGCCCAGCGAGCAGCCGGTGGTGCGGCCGGCGATGTCCCGGACCACGACGACCGTCAGCGGCGTGCCGACCAGGTCCAGCCGATTGGGCGCGTGGCGGGTGTAGAAGGCGGTGCGGCCCAGCAGGTCGTCGAGCAGCAAGGCCCGGTCCGCCCGCGGGTCCAGCGCCTCCCGCGGCGCCGGCACGTCCACCACCCGGATGCCGGTGGTGCGGACCCGGATGCCCGCCTGCTCGGCGAACACCCGGTCGGCCAGCTCGAGCGACGGGCGGACCGCGTCCGGAGTGCAGAGCGCGACGCCGTGCTCGTCGGAGAGGATCACCACCTCGACGCGCAGCGTCCCGGGCGCCGGGGTGCGGCCGGTGACCGAGTCCCGCACGGCCTCGCCCACCCGCGCCGCGCCGTTGCCCACGTCCAGCGTGACGCCCGCGACGGTGCGCGCCAGCGTGCGCGCGACCCGCCCGGCGAACCGCACCGCCTCGCCGGCGGGCCGGGCCGCGCCGCCGGTAGGGCGGCCGTCGGTCACAGCGGCGGCCAGGGGATCGGCGTGCGGCCGCGCGGCGGCTTGCGGAAGACCGGGTAGCGCCGCAGCCGGGCCACCCGCTCGCCGAACACCCGGACCTCGGCGACGGTGAGCAGCTCGTGCAGGCGGTCGGAGAGCTCGCCGTCCAGACCCGTCGCGAGCCGGTCGAGCCCGTCCTGCACGGCGTCCGGCAGCGGCTCGCCGGCCCAGCCCCACAGGATCGTGCGCAGCTTGTCATCGCAGTGGAAGCACAGGCCGTGGTCGACGCCCAGCACCCGCCCGTCGGGGGCGGCCAGCACGTGGCTGCCCTTGCGGTCGGCGTTGTTCACCACCAGGTCGAACCCGGCGAGCACGGCCAGCGCCGGGACGTCGGCATGCACGACGGCGATGTCCCGGCCGACCATGTCGACCGCCCGCAGCACCGGCAGCCAGCCCGGCGGGATGCGGTCCTCGGGCACCAGGTCGACGAGCTCGCCGGGGCCGGGACCTGTGTCGAGGTCGTCGATTCCGTCGTCGGCGTCATCGGTCCCGTCGTCGGTGTCGTCGCCGTCCGGGTCGCCGGCCTCGTCGCCGTCGAGCCCTTCGGTGTCGAGCGGCGGCGCCGTCTCGATCCACTGCTGCACCATGCCGGCGCCGAACGGGCCGGGCCGCAGCAGCGTCGTCGGCACGCAGTCCCAGCCGGCGGCGACCGCGACCTGGTAGGCGGCGACCTCGCGCTGCGCCAGGGTCCCGTCCGGGAAGTCCCACAGCGGGCGCTCGCCGCGGACCGGCTTGTAGACGCAGTCGACGGCGACGCCGTCGAGTTCCGCGACCGCGCGCAGGGTCAGGTTGGAGGCGTCGCTGATCCGGCCCTGCACGGTGAGGTCGCCCAGGGCGAGCACCTCGCGGACGGCGTCGGGGTCGAGCGGGGCGCCGGTCACCGCGCCGTCCGCCGGCTCGGGGCCGGGACGTGCGGCCGCCGTGTCAGGCAACGCCACCCCGGTGGTACCCGTTGAGCCGCGGGCAGATGTGCCCCTCGGGGTCCAGCGGGTTCGAGCACAGCGGGCACGGCGGCCGCCCGGCCGCCACGACACGCTCGGCTCTGCGCGCGAACTCGCGGGCCTCGGCCAGGGACAGGAAGACGCGCAACGCGTCCGGCCCGTCCTCGCGGTCCTCCAGGACGACGTCCTCGCCGACCTCCTCGTCGGAGATGGCCAGCAGCTCGACGATGACCTGCGAGCCCTCGCCGTCCCAGGCGAGACCCATGGTGCCGACGCGGAACTCGGCGTCGACCGGCGTCGTCAGGGCCAGATCGGCGTCGGCGTGACCGGTGCTGCCGATCTCCGCGCCGAACCGCCGGGCCACCTCGGTGATCAACGAGTCCAGCCGGTCGGCCAGCACCGCGACCTGCTGCTTCTCGCAGGCGACGGAGAAGACCCGGCGACCGTCGGCGACCTGCAGGTAGAACTCGCGCTCACCTGGCTGCCCGACGGTTCCGGCGAGGAAACGGTCGGGCGAGCGGAAGACGTGGATCTGTCGCGACATGGCGTCCTCCAGACTATGCCAACGCCCGGCGGGACCGGCCGCTGCCGGGCCGCTCGGGGACCACCGGTCGGGTGTTCAGCGGGTCTCGCCGCCGGGGACGGCGTCCGACGCCCGGTCCGGGTCCGGGCCCGCCGGTCCCCCTCCTGCCGGGCCGCCGGCGCCCGCGGGTGCCGTTGCGTCACCGGTGCCGGTGCCGTCCCCGGTGCCGGCCGGAGGGGCCGGCGGCGGGCGGAGGGTCCCGAGGTCCCCGGCGTCGTTGATCCGCTCGACGAACGGCCGGAGCGGCGTGTACCGGATCACCGACAGCGACGCCGGGGACACCACGATGCGCTGGAACCCGTCCAGGTGCAGCCCGAGGGCGTCGGCCAGCACGGCCTTGATCACGTCGCCGTGACTGCAGACCAGCAGCACGCCGTCCTCGCCCGCCGCGGCGGCCAGCGACCGGACGGCGGTCACCGCCCGCGCCGACACGTCGGCCAGCCCTTCTCCGCCGGGGAAGACCGCCGCGGAGGGGTGGGCCTGCACCGTCCGCCACAGCGGCTCGGACGCCAGGTCGGACAGCGTGCGGCCGGTCCAGTCGCCGTAGTCGACCTCGGCGAACCGGTCGTCGACCTGCACGGCCAACCCGGTGGCCGCGGCCAGCGGCTCCAGCGTCTGCCGGCAGCGGGTCAGCGGCGAGCTGTACAGCGCGTCGAAGGTGACGGACGACAGCCGGTCGGTCACCCGCCGGGCCTGCTCCCGCCCGGTGTCGTCCAGCTCGACGCCCGCCGAACGGCCGGCGAGGACCCCGGCCACGTTGGCCGAGGACCGGCCGTGCCGCAGCAGCACCACCGTCGCCATCACGCCACGTCCTTGAGCACGCCGGTGGACAGCAGCACGATGAGCAGTGCGCCGACCAGCCAGCGGTACCAGACGAAGACGGTGATCTTGTGCCGGGCCACGAACCGGAGCAGCCAGGCCACCGATGCGTAGGCCACGACGAACGAGACCACCGTGCCGACCAGGGTGGGCAGCGCGCCGACACCGCCCTTGACGGCGTCCGGCAGCTCGAACACCCCGGCGCCCACCAGGGCGGGGATCCCCAGCAGGAAGGACAGCCGGGTGGCGGCCACCCGGTCCAGGCCGCGCAGCAGCCCGACGGAGATCGTCGCGCCGGAGCGGGACACGCCGGGCACCAGCGCCAGGCACTGGGCCACGCCGATGAGCAGGGTGTCGGTCCAGGTCAGCTCGCGCTCGGCGCGGTCCTGCCGGGCCAGCGCCTCGGCCACCAGCATGACGACGCCCCAGACGATCAGGGCGACGGCCACCACCCACAGGCTGCGCAGCGGGCCGGTCACCAGGTGCCGCCCCAGGTACCCGGCGACGACGATCGGCAGCGACCCGACGATGACCAGCCAGGCCATCCGGTAGTCGGGGTCGGACCGGTGCGCCGCCCGGAAGAGCCCGCGGAACCAGGCGCGCAGCAGCCGGACGATGTCCGCGCGGAAGTAGATGATCACCGCGATGATCGCGCCCACCTGGATGACGGCGGTGAAGCCGGTGACCGACGGGGACGAGATGTCGTAGCCGAGCAGCCGCGCGACGATGGTCAGATGTCCCGTGGAGGACACCGGCAGGAACTCGGTGAGCCCCTCGACGATGCCCAGCAGGACGGCGGCCAGCAGCGTCATCCGAGCACCCCGGCCGCCCGTGCCGTCGTCATGACACGCTCCAGCACCGCGGCCCGTTCGGCACCGTCCGTGCCCGGCAGTGACACGTTCACCGTGCCGACCCCCCTGTCCCTGTAGACGGCCAATCGTCGGCCGATGCGTGCGTCGTCCCCGAGCAGGCTCGTGGCGTCGAGGAACTCGAACGGCACGGCTGCCCGGGCACCGGTGTGGTCCCCGGCCAGGAAGCGGTCCTGGACCTCGTCGGCCTCGGTCCCGAAACCCATCTCGGTGGCCTGCCGGTGGTAAAAGTTCGCGGTCCGCGAGCCCATTCCGCCGACGTACAGCGCGGCCTCCGGGCGGACCCGGTCCGCCGCCACCCCCGGGTCCGGGTCCAGCGACACGGGCACCTGCACCGCGATGTCGATCCCGGCGGGGTCGCGGCCGGCCCGGCGGGCGGCGTCCGCGATGCGGTCGAGCTGTCGCCGGCCGGTCTCCGGGTCGAAGAAGATGCCCAGCCAGCCGTCCGCCACCTCGCCGGTCAGCTCCAGGTTCCGCGGCCCGATCGCGGCCAGGTACACCGGGATCCGCGGCCGGACGGGCGCCAGCGACAGCAGCAGCGGCTTGCCCTGGCCGTCCGGCAGCGGCAAGGGGTAGTGCGGGCCGTCGGCGGTCACCCGGCGCCGGGACAGGGCACGACGGACGACGGCGACGTACTCCCGCGTCCGACCGACCGGGTCGGCGAACGGCACGCCGTGCCAGCCCTCCGACACCTGCGGTCCGGACACGCCGAGACCCAACCGGAAGCGGCCGCCGGACAGGGCGTCCAGCGTGGCGGCGGTCATCGCGGTCATCGCGGGGGTACGCCCCGGGATCTGCAGGACGGCCGAGCCGATGCCGATCCGCTCCGTGCGGGCGGCGATCGCGGCGAGCACGGTCGGCGCGTCGGAGCCGTAGGCCTCGGCGACCCACACGCAGTCGAAGCCCAACCGGTCGGCGGTGACCGCGAGGTCGACGGCGTCCGCGAGCTGCTGCGCGGAGGTCGCGTAGCCCAGGCTGAGCCCGAGTCGCATCGGCGTCGCACCTTCTGCCGGTCGAGAGGGCCGCCCGGCGGGCGGCCGCGCATCACCGTACTGGCCGCGGAGGTCAGGTCCGGGTTGGACCGCGGCGCCCGGCACGGCCGGCGCCGTGGCGGCGACCGGCTCGGTTAGGTTGCCTGTCATGGAGACACGGCGGGTGGGACGCAGCGGGCTGACCGTCTCCCGGCTCGCCCTCGGCACGATGACCTGGGGTCGGGACACCGACGCCGATGCGGCGGCCGCCCAGCTCGAGGCGTTCGTCGAGGCCGGCGGCACGCTGCTGGACACCGCCAACGTCTACGGCGACGGTGACGCCGAGTCGATCATCGGGACGCTGGTCCCCGACGTGGTGCCGCGCTCGGACGTGCTGCTGGCCACCACCACGGTGGGCGCGGGCGGCGGACGAGGGCGGCTGCTGGCCGCGCTCGACCAGTCGCTGGCCCGGCTGGGCACCGACCACGTCGACCTGTGGCAGGTGCACGGCTTCGACCCGGCCGTGCCGTGGGAGGAGACCTGCGGCGCCCTGGTCACCGCGGTGCAGTCCGGCCGGGCCCGCTACATCGGGGTGTCCGGCTTCTCCGGGTGGCAGCTGGCCACCGTCGCCACCTGGCTGCGCGCCAAGGAGCATCCGCTGGTGGCGGTGGAGCACGAGTACTCCCTGGTCGAACGGCAGGCCGAGGAGTCGGTGCTGCCGGCGGCAGCGCTGCACGGTCTCGGGCTGCTGGGCTGGGCCCCGCTGGGCCGCGGGGTGCTGACCGGCAAGTACCGGCACGGCACGCCCGCCGACTCGCGGGGAGCCTCACCGCACTTCGCCCGGTACGTGGGCCGGCACCGGACCGCCGCCGCAGGGCGGGTGGTCGAGGCGGTGGCCACTGCGGCCGAGGGGCTGGGCACGTCGCCGCTGGCCGTCGCCTGCGCCTGGGCGCGGGACCGGCCCGGCGTGTCCGCCGTCGTCGTCGGCGCCCGCGACGCCGCGCAGTTGCTCGGCGTGCTGGCCGCCCAGGACCTGTCGCTGCCCGCCGAGATCGTCTCCGCCTTGGCCGACGTCAGCGACCCGGCGGGCGAGCCCGCCGCTCCGTGACCCGCTGGCCGTGCCCCGCCTGACCTCCGGCAGCGACCTGCGCGCCGACGCCCCGGACACCGCCGTGTCCGCGCCCGCCCCTGGGAGCGCTGCCGCGGTGTTCACCGAGTTCTGTGCGGCCGGGCTGTGGCCCGGTGTCGGCGCCACCCTGCAGCGGGCGCTCGCCGGCGCCGGGCTGCGTACCCCCGGACAGGTGTCGGTGGCGGCGCTGGCTGCGCTGCCGTCGGTGACGCCGCGCCGGGCCGAGCGGCTCTACACCGCCTGGATCGGGGCGTCGCACCTGTACGAGCTGGCCGAGGTACTGGTCCCGCAGGAGCTGCCGGTCCGGTGGTCGGCCCGGCTGGTCGACCTGCTGGGCGACGACGCGCTGGCCACCCTGCGCGCGGACCCGTGGCGGCTGCTCGAGCTGCCCGACGCCGCGGTGGCCCAGGCCGATCGGTTGGCGCGGGCCTTCGACCCGGCCACCGACCGGTCGGACAGCCGCCGAGGGCGCGCCCTGGTCGACTGGACGCTCGCCCGGTTCGCCCGCCAGGGTCACACGGTGACCCCGGTGCCCATGGTGCGGGAGGCGCTGGCGCCGTTCGGGGTCGACGCGGACGCGGCCGTGCGGGACGCGGTGGCCGCGGGATCGGTGCAGCAGGTCGGTGACCCGGCCGCGCCGGCCCTCTGCCGCACCGCCCTGGCAGCCGCCGAGGACGCCATCGCCGAACACCTGGCTCGGCTGGTGTCCACCGGGCGGTCCCTGGCCGGCGACCGCGCCGTCACCGCCGCCGCCCGCGATCTGGACGACACCCAGGCGCTGGCCGTGGGTCTCGCGTCCCGGCAGGGCGTGTCGGTGCTCACCGGCGGTCCCGGCACCGGCAAGAGCCGGACGGTCGCCGCCGTCGTCGCGCTGTGCACGCGGGTGGACGCGGCCGTGGCGCTGGCCGCACCGACCGGCCGCGCCGCGAAGCGGCTGGAGGAGCTGACGGGTCATCCGGCCACGACCGTGCACAAGCTGCTGGGCGCCTGGCGCCGGCCGGGCACTCCCGGCTCGGCCGGCGCGGGCTCGGGCACGGCGGGCTTCGACCACGACGCGGCGCACCCGATCGAGGCGGACCTGGTGGTGGTCGACGAGGCGTCGATGCTGGACGTCGAGCTGGGCGCGGCGCTGCTGGCCGCCGTCCCGGACGCGGCGCATCTGGTCGTCGTCGGTGATCCGGCGCAGCTGCCCTCGATCGGGCCGGGCCGGCTGCTGGGTGACCTGCTGGACTCCGGGACGTTGCCGGTGACGGAGCTCTCCACGCTGTACCGGCAGAGCGAGGGCGGCGCGATCGCGCGGCTGGCGACCGCCGTCCGCGGCGGGGCGCTGGTCGCACCGCCCGCCGGCGACCACGAGGTGGTGGTGGTGCCGTGCCGCGGGTCCGACGAGGCGGCGCACCGGGTGGTGCAGCTGGTCACCGACTCGATCCCGCGGGTCTTCGGAGCCTCGGGCGACGCGGTGCAGGTGGTGACGCCGGTGCACCGCGGGCGGGCGGGCACCCAGGCGCTGAACCGGGCGCTCAAGGAGCTGCTGAACCCGGGACGTGGCGTCGTCCGCGGCTTCGACGCCGGGGACCGGGTCGTCGCGACGGCCAACCATCCGGAGGCCGAGCCGGCCGGGTTCGCCAACGGCGAGGTCGGCACCGTGCTGTCCACGGGCGACAACTCGCTGCGGGTGACGTTCCCGGGCGGCGACGCCGACGTCTCCGGCAAGGCGCTCGGCGACCTGCTGCACGGGTGGGCGATCACCGTGCACCGCGCGCAGGGCTCCGAGTGGGAGGCGGTCGTCGTCGTGCTGCCCCCCGAGGCCGGTGCCATGCTGTCCCGGCCGCTGGTCTACACCGCGCTGACCAGGGCGAAGCGACACCTGTCGGTGGTCCACGCCGCCGGGCCGGCGCTGGCCCGGTCGGTGCGCGACGTCGGGGCGGAACCGCGCCGCACCCGGCTGGCGCCCTTGCTGGCAGAGCGGCTGGGTCCGGCCGACCGGTGAGATCCCGGCGGCGCCGGCCGGTCGCCCCCCGAGGGCGCGGCGATAATGGACGGATCCAGGGCCGCCGATCCGGCGGTCGCGACGACGGGGAGGACCGTGGTCAGCCAACCGACCACCGGGCGCGACGCGGACCCGGACATGTGGGAGTACCAGCCGCTGCGGATCGACCCGGGCATGTCGCGGGCGGCCGCGGCCACCATGCTCGCCGTCCGTGCGGAGTTCTCGGGATGGGAACTGGCCAGGGTGCTGCGGTTCCGCGACGGCAGCCGCAAGGTGTGGCTGCGCCGGCGGCGCACCAACCCGTGGCTGCCCGACCTGGTGCCCTGACCCGGTCCGGCTCCCGCTGCCGGTCCGGTGCCGTCGGGTCCCGGGCCGGCTCCGGCTGCTCGGCCCGGAACAGTGGTCGGTGCGAGGCCGGTCCGCTGCGCCGGTACCCGGGCACGGCCGCCCTAGGGTGAGTCGGTGGATCTCGGGGACGACCGCGCGACCTCCGGCCGGCTCCGGCGGTGGACCGCCCGGCCGGTGGTGCGGGACTCGCTCGGCGTCGCCCTGGCCACCGGCGCCTACGGCACGTCGTTCGGCGCCGTCGCCCTGGCCGGCGGTCTCGACGTCTGGCAGGCCATGGGCCTGTCCCTGCTGATGTTCTCCGGAGGCAGCCAGTTCGGCCTGGTCGGTGTGATCGCCGGTGGCGGCTCGCCGTGGTCGGGGGTCGCCACCGCCGTGCTGCTCGGCGCCCGCAACGCCTTCTACGGCCTGCGGCTGTCCCGGGTGCTCGAGCTCCGCGGCTGGCGCCGGGCGCTGGCGGCCCAGGTGGTCATCGACGAGTCCAGCGCCATGTCCATGGCGCGCGCCGACCGCAGCGAGGAACGGACCGGCTTCTACGTCACCGGCGTCGGCGTCTACCTGCTGTGGAACCTGGGCACGCTGGTCGGCGCGCTGGGCGCCTCGGCGCTGTCCGACCCGCGGGTCCTCGGGCTGGACGCGGCGGCTCCCGCGGCCTTCGTGGCGCTGCTCGGGCCGCGGCTGCGGGACCGCAGCACCTGGGCGGTCGCCCTGGCCGGTGCGGCGCTGGCCGTGGCGACCACCCCGGTGCTGCCACCCGGCCTACCGGTGCTCGTCGCGGGTCTGTTCGCGCTGGTCGTCGGGTTGTGGCCGCGCCGTGGCGGCGGCGAGGCGACCCGGTGATCTGGATCGCGGTGCTCGTGGCGTCGGCCGGCTGCTACCTGTGCAAGCTGGCCGGCCTGTCGCTGCCGGCGTCCGTGCTGGCCCGGCCGGCGGTGCAGCGCGTCGCCGGGCTGATGCCGGTGGTGCTGCTGGCCGCGCTGGTGGCCGTGCAGACGGTCGGCAGCGGGCAGGCGGTGGTGCTCGACGCCCGCCTCGCGGGTGTCGCCGTGGCGGGTGTCGCCGTCTGGCGCCGGTGGCCTTTCCTGGTGGTGGTGGCGCTCGCGGCGCTCACCACGGCGCTGCTCCGGCTGGTGGTTCCGGGCAGCTGACGGGACGTCGGTCCGGCGGCAGGAACGCTATGCTCGCCGTCCCCACGGACCGATGCCCGGAGGTCGCCCCCGATGACCAGCGCAGACCCGGCAATGAGTGCGGACACCGGGGACCCCGACGACGTCACGTTCCGCACCCGCAAGTGGGTGCGCCCCGAGGACCTCAACCCCAACGGCACGCTGTTCGGCGGCAGCCTGCTCCGGTGGATCGACGAGGAGGCCGCGATCTACGCCATCCTCCAGCTCGGCAACGACCGGGTGGTCACCAAGTACATGTCCGAGATCAACTTCGTCAGCTCCGCCCGGCAGGGCGACATGATCGAGATGGGTCTGCGCGCCACGGCTTTCGGCCGCACCTCGCTGACCATGCGCGCGCGGGTGCGGAACATGATCACGCACCGGAACATCCTGACCATCGACAAGCTGGTGTTCGTCAACGTCGGCGACGACGGCCGTCCGGCACCGCACGGGTACACGGAGATCACCTACCGGCGCGACCGGGTGCCGCCGGGCCGCGGCGACGTGGCACAGCCGGCGGGCCGGCCGTAGAGCGCAGCCGGCGGGCCGGCCTTCCTCAGGAGGTGCGGATCAGCCGGTCCAGCACCCGCACGCCGAACTTCAGCGCGTCCACCGGGACCCGCTCGTCGACGCCGTGGAAGAGCGAGGAGAAGTCCAGGTCGGCGGGCAGCCGCAGCGGCGAGAACCCGTAGCCGGCGATGCCGAGCTGGGAGAACGACTTGTTGTCGGTGCCCCCGGACAGCATGTACGGCAGGGGATATCCGTCGGCGTCCTCGGCGGCCAGCGCGGCCTTCATGGCCTCGACCAGATCACCCTCGAACGGGAACTCGAGCGGTGTCGCGAAGTTCCACTCGATCTCGATGTCGTCGCCGACGATGTCCTGGACCTCCCGCTGGAAGGTCGCCTCGGACCCCGGGAGCACCCGGCAGTCGACGGTGGCCTCGGCGCGGGACGGGATGACGTTCGCCTTGTACCCGGCGCTGAGCATGGTGGGGTTGGCGGTGTTCCGCAGCGTCGCATTCAGGATGCGGGCCACCGGGCCGAGCTTGGCGATGTGCCCCTCCAGGTCCTCCTCGGGGAACTCGAGGCCGGTGAGCTCGGTGACGCCGTTCAACAGCGAGCGGACCGTCCGGGTCATCGTCAAGGGGAACTCGTGGTGTGCCAGCCGCGACACCGCGTCGGCGACCTTGGTGACCGCGTTGTCGTCGTTGGTCATCGACCCGTGGCCGGCGCGGCCGGTGGCCCGCAGCGTGGCCCAGGCGATGCCCTTCTCGGCGGCGGCAACCAGGTAGGCGCGACGCCGGTCGTCCAGCGGGATGGAGAAGCCGCCGACCTCGGAGATCGCTTCGGTCGCCCCGGCGAACAGCTCCGGGTGGTTGTCGACGAGCCACTGCGCGCCGTACTTCCCGCCGGCCTCCTCGTCGCTCATGAACGCGAACACCAGGTCCCGGGGCGGGACGGTGCCGTCGCGCTTGTACTGCCGGGCCACGGCGACCGTCATGGCCACCATGTCCTTCATGTCGACGGCGCCCCGGCCCCAGACGTAGCCGTCCTGGACGGCGCCGGAGAACGGGTGCACCGTCCACTCCGCCGCGTCCGCGGGGACGACGTCGACGTGCCCGTGGATGAGCAGCGCCCCGCGGTTCGGGTCCGCGCCGGCCAGCCGGGCGACGACGTTGCCGCGGCCGGGCACCGACTCAAGGTAGGTGGTCTCGTAGCCGACCTCCTCCAGCTGCTGCTGCAGGTAGCGGGCCGCCTGCGCCTCGCCGTCGCCGATGGTGGCCGGGTCGCCCGTGTTCACCGACTCGAAGCGGATGAGCTCGCTGCAGATCCGCACCACCTCCTGCTCGGCGGCGCTCTCGCCGCCGGTGCCGCCCGTGCCGGCGGCGGCGGTGTCGGCAGCAGTGGCGTCGGCAGCGGTGGCGTCGGGGCCGGTGGCATCCGGATCGGCAGGCATCGGTCCTTCCTACACCGCGGGACGGCCGCCTCACCCACCCAGGTGGCTTCGGGGCAGCCGCGGTCACGGCGCAGCCGGTTGGGTCCGCGCCCCGCGACCGGGTAACATCAACCGGCGCGGTGCACAGCCGCGTACACCGGTCCGGGTGGCGGAATGGCAGACGCGCTAGCTTGAGGTGCTAGTGCCCGCAAGGGCGTGGGGGTTCAAGTCCCCCCTCGGACACCAGCACTGCCGGGCCTGTGGCCTCCGACTCCCAACCTTCGTCATCCGTTTCGGGCGCCCGCTGGAGGGCGTAGGTCGCCGCGCTGTCCCGAGCCGGGCACACCGCGGCGCCGCCGGCCGCAGCCGGCGGCGCGACGGAGAGCCGTGCTCAGCGGCAGTCCGCCCGGAACGCGTGCCGGATGGTCCAGGCTGACGCCTGGTGGCCCAGGCGGTTCCCGTCGGTCATCGCCCTGCGGAAGTGCAGCCCGAGCCAGATCCGCGCGTCGATGGTCTCGCGATCCAGCGCGCGTGCCGAGTCGAAGTGCCGGGTCGTGCCGGTCACCGACGACGCGATGTCCACGTCGATGGAGTGGCGGCCGAACAGGTACGAGAAGGTGTTCGTCGCGGCACCGGTGATGCAGGCGTGGCCGCTGAGGTAGTCCGGGTACGGGGGCGTGTCCACCAACGGTTGCCAGGACGGATCCGCGACGGTGGCCGGATTCCCGTCCGTGGCGGCCAGGGCAATGGCCGTCACGGGCCGCCAGTAATGGAAGTCGTATTTCGCCCGCCAACACGCGATCACCGAATCCGCGGTGGACGTGCTCAACAGGGCCATCGCCCGCGCTCCCTGCACGATGTCCATACCGCGGCGGGTGATCGCACCGGCGAGCGCGGTCCGGTACTGCGCGACGGAATTGGCATTCCAGAACAATGCCGTCTCGGTCTGTTCGGCGCTGCGCAGCGATCCCTGCCTCGCTCCGTACGCCTTGACCTCCGCGAAGTCGCGGGCATAGGCGCGCGAGGTGAGCCGGTCCGGTCCGGGCAGCCGGATCTGTGTCGGCGACCGCAGCACCAGGGGACGCACGAAGCCGAGCCACGGCACCAGCATCGGCGCCAGGGCGGGCGGCGTGGGCCGCCAGACGCCCGGGCCAGGCGTCACGGTGAGGACCCGCTCGGCGTTGCGCCCGTCGCCCTCCCGGGAGGCGATGGTCGCCTCGGCCGCCGCCCGACCGACCCGCATGCCGGCGTCGGTGGCGTGACCCGCCGGCCGACCTGCGACGAAGGCCGCGTAATCGGCCTCCAGAGCCATCGTCGACGCCGGGAAGTAGTGGCGCAGCACCGTGAAGGCAGCAGTGGCCGCGGCGACCTCGGACGAGGCAGCCCGGGCCTGCGGGGCGCGGTAGGTGAACGGCTGGTACCGGCCCTCGACGGTCACCACCGCGTCGTAGACCGCGGTCGAGACGAAGGCCAGGTACAGGCTGGAGGAGGGGATGGGTGTCGCGTTCTCGGCGTAGACGGTCCGCAGCGCGATCGCATTCCACGAGGTGATCACCGACACGCCGGGAGGGTGCGGAGCCGGGTGCGCCGCGGCCGGTGGACTCCCGGCGACCTGGACGGCCAGGCAGGCCGTGGCCACCACCGCAGCCGCCAGGAAACGGCGCGACAAAAGAATCATGGAAAACCTCCGGTACGTCTCGAGAATGTGGTCGACCGTCCCCGGTGGAGATTTCGGTGAGCGTCCTCGCCGGTCCGGCGGGTGTCAACAAGGCACATTTGGTGACTACCCCGCACGCCTTTCTCGTTGTGCGGAAGTAAAGGACCCGCAAAGATCTCCGACCGCCGTGTCCGGGGATCGTTGTCGCCGCGCGCAGGGTCGGCGGGGCGCACAGCCCGCGGACGACGCCCGGTGACCAGGGCCGGGGACAGGCCGTCGCCGGCCGTGCCTCGACCGCGCTGCAGCGGCGTCCGCGCGGCATCCGGCCGCGGGTCCGATGCGGCCGACCTTCCCCGTTCCGGCGACACGAAAAGTCGTCGTTGTACAACTGTTGACAGCTGCCTACAGTTCTGTACTGTTCATCACACGAACACCCGGCCCGGGCAGTCGCCCGCGGCGCTCCTCTCCACCACCGGCCGCCGTCGGCCACCCGGTCCCGCCGGGCAGCCCGGCGGTCGATGCCCCCTGCCCGGACATCGAAAGGTGACGACAATGCGGTTCGGCGCTTCCATCTGGCCTTGGCGCTGGGACACCCCGTACGACAAGGCGATCGCCCGCATCGGGGACGCCGGCTTCCGCGCCACCGAGCTGATCGCCTGGGCCCCGGCAGCGCTCGACGACTACTACACCGCCGACACCATCGCGACGCTGAAGTCCGTGCTGTCGGACCGGGACATGGCGCTGTCCCAGTTCGTCGTCAACAACCGCGGCGTCACCAGCCCCGACGAGTCGGTGCGCCGCGGCGCGATCGACATGTTCAAGAAGGGCGTCGACACCGGCGCGCAGCTCGGCGCGCCGATCATCAACACGGTGACGCACCTGCCGTTCGACCTGGACTACCCGCGGATTACCGACCGGCCGCACGTCCAGACCTTCTCGCTGGCCGTGGATTCCGGTCTGGACTGGACCGGGAACTGGGAGCAGTACGTCGAGTCGCTGCGCGAGTGCGCCGACTACGCGGAGCAGGCCGGCGTCAAGTACAGCATCGAACCGCACCCGTTCCGCTACGGCGCCAACACCGAGGGCCTGCTGCGGATCCTGGACGCGGTCGACTCCCCCGCACTGGGCGTCAATCTCGACCCCAGCCACCTCTACCCGGTGGGCGACCTGCCGCACATCGCGGTGTACCGGCTCGGGTCCCGGGTGCTGCACTGCCACTTCTCCGACAACGACGGTGAGACCAACGTCCACTGGCGCCCGGGCATGGGCAAGATCGACTGGCGGCACCTGTTGCGCGCCCTCAAGGACACCGGCTACCAGGGCGTCCTCTCGCTGGAGTTCGAGGACGTGCCGGGTGTCTCGCGCGGCCACGAGGACGTGCCCGGCGTCTACAAGGGCAACGCCGACGCCACCGGCGAGTTCGAGAACGAGTACAAGGTGGCTCTCGAGTACCTGACCAACCTGGCCCATGAGGTCGGTCTGCCCGTCGAGTGATCCCACGGACGGCATCCCGGCAGCCGTCCCTGTTCGTCCCTTGCTCATCCCCGCTCCCCCCGAAGGCTCCAGCTACCGCGTCAAGGAGGACGTCATGCAGCACCGGAGGAAGACCTCGCTCAGCCTGCTGGGCGGCATCACCATCAGCGCCCTGCTCCTGGCCGCCTGTGGATCGTCGAGCTCAGGCTCGGGTTCCAGCTCGTCCAGCAGCTCGAGCTCGGACAGCAGCTCGAGCTCGGCGAGCAGCTCCAGCGCCTCGAGCTCGGCCGACACAGCCGGGTCGTCGAGTGCGTCGTCGTCCGGATCGAGCGCCAGCTCGGCCGGCTCGTCGAGCGCCACCGGCGGCGGCCAGGGTGGCCCGTACAAGCTGGTGGGCGTCGCGGCCTACACGCAGGACCCGTTCTGGTCCTCGCTGCAGTGCGGCGCCACCAAGCAGGCCGAGGCCATGGGATCCAAGATCACCTGGTACTCGTCGGCGACGGACACGTCGTCGGCCACCCAGCAGGCCAACTACAACGCGGCCATGCTCACCAACCCGGACGCCCTGCTGCTCGCCTCGTGGCAGGTCGGCACCTTCTCCACCCAGGTCAAGGACCTGATGCAGAAGGGCACGCCGGTGATCGGCGTGAACAGCACCATCACGCCCGCCACCGAGCGGGTGCTGTTCGTCAACGGCGAGGACAACAGCGAGTTCGTCAAGTACATCGCGGACGAGCTCAAGGGCCAGTCCGGTTCGATCGCCGTGCTGGGCGGCACGGCGGGTGTCGAGGACGCCGTGCGCCGGTGGAAGCCGGTCATCGACGGCCTGGCCACCACCGCGCCCAACCTCAAGGCGCTGCCCACCCAGTACGACGACTTCGACCGCACCAAGGCGGCCACCGCCGCCTCGGCGATGATCGTCGCGCACCCGGACCTCAAGGCCATCTACGCCATCTCCGGCCCCGAGGGCGAGGGTGCCGGCGCCGCCGTGCAGCAGGCCGGCAAGGCCGGGCAGATCAAGGTCTACTCGTACGGCGCCAACGAGGCGGAGGTCGCCGGTCTCAAGAGCGGCGTCTTCAGCGCGCTGATGGGCCAGCCGGCCTACGGCCTGGGCCAGGAGGGCGTCAAGGCCGCCATCTCCTACCTGCAGTCCGCCAAGAAGGGCGAGCCGGTGCCGAAGCTCGACCCGCAGGTGGTCGACGTCCCGCTCAAGGTGCTGAACAAGGCGAACGTCGACGCCCCGGAGAACGTGGCGTACCTGCAGAAGTCCGGCTGCAGCTGACCGACCGGGACGGTGGGGGCACACTACCCTCGGGTGTCCCCCACCGTCCCCCGGCGGGTTCCGGCGCGCACAGGTCGTCCCGAGTCGCGTCGGCACGGCCGGAAAGGATTCCGCGGTGACCGAGCGAACGGCGAGAGGCCCGTACCAGAACGGTATCCGGCGCCGTCGCGAGATCATCGAGACGGCGTCCCGGATCTTCGCCACCTACGGCTACATGGGCGGGTCGCTGCGCCAGATCGCCGCCGAGGTGGGGGTCACGCCCGCGGCGCTGACCCGGCACTTCGACAGCAAGGAAGGGCTGCTCGCCGCCGTGCTGGACAACTGGGACGCCGAGGTGGACGCCATGGGCTCCACCGGCTCCCGGGGGCTGAAGTACTTCACCCACCTGACCGACACCATCGTGCACAACCGGGCCAACCGCGGCCTCATCGAGCTGTTCCTGACGCTGAGCGCCGAATCGTCCAACGCGCACCACCCGGCCCGGGAGTTCATCCGCACCCGGTACGGCCGGGTCGTCCGGCAGGCCGCGGACCGGCTGCGCGAGGCCCGTGACGCGTCGGAGGTCCGCTGGATGGACGACGACGAGATCGAGCAGCAGGTCCGGGCCCTGTACGCCTTCATGGACGGCGTGCAGCTGCAGTGGCTGATCGACCCCGACGTGGACAGCGTCGCGGTCTTCTCCCGCACCCTGGCCATGATCTTCAAGGACTGGACCGGTCACGACGAGGTGCCGGTCGGGTCGGCGGTGGGCGTCGCGCACGCCTGACCGGCCAATAGTTGTCATGCATTGACTTTTACGACACGCCGACCCTACGATCGGTTCCCGGTCGCCACCGGCCGACCGGTGACGGCCCGAGGCTTCCGTCCGTGACCGATCCGGCGGCCGGCGGCGGGACCCGGTCCCAGCGGTCGATCGCACTGCGACCACCACTCGACGAGGAGACGCCCATGACCGAGGGCACCGAGAACGCAGCGGCCACCACCCCGTCCCCGCCCGCGGCGGCCGCCACCGCCGGTGCGGCCGCGGACGGGCACTTCGAGACGGCCATCGCCGGGCGGCACATCGCCAAGCGGTTCGGCCACGTGCAGGCCCTCACCGACGCGAACGTGACCGTGCGGGCCGGCGAGGTGGTCGCGCTGTTCGGCGACAACGGCGCCGGGAAGTCGACGTTCCTCAAGACGCTCATCGGCATGATCAAGCCGGACGCCGGCGAGTTCGTCGTCGCGGACCGGCCTGTCTCGTTCTCCTCCATCCGCGACGCCCAGGACGCCGGCGTGGAGTGCGTGCACCAGGACCTGGCGCTGGCGCCGGACCTGTCCGTGGTGGACAACATGTTCCTGGGCAACGAGATGCGGCACCGCGGCGTGCTCGGCCGGCTGGGCGTGGTCAACCGGCGGGAGATGACCGAGCGGGCGGACGCCGCGCTGCGCGAACTGTCGATCAAACTGCCGTCGTTGAAGGTGGACATCAGCGCGCTGTCCGGCGGGCAGAAGCAGGCGCTCGCCGTCGCCAGGGCCGTCATGTGGGGGCACACCGCGGTGCTGATGGACGAGCCCACGGCCGCTCTCGGGGCGCGGCAGAGCGCCATCGTCTGCGACCTCATGCGCACCGTGGCCGAGCGCGGCCTGGGCGTGCTGGTCGTCTCGCACGACCTGCCCCGGGTCCTCAAGGTCGCGGACCGGGTCACCATCCTGTGGCGCGGCGTGACGGCGCTCGAGGCGCCGGCGGCCGACCTCACCGTGCCGGACGTCGTGGCCACCATGGTGGGCTACGGAAGGGACAACGCCGCATGAGCACCGTCATGTCCGGGCGCTCGCGTCGCGCCAAGGCACCGGACGACCTCGACCCGGACATCCGGGCCGTCGCTCCGCAGTCGCCGCTGCGGCGGCTGTTCCGCGAGACCGGCACCTGGATCCTGGTCCTGGACGTCTTCCTGGTCCTGCTGTTCGGTGCGCTCTCGGACAACTTCGTCTTCTGGAGCCAGACCAACGTCCAGGCCCTGATGATCAACGGCACCGAGGCGCTGCTGTTGGCGCTCGGCCTGGCGATGCTGCTCGGTGCCGGCGCGTTCGACCTGTCCGTCGGGTCCAACCTGGTCCTGTCGTCGGTGCTCGGCGCGCTGACCATCAAGGGCATCGCCGGACCGCCCGACGCCGACGGCAACTACCATAACCTTGGCGTGGCCATCCTTCTCGGTGCGGTGGTCTGCATCGGCACCGGCGTGGTCTACGGCATCGTCAACGGCATCCTGATCGCCTACTTCGACATCAACTCCTTGATCGCCACCCTCGGCACCATGGGCATCGGCACCGGCGCCGCGCTGGTGATCACCCAGGGCGGCGACGTGACCTCCGTGCCGTCGCAGCTGCAGTCCGAGTTCGGGCTGGCGTCGCTGTGGGGCTTCCTGCCCTACCCGGCGCTGGTCGCCATCGTCGCGGCCGTCGTGCTGTGGTGGTTGCTGCGCTACACCCGCTACGGGATCCGCACCCTGGCACTGGGTTCCGAACGGACGTCCGCCGAGCGCGCCGGCATCCGCGTCAAGCGGCACCTGGTGTCCCTGGCCGCCATCGCCGGCGGCCTGGCGGGACTGGCCGGCTTCGTGGACATCTCGCGCTACGGGTCCACCGCTGTGGCCGGCCACGTGCAGGACCCGCTCGTCGCCATCACCGCCGTGGTGATCGGCGGCACCCTCATCGAGGGCGGCAAGGTCAGCATCGTCGGCGTCATCTGGGGCACGGTGCTCGCCATCGTGCTGCAGACGGGGCTGATCATCCTGGGCTTCCAGTCCTTCTACCAACTGATCGCGATCGGAGTCGTGTTGATCGTCGCTGTGGGTCTCGACCGCTACCGCGTCCGCCGGCGGGGTGACCGATGACCGCCACCGGACCGGCTACCGGGTCCGCCACCCCCTCCGCCACCACCGGCCAGCGGCTGGTCATCGGCACCTACACCGAGCGGCTGCCGCACGTGGACGGCAAGGCGCCGGGCATCCTGGAGACCGACTACCAGGAGGGCGGTCTCGGGGAACTCGCCACGACCGCGCAGGTGCGCAACCCGTCCTGGGTCGCGGTGACCGGGGACGGCCGGTTCCTGTACTCCGTCGTGGAGACCACGGAGTTCGAGGGTCGACCGGGCGGCGGCGTCGCCGCCTTCGCCCGGGACCCGCGGACCGGTGCGCTGACGCCGATCGGCACCGCGCCGTCCGGCGGCACCGAGCCGGCCCACCTCGCGCTGGATCCCGACGAGCGGTTCGTGCTGGTCGCCAACTACCGCACCGGCTCCGTGGCGGTGTTCGCCCGGCAGCCCGACGGCGGGCTCGGCGAGCGGGTGGAGCACGTGCAGCACGAGGGGTCGAGCACCCACCCCGTCCGGCAGACCGGCCCGCACGCGCACCAGGTCCTGTTCGACCCGGTCACCGGCCTGGTGTGGGTGCCCGACCTGGGGCTGGACGCCGTGCTGTGCTACCGGCTGGAGGCCGACGGGCGGCTCACCGAGCGGCCGGAGCTGCGGATCGGCACGGTGCCCGGCGCCGGACCCCGGCACCTGGCGTTCCACCCGGACGGCCGACACCTGTTCCTGCTCAACGAGTTGGACAACACGCTGGTCGTGCTCCGCCGGTCCGGGGACGGCTTCGAGCAGGTGCAGGTCGCCTCGACGCTGCCCGAGGACTGGTCCGGCCACAACCAGACGAGCGCGGTCCGCGCGTCGACGTCCGGTCGCTGGGTGTGGGCGGCGAACCGCGGCCACGACAGCATCGCCATGTTCGCCGTGGACCCGGAGAGCTCCCGGGTGGAGCTGCGGCACGTCGAGCCGACCCGCGGCAGCGAGCCGCGCGACTTCATCGAGACGCCCGACGGGCACCTGCTGGTGGCCAACCAGGACAGCGACGCGGTGGTGACCCTGGCGGTCGACGAGGACGGCGGCCGGCTGTCCCTCGTCGGGACGCACGCCGTGCCGACCCCCGTCTGCCTGGTGCTGTGCTGACCGCGCCGCGGTCGCGGCGGCGCGGTACACCGTGATCCCGGCGGCCCACCGCGGGACGCTGGCAGCGGTGCTCGACGTCCTGGTGCCGGCCGACGGGTACCCGTCCGCGGTGGACGCCGGTGCGCTGCCCTGGTTCGACCGGCTCGCCACCGGGCCGCACGCGGCCCTGTGGGCGGACGTGCTGGGGCCGGGGCTGGCTGCGCTGCAGGCCGAGGGCCGTCCGGTGGACGCCACCCTGGTCGGCGAGCTGGAGACCGCGGACCACCGGGCCGGGTGGCCGGTGCCACCGGCCCGTCTGGTCTCGACGCTGGTCGGGCTGGCGGCACAGGCGTACTACGGGCAGCGGGACAGTCCCGCGTGGGACGAGATCGGCTACCGCGCCGCGCCCGACCGCGCGCCGGGCGCGCCGGTGCGGTTCCCGTGGCTCCCGCAGGCCGGGCTGGACGAGGTCGAGGACCGCTACGACGTCGTGGTCGTCGGCGCCGGCGCGGGGGGCGGGGTGGCCGCCCGGGTGCTCTCCGACGCCGGCGCCCGGGTGCTGGTGGTCGAGCGCGGCCGGTTGCTCGGCCCCGACGAGGTCGGCCGGGACCACCTGGCCAACCACCGGTTGCCGGTCTACGGACACAACACGGGTGCGTCCAGGGGCAACCCGCGGGTGGTGGCCGGCCCGGACGGCGCGGACGTCACCGTGCCGGACGAGCACGACCCGCGGTGGAGCAACAACGCCCAGACCGTGGGCGGCGGCACCCGGGTCTACCAGGGCATGGCGTGGCGGTTCCACCCGGACGACTTCCGGATGGCGTCCCTGCACGGGGTGCCCGAGGACAGCTCGCTGGCCGACTGGCCACTGACCTACGACGATCTCGAGCCGTTCTACCGCCGGGCCGAGTGGGAGTTCGGCGTCTGCGGCGACGGCGCGGCCCACGCCCGGCAGGGGCCGCGCAGCGCTCCCTATCCCCTGCCGCCGTTCCCGGACAACCCGGAGGCCGTGGCGTTGCGAGCCGGTGCCGCCGCGCTCGGCCTGACCACCGGGCCGGTGCCGCTGCTGATCAACTCGGTGCCCCGAGCCGGCCGGGCGGCCTGCGTGCGGTGCGGCGAGTGCGTCGGCTTCGCCTGCCCGTCCGACGCCAAGAACGGCAGCCACAACACCGTGCTGCCGCTGGCTCTGGCCACCGGCCGCTGCACCCTGCTGTCCGGTGCCCGGGTCGAGCAGGTCGAGGTCGACGGCACGGGCGCGGCGAGCGGGGTCCGCGTCGTCGACGTCCGCACCGGGCGGCGCCGGCGGGTCGCCGCGCGGACCGTCGTGCTGGCCGCCGGTGCGGTGGAGACGGCGCGGCTGCTGCTCGCGAGCCGGACCGCCGACCATCCCGGTGGCCTGGGCAACCGGCACGACCAGGTTGGCCGGCACCTGCAGGGTCACGTCTACGCCGGCGCCTACGGCTACTTCCCGGACCCGGTCCAGGACTCCGCGGGTCCCGGCGTCAGCATCGCCACGCTGGACTACGTGCAGGACCGCGACGGCACCGCCGTCAGCGGCGGCGTCCTGGCCAACGAGGTGGTGAAACTGCCCGTGCTGTACTGGCTCTGGGGTGCCGCCGGGCCGGACGCGCCCCGCTGGGGTGCGCTCGGCAAGGCCGCGGTGCGCGACCGGTACCGCCGCACCGGCCACGTCTGGGGCCCGGTGCAGGAGGTGCCGTCCCCCCGGTCGCGGGTGACCCTGGCCGCCGGGGTCCGGGACGCGCACGGTGCCGCGGTGGCGCGGCTGTCCGGCGGCGTGCATCCGGAGACGCTGCGGGCCGCGGAACTGCACCGCGACCGGGCGGCCCGGTGGCTGTCCGCCAGCGGCGCCGACGCGGTATGGAGCCCGCCGCCGCCCGCCGGGCTGTCCGCCGGGCAGCACCAGGCCGGCACCGCCCGCATGGGCACCGACCCCGGCACGTCCGTCACCGACCCCCACGGCCGGGTGCACGGCCACCCGGGTCTGTGGGTCATGGACGCCTCGCTGCACGTGACCAACGGCGGCGTGAACCCCGTGCTGACGGTGCTCGCGCTGGCCTATCGCAACAGCGCCGCACTGGCGCGGCAGGGATGGTGAGCAGGGTGGCCTCGATGCGGGACTGCGTGGTGTCGGTGGACATCGGTTCCGGTGGTGTGCGGGCCCGGGCGCACGACCGGGCCCTGCGGACCGTGGCGGAGGCCGGCCTGGAGGTCGCCACCCGGGTCGGCGCGGACGGCGCCTCCACCCAGGATCTGACCGAGGTGGTCGCCGCCGTCG
The DNA here is from genome assembly GCF_014646215.1 of Nakamurella endophytica. Classification (GTDB taxonomy): domain Bacteria; phylum Actinomycetota; class Actinomycetes; order Mycobacteriales; family Nakamurellaceae; genus Nakamurella; species Nakamurella endophytica. The sequence goes on from NZ_BMNA01000002.1 coordinate 468,652, forward strand.
ACGCCGCGGTGCGCCGGGTCGCCGCGGCGCCCGGGGTGCGCGTCCGCGCGCTGGCCGCGTCCGGCACCGCGAGCAGCCTGGTGCTGCCGGCCCGGTCCGGCACCGGGCCGGCCCCGGAGGAACGGGCCGGCACCGACGGCACCGACGGCACCGACGCCGGGGACGGCGGGGCGGGCGGTTCTGACGGTGGCGGCACCGTCGTGCTCTGGTCGGACACCCGGGCGCACCGGGCGGGGCTGCAGCTGACCCCCGAGCTCGTCGACGCCTACCGGCGCACCGTCTGCCCCCCGGACGCCAGCTACTGGCCGGCGAAGATCCGGTGGGCCCGGGACGCCGGCCTGCCGCGGGCGGCCGCCCTGCTCGGCGTCAAGGACGAGGTGTTCCGGCGCTGGACCGGCCGGTGCTGGACGGACCCCATGACGGCCGCCGCCACCGGCCTGTTCGACAGCGAGAGGTGGGAGTGGGACGCCGCGCTCACCGACCGGCTGCAGGTCGACGCCGAGATGCTGCCCGCGGTCCGCGCCGCGACCGACCAGGCCCCGCTGGGCGCGGGCGCCGCCGACCGGCTCGGCCTGCCGGGCGGGCTGCCGGTGGTGCTCGGCGGGATGGACGGGCCGCTGACCCAGATCGGCGCCGCCGGATTCGAGTCCGGCATCGCCAGCTGCACGATCGGCACCAGCATCGCCTACCGCGCCGGGCTCGGGCACCGGGCGGTCGACCCGTCCCGCCGGGTGTGGTGTTACCCGGTCACCCCGGACCGGTGGGTGGCCGGCGGCGCCGGCAGCAACGGCGGCAACGTCCTCACCTGGTTGCAGGGCACCTGGGCCGCCGGCAGCTCGCTGGCCGGCACGCTCGCCGCCGGTTTCTCGGTACCGGCCGATCCGGAGCTGGTCTTCGTGCCGTACCTGCACGGCGAGCGGGCCCCGGTGTGGCGGTCCGACCTCCGGGCGGCACTGGTGGGTCTGGCGGCCCACCACGGCCCGGCCGACGTGGCCAGGGCCACGCTCACCGGGGTGGCCGCCGCGGCCGTCGAGCTCGCCGACGCGGTCACCGCCGTCGCCGGCCCGGCCGGCGAGGTGCGGCTGTCCGGCGGGTTCGTGCAGGAACCGCGGTGGGTGCAACTGCTGACCGACGCCGTCGGCCGGCGCACCGCGCTGCCCGACCCGGCCACCGCGACCTCGACCGGGCTGGCCCTGCTGGCCTGGGCGGCCGTCGAGGACATCCCGCCGGACCAGGTGTTCCAGCCGACCACCGGCGAGTCGTGGGAGCCGGATCCGCGGGCCCACGCCGCCCTGCGGGCGACCGCCGCCCGGGTCGCCGGTTTCCGCGAGCTGCTCTGGCCGTCCTGACCGACCCGGCCGGTTCCGGCCGGCCGACCCTGCGGCCGGTTCCTGCCGGCTGCCCCCCGCCTGTCGGTTCCTGCCGAGCCTGCCGATCGGTCAGGCCCGCTGCTCGGCGACGGAGTTGCCGCCGTCGACCACCACCGTCTGCCCGGTCAGGTAGCCGGCGCCGGGCGACGCCAGGAACACGATCACGGCGGCGACCTCGTCGGCGGTCCCGCTGCGGCCGAGCGGGGTGTGCCGGCCCTGGCGCGCCTCGTCGGCCGTCTGGGACCCGGTGGCGATCCAGCCCGGGGCCACCGCGTTGACGGTCACACCCCGGGGACCCAGGTCGACCGCCAGCGCCCTGGCCAGGCCGGTGAGGCCGGCCTTGGCGGCCGCGTACACCGGGTCGTCGCGCATGGCCATCACCGGTCCGGTCACGCTGGACACCAGGACGATCCGGCCACCGGGCGCGGTCAGCAGCGGCAGCACCGCACGGGTGACCAGGTAGGCGGTGTCCAGGTTCCGGGCCAGCCCGGCCCGCCACACCGCCGGCGTGACCTCGGACAGCGGCCCGTCCTCCGGTTCCGGCGACGCCGCGGACACCATCCCGGCGTTGTTCACCAGCACGTCCACCCGGCCCCAGCGGTCCCGGGCGGCCGCCGCGACCCGGTCGGCGCCGTCCGGGCCGGTCAGGTCCGCGACCACCGCGCCGACGTCGTGCCCGGCGGTGGCGAGCTCCGCCGCCCGGTCGTGGATGCGGCCGGTGGTCCCGGTGACGAGCACCGCCGCGCCGAGCCGAGACAGCAGGCGGGCGGTCGCCAGGCCGATACCGGACGGGCTCCCGGCCCCGGTCACCACGGCCACCCGGCCGGACAGGTCGAACGGTGCCGGGACCGTGCCCACCGCCGCGCCGTCCGCCACCGCACCATCGTGCCGGTCGGCCCCCCGCGTACCGTCGGCGACCGGCCGGGGCGCAGGGACGGATGCCTGCCGGCGTGCGGGGTACCGCCCTCCCGGCGGGACGGCACGGAGGCCCGGGACGGGCACGGACGGACGGGCGGCACGGGTGGACCACGACGGTGACGGCTGGGTGCGGTGCTCGCTGGGGCACCGTCACTGGGGCCGGTTCGGCGCCGCCGGGCTGCTCGTCCATCGGGACGGGTCGGTGCTGCTGCAGCACCGCTCCGACGCCGTCGCGCATCCCGGGACCTGGAGCGTGCCGGGCGGGGCCCGGGACAGCCACGAGAGCCCCGAGCAGGCCGCGCTCCGCGAGGCGGGCGAGGAGGCCGGCATCCGCCCGGCGGACGTGCGGCCGGTGGGCAGCCACGTCGACGACCACGGCGGCTGGTCCTACGTCACGGTCGTGGCGTCCTGGCTGCGGCCGCTCCGCCTGCGGCCGAACTGGGAGGGCGCCGAGCTGCGCTGGCTGCCGATCGACGAGGTGACCGCGCTGCCGCTGCACCCGCACTTCGCCGAATCCTGGACGGAGGTCCGGGCGATCACCCGGCACGCCTGACTTCGGCGCCCGGCACCGGACCCGGGAGCCGCACCCGGGTGCCGGTGACGGGATCGGGCGCAGGGCCCGACGGGGTCTGCGCCGCAGGCACCCGTCGTCGGTGTCCGGAGTCCGTCGAGGGGAACAGCACCGGTCATGACCGACGCTCGCCCGCCCGAGGTCCCGGTGACCCGGGACACCATCCGACTCCCCCAGTCACCCGAGGACCTGTCCGCGTTCGTCGAGCAGGGCACCGACGGATCCCGGCCGCTGGCCGGCAGCCACGGCGGCAGCTTCGTCACCGTGCTGGTGGCGTTCGGCGCCAACCTCCTGGTCGCGCTGGCCAAGTCGGTCGCGGCGGCGATCACGGCGTCCGCCTCGATGCTCGCCGAGGCCGCGCACTCCTGGGCGGACACCGGCAACGAGGTGTTCCTGGTGATCGCCGAGCGGCGATCGGCCCGCCGCCCGGACGCCACCCACCCCAGCGGTTACGGGCGGGAGGCCTACGTCTGGTCGCTGTTCGCGGCCCTCGGTCTGTTCGTCGCCGGTGCGGCGGTGTCGGTCACCCACGGCATCACCGAGCTGCGCAATCCGGAACCGGCGCAGGACTTCCTCGTCGGGTACATCGTGCTGGCGCTGTCGTTCGTGCTCGAGGGGACGTCGTTCCTGCAGTCGGTGCGGCAGGCCCGCAAGGAGGCCGCGGCGCTGGACCGTGACCTGCTCGACCACGTGCTGGCCACGTCCGACCCGACGCTGCGGGCGGTGTTCGCCGAGGACTCGGCGGCGCTCGTCGGCCTGCTCATCGCCGCCGGCGCCCTGGCCGCGCACGAGATCACCGGGTCGAGCGTGCCGGACGCCATCGGCTCGATCCTGGTCGGATTGGTACTGGGCGTGGTGGCCGTCGTGCTGATCAACCGCAACCGGCGGTTCCTGGTCGGTCAGGAGGCCGACGAGCGCGTGCGGGCGGCGACCGTGGCCGCGCTGCTGCGGCTGCCGGAGGTGGACCGGGTGACCTTCCTGCGGCTCGAGGTGGTCGGCCCCCGGATGCTCAACCTGGTGGCCGATGTCGACCTCCGCGGCGACGACGTCGAGCATCGCACCGCCGTCCGGCTGCGCGCGCTCGAGGCTCGGCTGACCCGCTCGCCCGCCATCGTCTCGGCCACCCTGTCCCTCGCGTCCCCGGACGAGCCGGCGCTCGTGGTCTGACGGGCGGATCCGGGGGGCGGGGCCGGCTGGCCGGTGCGATCTGACCGGTCCCCGACCGGCGCCCTGACCGGTCCGGCGCCGGCCGTCACAGCACGCTGTCCCGGGGACGGGGTGGAGTGCCCTGCCCCGGGGACGGGGCGCACCACCCTGCCCCCGGGGACGCCGACGGCCGGCGACGCGTGCGTCGCCGACCGTCGGACCCCCGACCCGGTGGGTCAGCCGCTCACCCGCACCGAGCGGCACCCCAGCGAGGTGCCGGCGGACTGCGCGTTGTTGGGCAGCGCCACCGTGCAGACGCGGTGCACGCCGGGCGTCGCCGCGAAGCTCACCGCGAACCCGTGGGTGCCCCGCACGCGCAGGATCCGGTTGACGGTGGCGTTCGCCCGGTTGGTCACCGGCGCGGCGACCAGCCGGCCGCCGTCGGTGATCCGCAGCCGGACCAGGCTGCTGCTGGCGATCGGGTCGACGGTCCAGCCGCCCACCGACACCTTGCGGGCGGCGCCGACGACGCTCGCCGACCCGCGTCCCTGCGGCTTGGCCACCGTCACCGTGACGCATCCGAGCTGGGTGCTGCGGCTGCGGGAGTGCAGGCGCATGCCGATGATGCACACCCGGTGGGCACCCGGCGCGGCCGCCGTCGTCGCCTGGAAGCCGTGTGCTCCAGGCAGTCCGGCGTTGCGGTTGACGTCGGGGCGGGCCTTGTTGGCCGCCACCCGGCCGCGGTTCCGGCCGTCGACCACCAGCTGCACCGTGCTGGACGTCCGCGGCGCGTACAGGTCCGCCGTCCAGCCCTTGACGGTGATCGACTGGGTGCCGGTGCGGACCACGTCCAGGTGGCCGACGACCTTGCGGACCGGCGGCGCCGCGGCCACCGGCGGAGCGGAGTCCGCGGCGGTGGCGCCATTGAAGTGCCAGTAGCCCATCGCAGTGTTCCACCAGTACGCGCTGCGGGCGTACTGGTACTTGATCAACTCGCCGGTCTGCGGCGCGCCGATCAGGGTCACGTCGCGTCCCGAACCGCTGACGTAGATCGCCGCGTGGAACGCCGGGGCGGAGTTGTTGTTGCCGAACAGGGCGACGTCGCCGGGCACCGGGTGCGACGTCCTGGTGAAGTGACCGGACAGCCGGACGCTGGAATCGCCGCTGCCGCCGCCGATGTCGACGCCGAACGCGGCGTAGTAGAGCTCGCGGACCAGGCCGGAGCAGTCCACCCGGCTGCCGAGCGGCGCGGGCCGGGCGCCGTGACCGCCTGCGTACAGGTACGGGATGCCTGCAGCCACCTGCTGCTTGGCCAGCTGCACCACCCGGGTCAACCGGCCGCCGACCGCGGCGGCCGCCGGCGCCACCGCGGCGGGCACGGCGGCCTGCACGGCGACGGGCACGGCAGCGGGCACGGCGGCGGGCACTGCCTGCGGCGCGACGACCGGGACGGCCTGCGGGACGGCCGCGGCCGGGGCGGCCGCACCTGCCGTGGCCAGCTGGCCGGACACCAGGAGCGTCGAGGCAAGAACCGCCGCGACGAACGCTGTCCGTCGCAGGGTGGATGTGGACGTTCGGTGACTGGCCGTGGCCGCCTCCTCGCCGATGGGGTTGGACGACACCCGGTCGATGTGAAACCGTTGTGGTGCCGGCCGGGACCGTATACCGGCTCGTTATAAGAAGTAAACCCTTCCGTTATTGAACGATCATGGTCCTGCGACGTCCTGGATCGCCGAATCGAGTGCCGGCCGCGAAAAGCCACGACGGGTCGTCGCAGGCCAGCGGCACTTGTGCGAACATGTGTTCGTGTCCGGTTCCGCCTCCATCCTCCACGCGGATCTCGACTCGTTCTTCGCCTCGGTCGAGCAGCGGGACGACCCGGCCCTGCGGGACCGGCCCGTCGCGGTGGGTGGCGGAGTGGTGCTTGCGGCGAGTTACCAGGCGAGGGCGTACGGGGTACGCACGGCGATGTCCGGACGGCTGGCCCGGGCCCTGTGCCCCGGGCTGGTCGTCGTGCCGCCGCGCATGGCGGCCTACTCGGCGGCGAGCCGCGACGTGTTCCGGGTGTTCGACGAGACCAGCCCGGTGGTGGAGGCGCTGTCGATCGACGAAGCCTTCCTGGACGTGTCCGGGCTGAGACGCGCGGCGGGCGACCCGGTCTCGATCGGCGTCCGGCTGCGGCGACGGGTTCGCGAGGAGGTCGGGCTGCCGATCACCGTGGGCGTCGCCGCCAGCAAGTTCCTGGCCAAGGTCGCCAGCCGGCAGGCCAAGCCCGACGGCCTGCTGCTGGTGCCCGCCGGTGCGGAGCGCCAGTTCCTGCACCCGCTGCCGGTCGAGGCGCTCTGGGGTGTGGGCAAGGTCACCACGGCGAGGCTGGCCGAGTTCGGCATCCGCACCGTCGCCCAGCTGGCCGCGGCCGGCGAGCCGACGGTGGTCAGCCTGCTCGGCCCGGCCGCCGGGCACCATCTGTGCGCCCTCGCCGATGGCCGGGATCCCCGGCGGGTGCGGCCGGGGCGGCGGCGCAGCTCGGTCGGTGCCCAGCGCGCCCTCGGTCGCGGCCGGCACCAGCCGGCGGACGTCGACGCGGCACTGATCGGCCTGGTCGAGCGGGTGACCCGGCGCCTGCGAGACGCCGGCCGGCAGGGCCGCACCGTCACCGTCCGGATGCGCTTCGACGACTGGACGCGCGCCACCCGGTCGCGGAGCCTGCGCTCCCCCACCGCGCTGACCGCCCCGGTGCTGCGCGAGGCCCGGCGGCTGCTGGCCGAGGCGGCGCCGCTGGTCGCCGACCGGGGCGGGCTGACCCTCATCGGCGTCGGGGTCAGCGGCCTGGACACCGACGGCGCCGCCACCGGCCAGCCCGAGCTGCCGTTCGACGCGGTCCCGCCGCAGGCGCTGGACGGCGCCCTGGACGCGGTGCGCGAGCGGTTCGGCCGCGCGGCGCTCACCCGGGCCGTGCTGCTCGGCCGGGATCCCGGACTCGCCATGCCGCTGCTACCCGACTGACGCGGCGACCGCTAGCGTCGGCGGGATGGCAGCCACGACCGGCAGGACCCCGGCGATCGAGCTGCCGGTCGGCGACCGCACGGTCCGGGTGAGCAATCCGGACCGGGTGTACTTCCCCGAGCGCGGGGAGACCAAGCTCGACCTGGTCCGGTACTACCTGTCGGTCGGCCCGGGCATCGTCACCGCGCTGCGCGAGCGGCCGTGCATGCTGCACCGCTTCCCGGAGGGGGTGAGCGGCGAGAAGGTCCACCAGAAGCGGCTTCCCGCCGGCGCACCGGACTGGGTGCAGACGGTCCGGGTGTTCTTCCCCCGCTACCGGCGGACGGCGGACGAGCTGTGCGTCACCGAACTGGCGAGCGTCGTCTGGGCGGTGCAGATGTCGACCGTGGAGTTCCACCCCTGGAACTCCCGGCGCGCGGACACCGAGCGTCCCGACGAGTGGCGCATCGACCTGGACCCGATGCCGGACTGCGACTGGAGCCGGGTCCAGCGGGTCGCGCACGTGGTGCACGAGGTGCTCGACGAGCTCGGGGCGACCGGGTTCCCGAAGACCTCCGGTGGTCGCGGGTTGCACGTCTACGTCCGCATCGAGCCGCGGTGGGGTTTCCAGGAGGTGCGCCGGGCCGCCCTGGCGTTCGCCCGCGAGGTGGAGCGGCGGGCGCCGGACGAGGTCACCACCACCTGGTGGCGCAAGGACCGGGACCCGGCCAAGCTGTTCGTCGACTACAACCAGAACACCCGCGACCACACCATCGCCGCCGCGTACTCGGTGCGCGGCAACCCGCGCGGCACCGTCTCGACGCCCGTGCGGTGGGACGAGGTCGACGACGTCCACCCGGACGACTTCACCATCGCCACGGTGCCGGCGCGGTTCGCGGCCCTGGGCGACCTGCACGCCGGCATCGACGAGGCCGTGTTCCGGATCGACCCCCTGCTGCAGTGGGCGGACCGGGACGAGCGCGAGGGCGTGCCCGACCCCGGCGAGGCGGTCGACCTGCAGTAGCCGCGCCCGGGGGCCGTCCCCGGACGACACGCGATCCGGCCCTCGCCTGGCGGCCCGGCCGGCCCCCGGCCGCCATACTCTGCGCCATGCACTTCACGGCCACCGTCGAGCCCAGCGGTCGCAGCGCCACCGGCATCCCGGTCCCCGAGGAGGTCGTCACCGCGCTCGGTGGTGGCCGGCGGCCCGCGGTCGCGGTGACCATCGGCCCGCACCGCTTCCAACTGACCCTGGGGTCCATGGGCGGGCGCGTGATGATCCCGCTCTCGGCCGAGAACCGTTCCGCTGCAGGCGTCGCGGCCGGTGACGAGGTCACCGTCCAGCTCGAGCTGGACGCGGCACCACGCGAGGTGCAGGTGCCGGAAGCGCTGGCCGCGGCGCTGACTGCGGACCCGGAGGCGGACCGCTTCTTCCGCACCGTGTCCCCCAGCCAGCGCCGCTGGTTCGCCGACCAGGTGACCGGCGCCAAGACCGAGGCGACCCGCGACCGCCGCATCGAGAAGCTCGTCGCTCAACTGCGCGAGGGTCGGGCGCGCTGAGGTGACCGGGTGAGCGTGCGACCTCCGGCGGACGGCGACCGGAACGGCGACCTGCAGCCCGGGACGCCCCGGTGGCGGCCGCCCAGCATCCTGCTGACCGTGGGCGCCGCCGGCGGAGCCGGCGCACTGGTCGCCGGCGTCCTCGAGCGCGCGTGGTCGCTCGCCGTGCCGGGTGCGGTGCTCGTCCTGCTCGCCGTGGTGATCTGGCTGTCCGCCGTGTACCGGACCCGGTGACCACCCGGCCCACCGCGGCGGCAGGCGAGGGGCGCACCCTACGGAACCAGCACGTGGACCACCCCTGCGGTGACCCCTGCCGTTCCGCGCACGTGCCGCCCAGGCCTACCAGCGCGGGTGGATCGCCGCCCGCAACTTCTCGTCGTAGACCCGGCGGGCCACGTCCTCGAAGGCGGCTCCCGGGGCACCCCGACGACCGGCCGCGGCATTGCGCCGCGCCTGGTCGGCGTTGCGCGCCCCGGGGATGACGGTGCTCACCCCCGGCTGGTCGATGATCCAGGCCAGTGCCGCCTCCGGCAGCGTCCAGCCCTCGGGCACCGCGGGGCGGAGCTCGTCCACCGCGGCCAGGCCGGTCTCGTAGTCGACGCCGGAGAAGGTCTCGCCCACGTCGAAGGCCTCCCCGGAGCGGTTGAAGGCGCGGTGGTCGTTCTCGGCGAACTCGGTCGTCCGGGTGTACCGGCCGGACAGCAGGCCGCTGGCCAGCGGCACCCGGGCGATGATCCCGACGCCGGCCTCCGCGGCCGCCGGCAGCACCCGGTCCAACGGCTTGCGGCGGAACAGGTTCAGGATGATCTGCACGGTCGCCACGTGCGGCCGGGCGATCGCGGCCAGCGCCTGGTCCGCCGTCTCGACCGACACGCCGTAGGCGGCCAGCGCACCCTCCTCCACCAGCCGGTCGAGCACGTCGAAGACCCGGTCGTCGTGGAAGACGGCCTCCGGGGGGCAGTGCAGCTGCACCAGGTCCAGGCGGTCCATCCGCAGGTTGCGGCGCGACCGGTCGACCCAGGCGCGGATGTTGTCCTCGGTGTAGGTCTCCGCGGCGAACGGGTCGGCCCGGCGGCCGATCTTGGTGGCGACCAGGACGTCGGTGTTCCCGGCCTCCCGGAAGGTCTCGATCAGCTGCTCGCTGCGTCCGTCGCCGTAGACGTCGGCGGTGTCGAAGAACGTCACCCCGGAGTCGGCGGCGGCCTCGAGCACGGCGAGCGCGTCGGACTCGGAGACCTCGCCCCAGTCGGCGCCGAGCTGCCAGCAACCGAGCCCGACAACGGACACGGACCGGCCGAGACGGGGAACGGGACGGGTGGGAAGGGTGTCGCTCACCAAGGACCCTCTCGATCGCGGCCCGCACGGCCGCTACGCGGACGTCCGGACCGGCCTGCTCTGTCACCGGGTCCGCTGACCCCGGTCGCCAGGGACGGGTCGGCCGGCGGCGAGCTACCCGACGTCCCTCATCAGCCAGGGCGTCCACGCTGACGCCGGCCGATCTCTGAACGCCGTCGCACCTCGCGTGCACCGGCCGTACCCGTCCCGCCGGGGTTGTTCCCCGCCGTCCGCGCGCCCACACCCGACGGCACACCCTCTTTCGCGCCGCTAGGCACCCCGTGCCACACTCAGCAGGCGCACAGCGCGCTCCCGGGTCGCCGGCGTCCCACCGGCGCCCCTCCTGCGTGGACCGGAGGACGACATGTCTGGTCATCGAGCTCGCGGCCGCCGCCTGCTCACCGTGGTCGCCGTGGCGGCGGCAGGCCTGCTCACCGCAGTGCCCGCCGATGCCGGACCGCCCGTGGGAGCCGCCGCGTCGCCCGCCGCGTCCCCGGCTGCGGCCCCGCCGGTGCATGCGGCTGCGGCGTACGCGCCACCGAAGATCGGCCACGTCTGGACGATCATCCTGGAGAACAAGTCGTACGAGTCGACGTTCACCGGGCTGAACCAGAACGACTACCTGTGGAAGACGCTGCCCAGCTACGGCCTGCTGCTGCGGCAGTACTACGGCACCGGTCACTACAGCCTGGACAACTACATCTCGCTCATCGCCGGCCAGTCGCCGGCGCCGGACCTGCAGGACGACTGCCCGCAGTTCAAGGACGTCCAACCCGGGTTCCCCGCCCCCGACGGGCAGGTCTACGCCCGCACCGGCTGCGTCTACCCCGCGTCGGTGAAGACCCTGTTCAACCAGCTCGACCAGGTCCACAAGAGCTGGAAGGTCTACGCCCAGAGCATGGGCGACATCCCGTACCGCGAAGAGGTCTACAACTGCGGCATCCCGGGTGACCCCGCCGGCAACGGCGTCGTCGACCCGGGCAGTGCCGACCCCAAGGACCAGTACGTCGTCAAGCACAACCCGGCGGCGTTCTTCCACTCGGTGCTCGACAACCCCGCCGACTGCGCCAACGTGGTGCCGCTGGACGGGTTCGGCGCGCGCTACCACCGGCGTGCGATCCCGGGCCTGGCCAAGGATCTGCAGTCCATCCGGACCACCCCGACGTTCTCCTGGATCACGCCGAACAACTGCAACAACGCCCACGACGCCACCTGCAAGGGCGACAACCTCTCCGGCGACCCGAACAACCACCAGGGCGGCCTCTACGCCGCGGACCTGTTCCTGAAGAAGTGGATCCCGATCATCATGGCGTCGCCGGCCTTCCAGGCGGACGGCATGATCCAGATCGTCTTCGACGAAGCCTTCCCGCCCTACAAGATGTACGGCAACTCGATCGCCGACTACACCGGCAACTCCGATCCCACGCTGAACGTGCCGACCGACACCGCGCAGTCGGTGGTCGCCTGCTGCAACGAGCTGCCCGGTCCCAACACCACGCAGCCGGGGCACCAGGCGTTCGGCCAGGACACCACCCCGGGCGGCGGCATCACCGGCGCCGTGTTCATCTCCCGGTTCATCACCCCGGGCTCCGTCAGCGACCAGCCGTACAACCACTACAGCTGGCTGCGGTCGATGGAGGACCTCTTCGGCGTGACCAGCGGCGGCACGGACGGCCGCGGGCACCTGGGGTACGCCGGCATGGACGGCCTGCGGCCGTTCGGCCCGGACGTCTACAACAACGCCGCCGGCCGCGCACTGCGGCCGTCGCCCAGCGGCAGCTCGGTGTACCCGGCGACCGCCACCCCGGGTGAGGCGGTGACGCCGGTCGTGCGTCGCGCGGCCGTCCCGGTGCTGGGCCACTGACCGCGCCCGCGCCGGGCACCCGGTCGGTGGACGGTCCGCCCGCGCCGGTCGGGGCCGCCGGCCGACCCCGGCTCTCGGCGGCAGGGGCGATCGCGGCCGCGGCGGCCGTCGCGGTCGTGCTGGCGGTCGCCGGATGCACCGGCGCCGTGTCACCGCCTTCCGGCGCCGTGTCCCCGCCGTCCGACCCCGCGTCGACGCTGTCCGGCGCCGTGTCGACGACCGGGTCGGCGTCGGCGCCGACCGGCGGCAGTGCTCCGGCACCCGCCGGCGGCGCGGGCTCGTCGGTCCCCGCCGGCTCCCCGGCGGGGCCGGCGACATCGGCAGGTCCGCTGCCCGTCTCGCCGTCCGCCGCAGGCCCGACGCCGACGACCAACGGCGGCCCCGATCCGTCCGCGGTCGTCCGGTCGCTCGGAGCCGTGCCGATCCCCTCGGCCGGCACCGAGGACCCGACCCCGACCGCGGTCCCCGGGCATCCGCAGCTGCTCGCCATGGGAGCACCGGTCCGCGTGCGGATCGGCGGTGTCGACGCGGTGGTGACCGCGCTCGGACCCGAGCAGCTCCCGGACCGACCGTCCGGGGCGGCGACCCCGGCGCCGACCGTCGGACCCGGCGCCCGGGCCGTCGGCGTCTTCACCCTGCAGGTGCAGGTGCGGTCGGGGACGCTCGCCGTCGCGGCCGGCGAGCTCTCCGCCCGCGACGAGCTCGGCACCGCGGTGCGGCTGACGCCGCGGGGACCCGCTCGCGTGTCGGCCGGTCCCGGCGGCACGGCGCGGCTGGCCGTCCAGGGCGAGTTCGACAGCGGCTCGGCGGCCCTGACGTGGCGGCACGGCCGGCGGGTGCTGGCCATCTGGGACTTCACCATCGAGCTGGACTGACGACGCCCCGACCCGCCCGGCGGACGGGCACCGGCGCCGGCCGTAGGCTCCCCCCGTGGAGAGCCCGCCCGCGCCGCGCGGTCACGTCGTCCTGGCCGAGGCCGACAGCCAGTCCTTCGCCTCGCTGCGCCGGCGGCCGACGTCGCGGGCCGAGCGTTACCGGCTCGGCCGGGAACTGCGCCGGCGGGTCCCGCGGTCCGAGCTCGGCCGCTGGGAGCCGCCCGCCGACCGGGCCGACCCGGTCGACCTGATCGAGGAGTCCCACCAGGGCCGCGTCGACTGGCTGGTCCCGCTCCGGGTAGGGCGCATGGTGGCCTCCCCGTACGGGTTCCTCCGCGGCACGGCCGTCGTCATGGCCGAGGACCTGGCCCGGCTGCCCAGGACCGGTATCACCCCGGTCACCTGCGGCGACGCGCACCTGGGCAACTTCGGTTTCTACGCCTCGCCGGAACGCGACCTGGTGATCGACCTCAACGACTTCGACGAGGCCCACCCGGGCGGCTGGGAGTGGGACCTGCGCCGGCTGGCCGCGAGCATCCACGTCGCGGGCCGGCAGAACGGCTTCGGCGAGCAGCAGTGCGCGGACGCCGTCGCGAACTGCGTCCGGTCCTACCGCGACGAGGTCCGCTACCTGGCGGAGCAGCCGTTGCTGTCCCGGTCCTACCAGCGGTTGGACGTCACCCGGCTCGCCGCCGGCACCAGCCAGGCGTCGCTGCGTGCGGAGATCGAGCGCGCCGCCGGCCGGGCACGCCAGCGGACCAGTGATCGCGCGCTGCCGCGCTTCACCACCGAGCACGCCGGCGGGCGGCGGATCGTCGAGCAGCCGCCGGTCATCACCCGGGTCCCGGACGAGGAGCGCGAGCTGCTCGCGGCGGGACTGGACGACTACCTGGCCACCCTGGCGCCGCACTGGCGGCGGGTGCTCGGGGGTTACACGCTGGTCGACATCGCGCACAAGGTGGTCGGCGTCGGCAGCGTCGGGCTCCGCGCCTACGTGGCGCTGCTGGAGGGCAGCAGCCCCGACGACGTCGTCTTCCTCCAGCTCAAGCAGGCACGACGGTCGGTGCTGGCCCGGCACGTGCACGGCGACTCGGCGTGGCACGCGCACCAGGGGCAGCGGGTGGTCGAGTACCAGCAGGCGCTGCAGACGGTCTCCGATCCCCTGCTGGGGTGGACGGCGGTGGACGGCCGGCAGTACTACGTCCGGCAGTTCCGCAACATGAAGGGCACCCTCGCGCTGGACCACATCGACGCCGCCGCGCTGACCGACTATTCAGGGGTGGTCGGCCACCTGCTGGCCAAGGGCCACGCCAGGACCAGCGGCGCGTCGATGATCTCCGGCTACGTCGGGCGCTCGGACACCCTCGACCTGGCTATGACCCGGTTCGCGCGGGCGTACGCAGACCAGACCGAGGCCGACCATGCCGCGCTGGTGGCCGCGGTCGCCCGCGGCGCCGTCCCGGTCGAGTACGGGGTCTGAGCCCGGTCCGGGCGCCCGCATCGGCGGGTCGGCGGAGGCCGGCCGCGGCGGGCCGGCTCGGACCAGCCGTCGACGGGCCGGCGTCGACCAGCTGTCGGCGGGTCGGCGGAGGTCGGCTGTCGGCGGGCCGACCTAGCATCGGGGCGTGAGCGACACCCTCAGCCGCATCGCCCTGCTGCTGCGCAAGGCCGAGTCCACCGACAACGAGCACGAGGCCGACGCCTACCTGCAGGCCGCGCAGCGGCTGGCCACCACCACGTCGGTGGACCTGGCGGTCGCCCGCGCGCACACCGCGGCGCGCGAACGCCGCCCGGTGCCGGTGCAGCGCACCGTGGAGATCGGCGAGCCGGGCCGGCGCGGGCTGCGCACCCACGTCCAGCTGTTCCTGGCGATCGCCCAGGCGAACAGCGTGACGTGCGACATCGCCCGGAACTCGTCCCGGGTGTACGCCTACGGGTTCGACACCGACATCGACGCGGTCCAGGCGCTGTACGCCTCGCTGGTGGTGCAGATGGTGCGCAGCTGCGACGAGTACGTGAAGTCCGGCCGGTACGCCGCCGAGTCGTCGGTGCGGACGGTGCGCGTGCACACCGCGCGCGGGCCGCGACTGGTGCGGGACGTGCGGCCGGTGCACGCCAGCACGGCGCGCATCAACTTCCAGCAGGCCTTCGCGGCGCGGATCGCCGCCCGGCTCGGGGAGGCGACGGACCAGGCCCGGACCGCGGCCGTCCGGGCGGACACCGGCACCGGCGTCGCCCCAGTGCTCCGTGCCAAGGACGTGGAGCTGGCCGACCACTACCGCGCCCATTCCACGGCGCGCGGCAGCTGGGACGGGCTGCGCCGGACCGCCGCCAGGGCCGACCAGTCCCGGCGGGCCGGCGACCGGGCCGGACGCCGCGCGCGACTCGGCAGCGAACCGGAGCTGGGCGGCAGCCGGCCGGCACTCGACCGTGGCTGAGCCGCCCACCCCGGCCTCCGCTCCGGTCGACCGGTGGCGCAGCCGGGTGTACGAGGCGCAGCACCTGGTCGGCCGGATCTTCGACCGGTCCGCCGGGTTCCCGGTGGTCGAGGTGGCCGGCTCACGGGTGACGGTGCCGGTGGAGCGCCACTTCGGCGACGTCGCCGGCGTGCAGCGGTACGTGGACGGCGTGCTGCAGCTGAACTGGGTGACGGTCCGCTGGCCGCGGGCCGGGCTGCCGGTGCGCGTGCGGGAGCGGCGGGGGCAGCAGCGCGCACACTACGAGTGGGCGTCGGCGACCATCGCGGTGCCCGTGGCCGGGCGCTGGGCGCTCCGCGAGCTGGTGCTGCTGCACGAGATCGCGCACCACCTGGGCGACCCGCCACCGGAACCGCCGCACGGACCGGGGTTCACCGGCCGGTTCGTCGAGCTGGTCGACGGCGTGGTGGGGCCCGAGGCCGGCCTGCTGCTCCGGGTCACCCTCGCCGACCAGGGCGTCCCGGTGGGCTGACACGGCCGGCCACCGACACCCGGGGGCCATCGGTCGACGCGCCCCGCGACCACCGGTCGGCGCGCCCGCGACCGCCGGTCGGCGACGGTCGACGCGGGACCGGTCAACGACCGGCGTGCGCGGACCTCCACGCGTCGTGCAGGATCCCGACCGGCGGCCGGGTGTTGGCGGCGGAGCGGTAGGCGGCCAGGACGTCGCGGGCGGCGGTGGTCCCCGGCTCGAGCCGGGCCCCGCGGACCAGGAAGATCCCGGCGCCGGCGGACTCGGCGAGCGCCACCGCGGACGGGTCGACGTCGGCGCCGTCCGGCACGAACACCGCGACGGGACCGGGCACGGCCAGCACCGGTGCCAGCCGGTTCGCGGAGCCGCTGGCGACGGTGACCGCCACGTCGGCGAACTCGTCGCCGAAGCGGTCCAGCCAGGCCCGCCCCGCGGACTGGACCGGACGGCCGGCGTCCGGTTCCGGACCGCAGGGCTGCCAGCGGCCGGGCACCTGGGACGCCCAGACCTGCAGGCAGGCACCCGACGCGATGCGCCGGAACATCTCCTGCTGCGCGTGGCTGACCCGGATGCGGCGGCCGTGCACCCGGTTCCGGCCGGCGACCACGCCGAAACCCAGCGACCACAGCAGGACGACGACGCACAGCGCGGTGGTGAGCCAAGGGATCGAGCGCCACCCCGTGGAACCGACCAGCAGGAGCAGGACGTCGGCCAGCACACCCCAGGCCAGCGCCTGCGCCACCGCGAGCAGGAAGACCCGCCCGCGGCGCGGCACCTGCCGGGCCACCTCGTCGTCGATGTCGCGGCTGACCACGTCCAGCACGTCGGCGACGACGGACGGCCGGTCCCGTCCCGCTGCGGCCAGGGCTGCGGCGGTGTCCCATGCGCGCTGTGCGCTGGCCCGCACCGCGGCGTCCGGCCCCGTGGGACCGGACGGCGGTGCGGGCTGCGCAGCGGGGCTGACGGCCGTGGGCTCAGCCCTCCTCTTCGTCGATCACGTGCACGGCGGCCTCCTCGGCGCTGGCCGCGGCGCCGTCGATGCCCACGTCGCTGGCGACCAGCAGGTCGTCGGTGTCGGGGTAGGCACCCTCGTCCGTCTGCACGAGCCGGCCCGACCGCGCGCCGCCGACCTCCTCGCCGTCCTCGTCGAACAGCGAGCTGCCGTCGTCGGCGGAGACGTCCGGCTCCTCCTCGGCCAGCCGGTCGTCCAGGCTCACCCCCTCTTCTTCCTCGCTCTGCGTCGGGACCTCCACCCGGGACGGACGGTCGGGCGGTACCCAGCCCTCGTCCAGCGGGTCGGCGAGCCCGCGGTCGTCCAGCGTCTCGCCGGCCGACGGCTGCTCGGCCACGCCGTCGGCGGCATCCCACTCGGTGCCCGGGATCGTGTCGTCGATCTGATCGGTGCCCTCGTCCTTGACCATCACATCTCCCATCGTCGGTCCGGACTCTCTGGCGCCGGTCCCTGCCTACGGTAACCACTCACGGCGAGGTCACCCCGCCGCGGGCGGCGCTGGACCGCGGTCCGGCTCAGGACAGGTCGATCTCGAAGTACGCGCCGTCCTCGTCGTGCCGGATGCGCGCCGGTCCCGCCCACCCGGCCCAGTCCCCCGTGCCGGTGGACGGCACGATGTGGCCGAACCACGTCGCGGGATCCGATTCCAGGCCGCCGTGCTGCACGGTCACCGCACCAGAGCGCCCGTCCGCCGTCGTGCCGGTGATCCGCTCGGTGGCCACGTAGGACCGCGACCCCTCCTCGCCGGCGGACAGGAACGCCGTGGTGGCCGTGCCGGTGATGCCGGAGGTGAAGGTCTTGTGGAACACCAGCGCTCCCAACCACGCGGCGTCCAGCCCCTCGAGGGCGGTGACATCGAACCGGTCGACGGCGAAACGGGCGATCAGGGTCATCTCGGCTCCTCGGCGCCGGTGCCGGCGTCTCCGGCCCGGGATCCGAGCATGGCAGCCGGCACCGACAGCGCCCGGCGCCGGCGTCCGCCCGGTCTCGCCGGGCCGTACCCGACCCTGCCGGGCCTCCGCCGCGCCGCCCGGACGCGACCCCGACCCGCCTCCGCCGGGCTCAGCGCGCCGGCAGGCCCAGCGCCGCGCGGAGGGTGCGGTCCACGTCGCGCGGCCGGGGATCCGCGGTGCCGTAGGTACCGAGCCAGGGTTGCGCCCGTCCTGCGACGGTGACGTAGGCGCCGGCCGCCGGACCGTCGACGACCAGCCGCACGTCGACCGCCGGACCCGCGGCCCGGTGGAACACCAGCCGGGCGGTTGCGCCGGTGTCACCCTCGGACGGTCCACCCGCCACCACGGTCGGTGCGCCGACCGGCAGGGCGTCCAGGGCCCGGGCGACGGGCCGGGCGGCCGACGCCGACAGGCTCCGGCGGAGGACGGCGCCGCGCTCGCTCCGCACCACGTCCACGGACACCACGTCGTCGCCGACGGTCTCGGCGACCGTGCGGCTGGGGACCCACAGGGCGTCGGCGTCGACCCGCACCGCGGAGCCGCCACCGGCGGGCACCACGACCACCTGCACCTCCGGCCACTGGCAGGGGCAGCCGCCGCCCGGGAGCCAGGCCTGGAACGCTGCGGGTGACCGGGTGAGGTCGGTCCAGCCCACGCGTGCGCCGGCGGGCAGGTGCGCGTGCACCCATGCCTGCGCGGTCGCGGCGAGGAGCGGGACGCGCCACCACCGGGACCGGTCGAGCACCGCCGGGCCGCCCGTCGTGGAGGTCCGATGGTCCAGCGCGCGCAGCGGCGACCGCGGCAGCGGCACCGACCCGTCCGGGACGCGCACCCGGTCCAGGACCGCGTCGAGCCAGCGCTCGACCTCGCGGCAGTGCGGATCGCGGGCGTCGACCGGCGGCCACCCGTCGCGGGCCGAGGCGCGGACGCTCGCCGCGCACGTCCCGTCGGCGACCGGCCCGGCGGGTGCCGGCGAAACCGCGGCAGCACTGCCGACCACCCCGGAGGACGACGGGCCCGCCACCACAGGCTGCGACCGGTCGACCAGCGCCACGGTGGCGGTGCCCGGCAGTGGACCCGAGGGGGCGGCACCCGCACAGGCAGCGAGCACGGAGCAGGCGGCGAGCACGGAACAGGCCAGGCCGACCGCCGGCCCGAGGCGGACGGAGAGCCTCCGTCGGCCCGGCCGTGCGGGCCGCACCCCGGTCGATCGTCCACGTGCGCGCGGATCTGCTTCCATCGGCTCCTCCTCGGAACCGGGACGGAAGCAGACGGCGGTCCGGTTGCGCGCCCGCCGCGGACGCAGGGCGAGCGGCGGGTGATCCGGACGCCGGCGGGGAGCGCAAAGCGGACGGCGGACCCGGACGGCGGGATCCGACGTGGAGGCGCCTCAGCCGAGGAGCGCGGACGGCGACGCGGCCGGCTCGCCGCACCCGCCGTCGATCTCCTCCATCAGCACCGCCTGGCACCGCTCGGACCCGAGGCGGGCCGCGATGGCCTCGCCGATCTCGGCGAGCTGGCGCAGCTGGTCCCGGGACAGCGCGTCGATGACGAACTGGCGCACGGTGGCCACGTGCCCGGGCGCCGCCTGCTGGATCGCCTGCAGGCCCTGGTCGGTCAGCTGGACGTAGGCCGCGCGGCCGTCGGTCTCGCACCCGCTGCGGCTGACCAGCCCGCGGCCCTCCATCCGGCGCAGTTGGTGCGAGAGCCGGCTCTTCTCCCAGCCGACCGCCCGCACCAGGTCCCTGGCCCGCAGGCGCCGGCCGTCCGCCTCGGACAGCGCGACCAGCACGGCGTAGTCGGCGGTGCTCAGTCCCGAGTCCGCGGACAGCTGCCGGTTCAGCGCCGTCTCCAGCGGAGACCGGACGGCGCTGAGCGCACGCCAGGCCCGCTGCTCCTCGGCGTCCAACCAGGACGCGGAACCCGCCACCGCGGCGCCGGTACCGTCCACGGCTCCACCGTAACGCGGCGGAGGGCGGCGGGGCAGGCCGTTGCGCGGCCCGCCCCGCACCGCCGCTAGGACCGTTCCCGCTGTTCGAAGACCGGGACGTCGCCGACGATCGGGTTCGTCCGCCGCGACGGCGCCAGGTACTTGGTGAACAGGTTCACGAAGGTGGCGAGCCGGTTGCGGTTGCCCAGCAGCAGCACGATGTGCAGCAGCATCCAGGTCAGCCACGCCAGCGTCCCGGTCAGCTTCAGCGAGTACTTCTTGGTGATCCGGATGTCGCAGACGGCCGCGCGGCGGCCGACCGTCGCCATGGTGCCCTTGTCGTGGTAGGTCCACGGCTGCAGCGGGCGGCCGATCACCAACGAGGAGATCTGCCGACCGATGTGCCGGCCCTGCTGCTGCGCGGGAGTCGCCAGCTGCGGCAGGGGATCCGGGGTGATCGACACGTCACCGGCGGCGAAGATGTTCTTGTATCCGATCACCCGCAGGTTCTCGTCCACGGTGATCCGGCCGCCCCGGCCCTGCGGCAGACCCCACTGGGAGACCACCTTGGGCACCGTGACGCCGGTCGCCCAGATGACCACGCCCGCCTTGAGGAACTCGCCGCTGCCGAACTCGACGCCGTCCGGCCGCACCTCTTTGACCGAGGTGTTCAGCTTGAGCTCGACGCCGCGCTCGCGCAGCGCGCTGGCCGCGTACACCTGCAGCCGCTCGTTGAACGGCCCAAGAACCTTGTTCGTCATCTCGACCAGCACGATGTGCGTGCGCCGCGGGTCGAGCTCCGGGTAGATGGACGCCATGGCGTCGTTGCGGAGCTCGGCGAGGGCGCCCGCCATCTCGACGCCGGTCGGCCCGGCGCCCACCACGACGATCGACAGGTCCTCACCGGACGCGGACGCCGCGGCGTGCTCGAGCTGGGTGAAGATGCGGTCCCGCAGGCCGAGCGCCTGGGCACGGGTGTAGATGGCCATCGTGTTCTCCGGGGCACCCTTGGTCCCGAAGTAGTTCGTGGTGGCCCCGGTGCACAGGACGAGGTAGTCGTACGCCATCTCGCCGCCGTCGCGGAACCGCAGGATCTGCTCGTCGGTGTCGAGCTCCTCGAGCTCGCCCTGCCGGAAGCTGACGTTGCGCTGCTTCATCCGCGCGGCCCGCAGGAAGTAGGTGATGTCGCCGGGGTTCAGGCCCGCGGTCGCCACCTGGTACAGCAGGGGCTGGAACGCGTTGTAGGTGTGCCGGTCCACCAGCGTGACGTCCACGTCGGCCTTGCTCAGCGCCTTGATGCACATCAGGCCGGCGAAACCGCCACCGACGACGACCACGTGCGGCCGGCGGCGGGCGCGGACGACACGGACCGGCGAGCCCTGCTGGGCAGCCCGCACCGGCGGGGTCTGCTCGGACACCGCCGCCGTGGTGCCTCCGTCGGACACCGGCGTGGTGGTGCTCTGCTCGGACATGGTCCCTCCTGCGTCTGGCTCAGGCGCTCGACGCGGCCACGGCGATGACCGTCGCGACCGCGCAACTGGTGCTGCGCGACACCGGGCGTCCGCGGGTACCGGTACCCCGCGGCGGGGCGGCCGACGTCGCCGCAGACCATGGACGGTCCCGTGCCGTGCCTGACGAGTCTTTCACAACGGCGGACGCAGGGTTCCGTCAGCCGGGGCGACCGGCGCCGCCGCGGCCGCCGCCCGCCCCGGTCGCCGGTGTGCGCCGGCCCTGCCCGATCCCCTGCCGGATGCCCTGCCCGATCCCCTGCCGGATGCCGTGCCGAATCCCCGCCGGACCCCCCGCCGGATCCCCTGCGGGAGTCGTACCCGCCCCGCCAGGGCCGGTGCCGCCGCGCCGGGCACGTCCGTCGCGCAAGGGCACCACCGCGGCGCCGTACGCCATCAGCACCATCTCCAGCACCGCCCCGACGCTCTGCCACAGCGCCCAGGACCGCTGCGCACCGATCCCGGCGGTGTCCACCCCGAGCGCCGACACGACCAGCAGCACCAGCGAGACCGCGGTGGCCGCGGTCAGCGCCCGCCCGACCCGTCGCTGCCGGCGACCGCACTGCTCGAGCAGCACCCAGAACCCGAGCGGCAGCAGGGCCAGCGCCACCACGGCACCGGCCATGTGCACCTTCGCGTTGAGGGACTGCTGCAGCCCGCCGGCATCGGTGCGGACGAAGCCCATGACCAGCGCGCCGACGGAGCCCGCTGCCACCAGCACGGCGGCGGACCGCGGCCGCCGTACCGCCCGGAGCGTCACCAGCGCGGCCGTCACCAGGATGGACAGCACCCACAGGGTGAACAGCCAGCCGTGCGGCCCGACCCCGTACTGGGACACCGAGACCTCGGGCGGCAGCACGTCCCCGGCGACCAGCTGCATGACGATGCACAACACCCAGCTGGCTGCAGCGGCGCCCAGGCACCACCGGCGGGCGACGGTCACCCACCCATCATCGCCGTCCGCGCGTGGAGGGGGATGCACGGAGGGGGATGATGGCCGTGCGGCGCGCCGGTCGTGCGCGCCATCCGACAACCACCGGAGGTGTGGCATGACCGCGCAGCTGACCGAGACCGGCGACGGCCACCCGGGTCCCGAGGTGGCCGGCGCGGTCCCGCGCGGGCTGCCCGACGACATCGCCGCGGTGCTGCGGCGTCCCCCGGTGACCGCACCGGTCACCGACCCGGACGCCGACGCCGCCACCCGCGCCGACGACCGCGGGCACGTGTTCCACTCGTGGTCGGCGCAGTCGCGGATCGACCCGGTGCCCGTGGCCGGCGGCCTGGGGGTCCGCTTCTTCGACGACGCCGGACGCTCCTACCTGGACTTCGGGTCGCAGCTGGTCAACCTCAACCTGGGCCACGGGCACCCGGACCTGGTGGCGGCGATCAAGACGCAGGCGGACCGGCTGGCCACCATCCAGCCGTCCTTCGCCAGCGACGTGCGCGGCACCCTGGCCCGGCTGATCGTCGAGCGCGCCGGCGCCGGCTTCTCGCACGTCTTCTTCACCAACGGCGGCACCGAGGCCAACGAGCACGCCCTCCGGATGGCGCGGCTGCACACCGGCCGGCACAAGGTGCTGTCCACCTACCGCTCGTACCACGGGGCCACGGCCGGCTCCATCACGCTGACCGGCGAACCGCGCCGCTGGGGGTCCGAGCCGGGCATCCCCGGGGTAGTGCACTTCTCCGGCCCGTACCCGTACCGCTCGCCGTTCCACGCCACGTCCCCGGAGCAGGAGACCGAGCGCGCGCTGGCGCACCTGTCGGACGTGGTGACGTTCGAGGGACCGCACACCGTCGCGGCGATCGTGCTGGAGACCGTGGTCGGGACCAATGGGGTGCTGGTCCCGCCGCCCGGCTACCTCGAGGGCGTCCGCGAGCTCTGCGACCGCTGGGGCATCCTGCTGGTGGCCGACGAGGTCATGGTCGGCTTCGGGCGGCTGGGCAGCTGGTTCGGGATCCAGCGGTTCGGCGCCACCCCCGACCTGATCACCTTCGCCAAGGGCGTCAACTCCGGGTACGTGCCGCTGGGTGGCGTGGTGATCCCACCGGCGGTCGTCGAGACCTTCGCCGAGCGGGCCTATCCCGGCGGGCTGACGTACTCGGGCCACCCGCTGGCCTGCGCGGCCGGGGTCGCCAGCATCGGCGTCATCGAGCGCGACGACGTGCTGGGCCACGTCCGGCGCCTGGAGACCGAGGTGTTCGCCCCGGAGCTCACCGCGCTCGCCGACCGGCACCCGGTGGTCGGTGAGGTGCGCGGGCTGGGCGCTTTCTGGGCCATCGAACTGGTCCGCGACCGCGAGACCCGCACGCCGCTGGTGCCGTTCAACGCGGCTGGTGCCGACCTGGCGCCCATGCTGGAGATCGGCGCGGCGTGCCGCGCGCGGGGGGTGTGGCCGTTCCTGGCCGGCAACCGGATCCACGTCGCGCCACCGCTGATCTCCACCGCGGACGAGATCCGGGAGGGGCTGGCCGCGATCGACGCGGCTCTCTCGGAGGCCGACGCCAAGCTCTGAGCCGGCGGGCCCGCCGGCGCCCGTAGGCCCGGCGGGCCTGGCTCGCGTGCCTAGAAGAACGGCGCGGGCGGTCCCCCGCCGAGGAACTGCAGCAGCACGGGGTTGACCGTTCCCGGGCTCTCCACGGGCAGGGCGTGCGTCCCGGGAAGGACGGCCAGCCGGGCGTCCGGCATAGCCTCGACGACGGCGGTGCTGTGCGCGACGGTGACCTCGTCCCGGTCCCCCTGCAGGACCAGCGTCGGCACGGTCACCGACCGGAGGGTGGCCAGGTCGAGCTCGGGCTCGGTCGCGATCATGTGCACCGTCTTGTCGAAGACGACGGTGAAGTGGTCCGGCCCGTCCGGGGACACCTCGTCGTAGGCCTGCCGCAGGAACGCCAGGGCGTCGCCGCCGCCGGCCAGCAGGGCCTCGGTCAGACCGCCCGGGACCTTGCCGGCCGAGTTGTAGTACTGCCCGACGAGCACCATCCGGTCCACCAGGTCCGGCCGTGCGCGGGCGACCAGCAGGGCCACCACGGCGCCGTCGCTCCAGCCCACCAGGTGCGCGCGCTGCCCCACGACGGTCTCCAGGTACGCCACCGTGTCGTCGGCCATCAGCTGGTACGTCAGCGGCCCCTCGACGTCCGGCGTGTGCGCGTGCCCGCGCCGCTCCGGGACGTGCACCCGGTAGCCCGCCTCGGCCAGCGCCGGCGTCTGCGCCCCCCAGGACGACGCGCCGGCGAAGGCGCCGTGCAGCAGCACCACCGGCGGCCCGTCACCGGTCACCTCGTGCCATGTCCGGAGGCCGGCGACGGTGACGTAGGTCATGGCCGTATTCGACCACCACGGCGATGAGGCCGCCGTGAACCGGCCGAGATGCGACGCTCCGGTTATCGTGGATCGCACGCTGTGGTGTCCGGGGGGACACCTCGCCGCGGTCCGCCGCCGGGCCGACGGCCAGCACCGCGAGGTCTCCGGAGGACCGCCGTGCGCGACGATCAGGTCACCGGTCGCGAGGGTGAGCAGAACGCCTTCGCGGTCCGTCTGCTCGCGCTCGCCCGGGAACGGCTCGGCATGCAGCTGTCCTGGATCTCCCACTTCACCGAGGACGCCTTCGTCCTCGACGCGGTGGACGGCGAGCTGCCCGGTGTGCAGCTGCACCCCGGTACCGCGGTGGGCCTCGCCGGCTCGTACTGCCGGCGGGTGGTCTCCGGGGAGCTGCCGCCGGTCATCCCGGACGCCGCCGCCCATCCCGTCACGTCGGCGCTGCAGGTGACCCGCGACCTGCACATCGGGTCGTACGTGGGCACGCCACTGCGCAACCGGGCCGGCGACGTCTACGGCAGCCTGTGCTGCCTGAGCTCGACGGCGGACGGCCGGCTGGAGGACCGGGACGCCGAGTTCCTCGCGGTGCTCGGCGATCTGCTGGCCGATTCGATCGAAGCCGGCCTGGCCGCCGGCCGGAACGACGACGAGGCCCGCGACCGGGTCCGGTCGGTGCTGGACCGCGGCGGGCCGGACATCGCGCTGCAACCGGTGCTCCGCGTGCCGGAGCGGGTGGTCGTCGGCTACGAGGCGCTCGCCCGCTTCCCGGAGGGCACGGGCGGCCCGCAGGCCTGGTTCGCCCTGGCGCGGCGTGCGGGGCTCGGCGTGGAGCTGGAACTGGCCGCCGTCCGGTGCGCGCTGCCCGTGCTCGACCGGCTGCCCGAGGACGTCGACCTGGCGGTGAACCTGTCCGCGGAGGCGCTGCTGGCCGCCGAGCTGCCCGGGCTGCTCGCCGGCCGACCGGTGCGGCGGCTCATCGTGGAGATCACCGAGCACGAGGACGTGGCGGACTACCCGGCGCTGCGTGCCGGCATGGCCGCCCTGCGCGGGCTCGGTCTGCGGTTCGCGCTCGACGACGCCGGCGCCGGCTACGCCGGCATGCGCCACCTGGTCGAGCTGCAGCCGGACATCATCAAGATGGACTACCACCTCACCCACGACATGCACCGGGATCCCGCGCGGGCGGCGATGGCCGCGGCACTGGTGGCGTTCAGCGCCCGGATCGGCGCGGTCCTGCTCGCCGAGGGCGTCGAGGACGCCGGCGAGCTCGAGGCCGCGGTCGACCTCGGCATCGGCGTCGCCCAGGGCTACCTGCTGGGCCGCCCGCTGCCGGCGGACCAGGTGGTCGCGCCGGCGGCGGCTCCGGCAGCCGGACCGGCCGGTCCCGACGTCGCGCGAGCCTAGCCGGGCAGCGGTGGGTCGAAGCGACCGTCCACCGCGGTCCAGCCCCCGTCGACCAGCAGCACCGAGCCGGTCACGAACGACGACGCATCCGAGGCCAGGAACACGGCGGCGCCGGTCATCTCGGCCGGCTCCGCCCACCGGCCCAGCGCGGAGCGGCGTGCGTACGCCTGCGACCACGCCTCGTCGGCACGGATCTGCCCGGTCAGCTCGGTGGCCACCACGCCGGGGGCGACCGCGTTGAACCGCACGCCGGACGGCCCGAACTCGGCCGCGGCGGTGCGGACGAGCTGCACCAGGCCGGCCTTGGTCGCGGCGTAGGCGCCCTGTCCCGGTTCCACGGTCTGCGCCCGGATCGACGAGTAGGCGACGAACGAGCCTCGTCCCGCCGCCGCCATCACCGGACCGAACGCCCGGATCAGGGTGAACACCCCACGCAGGTTGACCGAGAGGACGCGGTCGAACTCCGCGTCGGAGTACCCGGCCAGCGAGCGCCGCACGTTCATGCCGACCGTGGTGACCAGCACGTCCGGCGCGCCGGCCGCGGCCAGCGCGGCCACCGACCCGGTGTCGGTGACGTCCACCGCGGCGGACCGGCCGCCGACCCGCTCGGCCACGGCGGCCGCGACGGCGGCGTCCACGTCGGCCACCGTCACCGCGGCCCCGTGGGCGGCCAGCGCGGCGGCCACCTCGGCGCCGATGCCGCCGCCGCCCACCACCAGCACCGACCGACCCGTCAGGTCGAACATCGAGCCGTACCGCTCGGAGAGCGCACCGGACACCGGACCTCCTACACTCGTCGTGCCGCCGACCGTGCCGGCCGGCGGCCTGGCTGCAGTGAACCAGAGTGCATGCCGACGTCCCGGAGGTCCCCGTGCCGATCCCGCGGGCCGTCGCCCGGTTCAACCGGCGGTTCCTCAACCCGGTCGCCCGCCATCTGGCGCCCCACCTGCCGACCTTCGGGGTGGTGGTCCACCGCGGGCGGCGGTCCGGGCGAGAGTTCCGCACGCCGGTCAACGTCTTCCCGTCCGCCGGCGGCGGCTACCGCGTGGCCCTGACCTACGGGCCGGACGCCGACTGGGTGCGCAACGTGCTGGCGGCCGGCGGGTGCGAGCTGGTCACCCGCGGCCGGACCGTCCGGCTGGTGCGGCCGGAGCTGCACCGCGACCCGGCCCGCGCCGGCATCCCCTTCCCGCCCCGCGCCGTGCTCGGGTGGATCGACGTCACCGACTTCCTCGACCTGGCGCCCGAGCCCGGTGCCGGCGCGACCGAGCCGCCGGCCCCTCCCGCCGGCTGACCTCGGACCGACCGCGGACAGGTCGAGGACGCCGGCTGGTCAGGGACGGATCACGGCGGTGCGGGTCACGGTGAACTCCTGCACCGCCCAGTGCGGACCCTCCCGGCCGATGCCCGAGTCCTTGACCCCGCCGTAGGGCATGGCGTCCGACCGGAACCCCGGCACCTCGTTGACGATCACGCCGCCGACCTCGAGCTCGTCGATCGCCCGGTACGCCCGCGCCAGCGAGCGGGTGAAGACGCTGGCGTGCAACCCGTACCGGGTCCGGTTGGCCAGCTCCAGCCCCTCCTCGAAGGTGTCGACCGTGCGCAGGCACACCACCGGTCCGAAGACCTCCTCGTCCCAGACCGCCACCCCGGACGGGACATCGGCCAGGATCAGGGGCTCGAGCGGCCCGTCGGCGCCGTGCCGGCCGGCGGCGACGGTCGCGCCGGCGGCCAGGGCGTCGTCCACCCAGGACCGCACCCGGCGGGTGGCCGCGTCGTCGATCAGGGTCGACACCCGGGTGGCCGGGTCCCGCGGGTCGCCGACCCGGACCTCGGGCAGCCGGCGTCGCACCCGCTCGGCCAGCTCGGCGGCGACCGTGCGCGCCGCGATCACCCGTTGCACCGAGATGCACGCCTGGCCCGACGCGTAGAACCCGCCGCGCAGCACGGCGTCGGCCGCCGCGTCCAGGTCCGCGTCGTCGGCCACCAGCAGCGAGGCGTTCGAGCCGAGCTCGAGCAGCACCTTGCGCGGGGCGGCGGCCCGGGCGATGGCGTGCCCGACACCGGCCGACCCCGTGAAGGACACCACCGCGACCCGCTCGTCGGTGGTCAGCGCGACACCGACGGCGGTGTCGCCGGTGACCGCCTGCGCCAGCGTGACGGGCCGCCCGTGCCGGCGCAGCGCGTCGCGCACCGCCTCCACCAGCGCCAGCGTGGCCAGTGGGGTGGTCGGTGCCGGCTTGACGATCACCGGGCAGCCGGCGGCCACGGCCGGCGCCAGTTTGTGCGAGGCGAGCAGGAGCGGGTAGTTGAAGCCGGCGATGCCGACCACCACGCCGGCCGGCCGGCGCGTCCAGAAGGCGGTCATCCCGTCCGCACCGGGCAGCAGGTCGACCGGGATCGTCTCGCCGAGCGGCCGGGCCGGCTCCTCCGCGGCCAGCGACCAGGTCAGGATCGTGCGGGTCACCTCGACCTGGCAGTCGACGCGCGGTTTGCCGGTCTCCGCGACGAGGAGGTCGACCAGCGCGGGACCGTGCTGCCGCATCCAGTCCGCGACGTCGGTGAGCACGGCCCGCCGGATGCCCGCGGTGGTCGCGGCGCCGGCCGGCCGGGCCGCCACGGCGTGGTCGACGGCGAGCGTGGCCAGCGCGGCGTCACCGACGGGTGCCGCCGCCACGGTGCTGCCGTCGTACGGGAAGCGCACCGGCGCCGAGCCCGCGACGGCCACGCCGTCCGGCCCGACGGGCAACCGGTCGGCCGGCACCTGCAGCGCCGGCGGGACCGTCGGCGGGCCAGGGTCGACCCACGGCGCGGTCATCGGGACCCCACCGCGGACGGAGCGAGATCGCTGTAGCTGGACCAGTTCCCGCCCGGTGTGGCCACGCTGCGGGCGGCGAGCAGCGCCCGCACCAGCGCCCGGGTGACGACGTCCGCCGAGACGGTGAGGATGCGGTGCAGGCCGATCTCGTCGGGGACCGGGCCCTGCGCCGTCGAGACGCCGAAGACGGTGTCGCCGTCGTAGGCGGTATGCACCGGGTTCAGCGCCCGGGCCAGGCCGTCGTGCGCCGTGCCGGCCAGCTTGGTGCACTGCGACTTGGACAGCGTGGCGTCGGTGGCGACCACGACGAGCGTGGTGGCCCGGATCGACGTCGCCCCGTCGGAGGTGCCGGCCGGTCCGACGGACACGGCGTCGTCGGACTCCTCGGCTTCCTCGATGCCCTGCGACCGGCTGGGCACCGTGAGGAAGGGGTCCCGGGTCGCGACCAGCTCGGCCAGCGTCCGGGCGTCGTCGGGATCGGGCGACCGCAGGTCCGGCGCGTCGCCGGGCAGCAGCCAGCGGGCACCGAGCAGCTCGCCGGTGCGCGGGTCCAGCGGCGACCCGACGGCGTTCGCCACCACCATCGCGGCCACGGTGACCGTGCCGCCGAGCACCGCGGACGCCATGCCGAGGCCGCCCTTGATCCCGCAGGTCAGCGCGCCCGTGCCGGCGCCGACCAGGCCGCTGCGGGTCATCCGGTCGGCGTCGGCACGCAGCGCGTCCTCGACGGCCGCCCGCCCGAAGGCCTCGTCGGGCCGGGCCCGGAACACGCCGCCCCGGCCGAGGTCGAACAGCACGGCCGCGGGAACGATCGGCACCACCGGCGGCACCGCCGGCCCGCCGGCCGGATCGGCACCGGCGGCGTCCAGGCCCGGTCCCACGTCGAACCCGACGCCGCGTTCCTCCAGCGCCAGCGCCACCCCACCGGCCGCCGCGAGACCGAACGCGCTGCCGCCGGTGAGGGTGACCGCGTGCACCCGCTGCAACGAGGCCGTCGGGTGCAGCAGGTCCGTCTCCCGGGTGCCCGGTGCGCCGCCGCGGACGTCGACGCCGGCGACCATGCCGCCGGGCGGCGCGAGCACCACCGTCGTGCCGGTCAGGTAGCCACCGTCGGACCGCTCGTGGTGCCCGACGCGCAGACCGGCCACGTCGGTCAGGGCGTTTCGCGGGCCGGCGACGGGCGGGCCGGCGGGGACGGTGGCCGTCATGCCGCCACCAGCAACCGCCGGGCCGCCGCGGCGAACACCCGGCAGGCCTGCACGATCTCGGCCACCTCGACGAACTCGTCGGCCTGGTGGGCGATCCACTTGCCGCCGGGTCCGTAGACCACGGTGGCCAGGCCGGCGTCGCGGGTCAGGATGGTCCCGTCCGTGGTGCCCGGCACTCCCCCGATGGCCGCCTCCACGCCGGTGACCTCGCGGTGCGCGGCCCGCAGCGCCGCGACGACCGGCTCGGACTCCGGGGTGTCGACGGGCGGCCGGTCGTCCACCACGACGAGCTCGGCGCGCAGCCCGCTCTCCCCCGCCACCCGCTCGGCCAGCGCTCCGATGGTGGACAGCAGCTCCGCGTGGTCGACACCGGGCACGGTGCGGATGTCCAGCGCCACCGTGGCCAGCGCCGGGATGACGTTGATCTGCGCCGGATCGCCGGCCGCCAGCACCGTGGGCGTCACGAACACCCGGCCCAGCAGCGGGTGGTCGCCGAACTCGGCGGTCAGCCGGTCCTGCAGGGCGGACATGCCGACCAGGAAGGCGCCGACCGCGGGCAAGGGGTTGCGGCCGTGCTGCGGCATGGCGCCGTGCGCCATCACGCCGTGGACGTGCACCAGCAGGCGCATCGCGCCCTTGGCCACCGTGCAGACCTCGCCGGCCTCGGGTTCGCAGACGATCACTCCGGCGATGCCCTCCGGCGCCAGTGCGGCCGCCTGGTGCGCGGCGAAGTACTTGGCGCCGAGCATCATCCCCTCCTCGTCGGCCAGCGCGGCGACCAGGATGCGGCCCGCGAAGCCGGCCAGTTCGACTGCCCGGGCGGCGTGGATCATCGCCGCGACGCCCGACTTCATGTCCGCGGATCCGCGGCCGCGCAGCCGCCCGTCGACGATGTCACCGGCGAACGGGTCGAACGACCACAGCGCCGGGTCGCCGGCGGTGACGACGTCGGTGTGTCCCTCGAACATCACCGTCGGTCCGCCGGGGCGTCCCTGCACGACGCCGACCACGTTCGGCCGTCCCGGCGCCACCTCGGCCACGTGCACCTGCCAGCCGAAGCCGCGCATGACCTCGGCCACCAGGTCGGCCGCCGGCTGCTCGACCACCGCCGCGCCCTCCGCGTTGACCGTCGGCAATCGCACCAGGGCCTGGGTCAGTGCGACGACCGCCTCGGCATCGACGTCGGGGACGCCGGCGTCGCCGCCGTCAGGACCGTGCTCGGGGCTGGACGAGGTGTGCGGTGGGGCCGTCATGACCCCGATCCTGCACCCGGGTCACCGCCCGCCCGCTGCCGGGCCGGAGCACCCGCGGGCTCACCTGCTGCGACGCCCGCACGCCCGGGCGCCGTACCCCCGGCAACTCCGGCAACCCCGGTTCCCCCGGCACCACCCGCGCGCTGGCGCGCCGCGGCGAGCGCGCGGTCCAGCGTCGGCACCGCCGCCAGCAGTCCCCGCGTGTACGCGTCCTGCGGGTGGCTCCAGACCTGTTCGGTCGGGCCGGCCTCCACCAGGTGGCCGGCGCGCAGCACCGCCACCCGGTCGCACACCCGGCGGATCACCGAGAGGTCGTGCGAGACGAAGATCAGGGTCAGCGACCGTTCCGCGGCGATGGTCTCCAGCAGCTCCAGGATGGTGGCCCGCACCGTGACGTCCAGCGCCGACACCGCCTCGTCCGCGATCAGGATCTCCGGGTCGGGCGCCACCGCCCGGGCGATCGAGATGCGCTGCCGCTGGCCGCCGGAGAACTGGTGCGGGTACCGGCCGGCGATCGCCGGGTCCAGCCCGACCTGCCGCAGCGCCCGGTCCACCGCCTCGCGAACCCCCGGCCGGCCCTGTGCCTGCAGCGGTTCCGCGACGATCTGGCCGATCCGCATGCGCGGGTCCAGCGAGCCCATCGGGTCCTGGAACACCACCTGCAGCCGGCGGCGCAGGTCGTCCAGCTGCCGGCCGCTGCGCCCGGTCACATCCGTCCCGGCGACGGTGACCCGGCCCGACGTCGGGGCGTCCAGTCCGGCGATGATCTTCATCAAGGTGGTCTTGCCGGAGCCGGACTCGCCGACGATGCCGAACCGGGCACCGCGCGGCACGGTCAGGCTCACCCCGTCGAGGGCGTCCACCACGCGCGCCGGCCGGAACGGGCCGCGGCGCCGGACGAACCGGCGCGAGACCGACTCGACGACCACCGCCGGCTCCCCCGCGGCACGATCGGGCACCGGGTCGGGTCCCGCTGTCGTCACCGTCACGATGCCTCCCCCGCCGGGACGGACAGGTCCGCGTCCGCCAGCAGCTGCCGGGTGTACGGGTGCTCGGGGTGGGCGAGCACGTCCACCGTGGCGCCCTGCTCGACCACGTGCCCGTCCTGCATGACCAGGATGCGGTCGCACACCGTCGCCACCACCGCCAGGTCGTGCGAGATGAACAGCACCGCGGCGTCGACCGCGGCGCTGCGCTCGAGGATGAGGTCCAGCACGGTGGCCTGGACGGTCACGTCGAGTGCGGTGGTGGGCTCGTCGCAGATCAACAGCTGCGGCTCGTTGGCGAGCGCGATCGCCAGCACCACCCGCTGGCGCTGGCCGCCGGAGAGCTGGTGCGGGTACGACCGGGCGATCCGGTCCGGCTCGGGCAGCCCGGTCGAGGCGAGCAGGTCGAGCACCACCCGGCGGGCGGCGGACCGGGGCACCGTGCGGTGCCGCAGCAGGACCTCGGCGACCTGCCGCCGGATGGTCATCGTCGGGTTCAGCGCGGTCATCGGCTCCTGGAACACCATGCCGATCCGGCGCCCGCGGACACCCGTCATCAGCCGCTCGGGAGCCCCGACCAGGTCCCGGTCGACCCCGGCCAGCCGGACCGACCCGGTGACCACGAGTTCCGGCGGCAGCAACCCGGCGATCGCCATGCAGGTCAGGGTCTTGCCGGACCCGGAGGCGCCGATGATGCCGACCCGCTCGCGCCGGCCCATGCGCAGGTCCACGCCGTGCACCAGCTCGGTGCGGCGGGTGCCGATCCGCAGGCCGGACACCTGCAGCACCGGGCCGTCCGCCTCGGCGGCGCCGTTGCGCGCCGGCCCCACCGGGCGGCTCACCGGCCCACCAGCCGCGGGTCGAGACGGTCGCGCAACCCGTCGCCGAGCAGGTTGAACCCGAGCACCGCGAGCGCCACGGCCAGCCCCGGCCACAGCAGCACGACGGGATACCCGGCCTGCAGCAACGAGCTGTTCTCGAACAGCATCCGCCCCCAGGACGGCGTCGTCGGCCCGGCGCCCAGGCCCAGGTAGGACAGCGCGGCCTCGGCGAGAATGGCGATGGCGTACGCCACCGACACCTGCACGATCACCAGTCCCATGACGTTGGGCAGCACATGGCGCACGGCGATCGCCGGGCCGCGGCGGCCGGCCACCCGCGCAGCCTGGACGTAGTCCGAGGACATCACCACCACCGTCCCGGAGCGCACCACCCGGATGAACGACGGGATGGTGGCCACCCCGATGGCGATCATCGCGGAGGTCAGCGAGCTCTTCCAGATCGTCGCGAAGGTCAGCGCCAGCAGCAGCGCCGGGAAGGCCAGCCACAGGTCGGTGATCCGCAGGATGACCTCGGTCCACCGTCGGGACGTCATGCCGGCCAGGATGCCCAGCGGCGTGCCGACCACCGCGGCGATGCCCACCGCGAGCAGGCCGACGTACAGCGTCGTCTGCGCGCCCGCCATCAGCAGCGAGGCCACGTCCCGGCCGCGGATGTCGGTGCCCAGCAGGTGCCCGGCGGTGCCCGGGCCGGCGTGCCAGTGCAGCACGTCGGTGTAGATGGTCGACCAGGGCGTCCAGAAGAAGGACACCACCGCCACCACCACCACCAGCGCGACGATCGTGCCGCCCGTCACGAGCAGTGCGCCGGGGCGGCGCCGCTCGGCCGCGGGCAGCGGCGCGACGGCGGCCTGGGCGGGCTCGGGCGACACCGCCGGCCCGGTGGCCGTGGACACGGGTTCAGCCATGGCGCAACCTCGGGTCGACGAGCGTGTAGAGGACGTCCACCACGAACGACACGGCCAGCGCGATCGCCACCAGGGTGATCACGATCGCCTGGACGGTGAGCAGGTCCTGGTTGCCGACCGAGTCGACCAGCCACTGCCCGATGCCGGGGATGACGAAGACCTGCTCGACGACCACGGCGCCGACCAGGATCGTCACCAGCTGGACGCCGAGCACGGTGAGCACGGGGATCGCCGCGTTGCGCAGGCCGTGCCGGAGCAGCGCCTGCCACGGGGTGAGCCCCTTGGCCCTGGCGGTGCGCAGGTAGTCCTGCCCCATCTGGTCCAGCACGGCGGTCCGCACGTACCGGGTGAGCACCGCCGCCTGCACCAGCCCGAGCGAGAGCCACGGCAGGATCATGTGTTCCAGGAATCCGCCCGGGTCCTGCGCCGGCACGACGTAGCTCCCCGACGGCAGCCAGCCCAGCCGGACGGCGAACAGCGCGATCAGCAGGATGCCGACCAGAAAGGCCGGCACCGCGACACCGAGCTGGGTGATCCCGGAGATCAACGTCCCGGCCCACCGCCGGTGCCACAGCGCGGCGAGCATGCCCAGCGGGAGCGCGACGACGACGGACAGCACCATGGCGCCCAGCACCAGCCACAGGGTGACGGACAGCCGGTCGGCCAGCTGCGGCCCGATCGCCGCGTGCGAGATGTACGACGAGCCGAAGTCGCCGTGCAGCGTGCCGCCCAGCCACTCGAGGTACCGCGTGAAGAAGGGCCGGTTCAGGCCCATCTGCTCGCGTAGCTGCCGCACGCCCTCCTCGGTGGCGCCGGTGCCCAGCTGCACCCTGGCCGGGTCACCGATGCCGGAGAGCAGCCAGAACACCGCCAGCGAGGCCACCAGCACGCTGCCGACGAAGATCAGCAGCCGCCGGACGATCTGCCAGGCCATGCCGGTCAGCCCGCCGTTGTCGCCGGCCGCACCGGCCCGGGAACCGGGCCGGTCACGCCACCGACAGGTCGGACAGCACGAACGCCTCGCCCACCAGGTTCTTCGGCAGGCCCTTCACGTTCGCGTCGGCCACCATCAGGTTCGGGAACGACCACAGCCACGCCGCCGCGGCGTCGTCGGCGAGGATGCCCACGGCCTTCTTGTAGTCGGCGACGTACTGCTCCTGCGTCCCGGCGTCCCCGGCGGCCAGCAGCTGCTGCACCTCTTTGTTGTCGTACCGCGTGTAGTACTGGGGGTTGGCCCACAGCGTCGCGATGTCCCGCGGCTCGACGTGGTTGATGATCGTCAGGTCGTAGTCGGCCTTGCCGAACACCTGGTCCAGCCACACCGGGAAGGTGACGTCGCTGGCCTTGACCGTGATGCCGGCCTCCTGCAGCTGCGACACGATGATCGGCGCGGCGGCGGTCGCGTACGGCACCGGCGGCAGCGTCAGGTTCAGCGTCAGGTTGCTCTGGCCGGCGGCGGCGAGCAGTTCCTTGGCCTTGGCGACGTCGTGCGGGTACTTGTTCGCCAGGTCGACGAACCACGGGTCGTTGGGCGACTCGTGCGAGCCGATGACCGTGCCGTAGCCGGACCACGCGCCCTGCAGGATGGCCTGCTTGTCGAGTGCGTAGTTGATCGCCTGGCGGACCCGGACGTCCGAGAGCGGGGCCTTGCCGTCGTTCATGGTCATCATGACCTCGCCGTCGGTGGCGCCCTGGACGATCTGGTACTTGCTGGTGTCCTTGAACTGGCCCAGCGTCTCCGGGGTCTGCTCGGTGGAGACGACCTGGATCCCGCCGGTGAGCAGCGCGCTGTTCATCGCCGACGGGTCCTTGAAGTACTTGAAGGTCACCGTCTTGACGTCCGGCTTCTGGCCCCAGTAGGCGTCGTTGCGCTGCAGGACGATCGAGTCGCCGCGGTTCCACGTCTGGAACACGTACGGGCCGGTCCCGATCGGCTTGGTGGCCAGGTCCGCCACGCCCGTCTTGGAGAACACCGCACCCACCCGGCCGGTGATGTCGAACAGCCAGCTGTTGCTCGGCTGCTTCAGCGTCACCTCCACCACGGTCGGCGAGACCACGGTGGTGGAGGCCACCACGCCCATCTCCGCCTTGATGGCCGGCTTCCACGCGGTGGTCACCCGGTCGAAGGAGAACTTGACGTCGTCGGCGGTCATCGGGGTGCCGTTGGAGAACTTCACGCCGGACCGCAGGGTGAAGGTGTAGGTCTTGCGGTCCGCCGACACGTCGTACTTCTCGGCCAGCGACGGGACGATGTCGCCCTTCTGGTCCAGCTTGACCAGGGTCTCGTAGACGTTGGTCAGCATGACCTGCGGGATCGCGGCACCGTCGGCCTGGGTGAAGTCCAGGCTGGTCGGCTCCAGGATGAAACCGATCGACAGCGAGGCGTCGGAGACGGGCGCTGCCGAGGACGTCCCGGACGAGCCGGAGCCTCCGGACGACCCGGACGTCGCGCCGCCGGCGCTCGACCCGCCGGCGCCGGCCGAGCTGCTGGACGCGCTCGAGCTGCTCGAGCTGCTGCTGGACGACGTGCCCGCGACGGACGAGCCGGCGCTGCACGCGGACACCGCGACCGCCGCTCCCACGAGCAGGGCCAGCAGGGCACGGGGCCGGCGCAAGGTCATCGGGTCTCTCCTCGGTGGTCGCACTGGCTGGAACGCACTACACGGATCGCACTACACGGATCGCACTACACGGATCGCACTACCTCGGCCGCACCGCCGGCACGGGCCGACGGCACCGCCCGGCGAGCAGCCAGGGACGCATCATCGCACCGGTCGGACGGGTGACCGGAAGCACCCATCGGTGTGCCGGCCGACACACCGCGCCAGCACCGGCCCGTGAGGGAGGGGCCGGACGGTCCTCACCGCTCCCCGTCGGCCGCCGCGGTCCCGGTCGCCGGTGCCGCCGGCGACGACGTCGGGCCGGTCACCGGCACGCCCGCCGCGCCGGTCGCCGGGGCCGCACCGGGCGGCAGGGACGGCTGTTCCGGTCGTCCGAGCTGCGGCGCACCGCCCGCGACCACCGCCGGGTCCGACCCCTGGAGGACACCGCGGTGCAGCGCGGCCCGGGCCTCGTCGTCGTCGACCGACAGCGCGGCCTCACGCTCGGCCCGGCGCACCGCGGCGGCCACCTCGTCCGGCGACGTGCCGCCGAACCAGTCCTTGACGTCGTCGTCCATGTCGCCGGGCCGGCTCGCGGCGTGGCCGTCGGTGTCGTCGTCCTTGGCCGGCTCGTACCGGAACACGCCGTCGTCGCCCTTGGTCCCGAGCATCCGCGCGAAGCCCTCGAGCGACTTGTTGAAGTCGGACGGGATGACCCAGACCTTGTTGGCGTCGCCCTGCGCCATCTGCGGCAGGGTCTGCAGGTACTGGTAGGCCAGCAGCTCGGGGGTCGGCTTGCCGGCCTTCACCGCGCCGAACACCTTCTCGATCGCCTTCGCCTGCCCCTGGGCCTGCAGGTACCGGGCGGCCCGCTCGCCCTGGGCGCGCAGGATGCGCGACTGCCGCTCGCCTTCGGCGGCCAGGATGGCTGCCTGCTTGGCGCCCTCGGCGGACAGCACCGCGGCCTGCTTCTGGCCCTCGGCCGTCTTGATCGAGGACTCCCGCTGGCCCTCGGCGTTGAGGATCATGGCGCGCTTGTCGCGGTCCGCGCGCATCTGCTTCTCCATCGCCTCCTGGATGGAGGGCGGCGGGTCGATCGACTTGAGCTCGACCCGCGCGACGCGGATGCCCCACTTGCCGGTGGCCTCGTCGAGCACCCCACGCAACTGCCCGTTGATGGCGTCACGGCTGGTCAGGGTCTGCTCGAGGGTCATCCCGCCGACCACGTTCCGCAGCGTGGTGGTGGTCAGCTGCTCGACGCCGACGATGTAGTTGGCGATCTCGTACACCGCAGCGCGCGGGTCGGTGACCTGGAAGTAGACGACCGTGTCGATGGAGACCGTCAGGTTGTCCTCGGTGATCACCGGCTGCGGCGGGAAGGACACCACCTGCTCCCGCAGGTCGATGCGGGCGCGGATGCGGTCCAGGAACGGCACCAGCCAGACCAGGCCGGCGGCGCTGGTCTTGTGGAAGCGACCGAGGCGTTCGATGACGGCCGCCTGCGCCTGCGGGATCACCTTGACCGATCGCAGGATCATGATCACCACCAGCACGGCGACGACGATCGCGACGATCAGAGCCGGTTCCACCACTGCACCCCCGTTGCCTGGCCGGACTGCCGCACCGGGCGGAGTGCCCGGGACGTGGTCGGGGACGCCGCCCGGGCCGGAGAGCTCCGGCCCGTCATGGTCCCCAGATGACGACCGCGGTGGCGCCGCGCACGTCGACGACGGTCACCGGGGTGCCCGGCGGCAGCGGCCGGTGTCCCTCGACGCCCTGCGCCGACCAGACCTCGCCGCCGATCTTCACCTGCCCCCGGTCCGCGTCCACGGTGGACACGACGGTGGCCTTGGAGCCGATCACCGCGTCGATCCCGGTGCGGATGGCGGCGGTGCCGCGGAAGTGGCGCAGCAGCGCCGGCCGGGCGCCGACGACCAGGGCCGCCGACACCAGCGCGAAAATCAGCAACTGCAACCACAACCAGGGCACGAACACGGCGGCACCGGCGGTCACCAGCGCTCCGCCACCGAGCATGAGCAGCACGAACTCGCCGCCCAGCACCTCGGCGATGGACAGCAGGACCGCCCCGCTGAACCACACCCATGGATCCATCCAGACCATCCTGCCACGGGCCGGTGGACGGTTGCCGGGCGCGAACGGTCCCGCCGGGCACTTGCCGCAAGATCGTGATGAAGGCGTGACAGGCCGGGGCGGAACCGGTCCCCGGACCCCTCCGGCGGCCCTGCGGAGACCGGACGGTGATCATGCGGTGATCACGCGGCGGTCACCCGGTGACGAAGTCGATCAAGGTCTCCATGGCGGTCACCAGCGGCGTGGCCAGGTCGCGGTAGTCGCGGACGGCCCCGTTGACCCGGCCCCACATGGTGCGGGTGTCCGGCATGCCGAGGGCCGCGCAGACACCGGTCTTCCAGTCGGTGCCCCTGGGCACGTCGGGCCACGCCCGGATGCCGACGGCCGCCGGGGTGACGGCCTGCCAGACGTCGACGAACGGGTGCCCGGCGACCAGCAGGTGCTCGCCGCCGAAGCGCGCGGTGACGGCGTCGGCGATCCGGGTCTCCTTGGATCCCGGCACGAGGTGGTCGGCCAGCACGCCGAGCCGCCGGCCGGGTCCGGGAGCGAACCCGGCGACCGCGGCGGCGAGGTTGTCCAGGCCGTCGATCGGCTCGACGACGATGCCCTCGACCCGCAGGTCGTGGCCCCACACCCGCTCCACCAGGGCGGCGTCGTGGACGCCCTCGACCCAGACGCGTGCCGCCCTGGCGGTGCGCGCGCGCAGCCCGGCGACATGCCGCGACCCCGAGGCCGACCGGCGGACGGCGGGAGCCGCGGGGGCCGGCCGCACCAGCGTCACCGGCTCGCCGTCGAGCAGGAACCGCGCCGGCTCGAGCGGGAAGACCCGGCGCCGGCCGGCCCGGTCCTCCAGGGTGACCGCGCTGGACGTGCACACCACCACCAGCCCGCAGAAGCCGGTGGCCGCGTCCTCGACCACGACATCGCCGGTGGCGGGCACCTCCGGCACGGTGCGGCGCCGGCGCGGCGCCGCCAGCACGTCGCGGCCGTACGGATCGGGCAGGGACCGGGAGGGTGGTGGCACGGCCGCCGACCGTAGCCGGGCCGGTGGCCGGAGCCCGGCCGACACCCCGGAGGTCGCGGCGCGCCCGTCCCCGCGGTGCGCGGGCGGCCACGCTCTGCGCCCCGGGGCACCCCAGATATAGCGCTTCCCGGAGTCGGTTCCGGCCACGCTCTGCGCCCCGGGCACCCCGGAGTGCCAGCGGGTGTGCCGCTTCTGGAGTGGACGCCGGCCATGCTCTGCGGCCCGGACACCTCGGAGTGCCAGCGGATGTGCCGCTTCTGGAGTGGGACGCCGGCCACGCTTTGCGGCCCGGACACCTCGGAGCGTTCTGTGGCCCGGACACCCCGGACTGTCAGGGCATGTGCCGCTTCTGGAGTGGGACGCCGGCCACCCTCTGCGGCCCGGACACCTCGGAGTGTTCTGCGGCCCGGACACCCCGGACTGTCAGGGCATGTGCCGCTTCTGGAGTGGGACGCCGGCCACCCTCTGCGGCCCGGACACCTCGGAGTGTCCTGCGGCCCGGACACCCCGGACTGTCAGGGGGTGTGCCGTACGGTGGCGGCCATGTCGCCCGTCCGCTCCGCCACGACGCTCGCCCTGTGGGCGTCCGCGTGGCTGCGCGGCGAGAGCGCGGACGACGTGCTGGCCGCCGTCGACGAGACCGGCCAGCGCGCTGGTGTCCGGGCCGCGTCGGCCGCCGTGGCCGAGGCCACCGGCCTGCCGGGTCCCGGATCGCCGAGCGCCGGGTCGGTCGATCTCCTGCCGCTGCTGGCCCGGGGCGGCCTGCCGGAGCTGCTGCTCCCGCACGCCGGTGACCTGCGCGGCCTGCCGCCGGGCGGCGACGTCACGGTGCCCGCGCTCGACTCCGGGGCCGTGGTCGTCCTCCCGGAGCTCGACCTCGGGCTGGTCCCGGTGGACGGCCAGTGGCGCGCCTACCGGTGTCCTGGCCGCCGGGTGCCCGCCGCGCCGGTCTTCGAGGCGCTGCAGCTCATCGACGAGGCCATCGCCCAGGCCACCCGGGAGCTGGTCACCGCCGACATCGCGCGCGGACCGGAGCAGGTCCGCGAGCAGGTGCGGGACATCATGCTGGCCGAGGCCGTGCACTGCCCGCCGGGTACGCCCGGCCGGGCGTCGGCGTTGCTGGCCAAGGCCATCTCGCTGGAGGCACTGCTGCGGGTGGCGGCCGGCCACCAGACCGCGGCGGTCACCAGCCGGGAGCTGGCCGTGGTCGACGACGCCCTGCGGCCGCTGTCACTCGCCGTGCGGGCGGGGCGCCGGTCCGCCGTCGACCACGCGGTGCAGGCTCTCGCCGGGTCCGCCGCCGGCCGCATCTGCCGCTGACCGACCGGCACCCGGCCGGAGGACCCGATGGGATCCGTACCCGCCCGGGCGCCGGCGCGGGGGCTCAGCCTGCGGCGGCCGCGATCTCGTCGGTGCCGAAGCCCAGGGCGTGGAAGCCGCCGTCGACCATGACCATGGACCCGGTGGTCGCCGGGAACCAGTCCGACAGCAGCGCGCAGGCGGCCTGAGCCACCGGCGTCGGGTCGCTGGTGTCCCAGCCCAGCGGCGCGCGGGACGCCCAGCCGTTCTCCAGGTCGGCGAAGCCCGGGATCGACTTGGCGGCCATGGTCCGGATCGGGCCGGCGCTGACCAGGTTGACCCGGATGCCCCGCGGCCCGAGATCCCGTGCCAGGTAACGGTTCACCGACTCCAGGGCCGCCTTGGCCACGCCCATCCAGTTGTACGCCGGCCAGGCCTGCCGGGCGTCGAAGTCCAGCCCGACGATGGAGCCGCCCCGGTCCATCAACGGCAGCGCCGCCACGGCCAGCGACTTGAGCGAGTAGGCGGACGTGTGCACCGTGGTGGCGACGTCCTCCCACGGTGTGGCCAGGAAGTCGCCGCCGAGCGCGCCGGCCGGGGCGAAGCCGATCGAGTGCAGCACGCCGTGCAGGCTCGGCACGTGCGCCGAGACCCGCTCGGCCAGCGAGTCCAGCTGCGCCCGGTCGGTGACGTCGAGCTCGACCACCGGCGCCGGCTGCGGCAGCCGCTGCGCGATGCGTTCGACCAGGGACAGCCGCCCGTAGCCGGTGAGCACCACGGTGGCGCCGTTCTGCTGGGCGAGCCGGGCGGTGTGGAACGCCATCGACGCCTCGGTGATCACTCCGGTGACCAACAGGTTCTTGCCCTCGAGGATGCCGGTCATGGCGTTCCTTCCTTCGCTGTCCGTGTCCGTGTCCGTCTTGGTGGTCCGTGTCGCTGTCATGGGATGCCGTCGTGCGTCAGCGCCGTCGGGCCGGTGCCGCGACGGGCCGCCGGGCGGGCCGTCCCGCGGGCAGGCGGCAGAGCCGCCGCGCTCGGGTGCCGGTCAGTGGCCCATGCCCAGGCCGCCGTCGACCGGCAGCACCGCGCCGGTGACGTACCCGGCCTCGTCGGACGCCAGGAAGGCGACGGCCGCGGCCACCTCCGCCGGGTCGGCGTACCGGCGGGCCGGCACCTGGGCCAGGATCTCGGCGCGCCGGGCCTCCGGCAGCCCGCGGGTCATGTCGGTGTCCACGAATCCTGGCGCCACCACGTTGGCGGTGATGTTGCGGCTGCCCAGTTCCCGGGCCACCGAGCGGGCGAACCCGACCAGGCCGGCCTTGGACGCCGCGTAGTTGGCCTGCCCGGCGCCACCGGAGAGCCCGACGACGGACGAGACGAAGACCATCCGACCCCAGCGGCGGCGGAGCATGCCGGACGCGGCACGCTTGGCGACCCGGTAGGCGCCGGTCAGGTTGGCGTCCAGGACCCGTTCGAACGTGTCCTCGGACATCCGCAGCAGCAGGGTGTCGTCGGTGATGCCTGCGTTGGACACCAAGACCTCGACCGGCCCGAGCCGCGACTCCACCTCGGTGAACGCGGTGTCGACGGAGCCGGCGTCGGTGACGTCGCACCGGACACCGACCAGCCCGTCCGGCGCCTCCCCCGACCGGTGCGTCACCGCGACCCGATGCCCGCCGGCGGCCAGCCGCCGGGCGATGGCCAGGCCGATGCCCCGGTTGCCGCCGGTCACCAGGACGGTCCGGGCGGTGCGCTCGGCGCCGCCGCCGGGGACCTGAGCATCGGGCGCGGCTGTCACGCGGGGCACCTCCGGGTCCAGGCAGCCGCCCGGGCCGGGCGCTGCGTCCGGTCGGTGTCCCTCCCGGTCCCGACCGCGACCGACCCTATCGGTCAGGGGATGCGCCCGCCGACGGCCAGGGCCCCGGCCGCGCCGAGCAGGACGGCGAGCGTGCCGGCGATCACCCAGGGCCGGGACACGTCCTGCTGCTTGGTCTCGTAGCCGATCTGCTCCCCCAGCTGGGAGTAGACCGACTTGAGCTCCTCGGCCGAGGCCGCGGTGTGGAAGTCGCCGCCGGAGACGCTGGCGATCAGCTTCATGGCGGAGGTGTCCAGCGGGACCGGGATCACCGAGCCGTCGGTCTCGATGGTCCCGTGGTCGGTGCCGAAGGCGATCATCGAGATGGGGATCCTGGCCGCCGCGGCCTGCTGGGCGGCCTCCTGCTCGGTGCGACCGACCGTCCGCTTGCCGTCGGTCATCATCACGATCCGCGCCGGCGGCGGGGTGGCGGACCCGTCCGAGGTGGCGACGGTCTTGGAGAACAGGTCGATGGTCTGCAGGCAGGAGATGACGGCCTCGCCGGTGGCCGTCCGCTCGTCCAGCTTGAGCGCCTGGATCGCGGACACCACCGGGGCGCGGTCGGTGGTGGGTGGCACCAGCACGGTCGCGATGCCGGCGAAGGACACCAGGCCCAGGTTGATGCCGGGCGTGAGCTCGCGGACGAACTGGCTGGCCGCCTCTTTGGCGGCGTCGAGCCGGTTCGGGGCGACGTCGGTGGCCTCCATGGACAGCGAGACGTCGATGGCGAGCATGACCGTGGCGCGGTTGCGGGGCACCTTGGCGTCGGCCGTCGGCCCG
Source organism: Nakamurella endophytica (assembly GCF_014646215.1). Classification (GTDB taxonomy): domain Bacteria; phylum Actinomycetota; class Actinomycetes; order Mycobacteriales; family Nakamurellaceae; genus Nakamurella; species Nakamurella endophytica. Next base: position 512,012 of record NZ_BMNA01000002.1, read on the forward strand.
GCCAGTGCCACCGTGAGCAGCACCAACCCGACCAGCAGCACGGCGGTGGGCACGTGCCGGAGAGGGCCGGGGCGCCGCGGCGCCACCGTCTCGAGCAGCTCGAGGTTGGCGAAGCGCAGCGTGTGCCGGCGGGTGCGCACCTGCGCCAGAACGTATCCGGCGACCAGACCCAGCACGCCGAGACCGACCGCGAACCACGCGGGGTGGGCGAAGGTCACCGGGCGACCCCCGGCGTGACGGCCGGCCGGGAGCCCGCGCCCGGGCCGCCGGCGCCCACCCCTGGCGAGCCGGCGCCGGTACCCCCGCCGCCGGACCAGCCGCGCTTGCGGCCGAGCACGAACCGCAGCACGTCGGCGATCCAGTCCCGGTCGGTGCGCAGCGTCAGCTGCGCGGCACCCGAGCGGCGCAGCGCCCGCGCGACCAGCTCACGGTGCTCGGCCGCCTTCGCGGCGAATGCACGGCGCAGGGCCGGCGTGGTGGCCACCTCCCTGGTGCGGCCGGTCTCCGGATCCACCAGGGTGGCCAGGCCGACGGCGGGCAGCTCGAGGTCCCGCGGGTCGAGCACCTCCACGGCCAGCAGGTCGTGCCGGGCGCCGACGCCGCGCAGCGCCCGCTCCCACGCCGGCACGCCGGTGTCCGGCGGGATGTCCCCGAGGAAGTCGGAGACGACGACGGCCAGGCCGCGGCGCCGCGGCGGCCGGCGGAGCTGCTCGATCGCCCCCGCGAGGTCGCCCCGCTGCCCGGCCGGCGCCCGCGGCGTGGTCGCCAGCGCGCGCAGCAGGTGCTGCAGGTGGGCCTGCCCGCCCCGCGCCGGGTAGCGCACCGGCTCCGGCCCGGACGCCACCACGGCACCGAGCCGGTTGCCGCCGCCCCGGGTCAGGTGGCCGACGGCGGCCGTCGCGGCGACCACCAGGTCCCGCTTCTCGCAGCCGGTGGTGCCGAAGTCCAGCGACGCCGACAGGTCGGCCACCACCCAGGTCTCCAGCTCGCGGTCGGCGACCGTCTGCCGGATGTGCGCCTCGGTGGTGCGGGCGGTGACCGACCAGTCCATGCGGCGGACGTCGTCACCGGGGTGGTACGGCCGGGCGTCGCCCGGCTCCGTGCCGGGGCCTGGCACCAGGCCGAGGTGGTTGCCCTGCAGCAGCCCGTCGAGCCGCCTGCGGACGGACAGCTCGAGCGTGGTCAGTGCGGCGTCGAGCCGGGCCGGGTCGGCGGTGCTCGGCGGCAGCGCCGGCACCGGACCGGCGGCGCCGGACAGGCCGGCGGCGTCCAACCGGTCCGCCCGCCGGCCGCCCCGGCGCAGCGGCATCAGGCCGCGCCGTGCGTGTACGGGCTGACCTGTGGCAGCGGCACGGCCCGCAGCAGCGCGGTGAGGATGGTGTCGACCGGCACGCCGTCGGCGAGCGCGTCGTAGGACAGCACCAGCCGGTGGCGCAGCACGTCCGGGGCGACGTCGACGACGTCCTGCGGGACGACGAAGTCCCGGCCGCGAACCAGCGCCAGCGCCCGGGCCGCGGCGATGATCCCGAGCGTGGCCCGCGGGGACGCGCCGTACGACAGCCAGGACGCCACCTCCGCCAGGCCGTGCTCGCGCGGGGTCCGCGAGGCGTACACCAGCCGGACCACGTAGTCGACGAGTGCGTGGTGCACGAACACCGTGGACGCCACCTGCTGCAGGCGGCGCAGCTCGGCGATCTCGAGCGCCTGCTGGGCCACCGGTGGCGTCACACCCATCCGGTAGACGATCTCCCGTTCCTCCTCCGGCTCGGGATAACCGACCAGGAGCTTGAACAGGAAGCGGTCCCGCTGCGCCTCGGGCAGCGGGTACACGCCCTCGTTCTCGATCGGGTTCTGCGTGGCGAGCACCAGGAACGGGTCGGGCATCGGGAAGGTCCGGCCGCCGATCGAGACGTGCCTCTCCGCCATGACCTCGAGGAGCGCCGACTGCACCTTCGCCGGCGCGCGGTTGATCTCGTCGGTGAGCACGAAGTTGGCCACCACCGGCCCGAGCTCGGTCTCGAACTCCTCGCGGCCGGCCCGGTAGATGCGGGTGCCCAGCAGGTCGGCGGGGACCAGGTCGGGGGTGAACTGGATGCGCGAGAACGTCCCGCCGACGACCCGGGCGAACGTCTCGACGGCCAGCGTCTTGGCGACGCCCGGAACACCCTCGATCAACAGGTGTCCCCGGGCGAGCAGCCCGACGAGCATCCGCTCCACCAGCCGGTCCTGGCCGACGATCACCCGCTTGACCTCGAACACCGTCCGCTCGAGCAGCGCGGCGTCGTGGCCCGGACCCGGCCGGACCGCACCGGGCGGCGGCCCGCCCACCTGCTGCCTTCCGGGCTGCGGGGGGCCCTGCGTCGTCTCGGCCGTCACCGGTTCTCCCTTCACCTGCCCCGGGGCGTCGTCATCCCATCATGGACCGGCGCCGAGCGGGCCCGGCCCGGCTCCGTCCCCCGCCGCATCCGTCCCGCTCCGGTCGGCGGTCCCGGCGCCCGCGGCTCCCGGCGTGCTGTCGGCAGCGGGCCGCCGCCACCGCTCGAGGTCGTCCGGCGTGTCGATGTCGGCCACGGCGCCGGCCGGGACAGGGACGTCGACGGCCGGCAGGCCGGCCAGCAGCTCCCGGACGGACCGCCCGGTCCAGTCCACCCGCCGGCCGACGGCTGCCGCGAGGTCACCTGCCCGCCACACCGACAGCAGCTGCTGCCCCCGACCGTCGGGACCGGCGGCCCGGGCGCCGGCCGCCGCCGGTGCGGCCGACCGCAGCGCGGCGACGAGGGCTGCGACGACGCCCGCGGAGACCCCGGGTTGGTCGGCGGCCAGCACCGCCACGACCGCCTCCGGCCCCGGCGCCAGCGCGCGGACACCCGCGGCGATCCCGGCGGCCGGTCCTCCCCCGGGCGGCTGCTCGCGCACGGACCGGACGCCCGGGGCCAGGCCGGCCCGCTCCGGGCCGACCACGACCACCCGCGCCCCGGCCACCGCGGCCAGCGCGACGTCGAGCAGGCTCCGGTCGGCGTGGCGCAGGGCGGGCTTGTCGACGCCGCCCAAGCGCCGCCCCGCGCCGCCGGCGAGCACCACGGCCGCGTCCGGGCGCTGCTGCCCGGCCGGCGCACGGGCCGCCTGCGGTGCCGGGAGCGCCGTCCCCGGCACGGGCTGCGGCCGCCCCGGCGCCGGTACCGGCCGCTTCCCCGGCGCCGGTACCGGCCGCTCCCGCGGCGACACAGCGCGCCGGCTCAGGTGCCGGGCCGGGTGGCCCCGATGAACCCGTTGCCGAACTCCGCCGAGGTCACGTGCACGTACGCGCCCGAGTACGGCGCCTCGACCATCTGGCCGTTGCCCATGTACATCGTCACGTGATGGATCGTGCTCGGGTCGGAGGTGTCGTTGGCGTAGAAGAGGAGGTCGCCGGGCATCAGGTCGTCGATCGAGACGTGCTGGCCGAGCGTGTACTGGTACACCGAGTAGCTCGGGATCGAGACGCCGGCCTGCGCCCAGCCGTACGCCGTCAGCCCCGAGCAGTCGAAGCCCACGATGTTGCAGTCGTTCTCGGCCCCGTTCGGTCCGCAGATGCCCGTCGTCGGACCGCTGGAGTTGCCGCCGCCCCACGAGTACGGCGTCCCCACCCAGCGGACGGCGGCGGCGACCGCCTGCTGTCCCTTGCTCGCGCTCCAGGCACCCGGAGTGCTGGACCCCGCGTCGTCCCGGGGGGCGGCGACCCCGGCGTCGACGACGGCCGGCGCCGGACCGGAGCCCGATCCGGAGCCCGTGTCGGCGGCGAGCGTCTCGCACGCCACGCCGTTGCCGTTGCTGTCCAGCCCGCTGCGGTAACCGGGGTCGCCCTTGTGGATCGGCAGGCTCGCGCCGGACAGCTCGGCATCGGCGCAGCTGCTGTAGTAGACCGACGGCGCCCCGCCGGTGCCGGCGCTGCCGCCGTTCTGCGCGGCGGAGTCGCCGAGCACCTCGCAGGCCACGCCGTTGCCGTTGCGGTCGAGCGCGGCCCGGTATCCCGGCTGACCCTTGAGCAGCGGAGCCTTGTGCGCCGCTTCCACCGCCGAGCAATCGGCGTAGGACACCGAGCGGTCGGCCGCGTTCCTGGCGGCCTGCTGTGCGGCCAGCCGCTCCTGTGCCTTGCGCGCCGCGTCGAGCTGCGCAGCCTTGGCGGACGCCGCCTTCTCGGCGGCGGCCTTGGCGGCCTGGCTCCGCGCGAGGGCAGCCCGGTCGGCCGCGGCCTTGGTCGCAGCGGCGCGCTCGGCGGCGGCACGCTCGGCCGCTGCCTGCTGCGCAGCGACCCGGTCGGCCGCCGCCTTCGCCGCGGCCGCGCGCTGCGCGGCCGCCTTCGCCGCCGCGGTGCGCTGGGCCGCCGCCTTCGCCGCGGCCTCCTGCTGAGCCTTGGCCTTGGCCGCCGCCGCGCGCTCGGCGGCCAGCGCCGCAGCCTGCGCCCGCTCCGCGGCTGCCTGTTGCGCGGCGACCCGAGCGGCTTCCGCCCGTTCCGCCGCGGCCTTGGCCGCCGCCGCGGCCGCCGCCTCGCGCGCCCGCTGCTCGGCCTCGCGCCGCAGCCGCTCCTCCTCGGCCTTCTTTTCAGCCAGCCAGGTCTCGTACTGCTCGCGCTGGCTCTTCAGGCCGGCGACCCGGCTCAACGCGACCCCGTACGCGGTCTGCTGCTCGTCCAGCTGCGCCTGCAACGCACGCAATTGCGTCTGCCCCTGCGAGAAGGCGGTCTGGGCGTCGCGCTGCGCGGCCTCGGCGGTCGCGGCCGCGATCTCGGCCCGCTGCTGCGCCGCCTGCGCCTGGTCCTGCGCGAGTCGGGCATCGGAGTCCAGGTTCGCCTTCGCGTTCCGGCTGGTCTGCAACTGCTGCAGCACCGCGACCTGGTCCGCGGAGACCTGACGGAGCAACTGCTCACGGTCCAGCAGATCGGTGGCGTTGCCGCTGTCCAGCAGAGCGGTCACCGAGCCGAGCACGGACCCCTGCCGCAGCGAGGCCGCGGCGAACTCGGCGGCGCGCTGCTCGGCGGCGCCGACCGCACCACCGGCCGCCTGGGCGGCCGACGCGGCGCCGGCAGCCTCGGAGCGTGCGGTCCGGGCGTCCTGCTGCGCCAGCTGGACGTCGATGACCGCCTTCTTGACCAGCTCGCCCTTGAGCTCCATGTCGTCGCGCAGCCGGTCGATCTGTCCCTGGGTGCGGCTCACCTGCCCGGCCAGTACACCCACCTGGGCAGCGGCCGACGACGCCGCGTCCTGGGACTCCTGGATCTCCTGGTCGGACGGATTCGGCGGGGGCGGCGGGACGGCGGTCGCCGTGGTCAGGGTGCCGAGCAGCAGGGCGAGCGCCAGGGCGGACACGGTGGCGGACCGCAGGACGGCGGCGGGCGTCGGGGCGCAGGACCGCCGGCGGCGGGTCCGCGCGGCCGGGGCCGGACGTAGACCAGAGGACACGGGACGCTCCCTCTCCGTGGCGACCACGGGCGAACACTGTCGAACTGCTCGATCGGACGAAGCAGACGCATCTGTGTTGTCAATGCGACACGCCAGTAGCACTGTGCCACTTCGGTCCCAATCACCGCTAGTGCCACCTCAACCTCACCTTTACCAAAACGGACATTAGTAGCCCTATGGTCCGGTTGAATCTTCAGTTGAGCTTGAGGCATGTCCCCTTGTGTCCGCTTTCTCCGCCGCCTTTGCCACGGTGCGCGACGCAGCATGGACACTCGGTCGACGTGCCCGTCCCCTTCCGGGGTACGGACGTCGCCGACCTGTGCATCGGCCCGCCTGCTGTCGGACCCTTCCTGGACACTGGTCCGGTGATCGACCACCGCCCGGGGACCGCCGACGTCCGGGTCACCGGCGCCGTCGCCCTCGTCCTGGGCATGGCACTGGTCGTCGTCGCCTCCTTCCTGCCCTGGGCCGTGTCGGGCGCCGTCGCTCGGAACAGCTACGAGGTCGGCGGCCTGGCCGGGCGGCTGGGGTTGGGCGGCGCCGGGGCGGCACGGACGGTCCTCGAGGTCTGGCCCTTCCTCGGGCCGGCCTGCGTCCTACCCGTGCTCCTGGTGGCGCTCGGCCGATGGGGCACCGCCGCCGCCGTGGCAGCGGTCCTGGGAGTGGCGACCGCGGCGCTGGCCGCGACGACGCTGGTCGTCCTCGGCGGCCGGCAGGTGGTCGGTGTGCGTCTCGACCCGACCGGTCCCGCGGTGCTGCTCGTCGGCGCAGTGCTCGCGGTCGCAGGAGCGGCGCTGGTCGCACTCCTGCGCCCCCACCGGCCGGCGATTGGTGGGAACCGAACGCGCCCGCTGTTCGTCGCACCCGCACCGGACGACTCGGGCGTGCCGTCCGCAGTCCCGACACAGAGAGGTACCCCTCACCGATGAGCGAGCCCCAGGGCCCCGGCGGCGGCTGGCAGCCGCCGCAGGCACCGAACTCCCCGCAGTGGCAGGCTGCCCACCCGCACGGCCAGGCGCCCGCCGGTGGCGGACCCGCCCCGTGGCAGGCGCCGGGTCAGGACCCGGGCCGGCAGCCCGGCCCGTACGCAGACCCGTACGCGGACCCGTACGCGTCGCACGCCGCTCCGCGGGACTACGGCCAGCAGGGTTACGGCCAGCAGGGTTACGGCCAGCAGGGTTACGGCCAGCAGGGCTACGGCCAGCAGGGCTACGGCCAGCAGGGCTTCCCGGGACAGTCCCCGCAGGGTGAGCCCTCGGGATCCGGGCGCCGGCGGACCGCGCTGATGGTCGGCGTGGCGGCGGTCGTCGTCGCGCTGCTGGCCGCGACCGGCATCTACTTCTTCGCCATCCGCGACACCGACAAGGCGGCCGGCGGCGGCGCCGATCCGCAGGCCGCTGTGAACAACCTGCTGACCTCGCTGACCCAGAAGGACCCGATGGGGGTCGCCGACCAGCTGGACCCGACCGAGGCCCGGTTGTTCGCCGACCTCGACGGCGACGTGCTGGGGCAGCTCAAGCGGCTCGGCGTGGTCACCGCGGACGCCGGTGCCGGCAACGCGACCGGTACCACGGTGTCGGTGTCGGGTCTGACCTACGACCCGTCCGAGAAGGTCAACGACCATGTCACGGTGGTGAAGCTGACCGGCGGCACCGTGACCGTGACCAGCGACCCGGCCAAGCTGCCGTTGACCGACAAGATCAAATCCGCACTCGGCGACAAGCTCGCCCAGGTGACGCCCAGGAGTCGGACCTACGACATCGCCGAGCAGGTCCGCAAGCAGGGCCACCCCGTCCGCGTCGCCACGGTGCTGCGGAACGGCACGTGGTACCCGAGCCTGTTCTACACGGCGGCCGACTACTGGGCGCAGGATGCCGGTGTCGGCAACCCGACGGCGGCCGACGCCATCCCGGCCACCGGAGCCGCCTCACCGGAGGCCACCATGGACGCTCTGCTGGCGTCTGCCGGTGCCGGCGACCTGACGAAGGCCATCGCCCTGCTGCCCCCCGACGAGATGGGCGCCCTGCACGACTACGGCCAGCTGATCCTGCGTGCGGCCAAGTACAAGGGCCCGAAGGCCACCGGTCTCGAGTTCTCCGACGCCCGGTGGACCGTCACGGACGTCACCGGCGGCAAGAAGGTCTCGCTGGGATCGCTGACCGTCACCATGAAGGGCAAGCGGGTCGTACTGACCCGTGACGCCGCCTCCGGTTCCCTGACGGTCACCGCCGACGGCGAGAAGCCGGTCACGGTCACCGAAGCCACGGTCGATCAGCTGGTCGGACAGCTGGGTCGCGGGAAGCTGGACCCGCAGGCGGTGGCGATCGCCAAGCGCGAGTTCCGCCAGGTGCTCGGACTGGGCGTGGTGATGACCCAGAGCGGCGGGCAGTGGTACGCCAGCCCGCTGCGGTCGTACTCCGACCTGTTCGTGTCGCTGCTCAAGGGCCTCGAGCCCGGCGACATCGACTACTTCCTGTCGATGGTCAAGTAGCCCGCACCCGCCGCCGGAGCCAGGCGGCGGGTGCCCGCGACCTCGCACGGTCCCGGATCCGCACCTGCGGGTCCGGGGCCGTGCGCGTCCGGGTGCGCGCCGGGTGCGCGTCGGGGCCCACCTCGGTCCGACCCCCGTGTTGCCGGTCAAACAGGACGCGCGTACTGTTTTGCTCGACGCGGCCGTCGGAGCCCTCAGGAACCGGCGCCGCAGGCGGTCGCTGCGCCGACGCACCGGCCGATACGCCCTGTCGCGCAAGGAGAGTCCCGTGCCCGCAGCCAGCCTCAACAGCTTCCAGGCCCAGCAGACCCTGACCGTGGGGACCGGTGACGCGGCCCGCGACTACGAGATCTACTCGATCAAGGACGTTCCCGGGCTGGAAGCCGCCGCGCGGCTGCCGTACTCGCTGAAGGTGCTGCTGGAGAACCTCTTGCGCACCGAGGACGGCGCCAACATCACCCGCGACCACATCCTGGCGCTGGCCAACTGGAACCCGGACGCCGAGCCGGACACCGAGATCCAGTTCACGCCGGCGCGGGTGATCATGCAGGACTTCACCGGCGTCCCGTGCGTCGTCGACCTGGCGACCATGCGCGAGGCCATGGCCGAGCTGGGCGGCGACCCGGACCGGATCAACCCCCTGGCACCTGCCGAGATGGTCATCGACCACTCGGTCATCGCCGACGTCTTCGGCCGGGCCGACGCGTTCGAGCGCAACGTCGAGCTGGAGTACGAGCGCAACCGCGAGCGCTACCAGTTTCTGCGCTGGGGCCAGACGGCGTTCGACGAGTTCAAGGTCGTGCCGCCCGGGACGGGCATCGTCCACCAGGTCAACATCGAGCACCTGGCCCGTGTCGTCATGGCCCGCGGCGGCCTGGCCTACCCGGATTCCTGCGTCGGCACCGACTCGCACACCACCATGGTCAACGGCATCGGCGTGCTCGGCTGGGGCGTCGGCGGCATCGAGGCCGAGGCGGCCATGCTGGGCCAGCCGGTGTCGATGCTCATCCCGCGGGTGGTCGGGTTCAAGCTGACCGGCGAGATCCCTGCCGGCACCACCGCCACCGACGTGGTGCTGACCATCACCGAGATGCTCCGCAAGCACGGCGTGGTGGGCAAGTTCGTCGAGTTCTACGGCGAGGGCGTCGGCGCGGTCCCGCTGGCCAACCGCGCCACCATCGGCAACATGAGCCCGGAGTTCGGGTCGACCGCCGCCATCTTCCCGATCGACCAGGAGACCGTGGACTACCTGCGGCTCACCGGCCGCCCGGCCGAGCAGGTCGACCTGGTGGAGAGCTACGCCAGGACCCAGGGTCTGTGGCACGACGCCGCCCACGAGCCGGCCTACTCCGAGTACCTCGAGCTGGACCTGTCGACGGTGGTGCCGTCCATCGCGGGCCCCAAGCGCCCGCAGGACCGCATCGAGGTGGCGGTGGCCAAGCAGGCCTTCCGCACGGCCGTCCAGGACTACGTCGTGGCCAAGGCCCCGGCGCCCGAGACCCGGATCGACGAGTCCGTCGAGGAGACCTTCCCGGCCAGCGACCCGGCGTCGTTCACGCCGGGTGCGGCGGCCCGCCAGCACGACGAGGAGTCGGTGCCGCAGCCGGTGACCGCGGCCCACTCCGCGGCGGACGGTTCCACCGGCCGGCCCAGCGACCCGGTCACCGTGGTCTCCCCCGACCGCGGGACGTTCGACCTCGACCACGGCGCCGTCGTCATCGCCGCCATCACGTCCTGCACCAACACGTCGAACCCGTCGGTGATGCTCGGCGCGGCGCTGCTCGCCCGCAAGGCCGTGGAGAAGGGCCTGACCGTCAAGCCGTGGGTCAAGACCACGATGGCGCCCGGGTCGCAGGTGGTCACGGACTACTACGAGAAGGCCGGACTCTGGCCGTACCTGGAGAAGCTCGGGTACCACCTGGTCGGCTACGGCTGCACCACCTGCATCGGCAACTCGGGCCCGCTGCCCGACGAGATCTCGGCGGCGGTCAACGAACGCGACCTGGCCGTGGTGTCGGTGCTGTCCGGCAACCGGAACTTCGAGGGCCGGATCAACCCGGACGTCAAGATGAACTACCTGGCGTCACCGCCGCTGGTGATCGCCTACGCGCTGGCCGGCACCATGGACTTCGACTTCGCGACGCAGCCGCTGGGCACCACCGAGTCCGGGGAGCCGGTCTTCCTCACCGACATCTGGCCGTCCCCGATCGAGATCGAGCAGACCATCGCGGCGGCCATCAACGAGGAGATGTTCACCAAGGACTACGCCGACGTCTTCGACGGCGGCGAGCGGTGGAAGTCGCTGCCCACGCCGGAGGGCGCGACGTTCAACTGGGACCCGGAGTCCACGTACGTCCGCAAGCCCCCGTACTTCGCGGACATGCCGGCCACCCCCGCGCCGGTCACCGACATCGCGGGCGCCCGGGTGCTGGCGCTGCTCGGCGACAGCGTGACCACGGATCACATCTCCCCCGCGGGGTCGATCAAGGCCGACACCCCGGCCGGCCGCTACCTGACCGAGCACGGCATCGCCCGCAAGGACTTCAACTCCTACGGCTCCCGCCGCGGGAACCACGAGGTGATGATCCGCGGCACGTTCGCCAACATCCGGCTGCGGAACCGGCTGCTCGACGCCGTCGTCGAGGGCGGCGTGCAGGGCGGGTACACCCGGGACTTCACTGTCGACGGCGGCCCGCAGGCGTTCATCTACGACGCGGCGCAGCACTACGCGGAGGCCGGCGTCCCGCTGGTGGTGCTGGGCGGCAAGGAGTACGGCTCCGGTTCGTCGCGGGACTGGGCCGCCAAGGGCACCGCGCTGCTCGGGGTCCGGGCGGTCATCGCGGAGTCCTTCGAGCGCATCCACCGCTCCAACCTCATCGGCATGGGCGTCATCCCGCTGCAGTTCCCGGAGGGGCAGACGGCGGCGTCCCTGCGTCTGGACGGCACGGAGACCTTCGCCATCAGCGGCATCACCGACCTGAACGAGGGCCGCACGCCGCGCACCGTGCACGTCGCCGCGACGCGCGGCGACGGCAGCGCCGTCGAGTTCGACGCCGTGGTCCGCATCGACACGCCCGGTGAGGCGGACTACTACCGGCACGGCGGGATCATGCAGTACGTGCTGCGGAGCCTGCTCCGCGCGTCCTGACGGGCCGTCGGTGCCCTGACCGATGCCCCGCGTCAGCCCGGACCACCTGCTGGCCCGCCGCCAGCAGATCCTCGCCGGAGCCCGTGCCGCGTTCGCGCGGCACGGGTTCGAGGGCGCGACCGTGCGCGTGCTGGAGGAACAGACCGGCCTGTCGCGCGGCGCGATCTTCCACCACTTCGCCGACAAGGACGCGCTCTTCCTTGCGCTCGCCGCTCAGGATGCCGCCGCGATGGCGCGCACCGTGGAGCGGGACGGCCTGGTCACCGTCATGCGCGAGATGATCGCGTCCCCGGATCCCGGCTGGCTGGGCACCCAGCTCGAGGTGGCGCGCCGGTCGCGCACCGACCCGGTGTTCCGGGACGCCCTGGCCGCCGGCTCCGCGCAGGTCCGGCAGGCGACCCGGGACCGGCTGCACCGGCAGCGCGCCGCCGGGGTGCTGCGGGACGACGTCGATGTCGAGGTGCTGGCCTCCTACCTGGAGCTGATCCTCGAGGGCGTCGTGGCGCACCTGGCCCAGGGTCGGTCCTCGGACGCCCTGGCGCCGGTGCTCGACGTCGTGGAGACCTCGGTCCGGCGGTCACAGGTCGAGGTCGCCCGCTGAGCTCGTCCGCACTCGTCGGGGTACCACTTTCCGTGATCTGACGTACCCTCTGCGTGTCCTGCTGTCGCCTGACCGTGAGGGGCCGCCGTGCCGAACCGGGTGGCACCGCCGCGGCTGGTCCTACTGCTGTGTGCCTTGCTCGCCGCGCTGGGGCTGGCCGTGTCCGCAGCTCCGGCCGCGACGGCCGTGCCGGTCCCACCCGGCGCCGGTGATCCGGGCCCGGTCGCGGGCGACACCACCGAACTGGTGATGACCGGTTTCGGTCACGGCCGCGGCCTGATCGGCGGCGTCCCGGACGGGACCCCGTTCGACCCGCTGGCCGGATACCCGCGGACCTCCACCTTCAGCGGCCCGCTGCCCCGCGGATTCATCGAGCGCAACGAGGACTTCGCCGGGACGATCACCGCCGCGTCCGCCGACGGGAGCCTCACCTCGGTGCTGTACTGCATCGACCTGGCCACCACGACGTACCCGGGCATCGGCTACCGCATCGGGTCCTGGGACCAGGCCACGGTGCCGAACGTCGGCTACGTCGCGCGGACGCTCACCACCACCTATCCGGCCGTCCCGGGGCAGCCGGCGGGCCTGTCCGGGGACGACGAGCGCGCGGCGGCCGTGCAGGCCGCCATCTGGTTCTTCACCGACGACTACGTGCTCGACCGGGCCGACCCCCTCCGCGGCGCCGTGGCCGACCTGGTCGCCGCGGTTCTGGAGGCCGGCCGGCTGGACCCGCCGCCGCTGCCCGAGCTGTCCCTGGACCCGACGTTCGCCTCGACGCCGGCGGGCGACGCGGCCGGCCCCTTCACCGTGCACTCGGACCTCGACGAGACGGTGACCGTCCGCTCCGCCGGCGCGACGATGTCCACGGACGCCGACGGCGACCGGCCGTTGGCCCAGGATGCCCAGGTCGGGGACGGGCAGCAGATCTACCTCCGGTCGACCGGTGCCGGGTCCGCGCGGCTGCGGGCGACCGGTGTGCAGACCGTCCGCACCGGCATCGTCTACCTCTACGACGGCAACACCCCGGGCGTCGGGACGGCCCAGAAGCTGATCCTCGCCACCACCGCGCGCGTGCAGGTGCGAGCCGCCTCCGACGCGCAGTTCCTGGACCCGGGCTCGGTCCAGGTCTCGATCGTGATCACCGGTGACGCCGCCGGCCGGCAGGGCGCCGCGACCGTCGTGCTGAGCTGCCGTCCGGGCCAGGACGACGTGCGCATCGACGTCCCGCCCGGGGCGACCGGGACGTCGACACGGATCGTGCGCGGGATCCCGCCGGGTAGCTTCTGCACGGTCAGCGAGCCGGACACCGGTGCGACGCCGGCCGTGGCGGTGTCCGTGGCCGTCGATCCGCCCGGCCGGTTGACCGTGCCCGACGGCGGGACGGTCCAGGTCACCGTGACCGACACGGTGACCGCGGTGATGGGCAGCGTCCAGGTCGACACCGCCATCGCCGGCCCCGCGGCCGCCGAGCACGGCGCGGCCCTCGTTCTCGTGTCGTGTGCCGGTCAGGCCTCCGTGTCCATCCCGATCCCGGCCGGAGAGACCACCGTCGAGCCGGTGACGGTGACCGCTCCGGTGGGCACCCTGTGCACGGTCACCGAACCCACCGACGGGTCGACCGACACGGTCCGCGCCTCCGTGCACATCGACCCGACGACCGTGGCCGTCCCGCCCGGCGACCCGGCGACGGTCGCGGTGCGGAACGAGTACCAGGTTGTGCCACCGCCGACCACACCGACCACCACGCCGACGACGACCCCCCCGACCACACCCAGCCCGACCAGCCCCACCAGCTCCGTGACGCCGACCACCGCACCGAGCACCACCACGACACCCACGACGATCACCGGCAGCACCAGCTCGTCGACGGTAGGCCCGACGTCCACGGCCACTGCTCCGACGACCGCCGTCTCGACCTCGACCGCGACCCCGACCACCACTGCGACGGCGGCCCCGACCACCGTGACGGTGACCACCACACCGACCACGCCGACCACGCCGCACCCGCACGTGCTGCCGGACACCGGGGTGCCCGCCGGGCTGGTGCCGGCGGCCGCCGCCGCGTCGCTGGCCATCCTGATCGGCATCGGGCTGCTGGTGCCCGGCCGCCGGCGGAGGTCCGCGCGTCACCGGTGAGGCGGGACACCGGCCGCCTGCCGGCGGCCCGATCAGTCGGTGATCGTGAGCCAGGCCTCCACGTCGACGGCGGGGCGGCCGAGCTCCACCCACACCTGCTGCAGCTGCGCGGTCCAGAACGGGACATCGAGGTGCAGGATCGGTACCCCAATGCTCCGCTCACCGCCGCCCCAGCCGATCACCGAGCCGCGGAACTCCGGCCGCTCCAGCACGGCGCTCAGCCGGTCGACCTGCTGCTGCACCGTCGCCGCACTGACCGGCGAGTGCACGACGCACAGGTTGCCGGGGAACACCCGGGCCAGCGCCTGCCGCTCCCGGGTGACGTCGCCGGTCACCCCCACCACCAGGACCTCGGTGACGGAGTCGGTGGAGAGGGTCGGGGTCGACGCCCGGTCCGCCGCGGAAGGCCGGGACAGCGACAGCGTCCCGAAACGGGCGGGCTGCACCTGCACCAGGTGCTGGATGCCGGCGACACCGGGCCCGTGGCCGACCGGTCCCCGGCGCCACCCCGCGGCCGGCTCGGGACAGGGAGTGCTCCGGTCGGGCGACGCCCACCGGTCCGGAGGTCGCTGGCCGGTCACGGTGAGCCGGGAGCCGTCGTAGGTGGCGGTGACGGCCGCCGAGCCCCAGGTGGTGCCGCCGTAGGACTGCCGGCCGTCCAGCCGGCCGACGTCCAACCCGGACACCGGGATGCCATGGACGCAGCCCGGCACGTCCGGCAGCTCGCGGACCACCCCCGAGACCACCGTCGTCCGCCCGACGCCGGCGACCGCATACGGCGGGCACGCCCGCACCACACCGGCCTTCTCGACGAACAGGCCGCTGAGCCGGACGGCGGTCACCTGCGGCGTCCCCAAGCGGACGACGACCGGCGGCACGGTCGGCACGGTCGACACGGTCGACACCGTCGGCTCTGTCGGCACGGTCGGCGACGGGTCGGGCGTGGTGACCGACCCCGATGCGTGCATCCGGGTTCCGGACGCTCCGGCCGACGGCGGGGCCGTCGGGACCGGCGAGGTTGCCCTCGGTGCGGCCGTCGTGACCGGTGCCGCCGGTGACCCGGTCGACGGGCCGGACGGACCCGACCGGGTGTCCGCCGGGGCGGACGTAGCACCGGACGCGGAGAGCGAGCCGGAGAAACCGGAGGAGCCGGACGTGACGCCGGACAGGGCACTGGACGGACCGCCCGCGTCGGCGCTGGGCGGCGTCGAGCCGCCCCCGGCGTCCCTCGGCGCGCCCACCCCGCAGGCGGCCACGACGAGTACGGTCACGGCGGAGAGCAGCCAGGCGGACGCCCGGGACGAACGGCGCATACCGCCAGCGTCGCACCGCCGCCGGCACCGCGCACGGCGGTCGTCCGGCCACCGTCTCCTCGCGGGCGGCGGCCGGCCCGGTCAGCCGTTGATGCCGGTGGACTCCACGCCCTGGACGATGAACCGCTGCAGGAGCACGAACAGCGCCAGCAGCGGCAGGATCGAGACCGCGGCGGCCATGAACAGCTCGTGCAGGTTGATCGTCTGGGCGGTCAGGAACGTGGACAGCGCGATCTGCACGGTCCACGAGGTGGAGTCCTGGGCGATGACCAGCGGCCACAGGAACGCGTTCCAGCTGCCGATGAAGGTGATCGTGGAGATCGCCGCGAAGAACGACGCCGAGTTCGGCACCACGACGCGGAAGAACACGCCCGGGTAGCCGAGCCCATCGATGCGGCCGGCCTCCTCCAGCTCGCGCGGGAAGTTCGAGAAGTACTGCCGGAAAAGGAACACCACCAGGGCCTGGAACAGGCCGGGGACGATCAGGCCCCGGAGCGTGGACACCCAGCCCAGCGTCGAGACCATGACGAACGTCGGCACGAACGTCACGGCCGCCGGGATCAGCAGGGTGGCGACGATCGCCCCCAGCACCACGCCCGCGTAGCGGTACGGGATCCGTGCCAGGCCGTAGCCGGCGAGGGCGCCGACGAGGACGGCACCGGCCGTCTGCACCGACGAGATGACGATCGAGTTGACCAGGCTGCGGGCCATCGGCACGGCCGGGTCGCCGAACAGCTCCGAGACGTTGGCCCACTGCACGGTGCGCGGGAAGAACGTCCACTGCGGGGAGGTGATGTCCGCGTTGGTGCTGAAGGCGTTGCGCACCAGCAGGTAGAACGGCAGCAGGAACAGCAGCGCGCCCAGCACCAGCACGAGCGAGCGGACCGCCGATCCCCAGCGCTGCGCCGGGGTCATCGGGATCCCCGTCCGCCGCCGTGCCGGCCGGCCCGCCGGAACGGGCACCGGGGCCACCGCCGTCCCGCCCGGCGTCGGGGCGCCGCCGCCCGCCGTCATGCGTCGGCCTCCCGCCGGTGCGTCCTGCGCCGGCCTGCCGGCGCCGCCTCGTCGGACCGCCGGCGGCCGCCCAGCAGCCTGCCCTGCAGCACCGTGAACACCGCGATCACCAGCGCCAGGATCACCGCGCCGGCCGACCCGTGCCCGAAGTCCTGCTGGTTGCCCAGCGCGATGTAGTACAGGTACACCAGCGGCGGCCGGGCGTACGGCGGGTAGCCGCCCCCGCCGGAGGCCCCGGCCACCGCGAGCAGGTTGTAGAACTCGTCGAACGCCTGGAACGCGTTGATCAGCAGCAGCACCAGCACGGCCGCCGATGTCGCCCGCAGCTGCGGGAAGGTGATGAAGCGGAACGTCTGCCAGCCTGGCCTGGCCCCGTCCACGGCGGCCGCCTCGTACAGCACCGTCGGGATCCGCTGCAGCCCGGCCAGGAACAGGATCATGTAGAAGCCGACCTGCAGCCAGAGCCGCAGGGTGACGATGACCAGCCAGTACCAGGGCGGGTGCGTCACCGACAGCCAGGCCACCGGCGGCAGCCCGACCGCCCGCAGCACCGTGTTCAGCAGCCCGAACCGGACGCCGGAGAAGATCGACATCTTCCAGATCAGGGCCGCCACGACGTACGAGCAGGCGGTCGGCAGGAAGTACACGGAGCGGAAGAACGCCTTGAAGCGGCGCGCCCGGTGCACCATCAACGCCAGTCCGAGCCCGCCGGCGAAGGTCAGCGGCACGATGAACAGCGCGAACAGCACGAACGTGCCCAGGCTGGACAGGAACGCCGGGTCGGTCAGCATCTCCCGGTAGTTGGACAGGCCGACGAAGACCGTTGGGGTGACCGTGTTCCGCGCGTCGAAGAAGCTGAGGTAGACGCTCCAGCCGATCGGGATGTAGACGAAGACCAGCAGCCCCAGCGCGAACGGGCCGACGAACACCCAGAACCACAGGTTGCGGTTCTGCTGTCCGGCGAGCCGCCGGCCCCAGCCGGGCCGGGACCGTCCCGCGGCGGGGACGGCCCCGGACCCGTGCCGTGCGGACGACAGCGTGTCGCCGGGCGCGGCCACGGGGCTACTTCGCGACGCGGGCGAGCTCGGCCTGCACCGTCGTGCGGACCCCGGCCAGCGCCGCCTTGGGGTCCGCGCCGGACTTGACGATGTTGGTGACCGCGTCGCTCATCGCCGTGCCCGAGGCCGGCGTCCACAGCAGCGGCGTCTGGGCGTGGCCGTACTTCTGCAGGATGTCGACGGCGTCGGCGGCCGGTCCCGACTTCAGCTTGTCGGCCTTGTCCGCCAGGCTCTTGCGGGCCGGCACGTGGAACCCGTAGCTCTGCGCGAAGTCCAGCTGGTCGGCGGTGTTCTCCACCCAGAGCCACCGCACGTAGTCCTTGGCGGCCTGGACGTCCTTCGACTTGGCCGACACCGTCGAGCCGTAGGCGCCGATCGGCACCGACGGCGACCCGACCGTGGCCGAGAACTTCGGCCACGGCAGCACGCCGAAGTCGTCGCCGAGCTCCTTGGCCAGCACCGGGAAGGTCCACAGACCGGTCCACTGCATGGCGGTCAGCCCCTGCGTCAGCGACGACGGGTCCGACCAGTCGGTGGGCGCCCCCAGCAGCAGCGAGCCGCTGGCGAAGAGCTCGTGCAGCCGGCCGAAGGCGGTGGCGACATTCGGGTCGTCGAACCCGACGGCGTTGTCCTTGGTGAGGTAGTCGGCGCCGACCGACCACAGCACCGGGCCGACCATGACACCGGCGCCGCCGTCGTTGCCCAGGAACAGGCCCTTGACGTCCGACGTGGTCAGCGCCTTGGCGGCGGCGACCAGCTCGTCGAAGGTGGTGGGTGGCTTGACGCCGGCCTTGTCGAGCATGCTCTTGCGGTAGACCAGCAGCTGCATGTCGATGACCTGCGGGACGGCGTACAGCTTGCCCTTGTACGACATCCGCTCGACCAGTGACGCGGTGAAGTCGCTCTGCGCCGAGCCGAGGATGCCGTCCAGCGGCGCCACCTGGCCGCTCTGGATCTGGTCGATGGACGGCCCGTTGCCGGTCTCGAACACGTCCGGGCCCGACCCGGTGAGCAGCGCGGCGGCGACCTTCTTGTCGTAGTCGCCCGGGTTCCACTGCACGGTGACCTTGGCCTTGGTGTACCCGGCGGCGTAGCGCTCGACGGCCTGCTGGGTGCCCTCCTCGCCGTAGGCGTGGTACCACTGCGACAACGACACCGAGCCCGCCGGGGCCGTACCGCTGGCCGCGCCGGATCCGGCCGAACCAGCCGATCCGGCCGATCCGGACGTGCCGCCGGCGGTCGAGGTGGCCGGGCCGGCGGCGCTGCTCGACGAGCCCCCGTCGCGGCCGGTGTTCGAGCCGCACGCCGTCGCCACTCCGGCAGCCGCGACGAGCCCTGCCACACCGAAGAACCGGCGGCGGGACACCGGAGAGCCGGTGCCCGACACGGGATGCAGATCCATGGATGTCCTCTCGACAAGCTGTCGGCCGCGTCTCGCGCGACCAGCAACGATGGTATGCCCGGCCACCGACGGCCCGGCCGGGCGCCGCCCTGCCGGCCGTGCCGGCTCCCCCACCGCGCGTCCGGTGCCCCGCGGCGGGCACCCGGAAACCGGCCGGTCGCGCGCCGGGGGTCGAGCACGCCGATGCCGGGTCCGAACCGGGTGGACGACCCGCGGACGGCCCGCGGACGGCCCGCGGACGGCCCCACCTGGTCGTGGCGGCCGGGTACCGGTCCGACCGCCCGGCCCGGCCGAGGTGTCCGCGCACGCACCCGTCACCCGGGACCGACCACCCTGGAGGATCAGGCGTCGGAGAACCGTGCCACGGTGGCCACCGCCCGGCGCACCGCCCGGCCTGGGACCTCGGGCAGCGCCGGGCGCAGGAACTCGTAGCTGTGGGCGAGCACGGCCGCCGACCGGGAGCCGCCGGCCGCCGACCGCTGCACGCCGTCGAGCCAGTCGGACAGGTCGCCCCAGCCGGGGGCGGCCAGCGACCCGCCGACCTGCTGCACGGACAGGGCGGCGCACAGGTTGGCGAAGGCCATCCGGTTGCGCAGCGGCCAGTCGCGCAGCGTCCCGAGGATGAAGGCGGCCGCGAAGACGTCGCCCGCCCCGGTGGCGTCGACCGCGTTCACCGGCAGGGAGGGCACCCACTCCTCCTCGCCGGTCGTCGAGTCGACCCCGATGGCCCCCTGCCCGCCGCAGGTCACGATGACCACCGGCACCAGGTCGGCCAGCTCCATCAGCGCCGCCCGGGGGTCCTCGGTCCGGGTGTAGGCCATGGCCTCCGTGCTGTTCGGAAGGAACGCGTGCAGGTCGTCGAGCTGGTCCAGCACCGAGCGGGACCACTGCTCGCTGGCGTCCCAGCCGACGTCCCCGAACAACCGCATGCCCTTGTCCTTCGCCGCCGGCACCCAGGTCTGCGGTTCGGCACCGATCGAGACCACACCGGCCGCGGCGGCCGGCGGCTCGGGCACCAGCTCGGCCATCGGCACCGGCGACGGGTGGCTGTGCGTCACCATCGCGCGATCCCGCTGCACCGCCAGCGAGACGGTGACCGGCGAGTGCCAGTCACCGATGCGGCGGGACAGCGACAGGTCGACGCCCTCGTCGGCGAGCGTGCGCCACAGGAACTCGCCGTACACGTCGTCCCCGAAGGTCGACGCCAGACCGGTGCGCAGCCCGAGCCGGCTGGCGGCCACCGCCAGGTTGGCCACGCCGCCGGGGCAGGAGCCCATGCCGTCGGCGTGCAGCTCGACCCCGGCCCGGGGCAGCGACGGCAGGCCGGTCAGCACCATGTCGAAGTAGGTGGTGCCGAGCATGAAGATGTCCAGCTCGGGCGACACCGGGTCCGGCCCCGGGCCCGGTCCACCGCTCTCCGCACCGTCCGCGGACCCCGCTCCCACCACCGGCCCAGCCTGCCACGCCGGTCGGCCGGGACCCCGCCGGGTCCCCGCCCGCGCGTCACCGGGCCCGCACGGCGGGCGGCCGGTGCCGCTGCCCACCGCCACGCCCGCGCCCTGCCTCGGCCGCGGCGGAGCCGTCCCGGCCCGCTACCGTGGCCCCGTGCGGCTCGTGGTCCTCGGCGGTGGCGGCTTCCGCACCCCGCTGCTCGTCGAGGCCGTCCGGCGGCGGCCGGAGCTGGGCATCGACGAGATCGTCCTGCACGACGTCGACCGCGGCCGGCTGGCGGTCGTCGAGGCGGTCGTCGCCGGCACCGCCCGGCCGGGACCGGGGCCGCGAGTCCGGACCGGCACCGACCTGCGCGACGCGCTGCAGGGAGCGGGCGCCGTGTTCTCCGCCATCCGCGTGGGCGGCGCGGCCGCCCGGGTGGCCGACGAGCGGGACGCGCTCCGGCTCGGCCTGCTGGGCCAGGAGACGGTCGGCGCGGGTGGCCTGGCCTACGCGGTCCGGTCGCTGCCGGCGGTGCTCGCGGCCGCCCGGACGCAGGCCGAGGTGGCACCGGACGCCTGGCTGCTGATGTTCACCAACCCGGCCGGGATGACGACGCAGGCGGCCCGGCAGCTGCTCGGCGACCGGGTGGTCGGTATCTGCGACTCACCGACCGGACTCGTCGCGCGGGCGGCGCGGGCCGCCGGTGTCGACCCGGCCGCGGCGGACCCGGACTACGTCGGCATCAACCACCTCGGCTGGCTCACGGCGCTGCGCTCCGGCGGGCGGGACGTGCTGCCCGAGCTGCTCGCCGACCCGGCCCGGCTGCAGCGGTTCGAGGAGGGCCGGCTGTTCGGCGCCGAGCTGCTCGACGCCCTCGGGTACCTGCCGAACGAGTACCTGTACTTCTTCTACCGCTCGCGCGAGCTGGCCAGGGAGCTGGCCGCCGGCCGCACCCGCGGCGAGGTGCTGGCCGCGGACCAGGCGGCGTTCTACGCGGCCGCGGGCGGTGCGCTGCCCAGGGCGGCCGACCTGTGGCGCGCGGCCCGGCTGCAGCGCGAACGGACGTACCTGGCCGAGGGGCGCGCGGCGGACGAGGACCGGGACGAGGCGGACCTGACCGGCGGCGGCTACCAGGACGTGGCGCTGGACGCACTCGAGGCCCTGACCGGCGGGCGGCCGGCCCGGCTCGTCCTCGACGTCCGCAACGGGGGCGCGGTGCCGCAGCTCCCGGCGGACACCGTCGTCGAGACCCTGTGCGACGTCGACGCCACCGGTGTCCGGCCGCGACCCGCACCGCCACTGGATCTGCACCGGCTCGGGCTGCTCGCGTCGGTGCGCGCCGCCGAGGACGCGATGGTGCACGCAGTCACCCACGGCAGCACCGCGGACGCCCGGCGCGCCTTCGCCCTGCATCCGCTCGTCGGGTCGTGGGAGGCGGCGTCCCCTCTGCTGGCCGGAGCCCTGGCCAGGGTGGATCCGGACTGGCCGTGGCCCCGCCCCGCCGGTACCGCCGCTACTTCTTCTTGACCCTCGTCGCGCCACCGCGTCCGCGCAGCGGCACGGCCGCGTCCACCAGCAGCCGGTGCACGAAACCGTAGGACCGGCCGGTGCTCTCGGCCAGCGCGCGGATGCTCTGGCCCTTCTCGTACTTCTTGCGGAGATCCGCGGTCAGCTTGTCGCGCGCCGTGCCGGTGATCCGGCTGCCCTTGCGGATCGCCGCCGTCTTGCCCGCGGACTTCCCCGAACCGGTCGAGGCCTCTGCAGCCACTCCCCACACCTCTTCCTCGTGTGCGGCCCGCGCCGGAGCCCGGGACTTGTGAAATCAATGATCGATCAGATTCCACACCGTCGCCACCGCTGACGCCATTCACCCGGCAATGGCGTCCCGGCGGGCACCCGCCCGTGGCCGCACCCGGCGGCGCCAGGTGCTCAGGCCAGTTCGACGAGGTCGAGATAGTCGGCGGACCAGTGGTCCTCGGTGCCGTCCGGCAGGAGGATGACCCGCTCCGGGTTCAGCGCGGTCACCGCACCCGGGTCGTGCGTCACCAGCACCACAGCTCCCTCGTAGCGGCGGAGCGCGTCGAGCACCTGTTCGCGGCTGGCCGGGTCCAGGTTGTTCGTCGGCTCGTCCAGCAGGAGCACGTTCGCCGCGGACGACACCAGCCCGGCGAGCGCGAGCCGCGTCTTCTCGCCCCCGGACAGCGTCCCCGCCCGCTGGTCCAGCTGCTCGCCGGTGAACAGGAACGTGCCCAGCAGGTTCCGCAGTTCCTGGGCGCCGGCGTCCGGTGCCGCGCTGCGGGTGTTCTCCCACACGGTCCGGTCGGGGTCCAGGGTCTCGTGCTCCTGGGCGTAGTAGCCGAGCTTCAACCCGTGCCCGGGCTCGACCGCGCCGGTGTCCGGGCGCTCCCGGCCGCCGAGCAGCTTGAGCAGCGTGGTCTTGCCCGCGCCGTTCAGGCCGAGCACGACCACCCGGCTGCCCCGGTCGATGGCCAGGTCCACCCCGGTGAAGATCTCCAGCGAGCCGTAGGACTTGGACAGGTTGCTCGCGGTCAGCGGCGTGCGCCCGCACGCTGCCGGACTCGGGAACCGGATCCGGGCGACCTTGTCGGCGACCCGCACCTCGTCCAGGTTGGCCACCAGCGCCTCGGCGCGGCGCACCATCTGGTGGGCCGCGGCGGCCTTGGTGGCCTTGGCGCCCAGCTTGGCCGCCTGGCTGAGCAGGGCGGAAGCCTTCTTCTCGGCGTTGGCCCGCTCCCGGCGCCGGCGCTGCTCGTCGGTCGCCCTGGCCTCGAGGTAGCGCGCCCAGTTCATGTTGTAGACGTCCAGCTCGCCGCGGACGGCGTCGAGGAACCACACCTTGTTCACCACGGCGCCGAGCAGCTCCACGTCGTGGGAGATGATCACCAGGCCGCCGGCGTAGTTCTTCAGGTAGTCGCGCAGCCAGGTGATCGAGTCCGCGTCCAGGTGGTTGGTAGGCTCGTCGAGCAGCAGCTGCGTCGCCTGACCGCCGCCGGTGTCGGCCTGCGCGCCGAACAGGATGCGCGCCAGCTCGACGCGGCGGCGCTGGCCGCCGGAGAGCGTGCGCATGGGCTGCACCAGGACGCGGTCGGGCAGGCCCAGGTTCGAGCAGATCCGCGCGGCCTCGGACTCGGCCGCGTAGCCGCCCAGGTCCGCGAACCGCTCCTCGATGCGGCCGTAGCGTTCGACGGCGGCGTCCCGGGCGGCGCCGGTCAGCTCCGCCATCTGGATGTGGATCTTCTCCAGCTCCGCCACCAGGGTGTCCAGCCCACGGGCCGACAGCACCCGGTCCTTGGCCGTGATGTCCAGGTCGCCCTCGCGGGGGTCCTGCGGCAGGTAGCCGAGCGGCCCGCTGCGGGTGACCGTGCCGCCGTACGGCTGGCCCTCGCCGGCCAGCACCCGGAGCGTGGTGGTCTTGCCGGCGCCGTTGCGCCCGACAAGGCCGATACGGTCGCCGTGCTGCAGGCGCAGCGTCGTGTCGGCGAGCAGGATCCTGGTCCCGGCCCGCAGCTCCAGGCCGGTTGCGGTGATCACGTGTGCCGAGTCTACTGGGGCGACGCCCGCCGGCCCCGCATCACCGGCGTGACCTCGCCCGGAAGGGGCCACCGTGGAACTGCTGCAGGTCGCCCAGCACGCCGAGGACCTGGACCGCGCGGAGCGGTTCTACGAGGCGCTGCTCGGGACGCCGGCCGCGGCGCGGTTCGACCCGCCGGGACTGCTCTTCTTCGTGGTGGGTGGTACCCGGCTGCTGCTGGACCGGCTCGCGCCCCCGGCGTTGCTGTACCTCACCGTCCCCGACGTCCGGACCAGGGTGACCGAACTGCGGGCCGAGGGTGTCGCCGTCGAATCGGAGCCGCACGTGATCTTCACGCACCGCGACGACACCCTCGGCCCGGCCGGCCTGACCGAATGGCACGCCTTCGTCCGGGACAGCGAGGGCAACCTCGTCGGGCTGGTCAGCCACCTGCCGGCGGACTGACCGGCCCCGGTCAGGACAGCTCGGACAGCTCGGCGAACTCGTCGTCGGACAGCTCCAGTGCCGCCGCGGCCGCGTTGTCCTCCAGGTGCGCCACCGACGACGTCCCGGGGATCGGCAGCATGACCGGCGACCGGTGCAGCAGCCAAGCCAGCGCCAGCTGCGACGCCGACGCGCCGTGCCGCTGCGCCAGCTGCTCCAGCGGCCCGCCCGGCTTGGCCAGCTTGCCGGTGGCCAGCGGGAACCACGGGATGAAGCCGATGCCCTCCTGCGCGCTGACCTCGAGCAGGTCCTCGGACTTGCGGTCGGTCAGGTTGTACAGGTTCTGGACGGTGGCGATGGTGGCATGCTGCTGGGCCGCGCGCAGCTCGTCGACGGACACCTCGGACAGCCCGATGTGCGCGATCTTGCCCTCCCGCTGCAGCGCGGCGAGCTCGCCGACCTGGTCCTCGAGCGGCACCTGCGGGTCGATGCGGTGCAGCTGGAACAGGTCGATGCGCTCCAGGCCGAGCCGGCGCAGGCTCATCTCGGCCTCCTGGCGCAGGTACTCCGGGCGCCCGACCGGACGCCAGTCGCCCGGGCCGGGCCGGGTCAGGCCCGCCTTGGTCGCGATGACCAGGTCGTCCGGGTACGGGTGCAGCGCAGCGCGGATCAGCTCCTCGGCGACGTACGGCCCGTAGGAGTCGGCCGTGTCGATGAGGGTGACCCCGAGGTCGACGGCGCGGCGCAGCACGCGCACCGCCTCGTCGGGGTCCTTCGGGTCGCCCCAGACACCGGGTCCGGTCAGCTGCATGCTGCCGAAGCCCAGCCGTCGGACCGGCAGCGATCCGCCGATCCGGAAGGTGCCGGACGCCTCGGCCGGCGTGGTGGTCGTCGTCATGACAGGACTCTCTTCGCTCGTCGGACCCGGGTCGCCGGGCCTCGCGGACCCCGACCCGTCACGGACACCGGCTGCAACCCGGCCTCGCGGCGCCCTGTTCCGCTGGACCCGGTCCCTGACGGATCCGTCACACGTCCCGGGGTCCCGTCCCGTCCTGCCCGCCCTGGGCCGTCGGGATACTGGCGGCATGCGGCTCACGCGCGGATGGTCGGTCTTCCTGGTCCTCGCCGGCCTGTTCAACTGGGCGATCTGGCCGCGGTTCGCCGTGGCGATCTGGCAGGACGGCCGGGCCTGGCACGGCGCCGTGGGCGGATCGGCGCCCACCGCCTTTTTGTGGGTGCACGCGGTGCTGATCGTGTCGGCCGTGGCCATCGGGACGGCGGTCGGCGCGCTCGGTGTGCGGGGCCTGCTCGCCCGCGACCGGACCGGCGCAGGGGTCGGCTAACCGCCCTCGGGCAGCGGTCGGGCGCCCGGCGGCCGCACGGTCGCCAGCACCTGCAGCGCCCGGCCGGCCACCTCGTCGAGCACCGCCCGCCGCGGTTCGGGCACGTCGCCGAAGAACCGGCGCGGCAGCGCACGCAGCCGCGCCAGCCGCGGGTCCGCCAGCACCCGGTCGACCGCGGACGCGTCGCCACCGGCGACCAGCCCGGCCAGCTCGCCGGCCCGGGGCACCAGCAGCCGGGCCGCCACGGCGACCGTGTCGTCCAACGCCGCGGTCAACTGGTTGCCGCGCCGGCGCTGGTAGCGCTGCTGCGACCAGCCCCCCGCCGCGGTACGCCCCTGCACATAGCTACGCTCGGTGGAGGACGACACCACGACACCCGCCCTGGCCAGCCCCACGGAGTGGGCGCCCGCCCGGACCAGCAGGATCCCCAGCACGCCGAGGTCCGCCAGGTGGTGCAGCAAGGCCTCGACGGGCTCGCGCCCGTGCGTGGACATCGGCGGGAACGGCACGGCCAGGGTCGCCGTGGTGCCGTCCACCGCGGTGAGCAGGACGGCGTCGGCGGTGGCGGACAGGCCGGCCAGCCCGTCGTTGCGGCCGGCGAAGCGGTTCACCCAGCCGACCAACCGGTCGGCCGGGACCAGGACCGCGACCCCGCCGCCCGCGGCCGGGCGGGGACGCGTCATGCGGCCCGCCGCTGTCGCGTCACAGTGCCCATTCGACGCTGCCGCGTCACAGTGCCGACCCGGCGTCCCACAGCCGCGCGGCGTGGCCGGCCAGCGTCGCCGACGCGTCCACCGCCCGGTCGTCGGTGAGCGACGCGACGTAGTCCAGGATCCCGCGACCCCTGGCCCAGCGCGCCAGGTCGTCGGCGGTGGCGCCGGTCTCGCCCGTCGGGTGCACCAGCAGCTCGGGCCGGTCGCGGGCCAGCGTCCGGTAGCCGTCCGCGGCCAACTCGACCAGGTCCAGCAGCCGCCGCGGGGCCCGCGGAGCGTCCATCGGGTCGGACAGCCAGGAGTCCAGATCACCGACCAGCGACGACAGCACCTGCGCCTGGCCCCGCTGGAACATCGCCAGGTCCGGCCGGTCCAGGACGAAGCGCTGGTGGACGAACTTGAGCACGGCCACCTCGTGCCAGGCCTGCCGGCCGAGCACGACGTGCGCGGCCCGCACCGGCGGATCCGCGAGCACGGTCACCGAGTCCTCGAAGTGGGCGATCCAGGTGGCGGTGAACCGCCCGACCGCCCGCTCCGCCGCCCGCGACGAATCGAACGGCACCGCCAGCAGCCCGTCGACGAGGTCGGTGGCCACCCGGCCCACCGCGGTGGCGAAGGCGTCGTCGTCGACGATCCAGCCGTCCTTGGCGTGCAGCCGGCGGCGCAGCAGCTCGAGCGACCGGCCGGGGCGGCGGTCGTCGGCCCGCAGCTCGGCCGACGGCAGCGCCGCGAGGGCGGACCGCTCCCTGGTCCAGGTGCGGAACTCCGCTGCGACGCTGGCGTGCTGCAGCACGCCGGCGCGGTGGAAATCGTCGAGATCGTGCAGGGAGTAGGCGATGTCGTCGGCGATGTCCATGACGGAGCACTCCACGGTCTGCTGCCACGGCGCGATCCGCGGGTACGCGGACCGCGCGGCGAGCATCTCCCCCACGTCGACCGAGTACGCCGAGAACTTGCCGGATCCGTGGGCCTCCGGGCCCGGGCCGGCGCCGCGCGGCGCCGGGTCGGCCGCCGAGGGGTGCGGGTCCGGGACCCCGTACCGCGCCCACGGGTACTTCAGCACGGCGCACCGGGTCGCCGCCGTGAGGTCCAGGCCGTCCCCGTGCAGGTCGTGCACGTCCAGCGCGGTCAGGATCCGGAACGACTGGGCGTTGCCCTCGAACCCGTCGGCGAGTCCGAAGCGGTTGCGGGCGATGCGGTCCAGCACCCGCTCCCCGAGGTGGCCGAACGGCGGGTGACCGAGGTCGTGGGCGCTCGCCGCGGCCTGCACGACCACCGGGTCGCAGCCGCCGAGCCGCTCCAGCAGCGCTCCGTCGGGCCCCGACGCCAGCCGCACGGCGATCGCCCGGGCCACGGCCGTGACCTTGATGCTGTGTGTCAGCCGGTTGTGCACCACCTGGCCGGCGGCGCCCTGGGAGATCACCTGGGTGACGGCGGCCAGCCGGGAGAAGTACGGCGAGAAGCGGATCCGTTCCAGGTCGGTGCGGAACTCGGCCGCGGCCAGGCCCTGCGGTCCCCCCTCCGTCCGGGAGGCTGTGCCACGTCGCGCGAGCCGGGGGTCCACCCGGGCAACCTACCGGCCGGGTCCGGCACACCGTCGTCCAGCAGAACCGGTGGCGCCCGGCCCCGCCCCGCACGGCCGCCGGCGGAGCTCAGCGGTGACCGAGGCAGGACTCGATGTCGCCGTCGAAGCCCTTGCCGAACCAGGCCTCGCGCTGGGCGGACGACCCGTGGTCGCCGGTCCCGGCCCCGCTGTGCGAGTCCCCCATGGCGTTCAGCGACCCGAGGAGCCGCTCGGTGTCCCCGGCCCGCAGGGTGAGCCGCCCGTCGTCGGCGGCCCGAGCCAGCGTGGCGCCCGCGAGGCAGTCGGCCTGCAGCTCCTGCTGCGCGAGGACGGCCGGCGCCTCGCCGTCGGCGACGAAGCGCTCCTGCGCGGCGTGACCCCACTCGTGCGCGACGACGAGGTAGACGAACGGGTCGCCGAACGCCCGGTGACCGGCCCGCAGCAGTTGCAGGTCCCAGGACACCACGCCGTCGCCCGGGACGCCGTCGCCGCAGAACGAGGCGTTCATCTCCGGTGCCGGACGGCCGTGGCAGGACGGACCGGGCACCGCCGAGGCGGAGTCGTAGAAGCCGTCCCCCTGCCACACGGTGGGGCCGATCCAGGTCACGTCCCAGCCGGTGAAGACGTCGTCCCAGTAGGCCTCGACCGCCGTCACGGCCGTGTCGGCGTCCCGGTAGACCGCGGCGTCTCCGCTGAGCCCGAGGGTCGACCGGGTCCGGGTCGTGCCCGGCGCCGTCGACTGCGGCGCGGTAGTGCTCGGCGGGGCGGCCGGGCGGGTGGACGGGCGGCGGGTCGACGGTGCGCCGGTCGGCCCGGCCGACGCTCCGGGCCGCTCGGTGACGGTGACCGTGCGGGTCGACGTCCGGGCCGGTGGCGTTGCGGCCGCCGGTCGGGTGGCCGCGGTCCCGGCCGTGACCGGCACCGCCGTGCTCGTCGACGGGCCGGGCGGCGCCGCGGTGGGGCCCAACGAGTCGGTCGCCGGAGGACCACTGGCGGGTACCACCGGCGGGCCGGCCAGCACGACGGGGGTGCCGCCGACCTGGCTCGCCGGGTGGACGACCGCCACGGTGGCCGTGATCGCCGCGACGGCCACCGCGACCGCCGCGACGGCGGCAACGGGCCACGATGCCCGCCGGCCCGACCCGGGACCGGCCGCGACGGACGCTCGGTGTGGCATCGATCCCCTCCCGCAAGACGGGCGAACCGTACCAATCCGGCGGAGCCTGCGTCAGACCCCGACCGGGTGGCCGGACCGCCGTGCCCGGGACGGCGGGGGCGCGGGGCCCGGACGGCGCCTCCGCCCTGCCGGCCCGCGGGATCGGGGGGTGAGCGGAGCAGCGAGGTCGAACGGGCGGCGCCGCGCCCCGGAACCTCCAGTCACGTCCGGCCGCCGGTCTGCCACCGGCGGCCGCGATCCTCCGCAGGCCGCGCGACCCGCCCCGGCTCAGTGCGGCGCGAGCTGGACCTTCAACGAGTCCGGTGCACCGACGAGGTCGAAGGCGCCGGGCAGGGCGTCCAGCGGGAGCCGGTGGGTGATCAGCTCGGCGACCGGCGCGGTGGTGTCCCGCAGCGAGGCCACCGCGGCGGGCAGCGTGCCGTTCACGGAGAACGACCCGAGCACGGTCAGCTCGCGCGCGTACACGTCGTGGGGGTCGAGCTGCACCGCGGATCCGGGCGGGCAGACGCCGAACAGCAGCAGCCGGCCGCCCTTGCGGATGGCGCCCAGGCACTGCTGCACGACGTCCGGTCGTCCGCTGACGTCGGCGACCAGGTCGAACCCTGCGCCGTCGCGCGCGGCGACCGCCTCCGGGACGGAGGCGAACGACTCGGCGGCGCCGAAGCGGTGCGCCCGTTCCCGGCGCTGCGCCTGCGGCTCCGCGACGGTCACCCGGGCCCCGCGGACACCGAAGGCGGTGAGCATCAGGAGGCCGATGGGGCCGGCCCCGGCGATCAGCACGTCGTCGGCCGGTCCGACGCCGGCCCGGGCCGCGCCGTTCTCGGCACAGGCCAGCGGCTCCGCCAGCGCGGCCACCTCCGGCGCGAGATCCTCTGCATTGACCAGGTTCTCGGTCCGGACGGCGACGTACTCGGCCAGCCCGCCGTCCCGCTCGGAGCCGTAGGCCTGGAAGTCGGCGCACAGGTTCGGCCGGCCGGCACGACACCACCGGCAGTGCCCGCAGGTGATCAAGGGGTCGACCGCGACCTGCCGGTTGCGCCACGAGGGGTCGACGCCGGCACCGAGATCGACGACGGTTCCGGCGAACTCGTGCCCCGGGACGACGGGGAAGATCGCGGAATAGTTGCCCGCCAGGATCTCCAGGTCGGTGCGGCAGATGCCGGCGGCGTCGACCCGCAGCAGCACCTCACCGGGACCGGGCGTCGGGACGGGCAGGTCGGTCAGTTCGGCGACGCCGAGGGCTCGGTAGACGAGTGCTTTCACACCGGACAGGGTTCCACGGCCGGCGGTGCCGGCTCGACCGGCCCGCGCCGGCCGCGTCAGATGTTGAAGCCCAGCGCCCGCAGCTGCTCGCGGCCGTCGTCGGTGATCCGCTCCGGACCCCACGGCGGCAGCCAGACCCAGTTGATCGCGAAGTCGTCGACCAGCGGTGGCTGCTGGCCCAGCAGGGCGGCGCCGATCTGGTCCTCGATCATGTCGGTGAGCGGGCACGCGGCGCTGGTCAGCGTCATGTCGATGGTCAGCTTGCGCTGGGGGTCCAGCTGCAGGTCGTAGACCAGGCCGAGGTCGACGACGTTGACGCCGAGCTCGGGGTCGACGACGTCCCGCAGCGCCTCCTCGATGTCGTCCATCGTGGCGGGGTCGACGCCGGCGGCCGGCGGGGCTTCAGCGGCGGGCGCCGCGCCGGCCTGGTCCAGATCGCCGGCGGTCCGGCCGGCCCGGTCGGCGCCGTCGCCGCCGCCCTGGGCGGGTGCTGCGGCGGTCGCCCGGACGTCGACCGGGGCCGAGGTGGTGTCGGTCACTGCTCCTCCTGAGGGGTCGCGGGGCGGGTGCGCCGGGTGGGTCGGTGCACTCAGCCGCGGGCGGCGAGGTCGGGCGTGCGGTCCACGGCCTGGCTGGCGGCGTCCTTGAACGCCATCCAGCCCAGCAGCGCGCACTTGACCCTGGCGGGATACCGGGCGACGCCGGCGAAGGCGACCCCGTCGCCGAGGACGTCCTCGTCACCCTCCACGGTGCCGCGGCTGGTGACCATCCGGGTGAACTCCTCGAGCGTGGCCAGGGCGTCCGGCAGCGGCACTCCGATGGCCAGGTCGGTCATCACCGACGTCGACGCCTGCGAGATCGAGCAGCCGAGCGAGTCGTAGGAGACGTCGTCGACGACCGGGACGCCGTCCGCGCCCGGGGACAGCTGGACCCGCAGCGTCACCTCGTCGCCGCACGTCGGGTTGACGTGGTGCACCTCGGTCTGGAACCGGTCGCGCAGGCCGTGGTGGTGCGGCGCCCGGTAGTGGTCCAGGATGATCTCCTGGTAGAGCTGCTCCATCTGCATCTCAGGCCACCTCGAAGAAGCGCTGGGCCTGTGCGACGGCCGCGACGAGCGCGTCCACCTCGGCCGGTGTGTTGTAGAGCGCGAACGACGCCCGCACGGTCGCGGCGATGCCGAACCGGCGGTGCAGCGGCCAGGCGCAGTGGTGCCCGACCCGCACGGCGACGCCCTCGTCGTCCAGGATCTGCCCGACGTCGTGGGCGTGCACGCCGTCGACCACGAACGACACGGCGCCGCCGCGGTCCGTGGTGTCCGCCGGCCCGATGATCCGGACCCCGCGCAACGACGACAGACCTTGCAGGGCCAGGCCGGTCAGCTCGGCCTCGTGGTCCGCGACGGCCTTCATGCCGACCGTCTCCAGGTAGTCCACGGCCGCGCCGAGACCGACGGCCTGCGAGGTCATCGGGACGCCGGCCTCGAACCGGGCCGGCGGAGCGGCGTAGGTGGAGTGGTCCATGAAGACCTGTTCGATCATGGAACCGCCGGTGAGGAAGGGCGGCATCTGTTCGAGCAGCTCGTGGCGCCCGTACAGCACGCCGACGCCGGACGGCCCGAGCATCTTGTGCCCGGAGAACGCCAGGAAGTCCACACCCAGGGCGACGACGTCGACCGCGGCGTGCGGCACGGACTGGCAGGCGTCGAGCACGGTCAGCGCGCCCACCCGGTGCGCGGCCTCGACCAGCAGCGGCACCGGGTTGATGGTGCCCAGCACGTTCGACTGGTGCGTGAAGGCGACGACCTTGGTCCGCGGGGTGACCAGCTCGTGGATCCCGGACAGATCCAGCCGGAAGTCGTCGGTGACGCCGAACCACCGCAGCGTCGCACCGGTGCGGCGGCACAGCTCCTGCCACGGCACCAGGTTGGCGTGGTGCTCCATCTCGGTCACCAGGATCTCGTCGCCCGGGCCGACGGCGAACCGGCTCCCGTGCACGCCGCGACCGCCCTGTACCGAGGCGTTGCCGAGCGAGTACGCGACCAGGTTCAGCGCCTCGGTGGCGTTCTTGGTGAACACCACCTCCTCGGGACGGCCCGCGCCGATGAACTCGGCCACCCGGGCGCGGGCACCCTCGTAGAAGTCGGTGGCTTCCTCGGCCAGCTGGTGCGCGCCGCGGTGCACGGCGGCGTGGTGGCCGGTGACGTACTCCTGCTCGGCGTCGATCACCGGCACCGGGCGCTGGGACGTGGCGCCGGAGTCCAGGTAGACCAGCGGCCGCCCGTCGCGCACCGTGCGGGACAGGATCGGGAAGTCCGCGCGGATCGCCGCGACGTCCAACCCCAGCACCTCGACGGCACCGTGCTCCGGCTGGTCCTCGGGGCCGGCGTACCCGACGTCGTCCCCGCGGGCCAGGTCGACGTCCGTGGGGTCGTGGCGGACCAGCTGCTCGGTCTGCGGATCGGTCACCGCTGTCCCCCCACCGTCACCCCGCCCGGCTGCCCGGTGAACCGGACGTAGCCGTTGGTCTCCAGCTCCTCGGCCAGCTCCGGGCCGCCGGACTCGACGACGCGGCCGCCGGCGAACACGTGCACGACGTCCGGCTTGATGTAGCGCAGGATCCGCGTGTAGTGGGTGATCAGGACGACGCCGACGTCGCCCGTCTCGCGGTACCGGTTGACGCCCTCGGACACCACCCGCAGCGCGTCCACGTCCAGACCCGAGTCGGTCTCGTCCAGCACCGCGAACTTGGGCCGGAGCAGGGACAGCTGCAGGATCTCGTGCCGCTTCTTCTCGCCGCCGGAGAAGCCCTCGTTGACCGACCGCTCCGCGAACTCGGATTCGATGCCCAGGTCCGCCATCGCGCCGCGGACCTCCTTCACCCAGGTCCGAATGGCGGGGGCCTGCCCGCGCACGGCGGTGGCCGCGCTGCGCAGGAAGTTCGACATGGACACCCCGGGCACCTCGACGGGGTACTGCATGGCCAGGAAGAGCCCGGCGCGCGCCCGCTCGTCCACGGTCATGGCGAGCACGTCCTGGCCGTCGAGGGTGACGCTGCCCGAGGTGACCTGGTACTTGGGGTGGCCGGCCAGCGAGTACGCCAGCGTCGACTTGCCCGACCCGTTCGGCCCCATGATGGCGTGCGTCTGCCCGGACGTGACGGTCAGGTCGACGCCACGCAGGATCTCGATCGGCGCGTCGTCGGTGATCACCGAGACGTGCAGGTCCTTGATCTCCAGGGTTGACATGTGTGCTGTGCTCCAGTGCTCGCGAAGGGTCGGCGTGGTGCCGGGCGGGAGGTGCGGGGCGGGTCCGTCAGGACCCGGTGAGCGCGAGCTCGCGCTCGATGATCTCGGTGGCCCGGTCGGCCACCAGCGGGAGTCCGATGCGCTGGACGACCTCTGCGAAGAAGCCGCGGACCACCAGCCGCCGGGCGACGTCCTCGGGGATGCCGCGCGACTGCAGGTAGAACAACTGCTCGTCGTCGAAACGTCCCGTGGAGCTGGCGTGTCCGGCACCGACGATCTCGCCGGTCTCGATCTCCAGGTTGGGCACCGAGTCGGCACGCGCGCCGTCGGTCAGCACCAGGTTGCGGTTCATCTCGTAGGTGTCGGTGCCCTCGGCCGACGCGCGGATCAGCACGTCGCCGACCCACACGGTGTGCGCGCCCTCGCCCTGCAGCGCGCCCTTGTACAGCGCCCTGGACCGGCAGTGCGTGGCGTCGTGGTCGACCGTCACCCGGTGCTCGAGGTGCTGGCCGGCGTCGGCGAAGTAGAGCCCGAGCAGCTCCGCGGACCCGCCGGGACCGGCGTAGTCGACGGTGGCGACGACGCGCACCAGGTCCCCGCCGAAGGTCAGCGCAGCGTGCTTGACCGTGGCGTCGCGGCCGACCGACAGGTGGTGGCGCGACAGGTGCACCGCGTCGCCGGCCCACTCCTGCAGGCTGGTGAGCGAGACGGTGCTGGCGTCCCCGGCCTGCAGCTCCACGACCTGGGCGAGCGTGGCGGAGCCCTCGTGCACGAGCACGACGTCCACGTGGGCCTGCGCGCCGACCCGGACCACGACGTGTCCGGCCTCGGCGGTGGCGGTGTCCCGGCCGGCGACCGTCACCACCACTGGCTCGGTGACCACCGCGCCGGCCGGCACGTCCACCAGCACGGCGGAGCCGGTCTCGGCCAGCACCCGGGCGGACGTGCGATCGGTGGGCACGAAGCCGGAGGCGCCACGCAGCGCGACAGCCTCCTCGCCCCGCACCTGCGCGACGCGGACACCGTCCGGCTGCTGCCAGTCGACGTCCACGGATCCGTCGCCGAAGGGCGCGTCGGCGTGCAGGTCGCGCAGCCGGCGCAGCGGCGTGAAGCGCCAGACCTCTTCGCGCCCGGTGGGGACGCGGTGCGCCTCCGGGTCGGCGGACACGGTCGGGTGCAGGTGCGAGCCCGCGGTCGGGCGCACGGTGCGCCCACCGACGTGCGAGTGGGCCTCGGGGGCGCCGGCGGGCGCGACCACGGTGGACCCGGCGTCCAGCGAGGTCTGCTCGGCGGTGTCTGTCGGTGCGGCCACGGTCAGCCCACCGCTCCTTCCATCTGCAGTTCGATCAGCCGGTTGAGCTCGAGGGCGTACTCCATCGGCAGCTCCCGGGCGATGGGCTCGACGAAGCCGCGGACGATCATGGCCATCGCCTCGTCCTCGGTCAGCCCACGGCTCATCAGGTAGAACAGCTGCTCCTCGGACACCTTCGAGACGGTCGCCTCGTGCCCCATGGAGACGTCGTCCTCGCGGACGTCGACGTAGGGGTAGGTGTCCGACCGGGAGACGGTGTCCACCAGCAGGGCATCGCACTTGACGGTGGACCGGCTGTGGTGCGAGCCGGGATTGACCCGGACGAGCCCGCGGTAGGACGTGCGCCCGCCGCCCCGGGAGACCGACTTCGACACGATCGTCGAGCTGGTGTGCGGCGCCAGGTGCAGCATCTTCGCGCCGGTGTCCTGGTGCTGGCCCTCGCCGGCGAAGGCGATGGACAGCACCTCGCCCTTGGCGTGCTCGCCGGTCATCCACACCGACGGGTACTTCATGGTCACCTTGGAGCCGATGTTGCCGTCGACCCACTCCATGGTCGCGCCGGCCTCGGCCTTGGCGCGCTTGGTGACCAGGTTGTAGACGTTGTTCGACCAGTTCTGGATGGTGGTGTACCGGCACCGGCCGCCCTTGCGGACGATGATCTCGACGACCGCCGAGTGCAGCGAGTCCGACTTGTAGATCGGCGCGGTGCAGCCCTCGACGTAGTGCACGTAGGCGTCCTCGTCGACGATGATCAACGTCCGCTCGAACTGGCCCATGTTCTCGGTGTTGATCCGGAAGTAGGCCTGCAGCGGGATGTCGACGTGCACGCCCTTGGGCACGTAGACGAACGAGCCACCCGACCAGACCGCGGTGTTCAGCGCGGAGAACTTGTTGTCCCCGGACGGGATGACGGACCCGAAGTACTCCTCGAACAGCTCCGGGTACTCGCGCAGACCGGAATCGGTGTCCAGGAAGACCACGCCCTGGTCCTCCAGCTCCTGCTGGATCTGGTGGTAGACCACCTCGGACTCGTACTGGGCGGCGACACCGGCCACCAGCCGCTGCTTCTCCGCCTCCGGGATGCCGAGCCGGTCGTAGGTGTTCTTGATGTCCTCGGGCAGATCGTCCCAGCTGGCGGCCTGCTTCTCGGTCGACCGCACGAAGTACTTGATCGTGTCGAAGTCGATGCCGGTCAGGTCACCGCCCCAGGTGGGCATGGGCTGCCGCTCGAACAGCTGCAGCGCCTTGAGCCGGCGGCGCAGCATCCACTCGGGCTCGTTCTTCTTGGCGGAGATGTCGCGGACGACGTCCTCGTCCAGGCCGCGGCGGGCGACGCTGCCGGCGGCGTCCGGATCCGCCCAGCCGAAGCGGTAGCGGCCCAGGCTGTCGATCGCCTCGTCCTGGGACAGCGGCTGCACCGGACGGGTGGCCTCGGGGGCAGTGGTCATGGAGCGATCCTTCCGGGGACGGCGGTCGATCGGTCGGTGCGGGCGGGCTGGAGGTCGGTCGGCGCGGGGTCGGTGGGCGCCGGGCCGGTGGCCGGTGGCGAGCCGGTGGCCGGCGGCGGTACGGGCGGCCCGGCGGCCGGACCCGCGTCGCCCGGAGCCGGACCGGTCCGGCCGGACAGCGGCACGAACGTGGTGCAGAACGAGTCGCCGCGGGCGATCGTCGCGAGCCGCTGGGCGTAGGTGCCCAACGCCGCGGCGAGCACCGCCGATTCCTGCTCGCAGAACTGCGGGAACCGGGCGGCCACGTGCGCGACCGGGCAGTGGTGCTGGCAGAGCTGCTGCCCGACGCCGATCTGCTGGCTGCTGGCGGCGTAGCCCTGCCCGGTCAGTGCGCGGGCGACGATACGCACCCGCTCCGACACGTCGGCACCGGCCGCGGCCAGCTCGGCCCGGACTGGCTCCACCAGCGCTTCGGCCCGGCGCCGGGCGAAGTGCTCGACCGCCTGCTGCCCGCCCTGCTCGGCGAGGAAGTCCAGGGCCTGCACGGCCAGGTCGTCGTAGCGGTGCGGCAACCGCGCGCGGCCCGCCTCGGTGAGCACGTACGCCCGGGCGGGACGGCCGCGACCGCGGGGACCCGCGTGGTGGGCCGCCCGGCTGCGCACGGCCCCGTCCGCCTCGAGCTGGTCCAGGTGCCGGCGCACGCCGGCGGTCGTCAGCTCCAGTCGCCGGGCCAGGTCGACGGCCGTGAGCGGGCCGCCGGCGAGCAGTTCGTTGACCACCGCGTCCCTGGTGCGGCGCTCCGCCGCGTCGCGGGTGCGGCGGCGGTCCTCCGCGGCCGGGCCGGCGCAGGTGTCGGTCGTGGCCGCCGTGCGGATGGCGGGCGACTCGGCGACCGCCGGGTGCGTCCGGTCGCCGGCACGGGGCGACGGCGGCGCGGCGGTTTTCACAACACCAGTGTGTCCTTTTTCCGGACGGAGATCAAAGAGCGCGCCGGATCCGGCCTGCCGGGACCGCGTGAGCCTGGTCTCGCCGCCGGCCGCGGGACCCGGGACGGTGTCGGTGGCCACTCCTATGCTTCGCGCCATGACCAGCGAGGCCGGGGCCCGATCCGGGGCCCGGCCTGCCCGGAGCGACCTCGGCCGGGCGGGGACCGCCGCCGGATCGCCGGCTCCCTCGCCGGCTGCCGGTGCCCTCCCGGCTGCCCGGCCGGAGCCGCGGGTGCCGCCGCGGCCGCCCGAGGTGTCGGCGCCGCCGACGGCCTTGCCGCTCGACGTCGTCGAGCGGCGGCAGCTGGCCCGGCTGCGGCGCTGGGGCACCGTCGGCGCGCTCCTGCTGATGGTCGCGACGACCAGCTCCTACGGCGCGGCCACGCCGATCCCGAACCCGGTCGACGGCGTCCGCGTCCTCGGCCTGCTGTCCCGCGTCGGCCCGGCGGCGCTGGCCTGCTCGTACAGCGGCATCGGGCTGCTCGTGCTGTGCTGGTTCCTCGTCGGCCGGCTCGCGCGTCCCGGCCGCACCCGGCGGCTGAGTCGGACCCAGCTCACCCACACCCTGGTGATGTGGTCGCTGCCGCTGCTGGTGACGCCGCCGGTGTTCTCCCGCGACGTCTACTCGTACCTGGCGGTCGGCGCGATGATGGTCCGCGGCGACAACCCGTACGACCAAGGCCCCTACGACGCGCTCGGCGACGGCAACGCCCTCGCCCACCAGGTCGACGCCCGCTGGCAGCACACCTCCAGCCCGTACGGCCCGGCCTTCCTGCTGATGGCCCGCGCGGTGGTGACGATCACCGGCGACCACGTCGTGCTCGGCGTGCTCGTCCAGCGCCTCGTCGAGCTGCTCGGCGTCGCGCTGATCGTCTGGGCGCTGCCGCGGCTGGCCCGGCTGTGCGGCGTCGACCCGGTCGCGGCGCTCTGGCTCGGCGCGCTGAATCCCTTGCTGCTGTTCCACCTGGTGGCCGGCGGGCACAACGAGGCGCTGATGCTGGGCACGATGCTCGCCGGGCTGGTGGTCGCCCTCGGAGCCCCCGGCGCCACCCGGTCCCGTTCCGGTCCGGTCCTCACCGGCGGCACAGGCGGCACAGGCGGCACAGGCGGCACAGGCGGCACGGGCCGCGTGGCCGGCGTGGCGGTGGAGACGTGGCGCGTGGTGGCCGGCAGCGCGTTGATCGCCACCGGTGTCGCGGTCAAGGCCACGGCCGCCATGGGCCTGGCCTTCCTGGTCGTCGCGCTGGCCCGGCGCGCCGGCGGTCGGTGGCGGGACCTGTGGCGGTGCGCCGCCCTCGTCGGCGCGGTCGCCGTGCTGACCTTCGGCGTGCTGACCGCCGTCGCCGGGATGGGGTTCGGCTGGGTGGCCGGGCTGACGGCACCGGGGTCGGTGCAGTCGTTCCTGTCGGTCTCCACGACGCTGGCCATCGCCACCGGCCAGCTCGGGTTGCTGCTCGGGCTCGGGGACCACAGTCAGGCGGCCATCTCGGTCCTGCAGCCCATCGGCACCGGCGTCGGTGCGCTGCTGGCCCTCGCGGTGCTCTGGCGCTGCTGGCGTCCCGGCGACCGCACCGCCGGGCTGGTCGGCGGTTCGCGTCCGTTCCGGGTGCCGATGTCGCCGATCCAGGGCCTGGGCGTCGCCCTGGGTGCGTTCGTCCTGCTCGGGCCGGTGATCCAGCCGTGGTACCTGCTGTGGACGGTGCTGCCGCTCGCGGCGGCCACCGGGCACTCCCCGCTGCGGCGGGCCGCCGTCTGGCTCAGCGCGGTCTTCGCGGTGATCATCATGCCGAACGGCGCCACCATCCCGGTGTTCACCATCGTGCAGGCGGTGGCCGTCGCGGCCGTGGTCGTCGGCGTTGCGCTGGTCGCGCTGGCGCGCCGCGGTCTGCCCCGGCGGGACGTCCCGGAGGTCGGCCCCGGGCCGGCCCCGCCGCCGTGGCGATCCCGCTGGCCGGACCGGCCGGGACACCCGCCGGCCTCGACGCCGGCAGGGTTGCCGGCCGGGTCTGCGGCGACGGTCCCCGTAGGACGCGCCGCGCCGCTGGGCGTGGCGGGGCCGGACGGACCGGCACCACCGCAGGAGCCGGTCGATCCCGGGACCGGGGGTGGCGCCGGCGGCCGGGGCGGTCGCGACGGCGGTCCCTGAGCCGTGCCTATCCTCGGTGATCGTGAACCTCCACCCGCCCGTCCCCGGGCGGCCCCGACCCGCTGCACCGCGGCCGTCCCTCGCGGGTACCCGGTGACCGGCGTCCCGGCAGCCGGAGCCGGCCGGGCGGACGCCATCGAGGTCGTCGAGCTGCGCCGCCGCTACGGCTCCGTGCTCGCGGTCGACGGGTTGTCGTTCAGCGTCCCCCGGGGCTCGACGACCGTGCTGATCGGCCCGAAC
Organism: Nakamurella endophytica; assembly: GCF_014646215.1. GTDB lineage: Bacteria > Actinomycetota > Actinomycetes > Mycobacteriales > Nakamurellaceae > Nakamurella > Nakamurella endophytica. Next base: position 551,459 of record NZ_BMNA01000002.1, read on the forward strand.
GGCGCCGGCAAGACCTCGACCATCGAGTGCTGCGAGGGCTTCGCACCCGCCGACGGCGGGTCGGTGCGCGTGCTGGGGATGGATCCCTGGCGGGAGGCCGGCCGGCTGCGGCCCAGGATCGGCGTCATGCTGCAGGCCGGTGGAGCCCAACCGGCCGCCCGTACCGGCGAGATGCTGCGGCTGCTGGCCCGCTGCTCCGCGCGCCCGCACGACCCCGAGTGGTTGCTCGACGTGCTCGGCCTGCGCGAGGTCGAACGCACCCCGATCCGCCGGCTGTCCGGCGGCCAGGCGCAGCGCCTGTCGCTGGCCACCGCCCTCGTCGGACGCCCGGAGCTGCTCTTCCTCGACGAGCCCACCGCCGGCATGGATCCGCAGGCCCGCGGGATCGTCCGGGAACTGCTCTCGGCTGCGCGGACCGACGGCGTGGCCGTCCTGCTGACCACGCACCTGCTGGACGAGGCGGAGACGGCGGACCAGGTGGTGATCGTGGACGAGGGTCGGGTGGTGGCCCAGGGCAGCCCGGCGGAACTGACCGCCGGCGCCTCCGGACAGCTCCGCTTCCGCGCGCCGGCCGGGTTGGACCTGCACCCGCTGCTGTCCGCCCTGCCGCTGGGCTTCCGGGCCACCGAGCCGGCGCCCGGCCGGTACCTGGTGGAGGGGCCGGTGGACCCGGCGACCGCGGCCACGGTGGCCAGCTTCTGTGCGCGGGCGGGCGTGATGCCGTCGGGGCTGGACGCCGGCGGCCGCTCCCTCGAGGAGGTCTACCTCGACCTGACCGGACGGCAACTGCGATGACCGACCGACCCGCGCACCGCGCTCCCGCCTTCCCGGCCGGCACGTTCCGTCCCGACCCCGCTCCCGCCGGCCGCGGCCGGATGCTGGCGGCGGCGGCCGGGCTGGAACTGCGCATCACGTCCCGCAACGGCGAGCAGCTGCTGCTGGCCGTGGTCATCCCGGTCGCCGCCCTGCTCCTGCTGAGCCTGACCCGGATCGTGTCGCTGCCCGACCCGCGGGTGTCGGCCGTGGTTCCAGGCGTGCTCACCCTGGCCGTGCTGTCGGCCGGCTTCACCTCACAGGCGATCACCACCGGGTTCGACCGCCGCTACGGCGTGCTGAAGCGGCTGTCCGCTGCCGGGATGGGCCGCGGTCTGCTGCTGTCCGGCAAGGTCGCCGCCACCTCCGCGGTCGTCGTCGGCCAGGTCGTGGTCCTCGTCGCGGTGGCGTCGGCGCTCGGCTGGCGGCCGCACGGCGACCTGCTGTGGGCGGTGCTGCTGCTCGCCCTCGGCGTCGCCGCGTTCGTCGGGCTGGCGCTGCTGCTGGGCGGCGTGCTGCGCGCCGAAGCGGTGCTGGCGTTGGCGAACCTGGTGTGGCTGCTGCTCGTCGCGGTGGGCGGCGTCGTCCAACCGTTGACCGCGGCGCCGGCGTGGCTGCGCACCGTGGGAGAACTCACCCCGGCCGGCGCGCTGTCGCAGGGGCTGCGGGCGGTGCTGCAGGACGGCCACGCCCCCGGCGCGCTGCCGGTCGTGGTGCTGCTCTCGTGGACGGTCCTGGGGTGGGCCGGCGTCGTACGGTGGTTCCGATGGCAATGACCGGGGTACCCCAGGACGTCCGCAGGCGCACCGCAGCCGCCCGGACGGCGACACCGGCCCGCACCGGCTCCGCGCCGGGACGGCTGCTGCGCTCCCCGCTGCTGCTGCGGATCTTCGCCTGGGCCGCGGCGATCTCGAACGGGTTGATCGCCGTCACCGGCGCGACGGTGCGGGTGACCGGGTCCGGCCTGGGGTGCGAGACGTGGCCGGAGTGCCAGCCCGGCTCGCTGGTCCCGGTCTCCCGGTCCGGCCTGGCCGCCGTGCACCAGGCCATCGAGTTCGGCAACCGCACCCTGACCGGCGTCGTCCTGATCGCCTCGCTCGGCACCTTCGTGCTGGCCGTGCTGGCCCGGCCGCGCCGGCGCTCGGTGGTGTGGCTGGCGGCCGCGGCCCCGGTCGGCGTGCTCTTCCAGGCCGTGTGGGGCGGCATCGTCGTCCGCACCGAGCTGACCTGGTGGACCGTCGCCCCGCACATGCTGGTCTCGCTGGTCCTGCTCTTCTTCGCCATCGCCGTCGTGGTGCGGCTCGGCGAGCCGGACGGCCCGGCGGTGCCGGTGGTCCCCCGCCCGCTGCGGCTGCTGACGATGGCGACGGTCGGCGTGCTGGCGCTGCTGTGCGTGGCCGGCACGCTGGTCACCGCCGCCGGACCGCACGCCGGCGACGACCGGACGCCCCGGCTGGACGTGCCGGTCCGCGACGTCGCCCAGGTGCACGCCGACCTGATGTTCGCCTACTTCGGGCTGCTGGTCGCCACCACGGTGGCCTTCCTGGCCGTGCGTGCCCCCCGGCGGCTGCTCGTCCGGAGCTGGGTGCTGGTCGGCGTCACGCTCGCGCAGGGTCTGATCGGCCTGGTCCAGTTCGCCACCGGTGTGCCCGAGGTGCTCGTCGTCACGCACGTCCTGGGCGCCGTGGTGCTGGTCGCCACCGCCGCCGCCGTGCTGTTCGCCACCCGCACCCGGGACGGTGCTGCGACTCCCGCGGTCACCGGCCCCGTCGCGGAGGCCGCGGCCCGCTGACCCGCACGGCGGCAGGGACGTCGCCGTCGGGACGATGTCGCGCGCGATGACGGTGTCGCCGGGACCGTGACGTCCGGCCCGCGCGCCGGGTCAGGACAGGGCGGGAAAGGCCGGCAGGGCCTGCACGGTGCCGGAGCTGTCCAGCCGGCCGGCCCAGACCTGCAGCACCACCTGGTCGACCCGCCGCGGGCGGTGCGAGATGACGCTCTCCCACTGCGGCACGGTGAGCGTAGTCCACGGCGCCGCCCCGCCGACCCCGGTCGGGAACAGCACCCCGGGCTGGAACGTGACCACGGTGACCGGCCCGTCCCCGTCCCAGTGGTCGGCGATCTGCTGCAGCGTCACCGGCGACGTCGAGAACGTCTGCACCGCCGCCGTCCCGGGACATAGTTCCTGCACGGCCGGCAGCATGGTCCCGGTGGGCGGGTAGTTGCCGACCTGCACGAGCAGCCCGTCGCCGGCCAGCGAGCACATCCGCAGCGCCAGGTCGTAGGTGCCCTGGCCCTCCCTGGCCCCGAACATCGGTCCCCAGGTCAGGACCGGCAGCACCGCCAGGACCGCCCCGAGCAGCACCGCGATCCCGGACCACGCCGGTGCCCGGCGCCGCGCCAGCAGGCCGGCGGCACGGCGCAGGCCGTACGCGGCGCCGAGGAGCAGGCCGGGCACGATGACCGGCAGCAGCCGCCGGAACGCCCAGACCTGGTCGGGGGTGATCGAGACGGCGTTCAGGTAGAAGGCCGCCGCCACCGCCGGCACCGCGGCGACGGCGAGCAGTCGGGTGTCACGCCGGACACCGTCCACCGTCGCGGTGACGGCGCCGGCGAGCCCGACCAGCAGCAGCGGCCATCCGAAGTACCACGCCAGCCAGCTGACGGTCATCTCGTCGAAGCTCTGCGTGCCGTCGACCGGCAGGCCCTCCGCTCGCTGCCGCCACTCCACGGCCGGCCAGTAGTCGGGGTCGACCTGCTTGTGGTTGACCATCCACCAGGGCCGGGACAGCAGGAACAACGCGGCTGCGGACGCCAGCACACCGGCGGCGACCGCCCAACCCCGGCGGCGTCTCCGGACGTCGCGGACAGCCCGGGTCAGCAGGCGTCCCGCGACCGGTCCGGACGCCAGCCACCCCACGACGGCCAGCGCGGCCGTGGCGGCGAGCACCGGGTACAGCAGGTCGGACAGGTCCGACAGGTACTTCGGACTGTGCACCCGCAGGTCCAGCCAACCGAGCAGGCCGACGGGTGCGGCCGCCAGGACGAACACCGCCAACGCCCGGCGGCGCCGCGCGCGCAGCTCCGGGTCCGGGGTGACCACCGCGAGCAGCGTCAGTCCGACGATCCCGCCGATCATGACGATCCCGCCGTCGATCCGGGACAGCATCACCGCGCCGGCGCAGGCGCCGCCCAGGGCCGCCGGTCGCAGCGCGCCCCGCTCGGCCGCCACCCAGATGCCGAGCACCGCGCCGGCCGCGAAGACCAGCGCCAGGGTCTCCGTGTACGGCGTCCGGGAGAACTCGGCGAGCGGCATGGCGACCGCCAGCGCCACCACGGGCAGCAGCGCCCACAGCGGGCCGACGATGCGCCGACCCATCGCGTACACCGCCAGCAGACCGAGAGCGCCCAGCACGACGTTGGCGGCCCAGACCCCGCCGGTCCCGAAGAGCCAGCCCAGCACCGCCAGCATCCCGGACAGCAGGCTGGTGCCCTGGATGTGGTTGGCGGCGGTCACCTCGTCGGTGATGAAGTTGGTCCGCAGACCGGGCACCGCCCGGGCCAGGTCGACGGCGGCCTGCGGCAACCCGACATCCGGTGACCGGTGGTCGACCAGGTACAGGCCCAGCAGCGTGTACTGGCTCGGGTCCCGGCCGACGCCGATGGCCTGGCCGGTGTGGCCGACCTGCACCAGGAACCAGGCGACCGCCACGAGCAGGGCCACCCCGGCGCCCAGCACGACCCTCCCGTCCGCGGCGCCCGGTGCCGGCAGTGCGGGCCGCAGCCGCACCCCCAACACCGCGGCGACCACGCCGGCCGGGAGCACCACCGCGGGCAGGAAGACGCCCAGCAGCAGCGCGAGGGCGACCACCACAGCGACGCACAGCAGCGCGCACACCACCGCGTCGGGCACGGCGACCAGCAGCCGGGACGCCCGCGACCAGTCCCGACGGCCGGCCCGCGCCGGCGGTCGCACGGCGGCCGGGCTGGCCGTGGTCGTCACAGCAAGGGTCTCCTGGCGGTCGGCGGCGGGCGGGACGGCGACCTGCCCGGGCACGGCGGTCCGGCACCCGAGGGCACCGGACCCGTTCCCGGCCGGGATCCGGTCGGTCCCGACCACTGTGCCAACCCTTCCTGTGCGCTGTCGAGGCGGCCCGGCGGCCGCGACTCCCGCTGTCGGTGCCCGGCCGTAGGTTGGTCGCCATGCCGGAGCTGTCCATCGGAGCCCACGTCGACCAGGTCGACCCCGTCGCCGAGGCCGCCGCCCGCGATGCCGACCTGGTGCAGTTCTTCCTCGGCGACCCGCAGGGATGGAAGGGGCCGGAGGTGGTCTACGCCGGCGGGCCGCAGGCGTTGCGGGCTGCTGCCGAGGAAGCCGGGATCCGGCTGTACGTGCACGCCCCGTACGTGATCAACGTCGCGACGGGCAACAACCGCATCCGGATCCCCAGCCGCAAGCTGCTGCAGCAGACCATGACCGCGGCGGGCGAGATCGGCGCCGCCGGCGTGATCGCGCACGGCGGCCACGTCCTCGCCGGTGACGACCCGGCCAAGGGCTACGACAACTGGCGCAAGTGCGTCGAGCAGCTCGACATGCCCGTGCCGCTGCTCGTCGAGAACACCGCCGGCGGCACCAAGGCCATGGCCCGCCAGGTCGACCAGCTCGCCCGGCTCTGGGAGGCGGTGCTGGCCGCCGACGGCGGGGACACCGTGGGCTTCTGCCTGGACACCTGCCACGCGCACGCCGCCGGCGAGGAACTGCTCGGCCTGGTCGACCGGATCCGCGCCGTGACCGGGCGCGTCGACCTCGTGCACGCCAACGACAGCCGGGACGCCTTCGGGTCCGGAGCGGACCGGCACGCCAACCTCGGCGAGGGGCACGCGGACCCGGACGGGATCGCCGACGTCGTCCGCTCGGCCGGAGCCCCGGTCCTGGTCGAGACCCCGGGCGGCCCGGCGGAGCACGCCGCGGACATCGCCTGGCTCCGGGGGCGCGCGGGCTGACCCGTGCGCACGGTCTCGTGCGGGGAGCGGGAAGGCCGACCGGGTTCGCGGCGCAGCAGCCACCCGGTCCGCGGCGCAACGCCCGACCGGGCCGGCGGCGCCTCAGCCGGTGGCGGGCGCCGCCCACAGGTCGCCGACCCGCACCGTCACCGGGGCGTTGGTCGAGCCGCTGGACAGGTAGGCGGTCAGCGCCACGGATCCGGGTGCCTGGAGAGCGGCGGTGGAGTCCGTCGCGGTCGCCGTCCACGCCGTCGGTTCGGCGGCGGTGGAGGACCACACCTTGAGCCGTACCGTGGTGGGCGAGGTGCCGGTCACCTGCAGACGCACCCGCAGCGGGGTCCCGGCGGTGGCCGTCAGCCCCGGCACGGTGGCGCCGGGCCGCAGCGCCACGGCGGTCGACGAGCCGTTCAGCAGGGCCAACCCGGCGACCACAGCACCGCTGCCGGCGATCCGGACGGTGGCCTGGTACTCGGTGTTGCCGGCCACCCGGCGGCCGACCACCGTCAGGTAGGTCCCGTTGTTGCTGGCCAGCCGGTCCGTGGCCAGGGCGAGCCGCAGGTCGGTGTCCGTGGACCGGACCCCGGCCAGGGTCGCGCCGACGGTCAGACCGGGCGAGGCCAGCACCATCGAACCCACCCCACCGCCGACCGAGAACCGCGTGGCCCCGCCGGTGACCGTCCAGGCGCCGCCGCGATCCGCGGTTCCCCAGCCACCGCTGACCGTGCGGGCGAAGGTGTCCACCACGAACCGGCTGTCCGGGGCGGCCACGGTGACCGCGCGGGTGGCCGTTCCGGTGGCACCGGTCCCGTCGGTGACGGTCAGCCTGACCGGATAGCTGCCGGCGGCGGCGTAGGTGTGGGTCGCGGTGCGGCCGCTGCCGGCGGCGGTGCCGTCTCCCCAGTCCCACGACCAGCCGGAGACGGAACCGTCCGGGTCGGTCGAGGCGGACCCGTCGACCGCGCACGCCAGTCCGGTGCACGAAGCCGTGAAGCCGGCCACCGGCGGCTGGTTGGGCGGCGGAGCGGCGGTCGTCGACTGCGCCGAGACCGCGGACACCAGGGTCACCACGGGTGCGACCGTGCCCGACGACGACAGGTACGACGACAGGCCGACGCTGCCGGCGGCCTGCAGGGCAGGGGTCGCGTCCGTCGCGGTCTGGGACCAGGCGGCCGGCTCGGCCGCCGTGGCCGGCCAGACCTTCCAGCGCAGTGTCGTGGGGTCGGTGCCCACGACCTGCATCCGGGTGGCCAGGCGCGCGCCGGCCGTCACCGTGATGCCGGGCAGCACGGCGTCGGCGCGGACGGCGGTCGCCGTGGCGGTTCCCGCGAGCGCCTGGATGCCGATCACCACGGAGCCGTCCGCGCGTATCCGCAGCTTGCCCTGGTACTCGACGTTGGTGGCGACGTGGCGTCCCACCACGGCGAGGTACAGACCGCCGCCCGAAGCCAGCCGGTCCTCGCCGAGCGTCATCCGCAGGTCGGTGTCCGTGCGGGTGACCGCGGGCAGCCCGGCCGTGAGCGTCTGCCCGACCTTCGCCGTGGTGATCCGCGCCGTGCCGCCGGACACCGAGTACGCCGACCCGGCGCCGGTCGCCCAGCTGCCACCGAGGGCCGCCGTACCCAGGCCTCCGGACACCGTGCGGGAGAAGTCGTCCGAGACGAACAGCGAGGCCTGCCCGGGTGGGCGCGGCGAGACCCGACGGGTGGTGGCCGCCGACCGACCCTGGTCGTCGGTGACGATCAGGGTCACCGTCCAGTCGCCGAGCCGGTAGTCGTGGCTCGGTTGCTCACCTTGGCCTTCCGGCGTGCCGTCCCCCCAGTCCCAGCGGTAGCCGGTGACCGTGGCGCCCGGCGCGGCGGCGGACGCCGAGCCGTCCACCGCGCAGGTGAGGTCGGCGCACGAGGCGGTGAACGCCGCGGTCGGCGCCTGCGGGTCCGGTGCCCAGATGTCGAGGATGGGTGCGGTCGCAGCGCTGCGACCGAGCGGCGCGACGCCGACCGCGTCCTCGATGGTGCGCAGCACCGAGTAGTGGTCGATCCGTTCGGCGTAGTCCCCCGGGACGATGCCGGCGCCGTGCAGGACCGTCGCGATCCGGTTGCCGGCCTTGTTGTCGTCCTCGTCGAAGGTCAGCACCAGCACGCTGTCGTGGGTGGCGGCCCACTGCACGTAGCCGTCGAGCTTGTCCCGGACCCAGGTATCGGCCTGCGCGACGGTGCCGTCGTGCATGTCGTTCTGCAGGTTGGGGATGACGAACGCCAGTCTCGGCAGCTGCGACGGGTCGGACGGGAAGGCCGTCATCGGCTGGTTGGCGGACGCCGGGACCGCGGGGAAGTTCACCCACGGGCTGTGCTTGCGTGCGTAGTTGCCGCTGGCGCAGCCCGTGTAGCCGACGGACGGCAGGTCCTCCGAGTAGCCGGTGAACGTCCCTCCCGCGGCGATCAGCGCGCTGCCCAGGTCCGGCGCGGTGAAGGTGTGCGGGCAGGAGTCGTCCACGATTCCCTGGGTGTCGCCGGAGAACAGGGCGATGTAGTTGGGCTGGCTCGGGTGCGTGAGCGCGTACGACTGCGTCATGGAGGCACCGGTCGCCGCCAGGTGGTTGATGTACGGCGCATCCGGGTTGCCGATCACGGCCGAGGCCGAGTGGTTCTCCATGACGACCACCACGACATGGTCCAGCCGCGGCACGGTCGCCACCGTGGCGGCGGTCACCGGCGTCGCGGCGGACCCCGGCCGGGGTGGCGAAGCGGCCACCTGCGTGGCTGGTCCGGCGGTGGCGGCGAGCGCGGTCGCCAGCGCCGCGAAGGACGCGGCGAGACGGCGGTGGGACATCGGCGACTCCGGATGTACGGAGGAGCCCGGGACCGCGCACTCGGGCTGCGCCGCCCGGATCGGTGCGCCGACGCTACCGCCCTGTCACCCGGCTGACCAGGCCCTGCCCGCCGGTCGTCACCCTGCGTACGACCCGGCGGTGCTCAGCGGCGGGAGCCGGCCATCCTGCGGCGGTCGGCCGGGGTCGTGACCAGGGCCGACGACAGGTCGCGGTCCCACTCCCCCGGCTCGATGCCCAGTTCGGCGCAGACCTCGCGGCCGGTCGCCTCGTCCGGCAGCACGGCATCACCCCAGCGCCCGTCCGCGGCAACGACGACCAGGCGCACACCGGTGCGGCCCACCGGTTCCAGCACCGCGCGGCCGGCGCCCGCGTCACCGAGCAGCCGGCGGACGGCCGCGACGGCCTTGGCGACGACCTTGGCCCGCGCCCGCGGGTCCCGGTCGGGCGCCCCGAACGCCCGGTCGGGCTCCGGGACGTCGCTCATCCGCGCAGCCCGATGACCGGCAGCCCGATGGCGGCGTCGACCGCCCAGGCCACCGACACCACGGTCAGGTAGAGGTTGGACAGGTGGAACAGGGTCATCGGCTGCGCCGGGCGCCCGCGGAGCACCCGGACGTGCAGCACGTGCGCGCAGGCCAGGAACGCCAGCCCGGCCGGCGCCGCGACCGCCGCGTACAGCCAGGACGAGGCCGGGACGAGCACCAGCGAGCAGGCCACCATCGCCCAGGAGTAGAGGACGATCTGCCGCACGACGACCCGCTCGGTCGCCACCACGGGCAGCATCGGCACGCCGGCCGCCGCGTAGTCCTCGCGGTAACGCATGGCCAGCGCCCAGGTGTGCGGCGGGGTCCAGAAGAAGATGACGCCGAAGAACGCCCAGGCCGGCCAGCCGATGTCGCCGGTGACCGCGGACCAGCCGATGACGACCGGCATGCACCCCGCCAGCCCGCCCCAGACGATGTTCTGCCGGGTGCGGCGCTTGAGCCACAGCGAGTAGACGAAGACGTAGAACAGGATCGCCACGACGGCCAGCACGGCCGCCTGCCACGTCGTGGTCGCCCAGAGGAACAGTGCCGACAGCAGGCCGAGCACCACGCCGAAGACGAGGGCGCTCCGGGTCGGCACCGCGTGGCGCGCCAGCGGGCGGGTCCGGGTCCGGCGCATGACGGCGTCGATGTCCGCGTCCACCACGCAGTTGAGGGCGTTGGCGCTGCCGGCCGCCAGCGCACCGCCGACCAGCGTCGCCAGCACCGTCCACAGCGGCGGCACCGCGCGCTGTGCCGCGAACAGCGCCGGCACGGTGGTGATGAGGAGCAGCTCGATGATGCGTGGCTTGGTGAGGGCGAGGTACGCGGACACGGTGGCCCGCAGCGGCGAGGTGTTCCGGTCGGGGCGCCGCGGGGCGACCGCCCGGTCCTCCGCCCCGACGGGGTCCGCGTCGGCCACGGTCCGAGCGCCGTGTGCCGGCACGGGCGGCACGGGCGGCACCGCAGGTGTCACCGTCGCCTCCCTGCTTGTCGCCCATGCCCGGCACCGCGAGCCCTCCGCCGGACCCGGCCGACCCAGCGATCCTATGCGGCGGGCCCGGGTGGCCGCTCGGACCCACCCCGCGTGGCGCCGGTCACCGCGGGCCTGTCCCTGCACGGCGCGGGTGGCGCCGACGGTCGTCGAGGACGGGTGCGGCCGACCCGCACGAACCGTCGCCGCCGCGGACCCCGCGAAGACGCCGGGCGGGTGCCGGGCAGGGCCGCTCGGACGGGGAATAGGCTCATCGGACCGCCCGAGCGCGTCTGTTCCGTCCGCATCCGCGGCCCCGCCGCCCGTCGCAGGAAGGCTGTCCCACCCGTGACCACCACCGAAGAGATCACCGAGCTGACGCAGGCCCACGTCCCGGACGACTGGTCGGATCTGGACAAGCGGGCCGTCGACACCGTCCGCGTGCTGGCCGCCGACGCCGTCCAGCGGGCCGGGAACGGCCACCCCGGCACGGCGATGAGCCTGGCGCCGCTGGCCTACACGCTGTTCCAGCGCGTCATGGTGCACGACCCGGCCGACCCGGAATGGACGGGCCGCGACCGCTTCGTGCTCTCTGCCGGGCACTCCAGCCTGACGCTGTACATCCAGCTGTACCTGGCCGGGTTCGGCCTGGAGCTGGAGGACCTGATGCAGCTGCGCAAGTGGGGATCGCTGACGCCGGGGCACCCCGAGGTCCACCACACCAAGGGCGTCGAGATCACCACCGGGCCGCTGGGGCAGGGCCTGTCCTCGGCGGTGGGCATGGCCATGGCCGCCCGCCGCGAGCGCGGCCTGTTCGATCCCGACGCCGCGCCCGGTGAGAGTCCGTTCGACCACTTCATCTACTGCATCGCCTCCGACGGCGACATCGAGGAGGGCATCACCTCCGAGGCGTCCTCGATCGCCGGCCGGCAGCAGCTCGGCAACCTCGTCGTGTTCTACGACCACAACCAGATCTCGATCGAGGACGACACGAACGTCGCCCTGTCCGAGGACGTGGCGGCCCGCTACCGGGCCTACGGCTGGCACGTGCAGGAGGTCGAGGGCGGCGAGAACGTCACCGGCATCCTCGAGGCCATCGAGCAGGCCAAGGCGGTGACGGACAGGCCGTCCTTCATCCAGCTGCACACGATCATCGGCTTCCCGGCGCCGACCAAGATGAACACCGGCAAGTCCCACGGGGCTGCGCTCGGCGCCGACGAGGTCGCCGCGACCAAGAAGATCCTCGGGTTCGACCCGGAGAAGGACTTCGAGGTCGACGACACGGTGATCAAGCACACCCGGCAGGCACTGGACCGCGGCGAGCAGGCCAAGGCCGAGTGGCAGCCGCGGTTCGACGCGTGGGCGCAGGCGAACCCCGACCACAAGGCGCTGTTCGACCGGCTCACCGCCCGCGACCTGCCCGAGGGCTGGGAGAGCTCGCTGCCCCATTGGGACCCGGATCCCAAGGGCATCGCCACCCGCGCGGCCTCCGGCGCTGTGCTGTCGGCCATCGGTCCGGTGCTCCCCGAGCTGTGGGGTGGGTCGGCCGACCTCGCGGAGTCGAACCTGACCACGATCAAGGGCGCCGACTCCTTCGGCCCGGTCGCCGCCGCGACCGAGGAATGGAACACCAACCCCTACGGCCGGACGCTGCACTTCGGCATCCGCGAGCACGCCATGGGCGCGATCCTCAACGGCATCGCGCTGCACGGCCCGACCCGGCCCTACGGGGGGACCTTCCTGACCTTCTCCGACTACATGCGCGGGGCGGTGCGACTCGGTGCGGTGATGGGCGCGCCCGTCGTGTACGTGTGGACGCACGACTCGATCGGCCTCGGCGAGGACGGACCCACGCACCAGCCGATCGAGCACATGGCCGCGCTGCGGGCCATCCCCGGCCTGGCGATGGCCCGCCCGGCGGACGCCAACGAGACCGCCTACGTCTGGAAGGCCGTGCTCGAGAAGCAGAGCGTCTGGAACACCGGCCCGGTCGGTCTGGCGCTCACCCGGCAGGCGGTCCCGGTCCTCGAGGGCACCTCCGCCGAGGGCGTCAAGCGGGGAGCCTACGTGCTGCGCGAGGCCGACGGCGACCTGCAGGTGATCATCCTGGCCACCGGGTCCGAGGTGCAGATGGCCGTCGAGGCCCGCGAAGTGCTGCAGCAGGAGGGCATCGGCACGCGCGTGGTGTCCGTGCCGTGCCTGGACTGGTTCGAGGCGCAGGACCAGGGGTACATCGAGAGCGTGCTGCCCAAGTCGGTGACCGCCCGGGTGTCGGTGGAGGCGGCGATCTCCCAGCCGTGGTGGCGGTGGATCGGCAGCCAGGGCCGGCCCGTCTCGATCGAGCACTACGGCGCCTCGGCGGACTACCAGACCTTGTACAGCAAGTTCGGTCTCACCACCGACGCGGTCGTCACCGCTGCCCGGGAGTCGCTCTCGGCGGTCAACGCGCCGGACACCCTGTCGCACGGCACCACGTCGCTGGAGGATGCAGGTATCGACCTGCAGGAGAAGTGACCGACACCGCGAAGAAAGGCACACCATGACCGACGAAGCCCCCGAAGAGTCCGTCGCCGACCCGACGAACGGCTCCTCCACCGACACCGACCCGTTGGCCGACCTGGCCGCCGCCGGTGTCTCGCTGTGGCTGGACGACCTGTCCCGCCAGCGGCTGCACAGCGGCAACCTGGCCGAGATCATCCGGACCAAGCACGTGGTCGGCGTCACCACCAACCCGTCGATCTTCCAGGCGGCGCTGGCGGACGGTGCCTCGTACCAGCAGCAGGTGTCCGAGCTCGCGGCCCGCGGCGCCGACGTGGACGACGTCGTCCGGGCAGCGACCACGGACGACGTGCGGGACGCCTGCGACCTGTTCCTGCCGCTGTACCAGCAGACGAACGGGGTCGACGGCCGGGTGTCGATCGAGGTCGACCCCCGCCTGGCGCACGACACCGACGGCACCATCGCGCAGGCGCAGGAGCTCGCCAAGATCGTCGACCGGCCCAACGTGCTGATCAAGATCCCGGCGACCGTCGAGGGCCTCCCGGCGATCACCGCGGTGCTGGCCGAGGGCATCAGCGTCAACGTGACGCTGATCTTCTCGCTGGACCGGTACGCGGCGGTCATCGACGCCCATCTGGCCGGCCTGGAGCAGGCGCAGGCCAACGGGCACGACCTGTCGAAGATCCACTCCGTGGCGTCCTTCTTCGTGTCCCGAGTGGACACCGAGATCGACAAGCGGCTGGATGCCATCGGCAGCCCGGAGGCCGCAGCGATCCGCGGCGAGGCCGCGATCGCCAACGCGCGGCTGGCGTACCGGCTGTTCGAGCAGCAGTACTCGGGCGAGCGGTGGAGCGCGCTGGCCGCCGCCGGCGCCAACGCGCAGCGCCCGCTGTGGGCGTCCACCGGTGTGAAGGACAAGGCCTACGACGACACCCGGTACGTCGTCGAGCTGGTCGCCCCGAACACGGTGAACACCGCGCCGGAGAAGACCATCGACGCGGTGGCGGACCACGGCGTCATCCGCGGCAACACGATCGAGGGCACCTACGGGGCCGCCTCGGCGGTCTTCTCGTCCCTGCAGGCGCTGGGCATCGACATGGACGACGTCTTCGAGGTCCTGGAGACCGAGGGCGTCGACAAGTTCGAGAAGTCCTGGGCCGAGCTGCTCGACACCGTGGCCGCGTCCCTGGAATCCGCCCGCAAGGGCTGAGCAGGGGCCCGACACAGCGCCGACCCAGCGCCGACGTAGAGCCGACAGCCGGCGCCCGGGCCAGTCCCGGGCGCCGGCCCGTCCCACCCCGCCGGGAGGACCTCCGCCATGCCGACCGACTACGTGAACCCGCTGCGTGACCCGAGGGACAAGCGCCTCCCCCGGATCGCCGGCCCGTCCGGCATCGTGATCTTCGGCGTGACCGGCGACCTGTCCCGCAAGAAGCTCATGCCGGCCATCTACGACCTGGCCAACCGCGGCCTGCTGCCGCCGGGCTTCGCCCTGGTCGGGTTCGCCCGGCGGGACTGGGCCAACGAGGACTTCAGCAAGGTCGTCCACGACGCGGTCCGCGAGTACGCCAGGACCCCGTTCTCCGAGGAGGTCTGGCGGCACCTCGCCGAGGGCTTCCGGTTCGTGCAGGGCAGTTTCGGCGACGACGACGCGTTCGACACGCTGGCCGCGACGCTGGCCGACCTCGATCGGGTCCGCGGCACCGGCGGCAACCACGCCTTCTACTTCTCGATCCCGCCGGGCGCCTTCCCGGTCGTGCTGCAGCAGCTGCGCCGGTCCGGCCTGGCCGACCCGCACGGCGACGAGTGGCGCCGGGTCGTCATCGAGAAGCCCTTCGGCCACGACCTGGCGTCGGCGCAGGAGCTGAACGGCATCGTCAACGACGTCTTCCCCAGCGAGTCGGTGTTCCGCATCGACCACTACCTGGGCAAGGAGACGGTGCAGAACCTCTTGGCGCTGCGCTTCGCCAACCAGCTGTACGAGCCGATCTGGAACGCCAACTACGTCGACCACGTGCAGATCACGATGGCCGAGGACATCGGCATCGGCGGCCGCGCCGGGTACTACGACGGGATCGGCGCGGCGCGCGACGTCATCCAGAACCACCTGCTCCAGCTGCTGGCGCTGACCGCCATGGAGGAGCCGGTCTCGTTCTCGCCGGCCCAGTTGCGGACCGAGAAGGTCAAGGTGCTGTCGGCCGTGCGGCTCCCGGCCGACCTGTCCGCCAGCACCGCGCGCGGCCAGTACGCGGGCGGCTGGCAGGGCGGTCAGAAGGTCATCGGGTACCTGCAGGAGGAGGGCATCTCCCGGTCCTCGACGACCGAGACCTACGCCGCCGTCAAGCTGCTCGTCGACACCCGGCGGTGGGCCGGCGTGCCGTTCTACCTGCGGACCGGCAAGCGGCTGGGCAAGCGGGTCACCGAGATCGCCGTGGTCTTCAAGCGCGCACCGCACCTGCCGTTCTCGTACACCGACACCGAGGAGCTGGGGTCCAACGCCCTGGTCATCCGGGTGCAGCCGGACGAGGGCGTGACCATCCGCTTCGGCTCGAAGGTCCCGGGGCCGGCGATGGAGGTCCGCGACGTCAACATGGACTTCTCGTACGGCCAGTCGTTCACCGAGGCCTCGCCGGAGGCCTACGAGCGGCTGATCCTGGACGTGCTGCTCGGCGAGCCGTCGCTGTTCCCGCAGGACGAGGAGGTCGAGCTGTCGTGGCGGATCCTCGACCCGGTGGAGGCGCACTGGGCCCGCCAGCGCGGCGGGGTCGACCAGTACGTGTCCGGGACCTGGGGCCCGGCCTCGGCCGACGCCATGATGGCCCGCGACGGCCGCACCTGGCGGCGGCCGTGACCGCCGGGCCGGTCCGGCCCGCGGCGCCGTCGGACCGGGCACGGACAGCGCAGGGACCCCGTCCGAGAGAGGGCCGCCAGTGATCATCGACCTGCCGTCGACGAACTCGTCGGCGATCAACAAGGCCATGGTGGACCTGCGCGAGCGCGGCGGCGCCAACACCCAGGGCCGGGTGCTCACGCTGGTCATCGTCACCGACGAGGACTCCGGCGAGGACCCGATCGCGGCCGCCAACGGGGCGTCCTTCGAGCACCCGTGCCGGGTCATCGTGCTGGCCCGCGGGTCCGGTCGCGGCACCGCGCGGATGGACGCGCAGATCCGGGTCGGCGGTGACGCCGGTGCCAGCGAGGTGGTGGTGCTGCGGCTGTACGGGCCGCTGGCCCAGCACGGCGCCGCCGTGGTCGTGCCCCTGCTGCTGCCGGACGCGCCGGTGGTGGCCTGGTGGCCGGGTGCGGCACCGGAGGTGCCCGCCGAGGACCCGGTGGGCGCGCTGGCGCAGCGCCGGATCACCGATGCCGCGGCGGTGCGCCGGCCCACGACGGCGCTGGCGAACCGCATCTCGGGCTACCGGCCCGGCGACACCGACCTGTCCTGGACCCGGCTGACCACCTGGCGCGGCCTGCTCGCAGCGGCGCTGGACCAGCCGCCGCACGAGAAGGTCACCGGCGTCACGGTGTCCGGCGCGTCGGACTCGGTGTCGGCCGACCTGCTGGCCGGGTGGCTCGCGCTGCGGCTGCGTTGCCCGGTGCGCCGGCAGAAGGTCGACCGGGCCGGTACCGGGCTCCGCTCGGTGCTGCTGGAACGGCGGTCCGGCAGCATCAGCCTGGTCCGGCCCGAGGGCGACACCGCGACACTCACCGTGTCCAACCAGCCCGGGCGGCAGTTGTCGCTGCCACGCCGGAACCTGCGCGACTGCATCGCGGAGGAGCTGCGCCGGCTGGACGCGGACGAGGTCTACGCCGACGTGCTCGCCACCGGGCTCGGGCTCGTCGCCAGTGCCGAGCGCGCCGCTGCCAGCGGTCCCACCCGCGCGGCCCGCGCGACGTCGGGCCGGGCGTCCACCCGGCCGGGCATCGCCGGGCGCGGGGCCGGCCGGCGCTCCGCCACCGGGTCGGCCACCGACGCCGAGGCCGCCCCCACCGCGGCGCGGCGCGGTCGCCGCACCGCCGCCGAACCCGCCCCGGCCGCGGAGGCGCCCAAGGCCCGACGCCGCAGCGCCACGGCACCGGCCGAGGAAGCACCCAAGACCAAGCGCCGTAGCACCACGGCACCGGCCGAGGAGGCACCCAAGGCCAGGCGCCGCAGCGCCACGGCACCGGCCGAGAAGGCACCCAAGGCTCGGCGCCGCAGCGCACCCGCACCCGCACCGGCCGAGGAAGCACCCAAGGCCCGGCGCCGCAGCGCCGACCGGACGTCTCCGGCCAGGGGTGGCCGCGGCCGGGCGGCCGCCACCTCCGGCGACATCGCGGACGTCGCCGACGCGGTCCCGGTGCCGACCGGTCCCGATCCTGCCGGGCCCCCGGACGAGCCGAGCGCGGCCGGTACGCCGGTGGACGGCCGGCGGCGCCGCCCGCTGGACCACCCCGGTTCGCCGGCACCGTCGTCGTCCGATGCCGCGCCGGACGCCGAGGCACCGGAGGCCGGCGACGGCACCGGAGGGGAGCGCCGTCCCGGGCAGCCGTCGGTGCTGGCGTCCGGAACGACCGAGGTCGCCGACGCGGTGGCCGCCGAGAACCGCCCCGGGGACGACGCGACGGACGACGCACCGACCACGACCACCGGCGCCTCCGGCGACGACGCGGCCGGAACCGCGGGCGCTGCGGGCACTGTGGCCGAGTCCGCCGCCACCGGCAAGACCACGGACAGGGCGCCGGCACGCCGCCGGCGACGGAAGGGAGCAACCGGGTGAGCACGCGCGAGGTCGTCGTCCATTCCACGCCGGAGGTGCTGGCCGCGGCGACGGCCGCCCGGCTGGTCACCAAGCTGGTCGACGCCCAGGCGTCCGGCCGGGTGCCGTCCGTCGTGCTGACCGGCGGCGGGACCGGCATCGGCGTGCTGGCGCAGCTCCTCGACTCCCCCGCCCGCGACGCCGTCGACTGGCGCCGCGTCGAGCTGTGGTGGGGAGACGAGCGTTTCGTGCCCGCGGACGACGACGAGCGGAACGAAAAGCAGGCCAGGGAGGCGCTGCTGAACCACCTGCCGCTGGATCCTGCCCGGGTGCACGCCATGGCAGCGTCGGACGGCAAGTTCGGGGACGACGTCGACGCCGCGGCCGAGGCGTACGCCGTGCAGCTGGCCGGTGTCCGGGCGTTCGACGTCGTGATGCTCGGCATGGGACCGGAGGGTCACGTGGCGTCCGTGTTCCCGGAGTCGCCGGCCGTCCACGACGAACGGCCGGTGGTGGCGGTGCGGAACTGCCCGAAGCCGCCGCCGACCCGGATCTCGCTCACCCTGCCGACCATCCGCACGGCCGCCGAGGTGTGGCTGATGACCACGGGCGAGGGCAAGGCAGGCGCGGTCGCGCTGACCGTGGCCGGTGCCGGCGAGGTCGCGGTGCCCGCGGCCGGCGCCGTGGGCACGTCCCGCACGCTGGTGCTGCTGGACCGCGCCGCGGCGTCCCAGCTGCCGGCCGGGCTGGCGGCCATCCGCACGTCCTGACCCGTGACGGTCGCGACACCGGTCCGTCGGGCCGGCGCCCGCCCGTCCTGACATGCTGACCCGTGCCCCGCGGTGACCGCCGCGGGCACTGCTCGAGGAGGAGAGCCACACCATGGGCCCATCGCCGGTGAAGGTGACGGTGACCGGCGCTGCCGGCCAGATCGGTTACGCGCTGCTGTTCCGGATCGCGTCGGGCGCGATGCTCGGGCCGGACACCCCGGTCCGGCTGAGCCTGCTGGAGATCACTCCGGCGCTCAAGGCCGCCGAGGGCACCGCCATGGAACTGGACGACTGCGCGTTCCCGCTGCTGGCGGGGATCGACATCACCGACGACGCCCGGTCGGCGTTCGACGGGACGTCGGTGGCGCTGCTCGTCGGGGCCCGCCCGCGGACCGCCGGCATGGAGCGCGGCGACCTGCTGGAGGCCAACGGCGGCATCTTCAAGCCGCAGGGCGAGGCGATCAACGCGGGCGCCGCGGACGACGTCAGGATCCTGGTGGTCGGCAATCCCGCCAACACCAACGCCCTGATCGCCCGCACGCACGCACCCGACGTCCCGGCCGACCGCTGGACCGCGATGATGCGGTTGGACCACAACCGGGCGCTGACGCAGGTCGCCAGGCGGCTGGACGCGCCCGTCGCGGACATCACCCGGATGACGGTGTGGGGCAACCACTCCGCCACCCAGTACCCCGACGTCAGCAACGCCCGGGTGGCCGGCACGCCGGTGCGGGACCGGGTCGACCAGGAGTGGCTGGAGTCCACCTTCATCCCGACCGTGGCCAAGCGCGGTGCGGCGATCATCGACGCCCGCGGCGCCTCGTCGGCCGCGTCCGCGGCGAACGCCGCCATCGACCACGTGCACGACTGGGTGCTCGGCACCCGGGACGGGGACTGGGTCAGCGCGGGCATCGTGTCCGACGGCTCCTACGGCATCCCGGAAGGGCTGGTGGCCGGGTTCCCGGTGACCAGTTCCGGCGGCAGCTTCCAGGTCGTCCAGGGCCTGGAGATCGACGACTTCTCGCGCCGGCGGATCGACGCCTCCGTCGCCGAGCTGGCCGACGAGCAGGCGGCGATCCGCTCCCTCGGTCTGATCTGACCCTTGCCGTCGCCGGTGCCGGTCCGTGCCGATCCGGTGCCGGCGACCCGGGCTGCCGCCGCGAGCGGCCGGGCGCGCGACGAGGGGACGTATCACCCGTGGCGCCCGGGGCTCCTGCGGGGCGTGTCCGCCGATCCCGCGTGCCTGCCGTGCCGGATGAAGGTCTACCGGCACCGCTCGGTGCGCTCCTGCGGCCGCCGGCGGGTCGCGGTGTCCGACCTGGCCGCCGACCGGAGGTGTCCGGTCCCCCACCGGACCGGACGCCACCGCCGACCGGGTCGCGGGGACGAGGTGGACCCCGCCGGCACGGGACCCGACCCGGCCTGACCGGCCACCGGCGTCCCGCACAGGATCCGATCGGCGACCGCTCCTGGGCCGCCGCGGGTGTCGCACCACCGACCGCGGCGATGCCGGGCTCGCCGTGGATCTCGGGGCGTCGTGGTCCGTCCGCCGGACCTCGAGCGGCCACCGGGTCAGCTGGACGCGGCGCCGTCCGGTCGCCGGACCGCATACCGCAGGTACACGGTGCCGCCGCGGAAACGGCGCTGGTCCAGCAGGTCCAGGTCGACGCGGACACCGAGCGGGAAGACCGGCTTCCCGCCGCCCACCGCGACCGGGGACAGGAACACGTGGCACTCGTCGACCAGTCCGGCGGCCAGCGCCTGGCCGGCCAGCTCGGCTCCCCCGATCGAGACGTCGCCGGCGGAGGTCTGCAGCAGCCGCCGCACGGCGTCCGGGTCGAAACGTCGCTCGACGCGGGTCCGCCGGGTCGCCGGAGCGGCCAGCGAGCGGGAGTAGACCACCTTGTCCGCGGCCTGCCAGATGCGGGCATAGTCCTGCTCCGGGTCCGCGCCCGCCGGATCGGCGTTCGCGGTCTCCCAGAACCTCATCGTGTCGTAGAGCCGCCGGCCGTACAGGTAGGTGCCGATCGGCCGCTCCAGATCGTTGACGAAGCCGTGCACCTCGCCGTCCGGCGCCGCCCAGTCGAACCCGCCGCCGGCGTCCTCGACGTAGCCGTCGAGCGACGCGAGCGCCGAGTAGATCAATCGGCCCACTGGTCCACCTCCTGCGATCGGTGACGGTCTCGGCTGCCCCGGGTCCCGGTGCCGATCAGTGCGCGGGCGCCGCCTCCTGGACCCGGCGCGCGGCCAGTCGCTCCGCCTGGCCCTCGTGCAGCGCGGGCAGGAAGCCGGCGCCGAACGCCGACGAGATCCGCGGGTCGTCCCCGCCGCCGTCGGGGAGCGCCCGCAGGTAGGCCCGGTCGAGGTCGACGCGGGCCTGCACCGAGCCTCCGGACCCGACGGACCCGTGGCCCGGCACCAGGACGTCGACGTCCCCCGCCAGCGACTCGAACAGTGCCAGCGCGGCGAGGTACTCCTCGACGGGGTCCGCCGGACGGTTGAGGTCGAGGATGGGCAGCAGGACGTCGGAGAGCATGTCGCCGGCGATCAGCACACCGCGATCCGGGATCCACAGCGCCGCATGGCCTAGGGCGTGCGCGTGGTGCTCGAGGATGCGCACGTCCGGACCGTTCCAGGGGATCCGCGAGGCTTCGCGCGGCAGTCCGGTCACCCGGCCGAGCAGGTCCAGCGGGATCTGGTCGGCGAACTCCGGTGGCAGCATCGTCGCCACGCGCGCCGGGGCGCCAGGGTCCGACAGCCGGTCGCGGACCGTGGCGGCACAGCCGGCGGTGCAGTAGCGGGGCACCTCGCCGAGCCGGGCGTCCCACAGCAGGTGGTCCCAGTGCGGATGCGTCGCGAAGCCGGCCACCACCGTCCGACCCGCGCGGTCGAGGTCGTCCGCAAGGCACGCCAGCTCGCCGGCGGTGATCCCCGGGTCGACGACCAGGTCGCCGTCCGCGCCGTGCAGGACGACGGCATTGCTCTGGCAGAAGGCGCTCCGGTGGACCAGCACGCCGTCCGCGACCTGGATGAGCATGGGATCACCTCTCGCGTGGAGCCGACCGGTGGCGGGGACGCTAGCGGTAACCGGTGGTATTTTGCAACCACTATGCGAGGATCATCCGAGGAGCCGCGGTCGGGCTGCCCGATCAACGCCGCGGTCGAGGCCTTCGGCGACCGGTGGACCCTGATCGTCCTGCGGGACATCGTGTTCGGTGACCGCCGGTACTTCCGGGAGCTGCTCGCGCAGTCGCTCGAGGGCATCGCGTCGAACATCCTGGCCGACCGGTTGCAGGGGCTCGTCCGGTCGGGACTGCTCACCCGCGAGGAAGCCGGGCGCGGCCGGCGGGCCCGGTACAACCTCACCGAGCCGGCCATCCAGTTGGTGCCCGTGCTTGCGCAGCTCGGCAGCTGGGGGCTGCGCCACCGGCCGACCAGCCCGGCCCTGCGGGTCCGCGCCGAGCTGCTCGAGCAGGGCGGCCCGGCACTGTGGGCCGAGTTCATGGACGAGCTCCGCCACGCCCACCTGGGCGCCGGCACCGCGCCGCGGTCGCCCGGCGTCCGGGAGCGGCTTGCCGCCGCGTACCGGGCGGCCACGTCGACCTAGCAGCCGGGCGCCGCCCCGGAACCGCGTCGCGCTGCGCCCGGACGGTCCGCGTCCGGCCGACCGCTCCCCCGCTGCACCGCAGGCGTGCAGGGCGACCGCGGACCCGACACACCACGATCTCGCGACGGCCGTTCGAACACTTGTTCGATACACTGTCCGGCGTGCTGGACGACTACATGAACGCGGTGCCCACTCCCAAGGGATCGGTGCGCCCGGCCGGCCGGTCCGTCCCGGTCATCGCCCGCTTCGTGCTGCTCGACGGCTCGGAGGAGTGGCGACCCTGCACGGCGGCCCGCTGGACGGACCGGGCCGTCCTGGTCAGCTGCGGCGACCGGACCTTCGGGCAGGACTACACCTGGCTCCCGGTCGAGGACGTCGCCCGGGTACTGCGCCCGGGGCGCCCGGACGACGACCGAGCCCACGACTGACCCGTCCTCGCGGCATCGCTGCGTCATCCGGTCGCGGGTGGGCGCACCGAGCGCCGGCGGACCCGCTCGCCGGCCCCGAGGGCGTCGAGCGCGGCGAGCAGCACGGCGCGGGTGGCATCGAAGCGATCGGGACCGACCGCGGCGCGCAGGCGCGCGTCGATGCTCGCCCGGGTCGCCCGGGCGGTCCGGACAGCCTCCCGGCCCGACGCGGTCAGCGCGGCGGGACGGCGCCGCCGGTCGGCGCCGGCGGCCAGCACCTCGACGTGGCCGAGTGCCACCAGTTCCTTCAGGGCCTTGGACACCCACTGCTGGCTCACCCCGAGGTCGTCGGCCATGTCGGTGGCCGTCGCCGGCCCGAGCAGCAGGCGCTGCACCAGGTACCCGTGGGCGCGGCGCAGGCCGGTCCCGTCCAGCGCGTCCAGCACCGCCTCGTCGACGACGGCGCCGAGCAGGGACAGCGCTGCCGCGACACCGATCTCCGGTTGCTCTTCCAACACACAACCATTGTTGTGTATGGTCCGCGCCATGACAACCACGACCTCCGGCGCCGACATCGAGACGGTCGTCCGCCGCTACTACGCCACGGTCTCCGACCTGCGCTCCACGGAGGAGGACCTGCGCCCGCTGCTGCACGGTCGCCTCCGGGTGACCGAGCATCCGAACGCCGTCACACCGGCCGGCGCCGTCCGCGACCTGGAGCGGACGGTCCACGGCTTCCGGGCCGGCAAGGCGCTGCTCCGCGATCAGGTCTTCGACGTCCACGAGGTGCTCACCTCCGGGAACCGCGCCGCCGTGCGCGCGACGTGGCGCGGTACCGTCGGCGTCGACGCCGGCCCGTACCGCAACGGGCAGCAGCTGGTGGCCCACGTCGCTGCACTGCTCACCGTGCACGACGGCCAGGTCGTCGAGCACGAGACGTTCGACTGCTACGAGCCTCTGGGCGACCGACCGGCCACCGGCGCCACGAACGCGGGTGCCGCCGGTACGGATCCGGTGGCACGGTGAGCACGGCGGAGGCGGCGTCCCCGGAACCGGCACCGGCCGGCACGGCCACCGTCCGCCCGTTCCGGGATCGCGCCACGGCCGCCGAGCTGGACGATCTGCGCGCCCGGCTCCGCGCCACGCGGTGGCCGGATGCCCCGGAGGACGCCGGCTGGTCGCTCGGTGTCGACGTCGCGTACCTGCGCGAGCTGGTCGACTACTGGGCCGACGGGTTCGACTGGCCGGCGCGCGAGGCCGAGCTGCTCCGGTTGCCCCGGTTCCGGGCACGAGTCGGGTCCCTGGACATCCACCTGGTGCACGCCAGGGCGGTCCCGCCGCCGGGCGGCGCGGCGCCGCTGCCGCTGGTGCTGTGCCACGGCTGGCCGGACTCGTTCTGGCGGTACGTCAAGGTGCTGCCCTTGCTGACCGATCCGGGCGCGCACGGCGCGGATCCCGCCGACGCCTTCGACGTCGTCGTCCCGGACATGCCGGGGTTCGGCTACTCGGACCGGCCCACCGGGGCCGCCCCGGACTCCCGCGCGGTCGCCGGGCTGTGGGCCGAGCTGCTGTCCGTCCTGGGCTACCGGCGGTTCGGCGCGGCCGGCGGGGACATCGGCAGCCACGTGAGCCGGTACCTGGCACTCGACCACCCGGACCGGGTGGTGGCCGTCCACCGCACCGATGCCGGGCTGCCTGCGCCCACGGCCGATCCGGCCGAGCTGTCCGCCGAGGAGCAGGCCTGGCTGCGGGATGCCGCCGCCTGGGGCGCCGCGGAGGGTGCCTACGCGGCCGTGCACCGCACCAAGCCGCAGACGGCGGCCGTCGGTCTGACCGACTCGCCGGCCGGGTTGGCGGCCTGGATCGTGGAGAAGCTCCGCGCGTGGAGCGATTGCGGCGGCGACCTCGAGCGCAGCTACCGCAGGGACGAGATCCTCACCCTCGTCACGATGTATTGGCTCACCGGCACGATCGGCTCGTCCATGCGCATGTACCGGGCCAACGCCGCCCTCCCACCCGAGCAGCTCGCCCGCCGCGTCGAGGTGCCGTCCGGCTTCTCGCTGTTCCCGGGGGACATCGTCCGTCCGCCGCGGGCGCGGCTGGAACGGACGGCGCACGTCGTGCGGGTGACCGAGCCGCCGCGCGGTGGTCACTTCGCTGCCTACGAGGAGCCCGAGCTGTACGCGCAGGAGTTGCGCGAGTTCTTCCGGCCGTTCCGCGCCGCTGTCGGGTGACCCCTCAGCTGCGGGCGGGGCCGGCGCCGGCCGCCGCCTGCGTGAGCCGCTCGACCAGCTCACCGCTGTCGAACTCGAACCAGCCCTCGGCGAACAGGTCGCCGGACAGTCGCAGCAGCGCCAGCACGGACAACGACACGGTCCGACCGGTGGGCGGGATGCCGTGGAAGGGCCCGGTCTGGGTGCCGGTCGCGACGTACCGGGCGGTGACCCACTCCCCCGCGGGCACCAGCTGTTCGACCCGCACGGTCATGTCGGGGAACGCCGAGAACATCGCGGTGGCCACCTGCCGGTACTCGGCGAGCGAGGCGCGCGCCACCCGCGGAGCGTGGTGCACGTAGTCCGGGCGGCACAGCCGGTCGAGCCGGTCCCAGTCCTGCCGACCCAGCTCCGCCAGGAACTCCCGGGCGAGCGCGGCGGCATCCACCGTCGGCACGGTCACCTCGCCGCCCGGAACCGGGGACGTCCGGCTGCGTCGGCGATCTCGACACAGTGCCGCCGGCAGTGGTTGAGCAGCGTCAGCTTGAAGAACGTCGGCATCCGCGGGAACTGCATGCCCATCATCGCCGTCACCGCCCCGCCGCCGGTCGCGGCCAGGTGGTCGTAGAGCTCGTCGATCGTCACCCCGTCCGGGAACGCGACCAGCGCCGCGTCCACCGCGGACTCGAACGCCGCCTTCTGGGCCAGGTAGCCCCGCACCAGCGTGCGGATGTCGTCGGCACCCGACACCACCTCGAGCGGGAAGTGGCCGGCCGCGACCGCCTGCACCGCTCCGGCGTCCACCATGGCCAGGACGCCGGCCAGGTTCCGCGCCGCCGCGTCCGGATCGGTGTCGCGCCAGATCGGGATGGTCGTGGTCTCGTCCGCCAGGAACAGGAACTGTCGCTCGGGCAGGTAGAACAGGACGCCGTCCGCCGTGTGGCCGTGCGCCCGGAACACCTCGACGTCGCCCACCCGCCAGCCCGTCCACTCGGCCGCGCCGTAGCGGAAGGTCTGCTGCGGCAGCGACTCGTAGGTCTGCGCGCCGGTGACGTCGGGGTGCGCGGCGGGGTAGGTCTCGCTGATCATGCGGATCAGCAGGTCCCCCATGAAGTGGCTGATCACCGGAGTGAGGCCGGCGTCCGCGAGGGCCACGGCCGCCGCCCGCAGCCGGTCCTGGTCGGCGTCCGGGCTCAGCCCGCACCGGACCAGCAGCGGCAGCAGCTCGGCCATGTCCCAGCGCAGTCCGGCCAGGTAGTCGAAGTAGCCGGCTCCCTCGTTGTAGGCGTTGCGGAAGAAGTTGAGGGTGTCCAGGTACGGACCGGACAGGGACGAGATGTAGTGCTGCCGTTCGGCGATCGGTATCTGTGCGAGGACGTCGTTGTTGCCCATGTGGTCCAGGTGCGCGTGGCTGTTGAGCAGCGTCACCCGGTCGCAGCCGCCGGCCAGCGTGGCGCACACGTCCTGGATGGCGCCGCGCTGCGCGGGCCCGAGCCCGGAGTCGAGCAGGTAGAGCTCGCGGCCCGCCCGCCAGACGAGGATGTTGGGCACGTTGCTGTCCGACCACATCGACGTGGGGTGATGTCCGCGCACCAGGTACAGGTCCGGACCGATCTCCACCGCGGCGCCCGTCACCGTCGAGGACTCCATCGTCGCCACCTCTCGTCCGACCCTGTTTTTCTACGTCGTAGATGAACCAGGACCGTAGAGTGCGCCTCCATGGGTGTCAACAGGGGGACCGGCGATCCGGCAGGTGCCGGCCGCCGCCCCGGCCGCCCTGCGGTGCTGTCCCGGGAGCGGGTGCTGGACGCTGCACTGGCGATCGTCGACCGCGACGGACTGGCCGGCCTGACGATGCGGCGGCTGGGCGCGGAGCTGCACGTCGACCCGATGGCCGTGTACCGGCACGTCGGTGACAAGTCAGGTCTTTACGACGGTCTCGTCGAGCGGGCGTTCGCCGGGGTGGAGCTGCCGGCGAGGACCGGCCACTGGGCCGAGGACTTCGCCGCTGTCGTCCGCGCACTGCGGGCGGCCCTGCTCCGGCACCCGGACGTGGCGGCACTCGTCGGGACCAGGCCGCCGGCGACGCCCGCGGCGTTCGCGGTGGTGGAGGCGGCGGTCCGGGTCCTGCTCGACGGCGGCTCCTCCGCCGAGGACGCCGCGGACGCGGTCGACTGCGCCGGCCGCATGGTGGTCGGCCACGTGCTGGCCGACGGCGCCCGGTCCCCCGTCGCGGGACTGGACGGCGGCGAGAAGGCGCACGAGAGTGCGCAGCAGGAGCTGAATCCCGCGGTGTTCCCCGGCCTGGCGGCCGTCGCGCACGCAGGTGTGGAACACGAGGCCGACCGGTTGTTCGAGCTCGCCCTCGCCGGGCTGCTGCGGGAGGTGCAGGACCGCCGGTCCCGGACGGCGGGCACCGGACCGTCCGGGACGACGGAGGCGGCCGGCTCCGCGGCGCGGCGCGGCGCCGCACCCGGCCGGCTGAGCCGCGCCCGGCCGGCTGAGCCGCGCCCGGCCGGCTGAGCCCCGGCCGCCGTCGCGGGCGCCCCCCGATCAGCGGGCGGTCGGCGCGGTCCGCAACCCGAGAACCGGGGCCAGCGCCCGCAGGGTCGGCAGCGCGTCGTCGTCCGCGGCCAGCGCCTGGATGGCGACGTGGTCGGCGCCGGCGTCCAGGTGCTGGTGCAGCCGGCGCGCGATGTCGTCCACCGAACCGCGGGCGACCAGATCGTCGATCAGCGCGTCGGATCCGCCGTCGGCGATGTCCCGATCGGTCCAGCCCAGCCGGCGCAGGTTGGAGACGTAGTTCGTCAGGTGCAGGTACGGCTGGTCGACCACCGGCCGGCCGACGGCGCGTGCGGCATCGGCGTCGTCCCCGAGCACCACCTTCTGCTCCGGGGCGAGCAGCACGCCCTGGCCCAGCTCCCGCCGCGCCAGCGCGGTGTGCGCCGGCGGCACCAGGTACGGGTGCGCGCCGAGCGTCCGGTCCCGGGCCAGCCGCAGCACCCGCGGACCGAGGGCCGCCAGCACCCGGCGCTCGCGGGGCACTCCGCCGGCGTCGAGGCCGTCCAGGAACCGCACCAGCGCCTCGTAGGGAGAGCGGTACTGCGCCGTCGCCTCCGGGTGACCGATGCCGATGCCGAGCAGGAACCGCCCCGGGTGGCGCTCCTCGAGCCGGGCGAAGGACCGCGCCACGTCGGCCGGCGGACCGGCCCAGACGTTGACGATGCCACTGGCCACGACGAGGTCGGTGGTCGCGGCGAGCAGCGGCTCGACCTCCTCCACCGCGGACGGCGTGCTGCCCAGCCACAGCGTGCCGTAGCCGAGCTCCTCCACCTCGGCGGCGAAGCCGGGCGTGACCTTCGCGAAGCTACGCCAGACGCCGAAGCGACCCAGACCGGAGACCGAGATACCCATACCGGGGCGCAACGCCGGGCGGCGTCGACGATGTTCCCCGGACACCGGAGCGCCCGGTTCCGTCACCGACGGGACCGGGCGCTCCGGCGCCGAGCACCCGGCACGTCCACCGTGCCGGGTGCTCGCCGACCCCTCGTCAGGCGCCGCGCCGGATGGTCTGGCAGACCGGCCCGGTGAACACCCGGCCGTTGGCACCCTGCAGCCGGCCCAGGCACACCGTGCCACCGACCTTGGTGCCCAGCGTCTTCGCGGACAGCACGATCGCGAAGCCGTGGTTGGTGCCGTTGCGCGGGTAGGCCCGGTCGACGTCCGGCCGCGGCGAGCCGGCCAGGCCCAGGTAGGCCTTCTCGTTCGCCCGGGGGAACGTGGTGCCGGGCGGGACGACGACGAACGGCGTCGGCGACACCGCGTCGAACGGGTCCAGCACCCAGCCCTTGAGACTCAGCCTGCCGTCCGGGTACTGGATCGCGGAATCGATGCGGCCGATGAGGGCACCCGGGATGCCGACGGTGACCAGCACGCAGCCGAGGGTCCGGTTGTCCCCGACACCGCCCTGGCGGACGGCGACGACGCACAGCCGGTAGCGGCCGCGTCCGGGCGGCGCGATGTTCGACCAGCGGAAGCCGGACGCTGCACCGATCGACGGGTAGTGCCGGGCGACATCCGGCCTGCGGACACCGGTCCCGACGCTGCCCACCCCGACCGAGCCGATGAACACGTGCACCCGCTGCGCCGCCGAGCCGACGCCGGGGACGCCGGCCCAACCCGACACCGAGATGCGGTTGGACGCCAGGTCGTACACGACCTTGTCGAGCGACCCGATGGGTGTGCCGCCGCGCGGCGCGGCCGCGGCCGCGGTGCCGCCGCCGGTGACCAGTGCCACCGCGGCGACGAGGGCGGTCACGACCGCGGCCACCACCGGCCGGACGGCGCCGCGCCGCTGCCCTCGCGAACCGCCGCGCAGGTGCGGCGGGACGGAGGACGGTTGGAGGTTCTGCATCAGGGCTCCTCACCCGAAACAGCAGAAGGACGGCACGCCGGGCTCGGCGCGCCGGGAAGCCGGCGCGCCCGCAGACCGGACAAACATCGCTAGCCGCGCGAACGGTATCCGACCGGATCAGTCGCCGCGCGGCGGGTGCACCTCGTTCCCCCGCGGCCCGAGAACCGGTCGGCCGGCCGGTGTTCCGGCGGTCACCCGCCGGTGTCGCATCGCCGGCTCCGGGCACGGATCCGACCGGACCGCAGTGGCGCTGCGTGCGCGTCCCCCGCCGCCGGGCCACCCGCCGGGTGATCGTCCCGTCCCGCCGTCACCCCGGCGGGTGATCATGGGATCGATGCCGCGACCGGCGCGCCGCGCGCGCCGGTCGGGACGGCGACCGCCGAGCCGGTGGCCGTGCGCAGCGATGTCGCGACGCCGAAGGGCCGGCCGACCGGATGCCCGGTCCGGCCGACCGACCGCCAACCGCCGGACGCCGACCGACCGGCCGGCAAGCTGCCCCCCGCGGTCCCCGTCGGGCCGGTTCGAGGTCCCCGGCGGTCAGCCCGCCCACGGCAGCGGGCCGCCGCCGAGGCCGACCAGCGTCGAGTCCAGCGGCCGGGTCGAGACGATGCCGCAGGTGGCGGTGCCGCCGTCGACGGTGACGCGCACCGCGAGCTGCCCGCCCGCGGCCGGGTCCGCCATCCCGGTCACCCGGCGCAGGAACCGGCCGCAGGACGCGACCAGGCCGGCCGTGGCACCGGCGGTGGCCACCCGCCCCGCTCCGGTGGCGACCGTCTCGGTGCGGTGAGGTGCCGTACAGGGCAACGGATCCCGCCCCGGCCGGTCCGTGCACGTGGCGTACACCGCCGGCAGGCGACCGGATCCGAAGGCGTCCCGCGCGACGCCCCGGTAGCTCGGCGGCGCACCGGGGGCGGTCGGCGCCGGCACCATCAGGCAGGCGACCCAGCGCTGGCCCGCGGCCCACTGCCGGCGGTCCGGGACCACGGAGCGGTAGGCCGCGGCGAGGCTGGGCAGCCAGGAGCCGTCCAGCGTGCCGTCGTCACGGAGTCCGAGATACCGGTACGGCGACCTGCCGGCGCACACGCCGTGCGCCCCCGCCGCGGAGGCGCCGGCCGGCTCGGCGGCGACGACGGCGACGACCTCCCCCAGGTGTCGACCCGTGCAGGGCCCGTACACCGACGCCGCCGCACCCGTGTCGACGGTGCCGGCCGGCAGGCCCAGGCAGGACCCGACCGTGGGCGGACCGGCCACGGGTTCGGCGAGCGGGCTGCTCGCCGTCGGGATCCGCGCCCACGCGGACAGCGCGAGGCAGGCGACCAGCGCGACCGCGACCAGCAGCATCCC
The DNA here is from genome assembly GCF_014646215.1 of Nakamurella endophytica. Classification (GTDB taxonomy): domain Bacteria; phylum Actinomycetota; class Actinomycetes; order Mycobacteriales; family Nakamurellaceae; genus Nakamurella; species Nakamurella endophytica. The sequence continues at coordinate 581,596 of NZ_BMNA01000002.1, forward strand.
GACGAGGGCGCGAGGTCGCCGCACCCGGCGACGGTAACCCGAGCCGCCGCGGCGGGACCTGTCCCGGCCGCTGCAGCGTGCAGGGCACCGGGGCGACCGGCGGGCGGGCCGCCCCGGCCCGGGCGCCGCCGACCCGGACGCACCCGTACGGACCCCGGCGTGCCCGGCCGGGTAGGGCTCGTACTGTCGTGGCATGGCCCGGGTCGTCGTCGTCGGTGCCGGCGTCGGCGGACTGGTGGCCGCCGTCCGGCTCGCGGCGCAGGGGCACCGGGTCGAGCTGTGCGAGGCCGCCGACCGGGTCGGCGGCAAGCTCGGCGGGCAGGTCCTGGACACCGCGGACGGCCGGTTCCGCTTCGACACCGGGCCGACCCTGCTGACCCTGCCGCAGGTGTTCGAGGACGTCTTCGCCGGAACCGGCCGACCCCTGTCGGAGACGGTCGACCTGCGCCGGCTGGACATCATCGCGCACTACCGGTTCGCCGACGGCACGGAGGTGGAGACCGTCAGCGACCAGGTCGAGCAGCGGCGACGATTCGACGCGTCTTTCGGCTCCGGCACCGGTGCCGCCTGGCAGCGGGTCGTCGACCGCGGGCGCGACATCTGGACGGCCGTCGAGGAGCCGGTGTTCGGCCGGGCGCTGTCCGGCCGCTCGGTGCTGTCCCTGGGCCGCCGGCTGGCCCGGCTGCAGGACCTGCGGGCAGTGGCTCCGCACCGCACCCTGCACGGCCTGGCGGCGCAGCTGCTGCCGGACCGGCGGCAGCGCTGGATGCTCGAGCGCTACGCCACCTACGAGGGTTCCGACCCGCGCCGCGCCCCCGCGGCGCTGGCGGTGGTGCCGTACCTGGAGCACCGCTTCGGCGCCTGGCACGTCGGGGGCGGCCTGCACCGCCTGGCCGACGCCCTCGCCGACCGCTTCACCGAGCTGGGCGGGACGTTGCGGTTGGGCAGCAGGGTCCGCCGGATCGCCGGGAACGGCCGGGTGACCCACGTCGAGTGCGACGACGGCACGAGACTGCCGGCCGACGTCGTCGTGTCGGACGTCGACGCGCATGCGCTCTACGGCGAGCTGCACCGCACCCGGCGGCGCGTCCCGCCGGCGGACTCGCTGGCCGGCTTCGTGGTGCTGCTGGCGGTACGCGACCCGCTCCCGGGGCTCGGTCACCACACCGTCTTCTTCGGCGGCCACCCCTACGGCGACGAGTTCGACGCGGTCTTCGGCGAGCGCACCGGGCCGCGCCGCCGCGGTCCCGGCCGGCCGGTCCCGGATCCGGTCGTCTACCTGGACGCGCCCCGGGACCCCGCGCTCGCGCCGCCCGGCACCCGCGGCGTGTACCTGCTGGTGAACGCACCTCGCCACGGTCGGGACGGCGGGCCCGGCACGGTGGACTGGACCCGCACGGGCCTGGCCGAGCGCTACGCCGACCAGGTCCTCGCCCTGCTCGCCGGCCGCGGGCTGGACCTGCGGCCGCACGTCGTCGCCCGGGCCGTCCGCACCCCCGCGGACCTCGAGCGGGAGACCGGGGCGCCCGGCGGCGCCATCTACGGGCAGGTCCAGCACGGGCCGCTGGCCACCGTGCTGCGCGCCCACAACCGGGCGCGGACCCGGGGGTTGTTCCTCGTCGGCGGGTCGACCCACCCGGGCGGCGGACTGCCGCTGGTCGCCCTGTCCGCCCGTGCGGTGGCCGCGGAGATCGGGCCGGCCTGAGTCGGCGCCGGGCGGTGCGCGGCCACGGTCGCCACCTGCCTGCCACGGTGCGCGACACGGTGCCTGGCACGGTGCCTGACACGGGCCGACACGGGGCCTGGCGCGGTGTCGACCGCCGTGCCCGAGACCAGGCCGGTCACCGTGCCGGCCGGCCCGCTCGCTCGCCGCGGATCGCCGGTCCGGGCGGCGTCCGCAGCAGCTGCAGCACGCCGACGGCGCCGGCCCCGGTCCACACCGCCGCGCACAGCCGCGCCGGCCACCGGTTCGGGCTGACCAGCGCCGACCCGCACGCCAGCAGGGCGCAGATGGTGAACGTCGGGCGCTCGGCCACCGTGATGCGGGCCGGTACGCGGCGGATCCGGCGCAGCGTGTCCACTCCCCACGCCGCCCCGACAGCCGTCGCCGCCGACCAGCCCGGTGCGCCGCGCCGCCACAGCACCAGCGCGAACGCACCGTCGGACAGCCGGTCGGCGACCGCGTCGGCGACCGCTCCCGAGCGTGTCGCCCGGCCGCCGACGATCGCGGTGGCGCCGTCCAGCCCGTCGCACAGCGCCGCACCGAGCACGGCCGCGCCCGCCGCGACCGGGTGCCGGGCGGCGAGCGCGACGGCCGCGCCGGCCAGGCCGACGCCGGCCCCGGTCACCGCCGTCGGCGGCACCCCGGCGCGGGACAGCAGCCGGCCGCCGACCCACATGCCCCGCAGCCACCGGCCGAGCAGCGGCACCCGGCCCGGGTCGATGCCGTGGTGCACCGCCGACCAGCGCCCGGGCAGGTCACCCGGCGCAGCGGCGCCGGCGGCGGGCCGGGATGGGAGATCGGCGGCGGTCACCCCGGTAGTGTGCCCGCGGCCCGCCGGACCGGGCGCCTCCCCCGGCCGCTGCCGCCGGCCACGGGTCCGGGTTCGGGCGTGCGCGGTCCCGAGCGGTGGCGGTGCCCTCCCCGGGATACTGCGCAGTCGTGCGCCTCGCCACCTTCAACGTCGCGTCGGCCCGGGCGGCCGACGGGACCACCGACCTGTCGGCGTACCGCGCCGCGATCCGGGAGCTGGACGCCGACGTCCTCGCGCTGCAGGAGGTGGACCGCGACCAGCCGAGGTCCGGTGGGGCGGACCTGACGCGGTGCGCCGCCGAGGCCATGGGAGCCGTCGAGCAGGTGTTCGCGCCGACGCTGTACGGGACCCCGGGGCGTCGCTGGACGGCCGCGGGCGAGCAGCATCGCGACGGGCCCGCCTACGGCTGCGCGCTGCTCAGCCGGGTACCGCTGCACGACGTCCACCTGGTGCGCATCCCGGCGGCACCGGTGGCGCTGCCGTTGTGGGTGCCGGGACCGGGCCTGGTGGTGGTGCGCGAGGAGCCGCGGGTCGCCGTGGTGGCCCGGGCCGACCTCGGCCCGCGGCGGTCCGCCACCGTGGTGGCCACCCACCTGCCGTTCGTGCCGGGCTGGAAGCAGTGGCAGCTGGTGCGACTGGTCCGCTCGCTGGAGCACCTGCCCGACCCGCTGCTCCTGCTCGGCGACCTGAACCTGCAGGGCTCGGCGTCCCGGCTGAGCGGCTACCGCAGCCTGGCGCAGGCCCCGACGTTCCCGTCCTCGCGGCCGCGCCTGCAGCTGGACCATGTGCTGCTCCGCGGCCGCACGGAGGATCTGGGGACCGTCACCGGGACGTCCACCCCGGCGCTGGGCGTCTCGGATCACCGCCCACTGGTGGTGGACGTCGACCTGGCGGGGTGACTGCCGGGACCGGCCGCCGGATCCGGCAGGTCCCGGCGACCGCGCTCATGCAGCACCAGCGCGAGCAGGTAGCCCAGCAGGAAGACCAGGTGCTCGAGGTAGACCAGGAAGCTGATCGCGGCGACGGTGGCGGCCGGCGCATAGCCGCCGAAGGCGTGCGCGAAGCCGCCGATCAGCCGGACCGCGACGGTGTAGCCGATGGCCTGGCCGGAGATCCAGGACGCGGCGACGAACGCGCCCCACACCAGCGGCCCGGCGCGCAGCCGCGTGCTGGCGAACAGCCGGTAGACCAGCAGCAGGATGCCGAAGACCGCGACGAACAGCAGGTTGAAGGCCACGAACGTGCCGAGCAGGCGGGCGCCGGTACCGGTGCCGAAGCCGTCCAGCAGCGGCCGCACCGGACCGGCCAGGACCAGCACGATCAGGACGACGGCCACCGTCAGCAGCGGCGTCAGCGCCCGGCCGCGCAGCGCCCGCGGCCAGCGCTCGCGGGCCCGGGAGAACCGCTCGAGGCTGCGGACGATCCCCTCGGCGTACAGGGAGATCGGCAGCAGCGCGACCAGCACCGTCCACCACGGCGCGGCCACCGCCTGCCGGGCGAAGGCCGCGACGTCCGCGTCGAGCCCGAGCGGGCCCGGGAGGAACCGGGCGAGCCCGTCCGCGGTCTGCGTCATCCGGTCCGGGCCCAGCACCGCGGCGGTCAGCTGCACGCCGATCGCCAGCAGGGGCACCAGGCCGAAGGCGGAGTAGCAGGTCAGAGCGGCCGCGACGACCATCATGTCCGAGCGCCGGGCCAGCCGCCGGAGCTCCCGGACGATGCCGCCGAGCGCGGCGGCCAGGCGGCGGAGCCGCGTCACCGGCGGCCGGGCCGGTGGCACGGGCGGCCCGCGCGCCGGGTGGCCGTCGGCGGCGTGCCGGGTCGGCCCGGGTCGACGGGCATGCGGACTCCTCCCGATGGCGGCGCTCCGAGTGTCCGGAGGGCTCCATCATGCGGGTGGCCCGGCCGGGCGCGCCGGTACGTTCGCAGGGAGAGCGAGGCGCCCGTCGTCGCTCCCCGACCGAGGAGACGAGCCCCAGGCATGGAGTCCTTCCCGCCCGCGGTCCGGCCGCGACGGGCCGCACCCGTCGGCGGCCCCCGGGTCGCGACGGTGCTGCCGGCGTTGCGCCGGACGCCGGTGCTCGTCCTCGGCGCCGTCACCGCGGTGGTCGTCGGGCTGCAGATCGCCTGGCCGCTGGCGCACGGCAGCTGGTCGCGGGTGCTGACGGTGGCCATCGTGGTGGGCTTCGCGCTGCTGTGCCTGCTGCACGTGGCGGTGACGCGCGGCCGGCGGCGGGCGGTGCTGGTGCTCGCGGTGACCGCCGTGCCCGGCTTCCTCGTCGAGGTGCTGGGCGTGCACACCGGACTGCCGTTCGGCGGGTACGCCTACTCGGACACCCTCGGTCCGCGGTGGCTCGGCGTCCCGCTCGTCGTCGGGCTGGCGTGGACGATGCTCTGCTGGCCGGCGGCCTGCGCGGCCCGGGCGCTGACCCGCAGCCCGGTCGGCCGGGTGCTGCTCGGGGCGTGGGCGACGACGGCCGGCGACCTGTTCCTGGACCCACAGCTGGTGTCCCTGGGCGGTTGGTCCTGGCACGACCCTTCGCCCCACCTGCCGGGCGTGCCGACGGTGCCGCTGAGCAACTACCTGGGCTGGCTGCTCGCGACGCTGGTGCTGTCGGCGCTCGTGCAGCGGGCGACCGGGCCGTCCGTCCGGACGCCGCCGGGTGACGCCCGGGACGCGTTCGGCGTCGGGCTGTACCTGTGGTCCTGGGTGTCCTGGACAACGGCGCTGCTGTTCTTCCTGGCGCAGCCCGCCGCGGCGGCGTGGGGAGCCGTCGCCATGGGGACCGTCGCGGTGCCCGTCGTGCTCCGGTGGGTCCGGCGGCGGGCCGGCTCCGCCGCCGGCTCCGGTGGCCCACCGGCCGGCGTCGCGGGGACGGTGACCGGCGCCGGCGGGACGGGGACCGGCACCCCGGTGACCGGCGCTCACGTCGCGGGAGCGGTGACCGGCGCCGCGACCGGGCCGGTCGCCGAGCATCGGCGGCCGCAGTGGTGACCGGCGGTCGCCGCCGGTGGACGCCCGGTCGGGACACGTCGGCGGTGCGGCATCCGGCCGCCCCGGGCCGGCTGCGCGACGACGGGCGGCACCACGTCGCGGTCGTCGGCGGCGGGGTCGCCGGACTGGCCGCCGCCACGGCGCTGGCCGAGCGGGGCGTCGCGGTCACCCTGCTGGAGTCCCACGACCAGCTCGGCGGCCGGGTGCGCGCCTGGCCGGTGGACCACGCCGACGGTCCGGCCACCATGAGCCGCGGGTTCCACGCGTTCTTCCGCCAGTACTACAACCTGCGCGGGCTGCTGCGCCGGACCGACCCCGCGCTGGCGCGGCTGCGCCCGCTCGACGACTACCCGCTGCTGTCCCGGTCCGGCTACCGGGACTCGTTCGCCCGCATCCCCCGCACCCCGCCGCTGAACCTGGCCGCGTTCGTGCTCTCCAGCCGGACCTTCACGTTGCGCGACCTGGCCCGCATCGACACGGCGGCGGCCGGCGAGCTGCTCGACGTGGAGTTCCCCCGCACCTTCACCGACCACGACGGCGAGAGCGCCGCACAGTTCCTGGACCGCCTGCGCTTCCCCGACGCGGCGCGTCACCTGGCGCTGGAGGTGTTCGCCCGCAGCTTCTTCGCCGACCCGGGTGACTTCTCGGCGGGCGAGCTGATCGGCATGTTCCACACCTACTTCCTCGGGTCCGCGGAGGGGCTGCTGTTCGACGTCCCGGACGACGACTACGACACCGCGCTGTGGGCGCCGCTCGGGCGGTACCTGGCCGGCCGGGGCGCGCAGGTCCGGACCGGCACCGTGGTCACCGGTCTGCGGTCGACCGACGCGGCGGTCGAGGTCCTCACGTCGACGGGCCCGGTGCGGGCCGACGCCGTCGTGGTGGCCGCCGATCTTGTCGCGACCCAGCGGCTGGTCGGGACGGCGGGGGCGATCCGAGCCGGCGACGGGTGGCGCGAGCAGCTGCGGGCCCTGCGCACCGCGCCGCCGTTCGCGGTGTGGCGGCTGTGGCTCGACCGGCCGGCGCGCGCCGACCGCCCGCCGTTCCTGGCCACCGCCGGCTACGACTACGTCGACAACGTCAGCGTGGTGGACCGTTTCGAGGACGGGGCGGCGGCCTGGGCGGCGCGTACCGGCGGGTCGGTGATCGAGCTGCACGCCTACGCGCTGCCCGCCGAGGCCGACCACGACGACGTGCGGGCCGCCATGCGGCGGGTGCTGGCCGAGGTCTGCCCGGAGCTGGCGCAGGCGCGCACCGTCGCCGAGGAGTACCTGGTACAGGCCGACTGTCCACTGGTCGGGACCGAACCGTGGCTGTCCCGGCCGGATGTCGGCACCCCCGATCCGCGGGTCGTCCTCGCCGGTGACGGGGTGCGCTGCGAGTACCCGGTGGCGCTGATGGAACGGGCGGCGACGACCGGGTTCCAGGCGGCCAACCGGCTGCTGGCCGGCTGGGAGCTGGCCGGCCAGGACCTGTGGACGGTGCCGCTCGCCGCCCGTACGCGTTTCGCCCGGCACGCCGGCCGGGCCGCGTCCCGGACCCGGCCGGCCCGCGCGGCCCAGCCGGCGGGCTGACACCGCTCCGTCCCGGCGGCCCGGCCGGCCGCCCCAGCCCGCCGCGCGCCGCGGCCCGTCCCTCGGAGGTTGCAACGGTGTCGTCCGAGCGGCGCTCGGCGTCCGTCCCGACCGGCAGCCGGCCGGGACGGGTCGCCATGGGCGGTGCCGTCCGTCGCGCCGTCGGGGGCGTCCTCCGGGGCGCCGTGCTGGCGGGTTCCGCGCTGTCGGCCGCGGGGGCAGTGCACGCCGTCGTCAACGGACGGCTGCTGCGCCGTCCGTCGGCCGGGCCCGGGCCGCTGCCCCGGCTGTCCGTGCTGGTGCCCGCCCGGAACGAGGCCGCCGGCATCGGCGACTGCCTGGCCGCCCTGGGCACCGGACACGAGGTGCTGGTGCTCGACGACGAGTCCGACGACGGCACGGCCGATGTCGCGACGCGCGGTGGTGCCCGGGTGCTGGCCGGCCGCCCGCTGCCCCCGGGCTGGCTGGGCAAGCCGTGGGCCTGCGCCCAGCTCGTGGAGGCCGCCGACCCCGGCAGCGAGGTGCTGGTGTTCGTCGACGCCGACGTCCGGATGGCTCCGGGCGGGGTGGCCGCCGCCGTGCGGATGCTGCTCGACGCGGACCTGGACATCGTGTGCCCGTTCCCCCGGCAGCTCGCCGGCAGCGTCCCGGAACGCCTGGTGCAGCCCCTGCTGCAGTGGTCCTGGCTGACCACGCTGCCGTTGCGCGCCGCGGAGCGGTCGGCCCGGCCGTCCCTCACGGCGGCCTGCGGCCAGTTCGTCGTGGTCCGGCGCGCCGCCCTGGACCGCTGCGGCGGCTTCGCGGCCGTGCGGTCCGCGGTCCTGGACGACGTCGCGCTGGTGCGGGCGGTGAAGTCGGCGGGAGGGCGCGGCGGCATCGTGGACGGCACGGATCTGGCCGCCTGCCGGATGTACCGGGACTGGCCGTCGGTGCGGGACGGCTACGGCAAGTCGCTGTGGTCGGCGGTCGGCTCGCTGCCGGCCGCGGCGGCCATGCTGTTCGGACTGCTGCTGGTGTGGGTGGTGCCGCCGGTTGCAGCGCTGTTCGGCTCCCGGACCGGCCTGGCGGGGTACCTGTTCGGCGTGGCCGGGCGGGTGGCGACCGGTCGCCGGACGGGCGCCAGGGTGCTGCCGGACGCCGGGGCACACCCGGTGTCCGTGGGGCTGCTGTCCTACCTGCTGGCGCGGTCGGTGGTGCTGCGCCGTTACGGGGTGCTCCGGTGGAAGGGCCGGGACATCGACGCGGCCCGCTGACGCCGGCCGACCTCGTCGCTGCGTCGAATCGCACCGGGTTCGGCCGGTCCGCGCGAGGACCGGGCACCCGGCCGGGTGCCGTGCCGCCCGAGGCCGAGGACCGGGCCGCCCGGCGGTTACGGTGTGGACTCGGTCACCGAGGTCGGAGGAGCGCAGCCATGGGACGTCGTTGGATCGGGTCGGTCGTCGCCGCAGGCGTCGCGGCGGCCACGATGATCGCGGCCGCTCCGGCCGCCGCCGCCGGCACCATCGACAAGGTCGGCAAGGTCAGGGATTCCGGCTGTGCGGGCCGCATGATCGACCACAAGGCGATCATCGGCGAGACCGGGCGCCGGCTCGGCCAGGTCGAGCTGTGGTACTCCTCCCGCAACGGCGGCGAGAACTGCGTGATCACGCGCAGCTCGGTGGGCCGGGCGGAGATGATCGCGTCGCTGGAGGTCGACCGGGACGGCAACAAGCGCTGGTCGTCCGGCGACGTCCGCTCGGCCGACCACGGCGTCTACAACAGCTACGCCGGCGGTGCCTACCGGACGGGCACCAACCGGCACTGCGTGCGCTTCCAGGGGCTGATCTGGAGGTCCGGCGACTCGGGGTCCGCCGTCAGCAGGTGGAGCCATTGCAGCTGACCGTCGCGTGGGCCCGGGGCTCGGCCCCCGGCTCCGCGAACGGCGGAGTTCACCGCGTCCACCGCATTCACCGCTCCGTGTGCCGTCGTGTCGACGCCGGGATCGCCCACCCGGAGCCGAGTCAGTCCGGCGGCAGCACCACCCCGAAGCCGGCGACCGCCAGCCGGAGCAGGACCTGGCCGGGCGCCAGCAGGTCGTGCACCCGCGCAGCCGACAGCACCTCGAGCTCGGTGCACCGAGCCCGGTAGGCGTCCGGGCCGGCCTGCCGCGCCCGTCGCAGCGCGAGCGTGTTGTGCCACACCTTCTCGCGCGCCTCCCGGAGGAACCGCCGGCTCGCGCGCCGCTGCAGCGGTTGGAGCAGCCGGTCGAGCACGCTCTTGCCGCCGCTGGTCGCGGTCAGGGAGGCGTCCTCGGCGCCGACCCGGGCGGCCAGCACGCCGTCGATCCGCTCGTGGTCGCGGCGCCGACGCTCGAGCACCGCCGGGCTGTCGAAGTCCTCGTCGGGGATGAGGGCCAGCAGCGCCCGCGGCAGGTCGTAGTTGACGTGCGCGTTGATGCCGAGCAGGACCTGCCGCAGCGGCGGGGTGTCCTGCGGAGCGGCGAAGGCAATGCGCCAGGGTCGGGGTGCGGCACGGCCGGGAGCCCGGTGGTCGGCGAGCGCGGACAGGTAGAGGTCGGCGAAGACGACGTCCCAGCGTTCCACCCAGTCCGGGTCCTCGAAGGTGCCCTGCGCCACAGCCCGGGACACGGCGACGGTGGTGCGCCGGTAGGTGGCGAGGAAGTGCCGTAGCGGGTCGCCGGTCGCCTCCAGGTCGGCCAGCTCGCGGTCCATGCGCTGCAGCACGTCGTCGACACCACCGGGCGGCTGCGTCGGGTTGCCCACGGGACCGATGCTGCCACGGCCGCCTCCGGCCCGGGCGCGGTCCGGCACGGGATGCCGAGCCGCCGCGGGTCCAGCTCACCGAAAGGCGATGGGTGCCGTCCTACGGTCGACGGCGTGGCGGAGGGCAGCGGCGAGAGCGGTCGGCGACGGGGCGTCACCCGCCGCGCCCTGCTGGTCGGCGGCGGTGTCGCGGCGGCCGCGGCCGGAGCCGGCGGCCTGACGGCTTGGGCCGTGTCCGACGCCGGCACCCGGGCGACACCGGCGCCCGCCGACGTCCGGGAGTGGGTGCGGCGCCGCGGCTCCCGCTACGTCGTCGCCCACCGGGGATCCGGGGACGTGCTGCCCGAGCACAGCATGGAGGCCTACCGGGCTGCGGTCGACTGGGGCGCACCGTGTCTGGAGATCAGCGTCGGGATCACCTCCGACGGGGTGCTGATCTGCATGCACGACCAGACGTACGACCGGACGACGACGGCGACCGGGCGGCTGGTCGACCAGCCGTCGAGGGTGCTGGCCACGGCGCGGATCTGGCAACCCCAGCTCGGTGACTACTGGCTCCGCAACGCACCGCGAATCCCGCGGTTCGAGGAGGTGCTGCAGGCCTTCGGCGGCCGCGCCGTCCTCGCCGTCGAGGCCAAGGTCGACCGGGCGTACGAGCCGATGATGGCCATGGTGCAGCGGTACGGTCTGCAGCACTCGGTGCTGGTCAAGTCGCACGTCGCCAGCCGGCGGTGGGGACAGGCGCAACGCGCCGGGTACCCCGTCTTCTGCTACTTCGGCACGGCGTCGGAGACCACGGTCGAGGCCGTGCAGCGGGTGGCGGCCGCTCTCCGTCCCGCGCAGGACTGCCTGGTGCTCCCGGCCGACGGACCGGCGGGCGCCCGCTACCTGCCCGACGAGCTGGTGGCGGCCGCGGTCGGGTCCGGCGTGCCGGTCTGGGTGTTCCCCGTCCATCGCCGCTCCGACGCCGACCACTACGCGCGGTCGGGCGTGCAGGGCCTGATCGCGTCCAGCTACGGCTACGTCGCGGGCGCCACCAGGCCGGTCACCGCGGACGCCTGGCGGTCACAGGCCGTCGCACCGGGTGAGATGAGCCGCTCGCCGGCATCGCTGTCCTGGGCGCCGACCTTCACGGCCGACGGCGAGCTGGTGCTGGCGCTCCAGGGTCGCCAGCACTTCCTGACGCTCGGGCAGTGCTGCCCGACGACCGCCGCGGGCCCGTCCTGCACGGTCGAGGTCGACGCATCCTGGCGGGTCCTCCCCCACTCCGGCGCGGACAACCTGACGGTCGCCTTCGGCTGCGTCGACGACTCCTACTACGAGCACCGGCAGGGGGTGGGCGACGGCTACCACGCCATCCTGCGCGCCGACGGCGAGCTCGGTCTCTACCGGCACGTCGACGGTCAGGCGGCCGGACGGCCGCTGGCCCCCGCTGTCGCCACCCCGCCGCTGGTCCCCGGCGGCTGGGTGCAGCTGCGCATCGAGGTCACCGCGGACGGCGTCCGGGTGTCCAGGACCGATGCGGACGCCTCGGTGTCGGCACCGGACACCTCGGTCCGCGGCGGATACCTGCACGTGGGCCGCAGCTCGACCGACGGTGTCGCCGCGTTCCGGAACCTGCGGATCCGCTGACCCGGCCACCCCGTCGACCAAGCCACCGGTCTCGTCATGTTGCCGACGCTGCAGGCGTTCTCGGCCCCCGCTCGGGCCGAGCGGCGACGCGGTCCGCCGGGCGTCCCGCCGACCGTTCCGACCGCCCGGCGATCCGGAGCAGATCCCCGGCCGGTCCGGCGGGCCGCCGACCGCGCGGCCAGACGGCCCGCAGTTGCCGGCTGAGGTCAACGTCCGCCACCGGCACGACGACGAGGCGGTTTGCCGCCACGTCGTTCTCGACGGCCATCGTGCTCAGCACGGCCGGGCCGGCGCCCGCCAGCACGGCCGACCGCACGGCGCTCGTCGTCGAGAGCTCCATCACCGGGACGGCCGGTGCGCCGAACCGCGCGACGGCGGCGACGAACGCCGTCCGGGTCCCGGACGCCGGCTCCCGGTGCACCATCCGGGTCGCCACCAGTTCCTGCCCGGTCAGCGGGCGGCGGCGGCGCGCCCACGGGTGGCCGGGCGGCACGACGACGACGAGCCGGTCGACGGCCACCACCGCGCTGCCCAGCGCGGCGGCCACCCGGGGCCCCTCGACGAACCCCAGGTCCGCATCGCCGGCCAGCACCGACTCCTCGACGGCGGACGAGTTCACGGCGGCCAGGCTGACCGCCGTGTCCGGGTGGTCGGCAGCGAAGCGGACGAGCCAGCGCGGGACCAGGTACTCGGCGACGGTAAGGCTCGCGGCCACCCGCAGCCGGGCGTCGCGGTCGGCACGCAGCGACGCGATCCCGGTGGCCAGCGCGGACGCCGCCTGCAGCACGTCCCGCGCCCAGTCCGCCACGAGTGCGCCCTGCGCGGTGAGGCTGGAACCGCGGGCCGAACGTTCCACGAGCGGAAAGCCGACCAGGCCCTCCATGGCTGCCACCCGGGCGCTGACCGCGGGTTGGCTCACCCCGTGGGCCGCGGCGGCACGGCCGAAACTGCCCGTCCCGGCGACCTGCAACAGCAGTTCCAGGGAGTCGAGGTCCGGGACGTGCGACAGACCGACGGTGGCGGCCGGATCGGTGGTCATCGGCCGAGCCTATGACCGGTCATCAGCAGTCCTGATGAGCCCATCGGGTCGGGACCGCTACCGCCGTGGGGCGGCCCGACCGACCATCGGCGGGTGGCAGCCCGCACCGATCCCGCCGACCCACGCCCGCGGCCCGTCCGCCGGGAGCGCATCCCGCGCACCGCCCACCGCTGCCGCCCGGACTGCGCACCGCCCTCGCCCGCCGGCGCGGCCCGTCCTGCGCCGCGGTGGTTGTCGGTCCTGAACCCGTTGCCCGGCAGGGCCGCGGTGCCCGGACTGCTGGTGGTGGCGGTCGGCACCGCGGCGGCGGCCGGGATCGCCCACCTCGTCCCGTTCCTCAACGCGTCCACCGTGGCGGTGGTGCTCGGAGCGGTGCTGGTCAACACCGGGCTGCACCGTCCGGTGCTACAGGCCGGCACGCACTACGCCGGTCACCGGCTGCTGCGCATCGCCGTCGTCCTGCTCGGACTGCAGCTCGGGTTGCCGCAGCTGGTCGACATCGGTCTCGGCGGTCTGGTCGTGGTGGTGGTCACGGTCGCAGTGACGTTCGCCGGAACCCGGTGGATCGGCCGCATGCTCGGGCTCCCCCGGGCCAGGTCGCTGCTGCTGGCCACCGGCTTCTCGATCTGCGGTGCCTCGGCTATCGCCGCCATGCGCGAGGTCGCCGACGGCGACGACGAGGACACCGCCGTCGCCGTCGCCCTCGTCACCGTGTGCGGCAGCATCGCAATCTTCCTGCTGCCGGCGCTGCGGACGCCGCTCGGCCTCGACCCGGCCGCCTTCGGGAGCTGGGTCGGCGCCAGCGTGCACGACGTCGGGCAGACCGTGGCCACCGCCCACCGGGTTCCCGGCGCGCTGACCAGTGCCGTGGTGGTCAAGCTGACCAGGGTAGTGCTGCTCGCCCCCCTGGTGACCGGAGCCGCTCTCGCAGCCCGGCGGCGTCGACCGGGCACGGCTGCCGGGACGACCACCGCGCGCCGGCCACCGCTGGTGCCGCTGTTCGTCGTGGGCTTTCTCGCCGCGATCGTGCTGACCAGCACCGGGCTGCTCCCGGCGTCGGCGGTCCACGCCGCGTCCGTCGCCCAGACCGTGCTGCTCACCGCGGCGCTCTTCGGGCTGGGTACCGGCATCCAGTTCCGGACACTCGCCCGCACGGGCACGAGATCGCTGGTCCTGGCGTTGATCTCCTGGGTGCTGGTGGCCGGCGTGTCCTACGCGGGTGTCCGGCTGGTCGGCGGCTGACCGTCCGACGACGTCCGCGGTGGCCAGGCTCGCCTCTCCGGTCGGAGCCGGCTGCCGGTGCGGACGGCGTCGGCGCCAGGACACCTCACCTGCCGACCGACGGGTCCCACCGTCCCCCGATGCCGACCGCGGCCGTCGGATCGTCGGTCCTCGAGATGCGTGTGCCGTCAGGCCCGAGCTCACCGCGCCCAGGGCGGACGGATGCGGGTGCCGTCGGCGGTGACGGCCTCCAGGCCCGGCGTGGTGGTGACCCAGGCCGTCGCGCCCGACGGTCCTCCGTCGACGCGGAACTCGCTGCCGGCCGGCACCAGGACGACACTGCCGGCATGTGCGGTGGCGGTCGTCCCGTCCACCGTCACCACCAGGTCCCCCGCCACCACCAGGAGCACCTCCTCGCGATCCGGACGGTGCTCGACGCCTATCAGACCTGCGGGGACGGTCAGCTGCCAGGCGCACAGCTCCCGGCTTCCCCGCGACGGCGTGACGAACGAGCGGAACAGGCTGCCGTGCGTCTCGTACACGACGGCGTCGCTCTGGTGGAACACGGGCATGGGGTCGACCTCCCTAGGTGGACAAGTACCTTGACCATATGGTCAAGCTCCTTGTCCGCCGTGTCAAGATTTCACCATGCCGACGAACGGTCCGGCCCTCGCCGCCGGGATCCTGCAGCTGTCCGCGCAACTGGTCGACGGGATCCAGCAGGGGCTCCGTGACCGCGGCTTCCACGACGTCCGCCCGGTGCACGGCTACGCCTTCGCGCGACTGAGCGGCGCCCCGGCGACCGCGTCCGACCTGGCCGCACACCTGGGCGTGACCAAGCAGGCCGCGGCGCAGCTCGCCGACCACCTGGTCACCCGCGGCTACCTGCGCCGCGAGCCGGACCCGACGGACCGCCGGGCCCGGTTGCTGGTCCTGACCGAGCGCGGCCGGGCCTGCACGGCCGCCGCCGACGCCGCCGCGGACGACGTCGTCCGCGGTTGGGGCGGCCGGCTCGGCGCCGGCGAGGTGGACCGGCTCGCAGCAGCGGTGCACGCACTCGCCGTCCCGGGTCGGCTGCGCCCGGCCTGGTGATGGCCGGTCACGACGCGCGCGCGCCGCGACCTGCACCAGCGACCAGCCGGCCGGCCGGCCGTCATCCCATCCCGTCCGCGGTGACCGCCGGCACGGCGCGGGCGGCGGGTGACAGGGCCGGCAGGCGGAGGACGAACGTGCTCCCACGCGCCGCCGGACCGCCGACGTGGGTGAGGGTTCCGCCGTGCGCCTGAGCGATCGCCCTGGCGATCGGCAGCCCCAGCCCGGATCCACCGCCGTCCGCGGGAGAAGGCACGCCGAGCCGGACGAAACGTTCGAAGATCCGGGCCCGGTCATCGGCGGCGACGCCGGGCCCGGTGTCCTGGACCTCGACGACGACGGTGTCGCCGTCCCGGCGCACCGCGACGTCGATCGAGTCCCCGTCGGCGGTCGCGTGGCGCGCGTTGTCGACCAGGTTGGTCAGCACCTGGGCGAGTCGCTGCAGGTCGCCGCGCACCCAGGCGTCCGGGGACGGGCGGAGGCGGACGCGGGAGCCGCCGGCCAGCCGGTGCTGCTCCTGCACCACCGACCCGGCGAGCTCGGCCAGGTCGACCGCGGACACCGGACCCAGGTCCGCGCCGGCATCCAGCCGGGTCATCAGCAGGAGGTCGTCGACCAGCCGACCGGCCCGCCCGGTGGTCCGGATCATTCCCAGCGTCAACCGTTCCCGGTCCTGCCGCGTCGGATTGTCCCGCAGCAGGGTCTCGGCCGTCGCCTGCAGCCCGGCGATGGGAGTGCGGAGCTCGTGCGCGACGTCGCTGAGCAGCCGCTGCATCCGCTCCTCCGCGGCGGCCGCGTCGGCGGCGGCGCGGCGCGCGGTGGTCTCGGCGGTCTCCAGAGCGGCCAGCATGTCGTCGAAAGCGGCTGCGGTGCGCCCCAGCTCGGTGCCCGGCCGGGTCGGCCGCAACCGGCCCCCGCGACCACCCCGCGCGATATCGGTGGCCAGGGTGGTCATCCGCCGCAACGGACGCAGCACCCTGGTGACGATGCCGGTCAGCACGAGCGCCAGCACCGCGAGACTCGCCAGCGCGGCGGCGGTCTCGAGTCCCCGCAGCCGCGTCAGCGTGTGGTCGATCGACAGCCGGCTGGCGGTCAGGGTGAGCGTGCCGCCCGTGAGCGGCGCCGTCACGGTCAGCCGGTCGCCGGAGTCGCTCAGCACGGCACCCGCGGGCGGGGGCGGCGCCGGCCGGGCCGGGCCAGGAGGTCGTGGCGGCGGCGCTGGTGCGGGCCGGCCGTACACGGTGGAACCGTCGACCGCGAAGGTCACCGTCGTGTCGTCGTCGGCGAGCCGGTCGGCCAGCGTCTGCGGTGACAGGCCCTGCGTGGCGAGCAACTGCGCGTACGAGGCCCGGTCCAGAAGCCGCTCCCGCAGGTCCTGGACCAGCCGCGCGCGCAACAGCACGTCCAGGAAGACGCCGACCGCGAGCAGGGTGATCGCGACGGCGGCCAGCACGGCGGCGATGGTCCGGGCGCGCAACGAGCCCGTCCGCAGGGGCCGCGCCTGCGGCGTGCCGGCCGTCCGGCCTGAGGCACCGGAGGTACGGAGGCTCACGCGCTCAAGCGGTAGCCGAGACCCCGCACGGTCGAGATGAGACCGGCCCGCAGCCCGAGCTTTCGACGCAGCGCCGAAACGTACGCCTCGACCAGGTTCGGGTCGTAGTCGGCGTAGCCCCACACCTGTGTCAGGATCTGTGTCTTGGACACCGTGCGCCCCCGGTGGCGGACGAGGAAGCACAGCACCCGCAGCTCCGTCGCCGTCAGCGGCAGCTCCGTCGCCTCCCCGACGACGGTGGCGCTCTGCTCGTCGACGACCAGGTCGCCCACCTGCACCGCCGACGCGGCGAGCCGGCCGCTGCGCCGCAGCACGACCGTCACCCTGGCCACCAGTTCGGCGAGGGCGAAGGGCTTGACGACGTAGTCGTCGGCGCCGGCGGCGAACCCGGCCAGCCGGTCCGGGACGGCATCCCGCGCGGTCAGGAACACCACGGGCACGTCGCCCGCCTGGCGCAGCAGCCGGGCGAGGCGGAATCCGTCCGGACCCGGCAGCGCGATGTCCAGCACCGCTGCGTCGGGACGGAACGCCGCCACCTCCTGCTCGAAGCGCCGGCCGTCGGGCAGGGCACGGACGGCGAACCCCTCGCCGGCCAGCGCGCGGGCGACCGCGTCGCGGATGGTGTCGTCGTCCTCGACGAGGAGTACGCGGGCGCCGGTCACGGGCCGAGTCTGCCCCGCTCGGCTGAGGATCCGCTGAAGGTCGCCGGCGGATGCCGGGCGATTCAGCCGCCCTTCAGGATCGGTGCGGACGGTGGGCGGTGTCCCTCCCACACCGAAGGAGCACTCCATGACCACGCATCCCTCTCCGATACCGGCGACGCCGGACGACGGGACCGCCCTCCCGGCACGTCGCCGTCCACCGCGACCCGCCGCCGTCCGCCGGGTGGTCGTCGGTCTCGCCGTCGCCGGCGGCCTGGCCCTCACCGGCGCCGGTGTCGCCGTCGCGGCCGACACCGGCGGTGGCAGCGGCACGTCCGCGCAGCCGTCCCCGACAGCCGCAGGAGCGGGCGCTCCGGCACCGGGGTCGCCGACCACGCCACCGCCACACGTCCCGCACCTGGACGGCACCGTCACCGCCGTCTCGGACGGCACCGTCACCATCACCGACCACGACGGGTTCCGCCGGACCATCCGGACCGACTCCGGCACCACCTACGGCAGCGGCCTGAGCGCGCCGGTGCCGGTCGGCACGGCGGTCCACGACACCGGCACGGTCGACACGGACGGGACGTCGCTGGACGCCACCCGCATCGAGGTGCCGCCGGCCCCGCCGGCGGGGCCACCCGCGCACGGGCCGGGCGGTCCCCGCCCGCCGGCACCGGCGCCGCCGGCAGGGACGGCCCCCGCGTCACCGCCCGCGCCGCCGACCGGTTCGTCGGTCGAGCCGTCGGTGACGCCGTCGGCCGAGCCGTCCGGGACGCCGGCACCCTCGGCCACGAGCGGGCTCTCGACGGAGAAGGACCCGTTCACGGAGGACCCGACGACCTCGGGGACCGTGGCACCGACGTCCTGATCCGGCGCGTCGCCGTGCCGCCGGGACGGCATCCCGGCGGTACGGCGCTGTCCGGCGCTGTCGGGTCGAGTTCGAGTCGCCGGACGGTCCGTCCATACCTGTGCATTTCGACCAGTCCTCCCCACGGCTCGCGGCCCGATGATCAGCCGACAGGGGCCGGCCGGCCCACCCGGACCATCGTGCGAGGAGACCCAGATGGCGAGCAGGACGACCGTGCGTCGATGGCGAAACGCGACCGCGGTCATCGCGCTGTCGGTGGTCGTGGCGCTCGGCGGTGCAGCAGAGGTCACCGCGGCAGCGCCGCCCGGACCGGTCGTGACGCAGCCCCGGGCGGTCGACCCGATCGCGCTCCTGTCCGCCGCACCGGCTGACCCGGCGCCGAGCTGCACCATCGTCCCGAGCAAGGCCGCGGACGCCCAACCCATCACCACGGCCCTGCCCGGTGAGCCGGACGGCGACGACGAGGAGAAGTCGATCTGGTCGTTCATCACCGACGCGGCCAAGAGCGCTGCCCAGGACAAGGCCAGCGCGGGCGCGGGCTGGGTGCTCAACCTGGTGCTGGGCAACAACGGCAACCAGACCGAGGCGACGCAGAAGCAGATCGAACAGGAACTGACCGACCAACGCAACCAGCTGAACTCGATCCAGACGTCGGTCAACGCACTCGCCAACCAGCTCACCAATGCCGAGTACGCCCTGAAGGCGCAGCTCGCGAACACCCAGTACGACCTGGAGGTGTCGGGGTCGGCCGGCAACATCGCCGCGATCCAGGGCATGGTGCAGAACGTCTGCACCCTCGCCCGCAATTCGGCGACCGACAGCAACGCGGCGCCCTACCTGCCGTACGACACCGACATCACCCACATCCGGGACATCCGGGCGAACGCCGCGACCCGGCTGCAGAACATGTCGAACTCCCTGCTGGGCGACGGTGGCATCATCGCCTCGTACCGCGCCGCGTGGTGGGCGAACCAGCAGGCCAGGACCGGCGTGGTCCCGTCCAGGGCGCTGTGGACCGCCGAGTACGTCGACGCCATGCACGATCTCGTCGACTACTACGCCGGACTGGCCGCCCAGCTGTACAACGCGTACGCCGAGGCCACGCACTGGAACAGCCCCGCGGTGCCGAGCCACAGCGCCGAAGCACTGACCCCCGGCAACCCGCAGGACATCACCGACCTGTACGCGCAGCTGCGGGTCGACATCCTGGCGTGGACCGAGGCCGCCACCGCGAACCTCCCCCACCTGCCGAAGGGCACCCTCGTGGACTGGCGCACAGGTGCCACGTCGGGAGGTACGACGACCTACACGATGTGGGCCAGCAGCCCGGTCGCCCTACCGAACGACCCGGGTCTGGGCGACGACCCGACCACCCCGACGCACGCCTACTGCGTCGACCCACGGTCGCTGTGCGTCTACCACGTATGGATGCCGGCAGCCGCCGACAACGCCGTCGCCAGCAGCGCAGTCGTCGCTCAGGCATGGACACCGGTGGAGCTGGCGCTGCTCAGCCGGCCGCTGGGTTACGCGGATTGGCGCCTGCCCACCGAGGCGGACTGGACGGGGCTGGTGCGGGCGAGCTACACCGGCAGCGGGGCCTCACGGACCCTGTCCGGTGTCGATCCAGCCGCCGGCGTCGCCACCTGGGCCAAGGGCGAGGACCTGCCGATCCTGCAGGCGCAGACGGTGGCCGGTCCCACGGGCCAGGTCACGACGATCCCGCCCGTCGTGGTCAAGGACGCGACCGCGCAGGTGCTGACCTTCAACGACCCGAAGTCCGCGGCGCCGACCGCGCCCTCAACCCCGTCCACCACCGGGCTGGCCGGCCGGCTGGCACTGGTCCGCGCGGTGACCACGGTCCCGCCCGACCTGCCCGTGCTTGCCGGGACGCGAAGCCGGGTCCGACCGCCGGCCGCCGCGGCCCCTGCACCGGTCACCGGGGCACGCACCGCACGGACGCAGCGAGGAGCCGCACCACGGGCCAGGACCACGGCGGCGGTGGTGGGAACCGTCGGTCAGCCCAGCACTTTCACGGCTCCCGGATCGACCTGCACCACCGCCTACCAGCAGCCGTTCGGCGCGAACGCCATCTCCGTGACGGTGACGGGCGCTGCCGGCGGCAGCGGCGGCCGGGGCAGTGCCGGCGGCCACGGGTCCACGGTCACCGCGGTCCTTCCCCTCCAGCCCGGAGGCGTGCTGTACCCCCGTGTCGGCGGTGCCGGCGGAAACTCCTCGGACGGCTTTGATCCCAGCACCGGCAAGAACGAGGCGGTGCCGGGCACCGGCGGGACCGGCGGTGGCGGTGCGGGTGGCGGCAGCCCCCGCGAGTGGGCCGGCGGCGGGGGCGGCGGCCTCTCCGGTGTCAGCGCCGACACGGACTGCTCGCAGTGGCTCGCGATCGCCGGGGGCGGCGGTGGCGGCGGCGGCATCGACGAGGACGGCACCACCCCCCACAACGACGGCCTCGGCGGCGGGAACGCCTGCCAGAGCACGGGATGCGCAGGCCAGACGCCCACCCTCAAGGGCCAGCCGGCCACCGCACAGGGCGCCGGACGTGGCGGGGACCTCGTCACCGGCGGCGCCGGTGGCGCGCACGCCGGCAAGAACGCGGGCAACGGGCAGAACGGCACGCCAGGACGGGGCGGCGCCGGTGGCCTGGCCATCGACCCCACCGACCCACTGCACGAGTACTACGGCGGCGGTGGCGGAGGCGGCGGCGCCGGTCGTGCCGGCGGGGGCGGCGGCGGGGCGTCCAGCGCCGCCTACGGCGGGGCCGGCGGCGGCGGAGGCAGCAGCTACGTCGCCGGCGGGGCCGCGTCGCCGTCGATCACCGTGAACACCGCCGGCGGACCGGCCCAGGTCGTCATCACGCCGGTCCTCGTCGCGAACGGTGAGATCGGCACGCATGCCAACGGGTCCGTCCCGACGACCGTGCTGCGGGTGGACCGCGGTGGCACCGCCGCCGTCCGGTCGCCGGAGCGAACCTGGGACATCGCCTGGCAGACCTGGGGTCTGGAGAAGGTCGGCAGCGACAGCGTCAACGCCTACTACCTGCTGCACAACCTGGGGGCCGGCAGCTGCCTGACCAACGGCAGGACCTCGGGCTCGGCCGTCGCGCTCGCCGCGTGCAACGTCGACGACCCGCAACAGGCGTGGAAGCTGGGCTGGCAGACCGACGGCAGCTACGCGCTGCAGACCGAATGGAGCGCGGGCACGACTGCCCTGGTCGCTTCCGGGGCCGTGTCCGGCGACGCCACCCCGGTCACGCTGGCGCCGGCGACCGCCGGTGCCGCCGCGCAGGAGTGGTCGATCCTGCCCGTCGCCGCACCGAGACCGGTGCCGTCGTTGACGCTGGCCGCCGCGCACACCCGCGCCGCGACCAGCGCCGGGGTCGCTCCGCTGGTGGCCACCATGCCGTCCGACGCGACGGGAGACATCGGCTTCTACGACGTGACCGGCGGCACCGCCGTGGGTCTGGGCACGGCGCCGCTGATCAACGGGGTCGCCACCTTGACGTCGCTGACCCGTACCTTGTCCGACGGCCAGCACACCCTGCAGGCCTCGTCCGGCGGCGACGCCCACTACAACCCCAACGACAGCAACACCGTGACCGTCACCGTCGGCCGGCTCGACCCGAACCTCACGGTGTCCATCCCGATCCTCGTCGCCAGCCCGGCCAAGGTGACGCCTACCGCGAAGTTGCCCGCGGACGCCACCGGCACGGTGCGGTTCACCGCCACCGGACCCGGGACGACGAACACCACCAGCACCGACCTCGGAACGGTCACCGTCGTCGGTGGCACCGCTCACCTCTCGACCCCGGCGACTCTGACCGCCACCGGCGTCTACACGTTGACCGCCGAGTACAGCGGCGACGCCCTGTACACCGCGGACAACGCCCAGACCGTGTTCAGCCTGCAGTCGCCTCGCACCAGTGCTGCGGCGACACCGCCGTCCACGCCTGTCCCTTCCTCGTCGACGCAGACCGTCACGGTGTCCGTCCCGACCCAGGGCGCCGGTGACGCCGGGGACGACCTCGGCGGCGGCGACTCCGGAAGCGCTGCCGGCCCCGAGCTGGCCGCCACCGGGCTCGACGTGACCGGGCTGGTCCTCGCCGGCGCCCTGCTCGTCGGCGTGGGTCTGGTCCTGGCGCTGCGCCGGCGCCACCGCCAGGTGCGATGACTCCCACCGCAGTCGGCCCGTGACCGCTGCACCGCGCCGGGTCGTCCGAGCCCAGTCCCTCCCCACCGTCAGGAGTCCTTCTCGTGCACGCCATCGTCCCTCGACGCACCCTGCTGGCCACGATGGGCACCGTGGCCGTCGTCGCACTGCTCGGGGTCGGCACGGCCGCCCCGGCCGTCGCCGCGGCCCCTGCCCGACATGCCGGGCACGCCACCGTGACCGTGCCGGTCGCGGACGGTCCCCGCGCGGTCCGGGTGACACCGGACCACCGCGAGGCCTGGCTGCCGACCGTCCTGGACGGCGTCGTCTCGGTCGTCGACCTGCGCACCCACCGGGTCGTGGCGAACATCCCGGTCGGCGCCGGCCCGACCGACGTCGCCTTCGACCGGAGCGGCCGGACCGCCTACGTCACCAGCTGGACGGCCGGCACCATCGCCGTCGTCGACACCCGCACCCGCCGGGTGACCCGGACCCTGGCTGCCGGGTCGCCCACCGCCGTCACGGTCCGATCCACGGCCACCGGCGACCAGCTCTTCGTCGCGGATCTGCCCGACGACGCCGTGCTGCAGGTGGACAGCCGAACCGGCAGCGTCCGCCACCGGTGGGCGGTTCCCGAGCCGGCCGCGGTCGTCTCGACCGCCAACGGGTTCGTCGTCGCGCCGAGCGGCGCCGACGGCACCGTGCTCGTCGTCGACGCCCGGAAGGGCACCACCAGAACCCTGCACCGGCCCGACGGCTCCGCCACCAACCCCGGCGCCATCACCGCTGCCGGAACCGTCGTCCCACTGCCCGGGGACACCGGCACGACGTGGCTGGACACCCGCACCATGACCCTCACCGGACACGTGGCGACGATTGCTCCCGGTGTCACCAGCAGTGCCGCCGTCACCGCCGACGGCCGGTACACCCTGCTGACCACCCGCGACTTCCCGGACTCCGACCCGCGGACCGCCGGCAAGCTGTCCGTCATCCGGAACCGCGACCACCGCACGGTCAGCGTCCGCACGGTCGGAGTGGGCGCCGACGCGGTCGCCACCGCACCGGGCCAGGTTCTGGTCGCCGAGGGCCCGGCGGGCAACGGCGGTTTCAGCTTGCTGGCCCTGCGTTCGGATACGGTGCTACCGCGCGGCTGTCAGCGGTAGTGCCGGGACCCGCCACGCTCCCGGTGCTCCGCCCGGTCTGCGTGCGGCACGAGCGGCGTCGCCCCCCTCGTGGTGCACCCGGCCGGCGGCGCCGGGGCGGCGCTGTCCTCAGCCGCCGGTCGCGCTCCGGGTGTCCACACGCCTCAACTGCACGCTCAACGCGGAGCCGACGACGATGAGGGCGATACCCAACCAGGTCGGCGCGCCGCCGAAGACCAGCACGATGATGCCGACCGGAACCAGGTACCCGAGCAACGGCACCAGCAGATCCGTGACCGGTGGCGCCGGCTCGGTCGGTTCGCCGGCCGCGCGTAGCGCGTTGGCCGTGGCGTAGTCCGGATACCACTGGGTGAACTGGACGGCGACCAGTGAGGCACCGATCTGGATGATCCAACCGGTCCAGATGTTGCTGTTGTCGTGCAGCACGGCGTCACCGTAGAAGCCCGCAGCCGAGGACACGGCGAAAGCCAGTGCCCACGCACCGGTGATCACGTAGTTGATCCGCAGGAACAGCGGTGTCCGCCAAGCGCTGGGATCCGTCTGCTCACGCGCGTACTGGATGGTGAACGGCACCCTGGCGATCATCGAGGCGACCACGACGACGACGAGGATGAGGTTGGAGATCTCGCCGAACCAGGTTTCCAGCCACCGTTGCGTGGCGGGTGGCGCCGCCAGCACCAGGACGAGGAACGCGGTGAAGGCCACGACGTCGACGACCGCGAGGATCTTCACGGTCCTGCCCCGGACCACGTCCAGGACGAGGAACACCACCGACAGCGCGAGAGCCGCTCCCGCCGCCCAGGGCAGGCGGCCCGGTCCTTCCAGGACAGCCAGTACGATCCACGGAAGAAAGCCGACGAACGGGTTGTCCAGGATCCTGGTCGCGAACGTCGCGGACGCGGTCCGGGCGCCCGCCGCAGCATCGGGTTGTTCAGGCACGGTGACTCCCTGGCAGGTTCGGTGAAACCGTCGACGATGCCGGGGCGGCGCGACTGCTCCTGCGGCGTTGCCGGGCCGACCGGAGCACACTCTCACGGCGGTCGAACCGGACGTAGCCCCCAACCGTGGGAATCGCCCGCAGCCGGTAGGCCCAGGAACAAGTCCGCCGATCGGTGGAGCCGCGAGAAGACCCGATGAGGGCCGATGAGCCGACCCCGACGAGTGCCGCCCGGCCGGAGAGTTGCGCCATCCGATCGCGAGCCGCGATCACCAAGCCGGGGAGCAGACATGGACACCAAGATCGGGACAATCGGCCGGATGACCGCCAGGATCGCCGCCGTCGGAGCGATCGCAGCGGGTGCGCTCGCCCTGTGCGGCACCGCCGACGCCGCCACGCCCGCCCCCGGTCAGGCGTTGAACACCACCCACGGTTTCCATGTCTACAACTACACACACGAGAAGCTGACGTTGAGCTCGGCGACGGGTTTCGACGGCGCCGGGCCGACCATCGGTACGGTGCTCTGGCCCGGTGAGAGCGAGGACCTCGAGGTCGCGGTGCGAGTCGGCGATCAGCAGCTCGGTACCGCCGACTACACCAACGAGGACGGCCAGACCTTCGAGGCCCGGTTCGGTACCGAGTTCGCCTACGACGACACCATCAACGACTCGGTGCCGCAGGGCTACACCGCGTCCCGGGACTGGACCAGCGACAACGAAGGTCTGTTCTTCGACGACGGCGGCGGCACGCTCGACCTCGACGGCACCGACAACAGTGTCGGACCGCTGGTCCAGCACCTCTGCAGCGACGGCGTCGCCACGTGCACCTTCGACCACGACGTCACCGCCCGCTTCTACGCACCCGGTCGCGTCATCGCCTCGGGCAACAACCAGGACACCAACAAGGGCGACAAGCCGTATCCGCTCCTGACCGTGGGAACGAACGACACCGCCGACTCCTCGGACACCATCGGAGTAGAGGTGAACGCCGGCGGTTCCATCGCCGGCATCATCGACGTCGGCATCAAGGGCTCCTTCGCGCACACCTGGGGTCAGTCACACACGTTCCAAAGTTCCTTCGCCGTGCCGATCCCCCCGGGCATGCACCGCGAGATCCTCGCCGCTGACGCGATGGTCAAGGACACCGGCGACCTCACGATGACGTTGAACAACATCACCTGGCACGTCATGGACGCCACCTTCATCAGCCCCGACAGCACGACCGCCTCCGACTACACCGCCTCCGCCCCCACCCCCATCACGGCCAACTGATCGCTGCTCCGCCGCTGGTGTCGGGTCGACTCCGGTCGAACCGGCACTTCGGTGTGCGCGGCCTGTCCCGGCGCACGTGTCCGCGAGGTGGATGACGTGTCCGTCCGACGGACACCCCCCGGGCCGGTCCACGGCACGACGGAACCTCGTCGGCGTCCTGCCCCACGTCCGCTGGACGCCCGACGCGACCGCGGGAGTCGGTCCCCATGGCTCGATCACTCGACACGTGCGGCGCCTGTGGCGTCATGGAGTCAGGCGCCCCGGTGAGCCAGCCCGCCAGCCACGGGCAGTCCCGAATGGAGCAGCAGGCTCGTCGCCCCCCGGCGCACACGTTCGTCGGTCTCCGGCATCCCGGGCGGGGTCGACCACACCGGTCAGCAGATACCCGCCCGGAGTCGCCAGCAGCGTGGGGCCCGCAGCGCATCGATCGCACGGTCGGAGGCCCGGAGCACCCGGCGATCGCAAGTACTCCCGAGGAACGGACGCCCGCGCGGATCGCTCGGTGAACGGCACGGTCCGTGCCGGCGGTGCATATGGGCCGAGAACTTGATCCACGGCGCAGGGCTCGGTTGCAGACCTTCCGGATGTCCACGGTGCACCCCTCGACCTCGTCGACGGCGGCCACCTCCGGAGGAGGACGCCGCGTCGTCCGTGTCCGACTGACGCGCCATCCGCCGCAGCCGACTGGACGAGATCACCAGGACCGCCCCGACGAGGCGGGTCGGTGACCGGAGGCCGCCGTCCCGGGTCAGGTGCGACCGCCGGTGAGCGCGAGGGCCCGGCGCACGGGGTGTCCGCTTCCGCAGGACCGGCGACTCCGCCCGGTGTCCCGTCCGGGGACATCTCCTGCACCGCTGTCCTCGCCGGAAGCACACATCGGATCACCGGCTTGCGCGGCTCGACGACGGCCGCCCGCGGTGGTGTTCGATGGACCTCATGACCGTGCGCGAGCGGCTCGACCGGCTGGGTCTCGTGTTGCCGCAACCGGCGGCGATGCCGGTGACCACGACGTTCAGCTGGGTCCGGATCCTGGGGACGCGAGTCGTCGTGTCCGGCCACGGCCCGCAGAATCCGGACGGCTCGCCCGCTGGGCCGTACGGCCGGGTTCCGGACCAGGTGTCCCTCGAGGAGGCGCAGCAGTCGGCCCGCTCGGCGGCGCTGGCGGTGATCGCCGCGGTGGAGCGAGCTGTCGGCGATCTGGACCGTATCGACGCCTGGGTGACGGTCAACGGCTTCGTGCAGGCGCAGCCCGGCTATGCGCGGACGACGGCCGTCCTGAACAGCTTCTCCGAGATCGTGCTGGCGGTCTTCGGTCCGGAGGTCGGCGACCATGCCAGGACCGCCATCGGGGTGGCCGCGCTGCCGCTCGACCTGCCCGTCGTGGTCGCCGCCGAACTGCACACGTCCTGAGGGCCACCGGCTGCGTGGGCGGCCCGGCGATCATGGCGGGTCGACGGGTCGTGTGGCCGATCGGTCCGCCGTGGCCGTCATGGTGCCGGACAGGAGTCCGGTGGATCCGTCGCGGTAGGTGGAGCCGGCCGGGCCCGCGCACCCCGTCATGGCGCTGACGAAGGTCCGCCGACCGTTCGAGCCGGACACGGTCGGAGGCGTCCGTCGCTGCTGCATCGCGGCGACGTCCGAGCACACCCGGACACGTCCAGGGCTGCACAGCAACCGCTCAGAGCACCAACATCCCGGGGCCAGTCCACGACGAGAAGCTGAGGCGGTTCCCCCACCAGAACCGAGGAGACGCACCATGACCCACGATGCGAGACGCCTCTCCTACGAGTGCCGACCGCTCCCCCGGCCCGACGAGCAGGTGGTCGACCAGGGCCTGGGTTTCGACGTCGGAACGCTGCTGGATCGCCGCCGGCTGCTCCGCGTCGTGGGCCTCGGCGCCGTGGCCGTAGGACTTGCCGCCTGCGGCACCGGCACCACGTCCCCGGCCACCTCACCGTCCGCCGGTTCGGCCACCGCAGCCGCCGAACCGGCAGTCGCGTCCACCGCGGAGACCTCGGACACCACGCCCACGTCGGACACCGGCACGGCGACCGGCGAGATCCCCGACGAGACAGCCGGTCCATATCCCGGCGACGGGTCCAACGGTCCGGACGTGTTGGAGCAGAGCGGCATCGTCCGGAGCGACCTCCGATCCAGTTTCGGTCAGGCCAGCCGTACCGCGGCCGGCGTGCCGATCACCCTGCGGTTGTCGGTGACAGACCTGGCCAGGGCCGGAGCCCCGTTCGCCGGGGTGGCCGTGTACGTATGGCACTGCGACCGCGAGGGTCGGTACTCGCTGTACTCCGACGGCATCACGAGCGAGAACTACCTGCGCGGCGTGCAGATCGCCGATGCCGACGGCGTCGTGGAGTACAGCAGCATCTTCCCCGCCTGCTACAGCGGACGGTGGCCGCACATCCACTTCGAGGTCTACCCCGATCGGGACAGCATCACCGACGTCTCGACCGCGATCGCCACGTCGCAGGTCGCCCTTCCTCAGGACGTCTGCGAGACGGTGTACGGCCAGGCCGGATACGAGGCGTCCGTCGGCAACCTGGCGCGGGTCAGCCTGTCCACGGACAACGTCTTCGGCGACGACGGCGGTGCCCGCCAACTGGCGACGGTGACCGGCACCGTGAGCAGCGGTTTGTCGGTCGCTCTGCAGGTCGGCATCGATACCTCCACCGCGCCGACCGGCGGGCAGCTGCATGGCGGCGGTACTCCTTCCGGCGCGCCCGGCGGAGCACCGCCGGCCGGGTGAGCGGCAGCCGTCAGCGTTCGATCCGGTACCGCAGTTCGTACGGCGCGGCGCGGAGCACCAACGCGTCGCCGGAGCGCTCGGCGACCAGTGGGCCGCGCGTCAGTACCGACGTGGCGTCGGAGACCACCTTCGGCCGGGACCGTCCGGCATTGCACGCGAGTACATCGTTGACCGGGTCCGCCATCTCGAAACCGGAGCTGGTGGCGCGCCACCGCGCCGTGGTGGTGTTGCCGCCGCTGCAGGTGGTGATCCGGCTGGTCCCGTTCGGCTCGAGGCGCAGGGTGATCCAGTCGTCGCGCTGCACCGTGGTGGGGCCCTGCGGCGCGCGCACCTCGGTGAGCAGCCAGAGCGGACCGACGACGTCCCGCTGCACCCGGGCCTGGTGCGAGGCCTGCCGCTGCGCCTGCAGCACCCAGACGGTCACTGCCACCAGGACCAGGACGAGTGCGCAGATGCCGGCGACCAGGCGCCGTGGACGCTGTCGCACCGACCGAAGCATCTCCGCGCCTCCTCGCTCGCCGTGTCCGGCTGGTCCCGCCGCCGACCAGCGTGGCACGGGGGTGGCCGGAACGCTGTCCGAGCGGGCCGTCAGGCGGTCCGACGGCGCCTGGACGTCCCGGGTGCAGGACCGCCGTCGGCACCTCGGCGACCCCGTCGACTCCCCTCCCGGGACGGCGACGGGTCTCGGCGTGGCACAGGCCCGTCGTCGGGGCCCGGCCACCGGACGGGAGACCTGCCGAGGAGCCACGCACGGCCACCCCGTCCGGTCCGCGACGGACGTCGCGACCGACCGACGCCGAGCGGTGATCGACATCCTGGGTAAGACTGGAGCGATCCGGGGAACCGACAGACGGGCCGTCGAAGGCCGTCGTCGGTGGCGACAGCCCCGGTGCCCGGCCGCTCGTCGTCCGACGTCGGCGGACGGCGTCGCGGACCTCGTCACGGTGCGTGCGCGAGGACCGGCGGCGTCGGCCCGCCAGGAACGGAGGCGCGAGTGGTGGCGGAACGGCGGCAGATCCCCTGGCTCGGTCTCTTCGAGCGGTCCCCGGACATCTCGGCCGTGCTGGCAGTAGACGGCACGCTGCTCGCGGTCAACGAGGCCTGGTCGAGGTTCGGCGCGGAGATGGGAGCGGACGCCAGTTGCGGGGTGGGCGGCAACTACCTGACCACGTGCCGGCGGTCCGCGGACGGCGGTGACGCGGTCGCCGCCGAGGTCCTCGCCGGTTTCGAGCGGGTGCTGGCCGGCACGTCGACGGACTTCGTCCTGCACTACCCGTTCGCCACCGCCGACGAGGAGTTCTGGTACCGCCTGGACATCCGCGGCGTGACGGCCGCGGCCGGCGGCGAGCCGGTCCTGCTGGTCCGCCACCTGGACGTCACCGACTTCGTCCGCACGCACCAGGATCTGCGCACCGCTGCCGGCACCGACCCGTTGACCGGCCTGGCCAACCGCCGGTCCTTCGACCAGAGCATCGCTGCGCTGCTCGCCGGGGACGTCGGGGCGCGACCGATCCTGCTGCTGCTCGGCGACCTCGACCACTTCAAGCAGATCAACGACCGGCACGGGCACCTGACCGGGGACGCCTGCCTGGTCCGGGTCGCCCAGTGGTTGCGGGAGAACACCCGCACCGACGACCTGGTGTCCCGGTGGGGCGGCGACGAGTTCGCCGTGGTCGTCAGCTCGTCCAGCGCCACCGGTGTGGCGGCCGTCGCAGCGCGCCTGCGGCGCGGCCGCGTGGACGGTCCCGACGGCATCCCGCTCACCGTGACGTGGGGAGCGGCCATCGCCACGGCCGGCGACACCGCATCGTCGTTGATCGATCGGGCCGACACCGCGTTGCGCGCCACCAAGGCCGCCCGGCCGGCCACCGTCGCCCTGCGCAGCTGACCGCACGGCGGTCCCGCGCACGCTCGGCGCCGCCGGAATCGCACGGACGGCAGGATCCGACCGCGCCGGCCCGCGCCGGTACGATCCCGCTCAACGCGTCGACCAGTGGGGTCGCAGGACCTGTGCCTCGAGGTGGTTGTGACAGACGTTCCCACCTTCGAGCAGCTGGTGGCGACCGTGGCCCTCCAGCTGTCCGCGGAGCCGGACACCCGACGCACGGTGCAACGGGTGGTGGACATCGCCGCCGACCGTCTGGGCAGTGACGTCGGCGTCAGTGTGTCGCTGGTGGGGGCCCGGCAGCAGGTGCAGACCGCGGGGTCCAGCGACGATCGGGCGGTGCGGGCGGACCGGCTGCAGTACCTCCTGGCCGAAGGGCCGTGCCTGGACGCCATCCGTCACGACGAGCAGGTCGAGATCCAGGACCTCCAGACCGAACGGCGCTACCCGCGGTGGTGCCGGCAGGCCGCTGACGAGGTCGGCGTGGCCAGCAGCCTGTCCTTCTGCTTGTCGACGGGCCAGCACGTGCTCGGCGCGCTCAACCTCTACTCGGTCCGGCGGGAGACCTTCGACGACCAGCTGCGGGCGGAAGGACGGCTCTACGCGGCCCAGGCCGCGATCGCGGTGCACCGGGCCCGGACCCAGGAGAACCTTCGGGCGGCGGTCGACACCCGCACGGTCATCGGCCAGGCCGAGGGCATCCTCATGGAACGCCTGAAGATCACCGCCGAGGAGGCCTTCCAGCTGCTCCGCAACGCTTCGCAGCACAGCAACGTGCAGCTGCGGGAGGTCGCCGAGCGCCTCGCCGAGACGGGCGCGATGCCACCGTCGTGACGGACGCCGCGACGACAGCCCGCATCGGACGGCCCGTTCTGCCGAGTCGACGCGCGGCTCCGCAGCGGACCACAGGCACGCCGCCTGGGTCGGCCACCGGCGACCGCCGGACGGTGGGATTCAGCGGAGCGTGATGCTGTCGACGAGTCGCCGGAATCCCGCCTCGGCGGCCCTCGGGTCCGGCCCGGCGAAGCAACCGGTCAGCTGGATCCGGACGTGGACGCTGTCACCCGGTGCCAGTACCTGGATCTGCCGCTGGGCACCGACGGTCAGGCACTCGTCCTGCGCACGCGACTCGGTCACGGATGCGGGTCGTCCGGCGACGGTGGCGGTGAGGCGGATCCGCGGACGTTGCGGACCCGGAGAATCACCGCCGCCGAGGATCACCAGCACACCGCCGGGCGAGAGCCGGTCCACCGGCTCGGTGCACAGCGTCTCGATGGCGCTGCGGGAGGTGATGATCCGGCAGGGGTCGTGCAGCGGGTCGGTGCTCAGGAATCCCAGGACGGTGTAGCGGGAGAAGGACTCCTCATAGGGGGTCAGCCGCCAGTCGGGCGGGTGTCGGAACCGCACGCCGCCCACCACGGCGGCCGGCCACCGGGCAGGATCCGCCGAGGCGTCGAGGTCCGGGAGGAGTTGCGGCCAGTATCTGGCCAGCCGCGCCGGTCCGGCCGAGTGGAACGACCAGACCGCCCGGGCTGTGGTGAGCGTGAGGATCCGACCGGACAGGTGGTAGCGGAGCACACCGGTGTCGAAAGCGCTGTCGACGACGTCTCCCTGCTCCTCTCGCGGGACAGGCGGGCATACCTCGGCCACCGAATCGACGAACGCGGTCAGGCGGACGGTCGTCGCCGAACGGATCCGGTACCCGTAGAGCCGGCCGCCGCAGCCGGTGGCGATGGCGAGATAGGCCGTCGTGAACTCGACCGACACGTCGGGGTAGCGCGTCGCGGCATCCTCGCCGGACGACAGCGAGATCGCGGTGAGCGCCCAGCTGACGCCGGTGAGCCGGCGATCGACACCGCCGGACGCATCCTGGGACGGCAGGGGGCGCACCGACGACGTCGCCACTGTCGGCTGGGCTGTCCCGGGCCGCTCGGGCGAGGACGGCGCCCATGTCGGACGGGGCGGCGACTGCGGCGCCTGCCGTTCGCTCGTCGTCGCCACGATCGGAGCGGTCGCCGCCCGCGCTGCTTTCTGCCCGTCCCGACATCCCCCGGCGGCAGCGAGCACGACGAGGAACAGCGCCGCCCACCGGCGGTACGCCGTGCCAGGGTGTGCACTCATGCGCCCTCCCCCGGTGGCCAGCCGCCCTGCTGCCAGGCCAGCAGCATGGCGCGCCGGCGTGCGGGCCGCCAGCATCGCGACGGTCGGGCCAGGAAGTCGTCGGTCCAGGCGCGGGAGGACCGGCCGACGATCAGAATGGTCCCCATGGACCTGTCCGAGCTGCGGTTCCTGCGGCGACTCGGCATGTGGACGGCCATCGGCGGGCTGGCAGTGGCCGGATCGCTGTGGTCGATCGGCGAGCTGTGGCCGAGCACCATGCGCACCAACATCAGCGCTGGTCTTGTCTTCCTGCTGAGTCTCTTCGCCGCCGCGGTCGGTGCGGTGATCATGCTGCTGTCGCTGGTCGCGGCGGCGGTGCAACGGCGGCGAGGCCGAGAGGTCCCCGAGCACCGGTAGGACGCGGAACCGGGCGAGGTCCGTCCCATCCGGCGTCCGCGTGCGAAGCGTCGCGTCGACGGTGCGCTGTCTTCGAGCGGTCGGCGCTGGATGAGCCAGGACACGAGATGCCACGAACGGCCGGTTGGGCGCGGCGTGCTCACCGGCCGGCAACGGCGATGGTCTGCAGCAGCTGCCGGAACGTGTGGTCCGGTTGGTCCGTGTCGGGCCCCTCGAGGCACGCGCTGATCCGGAGCACCGGATGGGCTCCGGTGGCATCCGGCTCCGTCCGGACGAGGATCTCGCGATCGCCGCCGATGGCGGCGCAGTCACCGGTGGCCCGGCGGTCGGTCAGGTGGGCGGGCCGCCCGGCGACGCGCAGGTTCGCTGGACCCGCCGCGCCGTCGTCGTCGTGGACCGGACCGCCGAGGGTGACCAGCACACCGTCCAGGCTGAGGCGGTGGATCGGCGGACCGCAGGCCACCGCGGGACGGTTCGGTTGCGCCGCGCCACAAGGGTTCTGCGGCGGGTCGGTACCGAGGTACCTGGCGACGGCGCGGTCGGTGGAGCTCTGCCGGAACGGGTAGGGCTGCCACTGCTGCGGCCGTCGGAAGCTGGCCGGGAAGGGTGCGGTGGCGGGCTCGTGCACCCACGCTGCCAGGTCGCTGTTCGGGTACAGCTGCGGCCAGTACCCGTAGAACCCGGCGCGTCCGGCGTTGCGGAACACCAACGTCACGGTCGGCGACCGGACCGTCAGTGTGCGTGCGGTGACCTCGTAGTGCACCGGCGTCGCGGACTCGAAGACCGCTGTCATCGCGTCCGGTACCGGACCGACCTCCGTCGGACCGCAGGCATGAGCCATGGTGTCGACAGCGCGGCCCGGAGTCAGCTGGTCGCCCGCGGCCGTATAGGTGTGCAACGCTCCCGAGCAGTACAGGTCGTAGGCCAGGAAGGTCGCGGTGAATTCGACCGCGGCGTCGGGGAACCGGGCCGCATCGGTCTCGTACCCGGCAGTGTGCAGGGACGTCAGCCGCCAGTGCTTCCCCACCAGTCGCTGGTCGACGGCCCCGTCGGTGCGCGCCGGCCGGTCCCGCCCCGAGTCGGGTGCGGGGCTGCCCGACGAGTCGGCGGTGGTCGACCCCGCACCCGTCCGAACCCCGGTCGGCGACCGGGCCGCCCCCGTGGTGGACGAGGAGGCCGTCGCCGTCGTCGGAGGGCTACCCTGCGCCGGTGCCGACGGGCTGCACCCGGCGGTGAGGACGGCGCCGGCGATCGCGAGGCCCACCCCACTCCGGCCGATCCGTGACCACGGCATTCCAGCCTCCTCCCGTCGACACCGCCAGGACGGATGGAGATAGCCGCTGGGTTGCTCGGCGGGGTCGTCACGAGCGGCCGGAGACGCCCGCCAGCAGGCCGACCGGTCGCGGTGCACGCAGGGGCACGGCGACGGCCGCGTCGGGGTCGGCTCGGTGGCGCCCGCCGCCGGCGGACGCCACCGATTCGGGCCGGTCTACTCGACCGTGAACCCGACGCGCTCGGCGAGCTCGGTCAGGTAGGCGAGCGCGATGCGGTACTCCTGCTCGAAGCCGTCCGACGCGTTCTCGTGGGGCTTGTAGGCGCCCGGGATGCTGGTCACCGGCCGCGAGACACCGGGGATGTCCTCGAACTCCAGCGAGATGACACCGTCGAAACCGGTGTCGTGCAACGCCCTGAGCAGGCTCTCCCAGTCGATCTTGCCCTTGCCCGGGCGCCAGTGGACGTTGGTGGCGCCGTCGTTGTCCGAGAAGTGGCAGTGCAGCACGCGACCGCCGAGCCGGTACACCGAGACGTGCGGGACGTCGCCGACCGGGAACAGGTGGCTCGGGTCGAAGTTGATGCCCAGTGCCGGGGAGTCGACCGCATCGAGGATCCGGATGAGGCCCTCGGTGTTCGACCCGTACCGGAAGGGATGCGGCTCCAGGCTGTACCGGACGCCGGCCGCCTGGGCGTGGTCCGCGCACTCGCGCAACGCGTCCACGTACTGCGACCAGTTCCCCGACCAGTCCAGGCCCGCACCGATGTCCACGGTGAACATCTGCACGTGCGGCCGGTCCATCAGCGACGGGTAGACGATGTTGAACGGGTAGTGCGTCACCGTGTTCACCACGGTCGCGCCGAGCGCCACGGCGGTGTCCACGCCCTGCTTGAACTCGTCGACCGACTGCCGCCGCCGCTGCGGGTCGGAACTGGCCAGACCCTCGTTCTTGACGACGAACTGGGACAGGCGCATGCCTTCGTCGTCCAGCACCGACCGCAGCAGGGCCACGGTCTCCGGCGTGTAGTACGACTGCAACGCGTCGGTGTCCCACGCGATCAACTCGGTGGCGCGGAACCCCGCCTGCCCGATCCGCCGGATCGCCCGGTCGTACGGTGCCTCCCACTTCCACGGCCAGATGGACGCGCCGAACCTCATGGTGTCTCCTCTACCGGCACCCGGTGGTGCCCTCGGTCTTCGGGTCTGGGGGCGGCGCGCTCAGCCGGCCGTGGCCAGCGTCGCGGCGATGTGCTGGCCGGCGAGCACCGCCAGGGCCACCGTGGTCAGGGTCGGGTTGCAGGCGGTGGTGAGCGGGATGACGCCGTTGCCGCCCACATACAGGTTGTCGGTCCCCCACACCCGACTGGTGCTGTCGCACACACTGGTGCCGTCGTCCACCGGGCCCATCCGCACCGTCCCCTCGTAGTGCAGCGAACTGCCCGCCGGGAGCACCCACGGGTCCTCTCCCTCGAAGGGGGCGCCGAGCGCCCAGGCGATCCGCAGTGCGTCCGCCTTGGCGTTCTCGATCACCTCGAGGTCGTACGTCGAGTAGTCGACGTGCATCCGCATGGCCGGCATGCCGAGCCAGTCCGTGCGCTCGTCGTCGAACTCGACCGCGTTCTCCGGCCGCACCTCCTGGGGCAGGAACAGGTGCACGGACAGCACCGGCGTCGGGTCGTCGGCCTGCGGTCCGGGCAGCGACGCCGGATCGACCTGGACGAGATTGCCGTGCGCGGGGAAGGTCTTCGCGTCGTAGGGGATCCAGGTCACCCCGCTCGCCGCCACGGACACGGCCGCGGTGTTGGCCATGACCGCGGTCTCGCCCTGCTCCCGCGACCGTCCGCCGGTGTCCCCCGCGCCGTGCACCCGCGCCATCACGGACACCTGCGGGTGTTCGTTGAGATGACGGCCGAGCGCAGGGGGGCGGACGCCCGAGGCGAAGAGCAGTTGCGGCGTGCGCAGCGAGTCGCCGGCGACCACCACCACGTCCGCGGACACCCGACGGACGGCGCCGGTCTCCAGGTCCTCCAGCTCCACACCGCACGCGCGCTCCCCGTCCAGGATCACCCGGCGGCAGAGCGTCCGCGCCCGCAGCTCGAAACTCGGGTCCGCACCCGACAGCAGGTCGCCCAGGATGACGTTCGGTCCGGACCGCTCCACGCCGTGGTCGGTCAGCCGGACGGCCATCGGCATGGCCTGCACCCGCCGGTGCGCGGGCCGACCCTCGTCGACCACGCCTCCCACGCGCTCTCGGACGTGCGCGGCGAACGCCGAGTCGGCGAACTGGGTGGCCGACACCTGCAGGTACCGCTCGGCCACCTCGAACGCCGCGTCGAGCTCGCCCGCGTCGAGGAACGGGATGCGCTCGGTGTCGCTCGGCCGCGGGCAGCAGCCGAACCAGTGCGATCCCATGCCACCCACGTTGCTCGCCGCCTGGGCCGCGGGAAAACCGTTGCCGCTCAATGGCCCCGACCCGACCCGGAACAGTCCGGGCCGCTGCAGCAGCGCCTGCTCCCGGTCCTGCTCGGACGCCGTCTCCCAGGTCAGCGGGTACGGATAGGTGTCCGGTCCCTGGGATGCCACCTGCGCGCGGGCACGCTCCTGGGGATCGAGGATGTTGGCGACGTGCAGGCCCGGCGGTTCGGCGATCACCGGGCCCGCCTCGACCATCAGGATGACGGCCGTCGGTGCACCGTTGCGGATCGTCCGGGCGTACGCAGCACCGGCCGGTCCGCTGCCGACGACGAGGACGTCGACGTGTTCGGACCACTCGGGGTTCATGAACGCTCCTGCTCTGCGCGGGTGTCGCGGATCGTGGACGTACCGGCTGTTGCGTACTCGGGCCGGGCCGCCGGAGCCGGACGGGCCAGCGAGGGCGGTGGTGGCTGCCGCCCGTCGTGCAGCCAGCAGGCGACCTCCCGGTCCGCCGACGGCGGATCGCCGACCGGGAGGGCCAGCGGTGGCCGATCGGTGGCGCACCGCGGCATCTCGTGCGGGCAACGGGTCCGGAACGCGCAGCCCGACGGGACGTGCCGCAGGTCCACCGGTGATCCGGGGATGCCGACCAGCTTCTCGCGGTCACCGTGCAGCGACGGGAACGACGCGAGCAGCCCGCGGGTGTACGGGTGGCGGGGCGCGTGGAACAGGAACGCCGACGGTGCCCGCTCCACCAACCGACCGGCGTACATGATGGCGATGGTGTCGGCGATCTCGATGAGCAGCGACAGGTCGTGCGTGATGAACACGACGGAGAAGCCCAGGCGCTCCCGCAGTTCCAGGATCTGCTGCAGGATCTGGCGTTGCGTCACCACGTCCAGCGCTGTGGTGGGCTCGTCCATCAGCACGATCTGCGGCTCGAGGATCAGCCCCATGGCGATCATCACGCGCTGCCGCATCCCGCCCGACAGCTCGTGGGGGTAGCTCTTGAGCCGGCTGGGGCTGATGCCCACCATCTCGACCATCTCGCGCACCCGCGCCTGCCGCGCCTGCCGGCTCATCGACCTGCGGTGCGCGGCCAGGACGTCGAGCAGCTGGCGCTCCACCGTCAGGACCGGGTTGAGGGCGTGCATGGCGGACTGGAACACGACGGCGATCTCGGACCAGCGGATGGCCCGAAGCTCCGCCGGTCCTGCCGACAGCAGGTCCATGCCCCCACCGGGGCGGTCCGCGGGCCGGAACACCACCTCGCCCGCGGTGATCACCCCCGGCGGGCGCAGCAGCCGGGTGATCGCGTAGGCCAGGGTCGACTTGCCGCTGCCGCTCTCGCCGGCGATGCCCAGGATCTCGCCGCGCCGCAGGGTCAGGTCGACGTCGACGACCGCACGCACCGCGTCCGGCCCGAGCCCGTACGACGCGGACAATCCACGGACCTCCAGGACCGGGTCACCGGCGCGAGGTCGGGTGGTCACCGGGATGCTGCCGGCCGAGATCGTCATCGCTGCACCTCACTGGGCTGCGGGTCGGTACGGACCACGGGTGTGAACCCGCCCGCGGAGTCCCGGGCGGCGCGCCCCCGCAACGAGTTGGACCGCAGTCGGGGATTGATGAACTCGTCCACCCCGAAGTTGAGCAGGGCCAGACCGGTGCCGATGAGTGCGACGGCCAGTCCCGGGGGGACGAACCACCACCACGCGCCGGCGTTGAGGGCATCGGCCGACTGCGCCCAGTAGAGCATCACGCCCCAGCTCCACTGCGAGACGTCCACCAGTCCCAGGAACGCCAGGCCCACCTGGGTGAGGATGGCGAACAGGACGGTGAACAGGAAGCTCGAGGCCAGGATCGCCCTGACGTGCGGCAGGATCTCGAAGACGATGATGCGCCAACCCGGCTCGCCCGCCACGCGCGCGGCTTCGATGTAGTCCCGGCGCCGGATCGACAGGGTCTGCGCGCGGAGCACCCGTGAGCCCCATGCCCACCCGGTGAGGCTGATCACCGCGGCGACGGCGACGGGACCGCCGTTGGGCAGGTAGCCGGTCAGCACGATGAGCAGCGGCAGCGCGGGGACCACCAGGAACACGTTGGACAGCAGGGACAGCAGGTCGTCGGCGATGCCGCCGACGAACCCCCCGGTGACGCCGATGATCGTCGAGATCGCCGTGGCGATCAAGCCGGCGAGGACCCCGATGATCAGGGTCTGCCGGGCGCCCACGAGCAGCTGGGACAGCACGTCCTGGCCCGTCCCGGTGGTCCCCAACCAGTGCTGCCAGCTCGGCGGAGCCAGCACGTCGGGACCCAGGTTCGACGGGTCGTACGGCGCGACGAGCGGCCCGATCGCCGCCATGAGCACGAACAGGCCGAGGATGACCAGGCCGGCGACGAACTTGCCGGACATGGTCCGCCGCCGCCGACGCGGGCGGCCCGGGTCTGCCGGCTCGGACACCAGTGGGTCGGCCGCGGCTCCCGGCACCGGACCGCCGACGCGGTCGCCGGCCAGCACGTCGTCGACGGCGTCCGTGGCGGGTCGGTCGCTGGTCTCGGCCATCTCAGGCGTCCTGTCGGGTGCGGGGGTCCAGCAGGACGTACGCGACGTCGGCGACCAGGTTGGCCAGCAGGACGGCGAAGGTGATGATGAGGAAGATGCCCTGCATCAAGGGGAAGTCCTCGTTGTTGACCGCCTGGTAGAGCGAGTACCCGATACCGGGGTACGAGAAGACGATCTCCACCAGCAGCGAGCCGGAGACCACGAAGCTGATCGACAACGCGAACCCGGCGATGCTGGGCAGCACCGCGTTCCGTGCGGCGTACGCCGAGAGCACCCGCAGGCGGGACAGACCCTTGGCCTGCGCCACCAGCACGTAGTCCTCGTCCATCACCGTCACCATCATGTTGCGCATGCCCAGGATCCAGCTGGCGACCGAGCTGAGCACGATGGTGATGGCCGGCAGCACCGCGTGGTACAGCGCGTTCGACACGAAATCCGAGGACCACGACGGGTCGATGCCCTGGTCGAAGCCTCCGGACAGCGGGAACCAGCCGAGCTTGGCCCCGAACAGCGAGATGACGATCAGGCCCATCCAGAAGTAGGGCACCGACGAGAGGAACGTCGACAGCGGCAGGATGGT
This sequence comes from Nakamurella endophytica, assembly GCF_014646215.1. Taxonomy (GTDB): domain Bacteria; phylum Actinomycetota; class Actinomycetes; order Mycobacteriales; family Nakamurellaceae; genus Nakamurella; species Nakamurella endophytica. The sequence continues at coordinate 621,038 of NZ_BMNA01000002.1, forward strand.
CTCCGCCCAGGAGCCGCGGCGCCAGCCGATGAAGGCCCCGAGCACCGTCCCTAGCAGGAAGCTGATGACGGTGGACACCCCGACCAGGACCAGCGTCCACGGCAGTGCCTGACCGATCACCTCGCTCACCGAGCTCGGGTAGAAGGTGATCGACCGGCCGAGGTCGCCGCGGAACAGCTGCCCCCAGTACTGGAAGTACTGCACGATCAGCGACGTGTGGTCGTCCAGCCCGAAGGCGACCTGCATGGCCTGCATCGCGTTGGGCGACACCGCACCTTGCTGCTGCAGGCGGGCGACCATGAGCTGGACCGGATCTCCCGGCATCAGCCGGGGCAGGAAGAAGTTGATCGAGATCGCGGCCCAGGCGGTGATCAGGGTGAAGCCGAGCCGGCGCAGCAGGAACTTCACCGCTCCGTCCGTCCCGCCGCCGGATGGACGTCCATGGGCGCTCCCTCGCGCATCGTCGCTCTCCCCATCGCGGTCACGCTGCCTCCCGGCCGGATGCGGGCCGCTGCGACTCGTCCACCCGCAGCCAGCAGGCTGCGGTGTGCGACGGCGTCACCGCGACGTCCGGGGGCTGCTGCCGGCAGACGTCCATGGCGAACGGGCACCGGTCCCGGAAGCGGCAGCCGTCGGTGGGCGCCGACGCGGCACCGCTCGAGGCCCGCGACACGTCGACGATCTCGATGCGTTGCGGGTCGGGCGCGGCCGAGATCAGCAGTTGCGTGTACGGGTGCGCCGGCTGGTCGGTGACCTCCAACGCCGTGCCGCTCTCCACCACCTTGCCGGCGTACATGACCACGGTCCGGTCGGCGAAGTAGCGGGCCGAGGCGATGTCGTGCGTCACGTAGAGGATGGCCAGGCCGTCGGTGTCCCGCAGCTCGCCCAGCAGGTTCAGGATGCCGAGCCGGATCGAGACGTCGAGCATGGAGATCGGTTCGTCGGCCAGCAGCACCCTGGGCTCCGACGCGAGCGCCCGGGCGATGGCCGCGCGCTGGCGCTGACCGCCGGACAGCTCGTGCGGCAGCTTGTCCGCGAACTGCGGGTCCAGCTTGACACGCTGCAACAGGTCTCGCACCTTGCCGGCCACGTCCGCACCGCGACGCGCACGACCGAAGTTCAGCAGCGGTCGGGCCAGGTGGTAGCCGATGGTGTGCACCGAGTTCAGCGATGCGAACGGATCCTGGAACACCATCTGGACGTCCTTGCGGTACGCCCGCAGGTTCATCCGACCGGCGTCCCGCCCGTCCAGGGTGATCCGTCCCGAGCTGGGCCGCACCAGCCGGACCAGCATCTTGGCGACGGTCGACTTGCCCGAACCGCTCTCCCCGACCACCGCGGTCACCGTTCCGGGGACCAGCGCAAGGTCGAGATCGTCGACGGCACGCACGGTGCGGCGGCGACCCCGTCCACGGAGCGTGTAGTGCTTGGCCAACGAGGTGGTGCGCAGGACGGGCTCGGCGCCCGGCCCGCTCGTCGTGGATGTCATGTCTCTCCCCATATCCCGAGCCGTGCATGCCCTGCCGGCACGCTGCGGCCCGGCCGTGCCCGGGGCGCGGGTGCCCCGGGCACGGCCGGATCCAGGCCCGATCAGCGTCGGGTCAGCCGGCGGCCGGCTTGAGCTGCAGCACGGTGTACTCAGAAGACGGAGACACCGGCCAGCCCAACATGTAGGGGTTGTCTGCCGTCGGGTAGCCGGTGAACTTCTTCGTGTTCATCTGCGCCCACGCCGCGCCGTACAGCAGCGGGATGACCGGCAGCTTCGTCGCCATCACCTGGGCGATGCCGTCGATCGCGGTCGCCTGCACCTTGGGGTCGTTGGTGGACGCGTACTGCGTCAGCAGCTTGTCGGTCGCCGGGTCCTCCCAGCGTGAGAAGTTGCTGATGGCAGGCTTTCCCGCCGGAGCGCTGAAGGCGCTGTTGAGCCAGTAGTTGTACTGGTAGTACGGGCTGGTCCCGCTGACGCCGACGTGGATTGCCGCGTCGAAGGTGCCGTTGGTGATGTCCGACGTGTACTTCTGCACGGACACGCCGCTCACCGTCACCTTGATCCCGGCGGCCTTGAGCTGCTGGGAGGCCACCTGGGCGTCGGTCATGAAGTCGGCGTAGTTGGAGGGCTGCTCGAGCGAGAACGCCAGGTCTCCTCCGGCGGGGGTCTGGTAGTACCCGTCACCGCCCATCTTGTAGCCCGCGCCGTCGAGGATCGACTTGGCCTTGGCGACGTCGGGCGTCAGGGCGTACTGCTTGGTCGCGTCCGTCAGGTAGGTCTCCTGCGCCGGTAGCACCAGCCCGGTCGCGCTCGCCGCGGGCGGGGCCTGTCCCTGGGTGGCGGCCTTGGAGATCTGAGTGCGGTCCAGCGCGGCGCTGACCGCCTGCCGGACGGCGACGTCGGCCAGCGGCTTGCCCTGCTCGAGGTTCGGGATGATGGTCACCGTCGAGTAGCCGGGCTGCCAGTACGTGTTGTGCTGCTTGTCCTTGGCCGCGAAGACGGTGTCGATGTTGTTGACGAACAACCCGGCCCAGTCGACGGTTCCCTGCCCGAGGGCGAGAGTGGCGCTGGGCGCCGAGTTGAAGATCGGCACGCGGATGTTGGAGATCGTCGGCTTCCCGGCCTGCCAATAGTGCGGGTTCTTCGTCATCTCCCAGCCCTGCTGGTTGAACGAGGTCAACAGGTAGGGCCCGGTGCCCACGGGGTTGGGATCCGCGAACGTGGACGGATCAGCGATGCCGGACCAGATGTGCTCGGGCACGATCCCGACGCTCGCGATGTAGTAGAAGTCCACGAAGGACGCGTGGTCGAAGGTCAGGACGGCGGTGGTCGGGTCCTTCGCGGTCGCCGACACCGCCTTGATGCCGCTCGTGTTCAGTGCCGGGAACTTCCGGAGCAGGTTGAACGTGAAGGCCACATCCGAGGCCGAGAAAGGTTTCCCGTCGCTCCAGGTCACACCCGACTGCAGGTGGAGGGTGAGGGTCTTGCCGTCGCTGGACCAGTCGTAGGACTTGGCCAGCCAGGGGTACTCCTGACCGGTCTTGGCCAGGTTGAACTGCACCAGCGGCTCGTAGACGAAGGCCTGCGTGCCCTGGATCATGCCGGCGTTGTTGGGGTTGAACGGGTTGAAGTTCCGGGTCAGCGGGCCGCTGGGCTGGACCACCATGGTGAGGGTCGAGGAGCCACCCCCGCTGCTGCCGCTGGTGGCCGCGCTCCCGTTGCCACCGGTGGCCGTGGTGTTCTCGCCCTTGCTGCTCGACGAGCAACCGGACAGCAGCACGCCGGCGATGCCGACGACCGCGACCACCTGGGAAAGTTTGCTGCGCGAAGCTTTCATCGACTGTCTTACTCCGTTGTAAAGGTCCGATACCGGCAGTGATGCGAGTCGACGGCGCGATGGTCGCGGGTCGCCCGTCCGTCGACTCCGCCTGGTGCGGCGACGACGCTTCCGTGGGGCGATGCCCGTGCTCGGCGCGGGACTGGCGAGCCCGAGCGCCGACATGGCCGCCACCCCGTCGTGGCTCCGGACGGCTGCACGCGGCCGTCCGGCCGTCGACCTGGACCCGTCGGGGCTGGGGCTCCGGCAAGCGTGTCGACCAGTGATCGTTCCGGTCGGCAGGTTCGCCGTCCGCTCGGGCCGAGGGCGCGCTCCCCGGGCCGACGCCAACTGTATACGGCACGCCACATTTGGCAAGTGTTCGTTCATCGCGTGTCGTGGGCGCCGGGTGGAGCGCCGACCAGACCCGTTCCGATACAGGTGGTCCGGGCCGACGGCGGCCGACTGAACCGGTTCTGTACCATGCCGATCCCCCCGGGGCCCGGCTACGATCCACCGATGGTGACGGCGCCGACCCGGCCCGACGGTGGCAGCCGGCGACGGCCGGACCGCGAGCGGTCGGCAGGACGGCGGCGGCGCTCGGCGAACGGCGACGCGCCCCGCCCGCGCGTCCGGCACGACGGTGCGGCGTGACGGACACGGCCCCCTCCCGTCGCAAGCGGGTCACGATCACGGACATCGCCTCGGCAGCCGGAGTGTCGAAAGGAGCGGCGTCCTACGCCCTCAACGGGCGGCCGGGAGTCTCTGCCGCGACGAGGGAACGGGTGCTCGCCGTCGCCCGGCAGCTCGAGTGGATCCCCAACCCGGCGGCTCGGGTGCTGTCCGGGCGGCGGGCTGGCGCCGTCGGACTGGTGGTGACCCGCCCTCCCGAGTTGCTCGGGTCGGAGCCGTTCTTCATGGAGCTCCTGGCCGGGCTGGAGAGCGTGCTGTCGGTGCGGTCGGTGGCCCTGCTGCTCCAGGTCGCACCGTCGGCGGATCACGAGCTCGCGATCCTGAAGGCGTGGTCCGCGTCGGGGCAGGTGGACGGTGTCGTGCTGATCGACCTGCGCGAGGCCGACCCGCGGGTCGCGCTGCTCACCCAGCTGTCGCTGCCGGCCGTGGCCGTCGGAGCGCCGGAGGTGGCCGGTGCGCTGCCCTGCGTGTGGACGGACGACCGGGCCGCCATGCGCCAGGCGGTGCGGTACCTGGCCCGGCTCGGGCATCGCCGCATCGCCCGGGTGGCCGGTCCGCCGGAGCTGGCCCACATCACCGCCCGGGGCATCACGTTCGCGGAGACGCTGGTGCAGCTGCGCACGTCCGGCACCGCCATGGAACAGGCACAGACCGTCGACACGGACCTGACGGGTGAGCGCGGCGCGGCGGCGACCCGGCGTCTGTTGACCCTCGACCCGCCCCCGACGGCCATCGTGTACGACAACGACCTGTGCGCCGTGGCCGGCTTGATGGTCACGGAGGAACTCGGACTCCGGGTACCTCAGGACGTGTCGTTGCTGGCGTGGGACGACTCGCAGCTGTGCTTGATCACGCGACCGACGTTGTCCGCAATGAGCCGCGACGTGCACCAGGTGGGCCGGCGGGCGGCCGCGCTCCTGCTGGACGTCCTGGACGACGCACCGCCGCGGCAGGTCCCGGGCCCGCCGGTCGATCTGCTCGTCCGCGGCAGCACCGGCCCTCCCCCGCCCGGCAGGTAGCCCAGCGCACGGGACACCGGGGTCGGCCGTGCTCGACGTGACGCAATTGCCGTGCCGCTGCGGCCCGAGGCGCGAGCGGCATTGCCGCTCGTGCTCGTCGACACCGGCGATCCGGGCGGGCGCGCCGTATGCTGCCGCATGCCTGAATCCGACGTGTCGTTCATCGATGTGCTCGCAGCGGAATCCGAACGGGCGGCCGCAGCTCTCGAGTTGGCACCGGCGACCGCCCGGGTGCCGGCGTGTCCCGACTGGACGGCCGCCGATCTGGCCTTCCACCTCGCGGAGGTGCAGGACTCCTGGCTGCACCACGTCCGGCAGGCGGACGTCTCCGCCGACACCGTCCCGGAGACGGAGCGGCCGCCCGACGGTGAACTGGTCGCCCTGCTGCGCGACCGCAGCGCGGCGCTGGTCGGTGCGCTGCGCGCCGCCGACCCGACGTCACCCTGCTGGTCCTGGTCCCCGTCGGGCGGCACGGTCAGCTGGGTGCGACGCCGGCAGGCCCACGAGGCGCTGATCCACCGGGTCGACGCCGAGCAGGTCGCCGGACTTCCGGTCACCCAGCCCGACCCGGCGCTCGCGGCCGACGGCGTGGACGAGATGGTGACGGTGATGCTCAGCGGCCTACCGGACTGGGCCCGGTTCTCCGCCGACGGCACCCGCATCCGCCTGACCTGCCCCGACAGCGGACGGTCGTGGCTGCTGGCGTTCGGCCGGTTCGTCGGCACGTCGCCGACCTCCGGCACCCGCTACGACGAGGAGTGCGTGGAGGCCGTCACGGACGACCCGGAGCCGGCCACTGCCACCGTGAGCGCGTCGTCGTGGAACCTGGATCTGTGGCTGTGGGGCCGCGCCGACGCGGAGGTGCTGGACGTCACCGGCGACGCGTCCGCCGTGGCACGGCTGCGAGCCGTGATCGCCGACAGCTCCCAGTGACACCGGCACGACGGTCGTCGCGGCACCGGGACCGTCGCGACGGTGGGTGACCTCCGACGACGAGCCGCGGGCGGCAGAGGGCCCCGGAGGAGACGTCGAACGACATGCCGGACCGGACGAAGTCCTGGGTCCCGAGCGATCCGCCGGTCCGCTTACCCGCCGGCCGAGAGGGGCGAGCAGCATCGACATCGCGTACCTCGAGCGGTATTTCACCGAAGTTCCTGCACAGGATGACCGCATTGACGAGCCGACCCGCTCGACCGAACGGGACGTGCATCGAGCCGTCCCGGAGCACTCGGCCGGGCCTCCTCCAGCCGTTCCACGGACGCGGCGGGCCGGCGTGGTTCACGGCGTCGCGGTGGGTAGGTAGATGTCGATGGTGTGGTCGGCGGTGAGTTTGCGGTAGTAGGGCGCGGTGCGGCGGAGTCGTCTGAGGACGGCGGCGCTGGGTGGGGTGCTGGGGTCGCCGCGTTGGACGATGACGGCGACGGCGGGTGTGTCGCGGTCGGTGGGGAACGTGCCGGCGGCGGTGGGCAGGTAGGGCTGATATTCCAGCGGCCGGAAGCCGGCGACGACGATCGGGCCGGGCGGCACGTGTTCGACGGCCAGGATCTCGGCGGCGAGCTTGACGCCCCCGGGGTGCTGCGTCGCGGTCTGCACGGACAGGCCGACGGCGGCCACGCCGGTGGCCAGGACGGCGGCCAGCGCCGCGCACCGCAGCACCGCCCCGGCCTGCGGGCTGTCGGCTGGGCGCGGACGGGTCCGGCGGGTGAGCCAGATGTCCAGGGGGCGGCCGATGCCCAGTGCGGCCAGCACGGTGATCTCGGGGACGAGCGCGTAGTAGTAGTGCTGCAGGGCCACGGAGCTGACGGCGAGCAGGAACACGGCCAGCGCGGCCAGGTTCGCGGCGACCAGGGCGGTGACGGCCGTCGGCCGTCCGCGTTGCACGGCCAGCAGCACCAGCCCGATGGCCAGGGCGATGGTGGCGGCAACACCGAGGCCTTCCCACATCCAGTACAGGTTCGCCCACCACGGCGGTCGTGGGGTGACGGTGCCGGCCACCACCACCATGTGTCCGCGGCTGGAGTGGGCGCTCTGGTAGCGCAGCATCGCCACCGCCTGCCCGAGGAACCCGGGCGCCGGCAGGTAGGTGACCACCACGACGGCGGCGGCTGCCGCAGCGAACAGTCCGGCTTGGCCGGCGGTGCGGCGGGACGGCCGGGCGGCCAGCGCGGCGATCAGGAGCACCGGGACGAGGACCACGGTGGTGACCTTGGAGGTGACCGACAACCCGATCGCCACCCCGGCCCACACCGCGGCACGCCGGCGGCCGGTGCGGATCCACCACCTGGTCGCCGCCATCGCGATGACGGCGAACAGCATCATGAACGGCTCGAGCAGACCGAACCGGTCGATCCGCAGACCGACCACGCCGATCGGCCGGGGCAGCAGCAGCCACAACGCCCCACCGATCAGACCGGTGGCCCGGCCGGCATCCCGGCGCAGCCACCACCAGATCACCACCCCGGTGGCCACCGACGCCAAACCGGCGGCGGTCCGGTCCGCCACGACGTTGTGGCCGCCGATCAACTGTCCCAACCCCATCAACACCTTCGCGGTGTAGGGGTGCTCACCGTTGCCGCTGAAATCGCCGTGCACATACGCCCAGCCGTTGTCCAGGTAGGCCCGCTCGTCCGGCGTGATCCCCGCGACCGGCAGATTGGACAGGGCCAGCAACAGGCCCCACACCAGAACCGCCGCACCGACCAGGTACTCGGCGCCACCCCCGGGGCGCACGTCCCGCAGCCACCGCACGAACCCCGGATCCGCCGACACGCGCGAGCCGCCGGTGTCGCCAGGTCGCCCCGTGGGGACCGTCGACACCACCTGCCGCGGGCCGCCTGCCATACCGACTGCGTCGTCTGCTGCAGCCGCCCCCTGCACAGCCGTGCCCCCCACCCGTCCCCCATCGATGGCCCCGCCGACGATCCATGCCTGCCCCGCCCTGGACGGCCAGTCCCCCAGGACTGGTTGCACCGTCCGGCCGACCGTAGACCGCACGGGTCGCCCACCGCGGACACGACACCGACGGGCACCCCGCTCCGGGACGCCCGCCGCCCGTCGACGGCGACCACGTCCGTCCCCGGCCGGACCGGGCGGACGGAGGTACCGCGGGTCGCCGTGGGCGGAGGGCGCGAATCGTCCTACGGCCGTGCTACCGGCTCGGTCCTGCGGACGCCGCGGGCAACGGTCGGGACGGTGCCGCGCCGAGATCCGGACGAGGTCGACCGACGATGGTGACCCTGACGGCCGGGCAGGCGTCGGCCGGCGCCGTCGGTGGACGAGGTGGGCACACGCCGCGGGTGCCGTGGACGGCGACGAGGATGTCGCCGGCGGCCACGGCGGTGACGACCCGACCGCGCAGCCGCACCAGGGCGGCCGGCGTCACGGACAGGTGGATCCCGGGTTGACCGACGACGACCACGGTGAGCGTCTGACCCACGCTCATGGCCAGTGCCGGCTCGCCGGTCGGCCGGAGCAGGCCGCGGCAGTCGTCAGTGCCGGCCACTGCCCCGCGCTGGTGTAGGCCTGCTCCCGTCCCCCGCAGGTGCTCGACCAGGTCGTCACCCAGGCCGGCGTGGTCACCGTGCCGGCCGTCCCGGCGGTCGTCCCCATCCCCGACGACGCTCGAGCGTCACCCGACGGGCGGGTCGTCGCCGGCGTCGCCGGAACGGCGGCGGTCGGCTCGGGTGTGCTCACGGCTCGGGGAGATGCTGTCCCCGCCGACGGTTCGCTTCCGGTCCGGTCCGCATCGGTGACCGCGCCGCTGCACCCGGACAGCAGCAGTGCGGCGACACACCACGCACGGATCCTCACGGCGGTGCAGACGGCGCCCGGCCGGCGAACGTTGCACCGCAGCCGATGTCCGGGCAGCACCGCCGCTGACGTCCGCCGCGGTCCGGCCATCGACGTCGTGCGTCACCGCTGCGGCTGCACGCACTGGCCACCACTGCTGCGCCGCTGCCGTCGGTCTCGTCCCCCCGGGACCACAGCGGGCCCGGCTGACGCACCCACGCGCCGTCGCGGTGCGGGCGACGTGGAGCGGCCTGGAGCAGCTGGAGGCTGTCTTCGACACTGGCAACGGACCGCCCCACGCCGACGATCGCCTCACCAGCCAACTGGAGATCCACCGGGAGGAGATCCTGCTGATCGCCGTGCTCGCCGCGGGTGGACGGACGAGGCCGAGCGACTCCTGGCCTGGTGCTCGCGATCGGTCGACCGGAGGTCTCCACCACGAGGTCCAGCTGGCCGGACGTCTATGCCGGCCTGCAGATCCCGATCGAGCAGGAACCGGCGTACTGGACGTTCACCTCGCAGTTCGTCCACCGCCCGTTCCCGGCCGACGCCATCCGGATCGTGCAGTCCTTCCTCTCGCGCGCGCCCACCCCGGAGTGCAACTACTTCACCGCTGCGTTCGGCGGCGCCGTGACGACCAGCGAACCCTCCGGTGGCTCGGCTTTCGCTCACCGCACCGCGCTGTACTACGCAACCCGTTGTCGGGTGCGGCGTCCGAGGAGGGTCGGCAGCCTCGGACGATCCGTCGAGCGCCGCCTGCCGGACCTGGCTGGCGCAGTTCACCGAAGCGCTCGAGCCGTACGGAGCAGCGCGGCCACGCGGACGGCGCAGCGGACCGAGCGTCGCCGAGCGAGACTCCTGCCCACGGATGCCGGTCCGTCCCGACCGGCCGAGAGTTGGCTACTGCAGGTGGAAGTGCACCGTCGTCACCTCGGCGTCGTCGGGCATCGTCGGATAGTGCTGCCTCAACGCGGCGACCAGCTCGTGGTCGCCGGATGTGAGGCGGTGTTCCTCGACGCGGTCCACGACTCCGTCGAGCCGGCGATACCCGTCCTCGTCCTCGAACAGCACGAGGACCGGACCGGCCGACACCGGGTCCTGGTACCGCACCGAGCTGGTCTTGCGGCCGCGGACGATGTCGTCGTGGTAGCGGGAGTTGAACCGCAGCAGGCGGACTCCCGTCAGGTGTGCGTGCCGGGCGCCGTTCGGCAGCAGCAGCTGGACGTGCCGGGGCGCCGGGCCGTCCGCCGTCGGCACGACGACGAGACAGTCGGGATGCCGATCCAGTATCAGGTCGAGGGCCCGGCGGCACGGACGCCGCACTGCGCCCTGTCCGCCGACGGCGACCACCGTCGTCAACGGTCCGGCGCCGGCGGCCGCAGCGGCAGCCACGGCCGCGAGCTCCGCGCACGCCGCGTCACTGCAGTGGTCGACGCCCACGCCGGTGTGGAGGCGACCGTGGACGTCGATCACCGCGCAGGCCACCTGCTGCGCTGCTGCCGGATCGAGTGCCTCGGCAAGGGCGACGGCGGTCTCGAGTACGCGCCGTTCGATGGCCGAGAGCACGAGTCATCGTCGCACCGTCCGGCCCGGTCGGGCGTCCGACCGGGCGCGCCGGACGGGTCGACCCTTGCTCGGCCCGAGGGCGGCCCCAGGACGCTCCCCGCTCGTTGGGGCACCGTCGAACGGTGGGCGACTGCGTTTCGATCGGTTCCGTCTGCACCGTGGACGCTGCACGCTGCGCCTCCAGACTCGACGGATCGTGGATGGTCGAGGGGCGACCGCGGTGCGGCGCCCGGCCGCCAATGTCGCGCCACGGTCGGCGCCGTCGGTCCCCCGGCGTTCGTCGGAGCCGTCGGGGCCGGCTCCCAGGACGGCAGCGTCATCGACGCCGCATCCGGCGTCGGTCGACCCGGTCGGGCGACGTCGCTGCGTCTGTGGAGGTCGACGACCGGCCGCCCTGGCGGGCTTCCGCACGGCCCGCACCAGGGGTCCGACGGCGACCGCTCCCAGTCCGGCCGGCGCATCGGCGCGGCCGGGACGGTGGGGAGCGCTGCGTCTTCCCCTAAGCCGGCCGCCCGATCGTGTGGTCGAGCGGTCGATCCCGCTGCAGACGGTGCGGCCCGTCATACGGTGCAGCCGTGAGCCCGGGGCTAGGTCGCTCGTACCCGTGGTGGTCGATCGGTCGAACGCCGTCGACGTCCGTGCTGTACGCGCTCGGCTTCGGCGGGCTGGGAGCGGGCATGTGGTCGACGAACGCGCCGCGACCGGGAGCGCTGCGGGTGGCCAGTCACGTGGGCGCGTGGGTGGTGACCGCGTTCGCCTGCGGGGCGGTCGTCACCTCTGTGGCGTTGGTGGCGGCGCCGCGGTGGCGGCACCGGGTCGTGGGCACGCTGCCGACGGGGCTGCGGACGGCAACGGCCGGCGGGGTGATCCTCGGCGCCACGACGCTGCTCCTGTGGCTCACCGTCTTGCCCACGCCGGGTATGGCATGGCTGGGCGGCTATCCGTGCATGTTCCTCGCGTTGTGGTGGGACCGCGTCGTCGCGCGCGACCGTCGCCGCGGCAGCGCCGACCCGTGACGCGCGAGCTCCGACCCCGACGCCGTGCGAGCCGGAAGGGAGGCTCGACGTTGCCGATGTGGGCGTGTGCCGCGGTCATCGGGGCGGTCCTGGCGAGCGCTGGTTGCTCGGACCGCGACGGGGCGGCTGTGCCTGTGGCGGAAGGGCAGGTCTCGCCGGCGCTCGCTGCGCAGGCGCGGCGGGTGGCCGATCTCATCGGCGACGGTGACGCGGCGGGGCTGCAGCGCTGGATCAGGGTCGCAGCGACGACAGTGACGTCGTGGTGCTGGTCGACCGGTACGGGGGCCGGCAGGTGCTCGTCGAATCGCTGGACTGGGACCACGCCGGTGAGGCGTTGTGGCAGTTCGCGGTGCGCTGCGATTCCAGCGGCCGCGAGGCCCGGTTCCGGCTGGGTTTCGCATATGTCGACGACGTGGGATGGGTGCCGCAACTGGGGACCACCCGATCTCCGGGCGGGACGGCGACGGAGGTGCCCAGCGGGGCCATCATGCCCACCGACGCACCGGTGACGGCCCCCTCCTATCCCTCCTGCTGACCTCCCGCACCGGGGCGGGCTCGCCATCCGACCGACCGGCTCCGATGGGCAGCCCTGCGTGTCGAGCCGCTGCTGTCCCTCGCGTGCGCTTTCAAGGCGCGACGCAGCGCCCGGTTCCGATGCAACGGTGGCCGACCCGTCGGACGTCTGGTGGGCATGGGACATGGGCGGGCGTGGTGGGCACTGGGCGTTGCGCTCTTGGCGAGCTGTTCGAACACCGCGAGACCACCGGACGCGTCCGGACCCAGCCCAACGATCCGGTCGTCCGTGCCGGCCATCTCCACCACGACCCGACCGTCACCGTCTCCCGCTGCGGGGATCGCCTTACCGACGACCACGATCCGCCCGGATGCGCCGCTGCGCAGCATCATGTTGGCACCGGCCAGCGGCCGCCTGGAGGCAGCCGGCCGTTGCATCGTGCTGACCCAGTACGACGGACAGCAACTCTCGCTGGTGTGGCCGGCTGGCTACGCCGCGACGTCCGGCCCGTCCGGGACGTTCGTCAACGACGAGCGCGGCTCGGCGGTGGCAACCGTCGGCCGGTCGTTCATCGGCACGGGCGGCTACATCGCCGCCGACAAGTGGAGCCCCCAGGAGTGCCTGCGCCAGCCGGCGTTCCAGGTCGACCTTCCCAACGACGGCCAAGGACCGTGATCGTGCTGCCCGTCGCGACAGACATCGCCCACACGCGAACGGGCCCGCGTCGTCAAGGGGAAGACCCGGTCGTCGGCGGTGTGCGCCGATACTCCTGACTTCCGAGGACGATGGCCCGGAGGCCGAGTCGCTCGTGCGGTGTCATGCTGACGCGGTGTCCGACTCGCAGTCCGGTCGACTTGCTGGCCCGCGCCCGTGGCGACCTCCTGGGCCTCACGACAACGAGGTGCCGCAGAGCGTGCCGATGAACGTCGTGCTCGGTCGCGGGCCGGATGCCGTCATGTTCCTGGCGACGGCAGAGGCCTACACGACCGGCGTGGTTCTGTGCGTAGGCCTTCGACTGCGGCGACGGTCCGACGATTCTCGGGCCACCGTAACCACCCAACTCATGGGCGGTTCACCGCGCGGCGGCGCGGATCCCGACGACCGGCTGATGCTGGGCGTGCAGCTCCCCGACGGCCGACGCCTGGTCATGCAGCCCGGGTCCGTACCGCCGGCAGGCGTGGACCCCTTCGCAAACCCAGCAGCCCCGGCACTGACCTCCATGGTGGGTGGCCTCGTCGGCGACCTGAGCCAGGACTTCCGGTACTGGCTCCGACCGCTGCCTCCGGCGGGCCGGATGCTGGTCGTCGTCCGGTGGTCGGCCCTCGGTATCCAGGAAACACTCAACGAACTCGACGCCGCGGCACTCTCCGCTGCTGGCTCGTCGGCGACCGTGCTGTGGCCGCAGGCGCCGATCGAGCAGCGAGTGCAGCGACCGTCACCCCCGCCACCGACGACCGGATGGTTCGCACAAACCAGCTGACGTCGGCGCATGCGGCCGTGAGAAGCCGCATCTTCGCGCTGTGCAACCGCGGACCCGGAGCGGTCCTGAAATCAACGGCGCGCTCCGACGGCTCATCGATTCCCGCCTCGACCTGGAGCTGCGTGATTCGATTGCGCCGTGGGCCATGAACCGCAGTTGACCGGGCCGCCTCCAGGCGGCGCTGAACTGTCGCGCACACCGCGTTACCTCGGATCCCGGCGACGCCGTATTGCCTGGACCGTCATCGCCGTGTGGGCGGACGTGGCATTCGCCGCGGTGATCGGGTGGCTCTCCGATCACCCCCACCGCTTGTGGCCCCTGCTCGGGGCAATCTGCGCCTTGGCCAACGTCACGCTGTGGATCCCGACGGCGATCCGGCTGCAACGGCACCCCGAGGACCGCCTGTGACCCGACCGGTGACGTCCGATAGGGGCGGAAGGTGCAGCGCTCACGCGACTCTTGCGAACCCGCCTGTCAGACCGCCGCGGGGTCTCTCGCTGCGGGCTTGTCGGCTTCGGCGCCGTCTGCTTGAGGGAGCCTGAGCATCATGGGCCTGGACGACATCGTCGTGGCTGCCGACATACCGCTACGAGGTTCGGCATGGCTGGTCGGGTTTCTGATCTTCCTCGTCGTCATCGGGTTGATGATCCTTTTCCGAGTCAGAGGTGTCGGCGGCAGATCGTCCGGCGATCGTGGGGACCCGGCAAGGCGGCCCGATGACAGATGATCCATCGCTCACACCATGGACCTCCTCGACCACATCGGGGCCGTCCTGCGCATCTGGCCGCCAGCGCAGCCGCCGCCCGCCCACCGCACGTACCGAACCCGCCCTGCACAGGGCGCACCGGTCTCGGTACAGCGGCCGCTCGCGTGCTTTTCGCAGCCCGGCGGAGGCGTCGTCCGTCGCATGTCGGCGCTAGTGCCGCGTCGACCCGACGGCGGCGGAGATTGCGGCTCGAACCGTGCCGTAGGTCGGCAGGAAGCGCAACGCACCGGCGGCGGCCACCAGCCCGATGTCTCGCCGAGTGTCCAGGTGTGGTTGCCCCGGCGCCGGTCGGTATCGGCTTGCGGGCGGCGGCCAGCACCGTTTCGGCGATCAGCCCTGGTGCAGCTTCCTGAGGAGTGGACGTCGCGAACCCCGGTTCCGTTGTCCCGCGGCGACAGCCGAGCCACCGCCTCCCCGCCCGCTGCGGTCACGCCCTGCCTGCTTGGACACCCTGCGGACGGTCCGGTAGAAGCACCGCGTGCTGATCAGGACGCGCGAGCACTCGTGATGCAGGAGGGACCTGTGCGGAGCCGTGCTGACTGTCCGATCAGGGTCGATCTCGACAGCGGCGCCCTCCCCGCACGGCTCAGCACGGACGACGGACGACTCGGCTCGCTGACGCCGGCCGGAACGCCGTCCCCGGCACGGGTCCAAGGCTGTCCACGTCCAGAATCGGAACAGTCGGTCCGCGATCGGGGCCGGTGTGATGCACCGGATGGTCCAGGAGAGGACGGCGGGGTGACGCTCGCGTCCCCCCGGTCCCGGCGCTGATCCTCCTGCCGCCGCGTGACTTCCGGCACGCTGAGAGATGCGCGCACATGCCACTTCTCGATGTGCGGTTAAGACGACCCTGGAGTGAGGACCATGCCACCGGCGACAGCAGGTGTGGGTGATGCCGTCGCCACAGTGGATCGCAGTTGGCCCAGATGATGAGTTGGTGTCCGGTCCAGACCATGACGGGATCGGCTTCGGTGAGATCCGGTGGTGCTGGCAAAGTCGTCCACTCGCCGCTGGTCGAATCCCAAGCGGCGGCGGCACTGTCGACACCGATCAGCATCGTCCCGGCCCACAGGTAGTGCGCTTGCAGGTCGTCCACCGGACCGTGCGGAAGGGGGACGGTGCGCCCGGTGACGGCGTCCACCAGGACGCCGTGCAGATCTCTCACCACGGGACCCCGCCCGGTGGGACCCCACCACGGCGGTCCGGCCGGGATCAGGAGGTGGGTGCCGGTCCACCATGGCTGCGACATACCCTGACCCGCCGCCAGAGTCTGGTCGACCGCTGTCCATCGCTGTGTGTGCAGGTCGAACCGATAGACGTCGATGCCGAAGAGGCTGTCGAAGCTGGTGGCCTCGCCGGCGCTGTTGCGGGCCGTGACGGTGGTCCGCGACCACTTCGCCCACGCCCACACCTGGTTGCCGGCGGCCACAGCGCTGAGACGTTCCATGGGGTGGTCTTCAGCCAGGTGCAATGGCGGCAAGCTGGTCCATGCCGTGTCGCCGGGGTGCAGCAGGCGAGCGTTCACGGTGGTGGCTGCAGACAGAGCGGAGTCGCCGGTGAGGAGGACGGCGGCGCTGCCGGTCCACACCAGCGCCCTGGAGCCGACCCGGCCGGTCCCGTCCGACACGGTCGGGAGCCGGGACCAGCTGCCAGTGGCGGGCGTGTAGGCGGCGCCGTCGTGGAGTGCATCGCCGAGCTCACCCTGCCCGCCCCAGATGAGCAGCTGCCGTCCGGTCCACACCGACAGGGCCGCAGCCCTTGCCGACAGCGGGGACACCGGCAGCACCTCCCACTGGCCGGTGGCCGGCTCGTACGAGGCGCCGTCCGCCATCGCCGACATGCCCAGCACCATCGGATCCCAGCCACCCCAGACCAGCATCTGCGACCCGGTCCACGCGCTGACCGCCCTGGACCGACCTCTGATCGGCGCTGCCCGCACCGTCGACCACGCGCCGTGGGCCAGAGCGGCCGCGGCGACCGGTGCGCCACCTGTCGTCGCGGACGCTGTCGCTCCGGCGGACGCAGTCGCGATGGCGGGCGACACAGCGGTCGTCGCCGGGATCGTCGGTCCATCGGTCGTGCCGGCCGGAACCGTGCCGGCCGCACCCGTCGACCCCGGGGCGTTGCTGACGGCAGCGCTCAGTGCGGTTCCCGTGGCGATGTACTTCCTGGCCTGGACGGTGATCGCGGAGTTGACCTGCCACGGCTGGCCGTCGGTACACGGTGGCTGCGGCGCGGCCGAGGCGTACCCGCCGCTGGTGGAGATGAGGTCACCCACTCGGGCGGCGGTCCTGCCGGTGGGGTCGACGATCTCGGCCGGCCCGGTGAGCGGTTGCCGCACGGTGTAGCCGCGCGGCCACAGGATCCCTGCTCGTTCGTCAGCGCTGATGTGGAAGCAGCCACGCTCGTCCAACGTCAGGCGACCGACGAGAACAGCACCCATCGACGACATGCCGGTGACCTGCGGGTCCCACTCCGAGGTGGGAAGCGTCGTCACGCGTCCCGATGTCGGAGCCGTTGTCGACGGCGTCGGTGCAGGTGGGACCGACGGACGCGCGTCGCCCGACACGGCCGGCAACGGACGTGGCACCGAGGTCACGCCCGACGCCGGAGCGCGCGCATCCACGGGTGCTGCGCCGGCTGGTCCCGAGCAGGCAGCGAGCACCACCAGACCGGCGGCCGCCCACGCCCGAAGCTTCACAGGCCCCAGACGCAGCGGACCCGCGTCCTGGTTGCTCGACAGGACGAGGATGCGAAGTCGGTCGACGGACACCCCGACGCGCACCCGTCGGTCATGTCCGGTCACGCGCCTGGGAGCAGGAGTTGCCGGACCTCTCGAGAGTGAGGCTGGCACGCTTCCAGTGCGCGAAGTCAGCCGAAATCGACCAGCGGCGTCGATACGACCCCGTCACCGGGGCCGGGCACGACGAGCTACCCGGCCGCGAGCGACTCGGACCACCCCGCGTCAGCGAGAATTCCCCGGGTCAGTTGGTCACGGTCACCACCTGGCCCGTCCGGCCGTCGACGAGCAGCCGGCGCCCGAGAGGCCCGGCGAGTTCGGCGGTGACGGTCCTGCGGGCTCCGATCGCGCTGCACGCGACGCCGGAACCTTCCGCGTGGTCCGCCTCGTCGACGGAGACGGCCACGACCCGGTCGGACTCCGTCACGGTCGCGGTGTACCGGTGGCCGCACGGCCCGTCGCCCTCGGGCCCACCCACGAACGTGACCGCGACGGCGGTCCGCCCGATCAGCCGTGCCGACCAGTCCGAGCCGGCAACGGCCGGCCGACCGCCCGCCAGCTCCGGTGGGATCACTGTGGCCGCCGGCGCCAGCGCCACCTGGCTGATCCGGACCTTGCTGCCGCGCACCTGGAAAGTCCAGGCCGGCAGGCGGACCGGGCCCGCCGTCGTCTTCATAGGGGCCAGGACCAGCCGCGGCGACTCCAGGGTCACCGGCGTGCAGTCACCGTCGCACGAGCTGTCGGGGCTGCCCGATGCGGCGATCGCCGCAACCGCCTGCTCGGCAGTGATCACCCCGACCCGGCGACCACCGGTCCGCGGCAGGGTCACCGTCATGGCTGCCGGCGGTGGGGTGCGCGCCACGTCCGGCCCGCTCACCACTCGTCCGGACAGCAGCGACAACTTGTTGTGGCCGCCCTCGGCGACGCTCCAGGTGCCGATCTGCGCCGGCATCGACGACGTCACGATCAACGCGGGCAGCGGGACGTGCTGCAGGGTGCCTTCCCACGCCGCCACCACGGCGTCCGGCGACGGGCCCTCGGACTGTCCCGGGCTCCCCAGTGTTGCGCACCCCGCCACCGCGAGCGCAGCGGCGCACATCGCCGCCCACCGGGTTCTCCCCACGAGGTCGCCTCCCGCTCGCCGTCGGCCGCACACCGCACGCTGCGGACGTCGAGACGGACGCCGACCGACGAGCAGCATGGCAGCGCTTCCGACCTGCTGACCGTCACGATTGCGCTACGCGACACCGCCCGGGCCCGATCAGCGGGACGGTTTCTCCGTGCCGGGTCGGGGACCTGCCACCCGGAACAGGGCCGCCTCGTAGGCGCCTCCGACGTCGAGACGATCGACGGCGGCGTGGGTCCTGCGCAGGACGCCGTCCCACTCCCCCTGCGTGTTCACCTCGGCCAGCGTGAACCGCCGGCCCCGGTGCCGGCGGAGCTGGCCGATGGAACAGGCTTCGGCCTCACCGTCGACGTAGACGGTCAGCAGGTCCCATCCGGCTGCCAGGTCGTCCAGCAGACCGCCGGTGGTGTCCAGATCGATCGCCGTGGACGGCCGCGGCGGCGGCCACGCGTCGTGCGCCTCCAGGGACGCCCGGACGAAGCGGTCGTTGATCTTGGAACGGGACACGCGGTGGACGTCGCGGACCCGCAGCGCCCGGAAGCCTCCCGGCGCGATGGCCTCGTTCGTCACCGACAGCAGCACCCACCGTGCCCCGACGTCCACGACGTAACCCTCGTGGTGCGGAGCATCGCCGGCCAACGGGCGTTCCAGCCGCACGAGTTCCGTCGCCGCCCGGGCGCGCAGCAACCGCCGGCGGATCGGGGACATCCCGACAGCATCCGTCACGGCCGCCGCGACGGCATCCCTATTTCCGTAGCCGCGCGTCGCTCCAGGGCACTCCGAAACGCCCGGCCAGCTCCAGTGCCTCGTCCGGCTCCACCAACGCCGGATTCCGGTCACCGACCAGGACCACCAGCCGGCACGCCTCTTCCAGTTCGACGGCCATGTCCCGCGCCTCCTCGACCGTGGGCGCGGCGACGATCTGTCCGTGGTTCTGGAGCAGCGCGGCACGGCAGTCGAACGGCACCGCCGCCAACGCACTGCCCAGGGCCGGGTCCCCGGGTCGGAAGTACGGCAGCAGCGGTGTCTGGCCCACGCGCATCAGGAAGTACGGTGAGATCGGTGGCACAGCACTGTGCTCCGACCACGGTGCCAGGCACGACGCGGCCATGGCGTAGGGCGAGTGCAGGTGCACCACCGCACCGAAGGACGGGTCCCGCGAGTAGAAGCCGCGGTGCAACGGGACCTCCTTCGAGGGCGTTCCACCCGTGGCCGAGCCGTCGTCCAGGCGGACGGTGACCAGGCCGTCGGCCCGCGCCGACGCCAGCGACGCACCGGTGGGAGTCATCAGCATCGTGTCGCCGGCACGGACGCTGACATTGCCGCTGGTGCCCGGGCTCAGTCCCCACGCGGCCAGCTCCCGCGCCACCGCCACGAGCGCCTCGCCACCGGTCATGCCCGCCCCCTCACGACATCCGTTGTCCCGAGGCACTGCTCGCCGGACGACCGGTCGAGCATGTGCCACGCGGCGGTGAACAGGTCGTCACCGCCGAAATTGCCCGACTTCAGCACCAGGTCGAGAGGCCCCGCGACGGAGTCGGCCGTACCCCAGGCCACGCCGGGCGCCAGCTCCGGACCGATGGACAGCCGCGACACCCCGAGCGCGGCCACGACGGCGCCGGAGGTCTCCCCACCGGCCAGCACGAACTGGCGGGCACCTCGCGCCCGCAGCGCGACCGCCAGCTGGCCGAACGCCGCCTCGACGACATCCGCCGACAGGTCACCGACATCCACCGACGAGAACAGCACGGGACGGTCCGGGCTCTCGCGCCACCAGGCCGCAGCTCGCTCCGCGGCAGCGAAGGCCCAACCGCGAACGTCACCCGTCACGGCCGACGGCTCGAGGTCCACGACGGGCAGTCGCTCACGGGCGTGCCGCAGCTGTCGTCCCGTCGTGTCCGACAGGCTGCCGACGAGCACCGCACGCCGGCCGGGAACGACGTCCAGGCAACGGATACCATCGGAGGACCGCGGCGTGCGAGGCCGCAACGCCGCGGCCAGCCCGGACCCTCCGGTGACCAGCGGCAGGTCGTCGATCGCGGCGGCGATCGTCGCGAGATCGCCGTCCTCCACGACATCCACGACGAACAGGGTGCGAGCCGCGGCGCCCTGCAGAAGGTCTCGTACCGCGGCTGCACCACGGTGCACCGTGGTCAGGGGCACCAGGCCCACCCGGTGGCGGGTCTGCGGTGCGAGCAGCCGGACGACGCTCGACTCCGTCATGGGCGTCAGCGGGTGATGTCGCATCGAGCTGTCGGCGAGCAGCTGGTCGAACACGAACAGGTGTCCGCGGTAGACCGTGCGGCCGCCCGCCGGGAATGCCGGGACGACGACCGTGACCGGTGCATCGAGGTCGGCCAGCAGGGCGTCGACGACAGGCCCGATGTTGCCCCGCGGCGTCGAGTCGAACGTCGAGCAGTACTTGACGTAGAAGCGGCCGGCCCCCGCCGCACGCAGCCAGGCGAGCGCCGCCCGGCTCTGCCGCACCGCGTCGTCGACGGGCGCGGTGCGCGACTTGAGCGCCACCACCGTCGCGTCGACGTCGCCGGGCACGTCGGCGCCACCGGCGGGCACCCCGAACCGGACCTCCGTGCGGAAGCCGGCGCCGACCAGCGCTGTCGCCACATCCGTGGCACCGGTGACGTCGTCGGCGATGCACCCCAGATCCAGCACCTCAACCTGCCGTCCCGCCGGCGGCCCCGGCATCGGCGCGCGCGGTCACCGGACCTCGTCCAGATAGGCCCGGACGATGTCCTCGAAACGCTGCTCCGGTTGCAGGCCCAGCGCCCGGGCGCGGGCGGTCTCGAAGCGTGCCGGCCAGGCGCGGACGATGGCACCGACGGCCGGGTCGTCCCGCCAGTCCACCAGCTCGCTGGGACGGCCGTCGGCGACCCGGTCGAGCGCCTCGACCATCTCCCGGGGCGTCGTGGTCAGGGCCGGCAGGTTCATCGCGGTCGTGCTGCCCCACGAGCTGTCGTCGACTGCGGCCGCCCGCAGGATCCCGTCCAGGGTGCGCGCCGGCGAGGAGAGCGCCACCGGTGTGTCCGGCGGCACCGGGCACGTCGCCCGTTCACCGGCGAGCGGCTCGCGCACGATGCCGGACAGGAAGCTGGACGCTGCGGCGTTGGGGCGGCCGGGACGGACCACCACGGTCATCAACCGCACCGACCGACCGCGCACGAAGCCCTTGCGCGTGTAGTCCGCAACCAGCTGTTCGCCGATGAACTTCTGGACCCCGTAGCTGCTCTGCGGCCGCGGCAGCGTGTCGTCGTCGACCGCGGTGACCGGTGCCATCGCCGGATCGCTCCCGTAGACCGCGAGCGAGCTGGTGAACACCAGCACCGGTGGCGCCGGTTCCGCGCGGCACCGCTCCAGGACCCAGCGCAGGCCGTCGACGTTGGTGCGCATACCCAGGTCGAAGTCGGCCTCGGCGGCCGAGCTGACCACACCGGCGAGGTGGAACACCAGACCTGCGCCGGCGAGCAGGCCGGTGTCGTCACCGAGCGGTCCCGTCGACACCGTGACCCGCGGGTCCTCCCCCAGGTCCGAGGCCGGCGGGTGGACGTCCGCGAGCACCAGCTCGGTGACCTCGGCGTCGACGCCGCCGACCGCGCAGGTGCCGGCGTCCAGCAGCCGCCGGGCCAGCGCGCCACCCAGGAAGCCGGCGCCGCCGGTGATCACGATCTTCACACCTGGCTCCTGCAGGACGTGGGTGGTACCGGGCGGTGATGCGATCGGTCTGGCGGGACGGCGACGCTCACGAGGGCGCCGACCGATCTGCCGGCGACAGCACGGTGACCACGCTGGAGTCGTCCTCGGCGCCCAGCCCGGCCGCCTCCGCGAGCAGGTACAGCTGTTGCGCCGCCGCCGCCAGCGGCACGGGAACGTGCCGGTCCCGGGCCAACTCGGCCACCAGGGCCATGTCCTTGACGAAGATGTCGACGCGCGACCGGACCTCCGGCGCCGCTGATCCCCCGTACTGCTCGAGCATCCGCGGTCCGCGGTCGCGCAGCATGAAGGAACCCGCGGCACCGGCCGACAGCACGTCCACCACCACCGCCGGATCCAGGCCGGCGCCACGGGCCAGCGCGACGGCCTCCGCGGCGGCCGCGATGTGGACGCCAGCCAGCAGCTGGTTGATGACCTTGACCAGCTGCCCGTCACCGGGACGCGACCCCACCACGGTCAGCGTCGAGGCGAGCGCCTGCAGCACCGGCTCCGCTGCCCGGACGTCGTCCGGAGCGCCGCCGACCAGGACGAGGAGGTCGCCGGACCCGGCCCGGGTCGGTCCCCCGCTGACCGGCGCGTCGACGAACCGCCGCCCGGACGTGGCGATCCGTTCCGCCAGGGCTCCGGTCGACGTGCTGCCGATCGTGCTGGTGAGCACGACGGTGGCCCGCGCCGGCAGGGCCTGCGCTGCGCCGTCCGGTCCGAACAGCGCCTGCTCTGCCTGGGCCCCGTCGCGGACGGCGAGCAGCAGGACGTCCGCGTCCCCGGCCGCGGCAGCGGTCGCCACCGCCGGGACACCGCCCGATCCGGCGAGCGCCCGCCGGTCCCCGGACGGGTCGAAACCGACGACCTGGAAGCCGGTGTCGCTCAATCGCCGGGCCATCGGCAGCCCCATCGCCCCGAGACCGATGACGCCCACACGTGTCATGAGCCCTCCAGTCGTTGCACGACGGTGGCCAGGGACTCGTCGTCCCCGACGTTGCCAGCGAACACCACGTACGCCAGTCCGGAGGCCGGACCGTCCACGGCCTGCCACAGCGACACGATGCCCGGCAGCAGGGTTCCGCGCACCCACGCCCGGTGGATCCCCAGCGCACCGGTGGCGATGTCGGACGAGGTGATCCCGCCCTTGGCGACGACGTAGGCCGGGCGTGCGGCTGCGACGATCCGGGCGGTGGCCAGGGTGAGTGCGGCGCTGACCCGCCCGGCGAGCGACAGGCTCTCGGCAGGGCCGGCGCCGGTGACCAGGGTGCGGCTGGTCGCCACCACGACCGTGTGCGTGGCCAGGGCCGAGACGGCACGGTC
This sequence comes from Nakamurella endophytica, assembly GCF_014646215.1. GTDB lineage: Bacteria > Actinomycetota > Actinomycetes > Mycobacteriales > Nakamurellaceae > Nakamurella > Nakamurella endophytica. The sequence continues at coordinate 644,086 of NZ_BMNA01000002.1, forward strand.
CACGACGGCGGCCAGGTGACCGTCCGCGGACGCCGGGTCGACGGTCGTGGCCACGTCCATCTCGACGTGCACGACGGGCCTGCGCTCCCGCAGCCGGGCCAGCTGCCGGCTGGTCAACCCGACGTGCGAGCCGACCACGACGAGCCCGTGCCGATCCCGCAGGACCAGCTCGGCGAGCTCCGAGCCGGACAGCGGCGGGTGGGCGTCCTGTCCCGCCCTGGCCCGCACGAAGGACGGTCCGACCCGGTACAGGAAGCGGGCGCCTGCCGTTTCCGCCTCGAGAACGCCGAGGACCGCGGCGCGCAGGTCGTCGTCCACCACGGCGTCCAGCACGACGACCCGACCTCCGCGGGCGGATCCGAGCCGGGACGCCACCTCCGCCGGGGCCGCGGCCCGCAGGGTAGTCACCGGGATGCCGGCGACGTCCGACGCCGCCACCCGGCCGCCCGACTTCTCCTCGACCCACTCCGCCAGCCGCGACGACCGGTATCCGAAGGTCGCGTCCCGTGCGAACTCCCCGTCCGCCACCGGCGTCAACCCCGCCGCGGAACGCAGCCAGTGGATCCCGTCGACCGTCACGCGTCCGGCGTCGACATAGGCGGGCGCCAGCAGGACGGCGTCCACCGGCCCGTCGTACCGGGCCATCACCTCGGCGAGGACGTCGGTCTCCAGCGGGAAGTGGCCGCGGAGCGTGGAGTCGCCGCGGCTGGCGAAGGCCACCGACACCCCTTCCGCGGTGGCGGCGGTGAGGCAGGCGGTCGCCACCTCGCGGTTCCGGTCCGCCGCGGCCTGGGCCGACAGGCTGCGCGTGTTGGTCAGGACGAAGAAGCCCGCGGTCTGCTGCCGCAGCGCCCAGCGGATGTCGTCCGTGCCCCAGCGGGTCAGCACGGGCAGGTCGCGGACCGTCTGGGTGCCGGTCGGGTCGTCGTCCAGCACCACCAGCCGGCGCGCGGCGCCCAGTGCCCGCTGCACCCGGTCCGCGGGCACCGGGCGGGCGGCGGGCAACGATCGCTCCCAGTCGGCGGGACGCGGTTGCACGCCGGTCATCGCGGCAGGCCCGGTGGCGGGCCGAGTTCGGCGCGGAGCCGGCTCAGGGCGGCGTAGGCGCGGTCCCGGTAGGCGGTCAGCGCCGCCGCCTGCTCCGGGTCGATGTCCAGGAAGCCGCCACCGGACTTGAGTCCCAGATGTCCGTCGTCGACCAGCCGGCGCAGCGACTCCGGTGCGCCGAGCCGCTCGCCGTAGGCCTTCTGCAGCGATTCGTAGGACGCCGCGTACACGTCCAGACCCGCCATGTCGGCGATCGCGAAAGGGCCGAAGAACGGCAGCCGGAACCCGAAGGCGTTGGCCACCACGACGTCCACCTGGTGCGCTTCGACGAGTCCTTCCTCCACCATCCGCGCGGCCTCGCGGAAGAGGGCGAACTGCAGCCGGTTCGCGACGAACCCCGGCGAGTCGGCGATCCTGGCCGGCACCTTGCCGGCCGCCCGGACCAGCGCCTCGGCCCGGTCCAGCGCCTCGGGCCGGGTGGCCGGGGTGGGGATGAGCTCGACCCCCGGGACGAACGGTGCCGGATTCATCCAGTGCACGCCGAGGAACCGCTCCGGGTACCGCACCGAGCGCGCCAGCTCGCCGATCGGGATGGCGGAGGTGTTGCTGCCGATCACCGCGTCCGGGCGTGCGGCGGCCGAGATCGCCTGCAACGCAGCCGTCTTGACGTCGCGATCCTCCGGCACCGCCTCGGTCACGTAGTCCGCGTCCGCGACGGCGGACTCGATGGAGTCCGCCGCGGACAGCCGCGCACCGATGCGCTCGGCCGCGCCGGGCGGGAATAGGCCGTCCCGCTCGAAGGCCCCCGCCTGGTCGACCAATCGCTGCCGCGCCGCGCTGGCCGTCCGGACGTCGACGTCTCCGAGCACCACGTCGAGACCGACGCCGGCGAGGACCTGCGCGATGCCGCCGCCCATGTACCCGGAGCCGACCACCGCGACCCGCCGCACCGCGTCGGTCACCTGCGTCCTCCGTCCTGCGTCGCGGATCCCGGGCGTGGCGGCCTTGCCGCAGCGGGTCCGCCGGACCGGGCATCCGGGCGGGGTCGCGGGTCAGGAGAGGTCGACATCGACTTCCCCGGTCAGCACCCGGCCACGACCCTCGACATCGAGCCAGATCGACACCGTCGCGCCCGTCGGGTGACGCGCCGTCACCTCGCCGCCGGCCGTCACGACGTCGTCCGCGACCACGCTGCCGGCGAACCGACAACGAACCCGGCGGATCCGCGCCGGGTCGTCGAGGACGGCCAGCAGGGCGTCGACCGGGTACGAGAGCGTGAGGGTCCCCTGGTTCACCGGCCGGTCCCCGAGACCCAGCGCCGCGGTGTGCGCCGGGTCGAAGTGGATCGGGTTCGGGTCCGCCATGAGCACCGAGAACACCTTCATGGCACCGAGCTCGACGGTCAGCCGGAGTTCGGGCAGCCGCTCGCCGACGTAGAGGTCACGCATCGGCGTCCCGCCTCGGGAAGACGAACGTCTGCGAGGACACGGCGGCCACCTCACCCGTCGGTTCGACGATCTCCAGCCGGAAGGTCAACAGGTCCATGGTTCCGGCGCGCCGCCCGACGCGACGCACCAGGTCCGCCACGCCACCGCGCACCGTGTACTCCACGTCCGCGCGCAGCGGGCGGCGCTGCTCCATCTCGGTCTCGCCGAACACGGTTCCATCGTGCGCTCCGGCACCGGCCAGTCCGGTCAGCTCGTCGATCGAGATGCCCATGCCGCGCAGTGCGCCGAGCAGGATCCAGACGGGGTGCAGCAGCGGCGCGGCGAGCGCCGGCGACCGCATGGCATCGTGGGAGAGCCAGCGTTCGTACTCGGCGACCCGGAAGCTGCCGCCGGGGAACGGGTGTCCGACCAGCCGCTCCCGCAACTCGTCGATGTCCGGGAGAGTCACACCGCCTCCTCGGCGTACCGGCCGGAGCGCCATGCCTCGACCAGGGCGAACTTCTGGACCTTGCCGGACTCGGTGGTCGGGAACCGGTCGACCAGGAACCAGCGGGACGGCACCTTGTAGCCGGTCAGGTCGCGGGAGAGCACCTCGGCGAGTTCGCGGACGGGGCGGATGCCCGGCGCCGGACGGACGAAGGCGGCGACCACCTCGCCGTAGTACTCGTCGGGCAGGCCGACGACCGCCGCCTCCAGGACATCGGGCAGCTGGACGAGATGGTCCTCGATCTCCCGGGGATAGACGTTCTCCCCGCCACGGATGATCATGTCCTTGGCCCGTCCGGCCATCGACAGCACCCCGCGGTCGTCCATCACACCGAGATCACCGGTCTTGAACCAGCCATCGGCGGCGTACGCGGCGTCCGTCGCGGTGGGACGTCTCCAGTACCCCAGGAACGTGTGCCGTCCGCGCGTCTGGATCTCACCGATCTCACCGATCCCGCGCGGTGCGTCGTTCTCGGGGTCGGCGATCCGCACCGCCACGTGCGGCAGCGCCCGGCCGATGGTCTCCACCAGGTCGCGGTCACTGTCACCGTCGCTGGTGGCCGACACCATCGGCGCCTCCGTCAGCCCGTAGCCGACGATCGGCACGATGCCGCGGTCGCGGACCCGACGCGCCAGTTCCGGTGGGATCGTCGCGCCGCCGAGCATGACGGAGTGGATCGCCGAGATGTCGACGTCCGGCAGGTCGGGATGCCGCAGCAGGGCCCACATCAACGTGGGCACGATGTTCATGGTCGACACCCGCTCCTGCTCGACCAGATCCAGGACGGCGCGGGCGTCGAACCGCGGCACGGTCACCAGGGTGCCGTGCAGCGTCGCCGTGCCGAGCGCGGCCACCACGCACCCGGCGAGGTGGAACATCGGCAGCAGCGCCAACCACACCGTGCGGTCCGCCGAGCGACCGGCGATGTTCGCCGCCCCGTCGGTGACGTTGTCGGTGACGCAGGCGTGCGCCAGCAGCGCGCCCTTCGGCACGCCGGTGGTCCCGGACGTGTAGAGGATCATCGCGGGTGAGCCCGGGTCGACCTCGGGCAGCACCGCGGCGGGATCGGCAGCGGCCAGGAAGAGCTCGGCGTGCTCGAGATCGACCACCGTGCGGAGCTCCTCGAGCTCACTTTCCAGCGCGGTCGCCATCTCCAGCAGCCGGTGGCCGCGGAAGTCCTGCACCGTCAGGCAGGCGGCCACACCGGCGTCCTCCAGCACGAACCGGGCCTCGGGCGCGCGGAACGCCGGGTTGATCGTCACCATGATCATGCCGGCAAGGGCGATGCCGTACTCGGCGACCACGAACTCCGGAATGGTCGGGGCCCACACGGCGACCCGGTCACCGGGCCGGCAGCACCGCAGCAGGGCCCTGGCCACACCCTGGGCGCCGTCGAGCAGCTCGGCGTAGGTCCAGCGCCGGCGTGCGCCGGGTGCACCGTCGACGAGCGCGGTGCGGTCGGGGGTCTCCGCCGTCACCCGCCGCAGCAGCGCCCCGACCGACTCGCCGCGTGGCACGCGGCTGTCCGTGCCGGTGCGGATCGCCGCTAGGGAGGCGACGTGGACGCTCACCTGGCGGCGGGCCGGAACACCGGGAGGGTCACCTCGTCGGTGACGTCCTCGTAGGTCACCTCCACGGCGGCGTCGACGGCCAGGTCGCCGTCCCCGTAGTCGACGAGGTTCGACATCATGACCGGCCCCTCCTCGAGCCGGACCAGGATGATCGCGATCGGCACGTCGCCCTCGAAGGGGTTGCCACGCGCGCGCTCGAGCAGGCTGTAGCTGTAGATCGTGCCCTTGCCGCTGACCGGGGTCCAGGTGAACGCCGTGGAGCCGCAGTAGTGGCACACCGGTCCTGGGTAGTACCAGAACCGACCGCAGCGGTCACAGCGCTGCAGCTTCATCGCGTGGTCGTGCGTGGAGGCCCAGAACTCCTGGGAGTCCTGCGTGATCGTGGGCAGCGGTCGGGTGATGTGCGCCATGGAGATCCCTTTCCTAGGCCGAGGCACCGAGGATGCTGACGGAGAAGTTGGAGGCCACCGCGCTGGCCGAGGTCACCATGGCGGCACGGGCGTCGGCGACCTGCCGGCCCTCGGCCTCGCCGCGGAGCTGGCGGACGGCCTCGGTGAAGCCGAGCATGCCGCCGCAGGCTCCGGGGTGCGCGTTGCTGAGCAGCCCGCCGTGGGTGTTGACCGGCAGCTTCCCACCCGGGTCGATGTTGCCGTCCGTCACGAACGCGCCGGCCTCACCGCGGCCGCAGAAGCCGAGGTCCTCGAGCTGGACCACCACGGTGATGGTGAAGCTGTCGTAGATGTTGGCCAGGTCCATGTCACCCGGCCCGAGACCGGCCTGCTCGTAGGCCCGCTTGCCCGCGACGTCCACGACGGTCCGCACCAGATCGTGGTCGCCCTTGCCCTCGGCGAGCTGCCCCATGTGGTAGTACGACTGCGCCTGCCCGATGCCCAGCATCGAGATCTCACGGCGGGGATCCTTGCTGGTGCCCTGAGCGGACACGACGTAGGCGGCAGCCCCGTCGGACACCAGGGAGCAGTCGAGCCGGTGGAGCGGGCTCGAGATCACCGGCGAGGCCAGCACGTCGTCGACCGTGATCGGCATGCGCATGGTCGCGCCGGGGTTGAGGGCGGCGTGCTTGCGGGTCGCGACCGCCACCGCTGCCAGATCCGCGTCGGTGGCCCCGTAGTCGTGCAGGTAGCGCTGCGCCAGGAGGCCGTAGTACGCCGGGATGGTGGCGGCGAACGGGTACTCGTAGTCGAGATTGTGGGCGCCGACGGACGCCATCATGGCGGAGCCGCTGACGTGGCCGGTGGCCAGCTTCTCGCCGCCCACGATCAGCACGTTGCGGCACAACCCGCTCTCCACCGCGAACTTCGCGCGCTCGAGGGCCGCACCGTAGGACGCGCCACCCATCATCGTCGTGTCGGCCATGGTCTTGACGTACAGCCCCAGGGTCTCGGCGACGATGATGTGGTACCGGGGCGAGACGTGGAAGGCGGGGTGCAGCAGCAACCCGTCGATGTCCTGGACCTGGAGGCCGGCGTCGTCGATCGCCTTCAGCGCGGCGTCGACGGTGATGCCGAGTGCCGACATCTCGGGCACCTTGCCCAGCTTCGACTCGCCGATGCCTGCGATCACTGCGGTGGTGGACAAGGGGCTACCTCTTTCCGGGGACGGACGGGCACAGGAACACGGGCGGCCGCGGGTCGGGACGCCAGGGTGCGGACAGGGACCCGCGGACGCTCGCGGGGCGCAGTGGTGAGGACGGACGCTCCCAGGACCCAGGGATCGATGCGGCGACGAGGCCACGCCGGAGCGGCGGGCGACAGCGCCGCGCGGACGCGGGTGGTCGCAGAGCGTCCCCGTGCCGGCGCCGTGCGGCGGTCAGTGCCATCCCCGCTCCCCGCTGAGTCGAGTGGATCTCGTCGCCGAGGCTAACGTCGGAGTTTCGAATCGTCAACGAGTTTCGAATTATGGCGGCGATCATCGCGTCAACAACGCATCGACCACCACGGGCCCGCGGCTCGTCAGCATCACCGGGTTGATCTCGATCTCACGGTAGGCCGACAGCGGGCCGGTGGCCGCGGTGGCCACCGCCTCGAGCACGGTCAGCAGACCGGCCGCCCGGTCCTCGCCGAGCAGGCGCCGCAGGCCCCAGACGTCCAGCCGGCGGGACAGCTCCGTCCAGTCGGCCGGGAGGGGCACCGTGCCGAAGACGGCGCCCGCCTCGGCCGCCCAGCCGCCGACCGCGACGGTGAGGCACGGACCCGCGACCGGATCCCGCTGCACGCCCACGAGAAGCTCCGATCCGCTGACCATCTCGGTGACCAGGAACCGGACCGCGCCCGGATCGACGCCGGCCGCGACGGCGTTGGTCCGGATCTGCCGGCAGGCGTCCCGCACACCGTCCGCGTCGGGGACCCCCAGCACCACGCCGCCGATCCGCTCCTTGTGCCCCACCGTGTCCGTGGAGACCTTGACGGCGAACGGTGCCGTGAGTCCGGCCGAGAGCGCCACCACCGCCTCCACGTCGGCGCCTTCCGCGCCGCGGACCACCGGGACGCCCGCGGCCGCGAGCAACTGCCTGGCCTGTGCCTCGGTGACGACGGCGGACGAGTGGCCGGCCCCCGCGGCGTCCGTCGCGCCACCGGCCGGGACGAGATCACCGTCCAGCGGCCGCCCGGGCGACAACCTGCCCAGGGCCGCCAGCGTGAGCTCGAGATCCGCGCTGACCTCCAGACCGGTGCCCTCGGCGAAGGCCGCCATCCACGGCGAGACCGGTTGTGAGAAGAGGCTGGAGACCAGCACCGGCATCCCGGTCCGTTCCGACATGTCGGCCAGCCGCCCCATGGCCGCGCGCTGCCAGTGGTACTCGGGACTCTCCGTCGGCCACGGCAGCGCCCACGGCTCGATCAGGTACCGCACGCCCGGATCGTCGCCCAGCGCGTCGTACACCGCGGCCGCGTCCCCGGTGCTGATGTCGATCGGGTTGCCCACGTAGCCGCCGGCCGGCAGCGCGGCGCGGAGCCGGTCCACGGTGCCCGGCGCCGGTTCCGCCATCGGGACGCGGTGCCGGGCCGCCAGGTCCGCGGTGAGTCCGGCGCCGCCGCCGGAGACGGTCGCCACGAAGGCACCCGCGCTGCCGCCCGGGCCGAGCAGGCGACCCAGAGCGGCGACGCGCCCGAGTTCCTCGACGCCGCCGACGGTCACCACACCCAGCGAGTGCAGCCAGGCGGCGGTGAGCCGCTGCTGACCGACGATCGCTCCGGTGTGCGACTGGGCGACCTGCCGCCCACCGGCCGAGGCGCCGAGTAACAGCAGGGCGATCGTCTTGCCGGAGTCCCGGGCCGCTGCCGCGGCCCGTTCGACACCCGCCCGGTCCCGGATCGACTCGACCACGCCGAGCACCACCGAGGTCGTCGGCCTGGCGACCAGCGCCTCCAGCGCTTCGGTGATCCCGAAGACGGCTCCGTTGCCGAGCGAGAAGGCGGCGTCCACGCCGAGTCCCTGGCGGTGCACCGCCCCGAGCGTGGCGCCGGTCAGTCCCCCGCTCTGGCTGGCGATCGAGACGTCCCCGGCGACCAGTCCGTGCGGCACGGGCTGCGAGATGGCGCACAACTGCTCGTGGAAGAAGGCGAACCCGACGCAGTTGGGCCCCACCAGGAGCACGTCCCGGCCGGCGCACAGCGCGCGGAGCCGGTCCTCGCGACGCCGGCCGTCCGCCGTGCCCAGCTCGGCGAAGCCGTTGGAGACCACCATGATCCGGCGACAGCCCAGGTCGACCAGCTGCTCGATCTGCGCGACGGCGACGTCGGCGCCGGTCATCACGGCGGCGACCTCCGGCACGCCCGGCAACGACGCGACGTCCGGCACCGTGGCACGGCCGTGGACGGCCGCCCGGCGTGGATTGACCATCCACACGGGTCCGGTGTGGCCGTGCTTGGCCAGGCTGCCCAGCAGCCACTCCGTCCACGGGATGCCGTTCTCCGAGGCGCCGACCACGGCCACCCCGCGTGCCGTGGGGCTCACGCCGTCACCGCCGCGGGAATGCCGTAGAACCGTGCCGCCGTGCCGCCGAGCACGGCGCCGCGGTCGGCGGCCGGCCACTGCTCGAAGACGGACAGCAGCGCGTCGAACATCCGCTCGTACCCGCCCGCCAGGTCCACGATCGGCCAGTCGCTGCCCCACATCAGCCGCGAGGTGCCGAACGCCTCGACGGCGTGGTCGACGAAGGGTTGCAGGTCCGTCACCGTCCACTGGTCCATCGGTGGGCGGGCGGGAAAGATGCCGGACAGCTTGGCGTGGACCGTGTCGTACCGGGCCGCCCGGACCAGGTTGGTCCACCACGGTTCCCGGTCCGGCTTCCCGACCGGCGGCTTGGAGATGTGGTCGATGACGACGCGCAACCGGGGATGCCGCTCGACCAGCTCGGGCACCAGCTCCAGGTGCCGGCGCCGGACGGAGACCAGGTCGAACGGGATGTCCCGGTCCGCCAGCAGTTCCAGCCCCTCGGACACGTCGGGGCGCAGGATCCACTCCGGATCGGGCTGCCAGTTGATGCCGGCGCGGATGCCGGCGAAGGACGGGTGCACCGCGAGTTCGTCCAGGCGCCGCGCTGCCTCTTCCGGCCGGTCCAGTGGCACCCAGGCCACCACGGCCGCGATCTCGGCGTTGCCGGCCGCCTGCTCGAACAGGAAGTCGGTGTCGGCGTCGCTGTCGACGCCCTGGACGACGACCGTCCGGTCGACGCCGCAGCGCTGCAGGAGCGGCCGCAGGTCGGTCATGTCGACGTCGCGATCGATCTCGGGTACGCCCGACAGGAACGGGTACCGGGCACGGGACCGGTCCCACAGGTGATGGTGGGCGTCGATGATCACGGGAGCTCCGTTCGCGGCAGGAGGTCGGTGCAGGCGGTCAGACCGGCAAGCCGGAGAACCCGTCCATCGCCACCACCCGGCCGCCGACGGCCAGGGTGACCACGAGGGTCGTCAGGCCGTCGCCGGCGAAGCAGACGTTGGTCGGTCGCGACCGCTCCCCCGTCGACAACCGGTCGGCGACGGTGCCGTCGGTGTCCAGCACCACCACGTCGTCGGACTCGAAAGCGGCGATGTAGAGCCGGCCGTCCCGGTCGAACGCCACGCCGTCCGGTCCGGCCCCGTCCACCCGGGCGAAGACGCTGCGGTCGACCAGACGGTCGCCGTCGCGCCGGAAACGGACGATCTCGTGGCGCCGCGAGTCCGCGACGAACAGAGCGGAGCCGTCGGCGGGGAAGGCCAGCCCGTTGGGGAACAGCAGGTCGTCGGAGACGGTGGTGACCCGTCCGGTCTCCGGCTCCCAGCGCCGGACACGGGGCGGGAACGCGCTCGGCCGGCGACTGGTCCCCGGGTCGGTGAACCAGAGCGCCCCGTCGGGACCGACGACGAGATCGTTGGGTGCGTGGCTGTCGGGCAGCGGCACGTCGGTCACCTCGTCGCCGTCGATGATCTGCAGCCCCGCCTGCACCGGGCGCGGCGACGGGCTCTGCATCGTGGCGTTCTCGTTCTGGGCGACGTACACCCGGCCCGCCCCGTCGGCGGCGAGACCGTTGGGGCCACCGCCGGTCTCGACCTGGCCTAGGACGGCCGTGGACGGGTCCGCCGCAGCCGGGTCGATGCTGTACACCAGTCCGCGGGACATGCTGGTCACCAGGAGGCGACCGTCCGGCAACCAGACCGGCCCCTCCGGGAAACCGATGCGCGTGGCCAGGATCCGGAACGCAGGCTGCATGGGTGCAGGCCTCCTCCACAGTGATCGACGAGCTCGACTCTGGCATCGATTCGCAGATTGGTCAAGGATTCGAATCTGTCTCGACGGGATGTGCCGCACACACCGCCCTCTCGAAGCGGTCGTACAGGTCCAGGACCGCCGGGTCGTAGAACGGCAGGGTCGCCGTGTAGAGCGCCGCGGTCACCCCGCGCGTCCGGTCGACCCAGTAGAAGGTGTTGAAACCGCCTGCCCAGCCGGCACTCCAGGCCGATCGCAGACCCGCCCGCTCGATCGGGTTGACCAGCAGGCCGAGGCTCCATTTCCAGCCCCGCAGGTCCATCGGCGCGCTCGCGGCCGGATCCGCCGTGGGAATCCGGCCGACGTCGAGACCGCCGATGCCGTTGGTGAACAGGGCGTCCACCCGGTCCCGCGGCAGCATGCGCACCGCGCCGCGCTGACCGCCACCGAGCAACAGCTGCTGCAGCGCGAGGAAGTTGACCGCCGTGGCATACAGACAATGTCCGGCCGGGAGGAACTCCGGTCGTCGCACCCCGGGCGACCAGTAGTCCGCGTCGGTCGCGAGCCAACCACCGTCCGCGAGACGGACGTGCACGGCAGCGGTCCGGGCCAGGGCGGCCGCGTCGTCCTTGATCCAGCACCAGGTGTCGCGCATCCCGAGCGGATCGAACAGTCGCTCGTGCAGCAGCGCGTCGATGGACCGGCCGGTGAGCCGCTCCAGCACCAGACCGAGCCAGTCCATGCTGGTGCCGTAGTGGAAGCTCTCCGTCGGCTGCGCGACCAGCGGCGCGTCGAGGCAGTGCCGGAGCCCGGAACCGAGGCCGGGCAGCCGGTTCGTCTCGTGGAAGCGGCGCAGTCCCGGGTGCCAGGTGTCGTACCCGAGTCCCGAGGTGTGGGTGAGCAGGTCGCGCACCGTGGCGGTGCGGCGGGTCTGCTCCAGGACCGGCGCCCGTCCGGCGAAGCCGGTCAGGACGCCGCGGCTGCCGAACTCCGGCAGGACGTCCCGGACCGGTGCGGCGAGGTCCAGGACACCGTCCTCCACCAGCGTCAGCGCCAGCAGCGCCGTCGCCAGCTTGGTCTGCGACGCGATGCGGAAGACGGCGTCGGTCGCCAGTGGGCGGCCGGTGCGCCCGTCGGCGACGCCGACGGCCCGCAGGTAGAGCACGCTGTCGGCGTCCGCCACCACCGCGACGGCTCCGGGGACCGCGCCGCGCTCGACCGCGGACGCCAACAGCTCGTCGAGGCCGTCCTGCCAAGGCGCGCTGCGGGCCCGCCCGGCGGATGTCACCGTCTCCCCTGCGGCGCCATCGGGGACGGGTGCGCCGGGCTCGCCGGCGCCCTCGCGGCGACGGCGCCCGTCGCCCTCTCCGGCCGACGCCCGCGGTAGACCGCCCGCTCGAAGGAGTCCAGCGCCGACAGTGCCACCTCGTCGACGAACGGCAGGTGGTTGAGGAACAGGACGGCCGCCACGTCCGCGGTCGGGTCGATCCAGAAGAACCCGTTGTAGAGCCCGGCCCATCCGAAGCTGCCCGCGGACCGCCGACCCGGCAACGCCCGGTGGTTGACGCACCCGCCGAGGCCCCAGCTCCACTCCGGCCCGAACGGCACGTCGCAGCTGAGGAACGGGATGGACGACCGCATGACCGGTATCCGCAGCGGCCCGGTCTGCGGCGCCGTCAATTCGCGCACCGACTCCGGCCGCAGCAGCCTGCGCCCACCCAGCGCGCCGCCGCAGAGCAACGCCCGCAGGACGAGCAGCACATCGGCCGCGGTGGCGTAGACACATCCGCCACCGGGCCGGAAGTCGGGATCCACCGGATAGTCCACGGCGGTCTCGCTCCACCGACCGTCGGCGGACCGGTGGCGGACGGAGGGGCAGCGGCCGGCCTGCTCGGTATCCAGCACCGTGGTCATGTCGACGGTGCCCAGCGGCTCGCAGATCTGGGTCTGCAGGAGATCGTCGAAGGTGCTGCCGGTGACGGCCTCGACGAGCAGACCCGCCCAGTCGGCGCCGGTGCCGTAGTGGATCGCGGCGCCGGGGTCGGCGACGAGCGGGCACCCGAGGCTTCGACGATCGCCGGTCGCGGCGCTCGGCGTCCCGGTCGAGGTGTGGTACCGGAACGCGTCCGGGTTCCAGATCTCGTACGCCGCACCGGAGGTGTGGGCGAGCAACTGGCGCACGGTGGCGGCCGTCCGGGGCGGCCGCAGGACGGGAGCGCCCGCCGGGTCGAACCCGGCGAGCACGGGCAGCCGCGCGAAGTCCGGCAGATAGGTCCGGACCGGCTCGTCGAGATCGACCCGGCTGCACTCGACCTGGCGCAGCACGAGCACGGACGTGAGCAGCTTGGTGATGGACGCCAGCCGGAAGATCGTGCGCAGACCCGCCCACCGCGGGACACCCCCCGAGCAGGCGTGCTCGGTGACGCCGGCGCGGTCGCCGGCCAGCCCGACCCAGCCGGCCACCCCGTCCCATCGGAGCGGGAGGGCCGGCGGATCGCCGTCCGTCACCCGGGGCTCCCCGCCAGGGTCGGGCGTCCGCCGCCATCGGGCACAGTCCCGTGCAGCGTCTCCGGGTTGTGGAACAGGGTGTCGTAGCCGGGGACCGTCAGCTCGAACCGGGATTCCACGGACGTGTAATCCAGGTAGCCGAGTCGCGCCAGCGGTCGAAGCCGCGGCACGTCCAGCCGCCCGTCCGCGGTGATCGCGTCGTCGCGGATGTGGATACCGATCACCTCTCCGAGGACGAGCTGCCCCCTGGCCTTCGGGACCCGCCCGGGGAAGTCCAGGACGGTCGTCACCACGCACTCGAAGTGCACCGGCGACGCAGCGATGCGCGGCGGCGCCACGTACGTCGAGGGCAGCGTCGGGATGCCGAGTGCGTCGAACTCGTCGACGTCCGGGGGGAACACGGCGGCGGACCGCACCACGTCGTCGCGCTGGTCGTAGGTGGCCATGTTCCACACGAACTCGCCGGTCTCGATGGCGTTGTTGGCGGTGTCGGTCTGCGGCGTGCCGCACGAGCTGAACAGCACCGTCGGCGGGTCGAAGGTGACGTTCATGAACTGGCTGAACGGCGCCAGGTTGTTCACACCGGCGCGGCTGCGCGTCGAGATCCAGCCGATGGGCCGCGGGACGCAGCACGAGTTGAACGGGCTGTGCGGCAGCCCCGAGACACTGGTCCGCGGGTCGTAGAACAACGGTCGTCCCCTCCAGGCGCTCCGGCCGTCACTTGGACGGCTCGGTGGACACCGGCGAACCGCCGGTGAAGAACTGGTCGAAGTAGCTGTCCGCCACCGCCCGGCCGTCGGGCGACCGCGGGTAGCAGGTGCTGGCCTCGGTGAATGACGGCTGGTAGAAGTCGGCGAAGTTCGCGGAGGTCACCCGTGGGATCGGGTAGAGCAGCGTGTTGAGCGCGGGCTGCTGGCCGTTGAGCATCCGCAGCGCCACGTGGAACGTCTCGTACGCAGCCGCCTCGGGCGCCTGCACCACCGCGAACGCCACCTTGTCGGGGTTGGCCTTCCAGTAGGCGAACGCCGCGCACTCGCCGCTGGCGGCATTCATCACCGGCACCGGGCGGCCGGCCTGACGGAACGCCCTGGCCGTGCCTACCCCCATCTCGCCCATCTCGAAGACCCCGTCGATCGTGCCCTGGTGCGTGGACAGGAACTTGGCGACACCGGCCTGCGCCACGGCCGGTGTCCAGTTGCCGGCCACCGTCCCGACGATCTTGATGTCCGGATACTTCTTGGCCACCGCGTCGACCGCGGCCTGCTCGGTGGCCTCCGCGCTCACGCCCGGGACACCCGTGACGACCAGGACGTCGCCCTTGCCGCCGATGGCCTTGGCCACCGCTTCGGCTCCGGCATACATGCCGGTGTAGCCGTTGAACGACACGTTGACGGCATCGGCGCAATTCGCGGGAGCATCGGACGTGAGTACCAGCACGCCGCGAGCCCGGGCCTTGGCGATGGCGTCGCAGGTGGCGTCGGCCGACCCCGGCAGGGCGACGATGACGGTGCAGCCCTGGCCAGCCAGGTTGTTGATCTGCGAGATCTGCAGCGCGGTGTTGCCGTTCGAGTCGGCCACCACGAGGTCACCGGTGGCCTTGCCGGTGTCGGCCAGACCCTTCACCAACCGCTGGAGTTCCGCGAGGTGGTTCTGCCGCCAGGAATTGCCGGTGTAGGACTCGCTCAGGCAGAACTTCCAGGGCGCTGCCGGCGGCTTGTACGACGCGTAGCCGTTGGGCAGGAGCTTGACGAAGTTCTCGAAGCCGGCGTAGTTGTCGCGCGCCGCGGCCGGCACGGCGTCGAGTCCTCCGGCTGCGGCGGAGCCGGAGCCGGCCGGTGCGGACCCGGTCGATCCCCCACCGGAGGAGGCGGTCGCCCCGGCGGAGCTCGCACCGCCGGACGAGGCGGTCGCCCCGGTGGAGCTCGCACCGCCGGCGGAGGTGCTCGCCACGGCCGACGCCGACGCCGACGAGGTGACCACCGTGGCGGACGCACTCGAGTCCGACGAGCTGCCCCCGGACGTCGTCGCGCCGCTGCTGCAGGCCGTCGCGAGCAGCGCCGCGCCGAGCACCGCGGCCCATCCGCGACCGTGCCGCGAGGCCGTCCGGTTCGGCCGCCGCCCGCCACGCCTCGGGCCGGACGGCGTGATCTGTCCAGGATGCGTGACCTGTCCAGGGTGCATGAGCTTCTCCTCGCGGATGTCAACGATGACGGAGGGTCCTGCGGACAGCACCGGGACGGATCCGGTGGGCAGGGAGCGGGCGCGGACGAGGCGCCGGACTGATCGACCGTAGAGCCTGATATTCGAATCTGCAAGAGGTCTGCGACAATTCGCCTGTCAGAAGTAGGCGGAATTGGTGGCCCCGGTGTCCCGGGGATCTATGTCGACCGCAACCCCGTCCCGCAGCAGGATCACGCGGTCGCAGTGCTTGCCGAGGATGGCCAGGTTCTGGTCGACCCACAGCAGCGATGCACCGAGCTCCCGGCAGCTGCTCACGGTGGCTGCCGAGATACTGGCCACCGCGGTCGGTGACAGCCCCAGGCTCAGCTCGTCGACCATCAACAGCCGCGGCTGCGCCACCAGCCCGCGCGCGATGGCGACCAACTGTTGCTGGCCGCCGCTGAGCAGGCCGGCTTTGCGGTGCAGCAGCGGGACGATCGACGGGAACCGGTCGACGACACCCTGCCGCACGGAGGCGAAATCCTGGACCCTTCCACCGATTCCACCGATCCGCAGGTTCTCCTCCACGGTCAGGTCGGCGAGCACGCGGCGGCCCTCGGGTACGTGCGCGATGCCCTGGACGACGGCGTCCACCGGACTCTGCTTCAACGGCGCCCCGCCGAACTCCATCCGGTCCGCCATGCGCGGCATCAGGCCGGAGATGGCCTTGAGCAACGTCGACTTGCCGACGCCGTTCGGTCCCGCGACACCCACCATCTCGCCGGGCTCGACGGCCAGGTCCAGGCCGTGCAACACCCGGGCCTTGCCGTACCCGGCTCGCAGGTTCGAGATGCGCAACGCCGCAGACGCTGCCGCGCGCGATCCCGCGGTCACAGGTCCTCCGCCTCGGCCAGCGGGGCGGTCTCGACGCCCATGAAGGTGGCAGCGATGTCGGCGCGGGCCAGCACGTCGTCCGGCGTGCCGGTGCCGACGACCCGGCCGTAGTCCAGGACCGTCATGGCGTCGGCGATGTCGCGGATGAAGCCGATGTGGTGGGACACCACCATGATCGTCAACCCGAAGTCGCGGTGCACCTGCCGCAGGGTCTGAGCCAGCGCCTGCATCTCGTCGGCGGAGAGCCCCGCCGTCGGCTCGTCCAGCAGCAGCAGGCGGCCTTGACCGACCAGTCCGCGCGCCAGCTCGACCCGCTTCTGCTCGCTGAGATCGAGGTTCCGCGCCAGCATGCCGCGCCGGCGGGCGGCGATCCCCACCGCATCCAGTGCCCACTGTGCCCTGGACTCGAGCACCCGCTCCCGACCCCCGGTGGCCAGCGGGCCCAGCAGGTCCGTCCACAACGACCCCTTCAGGTCGGTGTCCAGACCGAGCTTGACGTTGGCCACCACGTCCAGATCCGGCACGATCGCCGGCGTCTGGAAGGTCCGCACGACGCCTCGGTCACGGATCCGGTGCGGCTTCACCCCGCGGATCGACGAACCGAAGATGCGGATGTCGCCCTGGGACGGCAGGTACAGGCCGCACACCGTGTTGAGCAACGTGGTCTTGCCGGCCCCGTTCGGCCCCACGATGGCGTGCACGCTCCCACTCTCGATGCGCACGTCGACCTGCGACAGGGCGACGAAGTCGCCGAACCGCACCTGCAGGCCGTCCACCTCCAGGGCGAGCCCGCCCGTGTCGGACCCGCTCGACCGGCGGTCGGGCGGGGTTTCGGCCGGCGGGCGAGGGCCGGCCCGCCCGGCCGTGGCCCACCGGCTGCGGGATCGGAGCGCGGCCGCGGACAGCCCGGGCACCGTCCTGCCGAGCACCGTCGCCCATCGGTGCACCAGCCCGTAGATGCCCTCCGGCAGCAGGATCAGGAACACCAGCAGCACGGCGGCGAAGACGACCGCGGACACGTGGCCGTCGCGCAACAGGTAGCCCGGGAGGATGGTCACCAGCAGGGCTCCGAGGATGGGACCGCCGACGGTGCCGGCGCCGCCGACCACCAGCATGGCGAAGATGTTCACCGACTGCTTGATGCCGAACCCCTCGGGACTCAGGTACCCGACCACGCCGGAGTAGAGCACTCCGGCGATCGCGGCCAGCACGCAGCAGTAGGCGAAGGAGATCATCTTCACCTGCCGCACCCGGATGCCCGCGGACGCGGCGACCGCCTCGTTGGTCTTGACCATCCGGAAGGCCCGCCCGGTCTGCGAGTCGTTGAGCAGGCAGGTGGCGACGACGACCAGGATCAGGACGACGCCGGTGACCGCCAGGTAGCCCTTGCCGCCCGCCTCCAGCCCGGCGAACTCCGGCACGGCAAGGCCGTTGGCGCCGCCGAACACGGTGCTGAAGGTGTCGCCGGTCAGCACGGTCACCACGACGTAACCGAAGAACAGGGTGGCGGTGGCGATGCCGAAGATGCGGTAGCGGACCACGACACTGCCCAGGGCCAGGGCGATCACGCCGGTGACACCGACACCGAGCACGACGGCCAGCACCAGCGGCAGGCCCATGGATAGTCGGAAGGCGGACGTGGCGTAGGCGCCGATGGCCACGAACGCCGCCTGCCCGAAGGACACCTGCCCGGTGAAACCGACCAGGACGTCCAGCCCGATCGCGGCGATCGCCCAGGCCAGCGCGCCGATCAGGGTGTACTGGAGCGCCGGGTCGAGCGGCAGCGCGAGTCCCGCGACGGTCACCACGCCGGCGATCGCGACGCTGGGCACCAGCGTCCGGTTCTTCGCGTCACCGATGATCACGTTGTCCTCCGTCGCCGGGTCGGGTGGCGCAGGGCGGTGCCGCCGGTCGCGGGCGGCGCGGTCGGCGGGGTCACAGCCGGACCGATTCCGGGCGGCCGAGGAGTCCCTGGGGACGCAGCAGCATGACCACCAGGAGCAGCGCGAACACGACCAGGACCCCGGCCTCCAGGCTGAGGGCCACGATCGTCACGTTCGACACCACGCCGACGATGACGCTGCCGAGCAACGCTCCGGGCAGGCTGGTGAGGCCGCCGAGCACGATGCCGGTGAAGGTGAACAGCAGGTAGCTCTCCATGGTGCTCGGGGCCAGGAAGGAGCTGGGTGCCAGCAGGATCGCCACCACGGTGCCGAGGACCGCACTGATCGCCCAGGTGGCCGCGCTGAGGCGGGTGGCCGGCAACCCCAGCAGCCGCGCCGTGTCCGGTTGCTCCGCCATCGCGCGGAAGCTGAGGCCGACGTTGCTGTAGCGGAACAGCGCCCAGAGCGTCCCCATGATGGCGGCGGCGACCGCCGCGATGAGCAGCGACTGCGCCGGCACCACGAAGTCGGCGACCTGCACCCCGGTGCCCTCGACGATCGCCGGGAAGCGGTAGGGCGCACCGGCTCCCCACCGCCACTCCATGACGGCCAGCAGCAGCAGCGACAGGCCCAGCGTGCGGACGGTGATGTTCAGGTTGCCGGCGGACGGGCGGGGGCGGATCACCACGAAGTACACGGCGACGCCGAGCACCGCGGACGCGACGAGCGCCACCACGATCGCCGCCCACAGCGGCAGGCCGAGGTCGGTCATCGACGCCCAGCAGACGAAGCCGCCGAGGGTCGCCAGCGTGCCCTGCGCGAAGTTGGCCACGCCGGTGGACTTGTACAGCATCACGATGGCGAAACCGATCATCCCGTACAGCAGGCCGACGGCGATGCCGCTGATCCCGGCCGAGAGCAGGAGTCCCACGCCGGTCCGCCTACGCAGCCGCGGTGCAGGCGCCCTGCGACTGGACGTCCTCGCCGTAGGGACAGGTGGCGATGGTCCTGAAGGCCCTGCCCTGCGGCTGGACGATGAACAGCGAGCTGATGCCGATGTGATCGGTCGACGAGAAGCTGAGCTCCGCCAGGATCCCCGGCGCGACCTCCTTCTTCTGCCAGCCCTCGATGGTCTTCATCAGGTTGGCCCGGGTCAGGTCCTTGGTCTCGGTGATCGCCGTGGTGATGGCCCGCGCCGAGGCGCACCCGGTCAGGGCGATCGGATCGTCGACGGCCGGCGTCCCGGCCAGCAGCTTGGTGCAGTCGGCGTCCTTGCCGGCGGGCAGCTGGATGGCCGACCCGAAGAAGATCTTCGACGCGGCGCCGGGGTTGTACGAGCTCAGGAACGAGCCCGCCACCGAAGCGGTGGTGCCCAGGATCGCCTTGGCGGGCACCGCGTTCTGGTCCACCAGCGCATTGACGAACTTCGCCGAGTCGCTCCCGCCCATGCTCATCACCACGTAGTCCGGCTTGGCCTGCTTGATCTGCAGGGCGATCGGCGTGTAGTCCGTGGTGCCCAGGGTGGCGACGGCGGAGTTGGTGAAGGTCCCGCCGAGGTCGGTGGCCTGCTTCTTGGCGGAGTCGATGGCCGACTGGTAGGCGCCGAGCGGGTTGACCACGACGAAGATGCTGCCCTTGCCGCTCTTCTCGAAGCCGTAGCGGACCATCGAGGCCGTCTGGTCCTCGTACAGCGGAAGCACCTGGAAGATGCCGGGCGACGCCGGCTTGACCACCTCGGAGACGCCGTTGGTCGGGAACAGGAACGGGATGCCCTTCTGGCTCAGCGTCTTGTAGATCGCCGCAGCGGTCGCGGACCCGCAGGCACCCACCATCGCGAACTTGTCCTTCTCGAACGTCCGCACGTTCGCCAGGGCGCGAGCCGGGTCGTAGCCGTCGTCGAGCACCTCGAAGTCGATCTTCCGACCGGCGATCCCGCCGTCCGTGTTGACCTTGTCGAACCACAACTTCGCGGCGTCGGTGCTGGGCGCGCAGCTGGCCGCGCCCGGTCCGCTCAGCGTCTGCGAGGCGGCCAGCCGGATCGTGTCCGCGCTGACACCGACCTCTGCGGAGCCACCTGCGGAGTCCCCTCCGGACCCGCAGGCTCCGATCAGCAGGGCGAGGGCGGCGACCACCGGGACCCATCGCCGGGTACGGACACCTGAGGTCTGCATCGAGGAAACCTTTCGCGCGCATCATCGGGCGGAGGTTCGGGTCCTGGACGAGATCGATCGTCAGGTCGGGCGGCCGGGTGCACGGTGTGCCGACGGCGCGGAGCGCGAGCGAGGCCACGATGCACTCGACCGCCCCAGCCCGAGCCGGGACGTGTCGCCACATCAGCACATCAGATTCGAATCGTCAACAGTTTTTCGCTAACCGTGACAACGCTGATGCGGGTCGCGACCGCTCGGACGCCGAACGTCGGCCACGGTCCGGACCGATCGGAGGGTGTCCGCCTCAGCCCCGGTACGCACAGATATTCGAACAACCTTGACGTTTCGAATCTCACGCACCTATCGTCCCCGTGGTGCAGCGTTGCGCCCCTGGCAGAGGAGAAGAGATGGTGCCAGCACGTCGGAGTGGACGTCGGTCCCGCACCTGGCAACGGTGGCTGACGCTGGTGGCGGCGTCCGCGTTGGCCGTGTCCTGCGCCTCCGGCGCCACGACCACCTCCGGTTCGGCGTCGAGTTCGGCGTCGGGTCCGGCGCCGACCTCCGACGCGGCGACGGCGACCGCCGGGTCCGGCACCGGCGCCGCGTCGTCCGCGACGGGTACGGGCGCGTCGTCGGGCACGGCGGCCACCGGGACGGCGAGCTCGGCCACCGGGTCCGCGCCGTCGGGAGGCGAGGTCGGCCTGTCCGCGGTTCCCAAGGGTGCACAGCAGTACTACGGCTCGTACGACACCTTCGCCAAGCTGTTCCCGGATCCCTACGCCGACTGGACGCCGCCGCCGGCGCCGTGGAAGTTCTGCCTCAACGACTCCTACCTGGGCAACCAGTGGCGGCAGGACAACCTCGCCGAGCTCGAGCGTCAGGTGAAGCTGTACCAGCAGGCCGGGCTCGCGTCCGGGCCGCTGGTGTCGACCAACTCCGACAACAACATCTCGCTGCAGCTGTCGCAGTTCAACACTCTCGTCGGCCAGGGCTGCACCGTCATCTTCAGCATCCCCGGCTCCCCCACGGCTCTGTGCGACAGCTTCAAGACGGCACGGTCGAAGAACGTGCTCGTGGTGACCGACGAGTCACCCGTCTACTGCTCGGACGCCATCAACGTCAGCTGGAACGGCTACTGGGCCGAGTACGTCGGCGCGAAGGCCGTGCTGGAGGGCATGGGCGGCAAGGGCAATCTGGTCTCCATCGCCGGGATCCCCGGCGTCCCGCTCGCCGTCGCCGAGCAGATCGCCGTCCGGGACGCCCTGAAGGACCATCCCGACGTCAAGCACCTCGGCGAGGTGGCGGGGGCGTGGACGCCGTCGGTCACCAAGACGGAGATGTCCAAGTTCCTGGCCACCCACCCGCAGAAGGTCGACGGCGTCATCGACGCCGGCGCCGAGGACGTCGCCGCGGTGCAGGCCCTGCAGAGCGCCGGCCGGCCCCTGCCGAAGATCAACTCGATCACCGGCGAGTGCAGCTTCCTGGCTCTGTGGAAGCAGCACCCGGAGATCGGGACGCTGGCCACGAACCAGTCGCCGTCGTCGGCCGCGTACGAGACCTTCCTCGTCGCCGCCCGCAAGCTCGCCGGCCAGAAGCTCGCGGTCAACACCGTCTTCTACCCGGTCCCGCAGATCACGGCCGACAACCTGGACCAGTGGTACCGGTCCTCGATGACGGTGGACAGCACGTGCATCCCGACGTCGCCGGACGGCCGCGCCACGCCGGACAGCTACTTCGACCAGTTCTTCAGCGGCGGCAACCCGGTGAAGGTCATGCCGGTCCCGCAACCGGCTGCCTCTTGACCCAGCCGCCGCGGGGGTCGGGGCCGCCGGCCCCGTCCCCGCGGCGGTCCGGCGCCCCGTCCCCGCGTCGGATCCCGGACGACCCAGGAGCGGAAGAGGCACCATGGCAGCGCAGTCCGCACCGGACGCGGCCGACGTCCCGGCGGCGTTCTCCCTCGACGGTCGGCGGGCGCTGGTCACCGGCGCCCGCGGCGGGATCGGCCGCGCGATCGCGGTGGCCCTCGCCGCCGCCGGCGCCGAGGTGGTGCTGCACGGCCACCACGACGACCTGGACGCCACGGCCGCCCTGGTCGCCTCCGCCGGGGCCCTCGGCGGGACGTGGGTCCAGGACCTGCGCGACGGGGCCGGCGTGGAGTCCGGCGCCCGCGAGCTGCTCGACCGCGGGCCGGTCGACGTTCTCGTGAACAACGCCGCGACGATCAGCCGGCGTCCCGTCGAGGAGATCGACTTCGCGCTGTGGCAACGGCACTTCGCGGTGAACGTCGACGCGGCGTGGTTGCTCACCCGCACGCTCGGCGCCGCGATGATCGACCGCGGGGGTGGCAAGGTGCTCATGGTCGGGTCCCTGCTGTCCGTGCAGGGCGGCGTGGACCGCGCCGCCTACGCCGCGTCCAAGCACGCCCTGCTGGGCATGGTGCGGGCGCTGTCCAACGAGTGGGCGGAGCACAACGTGCAGGTCAACGCCCTGGCACCGGGCTACGTGGCGACGGAGCGACCGAGCCCGGCGATCGGGGATCCGGCGCTGCTGGCGCGGATCCCGGCCGGCCGCTGGGGCACGCCGGCGGACGTGGCGGGTCCGGCGGTCTTCCTGGCCTCCAGGGCCTCGGACTACGTCAGCGGGCACCTGCTCGCCGTGGACGGAGGGTGGCTGAGCCGGTGAATGCAGAGCGGATCGACCGGGTGCTGTCGGCGGCGGTCGCGGCAGGAGCGGCGCCGGGCGCCGTCGCGGTGGTGGCCGATCGCGACGGACCCGTCTACACCGGCAGCGTCGGCGTCGCGGATCCGGCGACGGGTCGAACCATGGAGCCGGATGCGCTGTTCCGCATCGCGTCGATGACGAAGATGGTCAACGCCGTCGCCGTGCTGCAGCTGTGCGAACGTGGCGCGCTGGAGCTCGACTCGCCCGTCGCGGACCTGATTCCCGACTTCGACCGCATCCAGGTCCTGGACGGATGGGACGGCGACCGACCGCGACTGCGCCGGCCTGCGGTGCGCGCCACCGTGCGGCACCTGCTCACCCACACCTCCGGTCTGACCTACGACGTGCTGCATCCGGAGCTGTACCGCTACATCGTCACCACCGGCCGCCCCATGCCGTCGTCGGGACTGCGCCGGAGCCTGGACACCCCCATGGTGACCGACCCGGGGTCGGAGTGGAACTACGGCATGAGCACCGACTGGACGGGACAGGTGGTGGAGGCGGCATCCGGGCAGCCGCTCGACGACTACTACCGCGACCACATCTTCGCGCCACTGGGTTTGCGCGACATCACTTTCCGCCCGGACCAGGAGCAGCGCCGCCGACTGGTCCCGGTCGCCGAGCGGACACCGGACGGTTTCACCCGCACGGCCTTCGAGTTCCCCGCGGAACCCGAGTTCCTGTCCGCCGGCCACGGCCTGTACGCCACGGCCGGCGACTACCTCGCGATCCAACGGGCACTGCTGGCCGGCGGACACCTCGGGGCGACGCTGCTGTCACCCGAGTCGGTCGCGGCGATGTTCCGGCCGCAGCTCGGCGCGATCGCCGTGCGCGACATGCGGTCCCAGGTCGCCGCCTTCTCCGCCGACATGCACCTGCCGCCCGGTGCCAGCTGGGGACTCGACGTCCTGGTGACGACGGCGGCCACACCCGGCCTGCGATCCACGGGCAGCGTGGGGTGGTGGGGCACCTTCAACACCTTCTACTGGATCGACCCGGCGGCCGGCCTCTGTGCCGCGCTGTACCTGCAGACGCTGCCCTTCTGCGACCCGGCCGCGCTGGCACTGGCCGAGAACTTCGAACGGGCGGTCTATGCCGGCGCCGCCGACGGACGGGTGGCAGCATGACTGCGGAGGTCGGCACCGCACGACCGGCCCGGCGGGTCACCGGCGAGCAGCTGAGCCGGTACGTCCCGGTGGCTCTGGTGCCCCTGCTGTTCCTGGCGGGTGTCGTCACCATCGAGGGGTACGCGAGCCGGTCGAGCGTCGTGTCGCTGCTGGTGCTCTCCAGCTTCCTGGGGTTGGCGTCGATGGGCCAGACGCTGACCGTCATCGTCGGTGGCATCGACCTGTCGGTGCCCTCGGTGATCGGCCTGGCCAACGTCCTCGTCACGAGCCTGTACGGCGACGGCTGGTCCTTCTGGACGGCGTGCCTGCTGATCCTCGGCTTCGCCGTGCTGATCGGAGCGGTGAACGCCGTGGCGTCCCTGGTGCTCAAGGTCAACCCCATCATCACCACGCTGGGCACCGGCCTCATCGTCCTCGGTGGCGTACTGAGCTGGGGTCACGCGAGCATCACCGGTTCGGTGCCGCAGTGGCTGACCGACGCGGTGTCGGTCATCGGTCACACCGGTCCCATCCCGGTGCCAGGGGTCATCGTGCTGTGGGTGGTCCTCGCGGCCGGCGTGGTCTACCTGCAGCGGCGTACCCGGCTCGGACGCGAGATCTACGTGACGGGATCCAATCCCGCGGCCGCCCGGCTGACCCACGTCCGCACCACCTGGGTGTGGATCGCGGTGTTCATCGCGTCCGCGGTCAGCGCGGCGATCGTCGGCGTGCTGTTCGCCGGGTACAGCGGGGCGGCCGACGCCAACGTCGGGCAGCCGTACCTGTTCCAGACCATCACCGCCGTCGTGGTCGGTGGCACGTCGCTGCTGGGCGGCCGCGGCGGGTACGGCCGGACGCTGATCGGCGTCCTGATCATCTCGCAACTGACCACCCTGCTGGTCGGCGCGGGCCTGGGGCCCTCGCTGCAGGAGACCATGCTGGGCGTCCTGATCATCGTCCTGGTGAGCGCCTACGGCCGCGAACCGGGCCTCGCCACGAGGATCTGACGTGACACGACCACCCGACCCGCCGCAGGCCGAACCCTTGCTGCTCGAGGTGTCCGGGCTGTCCCGGAGATTCGGTGCCACCCGCGCGCTCGCCGACGCCTCGATCACCGTCCGGTCCGGTGAGATCCACGCCCTGGCCGGCGAGAACGGATCCGGCAAGACCACGCTGATCAAGGTGCTCAGCGGCGTGGTGCGGCCGGACGCCGGCACCCTGCGCTGGCGCGGCGAGGCGGTGCGGATCGGGAAGCCTTCCGCCGCCCAGGTATTGGGCATCTCGACGGTCTTCCAGGAGACCCTCTACTCCCCCGAGCTCACCGTCCTCGAGAACATCTGGATGGGCACCGACCGCGTCTTCCGGCGCGGCCGCAGCCGGACGGCCGAACGGGACGGAGCCCGGGAGGCACTCGACGCGATCGGCGCCGACGGGGTGGACCTGCGGGCACCGTTGTGGACGCTCTCCCTGGCGCAGCGCCAGCTGGTGACCATCGCCCGGTCGATCGCGCGGCCGTGGCAACTGCTCGTGCTGGACGAGGGGACGTCGGCCCTGGACGCCGACCAGCGGGACCGGCTGTTCGGCTACCTGGAATCCTCCCGCCTGCAGGGGCGCTCCACGGTGTTCACCTCGCACCGCATGGACGAGGTGGAGCGACTGGCGGACAGCGTGACGGTGCTGCGGCTGGGCGCCACCGTGGCAGCCGGGCCGAAGAGCGAGCTGTCGGCGCGTCGGATCCTGGTGGCGATGGCCGGACGCGACGTCTCGGCCGTCACGGCGTCGCGCCGCCCGGCCACCAACACCCATACCGATGCCGACACCGACACCGACACCGACACCGACACCGACACCGACACCGACGCGGCGTCCCGGGTGGCACTGACGGCCGCGGACGTCAGCCTGGTGCCCGAGGCGCCGCCGCACACGGTGCAGGTCCACGCCGGCGAGATCGTCGGCCTGGCCGGGCTCGAGGGGCAGGGCCAGCTGGAGTACGCCCAGGTGCTCGCCGGGTTGCGGGCACCGGCCTCGGGCACGGTGACGGTGCACCGCGAGGGTCAGCCGGATCGGCGCGTCCACGGCTTCGGCCGTTCCGGCGACCTCGGCATCGCCTATGTGCCACGGGACCGCAAGACCGAGGGGCTGTTCTTCGCGCTGTCCGTCCTGGACAACTTCGCCACGGCGCTGCTCCGGCGCCAGCAGCGCTTCGGCGTGCTGCGGCGCCGGGAGATCCGGCGGCGGTTCGACGAGTACGTGCCCGTGGTGCGGTTGAAGGTGCACGACCCGGGCCAGCCGATCGGCACGCTCAGCGGCGGGAACCAGCAGAAGGTCCTGCTGGCCCGCTGGCTGGCCACCGACCCCGCGGTGCTGATCCTCAACGACCCCATGCGCGGTGTGGACGCCAACACCAAGCAGGAGCTCTACGGCCTGCTGCGCACTCTGGCCGACGGTGGCATGGCCGTCGTGCTGCTCTCGACGGAGGTGCTGGAACTGCTGACGCTCTCGGACCGGATCGTCGTCTTCCACCGATCGGCCGTGTCCGCGGTGCTGGACGCCGCCGCCTCGACCGACACCGATGTCGTCGCCGCCATGTTCGGCCACGCGCTCGAGGACCAGGGAGCGTAGCCGTGGCCGTCCCCACTCCACGGACCGCTGTGATCGGCCGGCGCCGTGCCCCTGCCCGGGTCTCCCTGGGCCCGTACTCCTACGCCGCGGTGCCCGCCGCCTTCGCCGTGGTGCTGCTGGTGGTCAACCTGGCCTTCGACGGCGGCTTCCTGTCCGGCGGCAACCTGGCCAGTACTCTCGCCGTGTCCAGCCCGTTCGTGATCAGCGCGCTGGCGCAGGCGTTCCCGCTGCTCTCCGGGGGCGGCGGCCTGGACCTGTCGGTCGGTCCGGTGCTCGGCTTCACCACGGTGCTGGTGGCCGGCGTGCTGGTCCCTCACGGCTTCGTGCAGCCGCTCACACTCATCCCCACGGTGCTCGTCTTCGGCCTGGCCGTCGGTGCGCTCAACGGCATCCTGGTCGCCTACGTCCGGCTGCCGGCGATCATCGCCACCCTCGGCACCTACCTGATCTTCAGCGGCCTGGCGGCGCAGGTGCTGCCGAGCCCGGGTGGCTCCGTGCCGCTGTGGCTCGTGGACCTGACCCACAGCTACGGACCGATCCCCGGGATCGCGCTCGTGTACATCGCGATCGCCGTGTGTTGGATCCTGCTGTCCCGCACCGCCTACGTGCGGAACCTGCTCAGCGTGGGCGGCGACGACCGGGCGGCCTACACCGCAGGGATCAACGTGCCGCTGGTGCGCACCGTGGCGTTCGCGCTGGCCGGGATGCTGTCCGCGGTGGCCGGGCTGCTGCTCACCGGCACCATCCAGTCCGGCGACGCCACGGTCGGGCCGATCTTCACCGTGACGTCGCTGGCCGCCGTGGCACTGGGCGGCCTGAGCCTGCAGGGCGGCCGTGGCGGATTGCTGGGCGCCGCCCTGGGCGGCGCCACGTACTACCTGATCCAGAATCTGCTGACCGTGGCCAACGTGTCGGTGTTCCAGCTGGACGTGGCCAGCGGGCTGGTGCTGATCCTGGCGCTGGCCCTCAACGGCACGTTGGACCACCTGCGGAAGAAGCGGGGCGGCGGCCGGCCGGGCACCAGGCCCGGCGACCCGGCGGCCGAGGCGTCGACGCCGGGATGACCCGGGACGGCACCGGCGGCAACCCGAGCGTCGGGAGCACCGCGGAGCGGGAGGACGTGCGAGCGCTCCCCCGGTACCTCGACCTGCCGGCCGGACCCGCAGGTGGTCGGCAGGCATGGCACCTGTTCGGTGACGACGACGATCTCGGCCTGCTGAACCTGCTGACACCGGAGGTCGTGGTCGCCGCCGCCCGCCTGGTCCGCCGGGGCGCGGTCTTCCCGCTGAACGCTCCGGTGGACCTGTTCGGCCCCGGGCCGTTCCTGCCCCGCGGCGCGCCACGGCGCCACGTCCGGACGCTGCGCACGGCTGCGGTCACCGGCCTCGACGACGTGCTGGACAACTTCTACCCGCAGGCCTCCAGCCAGTGGGACTCCCTTGCGCACATCTCGGCGGATCAGGAGCGCTTCTACAACGGCGTCACCCGGGACGAGATCGACCGCGGCCGGAACACCGTCGACCACTGGGCCCGGCGCGGCATCGTCGGACGCGGTGTCCTGCTGGACCTGGCCGTCGGGGCCGGCGACGACCCCGGGAGCGCCCACGCCTTCACCGTCACGGACCTGGAGCGCGCCAGGGAGGCCGCGGGGATCACCCTGCGGACCGGGGATATCCTGGTACTGCACACGGGTTTCGCCGCCTGGTACGCCCGGCAGACGCCGGAGCGGCGGGCTCGCATCCCGCACGACCTCGCCGCGCCCGGTCTCGAGCACTCGGAGGCCGTGTGCGCCTACCTGTGGGACGCGCACGTCGCCGCGGTCGCCTCCGACACCCTCGCCGTCGAGGTCATGCCCGCCGATCACTCCGCCGCCGCGGCGCCGTTCGGCTTCCTCCACCAGACCCTGATCGGCTGCTTCGGGATGGCACTCGGCGAGCTCTGGTGGCTGGCGGACCTCGTCGCGGACTGCCACCAGGACGGCGTGCACGAATTCCTGCTGGCGAGCGCTCCGGCGCACATCCCCGGCGGGGTCGCCTCGCCGGCGAACGTGCTGGCCGTCAAGTAGCCGCCGTCCGGTCGCCGGGACACCGGCGGGGTCCGGACCGGGGATCAGAGCACCGCCGGGGCCGCCGATCCCGGGAGCACGGCGGAGTCCGCCGGGCGCCAGGCGAACTCGACGCGGTCACCGGCCCGCCACGGGCTCATCGACCCGGCCACCTCGCGCACCACTCCGGCGGTGCCGTCGGCGAACCGGACGCGCAGCTTGCGGTCCGCACCCAGGTAGACGTCCTCGAGGACCTGTACGGAGAGGCCCAGCTCGTCCTGGCGGGCATCGTCGACCGCGCGCAGTCGTGCCCGCTCCGGCCGGACGACGACGGTCGCCGAGCGCGCGGCGTCCGGGACGGCGGAAGGAGCCGGCACCCGCACGCCGAGGACGGACCAGGCACCGCCGGCGGACCGCTCGGCCGGCAGCATGGTGGACTCGCCGAGGAAGCCGGCCACGAACGTGGACGCCGGGTGCAGGTACAGCTCGTGCCCGGTGCCGACCTGCTCGATGCGTCCCTCGTGGAACACGGCGATGCGGTCCGACAGGGCGAGGGCCTCCTCCTGGTCGTGGGTCACGAACAGCACGGTGCTGCCTGCCTCGCGGTGGATACGCCGGATCTCCGACTGCATCGACTCCCGCAGTCCCCGGTCGAGCGCCCCCAGCGGCTCGTCCATCAGCAGCAGGCCGGGACGGAACACGATGGCCCGGGCCAGCGCCACGCGCTGCTGCTGCCCACCGGACAGCTGGGCGGGATATCGCTGCCCGTACCCCTCCAGCCGGACGGTGCCCAGCGCCTCCGCGACCCGACGGGCCTGCTCCGGCCGGGGGACGCGCCGCTGCCGCAACGGAAAGGCGATGTTGGCCTCGATCGTCAGGTGCGGGAAGAGAGCGTAGTTCTGGAAGACCATGCCGACGTTGCGACGGCGCGGCGGCACGCTGGCCATGTCCACGCCGTCGATGCGCACCGTCCCCTCGTCCGGTTGCGCGAAACCGGACACCAGGTTGAGGGTGGTCGACTTGCCGGAGCCCGACGGACCGAGCAGCGTCATGAACTCGCCGGGTTGGACGTCGAGCGAGACGTCCGCGAGTGCGGTGTGCCCGCCGAACTGCTTGACCACGCCGTCGATCACCAGGCGGGAGCCGCCGGCCGCCACCGGGTTCCGGGCACCACCGATCGAGGTCCCTGCGTCGGACACGTCGTCCGTCCTCTCTCTCTTGTCACGACACGGTGGCGCGCCGCCCCACCGACGCTGCTGTCAGGTCCCCAGGCGCCGTGTCCGGAGGGTCGAGATCCGCACCGCCACCAGGATGACCAGCGTCGTCACCACGAGCACCAGCGTGGACGCCGCTGCGACGGTGGGATCGGTGTCGTTGTCGACGCTCTGGTAGACGCGGATGGGAAACGTCTCCAGGAACGGGGACTTGATGAACAGCGACACCAGGATCTCGTCGAACGAGGCGACGAACGCGAACAGCGCACCGGCCAGCACGCCGGGGAGGATCAGCGGCAGCGTGATCTGGCGGAAGACCGCCCAGCGCCCGGCCCCCAGGCTCTCCGCGGCCCTCTCGAGCTGGACGTCGAAGGACTGCAGCACCGCGGTCACCGAGATCACCACGAACGGGACCCCGAGCGACGCGTGCGCCAGCACGAAACCGGTCACCGTGCCCAGCAGCCCGAGACTGCCGAACACCGTGTAGATGCCGATCGCCAGCACGATGGCCGGGACGAACACCGGCACCAGCAGCAGCGCCCGTGCGGCGGCGGCCCACCGCCGGCGACGCCACCGGGTCAACCCGACCGACGCGGCGGTGCCGACGGTCGTCGCGAGCACCGAGGACAGCAGCGCGATCCACAGGGACCGGCGCAGGGCCGACGTCCATCGGGAGTCGGAGAACAGGTTGCCGTACCACCGCAGGGACCAGCTGTCCGGCGGGAAGACGAAGGACGCCTTGCCCGTGAAGCTGATCGGCACCACCACCAGCGTGGGGACGACCAGCAGCAGCGCCACCACCACGGCCGCGACCACCGCGAACGGATGCCGGGCGACGGTGCCCGTCCCCTTGGCCTTCGCCGTTGCCGTCACTCCGCCCGTCTGCGCGGCCGGCACCGTGCCCGTCACCGTGCCCGTCACCTCGCCCGTCACCCTGCCCTTCACCCTGCCCGCCGGGCGCCGGGAACCAGCCGGAACAGCAGGTACGCGGCGCCGATCAGGACGACCGCCCCTGCCAGCATCGACAACGAGAGCGCGGCCGCACGTCCGGTGTTGTTCAGCTGGCTGGTCTGGGTGTAGACGACGCTGCCGATCATGGACGTGGCCGGTGAGCCGAGGATCTGCGCCAGCACGTAGATGCCCAGCGAGGTGACGAAGACGAGCAGCGCGCCGGCGCCCGCGCCGGGGGCGGACAGTGGAACCACGACGCGGAAGAAGGCCACCGTCTGCCGTGCCCCGAGGCTCTCGGCCGCCTGCAGCAACCGCCGGTCGATGGACTGCATGCTGTTGTACAGCGGAAGGATCATGAACGGCAGCAGCACCTGCACCAGGCCGACGAGCACCGCGGTCTGGGTGTGCAGCAACCCGTCCCGCCCCAGGAACGGCAACAGGCGATCCACCGGTCCGCCGGACTGCAGCAGGATCACCCAGGCGAAGGTGCGGACCAGCCCGCTGACCCAGAACGGCACCAGCACGGCCACCGTCAGGACCAGGCGGATCCGCCTGCCGGCCAGCACCATCACGTACGCGTACGGGTAGGCCAGCAACACGCAGAGGACGACGGCGACCACCGAGGTGAGGAACGTCCGCCCGATGATGCGCAGGTAGACCGGGTTGGCGGTGATCCACGCGTAGGCGTGTTGACGGCCCTCCACCTTGACGAACGAGTCGATCACCGAGACGACGAAGGGGTAGCCGACCACCCCCAGGATCAGCAGCAGCGCCGGGATCAGCAGCAGCGCGTCGAACCTCGACCGCCGGGCCCGCGGCGCGGCCGGCGCCGGCGGACCGGCTCGCCGGTCGGCGCCGACGTCCTGCGTCGTGGCCATCCCCTCGCCCGTCCCGTGGCCGCCGGTCAGCTACTGGTCCAGGTCGTCCACTTGTCCATCTGGGCGGCCAGATCGCCGGCCCAGAACGTGACGTCGATGGTCACCGGCTTGAACGGCGGTTGGAACACGTCCACCGCCTTCGCGGCTGCGGACAGCTTCGGCTTGGCGTCGACGTTCATCGGGGGGTAGCCGGTCGCCTCCTGCCAGTAGGCCTGCTGCTGGGCTCCGATGAAGTAGTTGATCGCGGCGTAGGCGACGTCCGTGTTCTTGCTGCCGATCGGGATCGCCAGGTAGTCCATGCGCAGCACCGGGGGCGCCGTCGGCACCAGAGCCCAGTGGGAGCCGTTCTGGATCTCCGTGTACACCCGCCCGGACCAGCAGATGCAGGCCACGATCTGGTTGCTGGCCATCATCTGCTGGGACTCGGAGCCGGCCGAGTAGAAGACCAGGTCCGACTTCAGCTTGTCCAGTTCCGCGTAGCCCGCGTCGACGTCCGGGGGTGCCAGCTTGCCGGGATCGACACCACTGCCCAGCAGCGCGATCTCGATCTGCTGCATGGGGAAGCCCGCGTAGATGGCCCGCTTGCCGGGGAACTTCGCCAGATCGAAGAAGTCCGCCCAGCTGGTGGGCGCCTGGGGGAAGGCCTCGGTGTCGTAGGCGAAGGTCCACGGCGACGCGTTGAGCGCGATCCCGCAGTCCTGCTTGGGCACCAGCGGAGACAGCTTGCTGGTGTCGAGCTTGCTGTAGTCGATCTTCTGGTAGACCGTCCCGCACCCTTCGGCCAGGTCGACCTCCGGCGCGTCGACGATGTCCCACGTCACGTTCCCGGAGTCGACCTGTGCCTTGACCTTGGCGGCGGTCGGCGGTCCGTCGGGCGCGTAGCTGGCCCCGACCACCGTGGCGAAGTCGCCGAAGATCTTGTTCTGCGCGTCCTGGGTGGTGCCACCGTTGCCCGAGTACGAGAACTGCCGCCCGGAGAAGGATCCGGCGGTGGCCTGACCGGCCGCGAGCACGCCGGCCGCCGGTGCACCACCCGACCCGGGCGTGCTGCTGGAGGCCACGGTCGCGCCGCCGGCGGCGGTAGCGCCGCTGCTGCTCTGCGACGACGACGACGATCCGCCGTCTCCTGACGCCGGGGAGGTCCCACCGCCGCATGCACTGACCAGGACGGCGCTACTGCCGACGATCGCCACGGCCCACCGGATACGCCTCATTGCGCCTCTTCCTGGATCTCGACGGTTATTCGAATTCACGTCAATCCATGACTTCTATGCACTGTATTCGAATCCACTCGCACGTCAAGGCTGATCGACCACATCGAGAACATCGGGCCCGCGTGCGGTGCGGCGGCACTCAACTGCGGCCGGCTAGCCCGTCCGCCCGATCAGGGCGCCGTCCTGTCCCGCGAGACGCTCTCGTAGCAGACGCTTCTGGATCTTCCCGCTCTCCGTCATCGGCCAGTCCTGCACGAAGTGGATCTCGCGCGGGACCTTGAAGCTGGCCATGCGCGCCGCGCACCAGGCGATGATCGCCGCCTCGGCGGCATCCCCGCCCCGGCGGAGCTCCACGAAGGCGACGGGCACCTCCCCCAGCCGTGCGTCCGGCCGCCCGACGACGGCGACCTCGGCCACGGCGGGATGTCCGAAGATCACGCGTTCGACCTCGGCGGCGGACACGTTCTCGCCGCCCGGCTTGATCATGTCCTTGAGCCGGTCGACGAAGTACAGGTACCCGCGCTCGTCCAACGAACCGAGATCACCGGTGTGGAACCAACCGTCGGTGTCGATGGCGGCCGCCGTCGCCGTCGGGTCGCCGAAGTACCCGTTCATCACGGACCAGCCGCGGATGCACACCTCGCCGACGACCGCCGGCACGGTGTCGATCACGCCGTCGTGGGCGACGGCCACCTCGACGCCGGGGATGGGCCGCCCGCACGAATCCCAGCGGACGTCGTCGCCGTCGTCCTGCGCGGTGATCGTCGTGGTACCGCCGGTCTCGGTGAGACCGTAGATGGTCGTCACCTCGTCGATGCCCATGACGTCCCGGATCGACCGCTTGAGGTCCGCGGAGCCACCGGACCAGGCCTTGACCACCGAGGCGAACAGCTCGGGCGAGAAGTCCGGGTGCGCCATCTCCATGGCGTACATCGCCGCCTGACCGGTTCGGGCCGTGCAGCCGTGCCGCGGCACGAGGTCGAACACGGCCTCGACGCTGTAGCGCTCGGGAACGACCATCGTGCACCGGGCACCGAGCGCGAGCAGCGTCGTCGCGACGGAGCCGCCGACGTGGTACATCGGCTGTGTGCTGAAGTAGACGTCGTCGCGGGTGATGCCCATCCGCGCACCCATGTGCCAGGTGGCACCGTACGACGCCCGGTTGCTCAGCAGCGCCGCCTTCGGGAAGGCGCTCGTCCCCGAGGTGAACTGCATCAGCACCGCCGCCCCCGGCTCGGAGACGTCCGTCGGCACCGGCGTCCCCGCCCCCAGCCGCAGGAAGGCCTCCCAGCGCAGCGGCGCCCCGGCGACGCCCGCAGCAGCGGCGGATGCGGTGCGGCCACTCCCGGCCGGATCGAGGGACGCCTGCACGGAGTCGTCGAGCAGCACCAGCCGGGTGACCGCCGACACCTTGGCGAGGACCTCGGAGACCAACGCGCCGTAGTCGGTGCGGTGGAAGCGTTCGATGACGACGGCGACGACCGGTGCCGCCACACCCAGGACGTGTCCCAGCTCGTCCGAGCGGTAGCGGGTGTTGACCGGCACGATCACCGCACCGAGGCGGCTGCAGGCCGTCTGCAGGACGGGCCAGACCGGCCCGCCGGGAGCCAGCACGGCCACCCGCTCCCCGGGCCCCACCCCGAGGGCGGCCAGCGAGGTCGCCACTGCATCGGACAGCCGCCCCCAGGCCGCGAAGGTCAGGTCGGCGGACCAGTCCGGTCCGGCGAACCGGAAGGCGTGCCGGTCACCCTCCTCCCGGCTGGCCGACGCCAGCTCCCGGGACCACGTGGTCTCGATCGGGCCGACCGTCGCCGCGTCCGCGTCCGTCACGACGCCCATGCCGGAACCCTGCTGCGGGCCAGGGGCGCCGGCCCGACCAGCGTCCGGATCATGCGGATGGACGTCGAGGTGCACAGGAACAGCGAGTGCCAGTCCGGGCCGCCCCACGTCAGGTTGGCGCAGACCTCCGGCGTGCGGATCAGGCCGAGCAGGTCGCCCTCGCCGGTCATCACCCAGACACCTCCGCGCCCGGTGACCCAGACGTTGCCCCGCTCGTCACAACGCATGCCGTCCGGGTTGCCGTCGCCCGGGTTCTCGTCGCTGCTCATCCCGTCGTGGATCAGCCGCCCCGATCCCAGGCCGCCGTCCGGGCGGACCGGGAAGGCGTAGACGCCGACGAAATCGTCGACGTACAGCACGCTCTCGTCCGGTGAGAAGCAGAGCCCGTTCGGCTGGTCGAACTGGTCCCGGTCCACGAGCAACTCGAGATCACCGCCTCCGGGCGGGATGCGGTAGACGCCGTGGAAGCCGAGCTCGAAGGGCCTGGCCACGCCGACGGCGTGGTCCCAGCGGCCGTAGTCCGGATCGGTGAAGTAGACGGAGCCGTCGGAGCGGACCACCACGTCGTTGGGACTGTTGAGGTACCCGCCCTGGTAGTGGAACGCCAGCACCTCACGGGAGCCGTCGCGGCGCTCGCGGACGACATCGCTGCTCACGTGCCCGCAGACCAGCAGCTCGCCGTCGACGTCGCGAGTCATCCCGTTCGACTTCCAGTTGGGCCGGCGGTCGAGCTGCGCACCGGTCGCCTCGGTCCAGCGCCACCTGCTGTCGAACTGGATGTCGTTGAACATCAGGGACTGGTCGTGCGGGCTCCACACCGGTCCCTCGATGAACCGGTATCCGGTTCCCAGGACGTGGAAATCGCCGTCCAGGTCCAGCAACTCGGACAGCTCGGGAGTGCCGTTCGACACCGGGATCACGACAGCTCCTTGGGTGGCCCGTCGACGTCGGTTGACCACCCGCCACGTTAGCCCGACACCCCATGCTTTCGAAAGTCCTTGACGATTCGAAACCCGGTCCCTACGCTTCGTCGATCGTCAGTGTCGCCGAGGGTGAAGAGGTCCCATGCGCATCGCCAACCTCGCCGGTCGTGCCGTCCTCGTGGTCGACGGCGGCGTCGTCGACATCGAGAGCGCGAGCGGCGGACGTTTCGGACCCGACCCGCAGACCTTGTTCGCCGCGTGGGACTCGTTCGGGGACTGGGCAGCCACGGCGGACACCGGTGCGGCCGTGCCGTACGAGGCCTCGGACCTGGGCCCGCCCGTGCCGGCACCGCGGCAGGTCTTCGCGGTGGGGTTGAACTACCGGGAGCACGCCTCCGAGGTCGGGCTCGGGGACGACAGCATCCCGGTGGTCTTCACGAAGTTCCCTGCGGCGATCACCGGCCCGTACGCCGAGGTCGAGCATCCCGGCGGCGACGTGGACTGGGAGGTCGAGCTGGTCGCCGTGATCGGCCGCCCTGGACACCGGATCGACGCCACGCGGGCCTGGGACCACATCGCCGGGGTGACGGTCGGACAGGACCTCTCCGAGCGCGTCCTGCAGCACGCCGGCGCGCTGCCTCAGTTCAGCCTGGGCAAGTCGTTCCCCGGCTTCGCGCCGATGGGGCCCTGGTTGGTGACTCCCGACGAGCTCGCGGATCGGGACGACCTGGCCCTGGAATGCGCGGTCAACGGCGAGACGATGCAGAAGTCGCGCACCTCCATGATGATCCACAACGTGCCGCGCCTGGTCGCCGAGCTCTCCCGGGTGACTCCGCTGCTCGCCGGCGACGTAATCTTCACCGGCACGCCCGCCGGGGTCGGGCAGCGGCGCGTGCCGGAGAAGTACCTGCTGCCCGGGGACGAGCTGGTGACCGAGATCGAGGGCATCGGGACGATGCGCAACCGGATCGTCGGGGCGGGCGGTCGGGGGTGACGACCGCCCGCCGAGTGGTCCTGACCTTCGACAACGGCCCCACTCCCGGTGTCACCGAGCAGGTCCTGGACCACCTCGCGAGCCGGTCCCTGCAAGCCGTGTTCTTCATGGTCGGCCGCGACCTGCTGGACCCGGCGCGCCGCCGGCTCGCCGAGTCGGTGAAAGCGGCCGGGCACTGGATCGGCAACCACACCATGACGCACTCGGTGCTGCTCGGCACCGACGACTCCCCCGACCTGCCCCGCCGGGAGATCGCCGCAGCTTCGGAAGTGCTGGGCGACCTGGCCGACGAGCGGAAGCTCTTCCGTCCCTGGGGTGGGGGCGGTGTCCTGGACCGGCGGCTGTTCCACCGGCGCTCGCTGCAGTTCCTGGCCGACCACGGATACACCTGCCTGCTGTGGAACTCCGTGCCCCGGGACTGGGAAGACGAAAAAGGTTGGCCGGCCCGGGCCCGCGCCGATATCGACGCCAAGGCCCACACGGTGGTGGTGCTGCACGACATTCCGGGCGCCGCGCTGGCCGCGTTGCCACAATTCCTGGACGACCTGCTCGATGCCGGCACCGAATTCACCAGGGAATTCCCGGAGGATTGTCTGGCGGTGGACGCCGGAATGATCACACCGGTTGCCGAGGCCTATGTCCAGCGGTCCGAGTAGCGCTCTGAGATGCGGTCATGCCGACCCACAGGCGCGGCGGCGGCTCGTCGACTGTTGACAACAACGACACGACGCCCCGCCGGACGGACGCCGATTCCGGTGACCGTGGGTGGTCGCGTATCGTGAAACCATGAAAGCCGGGACGGGTAAGACGACGCTGGCGGTTGACGTGTCCCAGCGAATGCGCGCCGATATTCTGGGTGCCCGCCTGCAGCCGGGTCAACGGTTGATGTTCGCGGATCTGAGCGAGCGGTACGGCGTGAGCGTCGGGGTCACCCGGGAGGCACTGACCTGGCTGGCCGGGCAGGGGCTCGTCAAGGTGACCGCACACCAGGGCTACATGGTGACGCCGCTGTCGCTGACCGATCTCGACGAGTTGACCGAGGCCCGCCTGCTCATCGAGCCCATCGTGCTGCGGCTGTCCATCGCCGCCGGTACCACCGAGTGGGAGGCCAGGGTCGTCGCGTCGCACCACGTGCTGGCCAAGTCGCCGCCGCCGGTGCCCGCCGATGCCAGCCGACGCGTCGACGCCCTCGACCAGTGGGCCGCCGCCCACGAGGCCTTCCACCAGACCCTCTTCGAGGGGTGCAACAACGAGCGTTTGCTCAAGGTCGTGCAGGGGCTGGCCGAGGAGGCGGCCCTGTACCGCCGCTGGTCGGTCACCCTGGGCCACACCAACCCGAACGCGGCGGCGGAGCACGAAGCGCTGCGGGACGCGGCCGTCGCCGGCGACGGCGAGGCCGGCGCCAAGGTCCTCATCGCCCATATCTCGCACACCCGCGAGAATCTGCACAAGTACTCGCAGGAACACCTGGACAACCTCGCGGGCTGAACGGACGAGCTTGCCGGCGCCGTCCACCCGCCTCACGACCGGCGTCGTCGCCCGCTCTCGACGCCGGCCCCGACCCGGCCCGCCGTGCCCGCCGCCGGGCGGCGCTGTGCAGCGACCCCGGTGCCGGCCGCCGTGGAGCTGCGGCCGGCGCGGTCGGCGTGGTCGGAGTTCCGCCGACGTCGGCCTCCACCGGCGGACCGGCCGTTGGGTCTGCCACCGGCAGGAGGTGGCGCGCCACTCCTCGCCGCTGCGAAAGGTTCGGGCGGCGTTCACCTGTCGGTGGTGGCGGGACGTCGCCGGCCGGAAGAGAGTCCCGGGCATGGCAACAGACACGGACGGCGGGACACTTTCAGCGAGCAGGTCCACGGACAGCGGTGCGGCGGACCGCGTCGGCTTCACCCGGCGCAGCCTGCTGGCGGCGGCCGGCGTGGGAGGTGCGGTGGCCGCGGTCGGACTGCTGGGTGCAGGTCCGGCCGAGGCGGCCACCGTGGACGGGGCACCGGCCGCGGCACCGGCACCGGCCCGCTCCGGCACCGGCTCCCGCGTCGCGGGGCTGCACCTGCAGTTCGGGGGCGACGCCTCCCGCCAGGTGACCGTCTCGTGGCACACCCTGGAACCGGTCGAACACCCGCGGGTGCTCGCCGGACGCACCGGACAGCGCTGCGAACGGGTGGTGTCGGCCCGGACCGCCTCGTACGTCGACGCCCAGTCCGGCCGGACCGTGTACGCGCACCATGCCGCACTGACCGACCTGGTCGCCGACCACGACTACCAGTACGCCGCGGTGCACGACGGCGCGACACCCGAGCTGGGGTCCTTCCGCACCGCGCCGCGCGGCCGGGCCGCCTTCACCTTCACCAGTTTCGGCGACCAGGGCACCCCGACGCTGGGCAAGGTCTTCACGCCGCCGGCCGGCGTGACGCTGGCCAACCCGCCGCTGGTGAACGACAACCTCGGATCCCCCGCCGCCGGCGACACCACGGCGGGGGTCGAGCGGATCGGCCCGCTGTTCCACCTGTTCAACGGCGACCTGTGCTACGCGAACCTGGCCACCGACCGGGTCCGCACCTGGTCGGACTTCTGGGAGAACAACACCCGCAGCGCCCGCCACCGGCCGTGGATGCCCAGTGCGGGCAACCACGAGAACGAGCTCGGCAACGGGCCGATCGGGTACGAGGCCTACCAGACGTACTTCTCGGTGCCGCCCGCGGTCGGACAGACGCACACCACCCGGGGCCTGTGGTACGCCTTCACCGTCGGGTCCGTGCGGGTGATCAGCCTTGCCAACGACGACGTCTGCTACCAGGACGGTGGGAACAGCTACGTCCGCGGGTACTCCCGCGGCGCGCAGAAGGCGTGGCTGGAGAACGAGCTCCGCGGCGCCCGCTCCCGGCGGGACGTCGACTGGGTCGTCGTCTGCATGCACCAGGTGGCCATCAGCACGGCCGACCGGTTCAACGGCGCGGACCTCGGCGTGCGCGAGGAGTGGCTGCCGCTGTTCGACCGGTACGGCGTGGACCTGGTGGTGTGCGGTCACGAGCACCACTACGAGCGGTCCCACCCCATCCGGGGACACCAGGACACCGCGACCCGGACGCCGGTACCCGTCGCCACCGGCACCACCACCGTCGACACCTCCCGCGGCACCGTGCACATGGTGCTGGGCGGCGGCGGCACCTCCGCGCCGAGCAACGAACTGTTCTTCGACCCGCCGGCGTGCCGGGTGATCACCGCGGTCGGTGCACCCGACCCGACGACAG
This sequence comes from Nakamurella endophytica, assembly GCF_014646215.1. Classification (GTDB taxonomy): domain Bacteria; phylum Actinomycetota; class Actinomycetes; order Mycobacteriales; family Nakamurellaceae; genus Nakamurella; species Nakamurella endophytica. Next base: position 683,694 of record NZ_BMNA01000002.1, read on the forward strand.
GCAAGCGGCCGCCGGTGTACGTCCAGGAGCCGGCGCCGTGGTCGGCGGTGCGCAACCCCGCCCACGCCTACGGTTTCGCCGCCTTCCGCGTCGATCCCGGCGACCGCAGGACCGGCCGCACCACGATGACGGTGACCTACTACGACGTGACCGGCCCGTACGGCGAACTCGAGGCGTTCGAGACCTTCACCCTGACCCGGCCGCGGTCGGACGTGCGCCACTCCTGACGTCCCGCGGCCCGGCGGGCAGGACCGGCGCGGATCCGTCCACCCCGGTGGTGGTCCGCCGACCTCGGAACGTCGAGGCAGGTCCACCGATGGTGGACAGACCGCCCACCCCGCCACGGGCGCGGCGGTCGGACGGCATCCTGAGCCGGCCGGGTCCGCCGACGGACCGGCGGGGCGAGGGGCCGGATCGACATGCGCGGTGGACGGGCTGCAGTGCTGGTGGCCGCGGTGGTGGTCAGCGCGGCAGCGTGCGGAGCACCGGATCCGCTCCGCGCGTACCGCCCGGACGGCAGCTCCACCGCGGAGTTCACCGGCGCCGTCGCCGACTTCGCAGCGGCCGTCCGTGCCGGGGACGGCGTCCGGCTGGTCGCCCAGGACGACCGGGCCGCACCGGACGGCGACGACCCGGACTCCGGCACGGACGCCGGTGTCCGAGACCTCCTGGCCGCCTACGGCGGCCGGACCGTCTCGGTCGTCTCGTACTCGGCGATCGCGCCGGGTAGCGCGGGCGCACGGCTGCGGGTGTTCTGCGCCGACGGCCGGTCGGTCACCTTCGGCCAGGGCTTCGTCGGGCTGGACGGCCGGTGGCGCCCGGTGATCCGCGCCGCGCGGGACCGGCCAAGCGTCGCCGTCGCCGGTCGTGCGGACCCGCCGAGCGCCGAGGCGGGCCCGCCGTCGCCCGCCCCTCGGCCCGGGACGGAGCCGTATCCCCCGTGCCCGCGGTGACGGCGGTGGCACGGCCTCTGGGTGGGCCGGCCGCTGTCCGCGAGCCTGCGCCGCGGGTCCGACGACGGCGGAGGACGTGGCGCCGGGAGCGGGGCCACCCGAGCCGGCGGTCCGGCCGGTGTCCGCCCGGACGACGTCACCGACAGTGACGGCGTCCCGGTCGTCGGGCCCGGACGGACACCGGCGAGTGATCCACAACGGAACCCCGGCCGCCGTGCCGCGTGTCGCCTAGCGTCCCTGCCGGGAGCCGGACCGACCGGCGAACCGGCGGTCGGAGCGGGTGTGCGGCGTCGGCCGCTCGCCCACCGCGACGGGTGCCGGACAGCGAACGCAGACCCAGGACGGATTCCATGGCACCGGTGACCTCCCGCAGCGACATCCTGACGGCCGCGGCGACGCCCACCGATCCACCGGCGCGCCGACCGCTGGCGGCCCGCATCATGAGCAACCCGGTCATCGGGTTCGCCCCGTGGATCCTGCTGTCGATCCTGGAAGGTCCGGGGCGGCTGCAGTGGGCGGTGGGTGCGGTCCTCGCGCTGTCGGTCGCCTTCGTGGTCGTCGACCGCCTGCTGGGGAACCGGACGAAGCTGCTCGGCGTCGTGGACGTCGTCTCGTTCACCGCATTCCTGGTGCTGGCCCTCACCGCGTCGCCCTCGGTGCTGCGCTGGTTGGAGACCTGGTTCGGCGAGCTGACGAACGTGCTGCTGGTGCTGGTCGTCCTCGGCTCGATCCTGGCCCGGACGCCGTTCACCATCCAGTACGCCAAGGAGGAGACGGACCCGGAGGTCTGGAACACCCCGACCTTCCGGCACATCAACTACACGATCACCGCGGTCTGGGGCGGCGCGTTCCTGGTCGCCGCCATCGCCGGCTTCGTCGGCGACGCGGTGCTGCACGACAACGACAACCTTTGGACCGGCTGGATCTTCCAGATCGGTGCGTCGCTGATCGCGCTGCAGTTCACCACCTGGTACCCCGAGCACGCCACGGCCGTGCGACTGCGGGCGGCCGGTGTGCCGACCGAGCCGCCGGCGCCGCTCACCGAGTTGTTCCTGCCGATCGTCGGCTACCTCGTGCCGATCGGGGTGATCGTGCTGGTGTTCGGCGGAGGACCGACCTGGCTGGGCATCGCCCTGCTGGTGGTCGGGCTGCTCGGCACTGCCCGGATCCGCGCCTACGACCGTGCGCGGAAGCTGTCCGCCGGGAGCTGATGCAGGGAACCGTCCGGGGTGTCGCGGATCCGGTCACGCCGTGGCGACGACGGTCGCCTCCGCTCCGGTCGACGACCGCAGCACCGCCGTGGCCGTCACCGCCGAGGCGACCTGGGTGGGTGGCACGAAGACCGTGACACTGCGCCATCCGTCGGCGATGTCGTCGACCTCAGCGCCACGCTTCTGCAAATCGAGCACCCGCCGGCGGCTACCCCAGGCCAGCGTGAGGGTCACGGCGTCGGACCGGACGACCGCGACGATGCCGTACCAGGACGTCGACAGCAGATATCCGACGGGTCCCGTCCTCGGTCGCACCGTCGCCACGGCCGGAGCTCCGCCGGTCCGGCTCAGACACAGCGGGCCGACTCCCGGACCGCCCGCACCGACGTAGACGACCCAGTCGGCGGACGGCGACACCGGGGCCGTCCGGAGACGGCGGTGCCACCGACGTACGGCACCGACACCGCGATCCGGCGGCCGGACGCCGTGTCACGCGGCCGACGGATCCGACGCCGCCGCCGGCCCGCCGGCGCGCGAACCCCCCGTCGGCCTCGGGTCCGGGGCCATCGTCGGAGTCGACGACCCGGTCGACCCCACCGTCGACGCCGCCGTCACCGGACCCGCGCCCGTGCAGCCACCCACCAGGGCCGACAGCGCGAGCACCCCGGCCGCCGCCCGGCGGCAGCGCCACCGACCCGGCCGCCGTGCCCGCCCGCCGTTGCGGTGGTCCGAGCGCCGTGTGCTCACCATCCCGGGACGCGACGAGGCCGACGCCGGATTGCTCGCCGTGGACCGTCGCGCCTCCCGAGGGCGCCCCGCGTCGTCGCCGTGTGCCAGGGTGGAACTCCACGGACGCGGCGGGCGCCCGGCGACCAGGGAACGAGGGAGCAGTGGGCACTGCGGCGGGCGTGACGGCGGATCGGATGCGCGGTGTCTACCTCCCCGGCAACCGCGAGACCGTGGTGCGGGACGACGTTCCCGTTCCCACGCCCGGTCCCGGACAGGTGCTGCTGCGGGTCGGCGCGTCGACGATCTGCGGCAGCGACGTACGGGCCATCTACCGGGAGCACCTGGGCACCGGACCCGAGGGCTACAACGACGTGGTCGCCGGCCACGAGCCGGCCGGGCAGGTGGTGGCCGTCGGGCCTGGCGTGCAGCGCCTGGCCGTCGGGTCGCGGGTGGCCGTCTACCACATCTCGGGCTGCGGCCAGTGCTCCGAGTGCGTCAAGGGCTACTTCATCAGCTGCACGAGCCCGCTGCGCGCGGCCTACGGCTGGCAGCGCGACGGCGGCCACGCCGACTACCTCCTCGCCGAGGAGAACACCTGCATCGAGCTGCCGGACTCGCTGACCTTCGTCGACGGCGCCTGCGTCGCCTGCGGTTTCAGCACGGCCTACGAGGCGCTGGTACGGCTGGGCGTCTCCGGCCGGGACAGCCTGCTGGTCACCGGCCTCGGCCCCGTCGGCCTGGCGGCGGGACTGCTGGCCAAGAAACTGGGCGCCGACCGCGTCTACGGCACCGACCCGGCGGGCGAGCGGGCCGCGCTCGCCCTGGAGCTGGGCGCCGTGGACGACGTCCTGTCCCCCGACGACCTGGCCGGCCCCGGCTTCCGCCCGGTGACCGCGGCGGTCGACTGCTCCGGCTCGGCGCCCGGACGCCGCACGGCACTCGGCGCCCTGGCCCGCTGGGGGCGGATGGCATTCGTCGGCGAGGGCGGCGAGATCTCCTTCGACGTCAGCCACGACGTCATCCACCGGCAGATCACCCTGATCGGGTCGTGGGTGACCAGCGTCGGCCGGATGCGCGAGCTGCTGGAGCGGCTCGACGTCTGGCAGCTGCACCCCGAGGTGGTGGTGAGCGACCGGTTCGACCTCGACCAGGCCGACACCGCCTACCGGCTGGTCGACGCCGGCCGGTCCGGCAAGGCGGCGTTGATCCCGAGCTGATCCGGACCGCGGCCGGCCGCGCGACGGGACCCGGCCTCAGACCAGGTGGAAGTACTGCTCCAGCCGGCGCAGGCTGCGGTCCGGCCCGGCCCCGTCCGGGGTCACGAAGAACGGGGCCATCGTGGCCTGCCAGCGGAGGTTCACGTCGGTGGCGTCCATCCTGCGCCGGGCCTCGGCGAAGTCGTCGGTCTCCAGCGTCCCCACCACCAGCCCGGTCTCGCGGTCGACGAACAGCGAGTAGTCGCGCCACCCGGCGTCCCGGAGCGCCTGCAGCATCTCCGGCCACACCGTCTCGTGCGCCGCGAGGTACTCGGTGATGCGGTCCGGCCGCACCTGCATGACGAAGCACACCCGTTCCATCGGGCCACCACTCCGCTCGTGGGTCGGCGGCGGCGCACCGGTCACCGGCGCGCCGCCGCAGCGGTCAGCGCAGGAAGCCGGCGGCGACGCCGGAGTCGACCGGCACCAGCAGTCCGGTGGTGATGCCCAGCGTGCCGTTGGTCAGCGCCAGGGTCGCCAGGCCGACGTGCTCGGGCAGCACCTCCTCCTTGAGGATGGTCCGCTGCGCGTAGTACTTTCCCAGGTCCTTCTCCTCGACGCCGTAGGTGGCGGCCCGCGAGGCGCCCCACCCGCCGGAGAAGATGCCGGAGCCGCGGACGACGCCGTCGGGGTTGATGCCGTTCACCCGCACCCCGTACTGGCCGAGCTCGGCGGCCAGCAGCCGGACCATGTGCGCCTGGGCGGCCTTGGCCGAGGAGTAGGCGATGTTGTTCGGCCCGGCGAAGACGGCGTTCTTCGAGCAGATGATGACCACGTCGCCGCCGAGGCGTTGGGCGCGCAGTGCCGGTTCGGCGGCCTTGGTCACCAGGAACGACCCGCGCGGCATGATGTCGTACTGCAGATCCCAGTCCGCCACCGAGGTGTCGGACAGCGACCCGGCCCGGGAGATGCCGGCGTTGTTCACGACGAGGTCGACACCGCCGAAGGCGACGATGCCGGCGGCCACCCCGGCCGCCACGGCGTCGGGGTCGGTCACGTTCATCTCGACCGCGACCGCCGCGTCCGGGCCACCGAGTTCGTCGGCCAGCTGCTGCGCGCCCTCGAGGTTCATGTCGGCCACCACGACGCAGGCACCGTTCTGCGCGAGGACTCGGGCAGTGGCCAGCCCGATGCCCGACGCGCCGCCGGTGACCAGCGCGATGCGGCCCGCGAGGTCCTTGGGCTTGGGCCGCCGCCGGAGCTTGTCCTCCTCGAGCTGCCAGTACTCGACCCGGAACTTCTCGGCCTCGCTGACCGGCTGGTAGCGGGAGACACCCTCGGCGCCGCGCATGACGTTCACCGCGTTGACGTAGAACTCGCCGGCCACCCGCGCGGTCTGCTTGTCGGCGCCGAACGAGAACATGCCGACGCCGGGCACCAGGACGATCGCCGGGTCCGCACCGCGGATGGCGGGGCTGTCCGGGGTGGCGTGCCGGTCGTAGTAGGCCTGGTAGTCGGTGCGGTACTCCTCGTGCAGCTCGGCCAGCCGGGCCTCGACCTGGTCGAGGGGGGCGTCGACCGGGGTGTCGAGCAGCAGCGGGCGGACCTTGGTGCGCAGGAAGTGGTCCGGGCACGAGGTGCCCAGCGACACCAGGTGGGGCAGCTTCTCGCGGGACAGGAAGTCCAGCACGACGTCCGAGTCGGTGAAGTGCCCGACCTGCCGCCGGTCCGCCGATGCGACCCTCCGCAGGTACGGGAACAGTTCGGCGGCGCGCGCCCGGCGGGCGGCCGGGTCGAGCGCCTCCCGGCCCGGCACGACCGGCCCGAAGGGCTCGGCGGCGGAGTGCTCGTCGAGGTAGGCCTGCGCGTCGTGGATGATCTGCAGCGACCGGGCCTCGACCTCGTCGCTGGTGGCACCCCAGGCGGTCATGCCGTGGCCGCCGAGCACGGCGCCGATGACGCCGGGCTGCGCCGCGATGCCGGCGACCAGCTTGCCGAGCTCCCAGCCGGGGCGCTGCCAGGGGATCCACGCGACCGACCCGCCCCAGATCGTGCGCACCAGCTCCTCGCCGTCGGCCGCGCAGGCCAGCGCGATGACCGCGTCCGGGTGCAGGTGGTCGACGTGCGGCTGGTCCACCAGCCCGTGCATCGGGGTGTCGATGGACGGCGTAGCACCGCCGGGGCCGAACGAGCAGAACGAGAACAGCCCGACCATCTCGTCCTCGTGGTCGACGCCCCGGTACACCCGGTCCAGCGCGACCAGCCGGTCCCGCTCCAGCACGGCGAGCCCGGTGGCCTTGAGCGTCCCGAGGTCGCCGCCCGATCCCTTGACGTAGACCAGTTCCTCGTCCTGGCCGGTGGCCGGGTTGTACTGGCGGACCTTGGCGGAGGTGTTGCCGCCGGCGTAGTTGGTGACCGTCGGGTCCGAGCCGAGCCGGTTGGACCGGGCCAGCAGCTGCGCGACGCCCTCGGGGAGATCGGTGGGGTCGGGGGCGGTCATCGGGTTCCTCCGTAGCGGCGGTTGGTCAGCCCGTTGAGCAGCGCCGCGAACACGAGGACGGCGCCGAGGGCCAGCAGTTGGAATTGGGAGCCTTCGTTGCCCTCGAAGGCCAGGAGAATGCCGGCGTTGAGCCAGACGATGAGCAGGGTGGCCAGCACGACGCCCGAGACCCGCCCGATGCCACCGGTGATCGCCACCCCACCGAGCACGGCGATGGTGATGGCGGGCAGCGCCATGCCGTTCCCGGTGACCCCGGCGTCCGGCCGGGCCGACGCGAACTGCGCCACCGTCACCACCGCGACGAGGCCGGAGAGCAGCCCCGAGATGGTGTAGGCCTTGAACCGGGTGTCCCGGACGGCGATGCCGGACCACTGGGCGGCGACGTCGTTGGTGCCGATCGCGAACAGCCGGCGGCCGTAGGTGGTGCGGGCCAGCAGCAGCCAGATCACCACGACGGTCGGCAGCAGGAAGGTGAAGATCCCCAGCGGGAAGTTGGGGATGTCGTGGCCGATGACCGGCAGCTCGACGGACCGGGTGATCGAGAACAGGTTCTGGATCGGCTCGGTGGAGATCGGCTCCTGGTTGTTGATGACGACGGCCAGCGACTTGTAGGCGTAGTACGTCGCCAGCGTGGTGATCAGGGCCGGGAACCCGATGTAGGACACCAGGAACCCGTTCACCGCGCCGAGCACCCCGCCGACCACGACGGTGACCACCAGGGCGAGCCAGAACGGCCAGTTCCACTCGCCGTACGCGAACCCGAAGACCATCCCGGCCAGGGAGACGATCGCCCCGACGGACAGGTCGATGCCGCCGCGGCCGGACAGGATGACCACCAACTCCGCCAGGCCCAGGATGGCCAACGGGACCGCGTTGATCAACGACGAGGCCATGTAGTCCGGGTCGTAGGGCGCCGTCAGGTAGTCGTTCGCGTCCATGATCATCAGGACGGCGACCACGACGACGATCAGCACGGCCAGCAGCACCACCCGCTGGGTGAGCAGCGCCCGCAGGATCCGGGTGCCCAGCGGCTCCCGGGTGGCCCCGGAGTCGGCCGGCTTCAACCGGGGGCCGCCGGCGGGCTGCACCGGGGACGCCCCGTGGTGGGCGGACTGCTCGACGCCGGAGGCACTCATGCGGCGGCCCTCCTCGACCGTTGCCGGAGCAGGTCGGCCCCGACGGCGATGATGATGAAGACACCCACGAACAGGTCCCGCAGGTTGGAGTTCCAGCCGAGCTGGGTGACGCCGGACGAGACCGTCTGCACCAGCAGGGCGCCCAGGACGGTGCCGAGCACCGACCCGCGACCGCCCATGATCGACGTGCCGCCGATGACCACCGCGGCGATCACCTGCAGCTCGTAGCCGGTGCCCACCGACTGGTCCAGCGTGGACGTGCCCTGGGCGATGACGAAGCAGGAGCCGAGGCCGACCAGCAGGCCGGTCAGCACGTACGCCAGCAGGATGCGCCGCTGCACGCGGACCCCGGCCAGCCGGGCCGCCTGCGCGTCGCCGCCGATGGCGAAGAAGTGCCGGCCGCCGGCCGTGTGCCGCAGGTACCACCAGGCGACAGCGGCGAGGACGATCGTGATCAGGAAGGCGTGCGGGATGCCGAAGCTTCGCCCGGCCACCCCGCGGCCGAACACGTCGAAGGTGCTCGGGATGCCGTTCACCGTCGAGGACCCGAAGATCTGCAGGCCCAGGAATTGGAACAGGTTCGCGGTGCCGAAGGTGATGATGATCGCGTGCACCCGCCCGTAGGCGATGAGCACGCCGTTCACCAGGCCGAGCACCCCGCCGACGGCGACGGACAGCAGCACCGCCGGCAACAGCGACACACCGCTGGACACCAGGGTCTTGGCCGTGAGGACGGAGCACACCATCACGGCGCCGCCGACCGAGACGTCGATGCCGCCGGTGATGATGACGACCGTCATGCCGATCCCGATCAGGGCGATCGGCGCCATCGAGACCAGCAGCGGCTGCAGCGATCCCGGCTTGAGGAAGGCCGGAGTGGTGAAGTACAGGGCGACCCACATGGCGGCGATGACCGCGAGCAGGACGAGTTCCTGCCCGGTCACCGGCGACGGCAGCACCCGGTTGCGGGTCCGCACCGCGCGCGCCGGCTCACCGGCGGGCACGGGCCGCGGTGGCGTGGTGGTGGTCATGACGCTCCTCCGTCCGAGGCGGCGACGTCGCCCGCGGCCGCGGCCAGGACGTCGACCTGGGTGGCGTCGGGGCCGAACTCGACGGTGGTGGTGCCGCCCCGGACGACCTGGATGCGGTCGGAGATGCGCAGCGCCTCCGGCAGGTCCGAGGTGACGACCAGGACGGCCGTCCCGCCCTGCGCGAGTTCGGCGATGATGCGGTGGATCTCCTCCTTGGCGCCCACGTCGACGCCCTGGGTCGGCTCGGCCAGCACCAGCACCTTGGGCCGCTCGACGAGCTGGCGGGCCAGCACGACCTTCTGCGCGTTCCCGCCGGACATGGCCGAGATGGCCTGCCGCTCGTGCGGGGTGCGCACCGCCAGCCGGGCGATCATGTCCCGGGCCACCGACTTCTCCCGGGACCGGTCCATCCAGGTGCCGAACCGCGACAGCAACGGCAGGTGGCCGGCCGAGATGTTGAACGCGATGGACTGGAAGCCGAACATGCCCTGGAGCTTGCGGTTGGCCGGCAGCAGCGCGATGCCCAGCCGCTGCGCGTCCCGCGGCGACCGGGGGCTGATGCGCTTGCCGTCCAGGCGGATCTCGCCCTCGGTGGCCCGGTCGATGCCGTAGATGGTGGCGGCGATCTCCGAGACACCGGACCCGACGAGCCCGTAGAGGCCGACGATCTCGCCGGGCCGGACGGACACGTCGACGGAGTGGAAGCGGCCGGCCAGGCCCAGGTCGGACAGCACCAGCGCGGGCTCGCCGGACGGTACCGAGCGCTCGGAGTGGTGCTCGGACAGGATCCCGCCGACCATCAGCTCGGCGATCTGCCGGACGGTCAGGTCCGCGATCGGGTAGGTACCGATGGTCTGGCCGTCCCGCATGACGGTGACTTCCTGGGCGATCCGGAAGAGCTCGTCGAGGCGGTGGGAGATGTAGACGACGGACACCCCGGACGCGGTGAGCCGGCGGACGACGTCGAACAGCACGTCGATCTCGGCGTCGGTGAGGATCGCCGACGGCTCGTCCAGGATCAGGATTTTGGCGTTGCCGGCGAGCGCCTTGGCGATCGAGACCTGCTGCTGCTGCGCGATCGACAGCGTCCCGACGACCGCGGTCGCGTAGCGGGCGGGCAGCCGGAGCAACTCGAGCAGCTCGACCACCTTGGCGTTCTGCGCCGCCCAGTCCACGCGTCCGGCGGTGCGGATCTCGCGTCCCATGAAGATGTTCTCGGACACCGTCAGCTCCGCGAACAGCTGCGGCTCCTGGTAGACGGTGGCGATGCCCAGCGCCATGGCGTCGACCGTGGAGCTGATGGTCACCGGCGCGCCCTCGAACTCGATCGTGCCGGTGTCGGCGGTCTCCGCCCCGGACACGATCTTGATGAGGGTGGACTTGCCGGCACCGTTCTCCCCCACCAGGGCGTGCACTTGGCCGGCCTTGACGGTCATGTCCGCGTTGCGGATGGCCCGCACGGCGCCGTAGCGCTTCGAGATGCCGGTCAGCACCAGCCGGGCGAGTCCCGAGTCGGGAGCAGGCCGGTCACCGGCCCCGGCGACCGGCAGCTCGGTGCCGGCCGGCACTGCCGGATCCGCCGGCGCTGCCGTCGACGCCGCCGGCGCCGTCGACGCGGTGGTCGGCGCCGCCGGTGCGGACGAGGGCCCGGCCTGCGGCTCGGCGGGCGGCTGCCCGCCGGCGGTGACCCCGTCGGTCATCGCGTGCTCCGTTCCTGTGCGGGATGGCGGTGGAGGGACGCCGGGGCGGCGCAGGACGCCGCCCCGGCGCGGGGATCAGTAGTTGAACTGGTCCACGTTCTCCTTGGTGATGGCCAGAGCCGGCCCGAGCAGCAGCATCTTGTCGGCCTCGGTGTACTTGACCGCCGGCAGCTTGTCGCTGACCTTGTTGGTCGCCTGGAAGGTCTTGCCCTCCGCCAGCTGCTCCCCGGCCCATGCCGTCAGGTAGCCCAGGTTCTGCACGTCCCACAGGATCGACGCGGACGACGAGCCGTCGGCCAGGTAGGCCTTCATGGACTGCGGCGTGCCGAGCCCGACGGTGAAGACCTTGCCGATCTTGCCGGCGTCCTTGACCGCCTGCGCGACACCCGGCGCGGACGAGGTGCACTCGCCGACCAGACCGGTCAGGTCCGGGTGGGCGTTCATCAGGTCGGTCGCCATCTGGGTGGCCTTGGCCTGGTCCTCACCGGCGTACACGATGTCGACGATCTGGGCGTCCGGGTACTTCGAGGCGGTGTAGGCCTTCTGCACCTTGATCCAGGAGTTCAGGTTCTCGGCCGTCTGCCCGCACGAGACGATCGCGTACTTGCCCTTGTTGCCCATGGCCTTCATCAGCGCGTCGGTCAGTCCCTGGCCGATGCCGTCGGCGGTGGCCTGGTTGACGAACACCTGGCGGACCGAGTTCGGGGCGTCGGTGTCGGTGGTGCCGACCTTGATCCCGGCCGCCTGCGCCTGCTTGAGCAGCGGCGCCATGGAGTCGGGGTCGTTCGGCGCCACGAACAGCACGTCGACCTTCTGCTGGATGTAGGACCGGACGATGTCCGCCTGCGCGGCGGCGTCGGCCTGGGTCGGGCCCTGGTACAGCCACTCGACGTCGCCGAGGGCGGCCGCGGCCTGCTTGCCACCGGTGTTCATGGCCTCGAAGTACGGCACGCCCTGCAGCTTGGGAACGAACGCCACCTTGTACTTCTTGCCCGACGAGTTCCCGCCGGCCGAACTGGAGCTCGACGAACCGCCGCCGGCGGACGCCGCGCCGGAACCGGCTCCGGCCGAGCCTGCGCTCGCGCTGGAGCTGACGCTGGCGGCCGCGCTGGACGACGTGTCCCCGCCCGAGCCGGCGTCGTTCTTCTTCGAACAACCGGCCAGGGCCAGGGTGGCGGTCAGGCCGATCGCGACGACGGCCGCGAGTCTGGTGCTGCGCATGGATTCTTCTCCTCCGGGCGACGGTGCCGTGCTGATGGGTGGAACGGGACGGACGGTGGATCCGCGGTGCGGTGGTCCTGCGGGGCGGTGGGACGTGCGGTGGTGGAACGGGCGGGATGGTCGCGGCGACGCAGAGGGTCCGGTCGACGCGGGTCCTCGTGGGCGGCGGTCTCAGCGGATCCCGGCGGCGGCGGCGAGCCGGTGCGGCCCGGACGGGCGACCGCCGGCCGGGCGGGCGACGGCGGGGTCGACGCGGCGCACCGGCACACCGGCGTCGGCCCAGCCCCGGACGAACTCGTCCGGCGCGTCGACATCGGTGAACAGCGCGGTGATCCGGTCCGGCCCGACGAACGGGTGCAGGCCGAACCCGCGCACCTTCGACGAGTCGAACAGCCCGTAGACCTCGGTGCTCCAGCCGGCCAGCCGGGCCTTGATCTGCGCCTCCTCGGCCGAGGAGTCCAGCAGGCCCTGGCTCGTCGAGGCGCTCACCAGACCGAAGAACCCGCGGTCGAGCCGGTCCCGTCCGCCGAGCACCTCGCCGACCTGGCCGACCAGCGACCCCGACGCCCGACGCAGCACGCCGCCGGGCACGAGCACCGTGGCGGTCGACTGCTCGGCGAGCAGCATGGCCACCCGCAGGCTGTTGGTCACCACCACCAGGTTCCGGCGGTCGAGCACCTCGGCCGCCAGGAAGTAGCAGGTGGTCGACGAGTCCAGAGCGATCACGTCCCCGTCCTGGACGAGGTCGGCGGCCGCCCGGGCGATGGCGATCTTGCGACCGCGCCGCTGCCGGAGTCGCATCTCGAACCCGCCCTCGTCGAGCGGTTCCGTGGAGACGGCTCCGCCACGGACCCGCCGCAGCATCGAGCGCCGCTCGAGCGCGTCCAGATCCTTGCGGACGGTGACCGCGGAGACCTGGAAGCGCCGGGCGAGATCGGTGACGACGACGCGACCGCGGGCGTGCAGTTCCGCGAGGATGGCCTCCTCGCGGGCGAACTCGTCCAGCGACGACATGCGGTCGACCACCTCCTCGTGGTTGGCTGCCGTCTGCGGTCTGAAGCGCTTCAACGACGGGCAGGCAGACCGTAGCGAGGCGTAGCAGCGGCTGTCAACGGACGAACGCGTTCGAAACCACAACGCTTTCGAAAGAACCTGGACCGGTTGCCGTCCGTGCGGCGGGACCCGTCGGTGCCCGACCGATCAGCGCCCGACCGATCAGTGCCCGACCGATCAGTGCCCGACCGTGGAGGCCCGGGCCACGAGCTCCGGGGTGAACCGCTCGGTGCGGTGCACGTGCTCGACGCCGTCGCGCTGGGCCGCGATCTCGGCCAGCAGCAGCTCGGTGCCCGTCCGGCCCAGCTCCTGTCGCGGCTGCCGGACCGAGGAGAGCGGCACGGCAGCGGCGGCGGCGAAGTCGATGTCGTCGTAGCCGACGATCGCCAGGTCGGCGGGGACGCGGAGCCCGTGTCGCACGCAGCCCTGCAGCACCCCGAGCGCCACCAGGTCGTTGGCGGCGAACACCGCGGTGGGACGCTCGCCGTCCCCCAGCGCGGCCAGCGTGTCGGCGGCCCGCCGGCCCTCGTCGACGGTCAGCGCGCCGGTCGACAGGGCCAGCAGCGACGCGCCCGCCTCCCGTTCGACGGCCGCTTCGGCCCCGACCCGCCGGTCCGCCACCTGCGCGAGCGTCGACGGCCCGCCGACGAAGGCGATTCGGCGGTGCCCGAGCTGCAGCAGGTGCGCCACGGCGAGTTCGCCGCCGGTGCGGTCGTCGACGCTGACCGCGCAATGCTCGCCGACGCCGGACACCACCCGGTCGATCACCACGAACGGCGTCCCGGCACGGCGGAGGTCGGCCACCCACGCGGTGTCGCCGCCGGACGGTGCGATGAGCACCCCCTGGACGCGTTGCTGGGTGAACAGTTCGACGTTGGCGCGCTCCGTGCGTTCGTCGGCGCGGCTGTCGGCCATCAGCACGACGGCACCGCGATCCTGGGCGACCTCCTGCGCGCCGCGGGCGACGTCGGTGAAGAACGGGTTGCCGATGTCGAGCACCACCAGGCCGATCGCGCGGTTGTGCCCCGAGCTCAGCTGCCGCGCCGTCTCGTTGCGGACGAACCCCAGGCTGCTGATGGCCGCCTCGACCTTCGACCGGGTCGAGGCGGCGACGACGTGCGGCCGGTTCAGGACGTTGGAAACGGTGCCCAGCGACACTCCGGCCAGCGCGGCGACGTCGGAGATGCTCGGCCTGCGCGGGACCACCCTGGACACCTCCGCTCGGCACCCCGCCGTGGGGATGGCGCAACGCCGGACACTATGCCATCATCCGGTTGAACCGCTTCAAAGTCGTCCGGTCGCTGCCGGCCGGATGAGCGGCCGCCCACCGACGGCGTGGGTCGACAGCGGGCCGAGAAGGCCTCCACCGAACGGAAGACGACGATGACCTCCGGAATCCTGCCCTCCACCCCGGTGACCCCGGACGCGCTGTCCGACGTGGCCGCCTTCGGGATCGAGGTACCGAGCTGGGCCTACGGCAACTCCGGCACCCGGTTCAAGGTGTTCACCCAGCCGGGCGGCCCGCGCGACCCGTGGGAGAAGATCGCCGACGCAGCGCAGGTGCACCGCTACACCGGCGCGGCGCCCCGGGTATCGCTGCACATCCCGTGGGACCGGGTGGAGGACTTCGGCCGGTTGGGCGCCTATGCCGAGGATCTCGGCGTCCGGATCGGTGCGATCAACTCGAACCTGTTCCAGGACGACGACTACATGCTGGGTTCGCTGACGCACGCGAACCCGGCGATCCGGCAGAAGGCCGTCGCGCACCACCTCGAGTGCATCGAGATCATGCGGGCGACGGGGTCGAAGGACCTGAAGATCTGGCTGCCGGACGGCACCAACTACGCCGGCCAGGACTCGATCCGGGCGCGGCAGGACCGCCTCGCCGAGTCGCTGGCGGCGATCTACGCCGAGCTGGACCCGGACCACCGCATCCTGCTCGAGTACAAGTTCTTCGAGCCGGCGTTCTACACGATGGACATCCCGGACTGGGGCACCTCGCTGCTGCACTGCCTGGCGCTCGGGCCGCAGGCGCAGGTGGTGCTGGACACCGGGCACCACGCCCCCGGCACCAACATCGAGTTCATCGTCGCGCAGCTGCTGCGCCAGGGCCGGCTCGGCGCCTTCGACTTCAACTCCCGGTTCTACGCCGACGACGACCTGATCGTCGGCTCCGCGGATCCGTTCCAGCTGTTCCGGATCCTGTTCGAGATCGTCTCCGAGGGCGCCCACCGCGCGGACTCGGGCGTCAACTTCATGCTCGACCAGTGCCACAACATCGAGCCCAAGATCCAGGGCCAGATCCGGTCCGTGCTCAACGTCCTCGAGGCTCTGGGCAAGGCGCTGCTGGTGGACCAGCGGGCGCTGACCGAGGCCCAGGAGGCCGGTGACGTCCTCGGCGCGCACGAGATGCTGATGGACGCGTTCGCCACGGACGTCCGGACGGCGCTCGCCGACCAGCGGGAGGAGCGCGCGCTGCCGCGCGACCCCGTCGCCGCTTTCAAGGCCTCCGGGTACCTGGACCGCGTCGTGGCCGAGCGGGTGGGCGGCCAGCAGGCCGGTTGGGGCGCCTGACCTCTCCCCTGCGCTCGGCCTGCAGGCCCGCGGCGCTGTCGCCGAGGACGGCGGCGCCGTCCTCCCGGTGACCGGTGCGACCGCGCGGAGGTGGTCCGTGCCTGCGCTGCCCCCGCCGCAGTCGGACGGCGCACTCGCGGCGCAGCGCTCGGGCGGCCGGAAGGAGTCCGTGGTGTGGCTCCGTCGTGTCTCCGGTGGGGAGCGGGGGCAGGCCTGCCGCTTCGTGTTCGCCGCCGTGTGGACCGCGACGTTCGCCGCGGACGCGCTGGCCCGTGGCCGCCACGACGCCTGGACCGTGGGAATGCTGGCGTTCTGGGCGGTCCTGGTCGTGGTGTCGACGGTCCTGCTGGTGCGCGTCGAGCTGCGGCGTCGTCTCCTCCGACCTACGGACCGCGACCCAGCAGCGCAGGGTGGGACAGCGCAGGGCGGCGACGGGACCCGGTGACCGCCGGCCGCGGCGCGGCGGTCACCGGGCTGGACGTCAGATCTCGTCCGGCACGCCGGGTTCCGCCGCGCCGGTGAGCTCGGTGAGCACGGCGTCCAGCTCGTCGGTCTTGATCAAGACCTCGCGGGCCTTGGATCCCTCGCTCGGGCCGACGATGCCGCGCGTCTCCATCAGGTCCATCAGCCGCCCGGCCTTGGCGAACCCGATCCGCTGCTTGCGCTGCAGCATCGAGGTGGACCCCAGCTGCGACGTGACCACCAGGGTGATCGCCTCGACCAGGAGGTCCAGGTCCCCGCCGATGTCGGGATCGACCGCCTTGCCGGGCTCCTGCTTCGCGGTCGTGACGCCCTCGGCGTACTCGGGCTCGGCCTGTGTCTTGGCGTACTGGACGATCTCCGCGATCTCCTCGTCGGAGACGTAGGCGCCCTGGATCCGGATCGGCCTCCCGGCACCCATCGGCAGGTAGAGCCCGTCGCCCATACCGATCAGCTTCTCGGCGCCCGGCTGGTCGAGGATGACCCGGGAATCGGTCAGCGACGACGTCGCGAAGGCCAGCCGGGACGGGACGTTGGTCTTGATCAGCCCGGTGACCACGTCGACGGACGGCCGCTGGGTCGCCAGCACCAGGTGGATACCGGCGGCCCGGGCCTTCTGGGTGATCCGGACGATGGCGTCCTCGACGTCCCGCGGTGCGGTCATCATCAGGTCGGCCAGCTCGTCGATGATCCCCAGGATGTAGGGGTACGGCCGGTACACCCGCTCCGAACCCGGCGGCGTCGTGATCTCGCCGCGCTGCAGCTTGCGGTTGAAGTCGTCCACGTGGCGCACGCCGTGCGCCAGCATGTCGGCGTACCGCTGCTCCATCTCCTCGACCAGCCACGCCAGCGCCGCCGCCGCCTTCTTCGGCGCCGTGATGATCGGCGTGATCAGGTGCGGGATGCCCTCGTACGGGGTGAGCTCGACCATCTTCGGGTCGATCAGGATCATCCGGACCTCGGCCGGGGTGGCCCGCTGCAGCAGCGACACCAGCATCGAGTTGACGAACGAGGACTTGCCGGACCCGGTGGCGCCGGCCACCAGCAGGTGCGGCGTCTTGGCCAGGTTGGCCGTGACGAACCCGCCCTCGACGTCCTTGCCCAGACCGATGACCAGCG
Source organism: Nakamurella endophytica (assembly GCF_014646215.1). Classification (GTDB taxonomy): domain Bacteria; phylum Actinomycetota; class Actinomycetes; order Mycobacteriales; family Nakamurellaceae; genus Nakamurella; species Nakamurella endophytica. The sequence continues at coordinate 700,597 of NZ_BMNA01000002.1, forward strand.
GGTGCTGGTCCGTCCGCGCGTCCGGAGCGGCGAGCACGTCGCCCAGCCGCACCATCTCGCGGTCGCTGTTGGGCACCTCGATGCCGACGGCGGACTTGCCGGGGATGGGCGCGAGCAACCGGACGTTGTCGGTGGCCACCGCATAGGCGATGTTGCGGGTGAGCCGGGTGATCGCCTCGACCTTGACGCCGGGACCCAGCTCGACCTCGTAGCGGGTGACCGTCGGGCCGCGGGTGAACCCGGTGACCGCCGCGTCGACCTTGAACTCCCCCAGCACGCCGTCGATCCGGACGATCATGTCGTCGTTCGCCGCGGACCGGCTCTTGGGCGGCGCGCCCAGCTGCAGCAGCGACGCCGGAGGCAGCTGGTAGCCGCCGTCCGCGGCCGGGTCCAGCGGCAGCTGCGCCGGGTCGGCCGCGGCGGCCGGAGTGGCGCCGGCCCGGGCCGGCCGGCGGGTGGCGGTTCCCGTCGACGGACCGCCGGCGCCGGCCGCGGGTGCGGCCCGACCGGGGGCAGCGGGGCGGTCGGCCGAGTCGGTGCGCCCGGATGCGCCCGGGCGGTCGGGCACCGGCGTCCGGTCGGGGGCCGCGGCGCGGCCGACGGGCACCGTCGGGCGGTCCGACGCCCGCGCCGTCGCGGCCCGGTCGAGCGCGAGGGTCGCCCGCTCGGCCGGATCCACGGCCGGATCGTCGAGACCGTCGACGTCCCAGCCCGCCTGGCCGTCCGCACCCTGGCGGTGGCGGGAGCTGCGCCGCAGTCGCAGCGTCGCGAGCGGGTCGTCGTCGGCGACGGACGCGACAGGATCGACGTCGTCCGTGGGACCGTACGGGTGGTCGGTGGGTCCGGGGTGCGACGGGCGGCCGTGGGCGCCTCGCCGGGGGCGCCGGGCGGCCCGGCCGTGTCCGGCACCGTCGTCCCAGGCCGCGGGCGCCTCGGAGTCGTCGCGGCCGGCCTCCCCGTCGTCCCAGTGCTCGTCCCAGCCTTCGTCCGGGGTGGGCTCGCCGCGCAGCAGGCCGATGCCGTGGCGCGCGAGCGCGGGCACGTCCCGGATCGCCGTACCGGTGACCAGGAGCAGGCCGAACAGACCCAGCAGCACCAGCAGCAGGATCGCCGGCACCGCATGCACACCGGCGACGAGCGGCCGGCCGAGCACTGCGCCGAGCGTCCCGCCCGCCGTCTTGCGGAGCGCGATCGAGTCGTGCTGTCCCGGCTCGAGCGACAGCTGGTGCGCGACGTCGAAGATGCCGGTCACCGACAGCACGAGCGCCGCACCGCCGAGCACCCGTCGGTTGCGGTGCCCGGTCGGACGCGGGTGCCGCATCAGGACGACGGCGGCCAGCAGCAGCAGGGCGGGCAACAGCAGCCCGGGGGTACCGACCCAGACGCGGACGGCGGAGTCCACCACCCCGCCCACCGGCCCGGCACCGTGGAACCAGGACCCGATCGCGCAGATCACGGCGAGGGCCAGCAGCAGCAGCGCGAGACCGTCCCGACGGTGGGCCGGGTCGAGGTCGCGGGCGGCGCCGGCTCCCCGGCCGACGGCGCGCACAGCTCCGCCGACGCCACGGGCGGCGAGCCGCCACAGGGCTCCGGCGGACCGGCCGAGCCCGGCGAGGGCGCGGACGGCCGGGGGCCGCTGACCGGGCCGGCGGGCGGGCGAGGACCCGCCTCGCGGGGCCGGGCGCCGGGCAGGCGGGCGGCCGGCGGACGACCGCCCGGCGCCCCGGCCGGCGGTGGCGGTGCGACCGGCGCCGGCGGACGTGCGGGGGGCAGCAGCGCGGGTGCTCGCGTCCCGGCCCGAGGGCTGGCGCGCACCCGTCCGTGGGACGGCCGAGCGCTGCCCGGCGCCGGTGCGGTCGCTGCCCGAGCGGGTGGTCGCCGTGCCACCTCGACCGGAGCGGGCGCCGGCGGCGGCGCCGGTCGCCGCGCGGGCGCGCGCGCGGGGCGGAGAGGTGTCGGCCATGGCTCCACGCTAGCCGCTGGGCATCAGCCGTCTCTACTGCCACACCGTCACCAGCGGTCACAGGCCGCAGCCGCTGCGCGGTGGCGGCTCGATCGCCGCTAGCGTGCGCGAGGAGGTCCGGATCCCGTGGACCGGCGGCGGCACGGAGGACCATGGACGGGCGGCAACCCGACCGGCGGCGCCGGTGGATCGCCGGGCTCGCCGTGGACGTGCGCCGGGCCGGACCACCGACCGGCGCGCCGTTCGTGCTGGTTCACGGCATCGGCGTGTCGTCCCGCTACTTCCGCCGCCTGGCCGCTGTCCTGGCGCGGACGGATCCGGTCGTCACCGTGGACCTCCCCGGCTTCGGCAGCACACCGAAACCGCCTCGCGTGCTGTCCGTTCCGGAGCTGGCCGAGGTGCTCGCCGAGTGCCTGGCCGACATCAGGTGACGGACGCCGTGCTGGTCGGCCACTTGATGGGCTGCCAGATCGTCACCGCGGCGCACACCGCTCACCCGCGGCTCTCCGGGCCGCTGGTGTTGCTCAGCCCGACGGTCGACGCCGACGCCGGGTCCGCAGCCCGGCAGGCGCTGCGGCTCCTGCGGTGCACCCTGCAGGAGCCTGTCCGGGGAGTGCTCGTCGTGGTCACCGACTACCTCCGGTTCGGCGTGCGGCGGTACCTGCGGACGTCGACATCGATGCTGGACGACCACGTCGAAAACCGCATCGGACGGTGCCGGACCTCGGTGACCCTGGTGCGCGGCGAGCACGACGCCGTCGCCCCGCGCCGGTGGCTCGACGAGCTGTCCGCGCGCACCCCCGGATCCGATGTCGTGGAGATCGCCGGCGCCGCCCACCTCGTCCAGTGGGCCCGACCGGAGGACGTCGGCAGGGTCTGTCGCGGGGTCCGCGGCCGCCCCGAGGACGCCGCCGCCGGCGAGGAACCCGACCAGCACACACATCTCGGACGGCTGCGCGACCGTCCCCCGGGCGGGCGGGCCCGCAGGCTGCCCGAGGCGCCCGGCCGGCCGTCCCCACCAAGTGGGCACCGTGCCGGTTCACGACCCGCACAATCGTGAGCGCAGCTCACGGATGTCGGTCATGACGCGCATTCGGTGCAGCGACGCGAGCCAGTGTCCACATTCGATTCTTGTTGTGGGACAGGCTTTCTCCCGCGGCTGCCGGCCGCCACACTCCCCTATTCGTGGGGTAGGACCAACGCTTGAACGTTGGACGACAACCAACGGAGAAACCCCCTAGGACGGTGACGTGCGGACGTTGGTCGGCGCTGTGTCCTGACTGTGCACATTGCTGCCCGTGTGTGCGTCCGTCCGACCCTGGGGGTCCAGTGTTCCGTTCTTCTCGTGCCGGCCGTCGAAGCCTCGGCACTGCGGCGATCGTGGTGTTCCTGTCCGCGGCGCTGGCCATACCGCAGTCGCTGCTGGGGGTGTCGAGCGTCGCCGCCGCGGCGGAGCCGACGCCGGCGCTCAGCGCCAAGATCAGTTTCCAGCCTGATGCGACCGCGAACCCGTCCGGTTTCACCAAGGACATCGGTGCTGCCTACAGCGACGGAACCGGTATGGGGTGGGTCCGACAGGACAGCCTCGCCACCGCGACCCACGTGCCCTACGCGGTCACGCTGAACACCCGGGACCGGAACGTCTGTACCGCGCTGCCTCTGCAGCAGCGGACCTTCATCCACATGCAGGCCCCCACCACGACCAGCACGAACGACGCCACGCCGGTGGCGTGGGAGTACAAGCTGGCGAACGGGCAGTACCAGGTCACCGTGGGCATCGGTGACCCGAACAAGGGCAACGACCCCGAGAAGCACGTGATCAACGTCGAGGGCGTCCGGGCGATCGACGAGTACCCGGCCTCCACCGTCGCCTCGTGCACCGCGACCACCACGACCACCGGGTTCAACCGGCTCAAGACCAACACCGTCTGGGCCACCGTCACCGACGGCAAGCTGACCGTCGACGCAATCGGCGGCTCCAACACCAAGCTGGCCTTCGTCACCATCGACTCAGTGCCGGTCACCGGCCTCACCGCGACCCCGGGCGCCTCGTCGATCGCGCTGGACTGGGACGACGTCGCGGGCGCTACGAGCTACCGGGTCTGGCGCTCGTCGAACCTCCCGGTCGCCACCACCGGCACTCCGCTGGCCACCACGACGACCTCGGACTACACCGACGCCACCGCCGCCAAGGGCACCGTCTACTACTACGCCGTGACGCCGGGCACCGGCACGGTGGGCGCGGTCCTGGGTGCGATGGTGGACGACGCCACGCCGAACCGGCCGACGCTGCCGTTCAAGGCCGACTTCGCGGAGTCCCCGGGCGTCGCCCCGGCGAGCGTCACCCCGAGCGGCTGGAGCCGGGACTACGGCCAGAACTACGCCAACACCCGCGGCTTCGGTTGGGTCGTCCCGGGCACCGCCACCCCGCTGAACCTGGTCGGCAACGGGCGCTCCCGCGTGGCCGGGACCTCGGACCCGATCAACAGCACGCTGCACATGCAGGGCAACACCGTCCCCGGCTTCGCGAACATCGGCGAGGCGGGCGCCTGGCAGGTCGCGGTCCCGAACGGCGACTACGACCTCGAGCTCGCCGTCGGAGACGCCAGCCCGGGCACCGACACCACCATCCACCGCATCAACGTCGAGGGCCGCAACGCGGTCGACAACTTCGCCATCACCGGCACGCCCAGCGGCGACGCCCGGTTCAAGATCGTCAAGCTCACCGCCGTCACGGTCTCCGACGGTTTCCTGACCGTGGACGCCATCGGCGGCACCAACACCAAGATCGACTACATCACCGTCACGCCGACGCCCGCCGACCAGCCGCCGGCCGCGCCGACCGCGCTGACCGCGACCCCCGGCGACGGCTCGGTGCAGCTGTCCTGGACCGCGCCCGTCGACACGGACCTCAAGGGCTACAACGTCTACCGCTCGACCGGCGCGACCGTCGACACCACCGGAACGCCGCTGAACGGCGCCACCCCGGTCAACGACACGAAGTACACCGACGCCGCCGCGCAGAACGACACCACCTACCGCTACGCGGTCGTCGCCGTCGACAACGCCGACCAGAAGGGCCCGGCGTCCACCAGCGTCACCGCGACGCCCGACGCCGCCACCCCGACCCCGGCCACGCTGCCGCTCAAGGTCAACTTCAGCGACCAGGCCACCGTGCCCGGAACCGGTTTCACCCAGGACTACGGCCAGGCGTGGAGCAACACCCGCGGCCGCGGCTGGGTCGCGCCCGGCACGCACACCCCGCTCAACCTGGTCGGCAACGGGCGCATCCGCGCGGAGCGCACCGGTGTCACGGTGGACGTCCGGCAGCGCGGGCTGATGCACATGCAGCCCACCGACATCGCCGGAACGTTCAACGGCGTCAAGGCCGACGGCTCCTACGAGGTCGCCGTACCGAACGGCAAGTACGTCGTCACGGTCAGCGCCGGGGACCAGCCGGGCGCCGCGAAGACGGGCTGCGCCGACCCCTGCTACGACAGCGTCCACGGCATCACCGTCGAGGGCACCAAGGCCATCGACGGCTTCCAGGCCACCGCCACCACCGAGTTCAGGACCGCGACCGTCACCGTGGACGTCGCGGACGGCCGGCTGACCGTCGACGCCACCGGCACCAACACCAAGATCAACTACCTGGACGTGGTGGCGGCCGACGTCGCGGCACCCGCGTCGCCGACCGGCCTGACCGCCACCGCCGGCGAGGGCAGGATCCAGCTGTCCTGGACCGCCGTCACCGAGGCCGACCTGGCGGGATACCAGGTGTACTCGTCCACCACCTCGCCGGTGGCGCTCACCGCGGCGAACCGGCTGACCGACGCCCCGCAGGCGGCGACCTCGTTCGCCCACACCGGGCTGGTCAACGGCACCCAGCGCTTCTACGTGGTCACCGCGGTCGACAAGGCCGGCAACGAGTCGCCGGCCTCCGACCCCGCGGACGCCACCCCGGCCGACACCACCGCGCCGACCTCCCCGGCCGACGTCACCGCCGTCGGCGGCGTCGAGAACGTCACCGTGCGGTGGAGCGCCGTCGCCGACGCCGACCACTACGACGTCTACCGCTCCACGAGCAGCCCGGTCGCGACGACCGCGGCCAACCTGGTCACCACCACCGAGGACGCCCAGTTCGTCGACAGCGGCCGGAGCAACGGCACCGAGCTGTTCTACGTCGTGGTCGCCGTGGACGAGGCCGGCAACGCCTCGCCCGCCTCGGACGAGGTCAACGCCACCCCGACCGCCGCGCCCGACGTCACCGCCCCCGCCGCGCCGGCCGGCGTGTCCGCCGCCGCGGGCGACAACAAGGTCACGCTGACCTGGACCGCCAACGACGAGCAGGACCTGGCGGGCTACAAGGTCTACCGCTCCGCGGTCGCGGGCGGCAGCCGCACGCTGCTGACCCAGACGGCCGTCACCGCCGCCACCTTCGTCGACAGCACCGCCGCCAACGCGACGCGGTACTACTACGTCGTCTCCGCGGTCGACCTGGTCGGCAACGAGTCCGCGGTGTCCGCCGAGGTCACCGCGCAGCCGGTCGACACCACGGCCCCGGCCGTGCCCACCGGCGTCGTCGCCACCGCGGGCGTCAACAGCATCACCGTCCGCTGGAACGCCAACACCGAAGCCGACCTGCGCGGCTACCGGATCTACCGCTCCGACACCGCGACCGTCGCCCTCGACGAGGACCACCTGGTGGGCCTGGTGCTCAAGAGCGGCGGCCGCACGTTCCTGGACTCCGACAAGGAGCCCGGCCAGAGGTACTACTACGTCGTCACCGCCGAGGACACCCTGCGCAACCAGTCGGCCGCCTCCGCGGTCGTCAGCGCCGCCGCGACGGCCGCTCCGGACACCACGGCGCCCGACGCCGTGACCGGACTGACCGCCACCGTCGCGGACCCCGCGGTGAACCTGGCGTGGACCGCCGGCACGGCCGCCGATCTGGCCGGCTACAACGTGTACCGGTCGTCCACGGCCGGCGGCAGCCGCGTCAAGCTGACCAACGCGCTGCTCACCGGCACGTCCTTCACCGACGGCACCGCCGTCCCGGGCACGACGGTGTTCTACGTCGTCACCGCCGTCGACAAGTCCAACAACGAGTCGGCCGTCTCCAACGAGGTCTCGGCGACCCTGGCCGCCCCGGCCGGCGTCAACGCCAAGATCAGCTTCCAGACCGACGCCGCGCCCGTCCCGACCGGCTACACCAAGGACACCGGCGCCGCCTACACCGCGGCCCGCGGCTTCGGCTGGATCCGGCAGGACTCGCTGGGCGACGCCACCCGCACCCCGCTCGACCTGTCGGCGAACACCCGGCTGCGCACCCGCACCGGCATCGACGCCCGGCAGAACAACATGATCCACATGCAGTACGGCGACATCGTGCCGACGCCGACCACCAACGGGAACCTCACGCCGGGCGCCTGGGAGTACGGCCTGCCCAACGGCCGGTACAAGGTCACCGTCAGCGTCGGTGACCAGCCGGGCGCCGCCAAGACCGGTTGCGCCGCACCGTGCTACGACAGCCAGCACAGCGTCCGCGCCGAGGGCGTCACGGCCATCGACCGGTTCCAGGCCACCGCCACCACCGAGTACCGGACGGCCACGGTCACCGTCGACGTCACCGACGGCAAGCTGACCGTCGACGCGCTGGGCGGCACCAACACCAAGCTGAACTACGTCGAGATCGCCAGCGCTGGCCCGGTCGCTCCGGACACCACCGCGCCCGCCGCTCCCGGTTCCGTCACCGGCTCCGCCGGCGACAACGCCGCGACGCTGACCTGGAACGCGCCCGCCGACACGGACGTGGCCGGGTACAACGTCTACCGCTCCACCGGCAGCACCGTGCCCGTGTCCGCGGACAGCAAGGTCAACAGCTCGCTGCTGACCGGCGCCAGCTACACGGACGTCACCGCGTCCAACGGCACCACCTACCGCTACGTGGTCACCGCGGTCGACCAGTCCGGCAACGAGTCCGCCGCGTCCGCGGCCGTCGCCGTCACGCCGACCGCCCAGGCCGCCTCGGACGTCGCGATCAAGGTCAACTTCGCCGACGCCGCCACCGCTCCCCCGGCGGGCTACCTGACCGACTTCGGCCAGGCCTTCGGCCCCCGGACCGGAGCCAACCAGGGCACCGGCAACAGCTACGGCTGGATCGACCTGGACACCGGCGCTCCGGTGTCGCTGGAGGGCAACGGACGCAACCGCAACACCGCGTCGCCGTCGGCGAACCAGCCCGACCTGCGGCTCGCCACGCTGATGCACATGCAGCTGGCCGCCACGGTGACCACCGGTGTGCACACCCCTGCCAAGTGGGAGATCGCCGTGCCCAACGGCGCCTACACGGTGACGGTCGCCGTCGGCGACGCCGGCCCGACCGTGGACAGCACCCACTGGATCAACATCGAGAACCAGAACGCCGTCGCCGGCTTCGTCCCGACGGCCACCAACAAGTTCGCCACCGCCACCCGGACCGTCGTGGTCTCCGACGGCCGGCTCACCCTGAGCCCGGCCGGCGGCACCAACACCAAGGTCGACTACGTCGACATCGCCAGCTTCGACCGGGCCGGCCGGCCGTACACCACGGCGGTCACCCCGGGCAACGGCGCCGGCAACGTGGTCACCAACTCCTCGATCACCGCCGACAACTCGCTGAACCCCGTCGTCGGCGCCGTCGACGAGACCACCCTGGGCAGCGGGCACGTCACGGTGACCCGGGTGTCCGACAACCGGGCCGTCGCGGGCACCGGCGTCACCAGTGGTGGCGGCGACACCGTGACCTTCCAGGCCGACGAGGAGCTCGACCCGAACACCCTCTACCGCTTCGAGATCACCGACGCCGTCAAGGACAAGAGCGGCCGCGCGTTCCTGCCGTTCTCCTCGGTCTTCACCACCCGCAGCGGGACCGGTGGCGGCCTGGGCAGCGTCGCGTTCACGCCGCAGGCCAGCGGTGCCTCCGCGGGCAAGAGCTACACGTCGGTGGTGATCGGCCCGGACGGCAAGCTCTACGCCGGCAGCATCACCGGCCAGATCTACCGCTGGACGATCAACGCCGACGGCACGCTCTCCGGTGAGGAGACGATCAACACCGTCCGCACCCACGCCAGCGCCAAGGGCTGGGAGGGTGCGCCGAACCGGACGGTGATCGGCATGGCGTTCGACCCGGCGTCCACGCCGACGAACCCCGTCCTGTGGATCACCGACAACTACGCCTACCTGGGCTCCGACGTCCCGGACTTCACCGGCTCCATCGCCCGGCTGTCCGGCCCGAACCTGGAGAACTACCAGGAGGTCGTCGTCAACCTGCCGCGGTCGATCAAGGACCACGAGACCAACTCGATCGCGATCAAGGACGGCAAGCTCTACATCATGCAGGGCTCCATGAACGCCATGGGCGCCAAGGAAGGCACCTGGCGGCGGGACGAGCACCTGCTGTCGGCCGCCGTGCTGCAGCTGGACCCGGCGAAGCTGCCGGCATCCCTGCCGCTGGACGTGGCCACCCCTGACATGGCGGTCCCCGCGCGGGGCACCGCGCCGGCGCACACCGGCACGTACGACCCGTACGCGCCCGGCGTCGCCCTGACGCTGTACGCCACCGGCGTCCGCAACGGGTTCGACATCGTCGCGCACAGCAACGGGCACCTCTACACCGGCGTCAACGGCTCCGCCGCCGGCGGCGCCACCCCGGCGTCGCCGAGCCCGCTGCCCGCGATCTGCGCCACCCGGCCCGACGGCCCCTACACCGGTCCGACGGCACCCGGGATCGCCAACAACAACCAGGCCGAGACCGACTACATCTTCGACATCCACCCGGGCAAGTACTACGGCCACCCGAATCCGCTGCGCTGCCAGTACGTCCTGAACGCCGGCAACCCCACCAACTACACGGGGAACCCGCTGTTCAAGGTCAACCAGTACCCGCTGGGCCAGCAGGCGGACCCGAACTACGACATCGCCAACGTCTACGACGCCGGCCTGCACGCCTCGGCCAACGGCAGCATCGAGTACAAGAACACCGCCGCCTTCGGCGGAGCACTGGCCGGCAAGCTGATCGTCGTCCGGTACAGCTCCAACCAGGAGATCGTGGCGTTCAACATCTCGGCCAGCGGTGCGGTCTCGTCCCCGGTCACCGGCATCACCGGGTTCACCGGCTTCCACCAGCCGCTGGACCTCACCGAGGACGCCAGCAACGGCAACCTCTACGTCACCGAGCTGACCGACAACCCGGCGACCACCGGCATCAAGCTGCTCAAGCCGGTCGGCGGCGGCACCGCGGGCAAGGCCCAGGTCACCTCGCGGTTGATCTACTCCGACGTCAAGGGCGGCGCCGCCAGCGCCGCGCAGAACGTCGTGGTCAAGAACGTCGGCGGTGCGCCGCTGACGGTGACCGGCGCAAGCCTCGCCGGCACCGACGCGGCGGTCTTCGCCCGCGCCGGCGGCCCGGCCCTGCCCGCGACCGTCGCCCCCGGCGACTCGATCAGCCTGCCGGTGACCTTCGCCCCGACCGCGGCCGGACCGCGGGTGGCGGAGCTGCAGGTGCGCACCGAAGACCCGGCCACGCCGGTGGCCAAGGCCGCCCTGCGCGGCCTGGGCACCGACGGCGAGGGCGGCTCCCTGGAGCCGTCGCTGCAGTGGATCCTCGACACCCTCGAGATCCCGGTGAACGTGGGCGATCCGGACAAGACCAACAACGACATGCCCGCGGGCAAGGCACTCATCGGTGAGGAGGTGGCCGTGACGTCCTTCACCAAGGCGGCGTTCGACCACGCCGTCACCGTCGAGCCGCTGTCGCTGTACGGTCCGGCCGGTCCGTCCGCCAACCCGAACGTGGTGACGGTCGGCGTGCACACCACCGGCAAGGCCACCGAGCGGACCCCGCTCTTCCGCGGACCGAACAGCTCCAACCAGACCCTGCTGCCGGCCGTCACCACGCTCGGCGAGTACGACCTGGAGACGCCGTTCGGCTTCGACTTCACCTGGCACGGGCTGTCCGACCGCACGGCGTACAGCGAGGACTCGCTGAACACCTGGGATCCGACGAACCCGCACAAGGTGCGCGTCTACCCGTTGAAGAACGCGGACGGCTCGGTCGAGCCCAACGCGTACGTGGTCGCCCCCGAGGACGTGCTGTCCCCGGTGGACTTCCAGGACGCGGTGATCATCGTCCGGAACGTCAGGCCGGCGGTCACCACGGGCGCCGGCAAGATCGTGGCGAGCCCGTCGGAGCTGGTGTTCAGCGGCGTCCGCGGCACCGTGACGGCAACCCAGCCGGTCACCGTGACGAACAATGGCACGACCCCGCTGACCATCTCCTCGGTCACCGCGACCGGCGCCAACGCGGCGTCGTTCACGGTCACCGGCACGCCGCAGACGCTGGCCGTCGGCGCCAGCGCCACCTTCACCGCCCGGTTCAACCCGGCGGCGGGCGCGGCGGCGGGCGTGTACAGCGCGGCGATGAGCGTGGCGTCGGACGACGCCACGCAGCCGACGCTGACGGTGGGCCTGTACGGCCTGGCGACCACCGGCGAGCAGGGCAACAACGAGCCCCCGCTCAAGCAGGTGGTCGACACGCTGGGCCGGCCGATCGATGTCGGTGGCACCGCGCTGGTGCTGGGCACCAACCCGGCGCCGATCGGCGACGAGGTCATCGCGCCGCTGTTCAAGAAGGTCGGCACCGGCCCGGTCACCATGAAGCCGGTCGCCCGGTACTCGCCGGACGAGCTGCTGCCCTTCGGCTGGTACACCGCGGAGACGGGTGACCCGGTCACCCACGAGGTGGCGACCATCGCCCTGGACAACGAGCAGACGCTCAACCCGCAGATCGTCGCCGGTGGGGCCTCGAGCTTCGACCCCGGCACCGCGTCCTTCGGGTTCTACGTCGACTCCAAGTCGTTCGGCCGCAAGACGTACACGCAGGACGGCCTGAACACGAACATCCCGCACGGGGCCCGCGTCTACCCGGCCAAGGACCGGTCCGGCAAGCTCCTGCCGTCCACGTACCTGGTCGGCTTCGAGGACGCGCAGAACGGCGACTACCAGGACTACGTCTTCGAGGTCAGCAACGTGACCCCGGCGACGTCCAACCAGCTGTCGCCGGTGGACCGGATCGACTTCCAGCCGGCCACCTCCACGGTCGCCGCCGGCTACAAGGCCGACACCGGCGCCGCCTTCTCGGCCACCACCGGCTTCGGCTGGGTGGTGCCCGGGACCAGCACCCCGCTGGACATGACGGCGCAGACCCGGGACCGGGCCGGCACCGCCGATCCCAAGCTCCGGACCTTGATCCTCATGCAGCCGACGGCGGCCCAGTCGCCGACCGGTCCGGGTGCGTGGGAGTACACGGTGCCCAACGGCACCTACGTGGTGACGGTCGGCGTCGGTGACTCCGGCTTCACCGACTCCACCCACACCGTCCGGGTCGAGGGCCAGACGGCGGTCAACGGCTTCGTGCCGACGACGGCCACCCCCTTCACCACGGGCACCGTGACAGTCCCGGTCACCGACGGGCGCATCACCATCGACGCCACCGGTGGCACCAACACCAAGGTCACCTACGTCGACATCGACCGCCCGGCGTCCGGCACCGACACCACGTCCCCGGCCGTGGGTCTCACGGTCACCGGCCTGCAGGCCTCGACCGGCGTCTACAAGAACAAGGCGACGATCACCGTCACCGCCAGCGACACCGGCAGTGGCGTGGCCAGCACCTCCTACAGCCTGGACAACGGGGCCTTCGCGGCCTACACCGCCCCGGTGGAGGTGACGGCACTGGGCACGCACACCGTGCGGGCCCGTGCCCTGGACGTGGCCGGCAACGTGACGACCACGACGGCGACCAGCTTCAGCGTCGTCGCCGCCACGGCCAGCAAGGCCGAGATCGTCCTGGAGAACGCCGACGAGGTGCCGTTCGCCGACCGGCTGACCATGAGCCGGATCCAGACGCCGGAGACCGGCACGCGCTGCCGGGACACCACCGCCTGCGATCCCGTCACCGGTCCGTTCTTCCCGGTCAACGTGGTGCACGACACGGCCACGCTGCGGATCCGCAACACCGGCACCGAGCCGCTGAACGTGACGGCACTGGACCTCACCGGTCCGTTCCAGCTGACCACCCCGCAGGCGCTGCCGCGCCTGGTGGCGGTCGGCGGCACCCTGGACGTCCCGGTCAAGTTCGTCGCCACCACCATCGGCACCGCCGGCGGCCTCTGGTTCGGCACCCTGACGGTCGGCTCCGACGACGCCGACGAGCCCACCCTCCCGGTGGAGCTCGCGGGCTTCTGGCAGAGCCAGTCCGAGAACAACCAGGAGCCGAGCGTCCCGGAGATGGTCCGGCTGTTCGGCTACGGCACGGCCATCACCGCCAACGGCACGCCGTTGAACGAGGACGGCCTGGTCCACGCCACGGGCGACGAGGTCCTGAGCCCGTACTGGGTGCGCGCCAACACCGCGCAGCCGGTGAGCGTGCGTCAGCTGGCGGCCTTCCACACCCAGGGCAACACGGCGACCTTCTACTGGCACGCCAAGGGCTCCAACAGCACGTCCGGCGTCTTCACCCACGCCGGCGTGGAGGGGCAGTCGATCCTCCCGCACCGCAACGGGTCCACCACCGTCGCCGCCGCCGGCACCTTCACGCCGACCGGCACCTTCGGGATCAAGATCGACGGCGAGTGGAGCGACGACACCAAGAACGACCAGACGGCCGACAAGACCAACGGATGTGCCGGTCCCTGTGGCCACCACGTCCGCGCCTGGGTCGCCCGTGACCGGAGCGGCGCCGTCATCCCCAACACCTGGCTGGTGTCGATGGACTACTCCGGCATCAACTACGACTACAACGACAACGTCTACCTGGTGACCAACATGAAGCCCGAGCTCGCGACGGATCCGGCCACGCCGGCTCCGCTGCCCGGCGCCTCGCAGCTCCGGCTGGGCTTCGACACCACCTACCCGGGCACCCTGGTGGACAAGGACGGCCAGACGACCGGCTTCCGGTCGACGCAGCCGAACAAGGTCGACGCGACGGTCGGCAGCAACTCGTACAACGCGGCGCTGCTCGACGTCGCCACGGCCGCCCCGGGCACCCTGGCGGTGACCAGCAGCGGCACGGCGACGGCCGGCACCAACGGCTCGAACGACAACACGCTGGTCAACGGCCTGCGGCTGCCGTTCGACGCCAGCGGCGGCGACTGGAGCGTGACCGGCCGGGTCCTCGGCCCGGTGACGATGCTGGACGCCGGCAGCGAGCAGGAGGGCATCCAGATCGGCCCGGACCAGGACAACTTCGTCAAGGTCGCGGCGATCAACAAGGGCGGTGTGCCGAGCATCGAGTTCTACTCGGAGCAGGCGGGCACCGGCGTGACCGTGGGGACGGCCGTCGCCATCCCGTCGGCGGCCTCGGTCACCACCCTCGACCTGGCGCTGCTCGGTGACCCGTCGACCGGCCGGATCTCGGCCGCGTACCGGGTCAACGACGGGGCCTGGGTGACCCTGCCGACGGCGCTGACCCTGCCGGCCACGGCGGTCGGGAAGTTCTTCGACCACCAGGCGCAGGCCGGCATCCTGGTCTCGCACAAGGGCGGGACGCAGTTCGTCGCGACGTACGACTCCTTCGCGGTGTCGGACGGCTCGGTGACCTCGGCCCCGGCGACCCGCGAGGCGCTGTACCGCCTGGATGTCGCGGGTGCCGGTACCTACACCGACACCAGGGGACAGGTCTGGACGCCGGACACCGGGCGCTTCTCGCCGGCGACGGCGATCGCCGAGGGTGCCACCACGACTCCGCTGGAGATCGCCGGCACCGACGACGACGTCCTGTACCGCACGTACCGCGGCAACGTCGGCAACGTGGCCCAGGACCAGCGGGTGCTGAGCTACTCGCTGCCGGCGCGGGGTGCCACCGCGGTGGACGTCCGGCTGCACTTCGCCGAGCGGGCGTCCGGGAACAACACCGTGGGCAAGCGGCTGTTCGACATCGAGGCGGAGGGCAAGGTGGTCCGCAAGGACTTCGACATCTTCGCCGCGGCCGGCGGGCAGAACACCGCCACGGTGCTGCCGATCAACAACGTGCAGATCGTGAACGGCGCCCTGAACCTCTCCTTCCGAGCCACGGTCGACTACCCGTCGATCGCCGCCATCGAGGTCCTCTGCCAGGGCCCGTGCCCGGTGGACACGACGGCTCCGGCCGCCCCCACCGGTCTGACGGCCACCGCCGGCACCGCCGGTGTGGCCCTGGACTGGGCGGACAACACCGAGTCCGACCTGATGGGCTACGACGTGTACCGGTCGACCAGTGCGACCGGCACGTTCACCAAGCTGACCAGCACGCCGGTCACCGGGTCCGCGTACACCGACGCCTCGGCCCCGGCCGCGACGACGCTGTACTACCGGGTCACGGCCTCGGACTCGTCCGAGAACGCCTCGGCGCCGTCGGCCACCGTGTCGGCGACGACGCCCGCTCCCCCGACGCCGACGGCGATCCGGATCAACACCGGTGGTGCGGCGCAGACGGTGAACGGGGTGGCGTGGTCGGCGTGTTCGTCGCTGACCGCGTGCAGCGGCTGGGTCAGTGGCGGTAACCCCTACTCCGAGGCCGACACCGTGACGGGCATCCCGGCCGGGATGAACAACACGATCTTCCAGTCGGAGTGGACCGGCACGGCTACCACGGGTTCGCGGGCCTTCGGGTTCGCCGTCCCGGTGGTCAACGGTGCCTACACGGTGCGGCTGCACTTCGCCGAGTTGAACAAGACCGCCGCCAACACCCGCACCTTCGACGTCCGGCTGGAGAACACCACCGTGTTGTCCAACTTCGACATCTGGGCGCAGGCAGGCGGTATCGACAAGGCGATCGTCCGGCAGTTCCCGGTCACGGTCACCGACGGAGTCATGACCATCGACTTCATCCGCCGCATCGAGAACGCCAAGATCTCGGCCATCGAGATCCTGCCGGCCGACACCACCGCACCCGCCCAGGTCACCGGCGTCACCGCCACCGGCGCCGCCACCGGCAACACCCTGACCTGGACCGCCAGGACCGAGTCCGACCTCGCGGGCTACAACGTGTACCGGGCCACGTCGGCCACCGGCACCTACACCAAGGTGGCCGGCCCGGTGACGGGCACGACCTACCAGGACACCACCGCACCCACCGGCGCGGCGTCCTACTACCAGGTCACCGCGATCGACCGGTCCGGCAACGAGTCCGTCCGCTCCGCCACCGTCTCGGCCACCCGGCCGGCGCCGGCACGGCAGCCCATCCGCATCAACACCGGTGGTCCGGCGGTGACCACCGGTGGGGTGAGCTGGCTCGCGGACCAGTACTTCACCGGGGGCAAGACGTACTCCAACGTCCGGGCGATCGCCGGGACCACGGACGACGTCCTGTACCAGAACGAGCGCAGCAACGCCTCGTTCAGCTACTCGATCCCGGTGGCGAACGGCACCTACGACGTCCGGCTGCACTTCGCGGAGCTGTACTGGGGTGCCACCGGCGGCGGGCCCGGCGGGACCGGGCACCGGCGGTTCAACGTCAACCTCGAGGGCGGGACGGTCGAGCTGGCCAACTTCGACCCCAACGCGGTGGCGGCCCCGCTGACGTCGATCGTCCGGACCTACCGGGTGACCGTCACCGACGGCAGGGTCGACCTGGCCTTCGCCGCCACGGTGGACCAGGCCACCATCGGCGCGATCGAGGTGCTGCCGGTGCAGTGAAGCCGTGCCGGCCGGGTCCCCCGCGGATCCGGCCGGCAGGGTTGCCCCTCCTGTCGGCGTCGGGGCCGACAGGCGGAGTGACCGTCGAGGCGGGCCGGATGTCCGACATCCGGCCCGCCTCGGCCGTTCCGGGCCCGCGGTCCGGGAGCCGCAGGACGCGCACCAGGCGACTCCGCCCGAGGGAGGTGAGGCACGGAGCGACGGTGCCAGCGGTCCCACGACCGGCCGAGCGCGGCCGTTCGGGCGGCGGTCGCCGGCAGCCGGCGGCCGCGCCGTCGACATCCACCCCGGCCCCGGCGACCGGGCAGGGATGCACCGGTCCCCGAAAGAGTGATATCCCTGCGACGGCGACTGTTGGTGAAGAACTCGTTTACTCGACACGTTCGGCCCAGTAAAGTCCCCTTTACTCGAACGGGACGCCACGGACAGTGGCCAGCCACCAGTGGCGTTCCACTCTTCGGGTCATCGTTCGATCTCCCGCCCACCCGTGGCGGGGGCAGGCTTCCCGGGGGGGACACCACCGTGCAGGCAGTGACCAGCGTCGGCCACGCTCACCATCCGGACCCGCACCATCCGGACGCGCACCATCCGGACGCGCACGATCCGGACGCCCACCATTTGGACGGGGTGGCATTCCAGCCGGATCGGACGCCGCCGGTCGGCACCACGTCGGTGCCCGCGGCCGATCCCGGCACGATCCGGGTCGCGGTGGTCGCGGACGACCCGGAACGGCTCGAGCTGGTCGCCGCCGTGCTGCACCGGCCGGACGTCGCGTCGGCACTCGAGGTCAGCCGGCTCCTCGCCGGTGAGTTCCTCGTCGTCGACACCGACGGCGACCTCACGACCCATCCCCGGTCCGCCGGTCCTGCGGCCCCCGTCGACGTCGCCGTCCTGCTGGCGCCGCTGGACGGCTCGCTGGTGCGGCTGGTGCACCTGCTCGTCGAGCGCCGGATCGCGCCCAAGCTCATGGTGCTGTCGGCGGACGCCGACATCGACCGCATCTCGCTCGTCGAGGCCGTCGGCGCCGGGGCGGACGGGTGGCTCGGCACCGACGTCCCGCCGTCCGCCATGGCCCGGACCATCCGCGGCGTGGTCGCCGGCGAACCCGGTTTCGCCCGACACCACCTGGCGCACCTGGTCGATGCCCTGCGGACCGCGACGACGCCGGTCGAACCGCCCGGGGAGGACGCTGCGGCGGTCCTCACCCGGCGCGAGCAGGAGATCGTCATCGCGCTGACCGTGGAACCGTCGACCAGGGCGGTCGCGCAGCGGCTCGGCGTGGCCGAGACGACGGTGCGGTGGCACACCGCCCGGCTGCTCAAGAAGCTCGGCATCGGCTCCCGGGACGAGCTGCACGACCTGCTGACGCGCTCGGCCATCCTCAGCACGATGGTCGACGAGCTCGCCGGTGGCGCAGCCGTCACCGTCACCGACGGGGCGGTCGCCACCGGCCCCGTCCGGGACGTGCTGCCCATCCCGCCCGTGACCATCCGGCCGCAGACGATCGCCGCCGTGCCGGCCGTGGTGACCCGGCTCACCGGGCACCACCGGGGCGCGGAGCGCACCGCCACGTCCTGGGCCAGCCTGGCGCAGAGCGAGCTGCGGATCGTCCGGCTCGTCGCCCACGGCATGACGAACCGCGAGATCGCGTCCCACCTGTTCCTGTCCAAGCACACGGTGGACTCGCACCTCAAGCGGGCGTTCGCCAAGCTGCACGTCCGCTCCCGGGTCGAGCTGACCCGCGCGGTGCTGGCCCACAACCCCGAGAGCCTCACCGGCTGACGGGATCCCGTGCCGACGGGGTTCGGCCGCGGCCGGAGGCCGTGGCCAGCGCCGGCCCGGGTCGCGACCTCAGACCGCGAGCACCGTCGGCACGATCATCGGCCGGCGGCGGTAGGTGTCGCCGACCCAGCGCCCGACGACGCGGCGCACCGCCTGCGCCACCCGGTGGGTGTCGGTGACCCCGTCGGCCTCGAGCTGGGCGAGCTCCGCCTCGACCAGCGGCACGACCTTGTCCAAGGCGCGGGGGTCGTCGGAGAACCCGCGACCGGACAGGGTCGGTGACGCGACGGCCCGGCCGGTGTGCGCGTCGATGGCCACGGTGATCGAGATGAAGCCGCCCTCGCCGAGGATCAGCCGGTCGGACAGGGTGGTCTCGCCGACGTCACCCACCGCGTTGCCGTCGACGAACACCATGCCGACGTCGATGTGCCCGGCGATCCGCGCCCGCCGGTCGACCAGGTCCACCACGGTGCCGTCCGGCGCCAGCACCACCCGGTCCGCCGGCACGCCGGTCAACCCGGCCAACCGCGCCTGCGCCCGCAGGTGCCGCCACTCGCCGTGCACCGGCATGACGTTGCGGGGCCGCACCGCGTTGTAGAGGAACAGCAGCTCGCCGGCCGACGCGTGCCCCGAGACGTGCACCCGCGCGGTGCCCTGGTGCACGACGGTCACGCCCAGCCGGGACAGCTCGTTGATCACGGTCCAGACGCTGGTCTCGTTGCCGGGGATCATCGACGACGCCAGGATCACCGTGTCGCCGGACCGCAGCTCGACCGACCGGTGCTCACCACGGGACATCCGGGACAGCGCCGACAGCGGTTCGCCCTGCGAGCCCGTCGAGATGAGCAGCACCTGGTCCGGCGGCAGCTCCAACACCTTGTCCAGGGCCCGCACCAGCCCGTCGGGTACCGACAGCAGCCCGAGCTCCTGGGCGATCTGCATGTTGCGCACCATGGACCGCCCGACGAACGCAACCTTGCGGCCGTAGCGGTGGGCGGCGTCGAGCATCTGCTGGACCCGGTGCACGTGCGACGCGAACGACGCGACGATCACCCGCTGGCTCGCCGAACGGATGTGGGCGTCGAGCACCGGGCCGATCTCCCGCTCCGGCGCCACGAACCCGGGTACCTCGGCGTTGGTGGAGTCGACCAGGAACAGGTCCACGCCCTCGTCGCCCAGCCGGGCGAAGCCGCCGAGGTCGGTCAGCCGGCCGTCCAGCGGCAGCTGGTCCAGCTTGATGTCCCCGGTGTGCAGCACGGTGCCCGCCGGCGTCCGGATCGCCACCGCCAGCGCGTCGGGGATGGAGTGGTTGACGGCGAAGAACTCGAGGTCCCAGGCGCCCGCCCGGCGGCGGTTGCCCTCGGCGACCACCTCGAGCTTCGGAGTGATCCGGTGTTCCCGGCACTTGGCCGCGATCAGGGCCAGCGAGAACCGCGCGCCGATCACCGGCAGGTCCGGCCGCAGCCGCAGCAACCACGGCAGCGCGCCGATGTGGTCCTCGTGGCCGTGGGTGATGACCACGGCGTCGATGTCGGCGACCCGGTCCTCGACCAGCCGCAGGTCCGGCAGGATCAGATCGACCCCGGGCTGGGCGTCCTCCGGGAACAGCACGCCGCAGTCGACGACCAGCAGCCGGCCGTCGTACTCGAAGACCGTCATGTTGCGGCCGATCTCGCCGATGCCGCCGAGCGCCACGACGCGGAGCGCGCCGCGCCGTAGCTGCGGCGGCGGTCCCGGCTCCTCGGTGCGCGCCGGCCCGCCGTTGCGCTGCGCGCCGCCGTTTCGTGGTTGGTTCACCGCAGGGGTCCGATCTCGTCGAGGTCGCGGGCGATCTGGTCGGTCTGTTCCGGTGTCGCCGGGATCTGCGGCAGCCGCGGGTCGCCGACGCCGAAGCCGGACAGCCGCAGCGCCGCCTTGGCGAAGACCAGGCCGGCGCCGCCGCCGGTCCGGGACATGGCCAGGTGCGCGGGCAGCAGGGTTTCGTGCAGCCGGCGCGCTGTCGCGTAGTCCCCGGCCGCGGCCGCATCGACCAGGGCACGCACGTGCGGGCCGACGACGTGCGAGATGACGCTGACCACCCCGACCGCGCCGACGCTCATCCACGGCAGCGTCAACGGGTCGTCCCCGGAGTAGTACGTCAGGTCGGACTGCGCGATGACGGTGGAGCCGGCCAGCAGGTCGCCCTTGGCGTCCTTGACGGCCGTGATCCGCGGGTGCTCGGCGAGCCGCAGCAGGGTCTCCGGCGCGATGGCCACGACCGACCGGGCGGGGATGTCGTAGAGCATCACGGGCAGCCCGGTGGCGTCGGCGACCGCGGCGAAGTGCGCGAGCAGGCCGGCCTGCTGCGGCCGCGAGTAGTACGGCGTCACGACGAGAAGGCCGTGCGCACCGGCCTTCTCCGCCTGCCGCGCCAACTCGGCGGAGTGGGCGGTGTCGTAGGTGCCGACCCCGGCGACGACGGTGACCCGGTCCCCCACCGCCTCGAGCGTGGCCCGCAGGACCGCGACCTTCTCGGCGTCGGACGTCGTCGGCGACTCGCCGGTCGTCCCGTTCACCACCAGGCCGTCGCTGCCGGAGTCCGCGAGGCGCTCGGCCAGTGCACCGACCGCCGCCAGGTCCAGCTCGCCGGACGCGGTGAACGGGGTGACCATCGCGGTCAGCACGGTGCCGAACGGACGTCCCGCCCGGCCCGCCGGACCCGCCTGCAACGTCGTCATGCCCTGAACCTACCGGGGGGCACCGCCCGTCCGGTGCCCGCCGACCGGCACGCCGCGACCGGGCCGCGGCCCGCTCCGGCGCGGTTCACAGCCCGTGCCGGGCGCTCGTCGCGGCGGCGACCGCGTCCGGTGGGCCCGACAGCTCGACGTCGACGGCGTCGCGCCCGGTGACCCACAGCACCAGGTCGCCCGGGGCGCCGGTGACGGTGACCACGGGCTCCCGGCGCCGGAGCACGACGGGATCCCCGGCGGCCGGGCCGGTGGGGACGGCGGTCACGCCGACGGGCGACCGGCGCAGCGCGGTCCGGCCGACGAAGCCGGACAGCACGGTGCGCAGCTCCCGGTCGACGTCCGGAGCCAGCGACCGGGGCTGCCAGCCGGGCACGCCCCGGCGGGCGTCTTCGTGGTGGATGAACATCTCGCCGCTGTTGGCCAGCTCGTCGATCGGCCCCCAGCCGAACGGCGCCCACCGCGGCGGTCCGCCGCGCAGCATTTGGACCTGCTCGGCCCACGGCCGCGTCCGGTAGCCCCGGCTCACCACCTCGGTCCAGCGGTGCAGGGGTGGGACGAACATGCCCACCGCCGCATCGGGCCGGCGCTCCCGGACCAGCAGGTGGGCGAGCAGATCACCGGTGGTCCAGCCCTCGCACAGCGTCGGCCGGTCCGGGCCGGTCTCGAGCAGGAGGTCGGCCAGGGCGGCGCGTTCGGTCCGGGCGAGGCTCACCCGGCCACCGTAGCCAGTGGACGGTCCGGGCCGGCCCGGCGGTGCCGGGCCCGACCGTCGAGCGGTCGGACGCCGGACCGCCGGCCGGACGGATCAGGCCTTGGGCGAGATCGGGGCGCCGGAGTCCGCGGAGAGCTCGGGGTCGTAGGGGCTGCCCGTCGGCGAGCTGTCCAGGTTCGACGGCGGGTTGGCGACCAGCTGGCTGCTGCCCGCGTCGGTATCCGGGGTCTCCTCCAGCCCGACCGGGTAGACCGAGACGTAGAAGCCGCTCTGGACGTCCTCGGGGAGGCCCTGCTCGACGAGGAAGGCCTTGGCGGCGGCGGCGACGTCCTCCCCGACCGGCACCGGCAGGTCGAAGGCGTGCCCGGAGGACAGGTTGGTCAGGGCGTGCGTGGAACTGACTGGCATGGGCGTCTCTCTGCTCGGCGGATGGACGCTGCATCCTTACCCGGGCTCCGAGCGTGTCACACCTGGCCCAGCCGGGACGGCCCGTCAGTGGCCCACGGCCCGCTCGGCGTGCGCCCCGGTCAGCGACCGCACCTCCATCTCCGCCCACTTGGCGTCGTCGCGTTCCCGACTGGTCAGCGTGCCGAGGACGGCGAACAGGAAGCCCAGCGGGATCGAGACCAGGCCCGGGTTGGTCAGCGGGAACCAGTGGAAGTCGATCGACGGGTCGGTGAACAGGCTGGCGGCCTTGCCGGTGGTGGCGTTCACCGCGCCGCCGGAGACGTTGGGCGAGAACACCAGCAGCACCAGGGCGGACAGCAGTCCCCCGTAGATGCCCCAGGTCGCGCCGCGGGTGTTGAACCGGCGCCAGAACAGCGACAGCAGGATGGACGGCAGGTTCGCCGAGGCGGCGATCGCGAAGGCCAGTGCGACCAGGAACGCGACGTTCAGGCTCTGCGCCGGGATGGCCAGTGCGATGGACACGGCGCCGATCACGACGGCCGAGATGCGCCCCACGCGCACCTCCTCGGCGTCGGTCGCCCGCCCGCGGCGGATCACGTTGGCGTACAGGTCGTGAGCCAGGGACGAGGACGAGGCCAGCGTCAGCCCCGCCACCACCGCGAGGATGGTGGCGAACGCAACCGCGGCGATGACCGCCAGCATGAACGCCCCGAGGCCGGTGCCCGGCCCGCCGCCCAGCGCCTCCGCCAGCTGCGGCGCCGCGGTGTTGCCGGCGGCGTTGCGGCTCACGATGTCCTGCTGCTTGAGCAGCGCGGCGGCGCCGAAGCCGATCACCAGGGTCATCAGGTAGAAGACGCCGATCAGGCCGATGGCCCAGTTCACCGAGCGCCGGGCGGCCTTGGCGTTGGGGACGGTGTAGAAGCGGATCAGGATGTGCGGCAGGCCCGCGGTCCCCAGCACCAGCGCCAGCCCCAGCGAAATGAAGTCCAACTTGGACACCAGGGTCGTCCAGGCGCTGGCCGATTCCTTGCCGTAGTTCAGTCCCGGCTCGAGAAAGCCCGGCTTGCCTGAGTTGTCGCGCGCCGCGCCGAGCAGCGAGGACAGGTTGAACCCGTACTTGCCGAGCACCCAGAACGTCATCACGGCGGCGCCGACGATGAGCAGCACGGCCTTAATGATCTGCACCCAGGTGGTGCCCTTCATGCCGCCGAACACGACGTAGACGACCATCAGCACGCCGACACCGGCGATCACCAGGTTCTTGGCCCCCGGCGAGGTGATGCCCAGCAGCAGGGCGACGAGCGTTCCGGCGCCGACCATCTGGGCCAGCAGGTAGAAGATCGACACCACCACGGTGGAGATGGACGCAGCGGTGCGGACCGGACGCTGCCGCATCCGGAAGCTCAGCACGTCGGCCATCGTGTACTTGCCGGTGTTCCGCATCAGCTCGGCGACCAGCAGCAGAGCCACCAGCCAGGCCACCAGGAAGCCGATCGAGTACAGGAAACCGTCGTACCCGTACAGCGCGATCAACCCGGCGATGCCGAGGAACGAAGCGGCGGACATGTAGTCGCCGCCGATGGCCAGGCCGTTCTGGAAGCCGGTGAAGGACCGCCCGCCGGCGTAGAAGTCGGCCGCGGTGCGGTTGTGCCGGCTGGCCCAGACGGTCACCCCCAGGGTGATCGCCACGAAGGCGGCGAAGAGCACGATGGTCAGCGTCTGGTGACCCGAGGCGGGCTCGTCGGCGGCCAGCGTGCCTGCGGGAACACCGGTTCCCGCGGTCAGCAGGGCGTTCACCGGGCACCGTCCTCGATCTCGTCGCGCAGCTGGTCGGCCAGCGGGTCGACCCGGCGGTTCGCCCGGCGTGAGTAGGCGATCGCGATGAGGAACGTCGAGACGAACTGCAGCAGGCCGAAGATCAGCCCGATGGTGACGTTGCCGAACACCTTGACGTTCATGAAGCCGCGTGCGTAGGCAGCGCAGACGACGTACAGCAGGTACCAGGCCAGAAAGGCCACGGTCACCGGGAACACCCAGCTGCGCACCGCGTGGCGCAGTCGTGCGAACTCCGGCCCGGCCTGGACGGTCTCCCAGTCCGGGGCGGCGCGGTGGGTGACGAGTGGATCGGCCATCGGAGCTCCTTTGCACCGGGCGAAGCCGCACGGCATGACCTGCGCCACACCGGTCGAACGCCCGTCACGGTAAACACCCGGTCAAGGACGGTCAACGACCGCCGCGTGTGTCGCGGCGGGCGTCAGCGCACTCCGGGTGCCGACGCGGATCCGGAGGAGGCCGCCCGGCGCTGCCGGCAGCGCCGGGACGCGGCCGCGCCCGTGCGCGTCCGCGCCACTGCGCGACCGGCCGCCGACCGGGTCGCCGTCCGGCACCGGGCGCCGAGAAGCGCGGGCCCTGTCCGCGGGCCTGTCGACGCGTCCGGCTCGGCCGGCTCGGTGACCTCGGCCGGCTCAGCCCTCGCCGACCAGCGGCGACGCGGCCATGGTGGTGCCGTCCAGGAGCGAGCTGATCCGGAAGTCCGCGAACACGTTCGGCGCCTCGGCGCGCAGCAGCTCCAGGATCCGCACGGCCAGCGACCGGATCTCGACGTCCACGGAGTCCGTGCCCCGCATCCCGACGAAGTGACGCCACGCGCGCAGGTTGCCGGTCACCACGGCGGCCGTCTCGGTCGCCGCCGGGAGCACCGCCTGGGCGGCCTGCCGCGCCTGCTTGCGGGCCAGGGTGCCGTCGGGCGCGTCGACGGCCCGCTCCTGCAGCGTCCGGAGCAGCCGTCGCTGCGCCTGTGCGGCGAGTTCGGTGGCCGCCCGGAAGTCCTCGCTGGCAACGCCTTCCGCGGCCACGGCCGGCGGCACCACGGCCGGCAGCCCGGCGTCCGGCACGTACCGCGGCGACAGCTCGGACACCGACAGATGCCGGTGGCGCAGCAGCTCGTGGGTCACTCCGCGGGAGATCCGGCGCAGGTAGAACGTCGCGCTCGCGTGCTCGAGCACCGACAGGTGTCCGACCTGCAGGATGTGCGCGAGGTATCCGGCGTTGCTGGCCGTCGCCGCCACCGGTTTGTCGAACGACTGGTAGCAGGCGCGCCCGGCGAACTCGGCCAGCGCCTGGCCGCCCTCGGCGTCGGTGTCGAACTCCAGGTCCGCCGGCGGGACGAACCGCGTCACCCCGACCAGGGTGACCCACGGACCGGTAGGAGCCGGAGCGGCCAGCGCGGACCCCCGCTGGTCGGCGACGGCACCGCCGGGCACGGACGGCGCCGTGGCGCCGTCCGTGGCGGTGGACGCGACGTCGGGACCGGGCATCAGCCCATCCTAGGAAGCGCCGGGCGACCGTCCGGGCATCGCCACGGACAGGACCACGGACACGGAGCCGGACACGCCCCGAAGCCGGCACTGCCGTGATGTCGCGGCGATGTCACATCGGCTCTTGCGTGACGTCACCTGTGGTGCCACTCTGGCGTCATGGATCTCTCCCCCCACATCGCATCGCTCCGCGAGGACCTGCTGGCGGCTGCAGCCGTCGGCGGAGACGACATCCGCCAGGCCGCGACCGTGCTCGGTGCGGCGATCGAGCCGGCCGCCCGGCTCGCGATCATGAGCGCCCTCTCCGAGCTCGCCGCGGAGGTCACCGACGCGCTCGGCGACACCACCGTCGAGATCCGGCTCGACGGGCGCGACGTCCGGGTGACGGTCGACCGCGGTCGGGCCGCCGACGAGGACGAGGACGACACCGACGCCGTCGAGGCGGACGGGGCGGGCTGGCGGGGCCCCGGTCCCCGATTCTCCTGGGAGCAGGGCAGCGACAACCTGCGCCGGGTCGTCCAGGAGGCCAGCGGCGAGCTGTCCAGGACCACGGTCCGGCTGTGGAACGACCTCAAGGCCCAGGCGGAACGCGCGGCGGCGGACCAGGGCGTGTCGCTGAACACCTACATCTCCCGGGCGGTGCACGACTCGGTGCGCGGCGCGGTTCCGACCGGACGCAAGGGCGACCAGCCCGGCGACCGCCGGGACCGTCGGGGCCGCGGTGGCCGCACCGTCACCGGCTACTTCCAGGCCTGAGATCCGCCGACCCGGTGGGGAACGCCACCGGGTCCGTGCCCGTTGCGGGCACCCCGCCGGTTCCCCGGCGTCCCCAGCACCTCCCACCGACCCGAGTCGAGGTCCCCTCCGTGTACACCTACCTGACCCCCGAACCGCTCACCGTCGAGATCCGCAACGCCGCCGGCCAGGTCCACATCGACCTCTCCGACACCACCACCAGCACCGTCGACGTCACCGCCACCGGCGGCCCGCTGGGCTTCCTGGACGACGTCGTCCGCGCCTTCGGCGGCAACGGCCGCGGGCGCGGCTGGGGCTTCGCCGGCGGCGCCCAGCGCCCCGGCGACCCGGCGTCCGCCGGCGACCCTGCCGATCCCGCGGACCGGGTGCGCGTCGAGCACACCGCGTCCGGCGAGGACGGCGGCCGGCTGATCGTCGACACCGACCCGGCCAATGCCGGCTGGCGCACCGCCTTCGTCGTGCGGGTGACGGCACCGGCGCACTCCAGCGTCCGCGTCCAGAGCCACTCCGCCGACGTCACCGTCACCGGCCCGGCGGACCGGGTGGAGATCAGGACCGCCTCCGGTGACGTCCGGCTGACCGAGGCGCGGTCCGACCTGGCCGCGCACACCGCCTCCGGCGACGTCCACGTCGACCGCGCCGGCGGCTCGGTCGACGTGCGCAGCGCGTCCGGCACGTTGCACGTCGGCGAGGTCGCCGGCGACGCCCTCGTCCGCGCGACCTCGGGGAACGTGCACGTCGGGCCGGCCGACGGCGACGTCTCCGTGCGCAGCGTGTCCGGTGACGTCCGGATCACCGACGTCGGCGGCGGTCGCACCGAGGTCGACTCGGTGAGCGGCGACGTCGAGATCGGCGTCCGGCAGGGCACGCGGGCCTCGCTGAACCTGTCCACGCTGAGCGGGTCGACCGACACCGAGTTCGAGGTCAGCGACACCGCGCCGGACGGTGACGCCCCGCTGCTGGAGATCCGGGTCCGCACCACCTCGGGCGACATCCGGCTGCACCGGGCCGCCCACCTGGCGGCCTCCCGCTGACCGGCGTCCCCGCCGGGGGCCGGGC
>NZ_BMNA01000002.1:728069-810873 GCF_014646215.1 Nakamurella endophytica
GCCCCCCGTCAGCGCACGGTCAGCGCCAGGCCGCCGCGCCGCGGGTCGGCCGCCGGTCCGCTACCGGCCGCCACGGACACGCCGCCGAAGTACGGCCGCGGCGCCTCCCACTCGACGACCGTGTGCCCGTCCGACCGCAGGGCCTGCGCCACCACCGGGCCGAGACCGGGCTCCAGGTGGACCGCCTCCAGGGACGCCGACAGCCGCGGGGCCGCCACCGCCGTCGGCGCGTCCAGCCCCTGCACCAGCAGCCCGCTCAGGACCTGCAGCAGGGCCGGCCGGATCCGGCTGCCGCCGGCCGCACCACCGGCGACCACCAAGGCACCGGCGTCGTCGGTGACCACCGACGGGACCATCATCGAGGGCATCCGGGCGCCCGCGGTGAGCGGCCCGCGCAGCAGTTCTCCCTCGCCGAGCATCGAGTTGCCGTGCATGCCGCCGACCCAGACGCCCGAGCCCAGACCCAGCGAGTGCGTCACCACGCAGGCGTTCCCGTCGCTGTCGACCGCCACCAGGCTGGTGGTCTCCGAACGCAGCGCCGGGGCCCGCAGGGCGGCCACCAGGGCCCGCGCCCGGGGCACCCCGCCGGCGGCGACGGCCGCGACGTCGAGCCGCCGGGCGGTCTCGGCGAACCCGTCGAGGTCGTTGCCGCGCGCCGACAGCTGCAGGCCCGCGAACGGCACCCGGTGGACCGGCAGGTCGATCACCCGGTAGGCCGCCAGGTCGTCGAGGGACAGCGCGCCGCCGTCCGCCCGGACCGCCGCGACCAGCGCCCGGCCGACCGGACCGGTGTAGAACGCGTCCGGCCCCTGGTCGGCGAGCACCTGCAGCGTCCCGGCCAACCCCGGGTGGTGCAGCCGCTCGCCGGCCGACAGCAGCCGCTGCCCGGTGACCAGGTCCGTCCGGCTGTAGCTGCCGATGCCGTCGCCCAGCACCATGGCCGCGGCCACGTCGGGCAGCAGGTCGGCGTGCGCCTGCGAGAACGGGCTGCCCGCCTCGGCCAGACGCACCGCAGGACCCACGATCTCGTGCCAGGGCAGGCGACCGAAGCGGCCGTGCAGCGCCGCCACCCCGGCCGGCGTGCCGGGGACGGCGACCGTCGGCCCACCTACCGCGTACGGCACCGCCACCCCGCCGAACGAGACCGCGATCGTGGTGGCGGGTCCCGCCTCGCTGCCGTCGAGACCTGGTACCGACACGAAGAAGTCGATGCAGGTGACGGCGCCGGTGTCCTGCTGGTAGACCGTGGCGAAGCCGCCACCGGCCAGCCCGGTGAAGATCGTCTCGGCCACGCACCCGGCGAGCACCATGGCCGCTGCGGCGTCCGCGGCGGAGCCGCCGCGCCGCAGCACGTCCCGGCCCACCCGGGCGGTGTCGGGATGCCCGGCGGCCACGCCGGCCGGCAGCTTCGGCCGGTCGCCGGCGCCCTGCGGCGGTCGGTCCGTCACGGGTGCCGTGCCAGGTGCCGGCGCAACTGAGCGAGCACCTCGTCCGGCGCCTCGCGGTGCGGGAAGTGACCCACCCCGGCGATCACCACGCGCCGGTGGTCGTCGAAGTGGCCCTCCAGTCCCTCGGAGGCCTCCGGCGGGTCGCAGTGGTCGGCGCCGCCCTGGATCATCAGCGTCGGGACGGAAAGGTGCTCCGTGGCGGCGACTGTCGCCCGGATGTCGTCGTAGTGGGGGTCGAGCGGCTCGTCCGGATCGAAGCGGAACCGGTAGGCCTGCAGGGTCACCGCCACCCAGTCCGGGTTCTCGAAGGCCCGGGCGGTGGCGCGGAACTCGTCGTCGTCGAACCAGCCGGGCGGGCTCCACGTCTCCCACTGCTCCCGGGCGAAACCCACGGGATCCGCCCGCACGGCCGCCACGCCGGCGTCGACGAACATCAGCCACTGGTACCAGAACAGCCGCGCCTGCCGGAACGACGGCATCCGGAAGCGGCCCCGCGGCTGGTACGCCAGCGCCAGTCCGGCGATCGACCGCAGCCGTTCCGGGGCCGCCGCCGCCAGGGTGTACGCGGTCCGGGCGCCCCAGTCGTGACCCACGACGGCGAACCGGTCGAGCCCGAGGGCGTCGGCCAGGTCCAGCACGTCCCGGGCCAGGGCGTCCGCGGACCCGTCGCGCACCGTCCCGGCATCCAGGAACTCGGTGTCACCGCAGCCCCGCAGGTCCGGCACGACGACGCGGTAGCCGTCGGCGAGCAGCCCGTCGCGCACCGGACCCCAGCCGCGGGCGGCGTCCGGCCAGCCGTGCACCAGCACCACGGGCGAGCCGCTCCCCCGGTCGTCGTAGGCGAGCGACAGCGTCGGGGTCCGGAGGGTCGGCACGCGCACGTTGGTAGCACGACGGGATCCGGGCCGTGCGGACAGGTCACCCGGCCGCGGCCCGGGCCTCGCCGGTGCGAGGTCACAACCAGCCGCGCTCGGTGGCCACCCGCACCGCCTCCGCGCGGGTCCGCGCCTCGGTCTTGCCGATGACCGACGACAGGTGGTTGCGGACCGTCCCCTCCGACAGGTGCAGCCGCCGGGCGATGTCGGCGACGGTGCCGCCGTCGGCCGCGGCGACCAGCACGTCGCGCTCCCGCTCGGTGAACGGCGAGGTGCCCAGGGTCAGGGTCTCGGCCGCGAGCACCGGGTCGACGACGCGCAGACCGGCGTGCACCCGCCGGATGGCGTCCACCAACTGTTCCGCGGGCACGTCCTTGACCAGGAACCCGGCGGCGCCCGCCTCCATCGCCCGCCGCAGGTACCCCGGCCGGCCGAAGGTCGTCAGGATGATGGCGCGGCAGGACGGCAGGGCCGCCCGGAGCGCCGCCGCGGCGGTCAGCCCGTCGACGCCGGGCATCTGCACGTCCAGCAGGGCCACGTCCGGCCGGGTGCGCAGCGCCTCGGCGACGACCTGGTCGCCGGAGCCCACCTGCCCGACCACGGTCAGGTCGTCCTCCAGGGCGAGCAGCGCGGCGAAGGCGCTGCGCAGCAGCGCCTGGTCGTCCGCCAGCAGGACGCGGATCATGCGCCGAGCGAGGCGGCGCCGGGTGCCGCCGGGTGGGTCCGCGGAGCCGTCGCGGACGGCTCCGCCGGCACGACCGGGTGGGGCGCCGGCCGCGTCGGGGGGTCGACGGGCGGAGGTGTCCGGCCGGCCGACGGCGGCGTCCGCCGCGCGGTGCCGGTCACGGACACCCGCACCAGGAAGCCGCCCTCCACCGGCCCGGCCGTCATCTCGCCACCGGCGGCGGCCACCCGCGCCCGCAGACCGGACAGGCCGCTGCCGTCGCCGGTCGGGGCAGAGCCGGCGCCGTCGTCCCGGACCTCGACCGACGTCGGCGTCAGGCGTATGCGGCAGGTCCGGGCCGACGAGTGCCGGACGACGTTGGTCACCGCCTCGCGCACCACGTAGCCGAACAGCTCCCTGGCGGCCGGGTCGACGTCGTCCACCGCCGTCGGCAGCTCGGCCCGGATGTCCGCGGCGCGGAGCACCGCGGCCGCCACCGCCAGCTCCGGGGCCAGCGAGACCTGCCGGAACCCGGACGCGGTGGCCCGGACGTCGGCGAGCGCCTCCCGGGCCAGCCGCTCGAGGTCGGCCACCTCGGCACCCGCGGCGGCGTCGTCCCGGCCGACCAGCCGGCGCGCCAGGCCCGCCTTGACCGCGATCGCCGTCAGCGAGTGGCCCAGGATGTCGTGCAGGTCGCGGCCGATGCGCTCCCGCTCGGCCGCGACGGCGGCCTGGGCCAGCTCCTCGCGCGTCCGGCGCAACTCGATGCTCAACCGGACGTTGCGGGCGAACGCCGTGGTGAACAGCGCGAGGGCCAGCAGGGTCGCCGCGTTCTCCCAGGACCATCCGCGGCCGCCCGCATGGTCGACCAGCAGCAGGGCGCCGGCGAGCACGGCGGCCACGCCGACCGCGGCCGGTGCCCGGAGCAGCATCGCGGCGGCGGCCGCCACGAAGATCCACAGGATCGAGGTGTCCGGGCCCAGCCACAGGAACATCGGCAGCGACGCCAGTACCTGCAGCGCGAGCACCCCGCACCGCTGCGGCATCGGCCGCCCGATCGCCCAGGCCGGACCCAGGACGTGCAGCGCGCCGTACAGGACGATCGCCGCGACGCCGAGCACGCGCGACCACGTCGGCAGGTCCGCGCGCGCCACCTCCGCGACACCGGAGACCAGGAACACCAGGCTCACGCAGGCGCCGGCCATCCACCGCTGCCGGCCACGCACCCAGTCGTCCCGACCCGCCGTGCCCTGCCCTCGCACGCCCGCCGTCCCCACCGCACCATCCTCCCGCGGGTCCCCGGCGCCGGGCGCCGCGGTCGAGACCGCACCGGGCGCCGCGGTGGCCACCGCGGGCGCGCGGCGGGACAGCCGGGCGCCCGCGACCACGGTCACGCCTTGCGGCCGCTGCGGCGGTACGCCACCGCACCGAGCGCGGCCAGCACCACGGTCCAGGCCAGCAGCACCCCGATGCCGCGCAGCGGCAGGGCCACCCCGGCCAGCACGTCGCGGGCGATCTGGGCGGTCCAGTAGCTGGGCACCGCCCTGGCCAGATGCTGCAGGAACGGCGACAGCTGCTCGACCGGGATCCACAGGCCGCCGAGGACCGCCATCGCCATGTACACCAGCACGGTCAGCGACTGGGTGGAGTCGACGGTGGCGACGAACCCGATGACCAGCCCGACGACGGCGAACGGGATCAGCGACAGCCAGACGGCCAGCCCGCCGCCCAACCACAGGTGCAGCGGCATCCGCACGTGACCGACGAGCGCGCCGGCCAGGAACACCAGCAGGATCGCCGGCAACGCCACCAGCAGCGACACCGCGGACTTGGCGGCCATGTAGCCGCGCGGCGTCAGGGCGGACAGCCGCAGCTGGCGGTTCCAGCCCGTCTGCCGCTCCACGGCGATGCGCGCACCGGCGTTGATGGCGGCGCCGATCCCGCCGTACGCGGCCATCGACACCATGAGGTACGCGCCGACGGTGATGCCGGCCTCGTCCCCGCGGCCGCCGTACAGGCCGTTGAACAGCAGGTACAGGGCCAGCGGCAGGGCCACCGTGAAGAGGACGAAGCGGGCGTTGCGGAAGGTGGCCCGGGCCGACATCGCGGCATAGGTCAGGGTCATGGTCACCGGGAGCTCCTGGTGGACGGGGCGGACGCGGGGTCGGCGGTGAGGTGGTGGGCGGCGTCTGCGTCGGCGACGGTGCGCGCCGTCAGTGCGAGGAAGGCGTCCTCGAGGTCCCCGGCGGACACCTCGATGTCGTGCGCGCGCGGCTCGGCGGCCAGCAGCGCGCGCAACGCCGCGTCCGAGTCCGAGCAGTGCAGCAGCACCCGGGGACCGACCTGCTCCACCCGCAGGACGCCGGGCAGCGCGGACAGGCTCGACCGGGAGCCTTCGACGTCGGGGATCACGGCCGAGACGGTGCGCCCGGACACCGCCGCCTTGATCTGCGCGCCGGTGCCGTCCGCGACCACCCGGCCGCCGGCGAGCACCAGCACCCGGTCCGCGAAGTCGTCCGCCTCCTCCAGGTAGTGGGTGGCGAAGAGCACGGTGCGCCCGTCGGCGACCAGCTCGCGCATGGACGACCAGAACGAGCGGCGAACCTCGACGTCCATGGCGACGGTGGGCTCGTCGAGCACCAGGAGCTCGGGGTCCGGGACCAGCGCGAGCGCGAACCGCACCCGCTGCGCCTGCCCGCCCGACAGCTTGGTCGTCCGCTGCCCCGCGATGTCCGCGATGCCGGCGCGGCGGAGCGCCTCGGCCACCGGCAACGGATGCCGGTGCAGCGCCGCGAAGGTCGCGACGAGTTCCCGCACCGTGACGTCGGGCAGCAGGGCGCCGGACTGCAGCATGGCGCCCACCCGGCCCTCCCGGACGGCGATCCCGGGGGCCTCGCCGAAGAGCCGCACCGTGCCGGCGTCCGGCGCGGTCAGGCCCAGCAGCATGTCGATGGTGGTCGACTTGCCCGCCCCGTTCGGTCCGAGGACGGCGACCACCTCACCCGGCGCGATGATGACGTCCACGCCGCGTACGGCCTGGACGGAACCCCAGTTCTTGTGCAGTCCGGTCAGCTCCACGGCGGCGGCCGCAGCGCGTCCGCGCGGTCCGGCGGCCACCGCGGCGACCCTGTCTCTCGTCGGCATGTCCCGACTCTCCCGCGCACCGCCCGCGCCGCCCCGGTGCGGAGGTCACGTCCCGGCCATGACAGGTGTCACGGCGCAGCGGGCGAGGTCCGGGCCGGTGCCCCGCCGGGCAACGGCTCGGGTGGCAGCGCCTCGGCCAGTTCGGGCGGCGCCTCAGGCACGTGCGGCGGCGGCTCCGGGCCCTCGGAGTGCTGGGCCGACGGCTCCGGCGGCCCGGCGGCGGCCACCGCAGTGCGGACGGCCGGCCACAGGTCGCCGCGGTCGGCCACCTCGACCGCGCCGAGACCGAGCCACCGGGCCATCCGCCGGAACTCGACGGCGGCCGCGGCGGCCACCTCGGCGGGCCGGGGCGGCGGCTCGTCGGCCGGGCCGGTCTCGAGCCAGCTGGACCGGACGAGGAGCCGGCTCGCCGCGCGGTCCGCCTTGAGGTCGAAGCGGGCGACCAGCCGGTCACCCAGCAGGAACGGGAAGACGTAGTAGCCGTGGACCCGCTTGTGCTCGGGGGTGTAGATCTCGATCCGGTAGTGGACGCCGAACAGCCGCTCGGTGCGGGGACGGGTCCAGATCAACGGGTCGAACGGGCAGAGCAGGGCGCGACCGGCCACCCTGCGCGGCACCCGGGCCTCGCGGTGCAGGTACGCGGGATCCCGCCAGCCCGGGACCAGCACCGGCTCCAGGATCCCGTCGTCGACCAGGTCGACCGCCGCGGCCTTGGCCTCGGCGACGCCCATCCGGAAGTAGTCCGCCAGGTCCCCGGCCGTCGCGATGCCGTGCGCCCGGGCGGCGATGGCGACCAGCGCGCGCTGCGCGTCGGCGCGGTCCGGCACCGGCGCCGCCAGGACGGCCGGCGGCAGGACGCGCTCGATGAGGTCGTAGTGGCGTTCGAAGCCGCGCCGGTAGGCGGTGCCCAGCAGGCCCGCCGAGAACAGCGCCTCGCAGGCCCGCTTGGTCTCCGACCACTCCCACCAGCCCGACCGTCCCGCGCTCGCGCCGAGCAGCACCTTCTCCACCTGCCCGGCCGAGAGCGGCCCGGAGTCGGCGATCACCGCGAGCACCCGCTCGGGCAGGCCGGGGTGGCGTTCGGCGAGCCGCTGCGCCGCCGCGGTGCTCCAGTGCCGCCGCGGCCACCGGAGCAAGGGGTGCACCGCCAGCGGGACCAGGGACGCCTCGTGCGCCCAGGTCTCCACCAGCAGCCGGTCGCGACTGCGGCTCGGCCACGCCGCCTGCTCGAACACCTCGAAGGGGTAGCGGCCCAGCCGGGCGAACACCGGCAGGAGGTGGGCGCGGGCCACGACGTTCACCGAGTCGATCTGCAGCAGGCCGAGGCGGTCGACGAGCCGCCGCAGCTGGGCGCGGCCGGCCGGCGCGGCGTCCGGATTCGGTGGCGCGGCCAGCTGCTGGGCCGCCACGGCGATCCGGCGGGCCTGCGCGAGCGACACGGTGCGCGTCGCGGCGGTGGATCTCACCTCCCGGATGGTGCCAGCCCCCACCGACAGCGCCGGCGACGCGCGTCGACGGTCCGGTGCCACCGCCGTTCCGCCACCCGCCGTGCGCGTTTATGCTCGCGGCGGCCGGTCAGCGAGCGTGGTCGCGCGGCGACGGGCAGGCGGGAGCCGATGGGGTCGCACGAGCGTTGGACCGGGCTGCTGGACATCCTGGGCCGCGACGGCCGGTTGGACGTCCTGGAGGCGGCGACCGAGCTGGCCGTGTCCCCGGCCACCATCCGGCGCGACCTGGACCATCTCGCCGCCCAACAGCTGCTGTCCCGGACCCGCGGCGGCGCCGTCCCGGCCAGCGTCGCCTACGACCTGCCGCTGCGCTACAAGACGGGGCGGCACACCCGGGAGAAGTCCCGCATCGGGGCGGCCGCCGCCGCGCTGGTGCCGGCCGGATCGGTGGTCGGTGTCAACGGCGGGACGACCACGTCCGAGTTCGCCAGGGCGCTGGTCACCACTCCGCCGAACGGCAGCCCGGCGGTCCCGGACGGCTCCGCGCCGGCGTCGGTCGACCCGGACGGCGCCCGCGCGGTCGACCTGGACGGCGGCGGCGCCGACGCGGGCCTGGACCACCCGGTGTTCACCGTCGTGACCAACGCCCTGAACATCGCCAACGACCTGGCGGTCCGGCGCACGGTGAAGCTGGTGGTCGTCGGGGGCGTCGCCCGGCCCAGCTCCTACGAGCTGATCGGTCCGCTGGCCGAGTCGTCCTTGCTGCGCCTGCACCTGGACTTCATGGTGCTCGGGGTCGACGGCTTCGACCTGGCGACCGGCGCCACCGCGCACCACGAGGGCGAGGCCGCGGTGAGCGCGGCGATGGCGGAGCACGCGTCCACGGTGATCGTCGTGGCGGACGCCTCCAAGCTGGGCATGCGCCGGTTCGCCCGGATCTGCCCGACCACGTCGGTCGACGTGCTGGTCACCGACGCCGGGGCGGACCCGGTGCTGCTGCAGCGGTTCCGGGACGCCGGCGTGCGGGTGAAGACCGCGTGAGCCGCGCGGCGGTGCGCCCCGCCACCCCCGACGACGCCGCGACGGTGGCGGCGCTGCAGCTCGAGGTGTGGCGGGACGCCTACGCGGAGCTGTTGCCGGCCTCGGTGCTGCTGGGCGACCCGGCCGTGCTGGCCCAGCGCTGGGCGGTGCGGATCCGCGACGGCGGCCCGGTGCTGCTGGCCGTGGAGGGCAGCGCGGTCGTCGGGATGGCGGCCCTCGACCTCGGTCCCGTCGGGCCGGACGAGCCGGACCAGCTGGTCGACTCGGACGCCTCGGACGCCTCGGACGAGGCCGTGCCTCCGATCGGCGACGCGCGCGCAGCGGACAGCGGCGACCGCAGCGACAGCACCGGGGGTAGCCCGAGCACCGGCACCGGCACCGGGGAGATCGAGCAGCTGCTGGTGCTCCCCCGCTGGTCCAGGCGGGGGCACGGCGGGCGGCTGCTCGGCGAGGCGGGCGCGCTGCTGCGCCGGGCTGGCCGGACCCGTGGCATCTGGTGGGCGCCGGAACCGGACCGGTCGGTGGAGCGGTTCCTGGCCGGCGTCCAGTGGTTTCCCGACGGCGCCCGGCGGGCCGTCGACACCGGCGAGGGTGTGCTGGCGGAGGTCCGGTACGCGGGCGGCCTGGACCTCGTCGTCCTCTGACCCTGGGCCGGCGCGGGGCTCCGGGCGCGGTATCCCCCGTCCGCCGCCCCACGTCCGGGGCCCAGGCGGGACCGGCCGCCGTGCGGCGACCGTGCCGTGCGTCGACCGGTTCAGCCCTCCGGGGACGCGGCGGCCTCGAGTGCGATGGACCGGCGCATGGCCGCCCGGGCCCGGCGGCGGTCCCCGGCCAGGTCGTACGCCTGGGCGAGCGCATACCACTGCTGCCAGGACTGCGGGTCGGCCTCGACCCGGGCCTTGACGGTCTCGAACCAGGCATCCGCGGCGGCCCGCTCGACCCGCCCGGACGGCCGTCTCGGCAGGTCGCCGGGGTCCGGCAGCCCACCCTCCCGGGTCAGCCGGCGGGCCAGCCGGCCGGTGGCGGCGCCGAACCGCAGTTCGAAGACGACCACCACCACGCCGATCACCGGGAGCAGCAGCACCCCGATGCCGAGACCGACGGGGACGATGCCGCCGGTGGCGATCAGGTCCAGCGCCCGCTGCGTCAGGAAGACGAAGTAGACGGCGAGCGCCGCGACGAGCGCCGCGACGACGATCTTGGTCCGCACCCGGTCGTCAGTCCAGCCCGAGCAGCTGCTCCAGGCCGAAGGTCAACCCCGGGTGGTCCGCGACGGACCGGATGGCCAGGAGCACCCCGGGCATGAAGGAACTGCGGTGCAGCGAGTCGTGCCGGATGGTCAACGTCTCGCCGGAGCTGCCCAGGACGACCTCCTGGTGCGCCACCATGCCGGGCAGCCGGACGGAGTGCACGTGGATGCCGTCGACCTGGGCGCCGCGGGCACCGGCGGCCTCCATCGTGGTGGCGTCCGGGACGGCGGCCAGGCCGGCGGCCGCACGGGCGCCGGCGATGCCGCGGGCCGTGGCGATCGCGGTGCCGGACGGCGCGTCGACCTTGCCGGCGTGGTGCAGCTCGATGATCTCCGCGGACTCGAAGAAGCGCGCGGCCTCGCGGGCGAACCGCGCGGCCAGCACCGCGCCGATGGCGAAGTTGGGCACCACGATGACGCCGAGCCCTGGCTTGCTGGCGAGCCATCCGCGGATCGTCTCGGCGCGCTCGTCGTCGATGCCGGACGTGCCGACGACGGCGTGGATGTTCTGGTCGACCGCGAACCGGATGTGCTCCATCACCACGTCCGGGTGGGTGAAGTCGACGACCACCTGGCTACCGGCGTCGGAGAGCGAGAACAGCCACTCCCGGCCGCCGACGGCCGCGACGAGGTCGAGGTCGTCGGCGGCGTCGACCGCCTGGGTGACCTCGGTCCCCATCCGCCCGCGGGCACCGATGACCCCGACGCGCAGCACCTCATCGGACATGGCGTCGTCGCCTTTCTGCGTGGGCCGCGACCCGCGGTCGCGCCGCAGGCCTGCCGGTCAGCTCCTGGAGCTGCCCGGGCAACTGGTCCCGACGAGAGTACGGGCCGACCACCGCGCCGGTGAGCGGGCCCGCCAGCAGCTCCCGGGTCAGCGCCACCACGTCGTCCGCCGTGACCGCCTCGATGGCCGCCAGATCCTGCGCCACGGTGCGGAAGTCGCTGCGGACGAGGAGGTTCTTGCCGATCCGGCTCATCCGCGACTCGGTGTCCTCCAGGCCCAACAGGTAGCTGCCGGTCAACTGGCCCTGCACGCGGCGGAGCTCGTCCGCGCCCACGCCGTCGTCGGCCAGCCGCTGCAGCTCCTCGCCGACGAGTGCCGCGACGGTGCCGAGGTTCTCGGGCTGGCACCCGGCGTAGACCGAGAGCGAGCCCACGTCGGCGTAGGCGGACGTGGCCGTGTAGCAGCTGTAGGCCAGCCCGCGCTCCTCGCGGATCGTGCGGAACAGCCGCGAGCTCATTCCGCCGCCGAGCACCCCGGACACCACCGCCAGGGTGTGCCGGCGGGGGTCCGTGCGGGGCAGCGCCCGGACGCCGACGCACAGGTGCGCCTGCTCGATGTCGCGCTCGACGACCAGCAGCTCCTGCGGCGCGCGCAGCCGGCCGCCGGCACCGCGCGGGGCGCGCGGCTGGACGGCGGGGTCGGTCCGGGAGCCGAACGCGCGCCGCACCCACCGCACCACGTCGGAGTGGTCGATGCCGCCGGCCACCGCGACGACCATCCGGTCAGGCTGGTAGCGGCGGCGGTAGTAGCCGGCCACCTGCGTCCTGGACATCGCCGTGACGGTGTCCTCGGTGCCGATGACCGGGTCGGCGACCGGGTGCCCGGCGAAGGCGGCCGCCGCGAAGGCGTCGCCGAGGGTGTCCTCGGGGTCGTCCTCGCGCATGGCGAGCTCCTCGAGGATCACCGACCGTTCGACGTCGACGTCCGCGGCCGAGACCACCGCGTCCAGCACCACGTCGCACACCAGGTCGACGGCCAGCTCGGCGGCGGACGCCAGCACGTGCGCGTAGTAGCAGGTGTACTCGTGCGAGGTGAAGGCGTTGAACTCGCCGCCCACGGCGTCGACGGCCGCCGCGATCTCGTGCCCGGTGCGGTGCCGGGTGCCCTTGAACAGCAGGTGCTCCAGGAAGTGCGAGCACCCTGCCAGCGCCGGGGTCTCGTCGATCGAGCCGACACCGACCCACACGCCGACGGAGGCGCTGCGCGCACCGGGGACGCTCTCGGTGACCACCCGGACGCCACCGGGCAGCACCGACATGGTGACCTGCGACCCCCCGGAGACTCCCTCGCCCGTCTCCAGCACCCGGGTGCGGACGCGCGACCGGGCCGCAGTGGCCGCCGGCCGGCGCCGCGGTGCGGCGCCGGCCGGTGTGATGACCTCTGGGATGACCGGACCGCCGATCAGACCTGGGCCGGCTCGGCCGGGACCGGGGTGCCGGCGCCGTCGGCCGCCTCGGGCTTGACCGGCACCAGGCTGATCTTGCCGCGGGCGTCGATCTCGGTGATCTCGACCTGCAGCTTGTCGCCGACGTTCGCCACGTCCTCGACCTTGTTGATCCGCTTGCCGTTGCCGAGCTTGCTGATGTGCACCAGCCCGTCCCGGCCCGGCAGCAGCGAGACGAACGCGCCGAACGCGGTCGTCTTGACCACCGTGCCCAGGAACCGCTCGCCGACCTTGGGCAGCTGCGGGTTCGCGATCGAGTTGATGATCGCGATCGCCGCGTCCGCCGCGTCACCGGTGGCGGCCGAGACGAAGATCGTCCCGTCGTCCTCGATGGCGATCTCGGCACCGGTCTGGTCGGTGATCGAGTTGATCATCTTGCCCTTGGGCCCGATCACCTCGCCGATCTTGTCGACCGGCACCTTGATGGTGGTGATCTTCGGCGCGAACGGGCTCATGTCGTCCGGCTCGTCGATCGCCTCGTTCATCACGTCGAGGATCGTCAGCCGGGCGTCCCGGGCCTGCAGCAGGGCAGCACGCAGCGTCTCCGAAGGGATGCCGTCGAGCTTGGTGTCCAGCTGCAGCGCGGTGACGAACTGCCGGGTGCCGGCGACCTTGAAGTCCATGTCGCCGAAAGCGTCCTCGGCGCCGAGGATGTCGGTCAGCGCCACGTACCGGACCTCGGAGTGGCCCTGGTCGTCCACGACGGTGTCCGACACCAGGCCCATGGCGATGCCGGCCACCGGCGCCTTGAGCGGCACACCGGCGTTGAGCAGCGACATGGTCGACGCGCACACGGATCCCATCGAGGTGGACCCGTTGGAGCCGAGCGCCTCCGACACCTGCCGGATGGCGTACGGAAACTCCTCGCGGCTGGGCAGCACCGGCACCAGCGCCCGCTCGGCCAGCGCACCGTGGCCGATCTCGCGCCGCTTGGGCGAGCCCACCCGGCCGGTCTCGCCGGTCGAGTACGGCGGGAAGTTGTAGTTGTGCATGTACCGCTTGCGGGTCTCCGGCGCCAGGGTGTCCAGCTGCTGCTCCATACGCAGCATGTTCAGCGTCGTGACGCCCAGGATCTGCGTCTCGCCGCGCTCGAACAGCGCCGACCCGTGCACCCGCGGCAGGTAGTCGACCTCGGCCGACAGCGGCCGGATGTCGGTCAGCCCGCGGCCGTCGATCCGGACCTGCTCGCGCAGGATGCGCTGGCGCACCAGCTTCTTGGTGACGGCCCGGAAGGCGTTGCCGATCTCGGACTCGCGGCCCGGGAAGGTGTCGGCCAGCGCGCCGTAGACCTCGGCCTTGACGGCGTCGGTCGCCTCGTCGCGCTCCTGCTTGCCGGCGATCGCCATGGCGGCGGACAGCTTCTCGGTGGCCTGGGCGGACACCGCGTCGAACACGTCCGAGCGGAACGGCGGGAAGAGCGCGAACTCGGCGGTCTCCTTGGCCGACTGCGAGGCCAGCTGCTGCTGCGCCTCGACCAGGGTGCGCAGGAACGGCTTCGCCGCCTCCAGGCCCTGGGCGACGACCTCCTCGGTCGGGGCGGTCGCGCCGCCGCCGATCAACGTGATGGTGTGCTCGGTGGCCTCAGCCTCGACCATCATGATCGCGACGTCGCCCGACTCGGTGACCCGGCCGGCGACGACCATGTCGAACACGGCGTTCTCGAGCTGGCTGTGGGTCGGGAAGGCGACCCACTGGCTGGCCCCGCCGTCCGGGTCGGTGATGAGGGCGACCCGGACACCGGCGACCGGGCCGGAGAACGGCAGGCCGGCGATCTGGGTGGACGCCGACGCGGCGTTGATGGCCAGCACGTCGTAGAGCACGTCCGGGTTCAGCGCCAGGACGGTGATGACCACCTGGACCTCGTTGCGCAGACCGGCGGTGAACGACGGCCGCAGCGGCCGGTCGATGAGCCGGCAGGTCAGGATGGCGTCCTCGGACGGACGGCCCTCGCGGCGGAAGAACGACCCCGGGATGCGCCCGGCGGCGTACATCCGCTCCTCGACGTCGATCGTCAGGGGGAAGAAGTCGAACTGGTCCTTCGGGTGCTTGCCGACGCTCGTCGCGGACAGCAGCGCGGTGTCCTCGTCGAGGTAGGCCATCACCGAACCGGCGGCCTGCTTGGCCAGCCGGCCGGTCTCGAAGCGGATGGTGCGGGTGCCGAAGGCGCCGTTGTCGATGACGGCGGTGGCACTCGTGGCGGTGGGATCGGACATGCAGTCGACCTCTCTGGGACTCTGCGGCGAGGAGCCGGGAGGGTCCTCGCAGTGGCGCGACGGGCGGATGCCGGCCGCGGACCACCACCGAGGGGCGACGCGAGGCGCGGCGAGCGGCTGCCGGCCATCGATCGAAGCCAGCGGAACCCAGGGTTCCGGTGGCCACTACCGAGGACCGGCCGCACGGGGCGCGCGGTGCGCCGGCCGGGTGGCGGTGGGTGGTACCGGGGTGGCGGGCCGGTCGCCACCGGGTGGACGTCGGTGCCGCCGGCGCAGGTCGCCGGCGGATGGGCGCGGTGCCCGGATGCACGTCAGGGGAGGCCGGCCGGCTCTCCCCTGACGTGGGCGCCTAGCGGCGCAGCCCGAGCCGCTCGATCAGCGAGCGGTAGCGGGCGATGTCGATCGTCTGCAGGTAGCGCAGCAGCCGGCGGCGACGGCCCACCAGGGCCATCAGGCCGCGGCGGGAGTGGTGGTCGTGCTTGTGCTGCTTGAGGTGCTCGGTCAGGTCGCTGATCCGCTTGGTCAGCATGGCGACCTGGGCCTCGGCCGAGCCGGTGTCCGACTCGTGCAGGCCGTACGACCCGAGGATTTCCTTCTTCTGCTCGGCGGTCAACGCCACGTGCGTACTCCTCATGCTTGCGTACCGTGTGCTGCCCGCACCGGGAGACGTCCCGGGGGGATGACGGTGCCGGCCGCCACGGACTGCAGCCGGACCCGGATACGAGTTTACCAGCGCGGATGCACCGGACCGTCCCGCGCCGGTCGCGGAGCGTCGCGGCGCCGCCTCCCGGACGGTGGGCCGGTGTCCCGAGCGCGGACCGTCGCGGGCGCGGTCGGGGTCGCGGCGGCCGGGAGGCCGCCGTCGAGCTCCGTCGGCGGGGCGGGTGGGTGCCGCTCCGGGCCGCCGGTCAGGTCCCGTCCGTGGCCGATGCGGGAGGCAGGCCCAGCACCTCGCGGGTGCGCCGGACGTCCCGGCCGATCTGCGCGACGAGGTCCTCGACCCGGTCGTACCGCTCCTGGTCGCGGAGCCGCTCGACGAAGTCCAGCGCCACCCGGCGGCCGTAGAAGTTCCCGCCGTCGTCGAGCACGAAGGCCTCGACGGTGCGCTCGCGGCCGGAGAAGGTGGGGTTCGAGCCGATCGAGATGGCGGCGGGCGAGCGGCGGGTGCCGAGCAGGAACCAGCCGGCGTAGATGCCGTCGGCCGGCACCGCCGCATACGGCACCAGGTCCAGGTTGGCGGTCGGGTAGCCCAGCTCGCTGCCGCCGCGGCCCTCGCCGTGCACGACGATGCCCTCGAGCCGGTGCGGGCGTCCCAGCGCCTGCGCGGCGGCCCGGACGTCGCCGGCCGCGATGCCGGCGCGCACCATGGTCGAGCTGACCGCCAGGCTCGACTCCTGCACCAGCGGCAGGCCGCGCGCGGTGAAACCGAATCGCGGGCCGAGCTCCTCGAGCAGGGCCACCGTGCCCTTGGCGTGGTGCCCGAAGGTGAAGTTGGCCCCCACGACGACGGCCGCGGCGTGCAGCCGCTCGACGATGACGTCGTGGACGAAGCCCTCCGCGGTCTGCGAGGCCAGCGCGGTGGTGAACGGCAGCACCAGGAACACGTCGACGCCCAGCTCCTCGGCCACCTCGGCGCGGCGCCGCAGGGTGAGCAGCTGCGCCGGGTGGCTGCCCGGCCGGAGCACCTCGGACGGGTGCGGGTCGAAGGTCATCAGCACCGCCGGCAGCCCGAGACCGCGCGCGGTGCGCACGGTCTCGCCCACGAGCTGCTGGTGCGCCCGGTGCATGCCGTCGAAGACGCCGATCGTCAGCACGCAGCGTCCCCAGTTCGGTGGCACCGCGTCCAGGCCCCGCCAGCGCTCCACGCCGCACCTCTCCCCTCGTCGCCGCCGCCGACAGCGGTCGCCGGCCGTGCTCAGCCTGCCACGCGCCGGCGACCGGACCGGTCGGTCAGCCCGCCGGGGACCAGACCAGCGTGGGGCGGGCGCGGCCGCCGGACTCGGTGAGCAGGGCGACCAGCGCACCGTCCCGCAGGGCGGCGTGGACCCCGTCGATACCGGCGGCCGCCACGGGACGCCCGAACGACAGCTCCACGGCCTCCCGCTCGTCCAGCTCGCGCACGCCGAACGCGAGACGGGCCACGTCGCCGACCGGCAGCAGCCGGCCCGCGACCCGGTCCCGGTCCCCGTCCGGCACCGGGTCCGGGGTGCCGCGCGGCGCCGGGCCCGCGGGCCCGTAGACGTCCACCGCGTCCGCGACGTCGAACGGCCCCACCCGGGTCCGCCGCAGCGCGGTCAGGTGTGCTCCGACCCCGAGAGCTCGCCCGA
This sequence comes from Nakamurella endophytica, assembly GCF_014646215.1. Lineage (GTDB taxonomy): Bacteria > Actinomycetota > Actinomycetes > Mycobacteriales > Nakamurellaceae > Nakamurella > Nakamurella endophytica. Next base: position 744,710 of record NZ_BMNA01000002.1, read on the forward strand.
CGTCCCGGGCCAGCGCCCGCACGTAGGTGCCGGTCGAGCAGTCGACCACCACGTCGACGTCTCGCAGCTCGCCGGCCGGCCGGAGCGCCGAGGTCCGCTCGAACCGCGAGACGGTGACCGGCCGGGCCGCCAGCTCGACGGCACCGCCGGTCCGGACGATGTCGTAGGCCCTGCGGCCGTCGACCTTGACCGCCGACACCGCGCTGGGCACCTGCTCGATGTCCCCGGTCCACCGGGCCAGCGCCAGGTCCAGATCCTGCTCGGTGATCCCGGACGCGTCGGCGCCGTCGAGCGGCTCCCCCTCGGCGTCGTCGGTCGTGGTGGCGCGGCCGAGCCGCACCGTCGCCGTGTAGCTCTTGGTGGTCAGCGCGAGCTGACCCAGCAGCCGGGTGGCCCGGTCCACGGCGACGACCAGCAGCCCGGTGGCCATCGGGTCCAGCGTGCCGGCGTGCCCCACGCGGCGGGTGCCCAGCACCCGGCGGACCCGACCCACGACGTCGTGGGAGGTCGGACCGGACGGCTTGTCGACGAGCAGGATGCCGCCGTCCGCCGGCGGTCCGACGGGGCTCACCGGTCACCCGGGCGGCCGGCGCCCTCGTCGCCCGACGGTGCCGCAGCGGGCCGACCGGTCGGCGCACCGACCGTCGCCCGACCGGCCCGTCGCGCCTCGGCCACGAGCTCTGCCTGGTCGACCAGCTCGAAGCGCAGCCGGTGCAGCCGGACGGGCGTGGACTCGCCCCGGGCCTGTGCCAGCAGCACCGCGGCCCGGCTGCGCAGCCACCAGGTGACCATCCGGACCAGCCCGACGACGGTGACGGCCACCAGCGCGCAGAACGCGATCCGGTAGGCGGCGGCGGTGTGCACCGCGCGACCCGGCTCGACCCAGTCCAGGATCCGGCCGACCAGGAAGGTGCCGACCACCGCGCCGCAGAAGCCACCGATGTTCACCAGGCCGGTGGCCGTGGAGATCCGGTGCCGCGGGTTGTAGTCGCGGGCCAGCATGAACGCGACCGAGGACGCCGGGCCACCGACGGACAGCACCACCACCACCGCGACGACGACCGGCAGCGGCGGCCGGCCCGCGGGCCACAGGATCAGCACCAGCCAGCCCATTAGGCAGGCGACCGACACGGCGATGGCCAGTGGCGTGCGGACCTCCGGCCGGCGACCGAGCACCTGGCCGATGACCAGGTTGGCGACCACGCCGCCGACGACGAACAGCAGCACCAGCGACGACGCCAGCGCCGGGGCGAAGCCGAGCGCCTGCGTCAGGTACGGGTAGCCCCACAGGACGGAGAACACCGTCGGGCAGCCCATGGTCGTCAGGTGCACCCAGAAGCCGAGCCGGCCGGCCGGCAGCCGCCAGGCGGCCCGCACCTCGTCCCACACCCGTCGACCGCCGACCGGCCCGGTCGCCGCCCGCTCGCCGGCCTCCCGGAACGGCGCCTGGGTGGCCGGCCGCAGCAGCACCAGGGCGTACAGCAGCGACAGGCCGCCGGCGATGGCGAAGGTCGGCGTCCAGCCCAGACCGTGCAGCACACCCGTCAGCGGGATCGTCGCGACCAGGTTGCCGACCGACCCCATGAGCGACGAGAAGCTGGTGACCGCGGCGTACCGGCGGGCCGGGAACCACCCGGCGACCAGCCGCAGCACGGAGATGTAGGTCATCGCGTCGCCGCAGCCGAGCAGGCCGCGGGCCAGCAGCGCCGGGGCGTAGCTGTGCACCAGCGAGAACAGGATCTGCGCCGTGCCCATGGTCAGGGTGGCGGCGAGCAGCATGCGGCGCGGGCCGAACCGGTCGACCAGGATCCCGGTCGGCACCTGCATCAGCGCGTACACGCCCAGCTGCAGCATGACGAACCCGGCGAGCTGGGACGCGCTCAACGAGAGCCGCTGGGTGGCCAGCGGGCCGGCGACGCCGAGCGAGCTGCGGTGGAAGACGGCGAGCACGTACACCCCGGCACCCGCGCCCCACACCAGCCACGAGCGCCCCGAGACGCGGACCGGCACGGCCGGCGCGCGACCCGGCACGGCGGCCGACACGGCCTGCGCGCGACCCGGCACGGCGGTAGGCACGGTGACAGGCACGGTGGAGGTGCGGGCGGGACCGGACACGGGGGACCTCTCTGCTGCGGAACTGCTTCCCGGCAATGCCGGGTGGGGTGGGGCGGTCGTCGCCCGTCGGGCGTGCAGGACCCTCATCGCAGGTCCCGCGCTGCCTGCGCCAGGTGCCGGGCCGTGACGGCCAGTGCCCCGGCGACGTCCCCGCGGCCGATGGCCGCGGCGATGTCGCGGTGGTCGCGGACGGTGCGGCGCATCCGCTGCTCGTCGATGCGCCCGTCGGGCGCGCCGAGGTTCGCCGCCCCCATCCGCAGCTGGCGGTCGCGGAGCCCGGCGTACAGCCGGATCAGGATGCGGTTGCCGGCGGCGGCGACGACGGTGGCGTGGAAGTCCCGGTCGGCGGTGACGTAACCGGCCAGGTCGCCGGTGTCCGCGGCGAGATCCAGCCGGTGCAACGGTTCCTCGAGCTGCGCGGCCAGCGCCGGGCCGCCGCCGGCCTCGACCACCGCGCGGACGCAGTGGCCCTCGACCAGCTCGCGGGTCTCCAGCACGTCGCGGGCCTCGCTGGCGGTGACCGGCAGGACGAGCGCGCCGCGCTTGGGCAGCAACTGCACCAGGCCGTCGGCCGCCAGCCGCACCAGGGCCTCGCGCACGGGAGTGCGCGAGACACCGGTCTCCTCGGCGAGTCGGCCCTCACCCAGCAGGTCGTTGTCGCCGTAGCGCCGGCTGAGGATGCCGTCGCGGATGTGCTGGTACGCGCGGTCCGCGGCGGAGGGTGGCCGGGCGGTTGCATGCATGATGTATCTATCTTGGCAGACCCGGTGGCCGGCCCTCGACCGGAGCGGCTGTGACGGTCGCCGCCCGGTACCGGTGCGCACCGCGACGGAGCTCGTCCGGTCACCGGCCCCGGACCGCGGTGATCCGGTCGTCCGTGCCCACCGCCCGGCAGCGGCGATCCTGCGGCGGTCCGGACCGGAGCGGTGCCGACCGGATCCTCGGCGGGCTGAGTCGGCGGTGAGGAAACGGCAGGGACGACCGGGGACAGCGACGACCGGGGACAGCGACGTCGGGGACGGTGCCGACCGGAGCCGTGCCGACCGGGGTCGTGCCGACCTGCCGGGTCGGCGACGAGGTCAGCGCGGAGGTCAGCGCGAGGGCGCGTCCGTCACCGTGGTGCGATCGCGGCGCCGCGTGCCGGCGCCGGAGCGGCAGCCTCCGCGACCGCAGGACTGCCGACCGTCCCCGCGGCCACCGGAATGCCGCCCTCCACCGCTCCGTCGCCACCGGCGACCAGGCGCAGCTGCCCGCGGATGGCGTCGAGCGCGCCGGCGGCGGTGCCGCGGTGCACGAACCCGGCCGCGCGGACGTGCCCGCCGCCGCCCAGCCGGGTGGCGACCGCCGCCACGTCCACCCCGGGCAGCGAGCGCAGCGACACCTGGAACGCCTCCGGCGCGGTCTCCTTCACCACGGCGGTGACGTCGGCGTCCTGCACGGTCCGCAGGATGTCGATCACCGAGTCCAGCTCCTCCTGGGCGCTGGTGCGGGCCTCGGCGAACGGGATGACGGTGGACACCAGCCGGACGCCTCCGCCGCGGCGGCCGTCCCGGCGCCCACCCGGGCCGCTCGCGCCGTGGCCGTCCCCGGCCCCGTCGACGTCCTGACCCACGGCAGCGGGATCGACCAGCTCCAGCCGGGCCCGACCCAGCGCCGACGACAGCAGGGACAGCCAGCTGATCGGATGGGTGTCGGAGATCGGCCGGAGCAGCTCGTCCGCGTCCACCCCGGTCTCCAGCCACCGCGCCGCGAGCCGGTGCGCCGCCGGCGAGGCGTGGCGGAAGCCGACCGTGTCGGTGGCCAGGCCGGCGTACAGGTTGGCGGCGATGGCCGCGTCCAGCTCGACACCGAGCAGGTCGAGCAGCGCGGCGACCAGCACCGTGGTCGATTCGGCGGCCGGGTCCACGTACAGGTCCGTACCGAACCCGGTGTTGGTGACGTGGTGGTCGATGACGAGGGTGCGGGACGCCCGGCCGACGAGCGCGCCCAGGCTGCCCAGCCGCGACCGGGTGTTGACGTCCACCGACACCAGCAGCTCGGGGACCGCCACGTCGTCGGCGGCCCGGACCAGGTGCTGCCCGGGCAGCCCGGCCAGGGACCGCGGCACCCCGTCCGGTTCGGCGAAGGCGACCTGCACCGGGATGCCCAGGCGCTCCAGCCCGAGCCCGAGTGCCAGGGCGCTGCCGAGTGCGTCGGCGTCGGGGTTGACGTGCGGCACGACGACGACCGAGCCGGCGTCCCGCAGCAGTGCCGCGGCGGCACGCAGCTGCCCTGACACGGAGGAGGGCTGCGCCGGCCGCGCCGTGCGGACACGACCCCGCGCACCGCGGGTCCGGGTCACAGCGGCCCTGGTCACACACACCTCCATCACACTGGCTGAAGAATCACAGACGGTACGCCCCGCACGGTGCCCGCTCCGGCGTTCCTGCACACGGGGGGCGCCCCCCACGTCGGCCCCTGCGGACACCGTGCGTGATCGCCCGGTGGCGGCCGGCCCGTCACGGGTCAGGCCGCCACCGGCGGGTCGCGCACCCGAGGGTCGGTACCGGGCGCAGCGCGTCAGCGCGCCCAAGGCACGGCGGGGTCAGCGCGCCGAGGGCACGGTGGGTCAGCGCGCCGGGACCCCGTGCTGCTGCGCGGGGGCGGCCGATGCGATTGCACCGGTGCGCGCCCGGGCCGGGTCCGCGTCGTCCTCGTCGAACGGCTCGTCGGCGTCCGCATGGGCGTCGGTCACGTCGTCCTCGTCCGACTCGCCGTCCGACTCGTCGTCGTCCAGGTCGGTCCGCGGGGTGCGGTAGGGATCGGCCTCCCCGGCGTAGCTCGCACCGGCCGCCTGCTCGGCGACCGCGGCGTCGGAGGCCCGGGCGGCGGCGAGCAGTTCCTCGATGTGCTGGGCGTGCTCAGGGACGGCGTCCGCCCGGAAGGTGAGGCTCGGCGTGTATCGGACTCCGGTCTGCCGGCCGACGGCGGTGCGCAGGACGCCGGTGGCGCTGGCGAGCGCCGCGGCGGTCGCCTGCTGCTCCTCCTCGCCGCCGTAGACGGTGTAGTAGACGACCGCCTCCCGGAGATCCGGCGTCAGCGTGGCGGCGGTGATGGTCGCCATGGCCAGGCGCGGGTCCTTGACCTGGTGCTCGAGCTCCGTGGCCACGATCTCGGCGATGCGCTTGGCGAGCCGGCGGGCCCGTGGTGCGTCAGCCATCCCGTTCTCCTCTCGGTCCTGCGGGGCGTCCCGCCCCCTGCCCGGCCGGATACCCCGGCCGGTGGCCTACAGATCGTCGACCGACACCACCCGGCGCCGCACCGACAACAGCTCGAGTTCCGGCTCCCCCGCCACCAGGCGCTCGCAGGTGTCGAGCACCTCGACGACGCGCGCGGACTCGCCGGAGACGGTCGACACACCGATCGTGGCGCGCCGGTGCAGGTCCGGGTCACCGCCCTCGGCGACGGCCACGTCGAGCCGGCGCAGCCGCGCCAGCACGGGCCGGATGACGGCACGCTTGTGCTTGAGCGAGGACACCGCGCCCAGCAGGACGTCGGCCTCCAGCACGCCGAGGAACACGGCATTCCTCCCCGTCACCCGGTCCGACCCGCCGGTCCCCGCCGCAGTCCGGCCGCCAGCGGGCCGACCGGCAGACGAGAACACCGGTAGCACCGCCGGTACCGGCAGCACCGACAAGCCCGGTCCGGCCGACGGTGCCCGCGCGGCGACCGCACGGCGACCTACGTCGGGACGACACGGCCGGCCCGTCCCGTGGACGAGCCGGCCGGTCGCACCCGATCAGCTGCGGGGCTTCTCCCGCACCTCGTAGGTCTCGATGACGTCCTCGATCTCGATGTTGTTCCAGCTGCCCAGACCGATACCGCACTCGAAGCCCTCCCGGACCTCGACGGCGTCGTCCTTGAACCGCTTGAGCGAGTCGATGGCGAGGTTGTCGTTGAGCACCACGCCGTTGCGCAGCAGCCGCGCCCTGGCGTTCCGGCGGATCTCCCCGGACCGGACGATGCAGCCGGCGATGTTGCCGTACCGGGAGCTGCGGAAGATCTCCCGGATCTCGGCGCTGCCCACCCGGACCTCTTCGAACTCCGGCTTGAGCATGCCCTTGAGGGCGGCCTCGACCTCGTCGATGGCCTGGTAGATCACCGTGTAGTACCGGATGTCCACGCCCTCGCGGTCCGCCATCTCCTGCACGCCCCGCACCGGCTTCACGTTGAAGCCGATGACGATGGCGTCGGTGATGACCGCCAGGTTGATGTCGTCCTGGGTGATGCCGCCGACGCCGCGGTGGACGACCCGCAGGTCGACCTCGGCGCCCACGTCGAGCTTGAGCAACGAGTCCTCGAGGGCCTCCACCGTGCCGGAGTTGTCGCCCTTGATGATCAGCGTCAGCTGCTCGATCTTCTTCTCGGCCAGCGCGGCGCCCAGGTCCTCCAGCGAGATGCGCCGGCGGTTGCCGATCTGCGCCTTGCGGGCCGCGGCGGCCCGGGCACCGGCGAGCTGCCGGGCCACCCGGTCCTCCTCCACGACCATGAAGGAGTCACCGGCGCCGGGCACCGACGTGAAGCCCAGGACCTGCACCGGGCGGGACGGCAGGGCTTCCCTGACCTGCTCGCCGTTGTCGCCGAGCATCGCGCGGACACGCCCGAAGGCGTTCCCGGCGACGATCGAATCGCCCACCCGCAGCGTGCCCCGCTGGACCAGCACGGTCGCCACCGGGCCGCGACCGCGGTCCAGGTGCGCCTCGATGGCCACGCCCTCGGCGTCCATGTCCGGGTTGGCCCGCAGGTCCAGCGCCGCGTCGGCGGTCAGCAGGATCGACTCCAGCAGCCCGTCGATGTTGGTGCGGTTGCGCGCCGAGATCTCGACGAACATGGTGTCGCCGCCGTACTCCTCGGCGACCAGCCCGTACTCGGTGAGCTGCTGCCGGATCTTGTCCGGGTTCGCGCCCTCCTTGTCGATCTTGTTAATCGCCACCACGATCGGCACGTCGGCGGCCTTGGCGTGGTTGATCGCCTCGACCGTCTGCGGCATCACGCCGTCGTCGGCGGCGACCACCAGCACCACGATGTCCGTCGACGCGGAACCACGGGCACGCATGGCGGTGAACGCCTCGTGACCCGGGGTGTCGATGAAGGTGATCAGCCGCTCGTCGTCACCGAGGTGGGTCGCCACCTGGTAGGCGCCGATGTGCTGGGTGATCCCGCCGGCCTCGCGGTCCACGACGTTCGTCTGCCGGATGGCGTCCAGCAGCTTGGTCTTGCCGTGGTCGACGTGACCCATGACGGTGACCACCGGCGGGCGAACCACGAGATCGTCCTCGTCGCCCTCGTTCTCGCCGAACGAGAGGTTGAACGAGTCGAGCAGCTCGCGGTCCTCGTCCTCCGGGGACACGATCTGGACGTCGTAGCCCATCTCGGAGCCGAGCAGCTCCAGGATGTCGTCGCTGACCGACTGCGTGGCGGTGACCATCTCGCCCAGGTGGAACAGCGCCTGGACCATCGACGCCGGGTTGGCGTCGATCTTGTCCGCGAAATCGCTCAGCGAGGACCCGCGGGCCAGCCGGACGACGGACCCGTTGCCGCGCGGCAGCTGCACGCCGCCGATCGTCGGGGCCTGCATGTTGTCGAATTCCTGGCGGCGCTGCTTCTTGGACTTGCGGCCCTTGCCCGCCGGTCGGCCACCCTGGCGACCGAAGGCGCCGGGAGCGGATCCACCGCGGCCGCGACCGCCCATGCCGGGACGGCCACCGCCGCCACCGCCGGGACCCGACGGCGCACCGCCGGTCGGCCGGTACCCGGTGCCCGGCTGACCCGGACGACCGCCGGGCATACCGGGACGGGCTCCCATCGGAGCTCCGGGACGCCCGGGACCGCCCGGACGGGGACCGCCCGGACGCGGGGCACCACCGGGAGCGCCGGGACCACCGGCACGCGGCGCACCGCCTGGCAGGCCACCGGGACGGGGAGCACCGGGGCGCGGGACGCCGGGGACGCCGCCGGTCCCACCGGGACGGGGCGCCGGTGCGGCCGGACGGCCGACACCGTAGGGGTTGTTGCCCATCCGCGGCGGACGCGGCGCACCGGGCACGCCACCCTGCGGACGCGGGGGGCGCGGCGGGGCGCCGGGCGTGGGAGCGGCGGACGCGGCCGGGGCCTGCGGGCCCGCGGCGGCCGGGCGGGTCGGCGCCGGTCGCGAGGGACCGGGGCGGCCGTCGGTGAAGGCCGGGCCGGCGGTGGTCGGCGCAGCGGCCGACGCGGCCGGCTGGGCCGGACGGGTCGGCTGGCCCTGCGGGCGGACCGGAGCAGCGGCCTGCGGGGCGCGGGCCGCTGCGGAAGCCGGGCCGGTGGCCGCGGCAGGCGCGGGACGGCTGGGCGCCGGGGCGGCGGGACGGCCGGGTGCCGCTGCGGCGGGCTGCTGCCGGGTCACCGGGGGCGTCGGCACGACGCCGGTGCCGGACAGTCCACCGCCGGAGGGACCCGTCACGACGCCGTCGCCGGCGCCGGTGCCGGGACGGCGGGTGCCGTTCAGCGCGCCGCCGGGCTGGCCGACGGCCGGGGACGGCGACGGGCCCGCTGCGGGAGCGGGACGGGGGCCGCCGGGCGTGCCCGGACGGACGGCGTTGCCGCTGCTCTTGGCCGGGGCGTTGGTCGCCGGGAACGCGTCGCGCAGCTTGCGGACGACGGGGGCCTCGATGGTCGAGGACGGCGACTTGACGAACTCACCCAGGTCGGTGAGCTTCGCCATGATCTCCTTGCTGGTCTTGCCGAGCTCCTTGGCGAGCTCATGTACTCGGGCCTTGCCTGCCACTGCTCTCCTCACGGTGAGGCCGGGCGGGCTGGGCCGCTCGACCTCGTCTTAGTTGTGGTCCACGCTCATGGCTGGTTCACGGGGTGCTCACGACTGGTCGACCTGCTCTCTGTGGTGCGGGGCTCCGCCGCGGTGCTGCGGCTCGGTCCCCTGCCCGCGTCCCCGGCGCCCGGTCCGGGGACCGGGTCGACCAGGGCGCGGACCCTGCTCGTGTCGAGGAGTCCCGGCTGGCGCAGAGCCCGGCCGAACGCCCGACGACGCTCCGCCTCGTCCAGGCACCGCCGGTCGGGATGGAGCCATGCACCCCGGCCCGGCAGCCGGCGACGGTGGTCGGGCACGAGTTCCCCGGCCACCCCGACGACGCGGAGCAGTTCCGAGACCGCCGCCCGCCTCCGGCAGCCGACGCAGGTCCGGACGGGCCCCCCGGCGCCGGGATCGGACCCGGGCGGTGACCCGGGATCTGGCATGGGGGGGACTTCCGGTGCTGGCCGCGGACGCGGGCTTGGTCTCGACCTCCCAGTCTACCGCCTGGGGCGCCGGGTGCCGCACCCGCGACGCGTCGCACGCGGCCGGTCGGTCGGCGGACCGGTGCCGGACCGGTGCCGGATCGGGCGGCGGCGGCATTCGGGCCGACCGTGGTCGTCGCCGGGGTGGCAGTGGTGACCGGCCGGTGGTGCTGACGGTGCGGACGGTGCTGACGGTGCGGACGGTGCTGGCGGTGCTGACGGTGCGGACGGTGCTGACGGTGCTGACGGTGCTGACGGTGCTGACGGTGCTGACGGTGACCACGGGCGCCGCCGGCCATGGCCCCACCCGGACCGGCCGCGCGCGGCGGCCGCCGTCGGCCCGCCGGGTGCGCCAGGTGGTCCGGGTCCCGTCACCGTGGCTCAGCCGGTCCGCGCCGGGTCCGGGGCGGTGTCGCTGCGGATGTCGATCCGCCACCCGGTCAGCCGGGCGGCCAGCCGGGCGTTCTGCCCCTCCTTGCCGATCGCCAGCGACAGCTGGAAGTCGGGCACCACCACCCGCGCCGCCTTGGCGGCCCGGTCGACGACCGTCACGGACAGCGCTCTGGCCGGCGACAGGGCGTTCCCGACGAACGTCGCCGGGTCGTCGTCGTGGTCGATGATGTCGATCTTCTCGCCGTTCAGCTCGCTCATCACCGCACGGACCCGCTGACCCATCGGGCCGATGCACGCGCCCTTGGCGTTCACCCCCGGCACCGTGGGCCGGACGGCGATCTTCGACCGGTGCCCGGCCTCGCGAGCCACCGCGGTGATCTCGACGCTGCCGTCGGCGATCTCCGGGACCTCCAGGGCGAAGAGCTTGCGAACCAGGTTGGGGTGGGTGCGGGAGAGCGTGATCTGCGCGCCGCGCAGGCCCCGGGTGACCGACACGACGAAGCAGCGCAGCCGCTGGCCGTGCACGTACCGCTCCCCGGGCACCTGCTCCGCGGCCGGGATGATGCCCTCGACCTCGCCGAGGCTGACCACGACGACGCCCCGGGCGTTCAGCTTGGCGTCGGCGGTCACCGTCCCGGTGATCAGGTCGTGCTCGCGGCCGGCGAAGTCGCCGAACGTCCGCTCGTTCTCGACGTCCCGCAGCCGCTGCAGGATGACCTGCCGCGCCGTGGTGGCGGCGATGCGGCCGAAGTCGTGCGGGGTGTCGTCCCACTCGCGCACGACGCCGCCGTCCTCACCGAGCTCGGCGGCCATCACCCGGATCTCGCCGGTCCGCCGGTCGATCTCCACCCGGGCGTGCGGGGCGAACCCGTCGGTGTGCCGGTAGGCGGTCAACATCGCCGTCTCCAGCGCCTCGATCAGCGAGTCGAAGCTGATCCCCTTGTCCCGCTCGACCGCGCGCAGCGCGACGATGTCCACGTTCACCGTTCCACTCCCTCACTGCCGTCGTGCCGAGCGTCGCCCGGAGCGGACCCGCCGCTGCCCTGGTCGAGCCCGGTGTCGGTCGACTCCGCGTCGAGGTCGCCGTCCAGCTGGTCGTCGTCCCCGTCGTCCCCGTCGCCCAGGTCGTCGTCCAGGTCTTCGTCCAGGTCGTCGTCGCCATCCAGGTCGTCCAGGTCGTCGTCCCCGTCGTCCTCGTCGTCCTCGAGGTCACCCAGGTCGTCGTCCTCGAGCCCGTCGCCGTCCAGGTCGCCGTCCGGGACGTCCCCGGCCGCCGCCGAGCCGTGCGGCGCGGCCAGGGCCGCCCGCACCGCGGCCGACGGCGCGTTGAACTCGACCTCGACGCGGGCGGAGCGGATGGCCGGGAAGGCCAGGTGCACCGGCTCGAGCCCGCTGCGGCCGGTGAGCAGGTGCACCGCCGTGTCGTCGGCGCTGTGCACCCGGGCGGCGAGGGTGCCGCCGTCCGCCAGGGTGATACGCACCGGCCGGCCGGCCGCGCGGCGGAAGTGGCGCGGCAGGGTCAGGGGCCGGCCGACGCCCGGGCTGGTGACCTCGAGGGTGTACGGCGCGTCGCCGGTCGCCCCGGACTCGGCGTCCCAGGAGTCGAGCCGGTCGGACAGCGCGCGGCTGAGTTCGGCCGCGCGGTCGAGCTCGACCCCGCCGTCGCGGTCGACGACCACCCGCACCTGGCGGCGCCGGCCGACCAGCTGCACGGACAGGTCTTCGAGGTCGAACCCGGCGTCCTCGACGACCCGGCGGACCTGGTCGCGGAGTGCGTCGGGACTGCTCGACGGTGACGGCCGGGAGGCCGGGCCGGACGTCATGGTCGGCGCCTCTCTGTTGTCGTTCGTGGGTGCCCGTGCGGTCCCGGCGTCGGCGCGGGCAGGCCGTCGACGTCGCCGACCGCCCCGGGCGCTCGGACGGCGTCCCGGCATGCGGCCGACTCCCGGGCGGCCGCGGAGGGCGCCGGCGCTCCTCCGGCAGGACGGTGCGCGCCGGCCGCGGGGCTCTCCGGGGTGCCGGACCCGACCTGCATGCCGGAGGCCCGTCCGGGTCGGCGTCCGATCCTACGCACCGGCACCGCGGGCCGGAGCGCCGCCGACCCCGCCGGGACGCGGGATGTCCGGTCAGCGGCCCGGTCACTGCCATGATGGGCGGGTGCACGTCCCGGACCAGGTCCCCGCCGACCCTTCCGGCCCGCCGGGCCCGGACGGGCCGGCCGGCGTCCCGCGGGGCCCTGGCGGGACGGTCGGCCGCCGGGCGCTGCTCGCCGGCGTCGGCTCGGCGGCCCTGCTGGCCGCGGCCGGGTGCAACCCGTTCCAGACCGGCGGAGGTGGCCGGACCGTCACGGTGACGTCGACGGCACCGCCCGCACCCGACCCGATCGCCGGTCTCATCGCCGTCACCCGGCTGCACGTGCTGCGGCTGAACGCCGCGCTGACCGGCAACCGGGTCAACAAGGCGCAGGCGCAGACCCTGCAGATGGTGCGCCGGGACCGACAGGCTCACCTGGACGCGCTGCTCACCGAGCAGGCCCGCAGCGCCGGGCGCGGCGCCCCCACCACCGCGCCGGTCACCGGCACCGTGCAGCTGCCCGGGGACGGCAAGGCCGTCCTCGGCGCGGTCCGGGCCGACGTGCTGGCGGCACTGCAGGGCATGACCGACGCCGTCGCCGGTGCCGGCCGCTACCGGGCCGCCCTCTTCGGTTCGATCGCCGCCTGCCTGGCCAGCCACCGGGTGGTGCTCGCATGAGTTCCCCGCAGGGCTCCGCCACGCCGACCCCGGATGAGCCGGGTACCTCCGCACCGCCGTCCACCGCCGCGCCGTCCGCCGGGTCGGCGCCGGCCACCACGCCGGCCGCGGGCAAGCCGCTCAACCCGGCGCTGCTCAAGGCCCTGGGCGTCGCCCTGTCCTGCGAGCAGGCGGCGGTGTGGTGCTACGGACTCATCGCCGCCTACCTGCCGGACGATCTGGACCTGATCTCTGGCATCGAGGCCGGGCACCTGGCCCGGCGCGACGCGACGGCGGCATTGATCACCGCGGGCCGCGGCAAGGCGACCCCGCCCGCGGCCGCCTACGACGTGCCGGCGCTGTCCACGCCCGCCTCGGCCCGGGCGCTGGCCGCGACGCTGGAGAACGGCTGCGCCGCGGCCTGGCGGACCGTCCTGGGCAGCACCGACGACACCGGGCTGCGGACGACCGCGCTCGCGGGCCTGTCCGACTCCGCGGTCTGGCTCACCCAGATCAAGCTGGCGGGCAAGATCTCCCCGAGCACGGTGCCGTTCCCCGGCCAGAGCTGACCGCTGGGGCCGACCGGCGCCGACGCCGGGTGAGGCCGCGGCGCCGGCAGCACGGCGCGCGGCAGCACGCCGGCAGTGCCGAGTGACCCCGGCAGCCCCCGACGACCGACATCGCGGGCCGCGGCTGCACCCGTCCACCGGACGGCTCAGACCTCGGCGGCGTCCTGCGCGGCCGGGACGGGCAGCCCTCGCGTCGCCGCAACCACCGAACTGGCGGCCTCGGCCAGCGACACGTCGACCCGCTCCCCGGTCGCCCGGTCGCGGATCTCGACGACGCCGTCGGCGACGCCGCGGCCGACCACGACGATCGTGGGCATGCCCAGCAGCTCGGCGTCGGCGAACTTCACGCCGGGCGAGGCCGGCCGGTCGTCGAGCAGCACCCGTAGACCCGCCACGCCCAGCGCGGCGGCCAGGTCCTCGGCGGCGGCCGCGATCTCCGGCGCCTTGCCGGCGACGACGAGATGGACGTCGAACGGCGCGACCTCCCGGGGCCAGATCAGCCCGCGGTCGTCGTGGGAGTACTCGGCGATGGCGGCGACGGCGCGGGAGACGCCGATCCCGTAGGAGCCCATGGTGACGGTGACGAGCTTGCCCTCGGCGTCGAGCACCTTGAGGTCCAGCGCCTCGGCGTACTTGCGCCCCAGCTGGAAGATGTGTCCCATCTCGATGCCGCGGGCCAGGGACAGCGGCCCGGACCCGTCCGGAGCGGGATCTCCCTCCCGGACCTCCGCCGCCTCGACCGTGCCGTCGGCGGTGAAGTCGCGGCCGGCGACCAGGTCGAAGACGTGCCGCCCAGGCGCGTCCGCACCGGTGATCCACGCCGTCCCGGGGACGACCCGGGGGTCGAGCAGGTACCGGATGCCGCTGGCCCGCCCGAGCCCGAGCGACCCGGGCCCGATGTAGCCCTTGACCAGCGCGGGATTCCTGGCGAAGTCGTCCTCGGTGAACGCCTCCACCTCGGCCGGGGAGACGGCGGCCTCGAGCCGCTTGGTGTCGACCTCGCGGTCCCCGGGCAGGCCGACGGCCACGGGCTCGCGCCGGCCGTCCGGGTGTCGCAGCACCACCAGCACGTTCTTGAGCGTGTCCGCGCCGGTCCACGGGCGGTCGGCGCGCGGGAACCGGTCGTTGGCTACGGCCACGAGCGTGTCGATGGTGGGCGTGTCGGGGGTGTCCTCGACGTGCGCGGCCGGCGTCCCGGACGCGTCGACGGCCGGCGGCACCGGGGTGGTGACCGCCTCGACGTTGGCGGCGTAGCCGCCGGGCGACCGGACGTAGGTGTCCTCGCCGATCGGCGAGTCGGCCAGGAACTCCTCCGACGCGCTGCCGCCCATCGCGCCGGACTGGGCCGCGACGATGACGTACCGGAAGCCGAGCCGGTCGAAGATGCGGATGTAGGCGTCCCGGTGCGCCTGGTAGGAACGGCGCAGGCCGTCGTCGTCGACGTCGAAGGAGTACGAGTCCTTCATGACGAACTCGCGCCCACGGAGGATCCCGGCGCGGGGCCGCGCCTCGTCCCGGTACTTGGTCTGGATCTGGTACAGCGCCAGCGGCAGGCCCTTGTAGGACGACACGACGTCCTTGACCAGCAGCGTGAACATCTCCTCGTGCGTGGGTCCGAGCAGGTAGTCGGCGTTCTTGCGGTCCTTCAGGCGGAAGAGGTTCTCGCCGTACTCGGTCCACCGGCCGCTGGCCTCGTACGGCTCCCGGGGCAGCAGCGCCGGGAAGTGCACCTCCTGCGAGCCCATGGCGTCCATCTCCTCGCGGACGATGGTCTCGATCCGGCGCAGCACCAGGTAGCCCAGCGGCAGCCACGAGTAGATGCCCGGCGCAGCCCGGCGGACGTACCCGGCGCGGACGAGCAGCTGGTGGCTGGCGACGTCGGCGTCCGCGGGCACCTCCCGCAGGGTGCGCAGGAACAGCCGGGACATGCGGGTGATCACGGGGTACTCCTGGGCTGGTCGGGATCGGCCGGCGCACCGTGCGGTGTCGCCGGACCGGTCGGCACGTCCGGACCTGGGCGGACGGCGGGGGCCAGCCTAACGGGCGGCCACGCCGTCCCCGAGCGGTCGCCCGGCGGTGTCGATGCCCGCGTCCCCGGACACCGCAGCGTCCGACGCCGCTGCGCGGACCGCCGTGCTCGACGAGGCGTCCGCGGCGGTCCCCGACGGGGTGTCCGCGGCCGGGAACCTGCGCCCGGCCATCCGGTTGCGCCGCACCTGGACGAAGCCGAGCCGCTCGTACAACCGCCCGGCGCCGGTGGGCGACTCGGCGTCGACGGTCAGCTCCGCCCGCTCGTGGCCCGCGGCGAGCAGCACGGTCAAGGTGCGCGCGAGCGTCGCCGACGCGACGCCCCGGCCCCGCGCGGCGCGGCGGGTGCCGACCCGGGCCACGTAGCCCGTGCGGAAGCCGTTGACCGCGGTCTCTCCCGGGAACTCCTCGACCAGCACGAACGCCACCACGTCGCCGTCCAGGACGGCGACGTGCGAGTACTGCGGGCGGAACAGCGACGACTCGGCGAACTCCGCCCGCCACCGGGCGCGGTCCATGGGCACCGAGTGCCAGTGGTCGGCGAAGGACTCGTTGGACGCCGAGCGCACGTCCTCGTCGTCCTCCGGCCGCCACGTCCGGATCTGCACCCCGTCGGGGTCGCGGTCGGCACCGGCCCAGGGCGGGGCGTCGCCCTGCAGCTGGCACCGCATGTCGAAGAACCAGCGCCAGGTCTCGAAGCCGGTGTCCTGCGCCAGCGCGTCGAATCCTCGACGGCCCTCCGGGATCCACAGCGCCACCTCGCCGGGCAGCGACGGGTCGTGCGCGTCGCGCAGTCCGACCGCGCGCCGGGTCAGTTCGTCGACCAGCAGGGTGCCGATGCCCCGCCCGACGGCGGCCGTGGCGACGCCGCCGTACAGCGCGCACCCCCAGACGTCGGCCGGTGTGCGCACGCCCAGCGCCCCGAAGGCGACCAGCTCGCCGTCGTCCGCCAGCACACCCAGCGAGCCCCGCTCCAGGTCGAACCCCGGGCCGGTGAGCATCTCGCGGAGCTCGTCCTCGTCGAAGTGCTGTTCCGCCGGCTCGCGGGCCTCCGCCTCGCCGAGGATGGCGGTGATCCGCGGGACGTCGTCGAGGGTCAGGGCACGGGTGGACCAGCTCACCCCGGCACCGTACGGGCGGCCCGCGCCGCGACGCCACCGATATGGGTGCGCGGCGCTGTTACGGGAGCCTTGCACCGGCTGGGAACGGCTCGGCGCCGCACCGTCGCCGGGACCGACCGGGGACCCGGTTACCGTGCCGGGCGTGCACGTGCTGCTGCCGCCCTCGGAGGGCAAACGGGCGGGCGGCAGCGGACCGCCGCTGCGCCTGGACGCCCTGCCCTTTCCCGACCTCACCGCGGTCCGCGAGCGGATCGTGGACGCGCTCGCCCTGGTGTCCGCGGATCCCGAGGCGGCGCGGCCGGTGCTGCGGGTCCCGCCGACCGTGCTCGACGAGGTGGCGGCGAACACCGCCGTCCGCACGGCGCCGACCCTGGCCGCCCTGGACCGCTACGACGGCGTGCTGTACCGGGCGCTGTCGGCACCGGCGCTGTCCCCCGCCGAGCGGGCCAGGGCCGACGGCCGGCTGCTCATCGCGTCGGCGCTGTTCGGAGTGGTGGCCGCGGACAGCGAGGTGCCGGCCTACCGGCTGTCCGCCGGCGCCACGCTGCCCGGCGTCGGCGGCATCGCGGCCGCCTGGCGGCCCTGGGTGGCCGGTGCGCTGGCAGCTCTCCCGGGGCTGCTGGTGGACCTGCGCTCTGCGGCGTACGCGGGCTTCGGCAGCCCGCCGGGCACCGTGACCGTCCGCATGGTGCGGCAGGGACCGGGCGGCCTCGTCACGGCCATCGGACACGACAACAAGGCGGCCAAAGGCGCCCTGGCGCGGCTGCTGGCGACCACCCGGGCCCGGGTCGAGGACGCCGCCGACCTGGTGCGACTGCTCCGCCGCGCGGGCTGGACGGCGAACCACACCGGGGACGTCATCGAGGTGCACGCCTGATCCCTGCCGGACGCCGCAGGTGGGGCCGCCGGGCGGTAATTCGGTTGCCGCGCCGCCGCCCGCCCGGGAGCATCGGGCACCTCGGTGCGCAGCGGGCGCACCACGGCGAGGGGAGGTTCCGATGACTGTCCGAGCGGTCAGCCCCGTCCCCCCAGCACCTGCGCCGCGCACGTCCCGCACGGGCTGAAGCTCCCCGCCGCACCGGCGAGGTGGCTTCCCCGCGACGGACCCGGCGCTGTCTCCCCAGGAGCCCGCGTGTCCCGCACCCGCACCACCTCTTCGCAGTACCGCCCCCTCCGCGCCCTCCCCGACTCCGCGGTCGACGCCCGCGACCACGACCACCACCATGACGGCGTCCCCGACGGCCAGCTGCCCGCTGACGAAGGCACCGACGCGGCGTCAGCCGGCGACGACCACGATCACGACGGCCCCGACGACGACCACGACCTCAACGACGAGGACCTCGACGACGACTGGGCCGACCTGGACGACGACTGGGCCGACCGGGACTGGGAGCGACCGCGACGACGCGGCGCCCGCCGGGCCCGCACGCCCGGCGTCCTGCCGGGACTGATCTCCGAGGGCCGTTCCGGCCGGCGGCGGGTCGACGTCGACACCGGACCCGACGGCCAGGGCGACGCCGACCACGACGACACCCCCGGCCCCGCCCTGTCGCTGGTCGGCGGCATGGACACCGACCCGCCCGGCGGGTCCCCGTTCAGTTCCTACGACGTGGCCACCCGCGGCCCCGAACCGACCCCGGACTGGCTGGTCACCGCCCTGTCCGCCCGGGACACCCGGCTGGGCGTGCTCAAGACCGGCAAGGAGGCGGACGTCTCGCTGCTCGACCGGTCGGTCCCCGGCGGACCGAGCTGCCTGCTCGCCGTCAAGACCTACCGCACCGCGGACCACCGGATGTTCCACCGGGACTCGTCGTACCAGGAGGGACGGCGGGTGCGTCGCTCGCGGGAGGGCCGGGCCATGGCGGCCCGCACCCGCTTCGGCCGGGAGCTGCTGGCCGGCAAGTGGGCGGCCGCCGAGTTCGCCACCCTGGGGCGGCTGTGGCTGGCCGGGGCCAGCGTGCCGTACCCCGTGCAGATCATCGGCTCGGAGCTGGTCATGGAGTTCATCGGTGATCCGGACGGCACCGCAGCGGCACGGCTCGCCGCCCACGACGGCTCGACCGCGGAGTTCCGGGACTTGTGGGCGCACCTGACCCACTCGTTGGAGCTGCTGGCCCAGGAGGGTCTCGCGCACGGCGACCTGTCGCCGTACAACGTCCTGGTGCACCGGGGGCGCTGCGTGCTGATCGACCTGCCGCAGGCGGTGGACGTGGTCGCCAACCCGCAGGGCGAGGCCTTCCTCGAGCGCGACTGCGGCATCATCGCCGACTTCTTCCGCCGGCGCGGCGTCGACGGCGCCGACGGGGAGCTGCTGGCACTGCACCTGACCGGCATCGCCCGCCTGGCTTGACCGTCCGGCAGTCGGCGCCGGGCGGGCACTCCGCCCGGCCCGCTCGCCGGCGGGAGCCGTACCCCAAGGGCTCAGCCGAGCGCCGTCACCGGCAGAGCGGGCAGTCCGCGACCGGACGGCGGTGCAGCCCGGCATCGTGCTCGTCGGTGAGCGCTCCGCAGGACGGGCAACTCCCGAGCCAACCCTCGGTCGCTCGGAACACCTGCCCGCACCCGGTCCGGTCGCAGGACACCAGATCCAGCGCGGTGTCCTCGGATCCGGCTGCGCTCGGCACCCGGACGGCGACGGCCACGGCCATCGGTACCTCCCTGCTCGTCGGCACGCATCCGGAGTGCGCGTGCCCCATGGCGCCCGAAGCGGCCGGCCACCACGTCGTCCGCGGCCGGCGTCCCCTCGCCGCAGCGCGACCGCACCCGTCAGTGTGCGAGCCCGGACGTCCGGCGGCGCGGACCGACACGCCAGTGCGATCGGACCGGGTGGCGGCCCCCCGCCCGCGGCGGTACCGGGCCGGGCTCAGGCGGACCGGGTGCGTCGCGCCGGCTTCTTGGCCGGCGCCGGTGCGGCCGCCTCGCCGTCCTGCTCACCGCCGGCGGCCTTGGCCGCCCGCTTGCGGGCCGGCGCCGGCTCGGCCGAGGCGTCGGCGTCGGTCCGCGTCCGGCGCCGGGTCGGGGCGGTGCGGCTGGACGACGCGCCGCCGTCACCGCCGTCACCACCGACACCGCCGTCCGGGGCGGCAGCGCGGCGCGACCGGCCGGCGGGTGCCGTCCCGGCGGTTCCGGTGGCCTCCTCGCCGGCCGCCTGGGTATCGCGACGCTGCACGCTGCGCTGCAGGGCGGCCAGCAGATCCAGCACCTCGGCGTCCTCGCCCTCCTCGGCGGGAGCCTCGGGGAAGGCCTCCTCGCCCTCGAACTTGGCATCGATGAGCTGCTGCAGCTCGACCCGGTAGGTGTCCTCGTGCTGCTCGGGATGGAAGTCGTCGGCGTACGAGTCCACCAGCAGCGCCGCCATCTGCTTCTCCGCGGCGGACACCTCGACGGCGCCGGAGAGCTGGTCGAACTCGATCTCGCGGACCTCGTCGGGCCAGCGCAAGGTCTGGATGAGCAGGTTGTCGCCGTGCACCCGGAGCGCGGCCAGCCGCGTCTTGTTCCGCAATGCGAAGTGCACGATCGCCACCCGGTCGGAGTCCGCGAGGGTCTCCCGCAGCAGGACGTACGCCTTCGGCGACTTGCTGGTGGGCTCCAGCACGTAGCTGGACTCGTACAGCACCGGGTCGATCTGCTCGGCCGGTACGAACGAGAGCAGGTCGATCTCGCGCCCGGAGTTGGACGGCAACGTCGCCAGGTCCTCGTCGGTGATGATCGCGGTGCGTCCGTCGTCGCTGTCGATGGCTTTGACGATGTCGCCGAACTGGACCTGCTTGCCGCACACCTCGCACACCCGCTGGTACCGGATCCGGCCGCCGTCGGCACCGTGCACCTGGTGGAAGCGGATGTCCTTGTCCTCGGTGGCGGCGTACACCGCGACCGGCACGTTGACCAGCCCGAAGACCAGCGAGCCCTTCCAGATCGACCGCATGGGGTCATCATGGCTGCTCCGGCCGGGGAAGGCACCCCGCCGGGCCGGGGAGACGCGGATCCGCCGCGTCCCCGGACTCGGCCGGCGTCCCGCGGTGCGACTCCGGCGTCCCGCCGCGCGACTCCGGCGTCCCGCCGTGGCGGATTAGCCTGGCCCGGTGACGCACTTCGACCTGGTGATCATCGGTACCGGCTCGGGCAACTCCGTGATCGGACCGGAGTTCGACGACTGGTCCATCGCGGTCGTCGAGGACGGCAAGTTCGGCGGCACCTGCCTGAACGTCGGCTGCATCCCGACGAAGATGTACGTGCACCCGGCCGAGCTGGCCGACGCCGGCCGGCACTCCGCGCGCCTGGGGGTCACCCAGCGGCTGGAGGCCGTCGACTGGCCGGGTATGCGCGACCGGATCTTCGGCCGGATCGACGCCATCGAGACGGGCGGTCGGGCGTACCGGGCCGGGGACGAGTGCCCGAACGTGACGGTGTTCGCCGGCCGGGGCACCTTCACCGGACACAAGCGGCTGCGTGTCGACCTGCACGACGGCAGCACCGCCGAGATCACCGCGGACCGCTGGGTGATCGCCGCCGGCTCCCGCGCGGTGATCCCGGACATCCCCGGGCTCTCGGACGGGTCGGCGCCGTTCCACACCTCCGACACCGTCATGCGGATCGACGACCTGCCGCGCAGCGTGGTGATCATCGGCGGCGGCTACATCGCGGCCGAGTTCGGTCACGTGTTCTCGTCGTTCGGCACCGAGGTCACCCAGATCACCCGGTCGCCGCAGCTGCTGCGCAGCCACGACGAGGACGTCTCGGCGGCCTTCACCGCGGCGGCCTCGGCGCGCTACCGGGTGCTGGCCGGCGCCAACCCCAGCTCGGTCAAGGCGCTCGGCGAAGGCGGCGTCTCGCTGGTCGTCGATACCGAGGACGGCCCGGTCACCGTGGAGGCCGAGCTGCTGCTGGTGGCGACCGGGCGGGTGCCCAACGGCGACCGGCTGGCCGTCGACCGGACCGGCGTCGACCTGGACGAGAGCGGTCGGGTGGTGGTGGACGCTCACCAGCGCACGACGGTGGACGGCATCTGGGCACTGGGCGACGTCTGCTCGCCGTGGGCGCTCAAGCACGTCGCGAACCACGAGGCCCGAGTGGTCAAGCACAACCTCGCGCACCCCGAGGCGCCGGTGGCCGCGGACCATCGGTTCGTGCCCGCGGCGGTCTTCACCGACCCGCAGATCGCCTCCGTCGGGTGGACGGAGCGCGAGCTCGTCGCCCGCGGCATCCCCTACGTCGCCAAGAAGCAGTGGTACGCCGACATCGCGGCCGGCTGGGCCCGCGAGGACACGCACAACTTCCTCAAGGTGCTGGCCGACCCGGCGACCGGCCACCTGCTGGGCGCCCACGTCATCGGGCCGGAAGCCGCCACGGTCATCCAGCCCTTGATCCAGGGCATGCACTTCGGGCAGACGGCGCACGAGATCGCCCGGGGCCAGTACTGGATCCACCCGGCGCTGCCCGAGCTCGTGGAGAACGCGCTGCTGGGCCTGCCGGCACCGACGGGTCCGGCCGCGGCCACCGCCTGACCTGCCGGCGGACCGCCGTGTCCTGGCGCAGCGAGGTGTTCGACCGGCCCCGGGTCCAGGTGCTGCGCGACCCGGCCTGGCTGCTGGCACCGCTGTACGTCCGGGACCTCCTCGGACTCGCCGTGCCCGCCGGCCCGGCGCAGCCGGGGCCGCTGGTGCCGGCCGTCGAGCACCGCCCGGTCCCGGCCGGCGCACCCGAGGACGCCGCGGCCCGATGGCCGGGGTGGTGGCAGGCGGCGGTGGCGCACCGGCCGGACGTCGGCGCGCCGCGGGACCGCGACCTGGCGGCCGCCGCCGGCCTCGCCACGCTCTGGGAGCTGCTCGCCGCCGACGTCCGGGGGTGGCTGGACGCGCGGCGGGCGGCGCGGTCGGACCCTGCGGCCGGCGTCGAGCAGGACCTGCTGCAGCGGTGGGCGTCCGCCACCGGCCGCGCGCCCGCGCCGCGGACGCTGACCGTGCAGACGGTGCCGGTGGCGGGACCGCTGCTGGTCCGCGCGGACACCGATCGGTGGGTGGTGGCCACAGGACTGCGGGAACGGCCGGCGGACTACCGGCACCTGTTGGAACCGGTGCTGGCCGAGCTGTTCGGATAGCCCGGCCTGTCCGGGGTCGGCGGGCTCCGGCACCCGGCGCGGACCCGGGTCAGGGCAGGGTGAGGATCTCCGCGCCGGTGTCGGTCACCACCAGGGTGTGCTCGAACTGCGCCGTCCAGGACCGGTCCTTGGTGGTGACGGTCCAGTCGTCGCCCCACAGCTCCCAGTCGATGCCGCCGAGCGTGATCATCGGCTCGATCGTGAACGTCATGCCCTTCTCGATCACGGTCTGCACCGAGGGCTCGTCGTAGTGCAGCACGACCAGGCCCGAGTGGAAGGTCCGGCCGATGCCGTGCCCGGTGTAGTCGCGGACGACGCCGTAGCCGAACCGCTTGGCGTACGACTCGATCACCCGCCCGACGACGTTGAGCGCCCGGCCCGGGGCGACCGCCTTGATCGCCCGCCGCAGCGACTCCTCCGTGCGCTCGACGAGCAGCCGGTGCTCCTTCGACACGTTGCCGGACAGGAAGGTGGCGTTGCAGTCGCCGTGGACGCCGCCGATGTAGGCGGTCACGTCGATGTTCACGATGTCGCCGTCCTCGATGACCGTCGAGTCCGGGATGCCGTGGCAGATCACCTCGTTCAGCGAGGTGCAGCACGACTTGGGGAAGTGCCGGTAGCCCAGCGTCGACGGGTAGGCGCCGTGGTCGCACAGGTACTCGTGCACCACGGCGTCGATGGCGTCGGTGGTCACCCCCGGCGCGACCGCGGCGCCGCCGACGGCCAGCGCCTGCGCCGCGATCCGGCACGCCACCCGCATGGCCTCGATCGTCTCCGGCGTCTGCACCCACGGGTCGGTGCTGGGCGCGGGGCGGTCGCGGTCGACGTACTCGGGTCGCTCGATGGCGGCCGGGACGGGCCGGCGCGGCGTCTGGACGCCGGGACGCAGGGCGGTGCGGAGCATGTCGCCAGCCTACGGCGGCCGCTCGGGACGTCTCCTGTCGTCGGACCCCGTCGTCGGACCCTGTCGTCGGACACTGTCGTCGGACCTGGTCGTGGGGCCCGGTCGTCGGACAAATCGCCGGGAACGTCGTCCGGCGCGGTCAGGAGGCCGGGACGGCCTTGAGGAACGCGTCGGCGACGAGGTTGGTGCGCTTGGAGGTGTCCCCGTTGACGATCAGCACGGAGAACGCGAGGTCGCCGCGGAAGCCGACGGTCCAGGCGTGGGCCTTCTGGTCGCCGCCGACGTCGGCCGTGCCCGTCTTGGCGTACACCTGGCCGGCGTCCTGCAGCACGGTGGCGGTGCCGTCGGTGACGACCGCGCGCATCAGGGTGCGCAGGTCCGACCGGGTCGCCGGGGTGCGGGCCGGGGCCGGCTGGTCGATCGTGGTCTTCGTGCCGCGGATCAACGTCGGGGTCGGCATCGAGCCGTTCGCGACGGTGGCGGCCATCAGCGCCGCCGAGAACGGCGTGACCAGGACGACGCCCTGCCCGAACCCGTCCTCGGCCTGCTGCACCACCGAGTCGGCCACCGGCACGGACCCGGTGAGCGTGGTGATGCCGGGCACGACGAAGTCGCGGCCGATCGAGTAGGCGGCCGCGGCCCTGGTCAGCGCGTCGGCCGGCAGCTCGGTGGCCAGCCGGGCGAACGTCGTGTTGCACGACTTGGCGAAGGCCGTCGTCAGGTCGACGGTCCCGAGGTCGAAGCCCTCGTTGTGGATGTCCCGCGAGTCGACGGTCCAGACGCCGGGACAGTCGACGGACGTGCTCGGGGTGACCAGCCCGGCGTCGATGGCCGCGGAGCCGGTGACGATCTTGAACGTCGACCCCGGCGGGTAGCGGCCGGTCAGCGCGATGGCGCCCTGCGCATTGGCCGCGGCGTTCTGCGCCACCGCCAGGATGTCCCCGGTCGACGGCTGCAGCGCGACCAGGACCGCCGGCTCCGGGATGCCGGCGAGCGCCTTCTCGGCCGCCTGCTGGACCCGGCTGTCCAGGGTGAGCGTGACCTTGCTGCCGGCGTCCGCCTGGTGGCTGGCCAGCGTCTCCAGCTCCGCGCCGGTGGAGTCCACCGCGACGATGGACCAGCCCGGGGTGCCGGACACCATCCGCGCGGCGACCGGCTCCACCTCCGACAGCAGGACCTTCGCGAAGTCCTTGGTGGCGGGCAGCTGGCGGATCTGCGACGGCACGGTCAGGCCCTTGACGGCCGCCAGCCGGGTGCGGACGGCCTGGTAGTCGGCGTCGCGCAGGTTGGTGACCGTGTACCCGGTGGCGGCGTCCGCCTTCTTGAGGCCGGCCACGACGGACGCCTGGGTGACCGTCGGGTCGTAGCGGCCGAGCAGCGCGGCCAGTTGCGCGCCGGTGGCCGCCGGGTCGGCGACCTTGCCGGGCAGCGCCACCACCGACCAGATCCGGACCGGCTGGACGAGCTGGACGTCGTTGCGGTCGACAAGGGAGCCGGTGCCGGCGTCCTCGGTGTGCAGGGCCAGGGTCTGCGCGGCCCCGAGGTCCGGATGCAGGACGGTCGGCGCCCAGTGCACCGACCAGGCGCCCGACCGGGACAGGTCCAGGTCCCACGTCGCCCGGTACTTCCAGGTCACCCCGCGCGGCATCGTCCAGACGAAGTCCGCCTCGGTGCGGGCGGTGTCGGCGGACGGCCGGGACACCGGTCCGGGGGTGACGGAGATGGACGTCGGCTGCAGGTTGTCGATCGCCGCACCGATCTGCTGCGCGGCCTCGGGCGGATCCGTGGTCAGTGCGGCGATCTGCTCGGCCTTGGCGGACTGCCAGGCGGCGGCGAACTGCGCCACCTCGGTGTCCGGTGCGGCCGCCGCGGCGCTCGAGGTGGCGGTGGCCGCGGTGGGCAGCGTCCCGGTGCAGGCGGCCACGGGCAGGCACAGGCAGAGCAGTGCCACGAGCCACCGTGCGCGCTGCCGTGCGCGCTGCCGTGCGCGCCGCTGTGCGCGCTGTGCCCGCCGCGGCGCCTCCTGCCGTCCCACGCCCCGAGTATCCGGGGCGGCGCGGTCAAGGTGCGGTGTGGCGCGCCGCCCTGCCGCGGCGCCGGCACCGGCTGCGACGATGGCGGCATGCCCGGCCCCTTCGACATCCCGCTCGCCGCACTGCGACAGCGCACGAGCGCCAAGTGGACGACCTACGGCGTCGACGTCCTGCCCTTGCCCGTCGCCGAGATGGACGTCCGGCTGGCCGACCCGGTGGCGCGGGTGCTGCACGAGGCCGTCGACCGGTCGGACACCGGCTACGCCGGCGATCCGGGTCCGGTACGGCGGGCGTTCGCCGCGTTCGCCGACCGGCGGTGGGGCTGGCCGGTGTCCGCCGAGGACGTGCGGACCTGTCCCGACGTCGCGGCCGGGGTGATGGCCGTGCTGCGGGTCCTGACCCGCCCGGGTGACGGCGTGGTCGTCATGCCGCCGGTGTACCCGCCGTTCTTCGCCTGGGTGCGCACGGTCGGCGCGACCCCGGTCGAGGTGCCGCTGACCGGCGTGGACGGTGGCGGGCGGATTGATCTCGCCGGTGTCGAGCGCGCCCTGGCGGCCGGCACCCGCGTCGTGCTGCTGTGCCACCCGCACAACCCGACGGGGGCCGTCCACCCGGCGGCCGACCTGGTGGAGCTGGCGGCGCTGGCGGACCGGTTCGGCGCCACGGTGCTGTCCGACGAGATCCACGCCCCGCTGGCGCACCCGGGCTCGGGTTTCCGGCCGTTCCTGACGCTCGGCGCCGCGGCCGAGCGCACCGGCGTGGCCTTCGGCAGCGCGTCCAAGGCGTGGAACCTGGCCGGTCTCAAGTGCGCGCTGGTCACCGCCGGGTCCGGCCGGCGCGACGTGCTCGAGGCACTGCCGCCGGAGCTGGGCTGGGCCGTCGGCCAGTTCGGGCAGCTGGCGGCCCGCGCGGCGTTCGACGAGGGCGAGGCCTGGCTGGACGAGGTGGTGGCCGGCCTGGTGCGCAACGCCGACCTGCTCGGCGAGCTGCTGCTCCGCCACCTGCCCGGCGTCCGCTCGCCCCGACCGGCGGCGGGCTATCTGGCCTGGTTGGACTGCCGGGCCCTGGGGCTGGGCGACGACCCGGCGCAGGTCTTCCTGGACCGGGCCGGGGTGGCGCTGCACCACGGGCCGGACTTCGGCGCGCAGGGCGCCGGCTGGGCGCGGATCAACGTCGGCTGCCCACCGGACCTGCTGACCGAGGCGGTGCGTCGGATGGCTGCCGCAGTCGCCGGGCGGTCCCTGACCCCACCGGTCGGCGTCGACCACGCAGGGTGACGGACGGCGGCCGGCGTGGCCGGCGGTGCCACCGTCGGAGTGGGCCGTCCCGGAGGTGCCACGGACTGTCGGGGACGTGTGGCACCCTCTGCGCGACACCGTCCCGACAGGAGTGCCGATGACCGTGACCAGCAGCGCCGGACGAGCGGCGGCGCCCGCGATCGCCCGCTCCAAGTGGCTGGCGCTGACCGCGATGCTGTTCGCCGTGGCGATGACCTTCATCGACCAGACGATCGTGGCGATCGCCACCCCGGACATCGCGCAGGAGCTCTCGCTCACCCGCACCGGGTCGCAGTGGGTGGTCAACGCCTACCTGGTCGCCCTCGCCGCCGGCTTCGCGCTCGGCGGCCGATTGGCCGACGTGGTGGGCTCCAAGCGCATGGTGCTGCTGGGCATCGTCGGTTTCGCCGCGTCGTCCGCGCTGTGCGGGGCCACGCCGACCGGGTCCGCGGCCACCACCTGGATGATCGTCTTCCGGGCGTTGCAGGGTTTCTCGGCGGCCGCGATGATCCCGGCCGCGCTGGCCGTGGTCGTGGCCGCCTTCCCGCTCGCCGAGCGCGGCAAGGCGCTGGCCATCTTCTTCGGGGTGAGCGGCGGGCTGACCGCGATCGGGCCGATCGCCGGCGGCTTCCTCACCCAGTGGACGTGGCGGGCCATCTTCTGGATCAACATCCCGGTCGCATTGGTGGCGGTGGTGCTGGCCCTGATGAGCCGGTTGAACAACCTCGGCCGCCGGGAGCGGATCGACGTGCCCGGAGCCGTCCTGGTGGCGCTCGGCATGGGCCTGAGCGTGCTGGGCCTGCAGCAGGCGGCGTCCTGGGGCTGGGCCGATGCGCGCACGTGGGCGTGCATCGCCGGCGGCCTGGTGCTGCTGGTGGCGTTCGTGCTGTTCGAGCTGCGCACCGCGCACCCGCTGATCCAGGTCCGCATCTTCCGCGGCCGGGCCTTCCTGGTGGACAACGTGGTGCTGTTCTTCTCGATGATCGCCTTCGTCCCGGTGTTCTTCTTCGCCAGCGTCTACTCCCAGGTGTCGCTGGGCTACAGCGCGAACAACGCCGGGCTGTACCTCTTGACCTTCTTCTCCGGTTTCGCGCCGGCAGCGCAGATCGCCGGCCGCATCTTGGACGAGCGCGGCGCCAAGCCGGCTCTGGTCATCGGCGGCGTGCTCGGCACGGCCGGCTTCGCGCTCTGGGCGTGGCGGCTCACCGACCTCGGGCTGGGCTCGCAGTGGTGGGCCATCGTGCTGGCCGGCGCCGGCATCGGGTTCATCCTGGGCCCGTCGAGCACGGACGCGGTGAACCGTGCTCTGAACGCCTCGTACGGCGAGGTCACCGGCATCTCGCAGACGGTGCGGAACTACGGCTCCGCGCTCGGTCTGGCGGTGCTCGGCACGCTGCTGACCCACGTCTTCACCCAGCGGCTGACGTCGACCTTCGTCGCGGCCGGCGTTCCCGCGGACGTCGCCGGTCCGATGGCCGCGCAGGCGGCGGCGCGCGGCAACGAGAGCGGTGCGCAGTCCGGGGGCGCCGGTGGGGCGATCGGGGAGCGCATCGCGGCGGCGGTGCCGATGGACTTCGCGGTCGCCACCCGGGCCGTGCTGATCGGCATGGCCGTGGTGCTGCTGGTGACGCTGGTCGCGGCGCTCGCCCATCCCGGCGGCAAGGCGCAGGCCGACGATGCGGGGGTCGTCCCGGCCGGCGGCTGACGGCACGGCCCGGACCGTCGACGGGCCGGGCGGCGGCGGCCGGGCCCGTCCCGGCGGGCGGTGGGAAGCCGCGGACACCCACGGAAACTCTGCATCTCCGTGGGAGCCGTCCGGGGTTCGACGACGTCGAAGGTGCACACGCGGCCGGACGGCCGCGGCCGCTCCCCGTCCCGGCCCAGGAAGGCTCCCCCGTGATCTCCCCCCGTACCGTCCGCTCGCTGTCCGTGTCGCTCGCGCTCGGCGCCGCGCTGGTGACCACCGCGTGCTCGGGCTCCGTCGACCCGGTG
Source organism: Nakamurella endophytica (assembly GCF_014646215.1). Lineage (GTDB taxonomy): Bacteria > Actinomycetota > Actinomycetes > Mycobacteriales > Nakamurellaceae > Nakamurella > Nakamurella endophytica. Next base: position 773,280 of record NZ_BMNA01000002.1, read on the forward strand.
GCCCAGCCGGCGGCCTCCGTGGTCGTCAGCACCGCCGTCGTGACGACCACCGTGGTCAGCACGGCCGACGCCGGCACGTCGTCCGAGTCCACCCCGTCGTCCTCCGAGTCCACCTCGTCGGAGTCCTCCACCGGGTCCACCGAGTCCACGGAGTCCACCGGGTCGTCGACCACGGAGTCCACGGACACCTCGAGCTCGTCCGGCGACACGTCCACCGCCTCCTCGACGACGGCCGCCACCTCGACCGCCGCCGACCCGGACACCGTGGACTGGGTGACGATGGCCTGCACGAACGTCAAGCCCTTGCTGGCCGCGCTGCTCGCAGTGCCGAACAACGACTCGGCGAAGACGCCGCTGGCCACCTATCGCGCGGCCTGGGTCAAGTACTACCGGGACCTGGGCGCGTCGGCCGACGCCGCGGTCAACGCGTCGGACACCGCGCCGGCGCCCGGCCTGACCAACGGCGAGACCATGAAGACGGCGTTCACCGCCTTCCTGCAGGACGTCTCGGCCTCGGCCGACCGCGCGGCCACCGAGATCGCCCGGCAGACGGATGTCGCCGAGATCGACAAGGTCGCCACCACGATCGCCAAGGACATCGAGGCCGCGGCGCAGAACAACACCGCGCTCAAGAGCATGGACAGCGACGAGCTTCGCGCCGTCGTCAAGTCCGTGCCGGCCTGCAAGGGCCTCAGCGGCAGCTGACCCCCACCACCGCGGGGTGCCGCACCGTCGCCCGCCGGCGGCAGTGCGGCGCCACCGGCGGTCCACCGCGCCGTCCCCGGTTCCGGGTGCGGCCGGCAGGACCCGCGGGCCGTGGCGAGCCGCCGACGGATCCGGGGTGCGACCGCAACGGCGTCAGCGCACGGCGATCGGCCGGACGTCGTCGGCCACGGCCAGCGGCGGCTCGGTCGCCGCCCGGATGTCCGCGACGTCGACCTCCGGTGCGTGTTCCCGCAGCACCAGCCCGGCCGGGGTCACGTCGAGCACGGCCAGGTCCGTGATGATCCGGTGGACGACGCCGGCACCGGTGAGCGGCAGGCTGCACCGGCGCAGGATCTTGGGCGAGCCGTCCCTGGCGGTGTGCTCCATGAGCACCAGCACCCGGCGGGCGCCGTGCACCAGGTCCATCGCCCCGCCCATGCCCCTGACCATCTTGCCGGGGATGATCCAGTTCGCGATGTCGCCGGTCTCGCTGACCTGCATGGCGCCCAGCACCGCGACGTCGATCTTGCCGCCGCGGATCATCGCGAAGCTGGTGCTCGAGTCGAAGAACGACGTGCCCGGCAGGGTGGTCACCGTCTCCTTGCCCGCGTTGATGAGGTCGGGGTCCTCGTCGCCCGGAGCCGGGTACGGCCCGACGCCCAGCAGGCCGTTCTCGGAGTGCAGCACGACGGTGACACCCGGCCGCAGGTGATTCGGGATCAGCGTCGGCAGGCCGATGCCCAGGTTGACGTAGCTGCCGTCCGCCAGCTCGTCCGCGGCCCTGGCCGCCATCTGGGCCCGGGTCAGCCGCCCGCCGGTCACCGGGCAGCTCCGGGCTCCGCCGGGACCGCCGGACCGGCATCCGCCGCGGCGCCCCGGGTGGTCAGCTTCTCGATCCGCTTGTCCCGGGCCTCGTCCGGCGACAGCTCCACCACGCGGTGCACGAACACGCCGGGCAGGTGGACCGCGTCCGGGTCGATCTCGCCCGGCTCCACCAGGGTCTCGACCTCCGCGATGGTCACCCGGCCGGCCATCGCCGCCACCGGGTTGAAGTTGCGCGCCGAGGCATGGAACACCAGGTTGCCGTGCCGGTCCCCCACCGCCGCGCGGACCAGGGCGAAGTCCGTGACGATCCCGTACTCCAGCACGTAGTCGGCCGGCTCGCCGAGCACGTCGAAGCGCTGCTGCTGCTTTGCCGGCGAGGTGACGAGCACGCTCCCGTCGGCCGCGTACCGCCACGGGATGCCGCCCTCGGCGACGAGCGTGCCGGCGCCGGCCCGCGTCCAGAACGCCGGTATCCCGGACCCGCCCGCCCGCAGCCGTTCGGCGAGGGTGCCCTGCGGCGTGAGCTCCACCTCCAGCTCACCGGACAGGTACTGGCGCTCGAACTCCTTGTTCTCCCCCACGTAGGACGCGACGATCCGCCGCAGCCGGTGGGCCCGCAGCAGCACGCCGAGCCCGACGTCGTCGATGCCGGCGTTGTTCGACACCACGGTGAGGTCGTCCGCGCCGCTCGCCAGCAGCGCCCGGATCAGCACGGCCGGGATGCCACACAACCCGAAGCCACCCACGGCCAGGGACGCCCCGCTGGGGATGTCGGCGACCGCCTCGGCCGCGCCCGGACAGGTCTTGTCCACGCCCACCCCTCCGTCGTCGGTCCGTCGGCCGCCGTGGCCCGGCGGCGTCCGGTGGGTCCGTCGGGCCATCCTGACCGAACCCCGGACCCGGCGCACGGGACGCGCCACGGCAGGGCCGGCACCGACCCGGCGACACGAAAGGCGCCGGACCACGCGGGACGGCGCGGGAACGGCGCGGGGACGGCCGGGGGGAGGCGGCTCGGCACGGCGCAGGGACGGCTCGAACGTCCGAGCACCGGTCAGAACAGCACCGAGGCGAACGTGCCGACCTGCCGGAAGCCCACCCGCCGATAGGCGGCCCGCGCCGGGGCGTTGTAGCTGTTGACGTACAGGCTCGGGATCCGGCCGATCGAGACGATGTGCCGGGCGACCGCCGCGACGGCGGGCGCGGCCAGACCCCGCCCGCGGAACGCCGGGTGCACCCAGACGCCCTGGATCAGCGCGACCCGCTGGGACAGCGCCCCGATCTCGGCCTTGACGACGACCTCGCCGCCGTCGAACCGCGCGAAGGCGCGGCCGGCCTGCAGCAGCCCGGCCAGCCGGGACCGGTAGGCGGCGCCGCCGTCCGCGCCCCGGGGGTCGACGCCGACCTCCTCGGTGAACATCGCGACGGCGGCCGGGTAGTAGCAGTCCAGCTCGGACACCTGCACGGCCCGGACGGCCGGGTCGGGCGGCACGGCGACCGGATCGAGCAGCGCCATCAAGGGCTGGTCGGGGCGGACGTCGCGGGCGCCGCCCCAGCGCGGCTCGAGGTATTCCCACAGCGGCAGCACGTGCTCGGCCAGCCCGATGATCGACGCGCAGCGGCGGTCCCGGCGTCCGGTGGCCTGGGCGAACAGCCGCTGCGCGTGCGCGTCACCGGCCAGCGGGAACAGGTTGGGCCCGTCGAAACACAGCCCGTCCCGGCCGCCGCCGACGCCCAGGAACTGGCCACCCAGCGCCGCCCGGTCCATCCCGACCTGCTCGAAGCGCGAGGCGATCAGGCAGCTGGCCACCGGGGAGTTCTCCAGCACCCGGGCGACGAGCGGAGCCTGCGACCGGCCCAGCACCTTGACGGCGCCCATCGTCAGCACGGCACGCCGCCCGTCGCGGCGGCCGCACGGGCCCTGGACGCGGGCCTCCCGCGGCTGCCGACCGCCTCCACCGCGCTCACCCGTCGCCGGCGATCAGACCAGCGAGACCGACGGTGCGCCGCTCGGCGTCCCGGCGTCACGGAGGGCGTCGGCGAGCTTCATCGCCTCGTCGATCAGCGTCTCGACGATCTGCGACTCGGGCACCGTCCGGATCACCTCGCCCTTGACGAAGATCTGGCCCTTGCCGTTGCCGGACGCCACGCCTAGATCGGCCTCGCGGGCCTCCCCCGGACCGTTGACGACGCAGCCCATGACGGCGACGCGCAGCGGCACGTCCAGCCCCTCGAGCCCGGCGGTCACCTGGTCGGCCAGCTTGTAGACGTCGACCTGGGCCCGGCCGCAGGACGGGCACGAGACGATCTCCAGGCCGCGCGGCCGCAGGTTCAGCGACTCCAGGATCTGCAGCCCGACCTTGACCTCCTCGACCGGCGGCGCGGACAGCGAGACCCGGATGGTGTCGCCGATGCCCTTGCTGAGCAGCGCACCAAAGGCCACGGCCGACTTGATGGTGCCCTGGAACGCCGGTCCGGCCTCGGTCACGCCGAGGTGCAGGGGGTAGTCGCACTGCTCGGCCAGCAGCTCGTAGGCCCGGACCATGACGACCGGGTCGTTGTGCTTGACGGAGATCTTGATGTCCCGGAAGTCGTGCTCCTCGAACAGCGAGCACTCCCACAGGGCCGACTCGACCAGCGCCTCGGGGGTGGCCTTGCCGTACTTGGCCAGCAGCCGCTTGTCCAGCGACCCGGCGTTGACGCCGATGCGGATCGGGATGCCGGCGGCCGACGCCCGCCGGGCGATCTCGCCGACCTGGTCGTCGAACTTGCGGATGTTGCCCGGGTTGACCCGCACCGCGGCGCACCCGGCGTCGATCGCGGCGAAGACGTACCGCGGCTGGAAGTGGATGTCGGCGATCACCGGGATCTGCGACTTGCGGGCGATGGCCGGCAACGCCTCGGCGTCGTCCGTGTCCGGCACGGCGACCCGGACGATCTGGCACCCAGACGCGGTGAGCTCGGCGATCTGCTGCAGGGTCGCGTTGACGTCGGCGGTCTTGGTGGTGCACATCGACTGCACCGACACCGGATGGTCACTGCCCACGCCCACGGACCCGACCATGAGCTGCCGGGTGGGCCGCCGGGGCGCCAGGACCGGCGTCACCCGGTCGGCCGGCAGGCTCGGCATGCCCAGTCCGATGCCCGTCATCGCGTGCACCCAGCCGGCTCGGACCGGAACGGCGACGGCGCGTGGTGACGCATCGGACCTGCACTCCTTGCTCGACGACCGGGCCGACCGCAGCCGCGGGGCCCTGCACCAGTGTCCACCCTGTGCGGGACGGGAACGGTGCGGCCCGCGTCACCCGCGCGTCCATGATCAATGCGCGCCGCTCCGGCCCGCGTCCGGCCGGCGGACCGCACCGGCCGCCCTGGTCGCCCCGCCCGCCCCGGTCGCCCTGGTCGCCCTGGTCGCCGCTGCCGCCGGCCGCCGGCGGCACGGCGTTCCGGTCAGGAGATCGTCACCGGGTTGACGATGTCGGCGACCAGCGTCAGCAGCGACAGGCCGATGAACAGCAGCGCCACGACGTAGGCGACCGGCATCAGCTTGGCCACGTCGAACGGGGCCGGCACCGCCCGGCGCCGCACCCTGGCCCAGCCCCGGCGCACCCACTCGATGGCGGCGCCCAGGATGTGGCCGCCGTCCAGCGGCAGCAGCGGCAGGAGGTTGAGCAGGAACAGGCTCATGTTGAAGCCGGCGAGCAGGTTCAGGAACAGCAGCAGCTTGTCCCGGGCCGTGGTGTCCAGGGCCAGGATCTCGCCGCTGATCCGACCCGCACCGACGATGCCGACCGGCGAGTCGGCGCCGCGCTTGGCGCCGGAGAAGATCGAGTCCCAGAGCGCCGGGATCCGGGCCGGGATGCTGATCACGGCGTGCGCGGCCCGGCCGATGAACTGCCCGGTCATCGCGAACGCCGCGCCCACCGTCTGCCGCTGGTACTCCTGGGCCGCGGTCACGCCGAGGAAGCCGCCGGTCGTCGTCCCGGTCAGCGCGCCCGAGTCGTCGTACACGCCGAGGGTGTTGGCCACGATCGGCACCTGCACCGTGGTGCGGCGGCCCGCACGCTCGTAGGTCAGCGACACGGTGCGGCCGGCGTCGGCGCGGATCAGCGTGCGCATCTGGTCCCAGGTGGTGATCTCCCGGCCGTCGAAGGCGACGATCCGGTCGCCGGGCCGCAGCCCGGCCCGGGCGGCCGGCGTCTCGGGGTCGGTGGCGGCGCAGCCGGTGGCCGTCGACGTCGCCGGGAGGACGCACTGGCTGACCGTGGCGACCGTCGGCACCGCGGTGGGGATGCCGATGCCCAGCGCGATGACGCCGAACAGGACCACCGCGAACAGGAGGTTCTGCACCGGGCCGGCGAGCATGATCACGATCCGCTTGGCCGGGTGCAGCTGGTAGAACTGCCGGCCGTCGTCGGTGGCGACCACCTGGGACCGGTCGCTGCGCCGGGAGTCCTCGATGAGCTGGCGGATCATGCCCATCGGGCCGAAGGCGGTGGTGGTGATGCCCGGTCGCCCGTCCCGGCGCGGCGGCACCATGCCGACCATCCGGATGTAGCCGCCGAGCGGGACGGCCTTGATGCCGTACTCGGTCTCGCCGCGGCGGCGGGACCACAGGGTGCGGCCGAAGCCGACCATGTACTGGGTGACCCGGACGCCGAACAGCTTGGCGAACGCCAGGTGGCCGGCCTCGTGCCAGGCGATGGACACCAGCAGGCCGATGGCGAACAGGATGACGCCGATGGCGGTCCACATGGAGGGGCGAGCCTTTCGTGCCGCGAGCGGCGGTCGGTGCGGGCCGCGGACGGCCGTCGGTGCGTGCGGCGCCGTCCTGCCGGCCGGTCAGCGCCCGGCGCGGGCGGCGATCAGCTCGCCGGCCCGGGCCCTGGCCCACGACTCCGCCTCCAGGACGTCCGCCAGCGCGCCGGGTTCGGTGCGCAGCGGGTCCGCATGCTCCAGGATGCCCGCCAGGATGGCGGGGATGTCGGAAAACCGGAGGGATCCGGCGAGGAACGCCGCCACCGCCTCCTCGTTGGCGGCGTTGTAGGCCGCCGGCACCAGCCCGCCGGCCGTGCCCGCGGCCCGGGCCAGTCCCAGGGCCGGGAAGGTGACGTGGTCGACCGGCTCGAACGTCCACGCGGTGGCCGCACCGAAGTCGCAGGCCTGGGACACCACGGGCAGCCGCTCCGGCCAGTGCAGGGCCAGCGCGATCGGCAGCTTCATGTCCGGCGGCGACGCCTGCGCGATCGTCGCGCCGTCGCGGAAGGTCACCATCGAGTGGATCACCGACTGCCGGTGCACCACGGTCTCGATGCGGTCGTACGGCACCCCGAACAGCAGGTGCGCCTCGATGAGCTCCAGCCCCTTGTTCACCAAGGTGGCGGAGTTGACGGTGACCACCGGCCCCATCGCCCACGTCGGGTGGGCCAGGGCCTGCTCCACGGTGACCTGCGCCAGATCCGCCGCCGAGCGGCCACGGAACGGGCCGCCGGAGGCGGTCAGCACCAGCGAGGCCACCTCCTCCGGCCGGCCGGCGAGCAGGCACTGCGCGAGCGCCGAGTGCTCGGAGTCCACCGGCACGATCTGCCCGGGTGCGGCCGCCCGGGTGACCAGCGATCCGCCGGCGACGAGTGACTCCTTGTTGGCCAGCGCCAGGGTGCGGCCCGCCTGCAGGGCGGCCAGCGTCGCGGCCAGCCCGACGGACCCGGTGATGCCGTTGAGGACGACGTCCGCCGGCACCTCACGGACCAGGTCGGCGGCGGCGTCCGGGCCGCGCAGGGCCGGGCGGCCCGGGTCCGGTCCGGCGGCGACCGCCAGCCGGGCCGCGGGGTGGGCCGCCGCCTGCGCCGCCAGCAGGTCCGCACGGCCGCCGCCCGCGGCCAGCCCCACCACCTCGAAACGGCCGGGGTTGGCGGCGACGACCTCCAGTGCCTGGGTGCCGATCGACCCGGTGCTGCCCAGCACGATGACCCGGCGGGGTCCACCCGCGTCGTTGACCACGCCGGTCATTGTCCGCATCGGGTGGCTGCTGCACCGGCCGCAGGCCGGGTGCCACAATGGCCACACACCCGCGAACGGCCGCAGCGTCCGCGCCGCGGCAGCACGGAGGAGGACACGGTGGCCGGCACCTCGCTGGAGAAGGACCCGTCGGGACACGGCGACGTGGTGCCGGTCGCGCACGCGGAGCCGGTCCTCTACAACCCGGACGCGCCCAGCGAGGAATGGGGCTGGCACGGCCACTGGAGCGACTTCGCTCCGCGGGGCCGGTTCATCCTGCTGGCCGTCGGCGTGGTCGGGTTGCTGTTGATGATCATCGGCAACCACCAGTCGCACGTCGAGGACTGGTGGCTGGCGGGCATCGCCGCCGCGCTGGCCGTCTGGATGGCCTACGGCTACCGGGAGCGGGCCCGGGCCCGGCGCCGGCGTCCCTGACGCTTCCGCCGCGGGCATGACGTCGACACCGGTGGTGGCGCCGTACGAGCGAACGGCGCAGGGGTTCGCGCCGACCGCGTGACGCGGACGCCGGTGCAGGCGATGCCGGTCGGCGCTGGTCGTGTGCCGTCCGCGATGCGCTTCCCGCGGCAGATGCCGTCGACCGGGCCTCGGGGGGACGGGACTTCGACGCGTTGCCGGCTCGGAGACCGGCCACGTCCCGCGGGATCAGCCGGCGGCGGGCGTGCGCACCAGGCCGACCAGCGGTCCGCCCTCACGGATGGCCTTGGCCACCAGTCCGGCCTCGACCCCCGGCCGGGGCTGCACGCCGGCGCGGCGGAACACCTGGTCCCGGAACCGGAGTGCCTCGGCGAGGAGATCGCTGACCGGCAGTGGGGTGTTGCTGACCATGGGAAGCCGCCTCTCGGACCACGACGACGGTCCGGGCCCCTGCTCGGCGCCCTGACCGTCCTTCACGCAGAGGTGACGGGTGAAGTACGGAGCGCTCACGCAGGCAAACGGGTGAATGTGCGCGGCACACTGGTCCGTCAGCGTGATCAGCGCCGGGGCCCGTCAGCTCCGGGACGCGGCCGCCAGCTGGCCGCAGGCCGCGGCGATCTCGTCGCCGCGGGTGTCCCGGACGGTGCAGGTGACGCCGGCGGCGCGCACCCGGCGCACGAACTCGTCCTGCACCGGGGCGGGCGAGGCGTCCCACCGGCTGCCCGGGGTCGGGTTGAGCGGGATCAGGTTCACGTGCACCAGCGGACCGAGCCGCTCGTGCAGGATCCGGCCCAGCAGGTCCGCGCGCCAGCCCTGGTCGTTCACGTCGCGGATCAGGGCGTACTCGACGGACACCCGCCGACCGGTGGCCTCGGCGTAGCCGGCGGCGGCGTCGAGCACCTCGGCCACCTTCCACCGCTGGTTCACCGGCACCAGGGTGTCGCGCAGCTCGTCGTCCGGTGCGTGCAGGGACACCGCGAGCCGCACGGGCAGCCGCTCCGCGGTCAGCTTGGCGATGGCCGGGACCAGCCCGACGGTGGACACCGTCACCGAGCGCGCCGAGATGCCGAGCCCGCGCGGCGCCGGCGCGGTGATCAGCCGCACGGCGTCCAGCACCCTGCGGTAGTTGGCCAGCGGCTCGCCCATGCCCATGAAGACGACGTTGGACAGCCGGGCCGGCCCGCCGAGCGCGCCGTCCCGGGCGGCCCGGGCCGCCAGCCGCACCTGCTCGACGATCTCCGCGGTGGACAGGTTGCGCTGCAGCCCGCCCTGGCCGGTGGCGCAGAACGGGCACGCCATCCCGCAGCCGGCCTGGGACGACACGCACAGTGTGACCCGGTCCGGGTAGCGCATGAGCACCGACTCGATCAGCGTCCTGTCGTGCGCCCGCCACAGCGTCTTGCGGGTGTCGCCGTCGTCGCACGAGACGGACCGGACCTCGGTGAGCAGCTCGGGCAGCAGCGCGGCCACCAGGGTCTCGCGCTGCGCCGCCGGCAGGTCGGTCATGGCCGCGGCGTCCCGGTTCAGGTCGCCGAAGTAGTGGCGGGCCAGCTGGTCCGCCCGGTACCGCGGCGCGCCGGCCGCCACGACGGCGTCCCGACGCCCGGCCTCGTCGAGATCGGCCAGGTGGGTCGGCGGTGCGGTGCGGCGCGGGGCGCGGAAGGTCAGCGGGAGCGTGGTCATGATGTCTCGATTGTCCCACGGTCGGCGGCGGGCGCCCGGGCTGCACGGGCCGGCCCGGCGGTCAGGCGTAGCGGCGGGCGATCCGCTCGGCCTCCCGGCCGTACTCGGGTCCGTGCGAGACGGCGTGCACCAGCAGAGGGTGCAGCTGGTGCAGGCCGACGCGGGAACGCCAGCCGGCATCCAGCCCGGCCGCCTCGGCGTACGCCGCCTGCACCCGGGAGAGTCCGGGAAGGCCGAACAGGGCGAGCATGGCCAGGTCGGTCTCGCCGTGCCCGCCGTGCGCCGCCGGGTCGATCAGGACGGCGCTGTCCCCGGTGTAGAGGACGTTGCCGCCCCACAGGTCGCCGTGGATCCGTGCGGGGGGCCGCCCGTCGTCCCACTCGCCGGTGCCGAGCCGTTCCACCACCCGGTCGACCAGCCGCGCCCCGTCCGCGGACAGGTGCCCGACGTCGACGGCGGCCCTGGCGTAGGGCGCGAGCCGGAGCTCGCCGTAGAACGCGCCCCAGGCGGGGTACCGGCCCAGAGGCAGGCTCTGCCGGCCGATGAAGGCGACGCCGGGACCGTCGTCGGGGCCGACTCCGAACGCCGCCGCCCCGGTCGCGTGCGTCGCGGCCAGCGCCGTGCCCAGACCCGCCGCGGCCGCTGTGCTGGGCGCCGCCGTCCGCACGCGTTCCAGCCGGATGTTCTCGTCGTCGAACCAGAAGACGCGCGCGACGGCGGCACCACCCCGCGCCCGCGCCTCGCCCAGCCAGCGCAGGCCGGCGGCCTCGGCCGCGAAGAAGCCTGCCGGGGCACCGGCCCGGTGCTTGGTCCAGTCGTCGTCCCGCTCGCCCACCGCACACACCTACCACTGCTCGGCGCGGCCACCGGGGCGCCCCGCCCTCACCGGCCCGGGTGACCCGCACCGTCCCCGGGGTGATCCGCCGGCCGGCGCCCTGGCGCGGCGCCGACCGGTGGGTTGTGATCACCGTGCCGGCGCCGGCGGACCGGTCCGCGGCGCGGCTCGAGGAGGAACGATGCGCAGGTCCTGGGCCGTGGCCGTGGCGGCGGCGGTCGCCGCCACGGTGGTGGCGTGCAGCTCGGGCCCGGCCCCGGCCCCGGCGGCATCGTCGGCGGTGTCGTCGGCGGTGTCGTCCCCGGCTGCGCCGTCCGCAGCGACGTCCGGCGCCGGGTCGTCCGGACCGGCGACCGGCACGAGCTCCGGCCGCGCCACCGGCAGCGCGTCGCCGACCACGGCGACCTCCGGGACGCCGGCGTCCACGGCCGCCGGTACGGCATCGGGCACCGCGACCTCGGGCACCGTGTCGACCTCTGCGCCGGCTTCTGCATCGACCTCGGTATCGACCTCTGCGCCGACCCGGTCGGCGTCCGGCTCCGGAACCTCCGCACCGGTCCCCACCCCGACGCCCGGGGCGTTCGCCAGGGTCGGCCTCCGGCCGGTCACGGTGCCGGTGACCGTCGTCGACACCGTCAAGGCCGGCGTGAAGGCGTTCGCCGTGGTCACGATCCACGGGCGCCGGTGGGCGTTCCTGGTCGACACCGGGGCGACGACGACGGTGCTCGACGCGGGCGTGGCCACCAGCCTGGGGCTGGCGAAGGTCGGCACGCCCACGAAGGGCACCACCGTCGGGTGCTCCACGGCGCCGCAGCCGGTCAAGGTGGACGACTGGTCGATCGGCGGGCAGCGGCTGCCGGCGTCCGTCCTGCCGGCGCAGCCGACCGACCTGGGTGACCAGCGCGTCGGCGGTGTGCCGGTCGGCGGGCTGCTCGGGGCGGACCTGTTCTACCTGTACGGCACCCTGCGGCTGGACTTCCGGGCGGGCCGGATGGGACTGGGCGTGCCCGTGCCGGCCGGGCGGAGCTCCTTCCCCCTCGACACGCAGGTGCAGGGCGGCAGCGTGCTGGTGCTGGCCCGGGCCACCGTGCACGGCCGGCCGGCCGGGCTGGTCGTCGACACCGGCGCGTCGATCAGCCAGATCAGCGCCGAGTTCGCGGCCGCGGCCGGTCTGCGCACGGTCGGTCCGCCGGTCAAGGTCGGGTCGATCTCGTGCTCGGTCCTGCAGCAACCGGTGACGCTCGACCAGGTCCGGATCGGCGGGGTGGACCTCCCGGCCTCGCTGGCCGGCAGCTCCCCCAGCAAGGTCAGCGACGCCACCCGCGGCCGGATCCAGGGCCTGCTCGGGGCGCCGGTGCTGGCGCGGTACGGGACGGTCACCTTCGACTTCGTCCGGGACCGGGTCGTCCTGGGCTCCTGACCCGCCGGGCGGCCGTGCCCGACGGCCGGACCCGGGCCGCTACGGTCGGGGCCATGTCGACGGTCCTCTCGGTCAACGTCGGTCGGGTGCGCACCGTCGGCCCCGTCCGCTCCGGCATCGACAAGCGACCGGTCGACGGCCCGGTGGCGGTGGCCGCCCCGGGTCCACGCGGCCACGGCGGCAGCGGGCTGGCCGGTGACGACGTGTGGGACCTGCGCCATCACGGCGGCGACGACCAGGCGGTGTACGTCTACGCCCGCGAGGACCTCGACGACTGGTCGGCCGACCTGGGCCGTCCGCTGGCCTCCGGGTCGTTCGGCGAGAACCTGACGACCGCGGGCGTCGACGTGTCCGCGACCGTCGTGGGCGAGCAGTGGCAGGTCGGCGACGACCTGCTGCTGGAGGTGTCGGACCCGCGGATCCCCTGCCGGACGTTCGCCGACTTCCTGGCGGAGCGGCGCTGGGTCCGCCGGTTCACCGAGCGCGCCGCGCCGGGCACCTACCTGCGGGTGCTCCGGCCGGGGCCGGTCCGGGCCGGCGACCCGATCCGGGTGGTGCTGCGACCGGACCACGGCGTGACGGTGCGGACGGCGTTCCGCGCGCTGACGACCGCGCCGCAGCTGCTGCCGCTGCTGGGTCCGGCCACCCAGCTGTCCGCCGAGGTCCGCGACCTGGTGCGGCGCCGGGTCCCGGTCGCCATGGATGCGGACGCCGCCGATCCCGAGGATCCCGGCCCCGAGGATGCCGGCGCCGGGGACACCGATGCCGGCGCCGACCGTGCCACCGGGCGGGACGCGGGCGTGGCCGTCGGGGACGAGCGGTGACGGCCGCCGACGGCCCCGTCCCGGGGTCCTGGCCGTCGCCGATCGACGCGCACGCCGCCGTGGCCGCCGGGCGCGGTCTCGAGGCCGTCGCCTGGGCCGGCGACGAGGTCTGGTGGTCCGAGGGCCGTCCCACCGAGAACGGGCGCGTGGTCGTCTGCCGCGCCGGCGGTGCAGCGCCCGGCGACGTCGAGGACCTGCTGCCGGCCGACTGGAACGCCAGGACCCGGGTGCACGAGTACGGCGGGACCTCGTGGATCCCGGTGCCGCGTGCCGGCGGCGGCGCTGCTAACGGCACCGATCTCGTGTTCGCCGAGTGGACCGACCAGCGCCTGTACCGGGTCTCGCCCGGCGGACGACCGGAACCGTTGACCCCGGAGCCGTCCCGGCCGTCCGGGCTGCGGTACGCCGAGCTGGTAGCGGACGTGCGGCGCGACCGGCTGCTCGCGGTGCGGGAGGAGCACGACGGCGACGGCACGCACGGCACCGTGCGCCGCACGGTCGTCGCCGTACCGCTGGACGGTTCCGCCGCGCAGGACCCGGCCGCTGTCGTGGACCTGCTGCCGTCGGGCCCGCGCAGCGACTTCGTGGCCTGCTTGTCGCTGTCCGCCGGCGGCGACGCCGTCGCCTTCATCACGTGGGACCACCCGGACATGCCCTGGGACAGCACCACGGCGTGGTGGGCGCCGGTCGACCGCGGCGGAGCCCTCGGTCGTGCCCGGACCGTCGCCGGCGGCCCCGGCGTGTCCGCCGTGCACCCCGGGTGGGTGTCGGACGGCTCCCTGGTGGTGGTCTCCGACGACAGCGGCTGGTGGCGTCCTGTCGTGGTGGACCCGGCCGGTGGCGGCCGCCGGCTGCTGACCGAGCTTCCGGCCGACTTCGCGGCGCCGCTGTGGGTGCTCGGCCGGCACGCCTGGGCACCGCTGCCGGGCGGCCGGCTGCTGGTCCGGCCCGGGGACCGACCGGCGGTGCTGGACACCTTCGACGGCACGGTCACCCCGCTGGACCGGTGGACGTGGACCGGCGACCTGGCGACCTCGCCGTCCGGCCGGATCGCGCTCGTCGTCGGCGGCGACACCGAGGGCACCGCGGTGGTCCGGCTGGACCCGGACGGCACCCGGACGGTGCTCCGCCGCGCCTCGGACGGCGACCTGCCCGCCGGCTTCCTCCCCAGGCCGTCGGCCAGGGACGTGGGTGGGGTGCACGCCGTCGTCTACCCGCCGACGCACCCCGAGCACATCGCCGCAGCCGGCACCGCGCCGCTGGTGGTGACCGTGCACGGCGGTCCCACCGCCGCCCACCCGCGCACCCTGTCCGCGGCGACGGCCTACTTCACCAGCCGCGGGTTCGCGGTCGCCGCCGTCGACTACCGCGGGTCCACGGGCTACGGGCGCGGCTACCGGGACGCGTTGCGCGGCCGGTGGGCGGAGGCCGACATCGAGGACGCGATGACCGTCGCGCGGGAGCTGGTCGCCGACGGCACCGCCGGCGCCGCGGTGATCGTCGGCGGCTCGGCCGGCGGGCTCACGGTGCTGGGCGCGCTCACCACGCCCGGGAACCCCTTCGCCGGTGGCGCCTCCGAGTACGGCGTCGCGGACCTGGTGGCGCTCGGCGCGGACACCCACGACTTCGAGAGCCGCTACCTGGACGGGCTGCTCGGCCCGGACCGCGAGCTGTGGCGCGCACGCAGCCCGCTCACCCACGCCGACCGCCTGACCACCCCGGTGCTGCTCCTGCAGGGCGGACGCGACCCGGTCGTGACGCCCGACCAGGCGGAGGCCTTCGCGCAGGCCTGCCGCGCCAACGGCGTGCCGCACGCGCTGGTGGTGTTCCCCGAGGAGAGCCACGGATTCCGCGCCGCCGCGGCGCGGATCACCGCGCTGGAGTCCGAGCTGTCCTTCTACGGTCAGGTGCTCGGGTTCGGGACGCCGGGCGTCCCCCGCCTCGAGCTGTCCTGAGCCGGGCGGCCGCCGCGAGCGCCGCCGCGCCTCAGGCCAGGCCCAGCGACTTCATCCGCTCGGTGTGGCCCATCTGCAGCCGGCGGAACAGCGCGCCGATACCGGCCAGGTCGCCCGACCCCTTGATGATGAGATCGGCCAGCTCGTCGTGCTCTGCGACGACGTACTGCGCCTGGGTGATGGCCTCGCCGAGGAGCCGGCGGCCCCACAGCGCCAGCGGCCCGGTGAGCCGCGGATCGGCGGCGCAGGCCCGCCGCACCTCGCGGACGGCGAACGCGGAGTGGCCGGTGTCGGACAGCACCTCGAAGACCAGGTCGCGGGTCGCCGGGTCGAGCCACTCGGCGATCTCCCGGTAGAAGTCCGCGGCCAGCCCGTCGCCGACGTAGGCCTTGACCAGCGACTCCAGCCAGGAGTGCGGTGCCGTCGAGTCGTGCCACGCCTCCAGCGGAGCGACGAACGGGGCCATCGCCTCCTCGACCGGCACGCCCAGCGAGGCCAGCTGCGCCGCCAGCCGGCGGAAGTGCCCCATCTCGGCCGCGGCCATCTGCGACAGCGCCATGCGACCGGACAGCGTGGGCGCGTAGCGCGCGTCGGCGGCCATCCGGTCGAAGGCGGACAGCTCGCCGTAGGCCAGCACGCCGAGCAGCAGCGACGTGCCCGGCGGCACCGGCCCGGCGTCCCGGTCCGCGACGCCGGGCGCCTGCGGACCCTCGGCGACCGGCCCCGTGCCGGCGACGTCGGTGGGGTGCACCAGTGCTCTCCGATCGTCGTGCCGCGCGTCCCTGCCCGGCCCTGGGCCGGCGCACCGCCCCTCGTGCGGGGGCGGCGTCCTGGACCGAGGGAGCCTAACCCGGCCGGGTGCGACACCGCGGTGCCGCGCGGCCCACCGGTGCGCTGCGTGGTGATCCGTCACCTGCGGCGTTCGGGCAGGTAGGATGGATCTCGCGGCGCCACGGTGGCGCCAGCGGCACTGTGCGCGCGTAGCCCGTCGGCCGCCGACATCCCTGCTCTCGCAGGTGGTCAGGCGCATCGTCCAGGGCGGTTCCCGTCGCTTCCGGAGAGGTCACGCGTGCGACGCTGAGAGAGGCACGACGCGTGACCGTTTCCGACCACACCCTCCGCGACGACCAGGACCTGACCGAGGTCCCCGGCGTCACCGACCCCGACACCGCTGTCGACACCACCGACGACACCGTCACCGACACGGCCGTCGACACAGCAGACGACCCCGACACCGCCGACCTGGACCCCGAAGGCCTCGAGCACGCGGCCGACCGTCCGCTGGACGAGGACGCGGTGTCCCACCCGCTCACCGGCGACGCGCCGGTCGAACCGCAGGCGCCCACCTTCGCCGACCTGCAGGTCGACCCGCGGATCGTGCAGTCGCTGCAGGACGCCGGCATCGAGCGGACCTTCGCCATCCAGGCCCTGACCCTGCCGATCGCGCTGGTCGGCTCCGACCTCATCGGCCAGGCCCGCACCGGCATGGGCAAGACCCTCGGGTTCGGCGTCCCGCTGCTGCAGCGGCTGGCCCAGGACACGGGTGGCCGCGACGACGCCGGCGCCCTGGCTGCCGGGCGCGCCCCGCGGGCCCTGGTCATGGTGCCCACCCGCGAGCTGTGCGTGCAGGTCGCCCGGGACCTCACCGGCGCGGCCCGTTACCTGGGCCCGGTCGTCACCTCGGTGTACGGCGGCCGGGCGTACGAGCCGCAGATCAAGGCGCTGCACGACGGCGTCGACGTGGTCGTCGGCACCCCGGGCCGGCTGCTCGACCTGGCCAACCAGGGGCACCTGCAGCTGGGCGGCGTCAAGGTGCTGGTGCTGGACGAGGCCGACGAGATGCTGGACCTGGGCTTCCTGCCGGACATGGAGAAGGTGCTGGCCATGGTGCCGGCCGTCAAGCAGACGATGCTGTTCTCCGCCACGATGCCCGGCCCGATCCTGACCCTGGCCCGCACCTTCATGAACCAGCCGGTGCACATCCGCGCCGAGATGCCGGCCGAGGGCGCCACCCACCGCACCACCACGCAGTTCGTGTACCGGGCGCACGCGCTGGACAAGGTCGAGCTGCTGTCCCGGCTGCTGCAGGCCCGCGGCCGCGGACTGACCATGGTGTTCACCCGGACCAAGCGCACCGCGCAGAAGGTGGCCGACGAGCTGGTCGAGCGCGGCTTCGCGGCCGCCGCCGTCCACGGCGACCTGGGCCAGGGTGCCCGCGAGCAGGCGCTGCGGGCCTTCCGCTCCGGCAAGGTCGACGTGCTGGTCGCCACGGATGTCGCGGCGCGCGGCATCGACGTCGAGGGCGTCACCCACGTGGTCAACTTCCAGTGCCCGGAGGACGAGAAGATCTACGTCCACCGCATCGGCCGGACCGGCAGGGCCGGTCGCACCGGGATCGCCGTCACGCTGGTGGACTGGGACGACGTCCCGCGCTGGAAGATGATCAACGACGCCCTGGGGCTTGACTTCGCCGACCCGGCGGAGACCTACTCCTCGTCGGCGCACCTGTTCACCGACCTGGACATCCCGGCCGGGGTGACCGGGCGGTTGCCGCGTGCCGAGCGGACCCGCGCCGGGCTGGACGCCGAGACGGTGGAGGACCTGGGCGAGACCGGCAAGCGGAACCGGCCGGCCCGCGAGCGTTCCGGGCCGTCCCGCACCGGCAACGGCGACGCCGGTCACCGCGACGGGCGTCCGGAGGGCGCCGGGCGCACCCGCCGCCGGCAGCGGTCGGACGGGCCGGGCCGCGCCACCGAGACGGCCACCGAGGCGACCACCGACCGGACCGCCGCGCCGGCCGCCATCGCCGGCCCGGAGGCCACCGGACCGTCCGACGCCGCTGCCCCGCGACGCCGCCGCGCGCGCCGGCGCACCCGCGGCGGGGGCTCGCAGGTCTCCGCCACCGCGCCGGCCGAGGGCGACGCGACGGCGCTCTGACCCAACCCTCCCGCGGCCCGGGGGTGTGCCGGCTGCGCCGGTGTCGTCACCCGGAGCTCACCCGCGCGTTGCGTAGGCTCGCGCGGTGACGATGACCGCCCGCCGCCGGCGCACCACGGACCGGTTGCTGGCCGCCGCCATCGCCGTCGTGGTCGCCGCCGTCGGCGTGGTGGTGTACCTCACCAGCGACAACCGGGCGACGACGGACGCCACCGGCCCGCAGGTGCCGCCGCCGTCCGCCGCGTCCGTCGCTCCCACGACGCTGCGGCAGGCCTGGACGGCCGCCACCGACCCGTCGCTCGGGGCGGTGGCGTCGCCGTCCGGCGTGGTCGTCACCACCGACCGGCACGCCGTCACCGCGCACGACGCCGTGACCGGCGCGGTGCGGTGGTCCTACACCCGCAGCAACCGCGACCTGTGCGCCGTCGGCTCCGGGGACACCGACGACCAGCCCGTCGACCAGGGCAGCGGGGTGCGCGGCATCGCCACCGTCTACGCCGAGAACGGTTTCTGCTCCCAGCTGATGACGCTGGACCCGGTCACCGGGTCGCGGTCCAAGGTGCGGACCTCACCGCTGCCGCTCGGCGGGTCGCTGGTGTTCGGCGGCCCGTACGCCGGATGGCTCTCCCCCACGCTCGTCGAGGTGTGGCGCAACGACCTGGTCCGCACCATCCAGTACGGCGTCCAACCCAACCCGACCAACCCCAGCAGCTCGCACCTGGGCTGCACGTTCACCGACCTGGCGCTGGCCGAGACGCAGTTCGCCACCGTCGAGCACTGCGCCGCGCAGGGTGCCACCGCGCGCGTGGTCCTGAACTTCGACGACCCCGGCGCGCAGAAGCCCAAGGACTGGGACCAGTTCAAGCACACCGCGCGGATGGACGTCGACACCCGGTCCCCCGCCGCGGTGATCGTCGGCGTGACGCCGGACCGGGTGGCCGTCCTGGTCTCCGCGCCGTCCCCGGCCGTGGTGGTGTACGACGCCGCGGGCACGGCCGTGTCCCGCACCGCGGTCGAGGTGCCGGCCGCCGAGATCACCGCAGCGGCCGCCCAGGGCCGGCCGCTGCCCGCGGTGCAGACCCCGAGCGGGCGCATCTCGCTGGTGGGCAGCCACCTGGTGGCGGTCACCTTCGAGTCGGTGCAGGGGCCGGCGCCGTCGACCGCGCTGACCACCCCGACGTCCGCGACGGCGTCCAGCGGCGTGCTGCCGACCTCGGGCGCGCCCGCGGCCGACGTGACCCTGCGCAGCGTGCGCGTCGCCTGGGTCGGCGGTTCGGCGCTGGGACTGCCCGCCGTCGTGGGCGACGACGTGCTCATCCCGGTGCGGGACGGGCTGCAGGTGGCCGACCTGGCCGGGGGCCCGTCAGCGCTGGGCGCGGCCGGCGGCCGGGTCGTCGCCGTTAACCGCGGCGGCTGGACCGGACGGACGGACGCCGCCGCGGTGGGCGCTCTGGTGGTCGAGACCCGCGGCCCGACGGTGGTCGCCCTGCGCTGAGCGCGGCCGGCCCTCCGGTCAGCCCTCCGGCGCCGTCAGCGCCACCAGCCCCAGGCCAGTGCCGCGAGGCACAGCACCACCACGCCGGACGCCGCCGCCAGTCGCGCCGCGGGCCGCCACCGTCGGGACAGCAGCCGCACCGCCTCCCCGAGCAGCCCGGCGACCAACTGCGGGACCGACCGACCGGGAGCGGCTCCGGCCGCCCGGTCGAGCCCGCTGCCCGCCAGGACCAGCGGCGCCCACCACGGCGACAGGACCAGGACCAGCCCGACGACGACCGACCCGGCGGACAGCACACCGGCCAGCGTCCGGACGGCGGCCGCCGTCCGGACCGGACCGGGACGCCCGCCCGCCCGGATCCGACCCGGGACCGTCGTGCTGGTCGGCACACCGGCCGGCGGGTCGCCCGGCCCGGGTCCCGCGGCGACGACCGGCGAGGGGTCCGCCCGGTCCCCGAGCGGCAGCGGGAGGGTGTCCGGGTCGCTCACCCGACGGGTCCCAGCGGCGCGGTGGTGTCCCGGGCGGCGGCGATCACCCGCTCCAGCTGCTCGGGGTCGGTGGTCTCCTGGCCGAGCCGCAGCTTCTTGTTGTGGCCGTGGTAGTCCGACGAGCCGGTCCGGATGAGGCCGTGCCGGTCGGCCAGCTCCGCCAGCTCGGCCCGTTGCGCCGCGTCGTGGTCGGGATGGTCGACCTCGAGACCGCGCAGCCCGGACTCCGCCAGCCCGGCGATCCGCTCGGCGGTGAGCACCCTGGACTCGCCCCGGCCGCGCGGGTGCGCGATCACGCTCACCCCGCCGGCCGCCGCGATCATCGCGACGGCGTCCACCAGGTCGGTGTCCCGCTTGGGCAGGTAGTAGGGACCGCGGCTGGACAGCAGTGACGCGAACGCCTCGTCGACCGAGCGCAGCACCCCGGACTGCACCAGGGCACGGCCGATGTGCGGCCGCCCGACAGGGGCGTCGCCGGCGATGTCGAGCACCTGCTCCTGGCTGATCGGGATGCCGTCGGCCGTCATCCGCTCGACGATGCCCATCCCGCGCTGCAGCCGCTCCTCGCGCAGCCGGTCCTGCTCGGCGGAGATGGCGGGGTCCAGCGGGTCGAACAGGTAGCCCAGCAGGTGGACGCTGATCCGGTGCTCGCCCCAGGGCAGCGACGTCGAGAACTCGGCGCCGCGGATCACCGTCAAGCCCGGCGGCCGCGTCTGCTCCGCCTCCGCCCAGCCGCCGGTGGTGTCGTGGTCGGTCACCCCGAGGACGTCCAACCCCGCCGCGGCGGCCGCGGCCACCAGCTCGGCGGGGCTGTCCGTGCCGTCCGACGCGGTGGAGTGGGCGTGCAGGTCGATGCGCATCACCGCCCATCCTGCCCGGTCGGGCTCGGCGGACGGTGCGCGGACCGCCGGGTCGGCGCCAGGGGTTCACCGGCCGGTCACCCGGTGTGCGGTCACCGGTCGCCACCCGGGAGTAACGTCGAGCTGTTTGCGCCGGCCACGACGTCGGCCGCCGGTCCCCCGCCGTCCCCGGCCGGGGCCGCCGGACGGCTCCGGCGGGTGGCGCCTGCACCGGAGACGGGTGGCGGAGTTCCGTGGCCCGGAGACGTCGAGGAGGTCGCCGTGCCCGTGCTGCCCACCTTCCGGACCAATGGACGCAAGCTCGCGGAGGCCGTCCACGGCCGACCCCGACCCGACCATTCGGACGGGGCCACGCGCCCGGTCGGCGCCGCCACCCCGCCGACCTCGATGGTCAACTGCGCCGCGTACGTCGACGGTGACCGCCAGCCCGGCTGCACCGACCCCCGGGCCGCCCTGGACACGGTGCGGGATGCCGGGCGGGGCTTCGTCTGGGTGGGCTTCCACGAGCCCACCGAGGCAGAGATGTCGCTGGTGGCGGAGACCTTCGGGCTGCACCCGCTGGCCGTCGAGGACGCCGCGCAGGCGTACCAGCGGCCCAAGCTGGAGCGGTACGGGGCGTACTTCTTCCTGGTGCTCAAGACGGTCAAGTTCGTCGACCACGCCGGTCACGGCACGGCGCACATCGTCTCCACCGGCGAGATCATGCTGTTCGTCGGCCGGGACTTCCTGGTGACCGTCCGGCACGGGGAGCACTCCGGCCTGGCCGGGCTGCGCCAGGTCATGGAGCACGAGCCGGAACACCTCGCGCTGGGTCCGGCGGCCGTCATGCACGCCATCGCCGACCGGGTCGTCGACGAGTACCTCAGCGTGGTCAGCGAGGTCGAGGAGGACATCGACGAGATGGAGACCGCGGTCTTCTCGCCCAAGGGCGGCAAGGACGTGGTCGACACCGAGGACATCTACCTGCTCAAGCGGGAGATCCTCGGCCTCAAGAGGGCCGTCGCCCCACTCGCCGCACCGCTGAAGCTGCTCTCCGGCGCCCCCAGTCCCCTGGTGCCCGACGAGGTCCGCGAGTACATGCGGGACGTCGAGGACCACCTGTCGACGGTGGCCGAACGCATCGCCTCGTTCGACGAGATGCTGACCACGCTGGTGTCGGCGGCGCTGGCGGAGATCTCGACGCGGCAGAACGAGGACATGCGCAAGATCTCGGCCTGGGCCGCGATCGCGCTGGTGCCGACCGCCATCGCCGGCATCTACGGCATGAACTTCGAGCACATGCCGGAGCTGACCTGGCGATTCGGCTACCCGATGGCGCTGGTCGGGATCGCGCTCATCTGCACGCTGCTGTACGTGCTGCTGCGCCGGCGCGGCTGGCTCTGACCTCCGCCGGACCGGGACGGCCCGAGCCCACCGGGCAGGTGCGCTCGGCCGTGCCGGCCGGCGGGTCACCGGGCCCGGCGGCACGGCCGGTGCCGCCCGGACCTCGGGCGGTCGCCCGGCGGGTCACAGCGTCCGGCCGAGCTCCATCCGGCTCAACAGGTTCCGCGCCTGCTCCGCGGTGCGCGGCTGGCACAGCACGTCGTAGCGGCGGGCCACCACCTGGGACGCCGACGTGAAGTCGCGGCGGCCGCGGGCCAGCGAGTAGCCCAGGTAGCCCATCACCGCGCCGAAAGCGGCACCGACCGCCACCGACACCAGGATCAGCGGCAGCACGCCGACCTGCACGCCGGCGGAGAACAGGCCCATGAGCAGGCCCACGAACAGCCCCATCCAGGCGCCGGAGGCGGCCCCGGCGGCGGCGAGCTTGCCTGCGGTCAGCCGGCCGGTCACCCGCTCCACCAGCTGCAGGTCCGACCCGACGATGGTCACGTCCTGGATCGAGAAGTCGTTGCGGACCAGGTGTTCCACGGCTCCCTGCGCCTGCGCGTAGGTCGGGTAGGCAGCCACGGCGAACCCGGTCGGAGGCGTCGGCATGGCCGGTCCGCCGGCCGCCGAGCGGAAGCCCAGGGGTGTGGTCATCTCGGTGTCACCTCTCTCGGTCGGCCCGAGGCGTTGCCGCTGCTCGGGACACCTTCGATGGTGTCACGCCGCCGTGTGGAACGGCTGTGGAGGGGATGCGGGCGACGCCGCGGGCGCCCTGCGCGCGTCCTGCCGGGCTCCGCCCACCGGTGCTGTGCGCCCGCTCGGGCGACCCGCTCCCGCACGTAGGCTGGGCGCGCTGGGAACGGGCAGCAGGGGCGGGCGTCGACCGCGGTCGAGGGTCCGCGTGGACCATCCGCACCGTCCGGCCTCCCACGGGACCTCGAGAGGACGCATGAGCGCCACCACGACAGACCAGGCCGACACCGGCACCGCCGCGTTGCTGGCCGCGCTGGCCACGGTCAAGGACCCGGAGATCCGCCGGCCGATCACCGACCTCGGCATGGTCGAGCACGCCGCCGTGGTGGACGGCGTGGCACAGGTCACCGTGCTGCTCACCATCGCCGCGTGCCCGCTCCGCGACAAGCTCTCCGTCGACGTCACCGCCGCTGCCCGCAGCGTGCCCGGGGTGCGTGAGGTGCAGCTGCAGCTCGGCGTGATGACGGACGAGCAGCGAACCGGACTGCGGGAGCGGTTGCAGGGTGGCGCGACCCGGGAGATCCCCTTCGCCCGGCCCGAGTCGCGGACCAGGGTGTACGCCGTCGCGTCCGGCAAGGGCGGCGTCGGCAAGTCCACGGTGACCGTCAACCTGGCCGCGGCGCTCGCCGCGCGGGGCCTCGCCGTCGGCCTGATCGACGCCGACATCTACGGCTTCTCCGTGCCCCGCATGCTCGGGGTGACCGGCCGCCCCACCCGGGTGGGCGACATGATCCTGCCGCCGATCGCGCACGACGTGAAGGTGATCAGCGTCGGGATGTTCGTCGACGGCAACGTGCCGGTGGTGTGGCGCGGGCCGATGCTGCACCGCGCGCTGCAGCAGTTCCTCGCCGACGTCTTCTGGGGCGACCTGGACGTCCTGCTGCTCGACCTGCCGCCGGGCACGGGCGACATCGCTATCTCGACGGCGCAGCTCATCCCGTCCGCCGAGCTGCTGGTGGTGACGACGCCACAGCAGGCGGCGGCCGAGGTGGCCGAGCGCGCCGGGGCGATCGCCGTGCAGACCCGGCAACGGATCGCGGGCGTCGTGGAGAACATGTCGCCGATGACGCTGCCCGACGGCACCCGGCTGGACCTGTTCGGCTCCGGTGGCGGCGCCCGGGTGGCGGCGTCGCTGGGCCGCACCCTCGGGACCGACGTGCCGCTGCTGGGCGAGGTGCCGCTGCAGGTCTCCCTGCGCGAGGCCGGCGACGGCGGTGCGCCGCTGGTGCTGGCGGAACCGTCGTCCCCGGCGGCGCAGGTGCTGACCTCGGTGGCCGGCCGGCTGGCGGCCCGGACGCGTCCACTGGCCGGGGTGTCGCTGGGGATCTCGCCGGCCCGCCGGTAGTCCGCGGGTCCGTCGCTGCGCCGAGGACCGGCACCCGGCGTGACCGGGTCGCGGCCCGCGGAGGTGCCCAGCGGCCGGGTCGGGCGGGGGCGGCGCGGTCAGGTCGCGTCGGGGTCGAACGGCGGCGGGGCCTCCGCCGTCGCGACGGCCGACGGGGTGACCGCCCATTCCGCAGGGCCGCCCGGCGAGACCGGCTTCGTCATGTCCACCGCGCCGCCGGCGTGGCCGTTGCGGTGGTCGTCGAGCGGGTCGACGCCGTCGTCCGGCGCACCGTAGGTCACCGGCTGCGCCGCGGCGCTCGCCCCGTCGCCACCGACCGCGGGCACGTCGGCCGCGCCGTGCGCCGGCGGGGGCGGGTCGGCCACGCCGGACCCGGTGACCGGCGGGTCGAGCAGCGACGAGTCGAACCCCAGCAGGCCGCTGAGCCCTCCGCCGGAGCCGGTGGCACCGTCCTGCCCGAGCAGGCCCTTGCCGATCAGGTTGCGGGGGTGCAGGTCCCGCAGTTCCCGGAGCTCCTGGATCTCCTTGAGCGACTGCAGGTCCGCGATCTGCCGGCGCAACTCGTCGAGCTCCGGGCCGATCTCGCTGCGCAGCTGCGCCTGGGCGCCGGCCGCCATGGTGCGGACCTTGCGCAGCGACGAGGTGACCCACTGCACCGCCGTGGGGATGCGCTCGGGACCGAGCACGAACACGCCGACCAGCACGATGATGATGATCTGCGCCCAGGAGAGACCGAACACCCTGCCGGCCTCCTCGCTGGTGTGTCCCGGTGCCGGATCCGCCGGCGCGGCCGGGCCGTCCAGGGTCCGGCGTCGGCTGCCAGCCTACCGTCGGCCCCGCGAGGTCCCGGTGCGCCGTGCCCCGGCGCGGGGATCGGGTGGGCGGACCAGGTGCCCGTCCCACCACCAGGTTCGGTGCGGACCGGCCCGGGGATCGGCCGGGCCGGTAGGGCCGGGTGGCCGTGCGCGGCCGGCGCCTCCGGGCGTCCGCCGCAGCGGACTGCCGCCCGCCCGTGCCGGCCCGGCGCCCGGCTCACTCGGCCGCGAGGGTCACCTGGACCGTCAGGGTGCGGCCGGATCGGGTCAGCGTGACCGGCACGGTGCGGCCGACCGGCAGCGACTGCACGGCGACCACCAGGCTGTCCGCGTCGCCCACCGCCCGGTCGCCGATCCGGGTGATCACGTCGCCCTCCCGGATGCCTGCCTTGGCGGCGGGACCGCCGTCCGCGACGTTCTGCACCTGGGCACCGTCGGTGGTGCCGTCCGTGGCCGACCGGGCGTTCACCCCGATCGTCGAGTGCACCACCGTGCCGGTGCGGATGAGCTCCTCGGCGACGGCGCGGGCAGTGTCGATCGGGATGGCGAACCCCAGCCCGATCGAGCCGCTGCCGTCACCGCCGAGCGTCCGGATGGCGGTGTTGATGCCGACGACGGTCCCCGTCGCGTCGACCAGCGCGCCGCCGGAGTTGCCGGGGTTCACGGCGGCGTCCGTCTGGACGGCGTCGATCACCGCGTTGGTGTCCGAATCGCCGCCCTGCAGCCGGACCGGCCGGTCGAGCGCGGACACGATCCCGGTGGTCACCGTCCCGGCCAGGCCCAGCGGCGAGCCGATGGCGATGACCGGATCGCCGACCCGCAACGAGGCCGAGGACCCGAGCTGGGCCACCGTCGCGCCGGCGACGCGGTCGACCTTGACCACCGCCAGGTCGGTCTCCGGGTCCCGCCCCACCACGGTGGCCGGCACGCGGCTGTGCGCGCCGTCGTTGAACACCACGGTCATCACCGCGGCCTTGTCCGTCGCGGCCAGCGAGACGACGTGGTTGTTCGTGACGATGTAGCCCTTGCCGTCGATGACGACGCCGGACCCGGTGTCGCCGCTGTCCCCGGACCGGATCTCGATCGACACCACCGCCGGGACGACACGGGCCGCGACGGCGGCGATGCTGCCGGGCGCGCGCTCGACCGCGGGTTGCCCGGTGGCCAGCTGGAACTGCGGGTCGGCGACGGCCGACGGCAACCGGCCGGTGACCCAGCCGCCGATCGCCGCGCCGGCGACGCCGATCACCAGGCACAGCGTCAGCAGGCCCACCAGCGCCGAGGGGCGCAGGCGCCGTTGGAACAGCGCCTCGCGCAGGCTCCACCGCTCGGCCGGCGGCGGGGGCACCACGACCACCGCGGGTTCCTGCTCGGCGGGCGGACCGAGCCGCACCTGTGCGTGCGGGTCGCGCCACGGATCGTCGCCGTCCGACGTGGCGGCGTCCGGTTCGGCACCCGGATCCGGCGGCCGCTGCAGCCCGGCGTCCTCGGCGCCCTGCGGCGAGAACGCGTCGGCCACCTCCGGTGCGACCACGGGAGGTGGGCTGCCCGCGGCGGACGGCGCCGACACCGGGACGGACGGGATCGAGCCCGACGGGCCGCGCGGCCGGCCGAACGCCGCGGCCTGCGCGGGATCCACCGGCGGGCGCCAAAGCGGGCGGGGCGCCAACCGCGGGGCGTCCCGGTCGCGGCCGGCGGCAGGTGGCGCGCTCATCTCCTGCAGGCTACGACAGACGCTCCGGCAGGCGCCGGGACTCGGGACGGGCCACAGTGCGGGCCACGGTGCCGGCCACGGTGCCGGCCACGGTGCCGGCCACGGTGCGGGCCGGGTGCGATGCCGGCCGGGCCCACGGGGACCGCGCGGCGGTCGCGGCGCCGGTCACCGGCCCGAGACGATCGGGACACCGATGGGCTGGCGTCCGGGCACACCGCTCGTCTGCACGGTGTCGGGTCCCATCCACGGTGTCGGCGCGGGCGGCGGGTCCCCGGCCGAGGCGGCCACCACCGCACCGAAGGCCAGACCGGCCACCAGCGCACCGGCGCCCAGCCGGAACCGGCGCCCGTGTCCGGCATCGCCCGCCGGCACCGCGGCCGCCGCCGGGCGGGCCAGCCGGCCGGCGGCGTCGACGCCGACCCCGGGCACGGATCGGGTGGCCGGGACGGCGACCGGGATGGACGCCAGCGACTCGAACAGGCCGCTCGGCATCTGCGGCAACGCGGCCCGGCGCAGGCGCTGTTGCGCGGACGTCTGCTCCGCGACCTCGGCGGCACAGGACGGGCAGTGCGAGACGTGCGCCGCCGCCCGTTGGAAAGCCGTGAGGCTCAACTCCCCGTCGACGTACGCGACGATGGCGTCGAGCCCCAGGTGATCCTCGAAGATCCCACTCACGGCATCACCGCCCGAAGCCCCTTCAACGGCGTGATCCGCGCCCGGACGGGCCGCGGTTCGACCTGACGCTCCGTCGGCGGTGTCGCGCGCCTGCGCTCCAGGCCGGCGCGCAGCGCCTGGCGGCCGCGGTGGATGCGGGACCGCACCGTTCCGAGCTTGACCCCGAGGGTCGCGCCGATCTCCTCGTACGACAGGCCCTCCACGTCGCACAGTACGACGGCGGCGCGGAATTCGGGCAGCAGCTCGTCCAGTGCGGCCTGCAGGTCGGGGTCCAGGTTGGCATCCTGGTAGGCCTGCTCGGGCGTCGGCTCGCTGCCCACGATCCGGTCGGACTCGTCGGGCAGCGCCTCCATCCGGATCCGCTGCCGGCGGCGGACCGTGTCGAGGAAGACGTTCGTGGTGATGCGGTGCAGCCAGCCCTCGAAGGACCCCGGCTTGAAGCTGGCGAGCGACCGGAAGACGCGGATGAAGGTCTCCTGGGTGATGTCCTCGGCGTCATGGGTGTTGCCGGACAACCGGTAGGCCAGCCGGTAGACCCGGTCCCCGTGCTCGCGGACGATGTCCTCCCACGCGGGCGCCGTCCATTCGGCGGCGACGGTGTGCTCCTCCGGGACACCGGACGGAGCGGGCAGGATGGGCAGCGCACTCACCTCTCTCGACAGGCCTGGAACGCGGGACGATCGACGCTTGTTCCGCGGTGGCGCCGGTGCCGGCCGATCCCGCCGCCGGAGCGGCAGGATGCAGGCGGTCCGCGAGGTGGGCGTGGCCCTCGGTCCACCGGTCCCCCGCAGGGTCCCGGCGCGGTCAGTGTCGCGGCGCCGGGTGTGAGCGGTCTGTGAGTGCGGCGGGACGCGGCTGCGTCCGGGCCGCGGTCCCGGGGCGGCGGACTGTCGGCCGCGGGTCACGGTGTCGGCGGCGGGCCTGTCGGCCGGCGGTCCCGGCGACCGGTACCGTGCCCGCTGTGCGCGCCGGCAGAAGGACATCGGGATGAGCATGAGCGGGTCGTTCGCCGACTTCTTCGTCCCGGAGACCGAGGTGGTGCTCTCCGCCCGGAGCCGGTCCGCGGACCTCGGCGTCGCGCCGGTCAGCACCGGGACGGGAGCCGCACTGACGTTCCTGGCCGCCGTGCTGCAGGCCCGCAGCGTCGTGGAGATCGGTACCGGCACTGGGGTCAGCGGGTTGCACCTGCTGGCCGGCATGCGCCCGGACGGCGTCCTCACCTCCATCGACATCGAGGGTGAGTACCACCGGGTCGCCCGTGAGCACTTCGCGCAGGCCGGTGTCGCCCCCGGCCGCGCCCGGCTGATCAACGGGCGCGCGCTGGACGTGCTGCCCCGGCTCACCGACGGCGCCTACGACCTGGTGCTCATCGACGGCGACCGCGCCGAGTACCCCGACCACGTCCCGCAGGCCGTCCGGCTGCTGCGGTCCGGCGGCGTGCTGGCGGTCGCCGGTGCACTGCACGGTGACAAGGTTGCCGATCCGACGCAGCGGGACGCGGCCACGGTCGCCGTCCGCGAGGCGGTGCGCGCCGTCCGGGACGACGAGAGCCTGGTGACCGTCCTGCTGCCGATCGGCGACGGGCTGCTCGCGGCCGTCAAGCGCGGGTGACCGCGGTCCGTCGCACGGGCTGGCGGGTCGGGCTGCTGGCTGCGGCCCTGGCGGTGGCACCGGCCGTGGTGGGGTGCTCGAGTGGCGACGCCGCCGTCGTCTCGACCACCGTGACGACGACCGTGTCCACGCCGTCGTCCGGCACGGCCTCGACCACCGAGCCGGCCGCCGGAGGTTCTCGGTCCTCGGTCGCCGTGCCGCCGTTGACCGGTACCGACAGGACCTCGGCAGGGACGCCGGCACCGTCCGCCCCCCGGACGCCCACCGCGGCGGCCGGCGGCTCGGCCGCACCCGGGTCGACGACCGCGAGGGCCGATACCGCCACGACCACGCCGTCCCGGCCCAGCCCGCCGGGGACGCGCACCGCCGCGCCGGGCACGTCGACGGCTCGGCCGACGGCGACGCTGGTGGTGCTGCCCGCGGACCAGCCGGACGTCCCCGGGCCGGACGACGGGCCCGCCTGCTCGGTCGACCCGCAGTACTCCGACGAGGCACCGACCGGGCTGCGGCCGGCGGTGCAGGCGGCCTGGCGGTCCGCCCGCTCGCAGGCGGCCCGGCAGCGGATCACCCTGTGCCTGAACGACGGGAAGCGCAGCCGCGCACAGCAACTCGCGCTGTTCGACGACTACGTCCGCCAGTACGGCAGCGAGGAGATCGCCCGGCAGTACGTGCTGCCACCCGGCAAGTCCGCGCACGTGTCGGGCTACGCCGTCGACGTGCAGCCCGCGTCGGCTTACCGCTGGCTGCAGGCCACGACCGGCCGGCTCGGCTGGTGCCGCATCTACGACAACGAGCCGTGGCACTTCGAGTACGCGGCCCGGTACCGCAGCACCGGCTGCCCGCCGCGGCTGCCCGAGCCGGAGGGCTGAGCGGGCCTTACGCCCGTACCGGGACCGACGGCCCGGTGTGGGCGCGGTGTCGGAGCCGGTCAGCGACCGTTGACCGTGATGCCCTTGCCGATCACGGTGATCCCCGCCGGGGTCACGGTGTACTGGGCGCGGTCCGCCTCGAGGTCGATGCCGACCATCGCCCCGTCGGGCACGACGACGTTCTTGTCGAGGATCGCGTTGCGGACGATGGCGTTCCGACCGACCCGGACACCCGGCATCAGCACGGACCCCTCCACCGAGCTGCCCAGTTGCACCCGGACGTTGTCCGACACCACGGACCGCCGGACGGTGGCGCCGGCGATGATCGTCCCCGGCCCGATCATCGAGTCCAGCGCCATGCCGTTCTCGACGAACTTGGCCGGGGGCAGCGTCGGCGGCAACGAGATGATCGGCCAGTGCGAGTTGTACAGGTTGAAGATCGGGTGGATCGACACCAGGTCCATGTGTGCGTCGTGGTAGGCGTCGAGCGTGCCCACGTCGCGCCAGTAGCCCGCGTCGCGCTCCGTCGCCCCCGGCACCTGGTTGCGGTTGAAGTCGTAGACGTTCGCCGTCCCGCGGTCGACGAAGTACGGGATGATGTTGCCGCCCATGTCGTGCATGGAGTTCTCGTCCGCGGCGTCGGCCTTCAGGGCGTCGATCAGGGCCTTGGTGGTGAACACGTAGTTGCCCATCGAGGCGTAGGCGACGTCCGGGTCGTCCGGCACCGCCGGCGGATCGGCCGGCTTCTCCAGGAACCGGCTGATCCTGAGCCCGTCGTCGCCGGTCTCGATCACCCCGAACGCCGTCGCCTCGTGCCGCGGCACCCGGATGCCGGCGACCGAGGCCTCCGCGCCGGATGCGATGTGGTCGGACACCATCTGCGAGATGTCCATCCGGTAGATGTGGTCGGCGCCGAACACGACCAGGTAGTCGGGATTGTCGTCGTAGACCAGGTTCAGCGACTGCAGGATGGCGTCGGCGCTGCCGGTGTACCAGCGCGGGCCGAGCCGCTGCTGGGCCGGGACCGGCGTCACGAAGTTGCCGAGCATCTGGCTCATCCGCCAGGTCGTGGTGATGTGCCGGTCGAGCGAGTGGGACTTGTACTGGGTCAGCACGCAGATCCGCAGGTACCCGGAGTTGACGAGGTTCGACAGCACGAAGTCGATCAGCCGGAAATTGCCGCCGAAGGGCACCGCGGGCTTCGCCCGGTCGGCCGTCAACGGCCACAGCCGTTTCCCCTCGCCGCCGGCCAGAACGATCCCGAGCACCCTGGGCTTGACGACCATGAACCGCACACTATCCCCCGGTCAGCACGGCCGCGCGGCGGGGAACCGCTCGCCGCGCAGCGCCTCTGGGGCGCCGTTAAGGTGACCGCTGTGCGCACCGCCATCCTGACCCGAGAGTTCCCCCCGGACATCTACGGCGGGGCCGGCGTCCACGTCGACTACCTGGTGCGGGAGCTGCGCACGCTGATCGACGTCGAGGTGCACGCGTTCGGCGAGGACCGCCCGGGGGCCCGCGGACACCGCCCGGCAGCAGAACTGGCCGGGGCCAACGCGGCGCTGACGACGCTGTCGGTGGACCTGTCGATGGTGGCCGCGCTCGGGTCCGAGGACATCGACGTCGCGCACTCGCACACCTGGTACGCCAACATGGCGGGCCACCTGGCGAAGATCCTCTACGACGTCCCGCACGTGGTGACGGCCCACTCGCTGGAACCGCGGCGGCCGTGGAAGGCCGAGCAGCTCGGCGGCGGGTACCGGTTGTCGTCGTGGGCGGAGAAGACCGCCTACGACGCCGCGGACGCGGTGATCGCCGTGTCGGACGGCATGCGCACCGACGTCCTCGACTGCTACCCCGAGCTGGACCCGGCCAAGGTGCACGTGATCCGCAACGGCATCGACACCGACATCTACCGGCCCTCGGACGAGCGGTCGCTGCTGGTCGACAAGGGCGTCGACCTGGACGCGCCGATCGCGTCCTTCGTCGGCCGCATCACCCGACAGAAGGGCGTCGGGCATCTCATCGCCGCAGCGCACCGGTTCGACCCGGGCGTGCAGCTGGTCCTGTGCGCCGGGGCGCCGGACACCCCGGAGATCGCGGCGGAGACCGCCGCGGCCATCGCCGAGCTGCAGCAGGCCAGGCCGGGCGTCTTCTGGTTCGACGGCATGCTGACCCTGGACCAGGTCAAGCAGGTGCTCACCGCCTCGACGGTGTTCTGCTGCCCGTCGGTGTACGAGCCGCTGGGCATCGTGAACCTGGAGGCCATGGCCTGTGGTGCGCCGGTGGTGGCCAGCGACGTCGGCGGCATCCCCGAGGTGGTGGACGACGGCGTCACCGGGCGGCTGGTGCACTACGACGCCGACCGGCCCCGCGAGTTCGAGGAGGAGTTCGCCGCCGCCGTGAACGCGACGGTGGCCGACCCGGACGGCGCGCGGGCCGCCGGTCGGGCCGGGCGGGAACGGGCGGTGACGAGCTTCTCGTGGACCGCGGTCGCCGAGCAGACCGTGGAGCTGTACCGGTCGCTGCGCTGAGGCGCTGCCCGGCGCCGCGAGCGCGAGGACGGATGCGACGGCGGGAGCCGGCCACCAGCAGGGTCGGACCGTCGCTGGCCGGGGCTGCACGCCCCCGCGGGACGGGGCCGGCCGACCTGCGGACACACGACCGCCCGGAGCCGTCTGGTGGACGGACTCCGGGCGGAGGTCGTGCCGGTCGATCACCCGGCGGTGCAGCGTGCCGTCAGGACACGACGGCCTTCAACGCCTCGCCGAGGGTGGCCGCTTCGTCCGCGGAGATCTCCACGACGAGCCGTCCCCCGCCTTCCAGCGGGACGCGCATCACGATCCCGCGGCCCTCCTTCGTCACCTCCAGGGGACCGTCCCCGGTGCGGGGCTTCATGGCCGCCATGTACGAACTCCCTCCGAAATCCGGCATCGCCGCCGGTGCCGCCGACGGGGCGGGTGGCTGCGTGCGACTCGCCGGCGACCGGTCATCAGTGCTCCGGTCGCCGACCCGCAAGGACAGCGGTCCTCCTATTCTCCCCCATCGAGCGACCTGCACCGACACCAGGTGCACAGCGCTCCGCGACCTGGCGGACCGGCCGGCCGGGCCGCACCCGAGCAGAACGGGAGTCGCCGTGGGCACACCGCCGCCGTCAAACACCGAAGGGCCGGAACGCGGCGACGCCCCCGGCCGCAGCGGCGCGACGGACCCGACCTCCGCCGGGAGCGCCTCCGCGCCGGTCGGTGAGGGCCGGCCGGACGGTCGGCTCCGCGCCGGGCACGCGGCTGCGGACCCCGTCGGCGATGATTCGCCCGACGTGGTCGCGACCACCGACGGTGCCGTCCGCACCATCCGGATCGATCGACCTCGAGCGGGGAACGCCCTGACCCTGGCGACCAAGGACCTGCTGCTCGGCGAGCTCCAGCGGGCCGCCGCCGACCCGGCCGTGCGCGCCGTGGTGCTGACGGGGACAGGACGGGCGTTCTGCGCCGGCCAGGACCTGCGCGAGCATGCGGCGCTGCTCGCGGCCGGCGACCCCCGGGTGTCGTCGACGGTCCGCGACTTCTACAACGCGGCCATCCTGACGATCACCGGCATGCGCAAGCCGGTGGTGGCCGTCGTCAACGGCGTCACCGCCGGCGCCGGTCTGGGTTTCGCGTGCGCGTGCGACCTGCGGGTGGCCGGACGGTCGGCGACGTTCACCGCCGCTTTCGCCGGCGTCGCGCTGGCCGCGGACAGCGGCGTCTCGTTCCTGCTGCCCCGGCTGGTGGGGTCGGGCCGCGCCAGCCGGATGTTGCTGCTCGGTGAGCGCTGGGACGCCGACCAGGCGCTGGCCGCCGGGCTGGTCGACGCGGTGGTCGACGACGCCGACCTGGCGGACGAGGGACGTCGCCTCGCGACGCGGCTCGCCGAAGGCCCGACCGAGGCGTTCGCCTGGATCAAGGCGTCGCTGCACCACGCCGCGAGCACCGACCTGGCGTCGGCGCTGTCCTTCGAGGAGGCGGCGCAGGGCGCGCTGTTCCGGGGCGAGGACCACCGCGACGCCGTGGCCGCCTTCCTGGCCAAGCAGCGGCCGACCTACCGGGGCCGCTGACCCCTCGGTCGTGCACCGTCGGCCGCACGGTGTCGGGCGCGGGTGCCGGGCGCGCGTGGCGGGCGCGCGTGGCGGATGCGGGCGGCGGGCGCGGGTGGCGGACGCGGGTGGCGGACGCGGGTGTCGGGCGCGGGTGTCGGGCGCGGGTGTCGGTGACGAGGGACATCGGTATCGGACCGCCGGGCCTGTCGGCGCGCGGCGATCCCCCGGGCCGGCCGGCGGCGGAGTGAATGTGCTGCTGCCGCGCCCGCCGCCCGGTGCGGACCTGGCCGGCTGCCGGCTCCAGCGCCGTCCTGGACAGCCCCGCTCGCGTAGCCTGAGCCGGTGGGTCCGCTGGGTGAACTGGGTGCGCTCTTCAACCCTGGCATGCGCCACGAGATGGAAGAGCGCCGGTCCAAGGCCATGCGTCGCGAGGAGGAGGGCAACGCCCGCGACGGGGACCTGCGGATCGACCTGGAGTCGGGCGTCGCGGTGATCAACAGTCCCGGGGGGCGGGATGCCGCCGCGGACGACCAGCACCGGTCGGCGGCCGGCATGGACACCGGCGCGGACACCACCGACCCCGCCGCGGCCCTCCCGCCGTCCGCGAGTTCGGCGGACACCGCGGGCGAGCTGCAGGCTCCGGAGGAGGTCGAGTCCGGGTCGGCGACCGCCCGCAGCGGTACCGACCGTTCGCCCGGTTCCGCCGCCCAGCGGCCGAACGCGGCCCCGGCCGACCGCCGGAGCGCGGCGGCGCAGCGCCGGGAGCAGCGAGCGGCGAGCCGCGACCCGCAGCAGCGCCGCGCGGTCCCGGAGCCGGCCACGTCGACCGGCCGGCCCAGCACCAAGGCCGGACGCGGCCGCTGAGGCCAGGCGCGGCCGGGTCGTTGCTCCGCAGCGGCTATGGCGCGGACGGTGCACCTGCGGACCTCCCGCGCGCGGGCGGCAAGCCAGCTGGGGTGCTCGACGCCTGAGGGGTCCGTCCGCCCGGGTCGGTGCCCTGCTGTGCGGAGCTGGATACAGCCGCTGTCGCAGCTGCCGAGGCCCCCGTCGCGGCTCCCGCGGCGGTCGTCCCGCGTACCGCTCCCGGAGCGTGCGAACCGCACTGGCTGCAGAACGGTCCGAGGACCGGCCGGTGGTCTCAGCCGGTCGCCCGCCAGCAGTCCGCGAGGTGGTCGTCGACCATGCCGGTCGCCTGCATCAGTGCGTAGGCGGTCGTCGGACCGACGAACCGGAACCCCCGGCGCTTGAGTTCCTTGGCCATCGCGACCGATTCGAAGCTCTGCGACGGCACGTCGCCGAGTTCTCGTGGTCGCGCTCGTGGAGCCAGCGGACGGAAACTCCACAGCAGCGCGTCGAGACCCTCCGGGACGGCGAGCGCGGCCCGGGCGTTGGCGATGGCCGCGTCGATCTTGGCCCGATTGCGGACAATGCCGGCGTCGGCGAGCAGGCGGTCGACGTCCGCCGGTCCGTAGCCGGCGACCGTCGCCAGGTCGAAGCCGGCGAAAGCGGCGCGGAACGCCGGCCGCTTGCGCAGGATCGTAAGCCACGACAGGCCGGACTGGAACGCCTCCAGGGTCAGCCGCTCGAACAACGCGGCGTCGCCGTGCAGCGGCGATCCCCACTCCTCGTCGTGGTACCGGACGTAGTCCGGTGTCGACAGGGCCCAGGCGCAGCGCGGTCGCCCGTCGCCGGCCGGGTTCACCGGCGCCGCATCGTCGGCGACGACGCCGGCCGGCCGTTCGCTCACCGCACCGCCTCCGACCCGGAGGCCTCCGATCCGTCCCCGGTGGCTGTCCCCGGCGCGCCCGCGACACCGGTCCCGGCCGCGGAGCCATCGCTGCCGGTCGAGCCGGCGCCGGTTCCCGTCGTGCCGGTGGCGCCCGGATCGGTCGTCCCGGCGGGCCGGTGCTCGGGCCGGAGGGGCAGCGTCCCGCCGGTCACGCCGGCGGCAAGGGTCCGCAGGGATCGGCCGAGCCCCCAGCGGAACGCGGGCCGCAGGACCAGCCAGCCGATCCCGCCGAGGAGCCCCAGCGGTAGCTCGAGGTCCTCGATCCAGACGGCGCGGGCACCTGCGGCGGCGGGACGGACCTCGAAGATTCCCCGTCCCTTGATCAGCCCGCCG
Organism: Nakamurella endophytica; assembly: GCF_014646215.1. GTDB lineage: Bacteria > Actinomycetota > Actinomycetes > Mycobacteriales > Nakamurellaceae > Nakamurella > Nakamurella endophytica. The sequence continues at coordinate 809,086 of NZ_BMNA01000002.1, forward strand.
TCGTGCCGGGTCTCCCACCGGCGCGGCGGGTCGAAGACGGTGACCTGCATGGTGTCCAGGACCCCCATGCCGCCGATGCCGGTCAACGCGGCCAGGCGGGAACCGACGGCCGGCACGGGGGCGTCTCCGGCGAGCGGGTAGAGCCGGGTGAGCAGCATCCAGCGTTCCTGCGACGGCAGGTCGACCATCGCCTGGAACACCGACTCGACCGGCGCGGCGATGTCGAGGCCGACTTCGAGGCGGGCCTTCATCGCCGGTCCTCCCGGGCCGGGCCCGGGCCCGCCGGACCGAAGGATCCCGCGGCCGCCGGGCTCTGCTCCCGGTCCGGTGACATCGCGAGGGTGTCGGCCGACCCGGCGTCGTAGAGGTCCGCAGCGGGCGGTCCGGCCGAGGCGTCGATGTCGTCCGCGAGACTCCGATCGGGGAGGGGCTGGCCACGCAGGCGGGCGTTGTCCCGTTCCAACTCATCGATGCGGTCGCCGACACGGTCGAGCACCCAGTCCACGTCGCTCATCCGGTAGCCCCGCAGGGCGAGCGAGAACTTGACCGACCGCACGTCGTCCGCGCCGATGCCCTCTCCGGGCAACTGAGCCGGCGACGTCCGCGGACTCAGCGGCGCCATCTGCTCCCCGCGGCCGAACACCAGGACGGCGAGCACGAAGACCACCGCACCGATCACCGCCGCGATGACCAGGTACTCGAGGAGGGTGATCACGAGGTCGATGGTGCCACGGCAGCACCGTCCTTCCGGCTCGGTCCGTCGTCGGGCAGGTCGAACAGCCCGTAGGGGTCGTCGGATTCGGGCGGCTCGTCCGGCAGCGGGACCGGCTCGTCCGCGTCGACGTCCGCGAGGATCGCCGCCGGCGGTCCCGACGGCCCGGGGTCGTGGCCGTCCGGTGTCCCGCCCGCCTGGCGTTGGGGACCGGCGCCACGGCCCCGACCCGGACCATGGCGGCCGGCTCGGCGCGACGCAGTGGCGGACGCCGGCGGGTCGTCACCGGGGCCGGCGACCGACCGGTGCACCAGGTCGGCGAGCCCGTCGGCGTCCAGAAGGTCGGCCGGGCTGATCGTGACCCCGGCCCGGACGTGGACGAAGGCGGCGCGGACCCGGTCCAGCGGCAGGCCGAGCAACGCCGCCGCGGCCAGTCGGTAGGTCGCGAGCTGCACCGCGGCGACGTCGAGGTCCGCCCCGGACGGCGGCGGTCCCGTCTTCCAGTCCACCACCGTCACACCGCCGTCCGGGTCGGCGAACACCGCATCCATCCGGCCCCGGACGGTCAGCCCGGCGACGGCGGTGGTGAACGGCAGCTCGATGTGGGTGGGTTGCCGGTCCGCCCACGGGGAGCGCAGGAACGCGTCGCGGAGCTCCTGCAACCCCGGCTCGGCGGCGACACCCTCGTCAGCGGCCCCGGGAAGATCTGCCACGTCGAGCAGCGGCGCTCCGGCGTACCGGCGCTCGAGCCAGGCGTGGAACGCGGTACCGCGGCGCGCGTGCTCGGACGGCGGCGCCGGGACCGGCCGGCGTAGCCGCCGGGCGAGACTGCGCGGGTCGGCGGCCAGGTCGACCAGCGCGCTCACCGACAGCCCTGCGGGCAGGGTGAGGTCGACCTCGGTGGACCGGGCCCGCTCCCGTTCGGCGAGCAGGAGAGCGACGTCCCGCGTCCACCCCCGCTCGTCGGCAGCGTCCGCACCGGAGCCGGTCGGCGCCGGGTCCGCGCCCGCCGCCCGCCGTCGCAGGGCAGCGCGCACCAGGTCCGCGCCGTCCTCCACGGCGGTACGGCGACCACC
>NZ_BMNA01000003.1:0-648743 GCF_014646215.1 Nakamurella endophytica
ACACCGCAATCGGGAACCAGGCCCCGGTCACCCGCTTAACCAACCTGTCCGGTCAGTACATCTAGCGCACCGGTCCGTCGCTCCCGATGACGGCCGGCGCCGACGGTGCGCCTGCGACTGCGGCGGTGCCCGCCGGAGCGTCCGATCCCGACGTGGCGGCCGCGGGCGCGCCCGCTCGAGGTGAGCCGTCGGCCGCGGTGGCCTCGCCGTCCCCGGTGGCGGCCCGGCGGGCCGGCGCGGCCGGCGGCTCCTCGGCCGCCCGGTACTCGCGGGACTGGTCCTCCGCCGCCTGCTGGTCCTCGATCTTCCGCTTGACGCGGCCGAGGCCCGGCACGGAGCCGATCATCGCGTTGATCTCGCGGGCGACGTCGAGGACGTCGCGGAGGTCGGGCGCGACCGTGGACAGCGTGTCCAGGACCGGCAGGATGTCCGCGTCCAACTTGTCGACGAGCGTCGGCAGCACGTCGATCAACCGGACGACGGCCTCCACCTCGACGCCGTCCGTGGTGTCGGCGATCCGCCGGAGCATCGGCTCCAGCGTGTCCACCGTGGGCTGCAGCTTCTCCAGCACGGGCACGTACCCGTCGACGATCGGCTGCAGCCGGCGGGTCAGCGCGTCGGCCCGGCCGATCACCGCGTCGGTGCGGCGGACCGCGTCGGCGGCGCCCTCCCGGACCTCGTCGATCGACGAGATCAGCCCGCTGACGCGCCGGACCAGGACCTCAGCCTCGGCGAGCAGCGCGACCACGCGGGGCACCAGGCCGACCGCCTGCTCCACCGCCTCGTACCCCTGGCCGGCGATGCGCATCATGTCGGCCGGTCCCGGAATGCGCATGGCCACCCGCTCTCCGCAGTCGACCGGCCCGTGCGGCCCGTCGCTGGGGCCAGCCTAGGCAGCGACCCGGCGGGGCGCCGCGCCGCAGGTCGCCCGCCGGGTCCCCTGGCCCCAGGGCCGACGCCGCACGACCGACGCCGCAGGACCGACACCGCAGGACCGACGCCGCCGACGCGCGGCGCCCGCACCGGTGGCGTCTACTGACGACGCGGGACCGCGACCGGGCCAGGGCGGCGGACCCGGTGGCACAACGGCAGCGGAGGCGACGTGGACGGCCAGGACGCAGCGGGCAGCAGCCGGGACGGCGGGCACCAGATCCTGGTGCGGGTCGTCCCGGCCGTCGGGGACCGGTCGCCGGCGGTGGCCGGCGAGCTGGTGGAACGGCTCGCGGACCGTCTCGACGACGTCCGGGCCGCCATCACCGACGGCGCCAGGACCGTCGCGCAGAGCCTGACCGACGTGCCGGCCGCCGCTGGCTGGGAGCTCGCCGAGGTGACCGGCTCCTTCGGGCTGACCCTCACCGCGCAGGCGGGGGTGATCCTGGCCCGCGGGTCCGTGGAGAGCACGCTCGAGGTGACGGTCACCTTCCGCCGGACGGCCGCAGGACCCGGCCCGAGCACTGCCCGCCCGGCGACCGAGGTCTGAGCGCGACCGGCGCTCAGGGCGCTCAGCGTTCGCCCTTGACCCCCGCGAGCAGGAGCTGCGCGACGTCGAGGACCTGGACGTCCTCGGCCGCGCTGTCCGGCTCGCCCGCGCGCGCCGTCATGCCGTCATTCAGCATGATCCGGCAGAACGGGCACCCGGTGGCAACCGCCGGTGCGGTGGCGCCGGGCAGCACGGACAGCGCCTCGTCCGTGCGCTCGAGGTTGATCCGCTTGCCGATCTTCTCCTCCATCCACATGCGGGCGCCGCCGGCGCCGCAGCAGAAGGACCGCTCGAGGCTGCGGGGCATCTCCCGCAGCTGGGCGCCGGACGCGCCGATCAGCTCGCGCGGCGGCGTGTAGACCTGGTTGTGCCGGCCCAGGTAGCACGGGTCGTGGTAGGTGACGTCGCGGTCCACCGGGGCGACGGTGACCAGCCGCTTGCTGCGGACCAGCTTGTTCAGCAGCTGCGTGTGGTGCACCACCTCGTAGCGGCCCCCGAGGTCCGGGTACTCGTTCGACAGGGTGTTGAAGCAGTGCGGGCAGGTCACGACGACCTTGCGCCGCTGCCGCTCGCCGAACGCCGCGTTCATGGTCTCGACGTTCTGCTGCGCCAGCATCTGGAACAGGAACTCGTTGCCCGCCCGCCGCGCCGGGTCGCCGGTGCACGTCTCGGCTCCGCCGAGCACCGCATAGCCGACCCCGGCGATGTGCAGCAGCTCGGCGACCGCCCTGGTGGTCCCGCGGGCGCGGTCGTCGAAGGCGCCGGCACAGCCGACGAAGAACAGGTACTCGTGCTCGTCGGTCAGCTCGCCGCCCTCCGTCGGGTCGACGACGGGCACCTCGAACGGCAGGTCCTTGGCCCAGGCCATCCGATCGCGCTGGTTCTGGCCCCAGGGGTTGCCCTTGTTCTCCAGGTTCCGGAACAGCCCGCCGAGCTCGGTGGGGAACTCCGACTCGATCATCACCTGGTAGCGGCGCATGTCCATGATGTGGTCGACGTGCTCGATGTCGACCGGGCACTGCTGCACGCAGGCGCCGCAGCTGGTGCAGTCCCAGAGCACCTCGGGGTCGATGACACCGTTCGACTCCGGGTCCCCCACCAAGGGCCGCTGCGCCTCGAGCAGCGCCAGGGGACTCTCGTGCGCCAGCCGGGCCCGCGCCTCGTCGGACAGCTGTTCCTCGCCCTCGGCCGACAGCCCGCCGCCGGCGGCCAGGTAGGGCGCCTTGGCGTGCGCGTGGTCGCGCAGCGACAGCACCAACAGTTTGGGCGACAGCGGCTTGGCGGTGTTCCACGCCGGGCACTGCGACTGGCAGCGGCCGCACTCGGTGCAGGTGGAGAAGTCCAGCCAGCCCTTCCAGGAGAAGTCCTCGACCTTGCCGGCGCCGAAGACGTCGGTGTCCGGGTCGGCCTCCTCGAGGTTCAGCGGCTCGCCGCGGGACAGCATGGGCTTCATCGCGCCGAGGGCGACCCGGCCGTCGTCCCGGCGCTTGAAGTAGATGTTGAAGAACGCCAGGAAGCGGTGCCAGGCCACACCCATGGTCAGGTTCCGGGCGATCACGATCGCCCAGACCATCGAGACGATGACCTTCACCAGCGCGACGACGGACAGCAGCGCCGGCGAGTCCGGCAGGACGCGGCCGAGCGCCCAGGAGACGGGCGCGGCCCAGGCGGGGAACGGCGCCTCGCCGGTGGCGAACTTCAGCCCGCGGATCAGGAAGATGCACACCGCGATGACGGCGATGACCGTCTCGACGAAGTACGCCTGCGGGAAGTTCGAGCCGGCGAACCGGGACCGCCGCCCGGGGCGGCGCGGGTGCTCGCGCTGGCGGATGGCGATCAGCACCGCGATGCCGACCAGCGTGGTCACCGCGATGATCTCGACGAGCAGCCCGTACCAGGCCTGGTGACCCAGCCACGGGATCGCGAACCCGGGGTCGAAGGTCTCGCCGACCGCCTCGACCAGGGTGAGGATCAGCGCGCCGAAGCCCACCATGACGAACCAGTGCGCGGCGCCGACCACGCCCCACTGCAGCATCCGGGTGTGGCCCAGGGTCTCCCGCGCCACGGTGGCGAGCCGGCGGCCCACCGGGCCGGACCGCGTCGGGTCCGGCTGGCCCAGCTGCAGGGTGCGGTAGATCTGCACCGCGGCGCGGCCGAGCAGGGCGAAGCCCACCACGATGAAGACCGCGGCGACCGGCCCGGTGATCCAGTTGAGCACCGTCACCGGGCCACCATCCCTTCCACAACCCTCATCCGGCACCGTCGCCCGGCGGTCCGCGCGCGGCGACCGACGGCGTCCGGAGCCGATGTTACTGGCCAGTAGCATTCCGCCCGGAGCACTCAGGTCACCGGCACGGCCGATGGTAGGCGGCACTCCCGACGACCCACCGTCGCCCGTACCGTCCGCATCGCCGGCATCGCCGGCACCGTCGGCACCGTCGGCACCGTCGGCACCGTCGGCACCGTCGGCACTTCCAGCACCGAGCACCGAGCCGAAGAGCCGGGGCGCGCCAGGCGGCTCAGCGCTGTGGGGTGGACCGCCGACACGCAGGTCCGACCTCTCCGCGCCCGGGCACCGTGATCGACGTCAGCGAGGCGACACAATGACCGACATGGAGCCGGCGAACACGCGTCCACTCGAGAAGGGCATCGTCAGAGACTTCACGGTCAACCTGTCCTACGGGCAGTACCTGGACCTCGACGACCTGCTGAACGCGCAGCGGCCCATCAGCCGCCCGGTACACCACGACGAACTGCTGTTCATCGTCCAGCACCAGACCTCTGAATTGTGGCTCAAGCTCGTCCTGCACGAGCTGGCTGCGATCCGCGCCTGGTTGGCCGACGACGAGATGGCGCCCGCTCTCAAGAGCCTGGCCCGCGTGAAGCACATCCAGCGATCACTCACCGAGCAGTGGTCCGTACTGGCCACGCTCACCCCTTCCGAGTACGCCGAATTCCGCAGCCAGCTCGGCACCTCGTCGGGTTTCCAGTCCTACCAGTATCGAGCCGTCGAATTCTCCCTCGGCAACAAGAACGCCAGGATGCTGACCGTCTTCCAACAGGACCCCGCCGCCCGGGCGCTGCTGACCGAACTGCTCGAGGCGCCCTCGGTGTACGACGAGTTCTTGCGGTACCTGTCCCGCCACGGCCACGCCGTCCCGCACGAGGTACTCCACCGGGACGTCACGCTCGCCCACACCTTCGCCGAGGAACTCGTCCCGGTCTTCCGCCGGATCTACGAGAATCCGAAAGAGTTCTGGTTGGAGTACGAAGCCTGCGAAGAACTGATCGACGTCGAGGAGAACTTCCAGGTGTGGCGGTTCCGCCATCTCAAGACCGTCGAACGGATCATCGGTGCCAAGCGCGGGACCGGCGGATCCAGCGGCGTCGCCTTCCTGCGGGCCGCCCTGGACCTGACGTTCTTCCCCGAGCTGTACGCCGTCCGATCCGAGATCGGCCGGTGAGAGCCGGGTGAGCGACGGCTCCTCGCCGGCGTCACCCCGTTCTCTCGGCACTCGCGGTAGCGCCGGTCCACGCCGCGAGTGCGTTGGCGACGCCGGTCAGTTGCCGCGCATGCGTCCCGGTCGGGTGTCGCCGAGACGGCTGAACGCCGCCACCGCTGCCGCGGCACCAGAACCGTGGCGGTTCCGCATCTCGCCCGGGGACCCGTCGACGCAGTCCCACCACAACCGTGCCGCCGGGGGACGGTCCCGGGCGTCCATTCCGACGGCATCCCGTTCGCCGGTGCCGGTCCCTTGTGTCCTGGCGGCCGAGTCCCGGGTTGACCGTCGTACTTCACTTTTGGAAGTATCAGGTCCATGAGCCTCTTCATCACCTGCCCCGTCCAGAGCGTCGAGCGCGCAACGGCCTTCTACACCGCCCTCGGCTGGACCCTCAATGCCGAGATGTCGGACCACAACGTGTCGTGCTTCGCGATCGCCCCGGAGCAGTACGTCATGCTCGGCAGCCGTGAGATGTACGCGAGCGTCGGCGGTACCGAGGAACTGGTCGGCGGACCCGACACGCCGTCGAAGGTGACGGTCTCGTTCGACCTCGGCAGCCGCGAGGCTGTCGACGAGCTGGTCGAGCGCGCCGGTGCCGCCGGCGGACGGACGGGCGACACGGACGACTACCCGTTCATGTACCAGCGGCAGTTCGACGACCTCGACGGCTATCACTACTCGCCGTTCTGGATGAAGCCGGACGCCGATCCGACCGCGTGAGCGACCTTGGCGCCGCCCTGGACATCGTGGGAGCGCGGTGGGGACTGCTCATCGTGGAGCGGCTGCTCGACGGGCCGCAGCGCTACGGCGATCTCCAGCGCGACCTGGGCGTGGGGACGAACATGCTCGCCACGCGTCTCCGCGAGCTCGAAGCGGCCGGCGTCCTGTCCCGTCTGCCCCTGCGACACAACACCCGGGCCTACGCGCTGACCGAGCGCGGGCTCGCCCTGCGAGAGGCGGTCGTCGCCCTCCGTCGCTGGGGCGCCGCCCAGGGGGTCGGCGGCGCGCAGGACGGGCAGGCGCTGTGACAATCCCGTCGTCGCGGCCTCGGCGGGCGCCGGCGCTGCGCCGCGGTCGGGGCGCGTGCGGGCCGCCGGGAGTGGTCCTCGCGCGAGGGGGCCGTCCGCTCCGTGGTCGCGGCCGGCGATGCGGCGGCCGGATCTCTTGCAGGCTCTGCGTTCTCGACGACGCGTGGGCGGTGCCACTGACGCCGGAGCGGTCACCCGCCGGTGTGGTCGCGCCGGAAGTTGACGTACGAGCGGGACGGTGTCGGCCCCCGCTGGCCCTGGTACCGGGAGCCGTAGACGTCGGACCCGTAGGGGTGCAACGACGGCGAGGACAGCCGGAAGATGCACAGCTGCCCCACCTTCATGCCCGGCCAGAGCGTGATCGGCAGGTTCGCCGCGTTCGACAGCTCCAGCGTGATGTGACCGGTGAAGCCCGGGTCGATGAACCCGGCCGTCGAGTGGGTGAGCAGGCCGAGCCGGCCCAGCGACGACTTGCCCTCCAGGCGGCCGGCCAGGGTGTCCGGCAGCGTCACCGTCTCGAACGTCGAGCCCAGCACGAACTCGCCGGGGTGCAGGACGAACGCCTCGCCGGTCGGCACCTCGACGAGCGCGGTCAGCTCGTCCTGCTGCACGGCCGGGTCGATGTGGGTGTACCGGGAGTTGTTGAAGACCCGGAACAGCCGGTCCAGCCGGACGTCGATGCTGGCGGGCTGCACCAGGGTCTCGTCGAACGGGTCCACCGCCAGCCGGCCCGCGTCGATCTCGGCGCGCAGGTCCCGGTCCGACAGCAACATGGCCCGAGCGTATCGGGGGGCACCGGGCGGTCCCGCCGCTACGGTCGGCCGGTGCGGATCCACGACCTCGCGGCGCGGCCGGACCTCGCCGACGCCATGTGGGCGATGCCCAACCTCTGGCCCCCGTTCCTGCTCCAGGACCCGCTCGGCGTCCTGCTGTTCGCCCGCCTGCCCGAGGCCTTCCCGGAGTACCAGCTCGTCGCCGTGGACGACGCCGGATCGGTCGTCGGCAAGGTCAACGCCCTGCCGTTCGCCTGGTCCGGGTCGGACGACGACCTGCCCGCGAGCGGGTGGGACGGGATCCTCCAGCGCGGCTTCGCCGAGCGCGCGGCCGGCACTCCGCCGACCGCGGCGTCGCTCCTCGAAGCCCGGGTGAACCCGGAACACCGCGGGACCGGTCTGGCGGCCACGCTGCTCACGGCCGCCCGGGAGACCGTCGGCCGCTTAGGTCTGCGAGCACTCTTCGGTCCCGTCCGGCCGACCCGCAAGGCCGAGCAGCCGCTGGTCCCGATGGCCGACTACGTGCGGCAGGTCCGCGACGACGGGTTGCCCGCCGACCCGTGGATCCGGGCCCACGCCCGGCTCGGCGCCCGCGTGGTGTCCGTGTGCCCGGCATCCATGACCGTGGCCGGCGACCTCGCGAGCTGGCGCCGGTGGACCGGGCTCCCTTTCGACCGGTCCGGGCCGCTGGTGGTGCCGGACGCACTCGTCCCGGTCCACGTGAGCGTCGAGCACGACCACGCCGCGTACGTCGAACCGAACGTCTGGATGCACCACCCGGTCGCGGGCGGAGGGTGACCGGACCGCGGGGACACCCGTATGATGGTCCGCGCAGTCCCCGCGGGTGTAGTTCAGTGGTAGAACTTCAGCTTCCCAAGCTGATAGCGCGAGTTCGATTCTCGTCACCCGCTCCACGCACCGGCCCGACGGGGTCCGGTCCCGGCCCGCACCGCGCGGGCCCCTCTCGCTCGAGCCGTCCCGCTGGTCCGGGTCCCCCCGACGACGGCGTTCCCGATCTGTCCGCCGGGCGCCTGCGGTGCCCCTGGGCGACGGCACGGCCCGCCCGGACGCCCCGGCCGCTCATGACGGCCCTGCCCTGCCGGGTGTGGTGCACGGCGTGACGGGCGACCGTGTCGGCATGGGTCGGCGCGCGCTGGGCGGGGCGGTGCTCACGGCCGTGCTCTGCATCGCCGTCGCCCTCCCCGGACTGATCGGCCGGCACGTCACCGGCACTCCCGCGCTGCCCGCCCCACCCCCGGCCGCCGCCCCGGACCGCTGCGTGGACACCGCACCGCCCGGCGCCGGACCGGACGGCCCCGAGTACCCGTCGACCCAGATCCCCGGCGTCACCGTCGGCGCCTGCGACGCCGGCGTCTGGGGCCGCTTCGTCACCGTGCTTCCCGACACCTCCGCCAGCCTGCTGCTCTCCCCGGACCTGTGGGTGCGCGACGTCGACGCCTGCGCCTCGGCGCAGGCGCCGGCCGCCGGCTCGGTCCGCCGGGACGGCGCGCTGACCTGGTACCCGGCGGTCACCGGGCAGCTCCACCTCGTCGGCCCTGCCGCTCTCGCCCGAGCCGCGGGGCAGGTCTGGCTCGCCTGCCTGCTGACCACCCGCAGCGGCCGGCCGTTCGACCCGCGGGCGGCCGGCGGCACCGTCCCGTTCGACTGGGCCGCGCCGGCCGAGTTCGGCGACTGCTACCTGGGCGGCCCCCGCGTCGCGGGTGTGCGACCGCCCAGTTGCGTCGAGCAGCACCGCGGTCAGGTCCTGGCCCGCGGCACCTTCGACCCCACGGCCGCGACCGCTCCCGACGTCCGCCGGTCGTGCCAGCGGCAGGCCGCCCGGCTGCTCGGCGCCGACGACCCCACCCGCGACGGCCGGCTGGTGATCGCCGCGGTCCGCGACCCGGACGTGCCGGAGGAGGGGGCCGTGCTGTGCACCGCCACTACCGCGGACAGCCGGACGCTGGTCGGCACTCTGATCGGGCTGGGCAGCCAGCCGCTGCCGTACGGGTGAACGGGGCGGGTCACCCGACGACGTCGTGCAGGTGGTGCACGACGTCGTGCAGGAAGTAGACGCCCAGCGTCGCGACGGTGAAGACGGACCCGTTGGACCGGTGCCCGGGCCGATCCCACCCCGAATCCGGCACCGCGGCGTACACCGCCGCGGCGGTTGCGGCCGCCGCCCGGAGGTCCCCGGCGAGCGTCCCGGGGTCGCGCTGCCAGTACCGGCCGTCCACGGCGGCCGCGTCCTGGTCCCAGTTGGCGAAGCCCGGGTCGTCCTGGTCGAGCATGGACTGCGCCCGCGCGGCGAACAGCACGAAGACGTCCCGGACGTGCGCGGCGTACTCCAGCGGGGACCACACCTGTGGGTCCGGCCGCCGCCGCACGTCCGGGCGGGACAGGACGGCGACCCACCGGTCGGCCGCGGCCAGCAAGGCTGCCGGCAGTGCGGTCGGCGCCACCACCGCCGCGTCGAAGCCGCACGCCGGGCAGCGGTCCCGGACCACCCAGGTCCAGTCCTTGTCGTCCGGCGGCGGCGCGACAGGATCCAGGGCGTTCACGTCGTCACCGTAGGGCTCGCGGCGTCCGAGCATCGGACCGACCGAGCCGCGCGCGAGTGGCCGGGTGAGCCGCAGGCGACGACCTCGAGAGAACCGGCCCCCCACCCATCGTGGTTCGTTACTGTTGGTTGCGATACGTCACGTACGGTAGATGGAGCCCTCGGTGATCCGTTCCTTCCGCACCTCCGTCCTGGCCATGGCGGCTGCCGGTGCGCTCGCCTCGCTCGCCGCCTGCTCCGCCGGTCCGGCGCCCGCCGCTGCGCCGGCCGGGTCCACCGCGCCGAGCGTGCCCGCCATCACCAGCGCGGACGTCGGCACGGCACCGGCCGAAGCGGTCGTCGCCGGTAGCACCACCGGCCGGGCCATCCCGGTGCGCACCGTGCGGTACAGCACGGGCGACGTCCGGGTCGTGGTCGCCGTGAGCGTCGGCGGCGGCGCGCCCGTCGACGTCCTGCTCGACACCGGATCGTCGGGCCTGCTGGTCGACGCCTCGGCGGTCGGCCCGCAGACCCATCTGACCGGCGCCACCTTCAGCGAGCACTTCGTCGGCTCGACCTCCAGCGGTCACGTCGCGACGGCGACCGTCACGGTGGACGGGCTGACCACCACGAGCCCCGTACCGGTCAACGTGCTGGACGCCGGCCAGGCCGGCCCCTACCCACCGGGCCTGCACGGCGTGCTGGGCATCGCGACCGCCGACGGGAGCGGCACCCAGGCCGGCGCGTCGGCGTTCCAGCTCGGCCTCCCCGCGCCCTACGACGCGGGGTCCACGCTGGACGTCGCCGCCGACGGCGCGGGCACCTGGACGCTCGGACCGGTGCAGCAGGACACCGGCGCGGTGGCCGTGCCGCTCGAGCGGGCCGGCGGGTCCTCGGGCGGGTCCGCGGGCACCGGCTGGGCCAAGGACGTCCAACTCTGCTGGACGATCGGCAGCGCGGGCCGGTCGTGCGGGGACACCGACTTCGACACCGGGGCGCCTCGCGGCATCGTGAACAGCGGTCAACCGGCCGCCGCGGGACACGGCACGCGTGTGCCCAGCGGCGAGGCGGTGAGCGTCTCGACACCGGACGGCGCCGCGCTGTGGACGTTCACCGCCGGTGACACCCCCGTCGACAACGAGATGAGCATCGACGCCCTGGGCCAGACGCAGTTCAACACCGGGCTGGCGTTCTTCTTCACGCACCGCGTCGCGTGGGACTACACCGGAGGGCGGGTGCTGATCACCGCGAAGTCCTGACCCTGCGACCGCGTCGGCCGGTGCGGACGCCGCCGTGGCCCGCACCGCCACGTTCCCGACCGCTCGTCGCACCAACCCCTGCCCGGCCGGGTTCCGAAGGACGGGGGACGGCCGCCGCGCGGCGGGCCGGGTGAGGAGACCGTCGTGCAGCCCTCGGTGCGAGAGCGACCCGACCGCCGCGGCGGGCGGCTGCCGATGCTCGTCGCGGTGATCCTGCTGGTCCTCGGATTGGTGCTGGTGACGGTCGCGTCGTGCTCGTCGCGGTCGGGGCCACCCCAGCCGTCCGCCGCCGCGGCCGGCACCGTCGACGGCGATCCCACCACCGGTACCGCCGCCGGCGCAGCACCGTCCGGCAGCCCCTCCTCCACACCGGCGGCCACCGAGCCCAGCACCGCCCCGACCACCGCTCCACCGTCGGCGACGTCGACCGGCACCGGAACCGGCACTGGAACCGGCACTGCAACCGGCACTGCAACCGGCACTGGAACCGGCACTGCAACCGGTACTGCAACGGGCACTGCGACCGCGCCGTCGCGCGCCTCGGCGGGGGCGACCCCGAGCCGCACCGCAGCAGGGACCCCGAGCCGCACCGCGGCACGGACGCCGAGCCGCAGCAGTGCCGCCACGTCCCCCGCCCGCCCCAGCACGCCCGCCCGGCCGACCGGCACACCCGGACCTCCGGCACCGCCGACCGTCGGCCCGATCCTGCCGGCGTCGGTCCCGGTCTCGCTGTCCATCCCGGCCATCGGCGTCCGGTCGTCGCTGCTGGACCTGGGACGCAACCCCGACGGCACGGTGGAGGTGCCGTCCCTGGACGACCCGGACTCCAAGGCCGGCTGGTTCCACGACTCGCCGACGCCCGGTGCGCTCGGCCCCGCGATCGTCCTGGGACACATCGACTCCAAGCGGTACGGGCCGGGCGTCTTCTACGACCTGGGCAAGCTGCAGCCCGGCGACCAGGTGCAGATCACCCGCAAGGACGGGACGGTCGCGGTGTTCAAGATCGACGGGGTGCGCTCGTACCCGAAGAACGCGTTCCCGACGCTGCAGGTCTACGGCAACCTCGACCACGCCGGCCTGCGGCTGATCACCTGCGGCGGGGTGTTCGACCCGGACAAGGGCAGCTACGAGAGCAACATCGTGGCCTTCGCCTCGCTGGTGTCCTCGCACCGCGCCTGACCCTCGGCGTCCACCCCGAACGCGCGCGCCGGGGCCCGGCCGGCCCGGGCAGCGCTACTTGGCGTCGGCGTAGCAGTCGACGACGTGCGCCTGCACCGGCGTGGAGCCCTGCGCGCCGGGGAAGACCAGGCCGTAGGCGGTGGCGGCGGCCCGCTCGGTGACCGCGGCGGCGTCCCCCGCCGCCGCGATCGGCGCGTGCAGCACCACCTCGTCGTGCTGGAAGAACACCAGCTCGACGCCGGGCAGCCCGGCCAGCGCCGTTCGCACCGTGGACAGCCACACAGCCGCCCAGTCGGCCGCGCTCGCCTGCACCACGAAGTTCCGGGTGAACCGGCCCCAGGCCCGCGCGGCGCTGCGGCCGCGCCGCTCCTGGGCGGGGTCGGCGTCGGCCGAGGCGCCGAGGGCGACGGCGTCCCGCCAGTCCCCGCCCGGCCGCGGGCTGGCCCGGCCCAGCACCGAGCGCACCGGCAGCCCGCGCTCGCCCCGGTCGGCGGCCGCTTCCACGTAGGCCAGCGCCTGCGGGTAGCGACGCCGCAGGGCCGGCAGCAGCCGGCCGGACTCCCCCGTGGTCGCGCCGTAGAGCGCGCCCAGCATGGCGGTCTTGGCGTGGGCCCGGTCGCCGCCGAAGCCGTCGGCGGCGATGCCGGCGTACAGGTCGGCGTCCGCGGCCAGCAGCTGCAGCGCCGGGTCGCCGGAGATGGCCGCCAGCACCCGGGGCTCCAGCTGCGCGGCGTCCGCGACGACCAGCCGGTGGCCCGGCTCGGCCCGCACCGCCCCGCGCACCGACCGCGGGATCTGCAGCGCCCCACCACCGCGGGTGGCCCACCGGCCCGAGACCACCCCGCCGGGCAGGTACTCGGTGCGGAACCGGCCGTCCCGGACCCACTCGTCCAGCCAGGTCCAGCCGTTGGCCGTCCACAGCCGGGCCAGCTCCCGGTACTCGACGGCCAGCGCCGCCGCCGGGTGGTCGATGCCCTGCAGCTCCCGGGACCGGGTGGTGGCCACGGCGTGGCCGAGCCGGGCGAAGGCCGCACGCAGATCGGCCGGCGAGTCCGGGTTCACCGCGGTGCCGAGCGCGGCGGCCAGCCGGGACGCCAGGTCGGCCAGCACCGCCGGCCGGGCGCCGGGCAGCGGCCGCGGCCCCAGCAGCCGCCCGAGGTGCGCCCGGTGCACCTCGGCGTCGAACGGCAACCCCGTCGCGGACATCTCCACCGCTGCCAGCCAGCTGGCCGATTCCGCCGCGGCGAGCAGCCGCAGCGCGCCGTCGTCACCCAGCCGCTGCTGCTGGTCGGCCAGCGCCCCGGCCACCTCGCCGACCGAGACGGCCGGGACCGGGGGTGCGGTCTCGAAGAGGGCCTGCTCGGGCCGGTCGGCCGCGGCCTGCACGTCGTCACCCTCGGGCGGGTCGGCGGGCTCGGGCAGGCCGGCCCGGCGGGCGAGCACCGCCCGCGCCGACGACGGCCGCCCGTGCAGGGCCTCGCGGCCGAGCAGGATGCGCTCCACGGCGCGGACGTCGTGGCACCGGGACAACCGGGCACCGGCCGCGAGCACCGCCGGGTAGAGCCCGGCCACGGAGTCGACCACCCACCGGGCGCCCGGGTCCGCGCGGTCGAGGGCGGCGAGGTCGGCGGCGTCCACCTCGCGGTCCGGTGCCGCGACGCCGTCATCGCCGAGCGGCCGCAGCACCCAGCGCCGCGTCGCACCGGCAGCGCGGCCGGCGGCCAGGACGTGGAGCACCCGGCCAGTCTGACGGGCCGCACCGACACCGTCCCGAGCCGGCACCCGGGACCGGCCTTGATCCGGTTACCGGCGGGTAATACCCTGCAGCCACGGCCCTACTGGCCAGTAACTTAGCGCCGGACGGACACCGCCGATCCCCGGCGACGGACACCGGGAGTTCCCATGAGCCACTACCGCCCGAACCTGCGCGACCTGGAGTTCAACCTGTTCGAGGTCTTCCGGACCGGCGAGCAGCTCGGTCGCGGCCCCTTCGCCGAGATGGACGTCGAGACCGCCCGAGGCGTGCTCGCCGAGCTGGCTGCGGTGGCCCAGGGCCCGATCGCCGCGTCCTTCGCCGACGCCGACCGCCACCCGCCGGTCTTCGACCCGGTGACCCACTCGGTCACCCTGCCGGAGAGCTTCAAGGCCAGCTTCGCGGCCGTGATGGACGGCGACTGGTGGCGGCTGGAGCTGCCCACCGACCTGGGCGGCTACGGCGTCCCGCCGACGCTGCGCTGGGCCGCCGCCGAGCTCATCCTGGGCGCCAACCCCGCCGTGTTCATGTACGGCGCCGGGCCCAACTTCGCGCAGGTCGTCCATGCGCTCGGCACGCCGGAGCAGCGGCGCACCGCGGCACTGATGATCGACCGGCTGTGGGGCTCGACCATGGTGCTCACCGAGCCGGACGCCGGCTCCGACGTCGGCACCGGGCGCACCCGCGCCGTCCTGCAGCCGGACGGCAGCTGGCACCTCGAGGGCGTCAAGCGGTTCATCACCTCCGGCGACCAGGACATGACGGAGAACATCGTCCACCTGGTGCTGGCCCGTCCCGAGGGGCCCGGCGTCGAGACCCGCCGCGGCACCAAGGGTCTGAGCCTGTTCCTGGTCCCCAAGCACCACTTCGACCCGGAGACCGGGGCGCTCGGCGAGCGCAACGGCGTCTTCGTCACCGGCGTGGAACACAAGATGGGGCTCAAGGTCTCGACGACCTGCGAGCTCACCTTCGGCCAGCACGGCGTGCCCGCGGTGGGGACGCTGCTGGGCGACGTGCACGACGGTATCGCGCAGATGTTCCACATCATCGAGTACGCCCGGATGATGGTCGGCACCAAGGCGATCGCCACCCTGTCCACCGGCTACCTGAACGCCCTGGAGTACGCCAAGCAGCGCGTGCAGGGCGCGGACCTGGCGCGGGCCGGCGACCGGGACGCCCCGCGGGTGACGATCATCCACCACCCCGACGTCCGCCGGATGCTGCTGCGACAGAAGGCCTATGCGGAAGGACTGCGGGCGGTGTACCTGTACACCGGCACCTGGCAGGACCGGATCGCGGTGCTGGGCAACGCCTCCGCCGGTGCGCTCACCGCGGAGGGTGCGGCCGGGACCGGCTCCGCCGACGCCGCGCCGGTCACCGATCCCGGGACCGTGAGCCCGCTGGACGGTGTCGAGAACGCCGGCTCACCGGCAGATGTCGAGAAGGCAGGCCCGCCGGCAGGTGTCGACCTGGCCACCGCCAAGCGTGTCAACGACCTCCTGCTGCCCGTCGTCAAGGGTGTGGGGTCGGAGCGCGCGTACGAGAACCTGGCGCTGTCGCTGCAGGTGTTCGGCGGGTCCGGGTACACCCAGGACTACCCGATCGAGCAGTACATCCGCGACGCCAAGATCGACACGCTCTACGAGGGCACCACCGCCATCCAGGCACAGGACTTCTTCTTCCGCAAGATCGTCAAGGACGGCGGTGCGGCGCTCGGCGTGCTGGCCGGGGAGATGACCGGGTTCGTCGCGACGCAGGCTGCGGAGGACGGGCGCCTCAAGGACGCCGTGGTCCAGCTGGGTGCGGCGCTCGGCGACCTGCAGGCCATGGTCACCACGCTGGTCGGCGACGCGGTGGCGTCCCTGCAGGACCCGGCCGCCGTCTACAAGGTGGGCGAGCACGCCGTCACCCTGCTGCTGAGCGCCGGCGACGCCCTGATCGGCTACCTCTTGCTGCGCCAGGCCGTCGTCGCGCAGCGGGCGCTGGACGCCGACCGCGCCGCGCTGCGGCCCGGCGACGTGGACTTCTACACCGGGAAGGTGGCCGTGGCGCAGTGGTTCGCGCGTACCGTGCTGCCGGAACTGGCCGCGCGCCGGGCCGTCGTCGAGGCGGCCGACAGCAACCTGATGGACATCCCGGAGTCCGCCTTCTGACCGTCGACAGCGACCCCACCCGCGCCGGGACACCCGCCGCGGCGGCCGCGGCCGCCCGCACCCTGGCCGAACTGGACGTGGTCGTCACCGCGTGCCGGGCGTGCCCGCGGCTGGTGGCCTGGCGCGAGGAGGTGGCGGCGACCCGGCGGGCGGCCTTCCGCGACCAGACCTACTGGGGACGCCCGGTGCCGGGCTTCGGACCCGAGGACGCCCGGGTGCTGGTCGTCGGGCTGGCCCCGGCGGCCCACGGCGCCAACCGCACCGGACGCATGTTCACCGGGGATCGCAGCGGCGACGTGCTGTTCGCCGCGCTGCACCGCACCGGCTGGGCGTCGCAACCGCTCTCGACGTCCGCGGGCGACGGGATGCGGCTGACCGGATTGCGGATGACGGCGCCCGTGCACTGCGCGCCGCCGGCGAACATGCCCACTCCGCAGGAGCGCACCACCTGCGGCGCGTGGCTGCGGCGCGAGCTCGAGCTGCTCGGTCCCCGGCTGCGGGTGCTGCTGGTCCTCGGCGGGTTCGGCTGGCAGGCGCTGTTGTCCGAGCTGCCCGCCCTCGGCTGGTCGGTGCCCGTGCCGCGGCCCGCGTTCCGGCACGGCGGCGAGGCGACCGTGGTCGATCCGCTCGGCCGGCCGGTCACCGTGCTGGGCTGCTACCACGTGTCGCAGCAGAACACCTTCACCGGACGGCTGACCCCGGACATGCTCGACGCCGTGCTGTCCCGCGCCCGGGAGCTGGCCGGCAGCTGATCGAGGGCCGGGCAGTGCTCGTCCGGCCTCGCGACCCTGTGCCGGCGGCCGCCGGCTCCGTACCATGACGGGTGTGGACCGCAGGGTGGCGGGATGGTGGGTCGTGGTGCTCACCGTCGTCGGGATGCTCGCCGCCGCGGTGGTTCTCGGCCCGGCGGTCACCGGCGGTGCGGTGCGTGGCCCCGTGCCGGACCCGCCCGACACCGGCTCCTGCATGGCGCGCGAGGCATCCGGTCTGGTGTCGACGCCGTGCGACCGGCCGCACACCGCCGAGGTGGCCCTCGCCTGGTCCGCGGGACTGGGGCGGCCACCGGGCAAGGACGCCTACGCCGCCTGCACCTCCGCGGCTTCCGCCTACATCGGGGCGGACGTGTCGAACACCGCTGCCCCCACGGCCGACGACACCGAGGTGGCCACCGGCTGGCGACCACCGGCGCTGACCTTCGCCATCGAGCTGGCCCACGGGCCCACCGCCGACCTGGTGCCGGGCTACTCGTGGCAGGTGTGCCTGGTCCGGCCGACCGTCGGCAACCGACCGGTCGGGTCGTACACCGGGACGGCCCGCGGTATCAACACCACCCAGGACCGGCCGGTGCTGCTGCGGTCCTGCTACGCGCGCGCCGGCCAGGTGATGAGCACGACGCCGTGCGACCAGCCGCACGCCGGTGAGCTGCTGGCGATCCAGAACGTCCGGGTCCCCGACGGCGACCCCGAGCCGGCGGACGACCCGCGGCTGGCGGCGCAGTGCAGGGCCATCGCCCGGAACCGCACCGGCGCCACGGACGCCACCTACGGCCGCCGGCTGGCCGCCGTGGTGTCCGGCCGGGACTACGGCCTGGGGATCCGGACCTCCGCCGCGGCCGCCGAGCGGTCGGCCACGGTCGGCGCCTCCTACGTGGCCTACCACGTCAGCTGTGCCGTCGAGATCCGGGGCGCCGCCCGGCTGACCGCGTCCGTCATCGGCCTCGGCCAGGCCTCGCTGCCCGTCGGCTGACCCGCCGGTATCGGCCGCGCCGCCGCGGACCGGTGCGTCGGCCCCGCCCGCCGACCCGCGGGGGCCGGCGGTCCGCCGCGGATCGGTGCTCCCGCGGGCGGGTCAGCCGCCGTCCCGCCGCGGCACCAGCGGCACCGCCAGCACGGGCAGCAGGGCGCTGAGCGCGAACGTCGCCGGGTATCCGACGCCCGCGACCACGGCGCCGACCAGCGGCGGCACGAGGGACCCGGCGAGGAACTGGGCGGTGTTCTGGGCGCCGAGGGCCCGGCCGGCCCAGAACGGGCCGCCGATCTCGGCGACCGCGGTGAACGCCAGGCCGTTGTCGGCCACCGTCACGGCGGTCGCCACCACCAGGAGCACGACGGACACCGACAGGTCCAGGGCGTCGGTCAGCCCCAGCAGGGCCATCACCACGGCGGCGGCCACGGCCACCAGCCGCAGCGGCCGCATGCGGCTGCCCCACCGGTCCGACCACCACCCGACACCGAGCCGGCCCGCCGCGCCGACCAGCTGCGCCACGGTCACCAGCACGCCCGCCGGACCGGGCGCCCAGCCGCGGTCGCCGACCAGCCACACCAGCGCGAAGGTCCAGACCAGGAACTGCGGCACGACGAGCAGCACCGACACCGCGTGGATGCGCCAGAGCAGGCTGCTGTGCCGGTAGGGATTGCGGGTCAGACCGGCGGGGGCCTGACCGCGCGGCGGGCGGGGCGGGTCGACGACGCCCAGCGCGCACCCCAGGGCCGCGGCCGCGGCGAGCACCGTGGGCAGCAGCAGCGCCGCCCGGATGCCGTGGGCCGCCGCCAGCTGCGGCAGCGTCACCGCCGCCAGCCCGACACCCAGCGGCTGTGCCATCTGCCGGATGCCCATCACCAGACCCCGGCGGTGCGGCGGGAACCAGCCGATCACCACCCGCCCGCTCGCGGCGTTCGAGCTGGCCGCCGCCATGCCGGCCACCAGCAGGCAGCCCGCCTGCACCGGCAGCGACCTCGACAGCGACGCACCACCGAGGGCCAGCGCGGTCAGCGCCAGCCCGGCGGCGAGCACGACCCGCTCGCCGATCGCGTCGGCCAGCGCACCCCACAGAATCAGGGTCGCCATGACGCCGAACGTCGGCAGCGCGACGACCAGGCCGGCCGTCGCCAGCGACAGGCCCCGCTGCTGCTGCAGCGCCGGGATCAGGAACGCCGCCCCGTTGACCACGGTGGCACTGACGACCTGGGCGCCGAGCCCGAGCCCGAGCATCCGCCACGGATGTCCCGCGACGGACGCGGCGCGACCGTCCGGGGTGTCGCCGCGCAGAACAGTCATCTCACATCCTGGAACAGTCGTCTCACTGGTAGGGACGACGATAGACCCGACGCAGCTCCGCCACCGCTCCGGACCGTCCGCGTCGACCTGCCTGCCGGCGGTACCGCGCCTGCCCGGCCGACGAGACCAGGACGCCGCTCGTCCGCAACCCGGCCTACAGTGCCGCCATGGACAGCTCACCGCTGAGCGTCGACGGCCACCGCATCGAACCGCTCGGTCCGCAGACGTGGGACGCGTTCGCCGGCCTGGCGGAGCGGCACAACGGGGTGTGGGGCGGGTGCTGGTGCACCTGGTTCCACCTGTACCCGGACCCGCCGGAGCGCCGGGAGCTGGGCAACCGCGAGTTCAAGCGGCAGCTGGTGGAGCAGGGCCGCACCCACGCGGCGCTGGTGTTCGACGGCGACGAGGCCGTGGCCTGGGCGCAGTACGGGCCCGTCGCGGAGGTCGCGAACATCCACCACCGCAAGGAGTGGGAACAGGGCGTCACCCGGGTGCCCGACTACCGGATCACCTGCCTGTTCGTCGACCGCAGGTACCGCCGGCACGGCATGGCCGCGGTCGCCGTCCGCGGCGCGCTGGTGCTCATCGCCCGGGCCGGTGGGGGCCTCGTCGAGTCGTACCCGCACGACCTGCCGCCGGGCAAGCGGACCTCCGCCTCGTTCCTCTACAACGCCACCCGGACCATGTACGAAGGCCTCGGGTTCCGGTACGAACGCAGCAAGGGCAAGGGCAACTGCGTGATGAGCACGGAGGTCGCCGCAAGCTGACCCGCGCGGATGCCGGCCCGGTACCGCACAGGACGTCGCCGGCCGGCCGAGCCCGGCGGCCTCGGGTGCGGTCGGGCCGCAGTCCGGTGATGCCCTGAGCAGACCGGTGTCGTCCGGTGCAGTCCGGTGCAGTCCTGCGCAGTCGGGTGCGGTCCGGTCAGCGCAAGATGCCGGCACCCCTCGCCGCCCGCAGCCAGTCCGGGAACTCCGAGAGCAGTCGCCGGTAGAGCTCCGCGTCGTCCACCCGGTCGATGTCGGTCACCGGGAAGAACCCGACGTTGTCGACCACCCGGCCGGTCAGCTCGTCCAGGCGCTCCAGGACGCCGAAATTGTTGTCGCCGATCCCGACGAACTGCCAGAACGCCGGCAGCGAGGACGCCTCCCGGACGAGCTCGGTGATCTGCCGCTTCTTGCTGAACCCGCCGTCGGTGAAGAACAGCACCAGCGTGGGATCCGGGCGCCCGTGCAGCGTCGCCATGACCTCGCGCATGACGGGGATCTCGTCGTTGTAGCCGCCGATCCGGCCGTAGTCGATGCCCTGGTGGACGCCGGTCAGGTGCACGAAGTCGTCCAGCCACCGGTCCAGGTACTCGACCCGCAGGTCCGGCAACCGGGCGAAGTGGACGGCGTACAGGTAGCACTCCAGCGCCCCGTCGTCGTCGAGCTGGATGGCGACGGGCACCATCCGCTCGACCACCCGGCGCACCAGGCCGCTGGCGTACTCGTCGGCCATCGACCCGGTCTTGTCCAGGACCAGCACGACCCTGGCCCGCTCCTCGGCGGCGCCCTTGGTCAGCAGCACCCGGTGCACGGCGGCCTTGCGCAGGTCCAGCTGCTGCCGCTTGACCAGCGACAACGACGCCTCGCCCGGCACCGACCGCGGACCGGGCGGCGCGGCCGGCGGCGCGGTCGACTGCTGCGGCGCTGCGGGTGGGGCTTGGGGCGGCGCGGGGACGGGCGCCGCGACGGGCGGCGCGGCGGCGGCGGCCGGCTCGTCGTCGACCTCGACCCCGTGCGCGCGGGCGAGCGCCGGGAGGCCCTGCGACCAGCCGGCGGACACGTTGCGCACCTTCCAGCCGTCGCCCCGCCGGTAGACCTCGACGAGCACGGCCGCCCGCTCGGTGGTCAGCCCGAGCGCCGGCGCCGAATGGTCGTCGGCCGGCCCCTGGACCCGGACGACCAGCCCCGGGATGCGGGCGAGCGAACCGGGCACGCTGTCGTCCAGGGTGACCGCGACGGCCAGCACGTCGACGCCGGCCGGCACGGCGGCCAGGTCGACGGCGACCCGGTCCGCCCCGGTCAGCCGCACGGCACCCTCGGGCGAGACGGGCTGGTTGAAGAACACGAAGTCGGCGTCCGAGCGCACCACCCGCCCCGGGCCGAGCTGGAAGACCAGCAGGTCCACCGAGCCCTGCGCGGCGCCGCTGACCGCCAGCTCGAGGCCGGTGCCGGCCAGGGAGGTGTTCGCCCCTCGGGAGAGATCGGCCATGACCTCACCCTGCCAGAGGGTGCCGGCCGGGTCAGGGTGGCGGCCAGCCGCCGACGTCGCGGGGCACGGGACCGGCGACCGGCGGCGGGAGGTCCCCGCCGGGCGGTGGGAACCCGCCCGGGGCGGGCAGAGCGCCGGTCGGCACCGGCGGCACGGCCGGCGGCAGGCTGCCGCCGGGCGGCGGGAACCCGCCCGGCGTCGCCGGCGGCGGCGCTGCGGGGGGACGGCCGGCGGCGGGCCGGCCCTGCGGTGCGGCCCCGGGGTAGCCGGCCGGCGCGGGCGCACCGGGGTACCCGGCCGGTGCCGTGCCGCCCGGATACCCGGCCGGTGCAGTGCCGCCGGGGTACCCGGCCGAGGGGGCAACACCGGGGTACGCGGCCGCGGCGGTGCCGCCGGCGTATCCGGCCGGGGCGGGCAGCACCGGGGGCGGCAGTTCGTCGCGCACGGCCGGTGCGGTGCGCGCGGGTGTAGATGCGGCCGGCGCCGGTTCGTCCACCTCGACCCCGTGCTCGCGGGCCAGCGCCGCCAGCCCGGCCGCCCACCCGGCCGAGACGTTCCGGATCTTCCAGGCGCCGGCCCGGCGATAGATCTCCACCAGCACCGCGGCGCGCTCGGTGGTCAGCCCGACCGCCGGTGCGCGGTGGCCGTCCGCGCCGGAGACGGTGACGCCCAGCCCGGCGACGCCGGCCAGCGAGCCGGGCACGGCGTCGTCCAGCGACACCGCCACCGCCAGCGTCTCGACGTCCGGCGGGACGGCACCGGTGTCGACGGTCATCCGGTCCGGGGCGGTCAGCCGGACCGCACCCTCCGGCGAGGCCGGCTGGTTGAAGAACACCATGTCCGCGTCGCTGCGGACCCGACGGTCGGACCCGAGCTGGAACGCCAGCAGGTCGACCGCTCCCTGCCGGGCGCCGGCGACGGCCAGTTCCAGCCGGCCGCCGGCCAGCGGCGCGTTCGCGCCGCGGGAGAGCTCCGCCACCGCCGGTCCCCCTACTCCGCGAACAGCTGCGGCCGCCCGGTCACCCGAGCGATGGCCCGCATCTTGTTCACCGCGTCCAGCGCCGCGACCTTGTAGGACTCGGCGAGCGTCGGGTAGTTGAACACCGCGTCGACGAGGAAGTCGACGGTGCCGCCGCAACCCATGACCATCTGGCCGATGTGCACCAGCTCCGTGGCGTTGGTGCCGAACACGTGGACGCCGAGCAGCTCCCGGGACTCGGCGTGCACCAGGAGCTTGAGCATGCCGTAGGAGTCGCCGAGGATCGCCCCGCGGGCCAGCTCGCGGTAGCGGGACACACCGACCTCGAACGGCACGTTCTCGGTGGTCAGCTCGTCCTCGGTGCGCCCGACGTAGGAGATCTCCGGGATCGAGTAGATGCCGATCGGCTGCAGGTCGCCGAGCTTGCCGCCGACCGCCTCGCCGAACGCGTGGTACGAGGCCCGCCGGCCCTGCTCCATCGACGTGGCGGCCAGCGCCGGGAAGCCGATCACGTCGCCCACGGCGTAGATGTGCGGCACGTCGGTCCGGAAGTTCTCGTCCACGGCGATCCGGCCCCGGGCGTCCGCCTGCAGGCCGGCGGCCCCGATGTCCAGGGTGTCCGTGACGCCCTGCCGCCCGGCGGAGTACAGCACGGTCTCGGCGGGGATCTTCTTGCCCGACTCCAGGACGGTCAGCGTGCCGCCGGTGTGGCGCTCCACCGTGCGCACCGACTCGGAGAAGCGGAAGGTCACCGCCAGGTCCCGCAGCTGGTACTTGAGCGCCTCGATGATCTCCAGGTCGCAGAACTCGAGCATCTGCGGCCGCTTCTCCACCACCGTCACCTTGGTGCCGAGGGCCGCGAACATCGACGCGTACTCGATGCCGATCACCCCGGCGCCGACGACGACCATCGACGACGGGACGTGGTGCAGGTCAAGGATCTGGTCGGAGTCGACGATCGTCTGCCCGTCGAAGTCGACCGACGCGGGCCGCGCCGGCCGCGTCCCGACCGCGATGACGAACTTGTCCGCGGTGATCGGCTGCGGGATGCCGTGCTCGCTGTCCACCTCGATGGTGTGCGGGTCGACGAACCGGGCGGTGCCGGCGATCAGGGGCACGTGGTTGCGGGCCAGCTGGTTGCGGATGACGTCGATCTCCCGGCCGATGACGTGGTGCGTCCGCGCCGACAGGTCCGCGACGGTGATGTCCTCCTTGACCCGGTAGGCCTGGCCGTACAGCTCGCGCTGGTTCAGCCCGGTCAGGTACAGCACCGCCTCGCGCAGGGTCTTCGACGGGATGGTGCCGGTGTTGATGCAGACCCCGCCGACCATGTTGCGCCGCTCGACGACGGCGGCCCGGTGCCCCAGCTTGGCGGCGGCGATGGCCGCCTTCTGCCCCGCCGGGCCGGAGCCGATGACGATCAGGTCGTAGTCCACGTAGGTCTCCCTCACCGGGTGGCCGGTCACGGCGGGAGCCGGGCCGGGCGAGCGTGGTGCCGTGCGCGTGCCGATCATCGTCCCGGACCGGGACCGGCGCCCGCGGGACCCGCCCGGGCACGGCCTCCGGGTGGACCGCCCGGGGCCCGGCTGTCACGGTGGTGCGGGCGGTCGGGGTCGCGGGCGGTGTCGCGGTCGACCCCGCTGCGGCTCGGGCGGTCGTCGGCGCCGGCGACAGCAGCCGAGGTGCCGGACCCGCCTGGAGGTACTAGAGGTACAGCCCCGTCCCGCCGGAGGTGGTCTCGTGGGCGACGGCCTGCAGGTCGCGCTCGCGCAGCACCAGGTAGGTGTCGCCGGCGATCTCGACCTCGTACTGGTCCTCGGGGCTGAACAGCACCTTGTCGCCGGTCTTGACGGACCGGACGTGCTGGCCCGTGCCGTGCACCTCGCCCCAGACCAGCCGCTTGGCCACCTCGGCGGTGGCCGGGATCAGGATGCCGCCGCGGCTGGTGCGTTCGCCCGGACTGCCGGGCAGGCGGATCAGGATCCGGTCGTGGAGCATCTGGATCGACAGGGGATGGTCGGGCATCGACCGAGCCTAGATCCGGCCCGCCGGTCGGCAGCCCGCAGTGCGCCGCCACGGTCCCCGCCAGTACCGCGACCGCGATCGGACAGGTGTCCCGCCGCAGCCCGGTCCGGCGTCACCCCGCCGCGGCGTCGGCGGCGGCGAGCCGAGCCAGCACCGCGAGGGCGTAGGCGTCCTCGGCGCTGCCGGCGGGGATGTCCTCGGGTGCCCGGCCGGGCAGGTGCACGGTGACCGCATAGCCGTCCGCGGTGCGTTCCAGCCGCCGGAACATCGGCCCGAGCAGGTCCCGCAACTGGTCCTCGCGGGGCAACCACACCGCATCGGCGAAGTCGACCGAATCCAGCGCCCACTCCGTGGTGCCGTTGAACCCCAGCACCTGCGCGTCGGTGGCGTCCTGCAGCTCCACCACCATCTCGGCGATCGTGTAGACGTCGTCGGCAAACGCCGGGTCCACCAGCGTGAACCGGTCGCCCGGCCGCGGCGTCCACCGCACCCCCGCGGCACGCAGGGCCAGCGCCAGTTCGCGGAACGCGGTCATCCGCGGCTGCCGACCGCGAAGATCCGCCGGAACGGCAGGACGGTGCCGTGCGGCGTGGCCGGGTAGGCGGCGCGCAGCGCGGCGGCGTACTCGGCTTCGAAGCTCGCCGTGTCCCCGGTGTCGTCGGTGTCCCTGCCGAGGGCGTCGAGCACCGGCCGCAACGCCGTGCCGCGCACCCACTCCAGGACCGGGTCGGCGCCCGGCAGCAGGTGCAGGTAGGTCGTCTCCCAGGCCTCCGCCCGCCAGCCGTGCTGGAGCAGCAGCTCGAGGTAGCCCGGGCCGTCGTCGACCGGGTCGTGCCGGAGCACGCCGCGCAGCCGTTCTCGCCAACGGTCCCCGGCGGCGATCTCGCGGAGCAGCCGGTGCGACGGGGCGTCGAAGTTGCCCGGGACCTGCCAGCCGAACCAGGCGCCGTCCGGCAAGGCGTCGAGCCAGCCGGCCAGCAGCGCGCGGTGTCCGGGCACCCACTGCAAGGCCGCGTTGCTGACGACGACGTCCGTCTCCGGTCCCGGCCGCCAGTCCGCCAGGTCGCCCAGCACGAAGGACACCCGATCGGCGACGTCGGCGGGCTGCTCGGCGCGGACGGCCAGCGCCCGACGGATCATCTCCGGCGACGAGTCGACCCCGACGACGGTGGCCTCCGGCCAGCGGCGGGCGAGCAGCAGGGTGGGTTCGCCCGGGCCGCAGCCCAGGTCGACCACCTGGCGGGGACGGTCGGCGCCGATCCGGTGCACCAGGTCCACCAGCGGGCGGCCCCGCTCGCCGGCGAACCGGCCGTACTGCTGCGGGTCCCAGGTCGTCGCTGCCGGCACGGTCCCCACCGTAGAACGCAAAGGACCCCGGGGGCTGTCAGGTCGGGGGTCTGACAGCAACCGGGGTCGACTGGTGTTTCGCCGGGCCGTCCGGGGGCGTTACAGCCCCGGCCAACTTTTTCCCCGACCTGCCCGGCGGCAGCGGCGCCCTGGCCGGCAGCGGTCCGGCCGGGACGGTGTTGTCGCAGTTCAGCGCGGGCACTCAGGATCCTGCGGGATCTTCGGGCGGCGCGGTGTGTCCCGCACCACATCCGGCACGGCCTTCCGGCTCCGGACGCAGAACGGCCCGCGACCGGTGTGGTCGCGGGCCGTGGTGGGGGCGTCCTGCCCCGGGAGATCTCCGTGGAGGTGCCGATCGGCGGGCTCGGGCTCGCGCCCGGGCCGGCGTCACTTGGACAGCGGGGCCTGCCGCTGGGCCATGATGATCAACTCGTCGCGCATGGCGGGGGTGACGGCGTGCTCCATCGCGCGGTCGAACGCGCGGCGGTTGCGGGTGATCTCACGGTGGCTGCGGAAGGCCTTCGCGAGGCGGCTCATTGCTGATCAGTCCTTACTGCGGTCGTGGTGGTTTTCGGTCCACCACCACAGACGCACCGGGACCCCTCGACGATGCCACGATCGTCGGTGAGGTGCCTCACAGGCACACGATTCCCAGGCTTCATATCCCTAGAGCCGACGAATCACCGGACCGGAGCGCCACGCAGGCCGGCAGCACCGTCGACGGCCCTGACGCCCCCACGGTCGTCCCAGCCTTCGCCGTCCTCGACCGAGACGTCCTGGCCCGAGCCGTCCCCGGGCGCCGCGCTCCAGGCCCGGTCGAACACCGCCACCAGCTCCGCGAAGCTGCGGTCGAGGTCCTCGGGCAACCCGAAGCCGCCGGCCGCCTCCAGCGCGACGAACCCGTGGACGGCCGATCGCAGGCCGCGGACGGCGTCCACCGTGCTCCGGGACCGGACGGGGTACCCGTCGACGACCGCGCGCACCACCTCGTACGGCCCGCGGGCCGCCGCGGCGTGCTCCTGGTCGCCGTCGGCCGGGGCGCGGACGGAGGCGGCGTAGCGTCCCGGCCGCTCGTGGGCGAAGGCCCGGTACGCGTCGGCGACCGCGTGCAGCGCGGCGCGGCCGGAGCGTCCGACGGCCGCGGCGCCCAGCCGGTTGCCGAGCTCGACGGCACCGGCCACGGCCAGCCCGCGCCGCACCGCGTCCAGCCCGGCGACGTGCTTGTAGAGGCTGGGCAACGCCACGCCGCAGCGCTCCGCCACCATGGCCAGGGTCAACCGGTCGAGCCCGACCTCGTCCGCCAGGTCACCGGCGACCGCCAGCACGCGGTCCGGGGTCAGCCCCGCCCTAGGCACCGGGCGCCTCGAGGGTCCGCGCGCCGGGCGTGCCGTCCGCCGGGTGCACGCGCCGCAGGAAGGCCAGCACCGCCTCGTTGGTCGGGCCGGGCTGCTGCGCCTGCGGGTAGTGGCCGGCGTCCGGGATCATCACCACCTCGGCACCGAGCTGGGTCGCCCCCCAGCGCGCCTCCGCCTCGGGATCGCGGAAGTCGGGATCGAGCGCCCCCTGCACCAGCAGGGCCGGCACCCGCACCCGGTCCAGGACGGCGGTCGCGGGGTCGTGCGACGTGCCCGCCAGCCGCTGCAGCGCCCGCCAGTGGCCGGGCCGGGTGACCGCCTCGTGCAGCGCGGCCCGGTGCCGGTCCAGGTCCACCGGCTGCGCCCCGGCGTTCAGCCGCCGGTACCAGGACGTCCAGAACCGCGGTCCCCACGGCCGGGCCAGCGCGGCGGCCGTGACCCACCGGGCCAGCCGACCGCCGGCGCCGTCCCGCAGGAACGGGCTGAGCAGCACCAATCCGGCCAGCGCGGACGGCCGGCGGACCGCGGCCAGCGCGCCGACGGCCCCGGCGAGCGAGTTGCCCACCAGCACCGCCGGGCCGCCGTCCAGCGCGTCGATCAGGGCCAGCACGTCGTCGGCGACGGTCTCGTCGTCGTACCGGTCGAAGGTGGCGTCCGATTCGCCGTGGCCGCGCAGGTCGGCGCACACCACCTGGTACCCGGCCGCGGTGAGCGCCGGGACGGTGAACCGGAAGACCTCCTTGACGTCGCCCATGCCCGGCAGGCACAGCACCAGCGGTCCGGTTCCGTCGACGGTGTAGGCGATCCGGCCGCCGTCGAGCGGCAAGTAGCTAGTAGTCATAGCCACAAAGCTAATCCCACTAGCTACAGCGGTCAACCCTTATCCGACGAAGGCCATCGCGGGATCC
Organism: Nakamurella endophytica; assembly: GCF_014646215.1. Classification (GTDB taxonomy): domain Bacteria; phylum Actinomycetota; class Actinomycetes; order Mycobacteriales; family Nakamurellaceae; genus Nakamurella; species Nakamurella endophytica. The sequence continues at coordinate 27,595 of NZ_BMNA01000003.1, forward strand.
GCGAGCAGGGCCCCGACGTCCGCGAGGAACCGCGAACCCTGCGCCCCGTCGACGACCCGGTGGTCGAAGGACAGCGCCAGCTGGCAGACCTTGCGGACGGCGAGCTGGCCGTCCACCACCCACGGGGCGTCCTTGACGGACCCGAGGGCCAGGATCGCCGACTCCCCCGGGTTGAGGATCGGGGTGCCGGTGTCCACACCGAACACGCCCACGTTGGTGATCGTGAACGTCCCGCCCGCCAGGTCGGCGGGGGCGGTGCGCCCTGCACGGGCGGTGGCCGCCAGCTCGGCGACCGCGACGGCCAGCCCGCGCAGGTCCAGCAGGTCGGCGTCGCGCACCACCGGCACGGTGAGCCCGCGCGGCGTGTCCGCGGCGATGCCCAGGTGCAGGTAGTGCTTGTGCACGATCTCGCCGCGGTCGCCGTCCCACACCGCGTTCACCTCGGGCGTCCGGGCGACGGCCAGGCACACGGCGCGGGCGGCGAAGGCGAGCGGGGTGAGCTTGACGTCGGCCCAGTCCGGGCGGCGGCGCAGCCGGTCGCGGAGCTCCATCGTCGGCGTGATGTCGACGGTGAGGAACTCGGTGACGTGCGGGGCGGTGAACGCGCTCTCCACCATCGCCCGGGCGGTGGCCCGCCGGACGCCGCGGATCGGCACCCGGGTCTCGCGGCGCTCCCGCGTCCCCGAACCGGCCGGGACCGTCGACGTCACCGGCGCGGCCGTCGTCGGCGCGGCGCCGTCCGGAAGGCCGTCCGCGGCGTCCCGGCCGGGGGTGCGGACCCCGCTCTCCGGCGCACCGGCGGCGGCGAGGACGTCGGTCCGGGTGATCAACGCGTCCGGACCGGACGGCGTCACGTCCCGCAGGTCGACGCCCAGCTCCTTGGCCAGCAGCCGGACCGGCGGTGCGGCCCGCGGCGCGGCGGGGAGCAGCGCCGACGGCACGCCGGACTCGGGCAGGTCGGCCGGCGCCACCGGACCGGGCACGACGTCCGGCGCCGGGGCCGGCGCCGCAGCTGCCGGTGCGGGTGCGGGTGCGGGTGCCGGTGCGGGTGCCGCAGCTGCCGGTGCGGACGGCGCCGCAGCTGCCGGTGCGGACGGTGCCGCCGCTCCCGGTGCGGCCGCCGCGGACCGCCGCGGACGGCGGGTCACGCCGGCTCCGGGCGAGATGTGGCCGACGAGCGTGGCGATCCGGCCGTCGGCGGTCTGCTCGCCGATCTTCGCGCCGGCCGGCTCGGCAGCGGCCGACGCCCCGGCGTGCGGGGCGCCGCCGTCCGGCGGCGCGGCGGCCGACCCCTGCGCCCCGGCCCCAGCCGCCACCGGGCCGTCGCCCTGCCCGGGCGCCGCGGGGTCGGTGTCGATCGACAGGATCGGCGTGCCCACGGGCACCGTCACCCCGGGTTCGACCAGTAGGGCGTGCACCCGGCCGGCGAACGGCGACGGCAGCTCCACGGCGGCCTTGGCGGTCTCGATCTCGACGAAGATCTGGTTCACCGTCACGAGGTCGCCGACGGCGACCCGCCAGGACAGCACCTCCGCCTCGGTCAGCCCCTCCCCGACGTCGGGCATGGCGAACGTCCGGACGCTGCTCATCCTCGGTGGTCCTCCTGCCGGCGGCGGCCGGTCACCAGTTGATGGCCCGGTCGACGGCGTCCAGCACGCGGTCGAGATCGGGCAGGTAGTAGCCCTCCACCTTGGACGGTGGGTACGGGGTGTCGAAGCCCGCTACCCGGAGCACCGGCGCGGAGAGCGAGTAGAAGGCCTCCTCGGTGACCCGGGCGGCGATGTCGGCCGTGATCGAGGACTCCAGCGGCGCCTCGGAGACCACCACCAGGCGCCCCGTGCGGCGGACGGATTCGACCACCGGGTCGAGGTCCAGCGGCGACAGCGCCCGCAGGTCGATGACCTCCAGCGATCGGCCCTCCGCGGCCGCAGCGTCGGCGGCCGCCTCGAGCACGGGCAGGGACGGGCCGTAGGAGGCGACGGTCACGTCCGAGCCGGCCCGTCGGACGACCGAGGTGAAGGTCGACCCGGCCGGGCGGGCGGCCGGCCGCGCGTCCAGCGGCGCCTTCTCCCAGTACCGGCGCTTGGGCTCGAAGAAGATCACCGGGTCGTCGCAGGCGATCGCCTCCTGGATCATCCAGTAGGCGTCGGCGGCCGACGAGCAGGCGACCACCCGCAGCCCGGCGACGTGGCAGAACAGCGACTCGGGCGACTCGGCATGGTGCTCGACGGCACCGATGCCGCCGCCGAACGGGATGCGGATGACCAAGGGCATCCGGGCCCGGCCCTGCGTCCGGTAGGTCACCTTGGCCACCTGCGACACGATCTGGTCGAAGGCAGGGAAGACGAAGCCGTCGAACTGGATCTCGGCGACCGGCCGGTAACCGCGGAGCGCCAGGCCGACCGCGGTCCCGACGATGCCGGACTCGGCCAGCGGGGTGTCGATGACCCGGTGCTCGCCGAAGTCCTTCTGCAGCGAGTCGGTGATGCGGAAGACGCCGCCGAGCTTGCCGACGTCCTCGCCCATCAGCAGCACCTTGGGGTCGGCCTCCATGGCGGCGCGGAGGCCCATGTTCAAGGCCTTGGCCAGCGTGGTCGGCCGGGCCTGGGACGGCGCGTCGTCCGGCAACACAGCGGCCGTGCGGGCGTCGTCGAGGGCCGTCATGCGTGCACCTGCGCACCGGCGTCCGGGGTGTCCGCGAAGCCGGCCAGGTACTGCAGGTACTCGGCGCGCTGCCGGTCCAGCTGGCGGTGCGGCTCGCTGTAGACGTGCGAGAAGATCCGGTCCGGGGGCGGCGGCGTCATCGCCAGGCAGTGCTCCCGGAACCGGGCGGCCAGCGCGTCCGCCTCCGCGGCGACGCCGTCGAAGAAGGCCTGGTCGGCCTGACCCGTCCGGACCAGGTGCACCCGGACCCGCTCGATCGGGTCCAGCAGGTTCCAGGCCTGCCCCTCGTCGGCGGTGCGGTAGCGCGTCGGGTCGTCCGAGGTGGTGTGGGCGTCCATCCGGTAGGTGAAGGCCTCGACCAGCACGGGGCCGTTGCCGGAGCGGCACTCGTCCAGCGCCCAGCGGGTCACCGCCAGGCAGGCCAGCACGTCGTTGCCGTCCACCCGGATGCCCGGGAAGCCGTAGCCGCGGGCGCGGTGGAACAGCGGCACCCGGGACTGCACCTCGACCGGCTCGGAGATCGCCCACTGGTTGTTCTGGCAGTAGAAGACGACCGGCGAGTCGAACGAACCCGCGAACACCATGGCCTCGTGGATGTCGCCCTCGCTGGTGGCGCCGTCACCGAAGAACGCGATGGTCGCCTCGTCCGGGCGCTCCGGGTCGTGCCGGCCGACGACGCCGTCGAGCACCTGGCCCATGGCGTAGCCCGCGGCGTTGAGCACCTGGTTGCCGATGACGATGGTGTAGCTGTGGAAGCGGGTCGCCGCCGGGTCCCACGAGCTGTGGTCCGTGCCGCGGAAGATGCCCAGCAGCTCGGTCGGGTCGATGCCGCGGCACCAGGCGATGCCGTGCTCGCGGTACGACGGGAAGGCCATGTCCTGCGGCGCCAGCGCCCGGCCGGCGCCGATCTGCGCGCCCTCCTGACCCAGCAGCGGCACCCAGATCGACAGCTGCCCCTGCCGCTGCAGGGCGTTGCCCTCCCGGTCGAACCGGCGCACCAGCACCATGTCCCGGTACAGGCCGCGCAGCAGGTCGGCGTCGACGTCCAGCGGGTAGTCCGGGTGCGGGGTGAACTCGCCCTCCGGCGACAGCAGCTGGACCGGGTCCTCGGCGCTGGCGGTGGCCTTGAGCCCGGCGACCACCTGGCGCGGCGTGGGCGCCCCGGCGACCGGGCTGGCACCCGCACCCAGCGCGCCCCTGCGGTGCTCGTCGGGCGGCGCGTCACCGGTCCGGGTGGCGGTGGCGTGCGGGGCACCGTCCCCGCCGGATGCGGTCATGGCGTACCTCCCTGTTGCTCTGGCACCCCGTGGCCGGGATCACCGGACGCGGGGCGGCACCGCGACCGCCGGGCTCCGGGGTGGAGGAGCCGGCCCGCTCGCGGACACCGACCTCTGGGACGCTCCGCCGGGCGCCCGGTCGGGGCGGCGGCGGCTCGATCCACCGATACTGGCACGAACGGCCGGCGCCCGTGACCTGCGCCACGTCCGACCGTCGGGACTCCGAGAGTCGGAACGGCGGCGGGTGGGCCGCCGTCGGGGCCGCCACCTACGATCGAGCCAGCCGGCCGCCGCCGGCAGCCGGATCCGCAGACGGAGGGTGGCATGGAGCTCGAGCACCGCTTCGAGATTCCGGTCGGCATCGACACGGCCTGGGAAGCCCTGCTCGACATGGAACGGGTCGCCGCCTGCTTCCCCGGCGCCCACCTGGACCGGGTGGACGGTGACGACTTCTCCGGCTCGCTCACCGTCAAGCTGGGCCGCCGCCCGCTGACGATCCACGGCAGCGGCCGGATCGCCGACCGGGATCCGGCCACCCACCGCGCCCGGCTCGAGGCCAGCGGCACGTCCGCCAAGGACGAGTCGAACGCCGCCGTCCTGGTGTCCATGACCGCCACCCCGCTGACCCTCGGCCGCACCGCCGTCGACCTGGTGACGACCCTGTCGATCACCGGCCGGCCGGCGCGGCTGGGCCGCGCCGCGATGGTGGCGGTGGGCAACGAGTCGATCAGCCGGTTCGCCGACTGCCTGGCCCGCGAGCTGACCGGCCGGCCGGCCGGCGGCGCCGAGCTGGTCGACGTCGTCAACCCCGACGACGTGGCGGCGGAGATGGCCGCCGGGACCTCCACGGTCGAGGCGACACCGTCCGCGCCGCCGTCCGTCGGCGTGCGGCGGGTGGTCGGCGGTGCGCAGCCGGTGGACGCCCTGCAGGCAGCGGGCGTGCCGCTGCTCCGCAAGGCCCTCCCGGCGGTGCTGGGCGTGGTGGCGTTGGTCCTGCTGCGCAAGATCTTCAGCCGGCGCACGCGCGACCGCGACGACGACTGATCAGCTCCCGTCCTCGAGCCGGTCGGCCAGCGCCCGCAGCTGTTGCTGCAGTGCCGCCGGTACGGACGGGCCGAGCCGGTCGAACCACTCCCGCAGCAGCGGCAGCTCCGCGCGCCACTCGTCGTGGTCCACGGCCAGCGCGGCGGCCAGCCGGTCCGGGTCCAGGTCGATACCGGTGAGGTCGAGGTCGGCCGGCCCGGGGACCGCACCCACCGCCGTGTCGACGGCACCGGCGGTGCCCTCCAGCCGGCCGACGATCCACGCCAGCACCCGCGCGTTCTCGCCGAACCCGGGCCAGAGGAAGCCGCCGTCGGCGTCCCGCCGGAACCAGTTGACGTGGAAGACCCGGGGCAGCAGGTCCGGCGCCGTGGCGGCGCCGATCGACAGCCAGTGGGCCAAGTAGTCGCCGGCGTCGTACCCGAGGAACGGCAGCATGGCCATCGGGTCCCGCCGGACGACGCCGACCTGGCCGGTGGCGGCGGCCGTGGTCTCCGACGAGATGGTCGCCCCGAGGAACACGCCGTGCGTCCAGTCGCGGGCCTGCAGCACCAGCGGCACGGTGGTCCGCCGGCGGCCGCCGAACAGGATCGCCGAGATCGGCACGCCCTCCGGCGAGTCGTACTCCGGGGCGAGGACCGGCACCTGGCGGATCGGCGTGCAGAACCGCGAGTTCGGGTGCGCGGCCGGAGATCCCGCGGAGTCCAGCGGCCGGCCGTCGGCGTCGGTGCCGTCCGGCGTCCAGTCCCGGTCGCGCCAGTCGGTCAGGTGCGCCGGCGGTTCGTCGGTCATTCCCTCCCACCACACGCCGCCGTCGTCGGTGAGCGCCACGTTGGTGAACACGGTGTGCCCCTGCGCGATGGCTCGCATGGCATTGGGGTTGGTCCGCCAGCCGGTGCCCGGCGCGACACCGAACAGCCCGTACTCGGGATTGCTGGCCCACAGCCGCCCGTCCGGGCCGAACCGCATCCAGGCGATGTCGTCGCCCAGCGTCTCGACCGTCCAGCCCGGGACGGTGGGAGCCAGCATGGCGAGGTTGGTCTTGCCGCAGGCACTGGGGAACGCGGCGGCCAGGTGGTGCACCCGTCCCTGCGGCGAGGTCAGCTTCAGGATCAGCATGTGCTCGGCGAGCCAGCCCTCGTCGCGCGCGATGGCCGACGCGATGCGGAGGGCGTAGCACTTCTTGCCCAGCAGGGCGTTGCCGCCGTACCCGCTGCCGTAGGACCAGATGGCCCGCTCGGCCGGGAAGTGGCTGATGTACTTGACCTCGTTGCACGGCCAGGGCACGTCGGCCTCGCCGGGGGCCAGCGGCGCACCGACCGAGTGCAGCGCCTTCACCCACGGCGCCCCGCCGTCGATCAGCTCCAGCGCCCGCAGCCCGACCCTGGTCATGATCCGCATCGACGCGACGACGTACTCGGTGTCGGTGATCTCGACGCCGAGCATCGGCGGCTGCGCATCCCAGTGCCCCATGCAGAACGGGACGACGAACATGGTGCGGCCGCGCATGCTGCCGTCGTAGAGGGCGGTCATGGTGGCCTTCATCGCCACGGGGTCGACCCAGTTGTTGGTCGGGCCGGCGTCGCGCCGGTCCGGCGAGCAGATGAACGTCCGGTCCTCGACCCGCGCGACGTCCCCCGGATCGGAGACGCACCGGTAGGAGTCCGGGTAGGCGGTGAGCCGGGTGAAGGTGCCGGCCTCGACCAGCCGGTCGGTGAGCTCGGCCCACTCCCGGTCGGAGCCGTCGACCCAGACCACGCGGTCGGGGCGGGTCAGGTCGGCGACCTCGGCGACCCAGCGCAGCAGCGCCGGGTCGTGGGTCGGCGCCGGTCCGAGCGTGGCCCAGCGCGGCCGGGCGGTGACCCGGACCGGTGTCCAGCTCCGTTCCGGCTCGGCGTCCGGGCGGCCGGGTACCCGGTCGTCGGGGGCCCGGCGGTTCAGGCGGGTGGGCGGATCGATCAGTGCCGTCATCTGTGCTCCTGTTCGATTCTGTGCGACAGTGCGCCCGGGTGTCGAACGAGATCGACGGGTGTGCGATGGCGACATCGACGGCGGATCGCGGTCCGGGGCGTGGAATGCCGACGAAACTACGGCCACCGGCCGGATGACGACACTGATCCGGCTGTCGGCTGGGTCACTGGATCGAGTCAGGGACCGATTCAGCCGTCGTGATCCACCACACACGTGGTGAAAATTGTTCGGTTTTGGCCGGACGGGTCCGGTCCGGAAGCTCGACCGCCGAGGTCGGCGTACCGCGCCGCCGGTGCGGCAGGAGGTCCGGTTCCGGAGGGGACACCGGTGCGGTCGGAGCGCCGGACGGGTCCGGCCGGCGTCACTGCGCCTGCGACACCGACGACATGTTGAAGCCCTCGACCAGCACCGGCGGCATCGCGCTGCGGGTGAACCAGTCGCTCCACTCCCGCGACAGCGTCCGCTCCGTCGTGCCGACCCGGGCCGCCTGCCGCAGCACATCCAGCGGCGACATGTTGAACCGGTAGTTCGTCACCGCCCCGACGATCTCGCCACGCTCGACGAGGAACACGCCGTCCCGGGTGAGGCCGGTGAGCAGCAAGGTCATCGGGTCGACCTCCCGCAGGTACCACTGCGAGGTGACCAGCAGGCCGCGGTCCAGCGAGCCGGCCAGGTCCGCGGCGGTGCAGCCGTCCTCGCCACCGGTGAGGGCGACATTGTCCGTCGCCGGGGTGAACGGCAGCCCGGCGTCCGCCGCGAACCGGCGGGTGGTCGCCAGGCCGGCGACCGTCCCGTCCCGCACCAGGTCCAGCCGCGGGACCGGGGCACCGTTGTCGAACACCGCGATGTCCACGCCCGAGGCGCCGGCGAGCACGAACGGGGCGGTCTCCAGCCCCGGCAGCGCGGGGTCGCTGGACAGCGTCAGCGGCAGCCCGGTCAGCCGCTCGCCGATCCGGGTGCCACCGCCCGGCGCCGAGAACGCCGAGTGACCCTCCGCCGCGGCCCGGGCTCCGGCGGACCACAGCAGGTAGACCATGAAGTCGGCCACCGCGGTGGGCGGCAGGACGGTGTCGTACCGGCCGGCGGGCAACTCGATACGCCGCCGCGCCCAGTCCAGCCGCTGCTGCAGCGCGGCGGTCGCGGCGACCACCGCAGCCGCGTCGACGTCGGCGAAGTCCGCGGTGGAGGTCCCCGACCACGCCGACCGGGACAGGTCCGCGGACTTGGCGTTCAGCTCCAGCGTGCCGGTGGGCTGGACCCACCGGCGGCGCAGGCCGGTCGAGGTGCCCAGGCAGGTGGTCGAGACCTCGTGCCGGGCGAACCCGTACAGGACCTGGTCGGCCGACCGGACGGCGTCGAACGCCCGGTCCAGCCCGTCGAGCAGCGGGCGGTAGACGTCGAAGTCGGTGCGGGCCGGCGCGGCGTCCCAGCCGGCGTCGCTGCCGCCGGCCTCTTCGGGACGCACCAGCGAGGCGGCGTCCCGGCTGGGTCCGGCCGCCGCCGCGGCCCGGGCGGCCTCCGCCGAGCGTCGGACCACGGCCTCGATCCCGTCCGGCGAACCGAGGTCGACGACGGACCCGGACGCGGTGCCGGTGGCACCGCCGACCACCGAGACCACCGTCCAGGACAGGCTCTCGCTGGTGCCGTTGGTGGTGACCGTGGTGTTCGCCCAGCGCAGGTTGGCCTCGCTGGTGGTCGACGCCAGCACCACGACGTCGTCGGTCGGCACCGCCGTGGCCGCCGACGCCGCGGCCAGTGCGCGGTCGACGATGCCGGCCAGGTCGGGCAGCCCCGCGGCCCCGGTCATGCCGCTCCCTCCGCGACGGTGTTCAGCACGTTGACCCCGCGGAAGCGGGCCGACGGGCAGCCGTGGGACACCGCGGCGACCTGACCCGGCTGGCCCTTGCCGCAGTTGAACGCGCCGGCCAGCAGGTAGGTGTCCGGACCGCCGGCCGCATCCATCGACCCCCAGAAGTCCGTCGTCGTGGCCTGGTAGGCGACGTCGCGCACCTGGCCCTCGATCCGCCCGTTGCGGATGCGGTGGAACCGCTGCCCGGTGAACTGGAAGTTGTACCGCTGCATGTCGATCGACCAGGACTTGTCCCCGACGACGAGGATCCCGTCCTCGACCCCGGAGACCAGGTCGTCGGTGGACCCACCGGTGGGATCGGGCTGCAGCGACACGTTGGCCATGCGCTGCAGCGGGACGTGCGCCGGCGAGTCGGCGTAGGCGCAGCCGTTGGACCGGTCCCGGCCCAGCCGCCGGGCGAAAACCCGGTCGAGCTGGTAGCCGGTGAGGATGCCGCGGGTGACCAGCTCGAAGCTCTGCGCGGCGACGCCGTCGTCGTCCCAGCCGACGCTCGCCAGCCCGTGCAGGGTGGTCCGGTCGCCGGTCACCGTCATCACCGGGGAGCCGTACTGCAGGCTGCCCAGCCGGTCGGGGGTGGCGAACGACGTCCCGGCGTAGGCGGCCTCGTAGCCGATCGCCCGGTCGTACTCGGTGGCGTGGCCGACCGACTCGTGGATGACCAGCCACAGGTTGCTCGGGTCGATCACCAGGTCGTAGCGGCCCGGCTCGATCGACGGCGCCTTGAGCTTCTCGGCCAGCGACTCGGCCAGCACAGAGATCTCGCCGTCGTGGCCGCACCCGGACAGCACGTACTCCCAGCCGCGGCCGACCGGCGGCGCGAGCGACCGCATGGTCTCGAAGGACCCGCCCGCAGTGTCGACCGCGACGGCCTCCAGCCACGGGTAGACCCGCACCCGCTGCTGGGTGACGGTGGTCCCGGCGGTGTCGGCGTAGAAGGTGCAGTCCTTGGCCTGCTGCAGGGCGGCCACGGTGTGCGCCACCCCGTCGTGGGCCAGCAGCCGCTCCGAGCGGTCGAGCAGCAGCGCGGCGCGCTCGGCGCCGTCCACGCTCCACGGGTCGACGTCGTACCCGCCGACCCAGGTGACGTCCCGGTACACCGGCTCGTCCGCCCGCTCGACCTGCTCGCCGGCGACGGGCCGGACCGCCCGGGCGACCTGGACGGCGCGCCGGGCGGTCGCGGCGGCGGCCTCGGGCGCCAGCACCACCGACGAGGCGAACCCCCAGGCGCCGTCCACGATGACCCGGACGCCGTAGCCGACCGTGACGTCGTCCGTCTCGGTCTGCACGGCGGTGTCCCGGACGACGAGATCCGCGGAGAGCAGGCGCTGCATGCGGAAGTCCGCCCACGAGGCGCCGGCCGCGGTGGCCGCGGACAGCGCCGCGTCGGCGAGCGGCCGCAGCGGCAGCGCCAGGAACTCCGGGTCGACCGGGTGCGGCGCGGTGGGGACGGTGGCGGGCCGGACCTGCCGGCCGGCGGGTCCGGGCGGCTGTGACATGACCCGACCCTAACCCCGGCCCGGAAGCAACCCCGGCGGGCGGGCTGGTGATGCCGGCGGGGAGATCCGCCGGCGTCACGCAGGCCCCGGCCGGCTTCGAGGCAGGGTTCAGCCGGCGCTGGCGGCGGGTGCGGGCTGGTCGGCGACGAAGGAGCCGTCGTCGGCCCGGTGCCCGGAGGCCACCTGCGACCAGCCGCCGTGGCCGTCGGACACCCCGATGACCACCGAGCCGTCCGCGGCGACCTGGGTGATCTGGTCCGCCTGGCCGTCGCCGTCGGTGTCGGTGTAGCCGATCACCGTGCCGTCGGCCTGGTGCACCACGACGGTGTCCGGAGTGCCGTCGGCGTTCATGTCGTGCGTCGGCGCGCCGAGGTCGTACTCGTGGCCGCCGGCGCTGTACGTGATGTCGCCGGCCGGGGACGCGCCACCCGGGTCGGTGCCGGCGTCCGGCGTCGGGCCGCCGGTCGCCGGGCCGTCCGTGGCCGGGACGGTCGTGGTGTCCGTGGTGGTGTCGGTGGTGTCCGTCGGGACACCGGCGTCGGGCGCATCGGTCCCGTCGGTCCCGCTGGTTCCGGCCTCGCCGGTGGGCAGGTGGATCTCGGCGCCGGGCGCGGGCGTCGGGTCCTCGACCATGGTGTTGTCGGCGTCCATGTGGCCGGTGGCCACCACCTGCCAGCCGCCCTGCCCGTCGCTGACCGCGATGACGACCTGGTGGTCCGGGTTGATCTGGGTGATCTGGTCCGCGACGCCGTCGCCGTCCCGGTCGGTGAAGCCGGTGACCGAGCCGTCGGTCCCGCGGACCACGGCGGTGTCGGCGTGCCCGTCCTTGTCCAGGTCGACGGTCGGGTCACCGAGCTCGATGGCGCCGCCGTCGGCACCGGCGACGCTCAGCCCGCCGGCCGCCGCATCCGTGCCCGTACCGGTCGTGCCGTCGGCGGCGTCCGGGGCTCCGGCGCCGGCCTGGCCCGCGGCGTCGGCGCCGGTGTCGGAGGTGTGGATGGCGCCGGCGGCGTCGCCGGCACTCCCGTCGCCGCCGTGGCCGCCCGCGGTGCCATCACTGCCGTGGCTGCTGGCCGTGTCGTCGTGGCCGTCGGTGCCGGTCTGCTGGCCGGCGGTGTCGTCGGGCAGCGGCTCGCCGGTCTTCGGGTCGACGCGCCTGCCGTCCTCGTCGAAGGCGCGCATCGAGTCGGCCCGGCCGTCGTGGTCCGAGTCGGTCACGACGTAGGAGTGGTCGTCCTGTCCGATGACGACGGAGTCGGCCACGCCGTCGTGGTCCGAGTCGTACGTGGCCGGGCCGAGGTCCTCGCTGGACCCGTTGCCCGAGATGGCGATGTCGTGGCCCGGCTGGACGTCACCGGAGCCGTCGTCGTACTGCATGTCCTGCTCCTCGAGGGTGTGGAAGTTCTGGTCTGGTGGAGGCGCTCGACGCCGGTCCGTGCTGCGGCGGTGTCGGCCACCGGCCGCCGTCACGCCCAGGGGGTCGGCGGGGCTGTCGTGACTGGGACGGCGGCGGCGGGCGACCGGTTCCGGGCGCCGGTCAGCTCTCGGCGACGCCGCTGTTCCCGGCGTGCACCGCGGGGGTCGGGACGACCAGCACGGTCGGCAGCGCCGACGGCGACCCGGTCGGCGGCACGGTCGGCAGCGCCGGACGCAGCGCCGGGGGCAGCACCGTCCCGGGCTCGGCAGGGTGCAGCGCCGGCGCCGGGACGGCGGGCCGGAGCGCGGGATCGGCCACCCGCCGGATCACCGGGCCGGACCTGCCGGGACCCGACGCCGACGCAGTCGAGGTGGGCGTGCCGGCGGTGCCACCCGCCGGGGCCGCCCCGGGTCCGTCGAGGCCGCCCGTTGCGGCGGCGGTGCCGCCCGCCGGGCGGCACGCCGCCACGGCGGCCGCGATGGCCTCCAGCGCGGCACGGAGCCGCTCCGGGGACGACAGGTCGGGCAGTCCCCCGCCGGCCGCGCTCATACCGGGATCCCGGCCTGGTCCGCCGGGGCGGCGGGCGCGGGCTCCGCGGGGGCGGTCGGCGCTGCGGATCCGCCGTCCGGCGTACCGGCCGGGCCGGACCCGGCGTCCGGCTGGACCGGCGACCACTGGCCGGCGGCCAGCTGGTACACGGCCGTGACGCGGCCGTCGGCGTCGGTGGTCCAGGCGCGGTCGGCGACCCCGTCGCCGTCGCTGTCCTGGTAGAACAGCGTGCTCCGGCCCGGGCCCTCGACCTGCACGGTGTCCGGCACGCCGTCGCCGTCGCTGTCGATGGTGGCCGGGCCGGCGTCGAACGTGCGGCCGTCGACCGAGACGCTCACCGTGTCCTCGCCGGCGGTGCCGCCGGGGCCGGTGCTGCCCGTCGCCGGGTGGTCGCCGTCCGGCCGGCTGCCGCCGGCGTCGTCCGACTGCGGCCCGCTGTCCGGAGCGTGCTGCGACGCGGCCGTGCCGGCCGGATCGGCCGGGTGGGCCGTGTCGCTGCCGCCGTCGTCACCGCCCGCCCGGTGGTCCACGGTGATGCTGCCATCCGCACCGATGTGGCCGGTCTGCACGACGGTCCAGCCGCCGTGCCCGTCCGGCACGCCCCACTGCGCCCGGCCGGTGTCCGGGTCGACGTGGACGATCTGGTCCGGGTCACCGTCGCCGTCGACGTCGGAGACGAAGAGCACCGCGCCGTCGGCCGAGCGGACCTGCACCGTCTCCGGGCGGCCGTCGCCGTCCAGGTCCTGCGTCGGCGTGCCCAGGTCGGTGCGTTGGCCGGAGTCGCTGGTGTAGGTGATGGATGCCGGGCCGCCGGCCGCGGCATCGGTCGCCGGTGCGTGGTCCGGCTCCCCGTGGTGTCCGGAGTGGTCGGCGACGAACGCGCCGGAGGAGTCCACGGATCCGGTGGCCGCGACCGTCCAGGTGCCGGTGCCGTCGTCGGTGAGCAGGGTGGCGGCGTGGGTGCGGCTGTCCACCTCGAGCATCTCGTCCGCCCGGCCGTCGCCGTCGGTGTCGGACACCTGGATGACCCGGCCGTCGGAGCGCACCACGCTGGTCTCCGGGCGTCCGTCGCCGTCCAGGTCGTGGGTGGGTGGGCCGGCGTCGATGTAGTGGTCGCCCGCGGCGACGGCGATGTCGCCGTCCGGCACACCGGGGTAGGTGTCGCGGTCGTCGGCGTAGGTCGGGTGGGCCGGCGGCTGCGGCTGCCCGTCGTCGCCGACCGGGCTGCTGATGGCGGCGGGCTGCAGGTGCGCGGTGCCGGCGTCGACGTGCGGGTCGACGGTGGCGTGACCCGACCCGTCGAGCTCGCCGGTGGCGTGCACGGTCCAGTGGCCGTTCTCGTCCGAGGTCCAGACCGCGAACCGGCCGTCCGGCGCGATGCGGATGGCCTCGTCGACCTCGCCGTCGTGGTCGCTGTCGACGTACACCTCGAGACTGTCGTCCGCCGAGCGCACGACGAGCGCGTCCGCGCCGCCGTAGCTGGTCGTCGACTCGCCGAGCTCGATGCGGTCGCCGCCGGTGGTGGTGAGCACCAGGTCGGCGCCGTCGGCACCGTCGGCACCGTCGGCACCGTCGGCACCGTCGGCACCGTCGGCGGCGGCGCCGTCGCCGGGACCGCCGCTGACGTCGACGCCGTGGTCGGCGTGCAACGCCGTGTCGTGCCCGACGCCGGTGTACCGGTCGTCGTCGAGCTGGTCCGGTCCGGTGACGCCCGTGCCGTCGTGGCCGGCGTCGGTCGCGGAGGTCGCGGGATCGGCCGGGTCGTGGTCGAGGAACACAGGTCCTCCTCTCGATCGCTGCGCCGGGCCGTCGGCACCGGTCGCGGTCCGGGACGGCGGGAGCCGTGCCGGCAGGTCTGTGTGCCGGTTCTGACCCCGCGGGACGGTGACCGGTTCCCCGGGTCACCCGGATGCGCCGGGGGCGGCTCCGTCCGGGTCGGCCGGGGATGCCGGCGTGGTCGCCTCGTTGTGGCGGGGGTCCGTGGCGGTGGTGTCCGACCCCTCGGCCGGTGCGCCGGACGCAGTGACCGGGGCGGATGGGACCGGGGCGGATGGGACCGGGGCGGATGGGACCGGGGCGGATGGGACCGGGGCGGATGGGACCGGGGCGGATGGGACCGGGGCGGATGGGACCGGGGCGGATGGGACCGGGGCGGATGGGACGAGCGACGCCAGGCCGGCCAGCGCCAGACCCGCGGTCCGGGGCGGCACGGGCCGCAGCCCGTCCGGGACCGGCGGGGTCCACGGGGACGGGGTCGGCCCGACCGGCGCGGGCTCGACCGGCACGGGCTCGACCGGCGCTGTGGACGGCGGTCCCTCGCCCGTCACGGCTGCTGACGGCTCCGCTCCCGGGGCCGGCTGTTGCCCGACGGCGGGCGCGGCGACGGGCGGGTACCCGGCCGGGGCGGCCGGTGCCGGGCGCTGCCGGTCGGCGGCCATCCGCTCGAGCAACCCGGGCGGCAGCTGGATGCTGCGCGCCGGGCCCGGCCCGCCGGGCGGACCGGGCGGCGTCCCCGGTCCCGACGCCGGTGACACGGCGGGCCCGGCGGCCGGTCCGACCGGTCCGGCCGGCGGGAGGACCGGTCCCGGCGACACTCCCGGTGCCGCCGGCTGGACCGCGGGTCCGGCGAGCGGGGAGACCGGCGGCGGCGCGCCCGGCACGGCCGGTCCGGCCAGCGGCGCCAGGGCGGCGGCGGCCTGGGTCAAGCCGACCGCCGGCAGCGCGGCCACCCGGCTGCCGCGCATGCGCTGCAGCAGCTGCTCGCCGGACTGCACCAGCGCCAGACCGGCGGTGCGCCGCTCGTCGATCACCCGCAGCCGCCCGGCGCGTTCCGTCGCGTCCAGCTTCAGCGCGCCGTCGACCTCCTTGATCTCGGCGTCGAGCGCGGCGACCTGCCGCGTCAGGGCGTCGTCGAGGGCCAGGGTCAGCTGCTCGTCGGCGTCGACGAACTGCTCGGCGATGCCCTGGTCGATCTGCGCCTTGGCCTCCCCGAGCATCTCCGCGAGCCACTGCTTGAGGTGCTGCTTGTCCGCCATCCGGCGCCGGGACCGCATCAGATACCACGCCGCGGCACCGCCGACGACCAGGGAGATCGGCGTCAGGGCGATGCCGAACGCGGCCGGCAGCGCGGCGAACGGCAGCCCGACGACCAGGTGCGAGAGCGAGAAGCCCATGCTCGCGCCGGTCAACGTCATGATCGACTCGTCGAGGTTGCGGGCCTTCTCCGGCCCGCGGGTGGTCAGCCCCTCGTACGGCTTGGTCGCCAGTTGCGACGCCAGCACCGTCAGCTCCTCCGGGGAGAACAGCTCCGACAGCACCGTCCGGCAGATGCGGTCCATGGCCTCGGCCAGCCGGTGGTGCGCGCGCTGCGTCATCGCCTGGGCGTACGCGTCGATGTGGTACGGCAGCTTCTTGAGCTCGGCCGAGTCCGCGCCGTCGATGGCGCCGCGGAACATGGCGCTGGCCTCGCGGACCTCGCGCGACGTCTCGTGCGTCAGGTCGACGCGGGCGCGCTGGATCTCGGCGCGGAGCATGACCTGCCAGCCGCGGCCGCCGGACTTGCGGCGCCCGAGCAGCTCCTCGCGGCGGGCCCGCAGCACGTCGGCCTGCGCGGCGCCCGCGGTCAGCGCGCGGCGGCTGGCGGCCAGCCGCTCGACGGCGCCGGAGAGCACGGTCACGGTGGTGCGCACGGTGTTGGCCTCGGCCAGCATCGCGGCGGCGGCGCCGACCTCCGCGACGAGCAGCCGGCGCAGCTGCGGCACCCCGGACTGGTCGCGCAGCACGGTGGCCACCGCCGGGTTCGCCTGCGCCTCGGCGGCCTCGGCCAGCCGGGCGGACACCGGGTGGAAGGGCGCGTCGGCGAACCGCGGTGCGTGCCGGGCGAGCAGCTGCCGGTCGGCCTCGACGATCTCCCGCCAGCCGCGGTACGCGTCGGTCTTGGTCACCGCGAAGTGCACGGAGTCGACCCGGTCGGCGACCCGCGCCAGGAAGTCGAGCTCGCCCCGGGTGAACGGCGCGGACGCGTCCACCACGAACAGCAGCGCGGTCGCCGCGGCGGCAGCCTCGGCCGCCAGCTCCGCGTGCGCCGCGACCAGCCCGCCGACGCCCGGGGTGTCGACGACGACCAGCGACCGGGCGAACTCGGAGGGCAGGCCCACCTCGATCCACCGCGGCGGCGGCAGGTCGGCGTCCGGTTCACCGTCGACGGTCGCCCAGGTCCGCAGGTCGGCGGCCGGGAAGGTGACGTCTGCGATGCCGCCGCCGAACCGCGCGACGGTGTAGGGCTCCGGAGCGTGCACGAACACCAGATAGCTGCTGGTGGCGGTGCCCGCCGCCACCGGGGACAGCTCGGGGGCCCCGAGCAGGGCGTTCACCAGCGAGGACTTGCCGCGGTTGGTCTCCCCCACGACGACCATCCGGGGCGGCGTGGTCGGAGCGGTGCGGGCGGCCAGCGTGCCCGCCGTGTCCGGGTCGTCGACCCGCAGCCAGCCCGCGGTGGCCTCGCGCCACTGCTTCACCGCCTGCGGGAGCGGCCCGGTGGCCGGGCGCGGCGGGACGCTGCGGGCGGTCAGCGCGCCGAGCGCGCTCGCGGCCGAGGCCGGGCTGGTCATGGCGTGAAAGTACCGGCCGGCACCCCGTGCGGGCAGCCCGTTCGCCGGTCGGGCCGGCGGCCCTCGACCGTCAGCGCGGCAGGTCGGTGTACCACCGCACCGGCACCGGCTGCCGGGTCAGCGCCAGTCGTGTCCGGGCGGCCGGGGCGGCAGGCCGAGGCCCCCGGCGGGGCCCGACGGCATGTCGCCCTTGAGCTCCTGCCACAGCAGGAAGTACGCGCGGTGCACCACGTGCGCCACCCGGCTCTGGGCGGGTGTCGCGCCGAAGGACGCGAACGAGCGCCACCAGCCGGCCCGGTCCAGCGCTGCCTGCTGCATGTCCTGCGGCGGCGACTGCGGCATCCCGAGCTGGTCCTCGGGCCTGGTGGACGAGCCGAGCCGGACGATCTCCGCCGCCAGGTCCTCCGGCATGTCGACCGCACCGCTGCTGACCAGCGTCAAGGCCTCCAGCAGCCGCAGCTGGTGCGCCTCGGGACGCTGCAGCAGCACCTCGATGGCGTCGTGGATGCGCTGCCGCTCCGCCCAGTCCTGGGAGGCACCGGCCAGCGCGGCCAGCGACGCCAGTGCCGCGGAGGCCTTGATGCCGTCCGCGCGGGACCGGAACACCTCGCCGAGCCGGACGCGCAGCGCGTCCAGCCCGGAGGCGTCGAGCAGCCGGCGCCGCAGTTCGCCGGCGGAGAGCTCCGGCTCCGCACGCAGCAGGTCGACGGCCAGGGCGATGCCGTACAGGTCCAGCAGCTGCAGCAGCCGCACCCGCGTCGCCCGGTCGACCGGGGCGTCCATGGCGGTGAACAGGTCGCCGGCCAGCACCATCGCACCGAACAGGTCCGGGTCGACACCGGCCAGCGACCGGAGCGCCTCGGCGTCCCCGGCGGTGAAGGCACCGGTCTCGGCGGTCTCGGCGAGCAGACCGATCATCGGCAGCACGTCGGCCACCCGTGGGCGCAGCACGTCGGCCTGGGTGGCGGCGAGCAGCTGGGCGGCCCGCCGCGCGGAGCCGCCCGACCCGGCGACGGACTCCGGCGGCACGGTGTCGGCCTTGTTGAGCACGGCCAGGGCGTTGACCGGGCCCGCTTCGCGGGAGGCGGTGGCCGCGGCGAAGGACTCCAGGACCTTGGTGTCGTCGGCCCGGACGCTCTGCGTGAAGACGTAGACGACGGCCTCGGCGCCGGCCACCGCGAACCGCGACACCGGGTCGAGGTCGTCGCCGCCCTCGGCCGACCCCGGTCCGCTCTTGCTCGCCGGGACCGTGGTGCCGGCCGCGCCGGTACCTGCAGCCGCGCCGTCCGACGCGGCCCGCGCCGCGCCACCGCCGAGCAGCGCCTCGGTCCGGGACACCGACGCGGCGTCCATCGACCCCAGCCCGGGGGTGTCGATGACGGTGATGTCCGCCAGCACAGCGCTGGTCAGGAACGCCTCCAGGTGCGACACCGACACCAGGTCCAGCCCGAGGTCCGCGGGGATGCCGCCGTCCGCCGCGAACGGGACGACGGTGCGCCGCCCGTCCGTCCGCACCACCTCGATGCGGTCCACCGTGCCGTACTGGAAGCGGGTCACCAGCCGCGTGCACTCGCCGATGTCCGTCGGCGCCACCCGCCGCCCGATCAGCGCGTTGACCAGCGTCGACTTCCCCGACTTGATCCGCCCGGCCACGGCCAGCTGCAGCGGGGTGTCGAGCCGGTCGAGGACGTCCTGCACCCCGCGGGCGGTGCCGGGCGAGACCTGCGGCAGCAGCGCTGCGCACATCCCGGCGACCGCCTGGGACAGGGGTCCTTGCATGTCGACCGCCCCTCCGCCTCGCGCCGCCCGGCGGCCGGCCCGGCGCGCCCGGCTCATTGTGCCGTGGCGCAGGCCGCAGGACGGCCGGTCGGGCGGAGCCGCGCGGGCCGGGGCGGAGTAGACAGGCGTCCATGGACCCGGTCGATGCGTCCCCCCGACGGGTCCGGTACGTGACCGCGAACTGGCAGGCCGGGGCCGACGGATCGGACGGCCGGTTCAGCTTCCTCGTGGTCACGGACGACGAAGAACGGCACGTCCTGACCGTCAGCGCGGCCGCCGCCACGGCACTCGTCGAGCTGTGCCGCGCCGGTTCCGTGCTGCTGTGGGACGCGCAGGACCGCACGTTGATCGTCGCCAACCTCGTGGGCGAGTGGTTGAGCCCCTCCTGAGCACCTGCCCGGACCGCATCGCTCCCCGGTGCGCGGCCGTCCGCGCGGCGGCGGAGCCGACCCTTCGTTCTTGCCACGGGTCCCGCCGGCCGGTGCCCCGGCGGCATTCGGCACCGGGACCGGCCCGGGTCAGCCGCGGCGGGCCCGGGCGCGGCGCTTGCCCTCGTGCATGGCCTGCACCCGGGCGACCGGGATGGCCCTGCCCTCCTCGACCAGGTCCGCGCGCAGCGGCTGCGGCGCCGGCCGCGCGTCCCGCCAGGGGTCGCCGCCCTCGAGCAGGCCGGGCACCGTGCGGACGGTGAACTCCGCCGGCGTGACCCGGTCCAGCTCGTCCCACGCCACCGGGAACGACACGGGCAGCCCGGGTCGCAGCCGCGGGCTGTAGGCGGCGGCGACGGAGGCGCCGCCGGACCGGGTGGCGTCCACGAACACCTTGCCGGCCCGGTCCTCCAGGAGGTACGCGGTGGTGGCGATCGACGGGTCGAGCCGCTCCGCCCGTGCGGCCAGCGCCCGGGTGGCGGCGGCGACCTCGTCGGGGCCGGCCGACCCGTCGAGCGGCACGAAGACGTGGACGCCCTTGGCGCCACTGGTCTTGGCGGCGCCGGACAGGCCGGAGTCGGCAAGTCCCTGCCGCACCAGGTGGGCGACCGCGACCACGGCCGGCCAGTTCGCGCCGGCGGGCGGGTCGAGGTCCAGCACGAGATCCGTGGCGACGCCGTCAGGGACCCGGAACAGCGTCGGGTGGTACTCGACGGCCCGCTGGTTGGCGAACCACAGCAGGGTCCGCCGGTCCTCGCAGAGCGGGTAGTGCAGCTCCCGGCGAGAGGCCTCCGCCCACACCGTCGTGGTGCGCACCCAGTCCGGCAGGTACCGCGGGGCGTTCTTCTGCATGAAAGGCGGCTGCCCCGGCCGGACCCGGATGACCGACAGCGGCCGTCCCGACAGCACCGGGACGAGTCGGTCGGACATGGCGTCCAGGTAGTCCACCAGGTCGCGCTTGGTCTCCGGTCCCTCGGCGAGCGGGGCGTCGAGATGGGTGAGCTCGACGCCGTCGCGGACCTCGTCGGGGCGGCCGCTCACCGCCCAGCCACCCGCGGGTCCCTGCCGTCGCCTGGCACACCTGTGGGTACCACGGGTGTGGCCCGGGGGCGACCCGGACGGCTTCCGTACCGTGGTCCGCATGGCACAGGGGAGCGGTGCCGCGCGGCGCTGGGCCCTGGTGACCGGTCTGGTCGCGGTCCTGGTCGCGCTGCCCGTGGTCATCGGGGCGTGGCCGGCACCGGACGCGGACCGGTCCGCGGCGGAGCTGCGGGCCGCCGCCCTGTCCAGCACCGACGTCGACTTCTCCGGGTACGCCGAGTCCGCGGGCGGCCTGGCACTCCCGGCCACCGACCAGCTCGGCTCGGTGGCGGACCTGTTCAGCAGCCGCACCCGGATGCGGGTGTGGTGGCGCGGGCCGGCGGACAACCGGGTCGACGTGCTGACGCCGGCCGGCGAGACCGACGTCCACCAGGACACCGACGGCCGCTGGACCTGGGACTTCGAGGCCGACCGGGCGGTGCGGGACGTCTCCGCCGGTGGGCTGGCGCTGCCCGCCGCCGGTGACCTGCTGCCCACCACCCTGGCCCGGCGGCTGCTGTCCGAGGCACGGCCCGCGGAGCTGTCCCGCGCCGGCGCCGACCGGGTCGCCGGCCGCGACGCCCTGGCGCTGCGGGTGGTGCCCGCGGACGCCGCCGCGTCGGTCGCCCGGGTCGACGTCTGGGTCGACGCCGGCAGCGGCCTGCCGCTGCAGGTCCAGGTCTGGGGCAAGGGCGCCGGCCGGCCCGCCGTCGACACCCGGTTCCTGGACGTCGCGCTCGGCGACCCGGGTGCCGCCGTCACCGCGTTCGCCCCGCCCGCCGACGCCCGGGTCCGGGCCGGCAGCGGCGACGACGTGCTGGACGAGGCGGGACGCCGGCTGTCGTCGGTGAGCTTCCCCGGCACGCTCGCCGGGCTGCCGCGCCGGACGGTCGCCGGCGCGCCGCCCGCCGTGGGG
The DNA here is from genome assembly GCF_014646215.1 of Nakamurella endophytica. Taxonomy (GTDB): domain Bacteria; phylum Actinomycetota; class Actinomycetes; order Mycobacteriales; family Nakamurellaceae; genus Nakamurella; species Nakamurella endophytica. The sequence continues at coordinate 48,693 of NZ_BMNA01000003.1, forward strand.
CTGTACGGCCGCGGCGTCACCCTGCTCGCGGTGGTGCCGCTGCCCTACGGGGTGGCGGTGGACCTGTCGCGGGCGGCGGCCGCGGACCCGGACGCGGTGCGCGACCAGCTCGGCGTCCGGCTCACCGCGGGCCCGCTCGGCATCCTGCTGGCCGGTGACAGCGGCGTCCCGGCATACCTGCTCACCGGCACCGTGACCACCGACGCGCTGGCGCAGGCGGCGCGCGCGCTGCCCGGGCTGGCCGCGGCATGACCGCCGCCACCGGGGCCACCGTGATCGCCACCCGCGGGCTGACCAAGACCTACGGGCGGGTGCACGCCGTCGACGGCATCGACCTGGACGTGCGGCCCGGCGACGTCTACGGGTTCCTCGGCGCGAACGGCTCCGGCAAGACCACCACCGTGCGGATGCTGCTCGGGCTGGTGCTGCCCACCCGCGGTGAGGTGCACGTGCTGGGTCAGCGCATGCCCCGCGCCGGCCGGCGGGTGCTGCCGCGGGTCGGCGCGCTGATCGAGGGTCCGGCCTTCTACGGCCACCTGTCGGGCCGGGAGAACCTGTCGTTGCTCGACGCCTCCGGTCCGGGCGGCGTGCGGCGCACCCGCCGGTCGCGCGTCGACACGGTGCTGGAGCAGGTGGGCCTGGCCGGCGTCGGCCGCCGGCCGGTGCGGGCCTACTCGCTGGGCATGCGGCAGCGCCTCGGGCTGGCCGGTGCCCTGCTGCGCCGACCCGAACTGCTCGTGCTGGACGAGCCGACGAACGGGCTGGACCCGCAGGGCATCGCCGAGATGCGCGCCCTGCTGCTGGACCTGCACCGCGACGGGACGACGGTGTTCCTGTCCAGCCACCTGCTGGCCGAGGTCGAGCAGATGGCGACCCGGGTCGGCGTGCTCGACCGCGGGCGGTTGGTGCTGCAGGAGCAGCTGTCCGTGCTGACCGCACCCACGGGCGCCACGGTGGTCACCACCCCGCAGCCGGAGCGGGTGACCGCCACCCTGGACGGGCGGGTGCGCGCCGTCGACGGGCAGCGCGTGGTGGTCCGCGGCGACGACCCGGCCGAGGTCAACGCCCGGCTGGTGGCCGCCGGCGTGCCGGTGACCGGGCTGGCCCTGGAGCGGCCGACGCTGGAGGAGGTCGTGCTGGCGGCGGCCGGCACCAGCACCGACCGGGTGGAGGCGCCGTGATCGCCGTGGAGTTGCGCAAGCTGTTCCGCCGCCCGCGGACGTGGGCCACGATCGGCGTGCTCAACGCCCTGCCCATCGTGGTCGCGGTGCTGCTGGCGGTCACCGACCTGGCGCCGCGACCCGGGCAGGGCCCGGCGTTCCTGTCGGCCGTGCTCACCAACGGCGCGCTGTTCCCGCTGGCCGCGCTGGGCATCGTGCTGCCGCTGTTCCTGCCGATCGCCGTCGCGGTCGTTGCGGGGGACTCGGTGGCCGGCGAGGCGCAGGCCGGGACGCTGCGGTACCTGCTCGCCCGGCCGGCCGGGCGGACCCGGCTGCTCGTCGGGAAGCTGGTCGCGGTCCTGGTGTTCGTGCTGGTCACCGTGCTCATCGTGGCGGCGGTCGGGTTCCTGCTCGGGACGACGCTGTTCCAGGCGCAGCCGCTGGCCGGCACCTCGGTGTCCGGCACCACGCTGACCGCCGGCCAGCTGGCCGGCCGCACCGCGCTGGCCATCGGCTACGTCGTCGTGTCGATGTGCGGGGTGGCCGCGTTCGCGCTGTTCTTCTCCACGCTCACCGACTCGCCGCTGGGCGCAACGCTCGGTGCGCTCGCGGTGTTGATCGCCTCGTCGCTGCTGCTGACCCTGGACGCCGCGGCGCCGATCGCGCCGTACCTGCCGACCCGTTACTGGCTGGCCTTCGTCGACCTCTTCCGGGACCCGATCCTGTGGCGGGACGTCAGCCGGGGACTGGGCCTGCAGGGCGTCTACGTCGGCGTGCTGCTCGCCGCGTCCTGGGCGAACTTCGCCACCAAGGACGTCAAGAGCTGAGGTTCCCGCCGGGGGCGCGCGGCGGCTCTGGTGGCGCGTGGTCGGAGGGTGCTGGAGGTCCGGGTCAGGACCGGAGCCGGCGGCAGTCGGCCGGGGTGAGCGCCACCGGCTCCCCCGCGCCGAGCTCGGCCAGCACCATGGCCTGCACCAGCGGGGACCGCGGCAGCCCGCCGTGGTCGACGGACGCGTCCGCGCACACCGACTGCACCGGCAGGTTCACCGCGCCGGCCAGCCGCGCCGAGTCCGGTGGCGTGACCGTGCGGTCCTGGGTGGTCCAGATGGACACCCAGGTGGGTCCGGCCGGGGTCTCGTCGCCGGCGTTCAACCGGCGCAGCAGGTCGCTGTCGCCGGCCAGCTGCCGGCACGCCTCCGGGCAGGGGTCGGCGGCCACGCTGACCGCCAGGTCGGCCAGCTCGGTCCCGTGGTGGGGGCTGCCGAGGGTGACGACGCGGCGGGCGAGCGCGGCGCCGCCGCCGTCGGCGACCCACAGCCGCGCGACGATGCCGCCTGCCGAGTAGCCGACGACGTCCACGCTCGAGGCGCCGGTCCGGCGGATCGCCGCCCTGACCGCGTCGCCGAGCACCGCCGCGGATGCCCGCAGGTCGCCGGTGCCGTCGCCGGGAAGCGACACCACGGTGGCGTCGCGACCGGTGGCGCCGATCCGGTCGGCGAGCTGCTGCAACGAGCCGGTCGACCCGCCGTAGCCCGGCACCAAGAGCACCGGACCCGGCCGCGACTGGTCGGCGACCGCGGCGTGCCGCGGGACCAGCGCGACGACCCCGACCGTCACCAGGGCCGCGACGACCACCCCCAGCACGGCCAGCAGCAGTCGCCGGCGGGCGGGAGCGAGGCCGGCGAACACCCCGTCCACTATCCCGGTGCGCCGGGTCGCGCGGTTCGTCGCGGTTCGTCACGGCCCGGTGCGCCGGGTCACGCGGTTCGTCACGACCCGGTGCGCCGCGTTGCGCGGTTCGATGCGACCCGCTGCGCCGCGCAGGCCGGCGCGTCCGGTGACCGGTCGGCGCCCGACGGGGTCAGCCGCGCGGCTCGAACCGGGCGGACCAGAACCCCATCAGGTCCGCGGCGCCGGTGTAGCCCTGCGCGGAGACCACGCCGACGTACGGCTTCCCGTCGGCGGTCCACGCCAGCACCGAGACGCCCCGACCCGACGACGTCCGCCCCAGCGCCGGCAGTTCCACGGCGGTGACCACCCGACCCGCGGTGCCGCCGTCCTGGTAGCGCTGGTCGCGGTCGGCGTCCGGGTAGGCCTTGTCGACGACGCGCTGGCTCACCGCCCGGTCCACCCAGCCCGCCGCGTCGGCCTCGCGGGCGGTCAGGACGTAGAGCAGCGTCCGGTCGATGATCGGGTCCGCGAAGTCCTCGGGCACGGAGCAGCGCACGGCGCGGTCCACGGCCAGCGTCGGCGTCACCGCGGAGTTGTAGCCCGACGTCACGTCGGCGCAGTCGGCCAGGCGGGCGGCGGAGGCGCCGAGGAACGCCGACTCCCCCGCGGTGAACGGCTGCCCGGCCGGTCCGGACGTCGCGGCGGAGCTGCCCGCACCACCGGGCGAGCCGCCGGATCCCGGGGCGGCGGCCGTACCGCCGGCCGAGGACGCCGCCGTGCCGGACGGTGACCCGGATGCCGACGCACCTGTGGGCACCGTGGACGCCGTGGACGCCGTGGACGCCGAGGACACGGTGGACACCGTGGACGCGGTGGAGGGCGCGGCCCACGGCCGCAACACCAGCAGCACGCCGGCCGCGGCGAGCACGACCACCGCGACCGCGGCGGCCACCCACCGTCCGCGCCGGCCGGCGCGGCCACCCACCGCGCCGGCACCGGCTGCACCGCCCGGGCCGGCGCCGGCACGGCCCGGCACCGGCCCACCGTGCTGCCCGCCCGGCTGCCCGCCGCGACCCACCGGTCCCGGACCGGTCGCCACCGACCCGGGCGCCCATCCCGTCGACGGCGGACCGGCCGCCGGCAGGGGGCCGGTGACGCCACGGCCGGCCGGAGCCAGGTCGGCCGGCGGACGGTCGACGATGGCGACGGTGCGCTGGCCGTCGCGGCGCACCGGAACCAGCAGGGCGCCGAGCGCCACCGCCGTCTCCGGCTGGTCCAGCGCCACCGGCGTGACGCCGGTGCGGGCCTGGATCAGCTGCGCCACGAGCGGGATGCGGGAGGAGCCGCCGACCAGGAAGACGCCGGTCAGCCGATCGGGTGCGACCCCGGCCGCCCGCAGGGTGGCCTGCAGGACGTCGACCGACCGGGACAGCTGCGGGCGGACCAGCGCCTCGAACTCCTGCCGGGTTAGGTGCGCGTCCGTCCACGGTTCGGGCAGTGCGACGTCGGTCTGCGGGTGCCGGGACAGCGCTTCCTTCCCGGCGCGCACCTCCTCGACCACGGCCCTGGCCGCCCGTCGGCCCAGCGGATCGACCGGGTGCAGCAGCGCCTGCCACCGGTCGGCGTCCACGGCCGCGGCGTCCCGACCGACGTGGTCCAGCACGGTCTGGTCCAGGTCGAGCCCGCCCAGGTCGGTCAGGCCACCCTCGGCCAGCACGTGGAACTCGCCGGGCAGCTCGCCCGGCCGGGTCGGCACGTCGCCGGTGCGGCCGACGACCGCAGCGTCGAAGGTGCCGCCGCCGAGGTCGTAGACCGCCACGGTGCCGCCCGGAGGCAGCGCACGGCCGGGCAGCCGGGTGAACTGCGCCGCCGCGGCGACCGGCTCCGGGATCAGCACCAGGTGCGACGACCCCAACCCGGCCGCCCGAGCCGCGGCGACCAGGGTGTTCTGCCGGCTCGCTCCCCACGGCGCCGGGTGCGTCAGCCGCACCTCGTCCGGCGGCAGCCCGCCGAACTGCCGGCGCACCTCCTGCGCCACCGTCCGCAGCACCGCGGCGATCAGCTCGACCACGGGCACGACGCGGTCGCCGAGCAGGACCTCGCCGTCGTCGATCCGGCGCTTGGGGTTGGGCTCGAAGCGGGTCGGATCCCGCCGCGCCTGGCGGAGCGCGTCCCGGCCGGTGTGGACGTCCCCGTCCGCGGCCAGCCACACGCACGAGGGCAGCAGGGGCGACGCGTCGAAGGTGACGGTCCGCGGCGCCTGCCCGTCCACGGCGAGTGCCGCCACCGTGTTGGAGGTGCCGAAGTCGATCGCCAGTACCCGCATGCCCGTCCGTCCCGCCGGTGACCCGGCGCCCTCGGCCCGGCCGCCCATGGTGACACGGCACCGTCACCGCCCGTGGGCGGTCGCGCCGACCGACGACCGCCGTCCGCACCGGACCGCCGCGCGCCGCGTCACAAGCCGGAACCGGGGACGGGGACCGGCGCCGGGACGGGGACGACCGGGCGGCGCCCGGCAGCTGCCCGGTGACCCCCGCACGGCCGGACCCGGCGCTCACCTCCACCACCCCTGTACCGCCGGCACGACCCGGAACAGCAGCACGAGCGCGGGCACGAACGCCACCAGCGCCGCCACCTCCAACCGGTCGCACAGCCACGCCCACCGGGCGCGGCCGACGTCCGAGAGCCTCGGCGCGCCGGCCGCCACGACCACCGCGGTCGCCACCGCCAGACCGGCGAGCGTGGACCCGGCCGGGCCCAGAGGCGAGCCCGGGAACCACCGGGGAAGGGCGACGGCCACGGCGGCGGCGGTGACGGCCGCGACGGCCAGCGCGGGAAGCACGTGACGCGCCCGGCTGAACATCCGGCACCGCAACCCGCAGGCCGCCCCGCCGACCACACCGGCCATCGCCGCCCAGCCTCCACTGCCGCGCGCGACCAGCTGCCACACCGCCACGCCGCCCGTCGCCGCCGCGGCCCACAGCACCCCGGTCGCGACGCCGAGACCGCGCCGGACGGCCGACCGGACGGACCGTCGCAGCACCGGGGCGCCGGATTCGTCGGCGACCAGTAGAGGTAGCACCCCCGCACCGCCGACCGCGAGCTGTCCGGCCAGGCCGACCGAGAGCACCGCCGCCAGCAGGGTGATGCCGGCCGTCCGCTCCGGCGGCATCCCGGCCCGGTCGGCGACGAGCGCCGCCACCGCCTGCACCGCCACGACGGCCGCACCCGCGAGCGCCGGCGGGGACCGGCGGATCGCTGCCACTGCCGCCAGCGCGCCGGCGGCCGCGACGACGACCGGTCCCGCCGCAGGCAACCGGGCGCCGAGACCCACCGCGAGCGCCGCCGCCGCCGGTACCGCCGTGGCACCGGCCACCCAGCCGCCGGCTCCCGGCGTCGCGGCCAGCCGCAGGGCGACCAGCAGCGCGACCGCGGGCGCCCACAGTCGTGCGGGACCGGCACTGCCCAGGCCGACGGCGATCCACCCGAGCAGCAGCCCGGCCGCGAGCACGGCAGCGCCGCAGCGCCGGGCGGCGCCGGACCAGGACGGCGCGATCTCCGCGACCGCCCGGGCGATCCCGTCCTGGACGTCGTCCTCCGCCGCGCCGTCCGTGTCGTCGAGGAAGGGCGGCGCCGGTCCGGTGGCGCCGTCCGTCAGGTGCAGCGTCGCGCCGTCGAGCACGCCGTACTCGTCCAGGCAGCGGCCCGGCGACAACACCCCGTACTCGGGGCCGGCCAGCCGCCAGGCGACCGGACGGTGCGCGGGCGCCACGGACAGCAGCCGCAGCAGCGACGGCATCTGCGTGCCCAACCGGGCGTCGGCGGGCAGCGAGACGTCGACCTGCCGCCCGTCGCCGACGACCGTCACCCTGGTGAACCGCGTCCCCACCCGCACCTCTCCCGTCCTCGGACCGCACCTCACAGAGCCCGCGCCGGCGACCCGAGAAAGGTTGTCCACAAAGAGAAGTGGGTTCCGTTGCGGGATGCCGTCGGGCCGTAGCGTAGGCCGGGCGACGTCCCAGCCGGGGGCGTTGTCCACACAGCCGGCGGGAGGCGGACGTGACCCAGCGGCTGGTGCACCGGCCGGCGCGCGGCCTGCCCGAGGCACCGGCGGACCGGCCGGTGGAGGTGCTGCCGCCGCCCGTCCTCCCGCAGCCCGGCGGCGGGGGCCAGGGCGTCCTGCAGGTGCTCATGCCCGTCCTCGGCGGGGCCGGTTCCCTGGTGGTGGTCGTCGCCAACCGCAGCCCGTTGATGCTGATCGCCGGTGGGGTCCTGCTGGCCGCGACCGTGCTCGGCGCGGTCGTGCTGTACCTGTCGCAGCGGACGGGTGCCGCCCGGCGCTCCGCCGACCTGCGGCGCCGCTACCTGGACTACCTGGACCGGATCCGCGGCGAGCTGGTCACCGCGGTCGCGGCGCAACGCAGGTCCGCGGTCGACCGCCACCCCGACCCGGAGACCCTGCCGCTGCTCGCCGCGGACCCCCGGCGGCTCTGGGAACGCCGTCCCGGCGACCCCGACCACCTCGTCGTCCGGGTCGGGACCGGGACCGCACCGCTGTTCGCCCGGGTGACCACGGCCGCCACGCGGGACCCGGTGGCCGAGCCGGACCCGGTGACCGGCGCGGCGCTGCGCCGTCTCGTCGACCGCTCCCGCCTGGTCCCCGGCATGCCGGTCTGCCTGCCGCTGGCCGGGCGGGTCAGCCTGATCGGTCCGCCGGAGCCGCTGCGGGCGACCGTGACCGCCGCGCTCGCCCAGCTGGTCACCACCCACGGACCGCACGAGGTGCGGCTGGTCACCTGCGTGCCGCGCCGCGCGGCCGGCTGGCTCGACTGGCTCAAATGGCTGCCGCACCAGCTGTCCGAGTCCCGGACGGACGGCGCCGCCCCGGCCCGGCTGGCCACCGAGCATCCGGACGACCTGGCCGTCCTGCTCGGGCCGGAGCTGCGCCGCCGCGCCGCCGCCGTCGCGCGGTCGGGCGGCGGACGCCCGGCGGATCCGGCCGCTCTCGGCCCCGCCCTGGTCGTCCTGCTGGACGGCACGGCGGGCCCCGCGCCGGACCCGTTCGCCGAGTTCCCGGCCGCCCGTTCACCCGCGGATCTCGGCGTGCATGTCCTGACGCTGGTGCACCGCCGGGAGGACGAGCCGGGCCGGGTCGACGTCCGGCTGTCGGTGGCCGGCGACGCTGTCCGCGTCGAGGACCTGCGGCGGGCGGCCGATCCGGACCTGGCGGACGTCCGCCGCCGGGCGGCGGGCGCCACCGCCGGGACGCCGGACCGGGTGCCGGGCTGGGCGGTCCAGGCGCTGCGCGCGGAGCTGTCCGCGGTCCGGCTGTCCACCGGCCCGGCGCCGGCCGCCGGGTCGGGACCGACCCCGACCCGGCCGACCCCTGTTGCCGACCTGCTGGACCTGGCCGACCCCGGCACGCTGGATCCCCGCGCCGGGTGGTCCGGCCCCCGTGACCCGGCGGACCTGCTGCGGGTGCCGATCGGGCGCGGCCCGGCCGGCGAGCGGATCGTGCTGGACCTCAAGGAACCGGCGCAGGGCGGCATGGGTCCGCACGGCCTGTGCGTGGGCGCCACCGGGTCCGGCAAGTCGGAACTGCTGCGCACGCTGGTGCTCTCGCTGGCGTGTGCGCACCCGCCGGAGCTGTTGTCCACCGTGCTCGTCGACTACAAGGGCGGTGCGACCTTCGCCGGGCTGGAGGCGCTCCCGCACTGCGCCGCGATGATCTCCAACCTGTCCGCGGACGCCGGGCTGGTGGACCGGATGCACGACGCCCTGTTCGGCGAGATCACTCGGCGGCAACGGGTTCTGGCCGACGCCGGCAACCTGCCGCACCGCACGGAGTACCAGCGGCGCCGGGACCGGGGCGACCCGGCGTGCGCGGCGCCGCTGCCCGCGCTGCTGGTGGTCGTCGACGAGTTCGGCGAGCTGCTCACCGCCAGGCCCGACTTCATCGAGCTGTTCCTGGCGATCGGCCGCGTCGGCCGGTCGATCGGCGTCCACCTGCTGCTCGCCAGCCAGCGCCTGGAAGAGGGCCGGCTGCGCGGGCTGGAGTCGTTCCTGTCGTACCGGCTGGGCCTGCGCACCTTCAACGCCGCGGAGTCGCGGACGGTGCTCGGCGTGCCGGACGCCTACGAGCTGCCGCCCGAGCCGGGCACGGGCTATCTGAAGGTCGACACCACAGTGTTCCAGCGCTTCCGGTCGGGTTACGTCTCGGCTCGGTACCGGCCGCCGGCCGAGGTGCGTCCCGCCGCGGACACGCCACCGGTGGCGATGCCCTACCCCTACTTCAACGACACCGCCGGATACCTGGCCGCGCTGTGCGGGTCGGCGACACCCCGGCCGGTGGACCTGCCGCCGGTGGACGACCCTGCCCCGACGGTGCTCGACGTGGTGGTGCGCCGGCTCGCGGAGGCCGCCGGCCGGGTGCCGCAGATCTGGTTGCCACCGCTGCCCGCCGCGCTGCCGCTGGACGCCGTCGTCGGCGCACCCGCGCGACAACCCGGGTACGGGTTGCGGCTCGCCGGGTCGCTGCCCCGCCCCGAGACCCACTGCACGGCCGGGGTCAGCGACACGGCCGGGGTCAGCGACACGGCCGGGGTCAGCGACATGCCCGGGGTCAGCGACACGACCACCGCCACCGCGCCGCGGACGGGTCGGCTGCGGGTGGCGCTGGGACTGGTCGACCGGCCCGCGGAGCAGCGGCAGGAACCGCTGGTGCTCGACCTGGCAGCGTCGGCCGGGCACCTGGCCGTGCTCGGCGCGCCGCAGACCGGGAAGTCGACGGCGCTGCGCACCCTGGTGCTGTCGGCCGCGCTGTCGCACCGGCCCGGCGAGGTCGCCTTCTACTGCCTGGACCTGGGCGGTGGCGGGCTGCGACTGCTGGCCGGACTGCCGCACGTGGCCGGTGTCGCACCGCGGACCGACCCGGAGCGGGTGCGCCGCACGGTCGCCGAGGTGACGACCGCGCTCGCCCGGCGCGAGTCCTTGTTCGCGCAGCACGGGATCGAGTCGGTGGACGACCTGCGCCACCGCTGGCGCAGCGGCCGGCTGCCCGACCTGCCGGTCGCCGACCTGGTGCTGGTGGTCGACGACCATCCGGTGCTGCGCGCCGACTTCGAGGACCTCGTCGAGCCGGTGCAGGAGCTGGCCGCGCGGGGCGCCGGCTACGGGATCCACGTCGTCGTCGCCGCGGGTCGCTGGTCCGATCTGCGGATGCAGCTGCAGGCGGCGATCGGCACCCGGATCGAGTTCCGGTTGAACGACCCGGGCGACTCGGTCGTCGACCGGAGGTCCGCCGCCGCTGTCCGACCCGGTACGCCCGGCCGGTGCGTGATCGCCGGCGGCCTGCAGGCCCAGGTGGCCCTGCCCGTGGTCGCCGGCGGCCCGCCGGGCGAGGCGACCGGGCCGCGGGACACCGCCGCCCTGGTCGCGGCGGTCGCCGACGCCTGGACCGGTCCGCCCGTCCCGCCCGTCCGGCTGGTCCCGACAGTGGTCGACCTCGCCGAGCTGGCCGGCCGGCCCGATGTCCCGGACGGCCTCGTGCTGGGTGTGGACGCCACCGACCTGAGCCCGGTGCTGCTGGACCCGACCGGCGCCGATCGGCACCTGCTGGTGGTCGGGGACGCCGAGGCCGGCAAGACCTCGTTCCTGCGGCTGCTGGTCCACGAGGTCACCCGGAGGTGGTCCGACCAGGAGGCCGTCCTCGCCGTGGTCGACGTGCGCCGGACGCTGCTGGACGCGGTGCCCGAGGCCTACCTCGGCGCCTACGCCGGCACGGTGCAGGCGGCAGCCGGGATGGCGCTCGGTCTGGCCGACGAGCTCCGCCGGCGCCTACCACCGGACGACGTCCCCGCCGCGGTGCTGCGCGCCCGGTCGTGGTGGAGCGGTCCCGACATCTACGTGCTCGTCGACGACCTCGACCTGCTGGGGTCCGGGGGGCCGGGTCCGCTGGCGCCGCTCATCGAGTTCCTGCCCCAGTCGCGGGATCTCGGCCTGCACCTGGTGGTGTGCCGGCGCTCGGGAGGCGTCGGCCGGGCCCTCTACGAACCGCTGCTGCAGCGCCTGCGCGACGTTGGCGCCACGGCCGTGCTGCTGTCCGGGGACCGCCAGGAGGGGCCGATCCACCCCGGTGTCCACCTGTCGCCGCAGCCGGCCGGCCGCGGGCTGCTGGCCCGCCGCGGGCGCCCTCCGCAGCCGGTGCAGCTCGCCTACCCGGGCGCCGCCGACAGCACCGCGCCCTAGCCCCGCGAGGCCGCCGCTCGGGCGCGGACCTCCCGGTCTCCGGCGAGCAGGAGGTAGGCGCTCGCGGTCCAGGTGTAGGCGCGGTCCCGCAGCCCCGCGCCGCTGACGGCGTCGAAGTTCTCCGCGAAGCCGGACCTCTCGCACAGCCGCAGGAACCGGTCGGCGACCTCGTCGGCCAGCTCGGCGTACCCGGCGCGCCGCAGGCCGTCCTCGAGCAGCACGGTGGACGGCGCCCAGACCGGTCCGCGCCAGTAGCCGTCCGGCAGGTACCGGGCGGACCCGACCGGCTCGGTCGCCAGGCCCCAGTCGGTGAGATGGGCGGGCAGTCGAGCGACCAGCCGGCCGGCGATGTGCGCCGGCAGCCGCTCCCCCAGCACCAGGGGCAGGAGGTTGAGCAGGCTGTCGGCGTGGGACAGCGCTCCGGTCGTCGCGTCCTTGGCCGCGAAACGGTCGCCGTCCCACAGCTGTTCGACGAGCGCCTGCAACATCCCGTCGGCCAGCCCGGTCCACTCCTCGCTGTCCGCGACGAGCCCGAGCTCGGCGGCGAGTCCGGCCAGCACCTCCAGCTGCAGCACCAGGAACGCGGCCAGATCGGCGGTCTCGACCACTCTGGCGGCGTCGAAGACCGTGGCGTTGTCCCAGCCGCTGTCGTTGCCGTGCTGGTAGTGCGCGAGGGCGTGGCCCGGCGCCCGCCGGCGGTCGAGCCAGAACCGGGTCCAGCGGGAGAGCCGCCGGTACACCTCGTGCAGGGTGTCCGCGGTGAGGTCGCCGGGCAGCCGCCGGCGCAGATCCCGCAGCGCCCATCCATGCACGGGTGGTTTGACGAAGTTGTGGAGCACCTCGGAGTGGGTCACCGAGTCCGGCAGCGCACCGCCGGGCTCCTGGTGGTCGAAGGGCGTGAGGAACTGGCCCAGCGCCAGCTCGGGACGCGCGCCGGCCAGGGCCAGCGCGTTGAAGCAGTGGTCCCAGCTCCAGACCTTGTCCATCCAGTGCTTGGACATCAGGACCGCGGGTCGGCGCAGGAAGCCGGCGCTGTCGACGGTCGCGGACCACACCACGTAGGCCGCGAGGGCGGCGGCCGGTGTGCGGTCGCTGCGCCACGGGGCCACGTCGTCGAGGAACCGCGAGAACTCGCCGCCGATCCGGTGCCGGACCTCGTCGAAGCTGCTCGCGGGTACGTACGGCTCCCGCGACGTGGCGAACTCCTCGATCGCGATCTCCCAGTCACCGGATCCGTCCGGCGCGACGACCGCTCGGCGGTCCGCGCTGCCCAGGGCCTGGTCACCCGACACGTGTGTCCGCCCGGCCACGGTCGTGATCCGGTACCGGTGTCCGGTCTCGTACGACGTGTGCACCAGCGACCCGTCGACGGGGTCGACGAACGAGTAGGAGCCGCTGAACGGAGTGAGCGTCGACGTGGCCGCATCCAGGTGCAGGCTCGCGCCGCGCCCACGGATCCGGATCGTGTCGACCGCTTCGAAGGCGGCCTCGATGCGGACCCCGTCCGCCCGCCAGGTCAGGGACTCCGGCGTCGCGACGATCTCCGTGTCGACGCGGCGGCCGTCGAGGTGGGGGCTCAGCGCCAGCACCGGGTGCAGCCCGATCCGGTGACTGACCAGGTGGACGTCCCGTTCCGTGCGGTGTTCCGCCACCACCGGGGACAGGCAGAGCCAGGAGCCGGAGAGGGAGAAGGGCGTCTCGAGGATCGAGTAGGTGACGGTGTCGGTCACGGTTGCCTGGCCTTCCGCTCGGCGCGTCCGATCGGGAGCCGAGGGCGGCGTGGTCGTCCCCGGTACCTCGATGGTGACCACCGTGCCGCAGGCCGTCCCGGCGGGGGGAGGCGCCGACGTGCGGGTGCGTCCGGCGGACAGCGGCAGGCCGAGGACCCCGGCCGGTTCCGACCCGTCCGTCCGGCGCAGGACCGCCTCGCTCCACGCCTGGGACCGGGCGCGTCGTCGGGCGGACGCCCGACCGGCCGGCGACCGCCGCCCACTCAGTGCACCGACAGCGCTCCCCGGACCTGCGCCCGCATGTCCCGCACCGACGTGGTCGTGGACTCCAGCGCCCGCGTCACGGCTCCGAGGATCTCCTGCACGGTCCCGGCCGCCCGGTCCCAGCGGGCCTGGACGGCCGCGTAGGTCTCCTGCTCGTCGCCGTCCCACTGGGAGCGGACTCCGGCGACGAAACCGCCGAGGTCGGCCAGGGAGACCTCGAGGCCACGGACGACGCCGGCCAGGTCGGTGCCGGCGGCCTCGGCCGTCGCCTCGTTGTACGAGAAAACGCTCATCGTGGATCTCCTCGGTCTGCTCGGGTGGGTCGGGTGGGCGGCCGGCGCCGGGTGGAGCGGCCGGCGACCGGCGCGGCCGGACGGCGCGCGATCGCCGGACCGCAGCGGATCAGGAGCGGAACCGCGCGCCGTCCCAGTCCGAGGCGCCGTGCACCGCGGCCAGTGCGGCGGTCTGCTGGGACTCGTAGCGGTCGTAGAGCCCTCCGGCGTCGCGGACGCAGGACCGGATGGCACCGAGCGCCCGGTTGAGGTCCGCGACCGCGGCGTTCCACGCCTCGGTGAGCCGGCTCCAGCTCGCGTAGGACGAGCCGCGCCACTCGGCCGGCAGCGGTTCGACGGCGGCCAGGAACGCGGCGGCCTGTGCGTTCATCGACGCCTCCGCCGTCTCCAGATGGGTCGCGTGCCGGTTGACGGCGTCGTCGCGGACCGCGAACTTCGGACCCATGGCCAGCCCCTCTCGCTCGGGTGCCCCTCCGGCGGCCGGCTGGCGCCGCGCAGGTCACCGGCGAACCGTAGGAGCCGCGGGTGCGCCCGGGTCGGGGTTGTCCACAGCGCCGGCAGGTGCCGTCGGGGGCGGTCCCGGGAGGACTCGGGCCACGTCGCGCACGCCGGGGTCGGGCCCGCTCGTCGCGAGGGCACCTGACAAGGTGGGGCGGTGGCACCACAGGTCGCCGTCTTCGACGTGCTCGGCACGGTCCTCGACGAACGCAGCGGATTCCGAGCCGCACTCACCGCGGTCGACGCCCGGCTCGACGACCCGGACGGTCTCGTCGACCGCTGGCTCGACCGGATCAGCGCGCGCGTGGCGGCGATCGCCGCCGGCACGGCCGGCTGGCGTCCGTGGGAGGACCTGATCGACGAGGGGCTGGCCGAGGTGGCACCCGAGGTCCACCGGCACCACGGTCGCGAGCTGGCGACCGTCGGTCGGCGCCTGCCCGCGTGGCCGGACAGCGCCCGCGGCATCGCCGCGCTGCGGGGGACGTGCCGGGTGGTCGCCCTGTCCAACGCCGGGCTGCTGCCGCTCGTCGACTGCTCCAGGGCGGCGGGCATCACCTGGGATGCGGTGCTGTCGGCCGGCATGGTCCGCTCCACGAAGCCGGACCCGCAGGTCTACGGCTTCCTGCTGGACCAGCTCGGTCTCGATCCCGCGGAGGTCGTCATGGTCGCCGCGCACCCGTGGGACCTGCGGGCCGCCGCCGAGCAGGGTCTGCGGACCGCCTACGTCCGGCGTCCCGACGGGGAGCCGGACGGCCGGGACGACTGGGACTGGTCCGTCGGCGACCTGGTCGAGCTGTCGACGGCCCTGCGCGACTGACCGCACCGCCGGCCCCGGGGTCACCGACCGCACCGGCTTACCGGCAGGCACCGGCAGGCCGGGCGCCGCGTCAGGACCCCGACGCGCCCGCCCGCTGCAGCAGGGTCGCCACCACCACCAGCCCGTCGACGACCGAGCCCCGCCCCATCCGGTCGATCCGGCCGTCCCGCAGCGCTGCCGCCCGGCGCAGCACCGTGGCCGACGGATCCGTCCGGCCGCGCCGGAGCGACGGCCCGGCCCGGTCCACCAGCACCACGGACACCTCCCGGTTCGCCAGGGGCGCGGGACCGCGTGCGATCCGGTCCCGCACGGCCGCCACCCGGTGGCCCGCGTCCGCACCTGCTCCGGCGACCACCACGACGTGCTCCACCACGGCCAGGACGCCGGCGAACAGATCGGGGTCGCTGGCCACCGACGGCGTGTCCACCAGCACCAGGTCGGTGCGCTGCTCCAACCGGACGAGCGCGGCCCGCAGCGCCGTGGCGGTGACGGGGCCGTCCGCCGGCCCGACGCCGAGCACGGGCACCGCGGCACCCGGGGTGCGGGCCGCCCGCACGGCGGCCCGGGACACCGGCCCGCCGGGTTCGCCGGGTTCCGGCAGCAACCGGGCCAGCCCCGCCCGCTGCGGGTCGCCGCCGAGCAACTCCGTCACCGACGGCCGCGGCCCGCCCGCTGCCACCGCGTCGAGCACCGTCACCGACAGGTCGGTGAACGCCGTGGCCGCCACCGCCGCGACGGCGACGACGGTGCTGCGTCCTTCCCCTGGCTCGAGCCCGACGACGGCGACGCTGCGCACGGCCTGCCCACGGGTGGCCGCCGACTGGGCCGCCCGGAAGCGGGACACCTGCCCACCCAGCCCGGGCGCGAACACGGCGCCGAGCATCCGCGCCAACGGCCGCACGGGTACCTCCGTCGTCTCGCCTGCCGGACCGGGGACCGATCGTGCCGCACACCGACCGCGCCGGTCGCCGCCTGTGGACAACTCCGTCGTCCCCGCTCCCGGTCCTCCTACCGTCGGCAGCGACCGGCGGCGGCCGCGGCGCCGCCGGTCCACCGCTCCGCACGGCCCAGGAGGCGACATGGGATCCCCGTTCGCGCAGTACCCGCCCGACGGTCTGCAGTCCGTCGGCATCGGGTTGACCGCCGTCGCCGACGAAGTCCGCTCCGGCCTGCACGGCGCAGGCGAGGTGACCGGACTGGCGGCCGACCAGCACCGCATCCGCGTGGCGGTGGAGCGGTTCCGGGACGAGTGGGAGGCGAGCGTGCGCCGGCTCGGCGAGAGCATCGGCGACTTCGGCGTGGTCAGCGGCCGGATCGGTCGGCTGGCCGCCGAGACCGACGGGGCGCTGGCCGCCGCTCTGGCCCCGGGGACGCCCGCGATCCGGCCCGGAGGTCCGGTGTGACCGGCCTTGCCGCGGTCTCCCGGCCGGAGACCGGACCGCGGGAGACCGGACCGCCGACCGTCCGGCTGCGGGTGCCCGACGACTGGCCGCGGTTGGACACCTCGCCGACGACGTGGCGGCGCAGCGCCGAGGCGCTGGTCGACCGGCTGCTCGGTGCCGGACGGCTGCCGGCCGCGGACCGCCGCTCCGCGGTGTCGGCCCTCGACCACCTGGTCGCCCGGTGCCAGCGGGCCGGTGCGGTGCTCAGCCTGCTGACGGTGCAGCGGCTGGCCGGCGGGGACGTCGCCACGGCGGGGCTGCACGTCGCCGTCGCCGGCGGCGACCGGCCCGCGACACTCACGCGTGTCCACCGGCTGCTGCCGCGCACCGGCACCCGATGCGACGTCGCCGCCGTGGCCGGGCCGGCCGTGCTGCACACCGACCGCACCACGGCCGTCGCCCCGGACACCGGCCGGCGCACGGGGCTCACCACGCTGCAGCTGTTCGTCCCGCTGCCCGGCACGGCCTGGACCGTCGTCGTCGCGTCCGCCGTCGGCCACGCCGCGCTGACCGACACGGTGACCGACGTCGTGCTGTCCGTGGGCCGCAGCGTGACGGTCGACCCGGCCGGCGACGGGACCGATGCAGGCCTTCCGCCGACAGGGGCGGGCCGACCGCCGGGACGGAACGGGCCGCGGCCGACACGGGCCGATCCACCGGGTACCCGCCGCGGGTTCGGCACCGTCGTGCTCGGCGTCGACCCCGCCCGCCCCGGAGCGGGGGCCTCGTGACCAGGCCGACGAGCGGCGGCGTCGGGACCAGGCCGACGAGCGGCGCCCTCGGGACCGGACCGACGAGCGGCGCCCTCGGGACCGGACCGACGGGCGGCGGCGTGGCGACCGGACCGACGGGCGGCGGCGTGGCGACCGGGCCGCAGGGCGGCGGAGCAGGCATACCGCCGCGGCCGGCAGCCGTGCTGCAGGCCCATGCCGTGCGGTCCGCGACGGCACGATCGCTGCTGCTGCACGGCCACGACCGCAGACCACGCGAGGCGCACCGACCCCTGTCAGCGCTGCTGGCCGGCACGGCGCTGGCGGCGGTGATCGTGGCAGCGGCGGTGATCAGCAGCCGGGTCTCGATGCTGCTCGGCCGCTGATACGGCGCCGGACCGACCGGGCGACCCGGGGCGAGGAGCCATCGGGGGGATCCGGGCGGGTCCGAGTACTCGCGTCGCCGCGGTGGCCGCGGGTGGCCGGGGTAGCGGTGGCTGGGTGGCCAGGACCGCACCGGGGCCGGCCGCCGCGCCGAGCGCCCGGACATCGCACCGCGCCGCCCGGGACGTCGATGCGACGACCGCCGTCACCGCCTGCAGCGATCGCCCCGGCACTTCGTGGACCGACCGGGTGGTTACCGGCGTCGAGCCGCGCGGTCGACGGACTTCGCCCCACCCGGGAGGGGTGACGTGACAGGATCGGCCGATGATCGAGGTCTCGGACCTGTCCAAGGTCTACGGCCAGACCGTCGCCGTCGACCATCTCTCCTTCACCGTGCGACCGGGCACCGTCACCGGCTTCCTCGGCCCGAACGGCGCCGGCAAGTCCACGACGATGCGGATGATCCTCGGGCTGGACAACCCGTCGTCCGGGCAGGCGCTCATCGAGGGCCGCCGCTACGCCGACCTGCAGCGCCCGCTGACCGTCGTCGGCGCCCTGCTCGACGCCACCTGGATCCACCCGAACCGCACCGCCCGGTCCCACCTGCGCTGGCTGGCCGCCTCGAACGGGCTGCCGCGTCGCCGCGTCGACGAGGTCCTGGACATCGTCGGGCTGTCCTCGGTGGCCGGCAAGGCGGCGGGCAAGTTCTCGCTGGGCATGAAGCAGCGACTGGGTCTGGCCGGCGCGATCCTCGGCGACCCGCGGGTGCTGCTCTTCGACGAGCCGGTGAACGGCCTGGACCCCGAGGGCATCCTCTGGATCCGCCAGTTCATGCGGTCGCTGGCCTCCGCCGGGCGGACGGTGCTGGTGTCCTCGCACCTGCTGTCCGAGATGGCCGTCACCGCGGACCACCTGGTCGTCATCGGTCGCGGCCGGCTCATCGCCGACGCCTCGACCCAGGAGTTCATCTCCGCCGCCACCGAGACCACCGTCCGGGTGCGGTCGCCGCAGCTGCCGCAGCTGGCGGAGCTGCTGCGCGGCCAGGGCATCCGGGTCAGCGAGCAGGACGGTGCGCTCTCGGTGTCCGCGAGCCCGATCGAGCAGGTGGGGGAGCTGGCCGGGCGTGCCGGGATCGTGCTGCACGAGCTGGCCAGCGTGACCGGCTCGCTGGAACAGGCCTTCATGCAGCTCACCGGGGATGCCGTCGAGTACGGCGGGCACTCCGCGGTGCCGGGCGGTCCCGGCCCCGGCGGTCCCGGTTACGGCGGTCCCGGTTACGGCGGTCCCGGTTACGGCGGTCCCGGTCCCGGCGGCCCGTTCGGCGGGATGCATCCCGGCGCACCGGCCGGCTCCGGCCCCGCCGGTCCTGCCGGGCCGCCCGGTGGTCCGCCCCCGCCGCACGCCGGCCACACGACCCCGACGGGAGCCCGCTGATGTCCCTGCTGACCGTCGAGCGCATCAAGCTCTTCTCGACCCGGTCGCCGTACTGGTGCCTGGCGGCGGTGCTCGCCGCCTCCCTGCTGTTCGCGTTGCTGTTCGGGCTCGTCGAGGCCGGCCGGAACGCCGAGCCGCGGCTGGTCCTCAGCGGCGTCGGGCTGGGACAGGACATCTTCATGGTGATGGCGGCGCTGGCCGTCACCACCGAGTACCGCTTCGGCACGCTCAAGACCACGTTCCTGGCCGCGCCGCGGCGGACCTCGGTGCTGACGGCCAAGACCGTGCTGCTGGCGGTCATCGGCGCGGTCGTCGGCGTGATCTGCCCGTTCGCCGCCTTCTTCTTCAGCAAGGCGCTGGCATCCGACCCGCCCAGCTCGCTGGTGCTGCAGGGCGAGGTCTGGCGCGAGGTCACCGGCTTCGCGGCACTGTTCGCCGTGTCCGCGGTGATCGCTGTCGCCGTCGGAACGCTGCTGCGGCAGTCCGCCGGAGCGGTGAGCATCCTGCTGATCTGGCCGCTGCTCATCGAGCAGCTCATCGGTATCATCCCGACGGTCGGACCCAAAATCCAGCCGTGGCTTCCGTTCCAGGCCGGGGCCGCGTTCGTCTCGCCGACCAGGGCCTCCAGCATCGGCGACGTGCTGTCGTCGAACGGGCCGACGCCGGTGCAGGGGCTGCTCGCCTTCATCGGCTATGCGGTGGTGCTCTGGGCGGTGGCCGCGGTGGTGCTCCGCCGACGCGACGCCTGACCCCGACCGGACCGGACACCCGGCATGCCGGACACCCGGCGTGCGGTCCGCCCTCCCCCGTCCTCCCCGGGCCCGGGACGCCCCACGCCGCGCCCGGTGACTACCCTCGACCACCGTGCAGCCCGCCGACGCGCCGACCGACGGCACCCGTCCCGTCGACGACGACCCGGTCACCGGAGACGTCGAGGGCCGGCCGGCCGTCGACCTCGGTGACCGCCCGGCACACTTCCGCCGCATCGTCAGCTTCAGCCCGCGCAGCGGGCGGTTGAACGACGTCCAGCGTCGCGCCTGGGCCAGCCAGGGGGACCGGTGGCTGCTGGAGCGGCCCACCGGTCACCTCGACCCGCAGGCCGTGTTCGGGCGGCGGGCACCGCTGGTGCTCGAGATCGGATCGGGGATGGGCGAGTCCACGGCCGAGATGGCGGCCGCCCGTCCGGGGATCGACCTGTTGGCGGTGGAGGTCTACAAGCCCGGGGTCGCCCAGACGCTGCACCACCTGGCCAGGACCGGCGTGGAGAACGTCCGGCTGCTCCGCGCCGACGTCGTCGACGTGCTGCAGCAGCACATCGCGCCGGCCTCGCTGGACGAGGTGTGGGTGTTCTTCCCGGACCCGTGGCCCAAGACCCGCCACCTCAAGCGCCGGCTGGTCACCCCGGACTTCGTCGAGCTGGTGACCGGGCGGCTCCGGCGCGGCGGCGTGCTGCGGCTGGCGACCGACTGGACCCCCTACGCCGAGCAGATGCTCGCCGTCTGCTCGTCCGCCCGCGGCCTGCGCAACGCGCACCCGGGCTGGGCGCCGCGGCCGGACTTCCGCCCCCGCACCCGGTTCGAACGGCGCGGCCTCGCGGAAGGCCGGACCATCCACGACCTGGTGTTCGTCCGCCGCTGAGCCGGCGCCGGCGTCGCCCGACCCGCCCTCCCGGCACCGGCGCGGTCGGACCGCAGGAGCAACCGCTCGCCGACCGGGTCAGCCGGCGAGGTACCGGCTCACCGTCTCCGCGACGCAGCACGGCTTCGTGGCCCCGTCCGCGGTCACCGACACCGTGGCGACGAGCTGCCAGCCGCCGGCCACCGGTGTCGCGGCGCCCAGCACTGCGGTCGCCCGCACGGTGCTGCCCGCCCGCACCGGCGCGGGGAAGCGCACTCGGTCCAACCCGTAGTTGATCACCAGGGCCGCACCGTCGACCCGGTACAGCCCGCGGACGAGCACCGGCAGCAGCGACAGCGTCAGGTAGCCGTGCGCCACGGTGCCGCCGAACGGACCGGCGGCAGCCCGGTCGGCGTCCAGGTGGATCCACTGGTGATCCCCGGTGGCGTCCGCGAACGCCCGGATCCGGTCCTGCGACACCACGACACCCTCGCCGGGGCCCAGTCGCTCGCCCGCCGCGGCGGCGAGCTCGTCCGGCCCGGCGAAGACCCGCGGCTCCGTCACCGCAGCCACTGGCCGATCCGGGTGTACCCGCGCAGCAGGTCGCGGGACAGGATCAGCCGCTGCATCTCGTCGGTGCCCTCGTAGATCCGGAACAGCCGGACCTGGCGGTACCACCGCTCGATCGGCAGCTCGCGGGTGTAGCCCATGCCGCCGTGGATCTGCATCACCCGGTCGACGACCCGGTTCGCCATGGTGGCGCCGGACAGCTTGGCCATCGACGACGGGTGCCGCGCGTCCTCGCCCTGGTCGATGCCCCAGGCGGCGCGCAGCACCAGCCAGCGCGAGGCCTCCAGCTCCAGCTCCGAGTCCGCGATCATCCAGGCGATGGCCTGGTTGTCCCCGATCGGCCGGCCGAACGTGGTCCGCGTCGTCGCGTGGTCCACGGCCATCTGCAGCGCCCGCTCGGCGATGCCCAGCCCGCGCGACGGGATCAGGAACCGCCCCCGGCCGATCCACTGCATCCCCAGTTGGAAGCCCTGACCGACCTCGCCGAGGACGTTGCGCTCGGGAACCCGCACGCCCTGGAAGACCAGCGCGGCCGGGCCGCCCTCCCCCATCGTCGGGATCGGCTCGGACCGCCAGCCCATCTCGCGGTCGACGAGGAACGCCGTGGTGCCGCCACCGCGCACGCCCTTGTCCCGGTCGGTGACGGCGATGACGATCGCGAAGTCGGCGTGGTCGCCGCCGGTGATGAAGGTCTTCTCGCCGTCCAGCACCCAGTCCGTGCCGTCCCGCCGCGCGGTCAACCGGATGTTGGCGGCGTCCGAGCCCGCGCCCGGCTCGGTGATCGCGAAGCAGGACCGACGGTCGCCGGCGATCGTCGGCAGGAGGTACTCCTGCTGCTGGCGCTCGTCGGCCAGGTACAGGATGTTGTCGGCCTCGCCGCCGAAGTCGAACTGCACCCACGTCCGGCCCAGCTCGGTCGCCAGCAGGGACTGCGTGACGGCGGGGAGCTCCATGCCGCCGTACCGCTCCGGGGTGGACAGCCCCCAGAACCCGAACGCCTTGGCCCGCAGCTGCAGCTCCCGGAGCTCGTCCGGCTCCAGCCCGGGCCGGTGCGCCCGTTCCCGGCGCAGCGCCTCCGCCTCCAGCGGCATGACCTCGTTGCGCAGGAACTCCCGGGCGGTGTCGCGGATCGCGCGCTGCTCGTCGGTCAGGGCGAAGTCCATGTGCTCCGGGCTCCTCGTCGGTGGGTGGCGGGGCGGTGGTGCCGTCGGCGCGGGGGACGCCGGCGGCCCGGACGGCTCAGCGGGCGCCGCCGTTGATGTGGATCGTCTGCCCCGAGACGTAGGAGGCCTCGTCGCTGGCCAGGAACGCGATCACCGCGGCCACGTCGCCGGGTTGCCCGACACGGCGCAGCGGCGTCTGCTCCGCGGCCAGCCGCTGGTACTCCGCCGGGTCGTAGCCCACCCGGTGGGCGGTCGCATCGGTCATCGCCGTGGCGATGTACCCGGGCGCCACCGCGTTGACGTTGATGTTGAACGGCCCGAGCTCGATGGCCAAGGTCGCGGTGAGCCCCTGCACGCCGGCCTTGGCCGCGGCGTAGTTGACCTGACCGCGGTTGCCCAGCGCGGACCGGCTCGACAGGTTGACGATCTTGCCGTAGCGCTCCCGCACCATGTGCGGGCCGGCCGCCTGGCAGCACAGGAACATGCCGGTCAGGTTGGTGGCGAGCACGGCGTCCCAGTTGCTGCGCGGCATCTTGTGCAGCAGGTCGTCCCGGGTGATGCCGGCGTTGTTGACCAGGATGTCCAGCCGGCCGAACTCGTCGACGACCCGGTCCACCATGGCGGACACCGAGTCGGCGTCCGCGACGTCGGCGGCCATGCCCACGGCCCGGCCGCCGGCGGCCGAGATGTCAGCGGCGGTGCGAGACGCCCGCTCACCCGACAGGTCGGCGACGACCACGGCGGCGCCCTGCTCGGCCAGCAGCTCGGCGGTCGCGGCGCCGATCCCCTGGGCCGCGCCGGTCACCAGGGCGACCCGACCGGTGAACCGCTCCTGCACCCTGGCCACCGCGTCCTCCCGACTGCGGCCACCCTGCCGCTCGCGGCCAAGGTACCGCCCGGCTCAGCCCCGGGTGTCCGGGTCCGGCAGCGCGGCCCTGGCCGCCGCGGCATGCCGGTCGTCCTCGGCGGTCCAGTCCGACAGAGCCGGGCCCTCGGACCGCTCGGCGACCAGCTCTGCCGCCTCCGCCTCGGCCTCCCCCGCATCCACCTCGTCGGCACGGACGCCCTCGTCGGGCACCGGCTCGGCACCCGGCGGCCGGTGCATGCCGCCGTAGCCCTGCGCGTTGGCGCCGGTCGAGTCCTGCATGGCGATCTCCTCCTGCCGGCCGGCGGCGCCGGGCCACGAACCCTTGCCGCCATTCTGGCCTCGCCGGTCCGCTCCTGCCGCCGGGTCCCCGCCGCGCCGTGAGACCGGTCACGTGCTCCGGCGGTCGCCCTGCTGCGGATCCTGCCGCACGGAGCCGACTCCCCGTGCCACGCCGAGGATCTCCTCGACCGCCGGGCGGTGCGCGCCGCGCGGCGGTCGGACCACGGACCCGCGGCCAACCAGGGACCAACACAGCCCTGGGCACGATGGCCGTCGATGCCCGCGACCACGTCCCGTCCCGCCGTCCACCGACGGACGTGGTTGCAGCGACTGCCGACGATCCCCGGACGCCCGCGGGCGGTCGCCGTCGGAGCCGCGGGCGTCGTCCTCGCCGCCCTGTTCGCCTACCTGTGGGCGCACGACTACACCGGTCCGCACCACGGCCAGTTCGACCTGGCCATCTACTGGAACGCCGTGCGGTTCTGGGCGGACGGCAACCACCTGTACGACTACGCCCAGTACGACCCGGTGAACGTCTCGCTGGGGTTCACCTACCCGCCCCTGGCGGCCGTCCTGATGCGGCCGATGCTGCTGCTCGGTCTGCCCGCGACGGTCGTGCTCAGCGTGGCGGCGATCGTGGCGGCCGCCGCACTGTCCGTGCTCCTGTGCGTCCGCGAGCGCTTCGCCCTGCGCGGCGGCCGACTGGCCGTGACGGTGGGTGTGGCGACGGCCGCACTGTTCACGTTGGAGCCGGTCCGGCAGACTCTGGCCTACGGCCAGATCAACCTGTACCTCGCCGTCCTCGTCCTCGGTGACCTGCTCGTGCTGGGGCGGCGGCGGAGCCGGTGGACCGGACTGGGCGTCGGCTTGGCGATGGCGTGAAACTGACTCCCGGCGTCTTCCTGCTGTACTTCCTGCTCGCCCGGCAGTGGCGGGCCGCCGTGGTCTCCCTGCTGTCGGCGATCGGGGCCACGGCGGTGGCGGCCGTGTTCGCCCCGGTCGAGACCTGGCAGTACTGGACATCACTGGTGTGGGACCCGAACCGGGTGGGCTTCGTCGGCAGCTCCGACAACCAGTCGCTCAACGGACTGCTCCACCGGCTGGCCGATCCCAGCGCGCCGAGCGGCGCGCTGTGGCTGGCGGCCACGGTCGCGGTCCTGGCGGTGGCGGTACCTCGCATCCGCAGCGCCCTCGACGCCGGCGACCTGCTGGCCGCCGTGACCCTCACCGGGCTGCTCGGCGCGCTGGTCAGCCCGGTGACGTGGGTGCACCACATCGTGTGGGTCATCCCGGCCGCGGTGGTGATCGCCACCCGGCTGGTGCGGATGCTGCAAGCCGCGGTCGCGGCGCCCAGCGCGTCGCTGCACGACGTCCGCCGCCGGGCCCGCCGCGCCGTCGTCCCCGCGGTGCTGGTGGTGTCGGGCATCCCTGCGCTCGGGTTCGACGTCCGCCGGGCCTTCAGCCTGCCCTTCACCGACTACGCGGACGCCGGACCGCTGGCCGCGCTCGCCGCAAGCCTGCCCATGCTGTGGACCCTGGCGGCGGTGCTGCTCCTGCCGGTGTCCACGGCCGCCGCCCCCGCCGCGCCGGGGCCGGGCCGGTGGCCGGCCGCCGCGGTCGCCGGCTGAGCCGACGCGCTCCGACCGCTCCGCGCTGCACGGTTCGGCCCCGCACGGGACTGGGTACCGTCGGGAGCGATCATCCGACGACGAGAGGAGCCACGCATGGCGCGCCGAACCCGGCTGCCCCGTTTCACCGTCCCGACCCTGGATCCCAAGGAGGGGGCACAGGTCGCGGAGGTGCTGCAGGAGCGGGTGCACGCCCTGAACGACCTGGCCCTGACCCTCAAGCACGTGCACTGGAACGTCGTGGGACCGCACTTCATCGCCGTCCACGAGATGCTCGACCCACAGGTCGAGGCGGTCCGCGGGTTCGTCGACGAGACGGCGGAGCGCATCGCGACGCTCGGCTCCCCGGTCCGGGGCACCCCCGGCGCCCTGGTCAAGGAGCGCAGCTGGGACGACTACTCGATCGGCCGCGGCGACGCCATCGCCCACCTCGGCGCGCTCGACCTGGTGTACCAGGGCGTGGTGTCCGGCCACCGGGAAGCCGCCGAGGCCGTCGAGGAGGCCGACCCGGTCAGCAACGACATGCTCATCGGGCACCTGCACTCGCTCGAGCAGTTCCACTGGTTCATCCGGGCCCACCTGGAGAACGCCTCCGGCTCCCTGGTCACCGAGCAGGAGCGGACGGAGCGCGACGCCGCCCGCGAGGCCGGCGCGGAGGAGCTCACCGACGAGGAGACCAAGGTCGGAGCGGTCTCGACCGACGAGTCCTGACCATTCCGGTCCCAGCACCTCCCGGCCCGCCGACGCCTCCGTCGGCGGGCCGGTCCGCGTCCGGGGTGCTGCGTCGAGTTCCACGCCGGATCCCGGGCGGAAGTCAGCGCCGGACGCCGTCAGAGCCCGCGACGGACGCGGCGGACGCCACCCAGGTCGCCACGTCCACGACGGTCATCCCCGGCCGGCCGGCCGTCGCGGCACTGCCCGGCTCGCCGGTGACCGGCCGCCCGCCGGCGGCGACCAGCGCGGCGCCGGCCTCGTCCAGGCCGATGACCCGGCCCACCAGCCGGTCCGGACGCAGCGCACCGGAGGCGGCGAGCGCCAGCAGGCCGGGGTAGTCGGCGGCCGGCATGCCGTGCGAGCCGACGACGGTCAGCTCCCGGGCCACCACCAGGTCCATCGGCAACGCGGTCGAGGCGTCGTCGCCGAGCAGCAGCCCGACCTGGACGTGCCGGCCGCGGCGGCGCAGGGACCGGACGGACGCCGCGGCCACCTCGGGCCGCCCGATGGCCTCGACGGCCGCGTGCGCGCCACCGCCCGTCAGCGCGGTGATCTCGTCGGGCGCGGTCGCCGGGTCGGACAGCAGGTGCTCCGCGCCGAGGTCCGCGGCGGCGGCCCTGGCCCGCGGGTCCGGGTCGACGGCGATGACCCGGCCGCCCAGCGCCACGGCGATCATCACCGCGGACAGCCCGACGCCGCCGCAGCCGAAGACCGCCACCCACTGGCCGGCCCGGAGCCGGCCGTGCACGGTCAGCGCCCGGTAGGCGGTCGCCAACCGGCAGCCGAGCGAGGCGGCGGCCAGGTCGCCGACCTCCGCCGGCAGCGCCACCAGGTTGAAGTCCGCCCGGGGCAGCGCGACCAGTTCGGCGAACGAACCGTCGCGGGTGAACCCGGGCTGCTCCTGGGTGGGGCAGACGTGGCCGTCGCCGGCCAGGCAGAACTCGCAGTGCCCGCACCCCAGCACGAATGGCACGGTGACCCGGTCGCCCACGGACCAGCGGCGGACCTCCGGCCCGACGGCGGCCACCACGCCCGAGAACTCATGCCCGGGCACCATCGGCAGCGGCACCGGGTCGTGACCCACCCAGGCGTGCCAGTCGGACCGGCAGACGCCGGTCGCGTGCACCTGGACGAGGACGCCGTCGTCCGGGCACCGCGGCTCGTCGATCTCCACCAGCTCCGGCGTCACGCCCGCGGCGGTGTACCGGACGGCCTTCACGGCCGGACGAGCACCTTGATCGACCGGCGCTGGTCCATGTCGTCGTAGCCCTGGGCGATGTCCTCCAGCGCGACCTCGGAGGTGAAGACCGGTCCGGGGTCGATGGTGCCGTTCAGCACGTCCTCGAGCAGCTCCGGCAGGTAGGTGCGGGCCGGGGCGACGCCGCCGGCGACGGTGATGTTCCGGCCGAACAGCTTGCGCAGCGGGAGGCCCCCCTCGACGCCGGCCGGCACGCCGACGTACCCGACCGTGCCGCCGGGTCGCACCACGTCGAGCGCGGTGTCCCAGGACGCGGTCATCCCGACGCACTCCAGCACGCTGTCGGCGCCGACTCCGTCGGTCAGCTCCAGGACCTGGGCGACGGCCTGCTCGCCGCGGACGGCGACCACGTCGGTGGCGCCGAACGTGCGGGCGATGGCGGCGCGGTCCTCGTGGGAGGACAGGGCGATGATCCGCTCGGCGCCGAGGCGGCGGGCGGCGAGCACCGCGCAGAGCCCGACGGCCCCGTCCCCGACGACGACGGCCGTGCCGCCCGGCGCCACCCGGGCCGACACCGCGGCGTGGTGCCCGGTGCCCATGACGTCGGACAGCGTCAGCAGCGCCGGGATCCGCGCGTCGTCCGGGGCCACCGGCGCGGCCACCAGGGTGCCGTCGGCGCGGGGGACCCGCACGTACTGGCCTTGACCGCCGTCGACCAGGTGGCCGTCCCGGTCGTCGCTGCCGTACCCGCCGCCGACCAGGCAGGACGTCGTCCACCCGGCGCGGCAGTGCACGCACTCGCCGCACGACCAGACGAACGGGGCGATGACCAGGTCGCCGGTGCGGATGCCGGAGACCTCGTCGCCGGTCTCCTCGACGACACCCAGGAACTCGTGACCGATCCGGCCCTCGCCGCGCTTGTTGATGCCGCGCCACGGCCACAGGTCCGATCCGCAGATGCAGGACGCGGTGACCCGGACGACGGCGTCGGTGGGCAGCACCACGCCGGGGTCGGGGACCTCCTGGGTGACGACGGACCCGGGGGACTGGAAGATCGCAGCTCTCACCCCGACATCATCCCCGGCGGCGGCCGGCGACCCACCCGCCGGGTGGTCACCACCCCGGTCCGGGCAGCACCTGGTGGCGCAGCTCGTGCCCGCCGTCGTCGCGGGAGGACTCGTAGAAGACGTGCAGCGCACCGTCGGGTCCGCGGACCGCGTCCAGGTAGCGCAGGCCGCCGCGGCCGTGCGGCGAGACGAGCACCGGCCGGCCGGCCAGCCGCTCGAAGGTCGCTGCCGCGCCGGCACCCAGGGCCGCGCCGGTGCGCTCCTCGAAGTTCTCGGCGGCGTCCGCGCGGCCGTCGTACAGGGCGAGCAACCCGTCCGCAACGGGCAGCACGGCGGTGAACCGGACGCCGCGCCGGTCCCAGCCCGTCGCGGCGGGGGCGAGCGCGGTGCCGCGCGCCGTCCAGGACAGCCCGCCCGCGCTGACGAAGTGGTCGGTGCGCATCCGGTCGGTGGCGTCCGGGTCCTCCAAGGGATGGCACGAGGCCCACAGGTGCCAGCCGTCCGCGTCGCGGCGGATCACCGGGTCCTTGACGGCCAGCCGCTCCGGGTCGCCGGGCAGCACGACGACCGGCTCCGCCCCGGGCAGGTCCGCCGGCGAGTCGGCCTCGACGGCCACCACCTGCCAGTGCCTGGTCCCGGGGGTGGCCGTGGACAGGTAGAGCCGCCACCGTCCGGCGTCCGTCCGGACCAGGCAGGGGCGCTCCAGCGAGTCGCAGTGGTGGTCCTCGCGGCGCAGCCGGGCGAGGGGGGTCCACCGCTGCCCGTCGGTCGACCCGGCGACGACGACCGCCTGCCCGCGGTCCCCCGGTCGTCGTTCGCGGTAGGCGAGCAGGAACCGGTCGCCGTCGACCGCGACGCTGGGTGCCCCGACCCACACCCCGGGCCCCGGCTCGTCGGCGACCAGCACGGTCCGGCCACGGGCGTAGGACAGCGCGTCGAGCACGGCGCGGGCCGGCGGCGGGGTCGCGGTCACCCGGTCATCCTGGCCCCGCCGCTCGCCCCGTCCTCACCGCGTCCCCGCCCCGTCCTCGCCGCGTCCTCACTCCGTCATCGCCGCGGGCCCGGTCCGGTCTCCGCGTCGTCCGCGTCCTCGGGTTCGGCGACCCAGGCGGAGAACACCGGCAGGCCGTGCCAGGGACCGCGATCGGTGACGGTCGCGACGACGGCATAGGGGTGGCCGAACCGCAGGACGGCGTCGCGGCGCGGACCGGACTGCTCGACGCGGGCGCTCATCATCACCGCCATGCCGGTGACCGCCGCCGCCTCGAACCCTCGGCGGCCGTACCGGGCGACCGCCGCCTGCGCCGCGGTCCACCGGTCGACCTCCGGTACCAGCGCCGCGGCGGCGGCGCCGAAACCGAGCTCCGGGCGGGACAGGTCGTGCCGGGAGTTCGCGGACCAGGCCGGCAGCAGCGCGGTGCACTGCTCGCCGGACGGTCCGGTCGGGTCCTGGGTGACGGTCCAGCACGGCCCGTCGCCCAGCGGCAGGTCGAACAGCGACCGGGCCGGCAGGGACCCCGCGGCGGCGTCGTGCGCCGCGGCGAGCACGGCGGCGGCCGGTACGTCCGGCGCGCCGATCACCGAGGTCACCCGCAGCCCGTCCCCGGTCGTGCCGTGCACGGCGACGTCCCCGGCCACCGGGTGCGTGCCGATCCAGCAGTGGTGTCCCCGGGTCGGGGTGCGCAGCACGTGCCGCAGCCGGGCCGCCCACGGGCCGCCCAGCTCGGCGCCCGGCGCGGTGTCGAACGGCGACCACCATGCGATGCGGGTGGCCAGCGCCGTGGCCAGCACCAGCACGGTCGTCGCGTCCACCTGCACCGGGAACCGTTCGACCAGCCCGCCGGTGCGCTCTGCGGCCCACGCGTCCAGCGCCGCCTGGCCGGGCACCGGCCCGACCGGGACCGTGGCGGGCAGCCGCGACCGCCAGCGTCCGACCCGGTCCGGATCCAGCTGGGTCCACAACCCGGCCGCGGCCGCCACGGCGGTCGGGGGTGCGGCGAGCAGCCCGCGGGCGTGGGCCGCGGCCCGGTCCGGCGGCATGCCGAGGGCGCCGGCCAGCTCCCCGGCGCCCGGTTCGGCGGATGCCGCCACCGCCAGCAGCAGCCAGGCACCCAGCGGCGACGCGACGTGGTGCCCGGTTCCGATCCCACCGTGCAGCCGGTCGGCGTACCGGGCGACCGCGTGCCGCAGGTCGGCCGGGCGCTCGGACGGGTCGGTGTCGCTGCTCATGCCGGCGAGTCTGGCAGCGCAGTGACACCGCGGCGCCGGCATCGCGGCAGCTCCCACGGCCCTCGGATCACTGTCGGGTGATCTTCGGACGAGCGGGACGGATCGGGCCTACAGTGCGGATGCCACACGAGAGGGGCGATGGGGGCATGGAGCCGGTGACGCTGGCGTTCCTGCTCGTCGGCGGGGCGGGGCTGGTGCTGCTCGTGCTGGCCCTGGTGCTCGGCGACCTGTTGCACGTCGGCCATCCCGACGCCGACGGCCCGTTCTCGCTGCCGGCCCTGACCGCGCTCGTCGGCGGTGCCGGGTTCGTCGGTGCCATCGTCGCCGCCCTGGTGCCCGGCGACTGGCCCGCCGCCGGCCGGGCGCTGCTGGCCGCGGCGGTGGGTCTGGTCGCCGCGCTCCCGCTGGCCTACGGCGCGGTCCGGCTCTCGTCGGCGCTGTTCCACATGCGCACGGACCCGACGTTGACCGACACCGACCTGCTGGGGAGCCAGGGCGTCGTGGTGACGGCCATCCCGGCCGCCGGCTACGGCGAGGTCCGGCTGTCGGTCGCCGGGCAGCTGCTCAAGTACCACGCCAGGGCCGACGGCCCGATGCCCGCCGGCACGCCGGTGTACGTCGTCGGCACGCCGTCCGCCACCTCGGTCGAGGTCGTCTCGACCGCCACCGACCCCCGGTGACCGACCGGTCACCGGACCCCATCACCACCCTGCTGCGGAGAGACCCATGTCCCCCATCGTCATCGCCATCGGCGGCATCGTCGTGCTCGTCCTGCTGGTCGTGCTGCTGGTGCTGTCCCGGATCAAGGTCGCGGGACCCAACCAGGCGTTCCTGGTGACCGGGCGGCGCGGCCGGGCGGTGACCTCGTCCACCGGTGAGATCTCCACCGACAGCTCCGGCCAGAAGGTGGTGATGGGCGCCAGCGTCTTCGTGCTGCCGGTGGTCCAGAAGCTGCACTCGATCGACCTGTCCAGCCGCCGGATCCCGGTCGGCATCCGCGGCGCGGTGTCCAAGCAGGGCGTCAAGTGCGACCTGGAGGGCGTGGCCATCGTCAAGGTCGGCGGCAACGAGACCTCGATCCGGGCGGCGGCGCAGCGGTTCCTGAACCAGCAGACCGGCATCGACGTGTTCACCTCCGAGGTGCTGGCCGGTGCGCTGCGGTCCATCGTCGGCCGGCTGACCATCGAGGAGATCATCCGCGATCGCGCTGCTTTCGCCTCCGCGGTTGCCGAGGAGGCCGAGACCTCGCTGACCGGACAGGGTCTGGTGCTGGACACCTTCCAGCTGCAGGACATTCAGGCCGAGGGAACGTATCTGCGCGACCTGGGCCGGCCGGAGGCGGCCCGGGTGGTGAAGGAGGCCGCGATCGCCGAGGCCCGCGCCCGGCAGGCCGCCGAGCAGGAGCGGCTGCTGGCGGAGGAGGCCATCGCCGTGTCGAACCGGCAGCTGTCCCTGAAGCAGGCGCAGATCGCCGCCGAGATCGACGCCGCCAAGGCCGAATCGGCGGCCGCGGGCCCGCTGGCGAAGGCGGCGCAGGACCAGCGGGTGCTCACCGAGCAGGAGAAGGTCGCCGAACGCACCGCGGCGCTGAAGGAGCGTCAGCTGGACACCGAGGTGCGCAAGCCCGCGGACGCCGACCGGTACCGGATCGTGCAGCAGGCGGAGGGCAACAAGTCGGCGACGATCGCCCGCGCTCAGGCCGAGCAGCAGGCCACCATCGCCCGCGCCGAGGCCGACCGCCAGGCGACGATCGCCGCGGCACAGGCGGCGGCCGAGCAGGCGCGGCTGACCGGTGAGGGCGAGCGGTCGCGCCGGTCCGCGCTGGCGGAGGCGGAAGCCATCGAGGGCGCCAAGAAGGGCGAGGCCGAGCGGCTGCGCCGGCAGGCCGTCGCCGAGGCCGTCGAGCGGGAGGGCGCCGCGGAGGCGTCGGCCATCACCGCCAAGGGCCAGGCCGAGGCCGGTGCCATGGACCTGCGCGCGAAGGCGTTCGCGACCTATGGCGAGGCTGCCGTGCTCGACCTGCTCGTCAAGGTGCTGCCGGACATCGTGCAGGCCGCGGCCGCGCCGCTGTCCTCGGTGGACAAGATGACGGTCATCTCGGCGGACGGCCCGGGCACGCTGAGCCGGTCGGTGGCCAGCGGCGTCACCCAGGGCATGCAGATCGCCGGCGACCTGACCGGCGTCGACCTCAAGGCCCTGCTCGCCCGGCTCGGCGGCCAGGCCGTCACCCCTGCAGGCTCGGTCGCCGCGGTGGCCGCCGACCACGGCACCGTCAACGGCGGGGCGACGAAGATCCCGATCGACGGTGGCGGCGACCGCTGAGCCTCGACCGCCGGAGGCGCATCGGGCGGGTCGGACAGCGGGTCGGTGCACGAGCTTGGCGGGTGCAGGCGTCCGGTGATCGCGGTGCGCTGCTCGCCGCCCTCCAGCGACAGCCCTGGAGCAAGCGGGCGCTGCACCGGGCGGGCGCCGCACCGGGCGGGACGCGCCCGTCCCCCGATCAGGGGATCCCCGATCCCTCGACGGAGGGGTTCATCGGTGGACGGGGCCGCGCGCCGGTCGCTCCGAGACTGGTCACAGCACCGGGGAGACCCGGCACCGACCGGGACCCGCCCGGCCGGACCAGAGGAAGAGGTTCCGTCATGCGCACTCTCGCCGCCGTTGCCGCCGCCGCCTTCGGGATCCTGGCCGTCGGAACCGCGACCGCCGCCGCCGCCGCGGACCGGGAGCCGACCGGCGTCGTCAAGACCACGACGACGTCGTACATGCTGCCCACCGATCGATCCACGCCGGTGCACGTCGACCTCCGCGCCGACACCGAGGTGTACCTCCAGTGCTGGGCGCGCGGGCAGAGCCTGTCCGGCAACCCGATGTGGTACCGAATCGCGACCGGCGGCAAGCTGGGCTTCGTCCCGGCCGGCACCGTCCACTCCATGGTTCCGAACCCGCCGGCCTGCTCGATGAACTGACCGGGCCGCGCCGGCCGGCCGTACTGGACGGGAACGCGGTCCGGCCCGTGGATCCGTGGGTCGGGCGGGATCTCGCCGACGGGTCGGCCCCTCAGGGTGGCCGCCATCGGGACCGAGGCGGCCGGAGCGGGCAACGCGCGCAGGGCCGCAGCGACACGCCGGACACCGTGGCCGAACGCCGGCTCCACGAGCAGGTGACGGACCGACTGCGGCGTCCGCCGATCAGTCCACCGCGCCCAGCGCCGCGGCGAGCCCGGCCTCGACGTGCAGCCGGGTGGTCGCGAACACCGGCACGGGGCTGTCCTCCGCGCCGATCAGCAGCTCGATCTCGGTGCAGCCCAGGACGACGCCCTGGGCGCCAGCGGCCACCAGCCGGTCGATGACCTGCTGGTAGGTGCGGCGGGACTCGGGCAGGAACCTGCCCTGGCACAGCTCGTCGTAGATGATCCGGTGCACCTCCGCCCGGTCGTCCGCTTCGGGGACGAGCACCTGCAGGCCGTGCGCGGCGAGCCGGTCGCGGTAGAAGGACTGCTCCATGGTGAAGGCCGTGGCCAGCAGCCCGACGGTCGTCAGCCCGGCGGCGCGCACCGCTGCCGCGGTGGTGTCGGCCAGGTGCAGCAGCGGGACGGACACCGCGGCCTCGATCCGGTCGGCCACCTTGTGCATGGTGTTGGTGCACAGCAGGAGCAGCTCGGCGCCGGCGGCCTCGAGCCGCGCGGCCTCGGCGGCCAGGATCGGTCCGGCGCCGTCCCAGTCGCCGCTGACCTGCAGCGCCTCGATCTCGGCGAAGTCCACCGAGGTCAGCACCAGCCGCGCCGAGTGGAAGCCGCCCAGCCGGTCCCGCACCAGCTCGTTGGCCGTGCGGTAGTACTGCGCCGTCGACTCCCAGCTCATCCCGCCGATCAGGCCGAGGAGTCGCTGGCGGACGGGCTCGGTCGCGCTCGTGCGGGCGTCGGGGCTGCCGGTGGTCGTCATGCAGAGCATCCTGCCCGGCGCACCGGCCGGTCCGGTGGGGGTCTTCGCCGGCGGCGGGAAATCCACGTCGGAGCGGCACCGGCTGCTGCCCACCGGACCGAACCACCGAGTCGCGGGTGTCGGCGCGCGCGGCGCCGGACCTGCTGCGCCGTCAGGAGTCCCAGATCGGACCGTAGGCGGGGACGCCGCGCCGGCGCAGCTCGGTGACCAGGCGCAGCGTGGCGTCCTTGTTGGAGATGCAGATGACGGCCTCGGCGCCGAAGTCGCGGTAGGCCTGGTAGGCCAGCACGCTGAGGTCGGGCTTGCCCTTCTCGTCGCTGTTCCACAGCACGGCATCGGGCTGGGCGGCCAGGATCTCGCCGACCAGGCCGGCGCCGTAGGTCCGCTCCGGGCTGCGCGTCACCCACACCAGGCGGGCCGGGGTCGGGTCGCTGAGCAGGTGCGGCAGGGCCGGCGCGATGCCGCTGCCGGTGGCGATCCAGACGACCTTGGTGAACAGCCGGCTCACCGAACCGACACCCGTGGTCGGAACGCCACGGGTCCACACGTGTGCCGGCGCGTCCGCGATGAAGTCGCCGGTCCAACCGCCCGCGCGGGACACCGCGATCCGGAAACCCTGCTGACCGGGCGTCGTCATGTTGGCGAAGGCGTGCCACTGGCCGAGCGGGTGGCGCGCGATCCTGCTGGCCGATCCGACGCGGACCCGGCCGTGCCGGAAGGAGACCAGGGCGACGTGGTTCGAGGGCTCGGTGATGGTGATCGGTACCCGGCGCAGCTGCAGCCACGGGATGGCGGCGAACACGAACAGCACCGCCAGGATCCAGGTGTTCGGCGACCGCAGGATGTCGCTGCCGGCCGGTCCGACGTCCGCGGCGGCGTGCAGCACGGTGAGCGCGGTGAACAACGCGATGGACAGCCACCCGCCGTACCGGTGGGTGATCTCGAACAGGTCGTGGTGGTGGTGCCGCATCGCGGGGCGGGCGCACCAGGACATCGCCAGCAGGTCGAGGGCGATGGCGACGACGACGGCGAGGATGGCGACGTGCTGGGCACTGCCGGCGGCCGGCGGCGGCGTGACGACCACGCACACCGCGTAGACCACGAACCACACGGTGGCCGAGGTGGCGGCCCCCACGTGCACCCCGCCCGGCAGGTGGTGCACCTGCGCCAGGGCGGCCCGCATCCGCAGCGGCCAGCGCAGCGGGGCCGAGGTCGCCACGGAGAACAGCGCGTTGACGAAGTACTGCTGGCGCATCAGCGCCGCCAGGCCGATGTCGACGCTGGCCGCGGTCAGCAGGCCGCCGAGCCACAGGTTCCACGACGGCCGGGTCAGCAGGAAGACCACGCCGAACACGACGTTCGCGGCGGCGATGAGCCACAGCACCCGGTGGAACGGGGACAGCCGCCCGCCCGCCAGGCGCAACCGGATCCCGGTCAGCAGCGGCGGCAGGTCCCGCTCCGCGGGACCGGTGCCGGCGTTGCCCGGTGCCCGGCCGTCGAGCCGTGTCGCCATGGTGGTCCTCTGGTCTCGAACGCCGGGAGCAACGCCCGACGCTAGCCTGCGGCCGGCATCCGGCGGGGCCGATCGGCCGAAGTCGCACCAGGTCGGCGGTGCTGCACCGGACCGGCCACGGCAGGCCGGCCTCGCGCGCCCTGCTCCGTCGGCTCAGCCCGCTCCCTGCTGCGTCGGCACCGTGACGCGGTCGCCGTCCAGCAGCGGGAAGGCGTCGATCGGCCAGCGCGTCATGCCGCTCTCGGCGCGCACGGAACGGACCGATCCGGCCGCGTCGACGTCGAAGACGAGCTCCTCGCCGTAGGAGCCGAAACCGGATCCGCCCGCGATGCGCAGCCTGCGGTCGTCGACCACGTCGAGCGGGGCCGCGTGGTCGGTGGGGTCGGCGGCGGACGGCGGGAGCAGGTACAGCCGACCGCCGAGCACGGCGATGTCGACCACGCCCCACAGCGAGGCGTACCGGCCGGTGAACCCGTCGAGCCGGCCGTCCGGCGCCGGACGCGGTTCCCGCCCGGCCAGGTCCATCAGCTGCACGACGGCGGTGGCCAACGCCTGGGCGGGACCGTCGATGGCGTTGGTCAGGACGGAGACGGCAAAGCCGGCTTCCGGGTCGAACACCGAGTTGGTGATGTGTCCGGGGTAGCCGCCGCCGTGCCCGGGCAGCGAGCGGTCACCGATGGCGCGCAGGGAGAAGCCGAGGCCGTACCGGGCGTCCTTCTCACCGTCGACGGGCCACCAGCCGCGGTGCAGCAGCCGCTTGGACCCGTCGGTGAGCAGCCGTTCGTCCCCGTGGAAGTGCGCCGCGAAGTACTGCACCAGCGCCTCGGCCGTGGCCCAGCACCCGGTGGCCGCGGCCAGCGCCCGGGTGTCGACGTGGTCGATGGCCACGCGGTGGTCCGCGTAGGACAGTGCCGAGTAGCCGGTCGCGTACTCCCCTGCCCGATCCGGGTCGAGTTCCGCGCCGAGGTCCGCCAGGCCCAGCCGGCCGGCGATGTCGTCGCGGACGTGGTCGGCGAAGGTCCTGCCGGACGCCGCCTCGACGACCATCCCGAGCAGCCCGAACCCGATGTTGGAGTACTTGAAGCGCTCGTTGCGCTCCAGCACCGCCGCCCCCGCCGACCGCAGCACGTCCAGCAGGCCGGACCGGTCGGGGAACGGCAGCCGCAGTTGCCAGAAGTCGCCGTCGGTCCCGTCCCGGACGGCACCCGCGGCGTGGTTGAGCAGCTCCCGCACCGTCCAGTCGCCGGCCGGGTGGCCGTCCAGCTCCGGGATCCAGGCCGCGGCGCGGTCGTCCAGGCGCAGCCGGCCCTGCTCAACCAGCTGCAGCACCGTGGTGGCGGTGAAGGTCTTCGAGTGCGAGGCGATCCGGAACAGGTGGCCGGTGGTCAGTGCGGTGCCCGACGCCGTGTCGGCGAGGCCGAACGCCGCGGACAACCGGACGCCGCCCCGGGCGAAGACCGCGACCTGCACACCGGGGACGCGCTGGTACCGCTGCTGGAACTCCAGGTACCGGCCGGCGTAGTCGAGCGCCTCGGCCAGCGACTCGTCGTCGGGCAGCGGGTGGGGGGCTTGCGTCATCGGGGCAGCGACTCCTCGGCCGGGTCGATGTGGTGGGCGACGTGGCAGGCGGCGTCGTGGTGCCGGCCATCGTCTACCTGATCATCCAGCGCGCCGTACGTGTCGGCCGCCCACCGGGGTCGGTGCCCGACGCCCGGACGACGCCGGTCGCCCCGGTGACGCGTTCCGAGCCGGGATCGGCGGCACCGGCGGCACCGTCCTGTCCGCCGATCGGTGGAGCGCGGTTCCTCCTCCGGATCGCCGTCCCGGACGACAGGGACCGGGTCGCGCCGGACGGAGGCTCCTGCTGTAGCCCGGATCGGCCGGGCGGGGCCCGTCGAGGTGGACGCCATGAGCACCGCACTGATCACCGACACACCAGCCGCAGCGGTCTCCACGCCTGCACCGGCCACGGAGGCCGCACCGGCAGTCCGCGAGGTGCCTGCGGCAGCGGCGGTCGGCGCGGCGCCGGCGACCCGGCCGCACGTCTCGACCCGTCCCGCGTTCGTGGCGTTCCGTCACCTGCTGCTGGCAGTGCTGGCGCTCAACGCCGCCGCCGCCGTGGTCCTGCTGGCGACCGCACCGTCCTGGGCCACCGCGCTGACCGCGACGATCACCGCGGCGTCCGTGGACATCGGGATCGCGGCGCTGGTGCGGCAGCAGTACTTCGTCAACCTCGTCTTCGCCGCCGCGACGTCGGCCCCCACCCGCTGGCCGCTGCGGGTCCGGGTGGCGCTGGCCCGGGTCTACCAGGTCACCGCCGGCGTCCACGTCGGCTGCGCCATCG
This sequence comes from Nakamurella endophytica, assembly GCF_014646215.1. GTDB lineage: Bacteria > Actinomycetota > Actinomycetes > Mycobacteriales > Nakamurellaceae > Nakamurella > Nakamurella endophytica. Next base: position 86,477 of record NZ_BMNA01000003.1, read on the forward strand.
CGGCGGTGCTGTGGTTCTCCGCGTTCACCGCACTGGTCGGCGAGCACGTCCTCACCGGCTCCGGCGACGGGCTCTGGATCGCCGTGCTGGCCGTGGCCGGCGCGATCGTGGCCGACCTGGTCGTCATGGCGGTCTGCGCCCGCCCGCAGATGCGCGAGCGGCACCACGACACCTTCGAGGCCACCCACCGGTACGGCGGCTGGCTGTCCCTGGTGCTGTTCGCGGTGCTGACCGTGCTGGTCGCCGCCACCCGCCCGGCCGCGGTGATCGACTCGGTGCTGGTCTCCCCGAACACCTGGATCCTGGCCACTGTCGCCGTATTCGCCCTGATCCCCTGGCTGCAGCTGCGGCGGGTGCCGGTCGACGTCGTCACCCCGTCGTCGCACGTCGCGCTGGTCTCTATCGACCGCGGCATCCGGATCCGTACCGGGTCGGCCAGCCGGATCGCCCGCCGGCCGCTCGGCGAGTGGCACGCCTTCGCCAATATGACCGCCCGCGAGGGCACCGGCTACCGGCTCGCCGTCTCCCGCGCCGGCGACTGGACCTCCCGCTTCATCGACGACCGTCCCGACCACGTGTGGGTGCGCGGCGTCCCGACCACCGGCGTCGGCACCGTCGCCCGGCTGTTCACCAAGGTGGTGTGGGTGGCCACCGGCAGTGGGATCGCGCCGTGCCTGCCGCACCTGCTCAACGACGAGACTCCCGCCCAGCTGGTCTGGGTCACCCGGAACCCGGAGCGGACGTACGGCCGGGAGCTGGTCGGCGAGATCTTCGCGGCCCAGCCGGACGCCGTGCTGTGGGACACCGACGCCCAGGGCAAGCCGGACTTGGCGGATCTGGCCTACCGCACCGCGATGGCCGCCGGCGCCGAGGCCGTCATCGTCATCTCCAACAAGAGGACGACGCTGCGGGTGGTCAGCCAGCTGCACCAGCGGGGCGTCGCGGCCTTCGGCCCGATCTGGGACTCCTGATCGCGCGGCGGCCGGGACGGGCCGCCGGACGTGCGCGAAGATCGACCGCATGAACCCGGAGGACCCCTCGGCACGTTCCGGCGACGACCAGGGCCGGCCGCCCAGCGGCCGGCCCGCCGCCGTTCCCCCGCCGCCCGGCGCACCGGGGACACCGGGGACACCGGGGACACCGGGGACACCGCCGAGCGGGTCGCCGGCCGCAGCCGCCACCGGGTCGCAGGCCGGACCTCGCACCGGATCGCAGGCCGGACCTCCGACCGGGGGGCTTGGCGGACCTCGTACCGGGGGGCAGTCGCGGGGAGCGGGCACGGACCGCCCGGCCGGCCACCCGCCGCAGCCCGGGACCGGGCGGACGCCGCAGCCCGGCGGGTCCGGTGCACCCGGAGGTGGCTGGGGACACCGCGGTCCCGCCGGTTCCCAGCCCCGGCCGGCGGCCGATCCCCGGCAGCAGCACTACCGACCCGACACCGCGGGGTACCGGCCACAGGGACAGCAGTACCGACCCGACACCGCGGAGTTCCGGCCCGAGGGACTGCAGTACCGGCCGGACCCGCGCGCCCAGCAGCCTTGGCCCCGCCCGCAGGACCCGCAGTACCCGGGGGGCGCGCCCGCTCAGGGCCGGCCTCCGCGGTCCCAGGCCCAGGCCCAGGAGACCGGACGTCCGGTCGCCGATCGCCGCCGGGACTCCGGCGACCGCCCGCGGACGGCGGCCGGCGACGCCACCCGGATGACGCTCGGCGCGGAGCTCCGCGACGCCATCGGCCTGCGCACCGTGGCCCTGGTCGTCGGCGTGCTGCTCCTGCAGCTCGGGTTCATCCTGAGCTACGTCGGTGCCTTCCACGCCCCCACTCCGCACCGGGTGCCGGTGGCCGTCGTGGCACCGGCCCAGGCCGCACCGCAGCTCGTCGGGCAGCTCAACGGCCTGGCCGGCGACCCGCTGGACGCCAGCGCCGCACCGGACGAGGCCACCGCCCGGGCGCGGCTGGCCCGCGGCGACACCTCCGCGGTGCTGCTCTACGACGCGGGCGGCACCCGGGACACCCTGCTCGTCGCCTCCGGCGGCGGCGCGTCGGTGGTCACCGCGGTGCAGACGGTGGTGGAACGGGTGGATGCGGCCCAGCAGCGGACCGTCCAGGTGCAGGACGTCGTGCCGCTGCAGCCCGGCGACGCCCGCGGGCTCACCGGCTTCTACCTGGTCATCGGGTGGATCGTCGGCGGCTACCTCCTCGCGGCGCTGCTCGGCGTCGCCCGCGGCAGCCGGCCGGCCAACCTGCGCCGGGCGTGGTTCCGGCTCGGCGCGGTGGTGCCGTACGCCATCGCGTCCGGCATCGGCGGCGCGCTCGTGGTGGACACCGCCCTGCACGCGCTCACCGGCCACTTCTGGGCGCTGGCCTGGGTCGGCGCGCTGGTCGTCGCGGCCGCGGCGACGGTGACCATGGCGTTCCAGATCCTGTTCGGCGTCATCGGTATCGGCGTCACCGTGCTGGTCTTCGTCGTGCTGGGCAACCCGAGTGCCGGCGGCGCCTACCAGTCGTCCGTGCTGCCGCCGTTCTGGCGGGCGCTGAGCCCGGTGCTGCCCAACGGCGCGGGGACCACGACCGTCCGGCAGCTCACCTACTTCGGGGGCGCCTCGGTGACCGGCCCGCTGCTCGTCCTCGCGGCCTGGGCGGTCGCCGGGGTGCTGCTCACCGTGGTGGCGGCCGTGCTGCGGGAACGCCGCGGCGGCGCCCGCACCGCCGTGCTCTGACCCGGCCGCCCACCCGGGCCTCGCGCCGACCGGCTGTGGATCCGCACAGAACCTCACACCGAGGCCGGGCTCGTTGTCGGACGGTGTGCGATCCTGTCCGGGATGCCGCGTACCGGATGCGGCGCTCCGGAGGTGGCCGTGCTGGCACAGGTGCGGCAGGCCCGCATCCTGGAACAGGTCCGCCGTGCCGGCGGCGTCCGGGTCGCCGAACTCACGGCGCTGCTCGGCGTCTCGGACATGACGGTCCGCCGCGACCTGGACGTCCTGGACCGCAAGGGGCTGGTCACCAAGGTCCACGGCGGCGCGACCGCGGTGGAGACCGCGAGCGCCGTGGAACCGGGTTTCGAGGTCAAGCGGGTCCGGGAACTGCTCGAGAAGGAGGCCATCGCGGCCAGGGCGGCGACCCTCGTCCGCCCCGGGATGGCCATCGGCATCACGGCGGGCACCACCACCTGGACCCTGGCCCGCCACCTGGCCGAGATCCCCGACCTGACGGTGGTCACCAACTCCCTGAAGGTGGCCGACGTGCTCGAACAGCACTCCAGGTCCGACCTCACCGTCGTGCTCACCGGCGGGCTGCGGACGCCGTCGGACGGGCTGGTCGGGCCGATCGCCGTGCAGGCGATCCGGTCGCTGCGGGTCGACATGGTGATCATGGGGGTGCACGGGATGGACGAGCACGCCGGCCTCACCACGCCGAACCTCATGGAGGCCGAGACCAACCGGGCGCTGGTGGAGTCCGCCCGGCGGCTGGTGGTCGTGGCCGACCACACGAAGTGGGGCGTCGTCGGGCTGGCGCAGATCGCGCCGCTGCGCGCGGTGTCCACGCTGCTGACCGACGAGGGACTGGACGAGCAGGCGGCCGCCGTGCTGGCCGACCAGGTCGGCGAGGTGGTCATCATCCCGACGCCGGAGCCCCGGTCCGACCCGGCCGGCGCCGACCCGGACGCCGACCCCGCCACCTCCGGCGGGCGGGCGTCGTGACCCCGCCCCCGGCCGCCGCCGACGCAGGAGCCCCCGTGACCGCCAGCCTCCGCTCTCCGGACCTGCACCGGCTGCCCGCCCGGCTCGCCGACGGCCGGGAGATCGTGTACTTCGACGAGACCGCCGACCCGGTCCGCGTGCTCGACGACCCCCGCGACCTGCCGGTCGTGGTGCCCGCGTCGCAGGCCCGGTACGACGCGTTGACCGGCGACTGGGTGGGGATCGCCGGGCACCGGCAGACCCGCACGTACCACCCGCCGGCCGACGCCTGCCCGCTGTGCCCGTCGACCCCGGCCAACGCCAGCGAGATCCCGTCGCCCGACTACGACGTGGTGGTCTTCGAGAACCGCTTCCCGTCGTTCGGCGGAGCCGGCGAACCGGTGCCGGCGGACCCGCAGGACCGCGGCTCGTTCGTCGCGGCGCCGGGCAACGGCCGCTGCGAGGTCGTCTGCTTCACCCCGGACCACACCGCCCTGTTCTCGCGGCTGCCGCCGCGGCGGGTGCGCACGGTGATCGAGGCCTGGGTGGACCGGACCGAGGCGCTGTCGGCGCAGCCGGGCATCGAGCAGGTGTTCTGCTTCGAGAACCGCGGCGCCGAGATCGGCGTGACGCTGGCCCACCCGCACGGCCAGATCTACGGCTACCCGTTCGTCACCCCGCGGACCTCGGCCATGCTGCGCACGGTCGCCGAGCACCGCCGCCGGACCGGCCGCAACCTGTTCGACGACGTGCTGGCCGGCGAGCTGGCCGACGGCTCCCGGGTGGTCGCCGGGAACCGGCACTGGGCGGCCTTCGTGCCGTTCGCCGCCCGCTGGCCGGTCGAGGTGCACCTGTACCCGCGCCGCCGGGTCCCGGACCTCGCGGCGCTCGACGACGCGGAGCGGGACGCGCTCGCCCTGCTGTACCTGGAGGTGCTGCGCCGCATGGAGGGCGTGTTCGCCGACACCCTGCCGGCCATCTCGGCCTGGCACCAGGCGCCGGTGCGGCAGGGCCGCGACGACTGGGGCCTGCACCTGGAGATCTTCTCGATCCGGCGGGCGGTCGGGAAGCTCAAGTACCTGGCCGGCTCCGAGTCGGCGATGGGCGCCTTCATCAACGACATCGCACCGGAGGCCGCCGCGGAGCGGCTGCGGCAGGTCGTCGTCCCGGCGCCCGAGGTCGACGGCGCGGACGTGGACGGCGCCGACTCGGGCGGCGCGGACGTGGGCGGCGCGGATGTGGGCGGCGCGGACGTGGGTGGCGGTGGACCGGACGGACCCGTGCGGGACGGGCAGGGCGGGCGGGCGGAGACCCCTCGCGACGAGGAGGAACGACGGTGAAGACCCTGGTGCTCGGCGGGGCCGGGTACATCGGCTCGGTGGTGACCCGGCTGCTGCTGCAGGAGGGCCACCAGGTGGTCGTCCTGGACGACTGCTCGACCGGCCACGAGGACGCCGTCGCCGACGGCGCCGAGCTGGTCCGCGAGGACATCGGCCGGACCGGCGACGTGCTGGCCCGCGGCGGTTTCGACGCGGTGCTGCACTTCGCCGCCAAGTCGCTGGTCGGCGAGTCGGTGCAGCAGCCGGCGCTGTACTGGCACACCAACGTGATGGGCACCCGGGCGGTGCTCGACGCGGTGACCGAGCACCGGATCCCGCGGCTGGTGTTCTCGTCGACCGCCGCGGTGTACGGCGACCCGGACGAGGTCCCGATCCCGGAGACGGCGCCGACCCGGCCGACGAACACCTACGGCGCCACCAAGCTGGCCGTCGACATGATGATCGGCAACGAGTGCACGGCCACCGGGCTCGCCGCCGTCTCGCTGCGGTACTTCAACGTCGCGGGCGCCGCGTGGGGCGCCGGCGAGCGGCACAGCACGGAGAGCCACCTGATTCCGATCGCGCTGGACGCCGCCGCCGGCCGGCGGGAGCGGCTGAGCATCTTCGGCGACGACTGGCCGACACCGGACGGCACGCCGATCCGTGACTACGTGCACGTCGCCGACCTGGCCAGGGCGCACGTGCTCGCGTTGACCGCCGCCGCGCCCGGGGAGCACCTGATCTGCAACCTGGGCAACGGCAGCGGCTACTCGGTGCGGCAGGTGATCGCCTGCATCGAGCAGGTCACCGGCCGGACCGTCCCGGTCGAGGTGGCACGGCGCCGCAGCGGCGACCCTGCCCGGCTGGTGGCCTCCGGCGACCGGGCCCGCGAGCGGCTGGGCTGGACGCCCGAGCGCGACCTGCGGGGGATGGTCGCCGACGCCTGGGCCTTCGCGCAGGACCGGGCGGCCAGTGCTCCTGCCACTGCGCCGGCCACCGCACCGGCCACCGCACCGGCCACTGCGCCGACCACTGCCCGGTGACGGCCCCCGGATCGGCCACCGGATCGGCCGCGGGAGCGGCCGCCGACCCGGACGACCCGTCCTCCCGAGCGTCCGGGGGTGCGGTCCCGCGGGCCGCCGAGCTGTTCGGGCGCGTGCTGGGCGGCGCGCCGGACGCCGTGTTCAGCGCCCCGGGGCGGGTCAACCTGATCGGCGAGCACACCGACTACAACCAGGGCCTGGTGCTGCCGTTCGCCATCGACGCACGGGCCCAGGTCGCGGTCCGGGCGCGGGACGACGGCCGGCTCCGCGTCGTCTCCGGCCAGCAGCCGGGCGAGACCGTCGAGGTCAATCTCGACGGCCTCGAGCCCGGCGCGGTCACCGGCTGGGCCGGCTACGTCGCCGGTGCCGCCTGGGCGCTGGCCGAGCGGGGCCACCGGGCGGCCGGCGCGGACCTCGCCCTGGACTCGACCGTGCCGGTCGGCGCCGGGCTGTCGTCGTCGGCGGCCGTCGAGTGCTCCACCGCGCTGGCGCTGGCCACGCTGGCCGGCGACCGGCTGGCACCGGAGGAGCTCGCCCGGGTGGCGCAGCTCGACGAGAACCGGTTCGTCGGCGTGCCGTGCGGGTTGATGGACCAGATGGCCTCGTCCGCGAGCCGGGCCGGCACGGTGCTGTTCTTCGACGTCGGCGCGGACCGCACCGAGCACATCCCCTTCGACCCGGCCACCGCCGGGCTGGTCACCCTGCTCGTGGACACCCGGGCCCACCACTCGCTGGCCGACGGCCAGTACGCCCGCCGGCGGGCCACCTGCGAGGCGGCCGCGGAGACCCTCGGCGTGGACTCGCTGAGCCGCATCGCACCCGGCGAGCTGGACGCCGCGCTGGCCGGGCTCGGCGACGACGAGACCCGCCGCCGGGTCCGGCACGTGGTCACCGAGAACGAGCGGGTGCGCGCCGTCGTGGAGCTGCTGCGCACCGGCGCCGTCCGCGACATCGGCCCGGCGATGGTGGCCTCGCACGCGTCCCTGCGCGACGACTTCGAGGTCTCCTGCGCCGAGCTGGACGTCGCCGTCGACGCGGCCCTGGCCGCCGGCGCCGCCGGGGCGCGGATGACCGGCGGCGGCTTCGGCGGGTCCGTCATCGCGCTGGTCGACCGGGACCGGGTCGACGAGGTCGGCGCGGCCGTCACCGGGGCCTTCGCCCGGGCCGGCTTCACCGCGCCGGTCCTCCGGCTGGTCTCCCCGGCCGACGGCGCGGGCGCCGACGGCTGACCGGCCGGGGTGTCGCAGCGCGGGAGGTGCCGCCCGAGCGGCGCGGGCACCGCCCGGGTCACCAGCCGGCGGTGTCCTCGCGCAGCGCCGCGTACGCCTCGCGCACCTGCGGGGTGGGCTCGGCCTCGAACCGCTCGGCCGGGGCGGCCGGCCACTCGGGCGGCGTCGGGGCGCCGGACAGGGCCCAGGCCGCCTGCCGCGCGGCGCCCAGCGCGACGTACTCGCCGGGCTGCATGACCTCGACCGGCTGCCCGAACACCGCCGGGGCCAGCTGCTGCACCGCAGGGTTCCGCGAGGCGCCGCCGATGAGCAGGATCCGGGTCGGGGTGATCCCGAGCGCGTCGACCGCGTCGGCCAGCGAGCACAGCAGCGACTCGACCGCCGCCCGCGCCAGGTCCTCGCGGGTCACCGCGGACGTCAGGCCGCGGAACACGCCGGTGGCGTCCGGCCGGTTCGGGGTCCGCTCGCCGTCCAGGTAGGGCAGCAGCGTCAGCCCGCCGGCACCCGGCCGCCCGGCCAGCGCCAGCTCGGCGAACGTGGCGTGGTCCACGCCCAGGAGCCGCCCGACGACCCCGAGCACGCGGGAGGCGTTGACGGTGCAGACCAGCGGCAGGTAGCGGCCGGTGGCGTCGGCGAAACCGGACACCGAACCGGTCGGCTCCGCGGTGGGTGCGTCGGCGACGCAGAACGCCGTCCCGGACGTGCCGATCGACACCACGACGTCGCCGTCGCCGATCGACAGGCCCAGCGCCGCGGCCATGTTGTCGCCGGTGCCGGCGGACAGCGGCACCCCGGCCGGGGTGTGCGCCGCGACGGCGCCGGGCGCCACCAGGCGGGGCAGCTCGGGGGCGACGTCCCGGTCCAGGGCCCACGCCGCCACGTCGGGCAGCCAGTCCCGGTGGGCCGGCGAGTAGTAGCCGGTCCCCGACGCGTCGCCGTGGTCGGTGGTCGGGGCGGACCCCGCGGCAGCACCGCCGGCCAGCTGCCAGGTCAGCCAGTCGTGCGGCAGTGCCACCGACGCGGTGCGCGCCGCCCGCTCGGGCTCGTTCTCCGCCATCCAGCGCAGCTTGGTGACCGTGAACGACGCGGCGGGCACGGAGCCGATCGTGTCGGCGCACCGTTGCGGACCACCCAGGTGGTCGACGACCGTCGCGATCTGCGGCGCCGACCGCAGGTCGTTCCACAGCAGCGCCGGCCGCACGACCTGACCGTCGGCGTCCAGCGCCACCATGCCGTGCTGCTGGCCGCCGACGCCGATGGCCGACGCCCGCTCCAGCAACCCGGACCCGGCCGTCTGCAGCGCCGACCACCAGGCCTGCGGGTCGACCTCGGTACCGTTCGGATGCGGCGCCGAGGCCTCGTCGACCACGACGCCGTCGTCCGCCCGGACCAGCAGCACCTTCACCGACTGGGTCGAGGAGTCGATGCCGGCGACGAGAGTCTCGTTCACGGAAGTCACCGGCCCATCCTCCCCCGCGGCGCGCCCGCGCCGCGAATCACCGTGCCCGCGCCGGCATCACGCCACGGCCACCAGCGACGGGTCGCCGACGAGCAGGTCGATACCGGCGTGCGCGGCCCCGATGGCGGGCGCTTCGAAACCCAGCAGCGAGAACTCCAGCCGGCACGCCTGCGGTTCGGCGACGACCCGCGCGGCCATCTCGGCGGTGACCGCCGGCCGCAGCCACTCCTGCAGTTCGGCGAAGTAGCCGCCGAGGATGATCACCTCGGGATCGAGCACGTTGGCCAGCACGGACGCCCCGATGCCGATCCACCGGCCGACGTCGGCCAGCGCGGCCAGCACGACCGGGTCGCCGCGCCCCGCGCGCTCGCGGATGGCGCCCAGCTGCTGGGCCATGTCCAGGCGCGGCAGCGCCTCGCCGGCCGTGACCCCGCCCGGCATGGCATTCCGTACCAGCGCCGCCAGCCCGACGACGGTCTCCCAGCAGCCCCGCCGCCCGCAGCCGCACACCGTGTCCGGCGGCCCGATCGGGATGTGCCCGACCTCGCCGGCGTACCCCATCCGGCCGCGGACGATGGTGCCGTCCAGCATGACGCCGGCGCCGACCCCGATCTCGCCGACCAGGTACAGCAGGTTGTTGCTGCCCGCGGAGGCGCCGATCGCGTACTCGGCCATCGCGCCCAGGTTCGCGTCGTTGTCGACCGCCACCCTGGCCCTGGGCCAGCGCAGCCGGCCCATCAGCGCGTGCGCCATGTCCACCTGCCGCCAGTGCAGGTTCGGGGCGTACGACAGGATGCCCGCGTCCTGGTCGATCATCCCCGGCACCGACAGGAACAGCGTCTCGATCTGCTCGGGATCGCACCCGGCATCGCGGATCAGGGCGCCGGCCAGCTCCGCGGCGCGGGCGATGCCCAGCGCCGGGCCCAGGTCGGCGAGCGGGATGGCCAGCCGGCGGCGGGCCAGGATCCGGCCGGTCAGGTCCGCGACGACCCCTTGCGCGTGGTCGACGTTGACCTCCAGGCCGACGCAGCGCACGACCGAGGTGTCGACCTCGACCATCCGGCCGGGCCGGCCGACGCCGCCCCGGTCGACCGCGCCCTCGGTGACCATCCGGCGCGCCGCCAGCTCGGTGACCAGTGCGGACACCGTGGCCTTGGTCAGCCCGGTGTCCTGCGCCAGCCGCGCCCGGGAGCGCGGCCCGCCGGCCAGCAGGCTGCGCATGAGCAGCCCGAGGTTCAGCCGGCGGACCGTGGCCTGGTCCGCGGGGGTGTCCGGCGCGGGACGGACGCCGGCCGTCCGCACGCCGGGCGCCGACGGTGTCGGACGCCCGGGCCGTCGTCGGGCCGGGGCGCTCATCCCGCGAGGAGCTGCCGGCCGGTCACCGGCCGGAGCTGGCCCGCCGGCGGCGGGTGATGGCGTCCACGCTCGCGGCGAGCAGCAGCACGGCGCCGGTGATGATGTAGGTCCAGACCGAGCTGTCGGTGATCAGGCCGAGCCCGTTGGGGATCAGGGCGATGACCAGGCCGCCGATGATGGCGTCGCGAGCCTTGCCGCGGCCGCCGAACAGCGACGTGCCGCCGATGACCGCCGCGGCGACGGCGAACAGCAGCTGGTTGCCGGTACCGGAGCTGGCCGTCACCGACCCGATGCGCGAGCCCTCGATGATGCCGGAGAACACGGCCATGCCGGAGCTGATCACGAAGCAGGCGATGATGATCCGCGGCACCCGGATGCCGGCCCGGCGGGCCGCTTCCTTGTTGCCGCCGACCGCGTAGACGAACCGGCCGAACTGGGTGCGGCTCTGCACGAACGTCCAGATCACCAGCAGCACGCCGACGATCGGCACGATCCACGGGATGCCCTGGTCGGGCTTGCCGATGAGCGCCCGGTTGATCGACAGCGCCGCGGTGGCCAGCACGGCGAGCAACCCGACACCGCCGACCTTGAGCAGCTGCACGGTCAGCGGCGGCTGCGCCAGGCCCTGCCGGGCCCGCCGCTGCGCGGTGACCGCGACGTAGGCCGCCCACACCACGATGGCCGCGATGACGATGACCCAGCTCCACAGCAGGGACACCGAGCTGTGGGTCAGGCCGAAGATGACCGGGTTGGTGTCCGGGATGGAACCGCCCTCGCTGGCGATCGCCAGCAGCACGCCCTGCCAGGCCAGGAAGAAGGCCAGGGTCACGACGAAGGACGGGATGCCGACGATCGTCACCAGGAAGCCGGTGAGCACGCCCATCGCCAGGCCGACGGCCACCGCGATGATGACGGTGACCCACCAGGGCATGCCCTGCTTGTCGATCAGCTGGGCGGAGATGGACGCGCCGACGCCGCCGATCACGCCGGCGGACAGGTCGATCTCACCGAGCAGCAGGACGAAGCCGACGCCCATGGCGAGCACGGTGATGGACGCCGCCTGGGTGAGCAGGTTGGCGAAGTTGCTGGCGCTGGTGAAGGTGCTCCAGCGCAGGGCCGCGAAGACGACGACCAGCACGACGAGGCCGGCCAGGGCCGGCAGCGCGCCGAGGTCGCCGCCGCGGATGCGGTTCCGGTAGGCCTGGAAGTACTCGCCGACCGAGACGGCCGACCGGTCGCCGGAGAAGGCGGTGCGCGCCTCCAGCGCGGTGGACAGCGTGGCGGCCTCGCCGTCGTAGCCGCCGGTGCCCTCGGAGGCGTTCTCGCCCAGCGCGGTGTCGCCAGAAGCCGCGGCCGCGTTCTGCTGCCCGTCGGGGGTGGTCATGCCGACTCCTGGGCCAGTGCTCGGGACAGGCCGATGTCGCCGCTGCGGCCCGTGGTGATCAGTTCGACGATCTGTCCGGTCGTCACGTCGGCGGCGGCGACGTCCGCGGCCACCCGGCCGAGGTACAGCGGGGTGATCCGGTCGGAGACCTCTTTGACGTCGTTCATGTTGTGGCTGATGAGCATCACGGCCAGGCCGTTGTCGGCCAGCCGGCGCACCAGGTCGAGCACCTGCCGGGTCTGCGCGACACCCAGTGCGGCGGTGGGCTCGTCGAGCATGACGACCTTGGAGTTCCACAGCACGGCCTTGGCGATCGCGACGGTCTGCCGCTGGCCGCCGGACAGGCTGGACACCAGCTGCCGGACACTGGAGACGGTCCGCACGGACAGCGAGGCCAGCGTCTCCTTGGCCCGGTTCTCCATGTGGGCCTCGTCCAGCACGACGCCGCTCTTCATCTCGCGGCCCAGGAACATGTTCTGGACGATGTCCAGGTTGTCGCACAGCGCGAGGTCCTGGTAGACGATCTCGATGCCGAGCCCTGCGGCGTCGCGCGGACCGGTGACGTGCACCGGCGACCCGTTGAACAGGTAGTCGCCGTTGTCGATCTGGTGGATGCCGGCGATGCACTTGACGAGGGTCGACTTGCCGGCGCCGTTGTCGCCGACGAGGGCGGTGACCTGGCCGGGGTAGAGCGCGAGGTGGACGTCGTGCAGCACCTGCACCGCACCGAAACTCTTGTTCACCCCCCGCAACTCGAGGATGGGTTCCTGGGTTGACGTCATCTGTGGTGCCCTTCCTCGGATGTCGCGGCGCCGGTGACGGCGGAGGGACGTGCGGTGCGCTGGACGGCGCTGAACGGCGCTGAACGGCGCTGAACGGCGCGGAAGCGGCGGAGCCGCCGGTTCCGCGCCGTTCCGGTGCGGCGGGAGGTGTCCCCCCCCGCGGTGGCCGGCCGGCCGGGTGGCGGGAACCGCTCACCCGGCCGGCGGCCCGGGGATCAGCTGACGCCGTTGGCCTTGCACAGCGCGGCGTACTGGTCCTTGCACACGTCCGCGGCGGTCTGGCCACCGGCCTTGATGACGTCCTGGACGTTCTTGATGGTGATCGACTCCGGGGTCAGCAGCACGGCGGGCACCTCACGGCCGGACTTGGAGTCCTTGATGGTGCCGGTGGTCGCCGGCTTCTCGCCCTTCAGCAGCGCGATGGCGGCGTCGGCCAGGGCCTGGGCCTCCTTGTTCGCGTCCTTGAACACCGTCATGCACTGGGTGCCGGCGAGGATGTTCTGCAGACCCTGGACGGTGGCGTCCTGGCCGGTGACCGGGATCTTGGCGCCGTTCAGCTGGGAGATCGCCGCGTTGCCCAGGCCGTCGTTCGCGGCCAGCACACCGTCGATCTTGCCGCCGGTCTTGGTGATCATCTGCTGGAAGATGGTCGCGGCCTGCTGGTTGTCCCACTTCGGGACGGCCTGCTCGGCGACGACCTTGTAGCTGGTGATCTTATCCAGGACGTTGTGCGCGCCCTTGGCGAAGTCGGTGGCGTTGGAGTCGTCCGGCGAGCCGTTCAGGTAGACGATGTTCTTGTCGCCCTGGCCCAGGCAGTCGGCCAGACCCTGGCCCTGCAGCTCGCCGACCTTGATGTTGTCGTACGAGATGTAGGCGTCCGCGCTGCCGCCGAGCGTCAGCCGGTCGTAGTCGAGGGTCTTGACACCCTTGCTGGCGGCGTTCTTCTCGATGGCCGCACCGGAGTTGTTGTCAAGGTTCACGATCGCCAGGACCTTGACGCCCTGGGTGATCATCTGGTCGGCGATGGTGGTCATCTGGCCCGCGTCACCCTGGGCGTTCTGGACGATGGCGTCCACGCCGGCCTTCTTGAAGGCCGCCTCGAGGGTGGGCTGGTCCTTGGTCTGCCACCGGGCGGACGACTTGGTGTCCGGGAGGATGACGCCGACCTTGCCGGAGACGGTGCCGCCGCCGGAGCTGGTGCTGCCCGAGCTCATCCCCGAGCTCATCGAGGACGAGCTGGCACCGGAGCTCATCGAGGACGAGCCGGTGTCCGAGGACATCGCCGTGGAGCTGTCGGAGCCGCCCGTGGCGGACGACGACGCCACCGAGGACGCCGACGAGCTCTCCGAGGACGAGCTCGACGAGGAGCTGGAGGAGCCGGACGAGTTGGTGCTGTTGCCGCAGGCCGCGACCACCAGGGCGCCGGCCACGAGCAGGCCTACCCCGGCGGAGGTCTTGAGCCGCATCTAGTTTCCCTTCGTTCTCTGCACGCCGGGCCGGACGGCCTGGCGGGGGTGGAGCTCGGCACCGGACGCCGTGCAGCCGCCGGTGACGGGACGCTCAGGTGCGCGTCCGCCTGGAGCGGCGGGCGTCGGGAGCGGTGCCCGCCGACCGGGACAGGGGGTCCACGGGGGCGGGGCGGAGGACAGGGGCGGGCAGAGGTGCAGCGGGTCGGACCGCAGCCACGGGTACCAGACCCGGGTGCGCGACCGCTGCCGACATCGATGTCCCCTGACGTAGGGCCGGCGGGCGTGCCGGCACTGGTGTCGCCACCCCTCCGAGCCCGTCCGACCGGACGCGGCACGGGAGAAAGGTCAGCGACCACACAAAGTAAGGAAGCCCGAACGACCGTGTCAAGGCACTCTTTCGTGGTCGAAGGTCTCTGTTAGGTCACCGTCTCACCGAATTGGTCACGATGCCGAAACATCGCCGGTGGCACCGCAGCCGCGGCGGCCACCGGCACCGGACCGGCCGGCCGGGTCCTCGGATCGCTCCACACCACTCTGGATCCGGCCGCCCTGTCGCCCGACGCGGTGAGCGCCGCCAGGACCCGCGGGAGCCGCGGTCGTCGCCCCGTCGACGGCGTGGGCACAGGGTGGCGGCGGACCGGGTTGCCCGCCACCCGGCCGGGGCGCCGGGACCCGGCACCGGCGCCCTGGGACGAACGTCGCCCGGTTCCGGGCGGCTGCCGTCCCGGATCCCCACGCAGCCGGCACGACGACGGCTTCCGCATCCGGCGCGTCCGGGATCGCCCGCGGACGAGCCCGCGGGAGTGGCAGTGGGTCAGTACGAGTACAGCGACCCGGGCACCTGGCCGCGTCCGGTCACGATCTGCACCCCGGCGGCCGTGCCGACCAGGTCGGCGCCGGCCGCCAGCACGGCGCGCACCTGCTCGATCGTCTTGATCCCGCCGGCGGCCTTGACGCCGATCGACGGCGGGACCGAGCGGCGCAGGTAGGACACCGTCGACGGGTCGGCGATGCCCACGGCCCCGCGGGAGGCGTTCACGACGAACGCTGCACCCGCGTCGACCGCCGCCTGCACCGCGCGCTCCCGGCGCCGGGCATCGAGCAGCGGCAGCTCGAGCATCAGCTTGACGCCCACCGGTGCGGCGGCCCGGACCACCGCGGCCAGGTCCGCGGCGAACTCGGGCAACCGGCTGGACAGCAGGTACCCGACGTTGACGGTGCAGTCGAGTTCGTCGACGCCGGCGTCGACCAGGGACGCCGCCTCCCCCACCCGCCCCGCGGTGGTCGACGAACCGTGCGGGTAGTCGATGAAGGACCCGACGCGCCCTGTGGTGCCGCGCATCTCGTCGCGCGCCGCCCACACCCAGCACGGGGGCACGACGGCCGCGTCGAAGCCGTGCTCCAGGGCCTCCCGGACGTGCGCCCGGACCTGCCGCTCGGTGACGGCCTCGCCGACGAGGGCGTGCTGGATGCGGCCGGCCAGTTGCGCCGGCGGCAGGACCAGAGCCGGGTGGACGTCCGACGCCGGGGGGTCGTCGCGCAGCAGCCGCGCCACGGCGTCCGGCCACACGGGTGAGCCCACCACGCTCGCCTCCTCGCTGCCCGCGGATCCTCGTCGGCGCCGGCCCCGGTGCGCAGGACCGGCGCCCTCGCCGGCCGGGGGCATCGCCTGCGCGGTGCTTGCCTCCGGTGCCCGAGCCGGGCTGTTCCCGACGACCCGCACGGTATACACGGCGCGCCGGTGGCCGCGCCGCGCCGCCTAGGCTCTGCCCGCATGCGCGTCCTGTCCATCCAGTCGTCCGTGGCCTACGGCTACGTCGGCAACAGTGCCGCCACCTTCCCCCTGCAGCGGCTGGGGCACGAGGTGTGGCCCGTGCTGACCGTCCACTTCTCCAACCACACCGGGTACGGGCAGTGGCGTGGGCCGGTCTTCCCCGCCGAGACCGTCGCGGAGGTCGTCGAGGGCATCGCCGAACGGGGCGTGCTCGGGACCGCCGACGCGGTGCTCACCGGGTACCAGGGATCGCCGGGCGTCGCCGAGGTGGTGCTGGACACCGTGCGCCGGGTCCGCGCCCTCAACCCCGACGCCGTCTACTGCTGCGACCCCGTGCTGGGCGACGTCGGGCGGGGCATGTTCGTGCTGCCGGGCCTGCCCGAGCTCATGCGTGACCGGGTGGTGCCGCAGGCGGACGTCGTCACCCCGAATCTGTTCGAACTGGCCTTCCTCGCCGGTGTCGAGCTGGCCGACGTCGCCACTCCGGACGGGTTGCGGCGGGCCGCGGCCGCCGTGCGGGCGGCGGGTCCCGGCACCGTGCTGGTGACCTCGGTCGAACACGCCGGCCTGCCCGACGACCGGATCGGCATGGTCGCCGTGGACGGCTCCGGCGGCTACCTGGTGAGCACGCCGCGCCTGCCGTTGAACGTCAACGGCGCCGGTGACGTCACCGCAGCGCTGTTCCTGGCGCACCTGTCCGCCGGGGTGCCGGCAGCGCTGGCGCGCGTCGCGTCGTCGGTGTTCGCCGTGATGGAGCGCACCCACCGCGACGGCGCCCGGGAGATCCGGCTGGTCCAGGCACAGGAGGCCCTGGCGCACCCGGCGTGCGAGTTCCCGGTCGAGCAGCTCTGGGCCGACTGACCGGCAGGCTCGCGTCGGTGCGGCCGCACCGGTCGAGGCTGTTTCGGCCGCCGTCCCCCGTGGTACCGGGCCGTCGACCGTTGACACCATCAGCGAGGAGACCACCGTGGCGAACGTGACCGAGTACATCGACGTGGACGTCCCGATCCGGACGGCCTACAACCAGTGGACGCAGTTCGAGTCGTTCCCGAACTTCATGGGCGGCGTGGACAGCATCACGCAGACCGACGACCGGCACACGCACTGGAAGACCTCGATCGGCGGGGTCGAGCGCGAGTTCGACGCCGAGATCACCGAGCAGCACCCCGACGAGCGCGTGGCTTGGAAGAGCACGGACGGCACCACCCACGCCGGCGTGGTGACCTTCCACCGGCTCGACGACGCCAAGACGCGGGTCACCGTGCAGATCGACTGGAAGCCCGAGGGCCTGCTCGAGACCGTCGGCTCGGTCGTCGGGGTCGACGACCACCAGGTCAAGGCCGACCTCAAGCGGTTCAAGGAGTTCATCGAGAGCCGCGGCGGCGAGACCGGCCAGTGGCGCGGGGACGTCCCCCGGCCCAGCTGATCCCGGCGCTGCCCGACGCCCCGGCCGTCCCTGCGGACGCCGGGGCGTCGTCCGTGTCCGGGGCCTGTCACTGCGCGCCCTCCGCGGATTCGTCTGACTCTCCGCGCAGGCTCGGACACCATCTGTAACACTGCTCGGCATGCGTGGTCCGCGCCGCCTCGGCGCCCTCGTCCTCGTCGGCGCCGTGCTGACCCTGGGTCCGGTGGTGACGGCCGTGCCGGCCGCCGCCGCCGACACCGGGCCGGCCGCCGACACCGTGGTGACGCTGCGGGACCAGCTCGCCGGCGTGCCCGTGCTGCGCCGCGCCGACCGGCTGGCCGCCCAGCAGGACGCCGTGCTGGCCGCCCTGCCCGGGCCGGCCCCGCAGCGGGTCCGCCACCTGCGGACGGCCAACGTCGTGATCGCCGCGCTGACCGCCGCCCAGCGGACCCGGCTCGCCGCGGATCCGCGGGTCGCCGGAGTGGCGGTGGACGCGCCGCTTCCCGTCCCGGCCGGTGGTGCCGCGTCCGGCGGGGCCGGCGGCACGGCCATCGGCGGCACCGCGGCCCCCCGCGGCCTCCCGGGCGGGACCCGCTCCACCGGCACCGCCGCCACCGGCGGCAGCCGGCCGGCCGCCGCCACGCTGCCGCCCACGGATGCGCCCGCCGAGGTCTGCACCGGCACCCGCGAGGACCCGCAGCTGGAGCCGGAGGCCGTGCAGATCCTGCGGGCCCGCTCGGACGATCCCGCGGCACCGACCGCCGCCGCGCTGGGCTACGACGGCCGCGGCCTGCGGGTGGGCGTCGTCACCACCTATCTCGACCCGGCCCAGCGCGACCTCGTCCGCCCGGACGGGAGCCGGGCGGTGGTCGAGTACCGCAGCTACACCCACGACGGGCTGGACGGCAGCGGCGAGGCCGCCGAGGCCTTCGGCGACGTCTCCGCCATCGGCGCCCAGGGCACCGTCGCTCACGACCTGGCCGCGGTTGTCGACCCGACCGCGGTCCGGCTCCCGGACGGGCACTGCTGGGTCCGACTCGTCGGGATGGCCCCG
Organism: Nakamurella endophytica; assembly: GCF_014646215.1. Classification (GTDB taxonomy): domain Bacteria; phylum Actinomycetota; class Actinomycetes; order Mycobacteriales; family Nakamurellaceae; genus Nakamurella; species Nakamurella endophytica. The sequence continues at coordinate 104,432 of NZ_BMNA01000003.1, forward strand.
GCCGCGGACATGGTCGTCACGAACGTCTACGACGCCGGCACGGTCAGCACCGCCGCGGCGGTCCAGGCGATCGACTACTCGGTGGCCGTCGCCCACGTCGACATCCTGAGCGAGTCGTTCGGCTCCAACTCGATCCCCGACACGTCGCTGCGGATGGCCGTCCAGGCGGCCGACGACGCCGCGGTGGCCGCCGGGGTGACCGTGGTGGTGTCCTCCGGCGACGCCGGCGGCAACTCGACCGTGGGCAGCCCGGCCGCCGACCCCGCGGTGATCTCCGTGGGTGCCACGGTCGCCGGCCGGCTCGCCACCCAGGTCGGCGGCATGGGCATCACCCGGTTCGGCAACGGCACCTGGAGCGACGCCACCACCTCGGCCATCTCGTCGGCCGGGCCGACCATGAACGGCCGGACCATCGACGTGGTCGCGCCCGGCGACTACGGCTGGAGCGCCTGCTCGACCGACCCGCGTTACCAGCAGTGCACGCTGCCGAACGGCCGGCCGTCGGACATCATCCCGTTCGCCGGCACCAGCCAGTCGGCGCCGCTGGTCGCCGGAGCGGCCGCCCTGGTCATCCAGGCGTACCGGGCCGGTCACGACGGGCGCGACCCCAGTCCCGCGGACGTCAAGCGGCTGCTCACCGGCACCTCGGCCGACCTCGGGCTGCCGTCGGACCAGCAGGGCTGGGGCCTCGTCGACGCCCACGCCGCGGTGCTGGCCGCGCGCACGCTGGACGGTGGCGCCCCGGCGACGCAGCGCACCGCCGGCACCGGGGCCGGCACCGGAACGGCGAGCCCGGCGGCACCGGGCGGCACCGCCCAGACCTCGGTAGCCGCGCCGACCGGCTCCGGTGCGGCGGCCACCTCCGGTACGGCGGCCACCTCCGGTACACCGACGGCCACCTCCGCCACACCGGCGGCAGGCGCCGCGGCAGGCGCCGCGACAGCCGCCGCGACAGGTGCCGGAACCCGCGCCGCCGGAGCATCCCCGGCGGCGGCACCAGCGGCTGTCGCCGCCGTCACACCAGCGGCTGTCGCCGCCGTCACACCAGCGGCTGTCGCCGCCGTCACACCAGCGGCTGCCGCCGCGGCGACACCGCCCGTCCCGGCCGGTGGGTCGCTGGTGGCCGGCCCGGTCACCGCCACCCTGGCCGGCGCGACGGCGGACGTCCGCGCCCGGCTGACCAACACCGGCCCGGACCCGGTACCGCTGGACTCCGTGTCCGTCACCGCGGACGACGCTCCCGAGCGGATCGTCGAGGACGTCGACCTGTCCGCGGCCGGCCGGCTGCCGAGCTACCAGGACGGCCTGATCGGCGTCCCGATGGTCGCCTCCGCCCACGAGGTCGACGTCCCGGCCGGCGCCGCCTGGGCCCACGTGCAGCTGTTCAGCACCCCGGCCGCCCAGCACACCGTCGCCGTGCTCACCGCGCTCGACCCCGACGGCACGGCGGCGGCCTGGGGCATCTCGACCTCGACCCTGGGCGGCCAGATCTGGATCCCGCACCCGGCCGGCGGGCGCTGGACGATCCAGGTCCAGGCCTACACCGGCATGCCGTTCACCGGCCGGCTCACCGTGGACGTCGGCCGCCGGCAGGTGCTGGCCACGACGTCGTCCGGGACGCTGGCGCCGGGCGCCAGCACCGACCTGGCCGTCCGGGTGCCGGTGCCGGACACGCCCGGCGACACCGCCGCGACGTTGCGCGTCGGCGCCGCGCTGGCCGCACCGGTCCTGCTGCGGCGCCCCCTGGACCTGACCTCCGGTGCCGCCTCCGCCGACGGCCGGCTGCGTCCGGGCAACGGCCGCGGCGGCGCCCCCAGCCAGGTCGGCACCTGGGAGTTCGACGTCCCGGCCGGGCGGTCCTCCGTCACGGCGTCGAGCACGATCGACCTCTCCGCGCTGGCGCTGGTCACCGGCGTGCTGGTCGACCCGTCGGGGACCCCCCGGTCGGTGTTCACCAACGCCTCGCCCGGCAACGGTGACCCCGGCCGTGCCCTGCAGGGCACGGTGGTCGAACCCGTACCGGGACGCTGGCGGCTGGTGGTGTCGGTGTGGGGCGCGCTGCTGCCCGTCCCGACCGACACGGCCGGCTTCCACATCACCGTCGCCCTCGACGCCCTGCACCCGTCCTCGTCGGGCCTGCCGGACGGCGGGTCGCTGCCCGCCGGCACCACCCGCACCGTCCGCCTGCAGCTGCGCAACCCCGGACCGTCCCCGCTGCAGGTCCTGGCCGATCCCCGGTCGGCGACGCCGGCCACCGTGGAGCTGCCCGTGCAGGGCGGGCCGTCGGTGACCCTGCCGTTCACCGACGCCTCGAACCCGCCGGCCGTCGTCGTCCCGGCCTTCAGCAGCTCGATGACCGTCACGGCGACGGCCACCGTGCCGACGATCCTCGAGGCCATCACGTCGACGCAGGCGCCGGACCTGCTCGGCACCACCGGCCGGGTGTCCACCCTCACCATCGGTCCGGAGGACCTGGCACCCGGTCTCTGGCGGCTCAACCTCTGGCCGCCCGGTCCGGTCGGCACCACCCCGAGCCCGTCCGGGACGGCGACCGTCCGGGCCACCGTCCGGACGCCTGCCCGGGACCGGACGGTGTCCACCGGCGCACCGGTCGTCGTGGCACCCGGCGCGACGGCGACGGTCACCGCCGTGCTGCACGTGCCGTCGACGGTCGGCTCGACGGTTGAGGGTTTGCTGGCCGTCGAGACCGCCGTGCAGGGCGCGGAGGAGGACGACGCCGACGGGCCGATCACCAGCAACAGCGGCGACGTGCTGGCGGTGTTCCCCTACCGCTACACCGTCGCCGCCGCGCTTGAGCCGCCGACCAGCAGCTCGGCAACGCCGACCGCACCCACCACCACCACGCCGACCTCCGCGGCCCCGGGCCCCGCGCCCACCACCCCGACCACCACGCCGGTGACCACGCCGGTGACGACGGTGACGTCGACGGTGGCGGCGGGCGGTGCCGGCACCCCGCCGGTCGCGCAGGCGCCGGAGCTGGCCGCCACCGGTGTCGCGGTCGGCGACCTGGCCGGCCCGGGGCTGGGCCTGCTGGCCGCCGGGCTCGTCGTGCTGGCGCTGGGCCGCCGGCGACGCCGGACCTGACGGGCGGTCGACCCGGCCCGGCGGCTGCTGCCGGGGGGCGGCCACCGCGGCACCCCCGGGCGGGGCTCAGCCGAGCGCGAAGACCACCTCGACCGTGACGGAGAGGTCCTGGCTGCCGGGCTCGATCGGTGCGGCGGCGCCGGCCGACGCCGCTCCGCTGGCGTACCCGTATGCCGGGTTGTAACCGTCGGTGCGCGGGTTCTCGGTGATGGACTGCACCGGTCCGAGGGCGAGGCCGGCCGCAGCGGCCATCTGCTCGGCCTGCGCCCGGGCGCGGCGCACGGCGTCGGCACGCGCCGCGGCGCGCACCGCACTGTCGTCGGCGATCGAGAAGCCGATCCAGTCGACCCGGATGGCGTTGCCGGCGGCCCGCTGCGCGGCGTCGATCAGCGCGCCGGCCCGCGCGATGTCGTGCAGCGTGGCGACGACCACGTTCTGCACGTCGTAGGCGGCGACGGCGCCGGCCCGGTTCCGCACCGGGTTGATCGACAGCTGCGCGGTCCGCAGGTCCGCGGGCTTCACGCCGCTGCTCTTGAGCACGGCGATGACGGCCGCCGCCCGCGTGCTGTTGTCGGCGAGGGCGGCGCTGGCCGACTTCGCCCGGGTCTGCACACCGAGCTGCACCGTCAGGGTGTCCGGGGCGCCGGTCGCCGTGCCGACGGCCTGCGCCGTGACGACCCAGGCGGGTCCCGGCGTCGACCCGCCGACGGCCTGGCCGGCCGGCGGTGCGGTGGTCGGCACAGTGGTCGGCGCAGCGGTCGTCACAGTGGTCGGCGCAGCGGGTGGGGCCGTCTCGGTGACCGTGACGGTGACCGGCGCCTGCCCGGTCGCGGACTCGCCGGCGGCCCGGGCAGGCGTGTCCCCCGCCGCCGTACCGGTGGAGCAGCCCGCCGCCACCGCCAGCACGGTCGCGACGGCGGCGGCGACGGCCGCCGGCAGCCGGTGGCGGGACGGGACGGCCCGGGACGGCGGCGCGACAGGTGTCGCTCCTGGCGCCGGTGTCGCTGGTGGGACGGGCGTCGCTGCGGTCATGGTGTCCTCCAGGGGCGTGGGTGCCCCCAAGGACGGAACCGGTGCGCGGCGGGGTTGCCCGCCGAGTCGGGCTGTGTCGTCGGGCTGTGTCGTCGGGCTGTGTCGTCGGGCCGTCTCGTTGTCGGGCGACGCCCTCTGGCGGCGCACCGGCCCTCGGCCGCACAGGACTCACGGGCGGCGTGGCGGGGCCGCGGTCTCCGGCGCGTGCCCGAACGGCTCAGCCGGCGAGCCGATCGAGCTCGGCGACGGCCGCCGCGTCCAGCCGCACCCGCCCGGCGGCGACGTTCTGCTCGAGGTGCGCGACACCGGACGTGCCGGGGATCAGCAGGGTGACGGGGCTGTGCTGCAGCAGCCAGGCCAGGCCGATCTGCGCCGGCGTGGCGCCCAGCCGACCGGCGACGGCGCGCACGACCGGATCCGCGGGCACCGGGCGCGAGGCGGAGGAGTGCGGTCCGGCCGCGTCGCCGCCGAAGGCGGATCCGAGCGGGAAGTACGGCACCCAAGCGATGCCGTGACGCTCGCACTCCTGCAGCAGCGGCTCGCCGTCGCGGTGCAGGACGCTGTAGGCGTTCTGCACGCAGACGATGCCGGCCGGCAGCGCCGCCCGCAGCTGGCCGAGGTCCACGTTGGACAGCCCGATCGCCGCGATCTTGCCGGCCTCGCGCAGCGCGGTGAGCTCGGCGAGCTGGCTGTCCAGGTCGACGACCTGGTCGCCGGTGGCGACCAGGCCCGGCGGCTGGTCCGCCCGCCGGAGGTTCACGACGGGGAGCCGGTCCATCCGCAGACTGCGCAGGTTCGCCTCCACGGCGGCACGCAGCTGCTCCGGCCGCTGCGCCAGGGCCAGACCGCGGTCCGTCGTCTCCGCGCCGACCTTGGTGACGACGACGACGTCGTCGTACGGTGCCAGGGCGGCGTGCAGCCGGCGGTTGACGGTGCCGCCACCGTAGAACTCCGCCGTGTCGAAGTGGTCGACCCCCAGCTCGACGGCTCGACGCACCACGGCGACGGCGTCCTGGTCGGACAGCGGCCGTCCCCGGCCCTCGAGCTGCATGGCGCCGAACCCGACGCGCGCCACCGCGGCCCCGGCCAGCCGCCCGTCCCTGCCCGTCCCGTCACCGGTCATGCCGGCCACCTCTCGCTAGGATGCCGTTGAAGCGGAGGTTCCTCCGCTTCAACGGACGGTAGCAGAAGCGGAGGTGCCTCCGGATGGTGGCGCGACGGACGGACGCCGTCCGCAACCGCCGGCGGCTGCTCGACGTCGCCACGACGGCCTTCGCGACGGGCTCGGACACGGTGTCGCTGGAGTCGATCGCCCAGCAGGCCGGCGTCGGGATCGGCACCCTGTACCGCCACTTCCCGTCGCGGCAGGCGCTGGTCGAGGCGGTGTACCGCGCCGAGCTGGCGAAGTTGTGCGCCGACGCGGAGCCGCTGTCCCGGACGCTGCCGGCCGAACGCGCGCTGCGGACCTGGCTCGGCCGGTACGCCGACTTCGTGACCACCAAGCGCGGGATGGCGGAGACGCTGCGCGAGATCGTCGCCGGCGGCGTCATCACGCCGGGGTCGACCCGGGCCGAACTGGACGGGGCGGTCCGGACGTTGCTGTCCGGCACGGCGCTGCGTCAGGACGTCGACCCGCAGGATGTCATCGCGCTGATGGCCGGGGTCATGATGGTGGCCGGTGGCCCGGCGACCCGGGACCAGGCCGACCGCATGCTCGACCTCCTGGTCGACGGGCTCCGGGCGCGGTGACCGCAGCGAGCGGCGTCCCGAGCGTCGACGCCGCCGCGGTCAGCACTGCGCCGCACGCACCGCCCGCCAGGTCGACCCGTCGACCCGCCCGGTGGGCGGCAGGCCGGCCGCCGCCTGGAACCGGACGACCGCCGCGCGGGTGCCCGCGGTGTAGGTCCCCCAGTGACCCTGCAGGTCGCCGATCCGGTAGCCGAGGTGCCCGGCCAGCGACCGCTGGAGCTCACCGACCCACACCCCGCGCTGGCCGGACGCGACGACCGCCGGCAGCCGGGCGGTGTCCGCCGGGCACAGGCAGGAGACGTAGTCCAGCGCCCGTTGCGGGTCGTCGCCCTTGATGTAGGCGTCGGGCGGCCCGGCCAGCCGGGCGGCGCACCCGTCGTAGGGGCTGCCGAAGGGCCCCGCGTACAGCACGTAGGTGTTGGCCTGGTTGCTGAAGATCCGGCACGAGGCGGTGGAGACGGCCGCCCGCGCCCCGGCCGGCAGCTGACCCGCGGCGCGCAGGGCGGCGACGCGCTCGCGGAAGGCTTCCGGCGTCAGCTCCGACGCCAGCTGCACCACCCAGCCCGACCCGCAGCCGATGTCGCGCCGCGGCACCCCCAGCGGCAGCACCGCCGGGCCGGACGGCCGGGTCGGTCTCGCGGCCGGCGTGCGCGGCGCCGGCGCGGTCCCGGGTGCGGTGCGCGAGCCGGCGGTCCCCGACCCGGGGGCCCTGCCCGTGCCGGAGGCCGTCGCCGTCGCCGTGACGGTCACCGTGGTCTCCGGCGGCACGCCGGTCCCGCCCGTCCCGGTCGGCGCCGGGGTCGACGGCGCCGACGCGCCCGACGCGGTGGACCCGGCGGTCGCGGAGGGTGGGGTGGACGGCGTCGCGGACGGGCTCGGCGACGTGACCGGAGTCGTGGCGACGGTGGGCGGCGGTGCGGTGGACGGCGCCGGCGACGTCGCCGGCACCGCGGTCACCTGCGGATCGGGCTGGGCCGTGTTGCCGCTCCACCGCGGGGCGACGAGCAGTGCCACCAGCACGACGACCGCCGTGGCCGCCGCCACCGCCAGCACGGTGACCAGGGCGCGCCGCCGCGGGGACCCGGCCGGTGGCGCCACCGGCACCGCCGGCTGCATGCCGGTCCAGCCGGGGAACAGGCCCGGCGCGGCGGGCCGGTCCGGGACCTGCGACCAGGCCCGGGCTCCCGGCGCCCGGAGCGCCTCCGTCGGGAACAGGCCCGGGGTGGCCGCCACCGGACCCTCGGTGCGCGGCCGGACCGGCCGGAGCGGCTGGGTCGCCGGGTCGTCGGAACCGGCCGACGGTGCTGCCGGCCCACCGCGACCGGAGGCGGCGCCGTGGGTGAGCAGCGGCACGTCCCCGGCCGCGGCGGCCGGCGGGACACCGAGGTCGGTCCCGCAGACGCCGCAGAACCGCGCGGCGACCTGCGCGCCGCAGGACGGACACGTCCGGGCGGGCTCGTCGGGCACCTGTCGCACCTCCTCGCTGCGCTGCGCCGTCCCGGTCCCCCGGGATGCGGCCGTCGAAGCCGGTCGTGCCTCCGCGGCCGGGGACTCAGCCGAGCGGGGCGGTCAGCTCGAGATGGATGCCGTCGGGGTCGCTGAAGCTCAGGATCGCGATGCCCGCGTCCGCCAGGTCCTTGACGTCGCCGTGCGGTACGCCGTCGCGCTCGAACGCCTCGCGGGCCGCGACCAGGTCGTCCCGGGTGGCGACCGCGAAGCTCAGGTGGTCCAGGCCGGTGCGCTCGGACGCGAAACGCTGTCCTTCCGGCGCGACCGGCCGCAGCCCGAACAGCGCACCGCCGGGAACGGCGAACACCACGCCGCCGTAGAAGGTCTCCGGGGACTCCCGGACGCCGGGCTCGTCGACCCGGTCGGAGGTGTCCACGGCGACCGGCCACCCGAACACCCGCTGGTAGAAGTCCCTCGACCGGGCGATGTCCGTCACCGTCAGGCGCACGTGGGAGTAGCCGGAGCTGGTCACCAGAGCCATCCGCCGACCGTACGCCGGCCCGCCCGACCCGGCCGGGGCACCGTCGGCTGTCCGCCCATGCCGCCCCGGTCGCGGGCACCGGGGTCAGTCGGCCCAGTCCCAGCGCACGTCGACGGACGCGCTGACGGTGGCGTCGCCACCGGCGATCGGCATCCGCGCCGCCCGCGGTGCCGCTGCGGACAAGGCGACGCCGTGGTCCGCCGCGCGCGGACCGGTCCGCTCGTCGACCCAGCGGACCCGGCCGAGCCGCCGCCCGACCAGCCGCGCGTAGTGCTCGGCCCGCTCCCGGGCGTCGGCGACCGCCGCCTCGCGGGCCTGGGCCAGCGCCGTCCGCGGGTCGCTGGCGGTCAGCGACACGTTCTCGATGCGGACGCCGTTGCCGCCGCCGGCCGCGACGTCCGAGAGGATCCGCTCGATGCGGCTGAGCCCCTCCATCTGCACGATCAGCCGCTGCGTGGCCTGGTAGCCCAGCAGCTCCTCCCGGTCGCCCCGCCACTGGGTCTGCGGCCCCAGCGTCAGGTCGGCGGTCCGCACCGACCGCGAGTCGGCGCCGTCGTCGGCCAGGATGGCCAGCACGAGCGTCGCCGTCTGCGCCGCGGCCCGGAACGCCTCGCCCGCGTCCGGCCGGGTCTCGCTGATTCCGAACGACACGGTGACCCGGTCGACCGGAGTGGCCGCGGTACCTGTGCCGGAGACCGTCACCCCACCCGGGTCACCGACCGGCGCCGGCGCCGCGCCGGCCGGATCGGCCGGCAGCCGACCCGGACCCGTGGGAGCGGCGGGGTCGTCGGCTGGCATGCTGCCAGTCTGCCCAGGCCCCGCGACGGGCGCGACAGGACCGGCCGGCACACCGGCGGAGAGGAGCCCGCGGTGCCGGAGCTCGACCTGGTCAGCGCCACGGCCGGCTGGCCGGTCGGTGAGCGGGCCGTCGGGGTGCTCGACGCCGGCGGGGTGCGCGCGCGGAGCGGACCGGACACGGTGTTCGACTGGGCCTCGGTGACGAAGCTGCTCACCTGCCTGACCGTCCTGGACGCCTGCCTCGACGGCACCCTGGACCTCGACGCCCCGGCCGGGCCGCCGGGCGCCACCGTGCGACACCTGCTGGCGCACACGTCCGGGCTGCCGTTCGAGGGCGCCGAACCGGCCGCCGCGCCCGGGACCCGGCGGATCTACTCCAACACCGGGTACGACGTGCTCGCCGACCGGCTGGCAGCCGCCGCGGGCGGGCCGTTCGCCGACGAGCTGGCCGGCCGGGTGCTCGGGCCCCTGGCGATGACCGGCACCGTGCTCGCCGGGTCCCCAGCACGCGGGGCCCGGGGACCGCTGGACGACCTGCTGCGGCTGGCCGGCGAGCTGCTCGCCCCGAGGGTGCTCGGTCCCGAAGTGGTGGCGCTGGCCAGCACCGTGGCGTTCCCCGAGCTGTCCGGCATCCTGCCCGGCTTCGGCCGGCAGCGTGCCAACGACTGGGGGCTGGGCTGCGAGATCCGGGACCACAAGGACCCGCACTGGACCAGCCCGGAGAACAGCCCGCGGACCTTCGGCCACTTCGGGCAGTCCGGCAGCTTCCTGTGGGTGGACCCGGACGCCGGCCTGGCCTGCGGGTGGCTGTGCGACACCGCGTTCGGGCCGTGGGCCGTGCAGCGGTGGCCGGAGCTGTCGACACGGGTGCTGCACGCCTTCGCCGCCGCCGCTCCGTAGGGCTCCCGAGGCTCCCGAAGCCGCCCGACCACCCGCCGCCGGCTCCGCAGCCCGTGGCCGCCGCGCCGCTGCGGCACGGCCCGGCTACCCTGCGGCCGTGACCGCGGGCAGCGAGCAGACCTACGTCCTCGTCGACGGCGAGAACATCGACGCGACGCTCGGGGGGTCGTTGCTCAACCGGCGCCCCGAGCCCGCCGAGCGGCCGCGCTGGGAGCGGGTGCTGGAGTTCGCCCGGTCCCAGTGGGGCAACCCGGTCAAGGGACTGTTCTTCCTGAACGCCTCGTCCGGCCACCTGCCGTCGGGGTTCGTGCAGGCCCTGGTCTCGCTGGGCTGGACCGTCATCCCCGTCGCCGGCCCGCCGGAGATCAAGGTCGTCGACGCGGCGATCCAGAAGACGCTCGGCGCGCTGCTGCACCGCACCGGCGACGTGATGCTGCTCAGCCACGACGCCGACTTCGTCGCCGACGTGCGCGCCCTGCAGGACGGCCGGCGCCGGCTGGGCCTGATCGCCTTCACCGAGCTGGTCAGCGGCGCGTACGGCGAGCTCGCCGCCGCAGGGCTGACCGTGTTCGACCTCGAGGACCACGTCAAGGCCTTCAACGTGGTGCTGCCGCGGATCCGGATCATCCCGATCGAGCTGTTCGACCCCGAGCGCTTCCTGTAGCCCCGGGCCGCACCGCGGCCGCCGGGCCGGCAGCACGCGCCGGTCCGCGCCCGCCCGGCACGCCGGGTCGGGCCCGGCGCCCGGTCACTGGGGCGCCAGGTCGGTGAACCGCGAGTAGTGCAGCTGGTGCGCGACGGACACCGTGGTCGTCGGGCCGTTGCGGTGCTTGGCGATGATGAGGTCCGCCTCGCCGGCACGCGGGTCGTCGGCCTCCCAGGCGTCCGGGCGGTGCACCAGGATGACCATGTCGGCGTCCTGCTCGAGCGAGCCGGACTCCCGCAGGTCGGACAGCATCGGGCGCTTGTCCGTGCGCTGCTCGGGACCACGGTTGAGCTGCGAGATGGCGATGACCGGCACCTCGAGCTCCTTGGCCAGCAGCTTCATCTGCCGGGAGAACTCGGAGACCTCCTGCTGGCGCGACTCGACCTTCTTGCCCGAGCTCATCAGCTGCAGGTAGTCCAGGACGATGAGCTCGAGCTGGTGGCGCTGCTTGAGCCGGCGGGCCTTCGCCCGGATCTCCATCATCGTCATGTTGGGCGAGTCGTCGATGAACAGCGGCGCGTCCGAGATCTCGCTCATCCGCCGCACGATGCGCTGCCAGTCCTGCTCGTTCATCGTCCCGGCGCGCATGTGCGAGAGCCGGATCTGCGCCTCCGCCGACAGCAGTCGCATGGTGATCTCGGCCTTGCTCATCTCGAGCGAGAAGATCACCGCCGTCTTGCGGTGCCGGACCGAGGCGTTGCGGGCGATGTCCAGCGCCAGCGTCGACTTCCCGACGCCGGGCCGGGCCGCGATGATGATCATCTGGCCGGGGTGCAGGCCGTTGGTCAACGAGTCCAGGTCCGCGAAGCCGGTCGGCACGCCCGACGACATGCCCCCGCGCGAGGCGATGGCGTCGATCTCGTCCATGGTGGGCTGCAGCAGCTCCTCGAGGACCACGTAGTCCTCGCTGGTCCGCCGCTCGGTCACCTCGAAGATCTCCGCCTGCGCCCGGTCGACGATCTCGTCGACCTCGCCGCCGCCGACCTGGCCCTCGTTGCCGCCGTAGCCCAGCTGCACGATCCGCGTCCCGGCCTCGACCAGCCGGCGCAGCACGGCCTTCTCCGCGACGATCCGGGCGTAGTACGAGGCGTTCGCGGCCGTCGGCACCGACGAGGTCAGGGTGTGCAGGTACAGCGCACCGCCCACCCGGGACAGCGAGCCGGCCCGGTCCAGCTCCGCCGCGACGGTGACCACGTCGGCCGGCTCCCCGCGGGCGTACAGGCCCACGACGGTGTCGAAGACCAGCGCGTGCGCCGGCTTGTAGAAGTCGGCGTCCGTCAGCTCCTCGACGACGTCGGCGATCGCGTCCTTGGACAGCAGCATCCCGCCCAGGACGGACTGCTCCGCCGCCAGGTCCTGCGGCGGCTGCCGCTCGAACGGGGCGGGATCCCGCGGCGGCGCGGACTGCCACCGGTCGTCGACGACCGCCATACCCGACCTCCTCCGGCTGTCGCCGTGCTCTCGACCGTCCGCCCCGCACGGGCCGCCGGAGGGCGGCCCGTGCGGGGCGGTCGGGTCCGGTTCCGGCCGGCGATCCGGCGACGGGTTCGAACACCTGTCTACCCGGCGGCACCGACAGTCCCCGCGGACCGCGGCGCGCGAGGCGTCGCGAGGACGCTAGGGGGTTCGCCGCCGGTCGGCCAGGAGCCGCTGTGCACCGGCCGGGGATGACCTGGGGACAGGCCGGCGTCCCCGCAGGTGACGGTCCGGTCTCGTCCACACCGGTTGTGGACAGGTTGGGGAAATATCCCGCCGCGCAACCCGTCGTCGCAGGTCGGCGGCCTCGGGACCGGCTCGGGTGGTGTGGACAGCAGAATTCGTCCGCACCCCGGCGCGCCGTCGGCGTGTCGCCGTCGTGACCTGGCCGTGACCTCGTCCGGCGGTCTGCCGCGACGGCCGCCACCGTGGCTCGCGGAAGCCCGGACAGTCGATTAACGTTGCTAAGTACATGGCCCGGAGGCGCGCCGCCGTCGCAGGACCGTCGCGGCACCGCCCGGGCCGTCCCACCCGTCCGCCGAAAGTGACCGTGCCATGACCGCAAGCCGCGTCCCGACCGAGCAGCCCGGGGTCCCCGTCCCGGCGCCGTCCGCCCCGGGAATCTCGTCGCCGGGCGCCCCGTCGCCGGTCGCCCCGTCCGGCTGGGCCGACGCCGCCGCGGAGGCCGGCTCGGCCGTCCCGGCCTTCGACGCCGTCGACGCCGAGCCGGAGGCACCCGGCCGCCAGCCGATCGCCGTCTGGGTGCTGGCCTTCGCCGCGATGGTCTCGTTCATGGGCATCGGGCTGGTCGACCCCATCCTCAAGTCGATCGCCGCCAACTTCGACGCCACGCCCAGCCAGGTGTCGCTGCTGTTCACCAGCTATCTCCTGGTGACCTCGATCGCCATGCTGGTCACCTCGTTCTTCTCCAGCCGCCTCGGCGGCCGCACCACGCTGATCATCGGGCTCTGCGTGATCATCGTCTTCGCCAGCCTGGCGGGCACGTCCCCGTCGGTGGCCGCGCTGGTCGGCTGGCGCGCCGGCTGGGGACTGGGGAACGCCCTGTTCATCGCCACCGCGCTGGCGGCCATCATCGCGGTGGCCCGCGGCGGCGCCTCCAAGGCGATCACGCTGTACGAGGCGGCGCTGGGCATCGGCATCTCGCTCGGGCCGCTGGTCGGGGCGGTGCTGGGCGACCTGAACTTCCGGCTGCCGTTCTTCGGCGTCGGCGTGCTGATGGCGCTGGCCCTGCTGGCCATCCTGTTCCTGCTCAAGGACCGGGTGACCGTCGCGCACTCCATCCGGCCGGCGGACCCGCTGCGCGCCCTGTCGCACGGCGGACTGCTGTTCACCGGCCTGGCCGCCCTGCTCTACAACGGCGGGTTCTTCGCCGTGCTGGCCTACGTGCCGTTCGTGCTGCCCTACGGCGCCTACGGCATCGGCGGGATGTTCTTCGGCTGGGGCGTGCTGCTCGGCATCTGCGCGGTCTGGGTCGCGCCGTGGCTGCGCCGGCGCATCGGCCTGCCGGCCGCGTTCGGGGCGGCCCTGGGCCTGTTCGCCGTGCTGCTGGTGGCCGTCGCGCTGTCGGTCGCGCACCCCACCGCCGTGACGGTCCTGGTGATCGCCTGCGGGGCGCCGCTGGGCGTGCTGAACACCCTGTTCACCGAGACGGCCATGAACGTCTCGCCGGTGCCGCGCCCGGTCGCCAGCGCCGGCTACAACTTCATCCGGTTCCTCGGCGGCGCGGTGTCGCCGTACGTCTGCGGCAAGCTCGGCGAATCGATCGGCCACGCGGCCCCGTTCTGGTTCGGCGGCATCTGCGTCGCCGTCGGGCTCGTGGTGCTGCTCGGCCCGGCCCGGCGCCATCTGAGCCGCATCGCCGCCGCCCACTGACCTCGGCCGACGTGCCCGGCGCCCCGCGGGGTGCCGGGCACGTCGCCGTCCGGGCGAGGGCGGGACGTGCAGGTCGGCGAGGGCGGGGCGCGGGTCGGTGCACCGGTCCTGACGTCACCGTCCGGCGGCTCACGGACGGCCCGGGTGACCGCGCCGGACACGGTGGGTGGATCATGCACGCACGCGGCGTCGCCGCGGACCGTCCCCGTCGCCCGCGCCAGGAGGCCGCCCGGTGACAGCTCCCCCGCCGACCCTGTCCCACCAGTTGCTGCGCCGGCGGCCGACCGGCGGCGCCGGCCCTGGCGGCGCGGCGGCGCCCGGGACGGATACCGGCCGCGGCCACGACGGCCCGGCACTGCGGCGCTCCATCGGCACGTTCCAGCTGACGATGTTCGGTGTCGGCTCGACGAGATCGGCACGGGCATCTTCTTCGTGCTGTCCACCGCCGTCCCCAAGGCCGGCCCCGGGGTCCTGGTGTCGTTCCTGATCGCCGGCCTGGCCGCCGGCCTCTCGGCCATCTGCTACGCCGAGCTGGCATCGACGATCCCGGTCTCCGGGTCGACCTGCTCCTACGCCTACGCGACCCTCGGCGAGCTGGCCGCCATGGGCATCGCCGCCTGCCTCCTGCTGGAGTACGGCGTCTCCACCGCCGCGGTGGCGGTCGGCTGGAGCGGCTACCTGAACACCCTGCTGCACGACCTGTTCGGGTTCGAGCTGCCCTACGCGCTGTCCCACGCGCCGGACTCGGTGTCCGACGCCGGGGTCCGCGGCGTCGTCAACCTGCCGGCCGTGGTGCTGATCGGCCTCTGTGCGCTGCTGCTCGTCCGCGGCGCGAGCGAGTCGGCGGCGGCCAACGCGGTCATGGTGATCGTCAAGCTCGGCGTGCTGGCACTGTTCGTGGTGATCGCGCTGACCGCGTTCCGGGCCGGCAACTTCAGCCCGTTCCTGCCGCTGGGCTTCTCCGGCGTCGGGGCGGCGGCCGGGACGATCTTCTTCTCCTTCATCGGTCTGGACGCGGTGTCGACGGCCGGCGAGGAGGTCAAGGACCCGCAGCGCACCATGCCGCGGGCGATCCTGGCCGCGCTCGGCATCGTCGTCGTGTTCTACCTGCTGGTGGCCGGGGCGGCCATCGGGGCGCAGCGCTGGACGGACTTCGAAGGACAGGAGGCCGGGCTGGCGCTGATCCTGCAGCACGTCACCGGCAGCACCGTGCCCGGCATCGTGCTGGCCGCCGGCGCGGTGGTGTCGATCTTCTCGGTCACCCTGGTCACCCTCTACGGGCAGACCCGGATCCTGTTCGCGATGGGCCGGGACGGGATGCTGCCGCAGCGGTTCGCCCGGGTGGACCCGCGCACGCTGACGCCGACGTTCAACACCGTGGTGGTGGCCGCCGCTGTCGCCGTGCTGGCGGCGCTGGTGCCGCTGTCGGTCCTGTCCGACGTGACGAGCATCGGCACGCTGGCGGCGTTCATCGTGGTCGCGATCGGCGTGATGGTGCTGCGGCGGACCGCCCCGGACCTGCCCCGCGGGTTCCGGGTGCCCGGGTACCCGGTCACCCGGTGTTGACGGTGCTGGCGTGCCTGTACGTCCTGCACGGGTTGAGTTGGATCACCTGGCTGGTGTTCGCCTGCTGGGTGGCCGTGGTGCTCGCCTTCTACCTGCTGTGGGGGCGCCGGCACTCCGCGCTCAACGCCTTGCCCGACGTCGTGGCCGGCGACCGGCCGCTGCCGTGACCATCGCGGCCGGGTTCGTCCCCGGGCAGGGCGGTCGCGCCGCGCTCGACCTGGCCCTGCAGCTCGCGCGGTCCGGGACCGCCGAACCGGTCGCCGTGGTGACGGTCGTCTCCGCCGGCTGGCGGACGCCCTCGCCCGCCAGGGTCGACGCCGAGTTCGCCGCCTGGGCGGCCGAGCAGGGGGCGCGGGCGCTCGCGGCGGCCGGGGAGCAGGTGGCCGCCGCCGGGCCGGACGTCACGGTGACCTACCGGACCGTCGCCGGGTCCTCGGTCCGCAGGACGCTGCTCGCGGCGGCCGCCGAGGCGGTCGCGGACCTCTTGGTCCTCGGGTCGTCCGGTGACGGCCCGCTCGGTCGGCTGGTGCTGGGCTCGACCTCCGAGCCGCTGCTGCACTCCTCGCCCCTGGCGGTGGCCGTGGCTCCGCGCGGGTACCGGGTCAGCCCGGCACCCGGGTCAGCCGGGTGACGTGCGCGTTCTCCGGGACCCGCGAGTCGCTGGCGGTGCTCCGCGCGACGGCGGCCTGGACCCGGCGGCTGGACGTCCCGCTGCGGGTGGTGACGCTCGGGGTGCGCGGCCGCACCATGTACCCGCCGGAGGCCGGTCTGGACGCCGAGGACATGGTGCTGGCGGCCTGGCTGGAGCAGGCCCGCCGGGAACAGGAGGCCGCGGTCGCCGCGCTGACCGCCGACGGGCCGCTGCGCGAGGTCACCACCGCCGTCGCCGCCGGGGACGGCTGGGCCGACGCGGTGGACCGGCTCGACTGGGACGCGCGGGAGATCCTGGTCATCGGTTCCACCCGGATCGGGCCGGTGGCGCAGGTGTTCCTCGGCTCCCGCGCGGTGCAGCTGGTCCGGCACGCTCCGGTGCCGGCCCTGATGGTGCCGGACGCCGACAGCGCCGCGGAGGTCCTGGCCCGCGCCCCGGAGCCCGGCTGACCGGACCCGGGCGCCGGGAACGGCGACGGCCCGGCCCCGCGGTGGCGGGACCGGGCCGTGGCCGGTGCGGGGTGGGTCAGCCGCCGGAGACGGTGACCTGCAGCGTCGCGGTGACGCCCGGGTGCAGCGCGACGGACACCGGGTGGGTGCCCACCGTCTTGATGTGCCCGTCGGTCTTGATGGTGTTCTTGTCCAGCGTCGGGCCGCCGGCCGCCTTGATCGCCGCCGCGACGTCCACCGCGGTGATCGAGCCGAACAGCCGCCGGCCGTCACCCGTGGTCCGGGCGGTGATCGTCAGGCCGGACAGCCGCTCGAGGGCCTGCTTGACCTCGTTGGCGTGCTCGGTGCCGCGGATCTCCCGGGCCTGCTGGGCCCGCTTGATCGTGGCGACCTGCTTCTCGGCACCGGCGGTGGCGACGATGGCCTTGCGCTGCGGCAGCAGGTAGTTGCGGCCGTAGCCGTCCCGCACCTCGACGACGTCCCCGGGCGCGCCGAGGCCGGCGACGTCCGCGGTCAGGATGAGCTTCATGTCTCGTCCCTCTCTCAGCGGGCGGTGCTGGTGTAGGGCAGCAGCGCGACCTCACGGGCGTTCTTCACGGCCGTGGCGACGTCCCGCTGGTGCTGGGTGCAGTTGCCGGTGACCCGGCGGGCACGGATCTTGCCCCGGTCGGAGATGAACTTGCGGAGCAGGTTCAGGTCCTTGTAGTCGATCGGCTGCGCGTTGTCCTTGCAGAACGCGCACACCTTCTTCTTCACCTTGCGGTTGGCGGCGGCTGGCTTGCTGGACTGGCGTCGTTCTCTCATCGCTTCACAGGTCTTTCGAGGGTTGTCGTGGACGGTCGGCCGGGTCCCGGTCCGGGACGGCGGTGCACCGGCGCTCGCGGCGGCCGGTGCGACGGCGACCGTTAGAAGGGCGGCTCGTCGGAGTAGCCGCCGGCGGCCGGCGCGGAGCCCCACGGGTCGTCGGACGGCGCCGAGCTCCCGCCGCGACTGCCACCGCCGCCGCCGCTGTAGCCGCCACCGCCGCCGCTGCCGTACCCGCCGCCACCGCCGGAGTCACCGCGGTTCGCCCGGTTGACCTTGGCCGTCGCGTACCGCAGCGAGGGGCCGATCTCGTCGACCTCCATCTCGATGACGGTGCGCTTCTCGCCTTCCTTGGTCTCGAACGACCGCTGGCGCAGCCGGCCCGAGACGATGACGCGCGACCCGCGGGTGAGCGACTCGGCGACGTTCTCGGCGATCTGCCGCCAGACGTTGCAGCGCAGGAAGAGCGCCTCGCCGTCCTTCCACTCGTTGGTGGTGCGGTCGAACGTGCGCGGGGTGGACGCGACCGTGAAGTTCGCGACCGCGGCGCCCGATGCGGTGAAGCGCAGTTCCGGATCGGCGGTGAGGTTGCCGATGACCGTGATGACGGTTTCGCCGGCCATCAGGTCACTTCCCGGAACGCGTGATCTTGGTGCGGAGCACCGACTCGTTCAGGTTCAGCTGGCGGTCCAGCTCGCTGACCACGGGGCTGGCCGCGTTCAGCCGGATGACGGCGTAGATGCCCTCGGCGTTCTTGTCGATCTCGTAGGCCAGCCGGCGGCGGCCCCACACGTCGACGTTCTCGACGGTGCCGCCGCCCTGGCGGACCACGTTGAGGAACGTGTCGATCGACGGGGCGACGGTGCGCTCGTCGAGGCTGGGATCGAGGATGAGCAACAGCTCGTAGTGACGTGCAGCGGTCGAAACGCTCACGTGCACCTCCTGTGGACTCGTTCGGCCGCGGTCTCTCCGCGGCAGGAGGGTGGTGCTCGCCGTGCCCGTGCGGACGGCATCGGCCGGGGCCGCACACGGAAAAGCCCGCCGATCCTGCCGGCGGGCGGCACAACCCGGCAAGTCTACCAGCGCTGACGGCCGGGTCAGGCCTCGCGACCGCCGACCCGCACGCCGTCCAGGTAGACCGCGCGGACCCGGCCGGCCAGCCCCGTGACGTCACCCGGATCGCCGTCGACCACCACCAGGTCGGCCCGGCGCCCCGGCGCCAGGGTGCCGCGGTCCTGCGCCACGTCGAGCAGCTCGGCCGCGGACCCGGTGGTGGCGTGCAGCGCCTCGAGCGGCGACATGCCGGTGCCGGTCATCAGCTCCAGCTCGTCCAGGTTGGTGCCGTGCAGGCCGACACCGCAGTCGGTGCCCATGGCGATCCGGACGCCGGCCTCGTGGGCGCGCCGGACGCTGTCCCGGTGGGCGTCGGAGACCGACCGGGCCTTGTCCACCACCGCCTGCGGCAGCGGCATGCCCTCGTCGGCGGCGGCCAGCACGGCGCGCGGCGCGTGCAGCGTCGGCACCAGCCAGGCGCCGCGCTGCAGCATCATGTCGATCGCCTCGTCGTCGAGGAAGATGCCGTGCTCGATGGACCGGACGCCGTTGCGCAGCGCCGCCTTGATGCCGCCCGCGCCCTGGGCGTGCGCCATGACGTGCAGCCCGGCCGCCGTCGCCTCGGCCACCATCTCGGCGATCTCGTCGTCGCGGAAGTGCGGGTGGCGCGGGTCGTCCCGCGGCGACAGCACGCCGCCGGTGGTCGCCACCTTGATCACGTCGGCACCGGCCCGGATCAGCTCCCGGACCCGCCGGCGGACCTCGAGCGGGCCGTCCACGACACCGCTCGGCCGCCCGGGGTGCGGCACGAAGAACGGGGCAGGTGCCCCGCAGATCTCCCAGTCGTCGCCGTGCCCGCCGGTCTGGCTCAGCATGATGATCGCGATCTGCATGCGCGGCCCCGGGATGAGCCCGCGGCTGACGGCCTCCTTGACGCCCTGGTCCGCCCCGCCGGCGTCCCGGACGGTGGTGATGCCCACGTCCAGGGTCTTCTTCAGGTTCGCGGCGGCCAGGTAGAACTGCAGGCTGAACGGGGTCGCGATGGTCTGCAGCACGTTGGGCCGCTCCATCGTGACGTGCACGTGGCAGTCGAAGAAGCCCGGCGAGACGTACGCGCCCGTGCAGTCCACCGCCTCGTCGCCGTCCAGGTCCGTGCCGACCTCGACGACGCGGCCGTCCTCCACCACCACGTCCCCGACTGCGGGGAGGCTGGTGGTGCCGTCGTAGACCGTGCCGCCGGTGAAGACCGTCCTGCTCATCCCCCGGACGGTAGCCCCGCCCCGGGGACGCGCCGCCGGTGGGCCGCTACTTCGAGGTCGCCGAGCGGCCGGAGTGCGGTCGCCGCGGCTCGCCGGGCACGCCCTGGAACTGCACGTCCGGCGTCGGGCCGCTGGTCTGCGGGCCGACCGCGGACCCGGTCGCCCCGGACGACGACTCCGGCTGTGCCGCCGCCGGGTCCCCGCCCGAGGGTTGCGCTTCCTGCTCCAGCTCGGCCAGCCGCGCCGTCATCAGCTGCACGGCCGGCAACCGGTTGCCGTGGGCCTGCTCGTAGGCCAGCAGGGTCTGCAGCCGACCGAGGTCCAGGGCCCGGATGCGGCTGCCCAGCGAGCCGATCGGCAGGTGGTCGTAGTCGGGGATGGGCAGCGCGCTGCGGTCGTCGGTCCCACCCGGCACGTCGGTGGCCGTCATGGCACTCCTCTCGCTGGCGGACGGGTCGGCGGTCGCGGACCGGCCGGCCCCGGTCCGGGTCAGGTACCCGGCCCGGCCCGGCCGCATGCGGCCCGCCCGGCGGCGGGCGCCGCTGTCGGTGCTGCCTGACAGAGTGGGCGGGTCCCGACGACCGGAGGCCGGCCATGCACCCGCAGCTGCACTTCCTGACCCTCTCGACGCCCGACCTGGACGCGGCGCGGCGGTTCTACCGGGACGGGCTGGGCTGGACGCCCACCGTCGACGTGCCCGGCGAGGTCCTGTTCTTCCAGGTGGCGCCGGGCCTGCTGCTCGGGCTGTTCGAGTCGAGGTCGTTCGACCGGGACCTGGGCGGCCCGGACACCACCGGCGCGGAGACCACTGGCCCGGACACCGCGGGCACCGCAGCGGCCGCCCGCACCGGCGGGGTGTCCGGCGTGACCCTGGCGCACAACGTCGACAGCCGCGAGGCGGTCGACCGGACGGTCGCCGACCTGGTCGCGGCGGGCGCCACCGTCCACACCCCGCCGCAGGACGGTGCCTTCGGTGGGATCTACCACGCGCACGTCGCGGACCCGAACGGCGTCCTGTGGGAAATCGCGCACAACCCGACGTGGCACGTCGCCGCGGACGGCACCGTCCAGCTGAGCTGACCGTCCCGCACGAATCCGACCCGGCGTCCGTCGCGGTCCGGGACGGACGTGGAGCGGGCCGCGCCGGCAGCGCCCTACGGCGCCGGGCGCCGCCGCTGCCGGACGTACAGCAGCGCCGTCACCGCGAACACCGCCGCGGCCGGGAACGCCGCCCGGCCGCCCAGCCCCGTGCTCGCCGCCGCCCCGGCGAAGGCGCCGGCGACGAACGCCACCAGGGGCAGCGCCTGGCCGACCGCGCGCCGGCGCGCCTCGGCGGAGCGGGCGCCGACCGCCTCCAGCGCGGCGACCACCGCCCGCATCGAGTTGGTGGTCATCACCGTGGTGGTGAAGGCGGCCTGGCCGACGGTGCGGAACGCGGCGATCTGCAGGCCGGACACGAACGCGATGGCCAGGATGACCGGGACGTCCGGCGCGTCCCCGGGCAGCGCCCCGACCGCCAGGAGCACGACGACCTCGAGCAGCAGGGTGGCGAGCTGCGGGTGGCGACGGCCGCGCAGGGCCGGACGGGTGGCGGAGAGCCAGAGCGCCGCCACCCCTGCGACGAACGCGAGGTAGGCCACCAGCGGCCGCCAGAACGCGACCACCTCGGGACGGAGCGCGCCGACGGCGATGAGCACCAGGTTGCCGGTCATCGCCTCGGCGAAGACACCGCCGTGCTCGAGGAAGGTGTAGGCGTCCACGTAGCCCGTGCCGACCAGCAGCAGCAGGCCCGCCGGGACCGACAGCACGTCCGGGGCGGCTCCGGTGCCGGCGGCGGTCACCGTCAGCCGCGGGCCGGCGTCGGGCCCACCGCGGCGGGGACGTCCGGGTCCCCCGGGTCGTCCCAGTCGCCGGCCGCGGACCGGCCCCGGGCTCCGCGCAGTGCCCGGACCCGGCCCAGCGGTCCGGCCAGCACCAGCCCGGGGACGGTCCTGCGGTCGGGCGCCCCGTCGAGCACGCCGCCGGTGGGGTCGTCGTCCCCGGCCAGCCGGACCAGGTCCCGGTCCGGCCGCCGGATCTCCCGGACCACCCGGATCACGAGCGCGAGCAGCAGGACGTCGCGGATGACCGCCGCGCCGGCGAACGGGTAGATCGGCAGGTTCTTGCCGGCGTCGGTGTCAAAGGTCAGCATCAGCAGGATCCAGACCGCCCACTCGGCGAACTGCCAGGCCAGCACGGGCCGCCAGCGGGGCAGGGCGAGCACGACCAGCGGCAGCAGCCACAGCGAGTACTGCGGGGACCACACCTTGTTGGTCAGCAGGAACGCCGCCACGACGAGGAAGAACAGCTGCGCCACGCGGGGCCGGCGCCGGGCCGCCAGCGCGAACCAGCCGATCGCCACGCACGCGATGCCGAACAGCAGCAGCGAGAACCAGTTCAGGAAGGTCGGCGACGTGGCGCCGGGCGCCGCGTCGAACACCCGGCTGCCGGAGAAGGTCGAGAAGAGGAAGTACCAGGAGTCGTACTCGGCCGGCCGCTCGGAGTTGAGCCGGATGAACTCGTACCAGCCGCTCGGATAGGCGAGCGCGACCGGCACGTTGATCACCAGCCAGACCACCGCCGCCGAGCCGGCCGCCGCGAACCACGGCCGCAGCCGGCCCGTCCGCACGCACAGCACCAGCAGCGGGCCCAGCAGCAGGACCGGGTACAGCTTGGCGGCGGTGCCCACGCCGACGAGCACCCCGCAGGCGACGGCCCAGCCCACGGCGGCGTTGGGCCGGTCCGGGTCCCACCGCCCGCGGGACCAGGCCCACATCGCCGCCGCGGTCAGCCCGATGGCGAGCAGGTCCCAGTTGGTGAAGGCGTGCACGACGAGCAGCGGCGACAGGCACATGATCGCGGTGTCCCAGATGCGCCGCCGCGCCATGCGGGCCGTGCAGGCGACGGCCAGCAGGTAGAGCAGGGCCAGCAGGACGGCGTTGATGGTGAAGTAGCCGGCGACGTTCAAGGGGACCGGTAACCCGATCTGGGCGGCCAGCTGCCCGTACCAGTGCGACACCTCCGCCACGCCCCACATCCAGTACCCGGTGACCACCGGGTACTCCATGTACCGGGCCTGCCCGTCCTCGTCCCACGACGTGGCGTACGGCTTGCTGAGCGTGTCGAGCTTGTGGCTGCCGTAGAGCGGGACCACGTCGTTGTAGCAACCGGTGATCCACGGGCGCTGCCCGCCCTGGTCCAGGACCACGCCGCCGTTGCCGTCGGAGGTCTGCTGGATGCAGGCCGCCTTGTACAGCCAGCCGCAGATCAGCACGACGATCGCCATGGCCAGGCAGACCCGCAGCGGCGTGAGGATCGGGGCCCGGCCGACGAGGGCGTGCCGGCCCAGCGGGCCGCCGACCAGGTCGCTGGCGCGCCGCACGGTGGGGTCCGTCCACGTCGGCACGACCCGGTCCCGCGGGCCCAGCGAGTCGGCGCGGCCGACGGCCGCCCGCCGCGCGCGGCGCCCGTGCGGCGCCGGTTCGGCCACCGGGTCCGCCACGGCGACGGTCCCGGACCGCTGCTCGGACCGGGATCCGGACGGCGACGGGGGCCGGGCCGAGCCGGCCACCTCGTGCTCGGCGAACACCGGGCCCTGCCGCGCCTCCGGGCGTTCGGACCCCGGATCGGCGGGCAGGTCGGTCACGCGCGCGATGCTACTGGCCGGCCCTGTTCCCGCCGCCCGGCACGGCCGGACGTCCGCCACTGCCCTCCGGACGCCCGCACCCCTCGCCGGGTCGGAGGACGCCGTGACCCGATCGATGCAGTGCCGCCGGGCGGAACCCTTCCTCGGGACGGCCCGAGCTGTCATCCTGACGCACCGTGGTCACCCATCCGTCCGTCAACGACGACGCGGCCCCCGCCGGCTCCCGGCGCCGGTTCTTCGGCCAGCCGTGGGCGCTGGCCAACCTCTTCGGCGTCGAGGCCTGGGAGCGCTTCTCGTTCTACGGGATGCAGATCGTCCTGCTCTACTACCTGACCGGCGAGCTCGCCGACGGCGGGCTGGGGATCTCGAACGAGGTGGGCACCGGCATCATCGGCGCCTACGGCGGCGGCGTGTACCTGTCGACGATCCTCGGCGCCTGGATCGCGGACCGGTTGCTGGGCAGCGAGCGGGTGCTGTTCTACAGCGCGGTGCTGATCATGTTCGGGCACCTGGCGCTGGCCGTGATCCCCGGCGTCGCGGGCGTGGTGGTCGGCCTGCTGGCGGTGGCCTTCGGCAGCGGCGGCCTCAAGGCGAACGCCACGTCCGTGGTGGGCACGCTCTACGAGGAGGGCGACCCGCGGCGGGACGCCGGGTTCTCGCTGTTCTACCTGGGCATCAACCTGGGTGCGTTCCTCGGCCCGCTGGTCACCGGGTTCCTGCGTGACCGGTACGGGTTCCACTACGGGTTCGGGGCGGCCGCCGTCGGCATGGCGCTCGGGCTCGTCCAGTACTCGTTCGGGCGGCGCAACTTCCCGGCGCGGGCCCGGCAGGTGAAGAACCCGCTGCCCCGCCCCGAACGGCTGCGCTGGGTGGCGATCGGCGTCGGGACGCTCGTGGTCGTCGTGGTGCTGGTGCTCACCGGTGTCATCGACGCCGACAACCTCCCGGACATCGTCGTCTACCTGACCATCGCGGCCACCGTGGCGCTGTTCGCGGTCATCCTGTCCAGCCGGCGCATCACCGCGGTGGAACGACGGCGGGTGCTCGCCTTCATCCCGCTGTTCATCGCCAGCGCCGCCTTCTGGTCGCTGTACCAGCAGCAGTTCACCGTGGTGCCGCTCTACGCCGAGGACCAGCTCAACCGCAGCCTGTTCGGCTGGCAGATGCCGCCGGAGTGGGTCAACTCGATCAACCCGGTGTTCATCATCATCTTCGCCGGCGTCTTCACCGCGATCTGGACCAAGCTCGGCGACCGGCAGCCCCCGACACCGCTCAAGTTCGCCGCCGGGACCGCCGTGATGGGCGTGGCCTTCTTGCTGTTCCTGCCCTACGCGCACGCCGGCCGGGCCGGGACCCCGCTGGTGTACATTGCGCTGATCATCTTCGCGTTTACCGTCGCCGAGCTGTTGCTCTCGCCGATCGGGCTGTCGCTGTCGACGAAGCTGGCGCCGCAGATCTTCCGCACCCAGATGGTCGCGCTGTTCTTCCTGTCCGTCGCGCTGGGCACGGCCATGTCCGGCGTGCTGTCCGGCTACTACGACGGCGACGACCAGGTGCCGTACTTCGGCATCCTCGGCGCGGCGGCGATCGTCGTCGGGCTGGCGGTCTTCGCCTTCTCCCGGCCGATCCTGCGGCTGATGAGCGGCGTGCGGTGAGCCGGACCGGCGGGTTCCGCGGGTTCCGCAGGACCGCCCCCGGCCGCCGCGCCGGCTGACACAATCCGCTCATGCCGCTCGAACCCGGCGCCGTCGTGGCCGGCCACGTCGTGGAGCGGCAGATCGGCGCCGGCGGGATGGGCGAGGTCTACCTGGCCCGCCATCCGCGGTTGCCCCGCCGGGTGGCGCTCAAGCTGCTCCGCGAGGACCTGGTCGCCGACGAGTCGTTCGTCGGCCGGTTCCGGCGCGAGGCCGAGACGGTCGCCCGGCTGGACCACCCGCACATCGTCCCGGTGCTCGACGTCGGTGCCGAGGACGGCAGGGTCTGGCTGTCCATGCCGTTCGTGGACGGGACGACCGCCGAGCGCGCGGTCGCCGACGCACCGGCCGGCCTGCCGCCCGCCCGGGCGGTGCACATCGTCACCGGAGTGGCCGCGGCGCTGGACTTCGCGCACCGGCACGGGTTGGTGCACCGCGACGTCAAGCCGGCGAACATACTGCTGGCACCCGGCGACGAGCCCGACGGTGCCGGGAACGCCGACGGTCCGGACGGTGAGGGGTGGCCCGGGGACTCGGCCGGAGGCGAGCGGGTTTACCTGTCCGACTTCGGCGTGGTCAAGGCCATGGGCGAGCTCGAGGCGCAGCGGACGGCGCTGACCATGGCCGGCGCGGTGGTCGCGACCCTGGACTACGCCGCACCGGAACAGATCGAGAACCGTCCGCTGGACGGCCGGTGCGACGTCTACGCGCTGGGCTGCGTGCTGTTCAAGCTGCTCACCGGGCGGGTGCCGTTCCCCGCGGACACCGTGCCGGCGAAGATCTACGCCCACCTGCACCTCCCGCCACCGGCCCCGACCGACCTGGTGCCCACACTGCCGGCGGACATCGACCGGGTGATCGCCACGGCGCTCGCCCGCGATCCGGACCAGCGCTACCCCACCGCCCGGGCCCTGGCCGCGGCCACGCGGCGGGCGCTCGGCTCGGCCCCGCGGACCGTCGCTCCACCTCCGGGTGCCGGCAGCACCGGCGGAACAGGCAGCCCGGGCAGCGCCATGGGCGCCAGAGAAGACCACCACGCCCGCGACGCCGGGGATCACGGCCAGCGCGGGCGAGGCGGCGGAGTATTCGGAGGCGGGGGAGGCGCCGCAGCCGCCGCAGCCCCGGGAGGCGCCGGAGCGCCGACCGTGGCGGACCCCCGCCGGATGGGCGGTCCGATCCGACCGGCCGGACCCGCGCCGGCGCGACCGGTCGCACCGGTGTGGTCCGCACCGGCCGTGTCACCCGTGCCGGTCGCCGCGCCCGTCACGCCGACACCCACAGCACAGCCACCCACAGCACGGCCACCCACAGCTCTGCCACCCACAGCACAGCCACCCACGCAGCCCCCCGGCTCGGCCGGCCCGGAGCCGACCACCCTCGACCCCAGCTGGCCGGATGCCGGCGACCCGGTCCCGGCGGGTCGGCGGCGGCGCGGACTCGTCGTGGGTGCCGTGGTGCTGCTGGCGGTGATCGCCACGGCGATCACCCTGCTCGCCACCGGCGTCGTCGGCCCGCCCCGCAGCACGGCGGCCACCGGCACCAGCGCGACCCCGGCGACCGGCGGCAGCACCGCGGCCGTGACCGGCACCGGTGCGGTGATCGACGCCGAGACCCGCACGGCAGGGACCGAGCCGGCCGGATCGGGGCCGGCGGGTTCCGCGTCCACGGGCCCGACAGGGTCGTCGGTGGCGTCCGCCTCCTCGGCGTCCTCGGCGTCCGGCAGCGCGACGCCGGCATCCGGCGCCGGCCGCCCGGCTGCGGACCTGCCGCGGTCGCCCCGACCGCTGCCGGACGCCACCGTCGTGGTGGGTCGGGCGATCGGTGGCGGCCGCTACACCCTGGTCCGGATGGACGCCGACACCGGCGCCGGCCCCACCCCGGCCGTCCTCGCCGCGCCGCGCGGCGACCCGGTGAACCCGCTGCTGTCGGCGGACCGCCGGACCGTCCTGTACGTCGCCGGCGGGCGCGAGGTCCGCGCGGTGGCCGCCGACGGCACCGGCGACCGCCCGGTGACCAGGCCCGCCGGCTGCCTGTCGATCGGCCGGCCGGCGTGGGACCCGGTCCGGCCGGACCGGTGGGCGGTGACCTGCCGCACCGCGGCGGGTCTCGAGCTGCGCCTGGTCGACGCCGCCGGCCGGACGCTGACCACGCTGCGGACCGGGCTGGCCGTCGTCGACGACCTGTCGTTCTCCCGGGACGGCCGGCGGCTGGCGTACTGGGGCTCCGCGACGGCCGGGGCCGGCGGCGGCTCGGTCTTCGTCCAGCCCGTCGACGGCGGCGCGCCGGTCCGGGTGACCGGCGGGCCGGCCGACGTGGATCCGGTCTTCTCCCCGGTCGACGACCGCGTGGCGTTCAGCCGCACCGACCGGGTCGACGGCCGCCGCCGGTCCCGGATCCTGGTCGTCGACACCGCCGGCGCGGGCGCGGGCGGTGTCGCGGCACCGGGAGCGGCCGCCGGCACCGGCGAGGACGGCTTCGACGATTTCACCAACCAGGGACCGAGCTGGTCCCCGGACGGCCGGCGGCTGGCGTTCAAGAGCACCCGGCCGGCCGCGGGCGACGACCCGGGTGCGCCGGAGATCTGGGTGGTCGACGTGGCGGGCGGGGCACCGGCCCGGCGGCTGTCCGGACCGGGCGCCGTCGTCGGCTCACCGGCGTGGACGAGTCGCTGACCGCGCCGACCACGCCGGCTGGACGGCTCTGCCCTGAACGGTGACGTGGCCGGCGATGCAGCTGTCGTTGCGCGAGCAGGGAGCGGGCGGCGACACCGGCCGGCCCGGCCGGCGGCTGCCGGCGCGGCTACGTGCCGGCGCGGCTACTTGGCGGCCCGGCGGCGGGCGCGGGGCGCCTGGTCGCCCTTGGTGCCCATCACGAACGACGCGACGAGGTGGTTCCACTCGCACGTCCGGCAGACCTCGACCTGGTACACGGAGAACTCGCCGAAGACCCCGGCCATCTTCTCCAGCTCTGCCGGCACCCGGGCGGAGCCGGCGAGGTGCTTGATCTCGTCGCCGTAGACCCAGTAGACGTGGGTGAGGTTCTCCTTGCGGCACACCGGGCAGCTGACGTCCGTCGGGACGCCGTGGAACTTGGCCGCGCGGACGAGGTACGGGGAGGCGTCGCACACCTCGCTGACCCCCGTGCGACCAGCCATGACCTCCGCGAGCAGCGCCCTGCGTTGCAACGCGTAGTCGACCAGCCCTCTCTGCGTCCGCATCAGGAAAAGGGTACGCCGGGCCGTTCCGGACGCCCCGGGCAGCGCCCGGCATCCCGGAGCCCGGCACCGGTGCGCGGAACGCCGCAGGACCATCCGACGGCCGGGCCGACCCGTGGGGTGTGTCACCCAGTGGCGGCGGTGTCGGACCCGGTGGTCAGGAGCGGCCGGCGCGTCCGGACGACGACGGCAGCAGGGTGCGGGCCGGGCGCCGCGAGCCGCAGCCGGCGCGACGCTGGGCGTAGACCAGGGTCCCGATGAGCGCCAGGCCGGACAGCACGAGCACCACCGCGGTGATCGTGGTGACCAGCGGCACGTCCACCCCCGCCAGCTGCAGCACCCCGAGGGCGATCAGCGCCAGCGCGCAGAGCAGGGCCAGGGCCGCGCGCCACGGGCTCTTGGTCACCTCGTCCATGCCCTGCTGCGCCTTGTCCTTGGCGTAGTCCAGCGGTTTGCGGGCCCAGGAGAACCGGGTGGCCAGCACCGCGAGGCCGACGGCGATCAGCACGAACCCGGGGCCGGGCAGCACCAGCAGCGCGATGCCGGCCAGGGTCAGCAGGCCGCCGAGCACGGCGACGACCACGGTCTTCACGGGGCACCCTCCACCGACATGACCTCGACGGTACCGACGGCGCCCCGCCCGGACGTGCCGCGCCGGCCCGGCGGTCTGGCATGTCCGTCAGGACACCGGCAGGGCCACCGGTGCCGGCACGGGGTCGATACGCAGCCGGCCGTGCCGGCCGCTCGGGAGGATGTCCCGGACCTCGCGGATCCGCTCCGGGTTTACGGTGACGCAGCCGTAGCCCGGGGTGGCGGTGCCCAGGTCCAGCAGCGGCAACCCGAACGGGTCGAACGCGGCCGAGCGACCGATGCCGGCCGGCCCGATCTGATCCGCCGCGACGACATAGCAGGTGTTCTCGATCGCCCTGGCGCGCAGCAGCGTCGACCAGTGCTCCTCCTTGAGAGGTCCGCGCACCCACGCCGAGGCCAGCGCCAGCACGTCCGCGCCGGCCGCGGACAGCGACCGGAAGAGCTCCGGGAAGCGCAGGTCGTAGCAGGTGGCGAAGCCGACGCGGACCCCGCCGAGCTCCACGACCGGCGCGGCGTCCGCGCCGGGTGCGACCGACCGCGACTCCTCAAAGGCGAAGGCGTCGTAGAGGTGGATCTTGCGGTAGGCGGCGCGGAGCTCGCCGTCGACGAGCACCACCAGGGTGTTGTGGACCCGGTCCGAGTCCGGGTCGGGGACGAAGGTCCCGGCCGCGATGGCCAGCCCGTGCCGCCGGGACGCCTCGGCCAGCGCTCCGACGAACGGGCCGTCCAGGGGTTGCGCGGCGCGACCGGGCGCCGACGGGTCCGTGAGGAACGAGACCAGCGAACCCTCCGGCGCCAGCAGGAGATCCGCGCCGTCGGACGCGGCCCGCGCCGCGGCCGACGCGATGTGGCCGGCATTGGCGGCCGGATCCGGCCGGGGGTCGAACTGGGTCACCGCGATCCGCATGCCCCGATCCTCCCACTCCGGCGCCGGACGCGACCGGGACCCGGTGCGGCGGCCGGCGCCGGGATCAGCGGCGGCCGCCGACCCGGCCCAGCGCCACCAGCGTGGTGGTGTCGACGGGCGTCCCGCCGGCCAGCTGGTCCAGGTAGTCCGACCGGACGGCCTCCACCGCCTCGGCGGACAGCCCGGACAGCAGGCCGCGGTATCCGGACCCGGTGACCAGCAGCCACAGCGAGACCGGGTCGGTGGGCAGGGCGTGCTCGACGGTGGTGACCTGGACGTCGGCGGCGCCGCAACCGGCGAGCCACCCGGCCAGTCCCTCGGGGTCCGCGACGGCGTCCAGCCGCGCCGACGCCTCGGGCGCCGGCACCTCCGCGCCGCGCTGCCGTCCCACGGCGGCGGCGAGAGCGCGCCCGGCGGCGACCACGGCCCCCCGCCGCCAGACGGTGATGCCGACCCGCCCGCCGGGACGGGCCCGGCCGACCAGGTGCCGGGTGCCGGCGTCCATGTCCGGGAAGAAGAAGACGCCCAGGACGCACTGCACCAGGTCGTAGCCGTCCTCCGGCCACGCCGTCACGTCGGCGGTGTGCGCGTGCAGCTGCGGCAGGTCGGCGGCGCGGGCGGCCGCCCGCTCGACGAGCGGACCCGACAGATCGACGGCGTCGACCAGCCCGGCGCCGCCCACCGCCACCGCGGCCGGCAGGGCCGAGGAGCCGACGCCGCAGCAGGCGTCGAGCACCCGCTCGCCGGTGGCCGGGGCGGTGACCTCGACGGTGCCCAGGCTCACCGGGTCCCACAGCAGCGGCGCCAGCAGGAGGAAGTCGTCGGCGGCGTCGTCGAACCCACCGACCGACAGCTGCTGCGGGCGTTGCTCCGGCACGGCGTCCTCCTCCGCGGTGGGGCCGCCCGCGGGACGGGACGGCCCGGTGTCAGGGGACGATCGAGACCATCCGCCCGGGGACCACGACGATCTTGCGCGGTCGCGACCCCTCCAGCAGCTCGACCACCCGCGGCTCGGCCAGCGCGGCGCTCTCCACCGCCTCGACCGGGGCGTCCGCCGGCACGGTGACCCGGGCCCGAACCTTGCCCCGGACCTGGATCGGGTACTCGACCTCCGCGACGCCCAGCAGCGCCGGGTCGGCCTCCGGGAACGGCCCGTGACCCAGCGACGTCCGGTGGCCCAGCCGCTGCCACAGTTCCTCGGCGATGTGCGGCGCCAGCGGTGCCGTCATCAGCACCAGGGCCTCGGCCACCTCGCGGGAGGCCGGCGCCGCCGACTTGGTGACGTAGTTGGCCAGCACGATCAGCTTGGCGATCGCGGTGTTGTAGGACATCCCCGCCAGGTCGGTGCGGACCCCGTCGATCGTCCGGTGCAGCAGCGCGCGGGTGGCCTCGTCCGCCGGCTCGTCGGACACCACGGTCTCGCCGGTCTCCTCGGACACGACGATCCGCCACAGCCGCTGCAGGTACCGCTGCGGTCCGACGACGTCCCGGGTCTGCCAGGGCCGGGACACGTCCAGCGGGCCCATCCCCATCTCGTACATCCGGAACGTGTCGGCGCCGTAGCGGCGGCACATGTCGTCCGGGGTGACGACGTTGTTCAGGGACTTGCCCATCTTCCCGTACTCGCGGTGCACCTCCTGGCCGTCGTGGAAGAACCGGCCGGCGGTCTCGCCGGTGCCCTCGGTCACCTCCTCGGCCGGGACGTAGAAGCCGCGGTCGTCGGTGTAGGCGTACGCCTGGATGTAGCCCTGGTTGAACAGCCGGCGGAACGGCTCCTCGCTCGAGACGTGCCCCAGGTCGTACAGCACCTTGTGCCAGAAGCGCGAGTACAGCAGGTGCAGCACGGCGTGCTCGACGCCGCCGACGTACAGGTCGACACCGCCCGGGTCGCCGGGCCGGGCCGGGTCCGGGCCCATCCAGTACCGCTCCACCACCGGGTCGCAGAACGCCTCGTCGTTGGTGGGGTCCAGGTACCGCATCTCGTACCAGCAGGAGCCGGCCCACTGCGGCATGACGTTCAGCTCGCGGCGGTAGGTGCGCGGCCCGTCGCCCAGGTCCAGCTCGACCGTGGCCCATTCGGTGGCCCTGGCCAGCGGCGGCTGCGGGTCGGACGTGGCGTCGTCCGGGTCGGCGGCGGCGGGCGCGAAGTCGACCATCTCCGGCAGCGTCAGCGGCAGCTGGTCGTCCGGCAGCGCGATGGCCGTGCCCTCGTCGTCGTAGACGATCGGGAACGGCTCACCCCAGTACCGCTGGCGGCTGAACAGCCAGTCGCGCAGCTTGTACTGCGTCCGGGCGCGGCCGGCGCCGCGGGCCACCAGCCAGTCGATCATCGCCGCCTTGGCCTCGGCGACCGGCAGGCCGTTCAGGTCCAGCTCGAGGTTGGCGCTGTTGATCGCCGGTCCCTCGCCTGTGAACGCCTCGTCGTCCGGGTGACCGGGGGCCGGCTGCACGGTCCGCACCACCGGCAGGTCGAAGACCTTCGCGAAGTCCCAGTCGCGGACGTCCTGCCCGGGCACGGCCATGATCGCCCCGGTGCCGTACCCGGTCAGCACGTAGTCGGCGATGAACACCGGCAGCCGCGCGCCGTTCGCCGGGTTGACCGCGTAGGACCCGGTGAAGACGCCGGTCTTCTCCCGGTTCTCCTGGCGTTCCAGGTCGCTCTTGCGCGCCGCGGCCGCCCGGTAGCGGGCGACGGCCTCGGCCGGCGTGGGCGCCCCGCCGGTCCACGACTCCGGGGTGCCTGCGGGCCACTCGTCCGCGGTCAGGTCGCCGACCAGCGGGTGCTCCGGCGCCAGCACCGCGTAGGTCGCGCCGAACAAGGTGTCCGGCCGGGTGGTGAAGACGGTGAAGGTGGGCAGGTCGTCGTCACCCGGCACCGGGGACCGGTCGTCCCGCCCGGCTGCCGGGTCCGCCGGCAGCACCCGGAAACGGATCTCGGCGCCGGTGGAGCGGCCGATCCAGTTCCGCTGCATGGCCTTGACCGACTCGGGCCAGTCCAGCCGGTCCAGGTCGTCGATCAGCCGGTCGGCGTAGTCGGTGATCCGCATCATCCACTGGCGCAGGTTGCGGCGGAACACCGGGAAGTTGCCGATCTCGGACCGGCCGTCCGCGGTGACCTCCTCGTTGGACAGCACGGTCCCCAGCCCCGGACACCAGTTGACCGGCGCCATGGCCACGTATGCCAGCCGGCGGCCGGCCAGCACGGCCTCCTGCTCGGCGTGGCTCAGCTCCGCCCAGCGCCGGCCGTCGGGCGTGGTCCGCTCGCCGGCGGCGTACTCGGCGGCCAGCTCGGCGACCGGGCGGGCCCGGCCGGCACGCTCGTCGTACCAGGCGCCGAACAGCTGCAGGAAGATCCACTGGGTCCAGCGGAAGAACTCCGGGTCGGTGGTCGAGACGCTCCGCCGGCTGTCGTGGGCGAACCCCAGCCGCCGCAGCTGCGACCGGTACCGCTCGACGTTCTGCGCCGTCGTCTCCCGCGGGTGGGTCCCGGTACGGATGGCGTACTGCTCGGCCGGCAGCCCGAAAGCGTCGAAGCCGACGGTGTGCAGCACGTTCCGGCCGGTCATCCGCATGAAGCGGCCCAGCACGTCGGTGCCGATGTAGCCCAGCGGGTGGCCGACGTGCAGACCCGCCCCGGACGGGTACGGGAACATGTCCAGGACGTACATCTTGTCGGCCGGCACCCGGGCCGGGTCCGCGGGCGCCAGCGGCCCCGCCGGGTTGGGCGCCCGGAAGGTGCCCTCGGCCTCCCACCGGTCCTGCCACCGGGCCTCGATCCGGTTGGCCAGCTCCGCGGTGTACCGGTGGGCGGGGACGTCCCCGGCGGGACGCGTGTCCGTGGCGACGTCCGTGGCGGCGTCCGTGTCGACGTCCGTGGCGACGCCCGCGTCCGGGGCCGCCGGGCCGCCCGTGTCGATGCTGTCCTGATCGCCGGTCATCGGTCTCTCTCGTCGTCTGCGGGACTGCTGGGGCGCTGCGGGCACAAAAAAACCCTCCTGGTCTCAGGAGGGAACGCCGCGCGGCCGGAGGGATCCGGTCAGCGCGGCTCGGCAAGCAGCGAAGCCGTCATGAGCCCGAGTCTAGTCCTCCGCCTACGATGCGGGGTATGCCCGGCACGCCTCTGGCCCTCAGCCTCCCCCTGGGACTGCTGCTCGTGCTCCTCGCCGGCGGCGCGGCGGTGCAGGCGTGGGCCGGGTGGACCGGCCGGCTGCGGCGGACCGGACGCTGGGGGGTGCGGACGCCGGCCGCCTCGGACAACGACACCGCCTTCGCCACCGCGAACCGCGTGGCCGCACCGGTGCTCGCCGGCGCCGCGGTGGCCGGGCTGGTCGCCGCCGCCGTCGTGCTGCTGGCGAGCCTGCCCGTGGCCGCGACCGTGGTCGTCGCGGTGATCGGCCTGGTGGCGGTGGTCGCCCTGGCCGTGGCCGGGACGGCCCTCGGCGAGCGGGCGGCCCGGACGCTGCCGGTGCCGGCCCGCCGTCCGGTCGGCGGCGGCGCCTGTGGCGGTTGCGGGTGCGGCGACGGCGGGTGCGCGGCGCTGACCCGCCGCAGCACGCTCCCGGCGCAGGGCTGATCCGGCGCCCGCACGGCGGACCCGGCGCCTCCGAGCCGGTCCCACGAGGGTCCCGCGGGCGGCCGTCAGTTCTCGTGCACGTCCGCGGGCACGTACGCCTGCCAGGCCAGCGGGAAGCCCTGCCGGCGCAGCACCTGGAACCACAGGTCCACCCGCGGCCCGGCGAGCACGTCCGCGGGCCGGCCGGGCAGCACGTGCCAGGCCCCGCCGGCGATCTCCTCGGCCAGCTGTCCCGGGGACCAGCCGGCGTGGCCGGCGAAGATCCGCACGCCGGTCAGGTCCCGGCCGATCCGCTCCGGCTCGCCGTCCAGGTCCACCAGCACGACCGGCCCGGAGATCGGTACGGTGCCGGCCACCTCGACCGGGTTGACGCCCTGCCGGCACACACCCAGGCACATCGCGCCGGTGGTCTGCACGGGGCCGCCCGCGAAGACCGCCTGCGGCCGCGCCACCCGGCCGCTCCAGGCCGGCAGGACGTTGTGCACGGCCGTTTCGGTGCGGCGGTTGATGACCAGGCCGGCGGTGCCGTCGGCGCCGTGCGCGACCACGTAGACGACGGTGCGGTGGAAGTGTGGGTCCACCAGGGCCGGCGTCGCCACCAGCAGCGACCCGGGGGCGAGCCGCCCGCGACCGGCGCGGCGACCGGCGCCGGCCCTCCCCGGGACCTGCGAGGGGTCCGGCTCGTCGCCCGGGCCACCCCCGGACAGGGCATCGCCCGGTCGCTCGGTGCTCACCGGACCCATTGTGGTCCACGTCCCGCGCACCCGGCCGGGTGGCGCAGTGACGATTCGATCAATCCCGGGTACGCGGTCACGGCCTGCGCACGTACCGTTCCCTCGTGACCTCGACGCACGGGCAGCGGACGGTGGGGCACGCCGTGCCGCCGTCGCCGCCGTCGGTGCACGGGCTGCGCCCGCTGTTGCGGGTGCCCCAGCTGCGGCGGCTGATCCTGGTCCGGATGCTGGCGTCCTTCGGCGACGGCGCCTTCCAGGGCGCGCTGGCGAACGCGGTGCTGTTCGACCCGTCGCGGCAGTCCACGGCGGCCACCATCGCAGCCGGCTTCGCGGTGCTGCTGCTGCCGTACTCGCTGATCGGTCCGTTCGCTGGCGCGCTGCTGGACCGGTGGAGCCGCCGGCAGGTGCTGGTGCTGGCCAACCTGGTGCGGTCGGCGATCATCGCGGTGCTGGCCGTGCTGCTGGCGTTCGGGCTGCCGCTGTGGATGCTGTTCGCCGTCTCGCTCGTGGTCATGGGCTGCGGCCGGTTCGTCGGCTCCGGGCTGTCCGCGTCGCTGCCGCACGTCATCGCGCCGGACTCGCTGGTCGGCGCCAACGCGCTGGCCACCACCGCCGGCTCCGTCGCGACGGTCGTCGGCGGCGGCTACGCCATCGGGTTGCGGACGGTCCTGGGCACCGGCAACGTGCCGATCGCCGTCGTGACGGGGTCGGTCATCCTGTTCTACGTCGGCTCCGCCCTGCTGGCGGGGCGGTTCACCCGCTGGTCGCTCGGGCCGGACGAGACCGACGAGCCGCCGCAGCCCTTGCGAGCGGTGCTGGAGGGCTTCGCCGCCGGCATGCGGCAGCTGGTCCGCCGCCCGTCCGCCGGCCTGTCGGTGCTGATGGTGGTGCTGGTCCGGTTCTGCTTCGGGCTGTCCACGCTGGTCGTGCTGCTGCTGTTCCAGCACCACTTCACCGAGCACCACGGGATCTTCCGGTCGGGGATCGCCGGCATCGCCGAGGTGCTGGGCGTGTCCGCGGTGGGCCTGTTCCTGGGCGCGGTGGCGACGGCGCCGATGGTGGCGCTGCTGGGCCGCACCCGGTACGTCGTGCTGCTGCTGCTGCTGTCCGCGGTGGTCGTCGCCGCGGCCGGCTCGCAGTTCACCCAGCTGTCCACCCTGATCACCGCCGTGGTGCTGGCCTTCTCCTACCAGTCGTCCAAGGTCTGCGCCGACTCGGTGGTGCAGCGGGACTCCGGCGACGCCTACATCGGCCGGGTCTTCGCGCTCTACGACACCGCCAACAACGTCTTCTACGTCGCCGCCTTCGCGCTCGGCGTCGGCCTGGTGCCCTGGGACGGCCGCGGCCTCGCCCCGGTGATCATGGTGGCCGCGTTGTACCTGCTCACGGCCGTCGGCTACGGCGCCGGGATGCGCGCCGTGCACCGACGGCGGCCCGAACTGGCCGGCTGACGCCGGTCGCCGGGCCGCCGCACCGGGCCCGCTCCCCGACGGCTGCGGGTCCCGGTGCCCCGGCCGGCGACAGGGCAGCCGCCGCACCCCTCGCGCCTGGGCGCGCGCGACGGTCGCCCGGTGCCGCCGGCCGGGTCGGCCGGCGCACCGTGCTCTCGGATCAGCCGTGGACGTGCACGTCCGCGGTGGCGTGGCTGCCGGAGTACGCATCGATCTGGTCCTGCACCCACGGGTCCGGGGTGGAGCCGGACTGGTCGGCGTCGTCGATCTGGTCCTGCACCCAGGCGTCCGGGGTCGAGGAGTCGTCGGTGCTGTCGGTGCCGTCGGTGCTGGCGGTGCTGGTCCCGTCCGAGGTGACCCAGTGCGCGTCGATCGACTCCGCGCTGTTCCAGTGGCCGTTGCCGGCCGGGTCGGTGTAGGCGGTGTCGTAGTGGCCGTCGTGGTTCGTGGACACCAGGATGGTGTCCACCCGCCCGTCGCCGTTGGAGTCCCAGGCGATGGCGTCCTTGTGGCCCGAGCCGTCGAAGTCCAGCGCGATGCCGTCGCCCCGGCCGTCGCCGTCGACGTCCACGTCGGGGGTGCCGGTGTAGACGTGCGTCGGGGTGTGGCTGTCGCCGAAGGCGTACGTCAGCTGGCCGGGAGCCGCCACGTCGGCCGGCGCCGAGTCGTCGGTGCTCGAGGAGCTGTCCGCGGTCACCCAGTGGGCGTCGATCTGCTCCGCGCTGTTCCAGTGGCCGTTGCCGGCCGGGTCGTAGTAGGCGGTGTCGTAGTGCCCGTCGTGGTTGGTGGACACCAGGATGGTGTCGACGCGTCCGTCCCCGTCCGAGTCCCAGGCGATGGCGTCCTTGTGGCCCGAGCCGTCGAAGTCCAGCGCGACACCGTCGGGGGTGCCGTCGCCGTTGACGTCGACGTCCGCCGGAGACGTGTAGGTCTGGGTGGGGGTGGTGTCGTTGCCGAACGAGTAGGTCAGGGTGCTCATCGGGGGTTCCTCCGTGACTGGGTGCGGCCTCCGTGCCGCTTTCGGGGGATCGGACGCCGCCTTCCGGCGTGCGGTTCCGCCGGTCCTTCACGGTTTTTCCGGCACGGATCAGCACGCTGCGTGACGGTCTCCCGCCCGGACCGCGTGCGCTCGGACACCGGACCGATCCGACGGGCTACTCCGGCAGCAGACCCTGCTCGCGCGGCTGCTCCGGCAGCAGGCCCTGCTCCCGCGCCCAGCGGAACAGCTCGGCCTCCGCCTCGACCCGGTCCAGCGGACCGCGCTCCAGCCGGACGTCCTTGAGGTGCGCCCACGCCCGGCCGACCATCGGCCCCGGCGGGATGCCGAGCAGCCGCATGATCTCGTTGCCGTCCAGGTCCGGCCGCACCCGGCGCAGGTCCTCGTCGGCGGCCAGGGCAGCGATTCGCGCCTCGAGGTCGTCGTAGGAGCGCTGCAGCGCCTGCCGCCGCCGGGGGTTGCGGGTGGTGCAGTCGGCCCGGACCAGCTTGTTCAACCGCGGCAGCAGCGGCCCGGCGTCGTGCACGTATCGGCGCACCGCCGAATCGGTCCAGGCGCCGCCCGAGTACCCGTGGAACCGCAGGTGCAGGAACGTCAGCTGCTCGACGTCCTTGACCACGTGCGCCGGGAAGCGCAGCTCCCGCAGCCGCTGCTTGACCAGCCGCGCGCCGACCACCTCGTGGTGGTGGAAGCTGACGCCGCCGCCGGGTTCGAACCGGCGGGTGGCCGGCTTGCCGATGTCGTGCAGCAGCGCCGCGAGCCGCAGGACGAGGTCCGGCCCCGGCACGGTCCCGTCGGTGCCATCGGTGCCGTCGCTGCGCTTGCTGCCGTCGGTGCCCGCCGGGTTCTCCAGGCCCGCCGTCCGGTGGGGACTCGACGGCGGGTCGGTGATGGTCCCCGCTGCGCTCCCGCCGAGCGGCCCCGCCGGCACGGGGTCCTCGAGCGCGATCGCCTGCTCCAGCACGGTCAGCGAGTGCTGGTAGACGTCCTTGTGCTGGTGGTGCTCGTCGCGCTCGAGGATCAGCGCGGGCAGCTCCGGCAGGACGTGGGCGGCCAGCCCGGTGCGGGTGAGCAGCTCCAGCCCGGCCCGCGGGTGGGCGCCGAGCAGCAGGCCGGACAGTTCGGCCGAGATCCGCTCGACGGTGATCCGGCGGATCTCGCCCGCCATCGCCGTCATCGCCTCCGTCACCCGGTCCGCCACCCGGAAGCCGAGCTGCGAGGTGAACCGGGCGGCCCGCATCATCCGCAGCGGGTCGTCGTGGAAGCTGTCCTCCGGTCGACCTGGGGTGTCCAGCAGCCGTTCGGCCAGCTGCTGCAGCCCGCCGAACGGGTCGGTGAACCGGTGGTCCGGCACCGACACGGCCATGGCGTTGACCGCGAAGTCGCGCCGCAAGAGGTCGTCGGCGAGCGACTCGCCGAAGGTCACCTCGGGGTTCCGCGACTCGCCGTCGTACTGGTCGGCCCGGAACGTGGTGACCTCGATGCGCCAGCCGGACCGGGTGGCGCCGACCGTGCCGAACTCGACGCCGGTCTCCCACACGGCGTCGGCCCACGGCCGGACCAGCTCGAGGATGCGGTCCGGGCGGGCGTCGGTGGTGAAGTCCAGGTCGTTGCCGAGCCGGCCCAGCAGGGCGTCCCGGACCGACCCGCCGACCAGGTGCAGCTCGTGCCCGGCCCGGCGGAACAGCTCGCCGAGCTCGTCGGCCACCGGTGAGATCCGCAGCAGCGTCGTCACGGCCTCGCGCTGCAAGGCCGACAGCTCGCCGGTGACGGGACCGGCTGGCGCCGTGCCCGACCGTGTGCCCGACCCTGGGGCCTCGGCTGGGCCCGACACCGTGGCCGGCGTCCGGGGCCCGGCGGGACGGGTGGCGCGGGGTCGTCGGGCGGCGGTGGACACGACGAGCCAGTCTAGGGGTGCGGCGCCGGGGCCACCACGCGCCGGCCGCCGCGCCGGGGGTGTGAAGCCCGGATGTGGCGCTGTTGTGCCAGGTCGGCGCGGCGTGCCGGGAGACCGCGAGGACCTCGGCCGGGCGCACCCGGCCGTTACCATCGGGCGCATGTCCCCGTCCCCCGCGCCGCCGGCCCGGCGCCGCCACGCGGACGAGACGTCCGCGGGTGGCCTGGTCGTGCGGACCGAGGACGGGGTGAGCGCCGCCGCCCTGATCGGCCGGCTGGACCGGCGCGGGCGGCTGCGCTGGT
Source organism: Nakamurella endophytica (assembly GCF_014646215.1). GTDB lineage: Bacteria > Actinomycetota > Actinomycetes > Mycobacteriales > Nakamurellaceae > Nakamurella > Nakamurella endophytica. Next base: position 143,909 of record NZ_BMNA01000003.1, read on the forward strand.
CGCTGCCCAAGGGGCACGTCGAGGCCGGCGAGACCACCGAGCAGGCCGCCGTCCGGGAGGTGGCCGAGGAGACCGGCATCTGCGGGCGGATCACCGCCCGGCTGGGCAGCGTCGAGTACACCTTCACCGCCCAGGGCCGCCGCATCCACAAGCGGGTGCACCACTTCCTGATGGAGGCCGTCGCCGGGGAGCTCTCGGACGCCGACGTCGAGGTGACCGAGGTCGCGTGGGTGCCGCTCACCGAGATCGGCGAGCGGCTGGCGTACGCCGGCGAGCGCCGGCTGGTCCAGCGCGCGGCGCGGCTGCTGGCCGAGAGCGCGTGAGGCCTTCGCGGTCCGGCCCGCGCCGGCGCCGCGCGGCCACGATCCCCCGGTTCACGGCGGGGCTCGTCACCGCGGTGCTGCTGCTCGCCGCGGCGCTGGCCGGCGCTCCGCCGGCCGTCGCGGCCCCGCTCGGCGAGTACGCCGGGACGCTGTCCTTCACCGTCGACGCCATCACCCCCGACGTCGTCACGGCGAGCGGCCCGACCACGCTGACCGTGCGCGGCACCGCGACCAACACCGGGGCGCTGCCGGTGTCCGACCTGGAGTACCGGGTCCAGCGCGGCGACCCCTTCGCCGACGAGACGGCACTGCGCGGCGAGCTGTCGTCGCCCGGCCAGCCGTCGACGGTGGTGACCGACCGCTTCCAACCGCTGACGACGGACCTGGCCGCCGGGGCCTCCACCGCGTTCACCATGTCCGTGCCGCTCACCGGCCAGGACGGCGACTCGCTCGCGCTCGACGTGCCCGGCGCCTACCCGGTCATGTTCAACGTCAACGGCCTGGTGGGAAACACGGACGACTCGGTGCACGCGCGGGTCGGCGAGCTGCACCTGGTGGCGGCGGTGGTGTCGCTCCCCGCGGTCGGCGCGACGGCACCGGCGACACCGGCGACACCGGCCGGACCGGCGACGACGGCACCGACGGTGCCGGCCGGCGCCCGGCCGCTGCAGGTCAGCACCCTCTGGCCGCTGGTGGACCGGCCGCACCTGAGCGTCGGTCCGGTGTTCCTCGACGAGGACCTGCTGCCCGCGATCTCCCCCGGCGGCCGCCTGTGGGCGGTGCTCGACGGCCTGTCCGGGACGTCGTCCGGTGACCAGTCGCAGACCCTGGTGGTGGATCCCGAGCTGCTGGACGAGCTGCACCGCATGCAGGACGGCTACCTGGTGCGGGCCGACACCGGCGTCCCGCAGCCCGCGCTGACACCGGTTCCGGGCGCCACCGGGTCGAGCCGGACATCGAGCACCGCGAGCGCACCGTCCCGGGCCACCGGGACCGGCGCGACCGGGACGCCCGGCACGGCCGGCACGGCCGGTACGGCGGGCACGACCGGCACGACCGGCACGACCGGCACGACCGGCACGGCCGGTGCTCCCGCTGCTACCTCGCGTACCCCCGGTGCTGCGGGCGCCACGGCCACCGCGGCGACCACCCCGACGACCGGCACCGCGGCGACCGGCACCCCGGCCACCCCGACCACCCCGACCACCCCGACCACCCCGGCCACCCCGGCCACCCCGGCCACCCCGGCCGGGATCGTCACCACTCCCCCGGACACGGTCCCGGGCCGGGGCGCCGCCGCCGCGGCCACGTTCCTGTCCCGCGTCCGGGTCCTGGCCGCCGAGCATCCGGTGGCCGTGCTGCCGTACTCCGACCCCGACGCCGTGGCGATGGTGCGGGCGGGGATGCCGGAGCGGCTGGTGGCGCTGGTGCGGCAGGGCATCACCGTGGCACGGCAGCTGCTGCCCGGGTCTCGGCAGCTCACCACCGTCGCGCTGCCGGTCGACGGGGTCGTCGACCCGGCCACGCTGGCGGTGCTGGCGCAGGCCGGCTACCGGACGGCCGTCCTGGACGCCGCCTCGCTGCAGCGCACCACCCCGGTCGGGCAGCTGGCGGTGCCCAGCGGAGTCCGGCAACTGCCGGACCTGGGCACCGCGGTGGCGGATTCGACCCTCCGGCCCGCGGTGCGGTCCATGATCGGCGGCCCGCCGAGCGCCTCGGGCCCGCTGCAGGTCAACGCCCTCGCCGCGCTGCTCACCCAGCAGTGGGTGTCCGGCACGGGCACGCCGCTGGTCGTCGTGCCGGACCGCCGCTGGACGCCCAACGGGCAGGGCGTCGCGGCGTTCGACCGGCTGCTCACCGACCTGGCGGCCGGCGGGGCCGTCACCGGCAGCCCGTTGTCGGCGCTGACGTCGGCGACGGCACCGGTCACCGGACTGCGGTACCCCGAGTCCGCGCGGGCCGCGGAACTCGGGTCGGACTACCTCGCCCAGGTCCGCGACGCCGGCGGCGGGGTCGCGTCGATGCAGCGGGCACTGGTGCGCGAGCCGGGTCCGGAGCAGGCCGACCCGGCCGCCCTCCTCCGGCCGGTCTCGGGCGCGCTGAGCACCTCGTTCTCCGCTGCCTGGCGCAGCGGCCTCGGGCCGCCGTCGTCCGTGCTGGCCACGGTGACCTCGACGCTCGGGCTGCTCGGCGCCGGACTGACGATCGCGCCGCCGTCCGGGCCCTACACGCTGGCCTCCAGCAGCTCGCCGTTGCTGGTCACCATCCGGAACACCCTTCCCTACGCCGCCCGGGTGCGGCTGGTGATCAGCGGCGGTCAGCGGGCTGGTCTGGACGTCACCGACCCCGGGCTGCAGACGGTGCCGGCGGGACGGTCGCTGCAGCTGCGGTTGCCGGCCGAGGTGTCCCGGTCCGGCACGTTCGCGGTGTCGGCGCAGCTGTTCACGCCGGACGGCCGGGCGCTGGGCGGCCAGGTGCCGATCACCGTCCGGTCCAGCGTCTACGGCACGGTGACCCTGGTCGTCATCGCCGTGGCCGGCGCGGTGCTGCTGCTGATGGTCGCCGTGCGGATCACCCAGCGGGTCCGGGGCCGGACCCGGCTGGACCCCACGGACCGGATCGTCGAGCCGGCGCCCGACGCCGGCGACCCCGGGCACGACCGGACGCCGGCCGGCGACCACCACCACGACCACGACCACGACCACGACCACGACCACGAGGACGCGGCCGGCACCCCGGCCGGCTCCGGTCCGAGTTCCGCGTCCGGCTCGGGCTCCGATACCGCTGCGACGGCGGACTCCGCGCCCGACCCGGCCCGCGCCGGTGGCGCCCTGCCGGCCGCCCGCCCGCCCCTTCCCACCCCGGCCGACCGACCCGCCGGCACCGCGAAAGGCCTCCGATGACCCGGCAGCACCACCCCGACGAACCGCCGGAGTGGTTCCGCCGAGCCGTCGCCGACCGGCGGGACGAGGGGGGCACCGGCGGCCTCGGGCCCGGCGCGCCCGCGCTGCTCGCCGGCACCGAGGACAGCACCGTCCTGATCCAGCAGATCACCGACGAGGCACTCCCCGAACGGGACCGCCGGCCGGCCGGCCGCACCGACGCGGACACCGTGGTGACCGGGCCCGGTGCGGACACCGTGGTGACCGGGTCCGGTGCGGACACCGTGGTGACCGGGTCCGGTGCCGCCACCGTCCTGCCCGGGTCGGCGGCCGAGACCGTGGTGGCCGCGCCGGACGCCGCCCGTACCGTCAGCACCGGCGACGGCACCACCGTCGTGACCGCCGCCGGGGCGGACGCGGTCGCCGGCATGCGGACGGCGCGGACCTCGGGCGTGGTGCGGGCGAGCGCCCTGATGGCCGTCGCGACGGTGGTCAGCCGGATCACCGGGCTGCTGGCCAAGGTGCTGCTGGCCGCCGCCCTGGGCGCCGCCGTCGTCAACAACTCGTACACCTTGGCCAACACCCTGCCGAACATCGTCTTCGAGCTGCTCATCGGCGGTGTGCTCACCTCGGTGGCGATCCCCTTGCTGACCCGCGCGCAACGCTCGGATGCCGACGGCGGCGCCGAGTACACCCAGCGCCTGGTCACCCTGGTGCTGGTCGGGCTGGTGGCCGCGACGGCGTTGTCGGTCGCGGCGGCGCCGCTGCTGACCCGGCTGTACCTGAGCGGTTCCAGCGACGCCGTGAACGTGGGCCTGGCCACCGACCTGGCCAGGCTGCTGCTGCCGCAGATCGTCTTCTACGGCCTGGCGGCGATGTTCGGGGCGATCCTGAACACCCGCGAGCGCTTCGCGGCCAACGCCTGGGCGCCGGTCGTCAACAACCTGGTGGTCATCGCGGTCGCGGTGGTGCTGCTGCGCTCCGGCATCACGTCGGGCGCCGACACGCTCTCCCGCGCCGACGCCCTGCTGCTCGGGGTCGGGACGACCCTCGGCATCGTCGCGCAGGCCGCCGTCATGCTGCCGTCGCTGCGCCGGAGCGGGTTCCGCTTCCGCTGGCGGTGGGGGTGGGACCGGCGGCTCGGCGAGGCCGGCGGCCTGGTCGCGTGGGCCGTCGTCTACGTGCTGGTCTCCCAGGTCGGCGTGGTGGCCACGACCCGGATCGCCTCCGGTGACGACCTCACCGGCGGCGTCGTCATCTTCCAGACGGCGTCGCTGCTGTTCCAGATGCCGTACGGGATCCTCGGCGTCGCCGTGCTGACGGCGATCATGCCGCGGATGAGCCGGCACGCTGCCGCCGGTCAGCTGGTGGAGCTCAAGCAGGACATGTCGCTGGCCAACCGGCTGTCGGCGGTCGCCCTGCTGCCGGTCTCGGCCGGGCTGCTCGTCGTCGGCGGCGCCCTGTCGGTGCTGCTGTTCGAGCACGGCGAGTTCGACCGCGAGTCGGCGCTGCTGGTCGGCGGCACGCTCGGCGGCATGGCGGTGGGGCTGTTGCCGCTGGCCATGACGCTGGTGCAGATGCGGGTCTTCTACGCCATGAAGGACGGCCGCACGCCGGTCGTGATCAATGCCGTGATGGTCGCCGTGCGGGTGCCGCTGCTGTTCGCCGCGGCGTCGCTGTCCCCGCGCCTGGTCATCCCGGGACTGGCGGTGGCCACCGCGGCCAGCTACCTGGTCGGCGCCGTGGTCGGCGAGATCTGGCTGCGAGCCCGGTTCGGGCCGATGGGCACCCGCCGGACGCTGGCGACCGTGGGCAAGATGGCCGTCGCGTCGGCGGGCGGCGGCGTCGCCGCCTACTTCGGCACCCGCGCCGTGACCGGTCTCCGGCCCACGTCGTTGCTGGACGCCCTGGCCATCTGCGTGGTCGCCGCGGTGATCGGGGTGGTGGTCATCGCGGTGCTGGCCGTCCTGCTGCGGGTCGAGGAGCTGGTCCCGGTCCGCCGCCGGCTGCTCCGCCTGCTGGGCCGCGGACGGGCGAGCGATGCTCGGGAGGACGCCCGGACCGCCGCCGGCGCGGCGCACTCCCGCGGCGGTGACCCGGACGGGCCCGCTGTCCCGACCCCGGCCGCGCCCGCCCCCGCGAGACCGGCCCCGGCGATCCCGGCCGAAGGTGTCCGGCACCACGCCGCCGATCGCGCGGCTCGCGGCACCGAGGCGGCGGCCGGACGTCCGTCGATGGGAGAATTCGCCGGCCCGGCCGGGCGTCCGGTGGATCCGACGACGGTCCCGGCGGCGGCGCCCGCCCCCGGCGGCCACCGGCCCGGCAGCACCCCGCACCCGGCGACCACAGAACCAGTGACAGAGGTGACGACGCGCGTGACGTCCGCGAACGGCGGTCCCCGGGACGGCACTGCCGGCACCGCCGGCACCACCGGCGGTGCCGACGGCGACCGGCCACCGGCCCTGTCCCCCGGCGCCACGGTCGGCGAGCGCTACCGGCTGGTCAGCCTCGTCCTCACCGACCGGGCCGGGAACCACTTCTGGCGGGCCAAGGACACGGTGCTGCCCCGGGACATGGCGATCACCCTGCTCGCCGATCCGGGAGCCGCCTCCGCCACGGTGGCCCGCACGCTGCGCGTCGGCCGGCTGCACCACGCGGGCCTGCCGCAGACCCTGGACGTCGGAACCACCCCGGACGGGCAGTCGTTCATCGCCGGGCAGTGGATGGACGGTGCCACGCTGACCGACCTGCTGTCCGCCGGCCCGCTGGAACCGGACGTCGCCACCTCGATCACCGCCAAGGTGGCCGAAGCGGTCGCGGAGGCACACCGCAACGGCATCGCGCTGGGCGCCCTGCACCCGTCGCTGGTCCGCGTCAACTTCGACGGGCAGGTGGCGCTCTCGCACGTCATCGCCCACGGCGGGGCGACGCCCGACCAGGACATCGAGGCCGTCGGCGCGCTGCTCTACGCCATGCTCACCGGCACCTGGCCGCTGGCCGCCGCGCGTCCCGACGCGCCGGGGTCCGGGACCGGCGCCGAGCAGGACGCCGCGACCGTCGTCACCCCGCCGCCCGACGACGCAGCCCGCGGACGCCGGTTCGGCCGTCGGGCCGCCGCGGACGCCGAGCCGGCCGCGGCCGCGCCGGCACCGCCGGTGGACGACCCGTCGGCGCCACTGCCCGCCGCGCCGACCCGGCTGGGCCGCGAGCTGCCGGCCTCCCAGGTCCGGCCCGGGATCCCCGAGGCGCTGTCGGCGCTGGCCGAGCGCGCCCTGCATCCGCAGGACCCGGACGGCATCCATGCCGTGGGCGCGATCGCAGCCCTGCTGCGCAGCCCGGACACCGCGGCCGCGCCGGCCGAGGAGCTCGAGCCGGAGCCCGCCGAGTCGCTGCGGCCCGCGGAGCGCCGGCTGATCCGCGAGCGCCGGGTCAAGCTGGCCATCGGCGCCACCATGCTGGTGGCGTTCTCGGCGCTGATCGTGATCGTCGTCGCCAGCCTCGCCAAGCAGGCGCTGGCCGGGGTGCAGGACCCGACCGTGTCGGACGTGGGCCGCCCGGCGGTGAGCAGCGCCCCGGCCCCGTCGTCGTCCGCGGGGGCGTCCCGGACCACCCGGTCGACCCGCAGCCAGCCCAGCAAGGCGACCACTCCGGCCTCGCGCACCACCGGGACGAGCACGACCTCGACGAGCACCACGACGGTGCCGCCGGCCGCGCCGGTACCGGTGGCGTCCGCGACGGTCTACGACCCGCAGGGCGACGGGAACAAGGACAACATCGGGCAGGTCGAGCGGGCCTTCGACAACGACCCCAGCTCCGGCTGGAACACCTTCGTGTACAAGCAGCAGTTCCCGACGCTCAAGCAGGGTGTCGGCCTGACGCTGGAGCTGCAGCGCGAGGCGGTGCCGACGTCGGTGACGGTGTCGAGCGACACCCCGGGCACCAAGGTCGAGATCCGCACGGCCACCGGATCGGACGTCCCGCTGGCCTCGACCCGGGTGGTCGGCACGGGCCTGCTCAACGGCGCGGCGCCGGTGACGATCAAGCTCGACGGGGCCCCGCGGTCCAAGTACCTGATCGTGTTCGTGACGCAGCTGGCGCCGCAGGGCTCGGGATTCCAGTCGAGCCTCACGGAGATCGCCGTCAGCGGCAGCTGACATCCAGCTTGCGTCAGCGGCAGCTGACATCCGGCCGGCGTCAGCGGCAGCTGACATCCGGCTTGCGTCAGCGGCAGCTGACATCCAGCCGCCGTCAGCGGCAGCTGACATCCAGCCGCCGGCAGCGGCCGCTGACAGCTTCAGCGGCCAGAGGTGGCGGACGTGGGGTCCGCAGGTCGAGGCCGGTATCGGCGGCCTGCGCCCGTTACGCTCTTCGGGTGGCAGCCTCCGACTCCGGTCGCAGTGACGCGGAGCTGATCGCCGCGCACGCAGCGGGCGATCCGCGTGCCTTCGGCGAACTGATCACCCGACACCGGGACCGCATGTGGGCCGTCGCCCTGCGGACCCTGCGCGACCCCGACGAGGCGGCGGACGCGGTGCAGGAGGCGTCCATCTCGGCGTTCCGCGCCGCCGACCGGTTCCGCGCGGAGTCCGCGGTGACCACCTGGCTGCACCGCATCGTCGTCAACGCCTGCCTGGACCGGATCCGCCGCCGCCAGGTGCGGCCGACGGTGCCGCTGCCCGAGGAGGGGCCCGGCGAGCCGGTGGCCCCGCGCGACGCGATGGCCGACCGCGAGCTGCGGATGGACATCGACCAGGCGCTGGGCACGCTGCCGGCCGAGCAGCGGGCGGCCATCGTGCTGGTCGACGTCGAGGGCTACTCCGTGGCGGACGCCGCAGTGGCGCTCGGCGTCGCCGAGGGCACCGTCAAGAGCCGGTGTGCGCGAGGGCGCGCCCGGCTCGCGGTTCTTCTCGGACATCTGCGGAACCCGGACGAGGCTCCGTCCGTCGAACCCCCCAGTGGGCGAGCCGACCCCAATCCCGCGCGAGCGGGCACCAGGGCCGGACCGCACCAGCCGCATGCGCCGCCGGGTACGGCGCGGGGACCGAGAACGGGGAGTGGACGATGAGCGAGCTCGACGGCCGACGCGGTGGTGGCACCGTGTGGACGCTCGATGCCGTCGCCGACGTCCAGGCGGGCGTGCTGCCGCCGGACGAGGAGGCGCGGCTGCGCGCGGAGATCGACCGCGACCCGGACGCCCGGGCGCTGCTGGCCGCGCTCGACGCCGTCATCGACGACCTGGCCGGGCTGCCGCCGTTGCGCATGCCGGACCGGTACGCCTCCCGGCTCGACGCGGCGATCGCCGCCGAGGCCTCGGCCCGCTCCTTCCCCAGCCAGCGCACCGCACCGCCGGTCATCCCCGGGGAGCTGTCCAGCCTGCTGAGCGCACCGGGCGCCCGCCCGGCACGCCGGGACGGCACCGGCGGGCCGACCGGCACGGCTCCGGCACCGCCCGGCTCCCGTCCCGGCCCCGATCTGCGCGCCGTGCGACCGGCGCCGGCGGGTCCCGCAGCACCGCCTCCCGGCCCGCCGCCCGTCCGGCCCGTGCAGTTCGGCGGTGCCCGCCCCGCCCCGGCCACGCCGCCGGCCGGACCCGGCCCGGTGGGCGGCACCGTCCACTCCCTCGACCAGGCCCGCCGCCGCCGGCGCACCCTCACCGGCACGATCATCGGCCTGGCCGCCGCCGTGGCCGCGTTCGTCGTCATCGGCGTCTCGATCAACGGCGGCCGGACCGCCGGCGAGGGCGTCGCGGCCTCGACCGCCGCCGCCACCGGCGCCCCTGCGCCCAACAGCTCGCCGGTGAACGCCTTCGAGGTCGACCCCGACGACTTCGGCACCGCCTACCAGCGGATCAACGGCCAGCACTCCGGAACGCTGGCCGACCCGCTCGCCTACGCGTCCTGCCTGGCCGCGAACAGCCTGGCGCAGGCGGACGTGCTGGGCGTCTCCGACGTGACCTACCAGGGCAAACCGGCGTCCGCGATCGTCGTCGCGACCGGGCCGTCGACCGCCCAGGTGCTGGTGGTCGGGCAGACGTGCGGCCCGCAGGGTGCCCAGCTCTTGGCTCGGAGCGGCTCCATCCCGCGCTGACCGGCGCCCACGGACTTCGGCCCGGCCGACGGACGCCGGGGACCGGTCCCGGCCGTCGACCGGCGGCCCCGCGCTCGTCGCCCGTCCCGGCTCGCGCCGCGTCGGTGTGCTGCCGCCGGGGAATGCCGGCCCGTAGGCTGGCGTTCCCCCTCACGTCCGCCGAGTGGCGGCCGGTCGGCTCCCGATCGGCCCGCCGGCCAGGACGACCGACACAGGTCCCGCGGCCCGCCGCGGGCCCGGGCGAGCAGATCGGAGCGGTGTGAGCGACACGTCCACCACGACCGTCACCAACGGCAGCGGCGAGTCCGCGGTGCGCGACGTCATCGTGATCGGATCGGGACCGGCCGGGTACACCGCGGCCGTCTACCTGGCCCGCGCCGAGCTGGCTCCGCTGGTCTTCGAGGGTTACCAGTACGGCGGTGCCCTGATGACGACGACCGAGGTCGAGAACTTCCCGGGCTTCCCCGAGGGCATCCAGGGGCCGGAGCTGATGGAGAAGATGCGCGAGCAGGCGCGCCGCTTCGGCACGGACCTGCGGGCGCAGGACGTCGAGCACGTCGACCTGACCGGGCCCGTCAAGACCGTCACCGTGGACGGCGAGGTGTTCCGCGCGCGGTCCGTGGTGCTGGCCACCGGCTCGGCCGCGCGCTATCTCGGCCTGCCCGACGAGCAGCGGCTGGTCGGCCGCGGCGTGTCCGCCTGCGCCACCTGTGACGGCTTCTTCTTCCGCAACCAGGACATCGCCGTGGTCGGCGGCGGCGACTCCGCGATGGAGGAGGCCACCTTCCTGACCCGGTTCGCGCGGTCGGTGACCATCGTCCACCGGCGGTCCGACTTCCGGGCCAGCGCGATCATGCTCGACCGCGCGCGGAACAACCCGAAGATCCGCTGGGAGACCGACGCGGCGGTCACGGCCGTGCACGGGACCGACACGGTCACCGGCCTGACCCTGACCGACACCCGCACCGGGGACCAGCGGGAACTGGCCGTGACCGGGCTGTTCCTGGCCATCGGCCACGATCCCCGCTCGGCGCTCGTGCACGGCCAGGTCGGGCTCGACGACGAGGGGTACGTCCTCACCGGGTCCCGCGCGGGCGCCCACGCCGGCACCGGTACGACCCTGCCGGGGGTGTTCGCCTGCGGCGACGTCGTCGACCACACCTACCGCCAGGCCATCACCGCGGCCGGATCGGGATGCTCGGCCGCGCTGGACGCCCAGCACTACCTGGCGGCCCACCCGGCGCCCGGCGAGCACGTCACCGACCCGATCCCGGACGCCGCGCCCGCCGACGCGGTCGGCGCCGGAGTCTGACCGCAGCACCTCCGGCCGCCCCGCGGCCGCCGCACGACCACCCGTCCGGATCCGTCCCAGCCCCGTCCCAGCCCCACCGAGAGGAACCGCCATGAGCACCAAGACCGTGACGGACGCCAGCTTCGCCAGCGACGTCCTCGCCTCCGACAAGCCGGTCATCGTCGACTTCTGGGCGACCTGGTGCGGCCCGTGCCGCATGGTCGCCCCGATCCTCGAGGAGATCGCCGACAAGCATCAGGACAAGGTGACCGTCGCGAAGCTCGACATCGACGCGAACCCGCAGATCGCCCAGCAGTACCAGATCCTGTCGATCCCGACGATGCTGGTCTTCCAGGGCGGCAAGCCGGTCAAGCAGGTCGTCGGCGCGAAGCCGAAGGCCGCGCTGCTGGCCGAGTTCGCCGACGTCCTGGCCTGACGCACACCGCCGGACTCGGCGGCCGGGCGACCGGCCGCCCTGTCCCTCCGGCTCCGTCACGACGGCCGGGTCCCCCGCGGGACCCGGCCGTCGTGCTGTCCGGACAGGCCGCGGACGGCCGGATCGACCCCGTGCGTCGTGCAGAATGAAGGACTGCGGTCGGGGGCGCTCACGGGCCCGCGACCACCCGCAGTGCCAGCCCGCACCCACCCGCCAATGCACACCCGTGCCGAGCCGTGCCGACCCGTGCCTGCCCGCGCCGTGCGGCGGACGGCGGTAGGGTCGCCGCACTGCCCAGCACCCCGCCGTCCGGCGGACGACGGAGTGAGAGGAGAGCGATGCTGCGACGAGGCGACCGTGGTCAAGCCGTGGCCCACGTCCGCAGCGCCCTCGCCAGCCTCGGCTACCTGTCGCTGGACACCGTCCCCGGGTCGCTGCACCGGCCGGATCCCGATGCCGCCGTGTTCGACGACGAGGTGGATCGCGCGGTGCGGGCCTTCCAGCAGCAGCGCGGGCTGATCGTCGACGGCATCGTCGGCCCGGCCACGACGCGCTCGCTCACCGACGCCCGGTGGTCCCTCGGCGACCGGACGCTGACCTACACCCTGTCCTCGCCGATGAGCGGCGACGACGTGATGGCCCTACAGGTACGGCTCACCGAGATGGGCTACAACGTCGGGCGGCCCGACGGCGTGTTCGGTCCGTCCACCGACGGCGGCGTCCGGGCCTTCCAGCGGGACCGGGGCATCGTCCCGGACGGCGTCTTCGGCGCCGAGACCCTGCGCGAGCTGTCCTGGATGCGTCCCAAGGCGACCGGCGGCCGGCCCGTCTACCTGCGCGAGCACCACACCGTGCGGCAGTCGGGACCGCGGCTGCGCGGCAAGCGCATCGTCATCGACCCCGCCCACGGCGGCGCGGACCCGGGCTGGACCGTCCGCGACGGCGACCGCGAGGTGCGCGCCGCCGACCTGCTGTTCGACCTGGCCCGGCGGCTCGAGGGCCGGATGGAGGCCACCGGGATGAGCACGTTCCTCACCCGCGGGCCGCAGCAGAACCCGTCACCGGAGGACCGGGCCGGCATCGCGAACACCGTCGACGCGGACCTGCTCATCTCGCTGCACATCGACGGGCACGGGTCGCCGCTGGCCTCCGGGCTGGCCACCTTCCACTTCGGCTCCGACTCCGGGCGCACGTCCACGGTCGGCGAGACCCTGGCCGAGCTGGTCCAGCGCGAGCTCGTCGCCCGCACCCGGATGACCGACGGCCGCGTGCACCACAAGACCTGGGACATCCTGCGGATGTCCCGCATGCCGGCGATCCAGGTCGAGCTCGGCTACCTGACCAACCCCGACGACCGGGCCCGGCTGTGCACCGACGAGTTCCGCAACACCCTGGCCGACGGCATCCTGGTGGCCGTCAAGCGGCTGTACATGGACGGCCGCGACGACCCGCACACCGGCACCTTCACCTTCTCCGACCTGCTCGCGCACGAGCAGTCCGTCCGCGGGGCCTGACTGCGGGCGGGCGCCCGCCGGCCGCCCCGCGGCGCGACCGGTGAGGCGCGGCGGCCGCCTCCGCCCGCTCCTGCAGCATCGCGACGTCCGGGGCCGTCCACTCCTGCAACATCGCGACGCCGGGCCGCCCACCCTGGTGGGCGACCGGGTGGACCGAGGCGCGTCGCGGTTCCTGTCCACGCTCCGACGATTGGCTGTCGGTGGCCTGGGGTACGAACACTGTGGTCCGGGTCACAGGCGACCCAGTCCGCCGGCTGACCGGGACCAGCGCGCGTGGATCCACCTGCGCCGCCCCGGTCGCAGCGCCGCCTCCGGTGCTGCCCGTCCCAAGGGAGCCGTATGACCTCTCTGCTCCGCCGACGCCTCGGAGCTCTCGGCGTCGTCCTGTCCGTCGTGACCGTCGGGCTGGTCGCCACGGCCACCAGCGCGGCCGCCTCGCAGGCGCACCCGCTGGCCTCGTCGACCCGGTTCTTCACCCCCAAGCCGCCACCCGGGTCGGTCGAGCAGGTCGCCGACCTGCTGCGCGCCGGCCGCTACGGCGACGCCATCGGCATCGCCCGCATGATCGCCACTCCGCAGGCGGTCTGGTTCACCTCGGGGACCCCCAAGGAGGTCCGGAAGGCGGTCCACAGCACGGTCGCCCAGGCCACCGCGCAGCACGCCGTCCCGACCCTGGTCGTCTACAACGTCCCCGGTCGCGACTGCTCCCAGTACTCGTCCGGCGGCGCCGGCAGCGACGCCGCCTACCGGGCCTGGATCGACGGGTTCGCCGCCGGGCTGCGCAAGGACCAGCGGGTGATCGTCGTCGTCGAGCCCGACGGGCTGGCCAACCTGCCGTCGGACTGCCCCGCGGCGTACCCCGGCCAGGACGTGGCGGCACTGACCAAGGGCCGCATCGCGGACATCAAGTACGCGGGCGAGCGCATCCTCAAGGCCAACAGCAAGGCGCTGGTCTACCTGGACGCCGGGCACAGCGCGTGGCACTCGGTCGGTGACATCTCGCAGCGGCTCGACCAGGCCGGGGTGCGGCAGTTCCAGGGCTTCTCGCTGAACGTCTCGAATTACCAGCCGACACCGCAGCTGATCCAGTACGCGTCGTGGATCTCCAAGTGCATCTACTACGTGCACAACGCCGCCCCGAATAACGGCGCCAACGTCGGCCAGTACGGCAACTGCGCGAGCCAGTACTACCCGGCCAGCCCGAACGACTACGGCACCTGGAAGCTGACCGACGCCTGGTACGCCGCCAACGTCGACAAGGCCGCCGGTCACCCGACCAGCGCGTCGCAGGTCGCGCACGCCGTCCTGGACACCAGCCGCAACGGCCAGGGCCCCTGGACGCCGCCGGCCACCGCGAACTACCCGGACCCGCAGACCTGGTGCAACCCGCCGGGACGCGGGCTCGGCCTGCGGCCGACGGCGCGGACCGGACACGCCTGGATCGACGCCTACCTGTGGATCAAGACCCCGGGGCAGTCGGACGGCCAGTGCAACCGCGGCGTCGCGGGCAGCACCACGGATCCGGAGTGGGGCGGCATCACCGACCCCGCCGCCGGTGCCTGGTTCGGCCAGCAGGCCCTGCAGCTGGTCCGGCTGGCCAACCCGCGGTCGAGCTGACCCGGCGCCGGTCCGTCCGGCGGTGACGGACGACCCCCAGCGCGAGCAGGACCCGACCTTCCGGGTCCTGCTCGCGCTGCTGTCCGTCCAGCGCCGCTCCTGGGAACAGGGCGTCGCCACGCACGCCCTGCTGGACCTGGAGCGGTGGGACGAGGCGGTCGTGATGGCGCGGGACGCCGTCGCGCTGCAGTCGGTCGACGGCCGGCTCGGCGAGGTGGGCGACAACGCCGTGAACGGCGCCGCGAACCTCGAGGCGGTGCGGTGGCTCGCCGCGTCCCGCGGCGACGCCCAGGCCGCCCGCGCCGCCGCCCGCCAGCTCCACTGGCTGCTGCACACCGCGCCGCGGGCCGCGGACGGCACGGTGTTCCACGTCGGGCGCCAGGTGTGGGTCGACAGCGTGTACATGTTGGTTCCGGCGCTGGTGTCCGGCGGTCGCCCGGACGAGGCGGCCCGGCAGCTGGCCGGCCACCGGCGCCGGCTGTTCGACGAGGTCGCCGGCCTGTGCGCGCACGTCTGGGACGAGGACGGCGCCCGGCTGCGCCGGCCGGTCCACTGGGGCACGGGCAACGGCTGGGTGGCCGCCGGGCTGGCCCGGGCCCTGCACACCGCCGGCCACCGGGACCGGACCTGGACGGTGGACGCCGCGGCACACGCCGGGACGGTCGTCGACGCCTGCCTGGCCCACCGGGCGGCGTCCGGACTGTTCCACGACGTCGTCGACGACGACACCACCTTCGAGGAGTGCACGCTGGCGCTGCAGCTGGCGTACACGGCCGCCACCGGAACGGCCGACGGCTGGCTGCCGTCCCGGTATGCGGACACCGCCCGGTCCCTGCTGGAGACCGGCCGCCGGCACGTCGACCCGGACGGCTTCGTCCGCCCGGTCTGCGGCGCTCCGCACTTCGACCGTCCCGGGACGTCGGCGGAGGGGCAGGCCTTCTATCTGCTCGCCACCGCCGCCGTCCGACGTCTCGACAGCTGAGCGCGCCGAGTTCCGCCGATCGGTGGACAGCGTCGTCCGCCAGCGCGTCCATCGAGCGGCCGACCCGTCTGCGCGACGCCGCCGGAGAGGCTGCTGTCGGCAACAGGGCGAAGGACGGGAGTCGGGACATGAACGGGACACTGCGCCGGATGGCGTCGACGACGGCGGCCGCCGGGCTGGCCGCGGGCCTGGTGCTGGCCGGCAGCGGGGTGGCCCTGGGGGACGCGACGCCGGTCGCCGCCGCGGCGCCGTACCAGGTCACCGCCGGTCCCTACACCCTCGGCCGGTTCTCGACCGTCGACCTGACCCTGCAGTGCCGGCCCGGCTACCACCTCGCCGGGTACGCCGGCGGCCAGGAGAACCTGTACGCCACCGCGGCCCCCCTGACGGTCAGCGGGTCCTGGGTGACCGGGGAGGGCGGCGCGGTCTCCGGCGGCACCGGCATCCCCGGCGGTGAGAGCTTCCGGCCGGCCGTGAACAGCCTCTCCGCGACCCTGCGCAACTGGAACCCGTTCTCGGCCGAGACCGCGACGGCCAGCTACACCTGCGATCCCGACTGACGCGGTCGCCGACCGCCGGGTCTCAGTCCCCGGCCAGCCCGGTGAGCAGCCGCAGCAGCGTCCGGACGCCGAACCCGGTGGCGCCGTCCCCGGAGGCGTCCCCGACCCAGGCCGGCCCGGCGATGTCGCCGTGCACCCAGGGGATCTCCGGCGGGACGAACGCGTCGAGGAACAGCGCGGCGGTGATCGCCCGGCCGGAGTCGTGTAGCGGGTGGTTGCGCATGCCCGACGGCGTCCGCATCTGCGCCTGGTAGCGGCGGTCGAAGGGCAGCGGCCACCACGGTTCGCCCGCCTCGGCGCCGGCCCGCAGCAGCCGGTCGGTCAGCGGCCCGTCCCGGCCGACCAGACCGCCGATCTCCGGGCCCAGTCCGATGATCACCTGGTAGGTCAGCGTCGCCAGGTCCACCAGCAGGTCCGGGCGGGTGCGGGAAGCCAGCACGAGGGCGTCGGCGAGCAGCAGCCGGCCCTCGAAGTCGGTGTCCAGGATCTGGATCTCCGTGCCGTCCGCGGCGGTCACGACGTCCCCGGGCCGGGTGGCGCGGCCGCCGGGCAGGTTCTCCGCGAAGGGCAGCACCGCATGCACGGTCAGCCGGGGAGCCAGCCGGGGCAGGACCGCCATGACCGCGAGCACGGCCGCGGCCCCGGCCATGTCGTTGCGCATGGGCATCATCGCCGCCGGCGACTTCAACGACAGCCCGCCGCTGTCGAAGGTGACGCCCTTGCCGGTCAGCGCCACCGTCCGGGAGGGCGCCTGGCCGCGGTAGGTGAGGGTGACCAGCCGCGGCGGGTGCGTGGATCCGGCCCCGACGGCGAGGATGCCGCCGCAGCCGGCGCGGCGCAGGCCGTCCTCGTCGAGCACCTCCACCTCGAGCCCGGCGTCCGCGGCCACCCGCGCCGCCCGCTCGGCGGCCTCCGCCGGGGTCAGCACGTTCGCCGGGGCGTTGGTCAGCACCCTGGCGAGCGCGGTCGCCTGCGCGGCGGCGACGCCGGCCTCCACCGCGGTCGCCAGGCCGTCGGCGGCCGGCAGCACCAGCGGGGCCGCCGTGGTCCGGCCGGACACCACACCGTCGATCCAGGCGGCCGTCAGCGTCGCGGCGTCGCCGGGACCGGCGAGGGCCTCGACCAGCACGGGGTCGTCCCCGGTGATCGCAGCGCCGGCCGCCCGCCCGGCGCGGAGCAAGGTCTCCGGCGTGCGGCCGTCCGCCGGGCCGACGCCGACCAGCAGCACGGACGGGTCGTCCGGGTCCGTGGCCAGCTCGCCGAGCCCGCCGCCGAACGGCAGCCAGGACGCCGCCCCGGGCGGCCGCTGGTCGACGGCCCGGATCCGCCGCGCCGGCCGCGGATCGTCCTCCGCCCGGCGCACCTGGGGGTCGCCCGCCACCGCGGCCGCAGCCGCCCGGTCCATCTCGGCGGGCCAGTCCCGCGCGCTGCTCACCCGGTCAGTCTCCCCACCGGCCGCGCGCCCGGACCGCCGGGCACCGTCGTCGCGCCCTGGCCTGTGCGGCGCGCACGTCGGGACAGGGCGGAGGGACGCGACGGCCGTCACCGGCGGCGCGTGGAGCGCCGCGTGGAGCTCTGGACGCCGACGCCGACAGGGACGCCGACAGGGACCCGACGGTGGCGCGGCCGCCGTCCTGCTGTCCTGCCGTGCTGCCGTCGGGCCGTCCTGCCGTCCTGCCGCCCCGGGGGTCACCGCCGGGCGCCGGACTCCGATCCCACCTGCCGGATCAGGCCGCCTGCGCCGCGGACGACTCCGCGGTGACCGCCGGCTCGAGGGCCGCCGCGACGATGTCGGCGACGTCGGTCATCGGCCGCACGTCCAGCGCCGCCAGCACCTCGGCGGGCACGTCGTCCAGGTCCGGCTCGTTGCGCTGCGGGATGAAGACGGTCGTCAACCCGGCCCGGGCAGCGGCCAGCAGCTTCTGCTTGACGCCCCCGATGGGCAGCACCCTGCCGTTGAGGGTGACCTCACCGGTCATCCCGACGTCCGACCGGACCGGTCGCCCGGTGGCCAGCGACGCCAGCGCCGTCACCATCGTGACGCCGGCGGACGGGCCGTCCTTCGGGACCGCGCCCGCGGGCACGTGCAGGTGCACGGTGCCCTCCAGCGCCGACAGCGCGTCGCGGTCCAGACCCAGCGCGGAGCCGTGCGACCGCAGGTAGGACAGCGCGATCTGCGCCGACTCCTTCATCACGTCGCCCAGCTGGCCGGTGAGGGTCAGCCCGCCGCGGCCGCCGTGCCCGCCGGTCGCGGTGTCGGCCGGCGGGACGGTGGTGGCCTCGATGAACAGGACGTCGCCGCCCATGCCGGTGACCGCGAGGCCGGTGGCCACCCCGGGTACCGCTGTCCGTTCCGCCGTCTCCGGGGTGAACCGCGGCCGACCGAGGTAGTCCCGGAGCTGCGCCGTGCCGATGGCCAGGGGCGCGGCAGCACCGTCGGCGAGCCGCACGGTCGCCTTGCGCAGCAGCTTCGCGAGGGCCCGCTCGAGCTGGCGGACGCCGGCCTCGCGGGTGTACTCGGTGGCGACCATGCGCAGCGCGTCGTCGTCGACGAGGACCTCGGCCGGGTCCACCGTGAGGCCGGCCCGCTCCACCTGGCGCGGCCACAGGTGCTGGCGCGCGATGGCGACCTTGTCCTCCTCGGTGTAGCCGTCGATCTGCACCAGCTCCATGCGGTCCAGCAGCGGCCCGGGGATGTTCTCGACGACGTTGGCCGTCGCCAGGAAGAGCACGTCGGACAGGTCGAGGTCGAACTCCAGGTAGTGGTCCCGGAAGGTGTGGTTCTGCGCCGGGTCGAGCACCTCCAGCAGTGCGGAGGACGGATCGCCCCGATAATCCGAGCCCAGCTTGTCGATCTCGTCGAGCAGGACCACCGGGTTCATCGACCCGGCCTCGGTGAGCGCCCGGACCAGGCGGCCGGGCAGCGCGCCCACGTAGGTGCGCCGGTGGCCGCGGATCTCCGCCTCGTCCCGGACGCCGCCCAGCGACACCCGGACGAACGTCCGTCCCAGCGCCCGGGCGATGCTCTCGCCCAGCGACGTCTTGCCCACTCCGGGAGGACCGGCGAGCGCCAGCACGGCACCCGACCCGCGGCCGCCGACGACCTGCAGGCCGCGCGACGCGCGCCGGGACCGGACCGCCAGGTACTCGACGATGCGGTCCTTGACGTCCTCGAGGCCGTGGTGGTCGGCGTCCAGCACCTGCCGGGCCGAGGCGACGTCGGTCCGGTCGTCGGTGCGCACGCCCCACGGCATCTCCAGCACGGTGTCCAGCCAGGTCCGGATCCAGCCGGATTCCGGGGACTGGTCGCTGGCCCGCTCGAGCTTGCCGACCTCGCGCAGCGCGGCCTTGGCGACGTCCTCGGGCAGGTCGGCGGCCTCCACGCGGGTCCGGTAGTCCGCAGCGCCGTCAGCGCCCTCGGGCCCGCTGTCCCCGAGCTCCTTGCGGATGGCCGCCAGCTGCTGCCGCAGCAGGAACTCGCGCTGGCTCTTCTCCATGCCCTTCCGGACGTCGCCGGCGATCTTGTCGGCGACCTCCTGCTCGGCCAGGTGGTCCCGCGTCCACTCGATCAGGACGGTCAGCCGGGCGTCCACGTCGGTGGTCTCCAGCAGCTGCCGCTTCTGCTCGGCCGACAGGTACGGAGCCCAGCCGGCGGTGTCGGCGAGCAGCGCCGGGTCGTCGATGGCCTCGACGGTGTCGATGATCTGCCACGCGTTCCGCTTCTGCAGGGTCGCGACGACCAGGGCCTTGTACTCGGCGGCCAGCTTCGGGGTGCGCTCCGACGTGGTCGACGGGACGATCTCCGCCTCCACCCACAGGGCGGACCCGGGACCGGTCACGCCGGTGCCGATGCGCGCACGGGACTCGGCGCGCAGCACGGCGCCCCGGGCTCCGCCGGGCAGCCGGCCGAGCTGCTCGACGGTCGCGACGGCGCCGAAGGTGGCGTAGCGGTCGGCAAGCCGCGGGGCGAGCAGCAGCCGCCCGTCCGAGCCGGCCTGGGCCGAGCTGATCGCCGCATCGGCAGCGTCGGACAGCTCGACCGGGACGACCATGCCCGGGAGCACCGCCTGGTCCGGTACAGGCAGGACAGGCAGGTGCAGGGTTTCGGTGTTCACCGTGTTCACAGAGGTCTCCTCGAGAGAGTTGAGTCTGACCCACTCAATGCGCACGGCCGGCCCGTTGTTCCGGTGGCTGACCCCGGTTCGCCGACGGCGAACCGAGGTGCGCCGGGGGCACGACGGCGCCGGCCGCCCCACCGTGGGGGCAGGCCCGGATACTGCGGTCATGCCGTACCTGTGGCCGGCCGGCGTCCCGGGCGTCGGCATCCAGCGCATCGCCCTCCGCCTGTACGACCCGACCCGGTTCCAGGTGCTCACGCCGTTCGGCTACCGGGACACCGTCACCGGGACCGAGGTGCACGTGGCCGGCGACGCCGGGAACGACCCACCCGGCCCGGAGGGCGTCACCGACCTGGTGTCGGTGCCGACGCCGCTGTGGGGGCTGATCGCGGCGCACGGCCGCCAGCTCCCCGCGGCGCTGGTCCACGACCAGCTGTACGCCGACCTGCCCGCCGATCCCCGCGCGCGGCGCGCGGCCAAGGACCTGGCCGACGGCGTGTTCCTGCGGGCACTGACCGATCCCGACCTCGGGGACGCCCGGGTTCCGGCATTCCGGGCCCGGTTGCTGTGGGCCGGTCTGGGCCTCGGTCGCTACGCCACCGTCCGGCGGGGCGGGTTCGTCGTGGTGCTGCTGGAGATCCTGGTGCTGTGGGCCACGGCGGTCGCGGCGGTCGGTGTGCTCGGAGGCGCGGCGCCGCTGCAGCGGGTCTGGCCGCAGCCGTGGCCGGCCTGGGTCCTCGCCGTGGTCGCGGTCGTGGTGCTGGCCGCGGCCGCCGCGCTGCAGCGGGCCGTCCCCACCGCGGGCGGCCGGCGCGCGGCGGCGGGTCTGGTCCTGGCGGCCGGAGCGGCGGGGCTGCTCGCCGTCTGGGCCGGCGCGCCGTGGTGGCCGTTCGCCGGCGTCGATCCCCGGCTGCCGGCCGCCTGCTGTGCGGCCGGTGGGGCGCTCGCCGTGCTGGCGGAGTTCCTGCTGCCGCGCGACGACCGGTGGCTGCCCGTGGTCGCTGCGGCGGCGCTGCCCGTCGCCCTGCCGGTCGGCCTGCTGACCCTGGTGGGTCAGCTGGTGCTGTGGGCGCCGGACGCGGTGCGGTCCGCCGCCGGCGGGGTGCCGGCCGACCCGCGGCCGACCGTCGTCCGCTGACCCGGATCCACCGCCTCGCCGGACGCCGCCGGCGCGGCGGGCGCTGACGATGCCACGGGTGCCGCCGGTACCGGGGGTGATGCGGGCGCTGACGATGCTGCGGGTGCCGGCGGCGCGGTCCCGAGCGGCGCGGCCAGGGGCGCCGCCGTCGGGTCCGGCTTGCCACCGAAGAAGTCGCGGACCCGGTTCCACCGGGCGTCGTAACGCGGGCCGAACCGCTTGCGCGAGCGGGCCAGCCGCCGCGGCTGCCGGCGGTAGTAGCGACGGCCCCACCACGACTCGGGCTTGCCGAGCCGGAAGGCGCCGATGATCACCAGGGGCTGCACCACGATGCCGATGACGCCGAGCATGACCTTGCCCTTGAGCAGGCAGACGACGGCCAGCACCAGGACGACCAGCAGGCCGCCGACGCTGCCCCACCAGGTGGCGGTGCCGACGTCGCCGGTGAGGAAATCGGCGCCGCCGATGAGTACCCCGGTGACCATCAGCACGACGAAGATGGCGTCCACGGACTGGCGGCCCTCGGCGCTCCAGTAGACGTCGTCCAGGTGCAGCCACATCGCGAACTCGTCGAACGCCAGGCTCAGGCCGACGCCGAACAGCGCCGCGCAGATGTTCAAGCCCACGCCGTCGGGGGTGCTGGCGAACACGATGATGCCGATCACCGACATCAGCAGGATGCCGAGGACCTGGTGGTGCACGTGCACGCCGCCGACGGAGATGTTCCGCAGCACGCCGGCGCCGCCGCTCTCCGGGTCCCCGGCCGCGGCCCGCACCTCGGCCTCGCGCTGCTTGGCGCGGATCCGCCGGGTGATGGTCCGGGTCAGCACGAAGGTGACCAGGACGGCCAGGAACATCCACATGACCGGGTGCAGGACGACGAAGTCCGTCTCGATGTGGATCTCCGGGGCCGCCCGCGGAGCGGCCGTCGCAGCCCTCATAGGCGGTGACTGTACGTCCGCGGGAGGTGCTGCGGCGTGACTTCCGCCGCCGGCCGGTCAGGGCGCCGGCAC
Organism: Nakamurella endophytica; assembly: GCF_014646215.1. Classification (GTDB taxonomy): domain Bacteria; phylum Actinomycetota; class Actinomycetes; order Mycobacteriales; family Nakamurellaceae; genus Nakamurella; species Nakamurella endophytica. The sequence goes on from NZ_BMNA01000003.1 coordinate 165,870, forward strand.
GAGCTCCCGGTCGCGCGCCGGCGCGGCCGGCACGGTGATCACGGTGACCAGCTTCTCGAGCGCGGCCTCGACCTGCGCCTTCCACCCGAGCCCGGTCTCCAGCTCCATCCGCAGCCGCGGGAACACCGGGTGCGGACGGACCTCGGTGAACCCCACGGACCGCAGGAACCCGGCCGGGAGCATGCACCCGGCGTCCGCGGGCAGCGGCCGGCGGCGGCCCCGGCGCCCGGTGGCCTCCTCGACGCCGAACGCCTCCAGGGCCCGCACGCCGCGGCGGGTCAGCTCGGCGGTCACCCAGGCCACCAGCGCCCGGCCGAGCCCCTGCCCGCGCACCTCCGGCAGCACCCGCAGCGACGTCAGCAGCACCGCGTCGGGCGAGACGGGCGAGGTCGGGAAGGCAGCCGCGCGGGTCACCGTGGTCGGCGGGGCGAACAGGGCGAACCCGGTCGGCCGGTCGTCGACGCTGAGGATGGCGCCGGCGCTGCCCCAGGTGAGGGTGACGCCGGACAGCCACACCTCCTTCTCGAAGGCGCCGTCGTCGGCGAACGGGTCGCGGGACGCGGCCGGGGCATCCGGGTCCTCCGGGTCGTCGGCCGGGGCCGGATCGACCGGCGGCGCCCCGACCTCCCAGTGCACGCAGGAGCGGCACGGCTCCGGCAGCTCGTCGATGGTCGACATGGACAGCGGGGCGATGGCTCGCGTCACGTCGCCCCCGCCCGTCCACTCGCCTGCCGCCGGCGCCGGTCCCTGCCTGCGGCCGTACCGCGCCGTCGGCCGGCGCCGGTCCCAGGATAGGTGGCGGTCAGCGCACCTCGTCCGGGTCGGTGATCTCGTCGCGCAGCCACCCGATGTACCGGTCGGCCGAGTACCGGACCGCGGCCGCGCCGCCGCGGTCGACGACGCTGCCGTGGAACCCGCCGTAGATGCGGTCGAACCGCAGCTCGCCGAGGCGGCCGGCGATCTGCCGCACCAGCCGTTCCGGCAGCGGGATCAGGTTCGGGTAGCTCCGCATGAACGACACCGTGGCCAGGTCGGCGTCGACCATCACGGTGTCGCCGACCAGGAGCGCGCCGCGGCCGTCCGCGCCGGCCGCCCAGTGCAGGACGGCGCTGCCGGGGAAGTGGCCGCCGCACTGCACGAGGTGCAGCCCGGGGACCGGCTCCGCCCGGCCCGACCACCACCGGACCAGCGGATCCGGCCGGCGCAGCCACCGGCGGTCGTGCTCGGCGAAGAAGAACGGGACGCCGAACTCGCGGGCCCAGCTGACGGCCGCGCCGACCAGGTGCGGGTGGCTGGCGGCCACCGCGGTCAACCCGCCACCGGCGCGGACCCGGGCCACCATGTCGCGGTCCAGGTGGCCCGGCGGCTCCCAGAGCAGCGAGCCCTCCGAGGTCCGCAGCAGCAGCCCACGCTGGCCGATGCCCACCCGCGGCTCCACCCGCACCGCGGTCAGCCCCGGCTCCAGCGGCTCGAACAGGCCGCGGTGCCCCTCGGCGACCAGCTCGTCGGTGCAGGTCCAGCGCTGTCCGCCGGGGCCGACGTACTGGCGGTCGTCCGAGCAGATCGGGCACCGCTCGGGCGGCGCCGTGGTGTCGGCCTGCTCGACACCGCAGGTCCGGCAGATCCAGACGGTCACCTCGACGCCTCCCTCGCACACCGCTCCGCCGCGACCCAGCCTGCACCGGACGGCCGCCGCCCGCCCGTCGGAGGCCTGCCCCGGGCGCACCGGCTCCGCGCAGTCCGCGACCGCGGCCGGGCCGGTCGCCGCGCGAGCCGTGCGCCACCCGTCGGCGAGGCAGGACACCGGGCCGTTCCCGTCGACGGCCCCGTCCGGCCGGCCGGTCGCCGCTACCATCTCGGGAATCCCGTGCCGTCCCCACGGACGTGGGCACCCCGGGCGCCGTCGTGCGTCCATCGGTGGGACCGCGGCCGGCGCGGGACCTCCGCACGCCGACACAGGGACGCAGATGACCGGGAACAGCCTCGACCGCCACGTGCCGCTCTACGCCCAACGCACGGCCGGCATGCGGGCCTCGGCGGTGCGGTCGCTGTTCGCCGTCGCCAACCGGCCCGAGGTGGTCTCGCTCGCCGGCGGCATGCCCTACCTGAAGTCGCTGCCGCTCGAGGCGGTCGCCGCGGAGGCGGCGGCCCTGGTCTCGCAGGACGGGCTGGTCGCCCTGCAGTACGGGTCCGGACAGGGCATCGCCGAGCTGCGCGAGCAGATCTGCCAGGTCATGTCCCTGGAGGGCATCGTCGCGCACCCCGACGACGTCGTCGTCACCGTCGGGTCGCAGATGGCGCTGGACCTGACGACCCGCATCTTCTGCGATCCCGGCGACGTCATCCTCGCCGAGGCGCCGTCGTACGTCGGCGCCCTGTCCACGTTCACCGCCTACCAGGCCACCGTCGTCCACGTCGCGATGGACGACGACGGCCTCGTCCCGGAGGCGCTCGAGGCGGCCATCGACTCGGTGCGGCGGTCCGGACGCCGGGCGAAGTTCCTGTACACCATCCCGAACTTCCACAACCCGGCCGGCGTGACGCTGTCCGCCGAGCGGCGTGTCCGGATCGCCCAGCTGTGCCGGGAGGCCGGCATCCCGGTGCTCGAGGACAACCCGTATGGGCTGCTCGGCTTCGACGACACCGTGCACCGGGCCATCCGCGCGGACGACGCCGACAACGTCATCTACCTCGGTTCGTTCTCCAAGACCTTCGCCCCGGGCCTGCGGGTCGGCTGGGTGCTCGCGCCGCACGCCGTGCGGGAGAAGCTGGTGCTGGCCAACGAGTCGGCGACGCTCAACCCGCCCGTCTTCAACCAGATGCTGATCTCCCGCTACCTCGCCGGCTTCGACTGGCAGGGACAGATCAAGGCGTACCGGCAGACCTACGCCGAGCGGCGCGACGCCATGATCGGGGCGCTGACGGCGCACATGCCGGCCGGGACCACATGGACGCACCCGGAGGGTGGCTTCTACGTCTGGGTCACGCTGCCCGAAGGCTTCGACACCGCCGCCATGCTGCCCCGCGCGGTCACCGCCCGGGTGGCGTACGTGCCCGGGACCGCCTTCTACCACGACGGCCTCGGGGCCCGGCAGATGCGGCTGTCGTTCTGCTACCCGACCCCCGAGCGCATCGTCGAGGGTGTGCGGCGGCTGGCCGGCGTGCTCGAGTCCGAGCTGGACGTCATGCGCACGTTCGGCACCGGCGGCGCCGGCGGCACGGTCGCGCCGCGCCAGGTGCGGGGCCCGGCGTCCCCTTCGCCGGACACCGCCTGACCGGCACCGGCCGGCACCGCACCCGCGCACCCGCCCGACCCGGGACCCACCCGACCGGGACACCGCCCACCCGGGACACCGCCCACCCGGGGCGGCGGCCCGGCCACGACCGGCCGCCCGCGCCGCCTCCGCAGATCGAAAGGCCTTGTGATGTCCGACCGCCACGTCCTGGTGCTCGCCGGAGGACTGACCCACGAGCGCGAGGTGTCGCTGCGCTCCGGCTCCCGGCTCACCGAGGCGTTGCGCCGCCAGGGCACCGAGGTCACCCTCCGCGACGCGGACGCCAGCCTGCTGCCCTGGGTGGCCGAGCACCGGCCGGACGCCGCGGTCATCGCCCTGCACGGCGGGCGCGGCGAGAACGGAGCGGTGCAGGGACTGCTGGAGATGGCCGGCATCCCGCACGTCGGCACCCGGTCGCACGACTGCCGGCTGTCCTGGGACAAGCCCACCGCGAAGACCCTGGTGCAACGCGTCGGGTTCCCGACCCCGAACTGGATCACCCTGGCGCACAACACCTTTCGGGACCTCGGTGCAGCCGCGGTGATCGACGCGCTGATCGGCGCGCTGGCCCTGCCGCTGATCTTCAAGCCGCACCAGGGCGGCTCGGCACTCGGCGCCTCGGTCGCCCGCACCGCCGCCGAGGTGCCCAACGCGCTGGTCCAGGCGTTCGCCTACGGCGACGTCGTGCTGGTCGAGCAGTTCGTCGAGGGCACCGAGATCGCGGTGACCGTCGTCGACTCGGCGGACGGCCCGCGGGCCCTGCCGGCGGTCGAGATCGTCCCGGACAGCGGCGTCTTCGACTACGAGTCGCGGTACACCGCGGGGCTCACCACGTACTGGGCACCGGCGCGGCTGGACGCGGCCACCGCCGCGGCGGCGGCCGACCTGGCCGTCGCGGCGCACCAGGCGCTGGGCCTGCAGGACGTCTCCCGCACCGACGCGATCGTCGACGCGTCCGGGCGCGTGCAGTTCCTGGAGGTCAACGTCTCACCGGGGCTGACCGAGACGTCGCTGCTGCCGATGTCGGTGGAAGCTGCCGGCGAGGACCTGGGCGGGCTGTACCTGGGGCTCGTCGAGCAGGCCATCGCTCGCGGCTGAGCTGCCGCCCGAGTGACGGGCCGTCAACGGGACGAACGCCACGTAATCAGTTCGAGTCCCTTTTGCTACGCTGTGGCGACAGTACTGCCGCCGGACGGCGCGATCCGGACGGCTCGACCAGGTCGTCGCACCCGGGGTTCGAGGGGTCCCCGGCGTGTGTCCGGGTCGCCCGGTCGCGCCGCCCGGCGTCATCCCGACGTCGGCACGCCCGCCGCCGCTGGCCGGCGGACGCTCCGTCCGGACCGGCCGGTCACTTGCGCCCGGGCGTCCAGTTCATACCCCAGCCGTACTGCCGGTCCAGCACCGACTGGCCGCCGTCGATGTACCGCACCTCGCGCTGCACGACGAGGTCCCCGCGCTGGTCGAGGAGCTGGGCCACCGCACAGATCCGTGACTGGTTCGACGTCGCGTCCATCCGTACCTCGATCTGCGGCCCGGCGATCGGGGTCAGCGTGACGACACCGTCGACCGCGGCCCAGTTCGGGGCACCCTCGTAGATCATCGCGAAGATCAGGATCCGGCGGAACCGGCCCGGTTGCAGGCTGATCGACATGTTCTCGCCGGTGGCGACGGACCCCGACCGGTCGTCCCCGTCGAGCTGGATGTACGGCGGGCGGTCCAGCGATCCGAACGAGTTGCCGAGCGCCTGCACGACGCCCTTGCTGCCGTCGGCGAGCTCCCACAGGCAGCCCAGGTCCAGGTCGACACCGCGAGCGCCGGCCGCCGCGGCCAGCCGCTTGAAGAAGCCGCCGCCACCGGAGGTGGCCGGGGCACCCGAGGACCAGTTGAGGTTGACCCGGATGATGCCGCTCGAGCCGCCCGTCTTGCTCAGCGACACCGACGGCGCGGCCGTGGTCAGCGACACCTTGCGCAGCGAGACACCCGGCCCGGCCGGTGATGCCGGTGCCGCAGCCGGTGGCTGCTGCATGCCCGGTCCGGCCGGCGGAGGACCGCTCGGTGCACCGGGGGCCGGGTAGCCACCCTGACCCGGGTAGCCACCCTGACCCGGGTAGCCACCGGGCGCCGGTGCACCGGGGGCCGGGTAACCGCCAGGGGCCGGGTAACCGCCGGAAGCCGGTGCACCGGGGGCCGGGTAACCGCCAGGGGCCGGGTAACCGCCGGAAGCCGGTGCACCAGAGGCCGGATAACCGCCGGGCGCCGGGTACCCCCCGGGTGCCGGCGCACCGGGGGCCGGGTAGCCGCCGGCTGCCGGACCGCCCGGGGCCGGGTGACCGGCCGGTGCGGCTGCCGCGCCCGGGTGACCGCTGGCCGGCGCCGGGGACGGTGCCACCGCGGGTGCCGGCGGCGGCGACGCGGCCGGTGGGGTCACCGGTCCACCGTGGGCCTGTTCCTGCGCGGCCTCGTCCTCCTCCGGCGGCCGGTACCAGGACGGCCCGGAGCTGGCCGGCTTCGGCGGTGGCTCCGGCGTACCGCCGCCCTGCGGGGACTTGGGACGACGCGTGTAGTCGATGGGCACGAGAACCTCCCGGGTCGGGCGAGGGGCGGCGGAGCCGGCCGGCCGCCGTCGGGTCGGGACCCGAACGGCGGCCGGCGCCGGTGCCACCGTCAGACGTTGACGCCGAAGTCGCGCGCGATCCCGGCGAGCCCGCTGGCGTAGCCCTGGCCGATGGCCCGGAACTTCCACTCCGCGCCGTTCCGGTACAGCTCGCCGAACACCATGGCGGTCTCCGTGGACGCGTCCTCGGTCAGGTCGTACCGGGCCAGTTCGCTCTGGTCGGCCTGGTTGACCACGCGGATGAAGGCGTTGCGGACCTGACCGAAGGACTGGCCGCGGGAGTCCGCCTCGTAGATCGAGACCGGGAAGACGATCGAGGAGACCTCCGGCGGCACGGCCGCCAGGTTGACGTTGATCTGCTCGTCGTCACCCTCGCCCTCGCCGGTGAGGTTGTCGCCGAGGTGCTCGATCGACCCGTCGGGCGAGCGCAGGTTGTTGAAGAAGACGAAGTGCTGGTCCGACACGATCCGGTGGTCGGCACCCAGCGCCAGCGCGCTGGCGTCCAGGTCGAACTCGGTCCCGGTGGTGGCTCGGGCGTCCCAGCCCAGTCCGACGGTGACCGCGGTCAGGTTCGGTGCCGCCTTGGTCAGCGATACGTTCCCGCCCTTGCTCAGGCTGACGCCCATCGTGCTGCTCCTGTCCGTTGTGCTCTCGTTCCTGCTGTCCGTCCCGGCCACGCCGGGCGGCGCGCGCCCCACGGTCCCGCCGTGACCCCCGCGCCGGCTGTCGACCCCTCAACGAGCGCCGGCCGTCCTGCGTTCCCGGCCGAGCCCGTGCGGCAACGCTACCGGCCCGCGGGCGGCCGGACCCGGTGGAAACGGACATCCGTGCCCGCAATCGGGCACCGCAGGTACCGTCGTGGTCAGGCGGTCCCGACGACGAGACCGCCCGCGAAGGAGCCGACATGGTGCAAGGTATTCCCCGTCCGCGCGTCGAGCCGGACGGCGGTGGCGATCACGGTGCCGCCGACCCGGATGCGGCCGTCGCCGCCGATCCGGCCCGCGACCTGGCGGCCGTGGCGCCCGGGGCTCCCGGGGCTCCGGCCGCGGCCGTGCCGGCCGCCGCGGACGGCCACTACTTCGCCGACTGGACCGTCCACGACTGACCGTGCCATCGGCGGCCGAGCACCCAGGACCTGCGGGCGACCGGTGTCCCGCTCCCGCTGCTCCGGCCGGGTGGTGCAGCCGCCCGTTTCGCCGATGGTGGGACCGGCAACCGAACAGTCATGACAGATCCCGGGAACGCACTCTCCGGCCGCAAGGTGCTCTTCGTCGTCGCCAACTCCGGAGTGGAGCAGCCCGAGCTGACCGCCCCCTGGCAGGCCGTGCTCGACGCCGGCGGGCAGCCGGTGCTCGCCGCCCCGGAGGCCGGCGAGGTGCAGGCGTTCACGAACGACGTCGAGAAGGCCGACACCTTCACCGCCGAACTGGCGATCTCGGACGTCGACGCGGCCGACTACGTCGGCCTGGTGCTGCCCGGCGGGACCACGAACGCCGACAAGCTGCGGATGGAGTCGGACGCGGTGGCGCTGGTCTCCGCCTTCACCGGCGCCGGCAAGCCGGTGGCGGCGATCTGCCACGGGCCGTGGGCGCTGGTCGAGGCCGATGCCGTGCGGGGCAAGACCCTGACCAGTTACCCGAGCCTGCAGACCGACATCCGCAACGCCGGCGGCACCTGGGTGGACCAGCAGGTCTCGGTCTGCCCGGACCGCTATCCCCTGGTCACCAGCCGGGACCCGGACGATCTCGAGGCCTTCTGCCCGGCGCTGGTCGAGCAGTTCGCCCAGGCCTGAGCGGGCGCGCCCGCCGGTCCGCCGTGCATCCCGGCGGACCGGCGACCGAGGATGCCGGTGTGCGAACGCCACCGACCCCGTCCCCCGGAGCCCGGATCCGACCTCCCTCGCCGGGCGCCGGCACCGCTGCGGGCGTCGCACCGCTGCTGGGCGCGCTCGACTCCGGTCCCGGAGACCGCGCGTCGCGGTCGATAGAGGTGGCGCGGGCGCTCGGCGCTCTGGTGCCGGCACCCGGTTCCGGCGCGACGGCCGAGCGCTGGCAGGTCCTGGCCGATCTCTCCGCCGCCGACCTGACGGCGGGCCGCGTCGCCGAGGCACACCTCGACGCCCTCGCCATCCTCGAGGAGGGCGAGGTCCCGGACGGTGACCTGCTCCCGCTCGGTGTGGACGCCGGCTCGACCTGGGGCGTCTTCGCCGCCGAGGCGCCGGGCGCCCGGCTCACCGCCGCCGCCTGCCAGGCCCACGGGCCGGCCGGCGGAGACGCCGAGCACACCGGCTGGGAGCTCGCCGGGGTCAAGCCGTGGTGCTCGCTGGCGGGTCGGCTGAGCCATGCGCTGGTCACCGCCCACGTCGAGGGAGGCCGCCGGCTGTTCGCGGTGCCGTTGCGCCACCCCGGCGTCCGGGTGACCGATGATCCCTGGGTGTCCCGAGGTCTCGCCGACGTCCCGTCCGGCCCGGTGGTGTTCGACCGGGTACCGGCCGTCCCGGTCGGCGGGACCGACTGGTACCTGCAGCGGCCGGGGTTCGCCTGGGGCGGCATCGGCGTCGCTGCCTGCTGGTTCGGCGGTCTGCTCGCGCTGGCGAGGTCGCTGCACCGCGCGGCCCGGCGGCGACCGCCCGACCAGATCGCGCTGCTGCACCTCGGCGCGGCCGACATCGCCGTCCACCGCTGCCGGTGCGTGCTCGACGACGCCGCCCGCCGGGTCGATGCCGGCGCGGCGGACGGCACGCAGGGGACCGCGCTGGCGCTCCGCGTCCGCTCCGTGGTCGCCGATGCCGCCGAGGAGCTGCTGCAGCGGGCCGGGCACGCCCTGGGCCCTGGACCGCTCACCGGCGACGAGGACCACGCCCGGCGGGTGGCGGACCTGACCGTCTACGTCCGCCAGCACCACGCCGAACGGGATCTCGCCGCCCGCGGCTCGCAGGTGGCCGACTCGCCCGTCGCGCCGTGGTGACGGCCGGGCCGCCGGACGCCGTGCCCGGTGGTGCCGACGGGCAACGGCCGCCGCCGCGGTTCGACCACCGCGATCCCGGGACGCCCGCCGACTCCTGGGACCGCGCGCTGCACGGCGGTGTCGCGGACCTCGACCTCGCCGGCGTCGGGTCCGTGCTGGTCCTGGCCGCGCACCCGGACGACGAGACGCTCGGCGCCGGGGGCCTGATCGCCCGCGCCCGGACCGCCGACCTGCCGGTCACGGTGGTCGTCGCGACCGCGGGCGAGCACTCGCACCCGCGGTCCACCACCGTGACGCCCCGCGACCTCGCGGCCCGCCGCCGCGGCGAGGTCCGCGCGGCCGTCGACGACCTGGCCCCGACGGCGGCGGTCCAGCTGCTCGGGCTCCCGGACGGCGAGCTGGCCGCGCACCTGGACCGGTTGGTCGCCGCGGTCCGGCCGCTGGTGCATCGCGACACGGTGGTCGTCGCGCCCTGGCGCGGTGACGGTCACCCGGACCACGCCGCGGCCGGCGAGGCCGCGGCGCGCGTCGCCCGGGCCGGCGGCGCCCGGCTGTGGGAGTACCCCGTCTGGGCCTGGCACTGGGCCGACCCGGACTCCGAGGACATCCCAAGGGACCGGCTGCGCCGGGTGGCCCTCGACCCTGCCGAGCACCGCGCCAAGCTGCGGGCCGTCGACCGGCACGCCAGCCAGCACCGGCCGCTGTCCGGCTCGCCCGGTGACGAGGCCCTGCTCGGCAGCACCTTCCTCGAGCACTTCAGCCGGCCCGTCGAGTTCTTCCTCACCGGCGGAGAGGGCGGCGACGCCAGCGACCACGGCGCCGACCACGGCGCCGACCACGGCGCCGGCCCCCCGGACCGGAGCCTGCCGGCGGCGTTCTTCGACGACTTCTACCGCGCAAACGGGGACGACCCGTGGGGCTTCGCCGACCGCTGGTACGAGCGCCGCAAGCGCGCGGCGACGCTCGCCGCGCTGCCGCGCCCGCGGTACCGGTCCGCCTTCGAACCGGGCTGCTCGATCGGTGTGCTCACCGCCGAGCTCGCCGACCGGTGCGACCAGGTGCTGGCCATGGACCTCGCCGTGGCGGCGGTCGGGAGCGCCCGGCGCCGGCTGGCCGGCCACCCGCGGGTCCGCGTCGTGCAGGGCGCCGTACCGGACGACTGGCCGGACGGACGCTTCGACCTCGTCGTGCTGTCCGAGGTCGGGTACTACTGCTCGCCCTCCGACCTGGACCGGCTCGTCGACGCCGCGGCCGGGGCGCTGACCCCGGACGGGACGCTGGTCGCCTGCCACTGGCGTCACCCGGTGGCCGAGTACCCGCTGACCGGGGACGCCGTGCACGACGCGCTGCACCGGCATCCCCTCCTGCAGCGCACGGTCGAGCACCGCGAGGACGACTTCCTGCTCGAGGTGTTCGGGACCGGCCGGGCGCGGTCGGTGGCCGCCGAGACCGGGCTCCTCGGGTGACCCGGACAGTGCCGCCGGCGGCCGTGCGCGCCGTCGCCGTGGTGATCCCGGTGCGCGACGAGGAGGCCCTGCTGGCGGCCTGCCTGGAGTCGGTGGCGGTCGCCCGGGGCCGGCTCGCCGAGCACCGCCCGGAGGTCCGGTCGACGGTGGTCGTGGTGCTGGACCGCTGCACCGACGGCAGCGCCGCGATCGCGGCCGCGGCGCCCGGCGTGCAGGTGCTGGTGTCCCACCACGGGCAGGTGGGTGCGGCGAGGGCGCAAGGAGTGGGCTGGGCGCTGGCCCGCTGGACCGGCCGGGACGCGGCGGCTGCCACATGGATCGCCAACACGGACGCCGACAGTCTCGTGCCGGCGTCCTGGCTGCTGCACCACCTGGGGACCGCGGACGGCGGCGCCGACCTCCTGCTCGGCACGGTCCGGCCGCAGCCGGCCGACCTCCCCGCGCCGGCCCTGGCCGCCTGGCGGGCCCGGCACCCGGCGACCGACGGCCATCCCCGCGTGCACGGCGCCAATCTGGGCGTCCGGGGATCGGCCTACGTGGCGGCGGGCGGGTTCCCGGACGTCGCCGAGCACGAGGACGTCCGGCTCGTCGAGCAGGTCCGGGCCCGGGGCGGCCTGGCGGTCGCCTCCGCGGGCGACCCGGTGACGACCAGCGGCCGGACGACGGGCCGGACGCCGGGCGGCTTCGCCGGCTACCTCCGCGCCCTCACCGTGCCGGTCCCGCCGGTGGTCGCCGCGCAACCCGGGCCGGTCACCGCCGACGGGTGACGGGCGCCCGAGCGGGGTACCGGTGGGGCATGGCCTCCATCGGATACACCCTGATGACCGAGCAGTCGGGACCGACGAACCTGGTGCGCTTCGCGCAGCAGGCGGAGCAGGTCGGCTTCGACTTCCTCGTGTCCAGCGACCACTACTTCCCCTGGCTCGACGAGATGGGCCATGCGCCGAACGCCTGGGTGACCCTGGGCGCCGTGGCGCAGGCCACCGACACCGTCGGGCTGATGACCTACGTGACCTGCCCGACCTTCCGGTACCACCCGGCCGTCGTGGCGCAGCAGGCGGCGACGCTGCAGATCCTGTCCGGCGGGCGCTTCACCCTCGGGCTGGGTGCCGGTGAGTCGCTGAACGAGCACATCGTCGGGTCGGGCTGGCCGGGCGCGAACGTGCGCCAAGAGCGCCTGGTCGAGGCCGTGCAGATCATCTCCGCGCTCTTCGACGGCGGCTACGTCAGCACGGCCGGCCCGCACTTCCCGGTCGACTCGGTCAAGCTGTGGGACCTGCCCGACACGCGCGTGCCGATCGGGTTGGCCGTCTCCGGCCGCCAGTCGTGCGAGCTGTTCAGCCCGCTGGCCGAGGTGATGGTCGGCATCGACCCGGAGCCCCAGCTGGCCCAGTGGTGGGACGGCGCCCGCGAGAACCCGGCGCGCAAGGTGGCGCAGCTGCCGATCAGCTGGGACACCGACGTCGACGCCGCCAAGGAGCGGGCGCACCGGCTGTTCCGGTGGAGCGTGGGCGGCTGGAAGGTCAACGCCGAGCTGCCGAGCACTGCCGGGTTCGACGCCGCGTCCTCGCTGGCGACCCCGGACGTGGTCGCCGAGAACATCCCGTGCGGTGCGGACGTCGACGCGGTCGTCTCCGCCGCCAAGGAGTTCTTCGACGCCGGGTACACCGACCTGGCGCTGGTGCAGGTCGGCGACGACGCGCAGGACACCTTCTTCGACGCCGCCCGCTCGGAACTGCTGTCGGCGCTGCGCGCCCTGTAAGCCGCCGTCCGTCCGCGCCTCCGGGCCGGCCGGCCACCGTGCCGACCACCGTGGCCGGCCCGGCCCACCCGTCGTGCTGAAAGGCTGTCATGGACCTGGGACTGCAGGGCCGCGTCGCGGTCGTCACCGGTGGCGACTCGGGCATCGGGCTGGCCACCGGGCGGCTGCTCGCCGCCGAGGGCGCCCGGGTCGTCCTGACCGACCAGTACCCCGACCGGCTCCGCGACGCCGTCGACGGGTCCGCGGGCGACGTGCAGGGCGTCCCGGCGGACCTGACCGACCCGAAGCAGGTGCGGAAGCTCGTCGACCGGGTGCACGAGCTGGTCGGGCCGGTCGACGCGCTGGTGAACGCCGCCGGCGTCACCGGTGCCCAGGGCTCCTTCGACGAGATCGACGACGACGGCTGGGCCAGCACGATCGCCACCGACCTCCTGGCGCCGGTCCGGGTGACCCGGGCGTTCCTGCCCGACCTCCGCGCCTGCGGCCGCGGCCGGCTGGTGTTCCTGGCGTCCGAGGACGCCGTCCAACCGTACGACGACGAGCTGCCGTACTGCGCCGCCAAGGCGGGGGTGCTGGCGCTGGCCAAGGGCCTGTCCCGGTCGTACGCGCGGGAGGGCCTGCTGGTCAACGCGGTGTCTCCGGCGTTCATCGCGACGCCGATGACGGACGCCATGATGAGCAAGCGCGCGGAGCAGAACGGCACCTCGGTCGACAAGGCCATCGAGTCGTTCCTCGACGAGGAGCGGCCCTACCTGGAGCTGCACCGCCGCGGCCGCGCCGAGGAGGTGGCCGCCGTCATCGCCTTCCTGGTGTCGGACCGGGCGAGCTTCGTCAACGGCGCCAACTACCGGGTGGACGGCGGCTCGGTGGCCACCATCTGATCTCCGCGCCGGCGGCCGGCCACCGGCGTCCGGTCCGGGCCCGCAGGTAGCGTCGCTGCCGATGACCGACACGTGTGCGCCCGGGCCCGGCATCCCGCTCACGGGCCGGCGGTCCCCGGACGGCTACCTGCCGCTGCGGGACTACGCGGCGATCGGTGACGGGCGCACCGTCGGCCTGGTCGGGATCGACGGGCGCATCGACTGGCTGCCGGTCCCTGACCTGAACAGCGAGCCGGCGTTCGCCGCCCTGCTGGACGCCGGTCGCGGCGGGTGGATCGGCATGGCGCCGGAGGCACCGGCCGTCGTCGAGCGCCGGTATGTCGACGGCACCAACGTGCTGGAGACCACCTTCCGCACGGCCGCCGGGACCGTCCGGGTGACCGACTCGCTCAACTCCGGCGTCGCTGGCCGGCTGCCGTGGACGGAGCTGGCGCGCCGGGTCGAGGGCGTCGACGGCACGGTGCCGATGCGGTGGGCGGTGCGGCCCGGCGACCAGTGGCGCACCAGCGCGCCCTGGGCCGCCCGCCGTGGCGACGACCCGGTGCTGCGGGTGGGCACCGTGCAGCTGGCGGTGCGGGGTGAGGGTCACCAACCCCGCACCGACGACCGGTCGGTGACCGGCGCCTTCACCACGGCGCCGGGGTCGCGGCACCTGCTCGCGGTGGTGGGCGTCGACGACCAGCCCGTCCCGCTGCCCGGCGCCGTGCACATCGAGGACCGGCTGGACCTGTCCGTCGAGAGCTGGCAGCGCTGGTCGGCCAGCTGCAGCCGCGGGCGGGAGATCCCGCCGGACGCCCTGCGCAGCGCGCTGGCGCTCAAGCTCCTGATCCACAGCCCGACCGGGACCGTCGCCGCTGCTGCGACCACCTCGCTGCCGGAGTCCCGCATTGTCGCGAAGAACTACGACTACCGCTACACCTGGCTCCGCGACACCGCCTACACCGTCGCCGCGCTGCAGCGGCTGGGCGTCCGCGAGGAGGTGCACGCCGCGACCACCCGGTTGCTGGCGACCGTGACCGACGACGGTCCCGAGCCGCCGCCGTTCACCACCCTGCAGGGCACCGCGCCGGGCGGCCGGCGGGAGACCGACCTGCCCGGCTGGTGCGGGATCGGCCCGGTCGGCATCGGCAACGACGCCGCCCACCAGCTGCAGCTCGGCGTCTTCGGCGACCTCTTGTCCCTGGTGGACTCGTACCTCGCCGCCGGCCACGTCCTGGACGCGGTGAGCGCCGAGACCGTCGCCCGGATGCTCGACCGGTGCTGCGACCTCTGGCGCAACCCGGACGCCGGGATCTGGGAGCTGCCCCACCGCCGGCACTACACGTCCTCGAAGATGGGCGCCTGGCACGCGCTGACCGTCGGGGCGCGGCTGGCCGACGCGGGACACCTGTCCGGGGCGGCGGACCGGTGGCGCGCCGAGGCCGCCGCCGTCGCGGAGTTCATTCACCGGGAGTGCTGGTCGGACGCCGCGGGCGCGTTCACCGGGTACGCCGGGTCGGACCAGCTGGACGCGTCGGTGCTGCTGGGCCACGACTTCGACCGCGGCGAGCGCATGCACCGCACCGTCGACGCGGTCCGCGCCCGGCTCGGACGGGGGCCGCTGCTGTACCGGTACGCCGGCATGGACCGCGAGGAGGGCTGCTTCGTCGCGTGCTCGTTCTGGCTGGTCACCGCCCTGGTCAAGCTGGACCGGCGGGACGAGGCGGAGGAGCTGATGGCACAGCTGCTGCCGCTGGCCAACGACGTCGGCCTGTTCGCCGAGATGATCGACCCGAACACCGGCGAGTTCCTCGGCAACCTGCCGCAGGCGCTGTCCCACCTCGCGCACCTGGACGCCGCGCTGACGCTGGCCGACCACCCGGAGCTCTAGCGCCACCGCACGGCGACCGTCCGGACGCCGTGCCTGTCGCGCGGACACCCCGCGGCCGTCTTACCCTGAGCGCGCGGACGCTTCGACGCGTGAAGTGACGGGCGGCCCGCGCGCCGGCTCCCACCGTGGGGAGCCCTGCCGAAAGGGGACAGCGCCGTGCGCCGTCGTCATGCCGTGCTGGCCGCAACCGCCAGCCTCCTCCTGGTCGTCTCCGCCTGTGGATCGGGCAGCGACACCGGGTCCAGCTCCTCGAGCTCCACCTCGTCGGCCGCCGCGGGGTCGTCCGCCGACTCGTCCTCCGCGAGCTCGTCGTCCGCCGACTCCTCCGCCGCGACCTCGTCGTCGGGGGGATCCTCGACCGCCGGGGCGTCGGGCTCGGCCGGCTCCGACTCCGGGTCGGCGACCGCCTCGTCGGGCTCCGGCACCGGCACCGGCGCCACGGGTGCGGGCCTGCCGAACACCGGCAAGACCATCGACATCATGGGGTTCAGCACCGGTGACGAGGTCGGCACCTCGCGCGTCGACTACGCCGAGAAGCAGGACCCGTCACTGCAGGTCCAGGTGGACCAGAACGGGTTCGACGCCCAGAAGTTCGCCACCGCGATGGGCGGCGGCTCCGCGCCCGCCGGCGTCTACATGGACCGCGAGCTGCTGGCCACCTACGCCCAGAAGGGCTTTCTGCAGCCGCTGGACGACTGCATCTCGGCCGACGGCATCGACCTGTCGCAGTACTACCCCGACGCGGTCAAGGAAGCCACGTACAACGGCAAGATCTACGGCATCCCGGACTTCTACACGGTCCGCGCCGTGCTGATCAACAACAAGGTGCTCTCCGGCGCCGGCCTGACCACGGCCGACATCGACACGTCGAACTGGGACAAGCTGACGTCCGCGGCCACCAAGATGTACAAGGCGTCCGGCGGGAAGCCGTCCGTCATCGGGTACGACCCCAAGCTGCCGGAGTACCTGCCGCTCTGGGCCATGGCCAACGGCGGGTCGATCATCGGCGCCGACGGCAAGCCGACGCTCAACGACCCGAAGGTGGTCGAGGCGCTCAAGTACACCGTCTCGCTGGTGAACGCCCAGGGCGGGTGGGCGAACTTCAAGTCGTTCCGCGACACCTGGGACTTCTTCGGGGCCGGCAACGAGTTCGCCAAGAACCAGATCGGCGCCATGGACTACGAGCAGTGGTACGTCAACGTGCTGGCCGGGTTCCCGGCCTCCTCGGACCTGTCCGCGGTGCCGTTCAAGGGCCGTGACGGCCAGCCGCTGTCCACCGCCACCGGCGGCGCGTTCGCCCTCCCGAAGGACTCCCCGAACGCGGGCGGCATGTGCCAGTTCATGAAGCTGGTGACGTCCAAGGAGGCGTGGGCCGCGGCCGGCGCCGCCCGGGCCGCCGCGCTGGCGCCCAAGAAGGGCATCTTCACCGGCCTGTTCAGCGCCAACAAGGTTGCCAACGACGCGCTGCAGAAGCAGTACGTCAAGCCGAGCGGCAACAGCAAGATCGACGCCGTGATCAAGGTCTACTACGACGCCCTGAGCTACGCGAAGACGGTGCCGCCGTCGCCGGTCGGCCAGGACATCAAGTCGGCCTACGAGCAGGCGGTGACGGACGCGCTGGGCGGCAAGGACCCGCAGCAGGCTCTGGACGCGGCGCAGGAGACCGCCCAGAACGCCTACGACGACGCCGTCGGCTGATGGCCACGGTCTCCGCCGCGGGTCCGGCGCTGGGGGACGACCCCCGCCGGACCCGGGCGCGGGCCGCGCGCCGCCGCAAGTACGACCCCCGCGAGACCCGCGCCGCCTTCGCCTTCCTGACCCCGTGGATCATCGGGTTCCTGGTCTTCACCCTGGGCCCGATGATCTGGAGCCTCTACCTGTCGCTGACCCGCTACAACCTCGTCGACTCACCGCAGTTCGTCGGGCTGAAGAACTACAAGCGGATGCTGGGCGAGGACCCCAGGGTGGCCACCGCGCTGTTCAACACCTTCGTCTACGCGGTGCTCTACGTGCCGCTGGCGATCGTGGTGGCGCTGGGCCTGGCCATGCTGCTGGACCGCGTCACCCGCGGCGCCGGGTTCTTCCGCACCGCCTACTACCTGCCGGTGATGACGCCGGGCGTCGCGGTGGCGGTGATGTTCAGCCTGCTGCTCAACGGCAACTACGGGCTGGTCAACCGGGCCCTGTCGGTGATCGGCATCCAGGGACCGCAGTGGCTCACCGATCCCGCGTGGATCAAGCCGAGCATCGTGCTGATGAGCCTGTGGAGCCTGGGCGGGGCCATCGTCATCTTCCTGGCGGCGCTGAAGAACGTCCCCAGGGAGCTCTACGAGGCGGCCTCGATCGACGGTGCCTCGTCGTGGCGGCGGTTCCGCAGCATCACCCTGCCGATGATCTCCAGCGCGGTCTTCTTCCAGGTCATCGTGCTGACGATCTACGCCCTGCAGATGTTCGACAAGGTGTTCGTGCTGTTCGGCAACCCGGGCAGCCAGACCTACGCCGGCAACTCGTCGCTGTTCTACACGCTGTACCTGTTCCAGCAGGCGTTCCAGAAGCTGAACATGGGCTACGCCTCCGCGCTGGCCTGGCTGCTGTTCGTCATCGTCATGGTCATCACGGTGATCCAGGTCAAGGTGGGCAACCGGTTCGTGTACTACGAGAGCGAGCGCAAGTGACGTCCCCCATCACCGCCCGGGATCCCCGGTGAGCGCCGTCGCCGCGGCCGACCGGGTGGTCGACGACGTCGCAGAAACCTCCGGGGGCACGCCCGCCGGCCGGGACAGCGGCCGGGGCGTGCACGGCTGGCACCAGGTGCCGTTCTGGATCCTGCTGTCGTTCTTCGCCGTGCTGTTCATCTACCCGTTCATCTGGCTGGTGTCCGCCTCGTTCAAGCCGCGCGGCGAGGTCTTCGACAACCGGCTGATCCCGGCGACGTTCACGCTCGACAACTGGGGCCAGGTGTGGCGGGTGAGCCCGCTGCTCACCTGGCTGGGCAACAGCGGTCTGGTCGGCCTGCTGGCCGCCGGCACCGTCACGGCGTCCAGCGCGCTGGTGGCCTTCGGCTTCGCCTACTTCCGCTTCCCGGCCAAGAACCTGCTCTTCGGCCTGGTGCTGTCGACGATGATGCTGCCGGGCATGGTGACGATGATCCCGGTCTTCCTCATCTGGAAGGAGGTCGGTCTCGTCGGCACGCAGGTGCCGCTGTGGGCGCAGAACCTCACCGGCTCGGCGTTCTACATCTTCCTGCTGCGGCAGTTCTTCCTCGGCCTGCCCCGCGAGCTGTTCGAGGCGGCCAGGGTCGACGGCTGCAGCTACTGGGGGCTGTTCTGGCGGATCGCCGCGCCGCTGTCCCGGCCCGCGCTGATCATCGTGTTCATCTTCGAGTTCCAGGCCAGCTGGGACGACGTGCTCAAGCCGCTGATCTACTTGGGCAACAAGACCGACCTGTACACGGTGCCGATCGGGCTCAACTCGCTGTTCGTCAAGTACAACCCCATCGCCGGCGGCGAGGGCGACTTCCAGTACATCGTGACGGCCAGCCTGATCTCCGCCGTCCCGCTCATCCTGATCTTCCTGTTCGGCCAGCGGTTCTTCATCGAGGGCATCGCCTCGCAGGCCCGCAAGGGCTGACGGCGGGGTCACGGGGCTAACGGCGAAGTCGTCGTGGCTGACCGCCCTGCGGATGCAGCGGGCGCCCGTCTTCACCCGTCCGCCGACGAGATCTGCCGCACCCCGGCGGCGCCGCATGGCGCGGCACCGGCGCGGGAATCGGCCTTCTCACAAGACCTTCGGGTTCGGACGAGAGGAGCACGACATGCCCAACACCATCAGCCGGGCACTGCACGACGTCGGACTGTCCGCCTGGTTCGGCGGCACGCTGGCCAACGCGGTGGCGCTGAACCGGGCGGCCGGCGTGGCCGGCAGCCCGTCGGACAGCGGCAGCGTCACCAACGAGGGTTGGAACCGGTGGACGCCGGTGAACGCCGCCGCGATCGGCCTGCACCTGGCCGGCAGCGTCGGGCAGCTGCTCGGCAACAAGTCCCGCATCGCCACCCAGTCCGGCGCCGGCACGGTGACCTTGGTCAAGACGGGTCTGACAGTCGTCGCGCTCGGGATCACGGCCTGGTCCAGGGCGCTCGGGAAGAAGGTGAACCAGCATTCCGGCGCTCCAGTGCAGGACGGCACCAGCCCACACCCGGCGACCCCGCCGGAGGTGGCGTCGGCGCAAAAGCAGCTGTCCGCCCTGCAGTGGGCGGTCCCGGCCGTGACCGGCGCGCTCGTCGTCGTCAGCTCGCTGGCCGGTGAGCAGCAGCGGCCGACCAGCGTGCTGGCCGGTGCGGTGCAGAAGATCACCGACTGACCCGTGCACGCTGCGGCCGGCGGGCCGGGACCCGCCGGCCGCGGCTCCCGGCCCGACGGGCGGGACGGGCCGATTCCGACCGGCGGCCACCGTGTGCCGTGCCCGACCGTCCGCGGTGCGGCACAGCTCAGCCGCGAGACTCCTGGGCCTGCCCGGCCGTGCCGTAGCGGGGGCCGTCGTCGGTCCACACCGACTCCATCCTGCCGCCGGTGTGCTCGGCCACCCGGCGCTTGACGAGCTGCCAGCCGATCGTCAGCACGACCGCCAGGATCGGGATGCCGAGGACGACGACCAGGAAGTCGGTCTTGTCCCAGAACCGGTCGGCGCTCTGCCAGCCGGACACGGCCATGCCGATGATCACCAGCCCCAGGAAGACCAGACCGATGATGCTGGTGTAGGGGGAGCCCGGCATCTGGAACGGGCTCCGCGGGATCACGCCGCGGTTCACCAGCTTCCGCAGTCGCAGCTGGCTGAGGAAGATCGTGCTCCAGGTGAAGATCACGCCGAGCGAGGCGGCCTCGAGGGCGGTCTCGAAGGCGTCCGGGTCGATGGCGTTCAGCACGGCACCGAAGACGTACACCACCGACGTCATGATGATTCCGCCCCAGGGCACGCCGGATCCGCTCATCGACAGCGTGAAACCCGGCGCCTGCTTGCTCATCCCGAGGCTGCGCAGCACGCGGCCCGTCGAGTAGAGCCCAGAGTTCAGGCTCGACATCGCCGCGACGATCAGCACCGCCTGGATCACGTCGCCCATCCAGCCCATGCCCATGGCGCCGAACACCGTGACGAACGGGCTGGTCCCGCTCTTGTACTGGCTGGTCGGCA
The DNA here is from genome assembly GCF_014646215.1 of Nakamurella endophytica. Lineage (GTDB taxonomy): Bacteria > Actinomycetota > Actinomycetes > Mycobacteriales > Nakamurellaceae > Nakamurella > Nakamurella endophytica. The sequence goes on from NZ_BMNA01000003.1 coordinate 185,893, forward strand.
GCATGCTGACCAGCAGCAGGATCGACCCGCAGTAGAAGACGCCGATCCGGAAGATGACGGAGTTGACCGCCTTCGGCACCTCGCGCTCCGGGTTCTCCATCTCGCCGGCCGCCACCCCGACCATCTCGATCGCGGCGTAGGCGAAGATCACGCCCGACATGACCAGGATCGGCCCGTACCAGTGGAACCCGCCGGATGTCGGCCAGAAGCCACCGGGGTTCGACGTCAGGTTCTGGAAACCGGCCTGGTGGGTGCCGATGTGCACGCGCCAGAGCACGACCACCAGGCCGACGGCCAGGAAGATCACGATCGCGCCGACCTTGAGGATGGCGGCCCAGAACTCGAACTCGCCGAACGCCCGAGCCGACAGCAGGTTGATCGCCAGCACGACCGCGAGCGCGAGCAGCACGGTGAGCCATGCGGGCATGCTCGGCGCCCAGTACTTGACGTAGAGGCCGACGGCGGACAGTTCGGCGATGCCGCTGAGCGCCCAGTTGAGCCAGTACATCCACCCGGTGATGAAAGCCGCGCGCTCGCCGAAGAACTCGCGCATGTAGGAGACGAACGCCCCGGAGGTGCGACGGTGCAGCACCAGCTCGCCGAGCGCGCGCATGAGGAAGTAGGCGATGACGCCGACGAAGGCGTAGCTGAACAGCAGGGCCGGTCCGGTGCTGTTCAGCCGCGACGCGGACCCGAGGAACAGGCCGGTGCCGATGGCCCCCCCGATGGCGATCATCTGCACGTGCCGCCGGCCCAGGGACTGCTTGTAGCCGACCTGCTCGGCGTCCAGTCCCTCGTGCCGTACCACCGTGTCCGACATCTGCGTCCCCTGTCGTCGGCCGAACCCGCCGGAAAGCGGAGGAATCACCGGTTCCTTGCCGGGGCAAACCGGTTCCGCGGGCAAGGTTCCGGCATGACTGTGAACATCCTGTTACGGGCCGTCATCGTGGCGCCGGGGACCGGCCGCGGCGGCAGGCCCGGCCGCTGGCAGAGTGGACGGCGTGGACGACCTCGTCGGCTTCCTCCACCGTCATCCGCCGTTCGACACGCTGACCACCGCGGAGCTCGAGCGGCTGGCGGCGGCCGGCCGCCTGGTCGACGCGGAGCCCGGGCAGCTGGTGTGGGACGGTTTCGCCGCGCCCGCCGACGTGCTGTGGGTGGTGCTCGACGGAGAGGTCGAGCTGTGGGACGACTCCGGCACGCTGGTCGAGGGGCCGGACGAGGTACTGGCTCCCGGTGGGGTGTTCGGCTTCTCGGCGCTGCTGACCCGGGACGCCATCGGTCCGCGGGCCATCGCGCAGGGGCCGGCGCGGCTGCTGCGCCTGCCCGGGTCCGTGGTGGCGCCGGTCTTCTCGTCGTCGGCCGGGGTCCGGTTCCTGGTCCGCAACCTGGCCGCACCGTCGAACCGGCCCGGGCCGGTGCCGGCGTACAGCACGGTCGACCAGCTCGTGGTCTCCCCGCCGGTGATCGGCGACCCGGGGATGACGGTGGCGGACGCCGCACGGCTGATGACGGCCCACGGGTCGCGGTACGCGGTGATCCCGCTCGGCGACGGCAGCGCGGCGCCGGCCCCCTACGGGCTGGTCACCGACGCGCTGCTGCGGGAACGGGTGCTGGCGGCCGGCCGGCCCGCGGACACCCCGGTGGTCGAGGTCGTCACGACGCCGGCCACCACGGTGTCCGAGACGCTCGCCGCGGACGCATTGATCGAGCTGACCGAACGCGGCCTGGACTACCTCGTCGTCACCGACCGGGCCGGCGGCGTACGCGGTGTCGTGGTGCCGGACGACTTCGTCGTCTCCCCGTCCGCGGCGGGCGTCCCGCTCCGCGAGCAGGTGACCCGGGCCGGCAGCGCGGCCGAGCTCATCTCGCTCGGCCGCCGGGTGCCGCCGCTGGTGCGGGACATGCTGCACCGCGGGCGCACCGCCGCCGAGATCACCGCGGTCCGGTCCACCATCACCGACGCGGTCCAGCGGCGGGCGCTGTCCCTGGTGCTGGAGCGGCATCCCGACCTGCGCGAGGACGAGATCACCTGGCTGGCGTTGGGCAGCAACGGCCGTCGGGAACCGGTGCTGTCCTCCGACGTGGACTCCGCCGCCGTGCTGGCCGACTCCGTCGACACGCCGGCCAGGGTGGCGGCCTACCGCCGGGCCTTCGCGGAGGTGGACGGGCTGCTCGGACGGGTGGGCCTGCACGTCGACGAGCACCACGCCACACCGGGCGCCGCGTCGTTCGCGCGGACGCGGGAGCAGTGGCGGCGGGCCGCACGCCGGTGGCTGGCGGACCCGCTGAGCGGTCAGGCGCTCATCATGACGTCGCTGCTGCTCGACGCCCGCCCCATCCTGGGCGACCCGGGGCTGCCGGTCGTGGTCGAGGTGTTCGGCGACATCCGCTCGCACCCGCGGACGTTCGTGCTGATGCTGCAGGAGTCACTGGCCCGGCGCGCCAGGTTGCGCACCATGCGGGACGTCCTCGTCCGGCGCGGCGGCACCTTCGACATCAAGACCCACGCCCTGGCCCCGGTCGTCGACATGGCCCGGTGCGCCGCGCTGAGCGTCCGGTCCGCCGAGCTGTCCACCCGCGCCCGGCTGGCGGCCGCCGCCGGCTCCCCGATCCTGGACCCGGACCAGGCGCACACCTTGATCGAGGTGTTCGAGGTGCTGCAGCGCATCCGGCTGAGCTACCAGCTGGCCCAGCTGGAGCGCGGCGACCCGGCCACCGATGTGCTGTCCATGCACCGGCTCTCGCCGCTGGACCGCAGCCTCATCGCCCAGGCGGTGCGCGAGGTGGCGGCGATCCAGCGACGGGTGGCGAACCTGGCCCAGCTGCTGGATCCCGAGGAATGGGTGAGGTCCCCCCACCCGGCCTGACCGGGCGGGGGAACCCGCCGCGTCACGGGGTGGGCATGCCCCCGTTGACACTGAGCGTCTCGCCGCTGACGTAGCTGGACTCGGGGGAGGCCAGGAACACGTACGCCGGCGCGAGTTCCGCGGGCTGGCCGGCCCGGCCGAGCGGTGTCTGCTGGCCGAACTCCGGCAGGGCCTCCTCGGGCTGGCCGCCGGCTGCCTGCAGCGGCGTCCAGATCGGCCCCGGTGCGACGACGTTCACCCGGATGCCCTTGGGTGCCAGCTGCTGTGCGAGCGCCTTGCTCATCGTGTTGATCGCCGACTTGGTCGAGGCGTAGTCGACGAGGCCGGGACTGGGCTGGTAGGCCTGGATGGAGCTGGTGTTGATGATCGACGACCCGGCGAGCAGGTGCGGCAGCGCCTCCTGGACGATCCACAGCAGCGCGTACACGTTGGTGCGGAACGTCTCGTCCAGCTGCTCGGTGGTCAGGTTGGCGAGATCCTCGACGTACTGCTGCTTCCCGGCGATGTTGGCGACGATGTCCAGGCCACCCAGCTCGTCGACGGCCGCACGCACCAGCTCTCGGGCGGCGGACTCCTGCGCGATGTCGGCGGGATGCAGCACGGCCGTCCGGCCGGCGTCCCGGACCAGCTGGGCGACCTCCTCGGCGTCGCTCTGCTCCTCGGGCAGGTAGTTGAGCACGACGTCGGCGCCCTCACGGGCGAAGGCGATGGCCGTGGCCCGGCCGATGCCCGAGTCGGCGCCGGTCACCAGCGCCTTGCGGCCGGTGAGCCGGCCGGACCCGCGGTAAGTGTCCTCGCCGTGGTCCGGCTTCGGGCCGAGCTCGCTCGCCAGACCGGGGCCCTCCTGGTGCTGCTCCGGCATGCCCTCCTGGCGGTACTGGTCGACGGGATTGCGGAAGGTGTACTGGTCGGTCACGGATCCTCCTGGTGCTGCACGGTGGTGCCGCCCGTCGCCGCCGGGGCCCAGCCACGCGGCGGATCGGTCGGGCGGATGTCGGACGCGGAACGGGCGGCCGCCGCGCGGCGGCCGGTCCGCCCGCTACAGCTCGACCTTCTCGTTCTCCCCGCCGTCGTACCGCTGCCCCGTCACCTTCGACTTGACGAAACTGAGCACCGACGCGACCCGCCCGCCCGGGGTGTCCCAGTACTCCGCGGTCTCCCCGGAGACCTTGATCAGCACGGTGGTCGGGTCCTCCGGACCCTGCGGCAGCCACGCCTCGACCCAGCTGTTCCACAGCTCCCGGGCCTTGCCAGTGTCGGTGACCACCTCGGCGGTGCCGTTGATCGAGATCCAGGTGTCGTTGGAGGTCAGCGTCACGCCGACGTGCGGGTTGGCCCGGATGTGGGTGACCTTGCGGGAGTCGCGCTCGGCGAAGAACCAGAGGTCGCCGTCGAACTCCACCTCCTGCTGGGCCATCGGGCGGCTGACGAACTCACCGCCGGCGTCCACCGTGGTCAGCATCCCGATCCGGATGTCCTTGGCCAGCTCGGCCACCTTGCGCACGTCCGCCTGCTGCTGCTCGCTCATCGCACGGTCCTTTCGTCGCTGCCGCTGTCGTGTCGGCCGCCCGGTACCCACATCGGGCCCCGCTGCACCGTGGTCGGCCGGAGCGCACCGGTCACCGCCCGGTCGGCGTTTGTCCCGCGTCGGCCGGGGCACCTGTGGCGTCGAGGCCCCCACCGCGGGACGCCGCCGGCCTCGTCGCACCCGGGCGACGCGCGGCCGGTGTCCACGCGGCCAGCCGCAGAGGATGGAGACCCCGGTGAGCGACACGACCGAGCAGCCGAGCCAGCAGCGGGCACGGACCGCCCCGCACCCCGACGACGCCCGCAAGCCCGACGACCTCACGGACCTGACCGGCCGGTCGTGGAAGTACATCCTGCGCAAGACCATGCGGGAGTTCAGCCAGGACCAGTGCACCGACCTCGCCGCAGCCCTCACCTACTACGCCGTCCTGGCGCTGTTCCCGGCGGTGCTGGCGGTGGTGTCGATCCTCGGGCTGGTCGGCCAGAGCCAGGGCGGCACCGACGCCCTGCTGGACATCGTGCGCAGCCTGGCCCCCAGCGCCGCCGACACGATCGGCGGCGTCGTCACCCAGCTGAGCCAGAGCCAGGCCTCGGGCTTCGGCCTGGTCATCGGCCTGCTCGGCGCGCTGTGGTCGGCCTCTGGCTACATCGGTGCCTTCGGGCGCGCGATGAACCGCATCTACGAGATCGACGAGGGTCGGCCGTTCTACAAGCTGCGCCCGGTCATGCTGCTGGTGACCCTGGTCGCCGTGGTGCTCGCGGCGCTGGTCGCGGTGGCGCTGGTGATCTCCGGGCCGGTCGCGAGCGCGGTGGGCAACGCCATCGGCGTGGGCGGTGCCGCGGTGACCGTCTGGAACATCGTCAAGTGGCCGGTGATGCTGGCCGTGGTGATCCTGATCGTCGCGATCCTGTACTACGCCACTCCCAACATCAAGCAGCCCAAGTTCCGCTGGATCAGCGTCGGCGCGGCCGTGGCGGTCCTGGTCTGGATCCTGGCGTCCGTCGCGTTCGGCTTCTACGTCGCCAACTTCGCCAGCTACAACAAGACGTACGGCACCCTGGCCGGCGTCATCGTGCTCCTGCTGTGGCTCTGGATCACCAACCTCGCCCTGCTCTTCGGCGCGGAGATCGACTCGGAGACCGAGCGCGGCCGGCAGCTGCAGGCCGGCATCGCCGCCGAGGAGACGCTCCAGCTCCCGCCCCGGGACACCAAGGCCAGCGACAAGCAGCAGGCCAAGGAGGAGCAGGACATCGAGCAGGGTCGGGAGATCCGGCAGCAGGCCGAGCAGGCCCAGGAGGCCGAGCGGATCGAGGAGGCGAAGGCCGAGCGAGCCGAGCGCATCGCCAAGGCGAAGGCCAGGGCCGAGGCAAGGGCCGAGCGGGCGGCCGGCCGCCGCCGCTGACCTGCGGCGGCCAGGTCCTCGGCACACCCGTCCTCGTCACGTGCGGACCGCCCTGCGACGATCGCGGTGGGCCGATCCGGACCGGGGCCGCGCCGAAATCTGGAACGGGGGTGTGCGGGATGAGCGCCTGGATCGGCACCTCCGGGTGGACCTACCCGCACTGGGACGGGGTGCTCTACCCGCCCGGCACCGTGCCCGAGGCCAGGCTCGACCGCTACCTGCAGGAGTTCCGCACCGTCGAGCTCAACTCGTCGTTCTACCGGTGGCCCTCACCCCACGCCTTCGCCGCGTGGCGCCGCCGGTTGCCGTCGGGCTTCCGGTTCTCGGTCAAGGCTCCGCGCGGGCTGACCCACGGCCGCCGGCTGCACCAGCCGGAACCATGGCTGGAGCGCATCGCGGCCGGCTGGGGCGAGCTCGACGACAGCCGCGGCATGCTGCTCTTCCAGTTGCCGCCGGACCAGGAGCGGGACGACGCCCGGCTGGCCTGGTTCCTCGGGCGGCTGCCGAAGTGGATCCGGTCGGCCGTCGAGTTCCGCCACCCGAGCTGGACCGACGAGGCGGTGTTCGAGCAGCTCGAGGCGCACCGGGTCGCGTACTGCGTGATGAGCGGCGCCGGGTTGCCGTGCGTGCTGCGGGCGACCGCGCCGGAGGTGTACGTGCGGTTCCACGGCCCCGACGACCGGTACCTGTACGCGGGCAGCTACTCCGACGACGACCTGCGTTGGTGGGCCGACCGGATCCGGGAGTGGGAGGCGGACGGCCGGCAGGTGTTCGCCTACTTCAACAACGACGGTGACGGCAACGCGGTGCGGAACGCCCGGACGCTGAAGATGTTCCTGGGGCGGTGACCGCCCGGGCCGCCCAGCCGCCGGCGGGCGACGGTGCGGCCGGGGCCTGCCGGCCGGGACGGACCCGGGCCGGCGGGCCGGGCCGGGATCAGCGGTCGTTCTCCTGGCGCTGCGCCGCCGACTGCCCGTAGATGGTGCTCAGCTGCGGGTTCTCGACGTCCTGCGCGACGCCGGCGGAGGGTGCGTCGTCGCGCAGGCCGGACCCGTCGCCCTCGTACCCGGCGTCCGGGTCCGAGGCGGCGAGCTCGTCCGCGGCACCGTTGCTGTCGTGCGCCTCGGCCGGCGCGCTGTAGGTCTCGTCGGCGGCGTCGTCGCCGTGGTTGATCGGCCCCTGCGCGGCCGCCCGGGCCAGGCTGTCCTCGCCGCCGGTGTTCGTCTCGGTCATCGCTGGCTCCTCGCTGCAGGGCCCGGTGGGCTGGTCGAAAGCGTGTCGTCGCAGATTTCCGACGGCCATGCCGATGAAACACCCGCCGCGGGCGGGGTGCACGATGGCCGGATGGAACACCGCACCCTCGGCCGCAGCGGCTGCAGCGTCTCCCGTCTCGCGCTGGGCACGATGACCTTCGGCGACGAGACCGACGAGGCCGGATCCCACGAACAGCTCGACGTCTTCCTCGAGGCGGGCGGCACCCTGGTCGACACCGCGGACGTCTACAGCACCGGCGTCTCCGAGCAGATCATCGGCCGGTGGCTCGCCGACCGCGGTGCCGAGGCGCGGGAGCGCGTGGTGCTGGCCACGAAGGGCCGCTTCCCGATGGGCGACGGCCCGAACGAGGTCGGGCTGTCCCGCCGGCACCTGCACCACGCGCTGGACGCGTCGCTGCGGCGGCTCCAGGTGGACTGCGTCGACCTCTACCAGGTGCACGCCTGGGACCCGTACACCCCGATCGCCGAGACGCTGTCCGCGCTCACCGACCTGGTGCGCGCCGGGAAGACGCACTACATCGGGCTGTCCAACTTCACCGGCTGGCAGGTGCAGAAGGCGGTCGCCGTCGCCGAGGCCGAGGGGCTGGAGGTACCGGTGACCCTGCAGCCGCAGTACAACCTGCTGGTCCGCGAGATCGAGTGGGAGATCGTGCCGTCCTGCGAGGAGGCCGGGCTCGGACTGCTCCCGTGGTCACCCCTGGGCGGTGGCTGGCTGACCGGCAAGTACACCCGCGACGAGCGGCCGACCGGCGCGACACGGCTCGGCGAGCGGCCCGACCGCGGCGTCGAGGCCTACGACCGGAGGTCCGTGCAGCAGCGCACCTGGGACGTCGTCGAGGCGGTCCAGCAGGTGGCCGGCGACCGCGGGGTGTCGATGGCGCAGGTCGCGCTGGCCTGGCTGGCCGACCGGCCGACGGTCACCTCGGTCATCCTCGGCGCCCGCACGACCGAGCAGCTCCGGGACAACCTCGGGGCGGCGGACCTGCACCTGGACGCCGCGGAGATCGAGCGGCTGGACGCGGCCAGCGACCCGGCGCCGGCGGACTACCCGTACGGCGGCCCGGGCGTCGAGCAGCGCAGCCGGAAGATCCAGGGCGGTCGCTGACCGGGCTGCCGTGACGGAGGTCCGGGCGCCCACCGCCGCCGGCGGCGCGGCGCCCGGTCGGACGCCCACCCTGACGCGGTGACCGAACCGGGTCAGTCGCCGTCGGCCGCGTCGGCGTCCCCGCGCCGGCTGAGCGGCAGCGCCGCCCACGCCGTGAGCAGCAGCAGCCCGACCAGCACGGTGGCGACCGTCCCGGCCACCGGCCCACGGAGCAGGTCGAAGATCAACAGCACCACGCCGAGGATCGCCAGGCCCAAGAAGGCCGTGCCGGTGATGGCGAGCCGGTGGCTGAGCGTCACCATGAGCTTGCGCGCGTGCCGGCGGAACAGCAGCCGGTGCAGCATCACCGGAGCGATCAGCACGGTCGTGGCGATGATCGACGCCACCACCGTGCACAGGTAGATGGTCACCTGACCGCGGTCCAGCTGGGCGAAGCGCGCCTGGAACGGCAGCGTCAGCAGGAAGCCGGTCAGCAGCTGCACGCCGGTCTGCACCACGCGCAGCTCCTGCAGCAGGTCGGACCAGTTGCGGTCCAGACGCTTGAGGGGCGACTCGTCTCGCTCCTCGCGGTCCCACTCCTGGTCGCGGTCGGGATGGTCGGGACTGGTCATCGCGGCTGCTCTCGGTGAGTCCGGTCGGGGCGGTCGGTGCGGGTGGGATCAGGACGCGGTGTCCGTGCCGGTCGACGGCCATGGAGCGGCCGCCGGCCGATCCGCCACTCCGGACGCCCGACGGACGGCCAGGGCCAGCAGGCCGGCGACGGCCAGCGCACTGGTGATGCGGCCGTCGAGCACCTCGGCGACCGCGTCGTCCACCGGTACCCAGCGCTGCGGCATGCCGGCCTCGTCGCCGCCGGTCTCGGCACCGCCCGGTCGCGACAGGTCGGTCGCCCGGTAGACGCGGCAGGTCTCGGTGCTGACGCCGGGCGACGGGCGCAGGTCCACCACGGTCGACCAGCGGGCGGCCGCCCAGCCGGTCTCCTCGGTCGGCTCGCGACGGGCGGTGTCCACCGGGTCCTCGCCGGCCCGGTCGCGCAGGCCGGCCGGGAGCTCCCACAGCTCGCCGCCGGCCGGATGCCGGTCGTGGCGGATCAGCAGGACCCGGTCGTCGGTGTCCAGGGCCAGGACGGCGACCGAGTCGGCGTGCTCGACCACCTCGAGGTGCGACGTCGACCCGTCCCGCTCCACCGTGTCCTCGCGGACGCGCACCACCGCGCCGTCGTACCGGACCTCGCTCGCGGTGACTCCTGCCTCCGCCATGCCCGCCTCCGTGTTGTCCCTGCTGTCCCCGCTGGCCGTGCTGCACCTGCCGGTCGCGCTCCGTTCCGCCGGTCGCGACCGGTGTCCGACGCCCGGGCCGCCCGGCGCGACCCCGCCGGCCGTCCGAGGAGGACGGTTCCCCGCCGGCACGTCCCTCCTACCAGCACGGGCCGGCGGCCTCCCGCGGGCGAGGATGATCCTGGCTCGGGCGGACATCGAGAGGAGCGGCCGTGACGGACCGGACGGGGCACGGGGACGCGGCGGTCGAGCCCGCGGCCGGAGGCGGCTCCGACGGCGGCGCGGTGGCGTTCGGCACCCGGCGCGGCCGCGGCGTGCTGTGGGCGACGGTGCTGGGCAGCGGCGTCGCCCAGCTCGACGCCACGGTGGTCACCGTCGCCCTGCCGCGCATCGGCACCGACCTGGACGCCGGGCTGGTGGCCCTGCAGTGGACCGTCAACGCCTACACCCTGACGCTGTCCGGACTGCTGCTGCTCGGCGGGTCCCTCGGGGACCGGCTCGGCCGGCGGCGGGTGTTCCTGTTCGGCGTCCTGTGGTTCACCGTGGCCTCCATCGGCTGCGCCGCAGCGCCCACGGCCGCGGCGCTCGTGGCGCTGCGGGCGCTGCAGGGGGTCGGTGCGGCGCTGCTGACGCCCGGCTCGCTGGCCATCCTGCAGGCGGTGTTCCGACCGGCCGACCGCGCCACGGCCGTCGGCGCCTGGTCCGGCCTGGGCGGCGTGGCGTCGGCCATCGGTCCGGTCCTGGGCGGACTGCTCGTCGGGCTGGCCGGGTGGGGGTGGCGGCTGGCCTTCCTGATCAACGTGCCGCTGGCCGCGGTGGTGGTGCTGTTGGCCGTCCGGTTCGTCCCGGAGACCCGGGACGAGCAGGCAGGCGGCCGCGTCGACGTGGGCGGGACGGTGCTGGCAGCGCTCGGTCTGGCCGGCGTGGTGCTCGGGTTGACGGACGGGCCGGCCCACGGGTGGGGTCCGGTGCCCGTCGTGGCGGTGGCCGCGGGCGTGCTGCTGCTGGCCGGGTTCGTCGCGCTGGAGGGCAGGCTGCGCCATCCCCTGATGCCGCTGTCGCTGTGGCGCGACCGCGAGTTCGCGGCCGCCAACCTGGTGACCCTGGCCGTGTACGCCGCGCTGTCCGGCGCCCTGTTCCTCCTGCCGGTGCAGCTGCAGCGGGTGCTCGGCTACACCCCGGTCCAGGCCGGGACCGCGGTCCTGCCGATCACCGCCGTGATGCTGCTGCTCTCGGCCCGGATGGGCCGCTGGGCGGCACGCATCGGGCCCCGGCTGCCGATGACGGTCGGCCCGCTGGTCGCCGGCACCGGGCTGGCGCTGCTGGCCCGGGTCGGTCCCGGCAGCGGCTTCCTCGGCGCCGTCCTGCCGGCCCTGCTGGTCTTCGCGCTCGGCCTGTCGACGACGGTGGCGCCGCTGACGGCCACCGTGCTGGCCGCCGCGCCGCAGCACTGGGTCGGCATCGCGTCGGCGGTGAACAACGACGTCGCCCGGGTGGCCGGGCTGCTGGCGGTGGCGGTGCTGCCGGGCCTCGCCGGACTGACCCCGGAGGCCTACCAGGACCCGGCGTCGCTCTCCGCGGCGTTCCGGCACGCCGTCCTCATCGCCGGCGCCCTGTGCGCCGCCGGCGGCCTGCTGGCGGCACTGACCATCCGCAACCCGCTGGCGACGCCGGAACCCGTCCGATGACCGCCGCCGATCCCGAGGACCTGCTCGCCCATTGGGACCTGCCGGCACGGAGCGGGCCGGTCGCGCTGCCGGGCGGCACCAACAGCGGTGTCCACCGCGTGGACGGCCCGGACGGCACCGGCTGGGTGCTGCGCATCGTCACCAACCACCAGGACCCGGAACGCCTGCGCCTGGAGACCGACATCGTCACGGCGGTGGCCGCAGCGGACCTGCCGTTCGCCGTGCCGGCGCCGCTGCCGACGCGGGACGGCGCCGCCCACGTGGGGATGCCGGGCCTGGTCGCGACCCTGTGGCCGCTGGCGCCCGGCCGGCCGGTGGACACGGTGACGCCGGCGCTGGCACGCAGCGCCGGGCGGACGCTGGGCCTGCTCACCCGGGTGCTCGCCGAGTCGCCCGTCGACCCGGCCCGCGCGGCACGACTGCTGCCGCCCTACGGCGACCTGGACCACGCGCACCCCGCCGTCCCGGACCCGCGCGCGGCGCTGGCCCGGCTGGACACCGACCCCGGCACCAGGGACGACCTGCTGCGGCTGTGCGACCGGCTGCGCGAGCGGCTTCCGGATCTGTACCGGGAACTGCCGCGCCAGCTGACCCACGCGGACTTCAACACCGGCAACGTGCTGGTCGAAAGCGATCGCATCACGGCCGTCCTGGACTTCGAGTTCAGCACCCTGGACCTGCGAGCGATGGACCTGGCTGTCGCGCTGTCGGCCTGGTGCGGCCCGCACCTGCCCGACCGCGACACGGAGACCGTCGCGCGGCTGGCCGACGCCTTCGGCAGCGGCTACCGCACCGAGGTGGCGCCGACGGCCGCCGAGGCCGAGGCGCTCCCGGACCTGGTGCTCCTCCGGTACCTGGCGGTTGTGCTGCACTTCCTCGGCCGCCGACTGTCGGGTCTCGGACCGCAGGCGGACGTCGACCGCTGGATCGGGTACAGCCGCCGGATGCTGCAGTCGGACCGCGCCGATCCCCACGCCTGGGTCGGCCGGCTGCCCGACTGGGCCGGTTGACGGGCACGACCCCCCGCCGCTCGCCGCACCGAAGCCGCACCACCGGCGGCCCGGCGCCACCCGTCCGAGTGGTTCCGCGGGCTCCGATCGTCACAGCCCGTCATGGCAGTTCCGGACGAGTCGGGCATCCGGCTACACCGTCCGTGGTCGGATGGACGCGCTGCGCAGCGAAGTCGTAGCATCTGTGACGCCACGCACGGCCTCGACCGGGTGGGGCGCCACGTACAAACCAGCTGCGTGGTCTTCCGGGCGGTACGCCGTGCCTCGCGCGGTTCGCCGCCGGATGGAGTCCGATGTCCGTCTCGTTCTCGACCCGCTCGGGGCCGCCGGCCGGCACGCCGGCCACTGCCCGCCTCGTCGCCGGCGCCCTGCCGCCGCAGGGCCGCCGCTCGGTGCAGGTCCGCGCGGCTGCGCCGGCTGCCGTCCCGCAGCAGCCCCCCCACCACACGTCCTCGAGCCCGGGGCGCGGTCCCGGCGGTCTGGCCGGCCGCATGGTCCGCGCCGTGCTGGCGCGGCTCGACGCCGGACTGGACCTGCACGAGGCGCAGGGCGTGCGGGTGCACAATCCGGGACGGATCCTCGGTCGTCCCTGACCGCGGCGAGCCGGCGCGACCGGAGCGACGGCTCGGTCGCTCCGCGGCTGCCCGGGCATCGGTCGTCCCTGACCTGCGCGATGCGGCCGGATCGGGGAACCGGGTCCGGGCACGCACCCGCCGGACACCGACAGGAGACGCCGATGAACATCGACAAGAACACGATCCTCGACCTGCTCAAGGGCAACGGCCAGCACGCCGAGGCGGAGCAGGCGCAACAGGAGCTGCCCGACCAGGTCGACACCAACCAGCACGCCGGCCTGCTGCAGAAGTTCGGCCTCAACCCGGCCGACCTGATCGCCAAGCTCGGCGGCGGCGGCGGCCTCGGTGGCCTGCTGGGCAAGCTCGGCGGCTGACCCGCCGTCCGCGCGACCCGGGGACCGCGGCCACCCGCCGTCCCCGGGTCGCCGGCACGCCGTCCGGTCAGGCCGCCGAGACCTCGACCATCCCGACCGGCTCGTAGACCAGCACGGTCGCCGGTGAGGTCATCTGGCAGGTCAACCGGTGCACCTCGGACCGGTGCCAGCGGACGTCCACGTCCAGCAGCCGGGCCGGGACCACCCCCCGGTGCTCGATGCGGACGCGCGCGGACGCCGGACCCGTCCGCACGGACGACAGCACCCGGTAGCCGTCCGCCGTCCCTGCCCATTGCCGTTGCACGTGGGCCAGAGCGGCCTGCGACTCCGGCGACAGGCCCACCTTGCCGCGCAGCGGTGCGGCCAGCACCTCGCCGCGCTCCGTGGCCGCGACCAGGTCGGTCGCCTCGGTGGTGTGGACGGTGCCGTAGAGCAGTCCGGACGGGAGCACCAGGACGTTGGCCGCGAACCGGTCGCCGCCCACGTGGCTGCACTCCCACACGCGGTCCGGGCGGAGCCCGGCGAGTGCCGCGGCCACCGGTCGGCCGCGCAGGGCGCAGCAGGCGTCGTGGCTGCCGTGCGTGCAGACCAGGAACACCGACGCCGCCGGGTCGGTCAGCGGCACACCCGGCGGCCGGTCCAGGGACAGCTCGAGCAGCTCGGCGTCCTCTGCGAAGGACCCCCAGACCATCTGCTCCCGACCCGGCCGGCAGTCGGCGACCGCCCACCGGCGCCGCTCGCCGACCGGCCGTCCGGGACGGCGGATCGCCAGCACCCGGACGCCCAGCCGCTCCGCCCGCTGCACGACCTCCCGGGCGACGCCCGGGTCGAAGCGGGACCGGAGCAGGCCGTCGCGTCCCCAGGGCCCGGGCTGCTCGACGAGCAGCAGCCGCGCGGCGGGGAAGGCGGTACCCAGCATGGGGTCCGCCCGGCGCTCGGCCCGCACCGAGCACCGCGCCAGGGTCTCCTTGGGCACGGGGTGCGACCGGTGCTGCTGTTCGGTCACCCGCCGGGCCGGGCGGGGGCCGGGACGACGACCCCCTCGCGCAGCAGTCGGCGACCGAGCACGAGCTGCTCGTCGGCGTCCAACCCGGGCAGCTCGTCGATCCGGTGCGGTGCGCCGTCGAGCAGCCGGCGCAGCGCCTGCGCCATCACCGCGGGCAGACCGATCGACTTGTCCAGGGTCCGCAGCACGGGTCCGGACGCGCCGTCGCCGAGTTCCCAGCGCAGGCCGCCCCGCAGCCGGACGCTGTCCGACCCCTGCAGGCGGTCCGCGGCGGCCAGCGTCGCCAGCGGCGACAGCGGTTGCGGCCGCGTCGCCGAGGTCAGCTCGGCCCGCAGGGCCGAGGCGACGGCCGGCAGCCGGGTCTCCGGCCGGGCGGCCACGTCGGCGAGCCGGTCGGCGACCGTGCGCAGCACGCCGGCCAGCGTCCCCGGATCGGTCAGGTCGACCCCGACCGGCAGCGAACGGCGGATCCCGGCGTCCTCGCGGAGCGCCTGCACCAGCGCCTGGGCGACGCGGTAGCCGGTGACCGGGTGGATGCCGACGGTCAGGTGGATGGACAGCTCGCCCTGGGCGGACGCGGCGTGCAGGTAGCCCCGGGGGAGGTAGAGCGCGTCAGCGGGGGCCAGTACCTGGTCGAGCAGCGGTGCCTGTGCGGCGGCCGCCGCGACGTCGCCGCGCCGCTGGTCCCACGGCTGGTCCGGCAGCGGGTGCTCGAGCACCGGCGGGTGGATGACCCAGCGCTTGGTGCCGGCGATCTGCAGGACGAACACGTCATGGGTGTCGTAGTGGGCGGAGAAGCCCTGGTTCTGCGCCGGGGTGATGTACGAGTTGATCTGCACCGGGTGGCCGAGCTGGGCCGAGAGGGCGCTGCCGAACCGGACCAGCGGGGGCCACGTCCGGTGCAGGGCCTGCAGCACGAGGGTCGCGCCGGCCGCGAGCTGGCCGAGGACCCGGTCGTCACTGACCTGGTCGGTGATGCCGGCACCGCTGCCGCCGCCGCGGGTGAACAGCCGCTCGGGCAGCACGGAGCCGTCCTTGGCCATCCGCAGGAAGGGCGTCCGCAGGCCGCGGCGGGACACCAGCTCGTCGACCGCCTCGGTCGAGAACAGGTCGTCGAAGGCCTGCGGGTCGGTGGCGGGCGTGTAGTGCGGTGCCCGGCCCCACAGCTGCTCCGCGAACCGCGCGGCGGGGACGTCGATGCACCGGGACAACGGGTCGGCGTCGGCCGTCCGTCCGGTGTCCCGGCCGCCCGCGGCGCCGGACCGGGGGCGGCCGGTGGTCCCGGCCGCCCCCGACCGCTGGTCCAGCAGGCTCACTGAGGGTTGGCCCCGCCGTCGGCCCCGCCGTCCGCGCCGCCGTCGGACACACCCGGCGTCCCCGAGGCACCCCCGTCGGCCGGACCCTCGGCACCGCTGTCCGCACCGCCGTCCGCACCGCCGTCGGACACACCCGGCGTCCCCGAGGCACCCCCGTCGGCCGGACCCTCGGCACCGCTGTCCGCACCGCCGTCGGCACCGCCGTCGGACACACCCGGCGTTCCCGAGGCACCCCCGTCGGCCGGACCCTCGGCACCGCTGTCCGCGCCCCCGTCGGCACCGCCGTCGTGCACGCCCGGCGTGCCGGACGCACCTCCGTCCGCGGGACCCTCGCTGCCTTCCGGGGTCGTGGTGATGTCATCGTCGCTGACGCTCATGCGCACCTCTCTGACGTCGGACGCTGCGGTGGTCCCGAGCGTCGGTGGCCTGGTCGATTCCCACCCTAGAGTGCGCCGATCGGGCGGCTCCGGGGTGCTGCCCGCCGCGTGGTCCGGCCGGTGCGCCGCTCAGCGGATCCCGGACACCGACTCGGCGGCGATGGTGACGATCAGCCGGGTCTGGTCGCGGCCGCCGAACCACGGGTAGGCCGTGCCGAGGTACCGCTGCGCCAGCCGTTCGATGTGCTCCGCCCCGCCCTCCGCGGTGATGTCGACGACCCGGCCGCGGATCTGCACGTACCGCGACGGGTCCTCGGCGTTTGCGACGGCCAGCGCCACCCGCGGGTCCCGCCGCATGTTGCGGACCTTCTGGAAGCCGTCCACCGTGTTGATCAGCACGTGCTGGCCGTCGGTGTCGACCCAGGTCTGCGTCACCTGCGGCGCGCCGTCGGGCATGACCGTCGAGACGAAGCACGGGCTCGGGGCGCGCAGCAGGTCCAGCACTTCCGGGCTCAGGCTCATGGTTCTCCGCTCGTCGTCGATGCCGGGTCCGTCCGGCACCGGGTACCCCGTCGATCATGCGCCCGGATGCGGACCGGGAGACGGCCGGGAGACGGGCCGGGAGACGGCCGCGGACACCGGGTCCTCCGGAGCCGCGTCGTTAGCATGGGTGTCGATGGCCAGGAGCTGGGCGAGCCGCGTCTCACGACGGCCCGCGGACACCGCCGCACAGGCGGCCCAGGACGGTGCCGTCGCCGCCTTCCTGGACCTGGACACCCGCCAGTCGTACGTCGCCGACGCGATCGCCGCGGTGGCCGAGGTCGCCGGGCCCGCGGAGGTCGCGGGGACCGAGGCGGCCCTCACCCGGGCCTGGGCCGCCACCGCCCAGCAGTGCCTGGACGCCACGGCCCAGTACCTGTCGGTGTCCGACCGGTACTCGATGACCTCGACCGACGGCCGGCCCACCGGTGTCGACCCGGCGGCCGCGCAGCACGCCTTCGTCGAGGCGCACCGCAAGCTCGCCGATGCCGCCGCGGCGGTCGACGCCTTCTACCGGTCGCATGCCACCGAGTTGGAACGGGGCCGCAGCGCCAGGGCCGCGACGCCGCGGATCGCCGAGCAGGCCAGGGCGGCCGCAACTGCCGCCGAGCGGGCGCTGACCGGCGCGGAGGCGGACGAAGTCGCCTACCCGAGCGTGCTCGCCGCGGCCGGCGAGCTGGTGTCCGCGCTGGCTGCCCTGAACCTCGCGGAGCCGGCGGGCCGGACCGGCCCGATCCGCACGGCCGCGGCGGCCGTCGAGTCCGCCGCCGCCGACGTGCAGGAGCGGATCAGCACGGCGCGCGGGTTGCTCCCGGCGGTCCGGGCCTCCCGCAGCAGCGTCCGCACCCGGATCGAGGCGGTGACCACCCGCCTGCAGGGCCTGCCGGCCACCAGGTCGGCGCTGCTCCGGGAGTTCTCGGCGGCCTGTTCCCGGGACCTGACCGGCGTCGACGGGCGGGCCAGGGCCGCCGTCGACCGGGCCGAGGAGGAGTGGCGCCGGTCCGGTACGGCGCTCGACGGCGGGCGGCCCGAGGAGGCGGCGGAGCGGCTGACGGCGGCCAGGGCCGCGCTGACCGAGGCCGAGGGCCTCGAACAGTCGCTGGTCGAGCGGCTGCGGGTGCTGCGCCGCACCCGGGACGACCCCGAGGCAGCGGCGAAGTCGGCACGCTTCCGGCTGCGCGACGCGCAACTGCTGGTGGTCGACCGCGGCCTGGTGCGCGAGTGGGGCAGCGTGCTGGACGCGCAGGTCGCGCGCATCGACCGGGCGGTCGCCGAGCTGACCGGCCCGCACCCGGACTATTGGGCCTACCTCCAGGCGCTCGCCGCCGTCGAGTCCTTCGTCAAGGGTGTCGTGGAGCGGGTGCGCAGCGAGAGCCGCTGACCGGCGACGCCGACCACGGACGAGACCGTCCGGTACTCCCGGCCCAGCCGCGGCCGGGGAACGGCCGGCCGGCGGCCGAGGGCGAGCTCGACGGCGGCCCAGGACAGGTTCACCCCGGCCAGCTCCGACTGGTACATGCCGCCCGCCGGGCGGGTGTTCACCTCCAGCAGCGCAGGGCGGCCCCGGAAGCTGCGGAACTGCACGTTGACCAGCCCGTGCAGCTCCCACCGGGCCACCAGCTCGGCGGCGAGCGGCACCAGCTCGGGGTCGCCGCCGATCCACCGGCGTCGCCCGTCCTTGGACCGCGGCACGGCGACCACCGTCGTGCCGTGGTCGGCCAGCACGTCGACGCTGGTCTCCGGGGCCGGGAGGAACGCCGAGACGAGCAGCAGCGGCACCGCGGACGGGTCCGCGGCGGCCAGCGCGGCGCGGTAGCCGGCGGCGGGGACGGCCAGGTCCACCTGACCGAGCAGGTCGCCGAGGCCGGGCGGGTCGGTGGTCAGGTACCGCACCCCGTCGGCGCCGACGGCCCTGGCCGGCTTGATCACCAGCGGTGCGTCCGGCGTCCGGTGCTCGGCCAGCTCCCGGCACGCCCGGTCGAAGTCGGCTACGGAGCGCACCGGCCGCCACGGCGGCACCAGGGGCGATCCGTGCAGCGCCGTGTAGGTGTCGGCCTTGTCCGCCAGCACCCGGACGGCCGCCGGCGGGGAGCAGAGCAGCGCCGTGCCGACCGCGGCGAAGTCCGCCTGCCGTTCGGCGTACTCCTCCTGGCCGGCGACCGGCAGGAAGACGTCGATGCGGTGCCGCCGGCAGAGCTCGACGGCGAGGTCGACGGAGCCGGGAGCACCGGGCTCCGGTTCGGGCAGTACCTGGTCGCACTCGGCCAGCAGCGGGGACGCCGGGTCGGGATGGGACCCGAACAGTTCGACCGCCGTTCCCGCCGGGTTGGCACGCAGTTGGCGGGCCAGGTGCACGCTCGTGCCGTAGTTGCGGTTCAGCCAGATGCGGACTCCGGGCACGGCGGTCTCCTGACGGATCCGGTCACGGGGGCGCCGGCTGCCGGCGGTCGACGGGAGTGTATCCAGGTCAGCTCCGCAAACCGCTTCGATGTGGAAGTGTTCACCCGGTACTGCGCTGGGGCGCCCGGCCGGTGCGACCTCCGTCCGTGCGTGGTGCGGAACCCACGGGCCGGTCCGGCCGTTGTGCGGCTGCCGGCCGCGGCGAGGGATCCGTCGGGCCGCTGCCGGCGTCCCACCGCCGTGCGGGTGGCGCCGTCCGCACGGTGGCACCCTTCGCCGTCCCGTCGTCGAGGGGTCCGTGGGTCGGTGCCGCTCCGCCGCTCCATCGCAGTGCCCAGCCCCGCCGGGCGGCTGGCCGGAACCCTCGGGTCCGCGCCGGCAGCCCCGACGTCGACAGGAGTTCGGTGCGCCACTTCGCCCACCTCGCGCCGGCCGTGCAGGACCGGCTGTTCGAACGCCCGCCGGCCGAGTGGACGGCGGCCAGCCCGCGCGCCGTGCTCGCGCAGGCCCTCGGGGCGACGCTCTACGTCCCCGGCGTCCGGACCGACCTGACCGGGACGCTGCGGCGCCGCGCCGCGGAGGGCACCCGCTCGATGGTCGTCGACCTCGAGGACGCGGTGGCCGACGACCAGGTCGACGACGCAGTCGCGGGGGTCCGGCACGCGCTCGCCGAGCTGACCGGCGACCCCGTGCCCGCGCTGGTCTTCGTCCGGGTCCGGACGCCCGAGCACATCCGGGTGGTCACCGCCGACCTGTGCCCGGGGCAGGTGCCGCTCGCGGGATTCGTCGTGCCGAAGTTCTCGGCGGCCACCGGCGCCCGCTACCTGGCCGAGGTCGCCGCGGCGTCGGAGCGGCTGGGCCAGCGACTGCTGGTGATGCCGGTGCTGGAGACGCCGGACGTGCTGTACCGCGAGTCCCGCGACGAGGCGCTGTCGGCGATCCGCGACCTGCTGGCCCAGTACCGCGAGTACGTGCTGGCGGTGCGGATCGGTGCGACCGACCTGTGCGGCCTGTTCGGGATCCGCCGGGACCGGGACCTGACCATCTACGACGTCGGCGTGGTGGCCGAGCTGATCGCCGAGGTCGTCAACCACCTCGGCCGCGCCGACGGCACCGGCTACGCGATCAGCGGTCCGGTCTGGGAGTACTGGGCCGGCCACGAGCGGATCTTCCGTCCGCAGCTGCGGTCCACGCCGTTCGAGGACCGGTCGGCCGGGCCGCTGCGACAGCGGATGGTCCTGCGGGACGTCGACGGACTGCTGCGGGAGACGGTGCTGGACCGGGCCAACGGCCTCACCGGCAAGACGGTCATCCACCCCTCGCACGTGGCGGTGGTGCACGCCCTGTCGGTGGTGCCGCACGAGGAGTTCAGCGACGCCACCGACATCCTCAGCACGGCCGACGCGGGGGTCCGGGCCTCCGGCTACCGCAACAAGATGAACGAGATGCGCCCGCACCGCCGCTGGGCCGAGCGGACGGCGGAACGTGCCGCGGCCTTCGGCGTCGCGCGGGAGGGCATCTCGCACGTGGACGTGCTGCGGGCGCTGCTGAACGGGTCGCTGCGGTGACGGCCACGACGATCGACGGGTCCCCGGCGGCCCCGTGGCCGCCGGACCGGTCCCGGCCGGCGGGCGCCGTTGAGCCGGTCGGGCAGGCGGCGCCCGGGTGCTGGGTGCGCACCACGTTCGGCGTCCGGCTGCAGACAACCGGATCGCCGGTGGGGCTGGCGGTGGACGACCTGGTGCGGCTGGCGCTCCGCCACAACCCCCGCCGCGCGCACCTGCTGGTGTCCACGGTGCTCGGCAAGCATCTGCCGGTGCACCCCGATCTCGTCACGGCGGCCGGGCGGCTGCTCGGCGCCCTGGTCGCCCGAGAGCTCGACGACCCGGACCCGGGATCCGGCGGTGGGTCGGCGGTCGCCACGGCCGAGCCGGCCACGAGGTCCACGGGCTGGACCGCGACGGTGGACGCAGCCGTCCGTGCGGCGGTGCGCTCGGCGCTGCGAGAGGGCGCCGATCCCGCCGTCCTGCTCGCCGCGCTGCCGGCGCCCCCGCCGCGGCCGCGGCCGGCGCTCGTGCTCGGGTACGCCGAGACGGCCACCGCGCTGGGCCACCTGGTGGCCGACCAGCTGCACGCCGAGTGGTACCTGCACTCGACCCGCCGGGCCGTGCCCGGGGTGGCGGCCACGGCCAGCTTCGAGGAGGCGCACTCGCACGCCACGACGCACCTGCTGCTGCCCCAGCCGCCGGCCATCCTCGACGCCGACGGGCCCCTGGTCCTGGTGGACGACGAGCTGTCCACCGGCGCCACGGCGCTGGCCACGATCCGCGCGCTGCAGGCCGCCCGGCCCCGCGACCGGTACGTCGTGGCCAGCCTGGTGGACCTCCGGTCGGCGGACGACGTGCGGGCCTTCGACGACCTGGCGGCCGAGCTCGGGGCGCGGATCGATGCGGTGAGCCTGGTCCGCGGCCGGGTGGACCTGCCGCCGGGACTGGCCGCCGCGGTCGCCGGGTACCTGGCCCGGACCATTGCCGGCAGCGATCCGGTCCCTCCGGCGGGCGAGCCGGCCGTGGCGTCCCACGACGACCCGTCGGGGACGACGACCGGTCGGGCCACCGGTGGGCCGGCGGCACTGCGGCGGCTGGACGTCGGGTGGCCGCGCGCCACCGCCGACGGTGCCCGGCACGGCGTGCATCCCGCCGATTCGGCACGGCTGTCGGCTGCCGCGGCCGCGGCGGCCGTCGCGGTCCGGGGGGCGCTTCCGGTGGCGCCGCCCGGAGGGCCGCCCCCGCGGGTCCTGGTCCTGGGCGTCGAGGAGTTCATGTACCTGCCGTTGCTGCTCGCCCGGCAGCTGGCACGTCCCGCGTCGGGCGGCCCGGCCTGGGACGTGCGGTACCAGTCGACGACCCGCTCCCCGGTGCACCCGGTCGACCGGCCGGACTACCCGGTGCGGCGCCGCTGGCGGTTCGCGGCGACGGACCGGCCCGACGCAGCCCCGTCGGGCCCGCCGGACACGGCACCCCGGTTCCTCTACAACGCCGGCTGGCCCGGCGGGTCGACGGTCACCGATCCCGACGTGGTCGTGCTGGTGGCCGACGCCGGAACGGACGTCGACCTGGCCTGCTCCCCGTCCGGCCCGGCCGGCGCGCTGGCCGCCGCCGGCATCCCGGTCCTCGCCGTCCGGGTCGCAGCGACGCCCGGCCCGGTCGCACGTACTCCGGAGCCGTTGCGCGGTCCCGAGTTCGGGTCGTATGTTGCCGACGACGTCGGCTGGCTCGTCACCGACCTGTCCCACCTGGACCTCGAGGGAGATCTCGAGCAGCGCGAGCGACTGGTCCAGTCCGGTCTGGGTCACTACGCGGAATCCCTGCCCAGGGAGTACGTCCCGGACGCGGCGTACCGACAGTTGTTCCAGCGCACGATGATCGCAACCGCGACCCGGCTGGCCACCGCGGTGGGCGTGGTCACCGAGCTGGTGCTCGCCGAGCGCGGATCCGACGTCGTGCTGGCATCCCTGGCGCGGGCGGGAACTCCGGTGGGGATCCTGATGCGCCGCTGGGCCGCTCACCGGCACGGGCTCGACCTACCGCACTACGCGGTCTCCATCGTCCGCGGTCGCGGCATCGACCGTGTCGCACTGCGCTTCCTCGCCGACCGACATGATCCCGCCCGGGTGGTGTTCGTCGACGGTTGGACGGGCAAGGGCGCCATCGCGCGGGAACTGACCGAGGCGCTCTGGGCCGTCCGCGAGTCCGAAGGCCTGGCCTTCGACGACGATCTCGCAGTGCTGGCCGACCCTGGCCGCTGCGTGCGGACGTTCGGCACCCGGGACGACTTCCTCATCGCGTCCGCCTGCCTGAACTCCACCGTCTCGGGCCTGGTCTCCCGGACGGTGCTGAACCCGGCCTACCTGCGGCCGGACGGGTTCCACGGAGCCAAGTTCTACCGGGAGCTGGCCGGTGACGACGTGTCCGAGCTGCTCGTCGACACGGTGGCCGCCGGGTTCGACGGTGTCGCGGACGAGGTGGCACGGCAGTGCGCCGCGATCCGGGCCGGGGACCGCACGGTGACGTTCGCCGGGTGGGCGGCCGTCGAGGAGTTGCAGCGCGAGTTCGGTATCGAGGACGTGCATTTCGTCAAGCCGGGCGTGGGAGAAACGACACGTGTGCTGCTCCGCCGGATCCCGTGGCGGATCCTGTTGCGCGAGCGGGACAATCCCGACCACGAGCACCTCCGCCTGCTGGCCGCCGACCGGGGGGTACCGGTGGAGATCCGACCTGACCTGCCCTACTCGTGCGTCGGCCTGATCCGCCCGCTCGGCGCCGGTGATCGGGGCGAGGGATGACCGGCACGACGTCGCCGCGCCGCACCCTGGTGGTCAGCGACCTCGACCGCACGTTGATCTACAGTCCCTCGGCGCTGCAGCTGGCGGGTCCCGACGAGGACGCGCCCACGCTGGTCTGCGTGGAGGTGGTGGACGGCCGCCCGCACTCCTTCCTCACCCTGGCCGCGGCCGAGTCGTTGGGACGGATCCACCGCGCAGCCGTCTTCGTGCCGACCACGACCCGCACCGTGGCGCAGTACCGGCGCGTCCACTTTCCCGGCATCCGCCCGCGGTGGGCGGTGACGAGCAACGGCGGCCACCTGCTGGAGGACGGCCGGGTCGACCCGGCGTGGAACCGGCACGTCCGGCAGGCGATCGCCGGGGACGGGACCGACCTCGCGGAGGTCATCGCCGAGCTCAAGCTGCGGGCCGACGGCGACTGGGTGCTCAAGCGCCGGGTCGGCGACGAGCTGTTCTGCTATCTCGTGGTGGACGTGGAGGCGCTGCCGCCCGGGTTCGTGCCGGAGTGGCGGCAGTGGTGCACGGAGCGGAACTGGTCGGTGTCGATGCAGGGACGCAAGATCTACGCCATCCCACGGTCGCTGTCCAAGGAGTCCGCGGTGCGGGAGGTCGCGCGACGGGCCGGCACGGACCGGACGGTGGCAGCCGGGGACGGTGCGCTGGACGCCGGGGTGCTGGTCGCCGCCGACCGGTCCATCCGGCCGCCCCACGGTGAGCTGGACGCCACCGGATGGGCCCACCCGGGCGTCGAGGTGTCCGGCCGCGCCGGGGTCCTGGCTGCGGACGACATCACCGCGTGGTTCGAGGACCAGCTCCGGCCATCGTCACCGTGACGGAAGCCTGCCGAGTGTGTGGGACCAGGCACGACCCGCGGTGATCGCGGTCCGCGCGCTCGCTACTCCGCCGACCGGTCGGTGCCCTGGTCCGCCGCGTCCGCATCGCCGCCGTCGCCGAGGGCCGCCGGCGCCATGACGGCGACGATCCGGTGCAGGTCCTCCACGGTCGCGAATTCGAGGATCATCCGTCCCTTGGCCCGTCCCAGCTCCACTCGCACCCGGGTGTCGAAGACGTCCGAGAGACGACCGGCCAGCCCGTCGAGCCCGGGGGGCGCGTTGCGCCGTGGCACGGTGCGCCGCCGGCGCGGGGTGGCCGTGGACAGCAGGACGACGGCCTCCTCTGTGCCGCGGACGGACAGGCCCTCCGCGACGACCCGCGCGGCCAGCTCCTCCTGCTGATCGGCATCGTCCAGCGACAAGAGCGCGCGGGCATGGCCCGCCGACAGGACGCCCGCCGCCACCCGGCGCTGCACGGCGACCGGGAGCTTGAGCAGCCGGATGGTGTTCGAGATGACGGGGCGGCTGCGGCCCAGCCGAGTGGCCAGCTCGTCGTGCGTCACGTCGAACTCGGCGAGCAGCTGCTGGTAGGCGGCGGCCTCCTCGAGCGGGTTGAGGTTGGCCCGGTGGATGTTCTCCAGCAACGCGTCCCGCAGCAGCGCGGCGTCCTCGGTGCGGCGCACGATGGCCGGGATGGTGGGGATGCCGGCGCGCTGCGCCGCCCGCCACCGCCGCTCACCCATGACCAGCTCGTAGTCGTCACCGGCGGGCCGGACGACGACGGGCTGCAGCAGCCCGAACTCCCGGATGGAGTGCGCCAGCTCCGCGAGCGAGTCCTCGTCGAAGTTGGTGCGCGGGTTGCGGGGGTTGGGCCGGATCCGGTCCACCGCCAGGTCGACGAACCGCGGACCGCCCGGGTCGACGGCCGTTGCCACGTCGGGTGTCTCGGCATCGGTGCTGCGTCCGGCGTGCTGTCGCGTCGCGTTGGGCAGCGGGAGGACGACCGCGGGCACGTCCGGTGCGCGGTCCGCCGGGGCCGGCGGCATCAGCACGTCGGCGACGGTGGTCGTCAGGGGGCCGGTCGGGATGAGCGCGGCCAGGCCGCGCCCGAGTCCGCCTCGGGATCGGGTCATTGCACACCTCGCGCGCCACGGTCGGCGATCTCTCGGGCGGCGTCCAGGTAGCTCTTGGCGCCGCGGGATCCAGGGTCGTAGGTCATGACGGATTGGGAGAAACCGGGCGCTTCGGACACCTTCACGGATCTCGGGATGACCGTGGTGAGCACCTTCTGCTGGAAGTGGCTCCGCACCTCCTGCGCCACCTGGTCGGCCAGGCGGGTCCGCCCGTCGTACATGGTCAGCAGGATCGTGCTCACCGAGAGCTCGGTGTTCAGGTGTTGCTGCACCAGGTCGATGTTGCGGAGCAGCTGGCCGAGGCCCTCCAGCGCGTAGTACTCGCACTGGATCGGGATGAGCACCTCACGGGTCGCCACCATCGCGTTCACCGTGAGCAGGCCCAGCGAGGGCGGGCAGTCGATGAAGACGTAGTCGTACTCCGCGTCGACGCCGTCGATCGCCCGCTTCAGGCGTGTCTCCCGGTCCTCCATCGTCACCAGTTCGATCTCCGCGCCGGCGAGGTCGATGGTGGCCGGGATGCAGCCCAGTCGAGGCGCGTCCGGGCAGGTCTGGATCGCCTCGGCGGCGGAGAACTCGCCCAGCAGCACCTCGTAGATCGAGGGGGTGCCGACGGTGCGCTCGACGCCGAGCGCCGTGCTCGCGTTTCCCTGCGGGTCGAGGTCGATGACCAGCACGTGCAGGCCGGCGAGCGCCAGCGCCACGGCGATGTTCACCGTGGTGGTCGTCTTGCCGACGCCGCCCTTCTGGTTGGCCACGCTGAAGATCCGGCGCTGCCGCGGCCGCGGCATGGTCAGGTCGCCGTTGCGCATCTCGATCGCCTGGCGGGCGGCGAGCGCGATAGGCGTGTCCTCCAGCACCGAGATACCGCCGGTGATGGTGTCGATGATGCTTCCTCCGCTGCTCCATGTTCCGCGTGGAACGGTGAGTGCCGTTGTTCCAGCGGCACTGAACCCGCTCTTGAGTCTGCGCGACCGCTGCAGGTGCATCGGGGATGTCGGACGCCGACACGCTGCGCCGTCCACGATCGACGGCGTGTCGGAGTGACCGCACGACGGCCCGAGCTGGCAAGCGCGGTCCGCGCTGCAGCTGTCGGCATTGGGCGGATCCGGGCGCTCGGCTGGCGTGCTCGGCTGTCCCGACCTCCCGTCGCGGCAGCGGATCGACCGGATCGCCGAGTTCGTGAACTTCACCGACCTGGTCGCTACGCCTCGGTCGAGACGTTCCACGTGGAACAGCGCAGTCATCGAGCGCAGTGGCCGGTGCCGGTTCGAGGGCGTTCTGGATGGGCGACAGAGGAACTTTGTCATGCTGCCCGACGGCAAGGGGAAGTCTGTCCTCCACGGTTGGGATCTCCATCCGCGGTCCAGCAGGCGTGAACGTCCGGTCGCGGGCGTAATGGCTGCGGCGGCGCACGTCGGCGTGAATCGACGCGGCGCTGATTCGTCGCGGCGCCGTCGCAGGGTAAGCCGTGTCGGACCCCGACCCGCGGATGTCTTCTACTTGATGCGTCGTGGAGCTTGCCCCCACGCGTAGCTCCGGTGAGGGACGGGCGTGCTGCCTTACGTGCCGCTCAGGGTCACGGATCCCAGCTCACTCCTCCCGCTGGTGTGTCGGTGACACACTCACGGACCCTTCAGGGCCATCACGTGTTCCACGTGAAACGGGCTGTACGACGGGGAAACCACAGGCGCTGGATCGCAAGTGTGCCGATTCTGCTGAGCTGCGAGCTGGGCAATGCACCGACAGCTGTTCGGCTGCGACACTTCCCAACCCTTCGTAGGGTGCGCCTCAATGGTCCGTCAGCAGCGGCGCTGCACAGCACAAAGAACCGTCATGCCGGGCCGGATCTGTGGGGTGACGCCGTTTCACGTGGAACTGGGTTGTGGCGGCAGCGACTGTCGGGCTCGGCACCAGCAAGGCCGGGCGCCGCACCCGTCGCGACCGGGGACGGTACAGGCGCAGATCCGCTAGTTGACGTAGAACAACCGTCGCAACCTCGTTTCACGGTGCTTTGGCCGTAGGGACCGCGGCCACCTCGCCGAGGACGGAGCCGTGCGCCGGACGTCTCCCTGAACGACGTACACGTTGCCAGTGACTGCCGTCGGTGCCGCCGTCCGATCGTTGCGCCGCACCGCAGAGTTGAGCGACGGCTCCGAAATCAGACGGCTCGCACGACCAGCTGGCTTCATTGCTCCTGCAGTTCCACGTGGAACAGTCGGCACCTTGTCGCAGCACGACGTCAGCGACGACACAGAGACCTTTCGGCCGCCGAGAGTCGGAACGAGGAGGATCAGCGCACTCCCGGACCACCGAATGGCCACGCCGGCGCCGTCTCCGGCGGTCGACGCGGCTGGCGGTTCACTCACCCAGGACGTCCGTTTCAGACAGGGCGACGGCGCTCGGGCCGAACCGCTGGACGGCTCGGCGGCGCGCCCCGGCGACGACCGGACAAGTACCGCTCGTCCCACAACCCCGACATGTCATGCATGGTGCGTGCGGGAGGCCGCACGTTCGGCCGCCGACCATGACTCCGACGGACCTCGGTGGCGAACGGACTGGCTGGTTCTCGTGTCCGCCGTACGGCGGCTGATGCCGGTGATCCGCCTCTGAGCACCACGCGGCGAGCCGCCGCTCTCCAATCCTCTGATCCGCGGTAGGTATCCAGAAGTCGCACCGCGTGTTCCACGTGAAACGGGTAGCCGGACCGCCGACCCATATGGTGCCGGCGCCTGGCAGCGAATGCCTGAGCGGATGTCCATTTCCCCTGAGCTCGGCACGGAGCGAGCCACCGAGGCACGACTGACCTGACTGCGCGCGCTCAGGACGCCGCGGTCCGGGCGGCCTGCGCCAGCGGGGTCAGGGTTGTGAGACTTGTGCGCAACCCGGCTTTCCGAGATGCGCTCAGGTCGCAGACACGGGCGGCAGAGAGCACGACGCCGGCGAGGTCCGGACGCCGACCTCGAACCCCGGCGAGTCAACTCAAGCAGGGAGGTCCGGGTTGCGGTTCGTCGTGGTGGCACCGGCGTGCCGGTCGCCAGCCGGCTCGGACTGTCGTCCCCGGAGCGTTCCGACGCCCCGAACGGACGCCGGCGGCCGGACCAACGTCCCGCCGGGTCGGCTTCGAGTCATCGCCTGCGCGACCGGAAAGCTCCTCCCGCGGGCCAGCGGCATGGAGGTTCCGTACTGTGACGAATAGAGCCGGGGTCCCGGTTCCCGGTTCCGCCGAGCGCTCGATTGCCGCGGTGGCGAATACGCGGCCAAGGCCGAACGCAAGGCGATGTCTGCGGTTGTAGTTGCACGAGACCCTCTGTTGCGCAACAACTCCGATGCCTGCTCGGTGCAGACTCACTGCACTGTAAGGCGTAATGTTCATCCACCGGCGAGAGCTGCTGCGGTCTTTGATGGATGACGCCAGGCTCCGACCACTTCTCCATCAGCCATGCCGGACGCGCCTGCGCGACGATGTGCCGTTCGCGTTGCACTCACCGGCGGCGACGTCCGCGGCTTGACGACGTTGAGGCGCTCCGACGTCGTGCAGCCCGGTATCGGCGCCACCCGATCCGGACGCCGACACTGAACGCCGGACGAGGCTCCCTCGCGCGCCCGACACCCACCGACGCATGCCCCTCGGATTCGTCTACCGGCGTCGTTCGGCAGCACCCGACCGACGATCGCCGGACCGACCGATCACCACCCGGGCGGGTGCGGGCAGCAACGCTCAGCGCGCTGACCGAGGGCTGCGCCCTCACGTCGGCATCGCTCTGATCCTCGCCGACCCCGTAGACCTCGCGACAGCGGGTCCGGACGGTTCCACGTGGAACCAGCAGTCCGCCCGCCGGTCACGACGGTGACCGAACGCCGCAAGACCCGTCCCGTCCGGGGAACCCCTCGCGAGCACTCCGGGAGACACGACCGACCTGCTCGACCGTCCTGACCCACGGTGTCGCTGACGCCGGCCGTGAGCAAGCGGCCGGCGGCTGGCGGATGTGCACCGCCGCCGGCGACGGACGTCCCGCGTCCTGCCCTCGACGCAGATGCGACCGCGAGCCGACCGTTCCTGTCGTCGGGCCATTCACGATACTTCGGCGCACCGGTAACAACGCCGGTGCGGCGCCTCCGCAGACGCACACACCGCAGATTCGCTCGCGCATGCGAAGTCGGAAGCCGATGCACCTCCGACGCGGTCACCGACGCGTCGTGCCACCAGACCACCCACCGCAGCGCGCCGACATTCCGTCATCCATGGGTGGTCTCCAGGACGCGGGTCCAGCCGCGTCTCGTCCCCGCACCGTGACGCACCGCAGCGGAGCGCTGACGTGGAACCGAGAAATGTTCCTGGCAAGAGCTTTCCAGAAGGGCGGACGTCACGTCATCCACGGACGGCACCGGGTATCCACGGTGCCGACGCTCGTCCGCTCGGACCGGCGAGGGCGACCCCTGCGGGTAGGCAGGCGTCGCCGCGGCTCTCATCGAACTCACCATGAGATTCCCGAGACCCGAGTCGTTGTCGCCCGGTGCGAACTGTCGTGGACGGTGCACAGCGGCGCCGCAACGCCACGGGCCCCGACGCCGCTGATCTCCGGACAAGACTGCCGACGCCACACCGAGTGTTGACGACGCACCGCACGCTGGTCGCAGCCGGACAGTGACCTCGGCGGCCGGGCCGCTTGCACCGCCACCCATCACCCCGAACAGCCGAGCCACCGGTCCGTGCGGCCGATGTCGACGTTGTCGCGACCGCTCGACACGGGCTGAGAGACCGGCGACTTCACCGACGCCAGCCGAGGCCAACCAGGCCGACCGGAGCAACTGCAGCCCCGTCATCGGGAGTCCGACCGTGCGATCACCGGGCCACAGCACACCGTACGAGCGACCGAGCGCCGATCGTCAGGAGTCCGGCCACCGGACACCGACCCGGCCGCCCGCGGTCAGGAAGCGAAGAGCTCCGACCAGGGCTGTAGCCGCGGGTCACGGACGGCCGCAGTCGAGGCATCGGCTGTATCGACAACCGCACCGACCGAGCGGCCCGCGGGGCGTCGGGTGGCGGGCTCGCGGCTCGCGGCTCGCGGCTCGCGGCTGACGGCGACGGAGCGGCGGGCGTTGTCGATGTGCCGGGTGGCTGACGGACCCTTGATGGGGCCGCCGCCGGGGTCGCGTCGGCGGAAGGGCCGCCGCCCTCGCTGACACGGCCGACCGCGGCAGGGCTGGCGCCTGCAACACCCTGGACACCGGCCGCCCTGGCGGAGGCAGGTCTCCCGCGCCGACCAAGCCCACCTCGGCACGTCCGTCGAGACAGGCCCGGTCAGGCCGTGCGCCCGCTTCCTCGCCCGCGGCCCAGGTCGCCGGTGGAGCCACGACCGGCACGCCGGTGTCGCTTCGCGCCCCCGGCCGGCGACCGCTCGTCCCGGACGGCCCGGACGACATGGACCGCCGGCACCACCACGTCGGCGCCGACCGTCACCACCTCGACGTCCCGGAGGCCGGTCCTGGCCACCTCGTCCCGGTCCCGGTCGATCTCGTCCCCGGCCGAGGATCCCTTGAGCGCCAGCAGCAGACCGCCCGGCCGCAGCAGCGGTGCGCACCATCCGGCCAGCCGGCCGAGCGGAGCGACCGCGCGGGACAGCGCCACGTCCGCGCCGCCGACCTCGGCGACCACCTGCTCGGCCCGTCCGCGGACCACGCGGCAGTTGGCCAACCCGAGCTCGGCGATCACCTCCGCCAGGAACACTGTGCGCCGCTCCAGTGGCTCGACGAGCGTCACCCGCACGTCCGGTCGCGCGATGGCCACCGGTATCCCAGGCAGTCCCGCACCCGATCCGACGTCGACGCCGGTCGCACCGGCAGGGACCAACTCCTGGACCACCACCGAATTGAGCACGTGGCGGTCCCACAGCCGGTCGGCCTCGCGGGGTCCGAGCAGACCGCGCACGATGCCGGGACCGCGCAGCAGCTCGACGTACCGCCGGGCCTGTGCAGCACCGTCCCCGAACACCCGTGCCAGCAGCACCGGATCCGGCTCGGTCGGCGGGACACCGTCCGGGTCGGCCACCTGCGGCCCGGTCAGGACGCCGGGCTCACCACGACGTGGCGCCGTGGTTCCTCGCCCTCGCTCGACGACTGGACGCCGTCCACGGAGGCCACGGCGTCGTGGACGATCTTCCGCTCGAACGGGTTCATGGCCGGCAGCTGCACGGGCTCACCCGTCTCGGCCACCCGCCGCGCGGTGCTGATGCCCAGCTCCGACAGCTCGGTGCGACGACGGGCGCGGTAACCCGCCACGTCCAGCATCAGCCGCGACCGGGCCCCCGTCTCGGCCGTCGCTGCCAACCGGGTCAACTCCTGCAACGCGTCGAGCACCTCGCCGCGGTCACCCACGAGCTTGGTCACGTCACCCTCGCCCAGGATGGACACCACGGCCCGCTCACCCTCGACGTCCAGGTCGATGTCCCCGTCAAAGTCGAGGATGTCGAGCAGCCGCTCGAGGTAGTCGCCGGCGGCATCGCCCTCGGCGACCAGGAGGTCGTGCTGTGCCTTGCGGCGCGACGGGCCGCCCGTGGCCGGCGTCTCGGTCGCGTCGTCGGCGCCCTCGTCCGCCGCGTCGACCTCGTCCGGCTCGACGGCCGTCAACTGCTCGCTCATCGGTTCCCCTTCGTGTGCACGTCGTGCCCGGGCGGGCCGGGCGTTTCCCCCATCCGGCCGGGTGCCGGGAGCGGGACTGCTGCGGGTCGGTTCAGGTGGCCGGGCACGGGCTGCGGACCGGGCGGTCCGGCCGGGCGCCTCGCGGAGCGCCGGTCAGCGCCTGCCGGACTTCTTCTTCCTCGACGGCGACGGTCGGTTCTGCGGTCGGGCGCCGGGTCGCGGTCCCCGGACGGCGGCCCCGTCGGCCCCGTCGACGGGACCCGGCGTACCGGGCGACGCGGTCCCGTTGGTGGCAGCGTCGGCCGACGTCGCCGGCCGTACCGGTGCGCTGCCGGCCGTGGTCCTGCCGTTGCTGCTGCCGTTCGTACTCGCGCTCGTCCCAGCGGACGGTCCGTCCTTGCGCAGCGACGTCGGCTGGATCACCGGGCGACGCGGGTCCGGTCGTGCGCCCGGGCGCGGTCGGGCGCCGGGCAGCGGCTTGGTGAAGCTGGCGGCCTGCTTGGCCTCCTCGACCACCTTGGTCTCGGCCGCCTTCTTGCGGTCCTGCAGACGGTGCGCGACGAACAGCTGGCCGAACGTCCACGAGTTGTTGGACAGCCAGTAGAACAGGATCGCGAGCGGGAAGAACGGCCCGCCGAGGACGACGAACAGCGGGAAGACGTACATCATGAGCCGGTTCATGATCGCGGCCTGCGGGTTGGCCGCCGACTCCGGGTTCAGCTCCCGTTGCCGCAGCACGGACCTGCGGCTGGTCAGGAACGTCGCGATGCCGGCCAGGATGGTCAACGGGATGCCGGTGGTGATGATGGTCGACCGGACACCACCGAGCACCGCCAGCTGGTCGGCCGGCATGGTCATGAACGAGGACAGCGGCGCACCGCCGAACAGCTTGGCCTCGACGAACGAGTTCACATCGCTGGCGCCGAAGAAGTAGACCTGGCCCCAGCCCGGCTTGAACGAGCGCAGCACGTGGAAGAGACCGATGAAGACCGGCGCCTGGATCAGCGCCGGCAGGCACGAGGCCAGCGGGTTGACCCCGGCCTCCTTGTTGAACTTCATCATCTCTTCGGCGAGACGCTGCCGGTCGTCCTTGTACTTCTCCCGGAGCTTCTTCATCTCCGGCTGGACGGCCTGCATCTTGAGCTGGCTGTCCATCTGCTTCAGGAACGGCTTGAAGAGGATGGCCCGGAGGGTGAAGACCAGGAACACGACGGACAGCACCCAGGCCCACGGGTTCGAGGGACCCAGGAAGGAGCCGAACACCTTGTGCCAGACCCACATGATCCCGGAGACCGGGTAGTAGATGTAGTCCAGGGAGAAGAAGTTGAAGGTCACGCGGCGTTGCTCCGGTCGGTCATCGGGGCCGGCGACCCCGCACAGGTGATCGTCGGCGTCGGGCCGACAGGCAGGGAGGTGCCCGCGGGTGGCACGCCGATCGCACGGTCATGGGTCTCGCCCCCGGCACACACCACGGACACAGAACTGCCGGCGGCCGTCCTGCGTTCCCGGCGGGGCCGGATCCGTGGCGGGACACGGTCGATCCCGCCGGTGCTCCAGGGATTGCACCGACCGAGCCGCCGCACGGTCAACCAGCTGCCCCGGACGGCGCCGTGCTCACGCAGTGCGGAGACCGCGTAGCTGCTGCACGTCGGGTAGTAGCGGCAGGTGGCAGGCGTGTACGGGGTGATGAAGCGTTGGTAGAAGCGGATCGGAGCGATCAGCAGCCGGGCCGCCGGTGACCCGCTCCGGGCGCCGGTCCCCACGGTCGCCCCGCCGTCCCGGAACTGTCCCGACGCCGTTGCCGCCGGGGGCGTCACGGACGGGTCCCGTGACCGACCGGGGTACCCGCGCGCCGGGCGGCGGTACGCAGGGCGGCGTCCAGGTCGTGCCCCAGGTCGGCGGAGGACGCGTTCGCCGCAGCAGGGAGGGCGCGGACCACGAGGTCCACACCGCTCGGCAGGTGGGTCAGGTGGCGGCGCACCAGGGGCCGCAACCGCCGGGTGATGCGGTGCCGGACGACCGAGTTGCCCGTCTTGCGGCTCACGACGAAGCCCGCGCGGGCCGTGCCGGTCGGGACGCCGCCCGGCGCCCGGTTCCACAGGTGCACGACCAGGGTGCCCGCACCGGCCCGCCGCCCATGACGCAACACGGCAGCGAAGTCCGCGGCCGTGTGCAGGCGCGATCCGGTGGGCAGCACGACCGTGCGGAGCGACAGAGGTCGGCTGTCAGGCCGACAGCTCGGCACGTCCCTTGCGACGCCGGGCCGCCAGGATGGCGCGGCCCGCGCGGGTGCGCATGCGCAGGCGGAAGCCGTGGGTCTTCGCCCGGCGACGGTTGTTGGGCTGGAACGTGCGCTTGCTCACGGCTACTCCGAACGGTGCTGGCAGGGCTGGACGGCAAAGGGGCGTACTTCCGCGGCGGTGAACCGCCATCCCGAGTGCGGGCACGCGACAGCCACATCAGGACGGATCTCCGTCCAGAGTAAGGACGTCCGGCAGATGGGTCAAACAGCGGTGACCGGACCCGTCCCGCCGGTGTCCCGACGGCCCCGCGGAGCCCACCGGACCGGCGCCGTCGGGCGGCCGCGGACGGCCGCCCCGCAGGTCTCGCGGAGATCACGGGGCTGTGCCCACCGACCGGGTGAGCCGGTGACCGGATCGTCCGGTTGCTGTGAAGACGCCGGGCTCTCACCTGCCGATTGCTTGCGGTGAGCAACGAGGCGTCCACCGATCGTGACTCGCTCGATCACGATCGCGACACGCCGACGGAGGTTCTTGCTTCGACCTCCCGTCTTGTGGAAGGGCCGGAGGTGTTGTTAGCGTTCCGCGCCAGCACACCACCCGCACCGCCGCTGTTGCCAGTCCGAGACCGGCAGGTGCATCCGGACAGGTCCACCCGCGCCCGGGGGTGGTCCCTGGCCGTACGAGTTGTCCACCTAGTGTGGACAACTCTGTGGATCATTTGTCCGGGGGTGCGATGCAGGGAGAGATGCCGGCTGTGGTCACCGACGGCACGCCGGACGAACTGACACCGGCCTGGCACGACGTCGTCGGGACCGTCGCCGACTCCCTTCGCGGCCAGCAGAAGGCCTGGCTCAGCCTGACCCGGCCGGTCGGCCTCGTCGGCAACACCGCGTTGATCGCCGCACCCACCAGCTCGGCCCGGGACTACCTGGAGCGCTCGCTGCGGGACACCCTTGCCGGGCACCTGTCCCAGCTGCTCGACCGTCCGGTGTCGCTCGCCGTCAGCGTCGCGGACGGCCCGCTGGACCCCGGTGCAGGCCTGCGGACCGCCGATCCCGACCCGGTCGAGCCCACGGAGCCCTCCGGCCGGTCCGAGCGCCGTCCCGGGCCGGCAGCGGAGGACCTGCGGCCGCGTGTCGTGGACACCGCTGTCGACGAGGTCGACGAGGACGAGGAGGAGGAGTCCTCGGCCGCGTCGGGTCAGGGTTCGTGGCCGGCCTACGGGTCCCTGCGGCGGGATCCCGTCCCGCCGAACCCGTCGCAGACCCGGCTGAACGACAAGTACCACTTCGAGACCTTCGTCATCGGCTCGTCCAACCGGTTCTCCCACGCCGCCGCGGTGGCGGTCGCTGAGAACCCGGCCGTCGCCTACAACCCCCTGTTCATCTGGGGCGACTCCGGCCTGGGCAAGACACACCTGTTGCACGGCATCGGGCACTACGCGCAGCGGCTCTTCCCCGGCGTCCGGGTGCGATACGTCTCCAGCGAGGAGTTCACCAACGACTTCATCAACTCGCTGCGGGACGACCGGAAGATCGTCTTCCAGCGGCGCTACCGGGACGTCGACGTGCTGCTGGTGGACGACATCCAGTTCCTGGAAGGCAAGGAAGGCACCCAAGAGGAGTTCTTCCACACCTTCAACACGCTCTACAACGCCAACAAGCAGATCGTCATCTCCTCGGACCGGGCGCCCAAGCGGCTGGAGACGCTGGAGGACCGGCTGCGGACCCGCTTCGAGTGGGGCCTGACGACCGATATCCAGCCTCCGGAACTCGAGACCCGCATCGCGATCCTGCGCAAGAAGGCCGCGATGGACGGCCTGGCGGTGCCGGACGACGTCATGGAGTTCATCGCCTCGAGGATCGAGCGCAACATCCGCGAGCTCGAGGGGGCGCTGATCCGGGTCACCGCCTTTGCCTCGCTGAACCGGCAGCCGGTGGACCTGGCGCTGGCCCAGGTGGTGCTGCGCGACCTCATCCGCGACGCCTCGTCCAGCGACATCGACGAGGCCACCATCATGGCGGTGATCTGCGACTATTTCGGCGTCAGCATGGACGAGCTGCGCGGCCCGGGGAAGATGCGGTCGATCGCCAACGCCCGCCAGATCGCCATGTACCTGTGCCGCGAGCTCACCGACCTGACCCTGCCGAAGATCGGCCAGGCGTTCGGCGGCCGCGACCACACGACCGTGATGCACGCGGCCAAGAAGATCCGCGCCGAGATCGCCGAGCGCCAGCAGACCTACGACCACGTGCAGGAGCTTTCGGCCCGCATCCGCGAGCGCACCCGCCGGCGGGGCTGACGCGAGGGCTGCCGGCTGCAGCGTCCGGCATCGACCGCCCCCGGCACCGCTCCCACCCGTCGCTGCGATGTCCGGGTTCGTCCGGGCCTGCTCGCCGGCGCGCGCGGCACGATCCACCCGATCCACCCGGCACGATCCGCGCGGCACGATCCACGCTGTCGAGCCGAGTCGCCGACCGACGCCGCCGCCTCGGTGCCCCAGCGCCTCGCGGGCGACGCAGCGACCCCACCGCCGGGACGACCTGCGGCAGCGGTCCCCACGCCCGGCAAGCCCGCCATCGAGCCGACGCCGTCGGGGCGACGACGACTCCAGGCGGGGGTCCGCCGACGCCCGGCCGGTCGGCGCGCAATCGGCACAGGTACCCGCTCCACCCGCTCGTCACACCGGCCGCGGCGGCATCAACCATCAAGTCGCGCTCGACCCCTGGGCGGTGGTCCGCGACGGCGCCCAGGGACGCGCCCATGATCGTCCCCGGTGCTCCACAGGCTGTGGACAACTGTGTGGACACCCGGGGACGGACGGGGGACAACCGGCTCCAGCGTCGTCCCGTCCACACCGGCACAGCCTTGTCCGGCGATGACGCACGCCGCCGTCCACACCGCGCCACGCGCCCTGTCCTGCAGCGCTGTGCCGCCATCCACACCGTCCACAGCGCCTACTGCTGTTGCTGTTGTCTCTCCAAGGAGAGAGAAAGAAGCTCGTCGGTGTGGGGACAGGCCGCCCCCGTCGGCGGGACAGCGGTGACGTCGACCGGCCGTCCGGCCGGACCGGTGCGTGACGGCACCCTCCCGAGGCCGTACGGTGACAACTCCCCGACCGGGCCCGCCGACGACGAGGTCGCCGAGCGCGCCGGGGACCACCGCCGGTGACCGGGTTCCGCCCGGACCGGACCATGCCTGCTCCGGGTCCTCCGGTGTGCCGCCGCGCGGCCGCCGCGTGACCCGTCCGACCAGGGCGCAGCGCGCCCGCTGACCGCGGAGGATCGATGAAGCTGCGGGTGGCCCGCGAGGATCTGGCGGACGCGGTGGCCTGGGTCGCCAAGTCGCTGCCCAGCCGCCCTCCGGTGCCCGTCCTCGGCGGCATCCTGCTCGAGGTCGAGGGCGACACCCTGGTCGTCGCCGGCTTCGATTACGAGGTCTCGACCCGGGCCGAGGTGTCGGTGGACGCCGAGCGCGGCGGACGCGTCCTGGTGTCCGGCCGGCTGCTGGCCGAGATCACCCGCGCGCTCCCGGCCCGGCCCGTGGACATCGCCACCGACGGCGCCCGGGTCAGCATCACCGGCGGCTCTGCGCGGTTCACGCTGCCGACCATGCCGGTGGAGGACTACCCCGCGCTGCCGCAGATGCCGGAGAGCGCCGGCACGGTCCCGGCCGGTGTCTTCGCCGAGGCGGTCGCGCAGACCGCCGTCTCGGCCGGCCGCGACGACACGCTGCCGATGCTCACCGGCATCCGGGTCGAGATCGAGGGCGAGAAGCTGACCCTGGCGGCGACCGACCGCTTCCGGCTGGCCGTCCGCGAGCTGGCCTGGACGCCGGAGCGGACCGGCCTGTCCACGGCGGTGCTGGTCCCGGCGCGGACCCTGGCGGACACCGCCCGCTCGCTGGGCAGCGCCGGCACCGTCACCGTCGGCCTCGGCGAGGGCCTGCTCGGCCTGGAGTTCGCCGGGCGGCGGACCACCGTCCGGCTGCTGGACGTCGAGTTCGTCAAGTACCGGTCGCTG
Source organism: Nakamurella endophytica (assembly GCF_014646215.1). Classification (GTDB taxonomy): domain Bacteria; phylum Actinomycetota; class Actinomycetes; order Mycobacteriales; family Nakamurellaceae; genus Nakamurella; species Nakamurella endophytica. Next base: position 223,853 of record NZ_BMNA01000003.1, read on the forward strand.
CTGCCGACCACCCACACCACCACCGTGGACGTCCCGGTCGGCGAGCTCACCGAGGCCATCCGTCGCGTCGCCCTGGTCACCGACCGCGGCCACCACCTGCGGATGCACGTCACCGACGGGGTGCTGACCCTGACGGCCGGCGGCGACGACGAGGGCCGTGCCGAGGAGGAGCTGCCGGTCACCGCGGACGGCGCCGAGCTGCTCATCGCTTTCAACCCGAGCTACCTGCTCGACGGGCTGGGCGTGCTGCGGACCGACCGGGTGCGGCTGGCGTTCACCACCCCGTCGCGTCCGGCGCTGCTGCTGCCGGTGGACCCGGAGGCCGGGCCGGCCGAGGGCGGCCCGGACGCCGACGACGGCACCGAGCCGACGGCCGCCGCCGGTCGCAAGCGCGGGAGCGGCGGCGGCGGCGGCGGCAAGGACGGGAAGGATTCCGCCGCGCGCTCGGCCCTGGACGACTACCGCTACCTGGTCATGCCGGCCCGCCTGCCGGGCTGACGGACCCGCGCCGGGTTCCCGGCCACCGCAGACATGTACCTCAGACACCTGTCCGTCGCCGACTTCCGGTCCTGGCCGCACGCCGAGGTCCCGCTGCAGGCCGGCGTCAACGTGCTGGTCGGGCGGAACGGCGCCGGCAAGACCAACCTGGTCGAGGCCCTGGGCTACCTGGCGACCCTGTCCAGCCACCGGGTGGCCGGCGACGCCCCGCTGGTGCGTCGCGGGTCCGGCCAGGCCGTGGTGCGCGGCGCCGTCGTCTCCCAGGGCCGCGAGCTCCTGCTCGAGGTGGAGATCAACGCCGGCCGGGCCAACCGGGCCCGGATCAACCGGTCGCCGCTGCCCCGGGTGCGTGATCTGACCGGGGTGCTGCGCACCGTGGTGTTCGCACCGGAGGACCTGTCCCTGGTCCGCGGCGACCCGTCCGACCGGCGGCGGTTCCTGGACGAGGTGCTGGTGCTCCGTACCCCCCGGCTGGCCGGGGTGCGCAGCGACTACGAGCGGATCCTCAAGCAGCGCAGCGCGCTGCTGAAATCCGCCGGCGCAGCCCGCCGCGGCGGCGACCTGTCCACCCTGGACGTCTGGGACCAGCACCTGGCCGCTGCCGGGTCGGTGCTCACCGCCGCGCGGATCGAACTGGTCGACGGGCTCCGCCCGCACTCGGTCGCGGCGTACGCCGATCTGGCCCCGGCGTCCGCGCCGGTCGACCTGGCGTACCGCAGCTCGCTCGGCGCCGTGCTGCCCGCCGCCGAGCCGGCCGCGATCGAGCAGGCCATGCTGGACGAGATGACCCGGCTGCGTCCCCAGGAACTCGACCGCGGTGTGTGCCTGGTCGGCCCGCACCGGGACGACCTCGACCTGCTGCTGGGTGGCGGTCCGGCCAAGGGCTACGCCTCGCACGGCGAGTCGTGGTCGTTCGCCCTGGCGCTCCGGCTCGGGGCGTTCGGATTGCTGCGGTCGGACGGGGTGGACCCGGTGCTGGTGCTCGACGACGTCTTCGCGGAGCTGGACAGCTCCCGCCGCGACCGGCTGGCGGCCCGGGTGGCCGACGCGGACCAGGTCGTCATCACCGCCGCGGTGACCGACGACGTGCCCGAGCCGCTGCACGGTTCGGTGCTGCAGGTCGCCGACGGCGCGGTCGTCCCGGTCGGGGCGACGGCGTGAGCGACGGTCTGGACGACCGCCCGGATGCGTCGCCGGCGGGCCCGCCGCGGTCCCCCGGCGCGGACCTGGCCCGCGAGGCGCTCGCGGCGGCCCGGGCGCGCAGCGCCGAGCGGCGGGCCGCGGCCCGGCGCGGCACCGCCGCGGGTGACGGGGGCGAGGGTGCCGGACGGGGCGGCGACCCCCGCAACCCCAAGGGCCGGCGCGCCGGCGGGTCGGCCGCGCTGCGGCGTCGCCGCTGGTCGGGGGCCGGTCCGGACGGCCGCGACCCGGCGCCGCTGGGTGCCGTGCTGCGCCGCTGGGTCAGCCAGCACGGCAGCGCGGACGAGCTCTCCCGGGCTACGGTGTTCGGCCGCTGGACGGAGATCGTCGGCGAGGACCTGGCTCAGCACTGCCGCCCGGTCTCGCTGGTGGACGGCGACCTGGTGCTGCAGGCGGAGTCCACGGCGTGGGCGACGCAGCTGCGGATGCTGGCGCCGCAGATCGTCCAGCGGATCAACACCGAGCTGGGCACCCGGGCGGTCCGCCGGGTCCGGGCGCAGGGTCCGTCCGGTCCGTCCTGGCGCTTCGGCAACCGGCACGTCCCCGGTCGGGGTCCCAGGGACACGTACGGCTGACCGGGGTCGCCGGTCGGACCCGGGACCCGTCTTCGGTCCGAGCCGTGGCGCCACGGCCGTCACAGGTACCGCAGTGACGTCCTGTTCTCGGCTTGCAGCGGTAGACTGGAATACGGTCGGGCCGTAGAGGTCCCTGACGCGCCCGCTGCCGGGACAGGCAGCACGCCAGGGTGATGGTCGGGGGGTGCGGATCCGACACCCGAGCGCTTGGAGTCCCACCGTCGCGTCCGACGGCGGGAACGGACCTGCCGCGCCCTGGGACGCACGACGGACAGGACCCGTGGGTGGCAGCGAACAAGAAGGGCGGCGGCGAGTACGGCGCGTCGTCGATCACCGTGCTCGAGGGACTGGAGGCGGTCCGCAAGCGTCCCGGCATGTACATCGGCTCGACCGGTGAGCGCGGCCTGCACCACCTGGTGCAGGAGGTCGTCGACAACTCCGTCGACGAGGCGATGGCCGGCTACGCCGACACGGTGACGGTGGTGCTACGCGACGACGGCGGCGTCTCGGTGGTCGACAACGGTCGCGGGATCCCGGTGGACATGCACCCCAAGGAGAAGCGCCCGACCGTCGAGGTGGTCCTGACGATCCTGCACGCGGGCGGCAAGTTCGACTCCGATTCGTATGCCGTCTCCGGCGGTCTGCACGGCGTCGGTGTCTCCGTGGTCAACGCGCTCTCCACCCGGCTCGAGGTCGAGATCGAGCGCGACGGCGGCCACTGGCACCAGGTCTACACCAACTCCAAGCCCGGCCCGCTGGAGCGGCTGGGCACCAGCAAGCGCACCGGCACCGTCGTGACCTTCTGGCCGGACGCGTCGATCTTCGAGACCGTCGAGTTCAACGTCGAGACCATCAGCCGGCGACTGCAGGAGATGGCCTTCCTGAACAAAGGCCTGACCATCCACCTGCGGGACGAGCGCCGCAGGGCGGTCCAGGGCCCGGACGCCGAGGACGGGGTCGCGGCGCCGACGGCCGAGGACGCCGCGCAGGAAGGGGACGCCCCGGCGATCGACAAGCCTTTCGTGCCGATGGAGCGCACCTTCCACTACCCCGGCGGCCTGATGGACTACGTGCGGCATCTGAACCGCACGAAGGACCCGATCCACCCGACGGTGATCGGCTTCGAGTCCAAGGGCGAGACGATGGAGGTGGAGGTCGCCATGCAGTGGAACTCCTCCTACTCCGAGTCGGTGCACACCTTCGCCAACACCATCAACACGCACGAGGGCGGCACCCACGAGGAGGGCTTCCGGTCGGCGCTGACCACCACGGTCAACCGGTACGCGACCGAGAAGAAGCTGCTCAAGGACAAGGACCCCAAGCTCGACGGCAGCGACATCCGCGAGGGCCTGGCGGCGATCATCTCGATCCGGCTCCGGGAACCGCAGTTCGAGGGCCAGACCAAGACCAAGCTCGGCAACACCGAGGCCAAGTCGTTCGTGCAGCGGGCCTGCAACGAGTGGCTCGCGGACTGGTTCGAGCGCAACCCGTCCGAGGCCAGGACCATCATCAGCAAGGCCGTGCAGTCGGCGCAGGCGCGGGACGCCGCGCGGCGCGCGCGGGAGCTGGTGCGGCGCAAGGGTGCACTGGAGATCGGCGGCCTGCCCGGCAAGCTCAAGGACTGCCGCTCCACCGATCCCAGCAAGTCCGAGCTGTACATCGTGGAGGGCGACTCGGCCGGCGGCAGCGCCGGTGCGGGCCGGGACTCGATGACGCAGGCGATCCTGCCGATCCGCGGCAAGATCATCAACGTCGAGAAGGCCCGGATCGACCGGGTGCTCAAGAACACCGAGGTGCAGTCGCTGATCACGGCGCTGGGCACGGGCATCCACGACGAGTTCGATCTCGCCAAGTGCCGGTACCACAAGCTGATCCTGATGGCGGATGCCGACGTCGACGGCCAGCACATCCGCACGCTGCTGCTGACGCTGCTGTTCCGCTTCATGCGACCGCTGATCGAGGCCGGCTACGTCTACCTGGCCTGCCCCCCGCTCTACAAGCTCAAGTGGACCAAGGGCGGCCACGAGTTCGCCTACTCCGACCGGGAGCGCGACGGCCTGATCAAGATCGGCAACGAGGCGGGACGCCGGCTGCCCAAGGAGGACGGCATCCAGCGCTACAAGGGCCTGGGCGAGATGGACGCCAAGGAGCTGTGGGAGACCACGATGGACCCGGCGCACCGGTTGCTGCTGCAGGTGACCCTGGACGACGCCGCCACCGCCGACGAGCTGTTCAGCGTGCTCATGGGCGAGGACGTCGAGGCGCGCCGTTCCTTCATCGCGCGGAACGCACGGGACGTCCGGTTCCTCGACTTCTAGGCCGTATCGGTCACCGAGCGTTGTTTACTCACACAGATCATCCACATGTGGATAGATCCGTCACCCAGCTGCCGCACGCCGAGCACACGAGAGGTCACTTGAAGTGACGGGACCCACCGGACCCACCGACCAGCACGACCGCACCGAGCCGGTCGACATCCAGCAGGAGATGCAGCGGTCGTTCATCGACTATGCGATGAGCGTCATCGTCTCGCGGGCGCTGCCGGACGTGCGGGACGGTCTCAAGCCGGTCCACCGGCGGGTGCTGTACGGCATGTACGACTCCGGCTACCGCCCGGACCGGGGCCGGGTGAAGTCGTCCCGGGTTGTCGGCGACGTCATGGGCAACTACCACCCGCACGGCGACGGCCCGATCTACGACACCGTCGTCCGGCTCGCGCAGCCGTGGTCGTTGCGGTACCCGCTGGTCGACGGGCAGGGCAACTTCGGCTCGCCGGGCAACGACCCGGCCGCCGCCATGCGGTACACCGAGTGCCGGATGTCGCCGCTGGCAATGACCATGCTCGCCGGGATCGACGAGAACACCGTCGACATGATCCCGAACTACGACGGCAAGACGACCGAGCCGGTGGTGCTGCCGTCGCGGATCCCGAACCTGTTGGTCAACGGGTCCTCCGGGATCGCGGTCGGCATGGCCACGAACATCCCGCCGCACAACCTGCGCGAGGCGGCGTCCGCGGTCATCTGGTCGCTGGAGCACCCGGAGGCCAGCGCGGAGGAGCTCCTCGAGGCGTCGATGGAGCGGATCAAGGGGCCGGACTTCCCCACCCGCGGGCTGATCGTCGGCGGGGACGGCATCGCCGACGCCTACCGGACCGGGCGGGGCACGATCCGCATGCGGGCCGTCGTGGAGATCGAGGAGGACAGCCGCGGGCGGACCACCCTGGTCGCCACCGAGCTTCCGTACCAGGTGAACCCGGACAACCTGGTCGAGTCCATCGCGCAGTTGCACCGTGACGGCCGGATCGCCGGCATCGCGGACATCGCGGACGAGTCCTCGGACCGGGTCGGCATGCGGATCGTCATCACCCTCAAGCGCGACGCCGTCGCCAAGGTGGTGCTGGCGAACCTGTTCAAGCACACCGCGCTGCAGACCACGTTCGGCGCCAACATGCTCGCCATCGTGGACGGGGTGCCGCGCACCCTGCGGCTGGACCAGATGGTCAGCCTGTACGTCGCGCACCAGATCGAGGTCATCGTCCGCCGGACGCAGTTCCGGCTCGACGAGGCGGAGCGGCGCGCGCACATCCTGCGCGGCCTGGTCAAGGCGCTGGACGCGCTCGACGAGGTGATCGCGCTGATCCGCGCCTCGGAGACGGTCGAGGTGGCGCGGACCGGCCTGATCGGGCTGCTGGACATCGACGAGATCCAGGCCAACGCCATCCTCGAGATGCAGCTGCGCCGGCTGGCCGCCCTGGAGCGGCAGAAGATCGTCGACGAGCTGGCCTCGATCGAGCGGGTGATCGCCGACCTGCGGGACATCCTGGCCACCCCGTCCCGGCAGCGCGCCATCGTCCGCGACGAGCTCTCCGAGATCGTCGACCGCTACGGCGACGACCGGCGCACCCGGCTCGTCCCCTACGACGGCGACGTGTCGATGGAGGACCTGATCGCCGACGAGAACGTCGTCGTGACGATCACCCGGACCGGCTACGCCAAGCGCACCAAGACCGACCTGTACCGGCAGCAGAAGCGCGGTGGCAAGGGCGTGCAGGGCGCGGCGCTGAAGCAGGACGACATCGTCGCCCACTTCTTCGTGTGCTCCACGCACGACTGGATCCTGTTCTTCACCAACAAGGGCCGCGTCTACCGGGCCAAGGCGTACGAGCTGCCGGAGGCCAACCGCAACGCCCGCGGCCAGCACGTGGCCAACCTCCTGGCGTTCCAGCCGGACGAGCGGATCGCCCAGGTCATCCAGATCCGCAACTACCAGGCGGCCCCGTACCTGGTGCTGGCCACCAAGAGTGGCCTGGTGAAGAAGAGCGAGCTGTCGGCGTTCGACTCGAACCGCTCGGGCGGCATCGTCGCCATCAACCTGCGGGACGAGGACGAGCTGGTCGGCGCGGTGCTGTGCTCCGCGGACGACGACCTCCTGCTGATCTCGGCCGAGGGCCAGTCCATCCGGTTCCACGCGACCGACGAGGCGCTGCGGCCCATGGGCCGGGCCACTTCCGGCGTGCTGGGCATGCGGTTCAACTCCGGTGACGAGCTGCTGTCCCTGGACGTCGCCCGGGAGGGCATGTTCGTGCTGGTGGCGACCCAGCGGGGTTACGCCAAGCGGACCGCCATGGACGAGTACCCGGTGCAGGGTCGCGGCGGCAAAGGCGTGCTGACGATCCAGTACGACCGCCGCCGCGGGAAGCTGGTCGGGGCGCTGATCGTCGACCTGGACGCCGAGGTGTACGCGATCACCTCCGGTGGCGGCGTGATCCGCACGTCGGCCAAGGAGGTCCGCAAGGCCAAGCGGCAGACGATGGGCGTCCGCTTGATGAACCTGGCCGAATCGGAGAGTCTGGTCGCGATCGCGCGCAACGCCGACGCGGGTGACGACGTCCCTGCTCCTGATCCGTCCGTGCAGGCGACGGGATCCACGGGTAACGGTGGTCCGGCAGGATCCGAGGGCGGCACCGGCGGCGCGCGCAGCACGGAACCGACCGACCAGCCCGACGGGGCCGACGGGAGTACCGAGTGACGACACCACGAGCCACCTCGGCGGCGCAGCGCTCGCCGTCGACCGTGGCGGCGCCCACCCCGACCGGGCACGCCGGCATCAACGGCTCGGCCGTGGGCCGGCCGGCGGCGGTGCCGGCCGGCGGGCGGGCGGATCGCGCCGACGCCGCCCGGCGGCGCGGCCGGGGCCAGCGGCGACCACCGCGGTTGGCGTCGCTGCAGCTCAAGCGGGTCGACCCGTGGACGGTGCTGAAGATCAGCCTGATCGTCGCGATCGTCATGTTCTTCGTGTGGATGATCGCGGTGGGCGTGCTGTACCTGTCGCTGGGGTCGCTCGACGTCTGGAGCAAGATCAACCAGACCTGGCAGACACTGACCAGCGCGGACTCCTCAGGGAACCCGTCGGACCTGGTCACCCCGCAGGCCGTGTTCAGCGTCACGGCGGTGATCGGCGCCATCAACATCGTGCTGTTCACCGCGCTGGCCACGATCGCCGCGTTCGTCTACAACGCGGCGGCCGGCATGTCCGGCGGCGTGGAGATCACCCTGGGCGAACGGGACTGACCCGGCCGGCCGCTGCGGCGGTCAGTGCTGGGGTCTGTCGAAGTGCGGCAGCAATCCCGTAACGGTGACCTCGTCGGCAATGTCGGCGAGCTTGCGGTTCAGGCGCTGGCTCGCCTCGCGCAGCAAGTCGAAGGCGTGCTCCTCGGTGTACAGCTCGCGGGCCATCAGGATGCCCAACGCCGTTCCGATCTGCCGGTTGCTCTGTAGCGCGCGCTCCAGGTGGACGACGCGGCCCTGGAGCTCGTCCACCCGCAGTGCCATTGCCGTGCAGGCGGCGAACAGCGAGCCGGTGGCTACCGAGCGGTCATCGAAGACGCCGGTCCGCGTGGCGTAGAAGTTGAGGGCCGCACCCTCCCGCGGCTTGTTCTGGCGGATCCGGAAGCTGAGCATCGACCGCACCGGCGTCTCCCGGACGGCGCGCTGCTGAACCGCGGCCACGACAGGTCCGCGGCCAGGTCCTCGGTCAGCACCCAGTCGCTCGCGTCGATCGCCTGCAGGCACGGGCCCTCGCCGAAGCGGTACTGCAGGGCATCCACCCGCTGCGGGAGGGTGCTTGTGCTGGCCACGGTGCGGGGTCCGCGCCGCAGGTCGACGAGCGTCACCGCAGCGTCCTCGGCGCCCAGAACACTATGGACGCCCAGGTGCGCCAGCTGCTGCAGGGAGCCGCCGCTGACCGCCGAGCCGGGCGCGTCCGGGTCGTCGGACAGGTGGTTCACCAGCAGGGCCAGTGCGTCGGCGATGTCGCGGTCACCGTCGATGGTGTCCGACACGGGGATCCTCCCGTCGAGGCGGTCGACCGGGTGTGCGGTGGCCCGCGTGCCGGGTCCGGGACTGCGCGACGGTCCCGGACAGGTACCGCCGCCCACGGGACGGTCGGCGGCCGGGGGTCGTCGCCCAGGAGGACCGCGCGGCTGCTGCCGCACGCACGCACGCGTGCATACACCCGGGCTCTTTGTCGAACCCGGTCTGATCCTGTCACAAGGAACGGCCCGGACGTCGAGCGCGCCCGCGTGCGCAGCCGCGCGTCCGACGTCGCGGAGCAGGCTCTGCACGATGACCGGTGGCGGGGCGCGGTGGCGCGGCCGACCGGCCCGGCCCAGCTGACCCTCCTGACCCTTCCGACCCGGGAGGCGAGGCGGCCGGGGGGACCGGCGCCCGGGTCCTCTCACCGAAGGTCGCTGCCGTTCGGCGTTCGCCGTCGGCGAGAACGCTGGGTCAAGCGTCGGGTTCAGTTGACACTTGGCGTCGTGGGCACCGCACGGCCGGACTACCCGCTCGACGACCTCTTGGTCCTGCACGGCGAGGACCAGGTCCGGGCCATGGGCAACCTCGCCCGGTACCGGATGCTCGGCGTCCTGGCCGACCGTGCGGCGACGCTGAGCGGGCTGGCCGAGGCGCTCGGCATCCGCAAGGGCAGCGCCGACCACCACCTCCGGGTGCTGGCCGCCGCCGGGCTCGTCCGTCCCGTGCGCACCCGCACCGTCCGCGGTGGCACCGAGCGGTACTGGGGCCGGACGGCACGGTCCTTCGAGGTCGCGCCGGACAATCCCGCCTACCACGACCGGGCACTGCTGCTCCGCACCGTCGCGCAGGAGCTGGAGGCCGCGGCCGGCGCGGCGGACCCCTCCCTGACGGTGGCGCGGTTCCGGCTGCGACCCGAGGACTACCGGCTGCTGGGCGAACGGCTGGCCGACCTGGTGGCGGAGTTCCAGGGTCGCACCGACCCGGCCGGGGATCCGGTGACGATCAGCGTCGCGCTGTTCCGGACGGCCAGACGCGGCGGCACCGACGTCCCGGACGACAGCGCGGAGGACACCGAGCACGGCATCGCGGACGACATCACGGACGGCATCCCGGACGGCATCCCGGACGGCAACGTGGGTGGCGCGGGGTGAGCGAGCCGAGCACCGGCCTCCCCGGATTCCGGGCGTTCCCGGTGCTGTGGACGGCATCCACGGTCGGTGCGCTGGGCGACGGCGTGCGGCTGGTGGCCTTCCCGCTGCTGGCGGTGTCCTCGACGGACGATCCCGTCCTCGTCGGCACCGTGGCTGCCGCCGGGTCGTTGCCGTGGCTGACCACCGGCCTGGTCGCCGGTGCGCTGGTCGACCGCTGGGACCGGCTCCGCACCATGGCGGTGGTGTCGCTGGCCAGGGCGCTGGTCGCCGCGGCGCTGGCCGCGCTGCTGGTGGCGGGTGCGACGTCGGTGTGGGTGCTGGCCGGTGCGGCGTTCCTGCTCGGCATCGGGCAGACCTTCGTCGACAGCGCCGCCCAGTCGGTGCTGCCGCGGGTCGTCGGCGCGGACGGCCTGGACCGGGCGAACGGCCGGCTGTCCGCGGGGCAGACGGTGGCCGGGCAGTTCGCCGGCCAGGGCCTCGGCGGCGCGCTGTTCGTGCTGGGACCGGCCGTGCCGGTCGTCGTGGACGCTGCGGCGTTCCTGGTCGCCGCCGTGCTGGTCGGTCGGTTGCGGCGCGCCGTCCGCCGGCCCGGTGCGTCGCCTGGGGCTGGTGCGGACGGCCGGCGGCACGTCCTGGCCGACGTGGCCGAGGGCGTCCGCTGGCTGGTCGGCCGCCCGGTGCTGCGGACCCTGCTGGGGTTGCTGGCCGCGCTCGGCGCGGCTTCGGGGGCGTACTGGGCGGTGATCGCGCTGTACGTGACCTCGGTGCTCGGCGTGCCGGCCGGCTGGTACGGCGTGGTGCTGGCCCTCGGCGCGGGCGGTTCGCTGGTCGGTGCGCTGTGCGCGCCGCTCGTCCGCCGCCGGTTGGGCACCGTGGGTGCGGTCACGCTGGCCGCCGTGGTGGTCACGGTGGTGGCGACCGGCCTCGGCCTGACCCGTGACGTGGCGGTGGCCGTGGCGCTGCTGACTCTCAACGGCATCGGGGTGCTGACCTGGAACGTGGTCACGCTGTCCCTGCGGCAACGCCGCACGCCGGAGGAGCTGCAGGGACGGGTGAGCGCCGCGTTCCGGGTGACCGGCCTGGGTGCCATGACGCTGGGGTCGCTCGCCGGTGGAGCGCTGGCCGGTGCGGCCGGGGTGCCGGCGGTGTTCCTGGCCAGCGCGGCGCTGGTGGCCGTCGTGTCCGCGGTCGCGATCCCGGCGGTGCGGCGCGGCGGCGCGGACGGGGACCAGGCGGCACCGGCGGATCCGGCCGGCGGTGACGTGCCAGGGTGGGCCCATGACGGCTGACGATCCCGGCGCGAAGGACCACCTGCACACGTACCTGCAGCGGGCCCGGGAGGCGCTGCTCTGGAAGCTGGACGGGTTGTCCGAGTACGACGTCCGGCGGCCGATGACCCCCACCGCCACCAACCTGCTCGGTGTCGTCAAGCACGTGGCGAGCGTGGAGGCCGGCTACCTCGGCGACGTCTTCGGCCGCCCGTTCCCGGACCCGCTGCCGTGGTTCGCCGACGACGCGGAGCCGAACGCCGACATGTGGGCCACCGCGGACCAGTCGCGCGAGGAGCTGGTCGGCCTGTACCGGCGGGTGTGGGAGCACTCCGACGCCACCGTGCGGGAGCTCGACCTCGGCGCCACCGGCGAGGTGCCGTGGTGGCCGCCGGAGCGCCGCACCGTGACGCTGCACCGGATACTGGTGCACATGATCGCCGAGACCGAGCGGCACGCCGGCCACGCCGACATCGTCCGGGAGTTCATCGACGGGGCCACCGGCGTCCGCCCGGACAACAGCAACCTGCCCGAGGGCGACGAGCAGTGGTGGGCGGACTACCGCGCGCAGGTCGAGGACGCCGCCCGCCAGGCGGGCGGCCGGTAGGACGCCGTGGCGCGCGCGCCGAACGGAGCCGGGGATGTCGGCGACGGGGGGGACGTCGTGGTCACGGCCGGACCCCCGGACCCGCCTGGGGTGCGTCGCCTGCTGGCCGGGCTGCCGGAGTGGTTCGGCATCCCGCAGGCGGTCGAGGACTACGTCGCCGCAGCTGGCCGGCTGCCGACGGTCTTGGCCCGGGACCGCACGGGCGTGGTGGTCGGTGCGCTGCTGCTCGACCGGCACTACGCCGAGTCGGCCGAGATCCATCTGCTGGCGGTCGACCGGCGCCTGCACCGCCATGGCATCGGCACGGCGCTGATCGCTGCGGCGGAGCGCGCGGTGCGTGCGGACGGGGCGGTGCTGCTGTCGGTGAAGACGCTCGGCCCCTCCCGACCGGATCCGGGGTACGACGCCACCCGGCGCTTCTACCGTGCCCGCGGTTTCCTGCCCGTCGAGGAACTGCACGGGCTCTGGGAGGGCAACCCGTGTCTGGTGATGGTGAAGCCGCTGCTCGGCTGAGCGGCGTCGCCCGGCGCCGGTGTCCCGTGCCCGCCGACGGGGCGTGGTGCTCAGCCGACAAAGATGCAGAACGGGTGGCCCGACGGGTCGGCGTAGACGCGCAGTGGCTCCTCGTCGTCGTCGGACCGGTCCAGCAGCAGCCGGGCGCCAAGACCGCGGACCCGCTCGTCCTCCGCGCCCAGCTCGGCGACCCCCGGGACGGTGAGGTCCAGGTGCGCCATCTGCGGGTGCGGTCCCTCCGGCCAGGTCGGCTCGGGCAGATCGTCCACCTGCTGGAACGCCAGCCCGATGCCACCGCCGGGGTTCCGCAGCACCAGCCAGTCGGTGCCGCGGGGATCCGGCTCCCCCGCGGGCGGCGCCTCGTCGCCGGGCCGGTAGTCCCAGTGCAGGAGCTCCCGGTAGAACTCGGCGAGCCGGCGGGCGTCCATGGTGTCCAGCACGACCTGCCGGAAGACCGCGGTGGCCGGGGTGGGAGTCGTCATGGTGGTCATACTGCCGACCGTCCGCTCGACGCGCCGGTCGGGGACGGACCGACGCGGCCGGGGTGCGGGCCGGGTCAGCCGGTCGTACTGCCGGCCGAGGCACGGTCGGCGTAGGGCAGCGCGACGGTGTCGGTGTACCGACCCCAGGTCAGCCGCAGCACCCAGCAACCGGGCGCCGGGACGTCGACGATGGACGGGCCGGGCCCGCCCGGCACAGTGGTGCTCATGGTGGTCGACGTGCCCTCGAGCCGGCCGTCGATGTGGAAGGACAGGTCGACGCGGTCGCCCGCCGACATCGACGTCTGCCGCGGGTCGGCTGGCCGTGCCGCCCAGAGGATCTTGTTGTTGTAGTCGGCGGCCGGCGGCGAGACCAGCGCGGGCACGAAGACGATGGCCAGGAACAAGCCGTGGTCGCTGAGCACCGAGGGCATCTCCGGCTCCGGGTCGGTGAACCCGACGCGGGCCCAGCTGGGCAGGACCGAGGTCTGCACCGGCTGGCAGGCGCTGGCCGGATGGGTCGGAGCGGGACGGGCCGGCCGGAACAGCAGCATGCCCGCCACGACGAGCAGCACGGCCAGCGCGGCGGCCACCGGTGCCGCGGTGGTCATCCGCCGCCACCCGGAACGCCGTCGGATCGTCGCGGCCAGCTGCGGGTCGTGGGGTGCGTCGTCGGCCAGGTCGAGCAGCGCCCGGTGCAGGTAGTCGTCGGTGGCGTCGGTCCGGTCGTGCAGCGTGTCGTTCACCGTTGCTCCTGTTCCGTGCCGTGGGCGGCGCCGTCGAGGGCGTCGCGGAATCGGTCGCGACCGCGGGACGCGTGGGTGCGGACGGTGGCGGCCGTACAGCCGAGGACCCCGGCGATCTCGTCGTCGGGCAGTCCCTCGACGTGCCGCAGCACGAGCACCGCCCGCTGCATCGGGGTGAGGGCGCCCAGCGCCCGGCGGAACTCGTCGCGCTGCACCACGCCGACCGCCGGGTCGGGCGCCAGCGCCTCGGGCAGCGGACCGGCCGCCGGGCGCTCCCCGGACGACCGGCGCCGTTGCTGGTCCAGGTAGGTGCGGACGAGCATGCGGCGAACGTAGGCGTCCGGCTGCTCGACGGCGACGATCCGCGACCAGTGCCGGAAGACCTTCAGCAGCACCGTCTGCACGAGGTCCTGCGCCGCGTGGCGGTCGTGGGTCAGGGCGTAGGCGCTGCGCTCCCACGCCCGGCCGCGCGCGTCGACGTACGCCTCGAAGTCCTGGGAGCGCACGGTGCTCATGTCCTGTCCAGACGCATCAGGCCGGGCGGATGTTGAGACCGCGGAGGCGGCGGGATGCAGTCCAGAGCATTGTGGCGGCGGGCGACGACGCACTGGCTCTTCCTACAGCCCACGGCGCCGAGCGGAGCACCAGTCGTTCGCTTCCCGATCGCAGCGTCAGTTCCTCGGGGTCCGTCTGCGTGAACGGATTCGGGTGGCGCTGTCCCGCGCGCCACGCACGAGATGGATTCGTGCGGCGCACGTCTGCGCGGGCGCGTTCCCGGTCAGCGCGCGGTCGCGCTGTACAGCGTGCCGACGAGGTCGCCGTCGGCGAGCAGCTGCCCGATGATCCCGGACTGCCGGGCGGCCGTCCGCCAGCGCGGATCGTCGCCGTGTCGACGCTCCAGCAGCTCCTGCACGGCCGCGGCGCGCTCGGTCCATTCCGGTGGGGCGGCCGCCATGTCGCCGGTCGTTGCGCTGTCGTGCAGCGTGAAACCTGCGGCCTCGATCATCGACCGGGCGGCCGCGTCGGTGGGGAAGTCGTTGCCCTCCGGTTGGACGGGCAGCGGCGGGTGCGCCGCGACGTACACCAGCAGCCCCAGGCGACCGCCGGGGCGGAGCACGCGGCGCAGTTCGGAGAGCAGCAGCGGCTGGTCGTCGACCGTGCAGAGCACCCCGAGACTCCAGGCGACGTCGACCGCGGCCGACCGGAACGGCAGCCGCGAGTCGGCTTGCACGGCGGGCAGCCCGAACAGCCGGACGGCGCCCTGGCACGCTCCCGGTTCCGGATCGCACAGCAGGAGCCGCGCACCGGTCTCCCCGGTCGCGAAGGCCGCCGGGCCGCCGAGGCCTGCGCCGCAATCCAGCATGGTGTCCTGACGGCCGACGGCGAGCCGGTCGAGCAGCCAGCGCATGGCTCCCGGACTCCCGCTGCCCCGGCAGGCGGCCGGCGCGTGGTGGTCGGGGCCGAGGTCGAGCGCGGCATCCGCCGTCCACCGGGCCACCGTGTCGAACTCGGCGTCCATGGCGGTGCCGTCGTCCGGAGGCGGGTTGCCCGGTCCGTCAGCCGGCGGCACGTTCATGCGGCACCTCTTCCCTGATCCGGCGGCCGATCTCGGCCTGCACCTCGGCGGCGAACCGCACACCACGCGCGGACGCCATCCCGGAGAGGTTGACCCCGTGCACGCCGTCGATCGCCAGCAACGCCCGGGCCTCGGCCAGCGCGGCGTCGATGCCCGCGGCCACCGGGTCGGGAGCGGCCAGCACCCCGGCGACCACGTCGCGGTCGATCTCCAGCCCGGGCAGCGCGTCGAGCACGGCCGCCGACCGGGCGTCGGTGAACACCGCGACCGCGGCAATCACCGGGATGGTCAGTCCCTGTGCCCGTGCAGCGGCGACGAACCGGGCCACCGACGCCGGGTCGCTGACGTGGTTGAGCACGGCGACAGCGGCGCCGGCACGCTGCTTCTGGACGAGCCGGGCCGGCCGCGCGGCCACCGGTGGCGCCGTCGGCGTCTCGGCCACCCCGGCCGGCAGGCCCATCGCCGCGGCCAGTGCGGCCAGCCGGGTGCCGTCCAGGTCGAACACCTGCGTCACGTCCGGCCGGACGTCGAACGCCCGGCCGTCACCGGTGACGCACAGCACCGCGGCGGCGCCGGCCAGCTGCAACCCCCGCAACTCCTGCTCCAGGACGACCCGGTTGCGGTCGCGGCAGGCCAGCGTCACCCACGGTCGCCCGCCCGCCGCCGCGATGAGCGCGGCCAGCTGGCTGGGCGGGAAGTCGGGCCGGTCCTGGTGGTCGCCGACCAGCATCGCGTCGCACGCCGGGGCAAGCAGTCGCGTGGTGGCGGTCAGCGTGGCCGCGTCACCCGGGGGAACGCTCAGGTCGGTCAGCACCAGCGGCGCCCGCAGCTCGCCGGGTCGCTGGGGCTGCTGCCACTCGGGCAGCGTCCGCCCCGGCTCGAGGAAGACGCAGAGCTGGTCGGCCATCTCGCAGCCACCGGCGGACCGGACACCGCCGCACGGGCCGAAGACCATGCGCTTGGGGCAGCCGGCGACAGGGGTGCTGCTGTCGACGGCCGTGACCACGGTTCCAGCGTGCCACCCGGGCGAGGCGGCCCGGCGCCGGCTCCCGCGGACGGCGAGCTGGTCGCCGTGTGCGGCGACCGGTGCCGGTTGCAGGACCGACGCCGATCTTTGGGCGCGCTGTCCGGCGCGCCCGCGGTGCGGAGGTCGACTGCCGGAGGCAGCGTCAGAGCAATCCAGGTCGGGGCTCGACGGTGTCGGGCACCCGCCAGGCGTCGGGCAACCGGCGGTGGGCGCGCAGCGGCGAGGCCACCGTCAGCCCTCCGGCGACGACCATGAGCCCGGCGGCGACGAACAGCGTGCCGATGTGCCCGACGGAGCTGCCGAGCCACCCGCCGGCCAACGCCGCCAGCGGCAGAACCCCGAGCGTGACGAACCGGCTGGCCGCGCTGACCCGCCCCATCACCGCGTCCGGTGTGACGGCGGCTCGCACCCCGCTGGTGGCCACCTGACTCACTGTCAGCACCGCGGCGATCAAGCACTCCGCACCCGACAGGAGCACGAACGCCGCCGACGGCACCACCGCAGCCACGGGTATCACCACAACCCCCAGGGGCAGCGCCACCGTCGCCACCACCACGACCCGCAGGTCACCGACCGTGGCGACCACTCGCAGTGCCAGGGCAGCGGCCAGGATGCCGGCGACGGCACCGATCGACACCACCAGTCCGTAGGCCGGTGCGGACACCCGCAGGTCGTCGAGCACGTACACCGGCAGCAGAGCCATCAACATGCCTGCGCCGCTGTTGACCACGGCGTTGCGCACCAGCAGGGCGCGCAGCACCGGATGCCGCACGACGTGGCGGAGTCCGACGCGAAGGGCCACGGCAAACGGCTCACGACCGACCCGGTCCGCTTTTTGCTCGTCGACGCGGACCGACAGCAGCAGGACGCCCGACACCAGCTCCAGGACGGCGGACACCAGGTACAGCAGGGGACCGGGAAGCCAGCGCAACAGCTGGCCGGCCACTCCGGCACCGCCGGCCTGGACCGCCTGGTCACCCACTTGGAGTCGCGCACGGGCCTCGGTCACCCGATTCCGGCCGACCAGAACGGGCACGATGGCATCGTGGGCAGTCAAGAAGAAGACGTCGCACAGGCCGAGGACGAGCGCGACGACGGCAAGGTGGGTCACCGTCAGGACGCCGGTCAGGTAGGCGAGCGCCACGGACAACAGCGCCACGCACCGTGTCCAGCTGGCCCACAGCAGGGTCGACCGTCGCCGCCACCGATCGACCCACACCCCCACCAGAAGGCTGGACAACCACCCGACCTGCGCGGCTGCGGCGATCACGCCGACCTCGCCGGCGCCGGCCCCGAGGACAAGCACGGCGGTGACGGACATGGCGAACGTGGCGAACTGGCCGCCGAAACCACCGGCGAGGTTCGCCGTCCACAGCCGACGGAACGCCGACTGCGCCAACACTCCGGCCACGGCGGCTCAGGCTCGGGAACGGAGGACGGTGGGCAGCACCGCGACGACCGCCACGGGAACGGCGATCTGCTGACCCTCGGCCGGATCGGCCACGCCGCGCGGCACGCTCCGGACAACGGACCTCCGCACCAAGGTCATGTGCAGGGTCGCCGCCCGGCGCACGGGACCAGCAGGCCGATAGCCATGGCCAGCGTCGACCGGGTCTGTTGTGCGCCGATCGGAAGTCTGTGAGCAGTGGTGCAGAGTGTGCATCTGCGCGGGCGTGAAGGAACGGCGGTGTCCGCGACATCACCTCGGGTGTCGTGCCGGTCGTCGTGCTGGCCGCGGCGGGCTCGCACGCCTTCGGATGGGCGCTGCTCACGGCTGCGATCACTCCGCTCGGGGACACCGTCATCGTGCGAACCAACGGCGGGACGCTGCACCATACATTGACTGTCCATGTCGCGACCGCCGTGGTGCTCGTCGTCGTCGGCGTGGTTCTGATCCTGCGGTGAGCCCCCGCGCGTCAGCGGTCACCCACCCGCCGGCACCCCGACTCGCCGACACCCGCCGGCTCTGAGCACCTGTCGTATCCCACCACCGGAAGGAACCACTGCCATGAGCACGCCGAACATCCCCGACTCGCCGAGAGCTGCAGCCGCGGCACATCGCTCGGACACCGACATCCGTGACGTCGTCCGAGCCTTCTACGAACCGTTCCGCATTGGCGACACAACCGTATACGACGGCCTTCTCGCCAAGGACTGGCTGGGCGTCCCGCTGGCGCCCGGGCAGGTGCAGGGACCGGCAGGGATGGCGGCAGAGATCGCGCTGTTCCGCCGGGCCATGCCCGACTACGCCGTCACCCACGAGGATCTCCTCATCGACGGTGACCGGGTCGCCGTCCCCAACACGGTCAGCGGGACGCACCAGGGTGCCTTCCTGGGGCACCAGCCCACCGGTCGACGCATCGAGATGCGCACGATGGACATGCACCTGGTCCGCGACCACAGGATCGTCGTCACGTGGCACCTGGAGGACTCTGCCGGGCTCCTGGCCCAGCTCTCCGTAGCCTCGGACGAACCGGTTCGGCGGGCGTGGAGCTGACACACCTGTCCGATCCGACGACCAGGACGCCCGATAGGGCCGAAGCGCGGCCCGCTGCACCGGGTTTGCACGACATCCCCACCGCGCGGCTCTGACCGACGGCGTGCGCCGGATGACGTCACGGAACACCTGTACCGTCCGCGGCGCGACGCGGCGGCAGCGAGGACGGCAGCCCGAACCGGGCGAGGACGTCGCTGTCGAAGCGGGTGAGGGCGGCGATGCGGTCGCCGTCCAGGGTCAGCACCAGCAGGCCGGCGCCGCGCGGTCGCCGGTATAGGGTGTGGCTGACTGCGCCGTCGCCCGGCTCCGGCGTCGTGGATGTCAACTGTCGTAGTGCTCGAAGGCTCCGAGTCGGGACCAGTCCGGCCAGGTCAGCTCCCAGAGTCGGTGGATGAGCCCGTTCCGGTAGGTGGCGATCAGCACAACTTCGATCTCGGTGGCCGGCTCGCCGGGCCGGGCAGTGGTGATCCAGACTCGGCCGGCGATGCGGTCCGGAGTTTCCACCCAGGCCTGTTCGTCGTAGCGGACCTGGTAGCTGATCGGAGTGTCGTAGACCCTGCTGTGTGACTCTGCGAAGGCATCGAAGCCTTGGACAACGCCATTGCTCACCATCTGGAAGTCGGGATGATAGAAGTCCGCGACCGCGGTGGCGTCCTTGCCCACCACCATCTCGTCGAACATCTGCCGTAGCCGCGCCACGCTCACCGTATGCCGCCCTTCACCCTTGTCGACTCTGTCGTTCGAGCAAATACTGCCTGCTGACAAGCCACATTTTGTCCGCCCGTCCGCGCTACGTCTGGTGGCCCTTTCGTCGAAGTCCCGGCCCCAAGGCGGTGAATCGGTAGCGGGCAGCGCACCGTCCGCGCGCTGCCCGCCCGTGCCGGTGTCCGTGGGCCCATGTCCACCGTCTGGTGGAATTCGGCGTCCGTCGCACGATGGCCCGTTCGTCCTACGAGGTGTGCTGTTCCGACGGCGAAGCATCGGCTGTGCAACCGGACGTACCGGCCCGGTGCCCAGCCGACAAGAAAGCCGACTCCCATGACCAACACATCACTTCCGCCCGCGGCTGATCGCCCGTGGCGGCGTCGAGGACGGCGTGCCGTCCTGGTGGCAGCCTTCTCGGCGACCGTGCTCGGCACGTGCCTGGCGGGGGCGGGCGGCGCCAGCGCCGAAACCGTCCAAGCCACAGCGGTCACCGCATCGGCGGGACCCGAGGGCGGCATGCACATCGAGTCCAGCCGCGGGTTCAACGTCCGCAACATGAGCCACTACACGCTCAAGCTCGTCCGGATCGACGGCGACAACAAGTTCGAGGGGCGACCCGACATCGGAACGACCATCTCACCGGGACAGAGCCAACGCTTCGAGGTGCTCTACAAGTACCTGAGCAACCAGCGCGACGACGCCGTCTACGACGTCCTGGACGGATCCACCACGGTCGGGTCCTTCACCGCGAAGATGGGCGTCATGTCCGCGGACGACTTCTGGGGCGCCGCCAAGCGGTACACCGACTGCACGTCCACCACAGGCACCTGCACCCACGACGACGAGAACATCACCTTCCTCAACGACGCCGGCACCGTCAAGACCATCACCGACGGCCAGGCACAGGCCGCAGTGCTCAACCAGTGGTGCAACGAGAGCACGGTCGCCAAGTGCACCTTCGACATCAAGTCCAGGGAGTCGGTTCTCACCGAGTCCCACCAGTCGGGTCCCGGCTACGGCAACGACACCAGCTCACCGATCACCAAGAAGCTCACCACGACCGAGAAGGTCGGGGTCACCGACAGCGTCGAGGTGAACGCATCCACCCAGGCCAGCATCGCCAGGATCGTCGAGATGTCCGTCAACGCGAAGTACGGCAAGACGTGGGTCAGCGAGTATGAGTTCACCGACGAGACCACCCTGACCCTGCAGCCCCACACGTTCTATTGGCCCGTCAGTGTGGATCCCATGACCCGCTACACCGGCGACTTCACCATCACCATGGGCAACACCACCTGGCACCTGACCAACGTCTACCTGCAGACCGCGAACCCCAACGGCCACGCTTCGGTGACCTGGAAGGAACGGCCGATCACGACACCACAGGCCGCGTCCGCGCCCAGCATCACCGGCAACCAGCACACCACCGTCAGCACCTACGGATTCATCGGCGTCTGATGGCGGCAAGCACGGCGTCGCTGCGGTCCTGACCATCACCGGGACCGCGGCGACGCCGGCATTCGCGCTTCACCTGCCTGCACAGGGGTCGTCGCCGCTCGACGAACACCTTCTTCACCGGCCCAGTCCAGTTCGCGAGCCCCCGGGGTCGCTTCCGGCGGACGGCTGGTGTCCCGACTGCTCGGTCCCCGAAAGCGGTGGGTTGACGGAGTCGACGTGACGCTCGGAACACCGAGCACCAGCGTCCGCGCACGACGTCCGAGGCCGGACCCGCGCCGGAGCCGTCGGCAAGCGATGGCGCAGCTGCCCGCGTCGGCGCTGTCGCTCGGGCTGCGTCCGTGCACGGTGGAGCCGAGAACGTGACGGTCTGCAGCCACCCGAGGCCAGCTGTCCGATCACCGGATCCGGCGGGAGAGGTCTGCACAGCCGATCGGTCGGCCGGCGCGGACGGCGGCATCCGTCCCGACAATCCGCGACGGCCGCCCGTCCCGCCGCAGCGACATGCAGCCGTTCCCCGGTCACCGCAGCGCCCAGCAACTGTCCACCGTTCGGTGGGGGTCCACCTCAGCCACTCCTTCCATCCGTCGACCCACCCCCGACTGCACCACCCAGGCGAAGCATGGGAGGAGCGGACAACGAGCCCGCGGTCAGCATCAGGAAGAAGAGACCACCATGAAATTCAACCGCCTTGTGGCTGCGGTCAGCGTCAGCGCAGCGACCACCGCCTTGCTGTTGTGTGCCGGTGGCGTGGCCAGCGCGGCCACCCCGACGCCCGCCAACTTCAGCCAGGGGGCCGTGAACATCGACCTCACCATCACCAACAACAGCGGCGCCCCCATGACCCTCCAATGGGACGGACTGACCGGCACGGACGACCACTGGGACCAGCAGCCCCAGCAGGTCCTGGCTAAGGGCGCCTCCGAGGAGGTCACCGGATACAGCCACGTCCTCACCGATCCCCTGTCGATGGCGATCAACTACACAACTGCGTCCGGTGACCTCGCCGCCTTCGACGTCCAGGCCCAGCAGTGGACTGACAACGGCACCACAGGCACCGAAGTGACCCAGTCGAACGGCCTCCCCGCTACCGACCTGAGCATCGCAGCCTCGGTCAGCCTGCCCGCCGGAGTCTGGGACCACGCGGTCGCCACCGCCACGATCGGGCCGGCCAGCTGATGCGAGCAAGAAGTACCCAGGCCTGCGTAGCCCGGAGCAACGCTGCAAGACCCGGGTGGAAGGCCGGCCGCCGCGACGACTGCTACCCAGGCTGAGCGCCGATTGCCAACCGTGGAACAGGATGCAGTCAGAACCGGGCCCCAAGTGAGCCGGCAGCCCTGCGGATCCGCGGCTACGCGGCCCGCAGCAGGCGGACGGAGGCGCAGTTCCTCGCCGGACTGGGCGAACCGCTCACCGCGGAGGCGGCAGGCCGGGCGGCCGTGTCGCTGGTCGCCGCGCCGGCGCCGGCGAACACCCGGGCGTTCCTGCTGACCACCATCGGGCTGCAACCAGTGTCATGACCGGCCGGGCGGCGCCAGGGCCCTTGGGGCCGCGGACGTCTGCCGGAGCCCACGCAACCGTCGGCGCGGTATCGCCGCCGGACGGGCCGCCTCAGGACCCGCCGAGGAACGGCAGCACCAGCCGTCGATACCGATCGATCACCGTCCGGACGACCTCCGCACCGTCCTGCTGCCAGATGTCGGCGTTGAAGATCTCGACCTCGACGGGACCGGTGTAGCCGGCAGCGGTCACACGGGTGCTGATGTCCGCCAGGTCGATGCAGCCGTCACCCATCATCCCGCGGGACAGCAGCGCGTCGGCGGCGATCGGCAGCAGGAAGTCGTTGACCTGGTAGAGAGCCAGACGGCCGGCGGCAGCCGCACGCTCGATCTGCCCGGGCAGCTGCGGGTCCCACCAGACGTGAAAGGTGTCGATGACGATTCCCACGGTCTCCGCCGGGAACGGGTCGGCCAGGTCCAACGCCTGCGCGACGGTGGACAGCACCGCACGGTCGGCGCAGTACATCGGGTGCAGCGGCTCGAGCACCAGCCGGACGCCGTGCGTGGCGGCAAAGGGGACGAGATCGGCGATCCGGTCAGCCACCCGGAGCCGCGCGCCCGCCAGGTCACGGTCGCCCGGCGGCAGGCCGCCCACCACGAGGACCAGCTCCGAGGTGCCGACTGCGGCCGCCTCCTCGATCGCCGACCGGTTGTCCGCGAGGCAGTCGCCGATCCCGCCGGCGTCGGCCGCGGTCAGGAAACCGCCCCGGCACAGGCTCGTCACAGTCAACCCCGCCTCGGTCAGCATCCGGCCGGCCCGCACCGCACCGACCTCCGCGACCCGGTCCCGCCAGACCCCGAGCCCGCGGATCCCCGCGTGCACCGCTCCGTCGATGGCCTGCTGCAGTGTCCACTGCTTGGTCGTCGCTGTGTTCAGTGCCAGACGGTCGGGGTCGGTCATCGCTCCCATCCCGCGGTGGCCAGGAGGGTGCGCATGCGGTGGGCGGCGCGGTCGGGGTCCGACAGCAGGCCGGCCTGGTCCAGCAACCGGAAAGCCGTGATCAGGTGTCGCATCGGTCGCGCACCGTGCAGACCGCCTGCCATGAGGAACGCCGGCTGTCGGCCGTCCAGCCAGGAGGCGAAGGCGATGCCGGTCTTGTAGTACATCGTCGGGGTCGCGAACAGGTGGCGGGACAGGTCCCTGGTCGACTCCAGGATCGCGCGTGCTGCCGCAGCATCACCGGCATCGAGCGCCTGGAGGGCTCCCGAGGCAGCGGGATAGATGGCAGCGAAGGCCCCCAGCAGTGCGTCGGAGTGGCCGCCGCCGTCACCGACGACAAGTTCCGGATAGTTGAAGTCGTCGCCCGTGTACAGCCGGACCGCGTGCGGAAGCCGCGCGCGCAGCGATCTCTCGAGGTCGGCGTCCAGCAACGACACCTTGACCCCGTCGATCTTCTCGGCGTGGGCGACCACGACGGCCAGGAAGGCGTCGGTGGCCGCGTCGACGTCTGTGCTGCCCCAATAGCCGGCCAGAGCCGGATCGAACATCGGGCCCAGCCAGTGCAGGATGACCGGTGAGTCCTGCTCGGCCAGCAGCGTGCCGTAGACGTCGGCGAAATCGCCGGGCGTGCGTGCGGTCGCCGCCAGGGCGCGCGAGGCCATCAGGACGACGGTCGCTCCGGCGTCGCGGATCACGTCCACCTGCTCGCGGTACGCGTCGACGATCCGCTGCAGCCCGGCGCGGCCGGTGGGTAGGCCGGCCGGTGACAGCTGATCCGTGCCCGCGCCACAGGCGAGCGCGCCACCGACGTTCCGGGCCTCGATGCCGCTCCGCCGAATCAGTTCGCGCGCGGCCGGCCAGTCCAGACCCATGCCACGCTGGGCAGTGTCCATGGCATCCGCGACGCCGAGGCCGTACTCCCAGATCCCTCGGCGCAGCGCCATCGTGGTGTCCCAGTCGATCTCGGCCGGTGCGCCGGGCGTCGTGTCCGACCAACGGTCGGGGACCACGTGCACTGCCGCGTAGGCCACCCGGCTGCGCAACGGCGCCGCCGGGCGGGACCAGCGGACCGGGTCTCGCAGCTCCAGCTCGCTCCAGCCGCCATCCGCGGTGGGCAGCGCGATCGACGTCATCGCCGAACCTCCGGCACCGCGAGCCTGCGCCCCGATCTCGCCGACTCCAGTCCGAGTTCGGCCAGCTGGACGCCCCGAGCACCCGACCACAGGTCGTACCGGTGGGGCCGGCCGGCCAGCACATCCTGCAGGAACTGCTCCCACTGGGTACGGAAACCGTTGCCCAGACTGGCATTGGCCGGGACGTCCAGCCACTGGTCGCGGAACCTCTCCGACGTCGGGACATCCGGATCCCACAGCGGTTTCGGTGTCTGGGCGCCGTGCTGCGCCACGCACCGGGTCAGTCCGGCGACCGCGGACCCTTCGGTGCCGTCGATCTGGAACTCCACCAGCTCGTCCCGGTGCACCCGGACGCACCACGACGAGTTGATCTGCGCGACCACCCCCGCGTCCATCTCGAAGGTGCCGTACGCGGCGTCGTCGGCGGTGGCCGGGTACGGTCGACCGCGCTCGTCCCACCGCTCCGCCAGGTGCGTCCGGACTGTCGCCGCCACGGTCCGGACGGGCCCGAGCAGCGACTCCAGGACGTAGTTCCAGTGGCAGAACATGTCGATGGTGATACTGCCGCCGTCCTCGAGCCGGTAGTTCCACGACGGCCGCTGCGCCGGCTGCACCTCGCCGTCGAACACCCAGTAGCCGAATTCCCCGCGGAGCGACAGGATGCGTCCGAAGAAGCCCTGGTCGACCAGCCGGCGCAGCTTCACCAGGCCTGGCAGGAAGAGCTTGTCATGCACGACTCCGACAGTGACCCCGGCCTGATCGGCCACCGAGGCCAGATCGACGGCAGCGTCGAACGTCTCTGCGGTCGGCTTCTCCATGTAGACGTGCTTTCCGGCGGCCAGTGCCTTCTTCGTCGCCGCCACCCGACGGTCCGTGACCTGGGCGTCGAAGTACACGTCGACGGCCGGGTCGGCCAGCACCGCGTCCAGATCCACGGACCATCCCGCGACGTCGTGCTGCTGGGCGATCGCAGCGAGCTTTTCGGCGTTGCGTCCCACCAGCACAGGCTCCACCTGCACCCTGGAGCCGTCCGGGAGTTCGAGCCCGCCGTCCGCTCGGATGGCCAGCACCGAGCGCAGCAGGTGCTGCCGGTAGCCCATCCGCCCGGTGACGCCGTTCATCGCGATGGTCAGGCGGCGTTGCGGTTCCGTCATCGATGCGCCTTTCCCGCCGGGAGGGTCAGTAGGGGTAGTGCACCGGAGCGGTCGCCACGGTGTACCAACGGGTCTCGGTGAACTCGGCGACGTTCGCCACCCCGCCCGACCGTCCGCCCAGACCCGAGTGGCCGATGCCGCCGAACGGCGCGATCGCCTCGTCCTGGGGCGTGGCGTCGTTGATGTGCACCATCCCTGCGTGCAGGCGGTCGGCCATCCGCAGCCCACGGGTGACGTCCCGCGTGACGATGGAGTTGACCAGTCCGTACGAGGTGTCGTTGACCAGCGTGATGGCCTCGTCGTCGGTCTCGAAGGGCAGCACGGCGACGACCGGAGCGAAGATCTCCTCCCGCCAGAGCGCCATGTCCGGGGTCACGCCGGTGACCACGGCCGGCCGGAAGAACGGCGCCGTGTCCGGGCCGCCGGTGTGGACCGTCGCTCCTGCGGCCTCGGCATCGCGCAGCAGCTGCGCACCCCGGTCGAACTGCGTCCGGTTGATCATCGGACCCAGGCCCATCGCGGGGTCCGTCGTATCCCCGACCGCGATCGACTCGGCGCGGCGCTGCAGATCGGCGACGTAGGCGTCGAGGACCGACCGGTGCACGATGTGACGGCCGGCGGAGATACACGTCTGTCCCTGGTAGTGGAAGCTGGACCAGGCGCCGATCATCGCCGCGGTGTCGATGTCGGCGTCCTCCAGCACCACCAGCGCGTTGTTCCCGCCGAGCTCGAGTGAGACCTTCTTGAGCAACTGTCCGCAGGTGGCGGCGATCTCCCTGCCGACGCGGGTCGATCCGGTGAAGTGGACCATGGAGACCAGAGGGTGCGCGACGACGGCCTCGCCGGCCTCCTGGCGCCCGGGCAGGACCTTCAACAACCCGTCGGGCAGACCGGCGACCGCGAAGGCGTCGGCGATGGCGGAGCCCCCGGACAGGGGCGTCTCCGGTGACGGCTTGAGCACGACGGCGTTCCCCAGGGCGAGCGCCGGCCCCACGACCCGCATCGCCAGTACGAGCGGGAAGTTCCACGGGGTCAGCACGCCGACCACGCCGACCGGGACCTGCCGGCTGTAGGACAGCCGACCCGGATGGGAGGTGGGCAGCACCGCACCCAGCGGCTGCGACGTCAGCGCGGCGGCTTCGTGGAGCTCGGAGATCGCCGCATCGATCTCGTAGTCGGCCTTGCCGGCGATGCAACCGGTCTCGCGTACCAGCAACCTGCGCAGCCGCTCCCGGTCCGCCTCGAAGGCCGCCGCCGCCGCCAGTAGGACGGCGGCCCGGGCAGCCGGCGCGGACTCCGCCCAGCCGGATTGCGCCGCGGCCGCGGTGCGGACCGCGGCGTCCACGTCGTCCGCAGTGCCGGCGGGTGTGTCGCCGAGCGACTCGCCGGTCGCCTTGTCGCGGACCACGATCCGGTCGATCTCGATGGTGCTCATGCGGGTCTCCGTTCAGGTTGTTCGGCGTTGAACACGGGGGACAGCAATCGGCGGGCCAACGCCATGGCGCCGGTGACCGGGGCCGCCGTCAGCAGCACCGTGCGGCTCGCCGGCAGCAGCTCGCCGATTGCGGCGGTGAAGCCGTCGTACAGCAGGGGTTGTCGGGTCATCACCGTGCCGGCGGCCACGACGGTGCCGGTGTCCGCGCCGCGTCGGTGCAGCTGCAGCACCAGTTCGGCGAGTGCACGGGCACCGGCGGCGATGACGTCACGGGCGATGACCGAACCCCGTGCGGCGGCCCGGAACAGCGGGACGGTGCCCCGGACCCAGTTCTGTACGCTCGGGTCGTCGTTGACCGCACGGGCCAGGCGTGGTGGGTCCGGCACATGGAAGGCCTGCAGCAGTTCGGTCAGCAGCGGATCGGACCCGCCGGAGTCGTGCAGCCGCAGCACGGCTCTGGTGCCTTCCCGGACGAGAGCGGGTGCGCTGCCCTCGTCGCCGAGCACCCACCCCCATCCACCGGCGAACATCAGCCCGTCCCCGGCGGTCACGGCGACGGCGATCGATCCGGTCCCGGCGATGACCCCGACCCCGCGGGCCAGGCCCGCCGCGGGTAGGAGCAGCGCGGCGTCGTTGGTGACCACGGTCGGTACGCCGGACAGCCGCGCCAGGGCCTCGCCGAGTTCGACGCAGTGCTGTTCGTCGTCGCAGCCCTGGGCGCCGACGGCGATCGCGGCCGGTGTCCCGCCGGCACCGTCGTCGGTGACGGTCTCCTGCACGATCCGGTGCAGCCACGCGGCGGCTTCGGCCACCGGTTCCGCGGTCCACTCCGCACTCGGCACGGTGGTGTCGACGACGACCGTGTCCGCGCGCTCGGCCCGCACCGCCGTCTTGGTGCCTCCGACGTCGAGCCCGACCACCAGCGCATCGGCCCCCGGGTCCACCTCACGAGACGCCGGCACTGGTCACCTTGGTATCGGAGGAGTGGAAGACGAACTCTTCGATCTCGACGCCGCGGGTCTGCGCGAGCATCCCGGCAACCGCCTGCAGCGTGACGGTCTCCAGGACGGTCCGCATGGCCGGGGGAACGTCCGGCACGGTGATCGACCGCAGGTTGGCGTGCACCTCGGGCGTCCGGCTGGTGAGGAGCAGGACCGGGATGCCGCTGACGGCCAGCGTCTGTGCCAGGTCGGCCTCGCGGTCGTCACCGATCAGCACCACCTTGGCACCTGCAGCGGACTCGATGGCTCCGTGCAGGTACTGCCGGGTGCTCAACGCGGTGGCGGGAATCCGTGCCACCTCACGGCAGAGCAGCGCACCGGCCTCGGCTGCACCCAGGGACGCGCCACCGGCCACGTAGTCGATGCACCGGGCATCAGCCATGAGGGGTGCCGCAGCCGTCGCCAAGTCCGCCGCGGCCCGTTCGACGTCGCCGAGCAGTCGCGGGAGCTCCCGCCATCGGGAGTCGACCTGGCCTCCGTCCCAGGCGTCGGCGAGCATCCCGAGGCCGGTGACGGTGACCGTGAAACCGATGGTGGAGGCGTAGCTGTCGGCGAAGTGGCCGAGCGCCAGCCGATGCGCCGCCGCGTCACCGATGGGCGAGCGGTCGGCGTTCACCACGGCGTACCGCTGCCCGACCGGAACGGAGGTGAGGGCGGCCAGCGTCTCTGCGCTCCGCCCGCCCTGCGACACCGCGACGAGCGGGTGGGTGGACAGCGGGAAGGGCAGTGGGAAGTCCCCGGCGGACAGTCTCCAGGCGTGGATCCCGCGCGAGCGCAACGTCCAGACCGCCGGGCACGCGGCTGCCAGGCTGGCGCCGATCCCCAGGAAGACCGGGCCGGCACCCGTGAAGCGGCCGTCGGCCTGCTGCTCGCGGACGCGCTGCGGGAGTGTGCCGACCGCCTTCTCGATGGCTGTCCGCTGGAGTGCCCGGGCGTCGGCGAAGGTGATGTGCTCCGGTGGCGGACCGGCGTTCTCCGCCATCCGCGACGTCTGCGGTCCGGTCACAGGGTCTGCTCCCTCGGGTCCCAGGTGCTGTCCACGAGCTCGACGGGCGGCGCCATGCTGGTCACCGGGACGCTGCCGCCGGACGCGATGGACTCCTCGATGGCCAGCAGCACGTCGAGGGCATGGCGCGCCAGGTCACCGCTGCACCGCGGACCGGCACCGGATCGGATGGCACGGGCGAGGTCGAGAGCGCCGACGCCGCGATCCCGCTCGGTGCCCTCGGGCGGCAGAGCCACGGCGGCGGCTTCCCTGGGTCCGCCGGCCGCGACCAGATCGCTGACCCCGTCGAACCCGCTCACCGGCACGGTCAGCGTGCCGGCCGCGCCGGTCACCTCGAACAGCTGTCGGCGGACCGGGGAATCGAAGCTGTAGATCGAAGTGCCCACCACCCCCGACTCGAACTCCGTGAGGACGCTGACGTGACTGGACACCTCGACATCGAAGGTGCGTCCGGCGTCCGGCCCGGACCCGATGGTCCTGGTCGGGGAGGCGCGGTGGCCCTTCGCGGTGACCCTGGCGACGGATCCGAGCAACATGGCCAGGGTGGCCACGTAATAGGGACCGATGTCGAACAGCGGGCCGGCGCCCGCCCGGTAGAAGAATTCCGGACGGGGATGCCAGCTCTCCGGTCCGGGACCCTGCATCAAGGTCAGCACCGTGTGGGGTGCACCGATGCGGCCGTCGGCCAGATGCCGCGCCGACGATTGGATACCACGGCCCAGGATGGTGTCCGGGGCGCAGCCGACCAGCACGCCGGCATCCGTGGCTGCCCGCAGCAGCGACTCGGCGCCGGCCCGGTCGGTGCCCAGCGGCTTCTCGGACCAGACGTGCTTGCCGGCCTTCACCGCCGCCAGCGACAGCGGCACGTGCTGGGCCGGCGGCGTCAGGTTGACGAGCAGCTCGAGGTCCTGGTCGCCGAGCAGGCCGTCGACGGTGTCCGTCCGCTCGATCCGGTACGTCTCGGCGCGCTCCCGGGCGCGTTCGGTGTCCAGGTCGGCGATCGCGGTGACCTCGATGTCCGGGTACTGCCGCAGCGAGTCCAGGTACTGAGCGGAGACGTCCCCCGCTCCGACGATGCCCACGCGGACCGGCCCCGTGGCGGTGACCGTCATGGCGACAGCAGCTTCCCGAAGAACGCCGCGTTCTCGGCGAGCAGCGGGAACACGTCGTCGGTCACCACCTCGACGATCAGCGCCTCGGTCGCGGGTCCCGCGAGGCCGACCACCTCGGCCATCCGCCCGGTGATGTCCACTCCCTTGGCCGGGGGATCCTCCGGCTCCGGAGCCGCGTCCTTGACATGCAGGAAGCGCACCCGGTCGGCGTACCGGGGCAGCAGCTCGAAGACGTCTGCGCCGCCCATGCTGGCCCAGTAGGTGTCCAGCTGCAGGTCGACCCGGTCGCCGAGGGAGTCCGCGAAGATCTCCCAAGCGGGCACGCCGTCCACGACGGTCTCGAACTCGAAATCATGATTGTGATACCCCAGCCGCAGACCGTGATCCGTCAGCCGGGCGGCCAGGTCGAGCACCGTGGCCCCCAGGGCGTCCAGACCCTCCCGGGTGCGGAAGAGTTCCCGGTCCGCGGACGGCAGGATGACGGTCGAGGCGCCCACCGCGTTCGCGGAGCGGACGACGTGGTCGACGTTCTCCGCCGTGACCTTGACGTGCACCGTCGGCGCGGTGAGTCCGGTGGCGGACAGCGCGTCGACCAGGGGCCGGACGTCCTCCAGCACCGAGTACGGCTCCACCGTCGTGTAGCCCATCTCCGACAGGCGCTGCAGGGTGTCACCGGTGTCCGGACCCAGGTGGTCCTTGACGCTGTAGAGCTGGACCCCGAGTGTGCGGGTCACTGGTCGCCTCCGTGGTGGTCGTCGTGTGGGTGCCCCGCCTGGTGGTGACCGGGATGGCAGCCGGAGCCGGTGGTCGGGGGGACGTTCAGGGCCGGATTGCGGTCGAAGAAGCCGTGCGGTCGGAGCACGAAACCGGTCCGGTCGACCGGCATGACCGGCCAGTCCTCGATCCGCGGGTAGTGGGTGAGACCGAAGGTGTGCCACAGGGTGATGTCGGTGCCGTCCACCGGACGGTCGTCGGCGGTCCACGCGGGCAGTCCGGCACCTCCGGGATGCAGGTTGACGAAGTCACCGGCCGGGTAGTTCTGAGCCGGGTCGTAGGCGGTCACCCACAGGTTGCGGGTGGCGAAAGCTGCGCGTCGCGCGATGTCCGACCGCGGATCGGCCAGCAACACGGGGAGTCCCTCGGGGTGGAGCGCCCAGCCGACGTCCTGTCCGAGACGGTTCTGCCGGCCGGGATTGCTGATCCGCCAGATCCGTGACCTGGTGTTGTCGGCGGTCCGTTGCGCGTCGCCCTCCCGGCGCAGTCTGGTGACGGTCTGCCCGAAGGCATTGCCCCGTGGGTTGTCCGGGCCGATCGGCCACGGCACCGCGTCGATCTCGTCGACCGCGTTGACGGGGCCGTCCACCGTGACGTCCAGCCGGGCGCAGAACAGGTGCTGGTGGATGGGCGCGCCCAGCCCGGGGGCCACCTCCGTGGCGAACTGGTAGCCGGTCCCCGGGAAGGCGGAGGTGAACACCACGCCGGTGGCCTTGACCTCGAGCTCGATGGCGCCGTCGAGTCCGAAGTACCAGTAGAAGCCGTAGTCGTAGTTGCCGACGGTGACGAAGAAGCTGACCACCAACCGCCGGTTCCGTCGACTCTCGGACGAGCCGTTCCAGTGGTCGGTGTGCTTCCACAGGATGCCCGTGTCCTCCTCGTGGATGCAGATCGCCTGCGGCACCGTGCGGCTGCGCCCGGCGTTGTCACAGACGACCGCGTCGAGATAGGTGATCTCGCCGAGGCAGTCGCAACCCAGCTCGAGCGAGTTGGCGAAGCCGCCGAGCAGGTACTCGCCGCCGTCGAAGAAGTTCTGGAACCATCGCTGCGGGCTCGGATCCCCGTAGGGGACGACCATCTCGGCAAGGGACGCGCGGGCGAGCACCGGCCGCAGCGTCTGTCCGTCCTGGATGGCGATGTTCCGCAGTACCAGTCCTTCGCGCTGGTCGAAGGTGACCTGCAGCCGCCAGCCGGCCCAACGGAGCACGCCGAGCTCGTCGATCGTGAAGCTGGGACCGTCCGGTTGCGTGATCTCTATGGGCCTGAGGTCGTCGCGGTCCGGGCCACGCCAGGACGCCAGGTGGAAGTTGCCGTCCTCCGCCGGCACCGGTAGTTCCGCATAATCGACGACCTCCAGCACGGTGCCGGAGATCACGTCCACCATCACCGTCACGCCGTCCACCGGATGGGCCCAGCCCAGATCGTCGGGGGTGCGCTGGACGAAGGTGAAGCAGCGCTGGATCCGCCGTCCTGACTCCCCGTCGGCCAGCACACCGGCCGACAGCGGGTTCACCCGGAGTGTCGACAGGTCGGTCAGGCCGCGCCGGGCCATCGCCGCCCGCCAGTCCGGGTTCGCGTGCACGACCTCCTCGACCAGCGAGAATTCCCGGAGGACAACCGGCACCGCGCCGTCGGTCATCGGATCGAGGACCCGGGACGAGAGCACCTCGTCGTCCGCCGGACAGACGAGGACGTCGCGGGACTCACCGGAGGACAGGTCGAGCAGGAACCCGCGGAACCGGCGCGGCCCCGGATCCGTGGCGATCGTTCGGCGATCGGGTTCGGCCAGGCCGAGGTACGAGACGACGCTGTTCTCTCCGAGGTCACCGCTGGCGCGGAGGATCTCGCACACCCGGTCGACCTCGTCCGCCGACATCGTCCGGAGCGCGACGTCGACGTCGGTGGTTGCGGTGGTACTCATGCGGCCGCCAATCGGTCGAAGGCTGCGTCCAGGTCGGGGTTCGTGGCGCGGCGGCTGTCGTCGGCGTCGAACCAGTCGACGATCTGACGTGCGCCCTCGGAGAAGGTGATCGTGGGCTCGACGCCCGGCGAGAACTGGCGGAGCACCGCGGTGTCGAACAGCAGCGAGTGCCGGAAGTCGTCCGCCAGCACCACGTCCCAGGCGGGCCAGTGGCGTCCGATGGTCTCGCTCGAGCGGTGCACGAGCAGCGGGTCGCGCACTCCCGCGGCCAGCGCGAGCTCTTGGTGGATCTGGTCCCAGGTCAGTGACCGGGCCGGTACGACGTTGATCGACTCTCCCACCGCCTGCTGGTTGCCCAGGATCGGCAGCGCCGCTCTGGCGAGGTCGTCGGCATGCATCAACGTCCACAGCGACGTGCCGTCACCGTGCACGACGACCGGCCGGCCCGATCGCATCCGCTCGACGGCGGTCCAGCCGGCGAGCAGCGGCACCGTGGTGCGGTCGTAGGTGTGCGCCGGCCGCAGGATGGTCAACGGTAGACCGGTGCTGCGGTGACGGTCCTCCAGGAGGAGCTCGCAGGCCAGCTTGTTCCGCGCGTAGTCGAAGCGCGGCTGGTGACGTGGACTGCTCTCCCTGATCGGGAGTGTCGGGCTCGGCCGTTGGAACACCGAACAGGTGCTGACGAAGACGAACTGACCGGTCCGAGTGCCGACCACGTCGGCCACGGTGCTCACCTGGTCCGGGGTGAAACCGACCCAGTGCACGACGCAGTCGAAGGTCCGGTCCCCGACCAGCCGGCCGAGTGCCGTGGCGTCATGGACGTCGCCGCGCAGGAGTTCCGTCCCGGCCGGCAGCTCGCGACGGGGCTCGGCGCGGGTGACGACGGTGAGCTGGTCGCCGCGACCGCACAGGGCGGCAGCGACGGCGGACCCGATCATGCCGGCACCGCCGAGGAAGAGGACGCGCACGGCTACGACACCTCCTCGGAGGACCGGCGCTGGGCGGTCAGGTACTCGAAGCTCCGACGGGCACCGTCGAACGGATCACCCGGCAGGTCGTCCAGCTCGATCAGATGCCAGACGGCGGCAGGATTGGCGGCGAGTGCGCGCCGCCAGTCGATGTCGCCCTCACCGATGGGCACCTGGACCGTGGCGCCGGAGGACTCGCGACGGCTGTCGCGCAGGTGGACGAATCGCAGTCGGTCACCGAGACGGCCGGCCACCTCGGCAGGATCGGCGCCACCGCGCCGCGCCCAGTACATGTCCAGCTCGACGACGACCCGGGGGTCGAGGGCCTCGAGCAGGATGTCGTACGCCTGCCGTCCGTCGAACACGTTGCTGAACTCGGCAGAATGGTTGTGGTAGGCGATCTGCATCCCGCGGTCGGCGGATCGCTGGGCAGCCTCGTTCACCCGCTCGACCCCGGCGAGGATGAGGGCCGGGCTGTCGAACTCCTCCGGTTCCATGCTCCACACCAGCGTGCCGGCGCCGAGTTCCGCGCTCTCGTCCAGGAGCCGGTCGGCGTCCGCGCCCGCCGGGAACGGCGTGTGCGAGCTGGTGAGTTCGAGTCCTGCCCGGGCCAGTTCGCTCCGCAGCCGAGCGGCCGGATAGTGCTCGAGCAGGCCGTAGGTCTCCATGCCGCTGAACCCGATCTCGGCCGTGCGCGCCAGGGCGCCGGGCAGGTCGGCCAGCAGCTGCGGGAGCACCGTGTACGCCATCAGACCCAGGCGTGGCGCCGTCCTCGGTGTCACCGGGACCATCTGCGACTGCGGTGTGGTCATCGCAGACCCGCTGCCCACTGCAGGCTCTGCTGCACCAACCGGATGAACGGTGGCTCCCCCCACGCCCGGAGATCGTGTCCGGACGCAAGGTAGACGACGCGGCCCGCGCCGTAGTGCCGGGCGTACAGCACCGGGATCACCACGCCGTCGTCGCGGGTCCGCTCGGCGAGCACCTCGTGGTCGTCGTCGGAGAACTCGAACTCGTAGAACTCGTCGAAGAGCTCGAAGTCCGACACCCCGTCGGTGATGGGGTGGCGAGTGACGACCGCGACCTTCTGATGTCCCTCGTGGTGCCCCGGCCCGTGCGAGAGGTACCGGTTGCCGAGCAGGTCGAAGAACGGGCGGAACGATTCGTCGAGTCCCCCGTCGGCCGTCGTGCCGAGGACGTTGGACGAGTGGATCGCGACGAGGCCGGCGCCCGACCGGACGCGATCCGCCAGTGCCGCCTGTTGTGCCGCGGAGAACTCCCCCCCGGCCTTGTAGACACAGAACACGTCCTGGGCCGCCGTCAGCGGGTGCGGGTCGAGGAACCGCTGCATACCGATGGCGGCCCGGGCGACGAAGCCGGCATCGGCAGCCAGCCTGGTCAGGTACGGTGCGGCGCTCAGCAGGTCGTGATGGATGTCGTCACCACTGACCAGCACCATCGCGCGCGGGCTCGTCGTGGGTGAGGTGATGGTCACGGTCATCAGCTACCGGTGACCGGGGTGAGCTGGAGCGCCACGACCTCGCTGGGATTGGCGGTCCAGTAGGGGTTGTCGGTGGTGGGGAACCCGGTGACCTTGCTGTCGTTCCAGTCGCCGTAGCCCTGGTAGTAGCTCAGGATCAGCCACGGCATGCCGTCGACGAAGCGTCCCTGCAGACCCTCGACCGCGGCGTTGCGCTGGTCGTCGGTGCTGGCGTTCTCGTAGTCGGCGAAGTACTTGGCGGTCTGCGGGTCGTTCCAACGCTCGATGTTCTGTTTGGTCTGGTCCACGGTGCCCACCGGGACCGAGTACTTGGGGTTCATCCAGGCGTTGTAGAGCCCGTACACGGTGGTGTACTCGTCGATCGGGTACCCGATCGTGGCCTGGTACTGGCCCTTGGTCGTGATCGGGTCGATCGCGTCGACCGACACTCCGTTCACGTCGACCTTCATCCCCGCCTGCTTCAGGTTGGCCTGGATGACCTGGGCGGCTGCGATCTGTTCGGTGTAGGCGGACGGGATGGTGATCGTGAACTCGAGGGGTTTGCCGCCCTTGGCGTAGTAGCCGTCGGACCCCATCGTGTAGCCGTCGGCCTCCAGCAGCTTCTTGGCGCCGGCGACGTCGTAGGTGTAGGTGGAGCTCTTGTACTTGTCCGCGATGACGGACTGGAACAGCGGCAAGGGCAGGCCCGTCATGCTCGTCGCGGCGGGACGGTTGGCCGAGTCGGCCACCTGCTTGCGGTTGATCGCCATGCTGGTCGCCTTGCGCACCTGCAGGTCGTCGAAGGGTGCCGCGGCGTTGTTGGTGATCAGCCCGTCCGATCCGATGACCGGCCAGAAGTACTTGTTGTGCGGGCTCTTGCTGGCGAACGACTGATCGACGTTGGCGATGTAGGCGCTGGACCAGTCGACATCACCCTGGAGCAGCGCGGACAGCACCGCGGCGTTGTCCTTGTAGCTGATCACCCGGATGCCGCCGATCTTGGGCAGGCCGGCCTGCCAGTAGTTCGGGTTCTTCACCATGGTGTAGCTCTGCGGGCTGAACTGCGCCTTGTCGAGGGTGAACGGGCCGGTGCCGATCGGGTCCGGATCGTTGTACTTGGTCAGGTCGCCCTGCTTCGAATAGATGTGCTGCGGGACGATCTCGGTGTTGACGGTCTTCGGGAAGGCCGGGCGGCCGTTCGCCTTGAAGGTCATCACGACCGTGGAGTCGCCTTGGGCCGTCACCGTCTGGAACTCGAGGCCGTTGAGGTTCAACGCGGGCGTCTGCTTGAGGAGGTTGTAGGTGTAGACCACGTCCGCACTGGAGAACGGTTGCCCGTCGGACCACTTCACCCCGGTCTGCAGCTGCAGGGTCAAGGTCTTGCTGTCCGAGGACCAGGTCCAGCTCTTGGCCAACCAGGGCTTGTAGTCCTCGGCCTTGATCTTGTTCACCTGCACGAGCGGCTCGTAGATCATGAAGCGGTTGGCCTGCGTGCCGCTCGTGGGCAGGTACGGGTTGAAGACGTCCTGCAGGTCTCCGCCGGAGATGGCGGTGTTGACGATCAGTCCGGCGCCCCCGCCGGTCCCGGTCGTCGTGGTGCTGCCGCTGCCCTCGTCGGAGCAGGCAGCAACGGTCACGGCGAGCACGGTGGCGGTCAGAGCGCCGAGCAGGCGTACGCGGGTGCGTGGGATCATGACCGAAGTCCTTTCTTGCCGTCCGACGGCAAGGTCGGTGAGGCCTGGGAGGTCTGGGTGTGCTGCGCGCCGGTCGGGGCCGGCGCCTGGACTGCAGGACCGGCGACGGCCGGATCCGGGTCGTTCAACGGTGTTGCAGCGAGACGGGCGGTCCCCGCCGGCGTTTCGTGCAGCCAGCAGCGGGACCAGTGGGCCTGCCCGGTGGGGAAGACCGGCGGTGGGGTCGTGCGGCACTTGTCCATGACGAACGGGCAGCGCGGGTGGAAACGACAGCCGGTGGGCGGGTCGGCCAGGTTGGGCGGAGCGCCGGCGTCCCGCAACGGGCCGGATGCCGCCGGCCGGTCCGGATCGGGGGCGGCGGAGATCAGGAGACGGGTGTACGGGTGCGTCGGGTGCTGGGTGATCTCCTCCGCCGATCCGCCCTCGACCAGTTCGCCGGCGTACATCACGGCAGCCACCTCGGCGAAGTAGCGCGCCGAGGCTATGTCGTGCGTGATGTACAGCAGAGCGATGTTCCGCTCGGCCGCCAGTCGAGCCAGCAGGTTCAGCACGCCCAGCCGGATCGACACGTCGAGCATGGAGACCGGTTCGTCCGCCAGGATCACCGACGGGCTCGCGGTCAGCGCGCGAGCGATGGACAGCCGTTGCCGCTGCCCGCCGGACAGCTCGTGCGGGTACCGGTCGACGTACTGCCGCGCCGGGGTCAGGTTGACCTCGGCCAGCACCTGTCCGACGCGTTCCTCGACCTGGTGCGGTGTCAGCTCGGGGGAGTGGATCCGGACGGCGCGGCGAAGTTGATAGCCCATGGTGTGGACCGGATTGAACGAGGCGAAGGGGTCCTGCAGGATCAACTGCACCCGCGCGACGTACCGGCGCAGTTCCTTGTTCCCGCGGACCGACACCGGTGCGCCGTCGAGCTCGATCGAGCCGGCGGTGGGCCTCTGGAGCTGGGCGAGCAATCGAGCGACGGTCGACTTGCCCGACCCCGACTCGCCGATGATCGCGGTGACCTGGCCGGCGAACAGGTCCAGGTCGACGTCGTCGACCGCGTTGAGCGTGCGTCTGCGACCGAACAGCCCGCCCCGGAGGGTGAAGTTCTTGGTCAGACCGCGCGCTCGCAGCACCGGCGTCACCGCGCTGTCGACCGTCGTGCCGAGGGCGGTCATACCTGCACCTTCTCCGGGATCCCGGTGCTTCCGGTGCCGGACCTGCCGGCATCGGCGCCGTCGTAGAGCAGGCAGGCCACCTGGCGTCGCCCGGCGACGTCCTCCGACCCGCCGGTCGGCGCGAGCAGCAGCAGCGGCGGTTCCACGACCGGGCAACGGTCGAAGGCTCTGGGACAGCGCGGACGGAAGGAGCATCCGCTCGGCAGGGCACCGAGGTCCGGTGGGGCTCCGGCGATCCCGGTCAGGACGCGCTTCGCTCCGGAGAGCGTGGGGAACGAGGCGAGGAGCCCCTGGCTGTAGGGGTGCAGGGGGCGGGCGTAGAAGTGCTTGGCCGGAGCCTCTTCGACGACCCGTCCGGCGTACATGACGGCGATCCGGTCCGACAGCTCGATGAGCATCGACAGGTCGTGGGTGATGAAGATGACGGCGAAGTGGAGCCGATCCTTGAGCGAGACGATGCGCTGCAGGATCTGTCGCTGGGTGACGACGTCGAGCGCCGTCGTGGGTTCGTCCATGACGATGACGTCCGGGTCCAACGTCAGGGCGATGGCGATCATCACCCGCTGCCGCATGCCACCGGAGAGCTCGTGCGGGTAGGCCGCGGAGCGCTGCGGGTCGATGCCCACCAGCTCGAGCAGCTCGCGCACCCTGGCCGACCGGGCCCCGGCACCCATCGCCGGCCGGTGTGCCTGGAGGGCGTCGTCGATCTGGACACCGATGCGGAGCAGCGGGTTCAGTGCGTTCATCGCGGACTGCAGGACGATCGACATCTCCTCCCAGCGGAACGCGGTGAGCGCCTTGCCGGACAGGGTCAGCAGGTCCGTGCGACTGCCGTCGGGGTGGGTGTAGAGCAGCTGCCCGCCGGTGATCCGGGCCGGGGGTTGGTGCAGCCGGGTGATCGCGTAGGCCAGGGTCGACTTGCCGGACCCGGACTCACCGGCGATGCCGAGAACCTCGCCCCGGCGCAGTTGCAGCGACACGTCGTCGACCGCGCGGATCGGGTCGCCTCCGGTCTGGTACTCCACCGTCAGGTTCCGGATCTCCAGCACCACGTCACCGTGGGTCGGGCTGCTGGCCCCGGTGTCGTCGCTCTCCGCCTCGTCCGACGGCAACCGGCGTGCCATCGGCTTGTTGCGGGCGTTCTTGGTTGCGATGTGCGCCGACCGCAGTCGTGGGTTGATGAACTCGTCGATGCCGAAGTTGATCAGGGACAGCGCGGTGCCGACGAGCGCGATGCACAGTCCGGGTGGCACGAACCACCACCAGGCACCGTAGTTCAACGCCGCGCTGTTCTGCGCCCAGTAGAGCATGCCGCCCCAGGACCACTGGGTGACGTCCGTCAGCCCGAGGAAGGCCAGCGAGGCCTGGGTCAGGATGGCACCGATCACCGTGGACAGGAAGGTGGCCGCGACGATCGCCGTCTGATTGGGCAGGATCTCGCGGAAGATGATCCGCCAGGTGCTCTCGCCACTGGCGCGGGCCGCTTCGACGAAATCCCGTTTCCGCAGCGACAGGGTCTGGGCGCGCAGCACCCGAGCACCCCATGCCCAGGACGTCAGCGAGATCACGATGATGATCGCCAACGATCCGGCCTCCGGCAGCGCACCGGTCAGGATGACCACCAGAGGCAGGCTCGGGATCACCAGGAAGATGTTGGAGAGCAGCGAGAGCAGCTCGTCGGACAGTCCCCCGAGATAGCCCGCGGCCAGGCCGATCAGCAACGACAACACGGTGGCCAGCGCGGCGGCGACGAAGCCCGTCAGCAGGGAGATCCGGGAACCGTCGATCAGCTGGGCGAGGACGTCCTGCCCGGTGTGGGTGGTGCCCAGCAGGTGCGCACCGGACGGCGGCGACAGGACGTCGTCACTGACCGCCGAGGGATCCGTCCGGACGAACACCGGGCCCAGCAGGGCCATCAGGACGAACAGGACCATCAGCACCACGCCGGTGAGGGTGCGCGCCGACCGGAACCCCCGGAGCCACCCGAACCGACTGGCGGGCCGATCCTCCTGTCCGGTGGTGCCGGACTCGACGTCGGCCAACAGGTTGGTCGTCATCTCACACCGCCACCCTGGTCCGCGGGTCGAGCAGCACGTAGGCCAGGTCAGCCAGCAGGTTGGCGGCCAGCACGGTCATGGTGATCACGAAGAAGATTCCTTGCATCAACGGGTAGTCCTGGCCCTGGACCGCTTGGAAGAGCGAATATCCGATCCCGGGGTAGTTGAAGACGACCTCGGTGATGATGGATCCGCCGACGATGAACCCGAGCGACAGCGCGAAGCCGGCCAGCGAGGGCAACAGCGCGTTCCGCGCCGCGTAGGTGGTCATGATCCGGCCCCTGGACAGGCCTTTCGCCCGTGCGAGCAGGACGTAGTCCTCGGCCAGCGTCGTCACCATCATGTTGCGCATGCCGAGCAGCCAGTAGCCGATCGACGACACCACGATCGCCAGCGCCGGCAGGGCGGCGTGCTCGACGACCGAGGTGAGGAAGCTGCCGTTCCACCCGGGCCGCAGACCCGGTCGGTAGCCACCGGACAGCGGGAACCAGTGCATCTGCAGCGCGAAGAAATACACCACGATCAGGGCGAACCAGAAGTAGGGAATGGATGTCAGGAATGTGGTGACCGGGATGAACCCATCCACCCACGTGCCTCGCCGCCACCCGACCACGACGCCGAGCGCGGTCCCGATGACGAACGACAGGACGGTGCAGACGCCGATCAGGCCGAGCGTCCAGGGCAGCCCCTGCCCGAGGATCGTCGCCACGGGCGTCGGGTAGGACGTGAAGGACACACCGAGATCGCCGTGCAGCAACCGCCCCCAGTACTGCAGGTACTGCGCGAAGATGTTGTTGCTGGTCTGTCCGAAAAGGGCGCGCAGCGCGAACACGGCCTCCGGTCCGAGCTGTCCGCGGAACCGATCGAGCATCCGGGAGACCGGATCGCCCGGGATCAGTCGGGGCAGCAGGAAGTTCAACGTGATGGCCGCCCACGCCGTGAGCACGTAGAACAGCGCGCGCCGCGAGAAAGCCCTCATCGGGCTCTGCCGACCCGGGGACGCCGGCGGTCAACTGGTCCCATGGCTCTCTCCGATCGGTGTCCAGTAGCCGAGTTCCAGCCCGCGCAGCAGAGCGTTGTCGGTGCTGGTCAGGGGCAGGGTGACGGGTGCCCGGAGGGCACTGCTCTGGTAGGTGGCGAACACGACCTCGGCCGCCGCCAGCCCGTGCCGGGCGGCCAGCACCGGCTCCGCACCGCTGCGCAGGCACTGCACCAGGTCCTGCAGGGCGAGTGCGGTGCCCTGGATGACGGCCGGATCCACGCCGTGGAGGTCGACGCGGTGTTCGGCGTCGACCGTGCAGGCGATGCGACGCCCGCCGCCGTCGAAGCGACGGACGACGACCTCGGAACCGCGGACCTCGAGCCGGCCGTCGGTGCCGTGCACGACGACGATGTTCCGGGGTTCCCTGCTCAGCGCCTCGACGTGGCCGGTGAAGATCGTCGCGTGTCGGCCGTCGGCCCAGTACAGGTGGCTGACGGCAGCCGTCTCGACCAGCGCGCCGTAGACATGCCGTCGCTCCGTGACATCGATGGATCCGAAGACCTGTGCCGGACCCTCGTCGCCTGCGAAGAAGAGGATGAGGTCGACGACATGGCTGCCCCAGTCGAAGAGGTTGGCGCAGTAGCCCTCGAACGACTGCACGTCACCGATCTCACCCGCACGGACCGCCTCCCGCGCGGACCGGTACGCGGGGTCGAGCCGACGCTGGTGGTTCACGGTCAGCAGCGCTCCTCGGCTGTCGGCCGCCGCGGACATGCGGCGCGCGCCGCCGAAGGTGAGTGCCATGGGCTTCTCGCAGTGCACCGCCGGGACGCCGGCGTCCAGCGCGTCGAGCACGATGCGTTCGTGGTGCGCCGGGGGCGTGCAGACACTGAGCACGTCGACGGTCTCGCTCTCCAGCAGCGCGGCGACCCCGGCGTAGGTGGTGGCGCCGATCCCGCTCGCGACGGCAGTCGCTCGATCCGGCTCTGAGTCCGTCACACCGACGACTCGGACGCCGGCGAGACGCCGGTAGCCGTGCAGGTGCA
This sequence comes from Nakamurella endophytica, assembly GCF_014646215.1. Classification (GTDB taxonomy): domain Bacteria; phylum Actinomycetota; class Actinomycetes; order Mycobacteriales; family Nakamurellaceae; genus Nakamurella; species Nakamurella endophytica. Next base: position 265,895 of record NZ_BMNA01000003.1, read on the forward strand.
CCGAGCCCTGCGCACCCACCGCCACCACCGCTGCGTGCAGATCGTTCACGGACCCTCTGTTCGGTTGCGACGAGGCAAGCTCAATCCGAGAGGAGACAATTACAAACCAACGTGTACCACGGTGATCCAAGACCGTACGCTAGCGGCCGGCGCGGGACAAGACCCGGGCCACGACGGGACACCGCCGGACGTGGGAGGAGTGCGCATGCGTATCAGTGAGGTCGTCGCACCACGGACCTCGGTCGTGCGGGAGGTGGCCGACCCGGATCCGGGTCCCGACGAGGTGCTGGTCGACGTGCTCGCCTGTGGCGTCTGCACGTCCGACCTCCGACCGTGGCAGCGCGGCGGGACGCCGGAGAAGCCCGTCCGCCTCGGGCACGAGATCGTCGGCAGGGTAGTTCGTCTCGGGGCTCAGGACATCGGTGTGCCGGTCGGTGCGCTGGTCACCGGCCTGGGCAGCCCCGGTTTCGCCACCCGGATGCTGATGCAGCGGACGGCGGTGACGCCGGTGGCGTCCGGCATCGATCCGCTGCTGTCCATCGGCGAGCCCCTGGCGTGCCTCAAGGAAGCCATCGACCGGAGCGGCACGCGTCCGGGCGACCGGGTCGGTGTGGTGGGCCTGGGGTTCATGGGACTGGCCTGCGTGCAGTTGCTCCGTCACGAGATGCCGGTGGAGATCGTGGGGGTCGACCCGTCCGCGGCTGCTCGTCGGCACGGCCTGCGGAACGGCTGCGACCGGGTGTTCCAGCCCGAGAACCTTCCGGAAGAACTGGTCGCCGACGACCTCCCGTCGACCGACGACCGGCGCCTCGACCTCGTGCTGGAGGCGACCGGCAGTACGCCGGGCCTGGAGCTCGCGGGCCGGCTGGTGCGTCCCTACGGCCGACTGTGCGTCGTGGGCTACCACCACGCCGGCACCGCGAAGTTCGACATGCGCCTCTGGTACAAGGGTGCGACCGTGGTGAACGGCTTCTCACCGGATCGGCGTCGCACCATGGTGGCGATGCGGGCGGCGCTCGCTCTGGTCGCCGACGGCAGTGTGGACTACCGGCCGCTCCTCACCCATCGCTTCGGGCTGGACCAGGTCGACGCGGCCTACGCCTTGATGGAGAACCGTCCCGACGACTTCGTGAAGTCCGTCGTCGTCCTGGGGAGCTGACATCAGGGCGCTCGCCGCTCTGCGGGTCCGCGACTACCGGTTGTTCTTCTCCGGCCAATTGCTCTCGCAGACCGGCAACTTCATGCAGATCCTGGCCCAGGCCTGGCTGGTGCTCGAGCTCTCGGGCTCGGCGCTGGACCTCGGTCTGGTGACGGCCGTCCAGTTCCTGCCGCTGCTCCTGCTGAGTCCCACCGCGGGGGTCCTGGTGGACGGCATCGACCGGCGCCGGCTCCTGCTGATCACCCAGACCCTGGGGTTGCTCGACGCCGCACTGCTCGGCCTGCTGGCCCTCACCGGCACGGCGACCGTACCGGTGATCTTCACGCTGGCACTGTTCCTCGGGCTGGTCGGAGCGGTGGAGAGCCCGGCCCGTCAGGTGCTCGTCTTCGACCTCGTCGGGTCGCAGTTGATCGGCAACGCGGTGAGCCTCAACGAGGTCACCATCAACTTCGCCCGGATCCTGGGCCCGGCTGTCGGCGGGATCCTGCTCACCGCCTGGGGTCCCGGACCGTGCTTCCTGGTCAACGCCCTCACCTACCTGGTGGCGCTGTGGGTGCTGCTCGTGATCCACCCGCAGCCAGAGCTCGACCGGGCGCCGCATCCGGCGGCGGGGCTCGTCGAAGGCGGACGCCGCAGACGGATGGCCGGCGCGCTCGCCGCCTTTCTGGACGGTCTGCGGTACGTCGGCGGGCGGCCCGACCTGCGCGGTCTCCTGGTGCTGGCCGGAGCCTCGGCAATGATCTTCAACTTCGGAGTCGCGCTGCCCGTCCTGGCCGAGTCCGGCTTCCGTTCCGGAGCACGCGGCTACGGACTCATGGTGGCCGCCTTCGGTGCCGGGGCGCTGGTCGGAGCCGGTGTCGCGGCAGCGGACCGGGCGCCCGGAGCGCGGCGGGCACGCGTGCTCGCCCTGCTGACGGCGCTGCTGCTGCTCGCGTCCGTGGCGATGCCGACCCTCGGCTGGGAGCTGGTGCTGCAGGCCGTCACCGGCACGGTGTCGATCTGGTTCGTGGCGATCGCCAATGCCGGGCTGCTGCTGCTGTCCTCGCCACCGATGCGCGGGCGGGTGATGGGGCTGTGGTCCATGTCGTTGCCCGGGAGCACCCCGGTCACCGGCGTGCTGGTCGGGTGGATCACCAGTGTGCTGGGCGGCCGCGCCGGCCTCGCGGCCGTCGCCGTGACGCTGCTGCTCTGCGTGGTGCTGACCTGGTCAGGACTGGGTGCGCAGCCTCCGGAGCCGCAGCGGCCCGCCGACCGCGGTTCCGAAGATCGACGGACGTCCTGAGCGGAGCGGCGGGAACGCCGCGGCAGTACTGCGACACGGATGCAACCTCCGTGGTCTAATTGGTACACAAGTGGTTCAGCGCGACAGGGGAGGTGATCGGGGTGCGATCTCCTGCGCCGTCCATCGCCACGGCGGTCGGCACTGCTGACCCGTCCTCGGGTCCGGGGACCGAGCCGGCGGCGGCCGCACTGCTCACGGCATCTCCCGAACCACTCTGGATCCAGGCGAGCAACGTCATCCGGTCCGAGATCGACAAGGGTGCGCTCCAGCCCGGGACCCGACTACCGCCGGAGCGAGAACTGTGCGCCCAGCTGAACATCAGCCGGGTCACCCTGCGCAAGGCGCTGGCCAAGCTGGTCGAGGAGGGGGCGCTGAGCGCGACCCACGGTCGCGGCTGGTACATCTCCGGTGCCGGCACAGCGACCGAGCGGGAATGGCCGCACACCCTGGAGTCCTTCACCGAGACCGCGCGCCGCATGCGCCTCGTTCCCCACTCCCGTGTGCTGCGGGCAGCGGCCCAGCCCGCCAGCCTGGACGAGGCGGAGCTGCTCTCGATCGCACCCGGCACCCCGCTGTTCCACCTGGATCGCGTACGGCTGCTGGACGACGTGCCGATCGCCATCGACATCAGCGCGGTCCCACTGGCAATGGCACCGGACCTACCGGCCGTCGACTTCGAGACCGCTTCGCTGTACCAGGTGCTCCTGGATGCCGGGCTCAACCTGGTCCGGGCCGACTCGACCATCGAGTCCCGCGAGGTCGACCCGGTCGATGCCCCCTATCTGGACCTCGATGTCGGCAAGCCGATCCTCCTGCTCCACCAGGTGGTGCTGGACGAGTCCGGCCGACCGGTGCTGTCCTCGCTGGTCAAGTACAGCGGGGCGCGGTACCGACTGCGCACCTCGTTCACGCGCCAACCCCGCTTCGACCGCACGGCGCCCTGAACCGGCCGGTCCGGCCGGAGTGCGCCGTGTGACTCACCCTCCATCTGCCAGAAGGGCGGACGTCGTGGTCAACGTCGGAATCCTCGGTTCCGGATTCATCGCTGCCTCCTACGCCGAGGCGCTGCAGGACGTGCGGGATGCGGAGATCGTCGCTCACTTCTCGCGGTCCGCGGCCCGGGCCGACGAGTTCTCGGCGAAGTGGGCGCCCAGGTCGACGGCCGTGGCGTCCGTCGACGAACTCTGCGCGCGGGACGACGTCGACCTGGTGGTGATCGCGCTCCCGAACGAGGCTCACCTCGAGGCCGTCCGTTCCGCTGCCGCCCACGCCAAAGGGGTGATCTGCACGAAGCCGCTGGCGCGGACGGCGGACGAAGCGGCCGAGATGGTGCGTCTGGTGGTCGACAGCGGCGTCTTCGCCGGTTACGCCGAGAGCAGCGTGTTCTCGCCCAACGTCGCGAAGGCCCACGAGATGGTCGAGCGTGGCGGGATCGGCGATCTGGTCTGGATGCGCGCCAGGGAGGCCCACTCCGGTCCCCACGCACCGCACTTCTGGGATGCCGGCACGGCCGGCGGCGGTGCACTGCTGGACATGGGGTGCCACACCGTGGAATCCGCCCGGACGCTGTTCGGCAAGGACAACCCGATCACCGAGGTGATGGCCTGGGGCGGCACGTTGGTGCACCAGGGCCGGACCAGCGGCGAGGACTCGGCCTTGGCGCTGCTCCGGTTCGCCGATGGCGGGATGGCATCCATCGAGTCGTCCTGGATCGAGAAGGGCGGCATGCAGCTGCGGCACGAAATGGTCGGAACCGACGGGCGCATCGTCACCGACTCGTCGTCGACCAGCGTGTGGGGCTTTCTCGGCAAGCCTGTCGGCTACCTCGTCGAGAAGGCAGATTCCGACACCGGGTGGGTCTACCCCGTCCCGGAGGAGACCCGGGTGTACGGCTTCTCGCAGTTGATGCGGCACTTCGTCGACGCTTTCCGCACGGGCACGTCCCCGAAGGAGACGTTCGTCGACGGCTGGGTGGTCAACGTGGTGCTCGACGCCTGCTACCGGTCGATGCGGACCCGCCAGTGGGAGCCGGTCGACTACTCCGCGGTGCCCGGATCCCCGGTGTACCTGGGGGCGTGACCGCCCCGGTCGGCTGTCGGCCTCAGGTCGACCTGTCGAGGCGGGCGCCGGCGGGGCCGGCGGCGCACCCGACGCCGTAGGGCGGCTCGGGCTGCGGCTGGTCCTGGTCGTGGAGTGGCGGTTCGGGTCGTCGACCCGCCCGGCGGGCCCGGGGGCCGCGGACGGAACGGCCGTCGAGGACCCACGACGGGGCAAGGCGCGGCACACTCGCCGGGTGACCGAACCCCGGACGGGCGGCGTCGGCGGACGGGCGGCGTCGCCGGCACGGAATGTCGACGAGGTCGCCCCGGCGACCGGCGGGTCCCGGGCCACCGCCGACGGGCAGGCCGTGGGCGACACCCTGTCGACACCCTGGATCCTGCACATCGACCTGGACCAGTTCATCGCCGCCGTCGAGGTGCGGCGGCGGCCGGAGCTCGCCGGGCGGCCGGTGGTCGTCGGGGGCCGGGGCGACCCCTCCGAGCGCGCGGTGGTGGCGACGGCGTCCTACGAGGCCCGGGCGTTCGGCGTGCGGTCCGGCATGCCGCTGCGGGTGGCGGCCCGCCGGTGCCCGGACGCGGTGTTCCTCCCGCACGACCGGGAGGCCTACGAAGCGGCGTCCGCGGAGGTCGTCGATGCCCTGCGCGCGTTCGACCGGCCACCGCTGGTCGTCGAGATCCTCGGCTGGGACGAGTCCTTCCTCGGCGCCGACACCGACGACCCGGAGGCCACGGCGCGGCGGATCCAGGCCGCGGTCCTCGACGCCACCGGCCTGCACAGCTCGATCGGCATCGGCGACACCACCATCCGCGCGAAGACCGCCACCGGGTTCGCCAAGCCCCGCGGCGTCTTCCGGCTCACCGCGGACAACTGGACGGCGGTGATGGGTGACCGGCCGACCGGTGACCTGTGGGGCATCGGCACGAAGACGGCGCGGAAGCTGCTCGACGGGTGGGGACTGCGCACCGTCGACGAGCTGGCCCACGCCGACCCGGCGGTCCTGGCCGCGACGCTCGGCCCGACCATGGGCCCCTGGTACGTCGGCCTGGCCCGCGGTCTCGGCCGCCGGCACGTCATCGGCGAGCCCTACGTCCCGCGGTCCCGCAGCCGGGAGACGACCTACCAGCAGGATCTCCTCGACTGGGCGCAGGTGCGGGCGGCGACCGCCGAGCTGGCGCAGCGGGTGGCCGCCGACGTGGCCGAGGACGGCCGTCCTGCCGTCCGGGTCGCCGTCAAGGTGCGGTTCGTGCCGTTCTTCACCCGGACCAGCAGCGTCACCCTGACCGGCCCGACGGCCGACCCCGCCGTCCTGACGGCCGCCGCGCTCGACGTGCTGGAGCGGTTCGAGCACGACCGCCCCGTCCGGCTGCTCGGCGTCCGGGCCGAGTTCGACCGCGACTGACGGCCCGCCGCCCAGGCCGCCCGACGGGTCAGACGCCCAGGACGTCGGGGGTCGCCGCGTCGGCCGGTCCCGCGGTCGCGACGCCCGGCCCCGGCTGTCCGGCCCGCCGGGTCAGCGCCACCAGCTCCCCGATCAGGTCCGTCCACAGCGGTGCCGGCAGGTCGTGCGCCATCCCCGCGTAACCGAGGAACTTGGCGCCCGGGATCGTCCGGGCCAGCGCCAGGCCGCCGGACACCGACACCAGGGGATCGGCCAGGCCGTGCACCACCAGGGTCGGGACGTCGAGCCGTCGGAGGTCCGCGGTGCGGTCGCGTTGGCCGGTCACGGCAGCCAGCTGCCGCCGCACGCCCTCGGGGTCGAACGCGCGGTCGTAGGCGGCCCCGGACACCGCCCGGACCCGGTCGGTGTCCAGCGGGAAGCCGGGCGACCCGATCAGCCGCTGCGTGGCCAGGGAGGCCTCGACGGCGCCGGCCCGGTCGGTCACCACCCGCCGCTTGAGCACCGCGAGGGCCACCCGCGGAGCGGTGCGGCCGACGCGGCGGGACCCGGTCGACGTCATGATCAACCCGAGGCTGCGGACCTTGCGCGGGTGCCGGATCGCCAGCTCCTGGCTGATGAACCCGCCCATGGACGCACCCACGACGTGCATCGAGTCGTGACCGAGGGCATCGATCAGGCCGGCGGCGTCGTCGGCCATGTCCGCGACGGTGTACGGCGGCCGGCTGCGACGCAGGTAGGCGCCGACCGGGTTCGGCACCGGCGCGCCGGTCATGTGCTGGGACAGCCCGATGTCGCGGTTGTCGAACCGGGTGACGCAGAAGCCCTCGGCGGCCAGCATCCGGCAGAACTCGTCGGGCCACCCCAGCATCTGCGTGCCCAGGCCCATGACCAGCAGCAGCGGGGTGCCGGCGGGGTCGCCGAAGGTCTCGTAGGCCAGTTCGATCCCGTTGACCCGTACCCGCCGGGCCGGCGACGCCGCGCCGACGCTGTGTGCCTGCTCACCTAGGTCCACGGAGTCTCCCTCGCTGCGGACCCGACGGGTCCGGTGCCGACCGATTGCTGCCCGCCTGCACCTTAGGCACCGCACCGGGGCGCCGGGGGGTGGTTGGCGACAGCGGCCCGGCTGGCATGCTGGACGTCCCCCGGCAGTCCGCAGAGAGGTGCCCGATGGTCGCCGTCCACGATCCGACGCTGGTGCACCCGGACCTGGTCCGGCTGACCAACGCACTCGGCGATCCGGCGGCGGACCTGGCGATCCTGGCCGAGGGCAACACGTCGGCGCGGCTCGGCGACGGCCGGGTCGTCGTCAAGGCGTCGGGCTCGAACCTGGCCTCGGCCACCGCCGAGGACTTCGTCGTCGTCGACGTGCCGCCGCTGGTGGACCTGATGACCGACCCGGGCAGCACCCAGGAGGACCTGACGGCCGCCCTGGACGCCGGGGTGGTGGCCGGGCGGCACCGCCGCGGCTCGATCGAGGCCCTGGTGCACGCGGCGGTGCACGCGCTGGCGCCGGCCGACCGCCCGCTGTACGTGGGCCACACGCACCCGACGCCGGTCCTGGGGCTGCTGGCGTCGGTCGTGGCGGAACACGCATGGTCGGAGTGGGTCTACTCGGACGAGGCGGTCGTGGTCGGCCGTCCGCTGTACGTGCCCTACGCGCAGCCGGGCATAGACCTCGGCCGCGTCTACTACGACGCGCTGCGGCGTCGGCTGGACGACACCGGCGAGATGCCGCAGCTGATCCTGCTCGGCAACCACGGCATCGTCGCGGTCTCGCCGACAGCGGCCGGGGTGGAAGCGGTCTCGGCCATGGCGGTCAAGGGCGCCCGGGTGCGGATCGCCGCGTACTCCGTCGGCGGGGTGGCCGCGCTGCCCGCCGCCTCGGTCGAGCGCTTCTTCGCCAGGGCCGACATCGCCGAGCGCCGCGGCGATCTCGCGACCGGCTGACCGCATCCACCGCGGGTGCCGAGCCGGCGCCCACCCACTCCGTGACCGACCCGAGTCGAAAGGGACAGCCGTGCCAGCAGATCTCAGCGGAGCAGTCGCCGTGGTGACCGGAGGGGCTCGCGGGCTCGGCTACTCGCTCGCCGGCGCGCTCGCCCGCAGCGGCGCCGACGTCGCGCTGCTCGACCTGCTCGAGTCCGTGCCGGAGTCGGCCGAGCGGCTCGCCGCCGAGCACGGCGTGCGCACCGCCGCCGTGCGCGTGGACGTCACCGACCAGGACGCGGTGGACGCGGCGTTCGACACCGTCGCCGAGCAGCTCGGCACACCGACGCTGCTGCTCACCGCGGCGGGCATCACGGTGTGGAACGACTCGGTGGCCATCCGCAGCCCGGAGTGGCGGCGGGTGCTGCAGATCAACCTCGACGGCACGTTCTTCTCGGCCACCGCTTTCGCCCGCCGCTTGCTCGCCGAGAAGCGCGACGGCGCAGCGGTCTTCATCTCGTCGATGTCCGGCTCGGTGGTCAACGTGCCGCAGTTCCAGGCGTCGTACAACGCCTCGAAGGCAGCCGTCGCGCACCTCGCCGCCTCCCTGGCCGTGGAATGGGCGCCGGCGGGGATCCGGGTCAACGCGATCGCGCCCGGCTACTTCCTGTCCGACATGACCCGGCAGTTCACCGAGGCCAACCCGGACCTGGCCGCGGACTGGGTCTCCCGCATCCCGGCGGGGCGGATGGGCGAGCCCGAGGACCTGCACGAGTTGGTGCTGTACCTGGCCTCCCGGGGGTCGTCGTACATGACGGGCCAGACGCTGGTCATCGACGGCGGATACACGCTCATCTGACGGACACCGTCCGTCCCAGGAGATCCGGAGGAGTCCCGTGGCCGTGTCGCTGCAGGGAAAGGTCGCCGTCGTCACCGGCGCGAGCTCAGGGATCGGTCGGTCGCTCGCGCGCGCCCTGGCCGCTGCCAGGGCCGACGTGGTCCTGGTCGGCCGGGACGGGCAGCGCCTGGCCGCGGTGGCCGACGGTCTCGACGGCGTGCGGACGCTGACCGTGGCCGCCGATCTCGGCGAGCCCGGCCGCGCCGACGACGTCGTCACCCGGACGCTGGAGGCGTTCGGGCGGCTGGACGTGGTGCTGTCCAACGCCGGGCTGTACCTGGGCGGGGATTTCGCCGAGGTCGACGTGACGGCCATGCACACCTTGCTGTCCACCAACGTGTTCGGCGCCTTCGCCGTGGTGCGCGCCGCGCTGCCGCACCTGCTGGCCCAGGGTCGCGGCGACGTGGTGCTCACCAGCTCCGTCTCCGGCGCGCAGGACATCCACTGGGAGCCGGTGTACTCGGCCAGCAAGCACGCCGTGGACTCCTTCGTCCACACCGTGCGCCGCCAGCTGGCCGGTACCGGCGTCCGGGTGGGCGGCATCGCACCGGGCATCGTGCTCAACGAGTTGTGGGGCTACCCGGAGGGCAGTCCGGAGCGGGCGGCCGAGATCGAGTCCGGACGCGGCATCACGTCCGAGGACGTGGCCGACGCGGTGCTCTACATGCTGACCCGCCCCCGACACGTGACGATCCGCGACCTGGTGATCCTCCCGGCCGCCCAGGAGATCTGACCCGCCGTCCCCTCGGCCGGCCCGGCCCGCGGGTCGTCGCCCGATCCGCCCGGCGCCGCCGGCGCGGGACACGCCACGGACCCGTGCGGGCGATGCGTAAATCGGCCGCCAAAACGTTTTGGTCCATCCGGGTGATCGTCGAACGACCCCTTGGACGGCGGCGCGGCGATGCCTGCACGATCTGCGCAGCGGTTGGCAAAACGGTTGGGCACGGAGATCCCCGGACCCACCCACGACATGCAAGGGTGCAGATGAAGGCGACACTGCGGGACGTGGCGGAGCGCTCGGGCTTCTCCATCACCACCGTGTCGCACGTCCTCAACGACGTACCCGGCAAGCGCATCGCGCCGGACACCCGCGAGACCATCAGGCGGGTCGCCGACGAGCTGGCCTACCGGCCGAACCAGCTGGCGCAGGGACTCCGCCGGCAGCGCAGTGGCACGATCGGCTTCCTGGCCGACTCGATCCTCACCACACCGCACGCGCACAAGGTGATCTCGGGAGCTCAGGACGCCGCGGCGGAGGCGGGGTCGATGCTGCTACTGGTGTCCACCGACGGTCGCCCCGAGCTCGAGGAGCGTGGGATCACCGCGTTCCTGGACCGACAGGTCGACGGCATCGTCTACGCGGCGACGTACCACCGGATCGTGACGCCGCCTCCATCGCTGCGTGCCCGGCCGGCCGTCCTGCTGGACGCCCGCACCGACGCCGCCGAGTACCCCTCGGCGGTCCCGGACGAGGTGGGCAGCGCCCGGACAGCGGTCGCCGAGCTCGTGCGGGCCGGTCACCGGAGGATCGGCTACCTCGGCAACGTCGACGACATCCCCGCCACTGCCGGTCGGCTGGCCGGCTACCGCCAGGCGTTGGCGGAGGCCGGACTGCCGTGGCAGCCGGCCTGGGAGGTCGCCGAGGCGTCGGAGAGCACCGGCGGGTACCGGGCGGCCCGTGCCGTCCTCGATCGTCCGGATCGACCGACCGCCCTGTTCTGCTTCAACGACCGCATGGCACTGGGTGCGTACTTCGCGGTCCAGGACCTGGGCCTCGCGGTCGCGCTGGACGTCTCAATCATCGGCTTCGACGACCAGGAGATCATCTCCGAGGGCGTGCATCCCGGGCTGACCACCATGCGGCTGCCCCACTACGAGATGGGTCAGTGGGGTATCCGCACCCTGCTGTCGCTGATCGACGCGCCGTCCGACGGACCGTACGACCCGGTCCACTTCGACTGCCCACTGGTGCGACGCGCATCGGTGGGCTCGCCCCGGGGCTGACCCGGACCGTATCCCGTCCCACGCAAACCCGCACCACAGCACAGGGTCCGATCGGTCGGATCCTCGGTCCGGCGTGCCCGCCGGACCCTCGACGAGGAGGAACACGTGGTCTCGCGTACTCTTTCGCGCCTCGGCGCGACAGGTCTGGCAGCCGTCGCGGCTCTGGGCCTACTGGCAGGCTGCGGCAAGGGCGGTGGTGGCGGCAGCGCGGGGGGCGGCGACAACGGCTCCCTGACGCTGTGGACCCACAACGCCGGCAACGCCAAGGAGCTGGCGGCCGACCAGCAGGTCGTCGACGACTTCAACAAGAGCCAGAGCCAGTACAAGGTGACGGTGCAGTCGTTCCCGCAGGACTCCTACAACCAGTCGGTGACTGCCGCCGCGGCGTCGAAGAAGCTGCCGTGCATCCTCGACGTCGACGGCCCCAACGTCCCGAACTGGGCGTGGGCGGGCTACCTCAGCCCGCTGACCGGGATGGACGACACGCTGTCGAAGTTCCTGCCGTCGGTCGTCGGCAAGTACCAGGACAAGACCTACTCGTTCGGGCACTACGACGTGGCACTGGCCATGTACGCTCGCCCGTCGACCCTGCAGGCCGCCAAGATCCGCGTCCCGTCGATCGACAAGCCATGGACGGCGGCGGAGTTCGCGTCCGGGTTGAAGGCGCTCAAGGCGACCGGCAAGTACCCGGTGGTCCTCGACCTGGCGACCGGCAACACCGGTGAGTGGTGGCCCTACGCCTACTCGCCGTTCCTGCAGAGCTTCGGCGGGGACCTGATCAACCGGTCCGACTACAAGTCGGCCGACGGCGCGCTCAACGGCGACAAGGCCGTGGCCTGGGCGACCTGGTTCCGCAGCCTGGTGACGGACGGGTACACGCCGCTGAAGTCGTCGGCGGACCCGGAGGCCGACTTCCTCAACGGCAAGTCCGCCATCCTCTACAACGGATCGTGGGGCGCCGAGCAGGCGCGGGCGAAGCTCGGCAAGGACGTCGTGTTCGTGCCGCCGCCGGACTTCGGCAGCGGCCCCAAGATCGGTGGCGGGTCCTGGCAGTGGGCGGTCTCGTCCGGTTGCGGCAACCAGGACGGTGCCATGGCCTTCATGAAGTTCCTGGCCCAGGACAAGTACGTCGCGTCGATCTCCGAGGCCGCCGGGACCATCCCGGCCACCGACGCCGCGGCCGCCATGGTCAAGGGCTACGAGCCGGGCGGGGACAACGACATCTTCCGCCAGTTCAGCAAGAAGTTCGCCGAGGTGCGGCCGCCGACACCGGGCTACCCGTTCATCGCCACGGAGTTCACCAAGACCTCGCAGGACATCCTCAACGGCGCCGACCCCAAGCAGGCTCTCGACAAGGCGGTCTCGGACATCGACGCCAACCAGAAGTCCAACAACTACTTCGCCTGACCGGCCCGGGGTCGTCCGTCGGCCCCCTGCCCGGACGGCACCGTGCGCGGCCGAGGGACCGCGCACGGTGCCCGACGGCACACCCATCCCGCCACCCCTCGGAGACGACAATGTCGCAGTCCACCATGATGCGTCCGCCGGTGCCGCCGGACGTCGTCGCACCGCTCAAGGCACCGAGGTCCGGACGTGGTCGGAGCCAGCGCGCGGTCGCCGCCTGGATGCTCACCCCGGCAGCGGTTCTCGGCACCGTCTTCCTGTTGGTCCCGATCGCGCTGACCTTCGTGCTTGCGTTCACCAACGCGCGCCTGGTCTCGCCGGAGCCGATGAAGTTCGTCGGGTTCGACAACTTCACCCGGTTGTTCAGCGACGGCACGTTCTGGACGTCGTTGGCGAACACCGTCATCTTCACGATCGTGGTGGTGCCGGTGCAGGCGGGTCTCGCGCTCGGTCTGGCCCTGCTGATCAACGTGAAGATGAGAGGTGTCAACTTCTTCCGAACCGTGTACTTCCTGCCCGTCGTCACCTCGATGGTCGTCATCTCGATGCTGTGGCTGTTCATCTACCAGCCCAACGGCCTGCTGAACGGCCTGCTGGCGAAGATCGGGGTGCACGGCCCGGACTGGCTGAGCGACACCAGGACCGCACTCGGCGCAATCATCCTGATGTCGATCTGGCAGAACGTCGGCTTCCACATGGTGATCTGGCTGTCGGGCCTGCAGACCATCTCGCCGTCGCTGTACGAGGCGTCGTCCCTGGTCGGCGCGACCACCTGGCAGCAGTTCCGCTTCATCACCTGGCCCGGACTGCGGCAGACCCGCACGTTCATCCTGATCACCATCACGATCGCGGCGTTCGGACTCTTCACCCAGGTCAACATCATGACGCAGGGCGGCCCTCTCGACCACACCTCGACGGTCGTCTACCAGGCGGTCCACACCGGCTTCGCGCAGCAGCAGACCGCGTACGCCTCCGCGATCTCCCTGGTGTTCTTCGTCATCGTCCTCGCGGTGTCGCTGGTCCAGCGCTACCTGACCCGAGACAAGGATGTCGCCCGATGACCGCCCACGTCGCCGAGAACATCGGTCGTCACAGCGCTCTCGCCGTCGGCCGGCGGGCGTCGGCCGGTCGCACGGTCGGCGGTTACGCCCTGCGGATCGTGCTCTGCCTGGTGTTCGGCCTGCCGCTGCTGTTCATGATCCTCTCCAGCTTCAAGCCCGACCTCGAGATCTTTGCCGACGTCGGTTCGGTCCGGGCGTTCCTGCCCGTCGGCCACCTGACCCTGGACAACTACACCGGCGTCTTCGACCGGGTGCCGTTCTGGCAGTTCCTGTTCAACTCGGTGCTGATCTCGGTGGTGACCGTTGCCCTCGGCCTGGTCGTCAACTCGATGGCCGCCTACGCGCTCGGTCGACTCCGGTTCCGCGGACGCAAGGTCATCCTCGCGGTCATCCTCGCGACGTTGATCGTGCCCTTCGAGGTCCTGGCGCTGCCACTGCTGTGGTGGGTCAACAAGCTGCCGTGGTTGGACGCCAACGGGTTCTCGCTCGGCTGGCTCGACACCTACCAGGTCCAGATCCTGCCGTTCGTCGCCAACGCGTTCTCGATCTTCCTGTTCTACCAGTACTTCGACTCCATCCCGAAGGAGCTCGACGAGGCTGCGGTGGTCGACGGTGCCGGCTTCTTCCGGATCTACCGCACCATCGTGATGCCGCTGTCGGGGCCGGCCATCGCGACCGTCGCCATCCTGACGTTCCTGCCGGCGTGGAACTCGTACCTGTGGCCGCTGATGGTCGTCCAGTCCGAGAACCTGCGCCCGGTCATGGTGGGCATCGACTACTTCAAGCAGCTCAACGTCTCCTGGGGCCAGATCATGGCCTACGCCACCATGATCACGGTCCCGGTGCTGGCCCTGTTCATCGCCTTCCAGCGGGCGTTCATCAATTCGATCGCCTCCTCGGGCGTGAAAGGCTGACATGTTCACCCTCCCCGAAGCGTGGGTGTGGGACTTCTGGTTCGCCGACGACGGCGATCGCCACCACCTGTTCTTCCTCTACGCCTCGACCGCCGTGGGCGAGCCGGACCGGCGGCACTTCCGTGCGTCGATCGGGCACGCGGTCTCCGACGACCTCGTGCACTGGACCCGGGTCCGGGATGCGCTCGTCCGGGACGACGGACCGTCGTTCGACGACGTCGCCACCTGGACCGGGTCCGTGGTGCGGCACCCGGACGGGACCTGGTTCCTCTTCTACACGGGCTGCTCGCTCAGCCCGGACGGGACGACGAACATCCAGCGGATCGGTTGGGCCAGCTCGCCGGACCTGATGACCTGGACCCGCAACCCGGCGAACCCGGTCGCCGTGGCCCAGGCGCCCTGGTACGAGACCTTGTCCCTCGGGGCCTGGCACGACGAGGCCTTCCGGGACCCGTGGGTCTTCGCCGATCCGGACGGCGACGGGTGGCACATGCTCATCACCGCCCGGACGCCGCAGGGACCGGCGGACGACCGGGGCGTCGTGGGGCATGCGTGGTCACCGGACCTGCGCGAGTGGCACCTGCGGGAACCGCTCAGCCGTCCGGGCGCAGGATTCGGCCAGCTCGAGGTCACCCAGGTCGAGATCGTCGACGGCCGGCCGATCCTGCTCTTCTCATGCCTGGCCTCGGACGTCTCCGCGGCCCGCGTCGGCACCGGCACCACCGGCGGCGTCTGGTGCGCCCCGGCCGCCTCCCTGCTCGGGCCCTACGGCATCGACCAGGCCCAGCAGTTGACCGACGACGAGTGGTACAGCGGCCGTCTCGTCCGTCGACGGGACGGTTCCTGGGTCCTGCTGGCCTTCCGACACTCGGATCCGCGCGACGGCTCGTTCGTCGGCGGGATCAGCGATCCGTGGCCGGTCCGGTGGGACGGCCGGCGGCTCGAATTCGTCGGACAGGGCCCGGCGGTCCGGCGGACCCTGGCGGTATCGGCGAACGCTCGCTGACGTCGGAGCCCTCCGCGGACGGTCCCGTCGCCCTCGACGCCCGCGGGGGCGACGTGTCCTGCGGTTCCAGGAGGGCCAGCCAGGTGGTGAGCACCTGCTCCAACCGGGCGGCATCGGCGGGGTCCAGGGCATCGAGCAAGCGGCGCTCGTTGCGCATGTGGTCGGTGAACGCGCGGTCGACGAGGTCGCGGCCGGCCGGGGTCAGCGCGACGACGCGGCCCCGGCCGTCCCGGTCGCTGCGGCCGCGCGTCACCAGCCCGTCCCGCTCGAGACGGTCGATCCGCTTGGTCATCGCCCCGGTCGTCACCATGGTGTGCGCGGCGAGCTCGCCCGGTGCCCGCTCGAAGGGCGGACCGCCGCGGCGCAACGTGGCCAGCACGTCGAACTCGCCCTCGGACAACCCGTACCGGCGGTAGACGACGCAGAGCTGTTCGGTCAGCCGGTTGGCGACCCGGTGCAGGCGGCCGATGACCGCCTGCGGTGAGACGTCCACGTCCGGCCGCTCGCGGGCCCATTGCTGCTGGATCCGGGCGACATGGTCGCCGCCGGCGGGCTCGCGACGGGGCATGCTTGACAGCGTACCTTCCGCGGAAGCTATTGTAGCTTCCATGGAAGGTACCGTGCGGTGGGTGGCCGCGACCGCGATCGCGCCGGTGGCCTGGGGTTCGAACTACTACGTGACGCACGAGTTCCTGCCGGCCGGACACCCGCTGTGGGGCGGCGTGCTGCGCGCCCTGCCCGCCGGCGTGCTGCTGTGGGCGGTCCGCCGCCGGCGTCCGTCCGGCCCCTGGTGGTGGCGCTCCGCGGTGCTCGGCACGCTCAACGTCGGCGCGTTCTTCGCGCTGATCTTCGTCGCCGCCCAGCTCTTGCCGTCGGGCGTCGCCGCCACCGTGATGGCCACCTCGCCGGTCGTCATGATGCTGCTGGCCTGGATTCTCGTGTCCGAGCGGCCGGCAGTCGGCCAGCTGGCGGGCGCCGCGCTGGGCATCGCGGGAGTGCTGTTGCTGCTGACGGGATCGGGCGAGATCCCGGCGGCCGGGGTGGCGGCGTCGGTCGGCGCGATGGCGTTGTCGTCCCTGGGCTACGTGCTGACCAAGCGGTGGGGTGCGGGCGTCGACGTGCTGTCGCTGACCTCCTGGCAGCTCGTCGCCGGCGCCGTGGTGCTGCTTCCCGCCGCGGTGCTGGTCGAGGGCGCGCCGCCGGCGCTGGACGGCGCTGCGGTCGCCGGCTTCGGCTACGTCACGGTGGTGGCGACAGCGGTGGCGTTCGCCGCGTGGTTCACCGGCCTGCGGCACCTGCCGGCCGGCACCGTGGGGCTGGTGGGACTGCTCAACCCGGTGACCGGGGTGCTGCTCGGCACGGCGCTGGCCGGCGAACTGCTCACCGCCCGCCAGGTCGGCGGTCTGGTCCTCGTGCTCGCCGGCGTCCTGGCCGGCCAGCCGGTGCTGCGGGCGGCACTCCGGCGAGGGAGGCGACCCGGCACCGTGCAGTGCGCCGGCGCCCCAGCGCCGGAGCCCGACGTATCCGGACAGGACCGACCCGATGACCTCGCCCGCCCGCACCGCCACACCGACGCTGCGCCTGGAGGTGTGGTCCCGCGTGATCTGCCCGTGGTGCTCCATCGGCAAGCGCCGGCTGGAGTCCGCGCTCGCCCGGTTTCCGCACGCCGGCCGGGTGGAGCTGATCTCGCGGTCGTTCCGCCTGGACACCGAGACCCCGCCGGGTGAAGGCCGGCCGACCCCGACCTGGCGACCCGGACGGGACGAGGCCGTCGCGCGACAGGACGGCGATCCCGCCCCGCCGGCAGGCACGGCCGCGACGGACGGATCCGGTGACGCCTGCGCGGTCCGCGGCCCGCACGGTCGTCGGCCACGGGTCCGGTGTGACCGGGACGACAGGCCGGTACCCGGCCTGCGGAGGCACGATCGAGCGGGCACGCAGCTCCGACGGCGTGCCAGGAAACGGACCGGAGGACCCACCGTGCTCAGCTCGCGCGCCGACGTCGCGACCGCCACCCCCGAGCGGTACGCCAAGCAGCTCGTCTTCCACCTCGGGCGCCGGCTGGAGTGGCACGTCGACGGCGACACGTCGACCGCCGACATCGCCGGCAGCACCGCGGTGGTGCGGGTCGCCGCGGCGGCCGTCGTGCTGGAGGCGCACGCGCCGGACGCCGAGTCGCTGGAGCGGGTGCAGCACGTGCTCGGCAGTCACCTGGAGCGCTTCGGCCAGCGGCAGGAATTGGTCGTCAGCTGGGTGGCCGGCTGACGGACCGGGCCGCTCCTCGGCTCCTCCCGGTCAGAACGTGAGCAGGGCCGACCGCAGGCGCTGCTGGATCCAGTCCATGGCCTCCTCGGGCCGCCAGCCGAGGTCGTCGATGAGCAGCGACAGCTGCTGGTGCCGCATGTGGAACAGGACGATGTCCACGGCACGCTCGTCGTCGAGACCGTCCTGCAGCCGGCCCGTGCCGCGCACGTCCCGGACCACTCTGCGCAGCGCCTCGCGCTGCCGCCGGCGCGCCACCGCCAGGTGACCGGCGGCGTCGGCGTCGTGCGGCGCCGTCTGGTGGACGAGCCGGATGATGTCCCCGACGTCGGCGGACATCACCAGGAACGCCGTGCCGAGTGCCCCGAGCTTGTCCTCCGCGGTCGCCGCGCGGCGGCTGGCCGCCAGCGCCTCTTCCACCCGCGGGCCGGTCGTCCACTGGTCCATCAGGGACTGCAGCAGCCCCTGCTTCCCGCCGCACTGCGCGTAGACCGTCGCCGGTGACACCCGTGCCGCCCGGGCGATGTCGTCGACCTTGGTGCGCACGTAGCCGCGCTCGGCGAACAGCCTCCGGGCGGCGTCGACCACGGCCTGCCGGGTCGCGGCGGCGTACTCGTCCCGGCGGCTCGGCGGGGACGCCGTCGGAGCTGGCTCGGTCACGCCTCGTCCTCTCTCTGCCGGTCGGGGACCAACCCGCGGGCTCTGGTGCACCCGTGGTCCAGTCACTAGAGTCCGGCTCCAGACTGCCACGGAGAGAGGCCTACGGATGACGACGACGCCGGCACCCGACCGCGCGCCGACCGTCCCGGCCGACCTGCGCCGCCGCCTGGAGTCGGACCTGCGTCACCGGCTGCGGCCCATGTCCGGGCGGAACCCGCACGAACGCGGCCGGTCGTCCACGCCGGTCGAGCTGCTGTACGACCTGACCTACGTGATCGCTTTCGGAGCGGCGGCCGAGCAGCTCGCCCGCCAGCTCGGCGAAGGGTCCACCGGGCCGGCGATCGGGGCGTACCTGTTCGCGGTGTTCGCGATCAGCTGGGCGTGGATGAACTTCACCTGGTTCGCCTCGGCCTACGGCAACGACGACGCGCTGTTCCGCACGGCCACCATCGTGCAGATGATCGGTGTGGTCGTCCTGACGTTCGGCCTGCCACTGAGCTTCTCGTCGGCACAGCACGGCGGCAGTCCCAACAACGCCGTGATGGTCATCGGGTACGTGATCATGCGGGTGCCGTTGGTGGGGCTCTGGCTGCGCGCCGCCCGGGCCGATCCCGGACGCCGGCGCACAGCGCTGGCGTACGCGGCGACCATCGCGGTGGCGCAGGCCGGCTGGGTGCTCAGCGCCGTCCTCCCGCTGCCGGTGCCGGTCACCGTCGCCGTCCTCGTGGCGCTGGCCCTGGCCGAGATGACCGCGCCGGTGGTGCTGGAGCGAGCACTGGGCAGGGCGCCGTGGAACGCCGGCCACATCGCGGAGCGGTTCAGCCTGCTGACCCTGATCACCCTCGGGGAGGTGGTGGCGGCCACCACCGGTGCGGTGGCGGCCCTGGTCGAGTCGCACGGCTGGTCGGCCGCCGCTGCGGCCATCGCCGCGTCCGGCCTCGTCCTGGCCGCGGCCCTGTGGTGGGCGTACTTCCTGATCCCCTCCAGGACCATGCTCGAGCAGCACCCCGGCCGGACCTTCCTGTGGCGGTACGCCCACCTGCCGATGTTCGGCGCGGTCGCGGCGATCGGCGCCGGGCTCCGGGTCGCCGCTGCCGCGGTGGAGGAGGAGACGTACGACCTGACGCTGATCGCCGTGGCGCTGGCCGTCCCCGTCGCGGCGGTCGTCCTGATGATCTTCGTGACGTGGAGCATCCTGATGCGC
The DNA here is from genome assembly GCF_014646215.1 of Nakamurella endophytica. Taxonomy (GTDB): domain Bacteria; phylum Actinomycetota; class Actinomycetes; order Mycobacteriales; family Nakamurellaceae; genus Nakamurella; species Nakamurella endophytica. The sequence goes on from NZ_BMNA01000003.1 coordinate 285,135, forward strand.
TCGTACGACCTGTCGCACGTCCCGCTGCTGCTCTGTGCCGTGCTCCCGCTCGTCGCGGCGGTCGTGGTCGGGAGCACCGCGGGCTCCGTGCCCTCGTCGGAGCCCACGCTGCTGGTGGTGGTGATCGGCCTGGTGGCGCTGAGCGCCGTCGTCGAGGTGGTCGGGCACGAGATCGTCGGCTACCGGCACACCGTGCGCGCCGTCGAGGACCAGGCCGCCCGCAGCTGACCCGCCAGGAGCGCAGTGGCCCGTCCGTGGTGTCCGGGGCCGGTGACGGAGCGGTCCCGGCAGCGGCACGGCCGGCGACGGCCGCCCGGGTGCGAGGCGGCCCGCACCGACCGACGTGCGACGGTCGCCGGGGTGCGACGGTCGCCGACACCCGGACGTACGGCCGCCGGAGGCCGACCCGTCCGGCTGTTCTCGGCGAGCGCTGCAGGTTGTTCCCAACGGGACAGCCCGCGCGGCGGCGTGCGGTCGACCGGGCCGATCACGAGTAGGTTGATAGGAACAGATCAGAAAATGTTCGCTTGACACCAACCTTGCCCGATGTTGGAATGGCCGCACTCAGCCGGCAGGCGGGTACGCGCCACCGGCCCTGCTCCGTGTCAGCCATGTCTCCAGGGAGTCGTTCAATGAAGATCCGGACCCCGCGATCCACAGTCAGAGGCCTGGCGGTCACCGCCTCCGCCGTGGCCCTCCTCGCGCTCGCCGCCTGCTCGGGCAGCTCCGACAACGGCGCCGCCAGCAGCAGCGCCGGCAGCGTCTCCGGTTCCGGCGGCTCGGGCGCCGGCGCCACGATCACCTACTGGGCCAGCAACCAGGGCTCCTCACTGGACAACGACAAGAAGGTGCTGCAGCCCGAGATCGACAAGTTCACCCAGCAGACCGGGATCAAGGTGAACCTCGAGGTCGTCCCCTGGTCGGACCTGACCAACAACACGCTGTCCGCAGCGGTCAGCGGGCAGGGCCCGGACGTCCTGAACATCGGCAACACCAACGCGGCGACCTTCCAGTCGACGGGCGCCTTCTACCCGTTCGACGATGCTGCCCTGCAGCAGTTCGGTGGCAAGCAGCACTGGGTCGACTCCGCCTTCGCCACCGCGGGTGTCGCCGGGCAGCCGGTCACGTCGCTGCCGCTCTACAGCCAGGTGTACGCGCTCTACTACAACAAGAAGATGTTCGCCGCCGCGGGTCTGCAGCCGCCGAAGACCTGGGCGGAGCTGGTGTCCGCCGCGCAGAAGCTGACCGACGCCAGCAAGGGCGTCTACGGGGTCGCCATCCCCGGCGGCACGGTGAACGTGAGCATGCACTACTCGTTCATCTTCGGTTCGCAGAACGGCGGCGCGCCGTTCGACGCCAAGGGACAGCCGACCTTCACCAGTGACGGCATGGTCGAGGGCGTGCAGCAGTACGTCGACCTGATGGGCAAGGACAAGGTCGTGAACCCCAGTCTCGCCCAGGACAGCGACAACTCGCAGGCGCCGGCGGCATTCGCCCAGGGCAAGGCGGCGATGTACATGACGCAGACCTCGGGCATCAACGTCCTGCGGCAGAACGGCATGGACCCCGACGCCTACGGCATCGTGCCGATCCCGGCGCCGGCGGACGGCACGAAGATCAGCAGCTTCGTCGCCGGCACCAACATCTCGGTCTTCAAGAACACCAAGAACCTCGACGCCTCGCTGCAGTTCGTGAAGTTCATGACCAGTGACGCGGAACAGGCCATCCTGAACAAGTCCTACACCACCATCCCACCGGTAGCCGGTCTCAAGGCCTCCTTCGACGCCGCGCCCGAGCAACTGTCGGTCTGGTCGGACATCCTGAACAACTACTCGAAGCCCTTGCCGCTGGTCAGTTCGGTCCAGGCCTTCCAGGCCAACGTCGGCGGCGCCGTCGTCCGACTGATCGCACAGGCCGCGACCGGAAACCAGGTCGACTCCGACACGGTGAAGTCGGCGCTGTCCGACGCCCAGCAGAAGATGCCGACCAGCTGACGGTTCGACCGACATCGCGGTGCGGACGGAATCCCGTCCGCACCGCGGCGTCCCGACGCCGATCCCGGATCGGCCACCACAGGCCAGGCCCCCCGCGCGGCGACGAAGCCGCCACCCGTTCGTCCTGGGCGCGGGCGCTCCGAGGAGATGACAGGTGACAGTCACACTGCCCGATCAGCCGGCGAAGACGCCGGCGGGCCAGCTCGACGACGCGGGCAAGCCTCCGTGGCGAGACCGCATCAACTGGGCCCGGCTGACGCCGTACCTGTTGATCGTGCCCGCCGTCCTGATGGAACTGCTGGTGCACGTCATCCCGATGGTCGTCGGCATCTTCATCAGCTTCATCAAGCTGACGCAGGTCTACATCACCAACTGGTCCTCGGCGCCGTGGGCGGGGCTGGACAACTACGGCGTCGCACTGCGGTTCGGCAACTCGCAGGGAAAGGCGCTGCTGCAGTCGTTCGGTCTGTCCCTGGCCTTCGCGGTGCTGTGCGTGGGAATCTCGTTCCTCTTCGGCATGGCGACGTCGCTGGTGCTGCAGCGCAAGTTCCGGGGCCGCGGGCTGCTGCGGACGCTGTTCCTCATCCCGTACGCGTTGCCGGCGTACGCGGGGATCATCACCTGGAAGTTCATGTTCCAGCGCGACAACGGCCTGATCAACGAGCTGCTCACCAACGACCTGCACCTGACCGGCGACCGCCCCTTCTGGTTGATCGGCGGGAACGCGTTCGTCGCGGTGCTGGTGGTCAGCATCTGGCAGCAGTGGCCCTTCGCATTCCTGATGACGATGGCCGGCATGCAGTCGATCCCGGACGACCTCTACGAGGCCGCGGCGATCGACGGGGCGAGCGTGTGGCAGCAGATCCGGTACATCACCCTGGGAATCATGACGCCGATCAACTCGGTGTTGCTCCTGCTGCTGTTCCTGTGGACGTTCCGCGAGTTCAACACCCCGTTCGTGCTGTTCGGTGCCGTCCCACCCAAGTCCGCGGACCTGCTGACCGTGCACATCTACAACAGCTCCTTCATCACCTGGAACTTCGGCTTCGGGTCCGCGATGTCGGTGCTGCTGATGCTGTTCCTGATCGTGGTGTCGGCGCTCTGGGCGCTGTGGAACCGAAGGGTGAACCGTCGCTATGCGTGAGCAGACGTCCTTCCGGATCTTCCGTTGGGTGGTGCTGGTCCCCGCGGTGCTCTTCACCGTGGTGCCGCTGTACGTGATGGTGTCCACGGCGGTCAAACCCCTGGGTGACGTCCTCGGCGAGTTCCGCTGGGTGCCCAAGACAATCACGCTGCAGCCGTTCGTGGACATCTGGTCCACCGTGCCCCTGGCCCACTACTTCGTGAACAGCCTGGTGGTGACGACCTCGGCGACCGCGCTCAGCGTCGTCATCGCCATCTTTGCCAGCTACGCCATCTCCCGCTACCGGTTCCGGGGCAAGGGGGCGTTCTCCGGCGTGGTGCTGGCCACGCAGATGTTCCCGGGCGTGCTCTTCCTGCTGCCGCTGTTCCTGATCTTCGTCAACATCGACAAGTCGCTCGGTTTCACGCTGCTGTACCAGACCAGGCTCGGCCTGATCGCCACCTACCTGACGTTCACGCTGCCGTTCTCCATCTGGATGCTGGCCAGCTACCTCAACGGCATCCCCCGCGACCTGGACGAGTCCGCGAGGGTCGACGGCGCCAGCGCCATGGGGGCGCTGTTCCGCATCATCCTGCCGTCCGCGCGGCCGGGCATCATCGCCGTCGCGGTGTACTCGTTCATGACCGCCTGGGGCGAGATCCTGTTCGCATCCCAGATGACCAACAGCGCGAGCCGCACGCTATCCGTCGGCCTGCAGAGCTACTCGACCGAGGCCAACGTCTACTGGAACCAGGTGATGGCGGCGTCGCTGGTGGTCAGCGTGCCGATCGTGGTCGGGTTCATGTTCCTGCAGCGCTACCTGGTGGCCGGGCTCACGGCCGGGGCGGTCAAGTAGGGATGGCCGTGTCGCTGGACGTGCTCTGCGTCGGGGTCGCCACCCTCGACACCATCGCCCTGGTCGACCAGGCTCCGGGCCCGGACAGCCGAGTGGTGTCCGAGCCGTTCGTCGTGGCCGGCGGTGGCCCGGCCGCCACGGCTGCGGTGGCGCTGGCCCGGCTGGGAGCGGCCGTCGGCTTCTCCGGCGCCGTCGGCGAGGACCCGGCGGGTGCGGCGATCCGCGACATGCTGCGCGCCGAAGGGGTCGACACCCGGTGGCTCGTGGCAGACCCCGGGCTGCGGACCCCGCAGAGCATGATCATCGTGTCACGTTCCACCGGGGCCAGGGCGATCGTCACCACCCCGTCCGCACCGCCGGTGGGTGTCCGGGTCCCGGCGGGTGCGGCCACCTGGATGCACGTCGACCAGACGGGATACCGCAGCGCGGCGGCGGACACGGCCCGGCAGGCCGGCCGCCCGCTGCTCAGCGTCGACGGCGGCAACCCGATCCCGGGTCTGGACCTGACCGGGGTCCGGCTGTACGCACCGACGGTGACGGCGCTCCGGGCGGCGTTCCCGGCCGCCGACCTGGCCGGCAGCCTGTCCGCGGCCCGCGCGGCCGGCGCGGAGCAGGTCGTCGCCACCGACGGCGCAGCCGGCACCTGGGTGCTCACCGAGGACGGACCGCACCTGGTGCCCGGCGTGTCGATCGATCCCGTCTCGACGATGGGTGCCGGCGACGTCTTCCACGGCGCCCTGCTGGCCGGATTGGTCGAGGGCCTGGACCTCCTGGACGCGACCGCGCGGGCGAACCTGGTGGCTGCGCTGTCGTGTCGCGCCCTCGACGGCCGTAGCGGCATCCCCGACGCCGCGGAGACCGAGCAGTACCAGCAGACCACCGCGGCGCCGGTCGGCGTCGCGGGAGCCCGCCGCGTCGGTGAGAGCTGACGCGGGGCAGCACCGATGCACGAACGGAGCAAGATGTCTGGCAACGAAGTGGCCGCCGAACGCCGGGAGACGTCCGGCGGATCGGCATCCTCCACGGATCCGACCACCGCGGGTCTGCGGGGTCCCCACGGTGGCTTCACCATGGTGGCGCTGGACCAGCGGGAGTCGCTGCGCCGGATGTTCCCACTGGTGGGCGGCCAGGAGGTCGGCGACGAGGTGCTCCGTGGGTTCAAGACGGCGGCCGAGTCCGTGCTGGCACCGCTCGCCTCGGCGATCCTGCTGGACAGGCCGCTGGCCGTCCGGGACGGGCGGCCGGCGGAGATCGGCGGGTGCCCGCTGATCCTGGCCGCCGACGAGCTCGACCAGCCGCCCGGCCGGGGCGTCGTCGGGTCCGGCCTCGACGCCGAGGTGACCCCGGACTTCGTGCGGTCGGTGGGCGCCGCGGCCGTCAAGCTGCTCGTCATCTGGCGGCCGGACGGGCGCCAGGAACAGCGCGCCGACCTGGTGGGGCGCTTCCTCGAGCTGGCGCGGCGGGCCGGCGTGGTGAGCCTGGTCGAGGGCATCGTGCGGCCGGCGACCGTGGACGACTGGCCGGACGCGAGCGAGCGGCACGCCGCGATCCTCGATGCGGCGAAGGAACTGTCGGCGCTGGGTGCGGACATCTACAAGGCCGAGGTCCCCGGTTACGTGCCCGGGGACCTGTCGGAGGTGCAGGAGCAGGCCGCCCGGCTGTCGGAGCTGGTGCCCGGACCGTGGGTGGTGCTGTCCAACGGTGTGGCGTCCGGCGACTTCCCCGACGCCGTGGCCGCCAGTGTGGCCGGCGGGGCCAGCGGCTTCCTGGCCGGCCGGGCCATCTGGGCGGACACGGTGACGGACCCGGACCCGGAGGCGGCGTTGCGGGACCGGTCCACCGCACGGCTGCGGACCCTCACCGACATCGTCCGTCGCGGCCTGCGACGGTGAACGGGACCTCGGGCGGCGCGGCGTGGTACCGCTGCGCGTGCGACGGTTGTCGGTCCGCCGGACACTGTGGCGGCCCGCTGACGTGGAGGAACGGAGACGACCGTGATGCAGGCGAGTGAGGCCACGTTCCGCTACACCTCGGCACCCGAGCGACGGGAGCGACTCCTGCAGTTCATCGGTGAACAGGGGTACTGCACGATCACCGAGTTGTCGGAGGCCTTCGCCGTGTCGGAGATGACCATCCGGCGGGACGTGCTCCGGCTGGTGGAGCAGGGCAAGGTCCGCGGGTTCCGCGGCGGTGTCGGCTCGCTGTCCCGGCAGGACATGACCGGCAGCGACTACCGGCTGCGCGACCGGAAGATGGCCGACGCCAAGCAGGCGATCGCCCGGCGGGCGATCGAACTGATCGAGCCGCACTCGGTGATCGCGGTCGACGCCGGCACCACCATGCACCAGATGTCCGAGCTCATCCCGGTCGACCAGGGGCTGAAGGTCGTCACCCACTCGTTCCCGGTCGTCGCCAGCCTGGTCGGCCGGTCCGGGGTGGAGGTCGAGTGCCTGGGCGGCCTGCTGCATCCGGAGTCGCTGTCCTTCGACGGTCCGTCGACCCTGGCGGCCATCTCGAACCTGCAGGTCGAGACGTTCTTCCTGGCCGCCAGCGGGTTGGGTGAGCGGGGAGCATTCTGCGGCAACGGGTTCGACGCCATCACCAAGCGGGCGCTGATCGGGGTCGCCGAGCAGGTGGTCCTGGTCGCCGACTCCTCGAAGTTCCTCACCCCGGCCATGGTCAAGATCTGCGACTGGGACGTGATCCACCGGGTGGTGATCGACGACGGGGTGACCGAGGACCAGGAGCGGATGCTCGACCAGCGCGACGTCGACGTGGTCAAGGTGCCGGTGACCGACGGTCGGATGGCGCACGAGGCGCGGGACACCGTGGCGGTCACCGCGGACTCGTCCTCGTGAGCGCGGCAGCGCAGCGGCAGCGGATCGCGGTGATCGCCGGCGACGGCATCGGGCTCGAGGTGATGCCGGCCGGTATCGACTGCGTCACCGCCGTGGCGCGCCTGCACGGCTTCACGCTGGGCTGGGAGCATCTGGAGTGGGGATCGGACCACTACCGGGCGCACGGCCGGATGATGCCGGTCGACGGTCTCGAGACGCTCGCCGGGTACGACGCCATCTTCCTCGGTGCCGTCGGCGTGCCCGACATCCCCGACGTGCAGACGCTGTGGGGACTTCTCATCCCGATCCGCCGCGCCTTCGAGCAGTACATCAACCTCCGACCGGTCAAGACCCTGCCCGGTGTCGCGTCGCCGCTGGCCGACAGCGCCCCGATCGACATGGTCGTCGTCCGCGAGAACAACGAGGGGGAGTACTCCGAGATCGGCGGCCGGATGTACCGCGGCCTGGAGGAGGAGAGTGCTGTCCAGGAGGCGGTGTTCACCCGCCGCGGCATCCGCAGGGCCGCACGGTTCGCCGCCGAGCTCGCGGCCGGCCGCCGCGGTCTGCTGACCTCGGCGACCAAGAGCAACGGCATCGTCCACACCATGCCGTTCTGGGACGAGGTCGTCGCCGAGACCGTGCGCGCAGGCTTCCCGCAGGTGCGGTTGCGGAGCGAGCTGATCGACGCGCTGGCGGCAGGTCTGGTCCTGCATCCGCACCGGTACGACGTCCTGGTCGCATCGAATCTGTTCGGCGACATCCTGTCCGACCTGGCCGGAGCCATCACCGGGTCGATCGGATCGGCACCGAGCGCCAACCTCAACCCGGAGCGGCGGCATCCCTCGATGTTCGAGCCGGTCCACGGCTCCGCACCCGACATCGCCGGGCAGGGCATCGCCAATCCGATCGGCCAGATCTGGAGCGGCGCGATGATGCTGGACGCGCTGGGGTACCCGGCGGCCGCGGCGCATCTCGTCGCGGCCTTCGAGGCGGCGCTCGCCGCCGGTACCCGGACCCGGGACCTCGGGGGCACCGCCCTCACCGAGCAGGTCACGGCGGCGGTGCTGACCGAGATCGACTCGCTGGCACCGAATTTCACGGCCTGACAGCCGCATCCTGAGAGGAAGGCCCGCAGTGCGCGACCAACTGCTGTACCTGGACGGGCGATGGACGCCGGGCGCCGGCACCGTCCCGGTGACCGACCGATGGACCGGTGTCCCGCTGGGCACGGTTGCCGTCGGCTCGGCCGAGCACGCCCGGCAGGCGGTCGACGCGGCCGAGAAAGCCCTGGCGGCCGGCCTCGCCGTCCCCCAGCGCTCCGCGGTCCTGGCCGCCACCGCGGCGTCGGTCAGGGAACGCGCGGAGAGTTTCGCGCAGTCGATCACCGCCGAGACCGGCAAACCGATCACCGCCGCCCGCGGCGAGGTCGCCCGCGCCGTCGAGACCCTGACCTGGGCGGCCGAGGAGGCCAAGCGGTTGGTCGGAGAGGCCGTCGCACTGGACGCGATCCCGTCCGGTGCGGGGACCCTGGCGGTCACGGTGCCGGAGCCACGTGGCATCGTGGCGGCGATCACGCCGTTCAACTTCCCGCTGAACCTGGTGCTGCACAAGGTCGCGCCGGCACTGGCCGCAGGGTGCCCGGTGCTCCTCAAGCCATCCGAGAAGTCGGTCCTGGTCGCCGGTCTGCTGGTGGAGGCGTTCGAGGCGGCCGGGCTCCCGGGTGGCTGGTTGAACCTGGTGACCGGGCCGCCCGCGGACGTCGCCGAAGTCTGGTTCGACGACCCGCGCGTCGCGGTGGTCACTTTCACCGGCTCCAGCAGGGTCGGCTGGGACATCAAGGCCCGGTCGCCGCGCAAGTTCCACGTGCTGGAGCTGGGCAGCAACACGGCGATGGTGGTGACCGACGACGCCGATCTCGCGCGTGCGGCGGACGACGCGCTCGTCGCGGCACTGACGAACGCGGGTCAGGCGTGCGTGTCGTTGCAGCGCATCTACGTCACCGAAGGGGTCGCGGAGCAGTTCCTGGCGGCACTGGCCGAGCGCTTCGCGGCCACTCCGAGCGGCGACCCGCGGCGCGAGACCACCGTCGTCGGTCCGATGATCACCCCGGCCGCCACGCAGCAGCTGAAGTCGTCGATCGACCGCGCCGTCGCCGCGGGCGCCCGGCTGCTCGCCGGCGGCGACGTGGTGGACGGCGTGCTCCAGCCGACCCTGCTGGCCGAACCGGCGTCCGGGGATCCGCTGGTGCTCCAGGAAGCCTTCGGCCCGATCGCCAGCGTGCTCGTCGTGCCGGATCTGAACTCCGCGATCGAGGCGGTCAACGCGTCGGACTACGCGCTCAACACGGCGATCCACACGAGCGATCTGGGCTCCGCGATGGAGTACGCGCGGCGCGCCGAGGCGGGCACCGTGCTGGTCAACATGCCGCCCTCGTACCGCGCCGACCACATGCCCTACGGAGGTGTGAAGGGTTCCGGGCAGGGAGTGGAGGGCGTCCGGTACGCGATCCACGAACTCCTGCACCACAAGCTGGTCGTGCTCAAGCCCTGACGGCCATCGATCCGGGGCGGCCGCCGACCGGCGGCCGCCCCGACAGGGCACGAGCGGGTCAGTGCTGGGTGAAGACGGAGTCGAACCGGGCCGCCGGCCGATCCCACAACAGCGACCGCACGTAGGCGAGGGCCTCCGGTGCCCCGTGCAAGCGGCTCATCCCGGCGTCCTCCCACTCGATGGAGATCGGCCCGCGGTACCCGATGGCGTCCAGCGCCCGGAACGCATCCTCGAACGGCACGTCGCCGTGTCCGGCGGAGACGAAGTCCCAGCCGCGCCGCGGGCTACCCCACGGCAGGTGCGAGCCCAGGCGTCCGGCCCGGCCGTCGCGGGGTCGGATGCGGGTGTCCTTGCAGTCCACGTGGTAGATGCGGTCGGCGAAGTCGACGATGAAGTTGACGGGATCGACGTCCTGCCACATCAGGTGGCTCGGGTCCCAGTTGAGGCCGAAGGCCGGGCGATGGCCGATCGCCTCCAGCGCGCGCGTGGTCGTCCAGTAGTCGTAGGCGATCTCGCTCGGGTGCACCTCGAACGCGAAGCGCACGCCTTCGGAGTCGAAGACGTCGAGGATCGGGTTCCAGCGGTCGGCGAAGTCCTGGTAACCCTCGTCGATCACGGACTCCGGGACCGGCGGGTACATCGCGACGTAGCGCCAGATCTTGGATCCGGTGAAGCCGATGACCACCTCGGCGCCGATCCGTCGGGCCAGCACCGCGGTCCGGCGCATCTGCTCGGCGGCCCGCGCGCGCACGCCCTCCGGGTCACCGTCTCCCCACGTACGGGGCCCGACGATCGATCGGTGCCGGAAGTCGATCGGGTCGTCGCACACCGCTTGACCCTGCGCCGAGTTCGACAGTGCCCAGACCTTCAGGCCGTACCGGTCGAGGACGTCCAGCCGCTGCCGCAGATACCCCTCGTCCTCGAGCGCCCGGTCGACGTCCAGATGCTGCGTCTTGCACGACAGTTCCAGGCCGTCGAAGCCCCAGTCGTGGGCCAGCCGGCACAGCTCCTCGAACTCCAGGTCGGCCCACTGGCCGGTGAACAGCGTGACGGGACGGGTCATGCGGGCACCTCGCGATCGACGGGCTGCAGGAACTCCAGCTGGTTGCCGAAGCAGTCGTAGGTGTGGAAGCGCCGATGTCCGGGGAACCGGTCGTCCGGCTGCACGACGATCCCGTGCGCCGCCAGCCGTTCGGCCAGGGCGTCCAGGTCGTCCACCACGATCGCCGGGTGCCCGAGCCTGTTCGGGACGAAGTCCGCGTCGGGGACGCCGTGGATCTCGATGCCGTCGTGCCGGAACCAGCAGCCGATGGGACGCATCGTCGCGGGCTTGGGGATCTCGGTCAGACCGAGCACGCCGGTGTAGAACGCCCGGGCCCGGTCCTCCTGACCCGGCGGCAGAGTGAACGCCGCGTGGTGCAAGTGCCGGTAGGTGACGGTGCCGACAGTGCCGACGGTGCTCACCGGGCGACCGGTGTCGCGTGCACCCGGTCGATGGCGTCGCCCAGCACCCGGGGCAGGTCGCCCTCCGGGATCGTGAAGGACGTCTCGTCGTCGATCGCCAGCGGCGCGCCGAACACCACGACGCCGGCCCCGATCGCCGGACAGCCGACGGCCTGGTCGATCGACAGGCCGCCCACGGCCTGCACCGGCACCGAGGTGGCCGCGACGATCGCCGGGAGGTCGGTCAGCGGCGACAGTTTCAGCTCGCGGTGCATGTTGCGGTGGTCGTGGCCGATGTGGTGCAGCACCATGCCGACGCCCAGCTCTTCGAGTCGCCGGGCCTCGGCGACGCGGTCGGGGGCGCCCATGTCGTCGCCCATCACCAGCACCCCGAAGTCCGCCCCGGCCTCGCAGACGCGCTGCACGGTGGCGTCGTGGGCCCTGCCCATCACCACCACGGCGTCCGCTCCGGCCTCCGCGTACATCCGGGCCTCGCCGTACCCGCCGTCCATGATCTTGAGATCGGCGACGAGCGGATGGTCGGGGTACTCGCGACGCAGGCGGCGTACGGCGTGGGCGCCTTCGGCCATCGCCAGTGGTGTCCCGATCTCCAACCAGTCGGCGCCCGCCTCGACGGCGATCGCCGCCATCCGCAGCGCGTCGTCCATGCTCTTGAGGTCCAGCGAGACCTGGACGATGCCGTGGTCCAGGTCGGAGCGCTTCAGGCCCCGGATCGAGCGGCCCATGGGGTTTCCTCTCTCGTGCCGTCGTCGGATGTGGTGCCACCGGTGAGCGTCCGCGCGGCTTCGGCCCTGGCGCGGTCGTGGGATCGGACGGCGACGGCGCGGGAACCGCCGAACCACCGGTCGCGGGCGTCCAGCAGGAAGTCGGCGGAGGCCTTCAGCTCGGCGAAACCGTTGACCCCGTCCTCGATGCTGATCCAACCGTCGTAGCCGGCGGCGACCAGCGTGCTGAAGATCCTGTCGTAGTCGTTGAGGCCCCGACCGATCACCCCGTGGCGCAGCGCGGGGGAGTAGCCGAGGGTGCCGTCCGCCTGGCGCAGGTCGTCCAGTGTCGTGCCCGGCTCGAGGTAGCGGTCGGAGGCCTGCATGGTGACCACGCGATCCACGACGTCGTCGAGGAAGTCGGCGGAGTCGACCCCGGCGGTGATCGCGTTGGACGGGTCGAACTGGACGCCGAAGTGCACCCGGTCGGAGACGGCGTCCACGATCCGGCGGAAGACCTGCGGCCGCTGGGCGAACTCCGGGTACGCCCACGTGCTGGCCTTGTAGTGGTTCTCGATCGCCAGCGTGATGCCGAGTTCGGCCGCCAGCGGCAGCAGCGACTCGATCGCCGAGACCGCCCACTCGACGCCCCGGTCGACGTCCACGCCGGGATGCGCCTGGCCGGAGAGCACCCGGCAGGTCGATCCGCGGCCGCCGAGCTGGGCGGTGACGCGCATGGCGGCGGCCTGCTGCTCGATCTCGCGGGCGCGCGCGTCGGCGTCGGGGTGGGTGAGGTCCGGTGAGGCGCACATCATCGGCATCTCGAAGTCGGCCGCTGCCAGGGCATCACCGACGGTTCGCAGGTATCCGGGGTCGGCGGACCACAGGAAGCCGGTGTGCAGCTCGAGGCCGTCGACACCAAGCGCCCGGGCCTCGTCGATCCACTCGAAGACGGACTTGGTCCGCCGGAGCACCATGTCCGGCAGGTCGCCCTTGGGGAAGGCCGCGATCCTCACGTCAGCTCCTCGTCGACTGCACCGTGTCGGCGGGCCGGCGACTCCGCCGGACCCGCGCCTCAACGGTAACACTCAAATGATCGCGAATGAACAAAGTTTGGTAGTGTGCGCACGAACCGTGGTTCCTGGGCGCGAGGTCGTCGGCACCGGTGCGGGACGCCGAGGTGCCCCGCGCGGCGCAGGCCCAACGACCTCCAGTGAAGGAGACTCGCCGATGAAGGCGCTGGTCAAGTACGCCTACGAGGACGGAGCCCTGGAGGTCCGCGACGTCCGCGAGCCCGCGGCCGGGCCGGGCACGGTCCTGGTGCGCATCCACACCGTGGGTGTCTGCGGCTCCGACGTCCACATGTGGCACAACTCCCAGAGCGCCAGCAGCAAGGGCGTCCTGCCGGTCACCCTCGGGCACGAGTCCGCCGGCATCGTCGCCGCCGTCGGCGACGGCGTGTCCGGCTGGGTCGTGGGTGACCGAGTGGTGTGCGAGACGGCGGCGTCGATCTGCGGCGTGTGCGCCCTGTGCCGGACCGGTCGGTACAACCTGTGCCCGTGGCGGGAGGGGTACGGCCTCAAGCGGGACGGAGCCATGGCCGAATACGTCGTGGCGGAACCGCGCGTGTTGCACCGCATCCCGGACGGGGTCGACTTCTCCACGGCGGCGATGACCGAGCCGTACGCGGTGGCCTACAACGCCGTGGTCGAGCGTGCCCACGTCGCGCCGGGCAACCTCGTGGTGATCCAGGGAGCCGGAGCCATCGGCATCAACGCCCTGCAGGTGGCACTCCTCGAGGGAGCGGCCACCACGGTCGTGCTGGGTACCGGCATCGACGCGCACCGGCTGGGGATCGCCCGGGAGCTGGGCGCCACCCGCACCGTGGACGTCACGGCGGAGGACCCGCTCGAGCTGCTGTCCACCCTGCACGACGGGCTGGGTGCGGACCTGGTGGTCGACGCGACGGGCGTGAGCGGGGCCTTGCGGCAGAGCATGGAGCTGGTGCGACCGGCTGGTGCGATCGCCAAGGTGGGGTGGGGACCGCAGCCGCTGGGCTTCAGCCTGGATCCGTTGGTGAAGAAGGCCGTCACCCTGTACGGCTGCTACTCGCACACCTGGACGACGTGGGAGAACGTACTTCGGCTCTTCGCCAGCGGACAGCTGCGCCCGGAACGGATCCTGGGCGGCGTCTACCCGATCGAGGAGTGGGAGGAGGCGTTCTCGGCGATGCAGCACGGCCGCAACATCAAGTCGGTGCTGCGCATGCCGTTCTGCCTGGAGTCCGAGGCCGCCCGATGAGCGCACCGATCCGGATCGGACTGCTCGGCCTGGGGGCGGTCGCGCAGGCCGTCCACCTGCCGTTGCTGGCGCGGCGCTCCGACCTCTATCGCATCGCCGCGGTCTGCGAGCTGGCGCCGGACGTCCTCGAGACCATCGGCGACCGGTACGGGATCGAGAGATCGCGCCGGTTCGCCGACTACACCGCGATGCTGGACGCCGGCGGCCTCGACGCGGTGATGATCCTGTCCCGGGGATCCCACGCGCCGGCCGTGCTGGCCGCCTTCGAGCGTCGGCTGGCCGTCTTCTGCGAGAAGCCGCTGGCCTTCACCACGGCCGAGGTCGACGAGGTGCTGGCCGCACAGCCGGACCTCGGCCACCCGGCCCTCCTGCTGGCGTACATGAAGCAGTACGACCCCGCGGTGACGGCCGCCGCGCAGGCGCTGGCGGAGGTGGACGACGTCCGGTTGGTGGAGGCCATGGTGCTGCATCCCACCGGCGCGTCGCAGCTGGACTTCGCCCGCGTGGTCGGGTCGACGCAACCCCTGCCGCAGCGCGCCGTCGACGCCAACGCCGCCGAGGACGCGACACTCTGGGCGGCGGCGGTGGGCGACGCCGACGACGCCCTCTGGCGCACCTACCGCGGATCCCTGGTGAGCAGCCTGGCGCACGACCTGTCGGTCCTGCGCAGCCTGGGGACCGTCCCGGAGACGGTCGAGTACGCCGACATCTGGCGCCAGCGGTCGCGGTTCGCGGTGCGCGAGGTGGGGCGGGACCGGATGTCGCACGGCGCGCACCCCGCGTCCATCGCGGTGCAGGGCGGTCTGGCCAGCGGTGGCCGGTACACCCTGGGCTGGCACTACCTGCCGGACTTCCCGGCCTACCGGGAGACCGTGCGGGTGGTCCACGGCCGCGGCACCGTCGAGCTCGTCTTCCCGTCCCCGTACCTGCTGCAGGCGCCGACCGAGCTGACGGTGACCACCCCTGACGGTGACGCCGAACGCAAGATGGTGCGGCGCAGCATCTCCGAGGCCTTCGAGAACCAGCTGGTGGCATTCCACGCGATGCTCCGGGACGGTCGACCGCCGAAGTCCGCGCTGTCCGAGGGCAGGGACGACATCCGCATCTGCCAGCAGATCGTCGCGGCGTACGCCGCCCGCACCGGCGCGCGCGTCGGCGGTGAGGTCGGGGCGCTGCTGCCGCTCCAGCCGACCCGATGACCGCTCCGCTCCGCGCGGCCGTGCTGGGATATGGGTTGGCCGGCAGCGTGTTCCACGCACCGTTGTTGACGGCCGAGCCCGACTGCACGGTGGCCGCCATCGTCACCGGCAATCCCGATCGGGCAGCGGCGGCCGGCGAGCGGTACCCGCGGGCCACCGTCCTGGGTACGGTCGACGAGCTGCTGGCCCGTGCCGGCGACTACGACCTCGCGGTGGTCGCCGCGCCGACGCCCGTGCATGCGGAGCTGGCCGAGCGCACCCTGTCGGCCGGCCTGCCCACGGTCGTCGACAAGCCGCTGGCGGTGCACAGTGCCGACGTCGAGCGGCTGCTGACCCTCGCCGCGCGACTGGGCGTCCCGCTGACGGCCTTCCAGAACCGACGCTGGGACGGGGACTTCCGCACCGTGCGTCGGCTGGTGGACAGCGGGGCGCTGGGCGAGGTCTGGCGGTTCGAGTCCCGCTTCGAGTGGCTCAACCCGCGCCCACGCCCTGCCTGGAAGAGCGGTACCGCCGGCGCCGACGGCGGCGGCGTCGCCTACGACCTCGGAGCGCACCTCATCGACCAGGCGGTCCAGCTGTTCGGACCTGTCGACTCGTACTACGGCGAGTTGCTCACCCACCGCGCCGGCGCCGTCAACGACGACGACTCGTTCGTCGCCCTGCGCCACGTCTCGGGCGTCCGGTCCCACCTGTCCATGAGCTCCCTGGTGGCGCAGCGCGGCTTCCGCTTCCGGGTGCTGGGGTCGGAACAGGCCTTCACCAAGTGGGGTCTGGATCCGCAGGAGTCGCAGCTGGCGTCCGGCATAGCGGCGACCGACCCGGCCTTCGGTGTCGAGGAACCGGAGCGGTGGGGCCGGCTGGGCAACGACGAGGACGCCGCAACGGTGCCCACGGAGCACGGTGGCTACCGCGAGTTCTACCGCCTGTTCGCCGCCGCGGTGCGCGGCCGGGGCCCGCTGCCGGTCGATCCCGCGGATGCGCTCGTGGGCGTCCGGATCCTGGAGGACCTGCACGCGACCGGGGGGTGAGCGCACGACAGCCCGCCGGCCACCGGCCGCAGGAGGCCGGGCAGCGGGCGGGCTGTCGCGGGGGTGTTCCGGTCAGAGCGTGCGGGCGTAGGGATCCCAGCCGACCGGGAGCGACGTCGCCCGCGGAGCCGTGCTCTCGACCTGGACGAAGCGGCGCTGCTCCATCGATTCGGTGACCGCCGACAGCGTGTCCAGGACGTGGTAGGCCAGCTCACCCGGCACCTGGTGGGGTACCCCGGCTCGGACGGAGCGGGCGATGTCGAGCGCGCCCAGCCCTCGCCCACCCACCGGGCCCTCGGCCGGGACGACCGTCCAGTCGTCGTCGCCCCGGTGCCGGATGCGCAGGTCGCCGTCGAAGTTGTTGGGGTCCGGGACGGCCAGCGTCCCCTCCGTGCCGACGATCTCGACGTGGCCCACGCGCCGGTGGGGGGAGTCCCAGGACAGCACGGTGGTCGAGGTCTCCCCGGACGCGAAGTCGGCCAGCACGCTGACCTGCGTCGGCACCTTCGCCACGATCTCGGTACCGGCCCTGGGGCCGACCAACCAGGTGCGACTGGGTCGCGCGATCCGGCCGTTCCCGATGACCGAGCGGAACGAGCCGAAGGTGCGGGACAGCGCCGTGAGGTAGTACGGCCCCATGTCCCACAGCGGTCCGGCTCCGCGGGAGAGCAGTACCTCGAGGTTGCGGTGGTCGTCCTGCGGTCCTGGCACCTCGAACAGCGTCAGACCCGAGAGCGGCGTGCCGATGTCGCCCCGCTCGATGACCCGCAATGCGGTCTGCAGGCCGGCACCGAGCACGGTGTCCGGCGCCCCGCCGATGCGCAGCCCGGCCGCGTCCGCCTTCTCCAGCAGCTGCCGACCGGTCTCGCGGTCCAGCGCGAACGGCTTTTCGGTCCACACGTGCTTGCCGGCGCCCAGCGCCGCCATCGACACCTCGGCATGCGCCGCCGGGATGGTGAGGTTGACGATGATTTCGACGTCCGGATGGTCGAGCGCCACCTCCGGAGGCCCGGATTCGGCCACGCCGTAGGTGGCCGCCTGCTCGGCAGCCTTGTCGGTGAACAGGTCCGCGACGACGTGCACCTGCACGTCGGGGAAGCGGGTGAGGTTGGCCAGGTACTGGTTGCTGATCGTCCCGGCACCGATGACGCCGACACCGACGGGGCCTGTCACGCCGGCACCTGCGCGTCGAGGTAGGCGAAGCTCTGCGCCACGGCGTCGAACACGTCGCCCGCGTAGTCGTCGAACTCGATCACCCCGACCTCCAGCTGGGGAGCCGCCGCGATGATCGCCTCGATCGGCAGGTCCCCCTGCCCGGCGGGGCGCTGCTGGGAGTTGTCGTGGTTGACCGGGCCGTCCTTGAGGTGCAGGAAGTGGACCCGGTCGGACAGCCGGCCGACCAGGTCGACCGGGTCCTGTCCGCCCACGGCGACCCAGTACGCGTCGACCTCCAGCAGGACTGCCGGGTCCAACCGGTCGACCAGCGCTTCGAGCGCCGTCTTGCCGTCGTACCGGTGCTCCAGCTCCCACCAGTGGTTGTGGTAGGCGACGCGGAGACCGAAGTCGGCGGCCTTGGCCGCTGCCGCGTTCAACTGGTCGGCGATGTGCTGGACAGCGTCGACGGAACCCCAGAACTGGTCCGGCACGAAGGTCTCGATCACCGTGTGCGCCCCCAGGTCCACCGCGATGGGGAACACCGGGTCGACGTCCACGTCGACCAGCGATGCGGTCATGGTCGGCGACGTCAGCCCGTTGTCGCGGATGGCGTCGCGGAGCTCTCGCCCCTTCGAGTGGATCTTGTAGGACGACTCGACCTGCCGGAACCCGATCCCGGCCACCCGGGCGATCGTGCCGGGGATGTCCTCGTCCAGCGCGTGGCGGACGCTGTAGAGCTGCAGGGAGAGCGAAGAGAGTGGCACCGTTGACCTTTCGCCGTGGGCGGGGACGCCGCGCGCCCGACTGGGCACCGGCCAGGCCTGCGCGTCGACCGCTTCATCGTAGCGAGAATGTTCGCAAACGCACAAGATGTGTTGCGTGGCAACCACGGGTCGGGAGTCCACGGTCGGGTCGGAGCGCGCCACGCTCGACCGCGGAACTCGGTGGCGCACCGTGCGACGGTGACCGGATGAGTCGCGAAGCCCCCGACCCCGACCGCCCGTACACCGGGCCGTGGACCATCGCCGCGGCGCGGCGGTTCTTCGAGCCCGCGCGGGCGCCGCTGCGCGTCCGGGTCGACCGGGAGTGGACCACCCCGGGGCTGTCGTGGCGCGAGATCCGGTTCGACGTCCGCGACGGGCTGTCCTCGCCGGCCACGGTGGTGCTGCCGGCCGGCGGGGATCCGGTCCGGGGCGTCGTGCTCGCCCACGGCGGCAGCGACGACGGGCGGCGCTTCCACGTCGACGACGGTGCGGAGATGGCGCGGGCGGGCGCCGCGGTGCTGCTGCCGGTGACGCGGTCCGGGCCCGGACCGGACATCGACGTGGCCGTCGCCGGCATCCGGGACGCCGTCCTCACCCTGCGACGCGCCCTGACGGTGCTGCTGGAGTGGGTCGGCGCGCCGCGCGACGTGTCGTACGTCGGCCACAGCGCCGGCGGCGGCCAGGGCGCCTACCTGTCCGCGGTGGAACCGCGGCTGCGTCGGGTGGTGGTGATGTCGTTCGGTGCGGGCACGATGCTGCGGATCGGCCGCGGGCAGCGGGAGGCGAGCGGGCTGCCGTGGACCGACGCCGACACGGCGGCCATCGACTGGTTCGACGCGGCGCGGTACGTTGCCCACAGCAGCGCGCCGCTGCTCTTCCAGCACGGTCGGCACGACCCGGTCGTACCGACCGGGGAGGCGCGTCGGCTGTACGAGGCGGCCGCCGAGCCGCGGCAGTGGCGCGAGTACGACTGCGACCACAACGTCGCGGACGACCGGGCAGCCCGGGTCGACCGGGCGGCCTTCCTGGCCTCGTGACGGCGCCGCCGGGCGCGCAACGAGGATCGGGTCAGAGGGTGATGACCACCTTGTGCGCGGTCTTGTCCCGCGCCAGGGTCTCCAGCGCCGTGCCGTACTCCTCGAGCGGGAACCGGTGGGTGATGATCCCGTCCGTACGTGCCCTGCCGGCGCGCAGCGCCGCGATCGCCGCGCCGAACGAGGTCATCTCGGCGAACGAGCCCTTGATGGTGATCTCGCGGCGGAACACGTCGAACGGGGCGAACGTCATGGTCTCGTCCGCCCGGGTCACCCCGTAGATCAGCACGGTGCCGCCGCTGCGGGTGAGCGGGACGCACATGTCGCCCACCGTGGTGGCCCCGGTGGCCTCCACCACCACGTCGTACCCGTCGCCGCCGGGGGAGGCGGCCAGCAACGCCTCGGTGGCGGCGGCCGCGTCGTCGCGCGGGATCAGCACGGTGTTCTCGATGCCCAGACCCCGCGCGGTCTCCAGCTTGAACGCGGTCGGCCCGGCGACCGTCACCGACGCGGCCCCGCCGGTGGCGATCAGCTGGGCGAGCAGCAGGCCGGTCGGCCCGGCACCGATCACCAGCGCGCTGCTGCCCGGGCGGACCTGCAGCGTCTCCAGCCCGTGCATGGCGCAGGCCGACGGCTCGGTGAAGACCGCGGTGTCGGGGTCGATCCCGTCGACCGAGAACACCAGGTCGGCGTCGACGCTGGCGTACTCGGCGAAGAAGCCGTCGGTGTTCGCCCCGAGGCCCTTGGCGTTGCGGCACAGGATGAGCCGGCCGGCGAGGCAGAAGTCGCAGTGCCCGCAGTACACGTTCGGGTTGACGGTGACCTGCTCGCCCACCCGGAAGCGGTCCACGTTCGCGCCCAGTCCGGCGACGGTGCCGACCATCTCGTGTCCCGGGATGAGCGGGAAGACCGCGTTGAAGTCGCCGTTGTGGATGTGCAGGTCGGTGCCGCACACCCCGACCTGCAGCACCTTGATGAGCACCTGGCCGGGCCCCGGCGTGGGCGTCGGCACGTCGGCGACCCGGAAGCTCCGGGCGGCGTCGTAGTGGACGGCTCTCATCGGCCTGACCTCTCTGTCGCGGTACCGGTCGGCCCGGACGGTGCAGCGCCCGGCCGTGCTGGCCCCGAGCGTAGAGCACGGCCTCTGTCACCGGTGACAGAAAGAGCGGGTGTCGTCTACTGTCACCGGTGACAGATCGACCCGCGACCCGGGACGGAGGTGCCGGTGACCACGATGCGCGACGTCGCGGCCCGGGCCGGGGTCAGCGGGAAGACCGTGTCCCGGGTGGTGAACGGCGACCGGTACGTCTCGGCCGAGGTGCGGACCAGGGTCGAGCAGGCCATCGCCGACCTGCAGTACGTCCCGGACATGCTGGCCCGGACGTTCCGCACCGGGCGGGACCGGGCGATCGGCGTCGCGGTGCCGGACATCGCCGACGCCTTCTTCGGGGCCGTCGTGCAGTCCGTCGCCGAGCACGCGCGGATGGCCGGTTCCGCCGTGCTGGTCACCACTCTCGGCGGTGACGCCGACCTCGAGCGCCCTGCGGTGGAGTCGCTGCTGCGCCGGCACGTCACCGGCCTGCTGCTCGCGCCGACCGCCGCCGACCAGAGCTACCTGCGGCCGTGGCAGGAGCACACCGAGGTCGTGTTCGTCGACCGGCCGCCGCGCCGCGCCGTCGCGGACAGCGTGGTCGAGGACGACTTCGGGGGTGCCGGGACGGCCGTCCGCCACCTGGTGGAGCAGGGGCACCGGCGGGTGGCGTTCGTCGGGCGCGGCCGCTCGGTGGCCACCACGGCACGGCGGCTGGAGGGCTACCGATCGGCGCTGGCCGAGGCCGGGCTGCCGGCGGATCCGGATCTGGAACGACCGCTGGACGGGCCCCAGGCCGCGACGGCGACCGAGGTGCTCGACGCGCTGCTGGGCCTGCACCGGCCACCGACCGCGATCTTCTCGTCCGACTCGCTCACGTCGCAGGCGGTGCTCGCGCAGTTGCACCGACGCGCCCGTACGGACCTGGCGTTCGTCAGTTTCGGGGACTTCCCGATGGCGGCCGCCCTGCGGCCGTCCGTGACGGTCGTCGACCAGGATCCGGCGGCGCTCGGCCGGGTGGCGGCCGAGCGGCTGTTCCAGCGCATCGAGTCGCCGGGGCGCCGCCTGAAGCGGCAGCTGGTGCTGCCGGTGACGCTCGTCGTCCGGGAGTCCAGCCAGGTCCCGGTTCCCGCCTCCCGCCCCGCCGGCTGACCGGCGTGGGCACCGCAGACCGATCGGAGATCTCGACGGTGACCACGCTGACGGTCGATGCCGTGCTGTTCGACCTGGACGGCACGCTGGTCGACAGCACCGCCAGCGTCCACCGCAACTGGGCGGTGATCGCCCGGTTGCTCGGCCGGCCGGGCGAGGATCTGATCGGCGACCTGCACGGCATCCCGGCCCGCCAGGTGCTGCGGATGCGCGCCCCGGACCTGTCCGAGGACCGGCTGGACGAGCTGCACCGGGTGGTGAGCGAGGGCGAGGTGGCGGAAGCGGGGTCGGTGGTACCGACGCCGGGGGCCGCCGAGCTGCTTGCGGGCCTGCCGGCCGACCGGTGGGCGGTGGTGACCAGCGGGGGCCGCCGGTTGGCGGCCGCCCGGATGGCCGGGTCCGGGCTGCCGGCGCCGGTCGCGATGGTGACCGCCGACGACGTCACCACCGGCAAGCCGGACCCTGAGCCGTTCCTGCTCGGTGCCGCGGCGCTGCACCGGGACCCGTCCCGCTGCCTGGTCGTCGAGGACGCGCCCGCCGGCGTGGCGGCGGCGCGGGCGGCCGGGTGCCCGGTGCTGGGGCTGCGCACCACCTACCCGTCACTGGACGCCGACACCGTCGCCGACCTGACCGCGGTACGGATCGACCCGCAGGACGGTGGGCTGCTGGTCCGGTACTGACCGGCGCGTGCCCGGCGGGCTCAGCCGGCGGTCGCCCGGTGGCTGTCCGGGTCCTCGGCGGCGGCGTCCGCTGTGGAGGCGCCGCCCGGAGGCATTGCCCGGCCGCCGGTGTGGGCGGTGAGCGCGAGCGCCGCCACGACGGCCACGCAGGCCAGCCCGCCGGTGAGCAGGGCGGTCCCCGGTGAGGTCCAGCGGGCCACCAGGCCGGCCCGCATGTCGCCGACGTCCGGGCCCGCCTGGCCGACCATCTGTTCCGCGGACGCCACCCGGCCGCGCAGCTCGTCCGGCGTGTGCAGCTGGACGAGGGCGCCCCGCGCCACCACGGCCACCGTGTCCGCCGCTCCCGCCACCACCAGGCAGCCCAGCCCCAGCCAGGCCTGGTCCACCACGCCGAACGCGGCCAGCGCCAGGCCCCACAGGGCGGCGGCGGCGAACATCACCCGCTGCTGGCGTCGCGCCCGGGTGAAGTGCCCGGAGAACACACCGGCCAGCACGCCACCCACCGCGATGGAGCTCAGGAACAGGCCCAGCGTCCGCGGGTCGTCCCCGAAGCGCTCCGCGTTCACGGCGGGGAACAGGCTGATCGGCATGGCGAGAACCGTGGACGCCAGGTCGGTGAGCAGCGCGCCGCGCACGGTGCGGTGGCCGGCCAGGAACCGCAGTCCGTCCCCGACGCCGCGCAGTCCGGCGCGGGCCGGCTCGCCGGTGGGCCGCATGGCGGGGAGTCCCCGCGCGCCGAGGAATGCCAGCCCGAAGCTCACCGCGTCGACCAGGTAGCAGGCGGCGAGCCCGAACCCGCCCGCGATGACGCCACCGAGCGCCGGCCCCCCGAGCATCGCCGCCTGGAACGAGAGGTGTTGCAGCGCCTGTCCTGCCGGGACCTTGTCGGCGGGCAGCAGCCGGGGGAGGAAGGTCCTGGAGGCCGGCCCGCCGCCGGCCACGAAGCACGACTGCAGTGCCACGACCGCGAGCACGGCCGGCGGCCGCCAGCCGCCGGCCAGGGCCTGCGCCGCCAGCGCCGCGGAGCACAGCGCCTGTCCCGTAGTGGTGACCAGGTAGAACCGCCGCCGGTCGGTGCGGTCGACGATGGTGCCGGCGACCAGTCCCAGGACCAGGATCGGCACGGCCTGCGCCAGGCCGGCCAGCCCGGTCCAGACCGTGCTGCGGGTCTGCTGCCAGATCTGCAGCAGGACGGCGACCTGGGTCATCTGCGACCCGAAGCCGGAGGCGCTGCGGCCCAACCACAACCGCCGGAACGCGGGCGAGATCCTCAGCGGCGTGAGGTCGATCAATGCGTGTCGGAATGCCATGCCGGGTCCTCGCGGAGACGGTCCAGGATGCGGTCGTGAAAGCTGCGCCGCGCCAGCGCCGTCCGCAGATCGCGCACCACCTGCTGTAGCGGGTACGGGATCTCGGCCTCCAACTCGGCGACGGTCGCCTCGGTGGCGCGCCACTCGGCGGCCAGCCGGTCGACGATGGCCTCCGCCCGCTGGGTCAGCACCACCCGCTTGCTGCGGGCGTCGGCGCCGGGGACGGTGCGCACGAGGCCGGCCGCGCGCAGCGCTGCCACCTTCTGGCTGGCGGCCGAGTGGGTGCGATCCAGCGACGCGGCGAGCTCGCCGATCGTCATCGGTCCGCGGTGGTGCAGCCGCAGGAGCTCGCCCACGAAGCTCGGGCGGATGCCCGGGATGGCGGCCTCCTCGTAGAGCCGCGCGATGTCGGCGTCCATCTCGGCCTGGAGCAGCCGCAGCTCGCGCCAGGCACCTTCTTCGCTGGGGTCGGGCAGGTCGGTCATCGGAACAATATAACAGCACTTATACAAGTGCTGTTACATCTCGGCGTCCGGTGACAGCCGGACAACTGCCGGCCCGACCTACCCTGGCGGGATGCTCAGGTTCGACGGCGCCATCGCCGGCATGGGGACGGCGGAGGGCACCCGGTTCGTGGTGGGCCTCTGGCCCCGGTCCCCGTTCGGGCTGCTCGTCGACATGATGGTGGAGCGGCGGGACGGCCACCGGGTGCTGCTCGCACCGACCGGCGCGGCGGCCGGGTTCATCGCGGCGACCTACCGCTTCGACGAGGTCCGCGTCGGGCCGACCACCGTGACGATCCGCGGCGCGCGGTGGACGGTGACCGGCCCCGACCTGGAACTGCAGTGGACCGTCGGCCGGCGCCCGCTGCTCGGCCTGCTGCTGCGGGCGGTGCCGCGGCCGCTGGCCCGCGCCCGCTGGTGGGCCACGGTGCTCGATCCGATCGCCCGCCGCATCCTGCCCGGCGTCCGCACCCGTGGCACCGCGGGCAACGACCGCCGCGAGTGGTACGGAGCCCTGGACCTGCACCGCATCATCGAGCTGTCCGGGCGGTTCGAGGGCCGCGACCTCGGTGAGCTTCGACCGGTCGAGCCGCCGGTGCGGTTCGGCTTCGGGTCGACACCGACGGCGCCGTCCCTGACCCGGGTGGTGTCCACGGTGGCCGGTCGGCGGGGTGGTGCCGACCCGGTGGTCGGTGGAGCGGACGGGACCGACGCGGCCGGCAGTGCGGACGGGACTGCCGACGAGACTCCAGACGGGACCGCCGACGAAGCTCGAAACGGGACCCCCGACGGGACCGCCGACGGATCGACGGGACGGGGCGGTCCCGTCCGGGGATGACGGCGCGCCGCCGCTCGGCCGCCGCGGGTCAGGCGGGCATGGCCGGCGGCCGGCCGCTCCGGAGTGGACGGTGGATCAGCACTCGGCGCGGCCCTGCCGCCAGTAGCCCATGAAGGCCACCGAGCGCCGGTCCATGCCCAGGTCGCGGACCAGGCGGCGGCGCAGCGCCGTGATGGCCTGCGCCTCTCCGGCCAGCCAGGCGTACAGCGGGGACTCCGTGGCAGCCGCCCGGGTGTCCGGCACCTCCCAGACGATCTCGGTGTCGGCCGCGTCGCAACCGCCGTCCAGCCGGGGATGTCGCGACGCGCGGGGCAGCAGCGTCGAGACCTCCTGTACAACAGCGTCCGCCAGCCGGACTCCGGGCGCGCCGTCCCGCACCAACCACCGCACGTGCACGCCCGCGGGGTGCGACAGCGGGAGACGGTCGTCCGACGAGGGGATCTCGAGCACGGCGACGCCGGTGGCGTGGGCGGGCAGCCCTTCCAGGATGGCGGCCGCGGCCGGCACCGCGGTCTCGTCCGCGCCGATCAGGACGCAGCGCGCCGACGGTTGCGGCGCCCAGGCCGCGGCGCGGGTGTCGCCGCTGCACCGCCGGTTCGGCCCGACGACGAGCAGCCGGTGCCCCGCCCGCGCCGCGGACGCCCAGCGGGAGGCCGGCCCTTCGAGGCCGTGCAGCACCATGTCGACGTCCACCTCGCACCCCGTCGTGCCGCAGTGCCGGACGGCGCGGACGGTGTAGGTGCGCAACGGGTTCCGCCGCTCGTCGGGCAGCGAGCGCCAGGCGGCGTACCAGTCCAGGTCCCTGGGGAATCGCTCGTAGCCGTCCGTACCGCCATCGGTGAGCGGCAGCACGAGCTTGATGCGCTGGTCGTCCCCGTTGTCGGCGAAGTGCTGCAGGTCGGGGCCGGACAGCGTGATCCGGACGAAGCTGTGACCGAGCGGGCGGACGCGCTGGACGCGGACGTCGAAGACACGGTAGGCGGGCTCGACGGCGGGCCGCAGGTCGGGACGGGCGGGCGGCGGGAGGGTGACCGTCATTGCGCTCACAGCACCTTCGCGGCGGCCGGCACGACGGCCTCCAGGGCGATCGGGATGGACAGCACCGACGACGCGGAGAACGCCATCGTCGTCTTGCTGTCGGTCATGAAGAGCATCCTGCCGTCCGCGACCACCGGCAGCGTCGCCAGCGTCGGGTAGGCCTTGAGGACGCTGGCCTGCGTGGTGCCGGCCTCGCCGAAGAAGATCATCAGGTCGGCGTCCAGCGACGTGGCCTGCTCCGGCGACAGCGACGCGAAGAAGTCCTCGGGATCCTGCTGGGCGACGAACGGCGTGTCCTCGAAGCCCAGGCTGCGCATCAGCTGGTTGCGGATGTCGGTCTTCTGGTAGTACGAGATCTGGCCCTGGTAGGTGCCGGCGATGCTGAACGTCTTTCCGGCGAAGCCGGGATGCGCGGCGGCGGCCTCGGCCACCCGGGCCTTGGTGTCGGCGATCAACCGCTGGCCGTCGGCCTTGCGGCCCACCGCGGTGGCGACCAGGTCGGTCATCTGCTCCCAGGCGACGCCGTAGGGCTTCACACCGGCCGGCGGGGCGATGGTCGGCGCGATGGCGGACAACCGGTCGTAGGTCTTCTGGTCGGGGTCGAACCCGATGTTCAGGATCAGGTCCGGCTCGAGCGACGCCGCCTTGTCGAAGTCCAGCTCGTAGCCGAACAGGGCTGGCGTCGTCCCCTTCAGCAGCGGCTCCGCCCACGGTCCGACGCCGCGCTTCCACTCCGGGATCCACTGGATCACCCCGACCGGCACGATGCCCAGGGCGAGCAGCGGGTCGTGGTCGGTGTAGCCCAGCGACAGCACCCGCTGCGGCGCCGCAGGAACCGTCGTCGTACCGAACTTGTGGGTGATCGTCACGGGGAAGCCGGACCCGGCCGCAGATCCGGACGCAGCTCCGGACGCCGCTGCCGATGCGGCTGCTGAGGTGGCCGCGGTGCCGGCCGCGCTCGCACCGGCCGACGGGGACGCACCGGGGGTGCCGGCCGTCGAGGTGGCGCCCGTGGTGGCCGCGCTGCTGCCGCCGGCCGCCCCGGCCGCACCGGACGAGCCGCACGCCGCCGCCACGCCGCCCACGGCGGCCAGTGCTCCGGCACGCAGCAGCTCTCGGCGGGACAGGGCTCGCGGTGCGGGCATGGGTTCTCCTCCGGGGACGGCGTGGGTTACGGTGCTGCGGTAAGGCTCGCCTAACCTAATCAGAGGCTTGACGATGACCGCAACGACCACCGACCCGCCGGCCGCACGGCCGCTCGCGGTCCCCGGCGGGTCCCGTCGCCGATCCGGGCGCCGCCGGCAGATGTCGCTGCTGGTCACGGCGCTGGCGGTGCTGCTCGCCTGCGGTGTGGCCAGTGTCACCGTGGGGTCCCGGTTCGTGGCGCCCGAGGCGCTGTGGCACAGCCTGTTCGGTGGCGACCGGACGTCCATCGACGCGGTGATCGTGTGGCAGCTGCGGATCCCGCGCACGGTGCTGGCCGTCCTCACCGGGGCCGCGCTGGCCGTGTCCGGAGCGGTGTTGCAGGGCGTGAGCCGGAACCCCATGGCCGACCCGGGCCTGCTCGGGGTGAACGCCGGTGCGGCGCTGGCCGTGGTGCTGTCCATCCAGCTTTTCGGGATCTCGACGCCCGCCGGGTACGTGACCGGCGCGCTGGTCGGCGCGGCCGTGGTGGCCGCCCTGGTGGTGACCTTCTCCTCGCTCGGCGCCCGGGGTGGCCGGCGTGGCAGCGGCGAGAGCGGGGTCACCCTGGTGGTGGCCGGCATGGCCGTCACGGCGCTGGCCACCGCGGTCATCCAGCTCCTGTCGCTGCGCGACAGCACCACGTTCGACCAGCTGCGCGTCTGGCAGGTGGGCGCGGTCTCCGGGCGGGATCTCGGCACGCTGGCCACCGCCGGGCCGGTGCTGCTGGTCGGCGCGGTGCTGGTCGTCGTGACGGCGCGCGGCGTCGACGCCCTGGCGCTCGGCGACGAGGCGGCCCGGGGGCTGGGTCAGCGGACGGGGCGGACCCGGGTGCTGGCGGTGGCCGGCGTGGTGGCGCTGTGCGGCGCGTCGGTCGCCCTGGCCGGGCCGATCGGCTTCGTCGGCCTGGCCGTCCCGCACCTGGCCCGGTTGCTCACCGGTCCGGACCACCGCCGGGTGCTGGCCCTGTCGGCGGTGCTGGGTCCGTGCCTGCTGCTGGCGGCGGACGTCGTCGGCCGCGTGGTGCACCCGCCGTCCGAGGTGCCGGTCGGTGTGCTCACCGCGGTGATCGGCGTGCCGGTGCTGCTCGTGCTCGCCCGCCGCCGGGCGGTGGCCCGGTGACGGCGGCGCCGATCCGGCCGGTCGGTCCCGCCGGTCCCGTGGGGACGCCGGGGCGGCGGCACCGGCTGCCGCCGCCCGCCCGGCGTCCGCGGGCGCTGGCCGCCACAGCCGGGCTCGCCGCGCTGCTCACCGGCCTGGCCGTGTGGAGCCTGTCCGTCGGCGAGTCGCCGGTGGCCTGGGCCGACATCGTGCCGGCGCTGACCGGCCACGGCGACGCCGGCGCGGTCTTCGCCGTGCGCGACCTGCGCGCGCCGCGGGCGCTGTGCGCGGTGGTGGTCGGTGCCGCGCTGGGCGTGTCGGGAGCGATCTTCCAGTCGCTGACCCGCAACCCGCTCGCCAGCCCCGACCTGCTGGGCATCAGCGGCGGCGCCTCCACGGCCGTGGCCGTGGCCGTGCTCGGACTGGGGCTGACCGACGTCGCGGCCGGCCCGCTCGCCCTGGTGGGTGCGGCCGGGGCCGCGGCGTTCCTGTACCTGTTCGCCTGGCGGCGCGGGGTCAGCGGGCAGCGGCTGATCCTGGTCGGGATCGGCGTGGCCGCACTGACCACCGCGGTGACGTCGTACCTGCTCACCATCCGCCCCGCGCTGCAGACCCAGCGGGTGCTGTTCTTCCTCACCGGCAGCGTGTCCGGGGCCGACTGGGGCGACGTCGCCGTCGCCACGGTCACGGTGGTGCTGCTGCTCGCCGCAACCCCGCTGCTGCTGCGCTGGATGCCGTTGCTCGAGCTGGACGACTCGACCGCGGCCGCGGTCGGCGTCCCGGTGCAGCGCGCCCGGTTCGCGTCGGTCTGCGTCGCGGCGCTGCTCGCGGCGCTGGCCGTGTCGATCGCCGGGCCGCTGTCGTTCGTCGGCCTGATCGCCGCACCGCTGGGCCGCGCGGTGACCGGGCGGCCCGGGTTCGCGCTGCTGCCCGCGGCGCTGTGCGGTGCTCTCGCCGTGCTGATCGCCGACCTGGCGGGGCGCACGTTGTTCGGCGAGATCGACGTGCCGGTCGGCGTCCTCACCGCCCTCGCCGGCGCCCCGTACCTGCTGGCCGTGCTGCTGCGGTCCCGCACCCCCCGCCCGCTGAGATCGAGAGGGATCCGCTGATGTCCGCGTCCGCAGTCCAGGCCCGGGAGGAGCTGCACGGAGAGCGTCCGGCGCCGGCGGACGGTACGGGACCGCGGCCGCCACGGCTGGCGGCGGAAGGGCTGCGGGTGGCGTACGGCCCGCGGGTGGTGCTCGACGGCGTCGACGTGGCCGTCCCCACGGGCGCGGTCACCGCGATCATCGGCGCGAACGCCAGCGGGAAGTCCACCCTGCTGCACGGGCTGGCCCGGCTGCGCAGGCCGGTCGGCGGCCGGGTCGTCCTCGACGGCCGCGACATCTTCCGGATGCCGACGATCGAGGTCGCCAGGGCGGTGGGCCTGCTGCCGCAGTCACCCACCGCCCCGGACGGCATGACGGTGGGCGACCTGGTCGCCCGTGGCCGGTACCCGCGACAGGGCGTGCTGCGTCGCTGGTCCCGGGCCGACGAGGACGCCGTGGTGCGTGCCCTGGAGCTCACCGGAACCCTGGACCTCGCGGACCGTCCGGTGGACCAGCTCTCCGGCGGCCAGCGCCAGCGCGTCTGGATCGCACTGACGCTGGCGCAGGAGACCGACATCCTGCTGCTGGACGAACCGACGACCTTCCTCGACATCGCCCACCAGATCGAGGTCCTCGAGCTGGTACGGCAGTTGCACGCGCGCGGCACGACGGTGGCCATGGTGCTGCACGACCTGAACCAGGCGGCCCGGTACGCCGATCACCTGCTGGCCGTCCGGGACGGCCGCATCGTGGCCGAGGGACCGCCCGCGCAGGTCCTGACGCCCGAGCTGGTCGGCGCGGTGTTCGGCCTGCGGGCCCACGTCATGGCGGACCCGACGTCCGGTGCCCCGCTGGTCGTCCCGATCGGATTGCTGCCGGCGGCCGACCGCCCGTGACGACGGCGCTCAGCGCTCGCGCCAGTCGTCGGACTCGATGTGCGACCCGGCCTGCGGGCCCATCTGCAGCATGCCCCCGTCGACCGGCCAGGATGCGCCGGTGACGTAGCCGGCGGCCGGCGAGGCCAGGAAGGCCACCACGGCAGCGATCTCCCAGGCGTCGCCGGGGCGCCCCAGCGGGACGCCGGGACGCTTGGTAACGCGCGGGTTCTCGTCCTCCTGCCCGGTCATCGGGGTGGCGATCTCGCCCGGGGCCACGGCGTTGACCGTGATGCCGTCCTGGCCGAGCTCGAGAGCGGCGGTCTTCAGCAGGCCGCCCAGGCCGTGCTTGGCCGCGTCGTAGGCGCTGGAGCCGACCCGTGGCTGGTGCTCGTGCACGCTGGTGATCCCGATGATCCGGCCGCCGCTGCCCTGCGCCACCATCAGCTTCGCCGCCTGCTGGATGCAGGCGAACGCGCCGTCCAGGTCGGTGGCCACCACGGACCGCCACTCGTCCAGGGTGAGGTCGACGAGCTTGGTGCTGGCGCCCGTCCCGGACGCCTGGACGTGCACGTCGAGGCGGCCCAGCTGTTCCGCGAGGTCGCGGACCACCTGCTGGCTGCCCTCCAGGTCGGTGGTGTCCAGCCGGGCGACGAACGCCCGGCGGCCCTTGCCCTCCACCTCGCGGGCGGTGTCCCGGGCGCCCTGCTCGTCGTCGTGCCAGGTGATGCCGACGTCCATCCCCGCTTCTGCCAGGGCGACGGCGGTCGCCTTGCCGATGCCCGAGTCCGACCCGACGACGATCGCCGCCCTCGGGGAGAAGCTGTTGCCGGCGTGGCTGCTGGTGGGGGTGGTCATGGGTGTGCCCTCTCTTCGCCGCGGGTAATGAAGGGTGACGCACGCTCTCGGTGCCCCGCACGGGCGCCCGGCAAGCAGGGAGGCCCGGCATGGCCACGGACGCGACCGGACGGCCCGCGGTGTTGTTCGACATCGACGGCACCCTCGTCGACTCGAACTACCTGCACATCCAGGCGTGGTCCGAGTCGTTCGAGGTGCTCGGCACTCCGGTCGACACCTGGCGCATCCACCGGGCCATCGGACTGGATTCCAAGAAGCTGCTGGCGGCGCTGCTCGGCGACCGCGTCGACGAGCTGGGCGACGATGCCAAGGAGCAGCACAAGGCCCGCTACGAGGGTCTGGGCGACCGGCTGCGGCTGTTCCAGGGCACCCGGGAGCTCCTGCGGGAGGTCGCACGGCGCGGGCTGCAGGTGGTGCTGGCGACGTCGGCGCCGCAGAACGAGCTGGAACTGCTGCTGCCACTGCTGGACGCGGACGAGTGGATCTCGGTGGTGACCTCGGACGAGGACATCGAGACCGCCAAGCCCGAGCCGGACATCCTCGAGGTGGCGCTGGAGCGGGCGGGGGTGTCGGCGGACCGCGCGGTGATGATCGGCGATTCCATCTGGGACGGCCAGTCCGCCGACAAGGCCGGCATCACCTTCCTGGGCGTCCGGAGCGGTGGTGTCGCCGAGGAGGAGCTGCGCAGCGCCAAGGCGGTGGACGTCTTCGACAGCCCGGACGACATCCTGCGACACCTGGACGACGGGCCGATCGGCCGGCTGCTCGGCGACTGACCGCCCGGCGGCTCGTGCTCAGCGCGCGGCCGGCACCGCGGCGGCGGTGAGTGCTGCCAGGCGCGCGAGGTCGCCCCGCAGGCGGCCGGCCATCAGCAGCCGGACGAGCGGAGCCAGCAGGATCTCGGCGCCGTGCAGTCGGATCCGCAGGACGAGCAGCACCCGGCAGCTGTCCGCGCCGGTGGCGCGCACCTGCCGCTCGCCGTCGGCGTCCGTCCCGGCCGTCGTCCGCCAGCGCAGCCGGGACACCGCGGGACCGGTCTGCACGTCGAGCACCTCGCCGATGTTGCGGGTCGTGCGCCCGGCGAACCGGTACCGCTCGTCGGTGCGCGCCCCGGGCGCGGCGATGCCGCTCGGCTCGACGGTCATCGACCTCACCCCGGCGCGCCACTGCGCGTCGCAGTGGTAGTCGGCGAGGACCTGCCACACGGCGACCGCCGGTACTGCGACGACTCTCTCGACACTGAGCCGGATCATCGGGGCACCTCTCTCGACCGGACGGATGCTCGCGACGACACTGTACGGTGTCGAAGTCTTCGACGTCAAACAATTCGAGCAGACGTACGATGGCGCCGTGGCGACCGAGCGGACCGAGGACGCGGTCGACCGCAACGTCGAGCAGTGGCGACGGGTCCGACCGGACCTGCCGCTGGATGCCATGGCGACCTTCGCCCGGCTCGGCCGGCTGGCGGGCGTCGCGACGCCGCTGATCGGCGAGACCTTCGCCCGGTTCGGCCTGTCGATCGGCGAGTTCGACGTGCTCGCCGCGTTGCGGCGGGCCGGCGACCCCTACACGCTGACGCCGTCGGCGCTGGCCCGCGGCCTGATGCTGTCGGCGGCCGCGATGACCAATCGGCTGGACCGGCTGGAGGCGGCCGGTGCGCTGACGCGCCGGCTGGATCCGGCGAACCGGCGCAGCATGCTGGTCACGCTCACCGCTGCGGGGCTGGACGTGGTGGACCGGGCGGTGACCGAGCACGTCGCCCGCGAGGAGGAGCTGCTGGGCGTGCTCGGTGCCGCGGACCGCCGCCGGCTGGACGCCCTGCTCCGTGATCTGCTGCACGCCTGGGAGTCCCGGTCGGGGACGGGCGGGTCGCCCGCGCGCTGATCCGCGCCGGGCACCCGACCGGTCAGCCGGCCAGCGCCCGCTCCACCGCGGGCCGCAGCTGGTCCGGGGTGACGGACGGTCCGAAGCGGGCGAGGACGGCGCCGTCCCGGTCGACGAGGAATTTGGTGAAGTTCCAGGCGATGTCGTCCGTCGTGGGGTACTCGCCGTCGAATCCGCGCAGCGGGCGGCCGTCGGCGTCGAGGTCGCGCGGCGCCTCGGTGCGCAGGTGGCCGTACAGCGGGTGGGCGTGGTCGCCGTTGACCTCGATCTTGGCCAGGACCGGGAAGGTGACCCCGTAGGTGGTGCTGCAGAAGGTCTGGATGTCGGCGTCGCTGCCCGGCTCCTGGCCGCCGAACTGGTTGCAGGGGAAGCCGAGCACCTGCAGGTCGCGCTCGCCGAGGTCTTCCTGCAGCTGCTCCAGTCCGGTGTACTGCGGGGTCAGTCCGCACCGGCTGGCGACGTTGACCAGGAGCAGCACGCGCCCGCGGTAGTCGGCGAGCGACGAGTCGGTGCCCTCCGCGGTGGTGACGGTGAAGTCGTGCACGCTCATCGCTGTCCGCTCCCTGCTGTCGGTGCGGCAGGACCGGTGACCTGCCCGCGGTCGATCATGCCCCCGCGGCGCGGGACCCGGGACCGCTGGTGCCGCCCGACCGCCTCACCCCGGCTCGTCGGCGCCCGGACGGCAACTGCCCGGTGGGATCGGGCGATCCCACCGGGCAGCGGCGGCTGTCGCGGCCTTTCGGCCGCCGGTCACTCAGCCGAAGAACGCCTTGTCCCCACCGAGGCTGACGGCGGTGTAGTAGACGTCGGCCGCCTTGTAGCAGGCCTCCTTGGCACCAATCTCCCACCAGCTGCCGTACTCGCGCTGGCACTGGACCCTCATGTTGCTGCGGAACCGGCTGTCGATGGAGTTCTTGCGCGCGCGGGTCGGGTCGAACTTCGGCCGGACGCCGGGGCCGGAGGCCTTGCCGTAGTTGCGGTAGCCGAAGTCGTGGCGGTCGCACGACGCCTTGAACACACCGCTGTAGTGGGCCAGGACCAGGGCCAGCGCCGGGCTGATCCAGACGGCCTTCGGCACGCTGCAGCCGTCCTTGGTCCAGTTCAGCTGGGTCGGGTACTTCTTCTTGTAGTGCCCGTAGTTGCTGCCGCCGACGGTCTCGTACTCGACCTTGCTCGCTGCGGCCTTGAGGGTGGCGCGGCTCGGCGCGGCCTCCGCCGCGGTGACCGACCCGCCCAGCAGCGCCAGGGCAAGGGCCGGGATGATGACTGCTCGTTGCCAGATCCGCACGGGGACTCCTCTGTCGGGGCGCCGGAATTGCTGCGACACACAGACAATGGGTGTACGGCCGCCGGCCGGTCAAGATCGGCGGTGGATAAGTAAATTATTCTTTCGCGGCCGGCGCGAGGCGTGTTCCCGGTGCGGCCGGCCTCCCGCGACCTACCCTCGGCCGATGGGTCGACGGTCGGCGGCGGAGACCCGGCAACTCCTGCTGGACACCGCGGTGGGACTGCTGCACGAGCAGGGTCCGGCGGCCGGGGTGCTGCACATCCGGCTGAGCGACGTGGTGGCCCGCGCCGGGCTCACCACGGGCGCCGCCTACCGGCTGTGGTCCGATCAGCGGGACTTCCACGACGACCTGGCGATCGCCGCGTTGCGGTGGCGCGACCGGTCGCTGATGACCAAGACCACCGATGCGATCGCACCGGTGGTGCGGTCGGGCGGCTCGCTGGCCGACGTGCTCCGGGCCGGGGCGGAGGCGAACGTGCAGCGGATGCCCGAGGACGTCGGCATCCTGGTCACCCTGGCGCTGCGGGCGGCCGCATACCGCCAACCCAGCCTGCTGCGGGCCGCCGCGGAACGCCGGCAGGACGCCGTGGCCTCGTTCGGCGACCTGTACGGCCGGATGATGCAGCGTTTCGGCCGGCGACTGCGGCCGCCGTTCACCATGGAGCACCTGTGCGCGGCCTTCACCGCGGTCGTCGAGGGCTTCGGGGTGCAGACCGCCACCGGCGACGGGCATCCGTCCGTCCGGCTCCCCGAGGAGGGCGGACGCGAGTGGACCTTGCTCGGGGTCTGCCTCGCGGCGCTGGTCGACCGGTTCACCGAGCCGGGGGAGGAACCGGCACCGGCGTGACCGTGCCGGCGGCCGGGGGACTCGCGTACCCCTTGGCGCTACTCCTCGACGGCGCCGCCGATCTCCCGCAGGTGCGCGCGGAAGGTCAAGCCCGGCTCGCTGTTCCGCCGCTCGACAAACTCGGTCATCCGCAGCTGGTCGCGCAGCGACTCGCCGCTGCGGATCCGGTCCGCCTGCCGGCGCTCGGTGTCCCGGATCCGTTCGGCCAGGGTGAGCAGCTCCGGGAGCCGGTCCGCGGGCAGGAAGACCGCGCCGTCGTCGTCGGCGACCACCACGTCGGACGTCCCGACCGACCAGGCGCCGGATCCCGCCCGGTCGAGCGCGTCGTCCGGGCGGTCCCGCAGTTCCAGCGGACCGGTCGGCAGCGCACCGAGGCTGAAGACCGGCAGGCCGATGGCGCGGATGTCCGCGGTGTCCCGGTGCAGGCCCCAGAGGACGAGGCCGGCCAGCCCGGCGCTCGCCGCCTCCTGCACGACGAGGTCGCCGACGCACGCCTCGTCCAGCCGACCGCCGTTGTCCACCACCAGCACGTCGCCGGGCAGGGCACCGGCCAGCGCCTCGAGGAAGACGTCGACGCTGCCGGCGTGCCGGGCGGGGAGGACGCGGCCCGCCACCCGGCTGCCGGGTTCGACCGCGCGCGTCCCCGCCGGCGCGCAGCGCACCGGCACGCCGGCGCGGAGGCAGGCGTCGGTCAGGTGCGCGGTGGTGAGGGCATCCAGTCGGCTGCTGGTCCGGGGGTCCATGCGTCGACCGTAGGGGCGACGCTCACCCGCGCAACAGCTGGGCGAGAGCCAGCGTCAGCCTCGCGGCCGCGACGAGATCCAGGCTCTCGTCGGGCCCGTGCGGGTGGGATGCGGCATCCAGCAGTCCGACCGCCAGGACCGGGACGTCCGGGTACCGGGCGGCGATCATGGCCAGGAACGGGATGGTGGCCCCGCCGGCGGCCCAGGCGGCGGTGGTGCCCCACCCGCTCGCCGACGCGGCCTGCAGTCTCGGCTCCCAGTCCGCCGGTCGCGGTGCGACGAAACCGTTCTCGGCTCCCACGACCGACAGCTGCACCCGGGCGCCCGAGGGTGGATCGCTCTCCAGCGTGCGCCGCAGCGCCGCCGCCGCGGTGCGCGCGTCGACCGTGGGGGGCAGGCGGATGGACAGCCGCACGGTGGTGGCGGCCCGCAGCACGCTGCCGGCCTGGTCGACCGGTGGCATGCCGTCCACACCGGCGTAGGCGACGCTCGGCCGCCACGTCTGCGCCAGCAGCTGGTCGGCCGGCTCGGTGGCCATCGGCCGCACGCCCGGCAGCAGGCCGAGACCGTCCGCGGGCGGTGGCGCGGCGGAGGCCTGCGCCCGCAGGTCCGCCAGCACGTCGGCAGAGGGATCGGCGTGCAGTTCCTCCACCAGGACCTCGCCCGTGCCGGCGACCTCGAGCCGGTCGAGCAGCTGGCGCAGCAGGCGGAACGTCGACGGGCGGACGCCCCCGCCGAGCCCGCTGTGCACGCCGGTGCGCGCGACCGTCACGGACAGGTCCGCGACGACGATGCCGCGCAGCGACGAGGTGATCCACAGCCGGTCGTTGGCCGGGACGAAGGCGTCCAGGCAGACCACGGCGCCGACGTCACCGATCCGTTCCCGCTCGGCGTCGAGGTACGCGGGCAGGTCGACGCTGCTGCTCTCCTCGGAGGTCTCGAGCAGCACGACGACGCGGGGGTGCCCGAGCCCGTCGGCGGCGAGCGCCCGGACCGCCGCGGTGACCATGGCCGGCACGTACTTGTCGTCGCCGCTGCCGCGGCCGAAGAGCCGGTCACCGTGCCGCTCCGGGTCGAACGGCGAGGTCACCGACCACCCCTCGCCGGCGGGTTGCACGTCCAGGTGTCCGTACACGAGCGTGGCCGGACCGGCTGCCGTACCCGGGATGTCGCACACCAGCGCCGGTGTCCGCCCGGCGCCCTGCAGGCGGCGCACCGTGACGCCGCCGCCGAGCTCGGCCGTGAATCAGTCCGCCGCCGCGCCGACCACTTCGTCGAGGTGGCCGCGCTCGGCCCAGGAGCGGTCGAACGCGGGGGACACGCTCGGGATGCGGACGAGGCGGGCCACCTCGGGCGCGAGCCGTTCGCGCCACTCCTGGAGCATCGCGTCCACGCTCACCACGCCGGCACCTGCCTGCGCGCCGGTCGGCCACCCGCGTCCGGTCCGGCGACCGGTGCGCCGTCCCGGACGAGCACCGTCCCACGGCGGACGACGTGCTGGACGGCGCCGGAGAGCCGGCGGCCCGCATACGGGCTGGCGGCCGACGCCGGGCCCGGCGGGTGGGCGGCGAGCACGGTGGTCGCCCCGGGGTCGACGACGACCAGGTCCGCATGCCGACCCACCGCGACGGCGCCCTTGTCCGGGAGGCCGAAGGCCTCGGCCGGCCCCGCGGCCGTCAGTCGCACCAGGTCCGCAGCGGTCAGCCAGCCGCCGGACAGCACACCGTCGAGCAGCAGTGGCAGCAGGGCGTCCAGCCCGGGCAGCCCGTTGCCGGCATGGGCGAAGTCCTGGTCCGGCTTCTCCTCGGCGGCGTAGCCGCAGTGGTCGCTGGCCACCAGGTGGACCGCGGAGCGCCCGTCCGTCAGGCGCTCCCGCAGGTCGGCGACCGAGTCCGTGCCGCGCAGCGGGGGAGTCACCCGGCCGGCGGCCCCGAGCTGCCGCCCGCTGTCCAGATCCAGGTAGTGGGCGCAGGTCTCGCCCCGGATACGGGTTCCCCGCTGGTGTGCGCGGGTGGCGGCGTCCACCGCGGCCGCGCAGGACATGTGCGCGATGTAGATCCGGGCGTCGACCGAGCGGGCCACGGCCGCCGCCATCGCGACGGCGGCGGCCTCGAGGTCCTCGGCGCGCCGGGCGTCGTGCTGGGCGAGCGAGTCGGGAGCCCCCCGCAGGACCTCCAGCTCGGACAGGACGTCCCCCGGTTCGGCGTGCACGATCACCGGCAGCTCGGCCGCCGAGGCTGCCGCGGCGATGTGAACCAGCTGTCCCCACGTCGTCATGACGGCCGGATCGGTGTGCGCCAGGAACGCCTTGACCGACAGCACCCCCGGGACCGCGGCGGCCTCCTGCAGCGACCGGGTCAGCCCCGCGGGCGGCCCGTGCCGGTCGACCAGCCGGTCCGGTGTCATGCGCAGGTGGAAGCCGAAATCCGCGTGACCCCGGCGGGACTGCGCCGTGGCCCGTGCGACGGCGTCGGGTAGATCCTCCCCGGTGGCGGGGTACAGGTGGTCGAGCACCGTGGTGATGCCCCCGGCCACCGCGGACCCGCCGACACTGTCGAACGTCTCTGCGTGGATGGGATGGACGTGGGCGTCCACCACGCCGGGCAGCAGCCAGCCGCCATCGACGTGGAGCGTCCCGCCCGCCTCCAGCGTGCCGGCCGGGCCGATCGCGCCGATGCGCTCGCCGTCCACCCGCACGTCGACCGGGCCCAGCTCGGGCCGGTCGGGCAGCAGGGCCCCGGACAGCACCAGCGAGTCAGCCATGCGTGGCCGTCCGGTGGGCGGCCGTGGCGAACCGATCCGCCGACAGCTCGGTGAGGTCCACGGTGGGCCAGTGACCGTCGAGGGCCAGGCCGACCACGGCCTCCGCGGCGGCGAAGCCGTGCATGAAGCCGTGGCCGCTGAAACCGGTGGCGTAGAAGTAGCCGTCGACCCCGTGCGCGGCGCCCACCAGGGCGCGGCGGTCGGGGGTGACCTCGTAGCAGCCCACCCAGCCCCGGGCGATGCCGGCGCCGGCCAGCCGCGGCCACCGGTGCTCCAGCGCCTCGCCCAGCTTCTCCAGCAGCTCCCAGGTGACCGTGGTGTCGGACCGGCCGGCCTCGGCGTCGGACGCGACGCCGAGCAGGACGCCGCCGCCCTCACCGCGGAGGTACAGGTCAAGGTCGGGCTCCAGCACGTTCGGCAGGCGCGAGGTGTCCAGGTCGGGCAGGTCCTCGGTGAGGAACTGGTGCTGGCGGTACGGCGTCACCGGGAGGTCGACCCCGACCAGGGCGCCGAGGGCCGGTGAGCCGAGACCCGCCGCGTTGACCACGATGTCCGCGGCGATCCGCTCCCCCGCGGCGGTACGCACGCCGGTCACCCGGCCGCCCGCCTGCTGGACGTCGACGACGCCCTCGTAGAGGCGGTACCGGACACCGAGGTCGCGCCCGCGTGCCGCGACCTCCGTGGTGACGTCCCCGGGTGATCCGAAGCCGTCGAGCGGTGTGAACGCCGCCATCTGCAGGTCGTCGGTGCGTGCACCGGGCAGCATCCGCCCCACCCCGGCCTGGTCCAGGACCTCGACCGGGATGCCGAGCGCCCGCTGCGCGTCCAGCCGCCCGCGGAGCTCGCCGGCGAAGGCGTCGTCCGCGGCCAGCGACAGGTAGCCGACCTGCCGGTACCCGAGGTCCACGTCGTGGGCCGTCTCGAAGTCCCGCCACAGTTCCCGGCTCCGGACGGTCATCGCCGCTTCGAGCGGCCACCGGAACTGCGTCCGCACGCCGCCGGAGGCCAGGCCGGTCGCTCCCTGCGCGATCCCCCCGCTGTCCAGGACGACGGTGCGCAGCCCGCGGCGCGCGAGGTGGTAGGCGCAGCTGGCGCCGACGATGCCCGCACCGACGACGACCGCGGTGCGGGGATCGGTGCCCGGTGGGCCGTCAGCCGGTGGGGCCACGGTGCGCTCCCGTCAATGGGGTTCCGATGAGTCCGGACAGCGCCCGGGGCGACCGGACGAGCACGTCCATGACCCGGTCGCGGGTGCCGAAGGCCTCGTGGTGCAGGTGCCGGCCCACCCGCGCCATGTCCGCCTCGACCAGAGCGTCCACGAGATCGTCGTGATCATCGGCCATCTGGGCGGCCGAGTAGTGGTGCGCGCCGACCCGGAAGTACCGCGCCGAGTCCTCCAGGACGCGTCGCAGGGTCCGCACCAGGCGCTGGTTGCCGGTGAGCTCGGCCAGGCCCATGTGGAAGTCGGCATTGACGTCGACCACCTCGTCGAGCGTGAGGCCGGGCGCTCGCAGGGCCGCGTTGTGCTCGCGGAGCGGGCCGTAGTCGGGCGGGTCCGCGACCAGCAGTTCCGCCACGCCGCGTTCGAGGATGTAGCGGAAGGCCGCGAGCTGCTGCAGGTCGCCGATGTCCAGGCCGGCGACCCAGTAGCCGCGCTCGCGCCCGGAGACGACCAGGCCCTCCTGCATCAGCCGGCCCAGGGCATCCCGCACCGGGGTGGGGCTGAGGTCGAACTCCTGGGCGAGCCCGGACTCGGACAGCCGCGTGCCCGGCGCGATGGCCAGCGTCAGGATCCGTTGCCGCACCGCCCGATACACCCCTTCCCAGAG
Source organism: Nakamurella endophytica (assembly GCF_014646215.1). GTDB lineage: Bacteria > Actinomycetota > Actinomycetes > Mycobacteriales > Nakamurellaceae > Nakamurella > Nakamurella endophytica. The sequence continues at coordinate 325,213 of NZ_BMNA01000003.1, forward strand.
CGCCTGTCGCGCCACGTGATCGCCCCCACTCCCGTATCCGCACCACTCCGTGCGGCTTGACCAGTCCACGCCCCATCCCTACAGTCCTCACTATAGTGACCACTGCGGTGAGCTGACAAACCCCACTGTCCGACCGACACTCCTGGAGGCATCCCGTGTTCCGGTACCGATCCGTGCGTCGCACGATGCTCGCCGTCCCCGTGGTCGCCGTCGCGCTGTCACTGGCGGCCTGCGGCGGCAGTTCCGACGCAGGCACGTCGTCGAGCAGCACGTCGTCGAGCAGCGCGCCGTCGAGCAGCGCGTCGTCCACGAGCGCGTCGTCGTCGGCGGCCGTCTCGTCCGCCGACACCACGGGTCCCAGCCCGACGGCGAGCACCATCACCGCCACCGGCCAGACCGGCGACATCGGCACGCAGACACCCGGTGTCCTCAAGCTGGCGGCGGACTTCTCGTCCTCGCCGAACCAGTTCCTGAACAACGGCAAGGAGGACGGGCTCAACCCCGCGCTCTGCACCGCCATCGCCGGCAAGCTGGGGGTGCGGATCGAGTGGACGAACCTCGCGTTCGACGGCCTGATCCCCGGTCTGCAGGCCGGCCGGTACGACGCCCTGTGCACCTCGGTCTTCATCACCGCCGAGCGCGAGAAGGTGATGAACATGGTGCCGTACGTGCAGTGGGGCAACACGATGGGCGTCAAGAAGGCCGCCAAGGCCGGGTACGACTGCCCGAAGACGCCGTGCTGGGAGGCCTTCGCCGGGAAGAAGGTGGCGGCGCCCAGCGGCGGCAGCGAGGTGGCGCAGCTGCAGGAGGCGAACAAGACCCTCTCGCCGCCGATGCAGATCCTGCCCTTCGAGAGCAACGTGCAGGTCTACCAGGCGTTGCAGAACGACTCGGTCGACGCCGCGTACGTCAACGACCCGCAGTTCGCGTACTTCAACAAGACCAACGGCGACGAGTACGCCACCGTCATGACCGGCGTGGAGTCCCGGGCGTTGGCGCTCACGACGGTCAAGAAGAACACCGCGCTGGCCGATGCCCTGATCCGCGGCCTGCAGGCGATCAAGGCGGACGGCAGCTACCAGAAGATCCTCAAGGACTGGGGTATCGCCGGGGTGGACGACTTCACGATCAACCCCGCGCCGGCCAGCTGACCCGTCCGGCGGTGCGCGGGGACCGAGCGGGAGGAGGGACGGCATGGTCTGGGACTGGGACCTCTTCGTCGAGCAGCTGACGAGCACGGGCTTCCTGGAGGCGGCGTGGACCACGGTGTGGCTCACCGTCGTCGCCGAGGGTCTCGCGGTCGCCCTCGGCGGCGTGGTGGCCCTGGGCATGCTCAGCACCTCGCGACCGGTCGTGGCGATCAGCGGCCTGTACGTGTGGATCTGGCGCGGCACGCCGATCCTGGTGCAGCTGCTCGTCCTGTACTTCGGCCTGCCCCAGATCGGCATCCGGCCCAGCGTCCTGCAGGCGGCGCTGCTCGGACTCGTGCTGAACGAGGGCGCGTACATCGCCGTCCTGCTGCGCGCCAACCTGCTCGCCGTCCCGGTCGGACAGTCCGACGCCGGGCGCGTGCTGGGACTGCGTCGATGGCAACGGATCCGGTTGATCCTGCTGCCCCAGGCGATCCGCACCTTCCTGCCGGCGCTGGGCAACCAGGTGAACAGCATGATCAAGACGACGTCACTGGTCTCCGTGCTGTCGGTGCAGGAACTGCTGGCGCACACCAGGGACACGGTCTCCGAGACGTACCGCCCCTTCGAGGCCTTCGCCGTGGCGACGGTCTACTACCTGGCCATCTCCAGCCTGTGGAACCTCGTGCAGTGGGCGCTCGAGCGCCGGTCCGACGTCACCCGCCGGGGCGGCCGCCGCCGCCCCGCCGTCCCTGCCCAGCTCTCCCGGATCGGTGCCCCGTGAACAACTCCGCCTCGGTTCCCGTCGTCGTCGTGGGGCTCGGCGCCCTCGGCCGGTTCTTCGTCCGGGCCGCCGCGGCGGACCCGCGCATCGCGATCGTCGGCGCGGTGGACACCGATCCGGCCAAGATCGGCCGGACCGTGGAGCAGGTGACCGGCGAGTCCACCGGTGCGGGCCTGCCCGTGGCCGGCGACCTGGCGACCTTGATCCGGCAGGTCCCGGTGCGGCCGCAGGTCCTCGTGCACATGACCGAGTCGCGGCCCGACCGGATCCTGCAGCCGCTGCTCGACGGCATCGCCGCGGGACTGCACGTGCTGTCCGCCGCGGAGAGCATGTTCCACCCGTGGTTGCGCTACCCCGAGCACGCCCGGCGCCTGCACGAGGCCGCGACGGCGGCGGGCGTGACGGTCACCGGCACCGGCATCAACCCGGGTTTCGTCTCGGACCAGCTGGTGCTGGACGTGGCCGCGGCGAGCACCGGGATCACCGGCATCCGGCTCAGCCGCGCGGTCGAGGTCTCCGACACCGGCCCTGGCGACGTCGAGCACGTCGGGTTCGGCCTGTCGGTCGAGGAGTTCCGGCGGCGCGTCGCGGACGGGCACGTCGAGGGGCACATGGGGCTGCCCGAGTCGTTCGCGCTGCTGGCCGAGCGCCTGGACCTGCCGATCGAGCGGATCACCGAGTCCTGGGAGCCGGTGTCGGTGGACCGGGTGACGCCGTCCGCGATCGGCGACATCGCGCCCGGTCACGTCGTCGGCATCGTCCAGCAGGCCCACGCCTTCAGCGGCTCGGCCGAGGTGATGACCGCGCGGCTCGCGATGTACTACGGCGAGGGCTTCGAGTCCCCGCACGACGAGATCGTGCTGGAGGGGCTGCACCGGATCCACCTGCGCATCGAGCCGGCGTCCGTGTCGATCCTGGGTGCCGCGATCGTCCTGGCCAACACGGTGCCGCTGCTGCCGGCGGCTCCTTTGGGCCTGGTGTCGGTGCTGGACCTGCCGACGCGCACCCCGCGGTCGGACCTGCGCTACCTGGTCGACGGCGCGGCGTCCCGGCCGGGGCACATCGTGCTCGAGCAGGTCGGGTCCGCGCCGGAATGAACCCGCACCCGGGCTTCCTCGGCTCGCTGACCAGCGGCTCGCTGTGGGCGGCAGCCTGGACCACGATCTGGCTCGCCGTGGTGGCGCAGCTGCTCGGACTGGTCATCGGACTGGTCATGGCGCCGCTGCGCCGCTCCCGCCTGGCCCCGTTGCGCTGGGTGTCCGCGGCCTACGTCTGGTTCTTCCGCGGGTCCCCGGAGCTGCTGCAGATCCTGGCGTGGTACTCGGTGCTGCCCCTGGTGGGCGTCGACCTGCCGGTGATCGCGGTCGGCATCCTCGGGTTGGGCGTCAACGAGGGTGCCCGGATGACCGAGATCGTCCGTGGCGCACTGTCGTCGGTGGACAGCGGGCAGACGGACGCCGCCCGGGTACTGGGTCTGGGCCCGTGGGCGACGGCGCGGTGGGTGGTGCTGCCGCAGGCGGCCCGGCTCATCATCGGTCCGCTGGGCAACCAGATGAACTACATGTTCAAGACGACCTCGCTGGTGGCCTTCATCGGCATCGTCGAGCTGCTGCGGGAGACGCAGCAGGCCGCGCAGTTCACCAACGCGCCGCTGGCCGTGTACCTGGCCACCGCGACGGTGTACCTGGCGATCACCTCCGTATGGGGTGCGCTGCAGCGCTTCGTGGAGCAGCGGGTCGCCGCGGGCAAGGCCGCGGTGGGACCGGGCCGGGTGCTGGCGCGGCGCCGGCTGTCCGGGCTGATCGAGATCCCCGGTGCACACCTGTGAACGGGCAGGAGAGGGACATGACGCGGACGGCCACCCGGACGACGCCGGACGGCGACTTCCTCCATGTCTGGGGCTCCAAGACCTTCGGGTCGGGGCTGCGGGTCCTCGACGACGTCGACCTGTCGGTGCCCCGGGGGTCGGTGACCGTCCTGATCGGTCCCAGCGGGTCCGGCAAGACGACGCTGCTGCGGGCCGTCGCACTGCTGGCCCCGCTGGACACCGGGTGCGTGCTCCTCGACGGCCGCCTGCACGGCTACCGGGAGGCCGGGGACGGCCACCGGGTGCTGCCCGAACGGGAACTCGTGCGGGCCCGGCTGGGCGTCGGCATGGTGTTCCAGAACTTCAACCTCTTCCCGCACCGCACCGCGTTGCAGAACGTGATGCTGGCACCGGTCAAGACGCTCCGGCGCCCGCGCGCGGAGGTCGAGGAGGAGGCGCGGGCGCTGCTGCGCCGCGTCGGACTGGGCGACCGCACGGACAACTACCCGGCCCAGCTGTCCGGGGGACAGCAGCAACGCGTCGCGATCGCCAGGGCGCTGGCCATGCGTCCGAAGGTCATGCTCTTCGACGAACCGACGTCGGCGCTCGACCCGGAGATGGTGCACGAGGTCCTCGGCGCCATGAAGGAACTGGCCGAGAGTGGCATGACCATGCTGATCGCATCGCACGAGATGGGTTTCGCCCGCGAGGTCGCCGATCGGGTGGTGTTCATGGACGGCGGGCGCATCGTCGAGCAGGGCGAGCCCGAGCAGTTCTTCACCGGCACTGTCGGGCCGCGGGTGCGCGAGTTCCTCGACAAGATCCTCTGAGACAAGACTTCTGACAGGAGTGCGTGTGCTGACGTTCGTCTCCCACGGTCCCGCCGGCAGCGGCCCATCGCTGATGATGGCCGCCCTGGCTGAGGCGGTCCGGGCGGTGCAGCCGGACCTGGAGATCCGCACCGTGGACCTGCCGGCGCGGGACGGCGCCGAGGCGATCACCCACCTCGGTGAGCGTCCCGGCGACGCGACCGTCCTGGGCAGCTGCACGCCGACCTACCTCACGACGCCGCTCAAGCAGGACTTGCCCTGGCGGGCAGCCGATTTCACCGCGGTCGCGGGCCTGGTGCAGGACACCTACCTGCTGGCCGTGCGGACCGACCATCCGCGTGCCGGGCTCGACTCCCTGTTCGACGCACCGACCGTCGCGGCGGCGGCCCCGTACGGCGGCAACACCCACATCCAGGCGTTGCTCGTCGGGGACCAGGTGCCCGGCGTCGACGTGCGGATCGTCGACTCGCCGGCCGCGGCGGTCGAGGAGGTCGCCGCCGGCACGGCCGACTGGACGACCGGCGTCGGCTCGGACTTCGCCGCCGGCCTCCGCGACGGCCGGCTCCGGGTGATCGGTACCTTCGCCGAGCACGGGACGCCGGATCGACCGGCGCTGGCCGACGCCGGCATCGACGTCCGGTTCCCGCTGTGGCGCGGTGTCGTGGCTCCGCCCGGGCTGGCCGCGTCGGACCTCGCCGCGTGGGAGCGGCTGCTCGCCGGTGCGCGCCGGACGCCGCCGTGGCGCGACTACGTCACTGGCGCGGGCATGCAGGACGCCGACTGGGACAGCGCCGGCTTCCGCGAGGTGCTGGACCGGGAACAGGTCCGCTACGCCGCGTGGATCGACCGGCTCGGGCACTGAGCGGCGGGACGGAGGACGGAATGGATCTGGGACTGCAGGGACTGCGGGCGCTCGTCGGCGGGGCCAGCGCCGGGCTGGGCGCCGGTTGTGCCGCCGCGCTGGCCGGTGAAGGCGCGCGGGTGGCCCTGGCCGCCCGGCCCAGCGAACGCCTGGCGACGACCGCCGGGACGGTCGGCGGGGTGGCGGTGGGGGTGGACCTGAGCGCACCGGACGGACCGGCGACCGCCGTCGAGCGTGCGGTGCAGGAGCTGGGTGGGCTCGACGTGCTGGTGGTCAACGGCGGTGGGCCGCCGCCGGGCACCTTCGGCTCGGTCGACGACGACGGCTGGCAGCAGGGTGTCGAGGGCACGCTGATGGCCGCGGTACGGCTGATCCGGGCGGCGCTGCCGCACCTGCGCGCCTCCGCAGCGCCGTCGATCACGGTGGTGCTGTCCAGTTCCGTGCGGATGCCGCTGGAGGGCCTGGTCACCTCGAACGTGCTGCGGCCCGGCCTGGTCGGGCTGATCAAGTCGTTGGCCTCCGAGATCGCCCCGATCCGGATCAACGGGGTGGCGCCCGGGCGCATCGCGACGGGCCGGGTGGCCGGCCTGGACGAGCGACGCGCCACCGCGGCCGGCATCAGCGCCGACGAGGTCCGCCGGCAGGCGATCGCACGCATCCCGCTCGGGCGGTACGGCACGCCAGAGGAGTTCGGGCGGGTCGTCGCCCTGCTCGCCTCGAGCGCCATGGGCTACGTCACGGGCGCCGTGGTCCCCGTCGACGGCGGCCTCGTGCTGTCCCTGCCCTGAGCCGCCGGCACCGTCCCTACCAGCGCACCCCAGCAGCGAGGAGAACCAGCGTGACCGCCATCTCGATCACCAGAGCCGAGGACGTGGAACGCCTCTGGATCAATCCGGAGCAGGAGTACAGCCACCGCGTGGTGACCACCAAGCGCCAGGGGTCCCAGGCGCTCAGCTTCCACGTCACCACATACGCACCCGGTTTCACCGCGTCCGTCGACGGCGACGGCGTGCACGAGGTGGTCATGTACTGCACCCACGGGTCCGCCCAGGTGACGACGGAGGACGGGGTGCGCCGCGAGATGTCCCCCGGTGCCGCCATCTACCTGCCGCTCGAGTTCCACTACGACCTCGAGATCGGCCCGGACGGCATGACGGTCGCCGTCGCGTGCAACCCACCGAAGGAGTGAGCCATCCGGAGTCTCGGACCAGCCGCCTGCTCGACGGGATCCCCGGGTCCGCCACGGTCGGCCTGTCCGACCGGATCGCCGCGCTCCGCTCCGCGGGCCGCCGGGTGGTCGACCTCGCGTCGGGTGACCCGGACGCGGACACCCCCGCGCCGGTGGTCGACGCCGCGGTGGCGTCCCTGCGGGCCGGGCGCACGCACTACGGGCCCAGCCGGGGAACCGCCGAGCTGCGTCGCGCCGTCGCGCAGGCCCTGCCCGTCGGCGTCACCCGCGACCCGGACAGCGAGGTGCTGGTCACCGGCTCGGCGAAGTTCGCCCTGTCGCTGGCCCTGCAGGCCTTGCTGAACCCCGGGGACGAGGTCCTCGTCCTCACCCCGGCCTGGGTCAGCTACCTGCCGCTGGTCCGCCTGCACGGCGGCGTCCCCGTGCCGGTGCACCTGGACAGTAGGGACGGGTTCCGGGTGACGGCCGAGGCGCTCACCGGCGCCTGCACCCCGCGCACCCGGGTGCTGCTGGTCAACAGTCCGACCAATCCCACCGGGCGGGTCCTCGACGCCGCCGAGGTCGACGCGGTCGTCCGGGTGGCCGAGGAGCACGATCTGGTCATCGTCAGCGACGAGATCTACCGGCACCTGGTCTTCCGGGGCGAGCACCGCAGCCCCGCCGTGGCGGCACCGCACCGGACGGTCGTCGTCGACGGGGTGTCCAAGGCCTACGCGATGACCGGGTGGCGGCTCGGCTGGCTGTCGGGTCCGGCGGACGTGGTCTCCACCGCCCTGGTCGCACACCAGCACATGCTCAGCTGCGTGCCGCTGTTCGTGCAGGACGCCGCGGTCGTCGCACTCACCGCCGGTGACAGCTACACCCGCGAGATGGTCGAGACCTACCGGCTCCGGCGGGATCTGCTGATCGACATCCTCGACGGCGCGGACGGACTCCGGTTCACCCCGCCGGAGGGTGCGTTATACGGCTACCTGGACGTCGGCGGCACCGGCCTCGAGGCAGGCCCGTTCGCCGCCCGCCTGCTCGAGAGCACCGGCGTCGCCGTCCTTCCCGGCGGCCCCTTCGGCGCGCCGCAGGACGACCACGTGCGGGTGTCGCTCGCCGTGCCGACCGCCGACCTCACCACGGGCCTGCAGGCGCTCCGCACCTTTGTGACTACCCTTCCCGCCCCCACCCCTTCCGGAGCTCGCCGATGACCTCCCTGCACACCTTGACCGGCCTCGGCCACATCATGATCACGCCGTTCCTGCCGGACGAGAGCGTCGACGAGGACGGGCTCGCGTCCGTCGTCGACTACGCCGTCGGGGCGGGGGTGTCCGCCGTCATCCCGCTCGGGATCATGGGTGAGGCGCACAAGCTCACCGACGCCGAGCGGGACCTGGTGGTGGAGCGGGTGGTGTCCGCGGTGGCCGGACGGGTCCCGGTGATCGCCGGCTGCACCGCCGAGTCGACCCGTGCCACGGTGCAACGAGTCCGGCGCGCCGCCGAGCTGGGTGCCGCCGGCGTCATGGTGGCGCCGCCCCGGGCGCTGGCGGGCGCGGCCGGCCAGCAGGTCGCCTACTACCGCGCCGTCTGCGACGCGGCCGACGTACCCGTGGTGGTGCAGGACGAGCCGGTGACCACCGGCGTGGCGATGTCCGGCGCCACGCTCGGCGAGATCGTCCGCCATCCGACGGCTGTCGCCGTCAAGGTCGAGCAGGTCCCCAGCCCGACGAAGATCTCGGCCATCCTGGACGCCAACCCGGACGCCCGGTGCTTCGGTGGCCTGGGCGGGCTCTACGCCGTCGAGGAGCTGGACCGGGGCGCCGTCGGCGTGATGACCGGCTTCGCGCTGCCCGACGTCCTGGTCCGGATCTGCGCGGCCCACGCCGCGGGGGACCGGGCCGGCGCGCGCCGGACGTTCTTCCAGCACCTGCCGTTGATCCGGTACGAGGCCCAGCTGGGCGTCGGCGGGGTGTCGATCCGCAAGCAGCTGTTCGTCGAGCGCGGGATCATCCGGCACGACACCGTCCGCGGGCCGGCGCCGGTCACCGATCCGCGCACCGTGGCGGAACTGCGGGGGCTCATCGAGGACGTCGAGCACGGCTGAACGGGGCCGGGCGGCCTGGTGCAGCAGGAGCCTCCCCTGCCGAGCTCGCACACCGCGGACCGGACGGGCGATGTCGCCCGCCACCCCGTGGAGTGCCGCGGCGCCCAGCGGCCTTCACGATGTAGGTGCCACACCGGACGTCGCCCGGGTCCGGTCGCCCGGTGTGGTGACCGCCGGCCGTCGATGCGGTCGCAGCCGGCCAGACCGTCCGGAGGCGGCGCCGGTCGACCGCACGCCGGCGGGTAGCGTCGCGCAGCGTCCACAGGGTCGACGCCGGAGGTCATTCGATGCAGCGCAGGACCGCAACCTGGGCCGCTCTCGCGGCCGCCGCCACTCTCGCGCTGTCCGCCTGCGGGTCGAACGACGCCTCCTCGCCGTCCTCGGCGTCGAGCAGCAGCGTCGCGTCCGCGTCCTCGTCCTCGGCAGCGTCGTCCGTCTCCTCGATGTCGAGCTCGGCGTCCTCGACCTCGGCGGCGGCGTCCATCACCCAGCCCTCGTCGACGGCCGCGCAGACGTCCGGGACGGCCGGCTCGACGGCGGCCACCCCCTCGTCGGCTGCTGCGCCGTCCGAAGGGCAGTCCTCCGGCAGCGACCCGTCGGCGACCGCGTCCAGGAGCGGGTCGGGATCGGCCAGCACGACGGTCGGTGGCACCACCACCGCGCTGGACGCCAGGTCCACGGCCTGGTTCGAGCAGGCGTGCACGGGCCTGGCGCCGCTCACCCGGCTCGACGACGAGTTCTCCAAGATCTCTGCAGGTGCCACCTCCACGCCCAAGGGCAAGCAGCAGGCGCTGGCCGCGTTCGCCACGCTGCTGCGCACCACCGGAGCCGGCCTGGTGCAGGCCGGACAGAAGCTCGGCAGCCTGCCCGCGCCGACCTTCGAGGGCGGCAGCAAGCTGGCGGCCACGGCCTCGCAGGGGCTGACCCGCACCGGCCAGGCGTTCACCAAGTACGGGCAGCAGTTCAGCACGCTCGACGTGAACGACGCCGCCGCCGGGCGGCAGATCCTGGGCAACCTGCAGAAGACCACCGAGGAGGCCGGAAAGGCGCTCCAGGGTCTCGACCTCAGTCCCGAGGTGAGCCGCGCGGTCGCCAGGATCCCGGCCTGCGCCTCGCTGTCCTGACGAGGCCCGGCAGGACGCTCCGGCAGCGGCCCGCGCGCCGGCGGACGGGGCCGGGCCGGCGGACACCGGAGGAGCGTCGATCGCGGCCGCGCCTACGCTGACCGGTATGGAGCATCGCAACCTCGGCCACACCGGAATGTTCGTCAGCCCGCTGTGCCTGGGCGCCATGATGTTCGGTGCCTGGGGCGAACCCGACCACGACACCTCCGTGGCGATCATCCACCGCGCGCTCGACGCCGGGATCAACTTCGTCGACACGGCCGACGTGTACTCGCAGGGCGAGTCCGAGACCATCGTCGGAAAGGCGCTGCGCGGGCGCCGGGACGGCGTCGTCCTGGCCACGAAGTTCCACGGGCCGATGGACGTCGAGATGGGAGCGCCCGGCGGCGACCCGAACCGGCGTGGCAACTCGCGGCGGTGGATCGTGCAGGAGGTCGAGAACAGCCTGCGGCGCCTGCAGACGGATTGGATCGACCTGTACCAGGTGCACCGTCCGGACACCGGCACCGACGACGACGAGACCCTGGCCGCCCTCACGGACCTGCAGCGCGCCGGCAAGATCCGCGCGTTCGGGTCGTCCACGTTCCCCGCGTACCGCATGGTCGAGGACCAGTGGATCGCGGAGCGGCGCGGCCTCGGCAGGTTCGTCACCGAGCAGCCGCCGTACTCGCTGATCCACCGTGGCATCGAGCGGGACGTGCTGCCCGTGGCCGAGCGGTACCACATGGGTGTGCTGGCCTGGAGCCCGCTGGCCGGCGGTTGGCTGACGGGCCGGTTCCGCAAGGGTCAGGACGCACCGGAGACCAACCGGGCCAAGCGGATGCCCGATCGCTTCGACCTGTCCGCGCCCGGCAACCAGGCCAAGCTGGAGGCCGTCGAGCAGCTGGCGCTGCTCGCCGAGCAGGCCGGGATGTCGCTGATCCACCTGGCGCTGGCCTTCGTCCTGCAGCACCCGGCGGTCACCGCGCCGATCATCGGTCCACGGACCATGGACCAGCTGGAGACCCAGCTCGGTGCGGCCGACGTGCGGCTGTCCGGCGACGTCCTGGACCGGATCGACGAGATCGTGCCGCCGGGACGGACGGTCTCGCAGGACGACGACGCCTACCCGACCGACGCGCTCACCGACCCGTTCCTCCGGCGGCGCCGGACCTGCTGACCGGGCAGCGCGACCGTCCGACCCGCGGGCGGAAAGGTCCTCCGGCCCGGCGCACCGCCGGCCGGTTGGCGTGTCGGTCCGCCGGGAACCGGACTTCCGCCCTGCGCACCGGCAGGACGTCGGACGCGCTGGAGGACCGATGGGCTACAAGACTCCCGACCAGATCGCGGTGGCCGCCGTCAACGGCGGTATCGCGAAGGCGAACCTGTCGCCGGACCGGATGCTCGTCGGCGGTGTGCTCGCCGGCGCCTACATCGGCTTCGCGGGCCTGGTGGGCATCATCGGCACCTCCGGGTTGCCGACCGCCACCTGGGGCACGCTGCCCACGCTCATCTTCGGGCTGGCCTTCTCGCTCGGGCTGATCCTGGTGATCGTCGCCGGTTCCGAGCTGCTCACCGGCAACATGGCACTGCTGCCGCTGGCGTTCTTCTCCCGGCGCATCACCGTCGGCCGGGTCGGGATGAGCCTGGCGCTGGTCACCATCGGGAACCTGCTCGGCGCGCTGCTGGTCGCCTACGTCTTCGCGGTGAAGACCGGGGTGATCGGCACCCCGTCGTCGGCACCCGGGAGCACCGGCGCGCTGACCTTCCAGCGGCTCAGCGGCATCGCCGACGGCAAGGCGCTGGTGGAGACGCACCTCCAAGTCATCCTGCGCGCGGTCGCCTGTAACTGGCTGGTGTGCCTGGGCGTCTGGATGGCGCTGGCCGCCGAGGACATCGCCGGCAAGGTCCTGGCCATCGTCTTCCCGATCACCGCCTTCGTGGCCATGGGATTCGACCACGTCGTGGCCAACATGTTCTTCCTGCCGGCGGCCATGTTCGCCCACGTGCCGGGGCTCACCTGGGGTGACGTCTGGGACAACCTGTGGGAGGCCTACGTCGGGAACTTCATCGGCGGCGGCCTGTTCGTGGCCGGGGCCTACTGGTTCCTGTACCTGCGCGGTCGGAACACCTCGACCCGTCCGGACGGCGTCGTGGACACCGCCGCTCCGGACGACCGCTCGCACGCCGGGCAGCACGCCGCCGGTCCCCGCTGATCCGCCGGGCCGCAGCGGCACCGGCCCGTCCGCGGACGGCCCTGCCTGCCCCGGCCGTCCGGTAGCGCGCCGTCCCGGCGGTGCGGCGCTAGGCTCGGCCCACCGGTCGGCCGACGAGACGAGGCTGCGTGCTGGACCTGTTGCTGCACAACGCCGTGGTGCACACCGTGTGTCCGGATCGTCCGCCGGCGCACAGCGTCGGCATCTGGCGCGGCCGGATCGTCGGCCTGGACGGCGACATCGACGACCTGCCCGCCCGCCGCCGCGTCGACCTGGCAGGCGCCACCGTCGTCCCGGGGTTCCACGACGCGCACTGCCACACCACGTCCGTCGGCATCGAGGAGCTGCACCTGGATCTCGGTGGATGTGCCTCCACCGACGCCGTGCTCGAGCGGGTCGCGGTGTACGCGGACGGCCTGCCGGACGACGCCTGGGTCATCGGGTTCGGGTACCTGGACCGGTCCCGACCGGACCGCTTCCCGACCGCCGCCGAACTGGACCGTGCCGGATCCGGCCGGCCGGTGTGGCTGACCCACCGGTCCGGTCACTCCTGCGCCGTGTCCTCCGCGGTGCTGCGAGAGCTGGCGGACCCGTTACCGGGTGACGCCGCCCGGTTCGTGCACCGGGACGGCACCGGCCGGCCGACCGGACTGCTCGAGGAGACGGCGATGGACGCCGTCAAGGACCTCGTCGGCCCGGCGTCGCAGGAGCAGCTGGCGGACGCCGTGGACCGGGCCACCCGGCGGTACGTCGCGGAGGGCATCACCAGCTTCACCGAGGCCGGCATCGGCTGTCCCGGCATCGACCACGGTCCGGCCGAGATCGGCGCCTACCAGCGGGCGCGGACCACCGGTCGGCTGCACGCGCGGGCGCAGCTGATGGTCTACAGCGAGCTGCTGCACGAGGTGGCCGGCAGTCGCGGTGAGACGCCGGCCAGCGGGTTGGACCTCGGTGCCCGGACCGGTCTCGGGGATCCGTGGCTGCGGCTGGGGGCCATGAAGATCTGGATCGACGGAGCCGGCACCGCCGGGACCGCCGCGGTGACCGGACCGGCCGGGGAACCGCCGGCGCGGCAGTCCTTCGCCGACGACCCGGTGCGGATGCGCCGGCAGATCGCCGACGCCCATCGCAGCGGCTGGCAGGTCGCCGGTCACGCGATGGGCGACGCCGCGGTCGACCTCCTGCTGGACGCCCTGGCCTCCGCCGGCCCGGTCGACGAGCTCCGCGCCCGCCGGCACCGCGTCGAGCATGCCGGCCTGGTGCGGCCGGACCAGGTGCAGCGGATGGCGGACCTGGGCGTGCTGGCCGTCATCCAGCCGCTGTTCATCCCGCTGTTCGGCGACCTGCTCGCCGACGGCTTCGGCGCGGCCCGGGTGCCCTGGTCGATCCGGGCGGCGAGCTTCCTGGCGGCCGGTGTCCCCGTCGCCGCCAGCTCGGACCGCCCGGTGGCGCCGGCCACGCCGCTGGCGGCGCTGCAGGCGCTGGTCGAGCGACGGACCGGCACGGGCGCCTGCTACGGGCCGCAGGAACGGATCCCGGTCGCGGCGGCCCTGCACTCGTACACCGCAGGTGCGGCGTTCGCGGCCGGCGCGGAGTCCGAGATCGGGTCGCTGGCCGAGGGTCGGCTGGCCGATCTGGTGGTGCTGGGCTGCGACCCGCTGTCGGTGGAACCCGCGGCGCTGGGCGAGATCCCGGTACTGGCCACCATGGTCGACGGGCGCGCGGTGCACGACCCCGAGGACCGGTTGTCCTGAGCCCGTCCCGCTCCGGGGTCCGTCAGCGCCGGTGGACCACCCGACCACCGACCAGCGTCCACAGCACGCGGTGCGCGGCGTCGACGGCGACGAGGTCCGCCGCCAACCCCACGGCCACCGTCCCGGTCTCCCGGCCCAGCCCCAGCACCCGTGCCGGTACCCGGGTCGCCGGGATCGTCGCCCGCTCCCAGGAGACCCCGGCCGCGGCGGCGAAGTTCGCGACGGCGGTGGCCATGTCGAGGACGCTGCCGGCCAGCGTGCCGTCGGCGAGCCGGGCGGCCCCACCGTCGACGACGATCTCCTGCTCCTCGAAGTGGTGCACGCCGTCCGGCAGCCCGGTCGCCCCGATGGAGTCGGTGATCAGCACCATCCCGTCGAGACCCTTGGCCCGGGCGGTCAGTCGCAGCAGCAGCGGGTCGACGTGCACGCCGTCGGCGATCACCTCGGTGACGACCCGCGGGTCGGTGAGCGCGACGCCGAGGATCCCCGGCCGGCGGTGGTGCAGCGGCGCCATGGCGTTGAACAGGTGGGTGGCGCCGCGCACCCCGAGGTCGACGGCCCGCGTCATGTCTGCCGCCGAGGCGGCCGAGTGGCCCGCCGAGCACACGACGCCGTGCGCGGCGGCCAGCCCGAGAAGCTCGTCGGCACCGGGCAGCTCGGGCGCCAGCGTCAGCAGGCGCAGCGTGCCGCCTGCGCGGTCCAGGTAGCGCGCCAGCACGGCCGCGTCGGCCGGGACCACCGAGTCGGGCCGGAAGGCGCCGGGGCAGGACCCGCTGATGAACGGGCCCTCCAGGTGGACGCCGAGACATCGCGCGCCCGACGGGTCCGGCCGGTCGAGATAGGCGCGGACGGCGGACAGTCCGGCCTCGATGTGCTCGTCGGAGCCGCCGACGGTGGCCAGGAACCCGGTGACGCCGTGGGCGGCGTAGAACCGCGCCATCCGGGACACGTCGTCGGCGCGGCCGTCGATCACCTGCGCGCCGGCGGCGCCGTGCGTGTGGAGGTCGACGAAGCCGGCGGCCACCGTGGCGTCGCGGGCGTCCAACACGGGACCGGGGCCGGCCCGGCCCCCGGGGACGATCGCGGAGATCCGGCCGGCCGTCACCTCGACCACCGAGGGGCCGGTCGCCCGCCCGTCGACGACCAGGTCCCCGGCGAGGACGCGGAGATCAGCCACCCGCCACCGTCGCCCGGGCGACCGGTTCCAGCCGCCGGGTCCGGGAGGACCGGTAGGCGGCCTCCGCGACCTCGACGGCGCGGAGGCCGTCGACGCCGGTCGCGCACGGCTCCTGCAACGTGCCGGCGCGAACGGAGCGGAGGAACGCGTCCACGGTGTCGCGGTTGACGTCCGGCTCGAACGACGCGTCGACCAGGGTCCGGTCGCCCTGCCGGGCTGCCACCCGCAGCGCCTCCGGCGCCGACGCGATGGCCAGCGACCCGTCCGTACCCAGGATGCGGAGGTAGAAGTCGTAGCTCCAGGGATTGGCGGCCGGCACCGACCAGCTCGGGTCGATGCTGCCGACGGCGCCGCCGTCGAACACCAGCGACACCAGGGCGCCGTCCTCGACAGCGATGTCGTGGAACAGCGTGCCGACCTCGGCCAGCACGCCGTCCGTCTCGAGGCCCGTGACGAAGCGCATGGCGTCCAGGACGTGCACGCTGTGGTCGATCAGCGCACCGCCACCGGCCTGCCCGGCGTCGGTGATCCAGGCCGGGTAGCGCGGCGCCAGCGGCGGGCGGCCGCGGTTGCCGCCGACCATGCCGCGCACCGCGCCGATCTCGCCGCCGCGGACGAGCTCCCGCACCTCGCGGACGACCGGGTAGAACCGGGTGACGAACGCGGTGTGCAGCTGCACGCCGGCCTCGTCGCAGGCCCGGACGATCGCGGCAGCGTCCGCAGCCGTGGTGGCCAGCGGCTTCTCGCACAGCACCGCGGCCCCGTGCGCGGCTGCTGCCTCGACCAGCGGGCGGTGGTCCGCGGTGATGCTGCAGACCAGCACCGCGTCCGGCCGGTGCCGCTCCAGCAGGTCGGCCGCCTGGCGGTGGTACGGGACACCGGCCGCGCGGGCGAACGGCTCGCCGAGCGCGGGGTGGCTGTCCGCGACGGCGACGAGCCGCCCGAGGTCGCCGGCGGCCAGCGCGGCGGCGTAGGACGCCGCATGCGGCCCGTGCGCGCACCCGAGCAGCGCGACGGTCAGCGGGCCGCTCACCGCGCACCGTCCAGGACGGCGGGATCGCCGGTGAGGTCGACCGCGGTGCCCGTCCGGACGGACTCCACGGCGCCGAGCGAGATGCGCAGCGCGGTACGACCGTCCTCTGCGGGGATGGGCGCCGGACCGCCGGCCCGGACGGCGTCGACGAACGCGGCGATCTCGTCGTGGAACCCGCGCCGACCCAGCGGGCTGAAGTCCCGGGTGTGCCCGGACGCCGTGTGCAGCCGGCCGACCGAGATGCCGGGGTAGTCCCACGCCAGCCGGCCTTCGGTGCCGACGATCTCGCAGCTCAGCGTGAGCCCGGCGACGGCGGGGTGACCCCAGCTGGTCTCCACGACGGCCATCGCCCCTCCCCGGTAGACGACGGTGGCGACGGCGTAGTCCAGCAGCCCGTCCGGCCGGCGCGACCCGACCGCGTGCACCCGCTCGGGGACGTCACCCACGACCCAGGTCAGGAAGTCGAAGCTGTGGATGGCCAGGTCGACGAGCGGTCCCCCGGAGCGGGTCTCGTCGCCGAGCCAACCGCCCGCGCTCCAGTCCGGGAACGGCCCGACCAGCGACTGGGACATCATCCGCACCGGGCCGAGCGTGCCCTCGGCGACGACCCGACGCGCCGCACGGTGGTCCGGCTCGTACCGCGAGACGTGGCCGACCATCAGGACACCGGGCCCTCGCTGGCCGGCCTCGACGATGCGGTCGGCGTCGGCGAGCGTCCGCGCGACGGGCTTCTCGCACAGCACGTGGGTGCCCGCGGCCAGGGCGGCGACGGCCAGGTCGGCGTGCGTGGGGGACGGCGTGCAGACGCTCACCGCGTCCACGTCACGGTCCAGCAGCTCCGCCAGGCCGGCGACCGCGGCGGCGCCGTACCGGCCGGCCAGTGACGCGGCCCTGGCCGGGTCCGGATCGGCGACCGCCACCAGCTCCGCGCCCGGGTGGACGGCCCACGCGTCGGCGTGGGCGGCCGCGATGTAGCCGGCGCCGAGGATGCCGACGCGCAGCGGCGTCCGGGTCACCATCGGGCGGACCTCCGGTCGTCCCGCAGCAGCCGCGACCGGTGCGCGGCGCCGAGCACGCCCGAGTCCGATCCCAGGGCGGCGGGCACCACCCGCACGGTGGTGGCGACGTCCGCCAGGTACCGGTCGAAGGCCTCCTGCAGTGGGCGGAGCAACGGCGGGCCGAGGTTCGACACGCCGCCGCCGACCATGAGCACCTGCAGGTCGAGCACCATCAGGTAGTCCGAGAGCACCCGTCCCAGATGGTCCGCTGCCGTGGCCAGGGCCCGCGTGGCGTCGCGGTCGCCGTCGCGGGCGGCAGCGGCCACCGCCTGCAGCGTCGGGAAACCGGCCGCGGAGCGCAGGATCGCCGGCCCGGAGGCGACGGTCTCCAGGCAGCCGCGGCGCCCGCAGTTGCACTGCCGGCCGTCGACCTCGGCCTGCACGTGGCCGATCTCGCCGGCCAGCCCGTTGACGCCGCGGTGCACCTCCCAGTCGAAGATGAAGGCCATCGACACGCCGGTGCCGAGGTTGAGGTAGGCGACGTCGGCCTGGCCGATGCCGGCGCCGGCGACGAGCTCGCCGAAGGCGGCCGCCTTCACGTCGTGGATGACGGTGGTGGGGTGGGCGACGGCCGCCTGGATGTGCTCGACGATGCCGAAGTCGACGAGCTTGAGCACCGGTGCGTCGCGGACGAAACCGGTCACCGAGTCGATGGTCCCGGGCATGGCCAGCACGATCGGGCCGACCGCGAGACCGCCGGACCGGGCCACGGCGAGCAGCTCCTCCGCGGCGTCCAGACAGGCGTCGACGACGGCGGTCCCGCCGGCGGGCGGGGTCTCCAGCCGGACCCGGGCGACGACCGACCCGGCCGGTTCGATCACCACCCCGGCGATCTTCGAGCCGCCCACGTCGATGCCGATGCCGGCGGAGGCCGGCCGGTGCTGGTCCTGCATGTCACCCGTGCCCTGTCGTCGTCGGTCGGCCGCTGTCGAGCTGGTCGTCGGGGTGCTACTTGAAGCCGGTGGTCGCCAACCCCTCGATGAACCGTCGCTGCATGATCAGGAACGCCACCAGCAAGGGGATGACGGTGAGCGTGGACGCGGCCATCTGCAGGTCGGTGCGGCTGAGGTACCGGCCGGCGAACTGCGCGAGACCCAGTGGGAGCGTGTACATGTCCGGTGAGGACGCCACCAGCAGCGGCCACAGGAAGGACTCCCAGCTGCTGACCAGCGTGAAGATCGCCAGCGCGGACAGCGCGGGCTTGGCCAGCGGCAGCACGATGCGGAAGAAGATGCGCAGCTCGCCGGCACCGTCCACCCGGGCGACCTCGATCAGCTCCGACGGCACCGCCGTCAGGAACTGCCGCATCAGGAAGATGCCGAACGCGTCGACCAGCGAGGGCAGCACCATCCCGGCGTAGGTGTTGAGCAGGTGCAGGTCGCCGGCCAGCACGTACAGCGGGATGACCCGCACCTGGAACGGGATCATCAGGGTGGCGAGCACCAGGACGAAGAGCACGTTGCGGCCGGGGAAGGTGAACTTGGCGAAGGCGTACCCGGCCAGCGAGCTGGTCACCAGCACGCTCACCACGGTGATCGCCGCGATCACGGTGCTGTTGAGGAAGTACCGCAGGAAGTCCGCCTGCTCGAACACCTGCCGGTAGTTGCGCGGGTCGAACGACTTGGGCAGCAGCGTCGGCGGGAACGCGAGGATCTCCGGGATGGACTTGAACGAGGCGGCCAGCATCCACAGCAGCGGGCCGAGCATGACCAGCGACCCGGCGACGAGCAGCACGTAGGTGGCGGCGGAGGCGAGCCGGTGGTGGAGCGGCATCAGTACTCGAACTTCCGCTGGACGAACCGGAACTGCAACAGGGTGACCAGCATGATCAGGATGAACAGCAGGAACGCGGCCGCCGACGGGTAGCCCATCTCGAGCGGGCCGAAGGCGTTCTGGACGATGAACAGGACGGCGGAGCGCGTGCTGTTGAGCGGCCCGCCGGCGGGCTGCTGCGCCGAGCCGGTCATCACGTACACCTGGGTGAACAGCTGCAGCCCGGCGATGACCCCGATGACGGTCGCCAGGAGGATGCTGGGGTTGAGCAGCGGCAGGGTGATCCGCCGGAACCGTTGCCACGGACCGGCGCCGTCCATCGTCGCCGCCTCCAGGATCTCCCGGGGGATGGCCTGCAGGCCGGCGAGCAGGATGACCATGTAGAACCCGACGTCCCGCCAGATCGACATCAGCACGATGCCGTTCAGCGCCCAGCCCGGGTCGCCGAGCCAGCCGGGCCCGGGGATGCCGAACCAGCCGAGGACGGTGTTCACGATGCCGAAGGTCGGTTCCAGCAATGCCTTCCACACGTAGCCCACCGCGACGAGCGAGGTGACGACGGGGACGAAGTAGATGGTGCGGAAGACGCCTCTGGCCCGCAGCCGCGGCCGGTTGAGCAGCAGTGCGACGGCCAGCGCGAGCGCCACCGTCGGGACCACCGACACCACCGTGAAGTACAGGGTGTTCCAGACGGACCGGTGGAACGTCTGGTCGTCGGTGATGAGCTGCCGGTAGTTCTGCAGCCCCACGAAGACCTTCGGGGCGCTGCCCAGCGGCCAGCGGTAGAGGCTGTACTGGAACGCCCGGATCATCGGGTAAATCACCGTCACCGCGAAGAGGACCAACGCCGGCGACAGGAAGGCGTAGGCCCACAGCGTCTGCCGGCGCCGCATGCCGGTGCCCCCTCGGGGCGGCCGGCCACCGGTGGCACCGGCCGCCCGCGCGGTGCGGGCCTGCTGGGTGAGGGTCACCCGGCGAGGCCCTTCTTCTTGTACAGCGCGTCCTCCCCCTTGGCGCCCTTGTCGACGGCCGTGCGGACGTCCACGCCGCCGAGGGTGATCTCGTCCCAGATCTGCTGCTGGATGGCGAACACGTCGTCCCAGCCCAGCGAGTTGTACGGCATCGCCTTGGACATGGAGTCCAGGCCGACGACGACGTTGGGGTCCTTGCGGAGCGTCGGGTCCTGCGCCAGCGAGACACGGGACGGCAACTCGCCGCCGCCGGCCGCCCACGTGCGCTCCGAGTCCTCGGAGGTCAGGAACGACACCCACTGCCACGCCTGCTCCGGTGTGGCGCACTTCTTGGAGACGACGTAGGACCAGGACGTGCTGGCCACCGGCGCATAGGTCTTGTCGGCGACGGGCGGTGCGATGTGGACGCTGTACTTCACGTCCGGTGCGCTGATCTTGTAGACGCCGGTGAAGGTGTACTCGCGGAGGATCATCCCGGCCTTGCCCAGGGCGAACTTGCTCTGGCCGGTGAGGAACTTGGCCGAGTCGACGTGGTCCTGGGTGATCAGGTCGGTCATCCGCTTCCAGACCTGGTCCCCGGTGGCGTTGTCGTAGGTCACCGTGCCGGTCGCCTTGTCCACCAGGCCGTTCGGGAACGCGAGGGTGGGTGCGCTGTAGTACCACTGGTACGGCGACGCGGCGATGTCGATCCCGGCCTGCACCAGCTGGTCCCCGTTGGTCTTGGTCAGCTTCACCGCGGCCTGGCGGAACTCGTCCCAGGTGGCGAAGTCCTTCGTGGGGTCGAGGCCGGCCTCGCGGAACAGGTCGTCGTTGTAGAACAGCAGGAACGTCTGGAAGTCCGTGGGCAGGCCGTAGTACTCGCCGCCGATCTTGAGCAGTGCTGTGGACGCCGGGATGAAGTCCTTGGCGATGTCGGCCGCCGACAGCACGCTCTCGGGCACCGGTGCCAGGTCGCCGCGCGCCTGGTACTCGCCGACGATGTTCGCCGGGAGCTGGAACACGCAGGGGCCGTTGCCGGCCTCCAGTGCGGCGCCGAGCTTCTGGAAGTAGGAGTCGTACGGGATCGACTGGAAGTCGATGGTGTTGCCGGTCTTGGTGTGGAAGTCGTCCTTGAAGCCGTTGAGCAGCTTCTCGCGGGCGTCGCTCTGGTGCTGCCAGTGGGTGATCGTCACGGGTGCACCGCCGGCGGAGCTGCTGGACGACCCGCCGCCGCCGGACGTCGATCCGGCGGACCCGGACGAGGTCGCCGACCCCGTGCCGGCCGTCCCGGACGAGGTCGACGAGGTCGACGACGCCGACGAGCTCGACGAGGGGGAGCTGGTGGACGTGCCCAGCGGCGCCTGCTCGGTGGCCGACTTGCCACCGGAGCACGCCGCCAAGGCCAGGCAGGCCACCGCCGTGGCGGCGAGGGCGAGCCTGCGAGGGGAACGGACGAGGAACATGGCGACTCCCGCTGAGAAGGGGTGGTGCCGACGCGCCGTACGCGATGACAGAACGCTGTTCTGGATGACAGACGCTAGGACCGTCGTCCGTCAGGTGTCAAGAGCAGGCGTGCGGGTCGTCCGGGCCGCGTCGACGGACCCGCGCGCCGTGGTCGCAGCGGCAGGTCCGGCGTCGCTACCAGCGGGTTCCGGCGCCGACGGCCTTGCCGATGAGCGCGGCGTGCTCGCGGAGTGTGGGGACGCACTCCTGGACCCGCTGCTCGGTCAGCCGGCTGACCGGCCCCGCTACGGTCAGCGACGCGATGACCGATCCGCGGAGTCCGGTCACCGGTACCGAGACGCTGGTCAGGTCCGGGTCCCGTTCCTGCGCCGACGCGTCGTAGCCGTCGCGGACGATGCGGGCGAGCCGCTCGTCCAGTGCCTCGGGGTCCGGCACCTGCGCGGTGTGCTGGTAGCGGGCGCGGTCGGCGGGATCGGCGAAGGCGAGCAGGACCCGCCCGGAGGTGGTGGCGTGCAACGGCAGTCGTTGGCCGGGGGCCTCCACCATGCGGATCGACCGCCGGCTCTCGGCCTTCTCCAGGTAGATCACGGAGTCGTGGTCGAGGATGCCGAGCAGGGCGGTCTCGCCGGTGGTCTCGGCCAGGTCCTCCACCAGGGGACGCGCCGCCTCGCTCAGGTCCGAGCCGGCCCGGACGAGCTCGCCCAGCTCGAACAGCCCCCAGCCGAGGTGGTAGCGGTTCTGCGCGTCCCGGCGGACCAGGCCGCGGAACTCCATGGTGGTGACGAGGTTGTACGCCGCCGTCTTCGACGACCCGCTGGCGGCGGCGAGTTCGGTGACGCCCAGCGGGCGCTCGCTGCGCGCCATCAGTTCCAGCAGGTCCACCGCGCGCATCAGCGACTTCACCGGTCGCAGCCGGCGACCGTCGGCGCTGTAGACGATCTCGTCGTCGTCCGCGTCCTCGGCCATGGCAGCAGCCTCCTGGACCTTCTGGCGGAGCACGGACGTCGGTGGCGGAGCACGGACGTCCCGAGTGTAGGAGGGAGGACCAGCGGTGCCTCCGACCGGCGCGGTGCTCGCCGCGGGGCTGTCCCCGGGGGCGGTCCGGTGCCACCATCGACCGGATCGTGACGGTGGGGGGAGCGCTGATGGACGAGACCGGTCCGCCGCGGGCGGCCGTCCCGCTGCGCCCGGGCGGCATCCGCCGGACCGACGGACGCCCGCCGATCGGGCGGCCGTCGACGGCGGTGCGCCCGCTGGTGGTGCTCGGGGCGCTGGTGGCGGTCTTCCTGCTGCTGCTGTCCGCCCGCTACGGGTACCACCGCGACGAGCTGTACTTCCTGGCGGCCGGTCGCCACCCGGCGTGGGGGTATCCGGACCAGGGACCGGTGACGCCGCTGCTGGCACGCCTGCTCTCGGCGGTGGGGCCGGACTCGCTGGTGGTCCTGCGCGTGCCGTCCGCGTTGATCGCCGGGGTGGTGACCGTGCTGACCGGGGTGCTCGCGCGCGACCTGGGCGCCGGCCGCGGCGGCCAGCTCCTGGCGGCCGCGTGCATGGCGGTCTCCGGCGGGACGCTCGCGGTCGGGCACACCCTGAGCACCACCACCGTCGACCTCCTGGTGTGGACGCTGGCCAGCGTGCTGGTCGTCCGGCTGCTGGCCGGCGGCGACCCGCGGTGGTGGCTCGCGGTCGGTGCGGTGCTGGGTATCGGGCTGGAGAACAAGTGGCTGCCCGCCTTTCTCGCCGCCGCGCTGGTCGTGTCGCTGGCCGCGGTCGGGCCGCGGCCGGTGTTCCGGTCGCCCTGGTTGTGGGTCGGTGCCGCGGTCGCGCTGCTGCTGTGGGCGCCGAACCTGGTGTGGCAGGCGGCGCACGGCTGGCCGCAGCTGGCGCTGAGCCGGTCGATCGCGGCGGGCGGCTCGACCAGCTCCACGCCGTGGTTCCTGTTCGTCCCGCTCGAGCTGCTGTTCATGAGCCCGGTGCTCGTGCCGATCTGGTTCACCGGGTTGTGGCAGCTGCTGGGTGACGCCCGGTTGCGCCCGTGGCGGGCGTTCGGCGTGGCCTACCTGGTGCTGGCCGCGCTGTTCCTGGTGACCGGCGGCAAGCCGTACTACCTGCTCGGGATGTACCCGGTGCTGTTCGCGGCGGCCGGCGACCCTGTTGCCGGGTGGGCGCGCCGGTCGGGGATCCGCCGGGGTCTGGTGGCGGCTGCCGTCGTGCTGAGCCTGCTCGCCGATTCGGTGATCGTCCTGCCGGTGCTCCCGGTGCGTGCGTTGGCCGCCGGCCCGGTGCTGGCGATCTACCCGGACGCCGGTGAGACGGTCGGCTGGCCGGCCTTCGCGCAGGAGGTGGCCGCCGTGTATCGGCAGGCGCCCGCCGGTGCCGTGCTGCTGATGGCGAACTACGGCGAAGCCGGCGCGGTGGACCGCTTCGGCCCGGAGCTCGGGCTGCCGCGGGCTTACAGCGGGCACAACGGCTACGGCCTCTGGGGTCCTCCGCCGGACGGCGCGACGGGCGCCGCGGTGGTCGTCGGCTACCCCGAGGCCACGCTGCGCCAGTGGTTCACGCGGTGTTCGGCGGCCGGGACGGTGGACGACGGGGTCGGCGTGGACAACCAGGAGCAGGGCCGCACGGTGCAGTCGTGCACCGGCCAGCGGCTGCCGTGGAGCCGGCTGTGGCCGTCGGTGGTGCGCCTGGGCTGAACCGGTCGCCGCCGCTGCGCACCGCTGCCGGGTCCGGCGGTCCGGTCGCTCCGGTCGGCAAGATCTGTGGGTCGGCAACGACCAGGGGACGACACCCGCACGACGACGGAGGAACGCGATGGAGTTCAAGCTGGAGTTGGTCCCGGTGCCGGTCACCGACGTGGACCGGGCCAAGCGCTTCTACACCGAACAGCTGGGCTTCGTCGCGGACGTGGACGTGCAGCCGGTCGACGGAGTGCGGGTGGTGCAGCTGACGCCGCCCGGGTCCTCCTGCTCGATCGGGTTCGGCACCGGCCTGGCGGCGTACGAGGGTGAGCCGGGGTCGGTGCGCGGGCTGCACCTGGTCGTCGCCGACATCGAGCGGGCGCGGGCGGAGCTGGTCGACCGCGGCGTCGAGATCGGCGCGGTGCAGGACGTCGGCGGCGGGGTCCGGTACGCCGGCTTCGCCGACCCGGACGGCAACGGCTGGACCCTGCAGGAGATGGCCTGGCGGACCGGCGACGCGTACTGACCGTGTCCCAGGGGTGGTCCGCCTGTCGGCCCGGGCGGCCTCAGCAGTGGTCGGACACCCACTGCTCGACGTGCTCGGCAGCCTGCGTGACGTCCGGACGGTGGAAGACAGCCGTGGCGTCGTCCAGGGTCCCGCCGGTCAGGGATCTCGCGGCGGCGGCGAGCGTGTCGATGTCCCCGCCCAGCGCGGTGGGCACCTGCGCGCGCACCCGTGCCAGACCGTCGATCACCGGGGCCGGGTCGAACGCCTCGCCCCCCGTCCTGCCCTGCAGCACCGCGAGAAAGCCGCTCCCGACGGCCGCCGCGGCGTTCGCGGCCGACAGGCACTCCACCGGGTCGCCCGGCGTCGTGTCGCGGACCTCCTGGCCGTCCGGAGTGCTGTCGGGTCCCTCACCGGTGGCCGGGCTCGCGGTCGCTTCCGTCGCCGAGGGCGCAGGGGCCGCAGGGGACGGCGCAGCTGCCGCCGCCGTGGCGGAGGACGCGATGCCCACCGGCGTTCCGGTCGCGGACGAGCAACCGGCCAGGGTCACCACGCCGGCGGCGACGAGGACGGTCAGGCGGTGACGGACGGCGAGCATGGCGACTCCTGGTCCGGGGCCGACCCGATGGCCGGCCGGGTGCGCAGCAGGAGTGCCTTGCGGCAGGGCTGATACGGGACAGGCTGCGCGGACGGCGCGACGCCTCCCGCTGCGCCAGTATCGGCGGCATGTCCGAACCGACCGGAGGACCGCCCGCGGGTCCCGTCTTCCACAGCCTGGCCCCGGTGGTCCCGGTGCGCGACCTGGCCGCGGCGCTAGACCGCTACCGGGGGCTGGGCTTCGCGGTCCGGGCCTACCACGACGGCGGCTACGGCTACGCCGACCGCGACGGCGTCTCGCTCCCCCTGGCCGAGTGGGCGGACCACGATCCTGCGACGACCGGGTCGCAGATCTACTACTACGTCAGCGACGCCGACGCGGTGTACCGGGAGTGGCGCGCGTCCGGGGTAGGCGGCCGTTCCGTCGCACCGACCGACGCACCCTACGGACTCCGCGAGTTCGCGCTGGTGGACCCGGACGGGACGCTGCATCGGGTCGGGTCCCCGCTGCGTCCGGGCACCGACGACCCCTCGGGAGCGCGAGGACACTAGGAATCGTGGTCGACGAGGGACAGGTCCGTGGCGGTGCTCCGGCCGCCGCGGATCCGGACGCCGCCCGGGAGTCGTTGTCCCTGCTGCGCCGGTCGCTCGTCGCCGAGATGGACGAGGCCCACGAGGAGCTGCAGGCGGTCCGCAGGCTCCGGACGGACCGGTCGGACGACGACGAGCACGACCCGGAGGGATCGCCGCTGTCCGCGGAGTGGTCGCGACTGGACGGTCGGTACCGGGCCGCGCAGCAGCGGGTCCGGGACGTGGACGCGGCGCTGGCCACGGTCGACGCCGGGCACTACGGCATCTGCGAGCGCTGCGGTCAGGCCATCGCGCCGGGCCGGCTCGAGGCGCTGCCGACGGCGACCCGGTGCGTCCGGTGCGCCGGGCGCCGCTGACCGGCGCCGCAAGGTGACCGCATCCGGCATCGGTACGGTGCAGCCATGCCCGGACCCACTCTCCCGCACAGCGGGTGGATCGGCCTGGCCGTGCTCGCCGTCGCGCTGGTGTGCGTGGTGACCGGGGTGACGACGCTGCTGCGCGCCCGCGGTCGGAGCCGCACCTGGGTCCGCGGGACCGGCCGCGTCGTGCAGTCCAGGCTCGACGGTGACGGGCACATCCGGTTCCGCGTGGCCTTCGAGCACGCCGGCCAGGAGGTCACCTTCTGGAACCGCTTCACCTCTGGCACCGGGGTCGACCCGGTGGGCCGGGACGTCGACATCCTGGTCAACCCGGTGGACCCGTCGGACGCGGTGGTGGTCGGCGGCCCGGCTCGTCCCGGGGCGGCCGGCTGGGCGTTCGTGGCGTTCGGCGTGGTGGCGGCGATCGTCGGACTAACGCTGACCCGGGCGCTGGCCTGAGTCCCGCCTCCCGGACGCTCGGGTGGCCCGTCGTGCCAGGTCGGCGAACGCCTGCCGGAGATCGGCCGGCTCGACGTCGTCGATGTCGGCGTCGAACCGGGCGAGGGTCGCGGCGAGCGCCGGCCACGACCAGGCACCGAGCACCACCCGGCTGCGCTCCGCTCCGAGCATCTCCACAGCTCCGTCCGCGGTGAACGGCACCACCTGTGCCGCAGGGCAGTGCAGCACGGCCGTCCCGAGACACGGCCACTTGTCACCGGTCTCGGATCCCTTGAAGCGGCCAGCCAGGAAGGCGGCGACGTCTCCGCCCGGGACCTGCCGCGGCGCGAAGCGCGGGCCGTTCGGCGTGCGCAGGCCTATCCGGTCGACGCGGTACACCCGCCAGTCCCCGCGACGGGTGTCCCAGCCGACCAGGTACCAGCGTCCGCCGCGGGCGACCAGGTGGTGTGGCTGCAGGTGCCGCGGACGTCCGTCGGTCGTGTCCGTCCCGGCCTGGCCGACGGGTGCGGGCGAGGCGTAGTCGAAGCGGAGTCCCTCCCGGGCGCGGATGGCGGCGCTGACGGCGTAGAGCACCGCCGGGTCGGCAGCCGCCTGCTCGCCGGCAGCCGGGACCGCGGTCAGCTCGAGGGTGTCGACGCGGGCGCGCAACCGTGCAGGCATCAGGTGCCGGACGGTCTGCAGAGCCTGCGCCGCCGCGTCCTGCACCCCGGCACCGGTCACGGCGACCGACCGCAGAGCGACCGCCACCGCGACCGCCTGGTCGTCGTCGAACAGCAGGGGCGGCAGCTGCGCGCCGGCGTCGAGCCGGTATCCGCCGTGCGGACCCCGGGCCGCGCGGATCGGGTAGCCGAGCTCGCGGAGCCGGTCGATGTCCCGCCGCAGGGTGCGCTCGCTGACCCCGAGCCGCTCGAGCAGCGCCGGGCCCGGCCACTCGCGACGGGCCTGGAGCAACGACAGCAGGCTCAGCAGGCGTCGCGACGCGGTGGGCGCCGAGGTGGTGGGCACGGCGTCGATCGTGCCGCAGGAACCGGCCACTCCCTGACCGGTACTGCTGCGACGGTGCAGTGGTCACCGGAACTTCCGGTGCTCGTCACGCGAAGGAGCCCTGTCATGTCGGTGCAGACCGTCGCCCACCTCAACTTCCACGGCCAGGCCCGCGCGGCCCTGGAGTTCTACCGGTCCGTCTTCGGCGGCCAGCTCATCGTGGCCACCTACGGCGACATGGGGATGCCAGCCGAGCAGCCCGACGCGGGCAAGGTGGTTTTCGGACAGGTGCTGTCGGACAACGGCTTCCGGGTGATGGCCTACGACGTCCCCGGCCACGGGACGGCTGGTGCTGCCCTCGACGCGTCCGCTGTCCCGTCCACCCGGCGGCAGAACGGCATGACACTGACCGGCCAGCCGTTCTTCGTGTCCGTCCGTGGCGACTCGGTCCAGGAGCTCGAAACGCTGTGGGAGGGCCTGTCCGACGGTGCCACCATCGTCGAACCGCTCGCGCCGTCCGCCTGGGCGCCGGCCTTCGGCATGCTCACCGACCGGTTCGGCACGACGTGGATCCTGGACGTCCCCGCGCCGCAGGGGTGATGCCGCGACGGCGCCGTTGCATCGACGGGACGCCGTTCCCTGATCGGGTTCAGCTCGATGAGTGCAGGCCCTGCCACTGGGCGCGAGTGAGGGCCTACTCGACGTCGCCGAGCTCGTCACCGGGAATCCGAACCTGCCAGTCCTGGGAGAAGGTGCGGATCTGCCGCATCCCACACTTCTCCATGACCCGGCGGGACGCGGCGTGGTCGACCATCCTCGGGGCAACCACCCGGCGGGCGCCCAACGTCTCGAACGCCAGGTCGATCAGGGCAGTGGAACC
Source organism: Nakamurella endophytica (assembly GCF_014646215.1). GTDB lineage: Bacteria > Actinomycetota > Actinomycetes > Mycobacteriales > Nakamurellaceae > Nakamurella > Nakamurella endophytica. The sequence goes on from NZ_BMNA01000003.1 coordinate 353,488, forward strand.
CTCGTCCCCGATTTCCTCCCGGGGCGTGGGCCGCCCGCCGTTGATCCGAAACATCACGTCCGGGTCGCCGTCGAGGTCGACCAGCACGTACGGGCGCCCGTCCGACGACCTCGGACGCGGATCGCGTCAGGAGGAGTGGATGCTGGGCAAGCCGGGTCAGCGGCCCCGCGCCTACCGGGAGGGCGGCCGCTCGTCGCAACGGTTCAGGGCAGGACGGCCCGACGTGGCGGCGCCCTCAGGTCGTCGCCCGGACTGGTCGGCGTGAAGAACCAAGGAGGGTACGGGTAGTCCTGGTCGGTGGCTGTCGGGGACCCGCCCTGCGCGGCGGCCTGCTGCAGCGCGGCGACCTTCTCGAGAGCGGCTCTGGCCTCGTCCGTCCCGAGATCCGGTCGCAGCCAGAATGCGAGGGCGGCGGCCGCGGCCATGGGATCCGAGAATGCGGAGGGTTTCTCCCGCGTCGCGCTGCCGACCATGAGGTTGTCCATGGTGTTCCGGACCGTGTACACGGCCAGGACCCCCGTGATGATCAGACCGGCAACCAGACGGCTGGTGCCGGACCCGATGTCGAGCGTGCCGGCCACATCGACCAGGAGCCACAGCTCACCGGCCGCCGCGGCCACCGCGACCGTGGTGGCGAGCAGGACGCCGAGCACGGTGTTCACCGGCTTCGCCGTTCCGCCGTCGCGGCGGACGAGTTGCAGCAGCACGGGGGTCGCACCGACGAGCGCCGCCGCGATGGCGGCCCCCACGGTCGCCACCGCGACCGCACCGGGCGAGTCGCTCGAGATGGCTTTCAGGACATCGGTGGAGCCGAGGACCGCGGTGACGACGCCGACGATCAACGTGACGTTGCTGACGAAGCTGTCCTTGAAGCTGTAGGTGTCCGGCAGTCCCGGCAGCGGGCTGGTCGGGGTCAAGGACGCGCCGGACACGGCCCAGGCCAACGCGTACGCCAGCAGGACGAGGACGGCGGCGCCGAGGAGCGCCCACCAGAAGGCTCGGAGGGACTCCCACGGAGAAGCCCGTGGCGCGGTCACCGTCACGTCGAGCGATGTGGCACCGGCACCGAGACGAACCGCAGCGGCGTCCCCGGAGGCGCACGTCCGGGGGACCGTCAGCGTCACCTCCGTCCGTTGCCCCGCCGGCAGAGTGGCGTGGTCCGCGGTGACGGCGCAACCGGCCCTGTCCGGGACGGACGGCGTGAGCGGCAGCAGCTGCGTCGTCAGATTGCTGAGCACGACGGTCGCGGACCACGCGCCGTCGTCGGCCGCGGCGGCGGTCACCGACGGGTCGTCGACGAGCACGGCCGCCGGAGCCGCGGAGGCGGCGGTCAACAGCGAGAGATGCAGGACGGCCGCCGCGGCGATCACTGTCGCCGCGCGCGCGGCACCGGTGCGCAGCAACCTGGTCGCGTGGGACACAGCCCTCATGGCCCTCATGCGGAGCTCCCTGATCGGGACACACGGTGCGGTGGGCAGCAACGCTAGCCGGGGGTCCGGCGCGTGTCCACGAATGGATCGGCGACCGTGTCGGCCCACGGTCCGCCGACCGGATGGTCGGCCCACCGGGAGATGTCGGCGTCCGGCTGCCGGCCCCGGCTGCGACGGGGGAGACTGACCGGAGCCGCGGACCACGCCGCGGGCGGACCCGCCAGCACATCGGCCGGAGGTGACGACCGCATGCACTGGGACGAGGCCACCCTGTCCACGGTGCAGGCCGCGGTCGACCGTGCCCGCGCCGGCCAGCCGACGGTGTTCTTCGTCGAGGGTGAGGCGGGTGCGGGGAAGACCGCGCTGCTCGACGAGCTCGTTTCCCGCGCCCCCGGTTTCCACGTCCTCGCGGCGGCCGCATCGGAACGGGCGACGACCCCGTACGACACGCTCGACCGGCTCGGTGTCGCTGTTCCGCGGACCGCCGATGGTTCGTTCCCCGGCCCGTTCTTCGCCGCCCAGCAGGTGCGGGCGATCCTGGACGGTGCCGGCGACGAGCCGGTGCTGCTGCGCGTCGACGATCTGCACTGGGCGGACCCGGAATCGGTCCGGGCGCTGCTGGCGCTGTTCGAGCGCGCCTCGGGCGACCGGCTGCTCGTCGCGGCGGCCGCCCGCACCGGGGAGGCGCACCCCGAGTGGCTGCACTGGGTGGACCGGTCCACCGCCGTGCTGCGACTCCGGCTGACCGGCCTGGACTTCCTCACCGCGGTGCGCCTGGCGCGGCACCGGCGTCCCGACTTGGACGCAGCGACCATCCGGCTGCTGTGGGAGCACACCGCCGGCAATCCGCTGTACCTGTCGGCGCTGGTCGCCGAGCACGACGACCGGGCGCTGCGCCGGGCGCGGGTGCTGCCGGCGCCGGCTGCGTTCGCCGACGCGGTGCGCTCCCGGGTGGCGCGGACCGGCCCGGACGCCCAGCGGTTGGTCCAGGCGGTGGCGGTGCTGGGGCCCTCGACGGTCCCGCTGTACGTGGCTGCGGAGATCGCCGATGTCGACGACCCGGACACCGCGGCGCAGGCCCTCGCGGACGCCGCGCTGGTGCAGCTGCAGGAGACCGACACCGGCGTCGAGCTCCAGCTCGCCCATGCGCTCGTCCGCTCGGCCGTCTACGACGGGATCGCCCTGCCGGAGCGTCGACGGCTGCACGCGCGGGCGGCGGAGCTGCTCGGCGACGGCGGCGGTCTGGAGCACCGGGTCGCGGCGGCGTCGCGGTTCGACGCCGAGCTGGCCACTGAGCTGGTCACGGCCGGCTGGGCGTCCTACCGCCAGCAGTTGAGCCGGCAGGGCGCACAGCGGCTGCGCTGGGCCAGCACCTTGACCGCGGACCCGCGGCTGCGGGAGGCCCGACGGCTGGATGCGTTGTTCCTGAGCGTCATGCAACGCGACTTCGCGCTCGTCCGCGACGAGTTGGAGGCGTTGACCTCGGCGGGAGCGCCGGAGAGTCCGCGCCAGGCTGCCGTCGCCGGCGCCTACGCCCTGCTGCGCGGACATGTCGCGGAGGCGTCGGCCATGCTGGAGACGGCCCTGGAGGGATGGCCCGACCTGCCGGACGGCGCCGCAGATGCCGACGGCGACGAGTTCCTGCGCTACCGGCTCGAGGCCTTGCTCGCCTGGGCGCGGATCGGCGGGGGCAACAGTACGGAGTTCCTGGACGGGCTGGCCCTCGCGGTCGACCGCGGGCTGGTCGACCCGGCGCTGGTCGGGTTCGTGGGCTTCGCGCAGGGGTTGGCGCGGGTGCGGGAGCAGGGCGCCGAGGCGGAGCTGGACCGGTTGGCGCCGCTGCCGCAGGACCCGGTCGACGTCCCGCTGCGGATGTCGTTCGTGCTGGGCTGGCGCGGCCTGCTGGAACTCGTGCTGGGGCTGTTCGACCGGTCGCTGGCCGACCAGGCGGAGCTGCTCCGCCGCGTGAACGCCGGTCTGGTGTCCGACACGGCCGCCGGCGGCATCGGCGCCTACCTGGCGACGTCGTACTGGTCGATCGGCGAGTGGGACCTGGCCCGGCTGCACTTCCGGATGGCCGCCGAGTCCGGGCAGGCGACGGGCGTGGCGCCGCTGCTGGCACTGTTCGCGCTCGAGCCGGCCTCCCGGGGCGACACCCGCGCGGCCGACGAGTGGATGACGCGCGCCGAGTTGGCCGCGGAAGGCGGGCTGTGGCCCGAGACGCCGCAGAACCTGGTGATGGCCCGGGTGGTGCGGCTGCGGGCGCACGGCACCGCCGCGGAGCGGGCGGAGCTGTTGCCGGAGCTGCAGCAACGGTGGCCGGCGGCGCTGCGCGGCCGCGGGCTGATCGGCGTGCCCTGGCTCAGCTACACGGGCCTGGCCGCAGTCTGGGCCGGCCAGGTCGACCTGGCCCGAGAGCTGGTCGACCGGATGCGGTCCGGGTCGCCGCGGCCGCCGTGGACCGCAGCGGTGGCGGGGTGGATCACCGGTCTGGTCGCCGAGGCCGACGGCGACCCCGCCGCTGCACTCGAGCACCTGGAGCGCGCGGCCACCCTGGCACCGGCGCCGCCGCTGCAGCGCTCGTACCTGCTGGACGACCTCCTGCGGCTGCGCGCCGACCGGGGCGTGACCGTGGACGACGGGCTGGCCGCCGAGGCGGACCGGCTGTTCCGCGGGTTGGGAGCGGCGCGGACGCCGCTGTCCGCACCGCTGCCGGCGGCCGGGGCGCAGTCGATCGACGCGCCCGCCACGCCCGCCCCGGCACCTGCCGGCGGGCCAGGGCCGGTGCCGGCCGGTGACGTCTACGGCCTGTCCGACCGGGAGCGCGACGTGGTGACCCTGCTCGCGTCCGGGATGAGCTACGAGCAGATCGCCCGCGAGCTGTTCATCACCCGCAGCACCGTCGGGTTCCACCTGGGCAGGGTCTACGCCAAGGCGGGCGTCGGGTCCCGGCACGAGTTGACGGCGCTGCTGCGGTCGGACCCGGCGTCGTTCGGGCTGACCGGAGCGGGTCGCTAGGACCGGCCGGTCGCGGTCACTGACCCGCGAGGACGCCGTGTCCAGGGCTGCGGGCCGCTCCCGCCCGGCACGCGGGTCGAGGGCGGGCTGCCGGCGGGGGCACCTGGTGGGAGTACCAGTCCGGTGGCCAGGCGCAGGACTGTGCATTTCGTCCAGTCGACCCGGGCAGCCCGGCGAGTCGAATCAGTGGTGTCAGGCCGAGCACCCGCCCGGACCGCATTCCACAAGGAGAACCGAGATGTCCCCCCTCGATCTGGTCGCCATCGTCGCCCTCGTCGGCTACGCCGTCTACAAGCAGACGCAGGTCAGCGAGGTGACGGAGCGGGGCCGCTTCAAGCTGGCGCTGATCTACGGCATCGTCGGTCTGGCGGTCGGCGGCTTCAACCTGCCGAGCGGGGTGGGCGGGTGGTCGATGCTGGCCGGGAGCCTGGCGCTGTCGGTGGTCATCGGCCTGATGCGGGGTCACTGGACGCGGATGTGGCGCGCGGCGGACGGCCGGATCTTCAAGCAGGGCACCAAGCTGACGGTCGGACTGTTCATCGGCATGGTGGTCGTCAAGTTCGGGCTGGGGACGGTGTCCCACTTCACCGGCATCGACGACGGCGAAGGCTTCGGCGAGGTCATGGTGATGATGGCGCTGATGATCGCGGTGCAGGCGCAGCTGATGTGGCTCCGGGCACAGCGGATGGGCGCCGTGCCGGCCGCCCGGCAGCAGCAGTACGCCGTCACCCGGTGACGGCACGGTCCCAGGGTGCAGTGCCAGGACGCCGGTCCTCTTCGGAGGGCCGGCGTCCTCGCGCGTGGCGCCCGGGCTCGGGACTCGACATGGGGATTTGAGCCGGTCCTCGCCGATGCGGTAGGTTGGTAGCTCGCGGCGCTCGTGGAGGACCGAGGTCTTCGTGGGCGCCGTGAGTCGTGCGGGCCTGTAGCTCAGGCGGTTAGAGCGCTTCCCTGATAAGGAAGAGGTCGGAGGTTCAAGTCCTCCCAGGCCCACGGTCAGTGCCCAGCAGGGTGCTCGACGCAGGGTTCGCCCGACACAGCCGCCGGGCGACGGGTATCGACCGGAGGCCGTCCATGAAGAAGCTCCTCCTGCTCCTCGCCGCCGGCGGCGGCGCCTTCGCGCTGGTCAAGCGGCGCCGGCAGCAGGCCGCCGCGGAAGCCGCCCTCTGGGACGAGGCCACCCGCCCGGCGCCGACCTCCTGACCGTGTGCCCGACCAGCCACCGCGCTGGTCACCCGGGGACGTAGCTCAATTGGCAGAGCACCGCCTTTGCAAGGCGGGGGTTGAGAGTTCGATTCTCTTCGTCTCCACCACATCCTGACGAACGTCGCCACGCGCAGTATCCACCACCGTCGCTACTCGCGAGGATCCGCTTGGAGCAAACGAATCGGCTACATTCGCGGGTTCGGGACGGCGATAGACCTGCACCACAGACGCGTCGGACGTTCACGTGGCGAGCCGTCGAACCGATCGCGTCATCTGATTCGACGCGCACGCCGTCGTAGCCTGACCTGCCTCGGTCGGTGCACTCAACCCGACTGTGCGTGTCGAGGTCCGACCTACTCGTACCAACGCAATGTTACTGTTGCACGTCGGATTCCCGCGATCAGGAGCCGCAGTGGCAGTCGAAGGATCCTCTGAGCCGAGCGAGTGGATAACTGCCGACGTTCAGCTACCACGGCTCTTGTTGAACGCCCATGCCGAGGGTCGGGTGGTCTTTTTCGTTGGTGCTGGTGCGTCGGTGGCGCCGCCGTCCTCCTTGCCCCTTTTCAGGGAACTCGCAACCGCGCTCGGCGACGAAGCCGGCGTACCCTACGTCGAGCCGGAAGCCTTCGACCACTTCCTGGGCCGGCTGACGCACCTAACGCCGCCCTACGACGTTCACCGGCGCACGCATGCGCTCCTCACCCCACCGGGGTCCGAGCCGAATGCGACACACGCCGCGATCGTCGAGTTGGCTGCTGCGCACGGTCGGCCACGAATCGTTACAACAAATTTTGACAATCACCTCGAAGGCGCAGCCCGAGCTCTGCGGACAGCGTTTGCCGACAAGTGGATTGGGCCAGCGCTACCACCGGGTGACTCATTCGAGGGGCTTGTGTACTTGCACGGGTCAATTAGTCGTGGGTACCGTCAACTAGTACTGACCGACCGTGACCTTGGTCATGCCTATCTAGCCGACGCATGGGCTACTCGGTTCCTGCTCAAACTTTTCCAAGACAACGTCGTTGTCTTCCTAGGGTATGGCCTGACAGATCCAACTCTGCGCTACCTCACGCTCGGCCTACCGTCCGGGGCGTCGCTCTACGCGTTCGTGCACAGTGCCTTGGCGGATGATTCGGAGTGGATACGCCTCGGCGTGCGCGCAGTTTCCTTCGGTACTGATTACGATAACCTTCGTGATGCTCTCGTAGCTTGGAACACCCGTGCTCGGATGGGACGGGATGACCACCGAAGCAGAGTAGGCGAAATTGTCGCGGCTGGAACGACGCTTACACCCGTCGATCGGGACTACCTCAGCGCGCGTCTCGACAGCCACGCGGGTGTGCTCGACTTTGTCGACGCTACGACGGCATTGTCAGCGCGATTAAAACTTGAGTGGCTCCGCTGGTTGGAGAATCTGCCGGGTTTTAAGAGCCTTTTTATGGCAGCCCCTGTACCCGAATCGGTCATTCCACTGACAGGCTGGTTCGCTCGCAACTTCATAGCCTCCTCCGCGCTGAACGGTGCCGCTCTACAGACGGTTCAACGGGTTGGCCAGAGCATGACTACTGTCCTGTTCGAAGCCGCTCTACGCGCTACGGAGGACTTAGCAGCCGAAGACTCCGCGGCGGCGGATCGCTGGCGAGTCGTCTTGCTGACATCGCTGGCTGGACAGTCGGCACCCCTCGAAGGCCAGTTAATCCTTCCCAACAATCGTAATGGGTTCACTTACGGCCCCGGCGTGTTGCGGACAATCCTTCAACCACAGCTGAGACTTGAGCGCAGGTGGTATGGGGATGAAGCGGTGCAATCCGCGGCGGTGCCAAACGTAAAAGTAACCTGGCGGTTCGACGAAAGCGTCTTGACTCGCCAACTGACGTTGGCAGTGGAAGGATGCGAACCCGGCGATCTCAGTATGGGCGTGCTACTTGAGCAAGCGCTACTGGGTGCATACGACTTGCTGCGCGCCTTCCATGGCGAGCGCATGTGGGATGCGCTTTCGCATGGTCGGTCAGCAATCGAGCCACATGCCCAAGACCAGTTCCGCGAGCCCGTTGATGCTGTCATTGATGGGTTGCGTCGTTATGGAGAACGCGCACTTCCGACAAACTCGAACCTACCGAGCAGATGGTGGGAGTTCAACCACGCCCTCTTTCGCCGACTCGCCCTGTATCTAACCGCAATCGACCCGTCCCGAAGTTGCGATGAAAAGCTCGACTGGCTATTGCAGCGAAGCGACCTATATCCGCTCGCGACAAAACATGAGCTTTACGGGCTCTTGCGCATCGCTATTGCTGAAGCGTCGCCCTCGATCAAACAACGGGTACTGGCTGCGACGGAAGTCCGTCCAAGCCGATACGGCCCGACTGCTGAGGATGATCGACATTGGTCGTACGCCCGGTACAACCTGCTGGGGTGGCTCACGGGGACAGATCCGAATTGGCGAGCTGCCGCAGAAGCGCTTGGCGCGATTCAAGCACAGCACGGAACCTTTGTTGCGAGGGAACATCCGGACTTCGATTCTTGGGTTTCGAGTGGCTCATGGGGCGGCCGACTTCCAATGACGACTGAGGAGTTTGCGCACGCCCTTTCAGTTGATGCCAGGCGGGCGGTCGACCGGTTACTTGAGCGCGACTACTCGGAGCGGAATTTTGACGAGCCAACCTGGCGGGACACGCTTGATCTCGTGCGCCAGACCTGTGCCGCAGATGCAACTAGCGGCCTGACCATGTGGGACGCGTTACTAACCCGTGGACAAGCTGACGAGCGAGGACTGGAGATGCGGCGTGCGGCTGTCCATGGCTGGGGTGATGCGAAGCTCGGCGATCTAACGTTGGAGGTGAGCAAATGCGTCGCCAGCCTCGCTGCCGACACCGACTCTGCTCACGACGTTGGTTGGTTCCTGCTCCGTCAAGTCCGCGCTCACATCAATAGCGACGAGACGCCGTTCATTCGCGATATGCGGCAGATTGCATTGGCTGTTTGGCAAGCCCACGCCAGTGGTTTCACCCACGAAAGCGATTTCGATCCGATGTCGTCTGCGCCGCTGTACCTGAACTCCTGGCCAGGGTTCGTTGCTCAGTATTGGTTGTTCGAGATGGATAGGCGATGGCGTTGCAATCGAGACAATTGGGAAGGACTCAGTGACACCGAGCGGGGCGCACTGAACGGCCTGTTAGCTGGTCCGCCGGCCGCTCTCAGTGCTACGGTCCCAGCACTTGCCTCAGAGCTGTTCTTTCTGTTCGCCGCCGACGAATCGTTCTGTACAGCGAAAGTCTTACCGCTCTTCAAGCATGACGCAACGGCGCGACTTGCGTGGCATGCATATCTCGAACGGCCGCGATACAACGACAGGCTTTTGGCGGCGGGTCTGACGGATGCAACCGTTGCGCAATGGGGGCGCATCGCCGGGCTGGTCGACGGCCACGTTCAACGAAGGTTTCTTGATCTGGTTGCTTCCATTGTGTCGTTCGCAGGTATCGCGGCTGAAGCTCGCGCGGATCTGCTCCGTGCAAGCGTGGTAACTGATGGCGGGGCGTACGCTGCCAATTTCGCAGACACCATGGTGAGCTTTGTTCGAATGGAGGGTGTTGACGGCGCTCAATTATGGGATACGTGGCTGGGTGAACACCTGCGAGCGCGCTTGTCCGGTGTCCCCCGTACTGCTGCGAATGAGGAGTTGGCACGATGGGCGGATACAGTGCCAGCGCTGGGGCACAGGATCCCTGTTGCTGCGTCCCTTTTCGTTGATTACCCGCTTGGTCTCGCTGAAGGATATGTAGACCCAGAGTTTCCGGATGGATCCCTTGCGGCGTACGCGGACGAGTTGGTTACCCTGTACACACGCCGCGTGTCCTACACGCGACCGTTGACGTATAGGCTCGCCGAGCGGGTTAGAATAATCGTCGAGGCGGTTCGAATGGCAGTTGGGCCTGCGGGCGCAGAGCCGTTGGTCAGCGCCGCCCGCGAGCGCGGTTTCCCAGAGTGAAGCGCGGAAGGAGGTATGCGCCGCAGTGCAGCAGCGATTTCTTCTCCTTGGCCTGACTGGATGACTGCGCATGTGAGAACCTGTCTGTCATTGAAAGGCGTGGTCTTCCTGCCCGGCGTTGACTACGCGCCAGGGGTGCCGCTCGGCGGGACGGTTGGGGAGTTCTCGCGCCTGAACCTCGGCCTCAGCCGGACCGCCCGCGCCCCGCCCTGCCAGGCCAACCGCAGGTCTGCGGGGTCCGGGGCGCCGGACGCGTCGACGGAAATCTTGTTGAACTTGGCGAACTGGCCGTTGTCGCGCGCCATGGTGGCGTACGCCGCCGTCACGCCCGCCTCGTCCGTGAACACGGTGACGTCGGCGGTCACGCGCTTGCCCTTGAGCAGCAGGGTGATCGGCCGGCCGGTACGGAGGTTGCGTCCCCAGGCGAACGGTGTCCCGACCAGCAGGTCGTCGCCGTCCCGGGTGTACGCGACCGGCACCGAATAGCGCCGCCCAGACTTCACACCCACCACGTCGAGGACGACGAGCCGGGATCCGATGGCGCGCGACAGCAGTGGCACGTGCAGCAGGCCGGTGACGAGCCGGTTGGCCGCCTTCTGGAAACGCAGTGTCGTGGCGCGGGGCTGCGTCATACCGACTCCTATCGATACGGAACCGTCTCGGTAGACCTTCGATACGCTAGCGTCTCGATTCCGCGAAGGGAAGCCCGTGACGCTGTCTCCTGACGCCGAACCGGTCGACGGGTCCCCGGACCTCGATGCGGTCGAGCAGCAGTCGGCAGGGCCCTCGCGGCTCGGCCGCGGAGAGCAGGCTCGCCGGCGGATCCGGCGCGCCGCCCTCGAGGTGCTCGCCGACGACGGGATGCCGGGCTTCACGATGGAGGCGGTGGCTCGCCGGGCCGGCGCGGGTAAGGCCACGCTCTACCGTCACTGGCCGTCGGCGTCCGCGCTGCTGGTCGAGGCGATGGACGCGGAATTCCGGCCGCTGGACCAGGTCGACACCGGCGACCTGCGGGTCGACCTCGTCACGCAGCTGACGGCATTCACGCGCATGCTGACCGCCGCGGCGTTCCCCAGGCTCATGGCCGCGTTCGTCGACGCGGCCGAGCGGGACCCGGCTCTCGCCGCGATGCACACCGAGCTGACCGACCGCCGACGTGACGTCCTGCTCCGTACCGTCGCCGGCGGCGTCGCACGGGGCGATCTGCCGGCCGACGTCGACTCCGAGTTGGTGGTGGATCTGCTGGTCGGCCCCTTCTTCTATCGACGGTTCGTCGCGCACCGGCCGATCACCGCGGATCTGCCCGAGGCTGTCGTCGACCAGGTGCTGGCCGGCCTGCGGAGGTCCCCGACCGGCGGAGCGGCCGGCGAGAACAGCGGGTCCCGGTGAGCTACCGGCCACGGAGGGAGTCCCGCCGGCCCGGGCGATCCGGTCGGTGTCGACGGAGCGGTGCCCGGCGTATCCGTCAGCTCGCGAGGACGATCTTCCGGTCGGTGTAGTCGAAGGTGACCGTCTTGTACGTGGACAGCACATCGGATCCGATGAGACCGACGAGATGACCGTTGCTCTTCTTCGCGTTCTCGGTACCCACGGACACGCCGGTCACCGTGGGCAGGTCGACGGTCCCGGCCGTCAGCTGGTCGACGGTCACCTCCTGGGACGACGAGGTGCAGGACACGGACGACAGCTTGACCTGCTTGCCGACCTTCTGCAGACCGACCCGGTCGGCGAACGTGGAGTCGACGGTGGTCCGGCTGGCCCCGGTGTCGACCAGCATGTGCGTCGCCGTGCCGTGCAGCCGGACGCTCGCCACGATCTCGGTCGACCCGTTGCCACCGGCGAGCAGGATCGGGACCGTCTGCTTGCCGGCGTCGACCGGGCCGCCCAGTCGGAGCGATCCGCCGGCGTAGTCGAGCCGCACGGAGCCGAAAGCCCGGAAGACGTCGGCGCCCAGCAGGCCGCCGACCGTCAGACCGTGGAACTTCTTCCCGGCGAACGCGATCGACGTGGACGGTGCCGTGGCCGGCGGCATCGCCTCGCCACCGATCGACCAGTCCTGCAGGTGCACCGGCTGGGACACCGTCGGGCAGGCGGCTCCCGAGCCGGTGATCTTGGCTCCGGCGGTCTGCAGACCCGCCTCCTCGACGACCTTGGAGTCGAGGATGGTGACGGACGCGCCGGTGTCGACGATGAAGGCGTACGGCTTCCCCGCGACGGAGACCACCGCCAATGCCATCACCGCGCCGTCCTTGGAGCGGACGACGGTCATCGGCACGGTCACCGGGTGCAGCACCGCCGGCCCGCTCGAGGTGGACCCGCTCACGGCGGCGCCGCTCCCGGATCCGCCCGACTGCGGCGAGGACCCTGGCGTGGCAGCGTCGCTCGACCGCGTCGTCGCACTCGGCACGGTGGACAGGCCGATGGAGGAGACGGTCGTCGCCGGCGCCGAACTGTCGATCGAGCCGCCGGTCGGCATCGAGGACGACGTCTCCGTCGAGCATCCGGTCATCGCCAACGCCACCAGTAGGACCGCAGCCCACGTCTTCCGCACCACAGCGCCGCCCCCTGAGTGATGGTTACCGCCGGCAAGCATCCGCGATGCGGTGGTCGTGATCAATGGCTGTACCCCCACGGACACCAAAGATGTCCGATTCCGCCCGGTCGAGTGGCGGCGCCCGTCGAACGACTGCTCGGCGACGGATCCGCCCGCCGCTGGTGCAGCGCGGACCACGCCTTCGTGCAGGAAGCGGTGGAGCTGCGCCGTGTGCACGCTGACGCCCGATGGCTTCCGCGCATGAGGCGGACCCCGGCGGCACGGCTGCGGCTCTCTGGTTGTCACTCTACGGCGCGACGGTGGCCGTGCTCCTGGTGGTGTGGTGGATCCTCGGCCGCGCACCGGACGACAGCACCGGTCCCTTCCTGTCCCTCGTCGCGGTGGCGCTCGAGCTGCTCACCGCACCGGTCGGGTTCCTGGCGATCTGGATCCTCGGCTTCCGATACGGTTTCGCAGGCATGGCGGTGGGTTTCGCTGCGGGCGCTGTGATCAACATGGCCGTCGCGGCGCTGATCACGTACGTCGTCGCGCTGCGCCCGGCCGCCCGTCGATGCGCCGGGCCGTGGGAGGCACCGCCGTGGGGGCCCGGTGCTGGCCGGTGGTGAGTGGCCGACGGGTCGGCGCCGTCGTCGCGGTCGGCGCGGCGCTGCTGGTCGCCGGAGTCGGTCTGGGGTCGGCCACCGTGACGGACCGGACCACGTCGATGTGGCTGGACTGCGGTCCGGCGCTGTTCCAGTTCCTGGCGGAGCCGCCCTCGCAAGATTGCGCGCCGGGGCGCTACCAGCCGTGGCGGACGCTGGCCTTCGTCGCGCTGGTCCTCGGATCCGTCCTCACGGTCGCGGGTCTGCTGTGGTGGCGGCACCTGCACCGCGGCGCCGAAGCAGACCGCTGAGAGGCCGTGGTGCCGCGGCGGCGACGCGCGCGGCAACTCTCCGGTCGACAGGTGATGCCTAGCGACCCGGGGTGACCTCCGGTGGCAGCTGGTCGCCGGCCCAGGTCCCGAAGTCCACCCGGGCCGGGTACCGGCCGCCGACCAGGGTCGTCATGGCGTAGTCCCCGGCGATGCTCGTGGCCCCACGCACACTGGCGCGGTCGCCGAAAGCGCTGGTGCGGATCGGGATCTCCACGCCGTACTCGGCCAGCACCCGCTCCACCGCCGGTGCCATCTGCTCGTTCTGGCCGACGCCGCCGCCCAGGACGATGAGCGCCGGGTCGGTCACCGCCACCACGGCCAGTGCCGCGTTGGCGATGTCCCGCGCGTGCGCCTGGACCACCGCGACGGCCCCGCGGTGTCCGGATGCGGCGAGCTCGAACAGCGCCGGCACGGTCGGCGGCGGCGCACCGTCGGTCCACGTCTCGTGGGCGCGCTGCAGCAGACTGCCGGACCCGACGTAGTGCTCGAAGGCGTCCGGCCGGTAGGTGCTGCCCGGCGCGAAAGGGAACGGTAGGCGGGCGATCTCGCCCGCCGCGCCGCGGTCGCCCCGGATGAGCCGGCCGTTGAGCACCAGCCCCATCCCGATCCGCAGGCCCACCTGGAGGTAGACGAAGTTCGTCTGTCCCACCGCGGCGCCCGATTGCAATTCCGCCAGCGCGGCACAGTTGACGTTGTTCTCGGGCAGCACCGGCACGTCGGAACGCAGGCGGAACTCGGCCACCAGGTCGTCGAGCCCGGCATCGGGCAACCACGGGTCGGCCAGCGTGGCTGGTGTCGGGGTCGGCACGATCCGGGGGACCGCGATGCCGACGGCGCGGAGCGGTCCGTGCCCCGCGAAGTCGGTCGTGCACTGCCGCACCGCGGCCGCCGCGCGCCGGCGCAGGGCCGGGGCGCTGCGGTCCGCGGAGCTCAGCGAGCGCAGCTCGCTGCCGTCCAGACCCTGCGCCTGCAACTCGAAGTGGCTCGCGCCCAGGTCGAGACCGAGCGTCCAGCCGGCTCCGGGACCGAGGGCGTACACCGACGCGGCGCGACCGAGGCTGCCCTGGACCGAGCCGGTGTTCGAGACGAGCCCGGCTCCCTCCAGCTCGGCGATCGCCGCGGACACGGTGGGCTTCGACAGCGCGAGCTCGCGGCCGAGCTCGGGTCGGGTCACCTGTCGGCCGGGAGTGATGGCCGCGAGAACGGCGCGGGCGGAGTCGCTCAGCCCGACCGATCGGCTTGACGGTGCCATGCGGTGCTCTCTTCCAGTGACGGGCGGTGGATCCCGTGCGGCGCTGCCGGTCCGCACGGTCGGACGGTAGCCGCCGACGGCGCGGAACAAGGGTATTGACGCCTCGGGATTAATAAGACAAGCTCCCTTACGAACACGGAGGAGAGTGACCATGGGTCCGCAGTTGACATTCGCCGAGGGCACCGCGCAGCAGTCGCAGGGGCTCCGGCAGGCCGTCGCCGAGGTGCAGGGTTGGCTCGACGAGGGACGCGCGGAGACGCTGCGGCAGGGCAGCCTGCTGCTCGTCGGCATCGGCGCGAGCGACGCCGCCACCGCGACGCCGGCGCACGTGCTGCGGGCTGGCGGTGTCGTGACCTACCGCAGCAACGCCGGTGACATCCCCAGCGGCACGCCGCGGTTGGCGGACCACTACCTGGGGGTGTCGCAGGGTGGCCGGAGCCGGGAGACGATCCAGGTGCTCTCGGCGGTGCCCGCCGAGAACCGCTATGCCGTCGTCAACAACACCGATTCCCCGCTCGCCGGGATGAGCGGCACGGTCCTCGGCGTCGGCAACGTCACCGACTCCAGGATGTCCTCGGTGGCCTTCAGCGCCACCGTGGTGGCGCTCGGGATGCTGGCCGACCACGTCCTCACCGGCAGCACCGACCGAGGCTGGGTCGACCTGGGGGAGGCCTGCGACACCGCGGTGGCCTCGGCCGACGACGTGCTGCACGAGTTCGCCGGGCACATCGCCAAGGCCGGCATGGTGGACGTGGTCGGGCGGGCGCCGTCACTGACGGCGGCCCAGCAGGGCGCGCTGCTCTTCCGCGAGGGCCCGTTCCTGCCCTCGACGTTCATGGACACCCGGTCCTACCTGCACGGCCCGATGGACTGCGCGGGCCCGACCTCCCACGTGCTGTTCGGTCGCGAGCGGGAGGGACTGCTGGCCGGCCAGCTGGACGAGCAGCACGCGCCCGTCCTGCTCGTGACGGATCGGCCGGTGCAGTCGCCGGCCACGACGATCACCATCCCGGAGCTGCCGGCGTGCCAGCGCGCCGTGGTGGAGGTCGCGCTGCTGCAGCGGCTGGTCATCCATGTCGGCGCGGTGCTGGGCCGGGACCTCGACGCGTCGGTGTTCCGCCGGCTGGACACCAAGATCGACAGCACCGACGAGCTCACCGGATCGGATTGGTGACCGGCCTGCTGGTCGGTATCGACGTCGGCGGCACCAAGACCCATCTGCGTGCCCAGTCGACGACCGGCCGGATCACCGCGGACCTCGTCACCCCCACCACCGGGTGGCACGCCGCGACCTGGTCGACCAGGGCCGACCTGCTCGTCGACTGGGTCGGCTCGGCCGTCGGCGGCGCCGCGGTGGCGGCCGTGGCGGTCGGCGCGCGGGGCTGTGACACCGAGGAGCAGGCGCGAGACCTGGGCGACGCCTTCGCACCTCGGGTGTCGGTCCCGGTGGTCGTCGTCAACGACGCCCAGCTGCTCGGCCCGGCTCTCGACCGGGACGGCTCGATCTGCCTGATCGCCGGCACGGGTTCGATCGCCGTCGGCCAGGGTCCGGACGGTCGGCCGCTCTTCGCCGGCGGCCACGGGTGGTTGGTCGGCGACGACGGTGGCGGGACCGGGCTGGTCCGCGAGGCCGTGCGGGGGCTGCTGCAGTCGCAGGACCACGGGGATCGCGACGAGATCCTCTTCCGCTACCTCTGCGCCGCAGCCGGTGTCGACGACTCGCAGGATCTCGCCACGGCGCTCGCCAGCCGTCCGCTGGCGGAGTGGTCGGGATGGGCCGCGGCGCTGTTCCGGGCGGCCGGAGACGGTTCCCCCGTCGCCGGCCGCACCGTCGCCGCCGGCGCCCGGTCCCTCGCCGAGCTGGTGCGGGCCCTGGTCCGGCGAGGAGCGGAGAGCCGATCCGTCGTGATGGGCGGGGGAGTGGTCACCGCCCAGCCGTCGTACGCCGCCCTGGTGGCGGACCGCATCCGTGGGACGGTCGGCGCGGTCGAGGTCCTCGTCCTCGAGGAGCCGCCCGTGGCCGGCGCAGTCCGCCTCGCCGGTCAGCTGGCCGGCACCACCGCACCGGTCGCCGCAGGTCCGGCGCCGTCCGCGGACAGCCCCACCGCACCGCTGCGTCAACCGTCCGTCCCGTCCTCCCCGAAAGGCACGTCCTGACATGACGATCCCCACCCGGCGCACGGCCCTGCTCGGAGCGCTCGGCGCCGCCTCGGTGCTGGCCCTCACCGCCTGCGGCAGCGACACCGGCTCCACCGCGGCGTCGTCGTCGACCCCGTCCTCGTCGACGTCCGCGTCCGCGTCCGCGTCTCTGTCCGGGGCCGCGGGCTCCGCTGCCGCGTCCGGTGTCGGCTCCTCGGCCGCCGGATCCGGTGCTGCCGGCCCGGTGCCGAACCCGGTGACCGGCTTCGACGCGCCCGCGGTCGACCCGAAGATCGCCGCGATGGTGCCGCAGGAGCTCCGCTCCAAGCCGGCGCTGATCGCCGGTGTGGACGCGACCATGGCACCCAAGGAGTTCATGGACGCGGACGGCAAGACCATCGTCGGGCTGGACGTCGACATGGTGAAGGCCATGGGCGACGTGCTGGGCGTCAAGATCGAGTTCGTCAACGCCGCCTTCGACACCCTGATCCCGGGGGTGCAGAACGGGCGCATGGACCTGGTCAACTCCTCGGCGGCGCCGACGCTGGAGCGCGAGAAGGTCGTCGACATGGTCTCCACCGACCTGTCGGGCGAGCAGCTGCTGATCCAGGCCGCGCAGTCCGACGCGATCAAGGGCATGGACGACCTGTGCGGACGCAGTGCCGGGGCGGCTCGCGGCTCGCTGCCGGTGACCGACCTGCAGGACCAGTCCGCCAAGTGCACCGGAGCGGGCAAGAAGCCGGTCGACGTGCAGATCTTCCCGGACAGCAACACCCTGACGCTGGCGCTGACCAGCGGCCGCATCGAGGCGGTGCTGTCCGACCAGCCGACGTCGGCCTACAACGCCGCCAAGTCCAACGGCAAGCTCGCGGCCGTCGGACCGATCTACCGCGCCGGCCTGGAGGCCGTCTTCACCAAGAAGGGCAACGGGCTGGCGCCCGCGCTGGCCGCGGCGATGAACAAGCTGCGCGAGACCGGCACGTACAAGCAGATGTTGGCCAAGTGGGACCTGACCGCCAGCTATCTGGACACGTCCGTGGTCAACCCGGCGACCAACAAGCAGAAGTACTGACCGACCCGCCGAACGGCACGGCGGCGACCGACGACGTCCCCTGAGGAGGGAACGTGGCACTGACGCTGGACACCAGCAGTCCTCGGCCGACGGGGCCGACGCGTCGCCGGAGGCGACCGTGGGTCTGGGTGGGCAACGTGGTCGTCGCCGTGCTGGCGGTGATGCTGCTGCACGCACTGCTGGCCAATCCCAACTTCCAGTGGGACGTGGTCGGGCACTACTTCTTCTCCGGCTCCATCCTGCAGGGGCTGGTGAAGACCCTGCTGCTGACCGCCCTGTCGATGGTGATCGGCGTCGTGCTGGGGACCGTCCTGGCGGTCATGCGCCGGGCGGACACCCCGATCGTGTCGGGGTTCGCGGCCCTGTACATCTGGTTCTTCCGCGGCACACCGCTGCTCGTGCAGCTGATCTTCTGGTACAACCTGTCGTCGCTGTACACGTCGCTGAGCCTCGGTGTCCCGTTCGGCCCGAGCCTGTGGTCGGCGTCGACGAACTCGCTCATCTCGCCCTTCACCGCCGCCCTGTTGGGGCTCGGTCTGAACCAGGCCGCCTACACCGCGGAGATCGTGCGAGCGGGGATGCTGTCGGTGCCGCCCGGGCAGCTGGACGCCGCCGCCTCCCTCGGCATGCCGGGCGGCATGACGATGCGGCGGGTCATCCTGCCGCAGGCCATGCGAGTGATCATCCCGCCGATCGGCAACGAGACGATCGGCATGCTCAAGACCACGTCGCTGGTCAGCGTCCTGGCCATGCCCGAGTTGCTCTACAGCGCCCAGCTGATCTACGCCCGGACGTACGAGACCATGCCGCTGCTGATCGTGGCGAGCATCTGGTACCTGCTGGTGACGTCCGTGCTGACGCTGGTGCAGGGAGAGATCGAGCGCCGGTTCGCGAGGGGTACCGGCGACACCCGCGGCGGCGGCATCGGCGGCCTCGTCCGGCGGTTCACCCGCGTGCACGCGGAACGGCCGGCGGCCGCCGTCGCCATGGAGGAGGCAGGAGCTCGATGACCGGGTCGACCACCGTGACGCCGATGGTGCACGCCGACAACGTCTGGAAGTCGTTCGGGCACCTGGACGTCCTCAAGGGCATCAGCCTGGACGTGCTGCCCGGCGAGGTCGTCTGCCTGCTCGGCTCCTCCGGGTCCGGGAAGACCACGTTCCTGCGGTGCATCAACCACCTGGAACGCATCTCGGGCGGCGAGATCCTCGTCGACGGCCAGCGGATCGGCTACCGCGAACAGAAGGGCACGCTGGTCGAGCTGCCGGAGCGGGAGACGGCCCGTCGCCGCGCGGAGACCGCCATGGTGTTCCAGCAGTTCAACCTGTTCCCGCACCGCACCGTGCTGGAGAACCTCGTCGAGGCACCGATCCTGGTGAAGAGGGAGCCCCGCGCCGAGGCCACCCAGCGGGCGCTGGGCATGCTCGCCCGGGTGGGGCTGTCCGACAAGGCCGGCGCCTACCCCAACCAGCTGTCCGGCGGGCAGCAGCAGCGGGTGGCGATCGCCCGGGCGCTGACCATGCGGCCGAAGCTGATGCTGTTCGACGAGCCGACCAGCGCCCTCGACCCGGAGCTGGTCGGCGAGGTGCTCGAGGTCATGCGGGATCTGGCGCGCGGCGGCATGACCATGGTGGTGGTCACCCACGAGATGTCCTTCGCCAGGGACGTCGCGGACCGGGTCGTGGTGATGGACGACGGCGTCATCGTCGAGTCCGGTCCGCCCGAGCAGGTCTTCCACCACCCCGAGCACGCCCGGACGCGGGCCTTCCTGGCCAAGGTCGGCTGAGGGCCGCGTCGGGTCCGGCCGGGGTCGCGGGCACGGAGCCCGCCACGCCAAAAGGCCGCTGTGCCGGTCCGCGCGGTCGACCCTGCGCCGGTCTACGGTCCCTCCGTGCAGGACGCCACGGACCCGCCCGTCACCCCCGACGGCCGGTACATCGTGGTGCGGGGCCGGCTCTGGCGGCGATCGGACCCCCGGCTGACGCCCGAGGAGCGGCAGGACGCCGTCGACCGGCTCATGACGGCCCGCCGCGCGGTCGGCACGGCGCGGCGCCGCGGTGATACCGCGGCCCTGACCGCGGCCCGCGCCGACGTGGACGCGGCGAAGCGGGCGCTCGGCGAGCGCGGGCCGGTGTGGTGGGACGACGGCGCACCGGACCTGACCCGGCACATGGCCCATACGACCCGGTACGCGGCCTGGTGGGCGGGCCTGGACGGGTGAGCCGCGGCAGCACGGGCAGCCGGGCCACATCCGGCCCGCTCGCTGCTTGACCTCCAGCGCTTGAGGTTACCCAGACTGGACCGCATGCGTGCAGCGAGCAGTGCCGGACGGGGCCAGGACGGCGCCCTGACCATCCAGCAGGTCGCCCGCCGGACCGGGCTGAGCGTCCCGACGCTGCGGTACTACGAGCAGATCGGCCTCGTCCCGCCGGTGCCGCGCGACCCGAGCAGTGGGCACCGACGCTACCCCGGATCCGCCGTGGAGCGGATCGAGTCGCTGGCGCACCTGCGGGCCGCCGGACTGTCGATCGACGCCATGCGCACCCTGATGTCCACCGGCGGGCACGACGCGGACGGGATCACCGCCAAGCTCGGCCAGCTGGTCGCCCACCGCGACCGGGTCGCCGTCGAGATCGCCGCGCTGACCACCCGTCTGCGGTACCTGGACAACCGGATCGACTACTGGCGCGCCGAACTCGCCGGTGACGCGGCCACGGCCGCCAAGCTCGCGCACGCCGCGGACGTGCTCGTCCGCGAGCTCACCTGACCGACCTCGTACTGCGCGCGGGCGACCGTCCCGCCGGCATGCCCGCGCGCGCCCGACCGGAGGAATCCGCCTTGCCGCCCACCACCCGTCCACGGGCCGTCTTCGCGCTGGTCGCGACGGCCCAGTTCATGGTCGTCCTGGACACCGCGATCATCAACGTCGCACTGCCCTCGATGGAGCACTACCTCGCCGTCGGCGACGACACGGCCCAGTGGCTCGTCACCGCCTACGTCCTGGCCTTCGGAAGCTGCCTGCTGCTGGGCGGCCGTGCGGGCGACCTGTTCGGTCGCCGCCGCGTCCTTCTGGCCGGGACGGCCGCGTTCACCCTGCTGTCGCTGGCCATCGGCGTCGGAACCACCCTGCCCGAGCTGGTGATCCTGCGAGCGTTGCAGGGCTTGTCGGCCGCGATGATGGCACCGACCGCGCTCTCGGTGCTGCTGGCGGTGTTCCCCGCGGCGCCGGGACGCGGCCGGGCGCTCGGGTTCTGGTCGATGATCGCCACGGGCGGGGCCGCGGTGGGTCTGCTCCTGGGCGGCGTGCTGACGCATGTCGCCGGCTGGCGGTGGACCTTCTGGATCAACGTCCCGGTCGGCCTGGTCCTCCTCCCGCTGCTCGCCCGTGTCCTGCCCAGGGACCGGCCCACCGGCGACCGGGCCCGGCTGGACCTGCCGGGGGCGGTCACGGTCACGCTCGCGCTGCTCGCGGCGGTGCTGGGGTTCAGCCGGGCACCGGTCGACGGGTGGTCCAGTGCGCGTGTCGTCGTCAGCTTCGTGGTCGCGGCCGGTGCGCTGGCGTCCTTCGTGCTCGTCGAGCGGCGGGTCGCCCGGCCGTTGGTCGACCTCTCCGTCTTCCGGTACCGCAAGGCCGTCGCCGCCGATGTGGTGATGGCTGCGGTCTACGCCGGCAATCTCGGGTTCTTCTTCGTGCTGACGCTGTGGATGCAGGACGTGCAGCGCTGGCCGGCGCTGCAGACAGGACTGGCGTTCCTGCCTTTTCCGGTCGTCCTCGGCGCGGTGTCGTCGCGGATGGGCGGGCTGCTGCACCGCTACGGGTACCGGCGGTTCCTGGTCCTGGGTCCGTGCGTGGTGGCTGCCGGCATGCTGTGGCTGTGCTTCCTGCCGGCCGCGGGAACGTATGCGGTGTCGGTGCTTCCGGGACTGCTCGTGATGGCTGTCGGGTACGGGCTGACGTTCGCGCCGGTCTACAGCTGCGCGACCGGGAGGCTGCCGCCCCGCTTGCTGGGGACCGCCTCGGGGCTCGTCACCACCGCGCAGCAGATCGGTGGAGCCGTCGGTCTGGCGGTGCTGTCGGGCGTGGCGGCGTCCGTGGCACGGGCACGCGGCGGCCGCGGCTCCGCGCAGGCCCTCACCGCCGGCTACGACACCGCCATGGCCGTGGCGGCCGGATTCACCCTGCTCGCGGTGCTCGTCGCGGTGGCGGTCGTCAGGACGCCGTCCGGTGAGCGTGGCGCCACCCGGGCGGAGCGGGACGGGGCCGGTGCGCTACCGGTCCGCCGCGGGACGGAGACCGTCGAGCAGCAGGGCCAGCATCCGCGGTGACCGGTCCTCGGGACCGGCGTCGGCACGCCACAGTGCACCGGTGAACTGCAGGAAGTCGCCAGGATCCGCATCCGTGCGGACGGCGCCGGCCGCCTTGCCGGCGTCCAGCAGTGCGGTGATCGCCGCGAGGACGGGGCCGTGCGTCCGCTCCGAGATCGCCTGATGGGCGCCGGCACTCAGCGCGTCGCCGAGCCCGTGCTTCCGGCGCATGGCCGCCACCAGCTCGGTGGTCCACCGGCGCAGCGCGTCGACGGCGGGCATCGTCGCCAGCAGTTCCGGAACCAGCTCGACGATCCGTGCCACCTCGTCCTGGTAGACGCCCAGCAGCAACGCTTCTCGGGTTGGGAAGTTGCGGTACAGGGTTCCGGCGCCGACCCCGGCGCGCTGCGCCACCTGGTTCATCGACGTGTGGCCGTCCTCGGTGAGCGCCGCCCGGGCTGCCGCGAGGATCCGCTCCCGGTTGTCCCGAGCGTCCGACCGGACCATCGACCACTTCCTTGCTATGTGGAGAAGTCTCCACTACGGTCACGGAGAACTCTCCACATATCCTAGAGGAGGACCGCTGTGCGGTACGTCAAACTCGGTACCACCGGCCTGGACGTGTCCCCTGTCGCGATCGGGGCGATGACCTACGGCGAGCCGGACCGCGGGCACCCGGTGTGGTCCAAGGGCGAGGACGAGGCCCGGCCGCTCCTGCGTCACGCCGTCGAGGCCGGGATCAACTTCTTCGACACCGCGAACATGTACTCGAACGGCTCCAGCGAGGAGATCCTCGGCCGGGCGCTGAAGGACTTCGCCGACCGCGACGCCGTCGTGATCGCGACGAAGCTGCGTCACCCGATGCGGCCAGGGCCCAACGGACGTGGGCTGTCGCGCAAGGCGGTGCTGACCGAGGTGGACCATTCGCTGCGGCGGCTGGGCACCGACTACATCGACCTGTACCAGATCCACCGCAACGACCACGCGACGCCGTGGGAGGAGACCCTCGAGGCGTTGGACGTTCTCGTCAGGGCGGGCAAGGTCCGCTACCTGGGCGCGTCGTCCATGCACGCCTGGGAGTTCGCCACCGCGCTGCACCTGCAGGAGCAGCACGGATGGGCGCGGTTCGTGTCGATGCAGGACCACTACAACCTGCTCGCCCGCGAGGAGGAGCGCGAGATGATCCCGCTGTGCCTGGATCGGGGCGTCGGCGCGATCATCTGGTCGCCACTGGCCCGCGGTCGGCTGGCCCGCCCGTGGCACGACGCGCGCAGCACCACCCGCTCCGAGACCGACGGCGCCTACGCCGATCTGCTGTACTCGCCGGCGGAGGAGCAGTCCAACCGCGCGATCATCGACGCGGTCGGCCGGGTCGCCGACGCGCACGGCGTCAGCCGCGCACAGGTGGCCCTGGCCTGGCTGCTGCGGCAGCCGGTCGTCACCGCGCCGCTGGTCGGGGCCGGGTCCGTCCAGCAGATCGACGACGCCGTGGCAGCTGTCGACCTCGTCCTGACCGACGACGAGGTCCGCGCCCTGGAGGCGCCGTACACGCCGAGATACGACTGGCAGGGCATCTCGGACGAGGCCGAACTGGAGGCCATCCGGCGGCGGGTCCCGGGCATGGCGCTGGCCTGACCGCTGCCGCGACTCCGAGCCGCCCTCCTCAGCCGCCCATCCTGCGTCGCTGCTCGACGCCCTGCCACCCCACCCGGCTCCAGGCGGACGACAGCCCGGTTCCGGCCAGCACGATCAGCGGCAGCAGGCGATCGACGCCGGACACCCACGACGCCACGCCGACCGTCGCGGCCACGATGCTCAGGACGGTCCGGATCCACACCGCCCGCGGCACCGATCCTCTCGGCGGCGACGTCCGCTCGTGGCGCGTCACCGCGACGACGGCGACGACGGCCGCGGACACCGGTGCGGACACCAGCAGCCAGACGAGCGCGTCCGGGCGGATCGTGCCGGCGCCACCGAGGTCAGGGCCAGCCGTCCGGGTTCGAGCCGGTCTCGTAGCAGACCGGCGTCTCGTGTGTCCATGGCCGACCGGTCGGGGCGCCGTACGCGTCCGGGGCAACGGTCAGCAGCCACTCACGTCGAAGGCCGCCCAGACGCCGGCCATTCGCGTCGGGTCGTCCCGGACCCCGCTGCCACGTCGGACGTCCGGCCGCCACGACGGCGCACCGGGCGTAGCGGAACAGGTCGTCGGACATGGTCATCGGCTCCGGGCCGGCGGTGGGGTCGACGATGAGCTGGTCGGCGCCCGTGGAGGTGTCGATCGCGTACAGCGCCGCGGCCAGATGATCGGCGAATCCTGTGACGGCGTCCTCGCCGCGCGCCCGCAGCTGGTCGGCGAGGCCCTCCGCGGCGATGCGGTCGATGCTTCCGCCCAGAGCTGCGATCAGCGTCCAGAAATCGCCCTCGGTCACCAGGACAGCCTGGCACCGCCAGGGCGGCTCGGGTCCGTGGTCGCTGAGGGCGACACCCGATCGGGAAGGACCGGCACACCGCAGGGATCGCGCGTCACGGGTTGCCGTGGACGCCGGCGAGCCAGCCCAGGGCCACCGCGACGGCCACGACGGTGACGACCTCGGCGACGATGACGATCCGCAGCGATGCCGGCTCGGAGGCCGGCGGCCGGGAGCGTCGTCGCCACTGGGTCCACCATGGCCAGATCAGGACGGCGACGTAGGCGCCCCAACCCGTCAGGAGCTCGAAGAGGAACAGATTGGTGATGTGCCGGCCGTGCAGGTGCGGCACGCGGTGGTGCGCGAAGTAGGCGGCCACCAGGACGGCGAGCGTCGCGATCCAGGCGAGGACGAACGGCGGCTGCAGCAGCAGCGGCGGTCCGCCGTGCCGCCCCTCGTCGGCCGGCCGGTTGCGGTCGGAGCCGGGGCGGGGCACCTGCTCACCGTAGGACGCCCGGCACCGGGGCGCGCCGGGCTCTGCGGCGGACCGGTGGTCGCGCGGTCGGGCTCACGCCCGCGGCTCCGCGGGACCCCCGGCGCTGCCGGTCCTGTCGGGCTCCGCCCGCAGCGGCGCCAGCCGCATCCACAGCAGCATGCCCAGACCCACCACCAGCAGGCCGATTCCGGTCCACAGGTTGAGCCGGATGCCGGCACCCTTGGCGATGTCCTCGCTGGAGTCCCAGAAGCTCATGACGAGCAGGACGACCCCGTAGACGGTCAGCAGACCGCCGACGATGAGCCGGATGTCGAACAAGCGGGTGATGCGGCTGCTCTGGGCGCCGGTGTCGGTGCCGGCACCGTTGTCGGTCATGGCGGGCTCCCCTCTCACGCGAAGACGACGTTGAGGACGACGCCCAGGGCGAGGACCACGCCCCCGAGCAGGACCGGTCTGCGCCACCACACCGGATCCCGCGGCTCGCTCGCCCGGTTCCTGCGCGACCAGACGATGTCCGCGATGGCGGCCGGATCCGGCTTCGGCGTGACGGCGGTGACCACCAGGCTGACCACGATGTCCACGACGAAGGCGACACCCGCCTGGATGAAGGTGGCGTAGATCGCCGACGCCACGCTGAACACACCGGTCTGGAACAGGAAGAAGGTGGCCGAGCCGCTGACCACGCCGGCCAGCAGACCCCAGAAGCCGCCCCACGCCGAGGTCTTCCTCAGGAACATGCCCAGGATGAACGTCGCGAAGATCGGGGCGTTGAAGATCGAGAACAGCGACTGCAGGTACACCATGATGTTGTTGAAGTGCGACGCCAGGATGGCGGTGAAGACGGCGATGACGATGCCCACCACGGTGACCAGCCGGCCGGTGCGCAGGTAGAACGAGTCGCTGCGGTTCCGGCGGAGGTACGGCTGCACCAGATCGTAGGTCACCACGGTGTTCAGCGACGAGACGTTGGCCGCCACACCGGCCATGAACGACGCGAACAGCCCGGTGATCGCGATCCCCAGCACGCCCGAGGGCAGCAGTCGCTGCATCAGGGCCGGAATGGCGTCGTTGTAGGTCA
Organism: Nakamurella endophytica; assembly: GCF_014646215.1. Classification (GTDB taxonomy): domain Bacteria; phylum Actinomycetota; class Actinomycetes; order Mycobacteriales; family Nakamurellaceae; genus Nakamurella; species Nakamurella endophytica. The sequence goes on from NZ_BMNA01000003.1 coordinate 379,344, forward strand.
GGCCGCTGCTGGTGCCGAAATCGGGAATGGCGACCAGCGCGACCAGACCCGGGATCACCGTGACGGCCGGGATCAGGAGCTTGGGGTAGGCGGCGATCAGCGGCGTGCGGCGCGCTGCGGACAGATCCTTGGCCGACAGCGCCCGCTGCACCTCCGCGAAGTTCGTCGTCCAGTACCCGAAGGACAGCACGAAGCCCAGGCCGAGGACGATGCCGATCCAGTTGGCCCCGATCGGGTTCGGGTCGACGGCGCCCACCCCGGTGCCCTTCCACGCGTGCAGGCCGTTGTCGCCCAGCGCGGTCCGGGTGACCTTGTCGGCCAGCGCGGAGAAGCCGCCGACGTTCTTCACCGCAGCGATCGACAGCGGGATGAGACCGGCCAGGATGATGAAGAACTGCAGCACCTCGCCGTAGATCGCGCTGGAGAGCCCGCCGGCGCCGATGTAGGCGAGGACGAACGCCGCCGACACCACGATGCCCAGGTAGAGGTTGATGCCCAGCAGCGCCTGCAGCACGATGGCCAGGGCGTAGAGGTTGACCCCGGCGATCAGCACGGCCGAGATGGCGAACACCACGGCGTTGAGCACGTGCGTCGGGTTGTTGAACCGCACTTTGAGGAACTCCGGGACCGACCGCACCTTGGCCCGGAAGTAGAACGGCATCATGACGATGCCCAGGAACACCATGGCCGGCACGGCGCCGACCCAGTAGTAGTGCACCGTCGCCACGCCGTACTGCGCCCCGTTGGCCGCCATCCCCAGGATCTCCGTCGCCCCGAGGTTGGCGCTGACGAAGGCCAACCCGGTGATCCACGCGGGCAGCGACCGTCCGGCCAGGAGGAAGTCGGCGCTGGTGCCGACCGCGCGCCGCGCGAAGAAGCCGATGCCCAGCACGGTGAGGAAGTACAGGGCCAGCAGCACGATGTCCAAGGCGCTGGGATGCAGTCGCAGCATCGGGGGTCCTCTCACGGCGCGTCCTGGCAGACGACTCCGCTACGGTCACCGGTCCGTAGAGCGCCTAAACACTGCACCGTGCCGGCGTCGGAGCACGGCGGGACGCCGGAGCGGCCGAGGACTTCAGAACGGTCGCTCGACCGGCGGTGGGTGCGGGGCGGACCCTTGAGCGTCGGTCACGACCGTGGTCGGCGGAGCCCTCGCGGCGAGCGCCGGAGCGACCCGGGCGTCGCCGCCGAGTCGCCCGACGCTGCTCGTCGCGTCCTAGGGGTGCTGACGGAGCGGATCGGCTCCGAGCGGGTTTGCTACGAGTCCGACTCCGCGAGGTGGGAGCGGAGCGCACCGGTCGCGGCCGCCAGGTGGTCCAGCTGCGGTGCGGTGAAGGCGTCGACGAAGACCTCCCGCACCGCGCGCAGGTGCGGGACGGTGGCCGCCCGGAACGCGCGCTCGCCGGTGTCGGTGAGCGAGATCTCCGCGCCACGGTTGTCGGTCGCGCACTCGTCGCGCCGGACCAGGTCCCGTCGCTCCATGCGCCCGAGGTGGTGCGACAGCCGGCTCCGCTCCCACCCGATCGTCGCCGCCAGCTCCGAGGACCGCAGCGCGCGCGGGCGGGCCTCGCTCAGCGCCAGCAGCACCTGGTAGTCGCCGATCGACAGCGACGACTCGGCCTGCAGCCGTGCGGCGAGCCGCGACCGCAGCCGCTCCGCCGTCTCGATGTACTCCCGCCACACCCGCAGCTCGTCCGTCGACGGCAACTGCCGACGCCGGACGGATCCCGTTGCCCGTGTCACCTCGGCCACCTCTCATTGACATATCAACGATATGCCGCATGCTGGACGTGTCAACCAGCGGCGGGCCGGTCCGGTGATCGGCCCGCCGGCGACAAAGAGCGAGTGGCGCCGCCATGACCGGCATCGAGTTCGGCATCGACAGTTTCGGCGACCTGCCGCGGGACGACCGTGGCCAGGTCGTCTCCCAGGCCGCCGCCATCCGGGCCGCCGTCGACGAGGCCGTGCTGGCCGACCAGGTCGGCATCGACGCCGTGGCCCTCGGCGAGCACCACCGTCCCGAGTACTCCATCTCCACCCCGGAGACCGTGCTCGCCGGCATCGCCACCCGGACGGAACGGATCCGGCTGGGCTCCGGCGTCACGGTGCTGTCCTCCGACGATCCCGTCCGGGTCTTCCAGCGGTTCGCGACGCTGGACGCGCTGTCCCACGGCCGGGCCGAGGTCATCCTGGGACGCGGCTCGTTCACCGAGTCCTTCCCGCTCTTCGGCTACGACCTGTCCGACTACGACCTGCTCTTCGACGAGAAGATCGACCTGTTCTCCCGGTTGCTCGACGAACGGCCGGTGACGTGGGAAGGCACGACGCGCGCCGCGCTGCACGAGGCCGACGTGTACCCGAAGACCGAGTCCGGGCGGCTGACCACCTGGGTCGGCGTCGGCGGATCGCCGCAGTCGGTCATCCGCACCGCGCACTACGGCTTCCGGCTCATGCTCGCGATCATCGGCGGCAACCCCGCCCGGTTCGCCCCGTACGTCGACCTCTACCGGCGTGCCGCCGAGCAGCTCGGTACGACCGCCCATCCGGTCGGCATGCACTCGCCCGGTTTCGTCGCCGACACGGACAAGGAAGCGGTGGAGCTGTACTACCCCGGCTACCGCGAGACCCGCGACCGCATCGGCGCTCTGCGGGGCTGGCCGCCGTTGCGCCGGCAGGAGTTCGACGCCGAGGTGCAGCACGGCTCCCTCTACGTCGGGTCGCCCGAAACCGTGGCACGCCGGATCGCCGGGGCCGTCCGCGCCCTCGACGTCGGCCGGTTCGACCTCATCTACTCGTCCGCGGGCGCGGTGTCCGCCGGTGCCCGGCTGCGTGCCGTCGAGCTGTACGGCACCAAGGTGGTGCCGCTCGTCCGCGAGATGCTCGCCGAGGACCGGGTCGTGCTGCAGGCTGCTCGGTGACCGCGCAGTGACAGTCCAGCGGACGATCGGGATCCTGGGTGCCGGCAAGGTCGGCACCGTGCTGGCGCGGCTGGCCGTCGCAGCCGGGTACCGCGTCCTCCTCGCCGGATCCGGGGACCCGGCACGGATCGCGCTGATCGCCGAGGTGCTGGTGCCGGGCGCGGTGGCCGCCTGGGTTGCGGACGCGGCCCGCGAGGCGGACGTGATCCTCCTGGCGTTGCCGCTGGGCCGGTACCGCACGCTGCCGGTGGACGAGCTCGACGGCAGGCTCGTGCTCGACGCGATGAACTACTGGTGGGAGACGGACGGCGTCCGCGACGATCTCGCCGAACCGCGCACCACGACCAGCGAGCTGGTGCAGGACTTCCTGGCCGGTTCGCGAGTGGTCAAGGCGTTCAACCACATGGGCTACCACGACCTCGAGGAGGAGGCGCGGCCGTCGGGTACTCCAGGCCGCAAGGCGATCGCCGTGGCCGGCGACCGCGACGAGGACGTCTCCGCGGCGGCGGCCGTCGTCGACGCCCTGGGCTTCGACCCGGTGGTGGCCGGACCGCTCGCCGCGGGGGCGCTGCTGCAGCCGGGGACCCCGACGTTCGGTGCCGACGTCCCCGCCGACGAACTGCGCGTTCTGATCGGACTGGCCGCTCGCCGGTGAGACGGCGCCCAGCTCGGCGGCGCAGTCCTGGTCACGGTGGCCCGTCAAGGGACCGGTCGACCCTGGCGGTGAAGAGTTGTCCGAGCCGAAGCGGCTCCAGAAGCCGGACGGTCGGGCGTTGTCCGTCGGACGGGCCGCGCCCCGCGTTCTACTTGCCGGTCGGCGCCGTCGAGTGCGCCTGCAACCAGCTCCGCCACCCGCTCGAAGCGAGGACCGGCGCCATGGCCGACGTCACCGCCCAGCCGGACCGCCCGTCGACAACCGCGGTCAGCACGCAGGCCGCCGACACCACCACCGCAGCGGCGAGCCCGAAGGTGAGCCAGGGCGAGACCGGCCTCACCGGACGGCGTTCCCACTCGGGATGCACGGTCAGCACGACGATCCACGTCACTCCCAGGACCGCGCCGATCGCCGCTGCCGCGGTGAAGGTCGTGGCGAAGGCCACCGGCGGGGGTGCGCCGTCCCGCGGCAGCCAGGAGCCCACGGCGACGCCCGGACAAGCGCACAGCAGCAACGCCGCTGTCACCCGCGACGAGTCGGTCCCTCGGGCGAACCAGGGCGGGCGACGGGACACCGCTGCACGATAAGCCCGATTCGCCGCGTCCGAGACCGACTCAGTCCCCCGCCGGTTCCCAGAGCTCGACCCGGCTGCCCTCGGGGTCCCGGACCCAGGCGAAGGTGCCGACGCCGTCCTGGCTCTCCGGCCCCTGCACCTCGACACCCCGGTCGCGGAGCCGGTCCAGCAATCCGGCCAGGTCGCGCACGCGGAAGTTGAGCATCAGCTGCTGCCCGGGCCCGAAGTAGTCGGTGTCCCGCGGGAAGGGTGCGAGCACCATCGGACCGGCCTCCTGCTGCCATGCCCCGCCGGGTGGGTCGACGATGCCCAGGACGTCGGCGTACCAGGACCGCAGGCGTTCGGGGTCGTCCGCCCGCCAGAACACGCCGCCGACGCCGGTCACCTCTGCCATCGCGCCCTCCCCGTGCCCGCGACTCCCGTCCTTCCGAGGGCATCAGGCGCCGACCGGCGGCGCAACTCGACGCGCAGCGGCACCGTGCCGACCGGCGCAAGTCTCCGGGCGCCGTCAGTGGTGCAACGCACGGTGCGGCCTGCTCCGTCGACGGTGCAGGGCGAGCCGGTCGCCCGCGGAGGGTTGGGGAGATGGAGATGCGACCGGTCCTGCTGGCCCTGTGGGTCGTCGTCGCTGCGGCCCTGCTGAGCGCCTGTGGCACTGCCCGGTCGGGTGTCGGACCTGCCGTCGCCACCGCCGCGGCGCGGACGTCGACAACCGACCCGACGCAGGCTTCGCCCGGTCCGGCGCGCTCCGTCCGATCCGATCCGACGGCCTCGTCCGTCCCGGTCGCACCCGGGCCGGCACGGACCACCGCGACCACGGGGGGCGGCACCGGCACCGGCACCGGCACCGATGCCGATGCCGAGGCGCGGGCGGCCGCGGCGGCGGCGGTCGAGCGGGCCATCCGGGTGGTGCCCGTCGTCCCCGGCGCCGTCCCCGTCCCGAGATCACCGGTTGCACTCCTGGACGGTGCCGACACCGTCCCGGCGTCCGGCCACCTGGTCGTCCGGACCCGATGGTGGACGACCGACCGACCGGCGAACCGGGTGCTGGCCTGGGCACGGCAACATCTGCCCCCTGGAGCCTTCATCAGGGGCAGCGGAACCACCACGACGCCGACCGCGCGGGCCGACACCATCGACATCGGCCTCGGACCGGTGACCCTGCTGTTCACGGCCACCGCCACACCGACGGGGTCCGCCGTGCGAGCCGACGCGCAGATGGTGTGGGTACCCCGCAAGAGCGCCGGCGAGCTCATCCCGGCGACGGTCACCTCGGTCGACATCGCCGTGCAACGGGGGAGCCGTGCGGCGGCGGTGCGCCGCGTCCTCGGCGCCGCGGCAGCGAGACGCCTGGCCGCCGTCGTCAACGCCACGCCCGTGCTCGACGACACCGGCGAGCGGTCGTGTCCGGCGGACCTCGGCGGCACGGACAGTCTCGTCTTCCGGGCGCGCGGCGCCGAGTACGACGTCACCGTGGCGGCGAGTGGGTGCGGCGGCGAGTCGCTCCGCGGACCGGCCGGCAGCGGGCACTGGACCTACGGGCAGGCCACGGACGCCGCCGCCCTGCGCGCACTCGGATTGCCCGAGGACTACGGCAATCACTTCTGAGTTGCACGGTGGCCTGCGACCTCCGAGGACGGCAGCCACCGCGTCCCGGTGAGACGGTCCGGCGGGCCTTCACTGCACCGGGCCGTGGAGCAGGGCCGTCGACCGGGCACCGAAGCGGCCGGATCAGCTGGTGCCGGCATTGCCGCGGATTACTCGTAGCCGTATAGTCGGCCACGAGTGACAGGAGGCCCGATGCCCGGACGACGGAAGGTCGGCAACCTGCTGGCGCTGGCCGTGCTGTCCACGTTGTGGACGCGGCCGATGCACCGGTACGAGGTGGCCTCCGTGATGCGTGCCCGCGGCAAGGACCAGGACATGCAGATCAAGTGGGGATCGCTGTACACGGTTGTCGACAACATGGCCCGCCACGGGCTCGTCGAGGCGGTCGAGACCAGCCGGCAGGGTGCCCGCCCGGAGCGCACCACGTTCCGGATCACCGACGAGGGGCGCGCGGAGCTCCTCGACTGGACCCGCGAGCTGATCGCGGACCCGGCGAGCGAGAACCCGCGCTTCGCCGCCGGTCTGTCGGTGCTGGCGGTCCTGCCGCCGGACGACGCCGCGGCCCTCCTGCACGGCCGGCTCCGGCAGGTCGAGGCCGATATCGCCGCCCGTGCCGCGGCCTTCGACGCCGTGGCCGCCGAGGTCCCGCGGCTGTTCCTCCTCGAAGAGGACTACCGGATGGCCGTGATGCGCGCCGAAGCCGCCTGGATCGCGGGGCTGGTGGCCGAACTCGACTCCGGCGGTTTTCCCGGCCTGGAGGCCTGGCGGTCGTGGCACGTCTCGGGTGAGCTGCCCGCGGACCTCGCCGAACTGGCGGAGAGGGGAGCCACCACGGATCACGACTGACACCACGTCCCGGGGGCGGTGCGGCAACACCGCACCCGGGACGTCCCGACGCCATCGACGTCCGTCCCGCTTGCCCGGACGAAGCCGGCCCCGAGTTGGCCCTTGCAGGATACCGGCACGCCGCGCAGGCATCCATCCGCGCGCGCCCCCGTGCGCGCACGCCTGCAAGGAGAACCCATGCCCGCCATCCGCACTGCGCTCGTCATCGGAGGTGGCATCGCCGGACCGGTGACCGCCACGGCCCTCGCGCGAGCCGGGATCCGCGCCACCGTCCACGAGGCCTACCCCGAGGTGTCCAACGGCATCGGCAGCGCCCTCGCCCTGGCCCCCAACGGGCTCGCAGCCCTCGACATCCTCGGCGCCGGTGACGCCGTCCGCGCCGCCGGCCTGCCCATCACCGAGTCCTCGATGTCCATCGGCGGCCGGACGGTGCCCGTTCCGGCGCCGGAGGGACTGGAGCCGCTCAGGATGATCGACCGCGGCCGACTGCACGGTGCACTGCACGACACCGCCCGGGCCGCCGGCGTTCGGTACGAGTTCGGCCGGCAGCTGGTCTCGGTCGACGAGTACCCGGACCGCGTCACCGCCCGGTTCGCCGACGGATCGCAGGCCACCGCCGACATCCTGATCGGCGCGGACGGGGTCCGATCGACGGTGCGCCGGATCATCGACCCCGGCGCACCGGACGCCGGCTCCACCGGACTGCTCGGCTTCGGCGCGCTCGTGGACGCCGACATCCCCGGCGGGCCCGGCACGATGACCTTCGCGTTCGGCCGCCGCGCCTACTACCTGTACTGGAAGACGGTGGATGGACGAACCGCGTGGGGCGTGAACCTGCCGTCCGCGGACCACCTCTCGCTCCGGCAGGCACGGGAGATCCCCGCCGGGGAGTGGCTGGCGCGGATCCGCGAGACCTACCGGGGTGACGAGCCCGGCGAGGCGCTGGCGCACGCCACCACCGCGCGCACCCTGGAGGTGCTCGGAGCGATCCACATCATGCCGCCGGTCCCGCACTGGTACCGGGACCGCCTGGTGCTGGTCGGCGACGCGGTGCACGCCCCGTCCAACAGCACCGGACAGGGTGCGTCGCTGGCCATCGAGAGCTCGATCGAACTTGCCCGGTGCCTGCGCGACCTCCCCGATCCGGCAGCAGCGTTCGAGGAGTACGAACGACTGCGCCGCGACCGGGTCGAGCGGATCACCCGACGCGGGGCCCGCATGAACCACACCAAGACGCCCGGCCCGGTCGGCCGCGGGCTGCTGCGGTTCCTGATGCCGCTGGCGATCCGGGCGATGAGCCCGGAGCGGACACAGGGGTGGATCCAGCGGCACCGGATCGACTGGGACGCCCGTGTCCGTCCCCTCTCGGCGGAGGCCGGAACGCCTGACTGATCCGTTGCGCTGCCGTCCCGCGCCCGGCCGGCCGGCGGAAGTTCCTAGACGCGGGCCAGGACGCCGGCCAACGGCGCCGGCGTCCGGTCCGGGTCGAGGGCCTCCGCGAACAGCCGCGCGTACCGCTCCTTGTTGCCGGAGCGCCCGCTGAGAAAGCGCCGCACCTGGTCGTGCGTGGGACGGTCCCGCTGCGCGGGCTGGCGTTGCAGCCTGCGGAGCGACCGCAGCTCGCCCTGGGCGTCGATGACGTCGAGCGCGCCCGCGACCCCGACGGCGGTGATCAACTCGTCCTCGAGGTCCGCGCGACAGACCCGGAACCCGGCCTCCCGTACCGTACCGAGGCCCGCATCCTGGAGAACCGCAGCGACGTAACCTTCCTCGGCGGCGTCGCACAGCCCGGCGATCCGGAGGTCCGGTCCGGTCGGTCCGTACCGCCGGAGGTGCGTCCGCAGGTTGGTGATGCCGTGCATGGCCACGACGGCCACTCGCTCGGCGGACAGGTCGCGGCCCCGGCGGCGCGCGAGCACCTCGAGGGCAACCCGGTCGCTGGTGCCTTCGACCAGCACCACGGCGCTGACGGTGCCGAGCGTGCCCGGCGCGCTCACCGTGCCGAGCGTGCCCGGCGTGCTCACCGTGGCGCCGGGAACGGACCCGGGCGGGGGCGGGGCCGCGACGACGCGGTCGGACGGGATCACCGTGCCGGTCTACCGCACCTCGGTGCCGGCCGCCGCCGATATCCGGGTCGACGCGTCGTCGGTGGTCAGCCGGCGTACGTGGGCATGTCGTCGCCACCGACGTACACGGACACCGGATGGGCGACGTCGCGGGCCACGTCCGGCCCGGCAACCCGGCTGGCATCGTCCGCCGGCCGGTATCCCAGGGCCCGCGCGGCGTCGAGACTCCACTGCCGCTCGGCGTTGTCGGAGACACCCCAGACGACGTGGAAACCCTCCGCGGACAGCGCCGCCTCGAACAGCCGGCCGGCGTCGTCCGGCGAGAGCCACGTCTCGAGCATCCGAGCGTTCCGCGGCCGGTCGAAGCACGAGCCGATCCGGACGCACACCACGTGCAGCCCGTACCGGTCGTGGTACAGGCTGCCCAGCGCCTCGCCGAACGCCTTGCTGGCGCCGTAGAACGAGTCCGGGCGTGGCACCAGGTGGTCGGGCAGCACGGTGGAGGGTTCCTGCCGGTGGTACCCGACCGCGTGGTTGCTGCTGGCGTAGACGATGCGGCGGACGCCGGCCGTGCGTGCGGCCTCGAACAGGGTGTTGGTGCCGCGCACGTTGACGTCGATGATGCGATCCCAGCGGTCCTCGCCGGACAGTCCGCCGAGGTGCACGACGGTGTCCACTCCCGCCATGGCGGCCGCCATGGCGTCCGGGTCGGTGACCGACGCGCGGACGAACTCCTCACCCGCGGTCAACGGCTCCGCGGGCGTCCGGAGGTCGATCAGCCGCAGCGTCCGGCCCGGTCGGGACAACCGGGGCCGCAACATCCCGCCGACCAGGCCCGCGGCGCCGGTGACGGCGACGACGTGACCGCCGGCGGTGTCCTCGGGTGCTGCGTCCACGGTCATCGCTGCACGATCCGGAGGCTGGCCGCGAGGTCGGCGGTGTACCGCGCCAGCGTCTCGGCGATGTGCCGCTGGCGGTCGCCGGAGAAGCGGGCCAGCGGGACGGAACAGCTGATGGCGTCCCGGGGAACCGCCCGCGACGGCACCGTGACCGCGATGCAGCCGAGTCCGACGCTGTTCTCCTCGTGCTCCAGGGACCATCCGCGGACCCGGGTCTCCGCGAGATCCGCGAGCAGGGTCGGCAGGTCGGTGATGGTGTGGTCGGTCGCCGGTGTCATGACGTCCGGCACCAGGCCGGCCACCTCCGCGTCGGTGCGGGCGGCCAGCAGCGCCTTGCCCAGGGCGCAGGTGTACGCCGGCAGTCGCCGGCCGATCCGGGACGACGTGCGCAGGTGGTGCGCGGACTCCTTGCTCGCCAGGTAGACGACGTCACCACGGTCCAGGCGTGCGAGATGGACGGTCTCGTCGAGCTCGTCGCGCAGCGCGGTCAGCACCGGGGCGGCCAGCTGCACGACGGGATCCTTCTCCAGGTAGGAGGTCCCGGCCAGCAACGCGCGCACGCCGATGCTGTACGAGGTGGCCGACTCGTCCGTCTGCAGCCATCCGCAGGCCGTCAGCGTCCGCAGCAGGACGTGCAGGCTCGACTTGGGATAGTTGAGCGCCCGGTGGATCTCGGCGAGGGTGACCGGACGGTCCGCCTGCGCCAGCAGTTCCAGCAGCTCGATCGTGCGCGCCGCCGACTTGACCGAGGCGCCGGCCGGTTCCGCGGCGACCTTGAGGGTCGGTGCCGTCCTGTCCATCGCCATCCCTCTCCGCCGTGCGGCCGGCACGGGCACCGGGCTCGGACGGTTGACACCGCCGGACGACCGCCCTACCGTAGCGTACACATACGTGAACGGCGTACATCAGTAAGGACGGTTTCGTGCTCTCTGGTCTGCTCTTCTTCCCCGTCACACCGTATCGACCGGATGGCGGGATCCACACGGACGTGCTCGCCGAGCACATCCGCCGCGGCGTGGCCGCCGGGGCCGGCGCGGTGTTCGTCGCGTGCGGCACGGGGGAGTTCCACGCTCTTGGTGAGCAGGAGTACCGGACCGTCCTGCGGGTCGCGGTCGAGACCGTCGGCGGGGCCGTGCCGGTGTACGCGGGCGTGGGGGGATCGGTCGCCACCGCCAAGGAACTCGCCGCGGTCGCCGGGTCCACCGGCGTCGACGGGTTGCTGCTGCTGCCGCCGTACCTGGTGCGAGGGCCCGTGTCCGGGCTGGTCTCCTACGTCCGCGACGTCACCTCGTCGTCGCCCCTGCCGGTGATCGTCTACCAGCGGGACATGGCCGTCTTCACGCCGGCGGCCGCCGCCGAGGTGGCCACCTTCCCGACCGTGGTCGGGTTCAAGGACGGCATCGGCGACCTGGTGCTGCTGGCCGACATCATCCGGGCGGTGCGCAAGGTCGACCGGACGGGACAGTTCCAGTTCTTCAACGGACTGCCGACGGCCGAGCTCAGCCAGGTGACGTACGGCCGCATCGGGGTGGACCTGTACTCCTCGGCGGTGTTCGCGTTCGCCCCCGAGATCGCCCTGGCGTTCTACGCCGCGCTGCAGGCGGGGGACGAGTACACGATCGACGTCCTGCTGCGCGAGTTCTACGAGCCGTTCGGCCAGCTGCGGCTCCGGGTCCCGGGCCATGCGGTGGGCCTGGTCAAGGCAGGCGCGCGGATGCGGGGCCTGGACGTCGGTGGTGTCCGGCCGCCGTTGATGGATCCGGACGAGGACGACCTGCGCGCCCTCGAGGCGCTGCTGCACCGTGGGCTGCGCGCCCTGCACGAGCTCGGCTCGCCCGACCTGCCTTCGCTCGAGACCGACCTGCGGGGAGCAGTCCGCTCCGCGTCCTGATCCGCCGTCGCCATCATCAAAGGTGATCGATGACCCTCACAGCTCCAGTACCCGCACCCGTCCGGCCGGCGCCAACGCGCCGGCCGCGCCGCCGCGGCTGGTCGCCGTACCTGTTGATCGCGCCGACCGTGGTGCTGATCGCGGCGTTCCTGCTGTATCCGATCGGCAGCGTCTTCTACTACAGCCTGCAGAACTACAACGTCACCCAGCCCTACGACGACGGTTTCGCGGGCCTGGCGAACTTCCGGCACATGTTCACCGCGGACCCGCTGTTCTGGCAGAGCCTGCGGACGACCGTGATCTGGGTCGTGGCGCAGGTCGTGCTGCAGCTGCTCCTCGGCCTGCTGCTGGCGTTGATCGTCAACGAGCGCTTCAAGGCTCGCGGGTTCGTCCGTGCCCTGGTGTTCTCCCCCTGGGCCGTCTCCGGAGTGCTCGCCACCGGTATCTGGGTGCTGCTGTACAACCCGACGACCGGCGCCGCGCACGCACTGTCGTTGATGGGGATCGGGTCCGGCGACACTGCGGTGCTGTCCCAACCGACGTCGGCATTCATCGCGGTGATCGTGGCGGAGTTGTGGCGCGGCGTGCCCTTCTTCGCCATCCTGATCCTGGCGGACCTGCAGTCCGTCCCCGCCGACCTGTACGAGGCGGCGAACACGGACGGTGCCGGCCGCTGGCAGCGGTTCCGCTACGTCACCCTGCCGCACCTGCGTGGTGCGATCGTGCTGACCTGCCTGCTGCGCGCGGTGTGGGAGTTCAACAACGTCGACCTCATCTACACCATGACCGGCGGGGGTCCGGCCAACGAGACGACGACGCTGCCCCTCTACGTCGCCCGGCAGGCACTGACGGATTTCAACTTCGGGTACGGATCGGCACTCACGGTGGTGTCCTTCCTCATCCTCCTGGTCTTCTCGGTCGTCTTCCTCCGGGTCACCAAGTACAACGCGGGAAGGGACTGACATGACCTCGCTCCCACTGACCCGATCCGGGGTCCAGGCGCAGCGCTCCGCGGGTGGTCGGGTGCCGGTGCGCGCGAATCCCTGGCCGGGCCGGCTGTCCCGCGTGGCCCGCCTGTACGGACCGCTTGCGCTGTACGGGCTGTTCACCCTCATCCCGTTCTACTGGATGCTGGTGTTCGCCTTCCGGCCGGCCGGGTCGGACCGTCCGGTGCCGTGGCCGCTGTCGTTCGCCAACTTTGACACCGTCTGGAACGGCGTCGGTTTCTCGACGTTCTTCCTGAACAGCGTGCTGGTGGCGGTGTCGGTCATGATCGCCACCACGTTCGTCGCAGTTGCCGCCGGCTACGCCCTGGCCAGGTTCCGGTTCCGCGGCAAGGGCGTGTTCGTCCTGGTGCTGCTGTGCACGCAGTTCGTGCCGGGCGCGATGCTGCTGATCCCGCTGTTCGTGATCTTCAAGCAGATCGCCCTGATCAACAACCTGGGCAGCCTGATCGTCATCGACACGGTGTTCCAGATCCCGCTCGCCGCGATGCTGATGAGCACCTTCATCCGCGGCATCCCGTTCGAGCTGGAGGAAGCGGCCATGCTCGACGGCTGCTCGCGGTTGCAGGCGTTCCGGGCGACGATCCTGCCGCTGATGCAGCCGGCACTGGTGGCCGTCGGGTCGTTCGCCTTCATCGGCGCCTGGAACAACTTCCTCTTCGCGCTGATGTTCATCAGCCGGCAGGACCGGTTCACCATCCCCGTCGGGCTCAGCTACACGCTCGGCCAGTACAACATCGACTTCGGCGCCCTGGCCGCCGGTGGGGTGGTCGCCGCCGTCCCCGTGGTGGCCGTCTTCGCCGTCGTGCAGCGGTACCTCGTCCAGGGTCTGAGTGCGGGCGCCGTCAAGGGCTGAGCCCGGCCGACGTTGCAGCACCACCACCGTCACCCGTCCGGACACCATTCCGGCGTCCGCCCGAACCACCGACGTTCTCACCGAGGAGAGCCATGCCCCGATCCCTCCGATCCACCGCCACGCGCGTCGTGTCCGCGGCACTGGTGGCCGCCACCGCACTGACGCTGTCCGGCTGCGGTGGGTCGTCGTCCGGCAGCAGCAGCAACGGGGTCACCACGATCTCGTTCTGGGACAACAACGGCGGTCCGACCCGGACGCCGTACTACCAGGAGCTGATCAAGCGGTTCGAGGCCGCCAACCCGTCCATCAAGGTCGACTACCTGGGCCTGCCCGCGGACTCGGTGCAGCAGAAGTACGACACGGCCATCGCCGGGGGTGGCACGCCGGACATCGGCGGGGTGCAGCAGTCCTACGTGGCCGGGCTCATCGCCCGCAACGCCCTCGAGCCGATCGACGACGTGGCGGACTCCGCCACGCTCAAGGGGAACATCGACCCCAAGGTCCTCGACACGATCCGGTCGACCGCGTCCGACAAGAAGCTCTACATGCTGCCGGTCTCGGTGAACCTCGACATCCTCTGGTACCGGTCCGACGAGTTCGCCGCCAAGAAGCTCACCCCGCCGAACACCTGGGACGACTTCTTCACCGCCGCACAGGCACTCACCGACCCGGCCGCGAACACCTTCGGGTTCAGCATCCGCGGAGGAGCCGGCGGCACCCAGGCGCTGCTGAGCATCATGTACGCCTACTCGGGCGTGCAGACGTCCTTCGATTCCTCCGGCAAGTCGACGATCAACGACCCGAAGAACGTCGAGGCCATCGAGAAGATCGCCGCGCTCTACGGCAAGGAGACCTCCAAGGCCGACGTCACCAACGGCTACAAGGAGATGTCCGCCGAGTTCGACGGTGGCACGGCAGCCATGATGGTGCACAACCTCGGGTCCTACGCCGACCACCAGAAGAACCTGGGCGCCGGCAAGTTCGCCGCCGAGGCCATGCCCGCCGCGCCGGACGGCACCCGGACCCTGGTCGCGAACGCGCCCGACGGGTTCGCCGTGTTCCAGGCCAGCCAGCACAAGGCCGAGGCCAAGAAGTTCCTCGAGTTCATGCTGTCCAAGGACAGCAACAGTTACTGGAACCAGAACGTCGGCCAGCTGCCGAGCAACCTTCAGGCGCAGAAGGACGCCTGGGTGCAGGCCAACCCCGCGCTCAAGGTCGGCCAGACCACGCTGGCCGCGAGCACGACGCACATCGTCGACGTCCCGCGGTACCTGCCGCAGTACGGCTCCATCGTGGAGTCGCAGATGGGTCCGAAGTGGCAGCAGGTGCTGCTCGGCAAGCTGTCCGCCAAGGACTTCGCCGACCAGTGGGCCGATCTGACCACCAAGGCGCAGGCCGACTGGGTCGCCAAGCACCCCGGGTGACCGTGCACCCCGACGTCCCGAGTGACCCCGGCCGGTCGGCAGCCGACCGGCCGGGGTCACCGGACCCTGCCCGGGGAGCCGGCGTCATCGACCTGCTCGGGTACGCCTACCCGTGGGACCTGGAGCCCGGCGGTGGCGCGTCCCCGCTGGTCGACTGGTTCGGGCTGCACCGGGTCGCGGTGGCCGCCGCCTACCACTCGGTGCGCGCCGCGACTCCGCGCCACCAGCGGCGCCGGTTCGTCGAGGCGCCGCACTCGGCGGTGTACTTCGGGCTGCGTCCCGAGGTCTGGCGGGGGCGTCGACTGGTTCCGTCCCCCGCGGAGTGGATGGCGGCCGACGCCTTCTCGACCGCGTGCCGCGCGGTCAGGGCGGGCGGCGCCCGCCCGCTCGCCTGGGTGGTGCTCACCCACAACAGCCGGCTCGGCGCCGCGCATCCGGACCTCACCGTCCGGAACGCGTTCGGCGACCGTTACCGGCACGCCCTCTGCCCCGCTCGACCCGAGGTCGTCGAGTACGCCGCCACCCTCGCATCGGAGGCGGTGCTGGCCGGACCCGCGGACGGCGTCGTCCTGGAGGCGGCGGCTGCGCTCGGCGTCCAGCATGGAGCGGCGCACGACAAGATGGGACTCGCGCCGTCGCGCACCGACCAGCTGTCGGTGTGCTTCTGCCCGGCCTGCGACACCGCCTACCGGACAGCCGGACTCGAGCCGGACGAGCTGGCCGGCAGCATCGCTCGCGCGGTCCGGGACGACGTGGACGCCGCCCTGGAAGAGCTGTGGGGAACCGACGCGGCCGCGGCGGTCCTCGACGCCCGCCAGGACGCGGCCCGCAGGCTGATCGCCGCGGTGGTCGACGCGGTCCGCGACGTGCGCCCCGACGCGGAGACCGTCGCGCACACCAGCAGCCGGACGGCCGACTGGTCGGCGAGCGGCCTGACGCCGGCAGCGGCCGATGCCACGGACCGCACCGCGTGCTGGCTCCGCGACGGCAGCACTCCCGGCACGGCCGAGGAGACCTCGACCGCTCGGGCCTGGATCGTCGAGCACACGCACGCCGCCTGGCGGGATCCCGCGACCGCCGACCGGCTGGTCGCCGACGTGGCGGCGTCCGGGGTGCGCGAGCTGCAGCTGTACCACCTCGGCCTGCTCCGCCGGGACACCGTGGACACGGTCACGCACGCGATCCGGGCCGCCCGGCGGACCGGATCGGTGGCTCCACCTCCGGTGGTACCGACCGACGACCGTGCCGTCCCCGCATGAGCAGTACCGGCACGCGATGCCGTGGCCGGTCGCCGGCGAGCGACACAGCGACACAGGACTGCAGCGACCAGGACTGCAGCGACACAGCGATGCAGTCACACAGCGACGACGAGGAGAGATGACACCGTGCAGGCACAGATAGCCACCGTGACCGTCCGCGTGTTCGAGACCCTGGCCTGGACGATGGTCGACAGCGACGGCCACGCGCATCCCGGGCCGGAGCGCACGACGGCGCAGGCGCTGGTCGAGATCACCGACACGGACGGCTGTACCGGCTACTGCCTGGCCCAGCCGGCGGACGCGGTGCGACAGGAGCTGATCGACCACTACGTGCGACCGATCCTGGTCGGCAGGGACGCCTTCGACCGGGAGTGGCTGTGGCAGCGGCTCGCCCGGGAGCAGCGAGGCAGCATGGGCGCGTTGCTCGACCGCACGCTCAGCGCGGTCGAGCAGGCCCTGTGGGACCTGGCCGGCCGCAAGCTCGATGTCCCGGTCTGGAAGCTGCTCGGCGGCGCCCGCTCGGCCGTCCCGGCGTACGGCAGCACGATGTGCGGCGACGAGATCGAGGGCGGCCTGCGCACTCCCGAGGACTACGGCACCTTCGCGGTGCAGCTCCTCGAGCAGGGGTACCGGGCGATCAAGCTGCACACCTGGATGCCGCCGGTGTCCTTCGCGCCCGACCCCAGGATGGACGCCAAGGCCTGCGCCGCCGTCCGGGACGCGGTCGGACCGGACGTCCCGCTGATGCTCGACGCGAACCACTGGTACACCCGCATGGAGGCGCTGTACCTCGGGAAGGCGCTGCAGGAACTCGACTTCACCTGGTACGAGGAGCCGATGGACGAGGCGTCCATGCAGTCCTACCGATGGCTGGCCGACCAGCTCGACATCCCGGTCATCGGCCCGGAGACCGCGTTCGGAAAGTACGCGGTCCGCGCCGAGTGGATCATGGCCGGTGCCTGCGACATCGTCCGGGCCGGCGTGAACACCGGCGCCGGCATCACCCCGACGATGAAATCCATCCATGTCGCCGAGGCGTTCGGCATGGAGTGCGAGATCCACGGTGGTGGGTCGGGCAACCTCGCGCTGCTCGGCGCCATGGCCAACGGGCGCTGGTACGAGCGCGGTCTGCTGCACCCGCACTTCGACTACGACCGCGTGCCGCCGCACCTGCACTCCATCGTCGACCCGCTCGACGCCGACGGCTGCGTGGCGATGACGGACCGGCCCGGGCTGGGCGACGACTACGACTTCGACCACATCGCGGCCCACACCGTGGCGACGTGGTGACGGCCGCCCGGCGCGGTGGCGCGCAGCTCGGCACCGACCCCGGTGCGGCGCCCCGGTGATCCGCCTCGGCACCTCGGACCTCGAGGTCTCTCCGCTGTGCCTGGGCGGGACCGTCCTGGGTTGGACCGCGGACGAGCAGCGGTCGACGGCTGTGCTGGACGCCTACACCGAGGCGGGCGGCAACTTCCTCGACACCGCCGACATGTACTCGTCCTGGGTGCCCGGCCACTCCGGCGGCGAATCCGAGGAGACGATCGGCCGCTGGATGCAGCTGCGGGGCAACCGTGACGGCCTCGTCGTGGCCACCAAGGTCGGAAAGATGCCGGGGCTGCAGGGGACGTCGTCGTCGGTCACGGCGCGGGCGGTCGAGGATTCGTTGCGCCGCCTGCGGACCGACCGCATCGACCTGTACTACGTCCACTTCGACGACACCGCGGTGCCCGTGGAGGAGACCCTGTCGGGCCTGGACACGCTGGTGCGGCAGGGCAAGGTGCGGTACGTCGGCGCGTCCAACTTCACGGCGGACCGGTTGGCCGAGTCGCTGGCGGCGAGCGACCGGAACGGCTGGGTGCGGTACGTGGCCGTGCAGCAGGAGTACAACCTGCTGCACCGCACCGAGTTCGAGTCGGGCATGGCCTCCGTCCTGGCCGAGCACGGGTTGTCGAACGTGCCGCACACCGCGCTGGCGAAGGGCTTCCTCACCGGCAAGTACCGGCCGGGCCTGACGGTGGACAGCCATCGCGCGGCGGACAACGAGAGCCGTCTCGACGCACGCGGTCTGGCGGTGCTGGCCGCCCTGGACCGGATCGCCGACGCGCACCGGACCACCGTGGCCGCCGTCGCACTGGCCTGGCTCGCCGCGCAGCCCAGCACGGCGAGTCCGATCGCCAGCGCGCGGCGGGTCGAGCAACTCGCCGACCTGCTGCCGGTGGCGGAGCTCCGCCTGACCGGGACGGAACTCGAGTCGCTGTCCGCGGCCGGGTCCGTCCCGGCCCGCTGACGGGATGGGCGCCACGCCGCCGGCGCCCACCCGTCAGGACCGACCCACCAGTACCGAACGAGAAGGAGCCAGGCCATGACCGCCGTCGTGGAACAGGTGGTGCGGGCCGTCGACCCGCGGACGGGGCAGGAGATCGGCGACCCGGTCGCCGTCAGCACCCCGGAACAGGTGGACGCAGCGGTACGCGCTGCGGCCGACGCGGGCGACCGATGGGCCGGGACGCCCGCTGGCGACCGCGCCGCCGTCCTGGAGGCGGTGGCCGCCGCACTGGACGCCGCCCGCGACCAGCTCGTCGAACTCGCCGACCGCGAGACCGCGCTCGGCGCCGCCCGGCTCGGCGGGGAGGTGGCCCGGACCACCGGTCAGCTACGGATGTTCGCCGGTCTGCTGCGCGAGGGTGCCTTCCTGGACGCCGTCGTCACACCCGCGGACCCGGTCACCGGCACGCCCGATCTGCGCCGGATCCGGATCCCGATCGGAGTGGTCGGCGTCTGGGCGGCCAGCAACTTCCCGTTCGCCTTCTCCGTGGCCGGTGGGGACACCGCCTCCGCGCTCGCCGCCGGCTGCGGCGTGGTGGTCAAGACGCACGAGGCGCACCCTGCCACCTCGGTCGCCAGCGCGGACGTGGTCCGGCGGGCACTGGCCGCAGCGGGCGCGCCGGAGGACCTGCTGTGCGTCGTCCACGGCCGCGACGCCGGCCTCGAGTTGATCGACCACCCGCTGCTGCGAGCCGGTGGGTTCACCGGATCGCAGCAGGGCGGGCGGGCGCTGGCGGACCGGGCCGCCGCCCGACCGGACCCGATTCCGTTCCACGGGGAGCTGGGCAGCGTCAATCCGGTGTTCGTGACCCGGGCCGCGGCACAGGCCCGCGCCGGCGAGATCGCCGACGGGTACGTCGCTTCGCTGACACTCGGGGCCGGGCAGTTCTGCACGAACCCGGGCGTGCTGGTGGTCCCCGACGACGACGCCCTGCTGTCGGCGCTCGCCGATGCGGTCGCACGGTCCGCGGGTGTGCCCATGCTGACGCCGCGGATGGCGCGGACCTACGCGGAGACGGTCCGGGCGCGCGGCGGCCTCACCGCGGTGGCGACCGGGCGTCCCGGCGCGGGCCCGCAGGCGCCGGCGCCGGTGGCCTGGACGGTGACGGTGGACAGGTACCTGTCCGAACCGTCGCTCGGTGAGGAGGTGTTCGGTCCGGCCGGTCTGGTGGTGACCTACCGCGACGACGCCGACCTGGCCGCCGTGGCGCGGGGGATGGCGGGCGCCCTGACCGCCACGGTGCACGCCGAACCCGGGGACCGCGAGCTGGTGGCCGGTCTCGTGCCGACGCTGCAGCGGCGGGCCGGCCGGTTGATCTACAACGGTTGGCCCACCGGGGTTGCCGTGGCCTGGGCGCAGCAGCATGGTGGCCCGTGGCCGGCGACGACGGCGCCGCACTGGACCTCGGTCGGCGGCCGGGCCATCGACCGGTGGCTGGTGCCGGTCGCGTTCCAGGGTTTCCCCGACCACCTGCTTCCCGTCGAACTGGCGCAGGACAACCCGCTCGGGGTGCCGCGGACGGTGCAACCAGGGTCCTGACGGCCGGGCCCACCAGCCACATCGCTGCTGCCACGGGCCCGTCCCGACCACCGCGGCGACCGGTGGTGCTCCCGGTCGCCGCGGTTCGACCGGTCAGGAGTCGGCGGGGTCCTCGGGCGCCTCCGGCGCCGTCGGAGCGGATGGATCGGTCGGAGTGGACGGGGCGGCGGGAGCGGCGAGCGTGTCCTGAGCACCGGACGGCGACGCCCCGGCCGCGCCGAGAGCGCTGCGGGCGGCGTGGGACGCCCCGGCAGCGGCCTGCGTCGCGGCGAGGATGCCGCCGGCGGTGGTCACTGCCAGGGCGACGGCGGCCAGTCGGATCTTCATGGATGGTGCTCCTCTGCTTCGGTGGCCCGGCTGACCCGTGGGGTTCCGTGGCTTGCGTCCCCGACTCGCGTCGGGTTTGCCGTTTCGGTGTCGGCCCCGAGTTGCCGATGCGTCGATCGGCAGTGGCATCTCTCCAACAGCCCAACCGGACCTTCGACAGTCCCGTAGAAGAAGACGCAGCGAAGGCTGTCCGCCGAAAGTCACCGCGACGGCCGCCGGCCGGATTTCCTGCGGGTACCGGACCGGAGGAGCGGCACGGCTGGACGGAACCGTGCACGGCCTCGGTTCGCAACGGAGCCCGACGGCCCGATGACCACCTCCGCCCATCGCCTCCGAGACCGCCTCGGACGACCGTGGACCGTCGGTGACCGGACCGCTCCGCCTCACCGGTGAACGGCGCCGGGCCGGGGTCGACAGCTGGAAGTCAGTCGCTGAGCCGGACCCACAGGAACATCAGGATCAGGAACGTCACGAAGATCGGCGTCACGATCACCCAGATCCACGGGATGTCGACGTGCTCGACGAGCTTGAGCAACAGCGCGGCCGCCAGGAGGACGAGGAAGAAGACCGCGGCGAAGACGAGGGCGAAGCGCCGCTGGTTGCGCGGGATGGATCCCGATCGGTGTTCGGGTGCGGGCATGGCACAACTCCTGGGACGGTGCCGGACTAGTTGCGCCCGGGGCTGGCGGGTGAGAGGTCGGTGGCGGCCGCGATCACGCGGGTCAGTGCGGTGTGCAGGCCGGCCAGCTCCTCCGTCGACATGCCGAGCCGTTCCGCGACCGCTGCCGGGATGCGCAGTGCTTCGTCGCGCAGCGTGCGCCCGGGCTCGGTCAGATCGACGGCCAGGAACCGCTCGTCCTGCGGATCCCGGCCACGACGGACCAGCCCGGCGGACTCCAGTCGCTTGAGCAGCGGCGACAGCGTGCCGGGATCGAGTTGGAGCAACCCGCTGAGCGCCTTGACCGAGAGCGGCGCCCGCTCCCACAGTGCCAGCATGACGAGGTATTGCGGGTGGGTCAGCCCGAGCGGTTCGAGCACCGGGCGGTAGAGCGCCACGACGTTGCGCGCCGCGACGACCAGTGCGAAGCAGACCTGGCGGTCCAGCGCCAGCGGGTCGGATCCGTCCGGCCGGTCGACCGCGTCCGCCATACAGTTAGCGTACCAATCATTGGCGTACACGGACGCTCTTGCGGGTGAGGGTCACAGCACCGACCCACGGGTGCGGTGGCCGGCACCCCGGCGGCTCAGGCCGGGACGGTGCCGTCGTCCAGCCTGGACACCCGGACCTCGCCGCCCACCAGGACCAGCCGCAGGTGGGTGTCCGGGTCGGCGAGGACGGCGGGATCGGCCAGCGGGTCGCCGCTGACGGCCACGAGATCGGCCGTCATCCCGACCTCGACCCGGCCCACCCGGTCCGCGATGCCGAGCAGCTCCGCGGCCACCGTGGTGGCGCTGCGCAAGGTCTCGAGCGGCGTCTCGACCGCTGCGCGCAACGAGAATTCGTCGCTCTGGTGCACCTGCATGGCCCCGAGCAGGTCGGTACCGAAGGCCACCCGGACGCCGGCGCGGCGGGCCAGTCGGAGGGCGGCGAGACCGGCGTCGTAGAGGTCGCCCAGCTTCGCGAGACTGCCGGCCGGCAGCCCGGCCGCGGTGCCCTCGCGGCCCAGCCAGTAGTAGGTGGCCAGCGTGGGGACCAGGTACGCGTCGTGGTCGACGAGCGCCTGCGCCGCCGCGTCGTCGAGGTGGTTGCCGTGCTCGAAACTGCGGACGCCCAGCGCCGCACCGCGCTGCATCGAGGCGGCGGTGTACGCATGGGCCGCGACGTAGATGCCGCCGCGATGCGCCTCCTCCACGGCAGCGGCGATCTCGGCGTCGGAGTACTGGTCCTGCTCGAGGACATCCGACGGGGAGGCGACCCCGCCGGACAGCATGATCTTGATGTGCGACGCCCCGCGGCGGCGCTCCTCGCGCACCGCCGTGCGGACGGCATCGACCCCGTCGGCCACCCGGCCGATCCCGCCCGCCGCGGCGCAGCCGCAGTCGTCGCCACGGCCCCGGCTGTCGCCGTGACCGCCGGTCTGGCTCAACGCCTTGCCGCCGAAGTGCAGGAACGGGCCGTCGAACAGGCGGTCCTGTCCGGCCTGCGCCAGGCCCCAGTCGGCGCCGCCGACGTCGCGGACGCGGGTGAACCCGCGGTGCAGCATGGCCGTGAGGTTCGCGGCCGCGGCGATGCCGGTGTACCCCGCCGTCCAGGACGACATCGACGCCAGGTCGGCGGTCCAGGCCGCGGCGTGCACGTGGCAGTCGATCAGTCCGGGGACCAGGTGGGCACCGTCGAGCCGCAGGTGCCGGGCCCCGGCCGGAGCGGCTTCCGCCCCGATCGAGGCAATGCGGCCGTCCTGCACGACGACCGAGGTGGGGGCGGACACCGCCCCGGTGGCGACGTCGACGACCCGGCAGTCGTCCAGGACCAGCGCGGCCGTGGTCATCGGCGGTCTCCTCTCGGCGGTGCGGGCGGCGGGAGGTGCGTCGTCGTCCCGCGGCGGGTCCGTCCCGTCGTCGCATCCGGAGCTCTCGCTCCGGACCGCGGTCGACCCGGGTTCGGCGGACCGGTGGACCATGATCCTCCCGCCGCCGCGCGCTCGACCCGGCGGGTGTGCGGCACGGTCGGCGGCAGCGCCGCGGCCCTCACCGGTTCGGCTGCACCAGATCCAGACTGCCGACGGTCTGCACGGACACCGCGTTCAACTGCTCCCACGCCAGGGTCGCGCGGACCTGGTCGGCATGCATGTGCTCGTGGACGAGCCAGATGCGACCGCCGGGATGCCGCAGTGCCCGGGTGCGTGCGGCATTCAGCGTCGCATCGATGGTCTCCGGGGTCGTGTCGGAGGCGAGCAGGATGTCGGGCTGGTCCGGGAAGACGGCGACGAAGCCCTGCAGATTGTCGGCGGACGGCGCCGTCACGGGCCGGCCGATCGGCCAGTAATAGGCGAAACCCCAGTTGCTGGCGGAGTTGACGACCACGACGTCGCCGGGCCGGCGGAGGGCGAGGATGTCCTGCACCGGTGTCCGGACGTCCTCGTGCGGCAGCGGATGGCCGTGGACCAGGTGCCGCACGCCGACGGTGAAGAACGCGATCGCGACGGTCGCGCAGACCAGCGCGGCCTGCACCCGCCAGCGGGAGAGCGCCAGGCACGCCCCGGCGACACCGACGGCGGCGGTGACGGCCAGCGCGGTGAGCGCGAAGTGCGACGTGCGCAGGTTGAACAGCGGGTACTGCCGGACCGCGCCCAGCACCAGCAGCTCGACCAGCAGGACCGGTACCACCAGGGCGACGTCGGGCCGGCCCAGCCTGACCACCGTCAGCACGCCGAGGGAGACCAGCAGCACCGTCAGCACGACCGGGCCGGTCCCGAGGTCGGCGTCGAGCGCGGCGATGCCGTGCGCGACGAACCGCCACACCGCCGCCGGACCCCGCGACAGCGGCAGGTAGTTGCCCGACCAGTAGTCGGTGAGGCCCTGCGGCATGCCAGGGCGGTAGAGCAGGACGAACACTGCGAGCAGCGGCACCGCGGCGCCGGCACCGACCGCGGCCGTCCGTGCCGCGTCGGCCCAGCGGCGGGCCACCAGCTGGGTCAGCCCGATGCTGGCCAGGACGGCGCCCAGGACGAACACCGCCACCGCGCTGAACAGGAAGCCGACCACCGCTGTCACCGCGAGCGGGAGCAGGGCACGCCACGGCGGGTGGCGGCTGTCCCGGCCGACCCGGGTGGTCAGGCCGAGCAGCAGCACGGTGACGAAGGCGTCGGCGGTGTACTGCTTGAGGTCGTCCCGGTACAGCGCCGAGGGCAGCAGCAACGCCGCCACTCCGGTCAGCACGCCGGCGATCCGCGCCGCGAGCAGCCGCGGCCACGGCAGGGTGCGCCCGTACCAGTACGCGGCGGCCACGGTCGCGGCGGCGAACAGCAGCGGCACGAGCCGCAGCCGCTCCGGGCCACCGACGACCACCAGCCGCAACAGCAACGACCAGCCGACCGGCGTCGACGCGGTGATGCGCGGCAGTTCCGACAGCGGGAGCCGGGTCGAGATGGCGACCCAGGCCTCGTCCGTCCAGAACGGCGCGGTGAGCAGGTACGGCACGTCGTGGACCACGAACGTCAGCAGGGTGAGCACCGACGCCAGCGCGGCGTCCACCGCCGTCGGCCGCCGCACCACGGATCGGACGCGATCGGCCCAGGTCTCCCGGGCAGGCCGAGCGAGCACCGCCACCGCAGCACCCCCAGCCCCGCACGCGCCGGCGCCGACCCGGTGCGGTCGCCGATCACCGCGGGATGGTGCCAGGGGGACGGAGCGCCCGACGTGAGGTCATCGGACGTGTCGCCGGGTCGCGCTGCCCCGAACCCGCCCAGGCACCGGCCCGAGTGTCGCGGTCAGGACACCCGTGGGTCAGCGCCTCGCGCCGGCCCGGGTGGGCGTCGACACCGGCCGCGTCCGCACCCGTCCCCACCACAGCGACAGCGCCAGCGCGACGGCGAGCAGCAGGCCGCCCGCCCCGGCGAACCACGACGCCACGTCGACCTGGCGGTGGGCGACCGTCACGTGGTGGGGGAGGTCGGCGAGGGCGCCGCTGAGCTGGTCGGCGTTCTCGGCCCGGTAGTACCGGCCGCCGGTCACGTCCGCGACCTGCTGCAGTGCCGGCTCGTCGATCACCAAGGGGTTGCGGCCGCCGCCGAACCCGCCGCCGCCGTAGCCGCCGCCCCCGTAACCGCCGCCTCCGTAGCCACCCCCGCCGCCGGCGTAGCCCTCCACCTGTGCCCCGGTGCACGCCATGCGGGTGGGGCTGGTGGTGCCGAACCCGATCGTGAAGACACGCAGGCCGCGGGCGGCCGCCTCGTCCGCGGCGGTGGCCGGTGCCACGCCCTGCGTGTTGGCGCCGTCGGTGAGCACGACGACGACGTCCGCGGCGTAGCCCTGGCGCGGGGTCGCCGCGACGTCCACGCCGGTCGGTGCGACGGCGGGATCCACGGCGGCGATGGCGTCGATCGAGGTGAGGATGGCGGCGCCGATGGCGGTGCCACGGGCGACGGAGAGCTTCTCGATCGCGTCGACCAACCGGTCGGTGTCCGTGGTCGGCGGGACCTGCAGGCCCGCCACGCCCGCGAAGGCGACGAGTCCGATGCGGGCGCCGCCCGACTGGGACCGGATGAAGTCGATCGCGGCCCGCTCCGCGACGGTGATCCGGTTCGGGTCCACGTCCGTCGCGCACATGGACGCCGACACGTCCAGCGCCAGCAGGATGGTCGTCGAGTTGGCCGCCACCGGGACGGTGGCCTGCGGACGGGCGGCCCCGACGCCGAGCGTGAGCAGGCCGAGCACCAGCAGCACGGTGGGGATCAGCCGGCTCCACCGGGTGCGGCGGGGCAGCGCGGCCCGCACGGCGGCGATCGAACTGACCCGGACCGCCGCGCGGCGCCGGCGACGACGTGACCACCAGGCCACCGCCAGCAGCAGCGGGACCAGGAGCAGGGACAGCAGCGCCCACGGCCAGGAGAACGTCATACCAGTCTCCCGGTCCGGGCGACGGTGAGGACCGCGCCGACGCCCAGCAACAGCAGCGCCACGGCGGTGAAGGCGCCGGCCAGCGGCACGTCCTCGTCGGCCACGGTGAGCCGCAGGTCGATCGTCGACGCCACGCCGTCCAGCTGCGCGGCGTCCGCTGCCGGGTGGTAGCTGCCGCCGGTGGTCGTCGCGATCGTGGTCAGCGCTTCCTGGTCGAGCGCCGTGTGCACCTGGTAGCCGCCGACCTCGACGGTGGTGCCGGCCGTGGTCCCCACCCCGACGGTCTCGATGTGGATGCCGGCGTTCTGCGCTGCCGTCGCGGCGGCGACGGTCGCGTCCGCGGCGGCGGCGTCGCCCTGACCACCGCCGTCGGAGAACACCACGATCGTCGCCGACGGCCAGAAGCCGAGGTCGGGGACGGTGCCGTCCCGGGACAGCGCCACGGTCCGGCCGGTGATGGCCGACAGCGAGGCCAGGATGGCCGCGGTCAGCGAGGTGCCGCCGGCCACCCGCAGGTTGTCGACCGCGGCGACGGCGGTCGCCCGGTCCGGGCCGGGCAGCGACGTCGCCAGTGCGCCCTGGTCGAACCCGACGACGCCGATGTCGACGGTGGCCGGCTGGGCGTCGATGAACCGGCGCGCGGCGTCCTGCGCCGCGGCCAGCCGGGTGGGCGCGACGTCGGTGGCGCCCATGCTGTTGGACACGTCCATCGCGAGGATGACCGTGCCCGCCTGCCGCCCGACGGGCAGCGACGCGAGCGGCCCGGCGAGTGCGACGGCCAGCACGGCGACGCCCGCGACGGTGAACCAGCGCCCCGGCTGGCGCCGGCGGCCACCGGGCAGGGCCACGCCGGCGGCGGCCAGCGCGGCCGATCGACGCCGCGCCGACACGACGACGGCGGCCACCAGGACGGCCACCGCGAGGATCCCCGGTACCAGCAGCAGCGGCGACGACAGGCTCACCGATGCCACCGTCCCCGGTCGGGCACGACGGAGCTCATGCGCGGCTCCGCTGCGTCGTGGCCACGATGCGCAGCAACGCCTCCACCAGGTCGGTGCGGGTGTCGACCCGGTGCAGCGGCACGCCGGCGCGCCGCATGCCGGCCAGCAGGGCGGCGTCGCGAGCGTCGACGCCCTCGGCGAAGCGCGCGCGGAACAGCGGGTCGGCGGAATCGACCAGCACCGACTCGCCGGTCTCGGCGTCCTCGACGACGACGAGGCCGACCTCCGGCAGGGTGTCGTCGGCGTCGTCGGCCACCCGCAGCGCGACGACCTCGTTGCGGTGGGTCAGCCGCAGCAGCGGCCGCTCCCAGTCGCCGGTGCCCACCCAGTCCGAGACGACCAGCACCAGGCTGCGTCGCGCCAGCGACGCGACGGCCTCCAGCATCGCGGCGAGATCCGTGGTCGCGCCGGCCCCCGCGCCGGGCGCCGTCCGCCCCAGTTCCTGGCCGATGCGCAGCGCCTGTCCGCGGCCGGAGCCGGGCCGGACGATCCGCACCGCGCCGGTGTCGTACAGCACGGCACCGACCCGGTTGCCGTTGCGGCCCAGCAGTCTCGCCAGGACCAGCGCCAGTTCGGCGAGCACGTCGTGCTTCCCGCGACCGGGGACGCCGAGTGCCATGGAGGCGGACCGGTCCAGCACCAGCCACGAGATGAGCTCGCGGTCCTCGGTGAACTCGCGCACCTGCAGCTCGTCCAGCCGGGCGGTGACGTTCCAGTCGATGTGCCGGGCGTCGTCACCGTCGAGGTAGGGGTGCAGCCCGGCGAAGTCCAGGCCGGACCCGCGGCGCGCGGTGCGGTACGCACCCTGCAGCCGCCCGTCGAGCCGTCGCAGGACCCGCCATTCCAGGCGGAGCAACAGGCGGTCGGTGGCCGCGGTCACGGGTCGAGGTCCCGGTGGCTGCACACGGTGTGCTCACCGATCCCGCAGGACGACGTCCGGCACCGGCACGCTGCGCAGCACCCGCACCAGAACGGTGTCGGCGTCCACGCTGTCGGCCAGCGCCTCGTACGAGAGCACGATGCGGTGACGGAGCACGTCCAGCGCCACCTCGTCGAGGTCGTGCGGCAGGACGTAGTCCCGGCCGCGCAGGAACGCCAGCGCCCGGCCGGCCAGCACCAGCGAGATCGACGCGCGCGGGCTGGCGCCGTAGGTCACGTAGCGGTCCAGGTCCGGCTGACCGGCGCGACCGGGGGAGCGGGTGGCGGCCACCAGCCGCACCGAGTAGTCGATGACAGCCGGGTCGACGTACACCCGCTGCACAGCACCCTGCATGGCCGTCAGGGACTCGGGTGTCAGCATGGCCTGCACGGGCGGCGCGGGTTGCAGGGACCGTTCGACGATGGCGTACTCCTCCGGCTGCGCCGGATAGCCCACCAGGACCTTCATCATGAAGCGGTCGACCTGCGCCTCGGGGAGCGGGTAGGTGCCGTCGGACTCGATCGGGTTCTGCGTCGCCATCACCAGGAACGGCTCGGGCACCCGGTGGGTCTCCCGCCCGATGGTGACCTGGCGCTCCTGCATGACCTCGAGCAGGGCGCTCTGCACCTTGGCCGGCGCACGGTTGATCTCGTCGGCGAGCAGCAGGTTGGTGAAGACCGGGCCCAACGACGTCTGGAACTCGCCGGTGGGCTGGTGGTAGATCCGGGTGCCGACCAGGTCGGCGGGGACCAGGTCCGGGGTGAACTGGATGCGGTGGAACTGGCCGCCGATGGCCGCGGCCAGCGACTTGACCGCGAGCGTCTTGGCCAGCCCGGGGACACCCTCGACCAGCAGGTGCCCACCGGCCAGCAGCGCCACCGCCATCCGCTCCAGCAGCAGGTCCTGCCCGACGATCGTCCGCTTGACCTCGAAGAGCACGTGCTCCAACGGGTTCGGGCCGGCGAGACCGGTCGGGCCACCGTTGTAGTAGCGGGCCAGATGCGCCGGGGTGGAGTTCACGGACGTGTCCCTTCTCGGTGCCGGGGTGCGGGCGGGCGGTGCCGGCGGGTCATATCTGCGGACCGCCACCCGGCCCGTCGCCGGACCCCCCGCCGACGGCGGCGGCGATCGGCACCGCGAAACCGATGCCGGCGAAGGCGTCGTCGCCGCCCGGATCGGCGATGGAGACGACCACGCCCACCACCGAACCCTGAGCGTCCAGCAGCGGACCGCCGGAGCTGCCCGGGTTGACCGCGGCGTCGAACTGGATGAGCCCGGAGATCCTTCCGGCGTCGGTCTTCTCGGTCCGGTCCAGGCCGGAGACCACGCCCGCCGTGGTGCTGTCGCGCAGCCCGAGCGGATTGCCGACGGCCACGACGTCGGCGCCGACCCGGACGCCACCGCCGAGGGTGGCCGGGACGACCACCTCCGGCAGCTTCTGCGGGGTCAGCGTGGCGATGTCGCTCGACGGGTCCGTGGTGGCCACGGTGGCCGGCGCCCTGGTGCCGTCGGAGAACACCACGGTCACGGCGCCGCCGCCGGAGACGACGTGGTTGGCGGTCAGGACGGTGCCGGTGGCCGTCACCACCGTCCCGGACCCGAGCGATCCCTTGGACGTGGTGATCAGCACGACGGAGGGCGCGATCCGGGTGTAGACGTCGGCGACCGCCAGCGTGGTCGCCGTCGTCGTCGCCGTGGGGCTGGCGGCGGGCCCGGCCGAGGGCTGCTGCGTCGACGTCGCGCCGGCCCGGAAGCCGAGCACGGCGATGAGCCCCATGGCGACCACGAGGACGGCTGCCAGGGACGCCCAGCGCCAGCGCGCGGAAGTCGGCGGGGGCGTGGTGGGGCTGCTGCCGGTGTCCCTCGCGGGGCCGGCGCCGGTCGCGGCGGGTGCGGGGTCCTCGGGAGGCGGCGCCCGGAAGCCGCGCTGCGGCCCGCCGGGGCGGTCGTCCGGCTCGACCCGGAAGCCGCGGCCGCCACCGGCCGGTCGCACACCGCCGCCCGCGCCGGCGCCGCCGGTCGCGATCGGGGTACGGCTCCGGACGTCCGGCTCCATGCCAGCAGCGTAGAGCGGCTTCCTGAGGGCGGGCTGTGGCCCGCTGTGGGCGCTGGCAGACCGCCCTCAGCAGCCGCCGGCGCACCCCACGATGACCTGCGCCGGCAACAGGTGCGGCTGGGACGCCCAGGTCTGGAAGAAGCTCACGATCGCGTGCCACATGCCGGTCTCCTCGTCAGTGCGTGCCCGCTCCGGCGTGGGAGCCGGGACCGGTCGAGCCTCGCCCCGGTGCCGGCCCGCGTCGCCCGGCCGACCGGTGGATCCGGGTGTGGACGCCGGTGTCCGCCGGTCGGTGGACGCCGGGGACACCGGGGACACCGGGGACACCGGGGACGCTGACCACACCGGAGCCCGCTGCGGTCGAACCCGGCACACCGATCGGACGCGTCCGACGCACTGCCACCGTCGAGCGCTCCGGGCGGGACAGCGGTCGCGAGTGCTCGTCAGTGCTCGTCCGTGCTCGTCCGTGCTCGTCAGCGGCCGCCGGCGCCACCGGCGCCACCGGCCATCCGCTGCGCCGACGTCCGGTTCCCGGCCCCGACCGGCAGGTGCTCGCCGGCGGCGGCCAGTCCGAAGGCCGGCATGTTGGCGTACACGGCCTCGTAGTCGCCGGGGCGGACGGTGTACAGCTCGTGCCAGACGCCGACGGCACCGCTGGAGCCGATCTCGCGGACGTACCGTCGCCAGGCCTCGGCGTGCGGCGCATCCGGGTCGGACGCGAAACGCTGGACGTCGGCGGTGGATCGCCAGTAGGACAGCAGGATCGTCGTGCGACCGAGCCAGCTGTGCACGCTCAGCAGCCCGGACTCGGGGTGCTGGAACAGGTGTCGCAGCATGCGCGGCATGGCCGACGCCACCACGCGGGCCTTGGGCAGGGCCCGAAGGGTGTTGACGCGCATGCCGATCAGGAACAGCGCGGTGGCGTCGTTCGGCGTCCGCGCGGTGTACCGACCGGGGAAGACCTCGGGCATCGTCGCTCCTCGTCCGTGGATTCGTAACAGTGTTTCAAAACGTCGTTACGGTAGCATCGCGACGTGGGCAGGCCAAGAGTGCACGACGACGAGCTGAGGGAACGGCTGCTCGCCACCGCTGGTCGGCTGATCACCGAGCGGGGCGTCACCGGGCTGTCGCTGCGGGTGCTGGCTGCCGAGGAGGGGACGTCGACGACCGCGGTGTACTCGCTGTTCGGTGGCCGCACCGGGCTGCTGACCGCGCTGTTCCAGCAGTCCTTCTCGAGCTTCGGCGCTGCGCAGCGGGCCGTGCCGGTGACGGACGACGCGCACGCGGACCTCGTCGCCCTCGGCTGGGCCTACCGCGACTGGGCGCTGGCCCATCCGCACGCCTACCGGGTGATGTTCGGCGGCGCGCTGACCGGCTTCGAGCCGACCCCGCAGGAGTGGGAGTTCGCCGGCGCCACCATCGGGCCACTGCGCGAGGCCGTCGCCCGGGCGATCCGGGCCGGCGTGGTGGCGGACCTTCCGGACGTGATCACGCACTCGTTGTGGGCCACCGTCCACGGGCTGGTCTCGCTGGTATTGGCCGACTGCGCACCGCCGGACGAGCAGGACCGGCGGGTGTACGGGCGCGCGCTGGAGGCCATCGTCTGCGGGTTCGCGGCTCCGGCCGGTCCGCCCCCCCGCTCGACCTGACGGCCCCCCCGGCTCCGACGCCTCCGCGGCCGGGAGTGTCGACGCCCGTCGACGGCTCGGTCAGTCGCGATCCGGGGAGGCCTGCGCCGCGACACCGGCGATCAGCATCTCGATGCCGAAGTCGAACCGCTCGTCGCCGGTGCCGGCCATCATCGCGCCGAGATTCGCCAGCAGCACCGGGTAGCGGCCGGCGGGCAGGGTGGCGAACCGTTCCGCGACCCCGGCGAAGTACTCGTGCCCCAGCTGCTCCGGATCCCGGCCGGACCCGTCGTCGAAGCGCTGGCCGAGCAGCCATCCCTCGTAGGCGTCGGCGGCGACGTACAGCGACACCACGTCCAGCGTCCAGGCGGCCACCTGTGCCGGGACGCCGGCGGCGAGCATGAGCTCCATCAGGCGCTCGGTGTAGTCGAGGGCCTTCGTCCCCTCCGGGACGAAGCCGAAGCTGAGCCGGGCGGCGTCGTTGTGCCGCCGGTAGGTGTCGCGGATCGTGTGCGAGCCGGCGCGCAGCAGCTCCTGCCAGGTGTCGCAGTCCGGTATCTCGATCTCGTCGACGATCCGGTCGTGCACCAGCGTGAGCAGCTGGTCCTTGTTCGCCACGTGCGCGTAGAGGCTGGCCGGCCCGGTCGAGAACTCGGCGGCCACCCGGCGCATCGACACGGCGTCCACGCCCTCGCTGTCGACGATGCGCAGCGCGGCGTCGACGATGGCGTCCACGCCGAGCACCCGCTCCCGCCGCGGCCGGTCCGGGCGCGCGCGCGGACGCCTCGGATCTCCCGGCAGCGCTCTGGTCACCCGGCGATGGTAGGGGTGCCGGCGCCTTGACACGAACAGCGTTCGCCGCTAGAACACTGTTCGTCAGAAACGAACGCCGTTCGATCGCGACCAGAACCGAGGAGAGCCCCATGTCTTCGACCGCGTCCGAGGACCCCGGTGCCGCCACCGCGACGGCACCGGCCGGGACCGTGTCGGCGGCCTACGCGTTGCGCTGGCCCGCGCTGTTCGTCATCCTCGCCGCCGAGGTGATGGACCTGCTCGACGCTCTCGTCACCTCGATCGCCGGGCCGACCATCGTCCGCGACCTGGGTGGGGGCGGCACACTCATCCAGTGGCTCGCGGCCGGGTACACCGTCGCCATGGCCACCGGCCTGCTGATCGGCGGCCGGCTCGGCGACATCCACGGCCGGCGCCGCATGTTCCTCATCGGCATGGCCGGCTTCACGGCGATGTCGCTGGCCTGCGCGCTGTCCCAGTCGCCGGGCATGCTGCTCACCTTCCGGGTGCTGCAGGGGCTGCTCGGCGCCGTGATGCTGCCGCAGGGACTGGGGCTGATCAAGGAGATGTTCCCGCCGCACGAGGCCGCCAAGGCGTTCGGCGCCTTCGGGCCGATCATGGGACTGTCCGCCGTCGGCGGCCCGATCCTGGCCGGTTGGCTGGTCGACGTCGACCTGTTCGGCTGGGGCTGGCGCACCATCTTCGCGATCAACGTGCCGATCGGCCTGACGGCGTTGGTGTTCGGGCTCCGGGTGCTGCCCGCCTCCCGGCCCGACCGCCGGTTGCACGTCGAACTGACCAGCGCGGCGATCGCGTCCGGCTCGATGTTCCTGTTGATCTTCCCGCTCATCCAGGGTCGCGAACTGGATTGGCCGGCCTGGTGTTTCGTGATGCTCGCCGGCGGGCTCGTCGGATTCGTGCTGCTCGCCCGGGTCGAGGTGCTGCGCGACCGCGCCGGCCTGGTCACGCTGATCACACCGTCGCTGTTCCGGAAGCGGGCCTTCACCGGCGGTCTGGCCGCCGGCATGGCGCTGTTCGGCGCGCTCATGGGCATGAGCATCGTCTTCACCCTGTTCGTCCAGCTGGGGCTGGGCTTCTCGCCGCTCAAGGCCGGGCTCGCCGGGATCGGCCAGGCCGCCGCGATGGTGGTCGGGTTCGTCGTCAGCCAGCCGCTCAACGCGCGGTTCGGCCGCACGCTCATGCACGTGGGCGAGCTGCTCGCGGGCGCCGGCTTCGCGCTCTTCGTGCTGACCCTGCACCTGGCCGGCGACGCGGTCGGCATCGGGACGATGACCCCCGCGCTGGCCGTGCTGGGGCTGGGCATGGGACTGACCATGGCGCCGTTCTTCGACATCGTCCTGGCCGGCGTGGACGACCGGGAATCGGGGTCGGCGTCCGGGGCGATGACCTCGGTGCAGCAGCTCGGCGGGGCCTTCGGGATCGCCGTCCTGGGCACCGTGTTCTTCGACGTGCTGTCCGGGAGCGGGGCGACGTCCCGGGTCGGCGTCTTCCGCGACGCCGCCGGCACGGCGATGTGGGTGGCGGCCGCGATGATCGGCCTGACCTTCGTGCTGACGTTCCTGCTGCCGCGCCGCGCCCGGGAGGACGCGGGCGGGCACTGACCGGCCCGGCCGCGGGGTCGGTCCGCCCACCCCCGGCGCCCGGCTCCGGGGGCACACTGGAGGGCGTTGCACGACGCGACCGCATCGGCAGGAGGACCACCGTGAGCGAGCACGAATCGTCGGGGATCGACCCGGAGGACCTGGAGCGCTTCGCGCGGGCGGCGGCCGAGCAGCTGCGCGGTGCGTTCGGCCAGTTCGGCAGGTTGTTCGAGGGCACCGGCGGGACACCGTCGTGGTCCGGGCTGTTCGACGACGCAGGCCGCCGGCCGCGCTCCCGGCCCGAGCCGGAGACGACCGGCGCGACCGGTGACGGAGTCTGGGTGGTCTACACCGTGGACGGGTCCGGCTCCGCCCGCATCGAGCAGGTCTACGCCGCCGAGCTGGACGCGCTGCGGGCCAACCGGAACAACACCGACGAGAGCCGGAAGGTGCGGTTCCTGCCCTACGGGATGCCGGTCAGCGTCCTGGACACCCCCGAGGACGGCGCGGAGGCGTAGCGCCGGACGGCCGCCGCGGAGCCGGTCAGCCGGTCAGCGGACCTCGAACTCGGTGAGCCGGTCCCAGTGGTCGCCCGGCAGGACGACGTTGCGGATCATCGGCGTCTCCACCAGGTACTGCGGCAACTCTGCCTGGGCCTTCTTGAAATGCGGGCTGGTGACGTGCGCCTCGGCCGCGTCCTCGGCGAAGGCCTCGATCAGGACGTACTCGGTCGGATCCTCGACGTTGCGCGACCAGTCGTAGAAGATGTTGCCCGGTTCGGCGCGCGTCCCCTCGGTGAAGTCCCGGGTCAGCTCGACCCATCGGTCGGCGTACTCCGGCCTGACCTTCCACTTCACGCAGATGAAGATCATCCAAGGCTCCTCGGGGGCGGGGACGTGCAGGCGCACAGCCGGTTCCGTCGCGATCGTGCCACGCGGGCCCCCGGATGAGCGAGCGACCCGAGGACGGCGTCGTCGACCGCTGGGGCCAGGCGCACGACGTGCCCGGCCTGTTCGTCTGCGACGGGTCGGTGATGACCAGCGGCGCCGCGGCCAACCCGACGCTCACCATCGTCGCGCTGGCCATCCGGCAGGCCGAGTACATCGCGGACCAGTTGGGCACGAGCGCGTAGCCGCTGCTCCCAGCCGGGGCTTGGTCCGAAGTGCCGGGATGCGCCCGGAACGACGGGTTCCGGTGCGATGCTCGGCCGGTGAAGACCCATGACATCCGTTCCGCCGATGTGCAGCTGTTGGTCGACGAAATCCACCGACGGGTCGGTACGGACTGGGCCAAGTGGCCCGGTGGCTGGCCCGGTGAGGTCGAGGTGGCGCTCATCGACGCGGTGCTCTCGATTCGGGCTCGGTACGGATCCCCCGACACCGGAGTCCGAGGCGCCATCGGCCGCTACCGGAACCACTCAGGTCGTTCCGGACACCTGGACGACCTGTCGGCGCTGGCTGCTACGGATCCCGCGGAACTCGCTGCGACACTTCACAACCGGCAGAAGGTCTCCGGCACGTTCAAGGCAGACCTGATCGTCCTCGCTGCGCAGGGGCTCCTCGCAAGCGGTGTGGATCACGCCGAGGACGTGCACGGCGACTCGGCTGATCAACGACGTGCCTACACCCGGATCCACGGACTCGGGCCGGTCACCTGGGAGTACTTCACGATGCTGCTGGGTCACCCAGGGGTCAAGGCGGACACGTGGATCGTTCGCTTCGTCCAACAGGCCATCGGGCGCTCGGCCAGCGCCGGTGAAGCGGCAGCGTTGGTCAAGGCTGCCGCCGCTCAGCTGGAGAAGGAGTCGAGCCACCTGGACCACGCCATCTGGAGCGTTGCCCGACGTTCGGGCTGACCCGAGCGAGACGGACCCGAGTGTCCGCGGCTGTCGCTCACCCACCCGCTGCGGCCCGGCGCGCCGCGTCGAACGGTGCGCGGTCGAAGACGATGCGCAGGTGCACGATCCGGCCGTCCTGCACGGTGTGGCACTCGGCGCCCGGGGCGTCGGCGACCGGGACGGTGCGGGTGTCGTACATCAGTACCGCGGTCCGGTCGTCGCCGAACGCGGCGATCAGGCCGGAGGCCAGCACCAGGCGGGAGAACGGCCCCATGAACGCGCGGAAGGCGTCGGCGCCGTCGAGCCTGCCGGCGGGGGCCAGGCAGACGATGTCGGGGTCGACGAACCCCATGGCGGCGTCGAAGTCCCCGCCGGTCCAGGCCTGGTGGTAGGCGAGGGCCACCTGCAGGGCGGTGCCGGTGCTGTCGGGGGTCTCGGGCATGGTGGTTCCTCTCGGTCGGGGTGTGCACAGGTATGGACACCGGCCGGGCGGCGAACGGAACGGTGGCGTCGGAGACACCCTCGGTGCCGGACGCGTGGCAGCATCCCTGCGTGGTCCCGACGCCGTCCGCACCGACCGCGCCGGGTGACGGCCGTGCGTTCGGTGACCTCGTCGCCCCGTACCGCCGCGAGCTGCACCTGTACTGCTACCGGATGCTCGGCTCGCTGACCGACGCCGACGACGTGCTGCAGGACGTGCTGCTGGCGGCCTGGCGCGGGCTGGACGGTTTCGCCGGCCGGTCGTCGCTGCGGACCTGGCTCTACAGCATCGCCACCCGTCGCTGCCTGAATGCGGTCCGCGGTCGTGGCCGGCGCGCCCGCCACGAACTGGTGCCGCCGTTCCGGCCGCCGGAACCGTCCCGCCGCGGCGACGTGCCGTGGCTGCAGCCGTACCCGGACGCCGAGCTCGCCCGCGACGACGGCCCGGCCGAGCTGCACGAGCGACGGGAGACGGTGTCGCTGGCGGCGCTGGCCGCGCTGCAGCGCCTGCCACCCCGGCAGACCGCGGCGCTGGTGCTCTGCGACGTCCTGGGCTTCCCGGTCGCGGACGCCGCCGGGATGCTCGACGTCACGCCCACCGCCGCGAAGGGCCTGCTGCAACGAGCACGTGCCGCGTCGGCCCCGGCGGTGACGGGCGGTGCGGGGTCCGCGACCGAGCTCCGGTGGGCGGCGCGGTTCGCCGAGGCCTACACCCGGGACGACGTCGACGGGCTGGTCGCGCTGCTCACCGACGACGCGTGGCTCGCGATGCCGCCCGCTCCGCACGAGTACGTCGGGCGGGACGCCGTCGCCGGCTTCCTGCGGGCGAGCAGGGACGGGCGGGCCGGCCGCCGCTTCCTCCTGGTGCCGACCCGCGCGAACGGGCAGCCGGCGTGGGGCTGCTTCCTCGACCGGCCCGGCGCCGCGCCGACGCCGGTGGGCATCGTCGTGGTGACCGTCGACGACAGCGGCATCCGCGGGGTGACGCGCTTTCTCGACCCGGCGCTGGTGGACCGGTTCGGCGTCGCCGGGCCTCGCTAGTGGGTGGTCGCAGCTCGGACCGCCCGGCGGCCGCGGCCGGTCTCAGCCCGCCGGGATCCGGTCGTCAGGAGCCGGACCGGTCGATCCGCGGACGATCAGCGTGGTGTGCAGGACCTGGTGCGGGTGGTGCGCGTCGCCGGTGATCGCCGAGACCAGGAAGTCCGCCGCGACCCTGCCCTTGGCCTCGATGGACTGCCGGACGGTGGTCAGCTGCGGGCGAGCGTAGGAGGCGTCGGGCTGGTCGTCGTAGCCGGTGACGGACAGCTCGCCCGGCACGTCGATGCCGGCGTCACGGGCGGCGTCGAGGGCACCCAGCGCCAGGATGTCGCTGAAGGTCACGATCGCCGTCGGCCGGTCGGCGCGGGCCAGCAGCGCGGCGACGGCGTCGTACCCGGCGCCGCGCGTGCACGGCACCTCGACCAGGTCGATGCCGGGCGCGGACAGCGACAGACCGACGCGCCGCAGCGCCTCGTCGGCCCCCGCCAACCGCCGGGCGAGCGGCCCGCGGTAGCCCGTCGCCCGGTCCGGCCCGGCCTCGAACGACAGCAGCGCGATCCGGCGGTGGCCGAGTTCCAGCACGTGCTGGACGACGTCGGCCATGCCCTGGCGGTCGGTGACCTCGACGCTGGGGACGCCCTCCGGCGCATCGGAGTCGACCAGCACGAACGGCACGTGCCGGCGCTGCAGGGCGGCCACCTCACCGCGGTCCACCTCGAGGCCGGAGACGATGAAGCCGTCCACGGCGGCGTACGGGATGGCGGTCAGCATCGAACCGCGCAACGGGGGCGTCAGCAGCAGCGTCAGGCCCTCGCGTTGGCACACCTGACCGACGCCCTGCAGGAAGAGGTTGTAGTAGGGGTTCTCCAGCACCTCCGGGATGGGTTGCGGCAGCAGGAGTCCCAGGGCGTCGGTGGTGCCGCGGTTCAGTGCCCGGGCGACCGGGTGCGGGCTGTAGCCGAGCCGCTCGGCCTCGGCGAGGATGCGGCGACGGGTGTCGGCCGAGATCTTCGCCGGGTCGTTGAAGGCGAACGAGACCGCGGTCCGGGAGACTCCTGCGGCCTCGGCGACCGATCGGGCGGTGGCGCGGGTCACCGGCGGGTGGTGTCGACGAAGACGGCGCCGCGGGCCGGGACCGCCACGGATCCCGCAGGGACGGCGGCGCCCGTGGCGAGGTCCACCCCCGCGGGGTCGATCGCCACGTGTGCGGGGTGGTTGGCCCGATTGACCAGGACGGCGACCTGCTGATCCGGATGGTGGCGGTCGATGCGCACGACGTCGTCCGTGACCGCCGTGACGAGCTGGTCGCCGCGCCGCAGGGCGACGCTGCCCCGGCGGAGGCGGATCAGCGCGGTCACCTGGTCCAGCGTCGTGGTGTCCCAGCGGGCACGGTCCCACTGCATCGCACCGCGGCACTCGGGGTCGTTCAGTCCGGCCATGCCCACCTCGTCGCCGTAGTAGACCATCGGTGCGCCGCGCAGGGCGAACAGCGTGGCCAGGGACAGCCGGGTCAGTTCGGGCTCGCCCCCGCACACCGTCCGCAGTCGGGCGGTGTCGTGGCTGTCCAGCAGGTTCAGCATGTGTCCGGCGGCGTCGGCGCCCACCTCGCGGTCGATCTCGGCCGTGCGCGCGGCCAGCGTGCCCGCGCCGGTGCGCCGGTCGACCAGGAAGTCCAGCAGGGCGTCGCGGAGCTGGTAGTTCATCGCGGCGTCGGAGGTCCGGCCGGTCGTCCACTCGCCGGCCGGCTCCCACACCTCCGCGACGATGTAGGCGTCCGGGTTGATCTCGCGCACGACCTGGCGGAACTCCGCCCAGAAGCCGGGGTTCTCCATCATGTAGGGCACGTCCAGCCGCCAGCCGTCGATGCCCCGGGTCGTCCAGTGCCGGACGGCGTCGAACAGGTGCGCCCGTAGCGCCGGGTGGTCGACGTTCAGCTTCGGCAGGTACCAGCAGCCCGAACACGTCCGGTAGGTCGGCTCCGGGTCGGCCGACACCGGGTAGCTGTCGACGAAGAACCAGTTGGCGTAGGGCGACTCGGGCCCCCGGCGCAGGACGTCCTGGAAGGCGGGATGGCCGTAGCCGCAGTGGTGGAACACCGCGTCGAGCACGATCCGGATGTCGCGCTCGTGGGCCTGGCCGACCAGCTTGTCGAAGTTGGCGTCGTCGCCGAGCATCGGGTCGATGCGGAAGTAGTCCTCGGTGTCGTAGCGGTGGTTCGTCCCGGCCGCGAAGACCGGCGTGAGGTACAGCGCCGTCACCCCGAGATCCGCGAGATGGTCCAGGTGCTCGGTGATCCCGATCAGGTCGCCGCCCTGGAAGCGGTCGCGGTCGGGCGGGGCGCCCCACGGCTGCAGGTCGGGATCCGGCCCGCCGGCCCGGGCCCAGCGGTCCGGGAAGATCTGGTAGAAGACCGCATCGGGCACCCAGTCCGGCCGGTGCGGCGCGGACGGCGACGCGGTGGTCGGGGCGCTGTGGGACGAGCTCACGTCGGGTCCTCTACTTGAGTCCGGTGCTGGCGACGCCGCGGATGAAGGCGCGCTGCAGGAACAGGAAGATGACCAGGGCCGGGACGGCCGCGGTCACGGTGCCGGCCATCAACAGCTCCGGGTAGGTGCCGTACTTGCTGCTGAACGTGGACAGGCCCAGCTGGATGGTGCGGTGGGTGTCGTCGGACGTCACCAGCAGGGGCCACAGGAAGTCGTTCCAGGCGTACAGGAAGCTGAACATGCCCACGGTGGCCAGCGCCGGCCGGCACAGCGGCAGCGTCACCGACCACAGGCTCCGCCACGGGCCGGCGCCGTCCAGCCGGGCTGCATCGTCCAGCTCGGCGGGAATCGACGCCATGAACGCGCGGAGCACCACGATCCCGAACACGTCGGCCATCCGGGGCACGATGAGAGCCGCGTAGCTGTCGTACCAGCCGAGCCGGATGACCAGGTCGTAGGCCGGGAGCACGGTGACGAACTGGGGGACCAGCATGGTGGCCACCAGCACCAGGAAGAGCGTGTTGCGGAGGGGGAAGCGCAGCCGGGCGAAGGCGTACGCGGCCAGGGTGTCGAGCATCACGTGCCCGACCAGGATGCCGCCGGTCATGATCAGCGAGTTGACGTAGTAGCCGGCGAACGGAGCGGCGTCCCAGGCCCGACCGTAGTTGCCGACGTGGAACTCCTGCGGCCACAGGTACGGCGGCCGGTAGACGTCGGCGTAGTCCTTGAGCGACGTGGTGACCATCCACGCGAAAGGTGCCACGACAACGACGGCCAACGCCAGCAGCAGCAGTTGCCGGAGCACCGGGGCGGTCCGGCCGGTAGGCCGGGCGACGGTCGCCGGCCTCGGGACCGGGGTCGTGGTCACGGAGCTCACGACGACCACCTCTCCCGGCCGCCCAGCCGCCACTGGATCAGCGTGACGCCCAGCACGAGGGCGAAGGCGGTGTAGGCCACTGCAGCGCCGTAGCCGAAGTGCGAGAGCCGGAAAGCCTCCCGGTAGGTCAGGAAGCCCAGTGTCTCGGTGCCGCCGAGGGGGCCGCCGCCGGTGAGTGCGTAGACCAGGTCGAAGCTCTGGAAGCTGGTGATCAAGCCCTCGATCACGACGAAGAAGGTCATCGGCGCCAGCAGCGGCACGGTGATCCGGCGGAGCTGCTGCCAGCGCGAGGCGCCGTCGACGGCGGCGGCCTCGTAGACGTCCGCGGGCAGTGTCTGCAGTGCCGTCAGGTACAGCACGACGTTCAGGCCGAGGCTCTTCCAGGCCGTCAGCAGCACCAGGCTGACCAGCGCCAGCGACGGGTCACCCAACCAGTTCGGGGCCGGGAGGTGCAGGAACCGGAGAACGGCGTCCAGCACGCCGGTGTCGCCGAACACGTACCGCCACACGGTCGCCGCTGCGATCG
This sequence comes from Nakamurella endophytica, assembly GCF_014646215.1. Lineage (GTDB taxonomy): Bacteria > Actinomycetota > Actinomycetes > Mycobacteriales > Nakamurellaceae > Nakamurella > Nakamurella endophytica. Next base: position 420,339 of record NZ_BMNA01000003.1, read on the forward strand.
ACGACGTCACCACGGGCAGGAAGAAGACCGCCCGGTACACGCCGCGACCGCGGAACGCGCCGTTGAGCAGCACGGCGATGCCCAGTCCGGACACCACGCCGGCCACGCACACTCCGGCCCCGTACAGCACCGTGACCCAGAGCGAGTTCAAGAAGGCCGGATCACGGAACAGCCTGGTGTAGTTGCCCAGGCCGACCCACTTCTTGATCTCGCTGAAGCCGTCCCAGGACGTCAGGCTCAGGTAGCCGGTGCCGACGATCGGGTACACCACGAACACGCCGATCACCACCAGGGTGGGCGCGAGCATCAGTGCGGCGGTGCGGGTGTCGCCGGGACGGCTCCGCCGGCGCCGGATGCCTGCGGACGACGCCCCTCCCCGCCCGACGGATGTCGCCGAGCGGGGAGGGATCGGTGCCGGACGGGTGGCGGTGTCGGTCACGGGGTCGCGGACAGGACCTGGTTGACGTCGGCCTCCGCGGCGGACAGCGCCTGCTCGACGGTCGCCTTTCCGTACAGCGCCTTCTCGACCTGCTTGGCGAAGGCCAGGGACGCCTCCGCGTACTGGGGTGTGTTCGGCCGGGCGTGTGCGGTGGGCAGCGCATCGACGAAGGGCTGCATCCGCGGCGAGGTCTTGGCCACGAACGACTTGTACTCGGCGCCTTCGGCCACCGAGCGGCGTACCGGGAGGAAGCCGGTCTGCTCGCTCCACGACAGGTTCTGCGCCGGCCCGTCGAACCAGGCGAGGAAGTCGGCGGCCGCCTTCTCGCGCGCGTCGTCGGAGCTGTAGACGACCGCCTGCTCGCCGCCCAGGTTGGTGGCCTTGCGGCCGTCCGCAGGCGCGGGGATCTGTGCCGTGCCGAAGGTGAACGGCGGCTTGTCCGCCCAGATGCCGACCATCCAGGAACCCTCCTGCGCCGACGCGGCGTTGCCCTTCTCGAACTCGCCCCACGGCGCCAGCGGGCTGGCCTTGGCGTCGATCAGGTCGACCCAGTACTGCAGGGCCTTGCGGCCGGCGTCGGAGTTGAAAGCGGCCTTGGTGTTGCCCTCGTCGAGGAACTCGCCGCCGGCCTGCCACAGGCTGACCTGGAAGTTCCAGGTCAAACCCTCCCCGTTGTCGCCGGCCTGGGTGAAGAGCTCGAAGCCCGCCTTGCCGGTCTTGGCCTTGATCGCCGCCGCCGCGGTCTTCATCTCGTCCCAGGTGGTCGGCGGCTTCGCCGGATCGAACCCGGCCTGCCGGACCAGGTCTGCGTTGTACATCAGTCCGAGGTCGTTGGCCGAGACCGGGATCGACAGCTGCTGGTCGTCCTTGGTGCCGAAGCTCAGCATGGCCGGGTACATGTCCGACCAGTCGGCCTGCGGGATCAACGGTGTGAGGTCGACCAGTCGACCGGTCTGCACGAGCCGCGGCACGTTGACCAGGTCGCCGATCGAGATGTCCGGGAGCGTCCGCGAGGAGACGGCGGCCTGCAGCTTGGTCATCATGTCGCTCCCGGGCACGTTGACCACCTTGATGGTCACCCCGGGATGGGCCGTCTGGTACTTCTGGGCCATCGCCGAGAACGTGTCGGCGTTCTTGCCGTCCCAGTAGTGCCAGACGGTCAGCTCGCCGGACCACGACGACGGTGCCGGCGAGGAGCTCGAGGCGGTGGTGGCGGCCGGCGAACCGCTCGCCGAGCCGGCCGGGTCGCTCGTACCGGACGCACTCGACGACGCCGGGGACGACGAGGACGACGAGGACGACGAGGCGGCCGGACTGCTGGACGAGCCGCACCCGGCGATCACGGTCAGGGCCGTGGCGACAGCCGCCACGGCGAACCAACGACGACGAAGCCTACGGGTCACCCTTGACCTCCTGGTTGCGGTTACTAACACGGTTAACCTGGCAGCTCGCGGCTCGGTGGGGAAGACGCCCGATCGGGTGAACTGAGACGAGGAGACGCCTTGGACCGGCGTCGTCCATCCATGTCAGCGGTGCGGGTCGACGGAGCGGGTCCGAGGTCCGCGCGACACGAGGGCACGCAGGCGGCCGCCGGCTTCTGACGACGGCGTGAGACCCCGTGTGATGATCCCTCGAATGACTACGGGGGAGACATTGCCGCGGCGATTGGTGAAAGGTGCGAACGTCGCACTGCGCGATCTGGATGCCGAGCTTGGTTCGGTGACAGTGGTGCTGGAGTCCGGGGGCACGTCCGACCTTCCGGTGGCGGCCGACGCCAGCGTGCTGCTGCTTGCGGCGGACGGGCGCGCACGATCGGACGACGACCTGGTGTTCTACAACCAACCGGTCGCGCTGGGGGGTGCGATCCATCTTCGCGAGAAGGTGCGGTCGGATGCCGCCGACGATTCGGGCGAGGACGCATCGGCGGACATCATCACGCTGGAGCTGGACGACGTGCCGGATGACGTGGACCGTATCGTCCTGGCGGCGAGCATCGATCCGGGCTCGGATGCCACCTTCGGCGATGCGACTGTCCTGTCCATGCGCCTCCAGCGCACGGCAGACGCACAGGACGTGCTGTCGTTCCCAGTCGAGGGCGCTTCCAGGGAGACGGCGCTGCTGTTCGGGGAGTTCTACCGCCGGAACGGCGAGTGGAGGGTTCGGGCGATCGGGCAGGGTTACGAGCACGGACTCGCGGCGCTCATTGCAGACCATGGCATTGCAGTTCAGGACGACAGTTCCTCCACGATGACCGATCCCCCGGAGGCTGGCACGGAGCCGGTCGGTGCTGTGGAGGCGATCCCCGCTGATGACGCTGGAGACGAGGCGGCAGGAGACTCCGCTTCTGTGCCCGGACCCGCCGCTCAGACGGCACAGCGTCGGCTGTCCGTACGGCGGCCCGCCCGAGCGCCGCGGATGCCGGCTGATTGGAACGCCACCATTCCCGCCGACGACGTCACCGATTGGCAGCGGGCACGGCTGTTCCCGGTTGCGGGCATCGGCGGTGGCGAGGAACAGGAGCGTCGGGCCACTTCGGCCCTGCTGGCGGTGATGTCGCTCGTCCGCGACTTCGGCCGAGCTCTGACCGCTCGCTGCGGCGCACCTGCGGGCATGGTCGAGACGTTCATCGAAGTGCCGTTCGGTCATGACGAGGAGGCCTATCGGCCGGACGGCGTCATCCGGGTGACCCGTGGTCAGCGCATGTGGCAGGCGTTGGTGGAGGCGAAGACCGCAACGGGTCAACTTCGAGCCGACCAGGTCGAGAGCTATCTCGGAATCGCCAAGGACAAGGGCTACGACGCCGTTGTCACGATCAGCAACGAGCTGGCCGGAGCTGAGGACAGTCCGGTGAGCGTCGACCGTCGGAAGCTCAAGAAGGTGAAGCTCATCCACCTCTCCTGGGATCAGATCCGAACGCAAGCGGTCCTCTTGACACGACATCACGGGGTCGCGGACCCGACCCAACGCCGGGTCCTGGACGAATTCGTGCGATACATGTCTCACCCCAAGTCGGGCCTGCACGGATTCACCGACATGGGGCCCCGCTGGGTCGGCGTCCGCGACGCCGTCAAAGCAAGGACTCTGCGCAGCGGCGACCGGAACGCGGCGGAGGTCAGCGGCCGCTTCGACCAACTGGTCGAGCACGTCGCATTGCGGTTGTCCGCTCTGCTGGGCGTCGAGGTGCAATCGCTTCCGCCGCGGAACGCTCCGGATGCGGCAACTCGATGCCAACAGTTGGCCGACTCGGGTCTGCTGTTCGGGACTCTCCGGGTGCCTGGAGCCGTCGACGTTCTCGTGCTCAGCGCGGACCTGCGCGCGGAGCGGGTGGCTTGCTCCATCCAACTCGACGCTCCGCGCGACGGTCGGCCGCTGACTCGGGTGAATTGGCTGCTCCGGCAGCTGCCGGTCGGCGCCCGGGACAGCTTGCGTGTCGAGGCCGCACTCGCAGGCGGAAGGGGTGCGTCTACCGCCGCACTGGTCGGCGCGCTCCGGAAGAAGCCCGAACAACTGCTGCCCGCGGACGGCCGCGAAATCCGGGCCTTCCGGGTGGTCATGGAGGCGCCGATCGGGTCCCGGCGGTCCTCCGTCCCGGGAGGTCTCATCAAGTCGGTGCAGGACCTGACAAACAGCTTCTACGCGGAAGTGGTGCAGAACCTCAGCCCTTGGAACGCGCGGCCGCCGCGCGTGCCGGCCCAGTGACGTTCGGGGAAGTGCACCGATGAACCCAGTCCTCGCCGTCGGATGAGCGAAGTCCGCGGTGCGTCGCAGTACGACAGGCTCCGCCCAAGTACCGCGCTCCCGTGGTCACCAGAGAACGGGGGGCTCGTCGACGTCGGGACGCCGTACAGGCCCGAGAAGTTCTGGCTGCTCACGAGCCACGAAACCACCGCACATCTACCGAGCACGGTGGACGGGTACCAGTAGGGTCGCATGCAGCACGGCGCCGTCCAGGCGTCGGTTGACCGCGTCGGTTGACCGTTCCGCACAATGTGCCGACCGGCCGGAGCCCCGAGGTCTGCTCCTGCGTGGCGTATCCGCGCGACCTGCCCGCGCTTCTTGCCGGAACCGGTAGCTGGGCCGACGGACCGGCAGCGCCGGGAGACCCACGAGGATCTCCCGGCGCTGCCGGTCGTCACTGCACCCGCGTCAGCACCGGGGCAGCATCATCGGAACCGCGCCCGCGCCGGAGGTCACGCCGGGCAGCGCGCACCCACCGAGCGGCGGCGGGGGTGGCGTGATGACGCGCCGGACGGTGACCGCCAGGTCCTTGGTCGCCACGGCTCCCGCGGCGTCGACAGCTTGGACGGTGAAACGGTTGACGATCGCTGCGGAGTCGCCGACGGTGCCACTGAGGACACCGCTCGGGGACAGTGACAGCCCGACGGGCAGCGAACCGGAGATCACCGCCCAGGTGGTCGATCCCGTGCCGCCGACCGTCGACAGCGCGGCGCTGTAGGGGCGTCCCGGGAGCGCGGTCGGCAGCGTGTCGTCGACGATGCCCATCCGGTGCACCGCGATGCTGAACGTCCGCGTGACCTGTGCCCCGGCGGCGTCGCGGACCACGACGTCGAACGAGGTGGTGCTGTCCTGACCGCCCGTCGCGTCGGGCGTGCCGGTGATCGTGCCGTCCTGGCCGAGGGTCAGGCCCGCCGGCAGCGGTCCAGCGGAGCTGAAGACGTACGGAGCCGTCCCGCCCGCGGCCGACACCCGTGCGGTGTAGGGCTGGCCCGCGACGGCAGCGGGGAGGGCGCCGGCGCGGATGCCCAGCGCCTCGAACAGCGTCCACTCCTTGCCCCAGATGTGCCAGGAGCCCAGGTTGAAGACCAGCAGTCGGAGGCCGCCGTCGATGGACAGACCGGCGTAGGCCCGCAGCCACGGGACCTGGAAGGGATCTGCCGAGATCCCCACGTACCCCCGGGTATCCAGGCGCGGTCCGACGAGGGCGGCGACCTGCAGGCTGGCCGTGGCGGTGAGCCCGACCTCGAGCTTGCCCTTCGCGCTGATCTGTGGCGGCTGGTCGAACGACCAGTTCGGACCGACGATGTGCGAGTACGGCGTCACCGCATTGGCCTTGACGTCCAAGCCGGCTCCGGCTTCGAAGTGCTCGTGGACACCCACCGAGGCCGAACCCTCGACCCCGACCGTCGCGTCGGCCGCGAGACCGATGCTGGCGGTGACCGGGACCGGCCCGATCGAGAAGGCGGGCAGGGTCAGGTCGACGAGCTTGAACGACGCCTTGCACGAGGCAGCGGCCTGCAAGCTCGCCTGCAGGACGGCGTCCTGCACGACGTTGACGTGGAAGGACGCGGACTGGATCCCGGGCAGGCCCCTGACCAGACCGATGACGAACGACAGGTCGACGGACGGCCGGATGGACAGCGCGCCGGACACCTTGACCTGACTGACCGACCCGCTGCAGGACAGCCACTTGTTGATCTGCACCGAGAACGACTTCGATCCGCCGGTGGAGGCCTCCGGGCGGACCGCGACGCCGGTGGACCGGGCCGTGATGCGCGCCTTGCCCGACGCCGTCCCACCCAGCTCGGCGTGGTGCGAGTAGGTGCCCGGGGCCAGGGCATCGGTCAACTGCGCCGGCGTCACGGTCAGCACGGTGTTCCCGCCGGCATGCCGGACCTGCCTCACCGTGACGAGCAACCCGTGGGCGGCGGCTCGCCCGGGACCGGACACCACGACGACACCGGGACGCAGCCCGGCCGGCGCACCGCGCACGTCGAGGACCTGTGTCCCACCTGCCGGGCCGCGCACCGCGAGGATCGACGTCGGCGGCAGGACGTGCGGGGGTACGAAGGAGGGTGGTCGGGCCGGCGCGGTCATCGCAACGGCCGCCGGCGACGGATGGGCGCCGGTGGCGATGGCGGCGGCCGTCCCGGCGGCCGCCGTGGTGAGGTAGGCGCCGGCCACCAGGGCAGCGGCGAACTTCCAGAGTTTCATGGCAGCACTCGTTTTCCGTGGGGGACCACCGTCGGTGGTCGGGGAGGACGCCGCGGCACAGCCGATCGGCGGGAGACCCGACCCCGGTGTCGGGACGCACGGCGCCATGCGTCCCGACCCTCACCCGGCGGTGATCCGGACGGCGTGTCCGGTGGAGTCGGCGGATCGAGGATGCTTCCGGCGGTCGGCGACCCGCTACCGCGATTTCCCGCGTCTTTCGCACGGGTCCACCCGGTAGCTCGCCATGTCCGTTGTGCGAAAGATGTCCCGCGGGTGTATCAACCGTCCCGTGCCGATGCTCGGTGGCACCGCGGTCGGCGAACCGGCCGGCTCGCGACGTCCCGTTGCCACCGTCTCGGCGCAGTGCGACAGGAGGCCGACTGTCCATGTCCATGACCGACGAGCGGGCGACCAGCGGCGAGACGCCGGCCGGCCGAGAATCGCAGGACGATCACGACCGGTCCCAAGGACCGCAGCCCCCGATGCCGTCGTCCTCGGCCATCGAGGAGCGTGGCCGGCGGCTCGGGGTGTACGCGTTGGCTACCGTTGCCACGAGCGGGGCGGTACTCGCCCTGGTGCTCGTCGTCGACGGGGTCACGGCCGGTCGCACGTGGCACCAAGGGATCTCGAATCCGGCGTTCCTCGTGACGGCCGGCCTGACCGTCGCCGTGGCCGTGACCGCCGTGCTCCGCCGACTGGCGCTGGCGGTGGTCGTGTCCATCGGTTCCCCACGGGTCCCGGCTCCGGCGGACCCGGCCGGCGGCGGACCGGGCGCCGGCCGGGGCGGCGGTGCCGCGGGGACGGCACCGCAGGACCGGCCGGACACCGTGATCTGCTGCTCCGGCGGCGGCATCAAGTCGGCCTCGTTCTGCCTCGGAGCACTCCAGGTACTGAACACGCCGACCACCCCGGGGGAGACGTCCACCCGGTACGAACGGGCCGATGCCGTCGTGGCCGTCAGTGGGGGTGGCTACACGGCCGCCGCCTTCGCCGCCCGGTACGCGCAGCCGGACCGGGATCGGAACCAGCGCCCGTTCGCCCCCGGCGGGAGCGACGTCGCCGAGCTCCGGCGCAACACGAACTACCTGGCCTCGACGGCGCGGGCGCGCTTCGACCTGGTGTCCTGGCTGTTCCTCGGCATCCTGGTGAACCTGCTGATCGCCGGCGCCGCCGTCTGCGTCGTCTCCTGGCTGCTCGTCGAGCACGTCCGTCTGGTGGGGCTGGTCGACGTGTCCGGCGGCGAGCACGCCCGCTGGCGGTTCGATCCGGGCGGCCGTTCCGCCATCGGGCTGTTCTGGATACCGAGTGCGCTGGCCTTGTCGTCCTTCGTGACGTTCCTGTGCTGCCAGCTGTTCCCGGGCCGACTGCGGCGCCTTGCGGACGGGATCGCACGCCGCCGACGCGACGGGGCGTCCCGCTCCGCCGACGGCTGGATCGGTGCGGCCGCGGCCTGGCTGGACAACACCCCGAACACGCTGCTCGCGATCTCCGTTGCCGTGCTGGTCTTCTATCCCGGGGTGCCCTGGCTCGCGTGTCTGCTCCACGACTTCTGGCTTGCCCATCCGCTCGGCAGTTGGGCCGGCGGCATCACCGTCGCCGGCGTCCTCTCGGCCGTCAGCACGGTCGCCGCCCTCGTCAGGTCGTCGATGAAGGCGACGGCCGTCGGGCACGACTCCTCCGTGGGGGCACGCATCCTGGCGTTCGTCCGCAGTCGTCTGGCGCCCAAACTGGGCGTCGCGGTGGCCGGGCTGCTCGGCTTCGTGCTGCTGGTGGCAGAGACCTCCTGGCTGCTGGCACCCGGTCGTTCAGCCGCCCTCGTCCTGACCGTCGCCTCGGTCCTGACGGCGGTGACGATCTTCCTGTCGGCCAACAGCACCTCGATGCACACGTTCTACCGGAACCGGCTGGCCAAGGCCTTCCTGCCCGAGGCGCCCCCGACACCACCGGGGTCCGAACCGCGCCGCGGCGCCGCACTCGCGGTGGCGGCGCGAGGGGAGTCCGGACTGCACCCGCACCCACGGCTGGTGCTCTGCGCCACGGCCAACGTCCAGGACGGCGACCTGCTGCCGACCGCGCGGAACGGGACCACGTTCGTTCTCGGTGACGAGATCGGTTTCACGGACGAGACGCTCGGCGATCTGTCGGGGACCGGGTGCCTGCCGACCGGGGACTGGCGACCGTGGAATCTGTCCCACGACCCGATGACCCTCGACACGGCGATGGCCATCTCGGCGGCGGCCGTCGCACCGCTGGCCGGTCGGGCCGACAAGACCTGGGGCGCCTACCGCCTGCTGCTGGCGCTGGCGAACATCCGCCTCGGCGTGTGGGTCCGCAATCCCTGCTGGATGCGACACCCGACCGACGCTGTCACGGGGTCCTGGCGGAAGACCGTGCTGCGGCTCGACAGGTGGATGGGGGCCCTGACGCCGTTCCAGGTCGTCGCCGAGGCGTTCGGGACGGCGAGCATCTACCGGCCGTTCCTGTACCTGACCGACGGCGGCCACTACGACAACCTGGGTCTCGTCGAGGGTCTGCGCCACAGGCCGCGGGAGATCGTCCTGCTGGACGGATCGGGCGACGCCGAGGACACCTTCGCCGGGATGGGCGACGCCATCGCGTCGGCCCGGATGGACCTCGGAGTCGAGATCGACTTCGAGCCGGGACCGATGCAGCGCGGCGCCGGGGAGCGACCGGCGCGGGCCTGGACCTCCGCGACGGCCACCTGGCCGGGTGGGGCGACGACCGTCATCCACTACCTGAAGTGCGTTCTCCCTCAGGGCCTGTCCTGGGATCTGGAAAGCTATCGGAAGCGGCATCCGGGGTTCCCGGTGAGTCAGTACACGTACGAGATGTACGACGAGTTCGACTTCGAGGCCTACCGCAACCTGGGCGCCTCGGTGATGACCCGGGCGCTGGCCGCCCACTGGTGCTGAGCCGGTGCGGGGGTCGGCAACGCAGCTCCGGCCTTGGCGGGGTCGCACCACCGCCACCGTGGTGGCCGTCGTGACGATCGCGGCCAAGGTGGCGTTGTCGGCGCCGCGGTTGTCGGGTGCCGCGGCGTCCGTCGCGATCACCTGGCTGGTCGTCAGTGCGTTCGCCGTCACCGGCCTGGCTCTGCTGTCCACCGGCCTGCCGTCCGCCGCCGGGTGGGGATGCCTGTGGGTGGCTCTCGGCACGCTGCCCGGTGACCTGAACAACGACGTGTACGCCTCGGCGGGGCTCACGCCGCTCGGCTTCGTCCTGGAGCCGGTGTACCTGCCGCTGGCCGTCGCCCTGGTGCTGCGGTACCCGAGCGCTCGCCTCACCGCCGGCGGGCGCCGGATGGTCGTCGTGCTGGCGGTGTGGGCGGTCGCCACCCGGCTGCTCGCGGCGGGCACCACCGGGCTCCGTCCGGACGGCTTCCGGCGGCCGCCGCACTGGCCGTCGGTCCGCTCACCGTTCTGGCACGACGTCGTGGCCGTCGACCTCGGCCGCGGAGGTACGGCGGCGCTGCTGGTCGTCGCGGCCACGGCGATCGTCGTGCGCGTCGTCCACGCGCCGGGACTGACCCGGCGGGCGGCGCTCCCGCTCGCCTCGGTCGGCGTGGGCTGCGCCGCGGCCGCCGCTGTCGACCAGGCCGTGTGGGCCTTGGGACTCGCCGGTCCGGGGCTCGCGGCACCGGCACTGGTCCGCGACCTGCTGGCGGCCACGCTGCCGGTGACCTTGCTCGCGGACCTGCTCCGTCGCCGCATCGCTGCCGCCGCGGTGTCCGAGCAGGTGCTGGCCGCCGCCGCAGGCGCCGACCTCGCCCGGCTGCAGACCACCCTGCGCTCGGTGCTCGTCGACCCCGCACTCACCGTCGCGTCGCCTGCCGCGGGCACCGGGGCCGCGGCCGCGGAGCGCCGTCGCTGCGACGTCCGGCAGGACGACGGCACCCTCCTGCTGATGGTCGACGTCGACCGCCGGTTGGCGGAGGACCCGGTGCTGGACACCGCCCTGCACGCCGTCCGGGTGGGCATGGAGAACGTGCGCCTGGCCGGTGAGCTGCGCGAGCGGGTGGTCCAGCTCGAGGCGGCCGGCGCGAGGATCGTGGAGGCCACGCTCGAGGAGCGCCGGCGGATCGAGAGAGACCTGCACGACGGCGCTCAGCAGGGCCTGCTGGCAGTGGCGGCCACCCTCGCCCGCAGTGATCTGGTGCCGCTCGCCGCGCTGCCCGCGGTCGTGGCGGAGGCCCGGTCGGGGCTGCGCGCCGCGCTCGCGGATCTCCGGGCCTTCGCCCGGGGAGTCCACCCGACCGTGTTGACCCAGCAGGGACTCCCGGCGGCGGTGCGCAGCCTTCCGGTGCCCGGTGACGTGCGACTGGACCTACGACTCGACGACCGGCTCACCGCGCACCGACCTCCGCCCGACGTGGAGAGCGCGCTGTTCTTCGTCGTGGCCGAAGCGGTGACGAACAGCGTCCGGCACGCGGCGGCGGAGTGCGTCCGGGTGTCGCTGCAGTGGGACGGAGTGGTCGTGCGCGCGGTGATCACCGACGACGGGACGGGCGCCGTGCGAGTGGTCCCGGGTGGAGGTCTGGCCGGGTTGACCGACCGCATCCGGGCTCTCGGTGGCGCGCTCGACGTCCACGCGGATCCCTGTCCGCAGCACGACCGGTCGGGGAGCACGGTGCTGGCCGAACTACCCGTGCCGGGCGGAGAGGACGGGAGTCGATGACCGATCCGCTGACCGTCGTGCTGGTCGACGACTCGGCACTGTTCCGGAGCGGCCTGGCCGCCCTGCTGCGGGCGGCCGGCATCGTGGTCGCCGCGGAGCTCGACTCGGCGGCGGGTGTGGCGGACGCCGTGACGACCCACCGGCCGGATGCGGTCGTCCTGGATGCGCGCATGCCGCCCACCCACACCGACGAGGGCATCCGGGCGGCAGTGGAACTGCGGCGGACCGCGGCCGGTGTCGGGGTCCTGGTGCTGTCCACGTATGCCGACGGCGACTGGGCCAGGACGCTGTTCGGGGCCGGTGCAGCCGGAACCGGCTACCTGCTCAAGGACCGGGTCGACGACACCGCGGCGCTGATCGACGCCCTGCGCCGGGTGGCGTCGGGAGGCAGTGCGGTGGACCCGGAGATCGTCGCCCACCTGCTGCAGCACCCGGCCCGCCGGTCCCCGCTCGGCGTGCTGTCGGAGCGGGAGACGCAGGTCCTGCAGCTGATGGCGGAGGGACGGTCGAACGCCGGGATCGCCGCCGCGCTGTACCTGTCGGCCAGGACGGTCGAGGCCTACGTGGCCTCCGTGTTCACGAAGCTGCCGATCCCCGGCGACGACAGGACGACGAATCGCCGCGTCCTCGCGGTGCTGACCTACCTGCAGGACCGCGCCGGCGGTTGATCCGGTGCTGTCCGCGGGCGTCGGTCTTCGCTCCGACGGTGACGGCTCGTGCTCGTTACCATCCTGGCGTGCGGACGCGTGCGGCAGCGCCGACCGGGAGCGCGCCGGCGTGACCGGCGCGTCGTCGATCGTCGGACGGACCGCCGAGCTCGCCCTCCTCCGCACGGCCCTCGCGGCGGCCGACTCGGGGCGGTCCCAGTTCGTGCTGCTGACCGCGCCGGCGGGGATGGGCAAGAGCACTCTGGTCGAGGCGGCGCTGTCCGCGGTGCCGCACCGGCTGGTGCGGGTGCTCGCCGACCCTCTGGAATCGTCCACCGAGTACGGCGCGCTGGCCCAACTGGCCCCCGTGCTGTCCGGGGCGGCGGCCGCCCCCTGGCCACACCTGGCCGCCGGAGCCCCCGTCGGGGCGTCGGTGCTGGCGGTCGGCGCGGAGCTGGTCCGGGTGCTCGGCGATCTCGAACCCGGCCGGCTGCTGGTGCTGCTCGTGGAGGACGCACAGTGGCTCGACGGCGCGACAGCGGCGGCGGTGCAGTTCGCTGTCCGCCGGCTGACCGTCGAGAGGGCCCTGGTCGTGGTGACGACCCGCGGCGGAGTCCGCTCGGTGGACCTGGGCTGGCAGCGGCCCTCGACGGCCGCCGGGTCGGGCGCCGCCGTCGAACTGGGACCGCTCACCGAGGACGACGTGGCCGAACTGGCACGCCGGCACCACGGCCGCCGGCTGGCGCCCGCCGCGGCCGCACGGCTGGCCGAGCAGACCGGCGGTCACCCGCTGCACGCCCGGTTGATCGTGGAAACCGCCTCCTGGGAACAGCTGTCGGCCGTCTCCGGCCCGCTCCCGTTGTCCCGCAGCCTCGCCGGTGCGATAGCAGCGAGCTTCGAGGCGCTGAGCCCTGCTGCCCGATCCGTGGTGGCAGCGGCGGCCGTGGTCGGCAGGCCGGTGGAGATCCGCATGCTGCAGGCCGTCGCCGGCGTCGCCGACCCGACCCCCGTCGTCGAGGAAGCCGTCGCCGCCGGTCTGCTGCGGGAGACCCTGACAGCGTTGGGGCGCACGCTCGGCGTGCCTCACCCCCTGATCGTCACCGCCGTGCGCGACGCCCTGGAGCCGGCGCACCGGCGGGCGATCGAGGCGGCGGTCCTGCCGTTCCTGTCCGGGGAGACGGCGTTGCGTCACCGCCTCGGGGCCGTTCAGGGCTACGACGAGGCGCTTGCCGTCGAGGCGACCGAGGCGGCTGCGGCACGGGAGCTCGTCGGACATCTCGACGGCGCCATCGGCCTGCTGCTCTCCGCGGCCGATATCTCGCCGGACCCCGAGCTGCGCGCGCGACGGTTCCTGCGGGCGGTGGGCCTGATGGCGACACAGGGCGACATCGTGCGGGCGTTCAGCTGCCGTGCGGACGTGCTGGCCGCCCCGCCGTCGAGCGAGCGGACGGTCGTGCTGGCAGCGCTCACCCTGCTCGCCGGGCAGTTGTCGGCCGGCCGGGACCTGCTGGCACAGGCCCGCCAGGAACTGGTGGAGACCCCGGACGCCCGGCTCGAGGCATCGGTCAGCCTGCTGGAGGCCACCCGCAAGGTGCTCACCGGCACGGACGGCATGGCCGACGTCGACGGCGTGCTCGCCAATCCGGGTGCGCACCCCGCCTGGCGGCAACTCGCGCGGGTGCTCGGGGCGATGAGCCAGATGATCGCCGGGCGTCCCGAGGACGCGGTCGCCATGGTCCAGGTGCCCCCGGCCGTGGGTGGAGTCCTCGACAGCGGGGACGTGCCGCTGCTCGCCACCCGCGGCGGTATCCGGCTGTGGACCGGTGACGACGGGGCGGCGGCGGCGGATCTGGCGCTCGTCGAGCAGCACATCAGGGCGGGCCGTCCCGTTCCGGCCCTGCTGGCGCTCTCGCTCGCGCTGATCGCGGAGTGGCGCCTGCTCTCCGGGCACTGGACCGAGTCGATGGCCACGGTCGAGCTGCTGCTGGCCGTGGAGGAGGGCGACAGCAGGGCGGTGGAGCGTCCCATCGTCCATGCGGTAGCCGCCAGGGTGCTCGCGGAACACGGGCAGGACGAGCGGGCACTCGAGCAGCTGCAGGCGGCGCGTGCCTGGACGGAACTGCTCGGGTCGCAGACCAACCGGGTGTACGTCGCGATCGCCGCGGCGGTCCAGGCGTTGCTGAACGGCGATCCCGCGGCGGCAGCCGCGGAGCTGGATGCCGTCGAACGGCCCGAGATCCAGTTGCGGGCACGGGAACGTCGACTCCTGCGCGCATCGGCCCTGCTGGCCGCGGGCAGTCCGGGACCGGCCGCTCGGGTCGCCGGCGACGTCGTCGGCCACCCGGGATCGGTGGCGGCGGAGGCCCTGGTGGTGCTGGCGGAGGCGACGCTGGCGGCCGGCGACCTGCCCGACGCCGATGCCGTGCTGCGCTCGGCGTCGTCGGCGATCCCCGCCGACAACGCTTTCCTGCGCGCCCGGGAGGCCCAGGTCCGCGGCGAGATGGCCCTGCGCACCGGCAATGTTCGGGCTGCGACGGCGGCGCTGACCGTCGCCCGGGGGCTCTTCGCCGGGATCGGGGCCTGGCCGCGGGTGGCGCAGTGCGAGAACCGCCTGGCGGACCTGCAGAGCGACCGGCCGCCGGCCGGTGGTCCTCCGCTGCTGAGCGACCGGGAGCTCGAGGTCGCGCGGCTCGTCGCCCTGGGCCTGTCCAACGGCGAGGCCGCCGCCCGGCTGTACGTCTCCCGCAAGGCCATCGAGTTCCACCTGACCAACGTCTACGCCAAGCTCGGAATTTCCTCGCGCCGGCAGCTGGCGGATCGACTGCAGCGACTCCTGGGTTCACCGACCGGACGGTGAACGCGCCGACGGTACGCAGCCCGTCGGGTCGCCGCCCCGAGGAATGGTCCCAGGGTCCCCAGTCCGCTCCCTAGTCTTCGGGTCGCGCACTCCCAGTTTGCCTGCTTCCCTCTTCCGGGCGGCTGTACGGCGCTGACAGAGTCGGGCGGCCGGCGGTCCGGGCAGATGCCCTCCCGCCACGGCGCACCTCATCCGGCTCCGTGAACGGGATCCCCTGCCATGAATCAGTTCCTCGACGCCCTCGGCCGGTTCAGTGCCCGGCACCGGTGGTCCGTCCTGCTGGTGTGGGTCGCGATCCTGGGTGCGCTGCTGGGTGTCCGGGCGGTCGCGGGTGGCACGTTCGCCAACGACTACTCGGTGCCCGGCAGCCCGTCCGCCGACGGACTGGCGGTGCTGCAGCAGGACTTTCCGCAGCAGGGCGGCTACGCCGGGCAGATCGTCTTCCACGCACCCACGGGCGCGGTCTCCGCGCAGACCGCGGCCGTCAACACCGCCATGGCCGACGTCGCGAAGCTGCCGCACGTCATCGCCTCCAGCAGCCCGTTCGCGACCCCGGGCTCGCCGCAGGTCGCCCGGGACGGCACCACGGCCTACGGGACGGTCTCCTGGGACGTCGTCCCCGCGGGACTGGACGAGCAGTACCTCGCCGACCTCGACGCCGCGGTGCAGCCGGCCAGGGCAGCGGGTCTGGAGGTCGAGTACGGCGCCGGCGCCGGACAGATCGGCCAGGCCGCCCACGACCTGACCTCCGAGGTCATCGGCCTGTCGTGCGCACTGCTGTTGCTGCTGTTCATGTTCGGCTCGATCGTCGCCGCTGTCGTCCCGCTGCTCTCGGCGCTGTTCAGCGTGCTCGCCGGGCTGTCGCTGGTGACCATCCTGGCCTCGGCGGTCACCTTCCCCACCACGGCACCGACGGTGGCCACGCTGCTGGGTCTGGGCGTCGCCGTCGACTACGGGTTGTTCCTCATCGCCCGCCACCGCGAGAACCTCGACCACGGCATGGGCGTCGTCGAGTCGGTCGGACGGTCGACGGCGACGTCCGGTGCGGCGGTGGTGGTGGCGGGCGGCACGGTCGTCGTCGCCATCCTCGGCCTCTACGTGTCCGGGGTGCCGTTCGTCGGGTCCCTCGGGCTGGCGTCGGCGATCGTCGTCGCGGTCGCGGTGCTCGCCGCCATCACCTTGATGCCGGCGTTCATGGGGGTGTGCGGGCAGAACGTCCGCGCCTTCAAGGACCTGCGCGCTGCCCGTCGTGCCCGGTCGGCCGGCGAGGTGCCGGACGCGGTGTCCGCGGCCGCACTGATCGCGGCGGCGGATGCGGCGCACGAGCAGAGCCCCTTCGCCCGCTGGGGCCGGAAGGTCAGCAACCGGCCGACGCCCTGGGCCATCGGTGCCACGCTGGTGCTCCTCGTGCTGTGCCTGCCGGTGCTGTGGCTCCGGCTCGGCCAGCTGGACGCCGGTACCAACCCGACCACCGACAGCAGCCGGCGCGCCTACGACCTCGTCGCCGACCACTTCGGCCCGGGACTGAACGGACCGCTCAGCGTGGTCGCGCAGGTCCCGGCCGGGACCTCGCCCCAGGACGCCCAGATACTGCTGACCGGGCTGCAACAGACGCTCGGCTCCACCCCCGGCGTCGCGGGCGTCGGCGCCCCGGCGATCAACACCGACCAGACCGTCGCCGTGCTGACCGTCGTGCCCACCACCGGCCCGCAGGACGAGGCGACCACCGACCTGGTGGACCACCTCCGGGACTCCGTGCTGCCCACCGTGCCGGCACCGACCTACGTGGTCGGAGCGACCGCGGGCTACGTCGACTTCACGGCCAAGGTCGCGCAGCGCATGCCCTGGTTGATCTTCGGCGTGGTGGCGCTGTCGTTCCTGCTGCTGCTGGTGGCGTTCCGGTCGCTGTTGATCCCGGTCAAGGCGGCGATCCTCAACCTGCTCTCGGTGGGCGCGGCCTACGGCGTCGTGGTGGCCGTGTTCCAGTGGGGCTGGGGATCCGGCCTGATCGGCATCCACGAGCAGTTGCCGATCCCGGCCTTCGTGCCGATGCTGATGTTCGCGATCGTGTTCGGGCTGTCGATGGACTACGAGGTGTTCCTGCTGTCCCGGGTGCACGAGGGATGGGTGCGCACCGGTGACGCCCACCGCAGCGTCGCCATCGGCATCGGCGGCACCGCGAAGGTCATCACCACCGCCGCCGCCATCATGGTCGCCGTCTTCACCAGCTTCGTGCTGAGCACCGACCCCACGGTCAAGATGCTGGCCGTCGGAATGGCCGCCGCGGTGCTCATCGACGCCAGCATCGTGCGGATGGTCCTGGTGCCGGCGGCGATGTCGCTGCTGGACCGGCGGGCGTGGTGGCTGCCCCGCTGGATCGACCGCTGGACACCGAACCTCGACATCGAGGGCACCGCGCACCTGGCCCGACTGGAGGCGCAGGCGGAGCACGCGGCCGGCGATTCCGCCTCCTCGTCACCGACCGGTGACGCACCCGCGGCCGCCACCACGGCGGCCCGTGCCGACGACCCGGTGCCGGCGACCGCCGGCACCACCGCCCGCTCCATCGCACCGAGAGAGGACCACTGATGACCCAGGACCCGGAGGACCGGCCCGGTATCGGACGGCGCGGCTTCCTCGCCGGCACCGCCGCCGCCGGCGCCACTCTCGCGTTGAGCGGGCTCTTCGAGGGCACCGCCGCCGCTGCCGAGAGCCCGACCGCGGCGCCGAAGCACCAGTACAGCCAGCCGAACATCGTGCTGATCGTCGTCGACGAGATGCGCTACCCGCGCGAGTTCCCCGCGGGCATCAAGGACGCCGACCAGTTCATCGCCACCTACATGCCGAACCTGCACCAGCTGTGGCGGTCCGGCGTCAAGTTCGGCAACCACTTCACCAACGGCACGGCGTGCAGCCCGGCCCGGGCGACGTTCGTCACCGGCCTGTACCCGCTGCAGCAGTGGCTGCTGGCGACGCGGACCGGCACGGCGGACCAGCCCGCGCCCTCACCCGCGCTCGGCCGCGGCTTCCCGACCTACGGAAAGCTGTTGCGGCAGGCCGGCTACCGCACCCCGTACGTCGGCAAGTGGCACCTGTCGCCGTCCGCGCGCAACGGCGCCTACCTGCCGGAGTACCTGTCGCAGTATGGGTTCGAGGGACTCACCCAGCCGGACATCCTGGGCGACAACGGGGACGGCTACTACTACGACGGACAGATCGCAGCCCGCGCCGCCTCGTGGTTGCAGGCGACGAAGCCGGGCCAGCAGCCCTTCTGCCTGACGGCGAGCTTCGTCAACCCGCACGACAAGCAGTTCTTCTGGGCCGGCACGGAGGCGGACCGGTACAACGCCCTGTACGCGGACAACAACGCCGCCCCGCTGCGTCCCTGGAAGCAGATCCCGACGGAGGACACCCCGCAGCGGTACGGGTACCGCCACGTCCCGGCCAACTGGGAGCCGGAGTCGGCGTTGGCCGACAAGCCGTCGGCGCACGCGTTCGCGCGGGAGGTCCAGGCGCTGGTCTGGGGCGGCGTCACGGACAGCAGGAAGCAGACCGACTTCACCCTCCAGCCGTACCTGGACGGCTCGAAGAAGCAGTACCAGATCGGCACCGCTCCCTGGAACTACTGGGAGCGCTCGCTGGACAGCTACACGCAGATGATGGTCATGGTCGACCAGCACATCGGCACCGTGCTGAACTCCGTGCCCAAGGAGGTCGCCCGCAACACGGTCTTCATCATGATGTCGGACCACGGCGAGTACGCCGGCGCCCACGGCATGGTCTCGGGCAAGATCGGCACGGCCTACGACGAGGCTTTCAGCGTCCCGATGGTGGTCGCGGACCCGCGGGGCGTGCTCACCGGCGACATCCACACCGTCCGGCAGCAACTGACCTCGAGCGTCGACCTCTTGCCGATGCTGGCCACCATCGCGCACGGCAACCGGAGCTGGCTCAGGGGCGACATGGCGCAGATCTACGGCGAACGGTTGGACCTGCTCCCGCTGCTCAAGAGCAACAAGGCCCGGGGGCGCAGCCACCTGGTCTGGGCCAGCGGCGAGCAGCCGCCCAAGGCGCTGAACTTCGACAACGTCCCGCTGCACATCTACGTCATGCGGACGCACGGCTACAAGGTGGCCGCCTACGCCCGGTGGTTCGAGAACACCACCAGGATCGACCCCAAGTCGCTGCAGTACGAGTTCTACGACTACGGCACCGAACGCGGCCGCCTGGAACTCGACAACACCTTCCACTGCGACCGGCGGGCGAAGGCGGCGGCCAGGGAGCTGCTGACGGTCCGGGTCCCGCTCCAGCTGGAACGGCGGCTGCCACCCGCGTACCAGCTACAGAGCGACGCCGCCAAGGCCCGCTACCTGGCCTATCAGGCGTTCCTGGACCGGCTCAGCGACGGCCAGCTGCGCGACGGTGGCATCGCCCGGTTGACCGCCTGGGGGGCCAACTTCTGATCGTGCGGTCAGGACCGGCCGAGCCGCGGAACCCGACGCCCGTGGCCCGGCCGGCCTGATCGCGTCGACGGGTCCACCCGCGGTCCCGACAGCCGCGGGTGGACCGCTCGGCCGATACCTGGGAGGGCGCCCGCTCGGACGCTGACGCCGAGCGGGCATGCGTGGTCGAGCATGTACGGCGCCGCCCAGGATGCGTCTCCCGCCTCGCTCAACTGCCGCCGAGGATGCGCTTCCCGCCGTCGAGTATTCGCGTCGTGACCGCAGGATCGGGCTCGGTGCTGGTCTCGCCGATCTCGTGACTGCCGCCGAAGACCACCCCGTCGCTGCGCGGGAACATGTAGAGGTCGTTCTTCGGATCGATGTATCCGCGGTCCAGTGCGGGCTGCGGTCGCAGCAAGAGGATCTGGCCCCGTACGGGCGTCAACTCGTTGTCGCGGAACAGGAGTTTGGCGCCGAGGCCGGTGCAGTTCACCACGAGAGGCTGCGTCAGCGATTCGAGCTCGCCCGTAGCGGTGAACGACCGGACGTTGATCTTGCCGCCCGCGAGGCGAACGTCCTCCATCAGCTTCGGGAGGAAGACGTTCGTCTCGGCGATGAGCGTCGGCACGCTCGCCGCGTACGGGGTGGTGAAGGGATGCTGGCCCGGGCCGAACTGCGTCATCGGGTAGAGCTCCGGCGTGACGGCGAACTCGGCCGGGGGCTTGATGGGCGCGTCGCCGAGCACGTACAGGTCGAACCACTTCACTCCGTACTCGGGGCGCCCGACGAACGGTTGGAAGTAGCGGTGGGCGTAGCGCGCGGCGAACTGTAACTGGGGGAGGAACGGCCCGCTCAGGTCCCGTCGGCCACGTCGGTGACGCCGAACACCCCTGCCGCGACGTTCGAGGTGGTGTCCGGCGGAAGGGCTGCCGCATAGATCTGGACGTCGAAGCCGTGATCTTGCAGCAGACGAGCCGTGGTGAGACCGATGACGCCACAGCCCAGCACGGCCGCCGCCCGGTGCGGTGTCCGCAGGGCGAGATCGAGCGCCATCTTCGCGGTGCCCCAGGACAGCGTGACGCCGCACCCGCCGTGACCATAGTTGTGGATCACCGTCTTGGTACCGATCCGTTCCGAGCCGACCCGGAAGCCGGACGAACGGAACGGCCGCAACCCCGCGACCTGCTTGATCACCCGGTCTTTGCTGACGTCGACGACCGGTTGACCACCGGGAGGTGCGTCGTCCGGCTTGGCGTTCGTGACGCATCCCGCGAGTGCGCCGGCTCCGGTGACGGCGAGCAGCCCTGTCAGCAAGGCGGTTCTGCGCGTGAACTCGGTGCTCACCTGAGGTCTCCTTCCGTAGGACACACGTCGGGCGGGCAGACGCATGCGCGTCGAGTGTGGTGACCCTCGGGCGACGGTGAAATGGACCCAGGTCGCCTCGCCGCCGGCGGGTTGAACCGACGGGACACGAGCGGTGCGGTGGGAGC
This sequence comes from Nakamurella endophytica, assembly GCF_014646215.1. Lineage (GTDB taxonomy): Bacteria > Actinomycetota > Actinomycetes > Mycobacteriales > Nakamurellaceae > Nakamurella > Nakamurella endophytica. The sequence continues at coordinate 440,861 of NZ_BMNA01000003.1, forward strand.
GTGAGTCGGTCGCGGTGGGTGCTGGTCCGGTCGAAGACGGTGTGGCGTGGTGGCCCGACTGAGTTGTGCCCACGTCGGTCGTCGGAGAGGTCCGTCCAGTCGCTGATCCCGACCCGGACCCTGACTGAGTAGCACGACTCCTGATCGCAACGCGAGTACGGGCCCAGCCCTCAGGGAGGAGACAGAGACCGGGACCGGACCGGGGCTCGACCTCACCGAGGGATCGGGCTCAGCCCCCGATTGGCCGCCTTCCGCTGCTGCCACCGGCCGACGCCTACCATCGGAAACCGGCCCGCCGGTCTGCGGCGGCGCCGTCCTCGCGACGACAGGGGTGCCCGTGACCGCCACCGCAGCGCCGGCCGGGCGGTCCGCCGAAGCCTCCGCCGGGACGGAGCTGGCCGAGCGGCTGCGGACGGCGCTGGGCGACTCGTCCTGCCGGGTCACGGGCCGGTCGCTGGACCTGCTGGCCCGGGCCCACGACGCGTCGCACTACCTGCTCCATCCGCAGGCGGTCGCCGTCCCGCAGGACACCGTCCAGGTGGCGGACGTGCTGCGTGCCTGCTCCGCGCTCGGCGTGCCGCTGACCTTCCGCGGTGGCGGCACGTCGCTGTCCGGACAGGCGCTGTCCGATTCCGTGCTGGTCGACGCGCGGACCGGGTTCCAGCGGCTGGAGGTGCTCGACGACGGTGCGCGGTTGCGGGTGCAGCCGGGGGTCACCGTGCGGTCGGTGAACGGCCACCTGGCCCGGCACCGGCGTCGCCTGGGACCGGACCCGGCCAGCGAGGGCGCGTGCACCGTCGGCGGGGTCATCGCCAACAACTCGTCCGGGATGCAGTGCGGGACGGAGCTGAACACGTACCGGACCCTCGAGTCGATGGTGTTCGCGCTGCCCTCCGGCACGGTTCTGGACTCGGCGGATCCCGCCGCCGGCGCCCGCCTCGCGGCTGCGGAGCCGGAACTGCACGCCGGGCTGCTCGCCCTACGGGACCGGATCCGGGGCAATTCCGAGTCCGTGGCGACCCTCCGGCGGCTGTTCGCGATCAAGAACACCATGGGCTACGGGATGAACGCGTTCCTGGACCACGACGACCCGGTGGAGATCCTGGTCCGGCTGCTCGTCGGCAGCGAGGGCACGCTCGGATTCGTCGGCTCCGCGGTGTTCCGGACGGTGCCGGTGCTGCCGCACGCGGCCACCGGCCTCCTGGTCTTCGACGGCCTGCAGGCGGCCTCCGAAGCGGTACCGCAGGTCTCGGCCGCAGGTGTGGCCACCGCAGAACTGCTCGACGCGGCGTCCCTGCGGGTGGCGCGACTGGATCCGGCCTGCCCGCAGCAGATCCGCCGATTGGACACCGACGTGCTGGCGGCGGGCGGGTACGCGGCTCTGCTGGTGGAGCTGCAGGCCTCCGGACCGGACGAGCTCGCCGATCGGCAGGACGCCGCCCGGCGGGACCTGTCCGGCCTGCGGCTGGCCGCCGCCACGGAGTTGACCTCCGATGCGGCCGAACGGGCCTCGCTCTGGCACACCCGGAAGGGCCTGTACAGCGCCGTGGCCGGCGCCCGGCCGTCCGGGACCAGCGCACTGCTGGAGGATGTCGCGGTCCCGGTGGACCGGCTCGGTGCACTCAGCCGCGGCCTGACCGAGCTGTTCGACGGGCACGGCTACGACAGCTCGGTGATTTTCGGTCACGCCCGCGACGGCAACCTGCACTTCCTGCTCAACGAGCGGTTCGACGAGCCCGCGTCGATGGCGCGGTACGAGGCGTTCACCACCGAGATGGTGGACCTGGTGCTGGGTCTCGGTGGCACGTTGAAGGCCGAGCACGGGACCGGTCGGATCATGGCCCCGTTCGTCGAGCGGCAGTACGGTGCCGAGCTCGCCGAGGCGATGCGGCAGGTCAAGCACCTGGTCGACCCGCAGGGTCTGCTCAACCCGGGATCGGTGCTCACCGACGACCCGCGCGGCTACCTGCAGGATCTGAAGACCACGCCGACGGTCGAGCCGGAGGTGGACCGCTGCGTGGAGTGCGGCTTCTGCGAGCCGGTGTGCCCGTCCCGGGCGCTGACGACGACGCCGCGGCAACGCATCGTGCTGCGTCGCGAGATGGCCGCCGCGCGCGAGCGTGGCGACACGGACCTGGTGGCCGAGCTGGAGCGGGACTACGACTACGACGGCGTCCAGACCTGCGCGGTGGACGGCATGTGCCAGACCGCGTGCCCGGTCCTGATCAACACGGGCGACCTGGTGCGGCGGTTGCGGGCCGACGCGGCCACGCCGACCTCCCGGCGGCTGTGGAAGGCGGCCGCCGGGCACTGGTCGGCGGTGTCCCGGGCCGGGTCGCTCGGTCTGACCGCGGCCGACAAGCTGCCGCCCGCGGTGCCGGTGACGATCACCAAGGTCGGTCGCCGGTTCGCCGGTCACGACACCGTGCCGCTCTACGACCCCGGCCTGCCGCCGGGCGGGCGACGCCGGCGCGAGCTGGACGAGGCTGCGGCGCAGGCGGTGCTGTTCGACGCCTGCGTGGGCAGCATGTTCGGCGGCGGGGTCGGCGATGCGCTGCGGACGCTGTGCGAGCGGGCCGGGGTGGCGCTGCGGACGCCGGAGCGGCCGAACGGCCTGTGCTGCGGCACCCCGTGGAAGTCCAAGGGTCAGCTCGACGGCCAGCACAGGATGTCCGCGCTGGTCCGGAACGCGCTCCGGACGGCGACCGACGACGGCCGGCTGCCGGTGGTCGTCGACGCGAGCTCGTGCGCGCAGGGTCTCGGCCAGCTGGTCACCGGTGCCGGTTACCGGGTGGTGGACGCCCTCGACTTCGTCGCGGACGAGGTGGCGCCGCGGCTGACGGTGACCCGCCGGGTCCCCGCGGTGGTGGTGCACCCCACCTGCTCCACCACGGAGCTCGGCAGCACCGCGGCTCTCGTCCGGCTGGCGCAGCTGGTGTCCGACGACGTCACCGTGCCGGTCGACTGGGGCTGCTGCGCCTTCGCCGGCGACCGCGGCATGCTCCACCCCGAACTCACCGCGTCGGCCACCGGACCGGAAGCGGCCGAGGTGGCCCGGCTCGCCGCGCGGGGTGTGCGGACCGAGTACGTCTCGGCCAACCGCACCTGCGAGATCGGCATGGAACGAGCGACCGGGCAGCCGTACCGGCACGTGCTGGAGGTGCTGGAGGAAGCGACGCGGTAGGGGTGGGTGCAGGGCGGCAGCAATCGAAGTGATCCGGGCCTACCGGTGGGCGTCAAGCCGGTCACGGATCCGGGCGGCTGTCGCTCCACTTGCCGGCCCGCTCACGGCACCGACGGCTCTGCGCCTTCGTCGCACCCGGCTGCGGCTGCCGGCCCGCGATGACCACCCGCCGGTACTGTGCCGTGCCGCCCGACATCTACGTTTGGCCAGCACGTTTCAGGAGAAGATGCTGAAGGTGTCAGGGAAGGCGCCGGTTCTCTCACGGACAGTGAACACTCGGCCGGCGACGCGTTCGGCCAGCCATTGTTCGTCGGGATTCCTGGTGTAGACGGAGGCGTAGTCCGCCGTCGGCACGACGATTTTCGTCGTCTCACCGTCGTCGTCGACCTCATAGGTGAGGTCGTCCCCGTCCCGTTCGATCAGCCGAGCGTGGATCAGGATCGCCACGGGTTACCTCCTCGCCGATGTCTGGATTTGATGATGGCATGCCAGTCGGCAACGCCGTTGGCCCGCGCGTGGGCGTCCACGTAGGTCGACCCAGGATGGTCGCGCAACCAGGATGATTCGTACAGCTCGTGGTGCAGGAGGACCAGGTCACTGTCAGCCGGACTTCCTGCACGCAGTCGGTACCACGCTTCCGCGATGTCCGGGTCAGCGTCGAACCGGCCGAGGACCACGGCGCCGTCTCCGTACTCAAGCACGTGTTCGTCCGTGAAGAGATGCCTTTTGATCTGCTCCAGGTCGCCTTCGTCGAGACGGTGCCCGTCCGGGAGCACGACAGATCTCGTGTTGGACGCTATGAGCGCGGTGTCCGACGTTGCACGTATCTCGTCGTAGGAGGCCTCCGCCCATCCGGGAACCTTCGTGGGATCGCCTGGTCGAATGATGCGTCCGCCGGTGATGCGCTCGGCGCCCGTCCACCCTGCAGGCACAGCGCCCCGGGCCGTCCGCCCGACCGCTGCCACCTCGCCGGCCTCGCGTCGCAACCCGCGGAGCGCGGCGCCTGCGGTGCGGCCGCCGGGGACCACGCCGACCGCGTCGAGGGCGATCTCGGTCCACGAGCCCTCGCCCGTGGTGATCTTGACGGTGGCGTCCACCGCGACGGCGACGCCGCCGGCGGCGACAGCGACGGCGGCCATGCCGGGGACGAACGACAGCATGGCCGCGACGGAGGCGACCTCCTTGAGCACCGACGAGATCTCCAGCAGCGCGTCGGCGTGGTCGCCGACCCACGAGGTGATCGACCGGCCGACCCGGGTCCAGAACCCCGGCGGATCGGCGAAGCGTGACGCCCGGGCCCGCTCCACCGCGTCGACGCAGCGCTGGACCGCCGCATCGTGCTCGGCCCGCAGCGCGGTCACCGCGTCGACGGTCTCCTGTAACGCGCGATGCGCCCGGTCCAAGGCCTGCTCGGCCACCGGCGTCGATGATCGGTAGCCGTCGTCCGCGGGCACCCGCGTCCCGGCCGGCTGGGACGCCGCGGCCTCGGCGTGCGCCCGGTCGGCCGCCCTTCCCGCCGCGACGTCGTCCTGCGCGCATCGCACGGACGCCTCGCGGTCGCCGGCCTGCGCGGACAGCGTCGTCAGGCGTCGCTGCACCGACTCGAGGTCGTCGGCGTACGTGGTGAGGACCCCGCCGACGAGGTGCCAGGCGTCCGAGGTGGCGACCAGGCACGGCGGCAGGTCCCCCGACATGCGCTGCGCGTACAGCTCGGCCTCGTCGCCGACGAACTCGCCGGCGTCGAGCGACCGGATGCGCCCCGCCGCCGACCCGCAGGTATCCCCGAAGCGCACCCATGCCCGCGCCGAGTCCCGGATGGCGGGCGGGTCACCGCCCAACGCCGCCGTCACCATCCCACCTCCCGGCGTCCGTCCGCGGGGACCCGCGGTCGGAGCAGGACGGTAGGGACGGTCGGGTCCGCGAGGCCGTGGTTGTCCACATGCCGCTGGTGGCGGGCACGACAACACCCGTGGCGTCCGACGTTTCGGCGCCGCGGTATCGGTGCGGTGTCGCGCCCGCCGTGAGCGTTTCGGGCGCCGGAGGACAAGCCGTTGTCGGACCGACACGTTACGTTCACCCCGCGCGCCCACCATGCGTGGACCGCACACCGTTCCAACGGGGAGGAACACCGTGATCCGTCGCTCCACACGCCTGCGCACCGTCGCCGCCGGGGCGGCGGTCGCCCTCGCCGGCACCGTCGCCGCGGCCCTGCCCGCCGCGGCAGTTCCCTCGAACGGTCTCGTGATCGACGAGGTCTACGGTGGCGGCGGGAACAGCGGTGCCAGCTACACCCGCGACTTCGTGGAGCTGCAGAACCGCGGGACGGAGCCGGTCGACCTCACCGGCTGGTCCATCCAGTACCACTCGGGTTCCGCGACCGGGAGCTGGCAGGTCACCCCGCTGACCGGGACCGTCGCTCCCGGCGGCTACCTCGTCGTGGCCGAGGCTCAGGGCGCCGGCGGGACGACCGAGGTGCCTGCCCAGGTCACCGGCAGCATCGCGATGAGCGCCTCCTCCGGGACGGTCGCCCTGGTCGCCGCCACGACCCCACTGACCTGCACCGATTCCGCCTCCTGCGTCACCGCGAGCACGGACCTGGTCGGGTACGGCAGTGCAGCGATCGCCGAGGGCACGCCGGTCGGTGGCGCGTCGAACACCCAGTCGGTCGGCCGCGGCACCGCACCGGACACCGACGTCAACGCCACGGACCTGGCGGCCGGCGCTCCGACGCCCGGCGCCGTGAACGCCGGATCCACCCCGCCACCGACGCCACCCGAGCCCGGACCCGTCCGCATCCACGATCTCCAAGGCCCCGGGTTCCGGTCGCCGCTGGTCGGGCAGGCCGTCACCGACGTGCCCGGCGTGGTGACCGCCGTCCGCGCAACCGGGTCCAGTCGCGGCTTCTTCCTCCAGGACCCGACGCCGGACGCCGACCCCGCGACCAGCGAGGGAGTGTTCGTCTACACCAGCGCACCGGCGGTGTCCGTCGGCGACTCCGTTCTGGTCAGCGGCCGGATCAGCGAGTACTACCCGGACGCCGCGCCGGCCGACGCCCAGACGCTGTCGGTCACTGAGATCACCGGCCCGACCGTCACGGTGCTCGCGCACGGCGCCGCACTGCCGGCTCCGGAGGTCGTGACACCGACCACCGTTCCGGACGTGTACGCGCCGGACCTCGGTGGCGGCAACCTCGAGGACACCCCCGTCACGCCCAGCCGGTCGGCCCTGGACTTCTGGGAATCGCGCGAAGGCATGCGGGTCCAGGTCGACGACGCCCGAGTGGTCGGGCCGTCCAACCAGTACGGCGAGCAGTGGATCACCACCAAGCCGGCGCAGAAGCCTTCGTACCGGGGCGGAACGCTGCTCACCGGCGAGAACGCCACCCCGTCGGGCCGGATCCAGCTGGTGCCGCTCGTCGACGGCCCCGACGTCGCGGTCGGCGACGTGTACGCCGGCGCCACGGTCGGACCGGTGGACTACTCGCAGTACGGCGGCTACCTGATCGCCGCGACCCAGCTCGGCGCCGTCGTCCGCGGGGGCCTCGTGCCGACCGTGGTGCGCGCCGCGTCCGCGCGGGAGCTGACGGTGGCCACCTACAACGTCGAGAACCTCGACCCCACCGACCCGCCGGCCAAGTTCGCCGCCCTGGCGCGGGGGATCGTGGTCAACCTGGCCGCGCCGGACATCGTCGCGCTGGAGGAGGTGCAGGACGACGACGGTGCCGCCGACGACGGGGTGGTCACCGCGGGGAAGACGCTCACCGCACTGACGGACGCCGTGGTCGCCGCCGGAGGCCCCCGCTACAGCTGGCGGGAGATCGACCCGGTGGACGACCAGGACGGCGGGGAGCCCGGCGGCAACATCCGCACCGTGTTCCTGTTCGACCCGCACCGGGTGTCGTTCGTCGACCGCGGCGCCGCCGGCGTCGACCGGTCCACGACCGCCACGCAGGTCGCCGGATCCGCCGGCCGGCCGGCACTGACCCTCTCACCCGGCCGCATCGACCCGACGAACGCCGCGTGGAGCTCCAGCCGCAAGCCCTTGGTCGGGGAGTTCCGGTTCGGTGGGAGGACGGTCTTCGTCGTCGCCAACCACTGGAACTCCAAGGGCGGGGACGGCAACGCCGACGGCCGCTTCCAGTTCCCGGTCCGGTCCTCCGAGACCCAGCGGCAGCAGCAGGCAGCGCTCGTGCACGCCTTCGTCGTCGCGATACTGAAGAAGAACCCGTTGGCGCAGACCGTGGTGCTGGGCGACCTCAACGACTTCCAGTTCAGCCCGGCGCTGTCGGTGCTGCGGACCGGCCGTGCCGACGGCCGCGGCGTCCCGGTGCTGGTCGACATGATCCAGACGCTGCCTGCGAACCAGCGGTACACCTATGTCTACAACGGGGTCTCCCAGGTGCTGGACCACATCCTGCTGACACCCGGGACGTTCCTGCAGGGCCGCGTCGGCTACCAGGTCGCCCACATCAACAGCGAGTTCCCGGATCAGACCAGCGACCACGACCCGCAGGTGGTGAGTCTGTTCGGCGCCTTCCGGTAAGCGCACCCGACCCGACGCCACGGCTGTGAGAGTTCACACCGGCGCGCCCACCGAGACGCCGGTGAGCCGCTCCGCCTCGACCCACAGTCGCCGCCCGAGGGCGGGGTCCGCGGCCCGTCGCGGGATCCGGGCCACAGCCGTCGGCCCGACCAACCCCCACTGGCCGCCCGGTCCGTAGTACCCGGCCGGGGCCGCGTCCGGGCTGGTCGCGGCGAACAGCAACGGTTCCGCTCCCTGTTCCACGCCCTGCGTCGGCAGGAAACGCAGGGCGTGGAGCACCGAGCGTTTCGGCCGATCGCGCCCCAGGCTCGCGCCCGCGGTCTGCAGGTTGGTCAGGGTGTACCCCGGGTGCGCCGCCGCGCTGAGTAGGTTCCAGTCCCGCTCGGCCGCGACCCGGGCCAGGTGCAACGCCGTGACGAGGTCGGCCAATTTCGACTGGGCGTAGGACCGCGACGGGCTGTACCGGCGCCGGGTCCACTGGAGATCGTCGAACCGGATCCGAGCGAAGTTCGCCGTGCCACTGCTCATCGTGACGACCCGCGGGGCAGTTGCGGCCAGCAGGAGCGGGAGCAGCCGGACGGTGAGCGCGAACGGACCCAGGAAGTTGCTGCCGAACTGCAGCTCGAAGCCGTCGACGGTCTCGAAACGCCTTGACGGCGCCATCACGCCGGCGTTGTTCACCAACAGGTCGACGGGCTCGCCGTCAGCCAGGAGTTCGTCGGCGAAGTCCCGGATCGAGTCCAACACGGCCAGGTCGAGGTGGCGGATCTGCACCTCGGCGTCCGGAGCGCTGCGCAGGATCTCGTCCCGGGCGACCGCGCCCTTGGCGGGAGTCCGCACGGCCAGGACCACCCGAGCACCGGCGGCGGCCAATCGGCGCGCGGACTCCTTTCCGGTCCCGGAGTTGGCTCCGGTGACGACGGCGAGCTTTCCGGACTGACGGGGCACTGCGTACATGCGTTCCTCCTTTACGAACCTGCGGTCTCTTATAGCAGGAACGTATCAGACCACTGGTCCCTTCGCAACGGACCGACGGTCTGTAGGGTGTGACCGATGACCTCGTTCCAACGCGCCCGCAGCGAGGACCAGCGGGAGCAGCGGAGAGAAGCGATTCTCGATGCAGCCGCTGCCATGTTGTCCGAGATGTCGGTCAACGATCTGACTCTCAACGAACTGAGTCGACGGGTGGGTCTGGCGAAGTCCAACGTCCTGCGGTACTTCGTGTCGCGTGAGGCCGTCCTGCTGGAACTCCTGCACCGTGCCTATCGCGACTGGGTCGCTGATCTGGCTCAGACACTTCCATCGGCCGTCGGTTCGGGACCGCTGGAGGTGCGGGTCGACCGGACCGCCGCTGTCCTGACCAGCTCCGTCGCCGGACGGCCCGTCCTGTGCGACCTGTGGAGCGCGCAGACCGGGGTGCTCGAGCGCAACATCTCGGCGGACGTGGCCGCGCGGTTCAAGCGATCCGCGCTCGACGACACCTCCGCGTTCGGCCGGGAGATCGTCCGGGTCGTCCCGGAACTCGGGGAGCAGGACGGCCTTCGGTTCGCCGCGGCCGCGGCCATGATCTTCGGTGCGGCCTGGACGCACGGGCGCCCGTCCCCGGCCATGCAGGCCGCGTACGACGCCGATCCCGCGCTCGCCGTGTTGAGCATCGGCTTCACCGACACCGCGCGCCAGCTGCTCGAGGTCCTGCTCAGCGGACTGCTGGCTCGTTCGGCGACGCAGGTCGGCGGACGTGCAGCTGGTGCGTGACGTGGGCCAGGGCGCCCAACCCGAGGACCGCCAGGACGATGTAGCCGGTCAGCGTGCCGATGCTGTCCCAGGCGGTGTGCAGGCCGACGGCGACCGCGAACACCAGGACGAAACGCAGCACCGCGCGAGCACTCCAGCGCTCCACGGCCGCCATCCACAGCGCGGCGGCGGTGAGGCCCGTCCACGCCATGTGGCCGGCCGGGCTGAGCACGCCCCGCTCCATCAGCACGCCGCCCACCGCGGTGACGTTGCCCCGGGTCACGATCAGGGTGACGAACGCGTAGCCCATCGTCTCGAGCACCGCGAAGCTGGCGCCGCTGGCCACCCCGACCAGCAGGCCGTCGGCAGGCGTCCGGTAGCGGCCCCACAGCAGCAGCAACGCCGGCAGCACCAGTTTCGCGGTCTCCTCGATCAGTGCCACGCCGACCATGGGCAGCGTGCCCAGCCGGCGGACGGTGTCGTACTCGACCGTGCCGGCGACGATCACCCCGATCAACCCGCCGACCAGCGCGGCGACGGCCAGCACCCCGCCGGGGACATCGAACGCCAGCCGCCGGCTGTAGATGAACGCCAGGAAGGCCGCCGGGACCACCAGCGCGCCGACGAGGATCAGCGCCGGCAGCAGGTTCGGGTTCTGGGTGCTGAGCAGGGTGTGCCGCAGTGCTTCGAAGATGGCTGCGCCGACCAGGAGCACGGCCAGCCACGTACCCCTCGGCAGGCTGCCGGGACGGGTGCCCGGGATGACGGCGGTCCGTTCGCCCGCCGCGGGGTGGTGGTACAGGCTCATCGCGGATCTGCTCCCTGTCTCGGAACGCGGCACCGGTTCCCGCCGCACGTCGGGCCACGCGAATGCAGCGTTCCCTGGACCGGGCGCCCGCGCCCGACCCCCAACGACCGGCGGGGTCGGACTCCCGGCACGACGTCCGCGCGAGAGCCTCAGCTGGGTCGGTTCTCCGCGTCGCTGAAGGGCGACACCGGCCGCGGCTGCGGCACTCCGTCGACGGTGATGTCGACCAGCTCGTTGTAGAAGGCGACGCGACCGGCGATCTCCGACACGGCGGGGAACGGCGTGCTGTAGCTCCACGCCGCGTCCGCGAGCCGATCGCCGGACGGCCCGACGACGTCCCAGTACCGGTCGGCGTCGCCCTTGTACGGGCAGTGGCTCCGGGTGTCCGCCGGCACCACCGCGGACCGGACGACGTCCTCGACCGGCAGGTAGTACCGCGTCGGCAGGTGCGTCTCGAACAGCAGGACGGGGTGGTGCGAGTCCGCGACGACGGTGCCGTCCACCGACACCGTGACGTGCCGGGAGCTGGGCAGCGCATCCACTCGGTGGTACGGGTCACGCGGGTGCCCGGCGACGACCTCGTCCTCCTCCAGCCAGCGGTCCAGCAGGCCGGGCTGCCAACTCACCACGACGCGTCCCGCCAGCGCCGGATCCTCCCGGATCCACGCGGCGTGCGGCAGCCGCCGGTCGCCGACGACCACGTCGAACCACCGGGAGACCGGCCCCTGCGGCAGGAAGAAGAACGGTTGCCGCGGTGGCTCCCCGGTGGCCGGCTGCAGCACACCGTCGGCGACGTCCCCCTCCGGGACGGCGTAGAACGGCACCGGGAGCCGGTCCTCCCAGAACAGCAGCGGGTCGCGGGTGTCCACGACCACGGTGTCCCCGACGAACCCCCGCACCCACTTGCCGCACGGTTCCGTCCGCATCGCCACACCTCCGTCCGGTCGGGTCGGCCCCGGTCGGCGGACCCTTCCACCGGACCCTAGGACGGTCGGCCACCGCGGTCGAGGGCCGGCAGGGACGGTGACCACCGCGCGCGGCGGGCGGCCCGGCGACCGGTCACCCGCAGTGGGCAGTCCGGCAACCGGCCGCCCGCCGCGGGAGCAGTCCGGCGCGCGGCCGCCCGCTGCGCGACCCGGCGACGGGTCACCCACCCGGCAGGTCAGTCGCCGTGCTCGTCCCAGTGGTCGTCGTGCTGGGCGTGGCGGTGACCGTCGTGGATGTAATCGAAGTGGTCGTCGTGCGACACCGCCTGGTGCCCGCAGTCGACCCCGTGCAGGTGGTTGGCGTGCTCGTCGTCGTGCTGGCGGTGCGTGGCCGGTTCGGTCGTGCTCATGGTCGCCTCCTGGTCGTCGGTGCCCGGCCGCATCCTGCTGCCGCCGGTCTCGGGTCCGTTCCCGTCGTGTGGTTCCCCGGGAGCCGGGGACCCACCGGGTCCCCGGTCAGTTCCCGCGCATCCACCCCAGCGCGGGCCCGAGCCGGGTCGCGATGTCGGTGAGGATCTGCACGTAGTCGTCGTGGTCGAAGGTGAACGGCAGCGCGAAGGCGACCTCGTCGATCTCCCGGAACGCGGCGTGCTGCTCGAGCCGCTCGGCGAGCTCGGCGGACGGGCCGACCAGGTCCGGGGCGAACAGCATCCGCGCCGGGCCCTGCGGTCGGGCGGTGCGCGGGAGCCGGCTGCGGGCGTACGCCTGGTACTTGTCCCGCTGGTCGGTGGATGCCGAGTCGGTCGGGATGACCACCAGCCCCTGGGAGACCCGGGCCCGGTCACCGTCCGGGTGGTGCTGCCGGAAGGTCCGGACGTGCGACAGCTGGATCCGGGCGAAGTCGGCGTCCTCGTCCGGCACCTCGGCCTTGACGACACTGCTGGTCAGGAAGTTCATCCCGTTCTCGCCGGCCCACTGCGCCGACCGCAGGCTCGCGCCGCCGTACCACATCCGGCGGCCGAGACCGGGGGAGTAGGGCTGCACCCGGTCCGAGAACACCTCGATGCCCTCGACCCCGGCGACGCTCGTCGCCTGCTCGCCGCGGACGTACCGGAGCAGTCGCCGTACCCGCTCGTAGGAGAAGTCCTCGGCGTCGGCGGTGTCCGGGTACAGCGCCTCCTTGACGGTGTCCCAGTGCATCGGCGGGCCGACGCTGACCCCGGGGTTGAGCCGGCCGCCGGTGAGCATGTCGACGGTGGCGAGGTCCTCGGCAAGCCGCAACGGGTTCTCCCAGCCCAGGGGGATGACGGCCGTGCCGAGCTCGATGCGGCTGGTGCGTTGCGATGCCGCCGCCAGCACGGCCACCGGGGACGAGATACCGTACTGCAGGTGCCGGTGGCGCACCCAGGCGCTGTCGAAGCCGAGCTGCTCGCCGAGCTGGATGATCGAGAGCGTCGACTCGTGGCCGGGTCTCGGGTCGTCCCCGTCGAACAGGCCGATCGTCAGGAACCCCAGGCGGCGCAGCGGGCGGGACTCGGACATGCACATCTCCTGCGGTCAGGGACCTCCGCGGGCCGTTCCCGGTGGGACGCCCTGTCCGGCAACCGGTCCGATGGCCCAGGTCACCCTCGGGGACTGTGGCGACACCACCGACAGCCCGGGAGTCGGGCCCGCGCAGGACGCGTGGCGTCGCCCGACGCGGCCCGTCCCGGGCACCTGCCTACGGCAGGCCGGCCCAGCCGGTGAGCCCGGCAGCCTCGTCCTTGCGATCGTCGCCGTTCCCGGACATCGTGCGCCGGTCCGGCTCGTCGCGGTGCTCCTCGATCGCCTCCGCTGCCTGGAGCTTGTCCTCCAGGGCCTTGGGGTAGGTGTCCGCCATGGCCGTCGGGTCGTTCAGCTCGTCGGAGTCGTCCGCCGGGTCGCGGACGTCGTCGGACTGGTCGACGATCGCCTGCTCCCGGCCGCTGAGGCTGCTCTGCTCGGTCACGTCTCGACCGTACCCGCGGGTAGCGGCACGGAAACGTGACCAGCGTGAGGCCCCCGGCCGCGTCCTGGCCGAGCAGCGCGGCCGGCGATTCAGCTCAGCGGCAGCGGCCGGCCCGCCGAGAAGCCGCCGTCGACGTCCAGGACCGCGCCGGTGACGTAGTCGGACCGGTCGTCGGCGAGGAACAGGCATGCCCGGGCGACGTGCTCGGGCCGGCCGATGCGCTGGACCGGCTGACCGGCCACCAGGGTGTCGAGGTACTCCGGACTGAGCTCCCGCACCCGCGGCACGTCGATCAGCCCGGGCGCGACGGCGTTCACCGTGACCCCCAGCGGCGCCAGCTCGAGTGCCGCGACGCGGGTGAGCATCTCGACCGCCGCCTTGGACGAGCAGTAGTGCGACGCGCCGATGCGGCCGGACCGGGCGGCACCCGACGACACCACCACGATGCTCCGCCGGGTGCGGGGGACGGTGCCGTCGGTGATCCGCCGCGCGAGCCATCGGCAGAGCAGGAAGGGTCCGCGGACGTTGACGCCGTGAACGGCGTCCCACTCCTGGTCGGTCATCTCGACCAGCAGACGGGTCGGGTAGATCCCGGCCGCGGCGACCAGGACGTCCGGGAACCCGTGCCGCAGCGCCACCGCCTCGAGCGCCGACTCGACGGACGCTGCCGACGTGACGTCCATCCGCACGCTCGCCGCCCGGTGCCCGTCCCGGACGGCCTGCTGCACGGTGGCGTCCGCGCCGGCGGCGTCGACATCGGCGACCACGACGGTGGCGCCGGCGGCCGCGAAGTCCAGGGCGATCCGTCGGCCGATGCCGCCGGCCGCGCCGGTCACTACGACCACCCGGCCCGCCCAGGCGTCCGCCCCCGGCCCGCCGGTCGCGGCGGCCCCGGACGCAGTCACGGGGCCGGCCACTGCTGCTCACCGGTGTTGAGCCGGTTCGACTGGCCGCCGTCGACCGGGAGCACCGTGCCGGTGACGAACGACGCCTGGTCGGAGACCAGGAACGAGACCGCGGCTGCGATCTCGGCGACGTCGCACTGCCGGCCGAGCGGCTGGAACGAGGCCTGCAGGTCGCGCCCGGCCCAGGCCCGGGCTGCCGCCTCCGCGTCGAGACCGTCCAGCGACCCGCCCATGTCGTTGGCGACGTAACCCGGGCTCACCGCGTTGACCCGGATGTTGAACGGTCCCCCGTCGGCGGCCATGGCCCGGGTCAGGCCGATGATGCCGGCCTTGGACGCGCAGTACGCGGCGTAGCCCGGGACGCCACCGAGCCCCCAGGTGGAGGACAGGCTGACCACCGCGCCGTGCCCGGACGCCCGCAGGTGGTCGAACGCGGCACGGGTGCAGCGGAAGGCACCGCCGAGGTTCACCGAGATCACCCGGTCCCAGTCGCTGTCCGGCATGGCGTCGACGCGGGCGCGCTGCTCGGCGACGCCGGCGTTGTTCACCATGACGTCCAGCCCGCCGAGCAGCCCGACGGCGGCCGCGATCATGGCGTCGACCGACCGGGTGTCGGAGACGTCGACGTCGACGGCCGTGCCGCCGCCGGCCCGCCAGGCCCCGGCGGCGGCCGGGAGGTCGGCGCGGACGACGGACAGGCCGTCGGCCTCCAGGCGGGTCGCGATCGCCGCGCCGATGCCCTTGCAGCCACCGGTCACCACCGCCCTGCGCTCGGTCATGAGCATCCTTTCGTCGTCACTGGTCGGAGTTGCGGGCCCGCGTGGTCAGCCGGCCGACAGTCCCAGCGGCTTGCCGTCGTCGCCCGAAGCGGTCCACCCGGACGCCGTGGCGGCGACACCGTTGACCCGGGCATAGGTGAAGGTGGTCGGCAGTTCCGCGACGACCGTGGGTGAGACACCGAGCGCCTGCAGCTCTTCCGCGGCGCCCGGCCCCAGACGCGGGTCGAGCCAGGCCTGGCCGCTCTCCACGTGCAGCCGGGGCGCGGCGACGGCGGAGGCCAGGTCGGCGCCGTCCAGCAGCCGGTCGAGGACCTGCGCGACGGCGGTGATGATCCGGCGGCCACCGGACGCTCCGACGGCGGCGACCGGCCGGCCGCTGCGGCGGACCACGGTCGGCGCGACCGCCGCCAGCCCGGCGAGTCCGGCGCGGACGCTGTTCACCCGCTCCGGCCGCGGGTCGAAGTAGAGCATCCCGTCGTTGAGCAGCACGCCCGTGGCGGGTTCCAGCCACCGCGAACCGAACAGGTCGAGCACCGTCTGGGTCAGCGCGACCACCGTGCCGTCCCGGTCGACGGCGGTCAGGTGCGAGGTGCAACCGCTGCGGGCCGCGGTGTCCGCGCTGTCCCCGGTGTCCTGGCCGCCGGCGGACCCGCCGGCGAGCAGTCGCTGCCACGGGGTGCCGGCGTCCGGATCCGTGCTCATCGACGAGAACCGGTCGGCGAAGGCCCGGCTCATCGGTCCGGCCCAGCGCTGCGCCCAGGACGCCGACGGCGACGCCTGCCGGGCCGACCGCAACATCTGCACGGTCGACGGGAACCCGGTGTACAGCGGCCCGGCGAGCTCGACGTCGCCGAGCCGCACCTGCGTCGGCTCCGCCCACCGGGCGTGGTAGCCGGCCAGGTCGGCGGCATCCAGCACACCGCCGGCCGCGGCGACGGCGTCACCGATCGCCCGCCCCGGCGCCCCTCGGTAGAAGGCGTCGGCGCCGCCGGCGGCGACCGCCTCCAGCGTCGCGGCCAGCTCCGGTTGCCGCAGCCACTGGCCGGGACCGGTGGCCGGCCCGCGCAGCGGCAGGCCGCCCGGCAGGAACCGCCGCGCCGTCGCGGGGAACCGGGCCAGTTCCGGCGCGGCCGCCGTCGTCAGGGCCGACGCCAGCCAGTCGACCTCGTGCCCGTCGGCCGCCAGGGCGATGGCCGGCTCCAGCACGGTGGGCAGCGGCAGCCGGCCGCGCCGCTCGTGCGCCAGGCACAGCGCGGCCACCGCGCCCGGCACGCCGATCGAGCGCGGGCCCTGGATGTTCTCGTCGTCCTGCATCGGCGGCCAGCCGTAGAAGCCGGTGGGGGCATCGGTCCCCAGCGGCCGGAACAAGTCCGGGGTGGCGGCGCGCGGCGCGGTGATCGGGCCGGTGACCTCGAACGCCTGGCCCGTCCCGCCGTCCACGCCCACCAGCCAGGCACCGCCGCCGAGCCCGCTCAGGTGCTGCTCGGTGACCGCCAGCGCGAAGGCTGCGGCCACGGCGGCGTCCACGGCGCTGCCGCCGGCCCGCAGCATCGCGGCGCCGGCGTCGGCGGCCCGCTGGTCGTTGGCGACCACCAGGCCGCCGGCCGATCCGAGCTCCGTCACGGTGCACCTCTCTTCGCGTCCCTCGTCACCGCCGGGTCGGCACGCCCGGCGCCGGCTCCGGGTCAGTCGGACCAGGCGTCGGCGATCTCGCTCAAGGTCGCGTACCAGATGTCGTCGTGACCGGCCATCCGGTCCAGCAGCTCCTCGAGACCGAGGAGGTGGTGCGAGCGCCCGATGGTCTGCGGGTGCATCGTCAGGACGTACACGGCGTCGTCGACCCGGTCGTGCGCGAAGTCGAAGATGGTCTTCCAGCGGTCGATCATGTCCCGGTGGGTGCCCAGCGGGGACACCCCGGCGATGTACTCGACGGCCGGGAAGTCGTCCAGGTACCAGGACACCGGGATCTCCACGAACCGGGCGGGAGCCCCGAACACGCTGGCGGACTCGTAGTGGACCTCGACCCGCTGCGGCCGGTAGAGCTCGAACTCCCGCCCCATCAGGCTGCTGTCCCAGTCGAACCCGAACTCCTCGAGCAGGTCCATGGTGACCTCGGAGAAATCCCAGGCCGGCGAGCGGTAGCCGCGCGGCCGGTGCCCGACGACCTGTTCGTGCTGGCGCAGCGAGATCTCCAGCAGCCGGCGCTCCTCGTCGGCCGGCAGCAGGCTGATGTTCTCGTGGTAGCACCCGTGCGCGCAGATCTCGTGACCGGCGGACAGGATGTCGGCGATCTTGTCGGGGAAGGTGACCAGGTCGTGCCCCGGCACCGCCCAGGTCGCGGGGAGCCCGCGGTCGGCCAGCGTCCGCAGGATCCGCGGCACGCCCTCCTGGGCGCCGAAGTCGCCGCGGGACAGGTACGACAGCGACGGCCGGCCGACCGATCCCATCCACGGCGAGTGGGCGTCGAAGTCGAACGTCAGGGCGACGGCCATGGTCTTG
Organism: Nakamurella endophytica; assembly: GCF_014646215.1. Classification (GTDB taxonomy): domain Bacteria; phylum Actinomycetota; class Actinomycetes; order Mycobacteriales; family Nakamurellaceae; genus Nakamurella; species Nakamurella endophytica. The sequence goes on from NZ_BMNA01000003.1 coordinate 458,225, forward strand.
CCGGTCGGCAGCTGCAGGGGCATGACGGCGGGTTCCCTTCGGGCGAGGCGGGTCAGGCGTGGTCGGCCGGGCGGTGCGCGGCGGCGGGCTCCAGCGGGACCGCCGCGGCGGTGGTGTCGGTGGGGGACCCGCCGGTGCCGTCCCGCCCGCGCATCGCAGCGACGCGACGCCAGAGCAGTCGGCCCGCTCCGGCCAGACCTTCGGGGAACACCCACAGCACGACCAGGATGATGGCGCTGGTGACCACCTGCTGCCAGGCCCCGGTGCCCGACAGCCGGTCGTTGAGGACCGTGATCACCACCGCGCCCACCACGGTGCCGGGGATGCTGCTGCGGCCGCCGAGGAAGATCATGCTCAGCAGGATGGTCAGGTACCCGAAGCCGAACACGTCGGTGCTGACGACGCTGTTCAGGAAGGCGTTGTAGCTGCCGGCCACCCCGGCGGCGGCCGCACCGATGACGAACGCCAGGAACTGCTGCCGGGTGCGCCGGATGCCGCGGCTGGCGGCGAGCTGCTCGTTGTTGCGCAGCGCCACCAGGGACAGACCGAAGCGGGACCGGCTGATCGCCAGGAAGACGGCGCAGACGGCGAACAGCAGGACAGCGCCGAGGCAGTAGTAGCCGTAGCGGTTGTGGTCGTAGAAGTTGACCGGACCGAGCGTCATGTCCGGCAGACCGACGATGCCGTTGGAGCCGCCGGTCAGGTCGCTCTGACCCAGCACCAGGTAGATGCACAGCTGCGAGAAGACGTAGGTGGCAAGGCCGACGTAGATGCCTCGCAGCCGCAGCACCGGCAGGAACGCGACGCAGGCCGACAGCGCCGCGGACACGGCGGCCAGCGCCATGGCCAGCCACGGCGACATGCCGGTGCGGTCCACCAGGATCGCCGACGAGTAGGCGCCGACCCCGAAGAACGCGATCTGCGCGAAGTTGAAGATCCCGGCCAGGCCCAGGGTCAGGTTCCAGCTGACCGCCAGCACGCCGTACAGCAGCGCCTGGATGAGCACCAGCCGGGAGTGCGCGCTGGTGAACATCCCGGGCAGCACGGCCAGCACGACGGCGAACACCACCCACGGCAGTAACAGCCGCAGCACCCGGATCGCCATGTCAGGCCGTCCTCTGCCGGATCAGGCCCTCGGGCCGCAGCAGCAGCACGACGATCATCGCCAGGAACAGCAGCACCGGACTCCAGCTCAGGCCGAAGAAGTACGTGGTCGCCGCCTCCAGCAACCCGATGAGGTACGCGCCGGCGAGGGTGCCGCCGAGCGAGGCGGTGCCGCCGAAGGCGAGCACGACGAACGCCCGCAGCAACGGGTCGTCGCCCATGGTCGGCGTCATGAACTGGATGCCGGCCAGCAGCACGCCGGCGAAGGCGGCCAGGACGCAGGCGATGACGACGACGAAGACGTACACCGCGGCCGGCCGGATGCCGACGAGCCTGGCGTGGTCCCGGTTCTGCTCCAGGGCCCGGACGGCGATGCCGATCGGGCTGCGCTTGAGCACCAGGAACAGCGCACCGACGAGCACCGGCGCGGCGACGAGCGCCACCAGCTGGTTGCCGCTCACCGTCGCCCCGGACAGGCTCACCGAGGCGGAGGTGAATTGCGGCACCCGCCGCAGCTGCGGGCCCCAGAGCAGCTGGATGACGCTCTGCACCAGTGCCGTGACCGCGAGAGTGGCGACCATGACCAGCATTGCGCCGTTCTCGCGGCGGATGAACGGCCGCACCAGGGCGATCTCGTAGACCACGCCGACGACCGCGAGCACCACCACCGCCAGCACCGCGGCGAGCGCGACCGGCAGGTCGAGCTGCTCGGTGAACGTCCACGCGAAGTAGGCGCCCAGGGCCAGCAGCACACCGTGGCCGAAGTTGAAGACACCGAGGGTCGACCACATCAGGCTCAGGCCGGAGGCCATCAGCCCGTACAGCGAGCCCAGGACCAGCCCGCTGAGCAGGATCGCCGCGAACGCGTCCATCAGACGTCCCCGAGGAACAGCGACATCATCCGCGCGGAGTCGGCACCGGCGACCGAGTCGCCCGTCTGCACCACCTGTCCGGACTCGACGACGTAGAACCGGTCCGTCGCCCGCAGCACCAGGTCCATGTCCCCGTCCACCAGCACCAGCGCCTCCAACCTGCCGCGCAGCTGCCGGATCGCGTCCGCCAGCTCGTGTTTCACCTTCGGTGCCAGGCCGAGGGTGGGTTCGTCCAGGATCAGCACCCGCGGCCCGGCCATCAGGCCGATGCCGATGCTGAGCATCTGCCGCTCGCCGCCGCTGAGCGTTCCGGCGAGCTGGGCGCTGCGCTGCTGCAGCTTGGGGAACAGGCCGAAGACCTCGTCCAGCAGGGGGCGCCGGGCCGACCGGTCGGGGTTCGCGGCACCACCGAGCCGCAGGCAGTCCGCGACGGTCATCCGCGGGAACAACCGGGAGCCCTGGGGCACCTGGACGACGCCGCGCCGCAGCACGGCCCGCGGCGACAGCGGCAGCAGCGACGCGCCCTGGAAACGGATGTCGCCCGCGGTGGGCCGGTGCAGCCCGGAGACGCAGCGCAGCAGCGTGGTCTTGCCGTGCCCGTTGGGACCGAGCAGTCCGATGGCCTCGCCCTCGTCGAGGTGGAGGTCGATGCCGCGGAGCACGGAACTGCGGCCGTACCCGGCGTGCAGTCCCTCGACGCTGAGCATGGCGGTCATGCGGCCCCTCCCGGCCCGAGGTACGCCTGCACGACGGCGGGGTCGGCCAGCACCTGCTCGGGGGCGCCGCCGGCGATCACCGCGCCGGCGTCCAGCACGATCATGCGCCCGCACAGGGTCCGCAGCACCCGCAGCACGTGCTCGACCAGGATGATGGTCACCCCTGCCGCGTTGATCGTCCGGAGCAGGTCGATCAGCTGGTCCTGGTCCTGCGGCTCCAGACCGGCCGCGGGCTCGTCAAGCAGTAGCACGGAGGGACGCGAGACGATCGCCGTCGCGATCATCAACCGCTTGCGGTCGACGAGCGAGAGCTGTTTGGCCGGCGCGTCGCCGTCGGTCAACCCGACCGTCTCCAGCGCCTCCCGGACCCGGTCCTCCGCCACCCGGCCGCGCCGCCCGAGCGCGCTCGGCGAGGCGCACACCCGGACGTTCTGCAGCACGGACAGGTCGTCGAAGACGGCTTCCGTCTGGAACGTCCGCACCAGCCCGGCGCGGGTGATCGACCACCCGGGGCGACCGACCACGTCCTGCCCCCGCAGCAGCACGTGGCCGCCCGGGTCCGGCCCGAACGGCACCCCGGTCAGCACGTTGAACAGCGTCGACTTGCCGGCGCCGTTCGGCCCGGCGAGGCCGAAGACCTCGCCGGACCGGACGTCGAAACTGACGTCGCGGACGGCCGCGAGCTTGCCGAACGTCTTCGACACCCCCCGCACGCTCAGCAGGGGCGCCTCCGTGTCCCGGTCGGCCGGCGGGGCCGCGACGCCGCCCATCACTGGAACCAGGGCGGCAGGACGAACGAGCCGCCGGCGTACTTCTCCGGGGCGATGAGGACCGGCTTGGCGTCCTGGATCTGGAAGGACTGCAGCGGCACGAAGTCGTCGCCGGCCTTGGCCAGGTGGGTCTGCTGGTCGAACACGATCGTGCCGCCGGCGGCCTTGGTGGTGCTGGCGCCGATCGCCTGGCCGATCTCGGTCTTCTTGTCCGCGTCGCCGACCTTCTTCAGGGCGTCGGCGTAGATCTTGACCGCCTGGTAGGTGATGACCGCCTGCGGGTCCACGGCGGAGGTGCCGTACGCCGCCTGGTAGGCCTTCTGCAGCGTGACCGTCTCGGGGTTCTTGTCCGACGCGATCACACCGGCGAGGTTGTTGTAGAGCACGCCGTTCCCGCTCGCCTTGGCCTCGTCCAGCCACGCCGGCTGGTTGGGTCCGTACTGCAGGAACATCAGCGACTTGGTCGGGTTCTGCAGGAACTGCTGCAGGAAGGTGATCTCGTTCGACACCTGGTAGTCGGTGTTGACGACGTAGTCCGGGTTCTTGGACCGGATGTCCGCCAGGACGGTGCCCCAATCGCTCACCGCACCGAACGGCACGGTCTGCTCGCCGACGACGGACCAGCCCTTCTTGCCGAAGTAGGCCTTGAGGTCGGTCGAGATGCCCTTGCTGTAGGCGTTGTCGGACGTGACGATGTACGCCGACTTGTTGCGCGGCTTCCACGTGCCCGCCGCGGCCCACTGGTCGGCCAGGTCGACCGGGCCGGTCCCGTACTGCGCGTAGCTCGGGGTCACCGACCAGATGGTCGGGTACTTGGCCGGGTCCTTGCCGACGATCTCGGCGGTCTGCGCCGTGCCGCCGCCGAGGATGTAGACCATGCCGGCCCGGGCGAAGTTGTTGATCTCGAAGTTCGTCGTCGAGGCGTAGCCGGTCACCACGGCCTTGACCGAGTCGTCGCTGAGCAGGTTCTGCACGCCGGCCGTGACGACGTCGTTCGACTCGTTCTTGGTGTCCTCGGCGCGGAGCTTGAAGGTGTAGCCGGCGACGCCCCCGGCGGCGTTGAGCTCCTTGATGGCGAGCTCGGCGCCGCGCTGCGCACCCTGCCCGTCGCTGGCCGTCGTCCCGGTCAGCGTGGCGAGCAGGCCGATGGTGATCTCGCCGCGGGCGGCCGGGGCGTTGGAGCCGCTCGAGCCACCGGAGCCGCTGGTGTCGCCGCCGGCGCTGCTCGAGCCGGCGGCCGAGCCGGCCGAACTGGCCGACGAGCTCGAGCTGCTGGAGTCGGAACTGCCGGCGTTGGCGCCGCAGGCGCCGGCGAGCAGGACCACGGCCGCGGCGACGGAGGTCGCCAGCAGTCCGCGTCGGGTACGCAAGGTCGTCATGGAGGTCCTCATTCGCGTGTGACCGGATCAGGGCGGTACGGCGGGCCCGGCGCACCCGGAGCCGAGCCCTGGGGCGGTGGGCCTGGGGGCGTGACCCGGGGGCACCTGTAATGAACTCATTGGAACGAACGACGCGTCAAGGCCCGTACGTGAAATGGTTGTTACAGGTCGAACCAGTCGAGCAACCCGGGTCGGTACCGGGCGAATCCCTTGTAGGCGGCCATGTCCTCCGGTAGCTCCGCCAGCACGGACCGCAACTGGCCGGCCCACTGCGGCACCGTGACGATGTCGGCGAAGGCGGCCAGCTGCGTCTTGATCAGGAAGAGCAGGGCGCCCGTCGCGGGCAGCCGGACCAGGTGCTGCAGCTCGACCCGCAGCCGCAGCGACCCGTAGCGGTGCTCGGTGGCGCTGCGAACCGCGTGCCCCGGGTCGCGCCGGTGGCTCGCCTCCAGGCTGGCGTCGAGCCGGCCGCTGTCGTAGATGCTCCAGTTGGTCCGGCGGTAGACGTCGCCGGGGTCCAGGGACAGCAGGAACCGCTCGGTGCGGTCGACCATGCCGCTGTCCCGGATCCGCGGCACGGGGGAGTGCAGGTCGGCGAACGACATACCCAGCGAGAAGCTGCTGGACCAGGAGCCGGTGAAGGTCGCGGCCACCGCGTCGACGTACAGCCGGTCCTCCCGCGGGCCGAGCAGGAACAGGTCCTCCTGCACCTGCCCGGCGAGCGCGGCCAGCGGGTGCGCGCCGTCCACCAGCGGGTCGCCGGTCCGGGCGGACCACCGCGTGCCCAGCAGGTCGTTGCGCCACCGCAGGACGCCGTCATCCCCCCGCTGCAGCCGGAAGAGGTCGGGACGCTGCGGCGCGATCTCGGCCAGCCCGAACTCCAGCGCCTCCCAGGCCGCCGGCAGGGCGTGCGGCAGGGCCGAGCAGCGGCGCGGCTCGCGGTCGAGGATGGCGGTGCGCTCTGCCATCACCGCGGGGTATCCGCCGTCCACCTCGAGGACGTGCCGTCCCCAGGACCCGGCGGCCGTCGCGACCGGTCGGCGCCCGCGCTCGACGTTGATCCAGTACCGGTACGTGTCGGCGCCCGGCTCGAACGGCCAGGCCAGCTCGGCCAGCGGGGTGGCGTACGACGGCGCGGTGTCGGGTGTGCGCGGTGCGGTGGTCACAGGTCCAGCTCCAGCTCTGCGGTGCCGGCTCGGGAGACGCAGGGGTACATGCGGTCGGCGGCGTCGCGCAGCGCCGCGGGCAGCACCAGGTCGCGGTGCTCGGGGGTCCCGGCCAGCACCCCGATGCGGCACCGCCCGCAGACTCCGGTCCGGCACAGGTGGTCGACGGCGACGCCGTCCCGCTCGAGGACCTCCAGCAGGCTGACCCCCGCGGGCACCGGCAGCCGCCGGCCCGACGACCGGACCAGGACCTCGAACGGCGCCCCGGCATCGAGGTCCGGTGCGGTGAAGTGCTCGACGTGTACCCGCTCCGGCGGCCAGCCCGCCGCCGCGCAGCGGTCGGTGACCAGGTCCAGGACGGCGCGCGGTCCGCAGGCGTAGAGGTGGGTGCCGACCGGTTGCCGCTCGACGGCCTCCGCGACGGCCGACGCCAGCGCGGTGCGGCCGGGGGCCTCGACCAGGTCGGCGCCGGCCAGCCGGCGGACCAGCTCCAGGTGCGCCGCGGCGCCGCTCCGGTACCCGTAGACCACGCTGCAGCTGCGTCCCCAGCGACGCGCCGCCCCGAGGTGGGACAGGATCGGGGTGATCCCGATGCCGGCCGCGACGAAGAGGTGGTGGCGGGCGTGCGGCACGGGCGGGAACGCCGACCGCGGGCCCGACACGGACAGCTGGCCGCCGACCCGGACGGTGTCGTGCAGCGCGTCCGACAGGCCGCCCCGTCCGGTGCGCCGGACGCTGATGCGGTAGGCGTCGGGTGCGGTGCCGTCGTCGGTCAACGAGTAGCAGGTGCGCACGCCGTCCAGCCCCACGACCAGGTGCGAGCCGGGCTCGTACGGGCGCAGCGGCCGGTGGCTGGTCAGCACGTACGACCGCACGTCGACAGTGGTCTGCTCGACAGCGGCGACGGTGAGCCGGTCGTCGCCGGTCACCGTGCGGCTCCCGGTGCGGCGTCCGGGGTGTCGACGGAACCCAGGTACCGGCCGCTGGACAGCGACACGTGGTCGTGCACCAGCAGTGTCCGCGCGCAGCCCGCGCACCGGAACCGGTCGCCGGCGGCGAGGGTCGTGGCGCCGCAGTGCGGGCAGTAGACCCGGCGGTGGGTCCGGCGGTCGGCGTGCAGGTGCAGCTCGGCGTCCATCAGGCCCGCCTCGACGGCGCAGGCCCGCAGCGCGAGCACCGCGTGCTCGGGGCCGACGGCGGCGACCCGCCACCCGACGTGGCGGCGGGAAGCCAGCTCGCCGAAGGCCGGCGGCAGCGCCTCGATCCAACCGGTGAGCTGCGGCTCGGGCACGGTGACCAGCTCGGCGTCCAGCCCGGCCACGGTAAGCCGGCGGTGCCAGTCCCGGGCGGTGGTGCCCCGGGCGGCCAGGTCGAACACCGTCCAGCACCGGCCGGCCGGCGGCGGTGCGGGTGCGGCGTCGGGCCACTGCGGCACGGACCGGGACGTCACCCGGCGGCCGCCCGTCGGCGTCGCCTCATCCACCGCCGCAGGTTATGCCGATTTCAGTTCTGGCGACAAGACCCATTGCCTCTAACATCTGTTACGACCTACGGTGAAGCGGTCCACCGTCGTCCCACGGCCGCACGCCGGGCGCGACACAACCCTGCGACCCGACGATCCGTGGCACCGGCGTCCGCTGCCGCCGTCGCGGTGACCGAGAGGCGAACCCATGCCCGACGACGCCCCCACCGACCCGCGCGCCGCCGTCCTGGACGCCGTCGACCGGCTGGCCCCCAGGCTGGTGGAGACCACCTCCGCCGCCGTCCGGATCGCGAGCGTGGACCCGCGGTACCCGGGCCAGGACTACGACAGCCTGGTCGGCCGCGAGGCCGAGGTCAGCCGCCTGATGGCGGACGTGTACCGGTCGGCGGGCGCGGACGTCGAGATGGTCGTCGTGGAGGCCGGGCGGGACAACGCCTGCGGCCGGATCCGGGGCACCGGCGGTGGCCGGTCGCTGGTGTTCAACGGACATGTCGACGTCGTCCCGACGAATCCCTCGCGCTGGAGCCGGGACCCGTTCTCCGGGCTGATCACCGATACGGCGGTGCACGGCCGCGGTGCCAGCGACGACAAGGGCGGCGTGGTGGCGGCCGGCTTCGCCGCGCTGGCGCTGGCCGAGGCAGGGGTGCGGCTGCGGGGCGACCTGGTGCTGCAGGCGGTCGTCGGCGAGGAGGTGGGCGACCACACGATCGGCACCACCGCCGCCGTGCAGGCCGGGTACGGGGCGGACGCCGCGCTGATCGTCGAGCCCACCAACTACGACGACGCCGCGCCGAGGCTGGCGACCGTGAGCAGCGGCGGGCTGTGGTTCTCGCTGACGCTGACCGGGAAGATCGCGCACTCGAGCCTGTACGGGTACGTCGCGCAGCCGGCACTGCAGGGAACGTCCCTGGGCGTCAACGTGATCGACCGGTACTGGGTGATCTACCGGGCCCTGCAGGACCTCCAGCAGCGCTGGGCGCGGGACGACCGGCACCCGCTGTACCGGGACGGCCACTTCTCGATCCTGCCCGGCGTGCTCGAGGCCCACCCGCACGGCTTCCGCGTGCCGTTCGGCGTCCCCGACGAGCTGACGGTCGAGTACTGCGTGACGCACAACCCGGCCCGCAGCAACGAGGAGGTCATCGCGGAGATCGAGGGCGTGGTCCGCGACGCCTGCGCCAACGACTCGTGGCTGCGCGAGCACGAGCCGGTGTTCGAGTGGAAGCTGCTGTGGCCGCCGTACACCACCCCGGGCGACCTGGACCTGTTGCCGGCCCTGGCCGCCGCGCACAGCCGTGCGGTCGGCGACCCGAGCGGCGCCACCGGCCCGGGGCTCGAGGGCTTCTTCGGTCTGTGCGACATCACCTGGATGGAGGCGCAGCAGATCCCGGGCGTGGTCTACGGCCCGGGCAACGCCCTCACCGCGCACGCCGAGGACGAGTACGTGGCCATCGACCAGCTGGTCACCGCGGCGAAGACGTACGCGCTGACGGCCATCGAGTACTGCGGGGTCGCGCAGGACTGAGGCCCGGCCGGGCGCCGGGCGCCGGGTCAGGACGACGGTGCGGCGGACTCCGCGCCCGCACCGGAGCGCATGCGCTCGATCAGCTCCAGCCGTCGGCGGCCCTGCTCGCCCAGCCGCTCGCCGATCGAGGCGATCAGCGCCTCGACCATGGCCATCGCCGGCACCAGCGAGTCGAACGGTGACGGCGACTCGACCCGGGCCGGCAGGACCACCGAGGCCACGTCGGCCGCGGGGGACAGGCCGCTGTCGGTCAGCAGCACGACGGCGCACCCGCGGTCCGCCATGCGCCGGGCGAAGAGCACCGACTCGGTGTCGTACCGGCGGTAGTCGAAGATCACCAGGACGTCCGACTTCGAGCTGTCGGCCACCAGGCCGAGCCGGGCCGTCTCCTCCTCGGGTGCCATCGCGGCGTCGCTGCGCAGCATCTGCAGGTGCAGCGTGAGGTACTCGGCGAGCAGCCGGCTGAACCGGCCGCCGGCCAGGTGCACCCGCTTGCGCGGGTCGCACAGCAACCGCACGGCGGCGTCGAACTCGGTCCGCGGCAACTCGTGGAACGACTCGGCCAGGTTGGTGGTGAAGACGTCGGAGGCGTGCGGCAGCAACGCCTCCGGGCCGCCGGGGTGCAGGTTCTTGGCGTACTGCGCCAGTGGCGACCCGAGGTTGGTGTGCAGCTCGTGGCGCAGCGCCCGCTGGAACGCCGGGTGGCCGGAGAAACCGAGCCGGGACACGAAGCGCACCACGGTCGGCGGGCTGACGTTGGCCCGACCGGCGAGCTCGGCGACCGTCTCCAGACCGGCGATGGGATACCCGGCCAGCAGCACCCTGGCGACCTTGCGCTCGCTGGGGCTGAACGTCGCGAGCCGCTCCCGGACCAGCGCGGCCACGGAGACGTCGGGCTCGTCGGCGTCCGCGCGAGACCCGCTCATGGTGATCCCCCTACCCCCGACGGCCCGCGCACCGGCCACCGTCCGGTGGCGGCGGCGTGAGCTGCGCCGATCCTAGAAGCGCCACCGCACCGCAGCGGCGACGTCGGCCGGCGGCCGGGTGCCGAACGTCTCCCAGTCGTGCTGTCGCACCGCACAGTACGAGCTGTGCAGGACGGGTCCGAGCAGTTCGGCGAAGAACGGGCTGCCGGCCAGCAGCTGCAGCGCTGCGCCCAGGTCCGGCGGGAACGGACGGACCCGGCCGGCGGCGCGCTCGGCCTCGCCGAGCGTGCCCGGCTCGACCTGCACCTCGGCGGGCAGCGGCAGCCGGCGGTCGAGGCCGTCCAGCGCGGAACCCATCAGGGCGGCGACCGCCAGGTACTGGTTCGCGGCCGGATCCACGCACTTGATCTCGATGTTCGACTGCTCGCCGCCGAACCCGGCCGCACCGGGCATGTACCGGACCGCGGCCTCACGGTTGCCGGTGCCCCAGCAGACGTAGGCGCCGGCCCAGTTGTGCGGGCGCAGTCGCTCGAAGCTCAACGTGCTGCCGCCGAGCAGCGCCACACCCTCGTCCAGGTGCTCGAGCACGCCGGCCACCAGGTGGCCGGCCTCGGGCGAGAAACCGGTCGGCTGGCCGGGATCGTGGAAGACGGGCCGGCCGTCGCGGGTGGCGGACAGGTGCACGTGGCAGCCGTTGGCGATGGCCCCGACGACGGGGACGGGGGCGAACGACACGAGCAGGCCGTGCGCCTGGGACACCCGGGTGATCACCTGTCGCGCCAGCACGTAGTCGTCCACCGCCCGCACCGCCGGCCGCGGGGCCAGGGACAGCTCCAGCTGCCCGGGGCCGTACTCCGGGTGCAGCTGCTCCGCCGGCACGCCGGCGATGGCGAGCGCGTCCAGCAGGTCCAGGTGCCAGCTCTCCAGCTCCAGGAACGGCAGCATGCCGTACCCCGGCCCGGTGTGCGCCAGCACCGGGGCCGCCTTGGTCCCGGTGAACAGGGTGAACTCGATCTCGAAGCCGACCAGGAAGTCCAGGCCGGCCTGCCGGGCCCGGGCGTCCACCGCGGCGAGCAGCGAACGCTGGCAGGTGGAGTGCGGCGAGCCGTCGAGGGACCGGATGTCGGCGGGCGCCCAGGCCAGGCCGCGCTGCTCGTCCAGCAGCGCCACCGCCGACATGTCCGGGACCGCCCGCAGGTCGCCCACCGTGGCGTCCAGTTCGGGCACCGAGTTCACGTGGTCGTCGACCGAGAACAGCATGCCGACCGACAGCGACATGGTGGCGCCCTTGCTGCCGGCGGACGAGACCTTGTGCTGCGGCAGGAGCTTCAGCCGGCTGATCCCCGCGTTGTCCAGGTGCGCGACGGCCAGCGCCCGGATGCGGGAGCTGTCGACGAGCGGTGGTCGGAACGCTGCCACGGACACTCCTAGGTCGTGAGGACGGTGCCGACGATGCCGAAGTACGCCGCCAACAGCATGCGGGCGACCTGCTCCACGTCGCCGTCCGGCGGGGCGAAGCGGGGGTGGTGCAGGCCGGGGGACCCGGGATGGCCGTCGCCGGTGCCGGCGAAGACCATCAGCGACGGGAAGGCGGACGCGTAGTGGCTGAAATCGTCTGCGCCGCACGACCGCACCGGCCGCGCCGCCGCGAAACCGTCGGACGTCAAGGCGTGTTCGACCGCAGCCGCCAGCACCTCGTCGTTGTGCAACACGGGTTCGCCGCGGTCCACCACGGTCGACGCGACGCAGCCGTGGGCCAGCGCGACACCGGTCGCGACCTCCTGGAGCATCCGGTGCAGCGCGACACGGTCGTCCTGGGTGAACGTGCGGATCGTCCCGTACAGCGAAACCGATGCCGGTATCTGGTTGTCCGAGTCGCCACCGGCGATCTTCCCGATGGTCACCACGGAGGGGTGCATGGGGTCGATGCGCCGGGCGACGAGGTGCTGGATCGCCTGGATGACCCCGGCCACCGCGACCACCGGGTCCCGGGACAGGTGCGGGTAGGCGCCGTGGGCGGGCTCGCCCTCGACGACGATCCGGAAGTTGTCGGCCGCCGCGTTGATGGCGCCGCCGGCGGCCGACACCGACCCCTGGGCGAGCAAGGGCTGCAGGTGCACCGCGACCATCGCCCGGATGTCGTTGGACAGGAAGTCCGGGTCCTGCACGAAGTCCAGGGCGCCGGAGGGGATGGTCTCCTCGCGCGGCTGGAACGCGGCCACCGCGGCGATCGGCAGCTCGAGCCCGTTGAAGGCGCGGGTGACGGCCACCAGCGCGGCGGTGTGCACGTCGTGGCCGCACAGGTGGGCGACGCCCGGTCGGCCGGAACTCCACGGCAGCCCGGTGTCCTCGGTGATCGGCAGCGCGTCCAGCTCGGCACGCAGGCCGACCGCGCGGCCGGTCCCGGGTCCCACCCGCAACCACAACCCGCCGGCCAGGTCCCGTCCACCGCCGAGCGCCTCGGCGACCGCGGCCGCGGTGGCCGCCTCGTCGCCGCCGACCCGCGGGTCGTGGTGGATCCGGTGCCGCAGCTCCACCGCCGCCGGCAGCTCGCGGGACAGCCGGGCCAGCGCCTCGTCACGGAGCAGGACCAGGTCCGCGGTCCTCACCGAGAGCCAGTCGACGCGGCCTGGAGCCGGTACAGCCGGACGGCGTTGCCGGCGCCGATGTCCGCGGCGATCCGCTCCGCGTGGTCCGCGGTCAGCCAGTCGTCGGCGATCCACTCGTCCAGCAGCCGCCCGGTCTCCCGCCGCCAGGCCAGCGCGCTGACCAGGTACTCCTCGGAGATCGCGTGCGCGTCGGAGGAGTAGAGGACCTTGCTGAACGGCGCGATCTCCATCACCTGCCGGACGACGGTGCCGGCGCTGGGACCGAGGAAGTGCGTCACCGAACCGACGTCGCAGTAGACGTGCGGGAACACCTGGGACAGCACCGCGGCCTCGCGGACGAACGGGTAGCAGTGCAGCAGCGTGAAGCTCGCGCCCGAGTCGACGGTGGCGGCGAAGAACCGGGTGGCGCGGGACGGATCCGCCCGGAACAGCTCGATGTCGCTGTCGCCGTACCCGGCGTGGAACTGGATCGGCTTGCCGAACGGGATGGCGGCCCAGATCAGGAAGTGCAGCAGCACCGGGTCCTCGAGGCGGTACCGGCCGGAGGCCTCGCAGCCGGCGAGCCAGCGCCCGGCCGCTTCGGTGACCTGCGTGGCGGTCGGCGGGTCCGGCCGGATGTCCAGGCCGTAGCGGTAGGCGATGATCGACTTCCAGCCGACGGCGCCGGCCGCGTCCGCCTCCTGCAGCGCGGCCCGCACGTCGTCGGCGAAGGACGCGGCCGTGGCCGTCCGGGCGACGGTCTCGGCGACGTGCTCGAGCCGGACGATCTCGTCGGCCGGTATGCCGAGGCCGTCCTCCATCTCGCGCGGGGACAGCAGCGGGGACATCAGCGAGCCGCTGTCGATGAGCAGTCGCCCGGTACCGGTCGCGGCCATCAGCCGCCGATCGACCGTCTCCCGGCCCAGCTCGGCCCGCCGGTCCAGGTAGGACTCCACGCCGGCGTGCCGGGGCAGGTCCAGCAGCGGCGCGCAGAACCTCTGGATGCCGAGCCCGAACGGGGAGTCCAGGGTCTCCGTGCCGTCCGGCGTGAGCCGGTCCGACTCCGTGGCGAGCACGCGGAACTCGTCGGGGGACGGATCCGTCCGCAACAGACCGTGGCAGTGGTGGTCGACGAGGGCGACGTCGTCTGTGCTGCTCATGCAAGCTCCTGGCGGCCGGGACAAGCGTTCTGCCGGGGTCATGGTGACCCGCCACCATGACGTCCTTGTTACAGGTTCACACCGTGACGGCGACAACGACACAAAAGTTACAGCAGCACCGGGCCGCTGCGGAAGGGTCGGCTGCCGGTCGTTCCGCACGGCGGGACGGTTTTCATGCGGGGGAATGGATCCGCGGCCGCCGTGGTTCAGGGCAGTGGTTGACAGATCAACCACCGGCCCGCCGGGCCGGGCGAGGCAGAGGAGCGAGCCATGCAGTTCGGGGTCTTCACCGTCGGCGACGTGACGACCGACCCGACCACCGGCCGGACGCCGACCGAGGCCGAGCGGATCAAGGCGATGGTCACCATCGCGCAGAAGGCCGAGGAGGTGGGGCTGGACGTCTTCGCGACCGGCGAGCACCACAACCCGCCGTTCGTGCCGTCCTCGCCGACCACCATGCTCGGCTACGTCGCGGCCAGGACCGAGCGCCTCATCCTGTCCACGTCCACCACGCTGATCACCACGAACGACCCGGTGAAGATCGCCGAGGACTTCGCGATGCTGCAGCACCTGGCGGACGGTCGGGTCGACCTGATGATGGGCCGGGGCAACACCGGGCCGGTCTACCCGTGGTTCGGCAAGGACATCACCAAGGGCATCGAGCTGGCTGTCGAGAACTACGACCTGCTGCGCCGGCTGTGGCGCGAGGACGTGGTGGACTGGAAGGGCCGCTTCCGTACCCCGTTGCGCGGCTTCACCTCGACCCCGCGGCCGCTGGACGGGGTCCCGCCGTTCGTGTGGCACGGATCCATCCGCAGTCCCGAGATCGCCGAGCAGGCCGCCTACTACGGCGACGGCTTCTTCGCCAACCACATCTTCTGGCCGCGCGAGCACTTCCGGCGGCTGATCGAGCTGTACCGGACCCGGTTCGAGCACTACGGGCACGGCAGCGCCGACCAGGCCGTCGTCGGGCTGGGCGGTCAGGTATTCCTGCACCGCAACTCGCAGGAGGCGGTGCGCCGGTTCCGCCCCTACTTCGACAACGCCCCGGTGTACGGCCACGGACCGTCGCTCGAGGACTTCACCGAGATGACGCCGCTGACGGTCGGCAGCCCGGCCGAGGCGATCGACAAGACGATGGGGTTCCGCGAGTACTTCGGTGACTACCAGCGCCAGCTGTTCCTCGTCGACCACGCCGGCCTGCCGCTGAAGACGGTGCTGGAGCAGCTGGACCTGCTCGGCGAGGAGGTCGTGCCGACCCTGCGCAAGGAGTTCGACGCGCTGCGCCCGGCGCACGTGCCGGAGGCGCCGACGCATCGGAGCCTGGTGGCCGCGGCCCGTGCCGCCGGCGAGGCCCGTGCCGCCATCGAGGTTCCCGTTGCGGAGCCGGACGCGGTGGTGGCCCGATGACCGCCCGCCGCATCGCCGTGGTCTCCGGCGGCCTCGGGCAGCCGTCGGGCAGCCGGTTGCTGGCCGACCGGCTGGCCGGCGCCACCCGCGACCACCTACTGGAGCGCGGCGTCGACGCGGCGGTCGACGTCGTCGAGCTGCGCGAGCTCGCCCGTGACCTCGCCGATCACCTGGTGACGGGCTTCCCGTCGCCCGCGCTCGCCGCGGCGCTGCGCACGGTGGCCGACGCGGACGGGCTCATCGCGGTGTCGCCGGTCTTCAGCGCCTCCTACAGCGGATTGTTCAAGACGTTCTTCGACGTCCTGGACCGGGACGCCCTCACCGACCTGCCCACGCTGGTGGCGGCCACCGGAGGTTCGGCGCGGCACTCGCTGGTCACCGAGCACGCCCTCCGGCCGCTGCTGACCTACCTCAAGGCCGTGGTGGTCCCGACCGCGGTCTTCGCCGCCACGGACGACTTCGGCGCCGACGACGCCGATGTCGCCCTGGGTAGCCGGATCGAGCGGGCGGCACGCCAACTGGCCGAGTTGGTCTCGGCCGGCTCCCGCACCGTGCCCGACGACCCGTTCGACGCGCCGGTCGACTTCGAGCGGCTGCTGGGCCGGCTGGGCTGACCGAACGCGCCCACCGCCCCGCCCCGGACGAGCACCGGGGCGGGGCGGCGGCGTCGCGCGCTCGTGACCCTGTGCAAGGACCAGACCCCGGGCCGGTGATCCGGCGTCCGGAACGGTGATCCCGACGCCGACTGCGCCGCACGGGTGACGGTGGTGCCTACGGTCGTACCCACAACCGGTTGGCAGTCCCGGTGACGGCGTCCGCGTCGCACCGGTCCGACATTCGTCAAAGGCAAACCCGGCGCGAGCCGGGGACGCAAAGTCACGGGACCCTCGCGGTCGGCCGGGCTACCGAACAGAGAGCGAACGCCTCCATGCGCACCTCCAGCAAGATCGCCGTCGCCGCCGCCTTCGTGGGTCTGGCCGTCGCCGGCGGCGCCGCCTTCACCGGCGCCGGCCTGTCCAGCACCGCCCCCGCCAGCCAGTTCATCGGCGGCACCGTGTCGCAGACCGTGACCGGCGCGACGCTGACCAGTGTCGCCTACCAGTTCACCGACACCAGCAACACCGCCATCGACCAGGCCACCCTCACCTTCGCCCCGGGGGCGGGCGGCAAGGCCGTGGCGATCGTCTTCGCGGGTAGCGGTGCCACCGCGTTCACCTGCGCGCCGATCGACGCAGGGACCAACACCTCGGTCTGCGACGCCACCTCTGACCCGGCGACCGGTGTCACCGGCGCCAGCATCACCGTCAGCTGACGGGCGCGGACCTGACAGGGGTGTGGTGCCGGCGCGGGACGCCGGCACCGCACCCGCCCGGCCGGACGTCCTGCACTGCAGGGACCGTCACCGCGTCGGGCTGGAGAACGTCGTAGCCGGGGGAGATGCCGATGCGCAGGGCGGGACGAGCCCTCGTGGCACTGCTGGCCGCCGCGGCCGTGGTGGTCGCCGTGCTGCTCGTCTCCGGCCGGTGGACCGCCGTGGTCACCTCCGGCGTGAGCATGGAACCGCTGTACCACCAGGGCGATCTGGTGCTCGTCCAGCACCAGAGCGGTTACCGGCCCGGTGACATCGTCGCCTACCGGGCGTCCGGCGCCCGAGCCCTGGTGCTGCACCGCATCATCGGTGGCGACCCGGTCGCCGGCTGGACGATGAAGGGCGACAACAACCAGTCGGTGGACCCCTTCCACCCCGGCACGGCCGACGTGGCCGGCCGGGCGGTGCTGCACCTGCCCGGCGTCGGCCGCTGGCTGCGCACCCTGACCAACCCCTTCGTGCTGGCCTTCGCGGCCGTGCTGGTGCCGCTGCTCGGCGGCGCGGGCATCCGCCGCGGCCGCCGGTCGGCCCGACGCAGGAGGAGATCGGCGATGAGCCACCACCTCGACCAGGGCGCGCCGCGCCGCCGGCCGGTCGCGCTCACGGCGCTGCCCCGACCGCTGCAGGCCGTGCTGGCGGCCGTCGGGGTCGTCGTCGCCGCCGGACTGGCGCTGGGCGGCTACGCCTTTTTCGTCCCCGCCACCGCTCCGGCCGCGGACCCCTCGACGCACCGCTCGCTGACGGTGGGCTACAGCGCCACGGTGCCGCGCACCGCCGCCTACGACGGCACCACGGTGACCGCGCCGGAGCCGGTGTTCCGCAGGATCACCGACGACGTGACGCTGCAGCTGGCCTACACCGGGCCGGCCGGCACGCTGCGGGTCGACGTCGGCCTGGCCACCGACAACGGCTGGCACACCACGCTGCGGCTGGCCGGTCCCGCGCGGACCGCCGGCACCGGCGACACCGTGGAGATCCCGGTCGACCTCGCCGGGTGGCAGGACCGCGCCCAGGCGGCCGCCGCCGCGATCGGCATCCCGGCGGGGACGGTGGACGTCACGCTGTCCCCGCGCGTCGAGGTACCCGGCGCCGCCGCCTTCGCCCCCTCGATGCCGTTCCGGCTGACCGCGCTGCAGTTCGCGCCGGCCGGGGAGGCCGCGTCCACCGCCACCGACGTGCAGCCCGGCGCGGTGACCACCGTGCCGCGCACCGTCGACCTGGCCGTGCTGCGTCCCACCGTCGACCAGGCCAGGCTGATCGCCGTGCTGGTCGTGGTGGCCGGCGCGGTCGCCGCCGCGGGCTGCGCCGCGCTCGCCGGCCGGGTGACCGCCGCGGACCCGGCCCAGGTGATCCGCCGCCGCTGGTCCCGCCTGCTGGCGGAGGTGTCGCCGATGGCGGCCCCGGCCGACCGGCACACCGTCGACGTGACGGAGTTCCCGACGATCGCCGCACTGGCGCAGCGGTACGGCCTGATGGTGCTGCACTGGAGCCGCAGCGGGGTGCACACCTACCTGTTGATCGACGACACCACCGTCTACCGGTACCGGTGCGGCCAGGACCCGGCGGCCGGTCCGCTCGACACCGACCTGCCGCTGGCCGACCGCCCCGAGCTCGCGCCGCTCGGGGACGGCTGACCGCGCCGCCGGGGCGGTCCGATCAGGGACCGCCGCGCCAGTGGTCGATGCGCCGGTGGTCCGGGGTGAACCCGTTGCCGACGCCCCACAGCACCGCCTGGGTGCGGCTGGTGACGCCGATCTTGCGGTAGATCGAGCGGATGTAGGACTTGACGGTGTTCGGGCTGAGGAAGGTCAGCGCCGCCACGTCCGCGTTGCTGCGGCCCTGGGTGATCAGGGCCAGGATCTCCGACTCGCGGTCCGTCAGCCCCTCGCCCCGACCGGGCCAGTTCAGCCCGCTGGCCACCCGGTTCTGCTTGGGCGGTTCGCTGATGACCTCCTGACCGGCGTGCACCTGCTCCAGCGCCGCGACCAGGTCGCGCGCCGGCAGGGTCTTGGACAGGTATCCCGAAGCACCCTGGCGTCGCGCCGACTCGATCAGGTCCGGGTGGAAGTTCCACGTGTAGACGACCACACGGCGCGCGGCAGGGTGTCGCACCAGCACGGCGATCTCGTCACCGTCGGCCTCGGCCTGCGCGAAGGAGTCGTACAGGACGATGTCGACCGCGTCGTGCAGCTCGGTGTTGGCGTCGATCTCGGCGACGACGATGCGGTCCCGGTACTGGTCGAACAGGTGGGCGACGCCGGTGAGGACCACGTCGTAGTCGTCGACGAGCGCCACGGTGATCGGCGCGGGACTACGAGTAGCCATGGCCCGACAGTAACCCCCGTAGGGGTGTGGTGCACCAGCCCTAGGGGTACAGAATGGAGCGAGAGGTCGGCATCCCGCCGGCCCCGACCACACCAGTCACCCGTGGGCCCGCCGCAACGCCCGCGACGTGGCTGGTCAGCCTCACCAAGGAGCGGACACCATGCACATCCTCGGACTCATCATCAGCCTGCTGATCATCGGCCTCATCGCCGGTGCGATCGCCCGGCTGCTCGTGCCGGGCAAGCAGAACCTCTCGATCACCGCGACGATCGTGATCGGGGTCATCGGATCGTTCGTCGGTGGCTTCCTCGGCTACCTGATCTTCCACAAGGATGCCAACGACGGCTTCTTCCAGCCCTCGGGCATCATCGGCTCGGTGATCGGGGCGGTCATCGTCCTGCTGCTCTGGATCCGGTTCGGGTCGCGCTCGCGCGTCTGACCCGGGCGGTGCCGGGCGGCGGCGGTGTCGGGAGCCGCGCCGCACCGGGAACGGACCAGCGGAACCGGCCGGCCCTCCGGGCCGGCCGGTTCTTTCGTTCCCGGGCCCGCCGGGGTCAGCCGGCGACGAGCCAGAGCGCCCAGGCCAGGTCGACGCTGGCCAGCAGGACCCGTACGGCGTCCGCCCGGAGCAGCCGGCGGTGGGCTTGCGGGTCCCAGCCGCGGGCCAGCCGGCGGTGCTCCGGCACCGCCGCGAAGGCGGTGACCGCGAGCACCGCGACGAGCAGCAGGCCGGCGACCACGCCGGGCCAGCGCCCCCGCCCGTCGGGCGCCAGGAGCCACCAGAGCGCGGTGCCGCCCCACGCGGCGAACAGCACGGCGACCAGCGGGGTGATCCGGCGCTGGTGGGCGGCGGCGTACCGGGCCGCCACGTCCGGACCCACCAGCGCGAACTGCGGGTAGAGCACCAGGTGCACCGTCCACTGGAAGCCGGCGTAGGCCGCGGCCGCCGCCAGGTGGACCGCGGCCGGCGTCACCGCGTCACCGGCGTCACCGGCGGCCGGCGGGCTGTCCCGCCAGCCGCCGGCCGATCCATCCCGACGGCACGTGCCGGCCGTGTACGACGTACTCGACCAGCGAGTCGTCGGACAGCAGGGCCTCGAAGGCTCGCCGGTCGGCGGGGCGTCCGGCCATCAGGAGCTGGTCCCCGGGGCGCAGCCGGAGGTCGGGGTCCGGGGTGACGGTCACCTCGTCACCTCGCCGCACCAGCAGCGCGACCACCCGCAGCGGCCGGTCGCGGTCCTCCGGACTGCGCAGCAGCTCGCCGAGCCGGGCGTCGCCGTCCTGCAGCCACCGGTGCAGTGCCGGCGCGGCCGCCGGGCTGAGGTCCGTGCGCCACAGCGGCGGCAGCGCCGTGCCGCAGTCGCGGGACAGTCGCTCGATCAACCGCCGCGCCCAGTCGTCCCCCTGCGCCGGCATCTCCTGCAGGAACCGCCACAGCAGCGGGGTGGACAGCTGCGCGTACACCTCGTGCGCGATGACCTCGGTCGGGACCAGCAACGAGTCGACGCCGAGGGCCGCGAACAGCGGCGCGCTCTCCGGCCGGTTCTGCCGGGCGGCCAGGAACAGGTCCGGGTTGCGGCGCCGGGCCGCCGACAGCAGCGACAGGTTGGTGACGTCGTTGCTCGTCCCCGCCACCAGACCGACCGCGGTGCCCAGGTCCGCGGCGGCCAGCACCGACTCCTCGGCGCCCGCCGTCCCGTCCTGGACGCCGGCCGGGAGACCGCCCGACCGGTCCGGGTTCCCGGTGGTCTCCACCACGGTGACCTCGAGTCCCTCCGCCTCCAGGTCCGCGGTCAGCTCGCGACCGAACCGGCCGTAGCCGCACATCACCCACCGGCCCTGCTGCGGCGGATCGGCGCGCGGCGGCAGCTCGGCGCCCGGTCCGGCCTCCAGCCAGGACAGCAGCTGGTAGGAGGCCGGGGCGCGCAAGGCCAACCGCAGGTGGTCGCCGAACCGGTCGAACGGGTTCACGACGGTCGGGCTGCCGAAGTCCCGCATGCGGGCGGCGGTGGTGCGCGACAGCGTGCGGGTGATCACGGCCAGCTCCGGCCGCAACAGCGCGGCCGTCATCGCGATGGCCAGGTTGGCCTCGTCGTCGTCGGTGAGGGCCAGCACGCCGGTGCAGTAGGGATGGTCCAGGCCGGCCAGCCCGAGGTGGTGCGGGTTCCGCGCGTCGGCCGCCAGGCCCGGGACGCCGACCCGGTAGGCGGCCAGGTCCAGCGCGTCGATGCGGTCCTGGGCCTTGTCCACCACGACGAGCTGCTGGCCGAGCGCGTCGAAGGACCGGCCGAGCAGCTCACCGGTCCGGCCGTAGCCGGCCAGCAGCAGGAACGGTTCGCGCAGCCGGGCGACCTGCCGGCTGAACCGCCGCCACGCCAGCGCCTGCCGGAAGGCGCGGTCCTGCAGCAGGGTCAGCAGCGCACCGATGGCGTAGGCCCAGCCGACCACGGTGAGGTAGATCGTCACGATCACCCAGAGCCGCTGCGCCGCGGTGAACGCCGCGGGCAGCTCCCCGAAGCCGATCGTGGTGGCGGTGTAGCTCATGAAGTAGAACGCGTCGAAGACGTCCATCGGTGCGGGCCGGCCGGCGGCGTCCTGGCCCGGCACCAGGGTGAGCCCCACGACGCTCACCGTGAAGATCGTGATCAGGGTGATCAGCGGGACCCGCATGCGCCGCATGAGCAGGAAGAACGTCGTGGACGTCGCCGAGTCCGGGGCGATCGAGGTGTGCCAGTTGCGCAGCCCGCGGGCGCGCTCGTCGCGGCCGAACAGCTGCTGCCAGAAGACCCGCAGCACGTGGCGCATGTTGCGGTCCCCGGGTCAGCTGCGGCGGAAGGACGCGGTCTCGACGACCAGCAGCACCACCGAGACCAGGTTGGCCAGCAGCGCGCCGCCGGAGAGCGAGACGACACTGGCCGTCGCGCCTTCCGTCAGGCCGGTGGCCGAGATCTTGGTGGCCCACGCCCAGACCACCGCGGCGCACACCAGCTGCAGGTCCGCCACCAGGCTGGTGGCCAGGTGCACCGCGCCGATCTGCGTCCGGTCGCCGAACTTGAGCACGGTGGTGATCAGGCTGACGACCACGGCGGCCAGCAGCTCGTACACGTTGTGCAGCGCGGAGTTCGAGATGTCGCCGATGAAGAACCCGAAGTTGAGCGTGGCGGCCAGCAGCACGAAGAAGCCGAAGATCACCTTCTCCAGGTTCACAGGCCCTCCCGCGCGCCACGGCCCGCCCGGACGCCGGCCGGCCCTCGGGTGCCGACGATAGGCGGTGCCGCCCGCCGGCGCGCCGCCGGACCGGGGATGGCGGCTACTTCTTCCGGGCCCGTGCCGACTCGCGGTTGTTCGCCCGCTGCAGCGCCTCGACCAGCTCGTCCTTGCTCATCCGGGACCGGCCGCTCACCCCCAGCCGGGTGGCCAGCTCGTACAGGTGCTTCTTCGACGCGTGCGCGTCCACGCCGCCCGCCGTCGGGGCGTCGGTGCCGAGGCCGCCCTCGGCGCGATCGTCGGACGGGCCGTACTCCTCCTTGGGCTCCCAGTGGTCGCCGACCTTCTCGTGGGTGTGCTTGACGGCCGCGAAGGCGACCCGGTGCGCGGCCTGCTCGTCGCCGTCGTAGGTCTCGATCGCCGAGTCGTAGGTCTTGGTGAACGTTGCCTGCGCCTTGGGGTCCGATCGCTGCAGCGTGCTGGGCAGCTCGTCCTGCTTGGGCTTGCCGCTCTTCGTCGTCTTGGGCATGTCCCACCTCCTGGCACCAGCGTGGTTCCCGGAGCGCCGGTCCTCAACCGGAGACGCCGGGGAACCTGCAACGAACGACCTCGCACCGTCCGTCCACCCGACATGACGTTGTCCCCTCGCGCCGGGGTTGCCGGCGCAGCGGCTCTCCTGAACGTCCTGCTGATCGTCGCAGGATGCACACCACCGGCCGCCGAGCCGGACGCGCGGCAGCAAACCACGTCCTGGCAGTCGCTCTCCGGAACGACCTCGTCGCGCCCCACAGCGGCGCCTACGACGGCTCGACCCGGCGCGATGGCGAGCGCGTCGACGTCGGCCGCAGCGCTCACGCCGTTCACGGTCGGCTCCACGGTCGGCTTCGCCATCCGGCCGAGCTTCGTGCCCCATTCCGAGCCGTCGGGCTCCGAGCTCCGCGGCTCACCCGTGGTGATCGGCACCGGACGCCCGGGAGCCACCGAGCTTCCTGCGCAGGACTTGTACCCCCGCGTGGCGGTCGTGCGGGCCAGGGCCGGCCGGGCGCTGTACGTCACGATCAACGGAAGCAGCAGCTGTCCGCAGGTGCCGGTGACCCTCGTCGCCACCGACTCGCACACCGTGGTGCTCAGCACGGCCTACCGCGATGGAGTGGACCCCGCTGCGACGCGTGCCCCGGTCAGTTGCAGCGCCGACGACGCAGCCACCACCTCCCGCGTCGACCTCCCCGATCAGGTCGACCTGCGGGGCCGGCTCACCGTCGTCGTGGACAGGCGGACGCTGGTCCTGCCGCCGGCCTGACCCGGGAGGAGCCGGGTCAGGACCCGCCGACCGGCACCGTCGTCCCGAGCTCCGCCGAGCGCTGGGCGGCGAGCACGATGCGCAGCGTGCGAAGCCCCGCGGCGCCGTCGGACCGCGGTCGGCGGCCGGTGCGGACGCAGTCGAGGAACTCGGCCAGCATCAGCCGATCCAGGTCGGGACCGTAGTCCTGCCAGCGCTCGTCGCCGGAGTAGACGGCGAGCCGCTCGCCGAACGGGTCGAACTCCACGGCCCCCCGCGAGCCCTCGACCCGCAGCGTCAGGCCGCCCCACGCCGGGTAGCCCGGCGGCACGCTCCAGCTGCAGTCCAGCACGGCGTGCGTGCCGTCGCCGTAGGTGATGGCGACCAGCCCGCCCGTCTCGACGTCGACCCGGTCGGCGTGCACGACCCGGTTGGTCCGCGCGTACACCTGCACGGCCGGTGCCGGCACCACCACGTCCAGGAGGTCGGCCAGGTGGACGACGTGGTCCATCAGCGCGCCGCCGCCGGCGAGTGCCGCGTCGCCGAACCAGCTGCGGTGGTCGATCGGCGCTCCGCCGTTGTTGGTGCCGGTCGCGGCGATCACCGTGCCGATCGCGCCGGCCCGTACCGACCGCGTCAGCGACGCGAAGGCCGGGTGGAAGCCGACCGGGTACGCCGTCATCAGCAGCACCCCCGCCGCGTCGCAGGCCGCGACGAGCGCCTCGGCGTCGGCGAGCGTGGTGGCCAAAGGCTTCTCGCAGAGCACGGCGGCTCCGGCGTGGGCCGCGGCCTCGACCCACGGCCGGTGCCGGGCGTTCTCGGTGCAGACCACGACGGCGTCCGGGCGCCGCGCCCAGAACTCCTCGGCGGACCCGGCGAGCTCGACACCCAGCGACTCGGCCATGGCGGCGCCGCGCAGCTCGCCGGCCGGTGCGGTGTCGGCGTCCGGGTCGAGGGCGAGCAGCGACACCCCGGGCCACTCCCGCAGCAGCGCGGCGTACCCCGCGGCGTGCACGTGCGCGAACGAGACCAGACCGACCCGCAGCGTCATCCCAGGAACCTCTTCACGTCCACGGCCTCGCCGCGCGCCGCCGACGCCGTCGCGGCCAGGGCCACGTCCAGCGCCGCGAGGCTGTCCGCCGCCGTCACCCGCGGGGTCGGACCGCCGCGGAAGGCGGCGAGGAACTCGGCCAGCTCGAACAGGTACGGCGAGAACGCCGGGTCGGCGTCGGGCAGCAGCGCGCCGCGGTGGTCGTCCACCTGGACCGTCTCCCACTGCACCGGATCCCGGCCGCGGGTGGTGTGCTCGATCAACCCGGCCGAGCCGGCCAGCGACAGCGACGTGGTGAACACCTGGTCCGGTCCGCCCCACCCGCCGGTGAGCTGGGACAGCGTCCCGTTCTCGTGGCCGAGCACGACGGAGGCGACCTGCTGGCTGCTGAAGTCGCCGCCGGCCACCGAGGCCCACACCGTCTCCACCTCGCCGGCGATCCAGCGCGCGTAGTCGATGTCGTGGATCATCTGGTCCACGATGACGCCGCCGGACAGGGCCGGGTCGGCGAACCACGGGGCGGCCGGCGCCGCCCCGCGCCGGGTCAGCCGGAGCACCGCGGGGCTCCCGATCCGACCCGCGTCGACCGCGGCCTTGGCCACCGCGTTCTGCGGGAAGTACCGCACCACCTGCCCGGGGTAGAGCTGGACGCCCGCCGCGGCGCAGCGCGAGATCATGTCGGCGGCCGCGTCGTGGGTGACGGCCAGCGGTTTCTCGCACACCACGTGCCGGCCGGCGGCCGCCGCGGCCGCGACCACCGCCGGGTGCTCGTAGGTCGGGACGCAGACGTCGACCACCTGCACCGCGGCCAGCAGGTCGTCCAGCGAGTCGACGGCCCGGCCGCCCACCGACGCGGCGACCTCGCCGGCCCGCCCGTCGATCGAGAACACCACGACGTCCAGACCCAACCGGTGCCAGGCGTCGACGTGCACCCGGGAGATGCCGCCGGCACCCACCACTCCCACGGCGGTGACCTCCGGACCCGATGGCGCCACGGTCATCCCTTCACCGCACCTTGCAGCATGCCGCTGATGAACTTGCGCTGGAACAGCAGGTAGACAACGAAGATCGGCAGGATCACGATCAACGTGCCGGCGCACAGCACCGGGATGTCGCTGGTGTACTGGCCGACGAAGAACCCGAGACCGGCCGGCGCCGTCCGGGTCGTCGGGTCCTGCAGCAGGATCAGCACCAGGAGGAACTGGTTCCACGACCACATGAAGAACAGCACGGCCATCGTCGAGACGGCCGGGCCGGCCAGCGGCAGCAGCACCCGGGTCAGCACCGTGAACGACCCGGCGCCGTCCAGCTGCGCCGCCTCGACCAGTTCCCGCGGGCTGGTGCGGAAGTGCGTGCGCATCCAGAAGACCCCGAACGGCAGGAACAGCGCCGACTCGGCGAGGACGACGCCCAGGTACGTGTCGGTGAGCCCGATGCTGCGCAGGTCGAAGTAGAGCGGCACCACGATGAGCTCGACCGGCAGCGTGAGGCCGAGCAGGAAGAGCCGGAAGAAGAATCCGCCGGCCGGCACCCGCAGCACGGCCAGGGCGTACCCGGCCAGCGTCGCCAGCACCACCGCCAGCGGCACCACGCAGATGCCGATGATCGCGCTGTTGATCAGCAGCCGGCCGAACGACGCCGCGGTCCACGCGCGCCGGAAGCTGTCCAGGCTCGGCGACGTCGGGATCGACAGGCCCGCGATCAGGGTGCCCGGCGCGTGCAGCGACGCCAGCAGGATGCTGGCGAACGGCACCAGGGTGACCACCGTCATCAGTGCGAGGAGCAGGTACCCGACGACGTTCTCGCCGCGCGTCGCCCTCATCGCCGGTCCTGCCCGCCGACCAGGGTGTTGATCACCAGCACCACCAGCAGGATCAGCACGGTCAAGCAGATGGCCAGGGCGGACGCCAGACCGACCTTGCCGTCGGTGAACGCCAGCCGGTACACCAGCAGGCCCGGCACCGTGGTGGTGTTGCCGGGGGCGCCGTTGGTGGTCACGTAGACGACGTCGAAACTGGCCAGCGCGGCGATGGTGGTGACGGTCAACGCCACGCCGATCTCGCCGCGCAGCGCCGGCAGGGTCACCGAGAAGAACTCCCGCACCGCGCCGGCACCGTCGATCCGGGCGGACTCGAACAGCGCGGTGTCGATCTTGGCCGCACCGGCCAGGAACAGCATGGTGGTGAGCCCGGTCAGCGTCCAGGTGCCGACCAGGCCCACGGCGACCAGCGCGAGATCGAAGTCGCCGAGCCAGGCCTGCGTCAGCGACCCGAGACCGACGGCACGCAGCAGCTGGTTCACCGCGCCGTCGTCGGCGTACATCCAGCGCCAGGTGATGCCGACCGCGACCAGCGGCACGATCTGCGGCAGGAAGAAGATCACCCGGAACGCGGACATGCCGCGCCGCCGGTGCCGGGACAGGATCGCGGTCAGCACCAGGCCGAGCAGGATCGGCAGCACGGCGAAGAACAGGATGAGCACCAGGGCGTGCAGCACGGACGACCGCAGCAGCGGTTCGGTGAACACCCGCCGGTAGTTGTCGAAGCCGACCCAGCTGGCCAGCGTGACGCCGTCCCAGGAGAACAGCGAGATCCAGAACGTGTGCAGCGCCGGCAGCAGGACGAACAGCCCGTACAGCAGCACCGCCGGGGCCAGGTACAGCAGGGCCGACCACTGCCGCCGGTGCAGGCCCGTCCGGCGGCGGGCCGCCGGAGCCGCCACCGACGCGACGCCCTCGTCGAGGACGGCGGCCTGCGCGGCTCCGGCGTTGCCCGTGGTCACCGGGCGGCTCAGCTGTGGTACTCGGACCACACGGACTGCAGCGAGTCCAGGAACGCCTGCGGCTGTTCCTTGCCGCCGATCACCGACTGCAGGCCGGACTCCAGCGCGTCGAGCATGGCGGGAGCGGCGAAGTCCTGGAAGGGGATGAGACCGTCGTCGCCGACGACCTTCTGGTTCGCGGTCACCAGGTCGCCGAGCACGCCGGTGGCGGCCGGGGCGGCCTTGGCGTTCGGCGGCAGGAAGCCGCCCTCGGCCTCGATCTTGGTGGCCTCCGGGCTCTGCAGGAAGTTCAGGAACGCCGCGACGGCCTCGGGGTGCTGGGTCTTGGCGGACACCGCGTAGGAGACGCTGAACCCGTTGCCCACGGCCTTGCCGCCCGCGGTGGCCGGCGGCATGACGCTGAAGCCGACCTGGTCCCCGAGTGCCTTGGCCAGCTGGGCGGCGGCCCAGTTGCCGTTGATGTGGAACACGCTCTTGCCCTGGGCGAACGCCGTGGCCGAGTCGTTCTCGCTGGTGCCGTTGGCCGACGACGGGAAGTAGCCCTTGCTGGCGTACTCGCCCACCTTCTGCGTGGCCTGCAGCGCCTGCGGCGTGGAGATGGTGCTGCCGGCCTTGCCGTTGACCCAGTCGCGCTGCGCCTGCGGGTCCCACAGCACGTTGAGCAGCGAGCCCCACAGGTGCAGCCCGCCGGTGTCGAGCGACCCGACCGACAGCCCGGTGAGACCGGCGGCCTTGGCCTTCTCCAGGTCGGCCTCGAAGTCGGCCAGCGTGGCCGGCGGCGCGGTGATCCCGGCCTTCTTCATCAGGGTCTTGTTGTAGTAGAGCCCGACCAGGGACAGGCCGGCCGGCACCGCGATCAGCTTGCCGGTGCCCAGGATCTTGCCGGTGCTGTCGACCCGGAGCATGTCGAGCGCCGACTTGGGGAAGCTGGTGTCCCAGCCGTAGGCCTGCTCGTAGGGCGTCAGGTCCTTGATCAGGCCGGCCGCCGACAGGTCCTTGAGGGCCGCGTTGTACTGCACGATGTCCGGCGGGGTGGCCGAGCTCATCGTCAGCTTCAGCGACTTCACGTAGTCGTTGAACTGGGTGTACTGGGTCGTGATGGTGATGTTCGGGTACTTGGCGTGGAACGCGTCCGCCAGCGCCTTGGTCATGTCGGGGCTGTCGGTGAACGCCATCTTCAGCTCGATGGTGTCCGTCGGGACCGCCGTGGGGACGGCCGGGGCTCCGGACGAGGCGGATCCCGACCCGGACGAGCCGGCGGAGCCGCTGGAGGCTGAGCCCGATCCGGACGCCGAATCCGATCCGGATGCCGATCCCGTGGCCGAGGACGATCCGGCGCTGCTCGTGCTGGACGCCGTCGTCGCGGACGACGAGCTGCCCCCGGACCCCGGTGTCAGGCCGCCGCAGGCCGCCACGAGTGCGGCCAGCGCCGCCATCGCCACGACCCGAGCCGGCCGCTGCATCCTGCCCATTGCTGCCTCCGTGCGTCGAGAGGGTGCCCGGACGTCGCTCCGGCGCCACGTATCCGCTGAGGAAAGCAGCGCCGGCGGTCGCCGTCAAGAGCCGGTCCGGAGCAAAGCATGCGTCGATGACAAAGTCCGCCGGAGCCGGTCACCGCGACAGCGTTTGCCGCGCAACGTGATCCTGCGAGTTGCGTCCGACCGGTTCCGGTTCGGTGGGCCCGGTGACATACTCCGCCGGTGGCGGCACGGCGGAACCTGCGCGGTCTGCTGTCCACCGCCGACGTCGGCGCGGTCAACCGCGGCCGGCTGCTGCAGTCGCTGATCGACGACGGGCCGGCCTCCCGCGCGGAGCTCGGGCGGCGGGTGAACGTGCCGCGGGCCAGCATCGGCGTCATCGTCTCCGGGCTGCTGGCCGACGGCATCCTGCAGGAGGACGAGCCGGTCCCGCCGGCGGACGGCATCGGGAAGCCGGCGCGGCCGCTGTGGTTCACCCGCACCGCGTTGCTCTCCGGTGCCGTCGCCGTCTCCCGCTGCTGCGTCGAGATCGCCGTCGTGGCCGCCGGCGGCGACGTGCTGGCCCGGCGCGCGGTCGCCGTGGACACCGACCGGGGACCGGACCGCCTGGACCAGGAGGTGCTGCGCGCGGCCGCGGACGTGCTGGGCCCGTTCCGGGACCGGCTGTGCGGCATCGGCCTGTCCGCGCCGGCCCTGTGCAGCCCGACCGAGCGGGAGGTGGTGGCCTGCCTGCCGGCGCCCGGGCTCGTGGGGACCCGGCTGCCGGAGCTGCTCGAGCAGCTGTTCGGCGTCCCGACGCTGCTGGAGCAGGACGTCCGGGCCATCGCGCTGGGGGAGAAGTGGTTCGGGCTGGGCCGGGGCCGCCGCGACTTTGCGGCACTGCAGTTCGACGTCGGCGTCGGCGGCGGCATCATGCTGGACGGCCACCTGTGGGGCGCGCACGCCCGGTACACCATGCAGCTGGGGCACACCTGCGTCGACGTGGACGGCGACCGGTGCAAGTGCGGGCTCACCGGGTGCTGGGAGACGGTGGCGAGCCTGCGCTGGTTGCGGCGGGCGGCGGCGGTCGCCGGGATCCCGGGAGGGCGGACCACCTCGCCGGCGCGCCTGCACCGCCGCGCCGCCGCCGGGGACGCCGCGGCCGCCGCGGTGCTGGACCGCTACGGCGACCAGCTGGCGATCGGCATCGGCAACCTGGTGCAGCTGCTGTCGCTGGACCTGTTCGTGCTGCACGGGGCCGTCGTCGGCGCGGGACCGGACTTCCTGGCGGCGCTGCGGGCCAAGGTCCTGGCCCGGGTGATGCCGGAGCTGGCGACCGGTGTCGAGCTCGTGTACTCCCGGTTGGACCAGGACTCGGTGCTGCTCGGAGCCGCCGCGGTCGTGCTCACCCGCTACCTCGGCGCCGCCGCGTGACGGCGTCCTGGGCGGTCAGCGCCGGCGGGCCACCACCGCGTACAGCGGGTCCCCGCGGTAGCGGCCACCGCGGTCCCGGCCCGGCGGCGTCCGCAGCGACACCTCCGGCTCGGTAAAGCCGCCGGCGCGGCGCAGGTAGTCCGCGACCACGGCGCAGCGACCGTCGTCGTCCGTCGCGAGCCAGCCCTGGACGGCCTTGGTGGGGAAGCACCGGTTCGAGAAGGTGAGGACGACGGGGCAGCCGGGACGCAGCACCCGCGCGACCTCGGCGAGCACCTCGACCGGCCGGACCAGGTAGTCGATCGAGACGCAGCAGAGGACGGCGTCGAAGTCGGCGTCGGGGAACGGCAGCACCGGGTCGAGGTTGAGGTCCTGCACCACCGTGCCGGTGGCCATCGGGTTGGCGGCGAGCTCGACCGCGTTGAGACCGAGCACGACCAGCTCGGCCGGCGCCACGCGCAGGTGGCTGACCCACGAGGACATCAGGTCCAGTACCCGACGCCCGGGTGTCGAGCCGTCCACCCCGAGTTCTGCGTACAGGGCGCCGACGGCGGCGACGGCCGCGTCGTCGATGTGGGTGACCAGTCGGGGAGCCGCGTAGAACAGCCCGTCGGGCGTCTCGTCGTGGCGGTCGAAGAACCCGTCGGGAACGGCGTCGGTCACCGTCCCAGCATGCCCGCCGGGACGCGGGTGGTCCCGGTCAGGCGGCGCGGGCGGTGTAGTCGGCGGCCTCCGGGCGGGACGCCGCCGCGGTCCAGTCGATCATCGCCTGCATCCGGCGGCCACGACCCAGCCGCTCGGTCAGCGCACCGACCAGCAGGCCGAGGGCCACCAGCAGACCGCATCCGGCCCAGACCCCGACGACCCACATGACCACGGTGAACAGTGTCCTGCCCCTTCTCCCGGCGACCCCGGTGCCCTTCTCGGCAACCGGTGCAACCGAGACTAGGAGCGTTCCGGGCGGGCCGGAACGCCTTCCGGCCCGGTCCACTCCACGGGGTCCGGGCCGCCACGGAGCGTGCAGGGGACGGCGCCACCGACGGTGGCCGGGCACCCGCGACGGCGGCACGGTCGGGGGACGCGGTGACCGGGAGCGGTCGGCGTGGGGCGGGCCGCGGAGGCCTTCAGCGCAGGTAGGACGCTCCGTTCACGTCGACGACGGTGCCGCTGACCCACTCCGGCGCCGCGGTGGCCAGCCAGGTCACGACGTCGGCCACCTCGTCCGCCCTGGCCACCCGGCCGAACGGGCTCTGCGCCCGGACCGCGTCGCCGGACGGCCCGTCGAGGACGTCCCGGGCCATCTCGGTCTGCACGAACCCGGGCGCGACCGCCGCCGTGACGATCCCGAGCGGGGCCAGCGCGACCGCCAGAGACTGCGTCATGGCGTGCAACGCCGCCTTGCTGGCGCCGTAGGCGGGGGTGACCGGCTCGCCACGGTAGGCGCCCCGGGACCCGACGTTGACCACCCGGCCCCCGGCCGGCCCGCCGGGCCGGTGCCGCCGGTGGTCGACGAACAGCCACGTCAGGTTGGCCGGACCGAAGAGGTTCACCTCGACGGTGCTCCGCCAGGCCTGCTGCCACCCCGGGTAGTCGGTGGCGTCCACCGGGTGGGCGCGGAAGACCCCCGCGTTGTTGACCAGCACGTCAAGACCGTCGAGGCCGTCCACCGCGGCGGCGAGGACGTCGGCGCAGCGGTCCGGGGACGCCACGTCGCCCGACACCGCCACGTGCCCCTCGCCCGGCAGGCCGTCCCGGACGCGCTCGGCCGCGGCGACGTCCCGCCCGGCGTGCACGGCCACCCGCACACCGGCGGCGGCCAGGGCCAGCGCGATCTGCCTGCCGATGCCACGACTCGATCCGGTCACCAGGGCGGAGGTCACGGGGGTGGACGCTACCCACCGCCGGCGCCGCGGCGGCGGGGCCCCCGTGGCCGGTCAGACGAGCCGGGCCCCGGACGTGGCGAACAGTGCGACGTCGGCGAGCACCACGACCACCGTCGCGGTGAACATCCACCGGCCCGCCGGCCGGCGCCAGCCGTGCGCCGCCCCGGTGACCGCGACGACGGCGAGCACCGCGGCGGCCGTCCACGCCACCGGCCCGGACCGCCCCCCGGAGCCGAAGAGGATCACCAGCGACGAGACGAACAGCAGCGACGGTGCCGCGACCGCGGTGGCCCGGGCGCCGAGCCGGTGCGGCAGCCCTCGGACACCGGTGGCCGCGTCGGCGGCCAGGTCCGGCAGCACGTTGGCCAGGTGCGCCGAGACGCCGAACAGCGCGCCGGCGACGACCGCCCACGCCGCCGGCCACGGGTGCCCGGGCAGGGCGAGCGTGGCGACCGCGGGCAGGGCGCCGAACGCGACGGCGAACGGCACGGCCGACCACACCGTCGACTTGACCCCCAGGTTGTAGGCCCAGCCGCAGGCCACCACCAGCAGCGAGGCCACCCCGGCAGGCCACCCGAGGGCGAGCGACAGCGGCACGCACACCAGGGCGCCGGCCACCGCGGCGGACCGGACCAGCCGCTCCGGGACCGCACCGACCGCCACCGGCTTGTCGGTCCGTCCGACGGCCCGGTCCCGGGCGGCGTCGACCGCGTCGTTGCACCAGCCGATGGACAGGTGGCCGGCCAGCACCGCGAGGGCGACGAGCACCACCCGGCCGGCCGGGTTGCCGGCCAGCACGGCCAGGCCCGTCGCGATCAGGGTCACCGCGGCGGTCGGCACGGGGTGGCACGAGGACAGCAGGGCCCGGACCGGGGACCGCCGGGCCGCGACCGCCGGCGTCCGGCTCTGGCTCATGCGTCCCGATGGTAGGGACCGCGGTGGGTGCCGTGCCCCGGGCCGCCGCCGGCACGCCCGGCCGGCGCGTGCCGGCCTTCCGTACAGTGCTGCCATGACGACCCTCGCGGCGGTCCACGGTGTCGTGCCCCCGCACCGGTACGAGCAGGCGGAGATCACCGCGGCGTTCGCCGAGTTCTGCCTGGGCCCGGGAGGGGACGCCGCGGTGGTCCGCCGGCTGCACCGGAACGCCCGGGTCGAGGCCCGGAACCTGGCGCTGCCGCTCGAGCGCTACGCGGCGCTGCGGGACTTCACCGAGGCCAACGACGAGTTCCTGGCCGTCGCCGAGGACCTCGCCGCGCTGGCCCTGCTGGGCGCGCTGGACGCCGCCGGGATCGCGCCGGGCGAGGTGGACCTGGTGGTGTCGACCACGGTGACCGGGCTGGCGGTGCCGTCGCTCGAGGCCAGGGTGGCGGCCCGGGTGGGTCTGCGGCCCGACGTCAAGCGGGTGCCGCTGTTCGGGTTGGGCTGCGTGGCCGGCGCGGCCGGTGTGGCGCGGCTGCACGACTACCTCGTCGGGCACCCGGACCAGGTCGCGGTGCTGGTGGCCGTGGAGCTGTGCTCGCTGACGGTCCAGCGCGGCGACCGGTCCGTGGCGAACCTGGTCGCCAGCGGCCTGTTCGGGGACGGCGCCGCCGCGGTGGTCGCGGTCGGCGCGGAGGCCGCCGCCCGCCGCGGCCTGGCCGGGCCGCAGGTGGTGGACAGCCGCAGCCACCTCTACCCGGACACCGGGCGGACGATGGGCTGGGACATCGGGGCGCACGGCCTGACCATCGTGCTGGACGCGCAGGTGCCCGTGCTGGTCCGCCGGTACCTCGGCGCCGACGTGCGCGGATTCCTCGGCGACCACGGGCTGCGCCCGGCGGACGTCGGGGCGTGGGTGTCGCACCCCGGCGGCCCCAAGGTGATCGAGGCCATCCAGGACGAGCTCGACCTGCCCTCCGACGCCCTCGAGATGACCTGGCGGTCGCTGGCCGAGGCCGGCAACATGTCGTCGGTCTCCGTGCTGCACGTGCTGCGGGACACCCTGGTCAAGCGGTCCCCGGCGCCGGGCACGCCCGGCCTGATGATGGCCATGGGCCCGGGGTTCTGCTCCGAGCTCGTGCTGCTGCGCTGCTGACCGCCGTGACCGGTTCCGTCGTCGCGTACCTGGTGCTGGTGCTGGCCGTGGCGGCGCAGCGCCTGGCGGAGCTGTCGCTGTCCCGGCGGCACGAGCGGGCGGCCCGCGCCCGTGGCGGCTACGAGGTGGGCCGGGGTCACTACCCGGTGATGGTGGCGTTGCACACGGCCCTGCTGCTGGGCTGCATCGTCGAGGTGCTGGTCGCGCACCGGCCGTTCGTGCCGTGGCTGGGCTGGCCGATGCTGGTGCTGCTGGCCGGGGCGCAGGCGGTGCGGGTGTGGTGCATCCGCTCCCTCGGCGAGCGCTGGACGACCCGGGTGATCGTGCTGCCCGGCGCGCCGCTGGTCGCGACCGGCCCCTACCGGTGGCTGCGGCACCCCAACTACCTGGCCGTGGCGGTGGAGGGGGTCGCGCTGTCGCTGGTGCACACGGCGTGGCTGACGGCGGCCGTCTTCACGGTGGCGAACCTGGCGCTGCTGCGCGTCCGGATCCGCACCGAGGACCGGGCACTGGCAGGAGCGTCGGCCGTGCCCGGCGTTCCGGCGTGATCGACGTCCTGGTGGTCGGGGCCGGGCCGGCGGGACTGGCCACCGCGCTGGCCGCGGAACGGCTGGGCCTGTCGGTGTCGGTGCTCGAGTCCCGCCCGGCGCCGATCGACAAGGCCTGCGGCGAGGGCCTGATGCCCGGCGCCGTCCGGGCGCTGCGCGAGCTGGGCGTGCAGGTCGCCGGCCGGCCGTTCGCCGGCATCCGGTACCTGGACGGCCGGAACCTGGCCGAGGCCCGGTTCGCCGGCGCGCCCGGCGCCGGGGTCCGGCGGACGGAGCTGCACGACGCCCTGATGGCCGCGGTCGCCGGGCGCGGCATCGACGTCCGGCAGGCCGCGGTGGGCGCCGTCGAGCAGGACGGCGACACGGTGCGGGCCGGCGGGTCGACCGCCCGGTACCTGGTGGCCGCCGACGGCCTGCACTCGCCGGTGCGGCGCAGCCTGGGCCTGGACGTCCCGGGCGGCGGACCGGGCCGGTGGGGGCAGCGCCGGCACTTCGCCGTCCGGCCGTGGACGGACCTGGTCGAGGTGCACTGGGCGGCCGGAGCCGAGGCCTACGTGACGCCGGTCGGCCCGGATCTGGTCGGGGTGGCGGTGCTCAGCACCGACCGCGGCTCGTTCGAGGACCACCTGGCGCGGTTCCCGCAGCTGGTCGGACGCCTCGCCGGCGCCCCGTCCGTGGGCCGGGTGCGCGGTGCCGGCCGGCTGCGGCAGCGGTCGGCCCGCCGCGTCGCCGGGCGGGTGCTGCTGGTCGGCGACGCCGCCGGGTACGTCGACGCGCTGACCGGTGAGGGCATCGCGGTCGCGGTGGCGAGCGCGTCCGCGGCGGCCGGGTGCCTGGCGACCGGCCGCCCCGAGGACTACGAGGACCGCTGGCGGGCGGCCACCCGGCGCTACCGCTGGCTGACCGAGACCTTGCTCTGGTCGTCGTCCCGGCCGGCGCTGCGACGCACCATCGTGCCGGCCGCCCGGCGGGTGCCCTGGCTGTTCGGCATGGCGGTGCGGCAGCTCGCCGGCTGACGCCGGCCGCCGGACGGCGAACCGGCGCGTGCCGCCGGGACCACGGCCGTCGCCGCCCGTCGCCGCCCGTACGGTGGCCGGATGGGACCGCAGGACTGGCTGGCGCGGACCCGCACCTCCTACGACACGGTGGCCGCCGCCTACGCCGACTTCGTCCGCGGCCGGACGGCGGCCGACTCCTACGACCGGGCACTGCTCGAGCTCTTCGTGGCGCTGGTACAGGCCGGCGGCGGCGGGCCGGTGCTCGACATGGGGTGCGGACCGGGCGAGCTGACCGGCACCCTGCGCGACCTCGGCGTCGACGCCCGCGGGCTGGACCTCTCGCCGGCGATGATCGCCCTGGCCCGGCGCGACCACCCGGGCGTGCCGTTCGAGGTCGGCTCGATGACCGAGGTCGAGTTCCCCGACGCCTCGCTGGGCGGCATCGTGTCGTGGTACTCGCTCATCCACGTCCCGGACGACGACGCGGTGCGGGTGCTCCGGCGCTGGGCGCGGATGCTCCGCCCGGGCGGGGTGGTGCTGCTGGGTTTCCACGTCGGCGTCCGCTCGTCGCACAAGCTCGAGGGCTACGGCGGCCACCCCATGGACCTCTGGGTGCACCGCCGCACCCCCGAGCAGCTGGCCGAGTGGCTGACCGGTGCCGGGCTGACCGTCGACCTGCAGGCGCTGCGCGACCACGCCGCGGACGTGCCGCAGGCCCGGGTGTTCGCCCGGCGCCCGGACTGACCGGCCGGGTCAGCGGCGGCGGCGGGAGCCCCGGCCGAGCACCCGGCGGACCGCGAGCACGGCCGTCCCGCCGACCAGCGCCCACGGGCCGGCGACCAGGACCGGGTCCATCCAGGTGTGCGACCGGT
This sequence comes from Nakamurella endophytica, assembly GCF_014646215.1. Classification (GTDB taxonomy): domain Bacteria; phylum Actinomycetota; class Actinomycetes; order Mycobacteriales; family Nakamurellaceae; genus Nakamurella; species Nakamurella endophytica. The sequence continues at coordinate 494,602 of NZ_BMNA01000003.1, forward strand.
CGACGCGGGTGCCGCGCCGGGAGGCCAGCGGGTGGTGGCGCACCTCGCTGAGCACCCCGGTCTGGGTGATGGGGTTGTCCGGCCGCAGCGTGGCGAGCGAGGCCAGGTGACTCTCCCAGGCGTCGACCCGGTCGGCCAGCACCAGCAGCAGCCAGTGCGCGGCCCTGCCCTCGCTGTACCGGGCGTACGCGTACCGGCGGAGGGCACCGGACGCCCCGCGCAACGGGACCGACGTCCCGAACACCGGGGGCAGCATGCCGTGCTCGATCGACCGTTCCCGGGGCTCCTTCTCGGGCTGCCGGTCGGGGAAGTCCCAGTGCGCGCCGCTCGCCGCGCGGTCGAACCGCTCGCGCGGCACGGCCGGGCGGTCCTTCGGATCGAGATCGGCTCCCCAGCCGGGGATCCGGGCACGCAACTCGTCGCTGGACGGTGCCAGCGCCGGCTTGTCGGCGGTGTAGGTCATCGCAGTCCTTCCGCTCGGGCCGTCAGGGCACGATCAGGGTCTTGATGCAGCCGTCCAGCTTGGCCGAGAACGTGTGGTAGCCCTCGGCGATGTGCTCCAGCGGGAAGCGGTGCGTGACGATCTCGCTGGGCGAGAGGTATCCGTTGCGGATGTGCTCGAAGAGCCGGGGCCATTGGCGCTTGACCGGGCACTGGTTCATCCGCAGCGTCAGGCCCTTGTTCATCGCGTCGCCGAACTTCACCGCGCTGAAGATGGGCCCGTAGGCGCCCATCACCGAGATCGTCCCGCCCTTGCGGACACCGTCGATCGCCCAGTTCAAGGCGATCGGGGAGCCGCCCTGCAGCTTGAGCTTGGCGGCCGTGACGTGCTGCAGGAAGTTGCCGTCCGCCTCCGCGCCGACCGCGTCGATGGCCACGTCCGCGCCGAGATGGCCGGTGCTGCGCTTGAGCTCGACGACGATGTCGTCGTACTCGGCGAAGTTGCGGGTCTCGGCGAAGGCCCAGGTGCGCGCCTTCTCCAGCCGGTACTCGAGGTGGTCGACGACGATGACCCGGCCCGCGCCCATCAGCCAGGCCGACCGGGCCGCGTACAGGCCGACCGGGCCGGCTCCGAAGACGACGACGGTGTCGCCCTCGACGATGTCCCCGAGCTGCGCGCCGAAGTAGCCGGTGGACATGGCGTCGGTGAGCAGCACCGCGTCCTCGTCGGACATCCAGTCCGGGATGCGGGCGGGACCCACGTCGGCGAACGGCACCCGGACGTACTCGGCCTGGCCGCCGTCGTACCCGCCGCAGGTGTAGGAGTAGCCGTAGATCCCGCCGACCGCGGTCGCGTTCGGGTTCACGTTGTGGCAGTTGGCGTACAGGCCGCGCGCGCAGAAGTAGCAGGACCCGCAGTAGACGTTGAACGGCACCATGACCCGGTCGCCGGGCTGCAGGTTCTGCACCGACGGGCCGACCCGCTCGACGACGCCGATGAACTCGTGCCCGAACGTCATGCCGACCCGGGTGTCCGGCATCATCCCGTGGTACAGGTGCAGGTCCGAGCCGCAGATGGCGGCGAGCGTGACCTTGACGATCGCGTCGTTCGGGTGCTCGATGATCGGCTCGGGCTTCTCCTCGACCCGGATCTTGTAGGGCCCGCGGTAGACCATCGCCTTCATGGGCGGCACCTCCTGTGTCGGGACCGGTGGACGGTTCCCCCGCGCCGGCCGGCCCATGCGGACCGGCGGGTGCCGCTCTCGCCGGACGACCGGCCCGGCCCCCGGCCTGCCCGCGCCTGACGGACCGACCGGCACACCCGGGAAACGCGACAGCCGCCCGGCGGGGTGCGGGGCGGCTGTCAGCGAGTGGTGCGCGGCGGGACGGTCAGCGGGCCTCGCGACCGGTGAGGTGCTGCGCCGGCATGCCGTTGGCCTCGCTCAGGGCGGCGGTCACCGACCGCGGGCGGACCACCGGCGAGACCACCTGGTACTGCTCGGCGTGCAGCTCCATGGGGTCGAACCCGTGCTCGGAGGCGGGCGTCGGGTACTGCATGTGCTTGATCCGCTCCAGCGTCTCCTCGACGAGGATCCGGTTGGTGCGCAACAGGTCGACGATCACCAGCAGGGCGAAGCAGAACAGCGACGCGATCAGGATCGAGCTGCCCAGGATCAGCGACTGGATGTGCCCGTCGCTGCGGCCGGTGAACGCGAAGAACGCGAAGCGCACGAACGGCACCAGGCCGGCGATGAGGCAGACGAAGCCCAGCGTGGTCAGGATCGTGTACGGCCGGAACATCAGGGTGCTGCGGACGATCGCGGCGGCCGACTTGAACATGTGGTGCCAGATGTTCTTGAACAGCCGGGACTCGCGGGTCTTGGCGTTCGTCTCGATCGGCACGCTGGCGATCCGCAGCCGGCGGTTGCCCGCCTGGATGATCGTCTCCATGCAGTAGCTGAACTGCGTGATGATGTTGAGCCGGAACAGCGACGCCCGCGAGTAGGCCCGGAAGCCGCTGGCCGCGTCGGGCAGCTTGGTGCCCGCCGCCCGGTTCACCACGCCGCTGCCGAAGGCCTGCATGCGCTTCTTGAACGGCGAGAAGTGGGCGATGGTGGCGGTCTGCCGGTCGCCGATGACGATGTCCGCGGTGCCGTGGATGATCGGCTGCACCAGGTCGGCGATGCGCTCCTGCGGGTACTGGTTGTCGCCGTCGGTGTTGACGACGATGTCCGCGCCCTGCGCCATCGCGTAGTCGATGCCGTCGCGGAACGAGCGCGCCAGGCCCATGTTCCGGGTGTGCCGGACGATGTGCTTGACGCCGAGCTGCTGCGCCACCTCGACGGTGCGGTCCGTGGAACCGTCGTCGATCACCAGGATCTCGATGACGTCGATCCCGGGGATCTGCTTCGGGATGGAGGTGATGACCGCCGGCAGCGTCTGCTCCTCGTTGAGGCAGGGGATCTGGACGAGGAGCTTCATGTGCGACGTACCTCCGACAGTCGGTGGGCGGTCCCCCCGCAGGCCCGGCGACCGGCGGGACGGGCCGCGACGAGTGGTGGCTCCCCGGCTCGGAACCCCACGACCCAACGCACCAGCCTACCGAAACCGCTCGTCGGGACGGGTCGGCTCACCGGTGGCGGGGCTCACGGTCGCGACGGCCGGGGGTGGCGGTCCGCCGCGCGCCGGGCGGACCGGACCGGGCCGCGCCGGTCCGGGATCAGGGGTCACTGCGGGCGCGGCGACCCCGCCCGCCGGGCCCGGTAGGCGGTGACGTTGGTGCGGTTGGCGCAGCTGGTGCTGCAGAACCGGCGGGAGCGGTTCTTCGACAGGTCGACGAGGACGTCCTGGCAGGAGGCCGCGTCGCAGATGCCGAGCCGGCCGAGCTCGCCCATCCGGAGGACGTCGACGAACGCCATGGCGGCCTCCACGGCCATCCGGTCGGCCAGCGGCGCGTCCGGCGGGGTGGCGTGCAGGTGGTAGTCCCAGCCGTCGTGCCGGACCAGCTGGGGCAACGCACCGCCCTCACGCAGCAGGCCGTTGACGATGTCCACGGCCTCGTCCTCGCCGACCGACCACAGCCGCTCCAGTCGCGGGCGGAGCGCCCGCACGGCGTCGAGTTCCGCGGCGTCGTGCGTCCTGGACCCGGTGAACCGCCAGCGCTCGACGAACCGGTCCAGGTCCGCCGGGTCCGCCAGCTCGTCCGTCGGCTGCCGGCCGGTGTTCACCAGGCCGCACGCCGCCCCGAGTGCGACCTCCGTGTCATGGGCGAAAAGCATCTTGACCCCTTTCAGGAGGAGCCGATACTGTCACGGCCGTCACCCTTCTTAGCTCCTTACAGGGTGTCGTGCATTCCCGTGCGGACCGTGCGGGCGGTCCCGGCGAGAGGGGTGTCATGGCTCACGGTAGAGGCGGAGCGGGCCTGGGGCTGGCGCTGTTGTCGGGCGCCACCTTCGCCACCTCCGGCACCTTCGCCGCGTCGCTGATCTCGGCCGGCTGGAGCCCCGCGGCTGCGGTGACGGTGCGGATCGCGGTGGCGGCGCTGCTGCTGACCGTGCCGGCCGTGCTGCAGCTGCGGGGACAGTGGCACCGGCTGCGCGCGGCCGCCGGTCCGGTGGTGGCCTTCGGCCTGGTCGCCGTCGCCGGGTGCCAGCTCGCCTACTTCAACGCCATCGAGCACGTCTCGGTCGGCATCGCGCTGCTGCTGGAGTACCTGGGGATCGTGCTGATCGTCGGCTGGCTCTGGCTGCGGCACGGGCGGCGACCGCGGCGGCTCACCACGGCCGGCTCGCTGGTCGCCCTGGTGGGGCTGGTGCTGGTGCTCGACGTGCTCGGCGACACCCGGGTCGATCCCGTCGGCGTGGTGTGGGGGCTGCTCGCGGCGGTCGGCCTGGCCACCTACTTCCTGCTGTCGGCGAGCGACGAGGATCCGCTGCCGCCGATGGTGCTCGCCTGGGCCGGGATGGCCGTCGGTGCGCTGACCCTGGGCCTGCTGGCCCTGGTCGGTGCGCTGCCCTTCCACGTGGGAGCGGGTCGGGTACAGCTGCTGCACGCCGAGGTCCACGTCGTGGTGCCGATCCTGGGGCTGTCGATGGTCGCCGCGGTCGTCGCGTACGCGGCGGGGATTGCCGCCGCCCGCCGGCTCGGCGCCACGGTGGCGTCCTTCCTCGGGCTCAGCGAGCTGCTCTTCGCGGTGCTGTTCGCGTGGCTGTTCCTGGGTCAGCTGCCCGCGCCGGTCCAGCTGGTCGGCGGCGGACTCATCGTCGCCGGGGTGGCGCTGGTGCGTTGGGACGACCTGCGGGCGGAGGCCGCGGCGGCCCGTGCCACGGACCCGGCGGCGGCCGGTGGTCCGGTCACCGCACGGTGACGACGCGGGCACCGGCCCCCGACAGCTCGCCCAGGGCGCCGGCGCCGGCGTCCGGGTCGGCCAGGATCCCGGTCACCCCGGACAGCGGCAGCACCCGGTAGCGGGAGGCCGTGCCGATCTTCTCGGCACTGGCCAGCACCCAGGTCTCGGCGGCCCGCCCGGCCAGCGTGCGCTTCATCGCCGCCTCCTCGGCGTCGCCGGTGGTCAAGCCGGCCCGGGCGTGCACGCCGGTCACCCCGAGCAGGAACACGTCGGCGGAGACGGCGGCGGCCGCCTCGGCCGCCGCCGCTCCGCAGGCCACCGCCGAGTGCTTGAAGATCCGCCCGCCGAGCAGGTGGATCTCGACGGACGGGTGCTCGAGCAGCGCAGCGGCGATCGTCGGGCTGTGGGTGACGACCGTGCAGGACAGGTCCCTGGGCAGGGCCCGCGCGACCGCCAGCGAGGTGGTGCCCCCGTCCAGCAGGACCGTGCAGCCCGGCTCCACCAGCTGCACGGCGTGCCCGGCGACGCGGCGCTTGCTCTCCACGGCGACGCCGGCTCGCGTCGAGAGGTCCGCGAGCGCGGGCGACACCGGTAGGGCGCCGCCGTAGACCCGCTCGCACAGCCCGGCCGCGGCGAGTTCGCGCAGGTCGCGGCGCAGGGTGTCCTCGGACAGGCCCAGCTCGCCTGCCAGGTCCTTGGCGACGATCTTGCCGTCGGTGCGCAGCCGGCCCAGCAGGAGTTCCTTGCGCTCCGCGGTCAGCACGATGTCCTCCAGTTGTTGCACGATTGTGCACGAAGCTACCCGATGATGCGATAGCGTCGGCCGCATGACGACACCGATGATGATCCTGATCGCCGGTCCCTACCGGTCCGGCACCGGCGACGACCCCGAGCTCATGGCGCGGAACCTGGCGACGCTCGAGGAGGCGGCCTGGCCGCTCTTCGCGGCCGGCCACGTCCCGATGATCGGCGAGTGGGTGGCGCTGCCCGTGCTCCGGGGCACGGGCGCGACCAGCGTGCTGGACCCGCGTGCCGCCGACGTGCTCTACCCGACGGCGCAACGGCTGCTCGAGCACTGCGACGGCGTGTTGCGGTTGCCCGGCGAGTCGACCGGCGCGGACCAGGACGTGGCGATCGCCCGCCGGCGCGGGATCCCGGTGTGGGAGCGGCTCGAGGACGTCCCCGGGGTGGCCGCCGCGGTCGGGTGAGCCCGCGCCGGGTCAGACCGCGGTGAGCCCGCCGTCGATGACCAGCGGTGCGCCGTTGAGGAAGCGGCCCTGGTCGGACACGGCGAAGGCGATCCAGCCGGCGACCTCCTCCGGCGACCCGAGCCGGCCGTCGAGCTGCCGCTCGCGCATGCGCCGGCGGACCGCCTCCGGGTCGGGCTCGTCGTGCACCATCCGGTCCACCCACGGCGTGTCGACGGTGCCGGGGCAGACGGCGAACACCCGGACGCCCTGGCCGGCGTGGTCGGCGGCCAGGGCCCGGGTCAGGCCGAGGACGCCGGCCTTGGACGCGCAGTAGGCGACCCGCCGGCGCAGGCCGACGAGGGCGCCGGCCGACGCGACGTTGGCGATCACCCCGCGGCCGCGCTCGACCATGCCGGGCAGCACCAGCCGGCACATCCGGAAGGTGCCGGAGAGGTTGACCGCCAGCGTGGTCTCCCACAGCTCGTCCGTCGTCTCGGCCGTGTCCGCGGGCCAGCCCACGCCCGCGCAGTTCACCAGGACGTCCACCGGGGTGCCGGCCAGCGCCTCGCGGACCAGTGCGTCGGTGGCCGGACCGTCGGCCAGGTCCACGGCGAGCGCGGTGCCACCGGTCCCGCCGGCCACCGCGGCGAGCGGTGTGGCGTCCCGGTCCAGCAGCAGCAGTCGATGTCCCGCCTCGGCCAGCGCGGACGCCGTCGCCCGGCCGATGCCGGAGGCGGCGCCGGTCACCACGGTGAGCGCGGCGGCCGGCCGGGCGGGACCGGTCACAGCTGCACCACCGGGTTCGTGAGCACGCCGATGCCCTCCACCTCGATCTCCACGACGTCGCCGTCCTTGAGGAAGATCGGGTCGGGCCGGAACGCGCCCACGCCCGACGGCGTGCCGGTCGAGAGGATGTCGCCCGGTTCGAGGGTGGTGCCGATCGAGGCGTGCGCGATGAGCTGCGCCACCGTGAAGATCATGTCGCGGGTGGACGACGACTGCATGACGGTGCCGTTGACCCTGGAGATCACCTGCAGGTCCTGCGGATCCGGGATCCGGTCCGCGGGGACCACCACCGGCCCGATGGGCCCGAAGGTGTCGAAGGACTTGGACGGCGTCCACTGCTGGTCGTCGCGCTGCCGGCGGCGCGCGCTCACGTCGTTCATGCACGTGTACCCGGAGACGTAGCTGAGCGCGTCCTCGACCGCGACGTCCTTGGCGGTGCGGCCGATCACCACCGCGAGTTCTGCCTCCCAGTCGACCTCGTCGATGCCGGCCGGGATGAGGATCGGGTCGCCGGAGGCGATCAGGCAGGTCGTCCACTTGGCGAACATGATCGGCGAGGCGGGCAGCGAGGCCTCGGACTCCGCGGCGTGGTCGCGGTAGTTCAGGCCGACCGCGATGATCTTTCCGGGCCGGTCGACGGGCAGCGGGCTCATGGCTCTCCTCGTGAGGTGCGGTGGTCGGTGGGTCTGCCGGCGGCCGCCGGGGACCGGACCGGGACCCGGCGGCAGCCGTCGCGGTCCGGCCGGGGCGCGGCGAGCGCGGTGGCGCCGCAGACGGCCCGGTGCCGCGCGGGGAGGTGCCCGGCACGGCCGGATCCCGGCTCCGGCGGGGGGTGCGGAGGACGGGTGGACCTCACCGCGGCGACACCGGCCTCATTGTTGACAGTTTACGGTACGACGCGGCACAGTGCGCGAGGAGCGGTGGTCCGGGCCCGGTCGGGGTGTCGGGCCACCGGCGAACGGGTATCGGTCGTCCACGTCCTCGCTCCCGCGGGGACCGGCGCCCTACACTCGTCGCACCCGTGTCGGCTTGTTCGCAATCGTCCGTGATGGAGCCGCGATGCCCGCTCACCGCGCCGCCCCGGCGGTCGCCGACCGGTCCAGGTCCGCCCCGGGGCGACTGCTCGATGCAGCCGCGCCCCGGGTCTCGCTGGGTGACGTCGTGGCGGAGCGACTGCGCGAGGCGATCCTGTCGGACGAGTTGAAGCCCGGCCAGCCGCTGCGCGAGGAGGACATCTCCGAGCGGCTGCGGGTGAGCCGCGGTCCGGTGCGTGACGCGTTCATCATCCTGGAGCGAGAAGGCCTGGTCAGCAGGGAGAGTCACCGCGGGGCCAAGGTGGTCGAGCTGTCCCTGGACGATCTCGGTGAGGTGTACAGCCTGCGGCTGTCCATCGAGGAGCTGGCCGTCCGGCTGGCCATCCGGCGGGGGGACGCGGCCGACCTGGACGCGGTGGACGCGTCGCTGTCGGACCTGCGGTCCGGCCTGCGGCGGCGGCTGACCGAGCAGGAGGCGGCCCGGCTCGACGTCGAGTTCCACGACGCCATCTTCCGGGCGGCGCACCACGAGCGGCTGTACGCCAGCTGGCGGGCGATCCGCATGCAGGTCTACTGGTTCCTGTGCAGCCGCAACATCGCGAACGCCGACTGGCGGGTCGCGACCGTGGGCGGCCACCAGGAGATCCTCGATCTCATCCGGGGCGGCAAGGAACGGCCGGCGACGGCCGCCATCCGGTTCCACATCACCAGCGCCTACACGCGCATCATCAACCAGCTGACCGCGGAGGATCCCGCAGGTCCGGACGCGGCCGAGATCGTCCAGGTGGCCAAGTCCTTCCTGCTGACGTGACGGCGGCCGATCCGTCCGGCGGGTCGACACCGCCGGCCCCCGCCCGCCGGTCCTCGGACGCCGGACCCAGGGTGGCCGTGGTCACCGGCGGTGCCGGCGGGATCGGCCGAGCGGTGGTCGAGCGGCTGGCCGCGGACGGCCACCAGGTGGTCTCGCTGGACCTGCGGCACCCCGAACCCGTGGCCGGTGCGGCGGAGTGCCTGGACGTCGACATCACCGACGGGGCGGCGGTGCAGCGCTGCGTCGACGGCGTCGTGCAGCGGTTCGGCGGGATCGACGTGCTGGTCAACAATGCCGGCCTGCTCGAGTGTTTCGCGGTGCACGACACCCCGGACGACGTCTGGCACCGGATGCTGGCCGTCAACCTGACCGGGCCGTTCCTGCTGTCCCGGGCCTGCCTGCCCGCGCTGCGCAGCCGGCCCGGCTCCAGCATCGTCACGATGTCCTCGGTACACGCGGTGGCGTCCGTGCCGCGCACCGCCGCCTACGCCGCCACCAAGGGCGCCCTGCTGGCGCTGACCCGGCAGATGGCGGTCGACTACGCCGACGACGGGGTGCGGGTCAACGCCGTCGTGGTCGGCAGCGTGGACACCGCGATGTCCGCCCGGCACGGTGCTGCCATCGCCCGGGACCACGTCGAGGTGCACCCGCCGTCCGGAGCGCTGGGCAGGATGGCGCAGCCCGTCGAGATCGCCGGTGCGGTGGCGTTTCTGGTGTCGCCGGCCGCCTCGTTCGTCACCGGGTCGGCGATGGTGGTGGACGGCGGCCTCACCGTGCGGCTGATGTGAGCCGGGGTGGCCGGGCCGGCTCCATCCGGCCCGGCCACCCGCCGGTCAGCTGGCCGCGACCGCCGGTCGCTGCGGGTCCACGGCGAAACTGCCGTGCTCCGGCCGGTTCCCGAGGGTCACGGCGAGGACGTCCGTCATGGTGCGGGACGCCAGCCGCGGCGCGGACTCCGACGAGTACCACGCGATGTGCGGCGACAGCACGAGGTTCGGTGCGTCCCGCAGCGGGGAGTCCGCGGGCAGCGGCTCCTGCTCGAAGACGTCGAGACCCGCGGCGCCGATGATGCCGGCGTGCAGGGCGGCGGCGAGCGCGGCCTCGTCGACCAGACCGCCGCGGGAGACGTTGACCAGGACGGCGCCCGGCGGCATCCGGCGCAGCCGGCCGGCATCGATCAGGTGGTGGGTGTCCGGGGTCAGCGGGACGTGCAGCGACACGACGTGGGCCCGCCGCAGCAGCTCGCCCAGGTCGGAGACGCGCTCGAAGTCCTCGCCGGGCGAGCTGTCCACGACGTCGTAGGCCAGGACGTCCCGGACGAAGGGCCGGATCCGCGCGATCACCGCCCGGCCGATCCGGCCGGTCCCGACGACCCCGGCGGTGCACTCCTGCAGTGCCGGGATCGGTCCGAGATCCGTTCCGCCGCACCAGCCCTGCTCGCGGACCGCACGATCGGCCTGCACCACCCGGCGGTGGGCGCCGAGCAGCAACGCCATGGCCTGGTCGGCCACCTCGTTGGTGGCGTAGTCCGGCTGGTAGACGACGGCGACCGACCGGGCGCGCGCCGCGTCCAGGTCGATGGTGTCCAGCCCGACGCCGGCCCGGCCGATGACCCGTACGGAGCGGCCCAGAGCGGCGATGTGCGCGTCGGTCAGTCGCTGCAGGCTCACCACCAGCCCGTCCGCGCCGTCGGTCAGTGCGGCGACCTCGTCCGGTGTGCCGACCGGGCCGGTGCGCACCTCCGCCGTGCCGCGCAGTCCGTCGATCAGGTCGTCGAGGCCCGCGAGCGCGCCCTCGGCGACCGCGATCCTGGGCAGTGTCATGGAGGTCTCCGGTTCCGTGGGCGCGGTGGCGGTCATCCCTTGACCGCCCCGCCCTGGTAGGCAGCGGCCAGGTGCCGCTGGGTGAGGGACAGCAGCACGATGGCCGCGAAGATCGGGATGAGCAGGAACACGGCTTGCATGCCCGGCGACGCATACGACGAGAACGCGTACGAGGACATGTACTGCTGCAGCGCGGGTGGAAAGGTCCGCTTGGCGCCGTCGCTGATCAACGTGGCGCCGAACAGGTACTCGTTCCAGCAGTTGATCAACGTGAACGCCGCCACCGACCCGATCACCGGACCGGCCAGCGGGCGGACGATCTGGAACAGGATCCGCAGCGTGCCGGCGCCGTCGATGGCGGCCGACTCCTCGATCTCCCTCGGGATCCCGTCGAAGAACACCTTGAACAGCAGGGTGGACAGCGGCAGGAAGGTCGCCGACAGGGCCAGCACCAGACCGGTCAGCGTCCCGAGCAGGCCGATCTGGGCGAAGAAGTCGTACAGCGGGAAGACCAGCACGATCGCCGGCACCAGCTGCACCACCAGCAGCACCACCAGCAGCAGCCGCGTCCACGCGGACTGCCAGCGGGAGAGCGCGTAGCCGGCGACCATGCTGACCAGCAGCACCAGCAGGGTGGTCGCCGCGGTGACCAGGATGCTGTTCAGGAAGTTGAACGCCAGCGGCGGGGTGAGCAGGTTGTCCTTGCTCCACAGGTCCGGGCTGGAGAGCACGGTGCCGTAGTTGGACAGGGTCCACTGCCGCGGGATGATCGAGACCGTCTCCAGACCACCCGGTGTCCCGTCGAGGGACCGGGAGACCATGAACAGGATCGGCGCCAGCGCGATCAGCACGACGACCACCGCGCCGATGTACGGCAGCACCAGGCTGTCCCGCAGGTGCGAGCGGCGCGGCATCCGCCCGGCGGCGCGGTCCGCGGCGTCCCGGCGCTGCCGGCGCTGGTAGGTCGTCCGCGCCAGCAGCGTCATCCGGTCCGCCGGCCTCGCCGCCCGGGCGGCCGCCAGCAGCACCCTGCCCACCACGTACGCCACCGCCAGGAACAGCAGCATGATCAGCATGCTGATGGTGGTCAGCGCGGTGGCGTAACCGGTGTCGTAGTTCGAGAACGCCTGCTCGTAGGAGTACGTCGCCAGCGTCCTGGTCACTCCCGCCGGGCCGCCGCCGGTCAGGATGTAGATCAGGTTGAACTCCTGGAAGCTGCCCATGAAGTGCACGGTGCAGGCCAGCACGCTGACCGCGCCCAGGCCGGGCAGGGTGACGAACCGGAACCGCTGCCAGCGGGTGGCGCCGTCCGTGGCGGCCACCTCGTACAGCTCGTCGGGAATCCGGGCAAGACCCGCCAGCAGCACGATGGTGTAGAACTGGAACGACGCCCAGGTGTTGATCAGCAGCAGGACGACCCACACGGTCTTCGGGTCGGCGAGCGGGTCACCGAGGTTCCAGCCCAGCGCGGCCGGGACGCCGGTGGCCGGGTCGAGCAGCAGCCGCCACATGTTCAGACCGACCGGCGCCGAGATCACGAACGGCACCAGGGCCAGCACCCGCAGCGCGGTGCGGCCCCGGATCCGTTGGTGCAGGGACAGTGCCGCGAACATGCCGAGCAGGTAGCTGGGCACGACGCCGCCGATGCCGCGCACGAAGGTGTGCGCCACGATCGAGGCCGAGTTGGGATCGGTGAAGAACCGGCGGTAGTTCTCCAGGCCCACGTACCGGCCGGTGTCCGCGGCCTGGAAGCTGGTCAGGATGCTGCGGACGATCGGGTAGACCACCAGCGCGCCGATCAGCACCACCGCCGGGACGATCAGCAGCAGGTAGACACCGGTCCGCCGCGTCGAGCCGCCCCGGCGCGGGACCGGGCGTGCGTCGACGCGCACGTCCCGGACCCGGCCGGCATCGGTGGACGTCGTTGCCACCACGGGCATCAGCCGTTCTTGTTGATCAGGTCCAGCTGGGCCTGCATGTTGGTGATCAGCGACTTCGCCGCATCCGCCGCGGACGTTCCGTTCAGCGTCACCTGCTGGATGGCGGGCAGCACGGCGTTGTTCATGATCGGGGCGATGGCCACCGGCTCCGGCACCTGGGCGTCGTCGAGCAGCGTGCCGAACGACTTCAGGAACGGATCGGTGATCGCCGCGTTCGCCGACTTGCGGACGGCCAGCTGCGCGTCACCGGTCCGGCCGACGATGAGCTTCTGCGTCTCCTCGCTGCGCATGGCCTCGATGAACTGCCAGGCCAGGTCCTGCTGCTTGGAGTCGGCGTGGATGAAGAGGGCGTGCTCCTCCCAGAAGGTGGTCTGCTTGGTGGCGTGCGGAACCGGCGCCACCGCCAGGTTCTTCAGGGTGTTCGGGTACTTCTGCGAGTTCGGCACCACGAACGGCCCGGCGGAGTACGACGCCAGGCTGCCCTTGGAGAAGTTGCCGTCCGTCTCCGGGTAGCCCCACGTCCCGACGGCCTTGGGCGAGCAGTGCCAGGTGTTGACGGTGTCGTAGTAGAACTGCATGACCTGCTGGAACTGCTCCTGCGACGGGCCGATCTTCCACGTGCCGGGGCCGCCGGTGACCATCGGTGCGCCGGTCGACCAGATCAGCGGCAGGAAGTTGGACGACGACCGGCCGTCGCCGGACTTGGCTTCGAAGCCGAAACCGACGTGCCCGTCGGTGTTGAGCTTGGCGGCCCACTGGCCGAACTCGTCGAAGGTCCAGGTGGCCGGGGTGGTCAGCCCGGCGGCCTTGGCGTAGTCGGCGTGGTAGACGATGCCGCGGCAGTTGCAGCGGAAGCCGAGCCCGTAGACCTTGCCGTCGATGGTGTTCGCCGCGTAGTCCTGCTCGTAGAAGGCGGACTTGTCCTCGGTCTTGATGTAGTCGTCCAGCGCCAGCAGCTTCACGCCGGCGCCCTGCAGGCCGGTGATGCCCTGCGCCGTCCAGAAGATCACGTCCGGCGGGTTCCCGGACTTCTGCGCGGCCGCGGCCTGGGCCGGGTAGGTGCCGTCGTCGACGGTGACGACCTTGAGCTTGGCGCCGATCTTCTTGGCCGCCGAGTTCTGGAACACGTCGTTGAGGAACCCGGGGTCGACCCAGGACGCCAGCATGACGGTCAGCGTGCCGCCGCCGCCACCGCCGCCCCCGGTGGACGACGAGCTCGACGAGGCCGAGCCGGTGCTGCCCCCGGCTGCCGCCGACGAGGACGACGAGCCCGAAGACGAGGACGCCGACGACGAGGACCCGCCGCCGCTGTCGGAACCACAGGCGCTGAGCAACCCGCCGGCCAGGCCGGCGGCACCCAGGCCGGCGACCCCGCGGAGGAACGTCCGCCGGCCGACGCCGGACGGCTCGGTGGGGTTGCCCTGCCCAACGCCGGTGTTGCGCATGTTGCCTCCTGCAGGCTGGTTCGCCCGACGATGCGGGCCTTCGGGGGGAGAGAGACGGTCGGTACTGGCCGCGGCCGCTGCGTGGCGCTTGGCCGGCGGCCGAGTGCTCGTTTATTGTCGACAATATGCAAGCCTTGTCAAACGGCGACGCCGCCGTCGGTACCCAGTCGTTACGCGACGCCTTGGCGGACCAGTGGGTGGTCCCGGTGCTGCGGTACCAGGCGCAGGAGGTGTACGAGACCGCGGTCGCGTTGCACGCCGGGGGGCTGCACCTGGTCGAGATCACCATGTCGACCGAGGGCGTCTTCGAGGTGGCCAGGGCACTGGTCGAGCAGGGCGTGACCGTGGGGATCGGGACGATCACCGACCCGGCGTCGGTGCACCGCGCCGCCGAGGTCGGCGCATCCTTCGCCGTGTCGTTCTGCAACCCCCCGGGATTCCTGCGCGCAGCGATGGACACCGGTCTGCTCGCCGTCCCCGGCGCGCTGACGCCGAGCGAGTGCTTCGCGGCGCAGAGCGGCGGCGCCCGTTACGTCAAGATCTTCTCCGCCCGCATCGGCGGCCCCGAGTACATCCGTGACCTGGTGCCCGTGCTGCCCGGGCTGCAGTTCGTCGCCTCGGGCGGCATCTCCACGGACGAGGCCGCGCTGCGGCCGTGGTTCCACGCCGGCGCGGCGCTGGTCGCGGTCGGCCGCGAGCTCGGCACGGCCGGCACCGTCGGGACCGCCGAGGTCACCCGGCGGGCGGTCGGCCTGGGCGGCGTCCGTGACGCCCTGCGCGCCGGCGGGTCGCCGGCGCGGTGAGCCGGTACGTCGGGATCGACGTCGGCACCTCGAGCGTCAAGGCGGTCCTGGTCGATGCCCGGGGCACCACGGTCTCCGCGGGCCGCGCGGAGTACCCGACCCTCGCGCCCGGCCCCCGGCTGGCCGAGCAGGACCCGGAGCAGTGGCTGGATGCGCTGGCCCGGGCCGTCGCGGATCTCGGGCCGCTGCGGTCCGGTACCGGCGCCGACGACGTCGCCGGCATCGGCGTCGCCGGGCACACGCCGACCCTGGTGCTGGCCGACGGCGACCGGCGGCCCACCCGCAGCGCGCTCACCTGGCAGGACTCGCGTGCGGTGGACGAGGCCGCCGAGCTGGAGCAGAGTCTCGGCGTCCCGGAGCCGGTGGTGGGCGGGACGCTGCCGTGGTCTCCGGCCTACCTCCCGGCCAAGCTGTGGTGGGTCGCCCGGCACGACCCGGACGCGCTGGCCCGGGCCCGGTGGCTGCTGCAGCCCAAGGACTTCGTCGGCTACGCGCTGACCGGGGTGGCGGCGACCGACGTCTGGAGCTCGAAGGGGTTGTGCCGCATCGACACCGGCGCGCCGGTGGACGCCGTGCTGGCTGCCGGCGCCGGCGGTGTCCGGCTGCTGCCGCCGCGGCTGGACCCGTGGCGCGCGCTCGGCACCGTCGACGGCCGGGGGGCGGGGCGCACCGGGCTGCCCGCCGGTGTGCCGGTGGCCGTGGGCTGGACCGATGCGCTCTCCGGGATGGTGGCGCTGGGCGCGTTCGGCGGCCCCACCGCCTTCGTGCACACCGGGACCTCGGACATCGTCGGGGTGTCCGGTGCCGCGCCGCACCCGGCCGGCGCCGTCCTGCACATCCCGGCGAGCTACGCCCCGCTGCCGGTGACCTACGGGCCGACGCAGACCTCGGGCGCCGCGCTGCTGTGGGTGGCCGCGCTGCTCGGCCGGGACGTGCCGGACGTCCTGGCGTCGGCCGGCACCGCCGCCCCCGAGGCCGTACCGCTCTTCCTGCCCTACCTGGACGGCGAGCGGGCGCCGCTGTGGCAGCCCGCGGTGCGCGGCCGGTTCCTCGACGTGTCGCTGGCCACCGGGCCGGCCGAGCTCGCCAGGGCGGTGCTCGACGGTGTGGCGCTCGCCGACCGGCACGTGCTCGAGACGGCCGGCGCCGGCCGCGGCCCGGTGCACGTCGGCGGGGTGTCCGCGCTCGACCCGGCGTGGGTGCGGGCCCGGCTCGACGCCCTGGGGCGGCCCTTGGTGCTGCACCCGGGCGTCGACGTCGCCGCCGCCGGTGCCGCCGTGCTGGCCGCTGCGGCGGCGACGGGCGCCGAGCTGGGGTCCGTCGCCGCCGCGATGGCCGGCCCGACCCGCACCGTCGAGCCCGCCCCGGCCGCCGTGGCTGCGGCGGACCGGCGCTTCGAGCGGTACCGGGCCGCGGCGGCCGCGGTGCTCGCGGATGCCGGGGGCGCGGCGTGACCGAGGACGCCCGGTACGCATGGTGCGACGTCGTGGTCGACGACCACGACGGCGGGACCGGCGGCACGCCAGCCGGCGCGGACGACCGCGGCAGCAACGCCGTCGGGGACGGCAGCGAGGGCAGCGACCGGACGGAGGCGGCCGGCGCTGCGGCGCAGCCGACGATGCACTTCCGCAGCGGCACCACCGTCTACTCCGAGGGGCTGCGCGGCGGCCGGCTGGTGGGGCTGGGCTGGAACGGGGCCGGCTTCACCCCGATGGCGGCCGACCCGTGGCCCGACGCCGACGACGCCGACGCGCAGGTCGGCACCGAGGCGTTCGGCCTGGAGTGCGACGGCTTCGAGCTCTCCGACGGCTGGGACTGCCTCGGTGTGGAGCGCGACGACCGGGCTGGCGCGGTCACCCTGCACCTGGCGCTGCGCCACCGGGTCCGGCCGGTCGGGGTGGTGGTGCACACCGAGGTGGACGGCACCGCGGTGCTGGCCCGCTGGTTGACGGTGACCAACCGGGGGGATCGGCCGATGGCCCTGTCCCGGATCGATCCGTGGAGCGGCGTGCTGTGGCGGCGCTCGGCGTACGAGCGCGCGGGCGACGCGGTCGGCGCGCCGGCCTTCCGGGTCGGCCGCTTCGCCGACGACCGGTGGGGGCACGAGGGCGCGTGGACCGAGGAGGCCCTGCCGGACACCGGTGCCGTGGTCGCCGGGCGCTACCGGGGCGGTCCGCACCGGCATCCCCTCGTCACCCTCGCCGCGGTGTCGACCGGCGAGCTGTTCATCGGCCAGCTGGGCTGGTCGGGCGGCTACCGGTGGGCGTTCGAGACGGCCGGCCCCCGCACGGAATCCGCGCGGGCCGGCGCGGGCGCCCGCCGGATCCGGTTCCGGGTCGGGCCGGACGCTCCGGCGCCGCAGCGGGTGCTGTCCCCGGGCGAGGCCGTGGACACCCCGAAGGTCCACCTGGGCATGGTGCTGGCCGACCTGGACCGTGCGGTCGACGAGATGCACCGGCACGTCCGGCGTGTCCGCGGCGCCCGGCCGGCCGGCCGGACCGGGCTGGTCGAGTCGGGGATCGGTCCCGAGCAGGAGATGACGGCGCGGGCGGTGCTGCACGAGATCGACGCTGCCGCCGACCTGGGCGCCGAGGTCTTCTTCCTGGACGCCGGCTGGTACACCGGTCGCAGCGCGGACTGGCACCGCACCGCCGGGGACTGGCAGGTGGCGGCCCGGTATCCCGGAGGGCTGGCACCGTTCCGCGAGCGGTGCCACCGGCTGGGTCTGCGGTTCGGGCTGTGGATGGAGCCGGAGCGGGTCGGCCCGGACAGCCGCAGCGCCGCCGAGCACCCGGAGCGCCTGGCGCGGCGGCCCGACGGCCGGCCGCTGCGCGGGCTTCTCGACCTGTCGGACGACGAGGTGGCTGCGGCCGTGGAGTCCTCGATCGCCGACCTGGTGCAGCGCCACGGCCTGGACTTCTTCCGGCTGGACCACAACGTCGGCGCGCTCGGCGCGGGGTACGTGCACCGCTCCGGTGGGCTGCCCGAGAGCCATTGGTGGCGCTACTACGACAACCTGTACGCGCTGTTCGGCCGGCTGCGCCGCCGGTTTCCCGACGTCGTCCTCGAGACCTGTGCCAGCGGCGGCGCCCGGTCCGACCTCGGCATGCTGGAGGCCTTCGACCACACCTGGGTCACCGACTGGCAGCTGGCCCCGCGGTCGTTCCACATCACCAACGGCATGACCCTGGCGCTGCCGCCGGAACTCGTCGACCGGCACGTGGGCGCGGGGATGAACGACCACCTGCGCGGCGACGTCGACTGGGGCGGCCGGCTCGCCCTGTTCGGGCGCCCCACGGTCGGCTGGCTGCACGAGGTCGGCGCCCCGCCGTCGGCGGTCCAGCGGGAGCGTGTGCGCCACGCGGTGCGGCTGTACAAGGAGCGGGTGCGGCCGTGGCAGGACGACGCGGTCCTGCACCACCACACCCCGCTGCTCGACCAGGACGCCGGGTGGGGCGTGCTGGAGCGCAGCAGCCGCGACCGGACCAGGGCGGTGATCGGCCTCTTCCGACTCGACGCGGCCGGACCGGACCGGTGGGTCGTCCACCCGCGGGGCCTGTCCCCGGCGCCGCGCTACCGGGTCACCGCCGACAACCGTGACGAGACCTGGGAGGTGGCCGGGGCGGAGCTGCTGCGGGACGGCGTCACCGTCCGGCTCGCCACGGCGCTGACCTCGGAGGTGCTGCTGGTCGAACCGGCGGCCTGACACCGGTCCGAGACCCGCTGCACCCGGACCGGTGTCGCCACGCTCACGCCGGCAACCGCACCCCGAGCCGGTCGCCGAGCTCGACGAGCCGGTCCCACAGCGTGTCCAGCATCGGGAAACCGTCCCGCAGCCGCCGTTCCCGGGTGGCGCGCTCGACGTCCCCGGGCAGCAGCACCCGCTCGACGCCCTCGGCGGGCGGCGAGCCGCGCAGCACGTCGGAGGCCTCGGTGATCTCCGCGGCGAAGGAGTCCGGGTCGATGAGCCGGCCGGGCGCCAGCGCGAGCAGCACCAGGCCGTTGCCCCACCGGTACTGCGGCAGGAAGCCGACGTGGTTGCCCGACAGCGCGCCGCCCAGCAGCTCCACCAGCACGGCCAGACCGAAACCCTTGTGGCCGCCGAACGGCAGCAGGGATCCGCCGGAGTAGAAGTCCTCGGGGTCGGTGCTCGGGCGGCCGTCGGCGTCCTGGATCAGCCCCGGCGCGACCTGCCGGCCGGCGGCCCGTTCGATCCGGAGCTTGCCCTCCGCGACCGCGGCCGTGGCGAAGTCGACGATCAGCGGCGGCCGCTCGCCGGACGGGATGCCGGCGGCGAAGGGATCCGTGCCGAGCAGCCGCTGCCGGCCGCCGAACGGCGCGACCGACGGGTCGGCGTTGCACCACAGGATGCTCACCAGGCCCTGCGCGGCGAGGTCCTCCGCGTACTCGCCGAGCCGGCCGATGTGGTTGCAGGAGTGCGCGGTGACCACCGAGACGCCGTGCTGCCTGGCCAGTTCCGCCGCGGTCCGGACGGCGAGCCGGCCGGCCAGCTGACCCCAGCCGTGCCGCCCGTCGACGACCGCCGACGCACCCGAGGTGCGCTCGACCACCGGTTCCGCGGCCGCATCGGCACGGCCGTCGGTGAGGAACTCGGCGTACCAGGGCAGCCGGAGCAGCCCGTGCGAGTCGTGACCGCACAGGTTGGCCGAGACCAGGGACCTGGCCACG
Source organism: Nakamurella endophytica (assembly GCF_014646215.1). Lineage (GTDB taxonomy): Bacteria > Actinomycetota > Actinomycetes > Mycobacteriales > Nakamurellaceae > Nakamurella > Nakamurella endophytica. The sequence goes on from NZ_BMNA01000003.1 coordinate 513,912, forward strand.
ACCTCGGCGGACGCGCGGGGCGTGCCCATGCCCTCCAGCAGCCGGGTGCCGATCTCCTCGCCCTGCGCGGCGGTGAGCATCCGATCGGTCATCGTCCCTCCGTCCCGTCGACCCCGACGGCGACCGGCCTCCACGGGACGGCCGGTGGCGCGCCGACACCCGGCCGGACGGCGAACACGTCGCCGGCCTGCGGGGTGCGTGCCAGGTCCGCCGCGGACAGCCCGGACCGGGCGGTCGTGATGTACAGCGTCTGGCCGTCGTCGTCACCGAAGGCGCAGCTGGTCACGTGCGGGACCGGCAGCTCCAGGACGGTGTCCAGCCGGCCGTCCGGCGTGAACCGGCGGACCTGCGAGCCGTCCCACAGCGCCACCCAGACGGCGCCGGTCCCGTCGACGCACAGTCCGTCCGGCGACCCGAGATCCGGTGCGAACGGCGCGGCGTCGCCGACCCGACCGGTGTCCGGGTCGTAGAGGTACGCGGCCACGGCGCCGGACTTGGTGTCCGCGTAGTACAGGCGGCGCCCGTCCGGCGACCAGCCGAGCCCGTTGGACAGGCCGACGTCCGGGACCACGGTGTCGACCCGCGGCCCGTCGGACAGCACGAGCAGGGCGCAGTCCCGCTCGGCGTCCACCAGCGACAGGGTGCCCGCCAGGCAGCGGCCGGCCGGGTCCACCTTGGCGTCGTTGAAGCGCAGGTCGCGGCGGTCGCCCAGCACGTCGAGCAGCGTGCCGGTGGTGCCGCTGTCGCGGTCCAGCACCCGGAACCCGCTGCGGGTCACCAGCAACACCGAACCGTCCGCGGCGGGCAGGGCGGCGCCCAGGTTCTGGTCGAGCTCCAGCAGGGTCGCGACGCCCTCCGCACCGGCCCGGTGCAGGCGGCCGGCCAGGATGTCGACGAAGAGCAGCTCGCCGCGCCGGGCGTCCCACACCGGGCCCTCGCCGAGTTCCGCGCCGACCCGGTGGGCCACCTCCGGTCGCAGCGTCCGGACCCCGCTCACCTCGCCACCTCCGTCCTGGTGCCGACGGTGCCGCCGGCGTTCAGCGCCAGGTTCCCACCGTCCACCGGAACCACCGCCCCGGTGACGAAGCGCGCCGCGTCGGAGGCCAGGAAGTGCACCACGGCGGCGATCTCGCCGGGCTCGGCCAACCGGTGCAGGGGCACCCCGCGCAGCATCCGGTCGCCGACCGACCCGCCGTCCAGCGCGGGGTCCGTCAGCAGCGGGGCGAAACCCTCCGTCCGCACCTGGCTGGGCGCGACCGCGTTGACCCTGACCCCGTCGGCCGCCCATTCGACGGCCAGCTCCCGGGTCAGCTGCTCGACCGCGCCCTTGCTCACGCTGTACGCGAAATTCCCCCGGCCCAGCGCCGTGGACCCGGCGATGGACGAGATGTTCACGACGGCACCGCCTCCTGAGCGCGCCATGGCGCGGTGGGCCTGCTGGGCCGCCAGGAAGTAGCCGACGACGTTGACCGCCAGCACCCCGGTCAGCTCCTCGACGGTCAGCTGCGCCGGCAGCGTGTGGCTGCCCCGCGCGGCGTTGTTGACCAGGACGTCGACCGGACCGACCGTGTCGTCGACCCAGCGGAACGCCTGCCGGACCGCAGCGGGGTCGGCCATGTCGCACACCCGGTGGTGTGCCGTGCCACCGGCCGCGGTGATCGCCTCGGTGGTCGCGGCCGGCTCCGCGCGGTCCAGCCCCACGACGTGCGCGCCGGCGGCCGCCAGCCGGCGGGCCACCGCGCTGCCGATGCCCTGCCCGGAGCCGGTCACCACGGCGATCCGGCCGGCGAGCGACAGGTCGCCGGTCGGGTCGGCGACCGTGGCGGCCGCGGTGGGACTCCCGGGGTCGGTCACCGTGCCGCTCCCGCTCCCACGGCCGGGTCGAGGACCGGCCCCTGCGCGGTCGCGACGTCCCGCACGGTCCGGACGATGACGTCCAGGTCGGGCAGCAGGGCGTCGACCAGCACCGGGCTGTGCGGGATCGGGCTGTGCGCGCCGGTGACCCGGGCGACCGGCTGGTCCAGGTACCAGAACGCCCGGTCGCTGATCGTCGCGATGATCTCGGCGGCCGGCCCCGCCAGGTGCGGTGCCTCGTCGACCACCACGGCCCGCCCGGTCCGGCGCACGGACCCGACCACGGTGTCGACGTCCAGCGGCGCCAGCGTGCGCAGGTCGACGACCTCCACGTCTACGCCCTGCCCGGACAGGGTCTCCGCGGCCTTCTCGGCGAGACCGACGCCGTAGCCGTAGGTCACGACGGTGACGTCGGTGCCGGGTCGGGCGATCCGGGCCCGGCCGATCGGGACCAGCTCGTCCGGACCGCCGACCGGCCCGCGGGCGCCGGTGAGCATCTTGTGCATCATGAACACCACCGGGTCCTCGCCGCGCAGTGCGGACTTGAGGAGTCCCTTCACGTCCCACGGCCGGTACGGGTAGACGACCGCGAGCCCGGGGACGTTCATCAGCGCCGTCTGCAGGCTGTTGTTGTGCTGTGCGCCGCCCTGCGCCACGCCCGTCGACGCCCGGACCACCAGCGGCACCGGGCGTCCCCACATGTAGCGGATCTTGGCGGCCTGGTTGATCAGCTCGTCCATGGCGCCGTAGGCGAAGTCCATGAAGTTCAGGTCCACCACCGGCCGGGCGCCGGCCAGCGCCGCGCCGACCCCGGAGGCCACCATGGCGGCCTCGGAGATCGGGGTGTCGCGGATCCGGTCGTGGCCGAACCGCTCGCCCAGGCCGTTGACCTGGGAGAAGTGGCCGCCGCGGTCGTAGAGGTCGGTGCCGAGGACGAAGACCGTCGCGTCGCGCTCCATCTCCTCCCGCATGCCGGCCTGGTAGGCGGTCGAGTAGGTGCCCTGCTCGGGGGCGCTCACCGGGTGTACCCCTGCGAGTCGCTCCAGGCGCTCACGTTCCCGGCGGCGGTGGAGGGGTCCGGCCATGGCGATTCCTCGGCGACGGTGACGGCGTGGTCGATGGTCCGCCTGGCCCGGTCGGCCAGGTCGGTGAGCTGCTCGGGTGTCAGCAGCCCGGCGTCGGTGAGCCGGGCGCTGAACCGCTCGACGGGGTCGCGCGAGCTGCGCCACTGCAGCACCTCGTCCTCGGTGCGGTAGCGCACCACCTCGCCGCTGTTGTGGCCCTTGTAGCGGTAGGTCAGCATCTCCAGGAAGGTCGGGCCGGCGCCGCTGCGGGCCCGGTCGGCCGCGGCCCGCACGGCGACCTGCACGGCCAGCACGTCCTGCCCGTCGACCTGGTGGGAGGGCAGCCCGAAGCCGGCGGCGCGCTCGGCCACCGAGGTGCCACCGGTCACCGACTTGGACGCGGTCTCGACGGCGTACAGGTTGTTCTCGCACACCACCACCAGCGGCAGGTTCCAGACCGCCGCGAGGTTGACGAACTCCCAGGTGCGGCCGGTGTTCGCGCCGCCGTCGCCGAAGAGCCCGACGGCCACCGAACCGTTGCGCAGGATCGACGAGCCCAGGGCGCCGCCCAGTGCGATGCCGAGCCCGGCACCGACGATGCCGTTCGTGCCCCACAGGCCCCGGTCGAAGTCCGCCAGGTGCATGGAACCGCCGCGGCCGCCGTTGGCGCCGTCGCGCTTGCCGTACAGCTCGGCCATCACCGCGTCCGGGGGCAGGTGCTTGGCCAGCGCGTGGTGGTGGGACCGGTGGGTGCCCGCGACGACGTCGCCGTCCCGCAGGCCGCGGGCGATGCCGACGGCGACCGCCTCCTGGCCGATGGCCGGGTGCATGCCGCCCGGCACCTTGCCGCGGAGCGCGAGCCCGTCGGCCGTCTCCTCGAAGGTCCGGATCAGCAACATGTCACCGAGCCAGTCCCGCAGCGCGGGACCGTCGGCGGGCAGGTCCGCGGGACCCGCCGCGCTCGGTGCCGGGGCGGTGAGGACCCCGGCCTGGTCGTCGTCGGTGCTCATGCCTGCTCTCTCGCGATCGGGGTGGTCGAGGGGGACGGTGCGGGTGCGCTGCCGGGCGGCCCGGCCGCGGTGGGCAGCGGCCCGAACCCGACGAGCAGCTCGGGTGCCGCGGTGACGGCGGCCAGCCGCGCCAGCAGCTCGCCGGCGTGCTGGCCGTCCCAGCTGCGGTGGTCGACGTTCAGGGTCGCGTGCATCGTCACTGCCACGGCCAGGGCGCCGTCCCGCACGACCGGTCGCTGCGCCATCCGACCGACGGTGAGCAGGCTGGTCTGGCCGACCGGGACGATGCCGGTGAACTGGTCCACGCCGAGCGCCCCCAGGTTGGACAGCGTCGTCGCCGGGGTCCGGCGGTCGTCGGTGGAGGCGCGGCCGGAGCGGGCCCGCCCCACGGCGGCCCGCCGTGCGGCCGCCAGCTCCAGCAGGTCCAGGCGGGGCACGTCCCGGAGCACCGGGATGGCGACGCCGCGGTCGGTGGCGACCGCCAGGCCCACGTCCAGGTCCGTCCGCTGCTCGCGCGCCACGAACGCCAGCGCGAGCGCGCGCAGCAGCAGGTCGGTGACGGTGACCTGCGGCAGCACCACCCGCACCTGGCGCAGTGCGATGTCGAACCGGTCGAGCACCAGCTCGCGGGTGACCGAGAAGTGCGGGATCTCGCTCCAGGACCGGCTCACCGCGGCGGCCACCGCGGCACGGTAGGGATCGGGCGCGGGAGCACCGGTACCGGGCGCCGCGGGCGGCGCCGTGGTCGCCGCCGTGGGTGCCGCCGCAGGGGCGGCAGCAGGCTCCGGTCGGGGGCGAGCCGGCGGGGCCGGCGGGGCAGTGGGTGCCGGCGGGGCAGTGGGCGCCGGCGCGGCAGTGGGCGCCGGGCCGGCGGCGGCGCGCTCGGCGGCTTCCCGTCGGGCGCGTGGGCTGGTGCGGTGCGGCCGCCCGTCGTCGGCACCCTGCACGGCACTCTGGGCGGCACTCTGGGCGGCACTCTGGGCGGCACCGTGCACGGCATCGGCGGGCGAGCCGGTCGGGTCGGGCCGGACACCGGCGTCCTGGCCGGCACCCGGCGTCGGGTCGGCGGTGCCGGCGCCCACCGCGCCGTCCACCACGGCGGCGCCGCACGCCGCCGGATCGAGGCCCGGCCCGGGCGGGCGGGCCGGAGCCGGACCGGCGGGCGGATGGTCCTGGGCGGCGGCCGGACCGGAGGCGGCGGGCGTCGGCTCGGTGGCACCGGGACCCACGGCACCGTCCACGACGGCGGCGCTGCGGGCGGCCGTCGGGTCGGCGGTGCCGGCCGCGGCGCTCACGCCGTCCGCCGAGGCCGACGACGGGGTCACGGAGGACGCGGTGGAGGACGCCGCCGGCGGGGTCGCCTGCTGCGCGGGCGGCGCTGCGGTCGGGGACTCCCCGTCCTCCAGGACCTGCGCGATGGTGGTGCCCGGCGCCACGGCCTCGAGCACCTGCACCAGGTGCGGGCCGAGGACGCCGTCCGCGACGGACTCCACCTCGAGTTCGGCCTTGGAGGTCTCGACCACGGCGACGACCTCGCCGGCGCGGACGGAGTCGCCCGGTTCCTTCTGCCAGCTGACCAGCGTCACGTCGTCCGGAGCCATCCCGGTGACCGGGATGAAGATGTCCTGCACCGTTCTCCTCACGTCCCTGTGAGACATCAGACGTCTGACGTCGGAGGAGACGCTAGAGTGACCTCTTCCGGCGGTCAAGACCGACCGGGCAATCGGGGGAGGAGGTGTCGGTGACCGCACCCGTGGCCGGGCCCGGAGCCCGGCGGCCGCAGTTCGACCTGCAGCAGGAGATCAAGCAGCTGATCCTCGAGGAGGGGTTGCAACCCGGGTCGCTGCTGCCGACCGAGACCGATCTCATGGCCCGCTGGGGCGTCAGCCGGAGCTCCGTCCGCGAGGCGTTGAAAAGCCTGCAGGCCCGTAGCATCGTCTCGATCGAGCACGGCCGCGGCACCTTCGTCGGGCAGCCGTCGCTCGACTCGTTCGTCGACACCCTGGTCTTCCACCGGCACATGGCGAGCCGTCAGGACGGCCTGGCCACCGCCGCCGACCTGGTCGACGTCCGCGAGATCCTGGAGACCGAGCTGGTGCAGCGGGTGGCCAGGACTGCCGACGACGCCCTGCTCGCGGACCTGTCCGCAATCGTCGAGCGGATGGCCGACGCGGCGGCGGCCGGTCGGCGTTTCGAGGACGACGACCGCACCTTCCACCAGCGGCTGTACGCGCCGCTGCGCAACGACCTGGTGCTGCAGCTGCTGGCCGCGTTCTGGGACGTGCTGGACGCCGTCGGCCCGTTGCTGCCCAGCCAGCCCGCCGACCTGCCGGGCGACGCCGAGCTGCACCGGCGGATCGTCCAGCGCCTGCGCGACCGGGATGCGGCGGGTGCGGCGGCGGCCATGCGGGACCACTTCCGCGGCACCCACGCCTGGATCGACGGTTCCGTACCGCACTGAGCGCCGCACCGCCGGCACCGAGCGCCGCACTGAGCGCCGCACCGCCCGCACCCGGAGCCGCACCGCCCGCAGCGGGCGCCGGCTCGCGGCCCGGTTTGCTTCGACGTCGAACTGGGTAGTGTGGCCGGGAGATGCGGCCGAGGGACGGGAGAGACCGCGCGGCGCCCCCCGCGGCGCCGGGCACGCCGGCGCGGAGGTGCCCGGACGGGGCCCCGGCACGCCCGTCGGAGGCCGGCACGGCCGCGGCAGCGCCCAGGGTGACGGTGCTGGTCCCCGTGTTCGACCAGGCCGAATTCCTGCCGCAGGCATTGGGCGGCCTGCTGGCCCAGCGCGGCCCGTCCTGGGAGCTCGTCGTCGTGGACGACGGGTCGACCGACGACCTGGCCGCCGCCCTGCGGACGCTGCCCGCCGAGGTCCCGGTGCGGGTGCTCCGGCATCCGGAGAACCGCGGGCTCGGGGCCGCGTGCAACACCGGGCTGGACGCGGCGCAGGCCGACGTCATCGCTTACTTGCCCGCCGACGACGTCTGGTTCGACGGGCACCTGGCCGCGCTGGTGGACGCGCTGGACCGGCAGCCGGGCGCGATCCTCGCGCACGGCGAGCTCGACGACCCGACGGTCGACGCGCAGCAGCTGGTGCAACTCGCGCACCGGCGGACGGAGCTGCGGTGGCGGACCCGCGCGGACGTCGAGTCGGACGATCTCGGCCTGCTGTTCCTCGACGACCTGCGGGCCGCCGGGCCGGTCGCCCCGACCGGTCGGGTGAGCTGCCGGTGGGTCCGCCACCCCGGGCAGCGCAGCCGCACGTTCGACCCGGCCGAGGGCGGGCTCAACGTGTTCCGCCGCCGCTACCGGGCCGCCGGGCCGCTGCGGTTCGCGCCGCGGCACGGCGCCGCGGTCGACGAGCAGCTGCTGTACCCCGATCCCTTGCCGCCCGCTCCGGCACCGGACGCGCCGCACGTCCTGCTGGTCGGCGAGCTGGCTTACAACCCGGACCGGCTGCTGCTGCTCGCCGAGCGGAACGTGCGGATGACCGGGCTGTGGATCGACGACCCGCTCGGCTTCATGTCGGTCGGCCCGCTGCCGTTCGGTCGGGTCGCCGAGCTGCCGCGGACGGGGTGGCTGGACGCGCTCCGCCGGGACCCGCCGGACGTGGCGTACTGCCTGCTCAACTGGCGGACCATCCCGCTCGCTCTGGCGCTGGCCGAAGCGCTGCCGTCGCTGCCGCTGGTGTGGCACTTCAAGGAGGCGCCGCAGCGCAGCCTGGACCGCGGCGACTGGCCGCTGCTGGCGCGGCTGTGGCGGCGGGCGGACCACGTCCTGCTCGCCAGCCGCGAGGAGCGCGACTGGCTGGAGCTGGCGCTGCCCGGGCAGCGCGATCCGGCGGCGACCGGGGTGATGGACGGCGACCTGCCCCGCGGCCGCTGGTTCACCGGCCCGGTGGCCGACCGGACCGACCGCGACGGCGTGCACACCGTCTGCGTCGGGCGCCCGGTGGGCCTGACCCCGGCCGTCCTGGCCGAGCTGGCCGCCGCGGACGTGCACGTGCACCTGCACGGCGTCCGCGACGCCGGGCCCGCGGATCCCTGGCTGGTGGCGGCGCGGGCGGCCGCTCCGCGGCACCTGCACCTGCACCCCGCCGTCGCGCCGCCCTGCTGGCGGCGCGAGCTGTCGAGGTACGACGCCGGCTGGCTGCACGTCGTGCCGGCGGTCAACGGTGGCGACCTGCGACGCGCGACCTGGGACGATCTCAACCTGCCCGCACGGCTGCCCACGCTGGCCGCCGCGGGGCTACCGGTCCTCGTGCCGGACCCGGGTGCGTCGGTGAACGCCGTGGCCCGGACCACCGGCGAGGCGGGCGTCGCCGTGCGATTCTCGTCGCCCGGGGACGCCGCCGAGCGGCTGCGGGACCTCGACGCCCTGGCGGCCACCCGCGCCGCGATGGACGCCGGCCGGTCCGCCTGGGCCTTCGAGTCGGCGGTCGACGACCTGCACCGCATCTTGCTGGCCACCGCCGACAGACAGGGACGACGATGACCGACCTGCACGTACTCCGCCTGACGTCCGTGTTCGAGCCGGACACCAAGGACGCCGACGAGGTCGAGGCGCAGGCCCGGTTCGACCCCATCGGCGGGACCCAGAACCACACGGCCAACCTGACCAGGGCCATGGACGCCCGCGGCGTCCGGCAGACCGTGCTGACCTCGCGGTTGGGCGGCCCGGTCACCGACACCGTGCTCGGCCACCGCGCACGCATCCGCCGGGTCGGCCTGCCGATCCGCCGCTTCCGGCAGCTGTGGGCGCTGGCCGCGGCGGCGACCGCGCTGCGGGCACCGGCCGTCGACCTGGTCCACGCGCACCAGGGGGAGGACCTGGCGACCCTGCCGCTGGCGGTGTTCGCCGCCCGCCGGCACCGCTGCCCCCTGGTGGTCACCCTGCACTGCAGTGTGCACCGCACCGTGCCGACCGCCGGGCTCAAGCTGTCCCTGCTGCGCTGGCTCGGCGGGCCGCTGGAGACCGCCTGCCTGCGGGCCGCCGACGCCGTCATCGCGCTGACCCCGGCGTCCGCCCGGGCGCAGGGCGGCCTGCAGGCCAGGACCTCGGTCATCCCGTCGGGGGTCGAGTCCGAGCACTACCCGGCGCTGCCCAGCCCGCTGCTGGCCGACGTGCCGCACCCTGTCGTGCTGTACCTGGGGCGGCTGGCCCGGCAGAAGTCGGTGCCGACGCTGGTCGAGGCGTTCGGGCTGCTGCGGCAGCCGGCGTCGCTGGCGGTCATCGGGGACGGGCCGGACGCGCACGCCGTCGACGAGGCGGTCCACCGGCTGCCGTCCGACGCCCGAGTCCGGGTGCACCGGTCCGGGTTCCGGCCGCACGACGAGGTGCCGGCGCTGCTCGCGGCGGCCGACGTGCTGGTGCTCCCGTCGGTGTACGAGGAGATGGGATCGGTGCTGGTCGAGGCCCTGCAGGCAGGGGTGCCGGTGGTCGCCAGCCGGGTCGGCGGCGTCCCGGCCGTGGTGGACGACGGCGTCACCGGCCTGCTCGTCCCGCCCAGCGATCCGGCCGCGCTGGCCGCCGCGCTCGACCGGCTGCTGGCCGACCCGGACGAGCGCGCCGCCATGCGCGCGGCGTCGCTGGCCAGAGCCGCCGGCTACGACTGGCACTCGCTCGCCGAGCGGGTCGCCGAGGTCTACGACGCCGCGCTCACCGCGCGCCGCAGCAGGTCCGACAACCGCGCCGCCAGCCCCGGGACCGTGTAGTGGGTGCTCGTGTGCCGGCCGGCGTCGGCCAGCGCCCGGCGGAGCGCGGGATCCCGGGCCAGCCGGCCGACCGCGGCGGCCAGGGCAGCCGGGTCACCGGCCGGGACCAGCAGCGCGTTCCCGCCGTCCCGCAGGTACTCGGCGGAGCCGCCGGTGCCGGTGGCGACGACGGGGGTGCCGCACGCCATGGCCTCGAGCGGGACCAGGCCGAACGGCTCCTGCCACCGCGAGGGGAAGAGCACGGCGTCCGCAGCGCGGTAGTACCGGGGCAGGTCGGGGCGGTCCACCGGGCCGGCGACGTCGACGCGGTCCCGGACGCCGGACCGGCCGATCAGCTCGTCCAGCACCGCGCTCTGCGTGGGGTGGGGCGGTCCGACGACCGTGAGCCGGTCCGACGGCGGCAGCAGGGCGAGCGCGGACACCGCGTCCTCGACGCCCTTGGCCGCGGCCAGCCGGCCGACGTAGAGCAGCCGGCCGCCCCACGGCCGGTCCGGCTCCGGCGCGGGGAGCCGGTCGGGCCCGAACACGTCGACGTCGATGCCGCTGTGCACGACGGCCGACCGCTGCGGAGCCCAGGCCGGCGGGTGGGTGGCGCGGCGCAGGTGCTCGCTGACGTAGGCCAGGGCCGAGCCCGGGGCGCACGGCCGCACGTCGGCCGGGGCGTCGTGCAGCCACCCGTCGCAGACGGCCAGCACGACCGGGACGCCGGCCTCGGCGACGGGGTCGAGCACGGCCGCGACGGGCACCCGGGCCAGGTTCCAGGCGCTCACCACCTCCGGCCGGAGATCGGCCAGCGCCTGCTGCACGACGGCCCGGCAGTGCGCGCCGGCGTCCGCGTCCGGCCGGCGCAGCTCGCGCCGGACCTCGGGCTCGGCGGGGACGTCGGCCCCGGTGGTCAGCACCAGGACCCGGTGGCCGGCGGCCCGCCAGACCCGGACGACGTCGGCGCAGGAGCGCTCGTACCCCCCGGTGGCGGCCGGCGGGTACGTGTCGGTCAGCACCAGGATGCGCATCACCGGTCATCCTGCCCCAGCGTGCGGCGGGAGCTGTGACGGCCGACCTGCCGGTGCCCGGCGTCCGGCCGGCCGGCGCGCGGTCGGCGGTGGATCCGGCGGCGCCGCTGCCGCCCGGCCGGCGGCCGCTCGCGGATCCCGCCGTGCGCACCGTCGCCCTGGTCCGGCTGCGCACCGGGCTGGGCGACCTGCTGGCGTCGGTGCCGGCGTTGCGGGCGCTGCGGACCGCGCGCCCGGACCTCGCGGTCACGCTGGTCACCTACGGCGAGATGGCCCCCGTGGTGGCGCGGTCCGCGGCGTACGTCGACGAGTTGCTCGCCTTCCCCGGGCATCCGGACATCCCGGAACGGCCGGCTCCCGCCGCCGCGGAGGTGGACCGCTGGTTCGACCAGGTGCGGGCCCGGCGGTTCGACGTGGCCGTGCAGATGTACGGCGCGCTGCCGGCGGCGAACGAGGTGACGGCGGCGCTGGGCGCGCGGATCACCGCCGGCTTCCTGACCCCGGGTGCGGCGGCCGGCGACCTGACCACCCACCTGCCGTACCCGTTCCGCGCCCACGAGGTCGACCGGCACCTGCGGCTGCTGGAGTTCCTCGGTGTCCCACCGGCGGGGCGGCACCTCGAGTTCCCCTTGACGGCGGGCGAAGTGGCGGCCGCGCGGACCGTCCTGACCGAGACCGGTCTGACCGGTGGGCCACTCGCCGTCGTGCACCCGGGAGCCACGGCGCAGAGCCGGCTCTGGCCGACCGGGTACTTCGCCGCGGTGGCCGACGGCTTGGCGGAGCGCGGTTTCCGCGTGGCGATCACCGGCGTGCCGTCGGAACGCCCGCTGGTGGACGCGGTGCGGGCGGCAGCCCGGTCGGCGCCCGTCGACCTGTGCGGCTGCACCGACCTCGGCGGTGCCGGTGCCGTGCTGGCCGCCGCGGACGTGCTGGTCAGCAACGACACCGGAGTGGTGCAACTCGCCGTCGCGCTTGGAACCCCTTCCGTCACGGTGTATCTCGCCGGTGACGCGGCGCGGTGGCGTGGCGCGGAGGCCGACGGGCACCGGGCGGCGATGGTCGACGTCGGCTGCAACCCCTGTGGTCTGCAGCGCTGCCCGATCGACTTCCGGTGCGCCCACTGGCTCACGCCCGCGCAGGTGCTGGCGGAGGTCGACCTGCTGCCGCGCCGCCGCCCCGCCCCGGCCGGCTGAGCCGGACCGGTCCGCTCCTCCTGGGGCCGCCGGTCCGGTGCCGTGCGTGATGGTTCCGTCCAGTGGCGGCGCCGTCCGTGGCCCGTCTGTGTCGGTGTCGGTGTCGGGTCAGTCCGGCGCCGTACCTGAGGTGCCGGTGACCGGTCAGTTCGGCGCCGGGCCCGTCCCGGCTGCCGGGTCCGCCGCCGGGGCGTCGGCGTCGGTCGACCCATCGATCGACGCCCGTTCCGCGGCGCTGCGCAGGACGCAGAACTCGTTGCCCTCTGGGTCGGCGAGCACGGCCCAGCCGCGGCCGTCCGGCCGCCGCAGATCGTCGACCAGCATGGCGCCGAGCTCCAGCACCCTGGCCACCTCGTCCTCGCGCGGCCCGTCCGGCTCCAGGCACAGGTGCAGCCGGTTCTTGACGACCTTGTGCTCGGGCACCACCTGGAAGATCAGATGGCCGCCGTTGCCCAGGGGGAGTCCCACCTCGACGTCACCGGGATCGGCGTCCGGGTCCACCGGCACCCCGAGCAGCCAGCTCCAGAAGAGGGCCAGCTCGTAGGGCCGGGCGCAGTCGACGCTGATGTTGAGGATCCGCGAGGTCACCGGGTCAGCCTGGGGCCGGCGGGAATCGGCGGCAACCGGGCCGCGTTTGCGGCCGGTACCGGACGGGGACAGCGAGGAGCGGCGCGGGCCGCCCCTGGGCGCGCCCCGCGGGCCGGCACCGAGCACACGACGAGCAGCAGGAGGACCGGTGACCTCGAGCGCAACCGCACGGGCGATCGTCTACAGCGGGACCGGTGGGCCGGAGGTGCTCCGCCTCGTCGACAAGCCGCTGCAGGCACCGCCGCCCGGGCACGTCCGGGTCCGCATCGTGCGGTCGGGCGTCAACCCGACCGACTGGAAGTCCCGGGCCGGCAGCGGGACGCCGGCTCCGGTGGACCCGCCGCAGGTGCCGGGCCAGGACGGCGCCGGCATCATCGACGACATCGGCGCCGGCGTGGACGTCGAGCGCGTCGGCCAGCGGGTGTGGCTGTGGGAGGCTGCCTGGCAGCGGCCCGAGGGAACCACCCAGGACTTCGCCGTGGTGCCGGCGCAGCAGGCGGTGCCGCTGCCGGATTCGGCGTCGTTCGACCTGGGCGCCGGGCTGGGCATCCCGTTCCTGACGGCGCACCGCTGCCTGACCGTCACCGAGGACGGCCCCACGCACCTGGGACCCGGCGCGCTGACCGGCCGCACCGTGTTCGTCGCCGGCGGCGCGGGCGCCGTCGGGAACGCGGCCATCCAGCTGGCGCGGTGGGCCGATGCCACGGTGCTGACGTCGGTGAGCAGCCCCGACAAGGCGCAGCTGGCCGCCGCGGCCGGCGCCGACCACGTCATCAACTACCGCGAGCAGGACGTGGCCGCCGAGGTGCGCAAGATCGTGCCGGCAGGCGTCAACACCGTCGTCGAGGTGTCGCCGGCCCGCAACGCGTCGATCGACACCGCGATCCTCGCCCCGAACGGCTCCATCGCCATCTATGCCAATGACGGCGGCTCCGAGCTGACGTTGCCGGTGCGGGACTCGATGGCACCGAACATCCGGTGGCAGTTCGTCCTCGTCTACACCGCCCCGCGCGAGGCCAAGGAGCGCGCCGTTCGCGCGGTGTCCGCGGCCCTGGCGGCCGGGGCCATCCGTCCCGTGCTGCCGCAGCACCACTTCCCCCTCGACCAGGCCGGCGCCGCCCACCAGGCCGTGCAGGACTCGGTCGTCGGCAAGGTGCTCATCGACGTCGCGGACTGACGGGCGGCGCTCCGTCCGGTACCGTCCTCACCGGTGCGGTCGGCAGCCGAATGGTCACGGAGCGCCGCACGAACGGTGCGCACGACCTACGATGGCCGGGACACCGACCCGAGGGTCGCGCAAGCAGGGGTGGGCTGCGTGCCGGTGTTGTCGGCCTGTGTCGCCGGGGTAGAACAGCCTGCCCCGTCGGCTGGCGGCCGCACCGACGCGGCGACGCGGCGGTCCGGCCGACGGTGCCGCAAAGCCGTGGAGGCACTGTGGAGCGTGTCGGTTCGGCCGTCGACCCGGTCCCCGGCCTGGCATCCGCACCCGGTCGGGGTGCCGCCGAGCTCGGTGGAGTGCTGGCCGGCGAGCTCGTGCGCAGTGTCTACCAGCCGATCGTCGACCTGGAGTCGGCGGCGGTGGTGGGCTACGAGGCGCTGGCCCGCGGGCCGGTCGGCCCGCTGCGGAACCCTGCGGCGTTGCTGGCCGCAGCCCGCGCGGAGGGCCTGCTGGCCGAGCTGGACGATCTGTGCCGCCGTGCCGCCCTGCGGGGTGCGGCCCGGGCAGGCATCACCGGGCCGCAGACCCTGTTCGTGAACGTCGAACCCGAGGGCATCCGACCTGCGGCGCTGGACGATCTGCTCGTCCGGTCCGCGGATGCCGGGTTGCCGCTCGTCCTCGAGGTGACCGAGCGGTCGCTGGCCGCGAACCCGGCGCAGCTGCTCGCCACGCTGGCCCGACTGCGGCACGCCGGGTGGCGGGTGGCGCTCGACGACGTGGGCGTGGACGACAGCACCGTCGGGTTCATGTCGGTGCTCCGGCCCGACATCGTGAAGCTGGACCTCGGGCTGGTGCACCGGCGGCCGGGGGCGCGGACCGCGGCGGTGCACTCGGCCGTCCAGGCCTACGCCGAACGGCACGGAGCGGTCGTCCTCGCCGAGGGCATCGAGACCGAGGAGCACCTGTCGATGGCCCGGTCGCTGGGGGCCACCCTCGGCCAGGGCTGGCTGTTCGGCCAGCCGGCGGACACCGCGATCCGCGGACTGGTCCCCGGGGTGCTGGCGCTCCCGGCGGCGGCCTCTCCGCTGCCGCTGACAGGGTCGCCGTTCGACTGCCTCCCGGAGGGCACGCCGCTGCGCACCGCGGACAAGCGGCTGCTGGTCGAGATCAGCCGGTACCTCGAGGAGCAGGCGGCGGGATTGGGCGCGGCCGGCATCCTGGTGTCGACGTTCCAGGAGCGCGTCCACTTCGACAGCGACACCGCCGACCGGTACCGGGATCTGGCCGCCGCGGGCCCGTACGTGGCCGCGGTGCACGAACCCCGTCCCGACGGCCGGTTGCGGCGGGAGTGGGCCGTCGCCGTGCTGTCGCCGCATTTCGCCGCGGCGCTGCTGGGTCGCGACCACGCGGGGGAGCAGGGCGGGAACGACGCCGGCGCTGCGCGCCTGTTCGACTATGCGATCACCCACGACCGGGATGCGGTCGCTGCGGCCGTGCACCTGTTGATGACCCGTCTCGTGCCGGTGCGGCCGGACGGCACCGGCCACCTGGTCGACCTGTTCCGCGAAGGTTCAGCCATGACGGGCGACGACGTGCCGCGCCAGCGCAGCAGCCGGGTCGCCGCCGGCCGGCCCTGACGGCGTTCGATCGGCGCCCGCCGCCGGGCGGGACGGCGCGACGCCCGTGACCCGGACGGCGGGGCGGCGCGGCGCCCGTGATCCGGCCGGCCGCCGGGATCAGGGGTGGTCAATCCGGTCGATTCAGTCAATCCGGTCCGCCCAGCCGCGCCCGTCGTGCCCGGCCGGCGGGTCGGACAGGAGCGACAGGAAGTCGGGCGAGACCGCGTCCGTCAGCCAGACCCCGTTGCCGGTCAGGAAGAACGCGTGCCCGGCCGCGGCCATTGCGGCGCTGTCCACTCGCAGCACCACCGGCCGGCCGCGCCGGCCACCGACGGCCAGGGCGGTGGCGACGTCGGCGCTGAGGTGGACGTGGTGCCGTCCGCGCGGCAGCAGTCCGTCCCGCCGGATGGCCGCCAGGGCGCGGGGCACGGTGCCGTGGAACAGCGCGGCAGGTGGCGGACGGGCGTCGAGGCCCAGGTCGACCGGCACCGTGTGACCCTGCCGGGCCCGGATCCGCCGGTGCCCGTCGTCGGCGTTGTCATCGCCGTCGTCGCCGTCGTCGTCGTCGTCGAAGGCCAGGCGCTGCTTGTCGTTGCGTGCGACGACCTCGTCCAGCAGCGCCCGGTCGATCGGCACGCCGTGGGCCCGCAGACCGGCGAGCAGCGACTCGGTGTCCGCCCAGCCGTGTGGGTCCAGGTCGATGCCGACGGAAGCCGGGTCGTGCCGGAGGACGTACGACAGCCGCTTGGACAGGGCCCGCAGCTCGCGGTGGTCCATCGCCCCGTCCTTGCCTCGGGCTGGGTGTCGCTGCGGTCGGTCGCCGACGTCAGTGGTCGCCGTCCACCAGGACGGTGCGGTACTCGCCGACGGTGGCGGCGGTCGTCGTGGTGGTCTCCAGCGGTGGGTCCAGCGTGCCTCCCGCTCCGTTGGTGGCCGTCCAGCGCACCTCCCACCGGGCCGTCGCGGTGATCGGCCAGCGACCGCTGCCACCGGTGCGATCCGGGGTGGAACGCCAGTGGAAGCGGTACCCGCACGCGGGCGGAGCCGATCCGGCCGCACCGGACGCCGGTGCCGTACCCGGGCCGGCGCAGGTGACGGTCGCGGCACCGGAGCCACCGCCGTCCGGGTCCCCGACGGGCTCGCCCAGCGACCACGTCGTCGAGGCCAACGTCGCCGTGGCGGTGACCGACAGGCCCCGCGCGGTGACGGTCTTGGACAGCTGACCCGGGTCGTCCACCCACAGCCAGGTCCACAGCTGGACGGCCAGCCGGTCGGGATCGGGGCCGAGGTGGATCGTCGGGTTGGGGATGGGCAGCTCGCCGTAGGCCTGGCGGGCCAGTTCCTCCGGATCCGGCGGCGGCGCGACCGGCGCAGCGCCGGCGTCCGCCCAGGTGTATCCCGCGACGGAGAAGACGCCCTGCCCGGTGTCCCGGTCGAGATCGTCGGGGCACGACACGCGGTACAACGTGCCCTTGCTCTGGTCGTGCCCGGCGAAGTAGGACGCGGTGAGCGCCGAGTACGCGACGGGCTCGTACCAACACGGGTCGGGGGTGGGCGAGGAACTGGATTGACCGCGGCCTACGTCCTGCGGTGGCTTCGCCGTAACGCCGGAGCTTCCAAGGTCGAGCTCAATGGTGGCTTTGGAGCCACCGAACCCGGAGTATCCGTCTACGCTAACCGGCGGCGGTGGGTCGGCCATTCGGTCGAGTTCGATCCTGAGGGCACTCAGCACCATTGCTCCCACCAGTGCAGTCGTAAACAACATCCTCAGCACTGAGTGCCCTTAAGAAATTGAACCTGTACCACTCGCCATGAGCCGTCTCGGGACTGGTTCAAGATGCCCCGGAAGTTCACTCGAGGCCGACCGACAGTCAGCTTCTGCTTCGTTGCCACACGATAGGTACCAAACTCGGACTCATCCACGCAATCGCCAATTGACGCTGTTTCGCGACCGTCAATCTTCGGTCCCCAATAAGGTCGGTGACCCATCTGCCCGTAATTATCTACTCCGTCTTTCGACGCAGCGGCCGCCTGCGCAAGTAGTGTCGAAACTAAACTGCCCGTTGCTACTCCGTCGAGTGCGGATTTCCAATCCTGCTTGGGAAGCTTCAATAAGTTGTTGTACACATCCCAAAACTTGAGCCACGCCTTCTCCACCGCCGCCCGGTCCGCAGCCTCCCGCGCAGTGATGGACGGGCCGCCGCCGGAGGACGTGGACGTCCGGGTCCCGGTCGGTGTGCCTCCGCCGGAGCCGGCCGAGCCGGTGGCGGTCGGTGTCGACGGCGACGCGGTGGACCCCGACGCGGTGGACCCCGACGACGAAGCGGTGGTGGCGCCCGACGTCGCCGTCCCGGACGGGCTCGGCTGGGTGGACGGGGGCAGGGACCGCGTCGTCGGCGTCACCGAGCCGGACGTCGCCGAGCCGGACGGCACCGAGCCGGACGTCGCCGAGCCGAACGTCCCGCCGGTCCCGGACGCGCCGGACACCACCGATGACGTGCCGGAGCCCGTGCCGGCAGCGGTCGTCGGCCCCCCGGAACCGGACAGCGTCTCGACGCTGCCGGCCGGCGTCAGCGCGGAGGTCGACGGGGCGCCGCCGGCCGACCCGCTCGTGCAGCCGGCCAGCATCAGGGCCGCGCCGAGCACCACGGCCAAGGCCGGTGATCTGCACAGACGTTGCGGCACCGGATCGTCCCTTCCCGTCGAGAGACGTCGACCGTACCCAGGACGAGGCCGTCCCGAGCGGGTCAATTCGGGCGCTGTGGACAACCCACGGGACGACGGCAACCGTGCCCGAGGAGCCGTCCGGGCGCGGCGATCGGGTGGCTGGCGGTCGTCCGACCCGGTGGCGGGCCGAGGGAGAACGACGACCGATCGCGGGGACAGCCCCCGGACGACGACGCGGTGCGCGCGAGGGCGGCGGTGAGAGCAAGGACGCCGCAGGTCACGGGAGTGGAACCGGCGGCCGTGGCAACCTCATTTGGTGATGCGCACGAACGAACAGACCCCGGTGCCGGACGACGCCGCGGCCGGACAGGTCCACGGGCGGCACCGGGCAGCCGGTGAGCACGTGACCGGTCGGCATGCCCGTCCGGAGACAGCAGCCCTCCCGGCCGACGCGGGCCCGGCCTCCGGCCCAACGCCGGCCGTGGCCGGTCACGCCCCGAGGCATGCTGCGCATCCGGCTCCCGCCGACGGCGACGCCCGCGGGTCTGCGCCCGCCGGCGCCCACCCGCTGGCCGGACAGCCGGACGGCACCCCCAGCACCAACGGCACCGACGGCACCGACGGCACCGACGGCACCGGTCCGTCCGGGGCCGGCCGGACCGGCACGGCCACGGTCGCGGTGACGGCGCCGGCACCGGACGCTCACCCGGGCGTCTCCGCCGGCGGCGGAGACGCCACCGCGGACGTCGCCCGAGGGCCGTCGGACCGCGACCTGGACCGGGCCGACCGCGACTCCGGCGGCCCGGCCACCGCAAGCGGCCCCGCCGACCGCAGCAACGGCCCGGCCGACCGCAGCAACGGCTCCGCCGACCGCAGCACGAACGGCTCCGCCGACCGCGGCACGAACGGCTCCGACCACGACTCGGACGACCGCCGGCGCTGGCGAGCGCTCGCCGTGTGCCTGGTCGGCAGCTTCATGGTGTTGCTCGACGTGTCGATCGTGAACGTCGCGCTCAGGTCCATCTCGCAGGGGCTCGGCGCGTCGGGCGAGGGCATCCAGTGGGTGCTCTCCGGCTACGCGCTGACGTTCGGGCTGCTGCTCGTCCCGGGTGGCCGGCTCGGCGACGTGCGAGGCCGGCGCGCGCTGTTCGTCGGCGGCCTGATCGCCTTCACCGCGACCAGCGCGCTGTGCGGCGCGGCGCAGAACGAGACCTGGCTGGTGGTGGCCCGGCTCCTGCAGGGCCTGGCCGGCGGCCTGCTGACGCCGCAGGTGAGCGGGCTGATCCAGCAGCTCTTCCAGGGCCGTGACCGCGGCCGGGCCTTCGGCATGCTCGGCGCCGTCGTCGGGATCTCCACCGCGCTGGGCCCGCTCATCGGCGGCCTGCTGATCCAGGCGTTCGGTGAGGCCGAGGGCTGGCGGTACGTCTTCTACGTCAACGTGCCGGTCGGCCTCATCGCCCTGCCCTTCGCCTTGAAGCTGCTGCCCGGCGCACCGGACGACAGCAAGAAGCGGCACGACTACGACCCCGTCGGCGTGGTGCTCCTCGGGCTCGGCGTCGTCGTGCTGCTGCTGCCGTTCGTGCAGGAACAGCAGTGGAAGGGTGCCGTCAAGTGGCTGCTCGTCCCGCTGGCTGTCGCCCTGCTCGTCGGCTTCGTGCTCTGGGAGCGCCGCTACGCCCGCCGCGGCCACGAGCCGATGGTGGACCTGCACCTGTTCCGGCTGCGGTCCTTCTCGTTCGGCTCGTCGATGATCTCGTCCTACTTCGCCGGCTTCACGCCGCTGTTCTTCGTGCTGACCCTGCTGCTGCAGGCGGGACTGGGCTACTCGGCGCTGCTGGCCGGCGTCACCTCGGTGCCGTTCGCGATCGGCTCCGGGATCGCCGCCCCGATCGCCGGCAACTTCATCCACCGGTTCGGTCGCCCGCTCATCGCGATCGGCCTGGTGCTGGTGGTGCTCGGCTTCGGCGGTGTCCTGCTGGCCGTGCACCTGGTCCCCAACGGGCACGTCGGCTGGGCGCTCATCGCACCGCTGCTGGTCGGCGGCCTCGGCTCCGGCATGGTCATCTCGCCCAACCAGACGGTGACCCTCTCGGAGGTGCCGGTGCAGCAGGGTGGCACCGCCGGCGGCCTGCTGCAGGTCGGCCAGCGGATCGGCGCCGCGATCGGCATCGCGGCGGTCGGGTCGGTCTTCTACGGGCAGCTGGCCGACAGCCGGGGTGACTACCCGTCGGCCCTGCAGGGCGCGCTGTGGATCTCGATCGGCTTCCTGGTGCTGGCCCTGCTGGTCACGGTGGCGGACCTGGTCGTGGACCGGCGCGCCAGTGCAACCGCAGCGGCCGGCCGGGAGCCGGCCGCCGCGGCCGCCTGACCAGCCGGCCGCCCGATCAGAAGCCGGAGATCACGGCGGCCATGTCCTGGCCGCCGTGGCCGGCCTCCGCTGCGGCGTCGTACCGGGCGCGCACGGCTGCCAGCAGTGCGTCCGACACCCCGGTCGACGTCGCCATGGACTGCATGAGCTCGAGGTCCTTGCGTACGCCGTCCAGGGCGAACGACGGCGGCTCGAACGAGCCCGCCACCATCTGGCCGCCTTTGAGCTGCAGGTACGGCGAGTCGGACGGGCCGCCGCCGAGGGAGTCCAGCACCAGCTGCGGGTCCAGTCCCGCGGCCCGCGCCAACGCCAGGGCCTGGGCGCCCGCCGCGTTGATGCTGGCGACCCACGAGTTGCACGCCAGCTTGAGCGCGCTGGCCAGGCCGAGCTCGTCGCCGACCCAGACGGTCCGCGACCCGATCGCGTCGAACACCGGCTGCGCGGCCGCCCGCAGCTCGGGGTCGCCGGACGCCAGGACCACCAGCTTGCCGTCCGCGGCGGGTTTCCGGGTGCCGAGCACGGGCGCGTCCAGCAGCCGGACGCCGGCGTCGGCGGCGGCGCGACCCACGGCCGCCATGCCGGCCGGCCCGATGGTCGACGCCTGCAGCACCACGGCCTCCGGCCGCAGCCGGTCGGCGACCTGCGCCAGGACGTCCAGCACCGCAGGGGCGTCGAACAGCATCAGCACCACGGCGTCCGCCGCGGCCACCGCGTCCCCGGCCGAATCGGCGACCGTCGCGCCGTCGTCGGCCAAGGGCTCCGCCCGGCCGCGCGTCCGGTTCCACACGGTGACGTCGAACCCGTCCCGCAGCAGGGACCGCGCCATCCCGACGCCCATCACACCCGTACCCAGCACCGCTACAGAGGTCATGCCGGTCAGGTACCCCGAATGCCGGCGCTCGTCCCGTCGGCCGGCCGGTCAGCCGGCCTCGGCGTGCGGGAGCAGGTCGTCCCAGATGTTGATCGGGACGACGCCGACCGCCCGGCCCTGCTCGTCCAGCAGCCGGCCCATCCGCTTGACCTGGCGCAGCACGATCAGCCGGTCCATCACCTCGAAGTCCGTGGCCTTGGCGGCGATGGCCATCTCGAGCCGGTGGACCTCCTCGACGGTGCGCAGCCAGGCGCAGAGCGCGAGGCTGGGCCGGGCCGCCACCGTCGCGGTCAGCCGCGCCTGCGGGAACCGGCTGATGATCCGCGCCGTCTCGTCCAGCCGCTCGACGGGCGCGTCCGCCCACAGGTAGACCTGCACCGGCCAGTTGACGGCGAAGGCGTTGACGTCCGTGCGCAGGAGGATCACGCCGGCGTGCAGCAGCCGGGACATGTGCCGGCGGGCGGTGGTGACGCTCGTCCCGGACCGCTCGGCCAGTTCGACGAACGACGCCCGCCCGTTCAGCGCCAGGTGCGTGAGCATGGACTTGACCTGCTCGCTCGGCTGCTCCGGCGGGATCGCCACGTCCTCGGACATCTGCTGCCGGCGGATCTGCTCGAGCCGCCGCACCGCCGGGTCCTCGAGCACCCGCAGCCGCCACGCCGAGCCCTCGGAGTAGATCCGGGTGGCGATCCTGGCCCGCGAGCTCTGCACGTTCTCCACGCACGACAGGTGCTGCAACAGGTAGTGCGACATGGTCCGCAGGTCGACGGCCGCGACCGTGACCAGGATGTCGGCGCTGCCGGTCGTCAGCTCGACCGTCACCGCCAACGGGTGCGTGGCGATGGCGGTGGCCACCCCGAGGACGTGCTCCGGCCGGCAGGTGATCTCGACGTAGGCGACGCACTGGGCGTTGTGCCGGGCCATGCCCGGCGCGGCGGTGACCCAGGCCGTGCCGTCCTCGACCAGCTCCGCCCAGCGGCGGGACGCCGTCACCGGCGCCGTGCCCAGCACCCCGCCGACCGCCGCCCAGGGCGCCCGGGGAGCGAGTTGCAATGCGTCGACCAGCCGCAGTTCGTCACGGGTCAACATGGTCGATTCACCACCGATCCGGTGCCTTGGTGGACGATCCGTGCGCAGACATGGCGTTGTAACAAACGAATCCTAGCGTCCTCCCCTGATCGACGGAGTTCCAAGGGAGGACCGGTCTTGCCCCTGCACCACGTGTCCCGCGCCCCTCGCACCGCCGGGTGGCCCACCCATGCCTGAGCAGCTGCTGCTGGCCAACGCCACCGTGCTCACCATGGACGGCGCGGCGCCCGAGGCGTCGGCGGTCGCCGTCTCCGGCGACCGGATCGTCGCGGTGGGGGACCGGGACACCGCACGGGCCGCGCTCGACGGCGCCGTGCGCGAGGTCGACCTGGCGGGCGCGACCGTCGTCCCGGGCTTCATCGACGCGCACCACCACCTGATGACCCTGGGCTTCTGGATGTCGCAGATCGACTGTGCCGCACCGGCCGTCGGCTCCGTGTCGGAGATCGTGGAACTGGTCCACCGCCGGGCCGCGGACACCGCGCCGGGCGAGTGGATCCGCGGCCGCGGGTACGACGACAACAAGCTGGCCGAGCGCCGCCACCCCACCCGCTGGGACCTGGACGCCGTCAGCGACGGCCACCCGGTGATGATCCGGAACGCCAGCGGCCACATGTCCGTGGTGAACTCGGTCGCCCTGCAGGCGGCCGGCATCACCCGCGACACCCCGGACCCGGTCGGCGGTCACATCGACGTCGACGCCGACGGCGAGCCCACCGGGCTGCTGCAGGAGACGGCGCAGGAGCTGCTGGGGGTGCCGTTCCTGCCCACAGACCAGGGCGAGCTGCGCCGCTACCTGCACACCGCCGGCAAGGCCTACCTGGCAGCCGGCGTGACCAGCGGGCACGAGGCCGGCATCTTCGCGCCCGGCGAGTTCACCGTGCTGCAGGAGGCCTGGGCCGACGGCACGCTGGCGCTGCGGACGTACATGATGATCCGGACGCCGATGCTCGAGGCGCTGGAGGGCGTCGGCTTCCACACGGGTTTTGGCGACGACATGCTGCGCGTCGGATCGATCAAGATCATCTCGGACGGCTCGCTGATCGGTCGCACCGCGGCGGTGTGCCAGCCGTTCCAGCACGCCGCCGAGGACGACCTCGGGCTGGCCATGTTCGACCCGGACCAGCTGAACGACCTGGTGTGGCGGGCGCACAGCCGCGGCTGGCAGCTGGCCATCCACGCCATCGGCGACCGCGCGATCGGCATGTGCCTGGACGCCTACGACGCCGCGCAGGCGCGGCTGCCGCGCCGCGACGCCCGGCACCGGATCGAGCACTGCGGCGTGCTGCGCCCGGACCTGATCGAACGGATGGCGCGGACCCACGTCATCCCGGTCGGGCAGCCGCCGTTCATCGCCGAGTTCGGCGACGGGTTCCTGCAGCACCTCGGGCCCGAACGGTGCCGGCTCACCTACCCGTTGCGGTCCCTGCTCGACGCCGGTATCCCGGTCGCCGGCAGCTCCGACTCGCCGGTCTCCTCCTACCAACCGCTGATCGGCATCCAGGCGGCGGTCACCGAGAAGACACTCTCCGGGAACGACTTCGCCCCGGCCGAGGCGCTGACCGTCGACGAGGCGCTGGCCCTGTACACGCGCAACGCCGCCCACGCCGCGTTCGACGAGAACGTCAAGGGCACCATCACCCCTGGCAAGTACGCCGACTTCGCCGTGCTGGGCAAGGATCCGCGGGCCGAGCAGCCCGATGACATCGCATCGATCCCCGTCCTGGCCACGATCAGGGGAGGACAGTTTGTCTACGAATCAGCGATGGTCTGAGCGCCGGGTGGGGTCCCGGTGACGGCGCGGCTGGCGTACGTCGGCCGGCGGATCCTGCTGACCATCCCGGTCCTGATCGCCACCAGCATCTTCGTGTTCCTGCTGATCCGGCTGGTGCCCGGCGACCCGGTGCAGACCATGCTCGGCATCCGCGCGACCCCGGACAACGTGGCGACGGTCCGGGCCCAGCTGGGGCTGGACAAGCCGCTGCCCGAGCAGTACTGGACCTGGATCACCGGCGTGCTGCACGGCGACCTGGGACAGGACTTCATCAGCCACGAGCCGATCACCAGCCTGCTCGGCGTCTCGCTGCCCATCACCCTCGAGCTCACCGTGCTGGCCATGCTGCTGGCCGTGCTGGTCGGGGTGCCGCTGGGCGTCCTGGCCGCCGTCAAAGGCCGGTGGACGCGGCGGATCAGCGGCGGGTTCGTCGTCGCCGCCATCAGCATCCCCGAGTTCTGGCTCGGCATCATGCTCGTGCTGCTGTTCACCGGGGTGCTGCACCTCCTGCCGCCCAACGGGTGGGTGCCGATCACCCAGGACGTCGGCCTCAACATCACGTACATGATCCTTCCGGTGCTGGCGCTCGCCCTCGGCCAGACCGCCTACCTGCTGCGGACCACCCGGGCCGCGATGCTGGGCACGGCCGGCGAGCCGTACGTCGCGTTCCTGCACGCCAAGGGACTGCGGACGCGGACCGTCATCTACCTGCACATGCTGCGCAACGCCTCCGGCCCGATCGTCACGGTGGCCGGCATCCAGTTCGGCGTGCTGCTCGGCGGTGCCATCGTCGTCGAGAACCTGTTCGCGCTGCCCGGAGTCGGCCGGATGGTGGTCGGCGCCATCAGCAACCGCAACTACGTCGTCGTCCAGGGCGGCGTGCTCGTCATCGCGACCCTGTTCATCCTGGTCAACCTCCTGACCGACATCGTCCACGGGCTGCTGGACCCGCGCGTGGAAGAGGCGGTGGCCCGGTGATCGCCCTGGAACCGGTGACGGTGACGTCCCGGCGGCGGCGCATCCCGATGCCGCGGTGGGGGGGCCGCGAGGGCATGGCCGGCTGGATCATCCTGGGCGTGCTGGTGCTGGTCGCGCTGCTGGCGCCGGTGCTCGCGCCGCACAGCACCGAGGCCATCGACGGCTCCCGGATCTTCGGCGCCCCCGACTGGTCCCACCCGTTCGGCTCCGACGATCTCGGTCGCGACGTCTTCAGCCGGGTGCTGTACGCCTACCGGGCATCGCTGTCGATCGCCATCGGATCGGTGCTGCTGGCCATGGCCGTCGGCATCCCGATCGGCCTGATCGCCGGGTACGCCGGCGGCTGGACGGACCTGGTGCTGATGCGGGCGGTGGACCTCCTGCTGGCGTTCCCGGCGCTGCTGCTGGCCATCTCGCTGATCGCCATCCTGGGACCGGGCGGGCTGGTCGCGCTGCTCGCCATCGCGATCATCTACGTGCCGATCATGGCCCGGGTGGTCCGCAGTTCGGTGCTGGTGGTCCGGAACCAGCCGTACGTCCTGGGGGCCCGCGCCCGGGGCGCCTCGCACTGGGCCATCGTCCGCGGCCACGTGCTGCCCAACGCGATCGGCCCGGCGCTGGTGCAGGCCAGCGTGCTGATGGCCTTCGCGATCATCATCGAGGCCGCGCTGTCCTTCCTGGGGCTGGGCGCCCAACCCCCCACGCCGGAGCTGGGCCTCATGCTGGCCGAGGGCAACAACTACCTGACGCAGGCGCCGTGGGTCGAGATCTTCCCGGGGCTGGCCATCGCGCTGAGCGTGCTGGCGTTCAACCTCATCGGCGACGGGCTGCGCCGCAGCTTCGATCCCGGGCAGCTGGCCCGATGAGCGCGCCGCTGGAGAAGGACGGGCAAGAGGACGGGCAGAAGGGCGGAACGGTGGGCGCAGCGGTCACCGCATCTCCGACCACCGCGTCCTCGACCACCGCGTCCTCGACCACCGCGTCGGCGACCGCCGCGCCGATCCTGGCGTTCGACGACGTGCGGGTGGACTACCGGGGCCGGTCCTCGACGGTGTCGGCGGTGGCCGGCGTCTCGCTCGAGCTGCGGGCCGGCGAGACGTTCGGTCTCGTCGGCGAGTCCGGGTGCGGCAAGACGACGCTGTCCATGGCGGTCATGGGGTTGCTGCCCGACCGTGCCCAGGTCTCCGGCGAGATCCGGTTCCGCGGCGAGGACCTGGTCACCATGCCCGCCGGCCGCCGCCGGCGGCTGCGCGGCGACGACGTGTCCATGGTCTTCCAGGACCCGGCGACGTCGCTGGACGCGACGTTCCCCATCGGCGAGCAGGTGGCCGAGACCATCCGGGCGCACCGGTCGGTCAGCCGCCGCGAGGCGAGGGATCGGGCGCTGCAACTGCTCGCGGAGGTCGGCATCCCTGATCCGGCCGCCCGGTACAGCGATCCGCCGCACCGGCTCAGCGGCGGCATGCGCCAGCGGGTGGTCATCGCCGCCGCCCTGGCCAACGACCCGGACCTGCTGCTGGCCGACGAGCCGACCACCGCGCTGGACGTCACGATCCAGGCGCAGATCCTGGACCTGCTGGCCCAGCTCAAGCAGCGTCACGGCATGACCATGCTGCTCATCACCCACGACCTGGGTGTGGTGGCGCAGATCTGCGACCGGGTGGGCGTCATGTACGCCGGCCAGCTGGTCGAGGTGGCCCCGGTGGACCAGCTCTTCGCCGCACCTCGCCATCCGTACACCCGGGCGCTGCTGCAGGCGCTGCCCAGCCGGGCGCAGCGGTCGGGGCGGCTGGCGGTCGTCGAGGGTCAGGTGCCGGACCTGTCCGAGCCGCCCAGCGGCTGCCGGTTCAAGGAGCGCTGCCCGCACCGGATGCCGGTGTGCGACACGACGCCGGCGGCCACGCCCGCGGGCGCCGGGTCGGTGGCCTGCTGGCTGGAGACCGTGGACCGGGCCACCAACGTCGAGCTCGCCGAGCAGGTCGGAGGTGCGGCATGACGGCCACCGAGGCGCCGCTGCTGGAGGTGCGCGGCGTCGTCAAGACGTTCCCCGCCGGCGGGTTGCTGCACCGCCGGGTGGTGCACGCCGTCGACGGCGTGGACCTGCACGTCCGGCGCGGCGAGGTGCTGTCCCTGGTCGGGGAGAGCGGTTCCGGCAAGAGCACTCTCGGACGCTGCATCGCCGGGATGAGCGCACCCGACTCCGGGTCCATCCTGTTCGACGGACAGGACGTGGCCGCCCTGGACCGGGCCGGCCGGGTCGAGTTCCGCCGCCGGGTGCAGCCGGTCTTCCAGGACCCGCGGGCCTCGCTGGACCCGCGCTGGCCGATCGCCCGGACCATCGCCGAGCCCCTGGTGGCCAACGGCATGGGCGCCGCGGCCGCCCGGGACGCCCGGGTGGCCGAGCTGATGTCCCTGGTCGGCCTGCCCCGGCACCTGGCCGACCGCCGGCCGCGTGAGCTCTCCGGCGGTCAGCAGCAGCGGGTGGCGATCGCCGCGGCGCTGGCCCTGGAACCCGAACTGCTCGTCGCCGACGAACCGGTGTCCGCACTGGACGTCTCGGTGCAGGCGCAGATCCTGAACCTGCTCGCCGAGCTGCGCGAGCGGCTCGGCCTGGCCCTGCTGTTCATCGCGCACGACCTGGGCGTCGTCGAGTACCTGTCGGACCGGGTGGCCGTCATGTACCTGGGTCGGGTCGTCGAGACCGGCACCGTGGACGACATCTTCGAGCAGCCGCAGCACCCGTACACGCGGGCGCTCATCGACGCCATCCCGCACCCGGACCCGCAGCGGCGCATGACCACGGCCCGGTTGGCCGGCGAGATCCCCAGCCCCATCGCACCTCCCTCGGGCTGCCACTACCACACCCGGTGCCCGTGGGCGGTCGACCGCTGCTCGGTCGAGCGTCCCGGGCAGACACCGTTCGGCCCCACCCACGAGGCCGCCTGCTTCGTGGCGGCCGAGCACCCCTTCCCACCCCGCACGTCCGTCACTCTCCAGAAAGGCACGCTGTGACCAGCTCTCCGGACTCCTCGTCCGCCGGACCCGAGAACCACCGCCTGACCGTGTGCCTGAGCTTCGACTTCGACGCGGAGTCGGCATGGCTCGGGTCCTTCAAGACGGACACGCCGTCGGCGCTGTCCCGCGGCGCGTACGGCGCCAACGAGGGCGTGCGCCGGGTGCTGGCCCTGCTCGACAAGTACAGCGTCCCGGCCACGTTCTTCATCCCCGGCGACTCCGCCGACCGGCACCCGCAGGAGACCAAGGCGATCGCCGCGGCCGGGCACGAGATCGGCCACCACGGCTACTGCCACGAGCCGCCGCCCGGGCTGACCCTGGAGGAGGAGCGCACCATGATCGAGCGCGGCCTCGACGCGCTCGACCGGCAGGTCGGCGTGCGTCCGCGCGGCTACCGCTCCCCGGCGTGGGAGCTGTCGCACAACACCTTCTCGCTGCTGCAGGAGTACGGCTTCGAGTACGACGCCAGCCAGCTCGGCGCCGATCGCCCGTACTGGGTCGAGGACAAGGGCGAGCGCACCTCGCTCGTCGAGATCCCCGGTGCCTGGGAGCTGTGCGACTCGTCGCTGTTCATGTTCGCCTTCAGCCCTTCCTACCTGCGTGGACTGGCGGCGCCGTCGCACGCGCAGGAGCTGTGGCAGGGCGACTTCGACGGCCTGTACGAGGAGGACAGCGACGCCTGCTACGTGCTGACCATGCACCCGCAGATCATCGGCCGCCCGCACCGGATCGCGCTGCTGGAGCGGCTGATCCGGCACATGCAGGGCTTCGACGGCGTCTGGTGGGCCCAGATGGGCCAGGTGTCCGACTACTTCCGGGCGCGCCAGCAGGCCGCCACCACCGCGGGCTGACCCCCTCCAGACCTAGGAGCCGACCATGACCGAGGAGCAGCGGGCGCAGGCCCTGGCTCGAACCTTCCTGTCCGGGCACATCTCCCGGCGTGACCTCTTCCGCCGCTCCGCCGTCCTGGGCGGCGCGGCGGTCGCCGCGACGACGCTGGGGCCGCTGCTGGCGGCCTGTTCCACGGCGGGCGCCGCGGCCGGCGGTTCCAGCACCAGCGCGGGTGGCAGCGGCAGCGGCAGCGCCGGGACCCCGGTGTCCGGCGGCACCCTCACCGCGGCGCTGACCGGCAACCCGTCGAGCATGGACCCGGCCGCGGCCGGGATCTACACCTCCCTGCAGGTGCTCGACAACATCTTCAGCAAGCTGATCACGATGGACGAGAACGGCACGTTCATCCCGGAGCTCGCCACCTCGTGGACGCAGGACAACGACACGACGTACACCTTCAACCTGGTGGCCGACGCGACCTTCCACAACGGTGAGAAGTTCACGGCGGACGACGTCAAGTACACCTTCGAGCGCATCGCCAACCCCAAGACGGCGTCGTCGTACGCGTCGGCGTACACGGCGATCAAGACCATCGAGGTGGTCTCGCCGACCAAGGTGGTCTTCCACCTGAGCACGCCGTTCGCGCCGCTGCTGACCAATCTGGCGCAGAACGGCGAGATCGTGAACAAGAAGGCGATCGAGTCCTCGGACCCGACGCGCAAGCCGGTGGGCACCGGTCCGTTCCAGTTCGTGGAGTGGGTGCAGAACGACCACATCACCCTCAAGAAGTACGACGGGTACTTCAAGAAGGGCGAGCCGTACCTGGACCAGGTCGTCTTCCGGTTCCTGGCCGTCGACAAGAGCCGCATCGAGTCGCTGCAGTCCGGCCAGCTGGACTGGATCGACGCGGTGCCGCTGGACCAGCTGAACGCGCTCAAGAGCAACCCGCAGTACCGGTACGCCACCTCCGCCAGGGCGGGCATCCCGGACTTCCTGGCCCTGAACTGCAGCCGGGCGCCGTTCAACAACAAGGCGCTCCGCCAGGCCATCGCCGCCGCGGTGGACCGCAAGGAGATCCTGGACATCGCCTACTTCGGCGCCGGCGAGCAGGGCGTCATGGAGGTGCCCAGCGGCTCGTCGTGGTTCGGCGGCACCCCGCCCTATGCCAACGGCCCGGACCTGGCCACGGCCAAGCAGAAGATGGCCGAGGCCGGCCACCCGGACGGCCTGACCGTCACCTACCTGTCGCTCCCGCAGTACCCGGAACTGCAGAAGACCGGCGTGGTGCTCAAGGAGCAGCTGGCGAAGATCGGCATCACGGTCAACATCGAGCAGCTCGAGGTGACGGTCTGGTTCGACCGGTACGCCAAGGGCGACTACGACATGACCTCGGCGTACTGGTCCGGGACGATCGACCCGGACAACTTCTACTCCACGCAGCTGACCACGGGCTCGCCGAACAACGACACCAAGTACTCGAACCCGGCCCTGGACAAGATGATCGCGACGGCGCGGGCGACCAGTGACGAGGCGCAGCGCAAGACGATGTACCAGGACATCCGCAAGATCGTCTGGGACGACTCCCCGCTGGTCTTCCTGCACTACGAGACGATCAACTACCTGATGAGCACCAAGGTCAACGGTTCCACCGTCAACCCGCCGCTGGAGCTGCGGTTCGGGCAGGTCTGGAAAAGCGCCTGAGACCCCGCGCGCCGGCCCGGACCCCTCGCCGGTCCGGCGCGCGGACCCGCCCGGCAGCCGCCCGGGGCCGTCCTGTCACGTCTCCCCGGCTGCCGGGCGGAGATCTCTCTGCCAGGCTGTCGATTCCGGGCCGTCCCGTTCGTGGGATGGGTGCAGGACCGGCAGCGGGCCGGTCCTCTGCCGACAGGGAGACCGTCATGAAGCAGTACATGCTGTCCGTGTGGGGCGTCGACGGCGCGCCGGTGCCGTCGCAGGAGGAGATGCAGCAGGCGTTCGCCGACGTCGACGCGTTCAACACGGAGCTGCAGACCTCCGGTGCCTGGGTGTTCGCCGGCGGGCTGCACCCCGCCGAGACGGCGTCGGTCGTGCGCGTCGAGGACGGCAGGACCGTCACCACGGATGGCCCGTTCGCCGAGACCCGGAAGCACCTCGGCGGGTTCTGGGTGGTCAGGGCGGCCGACCTGGACGCGGCCCTGGAGCTGGCCCGGCGCGGCGCGGTCGCGTGCCGCAACCCGGTCGAGGTGCGGCCGTTCCAGGACGAGGCGGAGGACTGAGCCCTGGCCACCGGGCTCGACGGCGCCGTCGCGGCCGTCTTCCGCCGCGAGTACGGCGCCGCGGTGGCCACCCTGGTCCGTCTCCTCGGTGACATCGGTCTCGCCGAGGAGGCGGTGCAGGACGCCTTCGAGGTCGCCGTGACGGCGTGGACCCGGGACGGGACACCGGCCAACCCGGGCGGCTGGATCGTCACCACCGCCCGCCGCCGCGCGATCGACCGTTTCCGGCGGGACCGCGACCGGGACGCCCGGCACGCGGCCGCCGCGCTGCTGCACGCACCGGACGAGGCGGAGGTGTACCCGGTGTCCGACGACCAGCTGCGGTTGATCTTCACCTGCTGCCACCCCGCGCTGGCCGTCGACGCGCAGGTCGCCCTGTCGCTGAAGCTGCTGGCCGGGCTGGAGCCCGCCCAGATCGCCAAGGCCTTCGTCGTCCCCGAACCGACGATGGCGCAGCGGCTGGTGCGGGCCAAGCGCAAGATCCGCGACGCCGGCATCCCGTACCGCATCCCCACCCAGGCCCAGCTGCCCGACCGGCTGCCGGCCGTGCTGGCCGTGATCTACCTCGTCTTCACCGCCGGCTACAGCCCACCCGGCGGGCCGCTGGTCCGTGTCGACCTGTGCGCCGAGGGGCTCCGGCTGGCCAGGCTGCTTGCCGAGTTGATGCCGGACGAGCCCGAGGCGACCGGGCTGCTGGCGCTGCTGCTGCTCACCGACGCCCGGCGCCCCGCCCGCACCGACGCCGGCGGGGCGCTGGTGCTGCTGGCGGACCAGGACCGCAGCCGCTGGGACGCCGCGGCCGTCGCGGAGGGCCTGGACCTGGTGCGGCGCTGCCTGCGTCGCAACCGGCCGGGTCCGTACCAGATCCAGGCGGCCATCGCCGCGGTCCACGCGGACGCGCGGCGGGCGGCCGACACGGACTGGGCGCAGATCGTCGCCCTGTACGACCAGCTGTCCCTCGTCCGGCCGACGCCGGTGGTGGCCGTCAACCGGGCGGTGGCCGTGGCCGAACGCGACGGGCCCGACGCCGGGCTGGCCGCGTTGGACGGCGTCCGGCTCACCGGCTACCAGCCGTTGCACGTGGCCAGGGCCGAGCTGCTGCGCCGCGCGGGCGACCGGACCGCCGCGGCGGCGGAGTACCGCACCGCCCTCGAGCTGACCACCAGCGACGCGGAACGCGACCACCTCGAGCGACGGCTGTCCTCTCTGGTCGGCTGACCGGCCACCGGACGGTCGGCGCCGCCTACACTGCGCCGCCTACACTGCGCCGGCGCGGTGCGGTGCGCCGTGCCGGTCGGACACCCGGTCCGGTGACGCGGGCCGCCATGCCGTCCAGGGCGGAACCGGCGGCCCGGCCGCGGAGTCCCACCAGCCGGCCGGCGGTCGTGCCGGTCCGGATGGGGAAGGGTGCAGGCAGTGGTGGACGTGATCGGCGTGCCGGGGGTGCGCCACGACCGGTTCGCGCCGGACCGGCTGCGCGGCCTCTGGGAGCCCGCCCTGCGCGACGGACTCGAGATCGCGACCGGCTCCGAGCCCGCACCGTCGTTCGCCCTTGCCTACTACGGCGACCTGTTCGCCCAGGCGCAGACCCTCGCGGACGCCGAGTTCGGCGTCACCAAGGGCGCCACCGAGGACGGCCAGGTGTGGCCCGCCGAGGACGACGACGTGGCGTTCCTGGCCGCGGCCGCGGACGAGGTGCTGGACGGCCGCCCGGCCCTGCCCGACGCGCCGGAGTGGAAGGGTGTCGCACCGGTGCCGCCGGTCCTGCGGCCGGTGCTGCGCAGACTGACGCAGCGGTTCGACATCACCGTGGCGTTGACGTTCATCCGGTCGCTGCACCAGGTCAAGGTCTACACGCAGGACGCTCCGCTGGCCGCGTCCATCCGCGCCCAGGTGCGGGCGACGCTCCAGCAGGGCTGCACCGTCGTGGTGGCGCACTCGCTCGGCTCGGTGGTCACCCTCGAGGTGCTCGCCACGCACCCGGAGCTGCGGGTCGACACCCTGGTCACGGTCGGCTCGCCGCTGAGCATGCGGCTGCTCAACGGCCGGCTGCCGGCCGCCGCCCGGCGGACGGTGCCGCCCCAGCTGCGTCGCTGGGTCAACGTCTACGACCCGGCGGACCCGGTGGCCGGAGCCGGGGCGCTCGGCCGGCTGTGGCCGGGCGTGCACGACTTCGAGGTGTCCAACGGCGACGACCCGCACTCCAGCCAGCGGTACCTGGCCAAGCGCGCCACCGGCCGCGCCGTCGCCCAGTCGCTGGGTTACCTGCCCGGCTGAGGGTCCAGCGGGACGGCGCCGACCGCGAACACCAGCACCCCGGCGGCGGTGGCGGCGACGACCCGTCCCGCTCCGGCCGGCGCGAGCGCCACGACCGGCCCGTCGAGCTGCAGCAGCGCGCGGCTCGTCCCACCGAACAGGTCCACCAGCCGCACCGCGCCGTCGGCGCCGCCGGCCAGCACCCGCCCCGGACCCGGGCCGGCCGGGAGCAGCGCCCGGACGCCCGCGCCGGGCAGTGGCCAGCGGTGCAGCGGTGCGCCCGTGTCCAGGTCGAGGACGGCCAGGCCGGCCACGTCGGCGACCACCAGACCGGTGCGGGCGTCGCTGAGCGGGACCAGCGCCACCGCGGCGGCCGGACCCCCGTCGGGGGTGCCGTGCCGGGCGACCAGCCGGCCGTTCGCGAGATCCCACACCGGCACCGCGCCGTCCGCGGTGGCCGCCGCCGCGACCGGGAACCGGCCGCCGGTCGCGGCCAGTGCGACGACGGCGGCGGCTCCCGGCAGCGGCTGCGGGCTGGCCGTCCTGGACAGGTCCCAGCGCCGGGCGCCGTCCGCGCCGCCGGACACCACGGCCGGGCCCGAGGCGGTGCCGGCCACGGCGAGCGCGGTCACCGGCCCGGAGTGGCCGGCGAGGTCCGGACCCAGTGGCCGGCCGGCGAGCAGGTCGACGACGGACAGCCGACCGTCCGCCCGTCCCCACACGGTGAAGCCGGCGCCGGTGGCCCAGCGTCCGGACACCGCCGCCGTCACCGGGACACCCGGCAGGGCTGCGGCGGGACGGGCGTCGCCGGTGGCCGCGGACCACGCCCGCACGCCGCCGTCCCGGTCGGCCGCCGCGACGACGCCGGATCCGTCCGCGGTGACCACCGCCGTCGCCGCGGACAGCGCCGCCCGGCCGCCGGACCCCTGCCCGGCCGCGGCCCAGGCCGGGACCGGCACGATGCAGGCCAACCCGTCGGCGCCGCCTGTGACGACCACGCCGTCGCCGTCCGTTCCGCCGCCGACCTGCACCGCCGTGACCGGGCCGGTGTGCACCGGCAGCGACCCGAGCGGCGCGGCGGTGTCCAGGTCCCACAGCGTGACCCGGCCCGTGACGTCCCCGGCCACCGCCACCCGGCGACCGTCCGGCAGGCTGGCGGCCCCGACCGCCCCGAGCTCCTCGCCCGCCGGCAGCACCGCGACCGGCGCGGCGTCCGCGAGACCGGCGACGTGGACGCCTGTCCCGGCCGCGGCGAGCACCAGGCGGCGTCCGCCGGCCCGGGCGATGGCCATCGCCGTGACCGGCCCGGCGCCCAGCTCCGCGGGGACTGCCACCGGCCGTCCGGTGACCGCGTCCCAGCGTTGCAGCGCGCCGTCGCGCGCCCCGGTCACCAGGACGGTCGACCCGTCTGCGGCCCGGCCGAGCGCGACCGCGGTGACCGGTGCGCCGCCGGCGGCCCGGGTGACCGCGCGCAATCCGGTGCCCGACAGCTCCAGCAGGTGCACGCCGCCGTCGTCCGTCCCGGCGGCGACGGCGAGGTCGCCACGCACCGGCCGGCCGACCGAGACCGCTCGCACCGCAGCGCCTTCCGCTGGTGTCCAGGGCGGACCGAGGAGGCGCCCCGCCGCGAGGTCCAGCACGTGGAGCGCGCCGGCGGCGTCCGCGACGACGCCCACCGCCCGGCCGTCGCGCAGCCGTCCGGTCGCCATCGCGGTCGCCGGTGCGGTGACGACGACCGGATCCCCGGCCCGACCGCCGTCCCGGAGCGCCCAGAGCCGGACGGTCCCGTCGGCGCC
This sequence comes from Nakamurella endophytica, assembly GCF_014646215.1. Taxonomy (GTDB): domain Bacteria; phylum Actinomycetota; class Actinomycetes; order Mycobacteriales; family Nakamurellaceae; genus Nakamurella; species Nakamurella endophytica. The sequence goes on from NZ_BMNA01000003.1 coordinate 549,029, forward strand.
CGCCGTCGCGACCCCGCCCGTGCCGTCCGGGAGACCGACCAGCCCGCAGCCGACGACCGGTCCCCGGTGGCCCGGCAGCTCCAACCGATCCACCGCCGGTCGCGGTGTGGCCCACAGCGGGACCAGGGTGCCGCCGCCGGACAGGAACGGGCGGAGACCGCCCGCGACGTCCGGCTCGCCGGACTGCAGCAGGGCCGCCGACAGCACCGCCGCCCTGGCCCCCACCGACGGCGTCCCGCGCAGCCGGTGCGCCACCCGGCGGTAGGCGGCTGCGACCGTCCTGGCCGCCGGGCGGCGAGCCGCGCCGAGCACGGGCAGCAACCCGTCCGGTTCAGCGTGGACCAGAGCCGGTGCAGCGCCGAGGACGTCGTCCAGGAGCCCACCGGCCGCGGCGTGTGCGGCGAGGTGTCGTGCCGGGTAGGCGTCGGCAGCCAGATCGGGCCGGGCCAGCAGGGCGCCGGCGATCGCCGCATGACGCCCCGCCAGGTACCGCCCGGCCGGGCTGGCCGGATCCCGCTCCGCGCCGGATCCCAGACCCAGGAACCGGTCCGGTGTCGCCGTCGGGTCGGCGGGATCGAGAGCCAGGACCGCGCTGACGGAGTCGTGGAACGGCCGGTACACCGTCATCCCGCCGTCCAGGTCCCGGACCAGGTATGCACCGGTCCGGCGTCGCAGCACGTCGTCGATCGCGGTGTCCATGTCCCGCTCGTGCGCCAGTGCCGCGGCCGCGGCCGGCCACACGCCGCGCCACGGGATGCCACGGCCGAGGGCCAGCGCGGCAGCCTGCAGCACGGCCGCCGCCCGGCGCCGCTGCGCCGGATCGGCGTACTCGGCTTCCAGCTCCGTCCGCAACACCTGGGCGAGACCGGCGACGACCGAACCGCGCCAGCGGGTGTCGTGCGGATCCTGCACGTCGTCGCGGGCGGCCAGGGCTTCCGCGGCCAACCGTGCGAGCAGGTACGAGGTACCGACCAGTTCGGCGACGGCGGCCGACAGCCGGTGGGCCAGCTCGGGATCGGCACGGTAGCGGGCGGGAGCGGCGCCGCCGCCGTCCCCGGTGATGGTCGCCACGACGAGATCGCGGACGTCGCCGGAGGTCCAGTACGGTGCGGCGTCCGCGGGCAGCGCCCGCGCGTGCAACCGCCGCACGGTGGCGCCGGCCAGCGTCCCGGCGCTCGCTCCGCCGCCCGGATCGTCCCCCTCGCTCGAGCGCACGCCCACCACCAGCCGGAGCCGGGCGCGGTCCCAGTCCGCGGTGAGCGGGGTCAGCACCTCGGCCAGCACCGCGAACGGATCGGCCGCCTCGTCGAGGCCGTCGACGACGAGCGTCCGGACCTCTCCGGTCGCCAGCGCCGAACGGACCCGGTCGACCTGGGCGGCCGCGGACGCCGCGGCGGGACCGGCCGTCCCGATCCCGAGCCGGGTCACCAGCGCCGCTGCGACGTCCGCCGCCGTCATCCCGGTCACCGACAGCGCGGCGTCGACCCGGGGACCGTCCCCTGTGCCGGTGCCGGTGCCGGTGCCGGTGCCGGTGCCGGTGCCGGTACCTGTGCCTGTGCCGGCGGCGGCCAGCTCGGCCAGCCGGGCCAGCGCCGCGGACTTGCCGCACCCGGCGGTCCCGACGAGCACCGTCGCGCCCGGGGCGCCGCGGGTGGCGACGGTCAGCGCGTCCAGCAGCGCCCGGCGTCCGACGAACCGGCCGGCGCCGGTGAGCGGACCGCGGGCGTCGTCGGGTGTCCCGGCCGGCGGGACGGCCGCCACGTCCGCGGCCCCCGGCACCGGACGGGTCGCGGCCGCCGGGCCCGCCCGGTGGAGGGGGTTGGGCAGGCACGGCGAGACGCCGCCCCGCGGAAACCTCGGGAACACCACGACATCCTGTGACCCGACGGCGTCGGTGACGGCGCTGAGCACGTCTATCGGCCGCAGGTACGGCTCCAGCGCCGAACCCAGCCGCTCGTCGGTGGCCATGGTCGCCAGGAACCGCTCGACGGCGCCGGACACCGCGCCCAGCCGGGCCTGTCGGGTCGGCGCGGCGGTCGCGACGCCGATCCAGCCGGACGGCAGCTCGTCGTCCAGCTTCAGCACCGACTCGGCGATCTGTCCGGCGTGGCAGGTGTCGACGACCACCAGCGCGTGCTGCACGCCGGTGTCCATGATCCAGCCGAGCAACTGGTCCGTGCGCAGCATGGTCGAGTGCGGCCGCGACCTGTCGCTCTGCCGGAGTACGAGACGGTGTGCGCCGTCGATGATCTCGCCGTGTCCGGTGACGACGAGCACCAGCGCGTCGGCGGGCCGGATGGCCGTCGTGCCGCACAGCGCGGCGAAGACGTCGGCCGGTGACGGATCCTCGGCCAGCTGCGGGGCCAGGGGCACGAACCGCCGCTCGCCGAGCTCCGGCGCGCACAGCCACCGCCGCCACACGGCGATCTCCGACGCCACGTCCAGCGGCGGCCAGAGGTCGTCCTGGTCGTACTGCCCGGTGGCCAGCACGACGAGGTGGCGGCGGCGGACCTCGACCTGGTCGGCTCGCATCCCCGTCCCCTTCTCGGCCCGTCCGCCTCCGACCGCGCGGGTCGACCGCACCCTAACCGGCGGTCCCGGCGCCGGTGGTGGTTCCGGGGTCAGACGGAGGCGGCGGCCATCGAGATCCGCGACGGCGCGGTCAACCCGCCCGGACGGTCACCGAACCAGCGGTCCGCCGCCTCCTGCGGCGACAACAGGTGCACCGACCGGAATCCCGCCGCGCGTAGCTCGGCCACCATCTCGTCGGGCTCGTGGAAGCTCCGGAACGGTTCGCCGAGCCCGGCCGCCCGGTCCGCGATCCACCCGGGACCGGCGCCCGGCGGCAGCGGCCGGGCGTACGACAGCACCAGCCCGCTCCCCGCCGGGTAGCGGGCCAGCACCTCCAGCACGCTGCGCACGGCGTCCGGCGACAGGTACATGGCGACGCCCAGCCACGAGGTGAACAGCGGCCGCCCGCCGTCGACGCCGATCCTGTCCAGCGCCTGCGACAGCGGTTCGGACTCGAGGTCCACGGCGCCGTAGACGGTGCCGGCGGGCTCCGGGAGGCCGGCGGCCCGCAGCCGCTCGCGTTTCGCCGCCTGGCTGGCCGGCTGGTCCACCTCGAACACCCGTAGCCCGCCGGCCCAGGCCGGCCGGCGGTAGGCGAAGGTGTCCAGGCCGGCGCCGAGGACGACGTACTGGTCCGTGCCGGCGCGGACCGCACGTTCCAGCTCCTCCTCGGCCCACCGGCTGCGCAGCAGCACGTGGGTCCGCAGTGCCCGCGCCCGCGGCGAGTCGAACCGCTCCGGATGCTCGTCGACCACCCGTCGCTCGTCGCTGGTGAGCAACCGGACGGACACCGGGTCGTCGACCAGCCGCGGCGGTGGGTCGACCAGCTGGTGCACCGCGCGGAGCACGGCCACGCCCTCCGCCGTCCGGCTCGCCCGTGCCGCCATCGCGCCCCCGCATCCGTCCGACGCGTTCCCTCCCGGAAGTGTTCGCCCCAGGATGCGCCACCGGCCGCGGGCAGGCGGCGGCGATGTGCACGGCGGCACCCCGCTGTCGGTCCGGCGACCTAGTCTCGGACCCGTGCAGGCACGGGGTGGGACGGACGGCGGGGGGCTGCGGTGACGCTGCACCTGCACCGCGCCGAACGCGCCGACCGGCTGGTCGGCGGGCTGGCCGACCTCTTGACCGCGCCCGGGGCCGACCCGTTCGCCGCCGAGGTGGTGGCCGTGCCGGCCCGCGGGGTCGAGCGATGGCTGACCCAGCAGCTCTCGCACCGGCTCGGCGCGGCCGACGGTCGGGCCGACGGCGTGTGCGCCGGGGTGCGGTTCCCGTCACCGCGCGAACTGGTGTCGGAGGTGCTGTCCGTCGCCGACCACGACCCGTGGAGCCCGGACAGCCTGACCTGGCCGGTGCTGCAGGTGCTGGACGAGGCCGCGGGCGAGGCGTGGTGCGCCATGGTCAGCCGGCATCTGGGGTACCTCGACGAGTCCCCGCTCGCCGCGCACCGCCGCGGCCGGCGCTACGCGGTCGCCCGCCGGCTGGCCGGCCTGTTCCACACCTACGCGCAGGACCGGCCCGGCATGCTCGCCGAGTGGCTGGCCGGCCGGGACACCGACGGCCTCGGCGACCCGCTCCCGGCGGACCTGCGCTGGGAGGCCGAGCTGTGGCGCCGGGTCCGCGGAGTGCTCCCCGGTCCCGATCCGGTGCAGCGGGTGGTGGCGGCCGCCACGCTCCTGCGGACCGATCCCGCGGCGACCGACCTGCCGGCCCGGCTGTCGGTGTTCGGCCCCACCCGGCTGCCCAGGACCCACCTGCGGCTGCTGGACGCGCTGGCCGTGCACCGCGACGTCCACCTGTGGCTGCCGCACCCGTCCCCGGCACTGTGGCAGCGGGTGGCCGCGGCGGGCTTCCCGGTCGGCGGACCGGGAACGGTCGGCACCGGCCGCGCGGCCCTGCCCCGCCGGGACGACCCGACCGTGACGGTGCCCCGCCACCCGCTGCTGGCCTCGCTCGCCCGGGACGCCCGGGAGCTGCAGGTGGTGCTCGCCCAGGAGGGCACCGGCGGAGCCGGCCTGCAGGACCACCACCACGCCGAGGCCGGGCGACCGGCCGGCACGCTGCTCGAGCTCCTGCAGGCCCGCCTCCGGGACGACGACGTTCCGGCGGACCTGACCACCGTGGCCCCGGACGACCGGTCGGTGCAGGTCCACGCCTGCCACGGCCCGCACCGGCAGGTCGAGGTGCTGCGCGACGCGCTGGTCGGCATGCTCGACCGGGACCCGTCGCTGGAACCGCGGGACGTGCTGGTCATGTGCCCGGACATCGAGGCCTACGCGCCGCTGGTGGCGGCCGCGTTCGGGCTGGCCGACGTGGTGGGCGACGGGACGGACGGGCGGGGCCACCCGGGGCACCGGCTCCGCGTCCGGCTCGCCGACCGTGCCCTGCACCAGACGAACCCGTTGCTGGCGACCGTCGACAAGCTGCTCACCCTGGCCGACGGCCGGGTCACCGCCTCCCAGGTGCTCGACCTGGCCGCCTGGGGCCCGGTGCGGCTGCGGTTCCGCTTCGACGACGACGACCTCGACCGGCTCGGCCGCTGGGTGATGGACGCCGGGGTGCGGTGGGGCCTGGACGCCCCGCACCGCCGCCGGTTCAAGCTCGACGCGTTCGGCCAGAACACCTGGCGCGCGGGCCTGGACCGCATCCTGCTGGGCGTGGCCATGGCCGACGAGGACCACAACACGCTGGGCGTGGCGCTGCCGCTGGACGACGTCGGCTCCGGGGACGTCGACCTGGCCGGCCGGCTGGCCGAGCTGCTCGACCGGCTGCGCAGCTCCCTCGAGACCCTCACCGGACCCCGGTCGCTGCAGCAGTGGCTCGACGCCCTGGAGCGGGCGCTGGGCCTGCTGACCCGGGTGACCGGTACCGACAGCTGGCAGCTCACCGAGGTCCGGCGCGAGTTCGCCGACGTCGCGGATCAGGCGGGCGACCGCGCGGCGACCGCCCTGCTCGGCCTCCCCGACGTCCGGGCGCTGCTGCAGGGCAGGCTGGCCGGCCGGCCGACCCGCGCCAACTTCCGCAGCGGCACACTGACCGTCTGCACCATGGTGCCGATGCGGTCGGTGCCGCATCGGGTGGTGTGCCTGCTCGGGCTGGACGACGGCGTCTTCCCGCGCAACGTCCGTACCGACGGCGACGACGTGCTGGCCCGGCGGCCGGCGGTGGGGGAGCGGGACGCCCGCGGCGAGGACCGCCAGCTCCTGCTGGACGCGGTGCTGGCCGCCACCGAGCACCTCGTCGTCACCTATGCCGGGGCCGACGAGCGGACCGGGGTCGAGCGGCCGCCGGCCGTCCCGATCGGCGAGCTGCTGGACGCGCTCGACCGGACCGCCCGCCCGGTCGACCCGTCGCGCCGGGTGCGCGACCAGGTGCTGGTCCGGCATCCGCTGCAGCCCTTCGACCCGCGCAACCTGCACCCCCGGGTGCTGGGCACCGACGGCCCGTTCAGCTACGACCCGTCCGCCCTGGCCGGGGCCCGGGCGGCGGCCGGCCCGCGCCGCCCGCCGCCGGTGTTCCTGCCGGCGGAGCTGCCACCGCGTCCGGCCGCGGACGTCGAGCTGGCCGACCTGGTCGCGCTGCTCACCCACCCGGTCAAGGGCTTCCTGCGGCAGCGGCTCGACCTGGCCATCCGGTACGACGAGGACGAGCCCGACGACCGGATGAGCGTCGCCCTGGACTCCCTGGAGCAGTGGCAGATCGGCGACCGGCTGCTGCGGGACCGGCTGGCCGGGGCGGACGCCGACGCCTGCCGGCAGGCCGAGTGGCGCCGCGGCACGCTGCCGCCCGGGCCGCTCGGCGACCGCACGCTCGGCGACCTGCTGCGCAACGTCGAGCCGCTGGTCGAGCGGACGGCGCCGCTGCGCGTCGACCCGGCCCGCGCCGTCGACGTGGCCGTCCCGCTGCCGGACGGGCGGCAGCTGCGCGGCACGGTCAGCGGCGTGCACGGCACGCGGCTGCTCACCGTCACCTACAGCAAGCTCGGCAGCCGGCCGCAGCTCACCGCCTGGATCGGGCTGCTGGCGCTGGCCGCCGCGCACCCCGGCGTCGACTGGACGGCCGTGGTGGTCGCTCGGGGGAGCTCCACCACACCGCAGACGGCGACGTTCGGCCCGCTCGAGCAGCCTGCCGCCCTGCGGACGCTGGCCGAGCTGGTCGACCTGTACGACCGCGGTCTGTGCGCGCCGCTCCCGCTGCCGCTGAAGACCGGCGAGGCCTACGCCAACGGGCGGCTGTGGAACCCCGACGCCGAGGACGCCGTCCGCGCGGCCCAGGACAAGTGGACGACCCGCAAGTTCCCCGGCGAGGACGCCGACCACTCGCACGTCCGGGTGTGGGGTCGGCGCACGCTGACCGACCTGATGGCGGCCCGCCCGGCGGACGACGAGCGGTGGACCGGCGAGCAGTCCCGGTTCGGCGAGCTCGCCCGCCGGCTGTGGACGCCGCTGCTCGAGCACCGGGTGCGGGGGGCGTTGTGACGCTCGCGCCACCGGGCCCGCCGGCGCTGGTGCCGCCCGGGCCGGACGCGGCCGCGCCGCTGCCCTCCTTCGACGTCTGCGGACCGCTGCCGACCGGCACCACGGTGCTGGAGGCCAGCGCCGGCACCGGCAAGACGCACACCGTCGGGGCGCTGGTCACCCGGTTCGTGGCCGAGGGCGTCGCCACCCTGGACGAGCTCCTGGTGGTCACCTTCGGCCGGAACGCCAGCATGGAGCTGCGGGAACGGGTCCGCGAGCAGCTGGTCGCGGCGGAGCGGGCGCTCGCCGACCCGGCGGGGACCCGCGCCCGCGGCGACCGGGACGTGCTGGGCCGGCTGGCCGGCGCCGACGGGGCCGGCGCGGACGAGGTCGCCGAGCGGCACCGCCGCCTGGTGCGGGCGCTGGCCGACTTCGAGGCCGCCACCATCGCGACCACCCACCAGTTCTGCCAGCAGGTGCTCACCGGGCTGGGCGTGGCGGGCGACAGCGAGGCCGAGGCCACCCTGGTCGAGAACCTCGACGACCTGGTGCAGGAGGTGGCGGACGACCTCTACCTGCGCAAGTTCGGGATGCCGTCCGCGCAGGCCCCGGAGTTCGACCGGGAGCGGGCCCAGTGGATCGCCCGGTGCGCCGTCGCCGATCCGCAGGCACGCCTGGAGCCGGCCGACGCGCCGCCGCAGTCGCCGGCCGCGACGCTGCAGCGGTTCGCCTCCGCCGTGCGGCTGGAGCTGGAGCAGCGCAAGCGGCGGCTGGGCGTCCTGGGCTACGACGACCTGCTGACCCGGGTCGCGGTGGCCCTGCAGGACGACGGCGCGCCGGCCCGCGACCGGATGCGGTCCCGCTGGCGGGTGGTGCTGGTCGACGAGTTCCAGGACACCGACCCGGTGCAGTGGGACGTGCTGCGGCTGGCCTTCCACGGCCACGCGACCATCGTCCTGATCGGCGATCCCAAGCAGGCCATCTACGCCTTCCGCGGCGGTGACGTCACCACCTACCTGGCCGCGGCCCGGGTCGCCGACCACCGCGCCACCCTGGGCGAGAACTGGCGGGCCGACCCGCCGCTGGTGCAGGCGCTGCAGGTGCTGTTCGACGGAGCGGCGCTCGGTCACCCCGACATCGTGGTGCGCCCCGTCGTACCGGGGCGCAGCGGCACCCGGCTCGACGGCGCACCGTGCCCCGCGCCGCTCCGGCTCCGCGTCCTGGGCCGGCCGGCCGGTGGCAGAGGTGGGCGGTTCACCCCGATCGACAAGGTCCGCGGCCGCATCGCCGATGACCTGGCCCAGGACGTCGCCGCCCTGCTCGCCTCCGGCGCGACGTTCGACGGCCGACCGCTCACCGCGGGGGACGTCGCCGTGCTGGTGGGGACGCACGGGCAGGCCGACCACGTCCGCACGGCACTCGACCGGGCCGGCGTCCCGTCGGTGATCGCGGCCGCCGGCAGCATCTACCTGACACCGGCCGCCGAGGACTGGCTGGTCGTGCTGGAGGCGCTCGAGCAGCCGCACCGCTCGGGCCGGGCTCGCGCCGCCGCGCTCACCCCGTTCCTCGGGCTGACCGCCGCGGACCTGGACCGCGGCGGCGACCGGCTCACCGACCTGCTCGGCGAGAAGTTCCGCCGGTGGGCGGACCTGGTGACCGCCCGCGGCGTCGCCACGCTGCTCGAGCTGGCCGACGCCGAGGAGGGCATGCCGGCGCGGGTGCTCGCCCACGCCGGTGGCGAGCGGCAGATCACCGACCTGCGGCAACTCGGCCAGGAGCTGCAGGCCGCCGCCATGCGCGAGGGCCTCGGCCTGGCCGCGCTGGTCGAGTGGTTGCGGGAGCAGACCGACCGCGCCCAGCGGGAGCAGCAGGCCGCCGACCGGTTGCGCCGGCTGGAGAGCGAGGCCGCGGCGGTCCAGGTGCTCACCGTGCACACCAGCAAGGGCCTGCAGTTCCCGGTCGTCTACCTGCCGTTCGCCTTCGACCGGCACGTCAAGGACGACCTGGACCCGCTCACGCTGCACGACGCCGACGGGCACCGGGTGCTCGACGTCGGCGGCCCGGGCTCGGCCGGGCGGGCCGAACGGCAGGCCCGCGCACAGTCCGAGCTCGCCGGGGAGGCGCTCCGGCTGACCTACGTCGCGCTCACCCGGGCGCAGTCGCAGGTCGTCACCTGGTGGGCGCCGTCGAACAACACGCCGGGATCCGGGCTGCACCGGCTCCTGTTCGGCCGCCGGCCCGGGCACCCGATCCCGGACGTCCTGGCCGTCCCGAACGAGACCGAGGTCGGCCGGGTGCTCGGCGACCTGGCCGCGCGCGGCGGCCCGGTCGTCGAGCGGGTCGCCGACCGGCCCGACGAGCCGGCCGACACCGTGACGCTGCACCTCGCGCACGCCCCCGACCTGTCGGTCGGGCGCTGGGCCCGCACGCTGGACACCGCTTGGCGACGGTCCTCCTACAGCGCCCTGTCCGCCGCCGCGCAGGCCGACGCGGCCGTGGTGGCACGGCCCGTTGCCACCGGCCCGGCGGCACCGGCCGACCGCACCGACGGCGTCGTCGCCGCGAGGGATCCGGGCGTCACGTCCGAGCCGGAGACCGGCGAGCGCGACGACGAGGACCTGGACGTCGACCTGCTGGACACGGACGGGGAGCGTGGCCCGGCCGGTGACGGTGCGGACGAGGCGCTGCGGGCGGTGCCGTCGCCGATGGCGCAGCTGCCGACGGGCGCCACCTTCGGCACCCTGGTGCACGCGGTGTTCGAGCACGTCGACCCGCGGGCGGCCGACCTCTCCGCCGAACTGCTCGCCCGCTGCCGGGAACAGCTGGCCCGCCGGGCCGTCCCCGTCTCGGCCACCGACCTGGCCGCCGCGCTCGAACCGGTGCTGCGGACACCGCTCGGGCCGCTCGCGGACGGCCGGGCCCTGGCCGACATCGCCGTGCGCGACCGGCTGGCCGAGCTGGAGTTCGAGCTGCCCCTCGCCGGCGGCGACCGGCCGTCCGCGGACGTCGCGCTCGGCGACCTCGCTCCGCTGCTGCCGCGCCACCTGCCGGACGGCGACCCCCTGGTCGGCTACGCCGAGCGCCTGGCGTCCCCCGAGATGGCCGGCCTGTCCCTGCGCGGCTACCTGACCGGCAGCCTGGACGCCGTGCTGCGGCTGCCCGGTCCGCGGTACCTGGTGGCCGACTACAAGACCAACTGGCTCGCCGGGCCGGACGAGCCGTTGACCGCCTGGCACTACCGGCCGGTTGCCCTGCGGTCGGCGATGACGCACTCGGACTACCCGCTGCAGGCCCTGTTCTACTGCGTCGCGCTGCACCGGTTCCTGCGGTGGCGGCAGCCGGGCTACCACCCGGAACGCCACCTCGGCGGGGTGCTCTACCTCTACGTCCGCGGCATGGCCGGGCCGGACGTGCTGGCCGGCGGCGATCCGGCCGCCGGCGACGACCCGGTCGCAGGCGGCGGCGCATCGCAGGGCCCGGGAGTGTTCGGCTGGCGCCCGCCGCCCGCCCTGGTGCTCGCGGTGTCGGACGTGCTGGACGGCGCGCGGTGACCGCCGCCCAGCCGCGCGGACCGCTGCCGCCGGTGCCGGGCCCGGACCGTGCCGGCGCACCGCCGGACGAGCGGACGGTCTTCGACGACCAGCACGACGCCCGGCTGGCGCACGACGCCACCGGCCTGCTCGGCACCTTCAACGCGGCGGGGGTGCTGCAGGCCGCCGACGTGCACGTCGCGACCCGGCTCGGCGAGCTCGCCGGCGAGCCGGACGACACGGTGCGGTTGGCCCTGGCGCTCGCGGTCCGCGGTGTCCGGGAGGGCTCGGTCTGCGTGGACCTGAGCCGGCTGCCGGCGACGGCGCCGGACCTCCCGTGGCCGCCGGCCGAGCAGTGGGATGCGACCGTCACCGCCAGCCCGCTCGTCGGACCCGGTCGCCCCTTGCGCCGGGACCTCGGGCTGCTCTACCTCGACCGCTACTGGCGGCAGGAGGAGCAGGTCCACGCGGACCTGCTGGCCCGTGAGGACGCCGACCCTCCGGAGCTCGACCGCGACCGGTTGCAGCGGAGCCTCGACCGGCTGTTCGACGACCGGTCGGGCCGGCAGCGGGAGGCGGCGGCCGTGGCCGCGCACCGGTGGACCACCGTGCTCGGCGGCGGGCCGGGCACCGGCAAGACCACCACGGTGGCGCGGCTGCTCGCCGTGCTGCAGGACCAGGTGCCGGCCGGTCGGCCGGCCCTGCGGATCGCGCTCGCCGCTCCCACGGGCAAGGCTGCCGCCCGGCTGCAGGAGGCGGTTCAGGACGCCGCGGCGGCCATGCCGGCGGAGGACCGGGCCCGGCTCGGTGGGCTGACCGCATCCACCCTGCACCGGCTGCTCGGCTTCCGGCCCGGGACCTCGACACGCTTCCGGCACGACAGGGACAACCGGCTGCCGCACGACGTCGTGGTGGTCGACGAGACCTCGATGCTGTCGTTGACCATGATGGCGCGGTTGCTCGAGGCGCTGCGCCCGGACGCCCGGCTGGTGCTGGTCGGCGACCCCGACCAGCTGGCCTCGGTGGAGGCCGGTGCGGTGCTGGCCGACCTGGTCGCCGGCCTGACCGCCGGGTCCGCGCCGGCGGGGGAGGCGTCCGACGACGCCGCTCCGGCGCCGCCGTCCGACGTGCCGCTGTCCGACGTGCCGCTGTCCGATGCGGCCCCGCCGCTGTCCGATGTGCCCCTGCCCCTGCCCCTGCCCCTGCCCGGCGCGCGACCGCCCCACCCGGCGGCACCGCCCCCGCCGGCCGCACGGTCGTCCGCGGCGGCCCACGGTGTCGTGCTGCTGGACCACACCTGGCGCTTCGGCGGCGACATCGCCGACGTGGCGCGCGCCATCCGGCTCGGCGACGCCGACGCGGCGCTGGAGGTCCTCCGATCCGGGTCCGGTGTCGTCGAGCTCGTCGACCCCACCGACGACGCCGACCTCCGTGCGGACGTGGTCACCTCGGCCGCCGCCATCCGGGAGGCGGCCTGGGCGGGTGACGCGCCGGCGGCGCTGCGGCGGCTGGACGAGCACCGGCTGCTCTGCGCCCACCGCTCCGGACCGTTCGGCGTCGCCACCTGGTCACGGCTGGTGGAGCGGTGGATCGCCGAGGCCCACGGCGTCCGGCACGCCGGCACCTGGTACGTCGGGCGTCCGCTGCTGGTGACGGCGAACGACTACGCGCTCGGCCTGTACAACGGCGACACGGGTGTCGTCGTCGCGGCGGCGGACGGGTCGCTGCGTGCGGCGTTCTCGCGAGCCGGTGACGTGGTGACCTTTGCGCCGGGCCGGCTCTCGGACGTGCAGACGGTGCACGCGATGACCGTGCACCGGAGCCAGGGCAGCCAATTCCGCGTGGTGTCGGTCGTGCTGCCGCCCGCGGACTCGGCGTTGAGCACCCGTGAGATGATCTACACCGCCGTCAGTCGGGCTCAGGAGCGGGTCCGGTTGCTCGGCGACGAGGAGAGGTTCGCCGCAGCGATCGGCCGCCCCGCCGCCCGGGCGAGCGGCCTGCGCCGCAGGCTGATCCGCGGCCTGTCCGGCGAGGAGACCGGGGCCGGTTGACGCCTCGTCGCCTGAATCGCGAAACATTGCCATTGACAATCAGTCTCGTGCCGCAGCCGCTCGAATCCGCACGCGCCCGTCGCCGGTGACGGCCGCCTGTGGTGCACGTCATGCCGGCGATCCGCCGGTTCGGGGAACGTTCGGCGCCGCGGTGCGTCGTACTCAGTGGAGCCGAGCAGCGGATCGCCGCAGCCGGTTCCGGTATCACCGAGAGGTCAGGCAACGACGCCTCCATCAGCACATCACGTGTGGAGGACCACGCACCATGAGCACCACGCAGCACCGCAGCATCCGCGACCGGATGGCCGCCCGACGGGCGCAGCAGCAGCACCGGCAGAGCCTCGAGCAGGAGCTGGCGTCGTTCGCCACGCCGGCCGAGCGGCTCGAGCTGGAGCTGATCCTGTCCCGGTACCCCGACGAGAAGACCGCCGAGGTCCGCGACATCCTGTCCCGTCAGCAGGTCCAGGCCGCCTGAGACCCGCACCACCGCACCACGCAGGGCCGCCGGAGACATTCCGGCGGCCCTGCGTCGTCTCCGACGCTTGATCGGCGGTGGAGGCCGGTGGGACTCCCGGCGGCTCGGCGGCATCTCCGACTCGTCAAATGAGGCAGCTGAATTCGGACGCCGGAAGACGAGAACCGTTCAGTTCCAGACTTCACGGATCTGACGCCCCGGTTCAGTGCCAAGGGACTGGTGTGCTGGGCGTGTGAACCCCGGCCCGGTCGTCCGGCGGACCGCCCACGCATCATGACAGGGTCCAGGTGTCGGAACGGCTCAGCGCAGCCGGTCGGCCAGGTCCCGGGCCTCGCGGAGCTCGCGCTGCGCCCGGTCGAGCGCGTCCTGGGCCGCCGCGAACGCCCGCTCGGCCTCGTCCACGTCGCGCTGCACCTCGGCGAGCCGTTTGCGGGCCATCGTGACGGCGGCCTTGCGGTCCCGGTGCGCCGTCGTCGCGGCGCGCACGGCCCGGTCCGCCTCGACCACGGCGACGCGGGCCGCCGCCTGCTCCTCGCGCCGACGGCGGGCCTGCGCGGCCTCCTCCTTGCGGCGGCGGCGTTCCTCGTCCAGGGTGGCCCGCGCGCTGGCCGCGGCTGCGCCGTCGTCCCGGCGGAGGGCGTCGGGCGCGTCGGGCTCCGCGGTCCGGCCCGGTGCGCGCCGGCCGCCGATCGTGGTGCGGGCGCCGCCGGGCCGGCGGGGTGGGGCGTCCTCCGCCGGCGCGGACACGGAGTGCACGAGCGTCAGGTTCGGGCCGGGCGCGGCGTCGGCGAACGAGCCGCTCCACTCGGCGGCGCGCTCGAGGACGCCCTGCTCCACCAGGTCGGCGACGGCGTCGTCGGCGATGGCGGCGTTGAAGGTGCCCACCACCTCCTGCCGCACCGCCTCGCTCGGCGCCGACCCGTGCACCTGCGCCACCTGGCGGACCAGCGCGTCCACCAGCTGCCGCCGCTGGGTGGCCAGGTCGCGCAGGGTGTCGGCGTCCAGGCTGGTGGCGGCCCGCCGGAACTGCTGCCCGAGATCTCGCAGCTGTTGCGCTGCTTCGGGTTCCGCCCGAGCCCAGCGGTTCACCAGGGACGCCGCCGCGCTCGGCTTGCGGAGCCCGCCGATCGCCGTCGCCGCCGCCCGGTCGCCGTCCGCCCTGGCCTCGCGGGCGAGCTCGGTGCGGCGTCCGGTGAACCCGGCGGGGTCGCCGGCGTAGAGCTCGGCCCGGGCCGCCGCCACCCGGTCCTCGGTCCTGGACGCCACGCGGTCATCCTGCCCGGCGGCGGCGCGGGTCGCCCGCCACCCCGGACGTGCCGACGACCTGCGGGTCCGGGATCAGCCGGCCGTGCCGGCCGGCCGGCGGATGCGATCCAGGGCGGACAGCACGGCGTCCACGTCGGTGACGTCGTAGAACGCGTTGGTGTAGGTGGCGCGCAGCAGCCACTCCGCGCCCGTGTTGCCGCCGATCACCAGCCCCCGCCCGGCGACGGACTCCGGTCCGAACAGGATGTCGACGTGCCGGCCGTCCCGGCTCCGCCGCACCGTCGAGGAGGCGACCGGGAAGGAGTGCTCGGTGACGGAGTGGCCGACCACCACGACCGCCCGGCCGGCGGTCAGCCCGTAGTACGTCCGCCGGGCCCGCGCCGCCCGGTGGAACCAGCGCCCGACCAGCAGCCAGAGGCCGACGGCCGCGAAGACGCACCCGAACACGGCGAAGAACCACGGCGCGCCGGCCCGGAGCGCCGTGGTGAGCCAGAAGCTGATGAACCCGCAGAACACCACGCCCATCGCGGTGCACGCCGCGTCACCGCGGCGCCACCGCAGGGCCGGATCCGGCTGTCCCGCCCACAGCACCGGCTCCCGCCCGCGCAGGGCCTCCTGGATGCGGACCCTCGCGTCGTCGTCGGGCACCGGTGGATCGTACGGCCGCGGCGGCGCGCGGCGGCGGTCCCGAGCGGGTGACAGCTGCCGTCGCACCGGCGCCCCGGCCCCGTGCCGGAGACGGCGAGACCCGCCGCGGATGTCCGCGGCGGGTCTTCCACCGGTGCTGCCACGGCGCGATCCGCGCCGCCCGGGTCAGCTCGGGATGTAGTTGAACTCGTCCGGGTTCGGGCCGGTGCGCTCGTCCTTGTTCAGCGCCGAGATCTGGCCCATCTGCGCGTCGGACAGCTCGAAGTCGAACAGCTCGAAGTTCTCCTGCATGCGGCTGGGCGTCACCGACTTCGGGAAGACGATGCTGCCGTGCTGGATGTGCCAGCGCAGCACCACCTGCGCCGCGGTCCGGCCGACCTCCTGCGCGATCCCGGTGATCACCGGGTCGCCCAGCACACCGCCCTGCGCGATCGGCGACCAGGCCTCGGTCGCGATGCCGTGCTCGGCGTCGTACGCGCGCAACTCCTCCTGCGTCAGGTACGGGTGCACCTCGATCTGGTTGATCGCCGGGGTGACCGTGGTCTCGTCCGCGAGCCGATTCAGGTGGTGCACCTGGTAGTTCGAGACGCCGATGCTGCGGGCGCGGCCGTCCTGGTAGAACTCCTCCATCGTCTTCCAGGTGTCGACGTAGTCCAGCACCGCCGGCAGCGGCCAGTGGATCAGGAACAGGTCGATGCGGTCGACGCCGAGCGCCTCGAGCGTCCCGTCGAAGGCGCGGCGGGCGTCGTCGGGGGCGTGGAAGCCGTTGTTCAGCTTGCTGGTGATGAAGATCTGGTCCCGCGAGATGCCGGACTGCGCGACGGCCTGCCCGACCTCCTTCTCGTTGCCGTACATCTCCGCCGTGTCGATGTGCCGGTAGCCGATCTCCAGGGCCTTGGTCACGGCCTCGACGGTGTCCTCGGGCTTGATCTGGAACACGCCGAAACCGAGCTGCGGGATGGTCACCCCGTTGTTCAGCCGGATGTCGGGAACTGCGTTCGGGCTCGTCATGCGTCCTCCTGATGGTCGATGTGCGGGAAGAGTCCCGGCCGGCGCACCTGTCGGCGCGCGGCTCCTGGGTTCTCCCTGTCCCAACACCTGCGGTACCCCGATCGTCCCGGATCCGCACGTGGCGAAGGCCACGCCGTCCGCGTCAGGTCCGACGCAGCACGCCCTCGCCGTCCTGCTCACGTACGGTGGGTCAGCTCTGCACGACCGCGGCCAGGCCAGTGTCGAGGACCTGCCTGGCGCTCAGCGGGTCAGCCAGTCGAAGTGCCAGGGTCTGGACTGCCAAGTGGTAAGGGAGCGCGTCGCTGAACTTGAGGCCGCGGATCGCCTGGTCGTCGACGGCGGGCAGATCGCTGAAGTGCTGCTGGTCTCGCGCTGCCGTCAACCGTTCCCGGATGCCGTCGAGGGTCAGGTCCCGGTGCAGCCGCAGCCATATCTCGCCCAAGCGTTGGCTGGAGTCCACCAGGTCGGGCAACCAGGCGAGCAAGGTCCGATTGGTCCGCATGCCCGCCCACGTCCACCACCGCCAGTCACCCTTCGTAGTGCGTTGCAACACGGGTCCGTCCCTGTGCACGACCCCGGCGAGGTCGGCTCGCAAGGAGCGAATCGCAGTGGTGGCGCGCTCGGTGAAGACGACACCGGGGACGTCGGCGCCCAGGACGACGTCGCGCATCCCGGTCGCAAGGGTGAAGGACAGGCTCGGCGACAACGACGCCCAGCGTGCCCGGCCGCCGCCGGCCGCCGGTTCGACGAAACACCGGTGGCGGGTCCAATCCACGTGGGTCACCTGCCACGATCGGCCACCCAGGAGCAGCCGTCTGCCGTCGGGCCGGTCCTCGGTGAGGACCTCGATGCCGACCGAACCGATCTCCGACCGACCGGCGACGACGGTGAACTGGGGCGGCGATGTGAAGACCGACAGCAGGCCCATGAAGTGCCGCCGGCCGAACCGTCGCTCAGCGCTCGGACCGACAAAGGCCGTACCGCCGTCCTGGTCGAGGAATCCCTGATCGAGCAGGTGCTCCAGGATGTCCTCGCCGACACGGTCCATTAACGGGAGTCCGCCCCAGGGCTCGGACCACCGTGCGAGCGGGAAGCCGTGCCCGGCGAGGGCCTCCGCGAGGAGCTGTTGCGCGACGATGTGATGAGGATGGGGCGGTGCCGTGACGGGTTCCACCCAGCCCTGCTTCCAGCGCAGCACGACGGACGTGGTGAGCAGTGTCGATTCCGGGGAGAGGCAGAGGAACAGGCAGTTGCGCGAGGTGCCGGCGCGTCGTCCGGTTCGACCGAGTCGCTGCAGGAAGGACGCCACCGACCGCGGAGCATCGATCTGGATCACGCGGTCCAGGTCGCCGATGTCCACGCCCAGTTCCAGCGTGGACGTCGCGATGATGACGCAGTCGCGGGCTTCGGCGAACGCTCGCTCCGACTCACGACGTTGCGACAGCGACAGGGATGAGTGCGACAGGTAGGTCGTCACGCCGCGGGTGCGCAGCGCCTGACCGAGTTCTTCGGCATAGCGCCGGGAATCGACGAACACCAGCCGCTTCTCGCCGCGGTGCAGCGCAGCGATGACGGTCGCGGCATTCTCGAGGCTGCCGACGTGGTCGACCGTGACGTCCACCGGTGGCGCGCCGCTCGATGGCACGGCCGTCTTCTCGCCGACGTCCGGTGCGATCACCGTGCCTCGCTCTAGATCGGGTCCGGCGAAGGGACGGCCCTGCAGCCAACCGAGGAGCTCCTGAGGGTTGCCGATGGTGGCCGACATGCCGACCCGCTGGAGCTGCCGGCCCAGCAGGTGTTCGAGCCGTGCCACAACGGCCAGGAGATGCCAGCCGCGGTCGTCGCCCGCGAAGGCGTGCACCTCATCGACCACCACGGCCCGGACCCCGGACAGGAATGTCGCAGCATCGACGTGCTCGGACACCAGCATGGATTCCAGCGACTCCGGCGTGGTGAGCAGGACGTCGGGGCGGCCGATCTGAATCTGCCGGCGGCGTGCGGCATCAACATCGCCGTGCCACAGCGCTGCTGACCGGCCGACCCACTCGGCGTAATCGGCCAGGCGCCCCTCGAGGTTGTTCAGCAGGGCTTTCAACGGGCACAGGTAGAGCAGGGAGACGTCGGTCCACCGCTCGGCCGCCATCCGTGTCAGCAACGGAAAAATGGCCGCCTCGGTCTTTCCGGCGGCGGTCGGGGCCAGCAACAGCGCGTCCCGCCCGGCAGTGATCGGCTCGACGGCGGCCGCCTGCAGCGGCCGGAGACCGGTCCACCGCAGGCTGTTGACGATGTGGTGCTGCAGCGACGGGTGCAGACCGGCGAACGGGTTCACAGCGGGATGTCGTCGGCCGTGAGGCCGCGCGCGGCCAGCCGCTCCGTGTCCGTCAGCTCGCGGTCGTCGACCTGCGGCAGCCCGGCATCGTCAGGTGTGAAACCGGGGATCAATTCGATCCGATCGAGAAGGTCGACCAGCTTGCGGAGGAACAGGCGAGGGGCAACCCCGATCTGACCGCCGAGCTGTCCGGCCACCGACTTGGCCAACCGGGCGACCAGCGCGTCCGACGCCCGGTCATGGAAGGCGCTCGGCTCGGCCACCCCTGCAGCGACGAGGTCACGGACGCGGACCCCCACCTCGACCAGCCGGTCCAGATCGAAGCCTGGCAACCGGATCTGCGGAGCCCGGGGGTTATCGAAGCGAGGGTCACCGAAGTCGGTGGCCAGGCGGGCGGCGAGCGGGCTCAGCCCCGCGGCGCCGTGGCGGCCGTCGAAGAAGGTAGGGGTGCCCGTGATGACGAGATAGAGGCCTGGGTAGCGCCCGGCGTCCAACTCGTCGATCCACTGCCGCAGGGCGTTGAGTGCCTTCGCCCGCGCGTCGGATCGCATGCGCTGCAGGGTTTCGACCTCGTCCAGCACGACGACGAGCCCGGCGTGCCGGGACCCCTGCAGTACGGCGAGCAGGCCCTGCAGGAAGCCCATGGCCAGGAAGTGGTCGATGTCGCCGCGGACCCCGGCGACTCGCTTGGCCGCCGCGCCGACGTGCGGCTGACCGGACATCCAGGCGATCACCGCCTCGGCCGTCGTCTGGTCGCCGTCGGCCAGTCCCTTGAGGTAGCCGCGCAGAGCCAACGGGAACACGGGAGTCGCCTGGGCAACCTTGCCGAGTCGCTCGGTGAGCAGGCTTTCGATCTGCTCGGTGGACGCCTCCGGCATTCCGGCCAGCGCGGCAGCCTCTTCCTCGACCGTGAAGAGCCACGCGTCGACCACCGGCCGGAATCCGGACGGCGGGAAGGCGGCGGTCCGGAGCGACTCGGTGATGCGCCGGTAGACCGTCTCGAGCTTGTGCAAGGGTGTTTCGAGCTCAGAGATCTGAACCTCGGCAACGGCGAAACCTCTGCTGAGCGCGCGCTGCTCGAGCCACCGGGCGAAAAAGGTCTTTCCTGAGCCGTATTCGCCGCGGACCGCCTTGAACGCGGCTCCGCCACCGGCGACGGCCTCGAGTTCCGCGTCGACGGTCGGTGCGAATCGCTCCAGACCGACGGCGAGCGCGTCGAGGCCCCCGGCAGGCACCGTCCCTCGCCGCAGCGCGTCGATGATCTCCCGGCGCCGGACCGGAGAGATGTCCGCCGGTCCCGTCACCGCAGTCCGAACTGTTCGTACAGCCGTTGGACGGACAGCTGCACCCGCGTCGGGTCCTGACTCAGCACGGTCACCCCGTCGATGTTGAGCACCTGACCGAGCACGGCGAGCGTCCCGGACAGGCGCCGCTCGGGCACCTCGAGAGCCACGGCAGCCTGCGCGCGAGGCTGGGACCCGCCGGCCGCGATCAGCCCGCGGAGCAGGGCCGCAATCCGTTCCGGGGACACGGTCGGGGCGAACCTGGCCCGGTTGGCTTCGAAGAGGCGATGGCGCAGCAGTGCGGTGACCGCGTCGGCTGGGGCAGCTCGGGCCGGCCGTTCAGGCGCCACGGTCGCCGGTGTATCGAACAGCGCAGGTTCTCGACTGCGCACGGGACGGACGGAAGGGGCCTGCGACTCGCGGAGGGGCTGCGCCGGCGCCAGCGGTCCGGCCCACCATTCCGGCGTGCCTCCTGCGCTCTCCACCAGCGGCAATCCCGGCGGGATGGAACCTGCGGCCAGGATGGCAACGGGCACGACGATCTCCGCGAGAGCGGCGCCACCGTGGTACCCGGCCTTCTTCGTGCCGTAGCGGAGCTGCTCCTCGACGGCCAGGATCGCTGTTCCGGCCTCGGTCAGTACCCGGCCGCCCTGGACCAGGACCTCCCGGTCGGTCGGACCGTCACCGTCGGCGGATCGCCAGCGGGCGGTCTTTTCGCCGCTGCGGTCGATGCCGAGTTCGCGTCGCTCGACCACGTGGCCGTGGTCACTGGTCAGCACCACGGTCCGACCGACCCGCGCGGCTGCGGTGAGCAGGTTGTCCAGATGGGTGATGGTCGACGTCGTCCAATGCGTGCCGATGGGATCCGATCGATCCAACGCGTCGTCGATGGTGTTGAGCACGCAGGCCACGACAGGGCGGTAGGCAGTGTCGTCGATGGCCGCCCGGACCGGTTCCGGCAAAGCGAATCCCGCGGATCGGGCTTCCAGATCTCCCTTGTGGAACAGCGTCGGCCCGGCCGACAGACGTCCTAGGGCCTTGCTCCGGAGCCACCGATCGAAGTTGCGTCGCTCGTCCGCTGCCTCACCGGCGACCAGCCGTCCGGACAGCAGCGAGCAGCGTGAGAGTCGAGTGAGCGTCGGAAGTGCGGCCAGCGCGGCCCTGCTGCCGGGGTCGCCGGCAATCTCTGCCTCCAGCCAGCCGCCGAAACCGCACGCGTCGGCGATCACGTCATGCAGGGCCGCAGCGCTCATTCCGTCCGCCACGACAAGGAGCACCGAGGATGCGTCGTCCGCAGCAGGGCGGGTC
Organism: Nakamurella endophytica; assembly: GCF_014646215.1. Taxonomy (GTDB): domain Bacteria; phylum Actinomycetota; class Actinomycetes; order Mycobacteriales; family Nakamurellaceae; genus Nakamurella; species Nakamurella endophytica. The sequence continues at coordinate 569,955 of NZ_BMNA01000003.1, forward strand.
AACGGTAGGACCACGCGGTCCAGCACGTGCTCGACGAGCATCGGGTTCTGGGTGGCGTCCACGGCTGGGTCGGCAGCGGTGCCGGCGATCAGCTGGGCTGCTGCACGGTCCTGTGCGGCGCGAGCGAGGCGGATCCGCCCGAGGATGTGATCGACCACCTGGGCCATCGCGGGGTCGTCATACCCCTCGAACAGGTCGTTGACGGCCGTGTCGATCCACGATTCGTCGTCCCGGTACCGCACCGGCAGCGTGGCGATGTCCAGGAAGGGTCGAAGCGGCACGGTCGCTCGGCGGAGGAGTCGGACCAGTGCGCGACCAACTCGAGCCCCTGCCGGCTGTGTGGGTGAGTCGCCGGGACCTACCTGGACGTGCTGCTCCACCTCGTCCCAGACCGCTTCGACGGGCGCCAGAGCGGCGGTGTCGATCTGTGACCCTGGAGTCCACGATTCCAGGGCCGGCGCCGCCGCCCGGGCCAACGCCGTGAGCCGGAAAGGTAACGCGTTCGGCAGCACGTCGGAGCGTCGCACCAGTTCTCCGGCACGGAGATCCACTGCAAGTGCGTCCGCGCGACGCAGCGCGGCGTCCCGGGCGAGGTGGTCATCGGGCCGGCCGGTCAGGAGGCGCCGGCCCGCATCGGCGGCGGCGACGGCCCAAGCGACGGTGGCGGCCTCCGTCAACTCCGTGCCGATCCGCTCCTCCAGCCGCCCCAGTAACACCGACTCCCCGCGGCTCTGACCGACGCTGGCGGCGCCCTCGAGGGTCAGCCCCGCCACCAGCCCGAGGGGTAGCAGGTCGGCCGGGCCGCTGCGGCTCCAGGCCGTCGTCAGTGCGGAGGCAGCCCGGCCCAAGCCGGGGCGCAACCAGCCGAAGACCTCGGCGACAAGGTCGGGATGCGCGTCCCGACGCCAGAGTTCGAATCGTGCGACATGGTCGGGAACGGCCGACCACAGCAGCACGTCGACCGGGGAGGGTTCGGGTTCTTCCAAGCCGAAACCGGTGGACACGAGCGTGTGGAATAGGTGATCCCGCGTCAGCACACCGGCCGGAGCCGGGCGTATGTCCTGCACCGCCCCGAGCCGACTCAGAGCCGATCGGGCGCCGGCCGTGGTCGTGAAGAGCTGCGTCTCTTGCCGGTCGGCGGAGAACAGGTCGAGCAGCGCGCTGAGCGGGTGCGGTGAGAGCGGACGGTGGTCCACCAGGTGGTCGCAGATGCCGTCGCCGAGCTCGGCCGCCTCCAGATCGGTGAGGATGACGGGCGCCGGTTCGGTCTCATGCCGGTGTCGCAGGGCGTCGCGGACGGCGAGACGCGACGGACACGGCCAGACACGGTAGGTCGACCCGTCGGCCTCGAGGACGTCGGTGCCCGACCACACCGGAGTGGCCAGGATCGCGAGCACACCGCGTCGCCGCTTCCGGCGCATGAGCCGGATCTGGGCGATGACCGTCGACCTGTCGACCGTCGCCGCCAGGTTGTCGGTGGTCGTCGTCGGGCTCATGTGCCGTCCCGGGGCTGTGCCACGACCATCACCTCGAAGTCGAGGTGGGGGAAGGCGGCCAGCGCTGCAACGATCCGGGCCCGGACGTCTGCCTCCCGGGCTCCCGCGTTCTCGACGTCCACTCCGACGCGCTGCCAGGTGCCGCCGCTGGGCGACGGTGCCGGTGAGGCGGCGGCCATCGGCGCGGTCAGGGCGCTGGTGACTGGCGCGACGGGACGCTGGCCTTCCAGCCACCGGTCCCGCTCGTCGGCGGCCACGGTGATCGCGCGCGCCAGCGGCGTCACGTACTCGTGGTCACGGATCGACGTCCGCAACTGCTGGACGATGGCTCGAGCGGTTGTGTCCAGGGGCTCACTGGCCTCTGCCGCCTGCCGGACGCTGGCGAACCGGGCCCACGGGTAGGCGGCGATGGCGTCGACCACCTGCTGTGCGGAGGACAAGCTGCGCCCGATCTCCTGATCGGTTCCCGGAAGGACGGCCTCGGCCAGCAGGGCGACGAAGGCGACCCGATCGACACCCGGGCGCTGCAGGCGCTCGAACAGGTCGACCAGCGCGCGGGCGAGATCGATGCGGGCACTGGTCCCGACGTCGAACGCCTGGTCCAGCTCTTCCAATCGGTGGACCAGCGCGCGCTGCTCCGCGGCCGCGGTGGCAACTGCTGGGCGACCATGGTCGACGAAGACCGCCAGATTCGATGCGGTCAGGTGCTCGTTGCCTCCCTGACCGAACCAGTGGCCGAACCGCTCGACTGCCTGGCCCCACAGCCGACTCTCGGGCAGCGGTTCGCACCGCAGCTCCATCTCACCACGGATGTCCCGGATGGTGGGCGGATCCGGGATGGGCGTGCCGAACTGGTACCACGCCCGTCGCTGTCGGAGTGCCCACGCGGCGACGATCAGGTCCCGGACACCGTCCGACAGACCTCGCCGGTCCGCCGGACCCGAACTGATGGCGGAACGGAGGACCTCCACGGGGACGGACCCGGTCGCGTCGTAGCCGGCGGCGGACAGGGCCTGGGAGATGCGGCTGTCCCAGGTGGCGAACTCCGTCGACGTGAAGATGAGGTGCGTTTCGTTGACCTTCGCCAGGCCGAGCGGCTGCACGATACGGCGCGCCGTGTCGCGGTCGTGTCGCTCGAGGACCACCCGGCCGTCCGCGTCCGCGTCCGCGCGCCGCAGGAAGCTCAAGACCTGGGTCAGTTCCCGGTCGGTGACCAACTGTCCGGGCGGAGAGAACTCTGGATGATCGGGATAGACCGCGGTGAAGGCTTGATCGATCAGCCGCGCCGCCGCATCCGCGAATGTCGCGCCGACCGGCCGTTGGGGGCGGAAGGTGTCGCTCAGCGACACCAGGGGTGGCTCCTCCTCGAGGAAGGTCCGTCCGCCGGCGATCCCGTACACCTGCATCAGGCGGGACGAGAACTGGCTCCGCAGACCGGACTGTTGCCCTTCCAGGATGGCCCGGGCTTGCGGCCGCTCGTACTCGGAGAGGTCGGCGGCGTGCACCGCCCACTTCTCGTTGCGCAGCAGGGTGTTGAGGATGACGAGTCGACCGAGCTCCTCGTTCTCCTCTGCTGTGAAGAACGTAGGCACCCAGGCGAGTGTCAACGTGGAGTCGTGATCTCCGCGGTAGCGCTCGAGCCGGATGTGGTCCTCGCGGGCGCCTTGGCCCGGGGCATCGAAGGGATAGTCCAGGACCATGCGCACAGTTCCCGGTCGGGCTCTCAGGGCGTCATCGGGGACGTAACTGCGGTCCCGGATGTTGCCGAAGACGTACTCCACCTCGCGCTTCGTGCCCCGCCAGATGACCGTGTCGCTCACCACGCCGTCCAGGGCGCGGTTCTCCGCGTCGACCCGGAGCTCCTCGAACAGCATCTCCCGGACGAGATCCCGGCGGCGGCCTTCGGTGTCCTCGTTCCTGGCTCGGTCCAGCACGCCTTGGTAGTCGACGTCGGCCAGGGTGACGGTGATCAACGGGTCGGCCTGGCCGTCCGGGACCCGGACCTCGGGCACGCGAGCGCGCCAGTCCCGGACCTTGCGGACCGCCTGGCTCGCAGCGTCCCCGGGCAGCACCTCACGAATCGACCCGTGGTTCAGGGCAGCCAGGCGCGACGCAGTGATCGCGGACAGCGCAGGCACGTTGGGTGCGAGAGCAGCAAGGATCAAAGTCTTCGCCAGGCGTACCTCACCGGCCGTACCCGGCGGGAGATCGGCGTCGGCGGTGTCTGCCGAGATGTTGTTGCTGGACAGGATGAAGGGGCGCAGCTTGGTCGTCCACAGATCCCGCGCCTGGCGGAAGCGCTCCGCAACCCGCGGATCGGAGGATGGCGAGGTGCCCGTGACGATGTCGTCGAAGGCGTCGCCGACCGGCATGACGTGATCGATCGTCAACCGGTCCGCTCCATCGATCAGCATCTTCTGCATGACCTTCAGTGCCGTCCGCTCCCGTTGCATCAGCCCGGCAAGGCTCTTCAACGTGTCGATCAAAGCGGGCGAGAAAGGGTAGGTCAGACGGAACGCCGCAGTGTCCGAGCCGCGGTGATCCTCATCCACGTTGATGTTGTTGCGCAGGACCTCCCAGACTCGAGGGTTGCGGTCGAGCCGGCCGAAGGCCGCCTCTAACGCGGCCGCGGCAGCGGGATTCCGCGGCTGCAGGAGTCGCCGGTGGGCGACCGCAGGAAGGTTCTCCTCGCCCAACGGAATGGTGGCGAATCGACCGGACTGGTGCTGCAGGGCCCGTTCCAGGGAGTCCTGTTCGGCCCCGAGGCCGCTGCGGTCCAGCCAGCGCCGCAGATCGTGCTGGCGGGCGACGAAGGACGTGATGGGCACGGCCAACCGCCCCCGGCTGCTCTCCACCAGCTTGGTGATCTTCTGAACTTCGGCGTTCAGCCGCTCGCGTTCGGTGATGAGGAAGGTCAGCCACAACACCAGCTCGTCGAGCAGGAGCACGACACCGTCGTACCCGAGGGACTTGGCGTGCTCGGCGATCGCGGCCAGCCCGTCCTCGAGGGACAGCCAGTCGCTGTTGCGGGAGTAGCTCTGGTAGTAGGCGCCGGTCAGTGCTTGCTGCAGCAATGTGCGCTCGGCCGGGTCGGCCTGCGGGGCGACCGCTGCGTCGTAACGCTGGGCTGTCCAGCTCGACGTCACCCCGAGCCGGCTCCAGATCGAGCCGCCGGGTTGGGCTACGGCCGCGTTGAGGCACTCGAAGAACTTCGCGTCGCCGAGGAGCGTGCGCATGCCCGCCGCATCATCGAACAGGCCGCGCGCGGAGTGCAGGACGGGTGGTGGCGCTTCCGGATGCAGCGCGGTGACCTGTTCCAGGTACTGCGAGAACAGCGCAGACTCGACCGTGCGGCTGTCCAGGAAGTGGAACGTCAGCCGTAGGAGCCGGTTCGAGTCGAGTTCGGGGTGTCGGGACAGCACTGGCTGCAATTCCGCGATGGCGCGAGCCTTCGGGTGCCGCCCGAGTAGAGCGTGGAGCACCGCCATGAAGTGGCTCTTGCCCGAGCCGAAGGAGCCTTCGATGAACGCCGCGCGATTCTCGCCGCTGCGCTGAGCCTCCGCGACCAAGGACAGCGCCTGGTCGAAGGCACGCGCGAGCTCCGGCGTCACGACGTAGGTGTCCAGGGTGGCGGCGAGCTGGTCGGCCTCCACGGACTCCGACAGGCGCAGCACGTAGTCGTCGGTGCCGGCACTCTCCGGGATCTCGAAGATGTCCCGCAGCCGCGGAACCGCCCCCACGTGGCTCACCGTTGTCCTCCTGCGTTCACTGCCCAAGCCCCCGGGTCATCGTGTCATCCCCCGGACCGCCGGTCAGCACAGTTGCGGATCCGTGTCCCGGTCGCGCCAGGGCCGGCTCGTTGGTCAGGTGCCGTGGCACGGTGACCACGGGCGCGCCACAATGGTGGCCATGACCAGCGAACCTCTCCGCACGGTCCGGGACCATCTGTCCGAGGTGGTGGACCGCGTCGAGCGCTATCACGAGCGACTCACCATCACCCGTCACGGACACGACGCCGCCGTGCTGATCAGTCCTGACGACCTCGCGGGCCTCGAGGAGACGCTCACCGTCCTCGGGGATCCGGAGGCGCTGTCGGACATCCGCGAGGCGGACGCTGCGTACCTCCGCGATGACGTCGTGCGCGGCGTGGATGCGGTGCGACGCCTGCGTCCATGACTGACGGTGCGGACTACGAGTTGGTCGTCACTCCGCCGGCTCGCCGGGCACTGACGGATCGACTCCCGGAGGCGGTTGCCGGCGCGGTGATCGACTTCTTGACGACGGCCCTGGTGAAGGCGCCGTATCGGGTCGGCAAGCAGCTGCGCGAGCCCCTGGACGGAATCTGGTCCGCCCGAAGGGGCACGTACCGCATCCTGTACCGGATCGTCGAACCGCGGCGGGAAATCGTGGTCCTCCGGGTCGACCACCGACGCGATGTCTACCGGCCGCGCTGACGCCGCCAGACCCGGGCGCACACAGGCCATGTGCTTCGGGGTCACGTCCGGGCCGTAACTCTGGGGCGTCTGCCCCGCGCAGCCGCCACAGGACGCCAGTTCGGCAGATCTGAGCGGGCGATACCGAGCTCGGCCGACCACGCATCGACCTGCCCGTCGAGGTAGCCGGCGAGGTCCACCCCGAGGTCCGGGTCGGGTCCCGAGTGCCACTGGCGCACCCAGGGCAGTTGCTCCTCGATACCGGCCAGCAACGGGGTCAGTACGGAGGGGTCGAAGCTCTCGGTCGATCGCTCGCTGTAGAGGACGCCCAGGGCGAGAGCCTGCTGCGCGTGGTTCCAGCCGGCCCAGCCGAGCAGCAGGGTTCCGTCGGTCGCCCGGTTGCCACCCGGGTAGGAGATGAACCGCTCCTTGGGCACATCGAGCTTGCCGCGGTGAGACCAGTAGCTCGTCTTCAGGAAGTCGGCGCCGGTGTACTTGGGCGGCACGGGGATGGGATCCGCCTTCGGGTCCCGAACGCCGGCGTCCTCCTCCCGCTGCGCCGCCCAGGTCCGCTCCCACTCGGCCCGCTTGCGCAGGCCATCGGCCTTGTACCGCAACGCCGCGAGGTAGGGCACATGCTCCGTGTCCAGCAGCTTCTGCAGGGTCGCGACGACCGGCGCGCCGACCTGGCCCGCCCACTGATCGAGGGCGTCCCGGAGGCCGTCGAACTCCGGGTGCGTCTCGATGACGTCGGCGAGCTCGTTGACGGACCGTGGCCGCGGCCGCCCGCCCTCATCGAACCAGAGCGACCTGCTCTCCAGACGAATCAGCAGGTGATCCCGTAATGCGGCGGTGAGCCGCTTGGACCAAGGCTCACCCTGCCACCGCCGCTTGTACTCGGGCCGCTCCAGGAGGTTGACGAACCGGTCGGACTCGATGAGGTCGAGACGGCGCTGTACCAGAGCGCGGTAGTCGGCCGGCCAGTGCTTCGGGATCTCGGTGATCGGCGTGGAACCGTGCCGCGCGAACCACTCCGTGCTCTCGGTTCCCGCCGCGACCTTGCGCGCGAGCGCGATCTCGAATGCCCGCTCGCCGAGGGCCACCTGCGGGATGTCGTGCGGGTACGTCAAGTCCTCGTCGAGCAGGGCGTAGAGCTGGTACACCTCCCAGTCCAGCTCCTCCTGGTGGGCGATCATCTGTCGCCGAGTGCGATCCGCGTCTTCCTCCGCTTGCTTCAAAGCGACGCGGTCGGTTCCGCTGCGTTCGATGGTCGACGCAGGGGACAGAGCAGACCATTGCTGCGCGAGGGTGTCGAGGATGTGCGCTTTCGTACAGGAGGCAAGTCTCGGCAACGGCAAATCGGAAACCTTGCTTGCGTCAAATTCGTGCCTACGCTCCCAGGGTTCGCCGGAACCATCCTTCTGGAAGCACACTGCCCGAAGCCAGAAGCACGCCGTCGAGGAGTTGAGGACGCCGAGCAATCGTAGGTGGTCGTCCTCCGTCGCGCCCGCCGGCAGCTTGATGACCGGCGCGGTTCGGTTGAAGGCCTTGCCCCCCCGGTCGAGGACGAAGTGGTTGTGAGTGGCGACAAAAGGAAATGCTAACGAAAGGGGCGTGATATACCGCTGGGCGAAGAACATCGAGTGGTCAAACCATCGCAGTCCGCGTTGCGCCAGAGTCTGGTCATAGTCGACGCGGCGCTCGAGCATCGCTCGAGTGCGCCAGAAGGATTGCATAGCTCGCAGGGAAGGCCGTGCAGGGGTGCCGTCGCTGCGATACGGGAAGAGGGTGACGAGTGCGGGACTGACAACGAAGTTCCGTACATTCTCACCTAGTACCACAGGGACGACGTCCTCCTCAAACCCGTACGTGAGAGGGACGGACAACGGGACGTAAAAGGCGTCATCCAAGCCTGTGTGTGTTGTGCGCCCGATCACTTCGATGAGCGAACTGAGATTACTTGTTGCCGACGAAAGGGCCCTAGCAAGGCGTGGTGAGGCACCGCCGGACAGGCTCCACGGATGGTGCGCTAGAGATTGCCGTGCGACGTCTGTGACGCTCAGCCATTCATCTTCAAAGTCCTTCGCGCCGACGTGCTGAGCAATCGAGGACCAGACCTTGCCCTCGGCGGCCACCGCCGGTCGCCCTAGCTCGCCTCGGATCCCGAGCACGGCACGCACCATGGTGGAGCGCTGTCTGTCATTGCGACCAATTAGGATAACCGTCGGTGTGTTGTGACCCGGGATATGCGCGCCGCTGGTATCAACGATTAACCGGAGATCGCGATTTGCGAGGAACTTCTCAATCAGCGGCGCGCCAAACTCCCGCTTCATGAAAGAGTTCGACGTGATCTGACCAACCCAGCCCGCAGTGTCTCCTGGCTTGGCGAGCTGAAAGAAGCGCTCCATGAAGGGCACGGTCAGGGCGTAGGTGCCCTTGCAGGTCTTGTAGAGCTCGCGGTATCGGGCGTTGAGTGCCTTGTCTCTGGCCACGATGTACGGTGGGTTGCCGACCACGGCGTCGTACCGCCCAGGCATCAGGATGCTGCGGAGCAGCGCCAAGTCCTCGGTGCGGTAGGCGAAGCCTGACGCTTCCACGTCGAGGTCCATGGATCGGTCGTCGTGGCTCAGCACGTATTGGCTCTCACCGTGCAGCAACGAGTCGCCGACCGCGACATGGATCTGGAACTCCGGCGCGTCGACGAGCGAGACCTCGCCGGCCGCCTTGAGGGCGGCCACCGTGAGCCGGAATCGAGCGATGGCCACCGCGAACGGGTTGAGGTCCACACCATGGACCCCGTCCAGCGCAAGCTGAACGTGCTGCCAGGAACTCAAGCCGGGAGCCGCTGCCTGCCAGCGCGCCAGCAGCCGTTGGAACGAACCTAAAAGGAAGTGGCCGGAGCCGCAGGTGGGGTCGATCATCCGGAAGCCCTCGAGCGGGCGGTCGGCCAGCGCCGGCTCCAGCGTCTGGTCGAGGATGAACTCCTCGACGAAGTCCGGCGTTTGCAGGAGGGCGTAGCGCTCCTTCGCGTAGTCGGACAGGTCCTGGTAGACGTCGCCGAGGAAACGTGTCGACAGCTGCGGGTCCGCGAAGTCCCAGCGCAGGTTGCCGTCGTCGTCGGTCTGCCGCCAGAACTCCAGCAGTCGGCCGACCGCCTCGGAGCTCGGAGCCGCGATCCGGGAAGCGGAGTGCTCGCCGACCAGCGCCGCGGTGGCCGGGTTATCTGCCAAAGCTGCGAACGCGACCTCGAGCCATTCGCGGTAGGAGTAGTCCGAGTGAGCGAGGTAGAACGCCCGCTCGGCGTCCAGCGCGGCCTGTCGCCGCTCGCGGTCGTTGCTGGTGATCCAGACACCCGCGGTTCGGGACCGACCCTGACCGCCGAGGAGCAGGTTGTCCTCGCAGAACCGGACGAACACCGAACCGAGCAGCCAGCCGACCGCCGCCTGGGTGAGCTGGTCGGTGGACCAGTCCTCGAACGAGCCGGCCGTGCGCTGTGCGGCAACCGCAGCCTGGTGCCCCGTCCGCCAGGCCGCGTCGCCCTCCGGGTCTCCCAGCGTGCGATCCCGCAGGTCGGCGACCAACGTGGCCAGCTGAGGCTTCAGGGCGGCCGTCAGTGCCGGCCCGGTTGCTGTCGCCATGGTCGGGAACCCTCTTTCCGCCGCCGGTACTGCGGCAGGCTTGCGTGCGATGGTGGGAGTCAGCGAGCGCCGTCGTCGACCGGTGCGTGCGCGCGGTCGTCCGCCACGGCGAGCAGAGCCGCGGCTTCATCGGACGACAGGACGACCGACTGCTCCGGGCTGTTGAGGACCAGAGAAGCGCCGTCGACGGTCCCGGGTCGAGTCCCGGCGGGAACCAGCGCGAGGATCGTGCGGGGCGGCGGCCGCGTCACGTCGGCCCAGCGGCTGAGAGTGGGGAGCAGACCGTAGGAGGCCAGGACCGAGAGATCGGTGAGCACCACGGGGCGAGAGCCACGCTCGACCTGATCGAACAGGGCAGGGAGTTGTTGCTGCACGAACGCTGCGAGTCCCTGCCGGTCCTGCGCCGAGCCGGCGTCCGCCGCGACGATGTCCCACCACGGCACCCCGCCGGCCGCGGCCTGCCGCTCCATCGCGGACAGCAGGAACTCCGAGACGTCGACATGCTGCGCGTCGATCAGCGAGACCAGGGCGGCGGCCAGGTCGTCTCCGTATCCGGTGGGCACCTGAACGGCTCGGAACACCGGTCCGTCCCCCAGTCGTGCCCAGCTAAGACTAACCGTCCGGCCGGGAACAGGCGGTCGACCGTGGGTGGTCAGCCGGGTGGCGAGCGTCTCCGGGACGGCGGCCGAGACGGGGCTGACGTACGCCCGTCGTTCCGGGGACCACCCCAGAGACGGCCGGACCGCTCGAACGACGTTGTCCAGACCGGGTCGTCGCGGAAGGGTGGCAGCCACGTGGGGGAAGCGTGCGGTCAGCCGCTGTTCCAGGTGGTCGGGCGCCACCTCGGCGGTGTCCGGCAAGCCCTGCAGCACAGCCTCCACCGCAGCCTCGACGGGGGCATCGACCGAGTGCAGCTCGCCGGCGGCCGACAGTCCCACGGCGGACGCCGTCGCTGCCAGTTCGAGCAGGACCCGGTCCGGAACCGCCGAGCCCACTTCGTCGTTCGCCTGCCCGGACAGGGCCTCGAACGCCTCGCGGAGTGCCGGAACAGCAACCGCTGCCGGAACGAGCCACCGGCCGAGTTCCGTTCCTTCCCGGAGCAGCCGGCCGGCCCTGTTGGCGACGGCGTCTGCCTGGTCGAGGCGCAACGGATCTCGTGCCACCGTTGCGATGGTGCGGCCGTGCCGCCGGCGTTGCCACGCGGAGTCCGGCCGCCACCGGGTATCGAGTTCGAGCAGCAGCCGCAACAGTCCCGTGGCGGTGCGACGCGGTGCGGTGAGCTCGCCGGTCGGCAGGACATCGAGCAACCAGTTGACCGCAGTGCTCGCGGCAGCCACCCCGCCGTCGGCCGCCAGGTGGTTGTCCAGCTCGGCGCGGAGCCACTCCAGGGCCTGGCGCAGCTCAGCCTGATCACGCCACAGCTCCGCCAGCTTGCCGAACTGCTGTGACACCGACGCCGGGGTGATACCGAGCGCGGAGCCCAGTGCGGCCTGCGTGTCCAAGGGGTCGACAGGGTCGTCCACTGGCGACCGGGGCACCAAAAGATACACCAGCTTCCGAGTGTTGCTGTTGGAGGACCCGCTGCGTCGCCCCAGTTCCGTGACGAGCTGGTCCAGACCCGCAAGACCGGCTGGCATGTGGACGTCGTCCAGGGACACCGGTCGAAAAGGCGGCGCGGCGGCGCGGCGTGGTTGCCGCTTGGTCGACACGGCCGTGCCGGCTCCCGCCTCGGTCGCATCGAGAGCAGCCGTCCAGGCGGCGAGCATCTGCGCGGGCGTCCCGAAGCGTTGGCGGCTGTCCCGGGCGAGCGCCTGCTGGAAGAACGGGACCAGCCCGTCGATGACCGGCCGTGGCAGATCGGCGGGGAAGCCAGCAGCCTCGACGCTCACCTCGTCGGCGATGGTGGCCGGATCGCTCAGCCCGTCGCCGTAGCGGGGGGCCTCGCCGGTTGCCATTTCGAACAGCACCACGGCGGCTCCGTACCAGTCCGCCGCCGAATCGTAGACGCCGCGATGCGGATCGTTCAGGAACGGATCCAGGTACGGCGGGGTGCCTGCCTCCAGGGCGCCGATGCGCCCTCGCGACAGCGAGAAGTCGAACAACGTCAGGCGCGGAGGCTTGCCGCCGATCCGTCGCCGGAGACCGAGATTCGCCGGCTTGATGTCCCGGTGCAGCACCCCGATCCTGTCCAACTCGACCAGGGCCGTCAGCAGGTCGGTTCCCAGCGCCCTGAGGTTGGACAGCGGCTCCGGTCCGAACCGCAACCGTCGGGCTAGGTTGTCCTCGCCGCCGTCGGACAGCAGCAGGGCGGACCGTTCGGTGCCGACCGGCGGAGTGCCATCCAGCAGCCGGACCACCAGATCCCGAGTCGGGCCCGTCCATTGATCCAGCGAGCGCAACACCTCGGCCTCGTCCTCGAGCCGTTCGGCGGCGACGTCATCCAGAGCGATCTTCAGCACGCACTGCCGGTCGTGCGGGAGGTCCAGCACGCGGAGTCCTTTGGCCGTCGAACCGGATCCCAGGTCCTCGAGGACCTTGAATCGGTCGGCGATGACCACATCGACGGCTGCGAGCAAGGGATCGACGTCCGCGGTCGCGGTCGACCGCAGGGCGGCCAGCTGTTCGGCGAACTTCTGTGCGGACGGCAGCCGTTCGCTGACCTTGGGCCTGGTTGCCGCCAGCACGAGGTCGCGCATTCGCTGGTCGGTGAACGGCGCTCCGGAGGCGAACAGGTCCAACCCGTTCTCCTCGCGCACTCGCAGGCGCAGGGTGGCTCGGTCCGCAGCCGGCGGACCGCCGGTGAGCATCTCGTAGGCGACCGCGCCGAGAGCGAAGATGTCCAACCCGGGTCGGTCGGCGGCCGAGGACCAGCGTCCCTCCGGCGCCTCGTAGACGCCGGAGCCGTCCGACTCCGAATAGTCCGAGGGCGCGCCGAGGCGGCTGGCGAGGCCGGTGTCGGGCTGATGCACTCGCCCCGCCCACGACCAGTCCGCCAGCTGCACGCGCGGCTCCTGATCGGCGGCCGCCGGAAGCTGCACCCGGATGGCGCGGGGGGTCAGGCCTCGGTGTGCGACGTTGTGACGGTGGGCGTATGCCAAGGCCTCGGCGGATCGTTCCAACACCGCCCGCTGCTCCGCGCCGGTCAGCGGCCGCTCCAGGAGGTCCAGCGGTCGGAAGTCGTCGTCGACCGGATACACCAACCCCGGTTCGCCACGGTCATCCTCGACCAGATCGATGGGAGCGACGATCGCGTCGTGCCGAAGGTCCCGGAGCAGCGCGAACTCGCGCTCGATGCGTCGGCGCAATGCGCTGCGGACGGTGTCCGGCGAGCCAGCCGGCGACGGGAAGATACGGATCCGGGCCTGCCGGTCCGGGTCCTGCTGGTGTGTGGCCGGCCAGTCCTGCCAGCCGTCGCCCTCCGCGATCGGGGCGCCCTCGATCTGCCACGACCCAGCCACCCGCGTCGGCCGACGGGCGATGCCGAGCCGCCCGAGGACGACCGCGAGCTTGTCTCCGTCCAGGTCCCGGATCGGCTCACCCGACGGTGCTTCGGTGAGCCGGTCGATGATGTCCGGCAACTGGCTCCGGTTGCCGCGCATACCGAAGAGGTTTGCGCGTTGTAGGCCGAGGAGTTCCAGCCTCAAGTCCTCGGCGTGGAGGAATACCGCCTCTTGGATGAACGGCACGGACCTGGCGAGTTCCTCAGCGTTGTAACCCCTCTCCCGAGCCCACTTGCGCAGCTCGTCGGCCAGACGGCTGGCCAGCCGCTGGGCCTTGCGTCGCGCCAGCAGCAGGGGTGAGTTCTCGAGCCGGCCGTTGGCCCGCTCCCACGTCCGCTCGTTGCCGCCGATCCGACCGGTGTAGTGCTTGAGCTCCACCAGGTGCAGCCGCCCGCGACCCAGGACGAGGGCGTCGACCTCGTGCCACCGGCCGTTGCCGTCCATGAACTCGAAGTTCGTCCAGACCCGGTACGGCGCGGCGTTGGGCAGGTGGGTCTTCAGATAGGCGAGCCCGGCGCGCTCGTGCGCGTACTCGGACGGCGAGACCTCGATCCAGCGGGTCCGGGGTGCAACGGCGCGCGAAACGGTGAGCCCCTTCCCCCGGGACGCTGCCCCACAACGTCCGACCTTCGAGGGGTGATGGTAACCGGCCACACACGCCACACGGGCTCAATCGGGACCGTCACGGGCGGTCCTCCCGCCTCAGGTCCGACGCAGCACGCCCTCCCCGTCCTGCTCGTAGAACTCGATGTCCATCGAGGTGGCGGCGCCCTGCCCGGAGCGGGCGAACGTCACGGCCGAGACGCTGCCGGGGTTGGCGCTCTCCCCGGACGGTTGGTAGGTCCACACGTCGCCGTCCCAGTGGGTCAGCCGGTAGGTCTGCTTCCGCGGCCCGATGACCAGCTCGAGGCCCGAGCCGGCGCGGCGGACCTGCACCGGGCCGACCCAGCCGTTCGCGTAGGTCCCGACGTAGCGGGACAGGTCGGCGGCGGGCCGCGCGTTCGCCGGCGGCTGCTTGCCGGCGTACCGGCCGAACGGGGCGCCGAGGCCGCCGAGCGCCTGCGAGTAGAGCCCGTACCAGTCGAAACGCTGGGCGCCGTACTGCACCAGGTCGGCGAACTGCTGGTTCAGGGCCTCGGCGACCCCGATCGGGCTGGCGTTGGTGAGCGTGACGATGCCGACGTCCAGGGAGGGGAGGAGGACGAAGTTGGTGCCGGCGCCCGCGGAGAACGCCCCGGAGTGGGCGATCTCGACGCGACCGGAACTCTGGTACGCGACGTCGAACCCGAAGCCGTAGAACCCGGCCCGGTCCTGCGGCGGGGCGGGGCTGGCCACGATCTGCGCGCTCAGTGCCGGGTCCAGCGCGTCCGGCGATGCGATCTTCACGCCGCCGCTGCCGGTGCCGTCGCCCAGGATCATGGCCAGCCACTTGGCGAGATCGTTCACCGACGACGACACTCCGCCGGCCGGTGTCTGCTGGTCCGCGTCACGGACGATCTTCGGCTGCCACCTGCCCCCCACCTGGACGTGCGTCCAGGCGCGGTTCGGGCGGGCGGCGTAGTCGGCGAAACGCGAACTGGTGGAGGTCATCCCGAGCGGCTGGTACAGCACCCGCTGCGACAGGTCCGGCCACGACGTGCCGGCCGCGGCTGCCACCGCCTCGGCGCCGGCGGTGAGCCCGAAGTTGGTGTAGGCGTACGTCGACCGGAACGGTTGCAGCGGCAGCACTCCCAGCCGCCGGAAGATGTCCGACTGGCTGTAGCCCAGGTCCTCCAACAGGTCTCCGGCATGGGCCGGTAGACCGGACCGGTGGGCGTACATGTCGCCGACCGTGACGTGCGAGGTGACCCACGGGTCGGAGAGCCGGAAGTCGTGGAGGTACTTCGACACCGGAGTCGACCAGTCGACGGTCTTCTCGGTGACCTCGTGCGCAACGACCGTCGCCCCGATCGCCTTGGACACCGACGCCAGCTGGAAGACCGTGTCGGCGTCGACCGCGCCGGGGCTGCCCTCCTTGCGGACGCCGTAGCCCTTCGCGAACGCCACCGTGCCGTGGTGCACGACGGCGACGGCCATGCCCGGGATGCCGGACCGCCGCATCACCGCCGTGGCGAGGCCGTCGACCTGGCCGATGGCGGCGTCGACCTGGGCGTCCGACACCTCCTGGTCCGCGACGGCGGGCGGGTAGCGGGTGTCCAGGGTGGACGGTGCGGTCGCCGTCGTCGAACCGCCCGCCGAGCCGCCGGAGGACGCACCGGACGTGGCCGGGGTCGAGGCGCCGGACGAGCCGGCAGCCGCCGTCGAGGCGATGGTCGCGCCGGCGGACGAGGCGGTGGACGCAACGGGGGACGTCACTGTGGACGCGGCACCGGCCGGCGACGCGGTGGTCCCGGTCACGGCTGTCGTGCTGGAGGAGACGGCCGAGCCGCCGGAGCCGGTGCAGGCGGTGACCGCGAGGGCCACGGCCGACACCGCGGCGGCGAGGGCGGGCAGGGCGGTGCGACGGCGGTGCTGCGCCATGGTGGGACCTGTCTCTGCTGGGTGTTCAACAAAGCGGATGATCAGGACGGTAACCCACCCGCCGCAGGTCGGAGGTCGTGTCGCCGGGTCGGGACGGCGCGTCGCCGGCCCCCGCGGCATGGGCGCGGCGGGGACCGGGTACACACGGTGGTGTCCGCTGCTCACCGTCACGAAGGGCTCCCCGATGACCTCCGCCCAAGCCCCCACCGACCAGTCCGAATCCGGCGAGCCCACCGGCGCAGCGGGCCGCAGGCCGTCGACGGACGCCATCGTGTTCGTGCTGTTCGGCGCGACCGGCGACCTGGCCCACCGGATGGTGCTGCCGGCGTTCTTCCAGCTCGTGCAGCACGGGTTGATGCCGGAGAACTACATCCTGGTGGGCAACGGCCGCGGGGACGTCTCCCACGAGAACTTCCGGCAGCGGGTGCAGGACTCGCTGACCGCGCAGGGCCTGGACCTGGAGCAGGGCCCGGATGCCGCGCTGTGGCAGGACTTCGCGCCCCGGCTGCGGTTCGCCGGCGGCGGCTTCGCGTCCGACGACCCGGGCTCGCTGCTGGACGTGCTGTCCGAGGCGCGGGAGAGCCTGGGGACCAACGCCCGCTACATCCACTACCTGGCGGTCCCGCCGGTCGCGTTCGCCGGCCTGACCGAGGGCCTGGCCGAGCACAAGCTGCTCGACGGCGCCCGGGTGGTGTACGAGAAGCCCTACGGCACCTCGCCGGACGGCTTCCGGAAGCTGGACGAGCTGGTGCTCTCGAAGATGGACGAGAGCCAGGTCTACCGGATCGACCACTTCCTGGGGAAGGAGGCGACGCAGAACCTGCACGTGCTGCGCTTCGCCAACTCCATGATCGGCGACATCTGGAACAACCGGCATGTGCAGCAGGTGCAGATCGACGTCCCGGAGACGCTGGACGTCGCCGACCGCGCGCAGTTCTACGACGCGACCGGTGCGTTCCGGGACATGATCGTCACCCACCTGTTCCAGGTGGCCGCCGAGGTGGCCATGGAGCCGCCGGTGTCCTTCGGTGACGACGACCTGCAGGAGGCGCGGGAGGCCGTCATCGCCGCGTTCCGCCCGCTCGACCCGGCGGAGGCGGTCTTCGGGCAGGCGGAGGGCTACCGCGACCTGCCCGACGTCGCCGACGACTCGACCACCGACACGCTGGCCGCGGTCACGCTGTGGATCGACACCGACCGCTGGCACGGCGTGCCCTTCCTGCTCCGCAGCGGCAAGCAGCTGGCCGAGTCCAGGCAGCAGGTGTCGCTGCTGCTGCGCAAGCCCGACGGACCGCTGACCCAGGTGCCGGGTCAGGGCGGTGTGCTGGCCCTGTCGCTGTCCGGGTCGGGTGCGCTGGAGCTGAGCCTGGTGCTGAAGAAGCCCGGTCCCGGGCTCGAGCTGGTCGAGCACAGCATCGACCTGCACCTGGAGGACATCCGTGGCGCGGACCCGCTCCCGCCGTACGTCGCGCTCATCCACGACGTGACCATCGGCGACCGGACCCTGTTCACCTCCAGTGCCGGCCTGGCGCAGGCGTGGCGGGTGGCCCGGCCGGTGCTCGACCGCACGGAGCCGCCGAAGCCCTACGCCCCCGGCAGCTGGGGACCGGACGAGGTGCAGGCGCTGCCCGGTGCCTGCGGCTGGCTGGTGGAGACGGACCGGTAGCCGCGGGCGACACCGGCCGGACATCGACCGGACGTCAGCCGGACATCGGGCGCACGGGCCGGCGGGTCACCCCGACCCGGGCGCGTCCTCCTCCAGCGGGTTCAACGCCAGCACGGTGGCCAGGGTGTCGACGTCGGCGACGGTCTTGTCGTCGCGGTAGCGCAGCACCCGGGCGAAGCGCAGGGCGATGCCGCCGGGGTAGCGCGTGGACCGCTGCACGCCGTCGCAGGCGATCTCGACGACCGGCGGCGGGTCGACGTGGACGGTGCCGCGGGTGCGGCGCACCTCCCGCGCCAGCAGCTGCTCGGTCTGCCACTGCAGCAGCTGGTCGGTCAGCCCCTTGAACGTCTTGCCGAGCATCACCAGCGCGCCGGTGTCCTGGTGGACCGCGGCCAGGTGCAGGTTGGACAGCCAGCCCTCACGGCGGCCGTGCCCCCACTCCGCGGCCGTGACCGCCAGGTCGAAGGTGTGCCGCGGTTTCACCTTGACCCAGGCCGCGTCGCGGCGCCCCGCGGCGTACGGCGCCTGCGGGTTCTTCACCACCAGTCCCTCGTAGCCCTGCGCGACCACGTCGGCGAACACCGCGGCCAGCTCGTCGGCCGACCCGACGGACCGGCGGGGCACCACCTCGTCGGCGGGGAGCAGGTCGGCGAGCAGCGCGACCCGGGCCTCGAGCGGCTCGTCGAGCAGGTCCCGCCCGTCGAGCCGCAGCAGGTCGAAGGCGAACAGCCGCAGCGGCGTCCGGTCCCGCCCGGCCGCGACGTCGACGCTGGTGGCCGTCCGCGAGGCGATGACCTGGAACGGCAGCGGCCGGCCGTCCGGTCGCAGGCCGACGACCTCGCCGTCGAGCACCAGGTCCCGGGTGGGCAGGGCGAGCACCGCGTCGACGACCTCCGGCAGCCGGTCGGTGATGTCGTCGAGCGTCCGGGTGTAGAGCCGCACCGTCCCGCCGTCCCGGTGCACCTGCACCCGGATGCCGTCCAGCTTGGCGTCGGCGACGGCCGGCACGCCGGTGCGGAGCAGGGCGGCGGACGGGTCGGCGGCGCTCGCGGCGAGCATCGGCCGGACCGGCTGGCCGACGCGGAGCCGGACCGCCTCCAGCGCGGCCAGGCCGCCCTCCCGGGCGAGCCGCGCCGCCGCCGGCGTGGACCCTAGCAGCATCGCGGCCCGCTGCACCGCAGCGACGGGCACCCCGAACGCCTCCGCCACGCCGTCCTGCACCAGCGCGTCGAGCGCACCCTGCCGGACCTCGTCGAAGATCAGCCCGCGGAGCAGTCGCTGCTCGAGGTCGGTCGCCCGGCCGAACAGTTCCGCCATCGCCTGGCTGCGCCGCGCCGCCGACCCGCTGCCCGCATGTCCGGCCACCGCCTCGAAGGCCCGGTCCACCTCCGTCACGGTCAGGGTCGGCGCGCCGGCGGGCGCCGGCAGGTCGGTCAGCGCGGCCCAGCCCACGCCGGTGCGCCGCTGGCGCAGCGTGCCGGACAGGTAGGTGACCACCAGCTCGAGCTCGTCCGGTGCCGCGCGGCCGAGTGCGGCCGCCAGCAGCGCCCGCTTGGCCAGCCGCGACCGGGTCGCCGCGACCTGCTCGGACGTGCGGGCGAGTTCCTCGAAGGGCATCCCGGGCATCACGGCACCAGCGCGGTGGCCACCCGGACCTGTCCGTGCTCGACCAGCCACTGCACCGCGGAGCGGCAGGTGTCCTCGGGCGTGTGGGCGGGGACGTAACCGAGCAGCCGGCGGGCCTTGTCGATCGACGGGCACAGGCTGCGGAACAGGTGGTCCCAGCTCTGATCCGCGAAGTGCTCCGCGGTGTCGGCGCGGAACTCGTCCCAGGAGACCGGCCGCAACCGGGCCTCCTGCCCGAACCAGGCGGCAGCCGCCTGGGCGTACCCGCGCACCGTCATCGCGTGGGCCGCGACCGCGTGGAAGCCCTCGCCGGCCGACTCGGCCGGGTGGTCGAGCACCCGCTCGAACACCTGCGCCACGTCGTCGGCGTGCACGTGGGCGAGCAGTTCCGCGCCCAGCCCCGGGATCGCCAGCTCGTCCCCCGCGGACAGCGCCTGCCAGACGGACGGGTCCAGGTTGCCCAGCGGGGTCACCACCGGCCAGCCGGGACCGCTGATGTGACCGGGGTGGACGGACGTCGTCACCAGCCCGCCGGCCGACGTCTCGTCGGCGAGCAGCCGGGCGATGCCCGCCTTGGCGATCCCGTAGTCGCCGAACGGCACCGTCGGGGTGTCCTCCTGGACCGGGGCGATCGTGCTCGGGCCGTGGATCCAGACCGTGCCGCAGTGCACCAGGTGGCCGGTGGCGCCGCGCAGCGCCTCGACCAGCGCCGCGGCGGAGTCGACGGTGAAGCACAGCAGGTCCACCACGGCGTCCGGCCGCAGCGCCGCCACCCGCGGGCCGAACGTGCCGGCCTCGTCCTCGGCGTCCCGGTCGACGGCCACCTGTTCGACGCCGTCCCAGGCCGGATCGGCGACGTAGGGACCCCGCCGGCCGCGGCTCAGGCTCACCACCTCGTGGCCGCCCCGCACCAGTCGGGGGACCAGGTAGCTGCCGATGTGCCCGGTACCGCCGATCACCACGATGCGCATGGCGACATCCTGCCGTCCGGGACCGACAGCCGCCGCCCCGGTGTGCCGCTGTGACACACCGTCACTCCCTGCGGAGTGATGGGGACAACCCGTACGGGTGAACAAAGGGCAATGTCGCGTCAACCAGGTTGCGGAGCGTTAGTTTTCTTGCAGAGCGGATGGGGCGACCGGGACTCGCCTCATCCGTTCACCACTCCCGAGGACCAGCCCTCGACGACGCGGACGGTCCACAACACTTCCGCCCCCACGGGCGTCACAACTCCCAGGATTTCTCATGACCGTGATGCTGCCGAGCCGGCTGGACGACGATCGGGTCGTCGACGCCGAGCCCCTGCGTGACCCGTTCGACGACTTCGCCCTGCCCGGGCTGCTGACCGCGCCGAGCGCCGGCCGGCCCGCGGGCCGCTCCGCGATGACCACCGTCCGCACCCGCGCCAGGGCCACCTGGCGGGCGTTGACCGGGCGTCCGGTCGCCGTGACCCAGCCGGTCCGCGCCGCGCGGATCCTCGCGCTGGTCCCGGCCCACAACGAAGAGGCCGACATCGCTCGCACCCTCGACGCTCTCGTCCGGCAGACCCGCCCGATCGACACCATCGTCGTGATCCTGGACAACTGCACCGACGAGACCGAGTCGATCGCCCGGGGTTTCAAGGGCGTCACGGTGCTGACGACCGTCGACAACGCGGACAAGAAGGTCGGCGCGCTGACCCAGGGCTGGCAGCGCTTCGCCGCCGGCTACGACTTCGTCCTCGGGGTCGACGCCGACACGGTGCTCGCCCCGGACGCGGTCGCGCAGCTGGAGACCGAGATGCTGCGGGTGCCGTCGGCCGCCGGCGTGATGTGCCGCTACACCTTCGACATCTCGCTCGGCACCACCTTCTTCGCCCGCCAGCTGATCCGCGCCCAGCGCATGGACTTCGCGTCCTGGCTGACCGACATCATGGCCCGCAACCGGTCCACCTACGTGCTCGGCGGCCAGGCGACGCTGTTCCGGACCCGGCACCTGCAGCAGGTCGCCGTCCGGCACGAGCGGAACTCGCCGTGGGACCCCGACGCGCAGGTCGAGGACATGGAGCTGACCTGGCGGCTGCACGAGGCCGGCCGCAAGACCCTGGTGTCGGCCACGGCGCGGGCCTACGCCGGTCCGATGGTCACCGTCCGCGGACTGATGGGCCAGCGCCGCAAGTGGGACGAGGGCATGGCCGCGCTGCTGTGGCGGCACAAGATGCCCGACCGCAACACCTTCATCCCGTGGAAGCAGCAGTTCTCGATGCTGGCCAACGGCCTGGTGCGGCTGCTCTTCCTGATCCTGCTCGCCGCGTCGTTGACGGTGCACCAGTTCGTCTGGTCGCCGCTGTGGCTCATCCCGGTCGCCGTGGGCATCGCCATCAACGTCAAGGTGGCCTGGCGCGTGCCGGACCGGACCGCCGCCGACATCGTCTACGCCCTGCTGGTCTTCCCGGCGGAGCTGTGGATGGCCACCCGGATCTGGACGACACTCGTGTCCTGGCTGAACATCTGGTTCGGCAGCCGGCGCGACGGCTGGGCCGCGCAGGCCAAGGCCGAGTCCGGCAAGGGCGGCGGCGGTTCGCTGGTCGGCAAGGTGCTCGCCTGGTCCGTGTTCGGAGCGGCCGCCGTCGCCGTCGCGACGTGGTGGTGGATCGACCGGGCCGGCGCGCAGATCCAGCGCGTCGTGCTGACCACCGGCTGGAGCGTCGTGTCGGTGATGACCGTCGTCCTCACCGGTTTCGCGTTGATCAAGCTGGTCAAGCCGACCCGCGGGTACAAGCCGTGACCCGCTGACGAGCCGCGGTGGCGGGCGTGCCGGGAGTCCCGTCCGCCGCCGCCCGACGACCCGCCGGGACTTCCCGACGTCCCCGGGCCGTCACCCCTGAGCCCCCGTCCGGAGCCGACATCCGGGCGGGGGCTCAGCCATGCCCGGACCTGCCTGCCCTACTCGCAGGCCACCCCGTCGCCGTCCCGGTCGAGCCCGGCACGGTAGCCGGGGTCGCCGCGGTGGAGCGGTGCCACCCCGGCCGCGCGGGCCTCCGCGCAGTTGCCGTACTCGACGCTGCTGCCACCCTGGTCCACCAGGGGTTGCGGCGCCGCCTGCTGCTCGGGCGCGGGTTCGGTGACCGTCGCGGTCAGTGTCGTTGTCTCGGTGAGGGTCTCGGTGACCGTCCGGGTCACCTCGACCAGGCGGTCGGAGGTGACGGTCGCGGTCGCGGTGACCCGGCTCGTCGACACCTGCGGTCGCGGCGTCGCGGCCGCGCGGACGACCGTCCGGGTCACCGTCCTGGCCGGAGCCGTCCGGGTGACGGGAGCCGCGGCGGGTGCGGTGCGGACGACGGTGGTCGTGGTGACCATCCGCTGGACGGCCGGGGCGGGTGACGGCGCGGCCGGCGACGGGCCGCCGGAGCACCCGGCGAGCAGCGCGACGGCGACGGCACCGCCGGCGATCGACGGCCACGCCCGGCGTGACCGGGTGGACGGCGACCGGACCCCGGAGGCCTCGGACGGTCGTGGCTGTGGGGACCGCCTCGGCTGTGCTGACCGTGCCGATGGTGCTGACTGTGCTCGACGCTGTACGGGACGCTGGCCTCGACCGCGCACGGTCGTCTCCCCCCGGAGGATCCGTGCCGGACCGTGCCCCCGCCGTCCGGCGCCCCGCGGTGCGGGGTCCAGGGGAGTCTGTCCGGCAGCGGCCGCCGCCGCCAACTCCTCGGACAGGTGCTCCGGGCCGGCGAACGGGCGATTCCGTCCGGGCCGTCCGGATCGCCGGGACCGGACGGCCGCCCCGTGCCGTGCCGGTCGGTGCCCGGGAGTTCGGGTCGGGTCAGCCGACGCGCAGCTCCGGTCGGGCCGGACCGGTGCCGTGGTCGGCGACCTGCAGGCCGACGGTCACCGACGCGCCGGCGGCGATGGTCCTGGCCCAGTCCGCGCCCGTGCAGCTGACCCGCCCGCCGCCGACCCGGCACGTCATGCCCCAGGCGTTGACGACGCCGGTCGCGTCCGGGTCGGCCCAGCTGACCGTCCAGCCGCCGACGGAACCGCGGGCCGGCCGTACCACCAGCTGGGCGACGTACCCGGCGTTCCACGAGGACTGCAAGGTCCAGGCCGCCGTGACGGCGCCCGGCGTCCCCGAAGGGCCTGGCGCCGGCACCGAGGTGCCGGTGGAGGAGGTGCTGCCGGACGGGGCGGGGCTGGACGAAGCGGGACCCGAGGCGGCGCGGCCGGACGGCGCGGGGTTGGACGGGGCGGGACCGGAGGGTGCGGGGTTGGACGGGGCGGGCGTCGGCGCCGGCGTCGTGGGCACCGTCCGCCCCAGCAGCGGCGCGAGCGCCTGCAGCTTGGCGGTCTGCGGGGTCACCCAGTCGTCGGCCAGCAGGCCGCCGGTGTCGCCGCTGTTCGGGTTGTAGTCCCAGTAGGCCCAGCCGGCGCCGGTCGTGCCGAGGTAGCGCACCAGCGCGGTCAGCCACTGCCGGTCCGAGGTGGTCTCCAGCTTGGTGCCGAACTCGCCGAGCAGCACCGGCGCGGTGCCGGTCTTCTGCAGGTAGCCCCAGTTGCGGTCCCAGACGCCGGTCAGGTTGGCCGGGTAGTCGGCCGCCGAGAACCACGGCTGCGCGTAGACGCTGGCCGGGTAGTCGTGCGGCGAGTAGACGAGCCGGCCGGGCACGGACAGCCGCACCGGGTGGGTCGCGGCGTCGACCAGCGACCCGCCCCACCAGGTCGTCCGGCCGTCGAGGGACCGCTCCACGCCCTCCACCAGTACGAGCAGGTTGCGGTTGGCGGCGAGCACCGCGTTCCCGGCCCGGGTGGCCGCTGCCGCCCAGTCGCGGGCCGGATCGCCGCATCCCCAGCAGGCGGCGCCGTGCGGCTCGTTGTGCAGGTCGGCGCCGATCACCGTGGGATCCGCGGCGTACCGGCGGGCCAGCGTCACCCAGTCGGCGATCCAGCGCTGCTCCGGGACCGCGGCCGTGTACCAGAGCTCGGACTGCGCGGACGTCTCCGGCCGGTGCCGGTCGAGCAGCACCTTCAGACCGTGCGCACGGGCCGAGGCCACGACGGCGTCCATGACCTGCTGTCCGGTCCGGTGCTGCAGGGTCGGGTTCTTGACCGCGTCGACGCCCGTCGCGGGCGCGGCCAGGCATTGGTTGGACCACGGCAGCCGGACGGTGTTGAAGCCCCAGGAGGCGATCTGGGCCATGCCGGCGTCCAGGCCGATCTGCCACAGCCCGTGGGGCGCGCAGTTCGACGTCTCCAGCCCGAACCAGTTGACCGCCTTGATCTGCACCGGCGCGCCGGACGCGTCCACGACCGCCGAGCCGCTGGTGTGCAGCCAGCCGTCGCCCAACGCGGCCGCGGCCGGCCGGGCGGCCTGCGCGACCGGGGCGGCGGGTCCGGCGCCGGGCGCCGCATCTGCGGTCCCGGTCAGCACGAACGCGGTGACGGCAGTCAGCAGCAGGGGAGCCAGGGTCGCCAGGATGGCGTGGATCCGGCGCTGCGGGCGGTCGGCGACGGGCTGTGTCACCCGGGAAGAGTAAGGGGATGCCCACCCCCGTCCCCGCCCATCACCCGGCCGGCCTTGTCCGGTGCCTGGCGTCCACCGACGCACCGTGACCTGCGGCGATGGGATCGCAGGTGCGGTGACCCGGACGGGGCCCGGCGCCGCACGCAGCGTCACCGCCTTGCGGTGTGTCCCCACCGGACGGTCGTCCGCGGTCCCGGACGGGTGTTTCTCGCCCCGCCGGTCACTCGGTGCAGCAGTCGGCGGCGCCCTCGGCGCCCGCGGCCGGCAGCGGCGCGCCGGCCAGGCCACCGAGCACCCGATCGGCGATCCGCCGCCCGAAGGTGCCGAGCTGCCGCACCTCCTGCGCGTCCAGCGGCTCGATGACCAGGTCGCGCACGGACCGGACGTGACCCGGTGCGGTGGCCACCACCTTGTCCCAGCCGGCCGCGGTCAGCGTCGCCGTCGTGTACCGGGCGTTGTCCGGGTCCGGGGCGCGCCGCACCCAGCCGTGCTGCTCCAGCCGCTTGACGACGTTCGACAGCCGCGACAGGGATCCGTTGACCAGACCCGCGAGGTCGCTCATCCGCGCGGTCCGGCCCTCGACCATGGACAGCGAGCTCAGCACCAGGTAGTCGAACAGCCCGATGCCCGCCTCGCGCTGCAGTCGCCCGTCCAGTGCGGCCGGCAGCCGCAGCATCATCGCCACCACGGCGAGCCAGGCGGCGGTCTCGTCGTCGGAGAGCCAGCGCACGTCGGGCGGATCCGCACCCGGCGCGTCCGGCAACGGCTCGGTGTCCGCGGCCATCGTCGGATGGTACCGACGGGGCTGTGACGCACGCCGGACTTCAAGCATGAAGCATCGGTGCTACGGTTACTTCAAGCATGAAGTAACCAACCGAGGAGGACGTCGTGCCCCTGTTCCGTCTGGACGCCAGCATCCGAGCCGAGGGATCGGCCAGCCGCGAGATCGCGGACATCGTCGAGGCCGAGTGGCTGGCGGTGCATCCCGGCGACCGGATCGAGCGCCGGCACATCGGCGTCGACCCGCTGCCCGCCGACGCCTGGGGCCACGCCCTCGCGGCGCGCGGGGTGCCGGAGGCCGAGCGGACGCCGGAACAGCGGGCCGCCGTCGAGCTCGCCGCCGCGTTGGTCGACGAGCTGCTCGCCGCCGACGCCGTCCTGCTGGCCGTGCCGCTGTACAACTTCGGCGTCTCCCAGCACGTCAAGACCTGGTTCGACCTGGTGATCACCGACCCCAGGGCCGCGGCCGGCGGCCCGCCGCTGCTGCAGGGCACGCCGGTGGTGCTGGCCACCGTGCGCGGCGGCGCCTACGGCGCCGGGACGCCCCGCGAGGGTTGGGACCACTCGACGGGCTACCTGCGCCGCATCCTGGCCGACGTCTGGGGCGCCGACCTGACCGTCATCGAGCGCGAGTTCACGCTGGTCGGCGTCAACCCGGCGCTGGACCAGTTCGCCGACCTGGCTTCGCAGATGCACGCCGGCGCGCTGGACTCGGCGCGGGAGGCCGGCAAGGCACTGGCCGTCGCGTAGCGATCGGGGCCGACCGCGGTCGTGCTCGGGCTACCATCGCGCCGACCGCAGCGGGTGGTCCGGGCGGGGCGTCGGAGGTCGGGGTGCGGGCGGTCGCCGTGGCGCTGTGGACGGTCTTCGCGGCCGTGCTGGCGCTCTCGGTCCAGGCGCTCACGCCGCCGCCGCCGGCCTACGTGGCGCTCGGGGATTCGTACTCGGCCGGCGTGGGGGCCGGCGACACCGGTGACTGCGGGCGCAGCCCGCACGCCTTCCCGGCGCTCTGGGCGGCCGCCCACCCCGACGTGCGGTTCACCAGCCTGGCCTGCTCCGGCGCGCGCACTCAGGACGTGCTCACCGCGCAGATCCCGGCGGTGCCGGCCGGCACCACGTTGGTCAGCCTGACGGTGGGCGGCAACGACGTCGGCTTCAGCTCGGTGATGACCGCCTGCGCCCTGCACCGGGGCAACTGCACCCCGGCCGTCCGGCAGGCCGAGGACACCGTCCGCACCGTGCTGCCCGCGGCGCTGGACGCGATCGGCGCCGCCCTGGCCGCCCGGGCTCCCGGCGCCAAGGTCGTCGTGGTGGGTTATCCGGAGTTCTACCGGACCGGCGCCTGGTGGTGCGCCGGGATCGGCGGGGGGACACGTTCCGACATCAACCACGGGATCGCCCTGCTGGACGACGCGCTGGCGGCCGCCGCCACGCGGCACGGCTGGACCTTCGTCGACGTGCGCGGGGCGTGGTCCGGCCACCAGCTCTGCAGCGGCCACAAGTGGTTGCACGCCGCGGACCTGCGCGACCTGGGGGAGTCGTACCACCCGACCGCGGCCGGGCAGTCGCAGGGCTACCTGCCGGCCTTCACCGCCGCGGCGGGTTGACCCCGCGGCCTCCCCGGTACCGCGAGGGTCGGCCGCGGGCGGGCTACCGGTCGGTGCGGTTGTCCTGCGCGAGGTCGTTCGCGAACTCGTCCGGCTCGTCCGACTGCGGCGCCGAGTTGGTCGCCTGCTCGCGCCGGACGTCATGGGTCTGCGCGTGGTGCCCCTGGGGTCCGCCCTGGTCGGAGTACGGCTCCCTGCGGTCCCCCGTGCTGTGGTCGTCGGTGCGGTGCGCCATCTCGACGTCTCCTCGTGGTCGAGGCCGCACGGCGGAGGCCGGCGGGTGCCGTCCCGGCCGTACGGACCTGGACGGTCGACGCTACCGGCCGCCCCGACCGGCCCGTGACCGGCTCAGGTGACCGGCACGATGCGCGCGGTCACCAGGCGCCCGTCGGCGATCTCGAGCCATCCCACGGTGCCGTGCGGCTGCCGGCGCCGGTCGGTCGGCGACCCGGGGTTGAAGATCCGCACCGGCACGCCCGAACTCTCCGCGGGTACGTCCATCGGGATGTGCGAGTGTCCGAACACCACGAGATCGGCGGTGGGGAAGCGGCGGTGCATCCGTGCCGGGCGGCCGGCGGCCGGTCCGGAGTCGTGGATCATCGCGACCCGCAGCCCGCCCACCTCGCCCTCCCACGTCGGCGTGGCGCCCCAGGCGGCGACCTCCGGTCCGTCGTTGTTGCCCGCGACGACGTGTACCGGCGCGAAGGCGGCCAGCTCGTCGAGCACCGACGGCACGCAGACGTCCCCGGCGTGCAGCACCAGGTCCGCGTCGGCCAGCACCGCCGCGACCCCGGGCGGGAGCCCTTTCCAGTGCCGGGGGGCATGGGTGTCGGACACGACGGCGACGCGCACGGCGGGCATCGGCCGATTCTGCCCCGGCCGGCCGTGGCAGGGTCGTCCCGTGACCGCCCCCGCCGCCGACTGGCTCCCCGCGGACTTCGTCCACCCCGTGCGGGTCGAGGTCGGCCCGCACCACCACCTGCGGCCGATCCGCGCCGCCGACGTCGACCTGGACATGGTGGCCGTCCTGGGATCGCAGGAACGCCTGTGGTCCGTCTACGGACGGGCCTGGGGATGGCCGCCGGCCACCATGACCCGCGAGCAGGATCGCGAGGACCTGGCCCGGCACGAGGCCGAGATCGAGGCCCACCAGAGCTTCAACTACGCGCTCTTCGACGAGGCGGAGACGGCCCTACTGGGCTGCGTGTACATCGATCCGGGGCGGCCCGGCGCCGACGCGGACGTCTCGTGGTGGGTGGTGGACGCGCTGGTCGGGTCCGACGTCGAGCGGGCGCTCGACGAGACGGTGCCGCGGTGGCTCGCCCGGGACTGGCCCTTCCGGTCGCCGCGACTGCTGCGCAGCGACACGGACTGGGCGGAGTGGATCTCGCTGCCGGACGCCTGACCCGGCTGTCATGCTGCGGCCATGCGTCGTTCGGCCGCCGGGCCCCTGGGCAGCACCGCCCTGGACCCGGACGATCCCGGCGCCGACCCGGAGACCGATCCCCGGGCCGCCGCATACCGGCGCTGGGAACGCAGCGCCGAGCTGCCCCTGATGGCGGCCGCCGTGGTGTTCCTGGCCGCGTACTCCTGGGAGGTGCTCGCCGACCTGCACGGCCGGTGGTGGCGGGTCGCGAGCATCGTGCAATGGCTGACCTGGGTGGTCTTCGTCGTCGACTACGTCGGCCGGCTGGTGCTGGTGACCCACCGCCGCCGGTGGGTGCTCCGGCACCTGGTCGACCTGGCCATCGTGCTGCTGCCGATGCTGCGGCCGCTGCGCCTGCTCCGCCTGGTCACCCTGCTGTCGATCTTCCAGCGCTCGGCCGGCGTGAAGCTGCACGGCCGGGTGGTCGTGTACATCTGCGGGTCCACCCTGTCGCTGGTCTACGTCGCCGGGCTGGCCGTGCTGCAGGCGGAGCGGCACGCCCCGCACGCCACCATCCGCAGCTTCGGGCTGGCGCTGTGGTGGGCCGCCACCACCATCACCACGGTCGGCTACGGCGACCTCTACCCGGTCACGGTCACCGGCCGGTGCGTCGCCGTGGCACTGATGATCGGCGGCATCGCGCTGGTCGGCATGGTCACCGCCACCATCGCCTCGATGCTGCTGCGCCGGATCGCCCAGCAGGACGACGCGGAGCAGGCCGCCACCCGCGCCCAGGTGCAGGCCCTGTCGGACCGCATCGGTGAGCTGACCGAGCTCCTCGCGCAGCGGCGTTCGGTCGAGTCGGGGGCGGACGGCGGGCACCGGGCGGGCGACGCCGTGACGGTTGCCGACCGGACCGGGTAGGGCCCGGCGGGTGAACCCGGAGCCCGGCCCTTGGGGGCCTGGACACCGGGTGGGATCATCGTCCCGTGGTGGACACCGCGCAGTCCAGAGCCCAGACCATCGCCTACCCGTCACCGGACGCCCGGCCCAGCCGGCGCGACTCCGAGCACGTCGCCCCGCACGTGGTGGTGCTCTTCGGCGCCACCGGCGACCTGGCGCGACGCAAGCTGCTGCCCGGCCTGGCGCACCTGTCGGTGTCGTCGCTGGCCCCGGACATCGAGATCGTCGGCACCTCGCTGGAGGACTACGACGACGAGTCGTTCAAGACCTTCGCCCGCAAGGCGATCGAGGAGTTCGGCAGCCACAAGCTCTCCGAGGAGCAGTGGACCGCCTTCGCGCCGCGACTGCGGTACGTGCCGCAGAGCGCCGGCCCGGACGCGCTGGCCCAGGCCGTGGCCGACGCCGAGGCCGAGCTGGGCGAGGAGGTGCGCCGGCTGCACTACCTGAGCGTGCCGCCCAAGGCCGCGCTGCAGGTGATCACCATGCTCGACGAGGCCAAGCTGGTCGAGCGGTCCCGGGTGGTCATGGAGAAGCCGTTCGGCACCGACCTGGACAGCGCCATCGTGCTGAACGACCAGGTCCACGAGGTCTTCGCCGAGTCGCAGATCTTCCGCATCGACCACTTCCTGGGCAAGGAGGCGGCGCAGAACATCCTGGCGTTCCGCTTCGCCAACGGGCTGTTCGAACCGATCTGGAACCGCAACTTCATCGACCACATCCAGATCGACATCCCCGAGACGCTGGGCCTGGACCGCAGGGCCGGCTTCTACGAGTCGACCGGGGCCTACAAGGACATGGTGGTCACCCACCTGTTCCAGGTCATGGCGTTCGTCGCGATGGAGCCGCCGACCGCCCTGGAGCCGCGGGCGATCAGCGAGGAGAAGAACAAGGTCTTCCGGTCGCTGCTGCCGGTGAAGCCGGAGCACGTCGTCCGCGGCCAGTACAGCGGCTACCGGATGGAGGAGGGCGTCGCGCGCGAGTCCGACACCGAGACCTTCATCGCGCTCAAGGTCGGCATCGACAACTGGCGCTGGGCCGGGGTGCCGTTCTACCTGCGCACCGGAAAGCGCATGGCCGAGGGGCAGCGGATCATCTCGATCGCCTTCAAGGAGGCGCCCAAGAGCATGTTCCCGGCCGGCTCCGGCGTCGGGTCGCAGGGTCCGGACCACCTGACCTTCGACCTGGCGGACGAGTCCAAGGTGTCGCTGTCGTTCTACGGCAAGCGGCCGGGGCCGGGCATGAAGCTCGACAAGCTGTCCATGCAGTTCTCGACGCACGAGACCGAGCGGGCGGGCGACGTCCTGGAGGCCTACGAGCGGCTGATCCTGGACGCCATGCGCGGGGACCACACCTTGTTCACGACGGCGGAGGGCATCGAGAGCCTGTGGGAACGGTCCATCCCGCTGCTCGACGACCCGCCGCCGGTGAAGATGTACCCGCCGGGCACCTGGGGGCCCAATGCCATCCACCAGCTCATCGCGCCGCACGCCTGGCGGTTGCCGTTCGAACGGGCCTGGCGACAGGCGCGGTGACCGTCCGTGACACAGGTGTCTCGTCGATTCACGCTGCGTGAACCGCGGGTAGTGGTTACTCTCTGAACGGTTGCTGACACCGAGCGTCAGCAACCGTCTGCGGGGAGGTGTGGCGATGACGGCGTCGGCGGTCGCGGTGAATGCGGATCCGGGGGACACCGCAGGGTCGAGCGGGAGCGCCGGGTGCGTCTCGGACGCCAGGTCGGACGCCCCGTCGGACGACGTGGAGCGTCTGCGGCTCGAGGTGTTGCGCAGCTTCGGCGTACTCGACACCCCGGCCGAGACCGAGTTCGACGAGCTCTGCGAGCTGGCGGCGGAGATCACCGGTGCGGCCGCCGCGCGGGTCAACCTCGTCGACGCCGACCGCGTCTGGGCGTTCTCGATGTGCGGACCGGGCGACCGGACCCTCGCCCGCGAGGTGTCGGTCTGCCGGCACGTGGTCGAGCAGGCCGACACGCTGGTGGTGGCGGACCTGGCGGCGGATCCGCGGTTCGCCGACCTGCCGATCGTTGCCGGGGACCCGCACTACCGCTTCTACGCCGGCGTCCCGTTGCAGCCGGACGGTTGCACCGTGCTGGGCAGCCTGTGCGTCGCGGACTTCGTCCCCCGGACGCTGACGTCGGCTCAGCTGCGCCAGCTGGAGCGGATAGCCCGCCAGGTCTCGGCACAGCTGCGCCGCCGCCGGCTGGCGCTCGACCTGGCCGCCGAGGTAGCCGCCCGCCGCGCCGCCGAGGCCTCCCGCGATGCCCACCGGCGGCTGCTGGACGGCGTCCTGGACAACAGCGACTCGATGATCTACGCCAAGGACCTGTCCGGCCGCTTCCTGTTCGCCAACCGGGCACTCGAGCGGCTGGTCCGCGCCGGCGGGCCGGCCGCCGGCCGTCCGGTGGCCGGCCGCAGCGAGACCGAGCTGTTCCCGGCCACCGCGGACGCCTACCACCGACACGACATCGAGGTGGCCGCCGGCGGCCAGGCCCAGACGTTCCGCGAGGAGGTGCAGACCCCGGCAGGGCCCCGCCGCTACCAGTCGCACAAGTTTCCGCTGGTCGACGAGCACGGCCGGGTCTGGGCGGTGGCCGGGGTGTCGACGGACGTCACCGAGCTGGAGAACGAACGACGCCGGCACGCCGAGGCCGAGCAGCGCTGGCTGCAGCTGTTCGAACGGTCCCCTGTCGGAGTCGCCCTGATCGACGAGGACGGGCGCTGGCTGGCGGTGAATCCGGCGTTCTGTGCCCTCGTCGCCAGGGGCGAGGACGAGCTCGTCGGCCGCTCCGCGGTGGACGTCCTGCACCCCGAGGACCGGCCGCACGCGCGCCGCCTCCCGGAGCGGATCCGGGCCTCCGCGGACGGCGTCGTCCGTACCCACCGCCGGGTGGTGCGGCCCGGCGGCGAGGTGCGCTGGGTCGAGACGACCGTCAACCACCTGCCCGGCCCCGACGGGACCAGTCACACCCTGGCGCACTGCCAGGACGTCACCGAGCGGGTCGAGGCCGAGCGTGCCCGGCAGCAGACCGAGGCGGACCTGGACGCGGTCGCCCGCGTCACCCGGCAGATCCAGTCGGGGGCCGACGCCCGCCAGTCCATCGTCGACGCCGTCGGCCAGCTCGCCCACGCGGACGTCGTCTCGCTCCTCGAACCGGCCGGCGGGGACCTGCGGGTCACCACGACCACGGCCGGGGACCTGCGGCACCAGACGGTCTCGCCGACCGACGATTCCGTCGCCCACCTGGTCGCCTGCACGGCAGTGGAGCAGTTCCTGCCGGACCTGGCCGGCGCCACCGGCGTCCCGGCGGAGCTGCACCGGCGGATCGGCGGCGGCTCGATGTACGTGCTGCCGATCCGCACCGCGACCCACGGCCCGGCCAGCGTGCTGGTGGCCGGCTGGACCCGGCCGGTCGCCGACCTGGACGACCGGCGCGCCGCCGTCGTGCGGCTGCTGGCGGACCAGGCCGCGGTGGCCCTCCGGCAGGCGGCGTTGCTGGCGGAGCTGGAGACCCTGGCGTCCACCGACCCGCTCACCGCGCTGGCCAACCGCCGCCGCTGGGACCAGGAACTGGGGACCCTGTTCGGCCAGGCCCGCCGGTCCGGTGCCCCGCTCACCGTGGCGCTGCTGGACCTCGACCACTTCAAGCGCTTCAACGACACCCGGGGCCACGCGGCCGGCGACCGGCACCTGGCGGCGTTCGCGGCCGCGGCGCGGGCCGCCGTGCGCGGCGACGACCTGGTCGCGCGGTGGGGCGGCGAGGAGTTCGCCGTCGCCCTGCCCAACTGCCCGGCGCAGCACGGCGAGGCCGTGCTGGAACGGATCCGGGCGACCGTGCCGCACGGCCAGACCTGCAGCATCGGCTACGCCACCTGGGACGGGACGGAGTCGGCCGACGAGCTGATCGGCCGGGCCGACCGGGCGCTGTACGCCGCGAAGGGCGCCGGGCGGGACCAGGTCCGCGCCGCCTGAGAGCCCGTGACCGACGCCGTCAGGTGCGGCCGGCCGGCGCGGTCCCGGCCGCCGCCGGGGCGGTCGAGGGCCGGCCCTGCAGCGGGTCGGCGACGGTGCCGCGCTCCCGCACCACCCGGGCCAGCGGGCCGCGCAGGCCACCGGCCAGCACCTCCAGGTCGTCCAGGTAGAGCGCCGCCCAGAGCGTGCGGGCCAGTGCCTCGGCGTCGGCGGCGGTCAGCGGCCCGTCGGCGTGCGCGGACCAGCCGTCCAGCACCAGGGCGTCGACGTGCCGGACGTCGCCCGGCGCCGGCCGCCCACCCGCGGCGGCCGCGGCGGCCTCCGAGGCCCCCGGGCCGTCGACCTCGCCGAGCCAGCGGCGGACCGCGACGTCGGACTCGCCCGCGACCACGTCGGCGATCCGCCGGTACCGGCGGGCCAACACCTCGCCGCGGGTGGCCACCAGGCGCACCGCCGACCGCACCGCGGGTCCGGCACCGCCGGACCGGATCGCGGCGACCGGGTCACCCGGCTCGGTCTCCGCACCGGTGAGCCGGGCGATCGGCACGGCCACCAGGTGCAGCCGCAGGGCCCCGTTGACGACCGCGGTCAGGCTCGCCAGGTCCACCGGCTTGCTGCCCCGCTCGGCCAGGTAGGTGCGGAAGGCGTCGTCCAGCCGGGACAGCGACGCCTGCACCCTGGCGTCCACCGACCCGGCCGGCACGGACCCCGCGGCGGGGGAGCCGGCCGGCTCCAGCGGGGCCAGGGCCGCGTCGAGCTCCGCGGCACCGTCCCGGTAGGCGCGGGCCACGGTGCGGCGCAGCGCCCCGGCGGCGCCGCGCGGCCAGGCGACCAGACCGGCGACCAGACCCACGGCGCAGCCCAGCGCCACGTCCTCGACGCGCACGACGCCCACCGTCCAGCCGGTCGGCACGATGATGTTGAACAGGATCAGCACCAGCACCGTGAACGCGGCCTGCCCGGCGGCGAACGAGATGGCCGCCGGCGCGAACCCGGCCAGCATGGCCGCCACCGGGAACAACGCCCAGAGCACCGGCGCGTGCACGCCGAGCAGCACGATGAGGCCGGCGCCGACGGCGAAGCCGACCACGGTGCCGAGCAGGGCCCGCACGGCGGTCTGACCGGTGTTCAGCGCGGCGCTGCGGAGCACCGACAGGGTGCCGAGCACGACCCAGAACGCGTGCTCGACACCGGTCACCCGGGCCACCGCGACGGCCAGTGCCAGGGCCAGCCCGCTGCGCAGCGCGTTGCGCAGGGTCACCGACTCGCGGTCCAGGTGCCGGGCGGCCAGCTGCCGGGCCGCGGTCCAGGCGCCGGCCGCGGCCAGACCCGGCCTCGGGGCCGGGCGGCGGCCGAGCAACCGTCGCCACAGCGGCCGGGCATCGGCGTCCGCCACCTCGGCCACGGTCAGCGCGACCAGGTAGCCGGCGAACGCGACGGTGTGCCAGTGGCGGTCGATGTCCAGCTGGGCTCGGCCGGACCCGGGCGGCCCGGCCAGCACGGCGGTCGTCGCCGCCTTGATGTCGTCGCGCAGCCCGGCGTGCGCGGCCAGCGCGTCGTCGAGCCGGCGGCGGCGCTCCGCGCGGTCCGCCGCCTGCAGGTCGAGCACGTCGGCCGCGGCCCGCAGCAGCGCGGTGGTGCTGCGGGCGATGTCGGTGCCCAGCCGCCGCGCCGTCGTGGCGTCGCCGCCGCCGGCGGAAGTCGCACCGGTGGTGCCGGTCGCACCGTCGGCGCGGTGGGCGCCGGCGATGGACCCGCGGAGCCACTCGACGTCCTCCACCGACTGCAGCAGCAGCCGGCTGCCGGTGCTGAGCCCGACCGGCCGCGACTCGGTGGACCGCAGCGTCGCCCGCAGCCGGTTCATGGTGGCCGCACTGCGGTCCCGCCGGTCCGCCGGGACCGGACCGGAGCTGCCGAGCAGGTCGGCCAGGTCGGCGAGCGCCGCCGCGGTGTCCTCGCGCAGCCGGTCGTGGTTGCGGGGCGGCCAGAGGAACAGCGCCGCCGGCACCGCCAGGGCCACCGCGAGCAGCCAGCCGAGCACGCGCGGCCCGATGTCCGCGGCCGTCCCGGTCAGCGTCACCGGCAGCACGAAGGTCAGCAGCGCCGCGCGGCCGGCCGCGGCGATCGCGGCGCTCATCGCACCGGCGAAGACGACCGCCCCGCCGACGAGCGCCATCCCGGCCACCGCGGTGACCGGGTTCGCCGACGCCAGCGTCCCCAGCGCGACGAAGACCACACCCACCACGGTCAGCCCGAGGTAGCCCGCGGCGCGGGTGAGGTTGTCGCCGGGGAAGTCGACGAAGAGCAGCAGCGCCGAGGCGCCCAGCGAGGCGAAGGTGGTCAGCCCGTCGTTCGCGGTCAGCTCGGCCAGGGCGAACGCCGCGGTGACGACGATCCCGGCGCGGACCGCCCGGTGGGTGGCGTACCAGGTCGGGTCGTGCCGGCCGAACCACCGCCGCAGCGCCCCGTCCGCCATGTCGACCCTCCCCCGCCGGCGATGCCGTCTGCCCAGGTGCGGCCACCGTAGCGGGCGGTACCGTCAGCCGGTGGCCGTCCTGCTGCCCGAGCTGCTGGTGCCCGATGCCGCCGCCTGGCGGGACTGGCTGGTGCGGCACCACGACGCCGCCCCGGGGGTGCGGCTGGTACTGCACAAGAACGGCGGTGCGGTCACCACCCTGACCTACGCCCAGGCCCTGGACGAGGCGCTGTGCGTCGGGTGGATCGACGGCCAGGCAGGCTCCCGCGACGAGGGCAGCTACCTCCAGCGGTTCACGCCGCGCACCTCCCACAGTCGCTGGTCCGCGCGCAACGTCCAGCACGTCGCGCGGCTGGAGCGGGAGGGCCGGATGCTCCCGGCGGGCCGGGCGGCGGTCGAGGCGGCCAAGGCGGACGGGCGGTGGGACGCCGCCTACCCCGGCCCGGCGACGGCGACCACGCCCGACGACTTCGCCGCGGCGCTCGCCGCGTCGCCGGCGGCACAGGACCGCTACGACGGGCTGACGTCGCAGAACCGGTGGGCCTTCCTGTACCGGCTGTCGACCATCCGGACCGCGGCGACGCGCAGTCGCCGGATCGCCGAATTCGTCGCCATGCTGGAGCGCGGCGAGCTGTTCCATCCGCAGGGCGCCGGTCCGCGGAGGCCGCGGTCCGCGGCGCCGCCGGACGCCGGCTGACCGTCGGGACCGCGCCCCGACGGCCGGACGCGCGCACCTACCCTGGCCGGGTGGCACGGCGGCAGGAGCGGACGGGTCGCCGGCCGCCTCCGCTGCCGGTGCGGGACGGGTTGAACCCCAGCAGGGTGCGGCTGCCCCTCGACGGTCCGTGGACCACGGTGGCCGAGCACCTGCGGGAGCGGTTCGCCGTCGACCGCGAGCGGCTGGACGGCAAGATCGCCGCCGGTGAGGTGCTGCTGGCCGACGGCCGCCCGGTCACCGAGACGCTGCCGTTCCAGCCGGACGAGTTCGTCTACCTCTACCGCGACCCCGCCCCGGAGCCGCCGGTGCCGTTCGACGTGGACGTGCTGCACCGCGACGACGGGCTGCTGGTCGTGGACAAGCCGCACTTCCTGTCCACCACCCCGCGCGGCCTGCACGTCACCGAATCGGTGGTGGTCCGGCTGCGTCGCCGCTACGGGCTGCCGGAGCTGAGCCCGCTGCACCGCCTGGACCGGCTCACCGCCGGCGTGCTGGTGCTGTCCCTGGCGCCGGCGCAACGCGGTCTGTACCAGACCATGTTCGCCCGCCGCGAGGTCACCAAGAGCTATCTGGCGGTCGCGCCCCACCGCCCGGACCTGGACCTGCCGGCCGTCGTGCGGAGCCGGATCGTCAAGGAGCGCGGGACGCCGGTGGCCCGGGAGGTGCCCGGCGAGGTCAACGCCGTCACCCGGATCGAGCGGCTGGCCGTGCGCGGTGACCGGGCGCTGTACCGGTTGCGGCCGGAGACCGGCCGCACCCACCAGCTGCGGGTGCACCTGTCGCGGCTCGGGATCCCGATCGAGGACGACCCGTTCTACCCGGTGCTGCGCGACGTCGACCGGCAGGACTGGTCCGCACCCCTGCAGCTGCTGGCCGAGGAGGTGGCGTTCGTCGACCCGGTCAGCGGGCTGCCGCGCCGGTTCCGCACCCGGCGCCGCCTCGCCGGGTGGCCGGACGAGGTGCCCGGCGTCTGAGGTCCGCCGACCCCGCGTCTGAGGTGGCGCCTAGGGAGGAGTCCGGATGTGCCGGGGGGCGCCTTAGGACCACCGTGCTGGGCATGACGAACAACTGGTACGCCACGGACCTGATCATCAAGCAGCACCAGGACGACCTCCGCCGCGAGGTCGCCCGCGCCGGCCGCCGGTCGGCCGCGCACCGCCGGGACGTCCGGACGGCCGGTGGCGTGCGCCGGCTGTGGGCGGCGACCCGGGTGCCCGACGCCCGCCCGCTGCCCGGCGGCGCCCTCCGCACCGCGTGAGCCCCGTGACGGCGGGGCGCGGCTCCGCCGTCCGGCCCCCGGCTGTCGGTGCCGTGCGCCACGATGAGCCCATGGCTCGCAGCCCCCGCCGGCCGCTGGTCGGGCGCACCGCGGAACGCGCGGCGCTGCGCCAGGCCTGGGAGCAGGCGCTGGCCGGCGAGCCCGGCGTCACGCTGGTCGGCGGCGACGCCGGATCGGGCAAGACCCGGCTGGTCGAGGACCTCACCGCGACGGCCGCCGAGCAGGGGTTGGTGCTGCTCGGCTCGTGCGTCCAGGTCGGCGACCTCGGCGTGCCGTACCTGCCGGTGGTCGATGCCCTCCGGGCCATGGAGCAGGACCCACGGGGACGCGACCTGCTCGTCGTCGAGGCCGCCCGGCGGCCGGTGCTCGCCCGGCTGCTGCCGCACCTGGTCGACGAGCCGCCGGGCGACGACCGGCTGCCGGACGGGCTGGCGCAGGGCCAGCTCTTCGAGGCCGTGCACCGCCTGCTGACCGCGCTCGGCGAGACCGTCCCGGTGCTGCTGGTGCTCGAGGACCTGCACTGGTCGGACGTCGGCACCCGGGACCTGCTGTCCTTCTTGGCGCGCACGCTGCGCCGGGGCCGGATCGCCGTCGTCGGCACCTACCGCACGGACGATCTGCACCGGCGCCACCCGCTGCGGCCGCTGCTCGCCGAACTAGGGCGGTTGCCGCAGGTCAGCCGGGTGGTGCTGGGACCGCTGGACCGCGAGGAGATCGGCCGGCTGGTGGACCAGCTGCTCGGCGTGCCGGTCGACCCGGCCGTCATCGACCAGGTGTGGGCCCGCAGCGAGGGCAACGCCTTCTTCGCCGAGGAGCTCGCCCGCGCCTGCGACGAGGAGCCGACCCGGCCCGGCCGGCTCGCCCTGCCGGCGGACCTGGCGGACCTGCTGCTGGCCCGGGCCGAGGCGCTGCCGGCCGCCGGTCACCTGGTGCTGCGGATCGCGGCGGTGGCCGGCCGTCCGGCGACTGCGGACCTGCTGCGATCGGCCGCGCGGGCCATGGACCTCACCGACGACCGGCTGGAGGACGGCCTGCGGCAGGCGGTGGAGGCCGGGCTGCTGGTCACCGACGGGATGTCGTACACGTTTCGGCACGCCCTGCTGCGCGAGGCGGTCTACCACGACCTCCTGCCCGGCGAGCGGATCCGGCTGCACGGCGTCTTCGCCGACGTGCTGGCCGCCCGGGCGTCCGGTCCCGTGCCGGACGCGGTGTCCCCGGCCGAGCTCGCCCACCATCGGATGGCCGCGCTGGACCTGCCCGGCGCGCTCAGCGCGCTGGTGGACGCGGCCACCGCGGCCGAACGGCTGGCCGCGTCCGCGGAAGCGCTGCGTCACCTGGAACAGGCCGTCCAGGTGCTGCAGCGGCTGGGATCCGGGGCGGACCTGCTCGACCTGCTGACCCGCGCGGCCGACGCCGCGACCGGCAGCGGCGACACCGGCCGCGCGGTCCGGCACGGCCGGGCCGCCGTGGCCGAGGCGGACCGCCGCGGCGACGTCCGGGCCGCGGCCGCCGCCCGGGAACGGCTGGCGCGTTACCTCTTGGACTACGAGCCGTATGACGACGCCCCGCTGCCGGCCGCCGACCGCCGGGCCGAGGAGGTGGCGCGGGCGGCGGTCGAGCTGCTGCACGACGCCGGCCCGGCCGACGCGCAGCTGGCACGCACGCTGGCCACCTGGGCCCGCACCCTGATGTGGTCGGACCCGCCCGGGAGCCTGGTGGCGCTGGACCGGGCGATGGCGGTGGCGCTGGCGGCGGACGCGGCGCCGGTCGCCACCGACGTGCTGGTCAGCCGGGCGCTGCTGGCCCGCCGCGGCATCGTCGAGGGAGACAGCGCCGCGCTGCTGGCCGAGGCGGCGGACCGGGCCGGGCAGGGCACCGGTGCGGTGCACCTGCGGCTGCGGGCCCTGCGGTTCCGCAGCACCCAGCTGCTCGAGGACGGCGACGCGGCCGCGGCGCTCGCGGTCGCCGACCGCGGCATCGCGATGGCCGCCGAGGCCGGCCTGACCTTCAGCGGCTACGGCCTGGACCTGTTGCTCATGCGGTCCTGGCTGCTCGAGTCGACCGGCCGGTGGGACGACGTGCTGGCCGAGAGCCTGTCGGCGGTGTACGCGCCCAGCCCGACGGCGCGGGTGCTGGCCACCGTCGCGCTGGGGGTGCTCGTCGGGCAGGGGCGGCCGGAGGCGGACGACTTCCTGGCCCGGCTGCGCGGCACGCCGGACTTCTTCCTGCAGCTGCAACTCGATCTGCGGGCGGCGGACCTGCACCTGGTGCGCCACCAGCCGGCCGCCGCACTGGCCATGGCCGAGCAGGGGCTGCGCCGGTTGGACGGCGACGAGTACAGCACCGAGGCGCTGCTGTTGCTGGGCCGCGCGGTGACCGCCTCGGCGGACCTCGCGACGTCGGCCCGGTGGGCCGGCCGCACCGAGGACGCCGACGCGCACGCCGCGGGCGCCGCCGGGTACGTCGAGCGTGCGGTGCGCTCGGCGGCGCAGGCGTTGCAGGGTCCCTACGGCGAGTTCTGGCGGCTGCGTATCCGGACCGACGCCGCCCGGGCCGCCGGCGCCGAGGACGGACCGGCCTGGGCAGCGGTGGCGGACGCGGCCGTCCGCGCCGCGCGGGTCCCCGAGGAGGCCGACGCCCGGTACCGCGAGGCGGCCGCCCGGATCGCGGCCGGGGACCGGGGCGCCGACACCCTGGCGGCACTGGAACGGGCGGCCGCGCTGGCCTCGACGCTCGGCGCCCGCCCGCTGCTCGACGAGCTGCACCGGCTGGCGCGCCGGGCGCGGCTGCGGATACCCGGCGACGTGGCGCCGGGTGTGGTCGGCGACGGCGGCCCCGGCGGTCGGGCGCAGACCGCCGGCGGCGCGGCCGATCCGCCGTACGGCCCTGTCGGCTCTGTCGGCTCTGTCGGCTCTGTCGGCTCTGTCGGCTCTGGCGGCACTGTCGGCACCGTCGGCACCCTGGGCTCTCCGGGCGCCGGTGGGGCTCGCTTTCCCGGCGCCGCTGGGGCTCGGTCCGCCGGCGCCGCCCTCCAGCCTCCGCCGGACGTGCTCACGCCGCGGGAGGCGCAGGTGCTGGAGCTGGTGGCGGCGGGTCGGTCCAACCGGCAGATCGGCCGCGAGCTGGCCATCTCCGAGAAGACGGCGAGCGTGCACGTCTCGAACATCATGGTCAAGCTCGGTGCGGGCAGCCGGACGGAAGCCGCCGCGGTGGCGCGGGAACGCGGGCTGCTCGGCGAGGTGCCGGCGGTCGGGCGTCGCTGAACCCGGGGGACCGCGACCGTCACGGACAGTCATGTCCGGCGCCCGTGGCGGCCCCTGGGTGTGCACCTGGCGCCTCGAAGGTGTTCGTGCCGCAGAAGCGGCTGTCCGCCGCCGGCCCAGCCGTCATGGTCGGTGGCGCAGCGCAGTCCGGCAGGACGCCGGCCCGGGCGGCCACCCGGGCCGGTGCGGTCGCCGACCGCTGCCCGGACGGTCCTGCGGAGGTGAGACGGTGGCGGAGACGCGAGCAGCGGGCGTCCGGCGGACCCTGCGCACCCGGGGTGCACCGCCAACCCTGCGCGGTCGCCGGTTGTCGACCCTGCTCGTGGTCGTGTCGGCGGTGGTGGCCCTGCTGGCGGCGACCGTCGTGCTGAGCGGCTCCGGCGGCGCAGGGATGGTCCGCTGGGTCGCCGACCTCGCCCAGTTCGTGGTGGCCGCGCTGGCCGCCGCCTCGGCCGGGCTGGCCGCGCGCCGGGCGACCGGGCGGGGTCGCGCCGCGTGGACCGGGCTCGGGATCGGCCTCGCCGGCTGGGCCGCCGGGCAGGCGGTGTGGTCGGTCTACGAGCTGGGGTTCCACCGGGCAATGCCATTCCCGTCCATCGCGGACGCGGGCTACCTCCTGCTGCCGGTCGGGGCCGCGGCCGGGCTCTGGTTGCTGCCGGCGCCGATCGACCGGCGCAGCCGCTGGCGCGGGCTCATCGACGGCGTCGTGGTGGTGTGCTCGCTGCTGTCGCTGTCCTGGGTCACCACGCTGTCCACGGTCGCCGGCACGGCGCAGGACGGCGGCCTGGGCTTCGCGGTGTCGATGGCGTACCCGGTCGGGGACGTCGTCGTGCTGTCCATGGCTCTGCTGACCCTCACCCGGTACGCGGCGCACTGGCGCGTGCTGACCATCCTGGTGGCCGGGCTGGCCGCGATGGCGGTCGCCGACAGTGCGTTCGCGTACCTGACCGCGATCGGTCGCTATGCCACCGGGTCGGCGACCGACCTGTTCTGGATGTGCGGGTTCGTGCTGGTCGGGCTGTCGGCGGCGGCCGCCTCGGGCACCGCGGCGCCGGCCGCCCTCCAGGCGCCGCGCCGGCTCACCGCGTCGGCCCCGATGCTGCCCTACCTGCCGTTGGTCCTGGCCTGCGCGGTCGCGGTGCTGGGCCAGGTCCTCGGCCACCGCGCCGAGCCGGTCGCCGACGTCGTGCTCGTGGTGGCCGTCGCGGCGGTGCTGCTGCGGCAGTACCTCACCCTGCGGGACAACGTCGCGCTGCTGGAGACGGTCGCCGCCCGGGAGGCGCAGCTGCAGCAGCAGGCGTTCCACGACGGGCTGACCGGTCTGGCGAACCGGGCGCTCTTCGCCGACCGGGTGGCGCACGCGCTGACCCTCCACGCCGCGACCCTGCGCCCGCTGGCCGTGCTGGTCGTGGACCTCGACGACTTCAAGGTCGTGAACGACACCCTCGGGCACGCCACCGGCGACGCCCTGCTGGTCCGGGTGGCCGAACGGTTCCGGGGGGCGCTCCGGCCGGGCGACACGCTGGCCCGCTTCGGTGGCGACGAGTTCGCGGTCCTGGTGCAGGACACCGACGACGCGGCCACGGTCGCCGCCCGCCTCCTGGACTCGCTGCGCACCCCGTTCGTGGTGGCCGACCGGGTGCTGTCGGTGCGGGCCAGCATCGGGTTCGCCGACCTGGCGGCCGCCGACGAGCCGCCGTCGCCGGACCAGCTGTTCGTCCGCGCCGACCTGGCCATGTACACCGCCAAGCGGGCCGGGAAGGGCCGCATCGCGGTGTACCGCCCGGACATGGTGCTGCCGGAGTCGGCCGACCTCGAGCTGCGCCCGGCGTTGCTGCGGGCACTGGCCGAGGGCCGGATCGAGGCCTGGTTCCAGCCGATCGTCGACATCCGCGACGGCCGGGTCCGGGCGGTCGAGGCGCTCGCCCGGTGGCGGCACGAGGGCCGGTGGATCTCGCCCGAGGTGTTCGTCGGGCTCGCCGCCCGGTCCGGCGTGCTGGACCGGCTGACCGACCACATGCTCGACCGGGCGTGCGCGCAGCTGGCCGACTGGTCGCGCCGGCTGGGCGACCACCAGCTGCAGGCCAGCGTGAACGTCCCGCCGCTCATGCTCAAGGACCCGGGCTTCCCGGGCCGGGTGCGGGACGCGCTGCACCGGTACGGGGTGAGCGGGCACCGGCTGGTCCTGGAGATCACCGAGGACGCGCTGATCGACGACGTCCGGGCGGTGCTGCCGGTGATCGCGGCGCTCCGCGACCTCGGTGCCGAGCTGGCCTTGGACGATTTCGGCACCGGCTACTCGTCGCTGCTGAGCCTGCGGCAGATCGCGCTGCACTCGGTGAAGATCGACCTGGCGTTCGTCGCGAACATCGACCGGGACCCGGAGGCGTTGCGGTTCCTGCGGGCGCTGCTGGCGCTGGGCAACGACCTGCGGTTGCGGATGACCGCGGAGGGGGTCGAGCGGCCCGAGCAGGCCGAGCTGCTGCGGGCCCACGGCTGTCACCTGGCGCAGGGCTTCCTGTACGCCCGGGCCATGCCGGCCGCCCAGATGGAGGCGTTGCTCGCCCCGTCGCCGGTGGCGCTGGCCGGTTGACCCGGCCGGCCGGGCCGAGCGGGGCGGTCGGGCGGGGCGGTCGGGCGGTGCGGTCGCGCGGTCGCGCGGTGCTGGGCGGTGCGCGGAATCCGGACGGCGGGTGCGGCGTTGCCGCCGTCATGTCGACCGTCTCGGACCCGCGCCCGCTGCTCGCCGTCACCGGGGTGACCGGGGCGGTGGGCGGGATGGTGGCCCGGGTGC
The DNA here is from genome assembly GCF_014646215.1 of Nakamurella endophytica. Lineage (GTDB taxonomy): Bacteria > Actinomycetota > Actinomycetes > Mycobacteriales > Nakamurellaceae > Nakamurella > Nakamurella endophytica. The sequence continues at coordinate 613,569 of NZ_BMNA01000003.1, forward strand.
TGGCGTCGTCCGGTGCCGCGCTCCGGCTGCTGGCCCGGGACCCGGCGCGGGTTCCCCGGCTGCCGGGGGCTGCGGTGGCCCGCGCCCCGTACGACGACGGCGCCGCGGTCCGTTCCGCGCTGGCGGGCGTGGACACGGTGCTGATGGTGTCCGCGGCCGAGCACCCGGACCGGCGCGGGCAGCACCGGACGTTCGTCGACGCCGCGGCCGCCGCCGGGGTCCGGCAGGTGGTGTACACGTCGTTCCTGGCCGCGGCGCCGGACTCGACCTTCACGCTCGGTCGGGACCACTGGGCCACCGAGGAGGCGATCCGCGAGTCCGGCATGGCGTGGACTTTCCTGCGGGACAACCTGTACTCGGACTTCCTGCCGCTGCTGGCCGGGCCCGATGGCGTGATCCGCGGGCCGGCCGGTGACGGCCGGCTGTCCGCCGTCGCCCGCCGCGACGTGGCGGACGTGGCCGCCGTCGTGCTGCGCGATCCGCGGACGTTCGCCCACCGGCGGCTCGACCTGACCGGCCCGGAGGCGTTCACGCTCGCCGAGGCGGCCGAGCGGATCAGCGCCGCGCAGGGCGCGACGGTGCGGTACCGACCCGAGACGCTGGAGGAGGCCTTCGCGTCGCGGGCGGGGACGGCGGAACCGTGGCAGGTCGAGGCGTGGGTGAGCACGTACACGGCCATCGCGGCGGGCGACCTGGAGGCGGTGTCGGACGACGTCCGGCAGGTGACCGGGCACGCACCGCGGACGCTCGAGGCCGTGCTGGCGGCGGGCCGGCGATGAGCCGGACCAGCGCCGGCCTCCTGCTGTACCGGCTGGCCGGCCGGGGGCCGGAGGTCCTGCTGGGTCACATGGGTGGGCCGTTCTGGGCGCGCAAGGACGACGGTGCGTGGTCCGTGCCGAAGGGCGAGCACGGGCCGGAGGAGGATCCGCACGACGCGGCGCTGCGGGAGTTCCGCGAGGAGACCGGATCGCTGCCGGCGCCGGACGGGCCGGACCTGGACCTGGGGACCGCGCGGCAGTCCGCCAAGACCGTGCGGGTCTTCGCCCGTCGCGGCGACCTGGACGCCGATGCGGTCGTCAGCAACACGTTCCAGCTCGAGCTGCCCCGCGGCTCCGGGCGGATGGTGGCGTTCCCGGAGATCGACCGGGCGCGCTGGGTCGACCTCGCCGAGGCCAGGCGGCTGCTGGTGCGCGGGCAGGTCGTGTTCGTCGACCGGCTCGAGCAGGCGCTGGCCGCCCCGCCGGGGGAGGCGCCGGCCTACTGAGGGCGGGCGCCGACCAGTGGCAGGTCCTGGGGCTCGCGCCAGCTCTTGCGCCAGGTGACGTCGTCCGGGCGCAGTTCCTCGCCGCACTCGCTGCACACCTCGGCGTACCGGCTGACCTGCCCGCAGCCCCGGTGCACGATCGCCATGCGCACCGCCGGGTCGTCGTGCGGCCGGTGCTTCTCGCCCCACAGCAGGAGCGCGTGCACCACCGGCAGCAGGTCGGACCCGGCCGGGGTCAGCAGGTACTCGTCCCGGGTGCGCCCGGAGTCCGTGTACGGCGATCGCTCGAGCAACCCCTGCTCGACCAGGGTGCGGAGACGACGGCTCAGGACGTTGTCGGCGATGCCGAGCGCCGACCGGAACTCCTCGAACCGGCGGGCGCCGGACAGCGCCTGCCGGAGGACGAGCAGGGCCCACGGATCGCCGACCACGTCGAGGGTCCGGGCGATCGGGCAGAGCTCGGCCGACCAGTCCGACCGCAACGGCACGGCAGTCTCCTCCACGGGTGGCTTGCTCCGGACGGTGTGCTGCCACTAGCGTGCCGGAGCAGCTTGCCTGGAGCAAGTCAGCTGTGCAGACGTCCGGGAGGCGTGCGTGTCCGCGGTCAGCGATCCCCCTTCCGCGCGCGGTCGCGGGGCTGACGTCCCCGGGCCGTCGACCGGCCCCGTGCCCGAGATCGCCGCCCTGCCCGGGACCGCCGCCGTGCCCAGGACCGCCGCCGTGCCCGGGACCGCCGCCGGCGGGCCACGACCGAGACCGGACGGTCGTCGGCGCGGGCCGCATCCTGCGGTGCTGGTGGCCGTGGTGGCCTTCGTCGCGCTGCTCGGCGCGGCCGGGTTCCGCGCCGCGCCGAGCGTGCTGATGGTGCCGCTGCAGGGCGAGTTCGGGTGGTCCCGCAGCGTGCTGTCGCTGGCCGTCAGTGTCAACCTGGTCCTGTTCGGGCTCACCGCGCCGTTCGCCGCCGCGCTGATGGACCGCTGGGGGATCCGCCGGGTGGTCGCAGTCGCGCTGGTGCTGATCGCGGCCGGCAGTGGACTGACGGTGTTCGTCCGGGCGTCCTGGCAGTTGCTGCTGACCTGGGGGTTGCTGGTCGGCCTCGGCACGGGGTCGATGGCGCTGGTCTTCGCCGCAACCGTGGCCAACCGCTGGTTCGTCCGGCACCGCGGTCTGGTCACCGGGGTGCTGACCGCCGGCAGCGCCACCGGTCAGCTGATCTTCCTGCCGGTCATGGCGGCGGCGAGCGAGCACTCCGGATGGCGGGTGGCGTCGTTGGTCGTCGCGGCAGCCGCCCTGGCTGTGGTGCCGCTGGTGCTGATCTTCCTGCGCAACCACCCGGCGGACCTCGGGGTACTGCCGTACGGCGCCGAGCCGCCGACGGGCCCGCCAGCGCCGGCGGGTGCGGTAGTTCCGACGGACCCGGCAGCGCCGACCGGCCGGGCGGCACCCGCCGGCGCAGCCGCAACCGTCCCCGCAGCGCCCGTCCCCGCTGCGTCGCAGCCCGGAGCCGGGGGCGCGGCGCGGCGGGCGTGGACGACGCTCCGCATGGCCGCGCACCACCGCACCTTCTGGGCGCTCGTCGCGGGCTTCGCCATCTGCGGCGCCACCACCAACGGCCTGATCGGCACGCACTTCATCCCGGCCGCGCACGACCACGGCCTCGGTGAGACGGCCGCCGCCGGCCTGCTCGCGGTGGTCGGCATCTTCGACATCGTCGGCACCGTGTGCTCGGGCTACCTGACGGACCGGATCAATCCGCGCGTGCTGCTGGCCGTGTACTACGGCCTTCGCGGCGTCGGCCTGCTGATGCTCCCCGGCCTGCTGTCGGACCAGGTGCATCCCAGCATGATCGCGTTCGTGGTGGTGTACGGCCTGGACTGGGTCGCCACGGTCCCCCCGACGGTCGCGCTGTGCCGGCAGGCGTTCGGCGACTCGGGAACCATCGTCTTCGGTTGGGTGTTCGCCTCCCATCAGCTCGGTGCCGCCATCGCGTCGTCGGTCGCCGGGCTGATCCGCGACCAGTCCGGCTCGTACACCGTCGCCTGGTTCGGCGCTGCCGGCATGTGCCTGGTCGCGGCGCTGGTGTCCTTCCAGATCCGCAGGTTGCCGACCGGCTTCGACCGGCTGTCCCCACGGCGCGCCTGAGCTGGGCCGGCCGCCGGCCACGGATCGGATCGGGGGAGTGCCGGCGGGTCGCCGGCGTGGACGTGTCCGGTCGGGGTGCGCCGCTCGATGCTGTCCGAGGGGCCGCTTCGGTCGCTCCACCCGGGCTCTGCCTTGATGTAGTTGCAAGCCTCGCAGAGTCCCTGTCCGTTGCGCACCGCGGTGGCGCCGCCGTCGGCATGTCCCTGGACGTGGTCGTGGTGCCGGATCGGCGCGTCGCACCACGGAGTGCGGCAGGACTGGTCCCTGACGACGAGGAACCGCCGAGCAGCCTCGGGGAACAGCCGAGCACGGGAGTCCATCCCGACCAGCCGGCCGGTGCCGGGCTGGGTGAACAGCCGCCGCACCCACACGCGCGCAGTGCGCGGAGCGGCCACGAGACGCCGGGCCACCGCCGCGGGCACCGGCACCGGCGGGAGTCCGCGCCCGACGAACCGCGCGGGCTCCGCGTCGCCGTCCAGCAGTGCACGGTCGGTCATCACCAGGTCGACCGCGATGCCGATGGGGTCGGACGGCACCCGAGCTCGTCCGGAGTCGAGGCAGTGCCGGTGATCCGGCCGACGAGCTCGTCGGCCATCACCTGCCCGCGCGTCCGGGGATCGCCCGCGGCAGCGGCGACCTTGGCCTGACGGCGCAGCGTCGCGTAGACCGCGACGCCCTGCGTCACGGGCAGCAGTGCGCTGATCACCGCCATGGTGTCCGGCGCCGGTCGGATGGTCACCCGGCGGTCGGCCACCGCTCCGCGGATGCGCGCCAGGACCGCCTCGGCGTCGAGCCGGTAGGCGACCGCTGCTGCGGCGCTCGCCGTGGCCCGGTCGCCGAGCTGCGGTAATCGCGGAGCGATCTCGGCGTCGGCGCGCCGGCGCTCGGCGGGCTGCAGGCAGTCCAACTCGCGGACCACCAGCGCGGCCCGCCATTCGGAGATGCGACCGGCGCGGAGCTGCGCCAGCGTGGACGGCAGGTCGCGGGTGAGGGTGGTCGCGACGGCGACGTGCCGGCGACCCCGTGCGGGGCTGTCCCGGCGTGCCAGCGCCACCTGCCCGGCGACGCTCCGCAGGGCGCCGGGCAGCGAGCGCCCCCCGCTCAGGTGTTGCGCGACCTGCGAGCCGGTGAACGCCGCCGTGACCGGTGCCTGTAGGGCAGCGCAGACCGACTTGAGGGTTTCCAGTGCCGTGAGCTGGTCGATGCGCTCGGCATCCTGCACATCCGCGTCCAACGCGGGAAGGGCGGCCGCCCACGCGAGGACGTCGGCCGCTGTGGGGACAGCGGCCCTCTCCGTGCGTGACGACGGCTCGAACATGTGTTCGATTCTACGCCGTCGGGTGGCTGCAGGGAACCGTTGTGGACAATCCTGGTCGTCGACCGAAGCGGCGCGGATCGCGTGTCCTGGCCAGCGACGGGCCTGCGAGACCGCCGGTTCCGCTCCGGTGCACCGGCCCCGGCAGACCGACCTCCGGCCAGCCCGGCCGCACGTTCCGGCCCCGGCGGACCCGACAGCCCTCCAAGCCGCGGCCGCACGCCCCGACAACGCCGGCGACCCGCCGCCGGCGAACGAATCTGCCGGGCGACGGGTCGCCGGATGGAGATCGGGCCGCGTCCGGGTCACCCGGACGCGGCCCGGGACCGTCAGGGCGCGACGGTGATGCGGTCCGCGGCGGGCGGGGCCAGGTTCGGGTGCGCCGTCAGGTAGGCGGTGAAGGCGTCCAGGTCGATCGGGCCGCCGGTCAGGTCGGTGCCCGCGGTGAACCCGGTGAAGCCGTCACCGCCGGCCGCCAGGAAGTTGTTGACCGACACCCGGTAGCTCGCGGCCGGGTCGACCGGCGTCCCGCCGACCGTGATGTCGCTGACCCGGGAGCCCAGCGGAGCGGACGGGTGCTGCGTGTAGTGCAGCGTCGACGAGATCTGCAGGATCCGGGAGACGACCGTGCCGTCCTGCTGCTGCTGCCACTGCTGCTCGAGCACCGCGTCGAGCTGGGCACCGGTGAGCGTGATGGTCTGCATGATGTTGGCGAACGGCTGCACCGCGAACGCCTCGCCGTACGTCACCACGCCGTCACCCTCGCCGGCCGGCGACGAGGCGTAGGTCAGGTCGGTGCGGATGCCGCCGGGGTTGGTCATGGCGATCTGCGCACCGTTGCCGGTGGTCGCCTCGAGCTGCGCGTCGGCGATCACGTCACCGAGCGGGGACTCGCCCGACGCCGGCGCGGCCCGCACCAGGTCCGCGGTGATGGTGCCGACCTGCCGGTTGGCGATCGGTGCCGACTTCGACGTGGCCAGGTCGACCAGGGCCTGGATCTTGGGGTCCGCGGGCACCGTGCGGGTCACCACCTCGTTGAACGAGCTGGTCCGCGACCGGATGACGTCCCGGGTGCGCCGGTCGACCTGCACGTCCACCACCGACACCAGCCGCCCGAAGGACAGGCCCTGGATGACCGTCCGCGGCTGACCCGCGGGGTCCTTGACGGTGCAGTCGTACTGCTGGTGGCTGTGGCCGGTGAAGATCACGTCGACCTTGGGTGAGGCGGCCCGCGCGATGGCCGTGGCCGGCCCGCCGGCCGCGACGTTGCAGTCGTCGGGCCCGTTCGGGGTGGCCGGGTCGGCGTCCGAGTTGTCACCCTGGTGCAGCAGCACCACCTGCGTCTTCACGCCCAGCTTGTCGAGCAGGTTCGCCGTCTTGTCGATGGCCGTGACCTCGTCACCGAACTTCAGGCCCTGGACGGCGGTCGGCACCACGACCGACGGCAGGTCCCGCAGGGTCACGCCGATGATGCCGATCGGGACGCCGCCGCTGAAGGTCACCGAGAACGGCAGCAGCGCCGGCCGGCCGTTGTCGAAGGTGACGTTGGCACCGAGGTACGGGAACCGCGCTCCGCTGAACCGGGGGCGGAACTGGCAGCCGTCGGTCGGGTGGCAGCCGCCGAACTGCATGCGCAGCAGCTCCCGGTAGCCCTCGTCGAACTCGTGGTTGCCCACGACCGACGCCGCGACCTTGAGGTCGTTGAGGAACTCGATGGTGGGCTCGTCGTGGAACAGCGCCGAGTTCAGCGGAGACGCGCCGATGTTGTCGCCGGTGGACAGCAGCACCGAGTGCCGCGCCGCCTTCCGCAGCTGGGTGACGTGCGTCGCCAGGTAGGCGGCGCCGCCCGCGTCCACCGTGCTGCCGTCGGCGAGGGTGACCCGCCCCGACGACCCGGCCGGCGGCGTCAGGTTGCCGTGCAGGTCGTTGAACGACATCAACCGGATCGGGACGGCGCTGCCGCCGCCGTGGTGGGCAGGGGCGGCCGGCGCGGCCGTCGCCACGGTCGCCGTGACGGGCAGCGCCAGGGTGCAGGCGGCGGCGACGCCGCCGACGCGGCGCAGCCAGCGGAGGGCTCTGTGCATGGTCGACCTTTCCGACAGGGTCGGTGACAGCAGGACTCTCCCGTCCGGAGGGGCCGGACGGGACCGGGAGTGTGAAGTCCCTGTGGGCTCCAGCAGTGTGCAGGGCACCACCGACAGCGGTCCACCGCGGAGTCCCGAACGTCCGGTGAAGAGCCCGATACATCCCTCGACCGGCCCAGCGGAACGCCGGGCCGGTCGTAGCCTGACCGAGTGCGTCGGCGCGTGCTCGGAGTGCTCCTGCTGCTGGCCGCGGTGGCCGGCGCCGGCCTGGCCGGCGCGGCGCCGCGCCGGCTCGCGGGATCGCCCGTGCCGGCGGTCCTCGTGGCGGCCGCGCCGCGGGTCGGCGACTGCGTCCTCGCGGACCCGCGGCCGGACCTGATGGTCGACAGGACCGCTCCGGCCCTGCCGACCGTGCCGGCCGGGGACTGCGCCGCGAGCCGCCTGCCGCACGTCGGCGAGGTGGTGAGCGTGTACCGCGACGGACCGCTGTTCCCCGTGGACAACCTCGGTGTCCGGCCCGTGCCGGACGTCGACGCCTGCCGTCCCGCCGCCGACGCCTACCTGGGGCTCGACCGGATCCGCCCGGACACCGACTTCGGCCAGGCCGCGACCAGGTCCGCGGTGCCGTGGGTGCCCGCGGCGGTCGGGCGGGTCGCCGTGATCGGACCGGACGCGCTCCAGCGCAGGCTGGGCCAGCAGTGGGTCGCCTGCGTCTCCTACGGCCGCGGGTCGGCTTTCCGGACGTCGGTGCGGGGCGTCTTCCCCGGCGGAGTGCTGCCCGACTCCTACGCTGTGTGCACGGCGGCCTCACCGGCCCCGCCGCGGCCGGCGGTGCCCTGTGGCATCCCGCACGGCGTCGAGGTCATCGCCGTCCTTCCGCTGACCTACCGCGTGCCGCCGGCGGACGAGCTGGCCACCAGCTGCACCGCGCTGACCCAGGCGGTGACCGGCCGCCGTGACGTCACCGCAGGCGGCGCGCTCGCGGTCGGCGTGACGGTCACCCACTTCGACGTCCAGGGCCGGCCCGTGCCCGGCTACCCGGCGTCCGGGGCGGACCAGCCGGCCGAGGCGGCGTGCGCGGTCACGGCGACCGGCGGGCGCCGGCTGGTCGCGACGCTGTCCGGTGCCGGGGACGCGCCGCTGCCGCTGGCCCGCTGAGCCGGTCAGACCGACGAGGTGGGGACCAGTTCGGCCCGCAGCTGCAGGAACCGGAAGCGTCCCGGGGCACCGGCCACCGGCTCGTAGGCGGCCACCACGTCGTCGACCCAGGAGGTGGCGTCCGTGGCGTCCAGCCGGCGGGTCCAGTCGCCGAAGCCGACCGCGCACCAGTCGGCGAACCCCCGGCGGGTGTCCCAGTCCCACGACTCGTCCCGGACCTCGAGACGGGTGACCGTCAACCCGGCGGACCTGGCGAGGTCCGGGTAGCCGGCCGGGTCCACGTGCACGAACGGCGGGGTCCAGCCGGCGAAGGCGGCCGCCCACCGCGGCGACCGGCAGACCTCGACGGCGACGGACTCCAGGCTCGGCCGGGGCCCGGCACACACCTGCTGCAGCACCAGCCGCCCGTCGTTGCGGACGGCGGCGGCCAGCCGGCGCAGGGCCTCCCGCTGCTCCGGCACCCAGTGCAGCGCGTTGAAGGACACCACCAGGTCGTAGCGGCGCACGTCGTCCAGGTCGCGGACGTCCTGCAGCCGGTAGGTCACCGGTGCGCCCGGCCCGGCCGGTGCGGCGGCGGCGCGGTCGAGCATCCGCGGCGACGGGTCGACGCCCAGCACCGAGCCCCGGGGGACCAGGGCCGCCAGCCGCCGGGTCACGTACCCGTCGCCGCAGCCGACGTCCAGGCAGGCCTCGTCGCCGCGCACCGCGAGCCCGGCCAGCGCCCGCTCGGCCATCGTCCGCTGCAGCCGGCTGACCCGCTCGTAGCCGGCACCGTCCCAATCCGCCATCGGCGACCCTCCGTCCGCAGGCATCGTCACGGGTGACGGCGGCGCGTGCCACCCGAGGCCCCGCCGCGGCGGACCGGCGGGGAGGATGTCGGCATGACCGAGAGCGGGACGGCCGGCACCCCGGTGCCGGACAGCGCGATGGACACCGGCAGCGACGCGGGCGCGCCGGGGGAGCACCTGCCCCCCGAGCCGCTCAGCGGCGAGGACGAGCAGCTGCTCGCCGCGCTGCAGGACGGCGCCGGTGACGGCGGCGGGGACGGTGCCGAACCGGCGGTCGAGGACTCGCCGGCGGTCGCCGAGGCGGCCGACGACGACTCGGTGCTGCCGGTCACCGACACCGGCGCCGGGACCGGGGAGCCCGCCGCGGACCCGTTGACCCCGACCTTCACCGAGCCCGTGCAGGACTGACAGCGGGCTTCCGGCCCCGGACCAGCCCGGACGAACCCGTCCGGCCGGGTGTCGGCGCACCTGCGTAGCCTGCGAGGGATGAAGCTCACGGCACTGCGTCACCTGGCCGACCTCACCGGTCCGTTCCTCACGGTCAGCATCGACGCCACCAGGTCGGATGAGAACGCCGCGCACGAGATCGAGGTGCGCTGGCAGGACGAGCGCGAGCGACTGGCCGGGGCGGGGGCATCCGAGGCGGCCCTCGCCGCGGCCCAGCAGGCCCTGCTGGCACCTACCGGCCGGCCGGGTCCGGCAGGCCGTATCGTCGTCGTGGCCGGCGAGGACCTCGCGTTCGACGCGGTGCTGCCGGAACCGCCGCCGCGGGACGAGTCCGGTTACGGACCGGCCCCGCACCTGCTGCCCGTCGTCCGGGCGCTGTCGGTGCACCTGCCGCACCTGGTCGTCAACGTCGACCACACCGGAGCGGACCTGGAGCTGGTCGACGCCTGGGGCGAGTCCGTGCTGCGCACCGAGGTGGTCGGCAGCCGCAACGTGCTGGCCGACTACGAGAGCGGCCCGACGTCGACCCGCCACGTGCAATCCCTCACCCAGGACTCCTGGGACCAGAACGCCCGTGAGATCGCCGCCGAGGTGGGCAAGGTCGTCCGCAGGCACCGGCCGGCCGTGGTGCTGGTGCTGGCCGACGCCCCGACCTCGGCCAAGGTCGTCGAGGAGCTGGACACCGAGAGCCGCCAGCTCGCCGTGCGGATCGCCAGCGGCGGCCGCGGCAAGGGCGGCGACCAGGCCGAGCGGGCCGAGGCCATCCGTGCCGCGGTGGACGAGGAGCGCCGGCGCCGGCGGGCCGCGGTGCTGGAGCGGTACAACACCGCCGAGGGCCGCCAGGGCGAGGCCGTCACCAGCCTGCCGGACGTCGTCGACGCCCTGCGCCGCGCGCAGGTCGAGCACGTCCTGCTGCACGACAACCCGACGTCGACGTTCACGCTCTGGGTCGGTGAGCTGCCGTTGCAGATCGGTGTCGACGCCGACGACGTCACGGCCGTCGGCGCGCAGTCGGCGACCGAGGTCCGGGCGGACACCGCCCTGGTGTGGGCGGCGCTGGGCGGCGACGCCGAGGTCGTCCTGCTGGAAGAGGACGAGCGGCCGCTGCGGGACGGCGTCGGAGCGACGCTCCGCTACGCCGACGCGTCCACGCCGCACGACCTGGCCCCGAGCATGCCGGGGCACGGCGGGGAGTGACCGGCGGCCGCGCCGCCGCTCAGTCCCGGACGGCGGCGCAGGCCGCGCAGAGACCGAAGAGCTCGACCTGGTGGTCGAGGTCGACGTAGCCGTACTGCTCGGCCACCGCGCGGGCCCACTGCTCGACGCCCGGCGCCGCGACCTCCTGGGTCGAGCCGCAGGAGCGGCAGACCAGGTGGTGGTGGTGGCTGGGCTGCCCGCAGCGCCGGTAGAGCACCTCGCCCGACCGGTTCCGCAGGCTGTCCACGTCGCCCGCGGCCGCCATGTCCTGCAGCGCCCGGTACACGGTGGCCAGCCCGACGACGGAGCCCTCCGCGCGCAGCGCCGCGTGCAGGTCCTGGGCGGACACGAACTCGTCGGTGCCGGCCAGCACCGCCTGGATCGCGGCGCGCTGGGACGTCGCCCGCTTCTGCGTCGCGACCACCGGCCCACCCCTGCTCTCCTGCCGGCGGCCGTCGCCACCGGCGTCGTCCGCCCGGGCCGAGGGTACCCGGGTGGGCGTGGGGGCGGCCGGTGTCGGCGGGCGCGACCGCGGCGGTCGTCCTACCGTCGGTCCCCGGATACCGGGTGCGCGACGGACGGCAGGCAGGAGACGGCGATGACCGGAACGGGCGGCGGGACGGCCGGCGGGCCGGACGGCGGGACGTCCCGCGTCGTGGACCAGCGCGGCCTGTACTACGAGGAGCTCGAGCAGGGCGTCCTGTACCGGCACTCGCCCGGCCGGACCGTCGGGGAGGCGGACAACACCTTGTTCTCCACGCTGACGATGAACCCGCAGGCGCTGCACCTGGACGCCGCCTACAGCGCCACCCAGGAGTTCGGCGAGCGGCTGGTCAACAGCCTGATGACCATGTCGATCGTGGTCGGGCTCTCGGTCGGGCACCTGACGCAGAGCACCATCGTCGCCAACCTGGGGTTCGAGTCGGTGGCGTTCCCGCACCCGGTGCTGGCCGGGGACACCATCCGGGCGGAGAGCACCGTCGAGGCCAAGCGACTGTCCCGCAGCCGGCCGGGCCAGGGCATCGTGACGTTCCGGCACGTGGGGCGGAACCAGCACGGCGTCGTGGTCGCCACCCTGCTGCGCACCGTGCTGATGCTCTGCCGTCCGGAGCCGGCGACGTCCGGGGAACCGGCGTGACGGGCTCCGGGTGGCCGGGCGTCCCGGGGCCGGCGTTGCTGTTCTGCCCGGCCGACCGCCCGGATCGGTACGGCAAGGCGCTGGCCGCGGCGGACGGGGTCATCCTCGACCTCGAGGACGCCGTCGCACCCGACCGCAAGGACGCGGCGCGGCGGGCGCTGGTCGAGCATCCCGTGGACCCGGAGCGCACCGTGGTGCGGGTGAACCCGGCCGGCACCGCCGACCACCGCGCGGACCTGGCGGCGCTGGCCGCGACCGCCTACCGGACGGTCCTGCTGGCCAAGGCGGAGAGCCCGGGCGACCTGACCGGGCTGGCCGGCCACCGGGTGGTGGCGCTCTGCGAGACGCCGCGCGGCGTGTCCGCCGCGGCCGAGCTGGCTCGTGCCCAGCCGGTGGTGGGCCTCATGTGGGGGTCGGAGGACCTGGTGGCCGGCACCGGCGGCACGGCCAGCCGGTTCCCCGACGGCACGCTGCGGGACCTCGCGCGCTGGGCCAGGGTGCAGGTGCTGCTGGCCGCCGCGGCGGAGGGCAAGGCGGCCGTCGACACGGTGCACCTGGACGTCGCCGACGAGGCGGGGCTGGCCCGGGAGGCGGAGGACGCCTTCGCCAGCGGCTTCGCGGTCAAGGCCTGCATCCACCCGCGCCAGGTGCCGACCGTCCGCACCGCCGCCCGGCCGTCCGCCGAGCGGGCGGCGTGGGCCCGGCGTGTCCTGGACGCCGTGTCCGGCGGTGTCGCCCTGGTGGACGGCGTCATGGTCGACGAGCCGCTGCTGCGCCAGGCGCGGACGGTGCTGGCCCGGGCGGGCGGGCACACCGGGACCCCATGACCGCCCGGCTAGGGTCGGCGACCGTGCGTGTCCGGTGGGCCCTGGCGTCCGTCCTCCTGCTGGCGGTGTCGAGCTGCTCGGCCGGTGGTAGCGGAACGGCGACGGCACCCGCGACCGGCGGTGCCGCCACGGTCGCGTCGGCGCGCGGGAGCGGCACCGCGGTGACCGGCACCGGCCCCGCGGTGACCGGCACGCGCACGTCGCCGGTGACCGGCACCGCGCACCGCACGACGCGTGCGCCGGCGACCTCGACCTCGGCGCCGGCCACACCGTCCCGCCCGGCAACGACCGCGCCCCCGTCGACGGTGACCCGCACGCTGGCCGGCCGGACGGTCACCGCCGCGCCGCCGCCGGCGACCCGGCTCGGCCCCGGGCGGGCGGGGGACTGCCCGTACCTGGACGCCGACGTGGTGTCGCTGATCACCGGGCAGCACCACGGGCCGACCACGGTGGTCGACACCTCCCCGCAGCCGCTGTGCACCTTCACCCGGTCCGACGGCCAACCGCTGGGCAGCGTCCGGTTCATCGAGGCTGGCACCCCGCAGTCCGCGGCGGCTGCCGTCGACCAGCACGTCCCGGTCGACGAGTCCGAGCCGGCCGGCCAGCCGGCAGGGTGGACCGGCGGGTCGCTGACCAGCGGTCCCAAGGTCGCCGGGGCGCCCGGGGCGCGGTCGGTCTACGCGGTCTCCCGCGGGCGGATCGCCGTGGTCGTCGAGGAGAACGAGTCGCCGTCGGTCAAGGCCCGGTCGATGGCCGTGTGCGCCCTGTTCGGCGCCGGGCTGCAGCGGGGCACGGCCCCGGACTACTGCTCCGGCACCGGCTGAGCGCCCGCCGGGACCCCGGGGACGGCGCCGGACGGGCCGGCCGCTGCGTGGCAGGATGACCCGGTGAGTCTCTACGCGACCCTGCACACCAACCGGGGCGACATCCGGATCCAGCTGCTCCCGGACCACGCGCCCAAGACGGTCCGGAACTTCGTCGGCCTCGCCGAGGGCACGGCCAAGTACACGACCAAGAACGCCTCGGGCGGCAGCACCGGCCCCTTCTACGACGGCGCCGTCTTCCACCGGGTCATCGACGGCTTCATGATCCAGGGCGGGGACCCGACGGGAACGGGTCGCGGCGGCCCCGGCTACACCTTCGCCGACGAGTTCCACCCCGAGCTGCAGTTCAACCGCCCGTATCTGCTGGCCATGGCGAACGCCGGGCCCGGCACGAACGGCTCCCAGTTCTTCATCACGGTCGGCCGGACGCCGCACCTGAACTTCAAGCACACGATCTTCGGCGAGGTGGCCGACGAGCAGTCGCGGCAGGTCGTCGACCTGATCGCCACCACCGGGACGGACCGCTTCGACCGGCCGTCGGAGGACGTCGTGATCAGCTCCATCACCGTCGACAAGGACGACCAGTCCTGAGCGGACCGGTACCTCCGCACCCCGACCGGCGCGGCCCGGCGGACCCGGCCGCGGCGGCGGGGCACGGCGCCCCGGCGCCCGGCCCTGCGGCCTGGCCGCCGGCGCCCGGCCAGGGTGCCTGGCCGCCGGCGTCCGGTCCGGTGCAGCCGGCCGTCGCGACCTGCGCCTTCCACCCCGGGCGGCCGACCGGGCTGACCTGCAGCCGCTGCGGACGGCCGGCGTGCCCCGAGTGCCTGACCCCGGCGAGCGTGGGTTTCCACTGCCGGGCGTGCGTCGCGGAGTCCCGCGGCCAGCAGCGGGTGGCGCGCACCGTCGCCGGCTCCCGGCTGGGGCAGCAGCCCGTGGTGACCGCGGCGCTGATCGCCGTGAACGTCGTCGTGTTCGTGGTGACGGCGGTGCAGGCCGGGTCGGTCTCCGACCCGTCCGGCTCGTCCGTCTTCCGGCAGGGCGCCACCATCCCCGAGCTGGTCTCGGCCGGCCAGTACTGGCGGCTGCTGACCGGCGGGTTCCTGCACTTCGGCTTGCCGCACATCGCCCTGAACATGATCAGCCTGTACCTGCTGGGCATGCCCCTCGAGCGGATCCTGGGCCGTGGCCGGTTCCTGGTCGTCTACCTGGTCGCCCTGCTCGGCGGTTCGGTGTCGGTGTTGCTGTTCTCCGGGTCGTCGCTCGGTCCGACCGTCGGCGCGTCGGGGGCGATCTTCGGCGTCATGGGCGCCATGGTGGTCACGTTCCGGCGGCTCCGGCTGGACCCGCGGCAGCTGTTCGGGCTGCTGGCGGTGAACCTGGTGATCAGCTTCGCCCTGCCGGGCATCTCGTGGCAGGCGCACATCGGCGGCCTGCTGACCGGCGCGGCGGCGGGCGCCGTCATGGTCTACCCACCGGCCAGGAACCGGACGGCGTGGCAGGTCGGCGGGTCGGTCGCGCTGGTCGTGCTGCTCGGCGTCGTCACGGCGGTGTGGGCGGGCGGTCACCCGGCGCAGTTCTGCAGCCTGCAGGGCGACTACTTCCTCCCCTGCTGACCCGGCGGGAGCCGACGCCCACTGCCCGCCGCGAGCCACCGCCGGCGGAGTGCTGCCGCGACCGTCCCGGGATCCGCGCCCAGCTCGGTGCGGCTGAGCAGGATCAGGCCGTCGTCGTCCAGGTCGATCTCCACGCTCGTCGAGCTCAGGCCCAGCCGCCGCCGGGTGGGCGACTGCACGGCCACGACGTGCCGCCACTCGAACCGGCGTGCGCCGCCCGGGCCGCGGAGGGTGAAACCGTCGTCGTCCGCGGTCAGCCGGCGGCGGGCGGCGAGACCGCAGCCCACGGCCACGGCCACCAGGACGGCGGCGGCCGCGGCCACCACCCGGTCCTCACCGGACCGGGCCAGCACCGCCCACGCCGCGCAGGCCAGCACGGCCACGACACCACCGGCCAGCACGGCGGTGCGCACACCCCAGGTCTCCGGTGCATCGGCGCCGCCCCGATCCGGCCGGCGGGCTCCGCGCTCAGTTGTCCACACCGTTCATCCACAGTGTTGATGAACTACACCGGTGTACTTCGCCGGCCGGCCCCACGGGCTGGACGGCGGTCAGCGCCACCGCATGGTCATCAGCAGACCGGCGATCAGCAGCGCGAAGCCGATGGCGAAGTTCCAGCTTCCCAGGTTGTCGATGAACGGGATGTCCCGGGCCCACAGGTAGTAGACGACCAGCCAGAGCAGGCCCAGCACCATCAGCCCGAGCATGATCCCGATGTAGACCGGACCCGACGGCGCCGCGACCCTGGCCCGACCGGAGGTGTACGCGGCCTCGTTGGCCTGCGCCGACGCCGTCGCCGACGCGGTGGCCACCTTCTTGCGGACCTTGGACTTGGGCACGAACGACCTCCCGGAGGCACGCAGCCGGGCGCTGCGGTGCGGCGATTGGCACGGCTCCGGCAGATACAACCGGAACCGTACGTGTACCCATCTAGCCTACGTGGTCGGAGGTTTGGCGACGAGGTGTCGCACGGACGCCGGGTATCGGTGGCGCGGCGGTCGCGGGGACGCGGCGTGGCGGAGCGGAAGGGGTCCGGGTGAGGCGGCGGCGGCAGCGGCAAGGACCGGGCGGGGACTCGCCCGAGGAGGGCACGGCGCCGTCGCGGCGGCGCGACGTGCCGCGGCTCCTCGCCCGCGGCGTCGGGCAGACCCTGATCACCCTCGGCGTGGTGGTGCTGCTGTTCGTGGTGTACGAGGTCTACGTCACCGACCTGTTCTCCGGCCGCAAGCAGGACGCGGCCACGGCGGAGCTGGACCACGAGTGGTCGGCCGGATCGTCGGCCCCCGCGAGCGGCACCGCGAGCCCCTCGTCGGCCGCGTCCGCGGCGTCCTCGACCGCCGGCGCCGCCGGCGCGGACGTCGTCACCGTCACCAACCCGGACAAGCTGGTGACCGACCCCGGCCGGCGCACCCGGTCGTACGAGACGTCCGCCGGCCAGGGCTTCGCCAAGCTGTACATCCCGGTCTTCGGGCCGGACTACGTCTACACGGTCATCGAGGGCACGGATCCCGACGACCTGGACGTCGGTCCCGGCCACTACGCCGACACCCAGTACCCCGGCGAGCAGGGCAACTTCGCGGTCGCCGGTCACCGGGTGAGCAAGGGATCGCCCTTCAACCAGCTGGGCCAGCTGTCCTCGTGCGACGCGCTCGTCGTGGAGACGGCCGCCGACTGGTTCGTCTACCGGGTGCTCCCGATGCAGGACGAGACGGCCGGCTGGAAGGCGTCGGCGCACGCGCACTGCGCCGGTGTGGCCGCCGGGTCGGGCCCGTACCGGGGGGTGTTCGGCCGGGAGATCACCGATCCCGCCGACTACGCCCAGGTCCTGCCGGTGCCGCACCGGGACAGCACCGCGGTGCCTCGGGACGCCCAGCGGATGATCACCTTGACCACCTGCCACCCGCAGTTCTCC
This sequence comes from Nakamurella endophytica, assembly GCF_014646215.1. GTDB lineage: Bacteria > Actinomycetota > Actinomycetes > Mycobacteriales > Nakamurellaceae > Nakamurella > Nakamurella endophytica. The sequence continues at coordinate 630,278 of NZ_BMNA01000003.1, forward strand.
GACGCCCAGCGGATGATCATCCACGGCGTGCTGGTGCGCAGCTACCGCAAGGCGGACGGCTTCCTGCCGCCGGAACTGCAGGAGAGCTGATGTACGTCTGGATCTGGCGGCACCTGCCCGGGCCGACGGCGCTGCGCGTCGTGGAGGCGCTGGTGCTGTTCCTGGCCGTCGTGGCGCTGCTGTTCTTCGTCGTGTTCCCGTGGCTGGAGCCCTACCTGCCGTTCGACCGGGTGACGGCGGGCTGAGCCGCCACCGGCTCCCGGCCGGGCCGCCGATCGGGGAGGATGCAGGGGTGAGCCGCATCCTCGTCGTCGACAACTACGACTCGTTCGTGTTCAACCTCGTCCAGTACCTGCAGCAGCTGGGCGCCGAGTGCGTCGTGCGGCGCAACGACGAGGTCGGCACCGACGAGATCGAGGATCTCGAGGTCGACGGCATCCTGCTCTCGCCCGGCCCCGGCACGCCCGGGGACGCCGGCGTCACCGAGGACGTCGTCCGGTGGGGGACCGGCCGGATGCCGATCCTCGGGGTGTGCCTGGGCCACCAGGCGATCGCGGAGGTGTTCGGCGCGGTCGTCGACCGGGCCGAGGAGCTGCTGCACGGCCGGACCTCGCTGGTCGAGCACGCCGGTGCCGGCGTGCTGGCCGGACTGCCCGACCCGTTCACCGCGACCCGCTACCACTCGCTGGCGGTGGTCGACGGGACGGTGCCGCCCGAGCTCGAGGTCACCGCCCGGACACCGGGCGGCGTGATCATGGGACTGCGGCACCGCGAGCACCCGGTGGAGGGCGTGCAGTTCCACCCGGAGTCGGTGCTCACCCAGTCCGGGCACCGCCTGCTGGCCAACTGGCTCGCTGAGTGCGGCGACCCGGCGGCCGCGGAGCTGGTGGGGCCGCTGGAGGACGAGGTCGAGCGGCTGCGGGTGCCGGCCGGCTGACCGCTGCGGCTCCGCCCGCGCGACCGGCGGACAGCGCAGCGCCGGCCGGTCCGCAGCGGACCGACCGGCGCTTGTGGGAGGGGCTACTTCGAGGTCGCCGAGCCGAGCGTGACGGTGTCCGTCGCGGTCTTGCCGTCCCGCAGGTAGGTGACCTGGATCTGACCGTTGGGCGTCGCGGACCGGATGGCGGCGATCAGGGCGTCGGCCGACTCGACGGTCTGGTTCCCGACCTTGGTGACGACGTCGCCGACCTCGAGGCCGGCCTTGTTGGCACCGCCCCCGGACGTGATAGCGGCCAGCCGGGCGCCGGTGGACAGGCCGGTCGTGCCGCCCTGGCTGCCGGTGGTGGCGTCGGTGACCGACGCGCCGAGGACGGCGTGGCTGGCCGAGCCGGTGTCGACGATCTCCTGCGCGATCCGGCGGGCCTGGTCGATCGGGATGGCGAAGCCCACGCCGATCGAGCCGGCCTGGCTCTGCCCGCTGGAGAGCGAGGCGATGGCCGAGTTGATGCCGATCACCTGGCCCTGCATGTTGACCAGCGGTCCGCCGGAGTTGCCCGGGTTGATCGCGGCGTCGGTCTGGATGGCGTTCAGCACCGTATCCTGCGCGGACTGCGACGTCTGGTCCTCCGCGGCGGTCCGCACCGGCCGGTTGAGCGCGGACACGATGCCCGAGGTGACGGTGGCCGACAGGCCGAGCGGGGAGCCGACGGCCACGACCGGCTGGCCGACCTGCAGGTCGGACGACTTGCCCAGGGCCGCGACGGTCAACCCGGACACGCCCTGGGCCTTGATGACCGCCAGGTCGTCGGTGGCGTCGGCGCCGATCACCTTGGCCTGCGCGCTGGTCCCGTCGTTGAACCGCACGGTCAGCGTGGAGGCGCCCGCGATGACGTGGTTGTTCGTGAGGATGAGACCGTCCGAGGACAGGATGACGCCGGAACCCTCGCCCTCGGCGCTCTGCGACAGCGACACGATCGAGACCACCGACGGCAGCAGCTTGGTCGCCACGGACTGCACGCTGCCGGCCGCGGCGGGCTGCGCGGGCGTGGTGCTGGAGACCGTGTTGGCCGGGGCGGACTGGGACAGCGAGCTGTCGACGCCGGTGCCCGAGTCGGCGACCCGGGCACCGACGACGCCGCCGCCGAAGCCTGCGCCCAGGGCCAGCACGACGGTCGAGCCGACGATGGCCGCAGTGCGCCGGGCCCGGCCCGGGCGCTGGGCGGTCAGGGTGCCGGTGCCGGTGCCGGTGCCGGAGCCGGTGGCAGCGGGGCCCGCTCCGGGGGCGCCGTAGGCGCCGGTCGCCGGGGAGGACCAGGCGGGGTCGCCGTAGCGCCCGCCGTAGGAGGGGTAGGCAGAGGTGCCGGCAGGCCCGTAGCCGCCGGTCGGCGCACCCCAGCCCGGGGAGGACAGCGCGCCGCTGGGCCGCGACCGCCAGTCGGTGTCGGCGCCGGGCGTGCCGGGGAGAGCGCCGCCCACCGGGTGCAGGGGACCGGTCGTCGGCTCCTGCGCGCCGCCGCTCGGCCCGCCCGAGGTCCCCGGGCGATCGCTCGCCCCGGAGGGGCGCAGGGGGTCGGGGGTGGGCGTCGCGGCGTCGTCGTTGCTCATGCGGCCACTGTGCCCGGCGAGGGTGTGAAGACACTGAGCGGGTCGTGGAACGTGCCGCCTGAGCGGCTGTGTGCCGGTTGTGAGGGCGCGGGGAGCCGGGTGGGTCCGGGTCGGCGACCGGGACCCACCCGGGCGTCAGCCGCCGGTGCGGGCGGTCGTGCGCCCGTTGCCGTTGCCGTTGCCGCCGCCGTTGGCCGTGGTGGCCGGCGCGCTGCTGCTGCTGCTGCTGGTGCTGGGCGGCGTTGTGGTCGGCGGCGGCGGCGGCGTGGAGGACGAGCTCGACGAGCTCGACGAGCTCGAGGTGCTCGGCGTCGTGGGCGGACGCGATGTCGTCTTCGGCGCCTCGGGCCCGTAGACCAGCAGCGTGACCGTCTGGTCGAACTCCAGCGGCGACCCGCTGGACACGCTCTGCGAGAGGACGTGGTAGGCCTGCCCGGCCGGGGCGTACCCCGGCTGCTGGACGACGTCGATGTTGCCGCTGGGGATGCCCTGGTTGTTCATCGCCGCGACGGCGTCGTCCAGGACCTGGCCGACGACGCCCGGCACCGGCCAACTCAGTGCCTTGCCGACGGTCACCTGCACCGGGTTGATCTTGTTCAGCTTGCTGCCGGCGGCCGGGGTCTGGGCGACGACCGCGCCGACCTGGGCCCGTTCGGTGACGTCCTGGGTGCGCTGGCCGAGGCTCCCGACGTCGCCCTTCCAGCCGGCCTGCTTGAGCTGGGCGGCGGCCTGCTCGGGCGTCTGGTTGGTCAGCGGCGGCATGACGAACAGGCTGTTGTTGGACACCTGAAGGGTGATGACCGTGCCGGCCTGCACCGGATCGCCGGGCTGTGCACCGCTGAGCCCGAGGACCTGGTTGGCCGGCTCGGTGCCGTCCACGGACTGCTGGGTCGCGTCCAGGCCGAGCTTGACCAGCTCCGCCTTGGCGTCCGCGAACTGCTTGCCGACCAGGTCCTTGGGGATCGCCTTGTAGGCGACGCCGGTGCCGATGGTGACGGTGATCGTCGAGCCGGGCTTGACCTCGCTGTTCGGCGCCGGGTCCTGCTGGAAGACCTTGTTCTTGTCGTTGTCGGTCGAGGCCGCGGTCCGCTGCTTGTACTGCAGGTTCATCCTGGCCAGCTGGTCCTTGGCGGTGGCGGCGTCCATCCCGCTCAGGTCCGGCACCAGCACCGACGTCTTGCCGCGGCCGACCTCGAGGTTGACCCGCTGACCGGCGGTGACCACGGTGCCCTGGCTCGGGTTCTGGCTGACCACCTTGCCCTTCTGGGAGTCGTCGGACTCCACCTGGGTGACGGTGCCGATGGTCAGGCCCAGCTTGCGCAGCGCCGCGGTGGCCGACGCCTGGGTCTCGCCCTGGACCTGCGGGACGGCGATCGACTTGGTCTCGTGCCCGCCCGAGGTCAGCTTGAGGGTCAGCAGGATGGCGCCGGCCAGCAGCGCGGCGCACAGCACGCCGATGCCGACGAAGCCCCACACCTTGCGGGCCCGGTCGGGGGCGTCCTCGTCCTCCCACATCTCGTCGGGCAGGACGCGGCGCGGCGGCGCCAGCAGCGGGGCGGGCGCGGCGACGGCGCCGATCCGCTGCGGCGGCGCCTTGATGATCCGGGTGCGCTCCTCCTCCGGCATCAGCGGCGTCGCGTGCACCGCCTGGCCGGAGAGCGCCCGCACCAGGTCCGACCGCATCTCGGCGGCCGTCTGGTAGCGGTTCAACGGGTTCTTGTTCAGGGCCTTGAGGACGATCGCGTCCAGGTCCCGGGGGAGTCCCGGGCGGATCTCGCTCGGCGGCTTGGGGTCCTCGCGGACGTGCTGGTACGCGACCGCGACGGGGGAGTCGCCGGTGAACGGCGGGGCGCCGGTGAGCAGCTCGAACAGCACGCAGCCGGTCGCGTAGACGTCGGAGCGGGCATCGACCGCCTCGCCGCGCGCCTGCTCCGGCGAGAGGTACTGGGCGGTGCCGATGACGGCGGCGGTCGCGGTCATCGCCGACTGGCCGTCGGCGACGGCCCTGGCGATGCCGAAGTCCATGACCTTCACGGCGCCGGCCCTGGTCAGCATGATGTTGGCCGGCTTGATGTCGCGGTGCACGATGCCGTGCCGGTGGCTGAAGTCCAGCGCTGCGCAGACGTCGGCGATGATCTCCATCGCGCGCCGGGGCGGCAGCGGTCCCTCGCGCTTGAGCAGGTCGCGCAGGGTCTCGCCGTCGACGTATTCCATGACGATGTACGGCACCGGGCCGGACTCGCCCTGGGTCTCGCCGGTGTCGTAGACCGCGACGATCGCCGGGTGGTTCAGCGACGCGGCGTTCTGCGCCTCGCGCCGGAAGCGGGCCTGGAACGACGGGTCGCGGGCCAGGTCGGCGCGGAGCACCTTGAGGGCGACGTCGCGGCCCAGCCGCAGGTCGCGCCCGCGGTGCACCTCCGACATCCCGCCGAAGCCGAGGGTGTCCCCGACCTGGTACCGGTCGCCGAACAACTGCCCGGTCACGCGGCCGTCCCGCACGCCGTCCGGAGCGGCGTGCCGGCCGGTGCCACCGGCCGGCGCGCCGCCGGGGTCGGGTCTGGATTGCATGCCGGGTTCTCCATCGTCGAGGTCTGCCTCGTCCTGCTCATCGTCGGTCGGTGTGCGCGTCGCTGTCCAGGCCGCCGCCCGGTCGGGCGCAGCGGTCCGGGCAGCCGGGGACGGGCCCACCGGTGCGGGCCACCTGGGAGACGACGCCCCAGTGGGTCCGGGGGTTGCCTGCGCCGGCCGATCCGTCGCCGGGGGACCGGGTGGCGGTGGCCGCCCCAGGTCCCGCCGATGTCTCCGGTGCGGCGACCGGGGCGGCCGCCGGTCGGGCGCCGGACGCCGGAGCCCCCGAGTCCTGCCGCGACGTGGTGACCAGCAGTATCCCGGCCACCGCGGCGGCCAGCAGGATCAGCAGGGCGATGACCACGGCGGCGCCGGTCCGGCGCGGCGCCGGCCGGACGACGGGTAGGCCGGGCACCACCGGCCGCACCGGCCCCACCGGCCCGAGGGGCTCCGGGGCAGGTCCGAACGCGGCCGCGGGCCCGCGGCCGGGCAGCGGCCGGACCGGCGTGCCGGCGGCCCGGCCGGCCGGACCGGGGACGGGGACCAGCCCACCGGTGCGCGGGTCGTGCACGGCGACGGCGGCCGCCGCCGGGGTCACCCCGCTGCGGACCGCGGCGACCGCGGCGGCGAGCGACGCGCCGTCCCGGAACCGGGCGGCGGGGTTCTTGGCCAGCATCCGCAGCACCAGGGCCGCGACGGGCGGCGGGACATCCGGCGGCAGCGGCGGCGGCTGGTCGTGGACCTGCGCCATGGCCACCGCCAGCGGGTTCTCCGCGACGAACGGTCGCCGCCCGGCCAGGCACTCGTAGGCCACCACGCCCAGCGCGTAGACGTCCGACGCCGGCAGCGCCTCGTGCCCGGCCGCCTGCTCCGGGGACAGGTACTGGGCAGTGCCCATGACCAGCCCGCCGCGGGTGACCGGCACCTGGTGCGCCACCTTCGCGATGCCGAAGTCGGTGATCTTGACCTGGCCGGCCGGGGTGATGAGCAGGTTGCCGGGCTTGATGTCGCGGTGCACCAGCGAGCGCGCGTGCGCGGCCTGCAGCGCCCGCCCGGACTGCTCGAGCACGTCCAGGGTCCGCGGCACCGACAGGCGCGGGGTCCGGACCAGCACCGCGGACAGCGGCTCGCCGCTCACCAGCTCCATGACCAGGTAGGCGGTGTCCCGCGGGCCTCCGGCGATGGACGCCACCTCGCCGTAGTCGTAGACCGCGGCGATCCCGGGGTGGTTCAGCGAGGCGGTGATCCTGGCCTCGGACCGGAACCGGTCGACGAACTCGGGGTCGCTGGTCAGCTCGGACCGCAGGATCTTCACGGCCACCCTGCGGGCCAGCCGGGTGTCGTCCGCGGCCCACACGTCACCCATCCCGCCGACGGCGATGCGCCGGGCCAGGCGGTACCGGTCCGACAGCAGCAGGCCCGGGGTCAGCGCCACGGTCACGACCCCGCGGACAGCGCGGCGGCGATCACCGACCGGCCGATCGGCGCGGCGACCTTGCCGCCGGTGGCGTCGAGGGCGCCGTTCCCGCCGTTCTCCACCAGCACCGCCACCGCGACCTGCGGGTCCTCGGCCGGGGCGAACGCCACGTACCAGGCGTGCGGCGGGGTGTTCTTGGGATCGGTGCCGTGCTCGGCGGTGCCGGTCTTGGACGCGATGACCAGGTCCGCGATCTGCCCGGCGCCCGGGGTCTCCTTCTCGGACTCGATCATCATGTCCCGCACCTGGTCGGCGACCGCGGCGGGCATGGCGTCCTGCTGGTCCACCACCGGCTCGGTCGAGTCGATCACCGACAGGTCCGGCCGGGTGGTGCGCTGCACCAGGTAGGGGTGCATCCGGGTGCCGTGGTCGGCGATGGTGGCCGCGATGACCGCGTCCTGCAACGGGGTGAGGGCGACGTCGCGCTGGCCGATGGAGGACTGGGCCACGGCGGCGGCGTCGGGCATGTCGCCCATCCGGGATCCGACCACGTCCAGTCCGACGTTCGTGCCGTCGGGATCGATCCCCAGCGCGGCGCCCTGGTTCTTGATGGCCTGGGCGCCGATCGACATGCCGACCTCGGCGAAGGCGGTGTTGCAGGAGAACGCCAGCGCGGTGGTCAGGGTGACGTCCGAGCCGTCGCCGTCGCCGCAGGTCTCGTTCTCGAAGTTCGACATCGAGCCGCCGCCGGGCAGGGTGATCCGCGAGGCGCCGGTGACCCGGCTCTGCGGGTTGTAGCCGTGCTGCAGCGCCGCGCCGGAGACGACCAGCTTGAACGTCGACCCCGGCGGGTAGACGGCACCGATGGCCCGGTTGGTCCTCGGGGACGGCACGGAGCTGTTGATGATCGCCGACTGCCGCCGCTGCACCGCCTCCGAGTGGCTGGCCAGCGGGCTCGGGTCGTAGGACGGCGTGGTGGCCATGGCCAGGATCGCGCCGGTCTGCGGCTTGATCGCCACGACGGCCCCGGTGTAGCCGTTGGCCGTGAGCCCGTCCCACGCGGCCTTCTGGACGGCCGGGACCAGCGACAGGTAGACGTTGCCGCCGCGCGGGTCCCGGCCGGTGAGCAGGTCGGACAGCTGGTCGCCGAGCAGGCTGTCGTCGTCGCCGGACAGGATGCCGTTCTGCGCCCGCTCGATGCCGGTGGCGCCGTAGACGGACGAGTAGTAGCCGGTCACCGCCTGGTACATGGCGCCGCCGGGGTACTTGCGCTGGTACCGGAAGGCGTCGTTGCTCGGGTCGGAACGGGCCAGCACCACGCCGCCGGCCGCGATGATCTGGCCGCGTTGCCGGCTGTACTCCTCGAGCAGCGTCCGGCTGTTGTGCGGGTCGTTGCGCAGCGCGCCGGCCCGGACCACCTGCAGGTAGGTCAGGTTGGCCAGCAGCAGCACCACCAGCACCATCACCGCGGTGCCGAGGTTGCGGACCGGCCGCCTCACCGGTCGACCCCGCGGGCCACCGGCACCACCGCGGTCGGGGCGTCGGTGAGCGGTGCCTCGTCCTCGGCCGGCCGGGGCGCGGCCGCGGCCGGACGCCGCGACGAGTCCGAGATCCGGACCAGCAGCGCCAGGATGATGTAGTTGGCCAGCAGGCTCGAGCCGCCGTAGGACAGGAACGGGGTGGTGAGCCCGGTCAGCGGGATCAGCCGGGTGACCCCGCCGACCACGATGAACATCTGGAACACCAGGGTGAAGGCCAGTCCCCCGGCGAGCAGCGACCCGAACTGGTCGCGGACCGACATCGCGGCCCGCATGCCGCGGCCGCCGAGCAAGAGGTAGCAGAGCAGGATCGCGGTGAGCCCGACCAGCCCGAGCTCCTCGCCGAGCGCCGCGCTGATGAAGTCCGTCGAGGCGAAGGGCACGATGTCCGGCCGTCCGGCGCCGAGCCCGGTGCCGAAGATGCCGCCGGTACCCAGCCCGAACAGCGACTGCACCAGCTGGTACCCGGTGTTCTGCGGGTCGGCGAACGGGTGCAGCCAGATGTCCACCCGGACCCGGACGTGGCCGAACAGCCGGTAGGCCAGGTAGGCGCCGGCGGCGAAGCCGAGCAGCCCGATGATCAGCCAGGACACCCGGCCGGTGGCCAGGTAGATCATCGCCAGCATCACGCCGAAGATCAGCAGCGAGGTTCCCAGGTCCTTGCCGCGGACCAGCACGCCCAGACAGATCAGCAGCGCGAGCAGCAGCGGACCGAGGTCGCGGGCCCGGGGGAGCACCAGCCCGAACACCTTCTTGCCGGCGCTGGTGAGCACCCGCTGCTTGCTGACCAGGAAGGCGGCCGCGAACACGATCAGCGCGATCTTGGCGAACTCCGCCGGCTGGATCGAGAACAGGCCGGGCACCTTGATCCAGATCTGCGCCCCGTTGACCTCCGAGTAGCGGGCCGGCAGCAGCGCCGGGACCGCGAGGAACGCCAGCCCGACGAGCAGCAGGGTGTAGGGGTACTCGGCCAGCCGGGTGTGGTCGCGGACCACGACCAGCACGACCAGGAAGCACAGCAGTGCGACGCCGGTCCACAGCAGCTGGGCCGGCGCCTGGGCGGTCGGGGCCTGCTGGCCCGCCGCCGCGGCCTTGCCCGCGGCCGCCAGGTCCAGCCGGTAGATCATCACCAGCCCGAGGCCGTTCAGCAGCGCCACCAGGGGCAGCAGGACGGGGTCCGCGTACGGCGCGAACATCCGCACCAGCACGTGGGCGAAGGCCAGCGCGAGCAGGTACCCGCCGCCGTAGGCGGCCAGCGTCCAGGTCAGCTCGCGGCTCTGGTTCAGCTCGACGATGACCAGCGCCGACGACACGATCAACGCGGCGAACACCAGCAGCCAGAACTCCGCCGCCCGGCCGGTCCGGGCCGCGGGCCGCCTCACCCCGCCTCCCGGCAGTTCACCCCGGGCACCTGCGGCGCGTTCGTGAGGGTGGTGCTGGGCGTCGGGGTCGGCGTCACCGTGGCGGTGCTGGTCACGGTCACCGTCGGGGTGGTGCGTGGCGGCGTCGTTCGGGTGGCGGTGGTCCGGGCGGGGGTGCTGCGGGCCGGCGAGGTCCGGGCCGGGGTGCTCCGGGGCGGCGTCGTGCGCGCCGGGGGCCGCGCGGTGCCGGGACCGGTGCCGGTGGGGCGGCCGGCCGTGGCGGTGCCCCGGGGACCGGTGGCGCGCGGGCCGGTGGTGGCGGTGCCGCGGGCCGGGGTCCGGGCGGCGGCGGAGGTTCTGGAGGTCCCTGGGGTCACTGGGGTCGCGGGGGCCGGCGCGGCCAGCTGCGGCTGCGGGGTGAGCGCCGGCGGCGCGGTCTCGGACGCCGCCACGCCGCGGGTGACCGTGGTGACGGTGGTGACCGTCACCGGCGTCGGCGCGGGGCCGGAGGGCCGCCCGCTCCCGGACGCCGTGGGGGCCGCCGTCGCCGTGCTGGATCCCGAGCTGCCCGATCCCGGACCGCCGGATCCCGTGCTGCCGGATCCCGTGCTGCCGCTGGTCGCGGTCGTCCCGGCGGTCGAGGGGCCTGACCCGGACGCCGTCGACGGGCCCGTGGAGCCGGACCGACTGGTCGTCGCGGAGGTGGAGGGCGCGCTCCCGGCGCACAGCGGCAGCAGACCGGTGTCCCTCAGCCGCTGGATCACGTCCCGCGCGCCGTCCAGGCCGTCGACGTTGATGCCCGAGTTCACCTGGTCGCGGGCCGCCTGCTGCAGGTCGTCGACCCGCAGCGGCCGGCAGCCGGTCGCCGCACCGGTCACGCAGGCGTCCTCCAGGACCGAGGCCAGCCGCAGGCCCAGCAGCGATCCGTCGACGCCGCGGTACACCACCACCCGCCCGGCCTCCGCGCCCACGTAGTAGTTCGTCCGTGCCCAGATCCAGCTGCCGGTCAGCCCGACGCCGAGCAGCACCACCAGGGCCAGGGCCAGGGCGGTCCGCCGTCCCCAGCGCCCGCGCCGCCCGGGCGCCGACACCCGCCGGTCCGCGGGGCGGGCACCGGGGGGCGTGCGGTCCCCGGGCCCCGCGGTCCCGCCGGCGGCGCCGTCCCAGTCCGGTCCGGCGTAGTCCGGTCCGTCATAGTCCTCGTCGTCGAACTCGCCGTCGTCGAACTCGCCGTCGTATTCGTCGGTGTCGAAGTCGGTGTCGTAGCCGCTGTCCCCGCCGCCGTCGACGATGTACTCCGGGCGGGCCGGGACGTCCTCGGGGATCGGCGGCAGCGGCACCCGCGGCATGCGCTGCGTCATGGTGATCGGCTGCATCGGGCCGGTGGCGTCGGGATCGTCGGACACCCCCGCCGCGGCGACCGCGGCCGGCCCGGTGCGGCCCACGTCGAGCACGTCGGCAACGACCACCGTGACGTTGTCCGGGCCGCCGGCCACCAGCGCCAGCTGGATCAGGGTGTCGGCGACCTGGTCCGGGTCCGGGCCGGCCAGCGCATCGGCGATGGCCTCCGGGGACACGTAGTCCGAGAGCCCGTCGCTGCAGATCAGGAACCGGTCGCCGGGGGAGACCTCGCGCAGGACGATGGCCGGGTCCATCTCGCTGCCGTTGAGCGCGCGCAGCAGCAGCGACCGCTGCGGGTGGTGCGCGGCCTCGTCCGGGGTGATCCGGCCCTCGTCCACCAGCGACTGCACGAAGGTGTCGTCGTGGGTGATCTGGTGCAGGACCCCGTTGCGGTACAGGTAGGCGCGCGAGTCGCCGACGTGCGCCAGCGCGACGGTCGGCCCGTCGAACAGCAGGGCGGTCAGCGTGGTGCCCATGCCGTCGAGCTCGGGGCTCTCCTGCACGGTGTCGGCGATCGCCTGGTTGCCCTCGCGGGTGGCCGCCACCAGCGGACCCCGCATGTCCGTGCCCAGCGGCAGCTCGTCCAGCGGCGCGAAGGCGGAGACCACCAGCCGGGACGCCACGTCGCCGGCGGCGTGGCCGCCCATGCCGTCGGCGATGACGAGCAGCCGGTCGCCGGCGAAGACGGAGTCCTGGTTGTTCGCCCGGAGCAGGCCCCGGTCGGTGCGGGCGGCGTAGCGGATCCGGTGCGTCATCGGGGGTCGTCCGTCGCGCGCAGTGGTGGGGTCACGGGCGCAGCTCGATGACCGTCCGGCCGATCCGGATCGGGACGCCGACCGGCACGGGCGTCGGCGCGACGACCCGCGTCCGGTCCAGGTACGTGCCGTTGGTGGAGCCCAGGTCCTCGACGGCGTAACCGGAGCCCTGCTGCACCAGCCGGGCGTGCCGGGTCGAGGCGTAGTCGTCGTCCAGCACCAGCGTCGAGTCCTCGGCGCGGCCGATCAGGATCGGCCCCGGCCCCAGCCGGATGCGGGTGCCGGCCAGCGACCCTGCGGTCACCACCAGCATGGTCGGGGTGAGCGGGGCACCGGGGGCGGCCGGCAGCGGCACACCGTGGGAGGCCCTGGCCGCCCGCCGGGCGGCGCGCCGGGACGGGTCGGCGACCCGTCCCTCGGCGGCCAGCCGCAGGTCGGACCGGATGACCCGGATGGCGGCCAGCACGAAGAGCCAGAGCAGGATCAGGAACCCCACCCTGGTCAGCTGCAGGATCAGCGCAGGCACGAACCGGTCTACCCGTGGGTGGCGAACACGACCGTCGAGTGCCCGACCCGGATGACGTCGCCGTCGGCGAGCTGCCAGGTCTGCACGGCCGAGCCGTTGACCGAGGTGCCGTTGGTCGAGCCGAGGTCGTGCAGAACGGCGACCTGGCCGTCGAAGTAGATGTCGGCGTGCCGGCGCGACACCGAGGTGTCCGGCAGCCGGAAGTGGGCGTCCTGGCCGCGGCCGACGATGTTGGAGCCGCGCTGCAGGTGGTACGTGCGGTGGGAGCCGTCGTCGACCGAGAGCACCGCCTGCAGGTCGGCGGGCGGCGCGAGGGGCACGGCGGGCACGGCCGGCGCGGGCTGGCCCCAGGACGCCGGGGGCTGCCCGTACGCCTGGCCGTAGCCGTGCTGGCCGTACTGCTCGGGCTGGCCGTACTGCGGCTGGCCGTACTGCGGCTGGCCGTACTGTGGCTGCCCGTACTGCTGTGGCTGCCCGTACTGCTCGGGCTGGCCGTACTGCTCGGGATGCCCGTACTGCTGTGGCTGTCCGTACTGCTGCCCGTACTGCTGCGGCTGTCCGTAGCCGGCGTACTGGGGAGGCTGCCCGTACGGGGCGTTCTGCCCGTGGCCCTGGCCGTGTCCATACTGGTCCGGCTGCCCGTACTGGCCCTGTCCGTACTGGTCCGGCTGCCCGTACTGCCCGTACTGGGGCTGTCCGTACTGCTGCCCCTGGCCGTACTGCTGGGGCTGGCCCGCGCCGTACTGGCCCGGCTGGTGGCCCTGGTCGTACTGGCCCTGCTCGTACTGGGCCTGCCCGGACCGGTCCTGGCCGTACTGGTGGCCGCCGGCGGGGTCGTAGGACGGCTGCGGTCCGGAGGAGGGGTACGGCCGGCTGCCGCCCGCCTGCGGCGCCGCACCCCACTGCCCGACCTGCTGCCCCCACTCGTCCTGGCCCTCGGGCTGCTCGCCCTGCGGGACGACGGGCTGGCCGCCGCCGTGCGGGCGGTCGTCGTGCTGCTGGCTCATGCGGGACGCTCCCTGGCTGCTGCGGTGGGGCGGACGCCGATCGACATCCGGGTCGACGAACGAGCTGACGCGGAACTGCCCGGTGTGCAGCGAGGGCGACTCCTCGAGGGTGACCGCGACCTCGCCGAAGGTCTGCCACCCCTGCTCGGCGAGGTGGTCGCGCACCATGGCGGACAGGGCGGCGGCGACCCGGTCGTCGTCGGGGCCGACCTCTTCCCGGTCGCTCGGGCCGAGCCGGACGATGTAGTGGTTGGGGGCCACCACGTGGCCGTTCTCGTGGCGGATGCCGGCCGCGGCCTCCCGCTCCAGCGCGGCGGCCACTTCGCTGGGGTGCACACTGCCCCCGAAGAGCCGGGCGAAGGTGCCGGCGACGGCGCCCTGCAACCGTCGCTCGAAACTACCGATGACGCCCATCGTCCCCTCCTCCCCGGTCCACCGGACGATGCTAGTGGTGCGCGCAGTGGACGTCCGGCGCTCGCACAGGTTCCAGCGCTGCGCTGCGGCGGCCGGGGTGGCGGGGACCGCTCCGGCTGCGTGATAGCGTGTCCGGCGTCGCTCGGGCGAGTGGCGAAATGGCAGACGCGCACGGTTCAGGTCCGTGTGTCCGAAAGGACGTGGGGGTTCAACTCCCCCCTCGCCCACCACACCGGCGGTCTCCGCCGGATTTCCTATCCCGAAGCGGTGTGTCGGCCGTCGAAGGCCGCGCGGGCCGCACCGATCTCGGCGGCGTGCGCCGCGCTCCAGTCCCGCAGGCCCTGCAACAGGGGCACCGACCCGCGACCGAGGTCGGTGAGCCGGTACTCCACCCGGGGCGGGACCTCGGGGTGGACCGTCCGGTGCACCATCCCGTCCCGCTCCAGGTGCCGCAGGGTCAGCGTCAGCATCCGCTGCGAGATGCCGTCGACCGCCCGGTGCAGCTGCCCGAACCGCAGCGGCCCGCCGGCGAGGGTGGCGACGACCAGCACGGTCCACTTGTCGCCCAGCCGGTCCAGGACGCCGCGCACCGACCGCCCGTCCGCGACGGCACCCTCGACCGTCCCCGACTCCGTGTCCACCGGCGGCCCCCGTCCGCGAACATGACGGCGGCCGGCCGCTGCCGGGCCGACGTGAGCCGCCGGGTTGCCAGTATGTCCGGTTCGTCACGGCCGCTGCAACCGCATCAGCCGGCCGGTGGTCGCTCGGACCACCGGACCGGCGCGCGCGTCAGGGCACGTAGACCGGCTGCACGATGACGTCCTCGAACGCGGCGTCCGGAACCCGGGCCGCCACCGCCAGGGCGTCCTCCAGCCCGGGTACCTCCACCAGGTAGAACCCGGCCAGGTACTCCTTGGCCTCGGCGAACGGACCGTCGCTGACGGCGGTCCGGCCGTCCCGCACGGTCACCGCCCTGGCGTCGGCCGGGTCGCCGAGGCCGGCCGACGACACCAGCACGCCGGACCGGCGGAGATCGGCGGACAAGGCCCAGTGGGCCTCGCCGAACGCCCCGCGCTGCTCGTCGCTCAAGGTCTCCCAGCGGGCCCGGGAGCGCTCGGTGCTGCGCACCATGATCATGTACCGCACGGCGGTGCCTCCTGACGTCGTGGCCGTTCCCGCGGTGGTCGGCGCGACCGCCAGGTCCTCGACATCGGGCGGCTCAGCCGCCGGCAGCGGCGCGGGCCTCGATCCGGGCGCGCACCTCGGGGCGCCGCAGCGGCGGCACGGTGGGCGGCGGCTGGCGGCGCGCCGGGAGCTGGTCGAGCAGCCGGGCCGAGATGGCGGTGATCTCGGCGACGGCGGCCTCGAACGGCTCGCGGGTGGCGTCGGTCAGCTTCGTCAGGCCGCTGATCTTGCGCACGTACTGGCGCGCGGCGGCCTCGATCTCCTCCGCGGTGGCGTGCGGCTCGAGCCCGCGGAGTTCGGTGATGTTCCGGCACATGCCCCGCAGGGTAGCCAGCCCGGGCCCTGCCGGCAGGGTCGGCGGACAAGGCCGGTGCAGATCAGCCGACGTCCCCGCGGCGGCGACCGGACCGGCGCCACCAGCGGCGCGCCGCGTCGGGCCGGCCGCGCCGCCCGGTGTCCGGCGGTGCGGGGACGGCGCCGGCAGCGGCGTCCGCCGGCGGTGCGGCGGGCGGTGCGACGGGCAGGACGGCCCTCGCCGCCCGCCAGCCGTCGACCACACCGTCCACGTCGACGGGGAGCACGGACACCGGGGGCCCGCTCGGCGGCAGCCGCAGAGCCCGCAGGATGCGCCCGTTGAGTTCCTGCGCGACGGCGCGGACGGCCTCCTCCGAGGTCAGCTCCAGGACCCGGTCCGGCAGCTCGGCGACCTCCTTGCGCAGCAGCAGGGCGGTCGGCAGGAAGACGGTCTGCGGGACGGCCTCGCGGCGCAGCCAGCCGTGCACCCAGGCGTCCTCGCTGCGCAGCCGCTCCTCCGGGATCGGCCGGCCGGACCCGGGCAGCCGGTCGAAGTCGCCGCGCGCCGCGGCCTCGCGGATCTGCCGGTCCAGCGGCGACTCGAAGACCGGGTCCGTCCCGCCGCGTGGCGCCACGTGTCCATCCTGCGACCGCACCGATCCCTGCGGCACACTGCGTGCCGCCGCGCGTGCGCCGGGCACCGGGGCGGGAGAGGGGGCGGGGCCGATGGCGCACGCGCCGGGACGGGCCCGGGTGGAGCCGGGCCGGACGCTGGTGTTCGACGCCGACGACACCCTGTGGGAGAACAACGTCTACTTCGAGCGGGTGATCGCCGACTACCTGGACTGGCTCGCGCACCCGTCCCTCGACCGGGCGGCCGTGCGGCAGGTGCTGGACGACATCGAGCGCGCCAACCTGGTCAGCCACGGCTACGGCAGCGCGGCCTTCCTGCACAACCTCGCCGAGTGCTTCCACCGGCTGATGGACCGCCCGGCGAGCGACCGGGAACGCGAGGAGATCCACGGCCTGGCCACCGACCTGCTGGCCCACCGCATCGAGCTGTTGCCGGGCGTCGCGGACACCCTCACCGAGCTCGCCACCCGCCATCGGCTGCTCTTGCTGACCAAGGGCGACCCCGCCGAGCAGCAGGCCAAGATCGACGCGTCCGGGCTGGCCCACCACTTCGCCGCCGCGGCGATCGTCCCGGAGAAGGACGCCGCCGTGTACCGCGAGCTGCTCGACCGGCACGGGGTGCCGCCGGCGTCGGGCTGGATGGTGGGCAACTCGCCACGGTCGGACATCCTGCCGGCCCGCAGCGCCGGCATGGGTGCGGTCTACCTGCCGCACCGGTCGTCGTGGGTGCTCGAGCACGCCGATCTGGACCCGGACGACCCCCGGATCCTCGTGCTGTCCGGCTTCGAGGAGCTGCTGCTGCACTTCTGACCCCGACGGGGCCGCTACCGTCGGCCGCATGCCCCGCGCGGTCAGGTTCAGCAGCTACGGCGATCCCGACGTGCTCACCGTGGTCGACGAACCGGTTCCCGAGCCGGGGCCCGGGCTGGTCCGTGTCGCCGTGCGGGCAGCCGGCGTCAACCCGGCGGACTGGAAGATCCGCCGGGGCCTGTGGTCCGGTGGCAAGCCGCTGCAGCGCGCCCGGCTGACCGGCTTCGACCTGGCCGGGACGGTGGACGCGGTCGGCGACGGCGTCACGCAGTGGCAGGTGGGCGACCGGGTCGCCGGCAGCAGCGGCCGCGGCGCGTCCGCCGAGTACGTGGTGGCGGCGCCCGGTGACCTCGCCGCGCTGCCGGACGGCGTCGACTGGGTCACCGGCGCGGCGATCGGCGTGGCCGGCAAGGCGGCGATCCGCGTGCTGTCGCTGGCGGGTGTCCGCGCCGGGCAGACGCTGCTCGTGCACGCCGCCACCGGGGGCGTCGGCACGTTCGTGACGCAGCTCGCCGTGTCCCGCGGGGTCACCGTCGTCGGCACGGCCGGCCCGGACAACCAGGACCACCTGCGCTCGCTCGGCGCCGTCCCGGTCCGGTACGGCGACGGCTGGGTCGACCGGGTGCGTGCCGCTGCGCCCGGTGGCGTCGACGCGGTCGTCGACGCCGCCGGCACGGGCGTCCTCCCGGGCTCGCTCGAGCTGTGCCCCGCCGGGCCGGTGGTGACCATCGCGGACTTCTCCGTCTCCGACCCGCGGGTCGTGGTGAGCGAGGGCCGGGAACCGGGTTTCGAGCACGCGCTGGCGGACGCGGTGGCCGCGGTGGCCGCCGGCGTGGTGCGAATCCCGGTGGCGGCCACCTTCCCGCTGGAGCGCACCGCCGACGCGCACCGGCTGTCCGAGACCGGGCACGTCCGCGGCAAGATCGTCACCGTGGTCTGATCCGCGGCGGCCGGCGCGGATGACCACGCGCCCGCGGGGTACCTGTCCGATATGGACTTCCGCTACCTGGGCCGCTCCGGCCTGAAGATCTCCGAGATCACCTACGGCAACTGGATCACCCACGGGTCGCAGGTGGAGAACGACACCGCGACGGCGTGCGTGCACGCGGCCCTGGACGCCGGCATCACCAGCTTCGACACCGCGGACGCCTATGCCAACGGCAAGGCCGAGGAGGTGCTCGGCAAGGCCCTGGCCGGCCAGCGGCGGCAGTCGCTGGAGGTCTTCACCAAGGTCTACTGGCCGACCGGGCCCGCCGGCCACAACGACACCGGGCTGTCCCGCAAGCACATCATGGAGTCCATCGACGGCTCGCTGCGCCGGCTCGGCATGGACTACGTGGACCTGTACCAGGCGCACCGGTTCGACACCGAGACGCCGCTGGAGGAGACCATCCAGGCGTTCGGCGACGTCGTCCGGGCCGGCAAGGCGCTCTACATCGGTGTCAGCGAGTGGACCGCCGACCAGCTGCGCGCCGGGCAGGAACTGGCGCTGCAGAACGGTTTCCGCATCGTCTCCAACCAGCCGCAGTACTCGGCGCTGTGGCGGGTGATCGAGGGCGAGGTCGTCCCGGCCTCGGAGGAGCTGGGCATCAGTCAGGTGGTGTTCTCGCCCATCGCGCAGGGCGTGCTGACCGGCAAGTACCAGCCCGGACAGCCACCGCCGGCCGGCTCCCGCGCCACGGACGAGAAGGGCGGCGCCCGGTTCATCCAGCGGTTCATGAACGACACCGTGCTCGAGCGGGTACAGGCGCTGCGACCGGTGGCCGACGAGCTCGGTCTGTCGCTGTCCCAGCTGGCGGTGGCCTGGGTGCTGCAGAACCCCAACGTGGCGACGGCCATCGTCGGCGCCTCCCGGCCGGAGCAGCTGGCCGACAACGTCGGCGCCGCGGGCCGGACCATCCCGGCGGACGCGCTGCGACGCATCGACGAGGCCCTCGGCGACTCGGTGGAGCGGGACCCGGGCAAGACCGCGGAGAACGCCCCGCAGACCCGCCCGGCCTAGTGCTCCGTGGG
>NZ_BMNA01000003.1:648750-766820 GCF_014646215.1 Nakamurella endophytica
CCCCACGGCCGGCCCGGCAGGGGCGGCTCGTCGTCCCAGTCGACGACGCGCGAGGCCACCGGCATGACCGACCGCAGGGCCGCCCATTGGCAGGCGAGCAGTTCCGCGGCGGACCCGGACCGCGCCTGGACGCGGTAGTAGCGCGTGCCGTCGCACCGCGGTGGCCGGCCGAGAGCGACGTCGACCTCCACCCCGTACGTCGGCACGTGTCCCTCCCGGTCCGCGGGCGGCGCCGTCCTCCCTCCCAGCGAGGGAGGACGCCGCGCACCGGCTGCCACTAGCGTGCAGGCATGACCGCTGCCTCCGCCTCCGCGTCCGCCCCGGCTCCTGACGGGACCGCACAGTCCGGCGCGCCGGCCGACACCTGGGACGTGGTGGTCGTCGGCGGCGGTCCGCCCGGCGAGAACGCCGCGCAGTACGCCATCCAGGGCAGCGACCGGACGGCGGTGATCGTCGAGGCCGAGCTGGTCGGCGGCGAGTGCTCGTACTGGGCGTGCATGCCCAGCAAGGCGCTGCTGCGGCCGTGGAACGTCCTCGACGACGCCCGCCACATGCCCGGGGTGAAGTCGCTGGTCGGCGACCGCGGGCTGGACGTGGCGGCCGTGCTGGAGCGGCGGGACACCATCGTCAACCACCACGACGACGGCTCGCAGGTGCAGTGGGCCAACGGCGCGGGCATCGACGTGGTGCGCGGACGCGGGCGGCTGGCCGGCGAGCGGACCGTCGAGGTCACCGCGGCGGACGGCAGCGTGCGCACCCTGCACGCCCGGCACGCGGTCGTGCTGGCCACCGGCACGACGGCCGCGGTGCCGCCGGTGCCCGGGCTGCGCGAGGCCCTGCCGTGGACGTCGCGGGACGTCACCAACCAGCACGAGGTGCCGGCCAGGGTGGCGGTCGTCGGCGGCGGGGTGGTGGCGTGCGAGGCGACGACCTGGCTGCAGGCGCTCGGCTCCCAGGTGACACTGATCGGCAACGCCCCCGGCCTGCTGCCGCGGAACGAGCCGTTCGCCGGGGACCTGGTGCGGCAGCGGATGGAGGAGCTCGGGGTCACCGTGCACCTGAGCGCCTCGGTGGACCGGGTGGAGCGCGCGGACGCGCGGGACACCGGCGAGGGCCACGTGCACGGCGGGCCGGTGACCGTGCACTTCGGCGACGGGTCGGTCACCGTGGACGAGATCCTCGTCGCCACCGGCCGTGTCCCGGCCAGCCGCGACATCGGCCTGGACACCGTCGGTCTCACCGACGCGACGGACCGGCGCGGCTACCTCCCGGTCGACGACCACCTGACGGTGACCGGCGCCCAGGGCGACTGGCTGTACGTGGTCGGCGATCTCAACGGTCGCGCACTGCTGACGCACATGGGCAAGTACCAGGCGCGCATCGCCGGGGCGGTGATCGCCGCCCGCGCCGAAGGTCGGTCGCTGGACGGCCCGTGGTACCGGGACACGGCCGACCACGACCAGGTGCCCCAGGTCACCTTCACCGATCCCGAGGTGGCCTCCGTCGGGCTGTCCGAGCAGGACGCCAGGGACAAGGGTGTCGACGTGGAGGCCGTCGAGTACGACCTGGCGTCCGTCGCCGGCACCTACCTGCTGCGCGAGGACTACCGGGGCCGGGCCAAGCTGGTGATCGACCGGGCGGCCGACGTGCTGGTCGGTGCCACCTTCGTCGGCCCGGACGTCGCCGAGCTGCTGCACTCCGCGACCGTCGCCGTCGTCGGCCGGGTGCCGCTGCCGACGCTGTGGCACGCCGTGCCGTCGTACCCGACGGCGAGCGAGATCTGGCTGCGGCTGCTGGAGAGCCGCTACTCGCCGTCCTGACCCGACCGGTCCCGCGGGCGCGGTCCCGCGGGACCGCGCGGCGGGCGTGGTGTCGCCGCCACCCGGTCCAGCCACTCGACGAGCAGCGCGCGTTCCCCGGCCGTGAGCTCCGGCAGGTCCGCCGCGGCCGCCCGCAGGGTGACCGCCGCGGTGGTGACGGTGTCGGCGGCGGCTGCCGTGCCGGCGGGGTCGGCGCCGGCGAGACCGCCTCCGGCGGCTTCTGTGTCGCTCCCGTCGACGGTGTCGGAACGCTCGACGCTGCCGACACCGTCGAACCGGCCGCCGCCGTCGAGACCGGCGGGCCGGTCGACGCTGTCGGCCGGCGCGTCGGTGAGCACGGTCCTCAGCACGGCGTCGAGCAGGGCGGGTGCCAGCTGGGGGTCGCGGTCCCCGGCGGCGCTCTCCAGCAAGGTCAGCACGGCGCCGGTGCCGGCGGCGTGGATCAGGTCGACGGCGTGCCGCTCGGCGACCCGCAGCCGACCCGTGGCGGCCAGCCGGCGGACCCGGGCCCGCAGCACGTCGAGGCCGGCCGCGGCGGCCGGCGACCGGGACGCGCGGTCGGGGTCCGCGAGGTAGGCGAAGAGCACCGGATTGTCGAGGCCGAAGCGGATGTGGTTGTCCCATGCCGCGCGCAGGTCAGTGACCGGGTCGCCGGGCGCGCCGACTGCGCCGGCCGCGCCGACAGCACCGACAGCGCCGACAGCGCCGACAGCGCCGACTGGGCCGACCGGTGCCTTGGCCGTGACGTAGCGGCTCATCGCGTGCTCGGCGACCGCGTCCAGCAGCCCGTCCTTGTCGCCGAACAGCCGGTAGATCGTCGGCGCCTGCACGGCGGCCGCCTCGGCGACGGCGCGGGTGGTCACCGCCGCCGCACCGCCGTCGTGCAGCAACCGGGCCGCGGCGTCCACGATGCGCGTCCGCACCTCCGGGCGCCCACTCCGCGGCGGGGTCCGCGGCTCGACCTGGGTCACGGGTCGACCCTAGCCGCCGTCTATCGCTCCATTCCGGTGATAACGTCTGTGTGTTAGCAGTGATAAAGCGAGGCATCAGGAGAACGCATGATCGTCGTCACCGGAGCGACCGGGCAGCTCGGTTCGCGGATCGTCCAGCATCTGCTCGAACGGGTCCCGGCCGAGGGGATCGGAGTGAGCGTCCGTGACACGGACGCCGCCGCGGAGCTGGCGGACCGAGGAGTGCGGGTCCGGCGCGGCGACTTCGCCGATCCGTCGACGCTCGCGTCCGCGTTCGAGGGCGCCTCGCAGGTGCTCGTCGTCTCGGTCGACCGGCTCGGCGAGGAGGCCGTCGCCGCGCACCGGGTCGCCCTGGACGCGGCTCTGGAGGCCGGCGCCCAGCGCATCCTCTACACCAGCCACCAGGCCGCCGGCCCGGACTCCTTGTTCGAGCCTGCCCGGGACCACGCCGCGACGGAGACCCACCTGTCCGGGCTGGGTGTGCCGTTCACCGCGCTGCGCGACGGTTTCCACGCGTCGACCGTGCCGCGCCTGGTGGGAGCGGCGCTGCAGACCGGCGAGCTGGTCGCGCCCGAGGACGGACCGGTCTCCTGGACCACCCACGACGACCTCGCCGAGGCCGCGGCCGCGGTGCTGGCCGACCCCGACCGGCCGGAGCGGGACACCTCGGTGCTCACCGCACGGGAGGCGGTCACCCTGGAGCAGGTCGCCGACCTGCTGTCCGAGCGGTCCGGGCGGACCGTCCGGCGGGTCGTCGTGGGCGACGAGGACTACGTCGCCGGGCTGGTCCGGCACGGCGTCCCGGAACCGGCGGCACGGATGCTGCTCACGCTCTTCCTGGCCGCCCGCCGCGGCGAGTTCGCGGTCACCGCGCCCACCCTCGCCGAGCTGGTGGGGCGGGAACCGCAGCCCGTGTCGACCGTGCTGGACGCCGGGGTCCCCGCCGGCTGACCGTGCCGACTGACCGTGCAGTGCCGGCAGTACGGCCGGCAGTACCGACTGACCATGCCGGCCGCCGCAGCTCAGTGCGCGCGGCCGTCCGTCACCCAGTGCTCGGGATCGACCACCTCGGACGGCACGGGCGGCGGCGGCGGGGTGCCGTCGCCGAACGGGCGGCCGCCCAGCTCCTCCCGGTGGTGCGGCGTGAGCCAGCCGCGCAGATCCGGCCCGACCGGCACGATCTGCGTCGGGTTGATGTCCTTGTGGACGATGTAGTAGTGCTGCTTGATCTGCACGAAGTCCGTGGTGTCGCCGAAACCCGGGGTCTGGAACAGGTCGCGGGCGTAGGCCCAGAGCACGGGCATCTCGGACAGCTTGCTGCGGTTGCACTTGAAGTGGCCGTGGTAGACCGCGTCGAACCGGGCCAGCGTCGTGAACAGCCGGACGTCGGCCTCGGTGATGGTGTCGCCGACCAGGTACCGCTGCGTCGACAGCCGCTCCTGCAGCCAGTCCAGGCGGTCGAACAGCCGGTGGTAGGCCCGCTCGTACGACTCCTGCGAGCCCGCGAAACCGCAGCGGTAGACGCCGTTGTTGACGTCCCGGAAGACGAGATCGGCGACGTGGTCGATCTCGTCGCGCAGCCGCTCGGGATACAGCTCCGGCGCGCCCTCGCGGTGGAACGCCGTCCACTGCGTGGACAGGTCGAGGGTGATCTGCGGGTAGTCGTTGGTGACGACCGCGCCGGTCGGGATGTCGACGACGGCCGGCACGGTGATGCCCCGGGGGTAGTCCGGGTCGCGCCGGAAGTAGGCGTCCTGCAGCCGCGGGATCCCGAGCACCGGATCCACCCCACCAGGGTCGAGATCGAAGGTCCAGCTGCGCTCGTCGTGCGTCGGGCCGCAGACGCCCATGGACAGCACCGGCTCCAGGCCCAGCAGCCGCCGCACGATGATCGCGCGGTTGGCCCACGGGCAGGCGCGCGCCACCACCAGGCGGTAGCGGCCCGGCTCGACCGGGAAGCCGTCGCGGCCGTCGGCGGTGATCCGGGTGGTGATGTAGTTGGTGTCCCGGTTGAACTCCTGCCCCTTCGTGACGTAGCCGCCGGCGCCGGAGCCCTCGTGGGCCGTGCTCGACGTCGGGCTCTGCGTGGAGGTGTCGGTCACGGGGTCTCCTGGACGATTCGGGCGGGCGGGTGCGGATCCGTGGGACGGTCGGGACGAGGGTCCCACCGGCAGGGTCCCGGCAACACCGGGAGCTGCTGCGTGGCTCAGCCGGCGTGGTCGCGCCAGCTGTGCGCCGGCTCGTACCCGAGCAGCCGGCGGGCCTTGTCGATGCCCAGCAGGGTCTCGTGCTCGCCGAGCTCGCGGCGCACCTCGACCCCGGGGAAGGCCTCGGCGGCCAGCTCGGCCGACGGCCGAGACATCACCGTGTCCGCGTTGGCGATGACGAACACGTGGCGGCCGGTCAGGTCGGCGGTCAGCGCCAGCCGCACGGCCTGCGCGCCGTCCCTGGCGTCGATGTAGCCCCAGGCGTTCCACTGCCGGACGGCGGGGTCGGCGTCGTAGCCGGGGAAGGCGGCGTAGTCCCCAGGTGCCATGACGTTGGAGAACCGCAGCCCGATCATCGTCATCCCCGGCTCCCACCGGCAGAACTGCAGCGCCATCTCCTCCTCCAGCGTCTTCGCCAGCGAGTAGGAGCTGTTCGGACGCGGGTGGTACTCCTCGTCCACCGGCAGGTACGGCGGCGGGGCGTCCGGCCCCAACGGCAGTCCGAGCACCGTCTCGCTGGAGGCCCAGACCACCCGGCGGATGCCGGCCGCCCTGGCGGCGGAGAACACGTGGTAGGTGGCCAGGATGTTGTTGCCGAAGGTGGCGGCGTTCGTCGTCAGGCCGGGCGCCGGGATCGCCGCCAGGTGCACCACCGCGTCGATGCGGTCATAGCGGTCGTCGACGGCCTGCAGCGCCTGCGCGGCCTGGCCGTAGTCGGTCAGGTCGACGCGGACGAACGGCGCGACGGCGTCCGGGGACGGTGCCCGGTCGAGGTTCACCACGTCGTGGCCGTGGTCGACCAGGTCCCGCACCACCGCGCTGCCGAGCTTCCCGCTGCCACCGGTCACCGCGATCCTCGCCATGGACACCTCCTGTGCTGTGCGCCGGCCAGCCGGCCCGCCGTCCCCGTGATGGTCCCCGGCCCGGGACGGGACGACACCTGCGGACCGCACCAGCGCCGGCCACCGCCGCCGAGCGCCCGGTGACCACGGGGCCGCCGCGGGCGCCGCGGCCGGCGCGGGCACCGACTCCCGTCGTTACGCTCCGGCCATGACCCGGTCCCGGACCCCGCTCGTCGACGGCTGGACCCTGGCCCTGGCCGGCCCCGGGGACGGCGCGGCGGACGGCCACCCCGCGCCGCCGTCGCCGGACACCGTGCCGAAAACGCCGGTCACCGTGCCGAAAACCCTGCCGGACACCCTGCCGGACAGCGTGCCGGCGACCGTCCCGGGCACGGTGCACACCGACCTGCTGGCCGCCGGGCTGATCCCGGATCCCTACCTGGACCGCAACGAGCTCGACCTGGACTGGATCGGCCACCAGCGGTGGTCCTACCGCTGCCGGTTCGACGCCCCGCCCGCCGCCGAGCGCACCGACCTCGCCCTGGACGGGCTCGACACCGTGGCCACGGTCCTGGTCAACGGTGTGCCGGTCGGCCGCTTCGCCAACCAGCACCGCAGCCACCGGATCGCGCTGGACGAGGTGCTGCGCCCCGGCCCCAACGAGGTGGAGGTGGTCTTCGACTCCGCGTGGGAGTACGCCCGCGACCTGGAGCGCATGCTCGGTCCGCGGCCGAACGCCTACCCGACCCCGTTCCAGTTCGTCCGCAAGATGGCCTGCAATTTCGGCTGGGACTGGGGTCCGTCGCTGGTCACCGCCGGAATCTGGCGGCCGGTGGCGGTGGAGACCTGGGACACCGCACGGATCGCCGGCGTCCGCCCGCTGGTCACCGTCGACGGTGCCGTGGGGCGGGTCCGGGTCGAGGTGGACGTCGAGCGCAGCGCCGGCCGGGACGCCGCGCTGACCGCCGCGGTGGCGGTCGCCGGGCAGCGTGCCGAGGTGGCCGTCGCGCCGGGGGCGGGGACGGTGACGGTCGAGCTGGCGGTCCCGGACGTCGACCTGTGGTGGCCGCATGACCTGGGCGACCAGCCGCTGTACCGGCTCGACGTGGAGCTCCACGCGGCGGCCGCCGGGGACCTCGGCGACGCCGGGCCGCAGCTGCTGGGGGCGTGGTCCCGCCGCATCGGGTTCCGCACGGTCGAGCTCGACACCTCGCCCGACGCCACGGGTTCCGCGTGGACCGTGGTGGTCAACGGCGTGCCGGTGTTCGCCCGCGGGGTGAACTGGATCCCCGACGACTGCTTCCCGTCGCGGATCACCCGGGAACGCCTCGCGGCGCGGCTGGACCAGGCGGTCCAGGCCCACGTCGACCTGGTGCGGGTGTGGGGCGGCGGCATCTACGAATCCGAGGACTTCTACGAGCTCTGCGACGAGCGGGGACTGCTGGTCTGGCAGGATTTCCTCTTCGCGTGCGCGGCGTATCCCGAGGAGGAGCCCCTGCGGTCCGAGGTGCTGGCCGAGGCGCGGGAGAACGTCCAGCGCCTGATGCCGCACCCCAGCCTGGTGCTGTGGAACGGCTGCAACGAGAACATCTGGGGTTACTTCGACTGGGGCTGGCGGGACGAGCTGGCCGGCCGGAGCTGGGGCGCGGGCTACTACCTCGACCTGCTGCCGGCCGTCGTCGCCGAGGTCGACCCGACGCGGCCGTACTACCCGGGCAGCCCGTACTCCGGGTCGATGGACCGGCACCCCAACCTGGACACGCACGGCCCGATGCACCTGTGGGACGTGTGGAACCAGCGGGACTACACCGCCTACCGCGAGCACCGCCCGCGGTTCGCCGCCGAGTTCGGCTACCAGGGCCCGCCGACGCTGCCCACCCTGCGGCGGGCGGTGCACGACGAGCCGCTGCGGCCGGACTCCCCGGGGATGCTGCACCACCAGAAGGCCGAGGACGGCAACGGCAAGCTGGCCCGCGGCGCCGCCCCGCACCTGCCGGAGGCCGCGACGTTCGAGGACTGGCACTATTTGATGTCGGTGCAGCAGTCCGAGGCGGTCCGGTTCGGCGTCGAGCACCTGCGGTCGCTGCGCGGCCGGTGCATGGGGTCGGTGGTGTGGCAGCTCAACGACTGCTGGCCGGTCACCTCGTGGGCGGCGGTGGATGGCGACGGCCGGCGGAAGTTGCTGTGGTACGGGCTGCGCGACGCCTACGCGGACCGGCTGCTGACCGTGCAGCCCCGCGACGAGGGACTCGCGGTGTGCGCCGTCAACGACGGCGGCGACACCTGGTCCGGCCCGCTGACCGTGCGCCGGATGTCGCTGGACGGTGACGTGCTCGCGGAGTGGTCGGCATCCTTCGAGGTGGCCGGCCGGGCCGTCGCCCAGGTGGCGCTGCCGGCCGCGGTCTGCACTCCGGACCGACCGTCCGCGGAGGTGCTGGTCGCCGAGACCGGCGACGGCGAGCAGGCGCTGTGGTTCTTCGTGCCCGACCGCGAGCTGGCGCTGCCGGACCCCGGGTTGGACGTCGAGGTGGCGCCGTCCGGCGACGGCTGCCGGGTGACCGTCCGCGCGGAACGGCTGGCCCGGCACGTGGTGGTGCTGGCCGACCGCTGGGACGACGACGCCCGGTGCGGCGACGGCGCCGTCACCCTGCTGCCCGGCCGGACCCACGCCTTCGAGGTCACCGGCGCCCGGCCGCCGGGCGCGGTCCGGGACGGCGACGGGCTGCGCACCCTGCACGGCGTCACCCGGCGCTGACCCGCCACGGCCGGCGGAGTGCGCCGCGGCCGGCTGGGTAGCGTGGCAGGACGGGTCCGGCGGCGGCGCCGGGCCGTGAGGGAGGAACAGTGGTCGCCGACAGCACGACACCGGACAGCGCAGCCGGCCCGGCGGAGGCCGATCGGCCCCGCCCGCAGGACGACCTGTTCCGGGCGGTGAACGGCGAGTGGCTGGCCACCGCCGAGATCCCCGAGGACCAGTCCACCTACGGCGCGTTCATGGAGCTGCGGGACGCCAGCGAGGCCGCCTGCCGGGCGATCGTCGAGCGCGCGGCCGCGGAGCCCGGTGCCCCCGGCACGCCCGGGCAGCTCATCGGCGACCTCTACACGTCCTTCATGGACACCGACCTCGTCGAGGCGCGCGGTGTCGCGCCGCTGCAGGACGCGCTGCACCGGATCGGCGGGGCCATCGACTTGGTCGGCTTCTTTCAGGTGCTGGGCCGGTTCGGCCGCGAGGGCGTCGGCGGTCCGGTCGGCTTCTACGTCGGGCCGGACGCCGACGACCCGGACCACTACCTGCCGCACCTGTACCAGAGCGGCATCGGCCTGCCGGACGAGTCGTACTACCGGGACGAGGCGTTCGCCGCGATCCGCGACGCGTACACCCCGCACGTCACCCGCATGCTCGAGCTCGCCGGGGTGGACGAGGCGCCGCTGGTCGCCTCCGCGGCCGTCGGGCTGGAGACCGAGCTGGCCGCGGCGCACTGGGACCGGGTCAGTTCCCGCGACCGCACCCGCACGCACAACCCCACGGAGCGCGCCGAGCTGGACTCGCTGGTGCCCGCGGTGCTGTGGGACGCCTGGCTGGACGGCCTGCAGGCACCGGCCGCGCTGCTCGAGCGGGTCGACCTGATGCAGCCGAGCTTCCTGGCCGCGCTCGGCGACCTGCTCACCGAGGACCGGCTGCCCGACTGGCGGGCGTGGCTGACCTGGCGGGTGGTCCGGGCGTGGGCGCCCTACGGCCCGGATGTGCTGGTGCGGGCCAACTTCGACTTCTACGGCAGGGTGCTGTCGGGCACCCCGGTGCTGCGCGAGCGGTGGAAGCGCGGGGTGTCGCTGGTCGAGGGCGCGGTCGGCGAGGCGTTGGGCGAGCTGTACGTCCGCGAGCACTTCACGCCCGAGTCGAAGGCCCGGATGGACGAGCTCGTCGGGCACCTGCTGGCCGCGTACCGGGACAGCATCGGCCGGCTGTCCTGGATGACCGACGAGACCCGGGACCGCGCGCTGGACAAGCTGTCCCAGTTCCGGCCCAAGATCGGCTACCCGGTCCGGTTCCGCGACTACGCGGGCCTGGTGGTGGACCGGACCGACCTGCTCGGCAACGTCCGCCGGGCCGAGGCGGTGGAGCTGGACCACGAGCTGGCCAAGATCGGCGGCCCGGTCGACCGGGACGAGTGGCTGATGACCCCGCAGACGGTCAACGCCTACTACCACCCCGGGATGAATGAGATCGTGTTCCCGGCGGCGATCCTGCAGCCGCCGTTCTTCGACCCGGCCGCCGACGACGCCACCAACTTCGGCGGCATCGGCGCGGTGATCGGGCACGAGATCGGCCACGGCTTCGACGACCAGGGCTCCAAGTACGACGGCCGCGGCGGTCTGCGCGACTGGTGGACCGGCGACGACCGCGCCGCCTTCGAGGGGCTGACCGGGCGGCTGGTCGCGCAGTACTCCGCGCTGTCGCCCGAGGGTGCCGACGGGCGGTTCGTCAACGGGGAGCTGACGATCGGCGAGAACATCGGCGACCTCGGCGGTCTCGGCATCGCGGTGCAGGCGTGGCGACGCACCCCCGCCGGCCGGGACGCCGGCGACGACGCGGTGCGGGAGCTGTTCCTGAACTGGGCCAGGGTGTGGCGCGCCAAGACCCGGCCGGCCGAGGTGCAGCGCCGGCTGGCCGTCGACCCGCACTCGCCGCCGGAGTTCCGGTGCAACCAGACGGTGCGCAACCTGGACGAGTTCCACCGCGCGTTCGGCACCGCGCCGGGCGACGCGCTGTGGCTCGACGAGGGCGACCGCGTGCAGATCTGGTGAGCCGGCGCCACCGGCCCCGGCATCAGGGCCGCTGGCAGTTGGGGCACCAGAACAGGTTCCGGCCCACCAGCACCTGCGTGCGGACCGGCGTGCCGCAGACCCGGCACGGCTCGCCGGTGCGCCGGTAGACGAACACCGACTCCTCGCGGGTCAGCGGTCCGCGCCGGCGCGGCCGGTACTCGCCGTCCACGGTCACGATGCGGCCGGAGCGGACCCCGGCACGCATCAGCACGACCAGGTCCGCCCACATCCGCTGCCACAGCTCGTGGTCGATGCTGCGCCCGGGCGCGAACGGGTCGACGCGGTGACGGAACAGGATCTCGGCCCGGTAGACGTTGCCGATCCCGGCCAGGACGGACTGGTCCATCAACAGCGCCGCGATCACCACCCGGCTGCGGGACAGCCGGCGCCAGGCCACCTCCGGGTCGCTGCGCGGCCGCAGGGGGTCCGGTCCGAGCCGGGCGAGCAGGGCGTCGACCTGCGGCGGCTCCAGCAGCTCGCAGGCGGTCGCGCCGCGCAGGTCGGTCCAGACGTCGTCGGCCACCAGCCGCAGCCGCAGCGCGCCGCGCGGTTCCGGTGGCTCGCCGGTGCCGGCGGTGAACTTCCCGTACAGCCCGAGATGGACGTGCAGCGTGACGTCCTCGCCGTAGTCGTGGAACAGGTGCTTGCCCCACGCGTCGGCGCTGCGCAGGACCCGTCCGTCGATCATGGCGGCGCCGTCGGTGAACCGGCCCTGCGGGCTCGACGCATGCACGGTGTGGCCGGCGAGCAGCCGCTGGTGCTCGCGCGCCAGCCGGTGCAACGTGTGGCCCTCAGGCACCGGCGCCACCCCGGGTCGCGGTGACGGTGGCCGGTGCCGGCACGTCGGTGGGAGCGAGGGGGCGAGGCACCAGCGCACTGTACGTGCGCCCCCGCGCAGCACCCGTCCGCCCGGACGGTGGGCGACGGTCCCCGGCGGGGATGTCCGGGTGCCGGTCCGGCGCTACTCCGCGAGCACGACCACCTTGACCTGCCGGCCGCTCGATGCCTCGGCGAACGCCGCGGGCGCCTGCGACAGCGGATACCGGGCGGTGACGAAGTCCGCCGGCCGCACCGCACCGTCGCGCAGCAGGGCGATCGCCTCGTCGTAGTCCTCGCGGGTGTAGGTGGCGCTGCCCTGGATGCGGATCTGCAGGTCCTGGATCTCCGGCAGCGGCACGGTGACCGGCGCGGCCGGCACTCCGACGATCACCACGGTGCCGCCCTTGACCGCCATGGCCACGGCCTGGTCGACGGTGCGCTGGACCGACACGCAGTCGAAGACCACGTCGGCGCTGGTGCCCAGGAAGTCGCGGACGTCCTGCACGGTGCCCGGGGCGGCCGCGTCGAAGGCGGCGTCGGCGCCGAGCCGCAGGGCCAGCTCGCGCTTGGCGGGCAGGGTGTCGGTGACGGCCACCCGGGCGGCGCCGTGCCGGCGGGCGGCGGCCAGGGTGAGCAGCCCGATCGTCCCGGCACCCAGGATGGCCACGGTGCGCCCCGACAGGTCGGGGCCGGCCAGCCGCACCGCGTGCACCGGCGTCGACAGCGGCTCGATCAGCGCGGCCTGCAGGTCGTCCAGGTCGTCGGGCACGGGGACCAGCCGGTCCGCCGGCAGCACGAACAGGTCGGCCATGCCGCCGGTGGGTGCGGTGCAGCCGAAGAACGACATGGTGGCGCACAGGTTGTAGCGCCCGTCGGTGCAGTACTTGCAGTGCCCGCAGGACAGGATCGGTTCGACGACCACCCGGGTCCCGACCGCCGGGCCGTCCGCCGCCGGACCGAGCGCCTCGACGACGCCGACCACCTCGTGCCCGGGTCGGTAGGGCAAGGGGACGAACGGGTGGCGGCCGTGCGAGGCGTGCACGTCGGATCCGCAGACGCCCACCGCCCGCATCCGCACCAGGGCCTCGCCCGGCCCGGGCACGGGCGCGGCGACCTCCTCCAGCCGCACCTCGCCCGGGGCTTCGACGACGACCTGGCGGACGGTGGGCGCGGACATCGGGACCTCCGGGCGGGTGGATCGGGGACCGGCGTCCGGCGGGCGTCGGCACGCGCGTCCGCGCGCCGGCCGCCCGGCGCACGCGCCGGTTCTGTCAACGATGACAGTAGTGCACCCGTGACCCCGCTCACCCGCGGCGGAGCGCGGGACGGCAGCGGTTCCCCGGCCGCCCGTGCCGACCCGGGGAACTACGGACGCCTGCAATCTCGGTGAGCGGGTATTGCAACGCGGGGGCTCCGTAACAACGCCGTTTCACGCGGCTCCTAGTTTTCGGCCCGCAGCACCGCCCGGCGGCAGCCCCGCGGCACCGCGGGGCACCACGGTTCGCACCACCCGCGCAGCCACCGGCGCACCGCCGACCCCACGGCTCCACCGGCCCAGCAGCACCTGCCCGACGGAAGAGGACACGTGACCAGAGCCCTGACCCCGACCCGCCGCACGTTCGCGTTCGCGGCTTCCCTGCTGGCCGCCACGACGGTGCTGGCGGCCTGCGGCGGCAGCGGGTCGTCCGCGTCGTCGTCCGTCTCGTCGGCGACCTCGGCCGCCGGTTCGGCGGTCGGTTCGGCGACGTCCGCGGCCGGTTCCGCGGCGGGCTCCGCCACCTCGGCCGCCGGTGCGGCCACCTCCGGCGCCGGCTCGGCCACCTCGGGCGCGGCGTCGGCCGGATCCTCGGCCGCGGCGCCGGGGTCCTCGTCGTCCGGCGCCGGCTCGGGCTCCGCGGGCGCCGACCCGGCCTCGCTCGTCCCGGCCGACGTGAAGGCCAAGGGCACCCTGGTGGTGGCCACCGGCGAGGGCTACCCGCCGTTCGAGTTCTACGCGGAGGACAACAAGACGCTGCAGGGCGTCGACCCGGAGATCATCACCGCGGTCGCCGGCAAGCTGGGTCTGAAGCCGGACCTGCAGGTGCTCAAGTTCGACGGCATCATCCCGGGCATCCAGGGCGGCCGCTACGACGTCGGCGACGCGGCGATGGGCATCACCGCGGAGCGCAACAAGGTCGTCGACTTCGTCAGCTACTTCCAGGGCGGCACCTCGATCATGACCAAGGCGGGCAACCC
The DNA here is from genome assembly GCF_014646215.1 of Nakamurella endophytica. Lineage (GTDB taxonomy): Bacteria > Actinomycetota > Actinomycetes > Mycobacteriales > Nakamurellaceae > Nakamurella > Nakamurella endophytica. The sequence continues at coordinate 662,472 of NZ_BMNA01000003.1, forward strand.
GCAGGGCCTGAACCTGGACAACCTCTGCGGGCACACGGTGGCGGCGCAGAAGGGCACCATCTACGCCGACGAGTACCTGCCGAAGTTCACCGCCGCGTGCACCGCCAAGGGCCAGCAGGCCATCAAGGTCGACATCTACCCGGACCAGGCGCAGGCGACGCTGGCCGTCGGCAACGGCCGGGCGGAGGCCACCATGTCCGACTTCGGGCCGCTGGCGTACGTCGCGCAGCAGGCGAACGGGCAGTTCGAGGTGCTGAACGCCAACTACCAGCCCGCGCCGTACGGCATCGCCCTGAAGAAGGGCTCCGCGCTGGCCCCGGCCATCGAGGCCGCGCTCGAGTCGATCATCGCCGACGGCACCTACACCAAGATCCTGCAGAAGTGGGGGGTCACCGCGGGCGCCATCACCGATCCGTCGATCTCCCGTGGCTGAGCCTGTCCTGCACGCCGGCACCCGGCAGCCCGGCGCCCCCGACGACGGGGCCGCCGAGCTGCCGGGTCAGGTGGTGAGCCTGCGGCACCCGTGGCGCTGGGTGGCGGTGGCGGTCGTCGTGGTCATCGGTGTCGTGCTGGTGACCTCGCTGATCCGCAACCCGAACTTCCAGTGGGACGTGGTGTTCCACTACTTCGTCAGCGGGTCGATCCTGGCCGGGCTGCGCAACACCGTGCTGCTGACGGTGGCGGCCATGCTCGTCGGCCTGCTGCTCGGCATCGTGCTGGCCGTCGCCCGGGACTCGAAGAACCCGATCGTGTCCTACGCCGCGCTGCTCTACATCGGGCTGTTCCGCGGCACCCCGCTGCTGGTCCAGCTGATCTTCTGGTTCAACCTGTCGTCGCTGTACCCGACGCTCGGCCTGGGCATCCCGTTCGGGCCGACGTTCGTCTCCGGCAGTGCCAACGCGCTGATCACGCCGGTGGTGGCGGCGATCCTCGGCCTGGGGCTGAACGAGGCCGCCTACATGGCCGAGATCGTCCGGGCCGGGCTGCAGTCGGTCGACGCCGGGCAGACCCAGGCGGCGCAGGCGCTGGGCATGACGAATCGGCAGGTCTTCCGGCGCATCGTGCTGCCGCAGGCCATGCGGGTGATCATCCCGCCGACCGGCAACCAGACCATCTCGATGCTCAAGACCACGTCGCTGGTCAGCGTCATCGCGCTGCCGGAGCTGCTGTACGCGTCCCAGATCATCTACTCGCGCACGTACCAGGTCGTCCCCCTGCTCATCACGGCCAGTCTCTGGTACCTCTTGCTGACGACGGTGCTGACCGTCGGGCAGACGTTCCTGGAACGCCGGCTGCGCCGGGGCGACGCGGCGCACGGCGGCCGCGGCCGGCGGGAGCGCACCGCGGCGGCCGACGCCAGGGCCGCCGTGCAGGACGGGCTGCCGGACGGCGCGCCCGTCGCCGGAGGGGAGCACCGATGACCGGACCCACGGGGTCCACCCGGCTGAGCAAGGCGGCGGCACCCACCGGAGCCGCGACCTCGCCGGCGCCGTCCGCGACGCCCGGCGTCGCCACCGAGGCCATGGTGCGGGCGCGCGGCGTCCGCAAGTCCTACGGCAGCAACGAGGTGGTCAAGGGCATCGACCTGGACGTCGCCGCCGGCGAGGTGCTGTGCCTGCTCGGCCCGTCGGGCTCGGGCAAGAGCACGTTCCTGCGCTGCATCAACCACTTGGAGAAGATCGACGGCGGGTGGATCAGCGTCGACGGCGAACTGGTCGGCTACCGCCGGCGCGGCGAGAAGCTGTACGAGCTGCGCGACCACGAGATCGCCCAGCGCCGCAGCCGGATCGGCATGGTGTTCCAGCAGTTCAACCTGTTCCCGCACCTGTCGGTGCTGGGCAACCTGATGGAGGCGCCGCTGCGCGTCCGCCGCGAGCGGCCGGAACCGGTCCGCCGCCGCGCCCTGGCCCTGCTCGAGCGGGTGGGGCTCGGCGACAAGGCCGACGCCTACCCGCGGCAGCTGTCCGGCGGCCAGCAGCAGCGGGTCGCCATCGCCCGCGCGCTCACCATGGAGCCGCGGCTGATGCTGTTCGACGAGCCGACCTCGGCGCTCGACCCCGAGCTGGTCGGCGACGTCCTCGACGTCATGCGGTCACTGGCCGCCGACGGCATGACGATGGTCGTGGTCACCCACGAGATCGCCTTCGCCCGGGAGGTCGCCGACACGGTGGCGTTCCTGGACGGCGGGGTGATCGTCGAGCAGGGCCCGCCCGGGCAGGTACTGAACAACCCGTCCCAGGAGCGGACCCGGGCGTTCCTGGCCCGCGTCCTCTAGCCGCCGCGGCCGGCGCACCGCGCCGGCACCGCACACGCACCACCCGGACCGTCCGCGCCGGATCCGCCACCACCGGCGGGTCCGCGCGGCGCCCCCGCTCGGTCGCCCCGGCCGCGGCAGCAGTGGGGCGCGGCTCACCGCCGGCGCCCCGTGGGGAGCCGGCTCTCCGACGGCGCCTCGGCGCCACCGCTGCAGTACCCCGTCCGACCCCGCACCACCCACCAGAGAACGGGTCACCCCCGGAGAGAAGGAGAAGCATCCGCCATGGAGCACGTCGACTACGCCGTGGTCGGCCTCGGCGCCCTGGGCAGCGCCACCACGTACCACCTGGCCCGCCGCGGCGCCGACGTCATCGGCTTCGAGCAGTACGAGCTGGGTCACGTCCGCGGGGCGTCCCACGACACGTCGCGGATCATCCGGCGGGCCTACGACCTGCCCGAGTACGTGCAGCTGGCCGACGCGGCCTACCGGGACTGGGCCGACCTCGAGCAGGCCACCGGCGAGCGGTTGGTGACCCGGACGGGCGGGATCACGTTCTGCCCGGCCGACGCGCCGGTGCCGGCCCGGCACTACCTGGACAGCCTGGCCGCCTGCGGCGTCGAGCACGAGGAGCTGGACGCCCGGCAGGTCCGCGAGCGGCTGCCGCAGTTCGCCATCCCCGAGGACGTCACCTCGGTGTGGACGCCGGACTCCGGCATCGTCCACGCCTCGCGCTCGGTGGCCACCCTGCAGATGCACGCCCGCGCCCACGGCGCCCGGCTGCGCGACCGCTGCTCGGTCACCGCGCTGGAGGACACCGCCGACGGTGTCGTGCTGCAGACGGCGGCGGGCCCGGTGCGGGCCGGCGCCGTCGTGCTGTGCACCGACGCGTGGACGAACCGGCTGCTGGACCCGCTGGGGGTCTCGGTGCCGCTGCGGGTGATGCAGGAGCAGGTCACCTACTTCAAGCCCGAGCGGCCGGACGACTACGCCATCGGCCGGTTCCCGGTCTGGATCTGGGAGGACGACGTCTGCTACTACGGCTTCCCATGCTACGGCGAGCCGACGATCAAGGCCGCCCGGGACGTGTCCGAGGTCCTGATGGGCACCGACGAGCGCACCTTCGTGCCGTCGGCCGACCGGCTCGCGCAGCTGCAGGGGTTCATGGCCGACACCATCCCCGGCAGCGGGGCGCCGCTGCGCACCGTGACCTGCCAGTACGCGCTGACCCCGGACCGGCACTTCGTGCTGGACTCGCTGCCCGGGCATCCCCGGCTGTTCCTCGGCCTGGGCGCCGGCCACGCCTTCAAGTTCACGCCGACGTTCGGCCGGGTGCTGGCCGACCTGGCCACCACCGGTGTGGCGGCGGAGGATCTCAGCCTGTTCCGGTCGGACCGGGCGGCCTTCCGGTCGGACGCCTCGGAGCCCGCCGCGCTCGTCCCGGGTCACGTCTGATGCTGACCCGCGACGAGGAGCACGCGCTGTCCGTGCTGGACGAGCGGGAGCTGGTCGCCGACCTGGTCGAACTGATCCGCATCCCCAGCGTGACGGGCACCGACGCCGAGTCCGAGCTGCAGCACCGGCAGGCCGGGCAGCTGGCCGAGCTCGGCATGGACGTCGACAGCTGGCGGCTGGACCTGGCCGCGCTGCAGGCGGACCCGCGGTACCCCGGGACGGAGGCCGAGCGGCTCGAGGGCTACGGCGTGGTGGCCCGCACCGAGGGCGCCGGGACACCGGCCTTCGTGCTGCAGGGGCACGTCGACGTGGTGCCGACCGGCGACCTGGAGCACTGGGCCGGGCACGACCCCTTCGGCGGCCGGATCGACGGCGACGTCGTGCACGGCCGCGGCGCCTGCGACATGAAGGCCGGGGTGGCCGTGAACACCGCGGTCGCCCGGGCCCTGCACCGCTCCGGGCTGTACCTGGAGCGCCCGTTCGCGGTGCACTCCGTGGTCAGCGAGGAGGACGGCGGCCTCGGTGCCTTCGCCACCCTGGTCCGTGGCCACGCCGGCGAGGCCGCGGTGATCACCGAGCCGACCGCCGGCCAGGTCGTCACCGCCCACGCCGGTGCGCTGACGTTCACCGTGTCGGTCCCCGGCCGGGCGGCGCACGGCAGCACCCGCGCCGAGGGCGTCAGCGCCTTCGACGCCTACCTGCCGATCCACCGGGCGATCCTCGAGCTGGAACGGGCCCGCAACGCCGACCCGCACCCCCGCTTCGGCGACAACCGGCTGCCGTACCCCATCTCGATCGGCCGGATCGTGGCCGGGGACTGGAGCAGCAGCGTCCCCGACCTGCTGACCGCCGAGGGACGGCTGGGCGTCCGGCTGGGCGAGGACCCCGCCGACGCCCGCGCCGCGCTGGAGCAGGCCCTGGCGCAGGTCTGCGCCGGCGACCCCTGGCTGGCCGACCACCCGGCCCGGCTGGCCTGGACCGGCGGGCAGTTCGCCAGCGGCGCCACCCCCGAGGGCGACCCGCTGATCGCCGACGTGGCGGCCGCCGCGCGGGACAGCGGCGGCCGGCCCCCGGAGGGCCAGCGGGCCGTCCCGTACGGCAGCGACCTGCGGCTGTACACCGGGATCGGCGGCATCCCCACGCTGCTGTACGGGCCCGGCGACGTCCGCAACGCCCACGCCCCGCGGGAGCAGGTAGGGATCGGCGAGACCGTCGAGGTGGCCAGGACTCTGCTGCTGGCCGCGGTCCGCCGCTGCCGGGCGCACCGGTAGGGGCGGCGGCGTGCGCGACAACCCCGACTACGCGATGGACCCGGGCCGGCTCAAGCAGCTGGTCCGGGACAACCCGTGGGCGACGCTGGTCAGCCACACCTCGGCGGGGCTGGTGGCCTCGCACTACCCGGTGCTGGTCGACGAGACCCGGCAGGAGCTGTCCCTGCTCACCCACCTGGGCCGGCCGGACGAGGAGATCCTGGAGATCGGCCGCGGCGAGCTGCTGGTCATCGTGCAGGGCCCGCACGGCTACATCTCGCCGAGCTGGTACGGCACGGTGTCGGCCGCACCGGCGGTGCCGACCTGGAACTTCACCGTGGCCCACCTGTCCGGCGTGCCCGAGGTGCTCGGGGCGGAGGAGAACCTGGCGGTGCTGGCCGCGCTGGTGGACCACATGGAGGATCGGGTGGACAGGCCGCGGCGGCTGTTCGCCGACCCGGTCGACGCCTCGTACGCCCGGCGGATCAGCGGCGGGACGCTGGGCATCCGGCTCACCCCGACGCGGATCGTCACCAAGGCCAAGCTGAGCCAGGACAAGCCGCCCGAGGTGGTCGAGCGGGTCGTCGCCGCGCTGGACCGCCCGGGGCCGTACGCGTCGCCGGCACTGGCCGCCGACATGCGGCGGGTGCACGCGGAGGTGACCGGTGGCTGAGACCCTGCTGCTGCGGGACGCCCGGACGGCGTCCGGTGCCGACCCGGTCGACGTGCTGCTGGCCGACGGCGTGGTCGCCGCCGTCGGACCGGACACCGTCGCCGCCGGGGCCCGGCCCGGTGCCCGGGAGATCGCCCTCGACGGGCGGTGGCTGCTGCCCGGGCTGTGGGACGAGCACGTGCACTTCACCCAGTGGGCGCTGAGCCGCCGGCGCATCGACGTCTCCGCCGCCCACACCGCCGGGGGGGCCGCCGCGCTGGTGGCCGCGCACCTGGGCGAGCACGGGGCCGAGGTCCCGCCGCACCCGGAGCACCCGCTGGTCGGCTACGGCTTCCGGGACGGCCTGTGGCCGGACCAGCCGTCGGTCGAGCTGCTCGACCGCGCGGCCGGCGCGCTGCCGGTGGTGCTGGTCTCCGCCGACCTGCACTGCCTGTGGCTGAACAGCGCGGCGCTGGGCCTGTACCGGAGCGAGGTGGGGGACGCACCCGGCGGCACCGACGGCACGGGCCTGCTCGTCGAGGACCACGCGTTCGCCGTCACCGGCCGGCTGGCCGAGGTGCCGGACGAGCTGGTCGACCAGTGGGCCGCGGACGCCGCCGCGGCGGCCGCTGCCCGCGGCGTCGTGGGCGTGGTCGACCTGGAGATGGCGTGGAACGCCGAGATCTGGGGCCGCCGGGTGGCCGGCGGGATGCGCTCGCTCCGGGTCGACACCGGGATCTACCCGCAGCACCTGGACCGCGCGCTGGCCGAGGGGCTGCGCACCGGCGACCCGGTCCCCGGCGGCGCCGGGCTGGTCACCGTCGGGCCGCTGAAGATCCTGATCGACGGCTCGCTGAACACCCGCACGGCCTGCTGCGCCGAGCCCTACCCGGACGGTTCGACGGGCCTGCTGACGGTGCAGCCCGACGAGCTGCTCGACGTGCTGCGCCGCGCGGTCGGCGGCGGTCTGGTGCCGGCGGTGCACGCCATCGGCGACCGGGCCAACCGCATCGCCCTGGACGCCTTCGAAGCGCTGGGCAGCGGCGGCCGCATCGAGCACGCGCAGCTGGTGGCGAACGCGGACGTGCCGCGGTTCGCCGCGCTCGGGGTCACCGCAAGCGTGCAGCCGGAGCACGCGATGGACGACCGGGACGTGGCCGACCGGCACTGGGCGGGCCGCACCGCGCGGGCGTTCCTGCTGCGGTCGCTGCTGGACGCCGGGGCCACCCTGGCCTTCGGGTCGGACGCGCCGGTCTCCCCGCTGGACCCGTGGCACGCCGTCGCGGCGGCGGTCGCCCGGACCCGCGGCGACCTGCCGGCCTGGCACCCCGAGCAGGCCATCCCGGTCGCCGACGCGCTGGCGTCGTCGTCCCGCGGCCGGCGCCGGATCCGGCCGGGCGACCCGGCCGACGTGGTGGCGGTGGACCGCGACCCGTGGACCGCCCCGGCACCGGAGCTGCGGGCCATGCCGGTGGCGCTGACCACGGTCGCCGGTGCGCCGACCCACCTGGCCCCGGAGCTGCGGGCCATGCCGGTGGCGCTGACCACGGTCGCCGGTGCGCCGACCCACCTGGCCCCGGAGCTGGGCTGATCCGGAGCCGGCAGCGCCCGGCAGGTCAGGGCATGACGACGATGCGGTCGGTGCCGCGGTCCGCCCAGGCGGTGGTCACCTCGGACAGCGGCACCGGCCGCGCGTCGACCCGGAAGGTGCCCGCGGTGATCTCCGCGGCCATCTCCGGAAGCTCGGCCAGGAGATCGCAGGTGGGCACCGAGCCCTGCCCGCTGCCGACGACCTCGAGCGCCACCGCGCGCAGCGCCGCCGACGGGACCGGAGCGGTCGAGCCGGCGACCGACCCGATGGCGACCCAGCGCACCGGCCGGGCCTCGTCGACCCGTCGCCGGGCAATGGCGGCCATCGCCGCGGCCGCCGGCTCGCCCCACAGGTAGTCGAGGACCACGTCGACCTCCGCGGCGGCCGCGCCGATCCGGTCGGCCACCTCGGCCGGGTCCCCGGCCAGGTCGACCGTGCGGTCGGCACCCAGTCCGGGCAGCAGCTCGAGCCGGGGGCCTCGGCCCGCCCCGATCACGGTCCCGGCGCCGAGCCGGCGGGCCACCCCCAGTGCCACCCGCCCGGCGTTGCCCGTCGCACCCAGGACGAGCACGCTCTGCCCTGCCCGCCAGGCGACCCGCCGGCGCAGCGCCACCCACGAGGACAGCACCGGGTTCATCGCCGCGGCCACCGGCACCGGGTCGGTGCCCTCGGGCAGCACGATGCTGCGCCGCAGGTCGACGACGGTGCGGCGGGCCATCGTGCCCAGCGTGGTCTCCGGCAGGACGAAGTAGCGCAGCGTGCCGTCCGGCGCTCGGCCGACCCCGTCGATCCCGGGGACCAGCGGCAGGCTGCCGCTGCTCGTGTAGTGCGAGCCGTCCGCCTGCGAGCGCACCCGCGGGTGCAGCCCGTCGGCCAGCACGTCCACCACGACCTCGGTGTCGGCGCGTGGTGCGGGCACCGGGAAGGGCCTGACCTCGGGCGGCCGGCCGAACGCGGTGACGACGGCGGCCGGCACGAGCTCCGTGCCCGCGTCGGTGGTGGTCGGGACCTGCACGGTGGTGTCCACGACGGTCTCCGTTCCCCGGCCCGGTGGACCGGATTGGTTGGTGATACCAACCAAATTAGTACGTTCTACGAATCGTTGTCTAGGCTGCGCCCGTGGAGCGGGACGGCGAGCGGTGGTCCGGGGACGTCACCGACGCGCTCGCGCAGGTCTCGTTCACCGTGATGGCGCTGCTGTCCCAGGTCGCGGCGCGGCACGAGCTGTCGCTGACCCAGCTGCGGGTGCTGGCGATCCTGCGCGACCACCGGCCGCGGATGGCGGAGCTCGCCGCGCACCTCGGACTCGAGAAGTCGACCGTCACGGGGCTCGTCGACCGGGCCGTGCGACGCGGACTGCTGCGGCGCGCGCCGAGCCCGGAAGACGGCCGGGCCGCCACCGTGGTGCTCACCGACGACGGCGCCCGGCTCGCCGCGGCGCTCGAACACGAGATCCAGCACGTGCTGGCGCCGCTCCTCGGGCGGCTGTCGGCGGCCGACGGCCGGCGACTGGGTGAGCTGCTGATGCGGACGGTCGGCTGACCGCCGCCGCTCAGGCCTGCGGCGCCCCCAGCAGCCGGGACACGTCCGCAGCCAGCCGATCGGCGACGTCGTCGATCCGCGGCCGGGCCGCCGCCACCCGGTCCGTCGGACCCACCAGGCAGGCAGCCGCCGCGACGGACCCGTCGGCGCCGCGGACCGGAGCGGCCACCGAGGTCAGGCCGTCCTCGCCGAAGCTCTCCAGCACCAACCGCCCGCTCGCCCGCGCCTGCCGCACCGTGGCCAGGAAGGCGGAGGCGTCGCGCGGCGTCCGGGCCGCGGTGGGCACCGGCCGGGCCGGCAGCACCGCGGTGATCTGCTCGTCGTCGAAGTCCATGACCAGCAGCGCCCCGCCGTCGGCGCCGACGATCTGCGCCGGCCGGCCCAGCCAGCTCTGCGTGCTCAGCGGGCCGCCGCCGAACGCCTCGGCGACCGTGACGCTGCGCATGCCGCGCCGGACGGTGACGTAGGCGGTGGCCGCCGCCTCGACCGCCGCGGCCGTGAGCAGCCGGTCCAGCCGCGGGCCGAGCACCGACGCGGCCACGGCGCGGTGCCAGCTCTGCAGGTACCAGGCCGGTGCCACGGTCTCGTCCGGGCAGCGGACCACCAGACCGACCGCCTCAGCGACGTCGAGCACCCGGTCGACGCGGTCGGGGCGGGCGCCCAGGCGGTGCGCCAGCTCGCCGACCGGACCGCGACCGGCGCACACCTGCGCCAGCGTGGCGGCCGCCAGGTCCAGCGCCGTGCCACCCACCGGCGGCGGGTGGTCGGGTGCGGATCCCGGCGCTGCCGGCCGCGGCCCGGCGGTGGACAGGTACTGCGCGGCGGCCGGCGCCAGGCGCCGGGCGACGGCCGCCACCCGGTCGGCCCGGCCGATCGGGCAGTGCACCGTGACGGCGGCCGTCCGGGAGCCGTCACGCGCCACGACCGGGACGGCCACGACGCACGTCTCGGCTCCGCGGGACTCCAGCACCTGCCCGGCGGGACCGCCGGGCCCCGGAGGCCGGGGGAGGACGGGACCGCGGGACGGCCCGGGCAGCAGCGTGCGCGCCACCGCACCGCCGGGGTCGTCGGGAGGCTGGCCGACCCGAGCGGCGACGTGCAGCGTCCAGGTGGACGGCACCGTCGCCACCACCCGCGGGCCGCCCGGTGCCGGCGCGACCAGGCACACGGTCTCCCGGGTGGCGATGGCCAGCCGGGTCAGCGCCCAGTCCACAGCGGCCGACCACGGTGCGGCCGCCGCCCCGGACAGCGCGACGGCGCCGCGGCCCAGCCGGTACTCGCCGTAGCCCTCGGCGCGCTGCAGCAGCCCGAGGGCGTCGAGGGCGGCGCAGACCCGCGAGGCCGACGACGTCGTGGTGCCGGCCGCGTCGGCCAGCGCCCCGACCGCGACCGGCAGCGTGGGATCCGGGCGGTCGGCGACGCTGCGCACGAGGCGCAGAGCGGTGACGAGACGCTCGGGCATCGGTCGGTGGCTCCCCGGACGGTGGACGGACGCCCGGAGTCTGACACGTCCGGAGCAGTGCCCCGGTGTGGTGGCCCCGGCGGCAGGATGACCGGGATGAGAGTCGACCGCATCCACCACGTGGCCGTCATCGCGTCGGACTACCACCGGTCCCGGCGCTTCTACGAAGAGGTGCTCGGCGCCCGGTTGCTGGCCGAGCACTACCGCGAGGAGCGCCGGTCCTGGAAGGGCGACCTGGCCCTGGGGGACGCGTGCGTGCTGGAGCTGTTCTCGTTCCCGGATGCGCCGCCCCGGCCGTCCTACCCGGAGGCGCAGGGGCTGCGGCATCTGGCGTTCGCCGTGCCCGACGTCGCCGCCGCCGTCACGGAGCTGGCCGCGCTGGGTGTGGCCTGCGAGGACGCCCGTACCGACCCCTACACCGGGCGGGCCATGACGTTCTTCCAGGACCCGGACGGGCTGCCGCTGGAGCTGTACCAGGCCTGACGGATGCCCCGCGGGCGCCGTGATCGGACACTGACGGCGGAAGCCGCCGCCCCCGGCGAGGGCCGGGGGCGGCGGCGGGTGGTCACCCGGCCGGCGGCGCCGCTGCGGGCGGGTGCCGCCGGCGCGGGGGCGGGGTCAGCGGTCCCCGGGGACGGACCCGGCGACGATCCCCGCGGCTGGGCCGGTCGCGGTGCCGACAGGTGCGTGGCCGTCGTCCCCGGCGGTCCGGTCCTGGACGCCGCCGTCGCCGACCGGGTCGACCCGGTCGACCGTCCCGGGCAGGGCGGCCGGTCCGGCGCCGTCCACCGGGGCGTGCTCGCCGGTGTCGGCCGGCTCGTCGTCGGCCTCCGGCGCGGGCCGCAGCAGCGACAGGCCGATCGACACGGCCAGCGTGACGACGATGACGCCCAGCGACACCAGCGAGGGGATCTCCGGCACCGCCGGGCTGATCACCTTGTGGCTGGCCTGCAGGACCAGCTTGACGCCGATGAAGGCCAGGATGAAGGCCAGGCCCTTGCCCAGGTGGTGGAAGCGCTGCAGCATCCCGGCGAGCAGGAAGTACAGCGCCCGCAGGCCCAGGATGGCGAACGCGTTGGACGAGTAGACGATGAACGGGTCGCTGGAGACGGCCAGCACGGCCGGGACGCTGTCCACCGCGAACACCAGGTCGGCGGCCTCGATGGCGACCACCACGGCCAGCAGCGGGGTGGCGACGCGCTTGCCGGCCTCGCGGACGAAGAACCTGGTCCCGCGGTACTCGTCGGAGACCGGGACGACCTTGCGGAGCAGCCGGACGGCCAGGCTCCGGCCCGGGTCCATCGAGTCGTCCTGGTCCCGCAGCAGCTTGATCGCGCTCCAGATCAGGATCGCGGCGAAGACGAACAGCACCGCGGTGAAGGTGCTGACGATGGCGACGCCGGCGGCCAGGAAGATGCCGCGGAAGATCAGCGCGCCGACGACGCCGAAGAACAGCACGCGGTGCTGGTACTCGCGGGGCACCCGGAAGTAGCCGAAGATCAGGGCGAAGACGAACAGGTTGTCGACGGACAGCGACTTCTCGAGCAACCACGCGGTGGTGAACTCGACGGCCGGCTGGGTCCCGAGCGTCGCCCAGACGATGCCGGCGAACACCAGGGACAGGCCGACCCAGACCGCCGACCAGACCGCGGCCTCCTTGAACTTGATGACGTGCGCGCCGCGGTGGGCGAGCAGGTCGATGGCCAGCATGACCAGGACCACGGCCCCGAAGGCCAGCCAGGCCCAGACCGGTACGGACACGGGATCTCCCTTCTGCGTCGAGGCCGCGCCGTGCGGCGCGGGGTGTCGGTGAGGACGGTGCGTGCCCGGCGCACCGGGTACGTCCACCAGGATCACTTGCAGACCTCGTGCAGCCCAGGTCAGTTTTCGGCGGAGAACCGGCGGCCCTGGTTGCCGGAGGCGGGCAAGACGAGGGCACCGGTATCAGCGGGCGGGCGCCCGGCTCCTGGAGCCGTCGGCAGCCGGCGGAGCCTGGCGACAGCCGGCCGGGAACGGGCCGCTGCGCCACCGCGGGAACCGATCGCCGCCGCGCCGACTCGAACACCGCACGTCCCCCCCGCACGAGGTGAACAGGACCGCCGCCATGAGCATCGCCACCAGCCCCACCCGCACCGCCGGGGCGCTGACCGACCCCACCGGCCGCTGGCAGATCGACGCCACCCGGTCGACGCTCGGCGTGGCCGTCCGCGTCGGGGTGCTGGCCACCGTGCACGGCCGCTTCCAGGACGTCACCGGCGATCTCGTGATGGCCGACGACCCGCTGGCCAGCCAGGTCACCGTGTCCATCCGCACGGCCAGCCTCACCAGCGGCCGGTCCACCGTGGACTCGGTGCTCATCGGCGCCGGCGTCGTGGACACCCGGCGGAACCCGATGCTGGGCTTCGCCTCGTGCGGTGTCCGGCCCACCGCCCACCCGGACCGCTGGCTGCTCGACGGGCTGCTGGCCACCGAGGGCGGGCTGCTCGACGTGACACTGGAGATGGCCACGCCGCAGGTGTTGCCCGACGGCTCGCTGCGGTGCCACGCGACCGGGGCGCTGCCGTCCCGGGACGCGGTGCGGCTGCTGTCCCGTCCCGGACTGGAGCGCATGCTCGGCCGCAGCATGGAGCTCGACCTGGTGGTCGTCGCCACCCGGTCCTGATCCCCGGCGGCCCCGGTCGCGCGCGGACCGGCCGGCGTCAGCGCAGGCCGAGCAGCCGGGAACCGGTGACGGCGGCCTGCAGGGCGAACCGGTCGGCCGGGTCGGCCGGGTCCCGGCCGGTCAGCGCCCGGATGCGGTCCAGCCGGTAGGTCAGCGCCCGTACCGACAGGTGCAGCGCCCGGGCGGCCGCGGAGGCGTTGCCGCCGGCGGCGAAGTAGGCGTCCAGCGTGGCGATCAACGGCTCGGCGCCGCCGCGGGCCGCCTCGAGCGGGGTGAGCAGCGCATCCACCAGCTCCCGCATGGCCTGCTCGTCCCGGATCAGCACGCGCTGCACCAGCAGGTCCGCGGCGTCGAAGACCGGCCCGGGCGCGCCGGTCCTGGCCCCGAGCTCCAGCGACTGCAGCGCCTCCTCGTAGGACAGCCGGACGCCCGGCGACCCGCCGTGCGGTCGGCCCACGCCGATCCGCCAGCGGCCGACCGGGGCGGTGCGCTGCAGCCGCACGGTGCCGGGGTCGGCCGGGAGCGACGCGGTCAGCCGGCGGACCACCTCGTCGACGGCCCCCCGGTCCGGCGCGGCGAACACCACGACCAGGGCGTCCTGCTTGGTGGCGACCAGGGCGTCGGCGCCCCCCTCCAACGCGGCGCCCTCCAGCAGGGCCCGCTCCAGCAGCGCGGTCGCCGCTGACCCGTCGACGAACGGCTGCTCCGCGACCACCACGGCCACCCCGTGCGGCCCGGCGAGGTCCAGACCGAACTCCGCGCCCCGGGCGAGCATCCCGGACTCCGAGTGGGCGCCCCCGAGCAGCAGGTCGTCGACGAACTCGCGCCGCTCGGTCGTCCGGATCCGCAGCACGTCCCGCCGGGCCTGCGCGACGCCGTCGGTGAGGGCGGCGGTGGCGTCGCAGACACCGCGGAGCACCACCTCACCGGCCCGGACGACGTCCGCGGCGCTGCCGCCGGAGCCGGCCGCGCGGACCTCGGCCAGCTCCGGCCAGAGTTGCCAGGCGGCCGAGAGGTAGGCGTCCAGCAGGGCCCGCGGGGAGACGCCGCGCACGGCGGACTCCCGGCCGAGGTCGGCGAACCGGCGCAGGTCCCGGCGGTGCAGCCGGGTGCCCGTCCGGGCGGCCTCGGCCAGCGCCGGCACCAGGTCGGCGAGCAGTGCCGGGTCCACCCCGGCGCGTCGGGCCGCCCTTTCGGCGACGGCCTGCCACCGCTCGCCGTCGGCCGGGCCGCCGGTCATCAGCCGAGGTAGTTGTCGGTGAACCAGCTGCGCCAGGCGGCCATCGCGTCGGCACGGGACAGGTACCGGCCGGCGCGGTCCGGGTCGGGCACGACGTCGAACGGGTTGCGGCCGTTCTGGGCGTACATCAGCCGGGCGGTGCGCATCATGGTCGGGAAACCGTACCGGTCCGCCAGGAACAGGAAGACCGACCCGGACAGCGCGTACCAATTGCTGCGCTCCGCGCCGGGCGCCGCGTACAGCTGCTCCCGCGAGGGCAGGTCGCCGGCGAGGTGCCGCCGCAGCCAGCCGCGGTCGACGTTGCGGGGGTCGTCGCGCAGGTAGTAGCCGGCGTCCGCGGTCTCCGGGTGGTCCCGCCGGTGCAGCACCTCGACGGCGACGGCGATGCCCTCGACGATCCAGGTGGCGATCGGGTCGCCCTCGCCGTAGTACAGCTGCGAGTTGAGGTTCATCAGCTGGTGCGTCGCCTCGTGGGTGACGACGTCCCACGCGTACAACCGGCCGACCGCGGTCTGCGGCGCCGTCCGACCGTCGGTGTCGGCGAGCATCAGCACGATCCGCGACGCGGTGGAGAACAGCGTGCCCGGCGCCGGGCCGTCGGTCTCCACCAGGGACACGGTGGCGTTCGAGGTCTCCGGGGCGCCCGTGGCGGACAGGAACCAGCGATAGGGGTGGTCGACGAGGAAGAACACGTGCCCGGCGGGCGCCCGTAGCCCCGACCCGGCCATCCGCTGCACGGGCCACGCGGTGCCCTCGAGCGCACGGTCCAGCACGATCGCCGGCCACCCGGCGAGCGACCGCCCGCCCTCGGACACCACGGCCACGTCGCCGCGGTGGACGACCTGCAACCGGCAGCCGCAGTTCATCGGGTCGTCGACGTAGCTCGGTGCCCAGGTGGTGACGGTCCAGCGACCGGCCCGCCGGTCCATGCCGACCGTGTAGGCGATGCCGGGCAGCGAGCCGTCGTCGTCGTACGGGGTGCGGACGCCGAGCACCACGGTCCGGGTGAAGGACGTCGGGGTGTCGCGCCGCGGCGAGAAGTAGCCGGGCGTCCGGACGAACCGGGCCCCGGCGACACCCAGGGCGCGGGTGTTGTCGAACCACTGCCCGACGCGGCCGGCGACGGCCGGGGCGAACGGGGCGACGAAGACGGCCCGGCCGCCGGACTCGACGGCCCCGGCCAGCTGGCGCAGCGTCGCGTCGAGCACGGCGTCGTTCGACTCGCGGATGTCGCCCAGGGTCAGGCCCCGGCTCGGCGGCGGCACCGACGTGCGCACGGTCGGCACCGGCCCGGGGTCGACCGCCGGGCCGGACGGGACGCCCGCGGTGGACGGCGCTCCGGACACCGGCGACACCGGTGACGCCGGCGGCGCCGTGGTCGGCGGATCCGCCGTCCCCACCCCGGACAGCGGACCGGCGGCCGAGCCCGTGGTCTGCCGGGTCGACGTCGCCGGCGGTGAGGCCGGGCCGGCCGGGCCGCCGGCCCCCTCCCTACTGTTGCAGGCCGTCAGCAGCAGGGCACAGAGCGCTGTCGCCACCGAGCGGCGGACAGCTCTCGTCATGCAGACCCCACACGATCTCCCACCACGGTCGGGTGCCGGCGCAGCGCGCCGGCCACCCCACGGCGCTGTCCGCTCCGGGGGCGTTCGCCCGTCCCCCAGGGGCCCACCGTAGACCAGGCGCCGCAACGGTTCCGGCGTGTCGCGACAGCCCGGTGCGGCGCGCCGGGCCCGGCGCGAGCGACCCGCTCAGTCCGGCGTCAGGTCCCACAGCAACCGGTAGTAGGCGGTGCGCACGGGGTCGGGCTCGACGCCGTAGGCCTCCAGCACGGCCGCCTCGTGGCCGGGCCCGTAGTTCCACACGGTGCTCCAGGTCGCCACCGCCAGGTCGGCCCACCGGTCGGCCACGCCGAGCCGGCCGACGTCGACCAGCCCGGCCTAGGTGCCGCCGGCACCGACGAGGGTGTTCGGCGCGCAGGCGTCGCCGTGGCAGACCACCGCCCGGTCGACCGGCGGCGGCCGCCGGACGGCGGCGACGGCGGCGGCGGCCGGGACCTCGCGGTGGTCGGCGTGCCAGCGCCGAGGATCCTGCCCGGCCGCGTCCGGCACTCGACGCACCCGGGCGGCAGCGGACCAGTCGAACGGGCAGCGGTCGACGGGGAGGGTGTCGTGCAACCGGCGCAGCCCGCTGCCGATGGCGGCCGCCGCGACCGCGGGCCGGGCCCGGCACCACGGATCGACGGCGCTGCGCCCCGGCAGCGCCCTGGTCACCAGCCAGCTGCCGGCGTCGTCGGCCCCGGCGTTCACGACCACCGGCACCGGCAGGTCGGGCGCCACGTGGCGCACCCAGCGCAGCCGCGCCGCCTCCGCGGTGAGGTCCGGCGCGCCGGGCGGGCTGATCTTGACGAACCGATCGGCCGCCCGGTCGTGCACGGTGAGGCCACCGGCCTCGTTGCGCCACACCGGCGTCACCGGCCGACCCTCGGCCAGCCACCGCAGCCGGCGAGGCAGCCGGGTCCCGGCCGGGGGTGGTCCCGCACGCACCGGGCCAGCGTGGCACGGCGGCGGTACCGCAGGGGACGGGCCGGGCGGCTCTTGGCTGAACCGCCCGGCCCTCGGCAATGGTCGATCCCGGGATGGACCGTCGCCTTGGCTGTCGGTACCCATGAATCGGTCTGTGGAACGAGGTCGCGCGGGTGACCGAGCGGCTCGGCCGATCACGTGCCGTCACCGCCGGGGGACGGGACCGGGTCCCGCCGGGGGCCGGAGCAGTGGCCGCGGTGAGGCCGGGATGAGGATGGGGAGGGTGCCGGCGTGGGGTGCGGCCGGCACAGCGGAGGGGAACCACACCGTCGTCCGGCGCACCGTCCGGGACGTCCGGTGGACAGGAGCCAGCGCAATGACCGAGGACCTCGTCGCCCGCTTCGGCTCCGCCAGGCGGCCGGACCCGCCGCGCCATCCCCGACCGGACGGCACGTCCGACGCGACCGTCGAGGCGGTGGGGACCATCTCCGCGGCGCTGGAGGTCGTCGAGAACGCCCGTGGCTTCCTCTACGCGTTCCACCGGCTGACCGGAACGGCGGACATGACCCTGCAGGAGGGCGTGCGG
This sequence comes from Nakamurella endophytica, assembly GCF_014646215.1. Classification (GTDB taxonomy): domain Bacteria; phylum Actinomycetota; class Actinomycetes; order Mycobacteriales; family Nakamurellaceae; genus Nakamurella; species Nakamurella endophytica. Next base: position 679,688 of record NZ_BMNA01000003.1, read on the forward strand.
GCACTGCGGGAGGCGGGCCACCCCGAGCTGGCGGACCAGGTGGACGAGGTGCTGGTCGGCCGCAGCGTCGTCGACGGTCGCTGGACGTACCAGCTCGTGGAGGCCTACGACGACCAGTACTGGTCGGTGTTCCGGGCCGTCGCCGACGAGGTGCGGGCTCGCCTGATGGGCGGCCGACCGCACGTCCACGAGTCGGACATGAAGGTCGCCGAGCAGCGCGAGGGGACCGGGGCCGGGGTGGCCGCCGAGGACCCGTGAGCCGGAGGCGGACGCCTCGGCCTGACCCGCGGACACCTGCCGCGGCGGCCGGCACGGCGGGGTCCGGGCAGCGCGGGTACCACCGTGCCGCAACCACCGTGCCGGCCCCACCGTGCCGCAACCACCGTGCCGGAAGCTCCGTGCCGGAAGCTCCGTGCCGGAAGCTCCGTGCCGGAAGCTCCGTGCCGGAATCACGGTGCGGCGTCCCGGGTTGGTCACGGCATGACCACCGCGACCGAGATCCCCACCGTCTACCTGACCAGCTGGTGCCCGTTCTGCCGGCGGCTGGAGACCGAGCTGCGCGCCGCCGGCGTCGAGTACCGCGCGGTCGACGTGGACGAGGACCTCGAGGCCGGTGAGCTCGTGATGAGCCTGAACGGCGGCAACCGGGTGGTGCCGACCGTGGTCTTCGCGGACGGGTCGTCCCTGACCAACCCGCCGGCGCGCCAGGTCGTCGCCCGGCTCGGCTGAGCCGGACGGGGCAGCGGAGACGGTCCGTGCCCAGGCAGCCCGGTGACCGTGCCGACCCGCGGTCAGTCCCGCCCGTCCGGGCCCACCGGGCGGGGCCCGGCGCCGGCCGGCCGGCTCGGCGAGCCGCCGGGGGACTGCGGCGCCGCCGGCGCGGCGACGGCGGCGCCGCCCACCGCGAGCGGCAGCCACCACGCGTCGGCGGCGGCCGGCCGGTCGACCGGGCGGCCCGACAGGTCGAGCCGGGCGCCCGGCCGCGGCACCACGATCCGGCTGTCGGTGCCGTTCCTCCCGTGGGCCGCGGCGAGCAGCCGGATGACCGGCTCCGCCCAGCCGTGGAACGCCAGGTCGAACGTCGCCCAGTGGATCGGCACCAGGACCCGGCCGCCGAGGTCGCCGTGCATGCGCCAGGCCTGCTCCGGGTCGACGTGGATGTCGGGCCAGTGGTCGCCGTAGGCGCCGATCGGCAGCAGCGTCAGGTCGAAGGGCCCCAGCCGGGCACCGATCTCAGCGAAGGCCGGGGTGTAGCCGGTGTCGCCGCCGAAGTACACCCGGTGCCGCGGCCCGGCGAACGCCCAGGACGACCACAGGGTCCCGTTGCGGCGCAACCCGCGTCCGGAGAAGTGCCGGGCCTCGGTGCAGGTGACGGTGACCGGCCCGACGGCGGTGCTGCCGTCCCAGTCCAGTTCGACGATCCGGTCGTCGGGCACCCCCCAGCGCCGCAGGTGCGCGCCCACCCCGAGCGGCACCAGGAACGGAGCGGTCTGGGTGCGTACCAGCTCCCGCACCGTCGGCGCGTCGAGGTGGTCGTAGTGGTCGTGGGAGACGACGACGGCGTCGACCGCCGGCAGGTCGGCCAGCGGCAGCGGCACCGGGTGCAGCCGTCGCGGGCCCACGGTCGCGGACGGCGAGACCCGCTCGCCCCAGACGGGGTCGGCGAGGATGCGCACGCCGTCGACCTCCACCAGCACGCTGGCGTGCCCGAACCAGGTGACGGCCAGGTCGGCGGCCGCCGGGAAGGACGGCCGGACCAGGGGCACGTCGCCCGCCGGGTGGCCGGAGGACCCGCGGTGCGCCGCCGCGGCGAGCAGCGCCCCGGTGCTGCCGGGCAGCAGGGTCGTGGTGGGCAGCCGGTTGCGGAAGGTGCGGTCGTGGTACCGCCCCGGGTCGTCCGCCACGCCGGACGAGCGGGCCGCCGCTGCCCTGGCCCGCGCGGACGCGCCGATGGCCGACGGGACGCCGCGGGCCGCCCGCAGCACGGACGCCGCGGCCGCCAGGGCCGCACCGGTGGCGGCGAGGCCGACGAGGACAGGGGCGGCGGCGATGCGGCGGCGTGGGCTCACCCGGCCAGTCTGCGCGCTCGGGCGGCTGCCGCGCCGGGTCCCGCGGCGCAGGGCCGGCTCAGACCACGGCCCGGTCCACGTAGCACCACCGCCAGTCCTCGCCGGGTTCGGCGGTGCGCATGACGGGATGCCCGGTGGACCGGTGGTGCGCCGTGGCGTGCCGGAACTGGCTGGAGTCGCAGCACCCGACGTGCCCGCAGCTCAGGCAGGTGCGCAGGTGCACCCAGGCGTGGATGCCCGCCTCGTCGCACTCCTCGCACCGGCCGGGCGTGCGCGGCGCCGGCTCCGGTGGCAGTTGTTCCAGGTGCGGGCACGGCATGCGAAGCTCCGGTTCGTCGGTCGGGCAGGTCTCGTCCGGGGTACGGACCACGGGACCCGGGCGGCGGTGCCCGGTCGCACACCCCGGCCGCTCGACGGTAGAACACCATCCGGTCCCGGGCGCACGCCCGACCGACCGGCCGCCGACCCAGCACCACCCGCCCGTCCACCTCGGATCCACCCGGCGACCCCGGTGCGGCGGACCTTCCAGGCGAAAGCGAGAGATCCATGTCCGGTGCCCTGGTCCTGACCCTGGTCAGTGCCGCGGTCGCGATCGCCGCACTGGCGCGCCGGTACGGGCTCCCGTCGCCCCTGGTGCTGGTCGCCGCCGGGTTGGCGGCCTCCTTCATCCCGGGGTTGCCGAGCATCGAGCTCGACCCGGACCTGGTGCTCTACGGCGTGCTGCCGCCGCTGCTGTTCAGTGCGTCGCTGGACAGCAGCTACATGGGCCTGCGGGCCAACATCCGGCCGGTGGCGCTGCTGTCGGTCGGCCTGGTGCTCTTCACCACGGTGGCCGTCGGCGCCGCGGCCTACCTGGTCTCGCCGACCCTGGGGTGGCCGCTGGCGCTGGTGCTGGGGGCCGTGGTGTCCCCGCCGGACGCCGTGGCGGCCACCGCGATCGGGCGGACGCTGGCCCTGCCCCGGCGGGTGCTGACGGTGCTGGGCGGCGAGAGCCTGCTCAACGACGCCACCGCGCTCACCGCTTACCGCGTGGCGGTGGCCTGGGCGGTGGGCGGCACGCTGTCCGTCGGGGACGGGCTGGCGACGTTCGGGCTCGCCGTCGGCGTGGGCGTGGCGGTGGGGCTGGTGCTGGGCTTCGGCGCCGCGCTGGTGCTGCGGTGGCTCTCCGACGCCTCCGTCGAGGTGGCGGTCTTCCTGCTGGTGCCGTTCGCGGCCTACGCGCTCGCCGAGGAGGCGCACGGCTCCGGCGTGCTGGCCGTGGTGGCGGCGGGCCTGTGGATCGGCCGACAGCAGCACCGCATGCACTACTCGACCCGGCTGCAGGGCGGCTCGGTGGTCACCACCGTCGACTTCGTGCTGGAGACGGTGGTGTTCGGGCTGATCGGCCTGCAGCTGCCGGCGGTCATCTCGTCGCTGGGTGACCGGCCGGTGCGCGAGGTGGTCGTGCTGGTCACGGTCGTCGTCGCGGTGGTCCTGGTGACCCGGATCGTCTGGATCTTCCCGGCCACCTACCTGCCGCGCCGGCTGTCCCGGCGCATCCGCGAGCGGGACCCGGTGCCGCCCGTCGGCAACATCGTCGTGCTGTCCTGGGCCGGGATGCGCGGCGTCGTCACCCTGGGGGCCGCGTTCGCGTTGCCGCTGCGGGACGAGGCGGGGCAGCCGCTGCCCGGGCGCGACCTGGTGCTCTTCGCCGCGTTCGCCGTCGTGGTGGCGACCCTGATGGTGCAGGGCCTCAGCCTGCCGTGGCTGATCCGCCGGCTGCACCTGGGCAGCGGCGAGGAACGGGACGACGCGCTGGCGGAGGCGCAGGCGGCCCAGGAGGCCAGCGACGCGGCGATGTCCCGGCTCGACGAGCTGGCCGACGACGAGGAGGGGCAGCGCTACGACGGCATCGTCCAGGAGCTGCGGGAGATGGCCACCGCCCGGGCCAATGCGGCCTGGGAGCGGCTCGGACCGCAGGGCCCGCACCGCTCGGAGACGCCCTCGGAGTTCTTCCGCCGGTTGCGGCGGGACATGCTCGCCTCCGAACGGGCCGTCTACGTCCGCTACCGGGACGAGGGCCGGATCGACGACGAGGTGCTGCGCCGGGTGCAGCGCGAGCTGGACCTGGAGGAGGCCCGGCTCAGCCGGTGACCACCGGTCCGCCCGGATCGCCGCGGTCCCCCGGTCCGCCCGGATCGCCGCGGTCGCCGGGCTCGCCGGCGCCGGCCGGCCGGGCGGCCGGGTCGGGCAGCACCCACGGCTCTCCCAGCCACAGCTCGAAGCTCCACGGCGTCACCACGCCGTAGCCGCCGCCCGGGTAGGGCGTCAGCTCGCCGAACCACAGCTCGCCGTCCACCGCGTACAGGTCCACCCGGATGAAGTCGTAGGGCGTGCCGAGCCGCCGGGCGGTGTCGAGCATGTCGGCGAGCAGCGGCGGCGGAGGTTCGGCCGGGCCGCCGGGCAGGTCGATGCGGACGTCCAGCCGCTGCCACTCCGGGGTGTACACGGTGCGCCGGTGCTCGCCGTACCGGCTGCTGTCCACCACGACGATCCGGGTCTCGCCCGCGAAGGTGAAGAACTTGTAGTCGGTGGGCGAGGTCTCGCCGGGCAGTCGCTCCTCGACCAGGAAGCACCGGCGGGCCCGGGAGTACGCCCACTCGCCCTCGACCGAGGCCAGGTGCTCGCGCAGCCAGCCGCGGGTGCCCCGGCGCAGCTCGTCGACGTCGGCCGCCGACACCGGGCCGGCGCCGAACCGGACCAGGCCGCTGCGGTGGTTCGGCTTGAGCACCCAGCGGTCCGGCAGGTCGATGTCGACGAGCTCGGCCAGGTCGGTCCCGGACCAGTAGGTCCGCGGGATCCGTAGCGACGGCCTACCCAGCCGGCCGGCGATGTCCTTCATGGCCAGCTTGTCGCAGGTGTCCGCGAGCAGCTCCCGCCGGTCGTGCAGGCACCGCCAGGTCAGCTTCTCGTTGAACGCGGCGGGGTGCCGCAGGTCGAGCAGCCGGCGCCGGTTCACCAGTGACCGGAGCTGGCGGTGCAGGGTGGGGCTCAGCCACTGCAGCGGCCGGTGCACCAGCAGCGCGCGCCACTCGGTCAGGTCCGACATGACCGTCACGCTAACCAGCGGCCCGGGGCCGACCCGACGCCAGGTCCGGCGGCGGGGGTCGATGCCGGGCGCGGTGTCCGGCGGCCGGGGTCAGCGGCTGGTGTAGCCGCCGTCGATCGGCAGCGAGACACCGCTGATCATCGCCGCGTCGTCGGACAGCAGGAACGCGATCGGGCCGGCGATGTCGTCCTCGGTCGCCCAGCGGCCGAGCGGCATCTGCTCCAGGAACGGGCCCTCGATGTCCGGGCGTCCCCAGTACCAGGCCGACATGGGCGTCATGACCACGGTGGGGTTGACGCTGTTGACCCGGATGTCGTACCGGCCCAGCTCCAGGGCCGACACGCGGGTGATGTTGTCCAGCGCGGCCTTGGAGGAGCCGTACGAGATGTGGCCGGCCAGGCCGACCAGGCTGGCCTGGCTCGAGACGTTGACGATGGCGCCGCCGGCGCCCAGCCGGATCATCGTGCGGGCGGCGTACTTGGTGACCAGCAGGGCGCCGCGGGCGTTGATGGCGATCACCTTGTCGAACACGGCGATGTCGCTGTCTTGCGGGGTGGCGATCTCGCCGCCCCAGCCGCCGCAGTTCACCACGCCCCACAGGTCGAGGTTCTCCAGCGCCTGCCGCACCTCTTCCTCCGAGGTGAGGTCGAAAGCAACCGTCTCGCAACCGGTCTCGGCGGCCAGCGCCTCCAGCGAGTCCGAGGTGCGGCCGGCGGCGACGACCGTCGCACCGTCGCGGACCAGCCGGCGGACGGTCGCGGCGCCGATTCCGCCGCTCGCCCCGGTGACGAGGATGGTGCGGCCCTTGGGTCCGGTCATGGTGCGGCATCGCCCTTCGTCGGCACGGCGGATGGATCCGTGCCCGACGGCGCGGCCAGCCTCTGACAACGATGACAGTAACGGACGGACGGGGTGCTGTCACCGGTGACAGGGATCAGTGTGTCATCGGTGACACACTCGCGACCGGTTCTGCGGGGCAGGGGCATCCTCAGCGGTGGTGCAGGTGCAGCGGCGCGACGTGCAGCAGGTCGTCGGTCGAGGCCAGCGTCGCCGCGGCCACCACGGCCGCGGCGACGAAGACGGCCGTCACCGTCACCGCCCACGAGGACCGCGCCGGGAGCGGCGGGTCGAGCAGCGCCTGCACCCGCGCGGTGACGTGCCGGGTGGCCACGGCCAGCACGGGCGCCGGTCCGCCGGCGCCGGGGGACCGGTGCAGTCGCTGCCGTTCCAGCGCCACCCGGGCCAGCGCGAGCGCGGCGGCCCGGCGGTCGCCGACCGCCGCGGCGGCGTCCTCGTCGGCCCAGCGCTCGACGCCGAGCCGCACGGTCTCGCGGACCGGCCGGAGCAACGGGTTCGCGGCCGCCGCGACGTCCACCGCGTGCAGGTACAGGTGGTGCCGCCGCCGCAGGTGGCTGTGCTCGTGGGCGGCGACCACGGACCGGTCTCCCGGCGGCAGCCGGTCGTACAGCCGGGTGCCGATCACCACCCGGCCGGGCAGGCCGGCGAGGGTGTAGACGTCCGCGTCGTCGACGAACGCCACCGGCCCGTCCCCGGGCAGGGCGCGGCCGGCCCGGTGGGCGCGGACGACGGACCGCCCGAGCACGGCGGCGCGGGTGCACCCGGCGGCCAGCAGGCCCGCCGTCAGCAGGACCGCGGCCAGCCCGATCCCGACGGGTACGGCGCCGGGACCGGCCGGTCCGCGCCGTCCCGCCCAGTGCCCGGCCGCCGTGCCGAGGTAGCCGGCCGCCACGGCGGACAGCGCCAGCCCCGTCCCGGTGGCCGCCGCGACGGCGGCGGACACGGACAGCGCGACGGCGCGGGCGGGCGGCAGGACGGCCGACGCCCAGCGGGCCACGGCGGGCACGGCCGCGGACAGCCCGACCATCAGGGCCACCACCAGCAGCAGCGTGGTCATCGCCCGGCCTCCCGGCGGAGCAGGTCGGCGAGCAGGCGTTCCTCGTCGGGGTCCAGCTCGGCGACGAAGCGGGCCAGCACCCCGGCCCGGTCGGCGCCGTCGGACAGCAGCTGGCGCATCCGCCGCGCGGCCATGGCGTCGTCGATCGACCCGGTCGGGGCCGACAACCGGTAGCGGTAGGCGCGGCCGTCCCGGATGCGGGTCAGCGCGCCCTTGTCGGCCAGCCGCGCCATGGTCGTCATGACGGTGGTGTACGCGGGGGAGCCCGGCAGCCGCGCCTGCACCTGCGCGACCGGGACGGCGACGTCCGGCCCGAACGACGCCACGATGCCCAGCACCGCCTGCTCGAGTTGCCCCGGCTCACGTCTGGCCACGGGACCTCCGTCCGCTCGTCCGCCCGACAGTGTGCCGGGCTGTACCGGAGCCGGCGATCATCCGGCCGGGACCGTGGTCGTGCTGCCGTCCGCCCGGACGACCAGTGCCGTCCGGCCCGGGCGGGTGGCCAGCCACTCCGCGGCGTCCGCGCCCAGGGCGTAGGCCGCGGTGGCGTCGATGTCGGCGTCGGTGAGCCGGGGCGCCAGGACGGTGACGGACCGGACGCCGGTCGGCGGACGCCCGGTCCGGGCGTCGACCAGGTGCGCGCCGCGGTGCGCCGTCCCGGAGGTGGCCACGGCGCCGGTCACCACCGGCACCACGGCCAGCACCCGGGCGGGATCGGCCGGGTCCTCGATGCCGATCCGCCACGGCGGCCGGCCCGGATCGGTGTGGCACGTCAGGTCGCCGCCGGCGGACAGGCAGAAGTCGGTGTCGTCGAGCCCGGCCAGCGCGGCGGCCGCGCGTTCCACCGCCCAGCCCTTGACGACGCCCGACGGGTCGAGCCGCCGCCGGCCGTCCGGACCGGGCAGGTACACGCTGAACGCCCCGCCGGAGTCCCGCTCCGCCGTGGCGCCCAGCGCCAGCACCTCGCGCACCTCGGCCGGGCAGTCCGTGGGCGTCACCTCGCCCCGCCGCAACCGGCTCACCCACGAGTCGTCCCGGTAGGTGCTGAACACCCGGTCGACGTGCCGCAGCTGCGCAAGCACGGCGTCCCAGGCCCGGTGGGCGGCGGCGTCCCGGCGGTGCCGGCCGCGCAGCGCCAGGCTGATCGGCATCCCCATGACGTGCTCGACGTAGCGAGCGGTCTCCGGTGCTGCAGCGGTGTCCGGTCCAGCGGTGTCCCGCGCGGCCCCGGCCGGCGCGGTCACAGCCCGGCCCGGTCCAGCGCGCTCTGCAGCGAGCCGATGTAGCCGTCGCTGGTCACCGTGGCGCCGCTGACCATGTCGATCCGGGCGCTCTGCGCGCTCAACGTCTCCTGCACCAGGACCGGCAGCGCCTGCGCGTTGATCTCCTGGTCCCGGCCGTTGTTCGCCGGGTACTCGACGACCTGGACGTCGGTGATCTTGCCGCCGGCGACGGTCAGCTGCACCTGGACCGGTCCCCACCGGGTGTCCACGGCATCGCCGGTGACGGTGCGGCTCGCCGACCCGCTCGTGGACGGCGAGGTGGACCCGCCGGTGCCGGGCACCGAGGTCGTGGACCCGGCCGACGAGGTCCCCTGCCCGGCCGCGCCGGCGGAGGGGACGGTGATCGCCGACGGCGCCGGGCTGCCGTCCGGGGCGGAGCCGGCGGACCTCCCGGACGAGGTCGGCGACGACCCGGACAGCGCCCGCACCGGCGCCACCACGGACGACAGCGCGGTCGCCCGCGAGGACGTGGAGGTGTGATAGCCGAACAGCAGCACCAGCACGGTGAGCGTGCTCATCGACCACAGGACGATCTTCTTCACGGTGTCACCATCCGAAGCTCTCGACGTGGAAGCGGTCGGCGGGGACGCCGGCGGCCGCGGCGGTGCGGCGGACGTCGGCGGCCCACTCCTGCGGACCGCAGACGTAGACGTCGCGGTCGGCGATGTCGGGGACCCAGTAGCGCAGCGCGGCGAGGTCGTCGGCCGGCCCGACGCCGTCGCCCAGCCAGGAGCCGGGCGCGCGGCGGTGGCCGCGCAGCAGCAGCACGCGGAGGCCGCGCTGCTGCGACAGCGCGCGCAGTTCCGGCTCGAACAGCATCCGGCCCGAGAACCGGTACAGCAGCACCGCCTCGCCGGGGGCGTAGGGCAGCGCCTCGGCCAGCGCCCGCAGCGGTGTCACGCCGACGCCCGCGCCGATCAGCACGATCCCGCGGCGGGTGCGCGCGCGCGAGCTGAGCCGGCCGTAGGGACCCTCGACCAGTACCCGCGTACCGGGATGCAGGGCGCGCAGTGCCGCGCTGCCGTCGCCGACCACCTTGGCGGTGATGCGCAGCGTCCGGTCCTGCGGCGCGGCCGAGAGCGAGTAGGGGTGCGCGCGGGTCCAGCCGCGGCTCTGCAGGAACCGGAAGCCGAAGAACTGGCCGGCCTCGACCGCGGGCACGGCCCGCCCCGTGGCGACCAGGTGGACCGACACCGCGCCGTCGGCCTCGGGCACGACCGCCGCCACCCGCAGGCCGTACCGGGCGCTGCGCCACAGCGGCAACGCCACCCGCCACAGCAGCACCGAGCCGGCGGCGGCGATCCACAGCCCCCACCAGAAGACGGTGCGGGCGGTGGAGGCCAGGAACTCCTGTCCGGTCCACAGCTGGTGCGGCAGCGCCAGTCCCACGCCCAGGTACGCGTACAGGTGCAGCAGGTGCCAGGACTCGTAGCGCAGCCGGCGGCGCGCCGCCCGGATGCTGGTCACCACCACCATCACCAGGCACACGGTGCCGGCGACGGCCAGCAGCATGCCGGGGTCGTCGACGCTCAGGTCCCACAGCGTGCCGGGCGTTCTGGCCAGGTCGCCGGCGGCGTAGCCCCAGGTGATCAGCCCGACGTGGGCGATCATCAGGGTGAACGACGTGAAACCGACCAGGCGATGGATGCGGGCCAACCGGTCCTGACCGAATGCGTGCTCCAGCGGCGGGATGCGCGACATCAGCAGCACCTGCGCCAGCAGCAGCACCGACGCCACCAGCCCGGTCAGCCGGCCGGTCGACGTCAGACCGGTCGCCCAGCCGCCGAGGTCCTGCACGCCGCCGCCGGTCACCCACCAGAAGCAGACCAGCAGCACGGCGCCCCACAGGCCGGCGAGCGCGGCCAGCCGGACGCCGGCGTCCCAGCGTGCCCGGGACCGGCCGCCGCCGGCGGGCGCCGGGGGCGGCGCGGCCACCGCCGGTCGTTCGGCGGCGACGGCGGTCATCGGGCACCGCCGGGGATGTCGACGGGGGCGCCGGGCCGGCCGGCCGGGAGGCCAAGCGCGGGGTAGCCACCGGGGGCGGGGAAGCCCGCGGCCGGCGGCGTCCCGCCGGGGCCGCGCAGGGTGGTGTCCATGGGTCTCCTCCACTAGTACTTCAACCCTCAGGTACCCGTCTGTGGCCGGACGGAGGCCCAGCTGTGGGCCTGCTGTGCGGTTCACGCCCCGGTCAGCGCCGCGGCGCCGACGTGGTGCCGTGGCACGGCTCGGCGTGCCGGGCCAGGTCCAGGCGCAGGGCGTCGAGCTCCGCGGTGACCAGCTGCTGCTGCGCGGTGGCGGCCAGCAGCCCGCTCGGCGACCCGCCGGCCGTGCCCTCGAGCCGGGTCGCGATCTCGCGCACGGTCAGCTCCCGGTCGAGGTCGGTGACCCGCGCGTCGAGCGCCCGCCAGGCGGCGATGCGGTCGACCACCTCGTGCCACGCGGCGTCGATCCGGTCGGCGCAGGCCTGCCAGGCCGCGGACGTCGCCGGGTCGCACCGCCGCGCATCGGGCCGGTCGCCCAGGGCGCGACGGAGCTCGTACTGCTCCCACAGCAGGACGTGCAGTTGGCGCCGCTGCTCCGCGAGCGGGACGGACAGCAGGCCGGCGAACCCGGGGCGGCGCCAGGCCGGAGTCGCGGCCGACCGCTCGGCCGACAGATCCACCACCGCGGCCGCCCGGGCCTCCCGGGGCGGATCGCCGCCGGCCCAGCGGTCCAGCGGCAGGGCCGTGCGGTGGGCCAGCAGCAGGTCGATCTCGGCGGAGGTGAACCGCGCCCGGTCACGCCGGCGCGCCAGCACCGCGACCACTGCGGCCAGCACGGACGCCCCGAGCAGCGCCACGGCGGCACCGGGCCGGCCGATCCCGAGCAGCAACGCGCCACCGGCGACCACGGCGGCCGTCCCGGCTGCCGCGCCGACCAGGAAGCCGGCGAGGTCGGTCAGCACCGCCCGGTCGCCGTCGACGCCGGACCAGCGGGCGGCCAGCCCGGGCGGCACCAGGTCGTCGTAGCGGTGGACCGGGTGCTGCGGGACGGTGTAACGCGGGACCGCGGCGATGTCCCGCAGCACTTCGGCCCGCAGGTCGTCCCGGGTGTCGCCGTCCGGTCCGGCCGTGCTGCCCGCGGGACCGTGGGCGGGGGACCGGCCGGTCACCGGTGGACCCCCCAGGGTCCGCGGTGCCCGGGGCCGACCGGGTGGACCTGTCCCACCGGCCGATCCGCGCCGGGCCCGCCGGCACCGTCCGCACCGCCGGCGAGCACCGCGCCGAGGCCCGTGCCCAGCACCGCGCCGGTGACCAGCGCGACCACCAGCTGCGCGCGCCGGTTGCGGGCCACCGCCCGCGCGCCCGCCGCCCAGCGCCGCCGGGGTCGCCCGCTCGCCGAGGAACACGCCGCCATCGGACCTCCCGTCGCTTCACTACTGAAGCGATAGTAGGGAGGCGGCGGTGCCGGCGACCTGTGTATCCGGTGTGCAACGAGGCCCGGGAACCGACGGCCGGACCAGCGGAGGTCAGAAGGCGGCCACCGCCTCGGCGACGACCGTGCCGTCTCCGCTGTCGCGGATGGCCCAGACCCGGGTGTCCTTGCCGTCGATGCCGTGGTCCTTCTGGTGGAAGCGCACGGTGTCGGTGTCGACCCGGCCGACGCCGGCGATCTCGAGCGCCTGCCCGTCGAGCCGGACGGTGAGCGTGCACGGCCCGTCGAAGTCGACGAGCCCGCTCGGCGGCCGGCCGTTCACGGACGCCACCGTGTAGGGCAGTCCGGAGATCACGTGTCCGTCGTACGTCGATGCCATCTCAGCTCTCCTGGTCTCGGATGTCCGCCGACGGAGCCGTGCCGGTCGCGGCGCGCTGTCGCGGCCACGCCGGCAGGCGTCCGGTCGCCGCGGCAATGCGGCCGACCACGGCCGTGGGCCGGCCGGGTCGCCGCACAGCCTGACGGCTCCCGGCCGTGTCGGCTACCCCCGTGCGGGTGGCCCCGAGAGTGGCGTCCCTGCTGGTGGACACGGTGTGTGAGGCCGGTGTGACGCCGGGCGCTGGTGGGCCGTGGCCGGCGGCCGCGGGGGCGGTGCCGCCGGCCCGGCGGCGGTCGCCCGGGTGTCGGTCCGTGGGCGGAACCGGACGATTCGGGGCCCGCGGACGCCCGGGCTTGGGTACGGTCCGCGGATGGTCTCGCCGTCCGGTGCGTCGACGCCGGCCGTCGGCCGTGCCGGCTCGGTGACCGGTCACGGCCTGCGCCGGCTTGCCGTCGGGCGCCTGCTGCCGTTGTGGCTCGTGGTGGCGGCCGTCGCGTTCATGACCTGGGTCTCCCCGCGGCTGGACCGGAGCTACCCGCGGGTGGACGTCCCGTTCTTCGGCGCGGTGGCCGCCGTCGCCGTGCTGCTGACCGTCGGGTCGGTGTGGCTGACGCCGCGGACCGTCGAGCGGGACGCGGTCACGGTGCGGGTCCGGTACCTGCTGGGCCGCGTCCGGACCGTCGACCGGTCGGCGCTGGTGGCCTCGCTGTGGTTGCCGCAGCTCCGCACAGTCTCGGGAACCCGAGGCGTGCTGGTGCTGCTGGACGCGTCCGGCCGGCGATTGCTGCGGCTGTCCGACGACGCCTTCCCCGCAGCCGTGCTCGAGGACCTCGCCGCGCTGGCGCCGCGGCGGACCGTCGTGCCGGAGTCCGTGGGACCGATGCGGATCCGGCGGGAGCACCCGCGGGCGTTGCCGCTGCCGGACGCCCGGCCGGTGCTGCTGCCCCTGGTGACGGTCGTCGTGCTGGGCGCTGCGGCCGTCGGGGTGCTGATGGCCAGTGGCGTGCTGGTCTGGGGCTCGGCGCGCTGAGTCCGGGGCGGCCGGCACCAGTCGGCCCGGCTCGCCGGATCAGCCGAGGCGCACGGCGTCGAAGTAGGCCTCCCCGGAGTTGTAGGCCGACTTGAGGTGGATCTGGAACGCCGTGGCGGTCGCCGGTGCCGTGCCGGTCGCCGCCACGGTCTGCCAGCCGGCGACGGTGTTCCGCGCGTTGACCGACTCGGTACTGCCCAGGTACGTGCCGCCGTCGAACCAGGCGATGGCGATCCGGCTGAACCCGGTGGGCGCCACCAGCCGGACGGACGCCGACGCGGTGACGGTCCGCTTGCCGGACAGCAGCAGGAAGCTCTGGTACACCGCCGGCACGGCCGAGCTGCTGCCGCCGGTCAGGTCCAGCACCGCGGACGCCGAGCCGTCGACCCCGCCGCCGGCGTCGACGCCGATGCTGCCGGCGGCCGACGCGTCGAAGGTGCGCCAGGACCCGAGCAGGCCCGACGAGGACGCCGCCGCGTCCTCGTTCTCGAAGTCCCCGTCGTAGGAGATCCGGGACGCGGCGAGCTCGCCCGGTCCGTAGCCGAGGGTGCCGGCGCCGGCGAACATGTCGCGCACCACCGCCGCAGCGGGCTTCCAGCTCCCGTCCAGTCGGCGCAACCCGTACGAGACCTGCGTCGGCGTACGGAACGCCGAGGGGGTGCGGTCGGGGACGTAGTCCGACAGGATCCACGGCGCGAAGGTCGGGATGCCCTGGTCGGCCACCAGCTGGGCGACCGTCTGGTAGTAGGACAGCTGGGCCTGCTCGGCCCCGGTGGTGCCGCCGACGGTAGGGGTGCCCGCCTCGCCGACGACCACCGGCCGTCCGCGGGCGACGCCGGTGGCCGTCTGCAGCAGCCGGGGCAGGTTCTCGACAGCGCCGTAGAGGTGGACGTCGACGACGTCCAGCGAGCTGTCCGGGATCGCGGCCGTGACCGCCTGCAGTGCGGCGGCCGTGTACTCCGACACCGACCGCGGGACACCGGGCAGCAGGGCGCCGAGCTCGGGCAGCAACGCCTTCGCCCAGGCCAGAGCCGTATCGGTGGTGGGCATCTCGTTCTGCAGCTCGACCAGCGCGATGCGGCCGTCGGCGCGGTACGGATGCAGCAGCTGCTGCGCCCAGGCCCGCGACCGGGTGATGTCCGAGTACGCCGACCACAGGTCGAACAGGGTCAGTTGCACGTAGAGCCCGTGGGCGGCGGCGGTGTCGACCATGTCCGCCAGCGCTGCGGCGCCGGCCGCGCCGACCGTCGGCCAGCCGACGGCGCCGGGCTGCACGATGACCCGCACGGCGTTGGCGCCCAGCGACGCGATGTCGGCGAAATCGGTGTCGGTCCGGGCATGCGAGTAGTTGGTCCACATGCCCGTCCACGGGTCGTCCGCCGGGTAGTAGTTCAGCAGCCGCAGGGCGCCCGGGGCCGGGCGCGGTGAGGCGGGTGTCAGCCCGCCGGCTGGGTCCGCGGTGGCCCCGGTGGTCGTTCCTCCGGACGTTGCCGCGGTGGCGCCGGCGGCCCCCGCGGTCGGGCCGGCGCCGCCGGCGGCCGGCGGGACGGGCCGGTGCCGGACCCGCTCGGGCACCCCGGGGTGCGACTGAGCGGTCGAGGGGTCCTTGCCCCTTTCCTCGGCGGCGGCCTGGGCGGTGCCCGTCCCCGCGAGGAACAGCCCGGCGGCGCAGGCCGCGACGGCCGTCGCGGTGACGGTCCGGCGGACGACACGGGAGAGGGTCACGGGGTCCTCGCTGGGTGGTCGGGTTCGACGTCGCCTCGTCGGGACACCTGGACGTCCGGGGCTGCACCGGCGGCGGCACGCCGCCCGGCTGCCGGTCCGGTCCGGCGGCTCCGGAGGCGCCGGCAGAATCCGGGCCGCCGGTCGAGTGTGGCACGCGTCCGGGCGCGCGGGGACGGACGCGACCCTCGGCCTTGTCACGCTGCGTGAGCCGCGTTCGGGCGGTCGACCGGGCCCTGCGGCATCCCGGGGAACGGGCGTGCGGTGTGTCACCCGGGCGGTGTGCGGGGTGCTGACCGGCTGCAGCAGGCGGCATGGTGATGCGGCGAACAGGTGAAAGCCCGTCCCGCAGGAGCGGATCGTCGGGGAGCCGCGGACGGCGCCGCCGTGCGGTGGTGTCGCGGGTCCTCCGGCCCGTCGTCGGCCGCACCGCGAGTTCGTCCGTGCTGGTGAAGGGCTGTCCGACGGCTGGTGCCGGACGTGCGGACTCCGGGCGGAACGCGGTGCGCGAAGAACTGCCCGGCGAACTATGGTCACGGAGGGTAGACGTCCGCTACAGTTCGTACATCGCCGTCGCGAGGAGTGTGCGGCGGCAGAGGAGTGACAATCGTCGAAAGGGGCGGCCGTGTCGTTGGACACCGCGCCGGACACCACCCGGGTCCCGTCGCCGCCGGAGCCGGCTGCGGCTCCGGATGCGCAGCCGTCCCCGCCGCGGCGCCGCAGATCGGTGGACACGGAGAGTCAGGCCCGTCGGGTGCTCGGCGTCCGCGCCCGGGTCGCCCTGCTGGTCGTGCTGGCCGGCCTCGTCGGCGTCCTCCTGGTCCGGCCCGGCGGATCGCCCGCCGGCGGCGACTGGGCGGCCACGGCCACCTCGGTCAACGCCGGGCTGACCGGTCAGAGCACGGTCACCCAGTCCACGG
Organism: Nakamurella endophytica; assembly: GCF_014646215.1. Lineage (GTDB taxonomy): Bacteria > Actinomycetota > Actinomycetes > Mycobacteriales > Nakamurellaceae > Nakamurella > Nakamurella endophytica. Next base: position 695,508 of record NZ_BMNA01000003.1, read on the forward strand.
CCGGCTACCTCCCGGGCACCGGGATCGTCGTGGTGAGCACGCTGCACGACGTCACCCAAAGCCAGTTGACGGGGATCCTGCAGCAGGCCCTCGCGCCGGTGGCGTCCGCCCTGTCCGGCCTTCCCGGCGGCGAGGCGGTGTCCTGGCAGGCCAGCGTCGTGACGGCCGGCACCACTGCGCAGTGGCTCGTCCGGGTGCCCGGCGACGCCGCCGCGACGCCCGCGTCGTGGACCGTCGCCCCGATGGCCGCCGGCAGCTCCGCCGGTACCGCCGCCGGCACCACAGTCGGCACAGGAGCCGGCACCGGAGCCGGGACCACAGCGTCCGCCGGCACCGCGGCGCCGTCCGCCGGATCGGCGGCGGCCGCTGCGCCGCCGTCGGACCCGGCCGCCACCGGCGCACCCGCGGCGGCCGCCGCCACGGCGACGTCCGCCGCCACGGGGACGCCCGCCGCCGACACCGCAGTCGATGGCCCGACTTCCGCTCCGACCTCCGCCTCCGCCTCCGCCTCCGGCTCCGCTTCCGCCGCATCGGCGTCCGGCTCGGCCCCCGCAGCCGCTGACCCGGTGCTGGCCGCCACCAAGGACCCCTTCGTCCGGGACTCCGGCGCGTGGGAGCCGTTGACCGGCAGCTGGGAGCAGTCGGGCGGCACCTACCGGCAGACCGACGACTCGGGCTACGACTTCATCACGCAGCACTCCGGCGCCGCACCGGCCGCCTACACGGTGTCCGTCCGGCTGCGGGGCACCTCCGGCACCATGAACGCCGGCCTGATGCTGGCGCAGCCGGCGGCCGGGTCCCGGCAGGGCGCCGTCATCGTCGACCTGGCCGGCCAGGACTACGTCCGCTGGGGCCGCTACGACGCCACGTCGGGCACCTACAAGTTCCTGGGCGGGGCCGCGCTGGCCGGTCAGCAGGACGTCAAGAAGTGGCACACGGTGTCCGTGGCGGTCGCCGCATCCGGCTGCACGGTGTCCTGGGACGGCAAGCGCGTCGGGCAGTTCACCTGCACCGGCGGCGGCCACCTCGGCCTGGTCAGCTCGCGGTCGGCGGTCGAGTTCGACGACTGGACGGTGACCCCCGCATGACGGCCGTCCTGGACCGTCCGGCCACGCCGGCTCCTGACGCCGCGGCCACGCCCGCCCCGCGCCGGGCGGGTGCCCGCGACGGCTTCCTGGACACCGTCCGGGCCATCGCCCTGATCCGCGTCGTCATCTGGCACACCCTCGCCGTGGCGGTGGTGAGCTGGCTGGTGGCGGCCATGCCGGCGATGTTCTTCGTGGCCGGCAGCCTGCTCGCCCGCAGCCTCGACCGGCGCCCGTGGCGGGAGCTGCTGCGCGGCCGGCTCCGGCGGCTGCTGCTGCCGTTCTGGGTCTTCGGTGCCGTGGTGCTCAGCGTGCTGGTGCTGGTGCAGCGGCTGGACCCGTCGCCGGAGACCGCGCTGCACCCGCTGTCCCTGGTGGCCTGGGTCTTCCCGCTGGTCGACCCGCACGGCTCGGCCTGGGAGGCCGGCTGGGCGTCGGCGCCGCTGTGGTACCTGCGCTGCTACCTGTGGCTGTTGCTGCTGTCGCCGCTGCTGCGGCGCGCGCACCGCAGGTGGGGACTGCGGGTCCTGCTCGTCCCCCTGGCGGCCGTCTTCGTCGTCGACTTCCTCATCCGCAATCCCGGGATGGCGCCGCCGGGCTTCGCGGTGGCCAAGTACTACCTCGGCGACCTCGCCACGTTCAGCTTCTTCTGGGTGCTCGGCTTCAGCCACAGCGACGGCGCGCTGCGCACGGTCGACCGGCTCGGGCGGCTGGAGTGGGCCGCGATCGGCGGGGCGGCGGCGGTCGTCTGGGTGCAGGTGGTGCACCCGGCGACGCTCGTGGTGAACGACTCGTACCCCCTGCTGCTGTTCGTGGGCGTCGGCTGGCTGGGGCTGTTCCTGGCCGGGGAGCGGTGGATAGGGCGGGCGACGTCGCACCGGTTCTTCGCACCCGTCGTCGCCTGGTTGGGCCGTCGCTCGATCACCGTCTACCTCTGGCACCCCATCGCGATCGTCGGCGCCTACTGGTTGCGGGCCGAGTTCGCGCCCGGCATCCCGAGGGTCGCTGTGCTGCTGGTGGTGTTCCCGCTCGTCGTGGTGCTGTCGGTGCTGTTCGGACGGGTGGAGGACCACGCCGCCGGGCGGCCCGCGCAGTGGTGGCCGGGCCGCGACGACCCGGCCGTGCTGCGCCGGTGGGGGCAGCGCTGGGGGCGGTGGGTGCCGCGTCGGGTCTCGTCGGTGCGGTCCATGGTGCTCGGCGCGGTCGTCGCGCTACTGGTGGTGGACGTCGTGGTGCCGGCGCCCGCCGCGGCCGGGACGTCGGCGTCCTCGGCGTCCTCGGCGTCCTCGGCGGGCGCGGCCGGCGCGGCCGACGCCGGCGACTCGCTGGCCCTCCCGCCGGCGCCGTCGGCCAAGCCGGACCAGGTCGACTTCGCCGGCGACGGCACCGCGACCTCGGGCACCGACGCAGGAGCCGCTGCCCAGCCGGCCGGTGGGGCGGGTGCAGCGGCGCCGGTCGCCGCAGCCTCCGCGGCAGCGCCGTCCGCCGCGGCGCCGTCCGCCGGTCCTGCCTCGACGGGCGACGGTGGCGGCTCGTCCCCGGCCGGCGCCGCGCCGGTGGCCGGTGGTGCCGCGTCGGCCGCGACCGCCAAGGTGCAGGCGGCGGTCGACAGCTGGCGGTCCGCGCGCGGTGTCGCGGGCGTGCAGCTCGGCGTGCGGTTCGCGGACGGCTCCCAGCTCGTCCTGGTGAGCGGCAAGGCCACCGACGGCTCGGCTCTCGACCCGTCAGGGACGTTCCCCGTCACCTCGATCACCAAGACCATGACCTCGGCGATCACCCTGCAGCTCGTCCACGAGGGCAGGATCGGCCTCGACGACCCGCTGCCGGCGATCGGCGAGGTGCCGGGGCTGCCCTACGTCGGCAAGGTGACCGTCCGCCAGCTGCTCAACCACACGGCCGGTGTCCAGCCGTACGACACCACGCCCGGGTACGCCGCCGTGAAGGGGAGTGCGCTGACGCCGCAGACCGCGCTGCAGCTCGTCCTCCACCAGCCGCTGCAGTGGACGCCCGGCAGCCAGGTCGGCTACTCCAACTCCGGCTACCTCACGCTCGGCCTGCTGGACGAGCAGCTCTCCGGTACGGGCTACGCGGAACTGTTGCAGCAGCGCGTCTTCGGGCCGGCCGGGATGACCGACAGCCACCTGGACGTGACGCCGACCGCGGGCTGGGCGGGCTTCTCGGCCGGCGGCGTCGTCTCGACGGTGCCGGACCTGCTGCGCTGGGGCGACGCGCTCTACCGGCGCGGGACCGTGCTGGACAAGGAGTCTCTCGGCCGGATGCTCGACATCGGCAACCGGTTCAACACCGGTCTCGGCGCGTTCCCGGTCTGCCCGTGCTCGACGAGGAACGGGGTCAAGGTCTACAGCTCGATCGGCCACAACGGCGGCCAGGCGACGCTGCAGTACGCGCCGCAGCAGAACCTGGTCATCGCCGAGAACCTCACCGAGTCGATGTGGACCGACCACCTGACCCAGGCGCACGTCGCCGAGCTGCTCAGCGCCGTCGAGAAGGCGGCGTCGTGAGCAGCCCGGCGGCGGCGGACGAGCGCGTGGGCCCGGACAGCCTCTCCGTGCTCGACCGGGCGTGGGAGCTGGTGCGCTCGCTCGAGGAGTCGCGCAACCGGGTCGTCGAGGAGCTGGTCGACTCCAACGACCGGATCGCCGACCTGCGGGCGCTCATCGAGGTGCCGGTCGGCTCGCTGGACGAGGACTCGGCGCTGCAGACCATCCTCGACGTCGCCGTGGAGCTCACCCGGTCGGACTGCGCCGTGCTGCTGCACGACGGTGCCGTCACCTCGGTCGGGGACGCGGCGGCCGTCGGCACGCTCACCCGTCGGATGGCCGGCCTGCCGGCCGGTCTCGTGGCCGAGCCGCGATCCGTACCGATCTTCGGCGGTACCGCGGTGGTCGGCGCCTGCGGCCCGGTGACCGGTGCGGTGCTGGGCGTGGCGCGGCTGGGCGGGCCCGAGTACTCGACCGGCGACCTGCAGCTGATCGAGGCCGTGGTGGCGGCCGCGGAGAAGATGGTCACCCTGACCCGGCTGCACCGCGCAGGGGTGCAGCGGGCCGCGATCGAGCGGGAGCACCAGCTGGCCTGCACGCTGGCCCAGGCCGTGCTGCCGACCAGCCCGCCGGACGTGCCGGGGCTGCGGATCTTCACCCACACCAGCCCGGCCCGGCAGGCCGGCGGGGACTTCATCGCGTTCGAGAACGTGGGTGGCGCACTGTGGTTCGCGGTCGGTGACGTGGCCGGCAAGGGCCTGCCGGCCGCGGTGGTGATGACCAGGGCGATCAGCGCGGTGCGTGTCGCCTTCCACACCCACGCGGACGACGACCCGGCGGGCGCGCTCGCCGCCGTCGGCCGGGAGCTCTACGACTTCCTCAGCGACATCGGGCTGTTCGTCACCATGACCATCGGCGTGCACCGGCCGGGCCGGCCGGCGGCGCTGCTGTGCAACGCCGGGCACTCGCCGGTGCTGTCCTGGGCGGGTGACCGGTGCAGCACCGTGCCCGCGACCATGCCGCCGCTCGGGGTGGTCCCGGACAGCCGCGGCCGCACCCAGGCGGTGCCGCTGGGGCGGGAGGACCTGCTGCTCATCGGATCCGACGGGCTCGTCGACCAGCAGGGGCCGACCGGCGCGCAGTTCGGGTACGACACGCTGGAGCAGGTCTTCGCCGAGTCCGCGGCCCTGCCGGTGGACGTGCTCGGTCCGGCGCTGCTGGCCGCGGTGGACCAGCACGCCGACGGCACGGCGGCCTCCGACGACTGCACGCTGGTCCTGCTGCGCGGCGTCTGACGCCGGACCGGGCGCCGCGACCGGCGTCCCGGCCGCGAGCCCGGCGGGTCAGCGAGCTGCGGCCGCCGCCAGGTGCGGTTCCACGGCGGCCAGGATGGCCGCCCGCGGCCGAGCACCGGTCAGCTGGGTGACCAGTTCGCCGCCGACGAACAGCGCCAGCGTCGGCAGGCCGAGAACCCGGTAGCGGGCGGCCGTCCCGGGGTGCTGGTCGACGTCCAGCGTGACCACCCGCAGGCGGCCGGCCAGGTCGGCGGCGATCCGTTCCAGGGCCGGCTTCACCATGACGCAGGGCGGGCACCAGCCGGCGGTGAAGTCGACCAGGACGGGTTCGGCGGCGGCCAGGACGTCCCGGCCGAAGGTGGCGTCGCCGGTGGCGGGCAGGGTCATCGGTGCTCCTGGGGTTCGAGGCCGTGCTCGGGACACGGTCGGGAAAGGTCGGTGTCGGTCGTGGGACTGCGGTGGAGCCCCGGTGGGACGGTGGTGACCCGGTCGCGGCTCGACCGGGACGGCGGGATCAGCGGTTCACCTGGGCGACGAGTCGGTCGCCCGGGGCCGTGGTGCGGCCGCACTCGCACTGCAGGGTCGCGGTGACCCGGCCGCCGCACCCGATGTGCCGGTAGACGATCTCCGGCTCGCCGCCGCCCGGGCGGTGGCGCTCGCCCCAGTCCGACAGGGCGGCCAGCACGGGCAGCAGGTCCACGCCCGCCGTGGTCAGGGCGTACTCGGACCGGGTCCGGGCGCCGGGCACCCGGTAGCTGCGCGGCGACAGGATTCCGGCGTCGGTCAACCGGCGCAGCCGGTCGGCCAGCACGGTCCGCGGGGCGCCCGTGCTGCGGTGCAGGTCGTCGAACCGGCGGAGACCGAGTGCGACGTCCCGCACCACGCGCAGCGCCCACCGGTCGCCCACGATCTCGAGCACGTCCGCCACCGGATCCGTCTGCACGGTGCTGAGTCTAGACCCGGGATGCAGCCATCCAGCAAGCCGCGCGTCGGACGGAGGGTCGCGAGGTCGGTCGGTGGACGGTGCCGGGTGGGCGGTCAGCGCGCCAGGTAGGCGGCCAGGTGCTCCCCGGTGAGCGTGGACCGGGCGGCGACGAGGTCGGTCGGAGTGCCCTCGAAGACCACCCGGCCGCCGTCGTGTCCGGCCCCGGGCCCCAGGTCGATGATCCAGTCGGCATGGGCCATGACGGCCTGGTGGTGCTCGATGACGATGACCGAGCGTCCGGAGTCCACCAGCCGATCGAGCAGCGCGAGCAGCTGCGCGACGTCGGCCAGGTGCAGGCCGGTGGTGGGTTCGTCGAGGACGTACACCGCCGGGTCGCCGCCCTTCTCGACCATCCGGGCGGCGAGCTTGAGGCGTTGCCGCTCACCACCGGACAGCGTGGTCAGCGGCTGGCCCAGGGACAGGTACCCGAGGCCGACGTCGACCAGCCGGGCCAGGACTGTGTGCGCCGCGGGGGTGCGGGCGTCGCCGCTGCCGAAGAACTCGAGCGCGTCGGCGGCGGACATGGCGAGCACTTCGCTGATGTCCCTGCCGCCGAACCGGTACTCCAGCACCGACGCGTCGAACCGCTTGCCCTCGCAGACCTCGCACGGGGTCGAGACGCCGGCCATCATCGCCAGGTCCGTGTACACCACGCCGGCGCCGTTGCAGTTCGGGCAGGCGCCCTCCGAGTTGGCGCTGAACAGGGCCGGTTTCACGCCGTTGGCCTTGGCGAAGGCCTTGCGGATCGGCTCCAGCAGTCCGGTGTAGGTGGCCGGGTTGCTGCGGCGCGACCCGCGGATGCCGCTCTGGTCGACCGACACGACGCCGTCGCGACCGGACACCGAGCCGTGGATCAGCGAGCTCTTGCCGGAGCCGGCCACGCCGGTCACCGCGACCAGCACGCCGAGCGGGATGTCGACGTCCACGTCCCGGACGTTGTGCGCGGTGGCGCCGCGGATGGGCAGCACCCCGGTCGGCGTCCGCACCGAGGGCTTCAGCGTCGCGCGGTCGTCCAGGTGTCGGCCGGTGAGCGTGCCGCTGGCCCGGAGTCCCTCGACGGTGCCCTGGAAGCAGATGGTGCCGCCGGCCGCGCCGGCCCCGGGCCCCAGGTCCACGACGTGGTCGGCGATCGCGATGGTCTCGGGTTTGTGTTCGACGACCAGCACGGTGTTGCCCTTGTCCCGCAGGCGCAGCAGGAGCTCGTTCATCCGCTGGATGTCGTGGGGGTGCAGGCCGACCGTGGGTTCGTCGAAGACGTACGTCACGTCGGTGAGCGACGACCCGAGATGGCGGATCATCTTGATCCGCTGCGCCTCGCCGCCGGACAGCGTGCCGGAGGGGCGCTCCAGAGACAGGTAGCCCAGGCCGATCTCGACGAAGGAGTCCAGCGACCGCCGCAAGGTCGAGAGTAGCGGAGCGACGGACGGTTCGTCGAGATCCTGCAGCCACGCGGCCAGGTCGCTGATCTGCATCCGGCAGGCGTCCGCGATGCTGACGCCGTCGATCTTCGACGACCGGGCCGCCTCCGACAGCCGGGTGCCGTCGCACTCGGGGCAGGTGGTGAAGGTGACCGCACGCTCCACGAAGGCCCGGATGTGCGGCTGCAGCGAGTCGACGTCCTTGCTCAGGTAGGACTTCTGGATCCTCGGGAGCAATCCCTCGTAGGTCAGGTTGATGCCGTCGACCTTGACCCTGGTCGGTTCCCGGTGCAGCAGGTCCCGCAGTTCGCGCTTGGTGTACGCGCGGATCGGCTTGTCCGGGTCGAAGAAGCCGCTGCCGCGGAAGATGCGGCCGTACCAGCCGTCCATGCTGTAGCCGGGGATCCGGATCGCGCCCTCGTTCAGCGACTTCGTGTCGTCGTAGAGGGCGGACAAGTCGATGTCGGTGACCGAGCCGCGGCCCTCGCAGCGCGGGCACATGCCGCCGGTGATGCTGAAGCTGCGCCGCTCCTTGACGGTCTCGCCGCCGCGCTGCACGGACACCGCGCCGGCGCCGCTAATCGACGCGACGTTGAACGAGTACGCCTGCGACGAGCCGATGTGCGGGTCGCCCAGCCGGCTGAACAGGATGCGCAGCAGCGCGTTCGCGTCCGTGGCAGTGCCGACCGTGGACCGCGGGTCGGCGCCGATCCGCTCCTGGTCGATGATGATCGCGGTGGTCAGGCCCTCGAGCAGGTCGACGTCCGGCCGGGCCAGCGTGGGCATGAAGCCCTGCAGGAAGGCGCTGTAGGTCTCGTTGATCAGGCGCTGCGACTCCGCGGCGATCGTGCTGAACACCAGCGAGCTCTTGCCCGAGCCGGAGACCCCGGTGAAGACGGTGAGCCGGCGCTTGGGCAGTTCGAGGCTGACGTCCTTGAGGTTGTTCTCGCGGGCGCCGAGCACCCGGATCAGGTCGTGGCTGTCCGCGTCGTGGGCTGCGGTGCCGGCGGCGGCGGCGGTGCTCATCGGGTCTCCATCTGTCGGCGGGCGTGGGACGCGCGGGGCGGTGCGCGGTGCTCGGGACCGGGTGCGGGTCGTCAGGCCCGCCAGGTGCCGTCGCGCAGCAGCTCACGGTCGGGCAGCTCGTCGACCTCGCGCCAGGCCTGGATCCGGCGGGGGACGATGCGGAACCAGCGGTACGGCGTCGACAGCGTGCGCGGGTCGAAGCCGGTCCGCGCGGCGAAGCGGTCACCCTCCTCCCGGCTCCGCGCGTCGATCGGCAGCACCGTGACGTCGCCGTCGATGGTGCAGACGTCGCGGGTGTGGCCCAGCGCCAGTCGAACGGACCGGCCGGCCGCCAGGTTCCGGCCGGTCGGGCTGTCGGCCGGGGTGGCCAGCCAGACGGCCTCGCCGTCCCAGTCGAACGAGAGCGGCACCAGGTACGGGACACCCCGCGCCGACGCCGTCGCGACCCACAGGTCGACGTCCCGTTCCAGCCGGTCCAGGGTGTCCCGGCGTCGCTCGGCGCGGGTGCGCGGTTCCGGGGTCACGCCGGCTCCGGCGTGCGGGCGGCTGCCGGGCCGGGCGCCGGTCGTCGGCCGGCACGGTGGGCGGTCGGGACGGGAGCAGCGGCCGGCATGGCGGTCAGGCTAGGGCCCGCGCGGCCGGGTCGCCCGGCGTGCGACGGGCTGCTCAGCGATGCAGGGTGAGCAGCCAGGTGTTCCAGGTACCGGTGCGGCGGTAGGCCACCTCGTCGACCAGCTGCCGGACGATCATCAGCCCGTACCCGCGGACCTGCGCGACGCCGGCCACCGGTTCGGGGGCGTCGGCCCCGTCGAACGGCCGGCCCTCGTCGGACACCGCGACGACCACCCGGTGCGGGTGCACCCGGCCCACCAGCCGGATGCGGTCGGTCGGCGCCAGATCGGCGTGGTCCACCGCATTGGTGCACACCTCGTGCACCGCCAGCTCCAGCCGGGCGAGCAGCCGTGCGCCCTCGTCCGCACCGGTCGCGGCCAGCAGGTCCCGCAGCCACGGACCCACCTCGCGCACCGACAGCAGGTCGGCGGCGACGGACAGCCGCGACGTCACCGGCCGGGTCGTGTCGACCGACTCCGCCGGGCCCCGCTGGGCCGCGAGGCCGGTGGTCCGGGTCCCGGTCGTGTCCACCGCCCACCCCTCCGTCCGTGGTCGCCACCCGGCTCGGTCGCCGTGTCGTCGTCGCCCCGAAGTCTGGCAGGACGCGCGGGTCGTCACGCAGCGCACGACGCAGCATCACCGGATCGAGGTGCGCACCGCTCTCCCGGGTGGCGCCGGCGTCACCCCTGGCCGATCAGCCGGTGCCCGGCGGCGTCCGTCCCGGAGACGTCGGTGTCGATGCCGCCGGGGATCCGGCATGCGCCCTTGAGGACGGCGGTCTGCCGGACGACGTACCCGCGGGCGACCTGCGGCGCCGACCCGGACGCGGACCGCCAGAAGACCTGCACGCCGGGCAGAGCGGAGATCTGCGCCGCGGTCAACCGCTGCGGGACGCCGACGTAGACGGCCGGCACGTACCCGCGGACGGAGACCGCCCTGGCCCAGTTCGCCACCCAGGTCCGGAGGGTCGCGGCCGAGGCCGTCGTGGTGTCCTCCAGGTCGAGGAAGATCTGGGCGCCGGCCGGGTACCCGGCCTGGCGGGCCTTCTGGGCGACGATCGTCCCGCGCTCGGTCCCCATCGTGGCGGTGGGCCACGCCGACGGGTCGTAGCCCTGGTAGAGCACCGCGTGCATGGTGATGGCCTTGGCCGCCGCCAGTTCGGCGCGCCAGGCGGTGCCGGTCACGTGGATCATCGTGAACGCGTAGCCGGCGTTGCGCAGGCAGGCGAGCTGCGCCGGTGTCTCGACGTGCGAGGAGTCGAACCCGCGCCGGCCGGGCCCGATCACGAACCGGACGGCCGGCCCGGCCGCTGCGGCGCGGACCGTGGCCGGCGCCGCCGGCGAGGCCGCCGCGGGCGCCACCGGGGAGGCCGCCACTGGCGCCACCGGCGAGGCCGGCGCGGGCGCCGGGGCCGCTGCGGCGACGTCGGGGGACAGCAGCACGGCACCGGCCGCGAGGGCGGCGGCGGTCACCGACCGGAGCAGGCGGCCGGCGCGGCGCCGGTGCGGCGCGCCGGGGGTGCGGGGACGGTCGATGCTCACGCTGCCTCCTCGGCGTCGTCCCGGGACGGGACCCGGCGATCCGGACCATGAGAACAGAACACGGCCCGACGGGCACGCCGGGAGGCTGCAGCACCGGCCGGGCGCGGCGCGTCCGGAGTGCCGCCCGGGCGCGCGGCGACGGACGCGGGCGGTGCCGGCGCCCCGGATGCCGGAGGGTCCGCGGACCGCTGCGGCGAGCACAATGCCTGGCAGCGCCGCAGCAGCACACGCACGCTGCACCCCGCGGGACAGGAGTCGGCATGGGGAACACGGGATCGGTGCCGGTCGGCACCGGCACGGCGACCGCGGGCACGGCGGCCGGCACCGGGGTGATCGAGGCCAACGGCATCAACGTCATCGCCGACGAGGAGCGCAAGGGCCGCCCCAGGGACCTGTTCTGGCCGTGGTTCGGCTCGAACGTGTCGGTGCTCGGGCTCTCGTACGGGTCCTTCGTCCTCGGCTTCGGGGTGTCGTTCTGGCAGGCCACCGTCATCGGCCTGGTCGGTGTCACGGTGTCGTTCCTGCTGTGCGGCTTCATCGCGGTGGCCGGCCGGCGCGGTTCGGCGCCGACGATGGTCCTGTCCCGGGCGGCCTTCGGCGTGCACGGCAACAGGCTGCCGTCGCTGATCTCGTGGATCCTGACCGTCGGCTGGGAGACGGTGCTGATCATCCTGGCCACCCTGGCCACCGCGACGGTCTTCGGCCGGCTGGGGTGGGGATCCGGCGCTCCGGTGCAGGTCGTCGCCATGATCGTCGTGGTGGCGCTGACCATCGCCGGCGGCGTCGCCGGGTTCGACGTCATCATGCGGATGCAACGGTGGATCACCGTCGTCACCGGCGTGTTGACGGTGGTCTACGCCGTGCTCGTGGTCCGGCACATCGACTGGTCCGCGGTCTCGTCGCTGCCCTCCGGCTCCGGCACGGCGTTCCTCGGTGGCTTCGTGTTCGTCATGACCGGCTTCGGCCTCGGGTGGGTCAACGCCGCCGCCGACTACTCGCGCTACCTGCCGCGATCCGCATCCGCGCGCGGCATCGTCGGCTGGACCACGCTCGGCGGCGCGGTGGCACCTGCGCTGCTGGTCGTCTTCGGCGCCCTGCTGGCCGGGTCGTCCGGCGAGCTGTCGACGGCGATCGGGGCCGACCCGATCGGCGCGCTGGCGGAGCTGCTGCCGACCTGGTTCCTGGTCGTCTTCGTGGTCGTCGCCGTGCTCGGCCTGGTCGGCGGCGCGGTGCTGGACATCTACTCGTCGGGCCTGGCCCTGCTCTCGCTCGGTGTCCCGCTGCGGCGCTACCAGGCGGCGCTGGTCGACGGACTGATCATGATCGTCGGCGCGGTGTACGTGGTCTTCCTGGCGCACAGCGACTTCCAGGCGCAGTTCACCGGGTTCCTGATCACCCTCGGAGTGCCGGTCTCCGCATGGTGCGGCGTGGTGCTGGCCGACATCCTGCTGCGCCGGCGCGACTACGCCGAGGCAGACCTCTACGACGCGCGGGGCCGCTACGGATCCGTCCGGTGGGCCGCCGTCCTGCTGGTGGTGATCGGGACGGCGCTCGGCTGGGGACTGGTGACGAACTCCGCCGCCGGCTGGCTGGACTGGCAGGGGTACCTGCTCGGCCCGTTCGGTCTCGGCGGCCGGGAGGGCGGCTGGGCGTTCGCCAATCTCGGCGTCCTGGTCGCGCTGGCGGTCGGGTTCGTCGGCACCCTCGCGCTGTCCTCGGGCCGGGTGCGGCGACAGGAGGCCGTGCCGGCCGGCCGGTGAGCCGCCGGCGGGTCGCGCCGTCGGGCTGGGCAGACTGTCGCCGTGACGACGCGCACCATGGGGGTCGAGGAGGAGCTGCTGCTCTTGGCCGCGGACGACGGCCGCCCCGCTCCCGCCGCCCCCGCGGTCATCGACGTGGCCCGCCGGGCCGCGCCCGGCGACGACGAGCCGGTCGAGAAGGAGTTCAAGCGGGAGCAGGCCGAGATCGGTTCGGCGCCGACCGACGACGCCGGGGAGCTGCTGCGCGACCTGCGCTCGCGGCGTGGCCGGGCGGCGGCCGCCGCGCAGGCCACCGGGGTCCGGCTGGTGGCCCTGGCGACCAGCCCGCTGCCGGTGCAGCCGACCCCCACCGCCGACGAACGGTACCGGCGCATGCACCGCGAGTTCGGCGTGCTCGCCCGCCAGCAGCTGGCCTGCGGCGAGCACGTCCACGTCGAGGTGGCGTCCCGGGACGAGGGTGTTGGCGTGCTGGACCGGATCGCCCCGTGGTTGCCGGTGCTGCGCGCGCTGTCGGCCAACTCGCCGTTCTGGCAGGGCCAGGACACCGGTTACGCCAGCTACCGCACGCTGGCCTGGGGGTCCTGGCCCAGCGCGGGACCGGCGACCGGCTTCGGTGACGCGCAGGGGTACGACCGGGCGGTCGCCGACCTGGTCGCCACCGGAGCCGCCCTGGACGACGGGATGGTCTACTTCGACGCCCGGCTGTCCCGCCGGTACGACACCGTCGAGGTGCGGGTGGCCGACGTCTGCACCGACGTGGCGGACTCCGTCCTCGTCGCCCTGCTGATCCGGGGCCTGGTCGACGTCCTGGCGCAGCAGTGGCGCAGCGGCGTCCCCGTGCCGGAGCTCCGGCCGGAGCTGCTGCGGGCGGCCACCTGGCGCGCCGCCCGTGACGGCCTGTCCGGGGAGCTGGTCGACCCGCGCGGGGCCGGACTGCGACCCGCCGGCGACGTGCTGGCCGCCCTGGTGCAGCTGGTCGAGCCGGCCCTGGGCCGGGACGACGCCGACCGCGTCCACGACGCCGTGCAGCGGCTGCTGCACGACGGCACCGGCGCGGACCGCCAGCGCGCGGTGCTGCGGCGGACCGGGTCGCTGCAGGCCGTGGTGACGGACGCGGCCGCCCGCACCCTGGCCTGACCCCGTCGAGCCGCCGGCGCACGCACCGCCGGCCCGGCCCCTGGTGATGGCCCCTGGTCACCGCCCCTGGTCACCGCCCGACCGAGGCAGGTGCGGCCGGCACCGCGGGTGCCAGATCGCCGTGTCCCCGCGTCCGGGTACCGGGGTGTGTGTCCGGGGCGCGCGCGGGTCCGCGCCGCTCCCGGAGGCCGATCTTTGCATGCCTTGACACCGCGCCAGGCTTCGGTCATATTCATGTGCATCACCACCCGCGCGATGCATGAATATGCAGATCGCGTCCTCCATTCCGACGTCGTGATGGTGAAGGAGACGCTGTGGTCCACCCGGTACCCCGTCCGAGATCCGTGACGGCCGACCGTCCGTCCGCCTCCGCGCTCCCGCACCACGGGTCCTGCCCGATCCCTGGCAGCACCGGCGTGCCGCAGGACGCCCGCACTGTGGGCTGATCGCCCGGCCGCGCCGGCGCCGGCCGCGCAAGGCAACCGCCCCGCCGGCATCCACCGCGCCACCCCCCGTGGCCGGGCCCGGACCGGGCCGACCACGCGCCGTCCCACCACCTCCGACCCGCACCGGTGCACCCGCCGACCGGCGCCGCCCACAGACGGGAGACCCCGTGGCCACCGACGACCACGACGTGCAGAGCTTCACCATCTCGATCCCGGAGGCCGACCTCCAGGACATGAACGAGCGCCTGCGCCGGACCCGCTTCCCCCAGGACTTCGCCAACGACGACTGGCGGTACGGCTACAACTCCGCCTACCACCGCCAGCTGGTCGACTACTGGATCAACGAGTACGACTGGCGCGACGTCGAGCGGCGGATGAACGAGCTGCCGAACTTCAAGGTCGACCTGATGGGCGTGCCGCTGCACTTCATCCACGCCAGGGGCAAGGGACCGAACCCGATGCCCCTGCTGCTGCACCACGGCTGGCCGTGGACGTTCTGGGACCTGCGCAAGGTGATCGGTCCGCTGACCGACCCGGCGAGCTACGGCGGGGATCCCGCCGACTCGTTCGACGTCGTGCTGATCTCCCTGCCCGGCTACGGTTTCTCCTCGCCGCTGACCGAGACCGGTTGGAACTTCTGGCACACCGCGGACCTCGAGAACACCTTGATGAAGGACGTGCTCGGGTACGAGAAGTACGCCACCGCCGGTGGCGACTGGGGCGCGCTGATCGCGCAGCAGCACGGCCACAAGTACGCCGACGACCTGTTCGGTCTGTACACGCACTTCCCGGCGCAACTGAGCCACTACCTGGCCGAGCACCCGGACGCACCGCCGGACGTGGCCTACGACCCGGTGCTCGGCCTGCCGGCCGCCGACCAGTACGGCGAGGGCGAGGACGGCTGGTTCGAGCGCGGAAAGCTGTTCGTGGAGAACGAGAGCGGCTACGGCGAGATGCAGCTGACCAAGCCGCAGACGCTGGCCGCGCTGGTCGCCGACTCGCCCGCGGGCCAGCTGGCCTGGATCACCGAGAAGCGCTACTTCTGGGGCCTGGCCGAGCGCGGCGTCGGGACCGAGGCCTTCGAGCGGGTGTGGCCCAAGGAGGACCTGGTCACCACGGCCGCGGTGTACTTCCTGACCAACACCGGCGGAACCTCGTCGCGGTACTACTGGGAGTGCAGAGGCAACCCCTGGCGGCCCTCCCACGAGGGCTTCCCGGTGGTCACGGCGCCGACTGCGGTGGGCATCTACCCCGGTGAGATCTACAAGCCCCCGCGTAAGTGGACCGAGCGCTACTTCAACCTGCAGCAGTACCGCGTGCACGACGAGGGCGGCCACTTCGCGCCGCTCGAGGTGCCGGACACCTACGTCGACGACGTGCGGACGTTCTTCCGGACATTCCGCTGAGCAGTCGCGCCGTCCCGCCCGCGGGAGCGCGCGCGACGGTGCGGAACCGCTGCGTCGCGCCCATTCCGCGGCGGTGACACCACCGTCGCGACAGCGTCCTCGCAGGTCACGGCTCGATCGTGAGCCTTGACACAGTCGCCCCCGAGTCGCAACAATTGGTCATCGACATTCGGGCGTCGCATTTCCATGCAGTTGACCGCCTTCCGGCCGTGCCCACCACCGACCCGAAAGAAGAACCCATGCACCGCACCTCCCGACGACGCCTGGCGCGGATCGCGGCGGCCGTCACGGCGGCCACCCTGCTGCTGGCCGGCTGTTCGAAGACGAACGCCTCCAGCGACAGCGGCAGCGGGGGCGGCAGTTCCGCGGCCCCCATCGCCAAGGACGACCTCGTGCTCGTGGCCTCGGTGATCAACACCACCAATCCGTACATGGCCTCGATGATCGAGGGCGCGAAGGCGCTCTCGGCCAAGCTCGGGGTGCCGCTGGAGGTCGTGGACTCGCAGGGCTCCAGCCAGACCGAGATCAGCAAGATCCAGGCGATTCTGGCGCGCGGCAAGAAGGCCGTGGTGATGGTCAACACCGTGGCCAGCTCCGACGCCAAGCCGATCGTCGACGCCGTCAAGCAGGCCGGCGGCTACGTCACGATCTGGTGGAACAAGCCGGACAACCTCGAGCCCTGGGACGTCGGCAACAACTTCGTCGCCTTCCAGAAGTACTCCGGCGTCGAGAGCGGCGAGTGCACCGGCAAGGCGCTGGCCGAGAGTCTCGGCGGCAAGGGCAATGTCGTCGGCCTGGCCGGCGTGCTGGACAGCACCACGTCGCAGACCCGTGTCGCCGGCTTCAAGAACGCGCTCAAGGCCTACCCGAACATCAAGCTGCTCGATCTGCAGCCGGCCAACTGGGACCCGCAGCTCGGTTTGTCGGTGACGCAGAACCTGCTCACCAAGTACCCGAACCAGATCGACGGGATCTGGGCCGCGGACGACGCCATGATCATCGGTGCCACGCAGGCGACCAAGAAGGCCAACGTCTACGACAAGATCAAGTACGTCTCGGACGGCCTGTACCCCGACGTGGTCTCGCTGATGAAGCAGCCGAACAGCCCGGTGGTCGGCGAGACCTTCCACCGCGGGTTCATGGCGGCCTCGATCGGCCTCTACACCGCCTACCTGGCGGCCACCGGAAAGATCGACCCGTCGACCCTGCCGCACGAGAAGCGGGACAGCCTGTTCAAGCTGGTCTGCGCCACGCCCAAGGACTTCGAGCAGTACACGAAGTGGGACAACGACGTGGCCGGCTGGGTCGACACCCTGGTGAACGCCAAGGACCCGTGGTCGGTCGAGCCCACCCCGCTGGTCGGGCAGGGCCCGGAGAAGCTCCCGTCCTGATCCGGAGCCCGTCGAGCTGCGAGCACCGCAGCTCCCTGTGACCACTCGCGGGCCGGCGATGCACGTCGCCGGCCCGCGACCGGTTCCCTGTCCTGCACCCGCACCGTCGCGAAATGGGGAGTACGCCGATGGCGAACCCGGTCACCCAGGACCACCGGCAGCCGGCCGCCACCGGCACGGCGCCGGTCGCCCACCGTCGGAGGTTCGAGATCCGCAGCCTCGGCGAGGTCGGCGCCCTCGTCGTCCTCGTCGTGGTGTTCGGGGCGCTGAACCCGAGCACCTTCCTGTCGGTCGGGAACCTGCAGAAGGTCCTGGACCAGGCAGCGACGCCGCTCATCGTCGGCGTCGGCGCCACGCTGGTCATCCTCATGGGTTGCATCGACCTGTCGGTCGAGGGCGTCATGGGAGCCGCCGGCATGACGTTCATCCTGACCACGCTGCACCTGCGGGGCGGCGTGGAGAGCCCCACCGACCTGGGCTTCCTGTCGTTCGTGCTCGCGGTCCTGGTCGGTGCCGCGCTCGGTGCCGTCAACGGGTTGATCCACACCCGGCTGAAGGTGCCCTCCTTCATCGTGACGCTGGGCGTCTGGTTCGTCGGTCTGGGCATCGGCATCATCCTGTTCGGCACCAGCGCGCAACCGAACCTGTCGGACGCCGCCGCGCAGTGGCCCACCCGGAACCTGCTCGGCCTGCCGCACTCGTTCTGGTTGGCGGTCGTGGTGGCCGTGCTCGGCGTCGTCGTCACCCGGTACACCAAGCTCGGCCGGTTCGCCTACGCGATCGGCAACAACGAGGACATCGCGCGCAGCAACGGCATCCCGGTGCGCCGCATCAAGCTCTACGTGTTCGTCCTGGCCGGCGCCTTCAGTGGACTGGCCGGCATCCTCGCCATCCTGCAGCTCGGCCAGGGGACGCCCTCCGTCGGTGCCAGCGGTGCGGCGGGCAGCAGCACGCTGTTCCTGACGATCGCGGCCGTCGTGATCGGCGGCACGTCGCTGGCGGGCGGTCGGGGCGGGATCCTGCGCACCGTTCTCGGGGTCTTCCTGCTGACCATCCTGAACAACGGCCTGCTGCTGGCCGGTGTCGACCCCGGCTACCGGTCGGGCGTCTCCGGCCTGGTGCTCATCCTGGCCATCGTGGCGGCGGCGTGGCCGCTGCGCAGCAGACTGAGGATCGTGAAATGAGCAAGCCGCTCACCAGGACGCCGGAGACCTCGGACGCGCCGGCGCTGACCCTGACCGGGATCTCGAAGTCGTTCGGCCCGGTCACGGCCGTCCGGAACCTGTCGCTGCAGATCCCCCGCAACCAGGTGGTCGGGCTCATCGGCGAGAACGGCGCCGGCAAGTCGACGCTGCTGAAGATCCTGACCGGCCTGCACGAGCCGGACTCCGGGACCATCGAGGTGTCCGGCCGGCCGGTGCGGTTCCGCCGCCCGCAGGACGCGGTGGCGGCCGGGTTCGGCGTCGTGCACCAGGAGCAGTCGCTGTTGACCAACCTGTCGGTGGCCGAGAACATCGCCATGAACGCCCTCGGCTCGCAGGACGCGGCCACCCGGTACGGCTGGTACCGCTGGGGCCGGCTCAACCGCGAGGCCGAGCAGGTGCTGGCCAGGGTCGGCGCCCGCATCGACCCGCGCGCGACCGTGTCGGAGCTGTCCTTCGTCGACCGGCAGATGGTGGAGATCGCGCGGGCGCTCCGGGTCGACGAGCGGACCCACGCCAGCCCGATCGTCATCCTGGACGAGCCGACATCGGTGCTGGAGCGGAACGAGACGGCGATCCTCGAGCGGGAGATCGCGCAGCTCAAGCACATCGGTTCGGTGATCTTCGTGTCGCACCGGCTCGACGAGATCATGCGCATCTGCGACCGGATCGTCGTCATGCGCACCGGCGAGCTCGTCGCCGACGTGGCCAAGGACGAGGTGACCGAGGACGACCTGTTCCGGTTGATGATCGGGCATGCAGCCACCGCGACCAGGCGCCCGGATGCCGCCCGCGGGAACACCGCGGCGCCGGTGCTGTCGGTGTCCGGGCTGACCCGCAAGGGGGAGTACCGGGACGTCTCCTTCGACGTCCGGCCCGGTCACTGCGTCACCATCGTCGGCACTCTGGGTTCCGGTCGGGAGTCGCTGTGCCGCGCCCTGTTCGGTGTCGAACCGTTCGACGCCGGGACGTTCGAACTGGACGGCCGGACGGTCCGCAGCTGGAGCGCCGCCGAGGCGACCCGGGCCGGTATCGCGTACGTGCCGGCCGAGCGGCGGACCGAGGGCATGGTCGGCGGGCTGGACGCCAAGGAGAACATGACCCTGGCCCGGACCGGCGGAAAGGGCTTCCTGCTGCGTCGCCGCGCGCAGGCGAAACTGGCCGGCGAGTGGTTCGAGACCCTCGACATCCGTCCTCGCAACCCGGATCTGGACCTCGCCCGGTTCTCCGGCGGCAACGCCCAGAAGGTCGTCATGGCCAAGTGGCTGCATCTGGACGGCGTCAAGCTGATGATCCTGGACCACCCGCTGCGCGGGTTGGACCCGGGGGCGGCGGAGACCCTGAACGCGCAGATCCGGGCGGCGCGGGACAGGGGTGCGGCGCTCATCCTGCTGGCCGACACGCTCGAGGAGGCGCTCGACCACGGCGACGAGATCCTGGTCATGCGGGACGGCGAGGTCACCGCCCGCTTCGACGCCGGCCGCGACAACCCCACGTCCCTCGATCTGCTGGAAAAGATGGTGTGACCGCCGTGACCGACACCGTGAACGCAGCTCCGCCGGCACCGGCCAGCACCGGAACGCCGGTGCGGCGCAGGACCGTCACCCCCACCCGGGTCTGGCAGCTCGCCGGGCCGTTCGCCGTCTTCGCGATCCTGTTCGCGGTGGTGGCGATCCTGACGCCCGGCTTCGTCGGCGGCAACGGCCTGGTCGTCGTCGCGCAGACCGCCACGGCGACGCTGCTCGTCGCGCTCGCCCAGGCGATCGTGCTGCACGTCGGGTCGATCGACCTGTCCAACGCAGCGATGGCGCTGTTCTCGGCGATCCTGCTCGCCAAGATGCTGGGTCCGATCGGCCCCGTCGCGCCGATCCTGGCCATCCTGATCGTCGGGCTGGTCGGGGCCGTCAACGGCTGGTTGGTGGCCTACACGCAGGTGCCGAGCTTCGCGTTGACCCTCGGGATGCTGGGCATCCTGCAGGCGGCCTCGCTGGTCGTCAGCGACTCGACCACGGTGTACGTGGAGGGCAACGGCGAGACCGTGACGGCGCTCTACGAGAACGCCGTCGCCGGCCTGCCGATGATGTTCTGGGTCGCGGTGCTGCTGGCGGTCCTGCTGTGGGCGCTGCTGCGGTTCACCGTCGTCGGGCAGAGCCTGACGGCGATCGGGCTCAACGAGTCCGGCGCGCTGTTCGCCGGCATCCGGACCAGACCGCTGAAGGTCGCCGCATTCGCCATCTCCGGCGTGCTGGCCGGCTTCGCCGGGATGATGATCATCGCGCAGTCCGGGTCCGCCTCCAGCACCGGTCTGGGCAGCGATCTGCTGCTGCCCGCCATCGCGTCGGCGATCGTGGGCGGTACGGCCATCACCGGCGGCATCACGAACCCGATCAACGTGGTGTTCGGCGCGCTGACCGTGAGTCTGATCCCGATCGGGGCGGCCGCCATCGGCATCCCGCCGGAGGCGCAGAGCCTGGTCTACGGCCTGGTGATCATCGTGGTGGTGGCCCTGACGACCACGCGCGGCCGCGGTGTCGTCAAGTAGCCCGACCGGCGGCCCCGGTCCCGCACCTGCAGCACCCGTCCCATCGTCGAGGAGAACGCAGTCATGACCACCCTGGAGAAGCTCGAGCCGTACGACGTCCTGAAGTACTTCGAAACCCTGGCGGGCATCCCGCGCGGCTCGGAGAACGAGAAGGGCGCCGCCGACTGGGTGTGCCGGTTCGCGCAGGAGCGGGGTCTGGAGGCGGTCCAGGACGCCAAGCACTGTGTCCTGGTGCGCAAGCCGGGCCAGGGCGGCCTGGAGGACGCTCCCGGGCTCATCCTCCACGGCCACCTCGACATGGTGTGCGAGAAGGACGAGGGCGTAGAGATCGACTTCCTCACCGACCCGATCCGGCTGGTCGTGGACGGTGACCTGATCAAGGCCGACGGCACGTCGCTCGGCGCGGACAACGGCATCGGCGTGTCGTACATCCTCGCGCTGCTCGACTCCAAGGACCTGCCGCATCCGCCCCTCGAGGCGGTGCTCACCGCCATGGAGGAAAAGGGCAAGGCCGGCGCCGCGCAGTTCGACTTCAGCCAGCTGCGCGGCACCCGGATGATCGACTTCAACTGGATCGTCGACGACGAGATCCTGGCCGGGTGCAGCGGCGACGTCACGTTCACCGTCGACGTCCCGGCCGAGTGGGAGTCGGTCCCCGACACGCACTCCGCCACTCGGCTGCTCAAGGTCCGCGGCCTCAACGGCGGCCACTGCGAGTTCGACATCCACCTGGAGCGGGCCAACGCCATCCTGCTGCTCGCCCGGGCCCTGAACGCGGTGGGGGAGAAGGTCGACGCCCGGATCACCCGGCCCTTCGGCGGCGCGCAGAACAACGCCATCCCGGCCGACGCCGAGGTGGTGCTCGCGCTGCGCCCGGCCGACGTCCAGACCGTGGAGTCCGTCGTGGCGGACCTGGCCGACGCGCTGCACACCGAGTACGCGATCGCCGACCCGAAGATCCGCGTCGAGCTCGAGGAGGTCGACGCGCCGGACCGGGTGTTCTCCGCCGCCGCCGGTGCGCGCTTCGCCCGGCTGACCTCGCTCATCCCGAACGGCGTGATCAGCTGGAACCTGGCCGTCCCAGGCGTCGTGGAGAGCTCCAACAACCTCGGCACCGTGCGCCCCTCCGAGCAGGGTGCCACGCTGGCCTCGACCATCACCGCCGCGCAGACCAGCCGCAAGCACGAGATCCTCGACCGGGTCCGAGCTCTCGGTTCCCTGGCCGGTGGCGGTGTGACCGTGCAGACCTACGGGCTCGACGCGCCGGAGTTCCCCTACCGGGAGGACTCGCCGCTGCTGGCGACCGCGCGGGCGGCCTACCGCGACGTGGTCGGCGAGGACGCCGCGGTCCACGTGTCGCAGTGCAGCCTCGAACTCGGCATGTTCAGCCGCAACGTGCCCGGCCTGGACGTCATCTCGATCGGCACCGAGCTGCACGACCTGCACAACCCCAAGGAGTCGGTGAACCACCGGTCGGTCGCCAAGGTGTGGCCGGTGGTCCAGGAGGTCGTGCGCCGGCTCGGCTGAGGCCGGGCGCGGCGGACCGGTCGCACAGCCGGTCCGCCGCGAGCCCGTGGCGGCGGCAGGGCACCGGCGGCGGTCGACGGCTCGGCGCGGGCGCCTGAGGTCAGCTTGCGGCGGAACGCCGGGTGCCGCTCCTCCCGGTCGTGTTCTTCCCGGTGCTCTTCCCCTTCGTGCTGCTCCTGCCGGCGCTGCTCTTCGGGGCACCGGTCGTCGCGGTGCTGCTCTTGGTGCCGGTCTTCGCTGAGCGGGTCTTGGCGGCGCTGCTCTTTGCGGCAGTGCTCTTGGCGGTGCCGGTCTTCGTGGAACCGCTCTTGGCGGCGGTGCTCGTCGCAGTGCCGGTCTTCGCCGAGCGGGTGTTGCCGGCGGTGCTCTTGGCGGTGCCGCTCCTGGTGCTGCCCGTGCCGCTCCCGCCCTGGCCGGCCTCCACGCTGCGGCGCAGCGCGGCCAGCAGGTCGACGACCTCCGCGTCGTCGGCGGCGTCCTCCCCACTGTCCGGGAACGCCTCCGTGCCCTCGAGCTTGGCGTCGATGAGCTGCTGCAGCTGTTCGCGGTACTCGTCCGAGTACTCCTCCGGCTCGAAGCTGCCGGCGAAGCTCTCCACCAGCGCGGCGGCCGCCCTGACCTCCGCCGGGGTCGGCGCGACGTCGGTGTCCAGTGCCGCAAAGTCGGCCTGCCGCACCTCGTCCGGCCACAGCAGGGTCTGCACCATCAGCACTCCGTCGCGGACCCGCAGCGCCGCGAGCCGGACCTTCTCGCGCAGGGCGAAGTGCACGACCGCCACCCGGTCGGTCTGCTCCAACGTGCTCCGCAGCAGCACGTAGGCCTTGACCGACGACCCGGACGGCTCCAGGTAGTAGCTGCGGTCGAACAGCACCGGGTCGATCTCGTCGTCGGGCACGAACCGCAGGACCTCGATCTCGTGTCCGGTGGCCACCGGCAGCTGCTCGAAGTCCTCGTCGGTGAGCACCACGGTGCGGCCGTCGTCGGCCTCGTAGGCCTTGCCGATGTCGGCGAACTCGACCTGCTTGCCGTCCTTCTCGCAGATCCGCTGGTACCGGATCCGACCGCCGTCGGCCTTGTGCACCTGGTGGAACCGGACGTCGTGGTCCTCGGTCGCGCTGTAGACGTTGACCGGCACGTTGACCAGGCCGAAGGTCAGGGAACCCTTCCAGATCGAGCGCATGCCCCATGATGGACCGGTCCGGCGGCGCCGGCCGGTCCGGTCGCCCGGCCGCTGCGTTCCAGGTGCCGCAGCACGCGCCGAACGGAGGCCGTCATCGCCGCCCAGTCCGCCGACGAGGCCACCGTCCAGGTCGACGGCCGGCGGCTGAAGATCTCCCGGCTGTCCAAGGTCCTGTACCCGGCCACCGGCACCACCAAGGCCGAGGTGATCGGCTACTACGCGCAGGTGGCGCCGGCGCTGCTGCCGCACGTCGCCGGGCGGGCGGTGACCCGCAAGCGCTGGCCGGACGGGGTGGACGCGCCGCCGTTCTTCGCCAAGAACATGGATCCCGGCGCGCCGTCGTGGGTACCGCGCGCCACCCTGACGCACAAGCGGGACTCGGTGACCTACCCGCTGGTCGACTCGCCTGCCGTGCTCACCTGGCTGGCGCAGAGCGCCGCACTGGAGCTGCACGTGCCGCAGTGGCGGGTCGTCCAGGACGGTCGGGGGGACCGGCGGGCCGAGCCGGACCGCGTGGTGTTCGACCTGGATCCCGGCCCGGGCGTCGGGCTGGTCGAGTGCGCGGAGGTGGCGCGCATCCTGCGGCAGCTGCTGCTGGACGAGGGCTTCCCGACGTATCCGGTGACCAGCGGGTCCAAGGGACTGCACCTGTACGCCGCCGTCGACGGCAGCCGGAGCTCGGACGAGGTATCGGACTGGGCGCACGGGCTGGCCGAGACGGTCGAGCGGGAACGACCGGACCTGGTGGTCTCCCGGATGGCGAAGGCGCTGCGCCCCGGGAAGGTGTTCATCGACTGGTCGCAGAACAACGCCGCCAAGACGACGATCGCGCCGTACTCGCTGCGTGGACGGGACCACCCGACGGTCGCCGCGCCGCGCACCTGGGACGAGCTCGACGACCCGGACCTGCGGCACCTGGACCACCTCGAGGTCCTGGACCGGCTCGCCCGCGACGGCGACCTGCTCGCCGCGCTGGACGGGCCCGTCCCGGCGACCGGCGGGTCCGCACCGGCGTCAGCGGCCCGTGGCCGGCGCGACGGCGACGACGGCGGCGGCGGCGACGGCGGCGGCGGCGCCAAGCTGGACCTGTACCGGGCGAAGCGGTCCGCCGACCGGACCCCGGAGCCGGTGCCCGAGCGGGGCGACCTGCCGCGCGGCGACGACGACACGTTCGTCATCCAGGAGCACCACGCCACCGCCCTGCACTGGGACTTCCGGCTGGAGCGCGACGGTGTCCTGGTGTCGTGGGCGCTGCCCCGCGGCATCCCCACCGACACCCGGCACAACCGGCTGGCGGTGCACACCGAGGACCACCCCCTGGAGTACGCCGACTTCGCCGGCGACATCCCGGAGGGCGAGTACGGCGGCGGCGGGGTGACCATCTGGGACTCCGGGCGCTACGAGACCGAGAAGTGGCGGGACGACGAGGTGATCGTCGTGCTGCACGGCCGGCGGGCCACCGGCAGGTTCGCGCTGATCCGCACCCGCGGCTCGCAGTGGCTGATGCACCGCACGCGCGGGCAGGAGGACCTGCCGGCGGTGCACGTCCGCCCCGGCGGCAAGTTCGGCGACGACCGCAAGATCATCCAGCGGAGCGGCGGCACGGCGGTGCCGCGCCCGTCCGGCAGCAGGTCGCGCAGGCCCGCCGCCCTGCCCGAGGACGTGCGACCCATGCTGGCCACCGCCGGATCGGTGGACGACGTCGCCGGCGGCGGGTGGCGGTTCGAGGGCAAGTGGGACGGCTTCCGCGCGGTCGCCGTGGTCGGCGACGGGCCGCTGCGGGTGGTCAGCCGCAACGACAAACCTTTCTTGGTCACGTTTCCCGAGCTCAAGGACCTGGACAGAGTGCTGGCCGGGCACGTCGCGGTGCTGGACGGCGAGATCGTCGCGCTGGACGAGGCGGGCCGGACCGACTTTGCGTCCATCCAGCAGCGCGCGAACCTGTCCAGGCCCGCGGACGTGCGGCGGGCGGCCCAGCGGGTGTCGGTGCAGTACTGGGTGTTCGACGTGCTCTTCCTGGACGGCGTCCCGATGCTGGAGCGCCCCTACGACCTGCGCCGGCAGGTGCTCGAGGCGCTCGCCCCCGCCGGTGACGTCGTGCGGGTGCCGCCGCAGCTCGACGGGGACGTGGAGGCCGCCCTCGCGCACAGCCGCGAGCTGCGGTGGGAGGGCGTGATGGCCAAGCGCGCCGACTCCACCTACCAGCCCGGCCGGCGGTCCCGGGACTGGCTCAAGATCAAGAACCAGCGCACGCAGGAGGTCGTGGTGGTCGGGTGGCGCCCGGGCGCCGGCCGCCGGGAGGGCGGCATCGGCGCCCTGCTGCTGGCCATCCCGGACGGGGCCGGCGGCCTGGACTACGCGGGTCGGGTCGGCACCGGCTTCTCCGACGCGGTCCTGGCGGACCTGCTGCGCCGGCTGACCCCGCTGGCCCGGCGCAGCTCGCCGGTGACCACGCCGCTGCCGACCGCCGACGTCCGGGACGCCCGGTGGGTCGAGCCCGAGCTGGTCGGCGAGGTGGTGTTCGCGGAGTGGACCAGGGACGGCATCCTGCGCCAGCCGAGCTGGCGCGGGCTGCGGCCGGACAAGGATCCCGACCAGATCGTCCGCGAGAGCTGAGGCGCCGCCTAGGCGATCGGCCGTTCCTCGACGACGACGAACGGCACCGAGGCGTCGTCGACGGCGAGCACCTGGGACGTGGCCAGCCGCGGCACGATCCGGCTCCATGCCCACGCATACGCGCCGACCCACACGATGTAGCTGCGGCTGTCGATGACGACGGCCTCGAGGTGCAGGCCGTCGCCGACGGTCAGCACCCCGTCGGTGCCGATGCTGTGGAACGAGCCCTGGCTGGCCGCGTCGTACGTCGAGCGCACCCGGACCGGGCCCTCCGTCCGGGCGTCGCTACCGTCCGCCGCGGTGCTGGTCAGGTAGATCTCGCCGTAGGTGTAGGACCGGCAACGGTCGGCCGTGCCACCCGGCCAGTGCAGGGTGTCCAGCGCGTCGACCCAGCCGCCGACCGAGTACCGGAAGTACGGCCGGATGTCGGCGTACCCGACGGCCAGGTTCGGCCGGTACGGGAAGCCCAGGAACGACTTGATCTCCGACCGGTGGTTGCTCAGCCGGTGCCGCAGGTGCACGGTGCCGCGCGCCAGGTCGTAGGACTCGTCCTGCTCGAGCGTGTCCTGCAGCAGGTCCGTCGTGTCCTGGAAGCGGTGATCGCTGCGCCAGGTCCACCCGTAGCGGTAGTCGGAGGTGCCGAACACCCGCAGCCGCGGGGCGTCCAGTCGGTGCAGACCCCCGCGGAGCGCGTCGGTGACGTCGAGCAGCGGCGAGTGGTGGGTGCGCAGCCGGTCGAGGTCGCGGGCGTCGACCAGCCGGGCCATCCCGTCGTACCGCTCGTGCCGCGCGCCCACCTCCGCCAGCGCCCGCGGGTCGTCGACGGCCGCGAGGTCGTCCCGGTCATCGGCGACAAACGTTTCCAGCTCCGCGGTCTCGCGGGCGGTGCGGTCGAGTTCGCCGCGGAGCACGGCGAGGTGCGGCTCCGGGTCGGCGACGGCAGCGGCGGTGGGTGCGGGGGAGACGGTGGTCACGGCGGCCTCCGGGGTGCGGGTGGGCGGGTCGACCTGCAGGACGCCTCCCGCAGGCGCCGTGATACCCGGCTCGGCGGACCGGTCCTACGGCTACCGCCGGCGCCCGGTCAGCGCCAGGAGCTCGGTCAGGTCGTCGGTGCAGCTCGCGACGTCGAGGGCAGCGGCGAAGATCCCGGCGTCGGCGTACCGCGGGACGATCCGCCGGGCCAGGTCGAGCACCTCGGACACCAGGTCGTTGGGCATGTCCTCGGTCGCCCCGATGGCGCGCGCCAGGTCCCAGGCATGCACGGCCAGGTCGAGCGTCATCTCCTGCAGGTAGTCCAGGGCCGGTGTCGGTCCGGCCGACAGCTGCACGGTCCGGTCCAGGGCACCCGGCTCGGTCCAGGCGGCCCGGGCCGCGGTGGCCGCGGCCGTCCAGGCGGCGACCGGGTCGTCCCCCAGCACGTCGCCGGAGAAGCGGTCGCCGATCTCCCGCACCGTCCGCCCGGCCAGCAGCTCGGGCACCCACAGCTGCTCGCCGGTCAGGTGTCCGACCAGGTCGCGCACCGTCCAGCCGGGGTCCGGCGTCGGAGCGCCCCACTGGTCGTCCCGGACCTGGGCGACCCGGTCGCCGAACTGGCGCAGGGCGCTGCGGTGGGCGTCGAGGGTCTGCACCGGCACAGTCGACCACCGCGGGCACGGCGGTGCGACGCCGGGTCCTGTCCTTCGCCGGTGTGAAACTCTTCACGGCGCGGATCGGAACGGCCGCTGCCGGGCACGGGTTGACCGGCAGTGTGGCGCCGGGGCCCCGGCGACCGCGTCGAGCAGAGGAGCAGCGATGACCGTGTCCACGCCGGGTGGGACGTCGACGACGCAGGGCGCCCGCAGGCCCGTCCCGCACACCGACCTCGAGGTGTTCCCCGTCACCCTGGGCGGCAACGTCTTCGGGTGGACCGCCGACGAGGAGGCCTCGTTCGCCGTCCTGGACGCCTACGTGGCCGGTGGCGGCAACTTCATCGACACCGCCGACGTGTACTCGGCCTGGGTGCCCGGCCACTCCGGCGGCGAGTCCGAGTCGGTGCTCGGCCGCTGGATGGCGGCCCGCGGCAACCGCGACGACCTGGTGATCGCGACCAAGGTCGGCAGCCACGCCGCCGTCCCCGGCCTGTCCCGCTCGAGCATCCGCACCGGCGTGCAGGCGTCGCTGCAGCGGCTGGGCACCGACCGGATCGACCTGTACTACGCGCACCGCGACGACCCCGACACCCCGCAGGAGGAGACCGTCGCCGCCTTCGGCGAGCTCGTCGCCGAGGGCGCCGTCCGGTACGTCGCCGCCTCGAACTACACGCCGGAGAGGCTGACGTCGGCGCTGCGCATCGCGGACGGCCTGGGCGTCGCCCGGTTCGTCGCCCTACAGCCGCTGTACAACCTGGTCAACCGCGACGCCTACGAGGGCGAGCTGGCCTCGGCGGTCGCGGCCGAGGGCCTAGGCTGCGTGCCGTACGCCGCGCTGGCCGGCGGCTTCCTGACCGGCAAGTACCGGGACGGCGGCGCCGCCGTGGACAGCCCGCGGGCGGCGAACGCCACCAAGCGGCTGGACGACCGGGGCCGCGCGGTGCTGGCGGCGCTCGACGAGGTGTCCGAGCAGACCGGGACGTCGCCGACCGTGGTGTCGCTGGCCTGGCTCGCGGCGCAGCCCACCGTCGTCGCACCGATCGCCAGCGCGAGCCGGGTCGAGCAGGTGCCGGACCTGCTGGCCGGCGCCACGCTCGCGCTGACCGCCGACCAGCTGGCCCTGCTGGACACCGCCAGCCGCTGAAGCGCGCCGCTGCCGGCCGTGAACCGCCAGGGCGGGTCCGGTTGGTGCGGTCGCACACCGTCGGGCGTGCCGACCGGCGGTCCCCGGCACGCGACCGGTGCCCAAGCTGCCGGTCAGCCCGCGGTGGTCACCCACTGCTGGACCTGCACGTCGACGTCGGCGATGGTGCCGCTGCCCGGCTCGGCGACCATCTCCAGCGTCGGCGTCTGGCAGCTGTCCACGTCCATCCAGCCGCCGTTACCGGTGACGGACGGGCCCGCGTCGCCGGCCGCGTCCACGGACCCGGCCCGGATGGACGGGCCCGTGCTCTGCGCCTGCCAGCGGACCAGGAAGCGCTGCGTGTCGCAGCCGTTCATGGTCGACGGGAAGCGTCCCCCGTCGGGGCCGTCCACCGGGGTGACCGTGCCGGTGAACGCCCGCACGGTCACCGTCCACGCCGCGGACCGGCGGAATCCGGCCAGCGAGGTGGGGAACGCCGGCGACGGGGCGACGCCGATGTGGTCGGTGTCCGCGGGCCAGCGACTGGCGGTGCCGGTGGTCGCCGACGTCCGGGACGTCGGCGTGGTGGACGGCGGCCGGGTGGCGGTCACGGTCGACGTCCGGCTGACCACGGCTGTGCTGGTGGTCCGGCTGGTCTCGGTGACGCTGGCCGTGCTGCTCACCACGTCCGTGGAGGTGACGGTGGTGACCGCGGTCGAGGTCACCGGCACCGTGGTGAGCACGGTGGACAGCGGCAGCGCGGTGGCCGTGCCGCCGGCGTCCGAGCTGCAGCCGGCCATCGCCGCGCCGGCGAGCACGACGGCGGCTGCGACGGCTCCGCCCCGCACCCGGCGCCCGGTGGTGGCCCGGCGGTGGCCGGCGCGAGGGTCCGGGGCCGTGGGGCGCGGCAGGTTCCGGTGCACGACATCCCCCTGACCGACGGCCTCGGCGTCCGCCCGGGCGGATGCTAGCCAACCCGGGCGGCCGGCGGCGGCGTTCCGGTCAGGCCGGTGCCGACTTGTCCGGTCCGCCGGGCCGCCTCCCGGGTCAGCGGCCGGCGCCCAGCACGAGCCAGCCGTCGCGGCGGTACCGCAGTCCCAGAGTGACGGCGCGCGCCACCAGGTACACCCCGAGGTACGCCGCCCACAGCCAGACCAGGCCGGTTCCGGCGCGTGGGGCGGACAGCGCCACCGCGACCGCGGCGGGAAGGAAGGCCAGCAGCGAAGCGACGCCCGCCCACGCCAGGTACCGCCCGTCACCGGCACCGATGAGCACCCCGTCCAGGACGAACACGTACCCGCCGAGCGGGAGCGCGACGGCGACCGCGACCAGTGCTGCGGTGACCGCGGACCGGACCCCCGGGTCGGCGGAGAAGAGCTGGGGCAGCGCCACGCAGCCGGCGAGCACGCAGGCGCCCAGCACGGCGCCCGCGCTGCACCCCCACCGCACCAGCCGGTCCGTGGCGGCTCTCGCCGCCGGCGCGTCACCCGCGCCGAGCGCGCGGCCGGTCAACGCCTGCGCCGCGATGGCCAGGGCGTCCAGCGCCAGCGCCAGCCAGTTCCACACCGCGGTCACCACCTGGTGGCCGGCCAGTGCGACGACGCCCTGCCGGGCTGCCACCGCCGTCGCCACCAGGATCGCCACCCGCAGCGTCGCCGTCCGGACGAACAGTGCGATGCCGTCCCGCCCGACCGCGGCGACCCGGCCCCAGTGCGGGGACACGGCGGTCCTGGACCGGCGGGCGCCCCGGACGACGACGGCCGCGAGCACCACCGCCATGGCCGTCTGCACCGCCGCCGTGCCCGCCGCCGAACCGCCGACCCCCAGCCGGAGGACGAGCACGAGCAGCACGTTCACCACCGTGTTCACCACCGCCCCGGCGACCGCGACGACCAGCGGGGTCCGGGTGTCCTGAAGACCCCGGATCACCCCGGTGGCCGCCAGGACGACGAGCGTCCCCGGCACCCCGGCCAGCGAGATCCGCAGGTACAGCGCCCCGAGCGCCGCGGCCTCCCCGTGGGCGCCCAGCGCGGACACCACCAGCGGAGCGAGCGGGACGCCGGCGACGGCGACGGCCACACCGAGGACGGCGGCCAGGTACAGCCCGGCCACCCCGGACTCGTACGCGCTGCCCGGCCGGCCGGCGCCGACCGCCCGCGCCACCTGGGCCGTCGTCCCGTACGCCAGGAAGACGGCCAGCCCGACGACCGTGGACAGGGCCACCGCGGCCACACCCACGCCGGCCAGCGCCGCGGTGCCCAGGTGGCCGATGATGGCCACGTCGACGGCCAGGAACGTCGGCTCGGCGAGCAGCGCCCCCAGGGCGGGCACGGCCAGGCGCAGGATCTCCCGGCCGGAGACCGTCCCGACGGCCGCGCCCGGCCGGTCGGTACCGGGGTCCCCGGTGTCGGTCACGTCCACGGGTCGATCCTTGCGGCCGGCCCGCGCCGAGCATCCGACCGGGGGCGGCGCGACGGCTGGACTCAGCCCTGCGGGTCCAGCACGGCCTGGACGTCCAGGTCGATCCGCAACGTCGGGCCGACCAGTGACAGCCCGCCCGGCAGGCCCAGGTTCCAGGACATCTCGTAGTCGCGCCGGGCCAGCTGGGCCGTCGCGACGAACGCCGAGCGGGTGGCGCCCCACGGGTCCGCCTCGGAACCGACGTACGTCATGTCCAGCGGCACCGGTCGCGAGATGTCCCGGATGGTCAGCACGCCGTCGATGCGCCAGTGGCCGTCCGACGCGGCGGCGACGGCCGTGCTCCGGTACGTCATGTGCGGGAACCGCTCGACGTCCAGGAAGTCTGCCGAGCGCAGGTGCCGGTCCCGGTCGGCGTTGCCGGTGCCGATGCTCGCGGTGGCGATCGACACCTCGACGGCCGACTGCTCGAGCGGGTAGCGGATCTCGATGACGCCGTCGAAATCGGCGAACCGGCCCTCCACCCGGGACAGCCCGAGGTGCCGGGCGGTCGCGCGGACGACGGAGTGCGCCGGGTCGATGACCCAGCGGCCCGCCGGCGGCAGGTCCCCGGCCGCGCTGCTGACCAGCGTCACCGGGGCCAGCGCGGCCCGGCCCGCCCGGACGGCCACGGGCACGGCGCGCGGCTCCAGCCCGGCGGCCGCCACCACGAGCGTCACCCGCCCGGTGCCGGACACCGCGAGGCGGTAGGCGCCCACGTCGTCGGTGACGGCCCACCCGACCTGGACGCCGGTGCCGGCGACGGCCGTCACGGTGACGCCGGCCAGCGGCCAGCCGTCGACCGACGTGACGGTGCCCTGCAGCTCGGCGGCGCCGGCCGCCGGTTCGCCGGTGCCGGGGGCCGGTCGGTCGGCCGGCTCGGCGCGGTCACCGGGCAGCGAGTGCGTCATGGCGGTCCGTTCGGTCGGGAGTCGGGCCGGCCGGGCCGCCGGCGGGAGGCCGGCGGTCACCGCAGCTCGGACGGTACCGACGGGGCCGACGGTGCGGACTCGGGAAGGGCGTGCCGCCCGTGCCGCAGGGTGCCCGCGTCGTCGTCGTGGCTCAGCTCGAGATCGTGCCGCTCCAGGTCGCCGCCGGCCAGCCGGACCGCCGTGGCCACCGGGGCGTACCCGCTGGCGACGAGGGTGTAGTCGCCCGGCACCAGACCGGCGAACTCGTAGCCTCCGTCGGGTCCGGTGACCGTGGACTCCAGGATGGCGCCGGTGGAGTCGAGCACCGTGACCGCGGCCTCGGCCACCGGCCGGTCCGACGACCGCGCCGACACCGTCCCGGTGAGCGTGCCGGTGCGGATCAAGGTCAGGTCGGCGTCCACCTCGCCGGCGTCGGACAGGGTGACCCGCCGGGCCTCGGGGATGCTGCCGCCGGCGAAGGCGGTGACGATGTAGGCGCCGGCGTAGAGGTCGGTCATCGCGAACTGGCCGGCCGGACCGGTCACCACCGAGGCGACCACCTCGCCGCGGGCATCGGTGACGGTGACCGTCGCGCCGGCGCGCGGGCGACCCTCGTCGTCGCGCACCACACCGCGCACGGTGCAGGCGGCGACCAGTGCCAGGTCCCGCCGGACCTCGCCGTCGGCGACCGTGACGGACGCCGCGACCGGCCGGTGGCCGGCGGCCGTGGCCACCAGGAGGTAGCTGCCGCCCGTGGGCACCGGGACGCGGAAGCTGCCGTCCGGCTCGGTGCGGGTGCGGGCCACCTCGCGGCCGCCGTCGTCCATCAGGGTCAGGGCCGTGCCGGCCAGCGCCCCGCCCGAGCCCGTCACCGTGCCGGAGATCGTCCCGGCGTTGCTCAACGGGTGGGCCGTGGCGCCGGTGGCGCTGGGGATGCCGACCGCCCCGTTGGTCGCGCCGTTGATCGCACCGTTGGTCGAGCCGTTCACCGCACCGTTGGTGGAGCCGTTGACCGCACCGTTGGCCGAGCCGTTGACCGAGCTGTCGACCGCGCGGTGCAGGGTGCCGTCGAGCCGGCCGTTGCCGTCGGACGGCAGCGCGGCCGACACCGCGCCGGCCGGCACCGTCCGGGTGCGTGCGGTGGCCGAGCTCTGCGCCTGGCGGTCGGGGTCGGCCAGATCCGCGACGACCGGCTCGGTGCCGACACCGCCGGCCAGCGCGCCGGCCTCGGTCGCCTCCACGAGCTGCTCGGTGCCCTGCCCCGCCGCCTGGCCGGGCAGCGCGTTGCTCGTCCGGAGCGGGATCTCCTTGATGAACAGGACGGCCAGCACCGCCAGCAGCGCCAGCGGCGCCGCGATGAGGAAGATGTCGCCGAAGCCGATGCCGTAGGACCGCTCGATGACCGCCGCGACCGGGGCGGGCAGTGTCGACAGGTCGGGGATCTCGGTGCCGGTGCTGGCCGGGACGGGCACGCCGATGGCGGTGAGGCCCTCCCGGATGTGGGCGTTGACCCGGTTGGCGAGCACCGCGCCGAGCACGGAGACGCCCACCGCGCCACCGAGGCTGCGGAAGAACGCGACGCCGGCGCTGGCCACGCCGAGCTGGTTGACCGGCACCACGTTCTGCACCGACAGCACCAGGTTCTGCATGGTCATGCCGACGCCGATGCCGATCAGCGCCATGAACAGTGCGATCCACCAGTAGGGGGTGTCCGACCGCAGCATGCCCATGAGTCCGAAGCCGATCGTCATGACGACGGTCCCGGACACCAGCCAGCGCTTCCACCGGCCGGTCCGGGTGATGATCCGGCCGGAGACCAGGGACGAGACGAACAGGCCGAGGATCAAGGGCATGGTGCTGATGCCGGACTGGGTCGGCGAGTCGCCGCGGGACAGCTGGAAGTACTGGCTCAGGTAGACCGTCGCGCCGAACATGGCGATGCCGACGAACAGGCTGCCGACGATGGCCAGCACGATGGTGCGGGACTGGAACAGCCACGGCGGCAGGATCGGTTCCTTGGCCCGCGACTCGACGAGGACCGCCAGCACGCCGAGCAGGATGGCGCCGGGGACCATGACGAAGCTCTGCCAGGAGATCCAGTCGTAGTTGTGGCCGGCCAGCGTGACCCAGATCAGCAGCAGGGACACCGAGGCCATGATCAGGAACGCGCCCAGCCAGTCGATCCGGACGTCGTCGCGGCGGAACGTCGGCAGGTGCAGGGTCTTCTGCAGCACGAGGATGGCGATGACGGCGAACGGCACGCCCACGTAGAAGCACCACCGCCAGCCCAGCCACGACGTGTCGACGATGACGCCACCGACGAGCGGGCCCGCCACGGTGCCGACCGCGAAGACGGCCCCCATGTAGCCGCTGTACCGGCCCCGCTCCCGCGGCGGGATCATCATCGCCAGGCAGACCTGGGTCAGCGCGGTGAGGCCGCCGACACCCAGGCCCTGGATGACCCGGGCGCCGATCAGCATGCCGGACGACTGGGACAGGCCGGCGATCGCCGACCCGAGCACGAAGACCACCAGCGACAGCTGGACGAGCAGCTTCTTGCTGAACAGGTCGGACAGCTTGCCCCAGATCGGGGTGGTGGCCGTGGTGGCCAGCAGGCTGGCGGTGACCACCCAGGTGTAGGCCGCCTGGCCGCCCCCGAGGTTGCCGATGATCGTCGGCAGGGCGTTCGAGACGACGGTCGACGACAGGATCGCCACGAACAGCCCGAGCAGCAGGCCCGAGAGGGCCTCCAGGATCTGCCGGTGGCTCATGTCGACGCGGCCGTTGTTCGGCGGCGCCGCGGGCGGGGCGGTGGTGCGGGTGGCGGTGGTGGACATTCGAGCGCTCCAGGGTGTCGCTGGCGTGGGGGTGGTCGAGGGCGACGGACGGCCTAGGTGGCGGCGCGTCCGGCTGCCAGGACGGTCGGTGGCCCGGAGCCGTCGGCAGGCTCCGGTGCGGCGAGCGGTCTCGCCGGGGACGTTTCCCCCGGCGAACAGTCGTCACTCGCCCGGATGGTGGCGCCGAGTCGCTCGAGCAGGTCCGTCAAGGCGGACAGGTCCGCCTCGTCCCAGGCGGACAGCCGGGACGAGATGCGCCGGGCGACCGAGTCGCGGATCTCCTCGAGCCGGGACCGGCCGGCGTCGGTGAGGCGCAGGCGGTGCGCGCGGTGGTCGGCCGGATCGGGATGCCGTTCGACGAGCCCGAGAGCGACCAGGCTGGCGACCTGCCGGCTCGCCACCGAGGTGTCCACCGACAGTCGTTCGGCCAGATCGCTGGGACGGATGTCACCGGCGACGGCCAGCACCGACAGGGCGGGCAGTGCCGGGATCAGCTGCGCGGACGTGCCGCTGCGGACGTCGCGCTTGAGCAGCGCGAGGACCGGCAGTACCTCGATCAACCTGGTGCAGCTCTCGACGCTGACGGCCACGCAACTCTCCTTCGCTCTGCTAAGTGACTATAGCGCCGATTGCTTTGCACATGCAATCAACTAGGCGTCGCTTCACGGAGACCGCACAGCGGCCTGGGGAGCGACAGTGACGGCGCGGCGTGGTGGGACTGCAGCGCTCGGCGGCGACGGCAGCGGCGTGACGGCAGTGGCACGACGGCAGCGGCGGCAACGGAAGGTGCGGGGCGCGCCGGCGCGCGACCGTCGTCCGGCCGGCCGGGCAGACTGGCCGGGGCATGCGTCCTGCACCGAAACGGAGGCCCCGCGATGGCCGAACCCCTCACCGACGACGCCCGGCGCTGGCTCGCCGAGCACCGGAACGCCGTCCTGATCACCCTCCGGTCGGACGGGTCGCCGCAGTCGTCCAACGTGACCGCCCGGTTCGACGGGTCGGCCTTCCAGGTCTCGGTCACGGCGGACCGGGCGAAGACCCGGAACCTGGCCCGGGATGCCCGTGCGGTGCTGCACGTCCTCGGCTCGGACTTCTGGAGCTACGCGTCGGTGTCGTGCACGGCGGAGCTGGGGCCGGTGAGCACGGAACCCGGGGACGCCGCCGGCCGCGATCTGCTCGCCCTGCACGACGCGGTCGACACCCGCCCGCACCCGGACCCGGAGGAGTTCTTCGCCGCGATGGTGGCGGACCGGCGGCTCGTGCTGACGCTGCACCCGCTGTCCGTCACCGGATCGGGGTGGACCACGCAGAGGTGATCCGGGCCTGGGCGGAGCGGGTGACCGGCGTCACCGTGCCTGCCCGGGCGGGCGGGAATGCGGGCGCCCCGGGGACGTTGATCTGGATGTCGGTTCCGGTCCATGCCCCCGGGCCTCACCCCTCGCCGCTACGAGCGGTCACTCGCCGAGAGGCGGCTGCCGGGCCGGCTCAACGTCCGACGGCCGTCCGGTGCACCCGCACCGGGCGGCCGTCGTCGTCCTCCGGATCGATGTCCGCGGGAGTCCGTCGGGCGGCCCTTACAGTGCATCGCATGACGCACCCGCCCGTCGGCGCCCTCGAGCCGGACCTGCCCGCGCCGTCCGTGCCCGGGCACGTCTCCCTGATCGGCGGCGGCTGGACCGCCGCCGCGGCCCTGCAGGTCTGGGGTCCGTTCCTGGCCGCGGCCGGTCGGGATGCCGCCGTGGCCTGCGTCGTGCTGGACGAGGGGGACGGCGCCGAGCAGGCCGACCGGTGGACCACCGTGCTGGGCCGGACCGCGCCGTGCCGGCCGTTCCCGGTGCTGGTGCCGCTCGGTGGCCGGCTGGACGTCGCGGCGCTGGCCGACGCGGACGCGCTGCTGGTCTGCGGCGGCCTGACGCCGGCCTACGCGGACGCTCTGGTGCCCGCCCGGTCCGAGCTCCGGGCGTGGCTCGCTGACGGTCCGCGCGCCTACGCGGGTTTCTCCGCGGGTGCCGCGGTCGCGGCCGACCGGGCGGTCGTCGGCGGCTGGCGCGCCGACGGGCGGCCGGTGTGCCCGGAGGAGGCCGGCGAGGACCTCGACGAGGTGACCGTCGTGGACGGGCTCGGCCTCGTCGGCTTCGCGGTCGAGGTGCACGCCGCCCAGTGGGGCACCCTGCCGCGGCTCGAGTACGCGGTGGGGAGCGGGGCCGTCGGCTCGGGCGTGGCGATCGACGAGGACACCGCGCTGGTCTGGACGGACGGCCGCTGGATCCGGACCGGCGCCGGTGACGTGCACCGGGTCACCGGCCGGGTCTGACACCGCGGGCGCCGGACGGCCGACCGCCGTCGGTGCCGAGCGTGCCGGCGACCGCCGCGCTGCCCGACGCGCGCCGGCGGGGCAGGCGCCCGCCGAGCCGCCTCATTCGGTCAGGTGGGTCTGCTCCCCGGGCCGGTCGAAGATCGCCAGGATCTCCGCGGCGCCGCCCACCGCGCCGAAGGCGTGCGGGACCATCGTGGAGAACGACGCGGCCTGCCCCGTCCTGACCGTGACGATGCGCGGCCCCAGCGCGAGTTCGGCCGTCCCGGAGAGCACGGTGAACCAGTCCCGCCCCGGGTGCGCGCGTAAGGCGTCGACCGGGCCCCGCGGTGCCGGTCGGGTCAACCGGATCTTCGCCACGGTCATGCCGTGCGGCCCCGACTCCTCCTGCACCACCCACGTGGTGACCCCGCGGTCCTCGTCCCGGTGGGGCTTGATGACGACGTCCTCGTCGCTGCCCGGCGCGACGAGTTCGTCCAGCGAGGCGCCGAGCGCCCGCGCGATCGCGGTCAACTGGTCCAGCCCGATCCGCCGGTGGCCGGTCTCGATGCGGCTGAGCGTCGACGCGCTGAGCCCGGACCGGCCCGCCACCTGGTCCAGCGACCATCCGCGGGCCGAGCGGATCGCCCGGATCCGGCCGCGGACCAGCTCGTCGACATCGTCTTGCGTCACGCGCACGATGGTAGGCCTGTCCGGCAAGGACGTCCGTACCGTCGTGGCATGCCGCACGCACCGCAGGACCAGCCGTCGACGACGCCCGATGAGCACCACGGGCACGCCCACCACCAGAGACCGGGACACCAGCCACCGGTGGACGGTGGGCACCACGGCGGGCCCGGCGGCGCGCCGCACACCCACGACACCCAGGCCGACGGTGCCCTCGCCGACATCCTCGACCTCGACGGCCGGACGTTCCCCGACTTCCTGCCGGGGGTGACCGACTGGATCGCCGCGGGGACGCCCGCCGTGCCGCGCCGGATCGTCGACCTGGGCGCGGGCACCGGCACCGGCACCATGGCGCTGCTCCACCGGTTCCCGGAGGCCACGGTGGTGGCCGTGGACAGCTCCGCGGAGATGCTCGACCGGCTGCGTGCTGGTGCCGCCCGTGCCGGGTACGCCGACCGGGTGGAGACCCGGGAGGCGGACCTGGACCAGGGCTGGCCGGACACCGGACCGGTGGACCTGGTGTGGGCGTCGTCGTCGCTGCATCACATGGCCGACCCGGACCGGGTGCTCGCCGACGTCCTGCGGACGCTGACCCCGGACGGGGTGCTGGCCGCGGTCGAGATGGACGACATGCCCTGGTTCCTGCAGGACGCCGCCGATCCCGCGCTGGCGGAGTCGGAACGCCGGTGCCGTGCCGAGCTGACCCGCCGGCGCCAGGAGGACCTGCCGCACCTGGGCGACGACTGGGGTTCCCGGCTGCGCGCCGACGGCTTCGCCGTCCTGCGGGAGCACACTTGGGAGCTGGCCGTCCGCGGCCCGCTGTCCGCGGAGGCGACGCGGTACGCCGAGCTGACCCTGCGGCGGATCCGGGCCGCGGTGGCGGACCGGCTGACCGCGGCGGAGCTGGCCCCGCTCGACCGGCTGCTGGACGGCGACGGCCCCGCGGGCTCCGGCGGGCTCGCCGGTCGGGACGACGTCGTGGTGCGCAGCCGGCGACTGGGGTGGCTCGCCGGTCGGTGACCCGGCGCCCGCGGCGGCCGGCCAGAGCTCACCCCTCCCGGACCGGCTCGAGGTCCAGCCAACCGGCCAGGTCCTCGATTTCCCGGTCGACCTCGGCGACCAGCTCCGGGGCGGGGTCGACGTCCCAGTGCACCGCCCGGATCCGGAGGACCCCGGCGCGGCGGTCCGCGGCGGCGTCCAGCTTGCCCACCAGCCGGTCGCCGTACAGCACGGGCAACGCGTAGTAGCCCCAGCGGCGGGCGGCGACCGGCTTGTACATCTCGAGCGCGTACTCGTACCCGAACAGCTCGGCCATGCGCTTGCGGTCGTGCAGCAGTCGGTCGAACGGCGACAGCAGCGCCGCCCGGCCGGTGAACGGCTGGCCGAGCTGCGCGGGGTCCACCCGCCAGGTCCCGCGGACCCCGTCGACCACGGCCTCCTCGCCGGCGTCGGCGACGTCGAGCGGCTCCACCGCGCACTCGGGCCCGCGGGACCGGGCGATGCCGAGGGCCGTGAGGCGGCGGTGGTTCTGCAGGCGCCGGGCCTCGTCCAGGTCGGGCACCGGGTCGTCCGGGTACACCCGCTCCGCCAGGTCCCAGAGGCGCTCGCGGCCAGCCCGGCCGGCCACCGCCACCTCGCCACGGCTGACCATGAACTCGAGCAGCTGGGTCACGTTGCGGTCGTTCGTCCAGCCGGTGGACCGCCACGGCACCGCGCAGGTGTCGGGCAGTTGCCGCGACGTCAGAGGGCCGTCCGCGGTGAGCCGGCGCAGGATGTCCCGGCGACACCCGTCGTTGGCCCGGACCCAGTCGCGCTGGATCACCCGCCAGGGGGCGAGCGGTTCGGCGCCCGGCCACGCCGCCATCCCCGCGCGGTACAGCGCCAGGTCCTCGGCGGGGCGGAGGGTGGCCCGCAGCTCCACGAGGGTGCGCTCCCGCAGGGCGGTGACCAGGTCGGACCGGTCGTACCGGCGGCCGAGCCGGCTCCACGCCACCAGGTCCGCGCTGGGGGCCACCGCGGCCGTCGGATCCAGTTGCAGCAGGGTGATGTGCCGGACCGCCGGTAGCAGGCCGGCGGGCCGGGCGGCATCGAGCAGCTGGGCCCGTACGGCGATGCGGCGGGCGTCCTGCCGGGACAGCTGGTGGACCATGCGCGGCACCGTAGCGACCCCGTCCGACAGCCGCCCCGGCGACGGGACGCGCCGTGCCCCCGACCGCGGATCGGGGGTGGCCGGTTCAGCCGGGCTCCCGGTCCTCCCGCAGCACCGACATCAGCACGCTGTCGACCCACTGCCCGTCGAACCGGAACGCAGCCCTCAGCCGGCCCTCCTCGCGGAAGCCGCAGCGCTGGTAGACGTGCCGGGCGCGCGGGTTGACGTCCAGGACCTCGAGCCCGATGCGGTGCACGGGGGTGGCGGCGAAGGCGTGGTCGAGCAGCATGCGGATCGCCTCGGTGCCCAGGCCCCGGTCGCGGCCCTCCAGGCCCAGCAGGATGCGGAAGTTGCAGGACAGGTTCGCGGCGTCCCACTCGTTGAGGACCACCTCGCCGACGCACCGGTCCCGCTCGCGATCCACCACGGCCAGGTCCAACCTGTCGGTCTGCTCGGCCCGGGTCTCGTACCAGCGGCGCGTCCGGAGGTCCAGCTCCGCCGGCCGGCCCAGCGCCTCG
This sequence comes from Nakamurella endophytica, assembly GCF_014646215.1. Classification (GTDB taxonomy): domain Bacteria; phylum Actinomycetota; class Actinomycetes; order Mycobacteriales; family Nakamurellaceae; genus Nakamurella; species Nakamurella endophytica. The sequence goes on from NZ_BMNA01000003.1 coordinate 735,781, forward strand.
TCGGTGCTGTGCACCGAGCCGGTGAGCCGGAGCACGTCCGGGTCGGCCAGGACGGGGCCCATCGCGTCGACGTCCGAAGGCCGGAACGGGCGGAGCAGGACCCGGGACCCCTGCAGGGTCGGTTTGTCGGCGAACACGGTCACCGGGGGATGGTGGCACGGCCGGGACCCGGCGCCGCTTCCGCGACCGGACCGCCGGTCCGGGCGACCGGTGCCGCCCGGCGAACCGGGCGACCGGGGAGTGTGTCGGGGGCCACCGATAGCCTGTCCCGACACGAACCGCCCGCGGCAACGGGCGGTGCCGCACTGGACCGCTGGAGGACAGCAGTGACGAGCCCGGCACGGACGTTCCCGGACGGTTTCACCTGGGGGTCGGCCACCGCCTCCTACCAGATCGAGGGAGCGGTGCACGAGGGCGGCCGCGGGCCGTCGATCTGGGACACCTACTCGCACACGCCGGGGCGGACGCTCAACGGCGACACCGGCGACGTGGCGGACGACCACTACCACCGCTGGGCCGAGGACATCGAGCACATCTCCCGTCTCGGCCTGCGCGCCTACCGCTTCTCGATCGCCTGGCCGCGGGTGCAGCCGGGCGGCAGCGGCGACTGGAACCTCGAGGGCCTGGCGTTCTACACGACGTTGGTGGACGCGCTGCTCGCCGAGGGCGTCCGGCCGGTGGCCACGCTCTACCACTGGGACCTGCCGCAGGAGCTGGAGGACGCCGGCGGGTGGACCAACCGGAACACCGCCTACCACTTCGCCGACTACGCGCGGCGGATGGCCGAGGCGTTCGGCGACCGCATCTGGATGTGGACGACGCTGAACGAGCCCTGGTGCTCGGCCTACCTGGGCTACGGGTCGGGGGTGCACGCTCCCGGCATCACCGATCCAGAGGCCGCGCTCAAGGCCGTGCACCACCTGAACCTGGCCCATGGCCTGGCCGCGCGGACCATCCGCGACGTCGTCGGTGCCGGCACCCAGGTGTCGGTGACGTTGAACCTGCACGTCACGCGGCCCGATGACCCGGACTCGGCGGCGGACCGCGCGGCCGTCGCGAAGATCGACAACCTCGGCAACGAGGCATTCCTCGGGCCGATGCTCGACGGCGCCTACCCGCCGGAGCTGCTGGAGCAGACCAGCTCGATCACCGACTGGAGCTTCGTCCAGGACGGCGACCTGGAGATCATCCGCCAGCCGCTGACGGTGCTGGGCGTCAACTACTACTCGTCGAGCCGGGTCCGGCACTACGACGGCTCGGGGGAGCGCCAGCAGGCCGACGGCCACGGGAACTCCGAGGCCAGCCCATGGGTCGGCGCGGACGACGTCGAGTTCCTGCCGCAGCCCGGGCCGCACACGGCCATGGGCTGGAACATCGACCCGGAGGCGTTCACCGAGCTGCTGACCACGGTGAGCGCCCGGTACCCGCGGCTGCCCCTGATGGTCACCGAGAACGGGGCCGCCTTCGACGACACGGTGTCCCCGGACGGGCGGATCCACGACGAGGAGCGGGTGGACTACCTGTACCGGCACCTCGACGCGGTCGGCGCCGCCATCGAGGCGGGCGCCGACGTGCGGGGCTACTTCGTCTGGTCGCTGCTGGACAACTTCGAGTGGGGTTACGGCTACGACCGCCGCTTCGGCATCATCCGCGTCGACTACGAGACGCTGGAGCGGACCTGGAAGGACTCGGCGTACTGGTACCGGGAGCTGGTGCGCACGTCGCAGCTGCCTGACCAGGAGGTCGCGGCCACCGCCGAGTGACCGGACCCGCCACCGGTCGCCGCAGGACGGGAGCGACCGCTGCCGCCGCTGACGGACGCCGGCGGCCGGTGCCGCCGGTCACTGCAGCTCGTCGGCCAGCATGTCCATGAGCAGCCCGTCGCGCCAGCCGTGCCCGTCGGGGTCCCGCTCGTAGCGGCGCATGCGGCCGACCGACCGGAACCCGACCGCGGCGTAGGCCCGGACGGCGGCGATGTTGTCGGCCGCCGGGTCGATGACCAACCGGTGGTGCCCGAGGTCGTCGATCAGGTGGCGGGCCAGCGTGCGGACCGCATCACGGCCCAGTCCGCGGCCGTGCACGTCCGGGGACAGGAACACGTCGATGCCGGCATGCCGGTACATCGGGTCGGGCTCCTCGCCGTACTGCACGAGGCCGACGACCCGCCCGTCGGCGACGACGGTGAACCTGTGCTCGTCCTCGTCGCCGTCCAGCGGCCACTCGTCGGTCTCCGGCGGGCCCCACCACCGGGCCACCTCGGGCCGGGATCGGATGGCGACCAGGACGGCGCGGTCCGCGTCCTGCACCGGGCGCAGCAGGACCCGCTCGCCGTGCAGGGTCGGCCCGTCCGGCGCGGCTCGCACGGTGCCGGCCCGAGGGCTCAGGCGGGGGAGAGCGGGCGGAAGGACGTGACCGCGTCCTGGAGGATCTGCGGCCAGAAGCCCAGGGCGGCGCTGGGCCCGGACACCGGCGACACGCGCCAGCCGGGCCGGCCGCCCACCGCCGACTGGACGTCACCGAGGGTGGACGGCCACTCGTGCCGGCCGTGCCACAGGTGTACCGGGACGTTGATCGACGCCGGGTCCTGCGCCCACGGCGCCACCTGGACCGCCTCGTCGATGCCCGACCACTCGTGCCGGCCCTCGACGGCGTCCGCCGCCACCGCGGCGCGGAAGTCGGCCTCGCGCCACCGGTCGCCGAGCGCCGTGCGGGCCGCCTCCGGCATCCGTTCGACGGCCCGCTGCCAGGTGGCCTCCTCGGCGAGGTCGGCGCCCGCGGCGGCCGCCGCCCACTGCGCGAAGATGCCGGCGACCGGCTGACCGCCCCGGCCGCCGCGCAGCCGCCGGCGCAGGCCGCGCCGGGCCGCCGGCCGCTCGAGCCTGACGGACACCCCGGTGACCGAGGCGACGAGCTGCGGGTGCCGGGCGGCGACGGCGAACGCCTCGTCCGCGCCGCGGCCGATGCCGATCAGCGCGACGCGCCCGACCGCGAGGGTCTCGATCAGCCGACGCAGGTCCGAGGCGGGGTCGTGGTGACCGCCCAGCCCGACGGCGTCGGAGGCGCCGCTCCCGGGACGGTCGACGGCCAGCAGCCGGACGGCGGACGGCAGCGCGGAGTCGTGGAGCAGCCAGCTCGGCGCGAGCCGCGACGAGCCGTCGTCGGGCAGCAGGATGCACGGGAAGCCGCGCGGGCTGCCGTACTCGGCCCAGGTCAGTGCCCGGCCGTCGGGCAGCCGGATGCCGGCGTAGGCGGGGTGCTCGAGATCGGCGAGCGGTGAATCCTCGTCGTCGAAGAGATCCACGGAACTCTGCACTGCCGGAAGCATCGATTCCCCCATTGGGCTGGCGCGGGTCGAGCAAGCGGGGCGGGTGGCCCGGTCGGCATCCGCGGCGTCCCGCTGGTGCACGTCCGGGCGCCCGACGAACGGTGCCACGCTGCCCACGCTGTTATACGGAGCCGGTGGGCGTTTTGTTGCCGTCGAGACCAGTTCGTGATGTGAAGAACCTGTGGACGCCCGGTGACCACCGGCCCAACCACCGGCCCGGCCCGGCCGGACCGGCCCGGCCAACCCGACCGGTCCGACCAGGCCGACCGGGCCGCACAACCCGACCGGCCTGACCGACCCCGTCAACCCGACCGGCCCCGCCGCCGATCCCCGGACTGCTCAGCCGCGCCGGTCGCGCCAGTCGAGCCAGGGCTGCACCGTCGACAGGTCGTAGTCCGGACCGGACACCCCGACGGTGAACAGGCTGAACCCGAGGGCGACCAGCTTGTCGACCTCGGCATCCGGGGACTGCCCGCCCGGCAGCGCGGTGGAGCGCTCGATCTCGGCGCCCGGCCGGCCGACCGCCGCGCAGTGCTCGTCGAGGATCCGCGACTTGCGGGCCAGCGTCTCGGTGTCGCCGAACGCGTGCCAGATGTGTGCGTACTCGGCCACCAGCCGCAGGGTCTTGCGCTCGCCGCCGCCACCGATCAGCACGGGGATGTCGCGGGTGGGCGCCGGGTTGAGCTGGCCGAAGCGGTTCCGGATGCGCGGCAGGTACTCGCCCAGCAACTGCAGCCGTGAGCCGGCGGTGCCGAACTCGTACCCGTAGTTCTGGTAGTCCTTCTCGAACCAGCCGCCGCCGATGCCGAGGATCAGCCGGCCGTCCGACATGTGGTCGACGGTCCTGGCCATGTCCGCCAGCAGGTCGGGGTTGCGGTACCCGCCGCAGGTGACGAGCGCGCCGATCTGGACGCGTTCGGTCTGCTCGGCCCAGGCCCCGAGCATGGTCCAGCACTCGAAGTGCTTGCCGTCGGGATCGCCGCCGAGCGGATAGAAGTGGTCCCAGTTGAAGATCACGTCGACGCCCATGTCCTCGGCCCGACGGACGGCGTCGCGGATCTGGCGGTAGTCGGCGTGCTGCGGCTGCAGTTGCACGCCGATGCGGATGGGGTGCGCGGGGCTCTGCGTCATGGGGTCATCCTCCCCGCCCGGGCGGCAGGCGCGCCGATCCGGGGTGGCCGGCCGCCCGGTGCGCCGGCGGTCCGTCGCCCGGAGCCGCACCGGGGCCCCGGCGGACCTTCGCGGGGCGCGCACCGGGGTGCCCGGGACCCGCCACCGGCGGCCACCGTCGCCATGCGCGGGTGCACCGTCGAGCCGGCGCCAGTCCGCGGGGTCCGCCGCCGTCGCAGTGCGAGGGTGCATCGTCGAGCCGGCGCCAGTCCGCGGGGTCCGCCGCCGTCGCGGTGCGTGGGTGCACCGTCGAGCCGGCGTCAGTCCGCGGGCTCCGCCGCCGTCGCGGAGACGTGGTCGGCGCGGCGGACACCTTTCGGTTCCTCGCCCGCCGGGGGGGCCGCCTCGTCCGGCACCCGGTCCGGCAGCTCGTCCGGCACCCGGTCCGGCAGCTCGTCCGGCACCCGGTCCGGCAGCTCGACAGACACCTGGTCCGGCGGCCCGGCCGGCACCCGCCGGCGCGGCGGCAAGGCGAGGACACCGAGGCAGGCGACGACCAGCACCAGGCCCGCCCAGCCCGCCACCGCAAGCCGCTCCCCGACGACGAGCACGGCGAGCACCGCCGCGACGGCGGGCTCGAGCAGCGACAGCGTGGTCGCGGTGCTCGCCGGCACCCGGGCCAGCCCGCGGCCGAACAGCACGTACCCGGCGAACATCGGCACGACGGCCAGGTACGCGCCGACGGCGGCGTTGCGCCAGTCCGCGACGAGCGGACCGCCGGTGGCGACCATGACCGGCACCAGGAGCAGGCCGCCGAGCCCGAACACGGCGCCCATGACGGCGCGGGTCGGGACGCCGGCGGACATCAGCCGGTGCGCGGCCCACGAGTACACCGCGTAGGTGCCGCCGGCGACCAGGCCCAGGAACACGCCGAGCACCACGGGCCACGACGACGGTCCGGCCGTGCCTGGCGGGGCGCCGCGCAGGCACACCAGGACGGTGCCGGTCAAGCCGAGCGCCGCGGCGAGCGCCCAGCGGGCGGACAGCCGGCGCCGGTCCGCCACCCGCTCGATCACGGCGGAGGCCAGCGGCGCCGACCCGATCGAGACGACGGTTCCGACCGCGACGCCGGCGAGCCGCATCGACGAGTAGAAGGCCAGCGGGTAGACGGCCACGGCCACCGCTCCCACGAGGACCGACCGGTGCCGTGACCGCAGAGCCGTGCGTGCCCGGGTTATCGGGCGGCCGGCGGCAGCGGCCTGCAGCAGGCCGCCGACGCCCATCGCCACGGCGCCGACGGCCAGCGGGCCGACCCCCGGCGCGAACGTCGCTGCGGTGCCCGTCGTCCCCCAGAGGACCGCCGCGGCCAGGACGCTGCGGACACCGGCACCGGCACCGGGGACCGTCCCGGCGAGGGACACCGCGTCGGCGGCGTCGCCTCCTGCCCCGGGTCCGGTCGTCGGGTGCCGCACGTCTCGCTCCGTTCGGTGGACAGGTCGGTTTCCCCATCGTGGCGGACCGGGCCCCGCGGGCGAAAGCCGGAGGATCGGGCCGGCGGCCAGCGCGCGGACGGTCCGGCGGCAGGGGCCGGAGCGGCGCGCCGCCCGTCGGCCGGCGCGCCCCGCCGGCCGGCGCGCCGCGCGCCGGACCATCGCGCCGGCGGCCGACCGGCGGGTCGGCTCGCGACCCCGCCGGGAGGCCCTCCTACGCTGACCCGGTGACGGAGCCGTCCCCACGGAGGCTGATCGCGCCGCTGACCGGGATCCGGGCGGTCGCGGCGTTCTGGGTGGTGACCCGCCACTTCCGCACCGAGCTGATCGACGCCTTCCCGGGGCTGCGCGTCGTGGCCCCGCTGATGAACGTCGGCTACCTGGGCGTCGACCTGTTCTTCGTGCTCAGCGGCTTCATCCTGACGGTCACGCATCTGGTTCCGATGACCGACGGCTACGACTGGCGTAAGGCGCTGGGCTTCCTGTGGCTGCGCATCGGCCGGGTGTGGCCGCTGACCGCGTTCGTGCTGCTGCTGTTCGGCGGCTACTTCCTGGTCCAGCTGTGGACCGGCGACGTCGCCGCGGCCGGGCAGGTCGACCCCGGCCGGTTCCTGCAGCACCTGCTGCTGCTGCAGGGGTGGACCGCGCACCCGTTGGACTGGAACGGCGTGGACTGGTCGATCAGCGCGGAGTGGCTGGCGTACCTGTCCTTCTCGGTGGGCGTCGTGCTGCTCGGGCGGTTCGCCGCGGTGGCCCGCCGCCGCACCGTCGTGGCCTGGGTCGTCGTGCTGCAGCTGCCGGTGATCCTCGTCGGCGCGAGCATGCAGGACGACACCATCCTGTTGTTCTCGTCCGACGGCTACGTGCTCTCACCCGGCGTGCTCGCGGTGCGGGTGCTGGCCGAGTTCTGGGTCGGCGCGCTGCTGTGCGTGCTGGTGCGGGGCCGGCTGGAGCGCGGCCGCCCGTCCCGGCTGCCGGCGCCCACCATCGCCGCCGTTGCGACTGTCGGCGTGCTGTATCTGGTGACGGCGTTCGATCCGGTGCGCCGGGTGCGGCCGGGGCAGGAGGAGCTGTACCGGGGCGTGGACCTGATCGCGCCGACCGAGACCGTGGTCGTGCTCCCGCTGTTCGTGCTGCTGATCGGCGGCCTGGCACTGTGCCCGCGGGACCCGCTGGCCCGGCTGCTGTCCACCCGGCCGCTGGTGCTCGGCGGTCGGGTGTCCTTCGCGCTGTACCTGTCGCACCCGCTGGTGATCGGCGCGTACGTCGAGGCGGTCGCCCGGTTGCACCCGGGCCGGGCACTGCTCGCGGCGCTCGCGGTCGGCGCCGTCGTGGCGGCCTGGGTCTTCGCCTGGGTGCTGTGGCGCTGGGTGGAGGAGCCGTGCCGGCGGACGGCGCGGCGGATGCTGCCGGACACCGTCCGGGTCTGACGGGCGCCGGCCGGCGATGCCGGGCCGCGGCGGTCCGGCCCCGGCGGCCTCGACCCCGCCGGCGATCGGGCCGGCGATCAGGCCGGCACGGGCCGGGCCCGGACGCCGCGCACACCGGACGTGGCGTCCGTCAGGAACAGGTCCAGCTCGGCGCGGGTCGGCAGGCCGTCCCGGTCCCCGGGGCTGGTGGTCGCCAGGGCGCCCACCGCGGCGGCCCGTTCCAGCTGCGCGGCCAGGCCGAGGCCGTCCAGGTGGCCGCTGATCAGGCCGGCGGCGAAGCCGTCGCCGGCGCCGACCGTGTCGACCACCGTCACCGGGAATACCGGACGGTGCAGCGGCCCGGCGTCGGTGAAGGCGGTGGCCCCGCGCCCGCCGTCCTTGACGACCACCAGGGACGCGCCGAGGTCCCGGTAGAACCCGGCGATGCCGTCCGGTGCGTCGCGGCCGGTGAGCACCCGGCCCTCCGCCACCCCGGGGAGCACCCAGTCGGCGAGTGCCGCCATCCGGTTGACCTCGCGCACCATCTCGTCGGGTCCGGACCACAGCGAGGGCCGCAGGTTCGGGTCGAACGACACCGTGGCGCCGGTCGCCCGGGCGATGTCGACGGCGCGGAAGGCGAACTCGCGGCTGCTGGCCGACACCGCCAGCGAGATCCCGGTGACGTGCACGTGCCGGGCGCGGGCGAGGTAGCCGTCGGCCGCCGCGGACGGCGCGAGCCGGCTGCCCGCGGAGTTGCGCCGGAAGTAGACGACCTGCGGGTCGCCGCCGTCCGCGCGGCTCTTGACCAGCAGGCCGGTGGGCGCCTGCTCGTCCACGGTGACGCCGGCGACGTCGATGCCGGCGGCGGCCAGCTCCGACACCGCGTACCGGCCGAAGGGTTCGTCACCGACCCGTCCCAGCCAGCCGACGCGGTGACCGAGCCGGGCCAGGCCGGTGGCGACGTTCGCCTCGGCGCCGGCCAGCGAGCGGCGGAAGGCGACGACCTCCTCGAGCGGGCCGGGGTCCTGCGCGATGAACATGGCCATCACCTCGCCGAAGGTGACCGCGTCCAGCGGGCCGGTGGTGTCGACGGCCGCGGACGGGTCCGACGCCGCATCGCGGGCCTTCGCGACGAGCGCCGACCCCCGCGCGCCCGTGCCCGGTCCGACCTGCCCGGTCGCGGCGGGGGATGCGTCGGTGGTCCCGGGCAGGTGGCTCGACATGTCCAGGACGCTCCAGGGTGACGACGACGCGCGGACGGGGGAGGGCTGACGCTAGGGCATCGGTGCTCCTCCGCGGCTGCGGAGCGGGCGACGCGCAGCGTTCGGGTGCCGGGGCAGCCCGGGCGGGGTCGATCGAGCGGGGACGTGCCGCCGGCCGCGGCCGGTCACGGTCAGGCGGTGTCGGCGGCCGCGGCCCGCCCGGCCGTGCGGCCGCTGAACAGGCAGCCGCCGAGGAAGGTGCCCTCCAGCGCCCGGTAGCCGTGCAGGCCGCCGCCGCCGAAGCCGGCCGCCTCGCCGGCGGCGTACAGCCCGTCGAGCACGGCCCCGTCCGCCCGCATCACCCGGCCGGACAGGTCGGTCTCCAGGCCGCCGAGCGTCTTGCGGGTCAGGACGTGCAGCCGTACGGCGACGAGCGGACCGCCGGCCGGGTCCAGCAGCACGTGCGGCTCGACCGTGCGCATCCGCCGGTCGCCGACGTAGCGCCGGGCGAGTGCGGTGGCCACCACCTGCGGATCCTTGCCCAGCCCGGTGCGCACCTGCTCGTCGCGCAGCCGGACGGTCCGCTCCAGCTCGCGTCCGTCCACCAGGGGTTGGCCGACGAGGCGGTTCATCCGCTCGGCCAGCTCGGGGACCGTGCCGGCGGTCAGGAAGTCGGGGCCGCGGTCGAGGAAGGCCCGGACGGCGGGCGTGACCTTGCCTCCGGCGCGCTCGGTGAGCAGCTTGCGCACGGACCGGCCGGTCATGTCCAGGTTCTGCTCCGACCCGGAGAGCCCGAACTCGGGTCCGATCGTGCGGTGGTCGAGCAGGAACCAGGAGTGGTCGTGACCCGACGCGGTGACGTGGCGCAGGGCGCCGAGCGCGTCGAATCCTGGGAACAGCGGTGACGGCAGCCGGTGGCCGTGCGCGTCGAGCCACAGCGGGCTCGGCCCGGACAGGATGCGGATGCCGTGGGCGGTCCACACCGGCGAGTGGTTGGTGATGCCCTCCGGGTAGTGCCACATCCGGTCCTCGTTGATCAACCGGCCGCCGGCCGTGGCCGCGACGCCCAGCATCAGGCCGTCGGTCGAGTCCGGGACTCCGGAGAGCAGTGTCGCGGGCGCCGCGCCGTGACCGGCCGGCCAGTTGCGCCGCACCAGCTCGTGGTTGGCGCCGATGCCGCCGGAGGCGACCACCACAGCGCCGGCGGCGATGGACCACTCGCCGGCGACCTCCCGGCTCGACGGCGCTCCGCGCGCCGCGCCGTCCGGCACCAGGACCTCCCCGGACGCCCCCGTCACCCGCCCGTCGTGCACGGCCAGCGACGTGACGCGGTACCGGAACAGCATCCGCACCCGGCCGGCCCGGACGTGCTCGGTGACTCGCCGGACGAACGGCGTCAGCACCCCGGGGCCGGTGCCCCAGACCAGGTGGAAGCGCGGGACCGAGTTGCCCGGGCCGCCGGCCTGGTGACCGCCGCGCTCGGCCCACTGCACGACGGGGAAGAGGCCGATGCCCTGGGCGCGGAGCCAGGACCGCTGCTCGCCGGCCGCCCATTCCACGTACGCCCTGGCCCACTGCTCCGGCCAGAAGTCCTCCGGGCGGTCGAAGCCGGCGGTGCCCAGCCAGTCGTCCAGCGCCAGCTGCGCGCTGTCCCGGATGCCCAGCCGCCGCTGCTCCGGGCTGTCGACCAGGAACAGGCCGCCGAGCGACCACCAGGCCTGTCCGCCCAGCGACGCCGGGGGCTCCTGGTCCACGACGACGACCCGCCGCCCGGCGTCGGCCGCCTCCGCGGCCGCCACCAGACCGGCCAACCCGGCCCCGACCACGAGCACGTCGGTGCGGTCGGGGGCGGCCACGCGTGCGGTCCCGGCCTCGTCGGCGGCGGACCGGCGATGCCACCGGCCACGCCCCAGCCGCCCGGTCCGATCCACCACCGTCGACCTCCGTCCGCGCCCGCAGCTCCGCGGGCTCCGACCCGGGCCTGGGGCGGCCCCGTCGGGACGTGGACGACGGTAACGGAACGGACCGACAGCCACCCGGGGACGGACGGCGACCTCCGACCGGGGTCGCCGTGGTGACCGGTGACGGATCCGTCACAATGGCTGCGTTCCGCGCTCGTCGCGGCCGAGGCGTCGAAGGGGTGCAGCACATGCAACTGGGGATGGTGGGGCTCGGGCGGATGGGCGCGAACATCGTGCGCCGGCTCATGCGGGACGGGCACGAGTGCGTGGTCTACGACGTCAGCCCGGAGTCGGTCGCGGCGCTGGAGAAGGAGGGCGCCACCGGCGCGCGGACCCTGGAGGAGTTCCGCGACAAGCTGACCACCCCGCGCGCGGCCTGGGTGATGATCCCGGCGGGCATCACCGGCCAGACCGTGCAGCAGCTCAGTGAGCTGTTCGACGAGGGCGACATCATCATCGACGGCGGCAACTCCAACTACCGGGACGACGTCCGCCGGGCGGCCAAGCTGCGCGAGAAGGGCATCCACTACGTCGACATCGGCACCAGTGGCGGCGTCTTCGGCCTGGAGCGCGGCTACTGCCTGATGGTCGGCGGCGACGACGAGGCCATCGAGCAGATCGAGCCGGTCCTGAAGACCATCGCCCCGGGTGTCGGTGACATCCCGCGCACCCCGGGCCGCAGCGGCGACCTGGCCCCCGAGGAGCAGGGCTACCTGCACTGCGGCCCGTCGGGCGCCGGGCACTTCGTCAAGATGGTCCACAACGGCATCGAGTACGGCATCATGGCCGCCTTCGCCGAAGGACTGAACGTGCTGGACAACGCCGACGCCGGCGTCCGGGAGGCGTCGCACTCGGCGGAGGTCGCGCCGCTCGAGGAGCCCGAGTACTACCAGTTCGACGTGGACACCGCCAAGGTCGCCGAGCTGTGGCGCCGCGGCTCGGTGATCGCGTCGTGGCTGCTGGACCTGACCGCGGCCGCGCTGCAGGCCAACCCGACGCTGCAGGGGCTGGCCGGCCGGGTCTCCGACTCGGGCGAGGGCCGCTGGACCGTCAAGGCGGCCATCGACATCGGCGTCCCGGTCCCGGTGCTGTCCGCGTCGCTGTTCGAGCGCTTCGCCTCCCGCGGCGAGGACCACTTCGCCAACCAGGTGCTCTCCGCGATGCGTCAGCAATTCGGCGGCCACAACGAGCTGCCCTCCGGCGACTCGCTGGAGGCCGGCACGGCCAAGGCCGACCACGGCGGCTCCGGCGGGGACCAGCAGGCCTGACCCCTCGACACGGCTCGACGCTGCCCTGGTCCCGGTGCGGGACCGGGGCCGCGGTCGCGTCCGGCCGTCACCACATCGACCCGACCAGCCGGCCGAGCGCCGCTGCCGCCACCCCGACCGCGATCGAGCTCGCCAGGTTCGCGGCGGACACCACGAAGGCGCGCTGCTCGGCGAGCCGGACCGTCTCGAAGGCCAGCGTCGACCAGGTGGTCAGGGCACCGCACAGGCCGGTGCCGAGCAGCAGCGAGACGTCCGCCCCGACCAGCCCGGACGAGACCAGACCGGTGACCGCGCCGAGCACGGCGCTGCCCGCGACGTTGACCACCCAGGTGCCCCACGGCATCCGGGACCGGTGCCGGCGCTGTACCCAGCGGTCGGTCAGGTACCGCAGCGGCGCACCGACCGCCGCGCCCAGCGCCACCCACAGGTAGCCGGTCACCGCGACGCCGCCCCGGCCGCCCGCAACCGCGCGACCCGGCGGCGGTGGAGCGCGAGCAGCACGGCCCGGCCGCCCGCTGCGGCAGCGACGGCACCGACCGCGGTGGCCAGCAGGGTCACCGCCGCCGCCCAGGCTCGGCCGGCCTGCAGGTGCCCGTCGATCTCGACCGCGAAGGTGGAGAAGGTGGTGAAGCCCCCGAGGACGCCGGTCACCCAGAACGGCCGCAGCAGGGGGTGGGACTCGCGGAGGTCGGCGATCCAGGTGGCGAGCACGCCGATGACGAGACAGCCCAGGAGGTTGACCGCCAGCACCGTGATGTCGACACCGGCCGGTGGCGCCGGCCACCAGCGTTGCGCCTGGTAGCGGGCGAGCGCACCGAGGATGCCGCCGGCGGCGACCACCGCCACCACCGCGGCCGTCCGCGGGGCGGCCCGGGTCTCCGTGGTGGAGGCGACGGCCGGGGGCAGGTCCGGATCGACCGGGTCGGCTGCCCCGCCCCCACCGCCGGCGGCGCCGGACGGCGACGCCGGTCCCGGCAGCGGGTCGGCGGTCGGTCGGGCCGGTGGGTCGGCGGGCGTCGGGCCATCTGGCACGGACGGCGCTCCCTTCGCCTGGGCGCGCACGCGCGCCGCGTGTCAGGGACCGTCGGCCGCGCTCGTCCGCCCGCGGGCGGAGGCGTCGGCGGTTCGAGCCGGTGAGCCCCACCACCGCTCCGCGCCGGGGCGCGGTCGGGGCCAGCCTAGGACGGGGCCGCGGCGCTGCTCAGAAGGCGTAGCGGACGCGGAGCCACGGGGCGTGCTCGCCGATCAACTCCTGGATCCTGGCCACCCCCTGCGCCTTGACGTTGTTGCGGTAGCGCACGTTCCACTGGCCGTTCTGCGACAGCTTGGGCTGCTGCAGCTCCGGCCGCCACAGCAGATCCTCGGCCTTGGGGTGCCAGCCCAGGTTCACCTCGTGCAGCTGCCGGTTGTGGGTCATCAGGATGATCTCCGCCGCCGCCTGTGCCTTGAAGGCGTCACCGGTGGCGTCGTCGAGCTGCTGCAGCAGCTCCGCCCACGCCTGCTCCCAACCGTCCCTCAGCACCACGGGCGAGAGGTTCACGTGCACCTCGTAGCCGGCCGCGACGAAGTCGTCGATGGCGGCGATCCGGTCCCGGATCGGCGAGGTGCGGATGTCCAGCATCTTGGCGTCCGCCTCCGGCATGAGCGAGAAGCGGACGCGGGTGCGGCCGCGCGGATCCAGCTCGAGCAGCTGGCGGTTGACGTACTTGGTCGCGAAGCTGGCCTTGGCGGTCGGCCAGTCCCGGAACGCGGTCACCAGGTCGGCGACGTTGTCGCTGACCAGCGCGTCGACCGAGCAGTCGCTGTTCTCGCCGATGTCGTAGACCCAGGCCAGCGGGTCGCACTGGTTCGGTTCGACCTTGTCGCCCTGCCGCCGGACGTGCCGGCCCAGGTACCCGATGATCTTGTCGATGTTGGTGAAGACGGTGATCGGGTTGGCGTAGCCCTTGCGGCGCGGCACGTAGCAGTACGCGCAGGCCATGGCGCAGCCGTTGGACAGCGACGGGGCGATCCAGTCCGACGACCGGCTGTTGGGCCGGGCGCTCAGCGACTTCTTGACGCCCATCACCAGGTCCTCGGTCTTCACCCGGACCCACCGGTCGACGTTGCCGGCGTTTCCGTAGAGCTCCTCGATCTGCCAGTGCGAGGGCACCTCGACGATCTCGGCGGCGGGGAAACGGGCGCGGATCTGCTGGCCCCGGGCGCTGGCCAGGGCCTCCGGCTCCGCCCAGAGCCGGCGCACCTGCAGCAGCGGGGTCGCCGCCGGGGCCGGTGCGGTCACGGACGTTGTCATGGCCCTTGTCTACCCGGGACCACCGACAGTCCCCGGTGACCAGGCCCGACGGGCGGCACCCCGCGGCGGGCCGGAGGCTCAGAGCCGGCCGGCCTCGATGATCCGGCGCAGGAACCGCTGGGTCCGCGGGTCGACGGGATCGGTGAACAGCTGCTCGGGAGGCCCCTGCTCGGCGACCGTGCCGTCGGCGAGGAACGCCACCTCGTCGGCGACCTGCCGGGCGAAGCCCATCTCGTGCGTGGCCACCACCATCGTCGTGCCGTCCGCCTTGAGCTCTGCCAGCAGCGACAGCACCTCGCCGACCAGCTCCGGGTCCAGGGCGCTGGTCACCTCGTCGAACAGCATCAGCACCGGGTTGGTCACCAGTGCCCGGGCGATGGCCACGCGCTGCTGCTGGCCGCCGGACAGCTCGTCCGGGCGGGCGCGCGCCCGGGACGCCAGGCCGACCCGGTCCAGCATCGCCAGGGCCTGCTCCTCGGCGGCCGGCCGGGGCACGCCGTGCACCCGCCGCGGCGCCAGCGTGACGTTGTCCAGCACGCTCATGTGCGGGAACAGGTTGAACGCCTGGAACACGATGCCGACGCGGGCCCGCACCTCGTCGGGCCGGACCCGCGGGTCGGTGATGTCGCGGCCCTCGAGCCGGACGGTTCCGTCGTCGACGGTCTCCAGGAGGTTGATGCACCGCAGCAGCGTCGACTTGCCGGACCCGGATGCGCCGATGAGCGCCAGGCAGCGGTGCGAGGCCACGGACAGCGACAGGTCGGACAGGACCACCCGGCCGCCGTAGCTCTTGCGCAACCGGTCCACCTCGAGCACGGGCCCGGCTCGTCCCGCGGTCACACCGGCCCCGTCGCGCCGGCCCAGCCCTGGCGGCGGGCCACCCAGTCGGTGAGCCGGGTCAGCGGGATGGTCAGCACCAGGAACAGCAGACCGGCCACCACGTACGGCGTGTAGTTGAAGGACTCGGCGATGTCGATCTGCGCCTGCAGCACGGCGTCGTAGTAGACGGTGCCGAGCACGGCGACCAGCGCCGTGTCCTTCTGCAGCGACACCAGGTCGTTGAGCAGCGGTGGCACCACCCGGCGGACGGCCTGGGGCAGCACGACGTGCCGCATGGTCTGCGCGTGGGTCAGACCCAGGGACCGCGCCGCCGCCCGCTGCGACGGGTGCACCGATTCGATCCCGGCGCGGAACACCTCGGCGACGTAGGCGCTGTAGGTCAGGATCAGCCCGATGCTGCCCCAGACCAGGGCGTTCGAGGTCAGCCAGCCGATCCGCAGGGAGGGCACCCCGAAGCCCAGCAGGAAGATCACCAGCAGCGCCGGCAGGCCGCGGAAGACGTCGGTGTACACGGTCGACAGCGCGCGCAGCGGGAAGAACGCCGGCCCGCGCAGCGACCGGGCCAGCGCCAGCAGCAGCGCGAGCACGAGGATGACCACCTCGCAGACCACCATGATGCGGACGTTCAGCCAGAGGCCCTTGGCGATGTCCGGCAGCACCTGGACCCCGTAGGACAGGTCGAAGAAGGCGTGGCGGAACTGCGGCCAGCCGCGGGTGTGCACCACGGCCACGGCCACGGCGCCGAGCACCACCACGGTGGAGACCGCGGCGATCAGGGCGGACCGTCGGCTGCGTCGCCGGCGGTACGCCAGCCGCTCCTGCTGCACCGGCGACGGCACCCACGCGTCGCCCGGTGCGGTGCCGCGGGTGGACACCGGCCCGACAGCTACTGCAGCACCGGGGCGCCGGCCTGGGCCAGCCACCGGGTCGAGAGCTGGGCGAGCGTGCCGTCGGCGCGCAGCGCGTCGACGGCCTTGCTGACGCACGACGTCAGCGCGGAGTCCTTCTCCAGCAGCAGGCCGAACTGTTCGGGAGCGCCGCCGGTGGCCGGCAGCTGGCCCACCAGCACACCGTCGTCCAGTTCCGCCGAGGCCAGGTAGAAGGCGGTGGGCAGGTCCACCACCAGGCCGTCGATCTGCCCGTTCTTCAGGGCCTGCACGGCCGCGTCGTTGGTCTGGAACACCGCAGGGCTGCCGGACGGTCCGATCTGCGACTTCAGCGCCGTGAGGCTGGTGGTGCCGATCTGCGCGCCGAGCTTGGCGGACCTGAGGTCGGCGATGCTCTTGGCCCCGGCGACGGGCGAGCCCTTGACGGTCACCACGGCCTGCGTCACGTCGTAGTAGCCGGACGAGAAGTCGACGGCCTTGCGGCGGTCCTCGGTGATCGAGAACTGGTTGATGTCGAAGTCGAACGCCTTCGGCGCGGGGGAGATCGCGGCGTTGAACGCCACCCGCGTCCAGGCGACCTGATTCTTGCCGTACCCGAGCCGGTCCGCGACGGCGTAGGCGACGGCCGACTCGAAGCCCTTGCCGTTGGTGGGGTCGTCCTCGACCATCCACGGCTCGTACGCCGGCTCGGAGGTGGCGACGGTCAGGGTTCCCGCCTTCTGGGTCTTGAGCTCGGCGGGCGTGCACCCGGCGATGCCGGCCGAGCCGGTGCCGGAGGCCGCCGACGACCCCGACCCGGACGGGGCGGCGGAACCGGAGGTCGCCGCGGACGAGCCGGACGACCCGGCCGCGGTCGGGACGCCGGCCGAGGACCCGCCGGCCCCGGTGGACGCCGGGGACGCTGTGGACCCCGTCGACGCCGAGGACGCCGTCGACGCTGTGGACACTGTGGACGCTGGGGACCCTGTCGACGCCGTGGACGAGGCGACCGTGGCGCTCGAGGTGGAACCCCCGCCGGTCGACGACGAGCCGCAGGCGGCGAGCGTCAGCCCCAGGGACAGCACCAGGGCGGTGAGCGGCAGCGTGGACGAACGTCGGATCATCGGGTCTCCGGGTGCGGCGGGACGGGCGACCGGTGCCGCGCGGCATCCGGCGGCACGGCGACGTGCAACCGGGAGCATACGGACCGGGACCGCCCACCCGGGACCACCGCGGACGCGCCGGTGGCCACCGGAGCGGTGGTGCGGGCCGGCAGGTCAGGTGCGCCGACCGGGCGCTGTGGGATCATCGCGGGTGCGGAGACGGGACGCGGCAGGTCGCCCGCGTCGCCCGTTCGCCGGCCGGGAGCCACCCGCCGGTCAGCTGGCCGGCCGTCCGCGGACCCCGACGCGAGGAACCATGACAGCCGAGCACAGCAGGGCCACCCCGACCGGGTGGAGCGTCGAACATCTCCCCGACGGCAGCCGGTCCGGCGGCCGGTTCCGGGCGCTCGAGGACGGCCGCGAGGTGGCCCACCTGGACTACCGGCCCGAGGACGGCGCCTGGGACCTGCTGCACACCTGGGCGGACCCGTCGGTGCGCGGCACCGGTGTCTCGTCCCGCCTGGTGACCGCCGTCATGGACGCCGCCCGTGAGGCCGGCGTGCGGATCGTGCCGAGCTGCCCGTACATCCCGGTGTGGCTGCAGCGCCACCCCGGGTACCTGGACCTGGTGCAGGAGTCGGCGTGAGCGCGGTCGAGCACGGCGGCGGCCCGGACGACGGCGACGACCGGCTGGTCAAGGCGCTGGACGAGGCCCTGATCGAGCTGGACCGCGCGGACGGGCGGACCCCGGCCGGCGGGCCGCCGGCGGACGCCGCGGCGCTGCGCCAGCGCCGGGCCGGCCTGCGCACCGTGCTGTCGACCGTCGGGTCCCGGGTGACCGCCGAGCGGTCCGCCCGCGCGCACGAGGCGGCCGAGGCCGCCATGGCCGCGGTCGCCGCGGCCCGGGCGATCGAGACCGACGGCGACCGGGAGTCGCACCGCAGCCGGACCGTCGCGCAGCCGTTCCGGATCGGTTTCCTGGCCGGGCTCGGGCTGATCCTGGCCTACATCACCTTCCTGGTCGTCGACAGCCTGCAGAGCACGCTGATCGTCATCGCGGTCGCGGCGATCCTGGCGATCGGGCTCGACCCGGCGGTCGGCTGGCTGGTCCGGCGCGGTCTGCGCCGCGGCCTGGCGGTCACCGCGGTCTTCCTCGGCATGCTGATCGCCCTGGCCGGTGCCGCCTACGCGATCATCCCGCCCATCGTCACCGAGGTGTCTGCGTTCATCACGTCGGTGCCGTCGCTGCTCGAGCGGCTGCAGGACGCGCCGACGATCAAGAACCTGGACGCCAAGTTCGGCATCATCCAGCAGCTGCAGAACTCCGACTTCATCAAGAACCTCACCGGCGGCGCGGCCAGCACCATCGTCAGCGTCGGCGTCACGGTGGCCGGCATCGCCGGTGACCTGTTCGTCTGCCTGGTGCTGGCGCTGTTCTTCCTCGCCGGCTTCCCGAGGATCAAGGCCGGGGCGTTCCGGCTGGCACCCGCCTCGCGGCGGGCCCGGGTGACCGATCTGGGCGAGAAGATCCTCAAGCAGATGGGCGGCTACCTGGCCGGCGCGACCATCGTGGCCATCCAGGCGGGCGTGGTGGCCGGGCTGTTCGCCGCGGTCGCCGGCCTTCCGTACCCGTGGGCGATCGCGCTCGGCGCGGCGCTGCTCGACTTCGTCCCGGTCGTCGGGCCGATCATCGTAGGCCTGAGCATGACGCTCATCGGGCTCTCGCAGTCGCTGACGCTGGGCATCGTCGCCGCCGCCTTCTACGTCTGCCAGCACCTGTTCGAGGCGTACTGGCTGTACCCGCGGGTGATGCGGCGGCAGGTCGACATCTCGACGCTGGCGGTGGTGCTCGCCATCCTCATCGGCGGCGCGCTGCTCGGCGTCACGGGCGCGCTGCTGGCCGTGCCGGTGGCCGCGGGCGTCCAGCTGATCATGCGTGAGGTCGTCATGCCGATGCAGGAGCGGCACTAGCCCGGGGCGGGGCCCGGCGGCGGTTTCGCCGGGCCGCCACGGGCAACCGGACGGGCGGCGACCGGCCACCCGCGCGTCGGCACCGCCGTGTCCAAGGGGACCGGTGCCCGCCCCGTGTCCGGCGTCGCAAGGGGCGCCGCCTGCCCGGAAAGGGACCTGCATGGCCGACATCCCCGACGACCTGCTCCGTGACCTGGCCGGCCGGCTGTCCGTGGCGACCGAGTTCACCGACTGGCAGGACCGCACCCACCCGGTGTCCGCGCAGACGCTGCGCGGCGTGCTGACCGCGATGGGCATCGACACCTCGTCGGGCGAGGCGGTGGCCGCGTCGCTGGCCGAGCGCACCGATCGCGAGTGGTCCCGGATGCTGCCCACCTGCCAGGTCGTGCGGGAGGGCGAGGTCCGGGTCGTCCCGGTGCACGTCGACCACGGGGAACGGGTCGCCGTCTGGGTGGTCGGCGAGGACGGCGGCTTCCTCGGTGACCTGCGGCAGGTGCCCGACCACACCCCGCCGAGGACGGTCGGCGACCGGCTGGTGGGTCGGGCGTCGTTCGAGGTGCCGGGCACCCTGCCGGTCGGCTACCACCGGATCCACGCCTGGTCGGCCGGCACGGAGGCCAGCACGCTGCTGGCCGTGACGCCGCGCTGGGTCGGGGTGCCGGAGCGGGTGCGCGGCCGGCGCAGCTGGGGAGTGGCCGCGCAGCTCTACAGCGCCCGCAGCGCGCAGTCCTGGGGCACCGGTGACCTGGCGGACCTCGCGGACCTGGCGACGTGGTCGGGTGCCGTCCACGGCGCGGGATTCGTCCTGGTGAACCCGCTGCACGCGGCGCAACCGACGCCGCCGCTCGAGCCGTCGCCGTACCTGCCCACCAGCCGACGCTTCGCCAACCCGCTCTACCTGCGCCCCGAGCGCATCCCGGAGTACGCCGGGCTGCCGGACGGCCAGCGGGCCGCCGCGGAGCGGGCCCGCCGGGAACTGGACCCGGCCGCGCCGGAACTCGACCGCGACGCCGCGTGGCTGGCCAAGCGGGCGCTGCTCGAGGCGGTGTTCGAGGTGCCGCGGTCGGCCGGCCGGGAGCTGGCGTTCCGGACCTACCGGGACCGGGAGGGCGTCGGGCTGGTCGACTGGGCGACCTGGTGCGCGATCGCCGAGGTGCACGGGCCCCGGTGGCGGACCTGGCCGGCGGAACTGCGCCGTCCCGACGAGCCCGGTGCGGTCCGGTTCCGCGCCGAACGCCTGGACCGGGTGGACTTCCACTGCTGGCTGCAGTGGGTGCTGGACGAGCAGCTGGCCGGCGCGCAGCTCGCGGCGCGACGGGCCGGCATGTCGCTCGGCGTGCTGCACGACCTCGCGGTGGGCGTGAACCCGGACGGCGCGGACGCCTGGGGTCTGCAGGACGTGTTCGCCCTGGGCGTCACGGTCGGCGCGCCGCCGGACGCCTACAACCAGAACGGCCAGGACTGGCAGCAGCCGCCGTGGCGTCCGGACCGGCTGGCCGAGACCGACTACGCGCCGTTCCGGGCGATGGTCTCGACGGTGCTGCGCTGGGCCGGTGGCCTGCGGGTGGACCACATCATCGGCCTGTTCCGGCTGTGGTGGATCCCGGAGGGCATGGACCCGACGGCGGGCACCTACGTCCGCTACGACCACGACGCCCTGGTCGGCATCCTGGCGTTGGAGGCGCAGCGGGCCGGCGCGCTGGTCGTCGGTGAGGACCTGGGCACGGTGGAGCCGTGGGTGCGCCGGTACCTGGCGGACCGGGGCCTCCTGGGCACCTCGATCCTGTGGTTCGAGTACGACCTGGACGGCCCGCGGGACGCCACCGGGCGGCCGGGGCTGCTGCCGGGCGAGCGGTGGCGGGAGTACTGCCTGGCGTCGGTGACCACGCACGACCTGCCGCCGACGGCCGGGTACCTGGAGGGCGAGCACGTCCGGCTCCGGGAGCGGCTGGGCCTGCTCACCCGGCCGGTGGAGGAGGAGCTGGCCGCGGCGACCGCGGAGCGGAGCGCCTGGCTGGACGAGGTCCGCGGGCGCGGGCTCGTCACCGCCGCCGCCGCGGGCGCCACGGACCACGTCACCGACCCGGGGGACGGGACCGCCGAGGCGGAGCTGGAGTCGGTGGTCGTCGGCCTGCACCGCTACCTGACGCTGACGCCGGCCCGGCTGCTCGCCGTCTCGCTCACCGACATGGTGGGGGACCGGCGGACGCAGAACCAGCCCGGGACGCTGGACGAGTACCCGAACTGGCGGATCCCGCTCTCCGGCCCGGACGGCGTCCCGGTCCTGCTGGACGAGGTCTTCACCAGCGAGCGGGCCGCGCGGCTGGCGGAGTCGGTCCGGGACTGAGCCGACGCCCGGCGCCGGCCACCGCGCGCCGTCCGGTGGCCGGCGTCGGACGGCCGCGGTCCGGTGGCCGCCGTCGGCCCGCAGCCGCCGTCACACCGGCGGCAGCCCGTCCGCCAGTCGCGCCGCCGACGCCGCCATCCGGACCGTCGCGAGCCGGACGTGGTGCGGCGATCCGGCGGACAGCCCGAAGGCCGCCTGGTGCAGCGGACCGAACGCCTGCAGCGTCGCCATGCGGTGCCGCAGCCCGGGATCGACCGTCCCGCCGGCCGCGGCGTACCGGTCCAGCAGCCGGTCGGCGAATCCGGCGCCGAAGGCGTGCCGGGGATCGACGAAATCCGCCGCGGGGTCGCCCCAGCCGGCGTCGGTCCAGTCGATGAGGCCGGTGAGCAGGCCGCGGTCGTCGACGAGGGTGTGTCCCGGGTGCACGTCGCCGTGCACCAGGCAGGTGGGGACGGCCCCGCCGAGCCGGCCGTCCAGGGCGTCGAGCCACCAGCGGCGCAGCGTGCCGGGGACGTCGACCGCCCGCTCGACGTCCCCGAGCAGCTGCCGCAGCCGGCCGGCACCCCCCGCGGCCGGCGGTGGGCCGATCGCGTCGGCCACCTCGTCCGCCGGGAAACGGTGCAGGGCGGCCAGAGCGGCGCCCAGGGTGCGGGCATAGCCGTCGGGCGGCGGGACGGGCAGGCGGAAGCGGAACACCCCGTCCGACGCCGGCTCGTCGCCGGCCGGGTGGCCCGGCAGTTCCGGGTAGCCCAGCACCGCCTGCCCCGCGACGGTGGTGTCCACCTGCCAGTGCGGGACCGGCACGGGCAACCGGTCCCGGAGCAACGCCAGCAGGTGCCGCTCCCGCGCCACGTCGGGCAGGACGTCGGGGCGACGCGGAAAGCGGAAGATCCACGGCCGTCCGTCGACGGCGGCCCGCAACACGCGGTGGTCCCATCCGACCTCGACCACCTCGACGGGCTCGACACGCCGGCCGGGCAGAGCTGCGCGCGCCCATCGGGCGAGGTCCGGACGCATCCGTCCAGCCTGCCCCGCGGTGCTCCGCCCGGGCGAATCACCCGGCCGGGAACGGCCGGGCGGGTGGTGCGGCCGATCCTTGCCACGGACGCCGGTGGCGGCCGCGGGTGACGGCGGGTCAACGGACTCGTGGCAGTCACGGTGCGCCACACCGCCCCGTCACTGTCCGTGTCAAGATTTGCCCCCGAGCGGTGCCTGCCTGGGCGTCGGAAGAAATTGACCCAGCGTGAGGACTTGCCACGGACGGTCACATTGGCGCACAATCAATGCCATGACCAGCGCAGACCGCTCCGCCACCGTGGTGCTCGACCGTGCCGATGCGGCGTCCGGCCTGGGCGGCCGGACGCCGGAGCAGTTGCTCGGGCTGATCGCGCAGAGTGACCATCGCGCCTTCGACGAGCTCTACGCGCGGTTCGGGTCGTCCGTGCGGCGGACGGCGCTGGCCGTGCTCCGAGACCCCAGTCACGCCGAGGAGGTCGCGCAGGAGGTGTTCCTGCACATCTGGCGCAACGCGGCGGACTTCGCCGCAGGCCGCGGGTCGGCCGTGTCGTGGATCGGCATGCTGACCCACTCCCGGGCGGTCGACCGGGTGCGGTCCACGGCCGCGGCCCGCCGGCGGGACCGGGTGGACGCGGAGACCGGGTACGCCCGGGAGCACGACTCGGTCGCCGAGCAGGTGCTGCTGCGGCACGAGCACGCCCAGGTGCGGGCCGGCCTCGCCGGACTGACCACGCTGCAGCGCCAGTCCATCGAGCTCATGTACTTCGGCCAGCTCAGCCACGAGCAGATCGGGCTCCGGCTGTCCGTCCCCCCGGCGACGGTCAAGACCCGCATCCGGGACGGCCTGGTCCGGCTGCGGACGGTCGTCGGGCAGTCGACGTCCTGACGGGCCGGCTCAGCGACGGGCTGCCGCCGCCGCCAGGGCGACGGTCAGCGCGTCCTCCAGACCCGCGCCGACGGCGTCGGTCCGGAAGCGCCGGGCGGCCAGCGCCCGCCAGTGCACCCCCAGGAACGAGGCCGCTGCGGCCGCCGCCATCGACACCGCCGCCGCACCGGCCATCGGTGCCATCCGGACCGGCTTGGTGGTGACCGAGGACGTCGGCGAGGTGTCCGAGGTGTCCGCGTCCCGCTCCTGCGGGAACACCTGCGGGACGTCGGTGCGCGAGGCCGGCACGTCCCGCCGGGCGAGCACCAACCCGCACACCGCGGCGTTGACCAGCCGTCCGACCAGCACCGGCGGCGCCAGCCGGCTGGGCGTCCGCGGCAGCTTGTCCGCGACGAGCTCGCCGACCGCAGCGGCCACCAGGACGGCCCTGGCCCAGGGCTTGTCGAGCGTCCGGTCCGGCTGCCGCGGCGCGTCCGCGGGCGCGGCCAGGGCGAGCGCGGCCAGTCCGGTGAAGGACCTGCCCCCGGTGGCGGCGCCGGCGAGGGCGGCCGACGTCCACAGGCTCACAAGGCCTCCGTCCCGAGCAGGGTGGCATACGTGGTGGCGCCATAGGCCAGGTGGGGCAGGGCGTCGCTGAGCCAGTCGGCCGGCTTCCAGGTCGCCGGGTCGCTGATGCCGAAGAGCTTGAGGGGCGCGTCGGACAGCAGCATCGCGGCGGCCGCGAGGGCGACCACCGCGACCGGGGCGGGCAGGCGCCGCCCACGGCGGTGCAGCGCCCGCTGCACCACGCCGGCGGCCGTGCCCACGGCGACCCCGACGCCCGTACCGAACAGCGGCCCGAGACCGGACAGGCGGTTGTCCCGACTATCGCCGGAACCGGGGATCGGCACGTGGGCGTCGGCGGCCATGGTCTCGACCAATTGCTGCGGCGTCCCGCTGGCCGGACGGCCGCGTAGCGCCATGTCGAGGTAGGTCGCCGCGTTGAGCGCCGTGGTGCCGGCCGCCCCGGCGGCTGCGCCGGCGAGCACTCCGAGGGTCATGGCGGGCACAGTGCCCGCGTCCGTGGAGCGGGAAACCTGCACCGGCGCCCGCACCGCCAGCCGTGCCGCCGTTCCCGGCCGGCGGGACTACACGTGCGGCAGCACGTACCGGCCGTAGAAGTCGATGACCCGCTTCTGGTCCTGCTGGCCGGAGTGGATGAACGGGGTGGCGCCCATCCCGACCAGCTTGCGGACGGCCGCGATGTGGACGGCCGGGTCCGTGCTGACCGGCCAGTCGCGGTAGACCCGCGACAGCGGCCAGCGCTGCGCCGCCAGCTGCTGGATGCGCGCCGGGTCGGGCACGTAGACCAGGTCGCTCCACGGGTCCACCGTGAAGCGCCACCGCGTGGCCGCGTACTCGGCCTCGGCCTGCCCGCCCACGACGACGAACGTCTCGACCAGCTTCGGCATCGCGTCCGGGTCCTTGCCGGCAGCGCGGGCACCGCGGGCGAACGCGTCCCGCAGCGGCTTCTTGAGGAAATCCGCCGAGCCGGTGATCCACCCGTCGCCGTACCGACCCGCGAGGTAGGCGCTCTTCGGGCCGCTCGCGGCGATGTGGATGGGGACCGGCCGGCGCGGCAGGTCCCACAACTTGAGGCCCTGCGTGCGGAAGTACCGCCCCTGGAAGGTCACCCGCTGCCCGGTCCACAGCCGCCGGATCAAGGTGACCGCCTCGACCAGCCGCGCGGCGCGTTCGGGATACCTGCCGAAGGCGCCGGTGGACGCCTGCTCGTTGAGCGCCTCGCCGGTGCCCACACCGAGGAAGACCCGCCCGGGGTTCTCGATGCCCAGGGACGCCCAGGCCTGGGCCACCTGGGTGGGGTGGTGCCGGTACGTGGGGCAGGTGACACCCGTGCCGAAGTGCAGGTGCCTGGTGTCACGGCCGACCAGGGCGAGGGTGTTCCAGGGGAACATCGAGTGACCCTCGTTCGGCTGCCACGGCTGGATGTGGTCGCTGGCCCAGACCGAGGCGAAACCGGCGGCGTCCGCCGCGGACGCGAAGGACCGCAGCGCGTCGGTCGGGAACTGCTCGTGCGAGAGCACGTAGCCCAGCCGGCGGCGGTGGCAGTGGTCCGGCGCGGCGGCTGCCACACCCGAGGGGGCCGCCGCAGCCTGGGCCTGCCCGGGCAGCACGGTCCCGGCGGTGGCCGTCGCGGCGACGGCGGCGGTCCCGGTCAGGAAGCGCCTGCGGTTGACGGTGGATGCCGGTTCGGGTGCCACGGGGCCTCCTGGCTGGTTCGACGGTGAACAGGTTCCGGTATGCCCCCGATCCGGGGTGGGTATGCGTGGAACGCCCGGATCGGTCAGCGCGGCAGGACGGGTGCTCGCCGTGTCAGCGCCGCGTGCGCGGCGTGCCAGGAGGCCCCGGCACCGTCGTCGGTGTTGCGGACCGCCCGTACCGCCCGGTGCGGGCCGCCCGTGGAGGAGGAACCGACATGGCACCGATCATGGAGGCGCACGGCCTCGTCAAGAACTTCGGCCGGACCAGGGCACTGGACGGCGTCGACCTGTCCGCCGAGGCCGGCACCGTGCTGGGCGTCCTCGGCCCCAACGGCGCGGGCAAGACCACGGCGGTCCGGGTGCTGGCCACGCTGCTGCGCGCCGACGCCGGGTCCGCCCGGGTCGCCGGCTTCGACGTCCGGCGGCAGGCACACCAGGTGCGCCAGTCGATCGGCCTGACCGGGCAGTACGCCTCGGTGGACGAGGACCTCACCGGCGTGCAGAACCTGGTCCTCATCGGCACCCTGCTCGACCTGCCCAGCCGCGCCGCCAGGGCCAGGGCCGACGAGCTGCTCGACTGGTTCGACCTCACCGAGGCCGCCGGCCGACCCGCGAAGACCTACTCCGGCGGCATGCGCCGGCGGCTCGACCTGGCCGCCAGCCTGGTCGGCCGCCCGTCCGTCATCTTCCTCGACGAGCCGACGACCGGTCTGGACCCGGCCAAGCGCGAGGACATGTGGGACGTGGTGCGGCGGCTGGTGGCGGACGGCTCCACGGTGCTGCTCACCACGCAGTACCTGGAGGAGGCCGACGCGCTGGCCGACCGCATCAGCGTCATCGACCACGGCCGGGTCATCGCCCACGACACCCCGGACGGGCTCAAGCGTGTCGTCGGCGGCCTGCGGATCCGGGTGCGCCCGGCGGATCCGGACCGCACGGCGGACGTCGCCGCGGTACTGGCGGCGGTCGGCCGGGGCGCTCCCGAGGTCAGCTCCCGGCACGCCCTCACGGTGCCGGTCCTCGACGAGTCCGCGTTGGCCGAGGTCGTCGCCGCGCTCGCCGGCCGCGCCATCTCCGTGCTCGAGCTGTCCCTGCACCTGCCCACCCTGGACGAGGTCTTCCTGACCCTCACCGGCAAGCCCGCCCGGGACCCGTCCCCCGCCGCACCGTCGGCGGACGTGCAGTCCGAGGAGGACGCAGCATGACCACCACCACGCCGGCGACCGCCGCGCCGCTTCGCCGGCCCGACGGCGGCGACCCCGTCCCGGCCGGGACGGTCACCGCCGCACCGGGTGCCGGGCCGATGCGGTTCGTCCGGCACGTGCTGGCGCTGGCTCGCCGCAGCCTGATCAAGACCTGGCGGACGCCCGAGGCGCTCATCGACGTCACCGTGCAACCGGTCATCTTCCTGGCGCTGTTCACCTACATCTTCGGCGGCGCCATCGCCGGCGGGTCCCAGCACCAGTACCTGCAGTTCCTGCTGCCCGGCCTGCTCGGCCAGTCCATCGCCATGGCCGGGGTGGCGCTGGGCCAGAACCTGAACGCCGACATCGGCAAGGGGGTGTTCGACAGGTTCCGGTCGCTGCCCATCGCCCGGTCGGCGCCGCTGGTCGGCGCGGTGGTCGCGGACTTCGCCCGTTACCTGATCCTGTGCGTGATCACCGTGGGCGTCGGCTACCTGATGGGCTTCCGGGTGACCACCGGCCTGCTGCCGGCGGTCGCGGCGATCGGGCTGTCCATCGCGTTCGCCCTGTGCTTCTGCTGGATCTCGGTCTTCGTCGGCATGATCGCGCGGACCGCCGGCGCGGTGCAGGGCATCATGTTCCTGCTGGTGCTGCCGCTCTCCTTCGGGTCCAACACGTTCGTGCAGACCCAGACGATGCCCGGCTGGTTGCAGGCCTTCGTGAAGGTGAACCCGATCTCGCACCTGGTCTCGACGGTCCGCGGGTTGATGATCGGCGGGCCGGTGGCCTCGGACCTGGCGTGGACGCTGGGCTGGATGGCCCTGCTGCTCGCGGTGTTCGTGCCGCTGGCTCTGCGCGGGTACCGCCGCCGCGCCTGACGGCGGCAACCCGGTACATGCTGCGGAGCAACGGGCATCGAAGGGACGGTGTGACAGCCGGCATCTGTCAACGTGTCTCAGCGGACTCCGGTGGCCAGCGGATCCCGCTGCGCCGCGGAGAGGCCGTCCGCCAACGACGACGGGGCGACGTCGCGCGGTGTGACCCGGCCGTCCTCGTACGCGACGCGGAAACCGTCCTCGCCCAGGCGCTGTCGGAGATCGGCGGTGAGCGCGGCGATGCGGGGATCCCCCAGGTCCTCGCCGCCGCGCAGTGCCGTCGCCGTGCCCAGCGCCCGGGCCGCGCCGACCGCGTCGCCGCGGGCGGCGAGCAGTGCGGCGACCGCCGTGCCCGTGTTCGCCACGATCGGCATGTCGGACGTGCGCAGCGCCGCCGGCATGGCGAGTTCCAGGTCCGCTGCTGCGGTCCCGAGGTCCCCCACGGCCAGCGCGATCGTCGCGGTCACCGTCCGGACCAGCGCGATCATGTGCACCCGGATTCCGCCCGGACCCGTCACCGGCGCGTCCTGGTCGGCCGTCCGCGCCCGCAGATCCGCTGCCAGCCGGGAAGCCTCGGCGAGGTCGCCCTCCTGGAGCACCAGCATCGCCGTCGCCGCGTCGATGATCGTGTGACGACCACCGCCGGAGGCGGCGGAACGGCCGATCCGTTCCCGGGAGCTGGCCAGCAGGGTGCGGGCACCGTCCATGTCGCCGGAGCGCAGTCGCAGGTCGGCCAGCCGCATCCGGACCGTCACGCTGTCGTACACGGCGCCGAGCTCGTCGACGTAGTCCAGGGCGGCCTCGTAATCGGCCATGGCGCCCACCGTGTCGCCGTCCAGCAGCCGGACGCCGGCCCGCCCGGTGAGCGCGTTGGCCATGCCCCATCGGTCGCCGACCTGCGCGAACAACCGATACCCCACTTCGACGTGCGTGCGCAGCGTCTCGATGTCGCCGGCGTTCTCGGCGACCTGGGCCCGGGTGAGGTGCATGGTGGCCCGCACCCAGGGGTCCCGGTCGGTCATCACCTGCTCGGCGAGCAGGCTGCCCGTCGCGCTGTCGTCGCCGAAGAAGAACAGCAGCGGTCGCAACACCGTGGACAGCGCGGGCTCGCCGTCGAAGGCGCTGTCCCGCAACCGCTGCGCCAGCTCCAGCACTCCGGCGGGCTCGGTGGCGGCGGCCGAGTCACCGGTGGTGGACGTCTCGCCGGTCATGGCGCCGATGGCGTAGGTGGCCTCGATGAGCACCCGGCGCGGGTCGGCGGAACCCTGGGTCGCCAGCAGCGTCAGCTCGCCGACGGCCACGATGTCCGCGTAGGAGTCGGTGAGCCACCAGTACCAGGACAGCGCCACCGCGAGCCGCAGCACATCCTCGGCGGCGCCGCGGTCGGCGCAGTCGCGCAACGCGGCGAGGAAGTTCTCGCGCTCGGCGCCGAAGACCCGGGAGGCCGCGAGCTGGCGATCGGTGCGCAGCAACGGGTCCGTCCGCTCGGCGAGCTCGATGTAGTGCAGCGCGTGCGCACGGCGGGCCGCGTCGGCCTCACCGGCGGCCACCAGGCGCTCGACCCCGAACTCCCGGATGGTCTCCAGCATCCGGTAGCGGCGGCCGTCGGCGGCCTGCACCAGCGACTTGTCCACCAGCGCCAGCAGGAGTTCCGGCACGTCCGCGGCGGGCAGCCGGTCGTCACCGCAGACGGCGGCGGCACTCTCGGCGGTCGCACCGGCCGGGAACACCGACAACCGCTCGGCGAGCAGCCGCTCCGGCGGCGAGAGCAGGTCCCAGCTCCACTCGACGACGGCGCGGAGCGTGCGGTGCCGGGGCACGGCCGACCGCGTTCCCCCGGACAGCAACCGGAAGCGGTCGGACAGCCGCTCGGCGACCTCGTCGACGGACAGCACGCGCAGCCGGGCGGCGGCCAGCTCGATGGCCAGCGGCAGCCCGTCCAGCCGGCGGACGACATCCACGGCGGAGGGCAGAGTTTCGGCGGTCAGTGCGAAGTCGGCCGTGGCCGCGTGCGCCCGGTCCAGCAGCAGCCGCAGGGCGGCGTACCGCGGAGCGGCCTCGAGGGACACGTCGGGGGGCGGCACGGCCAGCGGCGGCAGCGCGCACACCGACTCGCCGACCAGCCCGAGAGGCTCCCGGCTGGTGGCCAGCACCCGCAGCTCGGGGCACCGGGACAGCAGATGCTCGACCAGCTCGGCGACCGGGCCCAACTGGTGCTCGCAGTTGTCCAGGACGAGCAGCCCGCGCAGGTCGGCCAGCGCCCCGGTGATCCGGTCCAGAGGGGTCGCGGCGGTCAGGTGCCGGGTGCGGTCGAGCAGCGACGACGCCCGCGCACCGAGGGCGTCCAGGACCGCCTGCGGGACGCCGCCGGGGTCACCGACCGGCGCCAGTTCCACCCACCAGCGCCCGTCCGGGGCCAGCGCCGCCGAGTCGTCGGCCAGCTGCGCGGCGAGCCGGGTCTTTCCGGCGCCGCCCGGCCCGACGACGGTGACCAGCCGCGACCTGCCGATCAGCTCCCGGGCCCTGCGTTCCTCCTGCTCGCGACCCACGAAGCTGGTGAAGAACGCCCGGGCGGGGACGGACGTCGCCGCCGGCTCCGGGGCCGGCGGGACCGCCGGCCCTGCCGGCCCTGACGGCCCTGACGGCCCTGTCGGCGCTGTCGGCCCTGCCGGCCCTGCCGGCCCTGTCAGCACGGCCGGCCCTGCCGGCCCTGTCGGCACTGCCGGCTGCACGTCGGGCAGCGGCGGTCGCCCGTCCAGCAGGCGCAGGTGGGCCTGCTGCAGTTCGGCCGAAGGGTCGACGCCGAGCTCGTCGGCCAGGTGCCGGCGCAGCCGCTCGTAGGCGGCGAGCGCCTCGGCCGGCCGTCCGGTGGCGGCCAGCGCCGCCATCAGCAGGGCGGTGGTGTGCTCGCGGAGCAGGTCGGCAGCGGCTGCCGACTCGAGGTCGGCGACCACCTCCACCGCCCGGCCGAGCCGGAGCTGCGCTTCCCACAGGTCCGAGCGGGCGAGTCGGCGCCGGTCCTGCCACTGCGCGGCGAGCGGCTGGGCCCACAGGCTGCCGTCGGCGTCGGCCAGCGCCTCGCCGCGCCACAGCGCGAGCGCCTCGGTCAGGACGTCCACCGCGGCCGCGGCGTCACCGCCGGCCAGCAGCCGGTGGCCGCGGTCGGCCAGGCCCAGGAACCGTTGCGCGTCGACGTCGGCGTCCCCGACCGCCAGCCGGTAGCCGCCGGGCGCCGACTCCACGGCCAGGTCGGTCCCGCAGACCCGTCGTAGCCGGGACACCAGGGACTGCAGCGCGTTGCCGGCGCCGGCCGGCGGGTCCTCGCCCCACACCGCGTCGACCAGGGCGGACACCGGGACGGGACGGCCGCCGGCGGCGGCCAGCCGGCAGAGCAGGCGGCGCAGCCGGCTGCCGCTCACCGCGATCGGGGTGCCGTCGACCTCGAGACTCACCGGGCCCAGCACGCCCACCCACACCCGGCCACTATCGCAGAAGGGCCGGTGCGGACGGCGCCGACCGGCAGGCGGCCCCGGTCGGTAGCGTGCCGGCGACGCCGCCGGGGCGGAGCTAGCTGTACTGCTCGGAGAGGTTGGTTGAGCGGGTGTGATGACACGATCTGATTGATCTTGTTC
>NZ_BMNA01000004.1:0-77957 GCF_014646215.1 Nakamurella endophytica
CCACCGGCGCCACCACACCGGCCACCACCGCACCGGCCACCAACCCGGCCCCGGCCCACCGGCGCCATCGGGACGGTCCGCCCGGTGGGGCGGCAGGTCGGGCGGCCGGTCGGACGGGGCGCTCGGTGCGGATCACGGGTGTCTCCTCGATCTGGTGATGGCTGGATGTCCGCGGGACGGCTGCAGGTCAGCGGCGCCGGTACTCCTCCCAGGTCCGGATCGGGATGCGTGGGCCGTCGTCGGCGGCGTGGTCCGCCAGCCCGTCCAGACCCAGGTAGTAGTCGCCGACCTGGTGCTGCGCGGCAGCGGAGAGATCGGTGTCGCTGATGGCGACGGCGTGGATGTGCCACGGCCAGTCCCCCTGGCGCGGGTTCCGCAGCCACGCCGCGAAGCCGACCCGGCGCAGCGCGGTGACGACGGCCGTCCGCGTGGCGGCCGACATGCCCGACACCGACACGTCGACCACGCCGCCACCGTCGTGGGTGCCGGCCGACGTCGGGTCCCCGCCGGGGTTGCACGAGCCCTGCGAGAGCACCAGCGAGCGTCCGGCCAGCTGCTCGGCGGCGGCAAGCATCGCCCGGGTGCGGGTGTCGACGACCGGGCCGCTGCCCGCCCAGTGCACGCGGCCGCCGGGCCGCAGCGGACGGGTCACGGCGTAGCGGCGGGCGCCGAGCGCGGTGAGGGACGCGATGCCCGGCAATCCTGTCGCCGCGAGGCCCCGGTAGCCCAGCGAGCGCTGGTAGGCGGCGTAGGCGGCGATCGTCGTGGTGCCGAAGTAGCCGTCGACCCACCGGGCGGCGAGCAGGCCGCGCGCCGCGAGCGCGCGCTCGACGAGCAGGACGCCCGCCCGGGCGCCGGCCGTGCGGGTGTCGTCGGGACGCCGGGGGTCGATCTGCGCGGCCTTGACGACCGCTTCCATGTCCACCGCGGGCAGGGCCGCCGGCACGGACGCGGCGGCCGGGGCCGGTCGTCCCTGGGCCACCGGGGTGGCGGCGCCGGCGGAGAGCGCCGTCGGCACCGCCAGCACCGCAGCGGTGAGCACGGCGGTGAGGGTCCGGATGAGCCGCACCGATCCTCCTCGGATCGACCGGGACGGCGGTCGTCGCCGGCGGCGGACCGGCCAGGTGTCGTCCACCGCGAGGGCAACCGTCGGCCGGTGCGGTGTTGTCCGGTAGCGGCCGCCGCCACCGGACAACACCGGACTGTCCGGCAGGGCTGTGAGCTGCACGAACAGCGGGGACGTCCGGCGGCCTGCCGTGTCCGACGGGCGTCCGGAGGCAGGGTCCGGACAGCATCCGCCGGCGGTCCCGGGGCCTTAGGGGCACCCGGGACGGCGTGAGGAGGGCGGAGCGGTGGACCGCGACGGTGTCAGGGGCGCGCAGCGGAGGACCGCGTCAGCGGGACGCAGCGGTGCGCCGGGCCGGCGTCAGCAGGACGCAGCGGGGAGCCGGGCCGACGTCAGGGGGACGCAGCGGGGAGCCGGGACCGCGTCAGCGGGGCACAGCAGTGGCCGCGTCGGGACTACACAGCGGTGCGCCGGGGTGCGCCCGGAGGACAGAGCACCGCGCCGGGCGGCGTCAGGAAGACAGAGCACCGCGCCGGCCCCGGTGGGCTCTCGCGCTGGCGTACAGGCAGACCGCGGCGGCGGTCGCCAGGTTCAGCGACTCGGCACGGCCGTAGATCGGGACCGCGACGCGCTCGTCGGCGCCGTCGGCGAGGTCGGCCGGCAGGCCGTGGGCCTCGGAGCCGAACAGCCACGCGGTGGGCAGGTCGAGCACGCCGCCGTCCTGGGCCTCGTCCAGGTCGACGGTCGCCGCGCCGGTGGTCGCCAGCACGGACAGCCCGGCCCCGGACAGCAGCGGGAGCAGCTCGACGACGTCCGGCACCCGGGCGACGGGCAGGTGGAACAGGCTGCCGGTGGACGCCCGGACGGCCTTGGGGTTGTACGGGTCGACGGCGTCACCCGCGAACAGCACGGCGTCCGCGCCCGCGGCGTCCGCCAGCCGGATGACCACGCCGGCGTTGCCGGGGTCGTTGGTGTCGACCAGCACGGCGACCAGCCGGGGGCCGGCGGCCAGCACCTCGGCCGCGGTCACGCCGGGCACGGTGCAGCGGGCCACCAGGCCCTGCGGGTGCACCGTGTCCGAGAGCGCCGCGGCCGCCCGCTCCGTCACCTCGGTGACCTCGATACCGGCGGCGTAGGCCGCCCGCACCAGGCCGACGTTGCGACCGGCAGCGGCCGCGGTCAGGTACAGCTCGCGGACGGTGCCGGGTGTCCGCCGCTCGGCGTCGACGGCCTCGCGGACGGCTTGCGCGCCCTCGGCGAGGAACTCGCCGGCCTGCTCACGACGGGACCGGCGGAGCAGCCGGTGCGCCGACTGGATCCGGCCGGCCCGCTCGGTGAGTGCACCGAGCGGGCTCTCGCCCGACCCGTCGGCCCCGGTGTCCTGGGAGGTCAGGCCGCGTCCGACTTGGACTCGGCCGGCAGGGCCGCCCGCGCGACCTCGACCAGCGCGGCGAACGCCGCGTCGTCGTGCACGGCGAGCTCGGCCAGCACCTTGCGGTCCACCTCGACGCCGGCGGCCTTGAGGCCCTGCACGAAGCGGTTGTAGGTCAGCCCGTGGTTGCGGGCCGCCGCGTTGATGCGGGTGATCCAGAGCTGGCGGAAGTCGTTCTTTCGCTTGCGCCGGTCGTTGTAGGCGTAGTTCAGGGAGTGGAGCACCTGCTCCTTGGCCTTGCGGTACAGCCGCGAGCGCTGCCCGCGGTAGCCGCTGGCGTGCTCCAGGACGGTACGGCGCTTCTTCTGCGCGTTGACGGCTCTCTTGACGCGTGCCATCGGGACACCTTGTCCTTCACTGTGGGGCGCCGGGCGGGCGCCGCGGGACCTTGCCGGTCCGGTCGGTCGGTGGGGGCGGTGCGGACGGTGGCCGCACCGCCGGGTCGCCGGGCTGGTGCCCGGCGGTCCGGGTCAGATGCCCAGCAGCCGCTTGATGCGGGGGGCGTCGACCGCGGCGATGCCCTTGACGCCGTCGATGCGGCGGGTCTGGCGCGACGACTTCTTCTCCAGGTTGTGCCGCTTGCCGGAGCCGGCGTGGACCAGCTTGCCGCTGCCGGTCACCTTGACCCGCTTGGAGATCCCGGAATGCGTCTTGTTCTTGGGCATGACTCCCTCTATCCCTGCTCGTCCGGTGCGCGCCGTGGCGCGCGTACTCACGGTCGCCCGTCGGGCACACCGAATCCTGTGACCACCGGCGGGGCCGGCGGTCGAGCCCGCCACCGTCCGGTGGCGGGCAGCACGACGCGCCCGGCCGACCTGGTCGGCCGGGCGACGCCGTCCGGGTCAGCCCGCGGCTGCGGTGACCGCCGGACGGGCGCGCTGCTGCTTGTGCGGCGCCAACACCATGATCATGTTGCGGCCGTCCTGCTTGGGTGCCGACTCGATCACGCCCAGCTCCGCGACGTCCTGCGCGAGCCGTTGCAGGAGCCGGAAGCCCAGCTCGGGACGCGACTGCTCGCGCCCGCGGAACATGATCGTGACCTTCACCTTGTCCCCGGCCTGGAGGAACCGCACGACGTGACCCTTCTTGGTCTCGTAGTCGTGCGGGTCGATCTTCGGCCGGAGCTTCATCTCCTTGATGACCGTCAGGACCTGGTTCCGCCGTGCCTCGCGGGCCTTCTGCGCGCTCTCGTACTTGAACTTGCCGTAGTCCATGAGCTTGCAGACCGGCGGGCGGGCGTCGGGCGCCACCTCGACGAGGTCGAGGTCGGCCTCCTGGGCACGGCGCAGGGCCTCGCCCGTCGAGACGATGCCGATCTGCTCGCCGGCCGCCCCGACGAGGCGGACCTCCGGAACGCGGATCCTGTCGTTGATGCGTGGCTCGACGCTGATTGAGTCCTCCTGGAGCCTGGTTCGGATGCTGTCTGCTGCGCTGCGGTACTGCACGTGGTGCGGGTGCTGCAGGCACCCGGCGGACGGCACTCCGCCGGGCCCGGGGCCACCCGCGTCACGCCCGACGGCGCCAACGCAGAAAGGTCCCGCTGCGAGGCAGGCGGGACCCGAGGGACGACCGGTCGGCGCCGTACGGCGCGCAGCACCGACGCATGTCGGTGAACCGGACCCGGCCGCCTGGTACTGCAGGGCTGCTCGGGTGGGAGTCGGGCTCCACTTGCCGCCCGGACCATCCCCGCCGGCAGGCGGCAGAGGTTCGACCCGGGCTGATCCCCGCTCGCGCAGGGATCGGTCGCACCTGACAGTCTACACAGGGTGAGCACCTCTCGGCCCCCGTCCGACCTGCCCGGCGACAGCGACCCCGGCGACGCACCTACCGTCGCACCCACCGGCGCCGCCGGTCCGGCCGACGCCGCGGCACCTCGCGAGCTGGTGGACATCCCGGCCGTCGAGGTGATCAGCCGGGCGGCCGTCCTGCTGATGTCGGCCGCCGCCGAGCAGCTCGGCCTGGCCTCGGACGACCCGCAGGACCCGGCGCACCGCGACCTCGACGAGGCCCGCCGCCTGATCACCGCGCTGGCCGGCCTGGTCCGCGCGTCGGCGCCGGACCTCGGCCCGCACGCCGCGGCCTTCCGCGACGGGCTGGACGCCCTGCAGCGCGCGTTCCGCGAGTACTCCGTGGTGCCGGACGACCCGGGACAGGGTCCCGGCGAGGCCTGATCTCCGGCCCCGCAGTGCGGTGAGGCCGGTGCCGGATCCGGCCGGACGACCGGGCGCGCGACCGGCTGCTGGCCGGACGCCGGTGCGACGGGCGGGCCGGACCTCGGGAGGACGGGCGGCCGGCCGCCGGCGTCAGCCGCGACGCCGCTGCTTGCCCGCCGCCTGCTTCTCCCGGTCGATGATCTCCAGCCGGCCCAGCGGGCGGTCCGTCGGCGGCTCGGTGAGCACCGGCACCGGCGCGGGCACCGGCGTACCGAGCCGGGCGTGCCAGGTCCGGACCGCCCGCAGCGAGGCCACCGCCCGGTCCCGGTCCAGCGCCTGGATGGCCATGACGGGGTGCGTCTCGTCGTCGGGCAACGCCAGCTGCGCCCAGTTGGCGCCTTCGGAGAACGCCACCCGCTGCACCAGCGGCCACGGGTAGAAGTTCTCCCCCAGGATGTTGCGGACGCGCAGTCCGGAGCGCTCCACCTGCAACCGCGGCCGGCCCATCAGCAGCACGCCGGCGCCGACCAGGATGCCGATCCCGATCAGTGCCACCTGGTCCGAGGTGCGGAACGAGACCCCGTCCTCGGAGCTCTTGAGCAACAGGCCGACGACGATCATCGCGGCCACGATCAGGGTCGAGGACACGGTGGCGTAGATCCGCATCCGGTGCGGGCGGACGGTGAGCAGGACACCGTCCGCCACGTCGGATGCCACGTCGGATGCCGCGTCCGGCCCGTCCGCCGGTCCGGCGGCCCCGGCCGTGCGCTCCCGCTCCCCCGCCGGTCGGTGCCCTGCCGGATCCACCCCCTCGGCGGCCGGGTCGACCGAGTGCCGGCCGTCGGCGGGTCCGTCCGGAACGGGGCCGGTCATCGCCCGAACCCGAGCGTCGCGGCCGGGGTGCGCAGGTCGCGCAGCACCAGTGCGGTGACCAGGGCGGCCGCCGCGGCCTCCGCACCCTTGTCCTCCGCGGCGCCGGGACCGCCGCTGCGGTCCACGGCCTGCTCGTAGGTGTCGCAGGTCAGCACGCCGTTGCCGACCGGCGTCCCGGAGTCCAGCGACACCCGGGTCAGCCCGGCGGTGACCGAGTCGCACACGTACTCGAAGTGCGGGGTGCCGCCACGGACGACCACGCCCAGCGCCACCACGGCGTCGTGGTCGGTGGCCAGCTGCTGCGCCACCACCGGCAGCTCGACGCTGCCCGGCACCCGCACCACCGTCGGCGGCCTCGTCCCCGCCTCGGCGCACAGCGCCACCGCCCGCTCGACCAGCCGGTCGGTGATCTCCGCGTGCCAGCTGGTGCCGACGATGCCGACCCGCAGGCCGGCCGCGTCGGGCGCCGCCAGCGCCGGACGGCCCTCGCCGCTCATGTCCGTCTCCTCTCGGTCACCATTCGCTCCCTCACGGTCGCTTCCTCACGGCTGCTTGCTCACGGCTGCTCCGTCACGGTCGCTCCGTCACGGCTGCTCCGTCGCCGTCCATCGGGTCGGGGTCGCCCGGCCACCGGCGCCGCGGTGCCGGAGCGCCCCCGCGCCGGCCGGCCGGGCACCTCAGGCGTGCCCGTAGCCCTCCAGCGCCGGCTCGGACCCCAGCTCGTCGATGACGTGCCCCATCCGGTCACGCTTGGTCGTCAGGTACCGCAGGTTCTCCGGGTTCACCGAGACCGCCAGCGGCACCCGGCCGACGATCTGCAGGCCGTAGCCCTCCAGCCCGGCCCGCTTGGCCGGGTTGTTGGTCAGCAGCCGCATGGACTTGATGCCCAGGTCGGCGAGGACCTGCGCACCGGTGCCGTACTCGCGCGCGTCCGCGGGCAGACCGAGCAGGAGGTTGGCGTCGACCGTGTCGACCCCCTCGTCCTGCAACTCGTAGGCCCGCAACTTGTCCAGCAGGCCGATCCCGCGGCCCTCGTGCCCGCGGATGTAGAGCACCACGCCGCGGCCCTGCGCGACGACGGCGTCCAGGGCGGCGTGCAGCTGCGGCCCGCAGTCGCAGCGCAGCGAGCCGAGCACGTCGCCGGTCAGGCACTCCGAGTGCACCCGGACCAGCACGTCGACGCCGTCGCCGATGTCGCCGTGCACCAGGGCGATCAGCTCCCGCCCGGTGATCTCGCTGACGTAACCCACCGCGCGGAAATCGCCCTGGGGCAACGGGAGTCGCGCCGACGCCACCCGGCGGACCTGCACCTCGCGGGCGCGCCGGTAGGCGACCAGGTCCGCGATCGAGATCAACGCCAGCCCGTGGTCGTCGGCGAACACCCGCAGCTCGTCGGTCCGCGCCATGCCCAGCGGGTCCTTCTCGCTGACGATCTCGCACAGCACGCCGACCGGCGACAGGCCGGCCATCCGCGCCAGGTCCACGGCCGCCTCCGTGTGCCCGGGCCGCACCAGCACGCCGCCCTCGCG
This sequence comes from Nakamurella endophytica, assembly GCF_014646215.1. GTDB lineage: Bacteria > Actinomycetota > Actinomycetes > Mycobacteriales > Nakamurellaceae > Nakamurella > Nakamurella endophytica. The sequence goes on from NZ_BMNA01000004.1 coordinate 7,054, forward strand.
GGCGCGCAGCGGCACCACGTGCCCCGGCCGGGAGAAGTCACCGGGCACCGACGCCGGGTCGGCGAGCTTGCGGATGGTGTGCGCGCGGTCGGCCGCGGAGATGCCGGTGCTGACGCCCTCCTTGGCGTCGACGGTGACCGTGTACGCGGTCCCCCGACGGTCCTGGTTGGTGTGGTACATCGGCGGCAGGTTGAGCCGATCCGCCTCGGACTCGGTGATCGGCACGCAGACGTAGCCCGAGGTGTACCGGACCATGAAGGCGATGAGCTCGGGCGTCGCCAGCTCCGCGGCGAAGATCAGGTCGCCCTCGTTCTCGCGGTCCTCGTCGTCGACCACGACGACGGCCCGGCCGGCGGCGATCTCCGCCAGCGCGTAGTCCACGGTGTCGAAGCCGGCCGCCGTGCGGGGACGGCGGGCCGCCTCGTCGACACCGTCGACGGGTCCGGCGGGCGGGACGGCGGTGGCGTCGCTCACCGGGCACCTGCCACGGCGACCCCTGCCGGGTCCGAGGCCGGGACGCCGGCGGGGGCGGCACCGCCGCCGGGGGCGGCACCAGCGCCAGGGGCGGCACCGACACCGGGGGCGGCACCGACTCCGAGAGCGGCCGAGCGGGCCAGCAGCCGTTCCACGTACTTGGCCATCACGTCCACCTCGATGTTGACCTCCGTGCCGGGATCGGCCAGGCCCAGCGTGGTGAGCGCCCTCGTCTCCGGGATGATGCCGAGGGTGAACTCCGCGGCGCCGGCCGGCCCGCCGGTGTCCTCGACGTCGATCACGGTCAGCGAGACGCCGTCCACCGCCACCGCGCCCTTGCCGGCGACGTAGGGGGCGAGCGCGGCGGGCACCCGGACGCGGAACTCGTCGTAGCCGCGGTGCGGGGTGCGGGCCACGACGGTGCCGACCCCGTCGACGTGGCCCTGCACGACATGCCCGCCGAGCCGGCCGTCCGCCCGGACGGACCGCTCCAGGTTGACCCGGCGCCCGGGCGTCCAGGACCGCGCGCTGGTGCGCTGCAGCGTCTCCCGCATGACGTCCGCCGTGAAGGTCCCGCCGGCCGCGTCGACGACGGTCAGGCAGACCCCGGACACCGCGATGGAGTCGCCGTGGTGGACGTCCGAGGTGACCAGTGGCCCGCGCACGACGACGCGGGCGTCGCCGCCGTCCGGGGCCACGTCCAGGGCGAGCACCTCGCCCAACTCCTCCACGATGCCGGTGAACATCCGCCCTGTCCGACCCTTCGCCGTGGGGCCGCCGCGCGCCGACCGGCCCGCGGGCCCCTGCCCTGCCCGCCGGCCACACGGCCGTGGCGGGTCCCTGCGTCCATAGTCCTCCACCCGGGGGACCCGCGGGCCACCCCGGGCGCCCGCCGGGGGCGTGATGCCCGTCCCCTGTGCCTCACGGCCGGGATCTGCTCGCGGTCGGCCACCCGGTCCCTCGTCCGACGCGCCGCGACGCGCCCCGACGGGAGGTCGCGTGGCCGGTCCGGGTCCGGGTCCGCGGCGGGACGGCGCGCCGGTCAGCCGGCCGACGCGTCCCCGTCCGGGGATCCACCGGACGGATCCACGGCGTCCGCCGGGTCGTCGGACACCGGGCGCGCCGCCTCGGCCCGCCGGCGCAGGTCCGCGACGGCCGCCGCCCGGTCGGGACTGCCGTAGACGGCGGAGCCGGCGACGAAGCAGTCGGCGCCGGCCTCTGCCGCCTGAACGACGGTGTCCGCATTGATCCCGCCGTCGACCTGCACGACCACCCGCAGGTGGCCGGTCTGCACCATGCGGCGGGCCCGGCGCACCTTGTCCAGGGTGTGCGCCAGGAACTCCTGGCCGCCGAACCCGGGCTCCACGGTCATCACCAGCAGGGTGTCGTAGCTGGGCAGCACGTCGACCCAGTCGTCCAGCTCGGTGTCCGGCTTGAGGGACAGTCCGGCCGTGGCGCCGGCGGCGCGCAGGTCGACCGCCATGGTGACCGGGTCCCGGACCGCCTCCGCGTGGACGGTGACGTTGTACGCGCCCGCCTCGGCGTAGCCGACGGCCCAGCGGTCCGGGTCGTCGATCATCAGGTGGCAGTCGAGCGGGATGTCGGTGGCCGCGTGCAGCGACTGCACCACCGGCAGCCCCAGGGTGAGGTTCGGGACGAAGTGGTTGTCCATGACGTCGACGTGCAGCCAGTCCGCACCGCGGACGGCCGCCGCCTCGTCGGCCAGCCGCGCGAAGTCGGCGGACAGGATGCTCGGCGCGATCAACACGGTCACCGGGCCAGCCTAGAGCGGCACCCCCGGGCCGCCGTCGCCCCCGCCGGACCGGCGGGCGGCCGCCGCGGGGGCCGGGCGCCGGTCCGCCGCGGCGCCGGACGGGCGGCCGCGGCGACATCGCAAGGGGTGGCCCGCGGCCCGGGCGGCGACCCGGCTCGGCGTCAGCCGGTCCGGCGCAACACGGCCAGGAACATGGCGTCCGTGCCATGGCGGTGCGGCCACAGCTGCACCGTCGGGCCCTCGCCCAGGTCTGGGACGCCGGGCAGCAGCGGCCGGGCGTCGACGAGCTCGAGCCCGGCCGGGCGCCGGGCCACCACGCCCTCGGTCTCGGACAGGTGCGGCGAGCAGGTGACGTACGCGACGACGCCGCCGGGCCGCACCAGGCGGGCCGCGGAGGACAGCAGTTCGCGCTGCAGCCGCACCAGCGGCGCGACGTCGGCCGGGGACCGGCGCCACCGGGCCTCCGGACGGCGGCGCAGCGCGCCGAGCCCGGTGCACGGCGCGTCCAGCAGCACCCGGTCGAACCCCGCCGCGGGCAGCCCGGGGTCGCGGCCGTCCGCGGTGTGCACGGTCACCGGCAGTCCGGCCGTGGCACGGCGGACCAGCTCGGCGCGGTGCGGCGCCACCTCCACGGCATCCAGCCGGCCGCCGCGCTCCGCCGCGATCGCCCCCAGCAGGGCCGACTTGCCGCCGGGCCCGGCGGCCAGGTCCAGCCAGCGCAGGTCCGGCCCGCCGTCAAGGTCTGCGGCGGCGAGGGCCAGGGCCACCAGCTGCGAGCCCTCGTCCTGGACACCGGCCCGGCCGTCGACGACCGGAGCCATCCGTCCCGGGTCGCCGCCCTCGCCGAGCACGACGCAGGTCGGCGCCCAGCGGCCCGGCGTCCCCCCGGCGAGCCGGGCCAGCTCGTCGCGGTCGACGCGGCCGGGACGGGCAGCCAGGTGCACGGCGGGACTGAGGTTGTCGGCCGCGAGCGCGAGCTCGAGCTCGGCCGCGGCGGCCCCGCCGAGCGAGTCGCCCAGCGCGGCGGCGATCCACCGGGGGTGCGCGGTGCGCAGCGCCAGCCGCTCCACGGGATCGGTGCCGGGTGGCGCGAGCAGGTCGAGCCAGGCGTCCAGGTCGTGGGCGCTCACCCGCCGCAGCACCGCGTTGACGAACCCGGCAGCGGACGGCCGGGCCCCGGCCCGCACCAGGTCGACGGTGGTGGACAGGGCGGCGTGCGGCGGGACCCGGGTGTGCAGGAGCTGGAAGGCGCCCATCCGCAGGGCGTCCAGGACCGGGCCGTCGAGCTCGTCCGGAGGCCGGTCGCTGCACCGGGCCAGCACGGCGTCCAGCTGGCCGGCCATCCGGGACGTGCCGTACGCCAGGGCCGTCGCCAGCGCGGCGTCGCGCTGGTCGAGCCCGGCGTCGGCGATCAGGTCGGGCAGCACCAGGTTGGCGTAGGCGCCGCGGTCGCGGACGGCGGCCAGCAGCGCCAGGACGGTGCGGCGGGCCGGGTCGTCGACGGGCGGGCGGGACGTCTGCGGGCGGCGGGGTGGACCGGTCCGCCCCGTCGCGCCGTCCGCCCGGCCCGCGCCCCGACCGCCGCGCCCGTCGCCCCGGCCACCGCCCGCGCCGCGCCGGCCGCCTCGTCCACCGGGTCCGCCGTGCCCACCAGGTCCGCCCTGTCCACCGCCGCCGGGGCCACCCCGGCCGCCCCGGTCGCCACGGTTACCACGGTCGCCACGGTCGCCGGACGGCGGCACGTGCGCGGGGCTCACCGGCCACCCGCCGGACCGTCGGTGGGGACGGCACTCGGGGCCGGCCCGCTGCCGGTCCCGGTGCCGATACCGGTGCCGGTGCCGGTCTCCGCGGCGCTGACGGCGCCAGCGCCGCGGACCGCCGTCGGGTCCGCCGGACCCTCGTCGTCCCCGCGGCCGAGCACCGTGCCGGGTTCCGGGCGGACACCGCGGGCCCAGTCCGCGGCCGGCATGCTGCGCCGCCCCGGCGCCAGCACGGACCCCAGCTCCACCGCCGTCGTGCCGGTGCCGGCCAGCACCCGGCGGCGTTCCACCCGCAGCTCGCCCGGCGCCAACCCCGTCACGTCCGTCGGCAGCACCGGGCCGAGGACCAGCCGGCCCCACGCGGACCCGGTCCAGGCGCCGGGTTCCGGGGTGACCGACCGGACGGCGCGGTCGACGGCGAACGCGGGTTCGGCCCAGCGCACCCGGGCGTCGGTCAGGGCGATCTTCGGTGCCAGGCTGACGCCGTCGGCCGGTTGCGGGACGGGCCGCGCCGACCCGTCGGCCAGCGCGTCCAGGGTGGCGACCAGCAGCGCGGCGCCGGAGACGGCCAGCCGGCCGAGCAGGTCGCCGGCGGTGTCCCGGGGCCCGACCGGCTCCGTCACCGTGCCGTAGACAGGGCCGGTGTCCAGGCCCTCCTCGAGCCGGAAGGTGCTCGCCCCGGTGATCGGGTCACCGGCGCGGACCGCGGCCTGCACCGGGGCGGCGCCGCGCCAGGCCGGCAGCAACGAGAAGTGCAGGTTGACCCAGCCGTGCCGCGGCACGTCCAGCACCGGGCGCGGCAGGATCGCGCCGTAGGCGACCACCGCCGCGGCGTCCGGCGCCAACCCGGCCAGCTCGTCGCGGAAGGCGGCGGTGCGGGCGGACGCGGGCTGCAGCAGCGGCAGCCCGGCGTCGGCGGCCACCCGGGCGACCGGCGACGGCACGGTGCGGCGGCCCCGGCCGGTGGGCGCGTCGGGACGGGTGACGACGGCGACCACCTCGTGCCCGGACGCCAGCAGTGCCCGCAGCGACGGGACCGCGGGATCCGGCGTGCCGGCGAAGACGATGCGCAGAGCGACCTCCCTGGGATGCCGCAGCAGTCTACGAACCCGCGCGGGTGCCGAGCCGGCGGCGGCCCCGACGCGCGGGCTCGACCGGGCACCGTCGGACACCGCCGGCCGCCGCCGGCCGCCGCCGGCCGCCGCCGGGCACCGCCGGGCACCGCCGGGCACCGCCGGGCACCCCCGCTGTACCCGGCGCCGAGGGATCGTCATCATGTCCGGTGCCCGCGGGGACCGCCCGCCCCCTCGACTGGAGGTCGACGTGACAGCTCAAGCCCCGGACGGACGCCCGCTGGTCGGCCGGTACGTCCGGCTCGACCGGACGACGCTCGCCGACGCGCCCGCCCTGTTCCAGGCGCTCGACGACGAGCGCGTCTACAGCGGCAACTACCTGGGCGGCCCGGCCGGCCGGCCGCGGTCCGCCGAGGACATGGCCGGCGTCGTCGGGGCGGCGCTGTCCAGCCGCGGCCGGACGCCGTACACGGTGCGGCTGCTGGCCGACAACGACTGGGGCGCCAGAGGTGCCGTCGTCGGCACGACCAGCCTCGGCGACCTGCACCTGGAGGACGAGCGCACCCACCTGGGCTGGACGGCGTACACCCCGGACGCCTGGGGGACGTTCGTCAACCCGGAGTGCAAGCTCCTGCTGCTGGGCCACTGCTTCGACGACTGCGGGTTCGGCCGGGTGAAGATCCAGACGGACTCGGTCAACGCGCGGTCCCGGGCGGCGATCGAGCGGCTGGGTGCGGTGTACGAGGGCACCCTGCGCCGCCACCGCCGCCGGGCCGACGGCACCTGGCGGGACACCGTCGTCTACTCGGTCCTGGGCACGGAGTGGCCCGGGGTCCGCGACGGCCTGCTGGAACGGCTCGGCTGACCGCCGGGCCGGGTGGGCGGCCGGGTCAGAACAGCGCGTCCGGGTCGACCTGGACCCGCAGGGCCACCGCGTCCCGGCGGGCGGACCGGTCCGCCGCCAGCGCGGCCAGTGCGGCGGTGAGTCCCTTGCGGTCGGCCTGCGGCACCCGCACCAGCAGCCGCGCCGCGGACGGCTCCGGGGTCCCGCGGACGCGGCCGGGCAGATCGGCCAGCGGCACCGGGCCGAGCAGCTCGGGCGGCCGGGCGGCGGCGCGGGCGGCCAGCTCCAGCAGCTCGTGGGCGGCGGCCTGCACCGCGGACTCCGGTCCCTCGACCGACGCCATGGCCACCGCCGGCGGGAAGCCGAGCTCGGCCCGGGCGTCGAGCTCGGCGTCGGCGTGGCCGGCCGGGTCCCAGCGGATCAACGCCTGCACCGCTGGCAGCGACGTGTCGGCACCGACCACCACCCGGCCGCCGGCGGCGGCGGGGCGGACCAGCGCGGCCGCGCCCATCCACCGGCGCAGCGCCTCCTCGGCCGCCCGCAGGTCCGGCCGGCCCAGCAGCAGGCCGCCGTCGAGCAGCAGCGCGGCGCCGTAGCCCGCGGGCGCCGCGGGCTCCGTCCCGGGCGTCGCCACGACCAGCGCCGGCCCGTCGGGCACCACGGGCCGCTCCTCGTCCCCGGACGAGGTGAGCACCGGGACGCCCGGAAACGCTCGGCCGAGTTCCTCGGCGGTGCGCCGCGCACCGACGGTGGTGGTCCGCAGCCGGTCACCACCGCAGGCGCCGCACACCACGTGGGCGTCGCTGACACCGCACCAGCGGCAGCTGGGCGGCCGGTCCCGGCCGGAGACGGCCAGCGGCCCGTGGCAGCGGCGGCACCTGCTCGGCCGCAGGCACCGGGCACAGGCCAGCCCCGGCAGGTAGCCCTGTCGCGGCACCTGCACCAGCGCCGGGGCGCCGGCGTCGAAGGCGCGCCGGGCGGCGTCGAACGCGGCCGGGCTCAGCCGCGCGCGGGCCGCCGCCGACTCGGCGCCCGCCGCGTACCGGTCACCGGCGGCCTCGATGCGCGGCGCGGCCTCCCGCAGCACGGCGCGCGGGGCCACCACCTCCCTGGCCCAGCCGGAGCGCACCAGCAGGGCCGCCTCCGCGGTCCTGGCCCAGCCGCCGAGCAGCAACGGCACCCGCTGCAGGGACGAACGGAGCATCAGGACCTCGCGGGCGTGCGGGTACGGCGCCCTGGGCTCGGCGTAGAGGTCGTCGCCGTCGTCGAAGAGCGCGACCAACCCCAGGTCGGCCACCGGCGCGAAGGCGGCCGCACGGGTGCCGGCCACCACCCGGACGGCCCCGCGGCGGACCGCCAGGAACCGCCGGTACCGCTCCGGTGGTCCGAGGTCCGCGGACAGCGAGGTGTGGCTCCCGGCGGGCAACCGCTCCGCCAGCGCGGTTCCCAGCAGCTCGAGGTCGGTCGCGTCCGGGACGAGCAGCAGGGCCCCGCGGCCGGCGGCGTGCGCCGCGGCGGCGGCGTCGGCGAACCGGGCGGCCCAGTCCTCCCCCGGCAGGGCCTGCCACACGGCGCGCGCGGGACGCCCGACCCGTACCGACGCCAGGAAGGCCGGGCCCGCGGCGTACCGCGCCCAACCGCCGGGTTCCCGGTCGGCAGTCGGCGCCGCAGCGTCCGAGGTGTCGGGGTCCGGGCCGGGCCGGGCGGACTCGACGCGGGCGTGCCGGGGCGGGACAGCCAGCCGCAGCACGTCGGCGAGGGTGCCGGCGTACCGGTCCGCGACCGCCCTGGCCAGCGTGCGGATCTCGGGCGCCAGCACCGATTCGGCGGACACGACACGCTCGAGGAAGCCGAGCCGGCCGGCGTGGTCGGACCGGTCGGACCGGTCCAGCAGGAAGCCGTCCACCAGCCGGCCCGCGAACCGGACCCGCACCCGGGCGCCGGGCACCGCGTCCAGGTCCTGGTCCCGGTCGACCAGGTAGTCGAACGGCCGGTCCAGGTGCGACAGCGACACGTCGACGGCCACCCGGGCGACGGGCAGGGTGGCCGCGGCCTCCCGCGCCGCCGGCGGGGTCCGCCGCCCGGTGGCCGCGCGCCGCGTCGGGGTGGCCGCTGCCTGCACGCTCGCTGCCGGGACGCCCGCTGCCGCGGCGGCGCCCGGGGCGGCGGGCGCGGCGGTGCTGCGGGCGACGGTCACCCGTCGTGGATACCAGAGGGCACCGTCAGTGCCCGGGCGCCGGGGCGCCGGTGCAGGTCAGACGCCGATCAGGCTCTTCAGCGCCTCGACCCGGTCGAGCTGCTCCCACGGCAGCTGGACGTCGGTGCGGCCGAAGTGGCCGTAGGCGGCCGTCGGTCCGTAGATCGGCCGCAGCAGGTCCAGGTCACGGATGATCGCGCCCGGCCGCAGGTCGAAGACCTGGCGGATGGCGTCGGCGATCTTGTCCGGGTCGACCTGCTCGGTGCCGAAGGTCTCCACGAACAGGCCCACCGGGGCGACGTGGCCGATGGCGTAGGCCACCTGGACCTCGATGCGCTCGGCCAGCCCGGCGGCGACGGCGTTCTTGGCGACCCAGCGCATGGCATAGGCCGCCGACCGGTCCACCTTCGACGGGTCCTTGCCGGAGAAAGCGCCGCCGCCGTGCCGGGCCATCCCGCCGTAGGTGTCCACGATGATCTTGCGGCCGGTCAGGCCGGCGTCGCCCATCGGGCCGCCGATCACGAACCGGCCGGTCGGGTTGACCAGCAGGTTGTAGTCGCCGGTGTCCAGCCGGCCGTCCAGCTCGGCCAGCACCGGCTCGACGACCTGCTGCCGCACGTCGACGGCCAACAGGTTGACCAGGTCGACGTCCTCGGCGTGCTGGCTGGAGACCACCACGGTGTCCAGCCGGACGGCCCGGTCACCGACGTACTCGATGGTCACCTGGGTCTTGCCGTCCGGACGCAGGTAGGGCACCGCTCCCGCCTTGCGGACCTCGGTGAGCCGGCGGGCCAGCCGGTGGGCCAGCGCGATCGGCAGCGGCATCAGCTCGGGGGTGTCCGAGCAGGCGTAGCCGAACATCAGGCCCTGGTCACCGGCGCCCTGGCTGGCCACCGGGTCGTCCGCCGGGGCCTCGACCTCGCCGGTGCGGGTCTCGTAGCCCACGTCGACGCCCTGGGCGATGTCCGGCGACTGCGCGCCGATCGCCACGTTGACCCCGCAGGACGCACCGTCGAAACCCTTGGCCGACGAGTCGTAGCCGATGGACAGCACCTTGTCGCGGACGATCTTGGGGATGTCGGCGTAGGCGGACGTGGTGACCTCGCCGGCGACGTGCACCTGACCCGTGGTGACCATCGTCTCCACCGCGACGCGGCTGGCCGGGTCCTGGCGCAGCAGCTCGTCGAGGATGGAGTCGCTGATCGCGTCGCAGATCTTGTCCGGGTGTCCCTCGGTGACGGACTCGGAGGTGAACAGGCGGGAAGTCACGACGGGGGCTCCTAGGGATGTTCAGGTCGTCGGCGGCCGGCCGCTGCCCCACCGCGCGCCCGCTGAGGGTACGCGGTGGCCAGCGGCGCACCTCGGCGCCACGACGGGACGGGTCCGGACGGCGTCCCGCGCCTCCCGGACCGTGTCCCGGACGGCAGGGGACGGCGCAGGACGGCACGGGGGCGGCACGGGCGGTCAGCGCCGCGGCGTCCCGCCCGGTGGGCTCACTCGCCCTCGGTGTGCTCCAGCAGGCCGGCGTTGATCTCCCGGAGGGCGATCGACAGCGGCTTCTCCTTCGGCAGCGGGTCGACCAGCGGGCCGACGTACTCGAGCAGGCCCTCGCCGAGCTGGGCGTAGTAGTCGTTGATCTGGCGGGCGCGCTTGGCGGCGTAGATCGAGAGCCCGTACTTGGAGCTGGTGCGGGCCAGCAGCTCGTCGATCGGCGGGTAGGTGATCCCGGCGGCGGCGATCTGCGACGGGGTCATGGAGGCCGACGCGGCGGGCAGGTCGGCGGCCGCGGTGGCGTCGGTGCCGCTGACGGCGGCGGGGATGGCTTCGGTCACGGGGTACTCCTGTTGTCTGGTGGGGTACTCCCCACGGCTGTCGTCCACAGTCCTCCGTACAGCCGGCCCCGTGCGCGCCCGACCGTGCTGTCAGGACGTGGCGGGGGGGCGGCTGCCGTGGCCGCCCGTCGACGCGCCGTCGACGACGGCGGCGTCCGATCCGGCGGCCGGGTGCGGACCAGCCATCAACGATACCAATCCGCGGGCGGCGGCAGGCACGTCCGTGTTCACCACGGTGTGGTCGAACTCCCGCTCGGCGGCGATCTCGTCGCGGGCGGCGGCGAGCCGGGCCTCCGTCGCGGCCGGATCCTCGGTGCCGCGCCCGGTCAGCCGGCGTTCCAGTTCGGCGAACGAGGGCGGCGCCAGGAACACCAGCACGGCGGCGGCACCCAGGTCGGGGTGCCGGCGGACCTGCCGGGCGCCCTGCACGTCGATCTCCAGCAGCACGTCCTCGCCGGCGGCCAGCCGCTCCTCGACAGGGCCGCGGGGGGTGCCGTACCAGTGGCCGGCGAACCGGGCGTACTCGAGCAGGTCGTGCGCCGCGACCATCTCGCGGAACCGGTCCTCGGTGAGGAACAGGTAGTTGACCCCGTCCCGCTCACCCGGCCGGCGCGACCGCGTGGTCACCGAGACCGAGTACCACAGGCCGGGCAGCTCCCGCCGGAGGTGGGCCAGCACGGTGCTCTTGCCGACCCCGGACGGGCCGGAGAGGACGAACAGCCGGCCGCGCCGGCCGTCCGTCTCCGGACAGGCGGCCCGGTCGGCGGGTCCGGGGCCGGGCGGCGCGCCGGCGTCGGCCCCGGGACTGGGGTTCACCGGCGGCGCGGTCCCGGCGTCCTCAGGACCCGAACTCGGCCAGCAGGGCCTGCCGCTGGCGCTCGCCGAGCCCGCGGACGCGGCGGCTCGGCGCGATCTCGAACTGCTCCATCAGCGCCGCGGCGCGGACCTTGCCCACCCCCGGCAGGGACTCGAGCAGCGCCGAGACCTTGAGCTTGGCCAGCGCCTCGTCCGTCTCCGCGTCGGCCAGGACCTGCTGCAGCGTGGTGCCACCGCGCTTGAGCCGCTCCTTGAGGTCGGCCCGCACCCGGCGCGCAGCGGCCGCCTTCTCCAGGGCCGCCGCCCGCTGCTCGTCGGTCAACTGGGGCAGTGCCACGTCGGTGCCTCACTTCTCGTCGTATGTCGATGCGCAGTCGTCGTCGTGCGGCGCTGTTCGGGTACCCGAGCGCCGGCGGGCCAACCGTGCCGCCCGCTGCCGAACCCGCCCCCGCTGCCGGCGCGCGCCGCGCGGGATCCGGTCGGGGCGGTGGACGTAGCGAACCTACCTAGCGCTCCTGCGGGGAGCAAACACCGACCCGGCTCCGCTGCTGGTCGCCGGCCGCCGCCCCGCCGACCGTGACCAGCACCGACGGCAGCGGCCGCGGCCGGCACACCGGCTCCGGTCAGCGGGCACGCATCCGGGCCACCAGCGCGGTGTCGTAGTCACCGGAGACGAACTCCGGGTTGTCCAGCAGCTCGGCGTGGAAGGCCAGGTTCGACTTCGGACCGGTGATCACGAAGTCCCGCACCGCGCGCCGGGCCAGCTCCAGCGCTGCCGGACGGTCGGCCGCGTGCACCACCAGCTTGGCCATCAACGAGTCGTAGGCCGGGGTGACGGTGGTGCCGGCGGCGTACCCGGAGTCCACCCGGACGCCTGCGCCGGACGGCTCGACCCACTCGGTGATCGCGCCGGGTCCGGGCAGGAACCGCTTGGGGTCCTCGGCGTTGATCCGCAGCTCCACGGCGTGGCCCTGCGGGCGCACGTCCGGGTCGAAGCCCGGGTCCTCTCCGGCGGCGATGCGCAGCTGCGCGGCCACCAGGTCGATGCCCAGCACCGCCTCGGTGATCGGGTGCTCGACCTGCAGCCGGGTGTTCATCTCCAGGAAGTAGAAGTCGCGGGTGGCCGGGTCGAGCAGGAACTCGACGGTGCCGGCTCCGCGGTAGTCGACGGCCTCGCCGGCCCGGCGGGCGGCCGCCAGCATCCGGTCGCGCAGCTCCTCGTCGAGAGCCGGCGACGGGGTCTCCTCCGCGACCTTCTGGTTGCGCCGCTGCACCGAGCAGTCGCGCTCCCCGAGCGCCAGCACCCGCCCGTCGGCCAGGCCGAGGATCTGCACCTCGACGTGGCGGACCCGCGGGAAGTACCGCTCGACGAAGACCGCCGGGTCGCCGAAGAGCCGCCCGGCGAACGCGGTCACCTTCTCGTACTCGGCGGCCATGGCGTCGGGCCCGTCGACGACGGTCATCCCCATGCCGCCGCCGCCCGCCGCGGCCTTGATCATCACCGGGTAGCCGATGCCGTCCGCCGCGGCCCTGGCGGCCTCCGCGGAGGTGACCGGGTCGGTGGTGCCCGGGGCGACCGGCACGCCCGCGTCCGACATCAGGTTCCGGGCGGCGATCTTGTCACCCATGGCGGTGATGGCCTCCGGGGACGGGCCCACCCACACCAGCCCGGCGTCGACCACGGCACGGGCGAACGCGGCGTTCTCGGACAGGAACCCGTACCCGGGGTGGACGGCCGCGGCGCCGGTGCGCCGCGCCGCGTCCAGCACCGCGTCGGCGTTCCGGTAGGACCGTGCCGGGTCGGCCGGCCCGAGCAGGACAGCCTCGTCGGCCTCCCGGACGAACGGCAGGTCGGCGTCCACCTCGGAGTGCACCGCGATGGTGCGCAGTCCCAGGTCGCGGGCGGTGCGCAGTACCCGGCGGGCGATCTCGCCCCGGTTGGCCACCAGCAGGGAGTCGAACATCGGTGGGGCAGGTCCCTTCGCAGTCACGGTGCGGCGCGGACCGGCGCGCCGGAACGGCAGGTCCGTCGCACCGGTGCGCACCGGGACCGGGACGGCCGTCGGGGGACGGCCGGTCGCCGCCGGGCGTGCCCATCCTGCCCGGCCCCGTCGGCACCGGCCCGGCGGGGCACGCCGGGCGGCTCAGCGTGCCGGACCGGCAGCGCTCAGGGAGCCAGGCCGTCCATGGCGCGGTAGGCCACCCCGGTGCCGTGCACCGTGACGCCGCGGTCCGCGGCGGGCACCCAGACCGACCGGCCCCGCGGGACGGTGAGCGCCGCCCCGTCCGCCGCGACCAGCTCGGCCGTGCCCTCGGTGACCAGCAGGATCTGCGGGCCGTCGTGGTCGAGCCGGTAGGGACGGTCGGACAGCTCCAGCCGGGACAGCCGGAACTCGGGGACCGGCGTGGTGTAGACCAGCTCGCCGTCCGGCCCGGCGTCGCCCCCGAGCACCGGGACGTCCCCGGCGGTGAAGTCGAGGACCCGCATCAGCTCGGGCACGTCGACGTGCTTGGGGGTCAGGCCGCCGCGCAGCACGTTGTCCGAGTTGGCCATGATCTCGACTCCGACGCCCTCCAGGTAGGCGTGCAGGTTGCCGGCGTCCAGGTACAGCGCCTGGCCGGGCTGCAGCGTCACCCGGTTCAGCAGCAGCGACGCCAGCACCCCGGGGTCGCCGGGATAGCGCTCGCCCAGCTCCAGCGCGGTGCGGTACTCGGCGGCGAACCGGGAGCCGGCGCGGACCCGCGCCACGCAGGCCTGGAGCACCGCCGCCAGCAACGGGTCGAGCAGCGAGGCCGGCACGGTGACGATCGACGAGAACAGCGCCCGGACGCCGTCCCGGTCCGGCTGCCCGGACAGCAGCGACAGGTAGTGGTCCAGTTGCGGCACGGCCAGTTCGGTCAGCAGCTCGACGGTGACCGCCGGGTCGCGGAATCCGCACAGCGCATGGAACTCGGTCAGCGCGCAGACCAGCTCGGGCTTGTGCCAGGAGTCCTTGTAGTTGCGGTCCGGCGAGTCCAGCGGGACGCCGAGCCGCTCCTCGAGCTCGAAGCCGTGCGCCGCCTGCGCCGGGGACGGGTGCGCCTGCAGGGACAGCGGCTCCGCAGCCGCCAGCACCTTGAGCAGGAACGGCAGCCGGGCGCCGAACTTGGCGGCCACGGCGCTGCCGAGCATGGCCTCCGGGTCGCGGTCGACGGCGTCGGCCAGCGTGACGGTGCCGTCCGACCCGAAACCCTCCAGCACGGACGGGTCGCCGGGGTGCGCACCCATCCACAGCTCGGCCTCCGGGTGCGGGGCCGGCGTCGGCCGTCCCAGCAGCTCGGAGATGGCCGTGCGCGACCCCCACGCGTACGGCCGCACCTGGTTCCTCATCAACCACACGGGTCAGTCACCTCTCTCGCCGCGCGGTGGCGCGACCGTCGCGGGACGGACCGCCCAGTGGGCGGTTCCCCGGCGTCCCAGTCCTTGCGGGTAGTCCCCGGGCAGCGGCGCCGCGGTGGCCAGACCGAGGTAGACCGCGGCGAACGTCAGCTGCAGTCCGGCGGCCAGCACGGCGGCCAGCGCGTCCGGCCGCGCCGGCCGCTCCGCCCGGTACAGGTCCGGCTCTTCCCCGGGCCCGGGGCCGCCGCGAGCGGGGCCCCGGAGCGTTCCGGGCGGCGGTGGCGGCGGGACGGGCTCCCAGCCGGTGCCGGCGTCGGTCGCGACCGGCTCCGCGGCCGCCGCCGGGCCGTCCACGTGCATCGCGGAGGGCAGTGCCCGGCGCAGCGCCGACAGCCGGCCGGCGTCCCGGGAGGGCAGCACCGGGTCGACCGTGGACACCAGCACGGGCCGGGCCGGGACCGCGGCGGCCGGGTCGTCGAACGGGTCGGCGAACAGGTCCCGGGTGCCGGCGGCCCGGGTCAGCACCGCCGGCGACGTCTCCGCGGACGCCGACGGCAGCACCGCGGCGGGCACGCCGGCGACCTCGCCGAACACCGCCGCCGCGTGCTGCGCCAGGGCGTCGGCGAGCGGATCGGCGCCGACCAAGAGCGGCACGCCGTCCAGCAGGTATTCCGCCAGGTTGACCGCGGGGTTCAGGAACGTCTCGGCCGCCGGGTGCACGGTGACGGCGACCCGGTCGAGCAGGTCGGCCAGGTCCGCCGGCTGGCCGTGCGGTAGCAGCCCGCTCGCCGCGGCCACCCCGGTGACCAGCGCCCACCGGCCCGGCGCCGCCAGGGCCTCGGGCACGGCCATCGCCGGCGGCAGCAGGGCGGCGCCGGCGGCCAGGGCCACCGGCCCGTCGGCGGACGCCCGCACCACGGTGCGGGCGCCGCGGTGCAGCGCGGTCGCGGCGGCCAGCGCGGCCCGCTCGTCGTCAGGGCGGCCGGCGAGCACCACCACGAGATCCAGGGGCCCGACCCAGGCGGGCACGTCCGGCAGGCCGAGGACCGGCGTGCGGGCCGCCTCGCCGGCCAGCGCCGCCAGCACCGCGGCGTCCGTGCCGGCGGTCGGGCCGACCAGCACCAGGGCGCGCGGCCGGTCCACCGGGCCCAGCTCGCGGACCTGCTCGGCGACGGACCGCACCTGCGCCCCCGCCGTCCCGGCCGCGGCGAGCAGGGCGGCGGCGTCGGCCGCCTCGACCGCGGCGCGGTCGCGCAGCAGGTCCGCGCCGGTGGGCACGCCGGTCACGGCTCGGTCGCCGGCACGGTGGGCGTGGGCGGCACGGTGGGCGGCACGGTGGGCGGCACGGTGGCTGTCTCGTCACCGCCGACGGCCTCGTCCAGCAGCAGCACCGGGATGCCGTCCCGGACGGGGAAGCGGCGCCCACACAGCGTGCAGGTGAGCGCGTCGGCCTCCGGGTCGTCCGGGGTGCCGACCACCAGCGGGGCGTGGTGGTCCGCAGGGCAGGCCAGCACATCCACCAGCACCGGGTCCAACCGCACTGCCACGGCGCGCTCCTCTCCACGGTCGACCGGACCGGATCCGGTCCGCCTGTCAGGTCTCACTGTGCCGCCCGGGGACGGCGTCCTGCCACCGGCACCCCGGCGGCTGCTGCAGACGACGATGTCGGCGACACCGCCCGACCGCACCGCCCGACCCGTCCGGCAGCGGGCGCGCGTCCCCCCCACAGTGCCCCGAGCGCGCCGGCCCGAGCGCGCCGTGCGCGACATCGGCGGCAACAGCGACGTCAGCGGCGTCAGCTCCGCAGTAGTGCCAGGATCTCGTCCCGCAGCTGCGCCATGGCCGGCTCGGTGGCCGCCTCGACGTTGAGCCGCAGCAGCGGCTCGGTGTTGCTGGGGCGGACGTTGAACCACGAGCCGTCCGGCAGCTGCACGGTGATGCCGTCCATGTCGTCGGTGGTGGCGTCGTGGGCCTGCGCCCAGTCGTGCACCGCGGCGATCCGGCCGGGGACGTCGGCGACCTCCGAGTTGATCTCACCGGAGGCGGCGTAGCGGCTGTAGCCGGCGGCCAGCTCGGACAGCGGCACCTGCGCGGCACCCAGCGCCGCCAGCACGTGCATGGCCGCGAGCATGCCGGTGTCGGCGCGGAAGAAGTCCTCGAAGTAGTAGTGGGCGGAGTGCTCGCCACCGAAGACGGCACCCGTCCTGGCCATCTCCGCCTTGATGAAGGAGTGACCCACGCGGGTGCGGACCGCGGTCCCGCCGGCCTCGGTCACCATCTCCGGCACCACCCGGCTGGTGATGAGGTTGTAGAGGATCGTCGAGCCCGGCTTGCGGGCCAGCTCGCGGGTGGCCACCAGCGCGGTCACCGCGCTCGGCGACACCGGCTCGCCGCGCTCGTCGACCACGAAGCAGCGGTCGGCGTCGCCGTCGAAGGCCAGACCGATGTCGGCGCCCACCCGGCGCACCTCGGCCTGCAGGTCGACCAGGTTGGCCGGCTCCAGCGGGTTGGCCTCGTGGTTGGGGAAGGTGCCGTCCAGCTCGAAGTAGAGCGGATCGACCTGGAGCGGCAGGCCCTGGAAGACCTCGGGGACGGTGTACCCGGCCATGCCGTTGCCGGCGTCGACCACCACGTGCAGCGGCCGGATGCCGGTCAGGTCGACGAGGGTGCGCAGGTAGTCGGCGTACTCGGCGAGCACGTTCCGCTCGCTGACCGTGCCGGGGGTGGCGGCCCGGGGCAGCTGGGCGGCGCCGTCCAGCACGGCCTGCGCGTCGTCCCGCATCCGGTCCAGACCGGTGGCCAGGCTGATCGGCACGGCGCCGGCCCGGCACAGCTTGATGCCGTTGTAGCGGGCCGGGTTGTGCGAGGCGGTGAACATGGCGCCCGGCAGGCCGAGGTGGCCGGAGGCGAAGTAGAGCATGTCGGTCGAGCCGAGCCCGGCCATCACGACGTCCACGCCGGCCGCGGTGACCCCGTCGGCGAACGCCGACGACAGCTCCGGGGACGAGTCCCGCATGTCGTGGGCGATGACGACGGACAGCCGCTCGCCGGGATCGCCGGTCTCGCCGCCGGCCTCACCGAGCAGCAGCGTGGCGAAGGCGCCGCCGAGCGCGCGGGCGACGCCCACGGTGAGTTCGACGCCGACGACGCCGCGGACGTCGTACGCCTTGACGAAGCGGCTCAGGTCGATGCGGGGGGCGTCCGGGCCCGTCCCGCTGTCGACGGCCGGCTGGGCGGTGGCCTGCTGCATGGAGGGTCTCCTGGGGTCGCGCGGGCGACGACCTCCGGTCCGCCGTGGCCTGGCCGACCGGAGACCGGCGGGAAGGTCCTGGGCAGACTACCGGCGCCGGGTGGCCGTGACGGGTGGCGAAGACGACACTGCACCACCCGGAGGTGGAGTGTCAGCCGTCGGAGCGGCGACCGACCGGGGGCTGACCGGGGAGCGCGCGGGTCGGGCGGGTGAACGAGCGGGTGCCGCCCACCCGGCGGGGAGAGCAGGGTCACCGCGAGACAGGCGTCACAGGCGGCGGCGCCGACGGCTGGCTCGCCGATGCGGGTGCGGTGGGCCGAAAGAACCGGCCCGTACCGGCCGGCCGGGCAGGGACGGGCGGCGGCTCCGTGCCGTCCGCGGTTCCTCGAGCACGACCGGCAGGGATCGGGCCAGGACCTCGAGGCCGGATGCTCCGGCCGGATCCCCCGGATCCCGAGGCCGGATGGCGAGGTCAGACCTCGGGGAAGCGCAGCACCCGCAGATGCCCGCGGCGGCCGGTCGGCGCGGCGGAGCGGTCCGCCGCGGGCGCCGAGCGGTCGGGGCGGCCGGCTTCGCGAACGGCGTCGGCCAGGGCCTCGAGGTCGTCCGAGCCGCGACCGGGCTCGGGCAGGTCGGCGTCGGGCCGGACCACCTCCCACCCCTTGGGCGCGGTGAGCCGCAACGCGTGGCGGGCGCACAGGTCGTACGAGTGCGGCTCCGCGGCCGTGGCCAGCGGGCCGACGACGGCCGTCGAATCGGCATAGGCGTAGGTCAGTGTCGCGACAGCGGGCTCGAGACACCCCGTCCTCGAGCACTTCCGCGTTCTGGCCACGAGCGGAAGATAGAGCACCGTGGCGTCGCGCCGGGAACGGCACGCCGACGCTCGTAGACTCGGCCGCCTGATGAGCGACCCGCACACCCTCTCGACCGCCCGGGACGGCGGCGCTCCGCGGCGCCGCCGCCGCGACCGCCACGGGCGGGGACTGCGCTGGCCGCTGCTGCCGGCGGACCTGCCGGGCGCGCGCAGCCGGGCCGAGCAGTTCGACGACGCGGTGATCGACGCGACCGCCGACCTCGAGGAGCGGTGGCCGCGGGAGATGAAGGAGATCGACTTCGCGGTCGACGACGTGCCGCCGCTGCCCGCCGGGGAGGTACTGCCGTCGTCGGACGTGGTGCTCGACGGTGGCGTGCCGCTCACCCGTTTCGTGCCACCGGGAGTGGACGGCCGGGGGCGGGCCACCAGGGCCCGGATCGTGATCTACCGCCGGCCGCTCGAGGTCAGGGCCGAGGACGCCGGCGATCTAGGCGATCTCGTGGCCGAGGTGCTGACGGAACAGTTGGAGGCGGTGCTGGGCGAGTCGTCGGGATCACCCGACGACTGACCCGGTGGCGCGGGCCGGCGGGCCGGCCGTCCGCCGTGGGGACGGCAGGCTCAGCTGGCCTGCCGCTTGAGGCGGCGACGCTCCCGCTCGCTCAGGCCGCCCCAGATGCCGAAGCGCTCGTCGTTGGCCAGCGCGTAGGACAGGCACTCGGCGCGGACCTCGCAGCCGGTGCAGATCTTCTTGGCCTCGCGGGTCGAGCCACCCTTCTCCGGGAAGAAGGCCTCGGGGTCGGTCTGCGCGCACAGCGCCCGGTCGTGCCAGTCGACGTCCTCATCGGTGGTGGGCAGCAGGGTCAACCCGCTCTGCCAGCCGTCGAGAACTGTGACGTCCCCCGGTTGCGACATGGGTGCAGGTCCTTTCGCCGTGACGGTGATGCGCTGAACTGCCCCGACCACCGGTGGTGGTCGCAGCGAGACGGCCGGGGCCGAGACGTCCTGCGGGGGTCGCGCGGTGGTGCGGGCGGTGTGACTGCCAGCGACCACCGGGACGCGGCCGCCGCAGCTGCCGGCCGTGCCGCGGAACCCCTCGACGACGGGCCGGAGAGCCCGGGCGGAGCCGGAGAATCACACCGATGTGATTACACAGGTGTGTCCCGCGCGTCGTCAAGCCGGTGGCGTGCTATCCGCCTGATTCCCCCACGTAGGCCCGCGTGTCGCCCTTGCGGTCACGGTGTGTCACCGCCAGGTCGCTCCACCGGGGGACGCCGGCCGCCGGTGGCCGACCGGCCGGCACCCGGTCGGGGCGGCAACCGCCCCGCCGCGCCGGCACCCGCCAGGAACGCGAGCGACCGTTCGCCCGCACGGCGGCCCCCCGGGTCGGGCGCGACACCCCGTGGGACCCGACCGGCAGGGCCGCGGGCACCGGTGGGGACGACGGGCGGTACCGGCGTCCCACCCCGGCACACTGGACGGATGACCGGAGCCATCCGCCGCCGCTCGCTCGGCGCCGCCGTCTTCCCGGCGGTGGTGCTCCTCGGCGTCGGGGCCGGCATCGCCGCGGACCGCGGCGCCTCCCCCGTCGGACTGTGGGTCTTCGTATTGGTGCTGGCCGGCTGGGTGATCAGCCTGTGCCTGCACGAGTTCGCCCACTCGGTGGTCGCGCTGGCCGGCGGCGACGTGTCGGTCCGGGCCAAGGGGTACCTGACGCTCAACCCGCTGCGATACACCGACCCGGTCTTCAGCCTCGTCATCCCGGCACTGCTGCTGGCCGTCGGCGGCATCCCGCTGCCCGGTGGTGCGGTGCTCATCGAGAACCACCGGCTCCGGTACCGCTGGTGGCCCAGCCTGGTGTCGGCCGCCGGACCGCTGACCAACCTGCTGGCCGGCATCGTGCTGACCCTCGCCGCGGCCGGGTCGACGCACGACGACCGGATCACCGCCCTCGGCGCCGGGCTGGCCTTCCTGGCGGTGCTGCAGTTCGGCGCGGCGATCCTCAACGTGCTGCCGGTGCCCGGCCTCGACGGCTTCGGCATCCTCGCGCCGTTCCTCTCGCCGGCCGCGAACCGCGCCATCGCGCCGATCCGCCCCTGGGCCGGCCTGGCGCTCTTCGCCGTCCTGATCTCGGTGCCGCAGGCGTCCGGCTACCTGTTCCGCGGCGCCTTCGCCTTGTTCGACCTGTTCGGCGGCAGCCGCGGCGCCGCGGCCATCGGCCAGGGCCTCTTCCACTTCTGGAGCTGACGCCCGTCGGGGCGGGCATCGAGGCCACCCGACCAGCGAGGAAGCATCGGCCACCGGCCGCCGGATCCCGCGCCTGCCGGATCCGGGCCCGCCGGGTCCCGGCTCGGGCGGCGACAGGTGCGGTGGCGGGTCGGTGGGCCGGGTCGGTGCCCGGTCGGTGCCGGGTCGGTGCCGGGTTGTGCATCGGGTCGGCGGCCCGCGGCCCGGTCCGGGCGGTCTGGCAGGATCGGCGGCCGTGAGGATCTGCGTGCTGACCGGAGGTGTCGGCGGCGCCAGGTTCCTGCTCGGCGTCAAGGCCTACCTCGGCTGGGATCCGGTCGGCCCGCGGCCGGACGGGTCCGCCGACCGCGTCCAGGCCGTCGTCAACACGGCGGACGACATCCGCCTACACGGTCTGCAGGTCTGCCCGGACCTCGACTCCTGCCTCTACACCCTGTCCGGCGCGGCCGACGTGCAGCGCGGCTGGGGGCGGGTCGACGAGACCTGGACGGTCGCCGGCGAGCTGGCCGCCTACGGCGCCGAGGCCCCGTGGTTCTCGCTCGGCGACCGGGACATCGCCACCCACCTGGTGCGGACCCGCATGCTCTCGGCCGGGTACCCGCTCTCCCAGGTGACGGCGGCGATCGCGGAGCGCTGGCAGCCGGGTGTCGAGCTGCTGCCGATGACCGACGACCGGGTCGAGACCCACGTCGTCGTCGCGGACCCCGCCTGGCGACCGCCGGCCGGGACCGGCACCGGCACCGATGGATCGCCGGCCGGCAGGGGCACCGACGGATCGCCGGCCGGCACCGGCGGGGGCGCCGCGGGAGCGGCCGGGGCTCCGCCGGTGGCGCTGCACTTCCAGGAGTGGTGGGTGCGGTACCAGGCCGCGCTGCCGGCGCAGCAGATCCTGCCGGTCGGCGCGGACGCCGCGCGGCCGGGCCCGGGCGTGCTGGACGCGCTGCGCGAGGCGGACCTGGTGCTCCTCGCCCCGTCCAACCCCGTCGTGTCCGTCGGGACCATCCTCGCGGTGCCCGGCATCCGCCAGGCGCTCGTCGACTCTCCCGCGCCGGTGGTGGCGGTGGCCCCGCTCATCGGCGGCGCGCCGGTCCGCGGGCACGCCGACGCGTGCCTGGCCGCGATCGGCGTCGCCAGCACCGCCGAGGCCGTCGGCCGGTACTACGGCGCCCGGTCGGCCGGCGGGCTGCTGGACGGCTACCTGATCGCCGAGGGCGACGACGCCGACGTCCCCGGCGTGCGGGTGGCGCAGGCGCCGCTGCTGATGACCGGACCCGCCGCCACCGCCGCGATGGTGGCCCGCTGCGTGGAGCTCGCCGGTGTCCGCCGCTGATCCGGCCGGCGAGGGGCCCGGCCCGACCACCGACCTGTCCGTCGCACCGGCGCCGGCCGGGCTCAGCGTCCTGCCGGTGACCGGCCTGCCCGACTTCCGCCCCGGCGACGACCTGGCCGGGGCCATCGCGGCCGCGGCGCCGTGGATCGCCGACGGCGACGTGCTCGTCGTCACCTCGAAGGTGCTCAGCAAGGTCGAGGGGGCGCTGGTCCCGGCCCCGACCGATCCCGAGGAGCGGGACGCGCTGCGGCGCCGGTTGATCGACCAGGAGACCGTCCGGCTGGTCGCCGCGGTGGGCCGGACACGGATCGTGGAGAACCGGCTCGGCATCGTCGCGGCGGCCGCCGGCGTCGACGCCTCGAACGTGCACGGCGACGAGCTCGCCCTGCTGCCGGCCGACCCGGACGCGTCCGCCGCCGCCCTGGTCCGCTGGTTCGCCGACCGCGGCCGGCGGGTGGGCGTCGTCGTCACCGACACCCAGGGCCGGGCCTGGCGCAACGGCGTCACCGACGTCGCGATCGGCGCTGCCGGCGTGCTGGTCCTGGAGGACCACCGCGGCGGGGTCGACCGGTTCGGCAACGAGCTGGTGGTCACCCAGGTCGCGCTCGGCGACGAGATCGCGGCCGCCGGCGACCTGGTGAAGGGCAAGCTCGCGGGCGTGCCGGTCGCCGTGCTGCGCGGGTTGGACGCGCCGGGCGCGCCCGCGGCAGGTCCCGGCGCCGCCTCGCTCATCCGGCCCGCCGCCGAGGACCTGTTCCGGCTCGGCACCGACCTGGCCGTGGCGCAGGGCCGCCGGGAGGCCGTGCTGCTGCGCCGGACCGTCCGCGAGTTCGCCGACGAGCCGGTGGATCCCGAGGTCCTGGCCCGCTGTGTGGCCGTCGCGCACACCGCGCCGGCGCCGCACCACACCGACCCGGTGCGCTTCGTGCACCTGGTCGACCGCCGCCAGGAGCTGTTCGAGGCGTTGCTCGCCGACTGGCGGGCCGACCTGGCCGCCGACGGCTGGCCGGACGACCGCATCGAGCGGCGGGTGGCCCGCGGGCGGGTGCTGTGGGACGCGCCCGCCGTGGTCCTGCCCTTCGTCACCGGCGACGGGCGGCACGACTACCCGGACCGGCGCCGCCGGGACGCCGAGCGGACCATGTTCACGGTGGCCGGCGGGGCCGCCGTGCAAGCCCTGCTGGTGGCCCTGGCCGTCGAGGGTCTGGGCTCGGCGTGGATCTCGTCCACGATCTTCGCGCCGGACACGGTGCGCCGGGTGCTCGACCTGCCCGCGGACTGGGAGCCGCTGGGCGGGGTCGCCGTGGGCCGCCCGCGCTCCCCCGTCCCGCTCCGGCCCGCGCCCCAGCAGGACCGGCTGGTGCGCCGGTGACGCGCGCACCGTCGCCCCGATGACCGCGGCGGCCCTGCACCGGGACGCCCGCCGGGTGCTCGCCGGCTGGCGGGCGCCGGACCGGTCCCAGGCGGCGCTGGCCGAGGCGTACCTGGGCTTCCTGGACGCCCGGGAGGACGCCTGCTCGCGGTCGTGCGTGCCCGGCCACCTGACCGCCAGCGCCCTGGTGCTGGACGCGAGCGGCCGGTCCGCCCTGCTGACGCTGCACCCGCGGGTGGGCCGGTGGCTGCAGCTGGGCGGGCACTGCGAGCCCGCGGACATCGGTCTTGCGGCGGCCGCGCTGCGGGAGGCGACCGAGGAGTCCGGCATCGACGGCCTCGAGTGGGTCCGGCCCGACCCGGTGCACCTGGACGTGCACCCGATCACCTGCTCGCTCGGTGTCCCGACCCGGCACTTCGACGTCCAGTTCCTGCTGCGGGCGCCGGCCGGCGCCGTCCCGGTGCGGTCCGCCGAGTCGCACGACCTGGCCTTCCACCCGCTGGACCGGCTGCGCGGCGCCGGGGACCTCGATCCCGGCCTGCGGGCGCTGCTCGCGGCGGCCGCCGGCGACTGACCACCGCGCCGGACCTGGCGCGCCGGCCCGGGACCGTGTCGCAGGACCGGCCGACCCGTCGGTCCGACCTGCGGTGACGGTGGCCGTCCAGGTCGCGGTGCTAACTTCCGTCCGTGCAGCACAGCCCCGGTGACGGCGGACCGGCCTCCCGGGACGAGAGCTCCACGGCAGGGCAGCCGGACCCCGGCGGGCCGCTCCCGACGGACCCGCAGGGTGCCCGCTCCGGGCCGGACACCGACTCCCTGCCCCGCGTCGCCGACGCCACCGCACCGGCCGGCGGGACCGACCTCACCGCCACCGGCAGCGCCGCCACCGACCTCATCACCACCGGCAGCGCCGAGCCCGCGACCGTCCCGACGCCCACCGTCCCGGCACCGACCATCCCGGCACCGGCACCGGCCGGCACCGCGGTGTCCTCACCCGACGGCCGGCCGGTCCCGTCCGGGTCGCACCCGGCCAGCACCCCGCCCGCCCTTCGCCGCCGGGCGCGGCTGGCGGTGACCGCGGCCACCCTGCTGTTCGCGGCGCTGTGCCTGGGCTACCTGGTCAACACGCCGCCGCTGGTGTCGCCGGACGAGCTGTACCACTTCGACCGGGTCATCGCCGCCGAGCACGGGCAGATCGTCCTGGATCCCACGGAGATCAACGTCAGCAAGGGCGCCCGCGGCGTCGAGGGCCGCCTCGTGGTCAGCCTGATGCGCCGGTCCGGGCCGTCCTGGGCGCAGTTCACGCCGTTGATGCGGGACCAGCGGCCCTCGCTGGACGCGCTCGGCGGCAACTCGCGGTCGCCGAAGCGGGACGTCTCCAACTACATGACGCAGCACCCCCCGCTGTACTACGCGCTGATGGGTGCCGTCGCCTGGGCGCTCCCGGGCGCCGACCGGATGGCTGCCGACAAGCTGATCTTCCTGCTCCGGCTGTTCAACGTGCTGCTGCTGCTGCCGTTGCCGCTGCTGTTCCACCGCGCGGCCCGCAACCTGCTGGGCGAGGGGCCGGTCGCCATGACGGCGGCCTTCCTGCCGCTGCTGGTCGCCGGACTGGCCCGGAGCGCCGCCACCATCAACAACGACAACCTGGCGTTCCTGCTGGGCGCGGCGGTCTTCGCGCTGTCCATGCGGGTGCTGCGCGGCGACACCGGCGTGCGTACCGCGGCCTGGATCGCCGTGCTGTGCGTGGCGGCTTCGCTGACCAAGTCGACGGTGCTGATGGTGCTGGTCGTCGTGCCGATCGCCTACGGCATCCGGGCGCTGCGAGCGCGGCGGCTGCCGCGCTGGCCGACGCTCGCCGTGCTGGTCGCCGGAGCGGCGGGCGCCGCGGTGTGGTGGGTCCGCAACCTGGTGCTGTTCCACGCCGTGCAGCCGAACGCCTGGGGCAGCCAGTTCGCCAGGGCGCAGGGCAGCCCGCGGACGCCGGACAACCCGCCGGACTGGGACCGGTTCTGGTCGACCGTCCGCTTCGCGCTGCCCAGCCGGCTCTGGGGAGCGCTCGGCATCCTCGAACCGCCTCGGCTGCCCACACCGATGGTCGTCACCCTGACCACCGTCACCGTGCTGGCCGCGCTGTTCGCCGTGGCGACGCAGCGCGGGCTGCGCTGGGAGTTCGCCGCACTGTTCGCCGTGCCGCTCGCGTCGCTGGTGATGGTGGTGTGGCAGTCCTACCGGCACTACCTGGCCTACGTCGCCATCGCCGCGATCCAGGGGCGCTACGCCTACCCCGCCCTGATCGGCCTGCTGCTGCCGATCGCGGTGCTCGTCGTGGCACTGCTGGGCAGGTTCCGGCGCTGGGCGCCGGCGCTGGTGGCGGCGGCCGGGCTGCTGGTCACCGGTTGGGGGCTCTACGCCTCGGTCGAGTACACCTGGCTGGTCCGCGGCCGCGCGCTGGTGCCCTCGGACTGGGGCACCGCGCTGCGCAATCTGGCCGGCTTCTTCCCGTGGGCGCCGTGGGTGCTGGGCGGCATCGGCGTGGTCACGGCCGCGCTGGCGGTGGCCGGCGTCGTCGCGACGGTGCTCTCCTGCCGCCGCCTCCCGCCCGGCCCGCCGCCGGCGGCACCGGCGGACGGGTTCCGGCCGGTGCCGGCGGCGGTGGGCGCCTGAGGCGGGCGCCCGACCGTCAGGACGCGTCGGAGGAGAACCGGACGCCGGCCTCGGGCAGCTCGACACCGGGCCAGACCCGGATGCCGCCCAGCAGCTCGCACCGAGGGCCGACCACGGCGTCGTCACCGATGACCGCGTCGGCGACGACGGCGCCGGCGCCGATCCGGGCCCGCGCGCCGATCACCGACCGGGTCACCGTCGCCCCGGCCTCGATGACCGCACCGTCGAACACGACCGATCCGGCCACCGCCGCGTCGTCGCCGACGGAGACGTCGCGGCCCAGGGCGGTGCCGCCGGTGAGCGTGGCCGTCGGCGCGACAACCGCCCCGGGCAGCGTCAGCACGTCGCCGGCGGGGGCGGGCAGCGCGGAGGTCGGGGCGATGCCGCGGACCAGGTCCGCCGAGCCCTGGACGAACGCGGCCGGGGTGCCCAGGTCCAACCAGTACGACGAGTCGACGTAGCCGTAGACGCGGGCGTCGCCGGCCAGCAGGCCGGGGAAGGTCTCGCGCTCGACGGAGACCACCCGGCCCGCCGGGATGGACTCGATCACCGTCCGCTGGAACAGGTAGCAGCCGGCGTTGATCTGGTCGGTCGGCGGGTTCTCGGTCTTCTCCAGGAACGCCTGCACCCGCCCGTCCGGATCGGTGGGCACGGAGCCGAACGCGGACGGGTCGTCGACCTTGGTCAGGTGCAGCGTGACGTCGGCCTGCTGGCGGCGGTGGAAGTCGATCATGCCCGTCAGGTCCACACCGGACAGGATGTCGCCGTTGAAGATCATCACGGTCGGCGCGGAGACCCGGTCGAGCACGTTGCGGATGGCGCCGCCGGTGCCCAGCGGGGAGTCCTCGATGACGTAGTCGATCTCCAGGCCGAACCGGGAGCCGTCGCCGAAGTAGCCGGAGAAGGTCTCGGCGCGGTAGCTGGTGCCCAGCACGACGCGGCGGATGCCGGCGGCGCGCACCCGGGACAGCAGGTGCTCGAGGAACGGCGCGCCGGCCGTCGGCAGCATCGGCTTGGCCGCCGACAGGGTCAGCGGGCGCAGGCGGGTGCCCTTGCCGCCGACGAGGATCACCGCCTCGACGTCGTCCGCGCCGTCGGCCGGGCGGATCGGGTCACTGGTCACGGCATCGCTCATGTCGGGTGTCGTCCCTGCTCTCTCGGGTCGGTGGCTCGAGGTCTGGTGCGGTTGCGGTTGCGGTGCCGGCGGCGCACTGCCGGGGCCGTGGCGGTGTCGCCCGTGGGCGGCCCGCGGGCGGGCACGGTCGAGGAGTCGCGACGACACCCTCTGGTTCGCCGGGCGGGGCTCCGGCGTTTCGCCGACGGTGGCCCACCGTGGCCGCCGCACTGCGCGGGGTGTGCGGAACGGCCCGCGACGGGACCGTGGGCACGGCCGGGGCGGCCGGACGGCGGCGCCGGTCGCGGATCGCAGCACCGCGACCGCCGGAACCCGCGGGCATCGGTGCCCTCGGCCACTATGGCGGCCCGGGCCGCCCGCGTCGAGCCGGTGTGACCCACTTCCGGAACGGACACCAGGCACCCGGCGACGCCGTCGGCCGCTCCGACCGGCCCGGATCGGCGGGCATCGCCGCAGCCCGGAGCGCCCGCCATTGTGGCCGCACGGCCGGGGCGGACCGGCGGTCGGAACCAGGGGTGGGCGTCGGGGCAGCGGTGCCGGGCGGGCGGCGACTTGGCGGGCGGCGACAGAGGGCGGACCCGCCGGCCGTGCGACGCAGCGTCCGACCAGGCGGTCCGGAAACGGAGCCTGCGAAGGGCTCAGCCCGTGGCGCCGGCGTTCCGGGCGACGTCGATCACGTACTGGCCGTAGGGCGACTTGCCCATGGCCCGGCCGAGCCGCAGGCAGGTGTCGGCGTCGATGAACCCCTGCGCGAGGGCGATCTCCTCCAGGCACGAGATCCGGATGCCCTGCCGGTGCTCGAGGACCTGCACGAACTCCCCGGCCTCGAGCAGCGAGTCGTGCGTCCCGGTGTCGAGCCAGGCGAACCCGCGGCCCAGATCGACCAGCGACGCCTTGCCGGCCTGCACGTAGATGTTGTTCAGGTCGGTGATCTCCAGCTCGCCGCGGGCGCTCGGCTGGAGCGTCGCGGCGTGGCCGAGCACGTCGTTGTCGTACAGGTACAGGCCGGTGATCGCCAGGTTCGACTTGGGGCGCGCCGGCTTCTCCTCGATCGAGACGAGGCGGCCCTGCTCGTCGCGCTCGCCGACGCCGTAGCGCTCCGGGTCGCGGACCGGGTAGCCGAAGACCACGCAGCCGTCGATGTCGGCGGCGGCCCGCCGCATCGTCGCGGAGAAGCCCTGGCCGTAGAAGATGTTGTCGCCCAGCACCAGGGCGGCGGAGTCGTCCCCGACGTGGTCGGCGCCGATGATGAACGCCTGCGCCAGGCCGTTCGGCTCGGGCTGCACCGCGTAGCTCAGGGTGAGGCCCCAGTCGCTGCCGTCGCCGAGCAGGCGCCGGAAGCCGGCGTTGTCCTCGGGCGTGGTGATCACCAGGATCTCCCGGATCCCGGCCAGCATCAGCACGGACAGCGGGTAGTAGATCATCGGCTTGTCGTAGACCGGCAGCAGCTGCTTGGAGACCGCCTTGGTCACCGGGTGCAGCCGGGTCCCGGCCCCACCGGCCAGCACGATGCCCTTCATCCGCGGTCCTCACCTCTCGTCGACGGCCACGGCGGATCGGCTCTGGCCGCGGACCAGCCCGGACCCTACCGGAGCGGTCCGTGAGGGCGGCTCACCGTCCGTCGTGAGGTCCGGCCGCCCGCCGGCCGGCCGGGACCGCGCGTCCGCCGGCCGGAATGGTCAGTAACGACGTCGACAGCGCGGGCCGGCCTCTACCCGTCCGGACCACCGTCGCCGCAGCGAAACCCTCGGTCCGTCCGGTACCGCTGGGACAGGCGGTACTGGTGGGACACGCCGGACGACGTCCCCCGCGCCCTCGGCCGGCGTTCCTAGCCTTGCCGGCACGGGGCGATCGGAGGCAGCGATGCGCGGTGTGGAACGGGCCCAGCGGATCCTGGACGCGGCACGCGCCCGGCACGCCGGCATCGCGACCCCCGGGTGGGTCACGTCGCCGATGGACACGTCCGGGACGGTGACGCTGTCCGCGGCGTTCATCGCCTCCTGCGAGCCCGGTGCCGCCGCGCGGCGCCGCCCCGGCAGCACGGACTGACCGCCGGCGCGGATCCTCGGCGTCGTCCGGAGCGTCCGCGCGGTCGGGATCCGGGCACGCGGCGCCGCCGCGCGGTCCGCAGGGGCGGGTGACGAGCAGCGCCGGCGGGCCACCGCGGGCCGGTGGACGGCAGCACCTGGGCCACCACGGGCGGGTGGCCGGCAGCACCTGGGCCACCGCGGGCGGGTGGCCGGCAGCGCCCCGGGATCACCAGAGCCCGGTGACCAGCAGCGCCGCCAGCACCACCCGGTCCCGCGGTCGCCGGCGCAGCTGCCCGACTCGCAGCGCCAACCGCCACCGGCTGCGCAGGTCGCGGCGGGACAGCAGATCCACCATCACGGCCAGCTCGTCGGCCGTCGGCGGCGGGACGGCGGGCCGCGCCGAGCTCGCGGCCAGGGTGTCGATGCCCGCCGTGGCGTCGGGCCGGTCGCTGGCAGGACGGGTCGCGGAAGCGGTCGGGGCGTCGGCCACCGCGCCGGTCACCGGTTCGGTCGCCGGGCCGGTCTGCGGGTCGGTCGCCGGGTCGGTCTGCGGGTTGGTCGGGGTGTCCACCGGGTCCCCCGCGGCCCGCGCCACCTCGAGCGCGGCGCGCGCCACCAGCAGCGCACCCTCGCGATGCCAGCCGCGCCGGATCATCCGCAGCCGCTCGACCGCGGACCGCAGCCCGACGTTCGCCCCGAGGTGGTTGTGGGCGTGCTGGCGGTAGTCCACCGTCGACCGGTCGAGGATGGTCCACCGCCACCCGCGGGCCCGGCACAGCGCGTACACCAGCCAGTCGTGCAGGCCGACGGCGGCGGCCGGCCCCGCCCGGTCGGCCAGTGCGGCCCTGGCCAGATCGACCATCCGCGGCGACAGCAGGAACGTGCAGCCGGGGCCGGCGCTCTCCAGCAGGTAGTCCCACCGGCGCTGGGGTTGCGACTTGCGGATCGGCGCCCGCCGCCCGTCCGGCCAGAACGCCGTGACGTCCGAGGACACCCCGTCGGACCCGGCGGCCAGGGTTGCGGCTTCGGCGGCCAGCTTGTCGGGCAGCCACCGGTCGTCCTGGTCGGCCAGGGCCACGAGCTCGCCGTCGGCCAGCCGGACGTCCCGCAGCAGTCGGTGGAAGTTGGCGGCCACCCCCGACCCGACATGCCGGGACAGCAGCTCGACGCGGGGATCGGCGGCCGCCCGGTCCACCAGCCACTCCCAGGTCCCGTCGGTCGACCCGTCGTCCGAGACCACCAGGCGGACCTGCACGCCCTGCTGCCCCAGCACGGTGTCGACCTGCTCGGCGATCCAGGGCCGCCCGTCGAGCGTCGCCATCAGCACGGCCACCCGGGGCGGTGCCGCGCCGGGGTCAGGCACGGGACCGGTCCGTGCCGGCCGCCCGGCGGTAGGCGTCCCGGTGCACCCGGGCCGTCGCCTCCCAGGTGAAGCCGGCCGCCCGGGCCCGCGCCGCGTCGCCCAGCCGGGCCCGCTCGCCGGGCGACGCCAGCAGCGCCGCGATGCCGTCGGCGATCGAGCCGGCGTCCACCTCGACGTACCGGACGGCGTCCCCACCCACCTCGGGCAGCGCCAGCCGGCGGGTGGTGAGCACCGCGGCGCCGCAGGCCATGGCCTCGAGCACCGGCAGGCCGAACCCCTCCCCCAGGCTCGGGTACGCCACCAGCTCGGCGCCGCCGAGCAGGCCGGGCAGCAGCCCCGCCGGCAGGTGCCCGGGTCGCAGCACCGCCAGCTCGGCGGGGACCGCGGCCACCGCGGCGTCGATCGCCTCGTCCCAGCCGGCGGCGCCGGCGAGCACCAGCGCCGGAGGGTCGTCCGTGCCGGCGCAGGCCCGCACGTAGCCGCGGACGAGCTCGGGCACGTTCTTGCGCGGCTCGAGGGTGCCCAGGAAGGCGATCCAGCGCCGGTCCCCCAGCCCGAGCCGGTCCGCGACCGCGGCCCGCCCGGCGGCGTCCGGGACGTGGAACCGGGACAGGTCCACGCCGTGGTGGGCGACCGCCAGCCGCTGCGGGTCGGCGCCGGCGCAGCGCTCGAGCTCGGCCACGGTGGCCGCGCTGGGCACCACGGCCACCGCGGCCCGGTGCAGCGCGACGCGGGTCCAGGTGCGGAAGAAGCGCTGCTTGAGGCCGCCGTGCAGGGCGGGGTCGGTGAAGAAGGTGGCGTCGTGCAGGGTCACCACGACCGGCCGGCCGGCGGCCACCGGCACGGTGTAGTGCGGCGAGTGGACGACGTCCACGCGGAGCCGGCGGGCCAGGACCGGCAGCCCGGTCTGCTCCCACGCCAGTCGCAGCGGCCGGGACCGCAGCCGGGCGGGCACCGGCACGACCCGGGCGCCGGGCGCCAGTGCGGTGAACACGTCCGCGTCGTGGGGTTGGCAGGCGACCGTCACCGGGAAGCCGATGCGGTCGAGACCGCCGACCAGGCCGTCGACGTAGCGGCCCACGCCGCCCCGGTCGGCCGGGATCGCGGTGGCGTCCAGCAGCACCGAGGGCTCACCTCGCGCCTGCGCCACCCGTCACCGCCTCCTGCCGTTCGCCGCCCGCACCGGGCGCGGCCGCGGTCGCGGCGCCGCCGATCGTACGAGGGCGACGGCGGCGCCCCGGGCGCCGCGCGGGACCGGCGGTGCGTGACCGTCCGGCCGCCGGCGCCCGACCCCGGCTCGGGCGGGACGTCAGGACCGCTCGGTGACCTGGTCCAGGAACCCTGCCATCTCCCCGGCGTCGGACGGCGCCCGTTCCAGCAGCGGCCGCACCTGGATCGGCTGCCGGGTGGGCCGGCCACCGCGACCGGGGACCGCGGACACCCGCGCCGCGATCTCCACCGCCCGCTCCTGGGATGCCACGTCGACGATCTGGAAGCCGGCGATCCACTCCTTGAACTCCTGGAACGGCCCGTCCTGGACGCCGGTGTGCCGGCCGTCGGAGCGCACCACCAGGCCGCGGTCGGGTCCGGTCAGCACGACCGAGTCGACCAGCTCCCCGGAGGCCACCAGTTCGTCGTGCAACCGGTCGTAGTGGGCCAGGTGGGCGTCGATCTCCGCGGGCGTCCACTCGGACATCGGCGTCTCGTCGTCGCCGCTGCGGAAGTCCACGGCGAGCAGGTACTTGGTCATCTCACTCCTACAGCGTTCGGGCCGGACGGTCCGGCGCACGGTGGTCGGCGTGGCCCGCCGCACCTCGACATACCCGGCGACCGCGGGCCGTCGGGC
Organism: Nakamurella endophytica; assembly: GCF_014646215.1. GTDB lineage: Bacteria > Actinomycetota > Actinomycetes > Mycobacteriales > Nakamurellaceae > Nakamurella > Nakamurella endophytica. The sequence continues at coordinate 39,254 of NZ_BMNA01000004.1, forward strand.
CCCTGGGCCGGTCCCTCGTCCGCCCAGCCTCGGGCGGACCGGAGCGCCGTCCCGGGCGCGGCGGCGCACCGGCCCGGCGCCGGCGCCCGGGTACGGTTTCGCAGGACCCGCACGCGACCGGGAGGACAGCACCATGCCTCAGGGCGAGCCGCCGCGCTCGACGGCGGCCGGCCCCACCCCGGCGCACGGCAGCACGCAGGCCGCCGAGGCGGCCGGACACCCGGACCCGGCGCACGGCAGCACGCAGGCCGCCGAGGCGGCCGGACACCCGAACCCGGCGCACGGCAGCACGCAGGCCGCCGAGGCGGCCGGACACCCGGACCCGGCGCACGGCAGCACGCAGGCCGCCGAGGCGGCCGGACACCCGGCCGGGACGGCCGGGGCGGACGGCGCCCGACCGGTGCACGCCGGGGCCTCGCCGCTCGGTGCCGGCGCCCTTGCCGGCTCCCGCGGGCTCCGCCGGCGCCTGGCCCGGACGCACCCCGTGGAGCTCGCCGGCCTGCTCGCCGTGCTGGTGTCGTTCGTGGTGCTGCTGGCGATCCGGATCGGGCCGGCCCTGGTCGGCGCCAAGGTGTTCGGCGGCCTGGACCTGCTGATCTCGCGGGCGCCGTGGACCACCGGGCTGCCGGTGCCCAAGGCGATCAACCCATTCGTCGGGGACACCGTCGACTCGGCCTTTCCCGCCTACCTGCAGATCCACGGTCGCCTGTGGTCCGGCGACCTGGCGTGGTGGTCGCCGCTCAGCGGCGCGGGCACCGCCCTGCTGTCCCAGCCCGGCATCCCCACCCTGACGCCGACATCGATCTGGATGGCGGTGCTGCCGCCGTCCTGGGCGGCCGGTTTCGTCAAGCTGCTGCAGGTGGCGATCGCCGCCGCCGGGATGATGCTGTGGCTGCGCCGGCTGGGCACCGGCCGTGCCGCCGGGCTGATCGGCGGCCTGGTCTACGCGGGCTCCGGCTTCTTCGTCGCCTGGGCCAACTGGCCCGGCCAGGCCTCGGTGTCCACGATGATCCCGGTCCTGTTCTGGGTCGTCGAGCGGTTCCTGCAGGTGCGGACCGTGCGGGCGGCGCTCGCCGTCCCGCCCGTGGTGGCGTTCCTGCTGCTCGGCGGCTTCCCGGCGGCCGCGGGCCACGCACTGTATGGCTGCGTCGGCTACGTCGTCGTCCGGCTGGTGATGCTGCGCCGGGAGCTGGGTACGGCGGGCGTGCTGCGGACGCTGGGCCTCGGCGTCGCCGCCGCCGTGGTGGGCGTGCTGCTGTCCGCGGTGCAGGTGCTGCCGATGGCGCGGGCGCTGGCCGACACCGACCTGGCCTACCGCCGGGCGCAGTTCGGCGTCACGCAGCCGCTGCGCTCGTTCATGTCGCTGTTCTTCCCGCAGGCGATGAACGGCGCCGGCTACCCCGGCTCGAACGCCATCGAGGCCTACGCGTTCGTCGGCATCGGCGCGCTCGGTCTGGCCGTGCTGGCCGTCTGCGCGCCGCGCACCGTGCCCGGTGGCCGCGGCGTCGTCTGGTACCTGGCCGGCGGCTTCCTGCTGTCCGCAGCCCTGGTGTGGAAGCACGGGTGGTGGACGAACTGGCTGGCCGACGTGCCGGTGTTCGAGGGCAACCCCTCCAGCCGGCTCCGCGACATGGTCGGGTTCTTCGGCAGCGGGCTGGCCGGTCTCGGCGCGCAGCTGCTGTTCGACCCCGCGCTGCGCGACCGGCGGCGCCGGACGCTGGTCCGGCTGGCCGCGGTCGGCACGGTGCTCGCCGCCGCCTTCTGCGTCGCCGCCTTCCTGCGGTACCGGGCGGCCGTCGACCACGCCACCTTCGCCGTGGACGCCGGACTGGGCGTCGCCACGCTGGTCCTGGTGGTCGTCGCGCTGGCCGCGGCCGGCACCCGCCGGACGGCGGTCCGCGCGGTCTCGGCGGTGGGCGTGGTTGCGCTGCTGGCCGTGCAGGCCGGCAACTCGGTCGCGTTCTTCTGGCCGATGACCCCGCCCGACGAGTTCTACCCGGAGAACGGGGTGATCGCCGCGGCCCAGGCCGACGAGGGTTCCGGCCGGGTCGGGCAGATCGGCACCTTCCTCGGGTCCACCGCCGCGGCCTACGGGCTGCGCACCGCCACCGGCCACGGCTTCCAGCCGACGACGTGGCAGGAGTACCTGCGGACGATCGACACCAACGCCTACAGCGGGGTGGGCAGGAGCCCGACGAGCCCGGTGCTGGCGTTGTCGCTGACCGACCGAAGCCTGCAGAACCCCTTGCTCGACCGGCTCGCCATGACCGCCGTCGTGGTGGCGCCCAACCAGGAGATCCCGGGCCCGGTCGTCCGGGCCGGAGGCGGATCCCCCATCGGCCCCACGGCATCGGTCGTCCCGTCGCCGGGCACCGTGTCGCTGCCGCGGGACGGGACCGTGTCCGTGCCGCTGGCCGCGCAGCCGGTGCGCGCCGTGCAGGTGTTCGTCGCCGCCGGAGCCGGTGGCGGGCGCCGCGGGCTCACCGTCACCGCGGCGGTCACCGACGGCGCCGGACGGGTGGTCGCCTCGGGCGCCGTCGGCCGCGGGACGCTGGGTCGCGGCTGGTTGCAGATCCCGGTGGCGGGCGAGTCGCTGGCGCAGGCGGCCGGCCCGCTGACGCTCCGGCTGGGGATGGCGACCGGTGCCGACGGGGCATCGGCGTTGACGCTGGGCGGGACGGGCGACACGGCGGACGTGCTGGTGGTCGGCCGGCAGGACGACGGGCTGGTGGAGCGCTACTCCGACATCCACGGCACCGTGTGGAGCCGCACCACCGCCCTGCCCCGGATCCGGTGGGCCGGCCGGGACGTCGTCGGGACCACCACGCAGCAGCGCATGCAGGCCCTGGTGAACGCGGCGCTGCCCCGGGACACCGTGGTGCTGGACGCGCCGGGCCCGCAGCTGTCCGGCGCGACCGCCACGCTCACCACCACCGCGGACGCCGGCGACCGGGTCGAGGTGTCGGTCGACGCCACCGGCGGCGGCTACGTCGTGCTGGCCGACGGCGTCCAGCAGGACTGGCGGGTGCTGGTGGACGGCCGGGTCGCCCCGCTGGTCCACGCCGACCACGCCTTCGGCGCCGTCTACGTGCCCGCGGGGACGCACCGGGTCGAGTTCCAGTTCTGGGACCGGGACCTGCGCAACGGCCTGCTGCTGTCCGGCGCCTCGCTGCTGCTGCTGCTCGCCGGGGTGGTGCTGACCGGCCGGCACCGCCCGTGGCGACGGCGCGCCGCCCCCGCACCCGAGCGACGGCGGCGCGCCGAACCGGACACGACCTTCCCCACGGATGGCGTCGCTCCGGGTCCGGCCTGACGGTCTCGCGACGCCCGCGCCGGCACCGCACGCCGGGCGTCGACCCGCCGATCCGGTGCCGGACGGTGCCTCGGGTTCAGTCCCGGCCGCGCCGGTCCCGCACCCTCAGGTGCAGGTCCCAGGTCGCCTCGGCGGACCGGCCCCAGTCGAAGTCGCCGGCCCGCCGACGGCCCCGCTCGGACAGCGTCGCGGCGAAGTCCCGGTCGGCCGTGACCCGGTGCAGCGCCGCGGCCAGCGCCCGCTCGTCGCCGCGCGGCACCACGACGGCGGCGCCGCCGGCCACCTCGACCAGGGCGGGCGCATCCGAGTGCACCACCGGCACGCCCGCGGCGAAGGCCTCCAGCACGGGCAGCCCGAAGCCCTCGGCGCGGCTGGGCGCGACCAGCGCCGCGGCGCCGGCGAGCACGGCCGCCAGGTCGGCGTCGGGCAGGCCGCCCAGCAGCCGGAGCCGGTCCGGCGACACTCCGGCGCGGCGCGCCAGCTCGACCGGGTCCAGGCCGCCCCAGCCGGGCCGGCCGGCCACCGCGAGCACCATCCCGGCGCATTCTGGGCGGCCGAGGGCGCCCAGCAGCACGTCGAGGCCCTTTCGCGGTTCCAGCGTGGCCAGGCTGAGCAGGTAGCCCGGCGGCAACCCGAGCGCGACCCGGCGGCGCTCCGCGTCGTCCGGCACCGCAAGCTCGGTGACCCCGTGCGGGACGACCGCCAGCCGCCCGCCGAGCTCGGGGAACAGCGCGGTCAGCTCGTCGCCGACCGTCCGGCTCGGCACGACGACGGCGTCCGCCTCGCGGACCGCCCGGGCGACCACTGCCCGGTGCCAGGCGACGCCGCGCGGGGTGAGGGTCTCCGGGTGCGTCCACGGCACCGTGTCGTGCACCGTCACCACCACGGGCCGGCCGGGGCGGCGCCGCCGTCCGGAACCGTCGGTCGCCGACGCCCGCGCGGGCCGGGCGGGCAGCACGAGCCGGCGCGGGAACAGCGGCGTGGTCGCGTGCACCGACGCGCCCAGCGGCCACGGTGGCAGGCCGCGCTCCCACAGCAGCGTGAGCGCCCGGCGGCCGACCGGCAGCCGGCGCGGCCCGCGGACGCCCGGCACCCGGGCCGCGGTCACGTCGCGGTGCCAGGCGGCCACCGACCGCACCCGCCAGCCGGCCGGCGCGGTGCGGACCAGCGCCGCGGCGATCTGGGCCGCGTACCGTCCGGTCCCGCCCGGCACCGGGGCCAGGCACTGCTCGACGACGACCACCAGCTCGGGCACGGCGGCGGGTCAGCCCCTCGGCGGGGACGGCGGCGCCGCGGCCAGCGCCGCCTGCAGACCGGCCGCGACCTCGGCCGGATCGTGGTGCCAGTACGGGTCCACCAGCAGCCGGTGGTCCCAGCGCCGCCGCAGGGTCAGGACCTCGGAGGAGGCGACCGTGCGCTTCCGGGTGCGCGACTCGAAGTGGTGCAGCACCGCGAACGGCGTCACCAGGATCCGGTAACCGGCCCCGGTGATCTTCAGGCTGAGGTCGACGTCGTTGAAGTTGACCGGCAACGCCGAGGACAGGCCGCCGACCTCGTCGAACACCTCGCGGCGCAGCAGGGCGCAGGCGGCGGTGACACCGGACACCTCGCGCTCGACCAGCAGGTCGGCCACCGGTCCCGGCCAGTCCGCCGGGGCGCCCGCGGCGACGTGCGTCACCTCACCGCCCTCGTACAGGTGGCCCAGGTGCTGGAGCGTGCCGTCCTCGTACAGCAGCTTGGCGCCCACCATGCCGACATCCGGCTGCACGGCCAGCGAGACCATGGTCTCCAGCCAGTCCGGGGTCAAGACCTCGACGTCGTCGTTGAGCAGCAGCACCAGCGACCCGGAGGATCGCTGCACGCCGATGTTGCACTTGGCCGAGAAGCTCCACGGCCCGTCGTAGGGCACCTCGACCAGCCGGTCCCCGGCCACGGCCCGCAGGTCCGCCAGCACCTGCGGCGGGGTGGCGGTGTCCGCCACCACCACGAGCTCGTAGTCGGGGTAGCTGCTCCGGGTCACCACGGACCGCACCGCGTCCAGGACCATGACCCGGTCGGCGCCACGGGTGAACCCGCGGGACCCCCGGGTCGGGATGACGATCGACACCCGCGGCCACCGGTCCAGCCGGCGGCGGATCCGGTACACGCCCACGGCGTGGACCTGCTCGACGGTCCCGTCGACCCCGGTCCGCTCGAGGTGGTCGGCCAGGGCACGGCGGGCGGCGTCGAACACCGGCGCGTTGTCCGACCGGTGCGACACCGACTCCGGATGGATGCGCCAGTGGTACAGCACCTCCGGCAGGTGGACGACGGACCAGCCGCGCGCGGCCGCCTCCTCGGTCGCCCGCAGCGCCAGGTCGTAGTCCTGGCTGCCGTCGTAGCCCCGGCGCAGCCCGCCGATCGCGGTCAGCAGGTCGCGGCGGTACACCGACAGGTGTCCCAGGTACATCTGCCCCCGCAGCCGCTCCGGGGCCCAGTCGGGCTTGCGGAAGGCGGCCCGGTACTCGCCGTCCGGGTGCAGCTGGTCCTCGTCGGTGTACAGCACGCCGACCGGCGGGTGGCCCGCGGCCGCCAGGCCCTCGACGTGCTCGCGGACCCGGCGCAGCGCGGCCGGTGCGAGCAGGTCGTCGTGGTCGAGCAGGGCGACGAACCGCCCGCGGGCGGCGGCGAGCCCGGCCGCGGTCGCGGCCACGATGCCCTGGTTCACCGGCTGGCCGAGCACGACGATCCGCCCGTCGGCGGCGGCGGCGTCCTGCAGCGCCGCCGACAGGTCCGGATCCGCGGACCCGTCGTCGACCAGCACGAGCTCCCACGACGGCTCCTGCTGCGCCCGGACCGAGTCGATCATCGGGTGCAGGTACTCCGGCGGCGTGCGGTAGACCGGCACCAGCACCGAGAACAGCGGCGCGCCAGCCGGTCCCCCGGGCAGCCCGTCGGGGGAGTCGGCGGCGTCGGCGGCGCTCGCGGCGTCGGCGGCGGTCATCGGCGCAGCAGCCGGCGCAGCGCGGGCTTGACCCCGCGGACCGGGAACAGCACCGCCCGGCCGACCCGCCAGCTGGCCGACGCGCGGAACTCGGCCTCCTTGGCGGCGACCGCCGCGGCGGCGTCGGTCGCCCGGTCCCGGGTCCGGTCCAGCTCGTCCTGCAGCGCGGCGACCACCGCCCGCAGCCGCTCGGCGTCCCGCCCGGCCGCCGCGACCGAGGTCTCGGCGTGCACCCGCACCTGCGCCAGCTCGGCCCGGAGCCCGACCAGCTCGTCGGCCATGGCCAGCCGGTTCATCCGCTCGGCCTGCAGGTCCGCGGCGCCGAGCGCGTCGAGATGCGCCTGCAGGGCGGCGATCTGCTCGTCGTCCCGGGCGATCCGCTCGTGCAGCGGCGCCGTCTCGTCGGCCACCCGGCGGGACGCCGCGGCCAGCTCCTCGCGCAGCCGGTCGGTCTCGGCGCGCGCGGCGGCCAGCTCGGCCAGCGCCGCGTCGCGGGCGCGGAACGCCGGGCCGCTCTGCTCGTCCAGGTCGCGTTGCACCGACAGCAAGGCCTGCCGCTTGGCGACCACCTCGCGCAGCACCGGCGTCAGCGCGGTCTCGTACAGGCCGACCACGTCGGCCGGCGTCATCCGGGCCCGGGCGAACACCACCGCCCAGGGGGAGACGAACGAGGCGTCGACGTCCGCCCGGCGGAAGAACCCGTGCCGGGCGAACGACCGGGCCCAGTCCGCGGGCGGCCGGACGTTGACGTGGGTCGGCTCCTCGTACCCGTCGGGCGTGGTGGACAGCACCACGACGTCGGTGGCCGCGCAGATGTTGGCGATGGCGGCCTCGGAGTCCTCGCTCGCCATGTGCTCCAGGACCTCGATGCACGTCACCAGGTCGTAGCGGTCGGCGAACGGCTCGGTGAGGTCCTTGACCTCGAGATGCTCGGCCAGTCCGGGCGGCGCACCCTCGATGGCGTGCGCCGAGATGTCGCCCCCGCGGGCGTCGACACCGCGGGCCAGCAGCTCGCGGACCAGCAGTCCCTTGGCACAGCCCGCGTCGTAGGACGTCGCCGGCTCGAACAGCTCGATCAGCCGGTCGGCGATCTCGCCGAAGAACCGCTTCCAGTGCGGCTCCTCGTAGCTGTACGGCGCGCCGGCGTACGTCTCGTAGTAGTTCTCGGCGTAGTCCCCCGCGACGGTGGTCGGCTGCCCGGCGAAGCTCCGGTTGTCGGTCATCGACCTGCCATCTCCTGTCCGCCGGACCGCGACGTCGCGGTGCGGTCCACCGTGCTCAACCTAGGTTGAGGACCGGGCCGTGGGGCCGCGGCCGCAGCATCTCGTTCCAGTACGGATCGGTCTCCAGCTGGTACAGCCAGCGCCGCTGGATGCGCTGCATCTCGACCTCGCCGACCTTGGGCACCCGGGTCTGCGACTCGTAGTGGTACAGCGTGGACCACGGCGTGTAGACGATGCGCAGACCCTCCGCCCGGATCTTCAGACACAGGTCCACGTCGTTGAAGTTCAAGGGGAACAGCTCGGAGAAGCCGCCGACCCGGGCGAAGACGTCCGCCCGCATCAGCAGGCAGGCGCCGGTGACACCGGATCGCTCGCCGGTCAGCTGCGCGGCGCCCCCCAGGTCCAGCGAGTCGGCCGGCTCGCCGAAGAGCAGGTGCCCGGGCGAGCCGCCGTTGTAGACGTGCCCGGCGTGCTGCAGCGTGCCGTCGGCGAACAGCAGCCGCGGCCCGACCGCGCCGACCTCCGGGTCGTCGAGCAGGTCGGCGAGCTCGGCCAGCCAGCCCGGGTCGACGACGTCCATGTCGTCGTTCAGGAAGCACAGGTACTCGCCGGTGGCCACCAGGGCGCCGGCGTTGCACTTGCGCGAGAAGTGGAACGGGCCGTGGAACTGCAGCGACGTCCAGTGTCCGGACGTCACCTTGTCGATCTGGTCGAGCACCGCCGGCGGCGTCGCCTCGTCGTGCACGACGACGATCTCCAGGTCGGGGTAGCCGCCCGGCCGGCTCAGCCCGTCGACCAGCTCCGCGACGTGCCGCCGGGGGAAGCCGTGGGTCAGCGACGAGCCACCGCGGGTCGGGATGACGACGCTGACGCGCGGCCGCCGGCCGGGCCGGCGGTGCACCCGCTGACCGACGGCCTGCCCGCCGACCTCCACCGGGGACACCTCGTCGACCGCGATGCCCACCCGGGCGCAGTGCTCGGCGACGACCGCGCAGCGGGCGGCCGCCGGGTCGTCGACGTACGGCGGCCGCAACCGGCCGCCGGCCGGCAGCGAGGACGGCGTGGCCCGGACCAGGTAGGGGCCGGGTACGTGCGCCGGCGCACCGGCGACCTCGGACACCCGCAGGACCAGGTCGTACCAGGGCGCCGGGCTGGACCGCCGGAAGCCGCCGACGGCCGCCGCGACCGCGGCCGGCACGGCCGCCAGGTACAGGGCGTAGGGCTGGCTGCGCAGCAGCTCCGGCGACCAGTCCGGCTTGAGCCAGACCCCGGTCGGGTTGCCGGCCTCGCCGCGCACCGACTCGTCGGTGTAGACCCACTCGGCCCGGGCCAGGCCGCGGCGCAGCGCCGCCACCGCACCGGGATCCAGCGTCGCACTCTCGGGCAACCAGGACAGGTGGGCGCCGGAGGCCAGCTCGGCCGCGGCGGCCGGGACGTCGGCGGCCGCGACGGCGGCACCGTCCAGCCCGCGGACCCGGTCGTGGGCTGCGGCCAGACCGACGACGGCCGCGCCGGTGCCCGGCTCCGCGTCCGGAGCGGCGACGACGCACCACTGCCAGTCCACGTCGTCCTGGGCGTCGAGCGAGGCGAGCATCGGAACGAGCGCGGCCGGCGACCGCAGCACGGACAGGAAGCTGACGAACGGACTCACCGGGCCAGCCTGCGCAGCCGGGTCAGCGCGGCGGCGGTGACCTTGCGCGCCAGGTGCGCCTCGAGGTCGTCGACGCGGTTGCGCAGCCGGTCCCGCTCCTCGCGGGTGCGGTCGAGCGCGAACTGCAGCGCCGCCACGTCCTCCGAGCGCAGCCGGTCGGACCGGGTGGCCAGCGCCCTGGCGTTGCCGGCCTCGGCCTCCAGCCCCTTGATGTGGTCGCGGAGCAGCAGCGCGGCGTCCGCGGGGATGCTGTCCAGGATCTCGTCGACGCCGACGGACCCGTCCAGTCGGCTGCTCACCTGCTCGGCCATCGGTGTCTCCGCCGTCCGTCTCTCGATCCGCCGCTCCGGCACGTCGTGCGCCTGGCGCAGTCCCCCACCCGCCGGTGGCGGTCGGGCCGGCGGGCACTGTCCGGCTCCCGTGCCGCACCGGAATTCCACCACGGGGCTGCGCGGCCCCCGGTCACTGCATCACCCCCGGCGGTGACGGGCGCCGCACCGACCGGGTGGCGACGGACGCCGCTGCGTCCCCGGCCGGTGACCGGTCTGGTTCTACCATGTCCACGGGCCGGGAGGTCCCGGCCCCGATGCCCGGCGGCCGCCCGAACTGGAGGACGACGCACCGTATGGCCGGCGCCCACACGACCGCACACCCGACACCCGCGGACACCCGTCCCGCGGTGGGGACGGCCGGGCGACCCGGTGCCGGAGCCGGACTGTGGCAGCGGCTGCGGCCCAGCGAGCTCCTGCTCAACCTGACCTCGCGCGAGATCAAGGCGCAGTTCAAGCGCACCGCGCTGGGCCGGCTGTGGTCCTTCATCAACCCGATCGCGACCTTGAGCATCTACACCGTCGTCTTCGGCGTGCTGCTCAAGTCGACACCGCCGCCGGGCGCCGACGGCGAGCGGAACTTCACCCTGTTCCTGGCCGCCGGGCTGATCCCGTGGACGTTCATCTCGGCGTCGATCATGAACGGGATGAGCGCGCTGGTCGCCAACTCCGGGTTGCTCACCAAGGTCTACTTCCAGCGCTGGACGCTGGTGGTCTCCTCGATCCTGGCGCTGGCGAACACGTTCCTGATCGAGCTGGCCGTCGTGGTGGCCATCATGGCCATCTTCATCGGCCCGCAGGTGCTGCTGTTCATCCCGCTGCTGCTGGTGCTGGTGGCCATCACCATCGCGTTCTGCTCCGGCATCGCGCTGATGCTGTCGGTGGCGCTGGTCTACTTCCGCGACACCCAGCACTTCATGGCGATCTTCATGCAGCTGTGGTTCTACGCCACGCCGATCATCTACTGGATCCAGCTGATCCAGGACCGCGCCCCGGGCCTGCTGTTCTGGTACCGGGCGAACCCGGCGGAGCGGCTCATCTCGGCGTACCGGTCGATGCTCTACGAGTTCCGGGTGCCGCGCTGGGACGACTGGGCCTGGTCCATCGGCTGGGCGGCGGTGGCCCTCTTCGTCGGCGTGCAGGTCTTCCGGCGGTTCTCCGCGCGCATCGTGGAGGAGCTGTGACGCTGCTGTCGGGCGACCCGTTCAGCCGGACGCTGACCGGCAACACGGCGGTGACCGTGGAGCACGTCAGCAAGTCGTTCCGGGTCTACGCCGAGCGCAACCAGACGCTCAAGTCGGCGGTGCTGCGCCGCCGCCGGTCGTCGTACCAGGACTTCTGGGCGCTGCGCGACGTGTCCCTGGAGATCCCCGAGGGCACCAGCTTCGGCCTGATGGGCCACAACGGCTCGGGCAAATCGACCCTGCTCAAGTGCATCGCCCGGATCCTGCAGCCGAACGAGGGCAGCATCCGCACCCGCGGCCGGCTGGCCGCGATGCTCGAGCTCGGCTCCGGGTTCCACCCCGAGCTGACCGGGCGGGACAACGTCTACCTCAACGGCTCGATCCTGGGCATGAGCCGGCAGGAGATCGACGCCAAGTTCGACGCCATCGCCGAGTTCGCCGGCGTCGGTGACTTCATCGACCAGCCGGTGAAGAACTACTCGTCCGGCATGTACGTGCGGCTCGGCTTCTCGGTGGCCATCCACGTGGAGCCGGACATCCTGCTGGTCGACGAGATCCTGGCCGTCGGCGACATGCAGTTCCAGCAGCGCTGCGCCGAGAAGTTCGCCGAGTTCAAGGACCAGGGCCGGACGGTCGTCGTGGTCAGCCACGGCCTGGCCGACCTGCGGACGTTCTGCGACACCGCCGCCTGGCTGGACCACGGGCGGGTGGTCGAGGTCGGGCCGGCCGCGCGGATCGTCGACCAGTACATCGAGGCCGGCCACCAGGCGCGCGAGGTGGCCAGCGGCGGCACCCGGCACGGCAGCGGCGAGATCGAGGTGGAGCGGATCGAGCTGCTCGGCCCGGGGGACGGCGCCGGCGCGACCGACGGGGCCGCGACCGACACGCGGCAGTTCCGGACCGGGGAACCGGTGACGATCCGGCTGCACTACAAGGTCTCCACCCCGGTGCGCCGGCCGGTGTTCGGCGTCTCGATCCACTCCATCGAGGGCATCCACCTGTGGTCGCACCACACCCTGGACGCCGGCTACCTGCCGGAGTGGCTGGACGGCAGCGGGTCGCTGGACGTGCGGATCCCGGCGCTGCCACTGCAACCCGGCTCGTTCGACGTCAACACCTCGGTGGTGGACGAGAGCCTGTCGCACTCCTACGACCAGTGGGCCAGGGGCGTCCGGTTCGACGTGCTGCCCGGCCGCCCGCGCGAGTCCGGCGGCCTGCTGGTCATGCACAGCCGGTGGGAGAACCTGCAGCCGCCGACCGCGATGGCCGCGCCGGATCCCGACGCCGGGCTCGGCAGGTGAGCCGGCAGCGGATCCTGGTCGTCACCGACGACGCCGTCGGCGAGCGGATGGCCGGCCCGGCCATTCGGGCCTGGAACATCGCCGCGGTGCTGACGCCCGAGCACGACGTCTGCCTGGCCTCGACGCTGCGGGCGCCGGACCTCGGCCCGGACGCCGCCGGGGCGGCCGGGTTCGAGGTGCGGGACGGCAGCGGCGAGCGGCTGCGCGCGCTGGCCGCCGGCCGGGACGTGTTGGTGCTGCAAGGCTTCACGCTGCGCAGCCACCCGTGGCTGGCCGGGCTCGGCGCGCACGTCGTCGTCGACCTCTACGACCCGATCCACCTGGAGATGCTGGAGGGCGGCGCGGACGCCACCCCGGCGCAGCAGACCTTCATGCTCTCCGGCGGGCTGGACGCGCTGCGGATCCAGATGGAACGCGGCGACTTCTTCCTCTGCGCGTCCGAGCGGCAGCGCGACCTGTGGCTGGGCCACCTGTCGGCGCTCGGCCGGGTCAACTTCGCGGCCTACCGGCAGGACGTCACCCTGCGCAAGCTGATCGACGTGGCGCCGTTCGGTGTGCCCGACGATCCCGCACCGCGGCGCGCGGTGCCGGGACCGCTGCGCGGCGGGCTGCCCGGCGTCGGCGCCGAGGACCGGGTGCTGCTGTGGGCCGGCGGGGTCTACAACTGGTTCGACCCGGTCACCCTGGTCGACGCCGTCGGCGACCTGACCACCGGCCCGGACGCCCTCACCGACGTGCGGCTGGTGTTCATGGGCACCAAGCACCCGTCGGTGGAGGACCTGTCGACCGTGGTGCTGCGGCAGGCGGTGGACCGGGCCGCGGAGCGCGGCCTGCTGGACCGGGTGGTCTTCTTCCGCGAGGGCTGGGTGCCGTACGCCGAGCGCGGCCGGTTCCTCGCCGACGCCGACATCGGGGTGTCCACGCACTTCCTGCACGTGGAGACGGCGTACAGCTTCCGCACCCGGATGCTGGACTACCTGTGGGCGGGGCTGCCGATCGTCTGCTCGGACGGCGACGAGTTCGCCCGGCTGGTCGCCGCGCGCGACCTGGGCGCGGTGGTCCCGACGGAGGACCGGGCCGCCCTGGCCGTGGTGCTCCGCGGGCTGCTGGTCGACCCGGCGGCACGGGCCAGGGCCGCGGCGCGGGTGCGGGCGGTGGCGCCCGAGTACCACTGGTCGGTGGTGCTGGCGCCGCTCGTCGCCTACTGCCGGGACCCGTGGCGGGCCGCCGACGGGGGCGCCCACCGGCGCCCGGCCGGCCGGTTCGGCGCGTTCGGGGCGCGGCTGGACACCCGCATCGACCACCTGAAGATCTACGCCGACCCCGCGGCGCGGCGCCGGCTGTTCGTCGACGGCCGGTGGAAGGTCATCCTGCGCCGGGAGCTCGGCAAGGTCGGTGCGGCGCTGACCCGCCCGCTGCGCCGGCCGTCCCGCCGCTGACCCCGCCCGCTGCCCCGGCCCACCGGCCACCGACCCGTCACCGACCCGCCACTGCGCGGCCGCCCGGCATCGAGCCAGACGCCCACCGACGCCCATCCCGACGCCCACCCGCCGCCGACCGGCACCAGAAGGGACCGTCCACCGCGTGCGCATCGCCCTCGTCTCGGCGCACTACCCGCCGAACTTCGTCTCCGGCGGCACCCTGGTCCCGCAGCGGTTGGCCCGCACCCTCGCGGCCCGCGGGCACGACGTCCGGGTGTTCGCCGGCGAGCTGCTGCCCGGGGAACCCGACCTGGCCGTGCGGGTCGAGCGGGACGCCGGCGCCCCGGCCGATGCTGGCGGTGGCGTCGAGATCACCTGGGTGTCCAGCAACGGCTTCCTCGGCTGGGACGACGACCGGAACTGGGACAACCCGGCGGTGGAGCGGCTGTTCATGGAGTTCCTGCGTCGGGTCCGACCGGACGTCGTGCACCTGCACACCCTGCAGGGGCTGGGCGGCGGCCTGGTGCCGCTGGCGGCGGCGTCCGGGGCGGCGACCGTGGTCACCCAGCACGACCTGTGGTGGTGGTGCGCCCGGCAGTTCCTGGTGCAGGAGCTGCCCGGCCGGTCCGGGGATCTTCGGCCCTGCGGGTCCGTCGTCGACTGCAGCGTCTGCCCGTGCTCGGTGGACGAGCCGTGGCGGCGGCGCCGGGACGCGGCCCTGGCCGACCGGCTGGCGGCGGCGGATCTGGTGCTGGCCCCGTCGGCGCCGATGGTCGAGCTGCTGGCGGCCAACGGGGTCGACCCGGCCCGGCTGGCCCTGGACGAGAACCCCGCCCCCGACGACGTCCGGGACCGGGCGGCCCGCACCGCCGGCGCCGCGACCACCGCCGCGGTTCCGCACCGGGACCCGGGCGGGCCGGTGCGGTTCGTGTTCGCCGGCGGCCGCTACCCGGTCAAGGGCGGCGCGCTGGCCGTCGAGGCCGCCCGACGGCTCGCCGGCCTCGACGGCTGGACGCTCGACCTGTACGGCGTCGAGCACCGCGGCCCGCTGCCCGCCGGCGTGACCGTGCACCCGCCCTACCCGGCGGAATCGGCGGCCCGGGTGCTCGAGGGCTACGACGTGCTCGTGCTGTCCTCGATCATGCTGGAGTCCTACTCCTTGCTCACCCGCGAGGCCCTGGCCGCCGGCTGCGCCGTCGTCACCGGGGACAACCCCGGCCCCGTCGAGGTGGTGCGGGACGGGGTCAACGGGCTCGTCGTCCCCCGCGGGGACGCCGACGCGCTGGCCGCCGCGCTGCGCCGGCTCGTCACCGACCGCGCGCTGCTGGACCGGCTGCGCCCGGCGCCCGGCTCGGTGGCCCTGCGCTCCCTGGACGACCAGGCCGACGGGCTGCTGGCGCACTACCGCCGGATCCTCGACGAGCGCCCCGCCGCCCCGGTGCCGCCGGCCGCCGGGGACACCGGGTCCGGCGACCTCGCCGACGACCTCACCGGGGACCGGGCGCGCGGTCCCGGCAGCGGGGACGGCGGCGCGCGGAGCGACGGCGGGACCGGGCTGCCGCGGATCCAGCGGGTGCTGCTGCTCACCGGCATCGACGGCGCCCCGCTGCGCTACCGCGGGCACCTGGCGGCCGAGGCGCTGGCCGCGGTGGGCGTCCACATGGACGTCCGGCACTACCGCGACCCGGCCGCCGCCGACCTGGCGGTCCGCGCCGACGCCGTCGTGGCCTACCGGGTGCCGGCCACCGACCAGGTCCTGGAGCTGCTCGCGGCGGTACGCGCGCTCCCCCGGCCGGTGCCGGTGCTGTTCGACATCGACGACCTGGTGGTCGACCCCGGCGTGGCCGCCGAGCTCGATCCGGTGCTGATCGCCGCGGGTGTCGACCTGGACCTGTACTGGCAGGGCGTGCGCCGCTACCGGACCACCCTGGAGCACTGCGACGCCTACATCGGGTCGACCGAGTACCTGTGCCGGCGGGTCGGTGAGCTGACCGGGATGCCGGTGCACCGGTGGGCCAACGGCGTCGGCCGAGAGCTGGGCCGGGCCAGCGACGCGGCGCTGCGCCGGGACCGCGCGCCGGGGCCGCTGCGGATCGGCTACTTCTCCGGGACCAACACCCACAACGAGGACTGGGCGCACATCGAGCCCGCGGTCGCGGAGCTGCTCGCGTCCCGGCCCGACGTCGAGCTCCACCTCGGCGGCCTGCTCGAGCCGTCCGCCGCCCTCGCCCCGTTCGGCAGCCGGGTCGTCCGGCTCCCGTTCACCCCGTGGTACGACCTGCCGGCCCGGCTCCGCGACCTGGACGTCAATCTGGCGCCGCTGGCCCCGGGACGCACCTTCAACGAGGCCAAGAGCGCCATCAAGTGGCTCGAGGCGGCGCTGGTCGGCGTCCCGACGGTCGCCTCGCCGACCCAGCCGTTCCGGGAGGCCGTGGACGACGGCCGGACCGGCCTGCTGGCCGGCGACCCGGACGAGTGGTCGGCGGCGCTGCGCCGGTTGGTCGACGACCCGGTGCTGCGGACGTCGGTCGGCCGGCAGGCCCGGGACCGCGCGCTGCTCGAGCTGTCGCCGGCGCGCCAGGGCCACCGGTACCGCGACCTGTTGCAGGCGGCGCAGCGCGACGTCGCCGCCCGCGGGCACCGGCCCCCGGGCGGCTGGCCCGACGAGACGCTGTCGGAGCCGCCGACGACCGTCCACCTGGAGCACTACGGGCCGCTGGACATCCGGGACGGCCGGATCCGCCCGGCGGCGCAGCGCGGGGTCCGGGAGCTCGCGGTGGCCTACCGGGACGCGGCCCGCACCATGCTCGCCGAGCAGGGGCTGGTCGCGACGGCCCGGAGAGCGCTGTCGGTGGCCCGGCGGCTGCGCCGCACCGGGCTGGCCCGGCTGCGCAGCCGGTGACCGGCGCGGTTCCGATGGCCGGCGGAGCGAAGGACACGGTGGGAACGTCGCCGCCCGGCCCGGTCGTCGTGGTGGTACCGACCTACCGGGGCCGGGACCGTCTGGAGAGCTGCGTCGAGTCGCTGGCCGCCCAGGACGTGCCGGGACTGACCGTCGTGGTCGTCGACAACGCCTCGACCGACGGCAGCGCCGAGCTGCTCGACCAGCTGGCCGCCGAGCTCGCCGTTCCGCTGCGGGTGCTCCGGCAGCCGGTCAACCGGGGCTTCGCCGGCGGGGTGAACGCCGGGATCACGTGGGCCCGCGCCGCCGGCGCGTGGGCCGTGGCGCTGTTCAACGACGACGCCGTCGCGGACCCCGGGTGGCTGTCCGCGCTGGTCGCCGTGCTGGCCGGGGACCCTGCGGTGGGCATCGTCACCGGCCGGCTGCTGGACGCCGACGGCGCCCGGATCGACAGCACCGGTGAGGCCTTCTCGGTCTGGGGGCTGTCCTACCCGAGGGACCGCGGCGAGCCGGCGTCCGTGCAGCGGCCGGCCGGGCCGGTGTTCGGCGCGACGGGCGGGGCCAGCCTCTACCGGATGGCGATGCTGGACGCTGTCGGGGACCTGGCCGAGGACTTCTGGGCGTACTACGAGGACGCGGACCTGTCGTTCCGGGCGCGGCTCGCCGGCTGGCAGGTCCGGTTCGAACCGGCCGCCTCGGCCCGTCACCGGCAGGGGGCGACGAGCGGCTCGCTGCCGGGGTTCCTGGTCCGGCAGACCTTCCAGAACGTCCCGCTGCTGGTGGTCCGGGACGTGCCGCGGGGGCTGCTGCCCGCCGTCGCCGGACGGCTGGCCCTGCTCTACCCGTTGATGCTGGCCAACGCGGTCCGCAAGGGAGCGGGCGGGGCGGCGCTGCAGGGGGCCGGCCGCGGCCTGCTGCTGTGCGCGCGGCACGGGCTCCGCGACCGGCGGGCCATCCAGGCCCGGCGTACGGTGCCGGTCGCCGACGTCCGAGCGGTCATGACGCCGGAGCTGCCGCCTGGTCAGCACGGGATGCGGGCACTGGTGGGGGCGGTGACCCGGCCGGCCCGTCTGCTCCGCGGCGTCCGCGCCGGGCGGGTCGGTCGTCGACGACGCTGACCGGCAGCGGTCCCGGGCCCGGACCCGGGCCCCCGGTTCGCTCGTCCTGCCGGGGGTGGGGCCGTGCGGGGTCAGGACGGGCTGGGCACCGACGTGCAGACGTACGGCTCGTACCGGACGGGCGCGGCCGGGCCCCCCGCAGTCCGCACCGCGGTCCGCCCGACCGGCCGGGCCTGACGGATCCGCACCCGGTCGGCGTGGTACTCGCACAGCAGCCAGACCCAGGCCCCGAGCAGGGCGGCGGGCGCGGAGAGCATCCAGACGGTGAGCACCACGGTGTCCCCTCCCCTGCTGTCTCTGGCGGCCGGCGGGCGGTGCGGTCGTGGACGGAGCGACTCCCGTCGCTCACCGTTGGATGCCCGTCCACGATGCGTGACTGACATCATGATCACTTCTCCGGGGTCGCTGTCAAGACGGACGAGCCCCGGGGAGCCGGCCGGCGACGTCCCGCCGCCCGGCCGACCGGCTGCGCTCAGCCCTGCAGCGGCTTGCAGGCCGGGATCTTCTTGGCCAGCGACGCCAGCTCGCCGTTCTGCAGATCGCCCAGGGCGTCGCTGTCGTTGGCGAGCGCGGTGACGTCGGTGTCCACCTTGTCGTTCACCGCCCGGATCGCCGAGAGGTCCTGCGCCGACGAGATGTCCAGGACGGCGTTGTAGAAAATGTCGACCAGACCGGACAGGAACGACCGGTAGGCCTTGTCGATGGCGGCACCGTTCGGCACGTCCGGCGCGCCGACGGCCTCGGCGTGGTCGACGGCGTCGCCGACGGTCTTGCTCGACGCGGCGTAGTAGTCGACGAGTGCCTGGCGGACCTCCTCGAGGCCGGCCGTCGACGCCAGCTTCGGCTGGTTCTCCTGGATCTGGCGCAGGATCGCGGACAGATCCGTGCACGTCGAGGTCACCCAGGCCGTGGCGTTGTCCCCCACTGCGCCCGTGCTCGGGTCGTCGCCGGTGCTCGGGTCGTCGCCGGTGCTCGGGTCGTCGCCGGTGCTCGGGTCGTCGCCGGTGCTCGGGTCGTCGCCGGTGCTGGGGTCGTCCGTGACGCTCGGCTCGTCGGTGGTGCTCGGCTCGTCGGTGGTGCTCGGCTCGTCGGTGGTGCCGGAGTCGTCCGTGACGCTCGGCTCGTCGGCGGAGGTCGTGTCCTGGGTCGAGCTCTCCGTCGAGGACGCCGTCGACGACCCGGACGACGAGGACGACGACGTCGACGCAGACGCGGACGTGGACGACGCCGGGACCGGGGATCCGGTCTGGCCGGAGGAGCAGGCGGCCAGCGCGATCCCGGCGGCGGCGAGGAGCGAGGCGTAACGGGCGGCTCGGAGCTTCATCGGTGTGGCGTCTCTTCTGTGTCGGGACGGGCGGCTCCGTCGTCGGGCGGCTCGTCCAGGTCTGTCTCGGCGCCTCTCCGACGAAGCGGCCACCCGATCGGTTTCATCGGTCGCGGTCGCGGTCCTTCCCGGTCACCCTCGGTCCTGCTCCGGCGGTCGCGACCGGCTCCTCGTCGCCCGTCGCGGTGGTCCGGTCGCGCCCGTCGTATCGCTCGGTGACCGCGCCAGGCCCCGTCGGCCCGGCCCGCCGGCAACGCGCCGCACCGCGCCCACTCGCGCCCGCGCGGGGTTTCCGTCGCTGTGCCCGAGAACCCGCGATCGCCACCCGGCGGCCGGGCTGCCGGCCCCGGGAACGCCGACGGCCGGCCACCCCGGGCGGGGTGGCCGGCCGTCGCAGGACCGGGCGCAACTCAGGCGCGCGGCAGGGTGACCGTGGCGGTGAACGAAGCGTTCAGCGGGACGAGGAACTTGGCGGGGCTGGGCACCTTGTACCCGGCCGGCACCCGGACACCGGTCAGGCAGTAGACGGCCGGGGTCAGGTTGGTCAGCGGGGCCATGCCCTTGGCGTCCGTGTACAGCAGCCGCAGCGGCCGGACGCACGACCGGTCGCGCAGCATGAAGGTCGAGGCGCCGACGGCCGCGGTGGTGCCGGACCCGCGGACGGTCAGCGTCCCGCTCATCGGCTTGGCCGCTGCCATGATCCGGGCGGCGAAGACCCGGCCGGCGTGCACGGCGATCAGCTTGTTCTTCGGCAGGGTGTAGCCGGCGGGGACGCCGCGGACCTGCATGCAGTAGGTGCCGGTCTTGAGCGCGGGCACCGGGAGCATCCCGGTCGCGTCGCTGTAGATCAGCTTCAGCGGCTTGACGCAGGTGCCGTCACGGAGCATGACGACCGACGGCTTGAGCACCGAGCCGGTGACCGAGTCGCGGACGGTGATGGTGCTGCCGGTCGGCGGGACCGGGGTCGTGGCCGGCGTGGTGGAGCCGCCGACCGCCTGGCCGGCCTGCACCTTGTCGGTGAACTCCGTGGTGTTCCACAGGCCGCGGGTGCCGCCGACGGTGCCCACGCCGACGTAGTGGTAGGCCGCCGACAGGATGTTGGCCCGGTGCCCCGGCGAGTTCATGTACGCGGTGAAGATCTCCTGCGCGCTGGTGCCGGTGGAGGACGACCACGCCACGTTCTCGCCCCACGACGTGCGGTTCGAGGCGCCGTAGCTGGTCACCATGGTCCAGGCGTTCGGGTTGTGCGCCAGCTGGTAGCTCGTCGAGCCGCCGTCCATCTTGGTCGACCACCACACCGAGAGGCTGGTCAGACCGGTGGCCTCCTGGAGCGGCGCCCGGCCGTTCTTGGCGCGGGCGTCGTTGATCAGGCCGATGAGCTGCTTGTCGAATGAGGCCAGCCGGGTGCCCTGCGCCACCGCGAGCGGGCCCGCCAGCGCGGCCGGCGCGACCTCGGCGGCCGGCGCGGCGGCTCCGACGGCAGCCTGGGCCGACGGCGCCGCCACCAGCGCGGCGGCCGTGGCCAGCGCCGCGGCGACGCCGACCCGAATACGGTTCACGGTGATCATGTCACTCCCTGTGGATGCCAGCGACGAGGAACAGCCTCGCCGGGGGATGTACAGAGTGTAGTTGGAGTTAGACACCAAGTAACAGGGCGAGAGCCCGGGAACACGAAGTCGCACGGATCGGGCGACGGACCACAAGATCAAGACATCGGACGGCCACGACGACGGTCCCGCGAGGCGCACGGGAGCAGCGCGCGGTCCGGATGCGCGGCCCCGTCAGTCACCGTCCGTGACGGGCCACGGAGCCGCGCGCCGTCCCACCGCCCGTGCTCGTCCGCGGGCGACGGTGCGTGCGACCCGCCGACCGCCGGCGAGGCGGGCAGCGCAGCCAGCACAGTCAGGCAGAGCCGGCAGAGCCGGCAGAGCTAGCAGGGCCGGCAGAGCCAGCAGGGCCGGCAGAGCCAGCAGGGCCGGCAGAGCCAGCACAGCAACTGGACCTGCCCGGGAGCCAGCACCGCGGCATGACCGGCCCCACCGGTACCGCTGGCACCAGCAGCGGTAGCGCGGCCTGCCCACCGGCGAACCGAGCACCGCCCGCGCCGTCGGGTGGGGTGGCGCCGGGCCGGACAGCAGGACGGCCGGTGTCCCCTCGCGGGGACACCGGCCGTCGGTGCAGCGGGTGGGGTCAGGGCTGCGGTAGCCGCACCGAGACCTGGAACGGGCGGTTGACCGTCACGCCGAAGGACTGCGCTGCCGGACGAACGAATCCGGCGGGCACCCGGACCGGCGTCAGGCAGTACGTCGCCGGGAGGATGTCGGTCAGGGTCGCCGCACCGGCGGTGTCGCCGTACACCAGGCGCAGCGCCCGGACGCAGGTCGCGTCCCGCAGCATGAACGTGGCGGGACCGACGCGCTGCCCGGACTGGTCACCGACGACCGCCAGGGACCCGGTCACCGGCTTGGGCGCCGCGGCGATCCGCGCGGTGAAGACCGTCCGCGGGTGGACGGCGATGCGCTTCATGGGCGGGGCGGCGTATCCGGCGGGCAGTCCGCGGACCTGCAGGCAGTAGGTGCCGGTGGTCAGCGCCGGGATGGCGACGGCACCCGTCGGGCCGCTGTAGAGCAGCTTGAGCGGACGCAGGCAGGCCGAGTCCCGGACCATCAGCACGGTCGGCGCCAGGGCGCGGCCGGTCGACGAGTCCACGACGGTCACGGTGCTGGTCAGCGGTGTCACGGTGGCCGGCGCCGGGACCGTCGGCACGACGGGAGTGGGCGTCGGGCTGGTCGGCACGGTGGTGCCCGTCGTCGGGGCGGGCTGCGTCGACGGCGAGGGCGTCGGGCTGGTCGTCGTCGTCGGGCTGGTGGTCGTCGTCGGGATGGTGGTCGACGGCGCGGTGGTCGTCGGCCGCACCGAGGTCGACGGAGCCGGCGACGAGGTCGACGGCGCAGTGGTCGTCGGTCGCACCGAGGTCGACGGCGCAGGCGAGGTCGTCGTCGGCGCAGTGGTCGTCGGGCGCACCGAGGTCGACGGCGCAGGCGAGGTCGTCGTCGGCGCAGTGGTCGTCGGGCGCACCGAGGTCGACGGCGCAGGCCCCGAGATCGACGGCGCAGTGGTCGTCGGTCGCACCGAGGTCGACGGCGCAGGCGAGGTCGTCGTCGGCGCAGTCGTCGTCGGCCGCACCGAGGTCGACGGCGCAGGCGAGGACGTCGACGGCGCAGTCGTCGTCGGGCGCACCGAGGTCGACGGCGCAGGCGAGGACGTCGACGGCGCAGTCGTCGTCGGCCGCACCGAGGTCGACGGCGCAGGGGACGAGGTCGACGGCGCAGGCGAGGACGTGGAAGGCGCCGGCGACGAGGTCGACGGCGCGGGCGAGGTGACGACCTGGCCGGCGTCGACCCGGTCGGTGAACTCGACGGTGTTCCACAGCCCGTGGTCGCCGGCGACCGTCGCGACGCCGATGTATCCGAAGGAGGCCGACAGGATGTTGGCCCGGTGTCCGGGCGAGTTCAGGTACGCCGTGACGATGTCCGATGCCGACGCCGTGGTCGAGTCGGAGGCTGCGACGTTCTCGCCCCACGAGGTCCGGCTGGCGGCGCCGTAGTCGGGCAGCATGGTCCAGGCGTTGGTGTTGTGCGCCAGCGCGTAGCCGGTGGCGCCGCTGTCCATGCTGTTGGACCAGAACAGCGCCAGCGCGGTGAGTCCGGTGGCTTCCTGCAGCGGCGTCCGGCCGTTCTGCACCCGGGCGGCGTTGATCAGGCTGATCATCTGCTGGTCGATGCCCGCGACCCTGGTGCCCTGCGCGACGACCGGCGCCGCGTCCGTGACGGGCACCGCGCCCGACGCGGGTACGGCGACGACGACGGCGGTCACCGTGGCGACGGCGGCCGCAGCCGCCACCACGGCGGCTCGAATCCTGCCCACGTTCATGTCACTCCCTGTACTGGTCGGCGCAGTCCGGGGCGTCCGCACCGGAGTCTGCACAGACTGTAGCCGGGAGTCACTCGCAGTAATACGCGCTCGATGGCGTGCATTGTGAAGTGCAGCGTTCCGGGTGACGGCCATCGCGGTGTGCTGTATCGCCCGGACGGATCTGCACCGTCACTGCCACCGCCAGGGGAGGAGGAACCGCCGCGACGCCAGGACTGGTCACGATCCGTGACGGATGTGCCAGCCGCGCCAGGCCGCCGACCCGGCGCCGCCGGTCATCGAACCATCCGGTGACGGCCGTCCCGCGGCGGATCAGCTGGCGGCGGGCCGGAAGTCGGCAGCGGACTCCGCGAACGCCGCGGACAGCGCCTCGCGCCACGGGCGCAACGGGGTCAAGCCGGCCGCCGTCCACGCGCGTGGGGAGAGCACCGAGTAGGCCGGCCGCGGGGCGGGGCGCGGGAACTCGGCGGTCGTCGTGGGCAGCACCCGCTCCGGATCGGCGCCCAGCTCGGCGAAGATGGCCCGGGTGAACCCGAACCACGTGGTGTCCCCGCCGTTGGTCAGGTGCCACACCCCGCCGGGCAGGTTGGCGGCGACGAGCTCCAGCAGCCCGGCCGCCAGATCGGCGGTCCAGCTGGGCGAACCACGCTGGTCGTCGACGACCGACACGGTGTCCCGCGTCGCCTCCAGTCGCGCCATGGTCTTGACGAAGTTGGCCCCGCCCGCGCCGTAGACCCAGGCGGTCCGCACCACGTGCGCCCCGGGGTGCGCCTCCCGGACGGCCTGCTCCCCCTCGAGCTTGGTGCGGCCGTACACGCTGCTCGGCCCGGTCGGGTCGTCGACCTCGTAGGGGCGGTCGGCGTCCCCCGGGAAGACGTAGTCGGTGGAGACGTGCACCATGCCCAGGCCCGATCCGGCCGCCGCGGCCGCCAGCTGCCTGGGACCGGCGGTGTTCACCGCCGCCGCCCGGTCCTGGTCCGTCTCGGCCGCGTCGACGGCCGTGTACGCCGCCGCGTTGACCACCACGCCCCGGCCACCGGCGGCGCGGACACCGTCCGCGAACGCCAGGACGGCCGCGCGGACGGCGTCCGCGTCGGTGATGTCCAGCTCCCGGGACCCGACCGCGGTCACCGGCCAACCGCGCCCGGTCGCCGCCCGCACCAGGTCCGTGCCCAGTTGCCCTCGTGCCCCGGTCACCAACAGGTGCACGACCGCGTCCGGCCGGGCCGTCATCTGTCCCGCCGTTCCCGGCGTGCTCACCGCGTCCCCGTTCAGCGGTCGATGACCGAGCGGGCCTTGAGCGGCTCCCACCAGTCGCGGTGGTCGACGTACCAGGCGATCGTGTCGGTCAGGCCCTGCTCGAACGGCACCTGCGGCGAGTAGCCGAGCTCGTCGTGGATCTTGCTGATGTCCACCGAGTAGCGCTTGTCGTGGCCGCCGCCGCGCGGGTCGGGGATCCGCTCGATGGAGGACTCGTCGCGGCCGGTGGCCTCGATGAGTCGGTAGGTCAGCTCGGCGTTCGTCAGCTCGGTGCCGCCGCCGATGTTGTAGACCTCACCGGGCCGGCCGCCGCCGAGCACCAGCGCGATACCCCGGCAGTGGTCCTCGACGTGCAGCCAGTCGCGGACGTTGGCGCCCTCGCCGTACAGCGGGACGGAGCGGCCGTCGATCAGGTTGGTGACGAACAGCGGGATGACCTTCTCCGGGAACTGGTACGGCCCGTAGTTGTTGGAGCACCGGGTGATCGACACCGGCAGGCCGTGCGTCCTGGCGTACGCGAGAGCGATCAGGTCGGAGCCGGCCTTGGACGCCGAGTACGGCGAGTTGGGCTGCAGCGGCTGCTGCTCGTCCCACGACCCCTCGTCGATCGACCCGTAGACCTCGTCGGTCGAGACGTGCACGAACTTCTGCAGCTTGGTGTTCAGCGCGGCCTGCAGCAGGGTCTGGGTGCCCAGCACGTTGGTCATCACGAAGTCCGCGCCGCCGAGGATGGAGCGGTCGACGTGCGACTCCGCGGCGAAGTGCACCACCGCGTCGGCGTTGCCGACCAGCTTGGCGGTCAGCTCGGGGTCGCAGATGTCGCCCTGCTCGAAGGAGTAGCGGTCGGAGTCCGCCACGGACTCCAGGTTGGCCAGGTTCCCGGCGTAGGTCAGCTTGTCCAGCACGACCACCTCCGCACCCTCGAGTCCGGGGTAGGCGTCGGCGATGACGTTGCGGACGAAGGCGGATCCGATGAAGCCGGCTCCACCGGTCACGAGAATGCGCATGGTTGGACATCATGCCGCACCGCACCGGCGGGGTCCGCGCATCGCGCGGTGGGCGGCGCTGCCGGCGCGGCCGGACGGGCGGTGCCGCGCCATCCGGGTGGTGGCCACGCCGCGCCCGGACGATTCCGGGGGCCCGGGGCGGCCCGTGGGTACCCTCGGCCTGCCCGTCGGGGCCCGGTCCCCCGGTCCGGCGCGGGCCGCCGGCGCAGGCGCCGGCGGTGTCGCAGCACCGTCCGGGCGCCGTCCCGGACCCTGTCCCTGCGCTGCGGCAGGGACCCGCAACGGCCCGTATCGCCCGCCCGGGTGGCGCCCTCCGGGCAACCGGAGACCCGGCCGGGGCGTCTGCAGGTGCGGTCCCGCACCGGCGACCGACACGTCCGCGGCACACCGCCGGCGGCGGACCACCGTGACCGACGCGACACGTTCCACCCAGAGAGGCCAGCGCATGAGAGCCACCCCCGACGATCCACGCCGGGGGCCGCGGCGCTACGGACCCTCGTCCGGCACCGGGCCGTCCGGCACCG
The DNA here is from genome assembly GCF_014646215.1 of Nakamurella endophytica. Taxonomy (GTDB): domain Bacteria; phylum Actinomycetota; class Actinomycetes; order Mycobacteriales; family Nakamurellaceae; genus Nakamurella; species Nakamurella endophytica. Next base: position 64,727 of record NZ_BMNA01000004.1, read on the forward strand.
ACGCACCCCGTACCGAGGGCGGCCCGGGCCCGGCCCGCTCCGGCGGCACTCCCCTGCCCGCCCGTGGCGCCGGCGGCACGCCCGCCTCCCGCCCGTCCGGCGGCACGCCTGCCCCCCGCCCGTCCGGCGGCATGCCCGGCGGACGCACCCCCGGGGGCGTCCCGGCCGGCACCGGTCCCACCGTCCGCGCCGGCGGCCCGCCGGCCGGCCGTCCGGACCGCGCCCGCCAGGCCTGGTCCGAGTGGGCGGAGCAGGGCGGCCAGGGCACCCGCCCGCCCGCGGCGGGGCGCCGCGCCGACGCCGGTCCCCCGACCGCGATCCTGCCGCCGGACGTCGGCGGCGCACCCGGACGGCCCGACCGGCGCCCGCAGGACGCCCGCACGGCCGCGGCCGGGTACGCCCGCGGCCCGCAGGACCCCCGGGCCGCCGGCTACGGCCGTCCGGCCGGTGGGCCCCCGCCGCATACCGCACCCCGGGCCGCCGGGTCGCCGCGGCCCGCCGCCGGCGTGGTCGCCGCCCGCACCGGACGGCCGCCGCGCCGCCGCGCCGGGGCCGGGATCGTCGCCGGCCGCGTCGTCGCGGCGGTGCTGTCGGTGGCCGTGCTCGTCGGCTGCGGCGTGTTCTGGGGCTTCGCCAACAACGCCACCGCGAGCGTCGCCGACAGCAACGGCGTGCAGGACGCCGGCAGCGCCGGCGTCACCCTGGCCGGCGGCGTGAACATCCTGCTGGTCGGCTCCGACTCGCGCACCGACCAGGACGGGAACCCCCTGACCCCGGCCGAGCTGGCCGAGGTGCGGACGACGCTGGACGACGGCGGCACCAACACCGACACGATCATGGTGGTGCACATCCCCGAGGGCGGCGGCAAGGCGACCGCGGTGTCGCTGCCCCGCGACACCTGGATCCCGCAGTCGGTGACCGACCGGGTCAAAGGCCCCTACGACGACGGCACCAGCGGCACCTACAAGCCGAACAAGATCAACTCCTTCTACAGCACCGCGAAGTTCTACACGGAGCAGGCGCTGGCCAGGAAGGGCGTCGGCGAGAGCCCGGCGCGAGAGCGCCAGTCCGACGAGGCCGGGCGAACCATGCTCATCCGGATCGTGCAGGCGTTCACCGGGCTGAAGATCGACCACTACGCCGAGGTCAACCTGATCGGCTTCTACCAGCTGTCGCTGGCCATCGGCGGTGTCCCGGTCTGCCTGAACAAAGCCGTCGACGACCCGTTCTCCGGCGCCAAGTTCGCCGCCGGTCCGCAGGAGGTGTCCGGCAGCTCGGCCATGGCCTTCGTCCGGCAGCGGCACGGTCTGCCCAACGGCGACCTCGACCGGGTCCGGCGCCAGCAGGCCTTCCTCGCCGGGGCGACCCGGAAGATGCTGTCGGCCGACGTGCTGGGGTCCCCGAGCAAGCTGTCGGCCCTGCTCGACGCGTCCAGCAAGTCGCTCACCCTGGACAAGGGCTTCAACCTGATCGACTTCGCCGGTCAGATGGCCGGGCTGTCCAGCGGCAACGTCACCTTCACGACGATCCCCACGCACGGGGCCGAGTCGTCGACCTCGACCGACGCGCTCGCCACCGACCCGGCCGAGATCAAGCGGTTCTTCGCCGCGATCAGCGGCGGTCCGGAGCGGACGTCGGGCTCGGCGGCCACCGGGTCGTCGGCGGCGGCAGGGACCACCACGCGCACCTCCGCGACGGCGGTCGACCCGGCGTCGGTCACCGTCGACGTGCAGGACGCCACCGCGGCCGCCACCGCCGGCACGCCGGTGATGGACCGGCTGGCGTCGGCCGGCTTCGTCCGCGGGCAGAACGTCGACGCCCCCGGCATCGACTCCGACACCGAGCACGCCACCACCACCATCGGGTACGGCAAGGGCGGGCAGACCGCGGCCGAGGCCGTCCGGGCCGCGCTCGGTGGTGTCGGAACCGTGACGCAGGAGGGATCCGTGGCCGCCGGCCACGTCTCCGTCGTCGTCGGCACCGACCTGGCCGGCCAGGGCCTGCGGGCGGGCGGCGCGGCACTCCGGCCGGCGGCGGCGCCGTCGGCGCCGGGTACGGGGACGGGCACCGCCCCGGCTCCGACGTCCGGCGACGCCATCACCGCCGGCACCGTCGGCTGCGTCAACTAGGGCCGAGCTCCGCAGGCCGCCCGCCGCATCCGACGTCCGGTCGGCGGTGCGGCCCGGGCGTCCGGTAGGACCGACGCATGCCCACGCTCACCGCCGCCCTGCTCGGTCCGCTGCTCGCCCGGGACCCGCACCGTCCGCGGATCACCGGCTACACCACCGACGGCCGCGCCGAGCTGTCCACGGCGTCCCTGGCCAACTGGTCGGCCAAGGTCGCCGGCCTGCTCCGCGACGAGCTGGGCGCGGCGCCCGGGGACGTGGCGTTCGTCGGCACACCGCCGGGCTGGCAGACGGCCGCCGTGCTCCTCGGTTGCTGGTGGGCCGGGCTGGCGGTGACCGACCGGGACGACCCGGCGGCGGTCGCGGCGTTCGTGCCCGACCCCGGCGGTCCGGGCGGCGTGGCGGTACCGGCCGGCGCCGACGAGGTCTTCGTGGTCTCCGGGCACCCGCTCGGCGCGCCCAGCCGGGTGGTCGCGGCCCACGAGCGGGACTGGACCGGCGCGGTGCTGCCCCAGGCCGACCGGTTCACGCCGCCCGCCGTGGCCGACACCGCCCCGGCCTGCGCGGGCTCGGTCCGGCTGTCCGTCGCCGACGCCCTGGCCCTCGCCCGCGAGGCCGCCGGCCGGCTCGGCGCGACCCCGCGGGTGCTGTCCGTGTCGACCTGGTCGCCGCTGCCGCTGGCCGTCGCGCTGCTCGGCGGGGCGCTGGCCGCGGACGGGTCGGTCGTCCAGCTCGACGACCCGGACCGGGCCGCGGCCGTGGCCGCGTCGGAGCACGCCACCTGCACCGCGGGCGACCCGCCGGCCACCGTGCCGGGCCTGCCGGCGGTGCCGTTGCGCTGACCGGCCGGTCGCGGGACGAGCCGGGGCCGCACGCCGCACGAGCCGGGCCGGCAGGATCGACGAGCCGGGCCGGCGGGACCGACGAGCCGGGCCGGCACGGCGGACGGTGGGCACGGGGGGACGATGGGCACCGTGGACAGCACAGCACCGGGCCGCAGCATCGACCTGAACAGCGACCTGGCCGAGTCGTTCGGCCGGTGGACCTTGGGTGACGACGACGCGATGCTGGCGCTGGTCTCCAGCGCCAACGTGGCCTGCGGGTTCCACGCCGGGGACCCGCTCACCATCCTCGCGGCACTGCGCACCGCCCGGGACCGCGGTGTCGCGGTCGGCGCCCACGTCGCCTACCGGGACCTCGCCGGCTTCGGCCGCCGCGACCTCGACGCGTCGCCCGACGAGCTCTACGGCGACGTCGTCTACCAGCTCGGCGCGCTGGCCGGCCTCGCCCGCGCGGCCGGCACCCGGGTGCACTACGTCAAGCCGCACGGCGCGCTCTACAACCGGATCGCCCGCGACCCGGTCCACGCCGGCGCCGTCGTGGCCGCCGTCGCCGACGTCGACCGGGACCTGCCCGTCCTCGGGCTGCCCGGATCGGTCGTGCTCGACGTCGCGGCCGAGGCCGGGCTGACCACCTGGCGCGAGGCCTTCGCCGACCGCGCCTACCGGCCGGACGGCACGCTGGCCTCCCGCCGCGACCCCGGCGCGGTGGTGCACGACCCCGACGAGGTGGCCGCCCGCGCGCTCCGGATGGCCACCGAGGGAACCGTCGTCGCGGTGGACGGCACGGTGCTCGACCTGCGGCCGGACTCGCTGTGCCTGCACAGCGACACCCCGGGCGCGGTGCAGCTGGCCACCGCGGTGCGGGCGGCGCTGGACCGGGCCGGCGTCCGCGTCGCACCGCTGGCCGACGGGGTCGCTCCGGTCCAGGCCCCGGGAGCAGCCCGTGCCGCCGCACCCGCCGGCGGCGAGCCGTCCGAGGTCACGCCGAGCTGGCAATGACGGCGCGGCTGCTGCCCTGTGGCGACGCCGCGGTCCTGGTCGAGGTCTCCGGCGCGGCGGACATCCTGCCGCTGTACCGGGCGCTGACCGGCCGGCCGCCGGCCGGCGTCGTGGACGTCGTGCCTGCCGCACGCACGGTGCTGGTCACCACCGACCCGGACGTCCTCGACGAGGCCGCGCTGCACCGGTGGGTCGGCGGGGTGCTGGCCGCACATCCCGGTCGGGGCGCCGCCGGCGCTGCATCGGGCGCTGTGTCGGGCGCTGTGTCGGGCGCTGTGTCGGGCGCTGTGTCGGGCGCTGTGTCGGGCGCTGTGTCGGACTCTGTGTCCGGCGCTGCGTCGGACCCCGCTGCCGACCTGCCGCCCCGGCAGGTCGAGATCGACGTCCGGTACGACGGTCCCGATTTGGCCGAGGTCGCGCGGCTGCTCGGCGTCGACGCCGCCGAGGTGGTCCGCCGGCACGCCGGGTCGTCGTGGACGGTGGCGTTCACCGGGTTCGCGCCCGGATTCGGCTACCTGGTCACCGACCACGACGGGCTGCGCGTCGCCCGCCGGGACAGTCCGCGCACCCGGGTGCCGGCCGGCTCCGTCGCGCTGGCCGGCGAGTACTCCGCCGTCTACCCGCGCAGCTCACCGGGCGGCTGGCAGCTCATCGGCACCACGGACGCGGCGCTGTGGGACCCGGGACGGGACCGGCCGGCGCTGCTGTCCCCCGGCGACCGGGTGCGGTTCCGAGAGGTCCGGTGAGCGGCCGCCCCGTGCTGACCGTGCTGGTGCCGGGCCCGCAGACCCTGGTGCAGGACCTCGGCCGGCCGGGTCACGCAGCCCTCGGCGTCCCGCCGTCCGGTGCCCTGGACGCCCCGGCGCTGCGGGCGGCCAACCGGCTGGTCGGAAACCGGCTCGGCGCCCCGGCCCTGGAGGTGCTGCTCGGCGGGCTGCGGGTGCGGGCGTCCGCGCGGTGCACCGTCGCGGTGACCGGTGCGGCCGTGCCGCTGCACGTCGGGGGACGGCCGGTGCCCTGGGGCGCACCGGTCGACCTGGATGCCGGCGACGTGCTGGCCGTGGGACGCGCCACCGGCGGTGTGCGGTGCTACCTGGCGGTGCGCGGCGGCCTGGACGTCCCGCCGCTGTTCGGGTCGGCGTCGACCGACCTGCTGTCCGGCCTGGGACCCGCACCGGTCCGCGCCGGTGACGAGCTGGCCACCGGCGACCTGGTCGACGGCGACCCGGGTCCCCTCCCCGGCCTGCGGCCCGCGGAGCCGGCGGCCGCGGGCACCCCCGCGGTGCTGCAGGTCGGACCGGGGCCCCGCCGCGAGCTGTTCGACGACGAGGCCTGGGCGGCACTGACCGGCGCGGCGTGGACGGTCACCCCCGACTCCAACCGAGTCGGGCTACGGCTCGCCGGCCCCTCGCTGCACCGCACCTCCGGGCCGGCCGAGCTGCCGAGCGAAGGTCTGGTGACCGGCGCGGTCCAGATCCCGCCGTCCGGTCAGCCGGTGCTGTTCCTGGCCGACCACCCGACGACCGGCGGGTACCCCGTGCTGGCCGTCCTGGCCCGGGCAGCGCTGCCCGTCGCCGGCCAGCTGCGGCCGGGGGCCGTCGTGCGGTTCGCCGGCCAGGGCTGACGGCGGACCGGCGGACCGGCGGCCCGGCGGATCGGCGGCCCGGCGGATCGGCGGATCGGCGGCCCGGCGGATCGGCCGGCGGGCCGCTCATCGATCCGGCTCGGCCTCCGGCGGCCCGATGATCCCGTCCGGGCCGGCGAGGTCGTCGAGCAGCCGCCGGAGCGGGTGCCGCACCACGACCGCGACCGCGTCGTGGTGCAGCGACCGGAACCGCATCCACGCCCGGGCCGCCGTCTCCAGTGAGTCCCGCTCCTCCCGGCCCGCCGCCCTGCCGGTGATGACCGCAGCCAGTGGCGTCGCCACCGCCCGGAGGTCGCCCCGCAGCAGTCCCCACCGGTCGCGGTGCCGCGGCTTGGCGGCCAGGTCGGCCAGGTCGCTGGCCAGCACCTCGACGTGCCGCGCCACCACGGACAGCGCCGCCACCGGCGCCGACAGGTCGGCGAGGGCGGCGCGGTACCGGCGTTGCAGCGGGGCCACGGTCGCCGTCCGCACCGCCCGGTCCAGGTCCGACCGCACCTGCACGGCCCGGACCACTCCGGCGGCGGCGTCCTGGGCCAGTGCCCGCAGGTCGGCCGACGGCCGCGTCGCCGGATCGGTGGCTCCCGGCAGCTCGGCGACATCGTGCAGGCAACGAGCGAGAACGGCACCCAGGTCGGCAATCTCCGCGCGCAGCACCCGCACCGGGTCCGGCGGCAGCAGGACGGCACCGAGCACCACGGTGACGGCGCCGCCGACGGCCGTCTCCCAGAGCCGGCTCCACGCGTACGCCTCGGGATCGGCGCCGGTGAGCGCGAAGACCAGCAACGCCGACACGGCCACCTGGATGTTCAGCGAGCCGCGCGGCGGCAGCACGGTGCCCAGCACCAGGCCCACGACGAGCAGCACGCAGACCGCCAGCAGCCCCGCGGGCAGCACCTGGAGGGTCGCCATCCCGACCAGCACGCCGGCCAGCACGCCGACGACCCGGGACAGCGACACGTGCGCCGCGGAGAACGGGTCGTCCCGCAGCGCGATCAGCGGGACCACGACCGCGTACACCGGAGGCCGCGCGGCCCCCAGCCAGCGGCACAGCTGCCACGCCACCGCGGCGGCCACGACGATCCGGACGACCTCGACGGCGGTGCGGCGCCACCCGCCGGTCCGGAGGGTCACGTCACCGGGTGCCGGCGTCGCCAGTCGGTGCCGCCGTGGGTGCCGCTGTCGGTGCCGCTGTCGGTGCCGAACCGGTAGACGGTCCGGTTGCGGTACTCCTCGCCCGGCCGGAGCACGGTGGACGGCCACTCGTCGTGGTGCGGCGAGTCCGGGAAGTGCTGCGGCTCCAGGCAGAACGCCTCGCTCTGCCGCACCAGGCCGGCGCGGCTGCGGACCGAGCCGTTCATCTTGTTCGCGGTGTAGAAGTTCACCCCCGGCTGGTCGGTGAGGACGTCCAGGGTGCGCCCGGACACCGGCTCGAGCACCCGGGCCGCCACCCGCAGCGGCGTGCCGGGCAGTGCCGCGACCGGCTGCTCGCCGCCGGACCCGTCCAGCACGAAGGTGTGGTCGTAGCCCAGCCCGAGCTGCAGCTGCGGGTCGGGGTCGTGCCAGCGCTCGCCGATCGCCCGGTCGGTGGTGAAGTCGAACGGCGTCCCCGGGACGGGGACGAGGTCGCCGGTCGGCACGGAGTCCTCGTCGATCGGCAGGTAGCGGTCGGCGAAGAACCGCAGCCGGTGGTCACCGATCGACCGCAGGCCGGCCCCGGTCCCGGCCAGGTTCCAGTAGGTGTGGTTGGTCATCACCAGCACTGTCGGCGCGTCCGTGGTGGCGTGGTGGTCCAGCACCAGGTCGCCGCCGGACACCGTGACGGTCACGGACACCTCGACGGTGCCGGGGAAGCCCATCTCGCCGTCCGGGCTGGTGCGCCGCAGCGTCACCCGCTGCCCGCCGGCGAGGTCCTCGACCGGGCCGGCGGTCCAGTCCTGCAGGCTCCAGCCGGCCGGCCCGCCGTGCAGCGTCACCGATCCCTCGTTGCGCGGCAACTCGACCGTGGTGCCGTCCAGCTCGAACCGGCCACCGGCGATCCGGCCGGCGAAGCGGCCGACGGTCGCGCCCTGGTAGGTGGTGTCCGCCCGCCACTGGGCGTCGGTGTCGAAGCCGATGGTCACGTCGTCGGGGACGCCGGTCCGGTCCGGCGCCCGGACGTACGCCACCCGGGCGCCGTAGGTGAGCAGTCCGACGGACAGGATGCCGCTGCGCAGTTCGATCACCGGACAGGTGTACCAGCCGGCCGGCGGGCCGCCACCCGGCGTCGGGTACCCGGCCCCACCGGGGTCGCGACGATCCGGCCGGCCCGGCCGCCGTGCGACGGCGGCCGGTCAGCGCAGCAGCGACCGCGCCATCACCAGGCGCTGGACCTGGTTCGTGCCCTCGTAGATCTGGGTGATCTTGGCGTCGCGCATCATCCGCTCGACCGGGAAGTCCCGGGTGTACCCGGCGCCGCCGAGCAGCTGCACCGCGTCGGTGGTGACCTGCATGGCGGTGTCCGACGCCAGGGTCTTGGCCGCCGACGCCAGGAAGCCGCGGTTGGCGTCGCCCCGCTCGGTCGCCGCGGCGGCCTGGTAGACGAGGGTGCGGGCGGCCTCCACGTGCATGGCCATGTCGGCGAGCATGAACTGCAGCGCCTGGAACTCGGCCAGCCGCTTGCCGAACTGCTTGCGCTCCTTGACGTAGCCGATGGCCACGTCGAGCGCACCCTGCGCGATGCCGACGGCCTGCGCGCCGATGGTCGGCCGGGTGTGGTCGAGGGTGGCCAGCGCCGTCCGGAAGCCGGTGCCGGGCTCGCCGATGATCCGGTCGCCGGGGATCCGGCAGCGGTCGAAGTGGATCTCCCGGGTCGGCGAGCCTTTGATGCCGAGCTTGCGCTCCTTGGTGCCGACCGAGAACCCCGGGTCGTCGACGTGCACGACGAAGGCGCTGATCCCGGCCGCCGGCGACGCCGCGTCCGGGTCGGTCACCGCCATGACCGTGTACCAGGTCGACACCCCGGCATTGGTGATCCAGCACTTGGTGCCGTTGAGCACCCAGTCGTCGCCGTCCCGCACCGCTCGCGTGCGCATGGCCGCGGCGTCGCTGCCGGCCTCCCGCTCGGACAGCGCGTAGGAGGTCATCGCCTCGCCCGCCGCCACCGACGGCAGCACCTGCCGCTGCAGCTCGTCGGAGCCGGACAGGATCAGCGGCATGGTGCCGAGCTTGTTGACCGCCGGGATCAGCGACGACGACGCGCACACCCGGGCGACCTCCTCGATCACCACGACGGTGGCCACCGCGTCGGCGCCGGCCCCGCCGTACTCCTCGGGGATGTGCACCGCGTGCATGCCGGCGGCGGTCAGCGCCTTGCGCGCCTCCTCCGGGAACCGCTCGTGCTCGTCGACATCGGAGGCGTACGGCGCGATCTCGGCCTCGGCCAGCTCGCGGACGGCATCCCGGACGGCGCGGTGGTCCTCGGTCAGCCGGAACAGCTCGGAGTCGGTGCCGACGGTGCTCATTGCCTGCGGTCCTCTCACGCGGTGGCCGCAGCGCGCACCGGGGCACGGCGGTGCTACTGGCCGGTAACTTGGCAGTGTAGCCACGCCGGAACCGGCGTGTCGGGCACGGATCCCGCGGTCACGCCCCCGCTGCCGGCCGGCTCCCACTCGATGCCCGCGTCGTGGCACCCGGGGCCTGCGCCCGACCCGCCGCCGTCGCAGCCGATGGCCGACATGCCCGGCCCCGGGCGTGCGGTCCACCGTGCCGTCCACCGCGCGCCCCGCCGAACCCGCGGCGTACGAGGCCCCGTCCCCGGGCATGTGCGACGCTCGCAGCCCGGGGACCGCGGGCCGGTCGGTGCGCACCGACCGGCGACCCGTGGCACGGCCGTCCGGCGCGGGACCCTTCCCGCCGACCGGGACGGTGCGAACCGCGTGGACCAGGAGGAGACCGATGACCGACGGGACGTCCGGTGTGCGCCGGGCCATCACGGAACGACGCACCGCGCTGGGCATCGAGTTGGGCTCGACCCGGATCAAGGCGGTGCTGATCGGGCCCGACCACCGGCCGATCGCCAGCGGCGGGCACTCCTGGGAGAACCAGTACGTCGACGGCCTGTGGACGTACTCGCTGGACGCGGTGTGGGACGGCCTGCGGCGGTCCTACGCCGCGCTCCGACAGGACGTCCAGGACCGGCACGGGGTCGAGGTGACCGGGGTCGGGGCACTCGGGGTGTCGGCCATGATGCACGGCTACCTGGCCCTGGACGGCGCGGGTGAGCTGCTGGTCCCGTTCCGGACCTGGCGCAACACCAACACCGGCGTGGCGGCGGAACGGCTGGGCGCCGTCTTCGGCTGCAACATCCCGCACCGCTGGAGCGTCGCCCACCTCTACCAGGCGCTGCTGGACGGCGAGGAGCACACCGGCCGGATCGCCCAGCTCACCACGCTCGCCGGGTACGTGCACTGGCGGTTGACGGGCGAGAAGGTGCTGGGCGTCGGCGATGCCAGCGGCATGTTCCCGATCGACACGGCGACGGGCGACTACGACGCCACGATGCTCGCCCGGTTCGACGAGCTGGCCGCCCCGCTCGGGGCACCCGCCCGCCTGGTCGACCTGCTGCCCGCCGTCCGCACGGCCGGCCGACCCGCCGGACGGCTCACCGAGGACGGCGCGCGCCTGCTCGACCCGGCGGGGACGCTCGCCCACGGCACCGTCCTGTGCCCGCCGGAGGGCGACGCCGGCACCGGCATGGTCGCGACGAACTCCGTCGCCCCGCGCACCGGCAACGTCAGCGCCGGCACCAGCATCTTCGCCATGGTGGTGCTGGAGGAACCGCTCGAGGCGGTGCACCCGGAGCTCGACATGGTGACCACGCCGGCCGGCGACCTGGTGGCGATGGTGCACTGCAACAACGGGGCCAGCGAGCTGGACTCGTGGGCGTCGCTGTTCACCGAGTTCACCACCGCGCTGCAGCTGGGTGTCGACAAGGCGACCGTCTTCGAGACCCTGGTGCGGTCGGCGCTGGACGGCGAGAGCGACTGCGGCGGTCTGGTGGCCTACAACTTCCTGTCCGGGGAGCCGATCGTGGACCTGGACGAGGGCCGGCCGCTGCTGGTCCGCACCCCGGGGAGCCGGCTGACCCTGGCCAACTTCATGCGCAGCCAGCTGTTCGCCTCGCTGGCCACCCTGCGGATCGGCATGGACATCCTGCAGCGGCAGGAGCAGGTGGGGATCGACCGGATGTTCGCCCACGGCGGGCTGTTCCGCACCCGCGGTGTCGCCCAGCGCTTCCTGGCCGCCGCGGTCGACGCCCCGGTGTCCGTGGGCGACATCGCCACCGAAGGGGGCGCCTGGGGCATCGCCCTGCTGGCGTCCCTGGTGCAGGACTCCGGCGGCCGCACGCTCGCCGAGTTCCTGGACGAGGTGTTCGCCTCCGCCGCCCTGGAGACCCTGGACCCCGACCCCGCCGACGTCGCGGGCTTCGACGGGTTCGTGACGCGCTTCCGTGCGGCGCTCCCGGTCGAGGCGGCCGCCGTCCGCCACACCTGACGTCCCCCCACGGGGCCGCCGCCGGACGCCCGGCAGCTCCGCGGCGGTCCCCCGGCCGGGTCAGTGACCGGTGCGCTCGCGCAGCGCGCGGTCCTTGTCGAGCACCATCGACGCCAGGTGGTCGGAGAACCGGGCCAGCCGCGCCGCGAGCTCGCGGTCGGCGGGGCTGCCGCCGGTGGCCAGGATCCGCACCGCCAGCAGGCCAGCGTTGCGGGCGCCGCCGATCGAGACGGTGGCGACCGGGATGCCGGCCGGCATCTGCACGATGGACAGCAGCGAGTCCAGCCCGTCCAGCCGCGCCAGCGGCACCGGAACGCCGACCACCGGCAGCACGGTGGCGGCGGCGACCATCCCCGGCAGGTGGGCCGCGCCGCCCGCGCCGGCGATCACCACGCGCAGCCCCCGGCCGGCGGCCGCGCCGGCCCAGTCGAGCATCCGCTGCGGTGTGCGGTGCGCCGAGACGACGCCGACCTCCCACGGCACCCCGAACTCGTCGAGCAGCTCGCCGGCGGCGGACATCACCGACCAGTCCGAGTCGCTGCCCATCACCAGCCCGACGACCGGCGCGGCCGCTCCGGTCGCCGCGGCACCGCCCGCGGGCTCCGCCGCGCCGGTCACCGGTCGCCTCCGGCCTCGGCGGTGGCGGCCTCGTCGGACGACCAGCCGTCCGCCCAGACCCCGTCGCCGAGCCACTGCGCGGACAGCCGGGCCCGGCGGCGCAGCTCGGCGAGGTCGGAGCCGCAGACGTTGACGTGTCCGAGCTTGCGGCCGGGCCGGTAGCCCTTGCCGTACAGGTGCACCTTGACGTCCGGGAACCGGGCGGCCAGGTGGTGCACCCGCTCGTCGAGCGACACCGCCGCACCCGGCCCGTCGGCGGGGCCGCCGAGGACGTTGCCCATGACCGTCCAGGGCGCCACGGCGTCCGTCCGGCCCAGCGGGTAGTCCAGGACGGCCCGCAGGTGCTGCTCGAACTGTCCGGTGACGGAGCCGTCCATCGTCCAGTGGGCGGAGTTGTGCGGTCGCATGGCCAGCTCGTTGACCTGCAGGCCGTCCGGAGCCGCGGACGACACGGGGACGTCGAACAGCTCCACGGCCAGCACGCCGACGACGTCCAGGCGGTGGGCGACGGTCAAGGCCAGCCGGGTCGCCGCGGCCGCCCGGTCCTCCGGCAGCTCCGGTGCGGGCGCGACCACCTCGACGCAGATGCCGTCCTCCTGCACGGTCTCGACGACGGGCCACGCGGCGGCCTGGCCGAACGGCGACCGCGCCACCACCGCGGCGAGTTCCCGGCTCAGCGGGACGAGCTCCTCGAGCACCAGGTCGGGCACCGGCTCGAAGCCGGTGACGAGGTCCCGGACGGCGTCGGCGTCGCGGACGACCCACACCCCGCGGCCGTCGTACCCGCCGCGGGCCGTCTTGACCACCACCGGCCAGCCTGCGTCCCGGCCGAACGCGGTGACCCGGTCGACGACCTCGTCCGGGCCGGTCACGTCGTCGGAGGGCACCACCAGGTACCGGGGTACGGGGATCCCGAGATCGGAGAGCCGCTGCCGCATGACGGCCTTGTCCTGCGCGTAGCGCAGCGCCTCCGCCGACGGGTAGACGGTGTGGCCGCCGGCGGCCAGCGAGCGGATGTGGTCGCCGGGGACGTGCTCGTGGTCGAAGGTGACGACGTCGCAGCGTGCCGCGAACTCGCGCAGGGCGGCGAGGTCGAGATGGGAGCCCAGGCTGACGTCGGGCGCGACGAGCGCGGCGGAGTCGTCGGGGTGCTCGGCGAGGACGCGCAGCGACTGGCCGAGCGCGATGGCGGCCTGGTGCGTCATCCGGGCGAGCTGGCCACCGCCGACCATGCCCACGGTCGGGAGGCCGGTGCGACTGTCCACGAGCGCCGAGGGTAGCGGGCGCGCGCCGAGGCGCCGCGCGGTCCTGCGCGCCGGGGCGACGGTCGCGCCGGTGCAGTCACCGGGACCCGCGGGTCGGGGTCCGCGGGTCCCGGTGCAGCGATCCGCCGGGACCCCGCGGGGTCGGGGTCCCGCAGGGTCCCGGCAGGTGTGTCCGCCGGGAATCCGGGGGTCGGGGTCCCCGGA
>NZ_BMNA01000004.1:77967-142219 GCF_014646215.1 Nakamurella endophytica
CCCGCGGGGGGTCGGGGTCCGCCGCGGGTGCCGGCGAGTGCGACCGCCGGGACCCGCAGGGGGTCGGGGTCCCCTGCGGGTCCCGGCGGAGATCTCGGTTGACCGGCGGCGGGCCGCCGATCGGATACCGGCGGCGAGCCGCCGGCTGGTCGGTGGGCGGATCAGCGGCTCCAGTCGCCGACCAGGTCCAGGGCGGCGCGGTAGGTCGTCGGGAGGTGCTCGATCCACACCTTCGGGGCGGGGATCGCCGCGTCCGGGTCGCCGGTCAGCCGGGCCGCGATGATCTCGGCCAGCAGCAGCGCGCGGCGCGCGAGCTTGGAATCGCGACGGGTGAGGACGGCGGCGACGGCCGGGCTGAGCCGGACCAGCGTCTGCCCGCCGGCGAACACCGTCCGCATGCCCTCGGCCGTGTGGATCATCGGGAGCAGCCGCTGCCAGCCGGGACGGCCGGCCAGGTCGAGCCGGATGAGCACCAGGGCGTAGGTGTCGCCGACGGGCTGCCCCTGTGACTCCGCCTCCAGGTAGACCTCCTCGAGGCGGGCGTGCAGGTACTCGGGGCTGACCAGACCGGTCATCGGGTCGGAGACGGCGGCCGGCGGCGCGGTGACCCGGTCGGCCCAGCCGAGGGACACGGCGCGGCGGAGCGAGGCGGTGTACCGCTGCGGGGCGATCGCGGCCAGCATGTCGATGTCCGCCAGGGCCTCGGCCAGCGAGACACCGGAGGCGGCGCGGTCCTGACCGAGCCGCTCGGCGGGGGCCCACACGTCGCCGCCGGCGCTGACGGCCTCGCAGACCGCGTCGACCGCGGGGGTGTGCCAGTCCGCCGGGAACGCCCAGCCGGCACCGTCCGCCCGCGCCGACCAGACCCGGCGGATCTCGTCGCTGGTCAGCCGGTCCACGTCGGCGCCTGTCACCATCGGTTCACCTCTCCTGTGCGCAACGGGCGGCGGCCCGGGGCGGTTCACTCCTTGAGCCGCGTCGTTGCTGTCGCAGAGGTGACGGGCGAGCCCGCCGGCTGTCACGCGATCCGGCGAAAAAAGTTCTGCGGATCGACGGACTCACACTGCGTGACGCAGCGTCCACTGAGACGTCACAATGGAGAGGTCCTCCCGGCGGATCCCCCGCGCGGGTGCCCTGTCGCCGCGCACGCCCGGCCGCCCGCCGGCCACCGTGCGCGGAGCGGTCCCGACGGGCACCCGGCGATCCGCCGGTGCGCGGGCCGCGGCAGTGCCAGCACCACCAGCCCAGCGCCCCGGCCCCGGGACGGACGAGAGGAAACAGGTGACCACGGAGCAGGACCACGCGCAGCCGGCGAGCGACGCCGAGCTGATCACGCGTGTCCGCGCCGGCGGCCGCGCCGCCTTCGGTGAGCTGTACCGCCGGCACGCCGGCGCGGCGGCCACGCTGGCCCGGCAGTTCGCCCGCTCGTCGACCGAGGCCGACGACCTGGTGTCCGAGGCGTTCGCCCGGGTGCTGGACGGGCTGCTCGAGGGTCGCGGCCCGGACATCGCCTTCCGCGCCTACCTGTTCACCGTGCTCCGCAACACCGCCTACGACCGCACCCGCAAGGACCAGCGGCTGCAGTTCACCGGCGAGATGGAGGACCACGACGTCGCCGTCGAGGGCGACGACCCGGTCCTGGCCGACCTGGAGAACGGGCTGGTGGCCCGGGCGTTCCGGAGCCTGCCCGAGCGGTGGCAGGCCGTCCTCTGGCACACCCAGGTGGAGGGTCAGTCCGCCCGCGAGGTCGGCGTCCTGCTCGGGATGGCCCCCAACGCGGTGACTTCGCTGGCCTTCCGTGCCCGCGAGGGTCTGCGGGAGGCCTACCTGCAGGCGCACCTCGCCGAGACCGCCGCCGACCGGTGCCGCGTGACGGTGGAACGGCTCGGCGCCTGGACCCGCGGCGGCCTGTCCAAGCGGGAGAAGGCGCAGGTCGACGCCCACCTGGAGGAGTGCGACCGGTGCCGGGCGCTGGCCGCCGAACTGGCGGAGGTCAACAGCGGGCTGCGGGCGCTGCTCGCGCCGCTGCTGCTCGGCGGCGCGGCGGCCGGCTACCTGGCGACCCTGGGCCCGGTGCCGCCGCTGGTGGCGCTGGGCTCCGCGGCAGCCGGCGAGGTCGGCGTCGCAGGAGCCCACGCCGGGGTGCACACCGGGTCGCACGCCCTGGGCGAGACCGTGGGCAGCACGCCTGCCGGCGGTCTGCTGGCCAAGATCCCCGCGCAGACCGTGCTGGCCCGGGTGCCGGGCAAGACCCTGGTCGGCAAGGCGGTGCTCGCCGGGTCGGCCGGCTCGGTGCTGGTCGCGGCGGTGGCCGCGCTGGTCGTGGTCATCGTCGGCAGCACCCCGGCCGTCCGTCCGGAGTCGGCGAACGACCGGGGCGTCGTCGCGACGCCGGTCGCGCCGGGAACGGATCTGAACGGCACCGGGTCGGGTGGCGCCGGTACGGCCGGTGGGACCGGCAGCGCCGGTGGTTCGCAGCCCGCGCCGCCCACCACCGCCGGCACGAGCTCCGGCGGGACGACCGGCGCGACGACGAGCGGGAGCGCCCGCGGGACCGGCGCCGGCCCGAGCACCGGCGCCGGCACCGGCACCGGCACCGGCACCGGCACCGGTGGGTCGGCGGGCACGGGCGGCGGCGCAGGCGGCGACACGGGCACCGACGGCCTGCCGACCGACATCCCGCCCTTCGTGCCCGGCGACCTCGGCACGGTGCCGGGCGACGGCGGGGACGGCGGGCTCGGCGACGGCGGGCTCGGGGACGGCGGGCTGGGTGACGGCGGGCTCGGGGACGGCGGGCTGGGTGACGGTGGGCTCGGTGACGGCGGCGACGGCGGCCTCGGCGACGGCGGCCTCGGCGACGGCGGGCTGGGCGACGGCGGGCTGGGCGACGGCGGGCTGGGCGACGGCGGGACCGGTGACGGCAGCACCCCGGGCGGTGGCGGGACCGGCGACGGCAGCACCCCGGGCGACGGCAGCACCCCCGGTGACGGCGGGACCGGCGACACCGGCAGCCCCGGGACGACCGGCGCACCGGCGACGACCGGGGGCGGCACCGGCGGCGGCTCGACGACCACCACCCGGCCCACCCGCCAGCCCAACCAGGGCAGCGTCCCGCCGGACTCGACCGGGCCGGTGACCACCCCGCCGACGACCACTCCCCCCACCTCCCCGCCGACGACCACTCCCCCGACGTCCCCGCCCACGACGACTCCCCCGACCTCCCCGCCCGACACGACCCCGCCGGACACGACCCCGCCGGACACCACCCCGCCGGACACGACACCTCCGGACACCACGCCGCCCGACACCACCCCGCCTCCGGCGACCCCGCCGGCGCTGCTGGTGACCGTCGGCGGCGGCGCCGGGTCGACGGTGACCTTCGTCCCTGGCGGCGCCCCGGTGACCGTCCGGCTCGACGTCACCGCCGCGGCGGACGTGCCCGCGGGCAGCCTGCTGCGGTTGACCGGACTGCCGGCCGGCCTCTCGGCCCGCGGCCTCACAGCCGTCACCGCCGGTCTGCGTGCCGGCGTCGGCCAGGCCTTCGCCGCCGCGGCCCCGTCCCCCGGCAGCTGCGCGCCCAGCGACGCGGCCGCCGGAGCTGTCGACTGCGCCCTGCCGGTGACCCTGCCCGGCGGCACCGCGGTGGGTCTCGACCTGGCGCTCGACCTCACCGCCGCGCCGCTCACCGCCCGCACGGTCACCCTGGGCGTCGCGGTCGCCGACGGTCCGGTCACGGACGCCGCGCTCACCCTCGACGTCGCCGCGCCGGTTGACACGCTGACCCTGTCCCAGGCGGTGCTCGCCGTCGGCGCCCGCTCGCAGGTGACGCTGTCGGCCACCCGCACGGCCGAGATCGTCGACGCCAGCCGGCTCGGCACGCTCACCGTGCCGGCATCGACGGTCCCCGGGGTCACCTGGACGCCCACCGACGACTCCTGCACCTCCGCCACCGCCGACGGCCGCGCCGCGCTCCGCTGCCCCGTCGCGGAGGTCCTGGACGGCGGGGTGACGTTCGCCGTCGCCGTCGCCGAGGACACCGCCCCCGGCGCGGTGCCGGTCACCGCGACCGACGACTACGGCCACGAGCTGCCGGCAGGCACCCTCGCGGTGACGGCCACCGGCGGCTACCTGTTGCCCCAGCTCGAGCTGCCGCAGACCGTGCACGTCGGCCGGAACACCCGCCGGGTCACCCTGCCGCTGGCGCCCGGCGTGACCGCGGGCAGCGCCGTCACCGTCCCCCGGGCGCTGCCGGAGCCCCTGAACGGGGTGGAGCTGGTCGCGGTGACCCCGGTCGACGGCGGCAGCTGCACGCAGGCCGGCGCCTCCACCGTGTGCACCCCCGCACCCGGCTCGCCGCTCACCCTCGACGTCGCCGTGCTCGTCCGGCCCGACGCGGCCCTGTCGGGCCCGGTGACCGGCGCGGTCGGCTTCCCGGGCGGCGGCTCGTACGCCGTCACGCTGTACCCGGGTGACGTCGTCGTCCAGCCCGGCTACCGCTCGATCGTGCTCACCCCGCCCGACCGGCTGGTGCTCGGCGGCCCGGCCGCGCCGCTGACCATCACCGCCGCCTTCGTCGACGACGTCGACGACCCGGGTGCGGTCGAGCTGCCCCGCAAGCTGGCCAACGGGGTCGTCCTGCGCGCCCCGGACCGTGGCTGGCCGGCCGGCTGCACCGCCACCGACACCACGCTGCGGTGCGACCCGGGCACCGTCGACGGCCCGGTGACGTGGACGGTCGCCGTCGCCGCGTCGACGTCGGCGTCCACGTCGGTGGTGCGGCCGCCGGTGGCCCGGCTCGAGGGCGGGCGCAGCCTGGCCTCCACGCTGTCCCGCGACTTCGTCTGGGGGTCCGACTGGACCGCCTACAGCCTGTCCGCCACCACGGCGCTGCAGGCCGGGCGGGACGCCACCCTGGTGCTCGACGCCCGCGCCTCCGGCACCGGGGACCCCGGCCCGTTCTCCTTCCCCGCCCGGCTGTCCGACGGGATCGTGGTCACCGCGGCCACCGGGGGCGGGTGCAGCGTCGGCGACGACACCGTCACCTGCGACCCGGGCACCGGCACCGACGTCCGCACCCGGCTCGCGGCAGCGGTCCTGCCGTCCGCCGGCGGCACGCAGCAGCTGCCGGACGTCACCGCCGAGGCCACCGGCAGCACCGTGCCGATGACCGCCGACGACCCGTTGACGGTCACGCCGCGGGCGGTCGGCGACCCGATCGAGTACACCGGCCGGGTCGACGCCGGCACGGTCGGCGGCGCGCTCGTCGGCTGCGGGCTGCTCGGCCAGCTGCGCGACTCGCCGACCTGCGCGGCGACGGTGCTGCCCGCCGCCACCGCCACGCTGCCCGCCCCCGGCGGCCGGGTGCTGTGGGCCGGCCTGCTGCTGTCCGCGGCCGGGCGCGGTCCCACCTTCCCGCTGGCCGACCCGGTGCTGACCGTGAACGGCACGCCCTACGGGCTGCACAGCAGCGGGGACCAGGCGCTGCCGGCGGTCGACCAGGCCGGCCGCCCGGTCGCCGCCCCGGAGGTGCAGACCCGGGTGGTGGACGTGACCTCGCTGGTCGGCGCGGGCGCCACGGTCGGCGTCAGCGTCCCGTCCGCCGTGCTGTCGACGTACCTGAAGTCGCCCGGGCGCAAGCCGATGGTCGGCTGGGCCGTCGTCGTGCTCTGGCGGTCCGACGGCGCCGCAGAGTCGGTGGCCCGGGTGCAGTTCCCCGAGATCACCGATGTGGAGCCGGGCAGCGGCGGGTTCACCGCCCGGTTCGCCGCGTCCGACAACGGCGCGGCCGGTGCCGTCCGCAGCGCCGACGTCGTGCTGTGGGCGACGGACGCCTTCGGTGACAAGCGCGTCAGCGCCGGCCCGGCGACGCTGTCCTACCCGCTGGCCGGTGTGTCCCGGTTCCTCGGCCCGCTCGCCGGGACGATCGAGGGTCGCTGCGTCGGTCTGGACGTCGTGCACCTGTCCGGCCGTACCGACTATGGCGTCGCGGGCTCGAACGCGGCCGCCGTCACCGTCTCCAGCGGCCCGACGAACACCGACACCTACGTGGTCGGGGCCGTGGTGACCGTCGCGGCCCGCCCCGTCTGACCGTCGCGCGACCGCCGTCCGGCTCCCGACGCCGCCGGGACGACCACCGTGTGAAGGCCGTGTGATCTGCGGAAATGTCGCGGGACCGGACGAAAGGGCCGCGGGCGCAGCCCTACACTGACCCGGTGAGCCTGATCGACCGCGTGCGCGCCGTCCTCCCCCCGAAGTACCGGGAGATCGCCAAGTTCCTGGTGGTGGGCGGCACCGCGTGGATCGTCGACACGGGCGTGTTCACCCTGCTGTCGCACACCGTGCTGGACGAGAAGGTGATCACCTCCAAGATCATCTCGATCGTGCTGTCGACGATCGTCAGCTACGTGCTCAACCGCGAGTGGTCGTTCCGGCACCGCGGCGGCCGCGAGCGCCACCACGAGGCCATGCTGTTCTTCCTCGTCAACGGGCTGGCGCTGGGATTGAACCTGGTGCCGCTGTGGCTGTCGCACTACGCCTTCGGCTTCAACCTCGCCCACTACAGCCGGTTGACGGTGTCCGTCACGGACTTCATCGCGGCCAACGTCGTCGGCACCATCCTCGGCATGGCGTTCCGGTTCTGGGCCTACAAGCGGTATGTGTTCCCCGACGAGCTCGCCCACGTCGGCGAGGACGGCGGGGCCGGCGACCCGGACACCCGGGCGGACGTCGCCTCCCGCTGACCGTCCCGGTCCCGGTCACCGGGGTGACGGCACCACCGCGACGGGACCGGCGAGCTCCCCGGGCGCGCCGTCGGTGAGCGGGCCTGGAATGCGGCCCGGCAGGAAGACCGCGAAGACCGCCGGCGCCCGGCGGCGCAGCTCCAGCCGGCCGCCGTCCGCCTCGACCAGCGCCCGGGCCAGGCCGAGCCCGATCCCGGTGGACGCCGCCGTCGAGACGCCGCGGTCGAAGACGTGCCCGACAAGCGCCTCGGGGATGCCGGCACCCTCGTCGGCCACCTCCAGCACCACCAGCCCGCTGTCCTGCCGCGCCGACAGCGTGACCGTGCCGGCGCCGTGCCGGGTGGCGTTGTCCAGCAGCGAGGACAGCGCCTCCCGCAGCCGCATCGGCGTCGCCTCGGCGACCGCACCCGACGGGCAGCGGACCACCAGCGCCCGGCCCGCCCGCCGCAGCCGCGGCTCCCACTCCGCCGCCAGCGCCGCCGTCTCGCGACCCAGGTCGACCGCGGACACCGTCGCGGCGCGGCGCGAGCGGGCCGCCGCCAGCAGGGCGTCCACGACGGCGACCAGCTGGTCGGTCTGCTCCAGTCCCGCCCGGACCGCGGCGGCGGAGTCCGCGTCGTCCCGGACCGACGGCACCGTGTCCAGCTCCTCCAGCAGCAGCCGGATGCCGGTCAGCCGGGTGCGGAGCTGGTGCGAGATGTCGCCCGCCAGGTCGCGCTCCCGGCCGAGCAGCGCCGCGATGTCCCGTGCTGCGGCGTCCAGGACGTCGGCGACCCGGTCCAGCTCGGCGATGCCGAACCGCCGGGACGCGACGCGGAAGTCACCGGCGCCCAGGGCCGCCGCGCGGTCGGCCACGCTGCGCAGCGGCGACGACAGCCGCCGCGCCAGCACCACCGCCACCGCCGCACCGACGAGCAGGGACAGCGCCACCGCACCGGCCACCCACAGCAGGGCACTGCGCCGGGGCGCCGACAGCTCGCTCATCGGCACCTCGAGCTCGGCGGTGCCGCCCTGGGTCAGCGCGACCTCCCGGGTGTAGCCGCCGACCAGCCCGGTGTCGCCGAGCACGATGGGGGCGTGGCCGGGCCGGCGCACGGAGAGCAGGCCGCCGGCCGGCACGGCCAGCGTCAGCCGGCGGTCGTCGACGGCCTGGCTGACGTCCGCGGCGAGCGCCGCGTCCACCGACTCCAGCCGGGCGGTGAGGTCGGCGTCCAACCGGTCACCGACCAGGTGCCAGGTCACGACGCCGAGCGGCAGGCCGAGCGCGAGCGCGGTGGCGGCGACGACCGCCAGCACGCTCAGCAGGACGCGGCGCAGCACGGCGTCACGGGTTGAAGCGCAGTCCGGCGCCGCGGATCGTGGCGATGCGCAGGTCGAGCGGCTCGCCGGCGTCCTCGGCCAGCTTGCGGCGCAGCGCGGACACGTGCATGTCCAGGGTCTTTCCCTGGAGGACGGCCCGGTCGCCGGCCCACAGCGCGTCGACGATCTCCTCCCGGCTGACCACCTGGTCCGCCCGGGACATCAACAGCTGCAGCAGGTCGAACTCCTTGGGGCTGAGCGCCACGGTCCGGCCCTGCACGGTCACCCGGCGGGCCCGGCCGTCGAGCGTGACGCCGCCGGCGGACAGCCGCAGGTCGGGCTTGCGGCGCAGCAGCGCCCGGATGCGGGCCAGCAGCTCCGCGGTGCGGAACGGCTTGCCGACGTAGTCGTCGGCGCCGGCGTCGAGCCCGACGACGAAGTCGACCTCGTCGGTCCGGGCGGTGAGCATCAGCACCGCCGTGTCCCGCCCGGCGGTGCGGATCCGTCGGCATACCTCCAGCCCGTCCATGCCCGGCAGCCCGAGGTCCAGGATGACCAGTGACACGGGGTTCTCGGTGGCCGCGGACAGCGCTCCTCCGCCGTCGGTCGCGTGCAGCACGTCGTAGCCCTCCCGGCGCAGGGCGCGCACCAGAGGGCCCGAGATGGCCTCGTCGTCCTCGGCGAGCAGGACCGTCGTCACGGCCGACTGTTCCTGATCGTCGTCACGGCCGACAGCACCCGATCGTCGTCACGGCCGACAGCACCTGATCGTCGTCACGGCCGACTGTTCCTGATCGTCGTCACGGCCGACAGCACCTGATCGTCGTCACGGCCGACAGCGTAGATCCGCCTCTGCCCTCGGCGGCCCGGAACCGCACGCTGCAACCGACATCAGACGGGCGGCACCCCGTGCCGGCGTCGGGAGAACGCGCGGTCCTTGCCCTCGGCCGCCGACAGCCGGGCCAGCAGCTCGTCCCGGAGCTCCTCGGGTTCCACCACGGCGTCGACGACCAGCTCGGCCGCCAGGTGCACCAGGTCGATGTCCTGCTCGTACTCCGCGCGCCGGGCCCGGACGAACTCCGCGCGTTCCGCCGGGTCGTCGATGGCCGCGATCTTGTTGGCGTACACGGCGTTGACGGCCGCGTCGGCGCCCATGACGGCGATCCGCGCGGTGGGCAGCGCCAGCGTGGCGTCCGGGTCGAACCCCGGCCCGGCCATGGCGTACAGGCCCGCGCCGTAGGCCTTGCGCACGACCACGCAGAACTTGGGCACCGTCGCCTCGGACACCGCCGCGATCATGCGGGCCCCGTGCCGGATGATGCCCTGGCGTTCGACGGCGGTCCCGACCATGAAGCCGGGGACGTCGGCCAGGAAGAGCAGCGGCACGTTGAAGGCGTCGCAGAGCTGGACGAAGTGCGTCGCCTTGTCGGCCGAGTCGACGAACAGCACGCCGCCGCGGAACAGCGAGTTGTTCGCGACGACGCCGACCGCCCGGCCACCGAGCCGGCCGAACCCGACGAACACCTCCCGGGCCCATCCCGGGTGGATCTCGAAGACCGACCCGTCGTCGAGCAGGGCGCGGACCCACCGGCGCATGTCGAACGCCTGCCGCTCGACCGCGGGCACCAGCGCGCGCAGGTCGCCGCGCCCCGGATCCGCGGCCGGCACCGACGGCGGCGGCTGGGTGTGGTTGCCCGGCAGGTAGGACAGGAAGCGCCGGACGGCGGCCACCGCCTCGGCCTCGTCCGCGGCCAGGAGGTGGCCCACCCCGGACACCGTGGTGTGCATCCGCGCGCCGCCCATCTCCTCCAGCGTGGTGCGCTCGCCGGTCACCATCTCGACCATCCGGTCGCTGCCCAGGTACATGGAGGCGTTGCCGTCGACCATGACCACCAGGTCGCAGAACGCCGGGATGTACGCGCCGCCGGCCGCGCTGGGCCCGAACAGCGCGCAGACCTGCGGCACGGACCCGGACGCCCGGACCTGGCTGTGGAAGATCTTCCCGGCCCCCCGCCGTCCCGGGAACAGGTCGACCTGGTCGGTGATCCGGGCCCCGGCCGAGTCGACCAGGTACACCATCGGCACGCCGGTGGCGTAGGCCCGCTCGATGATCCGGATGATTTTCTCGACGGTGCGCGCACCCCACGACCCGGCTTTGACGGTCGAGTCGTTGGCCATCAGGCAGACCGGGCGACCATCCACGGTGGCGGCGCCGGTGACGACCGCGTCCGCCGGCAGGTCCGGGGCCAGCGCGTTGGCCAGCATCCCGTCCTCGCGGAAGGACCCCGGGTCGACCAGCAGGTCGATCCGGCGGCGGGCGAACAGCTTGCCGCGGGCCTCGTTCGCGCGGTGGTACCGGTCGGCGCCGCCCGAGCGCACCCGCTCCCGCAGCGCCGCGAGATTGGGCGTGCCGGGCGGTCCGCCGGGATCGGACGGGTGGGCTGCGCGGTCCTCGGGCATGCGGTCACCGTAGGCCCGAGGCCGGCGTGCGGCCCGTCACGGCGACCGGTGACGGCCAGCGCGGGCGACCGGGCCGACCGGCCGCGGAGGCGCACGGTGCAGGATGACCCGGTGACCAGGTTCGCCTTCGAGGACTTCTCCGCCGGGCAGCACATCGACATGGGCACGGTCGTCGTCGACCGCGACGAGATGCTGGAGTTCAACCGGCGTTTCGACCCGCAGCCGTTCCACGTCGACGAGGTGGCGGCGCGGGAATCGCTGCTCGGCGGGTTGTGCGCCAGCGGGTGGTACACCTGCTCGCTGTTCATGCGGGCGTACGTCGACACCGTCCTGGCCGACTCCACCTCCCAGGGCTCGCCGGGCGGGCGGGAGCTGCGCTGGCTGGCGCCGGTGTTCCCCGGGGACGAGTTGCACTTCGCCACCGACATCCTGGCGACCCGGGTGTCGTCCAGCCGACCGGGCCTGGGACTGGTGGAGATCACCGGGACGGCCTCCCGCGCCGGCAGTCCGGTGCTGACGCTGACCTTCACCGGCTTCTTCGGGACGCGGTCGCCCTCGTCGCGCTGACCGGCCGGTCCCCGCCCGACCGGCACCCGACCCCTCGGGATCGAGGTGCGGGAGCCCGCACCGGGGTGCACGGACGCCGGGACCCGGGTCACCGCGTGCGGTGACCCGGGTCCCAGCAGGTGCGGACCGCTGCCGTGGCGGTGCCGCGGCAGCCGCTAGTCAGAAGCGGGCGCCGAGCGTGTCGTCACCGCCGATCGGGCTGGCGCCGACCGTCCAGGTGCCGAGGTCGTACGTCCCGGGCGCCCAGGTGCGGCCGCCGGGCTGCCACAGCGGCTGCCACACCACCGCGCCGGACCCGGGGTAGAACCGGTTGTCCGCGCCGAAGGCCGAGCCGGCGTGGTAGACCTCCGCGACGCTGGCGGTGTCCCCGGTCGACTGCGTCCACGCCGGGAAGCCGTGCACGTCACCGCCCGGCCGGTCCGGGTCGGCGTCGTCACCGACCCGCGGGCCGGCGCCGTCGAAGGTCGTCGACACCTCCCACACGGGGGCCGTGGTGGCGGCCGCGACCGTCGCCCGGATCGACGTGTCGAACGAGGCGGTCCCGAAGTCCAGGGTCCAGTCGGCCGTCACCGGTTCGTCGCCGAAGGCCACGCCGTGCAACGTGACCCGGCTGCCCTGGACCTCGACATCCTTGGCAGGGCCGGCGACGTCGGTGTTGCCGAAGCCACCGACGCCCAGATACGGCGCGGTGCTGCGGTAGTCGTCGTCCAGCACCCGCCGCCAGCCGCCCGATCCGTCGGCCACCTCGAGCGAGGTTACCGCGGACGTCGGGGACGTCTGCACGGTGGCCCGGTAGTTCGGGGTGGTGACGACCCGGCCGGCGGTGACCTGGGTGCCGTTCCAGATCAGCGGCCGCAGGTACACCCCGCCCGCCCCCCAGCCGGCACCGCTGACGTACCACCGGCCGTCGGTGTCGCGGACGACCTCCGCGGCGTGCTCGTCGATCTGGCCGGCCAGCTGGTCGATGTCCCAGTGCAGCGGATCGTGGCTGCGGTAGACGCGGGTGTCGGAGTAGCCGTTCTGGCAGCAGACGAACAGGTAGTACCAGCCGTCCTTGGACACCACGAACGGCGACTCGGTCGGCCCGCCGGACGTGCCCGTGCTCGGGTGGTTGAAGGCGACACCCTTGGCGCTCCAGTGGATCAGGTCCGTGCTGGTGCGGTAGGCGACCTGGTGGTTGCCCCCGGCCGGCGTGGAGTTCGCGGTGTAGTACATGATCCACCGGTTGCCCACCCGCAGCACCATCGGGTCCCGGGCGTCGAACCCGTCGGTGAACAGCGGCTCCGGCCGCTTGGTCCACGTCTTGAGGTCCTTGGAGGTGGCCAGCCGGATCTGGTACGCCTCGTGGTTGTCGTCCTGCCCGGCCGAGTAGAACATCCAGTAGGTGCCGCCGCTGGAGAGCACGAACGGCGCCCAGACGTGCTTCTCGCCCAGCGCCGGGTCCGCCTGGATGACCGGTGCCTGCTCGGTGTACTGCGCCTGCGTCAGGCTGTCCGCGGTGGCGTGGACGAAGAAGCTCTCGTCCAGCGGCGCCGCCGGTTCCGCATGGGTGATGCCGAACAGGTTCCACCGGCCGTCCGGCCCCTGGACGAAGGTGTGGTCGTTGACGTACCACGCCGCGTCCTTGCCCACCGACGGGTCGAAGACCCGCTGCCGGGCGCCGCCCTGGACCACGGTCCGGATGGTGCGGAAGGCCGTGACCTTCGCGGTCGAGCTGCCTTGCAGGCGCAGCTGCAGCACGTCCAGGCCGAGCAGGTAGTTGGTGGCCGCGGCGTTCTTGCCGGTCACCGTCAGGGTGAGCGTGTGCCGGCCCTGGGCGAGCTGCCGGGTCCCGTACTGCTCGGTCACGGTGCCGACGCCGGACGGCTGGAAGAAGTCCGTCGGGTCGCCCAGCTCGGTCCCGTCGAGCGACACCTGGGCGATGCCGTAGTCCACGGCCCGGGTGAACACGGCCGACAGGTCGTAGCTGCCGGTCCTCGGGACGTCGAACGCCAGCGTCACCGTGTCGCCGACCTTGCCGCCGTGGAACCACAGCTGCGCGGCGCCGGACCAGCTGACCCCGCAGCAGTTGCCCTGCGCCTCGGCCAGCGCCGTGGAGCTCTGCGCCGGCAGCAGGGACTCGCCCTCGATCCGCAGGGTGTCGCCGGTCGTCGCGGTGACCACCGGGGACAGCGGCCCGCGGTTGCCCGAGCTGTCGACGGTCCGCACCCGGTAGTACCAGGTCTCGTTCAGGCCGAGCCCGGTGTGCTCGAACGAGGACAGCGTCGGTGTCCCCACCAGCGTGGAGCCGTTGACCGCGAAGGAGCGCCGCTGGGCGGCGTACACCTCGTAGTGGTCGACGGCCACGTCGTCACCGGAGGCCGACCAGGACAACCGGTTCGCGTTGCTCTGCGTCCCGATGGCCACCAGACCGGCGATCCCGGACGGTGCCCGGCGATCCGCCTGCACCTTGCCCAGCGAGAGCGCCTGGTACGAGGCGGCGCTCCACGCCGGCGAACCGTCCGTCGGCGTCAGGGTGACGGTCAGCGACCGCTTGCCGGCCGTCAGCGCCGGGGCGATCTGGAAGTCGTCCTCCAGCCAGCGCATGGTGGCGTTGCCCAGCGGCTGCAGCCACGTGCCGGCGGGCTGGCCGTCGACCGTCACGGCCGCGGACTGCCAGGGCGTGCTCTGATCCGACATGCGGCGCAGGGTGACGCCGAGGTTGTTCCGGTCGACGGCCACCCGGAAGCTCACCGGCCCGGTGGCCGACTCGACGTCCTCGGTGACCGGCTCGTCGTCGTGGTCGCCCTCGAATCGGGCGGTCAGCGTGGTCGTGCCGGCGGAACCGGTGTACCGGTGGGCCTTCTCGCTCACCGCGTCACCGACGTCGACGGTGTCCGTGACCCGTGCGGCCGGATCGGTGAACCCGTACCAGTACGCCGTCGACGAGTAGTCGGCCGGCGCGTTGTCCACCGGGCCGTGCTCGATTCCGAAGGTGATACCCGAGTGGAACGACACCGCGTCGCCGATCATGAGCCGGTACGGCGCATCGCACTGGTACTGGCAGCCGTAGGCGCCCGTGGGCATGGCCGACAGCCCGTTGGTGGGATTGCTGAACTCGCGCCGGTTGAAGTACCAGCCGGCCTCGTAGAAGTCCTCCGACCCGGTGCCGTGGATCTGCGGCGAGCGGCTGCCGTCGACGTAGACCCGCTCGTCACCCTCCAGGTACTCGCGGATGTTGCCGGTCGAGATGTGGCCCTCGATGGTGTGGCTGACGCCGACGAACCGGCCCTTGCCGGCGGTGTCCAGGAAGATCCAGTCCTGGCCGGTGACGGTGTCGGCGCGGTGGTGCGTCGCATGGAAGTAGCCGATGCGCGGGTCGCTGCCGCGCAGGTCGCGGGCCACCGTGCGGTCGGCGTGCGCGGTGACCGACGCCCGCCCGGCGGTGATGGCCTGGTCGGACCGGTTCACCAGCTGCACGGTCGCGCGGGCGGCGTAGGGCATCGGCCACCAGCTCGTGTACCAGCCGTTCGGCGAGGTGTCGACGTGGAAGAACAAGGCGTCGACGTCGCCCTCGAGCAGACCCGATCCGAAGAACTCGCCGAGCGGCGCCTCGACCGTCCGGTCACCGTCGAAGGTGACCCGCACCAGGACGTCCCGCAGCAGTGCGTTGGACGCCAGGATCTTCGGGTCCTGGGTGTCCTTCGGCGCGTCCGTCTGGTTGGCCGCTCCGGTCCACGTCTGCCCGGTGATGGCGTAGGCGTGGGCCTTCTCGCTCGCCAGCGCGGCGGCCGACGTCCCGACGTCCAGCTCGTCGGTGCGCTTCGCGGCGCCACCGACGACGGAGTCGGCCCAGTAGTGGAACTCGTTCCAGTCGATCGAAGCGGACACGAACCGGTTCTGCACCGTGATCGTCGACTTCCCGGCCGTGGCGGAGGCCGGCAGCGTGATGCTCTGGTAGGACCAGTGGCCCGGCACGTCCTCGGTGGCCGGCCACTGGCCGACCTTCGCCCCGTCGACGTAGACGTCGGCGACCTCGTGGTTCGACGCGGCGTCGAACCGTCGGGTCAGCGTGACGCCGGTGTTGGCCGGGTCGATCGCCAGCCTGAAGGTGCTGGTGCCCTTGTGGGCACGGCCGTCGTCGGCGATCAGCGGCAGCCGCGCGGGGCCGACGATCTGCGGCACCTGCAGCTTGAGCTCGGAGATCTCACCGGGGCCGCGCAGCTCGGCGACGGTGCGGGTGGCGCCCGGCGCCAGCGACCAGTTCGAGGTCTGGGTGCGCGATCCGGCCACCGCCGGCTTCGGGTCGGCGGTACCCCAGGTCTTCGCGGCGGCCAGGACGTCCAGCGCCTTGTCCGACGGGTCGAAGGTGGTCACGCCGCTCGCGTCGGCGAACGTCCGGTAGGTGACGTGGTAGAAGAGCGGGTTGTTGGTCGTGGTCACCCGCATCGAGGACCGGTAGGGCATCGGCACCTTGATCTGCACGCCGCCGGAGCTCTGGTCGGCGTTCGCCACGAACGGGTATACGAACGGCGCGCCCAGCTTGCCGTTCACGACGTCCTGCAGCGGTACGTCCAGGACCACCGTGCCGTCCAGCTCGATGCGGATGTTGCCGGTGCGGGAGACGTCGCCCTCGTCCCGGGTGAACCAGATCGACTCGATCTCGCCGGCGCCGGAGCGCTCGGCGATCACGCACCCGGCGGCGGAGGTGCGCAGGCAGCTGTACGTGCCCGCGAAGCCGTCGTCGTTGCCGCCGGTGCGGTCGAAGCTGGAGAACTGGTGCGTCTCGACGCCCGTGGTCAGCTCGTCGATACGGTCCAACCGGCGGTAGGTGTCCCAGCCGACCGGGCCGGTGCCCGCGCCCGGAGCGGGCCGGGCGGCCGCGGAGACCGGCGCCACGGCGGCACCGGCGGGCGGCGGGGCGGCAGCGCCGGCCGGAGCGACGGCGACGGCCGTGGCGACGGCGGTGACCGCCGACAGGCCGGCCGCGACGAGCCGGGTGAGGCGTCTGCGGGGGGATGACTGCGCCATGGGCACCTGTCCTTCGCGCGGGGACGGACGGTGCAGCGTCCAAAGGCCGTTGCACCGTTGCACGGACCGGGGATCGCTCCGCCGGACCGGCCGAGCAATCGATTTCTCACCTACCGAAGCACAGCAGGGCGCCGATGGCAACCCCTCTCGTCACCAACAGCACCGATGAGCGGGCGGAGCGTGCCGCCCCCGGACGCCGACGGGGCCTGCACCGGCGCTGGTCGCACCGGCACGGGCCCCGTCGGCTCGTCCCGTCGGCGCCGGAGCGTGGGCGTCGCCCACCCTCCGGTCAGCCGCGTCGGGTCACTTGTTCGAGAAGTCGAACTGCTTGTAGACCTGGTCGGCGTTGTCCTTGGTCACCGGCGTGGTCGGCAGCACCTGCTTGCTGGAGAACTGCTGCCCGTTGACCATCTTGACGATGGTGTCCACGGCCTCCTTGGCGCCGGTCGGGTAGACGAAGGTGCCGGCCAGCTGGCCCTGCTGGACGGCCCGGATGCCGCCGTCCGGGATGGCCAGGCCGTCGATCCCGATGAACTGGATGTCCTTCTGCTTGTTCTGGCCGGCGGCGGCCAGGTAGGCGCCCAGCGCCATCGGATCGTTGTGCGCGTACACCAGGTCGATCTTCGTGCCGGCCTGCAGCCACTGCTGCATGACCTTGGTGCCCTCCTCCTTCAGCCACTTGGCTTCCTGCTCCTTGACGATCTGGATCTTCGGGTTGGCCGCGATAGCGTCGCGGAAGCCCTTGTCCCGGTCGATCTGCGGCTGGTTGGACAGGATCCCGCGCAGTTCGGCGACGTTGCCGCCGTTCGGCAGCAGCTTGACGGCGAGCTCGCCGGCCGCCTTGCCGATCGCCACGTTGTCGCCGCCGATGAACGCGGCGATGCAGTCCGTGTTGACGCTGCGGTCGAGGATGATGACCGGGATGCCGGCCTTGCACGCCTGCTCCACGGGCGGCGTCAGCGGGTCAGCCTCGTTCGGCGAGACGATGAGGATGTCGACCTTCTGCTGGATGAACTGCTGCACCTGGCTGACCTGCCGCGAACTGTCCTGGGCCGCGTCGGCGATGGGCAGCAGCTCCAGGTTCGGCTGCTGCTTGATGTAGTAGGTCAGCTGGGTGTTCAGCTGGGCCCGGTAGGGCTCGGCGTTGTTGGACTGCGAGTAGCCGACGACGTACTTGTCCTTCTTCGGCAACGACACCGTGGTCATCGGACCGCCCGCCGCCGACCCGCCGGAGGACGCCCCCGACGATCCCGACATGGCGGTGTCCGAGCCCGCCGAGCCTGAGGACGCGGTCGCCGAGCCCGATCCCGCACTGCCGGTGTCCGTGGCACCGCCGGCCGAGCTGCTCGAGGACGCGCTGCTGGACGAGGCACTGCTGGACGAGACGCTGCTCGACGAGCCGCTGCCGGCGTCCGAGTTGGTGCCGCACGAGGACAGCGCGAGCAGCGCCGCAGCGCCGACCGCCCCCAGTACCGCTGTTCTCCTGGTGAACATCACGACTCCTTTGTGGTGATCGAACTTCCGGACGGGCGTGCGCCGGCCCCCGTGGCCGGGACGCGGGACCGAGCGGGTGGACCTGCTCGGTGGACGTGGTCGGATGGGATCGGTGGGATCGGTGGGGACGGACAGGGCAGCCGCGCGGCGGCCGCGGTCCGGTGGCACGGTCAGCCCCGGGCGGCGCCCGCGGGTGACCGGTGCAGTGTTCGTCGGAGCCAGGCGGCGAGCTCGGAGAACAGCTCCGGCCGCTGGATGACGACGGCGACGACGACGATCAGGCCCTTGACGATCAGCTGCCAGTTGGCGCTGACGCTGTTCAGGCCCAGGACGTTGTCCAGCAGGGTGAGGATCAGGGCGCCGATGAAGGTCCCGACGACCGAGCCGCGGCCGCCGGCCAGGCTCGCCCCGCCGATCACGACGGCGGCGATGGCGTCCAACTCGTACCCGAGCCCGGCCTGCGGGTCGGCCGAGGCGTTGTAGGCGGCGCTGATCGGGCCCGCCAGCCCGGCCAGCAGGCCGGACAGGGTGAACACGGCGATGGTCACCGCGGTGACGTTCACGCCGGAGAGCCGGGCGGCGGTCGGGTTGCCGCCGACGGCGTAGACGTGCCGGCCGAACCGGGTCCGGGTCAGCACCAGCTGGAACACGATCACCACGACGACCAGCGCCAGCACCGGGAAGTAGCCGAGCAGCGGCACGTCGCCGCCGAACAGCCGGGCGCCGGGCGTCCCGAGCTTCTGGAACTGGGCGGAGCCGGGCGCCAGCTCGCCGTTGCTGCCGATCACCACGGTGCCGATCGAGGTGTTGTTGCTGAACTCGCGGACGATGCCGCGGGCGATCGTCATCATCGCCAGCGTCATCACGAACGACTGGATCCGCAGCAGCCCGGTGCCGGCCCCGTTGGCCAGTCCGAACACCGCGCCGATGACCATGCACGCCGGCACGATCGCCACCACCGGCCAGTTGGCGTCGGTGAGCAACCACGCCGCGGCGGTGCTGCCGACGGCCAGCAGCGAGCCCACGGACAGGTCGATGCCGGCCGCGATGATGACCAGCGTCATGCCGACGGCGAGGATGCCGCGCGGCGCGAAGTAGCCGATCGCGTTGGTGATGTTGTCGACGTTGGCGAAGCGGCCGCCCTGGGTGCCGATGCCGATGAGCACGATCAGCACCAGGCCGATGTAGCCCTGCAGCGACCCGAGCAGCGGCAGGATCCGGCGCGCGCGCCGCACCGGGCCGCCCGCGGGTCCGTCCGGCACCGGGTTGCCGCCGGTCGCGCCGGCGGTGACCTCCGTCCCGACCGGGTCGTCGGCGGAGGACGCCGGCTGCCGGCCGGAGATGTCGGGCGGTGTCGTCATGAGGTTCTCGCAATCACGGACCGGCGGCCCATGGCCGCTTCGAGGATCTGTTCCTGGTCGGCGTGCTCGGCGTCGAACTCGGCGGTGACCCGACCTTCGCTGAGCACGACGATCCGGTCGCTCATCCGCAGCAGCTCCGGCAGTTCCGACGACGCCACCACGAAGCCGACGCCCTGCGCGGCGAGCGCGTTGACCAGTTCGTAGATCTCGGACTTGGCGCCCACGTCGATGCCCCGGGTGGGCTCGTCGAGCAGGATCACCCGAGGATCGGTGAGCAGCCACTTGGCCAGCACGACCTTCTGCTGGTTCCCACCGGACAGCGTGCCGACACGGGTGTTGATGCCGGACGTCTTCACGCCCAGCCGGCGGACCTCGTCCGACACCGCGGCTCGCTCCCGGCGCCCGCGGACCCAGCCGAAGGACAGGTACCGGCCCAGCGCGGCCAGGCTGGTGTTGAACTTGACGGACGCGTCCAGCACCAGGCTCTGCTGCTTGCGGTCCTCGGCGACCAGCACGACGCCCCGGCGGATCGCCTGCTTGGGGCTGTGCGGCTGGTACGGCCGGCCGTCGAGCAAAAAGCTGCCGCGGAACGCACGGGCCGGGTACGCCCCGAAGACGGCCTCCAGGGTCTCCGTGCGGCCGGCGCCCATCAGCCCGGCCAGGCCGACGATCTCGCCCGGGCGCACGTCCAGGCTGACCCCGTTCAGCCCCACCCGGCCGGCCCGCGGGTCGGGGTCCAGGTGCAGGTCGCGCACGGACAGCCGCGGTTGCTCGTCCGTCGGCCGGGCGTCGGCGGGGCGTCGCGGCAGGTCGGCGACGGACCGTCCCACCATCATCCGGATCAGCTCGTCCCGGGAGGCACCCCGCATGGACCGGGCACCGATCCAGCGGCCGTCGCGCAACACGTTCACCGAGTCGGCCAGCTCCTCGAGCTCCTCCAGCCGGTGCGAGATGTAGACGATGGCGACGCCGTCCGCGGTGAGGCTGCGGATGACCTCGAACAGCCGGCGGACCTCCGCGTCGGCCAGCGCCGACGTCGGCTCGTCCATGATCAGCACCCGGGTGTTCAGCGACAACGCCTTGGCGACCTCGATGAGCTGCTGCTCTGCGACCCGGCACTGGCGCACCAGCCGCCTCGGGCTGACGGTGAGCCCGACCCGCTCCAGCAGCGCCCGGGCCCGGGCGTTGGTGTCCCGGCGGTCGACGAGCCCGGCGGCGCTGCGCCGTTCCCGGCCGAGGAAGATGTTGTCGGCGACGGTCATGTCCGGCACCAGGTTCAGCTCCTGGTGGATGGTGCTGATGCCGAGGCGCTGCGCGTCCGCCGGGGTGTGGATGTCGACCGGTTCCCCGTCCAGCAGGATGGTGCCGTCGTAGTGCCCGAAGACCCCGGACAGCACGTTGATCAGCGTGGACTTGCCGGCGCCGTTCTCCCCCAGCAGCGCGACGACCTCGCCGCGGCGCACCGACAGCGACACGTCGCGCAGCGCCTGGACACCGGGGAAGGACTTGCCGATGCCGCGCATCTCCAGCAGCGGCGCTTCGGCGGACGCGGCACTCGGGGCCGCCGACAGCTGGCTGCGCGCGGTGTCCAGGTCGTACCCGATGACGTTGGGCACCTGCGCGTTGTCCGCGGCAGTGGGCTCGGGTGGCGTCACGGACGGCGGACCGGCGTCCTGTACGCGGCGGCGCCGTGGACGCCGACCTGGTCCGGTGCGCACAAGCCGGGGTGGATGCGGCGGGCCGCGCTGCGTGGCACCGCCCGCGACGTCCTGGGGCCCTGGGAGCTGCTGGTGCGCATGGTTCCCTCCAGCTGTCGGTGGCGACTCCGTCGTGCGCCACGCGAGTCGGAGCAGCGCCACCGGGACGCGCTCCGGTGGCCGAGCGTAGACACGAGAAACCGATTACACAAGAATGTCCGCAGGGCGTGGCCGCCCGATGCGCTCGCCGGACGCCGCGACCCGGACACCCGCCGGACGCCCGTGTGGCCTAGCCTTCTCACGTACCATCGCGGCGACCGTCCCTCGGCCGGACGAGCGACCCGGACCCCCGATCGGAGCTGGTGGGACGATGCCGACGATCTCCGACGTCGCCCGGGTGGCAGGGGTGTCCACGGCCACCGTGTCACGGGTGCTCAACGGCAACACCGAGGTCGACGCCGCGATGGCCGCACGGGTGCGCACCGCCGTCGACCAGCTGGCGTACCGGCCCAGCCGGATCGCGCGCAGCCTGCGTACCCGCCGCAGTGCGGTGCTGGGGCTGGTGATCTCGGACATCCGCAACCCGTTCTTCACGGACATGGTGCGCGGCGTCGAGGACGTCGCCTTCGCCAACGGCTACTCGGTGGTGCTGTGCAACTCCGACGAGAACCTCGGCAAGGAACGCGACTACCTGCAGCTGGCGATCGCCGAGAGCATGGCCGGGGTCATCCTGGCGCCCGCGTCCCTCGACGAGACGGACGTGTCGGCGCTGACCGGCCCGGGGATCCCGGTGGTGACGGTCGACCGGCGCGCACCCGACCCGGCCGTGGACCGGGTGCTCATCGACAACGCCCGCGGCGCCCGGCTGGCCGTCGGCCACCTGGTCGACCAGGGGTACCGGCGGATCGCGTGCGTCAGCGGCCCGACGACGATCTCGACCGGCGCCGAGCGTCTCGCCGGCTACCGGGCGGTGGTCCGCTCGCGCCGGCTGCGCACCGGCGCGGAGCTGATCCGCTTCGCCGACTTCCACGAGGCCAGCGGCCGCAGCGCCATGTCCGAGCTGCTGGCGGCACGGCAGGACATCGACGCGGTGTTCGTGGCCAACAACCTGATGACCCTGGGTGCGCTGCAGGCGGTCGCCGACGCGGGGCTGGTGATCCCCGACGACATCGCGGTGGTCGGCTTCGACGACATGTCGTGGGCGCCGCTGCTCCGCCCGCCGCTCACCACGGTCGCCCAGCCGACGTACGACCTGGGCGCCGAGACCGCCCGGCTGCTGCTGGACAGGATCAACGGGTTCACCGGCCCGGGCCGGGAGCTGGTGCTGCCGCCCACCCTGCGGGTGCGGGCCAGCTCGGCGCCGCGACGCGAGCGCTGAGGCCGCATCCCGAGAACCGGTCACTCGTGGCGGCGACGTCAGGGGCGGAGCACGTCCGCGACGAAGGAGTCCAGCCGGGTGCGGATGCGCTCGGCACGCTCCTCCGGCGGAAGGGAGCCCTCCGCCCGGTCCCGGACGGCGTCGGCAGGCCCGTGCACGACGGCAGCACACCGCAGGTCCGCGCACAGGTAGGTGCCGACGGTGTTCCCGGCCCGGCCGGCCGGACCGACCCGGCGGGCGGTGAACACCGACACCTGGTCCGCGCTGTGCGTGGACCGGGCGACATCACACGTGTGGACAGCGCCTCCCGCTTGATCGAACCCGCCCCAACGGTCCTGGCACGAGCTGGAGGACGCTCGCGCGAGCACGGGGTCCCGTCGGGGCGTCCTTGTGGCTGCCACTCCGCGGGCAGGCGCCGCCGTGGGGCCGGGCCGCCTCACCCACCGCGATGCCCGTTCCGTCCGGTCGGCCTCCCGTCGGGCGGTTCGGTGTCATAGTTGCCCGTCGGACACGGTGATCACGGTCCGGCCCCGGCACGCCCGTGCCGGTCCCTGGCGTCGGTGGAGGTCGAGGATGGCGACGGCGGCTCTGGCACCACGGTCGACACCGCCCGCGGTGCTGGGCGCGGCACGCGTGGCGAGGGGGTTGCTGGCGGTCTACGACACCGCTGCGCTGGTGGTCTGCGTGCAGCGGGGATTCAAGGTCCCGGGGTTCACGGTCGCCAACTTCTTCAGCTACTTCACCGTGCTGAGCAACGTCCTGGCCGTCCTGGTGCTGCTGGTAGGCGCCGTCGCCACCCCGCGCTCGGCCCAGTGGCAGGTGGTCCGGTGCTCGGTGACGATCTACATCGTCATCACCGGGATCATCTACGCCCTGCTGCTCTCCCGCGCCGACGTCGGGGTCGACAACGACTGGACGAACGACGCCCTGCACCGGGTCATCCCGTTGGTGCTGCTCGTCGACTGGGTGGTGTTTCCGGCCGCGCGGGCGATCGGGAACCGGACGGCCATGGTGGCGCTGGTCTTCCCGCTGCTGTACGGGGTCTACACGTTGATCCGGGGGCCGATCGTCGACTGGTACCCGTACCCGTTCATCGATCCGCGGCAGACGGGCTACCTGTCGATGTCCCTCGGCTTGGTGGTCATCGTCGTCGGATTCGTGATGATCGCACTGGCGGTCAACCAGCTCGGACGCCTCGGAACCCGTTGGCGCCACGGAGGATCGGACTGACCGGTCGGGGCCCTGCGGCGCACCACTCCCGTTCGGAGCGACCACGAGCACCGCGTCCGCCGGGGGTCGCCCGGTTGCCGGCGGTGGTCGTCCCACCGGAACCGGCTGCGCCCCGTGGAACCCTGCACCTTCCGGGCCGCCCGTTTCCTGCCGGACGGGTGATTCGGTGTCATAGTTGCCGAGCGGCTGACGGTGGTGACGGTGGCTGCGACGTATCCGCACCGGCCCGGAATCTGGCGTCTCCGGCGACAGGAGAACTGGCGATGACCAAGGTGGCACTCGAGGACAGCCTGCTCGACGCGCAACTGCTACGGGCCGTCGGATCCACCGGTCACGGCGGCGCCGACGTCGGTGAGTGCCTGCAGGCAGTGCGCGGCTTGGACGAACAGGACCTGTCCGCCTGGTACGACGCCTGGAAGGGCCTTGCTGACCGGGTGTTCGGTCTGGGCGAGCAGGAGGAGCGCGACGGGCACCGCGCCTCGGCTCGTGACGCGTTCCTGAGAGCCTGCACGTACCACCGGACCGCGGGCGGCATGCTGTACAGCACGCCCGTCGACACGCGGATGACGGACAGCAACCTTCGGCAGACGGCGGCGTTCCGGCGGGCCGCGGCCCTGATGGACCACCCGGTCGAGCCAGTGCGGATCCCGTTCGAAGGCACCACGCTGCCGGGCTACCTCCTGCGGGTCGACGACTCGGATGTGCGCCGCCCCACGGTGATCGGTCTGGGGGGCTACGACAGCACGTGCGAAGAGGTGTACTTCTACTTCGGCGCGCCGGCACTGGCCCGGGGATACAACGCACTGCTGTTCGACGGCCCGGGCCAGGGTGCGGCGCTGACCCAGCAGGGACTCCACATGCGCGCCGAGTGGGAGACGGTGATCACCCCGGTCGTCGACGACCTGCTCGGCCGGCCAGGGGTGGACCCGGACCGGATCGCCCTCGCCGGGCTCAGTCTCGGCGGTTTCCTCGCGCCCCGGGCGGCCAGCAAGGAGCATCGGATCGCGGCCCTGATCGCCGACTCGGGTTCCTTCGACATGTACGCGGCCGCTCTGGCCCGGATGCCCGAGGCCATCGCCGAGGGATACCAGACCGGGCAGGAGTCCGCCCGCGCCGCCCTGTCCGCGATGCTCGACCAGGTGGCGCAACGGCCGACGGCCGGATGGTCCGTCCGCCGCGGCATGCAGGTGCACGGCGTCGGGTCGCCTCTCGAGTACTTCGACGCGATGCGGGACTTCCGGCTCGGCGGTGTCGCCGGTTCGATCCGCTGTCCCACGCTCGTCACCCACGCCGAGGGCGACGACATCGGAGCCAGCGCACCGCAGTTGTTCGACGCGCTGACCGTGCAGGACAGAACGCTGATCCGGTTCACGGTGGCCGAAGGCGCCGGTGATCACTGCGAGGCGGGCGCCCGGAGCCTGTTCGACGCGCGCGCCTTCGGCTGGCTCGACGAGCGGCTGCACCCGGAGCGGGTCGGCTGACGTACGTCTGCCGCGGACGCCGTCAGTAGGACCGTGGCGGCTGCTTGTGCTCCGGCGGCCGGCGTCCGCGGCGCGGGTCCCCCTCGTCCCCGGCCCAGCGCTGGTCGGGCCCCGGCCCGTACCCGTCACCGCCGGAGAACCGTCCGCGGTCGTCCATGATCAGCTGGTTCAGCGTCGACTGCACGCGCGGGAGCGAGGCGACGTTCTCGAACTCCAACGGCTGGTCCGCCGCCGATTCGACGATCAGCGAGCCGAAACCGAGCAGCCGGCCCCAGAAGCTGACCGACGTCTCCATGTTCTGGATGTGGCCGAGCGGGATCTGGTGCTCGCGGCGGTGCAGGATGCCGGTGCGGAAGAAGACGTGGTGGTTGGTGATCACGAAGTGCTCGGTGCGCCACCGCAGGAACGGCACCAGCACCAGGAAGACCAGCAGCAGCACGGCGACGACGGCGATCCCGATCCACGCCAGCGAGTGGTACTGCCAGTTGCGCAGCACCGCCGCCAGCGCGAAGGCGCCGCCGATGATCACGACGAAGAACAGCACCGGCAGGACCAGCACCTTCCAGTGCGGGTGCTTGTGCAGGACCACCTGCTCCCCGCGGGACAGCAGGTTGTCGGGGTAGGCCATGTGCCCCTCCGTCCGCGCGGCGCCGACCGATCGGCGCTCACGCTACCGGCCGGGCTGCTCCGCCGGGGCCGGTTGCGCGCGGGCGCCGAACACCGCGGCACCCACCCGGACCTCGGTCGCGCCCTCCGCGACGGCCAGCTCGTAGTCGCCGCTCATCCCCATGGACAGCTCGGTGACGGATGCCGGGTCCACGGGCGCCGGAACGCCGGGCAGGCCGCCGTCGCGGAGCCGGTCGCGCAGCACCCGCAGGGTGCGGTACCCGGCCCGCACCGCCTCGAGGTCCGGCGAGTTCAACCCGATGGTCATCAGCCCGCGCAGCCGCAGCCGGTCGAACCCGGCCACCGCGCGCAGCAGCGCCGGCAGACCCTCCGGCGTGACCCCGGACTTGGACGCCTCCCCCGACACGTTCACCTGGACCAGCACGTCGAGGGTGCGGTCGAGCACCTCGAGCCGGTCCTGCAGCCGGCGGGCGAAGGCGGCGTCGTCCACCGTCTCGAGGCAGCGGACCAGCGGCAGCACGGCATTGACCTTGTTGGCCTGCAGGTGCCCGATGAAGTGCGTCCGCGGATCCAGGTCCGCCAGGTCGTCGGCCTTGGCGACCAGCTCCTGGACCCGGTTCTCGCCGATGAGCCGGTGACCGGCGGCCAGCACCACCCGGATCCGCTCGGCCGGCACCGTCTTGGTGGCGAGCAGCACGCGGACCTGGCCGGGCCGTCCTGCGGCCGCCGCGGCCTGCTCCGCGCGCGCCGTGACGTCGGCCAGGCGATCCAGCACGGCGTCGCCGGGAGCGGCGCGGTCGGATTCGGCGGGCACGCGACCGACCCTAGTCAGGACGGCCCGACCGCTCCGGGCCCGCGTGGCCGCACGCCCGCTCAGCCGCGCCGCAGGTGCACGACGTCGGCCGCTGAATAGCGCTGGCGCCGACCGGTGTCCGAGCGGACGACCAGCGCACCGTCGGGATCGACGTCGACGGCCTCGCCGGTGTCCACGCCGCCGCCGGGCAGCTCGACCCGGACCCGGGCGCCCAGGGTCCCGCAGCGGTCCAGGTACGCCGGCCGGATCCCGGCCGCGTCCACGTCTCCCCCGGCGTCGAACCAGTGGAGCACCCACCCGGTGAAGCTCTCCAGGACGGCCGCCAGCAGCGCCCCCCGGTCGGTGCCGCCGCCGGCGAGCAGCAGCGACGTGGCGTCCGGCCGGGGCAGTTCCGCGGCGGTCAGCGACACGTTGAGCCCGGCGCCGACGACGACGTCCGGGCCGACCGCCTCGGCGAGCACCCCGGCGCACTTGTGGCCGTCGACGAGGAGGTCGTTCGGCCACTTGAGCCGCGGACGGTCCGCGGCCAGGCCGGCCGCCGACCGCACCGCGGCGACCAGGGCCAGACCGAGGACGGCGCCGGTCCAGCCCCGGCGGGCCGGCGGCACCGCGACCATCGGCACCCGGATCGACACCATCAGCCCTGCCCCGGCCGGGCACGTCCAGGTCCGTCCGGACCGGCCCCGGCCGGCCCGCTGCTCCTCGGTGACCAGCACCGGCCAGGGACCGTCCGCGGCCACCGCCGGTCCGGCCGCCAGGTCAGCGTTGGTGGACCCGGTCGCCGCGACGTGCCGCAGGTCCACCGGGACGGGCAGCCGCAGCGGGCCGAGGCGGCCCAGGTCCAGCGGTCCGCGCAGGTCGCGGGGATCCGCCGGGCCGATGTCGACCTCGGTGTCCCCGTCCGTGTCCCTGTCGGTGTCCTCGTCCGTGTCCTGGTCCTGGTCCTGGTCCGTGCTCACCCCGGCACCGTAGGTCGACGGCGGTCACCGGGGGTCGGTTAGGGTGCGGTCGGGGTGGCGGCCGATGGCGGCGGCCACCGGACGGACCGCCGCCGACCGCGGCGGTCGGGGCGCGCGACGCCGGCACCGCCGGCGGAAGGGACGGTCGGTCGGTGGTCGAGCGCGGTCCCGGCACGGACGTCCCGGCGGACCTGCCCGCCGGCGGCTCGACGGGCCCGGCGCCCGACCTGCACACCACCGCCGGGAAGCTGGCCGACCTGCTGCGGCGCCGCGAGGAGGCCGTCACCACCCCGCCCGCGGTGGCCGAGCGGCAGCACGCCCGGGGCCGGTCGACGGCCCGGGAACGCATCGACCTGCTGCTCGACCGCGGGTCGTTCGTGGAGTTCGACGCCCTGGCCCGGCACCGGGCGACCGC
This sequence comes from Nakamurella endophytica, assembly GCF_014646215.1. Classification (GTDB taxonomy): domain Bacteria; phylum Actinomycetota; class Actinomycetes; order Mycobacteriales; family Nakamurellaceae; genus Nakamurella; species Nakamurella endophytica. The sequence continues at coordinate 105,500 of NZ_BMNA01000004.1, forward strand.
GTTCGGGATGGCGCAGCGACGGCCGCCGGGCGACGGCGTGATCACCGGCTACGGCACGGTTGACGGCCGCGAGGTGTGCGTGTTCAGCCAGGACGTCGCGGTCTTCGGCGGCGCGCTCGGCGAGGTGTACGGCGAGAAGATCGTCAAGCTGCTGGACTTCGCGACGGCGTCGGGACGTCCCGTCGTCGGGATCAACGAGGGCGGCGGGGCGCGGATCCAGGAGGGCGTTGTCTCGCTGGGGCTGTACGCCGAGATCTTCAAGCGGAACGTGCACGCCTCGGGCGTCATCCCGCAGATCTCGTTGATCATGGGCGCCGCCGCCGGTGGCCACGTCTACTCCCCCGCGCTCACCGATTTCGTCGTGATGGTCGACGGCACGTCGCAGATGTTCATCACCGGGCCGGACATCGTGCGGGCGGTGACCGGCGAGGACGTCACCCTGGAGGACCTGGGCGGCGCGCGGACCCACAACACCCGCTCCGGCAACGCGCACCACCTGGCCGGCGACGAGGCCGAGGCGCTGGACTGGGTCCGCGAGCTGCTGTCGTTCTTGCCCAGCAACAACCTGTCCCGGCCGCCTGTCGACACCGGTGCCGCCGACGTCGATCTCGAACCGGGGCCCACCGATCTGGCGCTGGACACGGTCGTCCCGGACTCGCCGAACCAGCCGTACGACATGGTCGAGGTGCTGCGGGCGGTGCTGGACGACGGGCACCTGCTGCAGGTGCAGGAGCTGTTCGCGCCGAACATCGTCGTCGGGTTCGGCCGGGTGGCCGGGCAGAGCGTCGGCGTCGTCGCCAACCAGCCGCGACACCTGGCCGGCACGCTGGACATCGACGCCTCGGAGAAGGCGGCGCGGTTCGTCCGCACCTGCGACACCTTCAACATCCCGGTGCTCACCTTCGTCGACGTGCCCGGCTTCCTGCCGGGCACCGACCAGGAGTGGAACGGCATCATCCGGCGCGGCGCCAAGCTGATCTACGCCTACGCCGACGCCACCGTCCCGCTGGTCACCGTGATCACCCGCAAGGCCTACGGCGGGGCCTACGACGTGATGGGCAGCAAGCACCTGGGCGCGGACGTCAACCTGGCGTGGCCGACCGCGCAGATCGCCGTGGTCGGGGCCGCCGGCGCGGTGAACATCCTGTACCGGCGGGAACTGGCGGCGGCCGCGGAGCGTGGCGACGACGTCGAGGCGTTGCGCGGCCGGCTGCAGACGGAGTACGAGGACACGCTCGCCAACCCGTACCTGGCAGCGGAGCGCGGCTACGTCGACGAGGTGATCGCGCCGCACGAAACCCGAGGACGCATCACCCGGGCGCTGGCGATGCTGGCCGACAAGCGGGAGAACCGGCTGCCCCGCAAGCACGGGAACATCCCACTGTGAGCGAGCGAACGATCGGCACTGTGAGCGAGCGAACGATCGGCACTGTGAGCGAGCGAACGATCGGCACTGTGAAGGAGTTCTCGACCCGGTCAGGACGGTGCACGGCCGCCGCGGCGCGCGACGCCGCGGACGCCGCCGCCGCGGTCGCGGTGCTCCTCGCGCTGGCCGCAGACGACCCGCAGCCCGTGGACAGCGGCGAACCCGGCCGCTCGTTCTGGGCGGACCCGGCGCACCACGGCCGGGAGCTGGTGACCGGTCCGGGGCGGTTCTGGGCGTCCGGGCTGCCCCGGTGACCGTGCTGGTGCTCGCGTCGGCCTCGCCGGCGCGGCTGTCCGTCCTCCGCGCCGCGGGCATCGACCCGGTGGTGCAGGTCTCCGGCGTGGACGAGCCGGCGGTCGAGGCCGCGCACCGCCACCTCGGACCGGACGCCACCGTCGCCGCGCTCGCCGCGGCGAAGGCGGAGGCGGTGCTCGAGGACGTCGCGCACCGGCACCGCGACGCGGTGGTGGTCGGGTGCGACTCGATGCTGCTGCTGGACGGCCGGCTGCGCGGCAAGCCCGGGACCGCCGAGGTCGCCCGGCAGGACTGGGCCGAGATGGCAGGCCGGGACGCGGATCTGCTCACCGGGCACGCGGTGGCGCGGGTGGTCGACGGCCGTCCGGTCGACCGGGTCCGCGACGTCCGGCGCACCACCATCCGTTTCGGGACGCCCACGCCGGCCGAGGTCGAGGCGTACCTGGCCACCGGTGAGCCGCTGCAGGTGGCCGGGTCGCTGACCATCGACGGCTACGGCGGGTGGTTCGTCGAGGGGCTGGACGGTGACCCGAGCAGCGTCATCGGCATCTCGCTGCCGCTGACCCGGGAGCTGCTGGCCCGGGTCGGCCTGGCGGTGACGGACCTGTGGCGGCGGCCGTGAGCCGGCGGCGCACCGGCGGCCGTGTGGGACCACCGGCAGGGCGCCGCGACCCCCACCCGACCCGGCAGAGAGCGAGGACCTCGTGCACACCGTCCTGATCGCCAACCGCGGTGAGATCGCCGTGCGGGTCGTGCGCGCCTGCCGGGACGCCGGTCTGCGGTCGGTGGCCGTCTACGCCGAGCCGGACGCGGACGCCCCGCACGTCCGGATGGCCGACGAGGCGTGGGTGCTGCCGGGCAGCACCGCGACGCAGACGTACCTGTCCATCCCGGCGCTGCTGGACGTCGCGGCCCGCAGCGGCGCCGACGCCGTCCACCCCGGCTACGGGTTCCTGTCCGAGAACGCCGACTTCGCCCAGGCCGTCCTCGACGCCGGCCTGACCTGGATCGGGCCGTCGCCGCAGGCGATCCGGGACCTGGGCGACAAGGTGACCGCACGGCACCTGGCCCGCAAGGTCGGTGCACCGCTCACCCCGGGCACGCCCGAGCCGGTGTCCGGCCCCGACGAGGTCGTCGCGTTCGCCCGGGAGTACGGGCTGCCGGTGGCCATCAAGGCCGCGTTCGGCGGCGGCGGCCGCGGGCTGAAGGTGGCCAGGACGGTCGACGAGATCCCCGACCTGTACGAGTCGGCGGTCCGTGAGGCGGTGGCCGCGTTCGGCCGCGGGGAGTGCTTCGTCGAGCGCTACCTGGACCGCCCGCGGCACGTCGAGGCGCAGGTGCTCGCCGACACCCACGGCACCGTCGTCGTCGTCGGCACCCGCGACTGCTCGCTGCAGCGGCGCTACCAGAAGCTGGTGGAGGAGGCGCCGGCGCCCTTCCTGTCCGACGAGCAGCGGGCGCAGATCCACGCCGCCGCCAAGGCGATCTGCCGGGCGGCGGACTACCACGGCGCCGGCACCGTCGAGTTCCTGGTCGCCCCCGACGGGCTCGTCTCCTTCCTCGAGGTCAACACCAGACTGCAGGTGGAGCACCCGGTCTCGGAGGAGACGTCCGGGATCGACCTGGTGCTGGAGCAGTTCCGCATCGCCGAGGGCGAGCCGCTGCGCATCAGCGAGGATCCGGTCCCGCGCGGCCACAGCATCGAGTTCCGGATCAACGGCGAGGACCCCGGCCGCGGGTTCCTGCCGGCCCCGGGGACGGTGACCCGGTTCGTCGCGCCGTCCGGTCCCGGTGTGCGGCTGGATGCCGGGGTGGACACCGGCACGGTGGTGTCGGGGCTGTTCGACTCGTTGCTGGCCAAGCTGGTCGTCACCGGCGCGGACCGCGACCAGGCGCTGGCCCGGGCCCGCCGCGCGCTGGCCGAGATGCAGGTGGACGGCGTCGCGACCGTGCTGCCGTTCCACCGCGCGGTGGTGCAGGACCCCGCGTTCACCGCCCCGGACGGCGAGCTCGGCGTCCACACCCGCTGGATCGAGACCGAGTTCGACAACCGCATCGAGCCCTTCGTGGCGCCGCCCGGTTCCGCGGCCGGGGCACCGGACGAGCGCCGCACCGTCGTCGCCGAGGTCGACGGGCGGCGGCTGGAGATCCGGCTCCCCGCCGAGCTGCTGGACCGGCCGGCGCGGGCGGCGGCCGGCCCGTCCCGCAGCCGCAGCCGTACCGAGCGGGCCGCGCCGCCGCCGAGCAGCGGCCAGGTCACCGCCCCGATGCAGGGCACGGTGGTCCGGGTCGCCGTCGAGGAGGGCCAGGCCGTCGCAGCCGGCGACCTGGTGGCCGTGGTCGAGGCGATGAAGATGGAGAACCCGGTGACCGCGCCGCACGCCGGGACGGTGCAGTCGGTGTCGGTGGCGGTCGGCACGGCCGTCACCGCGGGCGCCGTACTGGCGGAGATCGAGTGACGGCGGCCACCCGTGGACCTGCGGGATGCGGCCGTCGCTGCGGGCGCGCCGTCTAGGGTGACCGGCATGAGCACCGTGCCGGGACAGCCACCGGTCGACCCGGCGGACCTGCGGATCGGCGACACCGACCGCAACTCGGCGCTGCAGGCGCTGGGCGACCACATGGCCGCCGGGCGCATCGACATGGCGGAGTTCGACAGCCGCAGCGCCCGGGTGACGGCCGCGCGGACCGCCCGCGACCTGCAGGGACTGTTCGACGACCTGCCCGAACCGCACCCGCGGATCCTGGGGCTGACACCCGGCTGGTCCGGTGCGGGCGCCGGCGCGTCGGCCCTGGTGCCGTCCGCGCCGGCGGCGGTGCCCGCGGTGCCGCCGCGGTCGAAGGGCCAGGCGCTGCTCGCGGCGGCGACGGCCAGCTCGGGTCTGCTCGCCGTCGTGCTGTTCTTCGTGCTCATGGGCGTCGGCGTGTCCAACGCATGGCTCGCGTTCCTGCTGGTCCCGCTCGTCGCCGGGGTGGCCAGGGCGGTCCAGGGTCAGCAGGACGGTCGCTGATCCCGGTCGCCGGACCGCCCGCGGGTCAGGACAGCCAGCGCAGGCTCTGCCCGTGCGGGCCGGTCACCGCTCGCGGACTCCCATTGTGCGACAGCACGAACCGGCCGCGGGTGTCCGGGACGTCGGCGGCGCCGGGCACGACCCCGGGCGCCTCGTTCGCCAGCCAGTGCACGCCGCGGTCGCGGACCAGACCGGTGACCAGCTCGACGAACCGCCGGCGTCGGTCGGCAGGGACGTAGGCCAGCACCGCGGAGTGCTGGACGACGACGGTGGCGCCGGGCGGCGCGTCCCGCAGCAGCCGGTCCAGCCCGTCGACCAGATCCCCGGTCTCGATCCGCGGCGGATCCGCCGCGGCGACCGCCAGTGCGGTGCCGAGCCGCTCCAAGCGCTCCCGCTGCTCCGGCCACACCAACGCCCGCAACCAGTCCCGGTCGTCCGCCGACCGCGCGTCCAGCGGGTGCAGATCGATGCCGGCACGCCAGGCCACCGATGGCAGCGCCGCCGGCAGCCGTACCGGACCCTCGACAGTGCACCGGATCTCGACGGCACCCCCACCCAGCCGGACGTCACCGGTGGCGGTGGAGTAGATGTACCGGTACCGATCCGGGTACAGGCACAGGCCCGCACTGGCCCCGACCTCGACGAGCGCCACGGGCTGCGGCAGGGCGGCCAGTACCGGAAGCAGCACGGCGCACCGGGCGGGCTCGTTCGTCTGCGTGCGCCGGCGGCCCAGCTCGACGGCGATCCCGGGCCACGCCTCCCGGACGAACGCCAGGAAGGCGGCCGGGTCACCGACCGGCCCGCCGAGCAGCCGGACGACGCCGAGCAGGAGATTGGGCTGCCGCTGCGCCGGCGGCAGACCGTCCAGCAGGGCGCACACGTCCGGCGCGGCGGCGACCGCCCGGCAGCAGCGCTCGTACGCCGGGGAGATGCCGTGCAGCTCGACCTCGGCCATCCGCAGGTAGCGCCCCGCGGCGGCCCCGTCGGTCCAGCCGACCGCCCCGGTGGCGGCACCCGGCCCGGTCACCGCGGGCGGTGCCGGTCCCGCCACAGCGCGGCGACCACTGCGACCACGCCGACCGTGGACATGCCGATCGCGCCGACCTGGCCGAACCCGGCGGCGAAGTCGTCGCTGAGCCACCCGGCCACCGCCGCCACGACGGCGACGACCAGCACCCCGACGCCCAGCACCACCAGGGCCAGCGCGCCGGCCGACAGCCGCGCGGATCCGGACTCCACGACCGGCACCCAGCGTCCCGTTACGCGACCGGCGAGACCAGCAGGTCGCGGATCTCCGGGGCCTGCAGCCGCACCTCGTCGGCCGACAGGTCGTCCGGCTCGGTCTGCGACCTGCGCTCGGCCTCGACGCGGGCGACGTAGGCGGCCAGTTCGTCGGCACGCTCGGCGTCCGACCAGCCCAGCACGCCGGCCATGATCTCGGCGACCCGCGGCGCGGTCTCGGTGCCGCGGTGCGCGTACTCGATCGAGATCCGGGTCCGCCGGGCCAGCACGTCGTCCAGGTGCAGCGCGCCCTCGTGCGTCACCGCGAACAGCGCCTCGGCCTGCAGGTAGTCGGGGGCCCCGGGCAGCGGCTGCAACAGCTGCCGGTCCTCGAGCGCCGGCCGCAGCACCTCGTGGATCTCCGAGCCGTACCGGTCCAGCAGGTGCCGGATGCGGTAGGGGTGGACGCCGTACTGGGCGCCCAGCCGGTCGGCCTGGTTGACCAGTGCCTGGTAGCCCTCCGCGCCCAGCAGCGGCACGTCCTCGGTGCAGGACGGGTTGATCCGGCCCGGCAGGTCCTCCGCGGCGGCGTCGACCGCGTCGGCGCCCATGACCCGGTACGTCGTGTACTTGCCGCCGGCGATGCCGACCAGACCCGGCGACACCCGGGCGACCGCGTGCTCGCGGGACAGCTTGGAGGACTGCTCGCTCTCCCCCGCCAGCAGCGGGCGGAGCCCGGCGTAGACGCCCTCGATGTCGTCGTGGGTGACAGGCACCGCGAGCACCGAGTTGACGTGCTCGAGGATGTAGTCGATGTCGGCCTTGGTGGCCGCGGGGTGTGCCAGGTCGAGATCCCAGTCGGTGTCGGTGGTCCCGATGATCCAGTGGTTCTTCCACGGGATGACGAACAGCACCGACTTCTCGGTCTTGAGGATGATGCCGGACTCGGAGGCGATCTTGTCGCGGGCGACCACCAGGTGCACGCCCTTGGAGGCGCGGACCTTGAACCGGCCACGGCCGCCGGACAGGCGCTGCAGCTCGTCGGTCCAGACTCCGGTCGAGTTGATCACCACCTTGGCCCGGACTGTGGTCTCCTGGCCGTTCTCCACGTCGCGGACGCGGACGCCGGCGACCCGGTCGGCCTCCTTGACGAACGAGACCACCTGGGTGGACGGCCGCACGACCGCGCCGTAGGCCGCGGCCGTCCGGGCGACGGCCAGCGTGTGCCGGGCGTCGTCGACCTGCCCGTCGTAGTAGCGGATGCCGCCCACCAGGGCGTCCTTGCGCAGGCCGGGCACCAGCCGCAGGGCGCCGGCCCTGGTCAGGTGGCGGTGCCGCGGCACCGACCGGGCGCCGCCCATCGTGTCGTACAGGATCAGGCCGGACCCGACATAGGGCCGCTCGATCACGTGCTTGCTCAGCGGGTAGAGGAAGGAGACCGGCTTGGCCAGGTGCGGGCACACCTTGGTGAGCATCAGCTCCCGCTCCCGCAGCGCCTCGCGGACCAACCCGAACTCGAACATCTCCAGGTAGCGCAGCCCGCCGTGGAACAGCTTGGAGGACCGGGACGACGTCCCGGACGCGATGTCGCGCGCCTCGACGAGCGCCACGGACAGGCCGCGGGTGACCGCGTCCAGCGCGGCTCCGGCCCCGACGACGCCCGCGCCGATCACCACGACGTCGAACTCCTCGGAGCCCAGTCGCTCCCAGGCCGCCGCGCGCTGCGCCGGCCCGAGCTCTGCGCCCGAACTCAACCCGTCACCGGTCATCCCTGGTCACCCTTTCGCTGTCTCCGGGATCTGCGGACCCTCCACGCTACTGCCCGCGGGCCGACGGCGAGCAGGACGGCCACCGCACCGACCCCTTCGGCCGGGGTCCGCCCGACCCGTCAGCGGCCCCCGGACTGCGCCAGGAGCTCGAGGGCACGGACGGCGCTGACCTCCTTGTCCTTGATCTCCAGGATCAGGTCGAGGGGCAGCCCGTCCACCGCCGCGGAGAATGTCCGGAAGTGGTCGTCGTCGATGTGCGGCGCGTGCGCCCCGACCCGTTTGTCGGGGTCCTGTGACGAGTAGTCCATGAGCAGCCGGCCGTCGTCGGGACCCCAGGTGGCCGCCGCCTCCTCGGCCGACGTCCGCAGGTCCAGGTGCGGTTCCTTCACGGCCAGGTGGTGGTTGTCCAGCAGCACCGGGACGCCGGTCCGGGCGGACAGGTCCATGCACTCGGGGTACCCGAGGCCGAAGTCGTCGTTCTCGATCACCAGGCGGCGCCGGACGGTGTCGGGCAGGTCGCGGTAGCGCACCACGAACCGTGCCAGCGACTCGCTGAGCGCCTTGTAGACACCGCCGGCGTGGATCTGCACCTTGTGCGAGCCGTCCATGCCCATGGCGTCGAAGACGGCGCAGTGGTACTCCAGGTCCGCCACGCTCCGCTGGTGGGTGTCCTCCCGCGGCGAGTTCAGCAGCGTGTACTGGCCCGGGTGGAACGAGAGCCGCAGGTCGTGCTCGCGGGCGTACGCGCCCAGAGCCGCCAGCTCGTCGGCGAACTCGCGCCGCCAGTCCACCGTCACCACCGGGTGGCCGCCGAACGGGACGATGTCGGAGGAGATCCGGTAGGCGTACAGCCCGTGGGCGACGTTCCAGCGCAGGATCTCGCCGAGGGCGGCGAGGTTGCCCGCGACCGTCTCCCGGAACCGCTCCTCGCTGTAGGAGCGCAAGATGAACCCGCGGTTGGACCGGATGCCGGCCTCGGCCAGCTCGAGGTTGATCGCCGGGTAGCCCAGCCTCATCCGCGGGTACCCGGCCGCCCGGGGGGACCGGCTCACCCGAGGTCCCCGTCCAGGTGCATCAGCCGCCGGCCGAGCTCGGTGATCGACCCGGACAGCGACGGGTAGACGCTCAAGGTGTACGCGAGATCCTTGGCGGTGAGGCCGTTCTGCACGGCCATGGCGATCGGCAGGATCAGCTCGGAGGCCTCCGGCGCGACCACCACGCCGCCGATCACGATGCCCGTCGCGGGGCGGACGACCAGCTTGACGAAGCCCTCCCGCAGTCCCAGCATCTTCGCCCGCGGGTTGGTGGCCAGCGGCAGCCGCAGCACCGACGCCGGCACCGCACCGGCGTCCACCTCGGCCTGCGAGATGCCGACCGTGGCGATCTCCGGGTGGGTGAACACGTTGGCCGCCACCGTCCGCAGCCGGAGCGGCGGGACGCCCTCGCCGAGCGCATGCCACATCGCGATCCGTCCCTGCATGGCCGCCACCGAGGCGAGCATCAGCACGCCGGTGCAGTCGCCGGCCGCGTAGATGCCGGAGACCGACGTCCGGGACACCCGGTCGACCTGGATGAAGCCGGACGGACCGGTCTGGATGCCCACCCGCTCCAGCCCGATGTCGGTGGTGTTGGGCACCGACCCGACCGTCATCAGGCAGTGCGACCCGCGGACCTCGCGGCCGTCCGACAGCGTGACGACGACCTCGTCGCCGTCCCGGGCGACACCGGCCGCGCGGCCGCGCACCAGGCTCGACCCGCGCGCCGAGAAGACCTCCTCGATGACCTCGGCGGCGTCGGCGTCCTCGCTGGGCAGCACCCGGTCCCGGCTGGAGACCAGCGAGACCCGCACGCCCATCTCGGTGTAGGCCGAGGCGAACTCCGCCCCGGTCACCCCGGAGCCGACGACGACGAGGTGCTCGGGCAGCTCGGTCAGGCCGTACAGCTGCCGCCAGGTCAGGATGCGCTCGCCGTCCGGCACGGCGGACGGCAGCACCCGCGGCGAGGCGCCGGTGGCCACGAGCACGACGTCCGCCTCGAACTCCTGCTCCAGGCCGTCGGTGCCGGTGACCGAGACGCGGTGGGTGGCCAGCCCGGGCGCCGGGTCGTCCAGCGCCGCGCGGCCCTCGATCAGCGTGACGCCGACGTCGACCAGTCGGCGGCCGATGTCGGCGGACTGCGCGACGGCCAGCCCGGTGACCCGCGAGTGGACGGCGACGACGTCCATCTCGACGTCCTGCTCGGCCAACCGGACGCCCAGGTGCCGGGAGTCGCGCACCGCGGAGCGACCCCCGGCCGAGGCGATGAAGGTCTTGGAGGGCACGCAGTCGTACAGCACGCAGTTGCCGCCCGCACCGTCCGACTCGACCAGCGTGACGTCCGCGCCGTACTGGGCGGCGACCAGCGCGGCCTCGTAGCCGGCGGGCCCGCCACCCATGATCACGATGCGGGTCATCGACGGCTCTCCTCTGCTCGGTGGTGTGCCCCTCCACCGTATGGGCACGGCCACCGCAGCTCCCCGCGGTCACCGGTACGGCGACCGATCCGCTGCGTCCGGACGGCCTGCCGCTGCCCGGTACGCAGGCTCGTGGTGACCGTCCCCACGTCCGGCGGGGGTCGCCGCAGCCCGGCGGGGCGCCGGTGCGCCGATATCCTCACGGACCGTGGCGCTCTACGCGGCCTACGGGTCGAACATGGATCCCGGCCAGATGCTGCAGCGCTGCCCGTCCTCCCCGATGGCCGGAACGGGCTGGCTGACCGGGTGGCGGCTGACCTTCGGCGGCGAGGACCTGGGCTGGGAGGGAGCGCTGGCGACCGTCGTCGAGGACCCGGACCCCGCGTCCAGCGTGTTCGTCGTCCTCTACGACATGGCGGCCAGCGACGAGCGCACGCTCGACTCGTGGGAGGGCGCCGACCTCGGGCTGTACACCAAGCTGCGGTTGCGCGTGCACACCCTCGACGGTGACGTGCTCGCCTGGCTCTACGCGCTGCAGGCATTCGAGGGCGGCCTGCCCAGCGCCCGCTACCTCGGCGTGATCGCCGACGCCGCCGAGGCCGCCGACGCCCCCGCCGAGTACGTGCGGGCGCTGCGCCACCGGCCCTGCCGGTCGATCGGGAGCTGACCGCCGCTACCGCGGCGGTCCGGTCAGCGCGGCCAGCGCCGTGTGGACCAGCAGCCGGATACCGACCGGGATGGCTCGCTCGTCGGCGCGGAACGTGGGCGAGTGCAGGTCCACCATCGGCGAGACGCCGTCCCACACCCCGAGCCGGGCCAGCGCCCCCGGCGCGTGGTCCAGCAGCACGGCGAAGTCCTCGGCACCGGTGGACTGTGCGGTGACGCCGACCCCGCCCTCGCCGACGGCCGCGGTCACCGCCGTGCGGAGCAGGTCCGTGCAGGCCGGGTCGTTCTCGACGGGCGGGACGCCCCGCTCGAACGACAGCGTGTACGACGCCCGGGTCGGGGCCAGCAGGTCCGCGACGATCTCCCGGACCAGCGGCTCGGCCGCCTCCCACCCGGACCGGTCCATCATCCGCAGCGTCCCGCGCAGCAGTCCCGACTGCGGGACGGCGTTCGGCGCCGACCCGGCCGCGACGGCCCCCCAGACCATCACCGGCACCGACCGCGGGTCCATCCGCCGGCTGAGCAGCCCCGGCAGGCCGGTGATCACCGTGCCGAGGGCGTAGACCAGGTCCGCGGTCAGATGCGGCCGCGCGGTGTGCCCGCCGGGCCCGCTGACCGCCAGCGCGACCAGGTCGGACGTCGACGTGATGGCGCCGCTCTTGCACCCGACGGTGCCGACCGGCAGCCGCGGGTCGCAGTGCAGCGCGTAGGCCTGCTCCACCCCCTGCATGACACCGGCGGCGACGACGTCGTGGGCGCCGCCGGGCATGACCTCCTCGGCCGGCTGGAAGATCAACCGGACCCGGCCGGGCAGCACCCCGGAGGACTGCAGCGCCCCTGCCGCGCCCAGCAGCGCGGTCAGGTGCACGTCGTGCCCGCAGGCGTGGCACACGCCCGGGACCGTGGACGCCCACGGCAGCCCGCTGTGCTCGGGCAGGGGCAGCGCGTCGATGTCGGCCCGCAGCGCCACCACCCGGTCGCCCGCGCCGATGTCGGCCACCACCCCGGTGCCGCCCGGCAGCACGGTGCCGCGGATCCCGTAGCGGGCCAGCGTGCGCAGGATCAGCGCCGAGGTGGCCGACTCGGCGCGGGACACCTCGGGGTGGGCGTGCACGTCCCGGCGCAGCGCGACCAGCGCGGGCAGTTCGGCGGCCAGAAAACCGTCCAGCCACACCGGGCCTCGCCCGGCACCCGGATCCGCCGGAACGTCCGGGTGCGACGACGCCTGCGTCATGGCCGCGGACCACCCACCTCTCGCCTGTCCTGGCTCCGACGGTCGTGCGACCCGTCCGGACCGGGCCGCCGACGACGGGCTGCACCGCCGACCGACCCCTGCGGACCCGTCCCGCCGGCGCCGACCGCGCGACGCCGGCCGGTCGGGTCGCCGACGCGTCACCCTAGTCACCGGTGCCGGCGCGGCGGCACAGCCGCACCCTGTGGTTGGCTGATCCCGCCAGCGCGCTGTTCCGGAGCGAACACGGGAGGTTCGCAGTGGGCGACGACATCACCGGCGGCCAGTTCACGCGGGAGCAGCGGCAGCGCTACCGGGAGAAGGTGCGCCGCTGCCTGGACGTCTTCGAGCGGATGCTCTCCGAGCACGTCTTCGACATCGAGAAGCCGTTGACCGGCCTGGAGATCGAACTCAACCTGGTCAACCGGTCCTGGGAGCCGGACATGGCCAACGCCCGGGTGCTGGAGGCCATCGCGGACCCGGCGTTCCAGACGGAGCTGGGCCGGTACAACATCGAGCTCAACGTCCCGCCCCGGCCACTCCCGGGTGACGCCACGCTGGAGCTGGAACGGATGCTGCGCGCCTCCCTCGACCGCGCGGAGTCCCGCGCCAACGAGGCCGGGTCGGAGATCGTCATGATCGGCATCCTGCCCACCCTGATGCCGGAGCACTTCGAGCGCGGCTGGATGAGCCACAACCCCCGCTACGCCGCCCTGCAGGACGCCATCTTCGCCGCCCGCCGCGAGGACCTGGAACTGGACATCGCCGGGGTGGAGTCGCTCCGGATGTACGCGGACACCATCGCGCCCGAGTCGGCGTGCACCTCCGTCCAGCTGCACCTGCAGGTGGCCCCCGCCGACTTCGCCGCCACCTGGAACGCGGCGCAGACCCTCGCCGGCCCGCAGCTGGCCCTGGGTGCGAACTCGCCCTTCCTGTTCGGCCGCCGGCTGTGGGCCGAGACCCGCACGGAGCTGTTCCTGCAGGCCACCGACACCCGGTCGCCGGAACTGGCCAACCAGGGCGTGCGGCCGCCGGTGTTCTTCGGGGACCGGTGGATCACCTCGATCTTCGACCTGTTCGAGGAGAACGTGCGCTACTTCCCGGCCCTGCTGCCGGAGACCTCGGACGAGGACCCGGAGGCCGAGCTGGCCGCGGGCCGGGCGCCGCGGCTGCAGGAACTCCGGCTGCACAACGGCACCGTCTACCGCTGGAACCGGCCGGTGTACGACGTCGTGGACGGCGTCCCGCATCTGCGGGTGGAGAACCGGGTGCTGCCCGCCGGCCCGACCGTCGCCGACGTGCTGGCCAACGCCGCCTTCTACTACGGCGCGGTGAAGATGCTCGCCGCGGACGACCGGCCGGTGTGGACCAAGATGTCCTTCGACGCGGCCCGCGCCAACTTCACCGCCGGCGCCCGCCTCGGTGTCGACTCCGTCTTCTACTGGCCGGGTTTCGGCGAGGTCGCCTGGGACGAGTTGATGCTGCGCCACCTGCTGCCGCTGGCCCACGAGGGCCTGCGGCGCTGGGGAGTCTCCACCGCGGTCCGGGAGCGCTTCCTGGGCATCGTGGAGGACCGGTGCAAGACCCGGCGCAACGGGGCGTGGTGGCAGAGCGAGACGGTCGCCCGGCTGGAGGCGCGGGGCATGGACCGCAGGGCGGCGCTGGCGGGGATGCTGCAGCGGTACTCGGCCGGGATGCACAGCAACGAGCCGGTCCACAGCTGGGAACTGCCCTGACCGGGTGGCACCACCCGTTCCACGACCGGGTGATGGAGCGTGTCGGGTCCTGCGTTCGCTACCGGCAGCCGGCGGTCGTGGATGCACTGCCGGACGGGTGACCACCGTGGTCATGCAGTGCGACGCTCGGTAACGTGGCGTCAGGGCCGAACCGGACGCCGACCGTTTTCGGTAACGATCCGGCCGACACGGCGGTACGGATCGGACCCGTTCCCGGGGTGGTGCGCGGACCGGAGTGGAGGCTCGGATGATCGGACGACGAGCCTGTGCAGGCAGGGCGGCGAGCACGTCCGGACGCCGCCGGCGGGACCGGACGCGGTGACCCTGCTGAGCCACGAGCCCGGTGCAGAGGTCCTGGCCGACCGGTGCGCCCGGCTCGCCGCGCTCACGGTGGAGCCGACCCTGTCCGCGGCCGAGGCCGCCGCCGCCGCACTGTCGATCGTGGTCGAGCACCTGGCCGGCCACGCCTCCGCCAGCGTGAGCCGGCCGCGGGGCTGGCGCTGGCTCACCGGAGCGGCCACCGACGGGCCCGCCGCCGACGCCGACGCCCTGCAGCGGACGTGCGAGCAGGGGCCTTCGCGGGACGCGGTCGCATCGGGCCTGCCGGTGGTCAGCACCGACGTTGCCGCCGACACCCGCTGGCCCCGCTGGGGGCCGGCCGTCGCGCGGACCGGCGTCCGCGCCGTGCTCAGCCATCCCCTGCCCGGCGGGGACGGGGAACGCGGCTGCCTGGCGGTGTACCTGGACCGCCCGGACGGGTCCGGACGGCTGCTGCGGGAGACCGCGGCGGTCGCGGCCGCCGCCGCCCTGGCGTTCGTCGCCCTCGAGTACCGGCACACCGGTGACCACCTGCGCAAGGCGGTCGAGTCGAACCGGCAGATCGGCACGGCCATCGGCATCCTCATGGCCCGCCGGGGGTGGACCGAGGCGCAGGCCTTCGACGAGTTGCGGCTGGCCAGTCAGCACGCCAACCGCAAACTGCGCGACCTGGCGGACTGGGTGACGTTCACCGGGGACCTGCCCAGACGGTTGCCGACCGACGGGGGCGTGGCGGCCCTCGGGATCGCCACCCGCCGCTCCCTACACTGACCGCCATGGGCGACGGCGACCGGGACGGGGTCGGCCCGGCGCTCGACGCCGAGCCGCCGGCCCGCCGGGACCAGTGGGTCGCCGCGGCAGCCGCGGTGCTGTCCCGCGCCGGGACGTCGGTGCCGCCGGACGCCGACCCCCGCGCGTTGCTGGAGCGCCGCACCGTGGAGGACGTCCCGGTGCCCGTGCTCGGCCTCGACGCCGACCTCTCCGGCGGGACACCGGCCCGGGCGGTCGCCTCGACGGGCCAGGACGGGGTCCGCCGCTGGGACCTGCGTGCCCGGATCGCCGCCGGCGACGCCGCGGCGGCGGCCGCGGACGTCCGCGACGAACTGGCCGGAGGGTCGACGTCGCTGTGGATCCCTGTCGGCGACCGCTGCACCGCCCCGGACGACCTCTCCCGGGTGCTGGCGGACGTCCGGCCCGACGCGGTACCCGTGGCCGTGCAGCCGGTCGGCGACACCACCGCCGCCCAGGCGGCGGACGCCCTCGTCGCGTGGGCCGACCGTTCCGGCGCGCCGCTGCACCCGGACACCAGCGTCGGCGCGGACCCGGTGGGCCGGCTGCTGACCGACGGTGCCGGCGATCCGGACGTCCGCGGCGAGCTGGCGGCGACCGCCCGGCGCGCCGCCGGCCGCGGGATCCGCACCGCGGTGGTCGACGCCACCGCGGCCCACCATCGCGGCGCCGGCGAGAGCCGGCTGCTCGGGTACGCCGTCGCCACCGGCGTGGCGTACCTGCGGGCGCTCGTCGACGCGGGCCTCGATCCGGCGGCGGCCTTCGCCGCGCTCGAGTTCCGCCTCCCAATCACCGACGACGTCGTGGTGGGCGTCGCGACGCTCCGCGCCGTGCGCGTGCTGTGGGCGAGGGTGGCCGAGCTGAGCGAGGTCTCGAAGCCGGCGGCGCGCGCCCGGTTGCACGCGGTGACCAGCTGGCCGATGCTCGGTCGGTACGACCCGTGGGTCAACGTGCTGCGCGGCACGGCCGCCGCCTTCGCCGCCGCCGCCGGCGGTGCGGACGCCGTCACGGTGCTCCCCCACGACGCGCCCGGCGGTGCGGTCTCGGCGGCCGGCCGGCGGCTGGCCCGCACCACCCCGCTGCTGCTGGAGCGGGAGGCCGTCGTGCGGCGCACGGCCGATCCGGCCGCCGGCAGCTACGCCATCGAGGTGTTGACGGACCGGCTCGCCGAGCGGGCCTGGGCCGAGTGCGCCGAGCTCGACTCCCGCGGGGTCGCCGCGGCCGCGGCGGACGGCACCCTCCCGGCGCGCTGGGCAGCCAGCGCCGAGGAACGCCGCCGACGGGTGGCCACCCGTCGGCAACCGATCACCGGGACGACGGCGTTCCCGTCGACCGCCGACGACCCGCTGGCGCGGCCCGCCGCCGGAACCGCCGACCCTCTCTCGGGTGTCGCGCGCTGGTCCGCGGACTTCGAGGAGCTGCGCGACGTCCCGGCCACCGAGCCGGTCGCGGTGCTGGTCCTCGGCGGGACGCCCCGCGGGGCCGCCGCCGGGCCGGTCGTCGAGGCCCTGTCGACCGTCGGCGTCCCCTCGGCCACCGCGACCGTGACGACCACACCGGACGACGCCGTCCGGTCCTGGCGCACCCTGGGCGCGCCGGCCGTCGTGTGCCTGGTGCCCGGTGCGGCGGAGCCGCCGGAGTGGGCGGCGGACCTGCCCGGCCTGCTCCGCTCGCACGGTGCGCGCCTGGTGCTGGCGGCTCCGCCGCGCGGCACCGCGACAGCGGTGCGGTGGAGCGGACCGGTCGACGGCGACCTCGACGCCACCACCGACCTGCCGGACCTGGGACGCCGGGTGCGGGCGGCTGCCGCAGGGGGATCGCCGTGACCGTTCCGCGCAGCCTCACCGGCCTGCCGCTGCGGCCCCCGCCGTCCCGCGACGGCGCCGGTGGTCCCGTCGCGTCCGCGGACGGGTCCCACCCGGGTGCCGCGCCGGACCCGCTGGACGGGCTGGACGCCCTGGACACCTACCCCGGACTCCCGCCGTACCTGCGCGGGCCGTACCCGACGATGTACGCGACGCAGCCCTGGACGATCCGCCAGTACGCGGGCTTCTCGACGGCGGCGGAGTCGAACGCGTTCTACCGGGCCAATCTCGCCGCTGGCCAGACCGGGATCTCCATCGCCTTCGACCTTCCCACGCACCGCGGGTACGACTCCGACCACCCGCGGGTGGCCGGCGACGTCGGTATGGCCGGCGTGGCCATCGACTCGGTCGAGGACATGCACCAGCTCTTCGACGGCATCCCGTTGGAGCGGATGAGCGTGTCGATGACGATGAACGGCGCCGTGCTGCCGGTGCTGGCCATGTTCGTCGTCGCCGGACGGGAACAGGGCGTGCCGCCGGAGCGGCTCACCGGGACCATCCAGAACGACATCCTCAAGGAGTTCATGGTCCGCAACACCTACATCTACCCGCCCGGGCCGTCGATGCGGATCATCTCCGACATCTTCGCCTGGACGGCCGCGAGGATGCCGCGCTGGAACTCGATCTCGATCTCCGGCTACCACATGCAGGAGGCGGGGGCGACCGCCGACCTGGAGCTGGCGTACACCCTGGCCGACGGCCTCGAGTACGTGCGGGCCGGCATGGACGCGGGTCTCGACCTGGACAGCTTCGCGCCGCGGCTGAGCTTCTTCTTCGGCATCGGCATGGACCTGTGGACGGAGATCGCAAAACTCCGTGCGGCCCGGGCGCTCTGGTACCGGCTGATCCACGACCTGGGCCCGGCGAATCCGAGGTCCGCGGTGCTGCGCACGCACTGCCAGACCTCGGGATGGTCGCTGACCGCGCAGGACCCGCACAACAACATCGCCCGCACCTGCATCGAGGCGCTGGCCGCGACGATGGGCGGCACCCAGTCCCTGCACACCAACGCCTTCGACGAGGCCCTGGCCCTGCCGACGGAATTCTCGGCCCGCATCGCGCGGAACACCCAGCTGCTGCTGCAGCAGGAGGCCGGCGTCACCGGGACCGTCGACCCCTGGGGCGGTTCCGTCCTGGTGGAGGGGCTGACCCACCGGCTGGCCGCGCAGGCCTGGGCGCACCTGGCCGAGGTGCGCTCGGCCGGCGGCATGGCCGCGGCGATCGCCGCCGGGCTGCCCAAGCTGCGCATCGAGGAGGCGGCGGCGCGCACCCAGGCCCGGATCGACTCGGGCCGGCAGGCCGTCGTCGGGGTGAACACGGCCGTCACCCACCAGGCGACCGAGGTGCCGGTGCGCGCGGTCGACAACCAGGCGGTCCGGGCCGCGCAGGTGGCCGCGCTGCACCGGTTGCGCGCCGACCGCGATCCGGCCGCGGTGGAAGCGGCACTCGACCGGTTGACGCGGGTCGCCGCCGCGGACCCGCACGCCGGCGGCGCCGGCGGCACCACCGACCTGTCGGCCAACCTCCTGGACGCCGCCGTCGATGCGGCGGCCGCGCGCGCCACGGTGGGCGAGATCTCGCTGGCCCTGGAGCGGGTGTTCGGCCGGCACGTCGCCGAGATCCGTACGATCTCCGGCGTGTACCGGGCCGAGGCCGCCTCCGCCGGCAACGGCGCGGACGTGGAGCGGGTGCTGGCGGCCACCGCCGCGTTCGAGGAGGCCGAAGGCCGGCGGCCGCGGATCCTGGTCGCCAAGCTCGGTCAGGACGGTCACGACCGCGGCCAGAAGGTGGTCGTCTCCGCTTTCGCCGACATGGGTTTCGACGTCGACGTCGGGCCGCTGTTCGCGACGCCGGAGGAGGTCGCCCGGCAGGCCGTCGACGCCGACGTGCACGTGGTCGGCGTCTCGTCGCTGGCCGCCGGCCACCTGACCCTGGTGCCACAGCTGCAGCGGGCCCTGGCCGAACTCGGCCGTCCCGACATCCTGGTGGTGGTGGGCGGTGTCGTCCCACCGGACGACGTCCCGGTGCTGCACCGGATGGGCGTCGCGGCCGTCTTCGGTCCCGGCACCCCGGTCGCCGTGTCGGCACTGCAGCTGCTGGACCGGCTGTCCGGCCGCGTCGCCGACCGGTGACCGCGGATCCCGCCGCGGCTCCGCCCAGGCGTCGACCGCCGGATCCTGTCCAGCTGGCCGCGGCCGTGCGGCAGGGCTCGCGGTCGCACCTGGCCAGGGCCATCACCCTCGTCGAGTCGACCCGGGCGGACGACCGGGCGCTGGCCCGCCGGCTGCTGGCCGCGCTGGGTCCGGACCGCGGGACCTCCGTGCGCGTCGGCATCTCCGGCACGCCGGGCGTCGGCAAGTCGACGTTCGTGCAGACGCTGGGCCTGCGGCTGACCGGGCGTGGCCACCGGGTGGGCGTGCTCGCGGTCGACCCGTCGAGTCCGCGCACGGGCGGGTCGGTGCTCGGCGACAAGACCCGCATGCCGCTGCTGGCGGCGGAGCCGTCGGCGTTCATCCGGCCCTCCCCGACCGCCGGCACGCTCGGCGGCGTCACCCGGGCGACGGCGTCGGCCATCCGGCTGGTCGAGGCCGCCGGCCACGACGTGGTGCTGGTGGAGACCGTCGGGGTCGGCCAGTCCGAGACCGCCGTCTCCGGGATGGTCGACACCTTCCTGCTGCTCGCGCTGGCCCGTTCCGGCGACCGGCTGCAGGGCATCAAGAAGGGCGTGCTGGAGATCGCCGACGTGCTGGCCGTCAACAAGGCCGACGGCGACCACGTGGCCGAGTCCAGGGCTGCCGCAGCCGATCTCGCCGCCGCGCTGCGGCTGGTGCAGGGCGGGTCGGGAGCCGTGCCGCCGGTGCTCACCTGCTCCGCCCTGACCGGGGACGGGATCGACGAGGTGTGGGCGGCCGTGCGGGCGCACCGGGACCGGCTCGGCGCCGACGGGCTGCGCCGGCGGCGCGCGGACCAGCAGGTGGCGCTGACCTGGTCGCTGGTGCGCGACGAGCTCGAGCACCGGTTGCGCCGGGACCCGGCTGTGCGCTCGGTCCGGGAGGACGTCGAGACCGCCGTCCGTGACGGCGCTCTGGACGCCGCCGCCGCGGCCGACCGCCTGCTGGCGGCGTTCTCGTCCCGGCCGGCGGACCCGGCCGGCGCGGTGACCGCGCCGGACCAGGGCACCCCGGCGGGCTGACCCGCCCGCCGGTCGGCGACCGGCAGCGACGCGGGGACCGACCCGGCATCGACACGGGGACCGGCTTCGGCACCGACCCGGCCGGCGCGGCTCGACTCCCCGGCGATCAGCCGCCACCGGCCCCGGCGGATTCCTCCTCGCGTTCCCACCGGGCGAGCAGCTCCGCCTCCCGCTGCGGGTCCAGGCCCGGCGTGCCGGGCGCCGGCCGCCAGCCCCCCGGCACGGCCCGCTGCCAGGCCCAGGTGTCGGACAGGGTGTCCCGCAGCGGCCGCAGGCGCAGACCGGCGGCCCGGGCCCGGGAGTTGTCGTGCGCGAACAGGCTCGGCGCCTCCGCGCGCGGTACCCACAGCGGCAGCTCGGTCCACGGCTGCACGCCCGCGCCGGCCGGCCGGTCGCCGACCCAGCGGAAGACGGCGGTGGACCCGGTCACCGCGCGGCAGCCGTCCAGCAGGTCCGCGCGCCGTACCGGGTCACCGGTCACCTCGAACGTGCCGGACGGCCGGTCCAGCGCGAACCCGGCCAGGTCGCGGCTGTCCACCAGCACCACCGGGTCGTCCGGGGCGCCCGGCGCCAGCACGGTGCCGCCACGGGCCACGCGGTCCAGCCACCACGGCAGCCGGCCGGTGCTGCTGTCGTCCGGCCCGACGATGCAACCGGCCCGCAGGAGCGCGCAACGGGACCCGAAGCGCTCCCGGACCGCCTCCTCGCAGCCGGACTTGAGCCAGCCGTACCGGTCCTGCGGCGGCAGCTCCTCGGCGTCCTCGCGGGTGGCCCGGCCGGGCGCACGGTGCTGCGGCACCCGGTGGTAGTCCGCCGCGGCGGGCCACCCGGCGTAGACGTTGACGGTCGACACGAACGCGTAGTGGCCGGCCGCGCCGGCCAGCACGTCGGCGGACAGCGCCACCTCGGCCGGCACGTAGCCGCAGGTGTCCACCACCACGTCCCAGCTGCGACGACCCAGCACCGCCAGGTCCGCGGGCGTGGTGCGGTCGCCCACCACGTGCTCGACGCCGGCGGGCGGCGGCGCCGACCGGCCGCGGTTGAAGACCGTCACCCGGTGACCGAGCTCGCGGGCGACGGACACCACCGCCGGCCCCAGGAACACTCCCCCGCCTATGACCAGGACGTCCATCGGTGCAGTGCACCACCTCGGGGGGGCCGTCGCCGCCCGGTTCGCCGTCAGCGGACGGCCGGCGTCACCGCCGCCCGACGAGCTGCGCGCCGTCGCGCTGCAGCGCCATGCAGAACGTGTGCGTCGGGCACGACACGAACGCCGGGGAACCGGGCAGGGTCTGCGGGAAGGCGGGGTCGGTCCAGGTCGTCCCGTCCCACGTGGCGACGCCGTCCTCGGCGCCGACCATGACGCAGAACGTCGCGTCCGCGCAGGAGATCGACTGCATCGCGCCGCCCCAGGTCACGTCGGTGTCGGTCAGGGTGCCGTGGTCGTAGACGACCGACTCCGACCCGCTGATGCCCGCCAGCGAGGCGCAGAAGTCGGCCACCGGGCAGCTCACGTCCGTGCCGTAGGTCAGCGTGACCAGCTCGGAGGACCGCCAGGACGCCCCGTCCCACAGCCAGCTGCCGTTGCGGCTGCCCACCGCCGCGCACAGCGTGGGCGTCGCGCAGGACAGCGACGCGACGTACGACTGGTACTCGCCGAGGTCGGTGACGATCGCCGACCGTCCTGACCAGGACGCGCCGTTCCAGATCCACGAGCTGCCCTGCTCGCCCTCGGCCACCATGCAGAACGACGTGCTCGCGCAGGACACCGAGACCAGGGTCAGGCCGGTGGGGGCGGGCAGCGATCGCCAGCGGGCGCCGTCGAACCGGACGACCGCGTGCGGACCGATGGCCAGGCAGTCGGTGGCCGTCGCGCAGGACAGGTCGCCGAGCTGCAACGGCACCGCTCCGGTGGTGACGGGGTGCCAGGCGGTCCCGTCGAAGGTGGCCGAGTGGCCGGACCCGTCGGCGGCCAGGCAGAAGGCGGCCGACGTGCAGTCCAGGGCCGAGACGCCGGTCAGGCCGGACGCGGTCGGCGCGGCCGCCGACCAGGTCACCGGGGGCTCGACGGCCGCGCCGCGGACGTAGCCCAGCACGTCCAGCACGACCTGCACCGGCCGGTCCGTCGGGTCCAGCACGTCGACGATGCCCTGCGCGGTCAGCGGGACCAGCGCCAGCCCGGTGCGGTTGCCGCCCGCCGGGAAGCTCACCGCGGTGCCGCCGGTGCCGTCACCCCCGTGGGCCTGGACCCGTACGGTGCCGGCCGCGGTGGGCGCGGCGACGGTCACGGCCAGCAGCACGGCGGCGACGCCGGACGCCGGGACGCCGCCGGTGCCGGTCACCTTGACGCCGACGAACGAGTGCGCGGGCAGCGGACCGGGATCGAGCGGCCAGCCGGCGCCGCTGCGCGAGTCGGCGATGCGCGCCGAGGGCAGGGCCACCAGCCCGCCGACCGCGGCGGTGCCGGCGCGGACGTAGCCCACGACGTCGACGAGCAGGCCGACCGCCGCGGCGGACCGGTTGATCAGCTGCACCGCACCGGCGGACGACAGCGGCACCACGACCGGCCCGGTGACCGGGCCGCCGGCCGACCAGTTCAGCACGGACGACGCGGGGACCGAGCCGCCCGCGGTGACCGTGCCGCCGGGGAAGGCGGCCAGGTAGCCCGCGGTCGACGGGTTGACCACGGTGACGGACAGGACCACGGCGGCGGCCCCGGTCGCCGGGACACCGGCGTGCCCGGCGATCGTCGGCTGCGCCCACCGGCCCGCGGCCAGCGGTCCGGCCAGCCCCAGCCGCTGCGTCGAGTCGACAATCCGCTTGGGCGTGACGGGCACGTAGCCGCCGGCGGCGGTCGAGGCGGCCGTCCACCCGGCCGTGTCCGCCTGCAGCTGCAGCGCGGCACCGGACTGGTTGGCCAGGGTGACGGTGCCGTCGGCGCCGACCGGGACGACGGCCAGCGTGGTGACCGCCCGGCCCGCGGTGAACCGGACCGTGGGCACCGTCGGCCGCGGCTGGCCGGTCGCCCACGCGGTCACGGTGCCGGACGCCGAGGGCGACGGTGCGGTCACGGTCAGCACGACGGCCGCGACGCCGGAGCTCGGGATGCCGGCGACGCCGAGCACCCGGAGCCGCACCGTGCCGTTGGCCGCGATCGGTCCGGACGCGCCGACGCGGGCGGCCGTGTCCAGCACCCGCTGCGCCGCCACGGCCGTCCACGGGTCGGCGGACGCCAGGGCCGCGGCCCGGGGCGCTGGTGCGCTCGCCGCGGGTGCCGGCACGGCCGCCGTGGCTGCGTGGGTCCGGACCGCTGTGGCGGCGGCGGCCGCCACCGGTACGGCCGCCGCCGCCGGTGCGGCGGTCGGGCCGGCGAGCACCAGCAGGGCGGTCAGCGCGGCGATCGGGACGGACAGCGCCGTGCGGCGGTGACCTCGGTGTGTCATCTGGGGTCCTCGTCCGGGTCCTCGGCGGTTCATTCGACGGAGCGCACTGATCCAAACACGGACAGCACACAGTCGGGAAGGTGGACGAGACGACGGAAGAGTGACTGCCGAATGGCTGACGAGCGACGCGCCGGGGTGGTGCCGGAGCCGCACCGAGGGCTAGCGCCGCATCGCGCGGCCCGGCCGGGTGTGCGGGCTCAGCCCGCGACCACCCGGCCCGCGTGCACGACGGTGCGCCGGTCCGGCCCGGCCCAGAGCACCGCGGGGTCCTCCACCGGGTTGGCGTCCAGTACCAGCAGGTCCGCCGGCGCCCCCTCGCGGACGACGCCCAGGTCCGGCCGGCCGATCAGGGCGGCGTTGACCGTCGTCGCCGCCTGCAGGGTCGCCAGCGGGCCCTCCACCTCGACCTGCAGCCGCAGACCCTCGAGCTGCTCGGACTCCAGCTCGCCCATCAGGTCGGTGCCGAAACCGATGCGGACGCCGGCGGCGCGCGCCAGCTCGACGGCGTGCCGTCCGGACTCGAGCACCTCCCGGTTCTTGGCCCGGGACACCGCGGCCATGCCGATCTCCTCGCCGCGGCGGTCCATGGCGTCGTAGGTCGCCAGGGTCGGCACCAGGAAGGCGCCGTGCTCGGCCATCAGCGCGGCGGTCGCGGCGTCCAGCAGGTTGCCGTGCTCGATGCTGCGGACGCCGTTCTCCACCGAGTGCCGGATGGCCTCCGGCGAGTAGGCGTGCGCGGCGACGTAGCTGCCGCGGCGGGCCGCCTCGCCGGTCACCGCGCTGACCTCCTCCGGCGAGTACTGCGGGATCCGGATCGGGTCCGTCAGCGACACCACCCCACCGGACGTCATGATCTTGATGGCGTGCGCCCCGCGGCGGAACCGGTCCCGCACCGCCACCCGCAGCGCGTCGACCCCGTCCACCACCTCGGTCGCGTGGTGGTGGCAGCACTGCAGGTCGCCGTCGCCGGGACGGGGGTCGCCGTGGCCGCCGGTCTGGCTGAGCGCCGGGCCGGTCCACAGGTAGCGCGGTGCGGCGATCACCCCGCGGTCGATGGCCGCCGCCAACCCCGCGTCACCGCCCGCCGGGTCGCGGACCGTGGTGAACCCGCGCCGCAGCGCCGCCTCGAGCCGCCGGGCGCCGCGCAGGGCGACGTAGCTGAGCGGCCACGTCTCCAGGCGCACCATGTCCAGCTCCACGCCGTAGGCGTGGAAGTGGGCGTCGATCAACCCGGGGACGACCACGCCACCGCGACCGGAGACCACCGTCGCCGAACCGCCGCCGGCCGAGCCGCCGATGCCGGCCACCACGCCGTCCACGACGTGCACCGGGCCGTCGGTGACCGCGCCGGTCGCCACGTCGAGCACGCCGACGTCGACGACGCTGAGCGCGGTCATCGGGCGGCCGCCAGCCCGCCGCGGGCGGCGGAGGTGGCGGCGTCGTCGACGGCGAAGGTGACCGGGTCGACGACGACGCCGTAGTCCCGGCGCGCCGCCTCGGCGCTGACGAAGCCGTTGCGCACGTCCGCGGCCACCCGCTCGGGCTCCCGGTCCAGCGGGTCCCCGAAACCGCCGCCCCCGCCGGTGTTGTTCACCAGCACCTCGCCGGTGTCCAGGATGTTGTAGCTGCCGCCCTGGACGACCTCCCGCGGCGTGCCCGGGTTGAGGACGACATGGTTGTTCTCGCCCTCCTGGCCGCCGGCGATGGACCACGGCCGGGTCTTGGTCTTGTACACCAGGCAGATCCCGGTCGACGGTGCCGTGAACCGGTACGCCCGGCCGACTCCCACGCCGCCCCGGTACCGGCCGGCGCCGCCGCTGTCCGGGCGGTAGCCGTAGGACTCGATGAACATCGGCGACTTGGTCTCCAGCACCTCGACCGGGTTGTTCCGGCAGCCGGGCTCGGACAGGTGCATGATCCCGTCCGCGCCGTCGCCGCCGGCGTGCCCGCCGAAACCGACCGCCTCGTTGGTGGCCTCGAGCCACGCCTCGCCGGTGCGCGGGTTGACCCCCAGGCCCATCATCGAGCAGACGTCGCCGCCGGAGCACGCCGGCACCAGGTCGGGCATGCCCTGGGCGAGGGCCTTGAGCACCACCTCGCCGCCGAGCAGGCCCGTCCACAGCGTGAACGTGGGCATCGGCGGGACCGCGTGCACCACCGACCCGGGCTCGGTGACCACCCGCAGCGGGCGGAAGTTGCCGGCCACCACCGGGCTGTCGGGCGTCGTCATCGCCTTGAAGATCAGGCTGCAGAAGGCCTCGGTCTGGCCGACCGGCAGGTTGATCGGGCCGCGCACGTCCCGGTCGGTACCGGTCCAGTCGATGACCATCTCGTCGTCGGTCACCGTCACCTGCACCCGCAGGGCGATCAGCCGGTCCAGGTCCACGCCGTCCGAGTCGACGAAGTCGATCGCGCTCCAGGTGCCCTTGGGGAGCTTGGCCAGGGCCAGCCGGGCCAGCCGCTCGCCGTGGTCGTTGATCGTGGTCATCGCCGTCGTGAGGGTCTCGGTGCCGTACCGCTGCGCGATCTGCTGCGTGCGCCGGACACCGGACACGCACGCCGAGACCTGCGCCTGCAGGTCGCCGATCGTGCGCTCCGGCAGCCGGCTGTTGAACCGCACCACGTTCCAGATGTCGTCGTTGGCGACACCGCGCTCGTACAGCCGGACACCCGGGAAGAACAGCCCCTCCTGGGACATGTCGGTGGAGTCCAGGACGTACCCCGGGTCCTTCTGCTTGAGGTCCAGGACGTGGATGCGGCACGAGGCGAAACCGATCAGCTCGCCGTCGACGTGGATCGGCGCGAACACCAGCGGGTCCAGGGTGTGGGCCGACGACCAGTACGGGTAGTTCAGCAGGAACACGTCGCCGGGCTGCATGGCGTCCCGGCCGAGGAACTCGACGGCACGCTTGATGCCGTGGTCGTTCCCGCGGGTGAACACCGCGATACCCGGTGCGTCGGCCACGACGTCGCCGTGCACGTCGTGCAGACCGATGCCGTAGTCGTGGATCTCGTAGACCACCGTGTTGTACGCGGTGCGGCACAGGTTCCTGGCCATCTCCTCGGCGGCGGCGAGCAGGCCGTGCCGGATGACCTCGGTGGTGATGGCGTCGTTCATCGC
Source organism: Nakamurella endophytica (assembly GCF_014646215.1). GTDB lineage: Bacteria > Actinomycetota > Actinomycetes > Mycobacteriales > Nakamurellaceae > Nakamurella > Nakamurella endophytica. Next base: position 131,996 of record NZ_BMNA01000004.1, read on the forward strand.
TGTGCTCCCGTCCGCGGGTCGCCGGCCGCCGCGCCGACCGGGGCGCCGTCCGGATCAGGGGTGTCGGCCGCCAGGTCCGCGGCGGTGCCCGATGGGGCCGCCGCGCCGTGCCCGACGGTGATGACCAGCTCGCCGTGCGGCCCGACCCGCAGCGTGTCGCCGCGGTGCAGCACGGTGGTGGCGGTGTGCTCGGAGACGACGGCCGGGCCGTCGACAACGTCGCCGGCCAGGAGGTTCTCCCGGGTGTACAGGGCGTACGGGACGGCCGGCTCGGCCGCCGACACCCACACCGGACGCTCGCCGTCCCGGGGTGGTGCGCCCCCGTCGCGGGTCGCGACGGTCGGCAGCTCCGGCCGGTCCACGACGCCGACGGCCCGCAGCCGCAGCGTGGTGATCTCGACCGGATCGGTCATCACGTGCCCGTACTGCCGCTCGTGCAGTTCGGCGAAGGCCTCCTCGACACCGCCGACCACGTCGCCGCCGTCGGGGTACCGGATGGTGACCGAGTGCTCCTGCCCGGCGTAGCGGACGTCGACCGTGCGGGAGAAGACCTGGCGGTCCGGGCCGAACCCCTCCGCCGCGAGCCGGGCGGCCGCGTCGTCCTGCATGTCGGCGAAGGTGGTTTCGGCCTGGGCGGTGTCCAGGTCGTGCAGCAGCACCACCTCGGTGCGGGAGGCGTCGTGCTGCACGTCCGCCATCAGCATGCCGAACGCCGAGAAGGCGCCCTGCCCCGGCGGAACCACGACGGTCGGGATGCCGAGCGCCTCGGCGACGTCGACGGCGACGAGACCGCCGCCGCCACCGAACGACAGCAGCGCGAAGTCCTTGGGGTCGCGGCCGACCTCGACGGTGATCGCGCGCACCGCACCCATGATCTTGGTGGTGGAGATCTGCACGACGCCGCGGGCCAGCGCCGGCACGTCCATGCCCAGCGCCTGCGCGATCGGCCCGAACGACGCCGCGGCGCGCTGCTCGTCGAGCACCAGCGTGCCGCCCAGGGGTGCGCCGGCGCCGAGATAGCCGATGCACAGGGCGGCGTCGGTGAACGTGGGCAGCGTGCCGCCGCGGCCGTAGGACGCCGGCCCGGGCACCGCACCGGCGCTCTGCGGGCCGACCTGGAGCCCGCCGGCCGGGTCCAGCCAGGCGATGGAACCGCCGCCGGCGCCGATGGTGTGGATGTACAGCGAGGGGGTGTTGATCGGCAGGCCCTCGAACTCGGCTCCCTGGTGCAGCACCGGCTCGCCGTCGACCACCAGCGACGCGTCCAGGCTGGTGCCGCCCATGTCGATGGTGATCAGGTTCGGCACGCCGATGACCCGGGACAGCGCGGCTGCGCCGATGACGCCGCCGGCCGGTCCGGACAGGATCAGGCTGACCGGCTGCTCGCGCGCCGTCCGGGCGGTCATCGCGCCGCCACCGGACCGGGTCATCAGGAACCGGCCCCCGAAGCCGCCCTGCTCCAGGTCGTCCTCCAGCGTCCGCAGGTAGCGCCGGACGATCGGCTTGACGTAGGCGTCCAGCACCGCGGTGCTGGTGCGCTCGTACTCCCGGTACTCCCGGGACAGCTCGTGCGACAGCGTCACCACGACGGACGGCGCCTCCTCGGCAAGGATCTCGCGCATCCGCAGCTCGTGGTCCGGGTTGGCGTAGGAGTGCAGGAACGCCACCGCCACGGCGTCGTACCCGCGTTCGGCGACCGTCCGGGCGACGCGGCGGGCGTCGTCCTGGTCGAGCGGCTGGTGGACCGAGCCGTCGAACAGGCTGCGCTCGGTGACCTCGAAGGTGTCGTACCGCTCCAGCAGCGGAGCCGGCGGGCGGTAGCGGATGTCGTAGTTGGTCCGGCGGTCCGTGCGCCCGAGCAGGTAGACGTCGCGGAAGCCGCGGGTGCCGATGACCGCCGTCCGGGCGCCGGTCCGGGTCAGCAGCGCGTTGAGGCCGAGCGTCGTCCCGTGCGTGAACATGGCGGTGCCGCCGGTGCCGGCGCGCGTGGTCCCGAACGCGTCGAGCACGCCCTCGGTCGGGGCGGCCGGGGTGGTGGGGACCTTGCCGAACCGGAGGGCCCCCGTCGACGTGTCGAGCTCGACGACGTCGGTGAAGGTGCCTCCGACGTCGATGGCGATCCGGCTGGTGAGGTCCATGGCGAGTCCGTTCTGGGTGGGGACGGTGCGGGGCCGGCGGGGCGGCCGTCCGGCGGGTGCCGGAGCCGGTTCCACGGGCGGGTGCGGACGCGGACCGGGACGCGCCCGGGCAGCGGCGGGTGCAGGCGGCGGCCCGACGGACCACCGGCGCGCAGAGGGACGACGCCGGACCGTCGGCGGCGGGACGCCACATCCCGACCGCACCCACGGCGTCGGGCCCACCGTGACACCTGCCCGGCGCCGTGTCAACCGGCCGCCGGAGTGCGTCACCCCGACCTGCCGCTCGCGCGGCCCGGCCGGGATGCCGGTGCGAGCAACGGGTCTCGACGGGGCGGCGACCGGGGCGGCGACCGGGCCGGCGACCGGGCCGGGCCACCCGGCAGCGGCACCGCGACGGGGGCGGCCACCGTGGGCGGTGCCGGACGGCATCGCCGGGCACGGACCGGCGGAGACCCGGCAGAGACCGGCAGGGACCGGCCGAGCCTCGGCGCCGCACGGCCGGCGGCCCGGGTCCGGGCCACGACCGGCGCCGGTCCCGGCCCCTCCTCGCGGTGTCGCGGCCGTCGCACGTTTCGGCGGCGCAACGACCGCGTGACGACGCACAGTCCCGGCGCCGCGCAGTGTGCTGGCCGCACACCGTGACCCGTGGACCACCCGCCACGATGCCTCTCACCCCGCCGCCGACACCCCGAGGACGGACAGTGATCACCAGCGTGCTCCAGCTCCCGGCCCGTGCCGGGGACGTGGCTGCGGTCCAGGCGTTCTACGAGCGCCGGGGCATCCTCGAGCGTGCCGAACGGTTCCCGGGCTGTCGCGCGGTCTCGCTGCTGCGGGATCTCGATCCCGGGTCCGGCCGGCTGCTCGTCGTCGCGGAGTGGGACGACGCCGCGGCCTACGCCCGCTGGGTCGCCGACCCGTGGCGCGCCGAGAGCTCGGCCGGCCTGCTGGACCTGCTCGAGCCGCTCGACCGCCCGCTCGTCGCACAGCTCTACGAATCCGTCGGCCGCGGCGGTGCTTCCGCCGGCACCGCCCCGGCCACGGACCCGGTGGACACCCAGACCTCCGCGGCCGTGGCGGGGACGTCCCCCGCCGCGGCCGTGGGGACCCCGATGTCCACCACCGTCCCGTCCGGCGCCTCCGCCACAGGCGCAGCACACATCCTCGAGGAGCAGCAGTGATCCGACCCCGATTGCTCAGCGCTGCAGCCGCCGTCACGGTGGCGGCGGTCGTGCTCGCCGGCTGCAGCCGGCCCAGCACCGCCTCCACCAGTTCCAGCGCCAGCAGCGAGTCCAGCGCGGCCGTGACATCCAGTTCGGCCGCCGACACCGGCACGGCCGGCACCGCCGGCACGGCCAGCTCTGCGTCGTCCGGCGCCGCCGGCTCGGGCTCGGCAGGCTCGGCGTCGTCCGGCGGTGCCGCCTCCGGGTCGTCGTCGACCGCTGCCGCCACCGGCACGGCCGCCGGGAAGCAGCTGCGCGTCGGCTTCTTCGGCTTCGCCAAGGCCAACTCGTTCGCCCAGGCCACCTGGGCCGGCGTGCAGGAGGCCGCGGCGGCCGGCAATGCCACCGCCGAGTTCATCGACTCCAACTTCGACGGCCCGACCCAGGTCAACCAGCTGCAGGACGCGGTGACCTCCAAGCGCTTCGACGTCGTCATCGTCCAGGCCAACGACGGCACCGCGATCGTCCCGGCGGTCAAGCAGGCGCTGGCCGCAGGCATCACCGTCGTCGTGGAGTTCACCCCGGTCGGCGGCCGTTACGACACCATCGAGGCCCAGGTGCCCGGTGTGGTGAGCATCGTGGACGCACCGACCGTCAACGGGCAGGGCCTGGCCACCCTCGGTCTCGGCGCCTGCAAGCAGCTCGCGGCCAACCCGTGCAAGGTCGCGTACCTGCAGGGCTTCGCCAACTACCCGCTCGACGCGGCCCGCACCAAGGCCGCCGAGGACGCCATCCGGGCCGGCGGCGCCGACCTGGTGGCCAGCGTCGTCGGCGGGTACACCCCGGACAGCGGCCGCGCGGCGTTCCAGAACGTGCTGCAGGCCCACCCGGACGTGAACGTCGTCATCGGCTCGTCGCAGGCGATCGAGGGCGCGGCGCCGGTCGCCAACGGCAAGAACATCCTGTTCGTCGGGAACGGCGGCTCCACGCAGGCCTTCGCCGGCGTGGCCTCCGGGAAGTGGTACGGCGTCTACAACATCCCGGAGAAGTCCGAGGGCGCCAAGGCCACCGAGCTGGGTCTGGCCAAGGCGCGCGGCCAGCAGGTGCCGACCTCCAGCGACGCCCGTGACCTGACGCCGTACAAGGCGCTCGGCACCAAGGAGACGCTGCAGGGCCAGAAGGCCGACTACTCCGACTGACCCGGGCGGCGGTCGTGCCGCCGGCGCTCCCCGGAGCGGCCGGCGGCACGACCGTTGCGGCAGCGGCGCGGATCCCGCGTCGCGCCGGCAGCCCGACCCAGACACCGTCCCCTCCGAGGAGGTCCCCGTGCCGGTCACCCTCCGGCGAGCACCGGACCTGACGGTCCGCGGCATCGGCAAGAGCTACAGCGGGGTGTCGGTGCTCCGGGACGTCGACCTGGACATCCCGTCCGGCGAGGTGCACAGCCTCGTCGGCGAGAACGGCGCCGGCAAGAGCACCCTGCTGAAGATCCTCGGCGGCGCGGTCCGCGCGGACCAGGGCAGCATCGCCGTCGACGGCCGGCCGGTCACCGTGCACACCCCGCGCGACGCGATCCGCGCCGGCGTCGGGTTGATCTCCCAGGAGGGCGCCCTGGTTCCGGCGCGCACGGTGCTGGAGAACGTCTTCCTCGGCCGCTGGGCCAACAGCTGGGGCTTCGCCCGGCGCGGCTCGGACCGGGCGGTCTTCGACGAGCTCATCGAGCTCACCGGTTTCGACGTCGACCCGCGGGAACGGGTCGGCCGGCTGTCCATCGGCGTCCAGCAGCAGGTCGAGATCCTGCGGGCGCTCGCCCGCGGGACCCGGGTGCTGGCCATGGACGAGCCGACCGCGGTGCTGTCCGAGCACGAGAAGGACAACCTGCTCGCGCTGATCCGGCGGCTGGCCGCGGCGGGCACCACGGTGCTGCTGGTCTCGCACTTCCTGGACGAGGTGCTGTCGGTCTCCACCCGGGTCACCGTGCTGCGCGACGGCAACCTGGTGCTGACCGACGACGCCGCCCGGCTGACGCCCAGGACGCTGGTGGAGCACATGGTCGGCCGGCAGATCGACGTGCTGTACCCGCAGCCGGTGCCGGTCGCCGACGACGCCCCGGTCCGGCTGTCGGCCTCGGCGCTGTCCCGGGGTCCGGTGCAGGGCGTCGACCTCGAGGTGCGGGCCGGCGAGATCCTCGGCATCGCCGGGCTCGTCGGCAGTGGCCGCAGCGAGACCCTGCGCCTGCTCTTCGGTGCCGACCGGCTCGCCGCCGGCGAGGTGCGCATCGACGGGCAACCGCTGTCCTCGCTCTCGCCCCGCACCGCGATGGCCGCGGGGATGGCGCTGGTCCCGGAGTCCCGCAAGGAGCAGGGGCTGGTGATGAGCCGGTCGGTGCGGGAGAACGTGGCGCTGGCGTCGCTGTCCGCCCGCCGGCGCGGGCCGTTCGTCGAGGGCGGCTCGGAACGATCCGCGGTGCGGGAGGTCTCCGATGCCGTCGACATCCGCGCCGCCAAGCCCGACGCGGCGATCCAGACGCTGTCGGGTGGCAACCAGCAGAAGGCGCTGTTCGCCAAGTGGTTGCTGCGCAAGCCGTCCGTGCTGCTCATCGACGAGCCCACGCGCGGTGTCGACGTGGCCGCCAAGAGCCAGATCCACCGGATGATCGTCGACCTGGCCGCCGACGGCATGGCCGTGGTCGTGGTGTCGTCCGAGATCGAGGAGCTGCTGGAGCTCTCGCACCGGGCGATCGTGCTGCGCCACGGCCGGGTGGTCGGCGAGTTCCCCAGGGGCACGCCGCGCGAGCGGGTCATCGCCGCCGCCTTCGGCGACGAGGAACCCACCGCCACCCCGGGTCGCGCCGCCGGTCGCACCGGCCCGGCCACCGCACCCGGCGCCCCGCCCGACGCCACCGTCCCACCCTCTGCGGCCGCGAAGGAGAACGCATGAGCACCCAGCTGGTCGACTCGCCCACCCCCGGTGCCGGCACCGCCTCGCTGCGCCGGGGCATCCGGATCCGCGACTACGGCATCGTCATCGCCCTGCTGGCGATCGTCGTCGCCCTGTCGGTCAGCACCGACACCTTCCTGACCACCTCCAACCTGGTCAACCTGCTGGACCAGTGCTCGGTCGTCGGGCTGCTCGCGGCCGGCGCGACGATCTGCATCATCAGCGGCGTCTTCGACCTGACGGCCAGCGCCAGCCTGGCCGTCTCGGCCATCGTCGGCGTCCAGGTGGTCCGGATCGCCGGCGTCGCGGTGGGCTTCGGCGCGGCGGTGGTCGCCGGCGCGCTGCTGGGCTTCCTCACCGGCAGCATCGTGGTGCGCAGCGGCGTCAACTCGTTCATCGCGACGCTGGCCACCAGCATCATCTACCGCGGGCTGGCCGTCGTCGTGACCGCCGGTGCGATCGCCTACCCGCTGGCCGACCAGGCCGACGACTTCGGGACGCTGACCTGGCCGTCCCTGTTCGGCCTGACCTCGGCCACCGTGGTCTTCCTGGTCGTGGTCATCGCCCTGGGTTTCCTGGTCAGCTCGACCACGTTCGGTCGCCGGGTGTACGCCGTCGGCGGCAACATCGAGGCGGCCCGGCTGTCCGGTATCCGGGTCGGCCAGGTGCAGATCGCGGCCTATGTCGTCAGCGGCATCTGCTCAGCGCTGGCCGGGCTGATCCTGGCCTCCCGGGCCGGGTCCGCGCAGTCGAGCATGGCCACCGGCATGGAACTCTCGGCCATCGCGGCCGCTGTGATCGGCGGCACCAGCATCCTCGGCGGCGAGGGCGCCATCTGGCGCGGCGTGGTCGGCGCGCTGCTGCTGACCCTCATCGGCAACGGCTTCAACCTGCTCGGCTGGGACACCACCTACCAGCAGGTGGTGCAGGGTTGCCTGATCCTGCTGGCCGTCACCGTGGACCAGTACCTGCGCAACCGCAACAGGTAGCGTGGCCGGGATGCCGGCCCCGACGTCCCCGCGGCGGCCGCGGGTCGGGGTGACCCTCGGTCCCGACCGCTCGCACGCGGCGCTGCTGGACGGCGGGCTGGTCGTCGCGCAGGCCTCGGTCCCCGGTGCGGACCTGCGCCGGTTGCTGCGGGCGCTGCCCCGGCCGGACGTGGACGGCGTGACCCTGGACATCAGCCGGATGCTGTCCGACACCGCCCGATCCGCAGGGGGGACCGGACGCCCGCGGGTCGCCGTGCTGCGGATCGTGCCGCGGCCGGCGACCGACGACGCGCTGGGCCGGCACCCCGCCACGGTGGTCGAGGACCTGGTGCACGGCCGGTTCACGGTCGGCGGCGGCAGCGACCTGTTCGGCCGCGCGCTGCGCGAGCTGGACCTGGCCGGCGCCGAGCGGCTCGCCGGGCTGCCGGCGGTCCGGGACGCCGACGGCATCGCGGTGGTCGCCGCCGGGTCGCACGCCCAGCCCCGCCAGGAACTGGCGGTCGCGGCCGTGCTGCGCCGCCGCCTGCCCTCCGCGCACCTGTCGCTCGCCGCCGACCTCGGCGGGCAGGGGCTGGTGGCCCGCGAGGCGACGGCCGTGCTCGACGCCGCGCTGGGCCGCCGCGCCGCCGACCTGCTGGACGAGGCCGAGGACGCCGCCGGACGGCTGCTGCCGGGCGCCGCGCTCACCGTGGCCCGCGGCGACGGCGGTTGGGCGTCGCTGGCGTTGGCCAGGGCGCATCCCGTCCTCGGCGTCGGCGCCGGTCCGGCGCTGCAGCTGCAGGGTGCCGCCGCCCTGGCCGGGCGCACCGACTGCCGGGTGGTGCTCTCCCCCGCCGCCGCGGAGGGACCCGCCGGGCACGTCCCGCTCGGCGAGGTCCGCCACGGGCTGGCGTCCGTCCAGCCCTACGGCACCGCGGACCTGGGCACCGCCCTGGTGGTGCCGACCGCGGCGTTGACCTGGATGCCGCCGGCCGCCGCCGGCAGCGCCGCCGGCACCGCGGACCTGCCCCTGGTCACGGCGGACGGCGACCCGCTGCAGCTGGCCTGCGTCGGCGCCGCCGTGAGCCGGCCGACGGCCTGGCTGGACGAGATCGCCGTCATCGACTCGACCGAGCGGCTGGCCGAGGTGCGCCGCGACGCGCAGGAGCGGGCCACGGCCATCGTCACCGCGAACGGCGCCGCCCCGGGAACCGCGACCGTGGTGGAGATGTCGGCGGTGGCGGTGCCGTACAGCCCGTCCGGCACGGTGCGCGTGCGGGTGCGCATCGCCGGCGTCGCCGACGACCGGATCGGGATCCGGTGAGGGCGGTGGGCACGGTCGGCACGGCAGGCACCGTCGGCACGGCAGGCGGCGTCGGCACGGCAGGCACCCCCGGCACGGCGGGCGGCGTCGGCACGGCGGGCACGGCAGGCACCGCGGGTACCTCGTGGGTCGGGACCGCGGGCGCCCTCACCGCCGCGGACGTGCCGGCGCTGTACGAGGGAGCCACCTTCTACTCCCCCGCCGTCGGCGACGCCAGCAAGTCGTCGCTGGTCGACTGGCTCACCGAGCTGCTGGAGCGCAACGGCCCCGTGCCGGTGCAGCGTCCGGGGACGCTGGACCCCGAGACCGCCTGCGTCGCCGTCTGTGTCATGGGCTCGGGGTCGGCGCTGGCCGACCTGCCCCCGGCCGGCGACGAGTTCGCCACGGCCGTCGAACACCTGGCCCAGGTCTGCGGTCGCCGGTTCGGCGCCGTCTACCCCCTCGCAGCGGCCACCGTCTCGGCGCTGGTGCCGGTGGCCGCGGCCGCCCAGCTGTCCGTGCCGCTGCTGGACGCCGACGGCATGGGCCGGACGTTCGCCCTGATCCACCACACCGCGATGACCCTGGGCGGGCTGTCACCGGCCCCGCTCGTGCTGTGCGGCGCGACCGGCGAGACCGTCGCCATCGGTGCGGCGGCCGCCTGGCGCGCCGACGGGCTGGCCCGCCCCTCCGTCGACGTGCTCGGCGGGTGGGCGGCCCTCGCGGCGTACCCGTCGTCCGCAGGCCGGCTGGCGCGGGTGGCGCTGCCCGGCACGGTGTCCCGGCTGGTCAACGTCGGCCGCCTGCTGCTGTCCACCACGGACGCCGACGTGCTGCTGACCCGGCTGGCGGCCATCACCGGGAGCCGGCGCGTCGGGCGCGGCCGGATCGTCGAGCTGGAGCACCTGAGCCGGCCCAGCGACGTCACCGTCCCGGCCCACCCGTCCAGCGTGGTCGTCGACGAGCTGCCCGACGGCGACGCACCCGGCCGGCTGTTCCGGCTGGAGCTGCGCAGCGAGATCGTCGCGGTGTTCGCGGACGGCGCGCTGCTCGCGGCCACCCCGGACCTGATCTGCCTGGTCGACGTGCTGCGCGGCCGGGTGTCCACGCTGGACAGCCTGGAGCCGGGGGACCTGGTCGACATCCTGGTCACCCCGGCCGACGCCGTCTGGTACTCCCCGGAGGGCCTGGCCATGGTCGGCCCGGCCACCCACGGGATCCCGCTCGACCACCCGAGGCGCCGATGACCCGACCCGCACCCACCGCACCGATCGAACTGGCCGAGCTGCTGCGGATCTCGCCGCTGTCCGGCGCGGAGGTCGGGCACGCCGGCCGCGGCGGCCGCCAGGTCCGCGCGGTCGAGCTGGCCGACTCCTTCGCCCGGCTGCGCCGCGTCGGCCCGCACACCCTGGTGGTGCTGCACGGCGAGGCCGCCAGCGGCGGGTGGTCACCCGCCGCGGCCCTGCACCTGGCCTGGGAGCGCAACGCCGCGGCCGTCGTCGTCCCTCGCGAGGCGATGAGCTCGTCCACCCGCGTGCTCGCCGAGCGGCTCGGGATGGCGTTGCTGGTCAGTGATCTCGACCCGGTGACGCTGGCCCTGGAGCTGGCCGCGCGGGTCAGCGCGCCGCAGGCGTCGCGCGCGCTGCGGGTGGCGCTGTGCGCGGAGCGGCTCGCCGAGCAGTCGACGCTGCGCGGCGTGCTGGGCGTGCTGAACC
>NZ_BMNA01000004.1:142242-338079 GCF_014646215.1 Nakamurella endophytica
CGCCGGCGCGGGGGGCGAGCCGGCGGACGCCATCCGCGTCGAGATCGCCGCCGGCGGGCGGCCCTGGGCGGAACTGGTCGCCGGGACCGCCCCGGGCCCGGCCGCGCCGGGCGGCACCCCGGCCGGCGAGACCGGCACGGTGGAGACCCTGCTGCGGCTGGCCCGGCTGCCGCTGCTGGCGGCGTGGGCGCAGAGCCGGCTGACCTCCACCCAGCGCACCGCGCACGAGCGGGCCTCGTTCCAGCTGCTGCGTCGCATGGCCGCGGAGCCGCCGGGCGACCGGGGCGGCCCCGCGGGCGCCCCGGCCGACGACGTGCAGCCACCGGAGTGGGTGGAGGAGCTGGGCTGGCGCATCGACGGCGCCAACCGCGCGGTGTGGATCTCCCCCGTCGACCTCGGCGTGCCGGGCGCCCCGCCGTACCCGGAGCTGACCGAGCTGGTGCAGGCGCTCTGGCACCGGCACCTGCCGGAGTGGCCCATCGTCGAGGACGAGGACGGGTGGATCTCCTGGGACAACGCCGCCCGTCGCGGCGGTGCCCCGGCGGTGCGCAAGGCCCTGGCCGGGCTGGCGGACGCGCTGCACAGCCACTCGCTGGTGGTCGGCGTGGGCGGCGAGCATCGGGGCGTGCCGGGGTTGCTGCGCTCGGCCGCCGAGGCCCGGCTGGCCGCGCACGTCGCCCGGGACGGCGGCGCCGGGTCGGTGCAGTGGTTCGAGCACGTCGGCGCGCGGGCGGCGCTCGCCCTGCTGCCGGTCGCCGCCATCGTGCAGGCGGCCGAGCTGTGCCTGGCCGACCTGATCGCGGCCCGCGACCGGGCGGCGCTGGTCGAGACCGTGCTGGCGGTGCTGGACTGCGGGGCGTCGCTGAGCCAGGCCGCGCAACGGCTGGGCGTGCACCGCAACACCGTGCTCGCCCGGGTGGCGCGGGCCCGCGACCTCGGGCTGGTGCCGGACGACCCGGCGCAGCGGCTGGCGCTGCACGTCATCTGCTACGCGCTGGACGTGTCCTGGTCCGGCGCGACACCCGCGGCAGGGAGCGCATCCTCGGTGACGGCGCCGACCGGGGTGACCGCCGCCGGTGCGCCCCCGGCCGGCGACGGCGACGCCGGTCCCGGACGGTCGTCCGCCGGTCCGGCCTCCCGGCACGGCCGCCCCGGTGCCGGCCGCGCGGGGCGGCCGGCACCGGGGTCGGGCCACCGTCAGGCGACCGCCGAGGTGTCGATGCCGTAGCGGCTGACCGCCGTCTCCGGCGTCAGGTGCCGGTCCAGCACGTCCGCCCGGACGTCCTCCGCGGCCCGCTCGGTGGGGTCACCGAAGCCGCCGCCACCGCCGGTCGCGCAGCGGATGACGTCGCCCTCGCGGATCGCCGTCCCGTTGACCTTGAGCAGGCGGCGCTCGTCCGGCCGGCCCGGATTGATGACGACCTCCGGCCCGACGGCGTCCTCGCCGCCGAACACGCCCCACGCCGGCTGCCGGGAGCGCTCGAACCACAGCGAGACCGTGCAGTCGGTGAGCGCCAGGTACTCGCGGACGACGCCGTTGCCACCGCGCCACCGGCCGGCGCCGCCGGAGTCGGGGCGGATCCGGTACTCGTTGATGCGCCACGGGTACCGCGTCTCGAGCACCTCGATCGGGATGTCCTTGAGCGAGCCGTTGACGTTGTTGATCAGCGCGCTCTCCCCGTCGCTGCCGTTCCACGCGCCCCAGCCGCCGACGGTGGCCTCCAGGCTGACCCACTCGCGGTTGTAGCGAGGGTCGGTCCCGGACGTCAGCACGATCATCGAGTCGCCGTGGCTGGCGCCCGCGACCTGGTCCGGCAGGGCCGGGGCCAGCGCCCTGGCGACCATGTCGATGAGCAGCCCCAGGTGCGAGAAGTACCACTGGCAGGCCGCCGGAGCGGTCGCACCCAGCACCGAACCCTGCCGCACCTGCGTGGTCATCGACCGGAACGAGCCGCCGTTGCCCGGCAGGTCCGGGCTGACCAGCAGCTTGTAGCCGACCCGCAGCGCCGACACCGCCTGCGCGACACCGCAGTTCACCGGACCGACGGTCTGGTCGGCGGACTCGGTGACGTCGAAGTCGATCGTGTCGCCGGCGACGGTGATCTTCAGCCGGATCGGGACCGGCGTGTCCAGGTCCACCCCGTCGTTGTCCAGCACGCCCTCCGCGGCGTACACCCCGTCGGGGATGGCGGTGATCACCGCGCGCTCGAGGACCTCGGTCTGGCGGAAGATCTCGTCCCGGGCCAGCTCCAGGGCCGGCAGCCCGAACCGCTGGACGATCTCCTGCAGCCGCTTCTCGCCCATGGTGATGCACGCGATCATGGCGTGCATGTCGCCGGTGGTCGGGTACGGGAACCGCACGTTGGTGGCGATGATGTCCATCATCGACCGCTCCGGGCGGCCACCGGAGAGCAGCTTCTGCGGGCCCATCCGCAGGCCCTCCTGGAAGATCGACACCGAGTCCATCGAGCCGCCCGGATCCTTGGACCCGACGTCGATCCAGTGCGCGCGCGAGGCCGTGAAACCGACGAGCTCGGTGTCGACGAACACCGGGCCGAAGATGGTCACGTCGTTCAGGTGCGTGCCACCCAGGTAGCTGTCGTTGAGGATCCACACGTCGCCCGGCTGCCACACCTCGCGGCCGAACCGCTCCTCGGTGGCCCGGGTGCAGGTCTCCAGGTTGCCCAGGAAGATCGGCAGCCCGGCGGACTGGCCGAGCACCTGGTGGTCGGCGTCCAGCAGCGCCACCACGCAGTCGCCGCACTCGTAGATGATCGGCGTGTAGGCCGAGCGGATCAGCGTGGCGTTCATGTCGTCCGCCGCCGAGTTCAGCGCGTTGCGGATGATCTCGACCGTGACCGGGTCGAGCGCGGTACCGGTGGTCATGCCTCTACCTCCTGCTGGGCGCGGATGATCAGGGAGCCGGCGTCGTCCACGGTGACCTGGAAGCCGGGCGGCACCACGGTGGTGGCCGTGGCCTCGACGACGATCGCCGGGCCGGCGAAACGGTGCGCGGCGCCCAGGTCGTCGCGGCGGATCAGCATGGTCTCGCAGGGGCGGCCGTCGAAGACCACCGTGCGGACCACGTGCGGGACCTCCTCGGACCGGGCCACCGGCCACTCCTGCGGCGCCGGCTTGCCCAGGTCGCCGAAGGCCGTGGTGCGCAGCGCGACGAACTCGATCGGCGCGCCGAGATTCGCGTGACCGTACCGGTCCTGGTGCTGCTGTGCGAACCGCTCGGCGACCGCGGTGAGGAACTCCGGGCGGCCCGGCTCGTCCGCGTCGGTCAGCGGCACGGTCAGCGTGTACTCCTGCGCCTCGTACCGGATGTCGACGGCGTGCGCCACCGCCCGCTGCTCGGGCTTGACACCCTCGTCGTCCAGCGTGGCCAGGCCCTGCTCCTGCATCCGGCGCAGCGTGGCCGCCATGTCCGCGGCGTCCAGGTCGGCGTCGAGGAAGAAGTACGGCTCGGTGAAGTCCTTGCGGATCCGGGTCTGCAGCATGCCCCAGGCCGAGAACGCGCCGGGGAACCGCGGGACGATGGTCTCGGCGATGCCCAGCTCCTGCGCCAGGAAGACGGCGTGCATGGGGCCGGCGCCGCCGAACGCCACCAGGCTCGAATCGCGTGGCTCGATCCCCCGGGACACGGTGATCGTGCGGATCGCCTGCGCCATCTTGGAATTGGCGACGGTGCAGATGCCCTCGGCCATCTCGGTGGTGTCCAGGCCGAAGCTCTCGCCCAGGGCGGCGACCGCGGTCTTGGCCGCGTCGGTGTCCAGGGTCATCTGCCCGCCGGCGAAGCCCTCCGGGTCGATCCGGCCCAGCACCAGGTTGGCGTCGGTCACGGTCGGCTCGGTGCCGCCCCGGCCGTAGCAGGCCGGGCCCGGCCGGGCACCCGCCGAGCGCGGGCCGACCCGCAGGCCACCGGCCTCGGACCAGGCGACCGAGCCGCCGCCGGCCCCGACGGTGTGGATGTTGACCACGCTCATCAGCATCGGCAGGCCCTCGAGCTGGGCCTCCGCGGACACGTCGGGTTCGCCGTCGACGATCAGCGAGACGTCGAACGACGTCCCGCCCATGTCGACGCCGATCAGATTGCGGCGTCCCGACTGTCGCGATAGCTCGGCGCAGGCGATGGCGCCACCGACCGGTCCGGACAGCAGGGTCTGCAGCGGCCGGGCACGCGCCGACTCGGCCGTCAGGATGCCGCCGGAGGACTGCATGACGTGCAGCGGGACGCCGAGACCGTCGCTGCGCAGCCGGTCCTCGAGCTCGAGCAGGTAGCGCCGCACGATCGGGCCGGTGTAGCTCTCCACCACGGCGGACGAGGTGCGCTCGTACTCACGCCACTCCTTGGCGGCCTCGTGCGAGAGCGAGACGGTGAAGTCGTCGCCGAGCTCGGCGAGCAGGATCTCCCTGGCCCGCAGCTCGTGCGCCGGGTTCTTGTAGCTGAACAGGAACGCCACCGCGACCGCGCCGTGGCCCTGGGCGCGGACGTCCGCCGCCGCCAGCCGCACGGCGGCCTCGTCCAGCGGCTCGAGTTCGCTGCCGTCGGCCGCGATCCGGCCGCCGATGCCGCGGACGTCGCGGCGCGGCACGAGCGGCTCAGGCTTGCGGTAGTGCAGGTCGTACAGGCGGGTCCGCGGACCGCGCGCGATGTGGTAGCTGTCCTCGGCGCCGGCGGTGCCGAGCAGCAGCACCTTGACGCCGCGGCGCTCCAGGAAGGCGTTGAGGCCCTGGGTGGTGCCGTGGACCAGGAAACCGATGTCCGACGTCCGGCCGATCACCGACCCCAGTCCCTCCAGCACCCCCTCGGACAGGTTGCCGGGGGTGGTGGAGGCCTTGCCGGCGGCGAAGGTGCCGGTGTCCTCGTCGTAGGTGACGACGTCGGTGAAGGTCCCGCCGATGTCCATCGAGACGCGGTACGAGCCCATGGGATCTCCGATCTGCTGGCCGGTGTGGCGCTCACCCTAGGAACGGGGCGCCCGGGCCCGGTGTGCACCGCGCATACGCAACCGGGCCTGCTGCGTGCTGGCTGCACGACGGCGGGTCCGGCGCGCTCCGGACCACCGGCCGGCCCGCGGATCCGCGGCGCACCGCGGCCGGGTCGCCGCCGGCGGCCCCGCCGGACACCACAATGGACCGCGTGACCAGCGCGGACCGGCCGGCCGGACCCCCTGCAGCCGCTGCCCCGCGCGCCGGGGCGCCGGCCGCCCGACCGGCCACCGGCCGGTCCGGCTCGCACCCGGCCCCCCGGTACCTCGCCGGCCGGTACCGGCTCGAGCGCGTGCTGGGCCGCGGTGCCATGGGCACGGTCTGGGCCGCGCACGACGAGGCGCTGCACCGCTGGGTGGCGATCAAGGAGGTCGACCTGCCGCGCGGGGTGCCCGTGTCGGAGGCCGACCAGGTCGCCGACCGGGCCATGCGGGAGGCCAGGGCGGTCGCGTCGGTCTCCGACCCGCACGTCGTCACGATCTTCGACCTGCTCTCCATCGGGCACGCGCCGGCGATCGTCATGGAACTGCTGGATGCGCGGTCGCTCGCGGAGGTGCTGCAGGAGGGACCGCTGGACGACGGCGCCGCGACCACCGTGGGACGCGGGGTGGCGGCCGGCCTGGTGGCGGCCCACGCCGCCGGGGTGACGCACCGGGACGTCAAGCCGGGCAACGTGCTGCTCTGCCGGGACGGGCGGGTCAAGCTCACCGACTTCGGCATCGCCCGGACCATCGGCGAGCAGACCCTGACCGCGACCGGGCTGCTTCTCGGATCGCCCGCGTACATCGCTCCCGAGGTGGCCGGCGGCCGGCCCGCCACCGCGATGGCCGACGCCTGGGGGCTGGGGGCGCTGCTGTTCGCCTGCGTGCAGGGCGTGCCGCCGTTCGACGGCGGCGACCCGTTCCGGACGCTGTCCGCGGTGGTGCAGGACCCGGTGCCGCCGCACCCGGCCGCCGGCCGGCTCGGACCGCTGATCGACGGCCTGCTCGTCAAGGACCCGGCGGCGCGGATGACCGTGTCGCAGGCGCTGCACCTGCTGCGCCAGCTCGACGACGACCCGATGGGCGAGCGGCTGATCCCCCGGGCCGCCCGGCCCGGACCCGCGGCGCCGCGGGCGGCGCGCCAGGCGCCACCGGGGCCGGCGTCCCCGTCCGGGCGGGCCCCGGTGGACCGCGCGGCCGGCCCCACCGCGACCCGCCCGGGTCGCCCGGCACGGCCGGCCGGGCTGCCGCCGCCGCCGTGGGCCGGCGGTGCCGGCAGTGCCGGCGGTGCCGGCGGTGCCGGCCGTGCGCTGCCGCCGCCGCCGTGGGCCGGCACCTCCGCGGCCGCGGCGGCCGCCGCCCTGCCGGCGCTGCCGGCACCGACCGTGCGGCCACCGCTGCGCGGGCGGCGGCTGGTGGTCGCGGCCGTGCTGGTCGCCCTGCTCGCCGCCGCCGGCGGCTTCTTCGGGGTGCGCGCGATCGCCGCGCTGGCCCGGTCCACGGCGGGCGAGGGCAGCCCGCCCGCCGCGGCGGCGGCCGCCCGCTCCACAGACGCTCCGGCCGCCATGTCGACCGACGCCCCGGCCGGCCTGTCGACCGACGCCCCGGCGGCCCTGTCCTCGGACGGCTCGGCTGCCCGGTCCACGGACGGCCCGGCAGCGGCCCCGCACACCGCCCTCACCCCGGGGCGCCCCGGTTAGGCTCCGCCGGTGACGACCGATTCGCCGGAGAACAGCCGCGCCACGGCGGAGGAGGCGGCCGCGCTGCTCGCTCGGGCCACCGGGGTGCTGCACCACGACGTCGCCCTGGTCCTGGGCTCGGGGTGGGGACCGGCCGCGGACGCCCTCGGCACCCCGACCGCGGAGCTGGCGACCGAGCACCTGCCCGGCTTCCGCCCGCCCGGCGTCGAGGGCCATGCCGGCACGCTGCGGTCCGTCCCGATCGCCGGTAAGCGGGCGCTGGTCTTCCAGGGCCGCACCCACCTGTACGAGGGGCGTGGGGTCGCCTCGGTGGTGCATGCCGTGCGCACCGCCACCGCCGCCGGCGCGCGGCTGGTCGTGCTCACCAACGCGGCCGGCGGGCTGCGCGAGAGCATGTCGCCCGGCCAGCCGGTGCTGATCAGCGACCACCTGAACCTGACCGCCACCTCGCCGCTGGTGGGCGCGCAGTTCGTGGACCTGACCGACCTGTGGTCGCCCCGGCTGCGGGCGCTGGCCCGGAGCATCGACCCGTCGCTCGAGGAGGGCGTCTACGCCCAGCTGCCCGGGCCGCACTTCGAGACACCGGCAGAGATCCGCATGCTGCGCACCCTGGGCGCCGACCTGGTCGGCATGTCCACGGTGCTGGAGGCGATCGCCGCCCGGGCCGCGGGCGCCGAGGTCTTCGGGGTGTCGCTGGTGACGAACATGGCCGCCGGGATGACCGGGCAGGCGCTGGACCACCAGGAGGTGCTGCAGACCGGGCGGGAGGCGGCCGGACGGATGGGTGCCCTGCTGGCCGAGGTGGTGGCGCAGGCGTGACCGGGTCCGGCGCCCTGACCCCCGATCTGCGGACCGCCACCCTGGCCTGGATCGCGGACGACCCGCACCCGGGCGACCGCGCCGAACTGCAGCAGCTCCTCGACCGGGCCGGCGACGACGGCGACGCCGCGGCCGAACTCGCCGACCGGATGCGGGCGCCCCTGGCCTTCGGCACGGCCGGGCTGCGCGGCGCGCTGCGCGCCGGCCCGGGCGGCATGAACCTGGCCACCGTGCGGCGGGCCGCGGCCGGCGTCGCCCGGTACCTGCGCGAGCAGGGCGACGTGGACCGCGTGGTGGTGGGCTTCGACGCGCGACACCGGTCGTCCGAGTTCGCCCGGGACGTCGCCGGGGTGCTGGCCGCCGCCGGCTTCCCGGCGCTGCTGGCGTCCGGTCCGGTCCCGACGCCGGTCACCGCCTACGCCACCCGGGCGCTGGCCGCCGCGGCCGGCATCCAGGTCACCGCCTCGCACAACCCGCCGCAGGACAACGGCCTGAAGGTCTATTTGCGCGGCGGCACGCAGCTGGTGGGTCCCGCCGACGGTGACATCGAGAACGCCATCCGGTCCGCGGGACCGGCCCGGGACATCGACACCGGCGGCGAGCCGCAGCCCTGGCCGCCGGACCTCGTCGAGTCGTACCGCCGGCGCGCGGCCGCGGTGGCCACCGTCCCGGCCGCCACCGCGCTGCGGGTGGCGGCGACCGCGCTGCACGGCGTCGGCGCCGCGCTCCTGGTGGACACCCTGGCGCTGGCCGGCATCACCGACGTGCACCAGGTGCCCGAGCAGGAGCGCCCCGACCCGGACTTCCCGACCGTGGTCTTCCCCAATCCCGAGGAACCCGGCGCCTGCGACCTGCTGCTCGACCTGGCCGCGCGGATCGGCGCGGACGTCGCGGTGGCCAACGACCCGGACGCCGACCGGTGCAGCATCGGCGTCCCCACCGGGTCCGGGTGGCGGATGCTCAGCGGCGACGAGACCGGCACCCTGCTCGGCGACCACCTGCTGCGCCGGCTGGACCGCACGGCGCACCCCGATCCCCTGGTCGCGACGACCATCGTCTCGTCCGAGCAGCTGCGGGCGGTGGCCGGCGCGCACGGCGCCCGCCACGACGAGACCCTCACCGGGTTCAAGTGGATCGTCCGCGCCGGGGACGGCGCCGGCACCGGGCTCGTCTTCGGGTACGAGGAGGCGCTGGGACTGGCCGTCGACCCGGACGCGGTGCGGGACAAGGACGGCATCTCGGCGGCCGTGCTGGCCTGCGACCTGGTGGCGACGCTCAAGTCGGAGGGCCGCACGGTGCAGGACCGGCTGGACGAGCTGGCCCGCCGGGACGGGCTGTACACCACCGGTGCGCTGTCGGTCCGGGTCACCGACCTGTCGCTGATCGGCGACGCCCTGCGCCGGCTGCGGGCCGCGCCGCCGGACCGGCTGGCCGGCGAGCGGGTGGAGTCCGTCGAGGATCTCCTGCCCCGCACCGACGGGCTGGTGCTGCGCACCGCCACCCAGCGCGTCGTCGTCCGGCCGTCCGGGACCGAGCCCAAGCTCAAGTGCTACCTGCAGGTGGTCGACCCGGTGCCGCCCGGGACGGGCGATCTCGCCCCGCTGCGCGCCCGGGCGCAGGCCCGGCTGGACGACCTGCGGGCGGCGGTCGAAGCCGCGGTCGGCCTGGCCCCGGCCTGACCGCGCCCCGCTTCCTCGGCGACCTGGTGGCCGCCTCGGGCCGCCCCGCCGGCACACCGCTCAGGCCGTCACGTGAGCCACAGCCGGACGGCCAGCGCCAGCCCGGCCAGCGCGACGACGACCCGCAGCACGGTGGGCGGGACCCGGCGGACCAGCGTCGGGCCGAGCGCCCCGCCGACCAGGCAGCCGATGCCCAGCGGCAGCACCGCCGCCCACCGCACGTCGCCGGAGACGGCGAACAGCACCGCGGCCGTGGCGTTGGCCGCCCCCATCAACAGGTTCCGCAGCGCGGTCGCCCGCGGGAGCACCAGGTCGGTGCCGACGACCAGCAGCGCCAGCACCATGACCCCGGCCGCGGCGCCGAAGTAGCCGCCGTAGACGTAGGCCAGGAACAGGCCGCCCGCGACCACCGGCCCGGTGTGCGCGGCCGGTCGCGGGCGCTCCGGGTGGGTCGCCGCCGAGCGCAGCGTGCGGATCCGCGGGGCGGCCAGCAGCAGCACCGACGCCAGCGCCACCAGGTACGGCACCACCACGTCGAACGCCGAGGACGGCGTGGTCAGCAGCAGCGTCCCACCGACGGCGCCGCCCAGCACGGCCAGCGGCACCGCCCGCCGCACCGCGCCGCCCAGCCCGCGGAGCTCGGCGCGGGACCGGGACACCGAGCCGACCGAGCTGCCGATCAGCGCCACGGTGTTGGTGACGTTGGCGACCACCGGCGGCAGTCCCAGCGCCAGCAGCGCCGGGAACGACACCAGCGACGCCAACCCGGCGGTCGAGCCGATCACGCCGGCACCCACCCCGGCCACCGCCAGCAGGACCAGCTGCCACAGCGTCACCCGCGCCGCTCCCTCCGGCCCCCCGCCGGCCGGGACACCCCGCGGGGCCGGCGACCGGTCCCGCGGCTGGCATCACAGCACGCCCGTCCCGATGGCCGACCACCGCCGTCGGACCGGGGCCTCGCCGGGACGGTCAGCGGCGCATGCCGGGACCCTCGGGGATCGTGGCGTCCGGACCCGGGGACTTGGTCGGATCGAGGCCCGGGCCGGCCGGGCCGGAGCCGGGGGCGGTCGACCGCGGCGGCGGGGTTCCGGCCGTGATCGACAGGCCGGGCAGCGGGGTCCCCGTCGTCGGCCTGCCCGCCGGCCCTGGCACCGGCTCCTGGGCCGCGGCGAACACCAGCCCGCGGCCGTCCTCCGCGGTGACCGTGAGCCGGTTGCCGTCGACTCGGTACGCCACCGTCCCGCGGATGACGGCGAGCAGGGCGCGGTCCACGTCGTCCCTCGCCCCGCCGCACGCCCGCTGCGTGGTGATCACCGACCCGATCCGCAACTCGTCCTCGGTGACCGTGACCGGGCCGCTCCCGCTGTTGCAGGCTCCGGAGATCTGGAGCTGGTCACGGGACAGCACCACGGTGGGTGCCAGTCCGCCCGGGACGCTGGACACGGTGTCCCCGGTGACGAGCCCGTCGAGCACCCACTGCGTCCCGGTCAGCCGGCGCGGCTGCTCGGCCTCGAGCCGGACGGTCGCCCCGGTCGCGGAGAGCACGACGGTCCCGCCGTCGCGCCGGTACTCCGGACCGGCGGCCAGGAACCGTGCCAGCCAGGCGTCGTCCGCCCCGCGGGCGCCCGGACAGGCCATGTCCGAGGCGACGACGTCCGACACCGCCAACCGGCCGTCGCGCAACACCACCGTGGCGGAGTGAATGTTGCAACCTGCGTCCGCGGACAGCCGGTCGCCGGCGAAGTCCACGGTCAGCGTGGAACCGGCCGCCAGCCGGTGCCCGGTGATCGACGTGGCGATCCACCGGCCGGCCGGCAGGGGGCTCGCGGCGGACCCGGATCCGGCTCCCGACCCGCTCGGCGAGCCCGCCGTGCCAAGGCCGGACGGACCGGCCGTCGTGGCGGAGCCGCCCGCGGACGAGCCGTCCGCCGCCGACGAGCCGGAGCCCGCAGCAGCGGTCGACCCGGCGGCACCCGGTGTTCCGGTGGCCGGCGCGGACGACGTGGCCGGTGCCGGCGACGAGGCCGGTGCCGGCGACGAGGCCGGTGCCGGCGACGAGGCCGGTGCCGGCGACGAGGCCGTCGTGCTCCCGGCGGAGCCGCCCGCGGGTGCCTGCCCGGCACAGCCGGCCAGCACCGCCGCGGCCACGGCGCCGGCGACCGCCACCCGGCAGGCGAGCAGCCAGGACGTCCGGCGACCGACCGGGCCCGTGCGGGGCGAGGCGGGGGCGCCGGTCGCCGGCTGCCGGGGCGGGGCGTCGGGCGCGGAGCGGGGTGCCGGGGGACGGGCGGATGTGGTCGTCACACCTGCAGGACGCGGCGGATGCCGTCCGGGGTTGCATCGGGATCGCGACCAGAACGGCCGAGCCACGAGCACTGTCAGGATTGGCAGGGACCGGGACGGTGCGCACGCACCGTTCCGCTGCCGCTGGTCGCCGGTCACACCGACCCGAACTGCCGGTCCCCGGCGTCACCGAGACCGGGGACGATGTACCCGGAGTCGTTGAGCCGCTCGTCGACCGACGCGGTGACCACCCGCACCGGCAGCCCGGCCGACGCCAGGGTGGCCAGGCCCTCCGGTGCCGCCAGCGCGCAGATCGCCGTGACGTCGGTGGCGCCGCGCGCGGTCAAGAGCTCGATGGTGTGCACCATCGACCCGCCGGTGGCCAGCATGGGGTCCAGGACGTACACCGGCCGGCCGGCCAGCGTCTCGGGCAGCGACTCCATGTAGGGCGTCGGCTGCAGCGTGGTCTCGTCCCTGGCCAGCCCGACGAACCCCATCTGCGCCTCCGGGATCAGCGCGTGCGCCTGGTCGGCCATGCCCAGGCCGGCGCGCAGCACCGGCACCAGCAGCGGCGGGTTCGCCAGCCGCACGGCCGACGTCCTGGCCACCGGGGTGTGGATGGCGAAGCGCTCGACCGCCAGGTCCCGGGTCGCCTCGTAGATCAGCATCAGGGTCAGCTCGCGCAGCGCGGCGCGGAACGTCGCGTTGTCCGTCCGGGCGTCCCGCATCGTCGACAGCCGGGCGACGGCCAGCGGGTGGTCGACGACGGTGACGGGCAGCCCCGCCGGGACCTCGTGCGGCGACGGCATCGCGGGCTCCTGACGCTCGGTCGGGCGGGACTGCGGGCACCGCCCGATGGCTGCACGGTAGTCGACCGCCCGCGACCGGGACGGCCGTCGCCGCCCCGCCCGGCCCGGGCTTGCGGACCTAGACTGCCCCGATGGACACCGCACGGCCGCAGGGCGGCGCCGCGGCGCTCGCCGAGCCCGGCGCCGGGCCGGACGCCACCACCCCCGCACTGCCCGCGGGCACCGCCGGGACGGCCGGGGGGCTGCAGCAGCGTCCCGCCCCGTCGCCCGGGCTGCGCACCGACGCCGAACTGTCCGACGCCACCCGCGACGACTCGTCGCTGCGCCGGTTCCTGCGCGGACTGCCCGGCATCGACCCGGTCGGCCTCGAGCAGCGTGCGGCCGGCCTGGCCACCCGCTCGATCAAGAAGAACAGCAAGCTGCAGGCCATCGACCTGGCCATCTCGATGGTCGACCTGACGACGCTCGAGGGCGCGGACACCCCCGGCAAGGTCCGGTCGCTGGCCGCCAAGGCCCGCCGTCCCGATCCTGCGCAGCCGGGCGTCCCGTCCGTCGCCGCCGTCTGCGTCTACCCCGACCTGGTCGCGGTGGCCGCCGAGCAGCTGGCCGGCAGCGGCGTCGGCGTCGCCTCGGTGGCGACCGCGTTCCCCTCCGGAAGAGCCGCGCTGGCCGTCAAGCTGGCCGACGTCCGGTCCGCCGTGGACGCCGGCGCGACCGAGATCGACATGGTGATCGACCGCGGCGCCTTCCTGGCGGGCCGCTTCGGCGAGGTCTTCGACCAGATCGTCGCCGTCCGGCAGGCCTGCGCCGGGCGCCGCCTCAAGGTCATCCTGGAGACCGGCGAGCTGGGCACCTACGACAACGTCCGCCGCGCGGCGTGGCTCGCGCTGCTGGCCGGCGGCGACTTCGTGAAGACCTCGACCGGCAAGGTGTCCCCCGCGGCGACGCTGCCGGTCACCCAGGTCCTGCTGCAGGCGGTCGCCGACTGGCACGCCCGCACCGGCGAGTACCGCGCGGTCAAGCCGGCCGGCGGCATCCGCACCACCAAGGACGCCGTCCGGCACCTGGTGGCGGTCAACGAGGTCGCCGGCCCGGCATGGCTGGACCCCTACCTGTTCCGCTTCGGCGCGTCGTCGCTGCTCAACGACCTGTTGCTGCAGCGCCGGACGCAACGCGAGGGCCACTACAGCGGACCCGACTACGTGACGGTGGACTGACATGACGGCGATCGCCCCCCATCCCACGCCCGGCTCCGCGCTGGAGTGGGACTACGCCCCCGCACCGGAGTCGGCCGCCATCGGCCGGATCCGGGACCGCTACCGCATGTACCTGGACGGCGACTTCGTCGACGGCCAGGGCGACGACCTGACGTCGGTCAACCCGGCCACCGAGGAGCCGCTGGCCACCGTCTCCACCGCCTCCGCGGCCGACGTGGACCGGGCCGTCACGGCCGCCCGTCGGGCGTACGAGGGCCCGTGGTCGGCCATGCCGGCCGCCGAGCGGGGCAAGTACCTGTTCCGCATCGCCCGCGGCATCGCCGAGCGCGCCCGCGAGTTGGCCGTGGTGGAGACCCTGGACAACGGCAAGCCGATCAAGGAGTCCCGCGACGTCGACGTCCCCACCGCGTCGGCGCACTTCTTCTACCACGCCGGCTGGGCGGACAAGCTGGCACACGCGGGCCTCGGCCCCGCCCCGCGGCCGTTGGGCGTGGTGGGCCAGGTCATCCCGTGGAACTTCCCGTTGCTGATGGCGGCCTGGAAGATCGCCCCGGCGCTGGCCGCGGGCAACACCGTGGTGCTCAAGCCGGCCGAGACGACCCCGCTGACGGCGCTGGTCCTGGCCGAGATCCTCGCCGACGCCGGACTTCCCGACGGCGTGGTGAACATCCTGCCCGGCGCCGGCGACGTGGGGCAGGCCCTGGTCCGCCACCCGGGCATCGACAAGGTCGCCTTCACCGGGTCGACCGAGGTCGGCCGGCAGATCCAGTCCGCGCTGGCCGGCACCGGGCGCGCGCTCACCCTGGAGCTGGGCGGCAAGGCGGCCAACATCGTGTTCGACGACGCGCCGCTGGACCAGGCGGTCGAGGGCATCGTCAACGGCATCTTCTTCAACCAGGGTCACGTCTGCTGCGCGGGCTCCCGCCTGCTGGTGCAGGAGTCGGTCGCCGACGAGGTGCTGGACAAGCTGCGCCTGCGGATCTCGACGCTGCGGCTCGGAGATCCCATGGACAAGAACACCGACGTCGGCGCGGTCAACTCCGCGGAACAGCTGCAGCGCATCACCGAGCTGTCCGCCACCGGCGACCTCGAGGGCGCGCAGCGCTGGACGTCGCCGTGCCCGCTGCCGGACCGCGGGTACTTCTTCCCGCCGACGGTGTTCAGCGGCGTCACGCAGTCCATGCGGATCGCCCGGGACGAGATCTTCGGCCCGGTGCTGTCCGTGCTGACCTTCCGCACCCCGGACGAGGCGGTCGCCAAGGCCAACAACACGCCGTACGGGCTGTCGGCCGGCGTCTGGACCGAGAAGGGCTCGCGGATCCTGGGCATGGCCTCCGCGCTGCGGGCCGGCGTGGTCTGGGCCAACACCTTCAACAGGTTCGACCCCACCGCCGCGTTCGGCGGGTACCGGGAGTCGGGTTTCGGTCGCGAGGGCGGCAGGGCCGGCCTGGCGGCGTACCTGCGGTCCGACGAGGGAGCACAGGCGTGAGCCAGCAACGACTTCCGGTCGCCAAGACCTACAAGCTGTTCGTCGGCGGGGCCTTCCCGCGGTCCGAGTCGGGCCGCACCTACCCGGTCCGCGGGCCGGGCGGCGAGTTCCTCGCCAACGTCGCCCGGGCCTCCCGCAAGGACGCCCGGGACGCCGTGGTGGCGGCCCGCAAGGCGTTCCGCGGCTGGGCCGGCACCACCGCGTACAACCGCGGCCAGGTGGTGTACCGGATCGCCGAGATGCTCGAGGGCCGGCGCGCGCAGTTCGTCGACCTCCTGGTCACCGGTGACGGCGCCGACCCGGCGGCGGCCGGTGCGGCCGTCGACGCCGCGGTGGACCGGATCGTGCACTTCGCGGGCTGGACCGACAAGCTGGCCGCGGTGTGGGGCAGCGCCAACCCGGTCGCCGGCCCGTACTTCTCGTTCTCGGTGCCGGAGCCCACCGGCGTGGTGGCGGCGCTGGCCCCGCCCGACGACGCCCTGCTCGGGCTGGTGTCGGTGGTCGCCCCGATCATCGCGTCGGGCAACACCGTGGTGGTCCTCGCGGCGCCGGACCACCCCTTGCCGGCCATCGCCCTGGCCGAGGTGCTGGCCACCTCCGATCTGCCGGGGGGCGTGGTCAACATCCTCACCGG
Source organism: Nakamurella endophytica (assembly GCF_014646215.1). Taxonomy (GTDB): domain Bacteria; phylum Actinomycetota; class Actinomycetes; order Mycobacteriales; family Nakamurellaceae; genus Nakamurella; species Nakamurella endophytica. The sequence goes on from NZ_BMNA01000004.1 coordinate 157,849, forward strand.
TGACCCGGCCGAGATCGCCCCGCACCTGGCGGCCCACGGCGACGTCGACGCGCTGGACCTGACCGGGGCGGGCGCCGAGTTGCGCGCCGACCTGGAGCGCGCCGCCGCCGGCACCGTCAAGCGCGTCCACGTCCCCACCGGCTCGGACTGGACCGCCCCGCCCGGTACCGCCCGGCTGCGCGCCTTCCTCGAGGTCAAGACGGTCTGGCACCCCACCGGCGCGGTCTCGCTGACCGGCGGCGGCGGCTACTGACGGCAGGTCCGCTGCCCGGGCCGGCGGCCGCCCCGCGCCGGCCGGCGCCGATGAGCTTGGTCACAGCAAGCGTCATCTGCCGCACCGGCGGCGTCGGGGCCGGTCGACGGTGTGGGGTTCGCCGTCGTCCTCTCGTACCCTGTGAGGGTCACCTAACGTCCGTGCGCGCCGCGCACCCCAGTTCCGCAGGAGCATGCATGCCCGCGCTGTCCGAGTCCGCCGCCGACACCCCGGCACCGGCTGCCGACGCGGCGGCCACCGGCGGCCTGCGGGTCGCCGTCGTGGGTGCGGGGCCTGCCGGGATCTACGCCGCCGACATCCTGACCACGCGGGACCCGTCCGCCACCGTCGACATCTTCGACCGGCTGCCCACCCCCTACGGGCTGATCCGGTACGGGGTCGCCCCGGACCACCCCCGGATCAAGCAGATCATCGTCGCGCTGCACCGGGTCATGGAGAACCCGCGCATCCAGTTCTTCGGCAACGTGCACGTCGGCGCGGATCTGAAGGTCGACGAGCTGCGGACGTACTACGACGCGATCGTGTTCGCCACCGGCGCCGAGCGCGACCGGTCGATCGGCATCCCCGGTGAGGACCTGCACGGTTCGTACGGCGCCGCCGACTTCGTCGCCTTCTACGACTCCCACCCCGACCGGGAGCAGGTCTGGGACCTCACCCACGCCCGGTCGGTCGCCGTGATCGGCGTCGGCAACGTCGGTCTGGACGTCGCCCGGCTGCTCGCCCGGACCGGCGACGAGCTGCTGTACACCGACATCCCGGCGCACGTGCACGAGGTGCTGCGCAACTCGGCCGTCACCGACGTCCACATGTTCGCCCGCCGCGGGCCGGCGCAGGCCAAGTTCACGCCGGTCGAACTGCGCGAGCTGGACCACTCCCCCAATGTGCAGGTGGTCGTCGCCCCGGAGGGCATGGAGTTCGACGCGGCGTCGGAAGCGGCGCTGGGGCAGTCGAAGTCGCTGCGCATGGTGGTCGACGTGCTGTCCGAGTGGGCCATGCGGGACCCGGAGCCCGGACCGCACCGCCGCATCCACATCCACTTCCTCGAGAACCCGATCGAGATCCTGGGTGAGGACGGGCATGTCGTCGGTCTGCGGACCGAGCACCAGGAGCTGACCGGCGGCGGCAACGTCCGCGGCACCGGCGAGTTCACCGACTGGGAGGTGCAGGCGGTGTACCGCGCCGTCGGCTACCGCTCCGAGTCCATCGAGGACCTCCCGTTCGACACCGTGAAGCTGGTGCTGCCCAACGCAGGCGGCCGGGTGCTGGACCTGGACGGCGAGCCGCTGCCGGCCACCTACGCCACCGGCTGGGTCAAGCGCGGTCCGGTGGGGCTCATCGGGCACACCAAGTCCGACGCCGCCGAGACCGTCGGCCACCTGCTCGCCGACGCGCCGACCCTGACCCGCGCCCCGCAGCGCAGCCGCGACGCCGTCAAGGCCCTGCTGGAGAGCAAGGGCCTGCCGGTGACCGACTTCGAGGGCTGGGACCGCCTCGACGCGCACGAGCTGGGACTGGGCGAGCCGCACGGCCGCGGCCGGGTCAAGGTGCACACCCGCGAGGGCATGACCGGGGTCGCCCGCATCCGGTGACCGGCAGCCCACGCCGGGTCGACGCCCGGGGCGGACGCTCGTGACAGACGCCCCGGCGGGGCGCCGGCTGTCCGTGCTGTCCGCCGCCGACGCGGACCGGCTCCGCGAGCTGCCCTTCACCTACCCCACCCCCGGCTGCACGGCGGGCGACGTCGCACCGGCGGGCCTGCGCCTGCTCCGCGTCCGTCACCGGTTGCCGCCGGAGGCGGACCTGGACCTCGCGGCGGTCGCGCTGTTCGGGTGGGGCCCGCAGCGTTCGGTCGGCCGGGTGGCCGCGTCGTCGCCGGTGGTCCGCCAGGGTGCCGTCGCGCTGCTCCGGCTGGGCGTCGGCCCGCTGCGGATCACCGCACCGGTCCGGGTGGTGGACGTCGTGCACGGACCGACGACCCGAGGGTGGGCGTACGGCAGCCTGCCCGGCCACCCGGAGACCGGTGAGGAACGCTTCCAGCTGGACCTCGACACCGCCTCGGGGCGCCTCGTGCTGACCGTGACCGCCATGTCCCGCGAGGCCACCTGGTGGATGCGGGCGGCCGCCCCGCTGGCCCGGTCGGTCCAGCGGGCCGCGGCGCACCGGTACGCCCGGTCGGCCGACCGCGCGGCGCTGCCGGGCCGCTGAGACCGGCGGCGGGGACACTGCAGCCGCGCCGGCCGGACCTGGCTACAGTCGCGCACGGCGCCGTCGCGGGCGTCGACCCGGACCGGTCCGGGTCCGGCCCGCCCGTCCCGTCGCCGCCCGTCCCGCCGGATCACCGAGGAGCCAGCAAATGCCGCAGACCGTGCAGGGTGTCATCTCCCGGGCCAAGGACGCCCCGGTCGAGCTGACCACGATCGTCGTGCCGGACCCCGGGCCCGGCGAGGCGGTGGTGCAGATCCAGGCCTGCGGGGTGTGCCACACCGACCTGCACTACAAGACCGGCGGCATCGGCGACGACTACCCGTACCTGCTCGGCCACGAGGCGGCCGGCGTGGTCGAGTCGGTGGGCGACGGCGTCACCGAGGTGCAGCCCGGCGACTACGTGATCCTCAACTGGCGCGCGGTGTGCGGCGAGTGCCGCGCCTGCCGCCGCGGCCGGCCCTGGTACTGCTTCAACACCCACAACGCCCGGCAGAAGATGACGCTGGAGGACGGCACCGAGCTGTCCCCCGCCCTAGGCATCGGCGCGTTCGTCGAGAAGACGCTCGTCGCCGCCGGCCAGTGCACCAAGGTCGACTCCGCGGCCCCCGCGACCGTCGCCGGGCTGCTCGGTTGCGGCGTCATGGCCGGCATCGGCGCCGCCATCAACACCGGGGCCGTCACCCGCAACGACAGCGTCGCGGTCATCGGCTGCGGCGGGGTCGGCGACGCCGCCATCGCCGGCGCCCGGCTGGTCGGCGCGCACACCGTCATCGCGATCGACACGGACCAGCGGAAGCTGGATTGGGCCAGGGAGTTCGGCGCCACGCACACCGTGCTGGCCTCCGACGGCGACGTCGTCGAGCAGGTGCAGGCACTGACCGGCGGTTTCGGCGTGGACGTGGCGATCGACGCCGTCGGGCTGCCGCAGACCTGGAAGCAGGCGTTCTACCTGCGCGACCTGGCCGGCACGGTCGTCCTGGTCGGCGTCCCCAACCCGGCGGCGCAGCTCGAGATCCCGCTCATCGACGTCTTCGGCCGCGGCGGCAGCCTCAAGAGCTCCTGGTACGGGGACTGCCTGCCCACCCGGGACTTCCCCGTGCTGATCGACCTGTACCTGCAGGGCCGGCTGCCGCTGGACCGGTTCGTCACCGAGCAGATCGGGCTCACCGACATCGAGGCGGCCTTCGAGAAGATGCACCACGGCGACGTGCTGCGCTCCGTCGTCGTCCTCTGAGCTGGTCCCGTTCAGTCGGGGCACCGGCCGGCTCGCCCGGCCGGTGCCCGCCGCGGGCTCAGCCCGACTTGCGGCGGAAGGTGCGGGTGGCCTTGTGGTTCGCCGTCGCGCCGCCGACCCCGCCGTGCCCGTCCAGGTGCGACGACCGGGCCGCCGCGGCCTGCTGCTTGCGGGCCAGCACGGCGCGGAACGCCGCCTTGGGATCCGTCGGCGCTTCGGCGGACGCCTGGCCCGTGTCGCCGTCGCTGTGCTCCGGTGCGGTGTCCCCGTGCTCGTCCGCCACTGTCCGCTCCCCGCTCTCGTCGCCGCCGGTCCGGGCGCCGCGGAGGCGGCGCCGCGACCATCATGACCCGGCCCGGCGACGGGATGCCACCGGGTTCCGGGGCCCGGGCCGGCCCCTCCGGCGGGCGGCGGCCCGGTCCGGAGCGGCAGACTGCAGGCACCACCCGGCCCGCCGCGGGGCCGGTGCACCGGCCGGCACCGGCCGGCCAGCGACCACGGAAGGACAGCCATGACGGCCCCCCTGCGGGAACTGCGCAACTTCGTCGGCGGCAGCTTCGTGCCGGCGGCGGACGGCCGGACGAGCGAGGTGATCGACCCGTCCACCGGCACGGCCTACGCCACCGCGCCGGTGTCCGGCCCCGCCGACCTCGACCGGGCGTACGGCGCCGCGGCCGAGGCGTTCGAGAGCTGGGGCCGCACCACGCCCTCGGAACGGCAGCGGGCGCTGCTGCGGATCGCCGACGCCCTGGAGGCCAGGGCCGACGAGTTCGTCGCGGCCGAGTCGCAGAACACCGGCAAGCCCTTGGCGCTGACCGCGTCCGAGGAGCTCCCGCCGGCCGTGGACCAGCTCCGGTTCTTCGCCGGCGCCGCCCGGGTGCTGGAGGGCCGGGCCGCCGCCGAGTACATGGCCGGGCACACCTCGTTCGTCCGCCGGGAACCGGTCGGCGTCGTCGGCCAGGTGACGCCGTGGAACTACCCGTTGATGATGGCGGTCTGGAAGATCGGCCCGGCGCTGGCGGCGGGCAACACCGTGGTGCTCAAGCCGTCCGACACCACCCCGGTCACCACGCTCCTGCTGGCCGAGCTGGCCGCCGAGTTCCTGCCCCCGGGCGTGCTGAACGTCGTCGCGGGTGACCGGGAGACCGGTGCCGCACTGGTGTCCCACCCGACCCCGGCGATGGTCGCCATCACCGGCAGCGTCCGGGCCGGGATCCAGGTCGCGCAGGCCGCCGCGTCCGACGTCAAGCGGGTGCACCTGGAGCTGGGCGGCAAGGCGCCGGTGGTGGTCTTCGACGACGCCGACGTGGCCGCCGCGGCCGAGGCGATCGCGGTGGCGGGCTACTTCAACGCCGGGCAGGACTGCACCGCGGCCACCCGGGTGCTCGCCGCCCCCGGCGTGCACGACGACTTCGTCGCCGCGCTCGCCGAGCAGGCCAGGGGCACGATCACCGGTCCGCCGTCGAGCACCGACGCGCTCTACGGTCCGGTGAACAACGAGCGGCAGCTGGCCCAGGTCTCCGGCTTCGTCGACCGGCTGCCCGACCACGCCTCGCTGGACGCCGGCGGCCGCACGGTCGGCGACCAGGGGTACTTCTACGCACCGACCGTGGTCTCCGGCCTGCGCCAGGACGACGAGGCCGTGCAGAACGAGATCTTCGGGCCGGTCATCACCGTGCAGCGCTTCTCGGACGAGCGGCAGGCGCTGGCATGGGCGAACGGCACCCAGTACGGCCTGGCGTCGTCGGTGTGGACCCGCGACCACGGCCGGGCGATGCGGATGGCGGCGGCGCTGAACTTCGGCTGCGTCTGGATCAACACGCACATCCCGCTGGTGGCCGAGATGCCGCACGGCGGATTCGGACACTCGGGCTACGGCAAGGATTTGTCGATGTACGGACTCGAGGACTACACCCGCATCAAGCACGTCATGTCCGCCATCGGGGAGATCGCATGAGCGCCAGCACGGCCACCACCGCCAGCACCGCCAGTACGGCAGCAGCTGCGGGCCCGACCTTCCGCCTGCCGCAGGAACGCCGGCTGGTCACCGAGGTCCCCGGACCCCGGTCCCGTGAGCTGCAGGCGCGCCGCGCGGCCGCCGTGGCGTCCGGGGTGTCGTCCAGCCTGCCCGCCTTCATCACCGACGCGGACGGCGGCGTGCTGGTCGACGCCGACGGCAACTCGCTGATCGACCTGGGCTCCGGCATCGCCGTCACGTCGGTGGGCAACGCCGCGCCGCTGGTGGTCGACGCGGTCCGGGAGGCGGTCGGCCACTTCACGCACACCTGCTTCACCATCACGCCGTACGAGGGCTACGTGGCGGTCGCCGAGGCGCTCAACGAGCTGACGCCGGGTGCGCACACCAAGCGGTCCGCGCTGTTCAACTCCGGCGCCGAGGCCGTGGAGAACGCCGTGAAGATCGCCCGCTCGGCGACCGGGCGGCAGGCCGTGGTGGTGTTCGACCACGCGTACCACGGGCGCACGAACCTGACGATGGCGTTGACCGCCAAGGCCATGCCCTACAAGAAGGGCTTCGGCCCGTTCGCCGGCGAGATCTACCGGATGCCGATGTCGTACCCGTTCCGCGACGGACTGGACGGCAAGGAGGCCGCCGAGCGCGCCATCTCGGCCATGCAGGCGCAGATCGGCGCCGACTCGATCGCCGCGGTGCTCATCGAGCCGATCCAGGGCGAGGGCGGTTTCGTCGTACCGGCCGAGGGATTCCTGCCGGCCCTGTCGCAGTGGTGCACCGCCAACGGCGTGGTCTTCGTCGCCGACGAGATCCAGACCGGGTTCTGCCGCACCGGCGACTGGTTCGCCTGCGACCACGAGGGCGTGGTGCCGGACATGGTCACCACCGCCAAGGGCATCGCCGGTGGGCTGCCGCTGGCCGGCGTGACCGGCCGCGCCGACCTGATGGACTCCGTGCACGGCGGCGGGCTGGGCGGCACCTACGCCGGCAACCCCGTCGCCTGCGCCGCCGCGCTCGCCGCCATCGAGACCATGCGGTCCCTGGACCTCGCCGCGGCCGCCCGGCGGATCGGCGCCGCCGCGCTGCCCCGGCTCCGCGCGCTCGCGCAGGACACCGGACGGATCGGCGACGTCCGCGGGCGCGGCGCCATGCTGGCCGTCGAGTTCACCGTGCGCGGCTCGACGGAGCCCGACACGGCGACCACCGCCGCGGTGGCCAGGGCCTGCCACGACGCCGGTGTGGTCGTGCTGACCTGCGGCACCTATGGCAACGTCATCCGGCTGCTGCCGCCGCTGGTCATCGGCGACGACCTGCTGGACGAGGCGCTGACCGTGCTGGAGGGCGCCGTCCGCGCCGTCTGAAGGCACCGGGTCGCCGGCGGCCCCCGCTCTCTCCCTGCGCCGGCGACCCGGTGCCGCCGGCACCCCGGCGCCGGGGCCGGTCCCCGGCCGGCCGATATCCTGACGGCCGCCCGGGACCCGGGCACCGGCGAGAGGACACGTGGTGGCAGCGGAGATCGTCCCGATCCAGCTCGGGCTGACGGCCGGGAACGTCCTGACGCTCTGGGCGCCGCGCTGGCGCGAGGACGGCGAGGAGTGGGAGGCCTTCCTCGGCCACGGCGACCACATCTACGTCTTCCCGGACCCGGCGCACCTGGCGGCGTTCATCCGGTCGGACGCCGAGCACGACCTCACGGATCATCCCGAGTGGGAGACCGCGGCGCGGATGCTCACCGACGAGCTGGTCCCCGACGACGACCACCGCTTCGACATCGTCGGCGTGCCGGACCTGGTCGCCGAGACGCCGGACATCTGGACGCTGGCCGAGATGACCGACACGGTCGCGATCCTGCGGTCGCTGGCCGAGGTGTGCGACCTTCCGGCCGTCGACGAGGTGCTGGACTCCGCCGACGGCTTCTCGGTCCTGCCGCTCGGCGAGTCGGCCTTCTCCGGCCGGCAGGGCGAGAAGCTCTGGAACGGCATCGGCGCCGCCGTGGTCCGGAACTGGGACAAGGTGGTCGACGCGGTCGACTCGGTGGTGACCACGCCGTCGGTCGACGCGGCGCTGCTGGAGACCGCCCAGGCCGAGGCGGCCGCCACCCACGCGGTGCTCGAGGACGAGACCGAGGAGGACGTCGAGGTCGCCGAGCTCGAGGAGGGCGAACGCGACCCGGAGCTGGCGTTCTGGGACGAGATCGGCATCGACTGCATCGAGGTGGCCGTCGACGGTCGCACCGGCTGGACGCTGCGCTGCTACCTGGACGACGAGCCGCTGTTCCTGGCGGTCGGCGACCGCATCCAGATCTTCTCCAGCGACGAGGCCCTCGAGGACTACGTCACCGGCACCGGCGCCGACCACCGGCTGTCGTCGCTGGAGATCTGGCCGCAGGTCAGGGACGCGATCGACGGTGGCGACGCCGTCGTGGTGGCCGGCCCGGAGAACAGCTACCAGCTCGACGGGCTCACCGAGGCGCTCGCCGCGGGCCCGGCCGCGGTCCCCGCCGAGCGGCTCGACCTGGCCGTCGAGCTGCTCACCGACGCGGCGGCCGCCCGGCGGGACACGGCCACCGCCGACGCCCTGTCCACGGCCACCCCGCTGGGCAGCCTGGTGCGGGCGATCACCCGGCCGGATCCCGGCCGGCTCCCGCCGGCGCCGCCCTTCGACGACGAGGCCGAGCAGTGGCAGGAACTGGTGGCCCGGTTCGCCGCGTCGCTGGACTGGGACCCGCCGGCGCGGTAACCGCTCGCGTCCGGTCCGGGCCGGCATTCCCGGTCCGGGACCGGGCGTCGGCCGTCAGGCCAGCAGGGCGGCGTACCCGGGCTTGATGACGTCGTCGATCAGCCGCAGGCGCTGGTCGAAGGGCAGGAAGGCCGACTTCATGGCGTTCACGGTAAACCACTGCAGGTCGTCCCAGGTGTAGTCGAACGCCTCCACCAGCGCCGCCATCTCGCTGGTCATCGAGCACCCGCTCATCAGCCGGTTGTCGGTGTTCACGGTGACCCGGAAGCGCAGGTCCTTGAGGATGCCGATGGGGTGCTTGGCGATCGACTCGGCCGCCGCCGTCTGCACGTTCGAGGTCGGGCACATCTCGAGCGGGATGCGCTTGTCGCGGACGTACTCGGCGAGCCGGCCGAGGTGCGCCGTGCCGTCGAAGGCCAGCGAGATGTCGTCGACGATGCGGACCCCGTGGCCGAGCCGGTCGGCGCCGCACCACTGCAGCGCCTCCCAGATGGACGGCAGGCCGAAGGCCTCGCCGGCGTGGATCGTGAAGTGGGCGTTCTCCCGGCGCAGGAACTCGAACGCGTCCAGGTGCCGGGTGGGCGGGAAACCGGCCTCGGCGCCGGCGATGTCGAATCCGGCGACCTCGCGGTCGCGGTAGGCGACGGCCAGCTCGGCGATCTCCCGCGACCGGGCGGCGTGCCGCATGGCGGTGAGCAGGGCCCGCACGCGGATGCGGTGACCGGCGGCCTCCGCGGCCCGGCTGCCCGCCGCGAAGCCGTCGAGCACGGCCTCGACCACCTCGTGCAGGGCCAGCCCGTGCTCCACGTGCAGCTCGGGAGCGAAGCGGACCTCGGCGTAGACGACGCCGTCCGCGGCCAGGTCCTGCGCGCACTCCGACGCCACCCGGACCAACGAGTCCCGGTCCTGCATGACGCCGACGGTGTGCGTGAAGGTCTCGAGGTAGCGCTCCAGCGAGCCCGAGTACGCCGACTCGGCGAACCAGCGGGCCAGCTCCCGCGCGTCGGTGCTGGGCAGCGCGTCGTAGCCGGTCGCCTCGGCCAGTTCGATCAGGGTGGCGGGCCGCAGACCGCCGTCGAGGTGATCGTGCAGCAGCACCTTCGGGGCGGTGCGGATGGTGTCCGGATCGAGCGGCGACGGCATCGTCGGACGGTACCCGACCGCCGCCGGCCGGGACGGGTGGTCGCGCCCGCCCGGTCCCCCGGGGAACCGAGAACGGTTGCCCGCGGCTAACTGTCCGGTGACTGTCGGGGGTGGTCCGTACCCTCGCCAAGTGTGACGGACATCATCGAGGTCGAGGGTTTGCTCAAACGCTTCAAGGAGACGACCGCCCTCGCGGGGGTCGACTTCACGGTGCCCCAGGGCACGGTGCTCGGTCTGCTCGGCCCCAACGGCGCCGGTAAGACCACCGCGGTCCGCATCCTGGCGACGCTGCTGCCCGCGGACGGCGGCCGGGCGGTGGTGGCCGGCTACGACGTCGCCACGCAGCCCGCCCAGGTGCGGTCCCGGATCGGACTGACCGGCCAGTACGCCGCGGTCGACGAGTACCTCACCGGCGCCGAGAACCTGGAGATGATCGGCCGGCTGTACCGGCTCGGCAGGTCCGAGTCCCGGCGTCGCGCCGGCGACCTGCTCGAGCGGTTCGACCTGGTCGACGCCGCCGGACGGCCGGCGAAGACCTACTCGGGCGGCATGCGCCGCCGGTTGGACATCGCCGCCTCGCTCATCGCCCGGCCGCCCGTGCTGTTCCTGGACGAGCCGACGACGGGCCTGGACCCGCGCAGCCGGCAGGACATGTGGGAGTTCATCGCCGCTCTGGTGCAGGACGGCACGACCATCCTGCTGACCACCCAGTACCTCGAGGAGGCCGACCGGCTCGCCGACAGCATGGTGGTCATCGACCACGGCACGGTGATCGCCCGCGGCACCGGCGACCAGCTCAAGGCGGCGGTCGGCGGCCAGCGCCTGGAGTTCACCGTCGCGGACGCCGCCATGGTCGCGGTGGTCGCCGAACGTCTCGCCCCACTGGGCATCGAGCCGCCCCGGGTGGACCAGCAGACCCGGACGGTCACCCTGCCGGTGTCCGGCGGCGCCGAGGTGCTGGCCACCGCGCTGGCCCGGTTGGACGGCGCGGCGGTCGAGCTGGTCGACGTCGGTCTGCGGCGCCCGGACCTGGACGACGTCTTCCTCGCCCTGACCGGCCACGCCGCGGAGGACGGGACCGGCACGCCCGACGCGACCAGCGGCACCAGCGGCGCGAACAGCACGGACGGCGGCCCGGCCGGTGGACGCGGCACCGGATCGGGGCCCGGCGGTCCGGCGCCGGGCGGCGGCACCGCGGGCGCCGGCGTTCGACCCGCAGCGCCGGCGACCGGTCGGCACGCCGCGGCGGAGACGGAAGGAGCACACCGATGAGCGCCGTGACGGCCGCCCTCGCGGACGGCGTGACCATCACCAAGCGGAACCTGATCAAGGTCAAGCGGGTGCCGGACCTGATCGTCTTCAGCACCCTGTCGCCGATCATGTTCGTGCTGCTGTTCCGCTACGTCTTCGGCAGCGCCATCGCCGTGCAGGGCATCAGCTACGCCGAGTTCCTGCTGCCCGGGATCTTCGCCCAGACGGTCATCTTCGGGTCCACCGTGACCGGCGCGAGCCTGGCCGAGGACCTGCAGAAGGGTCTGATCGACCGATTCCGGTCGCTGCCGATGGCCAGGTCCGCCGTGCTGGTCGGCCGCACGGTGGCCGACATCGGGTTGAACGTGATCACCGTGCTGGTCATGTCGATCACCGGGCTGCTGGTCGGCTGGCGCATCCACACCTCGTTCCCGGAGGCGCTCGCCGGCTACCTGCTGCTGCTGGGGTTCGCGTTCGCCATGTCGTGGGTGATGGCCATCGTCGGGCTGCTGGTCCGCACGCCGGAGGTGTTCAACAACGCCACCTTCATCGTGGTCTTCCCGCTGACCTTCATCGCCAACACGTTCGTGCCGACCAACAACTTCCCCTCCGTGCTGCGGGCGATCGCCGACTGGAACCCGGTGTCGACGCTGACCCAGGCGGCCCGCAACCTGTTCGGCAACGTCCCGCCCAGGCAGGCCACCGGCGGCGCCTGGTCGCTGCAGCACGCCGAGCTGTACACCTTGTTCTGGGTGGTCGGCATGCTCGTGGTGTTCGTCCCGCTGGCGGTCCGGATGTACCTGCGCACCGCCGTGCGCTGACCCGGGACGGCGGCCCGGCGCCGGCAGCGGTCCGCCGCGTCGGGCGGCCGCAGCCGGGCAGCCGCGGGGCCGGTCAGCCGCGGACGGTGTCGAGGATCAGCGGCCGCAGCGGGGCCGCGTCCCCGGGATCGATCCGCAGGGCGCCGGCCAGTTCGCTGCGGGCCGCGTCCAGGCGCTCCGGGGTGTCGGTGTGCAGCTCGAAGACCGGCTGGCCACGGACCACCCGCTCGCCCGGCCGGGCCAGGCACAACACGCCGGCGGCCGCCTGCACCGGGTCCTCCTTGCGGGCCCGTCCCGCGCCGAGCCGCCAGGCCGCGAGGCCCACCGGCAGCGCCGCCAGCTCGGTCACCGTCCCGTCCCGCTCGGCGGTGACCACCTCGACCTCCGCCGGCCGGGGCAGCGGGGCGGCCGGGTCGCCGCCCTGCGCCGAGACCATCGCCCGCCAGCTGTCCATCGCGCCGCCGGAGGCCAGCACCCGCGCGGGATCCCGGTCGATCCCCGCCAGGGCCAGCATCTCCGACGCGAGCGCCAGGGTCAGCTCGACCACGTCGGCGGGCCCGCCGCCCGCCAGCACGTCGAGCGCCTCCGCGACCTCCACGGCGTTCCCCGCGGCCCGGCCGAGCGGCGTGGACATGTCGGTGAGCACCGCCGTCGTGCGGACCCCGTGGGCGGCGCCCAGCTCGACCATGGTCCGGGCCAGCTCCGTGGCGCGCTCCCGGGTCTTCATGAAGGCGCCGTCGCCCACCTTGACGTCGAGCACCAGCGACGCGGTGCCCTCGGCGATCTTCTTGCTCATGATCGAGGCGGAGATCATCGGCACGGACTCGACGGTGCCGGTGACGTCGCGCAGCGCGTAGAGCTTGCGGTCCGCCGGTGCCAGGTCCGGCGACGCTGCACAGATCACCGCCCCGATCCGGGACAGCTGCCCGGTCAGGGCCTCCGGGGACAGGTCCGCCCGCCACCCCCGGATGGACGCCATCTTGTCCAGCGTCCCGCCGGTGTGGCCGAGCCCGCGGCCGGACAGCTGCGGCACGGCGGCCCCGCAGGCCGCCACCAACGGCACCAGGGCCAGCGAGACCTTGTCCCCCACGCCGCCCGTCGAGTGCTTGTCGACGGTCGGCCGGCCCACGCCGGACAGGTCGAGCCGCACCCCGGACCGGATCATGGCGGCGGTCCAGGCGGCGATCTCGGCCGGCGCCATGCCGTTCAGCAGGATCGCCATCAGCAGCGCCGACATCTGCTCCTCGGCGACCTCGCCCGCGGTGTAGGCGCCGACCACCCAGTCGATCTGAGCCGTGGTCAACGTGCCGCCGTCCCGCTTGGCGGTGATCACGTCCACGGCGGCGAAGCTGGTCATGACTGCCCTTCCGCGCGGCCGGCGCCGGCGGCCGCCGGCCCGCCCAGTATCGGCGGCGGCCGGGACGGCCCGCACGGTGGCGGGAGAGCCCGTCGGCCCTGGCTATCGTGACCGGATGACCGGCTCCGCGGCGACCCACACCGGCACCGGCGATGCCGGCGGCGTCGCGACCGGCGGCGTCGCGGCCGGCACCGGCGCCGGCGGTGTGGTGGCCGATCCGCGGGCCGGGGTCGGCCCGGGCGGGACGGGCACGACCGCCGCCGACCTGGGGTTCGACCCGGCCGATCCCGCCTTCGTCACCGACCCGTACCCGGTGTTCCGGCGGCTGCGCGACCACGGCCCGGTGATCCCGCTGCCGGACCGGCAGCTGTTCCTGCTCACCCGCTTCCCCGACGTGCACGCCGCGCTGCGCGACCGGCGGCTCGGCCGCGACTACCACCACCGGTACACCGACGAGGAGTTCGGCCGGGCGGGCGAGGACCCGCGCTGGCCGCGGTGGGCCGCGTCCGAACGCTGGTCGCTGCTCAACCTGGAGCCGCCCGACCACACCCGGCTGCGCCGCCTGGTGACCAAGGTGTTCACCGCCCGCTCGGTGCAGGCGCTGCGGCCGCGGATCGAGGAACTGGCCCGTCATCACCTGTCCCGCGCGCTGGCCGGCGGCGGCGATTTCGACCTGATCGCCGACTACGCCCAGCCCTACTCGGTGCAGGTCATCTGCACCTTGCTCGGCGTGCCCGTCGCCGACGGTCCGCGGCTGCTCGACTGGTCGCACGCCATCGTCAAGATGTACGAGCTGGCCACCCCGGAACCGCTGCAGCAGGCCGCCGAGCGGGCCGGCGGCGAGTTCATCGACTACGTCACCGATCTCATCGCCCAGCGGCGGGCGCACCCGCAGGACGACCTGGTCACCGAGCTCGTGCAGGTCTCCGACGAGGGTCAGCGGCTGAGCCAGGACGAGATCGTCTGCACCGTCATCGTGCTGCTCAACGCCGGCCACGAGGCCACCGTCAACACCCTGGGCAACGGGTTGCGCGCCCTGCTGATGCACCCCGACCAGTGGCGGCGGCTGACCTCGGGAGAGGTCGACCCGCTCGTCGCCGTCGAGGAGCTGATCCGCTGGGACCCGCCGCTGCAGATGTTCGAGCGCTGGGTCCTGGACGACGGCGTCGAGTTCGGCGGCCGGACGTTCCGGGTCGGCGAGCGGATCGGCATGCTGTTCGGCTCCGCCAACCGCGACCCCGACCGGTTCCACGAGCCGGACCGGTTCGACGTCGGCCGCGGCGACGCCACCCACATCGGGTTCGGCGGCGGCCTGCACTTCTGCATCGGCGCGCCGCTCGCCCGGCTCGAGCTCGAGGTGTCGCTGCGCCGGCTGCGCGAGCTGGACGACCTGCGGCTCGCCCGGGAGCCGCAGTACCACCCGCACTTCGTCATCCGCGGGCTGACCGGCCTGCACGTGAAGACCGACCGCACCGTCCCCACCGAGGAGGGCACCGCCACGTGAGCACCCCGCACATCGCCGCCGCGCCCGGCGACTTCGCGCCCGTCGTGCTGATGCCCGGCGACCCCCGCCGCGCCCGGCTGATCGCGCAGCGGCTGTTCGACGAGCCGCGGCTGGTCACCGACGTGCGCAACATCGAGGGGTGGACGGGCACCGTCGCCGGCCGGCCGGTGTCCGTCCTGGCCTCCGGCATGGGCTGCCCGTCGATCACCATCTACGCCACCGAGCTGTTCCGGTTCTACGGCGTCCGGCGGATCGTCCGCGTCGGCACTGCCGGCGGGCTGGCGCCCCGCCTGCAGCTCGGCGACGTGGTGGTCGGCTCCGCCGCGCACACCGACTCGTCGATCAACACCACGCGGATCCCCGGTGTGCACTTCGCCGCGGCGCCGTCCTACGGGCTGCTCAGCGCCGCCGTGGCCGCCGCCCGCGCCGCCGGCGTACCGGTGCACGTCGGCCCGATCTTCTCCAGCGACCACTTCTACGGCGTCGGCTCCGATGTGTTCTCCGCACTGGCCAGGCACGGCACGCTCGCCGTGGAGATGGAGGCCGCGGCGCTCTACGGCGTGGCCGCGGCCGAGGGCGGCGAGGCGCTCACCACGGCGACGATCACCGACCACCTCGAGCGCGGCGAATCCATGACACCGGCCGAGCGCGAGGAGTGCTTCCAGCGCATGTCGCGGATCGCCCTGGCCGCCGTGCTGTCCGACAGCCCGTCCTGACCGGCCGCACCGAACCGGGGCTCAGTGCGGGTACAGCCCGCCGTCGAGCAGGTAGACCTTGCCGGTCAGGTAGCCGGAGCCGAGCATCGTCAGGGCCAGCTCGGCGACCTCGTCGGCGGTGCCGAACCGGCCGACCGGGATGCGCCCGGCGTCCGCATCTGCCGGCAGCATCCCGGTGTCGGCCACCAGTGCCGGCGCGAGGGCGTTGACGGTGACACCCGATCCCGCGTACCGCGCGGACAGCCACGCCGTCAGGCCGTGCAGGGCCGCCTTCGACGCGGCGTAGTGCGGGCCGATGAGCCCACCGGTGAACGCCGCGACGGACGAGGTGAACAGCACCCGGCCGAAGCCCCGGTCCGCCATGTCCGGCACGAGCCGTTGGGCGAGTAGGAACGGGGCCGTCAGGTTGACGGCCAGAGTGCGCTGCCAGGTGTCCAGGTCCAGCTCCGGAAGACCCGGGGTGGGCACCGACAGCCCCGCGTTGGCCAGCAGCAGGTCGACGGGCCCGCACTCCGCGGCGACCCGGTCGGCCAGGGCGACCACCTGGCCCGGATCGGCCAGGTCGGCACCCGCGGCGATGGCCCGGACACCGCTCGCCCGCGCCTGTGCTGCCGATTCCTCGGCGGCGGCGGCATCCCCGCCGTAGGCCACCGCGACGTCCGCGCCGGCCGCTGCCAGCCGCCGGACCAGCGCCCGCCCGATGCCGCCTGACCCGCCGGTCACCAGCGCCACCCGCCCGGCCAGGTCCCCGATCGCCATGCACCGACGGTAGGCCGACGGGTTCCGGGTGGCCCGGCCGGGACCGGGGCAGTCGGCCGGCCGACCCTCTTCGCCGTCACACTGCGTGAGGGACGCCCGGCGCGGTACCCCCTTCGTATGGACTGTTCATCAAACCTTCAACGACCTCGCCGAGCGGCCTATCGTGAGCATGTCGCTCCCGCTCGACCCGTCGGAGGTGTCCTGTGACCACCCAGCCGTTCCGCCCGACGGGCGGCCCGCTCGCCGAGGCCCAGCAGTTCCGCGACCGTGTGTTCCGCCGCGCGGGCCTGCTGCCCCGCTATGCGACCGACGCCCTCCGCGGCCGGTCGGCGACGGAGCAGCCGGTCCTGCACCTCGCCCCGGACCACCGGCCGGAGCTGCTTCCTCGCGGCTGAGACCGCCTGCGGACGACCTGTCCGGGCAAGACGTCAGTAGGCGTTGTAGCTCTGGATCGACGTCCCGTGGCTGGTGTCGGTGAGCCGTGCCAACCGCGGCCCGAGGTCGGCGACGACGGCGGGCACGTCGACGGTGAGCAGCCGGCGGTCCTGCATCAGCACCCGGCCGGCCACCACCGTCGTGGAGATGTCCGCGGACCGGGCGCTGTAGACCAGGGTGGCCGCGAGGTCGTGGACGGGCTGGGTGTGCGGTCCGGAGAGGTCGACGAGGACGATGTCGGCCTGGTGCCCCGGTGCCAGCGAGCCGATGCGGCCGGCGAGCCCGACCGCCGCCGCACTACCGAGCGTGGCGAGGCCGAGCACGTCCCGCGCCGTCATCCACAGCTCGTCGCCCTCCTCCACCCGCTGCACCAGCGCGGTGACGAGCATGCTCTCCCACACGTCGAGGGTGTTGTTCGACGCCGCCCCGTCGGTGGCCAGCCCGACCGCGACGCCGGCGGACAGCAGGGACCGGATCGGGGTGGTCTCCTCGCCCTGCTTGAGGTAGCCCTTGGGCGCGCTGCCCACCCCCACCCGGCCGCGGGCCCGGGCCAGCAGCGGCAGGTCCTCCTGGACGACGCCCTTGGCGTGGGCGATCAGCACCCGGGCGTCGAGCAGTCCGGTGTGCTCGAGCACCGCGATCGGGGTCATGCCGCGACGTGCCCGGCTGGCCCTGGTCTCCGCGCGGCTCTCCGCGGCGTGGATGTGCACGAGCAGGTCGTGCTGCAGCGCGGCGGCCGCGGTGGTGCGCAGGTCGTCGTCGTCGACGGTGTAGGCGCCGTGCGGCGCGAGGCTGGTGGTGATCCGCCCGCCCGCCGCGTCCCGGTGGGACAGCGCGAACTCCAGCGAGGTGTCGAACCCCGCCCGGCCCTGGCTGCTGAAGTACGTCCAGCCCAGGTTGGCCCGCAGCCCGGTCTCGTCGACGGCGCGCGCCACCCGGTCCATCTCGAAGTAGTGGTCGGCGAACGTGGTGACCCCGGCGGCGATCATCTCGGCGCACGCGAGCCGGGCCCCGACCTCGACGTCGTCGGGGATCAGATTGACCTCCATCGGCCAGATCCGGGTGTTGAACCAGTCGACGGTCGACACGTTCTCGGCGGCGCCGCGGAACAGCACCATGGGCGAGTGGGTGTGGCAGTTGATCAGCCCGGGCATGGCGACCTGCCCGCGGCCGTCGATCACCTGCGCCGCGGGGACCGGCGTCCCCTCGACGGGTCCGACGAAGTCGATCACCCCGTCCCGGACGACGATCGTCGACCCGGGCCGGAAGTCGATCGCGCCGTCCGGCCCGTGCACCAGCGAGGTGACATCGGTGATCACCAGATCGGCGGGTCCGGGGGCGGGCTGTGGCACGGTGGCGTCCGACGGCATGGGGCCATCCAACCGGACCTCTCCGGCCGCGGGGCACCACGGGTGCAGCCCGGCGGGCGCGGGCGGGTCCGCGGACCGGTGGTGCGGTCGCGATGCAGGCAGCCGGACGGCGACGGGCAGGAGGCACGGTGGACGGCGCAGCGAGCGACACCGCAGGCGGCACCGCAGGCGGCGCGGCGGACGACGGCGCGGGACCGACAAGCACGACGGACGGGGTGGAGCTGGCGGTGCGGGCGCTGCTGGCCCGCGCGGACGGTGACGCCGACGCCGCCGTGCACCACGCCCGGGCTGCGGCGGCCGCGGGATCCCTGCTCGGCCACGCCTTGTCGCGCTACCTCGACCCCGCAGCCGGGGCCGCCGCCGCTGCCGGCGCCACCGCGCCGGTCTACGACGCTCCCGCGGCGTTCCAGGCCTTCGTCGACGGCGGCGGCAACGTCGAGCTCTACCGGCGGACCAGCGCGGCGCTGGCCGCGGTGTACCGGCGGGCGCCGCGCGGCCGGGTGCTCGACCTCGGCTGCGGCGACGGCCTTGCGGTGGTCCCGGCGGTGCTCGCCGCCGGCGACGCCGCGCCGGCCTCCGTCGACCTGGTGGAGCCGTCCGCCGCCCTGCTCGCCGACTGCCGGGCCCGGTGCGCGGCCGCCGGCCTGGCCGTCGTCGCTCAGGCACCGACACCGACACCGACACCGACGACACCGGCCGACGCTCCCGCCGGCCCGACACCGACGGACGGTCGCGGCCCGGCCGCCGGCACGACGGTGCGGACCTGGCAGACCACGGCCCAGCAGTGGCTCGGCGGACCGGCGGCCGGTCAGCGGTGGGACGTGGTGGAGTCGACCTTCGCGCTGCAGTCGCTGCCGCCCGCGGACCGCGCCGCGGTGCTGTCCGCCGTCGCCGACCGCGCCGCGACGCTGGCCGTGGTGGAGTTCGACGTCCCGCCGGAGCCGGCCACCCCCGAGGACCGGGCGCGGTCGCTGGCGCGGCGCTACGAGCACGGCATCGCCGAGTACGGCGCCGACCGCGACCTGGTCACCCAGGGCTTCCTGGTCCCGGTGCTGCTCGGGCTCGTCGACCCCGCGGCCTCCCGGACCAACTGGGAGCATCCCGCCGCCACCTGGGCCGCCGACGTCGCGGCCGCGGGGTGGACCGATGTCCGGGTCGAGCCGGTCGCCGACTACTGGTACGCCCCGGCGTTCCTGCTGACCGCCCGCAGCGGCACCCGCGGCTGACCCACCGCGGGCCGCGCGGCGGGTTGACCTCAGCAGTACGGGCGGCGGACCGACCGCATGGGAGCCGCCCCGGCGGCCCGTGCGGTCCCGCGGGTCAGGCCGGCAGGTGCTCGGGCCCGAACGCCTCGGGCAGCACGAACCGCATGTCCCGGGGACCGACCGGGGTGTCCACCACGAGGTCCGGACCGCCGAACTCGTACAGGACCTGGCGGCAGCGCCCGCACGGCATCAACAGGTCCCCGACCCCCGACCGGCAGGCCAGCGCCACCAGCCGGCCGCCGCCGGTCAGCCGCAACTGCCCGACCAGCGTGCACTCGGCGCACAGGCCCAGGCCGTAGGAGGCGTTCTCGACGTTGCAGCCGGTGATCAGCCGGCCGTCGTCGACGACGGCCGCGACGCCGACCTGCAACCCGGAGTACGGGCAGTACGCCAGCTGCGCGGCCGCCACCGCCTGTTCCCGCAGCAGGTCCCAGTCGACGGCCGGCCCGGCGGGCCCCGCTGCGACGGTCATCCGCGGCCGCCCTTGCGGTACGTCATGCCGTCGGCCTTGGGCGGCCGCAGCCGCTGCGAGGCGAGCCCCATGACCAGCAGGGTGATGGCGTACGGCGCCGCGGTGACGAGCTGGCCGGGCAGCGCGTCCGTCGCCAGGAACCACCAGATCGCCAGCGCGGCGATGACGACCGCCACCACGGCCACCGCCCGGTTGCCGCGGCGCAGCTGCAGGGCCGCGACCAGCACCAGCGCGACGGCCAGCAGCAACAGGAAGGCGTGCATGGCGGTGCCCTCGCTGTCGAAGAGCTGGACGCCGTCGGTGTAGCCGAACAGGATCGCGCCGGCCGCCATGCCACCGGGTCGCCAGTTGCCGAAGATCAGCGAGGCCAGGCCGATGAAGCCGCGGCCGGCCGTCTGGCCGTTGACGAACTTCAGGCCGATCACCAGGAAGGCGCCGGCCAGGCCGGACAGGGCGCCGGACACCAGCACGCCGATGTACTTGTAGCGGATGACGTTGACGCCCAGCGACTCGGCGGCGTACGGCGCCTCGCCCACGGACCGCAGCCGCAGCCCGAACCGGGTGCGCCACAGCACGAAGCCGGAGCCGGCGATCAGCAGCACCGCCAGCACGGTGAGCAGGGACAGGGACGTCGTCGCCCCGCCGAGGATGCCGGCCAGGTCGGAGACGAAGAACCAACCCTTGGCCGCGATCGAGTCCAACCAGTCCGACAGCCCCGGGATGGTGATCCGGTAGACGTCGCTGACCGGCGGGGACTGCTGCTCGCCGCCGCCGGGCGCGTTGGCGAACAGCAGCTGGGACAGGAACAGCGCCAGGCCGGGCGCGACGATCGACAGCGCGACGCCGGCGATGATGTGGTCGACGCCGAAGGTCACGGTGGCCACCGCCAGGATGGCGCCGCCCACGACACCGGCCAGGATGCCGGCCACGACGCCGGGCCAGGGTCCGTACTGCCAGCCGATCCAGGCGCACCCGAACGTGCCGAGCACCATCATCCCCTCGAGGCCGATGTTGACCACGCCGGCCCGCTCGGACCACAGGCCGGACAGGCCGGCCAGCGCGATGGGCACGGCCGCGGTGATCGCCGACTGCACGGCGCCGACCGACGTGAGGTTGGCGGCCCCGGTGAGCACCCGGACCAGCGAGATCACCGCCAGCGCCGCCAACACCAGCACCGACCAGGTGACCGGGCTCCAGTGGCGGGTGCGCGGCTCGACCGCCGGCCGGGTGACGGGGGCGTCCTCGACGGCGCTCATGCGGCCACCGGTTCCTTCCGGCTCTGCGCCAGCGCCCGGGCGACGTCCCGCTGTTCCAGGACGACGCGGTAGCGGCGGACGATCTCGTACGCGACGACCACCGACAGCACGATGGTGCCCTGCATGATCACGACCAGCTGGTTGGGCACGCCCACGCCCTGCAGGGCGTTGGCCGAGCTGTCGAGCGCGGACCACAGCAGCGCGGCGAAGGCCATGCCGACCGGGTGATTGCGGCCGAGCAGGGCGATGGCGATGCCGGTGAACGCGAAGCCCGACGGGAAGTTGATCGAGTACTGATGCGAGGGGCCGTTGAGCAGCTCGGGCATGCCGACCAGCCCGGCCACCGCGCCGGACAGCAGCATCCCGGCCACCGCCATCCGCTTGACGCTGATCCCGCTGGCCACGGCGGCCGCCGGGTTGAGCCCGGTGGCCTTGATCTTGAAGCCGAACACGGTGCGGGACAGCAGGAACGCGTAGAGGACGCCGACCAGCAGGGCGAGCAGCAGCAGCGTGTACAGCGGCGTGATCGACTTCGGGATCGGGATGGTGGGCACCATCCCACCGTCGGTGATCGGCCGGGTGCCCAGGTTGTTGCCCTGCTGCACGGCCAGCCGCCCCGGGCTGAGCAGGTAGGCGATCACCGCGGTGGCGATGGCGTTCAGCATGATCGTGCTGATCACCTCGCTGACCCCGCGGCTGATCTTGAGCCACACCGCGATCCCGGCCCAGGCCGCACCGATCAGCATGGCCGCGACGATCGTCATCAGGATCCGGACGACCGACGGGATGCCCTGCATGAACGACGCGCCGGCGAGCGCGGCCGAGAGCATGGCGGCCAGCCGGTACTGGCCGTCGACGCCGATGTTCAAGAGGTTCATCTTGAACCCGATGGCCACCGCGACGGCCGCCAGGTAGTACGAGGACACCTGGTTGACCGTGCCGACCAGGACGCGCGGCCGGGAGAACGCCTGCCCCATGGCCCCGAACGCCTCGAACGGGTTGTGCCGGGTGAGCACCAGGATGATCGCGGAGACGATCGCCGAGAAGATCAGCGCGCCGACCGGGCCGGCGGCGCCGAGCAGGACCCGGCGACCGGAGAGCGCCTTCACTCGGTCACCTTCCGCGCGGACAGGCTGCCGCCGGCGGTGCCCAGGTCCGACTCGGCGACCCGGTCGGCGCTGCCGACGACACCGGCCTGTCCGGGCTGCTCCGGCCGGTCCGTGCCGGCGGTGTCGGGCAGGTCGGGCCCACCGGCCTCGTGGCCGCCGGTCATGGCGACGCCCAGCGACTCGGGGGTGACGGTGCGCGGGTCCAGCGGCGGGCCGATCCGGCCGCGCAGGATCACCCGCAGGGTGTCGGACATGCCGATCAGTTCCTCGAGGTCGGCGGAGATCAGCAGCACGGCCAGGCCGGCCGCCCGGGCGTTGCGGAGCTGGTCCCAGATGGCGGCCTGGGCGCCGACGTCGACGCCGCGGGTCGGGTGGCTGGCGATGAGCAACGCCGGGTCGCCGCTCATCTCCCGGCCGACGATCAGCTTCTGCTGGTTGCCGCCGGACAGCGCGGCGGCGAGCACGTCGATGCCGGGGGTGCGGACGTCGAACTGCTCGACGATGCGCCGGGTGTCGGCGCGGGCGGCGGCACGGTCGAGGAACATGCCCCTGGCGGCCGGGCGGCGGGTCTGGAAGCCCAGACACCGGTTCTCCCACAGCGTCGCCTCGAGCAGCAGGCCCTGGCGGTGCCGGTCCTCGGGGATGAACCCGACACCGGCCTCGCGGCGCCGGAGCGTGGACAGCCGGGTGACGTCCCGGCCGGCGAGCTCGACGGCGCCGTCCGCGACCGGCTCGAGACCCATGATCGCGTCGACCAGCTCGGCCTGGCCGTTGCCCTCGACGCCGGCGATGCCGACCACCTCGCCGGCCCGGATGGACAGGTCGATGTCCGACAGCACGTCGCGGCCGACGCCGGCGACCCGCACCCCGCGCAGCCGCAGCACCTCGCGGTCGGTCACCGTCGACTCGCGCAGCTCCGGCACCGGCAGCGCCGAGCCGACCATCATCTCGGCGAGCTGGCGGTTGGTCACCTGGCGCGGGTCCGCGGTGCCGACCGTGGTCCCCCGCCGGATGACGGTGATCTCGTCGGCGATGGCCCGCACCTCGTCGAGCTTGTGGGAGATGAAGATGATCGTCAGGCCCTCGGCCTTGAGGTCGGCCAGGTTGCCGAACAGCTCGTCGACCTCCTGCGGCACCAGCACCGCGGTCGGCTCGTCGAGGATCAGGATCCGGGCGCCGCGGTAGAGCACCTTGATGATCTCGACGCGCTGCCGCGCGCCGACGCCGAGCTCCTCCACGAGCGCGCGGGGGTCGACGCCCAGGCCGTACCGCTGCGCGATGGCCTCGATGTCCCGCCGCGCCCGGGCGCCGTCCAGCCGGCCGGACGAGGTCGGCTCGGCCCCGAGGACCACGTTCTCCCAGACCGTCAGGTTGTCGGCGAGCATGAAGTGCTGGTGCACCATGCCGATCCCGGCGGCGATGGCGTCCGCCGGGGAGGCAAACGTCCTGGCCTGACCGTCGATCTCGATGGTGCCCTCGTCCGGCTGGTGCAGCCCGAACAGGGTCTTCATCAGCGTGGACTTGCCCGCGCCGTTCTCCCCCACCAGGGCGTGCACGGTGGCGCGCCGCACGGACAGGTTGATGTCGGAGTTGGCGACCACACCGGGGTACCGCTTGGTGATGCCGGTCAGCCGCACCGCGGGCGGCGCGTCGATCAGCGTGCTCATCGCTGCTCCTGGTGGGTCACGTCGCTCCTCGTGGCCGGTGCCGATGGCGACCCGGTCCGCCCGGGGGCGGTGCCGGTCCGGGTCATTCTGCGCGACCCGGGCGCGCCGCGCGCCGTCCGGGCGGCGGCCGCGCCGCGTCCGCCGGACCCGGGCTGCGGCAGAAACGGCGAGGTCCGGCGCCCCGCTGCGCGCGGGGACACCGGACCTCGTCCGCTGCTGGGTCAGCCCAGGGTCGACGGCACCTTGATCTCACCGGAGATGATCTTGGCCTTGTAGTCGTCGAGCTTGGACTGGATGTCCGAGACGAAGCCGCCGGACGTCGCGTAGCCGACGCCGCCGTTCTTCAGGTCGTACACCTGGGTGCCGGTCAGCGGCTTGCCGGCCGCCACCGACTGGATCATCGCGTACACCGCGACGTCGACGTTCTTGACCGCGGAGGTCAGGATGACGTCCTTGACGTCGGCCAGCGTCGGCAGGTTGTACTGGTCGGAGTCGACACCGATGGCCTTGGCGTTCGCGGCCTTGGCGGCCTTGAAGACGCCGGTGCCGGACCCGCCGGCCGCCGAGTAGATGATGTCCGCGCCGCCGTTGTACATGCCCTGGGCGATCGTCTGCCCCTTGTCGGGGGCGTTGAAGCCGCTGAAGTCCGGCGGCTGGGTGATGTACTTGTCGTCGATCTTGATGCCCGAGTTCGCGGCCTTGGCGCCCGCGTCGAACCCGGCCTGGAACGACTGGATCAGCGGGACGTTGACGCCGCCGATGAAGCCGACGTGGCCCTTGGTGGACTTCAACGCTGCGGCGACGCCGACCAGGAACGAGCTCTGCTCGGCCGCGAAGGTCAGGCCGGCCACGTTCTTCAGCGGGCCGCCCTGCCGGGACGGATCGGTCAGCGACGCGTCGTCGACGATGGCGAAGTGGACGTCCGGGTTGGCCTCGGCGACCGTGCCCATGGCGGTGGCGTAGTCGAAGCCCACCGCGATGACGGTGTTGGCGCCCTGGTCCACCAGCTGGCTGAGCCGGTCGACCTTCTTCTGGTCGGGCTCGCCGACGGTCGCGGCCAGCTCGGCCACCAGCTGCACGCCCTGGCCGGTGGCGTTCGCGACACCGCGGGCCGCGGAGTCGGTGAAGGACTGGTCGCCCTTCGGGCCGTCGTAGGCCATGCCGAGCTTGACGGTGCCCGGGTCGCCGGTCAGCTTGGGGAACTGCTCGGCAGAGGTCTGGCCGGAGCCCGAGGAGGCCCCCGAGCCTCCCGACGAACCGCCGGGCATCGAGCTGCCGCTCATCCCGCTCATGCCGCTCATGTCGGAGCTGCTGCTGCCGCCCCCGGTGGACATCGGGACGGTGCCGCTGGGCGTCGACGTCGCACTGGTCGGGCTCTCGGAGGTGGTGGACCCCGAGTTGCTGGTGCTGCTGCTGCCACCGCCGCAGGCGGTGAGGGCGAGCGCCGCGGCAGCCACCCCGGCGATCAATGTGACGCTGCGCGTACGAAGCACAAGGTCTCCTTCTGCTGTGACCGGCCGGGCCGGTGCCGACGGGCGTCGGCGCTGTGGTGCGGGCGTGCGGCGACGACCCGGTTCTCCCGCCTGCGGGCGGGCGCGCTGATCGTCCCACGGCTGGCCGGACCCGGACCACGGTGACCGGATGCCGGGCACCGTCCCCGGCCCACCCCGAGGGCTCGCCCGCGTCGCGTCCCGCGGTGCCCGCGGCGGCGACGCACCGGCTACGCCGACAGGGTGAACGGTGCGCGACGTTACCGGCGGCCGCGGAGGGCCCGGAAGAGCAGCCGTCGGTCCGTGACCCAATCGTGCCCTCGCACCCGGCGGGGTCCGCGGCGTCGCAGCACCGGCCGGACGGGCCCGCGGGTCCGGCCGGATCGCCCGGACGGCAGGGGCCGCGGAGCCGGCGGGCCGCCACCCGGCACGGGCCGGTGTCGATCTTGTCCGAGCCTGTCCGACCGTGTCCGGTTCGGCACCGCCGGGTCCGCGCCGGCAGCCGTCCACGGGCCACCGGCACATCTCCGACAGTGCTCGGACAGTGCTCGGACAGGGCCCGGACCTGCCGGAAGGCTGTCCGTCAGCTCACAGCGCGCAGGTTGGCTGCCCGTGTGAACACAGGGTTAGCATCGATCAGGCTGACCGCTCGCGCGAGGGTCGTCGCAGGTGCGACGGGTCGTCACGGGAGCCCGTCGGGCGTCGGGGCTGCAGGTGTCGGTCCGCGCCCGCCGGGCGGCCGGCCAGCAGCGGACACGGGTGGCATCCGTCTCCGCCCGATCGGTGGACGTCCTCACCGGCCCGGAACCGCCCGCCGCTGACGCCGGAGGTCGCAGCTATGTCGCAGTCCACCGCCCTACCGGGCCCCGGCCCGGTCGCCGTGCCGCCGCCCCGGCGCGGCTCGGTGTACCGGGGAGTCGAGGGCATGTGGTCCTGGGTGGCCCACCGGATCACCGGTGTGCTCACCTTCTTCTTCCTGTTCGCGCACGTCCTGGACACCTCGCTGGTGCGGGTGTCGCCGG
Source organism: Nakamurella endophytica (assembly GCF_014646215.1). Classification (GTDB taxonomy): domain Bacteria; phylum Actinomycetota; class Actinomycetes; order Mycobacteriales; family Nakamurellaceae; genus Nakamurella; species Nakamurella endophytica. The sequence goes on from NZ_BMNA01000004.1 coordinate 183,910, forward strand.
ACACCTACGACCGGATCATCGAGACCTACAAGAACCCGTTCGTCAACCTGCTCGAGGTCGGGCTGGTCGGCGCCGTGCTGTTCCACGCGCTCAACGGCATCCGGGTCACGCTGATCGACTTCTGGTCCAAGGGCACCCGGCTGCAGCGGCCGATGCTGTGGGTCGTGCTGGCCGTCTGGGTCGTGCTGATGGTGCCCGGGGTCTACTTCATGCTCCAGCACACCGTCCGGGTGATGTTCGGCGGTGCGGCGTGACCGCGCACCGCACGGGTGCAACGTCACCCAGCAGCCGCCGAACCATCGACACCGCCGGAGGTGCGGCATGACCGCGCACCGCACCGGTTCGACGTCAGCCAGCAGCCGCCGGACCATCGACACCGCCGGGGGTGCAGCATGACCGCCGCGTACGACCCGCCCGCCACGCGCGGCATCGAGGCACCGCGGGCGCCGCGTCGCAAGCTCGGCGGCCGCCGCTCGAACATGGAGATGTACTCCTGGCTGTTCATGCGGCTGTCCGGCATCGTGCTGGTGGTCCTGGTGCTCGGCCACCTGCTGATCATGAACGTGCTGGACGGCGGCGTGCACCGGATCAACTGGGGCTTCGTCGCCGGTCGCTGGGCCTCCCCGTTCTGGCAGGTCTGGGACCTGCTGATGCTGTGGCTCGCCGAGCTCCACGGCGCGAACGGGCTGCGCACGGTCATCAACGACTACGCCCGCAAGGACGGCACGCGGTTCTGGCTGCTGATGCTGCTGGCCGCCTCGGTGCTGCTCACCGTCGGGCTGGGCACCCTGGTGATCTTCACCTTCGACCCGACCATCTCCTGAGGCGGAAGGTCCACCGACCATGCAATTCCATCGCTACGACGTCGTGATCGTCGGTGCCGGCGGCGCCGGCATGCGCGCGGCCATCGAGTCGAGCCAGCGTGCCCGCACCGCGGTGCTGACGAAGCTCTACCCGACCCGGTCGCACACCGGCGCGGCGCAGGGCGGCATGTGCGCCGCCCTGGCCAACGTCGAGGACGACAACTGGGAGTGGCACACCTTCGACACGGTCAAGGGCGGTGACTACCTGGTCGACCAGGACGCCGCCGAGATCATGTGCAAGGAGGCCATCGACGCCGTCCTGGACCTGGAGAAGATGGGGCTGCCGTTCAACCGGACCCCCGAGGGCCGGATCGACCAGCGCCGGTTCGGCGGGCACACCCGCAACCACGGCGAGGCGGCCGTGCGCCGCGCCTGCTACGCCGCCGACCGCACCGGCCACATGATCCTGCAGACGCTGTACCAGAACTGCGTCAAGCTGGGCGTCGAGTTCTTCAACGAGTTCTACGTCCTGGACATCCTGCTGACCGAGACCGACACCGGGCCGGTCTGCACCGGCGCGGTCGCCTACGAGCTGGCCACCGGCGAGATCCACGTCTTCCACGGCAAGTCGGTCGTCTTCGCCACCGGCGGCGCCGGCAAGGTCTTCAAGACCACGTCCAACGCGCACAGCCTGACCGGTGACGGGATGGGCGTGGTGTTCCGCAAGGGACTCCCGCTGGAGGACATGGAGTTCTACCAGTTCCACCCGACCGGCCTGGCCGGGCTGGGCATCCTGCTCACCGAGGGAGCCCGGGGCGAGGGCGCGATCCTGCGCAACGCCTCCGGCGAGCGGTTCATGGAGCGCTACGCGCCCACCATCAAGGACCTGGCGCCGCGGGACATCGTCGCCCGCTCCATGGTGATGGAGGTGCTGGAGGGTCGCGGCGCCGGGCCGAACAAGGACTACGTCCTGCTCGACTGCACGCACCTGGGCGCCGAGGTGCTGGAGACCAAGCTGCCGGACATCACCGAGTTCGCGCGCACCTACCTCGGTGTCGACCCGGTCACCGAGCCGGTTCCGGTCTTCCCCACCGCGCACTACGCGATGGGCGGGATCTCGACCAACGTCCGGGGCGAGGTACTGCGCAACAACACCGACGTGGTCCCCGGGCTGTACGCGGCCGGCGAGTGCGCCTGCGTCTCGGTGCACGGGTCGAACCGGCTGGGCACCAACTCCCTGCTGGACATCAACGTCTTCGGCCGCCGGGCGGGCATCGCCGCCGCCGAGCACGCGCTGTCCACCGGTGACGTCCTGGTCCCCGAGCCGGAGAACGCCGCCGGCTTCGTGGAGGGCATGGTCGGCAACCTGCTGGCCTCCACCGGCGGCGAGCGGGTGGCCGAGATCCGCACGGAGCTGCAGGCGACGATGGACGCCAACGCCGCGGTGTACCGGACCGAAGCGACGCTCAAGCAGGCGCTGCAGGACATCCGGCTGCTGCGCGAGCGGTACGCCCGGGCCGCGGTGCAGGACAAGGGCAAGCGGTACAACACCGACCTGCTCGAGGCCATCGAGCTGGGCTTCCTGCTCGAGCTGGCCGAGGTGATGGTGGTCGGCGCGCTGGCCCGCACCGAGTCCCGGGGCGGCCACGCCCGCGAGGACTACCCCACCCGTGACGACACCAACTGGATGCGCCACACGATGGCCTACAAGGGCGTCGCCGGCGGCGTCATGGACGGGCTGGACGGCGGCGGACCGGTCGACTCCGAGATCCGCCTGGACTACAAGCCCGTGGTGCAGACCCGATACCAGCCGATGGAGCGTAAGTACTGATGACCCTCACCGCCGACACCGGCATCGGGGCGCTCGGCGACCCGTCGGGGCCCGGGCCCGCGCAGCTGCCGCCCATCCCGGACGGGGCCGTCATGGTGACCGTGACGATCCAGCGGTTCAACCCGGAGCTGGACGAGGCGCCGCACCGCGAGTCGTACCGGATCCCCGCACTGCCCACCGACCGGATCCTGAACCTGCTGCACTACATCAAGTGGTACATCGACGGGACGCTGACGTTCCGGCGGTCGTGCGCGCACGGCATCTGCGGGTCGGACGCCATGCGGATCAACGGCCGGAACCGGCTGGCGTGCAAGGTCCTGGTCAAGGACGTGATCACGGACAAGAAGACCGAGGTCACCGTCGAGCCGATCAAGGGCCTGCCGCTGGAGAAGGACCTCCTGGTCGACATGGAGCCGTTCTTCGAGGCCTACCGCAAGGTGCAGCCGTTCCTGATCACGCACAGCAACGAGCCGAGCCGGGAGTGGATCCAGTCGCCGGAGGACCGTGCGCGGTTCGACGACACCACCAAGTGCATCCTGTGCGCGGCGTGCACCACGTCGTGCCCGGTCTACTGGTCCGAGGACGCGTACGTGGGGCCGGCGGCCATCGTCAACGCCCACCGGTTCATCTTCGACTCCCGCGACCAGGGCGGCCAGGAGCGGCTCGAGATCCTGTCGGACGCCGAGGGTGTGTGGCGCTGCCGGACCACCTTCAACTGCACGGACGCCTGCCCCCGCGGCATCGAGGTCACCAAGGCGATCCAGGAGGTCAAGCGGGCGCTGATGTTCCGGCGCATCTGACCCCCGGCCGGGCTGCACGGCCCGGCGGTGCTGGTCAGAGGCCCCTGGCGAGTCGGTGGTAGGCCTGGTTCCACCGCAGTTCCTGCTGGAACCGGCGGATCTCGGTGGTCTCGTCGATGACGACCAGCTCGGTGGCCACGATCTCGGCCCAGTCCGCGAGCTCGTCCACGGTCAGCGCGGTGGACAGCACCGTGTGGTGCGGCGCCCCGGCGGTCAGCCAGGCCTCGGCCGAGGTCTCGAGGTCGGGGGCGGGCTGCCAGACGGCCCGGGCCACCGGCAGTTTCGGCAGGGCCTGCGGTGGGTCCACCACCGTCACCCGGTTCGCGACCAGCCGGAAGCGCTCCCCCAGGTCGGCGATCCCGACGACGACCGCCGGGCCCGGCGCCGCGGTGAACACCAGCCGGACGGGGTCCTCCCGGCCGCCGATCCCCAGCGGGTGGATCTCGACCGTCGGCCGCGCCGCGGCGATCGACGGGCACACCTCGAGCATGTGGGCGCCGAGGATGAGCGCAGGATCAGCACCCAGGTCGTAGGTGTAGTCCTCCATGAACGAGGTGCCACCCGGCCGCCCCACCGCCATGGCCTTGGCGGTGTGCAGCAGGACCGAGGTCTTCCAGTCGCCCTCCCCGCCGAACCCGTACCCGTCGGCCATCAGCCGCTGGACGGCCAGTCCCGGCAGCTGCCGCAGCCCACCCAGGTCCTCGAAGTTGGTGGTGAACGCGCCGAACCCGCCGTCCTCGAGGAAGCCCCGCAGCCCGACCTCGACGGCGGCGGCGTAGCGGAGCGACTTGTGTCGCTGCCCGTCCGGGCGTAGCTCCGGTGCCACGTCGTACAGCGAGAGGTACTGCTCCACGACGTCGCCCACCGCGGCGGGCGTGGCGGCGTCCACCCGCTCGACGAGGTCGTTGACGCCCCAGGTGTTCACCGACACCCCGAACCGGGCCTCGGCCTCGACCTTGTCGCCCTCGGTGACCGCGACGCCGCGCATGTTGTCGCCGAACCGCGCCACCTTGAGCCGGCGGATGGCACGCGCGCCGAGCGCGGCCCGCTGCCAGGACGCCACCCGGGCGACGACCCTGGGGTTGCCGACGTGGCCGGCGACCGTCTTGCGGGCGACGCCGAGACGCGTCTGGATGTATCCTACCTCGCGGTCGCCGTGCGCGGCCTGGTTGAGGTTCATGAAGTCCATGTCGATCTCGGCCCACGGCAGGTCGACGTTGGCCTGGGTGTGCAGGTGCAGCAACGGCTTCTGCAGCGCCCCGAGACCGCTGATCCACATCTTGGCCGGCGAGAAGGTGTGCATCCAGATGACCAGACCGGCGCAGTCGTCGTCCGCGTTGGCCTCCAGCACGATCCGCCGGATGGCGTCCGCATCGGTCAGCACCGGCTTCCACACCACGGGCAGCGGCAGGTCCTCCGCGGCGTCCAGCTGCTCGGCGATCTCCCGGGACTGCCGGGCCACCTGGTCGAGCGTCTCGGGTCCGTAGAGCCCTTGACTGCCGGTCAGGAACCAGCACTCGGCACGGGCCGGTGTCACCATCGGGGGTCCTCTCGACGGGGCGGACGCCGTCGCGGTGCGCGCTCTGCCGCCGCTGCCGTCCGCCGGGTGGGGTGGCGCGGGCTCAGCCCTGGCCGTACACGTGCTGGTAGCGCTCGTACAGGGCGTCCACGTCGGACTGCTCGAGGGGGACGGGCGTGCCGAGCTGCTGCGCGAGGAACGCCGCGCGGCAGACCTCCTCGCACAGGACCGCGGCCTTGACCGCGGCCCGGGCGTCGCGGCCGACGGTGAAGGGCCCGTGGTTGGCCATCAGCACCGCCCGGGACCTGCTGCGCTGCAACGTGTCGACGATCCCCCGGCCGATCGAGTCGTCGCCGATGCGGGCGAACGGCCCGACCGGGATGGGGCCGCCGAACTCGTCGGCCATCATCGTCAAGGTGCAGGGCACCGGCGTCCGCAGCGCCGACCAGGCGCAGGCGTAGGTCGAGTGGGTGTGCACGACGCCGCCGACCTCGGGCATGTGCCGGTACACGTAGGCGTGGGCCGCCGTGTCGGAGCTCGGCGTGTGATCGCCGTCGACCAGGACGCCGTCCAGGTCGGTGACGACCATGGACGCGGCCGAGAGGTCGTCGTAGGACACCCCCGACGGCTTGATGACCATCAGGTCGTGGCCCGGGACCCGCGCCGAGACGTTGCCGGCGGTCCAGACCACCAGGCCGTTGCGGACGAGTTCGCCGTGCAGCCGGGCGACCTCGTCGCGCAGGGTCCGCACCGTCTCCCGGGCGGCGTCCGGGACGGTCACCGCGGCCGTCCCGGCCGGCGCGACGGCAGCGCAGGACCCGGCACGGACATCGACGGCCCCCTTCGGCAGCTGCGGCACCGCACCGTGGCGGCACCTGCAGTGTGAACGCTAACACCGCGGGACGTCAACCGGTGCGGCCGCTCGGGCAGCGACGGCACCGCCGGCGGCAGCCGGAATCCGGCTACCGCCGGCGCCAGCCGGTTCAGCCGCGGGCGGCGGTGCTGGACCGGCGCACCAGCTCGGCCGGGATGGACGCCGCGCGTGGCGGTGTCGCGCCGTCGATCAGCTGCTGCAGCAGCTCGATGGCCCGCCGGCCCAGGGCCGTGAAGTCCTGGCGGACGGTCGTCAGCGGCGGCCCGAAGTAGTCGCTGCCGTCCATGTCGTCGAAGCCGACCACCGAGACGTCGCCCGGCACGTCCAGTCCGGCCTCACCCAGGGCCCGGACGGCACCGAGCGCCATCAGGTCGTTGCCCACGAACACCGCGTCGGGCACGCCCTCCGCGAGCAGGTCCTGGCAGGCCCGGTACCCGGAGGCCGCCGACCAGTCGCCGTGCGCCAGCGCGCCCGGTCGGACGCCGTGCGCCCGCAGCTCCTGGCGCCAGCCGAGCGTCCTGGCGTGGGCGTCGAAGTAGTCGTCCGGGCCGGCCAGGTGCGCGATGTCGCGGTGACCCAGCTCGAGCAGGTGGCGGACGGCGAGCCGGGCGCCCCCGCGCTGGTCCACGGCGACCGACCGGATGCCGCTGCCCCGCGGGAGATCGGCAACCATGACCAGCGGCACCCGGCCGGCCAGCGCCTCGGCGGCGCGGGCGGCGGCCAGGTGCGGGGCGATGACCACCACGCCCTCGACGGCCTGGTCGGCGAAGTGCTCGAATGCCGGGTCGAGGTCGGCGGGGCCGACGGCCACGGTGCTGGCGACGCTGACGAACCAGCCGGCGCGGCGGGCGGCCGCCTCGACCGACAGCAGCGTGCTGGTCGGCCCGAACAGCGTGGTCGACAGCGTCACGACACCGAGGGTGCGGGACCGGCGGGTGACCAGCGCGCGGGCCGCGGTGTTCCGCCGGTACCCCAGGTCGGCGATCGCCTGGAGCACCCGCGTCCGGGTGGCCGGGCTCACGCTGGGATGCCCGTTGACCACCCTGGAGACCGTCTGGTGCGAGACGCCGGCGACCCGGGCGACGTCGTGCATCCCGGGCGGCCGGCCGGGAGAACTGGTCGCGGTCACCATCCCTGCGCGCGCGCCTCCCGCCTCGGGACGCCCGGGCTCCGGGCGTGCATCACCCGCGGACCCGGACGGACGTCCGGCGGTCGGGCGGTGCTCAGCGTACGGGCCGGCCGGGATCGCAGTGCCGGCGACGAGTCCGGTGTCACCCGCGGCCGGTGGCCGCGGCGCCGTGGTCGGCGGCATCGGTGTCGTTCGGGGAGTCGGCGGCGGCGGCGGCGGCGTCGGCGTCGAGGTCGAGGTCGCCGTTGCGCTCCGGCCCGGGATCGACGTCCACCACGACGACCTCGACCCCGCGGTCGCGGAACGGCCGCAGGTCGGACTCCTCCGCGCCCCGGTCGGTGACCAGCGTCCACCGGTCCGGCATGACCGCCCAGGCGTGGAACGGCCGCCGACCCAGCTTGGCCCCGTGCGCCAGCACGTAGACCCGGTCCGCCCGGCGCATCATGATCTCCTTCTGCCGCGTCTGCTCGAGGTCGGCCTCGCAGATGCCGCGGTCGGCGGTGACCCCGTCGGCCCCCAGGAACGCCCGGTCGAAGGTCATCCGCTCCAGCGAGGCCTCGGTGAGCGGGCCGACGAACCCCTGGCTGAGCGGCCGGAGCCGGCCACCCAGCGCCAGCAGCGTGACGTCCGGCGCATCCGACAGTTCGTTCAGCGCGTTGAGACCGGTGGTCGCGACGACGATGTCGCGGGCGGAGCCGAGCGCACGAGCCATCTCGCCGGTCGTCGAGCCCGCGTCCAGCACGACGGTCTCACCGCGCCGGACCTGCCCGGCCGCCCACCGGCCGATCGCCTGCTTGGCTTCGAGCGCCTGGCCGGTGCGCCGGCGCAGCGGGGCTTCGGGATGGGCGACCAGCGCCATGGCACCGCCGTACGTCCGGGCCAGCTTGCCCGCCGCGGTGAGCGCGGCCAGGTCCCGGCGGATCGTCGAGGCGGTGACGTCGAACAGGTCGGACAGCTGCTCCACGGTGGCCGGGCCGGACTGCGTCGCCCACCGGACGATGTCCGCCCGCCGCTCCCGGGACGTCCGCCTGACCATGCCCGCCCCTTCCCCCGGCTTCCCCGTCGCGGCCGTCCGACGACCGTCCGCTGCCTGCCCGCCGCCGTCCGCCGCCTGTCCGCCTGTCCGCCTGCCCGCCGGGTCAGGCGTCGGCGGCGGTCGGGGCGAGCTGGACCGCCTGGCGCAACGCCTCCTTCATGCTGCCCGGGTCGGCGATGCCCTTGCCGGCGATGTCGAACGCCGTGCCATGGTCGACCGACGTGCGGATCACCGGCAACCCCACCGTGATGTTCACGCCGGCCTCCAGTCCCAGCACCTTGACCGGGCCGTGCCCCTGGTCGTGGTACATCGCGACGACCAGGTCGTAGTCCCCGCGGCCCGCCAGGAAGAAAGCCGTGTCGGCGGGAACCGGTCCACGGGCGTCGATCCCGTCGGCCTGCAGCACGGTGATCGCCGGGACGATCTTCTCCGCCTCCTCGCCGCGGCCGAACAGGCCGTTCTCACCGGCGTGCGGGTTGATCGCGCAGACGGCGATCCGCGGGCAGGGGATCCCGGCGTCCACCATGGCGCGGTGGCCGCGGCGGACGGTGCGCTCCACCAGCGGCGGGTCGATGCGCGCGATGGCGTCGATCAGGCCGATGTGCGTCGTCACATGGATGACCTTGACCTTCGGCGTCGACAGCATCATCGACACCTCCTCGGTCCCGGTGAGCGCCGCCAGCAGCTCCGTGTGCCCGGGATACCGGTGGCCGGCCGCATGCAGCGCCTCCTTGTTCAACGGCGCCGTACAGATCGCCTGCACCCGACCGGTGATCGCGAGCTCGCCGGCGACGCGGACGTACTGGTACGCGGCGTCGCCGGCCACCGGGCTCAGCCGGCCGAAAGGCAGGTCGTCGGGGATGAGCCCGAGGTCGACGACGGCGATCCGGCCGGGCAGGTACTGCGCCTCGGCGGGCGAGGCGACCGCGCGGATGTCCGCGTCCACTCCCAGCAGGTCCGCGGCCAGCCGCAGCCGGCCCGCGTCGCCGATCACCAGGAGGTCGGCCAGACCGGCGACGGCGGGATCGAGCAGGGACTGCACGACCACTTCCGGCCCGACGCCGGCGGCGTCGCCCATGGTGACGGCGATGGTCGGCCTGCTGCTCATGGGTTCTCCTCGGCAGGGGTGGTCCGGGCGGTCCGGACCGCGCGGGCGATGGCGAGCAGGGAGTCGGGGGCGCCGAAGCTCCCCGGCCGCGTCGCGACGAGCCGACCGGTGGGGTCGACGCAGACGACGGCGCCGTGGTGCACCTCGGTCAGCGGGCGCAGCCGGTCCACGCCGAGCCGGTCGAGCACCGCCCTTGCCGTGCCGCCGCCGGTGAGGACCAGTCCGTCGGCCCGGCGGGCAGCGGGGACGACGGCGGTGGCCAGGGCCGCCGCCAGCTCCGCCGAGTCCCCCGGCCGCACCGGCGCGGCGGGATCGATGGCGGCGACGACGATTTCGCCCGCCGCCGGATCCGGTACGGGCCGGTGACCTGCGAGCAGATCCGCGGGTCGGGCCAGCAGCACCCGCGCACCGGCCGCCCGCAGCACCGCCAGCTGGGCCGGTACCGACGGCGCGGCGCTGCCGACGACCACCAGTGTGGCCGGAACCCCTGGCCGGTGCGGGACCGGCGCACCCCGACGGGGCGCACCCCGGTGCACCGGGACGGTGCGGGCGACCGCCGCCGCCAGTGCCGCCGACCCGACCAGCGCGGGCCGGTCCAGCCGGCACGCCGCGGCGGCGATGAGGTCCAGGTCGCCGTCGTGCTCGGCGTCGCACACCGGAACCCGACCGGCGTCCAGCGATGCCCGCAGTTCGGCGGCCAGTTCGCCACCGCGGACACTGTCGACGTCCAGACTCCTGGTGGCGACGGGCGACAGCGCCGCCGGCACGCTCCCGGGCGCGGGCCGGGCTTCGGCGCGCCAGGCGTCCGTGGCGTCCAGCGGGACCCCGTCGAGGTGCACGACGGCGCCGCGGACGGACCGGCCGGCGGCCGGCAGCGCCGGAGCCACCACGACGTTCGGCCGGCAGGCCCGGACCGCGGCGAGCTCGGCCGCGACCGGTCCGCGCAGCAACGAGTCGATCTTCTTGACCAGCAGCGGGGTGTCGGGCAGTCGCCGGAGCGCCGCGGTCACCCGTGCGGCGGCGGAGTCCGCGGGCAGCGAGCGGCTGTCGGTGTCGACGACCCGCACGTCGACAGCGGTGTCGCCGGGCGCGCATCGCTCGTCGAGTTCGACCCACACGCGCGCACCGCGCAGCAGGAACCCCGCCGCGGTCTCCACGGCGCCGGACAGGTCGTCGGCGAGCACCGCGACGGACGCCACCCGATCTCCTCCCGACGCACGGTCCCCGGCGCCGAGGGCCGCTCGACCCGCGCGGAGGGATGGACGCCACTCAAGCACCGTGCGCAGATCACGCTAGGCCGGCTGCGCATTGTGCGCAACGCCCGTCCGGGATGCCCGCCGGGCGTTCGACGTCGGCGTCAGCTCGCCCGGCGCGTCAGCCCAGCGCCCGGGACAGGTCGGCCCACAGGTCCTGGACGTCCTCGATGCCGACCGACAGCCGCAGCAGGTTGTCCGGGGTGCCGTTGGCGGCGTCGACGGCGTACTGCGCCCGCCGTTCGACCAGGGTCTCCACCCCGCCCAGGCTGGTGGCGTTGGTGACCAGCCGGACGGCGGCGCACACCCGGTCCGCGGCCGGCGCGCCGCCGGCCACCAGGAACGACAGCATGGCGCCGGGCCCGTCGTGCAGCCGGGCCACCAGGTCGTGCCCCGGGTCGTCCGGCAGTCCCGGGTAGAGCACGCGCTCGACGGCGGGGTGGGCGGCCAGCCGCTGGGCCAGCACGCCGGCGTTCGCCTGGGCCCGCTCCATCCGGACCGCGAGCGTGCGGATCCCGCGCAGCGCCAGGAAGGTCTCCAGCATCCCGGGCAGCCCTCCGGTCAGGTCCCGGCGGAGCTTGAACGCGGCGAACCGCTCGTCGTCGTCCGGGCCGGTGACCAGGGCACCCATCAACAGGTCGGAGTGACCCGACAGGTACTTGGTCACCGAGTGCATGACGACGTCCGCGCCGTGTTCGAGCGGTCGCAGCAGGAGCGGGGAGTTCCACGTCGAGTCGACCACCACGGTCGCGCCGACGGCGTGGGCCGCCTCGGCCAGCGCCGGCACGTCGGCCACGCCGACCATCGGGTTGGTCGGGGTCTCGATCCACAACAGCGCGGGCGCGGGTTCCCGGCGCAGCGCCTCGAGCACCGCCGCCGTGTCGCTGATCTCCACCCGGCGCACCTCGAGCCGGCCGAGCCGTTCCTGGTGGTCGTGGATCGAGCTGGTGCCCGAGTAGGTCATCCGCGGCACCACGACGGTGCTGCCGGCCGGCAGGCCCTCGACGACCGCGGCGATCGCGGCCATGCCGGACGAGAAGGCCAGCGCTCGCCCGCCTTCCAGCTCGCCGAGCGCCTCCTGAAAGGCACGCAGCGAGTCGGAGCCGCTCTGCCGCAGGTAATTCTGCTCGGCGCCCTGGTGGAACGTCACCGACGCCGCGATCGGTGTGTTGACCGGGGCGCCGGGCTCTGCGGGGGGCCGCCCGGCGGCGACCGCGACGGTGGACCGGGCGTACTGGCTCATGGCCGCTACGCTAGCGGGCGACCTCCGCGGCGCCGATCCAGACCGCGGCCGCCAGCCCCGGGGCGAGTTCGTGGCGGGCGCCGTCGGCCGTGACGACGAACGCGCCACCGAACGGCAGCCGCTCGACCAGCCGGACCGACTGGCCCAGCGCGATGCCGGCCGCGGACAGGTGCCGCAGCACCTCGGGGTCGCGGTCGTCGACCCGGACCAGCGGTCCGCCTTCCCCCGCCGCCAGGTCGGACAGCCGGCGTGCGGGGACGGCCTGCACGGTCCCGTCCGGGCCGGGGATCGGGTCGCCGTGCGGGTCGGTGACCGGGTGGCCGAGCCGGGCGTCGATCCGCTCGACGAGCAGGTCGGACACCACGTGCTCGAGTTCCTCGGCCTCGTCGTGCACCTCGTCCCAGCCGTACCCGAGCTCGGCGACCAGGTACATCTCCACCAACCGGTGCCGCCGCACCACCTGCAGCGCCTCCGCCCGGCCGGCCGGGGTCAGCCCGACGGCGCCGTACCGGACGTGCTCGACCAGTCCCAGCTCGGTGAGCCGCCGCAGCATCCCGGACACCGACGAGGCCGCCAGTCCGAGCCGCTCGGCCAGGGCCGTGGCGGACACCGGACCACCGTCGTGCTCCCCGACCGCCCAGATGGTCTTGAGGTAGTTCTCGACGGCCGCCGTCTGCCCCGTCCGCGCCACGCCCTGCAGGCTAGCGGCGCGGCGCCCGTACCAGCCGGGACCAGCCCGGGCCGATCCGGACCACCGGCACCGGCAAACTGCGGACGGATTCCACCCATCCGTCTCGGGGTACCGTACGAACAAAGTTCGGCACGGCGAACTCCTGGCCTGCCAGACGAGGGAGGCCCTGGCGATGTCGGCGTTGACCACCGGTTCGGACCTGGCCGCCGCCCGTGACCGCGGCCGGGTACGCGGCCTCGTGGCGGCCCTCGGCCCGGCGTTCGTGGCCGCCGTCGCCTACATCGACCCGGGCAACTTCGCCACCAACATCAGCGCCGGCGCCCGCTACGGGTACCTGCTGGTGTGGGTCATCGTCGTGGCCAACCTGATGGCCATGCTGGTGCAGTACCTGTCGGCGAAGCTGGGCGTCGTCACCGGCCGCGACCTGCCCGAGCTGTGCCGCCAGCACCTGCCCCGCCGGGTCTCCGCCGGCCTGTGGGTGCAGGCGGAACTCGTCGCGATGGCCACCGACCTGGCCGAGTTCGTCGGTGCGGCCGTCGGTCTCAACCTGCTGTTCGGCGTGCCGCTGTTCCTGGCCGGGCTGATCACCGCGGCCGTCGCGTTCGCCGTGCTGGCGCTGCAGCAGCGCGGCTACCGGCGGTTCGAGGTGGCGATCATCGCGCTGCTGCTGCTGGTCGGGCTCGGCTTCCTGGTCGACCTGCTCACGGTCGGGGCGTCCGCGCCCGACGCGCTGGCCGGCCTGCTGCCGCGGTTCGACGGGCCGGACAGCGTTCTGCTGACCGCCGGGATCATCGGCGCGACCGTCATGCCGCACGTGGTCTACCTGCACTCGGCGCTGACCAAGAACCGCGGCCAGCGGTCCACCGACGACCAGCGACGGCGGCTGCTGCGGACCACCCGGCTCGACGTGTACCTGGGCCTGGGGCTGGCCGGCCTGATCAACCTGTCGATGCTGCTCATCGCGGCGAACCTGTTCCACGCCAGCGGACGGACCGACGTGGACACCATCGAGGGCGCGCACCGCGGGCTCGGCGAGCTGGTCGGGGGCGGCGCCGCGCTGGCGTTCGCGGTGGCCCTGCTGGCGTCCGGCTTGGCGTCGTCGAGCGTCGGGACCTACGCCGGGCAGGTGGTGATGGCCGGGTTCATCCAGCGCCGCATCCCCTTGCTGCTGCGTCGCGGGCTGACCATGCTGCCGGCGCTGCTGGTGCTCGGCCTGGGCCTGCCGACCACCGACAGCCTGGTGGTGTCCCAGGTGGTGCTGTCCTTCGGCATCCCGTTCGCGCTGGTGCCGCTGCTGCTGCTGTCCCGCCGCCGGGACGTGATGGGCGACTTCGCCAACCGCCGGATCACCACGGTCGCCGGCTCGCTGATCGCCGCGCTGATCATCGTGCTGAACCTCTACCTGCTGTGGGTGACGTTCGTGGGCTGAGCTGCGCCGGCCCGCCCGGGAACTCGTGCGGTCCGGGGGCCTACCGGGCGGCGCGGATCGGCTGCCGCCGGCCGGGGAACAGCACGGTCGGCATCCGGGTCCCCGGGTGCGTCCGACATCCTCGGGGGTTCGACGTGCAGGCCGAGCAGATCACCGACCCGCTGACCTACCACGGCGAGGGCGCGGTGTGGTCGCCGAGCTGGGGCGGGCTGCGGTTCGTGGACATGCTCGCCGGGGACGTGCTCACCCTGCAGCCCGACGGCACCGCGCAGCGGCTGCACGCCGGGCGGATCGCCGCGGTCGTGCGGCCGCGGGTCGGCGGCGGTGCGGTCATCGGCGTCGAGCACGGCTGGACGCTCGAGGACCCGGACGGGACGCTGCGCCCGCTGCCGGCGGTGATCCACGACCCGGGGATCCGGATGAACGAGGGCGACTGCGACCCGCAGGGCCGCTTCTACTGCGGGTCGATGGCGTACGCCCAGGCCGAGGGCGCCGCCGCGCTGTACCGGCTGCACCCGGACGGCACGACCGACACGGTGCTGCGGGGTGTCACCGTGTCCAACGGGCTCGCCTGGACCTCCGACGGCAGCCTGGCCTTCTACGACGACACCCCGACCCACCGGGTGGCGGTGTTCGACCACGACCCGGAGGGCGGCCTGTCGAACCGGCGGGTGTTCGTCACCATCGACCCGGACGCCGGCAACCCGGACGGGCTGACGGTCGACGCCGAGGGCGGGGTCTGGGTCGCCCTCTACGGCGGCGGCGCGGTCCACCACTACACCGCCGACGGCCGGCTGGCGGACGTCGTCGAGCTGCCGGCGAGCCAGGTGACGTCCTGCACCTTCGGCGGGGACGACCTGCGGGACCTGTTCATCACCACGTCCCGGGAGAACCTCGACGACGGCGACGAGCCGCTGGCCGGCGCGGTCTTCCGGACCCGTCCCGGGGTGACCGGGCAACCGGTCCGCAGCTTCGCCGGCTGACCAGCGGATCGACGAGCAACCCGAAGGCCAGGTCGCACCGTCCTCGGTCGTGCGTCGACGGGTGCGGTGGGTGCTGGCTCTTGCGCTGACCCTGGCGGCCGGCTGCACGGCCGGCGCACCACAGACCGGCGAGGTCCCTCGCACGCCCACAGCGTCCGCCGCCGCTCCGGCGCCGCCCCCGACGACCGTGCTCCCGAGGTCCCCGGCGCGCCGGCCGTCCGCCGGCGCGCGTCCGTCGCCGACCGTGCCCCCGGTCGTCCGGGGCGGACCCACGCTCACCACCCCGACCGTCGCCGCCGTGCCCCGGGCTCTCCGGCGGTGCGGCGTCGCGGACCTCGGGCTCACCGGTCGGGCGGACCGGCGGACGAGCCAGGCGACCCACCGGCTGGCGCTGACCCTGCGGTCGACGGCCCGGTCGGCCTGTGCGCTGGCGAGGACGTTCACACCGGTGGACATGGTCGCCGTCGATGGCACCGAGATCGCCGGACGAGTGCCGTCCTCCGGGGCGCAGGTGCCGAATGCGCTCGCCGTCGACCCGGGCCAGGTCGTGCACGCCTGGGCGTACTGGATACCCGACACCGGGGACAGCCGGCGGGTCACCCGCATCGTGGTGCACGTCGGCAACAGCGGACCCGTCCTCGACCTTCCGGTCACCGACGACGGCCGGCGCCCGCCACGCGTCCGCGTCCCTCCGGGCTCGACAGTGTTCCAGTCCGCCGGCTACGCGTTCGTGGACTCCGCGGCGGATCCGGGGACGGTGGCATCGCTGACCACGTCCGTCAGCGAACCGTCCACGGTCCGCGCCGGCGCCGCGATCGTCGCCCACGTCGTCGTGCGGAACCTGAGCAACGTCGCCGTGCCGTTGACCCCGTGCCCGGAGTACGACGTGCAGCTGTCGGTGTGGCCCGGCAAGGTCCCCACGACGACGCACCACCGCGGCAGCCTGGACTGCGCGCGGATGTCCGGACGTCTGGCGCCACAGCAGGTCGTGACCGTCGACACCGCGGTCCCCGCCGGGGAGGTCGCCGGCGACGGAGTGCTCACCTGGGCACTGGTCGACGGGCGCACCGCCGTGACCTCCGACCGGCTGGTGATAACGGTCCACCGCTGAGTCGGAACAGTATGGCGCCTGGGCCCAGAACGGGGCCAGGTCTTGCGGTTCCGCGGCGTCCCAGCCGACCGTCCACCAGGTGCTCACCGGGCGGCGCTCGGTCCGCCGCGGCCGGTCCCGGTCCGGCCGGCCGTCACCGCGTCACCGCCGCCGCCGACCGACGCCCCAGCCGAGCAGCGCACCCGCGCCCAGCAGCCCGGCCAGCTTCGGACGGCTCATCGGCTCCTGCACCACGAGCACGGCCGGGGGGACGTCGTCGGGCCCCGGATCCTGGGTGGACTTCTCGGCCAGGCCGGGGCTGCCGGGCGCGGTGGCGATCCAGGCGGCGACGAACAGCACCAGCATCGCGGTCAGGTTGAAGAAGAACAGCAGGCCGATGATCGGTCCGAAGATCTTCGCGCTGGTCGAGGTGAGCAGCGACGGGAACAGCGCCAGCGCCTGCTTGAGCAGCTCGAAGCCGACGGCCGCGGCGATGGAACCGCGGATCAGCGCCTTGCGCGGGGCGCGCATGTGCCGGGGCGGCAGCGCGGTGTAGACCCACAGGAAGACCAGGACGTCGGCCGCCATCGCCAGCAGGATCGGGACGATCACCAGCACCGGCTTGAGCCAGCCGACGTCGGACAGGTTCAGCCAGTCGAGCACCTGGGAGGTCAGTGCGCCGCCGACCGACGACAACACGATCGACAGCAGCAGGGCGACACCCAGGCCGACGAGCCGCAGGAAGCTGCGCAGCAGGTTGACCGGCAGACTCTCCTGCGCCGTCTCCTGGTCCTCGTCGAAGTCCGGCCGCCACTGGGCCTGGATGGCGTTGCGCACGTTGCCCATCCACGAGATGCCCGAGTACAGCGCGACGACGAGGCCGATGATGCCGACGGTGTAGCGGGCGTCGATCGCCGAGTTCAGCTGGTCGGAGAGCTGGCTGCCCAGGGTGCCCGGGATCTGCTTGGTGATCTGCCCCTTGAGCTCGTCGATCTGCCCGGGCTGTCCGGCCAGCACGAACCCGACCACGGCGAACGCCACCATCAGGATCGGCACCAGCGCCAGGAACGAGAAGTACGTGATGGCGCCGGCGAACTGGGTGCCCAGCCGCTCGGTGAACCGCCCGCCGGCGCGGGTGAGGTGCAGGATGCCCGGACGGGCCGTCAGCGCCTTGATCCTGGCGGCCAGCGCGGACGGCTTCTTCTCCGCCCGTTCCTCGACCGGGTAGTCGTCGGCGCGCAGCCGCTCGGCCGCGGCCCGCGGGGAGGGGTCGATGGCGGTCATGCCGGCCTCCGAGGTGCTCAGGCCGCCCGGACGGACGGCGACACCAGTGTGAGGTGTCCCCCGACCGGCCGCCGGGAGGGCCGGCCCGGCGGGTCAGACCAGGAACCCGACCCGCTCGTAGACCGCCGCCACGGTGGCGTCCGCCGTCGCCCGGGCCCGCTCCCCACCGGCGCGGAGCACGGCGTCGAGCTCGGCCGGGTCGGCGAGGTAGCCGGCCACCGAGGCCTGCAGCGGCGTCACGAACGCGGCGAACGCCTCGGCCAGGTCGCCCTTGAGATCGCCGTAGCCGCGACCCTCGTACCGGCGCTCCAGTTCCGGGATCGACGCGCCGGTGAACACCGACAGCAGGCGCAGCAGGTTGGACACCCCGGGCTTGGCGTCCTCGTCGTAGCGCACCTCGCGCTCGTTGTCGGTGACGGCCGATTTGATCCGCTTGACCGAGGCCTTGACGTCGGCGAGCAGGTCCAGCGAGCCGCCCGGCGACGACTTGCTCATCTTCACGCCGGGGTCGGTCAGGTCGTAGATCTTGGCCGTGGCCTTGAGGATGTAGGGCTCCGGGACGGTCAACGTCGGCCCGTACCGGGCGTTGAACCGCTGCGCCAGGTTGCGGGTCAGTTCCAGGTGCTGCCGCTGGTCCTCGCCCACCGGCACGGCGTCCGCCGCGTACGCCAGGATGTCGGCCGCCTGCAGGATCGGGTAGGTGAACAGGCCGACGCTGGACCGGTCCGCGCCGCCCCGGGCGGACTTGTCCTTGAACTGCGTCATCCGGCCCGCCTCGCCGAAGCCGGTCAGGCACTCGAGGACCCACGCCAGCTGGGTGTGCGCCGGCACCTGGGACTGCACGAACAGCGTGGACACCTGCGGGTCGATGCCCAGCGCGAGCAGCTGCGCGGCCGCGACCCGGATGCGCCGGCGGAGGTCGGCCGGGTCCTGCTCGACGGTGATCGCGTGCAGGTCGACGATCGAGTAGAAGGCCTGGTGCGTCGCCTGCAGGTCGACCCACTGCCGCAGCGCGCCGAGATAGTTCCCGACATGGAACGAGTCGGCGGTGGGCTGGATGCCGGACAGCACCCGGGGCAGTGCCACCCGGTCGGTGTCCGCAGCGCCGCCGCCGGCGGCGGGGGTCGCGGACGTCGGGGGCGCGGCGGGTGGAGCGGTCATGCCCCGATCTTCGCACCCGCCGGAGCGACCCCTGGTCGCACCGGCGGCGGCCCGGCCGGCGGCGGGGCATCGGGGCGGACGCCGGCCGCAACCCCGGCGTGGGCGGGTACCGCGGACCCGGGACGAGGCGCCTGAACTGCAGGCTCCGGCCCGGTTGCCCGCTCGGACGCGGGGTCCCGGCGGGCCGTCCGCCTGTCCCGCCGGCCGGCCCCCTCCTGGAGGTCGGCCGGCTCGGCCCGCTCGGGGCCGTCGGGGCGGGCGACCCCGTCGCCCGCGGTGCCTGCGTCGTCCCGCGGCGCGCCGTCGCCGTCCCCGGGGTGCTCCGTCGCGCCGTCGGCGGGCTGCGGTCCGGTCGGCGGCGACACCAGGATCCGGGACACCCGGCGGCCGTCCAGCTCGACGACGGTCAGCGTCCGCCCCGCGAACTCCACCGTGTCGCCGGTCCGCGGGATGCGGCCGAGACAGGCCATCACGAAGCCGGCCGCCGTGGTGTACGGACCCGGTGGCAGCTCCAGCCCGGTGATCTCGG
Organism: Nakamurella endophytica; assembly: GCF_014646215.1. Classification (GTDB taxonomy): domain Bacteria; phylum Actinomycetota; class Actinomycetes; order Mycobacteriales; family Nakamurellaceae; genus Nakamurella; species Nakamurella endophytica. The sequence continues at coordinate 202,673 of NZ_BMNA01000004.1, forward strand.
CGAAGTCGTCGAGGTTGAGGATCCCGTCCACCTCGCCGGCCTTGGCAGGCGCGGCGGTGGCCGTCCCGCCTCCCGGGGCGACCATCTCGCCGACGATCTCCTCGACCAGGTCCTCGAGGGTGACGATGCCGTCGGTGCCGCCGTACTCGTCGACGACGACGGCCAGGTGCTGACCGGCGCCCCGCATCTCGTGCAGGGCGTCGAGCACGCCCTTGGTGCCGGGGACGACGGTCACCGGGCTGGCCAGGTCGCGCACCGTGGCGGTCCGGCCGAGCGCCCGCGGCGGCACGATCAGGTCCCGGATGTGCACGACGCCGAGCACGTCGTCGGCATCCCGGCCGATGACCGGGAAGCGGGAGTGCGGATGCAGCAGGGCTTCCCGGGCGGCCCGGCCGACCGACAGCTGGGCGTGCAGGAACCGCACCTCCGGTCGCGGCACCATCACCTCGCGGACGTGGGTGCCCTCCGCCTCGAAGACGTCGGCGATCATCCGCCGCTCCACCGACGTCAACGACTCGTGCGCCGCCACCAGCGACTGCAGTTCCTCGGAGCTGATCTCCTCCCCGGTGGCGTCCGGATCGCCGCGCAGCACCCGCACCATCAGGTTGGTCGAGCGGCCGAGCAGCCAGACCACCGGGCGGAACAGCCGGGCCAGCAGGGACAGCGGGCCGGAGGCGAACAAGGCGATCGCCTCACGCCGCTGCATGCCGATCCGCTTGGGCGTCAGCTCACCCAGGACCAGCGAGAAGAACGAGATGACCAGGGTCGTGCCGACGAGCGCGACGGTGCCGGCCGCACCGGGCCCGACCCCGATCGAGACAAGCCACACCTCGACGCGCTCGGACACCGTCGCGGCGCCGAAGGCCGAGGACAGCATGGTCGCGACGGTGACGCCGATCTGCACGGCGGCCAGGAACCGGTTCGGGTCGGACACCAGCCGCTCCAGCCGCCGCCCGCGGATGCCGCGGGTGGCCGCCAGCTGCCGCACCTGGCTCTCCCGCAGCGAGATCATCGAGATCTCCGCGGCGTTGAAGCAGCCGCCGATCAGGATGAACAGCGCGACGACCGCCACGTCCACCAGGACGTCCATCAACGCCCCGTCCCGGCCGTGCGGGCCGCGGGCGGCATGCCCCCCGGTCGCGGTGACGCCGCTCCCCCGGAGCGGTGTCCGGCCCGGCCGATGCTCGAGCGACTGGGCGGTGCACCGATGGCCGGTCCTCGGACCGGCCCGGCGGACGGTGGCTCCACCGGGCGATCGTAGCCGCGCACCGGCCCCGCGCCGGCCCGCACCGGCCGACCGGTTCGGACCGGCCGGCGGTACACCGGCTCGGACCGGCCGGCGGTGCACCGCCGCCGCGCCGCTCAGTCCAGCGGGCGCAGCTCGTCGGCGTAGGACACCGACCGCCGCCGCAGCACCCCGCCGCGCAGCGTGTACTGACCCATCCGCCACAGCGGCGGTGAGTACGCGTGGATCGACACGCTGGCCGGGGCCAGGCCGGTCAGCCGGTGGATGTGGTCGGGCCCGAAGCTGAACGCCCGCCCGCCGGGGACCGGGGTCGGCACCCCGGTGCTGCCCGCGCCGACGGCCAGGTTGTGCTCGACGAGCAGACCCCGGGTGACGGCGACCGCGCCGGACGAGATGTCGTGGTCGTGCCAGCCGGTGTCGTTCTCCGGCACCCAGCACAGCACCCACACGTCGACGTGGGCGTCGCGGTGCAGCAGCGCGTAGTGCCGCCGTCCGCCCTCGCCGAAGGCGACGTGCGCCTCCCAGCGCTCCGGATCCGCGGCCACCGCGGCGACCAGCTCCAGCAGCTCGGCCGGGGCGAGGTCGCGGCCGGGGAGCCGGTCCAGCGTCACGGCCGGTTCGGCCACCCGGTGCAGGTCCACGGACGCCGCCGCGGGCACCACCGCGTCGGGGTCCGCAGGCGGCTCGACTCGGGCCCGGTCCCCGGCCGGGTGCAGGGCTTCGGCGGTGCTCATCGTGCTCCGTTCAACAGGCGTGCGGGATTGGTGACGTGGATGGCGTGCCGGGCCGCGGCGCCGAGGCCGGCGTCGACGGGGCGCGCGTACGGGTGGTCGCTGCCGAGCACGAGCTGGTCGATGCCGAGCACGCGGACCAGGGCGTCCTGCGCCTGCCGGCCCAGCGACGAGGTCTCGACCCAGGTCAGCGGGTCGACCCGGAACGGGCCCCCGCCGCGCGCGGTCCACCGCTCGTGGTGCACCGGCGCCAGGCCCGCGCCGGCGACGAAACAGATGCGCAGCCCGGGCAGCAGGGACCGTCCGGCGGTGTGCCACGACCACCACGCCGCCTGCAGCTGCGCGGAGTAGTCGACGACGGCGGCCCACCAGTCCGGGACCGCCGACCCCGCACGGGCCGCGGGTCCCGGGTGCACCAGCACCGGCCGTCCGGCGCGCTGCGCCACCTCCAGGACCGGCGCCACCGCCTCGACGTCCGACGGCGTCGCCAGCCAACCCGCAGGTACCTGCAGGCCGGCAAATCCGCCCGACAGCCGGCCGGCCAGCCCGGCGGTGTCCGGCTCGCGGCGGGTGACCGCGGCCCAGCCTCCGGACGACGGGTCCAGCGCGGCGACCCAGCCGTGCCAGGCGTCGAGCAGCGGCGCCGCCTCCGCGGGCGGCAGGTCCTCGATGCCCAGCGGGCTGGACAGCGCGAACAGCGACCGGCCGGCCACCGGCGCGGCCCCGGCGTCCGGCGCACCCGACCCGGAGTCCGCGCCCGTCGGGACGGCGTCGGCGGTTTCGGCCGCCGCGGCCGGGTCCGGCAGCCGGAACGGCGGCTCGCCGTCGAGCAGCAGGTCCCGACCGGCCACCCGCGGCGCCGTGGACCGGGACCGCAGCGCCTCCACCAAGGTCTCCGGCCAGTGGTGGCGGTGCACGTCGACGGTCCCCGCGGAGGCCGCGCCGGGCGGATCGGGCGGCAAGCCGGACGGGACCGTGGCGAACGGGACGGTGGCGGACGGGACAGTGGCGGACGGGACGGTGGCGGACGGGACGGAAGGAGACACCGGGACCTCGGGGCGTGCGGGAGCGGACCGGTCGCACTCGACCGGCGGGGACCACCGCCGACAGGTCCGGTGGACCGGTCGGGGCGCGGGGCGGCCCTGGGAACAGGGCGGAGCAGGCGGACGGCGGCCGGGACGACCGGGCTCCCGGGAGAGCCCGTCGACCGGCGGGCGGTCAGCGGGACGGGGCCGGCTCCGGACACAGCGCGCTGCAGACCCGCTGCAGGTCGACGTGCGTGCGGTACGTGCAGGTGCGGCGGTCCGCTGCGGTCCCGAAGGCCGGACCCGGATGCACCATGCCGTCCACCTCGGTCGTCACCGGCCCGCTCGGGCCGCGCTCTTGTGGCCACCCGGTCGGGTGCCACCCGGTCGTCACCTGGAGCACCCCACAGCGACGAGGGTTGCCGTCCGGCGAGCCAGGGCTTGCCACCGGATCTCTTGACCTTGGCCCGCACGGTAGGGCCGGCGCACCGGGGCTGTCAACGATCACCGGGGTCCCGCGTCGCCGGCCTCCGGCCCCGTCCCGGCCGGCCCCGGTCGACTACCCTGGGGCCGGTCACACCGCGGTGACGCACCCGGTCAGGAGTCCGATGAGCTTCCGCAGCCCGTACCCCGACGTCGACATCCCCGACGTGTCCCTGTTCGACTACCTCTTCGCCGGACTGGACGAGGACGTCGCCGCCCGGCCCGCGCTGATCGACGGGACCACCGGCGCGGTCACCCGCTACGGTGAGCTGCGGGCCCAGATCCTGGCACTGGCAGGCGGTCTGGCCGCCCAGGGCTTCGTCCGCGGCCAGGTGGCGGCGCTGCTGTGCCCGAACATCCCCGCCTACGTCACCGTGTTCCACGGCATCCTGCGCGCGGGCGGGGTGGTGACGACGATCAACTCGCTGTACACCGTCCGGGAGATCGTGGAGCAGCTGGCCGACTCCCGCGCGGTCTACCTGTTCACGCTGTCGCCGTTCCTGCCGCAGGCCGACGCCGCGGCGCTGGAGGTCGGCCTGCCGGCGGAGAACGTCGTGGTCATCGACGGCGGACCCGAGGTGGCGCCGGACCGGTTGTCGTTGCGCGCCTTGCTGTCCGGCGCGACGCCGCCGCCGACGGTGGACGTCGACGCCGAGCACGACCTGGCCGTGCTGCCCTACTCCTCGGGCACCACCGGCAAGGCCAAGGGTGTCATGCTGACCCACCGGAACCTGGTGGCGAACCTGGCGCAGGGCGCGCCGGTGATCGGCGTCGAGCCCGACGACCGCATCCTGGCCGTGCTGCCGTTCTTCCACATCTACGGCATGAACGTGCTGATGAACGGCGGGCTGCTGCACCGCGCGGCGGTGATCACGATGCCGCGGTTCGACCTGGCCGAGTTCCTGCGGGTGATCAGCGAGCACCGCGCCAGCTACGTCTACATCGCCCCGCCGATCGCGGTGGCGCTCGCCAAGCACCCCATGGTGGACGACCACGACCTGTCCAGCGTGCGGCTGATCTTCTCCGGCGCCGCGCCGCTGGACGCGGAACTGGGCCGGGCCGTCGCCCGGCGACTCGGGTGCCTGGTCCGGCAGGGCTACGGGATGAGCGAGATGAGCCCGGTCAGCCACTGCATCCCGGCGTTCCGCGACGACATCCCGCTCGGCACGGTGGGTCTCACGCTGCCCAACATGGAGTGCCGGCTGGTGGACCCGACCACCGGGCAGGAGATCGACGTGCCGGAGACCGGCACCAGCGCGCCGGGTGAACTCTGGTGCGCCGGGCCGAATGTCATGATCGGCTACCTGGGCGACCACCAGGCCACGATCGACACCCTGGACCTGGACGGGTATCTGCACACCGGTGACGTCGCGACGGTGTCCGCCGAGGGCTACGTCACCATCGTCGACCGGGTCAAGGAACTGATCAAGTACAAGGGCTACCAGGTCCCGCCGGCCGAGCTGGAGGCGTTGCTGCTCACCCACCCCGGGATCGCCGACGCCGCCGTGGTGGGCGTGCGGGACGAGGACGGCGAGGAGGTCCCGAAGGCCTTCGTCGTCCGGCAGGCGGGTGTCACCGACGACGACCTGTCCGCACAGGACGTGCAGGCGTTCGTCGCGAAGCGGGTCGCCCCGCACAAGAAGGTCCGGCGGGTGCAGTTCGTCGACGCCATCCCGAAGTCGTCGTCGGGCAAGATCCTCCGGCGGGAACTGCGGACCACCACCTCCGGCTGACCAGGCGCCGGCTCGACGCGGCCCGCCGGCGCACCCACCCCCGCCGCCCCGGTCCCCACGAGGCCGCGGCCGGCGGTCAGCGACCGCCGGCCGCCACGACCGGTGGTCAGCGACCGTCGGCGCCGGACGCCTTCGCCGGCCGCCGGGCGGCCATGTCCTGGGTCTGGACCCGCAGGTTCTCGGCGATCGTGGAGAGCGCCGCGGTCACGGTGGGCATCGCCGCCGGTTCGATGTCGTCGAACGCCGCCACGAACCACGGGCCGAGGGCGTCGACGGCCGCCCGCCCGTCCTCGGTGAGCTGCAGGACGGTGCGCCGGCGGTCGGTCGGGTGCGGGAGCCGGCGGGCGATGCGGTCGCGCTCGAGCCGGTCCACCAGGGCCGTGATGCTGCTGGTGTTGAACCCCAGGAGGACGCCCAGGTCCCGCTGACCCATGGCGCCGCGGCTGTACAGGTAGCTGACCGCCTGCGCCGCCCCCACGTCGAGCCCCAGGTGCGCCGACGCCACCTGCCGGTACTTTTCGCCGGCCAGGATCAGTTCGCGCAGCGCCGCGGCCGCCGCGGTCACCGTTGCGTCCTCGGCGTCACCCATCGGCACAGATTACTTGACGATCGAGATGTTGCAACGCACATTGCTTGACAGACGAGCGATTGCAGCGCAGGATGGTGCCATCGGTTCGGACCCCAGCCCGGGCTACCGCGCCTGATCCCCGTCGGTCAAACAGTCGGCCACGCGGATCCGAAGGCACCGAACGGTTCTGGCACTCGGAGCTCGACCGCCAGGTTCGCCGGTCCTCCCCCGTGCCGGCGAACCGCTCCGCCCCTCCGGGGACAGCCGGCCGCTCGCCTCCCGAGGACAGCGGCGACAGCCCGCCCGGTCGTCGCCGACGGGCCGGACCCCGGGCGCGGCCGACCCGGAGGCCTGCCGCGCCCTGCGGTCAGGCCAGCCGCTGCTGCAGGTTCTCGTCCAGCGCGGCCAGGAACTGCTCGGTGGTCAGCCACCCCTGCTCCGGCCCCACCAGCGCGGCGAGATCCTTGGTCATCTTGCCGCTCTCGACGGTCTTGATGATCACGTCCTCGAGTGCCTCGGCGAAACCCGTGACCTCCGGAGTGCTGTCGAGCTTGCCACGGTGCTTCAGGCCGCCGGTCCAGGCGTAGATCGAGGCGATCGGGTTGGTCGAGGTCGGCTTGCCGGCCTGGTGCTGGCGGTAGTGGCGGGTCACCGTGCCGTGCGCCGCCTCCGCCTCGACGACGGAGCCGTCCGGGGTGCTCAGCACCGACGTCATCAGCCCCAGCGAACCGAAACCCTGTGCGACGGTGTCGGACTGGACGTCGCCGTCGTAGTTCTTGCACGCCCAGACGTAGCCACCCTCCCACTTGAGCGACGCGGCGACCATGTCGTCGATCAGCCGGTGCTCGTAGGTCAGGCCCGCCGCGTCGAAACGCTCCTTGAACTCGGCGTCGAAGATCTCCTGGAACAGATCCTTGAAGCGGCCGTCGTAGGCCTTGAGGATCGTGTTCTTGGTCGACAGGTACACCGGGTAGTTCCGCGCCAGGCCGTAGTTCAGCGAGGCGCGGGCGAAGTCGCGGATCGAGTCGTCGAGGTTGTACATCGACAGCGAGACGCCGGCCCCGGGCGCCTGGAACACCTCGTGCTCGATCGGCTCGGACCCGTCGGACGGGGTGAAGGTGACCGTCAGCGTCCCCGCTCCCGGGAAGCGGAAGTCGGTGGCGCGGTACTGGTCCCCGTAGGCGTGACGGCCGACGACGATCGGCTTGGTCCAGCCCGGCACCAGCCGGGGGATGTTCGAGATGATGATCGGCTCGCGGAAGATGACGCCGCCCAGGATGTTGCGGATGGTGCCGTTGGGCGAGCGCCACATCTTCTTGAGCCCGAACTCGGCCACCCGGGCCTCGTCCGGGGTGATCGTCGCGCACTTGACGCCGACGCCGTGCCGCTTGATCGCGTTGGCGGCGTCCACCGTCACCTGGTCGTCGGTCGCGTCACGGTTCTCGATGCCCAGGTCGTAGTACTCCAGGTCGACGTCCAGGTAGGGCAGGATCAGCTGGTCCTTGATGAACTGCCAGATGATGCGGGTCATCTCGTCGCCGTCGAGTTCGACGACGGTCCCCGTCACCTTGATCTTCGCCATGTCGCCTCGCTGCCTGTAGGTAGGTGCACTCCGCCACCGGCGCGGAGGCCGGTCTCCGTGTCCAACCGTACATCCGTACTGCTGGCGCACCGCACCCCGGTCGGTCCCCGGAACCTACCGCCGGGTCCTGTCGGGACCGCACCCGTCCCGGTGGTAGTAATGGGCCAGGGGGCACCAACTCGGTGCAAAAGCGACACGGGGGACACGTGAGAGCACAGCCGCCGGCCATCGACCCGGACCGGATGCAGGCCTGGGTGCGGTTCCTGCACGCGCACGCCGCCGTCGTCCGGCGGCTGGCCAACGACCTCGAGGCCGCGAACAAGATCCCGCTCGGGACCTACGACGTGCTGGTCCAGCTGTCCGAGGCGGGCGGGGCGCTGCGCCACCGGGACCTGCTCGGCCGGCTGCTGGTGCTGTCCCAGCCGGGTCTGTCGCGCCGCATCGACCGCCTGGAGGAGGCGGGCCTGGTGGAGCGCCGGCCCGACCCGCGCGACGGGCGCGGCGTCATCGTCCGGCTGTCGCGGTCCGGGCGGGCCGCGCTGCGCTCCGCCGCGGCGGTGCACCTGGCCGGTGTCGAGGACTACTTCGGCGCCGCGCTCACCGACGAGGAGGCAGGGGTGCTGGCCGCCGCCTTCGGCCGCATCCTCGACGGCCTCCAGGACCGCCCGTCCCGGGTCCCGACGGCGCGCCGCCGCTGACGCTGACGCTGACGGTGACGGTGACGGTGACGGTGACGCTGACGCGCTGACTGGAGCCCGCCGGTCAGCCGAGGGCGACCATGGTGCCGAGCACGGCGCCGAGCACAAGCAGGAACAGCACGTCGAACAGCCGCCCGCGGACAGCGAGCAGACCGATCACCCGCACCGGCAGGACCAGCCGCAGGGCTGCGGCCAGCACCGCCGCCGCGGCCAGCGCGGCGGACCCCCGCCGCCAGTGGTCGCTGCCGATCAACACGAGCGCGACCACCACTACCGCGACGACCGCAGCGAAGGGCACGGCCGACCACCGGCCGCCGGCGGTGCGGGAGCCCGCCCGCTCCGCAGAACCGGGACGCACCCGGTCGCCGGCCGGCCGCACCACCGGGTCGCCGGCCGGCTCGCGCACCACCGGGTCGCCGGCCGGCTCCGTGGTCACCGGGGACGCAGGCGCTCGGCCGCGGCCACCACGTTGGACAGCAGCATGGCCCGGGTCATCGGGCCGACGCCGCCGGGGTTGGGCGCCAGGTAGCCGGCGACCCCGCGCACGTCCGGCGCGACGTCCCCGGCGATCCGCCCGTCCACCCGGCTCACCCCGACGTCCAGCACGGCCGCACCCGGCTTGACCATCTCCGCGGTCACCAGCCCGGGGACGCCCGCCGCCGCGACGACGATGTCCGCCTGCCGGACGTGCGCGGCCAGGTCGCGGGTGCCGGTGTGGCACAGCGTCACGGTGGCGTTCTCCGAGCGGCGGGTCAGCAGCAGACCCAGCGGCCGGCCCACGGTCAGCCCGCGACCGATCACGACGGCGTGCGCCCCGGCCATCGGCACCCCGTACCGCCGCAGCAGCTCGAGGACGCCGACCGGAGTGCAGGGCAGCGGCGCCGGCTGCCCGAGCACCAGGCAACCCAGGTTGTACGGGTGCAGGCCGTCGACGTCCTTGGCCGGGTCGACGCGGGACAGGATGGCGAACTCGTCGAGCCCGGTCGGCTGCTGCACGAGGAACCCGGTGCACGCCGGGTCCTGGTTCAGCTCGTCGACGACGGCCTCCACCTCGGCCTGGGTCGTGCCGGCCGGCAGTTCCCGCTGGATCGAGGCCACACCGATCTCGGCGCAGTCGCGGTGCTTGGCGGCGACGTACCAGCGGCTGCCCGGGTCGTCGCCCACCAGCACGGTACCCAGACCGGGGACGACACCGACCGCCCGCAGCGCCTCGACCCGCCCGCGGAGCTCGTCCTTGATCGCGGCGAGCGTGGCCTTGCCGTCCAGGATGGTCGCCGTCACGGCTGCCGATCCTGCCACGGCCGCCGCGCCCCGAGGGCTTGCCCTGCCGGCCCGGCCAGGAGCGGGACGGCTGTCGGTGGTCGGGTGCAGGCTCGGCGCGGATCCCGGCACCGGGGTCACCGGCCGCGTGGGGTCGCCGGTTCTGACGGAAAGGAGCACGAGGTGGCGGAACGCACCGTCGAGTGGGTCGACGAGCTGCTGGAGCAGTTGTCGTTCGAGTGGGACCACCAGCTGCGGCCGCGGTGGTCCGGCCTGACCGACGACGAGTACCTGTGGGAGCCGGTGCCGGGCATGTGGAGCGTGCGGCCCCGCGGGCAGGCGGTCACCCCTCGCGCCGCCGGCGGCGGCGACTGGGTCGCGGACTTCGACCGGGAACCGGATCCGGCGCCGGTGACCACGATCGCCTGGCGCGTCGGTCACCTGCTCGTCGGCATCTACGGCGACCGCCTGGCCCGGCACTTCGGCGGTCCGCCGGTCGACTACGGCAGCTACGACTACCCGTCGACAGCGGCGGACGCTCTCGCGCGACTGGACGACCAGCAGGCCGCGTGGGTCGCCGGGATCCGCTCGCTGTCCGTCGCGGACCTGGCCAGGCCCTGCGGCGAGCCGGGTTTCGAGCAGGACACGCTGGCCGCCCTGCTGCTGCACATCAACCGGGAGATCATCCACCACGGCGCCGAGATCTCACTGCTCCGCGACCTCTACCGCTGGTGGCCGTCCCGGGGCAGTGGTGAGCAGGGTTGACCCGCGGGGGTGCGGGTACCGACGGCCCCTGCGATGTGATCGGATCGGTGGGCAGTGACCGGACCGGCGACGACCGTCCCGGCGGCTGTCCGGGGACGCGAGAGGAGCTGCAGTGAGCGACCAGACGCAGGGTTCGGAGCCGACGCAGGAGGAGCTCGAGAAGGCGGCCGGCGCGGAGAGCTACGAGGGCGAGCCGGTCACCGAGGAGGAACTCGGCAAGGTCTGGGAGGCCCCGGAGGCGCAGCAGGCGCCCTCCGACGGACAGGGCTGAGCCGCCGCCGTCGCCGGTGCGCGGATCGTCGGCCGCCCGGCGACGGGCAGGGCTGACGGTCCGCTGCTCCGGTGCCGGGCCGCCGTGTCTGCATGCCGTGGACGGGCGGGACCGGACGGGCCGGCACCGGGCCGTCGCGGGCTCGTCGTCCGGAGGGTCCGAAATTCCGGCCGCCCGTGTCTGCCGAGTGTCGACGGCGGACCGGGTGGTGGGACGGACCCGGCGCGGCAGCCACCGATCAGTCGCCCGGCGGCGCCAGCGTCAGCCCGTGGGCCGCGGCGAACCGGGCCGCCTGGTCCAGGTCGATCACGGCACCGGTCAGCTGGGCGGCCACCCAGCCGCCGGCGTCGGTCAGCGCGCCCCGCAGGTCGGCCCGGCGCAGGTCGGCGCGACCGAGCCGCGCCCCGGTCAGGTCGGCGCCGCGCAGGTCGCATCCGGTGAGCACCGCGCCCGTCAGGTTGGCCTCGCGCAACCGCAGGTGGGACAGGTCCGTGCCGGGCAGGCGCTCACCGGCCAGGCCGACCAGGGTCAGGTCGCAGTCCCGGACCGTCAGGGCGCGCAGCCGGCAGTCCGTCCAGCTGCTCCCGGTGAGCCGGCAGCCGTGCAGCGCGGCCCCGGCCAGCGACGCATCGGTGAAGGTGCACGTCACGAAGCTCGACGCCCGGTGCTCGGAGTCGTAGAGCTCGACGCCGTGGAACACGCAGTCGGTGAAGGCGGTGCCGCGGGTCCGGACGCGGGCCAGCGACGCCCCGGAGAAGTCGCACCGGACGAACTCCAGGCCCCCGAGGTCCGCGTCCGCCAGGTCCACCTCCGACAGATCCTCGTCGACGTAGGACCGCTGCGTCAGTCGCATCCCGGTCCGCCGGTCAGTGGAAGAAGTGCCGGGTCCCGGTCAGGTACATGGTGGCTCCGGATTCCTCGGCGGCCGCGACCACCTCCGGGTCCCGGACCGACCCGCCGGGCTGCACGACGGCGCGGACCCCGGCCCGCAGCAGGATCTCCAGGCCGTCGGCGAACGGGAAGAAGGCGTCCGACGCGGCCACCGCGCCGGCGGCACGGCCGGCCGCCCGCTCGACCGCCAGCCGGGCCGAGTCGACCCGGTTGACCTGCCCCATGCCGATGCCGACGGAGGCGCCGTCGTCGGCGAGCAGGATGGCGTTGGACTTCACGGACCGGCACGCCCGCCAGGCGAACTCCAGGTCGCGCAGCGTCGCCTCGTCCGCCGGTGCTCCGCAGGCCAGCGTCCAGGTCTCCGGCCGGTCGCCGGGGGCGTCGATCGCGTCGCGCCGCTGGGCCAGGGCGCCGCCGGAGATGGTGCGGAACTCCACCGGGTCCGGGGTGGCCCCGGCGGGCATACGCAGCAGCCGGATGTTCTTCTTGCGGGTCAGCACCGCCAGCGCGTCGTCGGTGTAGGCCGGCGCCAGCAGCACCTCGGTGAAGACCTCCGCGATCTGCTCGGCGAGCTGCCGGGTCACCGTCCGGTTGGTCGCGATCACCCCGCCGAAGGCTGAAACCGGGTCGCAGGCGAGCGCCTTGGCGTGGGCGCGGGCGATGTCGTCGTCCGAGCCGCCGGCGACGACGGCGATGCCGCACGGATTGGCGTGCTTGATGATCGCGACGGCCGGATCCTGCCAGTCCCCCGCTGCCCGCCACGCCGCGTCCGCGTCGACGTAGTTGTTGTAGCTCATCTCCTTGCCGTGCAGCTGCTCGGCGACCGCCAGCCCGGGCCGGTCGCCGCCGTAGAGGGCGGCGTCCTGGTGCGGGTTCTCGCCGTACCGCAGCTGCGCCAGCCGGCGGTAGGTGCGCCCCGTCCACGCCGGCCAGCGCGGCGCCGCGGCCGTCGCGCCGGCCGACTCGGCGGCGGCGGCACCGGCGGCGGGCTCCGAGCCCTGGGCCTCCTGCGCGGCGAACCAGCCGGCAACCGCGACGTCGTAGCCGGCGGTGTGCGCGAAGGCCTTCGCCGCCAACGCCCGCCGCTGGGCCAGCGTGAAGCCACCACCGGCGACGGCGGCACGGACCTGCCCGTAGTCGTCGGGATCCACCACGACCGCGACGCTGGGGTGGTTCTTGGCGGCGGAGCGCACCATCGCGGGGCCACCGATGTCGATCTGCTCGATGCACTCGTCCGGTGAGGCCCCGGAGTCCACCGTGGCCTGGAACGGGTACAGGTTCACCACGGCCAGGTCGAACGGCGCGATGCCGAGATCGGCCAGCTGCGCGGTGTGGTCGGCGAGCCGGGTGTCGGCCAGCAGTCCGGCGTGCACCGCCGGGTGCAGCGTCTTGACCCGCCCGCCCAGCGACTCCGGGAAGCCGGTCAGGTCCTCGACGGCCTGCACCGGGATGCCGTGGTCGGCCAGCAGCCGCGCCGACCCGCCGGTGGAGACCAGCTGCACGCCGGCCGCGTCGAGCTCGCGGGCCAGGTCCAGCAGGCCGGTCTTGTCCGAGACGGACAGCAACGCCCGGCGCAACGGCCGCCGGGCCTGCGTGCCGGGCTCGTCCGCCGTGGCGCTCGCGGATCCGGTGGAGGTCATCCGATGGTCACCCTTCTGCCGTCGATGCTCCAGCCGAGCCGGCACAGGCGGCCGACGACGTCGACCAGCTGGGTCCGCTCCGCCTGCTTGATGCGTTCGGTGAGGGTGGCCTCGTCGTCCCCGTCCAGCACCGGCACCGCGGTCTGCGCGACGATCGGCCCGGAGTCCAGGCCGGCGTCGGCGAAGAAGACGGTGGCGCCGGTGATCCGCACGCCGTAGGCCAACGCGTCCCGCGGTCCGTGCATACCCGGGAACGCGGGCAGCAACGTGTTGTGGGTGTTGATGTACCGCCCGCCGAACTCGGCGAGGAAGCGCGGCCCGACCAGCTTGAGGAAGCCCGCCGACACCACCAGCCGGGGGTCATGACGCCGGACCTGCTCGGTCAGCGCGCGGTCCCACGCGTCCCGGTCGGCGTGGTCCCGGACCGACTCGACGAAGGTCGGGACGCCGCGCTCGGCCGCCAGCGCCAACCCACCGGCGTTCGCCCGGTCGGCACCCACGGCCGCCACCACGGCGCCGAAGGCGGGATCCTGCTGGGCGTCCAGCAGCGCCGCCATGTTGGAGCCGCCACCGGAGATCAGGACGACCACGCGCGCGGAGTCGGTGGGACCCGCCGCGGCAGCCGCGGCCGGTGCGACCTGACCGGACAAGCAGCACCCTCTCGAGGCCGGGGACGGGAGCGCGGTCCAGCCTAGGCGTCCTCGCTCCGGCGACTCCGGCCCCCCTGCGCGCCGCGGCCGGGCGGCCCGGCGCCGTGGACGGGCGGGGTGCGGACGGTCAGGCCATCGGCCGCAGCTCCACGGCACTGCCCGGTCCGGCGAAGCGGGCTGCGACCTCCTGCGCACGCTCCCGGGAGGCACAGTCGACGACGAAGTAGCCGGCGAGCTGCTCCTTGACCTCGGCGTACGGGCCGTCGGTGGCGAGGTAGCCCTCGGGCGTCCAGGTGTAGACGGTGGCATCGGCGGGATCGCCGAGGGCCTCGGCGGTGACGAACTCCCCGGAGGCGGACAGCTCGCCGAGCAGGGCGTCGAAGTCCCGGTCCATCTCCTCGTGCCGCTCCCGGGGGATGGCCCGGCCCTCGGCGGTGTACAGCGACGTCGGGTGACCCCAGGGCTCCGGGGTGCTGTGGATCAGGATGACGTACTTCACGGCCGATCTCTCCTCTGTCCGTTCGGGCCGCCGTGGCCGGCGTACCCGGTGGTCGGAGCCGGCCGACCGGGTTCGACAGCAAGATCACCGCCGCGGCGCGTCACCCGTTCCGCCCGCCGTCCCCGCAGGCGACTGCGCTCAGTCGGCCGCGGGGCCGGTGCGCGGTTCCGCCGCCCGGTCCGCCCGGTGCGGGTCCACCGGGCGCTGCTGTGGGAGCAGCGGCCGGGAGCCGTGCACCGGGGCCGCACCGGCGGGTGTGGACAACTGGCCCGTGGGCGCTCCACCGTCGCGCACCGTCGTCTGCTGCGCGTTCGCGGCGTCCGCCACGGCATCCGCGGCGGCGTCCGCTGCGAGGTCCGCGGTGGCGTCCCGGTCGGTGCCCGCCGGCGTACCGGAGGAGTCCGCGACGACGTCCGACGTCCCCCCGTCCGGGTCGCCGCCGCCGCTCGGCAGTACGCCGTCGGGACGGTCCGTGCCGGCGAACGCGCCGGCAGCCTCGGACGCCGGCTCACCCGTCGAATCGTCGACGACGGCCGCGGCGTCCGTGTCCGTGGCCGGGTCCGGGTCCGGGTTCGTGTCCCGGTCCGTGTCCGTGTCCGCAGGGCCTTCGTCCGCGGACGGCTCGGCGGCACGACCCCCGGCCGTGACGACCGCGCGGTCCTCGTGCGTGACGTCCGGGCCGGTGTCGCCGGTGCGCGGGGCATCCGCCACCACGGCCCGGGGGTCCGCAGCGGACTCGTCCGCAGCGTCCTCCGCCGACCCGGCGTCCGGGGCGTCCGCGTGCGCGGCGACCGCCGACTCGGCCCCGTCGGTGACGCCGGCGTCCTGGTCGGCCTCGGCGGCGGCGCCCGGTGCGGTGGCGTCCGGCGTGTCGGATTCCGCATCCGCAGCCGCATCCGTGGCTCTGGCGTCCGCGTCCCCGGACACCGCCCGGGCCGGCACGACTGCCGCGACCGCGGCCCCGACCGCTCCGACCTCCACGGCCAGCAGCACGGCCGTCAGGACCGGCGGGGCACCGGCGGACAGCCACCGGCCCGGCGTCACGCCCCCGGCGGCGAGCCAGGCGAGGGCACCGACCGCCAGGCCGGCGAGCCCCCCGGCCGCCGCCGCGGCGCGGACCCGATCGGCCCGCGAGGCCAGCCGGCGCGCGGCGACCACACCAGCGAGCAGTCCGGCGGCGACGGGGACGGCCAGTGCGACGAGTCCCAACCCGCCGGCCGGGTGGCGGTCCGGGACCGCGGCGAGCAACGGGATGCCCGGCAGGTCGGCGGTCAGCGAGCCGAACGGCGAGTAGTGGCCGGCTCCGATGTCGAAGCCGACGCCGGAGGCGTAGCCGGCCACCGCGATCACCGCATTGGGCAGGAACGCGAGGCTCAGCACCGTGAGACCGAAGGCGTCGGCCCCGCCGCCACCCGCCTCGACCAGGTGGGCCGCCGCGCCGAAGGACAGGGCGGAAGCGGCCGCCAGCACCAGCGCGGAACCCCCGAGCACCGCCGCCACGGCCACCGCGGCGAGGCGCAGGGCGGTCGTCACCCAGCTCGGCGACACCCGCACCAGCAGGGCGCGCAGCGCCGCCCCGCGGACCACCGTGGCCAGGCCGACGGTGACCCAGGCCAGGATCGCCGGGCGCCACCACTGGTCGGGGCTCAGCCGGCCCGGCTGCAGCAGCACCGGGACCGCGGTCACCGCCGCCCCGTGCAGGATGCCGGTCACCAGGATCGCGGCGGTCTCCTGACCCACCCCCGCCGGCACGACGCGACCCCGCCCGACCGCACCCCACAACAGGGACACCGCCAGGACCCCGAGCAGCAGCGGTGGGAGCGTGAGGGTGGCGTCGCCGATCCGGACGTCCATCCCGTGTCCGGCGGCGAGCGCGATGGCACCGGCGCGCAGCGCGGGCAGCGGGCTGGACCCCGACGCCGGGGTGACCGCCCACAGCAGCAGCGCGATGCCGACGGTGAGCACCAGCGCCGCGAGCACCGCGGCCAGCGCCCGCACCGCAGCCGCCACGACGACCAGCGCGGTGGTGGAGGCCGGCGGTCGCCGATCGCGGGAGGTGTCCGGCGGAGCTCCGGACACGGCAGGGCGGTGGCCCGCGTCGAGCAGGGTCATCCGACGACTGTCACACGGTGCGCCCGCGGTCCCCGACAGGCTCGCCGCCGCGACAGCGGCAGTCGGACGCCGCCGCGACAGCGGCCGTCGGACGCCGCCGCGACAGCGGCAGTCGGACGCCGCCGCGACCGCGGCAGTCGGACGCCGCCGCGACCGCGCTGCCGGGAGACGACGAACGGGCGGCCACCGGAATCGGTGGCCGCCCGTCGTAGCTACTTGGTCCGCGCACCCGTTCTCGCCGGGGCCGCGGGACCAGGACGTCAGAAGCGGACCTGCTGGGTGGCGTCCGGACCGTCGTCGCGGCGGTTGGGGTCGGTCCCGGACTCGCCCGAGCCGACGGTCGGGGTGGCGCCGGTCGTGGCGCCGCCCTGGCCGTAGCCGCCGTAGTACGGCTGGTCGCCCTGCTGCTGGTAGCCGGTCGGCTGGCCCTGGCCCTCGGTGCCGACGGTCGGCTGCGGGCTCTGGTAGCCGCCGGTGTCCCCCGGTCCGCCGAACACCTGGCGGTGCGGCGTGCCGGCGTCGCCGTGCCCGCCCTCGCCGCCAAACGCCGGCGGGACCGCGTTGGCCACCGTGGCCGGGACGGGGACGGTGCCCTTGACGACGCCGCTGTCGGCGAGCCAGGCGGCCACGGCAGCGGCCGCCTCCAGCAGGGCGAAGATGGTGACCAGGATCAGGCCGATGCCGGCCTTGTAGTCGATGCCCTGCGCGTCGTCGGTGCCCGGGAGCGAGAACCAGGCGAAGACTGCGCCGAGGAATCCGACGACGGCGAGCACGGCGGCGGTGAACGGGTGACGGCCGGCCTTGGGCAGGATCGGCGCCAGCGACAGCAGGCCGGCCACCACGAGCAGCGCCGGGATCCACCCGCCGAGGTACCAGAGGTTTCCGACGGACTCGTCGTTGCCGTTGAGCGTCACCTTGGAACCGGTGAAGCACGCGAAGATCAGGTTGAGCAGCGCCAGCAGCGCCACCACGAGCGGCAGCACCTTGGCCAGGTTGACCGGGGTCCTGGGCGCCGGCGGCTTCTGCGGACCGCCCTGCTGCCAGCCACCCTGGCCGCCCGGTCCGCCGGGGCCGGGTCCGTAACCGCCGGGACCAGGTCCGTAACCCGGCCGCGCGGGGCCGCCGTACCCGCCGGGCCCCTGCGGGCCGCCGTACTGCTGCTGGCCGTATCCCGGCGCACCGCCGGGCCACTGCCCGGGCTGCGGGCCACCCTGGCCGTACGGGTTCGAACCTCCGGGCTGGCCTCCCTGCGGAGGGCCGTAGGGACCGCTCATCTGCTCCACCTCACGTCGTACCGCCGACACGTGTGCCGTCCGCGCCGCGGACGAGGCGGCGGGGCGGTGCCGGACGTGCTGCGACGCTACTCCTGGGTTCGCGCCGCGACTCTCGGCAACGTATCGCACGCCGTCCCGGCGTCCCGGGCACCGCTCGGGCATGTCCCGGCGACACCGGGCACCGCGCGCATCGACGGGCGGCGGGACCCGGCGGGGCGCTCGGCCGGCGGTACGGCGTGCGAAGGCTCCGGGTGGCGGCGCGGCATCGCCGAACAGGGTCACTCCGGGTGCATCCAGCGGAGTCGATCCGCCGGGCGACCCCTGGCCGGCGACCGGCGGTCCTGGGTCGCCGGTGGCTCGGCAACCCGGAGTCGATGGCCCGGCAAGCCGGAGCCGGCGACAGGGAGCCGGCGGCACGGCAACCCGGCAGCGACGCCGGGGGCCCACCGGCGGCCAAGGGCGCCGAGTCGAGTCCGGCCGCCCCCGGCGATCAGGCCGGCAGGACCTCGCGCAGCAGCCGCGCGGTCTCGGACGGCGTCTTGCCGACCTTGACGCCGGCGGCCTCGAGGGCCTCCTTCTTGGCCTGCGCGGTGCCGGCGGAGCCGGACACGATGGCGCCGGCGTGTCCCATGGTCTTGCCCTCCGGCGCCGTGAAGCCGGCGACGTAACCAACCACCGGCTTGGTGACGTGCTCGGAGATGTACGCCGCGGCGCGCTCCTCGGCGTCGCCGCCGATCTCGCCGATCATCACGATGGCCTTGGTCTCCGGGTCCGCCTCGAACGCCTCCAGGGCGTCGATGTGCGTCGTCCCGATCACCGGGTCGCCGCCGATCCCGATGGCCGTCGAGAAGCCGAGATCCCGCAGCTCGTACATCATCTGGTAGGTCAGCGTGCCGGACTTGGACACCAGGCCCACCGGGCCCTTGCCGGTGATGGTGGCCGGCGTGATGCCGACGAGCGACTCCCCCGGCGTGATGATGCCCGGGCAGTTCGGCCCGATGATCCGGGTGCGGCCGCCCTTGTGCTGGTTGTAGGACCAGAACTCGGCGGAGTCCTGCACCGGGATGCCCTCGGTGATCACCACGAGGAGCTCGATCCCGGCGTCGATGGCCTCGACGACGGCGTCCTTGGCGAACGCCGGGGGCACGAAGACGATCGACACGGTGGCGCCCGTCTCGGCGATGGCCTCGGCGACCGTGCCGAAGACCGGGAGCTGCACCTGCGCGCCAGCGGCGTCGGTGTGCGTCACGGTGGTGCCGGCCTTGCGGGCGTTCACCCCGCCGACGACCTGGGTGCCGGCCTTGAGCATCAAGGCGGTGTGCTTGGTGCCCTCACCGCCGGTGATGCCCTGCACGATGACCTTGGAGTCCTTGGTCAGGTAGATCGCCATGACTGGTGCGCGTCCTTTGCTCTGCTCTGCGGTGCTGGATCCGGCGGCCGGGTGCGGTGACGGACTACGGGGCGGCCAGCTCGGCGGCCTTGTCGGCACCCTCGTCCATGGTGTCGGCGAGGGTCACCAGCGGGTGGTTGGCCTCGGTGAGGATCCGCCGGCCCTCCTCGACGTTGTTGCCGTCGAGTCGCACGACCAGCGGCTTCTCGGTGTGCCCGCCGCCGACGCCGGACTCCAGGATCTCCAGCGCCTTGACGATGCCGTTGGCCACGGCGTCGCAGGCGGTGATGCCGCCGAACACGTTGACGAAGACCGACTTGACGTCGGGGTCGGACAGGATGATGTCCAGCCCGTTGGCCATCACCTCGGCGCTGGCGCCGCCGCCGATGTCCAGGAAGTTCGCCGGCTTGACCCCGCCGTGCTTCTCGCCGGCGTAGGCCACCACGTCCAGCGTGGACATGACCAGGCCCGCACCGTTGCCGATGATGCCGACCTGGCCGTCGAGCTTGACGTAGTTGAGGTTGCGCTCCTTGGCGCGCAGCTCCAGCTCGTTCTCGGCGGCGTTGTCGACGAAGCCCTCGTGGTCGGGGTGCCGGAAGTCGGCGTTGTCGTCCAGCGACACCTTGCCGTCCAGCGCGAGCACCTGACCTTGGGGCGTGCGGACCAGCGGGTTCACCTCGACCAGGGTGGCGTCCTCGGCGGTGAAGACCTTCCACAGGTCGACCAGGATCTGCGCGACCTGGTCCTTGACCTCGTCGGGGAAGCGACCGGCCTCGACGATCTCGGCCGCCTTGGCGGCGTCGACTCCGTCGACCGCGTCGACCGGGATGCGGGCCAGCGCCTCGGGCCGTTCGACGGCCAGCTCCTCGATCTCCATGCCGCCCTCGCGGGTGGCCATCGCCAGGTAGGTGCGGTTGGAGCGGTCCAGCAGGTAGGAGACGTAGTACTCCTCGGCGATGTCGCTGGCCGGGGTGACCAGCACGCGCCGGGTGACGTGCCCCTTGATGTCCAGCCCGAGGATGTTGCCGGCGTGGGTCTGCACGTCCTCGAGCGTCTTGCAGAACTTGACGCCGCCGGCCTTGCCGCGGCCGCCGGTCTTGACCTGCGCCTTGACCATGACCGGCAGGCCCAGCTGCTCGGCGGCGGTGACCGCGTCGGCCGCCGTCGACACCACGCGGCCGGCGGGGGCGGGCACGCCGTGCGCGGTGAACAGTTCCTTGGCCTGGTACTCGTACAGATCCACCTGTGCTCCTCGCCCTGGGTGCGGGTGGCCGGCGGAGCAGGGGGATGCGGGCGCGCCGTCGACCGTCGCAACGACCCTAGTCGCCCCCCGGGAGGGGTCGCCCGCCTGCACCGGTGAGCTTGCCCACGCGTGCCACCGGCCGGAACGGATAGGGCCCGCCCGGGCCGGGACCGAGCCGGGACCGGGCCGGGACCGTCCCGCGGCGGGCAGGTCCGGAGCCCGGGCGCCCCGGCCGGCCGGGGTCAGGACCGGGACAGCCGGGGAGCGACCGCCTGCTCGAGCCAGCCGACGATGTCCGCGGTGGCCGCGCCCGGGGTGAAGACTCCGTGCACGCCCAGTTCGGCCAGCGCGGCAATGTCGTCCGGCGGGATGATCCCGCCGCCGAACACCACGATGTCGGCGGCGTCCTCCGCGGCCAGCAGTTCCACCACGCGCCGGAAGTGCGTCATGTGCGCGCCGGAGAGCACCGACAGCCCGATGGCGTCGACGTCCTCGGCCAGGGCGGCGGCCACCACCTGTTGCGGCGTCTGGTGCAGGCCGGTGTAGACGACCTCCATCCCGGCGTCCCGCAGCGCCCGGGCGACGATCTTGACGCCGCGGTCGTGGCCGTCCAGGCCGACCTTGGCCACGACCACCCGGATCGGGCGGCTGCGCACCGCCGGCCCGCTCACCGGGAGGACGTCCCGGCTCGGCGGGGCCGGACGCCGGGCGGCTGCGTGGGCCGCCCGGTCGGCACCGGCGATCCGCCGCCGGGCCGGTGCAACGACGACACGCTCACCGCGGGTCCCCTTCCGCCGACCGCCGGGGCCGGCCCTGCTGCCGTCCGCCGCCGCGAGCCCGGTCCGCGACGCCGCCGGGAGCACCGGCAGCGCCACCCCGCGACGTCCGTGTCGCGCTGCGGGGGCTCGAGGACGCCATTCTCGCCCCGGCGGCCGCCGCACCGCGCGCCGATCGCCCGGGGTCCCCCGCCGGCACGCCGCCGGCCGGTCCCCTCGCCGGGTCCGACGGCACCCGCGCCGCCCACCCGGCCACCAGCACCGATCCGGCCAGCACCAGCACGGCGGCGGCCACCACCGCCGGGTAGCCGGCCCGCAACGCGAAACCGTCCTGGGCCCGGACCGCCGCCGGCACCACCAGCCGCACCAGCAGCGCGGCCGCCGCGGCCACGCCCGCACCGACGACGACGGACGGCAGGTCGCTGCGGAGGCCGGCCACCAGGCCGGCCGCCACGCCCAGGCACAGCAGCAGCAGCCCGGCACCGTCCACGGCCGACCCGGACAGCAGCGTCGGGCCGCTGCCGGCCGACGTCGCCAGCACCGGCAGCAGCCCGCTGACCAGCACCGCGACGACGAGCACCGCGGCCACGACGCCGGCGCGCTGCCGCACCGCCAGCGAGCTGTCCTCGTCCACCAGGTCGGTGCGGGCGTCCTGCAGGCGCCGGACCGCCACCACACCGGACACCGCGGCCGCGACGCCGAGCAGCGACGCGACGATCCCCCACCACAGCCCCGGCCCCATCGACCAGCGGTGCGGCGTCGCGCCGGCGACGCCGGCCGTGACCTGGGCACTGGCCCGCACGGTGCCGTACACCGCCAGCCCGGCGGTCGTCGCCCAGACCGCCGGCAGCCAGGCGAGCCCGAGGGCCGCGGCACCCGCCGGCGCCGTCGCCGGGACGAGCGCCGCGACACCGGCGACGGCCAGCAGCAGGGCCACCACGAGGAAGGGCCCACCGATCGACGCCGACAGCGGGTAGCCGCCGGGGCGGGGCGGATCCGCGGCGCCGTCGACGAGCAGGCCGCTGGTCCGCGCCGCGAGCACCGCCGCACCTGCCGCGAGCAGCGCCAGCACCCCTGCCAGCAGCCCCGGCAGGCGCCGGCCGCCCGTCCGGTCGCCGCCGGCGAGGACATCGCTGCCCGGCCCCGCCGTCGCGACCCCGCCGCCCGGCGGGCGGGGACCACGCCGGAGCAGCGGCACGGACAGGGCCAGGAGCAGCCCACCGGCGACCAGGGCCCACACCGTGCCCTCGACCCGGACGCCGATCCCCGCCGCCCGGACCAGCAGCGCGGTCAGGGCCGGCACGGCGACCGCCGCCGCCACCCCGCAGAGCAACGCGGCGGCCAGGCGCCGCGGCAGCAGCGGGGCCACCAGCACCGCGGCTCCGGCGAGGACGGCGAGCACCAGCGCGCCGGACAGGTCCCACAGGCCCAGCGCGGGCGGCAGGGCCCGGCTCGCCAGGTAGCCACCGGCGTACGGCACCGACACCGCACCGACCAGCACGGCGACCGCACCGAGCAACCCGACGACGACCGGCGGTCCGGCGCGGCGCACCTCGGCGGCGTCGTCGCCCCCCGCGCCACGGACGGCGAGTCCGGGTCCGTCCGCCCCGTCGCCGGCACCCTCCCCACCGGCGAGGGCGCCCACCGCGGGCGGGCCGTCGGCGGCGAGCGGGTCGACCGGGTCCCGGTCCGGATCGCCGAAGGCGCGGACCATCCCGCGAGCGGCGAGCAGCCCGCCGGCCACGGCCAGCAGGTCGCCGGCCAGCAGCAGCACGGCACCGGCGGGCGCGGCGGTCACCGGCAACGCGTGGACCGAGGCCTCGTGGAACAGCTCGGGACGCACGGCGTCCCCGGGATCGGTCACGGCACCGAGATCGGCGAGCAGGCGACCGGCCGCGAGCGTGCCGGCGCCGGCGGCGGCCGCCAGCCCGGCGAGCGGGCGCCAGGCGGCCAGGGCGAGGACCACCACGGGGACCAGCAGCACGGCCCAGGGCGCGGCACCGGCCGGACCGGGTGGGCTGCCGTCGGCCGTCCGCACCAGCCCGACGACCGGCGCCAGCGCCCCCAGCAGCGCGCCGACCAGCACCAGCGCCGCCGGAGCCAGCACGGTGCGGGCCGACGACACCGGCGAGGGGGCGGCGGTCACGGGATCGACGGCTCGGCCGGGCGGTTCCCGCCGCACCGGCCACCGCGGGCGGCTGCGGCAGAATGCACCCGACGACGGTAGCAACGGTGCCGTCGACGACCGGTGCACACGGGTCCGGCAGCGCTGGGCCGAGCGCCGGGCAGATGCGGGTCCGGCGTCGGGTCGGCGGCGGGCACGACGTCGGGCAGGATGCGGCCCGGCGCCCGCCCTGGTGCCGGGCACGGTCGCGCCGGCGCCCGACAGCGCGCCGGTCGGCTGCCGGGACGGACCCGGGGAGACGACGGGAGGCCCGGTGACGACGCGGTGATCGCCGGTCTTGCGTACGGGCTGCTGGCCGCCGGCCTGGTGCTCGCCCTCTGGACGGGCATCCAGGGCGGCCGCCACCGCCCCACGACCGAGGCGCAGATGGTCGGCGCCATCGTGGTCGAGGCGGGGCTGCTGGTGCAGGCCGTGCTGGCGCTGGTGCGGCTGTCGTCCGCCCACCTGTCCGAGCCGGTGACCTTCGTCGCCTACACCGTCGGCGTGCTGCTGCCGCTGCCGCTCGGCTTCCAGCTCGCCCGGATCGAACGGACCCAGTGGGGGTCGGCGGCGCTGTGCTTCACTGCGGTCGTGGTGGCCGTGATGAACCTGCGCCTGCTGGCGCTCTGGCGTGGCTGACCCGGCCGCCGGATCCGGTCGCCCGGCCCCCGGGGTGCAGCCGGCCGCCGGATCGGAGCCGCACGTCGACGCGGCACCCGCCGGCCAGGACCCCGCCGGACTGTCACCCGCCGGCCAGGACCCCGCCGCGGTCCCGGTGACCGCGGAGCCGGTCGGCGACGAGGACCAGCTGCCGACCGGACCGCGGCGCATCCTGGTCGCCTTCTACGCGATCTTCGCGCTGGCCGCGACCGCCCGGGCCGTCGTGCAGCTGAGCACCGCCTTCGACCAGGCACCGCTGGCCTACCTGCTGTCGCTGTTCTCCGGCATCGTCTACCTCGGCGCAACGCTCGGCCTGGTCACCGAGCGCCGGTGGTCCCGCCCGCTGGCCTGGGCCTCCTGCGGCACGGAGCTGGTCGGCGTGCTGGTCATCGGCGTCGCGTCACTGGTCGACCACGAGGCGTTCCCCCGGGACACCGTGTGGTCGCGGTTCGGCAGCGGCTACGGGTACTTCCCCGTCCTGCTGCCGCTGCTCGGGCTGCTCTGGCTGCGCTACAGCCGGCCCGGCGCCCCTCGGGACTGACCGCGGCGTCGCCACCCGGTCAGCGAGCGCCCGTCGACCGCGCCGTGCCGGGCTCCGGGGCGGTCACCCGGATCGGGTCGGCCAGCCGCCGGTACAGCACCAGGTACAGGACGAACGCCAGCACGAAACCGACCTGGAAGGTCAGGTCACCGATCTGCGCCAGCCGCGCCGCGACGGGACCCCTGTAGAACGTCTGGTTCGAGAACAGCCAGATGGACAGCACCGCCGAGACGAGCATGGCCACGAAGCCGGCCCAATTCCGGTAGCCGGTGTCCGAGTACACCGTCTCGCCGGGCCGGAACCGGCGCAGCAGCCGGTCGGCGAACACCACAGCGAGCCACGGCCCCACCCAGTAGGCGATCACCAGCAGGAAACTCTCGTAGCTGGCGATGTTGTGGAGGCCGAACGAGGCCACCACGAAACCGGCGATGCCCATGACGACCGCGATGGCGGCCCGCAGCCAGTGCAGCCGGACGGTGAACCCCATGGCGGCGAACGAGATCGCGCTGGAGTACACGTTCAGTGCATTGGCGGCGACGGCCCCCAGGGCGATGCCCAGCAGGGTGAGCTTGCCCAGCCAGTCGGGCAGCACGCTGGTGTAGCCGAGGGTGGGGTTCCCCGTGTACGAGCCACCGCCGAGCACCGAGAAGGCGGCGGCACCGAACGACTCCAGCAGCACGCACGAGACGAGGACGCCCAGCCCGGCGAAGATGCCGGCGGGGCGCCCGGTCCCGGGCGGCAGGTAGCGGGTGTAGTCGGCGCCGTAGGGGTTCCAGCCGGCCGCGTACCCGAAGGTGGCGCCCAGCAACACCCACCAGGCGCCGGGGAACGCGCCGGCGGCCGGCGCGCCGAGGTGGGCCTTGGACAGGATCACCACCCCGCCGGCCAGGAAGATCACCGTCAGGACGGGCGCGGCGAACCGCTCGAAGACGTGGATCAGGTTGTGGCCGAAGAAGGCCAGCAGCAGCATCAGGACCACGACCACGGCGAGTGCCAGGTACAGGTCGAGGCCGGTCAGCGCGGACAGCGCGAAGGCGCCGCTGACGCTGTTCACCGCGAACCAGCCGACACCGGCCACCAGCCAGTTCAGCCCGGCCGGCAGGATGTTGCCGCGGTAGCCGAAGGCCCGGCGGGACAGCACCATCTGGCAGTAGCCGGTGTCCGGTCCCCAGCTCGACAGCACCGCCTGGGTCGTCGAGCCCAGGGCGCTGCCGATCACCACCGCCCAGAACGTCTGCCAGAAGCCGAGTCCGAAGATCAGGCCGAGCGCGCCGACGTAGATCGTCGAGAACTCCATGTTCGGCGAGATCCAGGTCCAGAGCATCTGCACCGGGCGGCCGTGCCGCTCGGAGAGCGGGATCACTTCGGCGCCACCGGGTTCGACGGCGGCGACGCGGGCGCCGTAGTGCCGGTCACCGGCCACGTCCACGGGGGCAGAGCTCATGGCGGCATCCTCGCGACGATCTTGAGCAGCGGCAAGGCCGCTGTCGACGTTGTGGTCCGCGGGCCCGGTACCCGGCCGGCCGGTCGGCACGCGCCCCGCGGGCGGGCCCGGTGTCAGAGCTTGGTCATCGGCACACCGCCGATGAGCATCAGCCGGATCGTCCCGGCACTGCCGAAGTCGATGACGGCGGTCGTCCGCACGCCCATCCCGGACACCTCGGTCACCTTGCCCAGCCCGTACTTGTCGTGGGAGACGCGGTCGCCGACGGCCAGCACCAGTGGCGGCCGGTTCGTGGTGCGGCTCGGTGTCCGCTCGCCGAACCGCGACGCCGTCACCGGCGCCGACCGGGCCTGCGCCCACCCGGACCGGTTCGCGAAGGCGCCGCCGGGCCCGAACGAGTCCGGCCGGTCGACGAACGGCACGGTCTCCACCATCCGCCGCCAGTGCAGGACCTCGCCGGGGATGTCGTCGAGGAACCGCGACGGCGGGTTGCTGCTCGGCTGACCCCACGCCGACCGCTGCACCGCCCGCGAGACGTACAGCCGCTGCCGTGCCCGGGTGATCCCGACGTAGGCCAGCCGGCGCTCCTCGGCGAGCTCCTTCTCGTCGGCCAGCGACCGCAGGTGCGGGAAGATCCCGTCCTCCATGCCGGTCAGGAAGACGACCGGGAACTCCAGGCCCTTGGCGGTGTGCAGGGTCATCAGCGTGACGACGCCGTCCTCCGAGTCCGGCACCGAGTCGGCGTCGGCCACCAGGGACAGCTGTTCCAGCACCGCGCTGAGCACCTCGCCCGGCGTGCGCAGCGACGCGGCCGCCGGCGCCTCGCCGGGAACCAGCGGTGCCGGGCCGTCGTCGCCGTCCTCCGGCACCGCGTCGCCCGCCACCTCGCGCGCGGACCCGCCCGCCGCCCGGTCCTCGGCCGGCCCGTCCCCCGCCGCGGGTCCGGACACCGCACCGGCGACGGGCACCGCGTCGTCACCGGGCAGCCCGTCGAGCCCACCGGCACCCCGTGCCGCCCGAGCCGGGGGCGCTCCCCGCTCGGCCTCCACCGCCACCTGCCAGGCCTTGGGCCGGCGTGCGGCGCCGGCACCCGGCGCGGGAGGGTCGCCGACACGGTCGTCCGGGCCCGGCAGCTGGGCGGCGGCGGCCGCGGCGCCCTCCGCCGTGTCGTCCAGCTCGACCGGGTCCTCGCCGGCCGCGGCCGTGGCGACCGCGCCGGCCAGCAAGAGTTCGGTGTTCTCCCGCAGCACGCTGACCAGCTGGTCGAGGTTCTCCAGGCGGGCGTAGTCCTGCGGGTCCTGCGACGCCTCCAGCTCGGCCCGGTAGCCGGTGCGGTCCAGCACGGCGGTCAGCAGCTCGGCCGGGTCGCTGCCGTTGGCCACCAGCTCGCGCAGCCCGTCCATCAGCTCGACGAATCCCTTGACGGCGTTCACCGACCGGGTGACCAGGCCCGGGACGTCACCGGCGCGGGTCAGCGCGGTGGCGAACGGGATCCGCTGCTGCTCGGCGAAGAACGCCACCGTCGCCTCGGCGCGGTCGCCGATCCCCCGGCGCGGCGTGTTGAGCACCCGCCGCAGCGACACCTCGTCGTCGGGGTTGGCGACCGCGCGGAGGTAGGCCAGGGCGTCGCGGACCTCGCGGCGCTCGTAGAACCGGACGCCGCCGACGATCCGGTAGGGCATGCCGGTGCGGACGAACACGTCCTCGATGGCACGGGAGGCGGCGTTGGTCCGGTAGAAGACGGCGACGTCGCCGAACCGGATGCCCTCGTTGTCGACGAGCGAGTCGATCTCGCCCGCGACGAACTGGGCCTCCTCGTGCTCGTTGTCCCCGACGTAGCCGACGATCTGCGGTCCGCCCGGCTCCGCGGTCCACAGGTTCTTGGCCCGCCGCTCCGGGTTCCGGGCGATCACCGCGTTGGCCGCGGACAGGATGTTCTGCGTGGAGCGGTAGTTCTGCTCCAGCAGGATCGTCTGGGCGTCCGGGTAGTCCCGCTCGAACTCGACGATGTTGCGGATGGTGGCGCCGCGGAACGCGTAGATCGACTGGTCGGCGTCGCCGACGACCACCAGCTCGGCCGGCTCCACGGCGCCCGGCGTGCCCGGCTCTGCCCTGGTCCCGACCAGCGCGCGGACCAGCTCGTACTGGGCGTGGTTGGTGTCCTGGTACTCGTCGACCAGCACGTGCCGGAACCGGCGGTGGTAGTGCTCGGCGACCGCCGGATAGGTCCGCAGCAGGTGCACCGTCTGCATGATCAGGTCGTCGAAGTCGAACGCCGACGCGGCCCGGAGCCGCTGCTGGTAGCCGGCGTAGACCTTGGCCACCAGCTGCGCCATGTCCGTGTCGGCCCTGGTCGCCGCGCTCTCCGCGTCCACCAGCTCGTTCTTGAGGGTGGAGATGGCGCCGGCCAGCGTGCGCGCCGACACCTTCTTGACGTCCAGGTCCAGGTCCGCGGCGACCAGCTGCACCAGCCGCTGCGAGTCGGCCTGGTCGTAGATGGTGAAGCTGCTGCGGATGCCCAGCGTCGACGCCTCGTTCCGCAGGATGCGCACGCACATGGAGTGGAACGTCGACACCCACATGGCCCGGGCCCGGGGCCCGACCAGGTCGGTGACCCGCTGCTTCATCTCGGCGGCGGCCTTGTTGGTGAAGGTGATCGCCAGGATCTCGCCGGGCCGGGCGCCGCCGGCCGCCAGGAGGTACGCGATCCGCCGGGTGAGCACCCTGGTCTTGCCCGATCCGGCGCCGGCCACCACCAGCAGCGGCGCCCCGCGGTGCTGCACCGCACCCCGCTGCGGGCCGTTCAGCCCGGCGAGCAACTCCGCGCCGGCGTCCGCGGCCGACTGCCCACCGGCCGGGCGCGCGGCACCTCCCGGACCGCCCGCCGGGGCCACAGGTCCCGCGGACCGGGGCGCGCCGAAGGTCCGCGTCGAGGTCGCCGGCGCGGCGGACGGCAACTCGAACAGACCGGTCATGACGGCGACCAGGTTACCCGCGGGCACCGACAGGGCCCGGTGGCCGGCGGCTCCGGCACGGCGCGGCGAGCACGGCATGCCACGGCACGGTGGGCACGCCACGGCGGCCACACGGCACGACCGACGTGCCGGCGACCTGAGCCGTGACGGTTGGGACCGTTGGCACTCGGTGGGGCTTGTGTGCCAGCACCCCGCTCGCCCACCATCACATGATCACCGCTGTGGCCCGACCGGCGGTCCTCGCGACCGCCGGCAGGGGGGAGGTCGACATGTCCGCTGTTCCCGAGCCCTCGACACCGCCGCCGGCCCCGCCGCGCACCGTCGAGGTGTCCGCCTTCCAGGCCGCCGGACGGCTGCGCGGCTTCGTCGTCTCCGGCCGGTGGCCGGCGTCCACCCTGGAGTGGGTCAAGTTCCTGGTGGTGGCGGTCCGGGTGGCGAGCGTGCCGGGACTGCTGCCGATGACGACGGTGTTCCGGGTCCGCGAGGAGCTGCCCGACGACCCGCAGCCGGAGACGGTGGGGGTGGTGCTCGCCGAGGGCACGTTCGCCGGCCAGGACGCGCTGCCGCCCGGGCACTTCGCCGGCCACCAGCCGCCCGGACTGCTGGTCCTGCACCCGCCGTCGGAGACCCGGCCGTCGCTGCCCGAGCACGACGGCGTCGCGTCGGGCTGCGTGCTGCTGCCCGGCATCCCGCACCTGGGGCTGGACCACCGCGCCGGGTGGGTCCAGGCGGACCACACCGGCACCGTGACGACCATGATCGGCCGGGCCGGCATCGACCCCAAGGACGACGCCGACACCGCCGTGCTGGCCATGCTGCTCGCCGCCTGACCGCGTCCCCTCCGGGGCGGCGCCGGGGGCCCCGCGCGACGGCCCTGCGCGACGGCCCTGCGCGACGGCCCTGCGGGACGACCACCGGACACGGCAGCGCGGCCGTCCGCCCGGTGTGCTTTGATGAGCCCATGTCCAGCCGCCGGTTTTACGTCGGGTACCGGATCCCGGTGCCCGTCAGCGGCTGAACCCCACCCGCCACGACGACGCCCCGCGGTCCACCCGGACCCGGGGCGTTTCCCGTTCCCGGGCGGGCCGGACGGGCGAGAATGGGACGACCGATGACCGCCCCCGCCACCCCGGCGCCCAGCACCGCGACGCCACACCCAGGGCCCACCGCCGCACCGAGCACCCGAGCACCCAGCACGCCCGCACCGAGCACGCCAGCACCGGCCGCCGACACGGCGGCCGCACCCACCGACCCACCGCCCGCCCTCCCGGATGCCGACGACCGCCCGGCACCGGCGGCCTCCCGCGCCGACCGGCCGGGGGCCGGGGCCGCCCTGAAAGGTCTGCGCCGAGTGTCCGAGCCCGCGCCGCTCCCGGAGATCCCCGTCCCCGCCGACCAGGCCGGTATCGACGAGCTGCGGTTGGAGATCGACCGCATCGACGCCGAGCTGGTCCGGTTGATCCAGCACCGCACCGCCGTCTCCCAGGCGATCGGCGCCGCGCGCGCCTCGATGGGCGGCCCGAAGATCGTCTACAGCCGGGAGATGCTGGTACTGGAACGGTTTCGGGCCCTCGGGCCCGCGGGTACCGACCTCGGCATGATGCTGCTCGCCATGGGGCGCGGGCAACTCGGACGGAGGTGACGACCGGATGACCAGACCACCGCTGTCGGACGCGGCGCTGGAGCTGCTGGGGCGGCCGCAACCCGCCGTGATGGCCACCCTCAAGCCCGACGGGCAGCCCGTCACGGTCGCCACCTGGTACCTGCTGCAGGGTCAGCAGATCCTGGTCAACCTGGCCGACGTCCGGCGGCGCCTCGACTGGCTCCGCCAGGACGGGCGGGTGGCGCTGACCGTCCTCGGCGACAACTGGTACACCCACGTCAGCATCCAGGGTCAGGTCGCCGCGATCGCCGACGACCCGGACCTGACCGACATCGACCGGATCGCCTCGCACTACACCGGCAAGCCGTACGCCGACCGCCAGGGGCGGCGGGTCAGCGCGCTCATCGACGTCACGGACTGGCACGCCTGGAACCTGTGACGCCCCGCCGACCATGAAGCGGCGTGTTGCGGCGCTGCCGCGGCGCGGGACAGCGCAGCACGCACCGGCCGCGGGCGGACGTGCGGCGGTCTCAGAGCAGCCGGACGAGGCGGTCCAGGGTGGAACCGACCTGGGGCCGGGCCAGCCCGGCCCGGTGCACCGCCGCCCGCCGTCCCTCGTCCGAGAGGCACCAGGCGAGCAGCTCGTCGAGCCGCGCCGCGGCCACCTCCGCGTCCGACAGCACCGCCGGCCACTGCCAGGCGGCCGCCTGCGCGGCGACCTTGCCGCCGCCGGCCACCGGGTCGACGGCCAGCGCCGGGACGCCGTTGGTCAGCGCCAGCACCAGCCCGTGCAGCCGGGTGGTCAGCACGACGTCGAGCCGCCGGATGACGGACGCGACCTGAGCCGGCGTGGACGGCGACGTCCAGTGCCGGGGGTCCAGCCGGGTGTCCAGCTGCACCGCCGCCACGTCGCGCGCCGCCAGCCAGTCGCCGAGGACGCCGCCGACCTCGGGGTGCCGTTGCCGGTCGCCGTACTCGGGCTGCGACCCGGCCAGGAAGACGCCGACCACCGGGACCTCGCCGTGCTCGTGCCCGGCGGCCAGGTCGACGGTCGGCTCCGCGCGGTGCGGCAGGTCCCGGTGCAGCACCTCGTCGAAGCCGGTGACCGCCGGGTCCGCCGGGTCGATGACCGACACCCCCACCGCCAGCCGGCGGCTGGCGGCGAACCGGTCGTGCAGCTCCCGGACCTGCCAGCCGTGCAGCGGCCCGCAGGTGAAGACCAGGTGCGAGTACCGCCCCGGGTCCAGCTCGTCGTACGGGGTCTGCCCCGGCGGGCACATCACCGGGCTCCAGGCCAGGTCGTGCTGCACCCCAGCGCCGGCGAGGGCGGTCCCGACCGCGTGCATGCTGGCGACGTCGCCGGCGGTGGCCTCGCCGTGGACGAAACTCGACCAGCCCACCACCAGCACGCGCCGGTCGCGCGGCGCCGGGACGGGACCGGCCAGCAGGGTGGTGCCGCCGGCGGAGGCCGCGGTGAGGTCCGCGCCGCCGGTCGGGATCGTGCCGCTCGCCGCGACGGCCGCGGTCGTCGTCACGGCGGCGGTCGTCGTCACCGCGGCGGTCGTCGTCACGGCGCCGGTCGTCGGGACGGCGGCGGTCGTCGGGACGGCGGCGGTCGTCGGGACGGCGGCGGCGGCAAGGGCGTGCTCCACGGCGGCCTCTCGGATCGGGCGGGCTGGGGTCCGTTGCCGCCCGGCCGCACTCCGCCGCACGGCGCACCGTAGGCGGCGTGGCCTACGGTGGCCCCAGGTCCCCGACATCGGAACCGCGATCGGAAGGCAGTCTCGATGGACAGCACAGCAGACGACGCCCGGACGGCCGCGACCGGCACCCCCGACGGGCTGCCGGACGACCTCCGACCGGAGGGGACCGGCGACTCGATGCCTGCCGAGGCCGCGGTACGCCCGGAGCAGCCCGAGGCACCCGCCGAGGGCAGCGGCGCCCTGCCGCCGGTCGAGGACCCGGAGTGACCCGCCGCGAGGACCCGTCGCGGTCCGACCGCAGCACCGCCACACCCGCAGCGCAGCGAGGAGACGCCCGATGACCAGCAGCGAACCGGCCGGTTCGACCCGACAGGACCAGACGGACCAGGCGGCGCCGGTCTCCGCCGGCGACACCGCCCGTCCGGCCGGCACCGAGCCGCCGCAGCGGGCGGACGACGACCTGGCCCCCGCCGTCGAGAGCGAGGGTGGCGAGGGCGCGCCGGCGGGCTCGCCGCGCTCCGGCGGCACCGGCGGTGCCGCCGAGGTCCCCGCCGGGGACAGCGGCCGCAGCGACGGCGGCGGCGAGGACGCCGTCACCACCGCCCGGTCGGGCACCACACCGGCGCCGGACGGCAGCTCCACCCCCGCCGCCGGTGACGCGGTCGAACCCACCTCGGGCAGCACGGACACCGGCAGGGACGCCAGCACCGGCGCGAGCACCGATGCCGCCACGGCGCCGGGCAGCAGCGACCGCGGCGGTACCGGCACCCAGGGCGGCGCGGGCACCTCGGCGGGCGGGCCGGTGGGTGCCACCGACGACGAGCCCGCGGACGGGGCGCAGACCGAGCAGGAGCGGCTCGCCGCCATGGTGCCCGTCGACACCACGCAGCTGGAGCGCGCCGACGCCGCGATCGAGACGGCCAAGCAGCACGCCGGCGCGGCCCTGGACCCCGACACCGACTGACCCGCAGGCCGTCCCGCCGGCCGCTCCACGCGGCAGGCCGGGTCGGGCGCTGGGCGGACCGCCGCCCGGCGGGGGTCAGTCCCGGCCGGTCGCCTCGCGCAGCCGCACCCTCGCGGCGCGCTCCAGCAGCTCCCCCATGCTCAACGGGTGCACGCCGGCGTCGCACAGGTCGTCGTGGCAGGCCTGCACGGCGCTGCGCACCCGGGCCACCGGCACGGTGCCGGCGAACTCCCCGGCCAGCCGGCGGGTGGCGTCGAGCACGCACTCCGGGGTCTGGCCGGATCGGCGGGCGGATCCGTCGACCGGACCCGCCGGAGGTGCGGCCGACGGGACACCCGGCGGCCGGGTGGCGGGGATCGAGCCGCCTCCGGGCACCGACCCATGGCTGCGCGTCATCGTGCAGTCCTCGTGCTGCGCCTGCGGTCTGCAGGCACGGCCGCCGTGCCGGTCCTTCGGGGGACCGCATGCGGCCGGATCTGCGGGACGCCGCTCCCGCGATCGTCCCGCGCCCGCTGGTCGGAGCACGGTCGACTCTACGCGGTCGACATGCGCTGGCAGCCGACCGCTGCCGCGCGCCACGACACCAGAGCCGCGACCGGGCAACCCATCTGGTCACGGCCGGATCGAGAACCCGGCCCACGGCAGAGCTGTGAGCTGCCTGAGCGGTCAGATCAGGCGGCGGTCGGTGGCCCACCGGCTGAGCTCGTAGCGGTTGGACTTCTGCGTCTTGCGGAGCACCGCCGAGACGTGGGTCTCCACCGTCTTGATCGAGATGAACAGCTGGGAGGCGATCTCCTTGTAGGCGTACCCGCGCGCCAGGAGCTTGAGCACCTCACGCTCCCGCGGCGACAGCAGGTCCAGTTCCGGATCGCCCACCGGGGCGGCGCCGGGCCGGTCCGAGAAGGCGTCCAGCACGAAACCGGCCAGCCGCGGCGAGAAGACGGCGTCGCCGCCGGCCACCCGGACCACGGCGTCGGCGAGCTCCCGCCCGGAGATGGTCTTGGTGACGTACCCGCGGGCGCCGGCGCGGATGACGTTGATGACGTCGTCGGCGGCGTCGGAGACGCTCAGGGCCAGGAAGACCACGTCCGGGTGGGTCCGGTGCACCTGCTCGAGCACCGCACGGCCGCCGCCGTCGGGCATGTGGACGTCCAGCAGCACCACGTCCGGCGGGTCGGCGGTGATCCGCACCACCGCCTCGGCGACGGAACCGGCCTCGCCGGCCACCTCGATGCGGTCGTCGTCCAGTCCGGCCAGCTCGGCCTTGACCCCGGCACGGAACAGTCCGTGGTCGTCGACGACGAAGACCCGGACCGGGGCCGGGCCGGCCGGCGCGGTCACCGTCGACCCGCCGTGGCCGGGTGGCGGTGCGCCGCGGTCCCGGACGTCGTCCCGTGCACCGGCACCAGCCCCTCCGCGCGTGTCCGTCCGCCCGGCGCCGCGCCGGCGCCGGGGTCGTCCCGCATCGTAGGTCGGCGGGCCGGCCGCGCGCCGGACACCGCGTGCCGCCCGGTCAGTCCGCGTTGCGGCGTTCCTCCGCGACCCGGTGCGGCACCCGGAGCAGCCGGATCGAGGTGACCAGCACCAGTCCGCCGACGACGTTGCCCAGCACCGACCAGCCCAGCGCACCCGCCCAGTCCGCCCAGCCGTAGTCGGAGCGGCCGGTCACCAGGCCGGTGAACATCAGGATCGAGTCCAGCACCGAGTGGAACAGCTGCCCGCCGACGAGCACGAAGGAGAACAGCACCGTGGGCACCAGCTGGACGCCGAGGTTGTCCGTCGCGTGCTGGCAGCGGGTCAGCAGGGTGATCACCGCACCGGCCAGCACGGCGAGGAAGAAGGACCGCCACGAGATGCCGAGGTGGGCGTAGTGCGACGCCGCCTCGATCGCGGTGTCGCGCACGTCCGGCAGCGCCACCGCGATCATGCCGGCCATCGCCAGCCCCGCGGCCAGGTTGGCGGCCAGGCTGACCACCCACAGCCGTATGAGTTGCGGCACCGTGCCGCTGCGGGCGACCACGGCGGTCACCGGGACGAGGAAGTTCTCGGTGAACAGCTCGCTGCGGGCCAGCAGCAGCGCCACGAAACCCGTCGTGAAGGCCGCCGCGGCGAGCAGCGGGTTGTCCGTCCGGTGCAGGACCACCAGGTACATCAGCACGCCGACCGCGACGTCGACACCGCCCAGGAAGCCGGTCGCGGCCAGCGGGAGCAGCGGCCGGACCAGCCGGGTCTGGCCCTCCTCGACGAGCCGGTCGAAGGCCTCCTCGATCTGCGGTTCCTCGCGTGCGCCGGGTGGGGAGGTCAGCGAGTCCGGTCCGCCCCGATCGGCGTTCATCGCCCGGCCGCCCGTCGTGCTGTGTCCATGCCGCAGCGCTACCCGCAGGCCCTGTCGCGGAAACTCCGCGTGCGCAAGTCGTCACGGGGTCCGCGCCGCGGCATCGGCGGCGTCGGCGGCGTCGGCGGCGTACGGGGTGTCCGGGGCCGGGGCGGGATCGGGCGGCGTCGCGGCGGGTGCGGCACCGAGGTGCGCGGGATCCGGGTCGCCGGCGGTGGCCTGCACCGGTACGGACACCTGCACCTCGGTGCCCTCCCCGGGGCGGGAACGCACCACCGCCGTGCCACCGTGCCGGGCCATCCGGCCCCGGATGGAGTGCGCGAGCCCGCGCCGGTCCCCGTCCACGGCGTCCGGGTCGAACCCGACGCCGCGGTCGCGGACGTACACCGTCGCCGTGCCGTCCTCGACCTCCGCGTAGACGCTGATCTCGTCGACGCCGGCGTGCTTGGCCGCGTTCACCATGGCTTCGCGGGCCGCGGCCACCAGGGCGGCCAGGTGCGGGTCCATCGCGGCGTCGCCCACCACCACCGGCGCGACGGCCACCGCATAGGTGTCCTCGACCTCGCCGGCCGCGGCTGCGACGGCGGCGGCGAGCGTGGTGCCGGCGTCCGGTGCGCCGCCGGGGGCCGTGGCGTACCCGGCCGGCCCGAACAGCCAGGTCCGCAGCTCCCGCTCCTGGCTGCGGGCCAGCCGCAGCACCTCGCGGTTGTCGCCGGCTTGCTTCTGGATCAGCGCCAGGGTCTGCAGCACGGAGTCGTGCAGGTGGGCGGCGATCTCGGCGCGCTCCGCGGCGGCCACCCGCGCCGAGCGTTCCGCGCCCAGGTCCCGGACCAGCCGGACCCACCACGGGACGGTGATCACCGCGACGCCGACCAGGGTGAGCAGCACGGCCACCAGCGCGGAGCGGACGGCGGTGAAGTCCAGCTGGCCCAGCGCGAACACCGACAGCCCGCCGACGACGAGCGCGCAACCGCCGCCGAGCCGCCACCACGACCCGCGGGCCGGCCCGACGATGCCCGCGGCAGTGCGTCGCCAGCGGGCCCGCCGCGCCTCGTCGGCCTCCCGCCACACGAAGGCCGCCCCGACCGCGGCCAGGCCCAGCGGGCCCAGCACCCAGCCGAGCAGCTGCCCGAACCCCAGCGCCGCGGCGGCGATCATCAGCGCCGCACCGAGGGCGGCGACGCCGAGCGCCTGGCGGCGTTCCGGCACCGGCAGCGGCGGCAGCGGCTCCTCGGCGGTGCGCGGGTCCGGCCGGACGAAGATCCACAGCAGGGCGTACGCCAGGATGCCGGCGCCGGCCATCACCGACAGCAGCGCGAAGGTGACCCGCACCCAGAGGACCGGGACCCGCAGGTGCACCGCCAGCCCGCCGGCCACCCCGCCGACGACGGCGTGGTCCCGGCGGCGGTACAGGCGCGGGATGCCGTCCGGCGTCAGCCCGTCGGCGACGGACGCGACCCGGCGGCCGTGGGGTCCCCCGGCCGGACCCGCGGAGCCGGCGGCACCCGCGGGCGGCACGGCAGCGCCACCGGGCGGGACCGCGGCACCCGCGGGCGGCACGGTGACTCCACCGGACGGCACAGCGGCACCCGCGGGCGGGACCGCGCCGTCACCGGGCGGGACAGGAGCGACACCGGGTGGGACCGGGGTTGCGGCGGGCGGGACCGCGCCGTCGCGGACGGACGTCGCGTCCTGCTGCGTCGTCCCGTCGGGGATCCCGGCACCGTCGGGCGCGCCGGCCCGGTGTTCCGCACCCCGGTGGCCGACCTGTTCGCGGACCGTGCCGTCGGTGCGCACGGTCCCGCCCGCCGGACGGGCACCCTCGGCGGGCAGCGGGCCGGCCGCCTCGGCGGTCCCGGCGGCGGCGCCGGGCGGGCCGTCCCGGTCGGTCGGCGGGGTCACGAGCACCTCACCGGACCAGGGTCACACGGAGGGCGGGCGACGGGTATCCGGGATGACCCCGGGACGCCGTCGCCGCGGGAATCAGGGTCGTCCCCGATGGTGCCGCGGCGGCGCCGGCGGGACCGTAGCCCCATGACCGACAGCTGGCCGCACTCCACCGCGACGCCGACCGGGTTCCGGCCGCGTCGCCCGCACCGTTCCAGGGCCGACCGTAAGGTCGCCGGCGTGGCCGGCGGGCTGGGCCGGGCGCTGGGCATCGATCCGGTCATCCTGCGGGTGGCCTTCGTCGTCCTCACCGTGTTCGGCGGGTTCGGCGGCCTGCTCTACGTGCTGGGCTGGCTGCTGCTGCCGGACGACGGGGACGAGGTGTCGGCCTTCGAGGCGCTGCTCGGGCGCGGCCGGTCCTCGGTGCCGCCGCCGCTGGCGCTGGGGTTGTCCGTCGTCGCGGCGGTCAGCCTGACGTCGATGTTCTGGTGGGGCCGCTTCGCCTGGCCCGCCGTCATCGGCACCGTGATCGTCATCGCCGTGCTGCGCGGCCGGGCCCGGGGCGGGTGCGGCGGGCACGGCGGCGAGCGCCGGGCCGCGCAGTGGCAGGAGCGCGCGGAGCGGCACGCCCGCGACTGGGACGAGAAGATGCAGCGGCACGCACGCCGCTGGAGCGAGCGCGCCGAGCGCTGGGGCGACCAGGCCACCCGCTGGGGCGACCAGGCCGAGCGCTGGGTCGCCACCCGCAACTGGGGCAGCGGCGGCCGCTGGGGCGGCGGGCCGGACGCGGGCCCACGCTCGCCGTTCTCCCGGCCGCCGTTCTGGGCACAGCCCGGGACCGGCGCGTCCGACCCGGCCGGCGGCACCGGTTCCGGTAGCGCAGGCGGTCGGGTGGACCTGTCCAAGGACGGTCGCGGCCCGGCCGGGCGCGAGGAGACGCCGCTCGACGGTCCCCACGCCACCGTCTCGGCCGCGCCCCGGCCGACCAGGCTGCCCCGCGACCGCGCGGCCGCCACCGGGGCCACCGCCACGGACGCGGCGACTGTCGGTACCGCCGGTGCGGACGGTGCGAATGGTCGGGCAGCCGAGGCCGCGGACCTGCCTCGCACCCCGCCGTCCTGGGACCCGCTGGGCGTCGCGCCGTTCGCCTGGGACCTGCCCGAGCCGTCGCCGGTGGTGCCGCCGGCGCCGCCGCGGTCGGTGATCCCGCGGATCACCACCAGCGTCGCGCTGCTGGCCGGCGCGCTGACCAGCATCGGGATCTTCGCCGGCTGGTGGGCGCTGAGCTGGGCGCAGGTGTCCGCGGTGATGCTGGCCGTCGTCGGCCTGGGCCTGCTGCTCTCCGCGCTGCGCGGTCGCGGCGCCTCGCTCGTCGGGCCGGGGATCTTCCTGTCGCTGATCACGCTGGCGCTCACGGTCACCGGGCTGCGCGGTACGGACGGCTACGGGTCGACCACCTGGACCGTCACCGACCAGGCACAGCTGCAGGGCTCGTACCGGATGAACGCCGGTAACGCCGTGCTGGACCTGTCCCGGCTCGCCGTCCCGGCGGGCGAGACCCGCAGCGTGGTGGTCGAGCTGGGCGCCGGGCACGCCGAGGTCGTGGTGCCGGCGACGGCGGGCGCGACGGTGACCTGCGAGGCCAACGCCGGCCGGGTCGACTGCCTGGGCCAGCAGGAGGGCGGACCGCAGCTGCGGACCACCGCCACCCAGCCGGGCGCCGCGACCAGCGGCCACCTGGACGTCACGGTGAAGGTCGGCGGCGGGTACGCGGAGGTGCGCAATGGCTGACGGGACGGGCGCGCGGCCGGTGGCGCCGGCGCGGCGGGTCAACGTGCTCGGCGTGGTGCTGGGCCTGGTCTTCCTGACGGTCGCCTCCGCCGGCCTCACCGGCGACATGTGGTGGATCTTCAGCGCCGCCACCAAGTGGATCGTGGCCGGCGTGGTGGCGGTGGCCGGGTTGCTGCTGCTGCTGTCCGCCCTGCCGGGCCGCCGGCGGAACTGAAACCCCGCCCCGCCGCCGCCACCGCTGCCGCTCCCGCTGCCGCCGGGTCCCGTCCCACGGGCCCGGCGGCAGCGGCATGCCGGACCCGGCCATCAGTGCCGGCCGGCCAGGCCGGCGCGGTGGGCGACGAGCACCAGCGCCACCCGGTCCCGGCACTGCAGCTTGGCCAGCAGCCGGCCGACGTGGGTCTTGACCGTCCCCTCGGCCATCGACAGCCGGTCGGCGATCTCGGCGTTGGTGGCGCCGCCGGCCACCTCCACCAGGACCTCGCGCTCCCGGTCGGTCAGCTCCGCCAGCGGGTCCCGGCCGGCGTCGGCGCCGGAGGGGTCGGGCAGCCGGCCGGCGAAGGCGTCGAGCAGCCGCCGGGTGGCGCTGGGCGCCACCACCGCGTCGCCCCGGGCCACCGCCCGGATGGCGCCGAGCAGCTCCTCCGGGCGCGCGTCCTTGAGCAGGAACCCCGAGGCTCCGGCCCGCAGCGCCGCGTGCACGTACTCGTCCAGGTCGAAGGTGGTCAGTACCAGCACCCGCGGGCGGCCGTCCCGGGACGCGGCCACCAGCTCGCGGGTCGCCGCGACGCCGTCCAGCCGCGGCATCCGGACGTCCATCAGGACCACGTCCACCCCGTGCCGCAGCGACGCGACCAGGTGCAGCGCCGCCCGGCCGTCCTCGGCCTCGCCGACCACGGCCATGTCCGGCTGCGCGTCGATGAGCATCCGGAACCCGCCGCGGACCAGGTGCTGGTCGTCGACCAGGGCCACCCGGATCGGGCCCGCCCCGGTCGTGTCCGTCCCGCCGGTCACCGCCGTCCCCCGCCCAGCGGCAGGGTGGCGAGCACCTCGAAGCCGCCGCCGGGACGCGGCGCCGCGCGGAGCCGCCCGCCGGCCAGCTGCACCCGCTCCTGCATGCCGGTCAGGCCGTAGCCGGTGCCGTCATCGGTGGCGGCCGCGCCGCGCCCGTCGTCGGACACCCGGGTGCGCAGCACGTCCCGCCGGCCGCCCGGCGCGGTCTCGGTGGCCCGGCCGACCTCGACGTCGACGGAGGCCGCCCGGCCGGCGTGCTTGAGGACATTGGTCAGCGCCTCCTGCACCACCCGGTAGACCGTGACGGCCGTGGTCGCCGGCACCGGTGGCAGGTCGCCGGTGGACAGCCGCACCTGCACCCCCGCGGCGCGGACCGAGTCGACCAGCGCGGGCAGCGCGTCCAGCCCCGGCGTCGGCACGTACGAGACCGCGGCCCGTTCGCGCGGCCATCCGCCGGCCGCACCCGGACCGGCGGTCGCCGCGGTGACAGATGTCGCCGCGGTCGCCGAGGTCGCGGAGGTCGCCGAGGTCGCGGATGTCGCGGAGGTCGCCCAGGTCGCAGAGGTCGCCGCGGTCGCCGGGTCGGGTCCGCCGCGCAGCACCCCGACCAGCGACCGCATCTGGGCCAGCGCGTCCCGGCTGGTCTCGGCGATCGTCTCCAGCACCCGCGGCGCGACCGCCGGGTCGTGCTGCGACGCCGCCACCCCGCCGTCGGCCTGGACCACGATGACCGACAGCGAGTGGGCGACGATGTCGTGCAGGTCCCGGGCGATCCGGGTGCGCTCGGCGGCGGCGGCCATCCCGGCGCGCTGGTCCCGCTCGACCGTGAGCAGCCGGTTGCGCTCCCGCAGCGAGGCCAGCTGATCCGCCGCCCGCTCCTGCCGGTCCCGCTGGCGCAGCGCCACCAGGTACGCCGCGGTGACCATGGCCACCCCGGCCAGGAACGAGATCAGCACCGTCGACGGGTCCGCCGCGACGTACCAGTGCAGCGCGGCCAGCGCCGACCCGCAGACGGCGAGCACCAGCGCGGCCCGTCCCCAGCGCCGGTCCTCGACGTGCGCGGCCACGGCGTGCACCACGAGCGGGACGACCAGGTCGCCGAGCAGCGGCTGCCGGGTGAGCGCGAGCTGCAGCAGGCAGACCGCGACCGTGCCGACCAGCAGCAGCCGGGGGCGGGTGCGGCGCACGAACAGCGGCAGCACGAGGGCCAGGTTGCCGGCCCACTCCCAGCGGCTGCGGCCACCCAGCGCCACCAGGGTCACCGCGGCCAGCGCCAGCAGGGCC
Source organism: Nakamurella endophytica (assembly GCF_014646215.1). Lineage (GTDB taxonomy): Bacteria > Actinomycetota > Actinomycetes > Mycobacteriales > Nakamurellaceae > Nakamurella > Nakamurella endophytica. The sequence continues at coordinate 243,875 of NZ_BMNA01000004.1, forward strand.
ACGGCGGCGTCGCCGGCCCAGCGGTGCCGCTCGAACCACCGGCCCAGCTCCGACATCACCTCCGCAGCTTAGGGACGGCACGCCCGCCCGGCGCCGTCTCGACCGGCGATCGCGACCGCGGGCCGACGGGCGGCCGGGCGCCGTCCGACCACGGTCGTACGGCCGCCGTGCTCGACGTCCGACCGGGGACCCGGACGGGCGGCGGAGGTCGCGGCCGCGGGCCGATCCGCGCCGGCGACGGCGTCCCTAGCGTCGACGGCGCCCCCGGCGCACCGGGACACGGGCCGCGAACGACGGCCTGCGGCCCCGAACCCGCGGCCCCGGCACCCCGCCCCCTCCGACAGGAGCACCCATGCGGTCCCCGACCCCGGTCGCCCAGCCGACCGGACCGTCCCCCTCCGGCCCGTCCGCCGACGCCTGCGTGGCGGTCGACGTGGTCAAGACCTACGGCACCGGACCCACCGCCGTCCGGGCGCTGGACGGCGTCACCGCCCGGTTCCGCCGCGGCCGGTTCACCGCGATCATGGGGCCGTCCGGCTCGGGCAAGTCCACGCTGCTGCACTGCCTCGCCGGCCTGGACACGGTGACCTCCGGCCGGGTCCGGATCGGCGACACGGACATCACCGCGCTCGACGACCGCCGGCTGACCCGGCTGCGGCGGGACCGTGTCGGGTTCGTCTTCCAGTCCTTCAACCTGCTGCCGCCGCTGACGGCCGAGCAGAACATCCTGCTGCCGCTCGACCTCGCCGGCCGGGCGCGCGACCGGGCGGCGTTCGACCAGCTCGTGGACCGGCTGGGGCTGACCGACCGGCTGCGGCACCGGCCGGCCGAGCTGTCCGGCGGCCAGCAGCAGCGGGTGGCCGTCGCACGCGCCCTGATCACCCGTCCCGACGTGGTCTTCGCCGACGAGCCCACCGGCGCGCTGGACATCCGGACCGGACGGGCACTCCTCTCGCACCTGCGGTCCGTGGTGCGGGAGACCGGGCAGACGGTGGTGATGGTGACGCACGACCCCGTCGCCGCGTCCTTCGCCGACCGGGTCCTGGTGCTGGCCGACGGCCGGGTGGCCGACGAGCTCGACGATCCGACGCCCGGCACCGTGCTGGCCGCGCTGCGGCCGCTGGACCGCTGATGTCCGCGCCCGCGCTCACGCCCGCCCCGACGGCCGGCACCGCAGTCCCCGCCCGCCCGCACGCCACCCCGGCGCGGCTGGCCGCCGCCTGGCTGCGGTCGGCGCCGGGCCGGTGGGTGGCCGTCACGCTGGCCATCGCGCTCGGTGCCGGGTTCGTCGCCGCGACACTCACCTTCTCGGCGACGTTCCGGGCCGCCCTGGCCGCCGGGCTGACCGCGCCCTACCGGCACGCCGACGTCGTCGTCACCCCGTCCGGCGACGTCCCGGACGGTGCACTGCTCACCCGCATCCGGCAGGCGGCCGGGGTCACCGCCGCGGAGCCGCTCGCCGACGTCCCGGTGCGGTGGGTCGGCGACCGGGCGCACGGCACCGTCGAGCTGACGGCGCTGCCCGCCGACCCCGCGCTGCGCTGGACCGAACTCGGGGCCGGCGGCTGGCCGGCGACCGCGGACCAGCTGGTGCTGTCCACGGCCGAGGCCCGGCGGTCCGGCCTGGCCGTGGGCAGCAGGCTCACGCTGACCGGTCCCGCGGTCGGCGGCGGGCAGGTGCCGGCCACGGTGGTCGGGCTGGTCGACGTGCCCGGGTCCGCGACGCCCGGCGCCGATGGGGACGCCTTCGGCACTCCGGAGCTGCTGGCCCGGGTGCACCAGGGTCCGGTGACGGCGAGTGCCGTCCTGGTCCGGGGATCCGGCGATCCCGGGGAACTGGCGGCCCGGGTCCGGGACGCGGTCGGCGGCGCGGGCACCGTGTCGACGGCGGCGGAGGAGTCGGCGCGGGCGCTGCACCGGCTCGAGGACCGGACGCTGGCGCTGACCACCGTGCTGTCCGGTTTCGCCGCCGTGGCGGTGCTGGTCTCCGGCATGGTCATCGCCACGACGTGGACGATCCTGGTGGCGCAGCGCCGGCGGCAGATCGCCCTGCTGCGGTGCGTGGGAGCGAGCGCCGAGCAGGTCCGCCGGCAGGTGCTGGCGGAGGCGGCCGTGCTGGGGTCGGTCGGCGCGTTGCTGGGCACCGCGGCCGGGGCCGGGACGGGCTACCTGGCGGCCGTCCTCACCGGCCTCGCGGGTGACGGCCCGGTCCTGGAGCCGCTGCCGCTGGCGGCGACCGTTGCGGGCGGCGCCCTGGTGACGGTCGCGGCGGCGTGGCTGCCGGCGGCCGGCGCCATGCGCATCCCGCCGCTGGCGGCGCTGCGCCCGGCGGACACCCCGTCGGCGACGCCGCCGGCCACCCGCCGGCTGCTGCGTCCGGTGGTCGCCACGCTGCTGCTGGCGGCCGGCGTCCCGTTGGCCGACGGTGCCCGCGGCGACGGGCTGCCGGTCGCGCTGGCCGGCGGGGCGGCCGCCGCCGTCGCCGTGCTGCTGCTGGCGCCGACCGTCGTCCCGCCGCTGCTGCGGGTGGTCGGAGTGCTCTGCCGGGGCCTCGGCGTGCCCGGCCGGCTGGCGGTGCACAACCTGGGACGCAACCCCGGGCGGTCCAGCACAACCGCCGCCGCCCTGATGGTCGGCGTCGGCGTCATCGTCACGCTCCAGGTCGGCGCCGCCACCGCCGAGGCGTCGCTGGGTGGCGCGCTGTCGGCGCACTTCCCCGTCGACCTGACGGTCGACGCCGGTGGCGACCCGCTGGACCGGGACCGGCCGGCCGGCGCCGACGGTGCGCCGGGCGGCCTGGCCGCCGCGGTCGCCGAGGTGCCCGGCACCGCGGACGTCCTCGAGCTGGCGGGCGCCCGCGGCACGGTCACCGGCGGCGCCACGGTGACGGTGCTCGGGCTGCCGGCGGACCGGGGCCCGGCGACGGTGCGCCCGCGGTCGCCGGGCGAGGTGGTGGTGCCGCGCTGGCTGGACGGCCAGGAGGCCACGGACGGCCGGCGGATCACCGTGCAGGTGGGCGACCGCCGCGCCGAGCTGACCACCCGGGTCGCCCCGATCGACGCGGCCGGGGTGAGCGGCGCGGCCGACACCGTGGTGGTCGACGTCGCCGTGCTGCGGCGGCTGGCCCCTGCCGCCCTGCCGCTGGCCGTCTGGGCGTCGGTGCCCGACGCCGGGGACGCCGAGGCGGTGACGGCCCGGCTCACCGAGCTGCTCGGCGCCGACACCGCCCGGCAGCTGGGCGGCTCGGTCACCGAGCGGGCGCAGCTGCAGCACGTGCTGGGCCAGCTGGTCACCTTCGCGACGGCGCTGCTCGCGGTGGCGGTGCTGATCGCGCTGGTCGGCGTCGGCAACACCGTCAGCCTGTCCGTGCTGGAGCGGACGCGGGAGACCGCGCTGCTGCGCGCGCTGGGCATGCAGCGCGGCCAGGTCCGCCGGATGCTGGCGGTCGAGGCCGCCGCGCTGTCCGTGGCCGGGGCGCTGGTCGGCGTGCTCGCCGGGCTGGGACTGGGCTGGGCGGGCGCGGCCGCGGCCCTGGGAGCGTCGCAGGACGGGCTGGTGCTCTCGGTGCCGTGGTGGCAGCTGGCCGCCGTGCTGGCGGCCGCCGCGGCGGCCGCGGTGCTGTCCTCGGTGCTGCCGGGCGCGGCGCTGGCCGAATAGGCAGGACCCGAGCAGGCAGGCCCGAGTAGGCACGACCCGAGGTGGACGGGCCCCGAGCACGCAGGGGCCGAGTGGCACGGGTCGACGTGCGGCCCCGGCCGGGTGACACCCGGCCGGGGCGCCGGCCGCCCGCCCAGGGGCCGCGCCCGCCGGCTCCCGGGTCAGCGGGTCCGCTGCGGCTCGAGCACCACCTTGCCGAGCACCGTCCTGGACTCGGCCAGCTCCATGGCGGCGGCCGCCTGGGTGAGCGGGAACCGCTCGGCGACGTGCGCGGTCAGCACGCCCTCGGACAGCAGCCGCAGGACTTCGGACAGGTCCTCGTGCAGCCGCCGGCGGAAACGCCGGACCCGCCGTCGGCCGCCCCACAGGTTGTAGAACGTGGCACTGCGGCCGTTGGGCAGCACGGTCCGGACCGCGAGCCGCCCGAAGATCCGGACGAACTGGAGCAGCACCGACCCGCCCGCGTCGACCTGCGCCGCCGTGCCGTAGCAGACCAGGGTGCCGCCCCGGCGCAGCAGACCGAACGAGCGTCGGAAGCTCTCGCCGCCCAGGTGGTCGAAGACCGCGTCGAAGCCCCCGGGGGCCACGGCCCGGAGTCGGGCCGCCAGGCCGTCCTCGCGGTAGTCCACGGGTTCGACGCCCAGTGCCCGCAACCGGTCGTGGTGCCGGGGGTGGGCGGTGCCGACCACCCGCGCACCGGCATGCCGGGCCAGCTGGACCAGCACCGACCCCACCCCGCCGTTCGCGCCGTGCACCAGCACCGCCGCACCGCTGCCGACGCGGGCCTTGCGGTGCAGCATCTGCCAGGCGGTCACGCCGTTGACCAGGACGGTCTCCGCCTTGCCCGCGTCGACCTCGTCGGGCACCGGGACCAGGTCGGCCGCGGTCCGCACGGTCCAGGTGGTCCACGCCCCGGTCTTGGTCAGCGCGGCGACGCGGCGCCCGATCAGCGCCGGGTCGACGCCTGCGCCGACCTCGGTGACCGTGCCGACCAGGTCGTACCCCGGGACGAACGGGAACGGCGGCTGGCCGGGATACCGGCCGCGCCGCATCCCCTGCTCGGCGAACGAGACGCCGGCGGCGTCGACCCGGACGCCCGCCTGGCCCGGACCCGGCGCCGATCGGGTGGCGGTGCGCACGACGAGCCCGGACGGCTCCACCAGTCCGGGCAGCACCACCTCGGTGACCGCGCGGACCTCCGGCCCGGGATCTTCCGGTCCCGCGGCCGCCGGTCCGGGACCGACCGCAGCACCGAGCGCACGGTTCACCGCACCACCGTCTGCTCCGGACCCGACCCCCGATGCCGGCCCGGCCTGCCCACTGCTCGTCTCGCCCGGCTTCGCCGCGATCCGCGGGCTTCCGTCGTCCTGCGCCATCGGTTTCTCCTCAGCGTCGTACCGTCACGTTCGTTACAGCATATAACGCTAGTACGGTGCTTTTACGCAAGACCGAACGACGGGAGGACCCGGGTGCTAGACGGTGCGGAGGGCCCACGGGCCCGCTACCGCAGACAGGTCCTCGCCGAGGTGCGCGAGCGGGCCTGGCAACAGGTCGAGCTGGCAGGGGCATCGGCACTGTCGCTCAAGGCCATCGCCACGGACATGGGGATGACGGCGCCGGCGCTGTACCGGTACGTCGCCGGTCGGGACGAGCTGCTCACCGACCTGGTCCTGGAGGCCTACGGCGACCTCGCGGAGACGGTCGAGGCCGCGGCGGGCGGGTCGACCGGTGCGGACGCGAGCGCCTCGGGTCGCGGCCGGGGAGGCGGGGACGGTCCGGACGCCGCCGGGGTGCTGCGCCGAGCTGCCACCGCGCTGCGCGACTGGGCGGTGCGGCACCCGCAGCGCTACCTCCTGCTCTACGGCACGCCGGTGCCCGGCTACCGGGCCCCCGCGGAGGCGACCGAGTTCGCCCGACGGATCTTCGCGCCCGTGCTTGCCGCCTACGGCAGCTCCGCGGACCCGGCGGGACCGGCGGACGCCGGCCCGGCGCTGGACCGGGCGGTGACCTTCTGGACGCGGCTGCACGGCGTGCTCAGCCTCGAGGTCGCCGGACAGTTCACCGGCATGGCGGTCGACCCGGCAGCCCGGTACGCCGCGGAGCTGGACTCCGTGCTGCCGGCCGACTGACGGCCGGGCGGCCGCCGCCGGACCGGTGCGGCCCGCGGGTCAGCCGGCGGCGTGCTCGCGGCCGGCGGCCCTGCGGGTGACGAGCACCGTGGCCAGGGCCAGCACCGCGCACGTCAGCGCCGTCACCGCGAGAGCCGAGCCGGCGGCCCGGTTGCCGATCCCGACCAGCGCGGCGGCCACCGCGGCGAGGGCGAACTGCGCGGCGCCGAACACCGCCGCCGCGGACCCGGCGACCGTGCGGTGCCGGTCCATCGACAGCGCCGACGCGCTGGGCATGCCCAGGCCCAGCGCCGACACCATGACGAACAACCCGACGAGCACCGGCCAGAGGCCCCAGCCGACCAGCAGGGAGGCGGCCAGCAGCAGCGCCCCGGCCAGGCACTGCACCGCCGACGCGGTCAGCAGCGTCGCCGGGCGCCGCCGGCGCACCAGTACCCGGCCCAGCTGGCTGGTGGCCGCGATGCCCACCGCGTTGATCGCGAAGCAGATCGAGAACAGCTGCGGCGACAGGCCGAAGCCGTCCTGCAGCAGGAACGGCGAGGCCGAGATGTAGCCGAACATCGCCCCCGCGACGAGCGTCCCGGACGCCACCCAGCCGAGGTAGACCGGGTCGCGCATCACCACGGCGAAACCGGCGAACGAGGTGGACAGCCGCCCGGTCGACCGGCGTCCCGGCGGCAAGGACTCCGGCACCGCCAGCACCACCAGCAGGAGCAACGCCACCCCGATGCCGGCGAGCACCCAGAAGACCGTCCGCCAGTCCCCCACCCGCAGGACCTGGCCGCCGATCACCGGCGCCAGCACCGGCGAGAACCCGTTCACCGCCGCCATCAAGGCGTAGGCGCCCGCCGCGGCCCGGCCCGTCCAGTGGTCGGCGACGATCGCCCGGCCGAGCACGATGCCGGCGGCACCGGACGCCCCCTGCAGCAGCCGCAGCACGACGAACAGCCACATGGTCGGCGTCACCGCGCAGGCGGCCGATGCCACCACGAACACCGCGACGCCGACCAGCAGCGGGCCGCGCCGTCCCCACCGGTCGGACAGCGGCCCGACGAGCAGCTGGCCCAGCGCCAGGCCGACGATGCACGCGGACAGCGACAGCTGCGCCGCGGACGCGGTGCTGTGCAGCGACGCGGCGAGGTCCGGCAGTGCCGGCAGGTACATGTCGAGGCAGAGCGGGCCGAACGCGGACAGCGCACCCAGCGCGAGCAGCAGGCCGGTGCCGGGCGCCGCGGTCGTCCGCGGCGCGTCCGCGACCGCCTGCCCCGCGGCCGCCGCGTCCCCGGCGGGGCCGGCGACGGGCACCTGCGTGAGGGTGCCGCCGGTGCCGCTGGTGCCGGTGCCACGGATGCCGCCGCCGCTGCCGCCGCGGCCGTCCCGGCCGGCGAGGGGGCGCGCGCCGGCCCCGGTGCCCGGGTGCCCGCCGGCACCGCGCCCGGGGCTCACTCCCACTCGATCGTCCCCGGCGGCTTGCTGGTGATGTCCAGCACGACCCGGTTGATCTCGGGGACCTCGCCGGTGATCCGGTTCGAGATCCGGGCGAGCAGGTCGTAGGGCAGCCGGGACCAGTCCGCCGTCATGGCGTCCTCGCTGGTCACCGGGCGCAGCACGACGGGGTGGCCGTAGCTGCGGCCGTCACCCTGCACGCCGACCGACCGGACGTCGGCGAGCAGCACCACCGGGCACTGCCAGACCTGGTCGTCCACGCCCGCGGCGGTCATCTCCTGGCGGACCACCAGGTCCGCGGCGCGCAACGTGGCCAGCCGGTCGGCGGTCACCTCGCCGATGATCCGGATGCCCAGGCCGGGGCCGGGGAACGGGTGCCGGCGGATGATCGCCGCCGGCAGGCCGAGCTCGGCGCCGAGCAGCCGGACCTCGTCCTTGAACAGCGTCCGCAGCGGCTCCACCAGCTCGAACGTCAGGTCCTCCGGCAGGCCGCCGACGTTGTGGTGGCTCTTGATGGTGGCCGTGCCGGTGCCGCCGCCGGACTCGACGACGTCCGGGTAGAGGGTGCCCTGGACCAGGAACCGCACCCCGGCGCCGTCCGGGCTGTCGGTCCGCGCGGCCGCGGACACCTCGGCGGCCGCCTGCTCGAACACCCGGATGAACTCCCGGCCGATGATCTTGCGCTTGGTCTCCGGGTCGGTGACGCCGGCCAGCGCGGACAGGAACCGCTCGCGGGCGTCGACGGTGACCAGCCGCACCCCGGTGGCCGCGACGAAATCCTGCTCGACCTGCTCCCGCTCGCCCTCGCGCAGCAGCCCGTGGTCGACGAAGACGCAGGTCAGCTGGTCGCCGACGGCGCGCTGCACCAGCGCGGCGGCCACCGCGGAGTCGACCCCGCCGGATAGCCCGCAGATCACCCGCTCGTCGCCGATGCGCTCCCGGACGAGCCGGACCTGCTCGTCGAGGATGCGCCCCGGCGTCCACGCCGGCGGGATGCCGGCGACGTCGTGCAGGAAGCGCTCCAGCACCCGCTGGCCGCCCGTCGAGTGCACGACCTCCGGGTGGTACTGGACGCCGGCCAGGCGGCGGTCGACGTCCTCGAAGGCGGCGATGGGCGTGTCCGGGGTGCGGGCGGTGACGGTGAAGCCCTCCGGCGCCCGGGCGACGGCGTCGCCGTGGCTCATCCAGACGTCCAGCTCGCCGGGCAGGTCCTGCAGCAGCGGCGAGCCGGGTTCGGTGACGGTGAGCCGGGTGCTGCCGTACTCGCGCCGCCCGGTGCGGTCCACCCGGCCGCCGAGGGCCTGCGCCATGGCCTGGAACCCGTAGCAGATGCCGAACACCGGCACGCCGGCCGCGAGCAGCGCCGGGTCGACCGGCGGAGCTCCGTCGGCGTACACCGACGACGGTCCGCCGGACAGGATGATCGCCGCCGGTCGGCGGGCGAGCACCTCGTCGGCGCTCACGGTGGACGGCACGATCTCCGAGTACACCGAGGCCTCGCGCACCCGGCGGGCGATGAGCTGGGCGTACTGGGCGCCGAAGTCGACGACGAGCACCGGGTGCGCCTCGAGGTCACCTGTGACGGCGGCCTCCGGGCTGGCCGGCAGCGGCGCGAAGGGCGGCGCGTCGGTGGTGGCGGTGCCCTGCCCGTCGACGGCCGGGGCGCCGGGATCGTCGGGCGTGCCGGCCGCGGCCCGCAGCTGCGCCAGGGCGGCGTCCGCGTCGGTGTCCCCGCGGCCGGGCGCGCGGTCCGGGCCGGCACCGGCACCGGCACCGGCGCCAGCACTGTCGGGCGCGGGCGGCGGGACGGTCATGTCGCTCTCCTCGGGTCACCACGGTGGACGTCGCGGCGCCCGCCGGTGAGCGCGGCGTCGCCCGGCGGTGCAGGGCTGGACCGGCGCTCCGCGGCCCGACGGTGGACCCCGTGGACCCCCGTGGACCGCAGTGGACCGCCGACGGCGGGGCGGACGGGCGCCGCCGATGCTAACCGGTGCGGTCCGCCGCGCCGGCCGGGCGGACCGGTGTGGTCCGCCGCGCCGGCCGGGGGGGCGGCGGCGCACGGTCCTCGTCCTGCCCGGCGACAATGCCCGAGTGACGGTGCTCATCGACCCGCCGCGCTGGCCGGCTCACGGTCGGCTGTGGTCCCACCTGGTCAGCGACACCTCGTTCGACGAGCTGCACGTCTTCGCAGGGGCCCTGGGCATCCCGCCGCGCGGCTTCGACCACGACCACTACGACGTGCCGGGTGACCGCTACGCCGCGGTGGTCGAGGCGGGGGCGGTGCCGGTGGACTCCCGCGAGCTGCTCGCCCGGCTCACCGCGGCGGGGCTGCGCCGGCCGCGGCGGGACCGGCGCGGGCCGTCCTGACGCGCGTCACGGCCGCCGGTCGTCCCACCAGCGGCCGGCCACCATGACCGCCCTGACCTGCAGCGCCGCGTCCGTGACCACGAGATCCGCGACGTGCCCGGGGGCGAGCGCCCCGAAGCGGTCCGCCACCCCGAGCACGCCGGCCGGGACGGTCGACGCGGCGGCGACCGCCTCGACCAGCGGCACGCCGACGTCCCGGACCGCGCGCCGGACCGCCTCGTCCAGGGTCAGGGTGGACCCGGCGATCGAGCCGCCCTCGGTCAGCCGGGCCACCCCGCCGGTCACCGTGACGTCGAAGGAGCCGAGCCGGTAGCGGCCGTCGCCACCGGGCAGGCCGGCCGCGGCCATCGCATCGGTGACCAGGGCGACCCGCCCGGGCGCCGCGGCCCGCAGCAACCGGACCGCCGCCGGGTGCACGTGGATCCCGTCGTTGATCACCTCGAGCACGACGCCGGGCGCGTCCATCGCGGCGCCGACCAGCGCCGGGTCGCGATGGTGCAGCGGCCGCATGCCGTTCCAGGCGTGGGTCACCAGGTCCGCGCCGGCAGCGAACGCGGCCGCCGCCTGGTCGTAGGTGGCGTCCGTGTGCCCGACGGCGGCGTGCACCCCGGCGGCCACCAACCGGCGCACCAGGTCGAGCCCGCCGGGCCGTTCCGGGGCGACGGTGACCACCGCCACCCGACCGTCCCCGGCCTCGAGGAGGCGGTCCAGCAACTCCGGATCCGGGTCCCGCAGCGCGGCCGGGTCGTGGACGCCGCGCCGGGTGACGTCCAGGAACGGTCCCTCCAGGTGCAGCCCGAGGACGGTCGGGTCGGTGGCCGCGTGGCCGGCGGCCGCCCGCACGGCGGCCACCATGGTGTCCGGCTGCGCGGTGACCAGCGAGACCAGCGAGCGGGTGGTGCCGGCGGCCCGGTGCACCGCCAACCCCGCGCGGACCGACGCCGCGCCCTCGTCGAAGGTGGCGCCGCCGCCGCCGTGGACGTGCAGGTCGACGAGGCCCGGCAGCACCGTCGAGTCCGGCAGGTCCAGGCGGGGCACCGGATCCGCGGCGTCGCCGGACGGCGGTGCTCCCTCGCCGACGGCGGCGATCGTCCCCCCGGACAGCCGCAGCCAGCCCGGCGCGAGCACGGCCGCCGGGGTGACCACCCGCGCCGCCGCGACGACGAGCTCGCCCGCCGCGTCCCCGCCGCCGTCCAGCGGCCCGCTCATTCCCGTCCCCTCTCCACGACCTGCCAGGCCAGCGCCGCCGCCCCCAGCACCCCGGCCCGGTCCCCCAGCTCGGACAGCCGGACCGGTGGCGGGGACCGGAAGGTCAACCGGGCCACCAGCGCCGGGCGCAGCGGACCCGTCAACCGCTCGCCGGCCAGCGACAGGCCGCCGCCGACGACGACGGCGCCCGGGTCGAGCAGCACGGTGACGGCCGCGAGGGCGTCGGCCAGGGCGTCGACGGCGTCGGTCCAGACGGCGACGGCCGCCGGGTCGCCCGCGGCCGCCCGGTCCGCGACGTCCCGGGCCGTCGCCGCCGTGCCGGTGAGCTCGCGGTACCGGCTGGCGATCCGCGACGCGGACGCCAGCGCCTCGAGGCAGCCGCGGTTCCCGCAGCCGCACGGCGGCCCGCCCGGCCGCACCACCAGGTGGCCGACCTCGCCCGCCATGGCCCGGTCGCCGTCGTCGACCTGCGCCACGCCGTCGATCCAGCGCACCAGGCCGCCGGCGATGCCGGTGCCGATCATCACGCAGAACACCGTCCGCCCGGCGGCCGCCACCGGACCGGGGTCACCCGGGTGACCCGGGTCGCCGGTCCCGGCACCGAACCGGCCCTCGCCGAGCGCTGCCGTCCGCACGTCGTGGCCGAGCGCGACCGGCAGGCCCAGCCGGGCGGCCGCCAGGTCCTGCAGCGGGACGTCGGTCCAGCCGATGTTGGCGGCCCACCGAGCTACGCCGGCCGCCGCGTCGACCACGCCGGGAACGCAGATGCCGGCGCCGCGCGGCGCCGTCCCGTCGGGCGCCCGGCCGGCCAGCTCCGCGGCGGCGTCCAGGATGTGGCGCACCACCGCGTCCGGCCCGTGGGGCACGCCGGTCTCCCAGGCACCGCCGGCGACCACCGCGCCGGCCCGGTCGACGAGCGCACCCTTGATCGACGTGCCGCCCACGTCCAGCGCCACCACCAGCGGATCGACGGTCCTCACCCCACCCGGTCGTCGGACGGCTGCGGCGGCGCCGCAGCCGGCGTCCCGGGTGGGCACCGCGCCGCGGCACCGGCGGGCAGGCGCATCATCGGTCACGTCGCACACCGCATCACACCGCCCGGGCAGCCCACCCTACGGTGCGCGGTCCCACCGTCGACCGAGCACCGAGGACTGCCGATGACCACCGACACCAGCCCGCGCACGGACGCCGGCGGCGGTCCGGCCGCCGGGCCGCCCACCATGCTGTGGCGGCGCGGCGGGGTCGTCGCGCCGGGCATCGCGCCGCAGGACATCGGCGCCGAGCTCCGCTCCTCCGGCGACTGCTCGGCCTGGCTGTTCGTGCCGCGGCGGGACTCGGAGACGCTGCGGGCGGCCGCCGACTACCTGGGCCTGGACGTGCTGGCCGTCGAGGACGTGCTGGGCGACCGGGAAGGGGTCAAAGCGGACTGGCTGGGCGACACCCTCGTGGCGCTCACCCCGATGGTCGCCTACTCGCGGGACGCGGTCGAGCTGTCCGTGGAGCCGGTGTCGCTCATCGCCGGGCGGCGCATCCTCGTCGTCGTCGCCGACGACGGCGCCCAGCCCGTGCTGCGCACCGCCCTGGCCAGGGCCGAGGCGCAGGTCGTCGACGTCGGCATCCCGGCGGCCCTGCACGCCGTGCTGGACCGCATCGTCGACGGCTACTCCGCCGCGCTGACGGCCATGCAGGACGACCTGGACGACATGGCAGACATGCTGTTCGACGACCGCCCGCTGGCCAGGGCGGAGCAGCTGCGCTCCTTCGGGCTGCGCCGGTCGATGGGCCGGCTCGCCCGCATCACCGGGCCGATGCGGGACGTGGCCGCCAGCCTGGCGAACGCCGCCGCGCGACCCGGGACCGGGGACGCGGCCGGCGATCCCGCGGCGACGCTGCTCGGCACCCGCATGGCGCGGGAGTTCTCGGACGTCGCCGACCACGCGAACCACGCCGACCAGGCCACCAAGTCCATGCGGGAGGAGATCGGCTCGATGTACGAGACCAACCTCGCGCTCTCCGACGTGCACCTGAACATGGTCATGAAGAAGCTGTCGGCCTGGGCGGCGATCATCGCCGTGCCGACGTTGATCACCGGCTTCATGGGGATGAACGTGCCGTACCCCGGGTTCTCGCAGCGGCAGGGCTTCCTGGCCGCGATGGTGGTGATCATCGTCGCGGTGATCGGGCTCTACGTGGTGTTCAAGCGCAAGGACTGGCTCTAGCCGGCGGGCGGAGACCCCGCCGCGGGCGGCACCGGTCGGCCGTTCGACCGCGCCGCCCGGTCGGCATGCCGGTCGGGCACGGCCACCGCGCCGGCACGGTCGGGTGCGCGGTCGCGGTCGGGTGCGCCGTCGCCGTCGGGTGCGCCCTCGCCGTCGGGTGCGTGCGCTCCGCCGCCGGCGCCGGCGGTCGCCGGCGCCTCCCCGGTCAGCCGCCGGCGGGCCCGCGGCCGCAGCGGGTAGTGCTCGAGCAGGGCGTTGTTGAACTGGGCGCCGACGATGATCGCCATCGCGGCGAAGTAGTAGAAGAGCAGGAAGGTGATCGGCGTCGCGAGCGCCCCGTACGTCAGGCCGTGCGCGTAGACGTACGCCAGGTACAGCCGGAGCCCCAAGCTGGCGACCAGGAACACCACTGCGGCCAGCAGCGCGCCGGGCAGCCCGCGTGCCCACGGGTGCCGGCGTTTCGGCGCGACCTTGTAGAGGGTGGCCAGCGCCAGGATCAGCAGGACCGCCGTCACCGGGTAGTAGCTCACCGAGATCGCGGTGGTCACCGTGTCCCGCAGCCGCTCCGGGAACAGCCGGACCAGGTACTCCGGGCCGATGGCGAGCAGCGGCAGCACCACCAGACCGATCACCAGGGCGCCCAGGTACAGCCCGAGCGCGAAGAACCGCTCGACGACCGGGTGCCGCACCTCGTGCTGGCGGTAGGCGATCGTGATGGCCTCGACGAACGCCGACATGGCCGACGACCCGGCCCACAGCGCGACGACCAGGCCGACCGAGACGACGTCGCCGCGACCGGCCTGCAGGATCGTCCGGACGGTGTCCCCGACCAGGTCGTTGGCCACCTCGGGATTGAAGACGCCGTGCAGGAACCGGTCGATCTGGGTGTGCAGGATGTCGAGGGTGTCCGGCCCGAACAGCGGTGCGATGAAGCCGGACAGCCCGAGCAGCGCCAGCAGCATCGGCGCGGTGGACAGCGCGCACCAGAACGCCGCCTGCGAGCTCAGGCCGAAGAGCGAGTCGCCCCAGGCCTTGGACAGCGTCCGGGCCGCCACCCGCCGGTAGCGGTGATGCCGCGCCGGCGGCTCGTCGCCCTCCCGGAACTCGTGCCAGGCGACGATCGGCCGGCCCTCGGCCTGGGGCGGATCGTTCGGCAGCAGCGGGCGGGACCCGCGCACCCGCCGGGCGATCCCGGACGAACCGTCACTCACCGCGGCGCCGGACATGTCCTGATCATCCTCGGGACCGCTCACGGGTGCGCGCCGGGTCTCTCACCCCGACCCGGCCCCTGCCGGCACCCGGCCGAGGTCAGGGTCGGTTCCGGGACGCTCGGGGTTGCCCCGGCCGCCACCGACCCGGTCTGCTGGACCGGACCAGGAAAGGGGTAGGCGATGGCGCGACAGGGACGGTCCGAACAGCACCGGGGCGACGGCGCGAGCGACGGCGCACCGGGCGGCGGCGCACCGGCGCGCCGGGCCGGCCGGCTGCCGCGTGGCGTGCCGTACTTCGCCGTGCTGGCCCTCGCGGTCGTCGCGCTGCTGGCCGGGGGCGCCGGAGGCGTGTTCCAGGGCAAGCTCTCCGAGGTCCAGCAGAACGACAACACCGCCTACCTGCCGGCGTCGGCCGAGTCCACGGTGGCGGGCAACGAGGCGGCGCGCTTCTCGGCGTCCACCACCCTGCCCGGCTTTGTCGTCTTCCACCGGGACGGCCGGCTGACCGCGGCCGACCGCGCCGCCGTCCAGGCCGCCGTCACCGCCATCCGGTCCGTCCCCGGCGTCGCGGCCGACACGGTGTTCGCGAGCTACTCGGCGGACGGCACCGCCGCCGCCGTCTACGCGCCACTGATCGCCAAGCAGGGCGGGACCGCGGTGTCCGGCGACGACCTGTCCGCCACGGAGAACGCGGTGATCGACGCCGGCCGCCGGGCACCGCCGGCCGGGCTGCAGGTCGACCCGGCCGGTCCCGCCGGCCTGCTCGTGGCGTTCATCGGCGCCTTCGCCGGGCTGGACGGCACGCTGCTCTACACCGCCGGCGGCATCGTCGTGCTGATCCTGCTGCTGGTGTACCGGTCCCCGGTGCTCTGGTTCTTCCCGCTGTTCTCCGCGGTGCTCGCTTTGGGCCTGTCCGCGATGGTGGTCTACGCGCTGGCCCGCAGCGGCGCCGTCACGCTCACCGGGCAGAGCCAGGGCATCCTGTCGGTGCTGGTGCTCGGCGCCGGCACCGACTACGCGCTGCTGTTGATCTCCCGCTACCGCGAGGAGCTGCACCGCTACGAGCGCCGCTCCGACGCGATGATCCGGGCCTGGCGGCAGTCCGCCCCGGCGATCTTCGCCTCGGGCGCCACGGTGATCATCGGCGTGCTGTGCCTGAGCTTTTCGGAGCTCAACTCCAACAAGAGCCTGGGGCCGGTGTCGGCCATCGGCATCGCCTGCACCCTGCTGGTGATGACGACGTTCCTGCCGGTCGCGCTGGCCCTGGCCGGGCGGTGGGTGTTCTGGCCCCGCCGGCCGACGGTGACGGCGCCGGTCGCGCCCGGGGCCACCGGCGCGGAGCCCGGTGACCCGGCCGAGCTGTCCGGCGGCCTCTGGGGCAGGATCGCCGGGTTCGTCGGCCGGCACGCACGCCCGGCCTGGATCACCGCGCTGGTGCTGCTGGCGGTCTGCCTGATCGGCCTCGGCGGGCTGAACACGGGGGGTTTGTCGACGGCCCAGGGCTTCACGAACCGGCCGGACGCGGTGGTGGGCCAGGAGATCTACGACGCCCGCTTCCCGCGCGGCACCGGCGCCCCCGCGGTGGTGGTCACCGACGTGGCGGCCGTCGAGCAGGTGCGGGCGGCCGCGGCCCGGGTCCCGGGCGTCTCGACGGCCGCGGGCAGCGTATGCGTCCGCACCGATCCCGCGAAGCTGTCCCGGATTCCGATTACCAGGGGCATCCAGGGGCTGTCCGGCAGCCCGCAGGACTGTCCCCCGCCCGCCTTGCAGGTCACCCCGATCGACGGCCGCACCGTCGTCGACGTCGTCCTCGCCGACGCCTACGACTCCCCCGCCGCGTTCGACACCGTCGCCCGGCTGCGCGCGGCGGTGCACGCCGTCCCCGGCGCGGACGCGCTGGTCGGCGGGACGACCGCCGCCGACCTCGACGTGCGGCAGGCGTCGGTGCACGACCGCAACCTGATCATCCCGATCGTGCTGGCCGTCATCCTGGTGATGCTCGCCCTGCTGCTGCGGGCCGTGCTGGCGCCGGTGCTGCTGGTCGCCACCGTGGTGCTGTCGTTCCTGGCGACCCTGGGCGTCTGCGGGTGGCTGTTCGGGCCGGTCTTCGGCTTCGCCGGCGCGGACCAGTCGTTCCCCTTGTTCGCCTTCGTCTTCCTGGTGGCGCTGGGCATCGACTACAACATCTTCCTGATGACCCGGGTGCGCGAGGAGACGCTGCACGTCGGGACCCGGCGCGGCGTGCTGCGGGGGCTGGCCGTCACCGGCGGCGTGATCACCTCGGCGGGCGTCGTGCTGGCGGCCACCTTCGCGGTGCTCGGCGTGCTGCCGCTGGTGTTCCTGGCCGAGCTCGGCTTCGCGGTCGCCTTCGGGGTGCTGCTGGACACCCTGCTGGTGCGGACGGTGCTGGTGCCGGCGCTGGTGCACGACATCGGCCGCGCCGTGTGGTGGCCGTCCCGGCTGTCCCGGGGCAGGCACCGGTCCGCCACCGGCGGGACGGAGCCCGAACTGGTCACCGCCGGCCGGTAGCCGGGCTCAGCGCAGCACGGTCAGGCCGACCTTCTGGAACTCCTTGAGGTCGGAGTAGCCGGCCTTGGCCATCGCCCGCCGCAACGCGCCGAACAGGTTGGTGGTGCCGTCGGCGCTGGTGGCCGGCCCGAGCAGGAGCCGCTCGAGCGGCACGTCGGCCAGCCCGCACGGCCCGCCGAACCCGCGCGGCAGCACCGGGTGCGCCGCGGTGTTCGGCCAGTACCACCCCCGCCCGGGCGCCTCGGCCGCCTCGGTCAACGCCTCGCCGAGCATGACGGCATCGGCGCCGCAGGCCACCGCCTTGGCGATGTCGGCGCTGGTCTCCAGGTCGCCGGCGGCGATGACGTGCACGTAGCGGCCGCCGGTCTCGTCCAGGTAGGACCGGCGGGCGGCCGCGGCGTCGGCGATGGCGGTGGCCATCGGGACGGTGATGCCCAGCACGTCCGACGTGGTCGAGTGCGAGCCGCTGCCCATCCCGACGATCACGCCGGCGGCGCCCGTCCGCATGAGGTGGGTGGCGGTCTGGTAGTTCGTCGCCCCGCCGACGACGACGGGCACCTCGAGGTCGGCGATGAAGCTCTTGAGGTTGAGCGGCTCGCCGCCCTGCTGGACGTGCTCGGCGGAGACGATGGTGCCCTGGATGACCAGGATCTCGGCGCCGGCGGCGAGGACCGGCCCGGCCAGCGTCCCGGCGTTCTGCGGCGAGACCCGTACCGCCACCGTGCCGCCCGCCGCCCGCACGCTGCCGATGGCCTCGGCCAGCAGGTCGGGCTGCACCGGCGCCGAGTACGCCTGCTGCAGCGCCGCGAGCACCGCGTCCGCGTCGAAGCCGTCCTCGTCGTCGATGTCGTCGGTGCCGTGCGTACCACCCGCGCCGTCCGGGTCCCCCGGATCCCGGCCGACGATCGATGCGATGACCGCCGCCGGATCGGCGTGCCGGGACCACAGCCCCTCGGCGTCGAGCACCCCGAGGCCGCCCAGCCGGTTCACCTCCGCCACGCTGGCCGGCGAGGCGACCGCGTCGGTCGGCTGGGTGAGCAGCGGGATCTCGAACCGGTAGGCGTCGATCTGCCAGGCCGTGGACACCTGCGACGAGGACCGGGTCCGGCGCGACGGCACGATCGCCACGTCGTCCAGCCCGTACACCCGCCGGGCCGTCCGGCCCATGCCGATCTCCACGGTGTCCTGCACGCCACTCCCCTGTCGTCCGTCCGGCTCACGGCCGTCCGCATCCGGACTGCCCGGAGCCTGGGCCGGGACCCGGACGGCCCTCCACACCCAACACCATGGGGGACGGCCGGTGCACCTGCCGCCCCGCCCGCCGGGCGGCCATCCGGCGGCCGGGACGGCGGTCCTGGCAGTCCGGCGGTCCGGCGGTCCGGGTCGACCGATCCGTCGGTACGCCGGCCGCGGTCGTCGCGTGACCCCATGGTGCGGGACCCGCAGATCAACCTGTACGTCGCCGACATCCCCGCCGCGGTCGCCTTCCACCGGGACCTGCTCGGCTTCACCGAGACCTTCCGGACACCGGTCGACGGGCCGCCGGTGCACGTCGAGCTGCGGCTGGGCGCGCTCGTCCTCTGCCTGGCCCATCCGGACAATGCGCTGCGGATGCACGGCCTGAGGGTCGGCGCTGGCGGGTCGCCGCGCGCCGAGGTGGTCCTGTGGTGCGACGGCGTCGACGCCGACCACGCCCGGCTGGTGGCGGCCGGTGCACCGTCGC
This sequence comes from Nakamurella endophytica, assembly GCF_014646215.1. Classification (GTDB taxonomy): domain Bacteria; phylum Actinomycetota; class Actinomycetes; order Mycobacteriales; family Nakamurellaceae; genus Nakamurella; species Nakamurella endophytica. The sequence continues at coordinate 262,365 of NZ_BMNA01000004.1, forward strand.
TCGGCCCGCCGCACGACTTCCTCGGCCGGCTGCGCGCGGCCTGGGTGGCCGATCCGGCCGGCAACCCCGTCGAGCTGGTGCAGCAGCGGCACGAGGGACACTGACCGGCACCTCGCGCCGGGACGCATCCGGCCCGAGCGCCGCCGGTCCGGCACCGGGTCGGGCGGCACCGCACCGCACCGCACCGGCGACGGATTCGGAACGGCGGCGACCTGGAACGGCCGGGTCAGCCCCGGGCCGCTGTCGCCGGCCGCCGGGCCGCGCGGGACGCCAGCAGCAGGCTGACCACGGCGAGCACGCCGACCAGGCCGGCGTACCAGAGTGCGGTGGCCCGCAGGCCCAACTCGGCGATCAGCTCGCCGGCCACCACGGCCGGGACGCTGAACGCCAGGTAGCTGACGACGTACACCGCGGACAGCAGGCCGGCCCGCTCGTGCGGCTGGGCGAGCCGGGTCACCGACCGCAGGGCGCCGAGGAACGCCGCGCCGAACCCTCCGCCCGCCACCACGGCCGACACGACGAACAGCGGCAGGGACCCGGCGGCCAGCGCGGCGGCGAACATCCCGGTCCCCGCGGCCAGCGCGGCGCTGCCCGACAGCGCGGTGACCGCCGGTCCGAGGTCGCGGGCCAGCACGGCGGCGACCGCGCCGAAGGCGGCGAACAGGCCGAGGACGGCGCCCACCACCGCGTGGTCGGTCTGGCCGAACACCACCCCGAGCAGCGACCCGCCGACCGAGAGCACCAGGCCGCCGAGCGCCCAGGTGGCGACCATCGTCGGGACCGCGCCGAGGAACGCCCGGCGGGCCGCCCGCGGCACGGACACCCGCGGCCGCAGCGCCGACCACGCCCCGGGCACCGGCGCGACGGTCTCGGGCAGCACCGCGACCAGCGCGGCGAGCACCAGGAACAGGCCGGTGAAGACGGCGAAGACCAGGTGCGTTGGGCTGGGCGCGTACTGCACCAGCAGCCCGGTCACGGCAGCGCCCACCCCGAGGCCGGCGGTCGGCGCGGCGCTGTTGACCAGCGAGCCGAGCCGGGACCCGTCCGCGGGTTGCAGGTCCAGCAGGTACGCCCCGACGACGCCGACCGCGGCCCCGGTGGCCACGCCCTGCACCACCCGCGCGACGACCAGAGCGCCGACGCCGTCCGCCGACAGGAACACCACCATCGCGGCCGCGTCCACCAGCAGCGCCGCGGCGAGCAGCGGCCGCCGGCCGACGTGGTCGGACAGCCGGCCGACGGTCAGCAGGCTGGCCAGCAGCGCGAGCACGTAGACGGCGAAGACCACGGTGAGCGTCGACGAGGAGAACCTGAACCGCGCCTGCAGCACCGGGTAGAGCGGGCTCGGCGCGCTGGAGGCGGCGAGCAGGGTCGACGTCGTGACGGCGACGAGCCAGAACGCCGCCCGACGGGACAGCACGCCGCGCCGCGGGCGCGTTGCCCCGGTGCCGCCGCGGGCGGCCGAGGTCCGCGTCGGCGCGCCGCCGGCGACCCGGGGATCCCGTGTTCGGGTGGCGGGTGCGACCGCACCGGCGGCAGGGTGTGAGCTGGACAGCACACCGGACATGACGGGCTCCGATCGACGTACCGTTCGAGTTGTATCGAACGGTCGCAACCGTGCGGCCCGGAGATTAGTTCCAAGAAAGTCGAACTGTGATGGCCGCCACGCGGATGCTGCCCCACCCCGACGCGCACGACGTGCACCTGACCGACGTCCTGTTCGCCCTCAGCGACCCGGCCCGACTGGACCTGGTCCGGCTCATCGCGCAGGACGGGCCGCAGACCGTGGCGCAGTGCCAGGGACTGGAGCCCGGTACGCCCAAGTCGACGCTCTCGCACCACCTCAAGACGCTGCGCGAGGCCGGCGTCGTCCGCAACGTCCCGTCCGGCCGGCAGCGCACCATCTCGCTGCGCCGGGACGACCTGGACGGGCGGTTCCCCGGCCTGCTGGACGCCGTGCTGGGCACCGCCGGCGACGCCGACCTCGCAGACAGCGGCCGCGGGCAGCAATCCTGACCAGCTGCCCGGACGGGTGTCCGGTCAGTGGTCGAAGTAGTTGGGCGCCTCGGTCGTGATGGTGACGTCGTGCGGGTGCGACTCCTTGAGTCCCGCCGAGGTGATCCGCACCAGCTTGGCCTGCTGCAGCCGCGCGATGGTGCGCGAGCCGGTGTAGCCCATCGCGGCGCGCAGACCACCGACCAGCTGGTGCGTCACGCCGGCCAGCGGGCCGCGGTAGGGCACCCGACCCTCGATGCCCTCCGGGACCAGCTTGTCGTCGGACAGCACGTCGTCCTGGCCGTAGCGGCCCTTGGAGTACGCCTTGGTCTGCCCGCGCGAGCGCATGGCGCCGAGCGACCCCATGCCGCGATAGGCCTTGTACTGCTTGCCGTTGACGAAGATCAGCTCGCCGGGCGACTCGGCCACGCCGGCCAGCAGGGAACCCAGCATCACGGTGTCGGCGCCGACCGCCACCGCCTTGGCGATGTCGCCGGAGTACTGCAGCCCGCCGTCACCGATCAGCGGCACGCCCGCCGGGCGGCACGCCTTGGCAGCCTCGTGGATGGCCGTGACCTGCGGCACGCCGATGCCGGTGACGACGCGGGTGGTGCAGATCGAGCCGGGCCCGACGCCCACCTTGACGGCGTCCGCGCCGGCGTCGATGAGCGCCTGCGCGCCGGCCCGGGTGGCCACGTTGCCGCCGACGATGTCGACCCGCCGGCCCACCTCGCGCTGCAACCGGGCGACCTGGTCGGCGACCGCCCGCGAGTGCCCGTGCGCCGTGTCGACCACGAGCACGTCCACGCCGGCGTCCGCCAGGCCCATGGCACGCTCGAACGCCGGCTGCCCGACGGACACCGCGGCGGCCACCAGCAGCCGGCCGTCGGCGTCCTTGGTGGCCATCGGGTACTGCTCGGTCTTGGTGAAGTCCTTGACGGTGATCAGGCCGCGGAGCCGGCCGTCGCCGTCGACCAGCGGCAGCTTCTCGATCTTGTGCTTGCGCAGCAGGTTCAGCGCCACCTCGCCGGTGCATCCGACAGGGGCCGTCACCAGGGGCATCGGTGTCATGACCTCGCGCACCGGCCGGCTGAGGTCCACCTCGAAGCGCATGTCCCGGTTGGTGATGATGCCGACGAGCCGCCCGGACGGATCGGTCACCGGGACGCCGGAGATCCGGTAGAGGCTGCACATGGCGTCGGCCTCGGCGATGGTCGCGTCGGGCGAGCAGGTGATCGGGTCGGTGATCATCCCGGCCTCGGACCGCTTGACGATCTCGACCTGGGTGGCCTGGTCCTCGGCCTGCATGTTGTAGTGCAGGACGCCGATGCCGCCCTGCCGGGCCATGGCGATGGCCATCCTCGACTCGGTGACGGTGTCCATGGCGCTGGAGACCAGCGGGATCCGCAGGCTGACGTTGCGGGTGAGGCGGGTGCCGGTGTCGGCCTCGCTGGGCACCAGGTCGGAGGCGTCGGGCAGCAGCAGCACGTCGTCGTAGGTGAGCCCGACGAGCGCGAACTTGTCGTCGCTGGGCGGGGTCCGGTCGAGTTCGGGTTCCGCTCCGGCACCGGCGGCACCATCAGCACCGGTCAGGCTCCGCAGGTCGTCGGCACCCAGCTCCGGCGTGTCCAGCTCCCGTACCACCGACATCCCGCTACCTCCCGAACACTGCCGACCGGCGGCACCGGATCCGCTGCCGTCCATGGTAGGTGAGCCGGAGGGGCTCCCCCGCGCCGTCAGGAGCCGTCGGTGTCGTCCTGGACGCCGTCCTGGACGCCGTCCTGGTCGCTGCCGTCCGACCCGTCGGGCGGCGGTGTGGTGGTCGCCACGGTCTCCTGCTGCAGCGTCGCGCCGCCGTCGGGCCGGTCGCCGTTCCCGGCGCCGCCGAGCCCGAGACCGGGGCCGCTCCCGTCGCCCTGGCCGTTCCCGTCGCCCTGGCCGGGGCCGTTCCCGTCGCCCTGGCCGTTCCCGTTCCCGTTGCCGTTCCCGTCGCCCTGGCCGTTCCCGTTTCCGTTCCCCTGGCCGTTTCCGTTGCCCTGGCCGTCGCCCGGGACACCACCCTCCGGCGTGTCCAGTCCGCCGGACGTCGGCACGCCCGGGGACGTCTGGGTCGACGGCGGCGGGGACGTCGGCACGTCGGTGTCGGTCTGGTCGCCGCCGCCGCCGGGCAGGGACGGGTCGGACGGCTGCGACTGGCTCGGCGGGGTGGTGACGCCGCCCTGGTCGCCGGGATCGGTCGTGGTCGGCGGCGGGGTCGTGGTGGTCGGCGGCTCGGTGGGCCCCGTGGGGGTCGGCGGGACCGGCGGCGTCGTCGGGGTGCCCACCGGAGCGGTCGGGGTGGGTGCGGGTGGCATGACGCCGCCGCTGGTCAGCGGTACCGACGGCGCCGGCGCGGTGGCCGGCGCGGTGGTCGGCGCGGTGGCCGGCGCGGTGGGCCGCGGCCGCGGGACGGTCGGCGTCGACGGGCGGGCCGTGGTGCCCGGCGCGGACGACGCGGTCCCGCCGGTGGTCCCGGACGGTCGCGCCGCCGACGAACCGGCGGTGGTGCCGGGATCGGCCACGCCCGGCAGCGTCGTGCCCGGTGCGTCCGTGGACACCGTGCCGTCGGCACCGCCCGCCGTGGTCCCGGCGAGGCTGGACGACGCCTGGCTGACCAGGTCCTGGTAGGTCTTCCGGATCTCCTCCGAGCCGTCCTGCGGCTGCACCTGGGCCAGCACCGGGGACACCGACGTCAGCACCACGATCGCCTTGTCGGGTGCCCCGGTGGCCAGCTCGCGCTGCGCCCGGGTGAGCTCCGTCCGGACCTGCTGCCCGGCCTCGACCGACGCGACCCGGTCGGTCCACAGCATGGCCGTCACCGGCCACAGGATGTCGCCGGGCTGCGCCGCGCGGGACCCGAACGCCGCGCTGCCGATCATCAGCAGGCCGATCGAGGCCGCGATGGCGACCGCCGACCGGGCGCTGCCGCGACGCGCCCGGCGGATGACCCAGTCGGCCCGGCCGACGGACGGCACCGGGGGCAGGTCGCCGAGCCGCAGAGCGGCCCGCCAGTCGGTCAGCAGCTGCTCGAGATCGTCGGGCGTGTCCAGGATGTCGGCCCCCGCGCGACCGGTGCCGGCCCCGTCCAGGGCACCGGCGCCGAGCAGGTCGAGCAGCCGGTCGTCGGCGACGACGGCCGCCACGTCCACCGAGCGGTCCTCGGGCACGTCGGCCGGTACCCGGCGGTCGTCGGAGTGCCGTCCGGTCGGGACGGCGCCCTCGGCGGCCGGTCCGGTCGGATGCGGCGGGGTCTGCCGTCCGGGCGGCGGGGTGGGGCGGTGCGCGCTCACAGCAGTTGCTCGCTGAGGGATCGGTCCGCGTCGACCAGCGCGCGGAGCTTGGCAAGGGCACGGTGCTGGGCGACCCGGACGGCTCCGGCCGTCATGCCGAGCGCGTCCGCGGTCTCCTCCGCGCTGAGCCCGACGGTCACCCGCAGCCGGAGGATCTCCTGCTGCGCCCTGGGCAGCCGGGCCAGCAGGGCGTCCATCGTGCCGGCCACCGAGCGGCTCACCGCCTGGTGCTCCGGACCCGGCTCGACCGCGGGGCCCTCGGGCACCTCGGCGACCGGCACGGACCGTGAGCGGCCGCCGGAGCGGTGCGCGTCGATCACCTTGTGACTGGCGATGCCGTACACCAGCGCCAGGAACGGCCGGCCGTCGCGCCGGTAGGTGGGCAGCGCGGTGATGACGGCCATGCACACCTCCTGGGCGACGTCGTCGGCGGTCGACAGGGACCGGTGCCCGGCGGCGAGCCGGGCGCGGCAGTAGCGCACCACCAAGGGATGGAGCACCTGGAGCAGACGGGCGAGAGCGGCGCGGTCCCCGGCCACGGCACCGTCGACGAGCCCGTCGACGGCATCGAGGTCGACTCCCGTGTGCTCGGCCCGCCGGCCACCGCCGGTGCCGGCCCGGACAGCGTGTCGGCCCGATCCACCGGCGAGGTCCGAAAGCCGCCCAGCACGGACGGGCCCGTCGTTCTCACTCTGTTCCATCGTGTCGACAGACTCGTCCGTTACAAATCGTGAGGGACCGTGTGTCCGGCGACACCCGCCGACGGGGTCGCCGCCCCGGAAGGGCTCCCCGATGGTAGCCAGCACCGGCGCCGGGGCGCCCGGCCCGGCGCGGGCGTACCCCGAACGGGACTCGACCAGGCGCGTCCGGGTCCCCCGGTCAGCGCGCGGGCACGAGAGGTGGTCAGGCCACCAGGCCCCGGCGGAAGCCCACGGCCACGGCCTGCGCCCGGTCCCGCGCACCCAGCTTGCGGAACAGCCGCCGCGCGTGCGTCTTGATGGTGTCCTCGGACAGGAACAGCTCCTTGCCGATCTCCCCGTTGGACTGCCCCTGGCTCATGCCGCGCAGCACCTGCAGCTCACGCTCGGTCAGCTGCGACTGGCCCTCGCCGGCGTCCCGCGGGAAGGGCAGCCGGGGGCTGGTCAGGGTGTCGGCCAGGGCTGCCACGATCTCCGGCTGCGTCGCGTCCCACCGCAGGAAACCCCTTGCGCCGCAGGCGATCGCCGCGGCGATCGAGGCGGTGTCGTCCGGCGACCCGAACACGATGACCACCGCGGACGGGTGGATCGCCAGCAGCCGGCGGGTGGCCTCGATACCGCTGGTGAGCGCCCGCTGGGTGCCGATGAGCACCACGTCGGCCGCCTCGCGCCCGTACCGGCTCAGCAACTCGTCGCCGCTGCCCACGGCGTCGACCGAATCCACGGAGGGGACCGAGGCCATCACGCGGTTCAGGCCGTCCCGGGCGCTCCGCCTTTCGTCACAGATCAGCACGCTCGTCACGTCAGACCGTCTCCCTCTCACTCCACGGTCCACCGGTGCCGGACCGCTGCCCCAAACCCCTCAGCGCGCGCACCGCACGATTCTGTAACACCCGATGGAGGCATGATCCCCGAATCGGCGTACTCCACACCCCGACAACGAAGTTGTGATCCGCCAGCAGCCCCTGGTCTGACGGAGTGTAGCCAGGCACCAACGATGGGTTCGCCGAGAGTGGCCGCCGATACTCAATCGTGATCAAAGAGCCCGCCATGCTCCACCCGCGGAGTGATGTGCACCTGACCGGCGAAGCGGTGCGCTTCGGCACGAAGAGAACCACCGGATCGACGACCCGGCCGTCCGGGCGCGCGCGCCCCGCCGACGGCCACCACCGACGGCGCACCGGCGCGGGCGGCGTCCCCCGGTGGTGGCAGCGTCGCCGCCCGGTCCGGTGACGGTCGGTGCAGGTGGGGTGGCCCGCAGCGGCCCCGCCGACGCGCTGGGGACCCACCCGCACAGCGGCGCGGGTCGCGGCAGGGGCACGCCACCCGTTCGCGCCGCCCAAGATCCACGACGGGACCCTTGATAGGCACCGGCCGGGCCTCTAAGGTCATGATCACAGAAGGGTCGACGATCAACGGGGATCGCCGCCCGCTGGCAGGTGTCCGGCCGTCGCCGGCCACCTGCCACGTCGGCATCCCCGTGCTTTCGACACACAGTGCGAATCACTTAGTGCGAATGCGGAGGCGACGACATGGCCGACACCCGGCGACTCCCCGGGCCCAACGCCGATCTCTGGGACTGGCAGCTGCACGCCGCCTGCCGCGGCATGGCCAGCTCCTACTTCTTCCATCCCGAGGGCGAACGCGGGCCGGCCCGTGCCCGGCGGGAGGCCAAGGCCAAGGCCGTCTGCCAGCAGTGCCCCGCACTGCAGGCCTGCCGGGCCCACGCCTTGGAGGTGCACGAGCCCTACGGCATCTGGGGCGGGCTGTCCGAGGGCGAGCGCCAGCAGATCCTCGGCGCCTCCGTCCGCGCCGCGGGCTGACCGCCCCGCCGGACGACCGGGGGCGGCGCCGCGACGGCGCCGCCCCCGATGTGCCCGTGTGCCGGCCGGACCGGCCGCCGGGTCCCCTCAGGGTCGCGTCAGTGCGCGTGCCCGTGATGGCCGCCGGCCGGCGCCGCCGGCTCGGCCTTGGGGATGTCGGTGACCGTGGTCTCCGTCGTCAGCACCATGCCGGCGATGGACGCGGCGTTGGCCACCGCCGCCTTGGTCACCTTGACCGGGTCGATGATCCCGGCGGCGACCAGGTCGCCGTAGGTGCCGGTGGCGGCGTCGAAGCCCTGCCCCGGGGGCAGGTCCGCGATGCGGGACACCACGACGGCGCCCTCCTCGCCGGCGTTGGCGGCGATCCAGTAGGCCGGCGCGGTCAGCGCCTGGCGGACGATGGTGACCCCGGTGGCCTCGTCGCCGGACAGCTCCTGCTCGAGCTCGCCCAGTTCCGCGGCGGCGTGCACGAGAGCGGAACCGCCGCCGGCGATGATGCCCTCGGCCACGGCCGCCTTGGTCGCCGCGACGGCGTCCTCGATGCGGTGCTTGCGCTCCTTGGCCTCGGTCTCCGTGGCCGCGCCGACCTTGACGACGGCGACGCCGCCGGCCAGCTTGGCCAGCCGCTCCTGCAGCTTCTCGCGGTCCCAGTCCGAGTCGGTCCGCTCGATCTCCTGCTTGATTTGCTCGGCCCGCTCGCGGACCGCGTCGGCGCTGCCGCCGCCGTCGACCAGGGTGGTGTCGTCCTTGGTGACGGTCACCCGGCGCGCGCTGCCGAGCACGTCGAGGCCTGCCTCGGAGAGCTTGAGACCGACCTCGGGCGAGACCACCTCGGCACCGGTGACGACCGCCAGATCTTGCAGGAAAGCCTTGCGGCGGTCGCCGAAGTACGGCGACTTGACCGCGACGACCTGGAAGGTCTTGCGGATGGTGTTGACCACCAGGGTGGACAGCGCCTCGCCCTCGACGTCCTCGGCGACGATCAGCAGCGGCTTCTTGGCCTCGAGCACCTTCTCCAGCAGCGGCAGCAGATCGGCCAGCGCGGAGACCTTGTCGCGGACCAGCAGTACCAGCGCGTTCTCCAGGACGGCCTCGCCGGCCTCCGGGTCGGTGGCGAAGTACGGCGAGACGTAGCCCTTGTCGAACTGCACGCCGTCGGTGTAGTCCAGCTCGACGCCGGTGCCGCTGTGCTCCTCGACGGTGACGACGCCGTCCGCGCCGACCTTGGAGATGGCGTCGCCGAGCAGGGCTCCGATGGCGCTGTCCCGGCTGGCGATGGTGCCGACGTTCGCGATGGCCTCGGTGTCGCCGGCCACCGGGGTGGCGCGCGAGTCCAGCACCTCGGCGACCTTGGCGGCGGCCTTGGCGATGCCGGACCGCAGCGCCAGCGGGTCGGCGCCGGCAGCGACGTTGCGCAGGCCGCGGGTCACCAGCGCCTGGGCCAGCACGGTGGCGGTGGTGGTGCCGTCGCCGGCGACGTCGTTGGTCTTGGTGGCGGCGGTCTTGGCGAGCTGGGCGCCGAGGTTCTCCTCGGGGTCGTCGAGCTCGATGTCGCGGGCGATCGTCACGCCGTCGTTGGTGACGGTGGGGCCGCCGAACTTCTTGTCCAGGACCACGTACCGCCCGCGGGGGCCGAGGGTGATCTTGACGGCGTCGGCGAGGTGGTCGACCCCGCGCTGCAACGCCGACCGGGCGGTGGCGTCGAAAGTGATCTGCTTGGCCATGTGTGCCTCTTCTGGTGTCGCTCGGGGAGGTCGGACGCGCGCGGGTGCACCGCCGGCCGGCAGGACCGCACGGGTCGCGCACACCGGTGGCGCACGGTGCCGGCGCCGGGGCCGCCGAGGTCGGTGGAAAGCAGCTCGCCCCGGCCCGCGATGCGCAGGACCGGGGCGAGCGGGACGTTCGAGGTCCGGCACCGGGCCGGACCGGGGCCGCGCGGACGGGGGCCGGCGGAGCCGGCCCCGGTTCACGCGGCAGGGGTCACTTGGTGACCTTGGCCAGCACGTCGCGGGCGGACAGGATCAGGTACTCCTGGCCGGAGTACTTGACCTCGGTCCCGCCGTACTTCGAGTAGATGACGACGTCGCCCTCGGCGACGTCCAGCGGGACCCGGTTGCCGTTGTCGTCGACGCGGCCGGGGCCGACGGCCAGGACCGTGCCCTCCTGCGGCTTCTCCTTGGCGGTGTCCGGGATGACGATGCCGGACGCGGTCGTCGTCTCGGCCTCGTTGGCCTGAACGAGGATCTTGTCCTCGAGCGGCTGGATGTTCACGCTCGCCACGGTGTACCTCCCCTTCGGGGGTTGTCGCGTACCTGTTGAGTACTCGCTGCCTGTGTCGGATGACCAGCTGCGCGCAGCTGGGTAGCACCTGCCGGCCGGCGGGTCCGCGGACCCGGCGATCGGTCGGGAACGTCACGCGCGCAGGGCCGTCGTCGCGGGTGCCGGCCTGCGCTGCACCGTTCGACTAGCACTCTAACCATGCGAGTGCCAGAGCTCAACCGGGGGCCGGCCGGCGTGGCGGGCCGGTCAGGCGGGGTCGGCCAGCAACGCCGCGATACGTCGCGCGGCGGCCACCGACGGGCCGTCGCCGGCCGCGGCGAGCCAGGCGTTCGCCTGCGGCAGCAGGATCCTGGACAGCGCCGCCTCGGCCACCAGACGGCGGCCCGGGGTCAGCGTCACGTCGAGGGCGGCGAACCACTGCGCGACCGGGTCCCGGTCGGGCAGGCCGTCGAGCAGGTCCGGCTCGGTGTCGGCGAGCAGCAACGCGGCCGCCGCCAGCGCGGTGACCGCCGTCTCCGGCGACAGGTCGCCCTCCTCGTGGTGGGCCGCCGCCTGCAGCGCCGCGGACACCCGGTCCCCCACCTCGGTCTCCGGCCCGGACCGCAGCCGCTCGACGAAGGCGCCGGCCGCCGGCTCGCCGAAGATGCCCGTCCCCACGCCACCGGGGTTGCCCATGTCGCCTCCGTGCTGCTCCGTCGGTGCGCGGCCGCCGCCGGCGGCCGCCCTGCCCAGGGTAGGGACCGTCCCCAAGGGTCAGGCCACGAGCACCGTGGACACCGGCAGCGCCGGATCCCCGCCCAGGTACGGGCCGGACGGCGCGCCGCCCGCCCTTGCCACGTGTGCCCCTACCGCGGCGATCATCGCGCCGTTGTCCGTGCAGAGTCCCGGGCGGGGCACCCGCAGGGAGAGCCCCGCCGCCGCGCACCGCTGGGCGGCGAGTGCCCGCAACCGGCCGTTGGCCGCCACCCCGCCGGCGACGACCACGGTCCCGATCCCCAGGTCCGTGGCCGCGCGCACGGTCTTGCCGGTCAGCACGTCGACCACCGCCTCCTGGAAGGAGGCGCAGACGTCGGCCACCGGGACCGGCCGCCCGGCGGCCAGCAGTCCCTCGACGTGCCGGGCGACGGCCGTCTTCAGCCCCGAGAACGAGAAGTCGTACGGGCTGTCGCGCAGGTCGCGCGGTCCGGTCAGGCCCCGCGGGAACGGGATGGCGGCGGGGTCGCCGTCGGCGGCCATGCGGTCGATCACCGGGCCGCCCGGGTAGCCGAGGCCGAGCAGCCGGGCCACCTTGTCGTAGGCCTCGCCCGCGGCGTCGTCCAGCGTGGTGCCGATCTCGGTGATCGGCGCGGGACCCCGGCCGCCCAGGTCGTCGATGCGCAGCAGCTGCGTGTGCCCGCCCGAGACCAGCAGGGCCAGGGACGGTGTCGGGAGCTCGCCGTGCTCCAGGGTGTCCGCGGCGACGTGGCCGGCCAGGTGGTTGACGCCGAACACCGGCACCCGCCAGGCGGCGCCGTAGGCCTTGGCCGCCGCGACGCCGACCAGCAGGGCGCCGGCCAGGCCGGGACCGGCGGTCACCGCGACGGCGTCGACGTCGGCGTGCCGCAGCCCGGCGGCGTCGAAGGCGCCGCGGACGATCCCGGTCATCGACTCCAGGTGCGCACGCGAGGCGATCTCGGGCACCACGCCGCCGAACCGCGCGTGCTGGTCGGAGCTGGAGGCCAGGGCGTGGCCGAGCAGTTCCGGCGCCCCGTCGGTGATCCGCACCAGCCCCGCGCCGGTCTCGTCGCAGGACGACTCGATGCCGAGGACCACGGCACCCGGACCCAGCGAGGGCGTCGGCCCGGCGTGCCGGGGGCCGGTCACCGCTCGCCCCCGGAGGCGGCGGAGGCGCCGGCCGGACGCTCCATCGTCCAGGCGTCCGCGCCGCTGGGCTGGTAGTAGCCCCGCCGCACGCCCATGCGCCGGAAGCCCTCCGACTCGTACAGCGCGATGGCCGGGGCGTTGTCGGTCCGCACCTCGAGCAGCACCCGGCGCGGGCCGGCCGCCCGCAGCAGGTCCCGGAGCAGCACCCGGCCCAGCCCGGCGTGCTGCCGGTCCGGCCGCACCCCGATCGTCTGCACCTCGGCCTCGTCGTCCGTGCGGGCCAGGCCGGCGTAGGCCAGCACGTCCCCGGTTCCGTGCGCGCTGCCGTCCGCACTGACCTCCGCGCTGCCCTCTGCGGCTCCTGCCGGTTCGCGCACCACCACGTAGTGGTGCCCGGCGGCCAGCTCGGACCAGAACATGGCCGCCGTCCACGGCGAGTCACCCGGGAAGAGCAGCTCCTCCAGCCGGACCAGGGCCGGGATGTCCCACCAGCGCACGGGTTCCGGCCGCAGCGTCACGGCGGTCGCGGTCACGACGCGGCTCCGGCCGGCGCGACGCCGATCGGCGTCCTCGGGACCGTGGCGTCCGGCCGGCGCAGGTAGAGCGGCACCAGCGGGCCGGGCACGGCGCCGGTGACCAGGGCGCGGGCCGCGGCGGCGGCCAGCCCGGCCGGCAGGTCCAGCAGGGCGTCCCACCCGGGCAGCTCGAGGTGGCCGTCGAGCAGGCCGGCACCGCGGCCGGCGGCGAGCACGGGCCGGATGCCGTGCTCGGCCAGCACACCGGCGACCGCGGCCGGGGAGAGCACCTGCGGCCCGAGCAGCCGGCGACCGTCCGACCCGTACGCCGACAGGTACACCTCGCGCCGCCGGGCGTCGGTGACCACGACGAACGGCCCCGGGACCGCAGCCGGCGCGGCGGTGCCGCCGCGCCCGGCGAGCACCGCGCGGGCCACGCCGTCGTGTCCCGGGACGCCGTGCACGGCCACCCCGAGCCCGTCGCCGAGCGCCTGGGCGGTGGCGATGCCGACCCGCAGGCCGGTGTACGGACCGGGCCCCAGCCCGACGACGACGGCGTCCACCTCGCGCAGGTCGCGGCCGGCGCCGTCCAGCACCCGGGTGACCAGCGGCAGCAGCTGTTCCGCGTGCCCGAAGGCGTCCACCACCTCGGCGGCGGACACCGTCTCGACCGGGCGCCCGGCGCCGCCGACCAGTTCGTGGGGATGGCGCACCGTGACGGCGCCGGCGGTGATCGCCGGTGTCGAGGTGTCCACGGCCAGCACCAGCACGGAGCCGATCCTAGGTGCCCGCGCCGGACCTCCGTGGCGACGCCGCCGGCACCGTCCCTGCGGCCCGGCCCGGCCCCGTGGGACAGTGGGCCGATGCCTGCCGAGAAACGCGACCTGACCGGCTCCGTCGTGCTGGTCACCGGCGCCGGAGCCGGCATCGGCGGCGCCGTCGCGGACCTGCTCGTCGAGGCCGGCGCGTGCGTCGTGGCCTGCGACGTCGACGCCGAGCGGGCCCGGCAGCGGCTCGCCGCGCTCCCGGCGGACCAGGTCCTGGTGCAGCGCACGGACGTCCGCTCCCCCGCCGACCTGGCCGCCGCGGTGCAGGGTGCCGTGCAGCGGTGGGGGCGGCTGGACTCCGTGGTGGCCAACGCCGGTGTGGGGGTGTTCGGCAGCATCCTGGACTACCCGGACGAGACCCTGCAGCGCATCGTCGACACCAACCTGCTCGGCACGGTGTGGGCCGTGCGCGCCGCGGTCCGCGAGTTCGACCGCGGCGGGGCGGGCGGCGACGTCGTCGTGCTGGCCTCGGTCGCCGGGCTCGGCACCGCCGGCGGCAACGAGACCGTGTACGCCGCCAGCAAGTTCGGTCAGGTCGGCTTTGCCATCTCGCTCGACCGCGAGGTCCGGCACCGCGGGATCCGGGTCAGCACCATCGCTCCCGCGGCGGTCGACACCGGTTTCGCCGACGGCGTCGGCAGGGTGTCCGGCGACCCGGTCAAGCAGAGCTACCTGCGGCCGGCGGACGTCGCGGCTGCCGTGGTCACCGTGCTGGAGCAGCCGCGCCGCATGCGCACCGCGCTGTGGAGCATGTGGAGCATGTCCGAGGACAGCTGATGCCGTCCCGTCCCTGCTCCCGGAGCACCCGGTGCCGCCGGTGCCGCCGGTGGGATCCGTGACGGACCCCGGAACGGCCGACGTGGTGGCCGCCCTGCGCCGGGTGGTGCGCGGCGACGTCGACGCCGGCACCCGGCGCCGGGCCGAGTACTCCACCGACGCCAGCAACTACCGGGTCGTGCCGCAGGTGGTCGTGCAACCGCTCGACACCGACGACGTGCTCGCGGTTCTCGACGTCGCCCGGACCACCGGGACCCCGCTCACCTGCCGCGGCGGTGGAACCTCCGTCGCCGGCAACGCCGTCGGTCCGGGCATCGTGCTGGACCTCTCGCGGCACCTGCACCGGGTGCTGGAGGTCGACCCGGAGGCCGGGACCGCCCGCGTGGAACCGGGTGTCGTCCTCGCCGCGCTGCAGCGCCGGGTGGCGCCGCACGGACTGCGGTTCGGGCCGGACCCGTCCACCCACGCCAGGGCCACGCTCGGCGGCATGATCGGCAACAACGCCTGCGGGCCGCACGCGGTGGCGCACGGCCGGACCGCCGACAACGTCGCCGCTCTCACCGTCGCCGACGGCCGCGGCCGGGTCCTCGACACCCGGACACCGGACGCCGTCCCGGGTCTGGCCGAGCTGGTCGACCGGAACCTGGCCACCGTCCGCACGTCGTTCGGCCGGTTCGGCCGCCAGGTGTCGGGCTACTCGCTGGAACACCTGCTGCCGGAACGCGGACGCGACCTGTCCCGGGCGCTGGTCGGCAGCGAGGGCACGCTGGCCGTCGTCCTGGACGCCACGGTGCGCCTGGTCCGGCGGGTGCCCGCCACCGCGCTGGCCGTCCTGGGCTACCCCGACATGCCGGCCGCGGCGGACGCCGTGCCGGCGCTGCTGCGGCACCGCCCGGAGGCGGTGGAGGGCCTGGACTCCCGGCTGGTCGACGTCGTGCGCCGGCACCGGGGCGCCGCCACGGTGCCGGCGCTGCCGCGCGGCGCGGGGTGGCTGATGGTCGAGACGGCCGGGGCCACGGAGGCCGAGGCGGTGGCCGGGGCGCGGGCGGTCGCGGCCGCCGGTGCGCCGCTGGACAGCCTGGTGGTGCCGGCCGGGCCGGTGGCGACGGCGCTGTGGCGCATCCGCGAGGACGGCGCCGGGCTCGCCGGCCGCACGCCGGGCGGGCGGCCGGCGTGGCCGGGGTGGGAGGACGCGGCGGTACCCCCGGACCGGCTGGGCCGCTACCTGCGGGAGTTCGACGAGCTCGCCGCCGCAGCGGGTCTCACCGGGATCCCGTACGGGCACTTCGGCGACGGCTGCGTGCACGTGCGTCTCGACCTGCCGCTGCACGACCCGGCCCGGGCCGCCGGCGACCTCACCGGTTTCGTCCGGGCGGCCGCGGAACTCGTGGTGCGGCACGGGGGTTCGCTCTCCGGCGAGCACGGCGACGGCCGGGCCCGCGGCGACCTGCTGCCCCTGATGTACCCGCCGGCGGCGATCGAGCTGTTCGGCGCGGTCAAGGCGCTGTTCGACCCGGCCGACGTCCTGAACCCGGGCGTGCTGGTCCGTCCGGACCCGGTGGGCGCGGCGCTGCGGCGGCCCGCCGCCCGGCCGACCGTCCCGGTCGGCGGCTGGGCGCTGCGCGAGGACGGTGGCGACCTGACCACCGCCGTGCACCGCTGCGTCGGGGTCGGCAAGTGCCGGGCCGACAGCACGGCCGCCGGCGGCTTCATGTGCCCGTCCTACCTGGCGACCCGGGACGAGCGGGACAGCACCCGCGGCCGGGCGCGGGTGCTGCAGGAGCTGACGAACGGCACCCTGGTCCGGGACTGGACGGGTCCGGAGGTGCAGGAGTCGCTGGAGCTGTGCCTGTCCTGCAAGGCCTGCGCCACCGACTGCCCCGCCGGGGTGGACATGGCCCGCTACAAGTCCGAGGCGCTGTACCGCCGGTACCGGGGCCGGCGCCGGCCGGCGAGCCACTACAGCCTGGGCGCGCTGCCCCGCTGGCTGGCGGTCCTGGACCGGTTGCCCCGCGGCACCGCCGCGGTGGCGAACCGGGCGCTCTCCGGCGCCCGCACCGGCGCGTTGCTGCGTCGCGCGGCCGGCATCGACCCGCGGCGGGCCCTGCCCGCGCTCCCGGCGCGGAGCTTCCGCCGGCGCGGCGGGGGACGGCGCGACGCGGCGGCCGGCGGCCCCGCACCGCTCGGGCCGGCGCTGCTGTGGGTGGACACCTTCTCCGGCGGGCTGGACCCGGACGCGGCCGCGGCGGCCGTCACCGTGCTGACCCGCGCCGGCCACCGCGTCGAGTCCCCGGCCAGGGCGGCCTGCTGCGGGCTGACCTGGATCACCACCGGGCAGCTGGACACCGCCCGCCGCCGGCTGCGCGGCCTGCTCGACGTGCTCGGTCCGGCCGTCGCCGACGGTATCCCGGTGGTCGGGCTGGAGCCGTCCTGCGTCGCCGCGGTCCGCTCCGACCTGCCCGAGCTGCTGCCCGACGACCCGCGCAGCGCCGCGGTGGCCGGCGCCGTCCGCACCCTGGCCGAGCTCCTCGCCGGGGCACCCAGCGCCGCCGGCTGGCGGCCGCCGGACCTGTCCGGGCTGCGCCTGGTCGTGCAGCCGCACTGCCACCACCACTCGGTGCTGGGCTGGGACGCCGACCGGGCGCTGCTGGCCCGGACCGGGGCCGAGGTGGAGGAGCTGGCCGGCTGCTGCGGACTGGCCGGTAACTGGGGCATGGAGCGAGGGCACTACGAGACCTCGGTCGCCGTGGCCCGGACCGCGCTGCTGCCCGCCCTGGAGCGCCGGTCGGGCAGCACCGGGCCGGGCGGCGGGACCGTCGTGCTGGCCGACGGCTTCTCCTGCCGCACGCAGATCGACCAGCTCGCCGGCGTCCCGGCGCTGACCCTGGCCCAGCTGCTGGCCGCACCACCCGGGCCGCCGGGACCGCCGGGACCGGCAGGACCCGCAGGGTGAGCGACCTGGCGTCTACGGTGGGCCGATGCCCGGACCCGTCACGCTCGCCGACGTGGCGAGGGCGGCCGGTGTCTCGCTGGCGACGGCGTCCCGAGCGCTGAACGGCGCGCCCGGCCGGCGGGTCGGCGGCGAGCTGCGGTCCCGGGTGCTGCTGGCCGCCGCCCGGCTGCACTACTCGCCGAACGCCAATGCCCAGGCCATGGCCCGGGGCACCAGCGCCACCGTCGGCCTGGTCGTGCACGACATCGCCGACCCGTTCGCGGCGTCGGTGGCCAGCGGGGTGATCGAGGCGGCGGCCGAGCGGGACCTGCTGGTCAGCGTCTCCGCCACGCAGTGGGACCCGGAGACCGAGATCCGGCACGTCGAGGCGCTGCGCCGGCAGCGGGCCCGGGCGGTGATCCTGGCCGGCAGCCGGTGGGCCGACGACGAGGTCGAGGAGCGGCTGGTGGCCCAGCTGGCGGGCGTGGTGGCCGCCGGCGGGCACGTCGCCGTCGTCGGCCAGCGGCTGGCGTCGGTGAACAGCCTGGCGCTGGGCAACGCCGCCGGCGCCCGGCGGCTGGCCCGGGTGCTGTGGACCCTGGGCTACCGGCGGTTCGCGGTCCTCAGCGGCTCCGAGCGGCAGGTGACCAGCGAGGAGCGGCTGACCGGTTTTCGCGACGGGCTGGCCGACTGCGGTCACCGGCTCCCGGACGAGAACGTGATCGCCACCCAGCCGACGCGGGACGGCGGCTACGTGGCGATGACCGAGCTGCTGGACCGGGAGATCGACGTCGAGGCGGTGTTCGCGATCAGCGACGTGATGGCCGTCGGCGCCATGGCCGCGCTGCGCGAGCAGGGCTACCGGGTGCCGCAGGACATGGCGCTGGCCGGCTTCGAGGACATCCCGGCCCTGCGCGACCTGCAGCCGCCGCTCACGTCCGTGCGGATCCGGCTGGACCAGCTGGGCCGCCGGGCCCTGGACCTGGCGCTCGGCGCACCGTCCACCGGGGCGCCGGCGCCGACGAGCTCGCCGCCGTCCGCGGGGTCCGCCGCCGACCCCGTGCACCTGGTGGTGCAGGGCGAAGTGGTCGTCCGGGCCAGCACCCCGGTGCGCACCGTCGCGGGGGGTGCCGGATGACCGCCGACGGCGGGCCGGCCGACCTGGTGGTGCTGGGCCCGGTGCACCGGGTCGACGCGGCGGGCAGCCGGACCGACGCCCTCGCCGTGCGCGGCGACCGGATCGTCGCCCTCGGCAGCGCGGACGTCCGGCCGCTGGTCGGGCCGCGCACCGACGTGGTCGACGCCACCGCGGGTCTCGTGCTGCCCGGGTTCGTCGACGCGCACGTGCACCCGGCCACCGCGGGCCGCAACACGCTGACCGCGGACCTGGCCGGGCTCGACGGCCCGGAGGCCTACCTGGCGGCGGTGGCCCGGTACGCCGACGCCCATCCGGACCGGCCGTGGATCACCGGCGGCGGCTGGAGCATGGAGCACTTCCCCGGCGGCCTGCCGCGGCGCGAGGACCTGGACCGGGTGACCGGCGACCGGCCGGCATTCCTGTTCAACCGCGACGTGCACGGCGCCTGGGTGAACACGGCCGCACTCCGCGCCGCGGGCATCACCGCCGCCACCCCGGACCCGGTGGACGGCCGGATCGAGCGCGACCCGGACGGAGAGCCGACCGGGATGCTGCACGAGGGAGCCGCCTACAGCCTGGAGACCGACGTGCTGCCCGCGCCGGGGCACCGGGAGTGGTGCGCCGCCGTGCTGGCGGGTCAGGCACACCTGCACCGGCTCGGCATCACCGGCTTCCAGGACGCCTGGGTGACCCCGGACCTGGAGCGGGCCTACCGCAGCGTGGACGCCGACGGTGCCCTCACCGCCCGGGTGGTGGGCGCGCTGTGGTGGGACCGGCACCGCGGGCTCGACCAGGTCGACGACCTGCTCGACCGGCGGGCGGCGGGTCCCGGGCGGCCGGGCGGCGCCTTCCACCCCGGCACCGTCAAGATCATGATCGACGGGGTGCTGGAGAACGGCACCGGCGCGCTGCTCGCCCCGTACTGCGGTCACCACCACGGCCCGGACGGTGCGGCCGCAGCGGCGGGCGCAGCGGCGGGCACGGGCGGTACGGACGGCGGGGACGGCGCGAACAGCGGGCTGGTCTACGTCGACCCTGCCGTGCTGCAGGAGGCGGTGACCCGGCTGCACGGCCACGGATTCCAGGTGCACCTGCACGCCATCGGCGACCGGGCGGTGCGGCTGGCGCTGGACGCCGTGGCCGCGGCCCGCCGGCGGCACGGCCCCGGCGACCACCGCCACCACGTCGCGCACGTCCAGGTCGTCGACCCGGCCGACCTGCCGCGGTTCCGGGACCTCGGGGTGACGGCCACCCTGCAGGCCTTCTGGGCGCAGCACGAGCCGCAGATGGACGAGCTGACGGTGCCGTTCCTGGGTCCGCGGCGCAGCGCCTTGCAGTATCCGTTCCGGTCGCTGGCCGCATCCGGGGCGACGCTGGCGATGGGCAGCGACTGGGGCGTCACCACCGCCGACCCCCTGGCCCAGCTCGAGGTGGCGGTCACCCGCCGCGGGCCCGACCGGCGTGACGGCCCGAGCTTCCTGCCCGCGGAACGGTTGTCGCTGCCCACGGCGGTGCGGGCATTCACCGCGGGCTCGGCCTGGGTCAACCACGACGACGACGCCGGCACGCTGTCGGTGGGACGGCGGGCCGACCTGGCGGTGCTGGACCGCGACGTGTTCGCCGACCCCGACGCCCGGGTCGCCGACGCCCGGGTCACCTGCACCGTGGCCGCCGGCCGCGTGGTGCACCGCGACGGCCGCTGAGGCCGGTCCGCACCGCACCGGGAGCGCCGAGGTCGGCCCGTCCACCGCACCGGGCGCAACCCGGCCCGATCACCTCGCCCAGGACGCGACGTCCTCGAGGTGGACGGGCAGCGACCGCACCCGGATCCCCGTCGCATGGTGCACCGCGTTGGCCACCGCCGCCGCCGCGCCGACGATGCCGATCTCGCCGATGCCCTTGGTCCCCATCGGGTTGACCTGCTCGTCGTGCTCGTCGATCCACTCCACGTGGATGTCCCGGATGTCCGCGTTCACCGGCACGTGATACGTGGCCAGGTCGTGGTTGGCGTAGTCGCCGAAGGCGGCGTCCATGACGCCTTCCTCCAGCAGCGCCATCCCGACGCCCATCGTCATCCCGCCGAGGAACTGCGACCGGGCGGTGACCGGGTTGACGATCCGGCCGGCGGCGAAGACGCCGACCATCCGGTCCAGGCGGATCTCGCCGGTGACGTCGCTGACCCGCACCGTGGCGAACTGCGCGCCGAAGGCCTGCCGGGTCACGTCGGCCCGGTCCTGCAGGTCCTCCTCGGTGGACGCCTGCACGGTCAGGTCCTCCGCCGGCCCGTCGGGGAAGCGGTCCTCGAGCTCCGCGCGCAGGGCGGCGCAGACCTTGGTCACGGCCCACCCCCAGCTGGCCGTGCCCATCGACCCGCCGGCCACCCCGGCCTCGGGCAAGTCCGAGTCCCCGATCAGGATCCGCACCCGGTCCCGGGCGGCGCCGAGGGCCTCGGCGGCCAGCACCAGCAGCGCGGTGCGGGCCCCGGTGCCGATGTCCGTCGCGTTGACCCGGACGGTGTACCCGCCGTCGGGGTGCGCGGTGGCGCTGGCCGAGGCCGGTGAGGCGTACGCCGGGTAGGTCGACGACGCGACACCCGTCCCGATCCACCACTCGCCCTCCCGGCGGCTGCGGGGACGCGGGTCCCGGTCCGCCCAGCCGACCAGATCCGCACCCCGACGCAGGCACGCCACGAGGTTGCGACTGGAGAACGGCGTGCCGCGCTCCGGGTCGGTCGCCGGTTCGTTGCGGATCCGCAGCTCGACGGGGTCCATGCCCAGCCGGACGGCGAGCTCGTCCATGGCGGACTCGAGCGCGTACATGCCGGGGCACTCGCCCGGCGCCCGCATCCACGACGGGATCGGCACGTCCAGGACGGCGACGTGGTGGTCGGTGCGGCGGTGCCGGGCGGCGTACATGACCCGGGTGGCGACGCCGACCTGTTCGGCGAACTCCTGGTGCGTCGCCGTCTGGACGACGGCGCGGTGGTCGATGACCTGCAGCCGCCCGGTGCGGTCCGCGCCGAGCCGGACCCGCTGGATCGTCGGCGTGCGGTAGCCGACGAGCGCGAACATCTGCTGCCGGGTCAGTGCCATCCGCACCGGGCGGCCGACGTGCCGCGCGGCCAGCACCGCCAGCACCACCTGTGGGCGGGGGGTGCCCTTGGAACCGAAGCCGCCACCGACGTGCGTGCTCACCACCCGCACCCGGTCGCGCGGCAGCTCGAACACCTGGCAGACCGCGTCGCGCACCGGCGTGCTGCCCTGGTTGGAGTCCCACAGCGTGACCCGGTCGTCCGTCCAGACGGCCGTGGTGGCATGCGGTTCCATGGCGTTGTTGTGCAGACCCGGTGTCCGGTAGACCTCGTCGACCCGGACCTCGCTGCGCTCGAAAGCAGCGTCCGGGTCACCCATCTCGCTGGTCGTCGGGATGCCGGCGTTGAGCTGCTCGGGCCGGTACAGCGACGGGTCGTCCTCGGTCAGCACGCTGCGGTGCGGCTCGGTCGCGTAGTCCACGCGCACGAGGCCGGCGACCTCCCTGGCCTGCTCGGCGGTCGTGGCCACCACGACCGCCACGACCTCCCCGCGGAAGTGCACCCGGTCGGACTGCAGCTGGTCCTGCATGGCGTCGCCGGTCGAGGCCATCCTGGGCGCGTTGCCGTGCCAGAGCACGGCCAGCACGCCCGGCAGCCCCATGGCGGCGTCGACGTCGACGTGCCGCACCCGCCCGTGCGGAACGTCGGCGCACACCGCCCAGGCGTAGGCCACCTCGTCGACCGGGTACTCGTAGGCGTAGTGCGCCCGCCCGGTCACCTTCTCGCGTCCCTCGACCCGGTGCGCCGGCGCGGAGGTGCGCCCGCCGGTCTGCTCGGCGGTCTGCTCGGTGCTGGGCGCCGCCACGGTCCCGGTCATGCGCCGTCCTCCGTCCGTCCGCCGTCGGTCCCGAGCCCGGCGAGCCGGCTCAGCTCCGCCACCGCCACCGCCCGGATCAGCGGCACCTTGAAGGCGTTGTCCGGCAGGGGTGTGGCGGCCGCCAGCTCCCGGTCCAGCGCCGCGCCGAACGCCGCCGCGGTGGCCGGGCCGCCGCGCAGCGCCGCCTCGGCGACCCTGGCCCGCCACGGCCGGTGCGCGACCGCCCCGAAGGCCAGCGCCACGTCGACGACCGTGCCGCCGTCGACCACCAGGCCCGCGGCCACCGACCCGACGGCGAACGCGAAGGACGCCCGGTCGCGGACCTTGCGGTACACCGACGAGGACGAGAGCGGGGACGGCGGTGGCAGCTGCACCGCCGTGACGAGTTCGCCGTGCTGCAGGACGGTGTCGCGGTCGGGTTCGTCCCCCGGCAACCGGTGGAAGTCGTCGAGCGCGAGGGTCCGGTCCCCGGCGGGACCGGTGGTGAGCACGGTCGCGTCCAGGGCGGCCAGCGCCACCGCCATGTCCGACGGGTGGGTGGCGATGCACGCCTCGCTGGTGCCCAGCACCGCGAGATCCCGGTGCACGCCCTGCCGGGCGGGACAGCCGCTGCCCGGGACGCGCTTGTTGCACGGCTTGGTGACGTCCTGGAAGTACAGGCAGCGGGTGCGCTGCAACAGGTTCCCGGCGGTCGTCGCCATGTTGCGCAGCTGCCCGGTCGCGCCCGCGAGCAGGGCCTGGCTCAGCGCCGGGTAGTCGCGGCGGACGGCGGGATGGGCGGCGAGGTCGCTGTTGCGCACGGCGGCACCGATGCGGAGGCCGTCCGGGCCGTCCTGCACGGTGTCCAGCGGCAGCCCGGAGACGTCGACCAGGCGGCCCCGCCGCGCCACGCCCAGCCGCAGCAGGTCGACGAGATTGGTCCCGCCGCCGAGGAACTGGGCCTCGTCGTCGTCGCGGAGCGCGCCGACGGCCTCGGCCACCGACGCCGCGCGGACGTACTCGAACGCCCTCACGACCGGGCGCCGACCGCACCGCCGTCGGAACCGTCCGCACCGGCACCGGCGGTCGCCGCCGCCGCGTCGAGGACGGCCGGGACGATGTTGGCGTAGGCGCCGCACCGACAGATGTTGCCGCTCATCCGCTCCCGGACCTCGGCGGCATCGAGGCCGGCTACCGACCCGTCGGCGCCGTCGCGCCCGGGCGGCGTCACCGCGCTGGGCCACCCGGCGGCCGCCTCGGCGAGGACGCCGACGGCGGAGCAGATCTGGCCGGGCGTGCAGTAGCCGCACTGGTAGGCGTCCCGGTCGAGGAACGCCTGCTGGACCGGGTGCAACCGGTCGCCGGCGGCCAACCCCTCCACGGTCGTCACCGGACGGCCGGACGCCGCGACGGCGAGGACCAGGCAGCTGTTCACCCGGCGGCCGTCGAGCAGGACCGTGCAGGCGCCGCACTGCCCGTGGTCGCACCCCTTCTTGGAACCGGTCAGCCGCAGCTCCTCGCGCAGCGCGTCCAGCAGCGAGGTGCGGTTGTCCAGCCGCACGGTGCGGGACCGCCCGTTGACCACCAGCTCGACGGTCGAGGCGGGCGGCCCGCCCGATCCGGAACGCGGGGACGGGGAGGGCGGCATGGCGGCGGTCACCCGTGCACGGTCACCCGACCGCGCCGCGGGGAAACGGCCGGACCGGCGATCGTCGCGCGGGACCGGCGAGCCGCGGTCGGAGCCGCACGGGAGCCGGCCATCCGGTGTGCTCGGCCGTCCCTGCCCTCGCCGTCGGCGCGCACAGCGACCGCTCAGCGGAGCGACAGCGGCCACCCGGCACGGCCGACCACCGTCGTCCGCATGGACACCACCACCGCTCCCACCGCCCCGCCGGCCACCATCGCCAACCCCGCCCGGACCGTGCTGCGCCGGCTCCCCGCCGGCTCCGTCGCGGCACCGATCCCGCGACCCGCGGCCGGCGCCGTGCCGACCGCAGGGCCGGCAGCCGGCGCCGTGCCGACCCCACGCCCGGTGGCGGACCCGCCGCGGCGCCCGGCCCGGTGGCGCCGGCTGTCCGCCGGACTCGCCGCCGGAGCCCTGCTCGCGGTCGCCCCGCTGGCCACCGCCGCGACCGTCACCGCCGCCGCGCCGGCGCCGAGCCCGGTGCTGGTGTCCGCGGTCGACGGCCCGAGCTCGACCGCCCCGTCGAGCACGGTGCTGACCACCCGACGCACCGGCTCCGTGCTGCTCTGACGGCGGGCAGGGCCGGCGGTGGGACGGGCGCGCGGGCGCGCCGCCGCGCGGGGCGGGACACGCCGCCGGTCAGTCGCCGGCGAGCACGTCGCCCTCCGGCACGCCGGCGCCCGTCCCACCCGCCGGCTCGTCCGCGACCGTCAGCTGCGCCGCCGCCACCACGGCGGCCACCCGCTCCGGCCAGTCGCCACCCACCGCGGACACGGTGGCCAGCCGGGTGTCGTCGGGCCGCCGGTCCAGGTCGACGTGCAGGTACACCGGCCCGAGCCGCTCGGCCAGCCCGCTGCCCCACTCCACGACGACGGCCGCCTGCGCCAGGTCGGTGTCCAGGTCCAGGTCGTCCAGCTCCGCCGCCCCGCCCAGCCGGTAGGCGTCGACGTGCACCAGCACGACGCCGCCGGGCTCCGCCGGCGGGTGCACCCGCGCCAGCACGAACGTCGGCGAGGCCACCGTGCCGCGCACCCGCATCCCCGCCCCGATCCCGCGGGTCAGCGCCGTCTTGCCGGCACCGAGCGCCCCGGACAGCAGCAGCAGGTCACCGGCCCGCAGCACCGCGCCGAGCCGGCGGCCGAGCCGGTCGGTGTCCGCGGCCGTGGCGAGCCACCAGCGGCCCAGCAGCCGCTCCGCACCGGGATCGGCACCGGGACCGGCACCGGGATCAGCACCGGGATCAGCACGGTGATGGTCACGGGGATCGGCACCGGGATCACGGCCGGGGACGGCGGTCATGCCGACACCGGCCGGTGGGTCCGCTCGGCGTAGGTCACGGCCCGCACACACATCCGGCGCAGCGCGGCGTTGACCTCCTCCGGCGCCTCCAGGGTCGCCATGTGCCCGGCCTTGGCGATGATCACCAGCTCGGCGTCGGGCAGCGCGTGCGCGAGGAACTCCGACCGGACGGCGGGCGTCATCCGGTCCGAGTCGCCGCAGACGATGACCGTCGGGATGCCGGCCAGCGCCGGCAGCGAATCGGCTTCGTCCATCATCACCAGCGCGGGTGCGAAGTCGGCGATGACGTCCACCGGCGTCCCGGAGATCATCTCGTCCAGGTAGTCGACGACCGCGGCGGGCACGTCGGTGCGGGCGAAGCCCAGGGTCCGGGTGAGCAGCCAGACCGCGTCGTGGGTGCCGGCCCGGCCACGCTCGATCAGCGAGGTGTAGCGGCCGGCGGTGAGCGACAGCAGGCGCAGCAGCGGGCTCGTCGTCCCGGCGAGCAGGGTGTTGCCCAGGCCCGGGATGCCGAAGCGCTGGGCGGCGGTGGACACCAGCCCCACCCCGACCACCCGGTCGGCGAACAGCTCCGGCTGCCGCCCGGCCAGCGCGATCAGGGCCATGCCGCCCATCGAGTGGCCGACGAGGACCAGCGGTCCCTCGGGCGCCGCCGTGGCGATCACCGCCGCCAGGTCGCCGGCCAGCGCGTCCAGCGTCGAGCGGCCCGGTGCCGCCCGGGACGACCGGCCGTGCGACCGCTGGTCGTAGAACACCATGCGCGGGGTCGGGCCGTCACCGGTGCCGAACCCCGGACCGGCGAGCCCGAGCCGCTGGTAGTGCCACGCCCCGGAGCGCAGGGTCCAGCCGTGCGCGAAGACCATGGTGATCGGCGCGTCCGCCGGCCCGGCCTCCTCGACGTGCAGCGCGACGCCGTCCTCGGCGACCACCGAGTAGGTGCGGTCGGCGACCAGCGCCCCGTAGGCCTGCTGCGGGTCCGCGTCGCCGGCCGCGCTGCCGTGGAGTCGCCGCACCGCACGCCGCTGGGCGGTGATCCCGCCGAGCGCCGCGGCCCCGAGGACGCCGGCGGTGATCGAGGCGGTGCCCAGCACGCGACCCCAGGTGCTCACCAGCGTCCTCCTTGCTCCGTCCGGTGCGCCCCGCGGTCGCTGCCGGACACGTGGCGGCGCGGCACCCGGGGTCCGACCCGGGTGACGATCTCGTAGTCGATCGTGCCGCACGCCACCGCCCACTCCGACGCGGTGGGCTCGCCGCGGTCGCCGGGGCCGAACAGCAGGACCTCGTCGCCCGCGGCCACCGGGTCGTCCCCGCAGTCGACGACGAACTGGTCCATGGCCACCTGGCCGGCGACGGTGCGGCGCCGGCCGGCCAGCCACACCTGGGCCCGGTTCGACGCGGCCCGCGGGATGCCGTCGGCGTAGCCCAGCGGCACCAGGGCCAGGGTGGTCTCCCGCGTGGTCCGGTAGGTCCACCCGTAGGACACGCCGTGGCCGGCCGGGACCCGCTTGACCAGCGCGACGGCGGCCCGCAGCGTCATCGCCGGCCGCAGCGCCACCGGATGCTGCCGCTCGCCGCCGCCCGGCGGCACCGGGTCGAGCCCGTACAGCCCGATGCCGCAGCGCACCAGGGTGCCGACGGTGGCCGGGTGCACGAGCGTCGCGCCGGTGTTGGCCAGGTGCTCCCAGCGCGGGGCCAGCCCGGCGGCGCGCACGGCGCGCCGGGCGCGGTCCCACACCGCGAGCTGGTCGGCGACCGACGGGTCCTCGGGCACCTCGCCGTTGGCCAGGTGGCTCATCAGGCCGACCACCTCGACCCGGCCGGCGAGCCGGGCCGCCGTCACCGCGGCCAGCAGCTCGGGCAACGCGGCCGGCGCGACACCGCCCCGGCCGAGGCCGGTGTCCACCTTGACGTGCACCGGCACCGGCCCGCCACCGGCCGCGGCACCGGCCTGGTCGAGCAGCGCGGCGAGCTGCTGCGTCGACGACACGGTCAGCTGCACCCCGGCGGCCAGCGCCGGCCGCAGGTCCTCGCCCGGGACCCACAGCCAGGCGACCACCGGAGCGGCGATGCCGGCGTCGCGCAGCTGGACCGCCTCGCCCGGCGTGGCCACGCCGAGCACCGCCGCGCCGGCCGCGACGGCCTCCCGGGCGACGGGGGCGGCGCCGTGCCCGTACCCGTCCGCCTTGACCACCGCCATCAGCTCCGCACCGGGGGCGGCGCGCCGCGCGGCCGCCAGCAGGGCCCGGGTGTTGGCCCGCACCGCCCACAGGTCGACGACCGCGACGGCACGCTCGCGCGAGCCGGGCGGCGGGGTCTCCATGACCAGATTCGACCACGAGCCACGGAGGACGGTCGCCGGCCGCGCCGCCGCCCGGGTCCTACCCGAGGTCCCGGAGGGTGAGTGCGGCACCGACGACCGAGGCGCCGATCAGCACGACCAGGGTGACGACGTAGATCCACGCCGGCCAGTGGGTCGTCATCACCAGCACCGTCTCGGCGATCAGGCACGCCACCACCAGCAGCCCGCCGGCCAGCACGGTGCGCTTGCGGGCGCGTTCGAACGCGGCCTCGTCGTGCGGCTCGGGCATGGGCGCACGGTCACCGCACGGGGACGGACGGAAACGTCGCGGGACGGTCGGCGCCGCTCCGGCCGCATCCGCGGGATCAGCGCTGCACCGGCACCCGGAGCAGGTCCCACAGCTGGTGGGCACCGGCGGCGCGCAGCGCGGCCGCCCGCTCCCCCGCGCGGCCGTGCAGGTGCGCGCCCGCCGCGGCGGCGGTGGCCGGCGATAGGCCGGCCGCCAGCAGCGAACCGATCACACCGGACAGGACGTCGCCGGACCCCGCGGTGGCCAGCCACCCCGACCCGGTGGTGTTGACGGTGACCGTCCCGCCCGGCTCGGCGACCAGCGTCCGGTGTCCCTTGAGCAGCACCGTCACGCCGGCCAGGGCGGCCGCCCGGCGGACCGCCCCGAGCCGGTCGGCCAGGTCCAGGTCGGGGAAGATCCGCGCGAACTCCCGCTCGTGCGGGGTTAGCACGGTGGGCCGGTCCCGCCGGGCGGCCAGCAGCTCCGGGTGGCGGGCGAGCAGGGTCAGGCCGTCCGCGTCGACGAGCACGGGCGCGTCGGCGTCCACCACCGTGCGGAGCCGGTCCAGCGCGGCCTCGTCGGTCCCCATCCCGGGACCGGCCACCCAGGCCTGCACCTGGCCGGCCCGGGACGGGTCGTCCCCGGCCACCACCTCGGGCCAGCGCGCGACGACCGCCGCGGCCTGGGGCCCGGCGTAGCGGACCATGCCGGGCCGCACCCGGACGGCGCCGCCGACGCACAGCAGCGCAGCGCCCGGGTACTGCGCCGAGCCGGCGACGATGCCCGGCACCCCGCCGGTGTACTTGTCCGAACCCGTCCGCGGGTCCGGCAGCAGGGCCTCGACGTCCAGGTCGGTGAGCACCTCCACCCGCGCGTCCGCGGGCTTGGGCGCGAACCCGACGTCGGCCACCAGCACTGTCCCGGCCACGTCGTCGGCCAGCAGCAAGCCGGGCTTGAGACCGCCGACGGTGACGGTGACGTCGGCGGTGAACACCGGACCGGCGTGCGTCCCGGTGTCGGGGTCCAGCCCGCTGGGCACGTCGACCGCGACCCGCAGCGCCGCCGCCGGCACCAGGTCCACCCACCGGGCGGCGTCCGGCCGCAGCGGTCCGCGGGCGCCGATCCCGACGATCCCGTCGACGACGACGTCCGCCCGTTCCAGCACCCCGGCGACGGCGCCGCCGCCCGCGCCGTCGACGGCGAGCACCCGGCCACGGCGCGCCCGGAACGCGGCCAGCCCGCCGGCGTGCGCCCGGCCCGGGTCGAGCAGCACCGCGGTGACGGCCATCCCGCGCCGGCGCAGCAGCGCGCCGGCGTGCAGCGCGTCGCCGCCGTTGTTACCGGCGCCGACGAGCAGCACCGCTTCCGCACCGGTGACCGGGTCCAGGCGGTCGCACACCGCCCAGGCGACGTGCCCGGCGGCACGCCGCATCAGCTCCTGGTCACCGGTCCTGGCCAGCGCCGCGGACTCGGCGGCGCGGATCTGCTCGACGGTCCAGGCGTGCAGCACGGGCGACCTCCGGTTCACGGGGCCGGCGGCCCCCGCGGCATTGTGCCCGCGGGGTGGCGTCCCGATGCGCGGCGGCCGGCGGGCGGCGGCCTCCCGGTGCGAGCGGGCTCGCCTACCGCCCGTCGCCGCCGGCGGTCCCGACGCCCGGCGCGACCCGCGGCAGCTTGACCGGTGAGCGGATCATGTCGACCCGCCGGACCAGCCCGCCGGAGACCGTCAGCGACAGCACCGTGGTCAGCGTCCGGTCGGCGAACAGCGCCAGCCCGAGGGCGCCGTTGACCGACACCAGCTCGGCCTGCTGCCCCTGGCCGAAGCGGTGCTGGGTGCCGAGCAGGAAGCGCGCCACCTTGTCGCGGCCGCGCACCGGCCGGCGGGCGGCGCTGACGTGCCCGCCGCCGTCGCTGGTCAGCACCACGTCCGGGTCCAGCGCACGCATCAGCGCCGCCAGGTCTCCGCCGGCGGCGGCCTCGAGGAACCGGGTCACCGCCGCCGTGTGCTCGGCCCGGTCGACGCCCACCCGCGGAGCGCCGGCGGCGACGTGCCCGCGGGCCCGCGCGGCCAGCTGCCGGACCGCGGCGGGCGTCCGGCCGACGGCGGCGGCGACGTCGGTGAACGGCAGGCCGAACAGGTCGTGCAGCACCCAGGCGGTGCGCTCGGCCGGCGTCAGGGTCTCCAGGACGACGAGCAGGGCGTACCCCACCTCGTCGTCCAGGGTGACCCGGTCGGCCGGGTCCGCACCGGCGTCGGCTCCCCCGGCCGGCGGCCAGCTGCCCAGCACCGGCTCGGGCAGCCACGGACCGGTGTAGACCTCGCGGCGGACCCGGGCCGACCGGAGCGCGTCCAGGGCGGCCCGGGCGACGGCCACGGTGGCCCAGGCCTCGACGTCCAGCACGGGGTCGCGACGGTCGGCCGCCACCAGGCGCAGCCAGACGTCGGACACCACGTCCTCGGCCTCGGCCCGGCTGCCCAGGATCGCGTACGCCACCCGGACCAGGTGGTCGCGGGAGGACTCGTAGTCGGCCGCGAGCGCGGCCGACCGGTGGGCCGGATCCGCGGCCGGGTGACCGCTCACCCGGCCCGGCCCTCGGTCGACGGCGCGACGCCGGGCACGCCGGCGGCAACGCGGGCGTCGCTGCACAACCAGTCGTCGAAGGTCTGCGTGCCCAGGGTGGCGCCGCCCGTCGGCAGCAGCCCGGTGCCGGCCATCTCGCGGCCGACCGCGCCGGGGAAGCGCAGCCGCAGCACCGGCCGGCGGTCCCGGCGCAGGTGCGCCAGCCGGCGGATCATCGCGTCCATCCACTCGGGCTGCGGGCCGGCCAGGTCCGGGGCGTGGCCGACCGGCGCGGCGGCGGCCAGCTCGACCAGCCGGCGGGCCACTTCCCGGGCGGCCACCGGCTGGCTGTGCATCCGCGGCGCCAACACCAGCGGCCCGCGCCGGGCCAGCATCTGCGCGGCGAACTCGTGGAACTGGGTGGCCCGCAGCACGGTGGCCGGCACCGGGCCGGACAGCGCCGCCGCCTCCTGCGCCTGCTTGCCGTGGTAGTAGCCGGACGGCACCCGGTCGATGCCGACGATCGACAGGCTGACCAGGTGCCCGACGTCCGCCCGGGCGCCCGCGGCGGACAGCCGGTCGGTGACCGTGCGGAAGAAGGTCTCGGCGGACCGGCGCCGCAGCGTGGCGATGTTGCTGACGTCGACGACAGCGTCCGCACCGGCCAGCGCGGCGTCGAGTCCGGACCCGGTGACCAGGTCGACGCCGGTCGACCGGGCGACCACCACCGGCGTGTGCCCGGCCGCCCGCGCCTCGTCGACGACGAGCCGCCCCACCCAGCCGGTGCCACCGGCGATCGCGATCCTCATTCCGACACCTCCGGGTGCTGCGCGCCGGCGGTGCCGGCGGCGGGTCGGGTACCAGGGTGGACCGGCCGGTCCGGGCCGGCGAGCGGGGTCTGTACGTGGGTCATACGGACAGGACGGTGCAGGGCACCCGCGGTGTGACATCGCCGCCGGGCGCGCCCGCCCACGCGGGTCAGCCGGCCGCCGGCCCGAGGCCCAGCACGACGGCCGCGGCGATCCCGGCGTCGTGGGACAGCGAGATCCGCCAGTCGGCCACGCCCGCGGCGTCGGCGGCCGCCCGGACCGTCCCGCGGGTCGCCAGCACCGGCCGTCCCGAGGCCTGCGAGACCACCGAGCAGTCGTGCCAGTCCATGCCGCGCGGCACCCCGAGCGCCTTGGCCACCGCCTCCTTGACCGCGAACCGGGCGGCCAGCGACGCGGACCCGCGCGGCGCTCCGGACGGCGTGACGAGCTCGTCGGGCCGGAACAGCCGCGCCGCCAGCGACGGGGTGCGGCGCAGCGACTCGGCGAACCGCTCGACGGCCACCACGTCGATGCCCACGCCCACCACCGCGGCGCCGGCCGGGACGTCCGGCACGGTCACCGGTCCCCCGCCCGCGGCGCGGGGATCACCGGCGACTCACTCGACCGTGACGGACTTGGCCAGGTTCCGCGGCTTGTCGATGTCGTACCCGCGGGACCGCGCGATCTCGGCCGCCAGCACCTGCAGCGGGACGGTGGCCACCAGCGGCTGCAGCAGCGACGGCACGCGGGGCAGGCTGACCAGCACGTCGGCGAACGGGGCCACGGTGTCGTCGCCCTCCTCGCTGATCACGATCGTGCGGGCGCCGCGGGCCTGGATCTCGCGGATGTTGGACAGCAGCTTGGCGTGCAGCAGCGGCATGGACTTGGGCGACGGCGTCACCACGACGACCGGCAGCCCCTCCTCGATCAGAGCGATCGGGCCGTGCTTGAGCTCGCCGGCGGCGAAGCCCTCGGCGTGCATGTACGCCAGTTCCTTGAGCTTGAGCGCGCCCTCCAGCGCCACCGGGTACCCCACGTGCCGGCCCAGGAACAGCACCGCCCTGGACCCGCCGATCTCCCGGCCGAGCTCGCGGACCGGATCCATGAGCTCCAGGGTCTGCTCGACCGCGGCCGGCATCTCCTGCAGCGTGGCGAACTCGCGGGCCACCTCGTCGGGGTACTTGGTGCCGCGGGCCTGGGCGAGCGCCAGCCCGACGAGGTAGTTCGCGGTCACCTGGGCCAGGAACGCCTTGGTGGACGCCACCCCGACCTCGGGTCCGGCGTGCGTATAGAGCACGCCGTCGGACTCGCGCGGGATCTGCGACCCGTTGGTGTTGCACACCGCCAGCACCCGGGCGCGCTGGCGGCGGGCGTGCCGGACGGCCTCCAGGGTGTCGGCGGTCTCGCCGGACTGGCTCACCGCGACGACCAGGGTGTCCCGGTCCAGCACCGGGTCCCGGTAGCGGAACTCGCTGGCCAGCTCGACCTCGACCGGCAGCCGCGTCCAGTGCTCGATGGCGTACTTGGCGACCAGCCCGGAGTGGAACGCGCTGCCGCAGGCGACGACGAACACCTTGTCGACGGTGCGCAGCTCGTCCTCGCCCAGGCGCTGCTCGTCGAGCACGATGCGCAGGCCGTCGAAGTGGCCCTGCAGGGTCTGCCGGACCGCGGCGGGCTGCTCGGCGATCTCCTTGTCCATGAACGTCGGGTAGCCGCCCTTCTCGGCGGCGGCCAGGTCCCAGTCGACGGTGAACGCCCGGTAGTCCGGCTCGCCGCCGCTGAACGACTCGACCCGGTAGCCCTCGGCGGTCAGCGTGACCAGCTGGTCCTGGCCGAGCTCCACGGCGTCCCGGGTGTGCGCGATGAACGCGGCGACGTCGCTGGCGACGAACATCTCGCCGTTGCCGACACCGACCACCAGCGGCGAGTTGCGGCGGGCGGCGACGAGCACGCCCGGCGCGTCGGCGTGCACGGCGACCAGGGTGAAGGTCCCCTCCAGCCGTCGGCACACCGCGGCCAGCGACGCCGGGAGGTCCCCGGCCGTCGGGCCGGTCGCGAAGGTGGCGCCCAGCAGGTGAGCGACGACCTCGGTGTCGGTGTCGCTGGACAGCTCGACACCGTCCCGCTCGAGCTCGGCGCGCAGCGGCGCGAAGTTCTCGATGATGCCGTTGTGGATGACCGCGGCGCGGCCGGCGGTGTCGGTGTGCGGGTGGGCGTTGCGGTCCGTGGGGCCGCCGTGCGTCGCCCACCGGGTGTGCCCCATGCCGGTGTGACCGTCCAGCGGGACCAGCCCGGCGTCCACCTCGGCGACGAGGTTGCGCAGCTGGCCGGCCTTGCGGGCGGTGTGCAGCTCGGACCGGTCGTCGACGACGGCGACGCCGGCCGAGTCGTAGCCCCGGTACTCGAGCCGCTCCAGCCCGCCGAGCAGCAGGGGGAGCGCCTGACGGGGGCCGGTGTAGCCGACGATGCCGCACATAGCGGCCAAGGCTATCGGCGCGCGGGGTGACGCCGGGGTGTACCGATGCCGGGACACCCGTCCGCGCGTCGCGGCCACGGGCGGTGACCGGGACAGGCGTCCCGTGGCCGGCGCCGCGCGGCCGGGCGCGTCCCCCGTCGTCCGGGGACGGTGCGACCGGGGGAGGATGCCGCGGTGGTGCACTCCGTGGAGCTCCTGCTCGATCCGGCCCTCGACGCGGCGGTGCGCGAGCAGTGGGCCGCGCTGGAGGGCGCCGGGGTCCGCAACGCCGGCCGGCACACCGGGCCGAGCAACCGCCCGCACGTGACGCTGGCCGTGGCGGCACGGGTGCCGGCGGACCGCGAGGAGGTCATCGCGGCGGCCGCGGCCGGTGTCCCCCGTGCGACGGCGGCGACCGCGGCCGGGGTCGGAGCCGAGCCGGGCCTCGACCTCCCGCTGCTGCTCGGCGGCCTGGTGCTCTTCGGCCACCGGGACGAGTTCGTGCTGGCCCGGCTGGTCGTGCCCTCGGCCGAGCTGCTCGAGCTGCAGCGCCGGGTCGTCGCCGCGGTCGGCGACGACGGGCTCGGTCACGTCCGCCCCGGCGAGTGGACGCCGCACGTGACGCTCGGCCGCCGGCTGCGGCCGCCGGACGTCGCGGCCGCGCTGGCGGTGCCGGGACTGGCCGCCGAGCGCCGCGGCACCGGGGTCGCCGTGCGGCGGTGGGACTCGGAGGCCCGCCGGGACTGGGTGATCGCGTGACCGGCCCCGGCGGGTCCCGCCGGGTCAGCTCGGCACCGGCCGCCCGCCGCGGCTGAGCACCGCCTCGGGGGACACCGCGGGGCGCTCGGCCTCCGCCGGGGTGACGTAGCCGGTGCGGTCCTCCGGCGCGGACGCCGCGACCGCCCGCACGTCGGCCCACTCGCGGAGCGCGGTGATCTGCTCGGCCTGGGTGACGGACAGCGGGACGGTGTTCCGGACGGCGTGGAACAGGTCGTCGGCGGTGAGCGCCCGGCGGCCGTCGAAGGCGTCGAAGCAGGCCGCGACCACGGCCTGCTCGATCTCGGCGCCGGAGAAGCCCTCGGTGGCGTCGGCGAGGCCGCCCAGCAGCCCGTCGTCGACGGCGAGCCGCCCGAGCGCCGGTCCGGCCTGCAGCCGGGCCGCCAGGTGGACGGCGAAGATCTGCCGGCGCTCGCTGTCGGTCGGCAGGTCGACGAAGAAGATCTCGTCGAACCGGCCCTTGCGGAGGAACTCCGGCGGCAGCAGGCCGATCTGGTTGGCGGTCGCCATGACGAAGACCGGCGCCGTCTTCTCCTGCAGCCAGGTCAGGAAGGCCCCGAACACCCGGGCGGACGTGCCCGAGTCGCCGCCCCCGGACGCGCCGGACGCGAAGCCCTTCTCGATCTCGTCGATCCACAGCACGCACGGGGCCACGGCCTCGACGGTGCGCATGGCGGTACGCATGTTCTGCTCGCTCTGCCCGACCAGGCCGCCGAACACCCGGCCGATGTCCAGCCGGACGAGCGGCAGCGACCACGCCGAGGCCATCGCCTTCGCGGTGAGCGACTTGCCGCAACCCGGGACGCCGGTGACGAGCACGCCCTTGGGTGCCGGGAGGCCGTAGTCCCTGGCCTCGTCCAACCACGAGCCGCTGCGCTTGACCAGCCAGGTCTTGAGGTTGCCCAGGCCGCCGATGTCGTCGAGCCGGACCGTGCCGGAGACCATCTCGAGCACCCCGGACTTGCGGATCGTCTGGGCCTTCTCGGCGGTGACCACGGTGACGTCGGCGGCGGTGAGCCGGCCGTCGTCGACCATCGCCCGGGCGAAGGCGTTCTCCGCTTCGAACAGGGTCAGGCCGCGCGCCGCCTTGGTCAGCCGCTCCCGGGCGTCGTCGGACTCGTCGACCGTCAGGGCGCCGTTGCGGGTGTTCCGCTCGATCATCCGGTCCAGCAGCGCCCGCAGCTCGGCCTCGTCGGGCAGCGCGAAGTCGACGACGGTGACCAGCGCCTCGAGCTCCGGCGGGATGTGCGGCGTGACCGAGACCAGGATCAGCGTGCGCGGCACCGACCCGTCGCGGTACAGCCGGACGGTGTCCTTGAGGGCCCGCACCACCTGGGTGTCCGCGGGCGCCTGCCCGGCGCCCAGCCACGGGTGCAGGTCCAGCAGGACGACCGCGCTGGGCACTGTCAGCGCCGTCGCGGCGGCCAGCGCCGCCAGCGGCGTCCGGGTCTCCGGGGACCCCGGCTGACCCAGCGCCGCGAAGCCGTCCGACGTGGACCACAGGTACACCTGCCGCGGCGGGACGACCTGCGACCGGTCCCCCAGCACCCCGGCGATCACGGCCAGCACCCGGGACTCCTCGGCCGTCTGGACGGACAGCAACGGGAAGCGGGCCCGGACCAGCCGGCGCAGGGTTGCGGTGAAGTCGCTGCTGCTCATGACCCTTCCCGGGTGTCGGGCCGGCCGGCGGTCTCCGGCCGTCCGGGGAGCGGTACCCCGGCGCTACTCTACGAACGCCCGACACGGCCCGGTCGCGGGTGTGCGCCGCAGCCGGTGGCGGGCACGCGCGACGCACCCGCGGCCGTGCCCCGCCGAGGAGAGGACCGTGGTGGCCGGATCGAAGGCGCCGAGCATCGACCGGCCCACGCTGGACTACTTCGAGTTCCGGGGTCCGCACCGGGTCGCCGGCGGGCGGCTGGAGACGGCCGGCATGCCGGGGCTGGTGTTCGCCCCGGCCAGCGGCCGGGACCTGCCGGTGGTGGCGCTGGCGCACGGCTGGCTGCAGCCGGTGCACCGCTATGCCGACACGCTGCGGTTCCTGGCGTCGTGGGGCATCGTCGCGGTAGCGCCGGACACCCAGCGGGGACCCGTGCCGGCGCCGGCCGAGCTGGCGCAGGACCTGCGGACCGCGGTGGACCTGGTGGCGTCGGCGCGGCTGGCCGGCGGCCGGCTGCGGGTGGACGCCGCGCGCTACGGCGTGCTGGGCCACTCCATGGGCGGCGGCGCCGCGGTGCTGGCCGCCGCCTCGGACTTCGACGTGGCGGCCGTGATGACGGTGACCGCGTCGGCCGGGCAGCCGTCCGCGGTGAGCGCGGCGGCCCGGGTCCGGGTGCCGGGGCTGCACGTGGTGGGTGGCGACGACGAGATGGCCGAGGGCGACGGCGCGTCCATCGCGGCCGCCTGGGCCGGACCGTGCCAACTGCGCACCGTCAAGGGTGCCGGCCACCTGTCGCTGGCCGAGGGCAAGCACTGGACGTCGACCTTCAGCGGCTCGTCCCCGCAGACCAAGCTGCAGCGGGCCGTCCGGTCACTGGCCGCGGCGTTCTTCCTGCGGCACCTGCGCGCCCAGGACCAGCTCGACGACGACCTGAAGGGCAAGATCAAGCGCACCGCGCTCGAGGACCTGGCGCAGGTTCGCCACGAACTCGACCGGGGCAAGGGCCCGTCGGCCGCCGTGGAGCTGCGCAAGCAGGCCTGATCCGGGACGGAGCCGCACCGGCAGACCGGAGCCGGCAGCGGACCGCGCCCACGGCCCTGACCCGGACGGTCCGTGCAGGTCGACCGGACCCGGAGCGGTGCCGCCCGCTCCGACCCGACGGGTGTCAGGCCGGCGACGTCCCGGCGACCACCCGGGCCACCCGGTCCGCGACCTCCTGCGCCTGGTCCGCCGTCGGCGCCTCCACCATGACGCGGACCACCGGCTCCGTGCCCGACGGCCGCAGCAGCACCCGGCCCGCACCGTCCAGCTCGGCGACGGCGGCCCTGACCGCGTCCTGCACCGCCGGGCTGTCGGCCACGGACTTGTCGGCGGTCCGGACGTTGACCAGCACCTGGGGGAAGCGCTGCACCACGCCGGCCAGCTCGGCCAGGGACCGGCCCGTCTCCGCCATGCGGGACATGACCTGCAGCGCGGTGAGCACGCCGTCACCGGTCGTCGCATGGTCGGCGAGGACGACGTGCCCGGATTGCTCGCCGCCGAGGGTGTAGCCGCCGGCGCGCATCTGCTCCAGGACGTACCGGTCGCCGACCGCGGTGGTCACCACGGCGATGCCGGCGGCCTCCATCGCCTTGTGGAATCCGAGGTTGGCCATGACGGTCCCGACCACCGTCCCGCCGGCCAACCGGCCGGCTCCGTGCAGCGCGCCGGCGAGGATGGCCAGGATGGCGTCGCCGTCGACGGTGGACCCGTCCGCCGCGACCGCCAGGCACCGGTCGGCGTCGCCGTCGTGGGCGATCCCCAGGTCGGCGCCGTGCTCGACGACCGCGGCCCGCACGTGGTCCAGGTGCGTCGACCCGACGCCGTCGTTGATGTTCAGCCCGTCCGGCTCGCCGGCCACCACGTGCACGGTGGCGCCGGCGCGGCGGTAGGCCAGCGGGGCCACGTCGGAGGCCGCACCGTTGGCACAGTCGACGACGACCGTCAGGCCGGTCAACGGGTGCGGGGTCGCGGCCACCAGGTGGTCGACGTAGCGGGCCACCTCGTGGTGGGCCGGGCGCAGCCGGCCGACGGCAGCCCCGGTCGGCCGGGCCGCGGTGTCCGTCGGCAGGGCCATGTCGGCCTCGATCGCGTCCTCGACGGCGTCCTCGAGCTTGTGGCCGCCGCGGGCGAAGATCTTGATGCCGTTGTCCGGCATCGGGTTGTGCGACGCCGAGATCACCACACCCAGGTCGGCACCGAGCTCGCCGGTCAGATAGGCGATGCCGGGCGTCGGGACGACGCCGAGCTGCAGGACGTCCACGCCGGCCGAGGCCAGACCGGCGGACACCGCGGCCTCCAGCATCTCGCCGCTGGCCCGCGGGTCACGCCCGACGACGGCGACCGGACGGCCCGGGCCGCGGTGCGACGGGCGCAGGACGCGCGCCGCCGACGCCGCGAGCCGCAGGGCCAGGTCCGGTCCCAGTTCGGCGTTCGCCAGCCCTCGGACGCCGTCGGTGCCGAAGAGCCGTGGCACGCCGGGTCAGCGCTTGGAGTACTGGGGCGCCTTGCGGGCCTTCTTCAGGCCGTACTTCTTGCGCTCCTTGGCCCGGGCGTCGCGGGTCAGGAACCCGGCCTTCTTCATGGCCGGCCGGTCGGTCTCGTCGAGCTCGACGAGCGCCCGGGCGATGCCGAGCCGCAGCGCGCCGGCCTGGCCGGTCACGCCGCCGCCGGACAGGCTGGCGAAGACGTCGTACATCCCGTCCTTCTCCAGGGTCACCAGCGGCTCCTTGACCAGCTGCTGGTGGACCTTGTTCGGGAAGTAGCCGTCCAGCGTCCGCCCGTTGAGGGTGAACGTGCCGGTGCCGCGGACCAGGCGCACCCGGACCACGGCCTCCTTGCGGCGGCCGACGGTCTGCACCGGACGCTCGCCGGCGCGGACGACCGACGGCACCACGACCGGCACCTCGACCTCGACGCCGTCGGGGATGTCCAGCACGTCGACCAGGTCCTCGACACCGCCGTCGGTGTCGGGACCGACCTGGTCGGCGTCCTGCTCCGGCAGGTCGTACTCGGCGTTCTCGCTCACGTACTCGCTCTTCTCACTGATGGTGGTGGTGACGACGGTGGGGTCCGGCGGACCGTCCGGGCCGCCCCGGGCGGGGCGGCCGGCGGTCACTGGGCGATCTGGTGCAGCTCGAACGGCTGCGGCTGCTGCGCGGCGTGCGGGTGCTCGGGACCGCTGTAGACCTTGAGCTTGCGGCCCATGGCCCGGCCCACCGAGTTGTGCGGCAGCATGCCCAGCACGGCCTTCTCGATGAGCTTGTCGGGGCGGGTGTCCAGCAGCTGCCCGGCGGTCTGCGCCCGGAGGCCGCCCGGGTAGCCCGAGTGCCGGTACAGGATCTTGGTGTCCCGCTTGTTGCCGGTCAGCGCGACCTTGTCCGCGTTGACGATGACGACGAAGTCGCCGGTGTCCATGTGCGGGGCGTAGATCGGCTTGTGCTTGCCGCGCAGGAGCTGCGCGGCGTGGCTCGCCAGCCGCCCGAGCACGACGTCCGTCGCGTCGATCACGTGCCAGGCGCGGGTGATGTCGCCGGGCTTGGGGCTGTACGTGCGCACGGTTCTGCCTCTTCGTCTGTTGCCGGTCGGGGTGCGTCCCGAGCCAGCCCGGGCCGCGGGCTGCCACCATCGGTGGCAGCACGTCGCGTGCCGCGCCAGGTCCACCGAGGGGCGGGCCGTCGCGCACAGCACAAAGGAGCCGCGTGAGCGGCACTCCGACCTTCGAGGTTACCGCGCAGTCCCGGCAGGTGCAAAAAGCTCGGCCACCGTCACGGGACCGCCTCCGCTCCGGCCTTTGCCCGGGACGCCGGCCCGACGGCCCGGCGGGCGGTGCACCGGGATCAGAACGTGCCCAGCAGGTCGTACTGGGCGGCCAGCGCGGCCTCCAGGTCGGACTCGCTCGACGCGCTGACCTCCATGGCGTACCGGTCCCGGGTCGACATGCAGTAGAAGACCGAGTTGAGGGTCTGCTGCAGGCACCGGGTGCCGGGCACCGGGCCGGTGTAGTCGAAGTCCTCCCAGGGGTCCTGCCCCTGCGCCTGCGCCTGCGCCACGGACTGTGCGATGAACGAGTCCCGGACGGCCCGCGCACCGGCCGCGTCCCGGGCCCGGTAGACGTTCACCCGGCCCAGGCTCACCCGGTCGACGCCGGTGGCGTCGAACAGCTTGCGCGTGCCGACCGGGTCGGTGTCGTAGTTCAGCTCGCCGGCCCCGGAGTACAGCCCGTCGACGACTGTCAGGTCCTCCCCCACGTTCGGGACGGTGCGCGCCAGCAGGCCGTCCGGATCCACCTGCTGGTCGGCCAGCTGGGACTTGCGCAGCGGCTTGAAGGCCTTGGCGGCCGCCACCTCGACGGTGAACGCCGACCGGGCCAGGGCAGGCAGCGAGGACGCGGCGGACGTCGGACCCTGCGTCCACACGTAGAGGACCAGCGACCCCTGCGGCAGGAAGGCGTGCAGGTAGGCCCGCGTGCCGCTGCTGGTGGTGCTGCGGCCGGTCCAGCCGGCCGCCCCGGCGAAGCCCGGGACGGCGGCCTTGCCGGTGTCGCCCTTCTTGTCCTGGGCGGCGCCGACGAGGGCCTTGGCGCCGGCGGTGGCCGCGGCCGGGGTGTCGAACTCGAAGAGCGCGACGACCATGGACGCGGAGCCGTCGGTGGTGCTGCGGCTGCTGGCGAACCCGGCCAGCATGCCGGCCCGCGCGGCGACCGAGTCGGCGGGCGAGACCAGGATCTGGGTGATCGCGGCGGGGCTCTTGAAGGGCAGCGTGGACAGCGACGCCAGCTTGGTGAACCGCGGGTCGATCAGCGTGGGCGGGACGACGGCGCCGGCCAGTCGCTGCGACTCGAGCAGGGTGGCCCCGGCGGCGGACGGTCGCTCCGGGATGCTGCGCGGGGTGGTCGCGTAGGAGCCGGTCCCGGACCCGGACGACCCGCTGGTCGAGGTGGAGGTGTCCGAGCTGCTGGTCGAGCTGCCGGTGCTGCCGGTGCTCCCGGTGCTCTCCGTGCTGCCCGTGCTGCTGCTGTCCGTGGTCTCCGTGCTGTCCGTGGAGCTGGTGTCGGCCGTGGTGTCCGGCGTCGACGTGTCCGTGCTGTCGCCGGTCGACGGCACCGTCACCGACGGCGTGCTCGCCGCCGTCGACGGGATCGTGGCGCCGGCGACGGTGGTCGGTGAGCCGGCGATCGTCGACGCGCACCCGGCGACCAGTGCCGCGGTCAGCGCCGCCGCCGCGGCGGCCACCAGTCTGTTTCTGCCGCTCGCCCGCACGTCCGCCTCCTCGCCGGCGTCCCGCCACCGACGGCGGACCGCACGGCCGTGACGGTACCCGGCGGGACCGGGCGCGGGCTGCGGACCGAGCGATGGGCGGCCGACCTCCGGGCTGCCCGACGGGCTCACGACCCGACGGGCGACCGGACGGCTCGGGTGGCGGCGGCCCGGGCGGCCAGACCGTCCGGGGCCGGGTAGTCGACGGCGACCAGCGTCAGGCCGCGGGCGGGTGCGACGGTGATCTCCGCCGTGCGCAGCCCGGCCGCCAGCAGCGCGGCCGGGCGCTCGACCGGGGCCCGGCCGGACCCGACGGCCAGCAGGGCACCCACCAGCGCCCGCACCATCGAGTGGCAGAAGGCGTCGGCCGAGACGTGCAGCACCACCTCGTCCGGCGCACCGGTGACGACGTCCAGCCGCTGCAGGTCCCGGACGGTGGTCGCGCCGGGCCGCGGCCGGCAGTAGGCGGCGAAGTCGTGCAACCCCGTCAACGCTGCGGCCGCGCGCTGCATGAGCGCCGCGTCCAGCGGCCGGCGGTACGCCAGCACGTCGGCCCTGGCCAGCGGGTCGACGCCCCACTCGGCCGTCGACACCCGGTAGCGGTAGTGCCGGCGCAGCGCGGAGAACCGGGCGTCGAAGCCGTCCGGCGC
This sequence comes from Nakamurella endophytica, assembly GCF_014646215.1. Taxonomy (GTDB): domain Bacteria; phylum Actinomycetota; class Actinomycetes; order Mycobacteriales; family Nakamurellaceae; genus Nakamurella; species Nakamurella endophytica. Next base: position 304,206 of record NZ_BMNA01000004.1, read on the forward strand.
CGCGGTGACGGCCCGGACGCGGACGTCCGGCGGCAACAAACCGGACAGCCGCCGCAGCAGTCCGAGCAGGCCGGCGGACTCCTCCGCCGGCCGGTCCCGCGGCGTCAGGCCGGGTAGCAGGTCCGACGGCACGTCGACGTGCGCCACCTGGCCGGTCGCGTGCACGCCGGCGTCGGTGCGGCCGGCCACGACCATCGGTACCGGCCGGCGCACCACCAGCTCGAGCGCGTCACCGAGCAGGCCGGCGACGGTGCGCCGGCCCGGCTGCACCGCCCAGCCGGCGAAGTCCGTGCCGTCGTAGGACACGTCCAGCCGCAGCCGCGTGCACCCGGGTGGGACGGCCGACGTCCGGACGCCCGCCGCCCCGTGGTGCGGAGACGACGGATCCCGGCCCGCAGCGACCGTGGTCTGCTGCGGAGCCGGGATCGGCGGTGCGTCGATGTCGGTCGGCGGGTCGTGGTCCGCGCGGGCGCGGACCGGCGGCCGTCAGGCCCGCGAGGTCCCGGCGGTGTCGTCGCCCTCGGCCTGCGCCTCGGTGCCGGCCTGCTCGGTCTGCGCCGACGTGGTGTCCTCGGCCGGGGTCTCCCCCGCCTCGGTGGCGGTGCCCTCGGCGTCGACCGCGGGACCCTCCTCGACCGGCGCGGCGGTGCTGGCAGCCGGGGTGCTGGCAGCCGGGGTGCTGGCGACCGGGATCGCCGGGGCGGCCGGCACGGCGGCGGCCGCGGTGTCGCCCGCGGTGTCGTCGCCCTCGGCCTGCGCCTCGGTACCGGCCTGCTCGACCTGGGCCGACGTGGTGTCCTCGGCGGGGGTCTCCCCCGCCTCGGTGGCGGTGGTCGAGGCCGGCGCCACCAGCGGCGCGGCGACCGCGGCCGTGGCCGGGGTGCTGCCGGTGCGCGCGGAGGACCGGGTCCGGGCCGCACGGCGGGCCGTCCGGGTCGCCGCGGCGGAGACGGTCTCCTCGGCGATGAGCTCGATCAGCGCCATGGGTGCGTTGTCGCCCTTGCGCGGCGCGGTCTTGATGATCCGGGTGTAGCCGCCCTCGCGGGTGGCGAACGACGGGCCGATCTCCGCGAACAGCTTGTGCAGCACATCCTTGTCACGGATGACCTTGAGCACCTCCCGCCGGGAGTGCAGCGTGCCGCGCTTGGCCGAGGTGATCAGCTTCTCGGCGAACGGACGCAGCCGCTTGGCCTTGGCCTCCGTCGTGGTGATCCGGCCGTGCTCGAACAGCGACTGGGCCAGGTTGGCCATGATCAGCCGCTCGTGCGCCGGCGACCCGCCGAGTCGGGGACCCTTGGTGGGCGTGGGCATCTGCTGCTCCTTGCGGTGGTGATGTCTGGTGGTCCGCCGCCGGTGCGGCCGGGCGGCCTGGGAGGGTGCCCGGCCGGAGGCCGGACAGGTCCGCCGGCGCGCCGCCTGGACGGTGCACCGGCGGACCGGGGTCAGATCTGCTCGGTCTCGGCGTAGTCCTCGTCGGTGCCCGACGAGAACCCGGAGAACGTGCTGCTGGAGTCGTCCCCCTCGCTCCAGTCGTTGTCGCCGTAGGCCTGCGCGGCGGCCACCGGGTCGAAGCCGGCCGGCGAGTCCTTCAGCGACAGGCCCAGGCCGTGCAGCTTGACCTTGACCTCGTCGATCGACTTCTGCCCGAAGTTGCGGATGTCGAGCAGGTCGGCCTCGGTGCGCGAGACGAGCTCGCCCACGGTGTGGATGCCCTCGCGCTTGAGGCAGTTGTAGGAGCGGACGGTCAGGTCCATCTCCTCGATCGGCAGCGCGAACGCGGCGATGTGGTCGGCCTCGGCCGGGCTCGGCCCGATCTCGATGCCCTCGGCCTCGGAGTTCAGCTCGCGGGCGAGACCGAACAGCTCGACCAGGGTGGTGCCGGCGGACGCCACCGCGTCGCGCGGGGTGATCGACGGCTTGGTCTCGACGTCCAGCACCAGGCGGTCGAAGTCCGTGCGCTGCTCGACACGGGTCGCCTCGACGCGGTAGGTGACCTTGAGGACCGGCGAGTAGATCGAGTCGACCGGGATGCGGCCGATCTCGGCGCCGACGACCTTGTTCGGGGCGGCCGGGACGTAGCCGCGGCCGCGCTCGACGACCAGCTCGATCTCGAGCTTGCCCTTCTTGGTCAGGGTGGCCAGCGCGAGGTCGGGGTTGTGCACCTCCACGCCGGCGGGCGGGGCGATGTCGGCCGCGGTGACCGGGCCAGGGCCCTGCTTGCGCAGGTACATCGTCACGGGCTCGTCGTCCTCGGACGAGACCACGAGCTCCTTGAGGTTCAGGATGAGCTCGGTGACGTCCTCCTTGACGCCCGGCACGGTGGTGAACTCGTGCAGCACGCCGTCGATGCGGATGCTGGTGACGCTCGCGCCGGGGATGGAGGACAGCAGGGTGCGCCGGAGCGAGTTGCCCAGCGTGTAGCCGAAACCGGGCTCGAGCGGCTCGATGACGAACCGGGAGCGGGTCGGGGTCAGCGGTTCCTCGGTGAGGACGGGACGCTGCGAGATGAGCACGGGGTACCTCTTTCGGACAGGTGGCGACCGCCATATGACGCCACACGGGGTACTGCTGCCGGTCGCCGCACGGTGACGACGACCGGGTGCTGCCGCGACCGCCGGGGAGCCGGCCGGTCGGGTGTCCCGCGGACCCGGCGGAGCCCGGCCCCGCGCGCCGCACCGGAGTGTCCGGGGTGGCGCGCGGGTGACCGGGATGCCGCCGTGGTCAGCGGGCCGGGCAGGTCACTTCGAGTAGTACTCGACGATCAGCTGCTCGGTGATCTGGGAGTCGATCTGCTGCCGGACCGGGAGCTGGTGCACCAGGATCTGCAGCGAGTTCGGGACCACCTGGATCCACGCGGGGACGGGACGGTCGCCGAACGTCTGGCGGGCCAGCTCGAACGGGAACGTCTCGACCGACTGCTTGCGGACGGTGATGATGTCGTACTGCTCGACCCGGTAGGACGGCACGTCCACGCGCTGGCCGTTGACCTCGAAGTGGCCGTGGGTGACCAGCTGCCGGGCCGCCCGCCGGGTGCGGGCCAGGCCCGCGCGGTAGACGACGTTGTCGAGCCGGGACTCGAGGATCTGCAGCAGGGTCTCGCCGGTCTTGCCGGGACGGGACGCCGCCTCCTTGTAGTACCGGGCGAACTGCTTCTCCATGACGCCGTAGGTGAAGCGGGCCTTCTGCTTCTCCTGCAGCTGCGTCAGGTACTCCTTCTCCTTGGTCCGCGCACGGCCGTGCTGGCCGGGCGGGAAGGGACGGCGCTCGAACGCGACGTCGCCGCCGACCAGGTCGGTCTTCAGACGCCGGGAGATCTTGGTGACAGGTCCGGTGTATCTCGCCATTTCTCTTCTCCTCCCGGTGTCAGACCCGGCGCCGCTTGGGCGGCCGGGTGCCGTTGTGGGCCTGCGGGGTGATGTCGGCGATCGCCCCGACCTCGAGGCCGGCGGCCTGCAGGGAACGGATCGCGGTCTCGCGGCCCGAGCCCGGGCCCTTGACGAACACGTCGACCTTGCGCATGCCGTGCTCGATCGCCTTGCGGGCCGCGTTCTCGGCGGCCATCTGCGCGGCGAACGGGGTCGACTTGCGCGACCCCTTGAAGCCGACGTGGCCGGCGGACGCCCAGGAGATCACGGCACCCGTCGGGTCGGTGATGGAGACGATGGTGTTGTTGAACGTGCTCTTGATGTGCGCGTGGCCGTGGGAGACGTTCTTCTTCTCCTTGCGGCGGACCTTCTTGACGGCCGCGCCGCCCTGGCGGGTCTTCGGGGGCATGGCGGATTACCTGGCCTTCTTCTTGCCGGCGATGGTCTTCTTGGGGCCCTTGCGGGTGCGGGCGTTGGTCTTGGTCCGCTGCCCGCGCACGGGCAGGTGCCGGCGGTGGCGCAGGCCCTGGTAGGACCCGATCTCCATCTTCCGGCGGATGTCGGACTGCACCTCGCGGCGCAGGTCACCCTCGACCTTGATCTCCGCGGCGTCGATGGCGTCGCGCAGGGCGAGCACGTCGTCGTCGGTCAGATCCCTGGATCGCAGGTCCGGGCTGATCCCGGTGGCCTTCAGGAGCTCCGCCGCACGCGTGCGGCCGATCCCGTAGATGTAGGTCAGTGCGACCTCCATCCGCTTGTCGCGGGGGAGATCCACACCGGACAGTCGTGCCATCAGGCGCGTCCTCGTCTCGTCGTGTCACAGGTGTCGGACGCGTCCCGTCCCCCACCCGCGGGCGAGGGCCCCGGCCTGTGGTCCGGGGGTGGACCCGGCCTCACGGGCCGGGATGGTGACGCGCTGTTCTCGTGGTGCCGCCCCGCGGTGTGGTGCGGTGCGGCGGTCGCGGCGCGGTGGCCGCGGACGCCCGGGGTCAGCCCTGGCGCTGCTTGTGGCGCACGTTCTCGCAGATGACCATGACGCGGCCGTGGCGACGGATCACCTTGCACTTGTCACAGATCGGCTTGACGCTCGGCTGGACCTTCACGTCCGTGCCTCTTTCTCTCCCTGACCCGCCGGATGACGGGTCACGCGCACCGGTCGGGTGCGCTCCCTACCGGTCCCCGGTCGGGGCCGGTCGAAGCCGGGCCATCCGGGCCCGGCCCCACCCCCGAGGCGGGGGCGGATTTCGGTGGTGCGGTGGTGCGGTGGTGCGCGGTGGTGCCGGTGCGGCTGCCGGACCGGCCTACTTGTAGCGGTAGACGATCCGGCCGCGGGACAGGTCGTAGGGCGACAGCTCGACGACCACGCGGTCCTCCGGGAGGATGCGGATGTAGTGCTGCCGCATCTTGCCGCTGATGTGCGCGAGCACGCGGTGCCCGTTCTCCAACTCCACCCGGAACATGGCGTTGGGGAGCGGTTCGACCACGCGGCCCTCGACCTCGATGGCCCCGTCCTTCTTGCCCATGCCCCTCCAGAGTCGTGTCGACAGGTACCGGTGCACCTGCTCCGACCACGGCACCGGACACCGTCGACCGTGGTCGCGGTTTCCAGGGCTCGGCCACCAGGAGGATCCGCGCGGGACGCGGCTCCGACGGCGGGCGGCACGCCGTCCGAACCTGGACAGCACGCAGCGCCGGGCAGAAATGCACCGACCGTCTACTGTACGCCGGGATGACGTCGGCTTCAATTTCGCCCGGACGGCGGCAGGGTGCGGCGGCCGGATCCCGGCCGCGAGGCCCCGCTCCGCGCGGCGGCCGGACCCATGGTCACCCAGCGGACCCGTCGCGGCAAGGGCACGCGCCGGACCGGGCGGACCGGCCGGTGCGGACGGGGGTGCCGCGGTGAACGCCTACGGCTACGTCTGGATCTCCTACGCCGTGGCGGCCGCCGTACTGGTCGCGCTGGGCGCCACGGTGCTGGTACGCCGCCGCCGCGGCGTGCCCGGTGCGGCCGAGGTGCTGGTGCTCCGCGGTCTGGTCCTCGGCGTGCTGGCGGTGGTGATCCTGCGGCTGGCCGACGCCGCCGAGGAGGACGACGGGCTGGCGTCCTACGACCGGCCGGTGTGGCACTGGGCCGTCGACCACCGCTCCCCCGCACTGACCGGGGCGTTCCGGGTGGTCACCACCGTCGGCAGCACGCTGGTCATGTCCGTGCTGGCGACGGTGGCGGTGGCCGTCCTGGCGGCGCGCCGGCGGTGGTGGGACGCCGGGCTGGTGGCCGTGGTCGGCGTCGGCGCCGCGCTGCTGGTCACCGTGGGCAAGCACGTGGTCGGCCGCACCCGGCCGCCGGTCGCCGAGCGCCTGGTCGTCGAGACCAACCAGTCGTTCCCGTCGGGGCACGCGCTGGCGTCGGCGGCGGTGCTCGGCGTGCTGGTGGTGGTCCTCGGGCGGTGGTGGGCGCCGGCGACCCGGCTCGCCGCGACGGTCGCCGCCGTCCTCGCGGTGCTGCTCATCGGTGCCAGCCGGGTCTACCTGGGCGTGCACTGGGCGACGGACGTCCTCGGCGGCTGGCTCACCGGGGCCGCGTGGCTCTTGCTGTGCTGCACGGTCCGGCTGGTCCTCGCCCGCCGCAGCGCGGTCGGGTTGCCCTCCGGCGGGACCACCCCGGCGGACGATGCGCGCCCGCTGCCCGCCACGCTCCGGCCGGCCGCCGACGGGAGCCTGCAGCGCGACGGCGCCGACATAGCCCGGGGCGGGGAGCAGGCACGGCCGGCCGGCCGGGATCGGGCGTCGCGGGCCGGGAGCCGGCCGGCGGGGACCCCGGGCGCCCCGGCCGGACCGCCCGGTGCCGCCGGTGCTCGCGATGCGGGCCCTGCGGCGGATGCCTCCGTTGCGGCACCGCCGGGTGACGGGCCGGGTGCCACGCCGACCCGGGACGCCGGCGCAGCGCCGGTCCGCGAGGACGGCGCCGGCGCACGGTGACCGGTCAGCCCTGCTGGTAGCCGCCCTGCTGGTACCCGGCCGGCTGGCCGTAGCCGAGCTCGGCCGCCGTCTGCCGGGCGCCGTCCGTCACCGGGACGGCGACGACGGCGGTGCCGTACGCGCAGATCTCGGTCCAGACATCGCCGATCTCGCTGGTGTCGAACCGCATGCCGACGATGGCGTTGCCGCCGCGGGCGCGCGCCGCCTCCAGCAGCCGGCCCATGGCCTCGTTGCGGCTGTCGCCGAGGTTCTTGGTCATGCCCTGCAGCTCGCCGCCGAACATGGCCTTGAAGCCGGCGCCCATCTGCGAGAACGCGTTGCGCGAGCGGACGGTGAGGCCGAACACCTCGCCGCAGACCCGCTGGATCTCCCAGCCGGGGAGGTCGTTCGTCGTCACTGCCAACATCGGGGACTCCTGCTAGGTCGAAGGTGCCGCCGGCCCGCTGACCGGCTGCGGCCGGCGCTCCGGATCCGTCCCGGCACTGTCGGCGAGCTGATCGTGGCACGCGGTGACCGCGCTGTCCGGCGTTGTGCCGAGCTGGTGCCCCTTGCCGCGCGGGCCCGGAGTCCGGGCCCTGCCCGTCCCGTCCGCCGAGCTGTCCACCGCCCCGCCCGCCGGACCCTTCCGGCAGGTCGGGCGGCCGCTCGCCCACACCGGCCGCGGCGCCGCCTCGGCCCCGAGGAAGGCGACGAAGAGTCCCACCAGCAGCGCCGCTCGTCCCCACACGCCGATCATCAGGGCCTGCGCCGCCAGGGAGTCGTACACGCCGCTGGGCTTGCCCTGGTAGAGCAGGTACTGCCAGCGGAAGAAGCCCACGCCCATCGCGACGTCCGCGACGAGATAGGCCAGGATCCAGCCGGCCCGCACCCGCAGCAGCACGAAGAACGGCAGCAGCCACAGCACGTACTGCGGCGAGTGCACCTTGTTCAGCAGGAGGTAGGCGGCCAGCATCGCGGCGCCGACCTGCAGCCACGGGTAGGCGCCGACCCGGCGCGCCCGCCAGGCACCCCCCAGCAGCGCCAGCACCATGCCGACCGCGGTGCTCACCGTGGACAGCGTGCCGAGCTTGCCCTGCAGCGCCAGGTTGTCCGCGTTGCCGTCCGGGCGCGCGCCCCAGAACCAGATCGAGTTGGTCGTGACGTCGATCGGCCGGGACCACTGAAACCGGAACGAGGCCCACCAGCCGTCGAACCCGGCGATCATGAACGGCAGGTTCGCCAGGGCGAAGACGGTGGCCGTGGTGAGCAGCACCCCGACCGCCCAGGTCCAGCGGACCTGCCGCTCCCCCGACCCGTCCAGCACGCTGCGCCGGGCCGGTGCCGTGGCCGGCAGCGCAGGCCTCCCGGGTGTCGAGCTGGCCGCGCCGGCGTCCGGGCCGTCCAGTCCGTCCGCGGCGGCCGGTGCCGGCACCCGGGTGCGCGCCGACCGCTCCGGCGCCAGTCCGGCGCCGACCCACAGCGCGATGGGGGCGGCGAACATCAACGGGTAGAACTTCAGGGCGCCGCCCACGCCGAGCAGCACGGCGCAGCCCAGCAGCCGGAGTCCGGGGTGTCGCGACCGGTCCAGTCCGGACAGCAGCGCGAACGCGCCGACCACCGCGGCGACGGCGAGCAGGTCCCAGTTCAGGTACGCGTACAGCACCAGCGGCGGCCCGAGCGCGTACCACCAGGCCCGGATCCCGGCCAGGCGGTGCAGCAGCACCGCCACCAGCAACCCGCACAGGGCGAGCACCGGGGCATTCCAGGCCAGGAACTCCGCGTCGTCGTGCGACGGCAGCGAGGTGAGCCAGATGACCACGCCGGTGAGCACCGGGTACTCCAGCGTCCCGCCGGAGATCTGCCGGGTGACCGGGTCGTACGAGCCGTGCAGGTACGGGAACCGGTGCAGGTACAGCTCCCGACCGGTCCACAGGTACTGCAGGTCCGTGTAGCAGACGTCCCGGGTGATGCGCAGGGTGAGGTCCGGCTCGCTCTGACCGACGGCGGTGAACTCGGGACCCACGCAACGCTGCTTGTTGACGTACCCCAGGGTCAGCGTCAGACCGGTGAACAGCAGGGTGAGCACCAGCAGCGCCGCGGGCACCGCCCGGCGGACGGGCGGCCGGTCAGCGCGCTCCCGGACACCTGGTGTGCCAGCGCCCGGGGGCACCCGGGTTCGCGGGGACGTGGCCGTGCCGGGTCCGCCGCGGCCGTCGTCCGTCCCGGCCGGCGGCCGCCCCGACGCCACCCGTCAGTCCAGCGACACGGGCACGACGCCGTAGGGCGCCAGGCCGGCGGCGCCGCCGTCCCTCGCGGTCAGCACGCACACGCCGTCCGCGAGCACCGCCACCGAGTGCTCGAAGTGCGCGGAGCGGGCGCCGTCCCGGGTGGACACCGTCCAGCCGTCGGGCAACTCGACGGTCGAGGCCTTGCCCAGGGCCAGCATCGGCTCGATGGCCAGCGCCATGCCGGCCGCCAGCCGCGGTCCCTTGCCGCGCCGGCCCTGGTTGGGCACGAACGGCTCCATGTGCATGGCGCGGCCGATCCCGTGACCTCCGTAGCCCTCGACGGAGCCGTAGCGCCGGCCGTCCAGGTGCCCGGACCGTTCGGCCGAGGACTCGATGGCGTGGGAGACGTCGCCGAGCCGGCCACCGTCCCGGATGGCGGCGATGCCGGCCCACATCGCGGACTCCGTGGCCCGCAGCAGGTCGACCTCCGCCACCGACGGGGGCTCGCCCACGTGCACGGAGAAGGCGGAATCGGCGTGCCAGCCGTCGAGGACGCAGCCCGCGTCCACCGACAGGAGGTCGCCGTCGACCAGGATCCGTGACCGCGACGGGATGCCGTGGACGATCTCGTCGTTCACCGAGGCGCAGATCGTGGCCGGGAACGGGTTGTCCGGGTCGCCGTAGCCCAGGAAGTTGCTGGTGGCGCCGTGCTCGGCGAGGACCGCGGCGACGGCGTCGTCCACGTCGGCGGTGGAGACACCGGGCCGGATCACCGCCCGCGCCGCCTCCAACGCCTCCGCGAGCACCAATCCGGCCGCACGCATGGACTGCAGCTCGGTGCGGGTCTTGTACTCCACTCCGCCGGACCGGCCCACGGGTCAGTCCCCCGCGTGGAGCGCGGCGTCGATCGCCTTGCGCAACCGCTGCTGGACCTCGTGCACCTCGCCGACCCCGTCCACCCGGACGGTCTTGCCATCGTAGTAGTCGATCATCGGCACGGTCTCGCGGTGATAGATCGCCAGCCGGCGGGAGATGGCCTCGGCGGTGTCGTCCGACCGCCCGCGGGATAGCAGCCGGTCGAGCAGCACCTCGTCGGGCGCCTCCAGCAGCACCGCCAGGTCGAGCGGCTCCTCGCGCTCCTCCAGCAGCGCGTCCAACCACCGGGCCTGGGTCAGGTTCCGCGGGAACCCGTCGAGCAGCCAGCCGGCGTGCGCGTCCGGGGCGGCCAGCCGCTCGGTGACCATCTGCTGGGTCACCTCGTCCGGCACCAGCGCGCCGGAGTCGGTGAAGGCCTTGATCGCCAGACCGAGCTGCGAGCCCGACGCGATGTGCTCGCGGAACAGGTCACCGGTGGACACGTGCGGGATCCCGTACCCCTGGGCCAGCAGCGTGGCCTGCGTCCCCTTGCCCGCACCCTGCGGCCCGATGATCAGCAGGCGCATCAGCGGAGGAACCCTTCGTAGTTGCGCTGCATCAGCTGGGTCTCGATCTGCTTCACGGTGTCGAGGCCGACACCGACCATGATCAGCACCGCCGTGCCGCCGAACGGGAAGTTCTGGTTGTTCCCCTCCCCGGTGATGGACAGGAACATGTTCGGCAGGATCGCCACGATGCCCAAGTAGAGCGAGCCGGGCAGGGTGATGCGGGACAGCACGAACTGCAGGTACTCGGCCGTCGGCCGGCCCGGGCGGATGCCGGGGATGAAGCCGCCGTACTTGCGCAGTTCCTCGGCCCGCTCGGTCGGGTTGAAGGTGATCCCGACGTAGAAGTAGGTGAAGAAGATGATCAACGCGAAGTACAGCAGGACGTGCACCCAGCTGGACTGGTTGATGATGTATTGGTTCAGCCACTGGGCCACGCCCGAGTAGGTGGCGACCCCGGTCACCGCGTCGGCGGTCGGCGTCCCGAACAGCTGCACCAGCAGCGACGGGATGTACAGCAGCGACGTGGCGAAGATGACCGGGATGACGCCGGCCTGGTTGACCTTGAGCGGCAGGTAGGTCGAGGTGCCGCCGTACATCTTGCGGCCGATCATGCGCTTGGCGTACTGCACCGGCAGCCGGCGCTGGCCCTGCTCGACGAAGACCACCGCGGCGATGATCGCCAGGCCGATGAACAGCACGACGGTGAAGACCAGGCCGCCCTGGCTGGCCAGGATGTTCTGGCCCTCGGCCGGGATCCGCGCGGCGATCGAGGTGAAGATCAGGATCGACATGCCGTTGCCGATGCCGCGGTCGGTGATCAGCTCACCCATCCACATGATCGCGGCGGTGCCGGCGGTCATCGTGATCACCAGGGTGATCAGGGTGAAGGCGCCGGTGTCCGGGACGATCTGGTCGGCCACGCTGCAGCCGCTGAACAGGCCGCCGTTCAGCGCCAGCGCCAGGAACGCCGTCGACTGCAGGATGCCCAGCCCGATCGTCAGGTACCGGGTGTACTGCGTCATCCGCGACTGGCCGGCCTGGCCCTGCTTCTTCAGCTGCTCGAACCGCGGGATGACCACGGTGAGCAACTGGATGATGATCGACGCGGTGATGTACGGCATGATGCCGAGCGCGAACACGGACAGTTTCAGCAGCGCCCCGCCGGAGAACAGGTTGAGCACCGTGGTCAGGCTCGTGTCCTGCCCGTTGGACTCCGTGAGGCACTGGTTCACCGCGGAGTACGAGACCCCCGGCGAGGGCAGGGTCGCACCCAGCCGGTAGATCGCCACCAGCGCCAGCGTGAAGAGGATTTTCTTCCGCAGATCTGGGGTCTTCAGCGCCGAGACGAAAGCGGCGAGCAAATGGTCCTCCTGTGCACGGACGCCGAACGCGTGCACGCCGGTGCACCGGCGTCGCTCGACGGGTGGGCAGCGTGCAGGCAGGAGCCGACAGGACGGCCCTGGCCTGCACGACTCTAACGCACGATCCCCCGGACCCGGCCGCCCTCGAGAGGGCGGTCCCGGTCCGGGGGATCAGCCGACAGCCGAACTCAGTCGGCGACCTGCGTGCTCCCGCCGGCGGCGGCGATCTTCTCGCGCGCCGAGCCGGAGAAGGCGTCCGCGGTGACCTGCAGCGCGACACCGGCCAGGTCCCCGTCGCCGAGGACCTTCACCGGCTCGCCGGAGCGCACCGCGCCGGCGGCGACCATGTCCGTCACGGCGACGGCGCCGCCCGCCGGGAACAGCGTCGCCAGCTGGCCGACGTTGACCACCTGGTAGGTGGTGCGGAACGGGTTCTTGAAGCCCTTGAGCTTCGGCAGCCGCATGTGCAGCGGCAGCTGGCCGCCCTCGAAGCCCGGGGACACGCCCTTGCGGGCGCCGGTGCCCTTGGTGCCGCGACCGGCGGTCTTGCCCTTGGAGCCCTCACCGCGACCCACGCGGGTCTTGGCGGTCTTGGCGCCCGGGGCCGGGCGCAGGTGGTGGACCTTGATGCTCACTGTTCGTCACTTCCCTGGAGACGCTCGCCGGCGACCGGCTCGACCACCAGCAGGTGCGTGGCCGACCGGATGTAGCCGCGGACCGCCGGGCTGTCGTCGACGACGACGCTGTGGTGGATCCGCTTCAGGCCGAGCGAGCGCACCGACTCGCGCGCGTTGCGCTTGTTGCCGATGGTCGAGCGGACCTGGGTGATCTTCAGCTGGGCCATGTCACGCCCCCTGTCCGGCTCGGGCACGGAGCATGGCGGCCGGGGCGACGTCCTCGATCGGCAGCCCACGGCGGGCGGCGATCGACTCCGGACGCTGCAGGCCCTTGAGGGCCGCGATGGTCGCGTGCACGATGTTGATCGGGTTGTCCGAGCCGAGCGACTTGCTCAGCACGTCGTGGATGCCGGCGCACTCGAGCACGGCACGCACCGGCCCACCGGCGATGACACCGGTACCGGGGGACGCCGGGCGCAGCAGCACGACGCCGGCCGCGGCCTCGCCCTGGATCGGGTGCGGGATCGTGGAGGCGATCCGCGGCACCTTGAACATGTGCTTCTTGGCCTCCTCCACGCCCTTGGCGATGGCGGCCGGGATCTCCTTGGCCTTGCCGTAGCCGACACCGACGCTGCCGTCGCCGTCACCGACGACGACCAGCGCGGTGAAGGAGAACCGCCGGCCGCCCTTGACGACCTTGGCGACGCGGTTGGTGACGACGATGCGCTCGAGCAGCGGGTTCTTCTCCGCGACGGCGTCCCGACGGCCGTCCCGGCGGTCGCCGCGGCCGCCACGGCGGTCGCCGCGGTCGGAACCGCCGCGGTCGCCGCCGAAGCCGCCGCCGAAGCCGCCGCCCTGTCGTGCGGGTCCGGGCATCAGATGTCCCTCTCGATCTGCTGGTACTGCGGGCGCACGGTCGCGGCGGCCGAGGGGACGGCCACCGTGCCGGACGCGCGGGTGGGGGTGGGTCGGGTCATGGTCAGAACTCCAGCCCGGCGCCGCGGGCGCCGTCGGCCAGGGCCGCGATCCGGCCGTGGTACTTGTCGCCACCGCGGTCGAACACCACCGAGGTGACCCCGGCGGCCTTGGCCCGCTGGGCGATCAGCTCGCCGACCTGCTTGGCCTTGGCGCTCTTGTCGCCCTCGCCGGACCGCAGGTCCGCCTCGAGGGTGGACGCCGAGGCCAGCGTGCGGCCGGCGGAGTCGTCGACCAGCTGGGCGGCGATGTGCCGGGCCGACCGGTTGACCACCAGACGCGGCCGCGCGGCCGTGCCCACGACCTTCTTGCGCAGCCGGAAGTGACGCGTGGCACGCGCCTGCCGACGTGCGGCGGAGACACTGTTCGCCATCACTTGCCCTTCTTCCCTTCCTTGCGCCGCACGACCTCGCCGGCGTACCGCACGCCCTTGCCCTTGTAGGGCTCCGGCTTGCGGATCCGGCGGATGTTGGCGGCGACCTCACCGACCAGCTGCTTGTCGATGCCCTCGACCCGGAACCGGGTCGGCGTCTCGACGACGAACGAGATGCCCTCCGGCGCGGTCACCGGCACCGGGTGCGAGAAGCCCAGCGCGAAGACCAGGTTCCGGCCGTCGGCCGTGACCCGGTAACCGGTGCCCTGGATCTCCAGGCTCTTGGTGTAGCCGGTGGTGACGCCGATGACCATGTTGTTGACCAGGGTCCGGGTCAGCCCGTGGCGCGCGCGGGAGTCGCGCTCGTCGTCGGGCCGGGTCACCAAGAGCTCGCCGTCCTGGCGGGCGACCGAGATGGGCTCGACCACCGTGTGGGTCAGGCTGCCCCGCGGGCCCTTGACCGTCACCTGCGAGCCGTTGATCGTCACGTCGACCCCCGCGGGAACGGGGATCGGCAGTCTTCCGATTCGCGACATGTGGTCCTGCCTTACCAGACGTAGGCGAGGACTTCCCCGCCCACCTTCTTCTTGGCGGCCTGCCGGTCGGTCAGCAGACCGGTCGAGGTCGAGATGATGGCGATGCCCAGGCCGCCGAGGACCTTGGGCAGCTCGGTCGAGCGGGCGTAGACCCGCAGGCCCGGCTTCGAGACACGCCGCACACCGGCGATCGAGCGCTCGCGGTTCGGGCCGTACTTGAGCTTGACGACCAGCGACTTGCCGACGGGCGCCTCGCCCGTCGTCCAGGAGCCGATGTAGCCCTCCTTGACCAGGATGTCGGCGATGTTGCCCTTGAGCTTGGAGTAGGGCATCACCACCTCGTCGTGGTAGGCGGTGTTGGCGTTGCGGATCCGGGTCAGGAAGTCCGCGATCGGGTCGGTCATGACCATGGTGGGTGGTGCCTTTCTCGCCCGGTTCCGCTGCCGGTGGCAGGGCCTGTGACGTGGCCGCTCGCGCCCGGTGGCGCGGCGAGGTCCGAAGAGGGGTGCGGCGCCGGGCGCCGTGACGGCGCCCGGCCGGTGGCCGGGAGGGCGGCAGGGGTGGCGGTGGCCGGCCCCTGCCGCGCGGTCACCAGGAGCTCTTGGTGACGCCGGGCAGCTCGCCGGCGTGCGCCATCTCGCGGACGCAGATCCGGCACAGGCCGAACTTGCGGAACACCGAGTGCGGCCGGCCGCAGCGGTTGCAGCGGGTGTAGGCCCGCACCGCGAACTTGGGCTTGCGCTTGGACTTGTTGATCAGGGCGGTCTTGGCCACTGTCAGTTCTCCTTGAACGGGAAGCCGAGGTGCCGCAGCAGCGCCCGACCCTCGTCGTCGGTGGTGGCCGTGGTGACGACCGTGATGTCCATGCCGCGGGGCCGGTCGATCCGGTCGATGTCGATCTCGTGGAACATCGACTGCTCGTTCAGGCCGAACGTGTAGTTGCCGTTGCCGTCGAACTGGGCCGGCGACAGCCCGCGGAAGTCGCGGATACGGGGCAGCGCGATGGTGACCAGCCGGTCCAGGAACTCCCACATGCGGTTGCCGCGCAGGGTGACCTTGGCGCCGATCGGCATGCCCTCGCGGAGCTTGAACTGGGCGACCGACTTGCGGGCCCGGCGGACCAGCGGCTTCTGGCCGGTGATCAGCGACAGGTCGCGGACGGCGCCCTCGATCAGCTTGGCGTCCCGGGCCGCCTCGCCGACGCCCATGTTGACGACGACCTTGACCACGCCGGGGATCTGCATGACGTTGGCGTACGAGAACTGCTCGTTCAGCGCGGGCCGGATCGTCTCGACGTAGCGGGCCTTCAACCGCGGCGCCGGGGCGGCGGTGTTCTGGGTCTCGGTGACTGCCGTGGTCATCACAGGTCCTTCCCGCTGCGACGGCCGAACCGCACGCGCCGTCCGTTCTCGTCGGCGCGCTTGCCGACCTTGGTCGCCTTGTTGTCGGCGTCGACGACCATGACGTTGGAGATGTGGATCGCCGCCTCCTGCGTCACGATCCCGCCAGACTTGGCGCCCCGCTGCGTCGTCGAGACCTTGGTGTGCTTCTTGATCCGGTTGACACCCTCGACCAGGACCCGCTGCGTCTCGGGGTAGGCCTGGATGACCTTGCCCTTGGCGCCCTTGTCCTTGCCGGCGATGACCAGCACGGTGTCGCCCTTCTTGACCTTCAGACCCATGGTCACAGCACCTCCGGCGCCAGCGAGATGATCTTCATGTAGCGCTTGTCGCGCAGTTCCCGGCCCACCGGGCCGAAGATGCGGGTGCCGCGCGGGTCACCGTCGTTCTTGATCAGGACGGCGGCGTTCTCGTCGAACCGGATGTACGACCCGTCCGCCCGCCGCTTCTCCTTGACCGTGCGCACGACGACCGCCTTGACGACGTCGCCCTTCTTGACGCCGGCGCCCGGGATCGCGTCCTTGACGGTGGCGACGATGATGTCGCCGATCCCGGCGTACCGGCGCGACGAGCCGCCGAGCACCCGGATGCACAGGATCTCCTTGGCGCCGGTGTTGTCGGCGACGCGGAGTCTGGACTCTTGCTGAATCACAGCCAGCCCGTCTTTCTGCTCATGCACGTCCTGCGGTTCCGTCCGCGGCCCCCCGGCACGGGCCGGCACATGCGAAAAGACAAGAGGAAGTACGGGCTTCCCGGGACGGACCCGGGGCTGCCCGGCGATCTCGAGGATCCCCGGGCGACGACCCGCCTTTTCGCTCTTGCCGTCGGCATGCGCCGGGCGCCGCTGCACTGCAGCGACGCCGTGAGGTGGTGCGGACGAGGTCCCGACAGGATTTCCGACCCTGCCGGGCCTGTGCTGAGGCCCGGTTCTCTCGTTCCGGGCACCAGCCGCCCACAGTACCCGATCGGAGCCGGTGCTTCAACCGCGCCGACGCCTTCTCCGCAGGTCAGCGGGGACGCCGGCGGGCCGCCACCGGGCCCGCACCCGCCCCGGGTACGACGGAGCCCCCGTCGCCGCGGTGCGGGGACGGGGGCTCCGTGATCCGGCTCAGCGAGCCGGAGAGGTCACTTGGCCTTCTCGAGGACCTCGACCAGCCGCCAGCGCTTGGACGCCGACAGCGGACGCGTCTCGGCCAGCAGGACCCGGTCGCCGATGCCGGCCAGGCCGGCCTCGTCGTGGGCCTTGACCTTCGAGGTCCGGCGGATGACCTTCGAGTACCGCGGGTGCTTCACCCGGTCCTCGAGCTCGACCACGATGGTCTTGTCCATCTTGTCCGAGACCACGTAGCCCTCGCGGACCTTGCGGTCGCCGCGGGCCGGCGCGCCGGTGGTCCCGGTCGCCGTGGTGGCCTCAGGGGCCTCGGTGGTGCCGGTGGTGTCCGGAGTGCTCATGCCACACCTCCCTGGGTGCTCGCGTCGCCGTCAGGACCGACCGACAGCCCGAGCTCGCGCTCGCGCAGGACGGTGTAGATCCGGGCGATGTCGTGCCGGACGCTGCGCAGCCGGCGGTTGTTGTCCATCTGGCCGGTCGCCATCTGGAAGCGGAGGTTGAACAGCTCCTCCTTGGCCTCGCGCAGCCGGGTGGCCAGCTCCTCGGCACCCAGCTCGCGGAGCGAGTTGGCGGCGGACGTCGACGTGGCGGCCATCAGCTCTCACTCCCTTCCCGGGTGACGATGCGGCACTTCATGGGCAGCTTGTGGATCGCGCGGCGCAGGGCCTCGCGGGCCACGGCCTCGGTCGGGTAGCTCATCTCGAACAGCACCCGACCCGGCTTGACGTTGGCGACCCACCACTCCGGCGAACCCTTGCCGGAACCCATGCGGGTCTCGGCCGGCTTCTTGGTCAGCGGGCGGTCCGGGTAGATGTTGATCCAGACCTTGCCGCCACGCTTGATGTGCCGGTTGATGGCGATACGGGCGGACTCGATCTGCCGGTTCGTCACGTAGGCGGGCTCGATGGCCTGGATGCCGTAGTCACCGAAGGTGACCTGGGTCCCACCGGTGGCCAGCCCCGTCCGGTGCGGACGGTGCTGCTTGCGGTGCTTGACCCGGCGTGGGATCAGCATGCGTCAGCCCTCCTCGGGGGTGCTCGCGGCCGCGGCGACCTCGGGGGTCCCCGCGCCGGTGTCGGCGGCGGCCCGACCGGCGTCCGTCGACGTCGGGGTGGTGCCCGAGGCGCCGGAGCGGCGGCGCGGACGGTCGTCGCGACCGTCCCGGCCACCGGTGCGGCCGGCACCGGCGCGCTGGGCCGCGAGGGCCTCGGCGGCCTTCTGCTCGGCCAGCGTGCCGGTCTTGTCGCCCTTGTAGATCCAGACCTTCACGCCGATGCGGCCGAAGGTCGTCTTGGCCTCGAAGAAGCCGTAGTCGATGTCCGCGCGCAGGGTGTGCAGCGGCACGCGACCCTCGCGGTAGAACTCCGACCGGCTCATCTCGGCGCCGCCCAGCCGGCCCGAGCACTGGATCCGGATGCCCTTGACGGCACCCGAGCGCTGGGCGGACTGCATGGACTTGCGCATCGCGCGGCGGAAGCTGACCCGGTTGGACAGCTGCTCGGCCACACCCTGGGCGACCAGCTGGGCATCGGACTCGGGGTTGCGGACCTCGAGGATGTTCAGCTGGACCTGCTTGCCGGTCAGCTTTTCGAGCTGGCCGCGGATGCGGTCGGCCTCGGCTCCGCGGCGACCGATGACGATGCCCGGGCGCGCGGTGTGGATGTCGACGCGGACCCGGTCACGGGTGCGCTCGATCTCCACCTTGGCGATGCCGGCCCGCTCCATGCCCTTGGCCATGAGCTTGCGGATCGCCACGTCCTCGGCGACGTACTCCTTGTAGGACTTGTCGGCGTACCAGCGCGAGCTCCAGTCGGTGGTGATGCCGAGCCGGAACCCGTGCGGGTTGATCTTCTGACCCACTAGCGGGTCCCTCCCTCGGTGGCGGTGGCGGCGGCGCGGCCACGGCCGGCCTCGGTGCGGCCGCGACGCGAGCGGCCGGTGCCGGCGGTCTCGGCGGTGGCCACCGACACCAGCTCGATGGTGATGTGGCAGGTGCGCTTGCGGATCCGGAACGCGCGGCCCTGGGCCCGCGGCTGGAACCGCTTGAGCGTCGGCCCCTCGTCCACGTAGATGCGGTCGACGAGCAGCGTGTCGGGGTTGAGACCCTGGTTGTGCTCGGCGTTCGCGACGGCGGAGGCGAGCAGCTTGGCGACCGGACCCGCCGCGGCCTGCGGCGCGTACCGCAGGATCGAGGCGGCCGACGCCGCGTTCGTGCCACGGATCAGGTCGACGACGCGGCGAGCCTTCATCGGAGTCATCCGGACGTGCCGGGCCTGCGCCCGGGCGCGCGGCAGCGCCTCGGTCGCCTCGGCCTTCTTGGCGTTCATCTGCTGTCCTCTCTCAGCCGCGCCGCGAGCGGCGGTCGTCCTTGACGTGACCCTTGAAGGTGCGCGTCGGGGCGAACTCGCCGAGCTTGTGGCCGACCATCGACTCGGTGACGAACACCGGGACGTGCTTGCGCCCGTCGTGCACGGCGATGGTGTGGCCGAGCATGTCGGGGATGATCGTCGACCGGCGGGACCAGGTCTTGATCACGGACTTCGAGCCCTTGTCGTTCGCGTTGTCCACCTTCTTGAGCAGGTGGTCGTCGACGAACGGGCCCTTCTTCAGGCTGCGAGGCATCTGGTTCTACCTTCCTGCTCGCTGGTGGGTGGCGGTGTGGCGGGCGGTGGCTGTCTTCGGTGCGGAGATCAACGCTTCTTGCCGCCCTTGCGCCGGCGACGGACGATCAGCTGGTCGCTCGCCTTGTTCGGCCGCCGGGTGCGGCCCTCGGGCCGGCCCGCCGGGTTGACCGGGTTCCGGCCACCCGAGGTCTTGCCCTCGCCACCACCGTGCGGGTGGTCGACCGGGTTCATGGCCACACCACGCACGGACGGGCGCTTGCCCTTCCAGCGCATGCGGCCGGCCTTGCCCCAGTTGATGTTGGCCTGCTCGGCGTTGCCGACCTCGCCGACCGACGCGCGGCAGCGGACGTCGACGTTGCGGATCTCGCCGGACGGCATGCGCAGCTGCGCGTACGGACCGTCCTTGGCGACCAGCTGGACGCGGGCACCGGCCGAGCGGGCGATCTTGGCGCCGCCGCCGGGCCGCAGCTCGATGGCGTGGACCACGGTGCCGACCGGGATGTTGCGCAGCGGCAGGTTGTTGCCCGGCTTGATGTCGGCACCCTGACCGGTCTCCACCCTGTCGCCCTGGCTCAGCCGGTTCGGCGCGATGATGTAGCGCTTCTCGCCGTCGGCGTAGTGCAGCAGCGCAATCCGCGCGGTGCGGTTGGGGTCGTACTCGATGTGCGCGACGGTGGCGGGCACGCCGTCCTTGTCGGCACGGCGGAAGTCCACCAACCGGTAGGCGCGCTTGTGGCCGCCGCCCTGGTGCCGGGCGGTGACCCGACCGTGCACGTTCCGGCCGCCCTTGGAGTGCAGCGGTCGGACCAGCGACTTCTCCGGCTGGTCACGGGTGACCTCGGAGAAGTCCGCGACGGAGGAGCCGCGCCGGCCCGGCGTCGTCGGCTTGTACTTGCGGATAGGCATGTCTGTTCAGTCCCTCGCTCAGGCGCCCTGGAACAGGTCGATCGACTTGCTGTCCTTGGACAGCGTGACGACGGCGCGCTTGGTGGACTTGCGCTGCCCGTACCCCGCGCGGGTCCGCTTGCGCTTGCCCTGCCGGTTGATCGTGTTCACCGAGACGACCTTGACGTCGAAGATCTTCTCGATCGCGATCTTGACCTGGGTCTTGTTGGCGTCCGGGTGCACCAAGAAGGTGTAGCTGCCCTGCTCGAGCAGGCCGTAGCTCTTCTCGGAGACGACCGGGGCCAGGATGATGTCCCGCGGGTCGGCGGTCACTGCGCGTCCTCCTCGTCGGTCTGGGCGGCGGCGTCGTCCGCGGCGGCGAGCTCCACGGCGGTGACCGGGACGGAGCCCGCGGTCACCGCGCCACCCGCCACGCCGGCACCGGTGGTGCTGGTCTCCGTGCCCGCGGCCGGCTGCTCGATCGTGCTCACCGTGCTGACGGTGCTCGCCGTGGCCGAGCCGCCGTCCTGCGGCGCGAGCTGCGCACCGGCGGCCGCGACGTACTCCTCCAGCGCGGCGCGGGTGAACACCACGTCGTCGCTGACCAGCACGTCGTAGGTGTTCAGCTGGTCCGCCGCGATCAGGTGCACCGACGGGACGTTGCGCAGGCTCTTCCAGCCCAGCTCGTCGTCGCGCTGCACGACCACCAACACGTTGCGGCCGGTGGCGCCGGTCAGGCCGGCGAGGGCCTTGACCGCCTGCTTGGTCGACGGCGTGCCGCTGATGCCGAGCCCGGACAGCACGTGCAGGTGCCCGTCCCTGGCCCGGTCGGAGAGGGCGCCGCGGAGCGCGGCCGCCTTCATCTTCTTCGGGGTCCGCTGCAGGTAGGTGTGCGGCACCGGGCCGTGCACCGTGCCACCGCCGGTGAACTGCGGCGCGCGGGTCGACCCCTGGCGGGCCCGGCCGGTGCCCTTCTGCCGGTACGGCTTCTTGCCGCCGCCGGAGACCTCGCCGCGGTTCTTGGCCTTGTGCGTCCCCTGGCGGGCGGCCGCGAGCTGGGCCACCACGACCTGGTGCATCAACGGGATGTTGGCCTGGACGTCGAACAGCTCGTCCGGCAGCGCGACGGTCGTCGCGCCGCCGTCACCGGTGACGTCGGTGATCTGGACCGAAGGCATCAGCTGGCACCCTTCGCGGAGTTGTCGGCACGGACCGCATCCGGGCCCTTGACGGCGGTCTTGATGAACACCACGCCGCCCTTGGGTCCGGGGACGGCGCCCTTGATCAGCACGAGGCCCTTCTCGGCGTCGACCGCGTGCACCGTCAGGTTCTGCGCGGTGACCTTGACGTTGCCCATCCGGCCCGCCATGCGCAGGCCGCGGAACACCCGTCCGGGGGTCGAGCAGCCGCCGATGGAACCGGGCGCGCGGTGCTTGCGGTGCACGCCGTGACCGCTGGACAGGCCGCGGAAGCCGTGGCGCTTGACCACGCCCGCGGTGCCCTTGCCCTTGGACGTACCGGTGACGTCGACGACGTCGGTGGCGGCGAAGACCTGGTCGGCGGTGAGCTCCTGGCCGACCTCGTAGTCGGCGACGTCGTCGGTGCGCAGCTCCGCCACGTGGCGGCGGGGCGTCACACCGGCCTTGGCGAAGTGCCCGGCGACGGGCTTGCTGACCTTGCGGGGGTCGACGGCGCCGAAGGCGAACTGCACGCCGGTGTATCCGTCCGTCTCGGGCGTGCGCAGCGCGGTGACGACGACCGGGCCGGCAGCGACGACGGTCACCGGGACGACCCGGTTGGCGGAGTCGAAGACCTGGGTCATGCCGAGCTTGTGGCCCAGGATGCCCTTGATCGTGGTGGCCATGGTGGGGAAGACCTCTTGTTCTGCAGGTGCGGATGGGCAGCGGACGACCGGCGCCGGAACGCCGGACCGGGCGCTACTGGATGTTGACGTCGACCGACGCCGGCAGGTCGATCCGCATCAGGGCGTCGACGGTCTTGGGCGTCGGGTCGAGGATGTCGATCAGCCGCTTGTGCGTGCGCATCTCGAAGTGCTCCCGCGAGTCCTTGTACTTGTGCGGCGAGCGGATGACGCAGTACACGTTCTTCTCCGTCGGCAGCGGCACCGGGCCGACCACCCGCGCGCCGGTCCGGGTCACCGTCTCGACGATCTTGCGCGCGGACGCGTCGATCGCCTCGTGGTCGTAGGCCTTGAGCCTGATGCGGATCTTCTGTCCCGCCACGCTTGCCGTCCTCTGTGTCGTCTGTTCGTCGTCTGCACCGGACGGCCGTGGCCGCCCGACACACCGCCCCGCCCGGCGTGGCCGCACGGGGCGCGGATGTCACTCCGCCGCTGTTCTGCTGTCGCCCTGCCGGGCGCGGTGCACCGGTCCACGCGGTCGGGCGTGTCGCCCGCCCTCCCCGGCCGGCGAGCGGCGCGGTGGACCGATCGCGCTCGCGGAGAGCGCGCGGTACAACGGTCGTGCTGTCTGTCTGTGGCTGCCGAGCCCGGTGTCCGACCCGGCGGGCCGCCGTCACGCAGGACGACGGGCCGCCTCGGCCACCGCACCCGGGGGCACACGGACGCAGCCGTGCGACGACCCGAGCCAGGGCAACCCGACAAGTATGCCCCAGTCCTGGCGGCGGTTCAAATCCACCCCGACGGGCGAGGTTCCGGTCACCGTGTGGTTGCGCACGGTGGTCGTCACCGGCGTTCGGCGCACGGTGCGCGGCCAAGGGGTGAAGACGGCGTCCGGACCTCGCTGAGTAATCGGATGTTGCTTACAGTAGTTGCATGCAGAGGGGGACCCGAGAACGACGGCGGCTGGCCGTCATCCGCATCCTGGTGGTGCTGACCACCGTCACGGCCGTCGACTACATCGTCTGGCGCTGGTTCGAGTCGGTGAACTGGGCGGCCTGGTGGATCGCCGTGCCGCTCGTCGCGGTGGAGACCTACAGCGTCGTCGACTGCCTGCTCTTCGGCATCACGGTCTGGCGGCTGCGCGAGCGGCCGGCCCCTCCCCCGCCACCGGCCGACGCCACCGTCGACGTCTTCATCACCACGTACAACGAACCGGTCGACCTGGTCATGACGACCGCCACCGCAGCCGTCGCGATCACCCACCCGCACCGCACCTGGATCCTGGACGACGGCGCCCGCGACGAGATGCGCGCCGCGGCGGAGGCGGCCGGCGTGGGGTACGTCACCCGGTCCGGCGACTGGGCCGGGCACAGCCGGCACGCCAAGGCCGGCAACCTGAACAACGCGCTGGCCGCCACGGACGGCGAGTTCATCCTGATCCTGGACGCGGACCAGGTACCCGAGCCGGAGATCCTGGACCGCACGCTCGGCTACTTCGCCGACCCCGAGGTCGCGCTCGTGCAGACGCCGCAGTTCTTCGTCAACGTCCCCGACGAGGACCCCCTGGGCAGCCAGGCGCCGCTGTTCTACGGCCCCATCCAGCAGGGCAAGGACGGCTGGAACGCCGCGTTCTTCTGCGGCTCGAACGCCGTCCTGCGCCGCGAGGCGATGATGCTGATCGGCGTCCGCGGGTACGTCGACCAGGTGGAGCGCTCGGTGGCCGCGGCCCTGCGCACCGCCGACAAGGTGCTGGCGCGGGCCCGCCGGTCGGCCCGCGCTGACCTGCGGGCGGTGGCCGCGCTCAACCGGGTGGCGGCGGCCGTCACCGTGGCCCGCGGCCGGCTCGCGCAGGGCGAGCCGCTGGGCGAGGTCACCTACGCGTTCCAGCGCCGGGTCGAGGAGGCGGCCGCCGGCCTGGTGGCCGACGACCTGGCGACGCTGCAGGCCGACCTCGCGGAGATCGAACGCCTCGGCCTGGCCGCCGGGCCCCACGCCGGTCCGGACGCCACCGCCGGCGGCCCTGCCGAGCCGGCCGAGGCGGGCGAGGCAGCCGTGACGGCGCTGACCCGGCGCGACTGGTCGCCGCTCGGCGCCCTGGAGTCGGTCCGGGCGCTGGTCGCCGCGGTGGACGTGGACCGCTCCGGCGAGGCGCAGGCCGTGATGCCCATGGCGACCATCTCCGTCACCGAGGACATGGCCACGTCGATGCGGCTGCACGCCCACGGCTGGCGCACCGTCTACCACCACGAACCGCTCGCCTTCGGCCTGGCACCGGAGGACCTGGGCACCATGCTGACCCAGCGGCTGCGCTGGGCGCAGGGCACGATCCAGGTGATGCTGCGCGAGAACCCGTTGCTCCAACGAGGTCTCAGCGGCACCCAGCGGCTCATGTACTTCGCGACGATGTGGAGCTACCTGTCCGGCTTCGCGGCGCTGGTGTACCTGGCCGCTCCGGTCATCTACCTGTGCTTCGGCGTCCTCCCGGTCACCGCGTTCAGCGTCGACTTCTTCGCCCGGCTGCTGCCCTTCCTGCTGGTGAACCAGCTGCTGTTCCTGGTCATCTCGCGGGGTCACCGCACCTGGCGCGGGCAGCAGTACAGCCTCGCGCTGTTCCCCGTGTGGATCCGGGCGTGCACCACCGCCGTCCGCAACGTGGTCTTCGGCCGGCCGCTCGGCTTCGCGGTCACCCCGAAGGTCCGGCAGGAGTGGCGGCCGCAGTGGCGCCTGGTGCGGGTCCAGCTCGTCACGATGGCCGTGCTGGTCGTCGCCGCCGTCGTCGGCACCGCCCGGATGGCGGCCGGCGTGGCCACCGTCAGCGGCACCCTGGTCAATCTGCTCTGGGTCGCCTACGACGTCGTCCTGCTGTCCGCCGTGGTCAAGGCGGCGCGCTACCGCGGGCACGACGCGCCCGTCCCGGCCGGATCCGTCCCGGCCGTCCCCACCGTCAGTGAGAAAGAGGCACAGCTGTCATGAACTTCGACGTGGACTACCCCACCGACGGGGCCGCCGTCATCACCGCCGCGGGTCGGCTCAACATGGTGGCCGCACCCAAACTGCGGGAGCTGATCGCCACGACGGTCACCGAGCACCACCGCCCGACCGTCGTGGTCGACCTGGGCGCCACGGACTTCATCGACTCGTCGGGCCTGGGCGCCCTGATCGCGGGGCTGAAGACGGCCCGGTCCGCCGGCGGCGACCTGCGCATCGCCCGGCCGGGCAAGCAGGTCACCACCGTGCTGCAGCTGACCAACATGCTGCGGGTGCTGCGCCCGTACCCGAGCGTCGCCGAGAGCCTGGCATGACCGCGGGCACGCCGGTCGCGCTCCGCCTGCAGCGCTGCACGGACGTGGAGAGCCTGGACCGCGTGCACCTGCTGCTGGACGAGCTGTGGTCGCAGCTGGACGACCTCGACGACACCGACCGCATAGGCTTCGAGCTGGCCGTGCTGGAGGTGGCCGGGAACATCGTGGCGCACAGCCGGCGTGGGCCCGAGTGGTCCTTCGACCTGGCGGTGCAGGCCGACTCCGCGGTCCTGCAGGCCGATTTCAGCGACTCCGGGACGCCGGTGCGGCTCGACCTGTCCCGGGTGCACATGCCCGACGAGATGGCCGAGAGCGGCCGCGGACTGGCGATGGCCCGGGCGGCCGTCGACGAGCTGCACCACCGCCCCACGGCCGACGGCAACACCTGGGTCATCCGCCGCCGCCGGCGGCGGGTCCGTTCCGCCCGCTGAGCGGCACCGGTCGGCTCTGCTGTCCGTCCGCCACGCCCGCGAAGTGCACCGGCGTCGCCGGGACGGCCGCGCCCCCCGGATGCCGCCGGGCGGGCCGGGCCGTCCTCGGGGCTTTCCTCCAGGCGCTGCAGCCCGTGAGTCGCGAAGCCGCCCTCGGCGGTGCTGCTCCGCGGTGACCGACCACTGCCTCGGGCGGCCGGTGCGTGGGGATGCGCTGCCCTCCGACCGGCTACGGCGGGGGACGGGCCACCGACGACCTCGCTCGGGCTGTGCGGTGTCGGCACGGTCCGCCCGCGCATTGCTGACCCGCTCGCGCACGTCGGCGCCGACACCGCCGGGGACCGCACCGCGGCCCCTCGACCCGCACCACCGCTCGCCCCGTTGAACGGCAGAGGCCCCGCCGTGACGAGCACGGCGGGGCCTCTGCGCTGTTCCGTCCGGGGACGGCGGGGGTACTACTTGACGATCTTGGTGACCGAGCCGGCACCGACGGTGCGGCCGCCCTCGCGGATGGCGAAGCGCAGGCCTTCCTCGATGGCGATCGGCTGGATCAGCTGGACCTTCATCTCGGTGGTGTCGCCGGGCATGACCATCTCGGTGCCCTCGGGGAGGTTCACCACGCCGGTCACGTCCGTCGTCCGGAAGAAGAACTGCGGGCGGTAGTTGTTGAAGAACGGCGTGTGCCGGCCGCCCTCGTCCTTGCCCAGGATGTAGACCTGGGCCTCGAACTCGGTGTGCGGGGTGATCGAGCCCGGCTTGACGACGACCTGGCCGCGCTCCACCTCCTCGCGCTTGGTGCCGCGGAGCAGCAGACCGGCGTTGTCGCCCGCCTGCGCCGAGTCGAGCAGCTTGCGGAACATCTCGATGCCGGTGACCGTCGTCTGGAAGGACTTCGGCTTGATGCCGACGATCTCCACCGTCGAGTTGACGTTGATCGTGCCGCGCTCCACCTTGCCGGTCACCACGGTGCCACGGCCGGTGATGGTGAAGACGTCCTCGATCGGCATCAGGAACGGCTTGTCGGTGTCGCGCTCCGGCTCCGGGATCGACTCGTCGACCGCGTCCATGAGCTCCTCGACGGTCTTGACCCACTGCGGGTCACCCTCGAGGGCCTTCAGACCGGAGGTCCGGATGACCGGGGCGTCGTCGCCGGGGAACTCCTGCGAGGACAGCAGCTCGCGGACCTCGAGCTCGACGAGCTCCAGGATCTCCTCGTCGTCGACCATGTCGGCCTTGTTCAGCGCGACCAGGATGTAGGGCACACCGACCTGGCGGGCCAGCAGCACGTGCTCCTTGGTCTGCGGCATCGGGCCGTCGGTCGCCGCGACCACGAGGATCGCGCCGTCCATCTGGGCCGCGCCGGTGATCATGTTCTTGATGTAGTCGGCGTGACCCGGGGCGTCCACGTGGGCGTAGTGACGCTTCTCGGTCGAGTACTCGACGTGCGCGATGTTGATGGTGATGCCGCGCTGCCGCTCCTCGGGGGCCTTGTCGATCTGGTCGAAGGCCGAGGCGGTGTTGATGGTCGGGTACTTGTCGGCCAGCACCTTGGTGATGGCGGCCGTCAGCGTGGTCTTGCCGTGGTCGACGTGACCGATGGTGCCGATGTTGACGTGCGGCTTGCTCCGGTCGAACTTCGCCTTCGCCACTGCTTGTCCTCCTCAGGACTCTTGCGCCTTGCGTCTGGGTCAGACCGCGGGGCGTGGGTGGGTAGATCTGGACCGGCCGCTCTGTGCACGACTCCGGACCCTTGGTGCGGCGGCTGGCCGCCGCACCGCGTCTGTGTGGGGCAACGCCCCGGGCTGTGCCGCCCCGGCGGGACTGTTCCCGCCGGGAGCGGCACGGGCGATCACTCGCCGGTCGCCTTCGCGATCACTTCCTTGGCCACGTTCTGCGGCACCTCGGCGTACGAATCGAACACCATGGAGTAGCTCGCGCGACCCTGGGTCCGCGACCGCAGGTCGCCGACGTAGCCGAACATCTCCGAGAGCGGCACCAGCGCGGTCACCACGCGGGCCCCGGACCGCTCGGACATGGCCTGGATCTGGCCACGCCGGGAGTTCAGGTCGCCGATCACGTCGCCCATGTTGTCCTCGGGCGTGACCACCTCGACGCTCATCATCGGCTCGAGCAGGACCGGCTTGGCCTTGCGCGCGGCCTCCTTCATCGCCATCGAACCGGCGATCTTGAAGGCCATCTCCGACGAGTCGACCTCGTGGTAGGCGCCGTCCATCAGGGTCAGCTTGACACCGAGCATCGGGTAGCCGGCGAGCACGCCGTACTGCAGCGCGTCCTGGGCGCCCGCGTCGACCGAAGGGATGTACTCCTTCGGGATGCGGCCACCGGTGACCTCGTTGACGAACTCGTAGGTCGCCCCCTCGGCGGCGGCCATGTCCAGCGGCTCGACCTTGATCTGCACCTTGGCGAACTGGCCGGAGCCACCCGTCTGCTTCTTGTGGGTGTAGTCCAGCCGGTCCACCGTGCCGCGGATGGTCTCCCGGTAGGCGACCTGCGGCTTGCCGATGTTGGCCTCGACGCTGAACTCCCGGCGCATGCGGTCCACCAGGATGTCGAGGTGGAGCTCGCCCATGCCGGAGATGACCGTCTGGCCGGTCTCCTCGTCGTTGCGGACCTTGAAGGTCGGGTCCTCCTCGGCCAGCTTCTGGATGGCCGTGCCCAGCTTCTCCTGGTCCGACTTGGTCTTCGGCTCGATGGCGACCGAGATGACCGGGTCGGGGAAGCTCATGCTCTCCAGCACAATCGGGTGCGCCGGATCCGCCAGGGTGTCCCCGGTGGTGGTCTGCTTCAGACCCATCACCGCGCAGATGTCGCCGGCGCCGACCGACGACAGCTCCTCACGCTTGTTCGCGTGCATCTGGTAGATCTTGCCGATCCGCTCCTTGCGGTCCTTGGTCGCGTTGACGACCTGGGTGCCGCTGTTGAGCGTGCCGGAGTACACGCGGACGAAGGTCAGCTTGCCCAGGTGCGGGTCGGTCGCCACCTTGAACGCCAGACCGGAGAACTCGGCCTTGGGGTCGGGCTCGCGCTCGGCCGGGGTCACGCCGTCCTGCAGAGTGCCGTGGACCGCACCGATGTCGATCGGCGACGGCAGGTAGGCCACCACCGCGTCGAGCATCGGCTGGACGCCCTTGTTCTTGAACGCGGACCCGCAGAGCACGGGGTTGACCTTGCCGGCGATGGTCGCCCGGCGCAGCGCCGCGGTCAGCTCCTCGACCGAGAGCTCCTCGCCCTCGAGGAACTTCTCCATGGCCTCGTCGTCGTTCTCGGCGATGGTCTCGACCAGCTTGTCGCGGTACTCGCGGGCCTGGTCGGCCAGGTCGGCCGGGATCTCCTCGACCGTGTAGTCCTCACCCTTGACGGTCTCGCCGCGCCAGGTCAGCGCCCGCATGTGCAGCAGGTCGACCACGCCGATGAAGTCCGCCTCGTTGCCGATCGGCAGCTGCAGCACCGCAGGGGTGGCGCCGAGCCGCTCGACCATCATGTCGACGCAGCGGAAGAAGTTCGCACCGGTGCGGTCGAGCTTGTTGACGAAGCACATCCGCGGCACGTGGTACTTCTCCGCCTGCCGCCAGACCTGCTCGGTCTGCGGCTCGACACCGGCGACACCGTCGTAGACCGCCACCGCACCGTCCAGGACCCGCAGCGACCGCTCGACCTCGACCGTGAAGTCGACGTGGCCGGGCGTGTCGATGATGTTGATCTTGTGGCCCTTCCATTGGGCCGTGGTGGCGGCGGAGGTGATGGTGATCCCCCGCTCCTGCTCCTGCTCCATCCAGTCCATGACGGCGGCGCCCTCGTGGACCTCACCGATCTTGTAGGTGCGGCCGGTGTAGAACAGGATGCGCTCGGTCGTGGTGGTCTTGCCCGCGTCGATGTGCGCCATGATCCCGATGTTGCGGACCTTGTCGAGGGCGGTGGGTGCCACTGCGGTGTCTACCTCGTCTTCAGAAGGGGGTGCCTGTCCCCGGGGTGGTGGGGCGGCACCGGGTACAGCGCCGGAACGTCCTCGATTGTTCCCGAACGTCCCAGGTCAGGACACTCGGGCAGGACGCTCCGGCGCCGGTGTGCTACCAGCGGTAGTGGGCGAACGCCTTGTTCGACTCGGCCATCTTGTGGGTGTCCTCGCGACGCTTGACCGAGGCGCCGAGCCCGTTGCTGGCGTCCAGCAGCTCGTTCATCAGCCGCTCGGTCATCGTCTTCTCGCGGCGGGCCTTGGAGTAGCCCACCAGCCAGCGCAGCGCCAGCGTGGTCTGCCGCGGGGTGCGGACCTCGACCGGGACCTGGTAGGTCGCGCCGCCGACGCGGCGGCTCTTGACCTCCAGCGCGGGCTTGACGTTGTCGAGCGCACGCTTGAGCGTCGCGACGGGGTCGGTGCCGCTCTTCTCGCGGCAGCCCTCGAGGGCGCCGTAGACGATCGACTGGGCGATCGAGCGCTTGCCGTCCTGCAGCACCTTGTTGACCAGCTGGGTGACCAGCGGGGAGTTGTAGACCGGGTCGGCCATCAACGGCCGCTTCGGCGCGGGACCCTTGCGGGGCATGTCAGCTCTTCTCCTTCTTCGCGCCGTACCGGCTGCGAGCCTGCTTGCGGTTCTTGACGCCCTGCGTGTCCAGCGAGCCGCGGATGATCTTGTAACGGACGCCGGGGAGGTCCTTCACCCGACCGCCGCGGACCAGCACGATCGAGTGCTCCTGCAGGTTGTGGCCCTCGCCCGGGATGTAGGCGGTCACCTCGACCTGGCTGGTCAGCCGGACGCGCGCCACCTTGCGGAGCGCGGAGTTCGGCTTCTTCGGCGTGGTGGTGTAGACGCGGGTGCAGACACCGCGGCGCTGCGGGCTCCCCTTGAGGGCCGGCGTCTTGGTCTTGGTCGTCTTGTCCTGGCGACCCTTACGGACCAGCTGCTGGATCGTGGGCATCGGAGCGGAGCTTCTCTTTCCTTCGTCCGGGTCGGTCGGCGCGGAGCGCGGCCGGGGACCCGGTGCTGTCCCGCCGCGGTTGTGGCTGGGGCGATCGAGTGGTGCCCGGCCGGGCGGGACCCGGCCGGTGGACCCACGGGCGGTGGGTCCGAAGGTGCAGCGGTGGTGCGGTCGCGGCGGCGGAGCGGCGCCGCGTCGACCGGCCCGGGGACCGCGACGACCCGACCGGGCGCCTGCCGACCGAGGCCGTCCTGCGCACGCGCGACTAGCCCAGCGTGAGGGCCGACGTGCCAGCCTACCGGATCCGAGGGACCCGGTGTGCCGATGACCGCTCACAGGCTGGGCACCACGGATGTGGTGCCGGCCCGGCTCCCGTGCGCGACCGGGACGGTCACGACGGCAAGCCAGACCACAGCGCTGGGACCGGGTCAGTCTACCCGGCCGGCGCCCCGGCGGCGTCCGACCGCCCGGTTCGGCCCCGCCACGTGCGCGACGACCGTGTCCGACGCGTGTCCGACGACCGTGTCCCGCCGGCCGGCAGAGAACCGTGATCGATCCGAGACCACGCCCCGCCCGCCACGGAGCGGGCGCCGAGGTGTCCGGTTCCGGCCCAGCGCCACAGCAAACGATCAGCAGGGCCGGTCCGATCGGGCGGTCGATCGGCCCACCACAAGAGTTGACCTGCACTGATGCCAGCGAGCACTGCCCGTTTCCGGGCAGAAACTGGTCACCGGATGTGGGCACCCCCACTGGACCGGTGTGATCCATGTTTGTTGTGATGGTGCCGCGGCGATGTGGCCCAGCACACATCGGAGGTCGACACTGGTCGGACCCTCGGATGTGGCCCGCGGTCGCCGGAGTCGTCGAGACGGGAGGGATGCACATGTCGGGTCGCCCGGGCGACGAGCGCCGGCGGCACATCCTGGCCCAGGCCCGCGGCGCCGGGCACATCGCCGTCACCGACCTCGCCGACGAGCTGGACGTGGCCGCGGAGACGGTCCGCCGCGACCTCAAGGTCCTGGAGGACCACGGCCTGCTGCGCCGCACCCACGGCGGCGCCTACCCCGTCGAAGGTGCCGGCTTCGAGTCCAACCTCGCCCGCCGGTCGGAGTCGCTGGTCGCCGAGAAGCGGCGGATCGCCCGCGCGACGGTGGAGCAGCTCGGACCGGCCGAGACGGTCTTCGTCGACGAGGGCTTCACGCCGGCGCTGGTGGCGGAGGAGCTGACCCGGCTCGGCCGCGCGATGACGGTCGTCACCGCGTCGCTGTCCGCCGCCGCCACGCTGGCGCAGAGCCCGCAGATCGAGGTGCTGCTGCTCGGCGGCCGGGTGCGTGGCGGCACCCTCGGCACCGTCGACCACTGGGCGACCGCGATGCTCGGCCAGTTCGCATTGGACCTGGCCATCCTCGGCGCCAACGGGATCAACCGGGACCGCGGGCTGACGGTTCCCAGCACGGCCGTCGCCGAGGTCAAGGCCAAGGCCGCGGCGGTGTCCCGCCGGCGGATCTTCGTCGGCGTGCACACCAAGTTCGGCGTGACGAGCTTCTGCCGGTTCGCCGACGTCCACGACTTCGAGTCCCTGGTCACCGACACCGGACTGTCCGCCCACGAGGCGCACCGGTACAGCGCACTCGGACCGCAGGTGGTCCGCGTGTGAGCCCCCCGGGCGCGCGCCGCCGCTGTCCCGGCGCCGCCCTGTCCCCCGGCCACCGCCGCCCGACAGCACCCGCCCGGTCCGGTCGCCCACCAGGACCCGACCGGGCCCGCAGGTCCCACCCCCGTCCCGGCCCCGCGCCGGCTGTCCGTCCACCCCGCCCGCCCGGGCGGGGACCCCAACGAAAGGAAGCAGCATCCATGAGATGGAAGAAGGCACCGCACGTCGTCGCGGCAGCCGGCTGTGCCGTCCTGCTGACCGTCACCGCGGCGTGCGGGTCGAGCGACAACTCCGGGGGCAGCTCGTCGTCCTCGGCCTCGTCCTCGTCCTCCTCCGAGTCGTCCTCGTCGTCCTCGTCGTCCGCTGACACCGGCTCCGGTTCGGCGACCGCGTCGGGGTCGGACACGGCGTCCTCGTCGGCCGGCTCGGTCGCCTCGTCCGGCGGCTCCGGCTCCGGCTCGTCCTCGGCGCCCACCTCCGGCGGCGGCACCGGTGGCGGCGGCGAACCGACCCGCAACCCGAACACCGACGGCAAGACCATCAACGTGCTGATGGTCAACAACCCGCAGATGATCGACCTGCAGAAGCTGACCGAGGCCAACTTCACAGCCAAGACCGGCATCAAGGTCAACTACACCGTGCTGCCCGAGGGCGACATGCGGGACAAGGCCTCGCTGGAGTTCAAGAACCAGTCCGGCCAGTACGACGTCGCGACGCTGTCCAACTTCGAGATCCCGATCTACGCGGGCAACGACTGGATGGCCGACCTGACCGAGTACGCCAAGAACGACGCCGGCTTCAACCAGGCGGACATCTTCCCGGCGTTCACCAACTCGCTGACCGTCGACGGCAAGCTGTACGGCGAGCCGTTCTACGGCGAGTCGTCGTTCCTGATGTACCGCAAGGACGTCCTGCAGTCCAAGGGCATCACCCTCAAGGACACGCCGACCTGGGACGAGGTCGCGGACGCGGCCGCCAAGGTCGACGGCGCCCAGCCCGGCATGAAGGGCATCTGCCTGCGCGGCAAGCCCGGATGGGGCGACTTCGGCGCCCCGCTGACCACCGTCATCAACACCTTCGGTGGCACCTGGTGGGACAAGGACTGGAACGCCCAGGTGACGGCCCAGCCCTTCAAGGACGCGGTCAACTTCTACGTCAACCTGGTCAAGCAGCACGGTGAGGTCAGCCCCGACCAGGCCAGCTTCCCGGAGTGCCTGAACGCGCTGCAGCAGGGCAAGGTCGCGATGTGGTACGACGCGACCTCGGCCGCCGGTTCGCTGGAGGCCAGCGACTCGCCGGTGAAGGGCAAGATCGGCTACGTCCAGGCCCCGGTCAAGGAGACCAAGGCCTCCGGCTGGCTGTACGCCTGGTCCTGGGCGATCGAGAAGGCGTCGAAGAACCAGGACGCCGCCTGGCAGTTCATCTCGTGGGCGTCCTCGTCCGCCTACGAGAACGAGGTCGGCACCCAGCTCGACTGGGCCCGCGTCCCGGCCGGCAAGCGCACGTCGCTGTACTCCAACCCCAAGTACACCGCCGCCGCCGAGGCCTTCGCCCCGGCCACGCTGACCGCGCTGAAGAACGCCGACCCGACGAACCCGGGCACCCAGCCGCGGCCGACCGTGGGCATCCAGTTCGTGGACATCCCCGAGTTCACCGACTTCGGCAACAAGGTGACCGGCACGCTGGCCGCCAACGTCCTGGCGGGCAACGGCTCGGTCGACGACTGGGCGAACGACACCCAGTCGCAGGCCCAGGCGATCGGCGACACCTACAAGTGATGTGACGGGTCCCCTGCGGCCCGGCCGGGCGTCCGGCCGGGCCGCCGGTCGGCCCA
>NZ_BMNA01000004.1:338124-710306 GCF_014646215.1 Nakamurella endophytica
CCGGCCCGGCGGCCGCCGGGCCCGTCCTGCGGGACGGCCCGGCGGCCGCGAACCCACTCCCGAGCCCACCCCGAGCCGCACGTCACCGGACCACTGGAGGTTCCCGTGAGAGAGATTGGTGTGACATGACCGCCGTCCAGGAGAAGCAGACGGCGGTGTCGTCCGGCGTCGCCGCGGACGTCAACCGGAAGGCCAAAAAGGAGAAGTGGGTCCGCCGGATCCCCTTGCTGCCGGCCCTCATCTTCACCATCGTCGTCACGCAGATCCCGTTCCTGGTGACGATCTGGATCTCGTTCCGGAAGTGGAACGCCAACCGTCCCCGGCTCTCGGGATGGACGCTCAACAACTTCGAGCGGGTGTTCACCACCAAGTCGACGCTGCTCGACCTCTGGCACACCGCCCAGCTGGTCCTCGTCGTCGTGCTGGTGTCGCTGGTCTTCGGGCTCGGCATCGCCCTGCTGCTGAACCGGCGCTTCTGGGGCCGCGCCGCGGTCCGCACGATGATGATCGCGCCGTTCCTCATCGTCCCGGTCGCGGCCGCGCTGTTCTGGCGCTACGGCATCTTCGACGCCCAGCAGGGCCTGCTGTCGGGCATCGCCACCATGGTCAACCACTGGTTCCACCCCGACGCCCCGGCGTCGACGGTGACGCTGGTCAGCAAGCACCCGCTGCTGGCCGTCGAGATCGCCCTGATCTGGCAGTGGACGCCGTTCATGACCCTGATCCTGCTGGCCGGGCTGCAGTCCCGTCCCGGCGACATCCTGGAGGCGGCCGCCGTGGACGGCGCGACCGGCTGGCAGGTGTTCCGGAACCTGACGCTGCCGCACATGCGGCAGTACCTGGAGCTGGCCGGCCTGCTCGGCGGCATCTACATCATCCAGAACTTCGACTACGTCTACCAGCTGACCAAGGACAACCCGAACACCGAGAACATCCCGTACCTGATCTACAAGACCGTGAACGCGGCCGGTGACTACGGCCTGGCCTCCGCGCAGGGCGTGGTGATCGTCATCGCGACGATCGTCATCGCCACCTTCGCGCTGCGCACGGTCTCCAGCCTCTTCCGTGAGGAGAACGCCCGATGAGCGCGCCCGTGGCCACCGCGTCACCCACCACCACGGCGCACGCAGCGCCGGCGGCCTCCCCGCGGGACGGCCGGCGCGGTGCCGGCGGCGTCCTGCTCAGCGTGCTGACCTGGGTGATCGGGCTGATCTTCCTCGCGCCGATCTTCTTCATGGTGCTGACCAGCTTCCACCCGGAGGTCCAGGCCACCCTGAACACGCCGCAGTACTTCGCGCCGCTGACGCTGCACGGATACCGCGAGTTCTTCGGGGCGAGCAGCGGCCAGAGCGTGTGGCCGTTCGTCATCAACTCGGTGCTCGCGTCCGTGATCTCGACGCTGCTGGTGCTGGCGCTGGCCATCCCGGCTGCCTACGCGCTGGCCGTGAAGCCGGTCTCCAAGTGGACCGACGTCATGTTCTTCTTCCTGTCGACCAAGTTCCTGCCGGCCGCCGCCGGTCTGGTGCCGCTGTTCCTGATCGCCAAGGCGACCGGCGGCCTGAACCAGATCTGGTTCATCATCATCCTGTACACGGCGATGAATCTGCCGATCGCGGTCTGGATGATGCGCTCGTTCCTCGCCGACATCCCGCCGGCGCTGTTCGAGGCGGCCTCGCTGGACGGCGCCGGCCTGATCAAGACCCTGCTCCGGGTCATCGCGCCGATCGCCATGCCCGGTATCGCGGCCACCTCGCTGATCTGCTTCATCTTCTCGTGGAACGAGCTCTTCCTGGTGAACGTGCTGACCAGCACCGAGAACGCGCAGACCCTGCCGGCGTTCCTGCCCAGCCTGGTCACCAGCCAGGCGCTGTTCCTGGGCAAGCTCAGCGCCGGGGCGTTCGCCGTGTCGATCCCGGTGCTCATCGCCGGGTTCGCCGCGCAGGACAAGCTGGTGCAGGGCCTGTCGCTGGGTGCGGTGAAGTGATGACGCCGCTGCGCACCGACACCCTCGACCAGCTCGACGTCCCGGTCCCGGGCTACGACCGGTCTGCGGTGACGGCCGGCATCGTGCACATCGGCGTGGGCGGCTTCCACCGCGCGCACCAGGCCATGTACGTCGACCGGCTGCTCGAGTCCGGGACCGCGACGGACTGGGGCATCTGCGGCGTCGGGGTGCTGCCGTCCGACGCCCGGATGAAGGCCGTCATGGACGAGCAGGACTGCCTGTACACCCTGGTGCTCAAGGCGCCGGACGGCTCCTGGGAGCCGCGGGTCATCGGCTCGATCGTCGAGTACCTCCTTGCGCCCGACGACCCGGAGGCCGTGATCGAGAAGATGGCCGACCCGGCCATCCGGATCGTCTCGCTGACGGTCACCGAGGGCGGCTACAACTTCCACGCGGTCACCGGCGAGTTCGACGCGGACAACCCCGCGGTGCAGGCGGACCTGCAACCGGGCGCCACCCCGCGGACCACGTTCGGGCTCGTCGTCGAGGCGCTGGCCCGGCGCCGGGCCCGGGGCATCACCCCGTTCACGGTCATGTCCTGCGACAACATCCAGGGCAACGGGCACGTGGCGCAGCGGATGTTCACCGCGTTCGCCCGGCTCCGCGACCCCGAGCTGGCCGGGTGGATCTCCGCCGAGGTGGCCTTCCCCAACTCGATGGTCGACCGGATCACTCCGGCCACCACCGACGAGGACCGCGCCGAGATCGCCCGCCGGTACGACGTGCAGGACGGCTGGCCGGTGGTCTGCGAGCCGTTCACCCAGTGGGTGCTGGAGGACCGGTTCACCCTCGGCCGGCCGCCGCTGGAGGACGTCGGGGTGCAGGTCGTCGCCGACGTCGAGCCGTACGAGCTGATGAAGCTCCGGCTGCTCAACGCCAGCCACCAGGGCCTGTGCTACTTCGGCTACCTGGCCGGGTACCGGCTGGTGCACGAGGTGGCGCAGGACCCCCTGTTCGCCCGGTTCCTGCTCGACTACATGGACCGGGAGGCCACGCCCACGCTCGCGCCGGTGCCGGGCATCGACCTGGACGCCTACAAGCACCAGCTCATCGAGCGGTTCTCCAACGCCGGGGTGCGGGACACGGTGGCGCGGCTGTGCGCGGAGAGCTCCGACCGGATCCCGAAGTGGGTGCTGCCGGTGATCCGGGAGAACCTGGCGGCCGGCCGGCCCTCGCCGCTGGCGTCGGCCATCGTGGCCAGCTGGGCCCGGTACGCCGAGGCGGTCGACGAGCAGGGCGAGCCGATCACCGTGGTGGACCGGCTCGCGGAGTCGCTGACGGCCGTGGCGCGCACCCAGCGGGACGACCCGCTGGCCTTCGTCCGGCAGCGGGCGGTGTTCGGCGACCTGGTCGACGAGCCGCGGTTCACCGAGCCGTACCTGGCGGCGCTGGACTCGCTGCACCGGGCCGGATCGCGGGCGACCCTCACCGCGCTCGTGGGTCAGCCGGCGCGCTGAGCAGGCCGGTGCCGCCGGAGCGGACGGACCGGCGGCACCGGACATGGCACCACCCACAGCGGCCCGGCGGACACCCGCCGGGCCGCTGTCGCGTCCGCGCCAGGGTGGCCGGGTGGTGTCGGGGCGTGCCGTGCACCTCGGTCAGGGCGTGCCGTGCAGGATGACCGCCCCGGGTGGTGTCAGGGCGTGCCGTGCACCTCGGTCAGGGCGTGCCGTGCAGGATGACCGCCCCGTCGTGCAGCACCCGGACCTCGGCGATGTCCGAGACCTGCAGGTCGCTGGAGCCGGGGATCGTCGCCCGCCCGCCGGTGGACATCCACGAGGCGGCCACCGACTCCCGCTGCTGGCGGTCCACGAACACCAGCTTGTAGCCGTCGCGGTCGTAGGTGCCCCCCTCGTAGGAGCACACGACCGTCACGTTGGTCCCCCACCGCTTGGCGTCCAGCGCCACCGTGACGCCCAGCGGGCCCGGCGTGGTCTGCACCAGCGGGACCTGCTCGCCCTGCGCCACCGGCGTCGACCCGGCGCCGGTCCCGGCCGCCCACGGCCGCACGGCGAGCACCACTGCCAGTGCCACCGCGCAGGCCGCGGCCAGGACGGACACCGATCCGACCAGCCAGCGGCGGCGACGGCGCTGCGCGGCGACCTCGTCGAGCAGCGCGGGGAGCAGGTGCGGCGGCGCCGCGTGCGGGGCCGCCTGCGGCACCGGCCCGGTGCCCGTCCCGACGGCAGCGGGCGAGCCGGGCAGCGGCGGATCCTCGAGAGCCTCCGGCCCGACCAGGGCGAGCAGACCGGGCATGCCGGCGAGCCGTTGCACGGACTGCTGGCACCGCGGGCACCCCGCCAGGTGCCGCTCGAACACCTGCCGGTCCGCCGGAGTCAACGAGCCGAGCACATAGGACGCGTCGTCCAGGCAGATCTCGTCGCCGGCCGCGTCGTCGCGGTGGCCCATCACGGGATCACCCCCATCTCCTGCAGGTTCAGGCGCAGCGCGTGCAGCGCGAAGTGGGTGCGCGACTTCACGGTGCCGACCGGGATGCCGATCCGGGCCGCGGCCTGCGGGGCCGTCGATCCCCGGTAGTAGCACTCGAGCAGCACCTGCCGGTGCTCCGGCGACAGCTTGCGCAGCGCCTCCCCCACCAGCATCGACTGCAGGACGGTGTCGGTGCTGTCCTGCCCGGCTGGGTCCGGCAGGTCCGGCACCTCGTCCCGGACGTCCTCCGGCCGCCGCCGGCCGGCACGCCACTGGTCGACAACGATGTTGCGCGCCACCGTGAACAGCCAGCTGCGCGCCGAACTGTCCGGCCGGGACAGCGCCTCCGGCGCCCGCCAGGCGCGCAGCAGCGTCTCCTGCACGACGTCCTGTGCCCGGTCGTGGTCGCCGCCGGTCAGCCGGAGGGCGAAGGACCACAGCGCGGGCGCGTGCTGGTCGTGCAGGCTGCGCATCAGTTCCGCGTCGCGTTCCACCGCTCTCCTCGGACAGGACGGGCCGCCCGGTCGGGTCGGCGCCCGGGATTCGGGCGTCGCGGACCGGCCACGTCCGCCGCTCCACCCGTTCCCACGACGGCCGGCGCCGGATGGTTCACCGGACAGGCTGCTCACAGCTTGAACGGTGAACCATCCGCCGTGGCCGTTCGTTGACCACACCATGACAGCGAATCCAGTCACCCGCCCGCAGACCGACGAGGACCACCGGGCCGCCGACTGCCCGCTCCCCCGTGCCGCGTCGGGACTGCCGCTCTGCGCGTCGCGCCGGCAGGCCCTGAAGGTGGCCGGGCTCGGCGCCGGCGCGCTGGCGCTGGCGGCGTGCGGCTCGGACAGCTCCAGCACCCCGTCGTCGGCATCGTCGGCGTCGTCGTCCTCGAGCGGCACGGGCACCGCCGGCGGCGCGGCCGGTTCGGGTGGCACCGGGCTCGTCGCGCTGGCCGACGTCCCGGTCGGCGCGGCGGTCAGCGCGTCCGACGCCAACGGGAAGCCCCTGATCATCGCCCAGCCCACCGCCGGCACCGCCGTGGCCTTCTCCGCGCTGTGCCCGCACCAGGGGTGCACCGTCCAGCCCGCCAGCAGCGACCTGAACTGCCCGTGCCACGGGTCGCGGTTCAACACCACGACCGGTGCGGTGCTCAACGGCCCCGCCACCAAGGGGCTCACCGAGGTCCCGGTCACGGTCAAGAACGGCCAGGTCGTTGCAGACTGAGCCGACGCCGGGATCGCCCGGGTCGATCACCGGACCGGAGCTCTCGGCGGGTCCGACGGGCACCGGCCCGGCGGGACCGACGGGTCCGGCGGCCCGGGTGGTCGGTGACGGGCCGGTCGGCGGTCGGCCCGGCGGGTTCCCGGCCACGCTCCTCGATCGCGGCGGTCGCCCTTCCGCGCACCCCACCAGCCGCCGGCAGGCCCTGCGGATCGCCGCCGTCGGCGCCGGTGCGGTGGTGGTGGCGGCGTGCGGCGCCGGCACCGGCGACGCGTCCGGCACCGGTTCCGGGACGCCGGCGGCGGGGACGTCCGGCGGGACGGCGGCCCCCACCGGGACGGCGGCCGCCGCGACGACCGGCGCGGGCAGCACCGCCACGGCGGACACCACCCGGTCGGCCACCGCGTCGTCCTCGACCACCGCGTCGTCGTCGACCACCGCGTCGTCCTCGACCGGCCGAGCCGTTCCGACGCCGTCCCCGCCGAGCCCGGCGGTGACGGACCCCAGCTCCGCCGCGGCGACCACCAGCGCGAGCACCGCGACCCCGACGACCGACGACCCGACGACTCCGGCGTCGGCCGCCACGTCGGCATCCACCGGCAGCGGCGGGCGGTCGAGCACGCGCCGCAGCTCGGCCGCGCGGTCGTCGACCGCAGCTCCGGTGGACGGGCTGGTGGCCGTCGGGGACATCCCGCAGGGCGGCGCGACCGGGGTCACCGCCCCGGACGGCCGGCAGCTGGTCGTCACCCGCAGCGGACCATCCACGGTGGTGGCGTTCTCGGCACGGTGCACCCACCAGGGCTGCACGGTCCGTCCGCAGGGCACCCGGTTCCTCTGCCCCTGCCACGGGTCCGCGTTCGACACCCGCACCGGTGCGGTGCTGCAGGGGCCGGCGGACGAGCCGCTGCCGGCGGTGGCCGTGCGGGTCCAGGGCGGTCAGGTCGTGCTGGCCTGACCGCCGGACGCGGGCAGGACGCAGAACGGGCCGGCTCCCCCGGGGGGAACCGGCCCGTTCTGCGTGGGACGACCGCGGTGACCGCCGGAGGACCGGCGGTCACCGGTGGGGTCAGCGGTAGTCGCGTCCCATGTCGTAGTCGTCCAGCGGCACCGCTGCACCGCTGGCCGCACCGAAGGCGTCCGCGCCGTAGTAGGTGTCGTCGAACGACGACAGCGAGTACGCCGCCGCGCGGGCCTCCTCGGTCGGCTGGACCTGGATGTCCCGGTACCGGGCGATGCCGGTGCCGGCCGGGATCAGCTTGCCGATGATGACGTTCTCCTTCAGACCCACCAGCTTGTCCGACTTGGCGTTGATCGCCGCGTCGGTGAGCACCCGGGTGGTCTCCTGGAACGACGCCGCGGACAGCCACGACTCCGTCGCCAGCGAGGCCTTGGTGATGCCCATCAGCGCCGGACGGCCGGCGGCCGCCTCGAGGCCCTCCGCCAGCATCCGCCGGTTGGTGGTCTCGAACTCCTTGCGCTCCACGACCGCGCCCGGCAGGAACTCCGTCGAGCCCGAGTCGATGATCGTCACCCGGCGCAGCATCTGCCGGACGATGACCTCGATGTGCTTGTCGTGGATCGACACGCCCTGGCTGCGGTAGACCTCCTGGACCTCCCGGACCAGGTGCAGCTGCACCCGGCGGGGACCCATCACCCGGAGCACCTCGTGCGGGTCGACGTTGCCCTCCAGCAGCTGCTGGCCGACCTCGACGTGGTCGCCGTCGTTCAGCAGCCGCTCGCTGCCCTCCACCGTGATGGTGGCGAGTCGCTGCGTCTTGGGCAGCTTGTCGTAGACGACCTCTTCGCTGCCGTCGTCCGGCACGATCGTGATCTTCAGGAACTTGTCGGCGTCCTCGATCCGGATCCGGCCCGCGGCGTCGGCGATCGGCGCCTTGCCCTTGGGGATCCGGGCCTCGAACAGCTCCTGCACACGGGGCAGACCCTGGGTGATGTCCGTCGAGCCCGACGCGGCACCGGTGTGGAAGGTCCGCATGGTCAGCTGCGTACCCGGCTCACCGATGGACTGCGCCGCGACCACGCCGACCGCCTCGCCGACGTCGACGAGCTGGCCGGTGGCCAGGCTGCGGCCGTAGCAGACGGCGCAGGTGCCGATCGCGGCCTCACAGGTGAGGACCGACCGGACCTTGACCGTCGTGACACCGGCCTCGACCGCGAGCCGGACGTGCTCCTCGCGCATGTCCGTGCCGGCCGGGAGGACGACCGTGCCGTCGGGGCCGACGACGTCCGTCGCCAGGACCCGCGCCTGGACCGAGGTCTCGACGAACTCGTCCGCCACCAGGCGGGCGTTGTCGCCGGAACCCACCCACTGCGCGATCGGCTCCTCGACACCGCGCTCGGTGCCGCAGTCGGACTCGCGGACGATGACGTCCTGCGAGACGTCCACCAGACGGCGGGTCAGGTAGCCCGACTCGGCGGTGCGCAGGGCGGTGTCCGCCAGACCCTTGCGGGCGGAGTGCGTGTTGATGAAGTACTCCAGGACCGACAGACCCTCGCGGAACGAGGACCGGATCGGCCGGGCGATCTGCACGCCCTTGGAGTTCGCCACCACGCCCTTCATGCCGGCCAGCGACCGGACCTGGATCCAGTTGCCCGCCGCGCCCGCGGCGACCAGCGTGTGGATCGGGTTGCCCTTCGGGTACGCCGTCTCGATCGCCTTGCCGATCTCGACGGTCGCGGCCTCCCAGATCTTGACCAGGTCCTCGCGGCGCTCCTCCGCGGACAGGTTGCCGCGCTGGAACGCCTTCTCGACGCGCTCCGCCTCGAGGTCGTACTTGGCCAGGATCTCCGCCTTGGCGGCCGGGATCACGACGTCGCCGATGGCGACGGTCATGCCGGACCGGGTGGCCCAGTGGAAGCCCGCCTCCTTCAGCTTGTCCAGCGTCTGCGCCACCACGGACATCGGGTAGTGCTCGGCCAGGTCGTTGACGATGGCGGCCTGCCGCTTCTTGGGCAGCTCATCGTTGACGAACGGGTAGCCGGCCGGCAGCAGCTCGTTGAACAGAACCCGGCCGAGCGTGGTGTCGACGATCAGCGGGTCGCCCGAGGTCCAGTCCTCGGGCAGCTGCATGCCGGGGCTCGGCACGACGTCGGTCAGCCGGATCTTCACCGGCGACCGGAGGTCGATCAGGCCGGCGTCGCGCGCCATGATCGCCTCGGCCGACGACGAGAACGCCAGCCCGGCGCCCTTGCCCTCCGGGTCCAGCCCGCACAGGTAGTACAGGCCGGTGACCAGGTCCAGCGACGGCATGGCCAGCGGCTTGCCGGACGCCGGCGACAGGATGTTGTTGCTCGAGAGCATCAGCACCCGCGCCTCGGCCTGGGCCTCGGCGGACAGCGGCAGGTGGACCGCCATCTGGTCACCGTCGAAGTCGGCGTTGAACGCGGCGCAGACCAGCGGGTGCAGCTGGATGGCCTTGCCCTCGACCAGCTGCGGCTCGAAGGCCTGGATGCCCAGCCGGTGCAGCGTCGGCGCCCGGTTGAGCAGCACCGGGTGCGACCCGATGACCTCCTCCAGGACGTC
This sequence comes from Nakamurella endophytica, assembly GCF_014646215.1. Lineage (GTDB taxonomy): Bacteria > Actinomycetota > Actinomycetes > Mycobacteriales > Nakamurellaceae > Nakamurella > Nakamurella endophytica. Next base: position 347,322 of record NZ_BMNA01000004.1, read on the forward strand.
CCACACCTGCGGCCGCTGCCGCTCCACCATGCGCTTGGCGGACTTGATGTTCTGCGCGTGGTTCAGGTCGACCAGCCGCTTCATGACGAACGGCTTGAACAGCTCGAGCGCCATCAGCTTCGGCAGGCCGCACTGGTGCAGCTGCAGCTGCGGGCCGACGACGATGACCGACCGGCCCGAGTAGTCCACGCGCTTGCCGAGCAGGTTCTGCCGGAAGCGGCCCTGCTTGCCCTTGAGCAGGTCGGACAGCGACTTGAGCGGGCGGTTGCCCGGACCGGTCACCGGCCGGCCGCGGCGGCCGTTGTCGAACAGCGCGTCGACGGCCTCCTGCAGCATCCGCTTCTCGTTGTTGACGATGATCTCGGGCGCACCGAGGTCGATCAGCCGCTTGAGCCGGTTGTTCCGGTTGATCACGCGGCGGTACAGGTCGTTCAGGTCCGAGGTGGCGAAGCGCCCACCGTCGAGCTGGACCATCGGCCGCAGCTCCGGCGGGATCACCGGCACGCAGTCGAGCACCATGCCCAGCGGCGTGTTGTTCGTCGACTGGAACGCCGCGACCACCTTCAGCCGCTTGATCGCCCGGATCTTGCGCTGACCCTTGCCGTTCTTGATGGTGTCGCGCAGCGACTCCGCCTCGGCGTCGATGTCGAAGTCCTCGATGATCTTCTTGAGGGCCTCGGCACCCATGCCGCCGGTGAAGTAGTCGCCGAACCGGTCCTCGAGCTCGCGGTAGATCAGCTCGTCGACGATCAGGTCGCGGACCTTGAGCTTGCGGAACAGGTCCAGCACCTCGTCCAGCCGGTCCAGCTCGCGCTGCGCCCGGTCGCGGATCTGCCGCTGCTCCCGCTCGCCGCCCTCGCGGACCTTGCGGCGCACGTCGGACTTGGCACCTTCGGCCTCGAGCTCGGCCAGGTCGGCCTCGAGCTTCTTGGCACGGGCGTCCAGGTCGGCGTCGCGCGCGTTCTCCAGGTTCTTGCGCTCGACCGACATCTCGGCCTCGATGGTCGGCAGGTCGTTGTGCCGAGCCGTGTCGTCGACGCTGGTGATCAGGTAGGCCGCGAAGTAGATGATCTTCTCGAGGTCCTTGGGGGCCAGGTCGAGCAGGTAGCCCAACCGGCTCGGGACGCCCTTGAAGTACCAGATGTGCGTGACCGGCGCGGCCAGCTCGATGTGGCCCATGCGCTCGCGCCGGACCTTGGCGCGGGTGACCTCCACGCCGCACCGCTCACAGATGATGCCCTTGAAGCGGACCCGCTTGTACTTGCCACAGGCGCACTCCCAGTCCCGGGTCGGGCCGAAGATCTTCTCGCAGAAGAGGCCGTCCTTCTCGGGCTTGAGGGTGCGGTAGTTGATCGTCTCCGGCTTCTTGACCTCGCCGTGGGACCAGGCGCGGATGTCGTCCGCGCTGGCGAGTCCGATACGCAGCTCGTCGAAGAAGTTGACGTCGAGCACTGGATGCACGTCCCTGTCTGTTGTGTCTCAGGTGGCCGACCCGAGCCCTGGCGATCCGCGGGGATCGAGGGCTGGACCGGCCGGGTGTCGGCGGTACCGGTGGCGCTGGTGCTGCCTGCTCACTGCTGATCCCCGCCCGCGGGCCGGGCCCCGAGGAGAGTGGGGTCCGGCCCGCCGGCGAGGGGCTCCGGGTGGCCCGGCGCCGTCACCGTCTCCGGTGCGGCACGGGGCCGGGTCGCGCGGCGGTCGACTAGTTGACCAGGTCGTCCACGGACGCGGACTCGTTGCGCGACAGGTTGATGCCCAGGTTCGCCGCGGCCCGCTCGAGGTCGTCGTCGTCGCTGTCCCGCATCTCGATCGCGACGCCGTCGCTGGAGAGCACCTCGACGTTCAGGCAGAGGGCCTGCAGCTCCTTGAGCAACACCTTGAAGGACTCCGGGATGCCCGGCTCCGGGATGTTCTCGCCCTTGACGATGGCCTCGTAGACCTTCACCCGGCCGACGATGTCGTCCGACTTGATGGTCAGCAGCTCCTGCAGCGTGTAGGCGGCGCCGTAGGCCTGCATGGCCCAGCACTCCATCTCACCGAAGCGCTGGCCGCCGAACTGCGCCTTCCCGCCCAGCGGCTGCTGCGTGATCATCGAGTACGGGCCCGTGGACCGCGCGTGGATCTTGTCGTCGACCAGGTGCAGCAGCTTGATGATGTACATGTAGCCGACCGCGACCGGGTACGGGAACGGCTCGCCCGTGCGGCCGTCCAGCAGCGTGGCCTTGCCGTCGGTGCCGACCAGCCGGTCGCCGTCCCGGGTCGGGGTCGTCGCGCCCAGCAGCCCGACGATCTCCTCCTCCGAGGCGCCGTCGAACACCGGCGTGGCGGTCTTGGTGAACGGCTCGGCGTGCCGGGCCTCGGCCGCGATGTTCTCGGCCCAGCCCGGAGCGCCCTCGACGTCCCAGCCCTGGCTGGCCACCCAGCCCAGGTGGGTCTCGAGGATCTGCCCGACGTTCATCCGGCGGGGGACGCCGTGCGGGTTCAGCACGATGTCGACCGGGGTGCCGTCCGGCAGGAACGGCATGTCCTCCACCGGCAGGATCTTGCCGATGACGCCCTTGTTGCCGTGCCGGCCGGCGAGCTTGTCGCCGTCCTGGATCTTGCGCTTCTGCGCGACGTACACCCGGACCAGCTCGTTCACGCCCGGCGGCAGCTCGGCGCCGTCGTCGTCGCGGTTGAACACCCGGATGCCGATGACCTTGCCGGTCTCGCCGTGCGGCACCTTGAGCGAGGTGTCGCGGACCTCCCGGGCCTTCTCGCCGAAGATCGCGCGCAGCAGCCGCTCCTCCGGGGTCAGCTCGGTCTCGCCCTTGGGGGTGACCTTGCCGACCAGGACGTCGCCGTCCTGCACCTCGGCGCCGATGCGGATGATGCCGCGCTCGTCGAGGTCGGCCAGCACCTCCTCGGAGACGTTCGGGATGTCCCGGGTGATCTCCTCGGGCCCCAGCTTGGTGTCCCGGGCGTCGATCTCGTGCTCCTCGATGTGGATCGAGGTCAGCACGTCGTCCTGGACGATGCGCTGCGAGAGGATGATCGCGTCCTCGTAGTTGTGGCCCTCCCACGGCATGAACGCGACCAGCATGTTCTTGCCGAGCGCCATCTCGCCGCCGTCGGTGCAGGGCCCGTCGGCGATGACCGAGCCGGCCTCGACGCGCTGGCCCTCCTCGACGATCGGCTTCTGGTTGAAGCTGGTGCCCTGGTTCGACCGGCGGAACTTGTGCAGCCGGTAGGTCCGGTGCGTGCCGTCGTCGGCCATCACCGAGATGTAGTCGGCGGTGACCTCCTCGACCACCCCCGGCTTCTCCGCCACCACGACGTCGCCGGCGTCCTTGGCCGCGCGGGCCTCCATGCCGGTGCCGACCAGCGGCGACTCGCTGCGCAGCAAGGGGACGGACTGCCGCTGCATGTTGGCGCCCATCAGCGCACGGTTGGCCTCGTCGTGCTCCAGGAACGGGATCATGGCCGTGGCCACGGACACCGTCTGGCGCGGCGAGACGTCCATGTACTCGACCTCGGCCGGGTCGACCTGGTCGACCTCGCCGCCCTTGCGGCGGACCAGCACGCGGCCCTCGGTCAGCCGGCCGTCGGCGTCGAGCCGGGCGGTCGCCTGGGCGATGACGAAGCGGTCCTCCTCGTCGGCCGTCAGGTAGTCGACCTGGTCGGTGACGACGCCGTTCTCGACCCGCCGGTACGGCGTCTCGATGAAGCCGAACGGGTTCACCCGGGCGAAGGTGGACAGCGACCCGATCAGGCCGATGTTCGGGCCTTCCGGCGTCTCGATCGGGCACATCCGGCCGTAGTGGGACGGGTGCACGTCGCGGACCTCGAGCGAGGCGCGGTCGCGGGACAGACCGCCCGGGCCCAGCGCGGACAGCCGCCGCTTGTGCGTCAGGCCGGCCAGCGGGTTGGTCTGGTCCATGAACTGCGACAGCTGGCTGGTGCCGAAGAACTCCTTGATGGAGGCGACGACCGGCCGGATGTTGATCAGGGTCTGCGGCGTGATCGCCTCGACGTCCTGGGTGGTCATCCGCTCGCGGACGACGCGCTCCATGCGGGACAGGCCGACGCGGATCTGGTTCTGGATCAGCTCGCCGACCGTGCGCAGGCGCCGGTTGCCGAAGTGGTCGATGTCGTCGGTCTCGACCGGCAGCTCCTGGCCGCGGACGTCCCAGGTCTCCTGGCCGTCGTGCAGGCGCAGCAGGTACTCGACCGTGGACACCAGGTCGTCCTCGGTCAGCGTGCCGGTGCTCACCGGGACGTCCAGACCGAGCTTCTTGTTCAGCTTGTAGCGACCGACCTTGGCCAGGTCGTAGCGCTTGTCCTTGAAGAACAGGTTGTCCAGCAGGGCCTGGGCGCTCTCCCGGGTCGGCGGCTCGCCCGGGCGCAGCTTGCGGTAGATGTCCAGCAGCGCCTCGTCGGTGCCGGCGATGTGGTCCTTCTCCAGGGTCGCCAGCAGGACCGGCGACCAGGCGAACTGCTGCCGGATGCGCTCGGTGTCCCAGCCCAGCGCCTTGAGCAGCACGGTGACCGGCTGGCGGCGCTTGCGGTCGATGCGGACGCCGATGGTGTCGCGCTTGTCGATGTCGAACTCGAGCCAGGCGCCGCGCGACGGGATGACCTTGACGGAGAAGACCTCCTTGCCGGCGGTCTTGTCCAGGCTGCGGTCGAAGTAGACGCCCGGGGAACGCACCAGCTGCGACACGACGACGCGCTCGGTGCCGTTGATGATGAACGTGCCCTTGCTGGTCATCATGGGGAAGTCACCCATGAAGACGGTCTGCGACTTGATCTCGCCGGTCTCCGCGTTCATGAACTCGGCCGTGACGAACAGCGGTGCCGAGTAGGTCATGTCCTTGTCCCGGCACTCCTCCTCGGTGGCCTTGACCTCGTCGAAGCGGGGATCCATGAACGACAGCGACAGGTTGCCGGCGAAGTCCTCGATCGGCGAGATCTCCTCGAGGATCTCGTCGAGACCGCTCGGGGTCGGCTCGGTCTGGCGGTCACGCCAGGCCTGCGCCCCGACCAGCCACTCGAAGGACTCGGTCTGCAGGGCGAGGAGGTTGGGGACTTCCAGGGGTTCGCGCAGCTTCGCGAAGGAGACGCGCTGGGGGTTGTTCGCGGCGGTGCCGGTGACTGGCAAGATTCGTCCTTCCGAGGACTGGTGTTCTGTCTCGCACGGGTGAGCACCTGGCCGCCGCCGATGGTCGGACGTGCGGTGCGGCACTCTGCTGCTGCGGTGGGGGGCCGGCGTCGGCGGCGGCCCAGCGGCCCGTCGGCCGGGGTAGAGGGCGGGTGGGAGCCGCGCTCACCCTCGTTTGCCCAGCTCAGCCGCTGGGACCGGTCGGAAGGCCGGCACCTGGCTGAGGGCAGCAAAAAGAGAGCAGCGCAAACACGCAGCTTAGCAGCGATGGACAGAACTGTCCAGACGTGCCGTCGGCGGCGCCGACCGAAGGACCTCGGGGCACCAGCCCCGCAGGCCGGACCGATCCGGCGTCTCGCACCGACGGAACGCTCCCCCAGGTCACCGGGGAACGACGTCGCTCGACAAGCGTGGCCGGTCGATGGCGATCCGTCAAGCGGCCGCGCCCCGGAATGACCCGATGGTGTCGCCGATCGGTGCTGGTCACGGTCGTCCGGGAGCCGGAGCGGGGTCGAACCGGCCACGACGGCGGCGCCGGAGCGGGCGCGGCGGGACGGCCGACGCAGGTCCGGCGGGACGGCCGGCGCCCGTGCGGCGGAACGGCCGCCACCGCTCCGGCGGGACGTCGGTCGGGCAGGACCCGGACGGTCGCCGGCCCGGCCCGCCGTCTGGGGATCAGACCGGTCCGGACGTGCCGGCGGGCTCAGCCTCGGTGGCAGACCGCCTCGACGTTGTTGCCGTCGGGGTCGCGCAGGAACACCGCGTAGTAGCCCGGGTGGTACTCGGGCCACTCGCGGGGCTCGTGCAGCACCTCGGTGTCGACGGCGTCGGCCGCTCGCCGCACGGCGTCCACGGCGGCCCGGTCGGCCGCCGCGAAGGCCAGGTGGTTCTCCCGGCCGGGGCCGTCCCCCACCGCGGGCGACACCCAGAACCGTGGGTCGCCCGCCGGCCCGGCGAACCCGACGACCGGCCCCTGCGGGGTCGGGATCCGCACCGCCTCGACCACCCCGAGCGGCGCCAGGACCTGCGTGTACCAGTGGACGGCCGCGTCGACGTCCGCGACCTGCACTCCGATGTGATCCAGCATGCCGGGCACCCTACGGTCGGGCACCGACAGCCGCCCGGCCGCGCGCGGGGCAGGGCCGCGGACGCCGAACGGGGCGGCTCCCCGGTGGGAGCCGCCCCGTTCGGATCGGGCGGGTGATGCGCTCCCGGTGTCCCGGGAGGGGCGACTACTTGACGGTCGCGGTGGCGCCGGCGTCGGCCAGCTTGGCGCGGGCGGCCTCGGCGGCCTCCTTGGCGACCTTCTCCAGGATCGGCTTCGGAGCCGCGTCCACGAGGTCCTTGGCCTCCTTCAGGCCCAGCCCGGAGACGATCTCCCGGACGGCCTTGATGACCTGGACCTTCTTGTCGCCGGCAGCCTCGAGGATGACGTCGAACTCGTCCTGCTCCTCGGCGGCCTCGGCCGGCGCGCCGCCGCCCGGGCCGGCCGGGCCGGCGGCCACGGCCACCGGGGCCGCGGCGGTCACGCCGAAGGTCTCCTCGAACTGCTTGACGAACTCGCTCAGCTCGATGAGCGTGAGCTCCTTGAAGGCATCCAGGAGCTCGTCGGTGCTCAGCTTCGCCATGGTGGCGTCCTCTCTGTCTGTTCTGTAAGTGGTGCGGGACGTGCGGGTGGGCACCGGATCGCCGGTGCGGGGTGCCGGTCGGCCGACCGGCACGGATCAGACCGTGACCGGCTGGTCCGCGGCGGCGTCGGCGGACTCGGCGTCCGCACCGGCCGGGGCTTCCGCCGGAGCACCGGCGGCGTTCTTCTCCTGGAGCGCGGCGGCCAGCTGCGCCACCTTGCTCGGCAGCGCGTTCAGGACCACGGCCGCCTTGGTGAGCGTGCCGAGCATCGCTCCGGCCAGCTTGGCCAGCAGCACGTCCCGCGACTCCAGGTCGGCCAGCTTGGTGACCTCGCCGGCGTCCAGCGGCTTGCCGTCGAGCACACCGCCCTTGATCACCAGCAAGGGGTTGCCCCGGGCGAAGTCCCGCAGCGCCTTGGCCGCGTCGACCGGCTCGCCGGCCACGAAGGCCACCGCGGTGGGACCGGTGAACAGGTCGTCCAGACCGGTCACGCCCGCATCGGCGGCCGCCCGCTTGACCAGGGTGTTCTTGGCGACCGTGTAGGTCGTCCCGGCCCCGAGGGACCGGCGCAGGGTGGTGAGCTGCGACATGGTCAGACCGCGGTACTCGGTGACCACCGCGGCACTGGACGAGCGGAAGTGCTCGGCGATCTCGGCGACGGCCGCGGCCTTGTCCTGCGGTGCAGTTCCTGCCACTTCGTCTCCCTTCGTGCCTCGTTCGGATCGGTGGCCGACCGGTGCCGGCCACCGCCACCTCGACGGACCCGGAGACGACGAACGCCCCGGCCGCAGGGCGGCACGGGGCGTGGGCCGGCGGATGCCGGCGCGACCTCGTCCTCCTGCGTGGGCCGCCCGGCACTCCCGGGTCCTTCGGCCGCACCCGAGAAGGGCATGCGGCAGCCGACGGTCTTCGGTGGAACAGCTGCCACTGTACCGGTCGCCCGGCGGACCTACAAACGCCCGGTCGTTGCCCGCCGCGGATCGGGACGGGACGGCGGTCTCCCGCCGTCCGGTCAGCCCGTGTAGACGGTGGCCGGGTCCGGTGCGCTGATCGTGACGTCGGTGTCGAAGGAGGTGGCCTCGAAGGACGTGCTGGCCGTGACGCCGGAGGCGGTGGTCCTGCTCTCGGCGCGCACCACCCGGTCGCGCTCGTCCAGGTAGACCGTGATCGGCAACGACCGCAGGCCGGCGGCCAGGCTCTGCTCGAGCTGCTGCTTCTGGGCGCCGGTGGCTGCGGCAGCGGCCTTGGCGACGTCGACCACCATGCGGTAGCGGGTGGTCCGCACGCCCTTCACGTCCGCCGGTCCCTCGTCGACGATCTCCGACGCGGCGGCGGCCTGCACCGAGTACTGGTCGGCGCCCGCCGAGCGCAGGTAGCCGTCGAGCTGCCCCGCCAGCTGCTGCAGGACCGGGTTCTCGGAATCCGGGCTGGCCAGCGCCCAGCGCTTGCCGGTGATGCCCATCCGGGACAGCAGCTCCTGCCCGGAGACGTAGATCTTGTCGGACACCAGCAGCAGCCGCATGCTCAGGTCGGTGCCGGACACCGACAACCGGAGGTTCATGTCGATGCCGGTGATGCGACCGCCGGCCAAGGCCTCGCTGAAGGCACCCTCGGCGCTGGTGCCCGCCGCGCGGACGGTGAGCGAGCCCACCATGCTGCGGAGCGCACCGTTGGCCTTGCGCACCCGCGACGCGAACTCCGCCGGGTCCACCCGCTGTCCGGACGACGTCGCGGTGGAGCCGGTGGTGGTGCCGTCCGTGCCGTCCGTGCCGTCCGTGCCGCCCGAGGAGCCGGTCGAGGCGGTGGACGAGCCGGTGGTGGTGCCGGGGTCCGGCGTGGTCGGGTCGGAGTCCGTGCCCGGGGAGGTGGCGGGCTGCCCGGTACCGGTGGCGGACTGCGCAGTGCCGGTCGCGGACGGCGAGGTGATGGTGGCGCCGGCGACCGGTTGCGCGGTCCCCGCGACGGTGCCGGCGCAGCCGGCCGCGACCGCCAGCAGGCAGGCCGCCGCCAGCGCCCGCAGGGCCGTCCGCCCGCTCGTCGTCCTCGTGCCCACCGCGGCCCCCGTCCGTACCGATCCGCGCCGGTCCGGGAGGTCCGGGCCGGGGTCCAGCATGCCACCGGCGGCAGGGCCGGAAGGACGCCGGAACGCCGACCGCCCCGCCCTGCGAGGCAGGACGGGGCGGTGGAGGCGGTGTGGTGCCGGTGCGACGCTCAGGCGTCGGCCGTCTCCAGCAGGTTCCGGGTGCGGGTCGGGTCCACCGGGATGCCCGGGCCCATCGTCGTGGAGAAGTAGACCTTCTTCACGTACCGACCCTTGGCCGCCGACGGCTTGACCCGGAGCACCTCGTCCAGGGCGGCGCCGTAGTTCTCGACCAGCTTCTCGACCGGGAAGGAGACCTTACCGATCACCAGGTGCAGGTTCGCGGCCTTGTCGACCCGGAAGTTGATCTTCCCGCCCTTGATGTCGGTGACCGCCTTGGCGACGTCGGCGGTGACCGTGCCGGTCTTCGGGTTCGGCATCAGACCGCGGGGTCCCAGCACCCGCGCGATCCGGCCGACCTTGGCCATCTGGTCCGGCGTGGCGATCGCCGCGTCGAAGTCGGTCCAACCGCCCTGGATGCGGGCGATCAGGTCGTCGGAGCCGACCACGTCCGCGCCGGCGGCTTCGGCCTCGGCCGCGCGGTCGCCGACCGCGAACACCACGACGCGGGCGGTCTTGCCGGTGCCGTGCGGCAGGTTGACGGTGCCCCGCACCATCTGGTCGGCCTTGCGCGGGTCGACGCCCAGCTGCAGGGCGACCTCGACGGTGGCGTCCTGGCCCTTGGTCGTGCTGGTCTGCTGCGCCAGCTTCGCCGCCGCGAGCGGCGTGTAGAGCTGGTCGCGGTCGACCAGGGCTGCGGCGGCCTTGTAGGCCTTCGAGCGCTTCATGTCTTCTCCGTATCGGTGGATGGCGCCGGTGGGCGCCGGGTGGAGGTGGTGGTCGACGGGCCGCGCCGGGCCCTCCCACCGCCCGCGGGACGCGGGTCGTGCTGCCGGCCGGGTGGCCGGCGGGACGTCAGTCGGTGACGGTGATGCCCATCGACCGGGCGGTGCCGGCGATGATCTTGGCGGCCGCGTCGACGTCGTTGGCGTTCAGGTCGACCTGCTTGAGCTGGGCGATCTCCCGCACCTGGGCGCTGGTGACGGTGGCCACCTTGGTGGTGTGCGGCGTCGCGGAGCCCTTGTCGACACCGGCGGCCTTGAGCAGCAGCCGGGCGGCGGGCGACGTCTTCAGCTTGAAGTCGAAGGACCGGTCCTCGTACACCGAGATTTCGACCGGCACGACCTCGCCGCGCTGCGACTCCGTCGCGGCGTTGTAGGCCTTGCAGAACTCCATGATGTTGACGCCGTGCTGGCCGAGCGCGGGGCCGACCGGCGGGGCCGGGTTCGCCATTCCGGCCTTGATCTGCAGCTTGACGACCGCCGACAGTCGCTTCTTCTTCGGGGGCATGACACTTCCTCGGGCTGGGGCTGGGCTGTGGTGGATCCCGGGCGGGACCCGTGGACTACAGGGTGCAACGCACCCGGCGTGCCGCGCATGCCGCGCGGCCCGGCCGGTCAGATCTTGGCGACCTGCTGGAACGACAGCTCGACCGGCGTCTCCCGGCCGAAGATCGACACCAGCACCTTGACCTTCTGTGCGTCCGGGTTGACCTCGCTGATCGTCGCCGGGAGCGTCGCGAACGGGCCGTCCATGACCGTGACGGACTCGCCGACCGAGAAGTCGACGACGACCTTGGTGCCGCCCCCGCCGCCCTCGACGGTGGCGATCTGGGCGGCCTTCTTCGGCGCTGCCGGGACCAGGATCTTGACCACGTCGTCGACCGACAGCGGCGACGGACGCTGCGCCGTGGCACCGACGAACCCGGTCACGCCCGGGGTGTTGCGCACCGCGCTCCAGGACGCGTCGGTCAGATCCATCCGGACCAGGATGTAGCCGGGGTAGACCTTGCGCTGGACCTGCTTGCGCTGGCCGTTCTTGATCTCGGTGACCTCTTCGGTCGGGACCTCGATCTGGAAGATGTAGTCCTCCATGTCCAGCGACTTGATGCGGGTCTCGAGGTTGGTCTTGACCTTGTTCTCGTAGCCCGCGTACGAGTGCACGACGTACCACTCGCCGTCGGCGCGGCGCAGCGACGCCCTGAGCTCGGCGACCGGGTCGACCTCCGGCTCCTCGGCGGCCGCCGGGTCCTCGGTGGCGGCCTGGTCGGCCTCGTCCGCCGCGTCGACCAGCTCGGCGTCCTCCAGCGCGACCTCGCGGTCGGGCTCGGAGTTGGCCACCGAGTCGTCGGCGATGCCGTCCTCGATGTCCGAGTGGCCGTCGTCCCCGGTCTGCTCGTCGGGCTGCTGGCCGGTGGCGGTGACGTCGTCGAGCAGGTCGCCCTCGTCGCTGCGATCGGCAGGTGTCGACACGGTGGTACTCACTTCCTGGTTGTGCGGGTGACGCTGGTGGGAGCCGGTGAGCGCTAGCCGAAGACGGCGAGCACTCCCTGCGCGAAGAGCACGTCCAGCCCAGCGACCAGCGCGACCATGAAAACGACGAAGACGATCACGACGATCGTGTACGTGACCATCTGGTTGCGGGATGGCCAGATGACCTTCCGCAACTCGGCGACGACCTCGAGGAGGAACCGGCGGAGCCGGGCCAGCAGGCCGCCCCGCGGGGCGACCGCGACCTCGCGAGCCCGGGTGGCCGCGGTCTTGCCGGGGGTGACCCCGGTACGGACGACCGACCGGCGGGCGGCGGCACGGGCGGAGCCCGCGGCACCGGCCCCGACCACGGCGGCCTCCCGGTCCGGCACGCCGGCGTCCGGGACGGGCTCCTCGTCGAGGGTCCCGGTCGCGTCGGCGGCATCGGCGGCGGCGGCGTCGTCCATGTCGTCCAGGGCCGCCTTGCGCAGGAACGGCTCGCCGTCCGGGGCCACCGTGTCCAGCGGCTCGATCGGGTTGCTGCCGCTGTGCCCGGGGGCACGACGGCCGGCCGCGCGCCGAGCGGAGCCGCGGACGGCGTCGTCGGACGCCGCCGGCTGGCCGCCGTCGGTGCCCGGCTCGCGGTCGCCGTCGCTCTGGTCGCTCACCCGTGTCCTCGTCTCGTCCCGGTCCTCGTTCCGGTGCCGGTGGAGCCGGCACCACTGGGCCACCGCGACGCCGGCCCGGCACGGGCAACTCCGCCGCGGAGCTGTGCAGGGGCGACAGGACTTGAACCTGCAACCTGCGGTTTTGGAGACCGCTGCTCTGCCAATTGAGCCACGCCCCTTCGGGCACGGTCTCCGATACGCGCGCACGGCGCAGCATCGGACTCCGAGTCCCGACGCTCCAGTGTAGAGGCCGGGACTGCCGGACGCTAATCCCCCGGCCGGGCACCGTCCGCGCGGTCCGCGACCGACGACAGGTGGGGCGCGGCCTCGGCGGCGAGGGCCGGCAGCAGCGCGGTCGCGGTGGCCAGGTCCGGCGACAGGTCGCGGTCGCGCCGGTCGTCCGGGAGGTCCGCGCACAGCCGCAGCAGCTCGCCGACCGGTCCGCTCCGGCTCCCACCGGTTCCGGCTCCGGCGCGCAGCGCCCGGACCGCGGCGACCAGTTCGCAGGCCAGCACGCCGCGGTACCCGGCGTCGGCCGCGGCGACCTGCCGTGCGGCCTGCGAGGCGAAGCTGGCGTCCTCCTCCACCCCGCGGGAGAGGACCGCCGTGTGCAGGCCGGGCGGCGTGGCCGCCGCCGTGACCTCCGCGAGTGCGGACGCCGCGACGTACTCGGTGATCATCACCCCGGACGCGCCGGCGGTGCCGTCGGACAGGAAGGGCGGCAGGCCGGTGAACGCCGGCTCGCACAGCAGGGCCAGCCGCGCCTGGGAGCTGCGCGCCGACTGCGCGGCGGTCAGCGTCACCGCGGACAGCGCCGTCGACAGGTAGGCGGCGTGGAAGGCACCGTGGTGGGCGACGCCGCCGGCCTCGTCGGCGGATCCTCCGGCGATCAGCACGGGGTTCTCCGCGGGCGCGCAGGACATCCGCTCGACGACCAGGCCGGCGAGCTGCAGGGCGTCCAGGAAGGGTCCGTGGACCTGCGGCAGGGTGCGCAGCGCGAACGGGTCCTGGATGCGGGCCGGCGCCGCGGCGCCGGCGGCCAGTGCCCGCACGGTGCGGCAGACCGCGACCGCGCCCGGGAACGGTGTGGCCCGTTCCACCGCGGGCGAGAACGCCTCGAGGTTGCCGCCGACGGCAGCCAGGGTCAGCACCGCCACCGCCGGCGCGGCCGCCGCGGACTCGCCCGCCGCGACCAGCGCCAGGGCCGCGTCGCCCAGCGTCGCAGCGTTGCTGGACAGGAAGCCCAGGGCGTCGGCGGCACCGAACGGGACGGGCGCGCGGTGGCCCGGCCGTCCCGGGGCTCCCCGCCCGGAGATCAGCGCCCCGGCCGCGGCGGCCAGCGCCGACAGGTCCCCGGTGCCGACGCTCCCCCACTCCCGGACCTCGGGCAGGTCGTCCCCGTCGAGCAGGGCGGCCACCCCGTCCAGCACCGCCGGGCGCACGCCGCTGCCGCCGGCGGCCAGCTGGTTGAGCCGGACGAGCAGCATCGCGCGCACGCGCTCCCGGGACCGCAGCGGTCCGGCGGCGGTGGCATGGCTGCGGACCAGGGCGGCGGCATGACCGGCCGGGTCCCCGGTCACCCCCACCGAACGGTTGGCGCCGACCCCGGTGCTGCGCCCGTACAGCTCGCGCCGGCCGGCCTCCCGGTCGCCCAGCGCCGACGACGCCTGCGCCGCCGACCGCGCCCGCGCGGTGAGACGGACCAGGACCGGACCGGCGGCTGCGGCGGCGATGGTCGCGACCGGCAGCGGAGCTCCGTCGATCTCGACGGTCGGCGGCGTGGGCACTGCGCGATCCTCGCGCCGCCGGGCCGCCGCGACGGGGCAGCGCGCCGCAGCCACGGCAGGCACGGCAGGCATGCGGGCACGGCAGGCACGGCCCGCGGACGCGTCGCCGCGGTCACCACCCGCCCCGACCCGGCCACCGCAGGCCACGGCCGGCCCCAGCCGGCCCCAGCCGGACGGACCGAAGCTTGACGACGGCCGGTGCCCGTTGCAAGGGTTTGCGCTCGACCATCGCCGAGGGAGGCCTGCACCACGGTCCGCAGGAGGACCGCCACCAACGGACGAGGCCGCATCCGGCCCTTCACGCCGAGGTCGTCGATGATCAGGTTCGACGCAGTCACCAAGCGCTATCCGGACGGCACGGTCGCCGTCGACGAATTGGATCTCGAGGCGCCGTCGGGGCGCATCACCGTGCTGGTCGGCCCCTCGGGCTGCGGCAAGACCACGTCGCTCCGGATGATCAACCGCATGATCGACCCGACCAGCGGGACGATCTGGTTGGACGGCCGGGCCACCGCCGACGTGCCGCCGGCGACTCTGCGCCGTGGGATCGGCTACGTGATCCAGCACGCGGGGCTGTTCCCGCACCGCACCGTGCTGGACAACGTCACGACGGTGCCGGGCCTGCTGGGGCACGACCGCCGGACGGCCCGCACCCGTGCGATGGAGCTCCTCGAGCGGGTCGGGCTGGAGCCACGGATGGCCTCGCGGTACCCGGCCCAGCTGTCCGGCGGCCAGCAGCAGCGGGTCGGGGTCGCCAGGGCGCTGGCGGCCGACCCACCGGTCATGCTCATGGACGAGCCGTTCTCGGCGGTCGACCCGGTCGTCCGGGAGCAGCTGCAGAACGAGTTCCTGCGGCTGCAGCAGGACCTGCACAAGACCATCGTCTTCGTCACCCACGACATCGACGAGGCCATCAAGCTGGGCGACCAGGTCGCCGTGCTCGCCGTCGGCGGGCACCTGGCGCAGCTGGCCGCGCCCGCGGAGCTGCTGTCCCGGCCGGCCAGCACGTTCGTCGCCGGGTTCGTCGGTCGCGACCGCGGCTACCGCGCGCTCGGCTTCACCACCGGCGAGGTGGCCCTGCAGGACGAGCCGACCGTCCGGGTCGGCGCGGACGTCGGGGACGCGCGGCGGGTGGCCCGGGACGAGTGGGTGCTCGTCGTCGACGAGGGCGGGGCACCGCAGGGCTGGTGGCTGCTGTCCGGGGACCCCGGCGGCCGCGCCGACCACACCGTCGAGGCCGCGCGGCTCAACCTGGGCGGGACCCTGGCCACGGCGGGCGGCAGCCTGCGGTCGGTGCTGGACGCGGCGCTGTCGTCGCCGTCCGGTCGCGGCGTGGTGGTCGACGACGACGGGCGGCTGCTCGGCACGGTGACCGCCGCTGCGGTGATCGACCGGATCGAGGCGCTGGCCCGCGACGGCCGGTCCGGGGACACCGCGGCGGCAGGCCGCCCGTGATCGACTACTGGAGTTCCAACCAGGCCGAGATCTGGCGCCTGCTGTGGTCCCACGCCTGGCTGTCGGTGGTGCCCGTCATCATCGGCCTCGTGATCGCACTCCCGCTGGGCTGGGTGGCCGCCCGCCACCGCTGGGCCTACCCACCCCTGGTGGGCATCGCCGGGCTGCTCTACACGATCCCGTCGCTGGCGCTGTTCGTCGCGCTGCCGGGCATCCTGCACACCCGGATCCTCGACGTGACCAACGTCGTGGTGGCCCTCACCGTGTACGCGGTCGCCCTGCTGGTGCGGGTGGTGTCCGACGGGCTGACCTCGGTGTCCGCGGACACGCTGCAGGCCGCCACCGCCATGGGCTACCGGCCCGCCGGGCGGTTCTTCGCGGTGGAACTGCCGCTGGCGGTCCCGGTGATCGCGGCCGGGGTGCGCGTGGCCACCGTGTCCAACGTGTCGCTGGTGGCGGTGGCGACCTTCGTCGGGACGGCCCAGCTGGGAACGCTGTTCACCGAGGGCCTGTCCCGCACCGTCAACCAGCTCCCGCCGATCCTGACGGGCATCCTGCTGTCCCTGGTGCTCGCCCTGGTGCTGGACCTGCTGATCCAGTTGGCCACCCGGCTGGCGACACCGTGGCGCCGGGCGGAGGTGCGACGGTGATCGGCGACTGGTGGTCCTACCTCACCGACCCGGACAACTGGGACGGCCGCAACGGGCTCTGGGCCAACATCGTCGAGCACGTGACCTACTCCGGCATCGCCGTGGGGGTGGCGCTGCTGATCGCGTTCCCGCTCGGTCTGTGGATCGGCCACACCGGCCGCGGCGCCACGCTCGTCGTGGGCACGGTCAACGCCAGCCGGGCGCTGCCCACGTTCGGTCTGATGGTGCTGCTGTTCATCCTGATCTCGCCGCACTTCACCGGGAAGACGGACCTGCCGTACATCCTTCCGGTCGAGATCGTCCTGCTGCTGCTGGCCGTGCCGCCGATCCTGTCGAACACCTACGCCGGGTTGCAGTCGGTGGACCCGGCGGTGCGGGACGCGGCCCGGGGCATGGGCATGACCGGCGGCCAGGTGCTGCGGCAGGTCGAGCTGCCGAACGCCTACCCGTTGATCATGTCCGGCCTGCGCAGTGCCGCGCTGCAGGTCATTGCCACCGCCACGGTCGGCGCCTACATCGGGCTGGGCGGGCTGGGTGCGCCGATCTACGACGCCACCCAGCAGGGTCCCTTCCAGGACACCGAGTCCAGCCACCTGGCCACCGGCGAGCTGCTGACCGGAGCCTTCCTGGTGGCCGCGCTGGCGTTGCTGATCGATCTCGTCCTGGCAACGATCCAGCGCTACACGACCTCACGGGGAATAACCGGGCGCTACCGGAGTTCGTCCGATCTGGTCGCCCCCTCCGAGGTGGCGGTCCGCGCCGCCGAGGGCAGGACCGACCTCGCACCGGGAGGGCAGCAGGTGGCCGCGCTCTGAGCTGTCCCGACGCTTCACCCGCACCGACCGCTCCATCCGATCGATGACGCAGTGACCGCCGGCACCGGCCGGCACCGACCCCAGGAGAGACCATGAGACGCACCCGTGCAGCGGGACTCGTCGCCGCGTTCGCCGCGACCGCCCTGGCGCTGACCGCCTGCGGCAGCTCGACCTCCGGATCCGGATCGTCCAGCTCCACCAGCTCGAGCTCGAGCTCCGACAGCTCGTCCTCGGCCGCCACCGGGGCGTCGTCGGCGCCGGCCGGCTCGAGCACCGCCTCGTCGTCCGGGTCGGGCTCGGCGTCGGGTTCGACGTCGGGCTCGGCGTCGTCCGGCTCCGGCTCGGCGACGGCCGGCGGCGGGGGCGCACCCGGCTCGGTGGTGATCGGCTCGGCGAACTTCTCCGAGAGCGAGCTGCTGATGAACATCTACGCCGACGCGCTCAAGGCCAAGGGCGTCACGGTGTCGTTGAAGCCGGCGATCGGCAGCCGCGAGGTGTACCTCCCGGCGCTCAAGGACGGTTCGATCGACTTGATCCCGGAGTACACCGGCGTACTGCTGGCCTACTTCGACAAGAACAGCACCGCGACGTCGTCCGAGGACATCTACAAGGCGCTGCCGGCGGCCGTCGGTCCGGATCTGAAGGTGCTCGACCAGGCCAAGGCCGAGGACAAGGACTCGATCACCGTCAGCGCCGAGACGGCCAGCAAGTACAACCTCAAGTCGATCGGCGACCTCAAGTCGGTGGCCGGCGACCTGACCCTCGGCGCGCCGCCGGAGTTCAAGACCCGCGCCGACGGCATCCCCGGCCTCAAGGCCAAGTACGGGGTGGAGTTCGGGGACTTCAAGACCCTGGATGCCGGCGGCCCGCTGACCGTCAACGCCCTGAAGAACGGCCAGATCGACGCCGGCGACCTGTTCACCACGGACCCGGCCATCGAGGCCAACAAGTTCGTCGTGCTGCAGGACCCGGAGAACCTGTACACCGCGCAGAACATCGTCCCGCTGATCAACGCCGCCAAGTCGACGCCCACCATCGAGGCTGCGCTGAACGCGGTGTCCGCGAAGCTGGAGACCACCACGCTGGTCGACCTGAACGCCAAGGTCGGTTCCGGGTCCGACCCGGCGACCGTGGCCGCCGACTGGGTCAAGTCGCAGGGCCTGGGCTGACGCCCGCCCGGTGCGGCGCGCTTCCGGCGTGCCGCACCGGGTGTCCCCCGCGTTGCCCTGCCGGACGTCGGCGCTCCGGAGTCCGGGATCCGGTGCCCGGGCGTGCGGCTCGGTGCTGCCAGGCGCGGGCTCCCGGCGCTCCGGCGTGTGGGCCGCGGACGTGTCCGCGAGAACCGGCCGGCGGTCGTGGACGACCTGACCTCCGGCGTCCGCGCCGGTGTCGCACCATCCGGGTCCCGAGTGACCGTGTGACAGGATGGCGGACCGTGACCAGCGCCACGAACGCCCCGTCCCGCCGGATCTCCGCCAGGATCGCCGCCATCGCGGAATCCGCCACCCTGGCCGTGGACGCCAAGGCCAAGGCGCTGAAGGCCGCCGGCCGCCCGGTGATCGGGTTCGGCGCCGGTGAACCGGACTTCCCGACCCCGGAGCCCATCGTCAAGGCCGCCGTCGAGGCGTGCCAGCAGCCGGCCAACCACCGCTACACCCCGACCGCCGGCCTGCCGGAGCTGCGCCGGGCCGTCGCCGACAAGACCGCCCGCGACTCGAACCTGCACGTCGAGCCGCAGCAGGTGTTGATCACCAACGGTGGCAAGCAGGCCGTCTACCAGGCCTTCGCCACCCTGCTCGACCCCGGCGACGAGGTGCTGCTGCCGGCGCCGTTCTGGACCACCTACCCCGAGGCCATCGCCCTGGCCGGTGGCGTGCCCGTCCAGGTGACGGCCGACGAGAGCACCGGCTACCGGGTGTCCGTCGAGCAGCTCGACGCAGCCGTCACGCCACGCACCAAGGTGCTGCTGTTCTGCTCGCCCTCGAACCCGACCGGCGCCGTGTACCCGCCGGACCAGGTGGCCGCGATCGGCCGGTGGGCCGCGGAGCGCGGGCTGTGGGTCGTCACGGACGAGATCTACGAGCACCTGACCTACGGCGGCGCGGAGCACGTCTCGATGCCCGTGGTGGCGCCGGAGATCGCCGACCGGTGCGTCGTCCTCAACGGGGTGGCCAAGACCTACGCGATGACGGGCTGGCGGGTCGGCTGGCTCATCGGCCCGACCGACGTGGTGACCGCGGCCACGAACCTGCAGTCGCACCTGACGTCGAACGTGTCCAACGTGTCCCAGCGCGCGGCGCTGGAGGCGGTGTCCGGGCCGTTGGACGCCGTGGAGATGATGCGGGCCGCCTTCGACCGCCGGCGGCAGACCATGGTCCGGCTGCTCCGCGAGATCCCCGGCGTCACCTGCCCCGAGCCGGAGGGGGCGTTCTACGCCTACCCGTCCGTCCGGGGGCTGGTCGGCAAGAGCTTCGGCGGGGTCCGGCCCGCGTCGTCGAGCGAGCTCGCCGCGCTCGTCCTGGAGCGGGCGGAGGTCGCCGTGGTCCCCGGTGAGGCGTTCGGCACGCCCGGGTACTTCCGGCTGTCCTACGCGCTGGGCGATGCGGATCTGGAGACCGGCGTGCGACGGATGGGCGAGTTCCTGGCCACGGCGCGGGACTGACCTGTCCCCGACGGAGCCGCCGCCGGGCCGCCTCCGCTGCTCCGCGGCCGGATCGCGGACGGCCTCCGAACGCTCCGGCCGGTGCGCCCGTCGGGCCGAGAAGACCTCGACCGAAGGGCGACCTGACGGCCGAAGTCGAGGATGGCGCCGAGCAGCTCCTCGGGACCGAAACCTGCGTGGGACGTCGGAGCCGGGAGCCCCGGCCGCCGCCGCACCGGCCGTCGCGACGACCGGCCAGCCGGAGGGGCGCGGCCCGGCGATGCGGGCGCGGCGGGAACGCGATCGGGCCGGAGTGCCGCTCAGCCCAGCCGGACGGTCGCGCGGGCCTTGCCCAGCACGGTCTGGCCCTGGAAGCGCGCGGTGACGTCGATCCGGGCGGTGCCGGCCTGCTCGTCGACGGCCCCGACCACACCGGTCAGCTCCACGGTCGCGCCCGCGTCGTCGTTCGGCACGACGACGGGACGGGTGAAGGTGACCCCCAGTTCCACGACGCCGCCCGGCCCGCCGACCCAGTCGGTCACCAGCCGGCCGGCCAGTGCCATCGTGAGCATGCCGTGGGCGATGACGCCGGGCAGCCCGACGGCCGAGGCCACGCGGTCGTTCCAGTGGATCGGGTTGAAGTCGCCGGACGCGCCGGCGTAACGGACCAGCCGGTCCCGGGTCACCGCCACGGTCAGCGGCGGGAGCTCGTCCCCGACGGCCACCGAGCCGGCAGCCGGCGCCACTGCACGGTCCCCCGGGTCGCGGACGTCCGTCGCGGACGTGCCCGGCCCCGACGTCGGGGCGCCACCGGGGGTCACTCCGCCGCCCGGGCGACGAGGGTGCCGACGGTCGTGCACACCGGGTCGCCGGCGGCGTCGGTGATCTCGGTGCGGACCGACACGACGTCGTTCCCGGCGAGCACGCGCAGCGAGTCGACGCAGGCCACCGCCGACAGCACGTCGCCGGCATGGATAGGCCGGTGATGGGTGAACCGCTGGTCGCGATGGACCACGCGGGAGAAATCCAGTCCCAGCTCGGGGTGGAAGAGGAGCCGGTCCTGCGCGCCGGCCACCACCGCGATGGCGAAGGTGGGCGGCGCGATCAGGTCCGGATAGCCGGCGGCCCGGGCTGCAGCCCGGTCGACGCACAGCGGGTTGGTCTCGCCGATGGCCGCGCAGAACTCGCGCACCTTCTCGACTCCGACCTCGTACGGCTCGCCGAGGGGGAACGGCCGGCCGACGAACGACGCCTCGAGGGGCACCGCTGGATCAGCGGGTCTCGCGGTGGGCGCGGTGCACGCCACAGTTCGGGCAGAACTTCTTCAGCTCCAGCCGATCCGGGTCGTTCCGCCGGTTCTTGCGGGTGATGTAGTTGCGGTGCTTGCACTGCTCGCAGGCGAGCGTGATCTTCGGGCGCACATCGGTGGCGGCCACTGTCGCTGCCTCTCTTCTCGACATCGGCGCGGCGCGGAGACCTCCCGCGCCGCCTGGTACGTCCGGCTCGTGGCCGGGTGGTGCTGGGTAGCGGTGGCCGGACTTGAACCGGCGACACAGCGATTATGAGCCGCTTGCTCTACCGACTGAGCTACACCGCCCCGGTGCCGGGCTGGTCGTCCCGACACCGCCCGACGCCGCAGCGCCGGTACCACAACGGCCACGGTCCACCGGACATTCCCGGTGTGCCCGCGGCCGCTGACCGAGCCCCTTTACGGAATCGAACCGTAGACCTTCTCCTTACCATGGAGACGCTCTGCCGACTGAGCTAAAGGGGCGGGCCGTGCGGTGGTGCACCGGACTGCCGCACCGCGGTCGCCCGGCCGCGCCTGCCCCTGGACGGACCGGAGCTGCAGACGCGAAGCTGCTCCCAGCAGTCGGTGGAGGACCATCGTCCGTCTGGGAGCCTCCACATCGTAGCGCACCCGCGGAGTCACCGACGACCGAGCCGAGCCTGCGCACCGGGCCGGGGGCCGCGGAGCCGGCTCCCGCTACGACCCACCGGCACGCGAGCCGGCATCCGCACCGACCCGCCGGCACGGCCGGCTGCGCCGGTCGCCGTCAGCCGACGATGAGCCGCAGCGTGTCGGCCTGCAGGATCGGGTCGTCCATCCGCATGGTGCGGGAGGTCAACCAAGCCTCCATCTTGCCGATCGGCTGGGGACGGGCGATCAGGAAGCCCTGCACGGTGTCGCACTCGAGGGTGCGCAGGGCGTCGCGCGCCGCCTCCTCCTCCACGCCCTCGGCGACGACGGACAGGCTCAGCGAGTGACCGAGCTCGATGATGGCCCGGACGATCGCCAGGTCCCCGATGTCGGTCACCATGCCCTGCACGAAGGACTTGTCGATCTTGATCTCGTCGATCGGCAACCGGCGCAGGTAGGCCAGCGACGAGTAACCGGTGCCGAAATCGTCGACCGACAGGTGCAGGCCCATGTCGTGCAGCTCCTGCAGGATCGGCATGGACCGTTCCGGAGCGGCCATGACGCTCGACTCGGTGATCTCGAACGTCAGCAGCTCCGGTGGCACGCCGTGCGCGGCCAGCGCGGCCGCCACCCGCGCCGGGAAGTTCGGCGACGACAGGTTGTGCACCGACAGGTTCACCGCGACGCCGATCCGCATCCGGCGGTCCATCCAGCGGCGGATCTGCGCCAGCACGATCTCCAGCACGTGCTCCAGCAGGATGTCGATCGAGCCGGTGGCCTCGATGGCGGCGACGAACTCGGCGGGCGAGACCACGCCGAGCTCGGGGTGGTCCCAGCGCACCAGCGCCTCCATGCCGACCAGCTCCCGGTCGGCGAGGCGGATCTTGGGCTGGAACACCACCGTGATCAGGCCCTGCTCGACGGCCTTGCGGAACTGGGTGACCAGCTGGAAGCGGCGACGGAAGACGTCGCCCATGGTGTCGGTGTAGCAGCGCAGCGCGTCCTCGGACGACTGTGCCGCGGTGAGCGCCGTCTCCGCACGCTGCAGCAGGGCGGCGGCGCGGGCGGCGACCGCACCCTCGACCTCGTCGACCAGGGCCACGCCGGCCCGGGCCTGCGGCTCGACGTCGATGCCGCCGAGCGGGTAGGGCTGGCCGACGAGGTCGAGCAGTCCGGCAGCGACCTGCTCGATCTCCTCCGGCGGCAGCCGGTCGATGAGCACGGCGAAGCAGTCCGACTCCAGGTGGGCGACGGCGCGCTCCGCGCCGAGCGCGGACAGCAGCCGGTGGCCGGCGGCCAGCAGGAGCTGCTCCCCGCGGTCGTGGCCCACGGCATTGTTGACCTCGGCGAGGATGCCGAGCTGGACGAGCAGCACCGCGCCGATCGACCCGTCGGACAGCCCGGTTCGGGTCCGGCTCATCAGTCCGCGCCAGTTGAGCATGCCGGTGATGGCGTCGTGGTCGGCCTCGTGCCGGAGCCGCTCGACCAGCCGCAGGTTGTCCAGCGACGTGGCGACGTGCTGGCCCAGCGTCTCCAGCAGCCGCAGGTCGTTGACCGAGAACCGGCCCCACCGGCTGCGGCGGTTGCGCACCTCGAGGTAGCCGCGCGTGCGGTCGCCGGACCGCAGCGGGACGACCAGCACGTCCCAGGCTCCCCGGTCGTCCAGGCTGGCCAGCACGGCGGGATCGGTGGTGCGGTCGGAGGACGCCTGCGTGCCGCCGGTGCCCGCGGCGAGCGCGAGCAGGGGATCGTCGGCCGGTCGGGCCGGCTCGTCCAGCTGGCCCTCGGGGGTGACCGCCAGCACCCGGAAGCCGTCGTCCGGATCGGTCAGGTGCACCACCGCGACCCGGGCGTTCAGTTGCTCGCGGACCTGCTCGAGCATCACCAGCCAGTCACCGACGTCCGACCCGACACCGACCACGTGCCGGCCGAAGGCGTACATGCGGGACAGGTCGGTGTGCTGGCGGAGGAACTGGGCGTAGACGCGGTAGGCGACGACGACGGCGGCTGCGAGCGCGAAGGTCAGCAGCCGGCCGGTGCCGTCCTGCTCGTGCCACAGCGTCCAGCCGACCAGCACGAAGGTCGTCGCCACCCCCGAGGTGACCAGCGAGCGGGTGAGCACCCGGCGCATGGGCTCCGCGGGGCCGATCAGCCGGTAGGCCAGCCCGACGACGACGTGGGTCAGCAGGCCGCCGGCCGGGATGCCGATGAACGGCAGCAGAAAGGCCCAGCCTGTCGGATCGTCGCTCCTGCTGCTCAGCGCGGCGAACACGGCCACCGCCGTGCCGCTCTCGGCGAGCACGATCGCCAGGTTGGCCAGGATGTTGCGCCAGGTGTCCCGCCGGATCAGGAAGACCGCCGCGGCGGCCACCACGTTGGCGGCGCCGATGAGCGGGGCGGTCAGGGTGAGCAGCGCGATCGCCGTCGGGATCTCGGTCAGACTGATCAGCAGCGTCTCGCGGCGGATCTCGATCCGCAGTGGGACGATCTCGCTGAGCAGGTACAGGGCCGCGATGAGCACCGCGGCGATCAGCACGGGCGCCGAGTACTCGGACCGGATCCCGTCGAACCGGGCGATGCCGAACCACCAGAGCGGGATGGAGCCGAGCCCGACCACCACGGCCAGCCCGAGGAGCACCTGCCGGCTGTCGAACGTCCGGCCCGGTGGCCGTTCGACGGGATCCGGCGTCATGGCGACTCCTCCGGATCAACTGGCTGGACGGCGGACGAGGGCCGTCCACCCGTCATTTTCAGGCATGCGCGGACCGTAGCGAGCCGAAAGAACCGAATGCGCGACTGCGACATCGCTTTCACCCGGTTCAGCGTTACACGGCTCCCCGAGGCCGGAGCCCTAGCCGTCGGTAGGCTGCGGTACGACGACAACGCCGCTGGATGGGGCCGCGTGCTGCTCGGACGGCGTAGTGGCAGTGACGGCGCGGTTCCCGGACGCGGTGCGAAATCCGTCGCGCCCGTGCCAGGCGCCGCCGTCACACCCGCCGGAGCGGGACGGGGATCACCATGGGCTCGCTGTGGCCGCCTCGGGAACGGGCGACCGGGCGACCGGGCGGCACGTCGGAACAGGGTGTGGCAGGTGAGAGATTCGAACTCCCGTAGCTTGCGCGGCTGATTTACAGTCAGCTCCCTTTGGCCACTCGGGCAACCTGCCGTGCACGCCGCAGCGTGCGGGGCCAGAGTACAAGCTCCCCACCGCCCGGACACAATCGCACGCCCGGACCGTGCCGGTCGCCGGTGGCGGGCCGACCCCGGGGTACCGGTGCGTGGGGACGGTTCCCTCGCCGGCCCCCGCGCGGCTCGTGCCCGTTCCGCACGGGCGGCTACGGTCGCGGTGTACCGCTGCGGCCCTCCGGCCGCGGCCCGGATCACCGGGAGACGTCCCGCGCAACCGGCGGGGACGTCCGGTGGCGCCAGCCGGAAGGAGACGGTCGTCATGGCCGACCCGTCGTTCGACATCGTCAGCAAGGTCGACCGCCAGGAGGCGGACAACGCCCTGAACCAGGCGGCCAAGGAGCTGAGCCAGCGGTTCGACTTCCGCGGGGCCGACGCCGGCATCACCTGGTCCGGCGAGGAGTCGGTGGTGATCACGGCGTCCACGGCCGAGCGCTGCGCGGCCGCCATCGAGGTGTTCAAGGAGAAGCTGGTCAAGCGCGGCATCTCGCTGCGCTCGCTGGACATCGACGAGCCGGCTGCGTCCGGCAAGACCTACCGCGCCACCGGCCGCATCGTCCAGGGCATCGCCTCGGACAAGGCCAAGGCCATCGCCAAGCGGATCCGGGACGAGGGTCCCAAGGGCGTGCAGGCCCAGATCCAGGGTGACCAGCTGCGGGTCTCCGGCAAGAAGCGCGACGACCTGCAGGCGGTCATCGCGCTGCTCAAGAACGCCGACCTGGACGTCGCGCTGCAGTTCACCAACTACCGCTGATCCCCGTCCGGTCCGGCCCGCCGGCACCGTCCCAGGCGTGTGGTCCGGGCGCACCAGGCCGGTACGGCGCACCGGCCCGGTCCGGCCGGCGCCCGCAGGCATACGGTGTCCGGGACCGGAGCGCGGGACCGGGCGACGGCGGGCCGGCACCTGCCGGAGCGCGTCGCGGCCGGACCGGCGGAGAGCAGAGGTGGCAGGTGCGGGCAGGGTGGGTGTCCGGTGTCTCCGCCTACCTGCTGTGGGGGCTCTTCCCGCTGTTCTGGCCGCTGCTCGAGCCGGCCGGCGCCATCGAGGTCCTCGCGCACCGGATGATCTGGTCGCTGGTCGTCATGGTCCTGGTGCTGTCGGTGCTCCGCCGCTGGCGCGAGCTCCGCACGGCGTCGGCCCGGACCTGGGGCATGGTGGTCGCCGCCGCCCTGCTGATCACCGTCAACTGGGGCTTCTACATCTGGGCCGTGACGACCGGCCGGGTGCTCGACGCCGCGCTCGGCTACTTCATCAACCCGCTGGTGAGCGTGCTGCTCGGCGTCCTGGTGTTCCGGGAACGGCTCCGCCCGGCGACGTGGACCGCGGTGGGCATCGGCGCGCTCGCCGTAATGGTCATCTCGGTGGGCGGTGGCCGGTTCCCGTGGGTCGCCTTCGTCCTCGCCCTCAGCTTCGGGCTCTACGGGCTCGTGAAGAAGGTCATCCGGCTGGAGCCGGCCGCGTCGCTCACCGCGGAGGGGCTGGTGCTGCTGGTGCCGGCCACCGCGTACCTGACAGTGCTGCAGGCCACCGGCCACGGCACCTTCACCGACCACGGCGCCGGTCACACCCTGCTGCTGATCAGCGCCGGCGTGGTCACGGTGGTGCCGTTGCTGCTGTTCACCGCGGCGGCACGGGCGCTGCCGCTGTCGGTGGTGGGCTTCCTGCAGTACCTGACGCCGGTGGTGCAGTTCCTGCTGGGCGTCTTCTGGGCGCACGAGCACATGCCGGTCGGCCGCTGGGTCGGCTTCGTGCTGGTCTGGCTCGCCCTCGTGGTGCTCACCGTCGAAGGCCTGGCCCGCCGGCGGCGCGCGGCCGCCGACCGCCGGGCGGTGGCCGCGCGGCCGGTCGAGGACCCGCTCTCGCTCTGAGCGCCGGCGGGATCGGCCGGGCCTGGCCCGCCAGGCGCCCGGCCCTTGCCGGGGTCAGCGGGTGCGGTCGGTGACGTACCGGCTCAGCGACAGCAGGGCCCGCCGGGCCGACGAGTCCGGCAACGTCTCGAGTTCGGCCTGGGCCGTGCCGGTGTAGGACGCCAGGGTGGCGCGCGCCCGCTCGAGGCCGGGCGACCGGCGCAGCAGCGCCACCGCCTCCGCCAGCTCGTCGTCGGCGCGCAGCGGGTGGGACAGCAACTCGCGCAGGCGCGGATCGGCCGACGGGTCGGCCAGGGTGTACAGCACGGGCAGCGTCGGGACACCCTCGCGCAGGTCCGTGCCCGGGGTCTTGCCGGAGTCGTCCGACGCGATGTCGATGATGTCGTCGGAGATCTGGAACGCCACCCCGATGGCCCGCCCGTACCGACGCAGCGCCTTGGTGTCGGTCTCCGAGGCACCGGAGAACATGCCGCCGTACCAGGCGCAGGTGTCGATCAGCGCCGCGGTCTTCTGGTCGAGCACCCGCAGGTGGTGCTCGATCGGGTCGGCCCCGGGACGCGGTCCGACGGTCTCCTGGGTCTGCCCGGTGACCAGCTCGGCGAAGGTCTCGGCGATGATCCGGACGGCCTCGGTGCCCAGCCCGGCGACCAGCTTGGAGGCGTGCGCGAACAGGAAGTCGCCGGTCAGGATGGCCACCGAGTTGCCCCACCGGGCGTTGGCGGTCTTCGCCCCGCGGCGCAGGTCGGCCTCGTCCATGACGTCGTCGTGGTACAGCGTCGCCAGGTGGATCAGCTCCACGACGGCCGCCGCGGTGACCACCTCGTCGGCGTCCGGGCGCGGGCCCACACCGGCGGCGACCAGGGTGAACAGCGGGCGGAAGCGCTTGCCGCCGGCGTGCATCAGGTGCGAGGCGACCTCGGTGACGAACGGGAACTCGCTGATCACCTCGCGGTCGAGCAGTCGCTCGACCCGCTGCAACCCGTCCACGACGCGCGCGGCGAGATCCGGGTCGGCCAGTTCGATCCCGGCGAAGACGGTCGGGGTGTCCACCTCGTCACCCTAAGGGAGGCAGCCGCCCGGCCGGGTCGGCCGACCGCGGACGGCACCCGCTGTGGGCGCCGGCGCACGGCCGGTGAACCGGACAGGCACGACCGGCGCCGGGGCGCTCCGCCCGGGTCCGACACCGACGACACCGACGACACCGACGGCACCGACGGCACCGGGCGATTGCTGGGCGAGCGCGGCGCTGGACGGGCGCGGCGGCGGGGGGGCCCGGCTGCTGGGACGGCCGGCGGCTCAGCCGGTGAACGGGAACGGCACGGACAGCAGGTGCAGGAACCACGACGGGGCGATCCCGAGCACCAGCGTCACCACGACCGACAGCCCGATCACGATGGCGGTCAGCGGCCCGGGCACCACGACGTAGGGCTCCCCCGCGCCGTCCTCGGCCGCCCCGGCCGGTGGCGAGAAGTACATGAGCACGACGACCTTGAGGTAGAAGAACGCGGTGATCGCGGTCGCCACCATGGCCACCACCACCAGCGGCGCCATCCCGGCGCCCACGGCGGCCGTGAACACGCTGAGCTTGCCGATGAACCCGCTGGTCAGCGGGATCCCGGCGAACGAGAGCAGGAACAGGCTCATCGACGCGGCCAGCACCGGCGACCGGCGGGCCAGGCCCGCCCAGTCCGAGAGCCGGGACGCCTCCCCGGACCCGCGCCGCACCACCGTGAAGATCGCGAAAGCGCCGATCGTCGCGAAGCCGTAGGTCAAGAGGTAGAACATCGTGCCCGAGGCGCCCTGCTGGGACAGCGCCATGACGCCCAGGATGATGAAGCCGGCGTGGGCGACGGACGAGTACGCCAGCACGCGCTTCATGTCGGTCTGGGTGATGCCCAGCACCGCACCGATCAGCATCGACGCGATGGCGACCACCCACAGCACCGGCCGCCAGGTCCAGTACATGGGCTGCAGCGCCACCGAGAACACCCGCAGCATGGCGGCGAAGGCGGCGACCTTGGTGCAGGCCGCCATGAACGCGGTGACCGGCGTCGGGGCGCCCTGGTAGACGTCGGGCGTCCAGAGGTGGAACGGGCCGACCGACGCCTTGAACAGCAGGCCGACCGTGAGCAGCGCGATGCCGGCCAGCAGCAGGGTGTCGCTGCCCGAGCCGGCCGAGGCCCGCGCGGCGATGTCGGTGAAGCGGATGGAGCCGGCGTAGCCGTAGATCAGCGCGATGCCGTAGAGCAGCAGGGCCGAGGTGAACGCCCCGAGCAGGAAGTACTTGACCGCCGACTCCTGGGAGATCAGCCGGCGCCGGCGGGCCAGGCCGCACAGCAGGTAGAGCGGCAGGCTCAGCACCTCGAGCGCGACGAACAGCGTCAGCAGGTCGCTGGCAGCCGGGAACACCAACATGCCGCCGACCGCGAACAGGGTGAGCGGAAACACCTCGGTCTGCATCGGGGTGGCGACCTGGGTGGCCACCCGGTCGCGGGCGGACCCGACCCGGGCGGCCGCCTGCGCGACGAAGGCGCCGCCGGGCTCGGCGACCCGGTCGGCCATCAGCAGCACGCTGGGCAGGGCCAGCACCAGCAGCACGCCCCACATCACGTAGGTGCCGCCGTCGACCGCGACCGACCCGGCGAACGTGACGGCGTACCGGTGCCGGGACCCCTCGAGCAGCGTCCAGAAACCGGCCACGACGATGGCCGCCACCGTCAGGGTCACCTGCGCGGCGTACCGGCGCTCCCGGGGCAGCAGCGCCTCCAGCACCACGGCGACGCAGGCGGCGCCGAGCACGATCAGCACCGGCATGACGGCGGTCAGGTCGACCGACGGCGCGGTGATCGCGTCGGGGGGTGCCGCCTGCAGCACGGCGGCGACGCTGGCGGCGGTCACTGGCCCGTCCCTTCGAGGTGCACGGCGGCGGCGGGGACCCGGACGGTGGCTGCGGCGGTGACCGCGCCGGTGGCGCCCGCGGCGCCGGCCGGGACCCGCGGCGCCGGGTCGGTGTGCCCGGAGTCGACGACGGTCCGCTCCGCCGTGGGGTTGATGACGTCCAGCACCGGCTTGGGGTAGACGCCGAGGAACAGCACGAGGAGCACCAGCGGGGTGAGCACGCCGATCTCCCGGGGCGACAGGTCCCCGAAGCGGCGCCGGACCGCCGTCGTGACGCCTCTCGCCGTCCCGACCGGGGCGGCCACCGCGACGCCGCCGTGCCCGTACCGGTCGTCCGCCTCGCGCTGCGGCTGCTCGGTGAGGCCCCCCGACCCGGACGCCGGGCCCTCCGGGCCGCCGATGTCCAGGACCGCGGCGCCGCGGACGGGACCGGTCATGGTCCGCTGGAAGATCCAGAGCATGTAGACCGCGGCCAGCACGATGCCCGTGGTGCCGACGATCGCCCACGCCGGGTACCGGGTGAAGGTGCCGATGAGGACCATGAACTCGGAGACGAAGCTGTTGGTGCCCGGCACCGCGATGGTGGCCAGCGCGCCGACCAGCATCAGCCCGCCGAGCAGCGGCGCCACCTTCCACACGCCGCCGTAGTCGCCCACCAGGCGGGAGCCGCCGCGCGCGGTCAGCATGCCGACCACCAGGAACAGCAGCGCGGTGGCAATGCCGTGGTTGACCATGTACAGCACCGCGCCGCTGATCGCCTGAGTGGTGAAGGCGAAGACGCCCATGCAGATGAAGCCGAAGTGGGCGATCGAGGTGTACGTGACGAACCGCTTGAGGTCGGTCTGCCCGGCCGCGACGATGGCGCCGTAGAGGATGCCGAGCACCGCCAGCAGCAGGAACAGCCACGCCAGCCGGGAGCTGGCCAGCGGCAGCAGCGGCAGGCAGATCCGCAGGAAGCCGAAGGTGCCGACCTTGTCGAGCACGCCGACGAGCAGCGTGCCGGCGCCGACCGGGGCCTCGGCACCGGCGTCGGGCAGCCAGGTGTGCAGCGGGACCAGCGGCGCCTTGATCGCGAACGCCGCCGCGAAGCCGGCGAAGATCCACAGCTGGGTGCTCTCCGGGATCTGGCCGGCCAGCGAGCGCAGCGTGGCCCAGTCCAGGGTGCCGCCGAGGCCGGCGCGGGCCGGGGTGTTGCCCGACGCCACGTACAGCCCGATCAGCGACGCCAGCATGAGCAGCCCGCCGAGCAGCGAGTAGAGGAAGAACTTCGTCGCCGCGTACGTCCTGCGGACGCCGCCGAAGG
The DNA here is from genome assembly GCF_014646215.1 of Nakamurella endophytica. Classification (GTDB taxonomy): domain Bacteria; phylum Actinomycetota; class Actinomycetes; order Mycobacteriales; family Nakamurellaceae; genus Nakamurella; species Nakamurella endophytica. The sequence goes on from NZ_BMNA01000004.1 coordinate 377,733, forward strand.
CGCCGATCAGGAAGTACATCGGGATCAGCATGACCTCGAACAGCACATAGAACAGGAACACGTCGGTGGCCGCGAACACCCCGGTCATCGCCGCCTGCAGCACCAGGATCAGCGCGAAGTAGCCGCCGACCGTCCGGCCCTCGGGCAGCCGCTCCTCCCACGAGGCGCCCAGCACGATGGGCACCAGCAGGGCGATCAGGGCGATCATCACCAGCGAGATGCCATCCACGCCGAGGGAGAACGACACCCCGAAGGACGGGATCCAGTCGACCGAGAAGGTCTCCCGGAACGGTGGCGCGCCGGCGGTCCCCGCGCCCAGCTGGTCGCGCCGGTAGACCACCCACAGCACGACGGCCAGCACGAACTCGGCCAGCGAGAACAGCAGCGCCACCAGCTTGGCCGTCCGTGCCGACCCGCCACCCCCGCCGAGCGTCGCGGTCGCGATCGCGCCGATCAGCGGCAGCACGATCATCACCAAGAGGATCACGAGGACCTCACCAGGAGCAGGGCCACCGCGACGACCAGCGTCCCGGACAGCATCGACAGGGCGTAGGAGCGCACGAAGCCGTTCTGCCAGCGTCGCCATCCACCGGACAGGGCGGCGAGACCGCCAGCGGTGCCGTTCACCAGACCGTCGACGCCGCGGGCGTCGGTGGCCACCAGCAGCCGGCCGAGCACCATGCCCGGCCGGGCCACCAGGGTCTCGTTGACCGCGTTGCCGCCGGCGTCGGCGCGGGCGAAGGCGATCATGGGGTTGACCCGGGCCGGACGCTCGACCGGCACCGGCCGGCGCCCGACGAACAGGTAGGCCAGCACGACGCCGACCGCGATGAGCACCAGCGTGGCGATGGTGATCAGGGTCGCCGAGATGGGCGGCTCGGGCTCCTCGAACGCCCCGAGCGAGGGCGCCAGCCAGTTCGCCAGCCGGTGTCCCAGCGCCAGGAAGGCGCCGGCGCCGACCGAGCCGATGGCCAGCACGATCATCGGCCCGGTCATCACCGCGGGTGACTCGTGCGGGTGGTACGCCCGGCCGTCCGGCGCGGTGAGGTGCTCCCAGCGGGATTCGCCGAAGAACGTCATGATCATCAGCCGGGTCATGTAGAACGCCGTCAGCCCGGCGCCCAGCAGGGCGGCCCCGCCGAGCAGGGCACCGCGCACCCCGCCGGCGGCGAACGCCGCCTCGATGATCGGGTCCTTGGAGAAGTACCCGGACAGCAGCGGGAACCCGATCAGCGCCAGGTAGCCCAGCGCGAAGGTCACGAAGGTGATCGGCATCCGCCGCCACAGGCCGCCGAAGCGACGCATGTCGACGTCGTCGTTCATGGCGTGCATGACGCTGCCCGCACCGAGGAAAAGTCCGGCCTTGAAGAAGCCGTGGGTGAGCAGGTGCAGGATGCCCAGCGCGTACACGTTGGCCCCGAGCCCGACGGCCAGGAACATGTAGCCGATCTGCGAGACCGTCGAGTAGGCCAGCACCTTCTTGATGTCGTCCTTGGCGCACCCGGCGACGCAGCCGAGCAGCAGGGTGACCGCGCCGACGATGGTGACCACCAGCCGGCCGGTCGAGGTCAGGTCGTAGATCGGGTTGGACCGGGCGATCAGGTAGACGCCGGCCGTGACCATGGTCGCCGCGTGGATCAGCGCGGACACCGGCGTCGGGCCCTCCATGGCGTCCGGCAGCCACGCCTGCAGCGGCACCTGACCGGACTTGCCGCAGGCGCCGAGCAGCAGCAGCAGCGCGATGGCGGTGACCGTGGCCGGCGACTGCTCGGCGAGCCGGCCGATGCCCGCGAAGACGCCGGCGTAGGTGACGGTGCCGAGCTCGCGGAACAGCAGGAAGATCCCCAGCGCCAGCCCGACGTCGCCGACCCGGTTCATCAGGAACGCCTTCTTGGCCGCGGTGGCCGCCGACGGCCGGTCCGACCAGAAGCCGATCAAGAGGTAGGACGCCAGGCCGACGCCCTCCCACCCGAAGTACAGGCTGACGAAGTTGTCGCCCAGCACCAGCAGCAGCATCGCCGCCACGAACAGGTTCAGGTACCCGAAGAACTTGCGGCGCTCGGCGTCGTGCGCCATGTAGCCGATCGAGTAGACGTGGATCAACGACCCCACGCCGGTGATCAGCAGCACGAAGGTCAGCGACAGCGGGTCCAGCCACAGGCCGAGGTCCACGGTCATCGACCCGGCCGAGAACCAGTTCCACAGGTGCAGCGTCGAGATGCGGGCGTCGGCGCCGGACGAGGTGGTCGAGAAGAACACCACCAACCCGACGACGAAGGCCGCCACCACCGTCGCGCAGCCGACGAGGTGTCCGACCCGGTCCAGCGCCCGGCCGCCCACCAGCAGCACGATGCAGCCGGCCAGCGGCAGCGCGATCAGCAGCCAGGCCAGCGAACCGGCGCCGGTGGCGGTCCCGGGATCGGTGAGGCCCGCCGCCGCGCCCTCTCCGGGCGCGAGGGCGGCGGCCGCCCATACAGGTGTCACGACGCTGTTCCTCTCGAGCGGGCCGGCACCCGACGGGGCACCGGTGCGAGCACGGGGACGGGCACGGGGGTCAGAACTTGAGCAGGTTGGCGTCGTCGACCGAGGCGCTGCGGCGGCTCCGGAAGATCGACATGATGATCGCCAGGCCGACCACGACCTCGGCGGCGGCGACCACCATGACGAAGAAGGCCATCAGCACGCCGTCGAGGTTGCCGTGCATGCGGGCGAAGGTGACCAGCGACAGGTTGACCGCGTTGAGCATCAGCTCGATGCACATGAACACGACGATGGCGTTGCGGCGCACCAGCACACCCACCGCCCCGACACCGAACAGCAGCGCCGACAGGATCAGGTAGTGGTTGGGGTTCATTCGGTGGTCCCCCTGCTCGGTCCGGAGCTCTCGACGACCCGCGTGCCGTGCCGGTCGGCGTCGGCCGGGTCGGCCGGGTCGAGCCGGGTGCCGCCGGCGTGCGGATCGTCGAACGGGTCCACCTCGTCGGGGTCGCCGAGCCCGGGCCCGCCGTCCGCCCGCCGCGGGTGCTCGGCGGTCTCGATGGCGGCGAGCACCCGGCCGGAGCGGTAGGCCCGCACCACCCGCTGGCTCTCGCTCGGCTCGACCAGCCCGGACACGCTGCCCGGGGCGATGGAGCCGTCCGGCAGCAGCGCGGGCGTGGCGTTGGACGAGGACGTGGCGAACACGCCGGGACCGGGCAGCGGCGACATGCGCTCGGACCGCATCCGCTCGTGCACCCGCTGCCGCTGGGTGCGGCGCTCCCCCGGCGCCCGCTCGACGTGGGCCAGCACCATGGCGCCGACCGCCGCGGTGATCAGCAGGGCGCTCGTCAGCTCGAACGGGAACAGGTAGTCGGTGAACAGGGCGGCCGCCAGCGACCCGATCGGGCCACGCTGCGCCAGCGGCGTCTCCAGCCCGGCGAACCCGGCCGTGCGCAGCGCCCGGACGAACCCGGTGACCAGCAGGCCGACCATGCCGAGCCCAACCAGCGCCGCCGCCACCCGCTGCCCGCGCAGCACCTCGATGACCGAGTCGGCGGCGTCCCGGCCGGTGAGCATCAGCACGAACAGGAACAGCATCATGATCGCGCCGGTGTAGACGATGATCTGGGCGAACCCCAGGAACTGCGCGCCCTGCGCCATGTACAGGCAGCCCAGGCACAGCATCGTCACCACCAGCCAGAGCGCGGAGTGCACGGCGCCCCGGGAGAAGATCATCCCCACAGCGCCGAGCAGCGCCAGCGGCGCCAGGATCCAGAACGCGATCTGCTCGCCGCCGCCGGGTGCGGCCGCGGCCGCGTCGGCCGCCCGGGCCACCCCGGCCGCCAGCAGGGCGGCGCTCATCGGCCGTCCGCCCGGGGGGTGACGCCGCGCGGCACCGTCCCGGCCGTCCCGGCACCCGGCGGGACGCCCTCGGCCAGGCCCCCGGTCGGCGAGTCCAGCGGCGGGACGGAACCGTCCGGCTCCACGTGGGCGCCCTGCTCCTGCGCCTCGGAGCGGACCGCGCCGCGGCTGCGGACCAGCTCCGGCCCGCGCACGTAGTAGTCCTTCTCCTCGTCACCCAGCCGCATGGGGTGCGGCGGCTGCTCCATGCCGGGCAGCAGCGGGGCCAGCAGCCGGTCCTTGGTGTAGATCAGCCGCTGCCGGTCGTCGTCGGCCAGCTCGTACTCGTTGGTCATGGTCAGCGACCGGGTGGGACAGGCCTCGACGCAGAGCCCGCAGCCGATGCACCGCAGGTAGTTGATCTGGTAGTTCTTGCCGTACCGCTCCCCCGGCGAGTACCGGGCCTCCTCGGTGTTGTCACCGCCCTCGACGAAGATCGCGTCGGCCGGGCACGCCCAGGCGCACAGCTCGCAGCCGACGCACTTCTCCAGGCCGTCCGGATGCCGGTTCAGCTGGTGCCGGCCGTGCCACCGGGGCGCCGTCGGCTCGGGGTTGCGCGGGTAGTCCTCGGTCACCACCGGCTTGAACATGGTGGCGAAGGTGACGCCGAACCCCTTGACCGGATCAAGAAACGACATCGCGACCTCCTTGCGAGCCGGTGCCGGCCGGCACCGCCTGCGGCTGCTGGGCGGGTGCTGCGGGGTCCGCCGGCGCCGGGGGCAGCGCGGCGCGGCGCGGCGACACCGGGACGACCAGGTCCAGCGGCGGTACCGGGAAGGCGCCGAGGCGCGGCGCGACCACCCCGCTGCCGCCGGACGGCCCGTCCGTGGCGGGGCCGGCCGCGACGTCGTCCGGACGCTCGCCGTCCGGGCCGGTGCGCCGGCGCTGCGGCCACACCGCCGCCAGCACCAGCAGCACCACCAGCGGGATGCCCATGTAGAGCAGCACCTGCCGGGTGGACAGGTCGGTGGCGGTGTTGAGCACCCGGGCGGTGCCGATCAGCACGATCCACACCAGCGAGACCGGCACCAGCACCTTCCAGCCCATGTGCATGAACTGGTCGTAGCGGATGCGCGGCAGCGACCCGCGGATCCAGACGAAGAAGAAGAGGAACAGCAGCACCTTGACCAGGAACCAGACCAGCGTCACCCAGCCGGAGTTCAGACCCGGGATCCGGGACAGCGGCCACGGTGCCCGCCAGCCGCCGAGGAACAACGTCGTGGCGATGGCCGAGACGTTGATCATGTTGATGTACTCGGCGAGGAAGAAAGTACCGAAGCGCATCCCGGAGTACTCGGTGTTGAACCCGCCGACCAGCTCGCCCTCGGCCTCGGCCATGTCGAACGGCGCCCGGTTGGTCTCGCCGACCATGGACACCACGTAGACCACGAACGAGACCGGCAGCAGCCAGATGTACCAGCCGCCGGTCTGCTGCTGCACGATCGCCGAGGTGGACAGCGTCCCGGAGTAGAGGAACACCGCGACGAAGCTGAGCCCCATCGCCACCTCGTAGGAGATCAGCTGCGCCGCCGAGCGGAGCCCGCCCAGCAGGGGGTAGGTCGAGCCGGACGCCCAGCCGCCCAGCACGATGCCGTAGACGCCGATCGAGGCGAACGCCAGCGCGGCCAGCACCCCGACCGACAGGTCGGTCAGCTGCAGCGCGGTGTGGTGGCCGAACATCGAGACCGGGCCGCCCAGCGGGATGATCGAGAAGGTCAGGAACGCCGGGATGGCGGCCATGATCGGCGCGGCGATGAACACCACCTTGTCCGCCCTGGCCGGGATGATGCCTTCCTTGAAGATCAGCTTGATGGCGTCGGCCAGCGACTGCAGCAGGCCGAACGGGCCGTTCCAGTTCGGCCCGGGCCGGTGCTGCATGCGGCCGACGACCCGCCGCTCGAACCAGATCGCGAACAGCGTGAGCAGCAGCAGCGCCGCGAAGATGACCACCGCCTTGATCAGGCTCAGCCACCACGGGTCGTTGGCCAGCAGGTCCTGCACCGAGCCGTCCGGTGTCAGGCCGGGCGACACGTCGCCGGGCAGCCGCACCGCCGGCACGACCGCCGGCTGCGCCGCGGCCGGGCCGGCCAGGATCAGCGGAGCGTGCATCACAGTCCCTCCCCCCCGGCCGCCGGCCGCACCCTGACCCGGTCACCCGACCCGGCGCCCAGCAGGGCGACCAGCGGCGTGGCGCGGATGCGACCGGGGAGCCAGACCGCCTCGTCCACCATCGCGGTCACCTGCAGCGGCAGCGTCACAGTGCCACCGGACGGTCCGTGGACCTGCACCGGCGCGCCGTCGCCGACGCCCAGCAGCTCGGCGGCCCGCGGCGACAGCCGGACCACGTCCGGCCGCGCCGTCCCGGCCAGGTGCGGCTCGCCGTCGAGCAGCCGGCCGCCGTCCAGCGCGGTCCGCCACGACACCAGCACGAAGCCCTGGCCGTCCCTGGGTGCGGTGCCCGCCGGACCGCGGCGGGCGTCCGCGGGTCCCGGGGCCGTCCCCGGCGACGTCCCGCCCGCGGGCGCCGGCGGCACGGCCCTGGCCATGTCGGCACGGGCCGCGACCGGCGTCTGGGTGTAGAGGTCGACGTCCATCTCGACACCGAGGGTGTCCAGCACCCGGCCGTCGTCGAGCACGCCCGGGGTCGGCAGCGCTGCGTCGAACGGCCGGTGCCGGCCCTCCCAGTCCAAGAAGGCGCCGGACTTCTGCGTCACCGCGGCGACCGGCAGCACCACGTCGGCCAGCGCCGTCACCGCGCTGGCGCGGATCTCCAGGCTCACCACGAAGCCGGTCGCGGCGACGGCGGCGAGCGCGGCGGCCGGGTCGGGCAGGTCGTCGAGCTCGACGCCGCCGAGCAGCAGCCCGGCCAGCCCCGGTTCCGCCGGTGCCTGCGGGCCCGGTGCGACCGCGGCGTCCTCGTGTTCCCCGGTGACCAGGTCGCGCAGGTGGTGCACGGCCCCGGACACCGACCCGGCCACCGTCTCCACCACCCGCTCGACCAGGCCCACCGCCCCGTGCCCGGCAGGCCGGTCGTCGGCCGCCGGCGACTCGGCCGGTCGAGGCAGGTCCGGCGACGGCGCCGGCCCGACGAGGCCCAGGGCCCGCTCGTCGCGCTCGGCCCGGGCCAGCACCGAGGCGATCATCGCCGCGGTGTCCCGGCCGGGACGGGCCGGCAGCTCGACGCCCCAGGCCTGCTCGACGTGGGCGCGGGCGGCCGGGTCGGTGACCGGCCGGCCGCCGGGCAGCAGGCCGGGCAGCGCGCCGGCCTCGAGAGCGCCGCGCTCGCCGGCGCGCCGCGGCACCCAGGCCAGCCGGGCGCCGGTGGCGTCGGCGAGCCGGCCGACCGCGGTGAGCAGGCCGGGGGTCTCCGCCGCGCGCTCGCCGACCAGCACGACGGCGCCGGAGGCACGCAGCAGCTGTCCGGCCCGGTTGCGGTCGGCCGCCGCAGCACCCGCGACGACGGGGCGGGCGTCGGCGGTCAGGTCGGCCAGCAGGTCCGCCTCCGCGCCCGGCAGTGCCGGGAGGAGCGTCGCGGACAGCTTGCGGCTGCCCCGGCTCTCCACGGCGCCGACGGTGAAGACGGGCACGCCGCGGCGGGCCGCCTTGCGCAGCCGCAGGAACAGGATCGGCGACTCGTCCTCGGGTTCCAGCGCGACCAGCAGCACGGCCGGGGCCGCCTCCAGATCGGCGTAGGTCGGGCCACCGGTGGACGGCGTCACGCCGGCGACCCGGTCGGCCAGGAAGGAGGCCTCCTCGGCGCTGTGCCGCCGGGCCCGGAAGTCGACGTCGTTGGTCCGCAGCGCCACCCGGGCGAACTTGGCGTACGCGTAGGCGTCGGTGACGGTCAGCCGGCCGCCGGTCAGCACGCCGACCCCGCCGTCGTCCCGGGCGCGGGCCAGGCCCTGCGCCGCGGCCGTCATGGCGTCGGTCCAGGACGCCGGCTGCAGCTGTCCGTCCGCGTCCCGCACCAGCGGGCGGGCGAGCCGGTCACCTTCGTGCAGGTAGCCGAAGCCGAACCGGCCCTTGTCGCAGTTCCACTCCTCGTTGACCTCGGGGTCCGGCGCGGCCAGCCGGCGCATGACCACGCCCGTGCGGTGGTCGGTGCGCAGCGCGCAGCCGCTGGCGCAGTGCTCGCACACGGTGCCGGTGGACACCAGGTCGAACGGTCGGGACCGGAACCGGTAGGCGGTGGAGGTCAACGCCCCGACCGGGCAGATCTGGATGGTGTTGCCGGAGAAGTAGCTCTGGAACGGCTCGTCCGAGTTGATGCCGATCTGCTGCGAGGAGCCGCGCTCGAGCAGGTCGATGAACCGGTCGCCGGCGATCTGGTCGGAGAACCGGGTGCACCGCTGGCAGAGCACGCAGCGCTCGCGGTCGAGCAGGATCTCGGTCGACACCGGCACCGGCTTGGTGAAGACCCGCTTGGCCTCGTGCATCCGGGACGTCGCCGAGCCGTTGGCCAGGGTCTGGTTCTGCAGCGGGCACTCGCCGCCCTTGTCGCAGATCGGGCAGTCCAGCGGGTGGTTGAGCAGGAGGAACTCCAGGTTGCTCCGCTGCGCCTTCTCGGCCACCGGCGAGGTGACCTGGGTGCGCACCACCATCCCGTCGCCGACGGTCTGCGTGCAGGAGGCCTGCGGCTTGGGCATCGGCCGGCCGCCCATCTCGACCTCGACCAGGCACTGCCGGCAGGCACCCACCGGATCCAGCAGCGGGTGGTCGCAGAACCGCGGGATGGCGATACCGATGCGTTCGGCGGCCCGGATGACCAGCTCGCCCTTGGGCGCGTCGACGGTGATCCCGTCGATGGTCAGCCGGACGTGCCCCGGCGGTACCGGCCGGTCCTCGCCGTCGCCGGTGCCTCCGGCCGCCGGTGGCGTCGCAACCTGCGTCATCGCTGTCGCCCCTCTCGGGCCCGTGCCCGGTGCACCGCTCGTCCGTCCGTTGCCGTGCCGGCCGCCGCCGCCGGGGCGGGGCCGGTCCGTCCCCTAGTGCGCACCGACCAGCTGCCGGGCGTCGATGACCGGCGGAGTCCGTCCGGACACCAGGTCCTCGTACTCGCCGCGGAAGTACTTGAAGCTGGACAGGATCGGCGTCGCCGCGGCGTCGCCGAGGGCGCAGAAGCTGCGCCCGGCGATGTTGGCGGCGGCGTCGGTCAGGGTGTCCAGGTCCTCGGGCGTGCCGGCGCCGCTGACCACCCGCCGCAGGATCTGCACCAGCCAGCCTGTCCCCTCGCGGCACGGCGTGCACTTGCCGCACGACTCATGCTTGTAGAACTCGAGCCACTTCCACACCGCCCAGGGCACGGAGACGGTCTCGTTGAAGCACATCAGCGCGGTCGTACCGAGCATGGACCCGGCGGCGGCGACGTCGTCGAACGACAGCGGCACGTCCAGGTGCTCCGGGGTGAAGATCGGCGTCGAGGAGCCGCCGGGGGTGAAGAACTTCAACGGGATGCCGTCGAGCATGCCGCCCGCCGAGACCAGCAGCTGCCGCAGCGTGGTGCCCATCGGGGCCTCGTACTGACCGGGCCGGGTGACGTGCCCGGACAGCGAGTAGATCTTGGGCCCGGGCGACTTCTCGGTCCCCATGGACCGGTACCAGTCGCTGCCGCCCAGCACGATGGCCGGGACGGAGGCGATGGTCTCGACGTTGTTCACCACGGTCGGGCTGGCGTACAGGCCGGCGACGGCCGGGAACGGCGGCTTGAGCCGCGGCTGCCCGCGCCGGCCCTCCAGCGAGTCCAGCAGCGCGGTCTCCTCGCCGCAGATGTAGGCGCCGGCCCCGGCGTGCACGACGATCTCCAGGTCGAACCCGGAACCCAGGATGTCCCGGCCGAGGAAACCCGCCTCGCGGGCCTCGCGGACCGCGGCGGTCACCCGGCGGATGGCGTGCAGCGCCTCGCCGCGGATGTAGATGGCGCAGAACGGGGCGCGGATCGCGTAGCAGGTGATGATGCAGCCCTCGACCAGGGCGTGCGGGTCGGCCATCATGTACGGCACGTCCTTGCAGGTGCCGGGCTCGCCCTCGTCCGCGTTGACCACCAGGTAGTGCGGCTTGCCGTCGCCCTGCGGCAGGAACGACCACTTCATGCCGGTGGGGAACCCGGCCCCGCCGCGGCCGCGCAGGCCGGACGCCTTCATCAGCTCGACCAGCCGGCCCGGCTCCACGGCCAGGGCCTGCGGCAGCGCCTGGTAGCCGTCGAGGCTGCGGTAGCTCGCAAGCGTCCACGACGACGGCGCGGACCAGCGGCGGGTGAGCACCGGGGTCAGCGCGGCGCCACCGCCCTCCTGCGCCGGCTGTCCGGCGGACAGCGGCGACGATCCGGATGCGCTCATCGCGGGGTGCTCCTCTGGTGCGGGACGGGCAGATCCGGACGGGTGGGTGATCCGCCGGTCACCGGCGGCACGACGGCCCCGGTCCGGGCGGCGGTGCCGGTCGGGTGGGTGCGGCTCACTTCTTCTCCGGCAGCGGCGGGATCTCGTGGTGGTCGGGCATCGGCGGCGCCGACTGCCCGGTCCGCTCGGCCAGCTCGTTGCCGCGGAGGGTCTCCACGGAGGCCGACGGCCCGGCCACCGCGGTGACCGGATCCACCGGGAACCCGGCGATCTCCAGCTCCGCGGTGCGGAAGTCGGTGAGCGGGGCGCCCCGGGTGGGCGCCGGCCGCTCGCCGCGCTGCAGTGCGGTCACCAGGTCCAGCGCCGAGTCCGGGCTCTGCCGGTCGTAGAACTCGTAGTCGACCTGCAGCACCGGCCCGTGGTCGCAGGCCGCCAGGCACTCGGCGCTCTCCAGCGTGACCGACCCCGGAGCCCCCGGGACGCCGGCGGTCCCGTTGTCGGCGACGCCCAGGTGGTCGGACAGCGTGCGGTGGATCGCGTCGCCGCCGAGCACCGCGCACAGGGTGTTGGTGCAGACGCTGACCAGGTGCTCGCCGCACGGCTGCCGCTTGTACATGGTGTAGAAGGTGGCCACCGCGGAGACCTCCGCCGCGGTGAGACCCAGCGTGCCGGCACAGAAGTCGATCCCGTCCTGGGACACGAACCCCTCCACCGACTGCACCAGGTGCAGCAACGGCAGCAGCGCCGACCGGCTCTGCGGGTAGCGGCCGACCAGCTCGGCAGCCCTGGCCCGGGTCACCTCGTCGAAGACGGTGCCCGTGCGCAGGAACTCGGGCACGCCGAGCCGCCGGCTCACGCCGTGCCCCTCCGCCGGCCCGCTGCGGTGGGCCTGGTGTGCCTGCGTCACCGGTCGACGCCTCCCATCACCGGGTCGATGGACGCCACCGCGGCGACCACGTCCGCGATCATGCCGCCTTCCGACATCGCCGGCATGGATTGCAGGTTCACGAAACTCGGGTCGCGCAGGTGCACCCGGAACGGCCGCGTCCCGCCGTCGGACACCAGCTGGCAGCCCAGCTCGCCGCGCGGCGACTCGACGGCCGTGTAGACCTGGCCGGCCGGCACCGCGAAACCCTCGGTGACCAGCTTGAAGTGGTGGATCAGCGACTCCATCGACTCGCCCATGATCTGCCGGATGTACTCGAGCGAGTTGCCCATGCCGTCGCTGCCGAGCGACAGCTGGGCCGGCCAGCCGATCTTCCGGTCGGTCACCATGACCGGACCCGGCTCGGCCAGCTTGGCCAGCGCCTGCTCCATGATCCTGAGCGATTCGTGGATCTCCGCCAGCCGCAACCGGAACCGCGCGAAGCAGTCCGCCTCGGTCGCCGTCGGCACCTCGAAGTCGTACTCCTCGTAGCCGCTGTACGGCATGGTCTTGCGGAGGTCCCAGGGCAGGCCGGCGGAGCGGAGGACCGGGCCGGTCACGCCCAGCTGCATGCACGCCTCCAGCGGCAGCACGCCGATCCCCTCCGTGCGGCCCTGCCAGATCGGTTGCCCGGTCAGCAGTTTGTCGTACTCGGGCAGCCGGCTGCGCATGACCTCCAGGAACGCCTGCACCCGCTCGCGGTAGCCCTCGGGGAGCTCCTGGGCGACCCCGCCGGGACGGATGAACGCCATGTTCATCCGCAGGCCGGTGAGGAACTCCATCAGGTGCAGCGCCTCCTCCCGCTCCCGGAAGCCGGCCGTCATGCCGGTCAGCGCGCCCAGCTCCATGCCGCCGGTGGCCAGCGCCACCAGGTGCGAGGAGATCCGGGTCAGCTCCATCAGCAGCACCCGGATGACCTGCGCGCGACGCGGCACCTCGATGCCGAGCAGCTTCTCGACCGCCATGCAGTACACGGCCTCGTTGAAGGCGGGCGACAGGTAGTCCGCGCGGGTGAGGAACGTGACGCCCTGCGTCCAGTTGCGGAACTCGCAGGACTTCTCGATCCCGGTGTGCAGGTAGCCGATCACCGACCGGGCCTGGGTGACGGTCTCGCCCTCGATCTCCAGGATCAGCCGGAGCACGCCGTGGGTGGACGGATGCTGCGGACCCATGTTGACGATGATGCGTTCGTCGGACTCGAAACCGCCGTCCGCGCCGGCGGGCTCGCCGCCGACCTCGCTGACCAGGTCGTCCCAGTCGCCGCCGGTGACGGTGAACATCCGGCCCTCGGTGGTCCGGGTCTCCCGGCTGTGCCGGGGGCCGTCCGGCACCGCTCCGGGCGTCTCCGGCGTCCTGCTGCGCGTCATGGCCCCGCCTCTCAGGAGTAGCTGCGCCGCTGGTCGGGCGCCTGGATCTCGGCGCCCTTGTACTCGACGGGAATCCCGCCCAGGGGGTAGTCCTTGCGCTGCGGGTGGCCCTCCCAGTCGTCCGGCATGAGGATCCGGGTCAGCGCGGGGTGGCCGTCGAAGACCACGCCGAACATGTCCCAGGTCTCCCGCTCCTGCCAGTCCGCGGTGGGATAGGTCGGGACCGCGCTCGGGACGTGGGGGTCGTCGACGTCGACCGCGACCTCGAGCCGGATGCGCCGCCGGTAGGTCATCGACAGCAGCTCGTAGACCACGTGCAGCCGCCGGGGGACGCCGGGACCGTAGTCCACCCCCGAGATCGAGGCAGCCAGCTCGAATCTCAGGCCGGGGTCGTCACGCACGATCCACAGCAGTGCCGACAGGTGCTCGCGCGCCAGGTAGAACGTGATCTCCGAGTGCGCCACGGTCACCCGCTCGACGGCTGCGGCCGGGACGCCCCGCTCGGCCATGGCGGCGAACAGCGTGTCGGCCACCTCGTCGAACCACCCGCCGTAGGGGCGCTCCGCGGGCACCGGCGTGGAGGGCTCGCGGACCAGCAGGCCGTAGCCGGAGGTGTCCCCCGCCCCGTGCACGCCGAACATGCCGGTGCGCTCCACACCGGTGACGAAGTCCGGTGGGCCACCGGCTCCGTCGGACGGTGTCGGGGTGGCCAGCGCCTGCCCCGCCGCCGGTGCGGCGCTGCCGGCGCCCTGGTGCTCGGCCGAGCCCGGGCCGTCGTTGGTGCCGGTCTGCGTGGACGCCGGCCGGTCGGCCGAGGACGACAGGCCCGGCGCGCCCGGCGTCGTCGTCGACCCCTGCTCGGGTCCGGGGGTGGGCCGCGGCTCGCCCGCCGGCTGCTGGGGACCGGTCACGGTCGCAACGCCTCCACCCGTGCCGTCTGCTCCGCCAGCTCCGCGTCCGACGGTGGGCGCAGCCCGTGCGTGACGCCGTTGCGGCTGTACCGGACCGACGACGGCAGCAGTTCGGTGCGGTGGCCCACCATGTCGGCCGCCCGGCCCGGCGTCAGCGGGTCCTCCATGATCTTGGCGTGCAGCTTGAGGATGGCGTCGATGAGCATCTCCGGGCGGGGCGGGCAACCGGGGAGGTACATGTCGACCGGGACGACGTGGTCGACACCCTGGACGACGGCGTAGTTGTTGAACATCCCGCCGCTGGAGGCGCAGACCCCCATCGCCAGAACCCACTTGGGCTCGGCCATCTGGTCGTAGATCTGCCGCAGCACCGGCGCCATCTTCTGGCTCACCCGGCCGGCGACGATCATCAGGTCCGCCTGCCGGGGGGACGCCCGGAAGACCTCCATGCCGAACCGTCCGAGGTCGTACCGCGGCGCGCCGGTGGTCATCATCTCGATCGCGCAGCAGGCCAGGCCGAAGGTGGCCGGGAACAGCGACGCCTTGCGCGTCCAGTTGACAAGCTTCTCGACCGAGGCCAGCAGGATGCCGTTGGGCAGCTTCTCTTCCAGACCCATCTCAGACCCTCTTTCCCGCCGGTACCTGCACCGCCACCGTCACGCCCGGCATCCGGCCGGGTGCCCGGGTGTTCAGTCCCAATCCAGCCCGCCCCGGCGCCAGACGTAGGCGTAGGCGGCGAAGACGGTCACGATGAACAGCCCCATCTCCACCAGCCCGAAGACGCCCAGCGGCACCGCCGACTGGGCCCACGGGTAGAGGAAGATGATCTCGATGTCGAAGACGATGAAGAGCATGGCGGTCAGGTAGAACTTGACCGGGAAGCGGCCCGGCACGCCGGCCGGCAGCGGCGTCGGCTCGATGCCGCACTCGTAGGCGTCCAGCTTCGCGCGGTTGAACCGCCGCGGCCCGACCAGGTCGGTCAGCACGGTCGTGTTCGTGATCGCGAAACCGCCCGCGACGACGAGCAGGATGACGATCGGCAGGTACGGACTCACTGGTTCCTCACCCCTTCGCCGCCGGCGGCCGGGCACCCGGCAGGGACCTCGGCGCTCGCGCCGCCCCCGACCGGAGGGCCCGACACCGGACCCGTCCGCGGTGACGGGCCGCGGACAGCTTGTCAGACACTGGGCACCGCGGACGTCAGCATCCGCACGACACGGTCGGCCCAGTCGCCGTCCCGCGAGTCGTACAGCCCGGCAAGCAGTTTCAGGACCAGGTACATCAGCCGCCGGCGTGGCAGGCCGAGCCGGGTGGCCGCCTTCATGATCGCCGGGCGGCCGATCAGCGTGGAGAACATGCCGCCGAGCCGGTAGTAGGCGCCCAGGTGCTCCTGCATCGCCGCGGCGTAGCCGGCCAGCGCCGCCTCGCGACTGGCCCCGTCGGGCCGACCGAGGGCCTGCAGCACCGACTCCGCCGCCAGCGACGCCGATTCCATCGCGTACGCGATGCCCTCGCCGTTAAACGGGTTGACCGCGCCGCCGGCGTCGCCGAGCAGCAGCAGGCCGTCGCGGTAGTGCGGTGTGCGGTTGAACCCCATCGGCAGGCCGGCGCCGCCGATCGGCCCGGCCGCGTGCGCCTCCCGCAGGCCCCACTCCTCCGGCGTCCCGTCCAGCCAGGTCCGCAGCAGCTGGCGGTAGTCGGTGCGACCGAACGCCTTCGACGAGTTGAGCATGCCGAGGCCGACGTTCACCGTGCCGTCGCCCATGCCGAAGATCCAGCCGTAGCCGGGCAGCAGCTTCGGCCTGGCCGGGTCGGTGCGGTCCCACAGCTCCAGGTGCGACTCGAGGTGGTCGTCGTGCGTGCGGGTGGCGCTGGTGTAGTACCGCCGCACCGCGACGCCGAGCGGGCGATCGGGCCGCTTCTGCACGCCCATGCCGACGGCCAGCCGGGCCGAGACCCCGTCCGCCGCGAGCACCAGCGGCGCGTGGAAGGTCACCGGGCCGTCCTCGGTGGTGGCCCGGACGCCGACGATGTGGCCGGTCCGCTCGTCGCGGACCGGGTCCGTCACCCGGGTGCCCTCGTGTCGCCGGGCCCCGGCCTTGACGGCCAGGTCCGCGAGCATCTGGTCGAAGTCCCGGCGCGGCCGGACCAGGCCGTAGTCGGGGAAGTCCTGCAGCGTCGGCCAGGGCAGCTCGATGGTGCGCCCGCCGCCGACCACCCGCAGCCCGCGGTTGCGCAGCCAGTCGTCGCCGGAGACGTCGATGCCCAGCGCGAGCACCTGCTTGACGCCACGGGGTGTCAGGCCGTCCCCGCACACCTTGTCCCGCGGGAAGGTCGACTTCTCCAGCAGCAGCACGTCGACGCCGGCCCTGGCCAGGTACACGGCCGCCGTCGAACCGGCCGGACCCGCACCGACGATGATCACATCGGCGGTGGTGTCCGGGTTGCGGACGGTTGCCGGGGCCGCCGCGGCAGCAGGCAGGGACGTCGTGGCCACCGGACCGTCGCCTCCCGTCCCGACACCGCTCCGCGGCACCGTCACCGCGGCGTCGCCCGAGCTTGTGAAATGTTTCACGAAGTTCTCTCTCCCAGTGTAAGACCGATCACAAGCGGTTCCGCACATCGGCCGCGTGCCACCCGCGCCGCCCCTCCGCAGCACCGTGCCGGGCGGGCCGGGCGCCACGCGCGGCCCGGCGGGCGGTTCGAGCTCGTGGGAGGCGGCCCCCGGTGCCCGCCACGCGGGGCGGACGGGACGGCTCCGCGGCGCGCTCAGGACGCGGTGCGGACGGCGTGGTGCAGCGCGACCACGCCGAAGGTCAGGTTGCGCCAGGCGACGTCGTGCCAGCCGCAGCCGGCGATCATCCGCGCCAAGGCCGGCTGGTCGGGCCACTGCCCGATGGTCTCGCCGAGATAGGTGTAGGCCTCCGGGTTGGAGGACCAGCGCCGCGCCAGTCGGGGCAGCACCGACCGCAGATACCAGCGGTAGAGCGGTCGCAGCGGCGCCGGGCGGGGCCGGGAGAACTCGCACACCAGCAGCTCCCCCCCGGGCTTGGTGACCCGGGCGAACTCGGTCAGCGCGGCCCGGGTGTCGACGACGTTCCGCAGGCCGAACGAGATCGTCACCGCGTCGAAGCCGGCGTCGGCGAAGGGCAGGTGCAGCGCGTCGCCCGCCACCTTGGGGACCGCGCGGCGCCGGCCGGCGCGCAGCATGCCCAAGGAGAAGTCGGTGGCCACCGCCCACGCGCCCGTCGCGGCCAGGGACGTCGTGGACACCGCGGTCCCGGCGGCGACGTCCAGCACCCGCCGGCCCGGCCGCAGGTCCAGCGCCCGCACGGCCTGCCGGCGCCAGCGGCGGTCCTGCCCGAACGAGAGCAGGGTGTTCGTCCGGTCGTAGCGGGCCGCCACCTCGTCGAACATCGCCGCGACGGCCGCGGGCTGCTTCTCCAGACCGGCTCTGCCCATGACGGGCAAGACTACCCAGCGGCCCGGCCGGCCGGTTCCCGCCGAGGTCGCGACGATGCCGCGGGCCGATGGTGCAGGCGTGCCGGCGCGGCGGCCGGCGGCCCCGTGGTGCTGATCTGCTGCCGCCCGCCGGCCGGGCCCGGTGCGGCGGTCCCGTGCGGGCGGTGGCCGGCCCGTCGGGGCGGGCGGCCATGATGGGCCCATGGACACGCCGGCCGTCGACCCCTCCGGAACCGACGCGCCCGCCCTGCCGGAGGTGCCCAGCGTCCTCTCGCCGGGCCTGGTGTCCCGGGCGCTGGAGGCGGCGGCGCGGCTGGCCTCCGACGCGGTGGACGTCATCACCGCGACGGCCGGGCGGCAGGCCAGCCCCGGCGCCAAGGCCAACCCCTTCGACTGGGTCACCGAGACCGACCGGACGCTCGAGCGGCACACCCGCCGGGTGCTCGCGGACGAGTTCGGGGACCTGCCCGTGCTCGGCGAGGAGTTCGGCAGCACCACCGGGTCGCCCCAGCTGCCGGGCACGCCCGGCGGGCCGGACCTGATGTGGATCGTCGACCCGGTGGACGGCACCGCCAACTACGTGGCGGGCGTCCCGTGGAGCTGCTACTCGCTGGCACTGGTCGACGCGGCCGGGCCGCTGGTCGGGGTGATCGCCGACCCGTACCGCGGGCAGGTGTACACCGCGGCCCGGGGCCGCGGGGTGCGGGCGAACCGACGTCCGGTGGCCGCCAACCCGCTCACCGCGGTGGGCGGCGCGCTGCTGTTCACCGAGCCGGGCCGGCCGGGCAGCCGGCCGGACACCGGCGAGCTGCTGCGCCGCAGCCGGGCGGTGCACCTGGGCGTGCGGCTGATGGGCTCGTCGGCACTGGCGATCACCACGGTCGCGCTGGGTCAGGCCGTCGCCGCGGTGCTGCCCAGCAATGGCTACTCGGTGTGGGACGTCGCCGGTGCGCTGGCGATCGCCGCGGAGGCGGGGCTGTCGGTGACCGACCTGGACGGTGTCCCCTCGCCGCTGCCGCTGGACGGCGTGGTCGTGGCCGTGCCGGCGGTGGCCGCCGAGGTCCTGGAGATCGTCGCCGGCTGACCGGCTTCCCGGCGCTCCGGCCGGTCGGTGCCCTCCGCTCGGCCCGGACCGCGGCGCCACCGACCGGCCGACCCGCCGCCCGCCGACCTGACGCCGACCGACCCGACGCCGGCGGTGCGGAGCCGGCGCGGTCCGCGCAGCCGCCGGCAGGCCCACCACAGCAGCCCGACGACCAGCCAGGTCAGCACCGCCGTGCGGACGATCATGGTGGTGCCGACCGCCGCGGTGCGGCCGGCCACCCGCACCACGTCGGGATCGGCCGTCGAGTACTCGACCAGGAACCGCTCCCCGACGGACAGCAGCCCCGGATAGAGGACACCGCCGGGTGGGCGCACGGTGAGACCGGCGGCGTCGACGAACTCGATGCCGGTGCGCAGCGGCGACACGGTCAGCACGGTGGCGGTGGCGGTGGCCAGGTGCGCGTCGATCTCCCGGTCGTCGATGCGCAGCGCCGCGAACAGCGTCACGCAGAGCACGGTGACCACGACGCCGACGCCCAGCACCAGCCGCTCGAGGCGCCGGCGGACGACCGTCCGCGGCGGCCGGTCCCGGCGGTCGGTCCCGCGCGGCCACCGCCGCCGAGCGGCCGGTGCGTCCGGGCCGCCGTCCCGCCGCCTGGCCATTCCGGCGAGTCTAGGTCCCGCAACCGGGCAGCAGGAGGCCCGCGCCGGCGGCGGGCGGCGCCGCGGGGTGCGAGAGCGGAAGCGCTCCGGGTGCACCGGGGCGTCGCGGGGTGCCCGGGGCATGTGGCGGGGTGCCCGGGGCATGTGGCGGGGTGCCCGGGGCATGTGGCGGGGTGCCGAAGGGGTGTGGCCACCGCCGCAGTTCGCGGCGCCCGGTCGCCGCGGCCGCCGCGATTAGGCTGCGAGGACCATGACCGCGTCCCGTTCCGCCACCGGCAGCGCACCCGCGCGGCGACCGGCACCCGGGACGCGCCCCTCGACCACCCGCCCGGTCGATGCCGTCACCCGGGTGCTGCCGGACGGCACCGGCGACCTCGTCGGGGCCATCCCGGCGCCGACCGGGGTGCTGGCGTTCGTCTCCGGCGGCGAAGGGCTCGTCGGGTGGGGCGAGCACGCCCGGCTGACGATCACCGGGCCGGGCGCGGCCGACCGCATCGCCGCCTGGTTCGCCGACGTGGTGGACGGGCTGCGGGTCCGGGACGAGGTCGCGGCCGCCGGGTCCGGGCCGGTCGCCTTCGTCTCGCTGGGGTTCGAAGACGACGACGAGTCCGTCGCCGTGGTGCCGTCCGTGGTGCTCGGCCGGCGCGGCGGCGTCACCTTCTCCACGTCCATCGGGACGCCGCCGCTCGCCGCGCCGGTGCCGGTGCGGTCCCCCGGACAGGTCCGGTACTCCGACGGGGCACTGTCGGCGGCGGGGTACGCCGGCGCCGTCCGGGCCGCGCTGGCCCGCATCGCGGCTGGCGAGGTCGACAAGGTGGTGCTGGCCCGGGACCTGCACGCCCGCACCGAGCGCCCGGTCGACGAGCGCCACCTGCTCGCCCGGTTGGCCGCCGGCTACCCGAGCTGCTGGACGTACGCGGTGGGTGGGCTGGTCGGGGCGAGCCCGGAGATGCTGGTGCGCCGGCACGGCCGGACGGTGACGTCCCGGGTCCTGGCTGGAACGGCCTGGCCCGGCGGCACCGGCGCGTCGTCCTCGGCCGCGCTGATGACCAGCAGCAAGAACCTGTCCGAGCACGGCTACGCGGTGGCGTCGGTCGCCCGCGCGCTCGGGCCGGTCACCGAGACGCTCGCCGTCCCCGACGTGCCGCACCCCCTGGTACTGGCCAACCTGACGCACCTGGCGACCGACGTCACCGGGACGCTGATCGCCGACGCCCCGGGAGCCCTGGCCCTGGCGGCGTCGCTGCACCCGACGGCCGCCGTCGGCGGCGCGCCGGCGGCCGCGGCCCGGCGGGTCATCCGCGAACTGGAGCCGGTCCGGCGTACCCGCTACGCCGCGCCGGTGGGCTGGCTGGACACCCACGGCGACGGTGAGTTCGCGATCGCCCTGCGCTGCGGGCAGGTGTCGGGCACCTCGGTCCGGCTGTTCGCCGGCTGCGGCATCGTCGCCGGGTCCGATCCCGCCGTCGAGGCCCGCGAGTCCCAGGTCAAGATGCTGCCGATCCGCGAGGCGCTGGAGGGCTGAGCCCGGCCGCCCGGCACCCGACTGGTGCTGGGCGGAAACCGGGCCGAGGCCGGGCCGCGGTGATGCGCTCCGGTCGCTCAGCCGCCGGCGCCGACGGCCCGCGCCACCGCCGCGCGCAGTCCCGCGTGCTGCGCGCGCAGGTCCGACCGCTCGACCCGCACCCGGACCACCCGCAGCCCGCGTCCCGGACGCACCGCGTCCGCCAGCTCCGCGCGGGCTCCCGTCGCGGCCCGCGCCAGGTCCACCACCTCGGCGCCCGCCGCCCGGGCCAGCGCGGCCGGGTCGGCCTGCACCGGCGTGCCGAACACCCGCTCGAACACCGCCGCGTGCGCGGGACGTCCCGGCTCCAGGGTGTGGAAGATGCCGCCACCGCCGTTGTCGGCGACCACCAGCACCAGGTCCGGGCGGGGCTCGGCCGGCCCGACGAACAGGCCGGTCACGTCGTGCAAAAAGGTCAGGTCGCCGACCAGCGCGACGGTCGGCCGGCCGCTGCCGAGGGCGTGCCCGGCCGCGGTGGAGATCGTCCCGTCGATGCCCGCGACGCCGCGGTTGGCCCGGATACGCAGCCCGTCGCGCGCCGCGGACGCCAGCCCGACGTCGCGCGGACCCTGGGACGAACCGAGCACCAGGTCGGTCCCGGACGGCAGGGCCCGGACCAGTTCGGCGGCCAGCCGCGGGCCGGCGCCCGGGTCGAGCGCCGCGACGGCCGCGGCGAGCGCGGGCGCGGCCCGGTCCTCGGCCCGGCGCCACCGGGCTGCCCAGTCCGCGTCGCCGGTGGGGCCGACCGGACCGATGCGGGCCAGCCGCGGGGCCACCCGGCGGGCCAGCCCGGCCGGGTCCGGCCAGGCCGTCACCGGGGCCACCACGTCGACGGCCACCCGGGCGTCGCGGAGCAGCGCGGTGAGCGGCCTGTGCAGGGTCAGCCGGCCGAGCACGACGACGCGGTCCGGCCGGTGCTCCGCCAGCCAGTCGGGCAGGCCCAGCAGGTGGACGCCGGTGGACAGCACGGCGGCACCGGCGGCGCCCCCGGCCTCGGCGACGACCGGGTGGCCCAGGGCGGCGACGGCGCCCGCGGCCGGGTGCTCGAGGTCGGCCAGGAACAGCACCCGCTCCCCCGGCGCGGGCGGGGGCACGGCCGGTCCGGCCGACCCTCCCGGGTCGTCGGCCGTTCCGTCACCGGCAGCGGGGTCCCCGGGCACCGGGACACCCGCGACCCGCACCCACGGGCCGTCGCGTCCGTCGAGCGGTTCCGGCCAGGGCTCGGCGCCGTCGTCACCCCCGGGCAGCAGCGGCTCGACGAACGGCACGTCCAGCTGCACCGGGCCGGGCAGTCCCGCCGCACCGACCGCGGCGGCGACCGCCCGGCACACCACCGCCCGCCATCCCGCCTGCTGACCGTCCCGGCGGGCCGGCACGCCGAACTCGTGCACGAACCGCGTCGCGGAGCCGAAGATCCCGGGCTGGTCCACCACCTGGTTGGCGCCGACGTGCCGCAGCTCCGGCGGCCGGTCCGCGGACAGCACCAGCAGCGGGACCGCGGTGTGGTGGGCCTCCAGGACCGCCGGGTGCAGGTTGGCGACCGCGGTGCCGGACGTGGTGACGACCGGCACCGGCCGGCCGGACCCGCGGGCGAGCCCCAGCGCCAGGAAGCCGGCGGTGCGCTCGTCGACCCGGACGTGCAGCCGCAGCCGGCCGGCCGTGTCGGCGGCCACCAGCGCCAGCGACAGCGGCGCGTTCCGCGAGCCCGGGGACAGCACGGCGTCCCGAACGCCGTTGCGGACCAGCTCGTCGACCAGGACGCGGGCGAGCGCCTCGGACGGGTGGACGGTCACAGCAGCGCCGCCACCCGGGCCAGCCGGCCGAGCCACCAGCGGCGGGTCGCCAGGTCCGCCACCACCCGGGACCGCAGGTCCGGTTCGGGCGCGGCCCGCGGGACCGGCAGCCGCCCGGCGTCCGGGCGGACGGCGGCGCTGCTGACGTCCGCGGCCAGCAAACTGCCGGTGCCCAGCCCGCAGGCGAACGGCAGCTCCGGAAGCGCACCGGCCAGCGCGGCTCCCGCGGCCAGCCCGACCGCGGTGTCGACCGCGGACGACACCACCACCGGCAGTCCGGTCTGCTCCGCGATGCGCAGCGCGGCCCGCACGCCACCCAGCGGCGCCACCTTCACCACGGCGATGTCCGCCGCGTCGGCCCGCACCACCTCGAGCGGGTCGCGTTCCCGCCGGATCGACTCGTCGGCCGCGACGGCGACGTCCACCCGGCGCCGCACCGCGGCCAGTTCCGGGATGCTGCGGCAGGGCTGCTCGACGTACTCCAGCTGCCCGGCCGCCCGGTCCAGCACCCGGATGGCCGCGACGGCCGCGTCCTCGGTCCACGCGCCGTTGGCGTCGACCCGGATGCGGCCGGACGTCCCCAGCGCCTGCCGGACGGCGGCGACCCGCTCGGCGTCCGCGGACAGCGGCACGCCGGGCTCGGCGACCTTGACCTTGGCCGTCCGGCAGCCCGAGGCGGCGACGAGCGCGGCGGCCCGGTCCGGGTCGAGAACCGGCACGATGGCGTTGACCTCGAACCGGTCCCGCACCGGCGCCGGCCAGCCGTCCTGCGCAGCCTCCAGCGCCGCCCGCAGCCAGGGCACGCAGTCGGCGTCGGAGTACTCGCGGAACGGCGCGAACTCACCCCACCCGGCGGGTCCGCGCAGCAGCACGCCCTCCCGCTGCAGGATCCCCCGGAAGCGGTGGCGCAGCGGGATGCTGACCACCTCGGCCGAGGCCAGCACCGCCGCCGTATCACCCGTCGCGCCACCGTTGGGGCCGCCGTCCCGGGCCGCGCTCCCGTCCCCGGCCGTCGCGGCGGTCATGCCGACCACTGGACGGTGTGCCGCCCGCCCGGCGCGAGCCAGCCCAGCGCGCGGCGGACCTCGGTGTCGACCGCGGCGCGGTCGTCCCGCGACCACGCCGACAGCGGCTCGACCTCGGCGCCGGCGGTGCTCGGCGTCCACCGCACCTTCCACGCTCCCTGCACGAACCCGTCCAGCAGCACGCCGCCGCGGATGATGCCGTTCTCGGTGAACACCTGCCGCCGGACGTCCTCGTCCATGATCCGCGAGCGGTCGCGGTGACCGAGCAGCACGCTGTCCCATTCGGCCAGCAACCGGACCGGGGCGGGGGTGTCGCCCGGCGGCCGCGGCGCGTCAGGCACGTCGAACAGCTCGGCGCCGTCCTCCGACGTCCAGGTGCACAGCCGGGGACGCAGCCGCTCGAAGACGGCTGCCAGCCGGGTGAGCCCGGACCACGCCTGCATGTCGGCGGGTGTGGCGGGGCCGAACGCGGCGAGGTAGCGCAGCACCAGGCCGTCCGGGTCGGGCTCGGCCGCCATCGGCCGGCCGAGCCAGTGCTCGGCGGAGGTGCAGGCGGACCGCCCGGAGCGTCCCCACAGCCCGCGCGGCGGTACCTGGACCAGCGCCAGATCGACCCGGGCCGCCATGCCCAGCGCCGTCGGGTCGCGGCCCGGCAGCTCGCGGACCAGGGCCGCGCCCAGCTCGGCCGTCGTCAGCGGCCGCTCCTCGACCAGCTCGCGCGCCCGCCGGGCCAGCAGTTCCCGGTCCACGCCGGCGAGGGCGCGGCCGTACGGGGACCCGGGCGTCAACCCGCGGGCGACGGCCGGCTGCAGCACGGGCCGCAGCGCCAACGCGTCCTCGGCGGTGACCAGGTGGACGGTCGAGCGCTGCAGCGCCAGCCGCACCGCGCGCCGGGACTCCAGCAGCACGGACAGGTCCAGGGGGGCGACCTGGGCCATCCGGCTCCACAGGGCCAGGTACGGCGGGTACGGGCTCTGCGCCTGCAGGCCCAGCAGGTGCGTCAGCACGGACTCGACGGTGGTGCCCGGCGGCGCCGGCTCCAGCAGGTACTGCCGGGCGAGCAGCGCCCGGTTCAGCTCACGCCGGGTCAGCACGCCGCCGTTCACGGCTCGCCGCCCCGGGACCTGTGGCACCCGGCCAGTCAAACACGGTCCACCGACACCGCCCGCCGAGCGGTGGACCGCCCGTCCCGTCAGGCGGGCAGCTCGATGGTGACGGCCAGGCCGCCCTCCGGAGCGGGCCCGGCGGCGATGGCTCCGCCCAGCCGGCGGACCAGGCTGTCGGCGAGCGCCAGCCCGAGGCCGGCGCCGGACGGGCGGTGGGCGCGGTACCGCTCGTGCAGGACGCCGGGCAGGAACGCGACCGGATAGTCGTCGGGCGCCAGACCGGGACCGCCGTCGCGCACCTGCAGCCGCACGGATCCCGTGGCCGGGACCGGCTGCACCCCGAACACCAGCGGGCGTCCCGGCTCGAGCAGGCGCAGCGCGTTGTCGGCGAGCCCGTCGAGCACCTGCCGCAGCCGGCGCGGGTCGGTCACCACGACGACCGGCCGGTCCGGCACCTCGACCCGCAGGTCGACGCCACGCTCGCGGCAGCGGGGCCACCAGGCCGCGGCCGTCCCACGCGCCAACGCCGCCAGGTCGGACGGCGCCGGGTCGAGCGGGAAGGCGTCGGCCCCCAGCCGGGCCAGGTCGAGCAGGTCGCCCACCATCCGGCCCAACCGCACCGACTCCGCGACCACCGTCCGGCCGACGTCCGGCACCTCGTCCGCCGGCACCAGGCCGTCGGCCAAGGCCTGGCCCTGCCCCTGCACCGCGGTCAGCGGCGTGCGCAGCTCGTGCGACACGGAGGCCAGGAAGGCGCGCTGCCGGGCCTCGCTGCGGGCCAGCGCGTCGGCCAGCTCGTTCACCGCGGCGGCCACCTCGGCCGCCTCGCGCGGACCGCCGGCCGGCACCCGGACGTCGCGGGCCCCCGCACCCAGCGCCCGGGCGGCCAGGGCGGTGCGCCGCAGCGGCCGGGCGACGAGCGCGGCCAGCACCAGACCCCCGGCGACGGCCACGGCGAGCCCGATCGCCAGGGCCAGCAGCACCCGCCGTTGCAGCGCCTGCTGGGTGGCCGCACCCAGGTCCGGGGACGCCACGAGGACGAACCCGCGGTGCGGCAGCGACCGGCCCTCCAGCAGCACGGCGTGACCGCCCTCGTCGGCCGTCGCGGACAGGTTGCGGCCGCCGGCCAGTCCCGCCGCGCCCGCGGCGGCCGCCGTCCGCACCGCGGCCGGGTCGTCGCCCGCCAGCACCCCGCGACGGTCCACGGTCACCACGGACACGCCCTGCTGGGCCAGCACCTGGGCCAGCTTCGACAGGCCGATCCGGTACCCGGGCTGCTCGCCGGCGAGCTGCCCGGCGATGACGTCCGCCTGGTCGGACAGGTACCCGCGGGTGGCGTCGGCGGCCGCGTCGCGGACCAGCGCGGTCCCGACGATGCCGGCCAGGCCGGCCACGGCCACCGCCACCGCGACGACCAGCAGCGTCAGCCGGACCGCCAGCGTGCTGCGCCACCCGTGCCGCCGGTGCCGCCGGTGCCGCCGGTGCCCGCTGCGGCTCGGGTGCGGCCGGCCCGCCGGCCCGGCTGCGGGGTCAGGGCTCAACCGAGTACCCGACGCCGCGGACGGTCCGGATCGGGCTGGCGTCGCCGAGCTTGCCGCGCAGGGCGGCGATGTGGACGTCCACGGTCCGCGCTCCCGCCACCGCGGCGTGTCCCCAGACGGCCGACAGCAGCCCCTGCCGGTCGAACACCCGCCGCGGGTGGCGCATCAGGTGCACCAGGAGCTCGAACTCGGTGGCGGTGAGGACCACCTCCGCGTCGTCGACCCAGGCGCGGTGCTCGTCGGGGTCGGCGCGGACCCGGCCGGCGGCGAGCACGGCGCCCCGCGTCGCCCCGGCCGGACCACCGCGCCGCAGCACGGCGCGGACCCGCGCCACCAGCTCCCGCGGATGGAACGGTTTCACCAGGTAGTCGTCGCCGCCGAGTTCCAGGCCGAGGATGCGGTCGACGTCCTCGTCGCGCGCCGTGACGAACAGGACGGGCGTCCAGTCGCCGGCGGCGCGGAGCTGCTGGCACACCGCCAGCCCGTCGACGTCCGGCAACCCGATGTCCAGCACCACGGCGACCGGGCGGTCCCGGCGGACGGCGGCCAGGGCGGCGGCGCCGGTGGACTGCACCTGCACGCCGAAGCCGGCGGCCGCCAGGTAGCGCCGCTCGACGTCCGCGATGGCCGGCTCGTCCTCCACCACCAGCACCAGCCCGCGGGCGTCGGCCGGCGCCGGGTCGCGGCCCGTGTCCGCCATGGTCGGCTCCCGTCCGCGGCGCGCCGCCGGTCCGGTGCGCTGCCCGCCAGCATCCTGCCCTGCCGCCCTCCGGCCGTGCTCCGGAACCGGTCAGCCGCAGTCGGCCGCCACCAGCTTGGCCAGGTCGGCCTCGGTCTTGGTGAGCGTGGCGAGCTGGGCGGCGCGGCGCTCGGCGTGCGCCGTCAGCTTCGCCGCCTGCGCTGCCTTGCCGGCCTTGGTGGCCGCGGCGGCCTTGGCCTTGAGCGCGGCCACCGATCCGGCGGTGGTCGCCGGTCCGTTGCCGCGGGCCAGCATCTTCTTCATGCGGGTGTCGGTCCGGGTGAGGATCCGGCAGCCCGGGCCCTTGCCGCCCTCGGTGGCGGCGGAGCGGACGGCAGCAGCCGGCACGGAGAGCACGGCGTCCGTGGCGCCGGACGCCAGGACGGAGTCGGCGTCGGCCCCGGCGGCGGGGACGGACCGGGCTGCGACGGTCGGGCTGCCGGCGACGCCGGCTCCGGCCGCCGGTGCGGCCACCGCCACGACGGCGGCGGTGAGGACGGCGGCGCCGACGGCGGCCGCGGTGCGCAGGACAGGCATGGTGCTCCTCGCTCGGCTGGATCCACCGGCGGATGCCGGCGGGACCAGCGTCGGCGCGGGCCGTCCGGGTCGGGTACGCGGCATGTTCGGATCCGATGAAGCCGGACGCCGGACACCAGAAGCCGGACGCCGGATCGGTCGGTCGGTCCGGTCGGTCCCGCACCGCCCGGCCGGGTGGGGACGCGGTTCCGCGGTCAGCGGTCGCCCGGCACAGCATCCGGCGGCGGCACGGCACGCAGCCGCCGTCCCGCTCCCGTCCCGGCCCCGGCGGGCGCGCCGGGCGGCTGCACCGGCCACGGCCGGCCGGTGTCCGCCGGGTCCGCCGGGTCGGCCGGGTCGGCCGGGTCGAGGGCCGGGGCGTCACTCGTGCGCGGGGGCAGCGGCCGGCGTGGCTCGCGGTCACCCGCTCCCCCGCCACCGTCCCTGCGGAACCGCACCACCACGGTGTCCCCGCGGAACCGCATCTCCCCGGCGGCCGGCTCCTGGGACACCACCGACCAGAACGCCGAGTCGAGGAGAGCGGTCGCGCCGGACGCCGGTTCGGCCACCGCCAGGCGCAGCCCGACGTCCCGGGTCCGGTGCAGCGCGCCGCGGGCGATGGTGCCGATCAGGTCCGGCACCACAACCCGGTCCGGCGCCCCGTCCAGCTCGTCGGCCCTGGCTCGTTGCCGTCCCACCGCACACCTCCGCCGCTCGGCGACCTCGTGGCGGCGACGCTAGCCCCGCGCGGCGACGCCGGACAGGGGCCGGGACCGGCGATCGAGCCGGTTTCGCCCACGGCGCAGCGCCGCCGCTGCGGGCCGGTGCCGGCAGGCGACCCGCCAGCCGCGGCGAGGCGGCGGCGGGAAGCAACAGGGAGCGGTGACAGGCGGCGGACGGGCGGCGGCAGGCGTCCCGACGGACGGACGGACGGCGGGCGACCCGGCGGGACGGGCGCCCTGCGGGCCCGGCACCGTCGGCCCGCGTGCCTAGAGTGCTGGCATGGGTGCCACCTCGGGCCGGCCGGACCGGGTCAGCGAGCTGTTCGACGCGACGCGGTGGCGGCCGGTCGAGGTGCCGGGGCTGCCGCCGTTCACCGACGTGACCTACCACCGCGAGATCGACCCGGCGACGGGCCGGGACCGGCCCACGGTGCGGGTCGCCTTCGACCGTCCCGAGGTGCGCAATGCCTTCCGCCCGCACACGGTCGACGAGCTGTACGCGGCCCTCGAGCACGCCCGCACCACGTCGTCCGTCGGGTGCGTGCTGCTGACCGGCAACGGCCCGAGCCCGCGGGACGGCGGCTGGGCCTTCTGCTCCGGCGGCGACCAGCGGATCCGCGGCCGGGACGGCTACCGCTACGCCAGCGGCGAGCAGGCCGACACCGTAGACCCCGGCCGGGCCGGCCGGCTGCACATCCTCGAGGTGCAGCGGCTGATCCGGTTCATGCCCAAGGTCGTCATCGCGGTCGTGCCGGGTTGGGCCGCCGGCGGTGGGCACTCGCTGCACGTGGTCTGCGACCTGACGCTGGCCAGCGCCGAGCACGCCCGGTTCAAGCAGACCGACGCCGACGTCGGCTCGTTCGACGCCGGCTACGGCTCGGCCTACCTGGCCCGGATGGTCGGTCAGAAGTTCGCCCGGGAGATCTTCTTCCTGGGCCGCGAGTACACCGCCGCGCAGATGCACGCCATGGGGGCGGTCAACGAGGTGGTGCCGCACGCCGACCTGGAGTCCGTCGCTCTGGACTGGGCGGACCGGATCACCGGCAAGTCGCCCACCGCGCAGCGGATGCTCAAGTACGCGTTCAACCTGCCGGACGACGGGCTGGTCGGCCAGCAGCTCTTCGCCGGCGAGGCGACCCGGCTGGCGTACGGGACGGACGAGGCCGTCGAGGGCCGGGACGCCTTCCTGGGCAAGCGGCCCGCCGACTTCGCCGCCTATCCCTGGGCCTACTAGGCCCGCGTCCCGAGCACCCGGACAGCCCGTGCCCGCCGCCTCGCGCACCGTCGAGCTGCTGCCCGTCCCGACCGGCCGGGCGGTGCTCGACCTGCTGCCGGTCCTCGCCCGGGCCGCCGCCGGCGAGGGACCGGCTTTGCTGCCGGTGCCGGCGGGCGGCGATGCCACCGGCGTCGCCGGGCTCGGGCCGGGCGAGCCCCTGGGACCCCGCGAGGACGACGACGCCGACCCGACCGCCCTCGTCGTCGCGACCTCCGGGTCGACCGGTGCACCCAAGGGCACCCTGCTCCCCGTCTCGGCGCTCGCGGCGTCCGCCGACGCCACGCAGCGACGGCTCGGCACGGCCGGCAGCTGGCTGCTGGCCCTGCCGGCGCAGCACGTCGCCGGTCTGCAGGTGCTGCTGCGGGCCGCCCGCAGCGGCGCGCAGCCGGTGGTGCTCGACACGGCGGCACCCTTCACCGCCCGAGCCTTCCTGGCCGCGGTCGGGCGGATGCCGGCCGGCCGGGGGTTCGTCTCGCTGGTGCCCACCCAGCTGCGCCGGGTGCTGGCCGACGGCGAGGCCACCGCCGCGCTGGCCGGCTTCGCCGCCGTGCTGGTAGGCGGGGCCGCCACGCCACCGGCACTGGTCGCCGCGGCCCGCGCCGCCGGGGTCGCCGTGGTGACCACGTACGGCATGAGCGAGACCTGCGGCGGGTGCGTCTACGACGGCCACCCGCTCGACCGCGTCGAGGTGGCGGTGGAACCGGTCGACGGGTCCGCCGCGGCGTCCCCCGGTGGTGCGCCGGACGGGACCGGCCGGGTGGTGCTGTCCGGTCCGGTGGTCGCCCGCGGGTACCGGGGGCGCCCGGGTGACCCCGCCTTCCCGCCCTCCGGCGCCGGCGGCGCGCGGACCGGACACCGCCGGTTCCGCACCGCCGACCTCGGCCGGATCGGCCCGGACGGCGTGCTCGAGGTGCTGGGCCGCACCGACGACGTGGTGGTGTCCGGCGGTGTCAACGTGCACCCGCAGGCCGTCGAGGCCGTGCTGGCGGCCCTGCCCGGCGTCGCCGAGGTGGTGGTGGTCGGCGTGCCGGACCCGGAGTGGGGCCAGCGGGTGGCGGCCGCCGTCGTCCCCGCGACGGGCCACCCCGACCCGGAGCTGCCGGAGCTGCGCACCGCCGTCCGCACCCGGCTCGGCCCGGCCGCGGCCCCGTCGCTGCTACGCGTCCTGGCCCGGGTGCCGGTGCTGCCGTCCGGCAAGCCCGACCGCCGGGCGATCGCCGGGCTGTTCGGACCGGTCCCGCCGGCCTGACGGCCGTGCCGCGGCGGAGCCGGACCCGGCCGCCGTGCCACGCTGGCCCGGTGACCGACCCGTCCGTCGCCGCGCACCCCGGCCCGCACACCGGCCCCGACCTCGACCGGGACCTGGACCTGGACCTGGACCTGGACCTGAACCTGGACCTGGACCTGGACCGGCATGCGGAGTGGATCGCCGGCTTGCCCAAGGCCGAGCTGCACGTGCACCACGTCGGCTCCGCCGCCCCCGCGGTGGTGGCCGGTCTCGCCGCCCGCCACCCGGAGGCCGGCGTCCCGGCCGACGAGGCCGAGCTGGCCGACTACTTCCGGTTCACCGACTTCGACCACTTCATCGCCGTCTACCTGAGCGTCATGGACCTGATCCGGGACGCCGAGGACGTCCGGGCGCTCACCTACGGCGTCGCGGAGCAGTTGCACGGCCAGCAGGTCCGCTACGCCGAGCTGACCGTGTCGCCGTACTCGCACATCCACCGCGGCATCCCCGCGGAGGCCGTCGTCGAGGCCGTCGAGGACGCCCGCCGCAGCGCCGAGCGCGAGCTGGGCCTGGTGCTGCGCTGGTGTTTCGACATCCCTGGCGAGTCGGGGATCCCGGCCGCCGACGTCACCCTGGACACCGCGCTGCGGCTGGCGCCCGACGGGCTGGTCAGCTTCGGCCTGGGCGGCCCGGAGGTCGGAGTGCCGCGGCCACAGTTCCGGGACCACTTCGCCGCCGCCCGGGCCGCCGGGCTGCACAGCGTCCCGCACGCCGGGGAGACGACCGGGCCGCAGACCGTCTGGGACGCGCTGACCGCGCTGGGTGCCGAACGGATCGGCCACGGCATCGCCGCGGCGCAGGACCCGGCCCTGCTGGCGCACCTGGCCGAGCGCCGCATCCCGCTCGAGGTGTGCCCGACCTCCAACGTCGCCACCCGGGCTGTGCCGTCGCTGGCGGCGCACCCGCTGCCGGCACTCGTCGCCGCCGGCTGCGTGGTGACCGTCAACTCCGACGACCCGCCGATGTTCGCCACCGACCTGAACCGGGAGTACGCGGTCGCCGCCGCGCTGCTGGACCTGGACCGGGCGGGCATCGCCGAGCTGGCCCGCACGGCCGTCCGGTCGTCCTTCGCGCCCCCCGACGTCGCCGCCCGGGTGCTCGACGAGATCGACCGGTACCTCGCCGCGGGCTGACGCGTCGCAGCGCGTGCGGGCACCCGCGCCCGGCGCCGGACCGGACGTCCGGCCGGGGGATCCGGCCGCTGTGGAGCCTCCCGGGAGATCCGGCCGGTGGACGGCGGCGTCCGGCCCGTCGCGGCCCCGCTAAGGTCGGTGCACGTGGCAACCGCGCGGCAGTGGCTCTCGGCGTCACGGCCCCGGACCCTTCCCGCGGCGGTGGCCCCCGTTCTCGTCGGCTCCGGCGCCGGCGCCTTTCTGGGTGGGTTCTCCTGGTGGCGCGGGCTCGCCGCGCTGGTCGTCGCCCTGGCGCTGCAGGTCGGGGTGAACTTCGCCAACGACTACTCCGACGGCATCCGCGGCACGGACACCGTCCGGGTCGGCCCGATGCGGCTGGTGGCGTCCGGCGCGGCCGAGCCGCGCGCGGTCAAGCTGGCCGCGTTCGGCTGCTTCGCGGTGGCGGGGGTGGCCGGGCTGCTGCTGGCCCTGGCGACCGCCTGGTGGCTGCTGCTGGTCGGTGCGGCCGCGGTGGCCGCGGCCTGGTTCTACACCGGCGGCCCGAAGCCCTACGGGTACTCGGGTTTCGGCGAGGTGTTCGTCTTCCTGTTCTTCGGGCTGGTGGCCGTGCTGGGCACCACCTACGTCCAGGCCGGCCGGGTGTCCGGGGCCGCGGTGGCCGGCGCCATCGGCATCGGGTTGCTGGCCTGCGCGCTGCTCATGGTCAACAACCTCCGCGACATCCCGACGGACACCGAGGCCGGCAAGCACACCCTGGCCGTGCTGCTCGGCGACCGGCTGTCCCGGCGGGTGTACGTCGTGATGGTCGCCGGCGCCTTCGTGGCCGTGCTGGTCATGGCGCTGACCGAACCGTGGTGCCTGCTGGGGCTGCTGGCCGCACCGCTGGCGCTGGGCCCGGTTCGCACCGTGCTGTCCGGCGCCACCGGGCGGCAGCTGATCGCCGCGCTCGGCGCGACCGGCCGGCTGGAGTTCGTCCAGGCCGCGCTGCTCGCCGTCGGGTTCCTGCTGGGCCGCTGACCGGCGGGACCGCCGGCGGCCTGCCGGCCGGACCGCTGGACACCCTCGCCGCGGGCCGACGGACACCTCCGGCCCGGACGCGGCACGGTCTCCCGGGACGGGTCGGGCACCGGGCGTGGCGTCGGGCCGGTCGGCGGCGGCACCATGGAGCGGTGTACATCGCCGGCACGGAGCGGTGCCAGATCGCGGTCGAGGAGCCGCTCGAGCTGGTCGTCGCCCTGTACCTGCGGGAGGTCGAGGCGCTGAGCCCGGAGCTGCCCTACGAGCTGCCCCCGGTGGAACCCGCGACGACCGTCTGGCCGGTGTGGGCCCGGCGCGCCCCCGTGGGCTGGCAGCCGCCGGTGCTCGGGTCCTCCGGGCTGGTCGACCCGCGGCAGGCGGCGGCCGAGTGGGCGGAGTGGTGGACCGGCCTGCTGCAGGGCGAGGCCGCCTGCTCCGAGCTGCGGCCGCCGACCTTCCGCGAGTTCCGCGCTCGGCCGTCGCTGCGGGTGCTGCTGCAGCGCCACCACGAGGCGGCCGTCCGGTGGTCCGAGGCCATTCTCGACGACCCGCGCAGCAAGCGGGAGCTCACGGCCGCCCGGCCGGGGATGGGGCGGCTGGTGCGCCGGCTGCTGTCCGAGGTGGCCGGCCCGGCGGCGTTCCGGCTGCGGCTGACGGTGGTGCCGGTGCGGGCCAAGCACGCCTGGCCGCTCGCCGCCGACCACGTCCTGATCAGCCTGCGGCTGCTGGCCGACATCGACAACGTGCTCGACTGGCTGTGGCCGCGGCTGCGCGGCCTGGCGATCGAGCCGTCGGCGATCCCCGGGTAGCGCCGCTCAGCCCCCGACCGGGCCGTCCGGCGACAGCACCTGCCGCCAGGACGTCCACTCCGCCAGCAGCTCCGGCACCGGCTCGACACCCAGACCCGGACCCGTCGGCACCGCGACGTGGCCGTCCTCGAGGACGAACGGCCGGGTCAGGTCGGTCTCGTAGAAGCGGGACGACGCGGAGACGTCCCCGGGCAGGGTGAACCCGGGCAGCGCGGCCAGGGCGGCGTTGGCCGCCCGGCCCAGCCCGGTCTCCAGCATGCCGCCGCACCAGACCGCGACGCCGTTGGCCACCGCGACGTCGTGCACCCGCCGGGCCTCGAGGTAGCCGCCGACCCGCCCCGGCTTGACGTTGATCACCCGCGCCGCGCCCAGCCGGATGGCGTCCGCCGCCGCCCTGGCGGACACCACGGACTCGTCCAGGCACACCGGGGTGCGCAGCATCCGGGCGAGCTCGGCGTGCTGCACCAGGTCGTCCTCGGCCAGCGGCTGCTCGATCAGCAGGAGGCCGAGCTCGTCCAGCCGCTGCAGCAGCGGCGCGTCGGCCAAGGTGAACGCCGCGTTCGCGTCGACCTGCAGCAGCAGGTCGTCGCCCCACCGCTCGCGCACCGCCCGCACCGGCTCCAGCACCCACCCCGGCGCGATCTTGAGCTTGATCCGCACGTAGCCCTCGTCGAGGTAGCCGGCCACCACGTCCAGCAGCTCCGGGACGGACGGCTGGATGCCGACCGACACCCCGGACGGCACCCGGTCCCGGACGGCACCCAGGTGCTCGGCCAGCGGGACGCCCCGGGCGCGCAGCTCGGCGTCGAGCACGGCCATCTCGACGGCCGCCTTGGCCATCCGGTGCCCCACCACGCCCGCCAGCAGCGGGCCGACGCGCTCGGCGGTCACCGCGTCGCCGGCGGCGAACAACCGGGGGGCGAGGAAGTCCCGGGTCACCTGCACCGCACCGGCCACGTACTCCGCCGAGTACAGCGGCTCCTCCATGGCGACGCACTCGCCCCACCCGCCGGTCTCCACCCGGTCGCCGCCGGGGCCGCGGAGGTCGCCGCGCACCCGCACGAGCAGGGCGACCTTCTCGGTCTCCACGCCGAACGACGTCCGGAACGGGCTGCGCAGCGGCATCCGGACGATCCGCAGTTCGATGTCCCGCAGTCTCACCGGTCCCGTCCCCTCGTCCCACCGGGCGGCCGCGCCACCAGGTACCCCTCCGGCCGCCGGAAGCCGACCACGGACCAGCCGGCGGCGAGCAGCGGCGCCACGGTCTCGCGCACCGCCAGGCGCCACCGCAGCGCGGTGGCGGGATCGGCGCCGCGCAGCGCCTCGACATCGTCGGGCACGGCGACCGACACCACTTCGGCGTCCGTCGCGGGACGGGCGACCGGCCGGCCGCCCTCGTCGACCAGCACCGGCACCGCCCGGGGCGGCGCGGTCCCGGAGCCGGGGTCCGGGTCACCCGGGTGCACCGGGTCGGTGCCGCGCCCGGCGGAGGCGACGGCGGGGCTGCGCAGGTCCCAGTGGGCCAGCAGCCGGTCGCTGGGCTGCCCGGCGTTGCGGCCGTCGGTCATCGTCCCGTAGAAGTCCGTCAGGTACTCCACCGCCGTCGCGCGCAGCCGGTGCAGGTTGAAGTGGGCGTTGCGGGCGATGAGCGGATCGAAGGTCCAGGTGACCCACCGGGCACCGGCCGCCAGCGTCCACGCCCGCTGGTGCCACTTGACGGCCGCGCCGACGCCGCGGCCGCTGCGGTCCGTCAGCACCCCGGTGATGTGCGAGTGCAGCGACGACGTGCTCGGCGCACCGAAGAAGCCGACCGAGGCCGCCACCAGGTCCGGTCCGGACCAGGCACCCACGACGTAGCTGCCGCTGTGCCGCAGCGCCCGCAGCAGCGGCGGCTGCATCTCGGACGGATCCCCCGGCCTCGTCTGCCAGACCTCGTCGAGCAGCCGGCACGCCCGCTCCAGGTCCGCCAGGTCGTCCAGGGCGGCGATGCGGATGCCGGCCCGCTCGGCCCGGCGGGCCGCCACCTGCCGGGCGTCCGCGAGCACGGCGTCCGCGAGCATGGCGTCCGCGGACACGGCGTCCGAGGGAGCGGCGTGCTGCAGCACGGTGGGCCGGTCAGCCATCCCAGGCTCCGGTGGCCAGGAACCGGTCCAGCACGGCGGCCGGTCCGGACAGGTCCAGCCCGGCCGCGGCGACCCAGGCGTCGTCGCCCCAGGTGGCCGCGTAGCGCTCGCCGCTGTCGCAGAGCAGGGTGACCACCGAGCCGGCGGTGCCGGTGGCGGCCATCTCCGCCATCAGCGCGAAGGCGGCCCAGAGGTTGGTGCCGGTGGACGGGCCGACGGGGCGGCCCAGCACCTGCCCGGCGGCGCGCATGGCGGCGATCGAGCAGCCGTCCGGCACCCGCACCATGCGGTCGACCACCTGGCCGACGAAGGACGGTTCGACGCGCGGCCGGCCGATGCCCTCGATGCGCGACCCCGAGGCGGTGCGGGCCGGGTCGGAGGCGCACCACGCGTCGAAGAACGCGGAGTTCTCCGGGTCCGGCACGCACAGCCGCGTCGGGTGCCCGCGGTACCGCAGGTAGCGCCCGATCGTCGCGCTGGTGCCGCCGGTGCCGGCGGCCACGACGATCCACTCCGGCACCGGGTGGGGTTCCAGCGACAGCTGCGCGAAGATCGACTCGGCGATGTTGTTGTTGCCGCGCCAGTCCGTGGCCCGCTCGGCGTGGGTGAACTGGTCCATGTAGTGGCCACCGCACTCGGCCGCGAGCCGGCGGGACTCGTCGTAGATCGCCGCCGCCGAGTCCACCAGGTGGCAACGGCCGCCCTGCCGCTCGATCAGCGCGATCTTCTCCCGGGACGTCCACGCCGGCATGACGGCGACGAACGGCAGGCCGACGAGCCGGGCGAAGTACGCCTCGGAGACGGCCGTCGAGCCCGACGACGACTCGATCACGGTGGTGCGCGGCCCGATCCAGCCGTTGCACAGCGCGTAGAGGAACAGCGAGCGGGCCAGCCGGTGCTTGAGCGACCCGGTGACGTGCGTCGACTCGTCCTTGAGGTAGAGGTCGACGCCCGGCACGGCCGGCACCGGGAAGCGGACGAGGTGGGTGTCCGCGCTGCGCTGGGCGTCGGCCTCGATCCGGTGCACGGCGTCGGCGACCCAGGCGCGGACCTCCGGGTCGGACCGGTCGACGGTCACGGCACGGTCGGGCACCCGCAGAGCCTACGGCCCGCCCGGCGGGCACCGGCCCGGCCGGGCGGCGCTCAGCCCTCCAGGGAGCGACGCAGCCGCTCGCGCTCGGCGCGGCGCCGCCCGGCGGACCGGGCCAGCGACTCGTTGGCCCGCTGCCGGAACCGGCCGAGCAGGAACCACGCCAGCGGCAGCTGCAGGATGACCGCGAACAGCGCCGCCACGATCAACGGCATGAACAGCGCCAGCACGACGGTGAGCAGCACCAGCAGGGCCAGCCGGAGCAGCGAGTAGACCAGCAGCGGGTGGCCGGGCAGCGGCGCCGTCGGCTGCGGGTCGAGGTCCGCCGGCTCCGGCGGCCGGGCGGCGCCCGGCACGGCGTCGCCGTACGACCCGGTCACCGGCGCCGAGACGTCCGGGGCGGCTTCGGGGGGCACGGACCCGCTCACGGTGAACGTGTCGCGACGGGGCTCGCTGGGCACCGTCCCAGGGTAACGACCGGCGGTCAGCTGCCACCGTCCGTCGGTGGCCGGTCGGGCCGCGGACGGCCCTCGAACACCGTCGAGAGCACGACGGTGGTGCGGGTGCGGGCCACGCCCGGGATGGCTCGCAGCCGGCCGAGCACCTGGGACAGCTCCTCGATGTCGGCGACCCGCACCACCACCACGAAGGCGTTGTCCCCCGCCACCTGGTAGCAGCTCTCGACCTCCGGCGTCGCGTCCAGGGCGGCCGCGATCGGGTCGTCCTGGCCGTTCTCGCCCGGCTCGATGCCGACGATGGCGGTGACGCCGATGCCGACGGACACCGGGTCCACGACCGCCCGGTAGCCGGTGATCACGCCCGCGGTCTCCAGCTTCGTCACCCGCTCGTGCACCGAGGAGGCGGACAGGCCGACCGCGCGGGCCAGCTCGGCGTAACTGGCCCGGCCGTCCGCGCGCAGCGCCGCCACCAGCCGGCGGTCCGTCCGGTCCATCGCCACCTCCCGGGCCAACCTAGCGACCGCCCCAGACCCGCCGGCCGACCGCCTGCCTGCCGGTCCAGGCCGCTGGCGGCCGGCCCCGGTGGGCGTCGTCCTGATCGGGACGGGGCGGGCCGCCACCCGTGCACGGGGTTCATCCGGACGGGCGACGGAGGTCTGCGATCACCGCTGTCCGAGCCGCTTCGGCCGACCACGACGCGCCGGACGGCCCGTCCCGGGGAGAAGTGTGAGGATGCCGTGAGCACTGCTCCGGGACCGAGACCGTACTGTGACCACCGGGCGGTCCGCCAGGACCCGTCCCGGGTGCCCGGCCCGTCCGACACCCCTGTGACCTGCGTAGATTGCCCTGCTGGCGAGACCGGCGAGTCCGCCCGTGACCGTCCCGCGGCGCCGGACCGTCGCGTCCGCACCGGCCTGGGAAACGCTCTTTCCCGTCTTTCGGTACCTATGAGACGTTGCGCATACAGAGGATGCCTCGGCATGCTTCTGCCACAGGTGCACAATGGGTCGTCGCCAACCGGCGAGACGAGGCCAGTCGGGGCCTACAGGAGGTGGCACGCAGCCATGGAGAAGAACGATCGACTACTCACCCCGGGTG
This sequence comes from Nakamurella endophytica, assembly GCF_014646215.1. Lineage (GTDB taxonomy): Bacteria > Actinomycetota > Actinomycetes > Mycobacteriales > Nakamurellaceae > Nakamurella > Nakamurella endophytica. The sequence goes on from NZ_BMNA01000004.1 coordinate 415,617, forward strand.
AGGTGGCGTTGATGTTCCGTGTCGATCCGAAGACCGTGACGCGGTGGGCGTCGGCCGGCCGCATCGGTTCCATCCGGACACCCGGCGGCCACCGTCGGTTCCGGGAGTCGGAGGTCAGCGTCCTGCTGGCCGACCTGACCGTGGAGGCCAACCAGCAGCAGCGGTGAGTCCGGCGCGCCGGGTGCACCGGCGCGCGCCATGCCACCTCGTCGACAGGGCGGGACCCTCGGGTCCCGCCCTGTCGGCGTCCTCGCCCCGATCGGCCGCGAGCGCTGCCCGGGCCGCGGTCGCCGGACCGGGCGGTCCGCCCGCCGGGCCGGTCCCCTGGCCTCGCCTCGTCGGGCCGCGAAGCGGGGCCGGTCGGGGACCGCCCGGTCCCGCCACTCGTCGTCCGCACCCGGCCGCTGCCGTCCGGTCCCTGCCGCCTCCGCCGGTCCGGGCCCGCCGTGGACGCGGCTTCGGGGTCGGGCGTCGTGCCAGCACGGTCGGCGGTCCGCCGGGTCGCGGTCCCGGACAGGAGACGGCCGCGAAGGCAGGCCACCGGTGCTGGTCATGCGTACTGTGGGGGTGTCAGCAAGGGAGGTGTCGGGTTGTACATGCTCATCGCGATCGCCGTGACCGTGCTCGTGATCACCCTGGCGTGGCGCGGCTTGGGCACCCGGACGCCGGGCGACTCGCCGGAGCAGCCGCGGCCGCGCACCCCGCGGACCCGGACGCGCACCGTCGCGCCCGACGACGACCCCGACTTCCTCCGCGAGGTCGACCGCAAGCTGCGCGGCGAGGACAAGAGCAGCTGAGCCGCGACCGGCGGCCCGCCCGGAAGCCGCGGTAGCGCAGCTGCAGCCCCGCCGCTGTGCCGGCGGCCCCGTCGCCCCTTCCGCGGGCTCGACCGCCGTCACCGGGAGACGGTCTCGCACCCTGGCCTGCCCGCGCCGGGGTCGGCCGCGGCCCGGCTCCGGTGCCGCCGCCGCCGCGAGCCGCCACGGCTCCGGCACACCTCGCGCCGGGCGGACACGGTCGCGGAGCCGCACGGCCGCCGGCAGCGGGCACGGCGCCGCCGCCTCCCGCAGCACCCGACCGGCCCGCCGCCGGCGCCAGACGGCTCCCGCCGGTCCCGTTGCGGTCGGACCCGGTGACTCAGTTCAGGCCGGCGTAGGAGTGCAGGCCGGACACCACCAGGTTGATGACGAACAGGTTGAAGATCATCGACACGAAGCCGAGCACGGAGATCCAGGCCGCGCGGGTGCCGCGCCAGCCGGCCGTCGACCGGGCGTGCAGGTAGGCGGCGTAGCAGACCCAGGTGACGAACGCGCAGGTCTCCTTGGGGTCCCAGCCCCAGTAGCGGCCCCACGCGACGTTGGCCCACATCGCCCCGGCGATCACCGCGAAGGTGAACACCGGGAACGCGACGATCGCGCTGCGGTACGCCAGCCGGTCCAGGGTGGCCAGCGAGGGCAGCGCGGCCAGCCGGGACCGCTGCGTGACGAGCGCCTCCGGGCCGCCGGGCGTGCCCGCGGCGTCCGGCAGGGCGGCGTCCGGCACACCGTGCAGGTGGTGCTCCGCCCACTCCCGCTCGGCGGCCAGCTTGCGCTCGTAGCGGGACCGCAGCAGGTACAGCACGGAGGCGACACCGGACAGCATCAGCACGCCGCTGGACAGCGAGACCGCCAGCACGTGGATGACCAGCCACGACGAGTGCAGCGCCGGCACCAGCGTCCCGGCGGCCGCGTACAGCACGCTCTGCGCGACGTACATCAGGATGACGACCGGGATCATGACGAAGAAGCCGACCGTGCGGGTGCGCCAGCGCAGCAGCACGAACAGGAAGCCGGCCACCGCGGCGGCGCAGATCATCGCTGAGAACTCGTACATGTTGCCCCAGGGCACCCGGTGCGCGGCCAGCCCGCGGGTGACCAGCGACAGCAGGTGCGCGGCGAAGCCGACGACGGTCACGACGACGCCGGCGCGGCCGAACCGCAGCCACATCGGGGCCGTGCCCCGGCGGTCGTCGGTGACCCGGCCGATCGCCGGCGGGGTGGCCGCACCGCGGTCGAGCACCGCGACGCCGCCCGAGCGGCGGGAGGCCCGCAGCTCGGCGCTGCGCTGCTCCTGCTCGGTCGGCACGCCCCCGCGGTGGGCCGCGAACTCGATGCCGAAGCAGACCAGCGCGACGATGTAGCCGGCCAGCGCGCACTCGAACGCCAGGTCCGACAGGTGCGCCAGGGACTCGTTGACCACGGGGACTACCGCCCTCTCCCTCTGCCCGGCCCCCCGGCCCGGGCGCCGCCGCGGCGGCCGCCCGGCGCGGGGCCGGTGTCCGGTGCCGCGAGCGCGGCCAACCGTTCGAATTCTCCGCCGTACCCGGCCTGGTCGGTCCGGGCCAGCCCGCCGACCTGCACCGAGACGTGCCCGAGCCCGTCGCCGCGCAGCCGGTACCAGACGCGCCGCCGCTTGATCAGCAGGGACACCATCAACCCGACCAGCAGGAGCACCGCGAAGACCAGCGCCCAGCCCTGTGCCGGATCGTACGACGTCTGCAGCGACACCCACTCGACGTACCCGTCGAAGGTGACGGTGGTGCCGTCCGGCAGGGTGGTCGACTCGTGCGGCGCCAGGTTGGTCCTGGCCTTGCGCACCAGCTTGCCCGAGCTGACCTGGTCCTGGTCGATGGCGAACACGGACTGGCTGGCGCCGTCCTCCATGCCCAGGTCGCCCTGGTAGACGTCGATCGCGACACCGGGGTCCGTCGCGGCCGGGTAGCTGGACGTCATGATCCCGCCGTGCACCACGGCGGTCGGCGCGAAGATCCCGGTGATCGCCAGCTGGTGCTCGGTGATCCGGTCGGCCGGGTAGCCGGGCGGATCGGTGAACTTCACCGCGCCCTGCGAGGTGAACATCGAGTCCTGCGGCTGGAACGGCTGCGTCCGCCGCTGCACCTGCCCGTCCGGGAACCGCACGCTGAAGGTCGGGCTGTAGCCGTGGCCCAGCAGGTACAGCCGCTGGCCGTCGATGCCCAGGGGGTCGTTCACGGCCAGCGACGTGCTCTGCCAGCGACCGCTCGCCACGTCCTGCCCGGTCTGGTAGCGGATGGACGCCAGGAACGCCGTGGCCTGGCCGGTGTCGCTGTACTGGGCGGTGAAGCCGTCGACCTGCACGCAGAACGGCGACAGGTCGGTGCCGTCGACCGCGAGGCCGGGACGGAAGCTGTCGTAGCTGGCCGGCGAGGACGAGCAGAAGCCGGTCACCGCGCCGCTGTCGGCGCCCCCGGCGTTGACGATGATCGAACCCTCGTAGCCGAAGAGCTTGCCGACCGCGACCGCGACCAGCAGCCCGAGCAGCGACAGGTGGAAGACCAGGTTGCCGATCTCGCGGAGGTAGCCCTTCTCGGCGGAGACCGTCACCACCGACACCGGAGTCGCCGGGCCGGCGACGGGGACCGACGTGGCCGGCGCCGCCGCGGCCGGACCCCCGGCCGGGGGGACCTCGACGCGGCGAGCGGTGCGCCAGCCGCGCAGCCCGTGCAGCACCCGGTCGGTGACCTCGTCGACGGTGCCGTCGACGGACAGCTCCGCGTGGTGCGGCAGCCGGCCGAGGTTGCGCGGGGTGGCCACCGGCGGCTGCCGCCACTGGCCGACGAACTCCCAGGTGCGCGGCAGCAGGCAACCGACCAGCGAGGTGAACAGCAGGAGGTAGATGGCGGCGTACCAGGGCGAGCCGAAGACGCCGAAGAACCCGAGCCGGTCGAGCAGCGGACCCCAGAACGGGTGGTCGAGCACCCATTGGGCGGTCTTGGCCTGGTTCTGCGTCCACTGCGGCAGGAGCGCTCCCGGCAGCGACGCCAGGGCCAGCAGGAACAGCAGGATCAGCGCGACCCGCATGCTGGTCAGCTGCCGCCAGATGTTGCGGGCGCCGGCCAGCACGCCGGGCAGCACGCCGCGGCGCCGCCCCGGCGGCGGCGGCGCGGTGGCCGGCTCGAGGGTGGTGTCGGCCGACAGGTGGGTCTCGTCGCGGACGGTCACGTCACAGCACCGTCCCGGTCCCGGCGACGCGCACCTGCAGCCACGCCACCCACTGCCCCCACAGGCCGGTGACCATCGCCAGCCCGATGGCCACCAGCAGCACGGCCCCGACGACCTGGACGGTGCGCGCGTGCCGGCGCAGCACCCCCAGCGCCCGGGATGCCCAGCTGAACCCGAAGGCCAGGAGCAGGAACGGCACTCCCAGGCCAGCGCAGTAGCAGACCACCAGGGCCAGCCCGCGCCAGGCGTTGCCGTTCCACTCCGTCGAGGCGGCGAGCGCGAGCACGCCGGCCAGCGTCGGGCCGATGCAGACGGTCCAGCCCAGGCCGAACACCGCGCCGAGCGCCACGGCGCCCGCGGCGCGGCCGCCCGGCCGCGCGTGCCAGCGGCGTTCGCGTTGCAGGGGACGGATCCACCCGAGCATCGCCAGCCCCATGACGACGGTCACCACGCCCCCGACCCGGGTCAGCACCTCGGCGTTGCGGAGCAGGAACCGGGCGGCACCCAGCACCAGCGCCGACTGCGCCAGGAAGACCAGGGTGAAGCCCACGACGAACAGCGCGGTCGCCCCGACCGCGCGGGTGCGCAGCGCCACCGCCGCGCGGCGCCGCGCGCCGCCGGCCGCACCCGTGGTCGCCGGGCGCGCGCCGCCGCGGCCGGCCGCCACCGGCACCGCCGCGCCCTCCGCGCCGACCAGCGAGGCCAGGTAGGACAGGTAGCCGGGCACCAGCGGCACGACGCAGGGCGAGGCGAAGGACACCGCACCGGCGGCCACCGCGAGCAGCGCGGCGACCAGGAAGGGACCGTCCAGCACGGTGTCGGTCATCGGTCCTGCACCTCCCTGCCCTGACCCGCGTCCACGTCCGGCCTACTTCTCGGCGGCGATCGGGACGACGGCCGCGACCAGCTCCGCCCTGGTCACCGCCCCGAGCCAGATGTGCGCCACCCGGTGCCGGCGGTCCAGCACGATCGTCGACGGGATCGCCGACGCCGGGTAGCCCTGGATGGACAGCAGGGTGCGCATGAACGGGTCGAAGATCGACGGGTAGGTGACGCCCTTGGCGGCGTCGAAGGCGGCGCCGGCGCCCTTCTCGTCCTTGACGTTCAGGCCCAGGAACTGCACGCCCTGCGGCGCGAGCTGTGTCGACGCGTCCTGCAGCTGCTGCGCCTCCGCCCGGCACGGCCCGCACCAGGAACCCCAGAAGTTCAGCACGACCACCTTGTCCGCGAACTGCGCCACGGACACCGTGCCGTCGCCCTCCAGCGCCGGACCGGACAGCTCGCCGATCGGCCGGCGGTCCTGCGCGGCGTAGGAGAACTCGGTCCGACCACCGGGCGAGACGAACTGGAACGACGCGGCGTCCCCCCCGCCGGTGCAGCCGGACAGGACCGCGAGCAGCGACACCAGCAGGGCGGCAGCGGCACGCGGGGCGCGGCGTGCCGCGCGGACGGCGCTCATGCCCCGGCCTCCGGCCCGCCGGCCTCGGCCGGGTCGTCGAGCGCCTCGATGTGGCCGACCGGCTCCCGGTAGGTCAGCGAGGTGAAGACCCCGTCGGCGAAGTGCAGCGAGGTCAGCGACGCCAGCGAGCACTGCCGCCGGCTCGGGTCGTGCCAGAGCCGGCGACCCTCGAGGTACCGGCGCACGGTCCAGATCGGCAGCTGGTGCGAGACCAGCACGGCCTCGTGGCCGGCGGCGGCCTGCACGGCCGTGTAGACGGCGGCGAGCATGCGGTGCGCGATCGCCAGGTACGGCTCCCCCCACGACGGCCGGGTCGGGTTGCGCAGCTTGGCCCAGTTCCCCGGCCGGCGCAGCGCGCCGTCGCGGGTGCCGACGACCATGCCCTCGAAGACGTTGCCGGCCTCGATGACCCGGTCGTCGGTGCGGACCTCGAGGCCGTGCGCGGCGGCCAGGGGCGCGGCGGTCTGCTGGGCCCGCTCCAGCGACGACGCGGCCAGGTACACGATGTCGTGGCCGGCCAGCTCGGCGGCGACGCCGTCGGCCATGGCCAGCCCGGACGCGGCCAGCCGGTACCCCGGCAACCGGCCGTACAGCACCCCGGCGGGGTTGTGCACCTTGCCGTGCCGCAGCAGGTGGACCACGGTCGAGGTCATCGGCGGCTCCCGCGGACGACGGGACCGGACGGCACGACGGGCAGCGGGTGCACCGAGAGCACCGACGGCACCGGGGTCGCCGACGCGGTCGCGGGAACCACGGCCGCGGTCGGCGCTCCGGGCGCCGGCGGGGGCGCCGCGTCCGCGGGCCGGGACGGGGCGGTCTGCACCCCTTCATTGTTCCTGCGTCCCGGTGGGGACGATGTTGGTCCGCGGCGGGCGGCGGGGCGGCCGCCGGCCCGCGGCCGGGCGGGTCCGGCCGCGCCTCCCGGCCGTCCGGTCACCGGCTCGCCCGCACCATCCGGCGCCATCCCAGCAGGTCACGGGCCGCGCCGACAGCCAGCAGCCCCGCGACCAGCAGTGCGCCGCCCGCCCCCGCGATCCACGGTCCGGAGTAGCGGGTGATGGTCGTGCCGGTGGTTCCGGCGACGTAGGGCGGGAACGTGTCGTCGCGCACACCGTGCCGGTAGGCCAGCACGGCCGCCACCACCAGCAGGACGGCGACGGCCGCGAGCACGGCGCCGCGGACCAGCAGCGTGCGGCCGAGCTCGTGGGCCGCACGGCGGACCGCCTCGGGCGGCCCGGGCGGCGACGGCACCACCGGCTGCGGCTGGGTGTCGTCCGGCGACGGCCGCCGGCCCCGCCCGGAAGGGACGGCTCCGGACGGCATCGGGGAGGCGGGCCCGGGGACGTCGGGACGCGTCACGGTCGCCGGCCGGGTGTCGTCAGTGCCTGGCCCGGCGGGCGGCCAGGCGCAGGAAGTACATGCCACCCTTGCCGACGAAGGTCAGCAGGATGCCGACCACCAGCAGGAACGTGGCCAGCAGGGTGAGCGTGGTGGACACCTGCAGCAGCAGCGCCAGCAGCATGGACACCACGGCGGCGGCGATGAGCAGGCGGCGGGACCACTTTGCGCCGCCCCGCAGGAACCAGCCGCCGACCAGGGCGGCGATCCCGATCACGGCGATGATCGCGCTGAGCACCGAGATCTGCGTGCGGTACGACCCGGCCTGCGCGTCGGTGATGTTCGGGCTGGTCAGCTGCACGCAGGTGGACGCGAGACCGGTCAGGCTGGCGGTCGCCGACGGCGTGGCCGTGGCGCCGGGGGACGGCGTGGCGACCGCGCCCGGCGTCGGGGTGGGGGTCGGCTGCTCCGTGGCGGCGATGCTGGACACCGCGCTGCCGTAGGTGCCGTAGCTGTTCTGGCACTGCTGGACCACGTCGGCGTAGGCGGTGCGCAGCTGGTCGACCTGGCTGCCGGCCGAGGCGACGGAGACGAGCCCGACGAAGAGGAAGACCAGACCGGACAGCATGGTCAGCACCATCGCCACCAGGACGGACCGCGGCCGGACGATGGGCGAGCCGTCGTCCTCGGGCAGGACCGGGGCCATCGCTGCGCTGAAGTTGGACAGCCAGCTCCGTCGCGGGCGGGGTCCGGGGGTGGTCATTTCGGCAACCCTACCGGCCGCGCCGGGATGTCCCCGGCATCCCGGACGCTGCGTCGCCGCTGCCCGGGACGCCGTCGGAGCGCCGGACGCGGCGGGCCGGGACCGGCCCGGCCGGGTGCCGCACGACGAACGGCGGACCCGGTCCGGGACCCGGACGGGTCAGCGGTACTGCTGCTGGCGCGCGGCCTTGGACTGGTTGAAGTACTGGTTCGACGCCGGCAGGAACATCAGGATGATGGCCACCAGGGCGAGCAGCCCGCCGATCCACCCGGTCCACTGGCTGCTGGTCGCGGTATAGGTCGTCCCGTTGACCGTCACCGACGTCGTCGACCTGGTGAACGACGAGATGATCGACAGCGCGGACAGCACAGTCAGCACGATCCGTGCCCAGTTCCGGCCGGCCCGCATCTTGAACGCGAACAGCAGGTAGAGCCCGGCGACGATCACGAAGATCACCACCGCGGTGATCTTGAGCGTGCGGATCAGCGCGTTGACGTCCACGCCGCCGGTGTCCTGGCGCGCCGCCGCGTCGGCCACGGCCTGGTCGAAGACGTTGCTGGTCAGCACGAAGATCAACGCGAGCAGCAGCAGCAGCGCGTTGAGCAGGTAGATGGCGAAGGCGCCGTTCACGGGCCCCGGCGCCTTCGGCGGCGCGGCCGGCCCGCCGTAGCCGCCGCCGTACGGCTGCCCGTACTGCTGCGGGTAGGGGTTCTGGCCGTACGGCTGCTGCCCGTACGGCTGGCCCGAGTGCTGGGTCGGCTGGCCGTATCCCTGCTGGCCGTAGCCCTGCTGGCCGTAACCCTGCTGCTGGCCGTAACCCTGCTGCTGGCCGTAGCCCTGCTGCCCGGAGGGCTGCTGGCCGGACTGCTGCCCGTAGGACTGGCCGGACTGGCCCTCGCCGTACGAGGGGTACTGAGGCGTCGACATGGGGTCACCGTAGTGGGCACACGGGACATCCGTCCCGGGAACGGACGGCGCGCCGCGATCTCGCCCGGACCGGCCGGGCCGGCAGCGCGGCCGGGACCGATCACCAGGAGTCCCCCGCTCCCCCGCCGGGCCGACGGGATCGGCTGGACGGTGTCGCCGGTCGGGCGGGCGGGCGCCCTGATGGGGCGCCTGCCGGCCCGACCGGCGTCCCGACGTCAGCGGCGCCGCGGCGACTTCCGTGGCGGGGGCAGCGCACCCTCGGCCCGCAGCCGCTCGGCGTGGCCGACGAGCGCCTCGACCAGCGCGTCGACCTCCGGCACCTCCGGCTGCACGTCGACCCGCAGGCCGAACTCGCGGGCCGTCTCCGCCGTCTTCGGGCCCAGGCAGGCGACGAGCGACCGGGCGTGCGGCTTGCCGGCGATCCCGACCAGGTTGCGCACCGTCGACGCCGAGGTGAAGCACACCGCCTCGAAGCCGCCGGCCTTGATCGCCTCACGGATCGGCGCGGGCGGCGGGGCGGCGCGCACGGTGCGGTAGGCGGTGACGTCGTCGATCTCCCAGCCGCGCTCCCGCAGCCCCTCCGCCAGGGTCTCGGTCGCGATGTCGGCGCGCGGCAGCAGCACCCGGTCGACCGGGTCCAGCAGGTCGTCGAAGTCCGGGAAGTCGTCCAGCAGCCCCGCGGAGAACTCCGGGTGACCGGAGACCAGCTCCGGCGTGATGCCCAGCGCGGTGACCGCGTCGCCGGTCGCCCGGTCCACGCAGGCGATCTTGACGCCGGAGAACGCCCGGGCGTCCAGCCCGAACTCGCGGAACTTCTCCCAGACGGCCCGGACGGAGTTCACCGAGGTGAACACCACCCACTGGTACCGGCCGTCGACCAGGCCCTTGACCGCCCGCTCGATCTGCGCCGGCGTCCGCGGCGGCTCCACCGCGATGGTGGGGACCAGCTCCGGGATGGCGCCGTGGGCCCGCAGCTGGGCGAGCATGCCCTCGCTCGAGTCCCGGGTCTGCGGGACCAGCACGCGCCAGCCGTACAGCGCGCGGGACTCCCACCAGGAGAGCCGGCCGCGCTGCGAGGCGCCGGCGCCGACGCTGACCACGAGCGGCCCGAGCAGGTCGCGACCCATCCCGCCGAGGGTGGCCAGGGTGCCGTCGACGGTGCGCTGGGTGGGCAGCGACGTCCCGCTGGTGATGCAGGCGGGCGTCTCCGCGGCGATGCCGGACTCCGCGAGCAGGGTGGCGGTGTCGGTCAGGTGCCCGGCCCCGGCCTGCAACAGCAGGGTGCCGGGGGCCCCGGCCAGCCGCGCCCAGTCCGAGGTGGACCGGACGTCGGCGACGGTGTGCACCGAGCCGACCGCGATGCCCGCGTAGCAGGCGGCGGCCGCGGCCACCGAGATGCCGGGGACGATGTCGAACGGCACGCCGCTGCCGGCGACCACCCGCAGCTCCTGCACCACCGGGTCGGCGGTCAGCACGTCACCGGCCACCAGCCGGACGACGACGGCTCCGCCCTGCGCCGCGGTGATCAGGTTCTGGGCGACGTCGGCGGCCTCGCCGACGGCCGGCTGCACCTCGGCCGCGGACGCCAGCGCGACCACCTCGGCGGGCACGTCGGGGTCGTTGACCAGCACTTCGGCGTCGGAGAGGGCCTGGGTCGACCGCACGGTGAGCAGCCCCGGATCCCCCGGGCCGGCTCCGACGAAGACGATCCTGCCGACGGTGCGGTGGGCACGGGTCATGTCCTGCTCCTTTTCTCGGGCAGCACTGCTCCCGCCTCCGGCGACGGCTCTTTCAGCGCCGAGAGGTCGGGACGGAACGTGCACTGCTGGTCCGGTCGCGGACGACCGGCACGTGGGGGGAGGCCGGCGGGGCCCGTCACGGGGCCGGCACCGGCGACGCGCGGCGGGTCTCGTGGAAGGCCAGGATCTGCAGCTCGACGGCCAGGTCGACGCGCCGGAGCTCCACGCCGGGCGGGACCCGGAGCGGGCCCGGCGCGAAGTCCAGGACGGAGCGGACGCCGCCGCGGACGAGGGTGTCGGCCACTTGCTGGGCGCACTCCTCCGGCGTGGCGATGATCCCGATCGTCACGCCCTCGGCGCGGCACACCGCCGGCGCGTCCGCGATGTCGTGGATCGGCAGGTCGCCGATCCGGCGGCCGATCTTCGCCGGGTCGGCGTCGAACAGGGCGGCGATGACCAGGCCGCGGGCGGCGAACCCGGCGTAGCCGGCCAGTGCCTGGCCGAGGTTGCCGAGCCCGGCCAGCGCCACCCGGTGCGACCGGCCGGCACCGATGGCCCTGCGGATGGAGTCGGTGAGCGCCCGCACCGAGTAGCCGACGCCGCGGGTGCCCTGGGAGTCCAGGAACGACAGGTCCTTGCGCAGGCCGGCCGGCTTGACGCCCGCCGACTCGGCCAGCTCGGCGGAGGAGACCACCGCGTCGGCGGGCAGCACGGCCAGCACCCGCAGGTAGGTCGCCAGCCGGGCGACGGTGGCCTCGGGGATGGACCGGACGGCGCGCGACGTGTCGGAGGTGGCCGCCGACGGCGCACCGCCGTCGAGCACTGCCGCCGTCTTGACCGTCACAGTCCTGCCGCCGCCTGCGTGGAATAGGGCAGCGGAGAACCGCCGCGAACAGTGGTGACGCGGGTGTCATACCCCGTCACCCAAGGTCTCAACCCTAGCCAGACGAAAGGTCAGTCTCCAAGTCGCGACGACGCCGCCCCGCGCCGGCCGGCCGCTCGCCGTGCGGCGGACCCACGCCGTTCACCCCAGGGTCGGCGCGCGGTCACGCAGCGGTCACCGGCGGCCCGCGACCGCCTCGGCGAGCCGGTCGCCGTCGATGTGGAAGTAGCCCTGGCAGACGCCGTCGACCAGCACGACGGGCACCATGTCGCCCCACTCCGCCCGGAGCTCCGGGTCCAGGTCGACGTCCAGCTCCCGCCAGCCGGCGCCGGTGCGCGCGGCGACCTGCTCCACGACCTGCCTGGCCGCCTCGCACAGGTGGCACCCGGCGCGGCCGAGCAGCTCGATCCGGACACCGCCGTCGGTCGACTGCACTCCCGGCTCCTTCCCGGCGACCCGTGCCGCCGTCCTCCGACCTGCTCTCAGAACATGTCCTCGTCGCTGTCCTGGACGGACCGCCGGCCCGGGCTGCCGGCGGCCGGCAGCCGGGTGCCGAGCCGTCCCGGTGGGGCGGTGACCGGCGGGACGGCCTCGGCCGGCTCCCCGGCGGCCAGCCGCGGCGCGGAGGTCACGCCCGGGTCCGGGTCCGCCAGGTACGCGCGGCGGACGGCGTCGCGGTCGACGCGGCCGACGGGCGTCCGCGGCAGCCGGTCCACCAACCGGTAGCGGACCGGGCGCTTGAACACCGGCAGCCGCTCGGCGACGAACTCGTCCAGGTCGGCCGGGGTGGGCCGGGTGCCGCGCTCTGCCACCAGCACGGCCAGCACCGACTCGCCGGCCCGGTCCGGGACGCCGACGACCGCCGCGTCGCGGACGTAGGGGTGGTGGGTGAGCACGTCCTCGACCTCGCGCGGGTACACGGTGAACCCCGCGACCTGGAGCGACTCCCCCACCCGGTCCACCAGGTGCAGCTCGCCGCGGTCGTCGAGGTAGCCGACGTCGCCGGTGACGAACCAGCCGTCCTCGCCGGGGCCGCCGGCGCCGTCCGGCCAGTACCCGGAGAACAGCGTGGCGCCGCGGACGGCGATCCGGCCGACCTCGCCGCTGCTGAAGGCGTCGAGCACGACGTCGCCGTCCGGCTCGCCCGCGCGGGGCGGCCCGGCCGCCGGCTCCAGGTCCTCGTCGTCGTCGCCGACGATGCGCAGCTCGACGCCGGGCAGTGGCCGGCCGACGGAGCCCGGGTGCGGTGCCGCCGTCATCAGGCTGCTCGACACCACCGAGGCGGATTCGGCGATGCCGTACCCCTCCCACACCGGCTGGCCGGTGAGCGCCCTGACCCCGGCCGCGTCGCCCGGGTCGAGCGGCGCGGCCCCGGAGGTCATCAGCCGCACCGGCGCGAGGGCCCGCTCGACGTCCGGCGCGTCCCGCAGCCGGCGGTACAGGCCCGGCGCCGCCGGCACCACGGTGACCCGCTGGGTCCGGATGGTCGACACCACTGCGTCGATCCACGGGCCGGACGCCGGGTCGTGGTCCGGGACGACGAGCGCGGCCCCGACGCCGCACAGCGGCAGGAACGCGGTCACCCAGCCGGCCAGGTGGTGCAGCGGCAGCACGGCGATCGCCCGGTCGTCGGCGCGCAGCCGCAGCCCCGGCATCCGCCCGATGGCGTCCACCGCTGCCAGCAGCGCGCGGTGGCTGAGCATCACCGGCGCGTCGCCGGACGCGGCCCGGGCCAGCACGGCCAGGTCCTCGCCACCGGTAGCGGCCTCCGCGGCCCCCGCGGCGACGGGATCCCGGTCCGGCAGCCGTTGGCCCGCGGCCGCGGCCGGACCGCCCGGCGACCCGGCCCCGGGGGGCTCGCCCGGCTCCGCGGCAGCCTGCCACCACCGGCCGACGTCGGCCGGCCGGACGCCGACCGGTCCGGGCGGCGGGTCGGCGGCCACCACCGCCGCCGCGTCGACGCGGCCGGCCACCGCGGTCAGGTCCACGCCGTCGGGCGGCACGGGCACGGCCACCAGGCCGGCCCTGGCCACCGCGAACAGCACCGCAGCGATGTCGGCGCCGGTCGGCAGGGCGACCACGACCCGGTCCCCGGGGGACAGTCCTGCCCCGGACAGCTGCCGCGCACCGGCGTCTGCCGCGCGGTCCAGGTCCTGCCAGCCCACCGCGCGGTCGGCCTCCAGGACGGCGGGTCGACGGCCGGCCGCGGCCGCGGCACGGCGCAGCAGGTCGGCCACGTTGCGGGCCGGCCCGGCACCGGTGTCAAGGCTCACCCGAGGCACGATATCGAGCGCCCGCGACACCCGCGCCCCGCCGGGGCGGGTGGCTAGGCTGGGCGCGCCGCGGCCCCGGCGACCGGGGGCGGCGCCGGCGTGCGGCCCGGCGGCAGCGGCGAGAGGGGGCGAGGCGTGCGGCTCTGGCGGACCTCGACCCGGCGCGAGCAGCTGGCCAGGGCCGAGCTCGCCGGGGAGGCCTCGGCCGAGGCCGCCTACCAGGCCGAGCACGCCGACGAGGGCCTCGGGCTGCCGGACGCCGACCTGACCGCCGCAGCGTTCTTCGACGTCGACAACACCCTGATGGCCGGTGCGTCGACGTTCCACTACGCCCGGGGCCTCGCCGCCCGCAAGTACTTCACCACCAGCGACCTGGTGCGGTTCGCCGTCCGGCAGGTCCGGTTCCGGCTGGGTGGCGAGGACGCGGCGGACATGACCTCGGCCCGCGAGGAGGCCCTGTCGTTCGTCGCCGGCCGGTCGGTCGCCGAGATCGTCCGGCTCGGCGAGGAGATCTACGACGAGCTGATGGCGGACCGCATCTACCCGGGCGCGCGCGAACTGGCGCAGCGGCACCTGGACGCCGGGCAGCGGGTGTGGCTGGTGACCGCGACGCCGGTCGAGCTGGCGCAGATCATCGCCCGGCGGCTGGGGATGACCGGGGCACTGGGCACCGTCGCCGGCACCGAGGACGGCGTGTACACCGGCCGATTGGTCGGCGAGCTGCTGCACGGCAAGGCCAAGGCCGCCGCCGTGCGCGGGCTGGCCGCGCGCGAAGGTCTGGACCTGCGGCGCTGCACCGCCTACTCGGACTCGGTCAACGACGTCCCGATGCTGTCGGTGGTCGGCACCGCGGTGGCGGTCAACCCGGACGCGCAGCTGCGGGACGTGGCGCGACGGCGGGGCTGGCAGATCGTGGACTTCCGGACCGGCCGCAAGGCGGCCCGCATCGGCGTGCCGTCGCTGCTCGGCGCCGCGCTGCTCGCCGGCGGGTTCGCGGCCGGGGTGGCCGTCCGCCGCAGGTTCCGCTGACCGTCGCCGCGGGAGCGAGCACGGCCGCCGGTGCCGCGGACCGCCCGGCGCGGCAGGCTCAGCGCAGGAAGGGGTGCCCGCGCCGCAGCAGCAGCCGGTACAGCGACTGCTGGATCGTCTCGCGGACGCTGTCGGCCATGTTGAACACCACCATCGGGTCCTCGGCGGCGCCGTCGGGCAGGTCGTCGGTGGACACCGGCTCGCCGAACTCGATGATCCACTTGCTGGGCAGCGGCACCGCGCCGAGCGGCCCGAGCCACGGGAAGGTCGGTGTCACCGGGAAGTACGGCAGCCCCAACGCCCTGGCCAGCGGCTTGATGGAGCCGAGCAGCGGGTAGATCTCCTCGGCGCCGACGATGGAGCAGGGCACGATCGGCACGCCGGAGCGGATGGCCGCCGAGACGAACCCGCCGCGGCCGAACCGCTGCAGCTTGTACCGCTGCGAGAACGGCTTGCCGACGCCCTTGAAGCCCTCCGGGAACACCGAGACGCACTCGCCGCCGCGCAGCAGCCGCTCGGCGTCCTCGTTGCAGGCGAGGGTGTTGCCGGCCTTGCGGGCCACCGGGCCGACCACCGGCGTGTCGAAGACCAGGTCGGCGCCGAGCATCCGCACCGGGCGGTGACGCGGGTGGTGGTCGTGCACGGCCACCGAGAGCATGAGGGCGTCCACCGCGACGGTCCCAGAGTGGTTCGCCACCAGCAGCACGCCGCCGTCGTCCGGCAGGTTCTCGACGCCGAGGACCTCGACCCTGAACCATTTCTCGAACAGCAGCCGCAGCGGCGGCAACCAGACGTGCTCGGTCCAGTCCTGGTCGAACCCGAACTCGTCGATCTCGTACTCGCCGGTCAGCCGGCGCCGCAGGAACGCCAGGGTCCCGGCCAGCCGCTCCTGCCAGGCCGCGCCGGCTGCCTCCGACCCGTCCGGACGACCGGGACCGGCCGCCCCGTCGTCCGCCGCGCCGGGGACCGGTCCCGACGGGTCGGCCGGCTCGGGCGGCGCCGCGGACGGGTGACCGGCGACGGCCGCCGCCAGCCGGGCAGCCGCCGACCCGGACCGCCGGGCGGCCGTGTCCTCGTGGCGGTCCGGACCGTCCCCGTCGCCGCTCATCGCCACCTCCCCGGCCGTCGCGGTGTGCCACCGGCCTGCCCGTCGATGCTCACCAGATGGCGCCGTCCCGGCGACGACGCCCCGGACCGGGCGTCCGGTGCCGGTACCCGGCCGGATCCGCCGGGACGCGTCGCGGCCGCCGACCACGGGTCCTCCGGCCTCGCACCGAGCGCTCCGGCCAACCGGACCTCGACGTCCCGGACCAGCCGCCGGTCCAGAGCCGGCGTCAGCGTGCGGGCGAAGTCGTCGAAGGCCTGCACGGTGGTCATCGCGGGCCGGTAGCCGACGTCGCGCTGCAGCCGGCCGAGGTCCATCACCCGGCCCGCGGCCAGCGACCGCACCACCTCGGGTTGGAAGCCGCCGATCCGTACGGCCTGCAGGCCCCGGGCCCACAGCCCGAGTCCCGACGACGGCACCGGCAGGGGGATGCGACCGGCCCGGTGCACCGCCTGGACCACGGTCAGCGCGCCCTCGCCGGCCACGTTCACCACGCCGGCGAACGGGCCGAGCGCCAGTCGCTGCAGCACCGCGACGGCGTCCGCCTCGTGCAGCACCTGCAGCCGGGCATCGCGGCCGGCCAGGACCGGGACGGCGGGATACAGCGAGAACAGCCGGGTCAGCGGCGTCCGGACGGTGGGCCCGACGACCTCGGCCAGCCGGGGCACGGCGACCCGCACGTCGGGCCGCCGCCGGCCGAAGCTGCGGACGTAGCCCTCGATGTCGATCGCGTCCCGTCCGGGTCCGGTGCCGGGGACCGACCGCGGCTGGGTGTCCTCGGTGGCGACCGCCGGGTCGCGCGGCGACCCGCCGTAGACGGCGGAGGTCGACCGGACCACCACGTGCGCCACCGAGGGCGTGCGCTGGCAGGCCGCCAGGAGCTGGAGAGTCCCGAGGACGTTCATCTCCTTGGCCATCGTCCTGGCGGCCGCCGACGCCGGCGTGGCGGACGCCGACGCGTGCACCACGGTGTCCACGCCGGCGGCGTCCAGCACTCGGGCGATCAACGGATTGCGGATGTCCGCCCTGGCGAACTCGGCCGCCCCCATCCGGGCGCGGGCCGCCGGCTCCGGGAGCGCGGCGTCCACGCCGATGACGCGGTCGACGTCGGGATGGGCGGCGAGCTGACCGGCCAGCGCCGACCCCAGGTACCGGGTGACCCCGGTGACCAGGATCGTCCGGCCCGTCATGCCTCCCGACTCTGCCACCGCCCCGCGGGGAGGGCTACTTGCCGGCCTTGCGACGGGCCACCCGGGTCTTGCGCAGCAGCTTGCGGTGCTTCTTCTTCGCCATCCGCTTGCGCCGCTTCTTGATGACCGAACCCATGCCCGTACCTCGCTCGCTCGTGGGGATGCCGGCGCAGGCGCCGGCCGGACCCGACCGATGGCGCGGCGGACGTCCGCCGCGCACCGGTGTGATCTCGACACTGGAAGTCGACGCTGGACATCGACACCGTCACCCGGCCGGTCCACGGACGTGGAGGGGCGGCGGCCGTTCGATCCTACCGTCAGCCGAGGGCCGCCCGTCCCGGGCAGCCGCGGGCGGCCGGGGACACCGGAGGCCCTGGGGACTCCGGTCGCCGCCGCGCCGACAGGTCAGCCGACGTCGTTGTACGCGCTGCGCAGGTAGTCGTGCACGGCCCGTTCCGGGACCCGGAACGACCGGCCGAAGCGGTGCGCCGGCAGCTCGCCGGAGTGCACCAGCCGGTACACCGTCATCCTGGACACCCGCATGACCGCGGCCACCTCGGCCACGGTCAGGAACTTCATCTCGGACAGGGGTGAGTCCCGACTCCCCGGTTCGTTGGTCTGTGACGCCATGAGGGCACCGTCTTCCGGCACGCATCGCGCCGTCGGCTTCCCCACCGGCGGGCACTGTTCGCGCTCGTGCTGCGTGCACTCTAGCGGTACTGGTGGGACCAAAGCGACAGTTGCCCTGGGTCCGATCCTGCCTGCGCAGCCCCGGCGGCCGTCCCTCGGCCGTGCGGCCGCCACTCCAACGGCCCCGTCGACCGGAGGGTCGCGGCGCCGCCCGGTGGCCCATAGTGGCGGCATGCGGATCCTGCACCTGGCCGAGCGGGCCGACTGGGACCGTGCGGTCGCCGGCGGCGGGTACCGCACCTCCACCCGCGGGCAGTCCCTGGACGACGCCGGCTTCCTGCACGCCTGCACCACGGCGCAGCTGGCCGGCGTCCTCGAGCGGTACTACGCCGACGCGGACCTGGGCCGCCACGTCGTGCTGGTGGTGGACGTGGACCTCTGCGCCGCGGCCGGGTCGCCGGTCCGCTGGGACCCGGTCGGACCCGCCGGCGAGCGCTTCCCGCACGTGTACGGGCCCCTGCCGGTGCCGGCCGTGGTGGCGGCGCTGCCGGTGACCAGGGCTCCGGACGGCCGCGCCGTGGTCCCCGACGTGGCCGGGCTGGACGTCGCCGGGGCGCCGCCCGAGTAGCCCGGCCTCAGTCGTGGGCCCGGCCCAGCTCCGCCGACCGCAGCGCCGCCGCCTCGATCGCCGACAGCAGGGCGGCCCGCACCCGGTGGTTCTCCAGCTCCCGGACGGCCGCGATGGTGGTGCCGCCCGGCGACGTGACGGCCTCCCGCAACGCGACCGGGTGCTCGCCGGAGTCGCGCAGCATCACCGCGGCGCCGACCGCCGACTGGATGATCAGCTGGGTGGCGACGTCCCGCGGCAGGCCGAGCAGGATCCCGGCGTCGATCATCGCCTCGACCAGGAAGAAGAAGTAGGCCGGACCGGACCCGGACAGCGCGGTGACGGCGTCCTGCTGCCGTTCCGGGACCCGGACCACCTTGCCCACCGCGGACAGCAGGTCCTCGACGACGGCCAGGTGCTCGGGACCGGCGTGGGTACCGGCCGAGATGGCGCTCATCGCCTCGCCGACCAGCATCGGCGTGTTGGGCATCACCCGCACCACCGGCGTCCCGGCCGGCAGCCGCCGCTCGTACAGCGCGGTCGGCAGCCCGGCGGCGAGCGAGACCACGAGGGTGCCGGGCGTCACCGCGGTGGCCAGCGTGTCCAGCAGCACCTCGATGTCCTGCGGTTTGACCGCGACCACCAGCACGTCCGCGTCGGTCGCCGCGGTGGCCGTGTCCACGGCGCGGACGCCGTACCGCTCGGTCAGCTCCGCGGCCCGCTGCGCGTAGCGCTCGGTGAACAGCAGGTCCTCCGGCCGGCGGCCGGCGGACAGCAGCCCGGACAGCAGGGCCTCGCCGATCTTGCCGGCACCCAGGACGGCGATGGTCGTCATGGCCACAGCGTGTCATGGCGGCCGGTCGCCGGCGCCTACCCTCGTCGGAGTGACCAGCGCACCCCCGCCCGGACCGTCGGGCGAGGGCATCGCCGTGGCCGACGACACCACCGCCACCCGCCGCGGCGGCGCGCACCCGGCCGTCCCCGGCGGCGGTCGCGCGGCCGCCGGTCCCGGTGCCGGTCGCAGGCCCTCCCGCGGCGGCCGGTGGCTGGTGGTGACGGCGGTCGTGCTGTTGTCGCTGACCCTACGCCCGGCGGTCAACGGGATGGGCGCCGTGGTTCCGGAGCTGCGGGCGGCCACCGGGCTGACCGGGTCGGCCGGCGGCGTGCTGCTGGCGCTGCCCACGTTCGCCTTCGCGGTGATGGGGGCGGTCGCCGCCGCCATCGCCGCTCGCGTCGGGACGCACCGGACGGTGGTGCTGGCCCTGGTCGCGCTGACCGCCGGTCAGCTGGTGCGGGCGGCGGTGCCCGGCACGGCCGCGCTGTTCGGCGGCTCCGCCCTGGCGCTGGCCGGCGTCGCGGTCGCCAACGTGCTGCTGCCCGGCCTGGTGCGGCTGCACTTCCCGCAGCACGTCACCGCCATGACCGGCGTCTACACCACCGCGATGTCGGCCGGCAGCGCCGTCGCCGCCGGCGTGACGCTGCCGCTGGAGCACGCGTGGCACGGCGACTGGCGGCTGGGCATCGGCATGTGGGCGGTGACGTCCGCGGTGGCGCTGGCCTTCTGGGTGCCGCTGGTCGTCGGGCCCCGGACCGGCGGGACGGCGCCGGTGGCCGCGCAGCCGCGGCGGCTGGGCATCCGCGACCTGCTGCGCGCCCCGCTCGCCTGGGTGATGGCCGGCTACTTCGGCACCCAGGCCCTGCAGGCGTACGTCCTGTTCGGCTGGCTGCCGGCCATCCTCACCGACGCCGGCATGTCCGACACGGTGGCGGCGCTGTACGTCTCGCTGCTGGCCCTGGTCGGTGTCGTCGTCGCGGCCATCGCGCCGGTCCTGCTGGCGCGCCTGCCGGTCGCCGCGGTGGTCAGCGTGCTGGCCGGCTGCTACCTGGCGGGTTACCTCGGCCTGCTGTTCGCGCCGGCGCGGCTGACGTGGCTGTGGTGCACCGCGGTCGGGTTCGGGTCCGGAGCGTTCCCGGTGGCGCTCACCCTGGTCGCCTTGCGCGCCCGGACGGCGGCGGGCACCGTCGCACTGTCCGCGTTCACCCAGTCGCTGGGCTACCTGCTCGCCTCGGTCGGCCCGTTCCTGTTCGGCCTGCTGCACGACCTGGTCGGCGGCTGGACGGTGTCGCTGCTCGCGCTGTGCGGCCTGCTGGTCGTGCACCTGGTGTTCGGCCTGTGGGCCTCGCGCCCGCGGCAGATCGAGGACGAGCTGCCGCGCGCGGTGGTGGAGCGGCCCGGCGTCGCCGCCGGCTGACCCCCGACGCCCCGTCTCCGCGCCGGCGGCCGCCGCGCGCCCGGCTCAGCGGGGCAGCAGCAGCGCGGTGGCGGTGGCCGACCGGCCCTCGCCGCGGCCGGTGGCACCCAAGCCGTCGGTCGTCGTCCCGCCGACGGACACCGGCGCGCCGACGGCCGCGGACAGCACCGCCTCCGCCTCGTCGCGGCGCGCGGCCAGCTTGGGCCCGTTGGCCACCACCTGGACAGCGGCGTTGCCCACCCGGTAGCCGGCGTCGGCGACCCGGCGCACCACCTCGCCGAGCAGCGCCGTCCCGGAGGCACCGGCCCAGCGCGGGTCGTCGGTGCCGAACACCGCACCGAGGTCGCCCAGCCCCGCGGCGGACAGCAGCGCGTCGCACAGCGCATGGGCGGCGACGTCGCCGTCGGAGTGGCCGGCGCAGCCGTCGACCCCGTCGAACAGCAGACCGGCCAGGTGGCAGGGCACTCCGGATTCGATCCGGTGCGCGTCGCTGCCGATGCCGACCCGCGGCAGCCCGGCGGCCGGCACCGCGGCCAGCCGGCCGGCCTCGGCCAGGTCGTCCGGCGTGGTGATCTTCAGCGCCGCGCGGTCCCCCGGGACGACGGCCAGCGGGACGCCGAGCCGTTCCACCAGGCCGGCGTCGTCGGTGGCCGTGGCGCCGTCCTGCCGGGCCTGCCGGTGGGCGCGACGCAGCACGTCCGGCCGGAAACCCTGGGGGGTCTGCACGATGCGGAGCGCACCGCGGTCGACGGCCGGCCCGACGGCGCCGGAAGGGGTGACGGTGCGCACGGTGTCCACGACGCCCAGCACCGGCACCACCGCGGGGCGACCGTCCCGCACGGCGGCCACCACGGACCGGACGACGGACACCGGGACGAAGGCCCGCGCGGCGTCGTGCACCAGCAGGACGTCCGGCTTGTCGTCGGCCACGGCGGCCAGCGCGGCGGCCACCGAGGCGGTGCGGTCCGCACCACCCTCGACCACGACGGCCCGGTCCCCGAGCAGCCGGACGGCCTCCGCGCGGCGGTCCGCGCCGACGGCGACGACCACCCGGTCCACGCCGGAGTCCCGCAGCCGCTCGACGGCGTGCACGAGCAGTGGCACGCCACCGACCTCGACGAACGCCTTGGGCATCCCCTGCCCCAGCCGTTCACCGAGCCCGGCGGCCGGTACCAGCGCGACGACCGACCCGCCCGGCGGGCCGGCGTGCAGCGCGGTCAGGAGGCGAGCACCTCGTCGAGGATCGTCTCGGCCTTGTCCTCGTTGGTGCCCTCGGCGAGCGCGAGCTCGGACACCAGGATCTGCCGGGCCTTGGCCAGCATCCGCTTCTCGCCGGCGGACAGCCCGCGCTCGCGATCGCGCCGCCAGAGGTCGCGGACGACCTCGGCCACCTTGTTCACGTCACCGGAGGCCAGCTTCTCGAGGTTGGCCTTGTAGCGGCGCGACCAGTTGGTCGGCTCCTCGGTGTGCGGGGCGCGCAGCACGTCGAACACGCGGTTCAGGCCGGTCTGGTCGACGACGTCGCGGACGCCCACGATCTCCGCGTTCTCCGCAGGGACCTTGACCGTCAGATCGCCCTGGGCGACCTTGAGGACCAGATAGAGCTTCTCGACACCTTTGATGACTCGGGTCTCGGTGGCCTGGATCAGAGCCGCTCCGTGGTGCGGGTACACGACAGTCTCGCCGACATTGAAAACCATGTGTTCGGTGCCCCTTTCGATACACCCATGTTAACACGTCCGGCGACCGGTCCGCGCCTGTCGTCGCAGGTCAGGGGCATGGCCGCCGACCGGCGGCCCGGCCGGACGCCTTGACAACCACCGTGCGGACGTGCATACGGGTCGCCGCGCACCCCGCCACGGTCCTGCCGGTGACGCACGGTGAGCGGCGCCCCGGCCGCGGATCCGGGCCGTCGCGCCGCTCCCCAGCCCGGCGCCACCCGACACCCCGGCGCCCCGCCCGGAGTGCCGAGCGCCCTGTCCCCCGTCTACGCTGATCTCCTGGCCGCCGGTGCGGCGGCCGCTGCTGCGACCGAAAGGGTGCCGACGTGAGCCGTACCGTCCGCCCGCGCGGGGCCACGCTGGCGGCGTGCGTCGTCGCCGCCGGGCTGGTGCTGTCCGGGTGCGCCGCCGGGCAGATCTCGCAGACCGCCATGGAGGCCGCGGCCGTCGACGGCGGCAACGCGAACGCGGGCAACCTGTCGGTGCTCAACGTCGAGTTCTCCCAGACCGGGCCCGGCGGGTACGCCGCCGGGCAGGACGCGCCGCTGCAGCTCGTGCTGTCCAACAGCGGGCTGCAGAGCGACACGCTCACCGCGATCAGCTCGACGGTGGCCGGGTCCGGCGCCATCACCGGCCAGGCGGTCATCCCCGGCCAGTCCCTGGTGCAGGTGGGCTCCGACACCCCGGTCAAGCTGTCGCTCAAGGGTCTGACCGCCCCGATCCTGTACGGCAAGTCCGTGCCGGTCACCTTCACCTTCCAGAACGCCGGCCAGGTGACGCTGTTCGTGCCGATCGCCATCCCGGCGGAGCGGTCCGGCGAGCGTCCCACGGCCGACATCCAGCCGCCGGAGCCGACGGCGATCTGGGACCCGCACTCCTCCCAGGAGTGACCTCCGCCCGGTCGGCGCCCTCCGGCCGGAGCTGACCGCGCGGCGCCGTCCCGCTGCCGCCCCGCCCGGATGGGCTGCGTGCGCCTCGGCTGTCGACCGCGTCGCCGGCCGCGGCCGGTGGGACAGCCCGTCCGTCGCGCCCGGCTCTGCCGGCCGGCCCGCAGGTCCGCGCGGCGCAGGGGCACTGTCGGAGGTTCGATCTAGTGTTCGAGCCATGTCCACGACGCTGCCCCCGTCCTCGTCGAGTCGTTCCACAGCCGGCCGCTCGGCCGGCTCGCGGCCGCCGCGGGCCGCCTTCCGGTGCACCGAGTGCGGCGCCACGGTCCCCAAGTGGGCCGGCCGGTGCCCGCAGTGCCAGGCGTGGGGATCGCTCACCGAGTCCGGCGGCGGGCCGGCGTTGCTGCGCAGGGTCACCCCCGGCCCGGTGACCGGCGGCGCGCGACCCATCGCCGAGGTCGGCGCCGACACGGTGCGGTCCCGGCCGAGCGGGCTGGCCGAGTTCGACCGGGTGCTGGGCGGCGGCCTGGTCCCGGGCAGCGTCGTCCTGCTCGCCGGCGAACCCGGTGTCGGCAAGTCCACGCTGCTGCTGTCCGCCGCGGCGGCCTGGGCCGCGACCCAGGGCACCCCGGCGCTGATCGTCACCGGGGAGGAGTCCGCGGCCCAGGTGCGCCTGCGCGCCGACCGGCTCGGTGCGCTCCAGCCCCAGCTCTACCTGGCCGCGGAGACCGAGCTGTCGGCCGTGCTGTCGCACGTCGAGCAGGTGGATCCCGGCCTGCTGGTGCTCGACTCCGTGCAGACCGTCGCGGCCGCGGAGGTGGACGGCGGCACCGGCGGCGTCACCCAGGTCCGCGCCGTGGCGGCGGCGCTCTCGGCGGTCGCCAAGGAGCGCGGCATGGCGTGCGTGCTGGTCGGCCACGTCACCAAGGACGGCGCCATCGCCGGTCCCCGGGTCCTGGAGCACCTGGTCGACGTCGTCCTGCACTTCGAGGGCGACCGCTCGTCGACGCTGCGGATGATCCGCGGCGTCAAGAACCGGTTCGGGCCGGCCGACGAGGTGGGCTGCTTCCGGATGGAGGCGGACGGGCTGGTCGGGCTGGCGGACCCGTCGGAGGTGTTCCTGTCCGGGCGGCGCACCGGGCTGCCGGGGACGTGCGCCACCGTCACGCTGCAGGGCCGGCGGGCGTTGCCGGTGGAGGTGCAGGCGCTGGTCGGCGCGGCCGCCGGGGAGGGCGCGCGGCGCACGCTGTCCGGCCTCGACGGGGCGCGGAGTGCGATGGTGCTGGCGGTGCTCGGCCGGTGGGCCGGGCTGGCCCTGGCCGGCAAGGAGGTGCTTGCCGCCACCGTCGGCGGCATGCGGCTCACCGAGCCGTCGGCGGACCTGCCGCTGGCCCTGGCCGTGTGGTCGTCGGACCGGGACACGGCGCTGCCGCCGGGCCTGGTGGCGCTCGGCGAGATCGGGCTGTCCGGGGAGCTGCGGCCGGTGACCGGGGTGCAGCGCCGGCTGGCGGAGGCGGCCCGGTTGGGCTTCGACCACGCCATGGTGCCGGCCGGTCCGGCGGTGGAGCGGCCCGCCGGGATGCGGGTGGACCAGGTCGCCGACCTGGACGGTGCGCTCCGCTGCATGCTCGGACCGGAGGCGGCCGCCTGGCTGGACCGCCGGGCGCGGCGCGCCGCGCAGTGACGCGGGTCCGCCGGCGCACCAGCGCGCCGGCGGGTGGTCCGGCCGCGCTCGTGCCCGGCACCGCCGGCCCGGACGGACCGGTCCCTCGGGCGGGGGTGGCGGACCAGGGGCCGGGCGTTCGGCTGCCGGTCCGGGCGCAGCGACGGCGGCGTCGCGGCGGCCGTCGGGGGCGGGTCGTGTGCCACCACCCGCCGGCGGTGTGCCGCCAGCAGCCGGCCGTGTGCCGCCAGCAGCCGGCAGTGTGCCGCCAGCAGCCGGCTGTCTGGCGTCACCGGCGGACGCCTGTGCCCGACGGCACGTGCCGGTGGGCGCCGCCGTCGGGGAGGATGGGCCGTCGTCGGTGTGCAGGAACGTCCGGAGCGGGGGTGCAGGCGGTGGACGATCGGCGGGACGTCGCGGCCCACCGGGCCGTGCTGGCCCGGATCGCGCCGGGCACCCCGCTGCGCGAGGGGCTGGAGCGCATCCTGCGCGGCCGGACCGGGGCGCTGATCGTCCTCGGTCACAGCCCGGCCGTGTCGGCGCTCTGCGACGGCGGCTTCCGGCTGGACGTCGAGTTCTCGCCGACCCGGCTCCGGGAGCTGTCCAAGATGGACGGCGCCGTCGTGCTCAGCGACGACGCCGAGCACATCGTGCGGGCCAACGTGCAGTTGATGCCGGACTCGTCGATCCCGACCGTGGAGTCTGGGACCCGGCACCGCACCGCCGAGCGGGTCGGCATCCAGACCGGCGTCCCGGTCATCGCCGTCAGCCACTCGATGTCGATCATCAGCCTGTACTGGGGCGGGGTCCGGCACGTCGTGGTGGACCCGCCGACGATCCTCGCCCGGGGGAACCAGGCCCTCGGCACCCTGCAGCGGTACAAGTCGCGGCTGGACGACGTCGCCCGCACGCTGTCGTCCCTGGAGATCGAGGACCAGGCGACCCTCCGGGACGCGATCACCGTGCTCCAGCGGCTGCTGCTGGTTCGCCGCATCGCCGACGAGCTGCACGGCAGCGTCATCGAGCTGGGCACCGACGGCCGGCTCCTCGGCCTGCAGCTGGACGAGCTGGTCGGCGGCACGGACGAGCTGCGCGAGCTGCTGATCCGCGACTATCTGCCCGCCGACCAGGCGGACCGGGATCCGGCCGAGGTGGTCGAGGGTCTGCGGCGGCTGGACGAGCCCGAGGTGCTCGACCCGCTCGTCGTGGCCCGGGTGCTCGGCTACCACGGCCCGGCCGACGTGCTGGACCTGCCCGTCGGGCCGCGCGGCTACCGGCTGCTGGCCCGCATCCCGCGGGTGCCACCCGCCGTCCTCGACCGGTTGATCGTCCACTTCGGCACCGTGCAGACCCTCCTCGGCGCCACCGCGGCCGAGCTGCAGGAGGTCGACGGGATCGGTGAGAGCCGTGCCCGGGTGCTGCGTGAAGGGCTGTCCCGGATCGCCGAGTCGTCGATCAGCGACCGGATGAACCTGCCGCTGTAGGCGCGCGCAGTCCCGTCCGGGTCAGCTGAGGGTGAAGGTGGCCGGCGCGGCCTTGAGCGAGCCGATCGTCACCTGCAGCACGTAGGTCCCGGGCGGCACGGTGAGCCGGTCGCCGGCGCAGTGCGGCTGCGACGTGGTGCCGGACCAGCGGATGTTGTACTGCAGCCGCTCTCCCGGCTGCAGGTAGCGGACGTCCGTGCCGGTCCCGGGGAAGCAGTCGGCGGTCGACCACACCCGGCTGCCGCCGGCCGTGTAGACCGTGAAGACCTGCAGCGGGCCGGACAGGTCCCGCACGCACGCCGTCGGGCCGGTGGTGCCGACCGAGACGCCCAGCACCGGCTGCGTGCCGGCGCGGAAGCTCGGGGCCCCGGTCGACGCCTTCAGGCTCATGACCGCGTCGGTGCACAGCAGCCGGCCCTGCGCGTCCGTGGTCGGGGCCGGCGGCGCGGCGACCGTGGTACGCGACGGCTTCACGGCACTGCCGGGTGCCGGACGGGTGGGGCGCGGGGCGGTCGCGGTGGTCCGCGCCGCCGTCCCCGGCGCGGCTGGGGTCGCGCGCGGCCCGGTGGTCGCCGCGGCCGGGGTTCGGGACGGGCCGGTCGGCGCGGCGGCACTACCGGTCCGCGCCGGGGCCGACGACGGCCGGGCCGCCGTGGTCGCCGCCGTCGCCGCCGTGGGGGCCGGCGCCGGGCGGCCGGGCGCCGAGTCGAAGGCGCCCGGTGCGCCGCCGACGGTGCCGGCGCCGGTCACCACCGACGGTGCCGGGCCGGAGGTCCGCGTGGGGCGCCCCGGCGTCGCGGTGGCCGCCGCCGATCCCGCGGAGGGCCGGGTGGCCGGCGTCGAGCCGGCGGGGGACGCGGAGGACGGGGTGGTCGGCGTCGCCGACATCGACGGCGTCGCCGACGTCGGCGATGGGACCGGGGTCGAGGACGTCGTGCCGGTTGCGGAGGCCGTGGTGGCCGCCGTCCCGCCGGCACTGCCGCCGGAGGCACCCGCGACCGCCGGGCTGGTCGGTGCCGGGCTGGAGGCGGCGAGGACGCCGGTCAGCGCCGGCACGCCGGTGCTGCTGCTGGTGGTCGACGACGCGGCCGACGGGGCGGACCCGCCACCGGCGCTGTGCCGCAGGACCACGAACACCAGGCCGACCAGGGCCAGCACCGCGAGGACGATCACCGAGACCCGCCTGGCCCAGTACACCCGGGACGAATGGGGACCCACGGGGTGCAACACGGTGCAACGGTAAGGTCTCGACTCGCCGGAGCCCGGGAGCAACGCCGCGGTCCGGCATCTTCCGGCGGCCCGGTGCGGAGCCCGCCGGTCACCACGGGCGTGACGTCGCCGCCCGTCCGGGAGGAGAAGGGACAGCAGGATGGCGGAGGAGCCGACCGGTACGGCCATCGAGGAGTTGCTGCGGCGCAACCGCGCCACGGCCCAGACCTACCCGCACTGGCTCGGGCCGACGCCCGGCATGAGGATCGCCGTCGTGCTGTGCATGGACAGCCGGGTGGACGTGCACGCGTCGTTCGGGGTGGCCCCGGGCGAGGCGCACATCCTGCGGAACGCCGGCGGCGTCGTCACCGACGACATGATCCGGTCGCTCGCCATCTCGCAGCACGCCCTGGGCACGCAGGAGGTGATGATCGTCCACCACACCGACTGCGGCCTGGCCCGGCTGGCCGAGGACGACTTCCGCGACCTGCTGGCGCAGCACGCCGGCTACCGCCCCACCTGGGCGGTGCAGGCCTTCCGCGATCCGCACGACTCGGCGCGGGAGTCGATCCGCCGGGTGCGGGCGTCGCCGTTCCTGCTGCACCGGGACACCGTGCGGGCGTTCGTCTTCGACGTCCGGTCCGGCCTGCTCGAAGAGGTGACCGTCGACTGATGCCCGCCGCGGCCGGCGCTCCCACGCCGGTGCTGGATCCGGAGCTGCTGCTGGACTTCTTCGCGCGGCACGGAAGGGACCTGCCGTGGCGCCACCCGTCCGCCGGCCCGTGGGCCGTGCTGGTCAGCGAGTTCATGTTGCAGCAGACCCCGGTGCGCCGGGTGCTGCCGGTCCACCAGGAGTGGCTGGCGCGGTGGCCGACGCCGGCCGACCTGGCCGCCGAGCCGGCCGGTGAGGCGGTGCGCGCCTGGGGCCGGCTGGGCTACCCGCGCCGGGCGTTGCGGCTGCACGCCGCCGCCACCGCGATCGCCCGCGACCACGGCGGGCGGGTCCCGTCGACGGTGCCGGAGTTGCTCGCGCTGCCGGGTGTCGGCGAGTACACCGCGCGCGCCGTGGCCGCGTTCGCCTTCGGCGCCCGGGAACCGGTGGTCGACACGAACGTGCGGCGGGTCCTGGACCGCGCCGTGCGCGGCGTGGACAGCATCCGCGAGCCCGCCGTCGCGGCCGACCGCCGGGACCTGGCGGCGTTGCTGCCCGTCGAACCGGCCCGCGCCGCGCGGTTCTCGGCCGCCGTCATGGAACTCGGCGCGCTGGTGTGCACCGCCGCCGCGCCGGCGTGCGACCGCTGCCCGCTGGTCGCGCGGTGCCGGTGGTACCGGGCGGGCCGTCCCGCCGGCACCGCCCGCCGGCCCGTGCAGACCTGGCACGGCTCGGACCGCCAGCTCCGCGGCCGGATGGTGGCGGCGCTGCGTGCCGAGCGCGCCGGCGTCGCGGCGGCCGAGCTGCTGCTGCTCGGCGACGACCGGGACCAGGCCCGCCGCTGCCTGGCGGCGTTGATCGCCGACGGGCTGGCCGAGCAGGACCCCGACGGCCGGGTGGACCTGCCGCGCTGAACCGGCGGCCCGCGGCGCCGGCCGGGCTGACCCGGCCGCTCGGGGCGCGGGCCCACGGACGACCGGGCCCTGCGGTCACCGACCCACGCACGACGGCGGGGCCGCCCGGAGTGGTCTCCGGACGGCCCCGCCGTCGGTAGTGCTGTGCCGCTGCCGCGCGTCAGTCCTTGCTGAAGTCGACCGGTCCGGCCGGCTCGGCGGTGACGCCGACGGCCACCGGCTCCTTCACCAGGGACTGCTTGGGCTCACCCCGGAAGGTGAACCGCTTGGCGTTCGGCGTCGTGGCGTCGGGGTCGTCCTCGACGTCCACGAGGACCACCTCGCCCGGCTTGACCTCGTCGAACAGGATCTTCTCGCTGAGCGCGTCCTCGATCTCCCGCTGGATCGTCCGGCGCAACGGCCGGGCACCCAGGATCGGGTCGAAGCCGCGCTGGCCGAGCAGCTCCTTGGCGGCGTCCGAGACGGACAGCGCCATGTCCTTGTTCCGCAGCTGCTTCTCGACCCGCTGCAGCATGAGATCGACCATACGGTGGATCTCCTCGGTGGTGAGCTGGTGGAACACCACCACGTCGTCGATGCGGTTGAGGAACTCCGGACGGAAGTGCCGCTTGAGCTCGTCGTTGACCTTGGCCTTCATCCGCTCGTAGCTGGACTCGGCGTTGGCCTGCGAGAAGCCCATGTTGTTCGCCCGGGCGATGTCCGCGGTGCCCAGGTTCGACGTGAACACGATGACGGTGTTCTTGAAGTCCACCGTCCGGCCCTGGCCGTCGGTGAGCCGGCCGTCCTCGAGCACCTGCAACAAGGTGTTGTAGATGTCCGGGTGGGCCTTCTCGATCTCGTCGAACAGCACCACGGAGAACGGCTTGCGGCGCACCTTCTCGGTGAGCTGCCCGCCCTCCTCGTAACCGACGTATCCGGGAGGGGCACCGAAGAGCCGCGACGCGGTGTACCGGTCGTGGAACTCGCCCATGTCCACCTGGATGAGGGCGTCCTCGTCACCGAACAGGAACTCGGCGAGCGCCTTGGTCAGCTCGGTCTTCCCGACGCCGGACGGGCCGGCGAAGATGAACGAGCCCGACGGGCGCTTGGGGTCCTTGAGGCCGGCCCGGGTGCGCCGGATGGCCTGCGAGACCGCCTTGACCGCCTGGTCCTGGCCGATGATCCGCTTGTGGAGCTCGTCCTCCATCTTGAGCAGCCGGGTGGTCTCCTCCTCGGTCAGCTTGATGACCGGGATGCCCGTCCAGTTCGCCAGCACCTCGGCGATCTGCTCGTCGTCGACCTCGGACACCACGTCCAGGTCGCCGTCCTTCCAGGCCTTCTCGCGCTCGGCCTTCTTGGTGAGCAGCTGCTTCTCCGAGTCGCGCAGCGACGCGGCCTTCTCGAAGTCCTGGGAGTCGATGGCCGACTCCTTCTCGCGGCGGACGTTGGCGAGCTTCTCGTCGAAGTCGCGCAGGTCCGGCGGCGCGGTCATCCGGCGGATGCGCATGCGCGCGCCCGCCTCGTCGATCAGGTCGATCGCCTTGTCCGGCAGGAACCGGTCGTTGATGTACCGGTCGGCCAGGGTCGCCGCAGCCACCAGCGCCTCGTCGGAGATGGTGATCCGGTGGTGCGCCTCGTACCGGTCGCGCAGGCCCTTGAGGATCTCGATGGTGTGCGCCACCGTCGGCTCGCCGACCTGGATCGGCTGGAAGCGCCGCTCCAGGGCCGCGTCCTTCTCGACGTGCTTGCGGTACTCGTCGAGCGTCGTCGCCCCGATGGTCTGCAGCTCGCCACGGGCCAGCATGGGCTTGAGGATCGACGCGGCGTCGATCGCTCCTTCGGCGGCACCCGCGCCGACGAGCGTGTGCAACTCGTCGATGAACAGGATGATGTCGCCGCGGGTGCGGATCTCCTTGAGGACCTTCTTCAGCCGCTCCTCGAAGTCACCGCGGTAGCGGCTGCCCGCGACCAGCGACCCGAGGTCCAGCGTGTAGAGGTGCTTGTCCTTGAGGGTCTGCGGGACATCGCCGCGGATGATCGCCTGGGCCAGGCCCTCGACCACGGCGGTCTTGCCGACGCCGGGCTCGCCGATCAGCACCGGGTTGTTCTTGGTGCGGCGGGAGAGCACCTGCATCACCCGCTCGATCTCCTTCTCGCGCCCGATGACCGGGTCGAGCTTGCCCTCGCGGGCCGACTGCGTCAGGTTGCGACCGAACTGGTCGAGCACCAGCGACGTCGACGGCGTGCCCTCGGACCGGCCGCCCTCGGCGGCCGCCGTCTCCTTGCCCTGGTAGCCGGACAGCAGCTGCAGGACCTGCTGGCGGACCCGGTTCAGGTCGGCACCGAGCTTCTGCAGCACCTGGGCGGCGACGCCCTCGCCCTCGCGGATGAGGCCGAGCAGGATGTGCTCCGTGCCGATGTAGTTGTGGCCCAGCTGTAGGGCCTCGCGCAGCGACAGCTCGAGGACCTTCTTGGCGCGCGGGGTGAACGGGATGTGCCCGGACGGGGCCTGCTGGCCCTGGCCGATGATCTCCTCCACCTGGGCGCGCACACCCTCCAGCGCGATGCCCATCGACTCGAGGGCCTTGGCGGCGACGCCCTCGCCCTCGTGGATCAGACCGAGCAGGATGTGCTCGGTGCCGATGTAGTTGTGGTTGAGCATCCGGGCCTCTTCCTGGGCCAGGACCACCACGCGTCGGGCTCTATCGGTGAATCTTTCGAACATGTGCACTCCTTACGGGCGTGCGCTGCGGAGGGACGTCCGTCCCCCCTGGTCGACCTACGGTCGCGCCGAGAGAATCGGATCACCCGAGTCTAGTCGCGCCGGGTGTCCGACCCGGCGTTTCCGTCCGGAGCGGCCCTGCGCACCTCTTCCCGCTCCGTGTCCCTCAACGCTGCCCCGGCCGGGACCGTTCCACCACGGCGGGCGGTACGCCGTGGGCGAACAGGCCCGGGACGGGGGCGGACAGGAGCCGGGACGGACGCCGGCGGGGCCGGCGGAGCGGCTGGACCACGGCCGGCAGGAGCGGTACCGGGCCTGGCGGCGGCGTCGAGGCCGCCGGGTGACCGGGTGGGTGTCCGGCACGGCATCGGTGACCGGCGCCCCGCGACGGAGACCGGCATCACGGGCTCCGGGGATCCGGCCCGGCACGACGGCGGTGGTCGCCGGCCGGGAGGTGGCCCGGTCGGGTCCGGAGACGGCAAGGGACCGGACGGGCTCCCCCGTCCGGTCCCCGGAACACGGCTGTCACGGGAGGGCGGCCCCGGTCGGGACGCCCGCCGCTCGCAGCGCCGGCGGTCCGCCGCGGCGGACCCGGCGCGCGGGCTCAGTGCGCGGCTTCGAACGCCTCCAGCACCGCGGCGGAGAGCCGCCCGCGCTCGGACACCTCGTGACCGTTGGCGCGTGCCCACTCGCGGATGGCGGCGGTCTGCTCGCGGTCCGGCGCGCTGCGGCTGGGCCGCGTCGCCTTGGCCTGGCGCGCGCGGGTGCGTCCGGCACCGGCCGCCCGGCGTCCCCCGTCGACGCGCCGGGCGTGTGCGACGTAATTGGCCATGGCGTCGCGCAGCTTGCGGGCATTCTTTTCGGTGAGATCAATCTCATAACTCGCACCATCGAGCCCGAAAACGACGGTCTCGGCGGCGGAGGTGCCGTCCAGATCGTCGAGCAGGCTGACAGTGGTCACGCTCGCCATGTGTTCCTCCTGTGTGGGCCGGACGGCCGTCTTTACCACGTCCAGACTAGTGGAGAAAAGGACGCCGCAGCAACGAATCGCCGCACGGCCCACCGAATTGTCGCGGACCGGCGGCGCGGAACGCCGCTCCATGCCCTCGCATGGTCACCGCACCGGCACCGCGGCCCCGACGGCCCGCCGTCGCCGACGGCGGGCGCGGCGCAGGGAATTGCGTTCAGTCCGCCGGGCGCACGAACGGGAACAGGATGGTCTCCCGGATGCCCAGACCGGTCAGCGCCATGAGCAGGCGGTCGATGCCCATGCCCACACCGCCCATCGGCGGCAGGCCGTATTCCATGGCGCGCAGGAAATCCTCGTCCAGCACCATCGCCTCGGCATCGCCGAGCCCGGCGAAGCGCGCCTGCTGCAGGAAGCGGTCGCGCTGCACCACCGGGTCGACGAGTTCCGAGTATCCGGTGGCGGTTTCCGCGCCGCGCAGGTAGAGGTCCCACTTCTCGGCCAGGCCGGGCACCGTGCGGTGGCCGCGCACCAGCGGCGAGGTCTCTGCGGGGAAGTCGCGCACGAAGGTGGGGGCCTGCAGCCTGTCCACCACCGTCGCCTCGAACAGCTCCTCGGCCAGTTTGCCGGGCCCGTAGTGCGGCGCCACCGGCACGTCCAACCGCTCCGCGAGCGCGACGAGGTCAGACATCGGAGTAGTGATATCGATCTGCTCCCCCACCGCCTCCGACAACGCGCCGAAGAGCGTGATGGACTCCCACTCACCGCCCAGGTCGTACTGCGAACCGTCGGCGTGCACCGCAGTGGTCGAGCCGAAGACGGTGATCGCCGCCTGCTGGATCAGCGTCCGGGTCAGTTCCGCCATTCCGTCGTAATCGCTGTACGTCTGGTAGGCCTCCAGCATCGCGAACTCCGGCGAGTGCGTGGAATCGGTGCCTTCGTTCCGGAAATTCCGATTCACCTCGAAGACCCGGTCGATCCCGCCCACCACGCAGCGCTTGAGGTACAGCTCCGGGGCGATCCGCAGGTACAGGTCGAGGTCGAGCGCATTCATGTGGGTGACGAACGGCCGCGCGGCGGCCCCGCCGTGCAGCAGTTGCAGCATCGGCGTCTCGACCTCGAGGAAGCCGCGGCCGGTCAGCACGGAGCGGACGGAGGCGTTGACGGCGGCCCGCATCTCCACGGTGCGACGGGCCTGCGGTCGGACGATCAGGTCGACATACCGCTGACGGACACGATTCTCCTCGGACAGCGGTCGGTGGGCGACCGGCAGGGGGCGCAACGCCTTGGCGGTCAACCGCCAGGAGTCGGCCAGCACGCTGAGCTCGCCGCGCCGGGAGGTGATCACCTCGCCGTGCACGAACAGGTGGTCGCCGAGGTCGACGTCGGCCTTGAAGGCGGCGAGCGCGTCGGCGCCCACGCCGGCGAGCGAGATCATCGCCTGCAGCTCGACACCCTCGTCGCCGGCGCCGCCCTCCCGCAGCGTGACGAAGCAGAGCTTGCCCGAATTCCGCAGGAAGATCACCCGCCCGGTGACCCCGACCTGTACCCCTGTCGCCTGGTCGGGCTCGAGATCGCCGTATCCGGTGCGGATCTCGGCGAGGGAGTGGGTGCGCGCGACGCCCACCGGGTACGGGTCGACGCCCTGCTCCAGCAGGCGGGCCCGCTTCTCCCGGCGCACCCGGAGCTGCTCGGGGAGGTCGTCGGTGTCCGCGGTCGGCTCGGTGCTCACGGAGATCGACCCTACTGGCCGGTCCGGGCGCCGGGCGGTGCCTGCACTCCCGCCTCGGGCACACTGGCCCCGTGGACGACGGGGCGCCGAGCACTGCCGACGCCGTCCCGCTCGTCCCCGGACCGGCGTGGCGGGCGATGGCCCGGGACCACGGGGCCGCGGTCGACGAGCTGACCGCCGGCATCCGGGCGCGCCGCGGCACCGGCGCGACGCACCCGGTGGAGGACTTCCTCTTCACCTACTACCGGCTGCGACCCGGGCAGCTGCGCCGCTGGCAGCCCGGTCCCGGCGTCGGCCTGCTGGATGCCGGCGACCTGGCCCGCCGCGAGTACCACCGGCCGGTCACCGTCGCCACCGACGGCGGCCCGGTGACGGCCGTCGTCGTCGACACGGCCGGGTACCTGGCCGACCACCGGGTGGCCGTCGAGGCCCTCGGCCGGCTGCTGCGCGCGACGGCCGAGCGGCCGGCGTCCTTCGGCTGCTTCGGCCTGCACGAGTGGGCGATGGTCTACGACGACGCGGGCGCCCGCCGGCACGCCCGGTGGCCCCTGCGGCTGGGCGCCGCCGGCACCGACGCCGTGGTGCGCAGCCAGACCGTCCGCTGCTCGCACCACGACGCGTTCCGGTTCTTCACGCCCGCGGCCCGGCCGCGGAACACGCTGCGGCCGACGGCCCAGGACCGGGTGGCGCTGGAGCAGCCCGGCTGCCTGCACGCGTCCATGGACCTGTACAAGTGGACCTACAAGCTGGGTCCGCTGGTGTCGGCGGACCTGGTGCTCCGCTGCTTCCGGCTGGCGCTGCGCATCCGGTACCTGGACATGCAGGCCTCGCCCTACGACCTGTCCGCGCTCGGGGTCGCGCCGGTGCCGATCGAGACGCCGGCCGGCCGGGCGGCGTACGTGCGGGCGCAGCGCGAGGTGGCCGCTCGGGCGGCGGTGCTGCGGGCGGCGCTGCGCCGGGCGGTGGAGCGGGCGCTCACCGCCCCGCGCTGACCCGGTCGGGATCCGCGGCCGGTGACCCGGCGGCGGCCCCGCCCGGGGTGCCCGGCCGCCGCCGCGCGCCCGACCGGTGGGGCTCGGCGCCACCCTGCGGCCGGCCCGGCCTCCGGGTCCGCGCTCAGCGGTCCCCGCGCCGCCCGTCGCCCGCGCCGGTGGGCGTGCGCAGGCAGTGTTCGAGGTACAGCGCGCCGGCCGCCATCACCAGCGACCCGACGATCCCGATCACCGCGGCCGGCACGTCGTCGCGGGCCGCCGACACCTGGCCGGCGATCGGCGCCACGTAGACCAGCACGCCCAGCCACAGGCCGCACAGGGCGGCCCCGGCGAGCGAGCTCGCCTTGGCGGTGAGCACCGCCCTGGCCGCCAGCAGCGGCGGAACCGGGCGCCGCTCCGACCGGTCGTCGGGATCGCGGGACGCCCGGATCCGGCTGCGCAGCCCCCAGCCGGCGACGGCTTCCGCCGCTCCCAGCACGGCCGCCGCCAGCCCGGCCAGCGACGGCAGCGGGGGGATCCGCTGGTAGCTCAGCCGCACCAGGAGGTAACCGGCCAGCAGCGACACCAGCCCGACGGCGGCCAGGTCGCGGATCCGGGTGAACTCCATCCGGCCGCGGTCAGTGGACACGGCCGACCCTGACCACGGCCGCGACCTCGGCGGGCGGCAGCTGCTCGAGGAGCCGGTCGATGCGGCCGTGCCCGGGGAGTTCCGCGGTGGGGTCCAGCTCGGCCCACGGCACCAGCACGAAGGCCCGCTCGTGGGCCCGGGGGTGCGGCAGCGTCAGGTCCGGGTCGGTGCTGACGACGCCCTCGACCGTGACGACGTCGACGTCGAGGGTGCGCGGCCCCCAGCGGACCGTCCGCACCCGGCCGGCCGCGCCCTCCAGGCGCTGGGCGCGCTGCAACCAGCCGCGGGCGTCGATCCGGTCGTCGTCGACGAGCACCACCAGGTTGTAGTAGTCGGGCTGCTCGACCGGCCCCCACGGCGGGGTCCGGTACACCGACGAGACGGCGCGGACGTCGTGACCGAGCCCGCGGACCGCCGCGGACAGGTGCGCCATCCGGTCCCCGACGTTCGACCCCATGGACAGCACGGCGGCGGTCATACCGGGACCACCCGACCGCCGCGTCCGCCGCCCGTCGACCGGCGGACGGTCACCGCCACGTCGGCGAAGTCCAGCGGGATGGGCGCCTCGGGCTTGTGCACCGTCACCTCCACGGCGTGCACGGGCCACCGTGCCATGACCGCGTCCGCGATCTCGGCGGCGACCGTCTCGATCAGGTTGCGCGGCGGCCCGGCCACCACGCCGGCGGCCAGCTGCGCCACCTCGCCGTAGTGCACGGTGTCGGCCACGTCGTCCGACCGGGAGGCGGCCGTGGCGTCGAGCCACAGCGTGACGTCCACGACGAACGGCTGACCGTCGCGGCGTTCGTGGTCGTGGACGCCGTGGTATCCGATCACCCGGAGCCCGGTGAGGGTCACCCGATCCGCCACGACGCTCCTCCGATCCGTGCGGGCCGGGTGGGATGCCCGGCGGCGTCCCGCGGGGCGAGCGGCGCGGTGACCCTCCGGCGCGGGTCCCCGCCGGGCAGCGGGGCGAGCGCCGCGTGCACCGCCAGGGCGTCCCGGCTCGGCCCCGGCTCGTGCACCCGCACCCCCCACACGCCGTGCCGGGCAGCGTCCGCCGACAGCACCGCGGTCGCCACCTCGCGGCCGGACGGTGGCCGCGGGGTCCCGTCCGGTGCCGCCAGCAGGCCGCCGAGGAACCGCTTGCGCGAGGCGCCGACCAGCACCGGGAAGCCCAGCGTGGTCAGGCTGTCCAGCCGCCGCAGCAGGGCCCAGTTGTGCTCGCCGTCCTTGGCGAACCCCAGGCCGGGATCCAGCACCAGCGACCCCTCGTCGACACCCGCGGCGACGGCGGCCTCCACCCGCTGCAGCAGCTCGGCCCGGACCTCGGCGACCACGTCGCGGTAGACCGCCAGCCTGCCCATCACCTCGCTGGGTCCCCGCCAGTGCATGAGCACCCACGGCAGGCCGCGGTCCGCCACCAGCGCGGCCATCCCGGGGTCGGCCAGCCCTCCGGAGACGTCGTTCACCAGCACCGCTCCGGCGTCCACCGCGGCCGCGGCGACCGCCGCCCGGGTGGTGTCCACCGAGCAGCGGATGCCGTCCGCGGTCAGCGCGGCGACGACCGGCACGACGCGGTCGCGCTCCACCTCGACGGCGACCCGCTGCGCGCCGGGCCGGGTGGACTCGCCGCCGACGTCCACCAGGTCGGCGCCGTCCGCGACCAGCTGCCGGCCGCGGGCGACGGCGCGCTCGGTGGTGTCCCAGCGGCCGCCGTCCGAGAACGAGTCCGGCGTGACGTTGACGATGCCCATCACCCACGGACGGGCGCCGAAGACCGGCACCCCGGCCGCCGGTGTCACGGACGTCACCGTCCCATGATCAGGCTCATCGCCTCGGCCCGCGTGCTCGCACCGGTCTGGAAGACACCGCGGACGGCGGACGTGGTGGTGCGCGACCCCGGCTTGCGCACGCCGCGCATCGACATGCACAGGTGCTCGGCCTCCAGCACGACGATGACCCCGGCCGGATCCAGCCGGCGCATCAGCGCATCGGCGATCTGGGTGGTCAGCCGCTCCTGCACCTGCGGCCGGCGGGCGTACCCGTCGACCAGCCGGGCCAGCTTGGACAACCCGGTCACCCGACCGTCGCGGCCCGGGATGTACCCGACGTGGGCCTGGCCGAAGAACGGCAGCAGGTGGTGCTCGCACGTCGAGAACATCGGGATGTCCTTGACGAGCACCAGCTCCGCGTGGTTCTCGTCGAAGACGGTGTCCAGCACGCTGTCCGGCTCCTGGTGGAGCCCGGCGAACTGCTCCGCGAAGGACCGCGCGACCCGCGCCGGGGTCTGCCGCAGGCCCTCGCGGTCGACGTCCTCGCCGCAGGCGAGGAGCAACTCGCGCACGGCCGCCTCGGCGCGAGTGGCGTCGAACGTGCGGGGGCGGCCCGGCACCGCACCGTCCACCGGACCGGACACCTGCGCGGACCGGCTGCCGTCCACGGTCACCGCCGGCGGTCCCCCTCCGCGGGCGGCGCCCACGGATCCGCGGGCCCGCCGTCCTGGCCGTCGCCCGCTCGGTGCTGGCCACCCGGCCGGTACCCGCCCGTCGCCGGGCCGGACTGCTGGGTGCCGGGATGACCGGAAGGACCGCCGTCGGGGGCGGCCGGCGGGTTGATCCCCGGCGGGATCCACCCGTTGGCGTGCCCGTTGCCCGGCTGCCCGCTGCCCGGATGCCCGTTGGCGGGCTGCCCGAAGCCCGGCTGACCGTTGGCCGGCTGCCCGTACCCTGGCTGCCCGTACCCCGGCTGACCGTTGGCCGGCTGCCCGTACCCCGGCTGACCGTTGGCCGGCTGCCCGTACCCCGGCTGACCGTTCGCCGGCTGCTGGCCGCGGCCGTCCGCGCCGGGCCAGGAGCCCGGCAGCGGCGCGAGCGGGCCGGGGAGGACGCCGCCGGACCAGTTCGGCGGGGCGACGTAGCCGGCCGGGTTCGGCCCGGGGTAGCCGCCGGGCGGGGACGGCGGCTGGTAGCCCCACGGGCTGGCACCGTTGTGGCCGTTGGGGGCGCCGTTCACCGGGGCGCCCGGAGCACCGGCGCCGACCGGCACCGGAGCACCCTTGGTCAGCTGCGGCGGGGTGACCGGCTCCGGCGGCCACGGCTCGCCGCGCTCGATGGCCAGCTCGCCGGGGGTCTTGATCGGCGGCCGGTCGGACGGCGTGCGGCCGCCGAAGTCGTCGAATGTGGTGATCTTGGGACGCTTGTGGACCGAGGCGAAGACGACCTCGAGGTCGCGGCGCTCCAGCGTCTCCTTCTCCAGCAGCTGCCGGGCGAGCTCGTCCAGCGCGTCGCGGTTCTCGTTCAGCACGGCCCACGCCTCGGTGTGCGCCGCCTCGATGAGCGCGCGCACCTCGCCGTCGATCTCCGCACCGACCTCGATCGAGTAGTCCGGGTTGTGCCCGTAGGTCCGCCCCAGGAACGGCTCGTCGTCGCCGGTGCCGTACTTGACGGCGCCGAGCTTGGCCGACATGCCGTACTCGGTGACCATCGCCCTGGCGATCTTGGTCGCCTGCGCGATGTCGCTGGAGGCGCCGGTCGTCGGCTCGGCGAAGACCAGTTCCTCGGCGGCGCGGCCGCCCATCGCCATGACCAGCCGGGCGATCATCTCGCTGCGGGTCATCAGCTGCTTGTCGTCCTCGGGCACCACCAGTGCGTGCCCGCCGGTGCGGCCGCGCGGCATGATCGTCACCTTGTAGACCGGCTCCAGCCCGGGCATCGCCCAGGCGGCCAGCGCGTGCCCGCCCTCGTGGTAGGCGGTGATCTTCTTCTCCTGCTCGGAGATGATCCGGCCCTTGCGGGCGGGTCCGCCGACCACCCGGTCCACGGATTCCTCGAGCGCCGCGTTGGTGATCATGGTGCCGTGGGTGCGCGCGGTGAGCAGCGCGGCCTCGTTGATGACGTTGGCCAGGTCGGCGCCGGACATGCCGACGGTCCGCTTGGCCAGCGGCAGCAGTTCCACGTCCGGGGCGAACGGTTTGCCCTTCGCGTGCACCGCGAGGATCGCCTGCCGGCCCTTGAGGTCGGGGGTGCCCACGGGGATCTGCCGGTCGAACCGGCCGGGCCGCAGCAGCGCCGGGTCCAGGATGTCCGGCCGGTTCGTCGCGGCGATCAGGATGATCCCGCCCTTGGCCTCGAAGCCGTCCATCTCCACGAGCAGCTGGTTCAGGGTCTGCTCGCGCTCGTCGTGGCCGCCGCCCATGCCGGCGCCGCGGTGCCGGCCGACGGCGTCGATCTCGTCGATGAAGATGATCGCCGGGGCGTTGGACTTGGCCTGCTCGAACAGGTCGCGGACCCGGCTGGCGCCGACGCCGACGAACATCTCGACGAAGTCCGAGCCGGAGATCGTGTAGAACGGCACGCCGGCCTCGCCCGCCACGGCCCTGGCGAGCAGGGTCTTGCCGGTGCCGGGCGGGCCGTAGAGCAGCACGCCCTTGGGGATCTTGGCGCCGAGCGCCTGGTAGCGCGCCGGGTTCTGCAGGAAGTCGCGGATCTCGTCGAGCTCCTCGACGGCCTCGTCGGCCCCGGCCACGTCGGTGAACTTGGTGGCCGGCATGTCCTTGGACAGCATCTTGGCCTTGGACTTGCCGAACGAGAGGACCTTGTTGCCGCCGCCCTGGGCGTTGTTGAGCATCCAGAGCATGAACAGGATGATCAGCCCGATGGGGATGATGTAGATGAGCAGCGAGAACAGCGGCGACTCGCTGGTCACCTGGACGTTGTAGTTCTCCGTCGGCTTGGCGTTCTGCACGGCCTGGAAGACCTGCGCCGCGGCGGCGTCCGGGTACTGCGCGTAGATCTGCGTGGTGCCGTCGACGGGGGTCTTCAGCGTCAGGCGCAGACGCTGTTCCTTGTCGTCGATGATCGCCGAGGCGACGTTGCTGTTGGTCAGCTGGGTGATCGCGACCGACGTCGGCTCCTGCTTGTACCCCCGGGTGTCGTCGGACAGGTACGAGTAGAGGAGGTACGCGGCGAAGACCACCACGACCCACAGCAGTGGGGAGCGGAGCAGGCGTTTACGGTCCATATGGAGTTCGGCCGCCGGGCGGCCACAACCCTCCCTGGGAGCACACGGTGGCAACCGAGCCGGCGCAGGTGCCGGCTCGGGCTGGCCGCGTGTCCGCCTGGCCGACGCCTGACACGGACTGTGGACGCCGGGTCCCGCGTGCGCGACCAGTCACTTGAGCGTACCGCGCGACCGATTGGTTCCCGGGCGGTCCGACGGACCCCGATCCGGGCCCCGATCCGGGGCGTGATCTGCGTCCCAGGACCGCCGGGCGGCACCGCCGCAGCACCGTGGGCCGGTCCGGTCAGCGGTACATGTGCTCGCCGAGCAGCCCGACGAACGGCAGGTCGCGGTAGCGCTCGTTGAAGTCCAGCCCGTACCCGACGACGAAGTCGGTCGGGATGTCGAAGCCGACGTAGCGGACGTCCACGTCGACCTTGACGGCGGCCGGCTTGCGCAGCAGGGCCACGATGTCGATGGCCGCCGGGCCGCGGCTGGCGAGGTTCTTGTGCAGCCAGCTCAGGGTCAGCCCGGAGTCGATGATGTCCTCGACGATCACCACCCGGCGCCCGGTGATGTCCCGGTCCAGGTCCTTGAGGATCCGCACCACCCCGGAGCTCGAGGTCGCCGAGCCGTACGAGCTGACCGCCATGAACTCCAGCTCGGCCGGGATGGGCAGGCTGCGGGCGAAGTCGGTGACGAACATGACCGCACCCTTGAGCACGCACACCAGCAGCGGCGGCTGCTCGTGCCGGTGGTCGGCGGCGACGGCCGCGGCCAGCTGCGCCACCTTGCTCCGGACCGCGTCCTCGTCGATCAGGGTGGCGGCCAGCTCGCCGGGATAGCCGTACGGGGCGCCGATGTCCGGGTCGCCGGGGCCGGGCCGGACGGCGTCGGAAGAGGTGAGGGTGGTGGTGAGCGGAGCGGCCGCCCCGGCGGGGAGGGTCGTCGCGGAGGTCGACAGGTCGCTGGTCACGTGGCTCCTCGGTGCGTGGACGTCAGGTTCCCCGCTCGGGCGGCACTGCGCTCGCCTCCCCCGGCGTCGCGACGCCGGCTCCGGCGGCCTGGTCGACCACCGGCGAGCCCCCGTGCCCCAGCCTGCCATCCGGCCCAGCCGGCGCGCCCGCCGGGCGGCACCACAGCCGGTCCGCGGACAGCACGGCGTCCGACCCGCCGGGCAGCCGGACGGCCGCGCCGGGGCGGCCGGACCGGACCTGCCGGTCCAGCCGGGCCAGGTGGTCGGCGGTCAGCGGGCCGGCTCCGGCCGCGGCCACCCAGGTCCGCAGCACTCGCCGGCGCACCGCGGTGGGCAGCGCCCGCAGGGGTGCCCGGGACAGCCCGCCGGCGCCGTCGCCGCAGCGTCGGGCGGCCTCGGCGGCCAGCTCGTCCAGCGCGGCCAGGTCGTCGGCGAGCTGGTCGGCGGTGCGGGCCAGCGCCTCCGCGGCCCCGCCGTGCAGCACGTCCTCGAGCAACGGCAGCACCTCCCGGCGCAGCCGCACCCGGGTGTACCGGGGATCGCCGTTGTGCGGGTCCTCCCACCACGCCAGGCCGGCCGCGCGGCACGCCGCCTCGGTCTGCGCGCGGCGCACGGCCAGCAGCGGCCGGCCGAACGGCTCGCGCCACTCCCGCATCCCGGCCACCGACCGCGGCCCGGAGCCGCGCGCGAGCCCCAGCAGCACGGTCTCGGCCTGGTCGTCGAGGGTGTGGCCGAGCAGCACCGCCGCCGGCGGGCCGTCCGGCGCTGTGACCTCGGCCGCCGCCCCGGCCAGCGCCCGGTAGCGCGCCGACCGGGCGGCCGCCTCCGGTCCCCCGCCGCCGGAGACGGTGACGGCCCGGACCAGGACCCGGCGGTAGCCCAGGCCCGCCAGCTGCGCGGCCGTGGCGGCGGCGCGGTCGGCCGACCCCGGCTGCAGCCCGTGGTCGACGGTCACCGCCGACGCCCGCTCCGGGCCGGCGACCGCCAGCACGGCCACCGCCAGGGCGAGGGAATCGGCGCCGCCCGAGCAGGCGACCAGCACCGGGCGGTCGGCGGCGACGTGGCCGGCCAGCGTCCCGGCCACGGCGCGCCGGACGGCAGCCGCCGCAGCCCTGTCACCGGCCCTGTCGCCGGCCCTGTCGCCGGCCGGGTCCGTCGGCGCGTGCAGCACTGGCCCCGGCTCAGCCGACCCGGGCCAGCCAGGCGTCCGGGTCGGTGGTCTCGGCGCGGGTCGGCAGCGTCTCCGGGGACGTCCAGACCCGGTTGAAGCCGTCGACGCCGAGGCGGTCGACGACCGCCGCGACGAAGGCGGCGCCGTGGACGTACTGGGCCAGCTTGACGTCCATGCCGAGCAGGGACCGCAGCAGCCGGTCG
The DNA here is from genome assembly GCF_014646215.1 of Nakamurella endophytica. Classification (GTDB taxonomy): domain Bacteria; phylum Actinomycetota; class Actinomycetes; order Mycobacteriales; family Nakamurellaceae; genus Nakamurella; species Nakamurella endophytica. Next base: position 458,729 of record NZ_BMNA01000004.1, read on the forward strand.
AGCGGGCCGCGACCGCGGCGCCGGCGCTCGCCGAACCGCGACCTGATCGCGGCGACGGACGGCACGACGGACGGTCCGACCGCGTCCATCACCCAGTCCGCGTGGCCCTCGAGCAGCGTCATCAGGCCCATCAGCCGGTCGAACACCGCCCGCTGCTCCGCGGTCTGCATGGTCTCGATCCAGGAGCGCCCCTCCCGGCGGGCGGACACCGCCCGGGCCGCGCGGCGCAGCATCTCCCCGGGGTCGATGTCGGAGACCTCGGCGTACTCGGCGACCAGGCCGCGGAAGTGGTCCCGCAGCCAGGGCACGGCGGTGAACTGCAGCCGGTGGGTGCTCTCGTGCAGGCAGACCCACATGCGGAAGTCCAGCGGGTCGGCGCGCAGCTCCCGCTCGACCTTGACGATGTTGGGTGCGACGAGCAGCAACCGGCCGGGCGACGGCGCGGCGTGCCGGCCGACGGGGCCGTCGGCGTCCACCAGGGGGTCGAACTGGCCGAGCACCCGCCCGGACAGAAAGGCCAGGACGGCACCCAGCTGGGTCCCGGCGAGCGCGCCGGCGCGGGCCGGAACCCGGCTGGCCTGCGCGGTCAGCCGGCGGACGACCGGCTCGGTGAGCAGCTCCATGCCCTCCGCGGTCGCCGCGATCCAGGCCGGACGGTCGACGACGACGGCGTCCGCGACCGGCAGCCCCTGCCCCAGCCGGGCGGTGTCGCGGACCACCAGCTCGGCCCGCGCGGACAGCGACCGCAGGTCCGCGACGGCCTGCCGGGCGTCGGCCGGGGTGACCGCCGGTCCGGTGGGCGCGAGACGCCGGCCGGCGCGGACGGCGGCCTCCCAGTCGATCACGGAGTCGGCCATCCGTCCACGGTAGAGGACCCTCCCGCGGACCCGGCCGGGCCTCAGCTGCAGCCGCAGCCGCGCAGTGCCGCGGCCACCGCGTCCTGCGCGAATCGGCCCTGGTCGCCGCCCACGCCGAGCGAGTTGAACGAGAACACCAGCATCCGGCCGTCCACGTCGGGGACGTAGCCGGTGAGGGCGTAGGTCACCCCCAGGGACCCGGTCTTGGCGCGCACCCAGCCGGCGCCGGCCTTGGAGGCGGCGCTGCGGAACCGGCCGCTGTCCGGGCCGAGCGTGCCGGAGACGCCGGCCACCGGCAGGCCGGCGAGCATGCCGCCGAGGGCGGGCACCCGGCCGGACACGGCGAGCGCCATCACGTCCGCCTCGAGCGAGGCGGACACCTGGTCGCCGGGCGACAGGCCGGAGGCGTCCTCCATGACCAGGCCGACGGTGTCCAGCTTGAGGTCCTCGAGCGCCTGCACCACGGCGGCCTCGACGCCCTCGAAGGTCGTCGGCGCCCCCCGCTTGAGGGCCACCGTCCGGCCGAGTGCCTCGGCCAGCACGTTGTCCGAGTTGAGCAGGGCCTGCGACAGCAGGATCGACACCGGCTGCGACTGCACCTTCGCCAGCACCGTCGCGTCCGGCGCCGCCTGGCTGCCGGTGACCACCGGCACGTCGGGGACGCCGAGCGCGCGGGCCAGCGCCTTGGCGGCGGTCTTCGCGGGGGCTCCGGTGCGCGGCGAGTCCTCGTCGGCCGGGTCGGTGCGGTCGCCGTCGACCATCAGGGGCTGCATCCGGGTGATGTAGCCCTGGCGGGCCGCCGCGGTGCCGGTGATGTCGTCGGTGAGCCAGCCGTCGGCGAGGTCGTCGTCGGACCAGTAGGTGGTGTCGGTGAGGATCCGGGTGACCTTGACCTTCTTGGCCTTGATCTGGGCGGCCAGGTCGGCCACCGTCGGCGCGCCGTCGTAGACGGTGCCGACGCCCTCTTGCCGCGCGGACAGCGTGACGTCGCCACCGCCCACCAGGACGACGTCCCCGGGACGGCTGCCGCTGACGACCGTGGTGGTCAGCCGGGTGTCCGGGCTCATCGACGTCAGGACGGCAGCCGCGGTGAGCAGCTTCAGCGTGGAGCCGGGGATGACCGGGGTGCCCTGGTCGCGCTTCCACAGCACCGTCCCGGTGGCGGCGTCCTCGACGATGCCGCTGAACTGTGCCAGCGCCCGGTTCGAGAGCGGACCGGCCAGCCGGGCGGCCACCTTGTCCGGTTGCGGGACGCGACCCGCGGTGGCCGACAGCGGCTTCACCGCGGCGGCCGCGGGCTGGACGGGCGGGTCCACGACGTCCGCGGACGACGACGTCGTCGTCGAGGTCGTCGGGCCGGCGCTGCCCTGGTCGGACCGCGGCCACCAGACGAAGCCGGCCATCACCGCGGCCGCGACCACCAGGACGGCGACCACGACGACCACCGCCGTCCGCGACGACCTGCCCCTGCGCACCCCTGGTCCTCCCACCGCACGTCGTCCTCGGGCGCCCACCGATGCCGGAGGACGCGGGCGCGCGACGCCGGGCCCTAGGTCGGCCCGAGGACCGGTCGCGTCCCGGTCCGGCGCGCTGCCCGCCCAGACTAGAGTCCGCCGGGTCGGGCCGGCGTGTGCTGCGAACCGCACTCACCGGGCGGGTTTTGCCGCTGACCGGCCGATACGATCGCCAGGCACCGCGGGTAACGGGCGTGCAGTGCGGAAAGGGTGCAGACCGTGGAGTTCGACGTCCTCATCGAGATCCCCAAGGGCAGCCGGAACAAGTACGAGGTCGACCACGAGACGGGTCGGATCCGCCTCGACCGGACCCTGTTCACCGCCACGCAGTACCCCGCGGACTACGGGTACATCGAGAACACCCTGGGCCAGGACGGCGACCCCTTGGACGCGCTGGTGCTGCTCACCGAGCCGACCTTCCCGGGGTGCCTGGTGCTGGCCCGCGCCATCGGCATGTTCCGGATGACGGACGAGAAGGGTCCCGACGACAAGGTGCTCTGCGTCGCGGCGAACGACCCGCGGCAGGCGCACCTGCAGGACATCGGCGACATGGCGATCTTCGAGCGGCTGGAGATCCAGCACTTCTTCGAGGTCTACAAGGACCTGGAGCCCGGCAAGAGCGTCGAGGGCGCGAACTGGGTGGGTCGCGGCGACGCCGAGACGGAGATCCGGATCTCGCTCAACCGCGAGAAGAAGCGGCTGGCGGCGCTGGACGCCGCGCGGGCCGACGGGGCGGCACCCGCCCACTGACCCGCGGGTCGGCGATCCGCCGGGATCACCACCGCGAGCCGCGCTGCGCCTCCCGCAGCCGGGGCCGCACGTCCAGCAGGTAGACCAGCGTGCCGACGACCGCCGCCAGCCACAGCAGCTGCTGCGGGCCGAACGGGCTGCCCGGGTTGAGCGCACCCAGGACCGCGACGACCGCGCTGGCGACGGTGATGCCGGCCCAGACGCCCTTGCTCTGCTTGTCGGCGGCCGTGTAGGCGTCGGGCCGGCGCGCCGACGCGTCCACCGCGGCGAACACGGCGGCCAGCGCCCCCGCGATGGCCAGCACCCAGGTGATGGCCGTGATGACCGGCACCACGAGGGACAGCGGGTTCTCCACGGTTCCACGATACGGGTGCCGGATGCGGACCCGGGCGGGCCCGACCGGCTCAGCCCGCCGTCGTCCCCCGCGGCTTCGGCGTGCGCCGCGGCGTGGTCGCCGGAGATGTGGCGCGGCGCGTCGCGGCCGCGCCGGTCGCCGTCCGGCCGGCGCGGGTTGCGCGGGCCCGGGCGGTGGCCTCGACCTCGGCGGCGGCGACCCGGGCGCGCGCCTTCGAGGCGCGCGCCGATTGCGCGGAGGTGGTCGGCGTCGTGGTGGCGGCGGCGATCGCCTCGGCGACGTCGTCGGCGGCCGGCACGGGCGGTGCGGACTCGGCGACCGGCGGCTCCGCGTCCGCGGCCGGGACGGTCCCGGACGCGGCCGGTGCGGCGGAGCCGCCGTCCACGACGGTGCCGGGGCGCAGGTCGCCGGCGCGGACGTCGTGCCAGGCGCGGTCGCCGCGCTTGGCGAGGTTGCCGTAGATGATGCCGGCCAGGTGCGTGTACGCCTCGACGGTCGACCGGACGCTCGTCCCGGACACCGCCTGGCCGAACTCGGCCAGCTTGGCGGGCAGCTCCCCGATCAGCTCCTGCGCCTTGCCCGGCGCCTCGGCGGCGAACTGCTCCACGGACTGGGCCACGTCCGCGGCGATGCGCTGGGCGCGGGCGGGCAGGTCGGCGGCCGCACGCTGGGCCCGACCGGGCAGGTCGGCCGCGGCGGCCCGGACGTCGCCGGCCTCGGGTGCGGACGGCAGGGTCTCCCGCAGCGACTCGCGCAGCTCGGCGAGCCGGCGGACGGCGATGTCACCGGCACCGATCGCGGCGAGCAGCGGGCGGGGCAGGTCGGGGAACCGGGCGGCGAGCTGGTCGACGGCGCTCTCGGACACCGAGCGCAGGTCGGTGAGCAGGGACATGACGGTCTCCCTTCCGGCGGCCTGGGCCGCCGCTGTGTCGCGGGACGGGTGGTGGTGCGGTCGGTGCGGGAGTGGCGGGCTGTGGCGGGCTGCGGTCCTGGGGGGTGCGGTCGGCAGGTTCGGTGCGGGGAGCCGGTGGGTCCCGCGGGTCAGCCGGCGGTGCCGGGTTGGCGGAGGGCGGTGTAGAGGTCGATCAGTGCGGACCGGTGCCGGCCGCTGAGCGCCGGGTCCGCCCGCAGCGCAGCGACGACGGCCCGGTGCGCGGTGTCGCCGGGCGCCGTGTCGACCGGGACGGTGCCGCCGGGCAGGGTGTCGCCCGGCACGGTGCCGGTCCCGGCCGTGTGGTCGGCGGCCGGCGGCGGGGTGGGCGGGTCCAGCACGCCGGCGCGGGCGAGCAGGGACTCGGCCGAGATCGACAGCCCGCGGGCGATCTGGGCCAGGATATCGGCGCTGGGCCGCCGCAGGCCGCGTTCCACCTGTGACAGGTAGGGGTTGGACACGCCCGCCCTGGCGGCCAGCGCCCGGAGCGAGATCTGCGCCTCGGTGCGTTGTTCCCGGATGAAGGCGCCGAGATCCTTCACCGGGGTGAGCACCTCGGTCAGGTCCATGCGACGTCCCCTCGGCCGGGCCGGCGGTCGATCCGCCGGTGCACGTCCTCCACGCTAGCAGGACTGCTTGCTCCTGCAAGCAAAACCGTGAGGGCGGTGTCGAGGCCCGCCGGACGACGCGGCTCAGCGGGCGGTGATCACCCGTTGCGCCTCGCGCTCGGCGCGGGTGTTGCGGACCAGCTGTCGCGAACCGGCGAGCTTGCCGGCGATGTGCTCGGCGACGGTCACCGGCGGGTAGAGCGGCTCCTCGCCCGGGGGGACGGTGCCGGGCAGCGCCGACACCACCGCGTCGATGTTGCCGTCGTGGAAGTACGCCGCCGACCGGCGGCGTTCGATGCGCCCGTCGACAACCGGCGGCTTCACCCGGTGCAGCGTCGACCGCCACACCTCGTTCGTCCACCGGGCGGTGAGGTCGCCCAGGTTCACCAGCAGCGCGCCCGGCTCGGGCAGCACGTCGTGCCAGCGCCCGTCGTCGTCGAGCACCTGCAGCCCGGCGACCCGGTCGGCCCAGAGCACGGTGACGATCCCGTAGTCGGTGTGCTCGCCCATCCCGGTCAGGTCGGCGTCGAGCTCGATGTCGCCCGGCGGCAGGGCGTAGTTGTTCATCCGCAGCACGTCCAGCGAGTGGTCGGTGAAGGCGTCGAACCATCCCGCGGGCAGGCCCAGCGCGTCGGCGAAGATCGTGGTCAGCACCCGCGCCACCCGGCCGGCCTCGGCGAACCAGGCCAGGGTGCGCGCGGCGAACGGGCCGGCGCCGTCGGGCCAGATGTTGTCGGCGTAGTCGCCGGCGGGCAGGTCCAGCCCGGGGTGGTCGGCGGCGGTGACGCCGATGTTGAAGGCCTCGAAGAAGTCGTTCATCCGGTTCGCCGCGGCGACGCCCAGGCTGAGGCTCAGCTGCTCGGACTTCGGTGCGGTGTACCCGCGGTTGATCCCCGGCGGCGCGATCCACTGCTTCTTGACCTCCAGGGGGAGGTCGAAGAAGTCGTCGATGGCGGCGGCGAGCCCCTCGGCGACGGTGGGATCGATGCCGTGGCCGGTGATCTGGATGAAGCCGACCGTCCGGCAGGCCCGGTCCACCGCCGCCGCGGTGCGGGCCCGCGCGGCCGGGGAGCCGTCCCCGACGTACGGCGAGATGTCGACCAGCGGCACCTGGAACCTCGGCCGCTCGGTGTCGGTGGTGGGCTGCACGGGTCACTCCTGGGGGTCGGGCCGCGGGGGCCGGTGGCGCGCCGACCCGGCGCGTCGTGCCGGGCCCGCGGCGCTGCGGCCGTCGTGGGCTGCACTGTGCCCGGTCCGGATCACCGGCGCGAACCGTCCCCGTGTCGGGCATGTGACGCCGCGGCGCCGGCGGGCTGTCGGGGCCCTGCCACGGCCGGGCTGCGCGGGTGGTCGTAGGACACCACGGCCAGGGCGTCGGCCTCCGGGTCCCGCTCCGCCAGGTACCGGGCGAACGCGGGGCGCCACCACTGCCGCTCCGGTGGCAGCGCCCTGGCCAGCGTCCCGTCGGACACCCGCAGCACGACGGTGACGTCCGGCCGCACGGCGCCGGCGGTCAGCAGTGGCCCGTGCAGCACGAGCACCTCGGTGGCGCCGGCCTGCCGGTACGGCTCGCGGACCGACCGGTCGGTGGCCGGGTCCCGCAGCCGGGCCAGGAAGCGGCCGCTGCCGTCGGCGGCCCACGGATCGAGCAACTCGCGACGCAGCGCGTCGTCGTCCACCCAGGCGGTGAGCAGGCTGTCGACGTCGGTACGGCCGTGCTCCAGGCGCAGCGCGGCCGCCCGCCACCACCAGCCGGTGGACACGACGGTGGCCGGCCGACCGGAGTCCTGGAACGCCTCCGCCAGCCGCTGTGCCAGATCGGCGGTGCCGACGGCGTCGTCGCCGTCCAGGCCCACCCGGACCCGGCCGCCCGGGGCCGCGTCGGCGACCCGGTCCGCCAGCAGGGCCGGCAGCGCGGCCGGGTCGACGGGACGGAACCTCACCGTCCCAGCCTGCCAGCCGGGCCCGTCCCGACCGCCGCGGGACCGGTCCCGCCCGGAACCGGTCCCGCCGCGGACGTCAGCGCACGCCGAGCAGGTGCTCCAGCGCCAGCCGCTGCAACCGGGCGTAGCCGTAGCCCTGGTTGCGGGCGGTCTCCAGGTCGTACTCCTCGAAGGAGGACCGGTCGGCGAGCAGGTCGTCGTAGCTCTCGCCCTCGCCCAGGGTCGGCTGGGCGAGGTCGGCGACCCGCGCCGCCTCGAGCGCCTCCTGCACCTCCGGGTCGGCCCGGAAGTTGCGGGAGCGGTCGCGCAGGGTGATGTACAGCTCCATGTTCGCCCGCGCCGACTCCCAGACGCCCTCGATGCTCTCGGTGCGCAGCGGCTTGTAGTCGAAGTGCCGGTCGCCGTCGTAGGTCGGCCCGCCGCCGGGGGCGCCGTTCTCCAGGAGGTCCACGGTCGAGAACGCCTGCAGCAGGTCGCCGTAGCCGAACACCAGGTCCTGGTCGTACCGCGGGCCCTTCTGCCCGTTCAGGTCGATGTGGAAGAGCTTGCCCTGCCACAACGCCTGCGCGATGCCGTGCGTGTAGTTCAGCGAGGCCATCTGCTCGTGGCCGGTCTCCGGGTTGATGCCGATCATGTCGGCGTGCTCGCACTGCTCGATGAACGCCAGCGCGTGGCCGATGGAGGGCAGCAGGATGTCGCCCCGCGGCTCGTTCGGCTTGGGCTCGATCGCGAACCGCATGCCGTAGCCCTTGTCGATCGAGTACTGGGCCAGCATGTCGATGCCCTCGCGGTAGCGGTCCAGCGCCGACCGGACGTCCTTGGCGAAGTCGACCTCGGAGCCCTCACGACCGCCCCAGAAGACGTAGATCTGCGCACCGAGCTCGGCGGCCAGGTCCATGTTGCGCATGACCTTGCGCAGCGCGTACCGGCGCACCGACCGGTCGTTGCTGGTGAAACCGCCGTCCTTGAACACCGGGTCGCCGAACAGGTTGGTGGTGACCATCGGCACCACCAGGCCGGTGTCGGCCAGCGCCTTGCGGAACTCGTCGATGATCCGCTCACGCTCGGCCGGCAAGCTGTCCGGCGGGATGAGGTCGTCGTCGTGGAAGGTGATGCCGTAGGCGCCCATCTCGGACAGCTTGTGCACGGCCTCGGTCGCGGCCAGCACCGGCCGGGTCGCCTCGCCGAACAGGTCGCGGGCCTGCCAGCCGACCGTCCAGAGCCCGAAGCTGAACTTGTCCTCGCGGGTGGGTTGTGGCGTCATCGTGTGTGCTCCCGAGTAGTGGTTGGTGTCCGGGCCGGCCACGGCCGGCGGCGGAAGCCCGGCAGGTCCTCCGGATCGTCCCAGTCAACAGACCCCTCCGCCGGCCGTCGACCGCGGGGTCGGCCGTTCACAGGAACAGCCGGGCCAGCGAGTAGATCACCAGGCCGGCGAGGGCGCCGACGACGGTGCCGTTGATCCGGATGAACTGCAGGTCGCGCCCCACCTGGAGCTCGATCTTGCGGCTGGTGGCCTCGCCATCCCAGCGGGCCACGGTCTCGTCGATGATCCCGGTGATGGCCCTGGCGTGGTTGCGGGCCAGGTACCCAGCGGCGTCGGCCACCCAGCGGTCGATCTTGCCGGCGGTCTCCGGGTCGTCCCGCAGCCGCTCGCCGAACGACATGAGCCCGCGCACGACGGTGCGGCGCAGCTCGGAGTCCGGGTCGGCGGCGGCGGCCAGCAGGGCCTCCTTGGCCGAGCCCCAGGCGCTGGCCGCCAGCGAGCGGACCTGCGCGTTGTCGACGATGCGTTCCTTGACGGCGTCCGCCCGGTCCATCGTCACCGGGTCGTGCTGCAGGTCCTCGGCGAACTCCAGCAGGAAGCGGTCCAGGGCCTGCCGGAGCTGGTGGTCCGGGTCCTCCTTGACCGCCAGGGCGAAGGCCTCCACCTCGCGGTAGAGGCGGTCGGCCAGCAGGTCGTCGACGAACCGCGGCGTCCAGGTCGGGGCCCGCTGCGTCACCACCCGGTTCACCAGGTCGTAGTTGTCCCGGATCCACGCGTGCACCCGGTCCACGACGAAGTCCACCAAGGGGTGGTGGTCGCCGCGGGCGAACACGTCCGACGCGATCCGGCCGAGCGGCGGGCCGACCCGGGTCTCGGCGATCCGGCGGCGGGCCAGGTCCTCCAGCAGCCCGGCCACGGTGTCGTCGGACAGCACGGTGGACAGCCCGCGCACCGCGCTGGCCAGCTCGGCGGCGATCCGCTCCGCCGCCTCCGGCCGGGCCAGAAAGGCCCCGGCCCGCGAGGCCACCGAGAACCGGGCCAGCTTGTCCCGGACCACCTGCTCGGACAGGAAGTTGGCCGCCACGAACTCCGACAGCGAGGCGCCGATGTCGTCCTTGCGGGTCGGGATGATCGCGGTGTGCGGGATCGGCAGCCCCATCGGCCGGCGGAACAGGGCGGTGACCGCGAACCAGTCGGCGAGCGCGCCGACCATGCCGGCCTCGGCGGCCGCGCGCACCCAGCCGGCCCAGGGGTGGTCCTTCTCCAGCAGCCAGGCCACCACGAAGACGACCGCCATCAGCACGAGCAGGGCGGTGGCGAAGGCCTTCATGCGGACGAGCCGGCGCCGCCGCTCGACGTCCGCAGGGGTGGGCGGCAGCGAGGCACTCCAGGCGGCGGTCACCGGGTCATTGTCGGGGTCGCCGCCGCCCGGCCGGCGCGGGCGCGGCACCCAGGGGTGCCTGCGGTTGGTAGGAAGGGCGCATGCACCTGGTCCCGAGGCTGCGACCGTTCACCACGACGATCTTCGCGGAGATGTCCGCGCTGGCCGTCGCCACCGGGGCGGTGAACCTGGGACAGGGCTTCCCGGACACCGACGGCCCGGCCGGGATGCTCGAGGCCGCGCGCGACGCGATCGCCGGCGGCGTGAACCAGTACCCGCCGGGGCCGGGCATGCCGGTGCTGCGCGAGGCCGTCGCCCGCGCCCGGCTGCGCGACCGGGGGCAGCGGTTCGACCCGGACACCGAGGTGCTGGTCACCGTCGGCGCCACCGAGGCCATCACCGCCGCGGTGCTGGCGCTGGTCGAGGCGGGCGACGAGGTGGTGATGCTGGAGCCCTACTACGACTCCTACCCGGCGGCGGTCGCGATGGCCGGGGCGCGCCACGTGTCCGTCCCGCTGCGTCCGGACGCCACGGGCCGCTGGTCGCTGGACCCGGACCGGCTGGCGGCCGCGATCACCCCGGCCACCCGGCTGCTGCTGCTGAACAGCCCGCACAACCCGACCGGCACCGTGCTGACCCGCGAGGAGCTGTCGGCGATCGCCGAGCTCGCCGTCCGGCACGACCTGGTGGTGGTCACCGACGAGGTGTACGAGTACCTGACCTACGACGACGCCGTGCACGTCCCGATCGGCTCGCTGCCCGGCATGGCCGGGCGCACGCTCACCGTGTCCAGCGCCGGCAAGACGTTCAACGCCACCGGCTGGAAGATCGGCTGGGTGTGCGGGCCGGCGGAGCTGGTCGCCGCGGTGCGGGCCGCCAAGCAGTTCCTGACCTTCGTCGGCGGCGCTCCGTTCCAGCCGGCCGTCGCGCACGCCCTCGAGCACGAGATGGGCTGGGTCGACGGGCTGCGCAAGGACCTGCAGGACAAGCGGGACCGGCTGTGCGAGGGGCTGGCCGCCGCCGGTTTCGGGGTGCAGCGCCCGCAGGGCACGTACTTCGTCCCGACCGACATCCGCCCGCTGACGCCGCCGGGCACGGAGGCCGACGGGCTGCGCTTCTGCCTCGAGCTGCCCGGCCGCGCGGGGGTGGTGGCCGTGCCGCAGCAGGTGTTCCACGACGATCCCGCCGCCGGCCGGCCCTACGTCCGGTGGGCGTTCTGCAAGCGCGACGAGGTGATCGACGAGGCGGTGCGCCGGCTCGCGGGCTGAACCGGCGGGCCCGACCGGTTCGCCCGGTGGTCCCGCGGCCGGGGCCGGCGCGGTGGCACGGCCGTGGGCCGGCGCGGTGGCGCTGCCCGGCCCGTCGGCGACGGTGCGAGGATCGCCGGCATGACCGCTCCCCAGCCGACCGACGTCGCCGCCGTGCACGCGCAGGCACCGGTGTTCGACGGGCACAACGACGTCGCGTGGGCGCTCCGCAAGCAGGTCCGCTACGACCTCGACCGGCGCGACCTGGCGGTCGACCAGCCGTCCCTGCACACCGACATCCCGCGACTGCGGCGCGGCGGGGTCGGCGCGCAGTTCTTCTCCGTCTACGTGCCCGGCACCCTGCCGCCCGGCGACGCCGTCGTGGCAACCCTCGAGCAGATCGACTGCGTGGCGGCCGTCGTCGCCCGGTATCCGGACACGTTCCGCGCCTGCCGCACGGCCGCCGACGTCCGCGCCGCGATGGCCGACCGCCGCATCGCCGCCCTGATGGGCGCGGAGGGCGGTCACAGCATCGCCGGGTCGCTGGCCGTGCTGCGCACGCTGCACCGGCTCGGCGTCGGCTACCTGACGCTCACCCACAACCAGAACGTGCCGTGGGCGGATGCGGCCACCGACGTGCCGGCCGCCGGCGGTCTCACCGCGTTCGGGCGCGAGGTCGTCGCCGAGATGAACCGGCTCGGCATGCTCGTCGATCTCTCGCACGTCGCCGAGAGCACGATGAACGACGCGCTCGACGCGTCGCGGGCGCCGGTGATCTTCTCCCACTCCTCCTGCCGGGCACTCGCCGGCCACGTCCGGGACGTGCCGGACGCGGTCCTCGGCCGGCTGCCCGGCAACGGCGGCGTGGTGATGCTGACCTTCGTCCCGCAGTTCGTCTCCCGCGAGTGCGCCCGGTACGACGCCGAGCTCGAGGCCGTCCGGGAGCGGCTGGACCTGCGCACCGTGGGCGGGTACACCGCGGACGCCGGGGAGGAGCCGACGGCCGAGGCGGCGGACCCCGCGGCCGCGGCGGCGAGGGTCGCGGCGACGGCCGAGCTGGAGCGGTGGCAGCGCGAGCACCCCGCGCCGGTGGCGACGCTGGCCCAGGTCGCCGACCACGTCGAGCACGCCCGGGAGGTCGCCGGCGTGGACCACCTGGGCCTGGGCGGCGACTACGACGGCGTCGACCGGCTGCCCCAGGGGCTGGCCGACGTCTCCTGCTACCCGGCGCTGCTCACCGAGCTGGCCACCCGCGGCTGGTCGGCCGCCGACCTGAGGGCGTTGACCAGCGGCAACATCCTGCGGGTGATGGCCGACGCCGAGGCGGTCGCCGCGTCGCTGTAGGTACACAGCGACGACACAGGCTCTCGGCAGCGTGCGCACGGCCCGCGGGACCACGGTGGGGCCATGACCGTCGCCGTGACCGCCGCCAGCGGGCCCGTCCTCGCCCACCGGCACGCGCGGCGGGACGGCGCGGCGCTCGGCGCACCGGTCCGGCGACCCGCGACCACGCTGCCGCCCGCGTGGCGGGCACTGGCCGGCCAGGCGGCACGGTTCGCCGCCGTCGGCACGGCCGGCACCGTCCTGCAGCTCGTGCTGTACCTGGCCCTGGAGCGGCCGGTCGGCAGCACCGTCGCCGCGGTGCTGTCGTGGTGCGCGGCGACCGTGGTGACCAACGCCGTCCACCGGGCCGTGACCTTCGGGGTGCACGACACCGCCCGGCGGACCGGCGACCAGGTCGTCGCGGCGGGTACCTGCCTGGTCGGGCTGGTGCTGACCACCGTCGCGCTGGACCTGTCACCGGTCACCGGCGTGGCAGCAGCCGCGGCGGTGCTGGCGGTCAACGCCGGCGTCGGCGCCGGGCGGTTCGCCGTGCTGCGCTGGTGGTGGGGGCACCGGACCGGGCACTGACCGGCAGCCCCGCGGATCCGTGGACGTCCGCGAGCCGCGCAGGTGGCGGCACCGGGTTGCGGCACCGGGTTGCGGCGCCGGGTTGCGGCGCCAGGCCGGGATCGTGACCCGGTCGTGACGGCCGTGCCGTCGCTGCCTGTTGCCACCGACGGGGGCCAGGAGTATGACTGGCGTCACACGGGCGGGGTGGCCCACGCCGACGGCAATGCCGCCGGTTGGTGTCGGTCCTCCGCCCGTGAGCCGAAGGTCGGGGTACCGGACGGTCGGCGTGCGGTGGTCCCGATCGGGCCCCCGCCCGCTCCCCCGGGTGACGCCGGATGTGGGTCCGGCCCGCGACGTTCGGCGCGGTGCGCGGACGTGCACGCCGCCAGGGACAGCGTCCCGCGGCGTCCCGGCCCGGTGTCGACCGGGCCGTCCCGCGGGCCGGGCGTGCGGACGCTCCGCCGCGCCCCCCGCCGGGGCCGCCGCCGCTCGGGCCCCGGCCGGCCGCCTGCCGGCCGGGGCCCCATGACCCCAGCGCCCCGGATGCGGTGCTGTGCCGTGGCCCGGGCGTCCTGCCACAGCGAGCCGCAGCGCTCGTGGCCTGCCGGCGCACCGCACCCGGCCGGGCACGCCGTGCCGGCCGACGGCGTCCCGCCCGGGCGCCGGTCGTGAGCCCGTCCCGGTGCGCGTCCAACAGCCGGCGGAGCCGGGGAACGCAGGGCAGCCCGGCGCCGTCCGATAGGCCGACGGACCGACGCGCCAGCAGGTAGCGTCCCTTTTCCCCCGGAATGGCCGGCTCGCCGACCGGGCGCAGGATCGAGAGGATGACCCGTGTCCCCCACCCTCGGGCGCGTGCTGCGCAGCGTGGTCGCCGTGGCCGCCGCCGGCGCGCTGCTGGCCGGTTGCACCACCGCCGTCTCCGGACAGGCGGCCAAGATCGGAACGGCCACCGTGCCGTCGCAGCCGGTCGACGTCGGGCCGAGCGGGCCCAAGAACGACGTGGCACCGGCGACCGTCGCCGTCACCGCGGACGGTCACACGAAGTGGGACACGCAGGCGAAGAACACCATCGCCGACCTGTACGTCTTCTACGGCGAAGTCTTCCCCGAGAGCTTCAAGGAGCGGTTCACGCCGGCCAAGGAACTCAAGTCCTACGACTCCAACGACCCCAAGGCCACCGTCTGCGGCCGCTCGCTCTACCACTCGGTCAACGCGTCGTACAACCCCGGCTGCGACACCATCGTCTGGGACCGCGGCGTCCTGCTCCCGCGGATGGGCAAGGACGTCGGGGACCTCGGCGCGCCGACGATCCTCGCCCACGAGATGGGCCACCTGGTCCAGGCCCGCCTCGACGAGGACATGAGCGACTCGGATGACGTGATCATGCTCGAGCAGCAGGCGGACTGCTACGCCGGCGCGTACTGGCGCTGGGTCGCCGACGGCCATTCCACCTACTACGACCTCAACCGCACCTCCGGGGTCAAGGAGGTGCTGGCCGCGATGATGTCCACCGGCGACCCGGTCGGCCTGTCCCCGAAGGCCGCCCAGGCCCACGGCAGCGGCTTCGACCGCAGCTTCGCCTTCTCCCTCGGCTTCACCAACGGCGCAGTCCGGTGCAGCAAGATCGACCAGGCCGAGGTGGACGCGCGCATCAAGGAGACGGGCTTCACCGTGAAGCCTCAGAACTACGGCAACGTCAAGATCACCGACGGGTTCCTGCAGCAGATCGTCGCGGTCACCAACAGCTACTTCGCGGGCAAGGTCCCCGGGTACAAGGCGCCGACGCTCGCGCCCTACACCGGCGGCGCGCCGCCGGCCTGCGCCAGCAACGCCATGTCGACGCCGGTCGGCTTCTGCGCCGCCACCAACACGGTGGCGTACAACCTCGCCGAGCTGCAGCGGATCGGCACCCCGACGGCGGGCTGGAACTCCAGGAACGGCGACATGTCGGCGGTGATCCTGCTGGTCAGCCGCTACGCGCTGGCCGCGGCAGCGGCCACCGGCGCCCCCACCACCGGGGACCAGGCCGGCCTGCGGGCGCTCTGCTACGCCGGGTCGTGGGCGAACTGGATGCGCACGCCGCAGGGCACCGGCGACCGGAAGCTCACGCTGTCGCCGAACGACCTGGACAAGGCCGTGTACGAGGTCATGGCCTCGTCGCTGCCCGCCGCCGACGCCTCGGGCGGCACCTCCACCGGCGCCATCGACCAGGTGCAGGCGCTGTACGTCGGCGTGGTGCTGGGCCTGCAGCGGTGCACCGACTTCTACGCCGGCTGAGCCGGTCCGGTGGCTCGCGACGAGCCGCGCGGTGCACCCGGCCCGGGTGTGCTGCCGGTCAGCCGACGGACGGCGCGGCCGCCGCCGGCGCCGGCGGCAGCACGATGTCCAGGCCGGCGGCGCCGGCGGTGACCGCCACCAGCAGGTCGAACAGCCGGTCGCGGGCGCCGTCCAGGTGCTCCATCTGGTTGAAGACGTCGGAGGCCAGGATCCCCAGCAGCGACGTGTACAGCGAGATCGAGCGGACGGGCAGGTCGGCGAACGGTTCCTGCGGTACTCCGCTCGAGGCGAACCGCTGCATGTCGAAGACGCCCGCGATGTCGTAGGCGCCCGCCGCCGGTGGCCGGATGGCCCCGGCCGCGCGGCCGGCGTGGATGATCCGGCCCATCGTGGGCCAGATACCGGTGACCCGGAAGTGGCCGGGGCGGGCAGGGTCCTCCGGGGCGGCCGTGGTGCACAGCAGACCGAACAGGTGCGGGTGCGCCCTCGCCCAGTCGCGCAGGGCTCGGGCCACCGCCAGCCAGCGTTCGGCCGCGTCCCCGCCCTCCACCGCGCACGCCCGGTCCGCCGCCTCGGCGACGTCCCGGACCTCGTCGTTGACGTCCGACGACAGCAGGGCCAGCAGGGCGTCCCGGTTGGCCACGTGGCGGTACACCGTCGAGTTCGCCCAGCCGAGTCCCTTCGCCACCGCGCGCAGCGACAGCTCGACGACGCCGTCCGCCTCCAGCGCCGCGCGGGCGGCGCCCAGCAACCGTCCCAGCGCCTCGTCCCGACGGCCGGTCCGCCCCCGCCCCTGAGCCATCCTGACCTCCCCCCTGGTCGTGCGCACATGTGACCAGTCAACGACCGGCCTGCGCAAGACGGCCCGCGGGGGCGGTTTGCGCCGGGGGCATCCGTGGCCGGATCCCAGGACGTGGCCGGTGCAATGCTGGCGCGGTGACCCGGGACGGTGCTGCCCGCCCTCGCTCCGGCCGGCGCGGCGCCGTCGCCGCGGTACTGGTGACCGCGGTCCTCGCCACCGCCGGGTGCTCGGCGGCGCCGGACGCCTCCGGAACGCCGGACCGGTCCGCACCAGCCGGCACGGGTGCCGTCGCCCCGCGGTCCGCCGGCGCGGCGAGTGCGGTCGCAGCGTCGTCCTTGTCGCCGTCCGCAGCGTCGTCCGGCGGGGTGCGGGCCGGGCCGTCGCCGGCGACACCCGCGACGTCGCCCCTGTCGGGGCGGGCCGCACGCAGCCCCCTGTCGGCGCCGGATCCGCCCGTCCCGACAGGCGCCACCGGGGCGGTGCCGACGGTCGGTGCCCGGCCCTCGACGCCGACCGCTCCGTCGCCCGTGCCGGAGGTCCGCAGGAGACCTTTCGCCGGCAGCACGACCGCGAGCACGACGACCGCCCGCAGCACGACGGCCAGCACCACGACGGCAACAGTCCCGCCGGACCTGCCGCCCTATCGCTGGCGGGCCACCGGCATCGACGCCGCGCTGGCCGGCCGGATGCGGACCAGCTGGCACACCGGCTGTCCGGTGCCGCTCGACGAGCTGCGCTACCTGCGTCTGTCCTACGTGGGTTTCGACGGCCGGGCGCACCAGGGCGAGCTGGTGGTCGACCGCGCCGTGGTGGACGACGTCGTCACGGCCTTCGGCCGGCTGTACCGGCAGGGCTTCCCGATCAGGTCCCTGCGGCTGGTGGACGACTTCGGCGGCAGCGACGACGCGTCGATGGCCGCGGACAACACCTCGGCGTTCAACTGCCGGCGGACCACGTCCGGCGCCCGCTGATCCGAGCACTCCTACGGGCGCGCGGTCGACATCGACCCGGTCGAGAACCCCTACGTCAGCGGCGACCAGGTGCTGCCGCCGGGCGGTACCGCGTTCGCCGGCCGACCCGCGGCCCCGGGAGTCCTGCACGCCGGCGACGCGGCGGTCCGGGCGTGGACGTCGCTCGGCTGGACCTGGGGCGGATCGTGGACCGACCCGCGGGACACCCAGCACTTCTCCGCCGACGGCGGCTGACCTGTTCGCGCGACTGTGGCAGCCGAGCGGCGTCGGCCCCGAGTGGCGTCAGGGCACCCGCAGCCGCCACCGGGCCGGCGCCCAGCGGTAGAGCGACCGGTAGACGCCGGTCCCGGCCAGCACCCCGAGGCCGATCGCCAGCACCGTGCCGGCAAAGGCGGCCAGGCCGACGTTCGGCGAGAGGTCGGCGCCGGCGCTCTGCGTGAGCCCGATCAGTCCCGCGGCGCCGGGGGCCAGCACCCAGAACGCGGGCAGGAACGTCACGGTGGCCGGCGGCGCGCCCGGCAGGACCTGCACCACGGACGACGTCGTGGTCAGCAGCATGGCACCGAGGAAACCGCCGAACAGCGCGCCGAGTGCCTCGTTGCCCAGCACCTGCCCGGCGTAGCCGACGTAGAGCACCGCGATCAGGTACGGCAGGCAGCGCGGCGGGCCGCAGAAGTAGAAGTAGTTCCCGACGGCGAACAGCAGCACCGCCACCCACGGCGACCAGGCGCCGATGGGGCTCTGCGCGACGATCAGCGCCTGCAGCGAGTCCAGCCCGACGGCGGCGTACCCGGCGACGATGCCGAACGCCAGCAGCGCGAACTGCAGCAGCCCCGACATCATCCGGCTCGCGCCGGCGATCATGTCCCCGGCCGCGAGCTCGATGATCGCGACGGCCAGCGTCGACCCGGGCAGCAGCGAGATCAACGCGGGCACCAGCATCACCAGCGGGTTCTGCCCCCACCCGTGGGCCGCCGCGAAGAAGACCACCACCGACACGGCGAACGCTGAGGTCACCGGCAGCAGCACCGCGCTGATGGTGCCGGCCCTGGTCAGCAGCTTCAGGCCGCCGACCGCGGTGCCCAGCAGCAGCGCCACCGCCAGCTCGCCGAGCGAGGTGTGCAGCAGCACGGCGATGGCCGCGGCGCTGAGCCCGTGGCCGGTCATCCGCACCCACCACGGGAACCGCGGCGGGCGCCGCTCGAGCCGCTCCAGCTCCGCCAGGGCGTCCTCGACCCCGATCTCGGCACGACTGGCCCGGTCGACCAGGCCGAGCAGCGCCGCGGTGCGGTCGAAGCGGGCTTCCCCGGCGACGGACGAGCCCAGCGCGATCCTGGTCTCGTCCTGCCCGGGCACGGCGACGATGAGCGCGTTCGGGAAGACCAGGAGCTCGGCCGACGGGGCGCCCAGCGACACGGCCACCCGGGTGAGCGTCCGGACGACGTCCGACACCGGCAGGCCGCTGCCCACCAGGGACGCGCCCAGCGCCACCAGCAGCTGCTGCAGCCGGGCCGACGGCTCGTCGACCCGGGGCACCGGGTCCAGCGACCGGGGCGCCGGCAACCGCGGCAGCACCGCGAGCCGGCGGACGGCCCGCCGGGACCGGGCCGGCGACGCCCGGCCGCGCGCCCCCGGCTGCCCCTGCCCGCTCCCCCGGCGCTCCGGCCGTCGCGGCGTGCTCACGGCGACGCCGGGTCGGCGCGACGGCCGGCGCAGGTCGGGGCCGTCACGGTCAGCGCAGGCCGGGGACGATGTCGTCCAGGTCGTACCGCACCGGCGTCTCGAGCTGCTCGTAGGTGCAGGACGCCGGCTCGCGGTCGGGGCGCCACCGGACGAACTGCGCGGTGTGCCGGAACCGGCTGCCCTCCATGTGGTCGTACCGGACCTCGAGCACCCGTTCCGGGCGCAGCGGGACGAAGGACAGGTCCTTGCCGTTGTTCCACCGGGAGAACTCCGAGTTGCGCGGGGTGCGTCCGCCGTCGGCGCGGATCTGCTCGGCCATCGACCAGTTCCACGGGTGGTCCTCGAACGTGGTGACCAGCGGCTGCAGCTCGGTGAACAGCGCCCGCCGCTGCGCCATCGGCAGCGCGCCGACGACGCCGACGGACGCCAGGTCACCTGAGGCGTCGTACAAGCCGAGCATCAGCGACCCGACGGCGTCCGGCCCGGACTTGTGCACCCGGTAGCCGCCGACCACGCAGTCCGCGGTGCGCTCGTGCTTGATCTTGAACATGGCCCGCTTGTCCGGCTGGTACGGCGCCGACAGCGGCTTGGCGACGACCCCGTCCAGGCCCGCGCCCTCGAACTCGGAGAACCAGCGTTCGGCGACGGCGCGGTCGCCGGTGGCCGGGGTGACGTGCACCGGCGGCCGCGCGCCGCCCAGCGCCTCCAGCAGCGCGGCGCG
Organism: Nakamurella endophytica; assembly: GCF_014646215.1. Classification (GTDB taxonomy): domain Bacteria; phylum Actinomycetota; class Actinomycetes; order Mycobacteriales; family Nakamurellaceae; genus Nakamurella; species Nakamurella endophytica. Next base: position 477,926 of record NZ_BMNA01000004.1, read on the forward strand.
GCGCTCGCCGAACGGCCGGTCCATCAGGTCGGTGTCGCCGACGGCCAGCAGGTCGAAGGCGATAAAGGAGGCCGGCGTCTTCTCGGCGAGCATCCGGACCCGGGAGTCGGCGGGATGGATGCGCTGCTGCAGGGCCTCGAAGTCCAGGCCGTCGGCGGTGGCGATGACGATCTCGCCGTCGACGACGCACCGCGGCGGCAGCTGGGACCGGAAGGCCTGCACCAGCTCCGGGAAGTACCGCGTCATCGGCCGCTCGTTGCGGCTGCCGATCTCCACCTCGTCGCCGTCGCGGAAGACGATCGACCGGAAGCCGTCCCACTTGGGTTCGAACAGCCCGCCGCCGCCCAGCTGCGCGTCGGTGGGCAGGCCGGGCACGGACTTGGCCAGCATCGGCGCGACGGGCGGCAGGACCGGCAGCTGCATGGGTGCATTGTGGGGGCCCGCACCGACAGCGGGCGAGGGGCGTGCCGGGCCGGCCGGTCACCGCACCCGGTAGTGGAGCCGGACGACGCCGCCGGCGAACCGGTGCTCGTCCCGCAGCTCAAGGTCCAGGCGCCGGCCGGCGGGCAGGGCGGGCAGGCGGCCGCCGAGGACGATCGGCCAGACCCACAGGACGATCTCGTCGACGAGCCCGGCGTCCAGTGCCTGGGCGGCCAGGGTGGGGCCGCCGACCAGCAGGTCGCGGTCGGCCCGCGCCTTGAGGTCGCGGACGGCGCCGGCATCGAACCGGCGTTCCAGGCGGGTCCTCGCGGTGACCGGGGCGGCGAGCGACGACGAGTGGACGATCTTGTCGGCGGCCTGCCAGGCCGCGGCGTACCGGGCGAAGGCCTCGGAGCGGCCCGCGAGCGCCGGATCGGTCTCCCAGACGGCCAGCGCCTCGTACATCCGGCGGCCGTAGAGATAGGTGCCGACCGAGGCCATGAAACCGGAGATGTCGGCGAAGACGTCCGGGTCCGGGGGCGCCCAGTCCAGGGCCCCGGCGGCATCCTGGGTCCAGCCGTCGAGCGACATGTTCGACGCGTAGATCAGCGTGGCCATGGGCGACCTCCCGGTGGGCGCGGTCCCGGGGTCCACACGGACCTCCGGACGGGACGTCCCGATCGTCGCCCGGGTCGCGACCGCCCGCGCGTCGGGCGTCGGCGGGATGACCCAGGATGACCCCATGGCCGACGCGCAGCCCGACTCCCCCACCGACCCGGTCGCCGCCCACCACGCGTGGCAGCAGGAGCGACTGGCGCAGGTGTCGGGCCCGGTCGGCAACACGGCACTGGTCGACTACCAGCCGGTCGGCGCCGAGGACGAACCCGTGCGCGGCCTGCCGGCCACCGTGCGGCGGGTGCCCGGTGAGGCCGGCGTCCGGCTCACCCCCACCGGACCGGTGGAGCTGGTCACCGCGGAAGGATCCCGTCCGGTGGACGGGGAGACCGTCGTCGGTTTCCTCGGGGCGGACGGCTTCCCCCTGCTGCGGTCCGACGACATCACCGTCGACGTGTTCAGCCTGGACGGCTCGGACGTCGAGCTGCGGGTGTACGACGCCGCGGCCCCCACCCGGCTGGCCTTCGCCGGGATCGAGGTCGCCGGGTACGACCCGCGGTGGGTGGTGCCGGCCGTGTTCCGGTCCACCGGCGAGGTGCGCCGCACACCGTGGACCTTCACCCGCACGTCGGACGACGGCCACACCAAGGCGGTGCCCGGCACGGTCGAGACCACGATCGACGGCCGGGACCACCGGTTCACCGTGTTCGCCGACGGCGCCCACCTGGTGCTCGTCTTCGCCGACGCCACCACCGGCCGCACCAGCTACGCCCCCGGACGCTTCCTTCGGTTTCCCGCCGTGCCCGACGGGGCCCGGCTGGAGCTGGACTTCAACCGCGCGATCGTCCCGCCCTGCGGCTTCAGCGACTTCTACTCGTGCCCGGTGCCGCCGGCCGAGAACCGCATCGCCGTCCCCGTCGTCGCCGGGGAGCTGCGCGCGCGGCGCCCGGAGGGCGACGCCGGCCACTGACTCGGCCTCGCGCCGCACGAGCCGGCCAAGACCTGGCACCTGTGCAGCCCGCACAGTCATGGCAATGAGACCGGCAGTCTGCACATGGTCGACGGCGCGATGTCGTCCTAGCGTGGACCGGACCGTTGCGACCACACGAGGAGCGGGCATGGCCGGCAGCGCCGCGAACAGCGCACACATCGACGACTACACCCTCGCCCGGGTGCCGACGTCGGCCCGCAACCACTGGTTCGGCATCGCCGTGCAGCGGTTCGGACAGATCTCGGCGCTCTCCCAGTTCCTGCTGGGCGCGACGCTCGGCTACGGGATGAGCTTCGCCCACGCCTTCTGGGCGATCCTGCTCGGCTCGATCATCGTCGAGGTGATCATGTGCCTGGTCGGGATCATCGCCCAGCGCGAGGGCCTCAACACCGCCCTGCTGGCCCGGTGGACCGGCTTCGGCGAGATCGGCGCCTCGATCGTCGGGCTGGCGGTCGGCATCAGCCTGATCGGCTGGTTCGGGATCCAGTCGGCCATCGCCGCCGACTCCCTGGACGCCCTGATGCCCGGTGCACTGCCGGGCTGGCTGTGGAGCCTGATCTGCGGCCTGGCCGTCACCGCCATCGTCGCGTTCGGCTTCAAGGGCATGCAGTGGCTGGCCAACGTGACCGTGCCGCTGTTCCTGGTCCTGGTCGGTTGGTCGGTGATCGCCGAGCTGTCCCGCCACGACCTCGGCAGCCTGCTCACCAGCGCCCCTGCCGGACCGCAGATCTCGGTGCTGGCCGGCTCCGGCATCGTGGCCGGCGGCGTGATCGTCGGCGCGATCATCACCGGCGACATGACCCGGTTCAACCGCACGCCCGCCGACGTGGTGAAGCAGACGGCCCTGGGCGTCAGCCTCGGCGAGTTCGTCATCGGCCTGGCCGGCGTGCTGCTGGCCCACGCGGCCCGCAGCGGCGACATCGTCTCGATCGTCACGTCGTCCATCGGGTTCGTCGGCCTGCTGATCGTCATCACCGGCACCCTCAAGATCAACGACTGGAACCTGTACTCGGCGTCGCTGGGCCTGGTGAACTTCGTGTCGGTGACCTTCCGCCGGCAGCTGCACCGCGTCTCGACCACGCTGGTCCTCGGTGTCGCCGGCACCGTGCTGGCCGCGGTCGGCATCCTGTCCAACTTCATCGAGTTCCTCACCGTGCTGTCGGTGGTGTTCCCGCCGATCGCCGGGATCATGGTCGCCGAGTACTTCGTCGTGCGGCGCTGGCGCGGCGACCTGGAGTCGAGCCGGCAGGCGAATGCGCTGCCGGTGAGCGCGCCGCGGCTGGTGCCGGCCACGCTGATCGTCTGGGCGATCTCGTCGGTCGTGGGCTACTTCGTCACCTGGGGCATCCCGTCGGTGCTCAGCCTGGTGCTGTCGATGGTGCTGTACGTCGTCGCGGGCCGGCTGGGCCTGGTCGGTGGGGTGGGCGAGACCCGCACCCCCGAGGAAGCCGCGGTCCGGACGCCGGCCACCGCCTGACCCGACCTGCCGACCCCCCCGTCGGCACCCCGCGGGCCGCATCGGCGACACCCCCACCGAGCACAGGAGATCCACCGGATGCACATCGGCATCGACGTCGGCGGCACGAACACCGACGCCGTCCTCATGGAGGGCGTCACCACCCTGGCCGGGGTCAAGCACTCGACCACCCCGGACGTGACCACCGGCATCGTGCGGGCCATCGAGGACCTGCGGGCGCAGCACCACTTCACCGGCGCGCAGGTGCAGGCGGTGATGATCGGGACCACGCACTTCATCAACGCGCTGGTCGAGGCCCAGCGGCTGGCCCCGACGGCGGCGCTCCGGCTGGGGCTCCCGGCGACGAAGTCGCTGCCGCCGCTGATCGACTGGCCGCAGCCGCTGGTCGAGGCGCTGTCCGCGCGAACCTATCTGGCGCACGGCGGCTACGAGTTCGACGGCCGGCCGATCTCCCCGCTGGACCCCGACGAGTTGCGCGCCCACGCCCGCGACATGGCCGCGCACGGCATCCGTTCCGTCGCAATCTCCAGCGTGTTCAGCCCGGTCAACCACGACCTCGAGGACCAGGCGGCGGCCATCGTCCGGGACGAGTTCGCCACCGCCGACGGCGGCGCCGAGGTGGCCGTCTCGCTCAGCCACGAGATCGGCCGCATCGGGCTGCTGGAGCGGGAGAACGCGACGATCATCAACGCGGCGCTGCGCGAGCTCGCCGGCGAGATCGTCGACGGGCTGACCTCGGCCGCCCGGGCGCAGGGCATCGAGGCGCCGATCTACCTGAGCCAGAACGACGGCACGCTGATGGACGAGGACTTCGTCCGCAGCTACCCGGTGGCCACCTTCGCCTCCGGGCCGACCAACTCCATGCGCGGGGCCGCGGTCACCAGCGGCCTGACCACCTGCGCCGTGGTCGACGTCGGCGGCACCACAACCGACATCGGGCTGCTGGTCGGCGGTTTCCCGCGCGAGACGGCCGGCGAGGTCAAGGTCGCCGGCGTGCGGACCAACTTCCGCATGCCCGACGTGCTGTCCATCGGCATCGGCGGCGGCAGCCTGGTCGACCTGGAGACGGCCGAGGTGGGACCGGGATCCGTCGGGTACCGGCTGACCACCGAGGCCCTGGTGTTCGGCGGCTCCACGCTCACCGCCACCGACATCGCCGTCGCGGCCGGGCGCGCGGACATCGGCGACGCCAGCAGGGTCGCGCACCTGGACCCCGCGTTCGTCCAGCGGGTGCTGGACCGCATCGCCGAGCGGGTCAGCGAGGCGGTGGACCGCATGCGGACGTCGCCGGACCCGATCCCGGTCGTCGCGGTGGGCGGCGGGTCGATCCTGCTGCCCGACGAGCTGCCGCTGTTCGGTGCGGCGCACCGCCCGGAGAACTACTCGGTCGCCAACGCCATCGGCGCCTCCATCGCGCAGGTCGGCGGCGAGATCGACAAGGTCGTCGCCATCGAGCCGAGCCGGCGCGAGGAGAGCATCGCCGCCGTCAAGCAGGAGGCGGTCGAGAAGGCGATCGCGGCAGGCGCGCGGCCGGAATCGGTCGACGTCGTCGACTTCGACGAGGTGCCGATCCCGTACCTGCCCGGCAACGCCACCCGCATCCGGGTCAAGGCCGTCGGCGATCTCGAGATGGGCCGCTGATGGCCTGGTCCATCGGCACCGACGCGATCGGCGACCTGGCTCGCGGGGCCGCGGTTCTCGGCACCGGCGGCGGCGGTGACCCGTACATCGGGGCGCTGCTGGCCCGGCAGGCCGTCGCCGAGCACGGCCCCGTCACCGCCGTGACCCTCGACGAGCTGGCCGACGACGCCCTGGTGATCACCGTGGCGATGATGGGCGCACCGACCGTCATGGTCGAGAAGCTGCCCACCCTCGACGAGATCATGGAGCCCGTCGCGGCTCTCGGCACCTACCTGGGACGGCCCGCGACCCACGTGGCGTGCGCCGAGATCGGCGGGGTCAACTCGACCATCCCGATCGCGGCCGCGGCGGCCCTGGGCCTGCCGCTGCTCGACGCGGACGGGATGGGCCGCGCGTTCCCCGAACTGCAGATGGTGCTGCCCACCCTGTACGGCATCAGCGCCTCTCCGCTGGCGTTCGCCGACGAGAAGGGCAACGTCGGCGTGCTGCAGACCGTCGACAACTCCTGGACCGAGCGCATCGCCCGGGTCGCCGCCGTCGAGATGGGCTGCTCGGTGATGATCTGCGGCTTTGCGATGAGCGGTGCGCAGGCCCGCGAGTCGCTGGTCCGGGACTCGCTGCAGCGCTGCATCGGCCTGGGATCCGGCATCGCGCAGGCCCGCACCGGGAAGGTCGACCCGGTGGACCGGGTGGTCGAGCTGCTCGAGGGCCGGGAGTTGTTCGCCGGCAAGGTGGTCGACGTGCAGCGCGCCACCACCACCGGGTTCGCCCGCGGTACGGCCACCGTCCGCGGTGACGACGGGGACCTGACGCTCCGATTCCAGAACGAGCACCTCATCGCCTCCGTGGCGGATGCCGCGGGCGACGAGACGGTGCTCGCCACCACCCCGGACCTCATCGTCGTGCTCGAGCACGACACCGGCGAGCCGGTCACCACCGAAGGCCTGCGCTACGGCCAGCGCGTCCGGGTGGTCGCCGCGCCGAGCGACCCGCGCTGGCACTCGCCGGAAGCCCTGGCGATGGTCGGACCGGGCTACTTCGGCTACGACGTCCCGGCCCGCCGCTTCGACGGCCGGGTCACGGAGGTGCCCGCATGAGCTGGCAGTTGACCGCGGCCGACCTGCCGGACCTGGCCCGCGGCGCGACGCTGCTGGGCACCGGCGGCGGCGGCGACCCCTACATCGGTTCCAAGCTGGTCGAGCAGGTGCTGGGGTCCGGCTCGATCACCGTGCTCGACCCGGGCGACCGGGACGACCTGCCGGACGACGCGTTCGTCATCCCGACGGCCCAGATGGGCGCCCCCACCGTCATGATCGAGAAGCTTCCCGCGGGAACCGAGCCCACGCTGGCCCTCCGGACGCTCGAGAAGCACCTGGGTCGGCGAGCGGACGCCACGATGCCGATCGAGTGCGGCGGCGTGAACTCGATGATCCCGTTCGTGGTGGCCGCCGAGACCGGCCTGCCGGTGGTGGACGCCGACGGCATGGGCCGCGCCTTCCCGGAGCTGTCGATGGAGACCTTCGCCGTCTACGGCGTGCCGGGGTCGCCGCTGGCGCTGGCCGGCGAGCGTGGCGAGCAGGTCGTCATCGACACCGGCGCGGACAACCGGCAGCTCGAGTGGCTCGCCCGGGCCGTGACGATCCGCCTCGGCGGTGTCGGGCACATCGCCGAGTACTCGATGAGCGGCGCCGACGTCCGGCGCACCGCGGTCCCCCGCACCATCTCGATGGCGCTGTCCCTCGGGCGGGCGATCCGGCTGGCCCGCGAGGCCAAGCGGTCGCCGTTCGAGGCCCTCGCGCAGGCCCTGGCGCCGACGCTGTACTCGCACGTGGTCGACCTGTTCGACGGCAAGATCGTCGACGTGGAACGCCGGACCACCGAGGGCTTCGCCCGCGGCCGGGTGCGGATCGCCCCGGTGGCGCCCGGTTCCGAGCTGGTGGTCGACTTCCAGAACGAGAACCTGACCGCCCACCGGGACGGCGAGCTGCTGGCGATCGTGCCCGACCTGATCTGCGTGCTCGACCACGAGTCGGCCGAACCGATCACCACCGAAGGGCTCCGGTACGGCCAGCGGGTGCGGGTGCTGGGCATCTCGACGCCGGACCTGATGCGCACGCCCGAGGCCCTGGCCACCTTCGGCCCGGTCGCCTTCGGACTCACCGAGACCTTCGCGCCGGTCGAGCAGCGGACCGCGGGGAGCCTGACCGCCGCCGGGTAGCCGGGTGCGGTCGGCTCGCTCGGGGCCCGGGTGGCTCCGCCGCGGCTAGGCTCTCGGCCCGTGATCCGCGTCGAGCGTGAGGACCTCGGCGCGCTCGCGCTCGGCTGCGCCCTGCTCGGCTCCGGCGGGGGCGGCGCCACCACCCAGCTCGAGCTGCTGGCGGCCGGTGGCGCCTGGCCGGTGGACGTCCACGCGGTCGACGCCGTGGACCCCGCCACCCCGTGCCTGGCGGTGGCCCTGGCCGGTTCCACCATGGTGATGACCGAGCGGCTGCCCGGTACCGACCGGCTCTCCGCGGCGGTCGCCGCCGCGGAGCGGTGGCTGGGGTGCGAGGTCCCCGCCGTCTGCACGCTGGAGATCGGCGGTCTGAACGGGCTCACCGCGCTGGTCGCGGCCGGCGGCCGCGCCGTCGTCGACGCCGACTGCATGGGCCGGGCGCTGCCCGGCATCGACCAGGTGTCGCTGCTGGTCGACGGACTGCCCGGGCTGGTGGTGGCCACCACCACCGGCGACGGCGTGGGCGTCGTCGACCGGCCCCGGCCGGCCGACGCGGAGGCCGTCGTCCGCGCGGCGCTGCGGCTGTCCGGCGGCACCGGCGCCGTCGTGGTCGCCGGGTTCACCGTCGGCGACCTGGCCGAGCACGCCGTGGTCGGCACGACGTCCCGGGCGCTGTCCCTGGGCCGGGGCTTCCTGGCCGCCCGGGAGAGCGCCATCGGCGAGCTGGCCGCCGCGGTCGGCGGGCGGCTGCTGGCGCAGGGCCGGATCCAGGCGGTGCTGACCGATCCGGTGGACCCGCAGGTGCAGGCGTTCGACCTGGTCGACCCGGGCGGTGCCGTGCACCGGCTGGTCACCCGCACCGAGACTCTGGCGCTGATGACCGACGGCGTCCTGGTCAGCGCCGCCCCGACGGTGCTGGCGGTCCTGGACGTGCGGACCCGTGCGGTGCTGCAGATCTCCGACCTGTCGCCGGCCCACCACATCGCGGTCGTCGAGCTGGCCGCCCCGACGTGGTGGACGGCACGGCCCGACCGGCTCCGGCGGGTCACGCCCGCCGCCTACGGCGTCGCCGACCTGGAACCGGACCTCGCCCGGTGACCGGCCTGGACCTCACCGCCCTGCTGGCGGAGCCGGCGAACGGTGCGCTGCGGCACGTCGCCGGGCCGGACGAGGGCGACTGGCCGACCGCGCTGCTGGCCCTCACCGAGGAGCTGCTGGAGACCGCCGGCGCAGGTCGGCTGGCCGTCGTCGCCACGCCGCTCCCCCGGGAGCCCTGGCGGGTGGACGCGCTGCTGCGTCGTGTGCACGAGCGCGGCTACTCGGCACTGGCCGTGCCCGGCGCCGAGCGGCTCGACGCCGGGGCCCGCCGGCTCGCCGCCCGCATCGGGCTGGCCGTGCTCGCGGTGGAGCGCCCGGTGGAACTGGCGGAGACCAGCTGGCGGCTCGCCGTGGCCCGCGACGCCCTGGTGCTCGACCTGGTGCGGCGGTTGACGGTGGCGTTCCGTCACCCGGCCAGGGACCTGGCCGACCTGCTGTCGCACCTGGCCGCCGCGGCGGGCGCCGGCGTCGCGCTGCTCGATGCGACGGGGGTGGTGGAGGAGCACGGCGGCGAGCTGGCGCCGTGGCTGGGCGGCCACGCCGACCTGGTGCGCTGGGACCGGTGGACGGACATCGTGGCGTCCCCGGAGATGTCCGTGGCCACCGTCCGGGTGGACAGCCCGTCGCGGCCGGGGTTGCGGTTGGCGTTCTTCGCACCGGGCATCCGCGACGCCCAGGTCGACGCGCTGGCGGTGGCCGCGGAGATCGCGATGCCCGCGGTCGCCGCCCGGATCCTGATCGACGAGGTCAACACGGTCACCGACGCATCGGTGTCGTCGGACCTGCTGCACGACTTCCTGGTCTCCGGCGACGCCCACCACGAGGACGTCGACCGCCGGATGACGGAGCGGGGGTGGCGGACGACCGGCTACCACCTGGGCTTCCGGGTCATCGGCCGGACGCGCGTCGACACCCTCGCGCTGCTGCGCGCGGTGAGCGGAGCGCTCGGACCGCTCGGCATCGAGTCGCACGCCGCCGCGCACGGCCAGGGCGTGACGGCCTGGCTGCGCTGGGTCCGGATCCCGGCCCGGCGGGACCTGGAACGACACGTCCACGAACTGCGCGCCGTGCACGAGACCCTGCGCCGTTCCTTCAACGTCGCGAGCGGCGTCGGGTCGCTGCAGGCGGAGCGGGCCGGCCTGGCCGCCACGATCGGCGAGGCCGGCGACGCCGCCCGCATCGCCGCGCAACGGTCGGCCACCAACTGGTTCGTCCGGGTCGACGGGCTGGGTCTCGAGCAACTGTTGCTGGCCCGGACCGAGAACGACACCTTCCTGCCCGCCGCCGAATCGCTGCTGGCACCGCTGCGCGGCGACGACGACGTCCTGCTCACCACTCTCACCAGCTACCTGGACCACGAGTCCGGCATCGCCGCCACCGCCGACGCTCTGGGCGTCCACCGCAACACCGTTACCGGTCGGATCCAGCGGATCCAGGAGACGCTCGGGGTCGACATGCACGACCCGAGCGTGCGTCTCGCGCTGCACCTGGCGTGCCGGGCGGTGCTGCGGTGAGTCGCGGTGGGACACCGCCGTCCGCACGTCACGTCCGGGACCGTCACCCCCGCGGCGGTTCGCGGATCGACCCGTGCTTGATCAGCTGGCCGTAGACCTTGCCGAGCGCCCGCGCGAGGTCGTCGGTGTCCCGCTCGTCCAGGACGTCGAACACCAGCCGCCGCACCAGGTCCGCGTGGCGGGGTGCGGCGGCCCGGACCGCCCGGAGCCCGTCGGGCGTCAGCACCGCGTCGGTGGCCCGCCGGTCCCGAGTCGACGGCCGCCGTTCCACCAGGTCCCTGGCGGCCATGCGGGCCAGGTGGTGCGAGAGCCGACTGCGTTCCCAGCCGATGGTCGCCGCCAGCGCGGTGAGCTGCAGGCGATGCCCGTCGGCGCCGGACAGCGCGACCAGGACGTGGTAGTCGCCGATCGACAGTCCGCTGTCCTCCTGGAGCTGGCGGTTCATCTCGTGGTCCAGGCGCAGCGTGACGGCCATCCACGCGCGCCACACCCGCTCCTGGGCGGGGCTCAGCCAGCGGTCGGTCGCGGTGCTCCGCCGTGCGGCCACGGTCACCTCCTCGCTCGCGCCGATTGTCGTCGCACCGCCGGTCCTGCGGCGCGGCGGGCCGGTTGCGTCCGGTCCGGTCCGGGTCCGCGTGACGCGGCTCACCCCGCGACCGGAATAGCGCACGTGCGGTCCCCCGGTTACGTGACATGTCATGCAAATGGCGAGCGGGCCGGACGCGGCGGATCGAAGGGACGTGGACGCCATGGGGCAGCTCGAGGGCAGGACAGCATTGGTGACCGGCGGGACGTCGGGCATCGGCTTGGCGACCGCGGTGCGCTTCGCCGCGGAGGGCGCCCGGGTGTTCGTCACCGGGCGGCGCCAGCCGGAACTCGATGCGGCCGTCGCGACGATCGGCGAGGCGGCGATCGGGATTCGCAGCGACGTCTCCGATCTCGACGACCTCGACCAGCTCTTCGCCGAGATCGCAGACCACGGGCACGGTTTGGACGTGCTGTTCGCCAACGCCGGCGGCGGCGCCTTCGGCACGCTGCAGGACATGACACCGGAGGACTTCAACCGGACCTTCGCCACCAACGTGCGCGGCACCGCCTTCACCGTGCAGAAGGCACTTCCCGTTCTCAACCGCGGGGCGTCGGTGGTCCTGACCGGGTCGACCGCCGCCACCAGCGGCACGCCGGCGTTCGGCGTCTACGGGGCGAGCAAGGCGGCGGTCCGGCAGTTCGCCCGGACCTGGGCGTCCGAGCTCGCCGACCGCGAGATCCGGGTGAACGTGATCGTCCCCGGACCGACGGACACCACCGGCCTCCGCGGGCTCGCCGGCGATCCTGCGAGTGCGTCGGCACTGGTCGATCAGCTCGGCGCGGGGGTGACGATGCGCCGGGTGGGCCGCCCGGAGGAGATCGCAGCGGCGGTGCTGTTCCTGGCATCCGATGAGAGCAGCTTCATGACCGGCAGCGAGCTGTACGCCGACGGAGGCGAGCGGCAGCAGTGACAGGGGCCGCCGCCGATCGACGGTCGTCGGCGCAGGACGACGACCACCACCGGCGGCTGCCTGCGCGCCGCGGGGCGAAGCGCACAGGAGGACGGCAGCGCGTCCATGGAACCGACCGGACCGCCGGGCCTCACGAGACATCGCGGAGCCGGCGGTCCGGGCAGCCTCACGACGACGAACGATCGGCCGCTGTCACGTGGGAACGTCGTTAGAGGTAGAGCTTGAACCCCTCGTGGGATGCCGTGAAGCCCAGTCGCGCGTAGAAGCGGTGAGCCGCGCCCCGGCGCTTGTCGGAGGTCAGCTGCACCAGCGCGCAGCCCCGACGTCGCGACTCCGCCAGCGCCCAGGTGACCATGGCGCTGCCCAGTCCGCCGGACCGGTGATCGGCGCGGACGCGCACGGCCTCGATCTGGGCACGCAGGGCGCCCCGGCGGGCCAGGCCGGGCAGGAAGCTCAGTTGCAGGGTCCCGACGACGTCATCGGAGTGCGCGGCGACGAGCAGCACGTGCGCGGGGTCGGCGTCGATCGCCGCGAAGGCGTCCAGGTACGGCTGCACGTCGTCGGGACCGGCCACCCCGTCGCGTGCGGCGCCGAGCTGGTCGTCGGCCATCAACCGCACGACGGCGGGGACGTCGCCGGCGGTGGCCCGACGCAGTGTCACGGTGCGACCGGCGGTCTCGAGCTCGGCCGGCAGGTCCACGCCGGGAGTATGCCCGGCATCCGGACGCCGATGACGGTCGGGGTCGCGCGCGCGGACGCGTCGTCCCCCGACCCGCCCGGGTGCGGGACGCCGCGCGCCGGAGCGGCTACGGACGCCGCGCCTGCGTGAAGGCGGCCAGCGCCACCTGCGCCGCGTCGATGTCGGCGGCCAGCCGGTCCGGGTCGCGGTAGCAGAACCACTGCACCGAGATCCCGTCCGCCAGCGCCACGATCAGGCGCGCCAGCGCCCCGATGCGGTCCTCCGGCTCGTCCGCCAGCCGGCCGGCACGCAGCGCCGCCTCCATGAGACCGACGTGCAGGTCGTACGTCCCGACACCCAGGGCCGCGTCCCTCCGCAGCGCCCAGAAGGTGATCTCCAGCTGGACCTGTGCGAACTCCTGGTCGGACTCGAACCAGTCGAACGTCTGCCGCAGCAGCCGGGCGGCCGTCGGCGCCAGGCCGTCCCGGTGCGCGTCGGCCTCGGCGCGTTCCTTGAGCGCACGCACCTGTTCCTCCCAGATCGCGAAGAACAGGGCCTCCTTGGACTCGAACAGGTAGTGCAGGCTGGCCAGCGACATCTCCGCCGCGGCTGCGATCCGCCGCGTGGTCGCCCCCTCCACCCCGTGCGCGGCGATCACCCGGACGGCGGCGTCGATCAACCGCGCCCGCCGCTCCGCGGGTGTGCGCCGCGCCAAACCGTCCACCTCCACGCTCTCCGCGCCCCGGCGGCCACGGACCTGCGGTCACTGTAGGGGTCGGCCCCTCGGCTGCACGGAGCCGCACACCGGCGCCGTTTGCCTCTGGACGGCACCGGACCCGTGTGCCAACATCTGGTCGCATGACCCAGTCAAATGACTCAACGCCGGTGGGGGTCGCTGCGCCGGCCGGGTCGACGGCCTACGACGTCCACGTCGAGACCGACCCGACCCCGCTGGTGTCGTGGATCGGACGGCTGCTCCGGGACGCCGCCGGGACGGCACGCGGCCGGGCCGGGCTCGCGGAGCTGGCCGGCTGCTGCGTGGGAGTGCGGCAGCGGCAGGGCCGGCAGAGCGTGACGGCGACCTTCACCTCGGACGGGTGCGCCGTCGTCCACGGCGTCCGGCCGGCCGTCACCGACGTGGTGGAGGTGGACCTGGACGACGAGCTGCGGGTCGTCGTCACCGACCAGGGCCCGTCCCGGGTACTGCAAGCCCTGCTCTGCCCGCCCCTGCCGGACTGGAGATCGGCCGCGGAAGGTTTCTGGTCACGGGTCCGTACCGATCCGGGGATGCCGGCCACCGTGCAGGTCCGCTGCCGGGACGAGTCACTCGTCCTGGGCGACGGCCTGCCGCGGTACGAGATCCTGGGCGAGGCCGATGATCTGGCGAAGTTCTTCACCGGGCGTACCCAGCTGCTGTCCGCGCTGAAGAACGGGCGGCTGAGCGTGCGCGGAACCTTTCCGCAGCTGTCGGTGATGGTCGGCGCATCCTGGAAGGCCCGCTGGAATGGCTGAGTCCGTGACGCCGGAATCGCTGCACCGGTGGCTCGAGGAGCACGCGATCACCTCGATCCGGCTGCAGGCCACCAATCTCGAGGGATCGTTCATCGGCAAGGTGCTCGCGCCGGCCCGGTTCCTGTCCGGGCTGTCGTCGGGGTTCGCCTTCTCGGACGTCTCGTTCGGCCTGGACCTGGGCAACAACCCGGTGTTCGGGTTCGCCCTGCCGTCGTGGCGCGGCGAGCTCGGCGACATCTTCCTGCACCCCGACCTGGCCACCCTGGTGGTCTGGGAGCCGGGGGTGGCCGCGGTGATCGGCGACTTCCGCACCGCCGACGGTGCGCCCCTGCCCGTCTGTCCCCGCAGCGCCGCACGTACCCAGCAGGACCGGTTGCGCGAGCTCGGTTTCGAGACGGTCGTCGCCGTCGAGATGGAGGCGTCGGTGTTCGCGACGCCCATCCAGGAGGCGCGCGACCGCAACTACCGGGACCTCGTCCCGCTCGGCGGCACCGCCGGGTCGCTGTTCCACCTGGCCAAGACGCCGGACTGGTACTCCTACATGGGCGCGGTGACCGCCCGGTTGGACGCGCTGGGCATCGAGTGGGAGGCCTGGAACGACGAAGCCGCCTGGGGTCAGGTCGAACTCAACCTGGCGCCGTGCGACCCGGTCACGGCGGGCGACAACTGGGCCAGGGCCCGCCAAGTCATGCGGGAGGTCGCCTTCGAGCGGGACTGCTGCGTCACCTTCATGGCCAAGTGGTCGGACGAGTACGGCCAGGGATCACACCTGAACCTGTCCCTGCAGCGGGACGGCGCCAACGCCTTCTTCGCCGACGGTGGCCCGTCCGACGTGATGACGCACTTCCTCGGCGGCGTCATGGCGACCCTGCGCCCGGCGACCTCGCTCATGCTGCCGTTCGTCACCTCGTACCGGCGACTGCACGACCTGGACGGGCCGCCCACCACCCTGACCTGGGGGGTGGACAACAAGACGGCGGCCGTCCGGGCCATCGCGGGTCAGTCGCGCACCAGCCGGCTGGAGTACCGCATGCCCGGCGCCGACGCCAACGTCTACCTGGCGCTGGCCACCGTGCTCGCTGCCGGGCACCTCGGTCTCACGCAGCACCTCGCGCCACCGCCCGCCACCGACGACATGGCCTGGTGCCTGCCCGAGGAGGACCTGTACATCCCCCGCACGATCAGCTCCGCCGCGGCAGCACTGCGCGAGGACACCCTGCTGTCCGGCGCTCTCGGCCGCGACCTGGTCGACTACTGGTTGGGCACCAAGCAGTGGGAGTGGCTGCAGTTCCACACGACCGGCGGTGAGCCCGATGTCGGCCTGACCGACTGGGAACTGCAACGCTACTTCGAGCTGGCCTGATGGACGCCACCATCACCGCAGCGGTGCTGAACACCGCTCCCGGACCGCTCCGGCTGGAGGAGCTCCGGCTCGACGAGCCCACCGATCGCGAGGTCCGGGTCCGCGTCGCGGCAGCCGGGATCTGCCACTCGGACCTGCACGAGATCGACGGGACCTTCCCCACGCAGACGCCCATCGTGCTGGGTCACGAGGCCGCCGGCGTCGTGGAGGCGGTCGGCAGCGCGGTCACCGGCTTCCGGCCCGGCGACCACGTCGTGAGCTGCCTGTCCGTGTTCTGCGGGGAGTGCCGCTACTGCACCAACGGCCAGCTCGTGCTCTGCACGAAGCGGGGGGACCTGTCCCACCGCCGCCCGCGCCCACGGCTGCGCAACGCCGCCGGGCAGGCGGTGCGGCCGACGGCCGGCATCGGCGCCTTCGCCACCTCGATGCTCGTCCACGAGAACGCTCTCGTCGGCGTCCCCGCGGACATCCCGCCGGCCACCGCCAGCATCCTGGGCTGCGCGGTGACGACCGGGCTGGGCGCGGTGCTCCGCACCGCGGCGGTGCGGCCGGGCCAGGACGTCGTCGTCCTCGGGGCCGGGGGTATCGGGTTGGCGGCGGTGCAGGGCGCCCGGCTGGCGGGCGCGGCGCGGATCATCGCCGTCGACATCCACGCCGCGAAGCTGGATGCCGCGCGGCACTGCGGGGCGACGGCCGGGGTCGACGCCCGGCACGTCGATCCGGTCGCCGCGGTCCGGGAGCTCACCGACGGGGGCGCCGACCACGTGCTGGAGGCCGTGGGCACGAGCCGGACCGTCATGCAGGCCCTCGAGATGCTGCGCCCGGGCGGGACGGCCACCGTCATCGGGATGGTCCCCGGCGGACGCCCCGTCGAGATCCAGGGCACCGACTTCTTCCTCCAGGAGAAGCGACTGCAGGGGTCCTTCATGGGTTCCAACCAGTTCAAGGTCGACATCCCCCGCTACATCGAGCTCAACAGACAGGGCCGGCTCATGCTCGACGAACTCGTCACCCACACCGTGACGCTGGAGACCATCAACGAGGGCGTGGCCATCCTGGCCGCCGGGGAAGCCACCCGCGTGGTCACCGTGCTGGACGCGGCATGAGCGCTCCCCTCGTCGGTATCACCGGTCGGCGGCTGTCGGCCTCGGTGATCGCCGGCATGGACGCCCGCTTCGGCGGGCGGCACATCGACATGTTCTTCTCCGACTACGCCCGCTGCATCGCCGCCGCCGGCGGCATCCCGGTCGAGCTGCCGTTCGAGACGGCCGCGACAGCAGTCGTCGAGCGCCTCGACGCCCTGGTCGTCACCGGCGGTCAGGACGTGCACCCTGCCGCCTGGGGCGGGAACCTCGACGTCGTCGACGACGCCGCGGACCCCCGGGCGGACTACTCGGTGCACGACCGGGAGCGCGACGCTTACGAGACCGCTCTGGTGCGAGCGGCCGTGGACTGCGGCATCCCGCTGCTGGCCGTCTGCCGCGGGATCCAGCTGCTCAACGTGGCCTTCGGCGGCACCCTCGTCGCCGACCTGCCGCAGGGACCCGTCGAGCACCTCGTCACCGGTGGCGCCCTGCACGACGGAGCGCCCGACCACGTCGTCACCCTCGAGCCCGGCTCCCTCGCCGAAGCGGTGTTCGGTCCCCGGCTGCAGGTCAACTCGTGGCACCACCAGGCGGTCGACCGGTGCGCCGGGGCGCTCACCGTGTCGGGACGGGCGTCCGACGGCGTCGTGGAGACCGTCGAGATCGCCGACCGCCAGGTTCTGGGCCTCCAGTGGCACCCGGAGTGGCAGTCCGCACCCGACCTGGCGTTCACCTGGCTCACCGGCGCCGCGGCGACGGCCATGACCGTGTCGAGCCGGGCATGACCGCGCCGGTCATGCCGTCCGGTGCGGCGCACTGGGACGAGCTGCGGCGCCGCACCGCGGTGCCCACCGACCTGTGGATCGACGGGCGCTGGTCCGCGGCGGCCGGGCGGACACCCCTGGTCAGCCCGCGGGACGCCGCCTGGCTGACCGACATGGCCGCCGCCGACGCCGCCGACGTCGACCGGGCCGTCGCCGGCGCCCGCCGGGCCTTCACGGAGTGGTCCGCGCTGCCCCCGCGCCGCCGCGGCGAGATCCTCTGCCGCTGGGCGGATCTGTTGGAGCAGCACCGCGACGAGCTGGCGTTGCTGATCTCGCTGGAGATGGGCAAGCCGATCAGCGACGCCTGGCGCATCGAGATGCGCACCACCATCGGGCTGGTCCGCTGGTACGGCGAGCTCGCCGACAAGCTGCTGGACGAGTCGCCCCGCGGCCGTCCGGGTGCCACCGCCCTGGTCACCCGCGAGCCGGTCGGCGTGGTCGGTGCCATCACCCCGTGGAACTTCCCGATGACGCTGAGCGCCTTCAAGGTCCCGGCCGCCCTGGCCGCCGGCAACGCCGTCGTGGTGAAACCCGCGGAGCAGTCGCCGCTGTCGATCCTCCGGGCCGCCGAGCTCGGCAGCGAGGCCGGGCTGCCGGACGGGGTCCTGCAGGTGGTGTGCGGCGCCGGGCCCGTCGTCGGCAGCGCGCTGGCCCGGCACCCCGGGGTGGACACCCTGACCTTCACCGGGTCGACCGCCGTCGGACGCCAGCTGCTCGCCGACGCCGGCGCGTCGAACGTCAAGCCGGTCTGGTTGGAGCTCGGCGGCAAGTCCGCGAACATCCTCTTCCCGGACGCGCCGGACCGGGCCGAGGCCGTCCGCACCGCCGCCTGGGCCATTGCCTTCAACGCCGGGCAGATGTGCACCGCCGGCTCGCGGCTGCTGGTGCACCGGTCCATCCACGACGAGGTCGTGGACGGCGTCGTGGAGCACCTGCGGGCGCTCCGCGCCGGGGACCCTCTCGACCCGGCCACCGAGCTCGGACCGATGGCCGGTGAGCGGCACCGTCGCGGCGTCCTGGACGAGATCGGCCGCGGCAAGGCGGACGGCGCCCGGCTGGTCACCGGGTCCGACACGGCACCGGAGGGACCGGGATTCTTCGTGGAGCCCGCCGTCTTCACCGGCGTGGACCCGGACAGCCGGCTGGCCCAGCACGAGATCTTCGGGCCGGTGCTGTCCGTCCTGCCCTTCGACGACGAGGACGAGGCCGTCCGGATCGCCAACAACAGCGTCTACGGGCTGGGCGCCGCCGTCTGGACGGCCGACCTGTCGCGGGCGCAACGCATGTCGCGTGCACTGGCCGCCGGCCTGGTGTGGGTCAACTGCTACGAGGAGGGCGACCAGTCGGTGCCCTTCGGTGGACGCAAGCTGTCGGGCTTCGGCACCGACAAGGGTGTCCACGGCCTGGAGAAGTTCACCCAGCTCAAGACGACCTGGATCGCGTTCTGACGTCCCACCCGCACGTCGCACCTCGGCTGTCCCGCACCGGCTCTGCACTGCTCCGCACCGGCTCCGTCCCGCAGTGACCCGCTTCGCGCAGTGAACCTTGTTCGCGCAGTGACTTTCGCAGTGACCTGTCCCCGCACCGCTGCCGACGCGCACGGTCCTGCACCGCAGTCCCCGTCCCCGTACCGAACTTCCGAGCCCAGGAGGACCCGTGACCGTCTCCGAGGAAGACGCACGACTCGCCGAATTCGGATACACCCAGAAACTCGACCGGTCGGTGGGGCGCCTGGCGTCGTTCTGCATCGGTTTCTCGGTCATCAGCGCCACGACCGCCGTCTACTCGAGTTTCGGGTTCGGCCTGAGCCACGCCGGACCCGCCTTCGTGTGGACGTTCCCGATCGCGGCGGCGGTCTTCTTCGTCTGGGCGGTCATCGCCGGCGACCTGGCCGCGAAGATCCCCCTCGCCGGGTACGCCTACCAGTGGACCAGCCGGCTCGTCGGCCCGACCCTGGGCTGGTTCACCGGCTTCGCCGGACTCGTCGGGTTCATCAGCGGCTTCACCGGGGTCGCCTACATCATGTCCAGTTACCTGGGCGGGCTGTTCGGCTGGGAACTCTCGGACGCCGGCCTGATCTGGGTGACGATCGCCATCGTCCTGGTCTGCGTCGTCATCAACGCCTACGGCGTCCGGTTGGCCACCCTGCTCAACAACATCGGCGTCACGCTGGAACTGGTGGTGACGCTCGCCGGGACGCTGATCGTCGCCGCCATCGTCTTCTTCGTCTCGACCCACCACCAGACCGTGTCGTTCCTGTTCACCAAGGGCGACACCGTCTCCGAGCCGTACCTGTTCGCCTGGTTGACCTCCAGCCTGGGCTGTATCTTCGGCCTGCTGGGAGTCGAGGCCTCCGCAGACGTCGCCGAGGAGACCAAGGCCGCGCGCCGCACCATCCCCCGCACGATGCTCTACGCGCTCGGGGTGTCCTCGGCCATCGAGTTCCTGATGTACATCGTGTTCCTGCTCGGCATCGACGACCCGGCAGCGGTCAGCGCCAGCGGCGCGCCCATCGCCGACATCATGAGCCGCCAGGTGGCACCGTGGTTCTCGAAGGCGGTCGTCGCCGTCGCCCTGACCAACATCCTGGTCTGCGTGCTCAGCAACATGCTGGTCGCCACCCGGCTGATGTACTCGATCTCGCGGGACAATATGGTCCCCGGAGCGCGGTTCCTGAGCCACGTTTCGCCCGGCCGCCGGACGCCGTCCGCGGCCGTGTGGTCCACCGGGATCCTGTCCATCCTGATCCTGCTGTCCGCGTTGGTGAACGCCCAGGCGTTCGCGTACATCATCGGCCTGTCGGCGCTGGGCTACTTCACCGTCTACGTGCTGACCACCGGAGGCCTGGTGCTGTCCCGCAGGCGCGGTAACCTGCCCGCCGCGGAGCCGGGCACCTTCGACCTGGGTCGGATGCGGACCCCCGTGTACACCGTCGGGCTCGTGGTCTTCGCCGCGGTGCTGGCGGCGTTGCTGCTGCTGCCCGAGTTCCGCGCCAACGGCCGGATCTTCCTCTACGTGATGATCGGAGCCGGGGTGTGGTGGGCGCTCGGTCTGCGGCCCCGGCTGCGGCGCGGCGACGCCGGACCGGCCTACTCGCTGCGCAATCGCACCGATCCGGCTCCGGACAGCATCCCGTCACGCCCGTCATGACCGGTCCGTCCCCGCGCGTGCTGGGCCGGCTGCGCGTCCTGGACGGCCGGCCGGTCAACCTGGACGGGTTCTCGGTGCCCGACGCGGAGAACGGGCTCGTCGCACTGGCCAGCCCGGACGATCCCGAACCCTCGCTGGTGGTGCGGGACGGTCGCGTCGTCGAGCTGGACGGCGTCCCGGAGGCCGACTTCGACGTCCTGGACGCCTTTCTCGCCGAGTACGGGTTGGACCTGGCGGTGGCGGACGAGGCCATGGCCGTGGACGACGTCGAGTTCGCCCGTCGGACGTGCGACTTCACCGTGCCGCGCGACGAGATCGTCCGGCTGGTCGCCGGTATGACCCCGGCCAAGCTGGCCCGCATCGTGGCCCTGATGACCCCGGTCGAGCTGCAGCTGGCCGTGGCGAAGATGCGGGTCCGCCGCACGCCGTCGATCCAGGCGCACGTGACGAACCAGCTCGACGATCCGCTGCTGCTGGCCGCGGACGCGGCCAGCGCGGTGGCGTACGGGTTCCGGGAGGTCGAGACGACCGTGCCGGTGCTCGCCGACGCGCCCTCCAACGCGGTGGCCGTGCTCATCGGCAGCCAGGTCGGCGTGCCGGGTGCGCTGGCCCAGTGCTCCATCGAGGAGGCCCTGGAGCTGCGGCTGGGCCTGCGCGGGCTGACCACCTACGCCGAGACGGTGTCGATCTACGGGACCGAGCAGGTCTTCGTCGACGGTGACGACACCCCGTTCTCCAAGGCCCTGCTCACCTCGGCCTACGCCAGCCGGGGTCTGAAGATGCGGGTCACCAGCGGCGCCGGTTCGGAAGTCCTGATGGGCGCCGCGGAGCGCCGGTCGATGCTGTTCCTGGAGTCCCGTTGCGTCCTGCTGGCCCGGGCGATGGGCAGCCAGGGCGTGCAGAACGGCGGCATCGACGGGGCGGCCATCGTCGCCTCGGTGCCCGAGGGCATGAAGGAACTGCTCGCCGAGAACCTGATGGTGATGATGCGGGACCTGGAGTCGTGCTCCGGGAACGACACTCTCGTCTCCGAGTCGGACATCCGGCGGGCCGCCCACACGGTCCCGCTGTTCCTGGCCGGTTCCGACTACATCTTCTCCGGGTACGGCTCGATCCCCCGTTACGACAACACCTTCGCCATCTCGAACTTCAACTCCGAGGACATCGACGACTACCTGGTGCTGCAGCGCGACTGGGGCGTCGACGGTGGGCTGCGCAGCGTGTCGGCCGCGCACCTGGAGCAGGTGCGCCGGCGGGCTGCCCGGGCGGCGCAAGCCGTGTACCGCGACCTGGGGCTGGCCGACTACGACGACAGCCGGGTCGAGGACGTCGTGTTCGCCAACGGTTCCCGGGACCTGCCGCCGGTCCACCCGATGCTGGTGGCGGAGGCGGCCCGGGCGATCGAGGCCCGCAGGCTCTCGGTGGTCGACGTCATCGCCTCGCTGGGTCGCACGGGTTTCACCGAGGAGGCCGAGCACATCGCCGCGCTGACCCGCTGCCGGCTGACCGGGGACCACCTGCAGACCGCCGCGATCTACACCGAGGATCTGACGGTGCTGTCCAAGATCACCGACCCCAACGACTACCGCGGCCCCGGAACGGGATACCGCATGTCGGAGTCGCGGCGGGCGGAAGTGGACGGCATCCGCACCGCCAGGACCATCGCCCAGCTGACGGCCGACCAGGTCCCAGGGCCGGGCGCCGTCGACCTCGTCGAGGTCGGCGCCGCGGACACCGGGCACGACCCCCGCGAGGTGGTCGTCGGGGTCTCCCCGGCGTTCGCCCGCACCGTGTGGCTCGCCATGTCGGGGCTGACGATCGGCGAGGTGCTGCGGCAGATCTCGGCCGGTCTGGAGGAGGAGAGCTGCCTGCTCCGGATCGTCCGCGTGCCCGCGACCATCGACCTCGGGATGATCGGCCTGACCGCGGCACGGCTGGCCGGTTCCGGTGTCTCGATCGGCCTGCAGGGCAAGGGCACCGCGCTGATCCACCGGCGGGACCTGGCTCCGCTGGCCAACCTCGAGCTGTTCAGCGTCGCCCCGCTGGCCACCGCGCGGATGTACCGGCTGATGGGTCAGAACGCCGCCCGCCACGCCAAGGGCATGCGGCCCGTGCCGATCCTGTCCGGCGGGACCGAGCAGGCCATCACCGCCCGCTACCACGCGCGGTCGGTCGCCCTCACCACGCTGGAACGACGAGCATGCGAGCCCGGCGCCGCGCCGGTCGAGCTGCGCTGGGTGCGGCCGTGACCCCCGACGGCGACACGGTGACCGTGGCGGCGGCCGTCGACGGCACGCTGACCCTGGACGACGTCCGCATGGACCCGGCCGTGCTGCGCCACCAGGGCGAGGTCGCGCAGCGGCACGGCAACCCGCAGCTGGCCGAGAACCTCTTCCGCGCCGCGGAACTCGCCGTCCTCGAGGACGCCCGGGTGCTGGCGCTGTACGAGTCGCTGCGGCCCCACCGGTCCACCGGGGAGGAGCTCGACCGGCTGGCGGCCGGCCTGCGCGCCGACGGCGCCACCCGCTGCGCCGCCCTGGTGGAGTCGGCCGCGACCTGGTACCGCCGCCGCGGCCTGCTGCGGTGACCGGCAGCGGCCGGTTGCTCGCCGGCCTGGACATCGGCAACGCCACGACCGAACTGGTGCTCGCCGTCCCGTCGGGCTCCGGTCTGGAACCGGTGTGGCACGGCCAGGTACCGACCGCCGGCCGCAAGGGGGCGGAACCGTCGCTCCGGGCGGCGGCCACGCTGCTGGCGCAGGCCGAACGCGAGCTGCAGCGCAGCTGCTCGCTGGTGGCCCTGGCAGAGCTGCGTCCCGTCGACACCCGCATCGTCGCCGTCCGCCGGCGATCCCCGGCCGCCGCCGTGGTCAACGCGGTCCGTCCCGGCGCCAGCACGCCGGCGGGGACCGGGACGGCCGCCGGCCGCCACGTCCCGCTCGCCGACGTCGGGGCGTCCTGGGCCGCCGGGTCGGGCGAGGTCATCGTGTCGGTGCCGCCGGGCACGGACTTCGAGGACGCCGCCGCCCGGATCAGCGCGGCCATGAGCGCCGGGCTCGCGGTCGTCGGGGTGCTGGTCGCCGAGGACGACGCCGTGCTCGTCCACAACCGGTTGCCGCGCCCGCTGCCGGTGGTCGACGAGGTCGACACCGACGGCATCCCGGCCGGCGTGCGGGTCGCCGTCGAGGTCGTCCCGGTGGGCAGCACCCGCCGGGTCCTCGCCGACCCCTTGGCGGTCGCGGCCGCGCTGGAGCTCCCGCCCGGCACGCACCACCGGGTGGCGGCCGCGACGCGCGAATTCGCGGACCTTCCGGCACTGGCGCTGGTGGCCGGGGACGTCGACCGGGTGGTGCCGCCGCCTCGGCCGGATCTCCCCGACGTCCCGGAGGTCGCGGTGATCACCGCGGACGGGCGGCGGATCCCCGTCCCCGGGCCGGACCGGCCGGCCGTAGGCAGCGTGACGGGGCTGGCCGTCGGCGACCAGATCGAAGCGGTGTCCGACGTGTTCGCCGTCGACCTGGCCACCGTCGACGACGGGGCGTGGCTGCGCCGGGGCGTCGCCCGGCTCGACACCACCGTGGTCGCCGCACTGGGCACCTTCGCGACGGCGGACACGGCGCGGCTGCTGGCGGACCTGACCGGCCGGCCGGTGCGCGTCGTCGCGGCGGAACACCACGCCGCCGCCGTCGGCGCCGCCAGCACTCCCGCCCTGCCGCCGGGCGCGGCCGTCTGCGACATCGGCGGCGGGACCGTCGATGTCGTCGACGGCGCGAAGGCCGTGGTTGCCGCCGGGGCCGGCGAGTTGATCACCCTCGCGGTGGCCTCGGCGCTGGACGTCCCGCGCGCCCTGGCCGAGCGGGTCAAGCGGACGGCGGCCGTCCACGTCGAGGCCCCGCACCTGGCCCACGAGGAGGACGGGCGCCGCACCTTTCTGGCGACCCAGGCCCCGCCCGCGGCGATCGGGCGGCTCTGCCACCGGCTCGACGGCGAGCTGCTGCCCTTCTCCGAACGGCTCGCGGCCGAGGAGTGGCGCAGCCTCCGGCTCGCCGTGAAGCGGGAGACGGTCGGCGTGAACATCTCCCGGTGCCTGACGGCGCTCGGCGGGACGTCGGCGGTGCTGGTGCTGGCCGGCGGTGGGGCGCTGGACGACGAGCTGGTCCGGACGGTCACCGACTCGCTGCGCGGCGCGGTGACGGTCGGGCGCGCGAACGTGGCCGGACGGTTCGGGCCCCGGTACGCGGTGGCCTGGGGCCTGGCGCAGATCGCGTCGGCGGGAGCGGAGGAGCGGACATGAGCAGGATCGTCGTCATCGGCGCGGCCAGCGGCATCGGTGCGGCCGGGGCCGCCGCCCTCGCCCGCGCCGGATGGGACGTGGCCGTCATCGACCGCGACGCCGAGGCGCTCGAGCGGACGGCCGCCGCCGTCGGCGCGACGGCCAGCGCCGTGGCGGACGTCGCGGACGACGCGGGGCTGCGGTCGGCGTTGGACCGGTGCGCCGATCGGCTCGACGGTGTCGACGCGGTGTGGAGCAACGCCGGCGTGCAGGTCAACGGGACCGTCGAGACCGCGACCGTCGCGGAGTTCGACCTGTGCTGGACGGTCAACGTGCGCGCGCACTTCCTCGTCGCGCAGTGGGCGGTCCCCCGACTCCGGACCGCGGGCGGCGGCTCCTTGCTCGTCACCGCCTCGAACGCGGGGCTCCAGCCGGAGAGCGGCATGGTGGCCTACTCGACGACCAAGGCAGCCGCCGTGCAGCTGGTCAAGCTGCTGGCCCGCGACCACGCCCGCGACGGCATCCGGGTCAACGCGCTCTGCCCCGGCTACGTCGACACCCCGTTCAACGCGCCGGTCTGGGAGAGCTACGGCGGCCGGGAGAGCTTCCTGTCCCAGGTGGGCGCCACCATCCCGCTCGGTCGGATGTCCACACCCGACGAGGTGGCCGGCCACGTGCGCTTCCTGCTCTCGCCGGAAGCGTCGTTCGTCACCGGTCAGGCGTTCGTCGCCGACGGGGGTGAGCTGGTCGGCTGAGCCGCCGCCATCGGAGTGGGCCAGCGAGCGTTACACACGCTCGAGGACTCGTGCGCGTTGGACGTCGATGCAGCCGGTTCCCGGTTCGGACGACCCACTTAAGTGCAGTCAGCCCCACCGTGCGGACCATCCCCCCGCTCGACCAAGGTGCAGTGGATACCACGCCACCGGAGCTAGGACGCGAAAGGGCCGTGGCGATCGAGATCCCGCGGCCCGCGCGTCTGCCGAGGATCTGGGTTCTCGCACCGGCCTGACGACCTGAAACGGTCTACCCCTGCAGGGCGCTCCCCTGCATGTACACTCCGGACGAAACGGATAGCGGTGTTGCGCTTGCGCCACCGCAGGAGGACGACCAACGTGGCTGATGCTCGACTGGAATTGCGGGACGGACTGACGGTCATAGCGTCGGTACTTGCAGTCGCGGCAGGCATAGCTCTAAACGTCTTTACTGGCGTGTCAAATAGGGCTTCCTTCTGGGCCCTTCTGTCCATCATTCTCGCGGTCACTGGTGCAGCGCTCGCATATCGGAGCCTCACGGCAGCGAAGCGTCAGGGGTATGTACGAATAGAGATGTCTAATAGGCGTGCCGCCATTCACCTTGTGCGGGCGCAACTGACCCATGGCGGCGTTGTGAGTATCAAGTTGCCGGGCTTGCTTGAGCGGCATCGGTCCCTTCTCGTGGAGAAGGCGTCAGGTGCGAACACCGAGTCGACACACGCAAGCGCGCTCATCGCATCGCTTGCCAACGATCCCAAGAGTACGTTTGTTGTGGGGTACGCAGGAGCCGGTAAATCAACACTGTTGAGGTACCTCGCTACCACCATGTGCAGCTTGGCTGAAGCCGATGATGGCGACATGCGGCGCAAGTTGCCTCTCCTGCTGTCGTGTAGCGATTGGTCCGGTACTAGTCCGTTACCGACCTGGACTTGTCATCAGGCGGCCAGAACTTACCGCCTAAGCGAGCACACTGTTGAGAGGTGGATGTCGAACGGTTCTGTTATGTTGTTGTTCGATGCTATTGATCAATTGCCAGAAGCGGCCTCGCGGGCGTTCGTTGAACAGATGAATTCATGGCTGGAGCGTGTCGCCACCCTAAGGGTAGTTTTGGCGTGTCGAGACGACGCCTACAGGATGGTATTTTCTCAAATCCATCACGACCGAGTCGCACACCTTGAACCGTTGACACAAGAAGACGCAAAGGAGTATCTCGGGCAAACTTTGCAACAAACCACCGGCAACTCTGGAATGACCCGAAAAGCGAATGGAATCGTCGATGCCCTGGCTCGACGAGGCGAACTTACTCCCGCGGCCGTCGCACTCTTGGAGGCTTCGCTTAAACAAGAACCGAACGAACAATCGACAATCTCTCTTGCCGCTACCGAGCCTAAGGCTGCCACCACCATCTCCGAGAATTCGGTCCAGGTTCCGGAGGTTGTTGGACATGTTAGTCGCCAGGCGTCGCCACCCCGGGTCGAGTGGGCGACCCTGGCCGTGACTCAAGCGGCAACACCGGAAGATGCCGCCATCAAGTTGCATGAAATAGTGAGTACCGAGCTCCTCGAACCAAGGTCTTACGGTGACGATTCAAAGCCGGTGGTGCTAACTGCTGACGAGCAGGAAGTGCTGGATGAGTTACGCAAGTCGATAGCGGCTCTCGACGAGTATCGCATAAGCTCGCTATCCGCCGTACCCCTTCACCGCTGTCGAGAGGCAATTGACGGCTTGCGGTCTAAAGGCATCATTGAGCTTGTACTGACGCACGGCGTAACCCGCTATTCGGTATCCGCTGTCGTAAGTACACGATAGATGGCACTTGCAGCAGCTATTGCCAGCACCATTGGTGCAGGGCTATCGGCAATTGAAGCGACCAACGCCTTGCGCCAAATTCCACCGCTTAATGCAGTCATCTGGCTAGTGGTGCTAAGCTGTTTCGACGCTGCCGGCAGCCTCGTTGCGTTCGCCCTGCTTAACGAGGCTTTCGGAGAGGTAGAATGGTTTACGGCGCCTATTGCCGTGATGGCCGCCGGTTTGAGCGGGCCGGCACTATTGCGTGCCCAATTGGCGCTCATTGGTAGCGGTCAAGAGGCTGCTTATTGGGGTCCGGCTAATCGATATCGCAACTTGCGAGCACGGTTAGAGAGCCGCATTGCGGACAACATCGCGGTCTCCAAAAGCTCCTGGATGACGAATAAGGCTATGCCGTGTATAGCCTTTGTTCTACTGTTCGAACTATCAACACAAGTACACACCTATCTCAACAATAGTGATTCGCTCCTGCCGGACGATCGGGCGCGACTCGAGCTTTACTTGATGGAAACGATCAATGGCAATGCAAGAGGCCTTGACAAGAAGCGTGCAATCGCGCAATATCTTGATGACAACGGATGTTACTCGTGCCTAAAAGCCGTTGTGCGCAAGGGGCGACTTCGTCAGAAAGCTGACCGAACCGGGGCTTTGGATCGACGGCTGGTTGACGACCTAATAGCTGAGAACAGCCGCCACTAAAGTCGCATTAGTGCTCTTCGTCGGGATTTCCGCCAACACCTCGCGGTAGGCGCACTGGCGACGCAGATGCCGTCTTGAGCGCTTAGATCTGACGAGTCGTAGCGCCATGGGCCTTCCACCCAATGCCCGGACCGACGCGGCAGTCAAGATCCTTGTCGCTCCTCCGGCGGGGCAAATATAGCGAAGGACCGGTGCCGAGCGCTGCCGCACGCGCACCAGGGCGGTTGATGTACTCAGCACTAGTGCCGCCCGCCGCAATCTCCGATAGGCAACAGTCTCTAGATGCGCGTCTATACGCCGTCTCGCTTGGCCGTGAAGGATCATACTAATCCGAGGACGGCTACCTGTTGGTTCACCGGACGCATCCGGGGGACCGGCCAATTCCTGCTCTTCTTAAGCGCTGGTGTGGTCGGCCCTCGCGATCTGGTCGCTGGTGCGCGTCGTGCGGATCGAGCTGCGGCTCCGGCGACGCCGCGCCGTTGCAGCCGGCCACCCGCGAGGCCGGTGGCTCGCTTCCACACCCGCGCCTGTATCGGCGGCTCGCGTTCGACAGGCCCACCGAGCGTGTGAAGTGGTCTCATACGCCTGCGGTCGGTATGGTGCGGGAAGCGCCCGAGATCCAGGTCGAGGGGGAGTGGGTCGGACGGCGGACGGGTACGACGACTGCGTGACCGGCGTAGCCACGCTAACCCTCGAGCAGCCGCGGACAAACTGCCGGCGGCACTTTAAGCAGTGTTGACCGACGCCTAGGCGGCCGCGGTGCAGGCGCAGGTCGACGAGCTGCTGGCCGCGTACGGCGCGGCCCTCACTCCGGTTGATGGCACCTGTGGCTTTGCCGCTTGATGCGACGGCACCTGCCCCTAGACGACCGACGAGTTCCACGCCAGGGTCGCCCGCACCCGCACGCACCGACGGTCCTGGCCGTCGGGCTTCCAGCTGTCTCAGTGCGAAGGCAAAGCCGGCGGCCGCCGCAAGCAGGTGGCGGACTTCTACGTCCACGGCAATAGAGCGCCGGGTCCCGATCTCACGATTGCCCAGACAGCTCAGTTGCAGCGGGACCTGGCCGAGGCGCTGGCCCTGCTGGCGTCCTGAGCATCACCGTCTACACACTTCCGAGCGACTGCACCTGACTGGCCCGTCACGCATATTGTCCGAATCGTCCGCTCATCTAGGGAGCCACCAGTGGGTCTGATCCGCAAAGCCGCCAGCCTGAGCACGCTCGGCGCTGTTAACTACCGTTCGAAGGATGACCGCAAGGTCAAGGTCATGGAGGCGAACAGCAAGGCGGAGATCAAGGCGGAGAAGGAACGGCTGGCCATCGAGCGCCAGCGGGCGTCTGCCGCAGCGGTGGAGGCGCAGGCGTATGCCGCGGCGCAGGCTGCCGCAGACGAAGGGAACTCCGTGGCCGGACGTCTCCGTCAGCTCGACGCGCTGATGCAACAGGGACTCATCACGGCTGACGATCATGCCGCTCGAAAGGTGCAGATCCTGGCGGAGATCTAGTAGCTCCGACGCGACAGTCTCAGGCGTCAAGTTCCGGGAGGTCGTTCGAGACAGAATCCGGCGTGCCGTCATCCTGCCCGATCAACAGCGTCTCTCGCTCGAGTTCCTTCCAACGGTCAACTCCTATGCGCACCTGTTCAACCTCGTCCGAGGACAACACTCGAGCGCCCCCTGCGTCACAGATTGCCATCTGCACGGGTGGTCCCACACCAAACGTTGACACTTCGATCGTGGTGTCAATCGTTCGGTAGGCGAGCAACATGCCCTGCTCAAGGCTTAGGTCACTGGTCACGTGGTGCCGCATCAGACTCAGGGCCACCGTCGCGAATGAACCGCCACTTCCAGTGGCGTAGAAGGAATGCTCCGTGTGCCAGTTGACGACTCCAGTTTGATCGAACTCGAGGAACCACGGCACACTGGCACTGTAGCCAAGGACCAGGAGATTGGCGCCGAATCCAGGGAGTATCTGATTTTGCCCCTGAGCGTTCGGATTCGTCGTTAGGGCGGTCCCGTAAGCTCGCTTCATGCCCTTGTGGATCAAGCCCTGGAGCTTAGCGCGGACGGCAGAAAGGTTGGGTTCGGTGAAGGACTTAACTGGTTGACCACCGGACCCGGAGGATGCCTCTAGCGTTTGCAGCTCGGCGGCAACTTCCTCGAGTGTGTAGACCGAGCCAGCGCCAGTCCAAATGATCGGATAGCCGGCCACGCAACGGACCTTGACGGACCGCATCGCAACTTGTTGTGAGTCGGTCGCCATACTGTCAGACGCAACCAGCACGCCGTCGCGGCAGACAAGTCCGACAGCGACGGTCATCAGCCGGTGAAGTGACTCTTGGATGCGTAATCGGGGAAGGCAGCGTACACCTCGCGCAGCAGCTTCTGGAAGGACGTATTAGTAACGTAGCGCTTAACGGCCTTCACGAATTGACGCTCTTGTGGTGCTAGCTGCGACCAAACCGCTTCGGCCTTCTGCTCTCCCGACGGCGTCGTCCTGTGCTCACCGTAGGCGCTGCCAGGAAAGGGTCGCGTCTCAAGATCCCCACGGTTTGTAAGTCCGCGGATCGCCGCAGTCAACGACGACGAGTAGGGTCCCCAGTTGTACGGCTCGTAATCGAATAACTCGGACCATGACTTAGCACCGCGCTTGCATATGAGGAAGACGGCCTTCTGCATGCGGATTCGGTCCAGCGGGTAGGAACTGGATTCCGGGTCGCTGACCGAGCTCGCCAAAAGCAGTGGCAGGTCAGCGGAGCGCAAGGCTGCCCCTCCAATCGGTCGTTCGGTGCGTGCGGTCGGCGGTGGGTGCTCCCTCGAACCGTACCGCCGCTGCCAGCAGCTCGCTGAGCGACCCGCCGGTTACCGCGGGTAGCAGGTGACGGACGTGTCGTTGCATCGGGTCCTTCACCACCGAGTCACCGACCCCAGGATCCCGACGATGATTTACGCCCCGTTGACGTCGGCGACCAGCGCAGTCTTACCCGCAGAGTAGCTCTGTCCGCCGTTAGCGAGGACGTCCTCCAGCACGTACTGCAGGGCGCCGACGTCGCACGATGTGCCGTCCCGAACTCCACTGACGGTCGGTAGGCCTCGTTGGCGCCGGCTTACACGAAGGACCAGCGGGCGTCGACGCCCACCGATAGGCGGTGCGCCGTGAGAAGCGCCGCCCGAACGGCGATGCCGATGGCCTGGGCGACATTCTGGGTGGTGCGCATCGATACTGGCTCTCGGCCTTGGCGTAAGCGTGGACGAGCTAGGTGTTGTTGTTGTCGATCTCAACTCGGACGATGTTGGTGATCTGACGGTCGCCGACGTAGTCCTTGCTGTCTCCGAGGTTGATCTGCGGCCGGGCGCAGTAGCCGCCGCCGCCGTTGCCTGCGACCTGCGGGGATAGACACGAGGTTGTTCACGGCCAGGCGGACGCCCAGCTCGTGGAAGACGCGGGATGGGCTGTGGATCTTGAGGGCGACGTCATCGGCCGACGATGGTGCCGGCGAGCCGGCGCGCCATGGCCTCGATCGAGCCCCCTTGGACCGCACTTGGCCAGGCGGCGGCGCTGTTGCCGGCGGCTAACATAGAGTTGGCGACTTGGGCGCCGAGGGCGGGGCGGTGCGGTTGGTCGTGTCGACTGTGCCGTTGATGGCTCTGGGGCGGCCGTGGCGGCATGTAGCGCTGCCGCCGTGGCCCCACAGCCGTCGACACCCGCGGAGGCGATCTGGTCGATCAGGGCCGCGCTGAGGCCCTTCGTCTGCAGTGCGCCGATCAGCTTGCAGAAGGGTCACCACCTGCGCGTTGTCGTACTGCAGACCCTTGCTAACGCATCCGGGTCTCCCGCAACGGAAGACAGCTCAGCGTCCGCCTGGTCTGCTTCGGCGGTCAGCGATCGAGCCCGACGCCGGGCCTGCGCTGACTTCAGAGAGAAGCGAGCGAAGTGCGCCTTGCCGCCGGTATTCCCCTCGACTACTGCTCGCGTCCGGTGCAAGTACGCCGTCGGGATCGACCTTGGCCTCGAATGAAGCCATCCGTGCCGCGCACGCTTTCGCGGTGCGCGCCGGTCGGTTGGTAGTACGTGCACAGGATTCAGGCGCCGGGATGGTCGCAGCCAGCCTCCGGTCAGTTACGGGCATGACCGTGAGTCACCTCTCGGGTCTCACCGGGTGCCCACTGCTGTGCGGTGACCTCAGAGTGACCGCCCGAGTTCGCCATCTCCATGGCGGGCGCTGTAAGTCCAGCCTAACGCACAGGGCTAGGTGGGCCGGTTAAAGGAGGATAGGTCTCTTAGGACGACCGTCCTCTGCCCGCTGGCCAGGTCCTCATCTATCCGGTGTAACTCGACCACGGTGGCTGAGACCCTGCGTAGCGACTGCGCTGCTCGTCTCGCTCGCGAACCGGAGGCCGAGGCTCCATACCGCTCCAACATCACGTCAGAGGTCCAACCGGCGAGTCGTTTGAGATCAGGTTCCTGACCGCCGGCCATCAGGAGGTCGTGCGCGAGGTGTGCCGGAACATGCGCGGGTGGAAGGCTTTGATCCCGGCCCGTTGGCCCGAGCAGCCGTACTCGCTCGCGGGCGCCATCAGGTAGTAGCGGTCCGCGCTGGGTGAGAAACAGGAAGTCAAACGACGACCAGCGATGTGCACCGCGGCGTCGCAGGTAATAGATCGCCGGCGGCGGCGGTGCGGTGCCCGAAGTAGACCGCCCGGACTTTGTTGCCCTTCCCGTTGACGAGCGCCATTTGATTGGCCGGGTTCACGTCGGCGACGCGCAGCCCGCAGAGTCCGAAGACGCGCAGCCCGCAGTCCAGCAGCATCCGGATCACGGCCTCGTCCCGACGTGCCGTGAAGTCAGCGCGCCCTTGCATGCTTTGAGCACCCGGCCGAGACCATCGTCGGACAGCACCGGTACCGGCGTCACCTTGGGCACCGGCTGCGCCATGCCCTTCATCGGGTGGTCGGTGAGCTCGCCCTTGCCCACCAGCCAGGCGCCGAAGCGGTACATGCCGCGGTGCCGCGTCTTGACGGTGGACGGCTCGAGCCGGTCGGCGTGGGTGGCCAGCCACTCGCGGATCGCTGCCCGGTCCAGCTCGTCGATGGTGGCGGACCTGCCCTGCACCTTGAGCCGGCCTGAGAAGAATCGCACGGCCCGCCGTAGATGACGGCGGTGCGGTCACTACGGCCCTCGGCGCGCAGATGGCGCGCGCAAGACCGGTGCAGGTCTTGCATACGGGACGCCACGCGTATGGGTGATCCGGTGAGTGAGCGTTGTGCCACTCGCAACTTTGCTAGGCACGAGGGATTCTGGCTGGTCGGGACGCATCCCGGCTCGGCTGCACCCGCTTGGGCTCGCCGGGCATCTTCGGGTACTCCGGCGGGTAGGGCGCGTCACCCAGGCCCAAGTCGCGCTCGTGCCGCTCGGCCAGCTCCAGCAAGCCGTCCAGCGCGAAGGCCTGGTCGGTGATGCCGGCGTGGCGGTCGCCGACCTCGGCGAACCGGGCCGGCATCGAGACCACGTCGAAGTCCTCCGGTGTCACGTCGGGCAGCTCGTCCCACAGCAGCGGCGCGGAGACGGTGGCGCGGGCGTTCGGCCGCACCGAGTAGGCGCTGGCCATGGTGCGGTCGCGCGCCATCTGGTTGAAGTCGACGAAGATGCGCTCGCCGCGCTCCTCCTTCCACCAGCTGGTCGTCACCCGGTCCGGCAGCCGCCGCTCCAGCTCCCGGCCGAAGGCCAGCACCGCTCGCCGCGCCTGGGTGAACGTCCAGCGCGGCTCGATCGGCACGTACAGGTGCACGCCGCGGCCACCGGACGTCTTGGGCCAGCCCTGCAGACCCAGCTCCTCCAGCAGCTCCCGCGCCTGCAACGCCACGAAGGCGGCGTCGGAGAAGTCGGTGCCGGGCTGCGGGTCCAGGTCGATGCGGAGCTGGTCGGGCTCGTCGACGAGCGGCCGGCGCACCGGCCACGGGTGGAACCGCAGCGTCCCCAGGTTCGCCGCCCAGACCACCACCGCCAGCTCCGACGGGCACACCTCCTCCGCGGTCCGGCCGGACGGGAAGGTGATCTCGACGGGTTCCACCCAGTCCGGGGCGCTCGTGGGCACGCGCTTGGAGTAGAAGGCGTCGCCGCGGTTGTCCTGCCGGGTGGACAGCGTCGCCCCTTCGAACCAGCCGCTCGGCCAGCGCTCCAGGGTCGTCGGCCGGTCGCGCAGCGCCGTCATGATCCCGTCGCCGACGGCCACGAAGTACTGCAGCACGTCGAGCTTCGTCAGCCCGCGCTCGGCGAAGTAGACCTTGTCGGGGCTGGTCACCCGGACCGGGCGGCCGGCGACGTCCAGCTCGATCGCGGGCGTGCGCGACGGGGACATGCGGGGAACCTACCGCCGGGTCAGCGCCGCGGCCGGTAGCCGGCGGGATTGCGGTTGTTTCCGAACGCCGGGTTCGACCCGAGCGGCGCCGGCACCCGCTCGGCGCCGGCGGGGGCCGGCCCGGGCTGGCACACCGGGCAGAAGAACGCCGTCCGCTCCTTCGGCGGCTGGCCGACCATCGCCACCCGCACCGTGGTGCCGCAGCGGTGGCACGGCTTGCCGGACCGGGCGTGCACCCACACCTCGCGGCCCTTGACCGTGCTGCCGGTGGTCGTCGGGATGGCGCTGCGGGCACCGTGCAGCAGCAGTGTCCTGGCCCGCTGCAGCACGGCCGGGACGTCGACCTCACGGACCGGCGTCCACGGCGAGATCCGTTCCAGGAACAGGGTCTCGGCCATGTACATGGTGCCGATGCCGGCGACGCCGGTCTGGTCCAGCAGCGCCGCGCCGATGGTCCGGTCCGGCCACTGGCGGACCCGCCGGACGCCCTCGGCGGCGCTCCCGGGCAAGGGGTCGCCGGGGTCGCCGGGATCGCCGCTCTGCCAGGCGTCGGCCATGATGTCCGGCCCGAGGTGGCCGATCAGCAGCGGCTCGTCGGCCGTCGGGACCAGGTCGAGCAATCCGAGCCAGTAGCCGACGGCCGTCCAGTCCGGCCCGGCGAGCACGGCGCGCACCCGGGCGCCGCCTCCGCGCGGCCAGAACCCGCGGTCGACGATCTGCCAGCGGCCGTCCATCCGCAGGTGCGAGCGCAGGGTGAGCGGACCGTCCGGCGCGGTCGGCACCCGGGCAGCACCGCGCGGCGCGGCTCCGAGCCGGGTCAGGATGTGCTTGCCGTAGGACACCGTCTCCAGCACCGGCCGGCCGGCGAGGTCGACGCCGCCCAGCGACGGCCAGCGCAGGTCGGTGCGCAGCAGCTCCCGGCCGGACAGCGCCTGGTCCATCCGGCGCGCGGTGCGCAGCACCGTGTCACCCTCGGGCACGGGCACCACCGGCGAGCGCCCAGCCGTCGGCCGGAGTCGTGGCCGCGGAGCGGTGCAGGTCAGCGAAGGCGGACGACGCCGCGGACCGCCGTCGCCCCCGCGGACGGCCGCTCACCGATGCGGTCCCGGCGACGCGCCCGGCCCGGACCGCAGCCGCAGGCCGCGCGGCGTCACCGACCACCCGGCCTCGAGCAGGGCGTCGACCACCGGACCGCCGGCGGCCAGCGCCTCGACACCGTCCACCCGCGCGACCGTCAGCCCGCGCAGCGCCGAGCGGGTGACCACGGCGGCCAGCGCGTCGGCGGCGGCCTTGAGGACCTGCCGGTCGGTGTCGAAGGACAGCAGGCTGCGGCCACCACGCTCGGTGTAGAGCACCGCCGCACCGTCCACCAGCGCCACCATGGCTCCGGCCCGGCGGGCCGGCCGGTGCCGCTCCCCCTCCGCGGTGACCGCCGGCCACGGCAGGGCGGCGCCGTACGGGTTCGCCGGGTCGGCGGCGGCAAGTACGACCGCGTCCAGCGTCCCGCCGCCGCGCGGCTCCTCGGACGGCTCCGGCGCGAAGGCCCGCAGCCGGTCGACCGCACCGGCGGTGGCGAACTGCGCCGCGCCCAGCCCTTCGATGAAGTAGCCGCGACGCACCCGCCCGGCCTCCTCGAACGCCGACAGCACCCGGTAGGCGGCGGCGAAGCCGCCCGGGGTGCCCTCGGCGACCACGGCGCCGCGGGTGACGACGCCGTGCCGGTCCAGCAGGACCTCGGCCGCCGCGTGCGCTCGGACCGTGGGGTCCGTCTCGACCTCCGGCAGCAGCGACCACCGCCCGGCCGCCGACGGCGGCCCGTTCCGCCGCACCGCGGGCCCGGTGCGCCCGCCGCGGCCGGTGCGCCCGGCGGACAGCAGCGCCAGGCCCGACATCCCCGGCCGGCGGGTCCGCGGCGAGCCGGCCGACTGCCGGTGCGTCGTCCGCCCGCCGGCCAGCCGCGCCCGCAGCGGCGCCAGGGTGTCGCCGGTGACCAGCCCGGCGAACACCAGGTCCCACAGCACCTCGACCAGCGCGGCGTCGGCCACGGGGCCGTCCCGGCCCACCTCCTCGGCCAGCGCGCCGTAGAAGAACGCCCCGCCGCGGGCCAGCACCGCCAGCAGCCGCCGGTGCAGCTCACCGGACACCGCCGGTGGGGCCGCGCCGGCGACCCCGTCGGGTTCCGCACTCGCCCCGGTACCGGGCGAGGTGGCCTCCGGGAGGTCGGGACGGTCGGCACCGGCCGGGTCGACCAGATCGGCGTCCGCCGAGGGCAACGGCAGGGTGAGCGCCGCGGAGTCCGCCAGGTGCAGCGACACCCAGCCGTCGTCGCCGGCGAGCGCGCCGTGCCCGGTCCACAGCACCTCGCCGGCCGCCATCAGTTCGTCCAGCATCGCCGGCTGGTACCCCGGCACCCGCGCCGACAGGATGAGCGGCTCCAGCGCGGACGCCGGGACCACCGCGCCGGCGAGTTGCTCGACCGCGCGCAGCACGGCGTCGGAGCCGCGGCCGCGCCGGTCGCTGCGGCCGGCGCCGATACCGTTCCAGGCGGGCAGGAAACGGGCCAGCGCCACCGGCGGCACCGGCTCGACCTCGGCCCGCAGCGCCGCCAGCGAGCGCCGGCGCAGCAGCCGCAGCACCTCGGCGTCGACGAACTCGCGGCCGGACGCCGACTCGCCCGCCGCGACCGGATCCCAGCTCGCGGCACTGCCCACCCGCGCGGCCCCCAGCGGGCGGAACTCGCCCTCGGCGACCCGCCCGGTCCCGGCCAGCCGGCGCAGCGCGTCGGTGACCACCGCGACACCCAGGCCGAACACCGCGGCCGGTTCCGCGGCGGTGAACGGGCCGTGACACCGGGCGTACCGGGCGAGCAGCCGGCCGAGCGGGTCGGGCGCCGGCTCGAGGAACGACTCCGCGATGCCCGGCGGCAGCGCCGTGCCGAGGGCGTCGCGCAGCAGGCCGGCGTCCACCGGATCGGCCCAGCGGGGCACGCCGCCGATGCGCACGCCGATCGCTCGGCGGGCCGCGACCAGCGACGCGACGGCCGCCGCTGGATCCTCCACGGAGGTGCGGGCCGCGATCTCGTCGTCGGTCAGCGGACCGAGGATCCGGAGCAGGTCGGCGATCTCGTCGACCGTGCGGGCCCGGCGCGGCTCGGACAACCGCTGCAGGTCGGCCTCGGTCGCGGTGACCGCGGCCGGGTCGAGCAGGTCGCGCAGGGACAGACCGTCGCCGCCGCCGAGCAGCTCGGCCAGCAGCGCCGGGTCCACGGTCAGCGCGGCGGCACGCCGCTCGGCCAGCGGGCTGTCGCCCTCGTAGAGGAACTGGGCGACGTAGCCGAACAGCAGCGACCGGGCGAACGGCGACGGCGCCTCCGTCGAGACCTCGACCAGCTGCACCGACCGTTGCGCCATCCGCCGCATCAGCTCGGCGAGGGCGCCGACGTCGAACACGTCCTGCAGGCACTCGCGGACCGCCTCGGCGACGATCGGGAACGTCGGGTACCCGGCCGCCACCTCGAGCAGCTGCGCCGCCCGCTGCCGCTGCTGCCACAGCGGCTGACGCTTGCCGATCTGCCGGCGCGGCAGCAGCAGCGCGCGCCCGGCGCACTCCCGGAAGCGGGAGGCGAACACGGCGGAGCCGCCGATCTCGCGCGTGACGTCCGCGGTGACGGTGTCCGGGTCCAGCGCGATGAGGTCCGCGAGCTGCGGCTCGTCGCCGCCCTCGTACTCCACGTCCGGCAACCGCAGCACGATGCCGTCGTCGGCGTGCATGGCCTGCACGTCCACCCCGTACCGCTCCCGCATGCGGGCCGCGATGATCAAGGCCCACGGCGCGTGCACCGCGGCGCCCCACGGCGAGTGGACGACCAGCCGCCAGTCGCCCAGCTCGTCGCGGAACCGCTCGACGACGATCGTCCGCTCGTCCGGCAGCACGCCGGTCGCCGCGGTCTGCTCGGCCAGGTAGGTCAAGAGGTTCTCCGAGGCCCAGGCGTCGAGCCCGGACGCCGCGAGCCGCTCGCGCGCGGCGGGCGGGGGCAGCGCGGTGAGTTCCCGGACGAACTCGCCGTGGGCGGCGCCCAGCTCCGCGGGCCGACCGAGCGCGTCGCCCTTCCAGAACGGCAGCCGGCCCGGCAGCCCGGGGGCGGGCACGACGAGCACCTGCTCGTGGGTGATCTCGACGATCCGCCACGAGCTCGAGCCCAGGGCGAACACGTCGCCGACGCGCGACTCGTAGACCATCTCCTCGTCGAGCTCGCCCACCCGCCGGCCGGGGCTGCCGGCCTCGGCGCCGGCCAGGAAGACGCCGAACAGGCCGCGGTCCGGGATGGTGCCGCCGGAGGTGACGGCCAGCCGCTGCGCCCCGGGCCGGGCGGTGAGCCGGCCGGTGACCCGATCCCAGGTGAGCCGCGGCCGCAGCTCGGCGAACTGCTCGCTGGGGTAGCGACCGGACAGCATGTCCAGCACCGACTCGAGCGCCCCGCGGCCCAGCGCCGCGTACGGGGCCGACCGGCGGACCAGCGCGTGCAACTCGTCGACGGTGATCTCGTCCATCGCGCAGATGGCGACGACCTGCTGGGCCAGCACGTCCAGCGGGTTGCCCGGCACCGCCAGCGACTCGATGCGGCCGTCCCGCATGCGGTCCGCGACGACGGCGGAGGACACCAGATCGCCGCGGTACTTCGGGAACATCACGCCGTGGCTGGGCGCACCGACCTGGTGGCCGGCCCGGCCGATGCGCTGCAGGCCGCTGGACACCGACGGCGGCGACTCCACCTGGATCACCAGGTCGACGGCGCCCATGTCGACGCCGAGTTCGAGCGACGAGGTGGCGACGACCGCGGGCAGCAGACCCGTCTTGAGCTGTTCCTCGATGAGCGACCGCTGCTCGCGGGACACCGAGCCGTGGTGGGCCCGGGCGAGCACCGGTGCCGCGCCGGAACTGGCTCCGGACTGCGCCATCAGCTGCGCCGGCGCCCCGGCCGGCCGGGACGCCGCGGTCCCCCCGCCGGCAGCGACAGCGGCCACAGCACCGCCCGCGCCACCGGCGGCACCGGTCGTGTCCTCGTCGGGGTCCCGGACGGCGAGCCGCTCGGCATGGATCTCGTTGAGGCGGGCGGTCAGCCGCTCGGCGAGCCGCCGGGAGTTGGCGAAGACGATGGTCGACCGGTGGCCCTCGATCAGGTCGACGACGCGCTCCTCGACGTGCGGCCAGATGCTGCTGCGGGCCACCTCCCCGGCGGCCGGGCCGGACAGGTCGTCGGTGGGCTGGCCGAGCTGCGACATGTCCTCGACCGGGACGACGACGTCGACGTCGATCTGCTTGGTCGACGGCGGCCGCACCACGGTGACCGGGCGGCCGCCGGTGAGGAACCGGCCGACCTCCTCGAGGGGGCGGACCGTCGCCGAGAGGCCGATCCGCTGCGCGGGCGACTCGAGCAGGGCGTCCAGCCGGTCCAGCGAGACGGCCAGGTGGGCGCCGCGCTTGGTGCCGGCGACGGCGTGCACCTCGTCGACGATCACCGTCGTGATCCCGGTCAGCATCTCCCGGGCCCGGCTGGTGAGCAGCAGGAACAGCGACTCCGGCGTGGTGATCAGGATGTCCGCGCCCTCGCGGCCGAAGGACCGCCGGTCGACCGCGGACGTGTCCCCGGAGCGGACCGCCACGCTGATCTCCGGCAGCGCGACGCCCGTGCGGGCGGCGAGTGCGCCGATCCCGATGAGCGGGGACCGCAGGTTGCGCTCGACGTCGACGGCCAGGGCCTTCAGCGGCGACAGGTACAGCACCGAGCAGCGACCGGCACCGGCGGGACGCCCGGTCGTCGACGCCAGACGGTCGATGGCGGACAGGAACGCGGCCAAGGTCTTGCCGGACCCGGTCGGCGCCACCACCAGGGTGTGCTCGCCGCGCCCGATGGCGTCCCAGGCGCCGGCCTGCGCGGCCGTGGGTGCCGCGAAGCTCGCGGTGAACCAGTCACGGACGACCGGCGAGAAGCGCAGCAGCGCTTCCGCCGGGTCGGCCGGAGCTGGCGGGGTGGTCACCCGGTCATTGTGCGGCGGACCACCGACAGTGGCTCGATCCCGCAGCGGGGAACCGCGAGGGTCACTGGCCCCGACCGGTCTCCTCCTGCAGCCGCTCGATCTGCTCGGAGGCCTGCGCCTTGGTCAGGTCCGCGGGCAGCTCCTCGCCGGCCTGGCGGGCCAGGGTGTCCAGGTAACTGCGCTGCGGGCCGGTCATCGGCTCGTCGCCGGTGACCCAGTCGGACGGGTCCTTGCTGGCGGTGTTGTCCGGGTCGGGCCGGGTGCCGCCGATGGTGTCGTCGGAGTCGCTCATGGCCACGACGATAGACACCACCCCCGACAGTCCCCTGCCGGCGGCCGGCGACGGGTGCCAGCCGCCGGCCGCCGGCCGCTCGGGCCGCCGGCCAGGGTCCGCACCGGGCGGGTGCCGGCGACCGTCCGCCGGTGACGGGTACGGACGCCGGACCTCCCCGCCCCGGCCCCGCCGTGCCCGGACCCAGGGCAGCTCATCGGCTGTCGGCGAAACCACTTGTGAGTGAGTACTCACTCAGTTAGTGTCCCTGCCATGCCCCCCACCGCCGACCCGGACGCCGGTCACGCCGCCGGTAGGTCCGGTGCGGGACGGGTCCGGGGCGGCGCCGCGCGCACCACCGGCGGCCGCGCCGCGCCGATGCCCCCCGAGGAGCGGCGCGCGGCGATCGTCGCGGCCGCCATCCCGCTCGTCGCCCAGCACGGCCCCGCCGTCACGACGCGGCAGATCGCCGACGCCGCGGGCGTTGCGGAGGGCACGATCTTCCGGGTCTTCACCGACAAGCAGGCAGTGCTCGACGAGGTCGTCCGGACCGTCACCGACCCCGCCCCGGACCTGGCGATGCTGGAGGCACTGGATCCCTCCCGACCGCTGCGGGAGCTGCTCACCGCCGCCGCCGACATCGCCACCGGCCGGCTGCGGCAGGTGTGGTCCGTGCTCGGTGCCCTGCGCACCTTCGAGAGCGGGCCGCCGCCCGGCGCCGGACGCCGGCCGCCGTCGTTGCCGCTCGAGGATCCGCTGCTGGTCCGGATGTGCCGGCTGCTGGAACCGCACGCCGACGAGCTGCGGCTGCCACCGACCGAGGTGGCGCGGCTGCTGCGCGCCCTGGTGGTGGCGGGCACGCACCCGCGCCTGGCCGGCGGCCACGCGATGGAGACCGGACAGATCGTGGCCGTGCTGCTCGACGGGGTCCGCCGGCACGGCCCCTGAGCCCGCGGCGGTGGACCCGCGCCGGACGCGTCGGCGGAGGCAGCGGCCCGGCGCCCGCGCACCGGACGTGCCCGCAGGGCCGTCCCCCAGCCTCGCGCACACCTGCGACCACAACGGTTCTCGCGCCACCCGAACGCGCCGGCCCCGTCGCGCCGCCGGCCGCA
This sequence comes from Nakamurella endophytica, assembly GCF_014646215.1. Classification (GTDB taxonomy): domain Bacteria; phylum Actinomycetota; class Actinomycetes; order Mycobacteriales; family Nakamurellaceae; genus Nakamurella; species Nakamurella endophytica. The sequence goes on from NZ_BMNA01000004.1 coordinate 519,318, forward strand.
CGCCGTTCCACCTCGCCCGTTCCCGCCCACGGAGGGTCCATGCTGCTCCGCCTGCTCCGCACACGGCTGCGCCCGTACACCGGGCCGCTGGCCGCCGTCCTGCTGTTCCAGCTCATCGGCACGATCGCCTCGCTGTACCTGCCGAGCCTGAACGCCGAACTGATCGACAACGGCGTCGCGCGCGGCGACACCGGCTACATCCTCGACCGCGGCGCCGTCATGCTCGGTGTCACCCTGATCCAGATCGCCTGCTCCGTCACCGCCGTGTACTTCGGGGCCAGGACGGCGATGTCCTTCGGCCGCGACGTGCGCGGCGCGCTGTTCCACCGGGTCGGCGAGTTCTCCGACCGCGAGGTGCAGCAGTTCGGCGCGCCGTCGCTGATCACCCGCACGACCAACGACGTGCAGCAGGTGCAGGTCCTGGTCCTGATGAGCTGCACACTGCTGGTGGCGGCGCCGATCTCGTGCATCGGCGGAGTGATCATGGCGCTGCGCCAGGACGCCCAGCTGTCCTGGTTGCTGCTGGTCTCGGTGCCCGTTCTGGTGGTGCTGATCTCGCTGATCGTCACGCGGATGGTGCCGCAGTTCCGGCTCATGCAGACCCGCATCGACAGCATCAACCGCATCCTGCGCGAGCAGATCACCGGCATCCGGGTGGTCCGGGCGTTCGTCCGGGAGCCGCAGGAGACACGCCGCTTCGGCGAGGCCAACGACGCGGTCACCGCGACCGCCCTGCGTGCAGGACGCCTGATGGCGCTGATGTTCCCGACGGTCATGCTGGTGCTCAACGTGTCGTCGGTGGCCGTGCTGTGGTTCGGCGGGCACCGGGTGGACGCCGGCCGGATGGAGGTCGGCTCGCTGATGGCGTTCCTGAGCTACCTGCTGCAGATCCTGATGTCGGTGATGATGGCGACCTTCATGGCGGTGATAATCCCGCGGGCGTCGGTGTCCGCGGACCGGATCATGGCCGTGCTGACCACCGAGAGCTCGGTGCGGCCGCCGGCGCAACCCGTCACCCCCGCGACCCGGGCCGGGCTGCTCGAGTTCGACGCGGTGCAGTACGGCTACCCGGGTGCGCCGGAACCGGTGCTGCGGGACGTCACCCTGCGCGCCGAGCCCGGGCGGACGACGGCCGTCATCGGCTCCACCGGCGCCGGCAAGACCACACTGCTGTCCCTGGTGCCGCGGCTGTTCGACGTCACCGCCGGCAGTGTCCGGGTGGACGGCGTGGACGTGCGCGACCACGACCCCCAGGATCTCTGGAGCCGCATCGGTCTCGTCCCGCAGCGGCCGTTCCTGTTCTCCGGCACGGTCGCCAGCAACCTGCGCTACGGCAACCCGGACGCCACCGACGACGAGTTGTGGCGGGCGCTGGAGATCGCCCAGGCCAGGGACTTCGTCGAGGCCATGCCCGGCGGGCTCGAGGCGCCGGTGTCCCAGGGCGGGACCAGCGTGTCCGGCGGCCAGCGGCAACGGCTGGCCATCGCCCGGGCGCTGGTGCGCCGACCGCAGATCTACCTGTTCGACGACTCGTTCTCGGCGCTCGACCTGGCCACCGACGCGCGGCTGCGCGCGGCGCTGCGCCCGGTGACCGCCGACGCCACGGTCGTCGTGGTGGCCCAGCGGGTGTCGACCGTGCTGGATGCGGACGAGATCCTGGTGCTGGAGGACGGCCGGGTGGTCGGCCGCGGCCGCCACGAGGAACTGCTCACCACCTGCGAGACCTACGCCGAGATCGTCCGCTCGCAGCAGATGTCGGAGGTGGCGGCATGACCGCGCCGCAGATCCGGACGCCGGGCGCCCACCGCCGCGGCGGCGGCCAGTCCGAGGAGGACCGGGCCACGATCCGTTCCGCCGGCGGGCAGCGCCGCGGCGGTGGCCCGTGGGGCGGCATGGGCATGCCGGCCGAGAAGTCGTTGGACTTCGGGCCTTCCGCCCGCCGCCTGCTCGGCCGGCTGGCCCCGGAGCGGGCGGTGGTCGCCGCCGTCGTCGCGCTGGGTGTGGTCAGCGTCGTGCTGTCCGTGCTGGGACCGAAGATCCTCGGTCACGCCACCGACCTGATCTTCGCCGGGGTGCTGGCCCGGCAGCTGCCACCCGGCATCACCCAGGCCGAGGCGGTCGCGCAGGCCCGCGCCCAGGGCCGGGACACGTTCGCGGACGTGCTGTCCGGCACGACCCTGGTGCCCGGCCAGGGTGTGGACTTCCCGGCGCTCGGCCGCGTCCTGCTGGTGGTGCTCGGGCTGTACGTCGCCTCGTCGGTGTTCGGCTGGCTGCAGGGCTACCTGCTCAACGGGGCCGTGCAGCGCACCGTCCGGGCGCTGCGCGGCGACGTCGAGGCCAAGCTGAACCGCCTGCCGCTGGCCTACTTCGACGGCCGGCAGCGCGGCGAGGTGCTCAGCCGGGTCACGAACGACATCGACAACGTCGCGCAGTCGCTGCAGCAGACCATGAGCCAGCTGCTCACCTCGGTGCTCACCGTCGTCGGCGTGCTGGTGATGATGATCGTCGTCTCGCCGCTGCTCGCCCTGATCGCCGTCGTCGCCGTGCCGCTGACCATGCTGGTCACCGCCACGATCGCCAAGCGCTCGCAGAAGCTGTTCGTCACCCAGTGGCGGACCACCGGCGTGCTCAACGGGCACATCGAGGAGACGTTCACCGGCCACAGCCTGGTCAAGGTGTTCGGGCGGCAGCCGGACGTCGAGCAGGTGTTCGCCGACCGCAACGACGAGCTGTTCCGGGCCTCGTTCGGCGCCCAGTTCATCAGCGGCATCATCATGCCGGCGACGATGTTCATCGGGAACCTGACGTACGTCCTGGTCGCCGTGGTCGGCGGGCTGCGGGTGGCCTCCGGTGCGCTGACCCTGGGCGACGTGCAGGCGTTCATCCAGTACTCCCGGCAGTTCACCCAGCCGCTCAGCCAGGTGGCGTCGATGGCCAACGTGCTGCAGTCCGGCGTCGCCTCCGCCGAGCGCGTCTTCGAGCTGCTGGACGAGGAGGAGCAGGTCCCGGACCCGGAGCCGGCGGTGTCCCCCCGGGGCACCAGCGGCCGCGTCGAGTTCGAGGACGTCTCGTTCCGGTACCGCCCGGAGCAGCCGCTCATCGAGGACCTGTCCCTGGTGGCCGCTCCGGGGCAGACCGTGGCGATCGTCGGCCCCACCGGCGCCGGCAAGACCACGCTGGTGAACCTCGTCCTGCGGTTCTACGAGATCGACGGTGGTCGCATCACTCTCGACGGCGTCGACATCCGTGACATGACGCGGGCGGATTTGCGCTCGCGCATCGGCATGGTGCTGCAGGACACCTGGCTGTTCGGCGGGACGATCGCGGACAACATCGGGTACGGGCGGCCGGGCGCCACCCGCGACGAGATCCGCGCCGCCGCCACCGCCACCTACGTCGACCGGTTCGTGCACAGCCTGCCGGACGGCTACGACACGGTGATCGACGAGGAGGGCAACAACGTCAGCGCGGGCGAGAAGCAGCTGATCACCATCGCCCGCGCGTTCCTCGCCGACCCGGCGCTGCTGATCCTGGACGAGGCCACCAGTTCCGTCGACACCCGCACGGAAGTGCTGGTGCAGCAGGCGATGGCCGCGCTGCGCAGCGACCGCACCAGCTTCGTCATCGCGCACCGGCTGTCCACGATCCGTGATGCCGACCTGATCCTGGTCATGGAGGACGGGCAGATCGTGGAGCAGGGCACCCACGAGGAGCTGCTGCAGCTCGGCGGCGCCTACGACCGGCTGTACCGGGCGCAGTTCGCCGGCGCGGAGGTCTGAGCCGCAGGCCGGCCGGCCTCGTGGGCCAGGGCGCGACGCTGGGAAGGGGTCACCGACCCGGGCTGGCAGGAGCGCACGGGCGGACCGGCCGGCATGGCGCACGCGACACCCCGCTGCGCACCGACAGGTCCGGGGCCCCGGTACCCTGGACCTGTCGGTGGCGGTCCGTCGGACCACCCCGAGGTCGTTGCTGAAGGTCGCGCACCGCATCGCTGCGGTGTCCCGCCGCACGTAGCCTGTGCCCCGTCGCAGGGTCGGCCAGCACCACGGCCACCCTCTCGACGTCGCGCCTGGCTCCGGCCTGCGCAGCAAGGATCTCTGTGACCTCCCCCAGCCATTCCGACCGTCCCACCCAGCAGCGCCGCGGTGCCGGCCGCGGCGGGCAGCGTTCCGGCCCGGCCGCCCGCACCGCGCCCGCCGCCGGCCGCGGCGCCGCCCCGCGGACCTCGTCCGCCTTCGGCGTGCGGTCGTTCGTCGACGGCGCCCCCACCGCCGCCGTGCACCAGCCCGCCGGGCGCGGGCAGCGGCCGGCGACCACCGGCCCCGTCACCGGCTCCGTCACCGGCTCTGCCGCGACCACCGACGGCCGCCCGGCCGGCGGCGAACGCCGCGGACCGCGCGACGCCGCCGCATCCCCGCAGGCCGCCGGCACCAGCCGACCGCGCCGCCGCCGGTCCGGCCGCGGACGCGGCGCCGCTGCGGCCACCGGCGCCGCGACCCCGCCGAGCACCACCCCCACCAGCACGACCCGCACCGCCGGGTCTTCCACCGCTGCGCCGGCCACCGCTGCGCCGGCCGGTCAGCCGGCAGCGGCCACCGCGCCGTTCAGCACGGCGGCGCGCAGCACCACCGCTGCCGGCGCCGCAGGAGCGGCGCTCGCCGACGTCCCGTCGTTCGCGGAGCTCGGCGTGCCGGCGACGCTGCTGGAGCCGCTGACCCGGCTCGGCGCCGTCAGCCCGTTCCCGATCCAGGCCGCCACCCTGCCCAGCACGCTGGCCGGCCGGGACGTCCTGGGTCGCGGCCGCACCGGCTCGGGCAAGACCATCGCGTTCGCCGTCCCGCTCGCCGCCCGGCTGGCCGGCCGCCGCAGCGCGCCGCGGCGCCCGCGTGGCCTGGTCCTGCTGCCCACCCGGGAACTGGCCCTGCAGGTGCACCGCACGCTGCAGCCGCTGGCCGCCGCCGTCGGCCTGCGCACCACCACCGTCTTCGGCGGCGTGGGCTTCGGTCCGCAGGTCTCGGCCTTGCAGGCCGGCGTGGACATCGTCGTGGCGTGCCCCGGGCGGCTGGAGGACCTGATCGCCCGCGGCGACTGCGATCTCGGCGCCGTGGAGATCACCGTGCTCGACGAGGCCGACCACATGGCCGATCTCGGGTTCCTGCCCGGCGTCCGCCGGCTGCTGCGGGCCACCCCGCGGAACGGCCAGCGGCTGCTGTTCTCCGCCACGCTGGACAACGGGATCTCCGTCCTGGTCGACGATTTCCTCACCGACGCGGTGACGCACGCGGTCGACGAGGACACCTCGCCGGTCGAGACCATGACCCACCACGTCTTCGCCATCGACAAGGACGACCGCACCCAGGTCATCCGCGAGCTGGCGGCCGGCGGCGGCCGGCGGATGCTGTTCACCCGCACCAAGTACGGCGCCAAGAAGTGGGCCGCGGCACTGAGCAAGTACGGCATCCCGGCCGTGGACCTGCACGGCAACCTCGCCCAGAACGCCCGCGAGCGCAACCTCGCCGCGTTCGCCTCGGGCGCCGCCAAGGTGCTGGTCGCCACCGACATCGCCGCCCGCGGCATCCACGTCGACGACGTGGAGCTGGTGGTCCACCTGGACCCGCCGGCCGAGCACAAGGCGTACCTGCACCGCTCGGGACGCACCGCGCGGGCCGGTGCCGGCGGCACGGTCGTCACCCTGATGCTGCCCGAGCAGGCCGACGACGTCCGGACGCTGATGAAGCGGGCCGGGATCACCGCGCGCCCGGTGCCCGTCCGCCCGGGCGACGCCGCACTGTCGCGACTGGCCGGCTGACCGGCCCCGACGCACCGCTGCCCGACGGCCCCGGTCTCAGCCCCTCGGGGCCGGGCCCGGGGCCGCTGCGTCGACCGGATCGAAGAACGACAGCACCCGGTCCCGGTCCACCGCGTCGAGCGTGGCCGGCCGCCAGTGCGGGTCGCGGTCCTTGTCGACGATCACCGCGCGGACCCCTTCGGCGAAGTCCGGCTCGTGGAAGAGCCGGCTGCACACCGCGAGGTCCTGGGCCAGCACCTCGTCCAGCGTCAGCGTCGCCGCCCGCCGGAGCGCCTCCAGCGTGGCGACGCAGGCGGTCGGCGACATGGCCGCCAGCGTGCGGGCGGCCTCCGCCGCAGCCGGGTCCGGGTGCGCGCGCAGCCGGTCGAGCACCCCGGCGACCGTGTCCGCGGCATAGCACTCGTCGATCCACGACGGGTGCGGCGACGGCGGCGGCACGGGCAGCTCCGGCACCACGCCGTCCCGCAACCGGGCCGTCACCGAGGCCAGATCCCCGCTGGTCACCAGGTGGTCGGCCAGCCCCGCGTGCACGGCGCCCGGCCCGTCGAGCCGCGCGCCGGTCAACGCCAGGTGGGCGCCCAGCCGGCCGGGCGCCCGGGCGAGCAGGTGGAGCGAGCCGACGTCGGGACAGATGCCGATGGCGGTCTCCGGCATGCCGACCACGGAGCGCTCGGTCACCACGCGTACCCCGCAGTGCGCCGAGATGCCGACGCCGCCGCCCAGCACGATGCCGTCCATGAACGCCACCACCGGCGTGCGGTAGTGCGCCAACCGCGCGTTCATCCGGTACTCGACGGCCAGGAAGTCCTCCGCCCGCGGCCCGTCGCCGGACAGCCCGGACGCCATCGCGCGCAGGTCCCCGCCGGCGCACAGCCCGCGGTCGCCGGCGCCGTCGACCAGCACCACGGCCACCGTCGGGTCGTCCTCCCAGGCGTCCAGCGCCTGCAGCACCGCCCGGACCGTCGGGATGTCCAGCGCGTTGATGCGGCTCGGCCGGTTCAACGTCAGGTGCCCGAGCCGGCCCTCGACGCGGGCCAGCACCGGAGGTGCCGCCGGAGTCGCAGTGCCGCCCGCCCCGTCCCGATCGCTCACCCCCGGACTGTGTCACGGAGCAGCCGCTCGATGCGATCGAGCCGCTCGGCCAGCGCGGCGACGTCGCCGTGGTCGGCGCCCTGCTTCTCCTGCCGAAGGGTCAGCACGAACTGCCCGGTCGGTTCCAGCACCCCGGCCCAGACGTCGGAGATGTCGTTGCCGTTCTGGATCCGCACCGCGTGGTCCACCTCGGCCTGCCGGATGCCGACGCGGCGCAGCGTGCGGCGCTGCACGTGCCCGTGGTCGACGATCGTCGTCGGGGTGCCCTCGATCCAGCGCCGCCACCACGGCGAGACGTACGCCAGCCGGTCGACGGCGACGTTGGCCAGCACCAGGGTGACGGCGCCGATCACCCCGCCGGTGACCGAGTTGTCGTTGCCAATGATCGCGTTCTGGACCACGTTGGACAGCAGGAACATCACGACGAAGTCCAGGGTGTTCAACGACGCGATCATGCGCTTGCCGGTGAGCCGGAACAGCACGACGATCACCAGGTAGACCAGCACCGTCCGGAGGATCTTCTCGGCGACGGGCACGTCCAGGTGCAGCAGGTCATTCCACATGCGGCGCTCCACGGGTCGGCCGGCTGCGGGCGGCCGGGCTCGGCAGAGCATGCGCCCGGCACCGGCGCCGGCGGGACCGCCCCTCGACCGGACCGCTCAGGCGGGGACGAGATCCGGATCGTCGTCGGGATCGGTGCGCTCGGCGGGCGGGTCCGTGGGGACGCCGTGGCCGGTGTGCGTCAGCGGGTCCGGGTCCCGGGGTTCGCGGTCGCCCCCGGGCGGCCGGCCGACCCGCAGCTGCAGCGTGTCGCCGGCGCGGAGCGCCTCGCCCGGCAGCGGGTCCTGCTCGACGACCAGGCCGGCCGAGTCGTCGGGGACCGGCGTGCCGTCGGGGGCGACCCCGACGACCAGCAGACCGGCGGCCACGGCCACCCGGCGGGCGTCCGCGTACCCGGCGCCGACGACGTCGGGCACCGTCACGACGGTGCGACTCATCCACCGATCGTAGGGCCGCGGCGCCCGGCCGGCAGGTCCGTGCGCTCGCACCGTCGACTCCGCGCGGCGCGCGGCCCCCGAAGAGCGCAGACCCGGTGACGGGCATACCGTGGTCACCGACGGTGGCGGCCCGCCACCGACACGTCGATCGCCGGCGTCGCGCCGGAGGATGAGGCCGGCAGATGAGCGAGCAGCGGTTGGACCGGGAGGGCCGGTTCGTCGATCCGGCGGACACCCACCCGGCCAGGGCGACCGGCATCTCGATCGCGGCGGCGGTCGGCGGCTTCCTCTTCGGCTTCGACACCTCGGTGATCAACGGCGCGGTCGACTCCATCGAGTCGCGGTTCGCGCTCGGCTCCGGGATCACCGGCCTGGTCGTGGCCATCGCCCTGATCGGGTCCGCGGTGGGCGCCTGGTTCGCCGGCGCGCTCGCCGACCGCTGGGGGCGGCCGAAAGTCATGCTGCTGGGCGCCGTCCTGTTCGTCATCTCGTCCATCGGCTCCGGCGTCGCCTTCTCCGCCTGGGACCTCGGGATCTGGCGGTTCGTCGGCGGCCTGGGCATCGGCATCGCCTCGGTGATCGGGCCGACCTACATCTCCGAGGTGGCACCGGCCTCGCTGCGCGGCCGGCTGGCGTCGCTGCAGCAGATGGCCATCGTGCTGGGCATCTTCGTCGCGCTGCTGTCCGACGCGTGGCTGGCCGGCGGGTCGGGCGGGGCCGGCGGCGACCGGTGGTTCGGCCTGGAGGCGTGGCGCTGGATGTTCCTGGTCGGCGTCATCCCGTCGGTCATCTACGGCCTGCTGTCGATCACCATCCCGGAGTCGCCGCGCTACCTGGTCGCCCGCGGCAAGGACCAGTCCGCTGCAGCGGTGCTGAGGCGGGTCCTCGGCGAGACGGAGGAACAGGTCCGCCAGCGCGTGGTGGACATCCGCGACTCGCTGCACCGCGAACGCCGTTCGAGCTTCGCGGACCTGCGCGGCAAGGCCCTCGGGCTGCACCCGATCGTCTGGGTCGGCATCCTGCTCGCCGTCTTCCAGCAGTTCGTCGGCATCAACGTGATCTTCTACTACTCGACGTCGCTGTGGCAGTCGGTCGGCTTCGACAAGTCCTTCTCCTACACAGCTTCCGTCATCAGCTCGATCACCAACGTGGTGGTGACCGTCATCGCGATCCTGCTGATCGACAACCTCGGCCGTCGCAAGCTGCTGCTGATCGGCTCGCTCGGCATGTTCGTCACCCTGGCGATCATGGCCGCCGGATTCGCGCAGGCGACGCTGGTGCCCGGCGACGACGGAGTGCTCCAGCCGCAGCTCAGCGGGTTCTGGGGCGTCGCCACGCTGGTCGCCGCCAACGGCTTCGTGGTGTTCTTCGGAGTCTCCTGGGGCCCGGTGATGTGGGTGCTGCTCGGCGAGATGTTCCCGAACCGCATCCGGGCCAAGGCCATGGCGCTGGCCACCGCCGCCAACTGGCTGGCGAACTTCGCGGTCACCGTGACGTTCCCGCCGCTGCGCGACGTCTCGCTCGGCCTGACCTACGGGATCTACGCGTTCTTCGCGCTGGTGTCGTTCTTCTTCGTGCTCTCCCGGATCCCGGAGACCAAGGGCATGGAGCTCGAGGATATGCAGATGGACTCCGTGGCCCGGCGACCGCGGCGGGCGGTCGCCGGCTGACCGCCCCGGCCACGACGCGCTGACCGGCCGGCCGTCCACCTGCCCGGGTGGGCGGCCGGCCGTCGACCGCCTGGCAGAGTGTCCGGCGTGCTGCGCCTGGCGTTCCTGGAACCGCGGATCCCGCCGAACACCGGCAACGCGATCCGGACCGCCGCGGCGACGGGGTGCCAGCTGCACCTGATCGGACCGCTCGGGTTCGACCTGTCGGACGCCAAGCTGCGCCGGGCCGGCCTGGACTACCACGATTTGGCCTCGGTCACCGTGCACCGGGATCTCGAGACGGCGTGGGCGGCACTGCTGCCGGCGCGGGTGTGGGCCTTCACCGCGCACGCCGAGCTCGTGCACAGCGACGTCCGGTACGCCGACGGCGACGTGCTGCTGTTCGGGACCGAACCGACGGGCCTGCCGGCGGCGGTGCTGGCCGACCCGCGGGTGACCGGTCGCGTGCGGATCCCGATGCTGCCCGGCCGCCGCTCGCTGAACCTGTCGAACGCGGCCGCCGTCGCGGTCTACGAGGCGTGGCGTCAACGGGGGTACCCGGGAGCCGGCCCGGCCGCCGCGGTCCCGGCGGCCACGGAGGGCTGACCGACCCGCACGCCGGGCGTCGCCGGCGTCACCAGCCCCAGGACCCGGGGCCGCCCTTGAACGGCCCGACGACGTCGCCGGTGATCCAGCCGCCGTAGAAGCCGCCGTCCTGCGGCCGCACCGGCTCCCCGTCGACGGTGCACTCGAGCAGCGCGGGCAGGAACGACATGTACCCGGTGATCGAGGCGAACCCCGGCGTCGGCTCCTGGTAGCTCCAGGCCGCCGCAGCCAGCGGCGGGACGTCGGGTCGCAGGACGTCCCAGTACGTGGCCAGGCCCTTCCACTCGCAGACCGTCCCGGCGGCGGCCGACCGCCGCAGGACACCGGGAACGACGTCCTCGACCGGCAGGTACCAGGTCGGCGGGTGGCTGGTCTCGAGCACCCGCACCGCCCGCCGGGAGTCGGCCACCAGCAGGCCGCCGGCGGCGACCCGGACGTGCCTGCTGCTGGGCGACAACCGGGGCGGGCGCGGGTAGTCCCACACGGACTCCTGTCCTGGACCGGGCTGTTCGGGGACGACGGGCGGACGGCGGGCCATGCCCCATGGTGCCGCGCCCGCCGGCCGCCCCGCCGGGTCCTGCGCCGCGGGCGGGGAGCGCGGACGGGGGCGAAACCACCACTTGGCGGCATCCGTCCTGTCGTCTACTCTGCGTAATTGGTCGATCACGACATGCGTTGACGGCCGTGCCCATCCCACACCGTGTCGGGGGACATGCCGTGACTGCTCGCGCCCGTCGTACGCACCGCACCGGCCTCCGGCCGGATGGCGGCCGACCCCGGCTCCACCGGATCGGAACCGTCTGCCTGGTCGGCGCGCTGCTGGCCGGGCTGGCGACCGTCGCGCCGGTGGCGCCGGAGACCGCGGCGGCCGCATCGCCGTCCACGATCGGGCTGAGCAAGACCGGTCCGGGATCGGTCCTGGCCGGGCTGGCCGCCGGCTTCACGCTGCGCGCGACCAACCCCGCGGGCGGCACGGCGGCGCCGGAGTACAACACCTCGTTCCGCGACGTGCTGGCGCCGGGCGTGACCTACCGCGCCGGCTCCACCGTGCCCGCGGACGCCGGTGATCCCACGGTGGTGACCCGGCAGGTCGAGTTCCCCGCGAACAGCGGCCGGACCGTGCCCCAGCAGACCCTGATCTGGTCCAACGTCGCCGACCTCCCGGTCAACGGCGAGCTGACGCTGCGGTACCAGGCGGTGCCGGACGCCGACCTGTACCCGGTCGGCGCGACGTTCGCCAACACCGCCCAGGACTGGGCGTCCACCGATCCCCGCCTGGTGCCCAAGTTCACCAGCGCCGGCGCCCCGGTCGACGGGGCCACCATCGCCGCCGGCCCGGCCCGCACGGTCGAGACGTCCGTCACCGCCATCACCATCGCCAAGTCCGACGACGCCAGCCCGGAGGGCAAGCTGCTGCGCGGCGTCCACGACGACGTCTCGGTCTACTCGCTGCTGGTCACCAACAACGGCGTCGACCCGACGACGGGCATCCAGGTCGTCGACCTGGTGCCCGCCGACGAGGAGTTCCTGGCCTGCGGCGACGTCGACAACTCCGCGGACGTCGAGTACCCGGGCGCACCGACGCTGGGTCAGGGTCGCCGGCCGGCGGACGGCTGCCTGCAGCCGGACCGCGTCGAGACGGTCACCGACCCGGCCCCGCTGACCGGCGTCTGGACCAGGGTCACCTGGACGATCCCGGACCTGCCGGCCAAGGCCACCTACACCCTGCGCTACGCCGCGGCCGTGCCGCTGCGGGCGCAGACCACCGACTTCGGCGGCCCGACGCCGGGCACCGGCGGCGCCCAGGCGGCCGACCTGGACAACAACGGCGGAGCCTCGACCCGGCAGGTCGGCGGCGGGCAGGCCGTGCCGAACACCGCGTCGGTCAGCGGCACCTACACCGGCGCGACGACCGGTGACCCGACCGGCGCCACCGGCACGCCGGTCTCGGACAGCGACACCCTGACCGTCACCGCCAAGGACGTCCGCGTCCTCAAGACCGTGCGCACCGACGGCACCGGCTGGGCCAAGCAGGACCGGTTCGTCGAGGGCGACCTGGCCACCTACCGGCTCGAGGTCGACACCTCCGAGTACACGTCCGCCTCCGACATCGTGCTGACCGACGTGCTGCCCAACGGTGTCTGCCCCGTCGTCACCGCCGACCAGTGGTCAGCCCTGGTGGCCGACCACCCGGTGCTGGCGGGCGTCCAGGGCTGTACCGCGGGCGAGGGCCAGGGCCCGCAGATCGACGACGGCAGCACGATCGGCTACTCGTCCGTCGCCTACGACGAGGCCTCCGGCTCGTTCACCACGACGTTCACGCCGATCGCCGCGCTCGCCGCGCAGTCCACCGTGCTCGTCACCTACCCGGTGCGGATGCTGGTCACCTACCCCGGCGGCTCCGTCGCCGGTACCGACACCAGCTCCGGCGACACCTTCGCCAACACCGCCTCGCTGACCGCCACCACCACGCCCGTCGAGGGCAGCCCGGAGTCCGGCCCGGCCACCGTCACCGACAGCTCGTCGGCCTCGCTGGTCACCGGCGGCCCGCAGATCGCCAAGCTGCTCGAACCGCTGCCGGTCACCCCGGCCACCGACTACTCCTGCGCCGCCGGCGGCTACGTCGACCCGACCGACCCGCAACTGCCCGCCGCCCGCACCACGTTCGCGCTCGGCGACCTGGCCTGCTTCGAGCTGCGCGTGCAGTTCGCCGCCGGCGCCCGGACCCGCAACGCCACGGTCACCGACTTCCTGCCGGCCGGCACCAGCTACGTCGCCGGATCCGCGACGCTGGGACCGGACAACACCGTCCCCGCCGGGGACGTCGCCCTGGACGAGTCCGCAGCCGGGTCCGGCACGCTCACCTGGACCCTGGGCCGCACCGCCGCCGGCGTCCGCCTCATCGACCCCGGTCGGACGTTCGTCGTCCGGATCGCGGTCCGGATCACCGACCCGGCCGACCCGGGCAAGGTCGACATCACCGGCAACCTGATGAAGCTGCGGCAGGAGAACTCCGCCGGCGCGGCCACCTCGCTGCGCGACCGCGTCGACTTCTCGATCGCCCCGGCCATCCCGCTGTCGGTGACCAAGGGTGTGGCCTCCGTCGACGGCAGTCCGGCCGGCGACAATCCCGCGGACACCGACCACCGGCAGGTCCGTCAGGGGTCCGTGGTCGACTTCCGGGTGGACGTCCGGCACGGCGGCACCGCCGCGACGGGCACCGACCGGCCGGTGTCGGACATCGCCGTGTGGGACGTGCTGCCCGCGCCGTTCACCTGCGCCGACGTCCAGGCGCAGGCCGGCCTGGAGTGCCGGGACGCCGGCGCCCTGGGCGACTGGCACCCCGCGGTCACCGGCCGGTCCGTGCTGCGCACCACGCTCGCCGGGCCGGTCGCCGCCGGCGGCACGCTGCGCTGGGACTACCGGGTGACCGTGCCCGAGATCGGGCCGTCGCTCGACCCGGTGAACACCACCTACCTGTCCAGCTGGGTCAGCGACGCCGACGACGGCGCCGCGGGCACCACCTACTACGCCGCCGGCAACATCGACACCGACGTCCCGGCCGCGGACCAGCTCGCCCCGGCCGCGGCCGACAGCTCCGACGTGTTCACCGCCGCGGTGGCCGCCGGCAAGTCGGTCACCAGCGCGATCGCCGAGACCGGCAACAACGGCGCGGGCCAGGCAGCCATCGGCGAGCTGCTGACGTTCACGCTCTCCGCGCGCATCCCCGCGGGGCTGACCGTCCGGTCGGCGAGCCTGTCGGACGTGCTGCCCGCCGGTGTCGAGCTGCGCACCGGCGCGGTGCCGCCGACCGCGGCGCTCGCCCCGGACGCCGCCGACCCGGCCACCACCGAGTCGCTGCCGGACGGCTTCGAGCTCGACCCCGCGACCGGGGTGCTGACGTTCCCGGCGTCGTACACCAACACCACCGCGACCGACCAGCTGGTGCTGGTGTCGCTGGCCGGCCGGTTCACCACCGCGGCCGGCACGCAGGGCAGCACGGTGACCAACCGCGCCCGGCTGACCTGGACGCCGGTCGGCGGCACCGCCACCTCCGTCGACGGAACGGCCACCGCCACCGTCGTCGAGCCGCTGCCCACCCTGGCCAAGACGGTCAGCGCCGGCCCGTACACGGCCGGCCAGACCGTCACCTACCAGCTGACCGCCGGCAACACGGCGGGACGGCCCACCGCCTACGACACCTGGGTCGTCGACTGCGTGCCGGCCGGCCTGACCGTCACCGGGTACGTGGCCGGCAGCCCGTCCCGGGGCACCGCCGACGACCCGGTCGCCGGAACCGGCACGGGCGCCGGCGGCAACGGCTGTGCCGCCGGCACCACCCGCGTCGGGTGGCACACCGGCGACCTGCCGGGCGGCGTCAGCGGCTCGCTCTCCTACACCGCCGTCATCAGCCCCAGCGCGGCCGGCGGCCAGTCGTACGTCAACACCGCCTCGCTGTCGGCCGTGTCGATCCCCGGCACCCCGCGCACCGGCCCGTCGGACGCGGTGCCGGACGGTGCGCGCACCTCCACGGCGAGCTCCGGCAGGACCGTCCGGGTCACCGTCCCGGCGCTGACGAAGACCGCCAGCCCGACGCAGAGCAACGTCGGCGGCACGGTGACCTACACGGTGACCACGACCGTCCCGGCACAGGTGAACCTGTACAACGCCGTGCTGCGTGACCTGCTGCCGGCCGGCCTGGACGCCACCCGGCTGACCACCGTCTCGCTCACCTGCACGCAGACCCCGGGCAGCTGCACCGTGCCGCAGAACGCGCCGACCACCGCGGCCAACGGCAGCTCCGTGCTCGCCACCTGGTCGCTGGGCGATCTCACCGCGCAGCCCGCCGCCCGCACCCTCACGCTCGTCTACACCGTGCCCGTCGCGGACGCCGCGGCGGCCGTCCGCGGCGCCGGCCTGACCAACGGCGCGGCCATCGAGTGGAACACCACCGCCGGGGGCGGCCTGCCGCCGTTCTCCGCCGCCGACATCCCGGCCGCCGGCAAGGTCCGGGTGACGGTCACCGAGCCGGTCGTCCGGGTCGCCAAGACCGTCGACGACACCACCCCCGACCCCGGCCAGGTCTTCCGGTACACCCTGACCGCCGCCAACGGCGGCCAGGCCGGCGACACCAACGTCGGTCCCGCGTACTCGGTCACCGTCCGCGACGCCGTCCCCGCCGGGGTCGTCATCGACCCGACCGGGCTGCCGGCCGGGACCACGCTCACCGGCACCGCCGCCAACGGCTCCGGCGGCACGCTGACCTGGACGATCCCCGGTCCGCTGGCGGCCGGGTCGGCCAACGCGGTGAGCGTCGGCTACCCGGCGCGGCTCGCCCCGTCGGCCACCCTCACCGACGCCGGCCAGCGGAACACCGCCACCGTCACCGACGTCTACAGCCAGCCGTCCGCCGGCGGCCGGCACAGCACGCCGCTGACCACCGCCAGCACCACGGTGACCCCGCAGTTCCCGCGGATCGTCCCGGCCAAGGAGGCCGTCAGCACCGGGCCGGCCTACGCCGGCAGCGCCTTCACCTGGCGCCTCACCCTGACCAACTCCGGCACCGCCCGCGGCTACGGCGTCACCGCCACCGACGTGCTGCCCCAGCACTGGACGTACCGCACCGGCTCGGCCCAGGTGGTCGTCGCCGGGGCCGCGCCGGTGGCGACGGAGCCCTCCGTCACGGCGGCCGCCGGCTCCGACGGTCCCACGCTGAGCTGGAGCGGCCTGGCGCCGCTGGGCGCCGATCCCACGACGTCCGGCCTGGCCCCGGGCCAGAGCGTCGTCGTCACCTTCGACGCCGTGCCCGACGCCGACGCGCCGACCTCGGCCGGCACCGCCGCGGCGAACACCAACCGGGTCACCGCGACCGTCGCGGACGCCACCGGCGCCACCGCGAACGGCTCGGCCGACTACGCCGCCGGCACCGGCACGGCCGTCGCCCGCATCGCCGCCGCCGACCTGCGCCTGGTCAAGACGGCCGGCACCTTCACCGCCGGCGGCACCGGCAGCTGGACCCTGACCGCCAGCAACCGCGGACCGGATCCCGCGGTGGGTCCGTTCAACCTCACCGACACCGTCCCGGCGACGCTGACCCTGCCGGGCGGCGGCACCGGCGCCGCGCTGACCGTGCTCTCGGCGACCGGCACCGGCTGGTCCTGCACCGTCGACCAGGGCACCCGGCGGGTGGCCTGCGGCCGCATCGCCGGCGGCGAGACGCTGGCCTCGGGAAGCTCGTTCCCCGCGGTGACCGTCACCGTCTCGGTGCCGGCCGACGCAGTGTCCGGCTCGACGGCCACCAACGGCGGTGCCGTCGCCGCCCGGACCTTCGACCCGGACACCACCAACAACGCGGCCACCGCGACCGGGACCGTGGCGACCCAGGCCGACCTGCGGATCACCAAGGAGGCGACCGGGACCCTGGTCGCCGGGCGCGACGCCGGCTACCGGCTGCAGGTGACCAACCTCGGCCCGTCCGTCTCGCTCGCCTCGGCCGGCACCCCGGTCACCGTCACCGACACGCTGCCGGCCGGCACCACGTTCGTCTCCGCCGAGGGCACCGGCTGGAGCTGCGCGCCGCCCGCCGGACGCGTGCTGACCTGCACCTGGACCGCGACGCTCGAGGTCAACGCCGCCACCGACCCGCTGCAGGTGACCGTCGCGGTCCCGGCGGCCCGCACCGCCGACGTGGTGAACCAGGCCGCGGTGACGCCCGGCGGCACCCCGGACACCGACGGCCGCGGCGGCGCGAACACCGCGACCGTCACCGGCACGCCGGCCCAGCTCGCCGACCTCGGCGCCGGCAAGGTGCTCGTCGACAAGGCCGGCACCCCGGTCGTCGCCGGCACCGTGCGGCAGTACGCGCTGTCGGTGACCAACCACGGCCCGTCCGACGCCACCGGCGTCACGCTCACCGACGCCCTGCCCGCGCCGCTGACCTACGCCGGCAGCTACACCTCCACCACCGGCAGCTGGACCTGCACCGTCGCCGGGCGCACGGTGACCTGCGCCCTGGACGGCTCGCTGCCCGGACCCGTCGACGGCGTCCCGCAGACCCGCACGGTCACCGTGTCGGTGCGGGTGCCGGCCGGCTACGACACCACCCAGCCGCTGGTGAACACGGTCACCGCCGCGTCGGCCACCACCGACCCGGGACCGACGCCGAACACCGACACCGACAACTCGTCGGTCAGCGCGGAGGCCGACCTCGCGCTGGACAAGACGATCACCGTCGACGCCGTCGCCGGCCGGTCGATGACCTACCGGCTGCAGGCCCACAACCGCGGGCCGTCGGTGGCCGCCGGCCCGACCGTCGTCCGCGACACCCTCCCGGCCGGGCTGTCGTTCGACCCGGCCGCACCGCCCACCGGGGCCGGCTGGACCTGCACGGTCGATACCGCCGACCGGACCGTCGAGTGCCGGCACCCCGACCCGGTGGCCGTCGACGAGGGCGACACCCCGGACGCGGCGCCGATCGACGTGCCGGTGCTGGTCGCCGAGGGCACCCGGGGCCCGGTCGTGAACCGCGCCGCCATCAGCGGCCCGCTCACCGACCCGGACCCCTCGAACGACGCCGTCGAGCGGTCCACCCCGGTCGCCGAACTGGCCGAGGTCTCGATCACCAAGACCGCCGCTGCCGCGACGGTGGTGGCCGGCCGGGACACGACGTACACGCTGACGGTCACCGACGCCGGCCCGTCGACCGCCCGCGGGCTGACCGTCGTGGACACCCCGGATCCGGGCCTGACGGTGACCGCCCTGTCCGGCGACGGCTGGGACTGCGACGTGCCGACCCGCACCTGCACCCGGGACGCGCTGGCCGTCGCCGACGGCCCGTCCGCGATCACCGTCACGGCCAGGGCCGGGGCGGCGGTGCCGGACGGCACGCGGCTGGTCAACCGGGCCGACCTGACGGTGGGCACCCCGCACCCGGCCGGCGACCCGGCCTGGCACGACGAGGCCACGGTCACGGTGGACACCGTGGCCGGGGTGTCGCTGACCAAGACCCACGACGCCGACGCCGACCCGGTGCTGGCCGGTACCACGCTGACGTTCCGGCTCACCGCGGCCAACCGCGGGCCGTCGGACGCGGTCGGGCCGGTCACCGTCACGGACACGCTGCCCGCCGGCATGACCTACCTGAGCAGCAGCGGGCCGTGGACCTGCACCGCCGGCGCCGCCTTGACCTGCACGCTCGACGGCCCGGACGCCCGGATCGCCGCCGGCGGCAGCGCACCGGAGCTGGACCTGCTGGTCCGGGTCGACCCGGCGGTCCGTGACGGTTCGCTGACCAACCGGGCCGACGTGCGGACCGGCACGGCGCAGGACCCGGACGTGCCGACCGGCGCCGAGGACTCCGTCCCCGTCGAGACCCGGGCGGACCTGGCGGTCACCAAGACGCACACCGGCACCGCCGCCGCCGGGCGACCGTTCACCTGGACGGTCACCGTCGCCGACCTCGGGCCGTCGGTGTCCGCGGCCGACGACGACCACCCGATCACCGTCACCGACACCCTGCCGGCCGGCACCACCCTGGTCTCCGGCGGCGGCAACGGCTTCCGCTGCGCCGTCGCGGACGACGACGCCCAGCAGGTGGTCTGCCGGCGCGCCGCCGACCTGGCGGTGGACACCGCGGACACCCCCGCCGCGGTCGCCTTCCCCGTCACCGTGGCCGTCGCGCCGTCGGTCACCGCGCCGCTGACCAACACGGTCACCGTCGCCCCCGGCGCGACGCCGCAGCCCGACGGCACGGAGGCCAACGACACGGCCACCGACACCGCGGAGATCGACGAGGTCGCCGACCTGTCGGTGACCAAGACGCACCCGGCGGGCGAGACGGCCGTCGCCGGCCGGCCGTTCAGCTGGACGATCACGGTCACGAACGCCGGCCCGGCGTGGTCGGCGGCGAGCGCGGCGACGCCCGTCGTGCTGACCGACACCTTGCCGGACGGGGTGACGTTCTCCGGGTCCCGGTCGGACGACTGGACGTGCGCCGTCGACGAGAACGACCCGGCGCAGGTGCGCTGCGTCGCCACGGCGCCGCTGACGCTCGGCGACCACGCGCTGACCCTCACCGGCACGGTCGACCCGGCCGCGCTGGGCGACCCGGGCGACCCGGACGCGGCGGGCACCCTGACCAACGCGGTCGAGATCACCGGCTGGACCACCCCGGACCCGTCGACCGACGACCACTGGGCCACCGACCAGGTGCCGCTCGGCACCTCCGCGGACCTGTCCGTGGTCAAGAGCCACGATGCGGCGGCCGAGCCGGCCGTCCCGGGCCAGCAGTTCACCTGGACGCTGCAGGTCACCAACCGCGGCCCGTCGGTGTCCCGGGCCGACGCGGACCACCTGGTCACGGTGACCGACACGCTCCCCGACGGGGTCGACTTCGTCTCCGGCACCGGCCAGGGCTGGACCTGCACCGCCGACGGGCCGGACGTCACCTGCACCTGGGGCAGCACCGACGACCCGACCGACCTGCCGGTCGGGGACGCCCCGCCGATCACCCTGGTCGCATCGGTCGACGCCGGCACGACGGGCGAGCTGGTCAACTCCGCGACCGTGCACACCGGGCTGACCACCGACCCGGAGCCCGCGAACGACACCTCGCGGGACGCGGCGGTGCCGGTCGGGCCGCAGGCCGACCTGTCCATCACCAAGACCCACGACCCGGCGGCGGTGGTGATCGGCAACCCGCTCGACTTCACCCTCACCGTGACCAACCTGGGCCCGTCGACGGCGACCGGGGTCGTCGTCACCGACACGCTGCCGGTCGGCCTGTTCGACGCCCCGGCCGGCTCGGCCGCGGCGCCCTCGGTCGACGCGCCCGACGGGTGGACCTGCACGGTCGACGCGCCGACGCCGACCGGGCAGGAGCTCCGGTGCACCCTGGCGGGCGGCCTGTCGCCGGTGACCGTGTCCAGCGGCAGCGCCCAGGTGTTCACCGTGCACGCCGCGGTGACCGCTGACGCCTACCCCGAGGTCGCCAACACGGCCACGGTGGACGCCACCACCGCCGACCCCGTCACGGAGAACGACACGGCCACCGACACGGTGACCGTGCCGGCGGTGGCCGACCTCGCCCTCGCCAAGACCTTGACCGGCGGGCTGACCGTCGGCAAGCAGGCGCAGTACCGGCTGACCGTCACCAACGGGGGCCCGACCGCCGATCCGGGGCCGATCGTGGTGACCGACGAGCTGCCGGCCGGGCTGACCGCGGTGGCCGCGGCGGGCACCGGTCCGGCTGCGGACGCGCTCTGCGAACTGGGCGGCACGGTCACCTGCGTGCTGCCGGACGCCCTGGCGGTGGACGACTCGCTCACCGTGGTGGTGACGGTCGACGTCGGCCCGACGGCCTACCCGACGGTGGTCAACACCGCGACGGTCGACTCCCCGGCCGACGACCGCAACCCGTCGAACGACACGGCCACGCTCACCTCGCCGGTCACCCCGGCGGTCGGGCTGGCCCTGGCGAAGACCCTGCGGTCGTCGACGCCGGACGCGGCGGGCCTGCTGCACTGGGACCTGACCGTCACGAACGCCGGGCCCAACGTGTCCGACCGGCCCTTCACGGTCGGCGACACCCTGCCCGACGGCCTGACGTACCGGGGCGCCGAGGCGGGACCGGGCTGGACCTGCTCCGCGGCGGGACAGGCGGTGACCTGCACCTTCGACGGCACGCTCAAGGTCGGGTCAGACGCGACGGTGACCGTCGACACCGCGGTGACCGCGCCGGCCGGGACGGTGCTGACCAACCGGGCGCGGCTGTCCGGTACGGGCGTCACCGTGCAGGTCGCCGGGGCCGCCTACACCGTCCCGCAGACTGCGCCGCCGACACCGCCGACCACGCCGCCCACCACCCCACCCAGCACGACACCGCCCGGCACCACACCGCCCGGCACGACACCGCCCGACTCGGGTACCACGACGCCGGCGCCGGGCACCACCGTCACCACGGTGACCACCGTGCCGCCGGGCGGACCGACCGACACCGGCAGTCCGTCGGCCGGTGGCGAGCTGCCGAACACCGGCTTCGACCTGTGGCCCAAGCTGCTGCTGGCGTTGACGCTGATCGGCGTGGGCCTGGTGGTGACGGCGACCGGACGACGGCGGCCGCGCCGGCACTGAGCCGGCAACAGCCAATATCGAGCTTGCGCCGGGCCGGCACCAGTCGGCGAGCCGGCGCCGATCCGGCGGTGGGCCGGCGCTGGCTCGGCGCCGAGCGTGCGGTGCGGGCCGGTCCGCCGGCCTGCACCGCTCGACCGGCTCAGTCCAGCGGCCGGCGCGGTGACGGTGCCGCGCGGCGCCGCCCCACCGTGACGGCCGGGGCGCCGGCCGCCGCCGGCAGGTCCGCGACATCGCTGAGGTCGGCGTCGGCCAGCAGCCGGTGGGCCTCGTCCCGGTCGATGACGGCGTCGGCCGACGCCGCCGCCTTGAACCCGGAGATGGCGTCGTCCCGATCGTCACCGGCGTCGGGCGCCGGCTCGGTGTGACCGAGCGCCAGCCAGCCGCCGGGGCGCACCACCCGCGCGGCGCGCTGCAGCGCGGCACGGACCGCCTCCCGCGACCCCGCCGGAGGGCGGAACCAGACCAGGTCGAAGGCCTGGCCGGCGATCGGGGACGCCGCCACACCGTCGCCCGCGGCGCCCGCGGCCGGTGTCGCCGCACCGCCGGCACGGAGGACACCGTCGGCGTTGTAAGCACCGTCGGCGCTGTGCGCACCGTCGACAGCGTGCACACCGTCGGCACCGTGAGCACTACCCGTCGCACCGTCCCGCGACGCCGCGACCGCACCCGCCGGCACCCGCGCCGGCCGCGGCTGCGACACCGACTCCTGGGGCACCGACTCCTGGGGCACCGACTCCACGGACATCGCCGTCAGCCGCGGCCACCGCGCGACCAGCTCGGCGGCGAGGTCGCCGACTCCGGCCCCCACCTCGAGCACCCTCGCGCCGGGCCCGGACAGCGACTCGGCGAGCCCGCGCATGACGGGCAGGCCCCGGTCGAGCAGCACGCGGGCGACGTCGCGGGTTGCGCCGGCGTACCCGGCCACCGCACCGTCCCAGTCCTGCGCGGTCCGGCCGGTGCTCTCGCCGAGCAGGCGTGCGGCCTGGCGGACCGACCCGGCGAGCCGCCGGGCCAGGCCCGTCCGGTCCAGCTGTCCGAGGTCGGCGCGCAGGTCGATGCCCAGCTCCCCCAGCACCCGGTGGGCCGCAGCGCGGACCGGTGGGGTGGCGACGTCGCGGAGAGCCACTGCCAGCGCGGTCATCGACCAGATCGCCCGCTCGCCCTCGCGCGCGACGTCCTGGATCCACCTCGCTGCGCCCGTGGCCACGGGCAGAGCCTGCGGTTCCGGGCCGGCCGTGTCAACAGGATCCGGGCAACCGGGACGAACCACTGCGCAGCGTCGCAGAGCGGACACCGCGTGGTCACCGGGTCCGAGGAGGCCGCTATCGGACGGATGTCGCCGCAGTAGCCGGGACCGGTCGACGCGGAGGCTCCAGCCGGCGGTGCACCGGCGGCCACGGCGGCGGGCTGGATGGGGTTCCGAAGGCGCTGCGGGCACTGAGGTCGTCCGCCCCGTCACCGGTTGCCGGTGCGGGCGTGACGCGGCGGCCCGTCCGGCAGGGGCCGGACGACCGCGTGGTGGCCAGGGCCGGGATCGAACCGGCGACCTTTCACTTTTCAGGCGAACGCTCGTACCAACTGAGCTACCTGGCCGTGCAGTTCGGGCCGGGTCCGAAAACGGACCCGGCCCGGTGGCGACCCCGACGGGACTTGAACCCGCGACCTCCGCCGTGACAGGGCGGCGCGCTAACCAACTGCGCCACGGGGCCTGGAGTACTGCTGCCGTGCTGCGGTCGCCGTCCGGCCGGCCGAGGCCGACGGGCGACGCCCGTACCCCCAACGGGATTCGAACCCGTGCTACCGCCGTGAAAGGGCGGGGTCCTAGGCCGCTAGACGATGGGGGCTGGGTCCTGGAAGGGCCCACCCTCAACGGCTGTCCGTTGGGAGCCAGTCGAGCATACGGGATGCCCAGGTGCGGTCCAAAACCGCGCCGGCACCGCCACCGGTGGCGCCGATCGACCCCCGCGGGCGACGCCTGGGCGGGTGGAGTCCGCGGCGGGTGAGGTCCGTGGCGCCGCGCACGGCTTCCCCGGACCGCTGCCGCTCTGTTACGGTCCCTCCAGGTTACGAGTGCCAGCGCGTAGCCCCGGCTTGCTGGCCGGCAACCCTCCTCCGCGGTGGGGTGCCCCGGGTGAGGACCTGGTCCGGCGCGCGGTGCGCCCGGGCAAGCGCGGACCCGTCGAGGTCCCTGTCGGACAGGACGCTCGATGACCGTCGCACTCCACCGGCCCGACTGGCAGATCCATCTCGCCGGGCTGGCGACCGACCGAACCACCCTCCCGCCGCCGGCGGACGCCCGGTCGCGGGCCGCCGCGCTGCCCGGGCCCGGCCGGCCGCACGCCCCGGGCCTCGAGGTGGTCGGTGCGGCGGCCCGGGTGCCGCTGGCCACCGGTGGGCACGTCGAGTACGCCAACCTGGACCACGCCGCCTCGGCACCGGCCCTGCGGGTGGTGCGCGACGCCGTCGACACCGTGCTGGACCGGTACGCGAGCGTGCACCGCGGCGCCGGCTGGCACTCGCGGCTGTGCACGTCGCTGTACGAGGGCGCCCGCGAGCCGGTCCGCCGCTTCGTGGGCGGGCGCCCGGACGACGCCGTGGTGTTCACCCGGAACACCACCGACGCCTTCGCGCTGCTGGCGCACTGCCTGCCGCCCCGGACCACCGTGGTCGTGTTCGAGACCGAGCACCACGCGGCGCTGCTGCCGTGGGAGCGGACCGCGACCGTCGTCCGCCTCGCCGCGCCGGCCGACGCCGACGACGCCGTGGCCGCCGCCGAGGCGGCCCTCCGGCGGCGGAGTCCGGGGCCGGCCCTGCTGGTGGTGACGGGCGCGTCGAACGTGACGGGCGAGGTCTGGCCGGTGGCCAGGCTCGCCGCGGTGGCCCGGGCGCGCGGCGCCCGGGTGGTGCTGGACGCGGCGCAGCTGGCCCCGCACCGGTCGCTGTCCGTTGCCGAGCTCGGCGTCGACTACGTGGCCGTGTCCGGTCACAAGTTGTACGCGCCGTACGGCGCCGGCGCGCTGGTCGGCCGGTCCGACTGGCTGTCGGCCGCTCCGCCCTACCTGCTGGGCGGCGGCGCCTGCGCGCTGGTCGGCGACCGGGAGACCCGCTACGCCCCGGTCCCGGCCCGCCACGAGGGCGGCACGCCGAACGTCGTCGGTGCGGTGGCGCTGGCCACCGCCTGCCACGCGCTCGGCGGCGTGGACCGCTCCCGGCTGACCGCTGTCGAAGCCGCGTTGACGGCCCGGCTCGCGGACGGCCTGGCCGCCGTGCCGGGTGTCACCGTGCACCGGCTGTGGCCGTCGGCGGACGCGATCGGCGTGGTGACGTTCACGGTCGCCGGCCAGCCGGCGGCGGTGGTGGCCGCAGCGCTGTCCGCCGAGCACGGCATCGGCGTGCGGGACGGGGCGTTCTGCGCCCACCCGCTGGTGCGCCGGCTGCTCGGCGCGGCCGGCGACGGCGACGGTGGCTGCGGGACACCCGGCGACGTCGGACAGGCCATCCGGGCGTCCGCCGGGCTGGGCACGTCGACCGAGCACGTGGACCGGCTGCTGCGGGCCGTCCGGTCGATCGCCGCGCACGGGCCGCGGCTGGCGTACGTGGACGTCGACGGGCGACCGGCGCCGGCCGTGGACGTCGACGGGCGACCGGCGCCGGCCGTGGACGGCCGTCCCGTACCGGCGCTGGTGCCCTGGCTGTAGCGGCCGGCCACAGGGCTGCGGCCGCCGCGCCGGACGCGGGACGGACGCCGGAGCCAGGTTCCACCACCCGACCGGGAATCGACCGTCCGGGGGCGGCACCCCGTCCCGGAACGCGCAGCGGCGCCGACCGCTGGTCGGCGCCGCTGTCGTCCCGGTGACCGGGCCATCGCGCTCCGTCCCGGCGACGGGACCGAGCCGGTGGGGGGCTCAGAGCTGGTGGGCTCCGTCGGTCCGGCTGAGCCGGTCCTCGTCGGCCCGGAAGCGATCGAGGAGCTCCTGGACGCTCACCTTGCGGCCGTCGGTGACGGCCAGCGAGTGGGCGCCCTCCCGCTGCGCGACCTCGTCCGCCGGCGACGCGGCCGGCCGGCCGGTGCCCCCGTCGACGGCGCTGCCGTCGACCCGCGGCGATCCCGCCGGCGACGCGGCCGTTCCGTCGGCCCGCGGCGCGTCCTTCACCGGCGTGGCGGTGCCGACCGCCGCCGGGGCCGTCGCGGCCGGGTGTTCCGCCGTGGCGACCGGTGAGCCGGCTGCCGCCGCTTCCCGGTCGGTGGCCTCCGCGCCGGTCGGCGCGCCGACGCCGGCACTGAGTTCGCTGCCCGGGCCGGCCTGCCCGGCCGGCAGCGTCTCGGCCTCCAGGGAGGCCTCCTCCATCTGCCGCTCCTGCAGCGCCGACATCGTCCGCAGCGGCGTCTCCTTGATCAGCAGCACCAGCGCGAAGGCGATCGCGGCACAGATCGCGACGACCAGGAAGACGATGTGCGTCGAGTCGGCGAAGCCGGTCTGGTACGGCCGCGCGATGAGCGGGTCGACCTTCTGCAGGAACGAGGAGTCGGCGTTCAGCTGCGCACCGAGCCCGGCCAGGTACTGGCGGATGACGCCGGGGTCCTGCGAGCCGGCGGCCTTGGCCGCCGCCGCCTGGAACGCAGGGTTCCCCGACGCGGCCTGCACGGCGGCCGGCGCCTTGTCGGCCAGGGTGTTGAACAGCAGCGAGATGAACACCGCGACACCGACGGTGCCGCCGACCTGGCGGAAGAACGTCGCGGACGAGGTCGCGACGCCGATGTCCTTGGCCGGCACGACGTTCTGCACCGCGATGAGCAGGGTCTGCATGCACAGGCCCAGGCCGAACCCGATGCCCAGGAAGAAGCCGAACAACGCCCAGATCGAGGTGTCCGCACTGAGCACCTGCAGAGCGACCATCATGACCGCGAGGAGCGCCGTGCCGATCACCGGGAAGATCTTGTAGCGGCCGGTGCGCGAGGTCAGCTGGCCGGAGACCACCGAGCCGGACATGATGCCCAGGGTCAGCGGGAGCAGGAGCAGGCCGGCCTTGGTCGGGGATGCACCCTTGACCAGCTGCAGGTACAGCGGCAGCACCAGGATGGCGCCGAACATGACCATGCCGATCACGGCGTTGGCGCCCATGCCGAGCGAGAAGTTGCCCGCCCGGAACAGCCGCATCGGGATGAGCGCCTCGTCCTTCATGCGGATCTCGACCAGGACGAACGCGATCAGGCCCACGACGCCCAGCGCGATCAGCCCGAGCACCCGGGCGGAGCCCCAGCCCCACTCCTGGCCCTGCTCCGCCACGATCAGCAGCGGCACCAGGCCGACGATCAGCGCCACGGCGCCCCACCAGTCGATCCGGTGGTCCCGGCGGACGTGCGGGATGTGCAGCACCTTCATCACCACGGCCAGGGCGATGATGCCGATCGGCACGTTGACCAGGAACACCCAGCGCCAGCCGGCGAGCCACAGGATGGTGTCAGCACCGGCGAGCGAGCCGCCGACGACCGGGCCGAGCACCGACGAGGTGCCGAAGACGGCGAGGAAGTAGCCCTGGTACTTGGCCCGCTCCCGCGGCGGCACGATGTCCGCCAGGATGGCCAGCGCCAGCGAGAACAGGCCGCCGGCGCCGAGCCCCTGGAAGGCGCGGAAGGCCGCCAGCTCGTACATCGAGGTCGAGAAGCTGCAGGCGAACGAGCCCACCACGAAGATCGAGATCGCGGTGATGAACAGCGGCCGGCGGCCGTAGATGTCCGAGAGCTTGCCGTACAGCGGCGTGGTCACCGTGGAGGTGATCAGGTAGGCGGTGGTGACCCAGGCCTGGATCTCCAGGCCGTGCAGGTCGTCGGCGATGGTCCTGATCGAGGTGGACACGATCGTCTGGTCCAGGGCGGCCAGGAACATGCCCGCCATCAGGCCGAACAGGATCGTCCGGATCTGGGCGTGGGTCAGCGACACGCCGGAGGACGCGTCAGGCGGCGCCGTGGTGGAAGTGCTGGACATCAGTGCGCCCTCTCGGTGGCTGCGTCGTCGGTGGTGGTCGGCGCGGGGGTCGGACGGGTGGGGTCTGCGGCGGCCGGGTCGGCCCCCGCGGGCGGGCCGACGGCCGGCGGCGCTGCCGGGGCGGCGGTCGTGCCGTGGCCGGCGGGCTCGGGCCCGCGGCTCGGAGCGACCTCGTGCAGGATGCGGTCGCGGTGCTGCTCGAGACCGTCGGCGTACAGGTCGAGCAACCGGACGAAGGTGGCGCGGTCATCGGGCGACCAGCCCTGGACGACCGGGGTCAGCGCCGCGCCGCGCCGCCGGGTGTGCTCCAGGGCCTGGGCCCGTCCCGCCTTGGTGACCCACAGGATCGAGGCCCGCCCGTCGTCGGGATCGGCCCGCCGCTCCAGCAGCCCCGCCTTGACCAGGCCGGACACCTGACGGGAGACGGTCGACGGATCGGCGCACAGGTCGGCGGCGAGCTCGCTGGCCCGCCGGGGACCTTCCTTGTAGAGCTTGACCAGCAGCACGGTGGCGTTGAAGTCCTCGGTGCCGGTCGACAGCCTGGCCTTGAGCCGGCCGTGGGCGCGGAGCACGGCGATCATCCGCTCGGCGATCTCGATCGAGTCCTGCACGGCAGCGGCGTCGTGGTCCGGTGCGCCATCCCCGGCAGTCCGACCGCCGCCGGCCGCGCCGGCGGCGTCGGTCGGGAGGTCCACCGCGGTCACCGGACCACCTTTCCGTGCAGTGCACAACTTGTTGCTTAGACCATCTAGTTGCCGCCGGCAATCATGCTCCCGGGTGCCTGCTTGCTGCAAACACAATTCGCGCACCGTGAGCCAGGCCACGGAGCAGCCTGGCAGTGACCACCGACAGCGGGTCGCGAGCAGGCACGCGAGCCGACCGGGTCCGGACATCGGAAAGGGACGGCCGCGGCGTCCTCGGTCGACGCCGGTGCACGTCCTCCGGTCGACGCCGATGCGCAGGCCTCGACTGCTGGCTCGACATCGGCGGCGTCCGGTCCCCGCGCCGGCAACCGGCCGCTCCGGTCACACGCAGCGGACCCCCGACGGCAGATCCCGCCCGCCAGGCGTCAGTGCGCGGTCCGCGCCCGGTGCAGAAGCTCGCGGGGATCCATCCGGCCCGGGCCGGTGCCGGCCCGGGACGCCGCGGTGGCCAGCGTGCGCACCAGGTGGTTCACCGGGGCGGCGAGACCGTGCAACCGCGCCTCGAGGACGATCTCGCCGTTGAGGTAGTCGGCCTCGATGGTGCCGGTCCCCCGCGCCAGGCTCTGCCGCGACGACGACCCGCCGGTGGACCCGGCGGACGGGTCGACCTCGACCTGACCGCCGCGGTGGGCGTCCCATTCGGCGTCGGGGACCCACGGGATGCCGGCCGCGTCGAGCACCTGCTCGGCCTCGGCCCGCAGCAGGCCGACCAGCTCGCGGAACGCGGCGCGGGACTCCGGTTCGTCGCCCGGCTGCGCCACCGCGTCGAGCGAGTTGACCAGGTTCCGCAGCAGCTTGGCGTACTTCCACGGCATGACGCCGGCGCGGGCGGAACCGCCCAGCCCGGCCGCGGTGAAGTCCGCGCAGATCCGTCGCAGCACCGGGTCGTCGTCCACCGGGCCGGCCGGGTAGGGGCCGATCTCGAACATCGCGGTGAGCGGAGCGCCCGGGGCCACCACCACCCCCGGCGCCTCAATGGCGGAGGGCAGGATGACGCAGGCGCCGTACACGGTGGCCCAGCGGCGGAGCGCGGCCCGCTCGTTCCGGACGCCGTTCTGCAGGCAGACCACGGGCAGCGCATCCGCGGCCACCGTCCCGTCCGGCGCGCCGGCGACGGGCAGTCCCGCGACCGCGTCGAGCAGCCCGACGGTGTCCTGGCTCTTGGTGGCGAGCAGCAGCACGTCGTCGTGGCGCAGGTCCAGCGCACCGGCGTCGACCGCGATCCCGGGCCGGACGTGCAGCTCCCGACCGGGCAGCCGCACCCGGAGCCCGTGCTCGGACACGGCACGGGCGTGCGCGCCGCGGGCCAGCAGCAGGACGTCGGCACCCTGCTCGGCCAGCCGCCCACCGACCGTCGACCCGACCGCACCGGCGCCAAGCACCACGTACCGCATGATCACCTCCGTCGACCGTGCCCGACAGTGCCCGACAGTGCCCGACCGTGCCCGACAGTGCCCGACCGTGCCCGACCGTGCCCTGTCCGGTCCCCTGCCCTGTCCGCGGCGAGGGTAGCGAGCGGCCGCCGGCCCGCCCGCACCGGCGGTGGGCCGGCGGGACGGGCCGCGGACCGGCGGCGGCTCAGCCGTGTTCCTCGACCGACCGGGAGTCGGTGAGGGTCAGTGCGCCCAACCCGGCCACCGCGCCGACGATGACGGCGAGCACCACGAACAGGACCCGTTCGCCGTGGAAGAAGCTCTCGACCAGGCTGCTGGTCCAGACGCCGGAGGGCAGCACCTTGATGACCAGGGTGGCGACGAGGGTGCCGACGACGGCGGTGCCCACGCTGGTGCCGACCTCCTGGGCGGCGTCGTTCAGGGCGGTGCCGAGCGACGTGCGGTTCTCCGGCATGGCATCGACCAGGGCGATCGCGCAGGTGGTCATCACGGTGCGCAGGCCGACGGTGAAGGCGACCATCGCGACGGCGATCGCCAGGTACCCGTGTTCGACGCCCCAGGCCAGGCCGGCCAGCGAGCCGGTCAGGAACACCGCGCCGACCAGGCAGGCCATCCGGTGGCCGAACCGCTTGACCAGCAACTCCGAGATCGGCGTCGCCGCCAGCATGGTCACGATCAGCGGCAGGTTCGCCAGGCCGGCCCGGACCGGACTCCAGCCGTAGGCGTACTGGAAGTGCAGGATCAGCGCGAACATCAGACCGGCCATGGCGATGGCGGTGCCGACCTGGGCGATGACGGAGCCGCGGACCGTGCCGCTGGAGAAGATGCGCAGGTCGAGCATCGGCTGCGGCGTGCGGCGCTCGTGCCACAGGAACGCGACCAGTGCCACCACCGCACCCGACGCCGACAGCCAGGTCAGCGCCGACGACCAGCCGTTGTCGACGCCGCTGGTCGCCGTGTAGCAGGCGAGCCCGATGGTGGCGGTGCTGAGCACCGCCCCGGGCACGTCGAGCCGGTCGCGGGTGAGCCCGGCCGGGTCGTCGGCGGGCACGCCGAACCGGACACCGAGGAACGCGATCAGGGCGATCGGCGCGTTGACCACCAGCAGCCACTCCCAGCGCACGTGCGCCAGCGCGGAGCCGCCGAGGATCGGGCCGAGCACGAAGCCGGCCATGCCGACGGTGATCATCACCGTCATCGCCCGCATCCGCAGCGACTGGTCGGCGAACAGCCGGAACACCAGCGAGTTGGTGATCGGGGCCATCATCGCCGCGCACACGCCCAGGGCGGCGCGCAGCAGGATCAGCTGGCCGATGCCGTCCACCCAGATCACCCCGAGACTGATCACCCCGAACAGCGCGAGGCCGATCAGCAGCACCCGGCGACGACCGAGCCGGTCCGCCGCCGATCCTGCCGTCAACAGCAGCCCGCCGAAGGTCAGCGAGTACGCGCCGGTCACCCACTGCAGCGCGGTGGTGCTGCCACCCAGATCGCGCCCGATCGTCGGCAACGCGATGCTCAGCAGGGTGTTGTCCACCATCTCGACGAAGAACGCCAGGCACAGCGCCAGCAACGGGATCCAGGCCGCTCGCAGCGACGTGTACGACCGGTCGGGGCGCATCGCGACACCGATGCTCATGGAGGTACCTCTTCCGCATCAGGCGGGGCGGACCACCCGGCCCCGACATCTGCGATCACCGTGCGCCGCGCCGCTGACAGCCGGCGCACACGCCGCCGTCAGCTGCTGTCAGGCGCCTGACAGCGGCTGACAGCGCCGGACGGGCGTCGCCCTGTCCCCCGTCCGGCGGGCGTGGAACGCCGTCGAGCGGGATACTGGGCAACGCAGCGGAGCGGTCCACCGCTCCGGGGCGTGCGCCGGGCCACCGTCCGGCGGACCCGAGGTCGAGAGGAGACACCGACATGACCATGGGCGACAAGATCAAGCACGGCGCCGAGGAGCTGGCCGGCAAGGCCAAGGAGGCGACGGGACGCGCCACCGACAATCCTGACCTGCAGGCCGAGGGCCAAGGCGACCAGGCGTCGGCCAACCTCAAGCAGGCCGGCGACAAGGCCAAGGACGCCGCGAACGACGTCTTCGGGCGCTGATCCCGGTACCACCCACGACGCCGCGGTCCCACGGGGCCGCGGCGTCGTGCTGTCCGGACACACCCCGCGGTGGTGGCAGCTGCCCCTGCGGTTTGCGATGCTCGACCCCCGCCCGGCGGCAGAGAGGTGCAGACGATGGCGTTGCTGATCGAGGACTACGCCCTGCTCGGAGACACCCAGACCGCCGCGCTGGTCGGGCGGAACGGGTCGATCGACTGGCTGTGCTTCCCGCGGTTCGACAGCGGAGCGGTGTTCGCGGCGCTGCTGGGTACCGAGGACCACGGCCGGTGGCTGATCGCCCCGGAGGCCGAGGTGCGGGCCACTCGCCGCGGGTACGAGGACGGCACGCTCATTCTGGTCACCGAGTTCGACACCGACGAGGGCACCGTCCGTCTCGTCGACTTCATGCCCCCGCGCGGCCAGGCGCCCGACGTCGTCCGCATCGTCGAGGGCGTCTCCGGCCGGGTCCGCATGCGGATGGACCTCAAGCTCCGCTTCGACTACGGCCGGATCGTGCCCTGGGTGCGCCGGCAGGACGGCGCCCTCGTCGCCGTCGCCGGGCCGGACTCGTGCTGGCTGCGGTCACCGGTGGAAACCTTCGGCCGCGACATGGCCACGCTGGCCGAGTTCACCGTCGAACCCGGGGACCGGGTGCCGTTCGTGCTGACCTGGCGGGAGTCGCACCTGTCGGCGCCGAAGCCGGTGCGGGCCGACCACGCGTTGGCGCAGACGCGCGACTACTGGCGGACCTGGCTCGCCTCCTGCACCTACGACGGTGACTGGCCGGAGGCGGTGATCCGGTCGCTGATCACGCTCAAGGCCCTGACCTACGCCCCCACCGGCGGCATCGTGGCGGCGCCGACGACGTCGCTGCCCGAGCAGCTGGGTGGCGTTCGAAATTGGGACTACCGGTTCTGCTGGCTGCGGGACGCGACGATGACCCTGCAGGCGCTGATGTACGCCGGCTTCGAGGAGGAGGCGCGGGACTGGCGGCGCTGGCTGCTGCGGGCCATCGCCGGGGACCCGGCCGAGGTGCAGATCATGTACGGCGTCGCGGGCGAGCGGCGGTTGACCGAGTACATCGCCGACTGGCTGCCCGGCTACGACGGCAATCCGGTGCGGATCGGCAACGAGGCCGTCGACCAGTTCCAGCTCGACGTCTACGGCGAAGTGATGGACGCGCTCTACCAGGCGCGCACCACCGGCGTCGGGTCCGGCGTCAGCACCTGGGCGTTGCAGCGGGCCCTGATGCACGAGGTGACCGAGCGCTGGCGGGAGCCGGACGAGGGTCTCTGGGAGGTGCGTGGCGGGCGCAAGCACTTCACGCACTCCAAGCTGATGGCCTGGGTGGCGGCCGACCGCGCCGTCCGCAGCGTCGAGAAGTTCGGCCTGCAGGGCCCGGTCGACGAGTGGCGCACGCTGCGCGACGACATCCGCGCCGACATCCTGGAGCACGGCTACGACCCCGAGCGGCGGACGTTCACCCAGTACTACGGGTCGCGGGAGCTCGACGCGGCGCTGCTGATGGTGCCGCTGGTCGGGTTCCTGCCCGCGGACGACGAGCGCGTCGTCGGCACGGTGGCGGCCATCGAGCGGGAGCTGCTGGTCGACGGTTTCGTCCAGCGCTACACGCAGGACTCGCGCAGCACCACCGACGGCCTGCCGGCGGGCGAGGGCGCCTTTCTGGCCTGCACCTTCTGGCTCGCCGACAACTACTCCTTGATGGGTCGCCGCGACGAGGCGGTCGAGGTGTTCGAGCGACTGCTGGCGCTGCGCAACGACCTCGGCCTGCTGTCCGAGGAGTACGACCAGCAGGCGCACCGGTTGGTCGGCAACTTCCCGCAGGCGTTCAGCCACGTGCCGTTGATCAACACGGCTCGCAACCTGTCCCGCGACGGCGGCCCCTCGCACGCCCGGGAGCAGACCACCGCGGAGGGCAAGCGGTCCGCGGACACGGCCTCGTCCTCGGCCTGACCGGCCGCCCGGGCGGGTTTGTCCGGATGGCCGCGGGGGCACCGGTCCGAATACACGGACTTCAGGAGGCTTCCATGGAATCCCAGCGACAGTTGGCCGTCGTCACCGGCGCCTCGAGCGGCATCGGGTTCGAGCTCGCCCGGCAGTTCGCCCGCAACGGCTTCGACGTGGTGATGTGCGCCGAGACGGACGCCTTGACCGACGCGGCCGCGGCGGTCACCGGAGAGGCCGGGGCGGCGACGGTGACGGTGCAGGCGGACCTGGCCACGTTCGAGGGCGTGGAGCAGCTGGTGAGCGAGGTCGAGGCGCTCGGCCGGCCGGTCGACGCGGCCGCACTCAACGCCGGCGTGGGCAACGGCGGCCGGTTCGTCGAGATCCCGCTGGCCGACGAGATGCGGCTCATCGCACTGAACGTCGCCTCGACGGTGCACCTGGCCAAGCGGCTGGTGCCGGCCATGGTGCAGCGCGGCGAAGGCCGGCTGCTGTTCACGTCGTCGATCGCGGCGACCATGCCGGGCCCGTACTACGCCACCTACGCGGCGTCCAAGTCGTTCGTGCAGTCGTTCGCCGAGGCGCTGCGCCACGAGCTCGAGGACACCGGCGTCACGGTCACCGCGCTGATGCCGGGGCCCACGGACACCGACTTCTTCGAGCGCGGCGGGATGCAGGACACCCCGGTCGACTCCATGCACAAGGACGACCCGGCCGACGTGGCCGAGGACGGCTTCAAGGCCCTCATGAAGGGCCAGGACCACGTCGTCGCCGGTTCCATCCGGAACAAGGTGCAGGCGGCCGGCTCCGGGATGCTGCCGGACAAGGCCAAGGCGGCCATGCATGCCGGGATGACCAAGCCGCAGAACTGATCCCTGCCGGTCCCGGCGGCACGCGCCGCCGGGACCCGTGCCCCGGAGCCCGCTCCCGCTCGAGCGCCGCCCGGCGCCCCCGCGCCCACACCGCGCTCCGCGGCATTCCTCGGGCACGGTCGCGGCGCGGGGCGCCGGCGCCGTCCGTGCCCCTACCCGACGTGCGAGGTGTCCGCGGCGGCCTCGTCCGCGGCGACCAGCAGGCCCCGCTCGACGACCTGCTCGATCGACAGGCTCCGGTAGCCCTCGTCGTCGAACAGCACCACCACGGCCGGTCCCTCGAAGCGCAGCACGGTGCCCACCCCGAAGCGCTCGTGCCGCACCCGCTCCCCCACCTCGAACGGCGAGTCGACCCGCCGCTCCAGTTGTTCCCGGGCCACCCCGGACTCGCAGTTGTCGCAGTTGCCGCACAGGTCCGGCGCGGCCTGCCCGAAGTAGGACAGCAGCTGCTGGCGACGGCACCCGCGGGTCTCGGCGTAGTGCCGCATCATCTCCAGCCGCGTCGTGTCGAACAGCCGGCGCTGCTCGTCCAGCTCGGCGACCTCCTCGCGCACCACCCGCACCGGCTCGTCACCCTCCGGTTCGATCCGGCCGTGCTCGTCGGTGTCGACGGCGCCCACCTCGGCCAGGGCGGTGACCACCCTGGTCACCCGTCGGGCCGGCAGGTCCGTCGCCTCGGCGATCTCGGCCGGGGTGGTGGGCTCGTCGGCCCGCCGGACCTGGCGCAACACCTGGGAGACGGCGTCCTCGTCGACGGACCCGGACCCGAAGAACCGCCGGATCCCGAGGTCGGCCTCGCGGTAGAACAGCACGATGCTGCTCGGGTCGCCGTCCCGGCCGGCCCGGCCGATCTCCTGGTAGTAGGAGTCCAGCGAGTCCGCCACGGCCGCGTGCAGCACCCACCGCACGTCCGGCTTGTCGATCCCCATGCCGAACGCCGTGGTGGCCGTCACCACGTCGAGACCACCGTCGATGAAACGGTCCTGGACGTCGCCGCGCTCGCGCTTGGGCAGGCCGGCGTGGTAGGCGGCCACCCGCCGCCCGCGGGCCGCGACGGCCTCGGCCAGCTCCTCGGCCTGCCGGCGGGTGGCCGTGTACACGATGCCCGAGCCGTCCAGCCCGGCCGCGGCCGCGACGACGTCCTCGATCTGGTCGTCGGCCTCGGTGAACGTCCGGACGGCCAGGTGGAGGTTGGGTCGGTCGAAACCCGCGCTGCGGACGGAGGGCTCGCGCAGGTGCAGCGCGGTCACGATCTGCTCGCGGATGGGCGGCGACGCGGTGGCCGTCAGCGCGGCGATCCTGGGGTGGCCCAGCCGGTCCACGACGTCGCCGAGACGTGCGTAGTCGGGCCGGAAGTCGTGTCCCCAGGAGACCACGCAGTGCGCCTCGTCGACGACGAACAGCCGCGGCTCCGCGGCCCGCACGGTGTCGACGACCTCTTCGTTAGCCAGCTGCTCCGGCGCCAGGAACAGGAAGTCGACGGCCCCGTCGGAGATCTCGCCGAGCAGGTCCTCGCGGGCGCCGGCCGACAGCTCGCTGTTCAGCGTGCGCACCACCACCGGCCGGTCACCGGCCCGCGAGTCCTCGAGCGCCTCGGCCTGGTCGCGCTGCAGCGAGATCAGCGGCGACACCACCACGGTCAGCCCACCCAGGTACTGGGCGGCCAGCCGGTAGACCGCCGACTTCCCCCAGCCCGTCGGCATGACGACCAGGAGGTCCTCGCCGGCGAGCAGGTCGCCGACGGCCTCGGCCTGGCCGGGACGCAGCTCCGCCCATCCGAAGGACTCCCGCGCCAGCCGCGCGATGTCCGCAGCGTCCGGAGCGTCCGCCGTGTCCGGGACGTCCCGCGACTTCGCCATCGACATGACCTCTCTCGACCCGCGACCGGGTGGCCGCGCCCCCCACCGGTCCCCGGCGGGCCGAAGGTCAAACCGAGGGCTGTACGACGCCCGGACCGGCAGGCTCGTCCGGACCGGACGCCTCCCGCCGGGTCAGCGCCGCGACCTCGGCGTACAGCTCGGGTCGCCGGTCGTCGAACAGGTGGGCCAGCGGCGTGAGGGTCTTGTCCCGCGCCAAGGTGAGATCGACCTCCGCCACGGCGACGTCGTCCTCGCCCGGCAGGGCGGCCACCCACCCGTCCGGGCCGATGACCACGGTGCCGCCCGTCCAGTCCTGGCCGCGGGTGCTGCCGGTGCGGTCGCAGGTCGCGATCGCCATCCGGTTCACCCGGGCCGCCGCCTTGGCGATCACCACCTCCGGTGTCGGCTCGTCCGCCGGATGCGGCACCACCGGCCAGGCGGTGGGGACGGCCAGCACGTCGGCGCCCGCGAGCGCCATCGACCGGGTCAGCTCCGGGAACTCGATGTCGTAGCAGATCGCGACACCGATGCGGCCGAGCGCCGTGTCGAACACCGGCGGCGGCTGCGAACCCGGGGCGAAGAACAGCTTCTCCTGATCCCACAGGTGCGTCTTGCGGTAGATCCCACGCAGGCCGCTGCCGTCGAAGAGCGCCGCCGAGTTGAAGATCGGCCGGTCCCCCGCCGGATCCGCGTCGCTGCCGCCGAGTTCCGCGAACCCGACCACCAGCACGGCGTCCCGACCCCGGACGACCTCGGCCCACCGGTCCAGCAGCGGGTCGTCCGGCCGGAGCGCGCTGGCCAGCGCCTCGGCGCGGTCGGCGAACGGCAGCCCCGAGGTGGCCGTCTCCGGCAGCACCACCAGCTGCGCCCCGGCCGCCACGGCCGCCGACGCGGCGGCCGTGGCCCGGGCGCCGTTGCCGGCGGGATCGGCCGGCTGCACGGTGAGCTGGCAGCATGCGATCCGGGTCACCGCTGTCCCCTCTCCCCTGGCCGCGCCTCGGCTCAGCCCAGCAGGTTCGGCGCGTCGTCGCGCAGGATCTGCGACAGGACGTCGAACTCGTTGAACAGCATCCAGTCCTCGACGATCCGCCCGCCTGCGAAGTACAGCTGGTTGATCCCCCACAGCAGCACCCGACGGCCGGTCGGGGCGCCGTACAGGCCGTAGCCGCGGTGGGTGCCGGTGGCCGTCCACCGGACCGACACCGCGTAGCCGTCGGTGTCGTTGCCCATCCAGTACACCTCGTCCACGTGCAGGCCGAGGTCCGGGAAGGTCGACAGCAGGTTCCGCGCCATGGCCCGTACCTCACCGCGGCCGTAGCCGGTGCGGTTGGTGGGCCCGTTCCAGCGCACGTTCTGCGCGTAGACGTCGTCGACGGCGGACAGGTTCCGGCGGTTGTAGACGTTGTGGAACAGCGCCCGGACGACGTAGTCGACGTCGAGACCGTCGGTGCGTCGGGCGTTCGCCGGGTACGGCTGCGGCACGCGGCCGCCGATCAGCCGTTCGACCTCGGTGGCCTGCACCTCGGGCAGCGAGCCGGGCACCTTCTCGTTGCCGGCGATGCGGGCGGCCTCGACGATGTTGATGCCGCACTGGGCAAGCCGGGCGCCGGTGTTGTAGAGCACCCACTCCTCGAAGATGGCGTTGTCCCGGGTGACGCAGTTGGCGATCACCCACAGGTTCACCTTGCGGCCGGACGGCGGACCCCACCGCCACGGACCGGTCTGGTGGCCCACGTTGATCGCCCG
Source organism: Nakamurella endophytica (assembly GCF_014646215.1). Classification (GTDB taxonomy): domain Bacteria; phylum Actinomycetota; class Actinomycetes; order Mycobacteriales; family Nakamurellaceae; genus Nakamurella; species Nakamurella endophytica. The sequence goes on from NZ_BMNA01000004.1 coordinate 557,235, forward strand.
GTGCGAGGTGGCGAAGCCCTGGTCCTCGTCGCCGGCCCAGATGACGTCGTCGGCGTAGTGCCGGGTGTCGGGAAAGGCGTTGATGGACTGCATGGTCTCGTAGACCACGCGCTCCACGCCGTACTTCATGCCGTTGTCGTCGTAGACCCGGCAGCCCGGCGCGTACGTGTCGTAGATGTAGCCGACGTCCTGGTCGTCCCAGATCCGCGAGGTGTCGCGGAGGATGTAGTCGACGATGTCGACGTAGGTGTCGTCGAAGCCGCGCATGGGCTGCCGGCGCGGGCCGCGGTCCTCGACGGGGTGGTTGGTGCCGTAGCCGCTGCGCATCGAGATCGAGAAGTCCGGCGGCATGAAGCGGGCGTGCGTGCCGCCCGGCTCGGCCCTGGCCGACAGCGGGACGGTGCCGCGGGCGGCCTGCAGCACCGGCTGACCCTCCTCCAGGCTGCCGACCCGGCCGGAGCCGTCGCGCATGGCCACGGCGCCGGCGTCCGCGCCGTCGCTCCCGGTGGCGTCCTTGCTGCCGCTGCTGCTGGTGTTCGACGAAGAGGTGGAGCGCTGCTCGGCCATGGTGTCCTCGTACTCGGTGGCATGCGGGTGGGGCGTACTGCTGGTGGGACGTGCGGCGGGTGGGACGTGCGGCGGCGGGGCCGGCTGCACGGGCAGCCGGCCCCGCCGCGACGGGTGGTGCAGGGTCAGCAGTCGACCTTGTAGATGTACTTCTGCGCCTCGGCGGAGTCGACGTTGTCCGGGGTGACCATCAGGAACGGCGTCTCCTGGTCGCGCGGCACGGAGCCGCCGTTGAGCAGGGTGATCGCCGAGTCCACGCCGAGAGTGCCCTCACCGAGCGGGAACTGCGCCACGGTGCCGTCGACCTGCTTGGCCTTGATGGCCGCGATGATCGGGTCGGAGGTGTCGTACCCGACGATGTGCACCTGACCGGACTTGCCGGACTGCTGCACGCCGGTGGCGGCACCCTGGGTGTTCAGGGTCTCCAGCGTGTAGACACCGGTGACGGTGCTGTCGTTGGCGATCGACGCCTTGACGATCGACGCCGCCTTGTCGGCCGAGTTGCCGGAGAACTGCCGGTCGAGCACCTTGACGTTCGGGTACTTCTTGGTCATCTCGTCCTTGAACCCGTTGAACCGGTCGTCCGAGATGTGCGAGCCGGCCTGGTTGTCCACGGTGATCACAGTGCCCTTGCCACCGATCACCTCGCCCAGCCGGTCGGCCGCGAGCGCCCCGCCCTTGAGGTTGTCGGACTGGATGTTGGTGCTCATGACGCTCTTGTCGTCCAGGTCGCCGTCGATACCGATGATCTTGATGCCGGCGTTCTTGGCCTTGAGCAGCGGCGCGATCATGGCCTTGGGGTCGGTGATCGAGATCATGATGGCGTCCGGCTTGGTGGCCACGACGGCGTTCAGCACGGCGGTCTGCTTGTCCACGGCGAACGTCGGGTCGCCCTGGGTCTCGAAGCTCGCCCCGAGGCGCTTGGCCTCGGCGTCGGCGCCGCAGGACACCGACGAGTAGAACGCCACGCCGGTCAGGCCGGGGATGTAGACGATCTTCTTGCCGTTCCCGGCACCGTCGGCCAGCGACGGCAGCCCGGAGGAGCTCTGCGCGGACGAGGCACCCGAAGATCCGCTCGACGCGCCGGACGAATCGCTGCTGCCCGACGACATGGCCGAGCTGCCCGATGACATGGCCGAGCTGGACTCCGTCATCGCCGAGCTGGAGCCGGTCATGGCCGACGACGACGCGGTGTCCGCCGCCGACGAGGACGAGCTGGACGAGGAGCTCGAGCTCGACGAGCTACCGGAATCGGACGAGCTGCCGCAGGCGGCAAGGGTGAGTGCCGCGACCGCGGCACCCGCGGCGACGACGACCCGGATGTTGGTCTTCACTTCGTCGTTCTCTCCTTGGCGGTGGGGCCGGATCGGCCGGGTGGCCGGTCCGGGGTCGTGCGGTGGTGCGGAGGGGGAATGCTGGTCGGCCCGGCCGGCCCAGCCGACTCACACCCGGTCGCGCCGGCGGCGCTTGAACTGGTCGAGGTAGACGGCGAGCACGAGGATGAAGCCGGTGGCCACCTGCTGCCAGAACGGCTGCACGTGGATGCTGATCAGGCCGTTGGACAGCACCGTGGGCACGAACATGCCGATCACCGTGCCGACCATCAGGCCGCTGCCGCCGAACAGGCTGACCCCGCCGAGGGCGACACCCGTGACCACGGTGAGGCTGTCGGTGCTGTGCCCGCCGACCGTGGTCGTGGTGTTGTTGATCAGCGCCATCATGCCGGCCAGTCCGGCCAGCGCGGCCGAGATGACGTACAGCTTGACGACGTGCCGCTTGACGTTGATGCCCGAGCGGCGGGCGGCCTCCTCGTTGGAGCCGATCACGAACGTCCGCCGCCCGAACCGGGTCAGGTGCAGGTACAGACCCGCCACCACGGCCACCAGCAGCGCCACCCACACCCGCCACGACATGCCCCACGGCAGTTGGGCGGAGAGCGTGGTGAGGGCGGCGGGCGTGGGGGTGTTGTCCTGGCCCTGCGTGAGCAGGTTGGCCACACCGAGCGCGGCACCGAGCGATCCCAGCGTGGTGATCAGCGGCGGCACCCGCAGCCGGGTGATCACCAGGCCGTTGAACACGCCCCAGACGGCCCCGCCCAGGATGGCCGCCACGAACCCGACCGCGACGGTCCAGCCGCCCTGACCACCCACCGCGACCATCACCTTGGCGGCGATCACCTGGCCGAAGACCAGGACCGAACCCTGCGACAGGTCGAAGCCGGCGGCGATCATCACGAAGGTGAAGCCGACGCCCATGATCAGGTACAGCGAGGTGTCGTCGATCATGTTCCGGACGTTGCCGAACGCCGGGAACGTGCCCGGATGCGCCACCGTGAAGACCAGGAAGATCAGGATCAGCACCCCGGCCATCAGCAGCGGCGTGCTGCCGAACAGCCGGCGCCGCAGCCGCGCGCGTTGCGCGGCCCGCAGTTCCGGGGACTCCGGCTCCACCGGACCGGTGGTCAGGGTGTTCGCCTGCGTCGACAGCGACGGCAGGCCGGTCGTCGTGGTGGACTCGTCGTCGGGCGGCACCGGCGCGTTCACGTCGACGCCCCGGGCGTCCGGGCTGACCGTCATCGGACGGTGTCCAGCGCGCCGGTCATGGCTCCGACCAATCTCTCCACGTCGGCCTCCCCGCGTCCGTACTCCACGACGCGCCGCCCCAGCCGGAGCACCTGGATCCGGTCCGAGACCTGCAGCACGTCCGGCATGTTGTGACTGATCAGCACCACCGCGACGCCCTGGTCGGCGACCCGGCGGATCATGTCGAGCACCTTGCGGGTCTGCCGGACGCCCAGCGCCGCGGTCGGCTCGTCCATGAACACCAGGCCCTTGGCCCACATGACGGAGCGGCAGATCGCCACGCTCTGCCGCTGGCCACCGGACAGCGCGGCCACCGGCGCGTCCATGTCCTTGACGTCGGTGCCCATGGACACGAAGGCCTCGCGGGCCTTCTCCCGCATGGTCTTCTTGTCGATGACCCCGAGCCAGCCGAGCAGTCCGGGCTTGAGGATCTCGCGGCCGACATAGGCGTTCTCGGCCGGGCCCAGGTCGGGGGCGAGGGCGAGGTCCTGGTAGACCGTCTCGATGCCGAGTTCCCGCGCGTGCAGCGGGGACTCGAACTGCACCGGTTCGCCGCGCAGGCGCAGCTCGCCGCGGTCGGGCGGCATGACGCCGGACAGGATCTTCACCAGCGTCGACTTGCCGGCGCCGTTGTCGCCGATCAGCGACACCACCTCACCGGCGCGGACGTCGAAGTCCACGCCGCGCAGCACCTCGACGTGGCCGTAGTTCTTGTAGATCCCGTGGGCCTCGAGCAGGGCGGTCACCGCCGGGCCTCCTTGGCGATCGGGCCGCTGCGGCCGCGTGGCGACGCCCAGGCCGGGTCCACTGCACCGTGTTCCATCGGTGACGCCGCCTCTCGTGTGTGCCGGGGACAAGGGGATCCGGAGCCGCTCACTGCTCCGGGTACAGCTCCTGGCGCAGGGTCGCGGTGGCCCGGTGGGCCGCCATGGTCTCGTAGGACGAGATGACGTCGACCGGGTCCGCCAGGGCGGGCGTGGCCTGGCGGGAGACCTTCTGGTAGGTCAGCGGCTTCAGGAACCGCGACACCGACAGCCCGGCGCTGTGCCGGGCACCGCCGGCCGTCGGCAGCACGTGGTTGGTGCCGGCCATGCCCTTGTCCGAGTAGGCCACCGTGCTCCACTGCCCGATGAAGAGCGAGCCGTAGTTCCGCAGCCGGCGGAAGTACTCGTCGTCGTCCCGGGTCTGGATCTCCAGGTGCTCGGGTGCGAAGTCGTCCATCAGCGCCACGGCGGTGTCGAGATCCTGCGCCCAGGTGACGCTGCCGTAGTCGTGCCACGCCGGGCCGGCGATCTCCGCGGTCGACAGTCCGGCCAGCTGCCGGTCGACCTCCTCGATCACCGCCAGGCCGAAGGTCTCCGAGGTGGTCACCAGGCCCGCCGGCGAGGTCGGCCCGTGCTCGGCCTGGCCGAGCAGGTCGGCCGCGACGAGCCGGACGTCGGCACTGTCGTCGGCGATGACCGCCACCTCGGACGGGCCGGCCAGCAGGTCGATGCTGACCCGGCCGAACAGCTGCCGCTTGGCCTCGGCGACGTAGGCGTTGCCGGCGCCGACCAGCATGTCGACGGGCTGCTCGCCCAGCAGGCCGAAGGCCATGGCGGCCAGTGCCTGCACGCCGCCGAGCAGGTAGACGCGGTCGGCGCCGGAGATGGCGGCCGCGTACAGCACTGCCGGATCCGCCTGCCCGTCGCGCTGCGGCGGCGTGCAGGCAAGGACCGTCTCCACCCCCGCCACCTTGGCGACGTTGACCGTCATGAAGGCGCTGGCCAGCAAGGGGAACCGGCCGGCCGGCAGGTAGGCGCCGACGCGTTCCACCGGCAGGTACCGGCACCCGGTGACCAGGCCCGGGATCAGTTCGGTCTCGAAGTCGGACAGGTGCGCCCGCTGCTCCCGCGCGAACGCCCTGGTGCGCTCGGCACCCACCTCGAGGGCCGCCCGCAGCTCCGGCGACAGGCGGTCGCCGGCGGCGTCGATCGTCGCGCGGTCCAGCTCCACGACGCCGCCGGTCGGGTGGTCGAGCGTGCGCGCGTACTCCAGGACGGCGTCCATGCCGCCGCGTTCGATGGTGGACAGCATCTCGGACACCGCGGCGATCACGGCCGGCTCGCGCTGCGCGGGCGGGCCGGAGGCGGCCGGCGTCTTGAGGAACTTGTACCGGCCGGCGAGTTCGGTCAGCACCGTGGGGCTCAGCTGCATACGTATGAAGCTAGGGCCTGGCACCGCAAAGGACAAGTACCGCCGGGCCTGTGGTTCTCATAGGCTCGCCCTATGACCCTGAACCAACTGGCGGCGTTCCTCGCCACCGCGCGGACCGGGTCGTTCACCGCCGCCGCGGGCGACCTCGCGATCTCGCAGGCCTCGGTGTCCGAGTCGATCCGCCGGCTCGAGGAGGAACTCGGCATGCCGCTGTTCACCCGCGGGCCCCGCCGGGTGGTGCTGACCGCGGCCGGCACGGCACTGCTCCCCTACGCCGAGCAGGCCACCGCCGCGGCCGACGGCGGGCGGCAGGCCGTGCAGGCGTTGGCGACGCTGGGCACCGGGGTGGCGACCTTCGGCATGCTGCGCAACGCCGACTTCTACCTGCTGTCCGACCTGGTCGAGCAGTTCCTCGACCGGCATCCCGACCTCCGCGTGCGGATGGTGGGTCTGAACTCGGTGGAGACGGCCGCGGCGGTCGCCGAGGGCGAGCTGGAGGCCGGCCTCGTCGTGCTGCCCATCGACGACGACGGGCTGACGGTCACCCCGCTGCTGCGGGACGAGGTGCGGTACGTCAGCGCGGATCCCGCCCGCACCCGGCGTCCGGTGAGCCTGGAGGACTTCAGCCGGGCCCGGCTCGTGCTCTACGACGCGCACTACGGCTGGCGAGACCCGACGCGACGACAGCTGTTGGAGCGCGCGCAGTTGGCCGGGCTCAAGCTGGCTCCGTGGATCGAGGTCGAGCACGTCGAGTCCGCACTGCACCTGGTGTCCCGCGGCGTCGGCGACACCGTCGTCAGCGGCGCGGTGATCGCCAGCAACCGGTTCCCCGCAGAGCTGACGTCCGTCCGCTTCGCGGACCCGCTGTACGACACGATCGCCCTGGTGCAGCGCGAGAACGCCGTGCTGTCCCCGGCGACCAGCGAGTTCGCGCAGCTGGCCCGGCGGATGCTGCTGGCGCGGCGGCGCTCGACCGGCGGGGTCAGCGGCCGCCGGTCGGCGCGGCGCGGCTGACCGGCGGGGCTCCGACGCCCAGCAGGTCGCGGATCGCAGCGGCCAGCTCGTCGGGCGCCTGCCCGGGGAGGTGGTGACCGGCGCCGGGCAGCACGACGAGCCGGGCGCCGGGGATGCCGTCGGCCAGTTCCCGCTGGCGGTCGGGCGGGCAGACGTCGTCGTCCGCCCCGCCGACGACGAGCACCGGCAGCGCCATGCCCGGCAGCAGCGGCAGGCTGTCCGGTCGCGTCGCCTGGGCGGCCAGCTGGCGGCGCAGTCCCGCCGGGCCGACGCGGCGGGCGCCCTCGACGCACCGGCGCACCAGGTCCGGGTCCCCGGCCGCGGGACCCAGGTTGTCCCGCACGAGATCGTCGACCACGCCGTCGAAGTCGCCGCCGTCCAGCCGGTCGAGCAGACCGCGCCAGGCGGCGCGCTGGTCGTCCGTCGCCGCCCGACCGCTGGCGTTCACCAGGACCAGGGCCCGCACCCGGTCCGGGGCGCGCCGGGCCACCTCGAGGGCGACGACGCCGCCGAGCGAGTGGCCGGCGAGCGAGAAGCGCGGCGGCGCAGCGGCCAGCACGCTCTCCGCCATACCGGCAACCGAGTCGTCGAGGTCGATGCGTCCCTGGATGCACGGCACGCCGAGCAGCGGCGCGACGGCGTCCCAGGTTCCCGGCCCGCCGAGCATGCCGGGCAGCAGCACCACCGGGTCGGTCAGCGGCACCCGCGGATCGGCCGCCGGACCGGATGCACGGGTGTCGTTACCGGTGTCGCTGCCGGGGTCGGCCGCCGCTCCGGCCGCGGCCAGATCGGTCCACAACGTTCCCAGCGCCGCGAGCGCGTTGAAGATGACCACGTCCGCTCCGCCGTCGTACAGCGCCCGGGCGCCGTCGGCGGTGCCGGTGATCGCCACGACGGCCTTGCCCGCCGCCCGGGCGGCCTGGTGCACGGCGGCGATGGCCGAGGTCACCTCGGGGTGCGTGACGGCGCCCGGCAACCCGAGGGCGACGGACAGGTCGGCCGGCCCCACGAACAACCCGTCGATGCCGTCCACGGCGGCGATCTCCGCCGCGGCGGCCACCCCGGCGGCGTCCTCGATCATGGCCACGACCAGGGTGTCGGCCGACCCGGTCAGGTGCTCGGCGGCGCCGGCCAGGCCGTGCCGGCCGCGGCGGGTGTAGGTGGCGAAGCCTCGATCACCGCGCGGCGGGTAGTGCGCCGCGCGGACCGCCGCCCGGGCCTGGTCGGCGTCGGACACGTGGGGCACGACGATGCCGGCCGCCCCCTGGTCGAGGACGCGGAGCACCTCGCCGAGCGCGCCCACCCGGACCAGCGCCGGGACACCGGCGCCGTCGGCCGCCATCAGGTGGTGGCCGAGCGGGATCTGGTCGCCCGGGCCGTGTTCGGTGTCGACGACGACGAAATCCATGCCCACGGCGCCGCTGAGCTCGATCAGGGTCTCGTTCGGCATGCGCAGCAGGGGGCCGCGCAGCCGCTGCCCCGCCCGCCACCGCGCGGCGAGTGACTCGTGGAGATCCGTCACCGGGCGACCATCCCGGCCGACAGGTCGATGTCGGCCGCATGCAGCCCCGGCATCGACAGCATGGCCACCACGGCTCGTCCCACCTCGTCCTCCTCGACCAGCCGGTGCAGCAGGGCGCGACCGGCGAACTCGGCCTCGGCCGCCTCGACCGTCCTGCCGGTCCGCTCCGCCTCCAAGCGGAAGTTGCGCTCCATCCGCGGGCCGCGCACCGGACCGGGCGACAAGGTGTTCACCGTGACGCCCAGCGGACCGACCTCGGCCGCGAGCGTCGTGGACAGCCCGATGACCGCGGTCTTCGACGCGCAGTACGGGGTGCGCCCGGCCAGCGGCCGCTTGCCGCTGACCGAGGCCAGGTTGATCACGTCGCCCCAGCCGCGCCGCACCATCGCCGGCAGGAACGCCCGGCACACCAGGAACACCCCGCGGACGTTGACCGCGAAGACGTCGTCCCAGTCGTCGACGCCGATCTCGGTCAGCGGTGCCACCGGGCCGGGCACGCCGGCGTTGTTCACCAGCACCGACACGGTCTCGTCGGCCAGCTCGGCGGCCAATGCCGCGACCGACCGCTCGTCCGCCACGTCCACCGTCGCCACCCGCGCGGCGGGTGCGCCGGTCACCCGGGCCACCAGGCCGGCCGTCTCGTGCAACGCGTCGGCGCGCCGCCCGGTGAGCAGCACCCGGACCCCGGCGGCGGCCAGCGCGAGCGAGATCGCCCGTCCCAGGCCGTTCCCGGCACCGGTCACCAGCGCGGTGCGGCCGCGCAGCTCCGCGGGCCGCCCGGCACCGTCGGGCGCCGGGCCGGCACCGTCGGATGCCGGCCCGGCCCCGCCGGGCGTCGCGGGCGACGCCGTCACACGTCCGCGGCGACGCCGCGCACGTCGTGCCGGGTCCACGGCAGCTCCGCGGTCCCGTACTTGGCGGCCCGCACGTCGCCGGACCGGGCGTGCCCCTCGAAGGACTCGACCCGGGCCGCCCGCCCGCACAGCTCACCGAGGGCGGCACTGGCCGCGGTGTCGGTCACCTCCTGGTAGGTGACAGTCTTCAGGTACTTGCCGACCCACAGACCGCCGGTGTACCGGGCCGCACCGCGGGTGGGCAGCACGTGATTCGTGCCGATCACCTTGTCGCCGTACGAGACACACGTGCCCTCGCCGAGGAACAGCGCGCCGTAGTTGCGCATGCTCTCCAGAGCCTGCCGGGGCTCCCGGGTCAGGATCTGCACGTGCTCGGACGCGAACGTGTCGGCGAGCCGGTAGGCGTCGTCGAGGTTCTCGACGACGTGCACCTGGCCGTGGTCGCGCCAGGCCGGCCCGGCGAAGTCGCGGGTCGGCATGTCGACGAGCAGCTCGTCGATGTGCGCCATGGCCTGCCGCGCCACCGCCTCGCTGGTGGTGATCAGCACGGCCGGCGAGTCGGGGCCGTGCTCGGCCTGGCTCAGGAGGTCGACCGCGACCACGAACGGATCGGCGTCGTCGTCGGCCACCACCAGGATCTCGGTGGGCCCGGCGAACAGGTCGATGCCGACCTCGCCGAACAGCTGCCGCTTGGCCTCGGCGACGTAGGCGTTGCCCGGGCCGGCGATGAGGTCGACGCGACCGATGGTCTCGGTGCCCAGCGCCAGCGCCACGACCGCCTGGACACCGCCCAGCACGTAGATCTCGTCCGCACCGGCGAGCGACATGGCGGCGATGGTCGCGGCCGGGACGACGCCCCGGATGGGCGGGGTGCACGCGGCGACCCGCTCCACCCCGGCGACCTTGGCGGTCACGATGGTCATGTGGGCGGACGCGGTGAGCGGGTACCGCCCGCCGGGGATGTAGGCGCCGCTGGCGCCGATCGGGATGTTCCGCTGCCCGAGGTGCACGCCGGGCTGGGTCTCGACCTCGAAGTCGGTCAGCGACTCGCGCTGCCGGCGGGCGAAGGTGCGGACGTTGTCCTGCACGGTGACGATGTCCTGCAGCGTCTGCTCCGGCACCGTGGCGACGATGTCGGCGACCTGCCCGGCGTCGAGCCGGAACTGCTCCGGCGACCACCGGTCGAACCGGTCGGAGTACTCGCGGACGGCGGCGTCGCCGCGCTGCCGGATGTCGGCGATGATGTCGCGGACCGTGCCGGCCACCGCCTCCCGGGCGGAGAGCACGCCGGCGGCGGGCACCGCGGACTTGAGGGTGGTGTGCGCTGGTGTCGTCATGGCGGCGGCCTCAGTCGTCCAGGACCGAGGTGCGGACGACGGACCACGGGGCCACGTACCCGGCGGCGTCCTGCGCCCAGCCCTTCTCCTTGGCGTACCACCGCACCTCGTCCCCCCACTCCAGGTGCACCCGGCCGTCCCCGCCGTTGATCACGGCCAGCTGGCCGGGCTCGTCCGAGACCACCTCGAACCGGCGCCAGGCGCCGGCCGGCACGGACAGGGTGTCCTCGGGACCGATCTCGGTGGCGACCTCCTGGTCGCCGGTGTTCACCGTGACGCGCCAGCGGCCCTGGTACACGATGACCGCCTGGGTGGCGTCGTGCCGGTGGGTCAGCATGCCCTCGCCGGTGTCCGCCCGCAGCCAGGACAGGTTGAAGTTGTGCGGGTAGTGCACGGGCGGCACCTGGTCGCGGTCCTCGGTCATGCCGTAGCCGACGACCAGCGCCAGCTGCGCCCCGCCGCCGGGCAGCTCGGTGCACAGGAACGGGTGGGCGGACCAGTCGAGGTCGTCCTGGGTGACCACCCGGGAGCGCATCTGCTCGACCGACCAGTGGCGCAGCTTGGCGATCTCGTCCTGCGGCATGGGCTCGATGAGCTCGGTCTCCGGCGTCACCACGTCGCCGGCCTGGGTGTCGATCAGCTGGTTGTCGGCCGACAGGTACAGGCCCTGCTCACGCGCGCCGGTGACGATCGACGGTCCCCAGATGATGCCGCCGGTGACGTCGAAGCCCAGTGCGGTGAAGAGCCAGCCGTGTTCCTCGCCGACGTTGGTGAAGCCGCGGAAGATCCACGTGGGCACGGTGACGATGTCGCCGGGGCCCATGGGCAGCTCGCCGTCGGTGCCGTCGGCACCCCAGCGCAGCAGCCACTTCCCGCGGAAGTTCAGGAATACCTCGGCGGTGAAGTGCAGGTGCAGGTTGTTCGTCACGCCGGCCGGCATGGCCGCGGCGCCGACGTTGAAGCCGTGCGGCTCCTGCAGGTTGACGATCTGGTCGGGGTTCTGGGTGACCCCGGCGCCGATGATCGAGTAGTTCTCCTTGAGATCGCTGCCCGGCATCCGGCAGTCGATGAAAGCCGTGTTGCAGCTGACGTACTCGGAGCTGCGGATGGTCCGCAGGTCCAGTTCGGCAGACGTGACCGGCGTGGCGGCGCCGCCGGTGGCGCGGGGGTGGACCTGGGTCATGGGCCCGACGGTATACGTATGCAACCCCGCGCGCCAGAGCCCGTCGGCGTGTCGCGACCGTTGCGCGGTCGTGACCCGGCGGTGACTCGGTGCCCGGCCGGGGTGCGCGGGTCAGCGCTCCGCGTGCGTGCGGCGCAGCACGGGCTCCACCGGGAAGCGCTCGTGCACCGGTGCGGCGTCCGGACTGCCCAGTCGCCGCAGCAGCAGTTCGGCCGCCCGCCGCGCCATCGCGGCGAAGTCGATCCGGACGGTGGTCAGGTCGAACACCGGCCACGAGGCGATGTCCAGGTCGTCGAACCCGACGACGGTCAGGTCGCCCGGGACGGCGAGGCCACGCTCCCGGGCCGCGTTCAACGCGCCGACGGCGACGATGTCGTTGATGCAGAAGACCGCCGTGGGCGGCTCCGGTGCGGACAGCAGCCGGTGCAGGCCGTCGTAGCCGACCGCGTAGCTGAACCATCCCCGCACCACCTGCCGGGCGGGCAGCGTGATGCCGGCCGCCCGCAGGCCGGCCCGGAAGCCCCGCTCGCGTTCCCGGGCGCTGCTGGTCTCCCGCGGGCCCAGCACGGCGCCGATCGTGCGGTGGCCAGCGCCGGCCAGCAGCGCGGCGACGGCCCGCCCACCGGCGGCGTTGTCGGCGGTGACGCTGTCCGCCTCGACCAGCTCGGAGACCCGGTTCAGCTGCACGAACGGGATGCCCCGGCGCTGCAGCTCGCCCGGCAGCGGGCTGAGCAGCTGGGAGGTGGTGAGCACGGCGCCGTCGACGGAGCCGTCGAACAGCCGGGTCACCTCGTCCAGCCGCTCCTCGCGCTCGGCGAGCAGCACCATGCGGAAACCCTCGGCGGCGAAGGCGTCGTGCAGCGGCCCGACCAGCCGCGGGTACAGCGGGTTCTCCAGGTCGGCCACCATGGCGATCTGCCGGGTGGACCGGGTGGCCAGGCTCCGCCCCAGCTCGCTCGGGACGTACCCGAGGGTCTCGGCGGCCTTGCGCACCCGCTCCCGGGTACGGGCGGACACCGGGCTGTCCGGTCGCAACGCCCGCGACACCGTCGGCTGCGACACCCCGGCGAGCCGGGCGACGTCGTGACTGGTCACCGCCACGGTCGACGCCCCACCGTGCGGTCGATGCGCGGAACCCGGGCGGCGATCGAACGGGGCACGACACCGGCGACCGGCCAGAGGCCGCCGGACCGGTGGCGCGGACGCCGCCGGCACCTGGCTCGGGCGACGTCCACCCGCATACGTATACCCGGTCGGGCCGTGATGGTGCATCATCGGCGGGCGCGCGATTGGTTGCCGGGAGCGGCGCGACCGGACGTCGGGAGGTGCCGTGCAGGCAGGGCCAGCGGACCCGGGCGTGGCCGTGCGGGGGCGCGCATGATCGTCCTCGCCATCGACCAGGGCACGTCGGGGACCAAGGCGCTGGTCGTCGACCACGACGGGACGGTCGCCGCGGCGGCGGAGGTCCCGATCCGGCCCGACTACCTGGCCGACGGCGGCGTCGAGCAGTCCCCCGACGAGTTGCTCGCCTCGGTGCTGGCCGCCGGTCGGCAGGCGGTGCAGGAGGCGGGCCGGCCGGTGGACGCGGTGGCGCTGGCCAACCAGGGCGAGACCGTCCTGGCCTGGGACCCGCGGTCGGGTGAGCCGCTCACCGCCGCCTGCGTCTGGCAGGACCGGCGGTCGGCGGAGCTGTGTCTCGAGCTGGAGCCGGAGCGCGGGTGGATCGAGCAGCGCACCGGTCTGGCGCTGGACCCGTACTTCTCGGCGCCGAAGATGGCCTGGCTGCGCCGGCACCGCACCCGGGACGGCGTCGTCACCACCACCGACACCTGGCTGCTGCACCGGCTCACCGGCGCCTTCGTCACCGACGCCAGCACCGCCAGCCGCTCGCTGCTGCTGGACGTCGACCGGGTCGACTGGGACCTCGAGCTGCTGTCGGCGTTCGGGTTGTCCGGTGAACCGCTGCCCGCCGTGCTGTCCAACGACGAGGTCGTCGGGACCACCGCGGCTTTCGGCCGTCCCGCTCCCGTCGCCGGCATCGTGGTCGACCAGCAGGCGGCGCTACTGGCCCAGTCCGGGTACGAGCCGGGCAGCGCCAAGTCCACCTTCGGCACCGGCGCGTTCCTGCTCGCCAACGCCGGCGCCTGCGCGCCGCGGTCGTCCAGCGGGCTGACCACCTCGGTGGCGTGGCGGCTGCGCGAGGCCACGACGTACTGCACCGACGGGCAGGTCTACACGGCCGGGTCCGCGGTGCGGTGGTTGCGCGAGCTCGGGCTGATCGCCGACGCCCGCGAGCTGGACCGGGTGGCGGCCGAGGACGCCGGCGGCGTGCTGTGCGTGCCGGCGCTGGCGGGCCTCGCGGCGCCGTGGTGGCGGGCCGACGCCCGGGCGGCGCTCGTCGGGATGACGTTGTCCACCGGCCGGGGCGAGGTGGTCCGGGCTGTCCTGGAGGGCATCGCCGCGCAGGTGGCCGAGCTGGTTTCGGCCGTCGAGCGGGACGGGGCGCCGCTGTCCCGCCTGCGGGTGGACGGCGGGCTCACCCACTCCGCGACCCTGCTGCAGGTGCTGGCCGACCTGGTGCAGCTGCCGGTCGAGGTCTACCCGTCGGCGCACGCGACAGCGGTGGGTGCAGCCGCGTGCGCCCGGTTGGCGCTCGACCCTCGGTGCACGGTGGCCGACGCCGTGCCCGCGTGGACGCCGGCGGCCCGCTTCATACCGCGCTGGACGGCCGACCGGGCCGCGGCCTTCCGGGAACGCTGGCGCCGGACGCTGGCGGCCACGACCGACGACGGGGCACCGGGCACGGAAGCGGGAGGCACAGCGTGAACCACCAGCCGGGTGGCGCCGGGCAACCGTGGGACGTCGCCGTCATCGGCGGCGGCATCGTCGGCTGCGCCATCGCCCGCGAGCTGTCCGGTCGGGAGCTGTCGGTCGTGCTGATCGAGGCCCGCGACGACGTCGGGGACGGCACCAGCAAGGCCAACACCGCCATCCTGCACACGGGTTTCGACGCCACCCCGGGGACGCTGGAGTCCCGCCTGGTGCGCCGCGGGCACGAGCTGCTGGGCGACTACGCCGCCCGCACCGGCATCCCCGTGGAGCGCACCGGGGCGCTGCTGGTGGCGTGGGACGCCGAGCAGCTGGCCGCCCTGCCCGCCCTGCGGGACAAGGCCCTGCACAACGGCTACCAGCACTGCAGGCTGGTCGACGCCGCCGAGGTGTACCGGCTGGAGCCCCATCTGGGCCCGGGTGCGCTGGGCGGGCTGACGGTGCCGGACGAGTCGATCATCTGCACCTGGACCACGAACCTGGCGCTGGCCACCGACGCGGTGCGTCGCGGCACCCGGCTGGAACTCGGATTTTCGGTCGACACCGTCCATCGTGACGGTGATGTCACCGTGCTGGGTGCGGCGGGCGGCGCAACCGTCCGGGCTCGCTGGGTGGTCAACGCCGCGGGGCTCGGCGCCGACCGGGTCGACGCGCTGTTCGGCCACCACCGGTTCACGGTGACCCCCCGGCGCGGCGAGCTGATCGTGTACGACAAGCTGGCCCGGCCGCTGGTGCAGCGCATCGTGCTGCCGGTGCCGACCGCGCGCGGCAAGGGGGTGCTGGTCAGCCCGACGATCTACGGCAACGTCATGCTGGGACCGACGTCGGAGAACATCGACGATCGCACGGCGACCGGCACCACCGAGCAGGGGCTGGAGTTCCTGCTCGGCCGGGGACGCGCCCTGCTGCCGGCGCTGCTGGACGAGGAGGTCACCGCCACGTACGCGGGTCTGCGCGCGGCGACCGAGAACAGTGACTACGTGGTGCACGTCGACGCCGCGCAGCGCTACCTGCTGGCCGGGGGAATCCGCTCGACGGGGCTGACGGCCGGCATGGCCATCGCCGAGCACGTCCGCGAGCTGCTCGCCGAGGCCGGGCTCGACGCGCCGGCCCGGACCGACGTGCCGCCACCGCCCCGGATGCCGAACCTGGGTGAGGCGTTCGTCCGGCCCTACCAGGACGCAGAGCTGATCGCCCGGGACCCGGAGTACGGCCGGGTGGTGTGCTTCTGCGAGCGGGTCACCGTCGGCGAGATCCGGGACGCGTTATGCAGCACAGTCCCTCCCCGGACGCTCGACGGGTTGCGGCGCCGCACCCGGGCTGTCAACGGCCGCTGCCAGGGCTTCTTCTGCAGCGCGGAGGTCGGGGAACTGCTGGCTGCCGGTACCCGCGGCGACGCAACCGGTGCCGCGCGATGACCGCGCCGGTGCTCACCCCCGACGTGCTGGTGGTCGGCGCCGGACCGGCCGGGCTCACCGCTGCCACCGCGCTGGCCGCCCGGGTCGGGCAGGTGCTGGTGCTGGACCGCGAGGCCACCGCCGGCGGCATCCCCCGACACAGCGACCATCCCGGGTACGGCATCCGGGACCTGCACCGGTTCCTGTCCGGGCCGGAGTACGCGCGGCGGCTGGTGGACCGGGCGGGCGCCGCCGGCGTCGAGGTGCGGACCGCGGCCACCGTCACGGACTGGTCCGGCGACCGGTCGGTCGAGGTGACGTCGCCGCAGGGCCGGTTCCGGGTGGACGCCGGCGCCGTGGTGCTGGCCACCGGCGCGCGGGAGCGGCCCCGCCCGGCACGGCTGGTCCCCGGCGACCGCCCGGCCGGCGTGTACACGACCGGTGCGCTGCAGAACCTGGTGCACCTGCACGGCGGCCGGCTCGGCGGACGCGCGGTGGTGGTGGGCGCGGAGCTGGTGAGCTGGTCGGCGGTGCTGACCCTGCGGCACGCCGGTGCCCGCACCGTGCTGATGACCACGACGCAGCGGCACCCGGAGTCGTACGCGGCGTTCATCGTGCCGGGTCGGGCGGTGCTGCGGGTGCCGGTGGCGACGCGGACCCGGCTCACCCGAATCGTCGGGCGTGGTCGGTTGACCGCCGTCGAGGTGGAGGACCTGGATACTGGCCGGCGGCGGACCGTCGAGTGCGACACCCTGGTGCTGACCGGCGACTGGATCCCCGACCACGAGCTCGCCCGGTCCGCGGGGCTCGAGATTGATCGTGGCAGCCGAGGTCCCGTCGTCGACACGGAGCTGCGGACCGGCCGGCCGGGCGTTTTCGCCGTGGGCAACCTCGTGCACCCGGTGGACACGGCGGACTGCGCCGCGCTGGACGGCCGGCACGTCGCCGACCCAGTCCGCCGGTGGCTGGACTCGCCCGATCACTGGGACGACGCCGGGGTCGCCGTCCAGGTCGACGAGCCCCTGCTGTGGGCCGCGCCGGGCCGGTTCCGCCCCGGCGGCCCCACCCCGGCCCGCGGGCGGCTGCTGTTCTGGTGCCGCGACGAGATCCGCAGCCCCCGGCTCACGGTCCGGCAGGACGGCCGCACCCTGGCCGACCGCCGGATGCCCTGGCCGGCCTCGCCCGGGCGCATCTTCCGCGCCCCGTGGTCGGTGCTGTCCGGTGCCCGGGCCGACGCCGGGCCGGTGACGGTGTCGGTCCGCTGACCGCCGGCGTCCTGGTGCACGAGCTGCCCCGCGACCGCCGGAGTGGCTGCAGTCCGCTCCGGTACGGTCGTCCCAGCAGCGGCTCCGAGCCCTGCGGGCCTCTAGCTCAACTGGCAGAGCAGCGGACTTTTAATCCGCGGGTTGTGGGTTCGATCCCCACGGGGCCCACCGCCGAGCCAATCGCGTATGGACGAGCCCGATCCGGGCTCATCAGGTCAATGCTGTCACCATGCTGTTACGCAGACCCATTCGGCCCACTGCTGCGAGCGCCGTTGGTGGCTCATCCTCACCCCTGGTGCTGGGTTGGGAGATGCCCTCCAGCGCCACGGCAACCAACTCATCGAAGACTCGTCGAGCCGCCAGCCAGGAGCGCCCTCCCTCCAACAGCGGTCCTTGTCCATCGGGGAGCGTGCAGCCCGATCGCATAGAGGTCTCATGTCCGGCGCGCAGTCGAAACGACCGCCGCCCTCTTAGGCTGTCGTCCGGCCCAGCCGATGGTGGTCGTTGTAGTAATGAGTCGCGCGGCATCTGCTAGCGCCGCCGCGATCAGTTCCGGTTCAGTCCGTGCTTCCGCGTGTCCAGAGCGAGTTTGAAGTGGCTCTCCGCCTCGTCGATCACCCTTGTGGGCGTCGCCGGGTCGAACACCCGTAAAATCGAGAAACGGAAGTTGGTCGGGTCCACGCGGCGCAGCTCGACGTTGCCGCCGTGCCCGTTGGTCGCATAGGCGCTCCAGCGCTGACAGATGCTTTCCACGCCGTCGGCTTTGCCCACGTACTGGCGGCCGTCACGGGTGTCGGTGATGAGGTAGACCCCGGCCACCGATGAGAGCGCAGTCCGCCAGGCGGCGTACCTGTGTTCGCGCATGACGGCCTGGAGCTGCGCGTGATCGAGGACGAGCCGGTCGAAGCCCGGGAAGGGCATCGGCTGAGCATCTGCGATCTCCATCACCGGGTAACCGGCAGCGGTCGGGCCGTTGAGCCGCCAGGTGCGCGGAGACCTCCAGCCAATGACGAGCCGGTCGTTGAGATCTGACAGAAGTCTCGAGGCGACCAGGTCGAAGGTGCGCTGCGTGCCGTCGTTCGAGGACTCCCCGCGGTTCTCGAGTACCGACCAGAGTCGAGCCCTGTCGCCGCCCTCGCGGATGAACACGACCCAGATCGGAGACGGGTTGCTGGGGAAGATCCGCGGCTTCGCCGACTGCCGGCTCGTGTAGGCGAGGATCTGGTCGTCCGTGGAGTCGGCGTGGATGCCAGGCAGACCCGTGTCCGCGTGCTCCTGCACGAACGCGTGGCGGATCGCCTGGGCGTCGGTCGGGTCGATCCCGGCACTGATCAGGATCGGGCCGAGTGTCAGAGTCATCGTCCATCAACTCCTTTCTGCTGTGCAGGCTGAGGTAGCCAGACGCGGTCCTGCAGCTCGGGGTGAGCCCGTCGGGATCGATCACACCGCGTCTGACACCGTTCAGCGACCATCGCGGCGCGCGATTGGATCACTCTGGGTGGCTGGCATCACCGAGTACAAGTGACGGGATCCCAGGAGTTGGTCCAGGGCTAGCGAGAGCCGACTGGTTGGTGGGTGCAGTCTGAGCGTATCGAGCCGGGGCTTGGTAGCCGAGGGCTGAATGGCGTCGGTGCTGGTTGTACTCGTTCTTCCAGTCGCTGATGGTGACGCGCGCGTCGGCCAGGGACCAGAACAGGTTGATGTTGAGGCGTTCGTCGCGGAGCCGAATGTTGAAGGACTCGACGTAGCCGTTCCGCCACGGCTCACCGGGCGGGATGAACCATCGCCCAACACGATCGCCGGTCCGGTCCGCCGTCGCCGCGCAGGCCAGCTCGGAGCCGTTGTCGCGGCGCAGCATGGCCGGGTAGCCGCGCTGCTCGGCCAGCCGGCCGAGCTCGTCGATCAGTCGGTCCCCGGTGCTCGGTCCGGATCAAGCAGGAGGGGCCAGCTCACTATCACCGCCTCGAGGGCGAGGTCCTCCACCCGCAACACCGGTGTCGCTGCCGTCTGCTTCTCTTATGCTGCCGAAGCGATCTGTCCCTCCGAGATTGGCGACCATGAGCACGAGTCTGTCCAGCGGCCCTTCCACTGCCCTCTCTCCCGATCGGCAGCGGCGGGTCGGTGAGGCGATCCGCCACTGGACGGATCAGCTGTTGGACGTCAGCGGACGCAACCAGCTGCTCTTCTACCGCGACCTCAAGGTCGGAACCCTCGATCTCGGCGACGCTGACCCAGACGCGCTGGACGCTCTCCTGAGGGGGCGCAAATCCTCGATCAGCCGGCTGTTCAGTCCCTCCGTCGTGCCCGACCGGTTGAAGCGTGCGCGGGCGATCCGGAACAAGTCGGTCGAGTCGCTGGAGGAGCGCGGGATCGTAACGTGCTATCTCACCTCCGGGATGGCGACCTGGCAGCCCCAGCAAGGCAAGCCAACACCGAACGCACCGGTGCTGCTGAGAGCAGTCACGTTCACGGCGAGTGACGCCGCCGAGTCAGACTTCGACCTGGTCGCTGACCCCGAGATCCAGATAAACCCGGTACTGCTCCAGTTGTTGAGCTCCGAGCACAAGGTCTCGCTCAACCCCGACGAGCTCATCGAGTTCCTGCCCGAAGGTTCATTCGAGCCGGATGCACTGTTCGAAAGACTCGGCAAGGAGGCGTGGCGGGTTCCGGGCTTCGCCGTGGGGTCCCGTGAGCTCATCGGTACCTTCAGCTACGCGAAGCTGCCGATGGTGGCCGATCTGAAGGCCAACGCTCAGGCCCTCGCCGCGCATGACGTGGTGGCTGCCATCGCTGGCGACGCCGAGGCACGCCAAGGCCTAACCCAGTCAGGTCAGGAGGTCGACCTGACCGACCCTGACCGTCGGCCGCCGTCCAACGAGTTCCTGGTCCTTGACGCCGACTCGTCGCAGAGCTTCGCAATCAACGCGGTGACGGCAGGCCAGTCGATTGTCATCTCAGGGCCCCCAGGCACGGGCAAGAGCCAAACCATCACCAACTTGGTCGCGAGCCTCGTCGCGCGAGGGTCGAGCGTGCTCTTCGTTGCTGAGAAGCGTGCGGCGATCGCGGCGGTCGTGGATCGGCTGGAGAGGGTAGGCCTGTCCGACCTCGTGCTCGATCTGCACGAGGGAGTGCGCTCGCGCCGCGTCCTCGCGGGAAGCCTAGCCGCTGGTCTGCGCGGAGCGTCAGCGGTCGCGCGACCGGAGCAACGTGCTCTCCACGAGCGGCTCGTGCAGCGCCGTGACCAGCTGAACGCACACGACGCCGCCATGCACGGCAAGCGGAGCCCATGGAACCTCAGCGCCTTTGAGGTCCAGACGGCGTTGATCGATCTGGACGAGAGGTACGGACCGGCAGCGGGAACCCGTGTACGTCTCCGAGGCGCTCAGCTCGCAGCAATCGACGACTCGACCTACCGTCGACTGCTGGAGCAGGTCCAAGAGTTCGCAGCTCTCGGCGGCTTCCGACTCACCAGAGCCGACAGTCCGTGGGCGGATGCGCAGATCCGGTCCGCGGATCAGGCGGAGGCCGCGCTCGACTCCGCCAACCGGTTGGCGTCCCGGACGGTGCCCGAGGCCACACGGGCTCTCGAGAGCCTCATCGGCGAGGCAGGTCTCACGCAACCCCGAGACCTCGCCGAATGGACCCAGGCGCTCGCCCTTCTCGAACGCGTCAGCGAGCTGCTCCGGGTCCTCGACCCCGCGGTCTTCGGGCCGGAGCTGCCCGAGCGAGTGGCGGCGGCTGCCCCGCCGAGCTGGCGAAAGGTGCATCCCGCGTGGCCTGGCAGCGATGCTGGGTGGGGAGTCCGTCGGAGGCGGGTGAAATCCGTGCGCGCCCTTTGGCGCGGGTCGACCAGCCCGTCGAAGCAGCAGCTCCACCAGGTCCTTCTGGAGGCGCATGCCTTGGAGCACGCCTGGCGAGGCGCTGCTGTGGACCGACGAGGGCCGCACCAGCCGGCGTCGATGCTCGCTGCGAAAGGTAGCTTCGACCAGCTGCGGCTAGAGCTCGCGGCCCTGGGCGCGTACGTCGTCGGCATGGACTTCGAGCATCTGGACAAGGCCGGGCTGCAGTCGACGATCGATTCGCTGCAAAGTGATGCGCAGGTCCTGTTCAAGATGCCCAGAATCAACGAGCTGAACGATGAGTTCCTTCGGTCGGGCCTCGGCCCTCTCGTCGAGGAGATGAAGAGCCGGCGACTCGACGTCGACCTCGCCGGAGCTGTGTTTAAGAGGTGCTGGCACAGCTCTGTGCTTCATCGGATCACCTTCGAGGACCAAGCGCTCGCCAACTTCCAGGGGATCCGGCATCACGAGCTGGTCAGGACTTTCCGAGAGGCCGACCACGAGCATGTGACCCAGACCGCACACAGGGTACGTCGGGCAGCTGCCGAGCGCCTGGTCCGCGTCCGGGACGCGCACGAGGAGCAGAGCACACTCGTCCAGGCACAGGCCCAGCGGAAGCGTGGACACCTCCCGCTCCGAGAGCTGTTCCGAGCAGCGCCCGACGTGATGACAGCCCTGAAGCCGTGCTGGGCGATGAGCCCTCTGGTCGTCAGTCAGCTCCTCCCGGGCGACCGCCCCTACTTCGACGTCGTCATCTTCGATGAAGCGAGCCAGGTCCTGCCGGCGGACGCAATTCCGGCGATCCTGCGCGGCCGCCGGCTCGTCGTGGCCGGGGATGCCCACCAGCTCCCGCCCACGAGCTTCTTCAGCTCGGCGTCGGACGGAGACTCCGACGAGCAGCAGGCGATCCTCGACGACGGCACGATCAACCTGGCATTGACGACCGGCTACGAGTCCATTCTCGATGTGTTGACAGCAGGGCTCGGGCCCGCCCGGACTCGTTCGCTGACCTGGCACTACCGCAGCCGCGACGAGAGGCTGATCGCCTTCTCCAACAGTTGGATCTACGACCGCTCTCTGACGACCTTCCCAGGCGTGCTCGGCCAGGACTGCCTGACGCACGAGCTGGTCGAGCAGGGCGAACAGGTCGCCGGGCAGGAGGACAGCGTCACCGCGGAGGTCGAGCGCGTCGTGGACCTCGTGCTCGCCCACGCCGAGCAGCGACCCCACGAGTCGCTCGGCGTCATCACCATGGGGATCAAGCACGCGGAGCGCATCGACGTCCGGCTCCGGGACCGATTGTCACAGCTGCCCCACCTTCACGCCTACTTCGACGACACCGGGGTCGACGAGCGCTTCTTCGTCAAGAACCTCGAGCGGGTGCAGGGGGACGAGCGCGACGCCATCATCCTGTCGATCGGCTACGGCAAGTCGGGCGACGGGCGGCTCCTGTACCGGTTCGGACCGCTGCTCCAGCAAGGTGGGCACCGACGGCTCAACGTCGCCGTGACTCGAGCGCGATCGCGGATGACTCTGGTCAGCGCCTTCAGCCATCAGGACATGGATCCCAACCGTCCGATGCCCGACGGCGTCAGAATGCTGCGGGCGTACCTGCAGTTCGCCTCGACGCGCGGTGCGAGCCTCGGTGACATCGCCATGGAAAAGCCCGCGCTCAACCCGTTCGAGATCTCGGTGCGGGACCGGCTCGTGGCAGCCGGCATCCCACTCACGGCCCAGTACGGTGTCGCCGGCTACTGGATCGACTTCGCTGCTGGGCACCCGAAACAGCCCGGGCGCATGGTCTTGGCGATCGAAGCCGACGGCGCGACCTACCACTCCTCGCCGACCGCGCGCGACCGCGACCGCCTACGGCAGGAGCAGCTCGAACGGCTCGGGTGGTCGTTTCACCGCATCTGGTCAACGGACTGGTTCGCCGACCCTGACAAGTGCGTGAGCCGAGCGACCATGGCCTACGAGCGCGCGGTCGAAGCCGCTGACGCCGACGACCGGAAGCGCGCGTATGCGCAGGAGACGAAGGGCGATGCCGTGTTCGCGCCGCGGCAGCCCCCCAGGAGTGCAACAGCACCGATCTCCACGCTTGCGCCACTCCGTCGGTCAGGTGCGAGGCCTTCAATCATCCCCGGAACGCCGATCACCGAGTACTCCGACCAGACCCTCGTGGAGCTCATCCGGTGGATCGAGTCCGACACCCTGCTGCGCACCGAGGACGAGGTGTTCGACCAGTTCGTGTTAGCCCTGGGTTACAAGCGTCGCGGCTCGAGAATCAGAGCTGCCTTCGACCGGGTGCTCCCGCTCGCTCGCCGCGAGCGTCGATTCCCGTCAGCATAGGTCTGTGCCGGACCAGTAGAGGAGATGCTCGTCCTCGCTACCGGCAACGCCTGGCCCTTCTATCGCTGGCGACCCATGCCTATGTCTGTCAAACAGAACGCTCCTGTCGTTGAGGTTCAAGACGGGCCGTGACGGCTTCCCCTAGTATCACAGGTCTGCACTGTAACGGCGCTGTCACGCACCGCTCGGCTCTGCTGGGGAAGGGCAGTCACTGACCCAACATTCGCACGCTCGGCACTGCTGGTCCGATGTGCTCGTTTGGTGCTTCCGCTCTCTCGGCGGGTTGTGGGTTCGATCCCCACGGGGCCCACCGCCGAGCCACGACACCGTCGAGACGGCTGCTGGCACAACGGACCTCACAGGCCGATCGCGTCCAGCTCCCCCACCACGTCCGCCGGGAGCTCCAGCCCGGCCCCCGCGACGTTCTCGCGCAGGTGCGCCACCGACGAGGTGCCGGGGATGAGCAGCATGTTCGGCGAGCGCTGCAGCAGCCAGGAGAGCGCGACCGCCAGCGGGGTCGCGGACAGCCGGGCGGCGACGTCGTCGAGCGCGGCGGACTGCAGTGGGGAGAAGCCGCCGAGCGGGAAGTACGGCACGTACGCGATGCCCTGTGCGGCGGTCAGGTCGACGAGGGCGTCGTCCTCGCGGTGCGCGATGTTGTAGCGGTTCTGCACGCACACCACCGGGGCGATGCCCTGCGCCTCCGCCAGCTGCTCGGCGTCGACGGTGCTCAGACCCAGGTGCCGGATCAGACCCTGATGCTGCAGCTCCGCCAGCGCCTCGAACTGCTCGGCGAGCGAACCGGGCTCCGGCGTGTCGAAGCCGCCCACCCGCAGGTTCACGACGTCCAGCACGTCCAGGCCGAGGTGGCGCAGGTTGTCGTGCACCTGCTCGCGCAGCTCGGCCGGCGTCCGGGCGTGCGGCCAGCCGCCCTGCTCGTCGCGGCGGGCACCGACCTTGGTGACGATGTGCAGGTCGTCCGGGTAGGGCGCCAGCGCCTCGCGGATCAGCTCGTTGGTGACGGTCGGGCCGTAGAAGTCCGCGGTGTCGATGTGCCGGATGCCCAGCTCGACGGCCGTGCGCAGCACCCGCACGGCCTCGGCGCGGTCGCGCGGCGGCCCGAACACCCCGGGGCCGGCCAGCTGCATGGCGCCGTAGCCGACGCGAGTGAGTTCGAGATCGCCGACGCGATACCGGCCGCCGGGCAGCGCACCGGGCCCGGTTGCTGCTGTCGGTGCTGTGGAAGACATGGTGGTCCCTTCTGCCCGGGCCGTCCGCCCGTGCAGGATCCACCGTGCCGCCGCCGCGTGTGGGCGGCCAGGTCCCCCACATCCTGGGAGTGCCGGGACCAGGCTGCGCCGACCGTGGCCTGCCTACAGTGGCATCCGTGACCAGGACCAACGCGCTCGGCGAGTTCCTGCGGGCGCGCCGCGAGCTGCTGGACCCGGCCGACGAGGGACTGCGGGTGCTCGGCGTCCGGCGGACGCCGGGGCTGCGCCGCGAGGAGGTCGCGACGCTCGCCGGCATCAGCGCCGACTACTACCTGCGGCTCGAGCAGGGCCGGGACCGCAACCCGTCGGCGCAGGTCGTCCAGGCCTTGGCGCGTGTCCTCCGGCTGGACGCGGCGGCCACCGACTACCTGTCGGACCTGGCGACCGCCCGGCGGCCCCCACCGCGGCGGCGGGAGACGGTGCCCGCGGGCATCCGCCAGCTCCTGGAGGTGGTCGGCCTGCCCGCCTTCGTGGAGAGCCGGATGTTCGACGTGCTCGCCGCGAACCACCTGGCATCCGTCCTGTCGCCGGCCATCCGGATCGGCGAGAACCGGCTGCGGTCCGTCTTCCTCGACCCGGCGGAGCAGGCGCTGTACCCGGACTGGGCGGACGCCTCGGCCGGCATGGTGGCGTCCTTCCGGGCGTCCCTGGGCACCGACGTCGACGACCCGCGGATCGCCCAACTCGTCGGCGAACTGTCCCTGGCCAGCGACCGGTTCCGGCGGTTGTGGGCGCGGCACGACGTGCGGGCCCTGGCCGGCGGGGCGATGCGCATGGACCATCCCGTGGCCGGCCGGTTGGACCTGCGCCGCGAGAAGCTCCCGGTCGGTGGCACGGACGGGCAGCTGCTCGTGCTCTACCACGCCGAGCCGGGGTCGCCGAGCGCCGAGGCGCTGGCCACGTTGTCGGCAGGGACGGACGCTGCAGAGGTCGCACGGCCAGCGGCGCAGACCTGAACCCGGCCGGTCAGCCGCCGGTCCGGGCGACCGCCTCACGCAGCAGCGCCTCCACCTCGACGTCCGTCGTGGGCCGGAAGTCGCGGTAGTGGTCGCCGACGGCCCGGAACCGGCGGATCAGCGCCGGGCAGACCACCCCGTCCGCCGCGTCGAACCTCCGCAGCGCGGACTCCGGACCGACCGGCACCGCCAGCACCACCCATCGGGCGCCGTGCGCCCGGGCTACCCGGCACGCCGCGCGGGCCGTGGCACCGGTGGCCAGGCCGTCGTCGACGACGACGGCCACCCGGTCCTGCAGGTCGACGCGGGCCCGCACCGCCCGCAGCCGTGCCGCCCGCGTCTCGAGTTCCACCCGTGCCCGTTGCTCCGCCGCCGCGTAGGCAGCCTCGTCGGTCCCGGAGCGCAGGCGGATCGCGTCCTCGACCACCCGCACCCCGTCTTCGCCGACCGCGCCCATCGCCAGCTCGGGCTGGCCCGGCACCCCGACCTTGCGGACGACGATCACGTCCAGCGGCGCGGCCAGCGCCGCGGCGACCGCCGCGGCCACCGGCACGCCGCCGCGCGGAAGCCCGAGCACGACGACCGGCCGGTCACGCAGGTGACCGAGACACTCGGCCAGCGCGCGCCCGGCATCGGCACGGTCCGACCACGGGAGCCTGCTGCCGTCCCCAGCCACGGGCACCTCCATGGGAGCCGTCGCCGCGACGCGGGAGTGCCCCGGCCGCCGCGGATGACCGGATGCTGGCCCGTCGACCGGACGACCGCAACCCCGTCCGACGCCGGTGTCAGCGGTGCTCGATCAGGTACCGCGCCGTCCTGGAGTCGGTCACCAGACAGTTGACCCACCCGCCGAGCAGGGCCGCGCGGATCGACCGGTACTTGGCCGGACCACCGGCGACACCCAGTCGGCGCTCGGCCCGGCGCACCTGCTCCAGGGTCGCCCCGACCACCAGCTCGTCCAGCTCGGTCACCACCGGCGAACCGTCCTCGGCGATGAACCGCAGGTTGATCTCGGCGACCGCGCCGGCCGCCCGCGCCCGCTCGAACTGCTCGGCGGTGAAGAAGTTCTCGCCGCCCTGCAGCGGGGGGACGATCCGCCCGGCACCGATCCCGACGAGCGCCAGCTCGACCTGGTCGAGCATCCGCAGCGCTTCCCGCGCGTGCGGGTTGTGCTCGAGCAGCGTCCGCCGCACCTCGGGGCTCGGGGTCACCCCGGGAATGCGCAGGAACATCGGCGAGGCACCCGTCAGGTGCGCCAGCTGCTGAGTCACCTGCGCCGCCTCGTGCTGCAGTCGCGGCGGGCCGACGTCGCCGAGCATCTCCACCACGGTGCGCGCCGTCGACGTCCGCACCGGCTGCAGGCTGCGGACGGTCTCGCCCAGCGAGCGGCTCCACGAGGTCAACCCGATGACCTCGGCGTCCAGCGGCGACGACTGCAGGTGCAGCGCCAGCAGCTGGCCGAGCTCCCGCACCAGCTGCGCGTCGTCGGCGGTGTCCCCGAGGTCGTAGACGTGCGCCTCGCGCAGGCCGTAGGCGGACTCGAGCTCGCTCTCCAGGACCGAATGCGCCGAGTCCGGCAGCACCACGATGGTGCGCACGATGCCCATGGACACGGCCTGGTCGAGCAGGCGGGACACCCGCGACTGGGAGATCCCCAGCCGCTCCGCGATCGCGCTCTGCCGCATGTTCTTCGTGTGGTACAGCCAGGCCACCGTCGTGACCAGCCGCTCCACCTCGGTGTCGCGGACCCGAGCCACCGGCCCACCCCTTCCGTCGCCGACCTGCACGCCGCCCCACCGGGATGGTGGGCGCACCGCGGTCCGACTGTCCAGTTCCCGCAGGGCTTGACACTCCGGCCACATCCGCCATACTTCTCAGCGAGCAGGTAGACATGCTAGCTCTGCATATCTATTCCCCACAAGCGTCGCACCGCAGCGGCGCACCCGAGGAGAGGCAATGGCAGCCTTCAGGACCCGCCGGTGGACTGCGACGATCGCCGCCGTCGCGGCGCTGGCCGTGACGGTGACCGGATGTGGAAGCTCGAGCTCGAGCGGCGGATCCTCCTCGTCGTCGTCGAGCAGCTCGACTAGCTCGAGCTCGGCCGCCAGCAGTTCCGCCGGCGAGTCGGGCGCAGCCACGGCCAGCTCCGCGAGCGCCGGCGCCTCGTCGGGCAGCGGCTCCACCAGCGGCTCGGGAGCCGCCGGTGGCCCGGACCTGACCCTGCCGACCGGCGACTTCTCCAAGTACACAATCGGAATCTCTGTCGCGGACCAGAAGTCGCTGTTCTACATCGCAGCCGTGGACGGCATGAAGAAGGCGGCCGACGCCGCCGGCGTCAAGGTGGTCGTCGAGTCCGCGGACAACGACGCAAAGAAGCAGGTGAACCAGGTCAACGACCTGATCACCCAGAACGTCAACGCGCTGATCTTCATCGCGCAGGACGCCACCTCGGCGCTGGCCGGGGTCAAGGCGGCCAACAACGCCAACATCCCGGTGATCGCCGTGGACGAGAAGCCCGAGAGCGGCGACGGCAAGCTGGCCACGTACATCGCCACCGACAGTGTCAAGGCCTCCCACGACCTCGCCACGTGGATGTTCAAGCAGATCGGCGGCTCGGGCGAGATCGGCCTGCTGACCGGCGTGCTCGGCGCCACCGCACAGGTGCAACGAACCCAGGGCTTCGAGGACGCGCTGAAGGAGAACCCGGGCATCAAGGTGGTTGCCACCGAGACCGCCAACTGGGACGAGACCCAGGCGTACAAGAAGGTGCAGACCATGCTGCAGGGCAACCCCGACATCAAGGCGGTCTTCGGCGAGTCCGACGCCATGGGTCTGGGTGCGGCCAAGGCCGCCAAGGACCAGGGCAAGACCATCGTCTCGGTCGGCATCGACGGGTTCCCGACGATGGTCGCCGCCATCAAGTCCGGCCTGACGCAGGCCACGCAGGCCCAGATCCCCTACCAGATGGGCCAGCTGGCGGTGAAGGACTCCCTGCTGATCGTCACCGGCCAGGCCTCACAGGTTCCGGCGGAGCAGTACCAGAACACCGTGCTGGTCACGAAGGACAACGCGGCGACCGTGGACACCACGCTCTTCTACGGCCCGAACGTCCGCTGACGACCCCGGCCGTCCGGCGCGTGACACGCACCGGGCGGCCGGGAACCCCGGGGGACACCGTTGCCGGCGCCCATCCGCGGGCAGGCGGACCGCCCTGCTCCCGACTGATTCTCGACGAGGAGAAGCGACGATGGCCGATCTGGGGTCGACCGCCGGACGGGCGCTGGTCTGCAGCGACGTCACCAAGGACTACGCGGGGATCGTCGTCCTGCGCGGGGTGTCCTTCGACGTCCCGGCAGGCGGCGTGGTCGGCCTGATCGGCGAGAACGGTGCCGGGAAGTCCACTCTGTGCAACATCATCGCCGGGACCGTGCCACCCAGCAGCGGAACCATGACCTTGGACGGCGAGACCTACGTGCCGAGCAACCCGCACGACGCGTTGACGCAGGGGGTCGCACTCATCCACCAGGAGATCCGGATGGTGCCGAGCTTGACCGTGGCGGAGAACATCTTCTTGGGCCGGCTGCCCATGAAGGGCGGTCGAGTCGACCGGCGGCGCATGAACGACGAGGCCGGTGACGTGCTGCGCGGGCTGGGCATCGGTCTCGATCCACGCCGTCAGGTGGTCGGCCTGTCCATGGCGTCCCAGCAGAGCATCGAGATCGCGAAGGCGATCTCGCGCCGGCCCCGCTACGTGATCTTCGATGAGCCGTCGGCCTCGCTGACGCAGCACGAGACCGACCGGGTCCTGGAACAGATCGGGCGGATGCGCTCGACGGGAGTTGGGGTCATCTACATCTCGCACCGGCTCGACGAGGTGCAGGCAGTCTGCACGAAGATCGTCTGCCTGCGCGATGGCAACCTCGTCCGGTCCTGGGACGGCGACCCTGCGGTCGCCGGCGGCGTCGCTCGGGTACCGTCCGGCGAGCTGGTCAGTGCCATGGTCGGCCGGGACTTCACGTTCGAACACCACGCACCGGCGGCGCACACCGAGGACGTCGTCCTCCAGGTGCAGGGGTTGGGACGCAAGGGAGCGTTCGCGGACGTCAACTTTACGGTGTCCCGCGGCGAGATCCTCGGCATCGCCGGGCTCGTCGGAGCCGGACGGACGGAGGTCGTGCGCACCATCGCCGGTGCCGACCGGGCCGACACCGGCACCATCACGCTGCACGGTGCGCCGCTGACCGTCCGGCGGCCCGCCGACGCCATCCGGGCGGGCATCGTGATGGTCCCCGAGGACCGCAAGGGCCAGGGTCTCAACCTGGGCCTGACCTCTGCGGAGAACGTGGTGGGGCCGTGGGAGGCCGACATGGCCAGGACGGCCCCGCTGATCACCCGCCGGATGGTGGGACGTACCGCGGCCAAGGCCCGGCAGGACTTCGACATCCGCGGCCGCATGGACGGTCCCGTCGTCCGGCTTTCCGGCGGCAACCAGCAGAAGGTGCTGCTGGCGAAGTGGCTGGTCAAGGAGCCGCAGGTGCTCATCCTCGACGAGCCCACCCGCGGGGTGGACGTCGGCGCGAAGATGGCGATCTACGAGATCATCCGCTCGGCGGCCGCTCGCGGCGTCGCCGTCATCGTGGTCTCGTCCGAACTCGAAGAGGTGCTGGGACTCTCGCACCGCGTGCTCGTGATGTCGAACGGGCGGCAACGCGGGATCCTGCCCCGCGCACAGGCCGACGCCCGAACCGTCATGGAGCTCGCGGTGCCGGTCGGTAGCCGGGTCTGACACATGCCCCCAGCGACCGCCCTGCGGCCCCGTCCCGACCACTCGATCCGCCGGAGGAGTACACCGGAATGAGCACACCGGATCTGCGCAAGTCCGACAGCACCACGTCCAGCCCGGTACCTGCACCGTCGCCGGTCGACGCCCCGGCCCGCACCCGTGCGGGCACACTCGTCCTGGGTCGGCTGCGCGCGCTGGGCGGCCCGCTGGCCGGCCTGATCCTGCTCGTCATCCTGCTGAGCGTCCTGTCGCCGTACTTCCTTCGGGCCCAGAACCTGTCGAACATCATCTCGCAGGTGTCCGACATCGGCATCATGGCGGCGGGTGCCACGTTGGTCATCCTGGTCGGCGGCATCGACCTGTCGGTGGCAGCCGTTCTGGCACTGACCATGATGTTCAGCGCCTGGCTCTTCGCGAACGTGCACCTGCCGTGGGGGTTGTCGATGATCCTCGGCCTGGCCATGGGAGCGCTCATCGGCCTGATCAACGGCATCCTCACCACCTACGGCCGGGTCCAGGCCTTCGTGGCCACCCTGGCCACCATGTCGGCGGCGTCCGGGTTCACGCTGTTCATCACCGACGGGAACACCATCAACGGCTTCCCGAGCTGGTTCGACAAGTTCTTCAATCTCAAGCCGGGCGGCATCCCGCTCGTCGGGATCCTCTTGGTGGTCGTCTACCTGGTCATCGGATTCTGGCTCAAGTACCGGCCCGGGGGTCGGGCGTTGTACGCCATCGGCGGCAACGAGGAGGTCGCGCGGCTCTCGGGTCTGCCGGTGAAGTGGTCCAAGACTCGCGTCTACATGATCGCCGGCGCGCTGGCGGCGGTCGCCGGATGGATCGACATCGCCCAGCTGGATTCCGCGGCCCCGACGGCCGGCACCGGCTACCTGCTCAACGTCATCGCCGTGGTGGTCATCGGCGGCGCGAGCCTGGCCGGTGGCGTCGGCACCATGGGCGGCACCTTCATCGGCCTGTTGATCATCGGTGTACTCAACAACGGCCTGTCCCTGCTGCACGTCAACTCCAACCTGCAGCCGGTGGTCGTCGGCATCGTCATCCTCGCCGCGGTGCTGTCCGACCGCGGCGGCATCCGAGCCCGCGGCGCCTGACCGGCAGCCGTCACCCGTTCCCGCCGGCGGCCGGCCCGAGCCGTCCCGCCCCCACGCAAGCCTGGAGGAGTCCGAGATGACCGATGTCCCCGACCGGGACGTGCTGCTGGAGATGCAGCGGCGCATGATCCGCATCCGGCGGTTCGACGAGCGCGCGTCCAAGATGGTCAAGCGCGGCCAGATCCCCGGCACGGTGCACACCAGCATCGGCCAGGAGGCGCAGGTCGTCGGCGCCACCATGGCGCTGGGCACCCAGGACTACATGACCGGGAACCACCGCAGCCACGGGCACCCGATCGGCAAGGGCGCTCCGCTCGGCCCGCTGATGGCCGAGCTGGTCGGCAAGGGCACCGGAGTCTGCAAGGGCAAGGGCGGCTCGCTGCACCTGGCCGACTTCGCCGTCGGCAGCCTGGGCGAGTCCGGCATCGTCGGCTCGTCGATCCCGATCGCCACCGGCGCCGGCCTGTCGGCGAAGGTGCTGGGCAACGGCCGCGTCGCGCTGGCCTTCTTCGGTGACGGCGCCGCCAACCAGGGCTGCCTGTACGAGGCCATGAACATCGCCGGCGTCTGGAAGCTCCCGGTGATCTTCCTCTGCGAGAACAACCAGTACGCGCTGTCCACTCCCGCGCACACCGTCACCTCGGGCGTGATCGCCGACCGCGCCGCGGGTTTCGGCATGCCGGGCGTCCGGGTCGAGAACGGCCAGGACGTGTTGGCCGTGTACGACGCGGTGAGCACGGCGGTGGCGCGGGCCCGCGCCGACGAGGGCCCCACCCTCGTCGAGGTGGTCACCTACCGGTTCAACGAGCACTCCGAGGGCCTGCGCCTGGGCGTGGACTACCGGAACGCCGACGAGAAGGCGGAGTGGGTCGCCAAGGACCCGATCGAGCTGTTCAAGGCCGAGCTGGTCCGACGGGGCGTGGCCACCGAACAGGAGCTGGACCAGCTCGCCGCCGACGTGCTCGCCGAGGTGGACGAGGCCGTCCGGTTCACCGACGAGAGCCCCTACCCGGACCCGTCCGTCGCGTTCGAGGACCTCTACACCGACCAGCCGCAGCAGCCCGCCCTGGCAGGAGCCCACCAGTGACCGTCATGAGCTACCTCGGCGCCATCGGTGCCGCGCAGCGCGAGGCCATGCAGGCCGACGAGCGCGTGATCATCATCGGCGAGGACGTCGAGGCCAACGTCTACGGGACCACCGGCGGCAGCGGCAAGTCCCGGGCACAGCAGGGCGACTTCCTGCAGATGTTCGGCAAGAACCGCATCCGCAACACCCCGATCTCCGAGGAGGTCATCGTCGGCGCGGCCGCCGGTGCCGCGATGACCGGCCTGCGGCCCATCGTCGACCTGTCCTACTCGTCGTTCCTCTACATGGCGATGGACCAGTTCGTGAACCAGGTGGCCAAGAACCGCTACATGTTCGGCGGCCAGGCCAGCATGCCGGTGGTGTTCCGGTCCGCCATGTTCTACGGGCTCAACACCGGAGCGCACCACTCGGACCGGCCGTACCCGATGTTCATGAACGTGCCCGGGCTGAAGATCGTCGCGCCGTCCAGCCCGAGCGACGCCAAGGGCCTGCTGCGCGCGGCCGTCGACAGCGACGACCCCGTCCTGATCTTCGAGGCGTGCATCCTCTGGGGCACCAAGGAGGACGTGGACGAGAACGAGTACCGCACGCCGCTGGGCGTCGGTCGGACGCTGCGCACCGGAACCGACGCGACGATCGTGGCGGTGTCCGGCGCCGTCCCCGAGGCCGTCGCCGCCGCCGACGCACTGGCGCAGGAGGGCATCTCGGTCGAGGTCTTCGACCCGCGGACGCTGGTGCCGCTGGACGTCGACGGCATCCTGCAGGCCGCCGCCAAGACCGGACGATTGGTCGTCGCGGACCCGGCGCACCGCACGTGCAGTGCGTCCAGCGAGATCTCGGCGCTGGCCGCCGAGCACATCTTCGACCAGCTCAAGGGACCGATCCGCCGGGTGACCACGCCGGACACCCAGATCCCGTTCAGCCCTGCGCTGGAGAAGCAGCTGTACCCGAACCGCAGCACCATCGCCGACGCCGTCCGGGCCTCCCTGGGCGAGCGCCGGCACGGCACCGACGGTGCCAACGGCAGGACCATCGCCGACGACTCCATCGACGTGAAAGAGGTTCCGGCATCATGAGCAGGATCGAAGTGCTGCTGCCGCAGTGGGGCATGGGCATGAGCGAGGGCACCATCACCACCTGGCTGAAGTCCGTCGGCGACACCGTCGCCGAGGACGAGCCGCTGGCCGAGGTGGAGGCCGAGAAGGTCGAGGAGACCCTCGAGTCCCCGGCCGCCGGCACCCTCACCGAGATCGTGGTCCCCGAGGGCGAGACGGTCGAGGTGCGCACGCTGGTCGCGGTCATCGAATCCGAGGACTGAATCAGCCGGACAAGTCTCGCCGCCTGGCGGTGGCGGTCGCGGCGGGCACGCCGGCCGACCGGACCGCGCGGGCAGAGCGCGGCCGGCGGTGACCGCCCGCGACACCGGCGCGGACACAGGGCCCGAGCGGCCACCGACCCTGCACCGACCCCTGCACCGACCGACACACTGGAGTGATCAGGTGACACGTCCGGAACTGACCGGAGCGCCGTTCGACGTCGTCGTCATCGGCGCCGGCATCAACGGTTTGGGCATCGCCCAGGACGCCGCGCTGCGCGGGCTGCGCGTCGCGCTGCTCGAGCAGGAGGACCTGTGCAGCGGCGTCTCCGCGTGGTCGGGTCGGCTGGTGCACGGCGGACTGCGGTACCTGGAGCAGTACGACGTCCGGCTGGTCCGGGAGTCGCTGCAGGAACGCGAGCGGCTGTTCACGCTCGCCCCGCACCTGTGCCACCCGGTGCCGCTGATGATCCCGCTGTTCAAGCACAACCGCCGTCCGGGCTGGATGGTGGAGCTCGGCATGGTGGCCTACGACGCGCTGTCGGTCGGCAAGACTCCGCCGATGCACCGGGTGCTGACCAAGGGCCGGGCCGCGAAGCGGTTCACGGGCATCTCGCACGACGGGCTGCAGGGTGCCGTGGTCTTCTACGACGGGCAGCTGGAGCTGGCCGAGCGCCTGTGCGTGGAACTCGCCGTCGACGCCCGCACCAACGGCGCCGTGATCGCCACCCACGTGCGGGTCGACGCGCCGATCCTCGCCGACGGCCGGGTCCGCGGCGTCCGCTGGACCGACCGGCTCACCGGCGAGACGGGTGAGACCCACGCCGATCTCGTCTACAACGTCGCGGGTCCGTGGATCGACCGGGCCCTGGCCGCCGAGGGGGTGCCCGTCCAGCCGCGACTGAACGGCGGCACCAAGGGCAGCCACCTCATCGTCGATCCGTTCCCCGGCGCCCCTACCGACGTCGTGTACTACGAGTCCCGGCGGGACGGCCGGCTGGTGCTGATCATCCCGTGGATGGGCCGGTACCTCATCGGCACGACGGACATCCGGTTCGAGGACGACCCGTCCACGGCGCGCTGCGACATCGGCGAGGCCGAGTACCTGCTCGGCGAGGTCAACGCGCTGATCCCGGAGGCGCACCTGTCCCTGGACGACGTGCTGTTCACCTACAGCGGCGTCCGCCCCCTGCCGTACGTGCCGGACACCGCCGAGTCCTCGGTGCCGCGCTCGCACGTGCTGCACGACCACGCCGACACCGGCATCCGGGGACTGGTCACCGTGGTCGGCGGAAAGCTGACCACCTACCGGCAGCTGGCGCAGGACGCCGTGGACGACATCTTCCGCCGGCGCGAGCGTCCCGCTCCCCCGTGCCCCACCCGGCGGCGGCTGCTGCCCGGGGCGCAGGTGGCGGACCTGGCGGCGCTCCGCCGGTCGCTGGCCGCCCGCAGCAGCCTGCCGGCCGACGTGGTCGACCGGCTGGTCCGCCTCTACGGCAGCCGCGCCGTCCAGGTGGTCGACCTGGTCGGCGCCGACCCGGCGCTGGCCGAGGTGGTCGACCCCCGGTCCCGGCTGATCGCGGCGGAGCTGCTCTTCGCCGTCGACACAGACCTGGCGTGCACGCTGACCGACGTGCTGGCCCGCCGGGTGCTGGTGGCCTTCCAGCCGGGTCACGGTCTCGAGTCCGTCGACCGGGCCGTACAGGTCCTGGGCGACCACCTGGGCTGGGACGAGGACCGCCGCCGGCGCGAGGTCGACGGCTACCGCACCTGGCTGCAGGTGCTCGCCGTCCCCGACCCGGCGGGACCGCGCTCGGAGAGCTTCGGCGCCGGCGCGACGGTCACCACCGCCGCGAGGTCGGCCACCGCCGCCGCGGGGGCCAGGGCCTGACATGTCCGGCACCGCACCGTACGTGCTGGCCCTGGACGAGGGATCCAGCAGCGCCCGCAGTGTCGTCGTCGACAGCACCGGCGCCATCGTCGGCGAGGCCAGGGCGGCCGTGGAGTGGAGCCGGCCGCGCCCGGGTTGGGTGGAGCTGGACCCGCGGTACCTGTGGCGCACCCAGCTCGACACCGTGCACCGCGTCATGGCGCAGACCGGCGTCCACGCCTCGGATCTCGCCGCGGTGGCCGTCACCTCGCACCGCGAGACGGTGATGATCTGGGACCGCCGCACCGGTGAGCCGGTGCACGACGCGGTGGTCTGGATCTCCCACCAGACGGACGACATCGTCCGGCGCTGGCAGGCGGCCGGGCTCGACGCGGAGTTCCGCCGGCGCACCGGCCTGCGCAACGACTCGTTCTTCTCCGCCGCCAAGGTGGCCTGGCTGCTGGCGGAGGTGCCGGGCGTCCGGGAACGTGCGGAAGCCGGCGAGCTGGCCTGCGGCACGGTCGACACTTGGCTGGTCTGGAACCTGACCGGCGGTCGGGTGCACCGCACCGACCACTCCTGCGCGTCCCGCACCGCGCTGTTCGACCTGGAGAACCTGCGCTGGGACACCGAGCTCTGCGCGATGCTCGGCATCCCGACCTCGCTGCTGGCCGAGACCGTCGCTTCTGACGACGATTTCGGGAAGACCGACCCGTCCGTGCTGGGTCTGCCGGTCCCCATCCGCGGGGTGCTCGCCGACCAGCAGGCAGGCATGTACGGGCAGGCGTGCTTCGGCGCCGGGTCCGCGAAGAACACCTTCGGCACGGCGGGCGTGCTCACCGTCAACTCCGGCGTCCGGCCGCAGCTCGTGGACGGGCTGACCAGCAGCGTGGGCTGGACGGTCGGCGGCCGGACCGCCTACGAGCTCGAGGGCGTGGTGTTCCACAGCGGACAGACGCTGCAGTGGCTGCGCGACAACCTGCGACTGTTCGACGACGCGACGGACATCGAGACCCTGGCCTCGTCCGTCCCCGACGCCGGCGGCGTGTACCTGGTCCCGGCCTTCGGCGGCATGTGCGCGCCACACTGGGACCGCCAGGCCCGGGCCTCCGTCGTCGGTCTGACGCTGGAGACCAACCACGCGCACCTGGTGCGCGCCGCCCTGGAGGCCATGGCCTTCCAGACCTGCGACGTCATCACCGAACTCGACCGCGGCGGAGTCCCGGTCACCGAACTGAAGGTCGACGGCGGCGCAGCCCGCAACGATCTGCTCTGCCAGTTCCTCGCGGACATCAGCGGGCGGGTCATCCGGCGTCCGCGCGCGCTGGAGCGGACGGCGCTCGGCGTCGCCTACGTCGCCGGCCTGGCCACGGGTGTGTGGTCCTCGGCCGACGAGATCGAACGCTCGTGGAGCTGCGACCGCGAGTTCGAGCCCCGGATGTCCCCGGACGAGCGCGCAGCCCGGCGGAGCGGCTGGCAGGAGGCGGTCGACCGCACCCTGCCCAGCCGGTTCGACCCCGCCCTGCGCGGCGCGTGACCACGACCCCCACCACGAGAGGTGCTGCCGACATGACGGAGTCCAAGCCGCTGCAGTGGTTGCAGCAGGCGCGCGACGGCGGGTACGCCGTGGGCGCGTTCAACGTCCACAACGACGAGACCACCCAGGCCCTGCTGCTCGCGGCGGAGCAGGCGCAGTCGCCGGTCTTCCTGCAGATCGGGCGCGCGGTGGTGCCGCACATGGGCCTGCGCAAGGCCTGGGAGATGACCGTCCGGAACGCCCGGGAGTCCGACGCCGACTACGTCGTCCACCTCGACCACGGCCCCTACGACGAGGTCCTCGAGGCCATCCGGCTCGGCTTCGACTCGATCATGTACGACGGCGCGCACCTGCCGTTCGAGGAGAACATCGCCACCACCCGCAAGGTCGTGCAGCTCGCGCACGAGTACGGCATCCCGGTCGAGGCCGAGCTGGGTCGCATCCCGGACGCCGACGAGCACATCGAGTGGGGCTCGTACTACACCGACGTGGACGAGGCCGAGCGGTTCGTCGCGGAGACCGGCGTCGACATGCTCGCCATCTCGGCCGGTGTCATGCACGGCACCACGGCCGGTGAGCCGCAGCCGCTGGCGATCGACCTGATCGCGCGGATCCGCGACGTGGTCCCGGTGCCGCTGGTGCTGCACGGTGCCTCCGGCGTCCCGGACGCCCAGATGCACGCCGCCATCGGTGTCGGCGTCCACAAGCTCAACGCCGACACCGATCTGCGGCTGGCCTTCCGCGGCGGCCTCGAGGAGGCGTTCGGCGAGGGCGACCGGCAGCTCGAGTACGCCCTGCTGCGGGGCCGGGACCGGATGGCGGCGGCCACGGTGGCCAAGATGCGCGCCTACGGCTGCGCCGGCGCGACCGCCGGTCGCGCCGTGGGCGTGCCGGCGGTCGACGGTGCGGCGGTCTCGGCATGACGGCCGACGGTCAGCAGCTGGCCGCCGTGCCCGCCGCCGGCGCCCCCGCGACGACCGCACCGGCCCTGCCGTCCGCGCCGGTCAGCACGCCGCTCGCCGGGGTACGCAAGGTGGCCGCCCGCCGCATGGTGGAGGCCTGGGCGGCGCCGGTGTTCCACCTCGGCGTGGACGTCGACATGACGAGGCTGCTCGGCGCGGACCTCAGGTCCCGCGGGGCCACCGTCACCGACGCCATCGTGCTGGCCTGCGTCCGGGCACTGCAGGCCCATCCGCAGCTGAACGCCCACTTCGCCGACAACGTCGTCACCGTGTTCCCGTCGATCAACGTCGGGCTGGCCGTGGCCACCGACGCCGGCCTCACCGTGCCGGTGCTCGCCGACCTCGGCGGCGAGGCGCTCCCGGGCATCGCGGCCAAGCGCAAGGACGTGGTGGCGCGGGCCCGGGCCGGCAAGCTGGCGATGAAGGACATCACCGGCGGCACCTTCACGGTGTCCAACCTCGGCATGCTCGGCATCGACCGGTTCGACGCGATCCTCAACCCGCCGCAGATCGCCATCCTGGCCGTGGGCAGCACCGTGCAGACGCCGGTCGTCCGGGACGGCGCGGTCACCGTGGCGCCGCTGGCGTCGTTCACCCTGACCTGCGACCACCGGGCCGTGGACGGCGCGACCGGGGCGGGCCTGCTCGCCGACATCCGGGCCGCGCTGGAACGCGGGGACGGACTGGAGTGACGACGCCGGCGCCCACCGTCCCGTCCGCACCGCCGGTGCTGTCGGTGCCGGACGCCGTGCGCACCCTGGTCGGCGCGCACCGGCGGCTCGCGGTGGCCACCGGGCCGGCGGGGGCCGACGCGGCCGCACACGCCGGCCTGGGCCCGGCGTTGCTGCGGTGGGTCGCGGATGCCCGGGACGGTGCCTGGCTGCGGCTCTACAGCCCGCCGCCGACCGCGGCGTTCAGCGCCCTGGACCTGCTCTCCCCGCATCGGGACGCCAGCCTCGCCGCGGCGCGGCAGGCCGGCTGGACGCCGGTGCGCCGGGCGCCCGGCGGCCGGATGGCGGCCTACCACCGCGGCGCCCTGTGCCTGGACCTGGTGGTCGCGGACCGGCCCGGTGACCCGGACCCCTGGCAGCGGCTGGCGGCGCTGGGTCACCTGCTGGTCGCGGTGCTGCGGTCCGCCGGTGTCGACGCCCGGCTGGGCGCCGTGCCGGACGAGTACTGCCCCGGCCGGTACAGCGTCAACGCCGGCGGGACGACGAAGCTGGCCGGTACCGCGGCGCGACGCACGTCGGCGGCGACGCTGGTCAGCGGCGTGCTGGTGGTGCAGGACCCGGCGCCGGTGCGGGAGGTGGTCACCGCCGTCTACCGTCGCCTCGACATGCCGCTCGACCCGAGCACCGTCGGGGCGGTCGCGGACCACCGGCCCGGTCTCGACGTGGCGGAGGTGCGCCGGCTGCTGGTCGACGCCGTCGCCTCGGGCGTGACCGTGACGGAGGCCGCCCTGCCCGCGCTGACACCTGCCGCCGTGGATCCCGGTCCCGGCGCGCCGCCCGCCCCGACCGGGACGGGCTGACCGGCCACGTCCCACCCGACCACCGCACCACCACCGAGCGCAGCGCACCGACCGGAGGATGCCCACCCGTGACCGACACCGACGTCGTCCGACGAGCCAGGGACGTCCTGGCCCGGCACGATCCCGACGGCCGCCTGCCGCACTGCCGGCTCCGCCGCACCGCCATCGGCGCCGACCAGCTGGACGCCGTGGCTGCCACCGTCGCCGAGCTGCTGGCCGACGGCGCCGGATCCTCGCCCGGCACGGACGGCGAGCGGCGACCCGAGGTGGCGCTGCTGGTCGACCCCGTCCGCATCCTGCGCGACGGCACGGACGTCAAGCAGCGGGTCGCGGACGCGCTGTCCGGCAGCTTCCGCGTGCGGCGGGTGGTCCTGGACGACGGGCACGCCGAGCTGCACGCCGACGAGGACGCCATCGCCCGCGCCACCGCGGGTGTGCAGGGCGTGGCCGCCGTGGTCTCGGTCGGCGGCGGGACCATCACCGACATCGGCAAGCTGGCCTCGCGCGACGCCGGCGGGGTCCCGTTCGTCGTGGTCCAGACCGCGGCGTCCGTCGACGGTTTCACCGACGACGTGTCGGTCGTGCTGCGCAGCGGCGTCAAGCGGACGATCCCGTCCCGCTGGCCGGACGTGGTGATCTCGGACGTCGGCACGATCGCGCAGGCACCCCCGGCGATGAACCGCGCCGGCTACGGCGAGATCAACTCGATGTTCACCGCGCCCGCCGACTGGCGGCTGGCGAACCTGCTCGGCATCGACCCCTCCTTCCACCCCGCGCCGATCCGGCTGCTCGAGGCGGTCGGCGAGGGCATCGAGGAGTGGTCCGCCGGGCTGGGCACCGACCCGTCGGCGACCGAGCGGCTCACCCGGGCGCTGGCCATGCGCGGCATCGTCACCGGGGTCTCCGGCTCCACCGCCTCGCTGTCCGGCGTGGAGCACCTGGTCAGCCACATGTTCGACCTGTGGAACGGCCAGCGCCGCCAACCGATCGGCCTGCACGGCGCCCAGGTCGGTGTCGCCTCGGTGGCCGCGGCCGCGGCCTGGGAGCTGCTCTTCGAGCGCGCGGCTTCGGCCGGCGCCGCGCTGCCCGACCTCCTCCGCGTCCCCGATCCCGACCGACTCCGCGACCGGGTGCGCCTGGCGTTCGACCCGGCCGACCCGTCCGGGGTGATCGGCGCGGAGTGCTGGAACGACGTGTCCCGCAAGCTCTCCGCCGTCACCGCCGCGGGGGACACCGTCCGGGACGTGCTGGCGCGCTGGGAGCAGCACACGGCCGAGCTGCGCACGCTGGTCCGGACGCCGGACGACATCGCCCGCGGACTGGTCGCCGCGGGCGCCGCCGCGACGTTCGAGGACCTGCGTCCCGCGGTGGAGCCGGACGTCGT
This sequence comes from Nakamurella endophytica, assembly GCF_014646215.1. Classification (GTDB taxonomy): domain Bacteria; phylum Actinomycetota; class Actinomycetes; order Mycobacteriales; family Nakamurellaceae; genus Nakamurella; species Nakamurella endophytica. The sequence continues at coordinate 597,977 of NZ_BMNA01000004.1, forward strand.
CCGGTGGGCGGTCACGAACTGCGCGCTGATGCGCAACCGGTTCACCGTCGTGGACCTGCTGTCCCTGCTGGGCTGGTGGGAACCCGACGACGTGACAGCGGTTCTCGACCGTGCCCGGTCGGCGGCGACGACAGCGGCGGTGGCGGTGGTGGACCGTGGCTGAGCGGGATCTGGTCATCGGGGTCGACTGCTCGACGACAGCGGCCAAGGCGGTGGTCTGGAACGCCGCCGGCACGGCGTTGTCGATGGCGCGGTGCGACTTCGACCTCGTGCACCCGCAGCCGTCCTACGCCGAGCAGAACGCCGAGGACTGGTGGGCCGCGACGGGTGCGGCGATCCGCCGCGCGGTGCAGACCGTGGACGCGGCCAGGATCGCCGCGATCTGCGTGACGCACCAGCGGGAGACCTTCGCCTGTCTGGACGCCGACGGTCGCCCGTTGCGACCGGCGATGCTGTGGGCCGACACCCGGGCCACCGCGGAGGTCGAGAAGTACGGCACCGACGAGGTCCACCGGCTCACCGGCAAGCCGCCGAACCCGACACCTGCGTGGTACAAGCTGCTCTGGCTGGCCGAGCACGAGCCCGAGACGCTCAGTCGCACCGCCAAGGTGGTCGACGTGCAGGCGTTCCTCGTGCACAAGCTTACCGGGCAGTGGCGGACCAGCTGGGCCAGCGCCGACCCGCTCGGTCTGGTCGACCTCTCCACCTTCGACTACCACGACGGCCTGCTCGGCCAGGTCGGGCTGACCCGGGACCAGGTGTGCGAGCTGTCGGCACCCGGGGCGTTGCTGGGCACCGTCACCGCCGACGTGGCCCGCGAGCTCGGCCTGCCCGGCGCCCTGCCGGTGGTGGCCGGTGTCGGCGACGGCCAGTCCGCGCAGCTGGGCTGCGGGATCGCCGCGCCCGGTACCGCGTACCTGAACCTGGGCACCGGCGTCGTCTCCGGCACGTACAGCGGCCAGTACGCGCACGGCGTCGAGTTCCGCACCCTGGCGGCCGGGATCCCCGGTGGCTACACCCTGGAGACGTTCATCGGCGGCGGCACCTACAACGTCAAGTGGTTCGTCGAAAGGTTCGCCGGTGTCGACACCCGCGCGCTGGGGCTGGAACTCACCCCGGAGCAGGTGCTCGAGGCGGCCGCGGCGCAGCTCCCACCGGGCGCGCAGGGACTGCTGGCGCTGCCGTACTGGACCGGTGCGCTGACGCCGTACTGGGACCACCACGCCCGCGGCGCGCTGATCGGGTTGAACGGCATGCACGGCAAGGCGCACGTCTACCGGGCGCTGCTGGAGAGCATCGCGTTCGAGCAGCGGCTGCTCACCACCGGCGCCGAGAAGGCCACCGGGACACCGATCACCCGCATGATCGCCCTGGGCGGCGGTTCGCGGAGCCGGGTCTGGTGCCAGATCATCGCCGACGTGTTGCAGCGCAGGGTGGACGTGGTCGCGGAGCCCGAGAGCACCTGCCTGGGCTCCGGGATGCTGGCGGCGGCCGCCGTCGGGATCCACGACGGCATCGAGCAGGCCGTCGCCGGGATGAGCGCCACCGGCCGGCACACCGACCCGGATCCCGCCGAGGCCCAGCTGTACGACGGCCTGTACGCGGTCTACCGCGACATCTACCCGTCCCTGCGCGGCCTGTTCGGTCGGCTCGCCGCGGTGACGGGATGAGTGACGGGATGAGTGACGGCAGGAGTGCCGGCGTGAGCACCGGCACCGGGCTGCCGGAGCCGTACCGGCTCCCGGACCGCAACTACGACGGGTACGTCTTCGACCTGGACGGGACCATCTACCTCGGCGACGACCTGCTGCCGGGTGCCCGCGAACTCGTCGCCGGACTGCGGCAGCGCGGCGCCAAGGTGCTGTTCGTGTCGAACAACCCCACCAAGGACCCGGAGCTCTACGCCGCCAAGCTCACCCGGCTGGGCATCCCGGCCGACCCGGCCGAGGCGCTCAACACCGTGGTGACCATGTCGGCGTGGCTGGCGGCCCACCGCCGCGACTCCGGCGTGTACGTCATCGGGGAGGCGGTGCTGCAGGACGCGATCGCCGCGGCGGGGATCCGGCTGACCGAGGATCCGGCCGAGATCGACGTCGTGGTGGCCAGTTACGACCGCGGGTTCGTGTACCGCAAGCTGCAGATCGCGTTCGACGCGCTGGCGGTGCACCGGCGCGCCGAGCTGGTGACGACGAACCCGGACGTCTACTGCCCGTTCCCGGGCGGCCGCGGCGAACCGGATGCCGGCGCCATCGTGGCCGCGATCGAGGCGTGCACCAAGGTGCGCTGCACGGTGAACACCGGCAAGCCGGACCCGATCATGCTCGACACCGCGATGGACCTGCTCGGGCTGCGGCCGGACCAGTGCGTGATGGTCGGCGACCGGCTGTCCACGGACATCGCCATGGCGGTGTCGGCGGGCATGGACTCGGCCCTGGTGCTCACCGGCGAGGCGACGCCCGACTCGCTGGCGTCCGCCCCGGCGGACAGCCGGCCGACGTGGGTGCTCGACCGGATCGACGGCCTGCTGGTCTAGGTCGAGGTGCCGGCGGCGTCGGTACGCGCCGCCCCGGGGCCGAGATGCGCGGGCACCCGGTAGCGCAGCCGCACGTCCGCACCGACCCGGTCGACGGTGCACAGCTCGAGACGGTGCGCCTCGCCGAGGGTGTGCACGGCCGTGCCCTCGACGACGGTCCGGCCGGCGCCCAGCAGCAGCGGTGCGACGTACAGCAGGACCTCGTCGACCAGGCCGCCGTCCACCATTGACGCCACCAGCCGCGGGCCGCCCTCGAGCAGCACGTGGCGGCGGCCCCGGCGGTACAGCTCGGCCAGCAGCGCGCCCAGGTCCACCCCACCGGGGCCGGGGAACTCGGCCGCGGTCGCCACGACGGTCTCGGCCGCCCCGTCGCGGACCCGGGCGGTCGGCGGTGTGCGGCCGTGGGAGTCGACGACGACCCGTAGCGGCTGGCGTCCGGTGACGGTGCCGTCCGGGTCCCTGGCCGTCAGCTGCGGGTCGTCGGCCAGCACGGTGCCGACGCCGACCAGCATTGTGTCGACCTCGGCGCGCAGCCGGTGCACGTCGGTTCGGGCGGGCACCGAGGTGATCCACCGGCTGGTGCCGTCCGGCGCCGCCACCCGGCCGTCGGCCGTCATGCCGGCCTTGAACGTGACGAACGGCCGGCGCAGCCGCGTCGCGGCCAGCCACACGCGGTTGACGTCCTCCGCGCGGTCCACCAGGTGCGGTTCGTCGTCGGGACCGAGCACCCGGACGTCGACCCCGGCGGCGCGGAGCGCCTCGGTGCCGCCGGCCGCGGTCGGCCACGGGTCTCGGACCGCGACGACGACCCGGCGGACGCCGGCCGCGAGCAGCGCCTGGCTGCACGGCCCGGTGCGGCCGGTGTGGTTGCACGGCTCCAGGGTCACGACCGCGGTGGCGCCGGCCGCGCGGGCACCCGCCGCGCGCAGCGCGACCACCTCGGCATGCGGGCCGCCGGCCCGCTCGTGCCAGCCCTCCCCCACCGTCACGCCGGCGTCGTCGACGATCACGCAGCCCACCACCGGGTTCGGCAGCACGGTCCCGGCGCCCCGGGCGGCCAGGTCGACGGCACGGAGCAGGGCGGCCGATTCCGCCGCCCGGCGGGCTGCTGGGTCCACCGGGTCAGTGTGCGCCGTCAGGCCAGTTCGAAGGACCGCTTGGCCATGCCGTACCAGAACCCGTCGATCGCGGTGCGCGCCGAGCCGGCGGTGTCCGCCGTGGCGCCCAGCGAGACGAACAGCGGGGCGAAGTGCTCGGTGCGCGGATGGGCGATGCGGGCCGCCGGTGCGGTGTGCTCGAAGTCCAGGACGCTGTCGACGTCGCCGCTCTCGACGGTCTCCTGGAGCCAGGCGTCGAACTCGCGGCCCCACTCCGGTGCCGTGCCGGCGGTGTCGCCGAAGTTCGCGAGCCGCAGGTTGTGCGTCGCGAACCCCGACCCGATGATCAGCACGCCCTCGTCGCGCAGCGGCGCCAGGGTGCGGCCCAGCTCGAACAGCTCACGCGGGTCCAGCGTCGGCATCGAGATCTGCAGGACCGGGACGTCGGCGTCCGGGAACATCTCGACCAGCGGCACGTAGGCGCCGTGGTCCAGGCCGCGGCCGGGATCCTGGTGGACCGGCCGACCGGGCGCGGCGACCAGGCCACGCACGGCACGGGCCAGCGCGGGCGCGCCGGGCGCCGGATAGCGGACCTGGTAGTACCGCTCGGGGAAGCCCCAGAAGTCGTAGGTGAGCGGGACGGTGTCGGTGGCGCCGACCGTCAGCGGCGCCGACTCCCAGTGCGCGGACACCACCAGCACGGCCGACGGCCGCGGCAGGTCGGCACTCCACCGCTGCAACTCGCCCGTCCAGCGGGCGTCGTCCGCGAGCGGCGGCGCGCCGTGGGACAGGTAAAGAACCGGCATCGCTTCGGTCGTGGCGGACATGGCCTGCACCCGTCTCGTGGTAGCAACTCTGTGAAGTAACCTACCTCAATATTTGAGGGTTCAACAACTGTTCGAGTGGAGTCTGTGGTGCGCGGCGATCCCTGGCTGTCCGACGACCAGCAGCGCGTCTGGCGGTCCTACCTGGCGCTGCACGCCCTGCTCAACGAGCGCATCGAGCGGGACATGCAGCAGGCGTCGGGGATGCCGCACGCCTACTACCTGGTGCTGGCCATGCTGTCCGAGGCGCCGGAGCGGACGCTGCGGATGAGCCAGCTCGCGGACCTCGCGCAGATGTCGCAGTCCCGGCTGTCGCACGCGGTGGCCCGGCTCGAGGAGAAGGGGTGGGTCCGGCGGACGCCGGCTCCGGACGACCGCCGTGGACAGCTCGCCACCCTGACCGCCGCCGGGTACGACCAGCTGGTCGAGGTGGCGCCGAGCCACGCCGACACGGTCCGCTCCTTCATGTTCGACCCGCTCAGCGACCAGCAGCTGGCCGCCCTCGGCGAGATCTGCCAGGTGATCCTCGACCGGGCCGGCCATGGGTCCGCGACGGACGAGGACGCCGACGAGCACGACGAGGACGCCGAGGTCGGGACGGCCTGAACGGCCGCCGGAGCCGGCCGAGAGGACGCGGCTCCAGGGTGCCGGACGGGCCGGTGCCGGTCGACCGCACCGGCTGTCGCCGGGGTCGTGTCGAGGTCGGCGCGGTGCCGCGCCGGGTCCGGACGGCTGGGCCGCCACCGTCGCGGCGCCCCGGACCGGGCGACGCCCGGCGCTCGTCCGGTCCGGGAACGACTGCGGCCGCCCACCGGGAAGGGTGAACGGCCGCCGCGTGGAGCCCCTTTACGGAATCGAACCGTAGACCTTCTCATTACGAGTGAGACGCTCTACCGACTGAGCTAAAGGGGCAGCGCAGCAGAGTCTAGCCGGACCCGCGGGCCGAGCGGACACGTCCGGGCACGCCGATGCCGGCCGGTGCCGGTTGGTGCTCGATCGGTGCCGGCTGGTGCTGGGGTCGGCGCGGGCTGGTGCGGCCGCCGGCCCGGGGCGCCGGGTCCTACGCTGCGGCCATGGCCGACGAGCAGACGACGCGACCGCTGGCCGGACGGCGGGCCTGGGTGACCGGCGCGGCGTCCGGGATCGGCTCGGCGGTGGCGGAACGGCTGGCCGCCGACGGCGCCACGGTGACTTGCGTCGACGTCGACGGGCCGGCGGTGGGAGCCGTGGCGGAACGGATCGGCGGCACCGCGCTGACCGTCGACCTGTCGGACACCGACGCGGTCGCCGAGCTGGCGGTGGACACCGACATCCTGGTGTCCGGCGCCGGGATCCAGCACGTCGCGCCGATCGACAGCTTCCCGGTGCAGCGGTTCGAGCTGATCATGCGGCTGATGCTGCACACCCCGTTCCTGCTGGTCCGGGCGGCGCTGCCGGGCATGTACCGGCGCGGCTGGGGTCGGGTGGTGCACATCTCGTCCGCCCACGGCCTGCGCGCCTCCGAGTACAAGAGCGCGTACGTGATGGCCAAGCACGGCATCGAGGGGCTGTCCAAGGTCACCGCCCTGGAGGGCGCGCCGCACGGTGTGACCAGCAACTGCGTCAATCCCGGCTACGTCCGGACGCCGCTGGTGGAGCGGCAGATCGCGGACCAGGCCAGGGCGCACGGGTTGTCCGAGGACGAGGTGATCGACACGGTGATCCTGGCCAAGTCGGCGATCAAGCGGCTGCTGCGGCCCGACGAGGTGGCGGCGGCGGTGGCGTTCGTCCTCGGCCAGGACCTGATGACCGGCACCGCCCTGTCGCTGGACGGCGGCTGGACGGCGCGGTGACCGACCTCGGGCGCGGGTCCGGTTCCACCGCGCGACCTCGCGGCCGGTCGCCGGCCGCCGGATGCCGCCGGGAACGGGCGTGCCCTGGGCCGCTGGACGGCGACGTCGCGACGGGTGTCCATCGACGGTGACCCGGCCGGGGCCGGCCCCCCACAGGGGGCCGGCGGGTTACGACTGGCGCGAGTCGTAGGCCTTGCGGGCCGAGCACACCGACGCGCGGGAGCAGACCTGCGTGGAGCCGTCGGCGGCGAGCTTGAGCACGACCGAGTCCGCCGGCACCGAGTGGGCGACCACCGTGCCCGGCCCGGCCGGCGAGTCGACCTTCTCACCGACGGCCGGAGTGGTGGCCTTGAAGTCCTGGTACAGCGGGTGCTCGTACTTCAGGCAGCACATCAACCGCCCGCACGCGCCGGAGATGCGGAGCGGGTTGGCGGGCAGGTCCTGGTCGCGGGCCATGGCCAGGGTGACCGGCTCGTAGTCGCGCAGGAACGTCGAGCAGCAGGTGTCGAGGCCGCAGGAGCCGATGGCGCCGGAGACCCGCACCGAATCGCGGGCGGACAGCTGCAGCAGCTCGATCCGGGTGCCGAGGGTGGCGGACAGGTCGCGCAGCAGCGAACGGAAGTCGACGGTCTCCGGGGACGAGTAGTAGATGACCGTCTTGTCCGCGGCCGGCTGCGGGTCCACCGCCAGGACCTTCATCGGCAGGCCGTGCTCGCGGATCAGCCGGCGGCTGGCCACCAGGGCCCGCGCCTTCGCAGCCCGCTGGCGCTCGGTGGCCGCCAGGTCCTCCGCCGTCGCCGGCCCGAGCAGCCGCGGGAAACCCTCGGTGTCCTCGGAGCTGTACTCGGCGGCCCAGACCACCTGCGCCGTGACGGGACCGCGGTCGGTCGGCACCAGCACGTGGTCCCCGACCTCGGGGCGCAGGTCACCGGGGTCGGCGTAGTGCAACTGACCGTTCCGGACGAACGACACGGCGCACAGCATCCCCACCCGCCCGAGGCTACCGGCCGCCCGGCCCGGCCGGGAGGTGTCAGCCCCGCCAGAGCCGGACCATGAGGGCCTCCACGGCGATCTGCGGCTTGACGTTCTGCTCGATCGCGAGCCGGCACTCGAGCACGGCGTCCAACCGCCGCAGGGCCCCCTCCGCCCCGAAGCGACCGGCCGCGACCTCGAGTTCCGGCAGCACGTCCGGGTTTGTCAACGACTGCCGGGCACCGAAGGCGACGGCGATGACGTCCCGGTAGAAGCCCGACAGGTCGACCAGCGCGCGGTCCAGCGCATCCCGCTCGGTCCGGGTGGCGCGGGACTTCTGCCGGCGTTCCAGGTCCCGCACGACGCCCGCCGATCCGCGCGCGGCCCCGACGGCGCCGCGGCCGGTGCCCCCGGCGCCGAGCGCGGTGCGGAGTTCCTCGAGCTCGGCCGAGTCGCGTCGCTCGGAGACGGCCTTGGCCTGCGCCTTGGCGTCCGCCAGCAGCTCGGCGGCGTGCCCGAACACCGCGCCGAAGGAGCGCAGATCCGCCGGCGCGGACAGGATCCGTTCACGCTCGGCGCGGGCGTCCTGGTCGGTGGCCAGGCGCCGGGCCCGGCCGACGTGGCCGCCGGCGACGGACGCGGCCCAGTCCGCGGTGTCCGGGTCGATGCCGTCGCGCCGGACGAGGACCTCGGCGATCGCCGACGGCGGCGGGATGCGCAACGACAGCACCCGGCACCGGGACCGGATGGTGACGGACACGTCGTCGGGATGGGTCGACGGCGCGCACAGCAGGAAGACGGTGTGCGACGGCGGCTCCTCCACGGCCTTGAGCAGGGCGTTGGACGCCGCCTCGGACAGGCGGTCGGCGTCCTCGATCAGCACGATCTGCCACGGGCCGGTGACCGGACGGCGCGCCGCGAGCTGCACGACGGCCCGCATCTCCCGCACGGCGATGGTCAGTCCCTCCGGGGTGACGGTGCGGACGTCGGCGTGGGTGCCGGCCATGGCGGTCCGGCAGTGCACGCAGTGGCCGCAGCCCCGGTCCGGGCACTCCAGGGCGGCGGCGAAGGCGCGGGCGGCGACGGACCGTCCGGAACCGGGCGGTCCGGTGAACAGCCAGGCGTGCGTCATGGCCGCCGGCGGGACGGACGGGTCCCCGTGGGCCGCGGCGACGGCGGTGCGGAGCACGGCGACGGCCTCGGGCTGGCCGATCACGTCGGCGAAGACGTCCTGCGTCACGCCGGCCTCCCCGACCCGGTCCCGCCGGTCCGCAGCGGGCCGGCCTGCCGGCGGGCCGGCGGCAGGGCGAGCACCGGCAGCCGCCGGTCCTGTCCGGTGCGCCTCATCGGTGCAGCCAGTGCGTCACGGCGTCGACGATCCGTTGGCCGGTCCCGCTGGAGAACAGCACGATCAGCAGCACGACGAGAAAGCCCCAGGCCGTCGCGATCCGGTTGCCGCTGCCGCGCCGATCGGTGGACGGACGGGCGGGTGGACGCGGGACCGCCGGCCGGGCCGGTGCGGCCGGCGCCGTCCGCCGGTCGGCCGTCGGGCGCGGACCGGCCGTCGAGCGGCCGGTGCCGGAAGTGGACGGACCGGTCGCGGTCCGTGCGGGCGTCGTGGCGGAGCCGCCGCCACCGGAGCGGGCGGCGAGGGCCGCGGCCGCCTGGTAGCCGGCCCGGCGGACCCGGTCGGACAGTCCCGCGGCGGGGGCCGTCGCCGGGGGCGCCGCGGCGCGCGGCGGTGCGCTGCGCGCGGCAGGCGCGGTGACCGGCCGAGCAGGGGCGGCCGGGGGTCGGGAGGGCGCAGGAGCGGGACGCGACAGGGCGGACCCGGGCGCCGCGGCGGCGGCGGTGCGTGAGCGGGCGGACCAGCCCGCGGACGGCGAGGCGGCGGTCCCCGCCGGCGCGGCCGGGACGACGACCGCACCGCCGACCCGGACGGCCCGGGCCGCGCCCCTGGCGAGGTCCGCGGACCCGGCGGGCCCCGCAGACCGCGGCGGCCCGGTCCAGGACCGCTCGGCCAACGGGTCCGCCCACACCTCGACGGAGGGGACGACGGCCGGCGGCTCCGCCGTGCCGTCGACTCCGGACAGCGCGTCGACGAAGCCGCCCGACCCGTCCGACAGCGCCCTGCTCACAGGCCGATGGTAAGACGCAGCACCGACAGTGCCCCGACGTCCGGGCTACTCGGCGGCCTTCTTCGCCGCCCGCCCGGCGCCGGTCCTGGCGGCGGCCGGCTTCGCTGCGCTCTTGGCCGGTGCCTTGCGGGTGGTCCTGGTCGCCCGCTTCGGCGCCGGGCCACGCGCGCGCCGCTCGGCCAGCAGCTCGGCGGCCCGCTCCACGGTCAGCGTCTCGACCTCGTCGCCCTTGCGCAGCGAGGCGTTGGTCTCGCCGTCGGTGACGTACGCACCGAACCGGCCGTCCTTGACCACCATCGGCTTGCCGGACACCGGGTCGGTGCCCACCTCGCGCAGCGGCGGCGCCGCCGCGGCGGTCCGGCCGCGGGTCTTGGGCTGCGCGTACAGCGCCAGCGCTTGGTCCAGCGTGACGGTGAACATCTCCTCCTCGCTGCCCAGCGACCGCGAGTCGGTGCCCTTGCGCAGGTACGGGCCGTACCGGCCGTTCTGCGCGGTGATCTCCTCGCCGGTCGCCGGGTCGACCCCGACCACGCGGGGCAGGGTGAGCAGCCGCAGCGCGTCGTCCAGGGTGACGGACTCGACACTCATCGACTTCAGCAGCGAGGCCGTCCGCGGCTTGACCGCGTTCTTGCCGGTCGTCGGGACGTCCTCCGGCAGCACCTCGGTGACGTACGGCCCGTACCGGCCGTCCTTGGCGACCACGGGGTAGCCGCTCTGCGGGTGCGCACCGAGCACCCGGTCGCCGACCTCCGCTTGGCTGAACAGCTCCTCGGCCCGGTCCACGGTCAGCTCGTCCGGCGCCAGGTCCTCGGGCAGGTTCGCCCGCTCCAGCACCGGCGTGCCGTCGGCGGCCACCTCGTCGGTCGCCCGCTCCAGGTAGGGCCCGTACCGGCCGACCCGGACGACGATCTGCCGGTCGCGTTCGTCGGTCAGCAAGGGCAGCGAGTTCACCGACCGGGCGTCGATGGTCTCCAGCCGCTCCCCCACCAGCTTCTTCAGGCCGCCGGACCCTGCCACGGACCCGGCCTTGACCCGGTCGCCGCTGGCCCCGAAGTAGAAGTCGGTCAGCCAGTCCGTCCGGCCGAGGCGGCCGTCGGCGATGGCGTCGAGCTCGTCCTCCATCGCGGCGGTGAAGTCGTAGTCGACCAGCCGGGAGAAGTGCTGTTCGAGCAGGCCGATCACGGCGAACGCGATCCACGACGGGACCAACGCCTGGCCCTTCTTCCACACGTAGCCGCGCTCGGTGATGGTCCGGATGATCGACGCGTAGGTCGACGGCCGGCCGATGCCCAGCTCCTCCAGCGCCTTGATCAGCGACGGCTCGGTGTAGCGGGCGGGCGGCGTGGTGGTGTGCCCGCCCGGCGTGACCTCCCGCGTCTCCAGCCGCTGGTCGACCCGCAGGTCCGGCAGCCGCGACTCGGCGTCGTCGGCCTCGCCGCCGGCCTCGGCGTCGACGGTCTCGACGTAGGCCCGCAAGAAGCCGGGGAAGGTGATGGTGCGGCCGGACGCGCCGAACAGGCACGCGACGTCCGGCTGCGCCGCGCCGGCGCCGGTGCGGGCCTCGATCCGCACGGTCAGGGTGCGGCCGCGGGCGTCGACCATCTGGCTGGCGATGGTGCGCTGCCAGATCAGCTCGTACAGCCGGAACTCGTCGCTGCCCAGGCTCCCGGCGACCTGGCCGGGGGTGCGGAAGTGGTCACCGGCCGGCCGGATGGCCTCGTGGGCCTCCTGCGCGTTCTTGACCTTGCGGGTGTACTGCCGCGGCGCGTCCGGGACGTACTCGGGGCCGTACAGCTCGCGCGCCTGGCTGCGGGCCGCGTCCAGCGCCGTCTGGCTCAGCGTCGTCGAGTCGGTCCGCATGTAGGTGATGTAGCCCGACTCGTACAGCCGCTGGGCGGTGCGCATGGTGCGCTCCGAGGTGAAGCCGAGCTTGCGCCCGGCCTCCTGCTGCAGCGTCGAGGTCATGAACGGCGCGTACGGCCGTCGGGTGTACGGCTTGTCCTCCACCGACGTGACCCGGGCCGGACCGCCGGTGAGCCCCTCGGCCAGGGACCGGGCTGCCTGCTCGTCGAGCAGCAGCACGTCGGCGCCGGCCTTGAGGGCGCCGGTGGCGTCGTCGAAGTCGCGGCCGGTGGCCAGTCGACGGCCGTCGACGGTGTTCAACGCGGCGCTGAACGGCACGGCGGAGCTCTCGCCCGGCACCGCGAACAGGGCGTCCAGCCCCCAGTAGGTGCCCGCCCGGAACGCCATCCGGGCGCGCTCCCGCTGCACCACGATCCGGGTCGCCACCGACTGCACCCGGCCCGCCGACAGCTTCGGCATGACCTTCTTCCACAGCACGGGCGAGACCTCGTAGCCGTAGAGCCGGTCGAGGATGCGCCGCGTCTCCTGGGCGTCGACGAGGTTGTCGTCCAGCTCGCGCGGCGACTCGGCGGCCGCCCGGATGGCCGACGGCGTGATCTCGTGGAACACCATTCGCTTGACCGGGACGGTCGGCTTCAGGGTCTCCAGCAGGTGCCAGGCGATGGCCTCGCCCTCGCGGTCCTCGTCCGTGGCCAGGTAGAGCTCGTCGGCGTCGGCCAGCAGCGACTTCAGCTTGGCGACCTGGGCCTTCTTCTCCGGCGAGACGACGTAGAGCGGCTCGAAGTTGTTGTCGGTGTTGACGCCCAGCCGCGCCCAGGGCTCGCCCTTGTACTTGGCGGGCACGTCGGCGGCGCCGCGCGGCAGGTCGCGGATGTGCCCGACGGACGACTCGACGACGTAGCCGTCGCCCAGGTACCCCGAGATGGTCTTGGCCTTGGACGGCGACTCGACGACGACCAGGCGCACGCCGGTGCCCGGCGACCTGCTGCTGGTCTTGCGTGATGCCATGGTGCTTGTCTCCTTCGTCGACGCCGCTGATCAGGCGCCGCCCCGCTCGCCGCGGGCGAATGGGCCGGTCCGGTCGGGACACGGCCCTTCCGGCACCGCCGCCCGTCACGTCCGGTGTCCGGTCGGGAGCCGCCCGTGCGCTGACGGTGTCGAGGTGCAGGATGCCACGGACTGTCAAGCCGGTCGGCACCGCTCCTGCCGGGGCTGCGGTGATCGGGAGCGCACGTGGACAGGGGCCCACGGGTCCGACGCCGGGTCAACGCGGCGGGGGGCGGCGGTGTTCCGCGATCTGCGCCGGGGCCGGTCCCCGCGGTCCGTGCCGGGGCTCCCGCGGCCCCGCCGAGACGCTCCGCTGCCGCCCCGATCCCGGGCTGTCCTGGTCGCGCCGCGCGGGTCTGCAGGCCGCGGCCGACGCACCGGACCGACGCCGGAGTCAGCGGTCCAGCTGCGGGAACAGCCCGGCCGGCACCTCCGGCGGCGGCGAGCCGACCAGCTCGGCGAGCCGGGTGCGGCGACGGTGACCGGTGATCCGGACGCCTGGACCGCCGGCGCGCACCCCGAGCAGCGACCCGGCCAGTCCGGCGGCGGCCAGTGCAGCGGCCAGCGGCTCGTGGGTGTCCGGGGCGCGCGGGTCGAGGCCGAGGAACCATCCGGCCTCGTCGGGCCGGCCGGCGGCCAGCACCCAGCAGCGCAGCAGACCCGCCTCCGCCCGCAGCGCGACCGGCACGGACTTGACCGCACCGCGCGTCCACTCCACCGCGAGCGCGTCGAGCCGGCCGGTGCGCCCGGACCGCAGCAGCACGGCAGCGTCCGCGCCGGACCCGGGCGGCAGCGGGAGCGGCACGTCGGCCGTCGACATCGGTGCACCGGCGGACGCCGACGCGCCCACCGGCACCGCGGCGTCGGTCCACTCGTCGCCGGCGGCCGCGCGGTCCAGGACCTCCCCGTCGACGTCCCGGACCTGGAACTCGCGAAGCAGCGCCCGCGCGCGCCACGCCGCGGAGAGCAGGATGGACAACCGGACGCCGTGCTCGTCGCGGGCGACCTGGCCGTGCGCCGCCAGCAACCCGCCGAGGTCCGCGCTGCGCGGCGCGGTCAGGTCGGCGGAGAACAGCGACAGCTGGCTCACGGCGTTCAACGTAACGGCCGGTACCGGCCAGGGCGCCGCCCGGCACGACCTCGCCCCGGCGCGCCCGGGCACCCCTGCGAGTGCCGGACGCGAGCCGGTCAGGTCAGACCGTTGCAGTCCGGGATCGACTGCACGGCCAGTTGCACCGCGGCCGGGACCGGGGGCGAACCGGCCAGCGCCCGGGTGACCCGCTCCCGCACCGAGCTCTCGACGGAGCGCACCGCGGCCGACAGCTGGTCGACGGTCCTGACGGTGGGTGCGGTGACGGTCCGCACGCCGGCGCGGTAGCCGGCCGCGATGCCCCGGAAGGCCGCGATCTGGCGGGTCTTGGCCGTGGCCCCGCCGGTGTAGCCGGGGGGCGCCAGCGCGTTCAGCGTCCCCGCCGTGTCACCGGCGACGGTGGCGAGCTGGCGGTAACTGGCCGCCACGGCGTCGCGTTGCGCAGCCAACCCGGAACCACCGATCCGGGGGCCGAGCGTCCGCAGCCGGCGTTGGGCGCCGCACACCGTGCCGAACCACGCGGCCGTCGCGGTGTCCAGCCCGGCGGCACCGGACGACGGGTCGACCGGGGCGCCCGAGGTGGGCGGGATGGGCGGGGAGGCCGAGGTGCTGCCCGGCTCGCCGGAGCCTACGGTGCCGGGCGGCGGGGGCTCCCCGCCGGACGTGCCCGGGTCGACCGTGCCGCCGGCGGACGGTGTGGGCGGTGCCCCCGGGCCTGCGGTCGCCGTGCCGGGATCGGCCGGGGTGGAACCGTCCTGCCCGGAGGTGCCGTCCGTGCCGGACGCGCCGGGGACCCCGGTCGACGACCCCAGCGGCACCGACGGCGTCCCCGTGCCCGGGGTCGCCGGTACGGCCGCGCTGCTGGTGATCGGCGGCGGCGCGGACGTCCCGGCCGGCGCCGTACCGCCCGGCGCCGTGCCCCCCGGCGCCGTATCTCCCGTGCCGGTACCGGTCGCGGCGGCGCCCGCGGTCGACGCGGAGACGGCCTCGGACGCGCCGCTGGTGCAGCCGGTGACGGCGAGCAGCACCGCGAGCCCGACGGTGGCCAGTGGGGACGGCAGCCACCGCGTGCGCCGCACGGGCGGGGTCCCGACGGCCGGGCCGGGTGACCGGCGGTCCGCCGCGGGTCGTCCGGTACCCGGCAGGGACGCCGACGCCCCGGCCGGCGTCCCGGGGCACGGGACGTCGACCGGGGCGCTGGTCGCTGCGGGCGTGGTCAGCCCTGGAGCTTGGCGCACGAAGGGATCTTCTGGATGGCCTGCTCGGTCTCCGGCGTCAGCTGGATGGCGGTGGAGGCCGACTGCAGGTCGGTCCCCAGGGAGCCGATCGAGCTGGTGATCTTGGAGGCCGGCTCGGAGGCGACCTTCTTGGCGGTGGCCGTGAACTTCGGGCCCAGCTCGGTGAAGGTCTTGATGATCTGCTCGGCGAACTTGTCCCCGCCCTGGAAGGTGGGCGGCGGCAGGTCGCGGACGGCGTCGGCGGTCTCGGTCATCGTGGCGCCGAGACCCTGGTACAGCTTGACGACCGCGGCCTTGGCCGTCTCCGGGCTGGAACCGCTGCCGCCCAGGTCGGACGCGGACTTGATCTGCTCGACGAACGGCGCCGCGGTGGTGCAGAACTTGTCGAACCAGGCGGTGCTCTGCTCGTCGAGCTGACCCGACGTGTCACCGGCGGTGGACTCGCTGGTGGACGACTCGTCGGTGCGGTCCGAAGTGCTGTCCTCGCTGCTGGTGTCCGAGTCCTCGCTGCTGGAGTCGGTGCTCTCGCTGCTCTCGCTGCTGGAGTCGGTGCTCTCGCTGCTGGAGTCGGTGCTCTCCGTGCTCTCCGTGCTCTCCGTGCTCTCGGTGCTCTCGGTGCTCGAGTCGGTGCTCTCGGTGCTCTCGGTGGACGAGTCGCTGCTGGACGTGCCGGCCGCCGTGCTGCTGTCGCTGCTGGACGCCACCGTCGACGTGGTGCTGGAGGCGATGGTGGGACTGCCGGCCGAGTTCGACCCACAGCCCACGAGCAGGACGGCGGCGCCCGCGAGGGCGACGGCGATGCTGGTGCGCTTCATGGAGGGGATTCCCTTTCGATTGGTGCAGTCGGCCGGCCGGTGCGGCGCCGACCCTGTGGACCTGTCGGGCCCAGGTTCGACGTCGGCCTCGGCCCTCCGGATCCCGTGCCGGCGGACTTTCTCGATCTCGCTCGAGGTCTCCGGCGGCGACACGGTAGCAAGCGATCCGGACGGCGCGGGAGCTGTCGGACGAACCGCGACAGCAAAGGCCACCGGCGTTCGCCGGTGGCCTTCGCTGTCGACCGCTGCCGCGGGGCCTCCCTCAGGCCTCGAGCCGGGAGGCGCGTCGCTTGGACACGATCACCGCGGCCGCGATGATCGCGACGGCGACCAGCGCGATGACGATCCGCACCGCGGTGTTGGAGCTGCTGCCCACCGTCAGCGTGACGACGGCCGGAGCGATGAGCACGGAGACCAGGTTCATCACCTTGATCAGCGGGTTGATGGCCGGGCCGGCGGTGTCCTTGAACGGGTCGCCCACGGTGTCGCCGATGACCGTCGCCGCGTGCGCGTCCGACCCCTTGCCGCCGTAGTTGCCGTCCTCGACGAGCTTCTTGGCGTTGTCCCAGGAGCCGCCGGAGTTCGCCAGGAAGACGGCCATCAGGGTTCCGGTGCCGATGGCACCGGCCAGGTACCCGGCGAGGGCGCCGGTCCCGAGGCCGAAGCCGACCGCGATCGGCGCGAACACCGCCAGCAGGCCCGGGGTGGCGAGTTCCCGCAGCGAGTCGCGGGTCACGATGTCGACGACCCGGCCGTACTCGGGACGCGCGGTGCCCTCCATGATCCCGGCAATCTCCCGGAACTGCCGGCGCACCTCGTACACGACGGCGCCCGCCGCGCGGGACACCGCGTTGACCGCGAGACCGGAGAACAGGAACACCACCGCGGCGCCGAGCAGCACACCGACGAGGGTGTTGGGGCTGACGATGTTGCTGACGAAGGACGCCATGCCGTCCGCAGCGTCGGCCGCGGCCTCGCCGGCGGAGGCCAGCGCGTTGGCGATCGCGTTCGAGTACGAGCCGAACAGGGCCGTGGCGGCCAGCACCGCGGTGGCGATGGCGATGCCCTTGGTGATGGCCTTGGTGGTGTTGCCCACCGCGTCGAGGTCGGTGAGGATCTGCGCGCCCTGCGGCGAGACCTCGCCGCTCATCTCGGCGACGCCCTGGGCGTTGTCCGAGATCGGCCCGAAGGTGTCCATCGCGACGATGACGCCGACGGTGGTCAGCAGGCCGCAGCCGGCCAGGGCGATGCAGAACAGCGCCACGAACAGCGACCCGGACAGCAGGAACGCGCCGTAGACCGCGGCCGCGATCACCAGCGCGGTGTAGACGGCGGATTCGAACCCGACGGAGATACCGGACAGGATGACCGTCGCCGCGCCGGTGAGCGAGGTGCGGGCGACGTCCTGGGTGGGCTTCTTGTTGGTGTCGGTGAAGTAGCCGGTCAGCCACAGGATGACGGCGGCCAGCACGATGCCGATGATCACGGACACGAAGGCGATGACGGCGGGGTTGCCCGCGATGCCGGCGAAGTTGTCGCCGAAGTCCGCGAAGTTCGACGGCAGGTAGGTAAAGGCGGCGATGGCGCACAGCACCGCGGAGATGCCGGCGGAGATGTAGAAGGAGCGGTTGATCGTCGCCAGGCCGCTCTCGTTCGCCCTAGCGCGGGTGATGTAGACGCCGATGATGGCGGTGAGGATGCCGATGGCCGGGACGATCAGCGGGAAGACCAGGCCCTTGGCGCCGAACGCGGCGCTGCCGAGGATCAGCGAGGCCACCAGCGTCACCGCGTACGACTCGAACAGGTCCGCGGCCATGCCGGCGCAGTCGCCGACGTTGTCCCCGACGTTGTCCGCGATGGTGGCGGCGTTGCGGGGATCGTCCTCGGGGATGTTCTGCTCGACCTTGCCGACCAGGTCCGCCCCGACATCGGCGGCCTTGGTGAAGATGCCGCCGCCGACCCGCATGAACATGGCGAGCATCGCGGCGCCGAAGCCGAAGCCCTCGAGCACCCGCGGCGCGCCACCCACGTAGACCAGGACGACGAACGACGCGCCCAGCAGTCCGAGCCCGGTGGTCGCCAGACCGACCGTGCCGCCGGTACGAAAGGCGATCTGCATCGCCCGCTCCCGGCCCTCGGTGTTGGCCGCGGCCGCGACGCGCACGTTGGCCCGGGTCGCCAGCCACATGCCCGTGTAGCCGATGGCCGCCGAGAACGCCGCGCCGACCAGGAAGAAAATGGAACGCCCGATGCGCTCGCCGGCGCTGTCCGCCGGCAGCACGAACAGGAGCGCGAAGACCACGACGACGAAGACGGCCAGCGTCCGGAACTGTCGTCCCAGGTAGGCGGAGGCGCCCTCCTGGACGGCCGCGGAGATCTCCTGCATCCGCGGTGTACCGGTCCCGGCCGCCAGCACCTGTGCTCGCAGGACCATGGCGATCGCCAGTGCGACGAGGGCGACGACACCGACGACGATGACGATCGTCCTGTCCGTCCCGGTGAAGGTGGGCACGAACGTGTCCATGGAGCTCCTGATCTGTGCAGAGGCCTCCGGCCTCGCTGGGCACGGACCGGCGCTGGTTCGGGCGAGCATCACGGCCGGGTGATCAGGCCGTGATGCGGCACACTCTAAAGGACGCGGTGAGCCCGAAGTCACACTGGGTTGCGACGCTCCGCGGAGAGTCGCGACACACCTCGATTCCGTCGTCCGGGGCGATGTTCGGACAAGCGTTCGGGTGAAGTCGCTGCGCGGTGGCCCGGAGATGTCGGTCCGCGGGCATCGGGGCACCACACTGTTGCCGTGACATCCGGTCCCGTCTCCCGCGCCGCCGCGACGGCGGCGGCCGCGGCCGGCGGGAGCACGTCCGACGCCGGGCGGCGCCGTCCCGGGCCTGCGGGTGCGGTCGGGGCGGGCGGCGACGTCGGGACGGACCCCCGGGTGGGCCCGGTCGTGCCGGATGCCCGCGCCTCGGCCCCGCCGGACACCCCGCTGGACCGCCTGTTGCGGCGGCTCCCCACGGGCGACGGGTCGCCGGTCACCCATGTCGAGCGGCTCCCGGCCCGCGAGGGGCGCACGGCGGACTGGCCGGCGTGGGTACCCGTCGAGCTGCGGACCGCGCTGCGGGAACGGCACGTGCTGCAGCCGTGGACGCACCAGGTCGAGACGGCCGACCTGGCCCACGCCGGTGTGCACGTGGTGGTCTCGACCGGGACGGCGTCGGGCAAGTCGCTGAGCTACCAGCTGCCCGTGCTGAGCGAGCTGCTGACCGACGACCGGGCCACCGCCCTCTACCTGGCGCCGACCAAGGCGCTCGGCGTCGACCAGCTCGGGTCGGTGGAGAGCCTGGGCCTGCCGGGCATCCGTGCGGCGCGGTACGACGGTGACACCCCGCAGGGCGAGCGCGACTGGGCCAGGGAGCACGCCCGGCTGCTGGTCACCAACCCGGACATGCTGCACCGGCGGCTGCTCCCCGGCCACGACCGGTGGCTGCGGCTGCTGCGCAATCTGCGGTTCGTGGTGGTCGACGAGTGCCATGCCTACCGCGGCGTCTTCGGTTCGCACGTCGCGTTGGTGCTGCGCCGGCTGCGACGAGTGGCCGCCCGGTACGGCTCCGCCCCGGTGTTCGTCCTCGCGTCCGCGACGGTGGCGGATCCGGCCGGCGCCGCCGGACGGCTCGTCGGTGCGCCGGTCCGGGCGGTGACCGAGGACGGCTCGCCGTCCGCCGGCGCCGACTTCGTCCTGTGGGAACCGCCGGTGGTGCCGGACCTCGCCGGCGAGGTCGGGGCGCCGGTGCGCCGGTCCGCTCCCGCGGAGGCGGCGCACCTGCTGGCCGACCTCGTCGCGGACGGCGCCCGCACGCTGGCCTTCGTCCGGTCCCGGCACGGGGTCGAGCAGACCGCGCTGACCGCCGCCCGCCGGCTGACCCAGTCGCGCCCGGACCTGGCCGGATCCGTCGCCGCGTACCGGGGCGGATACCTGCCCGAGGAGCGACGCCAGCTCGAGCGGTCGCTGGTGCGGGGCGAGCTGCTGGGTCTGGCCACCACCAACGCGCTCGAGCTGGGTGTGGACATCGCCGGCCTGGACGCGGCGGTGCTGGCCGGCTATCCGGGGACGCTGGCATCGGTGTGGCAGCAGGCCGGCCGGGCAGGACGTGGCCGGTCGCGGGCGCTGGTGGTCTTCGTCGCCCGCGAGGACCCGCTGGACACCTACCTGGTGCACCACCCCGGCGCGCTGTTCGGGCGGCCGGTGGAGGCCACGGTCATCGACCCGACGAACCCGGTCGTCCTGGCCGGCCAGTTGAGCTGCGCCGCCGCCGAGCACCACCTCGACGAGGCGGACGTCGACCTGTTCGGCGGCTCGGAGGTGGTGCTGCCGGTGCTCGAGGACCTGGTGCGGTCGAAGGTGCTCCGGCAGCGGCCCACCGGTTGGTACCGGGTCGACCCGCGGCCGCCGGCCGAGCGGGTCGACCTGCGCGGATCGGGCGGCGGCCAGGTGTCCGTGGTCGACGCGGACACCGCCCGACTCCTCGGCACTGTCGACCACGGGCGTGCGCCGTCGGCCGTCCACCCCGGCGCGGTGCACCTGCACCGTGGCGAGCCGTACACCGTCCTGGATCTCGACCTCGAGGACGGGGTGGCGCTGGTGCGGGCCGACCGGCCCGACTGGACGACGCTCGCCCGCTCGGTGTCGACGGTGTCGCTGACCGGGGTACATCGGGCGAACAGCCTGGGCGGCGGCGTGACCGTGGGCCTCGGTCCGGTGCGGGTGACCGAGCAGGTCGTCGGCTACCTGCGCCGGCGGCCCACCGGGGAGGTGATCGACGTCCTCGGTCTCGACATGCCCGAGCACGAGCTCTCCAGCAGGGCGGTCTGGTACGCGATCGAACCGCAGTCGCTCACCCGGGCTGGCCTGTCCGAGGCGCGCATCCCCGGCGCGCTGCACGCCGCCGAGCACGCAGCCATCGGCCTGCTGCCGCTGTTCGCCGGCTGTGACCGGTGGGACATCGGCGGGCTGTCGACCCGGGTCCATCCCGACACCGGCCAACCCACCGTCATCGTCTACGACGGCGTCCAGGGCGGCGCGGGCTTCGCGGCCCGCGGCTTCGACGTGCTCTACCAGTGGCTGTCCGCGGTGCGGGCGGCGGTGGCCGGGTGCGGCTGCGCCGCCGGCTGCCCGTCCTGCGTGCAGTCGCCCAAGTGCGGGAACGGGAACCACCCCCTCGACAAGTCCGGTGCGGTGACGGTGCTGCAACTGGTCCTCTCGGCCCTGGAGACCTCGGCCGTCGAGGCGCCACCGGACCCGACCGACGACGTCCTGGCCGCGGGTGGCCTCGGGACGGCGGCGACCGACCTGCATCCCGAGGCCGGGGACGGCGAGGACGGGACGAGCGCTGCGGGAGGCAGCGCCGCCTGACGCCGGGACGGCGCCCGGTGTGCCCGGTGCGGCGAGGAGCCCGCGCGGGGTTCGCGACGGCGACCGCCGCTGCGGCCGTGGCCGGCGCTCACGGGGCGGTCACCGGACCTGCCCGGGCGCGCCCGACGACCGTCGCACTCAGCACGCCGACCGCGGCGGCAGCCTCCGCCCGGACGACCACGTCCCAGCCCTGCAGGTCGCACTCGACCAACCGGGCGCCGTTGCGGGCCACCAGGGCCGACGCGGCGCTGCAGGCCGCGGCCGCTCCGTCCAGGACCTTCGCCGCACCGGCCAGCGCCCCGAGGTCCGCGGCCGCCTCCGCCCGGTGCCGGGCGATGGCGGCAGCCCCGAGGTGCACGAGCACCCCGGTCAGGGCGATCAGCACCGTCATCGCCACCGCGGCCGGGATGGTGGCGACGCCGGCGTCGGAGGGCAGGCACCGGTCGGACCGCACGCGGACGGCAGCGCTGCGGGTCACGACGGGGCACCGTCGTCGACGGCGTCCTCCCGGGCGGCCACGGCCGCGGCCCGGAGCCGGACGCCGGGCAGCAGCCCACCGACCGCCCCCACCGAGACGTCCGCTGTCACCAGATCACCGGTCACCGAGAGGCCGAGCACCGCGCCGGACGGCGCCAGCTGAGCGACGGCCTGCCGCGCTGCCGCCTCGTCGCCGCGACCGGCCAGGCGAGCAGCCTCGCGCGCCGCGTCGGTGCACCGCAGCTGCCCGAGGACACAGGCGAGGCCGGCCAGGCAGCCGGCCAGCACGACGACCAGCGCCGCCAGCGCGACGGCGGCCTCGACCGTCACACCGCCCCGGTCACCGACCCGCCCGTCCGCACCGACCGGCGCCCCGCTCACAGCGAGGTGTGCAGGGCCGAGTTGATCAGGCTGGTCAGCCCGGACACCACCGAGTCACCGGTGACGATCTTGTACAGCACCGCGGCGAAGGCTGCGGCCACGATGGTCCCCACCGCGTACTCGACCGTGCTCATGCCCGCGTCGCCCGCCGGGGTCCCGCCGTCCTGGTCCGAGCCCTGGTCCCGAGCCGGAGTCGCAGCGCCTGCGCCCGTGTCGTCACCGTGGCCCAGGTCCAGCACGGCGGGCCCGGCGGGCGGCACCGGAGCCCGGCGCACCGGGACGCGTTCGCGGGACGCCGGGACCACGACGGCCCGCACCACCGGGGACCTGCGTTGTACTGCCACCATCTCGACTCCTCCTGTCCGGCACCGGCCGATCGGCCGGTCGTGGACCCAGCGTCGGCGCGGGCGCCGAGGCGGGCGAGCGCCCCCGACTCCGGTGTGGATGGCGGCAGCAGGTGGGGACAGGGGCGTGCGGGCACGTGCCCGGAGTGCCCGAACCGGCCGACGTCCGCACCTGCTCTGCGGTAGGGGTCGCCGACACAGGAAGCTCGTGGACACGGAGAGCTCTGGACACAGAGAAGAGGTCGGGTCGTCGACCGGTAGCCTCGGCCGCGACGGGGCGTCGGGGACCGCCGCGGAGGCAACCAGGCGTCCCGCCGGCGCTACCCGCTCAGCTCCGCCCGCCCGCACCGGAAGCGGCCGATGACGGCGGCCAGGAACGGCCGACAGCCGCGGCCGGCGGTGACCGGCGTCGCTGCGAGCCGGCGGGCCGGCGGGTCGGCGCGTCGGACTCGGGTCAGCCGATGCCCAGCGTGCCCAGCAGCCCGACCACCACCGGCGCGAGACCCAGGCACAGGAAGGCAGGGAGGAAGCAGACGGCCAGCGGGCCGGTCATGGCGATGGCGCCCCGGGCGGCCGCCTGCTCGGCGTCCTGGCGCATCCGGCGGCGCAGTTCCGCAGCGTGCTCGCGCACCGCGTCGGCGAGCACGGTGCCACCGGCGGCCGACCGCCGTGCCGCCGCGGCGAGTCCGGCCAGCTCGGCGTCTACGTCGGCCGGTGTCCACGCCACGGCGGCCGAAGCTCCCAACGCGTAGAGCGAGCCGACGGCGGACAGCGCGACCACCGGTGCGTCGCGGTCGGGCGCCGCCCACCGCCGGAGCAACGCCGCCGGCCGCGCGAGCCCACCGGCCGCTGCGGATGGACTGGCCCGTGCCCGCCACCGGACCCCTCGCGCGTCCGGTCGCCGACCGTGTCGCGGCTCGCGTTGCCTGCCGTGTCGCCGGTGGGCTGCCCGGTCGGCGGCCACGAGGCCGGACCCGTCGGGGCGCGGGACCCGGTCGAGTTCCGGGGAGCCACCCGACGGCGACGAGCCGGACCGCCGATCACCCGGATCGGAGACGGTGCCCCGTCCCGCCGGACCGACCTGCTCTGCGATGGCCAGCAGCGCCGGCCCGACCGCCATGCCGGCGTCCAGGCAGGCGGCCAGCAGGTCGGCGTGCACGGCGAGTTCCGCGCGCTCGTGGTTGCGCTGCACCCGCCCGGGTCGGACCGGCATCCGCAGCAGGACGCCGGCGACCGCGACCGCCGCCGTGGCGACCAGGAGCGCCGGCAACCCGGTCACCAACCCGGCCCCCAGCAACCCCGCCCCGCACCAGGCAGCCCGGCGCGCGGCGACCGGCAGGGCGGGATGTCGGGACGACGCCACCCTCCGGCGCGCCACGGCCGCCGGACCCGGCCACGCCCACAGCCCGAGCGCCCCCAGGAGCAGCGCGGCGCAGCCGGCGATCTGCCCCGGGTCGCCGGTCACCGGCGCACGATCCGGGCCGTCCAGGCCAGGCCCGCGCAGGTGAGCGCGGTCCCGGCCAGGAGCAGCACACCGCCGATCGGCGTCCGCAGCAGGACGTGCACCGGGTCGGCTCCCATCCCGGCCCCGAGCAGCAGCCCCAGCGCCGGCAGGACGGCGAGCACGTACCCGGACATCCGGGGACCCGCGGACTGGGCCCGCGCCGCGTCCTCCGACCGGACGGCCTCCTCGAGGTCGTCCGCTGTGGTCTCGACGAGCCGGCTCCACGGGACGCCGTGCCGGGCGGCCAGGACCCACGCGCCGGTCAGCCGGGCAGCCGCCGTCGTCACCGGATCGACGGCCCCCGTCGCCCGTCCGGTACGGCGGCGATCCGCGCCGGACGCCCGCGCCCCAACGCCGGGTGGTCGCCGATCCCCCAGCGGGCGGTCGCCGACGGCGATCGCCGCCGACACCGCGAGCAGGGCCTGCTCCCCCGGACCGGGGTGGGCCTGGGCCGCCGCCAGGACCGCCCGGTCGGGCGGCGCACCCGCGTGCAGCTCCCGGGCCAGCGTCCGCACCGCCAGCAGCACCGCGGCCCGGGCACGCCGGGTTCGGACCTGCGCTGCTTCGACCCGCACCAGCGTGCCCACCGTGCCGGCGACCAGCCCTGCGGCCACAGCGACGGACGTACCGAGGGCAGCGGCGGCACCGGCTGCGCCGCCGGCCGCGGCGAGCGGCCACCACCGCACGACGCCGCCGGTGCGGAGCCGTCGCTCCGTCCGGCGCGGGCGGCCCACCCGCCCGGTCGCGGACTCCACCCGCCGCAGCGTCCCGACTCCCCGCGCTGCCGGCCAGACCGCGGCCGCGAGGGCCAGCAGGACCAGGGCCGCCGCGGCCGACCGCGCAGGGACGGCCCCGGACGGCGGCGCCGGCGCTGCGGCGAGCGGCGCTCCCACGGCGCAGAGGACGGAGGTCACCACGGGCGCTCGACCCCGGCCACCCGCAGCCGCTCGGCGAGCACCGATGCGCCCGGCTCGACGGGCCGGCCGTCCACCACCGCGGACCGCACCACGGCCGTTCCGTCCGGACCGGCGGTCAGCACCGCCACCTCCGACACCCGACGACGGCCGAGGTCGCGGCTGAGGTGGACCACCACCTGCACGGCGCCGACGAGCTGGGCGTGCAACGCCGTCCGGTCGAGCCCGCCGAGCGCACCCAGCGCCTCGAGCCGGGCCGGCACCTCCGCTGCGGCGTTGGCGTGGACCGTGCCGGCGCCGCCGTGGTGGCCGGTGTTCAGTGCCATCAGCATGTCCACCACCTCCGCGCCCCGGACCTCGCCGAGGACGATCCGATCGGGACGCATCCGCAGCGCCTGCCGCACGAGCTCCCGCAGCGGGATGGCACCGGCGCCCTCGACGTTGGCCGGCCGCGCCAGCAACCGGACCAGGTGCGGGTGCGGCGGCCGGAGTTCCTCGGCGTCCTCGACCGTCACCAGGCGCTCGGCGGGGTCCACGGCCGCCAGCAGCGCGCCCAGCAGCGTCGTCTTGCCCGACCCGGTGCCTCCGGAGATCAACACGGCCAGCCGGGCACGCACCACGGCCTCGACCACCGCCCGGGTCACTGCCGGCAGGCTGCCGGCCGCGGCCAGCGCAGGCAGGTCGTACAGCCGCGCCCGCAGGACCCGGAGCGACAGGGAGGTCCCGGACGCCGCCACGGGTGCCAGTACGGCATGCAACCGGGTCCCGTCGGGCAGCCTGGCGTCGACGAAGGGGTGGGCGTCGTCGAGCCGGCGTCCGGCCGCCGTCGCCAGCCGGCGCGCGAGCCGCTGCACGGCCGCGTCGTCGGCGAAACGGACACCGGCGTCCTCCCAGCCCCGCCCGCGGTCCACCCGCACGTCCGCGCACCCGTTCACGACCACGTCGGTCGTCGCCGGATCGGCGAGCAGCTCTGCCAGCGGCCCGGCGCCGACCAGCTCGCGGCGCAGCCCCCGCACCAGGCGGAGCATCTCGGCATCGCTGACGACGGCGCCCGTCTCGGCACGGACCGCCCGGACGAGCGCCGCGCCCGTCGGGTCGCTGCGTTCCTGCGCCAGGCGGCGCTGCACGGACTCGACCAGCGCCGCGGGGATGTCCGGGAGCACGCTCACCCCCGGCCGTCCAGCCTGTCCAGGACGGTGCCCGCGGCCCGCGCCAACGGTCCCCTGCGGTCGGTCCCCGGCGGCCGGCCCTGCTCGAGGTCCCTGGCCAGTCCCGGCTGCGGTCGCATCCGTGCCAGCACCGGCAGTCCGACGGCGCGCTCGACGTCGTCGGCGCCGAGCCCGCCCGGCGACGGACCGCGGACCACCAGCACCGGACGGCATCCCAGGACGTCCAGCCGGGCGGCCATGCGGGCGGCTCCGTAGCAGCCCCGCACGTCCGCCGGGACGACCAGGACCACCAGGTCCGCCCGGTCGACCGCCACGTCCACCACGGCGTCGGAGTGCCGCGGCAGGTCGGCGACCACCAGGTCGCCGGCCCGCCGGCCGGATCGCAGGACGACGTCGAGGACGTCCGGGCCCACCGGACCCGTCCGGTCGCGGTCGTGGCACAGCAGCGAGATCCGCCGATTGCCCACCGGCAGGACCGGCAGGGCGTGCCGCAGGTCGTGCATCGACAGCCGGCCCGACGGCGCGGCGAAGTCCTGCCAGTGGAACGCACCGCCGTCCTCGACGCCCAGCACGACGTCCAGTCCTGCTCCCCACCCGTCACAGTCGGCGAGCAGGGTCCGCCGCTGCCGGACATCGGCCGCGACCGCCAACCCGGTCGCGAAGACCGAGGCCCCGGCGCCGCCGCAGGCACCCAGCACCGCGACCACGCGACCTTCCCCGCCGCCGGCCGTCACGGCGTCGGCGAGCAGCGCGATCAGCGCCTCGTCCGACTCGCCGATCCGCACCGTGCTGTCCACACCGAGCCGGATGCAGGCGTCCCAGGGCACGGGATCCAGGTCCGGCCCGCAGACCGCGACGACCTGGGGGCGGCGCGGCAGCCCGGCGGCGGCCACCGCCGGCACCGCGGCGGCGTCGACCAGCACGAGCGACGCCGCGCGCCACACGCTGCGGGCCACGGCGGCCGGGGCGTGCGCCACCTCGACCTGGGCGGCGGCGGCGATCCGCAGCACCTCGTCTAACACCGCATCGTCGTCGGTGACGACCAGCGGTCGTTCCCCCATGGCTGCTCCTCGTGCCGTCCGGAAGGTGCGGCACCAGTGGACCGGCGGTCGCTGCGTACCCGCGCGGCTCGCGCCCGGCCTGTGGATGACCCCGCGGGGTGGGGATGACGGGACCGTGACGGCCCCGACCCGAGAAGGGAAGCGGACGGTGCAGTGGTGCGGGGGCGCGCAGTTCGGCGAAGTGCGGAGTGGCGCGGGCACCACCGGCTCGACGGGCAGTGCCGCCGTGCGGCGTCGCCACGGCACGATCCGGCCGCGCGGATGGATCCCATCGACACCGCGTCGGGGACGGCGTAGGGCGGAAGGGCCGGAGATAAGGTGCGGCCCCCGCCAGGGGGGAGGGCGGGGGCCGCAGGGGGTTCAGCTCCGGGGGGTTGAGCTGAACCCGGGGCCGATCCCCGGGGGGATGGGGACCGACGGCAACGATCGTAGCCTCACGGGCCGGCACCGTCACCCTTCCCCGACCCACCGCCGGGTGATGCAACCCTCGGACGCCGAAAACTACCCGTTCGGGCTAAGGACGCCTGAATCGATACGGCGTCCGGCCTGCCGGTGCAGTGGTTGCCGGACCCTGGAGACCGCGGTATCACTGAACCAGGGAGTCCCGTCCGGCCAGGGTCTGTCGTGGAGGAGAAACGGCAGGCCACCCGGCTCGGAGCTCCTGCCGGAGATCCCGGTACCCACCCGCCGCTACGCGCCGCGAAGGTAGGTCGTGTGTCTCCCGGACGAGGGTCCGGGAGCAGCAGTCCACGACGAGCACGGCGGGCCTGGTAGTCGGACCGTCACCGGTGGACGGCGCCCTGCCCGCACGGCAGGGCGCCGTTCCGGTGTCCGCGAGGATCTCCCGGACGGTCACAGGGCGTTCGATCTGTTGGCCATGACCGCGCCGTCCGTGTGGTGGTGGCGCCGACCGGCGGCACGTTCCTCGTCTCCCCGGGCGGTCCGGTGGTGGCCGTCGATGCCGATTCATCGATCCGGCTGACCGCCGTCCACTCCTTCGCGGGCTCAATCCGCCGACGCCGTGGCATCCGTCGACGACCGTCCCTCCCGCGCACCGGCGATCATGGCGGCGCAGGCGTGCAGCAGCCATCGCCGCCGGCCGTCCGGCGTGCCCGCCGACCACGCCCGTGCCGCCGCCGCGTACTCCTGGCGCTCCCGCAGGTGTCCGGCCTCCGGCACGGTCAGGCCGCGCGGGTCGAGCCCGGTGGTGGTCATCGTCAGCCGCGCCGCTGCCCGGGCCACCACGCCGTCGGCCGCACCGAACGGTCGGAGGCGCAGCAGTTCGGCGTGCACCACCGCCACCGTGAGGACCGCCGGCCACGGTGACCCGAGCACCAGCCCGCTCAGCGCCGCGAGCCCGGCTGGCACCGCTGTCGCCGGTGGAGCGAAGGCGTCGGCCACCGCGGCCGGCAGGGGCAGGGCGGCCGGCTCGCCCGTCCTCGGCCGCCCCAGCTCCGCCGCCGGCACCAGACCCGCGGCGGCCAGGACGTGCAGCCGGGCCAGGGCCTGAGCGGGCGCACGTCGCCACACCGCTTCGAGCGCGGGCAGGGCCGCGGCGACCCGCAGGGCGCCGGCCAGGACGGGATCGTCGACGGTGACCGGCGTCCCGGCCGACCGCCCGTCGTCGTCGCCCGGCCGGACCGCGGCACCGGCGGAGGCACCGTCGAGCAGGGCGGAGCAGCGGGCCGCCCGGCCCGCCGCGGCTGCGGCCGCGGCGTCGGCGTTCCGCAGGTTGCCCGGCAGCCGGTGGACCGCCACGACGGCGCGTCCGGCCCGTTCCGCTGCCGCCAGGACCTCGTCGTCGGCGAAGGGGTCGGTCGGCGCCCCGCTGATCACCGCGCCGAGCCTACGGACGGGGCCTGCACATGACATGTCGGTGGGCCGGCGTTAACTTGCACGGGTCGGACAGGGGCGACCGGTGCGGTGCCGGTGCGTCCGTCTGCCGACCCGCCGCCCGCCGCCGCAGCAGAGGAGCCCGATGACCACCAGCGAGCCGGCCGCGACCCTGGACAACCTGCTCGCGGAGGACCGGACGTTCCCGCCGCCGGACGGTTTCGCCGCCACGGCCAACGTCACCGCGGAGGCCTACCGCCGGGCGACCGAGGACCCGGAGGCGTACTGGGCGGAGCAGGCCCGCCGGCTGTCCTGGGCGACGGAGTGGACGGACGTGCTCGACTGGACCGACGCACCGCACGCCCGCTGGTTCGTCGGCGGGGAGCTGAACGTCGCCTACAACTGCGTCGACCGGCACGTCGAATCAGGGAACGGCGAGCGGGTGGCCATCCACTGGGAGGGCGAGCCCGGCGACACCAGGACCATCACCTACGCCCAGCTGCAGGACGAGGTCTGCCGGACCGCCAACGCACTGACCTCCCTCGGGCTGCAGGCCGGCGACCGCGTGGCGATCTACCTGCCGATGGTCCCCGAGGCCGTGTTCGCCATGCTGGCCTGCGCCCGGCTCGGCCTGCCGCACTCGGTGGTGTTCGGCGGCTTCTCGGCCGAGGCCCTGCGCACCCGGATCGCCGACGCGCAGGCGCAGGTGGTGATCACGGCGGACGGCCAGTACCGGCGGGGCTCCGCAGCGCCGCTGAAGTCTGCCGTGGACGAGGCCGTCGCCGATCGGGACTCGCCGGTGCGCTCGGTCGTCGTGGTGCGCCGCACCGGGATCGACGTGTCGTGGACCGACAAGGACGTCTGGTGGCACGATCTCGTCGACGGGCAGTCGACCGAGCACACTCTGCAGGCGTTCCCGTCCGAGCATCCGTTGTTCATCCTGTACACCTCGGGCACCACCGGGAAGCCCAAGGGCATCCTGCACACCTCGGGCGGGTACCTGACGCAGGCCGCCTACACCCACTGGGCCGTCTTCGATCTCAAGCCGGAGACCGACGTCTACTGGTGCACCGCCGACATCGGCTGGGTGACGGGGCACTCGTACATCGTCTACGGTCCGCTGGCCAACGGGGCCACCGAGGTGATCTACGAGGGCACGCCGAACACCCCGCACGAGGGCCGGCACTGGGACATCGTCGACAAGTACGGCGTGTCCATCTATTACACGGCGCCCACGCTGATCCGGACCTTCATGAAGTGGGGCTCCGAGATCCCTGGCCGGTACCGGCTCGACTCCCTCCGGGTGCTGGGTAGCGTCGGCGAGCCGATCAACCCCGAGGCCTGGATGTGGTACCGGCAGACCATCGGCCGGGACCGCTGCCCGATCGTCGACACCTGGTGGCAGACGGAGACCGGGGCGATCATGATCTCGCCGTTGCCCGGTGTCACGGCCACCAAGCCCGGCTCGGCGATGACGCCGCTGCCCGGCATCTCGGCGGCGGTGGTGAACGA
Source organism: Nakamurella endophytica (assembly GCF_014646215.1). Classification (GTDB taxonomy): domain Bacteria; phylum Actinomycetota; class Actinomycetes; order Mycobacteriales; family Nakamurellaceae; genus Nakamurella; species Nakamurella endophytica. The sequence continues at coordinate 628,034 of NZ_BMNA01000004.1, forward strand.
CGACGGTGTCCGGGTCGGCCCCGGCGGTGGCGGCTACCTGGTGCTCGATCGGCCCTGGCCCGGGATGCTCCGCACCATCTGGGGTGACGACCAGCGGTTCGTCGACACCTACTGGTCCCGGTTCGCCGCGCAGGGCTACTACTTCGCCGGCGACGGTGCCAAGTACGACACCGACGGCGCACTGTGGCTGCTCGGCCGGGTGGACGACGTGATGAACGTGTCCGGACACCGGATCTCGACGACCGAGGTGGAGTCCGCGCTCGTCGCCCACCCGTCGGTGGCCGAGGCGGCGGTGGTCGGGGCGTCCGACGAGATGACCGGCCAGGGCATCGTCGCCTTCGTCATCCTCCGCGGCGACGCGGCGGCGAAGGTGCAGACCGACGGGCAGAGCGGTGCGGACCTGGTCTCCGAGTTGCGCAAGCACGTCGGCACCCAGATCGGTCCGATCGCCCGACCGCGCCAGATCATGATCGTGCAGGAGCTGCCGAAGACCCGCTCGGGCAAGATCATGCGCCGGCTGCTCCGCGACGTGGCCGAGCACCGCGACCTGGGCGACGTGACGACCCTGCAGGACTCGTCGGTGATGGAGCTGATCACCACCGGCCTGGCGAGCGGCAAGGGCGACGGCTGACGGTCGCCGCAGTCACCAGCCGCGGTGACGGGCCCGGGGTCACCGGGGAGGCCGGGCTGCGGCCGGGCAGGTCGGCTCCCGATCCGGCTCGCCGGCCGGTTCCGGCCACCCGCCACCCCGCCCGGGCGGCCGTCGCCGGCCCGAGCCGCGCGTGACCGAGCGCACACCGTCGGCGCGGCCGGCGGGAAATACTGCCTGCTCGGGAGCCGTTCTTGTCTGTGCCGGCCCTGGATGCGACGGTGAGAACCAGCAGACGGTGTCCTTGCGGACACGGCAGTCGAGCACGGGCGATGCGGTGGGTTCGATTCCCGCCGACGGCACCATCCACGGACACGTGACAGCGACGGCCCGCCGGCGACGGCGGGCCGTCGGTGTCTCCGGACCCCGCGCCGGACGCCTCCGACAACGGACCACCGGCACCCGAGCTGCCGCCGCACTCGGACTGCAGCCGCCGCCCCGTCCACCCGCGCGCGCCGGCGCCGGGCCTGCGCGCGGGTCGGCCCGTGCCCGAGCCGCTCGCGCGGTTGCCACCCGGCGGGTGCACCGGGCGTCCGTGGGACGCGCACACCGCCGCGGGTGGCCGACGGCCAGGGGTGGCGGGTGCGCCGGACCCCCCGTGGCACGATGATGGGCGCCGTCGACCAGACGTCCGGGGCGTCGAGAGCGACCGCCCGGGTACCGTCCGCCTGACAGCCGCACCGCGCGGCGAGAAAGGGGCCCTCAGATGCCCGGTGTTCCGCAACGGCCGGCGTCGTCCGTCCCCGCCACCGGCGCCCGGCCGGTCATCCCGTTGACCGCGGAGCCCATCGTGGACCCCTCGGAGTCGATCGGTGCGCTCGTCAAGGACGCCACCGTCCACATGTCGACGCTGGTCCGCTCGGAGATCGAGCTGGCCAAGCTGGAGATCACCGAGTCGGTGAAGACCGGCGTCCGGGGCGCGGTGTTCTTCATCGGCGCCGCCGTGATCGGGCTGTTCAGCATGTTCTTCTTCTGGTTCATGGTCGGCGAGATCCTGGCGATCTGGCTGCCGCGGTGGCTGGCGTTCACGATCGTGTTCGTGGCCATGCTGCTGATGGCGGGGCTGCTGGCGCTGCTGGGCCTGCGCAAGGTCAAGCAGATCCGCAAGCCGGAACGCACCATCTCGTCCCTGACAGAGACGGCCGCGACGCTGAAGTCCGCCGCCACCCACAGCAGCGATCCCAGCGCCGCCGCGCGCTGAGGAGACCTGCTCCCGGGTGACCACGGTGCCCGCCCCGACGGGACCTGACGCCGACCGCACCGCGCGCGGCGAGGGCGCGGCCGCCCGCCCGCACGACCCGGTGGACCGGTCCGTGAACGCCAACGGCATCCGCTTCCACCTCGTCGAGGCCGGGTCGGGGCCGCTCGTCCTCTTGCTGCCCGGGTTCGGCCAGACCGCGGGCAGCTGGCGCCACCAGCTCCGCGATCTCGCCGCCGCCGGGTACCGCGCCGCGGCGCCCGACCTGCGGGGCACCGGCGAGTCCGACAAGACCCCCCGCGGGTACGACGCGTTCACCCTGGCCGAGGACGTCGCCGGCCTGGTCGGCGCCCTGGGCGAGCGATCCGCCGTGCTGGTCGGCCAGGGCTACGGCGGCACGCTGGCCTTCGACGTGGCGACCATGCACCCGGACCGGGTCCGCGGCGTGGTGGCGATCGCCGCGCCGCATCCCGCCCGGCTCGCCGCACCCCGGCTGCCGTCCCGCACCCCGTACCGCCGCCTGCTCCGCTTCGCTGCCGCTCCGCTGTTCCCGGACCGGCGGCTCGCCGCGGGCAACGGCGCCCGCCTGGAACGGATCGTGCACGCCGCGGCCGGCCCGCAGTGGACGTCGACGGCGGAGTACACGTCGGCCGTCGCGGACATGCGGCGGTCCATCACCATTCCGGGGGCGGCCAAGGGCGCCGTCGAGCAGCTCCGCTGGGTCGCACGGTCCCCGTGGCGGACGGACGGCCGCCGCCACCGCGAGGCGCTGCAGAGCGGCGTGCACGTGCCGGTCCTGCACCTGGCCGGGGACGCCGACCGGTTCGTCCCGCTGGAGGAACTGACCGACGCGGCCCGGCACTGCCACGGCGCCTACCGCCTCCGGGTGGTGCCGGGTGCCGGGCACTACCCGCCCGAGGAAGCACCGGAGGTCGTCGACCGGCTGGTCGTGGAGTTCCTGCGGGCCCTGGACGGCGGCCCGACCCCAGCGACGCAGGACCGACCCGTCCGGCGGGGCCGCCACGCCGTGCCGGCCGCGCCGGACGGCACGACCGCCGGCGCACCACGACGCGGCCGGCACGAGCGCGCCGCACCCGCGGACGGCGGTGCAGCTGCCGCTGCGGACGGCGTTGCACCTCACGCTGCGGACGGCGGTGCAGCCGCAGCTGCAGACGGCGCCGGGACGGACACCGGCGGCCGGGCGCCGGTGCGTCCGCAGATGACTCTGGACGCGGCCCTGCGGGACGAACCGGGCACCGCCGGCGCCCGGGTCGACGGCCGCGACCTCTCCGCTCCGGCGGCCGCGCTCAGGACCGACCTCGCCGCAGCCGCGGTGCAGCGCGCCGCGGCGGCCGGCGACCCGCGCCCGGTGGACGACGCCGGTGCGCCGGCGGTCGATCGCCGGCAGGCCCGTCGGTCGGTCGGTCCGGTCACCGTCCGCGCCACGGACGGACCGGCGCCGGCCGGGGTCACCAGCCGGCCGGTCCGCTGAGCCGAGCGACACCTGCCGTCGGGCCCGGTCGGCCCGTCACTCGACCGCGCAGGCTCCGGTGCCGACCGCCGTGTCCGGCGCCGCCAGACCCTCGGCCAGCACCGGGGCCACCTCGGTGGCCGTGAGGGCGAACCCGACGTCCGGCTTGTCGATCGAGGCGCCGAAGACGACACCGAGGACGCGCCCGTCGGTGCCCAGCAACGGGCCGCCGGAGTTGCCGGAGCGGATCTTGATCCGCAGCGTGTACACCTGCCGGGACACGGTCGACGCCTGGTAGATGTCCGGGCCGCGCAGCGTCAGCTCCGACTGCACCCGACCGGGGCTGACCGTGTACGGCCCGTCCAGCGGGTAGCCCGCGGCCACCGCCGGGATGCCGGTGTCGGCCAGGGCCGTGTCCCAGCGCAGCCCGTCACCCCGCAGGCCCGGCACGTCCAGCACCGCGACGTCCCGCTCGGGGTCGTAGACGACGACCGTCGCCGGCAGCAGCCGGCCGCCCTGCTCGACGCCGACGGTGGTGGTGCCGGCCACCACGTGGGCGTTGGTCATCAACCGCTCGGGACCGATGACGAACCCCGATCCCTCGATCCCCCGCTGGCATGACGGCGCCTGTCCCCGCACCTTGAGCACCGACCGGCCGGCCGCCCGGACACCGGCCGTGGCGGCATCCGCCGGGTCGGGTGCGGCGACCGCGGTGTCCGGCGTCGGCGCCAACGGATCGAGGATCGCCGGGAACCCGGACTGGTCGAACAGCGCGCGCATCCGGTCGGAGATGGCGGTGGCACCGTCCGGCATGACCGCGTCGATCCGCTGCAACACCGCCGACGAGCGCACCGACGACGCCAGCCACGGGAACTGGGTGATCGAGGCCAGCGGGACGGCCACCAGCCACACCACCACGGTGACCGCGACGGTGTGGCCGACCAGCCCCAGGCCGCGGTCCAGCGCCTGCGCGGGGCGCCAGGTGATGCGGTCCGCCAGCGCCCGGCCGACCACGGTCCCGGCCCACTCACCGACCCCGACACCCAGGATCACGCAGGCGATGCCGACCGCCACCTTGGCGGCAGCGTCGTCGACCCGGTCCATCGCCAGTGGCGCGAGCCGGATGGCGACGACGGCGCCGCCGACCGCGCCGACCAGCGACACGGTCGAGCTGATGAACCCGCGGCGCAGGCCCGACCAGGCAGCACCGAGCAGCAGTGCCACCACGACGGCGTCGACCCAGGTCACGGTTCAGCCGGCGGCGGTGCGGTCGGGACCGGCGACGCCGTCCGCCTCGGCCAGGTGGCCGGCCTCCGGGTCCGGCAGCGCCCGACCCAGCGGCGGGAGCTCGAGGAACCGGCCGCGGTCCCACGGCCGGTGCCAGCCGCCCGCGCGCAGCACCGCGTCCACCAGGCCGCCGGTGAAGCCCCAGACGATCAGCCCGGCGACGTCGAACGCGGGCCCGACGTAGCCGCTGGAGTGCCGGACGCGCCCGCGGTGCGCCGGGTCGGCGAGCACGGACAGCGGCACCCGCGCCACCACCGCGGTCTCGGCGGGATCGACCGCGCGCACCGGCCCGGGCGTGTGCCAGTGCGCGACGACCGGCGTCACCAGGTACGACGACGCCCCCAGGTACAGGTCCGGCATGGTCGCGACCGGGCGGACGGAGGACGGGTCGAGCCCGGTCTCCTCCTCGGCCTCACGGACGGCCGTCGCCACGGCGTCCTCGCCGGGATCCCGACCGCCACCCGGGAAGGCGGGCTGGCCGGCGTGCGAGCGCAACGTGCCGGCCCGGCCGGTGAGCAGCACGTCCGGCCCGTCCGGCCCGTCGCCCAGCAGGATCAGCACGGACGCCCGGCGGGCCGCCGACGGCGCCGGCGGCACGCCGCCGGGGATCAGGTCGGTCAGCACCGCGCCGTCGATCCGGCCGACCAGGGGTCGCAACCACCCGGGCAGCTCCGTGTCGTCGACCAGGCGGGCGCCGACGCTCACGACGAGCCCGTCCCCGCCGACCCCCCGACCGCTGCGGCGACCTCGACGGCGTCCCCCGCCCGCGGCGCTCCGCCACCGTCCGCCCCGATCCCCTCGGCGATGTCCGCGCCGGCCACCGCGGGAGCCGGCGGGTCCCCTGCCAGGTCACCGACCCCCGCCATGGCCAGCAGGTGCGGCCGTTCCGCGCCGGTGACCAGCGGAGCCGCCAGCACCGGGTCCGTCGGCCCGGCGCCGTAGGACGGGCACAGGTCGGCCAGCACGCAGACGCCGCAGGCCGGCTTGCGGGCATGGCAGACCCGGCGCCCGTGGTAGATCGTCCGGTGGGAGAACATCGTCCACTCGGCCGGCCGCAGCATGCCGTTCAGCGCCATCTCGACCTTGACCGGATCGGACTCCTCGGTCAGTCCCCAGCGCCGGACCAGCCGCCCGACGTGGGTGTCGACGGTGATGCCCGGGACGCTGAAGGCGTTGCCGAGCACGACGTTCGCGGTCTTGCGCCCGAAGCCCGGCAGGGTGACCAGCTCGGCGAGCGTGTCGGGCAACCGGCCGTCGTACCGCTCGACGACCGCCTGGCCGAGGCCGATGAGGTTGGTCGCCTTGTTCCGGAAGAAGCCGGTGGTCCGGATCATCTCCTCGAGCTCGGTGCGGTCCGCGGCCGCGTAGTCGGCGGCCGTGCGGTACCGCGCGAACAGGGCGGGCGTGACCATGTTGACCCGCGCGTCGGTGCACTGGGCGGACAGGATGGTCGCCACCGCGAGCTCGAGCGGCGTGCTGAAGTCCAGTTCGCAGCGGGCGGCCGGGAAGGCCTCCGTCAGCCGCCCGTCGATCCGCCGCGCGCGTCGCGTCCGGGCGAGCGGCGTGGCGGGGGCGGAGGGACGGCGCGGCACCGGATCAGGTTGCCACAGCCCACCGACGGCCGCCCCGAAGATCAGCCCGCGCGGCCGCCGGCCGGCCACACGGCACCGTCGCACGGCCGTTGACCTGCGGTGGGGCCGGCAGCTCCGGCGCCGCGGGTACCTCCGACAAGCCGGTCGTGGCGTTCGCGCACCGCCGCGGACGCCATGGGGGATGATGAGCCCACCATGGCTGCGTTCCTCGTGCTCCTGTTCCCCTTGCTGCTGATGGTGTTCGCGCTGCTGATGTCCCGCGTCGAGGACCGGTTGCGCGTGGCCACCACCACGGTGACCGAGAACGAGGTCGAGGAGTTCTTCGACCAGGCCGGCCCGGACGACGTCAACGTCCTGATCCGCGAGGGCTGGGCGGGGGCACTGGACCGCTTCCGGCTGCGCCGCCGGCCGCGGGCCCGCAGGGCCCGGCGCGGCTGACCGACGGCCCCGTCCCGCCGCAGCACCCGGTCGTCCCTCGCGGGTGGCCGACCGCGGCCCGCGTCGCCGGACCGGCGCCGGAAGCCCACACTGGGGAAGTCACCACTGCGCGTGGTGAAATGTGACACACGTTTGTGGCTCGTCAGGAGGACAGGTGGAGGAAACCCTTGCCCGCGCCGGCATCTTCCAGGGCGTCGACCCGGATTCGGCGTTGGCCCTGGGGTCGCAGCTGGAGTCGGCCGATTACCCGCGCGGCAGCTCCATCTTCCAGGTCGGCGAGCTGGGCGACCGGCTCTACATCATCCTGTCCGGCAAGGTGAAGCTGGGCCGGAACAGCCCGGACGGCCGGGAGAACCTCCTGGCGATCATGGGTCCGTCGGACATGTTCGGGGAGCTGTCGGTGTTCGACCCGGGGCCCCGGACGTCCAGCGCCACCGCCGTCACCGACGTCCGGTTGGCCACCATGGACCGCGCCGCGCTCCGCGAGTGGATCACCAAGCGTCCGGAGATCGCCGAGCAGCTCCTGCGGGTGCTGGCCCGGCGGCTGCGCCGGACCAACAACAACCTGGCGGACCTGATCTTCACCGACGTGCCGGGCCGCGTCGCCAAGGCGCTGCTGCAGCTGGCGCGCCAGTTCGGTCAGCAGGAGGGGTCGACGCTGCGGGTCACCCACGACCTGACCCAGGAGGAGTTGGCCCAGCTGGTCGGCGCCTCGCGGGAGACGGTGAACAAGGCGCTGGCCGACTTCGCCCATCGCGGGTGGATCCGGCTCGAGGGCAAGACCGTCGTGATCATGGACGCCGACCGGCTGTCCCGCCGGGCGCGCTGACCGCGCGGATGGGCAGGCCGTCCGCGCGGGTCGGCCCGCTGACCGCCCGCGGTCGGACCGCTCTCAGCGGTCCGCGACGAGCACGCTGACGGATACGTCGAGGGTGGCCTCGACCGGTTCGTCGAGCGCCGCGACCCGGCGCGCCAGGTCGGCAGGATCCAGGTGCCGGGCCGCCGGACCCATCCGGACCAGCGCCGCGACGGCGGCGCGGGTGAGTCGGAGCCGGCTGCGGACCTCGGTGCGCTCGGTCGGCCGGAGCCCGGCCCGCCGCGCCCGCTGCTCGAGCGCATCGGCCTTGTCGGGGTCGATCGACAGCAGCCCGACGCGCTCCCGCAGCTCGACCAGGTGCCCCGGGCGTGGGGTGACGGCGACGAGGCTGCCGCCCGGCCGCAGCACCCGCGCCACCTCGGCCAGGTCGCGCGGAGCGAAGACGCTGAGCACGACGTCCGCGGCCTGGTCGACCAGCGGGAGCCGGGACCAGGCATCGGCCAGCACCGAGCAGGTCCGCGGGTCGGTCGCGGCGCGCCGGGCGGCGTACCGGGAGCTGTCCAGCCCCACCCCGGCGGCCCCGGGGATCCGGTCCAGCGCCGCGGACAGGTAGTGGCCGGTGCCCGCGCCGATCTCTAGCAGCACCGGCTCCCCCGTGCCCGCCGCGGAGGTCGCGGCGCCGGACCGGGACGCCCCAGCGGCGTCGGCGACGGCCACGCTGATCGGCGCGTAGTGCCCGGCACCGAGGAACTCCACCCGGGCCGCCACCATGTCCGCGCTGTCGCCGGTGTCGGTCCGCGACCGCGGTCCGAGCAGGGCGACGTAGCCCTGCCGGGCCACGTCGAAGCGATGGCCGAGCGGGCAGCCGAGCACCCTGGGCCGGCGTCCAGCGACGCCGGCGGGCCCGTCGGGGTCACCGGACAGCGGCGCACCGCAGTGCGGGCAGGCCAGCACCCGCCAGCCCGCCGACGGTCCGGGACCCGTCACGCCCGCAGGTACTCCAACTGCGCCTGGACGGACAGCACCGCCGCGTACCGCACCGCGGGGTCGACGTCCGGGTACACCGCCGCCACCACGGCGTCGGCGTCCGCCGCGGGTCCGAGGCTGTCGAGCGCCGCGCGGACCTGGTCCAGCCGCTCCCGGCGGTGCCGGGCGTACCGCCGGCACGCGGCGGCGAGATCCGGCAGCACCGGGCCGTGCGCCGGGAGGGCCGGGCCGGCGTCGAGGGCCGCGAGCCGGTCGAGCGAGGCCAGGTAGTCGGCCACCCGCCCGTCCGGGTGGGCCAGCACGGTCGTACCGCGGCCGAGCACGGTGTCGCCGGTGAGCACCGACCCGGCGCGGGCGTCGGCGCCGGTCGCGCCGCCGCCGGGCCACAGCACGTCGTGGGGCAGCAGGAAGCAGGCGGAGTCGTCCGTGTGTCCCGGCGTGGCCACCACCTCGATCACCGTCCCGGCGACCTGCAGCAGCTCGCCGTGGCGCAGCGGGTCGGATCGCCGGCACCAGGCCGGGTCGACCGCGCGGACCGGGGCTCCGGTCCGGGCGACCAGGTCGTCGACGCCGGCGGTGTGGTCCGGGTGCCGGTGCGTGATCAGCACCAGCTCGATCCGACCGCCGGCGCCCTCCACGAGCCGGTCCAGGTGTCCGGCGTCGTCGGGCCCGGGATCGACGACGACCGCGGTGGCGGCCCCGGGCGCCCGCACCAGGTAGCTGTTCGTGCCGTCGAGGGTCATCGGCCCGGGGTTCGGCGCGAGCACCCGGGTGGCCAGGGCGGTCACCCGGCGGGCGCCCGGTGGAACCGGGCCGTCCCCGTCGTCGCCGTCGGGAGCGCCGGGTCCGACCGGCACGGCGCGCTGCACCGCCAGCAGGTCCGCGAGCGACGACGTCCCGGCCAGCTCCAGCAGCACGGCCCTGGTGGGGGGCAGCAGCCGGATGCCGCCGGACGCGGCTTCGGCGAGCAGGTCGACGGGGCGCGCCCAGCGTCCCTGGTCGGCCTCCGTGGTCAGCACCCGGGCGTCCTGCCCCGCCGGCAGCCGGGCCAGCAAGAAGGCCGTGTCGTAGCGCCGGGGTGGACCGGGCGGGGTGATCCAGCGGGCCAGTGGCCGGAGCAGGTCGGTCCGCAACCACCGCTCCGCGGCGGCCAGCACGTCGGGCAGGCCGGTCCGATGCGTGGCCAGCCCGTCCCGCACGGCGTCCGCGCCGGCCGGCAGCCCGGTCACCGGGCCGTCGGCGGCCGCGCCGGCGAGCAGCACGCCGGTCTCCTCGAACAGCTCGCGCACCGCGGCCACCAGGAGTGCCGCGGCATCGGCGGCGTCGGCCGCGCCGAGCGCGTCGCGCCACCAGGACGGTGGCGGGCCGGCCCACCGGCGCACCGGCAGACGGTCGGTGGGATCCACGGCGCCGCCGGGGAAGACGGTGGTGCCCGGGGCGAACACCATCGACGGCACCCGCCGCAGCACGAACACCTCGAGCCCGGCGGACCCGTCCCGGGTCAGCACGACGGTGGCGGCCGGCCGGACGGCGTCCGGCGGCGCGCCGGCCGGGGTCATCGGTCTCGGGTGATCACCGGCGGGACCGGGACCGGTCGCCGGCTCACCGCACCCGGAGCACGGCCTCGACCTCGACCGGCGCGCCGAGCGGCAGCTCGGCCACGCCGACGGCCGACCGGGCGTGCCGGCCCTGCTCTCCGAAGACCTCGACGAGCAGGTCCGAGGCGCCGTTGATGACGCCGGGCTGCCCGTTGAACCCCTCGGCGGACGCGACGAAGCCGACGACCTTGACGACCTGCTCGACGGCGTCCAGGCCGACGGCCGCGTGCACCGCGGCCAGCAGGTTGACCGCGGCCTGGCGGGCGAAGTCCTTGGCGTCCTCGGCGGACACCTCGGCACCGACGCGCCCGGTGGCCGGCAGTGCACCGTCGACGAACGGCAGCTGGCCGGCCGTGAACAGCAGGTCGCCCGAGCGCTGCACCGGCAGGTACGAGCCGGCTGCGCGCGGCGCCTCCGGCAACGTGATGCCGAGCTCGGCGAGCCGATCCAGGGGGCCGCTCACGAGCGCTCCCGCTTGAGGTAGGCCACCAGCTGCTCGGGGTTCGGGCCGGGCACGACCTGCACCAGCTCCCAGCCGTCCTCGCCCCAGCTGTCCAGGATCGCCTTGGTGGCGTGGACCAGCAGGGGCACGGTGGCGTACTCGAAGGCCCGGCGCGGCGTGGGCGGTGTGGTCATGGACGTCACTGTAGGGCGCACCCCCGACCCTGGCGTCCGGTGCCCGCGGCGCCGTTCCCGGCCCTACTCTTGCGCGGTGGAATGGTGGCGCTGGGTCGCCGCGGCCGTACAGGCCGTGCTGCTGCTCGTCCTGGTGCTGCTGTGGTGGGACACCCTGCGGGACCGGCGCGGATGGACCTCCGGCCGGGCGGCCCGCACCGCCGCGGCCGGGTCGGTGGTGATCCCGGTCGGCGTCGTCCCGGTGCTCCTCACCCCGCCGGTCGTGGTGCTGGTGCTGTTGGCGGTCCCGGCCGTCGCCGTCGCCGTGATGGCCCTGGCAAGCTGACGCCGATGACCGGGATCGAGGGTGGGCCGGCCGCCACGGCGACGCCGTGGCCGACGGCGGGCCGGCGCGCCCGGCTGCACGTGGTGAGCGGCAAGGGCGGGACCGGCAAGACCACCGTCGCGGCCGCCCTGGCGCTGGCGCTGGCCACCGACGGCCGCCGGGTGCTGCTGGTGGAGGTCGAGGAGCGGCAGGGCATCGCCCGGCTGTTCGACGTGCCGCCGCTGCCCTACGAGGAACGCAAGATCGCCGTGGCGCCCGGCGGCGGCGAGGTGCGGGCGCTGGCGGTGGACGTCGAGGCCGCCCTGCTGGAGTACTTCGAGCTGTTCTACAACCTGGGCTTCGCCGGGCGGACCTTGAAGCGGATGGGGGCCGTCGAGTTCGCCACCACGCTGGCCCCGGGGCTGCGCGACGTGCTGCTCACCGGCAAGACCAAGGAGACCGTCACCCGGCTCGGCGGGGACAACCGCCCGGTGTACGACTCCGTCGTCATGGACGCCCCGCCGACCGGTCGGATCACCACGTTCCTCAACGTGACGGTGGCGATGGCCGACCTGGCGCGGCGCGGACCCATCCGCAACCAGGCCGACGGCGTGGTGGGCCTGCTGCACTCCGACGACACGCTGGTGCACCTGGTGACCCTGCTGGAGGACATGCCGGTCACCGAGACGATCGAGGCCGTGGACCAGCTGCGCGCGGCCGGGCTGCCGGTCGGCACGGTGATCGTCAACGCGGCGACGGACCCGAAGCTGGCGGCGGCGTCCCTCGCGGCGGCCGCGGAGGGCCGGCTGGACCTGGACCGGCTCGCCGTCGGGCTGGTGGAGGCCGGCATCGACCCCGAGCCCGCGCTGCTGGCCGGGTTGGCCCGGCAGGCCGAGGACCACGCGGTGCGGGTGCTCGCCGAGCGCGAGTGCCGGGAGCGGCTCGCCGCCACCGGCGTCCCCTTGCTGCAGCTGCCGCGGCTGGTCGACGGCGCCGACCTGGGCGGCGTCTACGAGCTGGCCGATCGGTTGGCGGAGCAGGGGGTCCGGTGAGGCAGCAACTGCGGCTGGGCGCCCTGCTGACGGACCCGCAGACCTCCGTCGTGGTCACCTGCGGCTCCGGCGGCGTCGGCAAGACGACCACCGCAGCCGCCATGGCGCTGTTCGCCGCCGACGCCGGGCGCCGGGTGGCGGTGCTGACCATCGACCCGGCCCGCCGGCTGGCCCAGTCGCTGGGGTTGGACGAGCTGGACAACGAGCCGCGCCGGGTGGAGCTCGACGGGCCGGCCGCCGAGTCCGGCGGCGAGCTGTGGGCGATGATGCTGGACACCCGCCGCACGTTCGACGAGATGATCAGCGCACACAGCTCCCCGGACCGGGCTGCGCAGATCTTCGCCAACCCCTTCTACCGGACCATCTCCACGTCCTTCTCGGGGACGCAGGAGTACATGGCCATGGAGAAGCTGAGCCAGCTGGCCGGTCGGCGCGAGTACGACCTGATCGTCGTGGACACCCCGCCCAGCAGGTCGGCGCTGGACTTCCTGGACGCGCCGCAGCGGCTGGGCTCGTTCCTGGACGGGCGGATGATCCGGCTGCTGTCCGCGCCGGGGCGGGGCGTCATGAAGGTCGTCGGCGCCGGTTTCAACGTCTTCGCGCGGGCGGTCACCTCGGTCATCGGCGGCCAGATGCTGGCCGACGCCGGCGCGTTCGTGCAGCTCTTCGAGTCCATGTTCGGCGGCTTCCGGGAGCGCGCGCAGACGACCTACGACCTGTTGCGGTCCTCGGGCACGGCGTTCGTCGTGGTGGCCATCCCGGAGCCGGAGGCGCTGCGGGAGGCGTCGTACTTCGCGGACCGGCTGCGCGCGGACCGCATGCCGCTGGCCGGGCTGGTGCTCAACCGCACCCACCCGCCACTGGCCGACCTGCCGCTGGGCACGGCCACCTCCGCCGCGGAGGAGCTAACGCGGGAGGCGCCGCTGGCGGCCGGGGTGCTGACCGTGCACGCGGACCGGCTCACCGTCCGCGCGCAGGAGCTGCGGATGCGGTCACGGTTGAGCCGGGCGCACCCCGACCTGGACGTCGTCGAGGTCCCGGCGCTGCCGTTCGACGCGCACGATCTCCCGCAGCTGCGGGAGATCGGCGAGCAGCTGACCGCGCACGGCTGACCCGGGCGACCGGTCCGGGCCCGGGCGTCGGGGTCGTCAGCTGGCGACGGGGGCGAGCACGCTGGTGCGGGCGCCCTCGAGGACCTCGCGCCAGCTGGTCACCTCCGGGGACTTCTTCAGCAGGGCGCGGCGCTGGCGCTCGGTCATGCCGCCCCAGACGCCGTACTCGACCTGGTTGTCCAGGGCGTCGGCCAGGCACTCGAGCTTGACCGGGCAGCCGGCGCACATCTTCGCGGCCTCGCGCTGCGCGGCCCCGGTGACGAACAGCGCGTCGGGGTCACTGCCCGAGCACACCGCCCGCACCGACCAGTCGTTGTCACTCGTTGCACCCGGCCGACCCAGCAGCGGCAGGGCCGGCACGGGCCCACCGGTGGTGCTGGTGGCGACGCGCGTCCCGTCCTTGACCAGGCGGCGCTGGTTCGTCGGAACGATCCGCAGGCTGACGGTCGTCATGGTTCGATCACCTTTCCCCAACAGTGACATCGACGGGCGGGCCCGCTCGTTACATCGACGGCGCACCCGTGCCGCCACGGGCGCACCGACGGTGTCGACGAACCCGAACGGCAGTCAGACGTCCGGGGTACGAGGAGCGTTCCCCTCGAAAGAGGGACAATTTCGGCCCTCGATACGTCACTCGATGCGGTGATATCCCGTCACGACGGGTGGGCGACGGTCCCCTGTCACCACCCGTTCGCCGATAGGCACCGTACGAGCTCACAGGGACCGTCGGGGGTCCCCAGTACCCTTGCCGCGTGCGAGTCGTGGGCGGTCTGGGCAAGTTGCTGGTGGCGACCCTGGTGGCGGGTGTGCTGGTGGCCGGCCTGCTGCTGCCCTACGCCGTCGGCGTCGGGCTGGCGTCCAACAAGGTCACTGACGCGATTGCCGAGACCCCGCTGACCGACATGGACCAGCCGTTCCCGGAGCGCACCACGATCACGGACAGTCGCGGGGCGCCCATCGCGTACGTCTACGAGCAGAACCGGGTCCCGGTCCCGCTGTCCAAGATCTCGCCGCTGCTGGTGCAGGCGATCGTCTCCACGGAGGACCGCCGCTACTACATCCACCCGGGCGTCGACTGGCGCGGCACCATCCGCGCACTGCTGAAGAACTCGTCCGGGACGACGGGCCAGCAGGGCGGCTCGACGCTCACCCAGCAGTTCGTCAAGAACTACCGGTTCCTGGTCGAGGCACGGACCGACCAGGAGAAGGCCGCCGCGATCGCCGCCACCCCGCTGCGCAAGCTGCAGGAGGCCAAGATCGCGCTGACCCTGGAGCTGCCCGGACACCTGTCCAAGGACGACATCATGGAGCGCTACCTGAACCTGGTGGCGTTCGCACCGAGCGTCTACGGCGCCCAGGCCGCCGCGCAGTACTTCTTCGGCATCGACGCCGACAAGCTCAACCTGCAACAGGCGGCACTGCTGGCCGGGATGGTCAACAACCCGAACAAGTACAACCCGTTCGACCCCGACCACTACCAGGACGCCGTCGACCGCAAGAACCTGGTGTTGAACCTGATGGCGCAGAACGGGGCGGCCACCGGCGTCACCCAGGCGCAGGCCACCGCCGCCAAGAAGAAGAGCCTGGGGCTCAACCGCACGCCGACCCCCAACGGCTGCCTGTCCGCCGACAACCACGCCACCTACGGGTACTTCTGCCAGTACGTGCTGGACTACCTGGAGAACCAGGGCATGTCCTCGGACGACATCGCCCGCGGCGGCTACACCATCCGGACCACGCTCGACCCGGCCGCGATGAAGAACGCCAAGGCGGCCGTGGACGGCAACGCCAACCCGAGCGTGGCGGCGAACAAGCGGGTGGCCGACGTGCTGGCCGTCGTCCAGCCCAACGCCGGCATCCGCAAGGTCCTCGCCCTCGCGGCCAACCGCCCGTACGGCCTGGACAAGGCCAAGGGCGAGACGGTGCAGCGCCTGGTCACCACCTTCGCCCCGCTGGGCGCCGGGTCGACCTTCAAGATCTTCACCGCCGCCGAGGCGCTCAAGGAGGGGCTCGGCACCCAGTCCATCCTGGATTCCCCGGCGAGCTACACCAGCCCGAACGCGCCGGCGCACGCCTTCAACAACTCGGGCACCTTCCCGAGCCAGATGACCATGCAACAGGCCCTGGCCACCTCGCCGAACACGGCGTTCGTCTCGCTCGAGGACCAGATCGGCCTGCAGAAGGTCGTGCAGATGGCCGTCGCGATGGGGATGAAGGGCTACTCGCTCGACGCTGGCCAGGTCGACCGGTCGTTCACCGGCTCCGGGCGCAGCTACGCCCAGGAGGTGGTGGCGCAGAACATCGTCTCCTTCACCCTGGGGGTGTCGCCGGTGAGCCCGCTGGAGCTGGCCAACGTCGGCGCCACGCTCGCCTCGGACGGTCTGTGGTGCCCGCCCACGCCGGTGGACACCGTGTTCGACCGGGACGGCAACCCGGTCCAGCAGAAGCAGCAGGCCTGCGCGCAGGCCGTCGACCCGGAGCTGGCCAGGACGCTCAGCCACGCCATGCAGGACGACCTGACGGCGGACAACGGCACCGCGCACGCCGCTGCCGTCGCGGCCAAGTGGACCAGGGTCGCCGCCAGCAAGACGGGCACGACCGAGGACTACAAGTCGTCGGCGTTCCTGGGTTTCACCCCGTTCTACAGCGGCGCCTCGGTCGTCTGGGACTACCTGGACCGCCCCCAGTCGATCTGCATCAACAGCCAGACCCGCCAGCTGTCCGGCAGCTGCTCGACGCCACAGGCGATGGGCCAGACGCCGGACCGGTCGACGACCGGGATGAGCGGCGGATCCGTGCCGGCCGCGACCTGGCTGTCGGCGATGACCCCGCTGCACGCCGGCCTGGTGGACGACCAGTTCGGGCCGGAGGCCGGGCGGTACAAGACCGGCTCGGACAACGCGCAGGTGCCCAACGTCATCGGGTACGACCTGGACACCGCGCGCAGCCAGCTGTCGGCCAAGGGCTTCAAGGCGGTGGTCGTGGTGTCCGCGGCGCCGTCCGGTGCGGCGGCGAACGTCGTCATCGACCAGTCGCCGAAGATCAACGCGCTGCCGGGGTCCAACGTGACCATCACCATCTCGGCCGGCACCAGTGGCTGACCCCACGCGGGGGCGCGGGCCCGGCCCGGTGGTCGGGACGCTGTCCGGGCTGGCCGGTGCCGGCGCGGCCGTCGGCCTGTACGCGACGCTGGTCGAGCGGCAGCTGTTCGTGCTCCGGCGCGTCGAGGTTCCGGTGCTGCGGCCCGGGTCCTGGCCGGTCCGCGTGCTGCACCTGTCGGACCTGCACGTCACCCCGGACCAGCAGCGCAAGGTGGCCTGGGTTCGGGCACTGTCGGACCTGCGGCCGGACCTGGTCATCGACACCGGGGACACGCTCTCCCACCAGCGGTCGGTACCGGTGGCGGTGCACGCGTTCGGCGGGCTGCTCGACGTCCCCGGCGCCTTCGTCTTCGGCAACAACGACTACTTCGCTCCCCGGCCCAAGTCGCCGCACCGGTACTTCGTCCGGGCGCCCCGGCTGCCGACCAGCCCGCCGCTGCCGTGGCGGGACCTGCGGGCGGCGCTGACCGAGCGCGGCTGGGTCGACCTGTCGAACCGGACGCAGGCGCTGGAGATCCGCGGCCAGCGCATCGCGCTGGCCGGTGTGGACGACCCGCACCTGCACCGCGACCGGTACGCCGACATCGCCGGGCCCGCAGATCCCGACGCGGTGGTGCGGATCGGCGTCGCGCACTCCCCCGAACCCCGCGTGCTCGACGCCTTCGCCGGAGACGGGTACGACCTGGTGCTGGCCGGGCACACCCACGGTGGCCAGGTGCGGCTGCCCGGCATCGGGGCTCTGGTCACCAACTGCGGGATCGACCGGTCCCGGGCCCGCGGGCTGTCCCGGTGGGGCGAGACGACCTGGCTCAACGTGTCCGCCGGGCTGGGCAGCTCGCCCTACATGCCCGTGCGGTTCTGCTGCCGGCCGGAGGCGACGCTGCTCACCCTCACGCCGCGCGGCTGACCGGGCCGGACGCCAGGCGGTGGAAGCGGTACGGACCACCGCCGGCGGTCGGATAGACTTGTCGGGCTCCACGGGGTGTGGCGCAGCTTGGTAGCGCGCTTCGTTCGGGACGAAGAGGTCGCAGGTTCAAATCCTGTCACCCCGACCAGTGGTGCGTCGTGGGGTCGCCGGCACGGCCCGGCCCCACGACGGCAACCCGGCCCCGCCGGCGTTCCGGACGTCCTGCAGCGTCCGTGTCACCCGTCGTCCCGGCACAGGCAGAACGGGTGACCGACCGGGTCGAACAGCACCCGCACGGCCGGCGGCTGGTGGTCGGCGAGCCGGGCGCCCAGGGCCACCGCGTCCGTCACCGCAGCGTCCAGGTCCTCGACCTGGACGTCGAGGTGCGCCATCGGACGCTGCTCCCCCGGCGCCGGCGGCCACACCGGCGGCGTGTAGCCGTCGGACTGCTGGTCGACCACGAACACGCCCGGTTGCGGCGGCTGCAGCACCGCCTGCCCCGGCTCACGATGCACGACGGGCCAGTCGAGCAGCACCGAGTAGAACCGCGCCAGGGTCTCCGGGTCCGGCGTCTCGAGCGCCAGACCCCACCACATCCGTCCCGTCCGGCCCCGCATGACGGCGATCGTGGCACCCGCCGGGCGGTCCCCTACGGCACCCCGGCGGCCCTGTCCACGCGTGTCGGCCGTCACCGCGCCCGACGCCCGGCCGGGATCTGTGCCAGACTGGCACGGTAAGCCCAGAAGGCTTCGAGGTTCTCTTCGCTGATGTACGCGCCGTCCGACCGGACGTCGTGACGAGATGTGGCGTGGACATCGGGATCATCTGTCTTCACGTCCCGTCACGTCCGTGACCGGACTCACCGCATCATGCAGGAGCATCAATGTCGCAGGGCACCGTCAAGTGGTTCAACGCCGAGAAGGGCTTCGGCTTCATCACGCCGTCCGAGCCCGGCCCGGACGTCTTCGTCCACTACTCGGAGATCCAGGCCGGTGGCTACCGGTCACTCGAGGAGAACCAGCGCGTCGAGTACACCGTGACCTCGGGCGCCAAGGGCCCGCAGGCCACGGGCGTCACGGTCCTCTCCTGACCGGATCCCCCGTGCCGTCGAGCTTCTGACGGCACGAGCGCCGACCTGACCGGTCGCGCACCACATTCCACCCGGGTCCACCGGCGGGGTCCTACCGCCGGTGGACCCGTAGCGTCTAACGTCCGGCTGCCGCGTCCTCGCGGACGCCCGCGCCACACCGGTGCTGCCGCCGGCAGCAGTCCACACCAGGTCCCCCTGCTGCCGTGTCGACGTCCCGGTATCGAGACAGACCATCAGCGAAGGGTCCTCGTGACCACAGTTGCATCCACGCCCGGCGGAACCCGCGCCCGGACGCCCCGTCCCGCCCATCGGACCGCCAGCGAGTACACCGAGGTGCTGGCCGCCGTCCGGGAACAGGGCCTGCTGCGCCGGCGATACGGCCACTACGCCACCAAGATCGGCCTGGCGCTCCTGGCGCTCGCCGGGGTCTGGACGGGCGTCGCACTCCTCGGCGACCACTGGGCCCAGCTGGCCCTGGCCGCCGCCCTGGCCGTCGTGCTGACGCAGATCATCTTCATCAGCCACGAGGCCGCGCACCGGCAGATCCTGACCTCGAACGCTTGGAATGAGCGCGTGGCGCTCGTCCTGGGCACCCTGCTGGGCGGCATCAGCCTGTCCTGGTGGCAGAACAAGCACACCCGCCACCACGCCGCGCCGAACCAGGTCGGCAAGGACCCCGACATCGACGCCGCCGTCGTGCACTTCTTCCCGCCGGAACGGACGCCGTTCCCGTCCCGCATCGGCCGGTACCTGCACGCCCGGCAGGGCTGGTGGTTCTTCCCCGTCCTGGTGGTCGAGGCGCTCAACCTGCACGTGCAGAGCGCCCAGTGGCAGTTCGGCCGCACCCGGCGCAACCGCGGGCGCGTCGAGACGGCGCTGCTCGCCGGCAGGCTGGCCCTGTACCCGGCGCTGGTGTTCACCCTGCTGCCGCCCGGCAAGGCCGGCGCGTTCCTGGGCGTCCAGCTGGCCGTGACGGGCGTCTACCTGGGCGTGGCCTTCGCCGCCAGCCACATCGGCATGCCGGTGCTGCCGCGCGAGGCCCGGGTCGACTTCTTCCGCCGGCAGGTGGTCACCTCGCGCAACGTCGCCGGCGGCCGCGTGGCCTCGCTCGCCATGGGCGGGCTCAACTACCAGATCGAGCACCACCTGTTCCCGAGCATGCCGGGACCGGCGCTGCGCAAGGCTCGCCGCATCGTGAGGCAGTACTGCGCCGATCGCGGCGTGACCTACCACGAGGTGCCGATCCACCGGGCCTGGCAGCTGGTGGCCGCCCACCTGAACCGGGTCGGGCTGCGGGCCCCGTCGTTCGCCTGCCCGGTCGCCGCGTCCCTCCGCACCGTCTGAGCGGATGGTCCGGCGGGACGGAACAGGACAGCCCGGGTCAGCCCTCGTCGTCAGCGGAGCCGTTGTCGGCGTGGCTGACTAGCGTCCTCGGTGACACCGCGACCGACGACCGGAAGGCCCCGCCGTGACGACCAGAGACACCGCCTTCGCCGCCGGCACACCGTGCTGGGTCGAGCTGCTGACGTCGGACCCGGAGGGCGCCGCGGCCTTCTACGGGCAGGTCCTCGGCTGGACGGCGCGGCCACCGGCCCCCGAGCACGGCGGCTACGTCGACTTCGTGCTCGGCGACCGCCCCGTCGCGGGCATGGTGACCAACACCGGTGAGTCCGGCGCACCGGACGGCTGGTCGACGTACCTGGCCACCCCGGACGCCGCCGCGACGGTGGCCGCCGCGCAGCGGGCCGGGGCCACCGTCGCGGTGCCCGCGGTGACCGTCGGCACGCTCGGCGCCATGGCGGTCCTCACCGACCCGTCGGGCGCCGCCGTGGGGCTGTGGCAGGCCGCCGAGCTCCCGGGCTTCACCCGGTACAACGAGCCCGGCTCGGTCGTGTGGGACGAGCTGCACACCCGCGACTTCGACGCCGCCACCGCCTTCTACCGGGACGTCCTGGGATGGGGACTGCAGCCGCTGTCGGACAGCGCGGAGTTCCGGTACTCGCAGGGCCAGGTCGACGGGCGCACCGTCGCCGGCGTGCTCGACCTGACCCGGTCGCCGTCGACGGCCGGACTCTCCCGGTGGGTCGTCTACTTCGCCGTCGCGGACGTCGACGCCGCGGCGGAGACCGCGGTCGGTGCCGGTGGCCGGATCCTGCAACCGCCGCGGGACACGCCGTTCGGCCGAATCACCGAGATCGAGGACGCGACCGGCGCCACCGCGATGCTGTCCGTCCCCACCGCCGACGGCGGCGAGTGACGCGACCGGCGGCGGTGCGCGCGGCGCTCCGGGCGCCCGCCGCACCCGGATCGCCGCCCGGCAGGATGGGCCGATGACCTCCGCAGCGTCCCCCGCCGGTGCACCCGAGCCCGACGCCCGCGCCGGCGCACCGGACACCCGGCCGGGCGGGGCGCCGTCCGTGGCGCCGTCCGAGGCGCCGTCCGTGGACGGGGTTGCCACGGCCGCCCCGGCGCTCGCGCCCGCACCGGACGGCACGCCGGCGGACGGCCCCGCCACCCGGCATCCCCGGGCGCGCGTCCCCGAGCGGCTGTTCGACGACCCGGATCGCGAGGACCGCTGGCGTCGCCGGTTCTCCGCCGTGCGGATCAGCCTCCCCGACCCGGCCCGCGACGCCCCGGACCGGACCGTGGTGCTGTCCAACGCGACCGGCACCTACGAGCTGTACTGCTGGGACGCCGCCACGGGCCGGCAGACCCAGGCCACCCAGCGCCCCGACGGCACGGTGCACGGCCAGCTGTCCGCGGACGGCGAGGCCCTGTTCTGGTTCCACGACGAGGCGGGCGACGAGTTCGGGTCCTGGCAGTGGCAGCCGTTCGGCGGCGGACCCGGCTCCGCGTCGCCGGCGATGCCGGACGTGGCGCCCGGCTACCCGGCCGGGCTGGCGGTGGGCCGGTCCGTGGTGCTGGCCGGCTTCTCCGATGACGACGGCAGCCGGGTGCACCGGGTCGCCACCCACGGCACCGCGACCGAGGTCTACCGCAGCGACTGCGACGCCGGCGTGGGGGCGCTGTCCACCGACGAGACCCTCTGGGTGCTGTCCCACTCCGAGCACGGCGACTCGCGCTACCCGGCGCTGCGGGCGTTGCGCGTCGACGACGGGTCGGTGGTCGGCGAACTCGACGATTCACCCGGCCGCGGGCTCGAGGCGGTCGTCTTCTCGCCCGTGCCGGGCGACCAGCGGCTGCTGGTCGGCCACGAACGCGGCGGCCGGGACGAGCTGCTGCTGTGGGACCTGGCCACCGGTGACGTGCGCGAACTGGCCATCGACCTGCCCGGCGACCTGGCCGGGGACTTCTACCCGGACGCCCAGGCGCTGCTGGTGGCGCACACCCGGGCCGGCCGCACCACCCTGCACCGCTACGACCTGGCCACCGAGGAGCTGACCGACCTGCCGGCGGCCCGCGGCGTCGTGTCCGGGGCGATCGCCCGGCCGGACGGCAGCGTCTGGTACCGCTGGTCGAACGCGGCGGAGCCGGCGCGGTTGCGGCGGCTGGACGCGGCGGGCGCCGACACGGTGCTGCTGCCGACGCCGGGTCGCCCGGCGCCGTGGTCGGAGCCGGTGCACGACGTCTGGGTGGACGGTCCGGGCGGCCGGATCCACGCCCTGCTGGCACGACCCGCGGAACTCGGCGCGCCGGCGGGCCCCGGCCGGACCCAGCAGGCCGGGCCGGCGGTGTTCTACCTGCACGGCGGACCCGCCGACGCCGACGAGGACGTCTACGACGCCACCCGGGCGGCGTGGCTGGACGCCGGCTTCGTCGTCGTGCAGGTCAACTACCGGGGGTCCACCGGGTACGGATCGGCCTGGCGGGACGCGCTGACCGAGCGGGTCGGGCACACCGAGCTGGCCGACATCGCCGCCGTCCACGACGCGCTCGTCGTCGCCGGCATGGTGGACGTCGGCCGCTCGGTCCTCGCCGGGGCCTCCTGGGGCGGGTTCCTGACCCTGCTCGGTGTCGGCGCGCAGCCCGGACGCTGGGCCGCCGCCATCGCCGGGGTCCCGGTGGCCGACTACGTGCAGGCCTACGAGGACGAGATGGAGCAGCTGCGCGCCTACGACCGTGCACTGTTCGGCGGCGCACCCGACGACCGGCCGGCGGCCTACACCGACTCCAGCCCGCTGACCTGGGTCGACCAGGTCCGCACCCCGCTGCTGGTGCTGGCCGGCGAGAACGACCCGCGCTGCCCCATCCGCCAGGTCGACACCTACCTGGACGCGCTGGCGGACCGCGGTGCCCGGTACGAGGTGTACCGCTTCGACGCCGGCCACGGGTCGATGGTCGTCGAGGAGCGGTTGCGGCAGGTGGCGTGCGACATCGACTTCGCCCGCCGAGTGCTCGCCGGCTGAGCGCGGGCGAGCATACGGCGGCGGCAGGCGGACCGGGATCGCCGAGGGCTGCGGCCGG
Organism: Nakamurella endophytica; assembly: GCF_014646215.1. GTDB lineage: Bacteria > Actinomycetota > Actinomycetes > Mycobacteriales > Nakamurellaceae > Nakamurella > Nakamurella endophytica. Next base: position 650,698 of record NZ_BMNA01000004.1, read on the forward strand.
ACGCCGTCGCTCCCGGCCGGCATCGCAGCCCCGGACTGTCCGCTGCACCGGCGCCGGTGCGCGGGCGACCTCACCGCCCTGGAGTCCTCACCGCCGGGGCGCGCTCACCCCCCGGGCGTGCTCACCGCCCGGGGGTCTCCTCGCGGTACTCGCCGTCCGGGCGGGCGTCCGCGTCGACGTGGATCTCCTCCTCGCGGCCCCGCAGCTCGACCCGGCGGATCTTGCCCGAGATCGTCTTCGGCAGCTCGGCGAACTCCAGCCGGCGGATGCGCTTGTACGGCGCCAGGTGCTCGCGGGAGTGGGCGAAGATCGCCGCGGCGGTCTCCGGACCGGGCTGGACGCCGGCCGCCAGCACCACGTACGCCTTGGGCACCGCGAGCCGCAGCGGATCCGGCGACGGCACGACGGCCGCCTCGACCACCCACTCGTGCTCGATCAGCACCGACTCCAGCTCGAACGGCGAGATCCGGTAGTCCGAGGCCTTGAACACGTCGTCGGCGCGGCCCACGTAGCTGATGTAGCCGTCGTCGTCGACCGAGCCGACGTCGCCGGTGTGGTAGACGCCGCCGGACATGGCCTCGGCCGTGCGCTCGTCGTCGCCGTGATAGCCGGTCAGCAGGGACACCGGGCGGTCGGCCAGGTCGATGCAGATCTCCCCCTCCCTGGCCGGGCCTCCGGTGGCCGGATCCACCAGCACCACCTCGAAGCCCGGCATCGGGCGGCCCATCGACCCCGGCTTCACCGGCTGCCCCGGTGAGTTACCGACCGCCAGGGTCGTCTCGGTCTGCCCGAAGCCGTCCCGGATCGTCAGCCCCCAGGCGGCCCGCACCTGCTCGATCACCTCGGGGTTCAGGGGCTCGCCCGCCCCGACCAGCTCGCGCGGCGGGGTCCGCAGCGCCGACAGGTCGGCCTGGATGAGCATGCGCCAGACCGTCGGCGGGGCGCAGAACGTGGTGACGCCGTGCTCCTGCATGACCCGCAGCAGGGCCGGCGCGTCGAACCGGCCGTAGTTGTAGAGGAAGACGGTGGCCCCGGCCAGCCACGGCGCGAAGACGTTGGACCAGGCGTGCTTGGCCCAGCCGGGCGAGGAGATGTTCAGGTGGACGTCGCCCTCGCGCAGGCCGACCCAGTACAGGGTCGTCAGGTGGCCGACCGGGTACGACAGGTGACTGTGCTCCACCAGCTTGGGCACCGCCGTCGTGCCGGACGTGAAGTACAGCAGCAGGGTGTCGGTGGACCGGGTGACCCCGTCCGGGGTCCAGTCGGCCGGCGCGGCCAGGCTGTCGGCGTACCGGATCCACCCGGGCGTCGCGTCGCCGACGGCCACGCGGACGAAGTCGCCCCCGACGTCGGCGTACTTGCCGGTGTCCGCGGAGCGGGCGACGACGAACCGGGCCCGGCCCCGCTCGACCCGGTCGCGCAGGTCCGCCGCGGCCAGCAGGGTGGACGCCGGGATGAGCACCGCACCGAGCTTGATGCAGGCCAGGATCACCTCCCACAGCTCGACCTGGTTGCCCAACGCCAGGATGACCCGGTCGCCGCGCCGCACCCCGATCCGCTGCAGCCACCCGGCCACCTGGTCCGACCGGGCGGAAAGCTCGGCGTAGGTCCAGCTGCCGACGGTGCCGTCCTCCTCGACGATGGTCAGCGCAGGCCGGTCGGGGTGCTCGGTGGCCAGCACGTCGAACCACTCCAGTGCCCAGTTGAACGTCTCCGGCCGCGGCCAGCGGAAGCCCGCGCGGGCCCCGGCGTAGTCCTCCCGGTGCTCGACCAGGAAGCGGCGGGCGGCGCGGAGCTGTTCGGTGGCCTCCGTGGGCTGCGCGGGCATGAGTGGTCCCTTCCGGCTGCGTCGCCTGGGCCGCCGGCGGTCCACCGCCGGGCGTGTGCGGGTTCGAGGATGCCACCGCCGGAGCGGGCGGACGTCTCAGCCGGGCGGGCGGAAGTCCAGCAGCTGGCGCGTCAGCAGGCCGACGGCCGTGCGCACCGCGCCGTCCTCGGTGGCGCCGGTGGCGTCGAACCGGGTCACGGCGCTGTTGACCGCCATGCCCAGCGGCGTCGGCCAGCCGCGCAGCGCGTGGGTCACCTGCCGGAGCGTGGTCAGCGTGGTCACCGCCGCCTGCCAGCCCCGGGCGACGGCGATCAGGCCGACGGCCCGCCCGTGGAGGTAGGGGCGGTCGTCGGTGCGCAGCTCCTCGAGGTAGTCGAGGGCGTTCTTGACCAGCCCGGAGACGGTCCCGTGATACCCGGGCGACGAGATCACCACCGCGTCGGCCGCGCGCACCGCCTCGACGTAGTCCCGCGCGGTGGGCGGCGGCTGGGCGCCGCTGTGGTACGGCGGGAAGTCCAACCCGCGCCCGGTGAAGCTGGACACCTCCGCGCCGCCGTCCCGCGCCCGTGCGAGCACCGCCTCGAGCGCGTACCCGGACTGGGAGCCCGGGTCGACCGATCCCCCGATGCCGACGATGCGTGTGCTCACGCCCCGATCGTGCCCCGCCCCGCCCGGCCGGCCCGCGGCAGGGCACCGGCAGGGGACGGCCGACCCGGCCGCACGCCGCCGCCGGGCGGCACCGGGCCGATCAGCCGCGCAGCACCCACGCCGGCGGGGCGGCTCCCGGCCCCGTCGTTGCGGCGGACCCGGGCGGCGCCCCGCACACCGCGACGACCTGCACCGGGGACCAGCACAGCCGCGCGCCGCTGCGCACCTGGCCGACCGTGCCGGCGACGCCCCGACCGCGGCTGCCGTCCGTGCCGGCCAGCCACAACTGCACCGGGGCCGTGCCGCCGGCGGTGACCGCCGCCACCGCGGTGCCGTCCGGGGCGTACCCGCCGGCGACGAAGGTGCCGGTCAGTCCGGGGATCGCGGTCAGCCGGCCGGTCGACAGGTCGAGCAGCCCCGGCGGGCCGGACGGTGCCAGCCCGGCGGAACCGACGAGCGCGGTGCGCCCGTCCGGTGCGACGTCGTAGGGAACGGCGGTGGTGTCCGGCGACCCGATCTGGCCGAGGTCGCGGACCGCTCCGGAGGCCAGGTCGACGGTGGCCAGGTCCGGCCGGGTCCGGTCGGCCACGTACACCTGCACGAGCAGCGTGTCGCCGCGCACGGCCATGACCGGGCCGACCCCCTGGTTGGCGCGGGTGACCGTGCCCAGCAGCCGCGGCACCGCGGTGACCGGGTCGAGGTCCACGACGCGGACGGACGGGCCGGCGTCGGACACCAGCAGGTTGAGCAGCACCAGATGGCCGTCGGCGACGTTCCACGCCATGGCCACCCATGCGGCACCCGAGCGGTAGGCGTCCGCGGGCGTGCCGGCCGGTGGAGCGGCGGACGTCGGTCGCGGAGCCGTCGACGTCCCGGCGACCGCGGACCCGCGGGGCGTCGCGGACGGTGCGGCGGTCGTGCGGCGCGCCGCCACCCCGGCGACCGCCGGCACGGGGGTGACGGCACCGGTGCCGGTGTCCACCGTCCACACCCGCCCGGCCGCCGCACCGGTCAGGTCGAGCCCGACGGCCAGCGTCCGGCTGTCCGGCGAGAACGCGGCCGACAGCCTCCCCGGCGACGCCCCGGTGGGCACGCAGCCCACGGACCCGCCGTGCACCCGCCGGACGCAGACCGCCCCGCCGGCGTCGACGACCGCCCGCCCGGTGCCGTCCGGTGAGACGGCGAGCAGCGCGGTACCGGCGGCGAGGGCCGTGCCGGGCGCCACCACGGCGTGCACGGCCGACAGCGGGCCGAGACGCAACGGCGCTGCCGCCGGTGTCCCGCCGGTCGTGCAGCCGGCCAGGATTAGTCCGGACGCCAGCCAGGACGCCAGCCTGGATGCCCGCCGGGCCGCGGCCGACCCGGCCCGCTCCCGCCGCCGCGACCAGCCCATGGTCCGGCCACCCTACGTCGGCCCGCCGCCCCTCTACCCTCGTCCGGTGCCCCCCCGCCCGTCCCGGCCGCCGGCCGCCGTGCGCGGACGCCGCGCCCGGCGCCTCGCGCTGCTCGTCGCGCTGCTGCTCGGCGCGGTGGCCTGCACCCCGGCGGCGGGCGCACCGGTCGCGGCCGGCACGACGGGCGGCGCGGGTACACCGGCGCCGGCGGGCAGCCGGGCGCCGACCACCGGCGAACCCAGCGCGTCGACCGGATCCGCCGTCGCGACACGGGCGACGCCGGACACCCGGAGCGGCGGCGCGGGACCGGGGACGACGACCGGATCCACAGCGTCCGGCCCCACCGCGTCCGGATCCGCGTCCGGATCCGGAGAGTCGACCGGGTCCCCGTCGCCCACGGCCCGGCCCGCCGGCACGTCGCCGGACTGCCCACTGAGCTGCTACCGGCGGGCCGACCCCGTCGACCTGCCCGCCGGGGTCGCGCCGGAGGCCAGCGGGGTGGTCGCCGCGACCGGCGGCCGGGCGTACTTCCTGCTGGACGACGCGACCGGGGTGTCGGACCTGCCGGTGGTGGACGCCCGCGGGGCGCTGCTCGGCCGGGTCCGGGTCGCAGGCCTGTCGGCGCGCAACGGCGAGGCGTTGGCCGGCGGCAGCTGTGGACCGGCCGCGGGACGGTGCCTGTTCGTCGGGGACATCGGCGACAACGCCGAGCGGCGCGACGACATCGTCGTCCACCGGCTCCGGGAACCGTCGGTGCGTCCCGTCCCGTCGGCGCCGGTCCCGGCCGACGACCTCCACTTCCGCTACCCGGACGGCCCGCACAACGCCGAGGCGCTGGTCGTCGCCGCGGACGGCTCCGTCGTCGTGATCACCAAGCCGGGCGCCCGGCCCGGTCAGGACCCGGCACACCGCATCTACCGGGGACCCGCGGCAGGCGGCGACCTGGCGCTGGTGCGGACGTTCGTGCCGCCCCGGCCGGCCTCGCCGCTGCAATCCCTGCTGACCGGCACCGTCGTGACGGACGCGAGCTGGTCCCGCGGCCGGCTGCTGCTGCTGACCTACGACGAGGTCGTCGAGTACCGCGCGCCGTCACCGACCGCCGACCCGGCGTCCTTCCCGGACTGGCCGCACCGCGAGCTCGTCGACCCCGGGCTGCCCCAGCAGGAGGGCATCACCGCCACGGACCGCGGGCCGGCCGACTGCGGCTACCTGGCCGTGTCCGAGGAGGGACCCGGCGGCTCCCGCGGGTCGATGGTGACCGTGGACTGCGCCGCGCCCTGAGCGGCCGCCGCCGCCGAGTCGTGCGGTCCGGCGGGGACACCGGCCGGCCCGGACCGGTCCGGGTGCCGGGCCGGGCCGTCAGAGCAGGCCGGCCACGACCTCGGCGACCTGCACGGCGTTCAGCGCCGCGCCCTTGCGCAGGTTGTCGTTCGAGATGAACAGCGCCAACCCACGGTCACCGGGGACGCCCGGATCCTGCCGGATGCGGCCGACGAACGACGGGTCCGCTCCCGCCGCCTGCAACGGGTTCGGGACGTCGGCCAGCTCGACGCCGGGCGCGTCCGACAGCAGCTCGACCGCGCGGCGCACCGTCACCGGCCGGGCGAACTCGGCGTTGAGCGACAGCGAGTGCCCGGTGAAGACCGGCACCCGGACGCACGTGCCGGACACCAGCAGGTCGGGGATGCCGAGGATCTTGCGGGACTCGTTGCGGAGCTTCTGCTCCTCGTCGGTCTCCAGGCTGCCGTCGTCGACCAGGTTGCCGGCCAACGGCAGCACGTTGAAAGCGATCGGGCGCACGTACTTCTTGGGCGCCGGGAACTCCACCGCACGGCCGTCGTGCACCAGCGCGGTGGCTTGGTCGGCGACCGCGCGGACCTGGCCGTCCAGCTCGGCGACGCCGTCCAGCCCGGAGCCGGACACCGCCTGGTAGGTGCTGGCGACCAGCCGGGTCAGCCCCGCGAACTCGTGCAGCGGCTTGAGCACCGGCATCGCGGCCATGGTCGTGCAGTTCGGGTTGGCGATCACGGCACCCCGGCCCGGCCGGACCACCTCGGCGACGGTCTCCGGGTTGACCTCGGACACCACCAGCGGCACCGACGGGTCCATCCGCCACGCGGACGAGTTGTCGATCACCACGGCGCCGGCGTCGGCGAACCGCGGCGCCAGCACCCGGGAACTCGCCGCGCCGGCGGAGAACAGCGCGATGTCCAGCCCCGACGGGTCGGCACCGGCGGCGTCCTCGACGGTGACCTCGGTTCCCTGCCAGTCCAACGTCCGGCCGGCGGAGCGGGCGGAGGCGAAGAACCGGATCGACGACACCGGGAACCCGCGCTGCGCCAGGATCTCCCGCATCACCGATCCGACCTGCCCGGTGGCGCCAACGACGCCGACCCGCAGTCCGTCGCGCGGGGCGCTCATCGGCCGGTACCGGCGTAGACGACGGCCTCGGTGTCGGCGCCGAGGTCGAACGCGGCGTGCAGCGCCCGCACCGCGGTGTCCAGCTCGGTGTCGGCGACCAGCACCGAGATGCGGATCTCCGAGGTCGAGATGATGTCGATGTTGACGCCGGCGTCGGCCAAGGCCTCGCAGAAGGTGGCGGTGACCCCGGGGTGGGACCGCATCCCGGCGCCGATGAGCGACACCTTGCCGACCCGGTCGTTGTAGACGATCGACTCGAAGCCGATGTCGGCGCGCCGGGCCTCGAGCGCGTCGACCGCACGGGGGCCGTCCGCCTTGGGCAGCGTGAAGGTGATGTCGGTCCGGCCCTCGGCGCGGGAGATGTTCTGCACCACCATGTCGATGTCCACCTCGGCGTCGGCGATGGCCCGGAAGATCCGTGCGGCCACGCCGGGGTGGTCCGGGACGGCGGCGACCGTCACCTTCGCCTCGCCACGCTCGTGCGCGACGCCGGTGATCAGTGCCTGTTCCACGGTCGACTCCTCGATGCTGCCGGTGACGATGGTGCCGGGCCGGTCCGAGTAGGACGAGCGGACGTGCACCGGGACGTTGTAGCGCCGGGCGTACTCGACACAGCGCAGCATGAGCACCTTCGCGCCGGCCGCCGCCATCTCGAGCATCTCCTCGTAGGTGATGCGGTCCAGCCGGGCGGCGTCCGGGACGATCCGCGGGTCGGCGCTGAACACCCCGTCGACGTCGGTGTAGATCTCGCAGACGTCCGCGTGCAGCGCCGCGGCCAGCGCCACGGCGGTGGTGTCCGAGCCGCCCCGGCCGAGCGTGGTGATGTCCTTGGTGTCCTGCGAGACGCCCTGGAAGCCCGCGACGAGCGCGATGGCGCCCTCGTCCAGCGCGGCGCGGATGCGGCCGGGGGTGACGTCGATGATCCGGGCCTTGCCGTGCGCGGCGGTGGTGATCACGCCGGCCTGCGAGCCGGTGAACGACCGTGCGTGCGCACCCTGCGCGCTGATCGCCATGGCCACGAGGGCGTTGGAGATCCGCTCGCCCGACGTCAGCAGCATGTCCAGCTCGCGGGCGGGCGGGTCCTGGGCGACCTGCGTCGCCAGGTCGAGTAGCTCGTCCGTGGTGTCCCCCATGGCGGACACGACGACCACCACGTCGTCGCCCGCATTGCGCGTGGCGACGATGCGCTCGGCCACCTTCTTGATGCGCTCGGCCGTCGCCACCGACGACCCGCCGTACTTCTGCACCACCAGGCCCACCGAGCTGCTCCTGCCCTTCGCTCCCGCTCCGCCACCGCGCCGGCGGCGGGGCACGGACCGCCGCACCGGGCGTCCGCGGCTGCGTGCAGGTCTGCCACCTGCGGCCGGGCGCCGCCGGCGAGCGGGCCGGGGTCCACAGTACCGGCCGCCACCCCGCCCACCGACCGCCCGACCTGCAGGGATGTCGCCCCGGCCGTAGCACCGGACCCCCGACCGGAGTTCCTCCCGCCCGGCCAGTGGTGGGCCGCAGGGGCTCCGCCGGCGCCCGGACGCCGGGCGCAAGATCGCCGCCCTTGAGGCTCTTCCCCGCCGTGGCGCCGGGCGGGAGGATCGCCGGACGGCAGTGCCGGTGTCCGCGGACGCCGTCGCGCCACCGCTGCACCGACGCGCGGGCGGGGCCGGCGCGGTGACCCGATGCGAGCCCTGGAGGTCCCATGTCCCCCCGACCCGGCTCCTACGATCCGGCCCTCTCCCGGGCCGCGGAGCACGCCCGACGCTGGCTCGATGCGCTCGACGCGCGACCGGTGCCGGCGCAGGCCGCTGCCGACGGGCTGCTGGCGCAGGTGGGCGGCGCGCTGCCGGAGGTCGGTCTGCCTCCCGACGAGGTGGTCGACCGGCTCGCCGACCTCGCCGACCCGGGGCTGATGGCGATCGGGTCCGGCCGGTTCTTCGGGTGGGTGATGGGCGGGGTGCTGCCGGCGGCCCTGGCCGCCGACTGGCTGGTCAGCGCGTGGGACCAGAACGCCGGCATGCGGCCCGCGACCCCGGCCGCCGCGGCGCTGGAGGAGGCGGCCGCCGGCTGGTTGCTGGACGCGCTCGGGCTGCCCGCCACGGCCGGGGTCGGCTTCACCACGGGCGCCACGATGGCCAACTTCACCTGTCTGGCCGCGGGACGGGGACGGGTGCTGCAGGCCGCCGGATGGGACGTGCATCGTGACGGCCTCGCCGGCGTCCCGCGGGTGCACGTGCTGGTCGGGGCGGAGCGCCACGACACCGTCGATCTCACGCTGCGGTACCTGGGGCTGGGCGCCCCGACCCCGGTGGCCGCGGACGAGCAGGGCCGGATCCGGGTCGACGCGCTGGCGGCGGCGCTGGCGGAGGTCCCCGCCGGCGCCCCGACCCTGGTCTGCCTGCAGGCCGGCAACGTGCACTCCGGTGCGTTCGACCCGTTCGCCGACGCCGTGGAGGTGGCGCACCGGCACGGCGCCTGGGTGCACGTGGACGGGGCGTTCGGACTCTGGGCGGCCGCCTGCCCGGAGTTCGCCGACCGCATCCGCGGCCTGGCCGCCGCCGACTCCTGGGCGACCGACGCGCACAAGACGCTCAATGTCCCCTACGACTGCGGGATCGCCGTCGTCGCCGACGACCTCGCGCTCCGGGCGGCGCTCGGCGTGCACGCCAGCTACCTGGTCCGCGAGGACGCCGGTCCCGGCAACCCGTACGAGCGGGTCCCGGAGCTGTCGCGGCGAGCCCGCGGCATCCCGGTGTGGGCGGCGCTGCGGTCGCTGGGCCGATCCGGCCTGGTCGAGCTGGTGTCCGGGCTTGCGGCCGCCGCGCGGTCGATCGCCGCCGGACTGGGCGAGGTCGACGGCGTCGAGGTGCTCCACGAGGTCGCGTTCACCCAGGTGTGCTTCGCGGTGCGCGGCGCTGGAAACACTGCCGGCACCGACCGCACCGTCGAGATCGGCCGCGCGCTGGCCGCTGACGGCGGCATCCTGCTGTCGGGTTCCCGGTGGCACGAACGCGATGTGCTGCGGATCTCGGTGAGCAACTGGTCCACCGGCCCGGACGAGGTGGCCGCCGCGGTGGCGGCCGTGCGCAGGGCCGTCGGGTCCGTCGGCGGCTCCCCCGGCGTAGAGGCGGCCGGTCGGTCGGGACCGGATGGTGACCGGCTGGTCGGTCAGCCGGTCGTGGAGCGCCGGGCGTTGTAGACCAGCGCCCGCCCCGTCCCGTAGGCCGTGTAGGTCGCCAGGGCACCCTCGCGCAGCACGTCCTGCTCCACGTCGATGCCGCGGGCGGCGAGCTGGTCCGCCCAGTCGGCGACGACCGGACCCTCGTCGAAGCCGGTCAGCGCCTCCAGCTCCGGCCCGTCACCGGCGACGACCAGGCGCTGCACGCCCGACCACAGCACCGCGCCGAAACACATCGCGCACGGCCGCCAGTTCACGACAAGCTCGAGCCCGGGCCGGGCGGCGGCCAGGTCCCAGGTGCCCAGCGCCCGCTGCGCAAGGCAGATGGCCGTCACCTCGGCGTGCGCGGAGCTGAGTCCGCTGGACAGCACGACGTTGACGCCGACGGACACCACCTCCCCGGTCGAGGGGTCGGCGACCACCGCGGCGAACGGCCCGCCGTTGCCCGCCGGCCAGTTCCGGTCCGCCAGCGCGTGCACCAGCGCCATCCGGTCCCGGGAGGTGGCCGTCGGGCCGTCGTAGCCCTGCAGGAACGGCGCCACCCACGCCGGCAGCTCGGCAGCGAACGACGTGGCCAGGCGGGTCGGGTCGGTCATGCGGGCTCCGGTTCCGGCGGCGGGACGGGTCGCCGGTCAGCATGCCGCAGCCGCCGGCCGTGCTCCGCATGTCGGGACGTCCCCGCGCCGGACGGCCGCCGAGCCGGCACCATGACCACCGTGCCCCCGGACAGCGGTCCCCCGCGGCCGGCCGCACCGGTCGTCGATGCCGTTGCGGGCGGTCCCCGGACGGACGGCGACCCGCTCGTGGACGGGATCCGTGCCGGGCTGGTCGCCCTCGCCGAGCCCGCGCTCGCTCCCGGCATGCAGTCCTACATGCGGTCCGCACTGCCGTTCCTCGGCGTGCGGGTCCCCGAGGTCCGGCGCACCGTCCGCGAGCAGGCGCGGCTGCACCCGCCGGACGACGTGGCCGCGCTCGGGGCGGCCGCCGCCCGGCTCTGGCGCGAGGCTTCGTACCGCGAGGAGCGGTACGCCGCCACCGCACTGACCGGGCTGCGTGCGGCCGCCGGACGGCTCGAGCTGCTGGACCTGTACCGCGAGATGGTGGTCACCGGGGCGTGGTGGGACCACGTCGACGAGATCGCCCATCGCGTCGGCGCCCTGCTGCAGGCCGACCCGGGCCGGATGCGGCCGCTGCTGCGGGCGTGGGCGCGGGAGCCCGACCGCTGGCTGCGGCGGGTCGCCGTCCTGGCCCAGCTGGACGCCCGCGGCCGGACCGACGTCGACCTGCTGACCGACGTGGTGCTCGTCAACGCCGACCACCCGGACTTCTTCGTCCGCAAGGCCATCGGCTGGGCGCTGCGCCAGTACGCGCGCACGGACCCGGCGTGGGTCCGCGGCTTCCTGTCCCGGCACGGCGCCGCGCTCAGCCCGCTGTCCGTCCGCGAGGCGGCCAAGCACCTGTGACGGGCACTCCCGCCGGGCCGACGGGACGCCGGCACCGGGTCGGCACCGCCGGCCGGGGGGAGTAGGGTCCGACCCGTGGTGCGCACCGCAGTCGACCGCCTGTCGCAGGCGTCGCTGCTCCTTAGCCGCCGCGACGGGGCCTGATCAGCGGACCGGCTCCTCCGTCGCGGGACGGTGTGCTGCCGGTCGACCCTCCGCCCGCGTGCGTGACACGCCGCCGGCCCTCCCCGTCAGGACATCCCCATGAGCACCCCCGCCGTCTCCCGCATCCGCCGTCCCGAAGGCCCGGCGCTGCCGGGGCAGCCCGGCTGGAACCGCCAGCGCGGCAGCGAGATGCCGTTCGGCCGCTACACCCCGTTCACCCCGATCGACCTGCCGGACCGCACCTGGCCGTCGACCGTGATCACCCGCGCACCGCTGTGGTGCGCCGTCGACCTGCGCGACGGCAACCAGGCGCTGATCGACCCGATGACGCCGGCCCGCAAGCGACGCATGTTCGACCTGCTGGTCGCCATGGGCTACAAGGAGATCGAGGTCGGCTTCCCCGCCGCCAGCCAGACCGACTTCGACTTCGTCCGCGAGATCATCGAGCAGGACGCGATCCCCGACGACGTCCGCATCCAGGTGCTGACGCAGGCCCGGCCGGAACTGATCGCCCGCACCTTCGAGTCCGTCGAGGGCTCCCACTCGGCCGTCGTGCACCTGTACAACTCGACCTCGACGCTGCAGCGGCGGGTGGTGTTCGGCCTGGACCGCGCCGGCATCAGCCGGATCGCCACCGACGGCGCCGAGGAGGTGGCCCGCTGGGCCGACAAGTACCCGGAGACCGACTGGCGCTTCGAGTACTCGCCGGAGTCGTACACCGGCACGGAGCTGGAGTACGCGGTCGAGGTCTGCAACGCCGTGTCGGCGATCTGGCAGCCGACCCCGGACCGGCCGATGATCGTCAACCTGCCGGCCACCGTCGAGATGGCCACCCCGAACGTCTACGCGGACTCCATCGAGTGGATGCACCGCAACCTGGAACGCCGCGACTCGCTGGTGCTGTCGCTGCACCCGCACAACGACCGCGGCACGGCGGTGGCGGCGGCCGAACTGGGCTACATGGCGGGCGCCGACCGGATCGAGGGCTGCCTGTTCGGCAACGGCGAGCGCACCGGCAACGTCTGCCTGGTCACCCTGGGCTTGAACATGTTCAGCCAGGGCATCGACCCGCAGATCGACTTCTCCGACATCGACGAGATCCGGCGCACCGTCGAGTACTGCAACCAGCTGGCCGTCCCGGAACGCCACCCCTACGGCGGTGACCTGGTGTACACGGCGTTCTCCGGCTCGCACCAGGACGCCATCAAGAAGGGCTTCGACCACCTGAACCGGGACGCCACCGCCGCGGGCGTGCCCGTCGACCGGTTCACCTGGCAGGTGCCGTACCTGCCGATCGACCCCAAGGACGTCGGCCGCTCCTACGAGGCGGTGATCCGGGTCAACTCGCAGTCCGGCAAGGGCGGCGTCGCGTACATCATGAAGACCGAGCACGGGCTGGACCTGCCCCGCCGGTTGCAGATCGAGTTCTCGCGGGTCGTGCAGGCGCACACCGACAGCGAGGGCGGCGAGGTGTCGCCGTCGGCGATGTGGCGGCACTTCGCCGACGAGTACCTCGACCGCACCAGCCCGGTGCAGTTCGTCGGCGCCCGGATCGAGCCGGACACCGACGGCGCGGCGCAGGACGAGCGCGACATCCTCGCCGCCCGGATCGTCGTGGACGGCACCGAGCAGGTCCTCCGCGGCACGGGCAACGGCCCCGTCGCCGCGTTCTGCGACGTGCTGTCCCAGGTGGGCTACGACGTGCGGGTCCTGGACTACGTCGAGCACGCGCTGTCCGCCGGCGGCGATGCGCGCGCCGCGGCGTACCTCGAGTGCGCCATCGGCTCGGAGGTGCTCTGGGGCGTCGGGGTCGACAGCTCGATCGCCCGGGCCTCGCTCCGCGCCATCGTCTCGGCGGTCAACCGGGCGGCCGCCCGCACCGCCGGCTGACCCCGTCCGTCCCGGCCGCCGCCGCCCGCGACCTCCCGGGGACGGCGGCGACCCGGGACGGCGCCACCGGGCCCGCCCCGAGAACGGTGCTGGGGCAGACGCGCTCGCGCATAGGGGAGGTCGCGCAGCAACCTCGGCGCTGCCTGGACCGTCCACGGATCGACGCCGCCGGGCTGCCCGGAACCGCGGTCCTCGGGTAGCCGTTCCATTACCCTCTGTATCAGGCATTCCGGCCACCCCGGTCGAGGCGGGCAGCACCACCGGTCCGCACCCGGAACCACCCACTCGATCGAGGAGCCCTGTGCGCCCGATGTCCGCCGCCCGCCGCCCGTCCCGCCGCCCGTCCGTCCGCACCGCGGCGACGCTGGGCGCCGTGCTGGCCGCGACGACGCTGCTGGCGACCGCGCCGGCCGCGGAGGCGGGCCCGGCCCGTCCGTCCGCCTCGGCCGGGACCCCGGCGGCTGCGGCGTCGGCGGGCACCGCCACGCCGCTGGCCCGGGCACCCCGGTTCGGTGGTCGGGCCGGGCAGCGCACCACGGTCTTCGTCCGGACCACCGGACCGGGCGCGCTGGCCGTCGACGTCGCCGCCAAGGCCGGCGCGCCCACCACCCGCCGCACCTCCACCCAGGCGCTGCAACGTGCCGCCGCGGTGACCAGGACGACCAGCGCCATCGCCGCGGCCGCGCGCTCCGTCGACCCGTCCGCGCGCACGGTCTACACCACCGAGTACACGGTGCCCGGCGTGGCGCTGCAGCTGGACGCCGCCGCCGTCGACGCGCTGTCCCGCCGGCCCGACGTGGTGAGCGTGACACCGGTCGTCCGCAAGCACGTGGTGGACCCGGTGACCGCCCCGGCTGGCGGCGCGGTGCCGGCGAACGCGGCGTCCGACGTCTACAGCCGCGCCCTGGACGCCTGGCGGCAGACCGGCCGCACCGGCAGCGGCGTGTCCGTGGCGATCATCGACACCGGGCTGGACTACACCCACGTCGACTTCGGCGGCCCGGGCACCAGCGCGCAGTACGACCAGGCCCGCGGCACCCGCGGCGCGCCTGCCCGGGAGCTGTACGACGCCGCCAAGTTCAAGGGCGGGACCGACTTCGCCGGGCCCGTGTACAACGCCGACCCGGACGCCGACGACTACGACCCGATCCCCAGCCCGGACGCCAACCCGATCGACGGGTCGGCCAACGGCCACGGCACCCACGTCGCCGGCACCCTCGCCGGGTACGGCGTCACGGCCGACGGTGCCACGTTCCGCGGCGACTACGGCGCGCTCACCGCCGCCGCCGTGGCCGGCCTGCGGATCGGCCCCGGCTCGGCGCCGCAGGCCGGGCTGTACGGCCTCAAGGTGTTCGGCGACAACGGCGGGTCGACCGACCTGACCGGCGAGGCCCTGGACTGGGTCGGGCAGCAGCTGACCCGCGGCACCCGCATCGACATCGTCAACATGTCCCTGGGCTCGGACTTCGCCCCGCCGGACGACCCGGACAACGCCAAGCTGGCCGCCCTCGTGGCGCAGGGCGTGCTGCCGGTGGTCGCTGCGGGCAACGCCGGGGACGTCACCGATGTCGGCGGCAGCCCGGGCAACGCCGCGGCGGCCCTCACCGTCGCCGCCGCGGACCGCGGCGCCGGCCGCCTCGACGGCGTCGCCGTCACCGAGCCGGCCGCGCTCGCCGGCGCCTCGCCGTACGCCGCGCAGTACTCCACCGACTGGGTCGCCCCGCTGGCGGTCGACGCCCCGGTCGCCGTCCCCGCGGCGAACCCCACGGGTTGCTCGGCCTTCTCGACCGCCGACCGCGCCCGGTTGCGCGGCAGGGTGGCCTGGTTGACCTACGACGACGCCGCCCCGGCCTGCCCGTCGGCCACCGCCTTCGCCAACGCCCGCAGCGCCGGCGCGGTCGGCGTGCTGCTGGCCGGCACCGCCGACAACCCCGACTACGGCATCTCCGGCACCGCGACGTTGCCCGGCGCCGAGCTGACCCGGCGCAGCGCCGTCGCGCTCCGGCCCGCCGCGACGGCCGGGACGTTGCGGGTGTCGTTCCGCGACGACCTGCGGAACGCCGTCGACGCCGGCGACCCCACCGCCACCGACACGCTCGCGGACTTCTCGTCGCGCGGCACCCACGGCTCCTACGCCGGCATCGTCAAGCCGGACGTGGCCGCGCCCGGCGTGGACATCACGTCGGCGGCGTCCGGATCGGGCACCGGGTCGCTGCGGATGAGCGGCACCTCGATGGCCACCCCGCACGTCGCCGGCATCGCGGCGCTCGTCCGGCAGGCCCATCCTGACTGGGGTCCGCTGCAGATCAAGACCGTCGTGATGAACACCGCGTCCCGCGACCTGCACGACGCCGCGGGACACAGCTACGGGCCGCTGCGCCAGGGCACCGGGCTGGTCGACGCGCTGGCCGCGGTGCGCGACACCGTCACCGTCGCCTCGCCGGTCGACGGGGCGCTGGTCACCGCGTCGTTCGGCATCGTCCCGGTCGGCACCAGCCGCGTCGAGCAGGTGCGGACGCTGACCGTGCGCAACACCGGCAGCACCGCCCAGCGCTACGTCGTGCGGTACTCGCCCCGCGTGGTGGTCCCGGGGGTGGAGATCCGGCTGGACCGCTCGGTGATCGACGTCCCGGCGCGCGGCACGGCGGCCGTCCGGGTGGTGCTGCGCATCCCGTCCCAGGCCGGGCTGCGGCGCACCATCGACCCGACGCAGCAGGCCGTGCAGGAGGGCGTCGCGCGGGACTACGTCACCGCGGCCACCGGCGTGGTCACGCTGACCCCGACGGCGCCGTCCACCGCCGCCACCCCGCCCCTGCGGCTGTCCGTGGTCGCCGTCCCGCAGCCGTACTCGCAGATGCACGGGACACCCGTCACCTTCCCGAACGAGTCGGCCGCCACGACGCTGCTGCGGCTCACCGGCAGCACGCTCGCGGTGGGCAGCGGGCCGGCGCGCTACCGCTCGCAGGTCGTGCCGTTCGTCCTCGGTGCCGCCAGCCCGCGGCTCGACCTCCCCGCGGGGTCGGCGGTGCAGACCGCCCGGAGCCTGGACCTCAAGGCGGTCGGTGCGGTGAGCACCGCGCC
Organism: Nakamurella endophytica; assembly: GCF_014646215.1. Taxonomy (GTDB): domain Bacteria; phylum Actinomycetota; class Actinomycetes; order Mycobacteriales; family Nakamurellaceae; genus Nakamurella; species Nakamurella endophytica. The sequence goes on from NZ_BMNA01000004.1 coordinate 666,736, forward strand.
GCTGCAGCGCCGCCGCTCCACCGGCATGCTGGCGTTCGGGATCCAGACCTGGGGCGCGACCGCCAGTCCCGGCACCGCCGGCACCCCGTGGGTGTTCATCGACGTCGACGGCGACGACATGCCCGACTACGCCACCACGGTGCAGAAGTACGGGACCGCCGACATCGCGGTGGCCGCGACCTACACCTTCGAGACCGGTGACCTGGTGGACGTCCAGCGGCTGGACGCCAACGGCACCGGCCTGGACGCCAACCTGTTCGACTCCGGGGTGATGGTGCTGCCGGTGTCCCTGTCCCGGCTCGGGTTCACCGACACCAGCACGCGGACCCGGATCACCTACCAGGTGGTGACGGCCTCGGCGTACTCGTCGTCGGACCCGCAGTCCGGGCTCGAGGTGGACGAGACGCCGCCGGTCTCCTTCGACGTCTACCGGCCGGCCCTGTGGTTCGGCCAGACCGGCAGTCCGGCCGGTGCCCTGGTGCTGGGCGACACCAGCCGCGGCATCCAGGTGCACCGGTCCACGATGGCCACGCTGCAGGCGCTGCTGCTGCACCTGCAGAACCGCACCGGCGACCAGGCCGACATCGTCACCGTGCGCACCACCCGGTCCGTCCGGCCGGCCGTGGGCCACCGCCCGTCGGTGTCCGGCAAGCCCGTCGTCGGGCGCACGCTGACCGCGGTGCCCGGCCCGTGGACGCCGCCGGGCACGTCGTTCGCCTACTCGTGGCTGCGGGACGGGGTCACCATCGGCGGCCAGCACGGCTCCCGGTACGTGGTCCGGCCTGCGGACGTGGGCCACCGCCTCTCGGTGAAGGTGGTCGGCCGCAAGGCCGGGTACAACACCGGCGTCGCGGTGTCCGGGGCGCTGCCGCGCGCGATCGGCTGAACCGCGGGGCGGCCCGTCCCGGCCGCCCGGCGGTCAGGACGTGCGGTGCACCTTGTGCTGCGCCGCCTGGGCCCGCGGCCGCAGCACCAGGAGGTCGACGTTGACGTGCGCCGGCCGGGTGACCGCCCAGACGACGGTGTCCGCGACGTCCTCGGCGGTCAACGGTTCGTCGACACCGCGGTAGACGGCCGCCGCCCGGTCGGCGTCGCCGTGGAAGCGGTTCAGGCTGAACTCGTCGGTCCGCACCATGCCCGGTGCGATCTCGACGACCCGCACCGGCTGGTCGAACAGCTCCAGCCGCAGCGTCGCGGTCAGCGCGTGGGTGCCGTGCTTGGCCGCCACGTAGCCGCCGCCGCCCTCGTACGCCGCGAATCCGGCGGTCGAGGACAGCACGACCACCGTGCCGGCCCCGGACACGATCAGCGCCGGGAGCAGCGCCTGGGTCACCTGGAGCACGCCCAGGACGTTGACCTCGTACATGGCGCGCCAGTCCGCCGGGTCGCCGGTGGCGACCGGATCCGCGCCGATCGCCCCGCCGGCGTTGTTGACCAGCACGTCGACCCGGTCGAGCGACGCGGCGAAGTCCTGGACCGCGGCACGGTCGGTGACGTCCAGCGGCCGCGCGAGGCCGCCGATCTCCTCGGCCAGCGCGGCCAGCCGGTCGGCCCGTCGCGCGGCGAGCACCACCCGGTAGCCGGCGGCCGCCAGCCCGCGGGCCGTCGCCGCACCGATCCCGCTGCTGGCGCCGGTCACCACGGCCACCGGCGCCCCGTACGACTCGGTCACGATCACTCCTCCCGGCCCGGCCGTCCCGGGCAGAGGACCACCGTGCCACCCGCCGGGGGCGCGGGCGGGAGCGGGTCCGGTGCGGACCTCGGCGCCGGCCCGACGGTGCGGAGGTGCGGCGTCGACCCGGGCTTCCGGCCCCGTCCGGACCGGGCGGTCAGGCTGCCGGGTCGTCGGCGAGCCGCGCCTTGGCCTCCCGGATGACCGGGCCCTCGCGGAGTCCGGCGGGCAGCACCAGGGCGCCGCGCCGGACTGCGCGCAGCGCCGCGGTGGCGGCGACGTCGGTGAGCCCGAGCCCGGGCAGCCGGTACATCCGCCGGGCCCACTGGGGCAGCAGCCCGAACGCCAGGGCGGCGAGGCCGCCCCACGCCGGCCGCGCCGGGGTGAGGAACTCGACCCAGCGGGCCATCGGCGGGACCAGCAGCACCCGCGCGCCCTGCTCGGCCTCCGGCAGCAGGTGCAGCCGGGGACGGACCTCGGCGAAGTAGTCGGCCAGCGCCGCCTCGGTGGCGGGCACGTCGCCGGCCGGCAGGCCGACCAGTTCGGCGGCGCGGACCTGCTCGGCCAGGTAGCGGTCGGCGTCGCCCGGATCCAGCCGGACCCCGCCGCGACGGGCGGCGTCCAGCAGCGAGTCGACCTCGGTGCAGTGCACCCAGAGCAACAGGTCCGGCTCGTCGACCCGGAACTCCTCGCCGGTGAACGGGTCGGTGGCGCGGAGCCGGCGGTGGATGCCGCGGACCCGGGCCCCGGCCCGCTCGGCGTCCCGGGTGGATCCCCAGGTGATCGCGGCCAGGTACTCCGTCGTCCGGGTCAGCCGGCCCCAGTAGTCGGCGGCGAACCCGCCCTGCTGCGCCACCGCCGCCATCGCCCGCGGGTGCAGCGCCTGCAGCAGCAGCGCGCGCAGCCCGCCCACGCTGAAGGCCGGGTCGCCGTGGATCCGCCAGGTGACGCTGCCCGGCCCGAACAGACCCGGATCCCGGGCGTCGTCGCCGGACGGCGCGGGCACCGGGCGCACGGTGACCGGCGGCGCGCCGGACGCGGAGCGTTCCATATGTCCACGGTACGTGCGGCCACCGACACCCGGGCCGGGCCGCGAGCCCACCGGATCCCGAGCGGCCTGCCTCGGCCGCGGCGCCGGATCGGCGTCCGCCGGGACTCCGCGCCCGGGAACCCCGGTCCGGGCCTCTCCGCGCGGGACGACGCCGGCGTCGCGAGGACCGGCCGCCCGGCTCCTCCAGGTGCGAGGATGCGGCCATGCACGCAATGCGCAGGGCTGCCCGGTGCGTCTCCCGTCGGTGAGCCGCCTCCCGTCCTTCCGCAGACCGTTGGCGACGGCGTCGGTCGTCGCCGTAGCCCTCGTCCTGGTCGGGTGCGCCGCGCCACCACCGCGCGGAGCGGGCACCGGATGGGGACCGTCGAGCGCGGGCGGGCCGGCCGGCGCGTCGTCCGCGGGCCCGGCGTCCCGGGAGTCGGTGTTCCGCGGGTCGGCGGCAGCGCGGTCCGCATCCTCGAGCCCGGCGTCGGCCGTCCCGACGAGCCGCACCGGGCCGTCGACCCCGGTCCCCGACCGCCGTCCGCACCCTCCGCCCGGACGTCGACCCCGCCCACGCCGGGCTCCGGCACCGCGTCCCGCGGCGCTACCGCCGGGACGACCGCAGCTGGGACCCTGCCGGAAACCCGGGCCACCGCCGGCACGGCCCTGGGGACCGGCAGCCCCGGCCGGTTCGGGACGCCGGCCGCGCCGATCGAGGTCGCGGTCACCGGGATGGTGCTGATCGATCGGGCAGGGGCCGCGGTGCTGTGCCGCCCGTACGTCGACGGCGGGGGGGCGATCGTGGGCGGCCCGCCGAATCCGACCCCGCGGTGCGACCGGCCGATCCCGCTGACCGGGCTGCACGCGGATCACCTGGCAGGGGCCTCGCACAACGCAGACCACCGGTGGGCGAGGACGCACCTGGTGGGCCGATGGGACGGACGGGGGCTCGCGGTCGAGCAGCAGGGCCCGCCGACGGCGGACGACGTGCCGGAGCGGGACGTGGACACCGAGGTCCCCTGCCGGCCGCCCGCCGGGGGCTGGACCCGCGGTGCCACGCAGGAGTTGCCCGGCATCGACCGCATCGCCGCGGCCGTCGGCCCCGCCTTCGGCGCCCTGGCTCTCGGCTATCCCGAGGGGCACTCGACCGGGTCCGACGGGGATCTCAGCGACGCCGTGCAGGTCGTCGTTGTCGGCACCACCGGGGACGTCGCGCCCGCCCGGGCGGCCGCCCGGTCCGTCTTCGCCGGCAACCTGTGCGTCGTGCGGGCGGCGCACACCGACCGCGAGATCCAGCGGCAGCACGCGGCGCTGCGCTCGGCGCTCGAGGACCGGTGGCAGGCCTTGGGCGTGTGGGCGTTCGGCAGCAGGCAGGTGCCGCTGGGCACGCCGTCGTCCTCGATCGAGGTCGACGTCGACACGCCGCAACTGGAGGCCGTGCTGTCGCGCATCCCCGGGCCGCCCGTCACCGTGCACGCCTGGCTGGCACCGGTGGGCTGATACGGCAGGGGCGCACGGAGCACCCGCCGCTACCCTGCTGCGGTGGACCCGCTGGCCGCCCTGCGCCGCATCGCCTTCCTGCTGGAGCGACAGCAGGCGCCGACGTACCGGGTGAAGGCGTTCCGCGGCGCCGCGCTCGCCGCGGCCCGCCTCCCCGCGGGGGACCTCGAGCGTCGGGCGGCGGCCGGGTCCCTGGCAGACGTCAAGGGCATCGGCCCGAAGACCGCCGCGGTGATCGAGCAGGCGCTGGCCGGGCAGGTCCCGGCGTACCTGGTCGATCTCGAGGACCGCAGCGGCGAGCTCGCGCCGGCCGGGCAGGAGCTGCGGGCGGCGCTGCGCGGCGACCTGCACGTGCACAGCGACTGGTCCGACGGCGGCAGCCCGGTCGAGGAGATGGTGGTGACGGCCGCCGAGCTCGGGCACGAGTACGTCGCCGTGACCGATCACTCCCCGCGGCTGACCGTCGCCAACGGGCTCGCTCCCGACCGGCTGCGCCGGCAGCTCGACCTGGTGGCCCGGCTCGACGCCCGGATGCCCGGGCTCCGGGTGCTCAGCGGCATCGAGTGCGACATCAACGAGGACGGCACGCTCGACCAGGAGGACGAGCTGCTGGGGCGGCTGGACCTGGTGGTGGCGTCGGTGCACTCCAAGCTGCGCTCGCCGGCGCCGGTGATGACCGAGCGGATGCTGGCTGCGGTGAACGATCCGCACACCGACGTGCTCGGGCACTGCACCGGTCGGCTCGTCGCGTCCGGCCCGGACCGCGGACGGCCGGATCGACGGCCGGAGAGCGTGTTCGACGCCGCCGCCGTCTTCGCCGCCTGCGCCGAGCGCGGGGTGGCGGTGGAGATCAACAGCCGGCCGGAGCGGCTGGACCCCCCGCTGCGGCTGCTGCGGCAGGCCGTCGAGGCCGGCTGCCTGTTCAGCATCGACACCGACGCGCACGCCCCCGGGCAGCTCGACTGGCAGCTCTTCGGGTGCGAGCGCGCGCAGGAGTGCGGCGTGCCGGTGGACCGGATCGTCAACACCTGGCCGGTGGAGCGCCTCCTGGAGTGGACCCACCGGGACCGCGGGAACCCGCCGGGCGCCGCCGGCGCCTGACGGCAGCGACGACACCACGACGCACCGGACGGCGCGGCCGGCGCCGTCCGGTGCGGGTCAGCGGGAACCCGCCGGTTCCGCCGCGGACACCGCGGCCGGGACGTCGGCCAGCGCCGGGATCACCTCGCCGGTCCCGGCGGTGTCGGCGGTGGTGCCGCCGGCCGGCCGGTCCAGGACCAGGGACGGCTGCCGCGCCGGACGCCGGGACGCCGCGGACGCCGCCCGCCGGAGCGAACCGAGCACCACCAGCGCGATGGCGGCACACGCCAGCGCGCTGCCCGAGGTGACCCAGTAGGACGTGGAGGCACCGGCCGCGTCGATCACCGTACCGGCCAGCGGGGTGGCGACGGCGATGCCGACGGCCATGCCCGAGTTGGTCCACGAGATGGCCTCGGTCAACCGGTGACCCGGCACGATCTCCTCGACCAGCGCCGTGCCGGTGATCAGCACCGGCGAGCACGCCAGCCCGGCCACGAACAGCCCGACACCGACGAGCGTGACCGTGCCCAGGAACGGCATCGGCAACGTCACCACGGCCAGCGCCAGGGTGCCGGTGACGAACTGCCGCAGCAGCGAGGCGCGCAGCGACAGCACGCCGAACACCAGTCCGCCGAACAGCGAGCCCGCCGCGTACAGCGCGAGCAGCAACCCGGCCACCCCACCGACGCCGGCCTCCTTGGCGTAGGCGACGGTGGTCACCTCGAACGAGCCGAAGATGCCTCCGAGCAGCACGAAGATGGCCGTCACCCCGGCCACGCCGGGCAGCAGGATCGCCGGCCGGCCGCCCTTGGCGCGGGCTCGGCCCGACGGGATCGGCTCGGTGCGCCGCTGCGACAGCAGCAGGATGGTGCCGGTCGTGAGCAGGACCGAGCCCAGCAGCAGCGCGGCCGCCGGGAACAGCTGCAGCGCGGCGACGGTGGCCAGCGGGGGCCCGACGATGAACACCACCTCGTCCAGCAGCGACTCCCAGGCGAAGGCCGTGCGCAGCTGCGGCGATCCGGTCAGCTGCGCGGACCAGCGGGTCCGCACCAGCGAGCCGATGCTGGGCTGGGCGGCGCCGGCGACCAGCGCCAGCGCGAAGATCGGCCAGGTCAGCGGGGTCAGCACGGCGACCAGGACCATCGCGACGACGGCCGGGACGTGCACGGACAGCTGCCACGGCACCACCCGGCGCTGGCCGTGGACGTCGATCAACCGGGACAGCTGCGGGCCGATGGCGGCCGCGGACAGCGCGTAGATGGCCGAGACGGTGCCGGCGACGGCGTAGGAGCCGCGCTCGACCGACAGCAGCAGGACGGCTCCGAGGCCCGCCATCGACAGCTGCAGGCGGGCCAGCAGGCCGGCGGCCGAGAACCGGGCCGCTCCCGGGCGACGCAACACCTGCAGGTACGGGCCGAACACCGCTCTCATCTCCTCCACCTCGACACGGACGCCGTGGCCCGGCACGTCGACGGCGGCCGTCGTGACGGGGGTCGGGGTGAGGCCGGCGGAGACCCGTCCGGCGGCAGGCGTCACCTGCTCGTCACGTCGCGACACATGCTGTAAACCGTCCAGCCGGTACAGTTTATTCCATGGCCGGTGACACGCGCGACCGGATTCTCCGGGCCCTGCGCGACCTGCTCGCGGAGGGCGGCACCGATGCGGTCACCCTCGACGCGGTGGCGGCCCGGGCCGGCGTGTCCAAGGGCGGCCTGCTGTACCACTTCCCGTCCAAGTCGGCCCTGTACCTGGGCCTGCTCGCCGCGGTCCGGGACACCGTGGTCCGCGAGATGGCCGAGGTGACGCAGCGCGCGGGCGCCGCCCGCGGCTTCCTGGAGTACTCCGAGCCCACCGCGCCGGACGAGCCCGGGTTCTTCACCTCGCTGATCGCGGCCGTGCGCACCGGGCAGAGCGGCGACACGGCGGCGGCCGACCGGGAGGCCGCCGCGCTGCTCGCGGACATCTTCCGGGTCTGGGAGGAGCCGATGCGGGCGGCCGTCACCGACCCGGTCCGCGCCGAGACCATCCGCCTGGTCGGGTACGGGCTGTACCTGGCGGCGCTCGCGGGTCTGCCGCCCGTCGACCCCGCCGTGCTGGCGCAGGTGTTCGACCGGTTGCTGGCCGACGGCTGACCGGCCGACCGCCCCGCGCTCAGAGCACGTCGACGCTCTCAGCCCGCGGCTGCAGCGCGCCGGAGGCGATCTCGTCGGCCCAGTGGCAGGCGACGCGGTGTCCCGGCCGCGTCTCGAGCAGCACCGGGCGCTCGGTGTCGCAGCGCGTCGGCTGGCGCCACGGGCAGCGGGTGTGGAACCGGCAACCGGCCGGCGGGTTCGCCGGCGACGGCAGGTCGCCGGTCAGCAGGATCCGCTCGCGGCGGTCCTCGACCGCCGGGTCGGGCACCGGGACGGCGGACAGCAGGGCCCGGCTGTAGGGGTGCAGCGGGTCGGCGTAGAGCTGCTCCGACGGCGCCTCCTCGACCAGCGACCCCAGGTACATGACGCCGACGCGGTCGGAGATGTGCCGCACCACGGCCAGGTCGTGTGCGATGACGATGTACGTCAGGCCGAGCCGCGCCTGCAGGTCCTCCAGCAGGTTGACCACCTGCGCCTGCACCGAGACGTCCAGCGCCGACACCGGCTCGTCCGCGACGATCAGCTCGGGGTCGACCGTCAGCGCCCTGGCGATGCCGATCCGCTGCCGCTGGCCCCCGGAGAACTCGTGCGGGAACTTGCGCAGCGAGCTGGCCGGCAGCCCGACCGCGTCGAGCAACTCGCGCAGCCGGGCCGCGACGGCGGTGGTGGAGTCCGCGAGGCCGTGCGCCCGCATGCCCTCGACGAGGATCGACTGCACCGACTGCCGGGGGTCCAGGGACGAGAGCGGGTCCTGGAACACCATCTGCATCCGCCTGCGGGACCGGCGCAGCTCCTCGCCCTGGAGCGGGGCGATGTCCTGCCCGTCGAAGCGCACCGAGCCGGACGTCGGCTCCACCAGCCGCAGGATGCCCCGGCCCAGCGTCGACTTGCCGCAGCCGGACTCGCCGACCAGCCCGTACGTCTCGCCCCGCTTGACCGCCAGCGACACCCCGTCGACGGCGTAGACGTAGCCGACCGTGCGGTCGACCAGCACGCCGCGCCGGATCGGGAAGTGCACCTTGAGGTCGTCGACCTCGAGCAGCACGTCGGCGTCCGCGGTGGCGGCGGACAGCTCCCGCGCCGGCCCCGCCGGCACAGCCTCCTGCGCCCCGTGCTCCTCCGCCTGGTGCAGCACGCCGCCGTCGACGGAGCCGGAGAAGACCCGCTCGGGCTGGTGGACGCCTGCGGCCTGCAGCGGGTCGAGCCCGCCGGCCTGGCTCACCGGGTCCCGCCCGCGGTGTCGGCCGGACCGGTCGCCGCCCGGTCCAGGACAGCCGCCTCGTGCCCCGCCCTGGCGACGTGCCCGGGCCCGGCCAGGCCCTCGGCCACCACCTGGTCCAGCGGCACCGAGTTGTGGCACCGCAGCAGGTGGTCGCCGCGGCGCTCGTCGTGCGGCACCAGCTCCGGGGTCCGCTGCCGGCAGGTGTCGATCTCCCGCTCGCACCGCGGTGCGAACGCGCAGCCGTGGGTCCACGGGATGTTGTCGGACACCGACCCGCGGATGGGCGTCAGCCGCTCCCCCGCCGCGGCGTCGAGCCGCGGGATCGAGGCCAGCAGCCCGTGTGTGTAGGGATGCGCCGGCCGCTCGAAGAGCTCGTGCCGCTCGGCCCGCTCCACCACCCGTCCCGCGTAGAGCACGTTGACCTCGTCGCAGAGCCCGGCGACGACGCCGAGGTCGTGGGTGATCATGATCAACGCGGTGCCGTGGTCGCTGACCAGGCTGCGCAGCAGGGACAGGATCTGCGCCTGGATGGTGACGTCCAGCGCCGTGGTCGGCTCGTCGGCGATCAGCAGCCGCGGCCGGCAGGCCAGCGCCATGGCGATGAGCGCCCGTTGCCGCATGCCGCCGGACAGCTGGTGGGCGTACTCCTTGATCCGCCGCCCGGGATCGGGGATGCCGACCTGGTCGAGCAGGTCCGCCGCCTCGCGCAGGGCGGCCGAGCGCCGCATGCCGCGGTGCCGCTGCAGCACCTCGCCGACCTGGACGCCCAGCGGCACGACCGGGTTCAGGCTGGACAGCGGGTCCTGGAAGATCATCGCCAGGTCCCGGCCGCGCCGGTCCCGCATCTCGCCGCGGGACAGCGACAGCAGGTCGGTGCCCTCGAAGTCGACCCGTCCGGTGACCCGGGTGGTCCGCCCGGCGAGCAGCCGCATGATGGCCAGCGAGGTCACCGACTTGCCGCAGCCGGACTCGCCGACCAGGCCGACCGTCTGCCCGGGCGCGACGTCGAAGCTCACCCCGTCGACCGCGTCGAACGGCTCGACGCCGCGCCGACGGAACTGCACGTGCAGGTCCTGCACGGACAGCAACGGTCCGGCGCCGCGGCTGCCGGAGGACCCCGGCGCACCGGGGCCGGCGAACAGGTCGGGGGTCGCCGCGGAAGAAGTCCGGGTCACCGTGGTCACCGCCGGTTCTTGGGGTCGAGGGCCTCGCGCAGGGACTCGCCGAGCAGGGTGAAGCCCAGGGCGACGACGATGATGCAGCCCGCCGGCCAGAACGCCAGCCCAGGGTGGGAGTCGATCCGGTCCTGGGCCTCGCCGAGCATCTGCCCCCACTCCGGACTCGCGGTGTCCTGCGAGCCCAGGCCGAGGAAGGACAGCGCGGCGGCGTCGATGATCGACGTCGCCACCACCAGCGTGGCCTGGACGATCACCGGGGACAGCGAGTTGGGCAGCATGTGCCGGAACACGATGGGCGCCCTGCGCACGCCGAGCGCGCGGGCGGCGAGCACGTGGTCGGACCCGCGCTGGGCCAGCATCTGCCCGCGCAGCAGCCGGGCGAAGACCGGTATCTGCACCACCGACACCGCGATGATCACGCTCGTCAGGTTGGGGTTGGTGAAGAGCACCGCGATCGAGATGGCCAGCAGCAGCGACGGGATCGACAGCATGACGTCGACGATCCGCATGACGACGGTGTCCGCCCACCCGCCGAAGGCGCCGGCCAGCACGCCGAGGACCAGCCCGCCGGCCAGGCCGATCAGGGTGGCGAAGACGCCGACCAGCAGGGTCTGCCGGCTGCCCAGGATCAGCCGGGAGAACAGGTCCCGGCCGAAGGTGTCGCCGCCGAGCGGGTAGCCGGCCTGCGGCGGCGCGATGGAGTTGCGGGCCCTCGACGTCTGGCCGATGAGCAGCTGGGCGCCCGGGTCGTGCGGGGCGATCCACGGCGCCACGACGGCCAGCAGCACGAACAGCGCGATGATCACCGCGCCGACCCAGAACACCGGTGTCACCCGCAGCCGCCGCCAGGCGTCGCGCAGCAGCGAGACGCCGACGTCCGCGGTGTCCTCGTCGGTCGCGGCCGGGGTGCCCGGTGCCCCCGGTGCCCCGGACCGGCCGCCGACGGTGGCCAACCGGTCGATGCGGGCCTTGCGGGCGGCGCCCGGTCGGCGCAGCCGCCCGGACCCCGGCAGGGCGGACGTGCCGTCGGTCATCAGCTGGTCCTGATCCGCGGGTCGATGACCGCGTACGACAGGTCGACGAGCATGTTGACCAGCACGAACGTGGTCGCGGAGGCCAGGATCAACACCTGCAGCACGGGGTAGTCCTTCTTGGTGAAGGCGATGGACAGCGCCTCCCCCAGGCCGGGGAAGGCGAACACCTTCTCGGTGAGCACCGCACCGGCCAGCAGCGCGCCGACCTGCAGCCCGGTCACCGTGACCACCGGCAGCAGGGCGTTGCGCAGGATGTGCCGGCTGCGGATGGTGCGGTTGGTCAGGCCCTTGGCCTCCGCGGTCCGGATGAAGTCCTCGTTCTGCACGTCGAGCACCGAGGACCGGGTGATCCGGAAGATGACCGCGAACGGGATGGTGCCGAGCGCGATGGACGGCAGGATCAGGTGTTTCACGGCGTCCCAGGAGGCGTCCCACTCCCGGGTCAGCAGCCCGTCGAGGACGAAGAACCCGGTGACCCGGGTGGCGTCGATGTCCGGCGACTGCCGGCCGGACGGCGGGAGCCAGCCGAGCTTCACCGCGAAGATGTACTTGAGCAGGAAGGCCAGGAAGAACACCGGCACGGCGACGCCGAGCAGCGACGTGACCACGCCGGCGTTGTCCAGCCAGCCGCCGCGGCGCCGGGCGGCCAGGTAGCCCAGCGGGATGCCGAAGACCAGGGCGAACAGCAGGGCGCCGATGGCCAGCTCGACGGTGGCCGGGAAGCGGTCGGCGAACACCCCGATCGCGCTGTCGCCGGGCGCGACGCCGGTGGACTGGCCGAAGTTGCCGTGCGCCACCCGGCCGAGGAACTTGCCGTACTGCACCATCAACGGCTGGTCCAGGCCGAGCACCGACGTCAGCTCCGCACGCTTGTCCGGCGTGGAGCGGTCACCGAGCATCGCGGTGACGGGACCGCCCGGCAGGCTGCGCAGCCAGAGGAACAGCAGCAGCGACAGCACGACGAGCACCAGGACCAGCTGCAGCAGCCGGCGGACCGTGTACCTCAGCACACCGGCTCACCCCCAGGGTCGGGCCGCCGCCGGCGCGGCCGCCGAGGACGGGCGGACCGCGCCGGGCGGCGGGACGGACGGGTTGTACGGGCCGGGCGCGGAGGCCGCGGCCCGTCCGGCCGGGTGGGCGGGGACCCGCGGTCCCCGCCCGCCCGGCCGACGGCGTCAGGACGTCTTGGACACCGGGGCGAACTTCTCGTCCGTCAGCGGGCTGGGCACCAAGCCCTGCACCTTGGACGAGACCACGATGGCCGGCGGCGAGTGCGAGATCGGCACCGCCGGCAGGTACTCGCCGAGCAGCTGCTTGTTCAGCGCGACGTACTCGGCGTTGCGCTTGGCGTCGTCCGGCTCGGAGTCCGCCGCCGCCAGCGCCTTGGACAGCGTGGCACCCCACGGCGCGTTCTCCGTGGAGAACCGGCTCGTCGGGTCGCTGAAGAACGTCCCGATGAAGTTGTCCGGGGTGTTGTAGTCGCCGGTCCAGCCGAGCAGGAACAGGTCCGGCTTGCGGGCGTCGACGCCGTCGAGGTAGCCGCCGTTCCACGGCTTGGACGACTCGTTGACCTTGATGCCGACGGCCTCCAGGTCCGCCTTGAACGCGGTGAAGACGGCCTTGGGGTCCGGCATGTACGGCCGCGAGACCTCGGTGGGCCACCAGAAGTTCAGGGTGAGGTTGCTGGCGCCCGCCTCGGCGAGCAGCTGCTTGGCCTTGTCCGGGTCGTACGGGTACTTGGTGACGTCCGGGGTGTACCCGTCGACCGTGTCCGGGTAGAACTCCTCGGCCACCTTCGCACCCTCGGGCAGCTGCGAGCTGACGAACTGCTCGCGGTTGAGGGCGTACGCGATGGCCTGCCGGACCTTGAGGTCCCGCAGCGCCGGGTGATTCTTCTGGTCGAAGCCCAGGTACAGGATGTTGAACGCCGGGCGGACCAGCACGTCGAACCCGGCGCTCTTCAGGTCGTCCCAGTCCGCCGGGTTGGGCAGGTCGTAGCCGTCGATGGTGCCCGCCTGCAGCTCCTGCTTGCGCGCCGTCTCGTCCGGGATGATCTTGAAGATCAAGGTCTTCGACTTGGCCTTCTCCCCCCAGTAGTTCTCGTTCCGGGTGAGCGTGACGGTGTTGTTGTCCTTGTCGTACTTGGTCAGCACGAACGGACCGGTCCCGGTGGGGTGGTCGGTGGCGTACGCCGGGTAGACGAACGAGTCGCCCTCGGCCTTGACGTCGTTGGCGTCGTACTTGGCCAGCGCGGTGGGCGACTGGATCGAGAACGACGGCAACCCGAGGATGGCCGGGAACTTCGACGTGAACCGGGTCAGCGTGACGACCGCGTCCGACGCGCCCTTGGCGGTGCAGGACTTGTAGACCGACGGGGTCTTGGTGTCGCCCTTGAAGCCGCCCATGGTGTCCGACCAGTACTGCGCCTGTGTCGCGCCGGCACCGGTCTGGGAGTACATGCGGTCCAGGTTGAAGCAGACCGCCTTGGCGTCCAGCGGCGTGCCGTCGCTGAACGTGACACCCGACCGGACCTTGAAGTCCCAGGTCAGGCCGTCCTTGCTGGTCGTCCACGACTCGGCGAGCGCCGGCTCGACGTCCGCCGTGCCCGGCTTGAAGGTGACCAGGCCCTCGGTCATCTGCCGGGTGATCCGGAACGTCTCGCCGTCGGTGGCGTACAGCGGGTCGAACATGCTCGGGGCGCCGGCGGCGCCGAAGATGAACGTCCCGTCGGTCTCGCCGCCCCCGCCGCCGCTGCTGGTGGCAGACCCGGAGGAGCCGGTCGCCGCGCCGCCGGACGACGTCGACCCGCCCGACGACGGCGCCGCACCGGTGTCCGCGGAGCTGGTGGCGCCGGTCGCGCCGGTGGCGGCGCCGCCGGTCTGGCTCGAGGACGACGAGCTGCTGTTCTGGTCACGGTTGGAGTTGGCGCAGGCGGCCAGCGTCACGGCCACCGCCGCGGCCAGGCCCGCCTGGAGCGCTCTGGAGCGCGTGCGTCCGTACCTCAATCTGCATCGACCTTTCGCCTGAGCTGGGAGGACCCGGAACGGCAGGCGCGCCTCCCGCTCCGGTACGGCATCCGAGGAACCTAGAGCGCCCCTGCGGCGGCTGCCCACAACCTTGACCGCATCGTTACCGTCCCGTCCGCGGACGGGGACAGCCGAGATCCTCACCCGGACAGATGACCGCCGCATTTCCGGCCGGTTCCGCACCGGGTGCCGCCGGCCGGCGACCGGTCACGCAGGATCTGCGTCGCCGGTCGGGTCGAGCCGGAGATCCGCGCGTGCAGCGGTGTCCTCGCCGGCGAAGTGTCCGGCCTCGGCGCGCTGCCAGCGGGCGAGCTCGCCCCGCAGCTGCTCGCCGTCGCGGGCGACGGCCCGGTCCAGCCGCCGGGCGGCGTCCGGCACCTCCACCCACACCAGGACGCCGGCCCGGCCGGCGACGGCGCGGCGCCCGGCCGAGACGCCCTCCAGCACGAGCACGTCGGGGACCGGCACCACCAGGGGGCGGCCGGGCCGGGGGACGCCGTCGACCCACTCGTTGACCACCAGCCGTCCCGGCCGGCCGGCCGCGAGCGGCTCGAACAGCTGCTGTTCGAGGCGGTCCCACCAGTCGAACGGGCAAGCCCACGTCGCCAGCGCGTCGGTACCGACCCGCCGCACGACCCGGGTCCGGTCGGCCGACCGGGCGCGGTGTACCAGCCGCCGGGCGAAGGTGGTCTTGCCGGAGCCGCTGGGTCCGTCCACGCAGACCAGCCGGACCGGCCCCAGCCCGGCCGGCCGCCGGGCGAGCAGGTCGAGGGTGGCGGCGGCGACACGGTCGACCGCACCGGGCCCGCGGTCCACGCCCGCCGGGCGGTGCGCCTCCGGAGGCCGGGCGTCAGGCGTCGACGGCACGGCGGCCGGAGAACGCCCGGCCCAGGGTGACCTCGTCGGCGTACTCGAGGTCGCCGCCGACGGGCAGGCCGCTGGCCAGCCGGGTCACCGACAGGTCGGGGAAGGTGCGGAGCAACCGCACCAGGTAGGTGGCGGTCGCCTCGCCCTCGAGATTCGGGTCCATGGCGAGGATGACCTCGCGGACGCCGGGTTCGGCGATCCGGCGGAGCAGCGGCGCGATCCGCAGCTGGTCCGGGCCGATGCCGTCGATCGGCGAGATCGCGCCGCCGAGCACGTGGTAGCGGCCGCGGAACTCGCGGGTCCGCTCCACCGCGGCGACGTCCTTGGGCTCCTCCACCACGCAGATCGAGGCGGCGTCCCGCCGCGGGTCGGCGCAGATGCGGCACAGCTCGCCCTCGGCGACGTTGCCGCACTCGATGCAGAACCGCACCTCGTCCTTGACCCGCTGCAGCGCCTGCTGCAGCCGGGTGATGTCCGCGGCGTCCGTCGTGAGCAGGTGGAAGGCCAGCCGCTGCGCGGACTTCGGCCCGATCCCGGGCAACCGGCCGAGCTCGTCGATCAGGTCCTGGACGGGGCCCTCGTACACCTGCGGTCAGGCCCCGCCGGCCCGGCCGGTGTCCGGCCCGGCGCCCGGCCGGTCGTCGGGCGTCCCGGTGTCCGGGACCGCCGGCGACGCGTCGACGACACCGCCCGGCCCGGGCCCGAAGCCGGGCAGGCCCAGCGCGGACAGGTCGAACTCGCCGGCCAGGTCGCCGGTGACGGCGCCCATGGCGTCCTCCCGCAGCTCGGCGGCCTGCCGGGTGGCGTCCCGGACCGCCGCCACCACCAGGTCGCCCAGCGTCTCGACGTCCGACGGATCAACCACCGACGGGTCGATCCGGACCTGCCGCAGCTCGCCCTCGCCGCTGACGGTGGCGGTGACCAGGCCCCCGCCCGCGTGGCCGGTCACCTCGGCGTCGGCCAGCGCGGCCTGCGTCCGTTCGACCTCGGCCTGCATCTGCTGGGCCTTGAGGACGATCCGCCGCAGGTCGGGGATTCCTGGTTGCATGGTGCTCCCTCCGAGGCAGGTGCCTCCAGGTCGTCCAGGGTAGTGGCCGGGCCCGACAGCCCGTCCTGACCGCCGGGCCGCCGGGCGTCCCGGGTTGGCGGGCGGGGTGTCCGCCCTGCCGGCCGGGTCCGCGGGCGGACGACGGCGGCACCCTTGCGCCCGAGTCAACATCTGTCACTCTGTTCACATGGATCACAGAGCGCGCTCCGGTGGCTGCAGTCCGTCCCCGGCAGCCGCCGGCCGACGGGTGGCAGAGGCACACGGCCACGCTGCTCGCGGGCCCGGTCGCCGGGCGGCCGGTGCACGCGGTCGCCGGGCGGCCCTCGCCACCGGCCGTCGCGCCGCCCTGCTGGCCGCCGGGCTCGGCCTCGCGCTGGTCACGGCCGCGTGCGGGACGCTGCCGGCCGCGCAGCCGCGGGAGTCGACCGGCACCCCGTCGCCGGTGCTCGAGGCGTCGGTCACCGGCCCGACCGGCCCGCAGGTGACCGTCCCCGGCCTCGGCGGCACGGCCGTCCCCGGCTCCCCCACCGCCGCGGCGACGACCGCGCGGACGACGACCGCGCGGACGACGGCGCCGGCCCGGCCGACCTCGTCCCGGCCCGCGCCGCCCCGGACGGCACCGGCGCCGGTCGTCGTCACGGTGACGACCACGCTCACCCCGCCGGCGACCCGGGCCACCGCGACCACCTCGGCCGACCCGGCGGCGACCGCCGCGCCGGAGCCCGCCGTGCCCACCGTGCCCACCGTGCCCACCCGAGGCACGTCGGCACCCAGCACGACGCCAGGGGCGAACACCGCCGGCCCGTCACGGACCACGGCGGCACCGCGGAGCACCGCCCAGCCGTCGACCTCGCGGGCAGGGACCTCCCGGCCGGCGGCCCGCGGCCTGGCCGGCAAGATCGTCGCCATCGACCCCGGGCACAACGGCGACAACGCCAACCACCCCGAGATCATCAACCAGAAGATCGACGGCGGGAACGGGTACGAGAACGTCTGCAACACCACCGGCACCGAGACCGACGACGGCTACCCCGAGCACGCCTTCACCTGGCACGTCTCGCAGTACCTGGAGCAGGAGCTGGCCGCCCGCGGCATCCGGGTGGTGCTCACCCGGCACAGCGACGACGGCGTGGGGCCGTGCACCCCGGAGCGGGCCCGCATCGAGAACGACGCGCACGCGGACGCCGTGGTGTCGATCCACGGCGACGGGGTGGACGCCAAGGTCCGCGGCTTCTACGTGCTGACCAACGGCAGGCCGACCGACGGCCCGGCGATGGCGGCCCGGTCCCTGCAGCTCGCCCGCGCCATCCGCGACGGCCTCGAGCAGGTGGGCTTCCCGGCGTCGAACACCCTGGGCAGCGACGGGCTGTGGACCCGCGACGACCTCACCGGCCTCAACCTGTCGACCCGACCCAAGATCCTCGTCGAGCTGGGCAACATGCGGAACCCGCGCGAGGCCGCCACGATGAGCTCGCCGGAGGGGCAGCGGGCGTACGCGCACGCCCTGGCGCTCGGCGTCGTCGCGTTCCTGGAGGGCTGATCCGGAGCCGCCCGGCGGAGCACGGGCCGGTCAGGGGCTGCGCTGCGGCTCGACCCGGACCAGCGTCGGGCAGCCCCGCGCCGGATAGGTGACGACGAACCGCACGGCAGCGGCGACGTCGGCCGGGTCGAGCAGGGTCTCCGGTCGCTGCCGTCCCGCCGGCGACCGCAGCCCGGCGCCGGCGGCGACCAGCCCGGGCGAGACCAGGGACACCTTGACGCCACGGTCCCGCACGTCCAGGAAGACCGCCTCGGCGAGCCCGGCCAGGCCGTGCTTGCTGGCCACGTACGCGGCGTTGTTCGGGAAGGACAGGTGCGCGGCGGTCGATCCGAGGTAGACCAGCGCGCTCGGGGCCGCGGCGGCCAGCGCGGGCAGCACGGCCGTGGTCACCCGCGCCGCCGCCACCAGGTTCACCTCGAGCAGTCGCGACCAGATGTCCGGATCCCCCTCGTCGGCGGGCGCCCAGTCGAAGACGCCGGCCGCCCACACCACCACCCGGAGCGGCAGGGTCCCGGGTGGTGCCGGGACGCCGATCCCCGACCGGGCCAGCGCAGCCCGCACCGAGTCCGGCTGCTCGAGCTGCACCGAACAGGACCGGGCCGCGACGCCGGCGGCCCGGCACGCGGTCACCGCCGCGGCCAGTCGCCCGACGTCGCGGCCCCAGACCTCGATCTCGTACCCCAGCCCGGCCAGTTCCACCGCGACCGTGCGCCCGATCGCGCTGGAGCCACCGACGACGACCGCCCGCCCCGGTCGCGGATCCCCGGTCGCGGCGTCCGGAAGCCGGCCGGACGCGAGTTCCGGGGCCGTCGTCGGATCGTCGCCCGCGGACGGGAGCGGACCGGTCGGCTCGACCGGACGGGGTGGCACCGGGGAGCCCCGCCGCTACTGGTGGGCGGCCCGGTACTGCTCGCGGACGCTGTCGGCGACGCGGCCGCGCTCGCTGATGGCGATGCCCTGCGCGGCGGCCCACTCGCGGATCTGCGCGGCGGTGGCACCGACGTCGTTGCCGGGGCGGGGACGGCGGACGGCGGTGGCGCGCGCCGGCCGCGTCGGGCGGGCGGCGGTGACGAACTCGGCCAGCGACTTGCGCAGCGCGGTCGCCCGCTTGCGGCTCAGGTCGATCTCGTAGGAGGCGCCGTCCAGCGCGAAGCGCACTGTCTCGTCGGCGCGGCCGCCGTCGATGTCGTCGACGAGTTCGACCTGCTCCTGGCGCGCCATCAATGCCTCCGTGTCGTGCGGCGTTTTGTCACCGACATCATCCCTGTCCGGTGCGGCGAGCGGTCCGCGGGCCGTCGCCGTGTCGCAAGACGCGTCAGCCGTCCGGAGGTTCGTTCCCTGGTCGGACCAGCATGGCGGCATCACGTCCGGACGCAGCGGCAACTGTGACCGACGGCATTCCGGGAGCCGCCCCGCGGACGCCACCCCGGCCGGTGATCGTCGGCAGGTCCACGTCCCGCCGCCCCGTGGCGGGCCGCCACGACCGCGGCCCGGACGTCCGGGAGCCGACGGTGCCGCGGGGCGGGCGCCTCCTTGACACCTCCTGGACCGGACCGCAAGCTGTTGCGGACGGCGAGGCGTGTTGTGCTGGACGCAAGAGCGAGGTGCGACGTGACCCAGCCCGGGACCGTGCGCGTCTGCCCGCTGGCGGACCTGCCGCGCGGTGAGGCTCTGCGGGTGGACGAGGTCGACCCGCCCATCGCCGTGTTCCACACCGACGACGGCGAGGTCTTCGCGATCGACGACACCTGCACCCACCAGGACGCCTCGCTGTCCGAGGGCTGGTTGGAGGGCTGCGCCGTCGAGTGCCCGTTGCACGCCTCGACCTTCGATCTGCGCACCGGCGAGGTCGACGCACCCCCGGCCAAGGTGGGCGTCCGGGCGCACCGCGCCGAGGTGGTCGACGGCGAGATCGTGGTGACGCTGTCCACCGAGCCGCCCCGGCTGCCGCCGGGCGTGCTGCGGGGCCCGGTCGGCCGGTGAGCGTGCCGCCGGCACCGCCCCGCTCGGTCCTGGTGGTCGGGGCCGGGCTCGCCGGCCATGCGACCGCACAGGCGCTCCGCCGGCAGGGCTACGACGGCCGGGTCACGGTCCTGGGCGACGAGACCGAGCGCCCCTACGACCGGACGCCGCTGACCAAGGAATTCCTGGCCGGCCGGGTCGGTACCGACGACCTCCGCCTCGAGGCCGACGGCGAGGACCTGGACGTCGACTGGCACCTCGGCGTCCACGCGGTGGCGCTGGACCCGGCCCGCCGGGTGGTCTCCACCGGGGACGGGCGGGAGTGGACGGCCGACGCCGTGGTGCTGGCCGCCGGTGCCAGGGCGCGCCGGCTGACCGGTCCCGCCGGCCTGCACACCGTCCGGACCGTCGCCGACTCCGCTGCACTGCGCGGCGAGCTGGTACCGGGGGCGCGGCTCGTCGTCATCGGGGCGGGCTGGGTCGGCGCCGAGGTGGCGTCCACCGCCGCCGGTCTGGGACTCGACGTCACGGTGCTCGAGGCCGCTGCCACCCCGCTGGCCGGGCCGCTCGGCGAGGAGATGGGCACGGTGGTCGCCGGGCTGCACGCCCGCCACGGGGTCACCCTCCGGTGCGGGGTGCCGGTGGCCGGGGTGCAGGGCACCGACCGGGTCACCGGCGTCGAGCTGGCCGACGGCACCGTCGTCCCCGCCGACGTCGTGGTCGCCGGGATCGGCGCCGCGCCGGCGGTCGACTGGCTCGTCGGCAGCGGGCTGGACCTGTCGGCAGGAGTGGTCTGCTCGGCCGTCGGGGCGACGGACGCCCCGGGCGTGTACGCGGTCGGCGACTGCTCGGCGTGGTTCGACCCGGTGCTCGGCCGGCCGCTGCGCGTCGAGCACTGGACGGACGCCCGGGAACGGCCGGCCGTGCTCGCCCGGCTGCTGCTGGAGGGCCGCGCCGACCCGCCGCCGCGCCCGCCGTACTTCTGGTCCGACCAGTACGGGGTGCGCGTGCAGTTCGCCGGCCGTCGGCACGGCGACGAGACCGTCACCGTCGAGGCCGGCGACCCCGCCGACGCGTCCGTGCTGGCCGTCTACCGGCGGCACGGCGAGCCCGTCGCCGTCCTCGGCATGAACCAGACCAAGCTGTTCACCCGGCTGCGCCGCAGCCTGGCCACCCCGCAGCCGGTCCCCGCCGTCCCGTGATCCCCGCCGGCCCCGCCGGTCCCCCGCCCGTTGTCCGGCTTCCCGAGAGGCACCGATGACCAGCACGCAGCTGCCGGAGTCCCTGATCGCCACCCTGCCCGGCCGGTACTACACCGATCCCGGGCTGTTCGCCCTCGAGCAGGCGACGATCTTCGAGCGGATGTGGTTCTGCGCCGCCCGCGGCTCCGACGTCCCCCGGCCGGGCAGCTTCCGCACCGTCCAGGTCGGGGCCGAGTCGGTGATCGTGTCGCGGAACCGGCGCGGCGAGATACGAGCATTCCTCAACGTGTGCCGGCACCGGGGCGCCCGCATCTGCAGCGACGGGGAAGGGTCGGTCGGCCGGGCGTTCCAATGCATGTACCACGCCTGGACCTACGACCTGGACGGCAAGCTCGTCGCCGCCCCGAACCTGACCCGCATGCCCGACATCGACCGGACCGAGTACGGCCTGCGGGCGGTGCACGTGCGCGAGTGGCTCGGCTACGTGTGGGTCTCGCTCGCCGACGAGCCGCCCAGCTTCGAGGACACCGTGCTGCAGGAGGTCGTGAACCGGCTCGGCGAGGTGGCCAATCTGGATCACTACGAGGTCGACACGCTGTCCGTGGGCCGCCGGATCGTCTACGACGTCCGGGCCAACTGGAAGCTGATCGTCGAGAACTTCATGGAGTGCTACCACTGCGCGACCATCCACCCCGAGCTCACCGAGGTGCTGCCGGAGTTCGCCGACGGCTACGCCGCCCAGTACTACGTCAACCACGGGGCGGCGTTCGGCGCGGACGTCGAGGGCTTCACCGTCGACGGCTCCGCCGGGCTCGACCCCATCCCCACGCTTGCCGACGACCAGGACCGCAAGTACTACGCGATCACCATCAAGCCGCAGGTGTTCGTCAACATGGTCCCGGACCACGTGATCGTCCACCGGATGTACCCGATGGCCGTGGACCGGACGGTGGTCGAGTGCGACTGGCTGTACCTGCCGAGCGTCGTCGAGTCCGGCAAGGACGTGAGCAAGTCGGTCGAGCTGTTCCACCGGGTCAACCAGCAGGACTTCGAGGCCTGCGAGCGCTGCCAGCCGGCCATGTCGTCCCGGCTGTACCGGGACGGCGGGGTGCTGGTCCCGAGCGAGCACCACATCGGCGCGTTCCACGAGTGGCTGCGCGCCGCCATCGGCGAGTGAACCGCCGGGTGACGGACCCGGTGCAGGCAGCAGGGTGGCCCGGTGACGGCTCGGTGACGGCCGGCCGCCGGCGGTCAGCCCAGGTGGCCCATCCGCTCGCCGACCCGGATCGCCGCGGCGACCACCCGCGGCGCGACCTCGGGCAGCCGGCTCTCGGGGAGACGGAACGACGGGCCGGACAGCGACACCGCGGCCACCAGCGCGCCGTCGGCGCCGAAGACCGGCGCTGCGACGGCGTTGAGACCGACCTCGTACTCGCCCACGGTGACCGCGTAGCCGTCCACCCGGACCCGCTCGAGCTGCGCCTCGAGGAGGTCCGGGTCGGTGACGGTGTGGTCGGTGTAGCGCTCGAGGTCGGTCGTCGTGCCGGCCGGTCCGCCCGTGCGCGCCGCGCCGTACGGGCCGTACGGGCCGTGCGGCCCGTCGGTCCCGCGGGTGCGTGCCCGGGCACCGCGGTCGGCGAAGGCCAGCAGGACCTTGCCGGACGAGGTGGCGTGCAGCGGCGTCGGCCGGCCCACCCAGTTGTTGACGCTCACCGCCGCGGAGCCGTGCGCCTGGTGGACGTTGACCGCCGTCCGGCCCTGCCGGACCGCGATGTTGACCGTCTCCCCGAGTTCCTCGGCCAGCTCCTCGCACACCTCGCGCCCCTGCGTGGTCACGTCGAGCCGTCCACCCATCGCGGACGCCAGCCGCAGCACCCCGTAGCCGAGCCGGTAGCGGCCGCGCTCGCCGGCCACCTCCACCAGCTCGCGCGCCTGCAGCGCCGCGAGCAGCCGGGACGCGGTGGACTTGTGCACGCCGAGGGCGGCGGCCACCTCGGACACCCCCGCGGTCCCCGACCGGGCCAGCACCTCGAGCGCCGTGACGGCCCGGTCCACCGACTGGACCGCGCTGGCCGGGGATCCGTCGGCGTTGCCCATGACGCAACCCTAGGGTTGGAGGCCGCGGCGCGCACGCCGGCCGACGCGCGGGTGCGGACAGGTCCCGGGCCGCAGCGCCCATCGGCCGGGCACCGCCGACCGCGCTCCCGGTGCGGCCGGGACCTCCGACGCACCCGGCGGTGCGGGTGCCGACCGGACCCGCAGCAGGGTGGCCACCGATCCGGCGCCCGCCCGTCCCCCACCGACCCGTCGATCGGAGCCGAGTGACCGCCACGGAGTCCTACGACCACGTCATCGTCGGCGGCGGCAGCGCCGGCTGCGCGCTCGCCGCCCGGCTCACCGCCGACGGGAGCAGGTCCGTGCTGGTCCTCGAGGCCGGCCGCAGCGACTACCCGTGGGACCTGTTCATCCAGATGCCCGCGGCACTGACCTTCCCCAGCGGCCACCGGCTGTACGACTGGTGCTACGAGTCCGAGCCCGAGCCCCACCTGCACGGCCGGCGCATCGCCCACGCCCGCGGCAAGGTGCTCGGCGGCTCCAGCTCGATCAACGGCATGATCTTCCAGCGCGGCAACCCGATGGACTACGAGCGCTGGGGCGCGGACACCGGGATGGCGCAGTGGGACTGGGCGCACTGCCTGCCGTACTTCCGGCGGATGGAGAACTGCCTGGCGGCAGGACTGTCCGACCCGTACCGCGGGCACTCCGGGCCGCTGGTGCTCGAGCGCGGCCCGGCCCGCAACCCGCTGTTCGGCGCCTTCTTCGAGGCGGCCGTGCAGGCGGGCTACCCCTTGACCGACGACGTCAACGGCTTCCGGCAGGAGGGCTTCGCCGCGTTCGACCGGAACGTGCACCGCGGCCGCCGGCTGTCCGCGTCGCGGGCCTACCTGCGCCCGGCGCTGTCCCGGCCCAACCTGACCGTGCGGACGCTGTCGCTGGTCACCGGCATCCGCATCGAGCAGGGGCGGGCCACCGGCGTGCACTACCGACGCGGCGGCGTCGCGCACACCGTCTCGGCCGGCGAGGTCGTGCTGTGCGGCGGCGCGATCAACACCCCGCAGCTGCTGCAGCTGTCGGGCATCGGCCCGGCCGACGTGCTGCGGCCGCTGGGCATCCGCCAGGTCGTCGACCTGCCCGGCGTCGGGGCGAACCTGCAGGACCACCTCGAGGTGTACATCCAGCACGCGTGCACCCAGCCGGTCACCGTGCAGCCGTACCTGTCGCGGGCACGGCAGCCGTGGGTGGGCCTGCAGTGGATCCTGGGCCGCCGCGGTCCCGCCGCCACCAACCACTTCGAGGGCGGCGGGTTCGTCCGGTCCAACGACGATGTGGCCTACCCGAACCTGATGTTCCACTTCCTGCCGGTCGCCGTCCGCTACGACGGGACGGTCAGCGACCGGGTGCAGCAGACCGGTCACGGCTACCAGGTGCACATCGGACCGATGTACTCGGACGCCCGGGGCGACGTCCGCATCGTCTCGACCGACCCGCGCCGCCACCCCGCCCTGCGGTTCAACTACCTGTCCACCGCGCAGGACCGGCGCGAGTGGGTGGAGGCCGTCCGGGTGGCCCGGGACATCCTCGGCCAGCCGGCCATGGCGCCGTTCGACGGTGGCGAGACGTCGCCGGGGCCCTCGGTACGGACGGACGAGGAGATCCTGGACTGGGTGGCGGCGGACGCCGAGACGGCGCTGCACCCGTCCTGCACGGCCAAGATGGGCCCGGACTCCGACCCCATGGCCGTCGTCGACCCGGCGACCCTGCAGGTGCACGGCGTGCCGGGGCTCCGTGTCGTCGACGCCTCCGTCATGCCCTACGTGACCAACGGCAACATCTACGCGCCGGTGATGATGCTCGCGGAGAAGGCTGCCGACCTCATCCTGGGCGCGGATCCGCTGCCGCCGCTGCCCGAGCCGTTCTACCGGCACCCGCTCCCCGGAGAACCGGCCCCGGCCTGAGCCGGCGGTCCGTCGGCGGCGCTGCGGCCCGGCGCGGCGGGCGGAGCTGGTAGGGCAGCGAAGCGACCGGCGCGCCGGCGGCCGGCTCAGGCCTCCTCGGGCACGGCGTCGCGGACCACCCCGTCGCCGGCGGCGACGGCGGGCGGCCCGGTGACGTCGCCGACCATGGATCCGGTGCCGAGCGGCGCCGGGCGGCCGCGGACGAGCAGCGCCAGCACCGGGAACACCAGGACCGACAGCAGCCCGGCGCCGACCAGGGCGCCGGCCAGGCTTTCCGGGAGCTCGCCCCGGTCGACCCCGATGGCCGTCACCGCCACGATGATCGGCAGGGCGGTCCCGCTCATCAGCACCAGCGCGCCACGGTCCGCCCGGCTGGCGCCGGCCGGTGCGGAGAGCAGCCCGGGCAACCCCCGGACGAGCAGGAACAGCACCAGGAAGGCCGGCAGCAGGACGAGCGCCCGGCGGTCGTGCAGCAGCGCCGGCAGGTCGAAGTGCGCGCCGGTCTCCACGAAGAAGATGGGCACCAGGAAGCCGAAGGCGACGGCGGCCAGCTTGGAGCGGATCTCCCGCGAGTCCGCGGCGGGGGCGCTGGCCAGGAAGTACTGGGTGAGCACGCCGGCGGTGAACGCCCCCAGCAGCATGTCGAGGCCGAACTCCAGGCTCAGCGCCACCATGGCCGTGACCACCAGCATCACCAGCCGGACGCCGAACTGGCCACTGGTGTGCAGCGTCGCGGCGCTGAGCCGGTGCAGGCCCCGGTGCCGGCCCCGGGCGGCCAGCACGATCGCCCCGGCGGACAGCACGACGAACGCCACCAGCACCGTCGCCGACGCCCCCGCGGTGCGGCTGGACAGGAACACCGAGATCGCCACGAGCGGGCCGAACTCGCCGATCGCGCCCACCGCGACGACCGCCGTGCCGAACGGGCTGCCCAGGTCGCCGGAGTCGATCAGGATGGGCAGCAGCGTGCCCAGCGCCGTGCTGGTCAACGCGACACCGATGTAGACGCCGACGGTGGCGCTCGGCGCCACCGCGATGCCGATGGCCAGGCCGGCGGCCAGCGAGACGAGCCAGCCGAGCGCGGACCGGCGCAGCGGGCGCCCGCGGACCTCCCGGAACTCGATCTCGCTGCCGGCCATGAAGAACAGCATCGCCAGGCCGAACCCCGAGAACAGGTCGAGCAGGCTGCGGTCGGTGACCCAGTTCAGGCCGTTCGGCCCGACCGCCAGGCCGAGCAGGATCTCCACCGCCACCAGCGGAACCCGGACCACCCGGCGCAGCGCCGCGACGACCAGCGGCGCCACCGCCACCACCAGCGTGACGACCACGACCGTGCCGACCACCCGTTGCCTCCTGCCCGGCGACCCGCGGCCGGTCGTGCGGCCGTCCGGGCCCGGCGGGAACGCGCAGAGCATGGCACCCGCCGGCCCGTGGCGCAGCGGATCCGGGCGGCGGCGCCGATAGCCTGGGCGCATGCCGGCCGCCGCCGCCACCTCGGCGGGCACCTCGCACCGGCCCCCGCGTCGCCGGCGCCGCCCCCGCGGCCGGGCCGCCGCTGCCGTCGCCGCGGTCGCGCTGCTGGCGGTGCCCGTCCTGGCCGGCTGCACCGGCACCACGACCGTCGGGTCCACCGGCACGGTCACCCTCACGACGGCGCGGTCCGGAGCACCCAGCGGCGCGGTGCCGGCGACCACCCCGACCCCGGTGACGCCCGACGGGATGCTCACCGGGGTCGGGGTCACCGACTCCGCCATCACGCTCGGCGTCCTGGCCGACCGGGACCTCGACCGCGGCTTCACCGCCGGGGTCCGGCTGTGGCGGTCCTCGGTCAACGCCTCGGGCGGGATCTGCGGCAGGACCATCGAGCTGGCGACCGCGGACCCGGAGAGGGGCGCGCTCACCGGCTACCGGTCGCTGGCCCCACAGGTGCTGGGGATGCTGGCACTGCCCGCCGCCGGCGACCGGTCGGCGCTGGACGCCGCCGCCGCCGCGGACGGCATGCCGGTGCTGGAGGCCGGCGGCTCCTCCGCCGCGCTGACCACCCGCGGTCCGGTGGTGCTGGGCGCCACCGAGGACATCACCGCGATCAACGCGCTGGCCTACCTGGCGTCCACCGGCGTGCTGGTCGACGGGACCGTGCTGGGCGTCCTCGCCGACACCACCTCGGACGCGGCCGACGCGCTGGCCGGCGTCCGGTGGTGGGCCGGGCGGAACGGCGTGCGGCTGGACGTCCGTGCCGGCCTGCGCGCCAGCACCACCGGCTGGTCCGGAGCCGCCGCGGTACTGGCGTTGACCACGCCGGACCGGGTCGGGGCCGTGCTGGCCGCGACAACCGCCCCCACCCCGGTCGTCACCACGCTGGACGGGTACCGGCCGGCGTCGGTGCCGGCCACCGACCAGGACCGGCTGCTGATCGGGCTGCAGACGCCCGCCTTCGGCTCGGACCAGCCCGCGGCGGCCGCGGTGGCGCGGGCCTACGCGGCGGCCGGCGGCACGGCCCCCGGTCCGCGGCTGCTGTCCGGGTATGCCGTCGCCGCCGGCTGGGGCCGGCTGCTCGACGAGGCCTGCACCGCCAGGGCGCTGACCCGGCAGGGCGTGACCACGGCGATGACCACGGTCGGTCCGGCCCCGGTGGACTCGCTGTTCGGGCCGTCGGACCCGGGCCTGGTGGTGCGGTCGGCGCTGCCGGCGACGCGGGTGTCGTCGATGGCGCAGGCGGACCTGTCGGCGCAGGCCGGCCTGAGACCGTTGATCTGGTCGCAGGCGGCGGCCGGCATCGGCGACTACGTCCCGCCGCGGTGACGACCGCGGCCCCGTCCGGATCCGCCGGCCCCGCCGGTCGTCCGGATCCGCCGGCCCCGCCGCGAGCCTCGGGACCGCCGTGCCAGACTCGCGCTGTGGCACGGGTCTCGGTGGTCGTCGACGACGGGACGGTGGCCCTGGCCCAGGTCTGGCTGACGGTGCGGGACGCTAGGGCCGCCGCCGGCGGCGGCGATGCCGACGCGGCTGCGGCCCACCCCGGCCGCTCCGACGGCACCCCCGAGGGCCCGGCGGGCGGCAGCGGCCCCGGGCCGGCCGCCGCGGAGGACGTCCTCGATGCCGGTGACGACGACGAGGTGGCCGGGGACGCCGCGGTGGTCGCCCCGGCCGAGGTCGACGACGACTTCGCGGTCGACAGCGACCCCCGCCCGCTGCCCGTCGACGTGCCCGGGCGGTCGCTGGTCGTGCTGCACCGCGGCGCCTACGCCGGTGCTGTGTCCTACATCCCCGTGCTGCACGGACCCAGCTATCCCTGCAGCGCCTGGATGATCGGTGTCTACGTCGATCTGGCGCACCGCCGGCAGGGGGTCGCGGCCGCGGCGCAGCGGCTCCTCGCCCGCCACCTGTTCGCCACCACCGACCTCGACCGCGTCGAGGCGGAGACCGACGTCGACAACATCGGCGAGCGCAAGGCGCTCGAGCGGGCGGGCTTCCGGCAGGAGGGCGTCGCCCGCGGCGCCCAGCTGCGCGGCGGCGTGCGGCGGGACGTCGCGACCTACGCCGTGCTGCGCGAGGACCTGCAGGGCAGCTGACCGGCGGCACCGATCCGGCGGCCGGCACGGAGAGTGGGGCGGCGTCGTCGGGTCGCCGGCCGCGCCGCTCGGCGGTCCCGGGCCGGGCCGCTCACCGCGAGACGCTCTCCACCCCCAGGGGTGGCCGCCGGACGTGGCGACCGCCCGGACGGACGCCGACATCCGGGGAAATGCTGGGGAAATACTGCGAGAACGAGTGGTCGCCATTCCTCCGGCTCGTCGGTCCGCGCCCGCGCGGTGTGGCGTCGGTGGCGGCCAGGTCGGCGTCCGCGCCGGGTTCCGACCATTCCGCGCCGACCGGGTGGGCGGCGAGACCTCGCCCGAAGGGGGGACTTTCGCGAGGCAGCGCGTCCTTGCGCGCCACCGCCGGCGCCGCGACCGCCTGCCGGTCGCCATGCTCCGCGCGCCGCACGGCGGAATGCGACACATTCCGGTCACTGTCTGTCGATATTTCCGGCAGCCATCTGCCGAAGCGGTCCCGCGGGTGCCATCATCACCCGGTAGGCATTCCGGGGGATTGCCGCCGGGTCGGCGGGCGACCGTCAGGCCATCGGCCCCATTCCCCACCACGCCCAGGGGAGGGCGCTCATGGACACACCGCAGATCGGCCGCGGCCGGACCGGACGCGCGTGCCGCTGGTCCGCCGGGCTGGCGTGCGCGGCGCTGCTCGTCACCGGCTGCGCCGCGCAGACCTCCGCGGGCGCCGGCGCGCCGTCGGGGACCGGCGGGGGCGGCGTCACCGTGACCGCTCCGGCACCGGCCACACCGCAACGCAGCGATCCACCGGCGCCCCCGAGCAGCCCGCCGGTGGCACGGCACGGCCGGCCCGCGCACCCGACGATCGCCGCCTCCGCCGGCGCGTTCGCCGCGTCGCTGCCGGCCCGCTGGTCGGACGGCGTCGTGCTGACCGTGGCACGCGTCCGGCACGGCAGCGAGACCGGCCGGGGACCGGGCGACTTCACCGGGCAGCCGTTCACCGCCGTCACCTTCCAGCTGCGCAACGGCTCGGACCGCACGCTGGACCTCAGCGCGGTGGTGGTGTCGGCCAGCTACGGCACGCCGGCCAGGGTCGCGGCACCGGTGTACGACGACACGGCCCAGGACTTCGCGGGTTCACTGCCGCCCGGAGCGTCCGCGACGGCCACCTACCTCTACGCGTTCCCGCCGTCGGCGCTGGCCAGCGCCACCGCCACGGTCGACCTCGACGGTGTCCACGCCGTCGCACAGCTGCGTGGAGGGCTCCGATGAACGACACCCGTCCCGGGTCGGCCCCGTCGACCGCGCCCGGTATCCGCCGCCGCGCCGGCCGGGCCACCGCGCGGCGCGGTGCCCGGAGGGCCGTCGCCGTCCTGGCCGCCGCCGTCGCCCTGTCCGGGACGCTGGTCGGCGGTGGCACCGCCGCAGCCGACACCCGGCCGGCCACCGGCGTGCCCGCCACCGTCAGCGCGGACGCGCTGCCCACCTGGCAGGTCAACGGCGTGGTCTGGAGCCAGGTGATCGTCGGCACCACGGTCTACGCCACCGGCAGCTTCACCAGGGCCCGGCCGCCGGGCGTGGCCGCCGGGGGCTCCGGCGAGATCACGGCCAACAACATCTTCGCCTACAACCTGACCACCGGGGCCCGGGTCAGCACGTTCAACCACTCGCTGAGCGCCCAGGGCCGGGTGGTCACCGCGTCGCCGGACGGTTCCCGGGTGTACGTCGGCGGTGACTTCACCTCGGTCGACGGGGTCGCACACGGGCACGTCGCGGCTTTCACCACCGCCACCGGAGCGCTCGACAACGGCTTCACGGCGTCCGCGAACGGCATCGTCCGGGCGATGGCGGCAACCGCCACGACGCTCTACTTCGGCGGCCGGTTCACCGCCGTGAACGGCAGGACCAGGCTCAGTGTCGCCGCGGTGAGCGCCACCACCGGCACACCCCTGTCCTGGGCGCCGACGGTGGACAACGGAACGGTGTGGTCAATGGTGCTGGCCCCCGACCGGTCCCGACTCGTCATCGGCGGTTCGTTCACGACGTTGAACAAGCAGTACGCGTACGGCATGGGCGCTCTGGCCACCTCGACGGGTGCCACCCTGCCGTGGGCCGCGAACACCACCATCAAGGACGCCACCACGTCCGGCGCGATCACCAGCCTGCGCACCGACGGCGTGCGCATCTACGGCTCCGGTTACGCCTACGGCAGCGGGTCCAGCTTCGAGGGCACCTTCGCCGCCGACCCGTACACCGGCGCCATCTCCGTGCTCAACGACTGCCACGGCGACACCTACGACGTCGCGCCGGTCGGCGAGGTGCTCTACAGCGTCAGCCACGCCCACGACTGCTCCGCCGTCCGGGCGTTCCCGGAGATGAACCCGCGGCAGAACCTGCACGCCCTCGCACAGACCACGACGGCGAAGACCACGAACATCGGTCCGGACTCCTACGGGTGGAACTACAACGGCATGCCGGCGTCGGCCATGCTGCAGTGGTACCCGCAGCTCACGATCGGCACGTACACCGGCCAGTCGCAGGCGGCCTGGTCGGTGGCTGCGACGAGCAGCTACGTCGTGCTCGGCGGCGAGTTCCCGTCGGTCAACGGCACGGCACAGCAGGGGCTGGTCCGCTTCGCCGTCTCGTCCCTCGCGCCGAACAGGAGAGGTCCGTCGTACCAGACGATCCCGCCCCGCACGATCCCTGGCGTCACGGCGACCCGGTCGACGGCGGGCACCGTCAAGGTCGGCTACGGCACCGCGTGGGACTACGACAACCAGGCGCTGACCTACCAGATCGTCCGGGACAGCACGAGCAACGTCGTCTACACGACCACGTACAGCACCAACTTCTGGACCCTGCCGTTCCACACCTACACCGATTCGGGCCTGGCGCCGGGGAGCAGTCACTGGTACCAGGTCAAGGTGACCGACCCGTTCGGGAACACCGCCTGGAGCCCGCGGAGTCCCACCGTCACGGCCTGAACACGCCGCCGCCCCCGACCGGGTGGATCTCGATCTCGACCCCGACGATCGCTTTCCGTAGCAGGAAATCACCGTACGCTACGGACGTCGGGAGTCGAGGAGGAGATCCCATGCCGCCGGGATCCGTGCAGCGTAACCACGTCCGGGTGCTGGGGCGGCCCGACGGACCGACCGTGATGTTCGCCCACGGTTTCGGCTGCGACCAGAACATGTGGCGCCGCCTGGTGCCCCAGTTCCTGTCGGACCACCGCGTCGTGCTCTTCGACCACGTCGGGGCGGGCCGGTCCGACATGGACGCCTACGACTTCGGCAAGTACTCCTCGATCGACGGGTACGCCGGCGACATCGTCGAGATCTGCGACGAGCTGGGCCTGTCGGACGTCGTCCTGGTCGGTCACAGCATCAGCGCGATGATCGCCGCCGCCGCGGCGGCCGCCCGGCCCGACCTGTTCTCGCGGCTCGTGCTGGTCGCGCCGTCACCGCGCTACGTCGACGACCGGTCGGCCGGCTACGTCGGCGGTTTCACCGCCGCGGACATCGACGGCCTGCTGGACTCGTTGGACAGCAACTACTTCGGCTGGGCCACCGCGATGGCGCCGATGGTCATGGGCAACCCGGACCGGCCCGAGCTGGGCGAGGAACTGACCACCAGCTTCTGCCGCACGCGGCCCGAGATCGCCCACCAGTTCGCCAGGGTCACCTTCCTGACCGACGCCCGCGCCCTGCTGGGGCGGGTGGTCACGTCGTCGCTCGTGCTCCAGTGCTCCGACGACATCCTGGCGCCGGTCGAGGTCGGCCGGTACGTCCACCGCCACCTGCCGGACAGCGCCTTCCGCCAGCTGCGCGCGACCGGGCACTGCCCGCACGTGAGCGCACCGGAGGAGACGGGCGCCGCCATCCTGGAGTACCTGCGCTCGACCGCTCCCGTCCCGCTGTCCATCGCGTCGTGACGCCGCTCGCGCCGGTGTCCGTGCCGTCCGCGGCGGCCTACGAGCAGCTGTTCCAGCAGGCGCCGTGCGCCTACCTGCTGACCGGGGACGACGGCCGGATCGGCTGGGTCAACGAGACGTTCCTGCGGTGGACCGGGTACGAGCGCAGCGAGGTGATCGGCACCCCGCTGCCCAAGCTGTTCCCGATCGGCGACCAGATCCTGTACTCGACGCACGGCCAGCCGTTGCTGGCCATGGTCGGGGCGGTGGCCGAGGTGGCGGTCGAGGTGGTCGGCCGCGACGGCGCCCGCCGTCCCGCGCTGCTGTCCGCCGCCCGGACCGCGGCCACCGACGACCTGCCCGCCACCGTCCGGGTGATCATCTTCAGCGCGCACGAGCGCCGCCGCTACGAGCGGGAGCTGCTCGCCGCCCGCCGGGCCGCGGAACGGTCGGAGTCGCAGCGCGTCGACGCCGAGGCGGACCTGCACCACCTGGCCCTGCACGACTCGCTGACCGGCCTGCTCAACCGCGCCGCGCTGACCGGCTACCTGCAGGCGCAGTTCGACGGCAGCGGGCCGCTGCGTCCCGGGCTGGCGCTGGCCTTCATCGACCTGGACCACTTCAAGTCGGTCAACGACAGCCTCGGCCACCGGGCCGGCGACGAGCTGCTGCTCACCGTGGCCGACCGGCTGCGCGGCGCGGTGCGCGGCACGGCCGTCACGGCCCGGCTGTCCGGCGACGAGTTCGTCGTCGTCGACGCCGTCACGGAGCCGGCCAGGATCGGGGAGTTCGCGCAGCGGCTGCTGTCGGTGCTCAACGAACCCGTGCTGATCGACGGCGTCGAGGTGGTCCCGTCGGCCAGCATCGGGATCGCCTTCGCCGGCCAGGACACCCGCACGCCGGAACGGTTGCTGCGGCACGCGGACATCGCCATGTACCGGGCCAAGGTGTCCGGGCGCAACAGCTGGCAGGTGCACCCCCAGCACAACGACCCGGCCGCCGACCGGCTCCGGCGGGTCGGCGAGCTGCGGCACGGCATCGAGCGTGGCGAGCTGGTGCTGCACTACCAGCCGCGGATCGAACTGGACGGCGGGGCGGTGCACAGCGCCGAGGCCCTCGTGCGGTGGCAGCACCCCACCCGCGGGCTGCTCTCCCCCGGCGAGTTCATCGAGCTGGCCGAGGACTCGGGCCTGGTGCGGGAGCTGGGCGCGTGGGTGCTCGAGGCGGCCGTGGCCGAGGCGGCGGGCTGGCAGCCCGTCGCGGGCCGCCGGCTGGGCGTCGCGGTGAACCTCTCGCCGCGCCAGCTCGGTGACCGCAACATGGTGCGGCTGGTGACCGACGCGCTGCAGCGGCACCGCCTGGACCCGTCGCTGCTCACCCTGGAGATCACCGAGACCGCGCTGATGCTGGACCCGGACGCTGCGCTGCGGTCGCTGCAGGCGCTGGCCCGGCTCGGCGTGGTGCTGGCCGTCGACGACTTCGGCACCGGCTACTCGAGCCTGACGTACCTCAAGCGGTTCCCGATCGACGAGCTGAAGATCGACCAGTCGTTCGTCGCCGGACTCGGGGTGAGCGACGGCGACGAGGCCATCGTCGCCAGCTGCGTGCAGCTCGCGCACGCGATCGGCATCCACGCCGTCGCCGAGGGCGTGGAGACCGACGCGCAGCGCGCCTCCCTCGCCGCGCTGGGGTGCGACCTGGCCCAGGGCTACCTGTACAGCCGCCCGGTGCCGGTGGACGAGTTCCTGCGCTGGTGCGCCGCACAGGGCTGAGCCGGTCGCGCCCCCGTCGGGACGGCCGGGCCCGGGTGCCGTCGGCCGGACCGGCCGTGCGGGCGCGACGTCCCACCTAGACTCCGACGGTGCCCGGCGACCATGCAGCGGTGATCGCGGCACTGCGGTCCGTGCTCGACACCGACCCTGCCAACACCGCGGTGCGGTTGCACCTGGCCGACCTGCTGTTGCAGGACGGCCACCGGGACGACGCCGTCGCCGCCGCCGCGCTGGCGGTCAGCCGCGAACCCGGCTCGGCCGCGGCGGTGGCCGCGCTGCAGCGCATCCTGTCCGCCGGTCCCGCGGCCGGCGCGGATCCGCAGACCGCCGCCGCCGGGGCGGCCGACGTCTCCGCCGCGCCGCGCGGTGCCGACGCCGACGCCGACGCCGGCGCCCGCGCCGACCGGAGCGGAGCTGCCGCGGAGCTGTCCGGGTACGACTGGGCGGCGGCCGAGGACGAGGTGGCCGTCGACGTCCCGGCGCCGTTCGCCCAGCACGAGCTCGACGGGGCCCCGCTGGACGTGCAGCGCCGCGTCGACACCCGGCTGTCCGACGTGGCCGGCATGCAGCAGGTGAAGGAGCGGCTCGAGGTCGCGTTCCTGGGCCCGCTGCGCAACCGCGAGCTCGCGGCCGCCTTCGGCAAGGGGCTGCACGGCGGCCTGCTGCTCTACGGGCCGCCGGGGGTCGGGAAGACCTACATCGCCCGGGCCGTCGCCGGTGAGATGGGCGCGGCCTTCACCAGCGTGTCGATGGCCGACGTGCTGGAGGGCTGGCTCGGCGCCGCCGAGAAGAACATCCAGCAGATCTTCCGGTTCGCCCGCCGCCACGGGCCGTGCGTGCTGTTCTTCGACGAGGTCGACGCCATCGGCCACCGCCGGTCGCGGATCAGTGGGGGCTGGTCGGGTCTGCGGGGCGCCGTCCAGCAGCTGCTGACCGAGCTCGACTCGGTCGCCGAGGACAACGAGGGCGTGTTCGTCCTCGGTGCGACCAATGCCCCGTGGGACGTCGACCCGGCCCTGCGGCGGCCGGGACGCTTCGACCGCACCCTGCTGGTGCTCCCCCCGGACGCCGGGGCCCGGCGGGCGATGCTGGTGGCGCAGCTGTCCTCGCGCCCCGTGGCCGGCATCTCGGTGCAGCGGCTGGTCGCCGCGACCGAGGACTTCTCCGGCGCGGACATCCGGCACCTGTGCGACTCGGCGGCCGAGCTGGCGCTGGCCGACTCCATGCGCACCGGGCAGGTCAGGCCCATCGGCATGGCCGACCTGGAACGGGTGCTCACCGAGATCGGCCCGTCCACCGTGCCGTGGTTGCAGTCCGCCCGGAACGTGGTCGCCTACGGCAACGCGGGCGGCGAGTACGACGACCTGCTCGCCTACCTGGCCGGCCGGAAGCTGCTGTGACGGCCGCCCCCGGGCGGCGCCGGCAGTGGCAGGCGCTGCTGGAGACCGGGCGGCCCGCCGAGGCGTTGCACGACATCCGCGCGCACCTGGCCGACAGCCCGGACGACGCCGACGCACTCCGCTGGGCGGCGCGCGCGCACCTGGACGCCGGCGACCTCGCCGCCGCGGAGACGGCCGTGCGGGCGTCGCTGGCCGTGGAACCGGACGACGAGTGGGCGCTGCGGCTGCTGGCCGCCGTGCTGTCCCGGACCGGACGGGCGGCGCAGGCGGTGGCCGCGGCCCAGGACGCGGTCCGCGTGGCCGGAGCGACGGCGGCGGCGCTGATCTCGCTGTCCGCGTGCCTGCGCGCGGCGGACCGGCCGCTGTCCGCGCTGGGCGTCGCCAAGCTGGCCATCGCGTCCGACCCGGACGACGCCGACGCGGTCCTCGCCCTGGCGCTGGCCTACCGCCACCGACGACGACCAGCGGGCGGCCGCGGCCACCGGCAGCATCCTGGCCGTCGAGCCCGACCACCCCGACGCGCAGGCACTGCTCGCCCGGCTGGACCGGTCGGGCAGTCGCTGGGCACTGAGCCGGCTGACCGCGCTGGTGACCGCCGACCCGCAGGCGCGCACCGAGCTGCGCTGGCAGGTGGTCGAGTCGCTGTTCGACCCCCGCACCGTCGCCCCCGCCTGGCCCCCGCCGGTGGTGCAGCACCGCCGCCGCGCGGACGTCGTGGACGATTCCGGCGTCGTCACGGCGATGGCGGCGGCCGGTGACCCGGACGTCGACCGGTGGCTGACCCTGCGGCTGCAGCGGCGGCTGGCCTGGGGCGCCCTGCTCACCGCTGTCGCACTGTTCGCCGTCTGGCTGCCCGGCACCTGGCGCTGGATCCCGATGGCCTGCACGCTGACCGTGCTGCCGGTGGTGGCCGTCGCCCGCACCGTCGCGCTCGCCGCGACGTACCGCGGGTCACCGCCGCTCCGCCGGCTGCTCCGCCGCCGGCTGCGGACCGCGGGCGCGGTCCTCGACCTCGGCGGTGGCGCGCTCCTGGCGGCGATCGGGGTGGCGGGGCTGGTGCTCGGCCGGGCGGCCGACACCCTGCTGCTGGGCGCCGCACTCGGCGCCCTGCTCTGGTACCTGGCCATCCTGGGCACGATCCGGCTGCGGTCCCTGCGGACCTTCGCCGCGGTGATCCCGGACGCCCGGGCGGTGGTGACCGGTTTCCTGCGGGTCCGGACAGTGCTGTCGGTGGCCGTGCTCGCGGGCGCGGCGGTCGTCCTCCCCTGGTCGGCGGTGCACCCGGCCGGCCCGCTGCGCCTGTGGGTGGCAGCCACCGGCGTGGCCGCTCTCGCGGCGGTCGCCGCCGCCTGGTGGGTGGTCCGGCCGCGGACCCGGCTGGATGCCGTCGTCACCCGCGGGCTGGTGTCCACCAGCCTGCGCTGGCCGGTCCGCGCCGGCCTGCTGGCGCTACCGGCGTTCTTCGCCCCGATGCTGCCGGTGGCCGGGCCGGCCGTCGGCGGCGGCCTGCTCGCGGTCGCGGCGATCTTCGGCCCGTGGCTGCTGTGGACCAGGGGCACCGACTACCTGCCCGGCTTCCCCGGGGCGCAGTACGCCGCGCGACGACCGGCGGGCACCGGCGGCCGGCCTGCGGCCGCACCCGGCCCGGACCCGTCCGGCGCCGTGCTGCGACCGGACCCGCCGCCGGTGGGACGTCTGCGGCGGTCGCTGCACCGGTGGTGCGCGACGGTGGCGACCTGCCTGCTGCTCGCGGCGCTGGTCCTGGTCGCGACGGCCACGGCACCGGCCGGACCGGTCGACGGCGGCCAGGACCGCGACGCGGTGCGGGTCGGAGCCGTCCTCCTGCTGGGCTGCGCGCTGCTCGGCGCGCTGGCCGCCGGGCGGGTGCTCACCCGCCTTCCGCGGGCCGCCCGCCGACCCCTGCTCGCCCTCCCGGCGGCCCGGCGGGCGGCGCTGGTGCTCCTGGTGAGCGGCGTGCTGCTGCCCCTGGCTGCCGGGGTCGCCGTGCTGGCGGCGCCGCCGGTCGGTGCGGCCGGTGCCGCCGCGGCCCTGGCCGGTGCCCTCGGGCTGGTCGCCGCGTCGGTGACCGCGGTGCGGCGCCGGGCCGCCCTGGACCGGCGGGTCCGGGCGGTCCTGTACCTGGCGCCTGCAACCACCGCCGGTCCCCGGGGCGGCACCGCCGGTGGCCCGGAGGGCGGTGACGGCAGTCGCGGTGACGGGGCTGCTGACGGTGCCGGTGACGAGGAGCTCCTGACGACCTGGCCGGTCCGGCCGCCGGAGACGGCACCGCGGTCGTCCGGCTGACCCGCGACCGGCCCGCCGGGGTGCCGCCGGGGTCAGCCCGCGGACGCCCGCCGGGACAGCAGGGCCTGCAGCACCACGACGATCAGCAGGAACGCCCCGCTGACCACCTGCTGGACGTAGCTGTTCAGGTTGAAGCCCTGGACGATCAGGTTCTGGATGACGTAGAGCAGCGAGATGCCGCACAGCGTGCCGACGATCGAGCCGACGCCACCGGAGAGCAACGTGCCGCCGATGACCACGGCCGCGATGGCCGACAGCTCGTAGGCGTTGCCGACGCGAGCCTCCTGCCCGCCGCCGGACAGCGCCGTCGACAGCACCCCGGAGACGCCGACCGTGAACCCGCTGATGGCGTAGACGGCGATCTTGACCCGGGCCACCGGGAGACCCATCAGCTCGGCGGCGGTGTCGTTCCCGCCGACGGCCATCACGGCCTGGCCGAACGCGGTGCGGTTGAGCACCCACCAGCCGACGGCGAACACGATCAGCGCGATCCAGACCGGGTTGCCGATGCCCAGCAGGCTGCCGGTGCCCAGGGTCTCGAAGAACTGCTGCCCCGGGACCACCGGGTGCTGGTTGCCTTCGTCGGTGATGAAGAAGACCAGGCCGCGCCATCCGGTCAGGCCGGCGAGCGTCACGATGAACGGCGGCAGGCCGAGCTTGGCGACGACCAGACCCTGCAGCAGCCCCGCGGCCAGGCACACCACGATCGGGACCACGATCGCCAGCAGCGACCCGTAGCGCGACATGTCGGCGGAGACGATGACCGCCACGGCGTACAGCGAGCCGACGGACAGGTCGATGCCACCGCTGATGATCACGAAGGTCATGCCGGCGGCGATGATCGCCAGGAACGAGGCCGCGAGCGCGGTGTTGCGGAGGTTGTCCACCGTGCCGAAGCTGGGCACCATGACGGCGCCCAGCACCATGACGATCACCAGGGTGGCGAAGGCACCGTTGCGCGAGATGACCGACGTCAGCGCCCGCACCCGCTCCCGCCGGGCCGTCGCACCGAGCTCGGTGTCCGTGGCGACGTGGACGGGCGGTGCGTCCGGCGGCGGCGTGGCGGCCGACGCGGGATGGCTCATCAGGCACTCCTCGACGAGGTCCGCTGGATGTACACGGCGGCGATGATGATCAGGGCCTCCACCATCTGCGACACCGAGTCGGGGATGTTGTGGGCGACCAGGGTGGTCTGCAGCATCTGCATGAGCACGACGCCGGCGACGGTGCCGAGCACGCGCACCTGGCCACCCCGCAGCGGCGTCCCGCCCACCACGACCGCGGTGATCGCTGACAGCTCCAGCAGCAGGCCGATGTACGACGGGTCGCTGGCCCGCAGCCGCGCGGTGGCCAGGATCCCGGCGATCGCGGCCAGCAGGCCCGACAGCGCGTACACCGTGATCAGGGTGCGCCGCACCGGCACGCCGGCCAGCACGCTCGCCCGGAGGTTGCCGCCGATGGCCAGCAGCCGGTACCCGAAGCCCGTCTTGGCGACCAGTACGGCGACGACCAGGATCACCACCAGCGCCACCAGCATCACGTAGGGGATGCCGAGAAGCGTGCCACGGCGCAGGGTCCCGAGGAACGGCGTGAACAGTTCGATGAGCGCACCCCCGGTGATGACCAGGGCGATGCCGCGGCCCGCCACCAGGAAGCTCAGCGTCGCGACGATTGGTTGCACCCTGGCGACCGAGATGACGCAGCCGTTGAAGACCCCCACCGCCAGCCCGGCCAGCAGTCCGACGACGATGGCGACGGCGATCGGGTAGCCCAGCCCGTGCGAGGACTCCGGCGCGACCAGCTTGGCCATCACGGCACTGGCGATGGCCATCGTGGAGCCGACCGACAGGTCGATGCCGCCCGTCCCGATCACCATCGCCATGCCCATCGACACGATCAGGACCGGCGGCAGCTGCGAGAACAGCAGGGTGACGGTGGACCACTGCAGGTAGTGCGGGGTCAGCACGACGTTGTAGAGCACCAGCAGGAGCAGTGCCAGGTAGACCCCGTACCGGCGCAGGAACTCGGTCCAGCGCGCGGGTCGCCGGAACCGCGGGGACCGCGGCGCCGGCGTGGTCTCCTCGCTGGGCAGCGTGGCGGTCACGAGGCGGCCTGGACTTCCTCGGCGGCGGCGCCGGCGATCATGTTCATGATGGCGTCCTCGGTGATGTCCTCGCCGAACAGCGACCCCAGGGCGGCACCGTCGCGTAGCACCACGACGGTGTCCGATCCCTCGACGACCTCCTCGAGCTCGGACGAGATGAGCACCACCCCGAGCCCCTTGTCGGCCAGCTCGGAGACGAGTGCCTGCACCTCGGCCTTGGCGCCGACGTCGATGCCGCGGGTCGGTTCGTCCAGCAGTAGGACGCGCGGGTTCAGGCACATCAGCCGGGCCAGCAGCACCTTCTGCTGGTTGCCGCCGGACAGTTCGGAGACCTTCTGGTCCGGGCTGGAGCACTTGATCCGCAACCGCCGGACGAAGACGTCGACGATCTCGTTCTGCCGCTTCCGCGAGACGAACCCGCCCCTGGTCAGCCGCGGCAGCGCGGCGAGACCGATGTTGTCGCGGATCGACAGCTCCGGGACGATGCCCTCGGCCTTGCGGTCCTCGGGGAGCATGGCGACCCCCTCCCGGATGCGCGACGCCGGGGTCGCCCGGCCGAGGTCGTGTCCGGCGACCCGGACGGTCCCCGAGTCCAGCGGCAGCGCACCGAAGATGGCCTTGGCCGTCTCGCTGCGGCCCGAGCCGAGCAGGCCGGCCAGGCCGACGATCTCGCCGGGACGGACCACCACGGAGATGTCGTCCAGCTGCAGCCGCCGGGACATGTGCTGCGCAGCCAGCACCGGTGCCTGGTCGGCGTCCACGGGCGGCCGGCCGGCCAGCTGCGTGCGCTGCCCACCCGCGAGCTCGCCGGCGTCGCGGCCGAGCATCCGGGAGATCAGCTCCCGGCGCGAGGTATCGGCCACCGCGCCGGTCCAGATGAGGCGGCCGTCGCGCAGCACGGTGATCTTGTCGCAGGCCCGGAAGATCTCGTCCAGCTTGTGCGAGACGTAGACGACGGCGACGCCCTGCTGCCGCAGCAGGCCGACCACGTCGAGCAGCCGGTCGACCTCGCGGGGCTCCAGCGACGAGGTCGGCTCGTCCATGATGACGACCGAGGCGTCCGTCGACACCGCCCGGACCACGGCGACCATCTGCTGGATGCCCAGACTGAGCTCGCCGAGCGGCTTCTTCGGGTCGGCGACGATGCCGTACCGGTCCAGCAGGTCCGCGGCCTCCCGGTTCATCGCGCGCAGGTCCAGCGCCCCGCCGAACCGGGTCCGCTCCCGGCCCAGGAACACGTTCCTGGCCACGGACAGCTGCGGCGCCAGGTGGACCTCCTGGTAGATGGTCTGGATGCCGTGCACCTGCGCGTCCCGGGCGGACCCGAAGTGCACCGGTTCGCCCAGGTGCCGCACCTCGCCGGCGGTCAGCGGGTACACGCCCGTGATGAGCTTGATGAGCGTGGACTTGCCCGCCCCGTTCTCGCCGACCAGGGCGTGCACCTCGCCCGGGAACAGGTCCAGGTCGACGTCCTGGAGGGCGACCACCGGGCCGAACGTCTTGGTGGCGCCCCTGACCGACAGGGTGGGCCTCCCGGACGGGACCGGCGGCCGAGCCGCCGGGGAGGGGGCGGTCGCCATCAACTGTGCCTCTTTCGTGGGTACGACGGGTGGGACGGCCGGCGCGGCGCCGGTGACGGGGCCGCGCCGGCCGCGCGGGATCAGTACGCGGTCCCGCTGTCCAGGGCCTGCTGGGCGTTGCTCTTGTCGTACTGGTTGTCCTTGGTGATCGTCACGGCCGGGGCGCCGTCACCGTTGACGTACGCGTCGAGCGCGTCGAACGCGTACGGACCGAACGCCGGGTTCGACTCGATCACCGCGTCGATGTTGCCGTCGACGATCGCCTGCACGGCACCCTTGGTCCCGTCGATCGACACGATGTGCACCTTGTCGGTGCCGGCCATGCCCTTGTCGTCCAGCGCGGCCAGCGCACCCAGGGCCATCTCGTCGTTCTCGGCGTAGATGGCGTTCACGTCCGGGTGGGCCTGCAACAGCGTCTCGGTGACCGACTTGCCCTTCTCCCGGGTGAAGTCGGCGGTCTGCTGGAAGATGACCTTGATGCCGTCGGCCTTCTTGGCCTTGAGCTCGTCCAGGAACCCGGTGGTGCGGTCGTCGGTGACGTTCACCCCGGACGCGCCCAGCAGGATGGCCAGGTTGGCCTGGCCGCCGGTGGCCTTGATCATGGCGTCGGCGGCGAGCTTGCCCTGCAGCACGAAGTCGGACCCGAGCTGCGGACCGACCTCCTGGCAGCCCTTGACCCCGGTGATGTTGCGGTCGACCGGGATCATCGCGACCTTCTTGGACTTGGCGTACGCGATGGCGTCGCCCAGGCCGGTGGAGTTGATCGGCGAGAAGATGATCGCCTTGGCGCCCTTGTCGATCATCCCCTTGATGTCGGTGTTCTCCTGCTGCGCGTCCGACTGCGCGTTGGTGGTCAGCAGCTTGATGCCGCGCTTCTTGGCCTCCGCGACCTCGGACGCGGTCGAGGCGATCCGGAAGGGGTTGGCCTCCTTCTCGGACTGCGCCCAGCCGACGGTGTCCGTCTTGAAGTCGATCTTGCCGATGCCCAGGTCCGAGCCCTTGCAGACGGGGCCGTACTGGGCCTCGACGCCCTGCGGCAGCGCGGCGCTGAGCAGTTCCGTGCCGCCCGCGGCGGCGATGGCCGGCGGCACCGAGCCCGAGCCGCCGCCGGACGACGAGCCGGATGTCGCGGACGAGCCCGACGCCATCGAGGAGCCGGACGACGCCCCGCTGGACGAGGGCGCCGACGCCGAGCTGGACATCTCCGAGGACGAGGAGGAGCTGCTGCTCGACGAGGTCGAGCCGGACGTGTTGGCTCCGCTGTTCTGCCCGGTGGAACAGGCGGAGAGCAGCAGGGCAGCTCCGGCCAGCGCGCTCACCGCGACGACGTGACGACGATGGGTCATGGAAGTCCTTCTCGAAGGGGACGATGCGACTGCAGGACGATCCGACCGGCCGAGGGCCGGGACCCAGCCCTCGTCGGCAGCACCACGGGATGCAATCCGGCCGGCGAACCCTCGCCGACCGAGCGGTGTCCCAGAGTGTTAACGCTCACAGAATCGTTGTCAACGGGTCGTCGCCGCTTCGACATCGGTCCGTTGCAATCGCCGCCGGCATGGGCGGAGGACACCGGCGGTGGCCGTGCGGCGGCGAACCAGCCCATGCCCCGACCGGCCGATCCGGCGCCGCCCGCGAGCGAGGGCAGCGCCCCCACCGACGATCTCGCGCTGCGGTCCCCGGGATCCACGGCGCCGCGGCGCCATCGGTGGGGCCGTCCGGTGGACCGCCGGTCACCGGACGGAGCACGCCGGGTTCGGGCCCGACCCCGCCGATCGGGGCATGCCCGGCACGGACGGCCGCAGGCAGCCGGTCGCCGCGCGGCCGGGGCGGGCGCACTGCGCCGCGCCGGCCGGTGGGCACGCCGCCCCGGCGAGCGGGCGTTGCGGATGCGGCGAGCGGGCGTGCCGATCCGGCGACGGCCGGCGGGATCGACCTGCGGCAGCCTGCATTCAGACCTGCGCCGTCTCCCCCACCGACACCCCAGGGGCGGCACGGCTGCAGAGCCGGCCCGCAGGGGCGCCAGGTGTCCGGCCCTGCAGGAGCGGAGAGAGTCCGGTCGGCAGGGACGCAGGGTGTCCGGTCGGCGGGGACGTGCTGCGGTCGGCGGTGCCGGGGAAGGGCAGCGAACCGGGAAGGCAGCAGCTGCGCCCGACCTTGCGAAGGTCCACGGAACGCCGCGAGGGCGGCCCCACCGTGGTGGGACCGCCCTCGCGATCGGTACTGCGACGTGCTGTCCGGGGCGACCGGACCCTGATCCGGCAGGATCAGAAGTCCATGTCACCGCCACCCGGAGCGGCCGGCGCGGCGGCCTTCTCCGGCTTGTCGGCCACGACGGCCTCGGTGGTCAGGAACAGCGCGGCGATGGACGCGGCGTTCTGCAGCGCCGACCGGGTCACCTTGGCCGGGTCGATGATGCCGGCCTCGACCAGGTTCTTGTA
>NZ_BMNA01000005.1 GCF_014646215.1 Nakamurella endophytica
GGCGCGACGGCGTCGAGGCGCTGTGGATCCTGACCCGCGAACGCCGCCGCCGACCCATCCCCGTCCCGTGAGCAGGCGCCTGTCGACGGCGCGCCCTGCAACGGCGGTCCCGG
Organism: Nakamurella endophytica; assembly: GCF_014646215.1. GTDB lineage: Bacteria > Actinomycetota > Actinomycetes > Mycobacteriales > Nakamurellaceae > Nakamurella > Nakamurella endophytica. Next base: position 114 of record NZ_BMNA01000005.1, read on the forward strand.
ACCGGGCCGCCCGGTGATCACCGCGCTGAGCTGGATCGTCCTCGCCGCCTGCACCGTCGCGCTGCTGGTCCTCGGCCGCTCCCGCACGGCCGTCCCGCTCGGCGTGTCCGTGCTGGTCGGCGCGGTGCTGCGGATCGGTTACGCGGCGCTGACGTCCCGGCGCTACACGCCGAACGACGTCGCCTCCTACTTCCAGTCCACCGGCCGGCTGGTCCTGGAGGGCCGGGACCCGGTGCACGACCTGCCGCACCGGCAGTGGAACTTCCTCGAGCTCATGCCCTGGGTGCACGCGGCCGAGCTGCAGACCGGGTTGCCCTGGGTCTACGCGGTCAAGATCGCGCCCATCCTCTGCGACCTGGTCGTCATCGTGCTGGTCGCCCGGCTGGCCAGGTCCGACGGACCCGCCCGGGCGCTGCAGTACGCCGTCAACCCGCTGTCGCTGCTGGTGGTGTCGCTGCACGGTCAGGTCGAGCCGGTCGCGCTGGCCCTGGCGCTCGGTGCCGTCGTGCTGCTGCGGCGCCGGTGGCCGGTGTTGGCCGGCGTGCTGCTGGGCGCCGCCGTCGCCGCGAAGACCTGGCCGGTGGTGATCCTGGTGGCCGTGCTGCCGCTGCGCAGACCGGTGGTGGCGCTGCGGATCCTCGTCGGCGCCGCGGTCGTGCCGGTGCTCTGCCTGCTCTCCGGTGTGCTCTTCCTGGACACCGACCCCGTGCACGACGTGCTGCACATGACCAGCTACTCGTCGTACGTCTCGCTGTGGACGTGGTCGGCCGTGGTCATCCAGACCGTCGACGTCAAGGGTGGTTACGACTCCCCGGTCGGATCCGTGGGGTCCCTGCTGCTGCTCGCCGGCGTCGCGGTGACGCTGTACCTGCTGCGCCGCCGGCCGCCCGAGGTGCGGGCCTTCGGAGTGCTGTGCGCCGCGCTGATCTGCACCGCGGGCTTCAGCACCCAGTACCTGATGTGGGTGCTGCCGTGGGCGTTCCTGCTGTCCGGTCCGGTGCGGCTCTGGTTCGTCGCCGCCTCGACCGCCTGGGGCGCGGTGTTCTACCTGCACCCGTTCCCCGAGTACGAGCAGTACCTGCGGGGCATGTCCTGGTTGCCGTGGGCGCTGCTGGTGCTGCTGCTCGTCGAGCAGGTGCGGCAGGCCCGGGTGGCCGAGGTCGCCGGCGCACCCCTGGGCGCCGACCGCCCCGACGGCGCCAGGACCGCCGACCCGGACGCCGTCCGAGCGGAGACCCCCGCCGGAGTCGGCCCCGGCAGCGCGGCGGCCGAGGCCGCGTCCGGATCGGACCGTGGAGCACCCCGCTCCCGGGACGCCGACCCGGTCACCGCACCGTTGGCCCTGCGCCCGCCACCCTGACCGGGGTCACCGGCACGCGGGGGACGGACGGCCCGGGAACGCGCGGGCTGCCACCCTGGCAGGCGCGGGGCTGCCGACCCGGCGGGTACCGCAGGACACGGCCGATCAGGCTCGGACGGGTGGGCGCGGACGGGTTCGAACCGCCGACCGCCCGGGTGTAAACCGGGTGCTCTTCCGCTGAGCTACGCGCCCGTCGCGGGCGTGCCCGGCACGCCCGCCGTCCCTCAGTCTCGCAGACCCGACCGGGTCGGCCCGGCCGTCGGCCCGCTCGGAGCCGCCGGCCGGTGCCCCGCCCGGTCAGACCTCGGCGAGGGCGTCGATCGCCCGCCGCCAGGCCGCCTGGTCGCGCGCCTGTCCCGGCTCCTGCACCTCCGACCACCGCAGCACGCCCGAGGTGTCGACCAGGAAGGTGCCGCGGTTGGGCATACCGGCGTCCTCCCGGAACACGCCGTAGGTGCGGGAGACCGCGCCGTGCGGCCAGAAGTCCGACAGCAGCGGAAAGTCGAAGCCCTGGTCCTGCGACCAGGCCAGCAGCGACGGCGCCGGGTCGCACGAGACGGCCAGGATCTGCACCCGCTCGTTCTGGAAGCTGGCCAGGTCGTCCCGCACGCTGCACAGCTCGCCGGTGCAGACCCGGGAGAAGGCGAACGGGTAGAAGACGACCAGGGCAGCCCGTTCCCCGCGGTACGACGACAGCGTCACCGGCGTGCGGTGGGCGTCGGGCAGGGTCCAGTCGGGCGCCGGGGCGCCGATCTCCAGGGACACGGGGCACACCTCTCCGGCCGCAACGGGCCCGGCGGGTCGGACGCGGCCGCAGGCGCGGCCCCGAAACGTGCACCCGGACCGGGCGACGGGCCGGACCGGGCGATACCGCGGATCAGCGGTGGATCGGCGGCGGCTCAGCGGTGGCTCAGCGGCGGATGCGGCCCTGCTTGGCCCGGGCCAGCTTGCCGATCATCCACGGGCCGCCGCTGGGCACCGTCGTGGTCTGCGCCAGGCCGGCGGTGCGGGTGGCCTCGGCGATGTCGCTCGGCTCGACGTAGCCCTCGGTGCCGGTCTTCGGGGTGAGCAGCCAGATCACCCCGTCATCGGCCAGCAGGGTGATCGCGTCGACCAGCGCGTCGGTCAGGTCGCCGTCGGAGTCGCGCCACCACAGGATCACCGCGTCCAGGACGTCGTCGGCGTCCTCGTCGAGCAGATCGCCCTGGATCAGCTCCTCGATCGCGGACCGCAGGTCGTGGTCGACGTCGTCGTCGTACCCGATCTCGCCCACGACGTCGCCCGCGGACAGGCCCAACCGCGACGCCACGGTCGCGGCCTGTCCCGACACCCCACTCATGGCGCTGTCCACCCTCTCCACGCTCGTCCGACCGCGTCACGCCGCTCGACGGCGGCCGCCGCAGTCCGCTGACCGGCTGCGATCCCGCCACGGCCGGCTGTCACCGGCCCGCGCGTTGCACCACAGTATGCGGGGCGGGCCGCGCCACCGAGACCCTCGGCGCCGATCCGGTGCGCCGGCGTCGCCGGCGCGGCGCCGCGGACCGTCGCGACCGGCCCCGTCCCGGGGGTGCGAGGTGGCTGTCGGGGGCGTGCGGGAGGATGCTGGATGACGGTCGCGTGCACCCCCGCGCGGCCGTGCCGGGCCGGCGTGTCGGCCGGTCGTCACCGACCGGGCCGGTGGGCCGCCCCGGATCCGACAGCGACGAGGAGATCCCTTGGCAGCGCCTGCCACCAGCAGCCCTTCGACCAGCAGCAACGGTGACGCCCGCGGGACCGACGGCCGGTCGGCGCGGCACCACCTGATCCGCGACGGTATCGCCGCGCAACTGCCGGACGTCGACCCGGAGGAAACCGCCGAGTGGCTGGCCTCGTTCGACGCCATGGTGGACGCCGGCGGCCAGCAGCGCGCCCGCTACCTCATGCTGCGGATGCTGGGTCGCGCCGCCGAGCGTCACGTCGGCATCCCGGCGTTGACCACGACGGACTACATCAACACCATCCCGACCGAGGAGGAGCCGTTCTTCCCCGGTGACGAGGACGTGGAGCGGCGGTACCGCGCGTGGATCCGCTGGAACGCCGCGATGATGGTGCACCGCGCGCAGCGCCCGGGCATCGCCGTCGGCGGTCACCTGTCGACCTACGCCAGCTCGGCCACCCTCTACGAGGTCGGCTACAACCACTTCTTCCGGGGCAAGAACCACCCCGGGGGAGGCGACCACGTCTTCTTCCAGGGGCACGCGTCGCCGGGCATGTACGCCCGGGCGTTCCTGGAGGGCCGGCTGTCGGCGGAGCTGATGGACGGCTTCCGCCAGGAGGTCTCGCACCCGGGCGGCGGGCTGCCGTCCTACCCGCACCCCCGGTTGATGCCAGACTTCTGGGAGTTCCCGACGGTGTCGATGGGCCTCGGCCCGATGAACGCCATCCAGCAGGCCAGGGTCAACCGGTACCTGCACCACCGCGGCATCAAGGACACCTCCCAGCAGCACGTCTGGGCGTTCCTCGGCGACGGCGAGCTCGACGAGGTCGAGTCCCGCGGGCTGATCCACGTCGCCGCGCTGGACGGGCTGGACAACCTGACCTACGTCATCAACTGCAACCTGCAGCGCCTGGACGGGCCGGTGCGCGGCAACGGCAAGATCATCCAGGAGCTGGAGGCGTTCTTCCGCGGGGCCGGCTGGAACGTCATCAAGGTCATCTGGGGCCGGGAGTGGGACGCGCTGCTGCGCAGCGACCGCGACGGCGCCCTGGTGAACCTGATGAACACCACCGCCGACGGCGACTACCAGACCTACAAGGCCAACGACGGCGCCTACGTCCGGGAGCACTTCTTCGGTCGCGACCCGCGGACCAAGCAGCTGGTCACCGGCATGTCCGACGACGAGATCTGGTCCCTCAAGCGCGGCGGGCACGACTACCGCAAGGTCTACGCGGCCTACCAGGCGGCGCTGACGCACGAGGGCCAGCCGACGGTGATCCTGGCCAAGACGATCAAGGGCTTCCACCTGGGGTCGTCGTTCGAGGGTCGGAACGCCACCCATCAGATGAAGAAGCTGACCCCGGCGAACCTCAAGGAGTTCCGGGACGAGCTGCACATCCCGATCAGCGACGCCGAGCTCGAGGCCGACCCGTACCAGCCACCGTACTTCCACCCTGGCGACGACGCCCCCGAGATCCGCTACCTCAAGGAGCGGCGCGCCGAGCTCGGCGGGTTCGTGCCGGAACGCCGGGTCACCGCCAAGCCCCTGGTGCTGCCCGGGGACAAGGTGTACGACGTGCTGCGGCGCGGCTCGGGCAAGCAGGAGATCGCCACCACGATGGCGTTCGTCCGGCTGGTCCGCGACCTGTTCAAGGACCCGGAGATCGGCCGCCGCGTCGTGCCGATCATCCCGGACGAGGCCCGGACCTTCGGCATGGACTCGTTCTTCCCGGCGCAGAAGATCTACAACCCGTCCGGCCAGCTGTACACCGCGGTCGACGCCAACCTGATGCTGGCCTACAAGGAGTCGGAGCAGGGCGTCATCCTGCACGAGGGCATCAACGAGGCCGGCTCGGCGGCGACGTACACCGCCGTCTCCACCAGCTACGCCACGCACGGCGAGCCGATGATCCCGATGTACATCTTCTACTCGATGTTCGGGTTCCAGCGGACCGGCGACGAGTTCTGGGCCATGGGCGACCAGATGGGCCGTGGGTTCATCCTCGGCGCCACCGCGGGCCGCACCACGCTGACCGGCGAGGGGCTGCAGCACGGCGACGGGCACTCGCACCTGCTGGCCGCGACGCAGCCGCACATCGTGGCGTACGACCCGGCCTACGGCTACGAGATCGCGCACATCGTGCGGGACGGGTTGCGCCGCATGTACACCAACGACTCCACGGGCGCCGGTCCCGGCGGCGACCGCGTCCTCGCCGGCGAGAACATCTCGTACTACATCACCATGTACAACGAGCCGTACGTGCAGCCGGCGGAGCCCGCCGACCTGGACGTCGAGGGTCTGCTCAAGGGCATGTACCTGCTGTCCCCCGCGCGGGAGACGGAGGGCCGGGCCCGGGTCCAGCTGCTGGCGTCCGGCGTCGGCGTGCGCTGGGCGCTGGAGGCGCAGGAGCTGCTGGCCACCGACTGGAACGTCGCCGCGGACGTCTGGTCGGTGACCAGCTGGACCGAGCTGCGACGGGACGGCGAGGACGTCGACCGGGCCCGGCTGCTCGACCCGGCCGGCGACCACGGGCAGGCCTACGTGACCGCGCGGCTGTCCGCGATGCCCGGCCCGGTCGTCGCCAGCAGCGACTACCAGCGGGCGGTGCAGAACCAGATCGCGCCGTGGGTGCCGGGCGACTTCACCGCCCTCGGTGCGGACGGCTTCGGGTTCTCCGACACCCGCGCGGCCGCACGCCGGCACTACCTCATCGACGGACCGTCGATGGTCGTCGCCGCCCTCGCGGCACTCGAGCGGCAGGACGGCTACCGCCGCGGCGCGGCCGCCGAGGCGGCGCAGCGCTACCGGCTGGACGACCCGCGGGCCGGCCGGTCCGGCAGCGCGGGCGGCGAGTCCTGACCGTCGCGGCGGCCGCTCCAGGGATCCCGCCGGCTCCTGATCGGACGCCCGCTCCCCGGCCACCCGGCCGGGGAGCGGGACCGGGTCGGTGCGGTGGGACGGGCTCGCTCCGGACGGGGTCCGGCCGGCCCGGCAGAGGGACAGCTGATCGTTTTCAGGTGTAGCCACACCCGATCGCCGCACGGTATCTTTTCGGCGTTGTTGCTCTTCTCCTGGTGCCTGTGGCTCCGACGGGGTTGGCGCATCCCCTCGGCCGGAGAAGGACCCGCCCGGGGTGTCCTACAACCGCGATCACCGCGGACAACGCTCGAGGAGAGCAAGCATGGCGCAGGGAACTGTGAAGTGGTTCAACGCGGAGAAGGGCTACGGCTTCATCTCCCCCGACGACGGCTCTGGCGACGTCTTCGTGCACTACTCGGCCATCACCGGGACCGGCTACAAGTCGCTCGAGGAGAGCCAGCGGGTGCAGTTCGAGGTCGAGCAGTCGCCGAAGGGCCCGCAGGCCACCGGCGTCCAGGCTCTCTGAGACACGACGCACCGACGCCACGGCGTCCCCGAAGGCCGGCACCGCACTGCGGTGCCGGCCTTCTGCGTCCCCGTGCCCGCCGGCCGCGCGATGCCGACCTCGGGCCACGCACGCGCCCACCGCACCGTGCCGCGCCTCGGGCTCGGCGGCGCGCGCCCCGCACCGCACCGCCGTCGGTGCACCCGGGCACCGGACCGGACCGCCGTCCGCTCCTTCGCCGTTCCCGCCGGCGCCGCCCGCGCGGCTGGCACGCTGACCGGGTGAGCACCACGGCCGCCGGGCTGAGCACCGCGACGGTCCGGCGCATCGAACGGGCCGCGGGCGGGGCGGCCACCCGCGCCGTCGCCCTGATGGACGCCAAACTGCCCTGGTTCCGCACCCTGCCCGCGGCGCAGCGGTCCGCCGTCACCCTGGTCGCCCAGGCCGGGATCTCCGGGTACGTCGACTGGCTGGCCGCCGGCGAGGCCGCCCGGGGACCGGGCGGAGCCGCCGTCCCGTCCGTCGGATCGATGTTCGGGCAGGCGCCCCGCGAGCTCGTCCGGTGGGTGTCGCTGCGCCGGACCGTGGAGCTGGTCCGGGTGGCCATCTCCGTCGCCGAGGAACTGTTCCCGGCGCTCGCCGCCGATCCCGACGAGGCGTCCGCGGTGACCCTGTCGCTGCTGCGCTACTCCCGCGAGGTCGCGTTCTCCGCCGCCGCGATCTACGCGGCCGCCGCCGAGAGCCGGGGAGCGTGGGACCAGCGGCTCGAGGCGCTCGTGGTCGACGCGCTGGTCCGCGGCGAGAACGACGACTCGCTGGCGTCCCGCGCCGCCGCGCTGGACTGGGACCTGACCCGGCCCGTCGTCGTGCTGGTCGGTAACCCGCCGGACGGCGACGCCCGCAGCATCGTGGCGGACGCGCTGGGCGTCCCCACCCGGGACGGGCGCTGGCTGCTGCTCGGCCAGCACCGCGGCCGGCTGATCGTCGTGGTCACCGCCGGCGATGCCGACGAGCTCGAGGTGGCGGCGACCGCGGCGGTCGCGGCGTTCGGTGCGGGACCGGTGGTCCGCGGGCCGACCGGCGTCGGCCTGCCCGGCGCCATCCGCTCGGCGCGGGACGCGCTGTCCGGCATGCGGGCCGTCGTCGCCTGGCCGCAGGCGCCGCGCGGCGTACCCGCCGCCCGCCTGCTGCCCGAACGCGCGCTGGCCGGCGACGCCGACGCGCTCGAGGAGCTGCGCAGCACGGTCCACGCGCCGCTGCAGGCCGCCGGCGACACGCTGCTGCGCACCCTGGACGCCTACCTCGATCGCGGCGGCGCGCTCGAACCGACCGCACGGGACCTGTACGTCCACGTCAACACGGTGCGGTACCGGCTGCGCCGGGTCGCGGAGCTGACCGGTCTCGACCCCTGGGTGAGCCGGGACGCGGCCACGCTGCGGGCCGCGTTGACAGCCGGGCGGCTGGCCACCGGCGGGTGACGGCCGGACACCCGCGCGTGGCCCCCGGACGGTGGCGGCGGCCCCGAGCCGCACGGCGCAGCGGTCGGGACTTGAACGAACCCGACCGTCGGTTTGTAGGGATCCTCCAGACTTCCGGGCCCAGGTTCGGGCGCGCCGCCCGCGCGCGTCGTGACCGTTCCGTGATTGGCTACGACGCGTGTTGGCCGTCGTCGCCCCCGGGCAGGGCTCCCAGAAGCCCGGCATGCTCGCCCCCTGGCTCGAGACGGACGGGGCCGCCGCCACCCTGGACCGGTTCTCCGCCGCCGCCGGGCTGGACCTGACCAGGCTCGGGACCTCGGCGTCGGCCGACGAGATCAAGGACACCGCGGTCACCCAGCCGCTGGTCGTCGCCGCCGCGCTGCTGGCCGCCACCGCGCTCGACCTGCCGGCCTCCGCCGTCACCGCCGGGCACTCGGTCGGCGAACTGGCCGCCGCGGCACTGGCCGGGGTGCTCACCGACGACGACGCCGTCCGGCTCGCCGGCATCCGGGGCGCGGCGATGGGCCGGGCGTGCGCCGTGACCCCGACCTCGATGGCCGCCGTGCTCGGCGGGACCGCCGACGACGTGCTGGCCGCTCTCGCCGGGCTGGACCTGGTCGGTGCCAACGTCAACGGCGCCGGCCAGATCGTCGCTGCCGGTGCCGAGCCGGCGATCCGCCGGCTGGCGGCCGAGCCGCCGGCCGGCACCCGGGTCATCCCCCTGCAGGTCGCGGGCGCGTTCCACACCGCCTTCATGGCCCCGGCGCAGGACGAGCTGCGGGACCGGGTCGCGGACATCCCGGTGTCGGACGCCCGCCGGCCGCTGCTCACCAACTCCGACGGATCCGTCGTCGAGGGTGCCGGCTCGGGCAGCCGGTACCTGCGCCTGCTGGTGGACCAGGTGACCCGCCCGGTGCGCTGGGACCGCTGCATGGCGACCTTCCGTGGACTGGGCGTCACCGGCGTGCTCGAACTGCCGCCGGCCGGCACGCTCGTCGGGCTGGTGAAGCGCGACCTCAAGGGCGTGGCGACGCTGGCCCTGCGCACCCCCGACGACCTGGACGCCGCGGCCGCGTTCGTCCGCGAGCACGAAGGAGTGCCGGCATGAGCGGCGCCGTCATCCGCCCCGCACAGGGCGCACCCGGGGCCCGGGTGGCCGGGCTCGGCCACTACCGGCCGGACCGGGTGGTGACCAACGACGACCTGGCGCAGACCCTGGACACCAACGACGAGTGGGTGCGCACCCGGGTCGGGATCCAGGAGCGCCGGTTCGCCGGGCCGGACGAGTCCGTCGTCTCCATGGGTGCCATCGCGGCCGCCAAGGCGATGGCCGAGGCCGGCGTCACCGCCGCCGACGTCGACGCCGTCATCGTGGCGACCTGCACGCTGCCCACCCAGATCCCGCACGCGGCCACCCAGATCGCCGGCCGCCTGGGCATCCACGCGCCCGGCTCGTTCGACGTCAACGCCGCGTGCGCCGGCTTCTGCTACGGGCTCGAGGTGGCGGCGCAGGCCGTCCGGTCGGGCGCCGCGACGACCGTGCTGCTGGTCGGCTCCGAGAAGCTCACCGACTGGGTGGACCCCACCGACCGGGCGAACGCGATCATCTTCGCGGACGGCGCGGGCGCGGTGGTCGTCACCGGCGCGGACACCGAGGGCGTGGGGCCGGTCGCCTGGGGCAGCGCCGAGGACCTGACCGAGACGATCAACATCCCCGACCGCGCGTCGTTCATCCACCAGGAGGGCCAGTCCGTCTTCCGCTGGGCCACCACCGCGATCGCCCCGGTCGCAGAGCGGGCGGTGCGGATGGCCGGCCTGGAGCTGGCCGACGTGGACGTGCTGGTCACCCACCAGGCAAACCTGCGCATCGTCGACGCCATCGCCCGCAAGCTGGTCTCGGCCGGCGCCCGCGACGACCTGCGCGTCGCGCGGGACATCGTCACCACCGGCAACACCTCGTCGGCGTCCATCCCCGTCGCGCTGGACCGCATGCGGGCCGCGGGCGAGGTCGCCTCCGGCGAGGTGGTGCTGGCCATCGGGTTCGGTGCCGGGCTGACCTACGCCGGGCAGGTCTTCCGGTGCCCCTGACCCCCGCCCCGACTCTCGCCGTGGCCGTGCCGGTACGCCCCGCGGCCCTGCCGGTACGCCGCCCCCGGGGCCGGCCGGAGCCGGTCGGGCAGAATGCCCGGCGGACCGGGGATCACCGTCCCCCACCGGCCGGCGGCGACCTCCGCCGGTGCCACCCCACCAGAGCCGCGGAGGTCCGCGGACACCGTCGAAAGGACACACCGTGACCAACGAGGAGATCCTGCCCGGTCTTGCCGAGATCGTCGAGGAGGTCGCCGGGGTCAGCAAGGACGACGTCTCGCCGGAGAAGTCCTTCGTCGACGACCTGGACATCGACTCGCTGTCGATGGTCGAGATCGCCGTGCAGGCCGAGGACAAGTTCGGCGTGAAGATCCCGGACGACGAGCTGGCCAACCTCAAGACCGTCGGCGACGCGGTCGACTACATCGCCCGCAACTCCAGCTGACACCGGCCTCCCGGGACGCGCGCACCGCGCCGTCCCGGGAGCCGGCCCCAGGTCCGGGCCCCGCCGATCGGCGCGGGACGACCGGCCGCACCCGGTACCGGACCGTCCCGGACCATCGGGAACCTCTTCTCCCTCCCCACCCGACGTGACAGGCGGTGAACCGCGATGAGCGACGACACGGACGTGGTCGTCACCGGCATCGGCGCGACGACCCCGATCGGCGGCACGGCGCCGGACACCTGGCAGGCCATGCTCGACGGCCGGATCGGCGTCACGGCCAACACCGCGCCGTGGGTCGAGAAGTACGGGCTGCCGGTGGCCATCCACGCCCCCCTCGCCGTCGAGCCGACCGAGGTACTGCCCCGGGTCGAGGCGCGCCGGCTCGACCGCTGCCAGCAGGTGGCGCTGGTGGCCGCGCGCGAGGCGTGGGCCGACGCCGGCGAGCCGGACGTCGACCCGGAGCGGCTCGGCGCCGTCGTCGGCACCGGCATCGGCGGCGCGCTGACCCTGCTCGGGCAGGACGACCTGCTGGAGACCGAGGGCCTGCGCAAGGTGGCCGTGCTGACCATCCCGATGCTCATGCCGAACGGCCCGGCGGCCGCGGTCGGGCTGTGGGTCAAGGCCCGCGGCGGCGTGCACGCGCCCGTCTCGGCGTGCGCCTCCGGCGCCGAGGCCATGGCCTGGGCGTACACGATGATCAAGGCCGGCGAGCTGGACATCGCCCTGGCCGGCGGCGCGGAGGCCTCCATCCACCAGCTGCCGGTCGCCGGGTTCTCGCAGATGCGGGCGATGAGCACGCGCAACGACGACCCGCGCACCGCCTCCCGCCCGTTCGACGTCGACCGGGACGGCTTCGTGCTCGGCGAGGGCGCCGGCATCGTGACGCTGGAGCGCCGCTCGCACGCGGTCGCCCGCGGCGCGCGGATCTACGGCACGCTCGCCGGCGTCGGGATGTCCAACGACGCGCACCACATCACCGCGCCCGAGCCCGACGGCGAGGGCGGCAGCCGGGCGATCGGCAAGGCGCTGCGCTCCGCCGGGCTGTCCGCCAAGGACATCGGCCACGTGAACGCCCACGCCACCTCGACGCCGGTCGGCGACGTGGCCGAGAGCAAGACCATCCTGCGGGCCATCGGCGACCACCCGGTGGTGACCGCGACGAAGTCGATGACCGGCCACATGCTCGGCGCCTCCGGAGCCGTCGAGGCCATCGCCACGCTCCTCGCCGTCCGCGACGGCGTCGTCCCCGGCACCCGCAACGTCTTCACCATGGACCCCAAGATCGACATTGACGTGGCCACCGAGAACCGGACCGTGCCGCTGACCGCCGCGGTCAACGATTCGTTCGGCTTCGGCGGCCACAACGTCGCGCTGGTCTTCACCGGCGCCTGATCCGCCCGGCGGCCCACCGGCCGCCACCCGCCACCGCCTGCCGTAGGAGCCTGCCCGTGACCACCACAGCGCCGCCGACCACGACCCCGCCGGCCCCGCCGTCGGGCGGTGGTCCGTCCGGCTCCGGGCTCGGGCCGCGGCAGCTGGACTACCGGGAGCCCGAGGTCCGACTGGCCAAGCTGCTGGATCAGGACTCGCTGGTGCCGCTGCACGGCACCGACACCTCCGGCGTGTCCGTGGTGCGCGGCCGCATCGACGGCTCCAAGGTCATCGCCTACTGCACGGACGCCACCCGGATGGGCGGCGCGATGGGGTCGGCCGGGTGCCGGCACATCGTGGAGGCCATCGACACGGCGATCCGCGAGCGCATCCCGGTCATCGGGCTGTGGCACTCCGGCGGGGCCCGGCTGGCCGAAGGCGTCGAGGCGCTGGACGGTGTCGGGTCCGTCTTCGCCGCGATGATCCGCGCGTCCGGCCGGGTGCCGCAGATCTCGGTGGTGCTCGGGCCGGCCGCCGGCGGCGCGGCCTACGGGCCGGCGCTGACCGACATCGTGATCATGTCGCCGGACGCCCGGGTGTTCGTCACCGGGCCGGACGTCGTCCGCTCGGTGACCGGCGAGCAGGTGGACATGGAGGAGCTGGGCGGCCCGGCCGCCCACGGCCGCAAGTCCGGCGTCGTGCACATCGTCTCCACCTCCGAGGACGACGCCTACGTCCGCGCCCGCAAGGTGACCTCGCTGTTCTCCCGGCCGGGTATCTCCGGCGTGCAGGGGATGGCCGACGACGAAGGCCTGGCCGCGCTGCTGCCGGCGCAGAAGAACCGCGCCTACAACGTCAAACCGCTGGTCGACCGGATCCTCGACGAGCCGATGGAGGAGCTGCAGGCACGCTGGGCCCCGAACATCGTCGTGGGGCTCGGCCGGCTCGGCGGCCGCAGCGTCGGGGTCATCGCCAACAATCCCCTGCGACTCGGCGGCTGCCTGGACTCGACGTCGGCGGAGAAGGCGTCCCGCTTCGTGCGGATGTGCGACGCCTTCGGGATCCCGCTGCTGGTCATCGTCGACGTCCCCGGCTACCTGCCGGGCGTCGGCCAGGAGTGGGACGGCGTGGTACGCCGCGGCGCGAAGCTGCTGCACGCCTTCGCCGAGGCCGTCGTCCCGCGGGTCACCCTGGTCACCCGCAAGGCCTTCGGCGGCGCCTACATCGCCATGAACTCCAAGGCCCTGGGCGCCACCGCGGTCTTCGCCTGGCCCGACGCCGAGATCGCCGTCATGGGCGCCAAGGCCGCCGTCGGCATCCTGCACCGGCGCAAGCTGGCGTCCGCCCCCGACGACGAGCGCGAGGCGCTGCACGAGCAGCTCGCGCAGGAGCACGAGAAGGTCGCCGGCGGCGTGCAGCGGGCCCTGGAGATCGGCGTCGTCGATGAGGTCATCACCCCGGAACAGACCCGGCGCCGGGTGGCCGAGGCGCTGGCTTCCGCGCCCGCCGGACGCGGCGCGCACGGCAACATCCCGCTGTAGCGGGCAGGACCGGCCGGGTCGCTCGCGACCGGGTCGACGGGGAGGGCTCCCTCTCCCGAGGACCGGGAGGGGCCGGCGCCGTCAGCGGTGGCCGGCTGCTCCCGCGGGGACGCCGGCGGTCAGCACGCGGTCCGGGTCGGCTCGCGGGTGGTGCCGTCCACCAGCAGGTGGTCACCCTGGCGCTCGAGACGGACCGTGGTCTCCCAGTGGATGCACCCGGCCCGCAGGTCGGCGGGAGCCTGCGCCAGCTCCTGCACCGACGTGAACCGGACCTCGGCGGTCCACGGATCGCTGCCCACCGCGGTGACCCAGATCGAGCTGTCCGTGGTGGTGCTGTACCCCGTCATCCAGGCCGACTGGTCCAGTATCGCGGCGACCCGCGGGGTCACCGAGTCGGCCCACGCCCCGTAGTCGTGCGCGTTGATGGCGTCGAAGTAGCGCTGCAGGCCGGACTGCACGTCGCCAACACCGTCGACGTCGTCGAGACCCGGGGCGAGCTGCACGGTGACGTTGGTCGACGGGCCGACCCAGTCGGCGTCGTCGTCGGCAGAGACCGAGGCGGGCGGCGCCGCAGCGGTCGCCGGCCCGGAGGGCTCCGGCCCCTCGACCTGCTCGGGCTGCTCGGACGGCTCGGTCGCGTCCTCCGCGGTGGGTGCGGGCGTGCCCGCCGCAGTGCTCGACGGAACACCCGCCATCGACGGAGCACCTGCCGGCACGGACGGCCGCGCCTGCGGACTCGCCGAGGTCGCCAGGGTCGCCGCGGTCGCGGCAGGTCCACCGGCCGGCGAAGGCGTCGACGACCGGGTGGCTGCTGCAGAACGACCGACCGGGGCCGAGGCGGCCGGGGAGGTCGAGGCCGGCGGCCCGCTGGTGGACGGTGCTGCGGGGCGACGGTGCCCGGTCGTGCCGGCGGCGGTCCGGGGGGCCGGCGAAGACGGGCCGGTGGCGCTCGCGCGGGACGGGCGGGCGGGCGGCGCGGGCAGCGACGAACCGGAGCCGCGGGAGGACGCGCCGGTCGAGCCCGGTCCGGACGGCGCCCGGTCGGCGGCACCGGATGCGACGGACGACTCCGCGGCGTCGGCGACGGAGAGGGCCTGCTGCCGGCCCAGCACGACGGCGGTCGTCCCGCCGGCGAGGATCACGCACACGACGGCCACCAGCAGCACCAGCGTCAGCTGGTGCCCGGACCACCGATTGCGCACGCACCGACTCCTCGAGCCCCGACCCGGCGCGCCGGACGGCGCACCGGCACAAGGACGTGCGTCGTGGGACGGGGTTGCGGCCGGACGGGACGGCGATGGGCCGGACGAGCGGGGTCCGCTCCGCGCCGGTCACGCTCCGTGCGTGGTCGGTGGATCCATTTCGGCAGGTGCGACGCCCCTGACCTCCGTCGGGTGACGGGACGCCACCGAGCGTCCGGCGGGGTCAGCCGACCTGGTGCAACCAGGTGACCGCGGCACCCTCCCCGGCGCTGCGGAACGGCTCCAGCTCGGCGTCGACGTCCACGCCGATCGCGGACGACAGCGCGTGGCGCAGGCCGTCGAGCGTGCTGGCCTGGCCGAGGATGCTGCGCAGCTGGTCCTCGCCGAGCATCACGTCGCCGTTGGCCGACACCGCGGCCCGCCAGATAGCCCGGCCGGGGACGTGGCAGATGCGCTCGCCGTCGCTGCCCGGGCTGGCGTCCTCGGTGATCTCGAACCGGACCATCGGCCAGGCGCGCAACGCCGTCGCCAACCGGCCACCGGTGCCGGCATCGCCCCGCCAGCAGACCTCTGCCCGCAGGGTGCCGGGCAGCGCCGGCTGAGGCGTCCACGTCAGGGACACCCGATCTCCGATCACGCCGGAGATGGCCCACTCGACGTGCGGACACACCGCCGCAGGCGCCGAGTGCACAAAGATCACGCCACGCGTCACCGTCATCCTCCGCTCGAGCTCCTACGTCTTCCCCAACGTGAAGCACGGCAGCAGGCGCCGGTCCGGACCGGTACGGCTCCGGAGAGCCTCACCGACCCGGGTGACGAACAGTTACCACTGAGATTGCTGTGGTCATTGTGCACAACGAAGCACGGACGCGCCAGCCCTTGCCCCAACCGGGTGGTCCCGATCGGGCGCCGGCGGTCCGCACGGGCCTCGCAGGTGCGGGCCGAGTGGCCAGCGGCCGATTCCGGACCGTGGGCGGGGACCGGACCGCGCCCCGCCCGCTGGACACGGGCGACGCGGAGGGCGGCGGCGGGACGGGCGGCTCGTGGGCGGCGGCGGTCCGCGGACCGGCCGGGTCAGACGAGCCGGGTGCGCTCGGAGTCGGAGCGGTCCCGCCAGACGCCGTCCGGGAAGGTGCGGCTGTCGACGCCGAACAAACCGGCGAGCACGGCGAACAGGACGAGCAGGGCGAACAGCACGAGGAGTGTCATACAGAAATCGTGGCCGCCTGCACTGACCGCGTCCATCTGTTTGTTCTTCCGTAGTCCCGTAAGCTGCGCTGCATGATCGACCTGCGGCGTCTGGAGATCCTGCGCGAGCTCGACCGGTGCGGCACCATCGCCGCCACCGCGCAGGCCGTGCACCTGACGCCGTCGGCGGTGTCCCAGCAACTCGCGGCGCTGTCCCGGGAGGCCGGCACCGCGATGCTGGAGCCGGACGGCCGGCGGGTGCGGCTGACGGCCGCGGCGCAGCTCCTGCTCAGCCATGCGCACGAGGTGTTCACCCACCTCGAGCACGCCGAGTCCGACCTGGCTGCCTTCCGCCGCGGCGACGCCGGCACGGTGCGGCTCGGGTCGTTCGCCAGCGCGGTGAGCAGCATCGTCGTGCCCGTGCTGCGGACGGTGGCCGAGCGTTCGCGGCTGCAGGTGTACACCGTCGAGGTGCAGCCCGAGGGCGCCGCGGACGCACTGCTCGGCCGGTCGGTGGACCTGGCACTGACATTGAGCGGCGAGCCGCCGACCGCGGACGACGACGCCCGGCTGCACGTCGAGCCGCTGCTCACCGACGTCCTGGACGTCGCGCTGCCGGTCGGTCATCCGCTGGCCGCGGGACCTGCCGTCGACCTGGCGGACCTGGCCGACGAGCCGTGGATCGTCAACATCCCGGGGACGCCGTGCTGGCAGGTGGCCGTGTCGGCGTGCGCCCGGGCCGGCTTCACGCCGCGCGTGCAGCACCGGGCGGACGAGTTCACCGGGGTCATCGCGCTGGTCAGCGCCGGCGCGGGCATCGCCCTGCTGCCCCGGCTGGCGCAGGACGTGCTCCCGCAGGCACCGGTCGTGCTCCGTCCGGTCGCCGGGGTCAGCCCGGTCCGGCACATCGGCGTGCAGTACCGCGCCGGGACGGCGGCGCAGCCGCACATCGCACCGGTGCTCACTGCGCTGCGCGAAGTCTGCGCCGCCCTGGCGCGGTGCGCACCCGGGGCTCAGCGGCAGCGGCTGACCGCCGTGGCCACCGCGTCCGCGTAGAGCTGCCCGCCGGCCGCGCCGGGGTGCACGTCGTCGGCCGCCAGCAGGTCCTGGTGGCCGGCGATGGCGCCGTGCCAGTCGGCCAAGCAGGTGTGCGGCCTGCCCGCGGCCGCGGTGGCCAGCTGTCGGTTCACATCGTCCTCCCAGGACTGCGGGCCGAAGGCGGTGACCAGCACGACGACCTGGGAGGCCGGCAGCAGCTGCAGCGTCCGGAGCAGGTCCGCGGCGGGCTGGGTGCCGTTCGTCCCCAGGCCCAGCACCAACACGGGCCGGATGTCGCCGGCCACGATGTGGCCGCGCAGCACGTCGCCCAGGTCCCAGAGCTGGCGGCCCACCTTGGCGTCGACGTCGATGCCCGGGAACCGCGCCAGCAGGGCCGGGGCGGACGCCAGCATCACGCTGTCGCCGATGGCGGTGATCGCCGCGCCGCCGGCCGGCTGCGGTGCCGGGGACGGCGCCGCGGCGGATGCCGGCCCAGCCGGGGACGTCGTCGCGGGCGACGTCGGGATCGATGCGGACTCGACGGGCCGTCCAGTGCCGGCCGGCGTGGTCGTCGGGGCGGGTGGGCCGGCGGTCGGGCCGGTGGCGGCGGCCGGCGAGGACGGAGCCGGGGCGGGTGCGGCAGGGCTCCGGGGCACGGTCGGCGGCACGGTCGGCGGCGGGCTCTCGGCACCGCCGGCCGGCGGCGCGGTGGCGCTGCCCGTGGTGGCCCTGGCCGTGGTGGCCCTGGCCGTGGCGGCCGTGGTGGCGGTGGCGGCCGTGGTGGCGGCCGGACCGGGCGCCGGGCGGGTGGCGCGGGCCGCCGGCAGCGGCGGGACGGTCACCACGGCGACAGGCGCGTCGGCCACCCCGCGGGCGCGCGAGGTCGTCGGGGAGGCGGGGACGGCCACCGTCGGGACGGCGGTCCGCGCCGCGACCCGGCTGGCGCTGGCCAGCGCCTCCTCCCCCGCGGCCAGGCTCACCGACACGCTCGACCGCGCCGGAGCCAGCACGATCCCGCAGGCCGCGGTGCCGACGGCGAGCACGGCCGCCACCGCGGCGGCCCAGGAAGCGCTGCGGCGCGCGGGCCGGCCGGGCGCGGCCGACAGCTGCCGGTCGAAGCGGCGCAGGGCCCCGCGGACCCCGCTGCGCCGGATAGGCCGCTCCACCCAGCGCCACGACACCTCGGTGCCGACCGCGGCCACCGCCACGCCGACGACCGCGGCCAAGAACGTCCCCAGGTCCCGCCGGAGCAGCCGGTCGGCCACCACGATGGCCGGCCAGTGCCACAAGTACAGCCCGTACGACCGCATGCCGACGGCCCGCAGCCAGCCGACGGACAGCACCCGGTGGACCAGTCCCCGGGACCGGATGGCCCCGGCCACCACCCCGACCGCCGCCACGTCGAACAGGAACAGCCCGCCGCGGAAGGTGAGCGGCCGGTCGAGGGACAGCTCCGTCATGCCGTAGAGCACCAGCGCCAGGCACACCGGCCCGAGCACCGCCAGGTTCCGCGCACGGCGCCGGCGCCGGCCCGGGTCGATCTGCGACTCCGGCCGGACGAACGCCAGCGCGGCGCCGAGCAGCAGCCCGAAGCCGTGGGTGTCCGTGCCGGTGTAGACCCGGGTCGGGTCCGCGCCCGTCCGGTACAGCACGACCATCGCCAGCGCGGACACCGCCGCCAGCAGCAGCACCCGCCAGACCCGTCCGTGCCGCCGGACGGTGGTCAGCATCAGGATCGTCACCCACGGCCAGAACAGGTAGAACTGCTCCTCCACCGCCAGGGACCACAGGTGGGTCAGCAGCGACGGTTCCATGGCGTCGACGTAGGACGTGCCGTTGGCGATCTGCAGCCAGTTGCTCGAGAAGGTCAGCGCGCCGGACAGCTGCCAGCGCAGACCGACGCCCAGGTCGTGCCCGGCCACGGCGGTGACCGCGCACACGGTGACCAGCAGGAGCAGCAGCGCGGGCAGCAGGCGGCGCGCCCGCCGGTGCCAGAAGGCCCGGATGTCGATGCGGCCGAACCGGTCGTGCTCGCGCTGCAGCAGCGCGGTGACCAGGTACCCGGAGATGACGAAGAACAGGTCGACGCCGGCGAAGCCGCCCGGCAGCCACGACACACCGGCGTGGTACAGCACCACCGCGATCACCGCGACGGCGCGGACACCGTCGAGCGCGGGCGCGTAGGCGACGGGGCGGCTGGCAGCTGGCATGCGTCTCTCCGGCCGCGGACCCGGATGCGGCGCACTCGGTCCCCGGACGGATCCGCGGCCGACACGAGGGGGTCGACGGCGACGCTAGAGCCGCGTGCCCGCCGCGCCGGGAAGGCTCGCCGGAGCCCGACGGCGCCCGTCCGGAACGACAACCGTGTCGGCGTCAACTCGGCCGATCGGGTGGGCGCCGGCCGGGCCCGAGCGCGGTGCCGGCGCCGTGCGGACGACGATCGGCCAGAAAAGTGCAACGGATCGGTCAGGATCCGTGCATCCGAGCGGTCCGCGTGGACAGAATGGACTGGTGCACGCCGCGACAGCCGGCGTCGGGGCCGAGCCGACGCGGCGTGCGCCTGCCGGCTCGGCCGGTCGCGGCCGGGCCGGCCGCGGACCGGTGTCCGGCACGTCGGCCCGGCCGTCGGGGCGTCCCCGCGGTCCGGCCGGGCGAGTGGGGCGAGTGGGGCTCGAACCCACGACCTGACGGATTATGAGTCCGCTGCTCTGACCGACTGAGCTACCGCCCCGCCGAGAGGGTATCGGGGTCCGCGTGGCCCCGGAGTCGTACCGCCGGTGCCTGTCGGTCGACACACCGGACCCGCCCGTCCGGGCGCCGGACGACGAGCCGCGGATCGGGTCCGCGGGTGCTGGCACGCCCCGCGGTGGGCTATCCTGGTCGGGCGCCCTGCAGCGGCGCCGTTCCTCCGTAGCTCAATTGGCAGAGCATCCGACTGTTAATCGGACGGTTACTGGTTCGAGTCCAGTCGGGGGAGCCACACCGGGCCGCCGGCCCGCGCGTCCGGCCCCGGAT
Organism: Nakamurella endophytica; assembly: GCF_014646215.1. Lineage (GTDB taxonomy): Bacteria > Actinomycetota > Actinomycetes > Mycobacteriales > Nakamurellaceae > Nakamurella > Nakamurella endophytica. Next base: position 19,901 of record NZ_BMNA01000005.1, read on the forward strand.
CGGGGCCCCGATCAAACGTCGTTCGGGCGCTCATCACCTGTTGACGGCCGAATTCACAGCCGCCGCAACACCGCCTGCACCGCGGCGATCTGCGCCGTACGCCCGGCGACCACCGCATCCGCCAGGGCCAGCGCCTCGGTGTTGCGTCCCTCCGCCTGCTCGACACCGGCCAGTGCAACGGCGGCGCGGGCCTCGAGGATCAACCGGGACAGGAAGGCGGTGTCCCAGGCGCGGCCGCGCCGGGCGGGCAGCGTCCCGGACCCCGGCACACCCGTCGTCGCGGTGCCCGTCGACACCGCGCCGCCCGATCCGATCGTGTCCGGGACGCTCCCGGCGCCGTCGGTGGCCCACCGGTCGACCAGGGCCCCGGTGGTCGCGGTCTCGGTCCGCAGGTCGTCGGCCACGGTCCCGGCGAGCTCGCGGACCCGCCCGTCCGTCGCCTCGGCGACGCCGCGCTCGGCCAGCGCCAGGACGTCCCGCTCCCGGGCGAGCAGTGCCGTCACGAACGCGACGTCCGCCGGACCGTGGGTGTCCGCGGCCGGGCCGGACGGCGTCCCGGAGCCCTGCGCGGGCGGCGGGAGGGCGGTCGAGGCGGCCCGGGACTCCGCGGCGACGGACAGCGTGGTGCCCGGCGGCACCGCCGCCCGGTCGGCTCCGCCGCCGCACCCGGCGACCCAGCACAGCGCGACGACGGTCGCGCCCAGTCGAGGTCCCCGGCCCATCACCCGAGCAGTGTCCCCCGACGGTGTCGCCCGCTGCACCTGCCGCCCGGATGCCGCGTCGCTCGCCACGGACCGCTGCGTCACGACCGGCGGACCTCCCGCCGGTCGCCGTCCACCCGGCGGGTCCACCCGCGGCGGTCGAGGTGCTCCAGCAAGGGCACGGCGATCCGGCGGGTGGCGCCCAGCGCCTGCCGCGCCGCGCTGAGCGTGAACGGCCCCGGCAGGGCGGCCAGCACGCGCATGGCCCTGGCGGGCGCGTCGGGCAGCAGGACCACACCGCCCGGCAACCGGAGCACCCGGCCCAGTCGCTCCGCTGCCGCCAGCTGGGCCGGGCCGAGGCCGAGCCCGGCCAGTTCCTCGGCCTCCGGTGCGGCGAACGGCGCGGCCCGGAGCCGGTCCTCGACCTCCCGCAGGGCGCCCTCCGCGGCGCCCAGCGATGCGGTGGTGCCCGCCCGGTGCACCCGGCCCTCCGCGGCCACCAGGCCGGCGGCCGCCGCAAGCGGCGCGACCAGCTCGGCCGCCGGCAGGTCGAGGGCACGGCGCGCCGCGTCGAGCGGCAGTGCCGGGTCCAGAGGGTGCCGGCCGGCGTGGGCGTCGACAGCCGTGGCCAGCTCGGTGGCCCACCGCTGCCAGGTGTCGGCCGCGACCCACCAGCCGCCGACGGCGGTGATCCGCGGGTCGTCACCGGGGTCGAGGTCCAGCCGCCGGGCCTCGTCCCGGCGGACCGCACCGCGGCGCAGCAGCTGACCGACGGCGGACGTGGCGACCGCCTCGTCGGCCAGCTCGCGGGCGCGCGCGGCCGCCGCGCCGCGCCGCCGCAAGGCCGGCGGGTCGACGTCCAGGACCCGGACGCCGGTGAGCACGGTGCCGCCCGGGTCGCGCAGCACGGCCCGGTCGCCCACCGCCAGCGGCACCGGTGCGGGCAGCGACAGCCGGGCACCGTCCGCACCGAGCGGCCGGACGTGCACCACGAAGGAGGCGGTGCCGGTGTGCAGGTGCAGCGTGGCGGGCAGCTCCGCCGCGTCGCCCGCCGTCCGCACGTCCACCACGTCCGTCGGCTGCCACTCCCCCGGCCGCACCAGCACCGTGCCGCGGCCCACCTCGTCCGGACGGACATCGCGCAGGTTCACCGCGACCCGGGCGGCGCCGTCGATCCGCTCGACGGGCCGGCCCAGGGACTGCAGGCCGCGCACCCGGACCCGGCGCCCGGCGACCAGCACCTCGTCGCCCACGGCGATCCGGCCGTCCGGCAGCGTCCCGGTCACGACGGTGCCGCTGCCCCGCACGGTGAAGCTGCGATCCACCCACAGCCGCAGCCGGGCCGCTGGATCCGGCACCGGGACGGCGTCGGCCAGCCGCTGCAGGGCCTCGCACAGCTGGCCCAGTCCGGCGCCGGTGTGGCCGGACACCGCCACCACCTCGGCACCGGCCAGCGAGGTGGTCGCCAGCCGCCGGCGCGCCTGCTCGGCCGCCGGCTCCGGGTCGGCGAGATCGGACCGGGTGACGACGAGCAGGCCGTGCCGGACGCCCAGCGCGTCGGCGGCCGCCAGGTGCTCCTCGCTCTGCCGGCGCCAGCCCTCGTCGGCGGCGACGACCACCATGACCGACGGTGCCGGGCCGACCCCGGCCAGCATGTTGCCGAGAAAGCGCTCGTGCCCGGGCACGTCGACCAACGCCACCGTCCGCCCGTCCGGCAGGTCCGTCCAGGCGTAGCCGAGGTCGATGGTCATCCCGCGCCGGCGCTCCTCGGCCCACCGGTCCGGTTCCATCCCGGTCAGGGCGCGGACCAGCGTGGACTTGCCGTGGTCGACATGCCCGGCGGTGGCGACGACCAGCACGTCAGGCCTGCTCCGGCCCGGTCGCGTCCGCGGACCGTCCGTCGCCACCCGGCACGGCCTGCGCCGCGGCGACCGCGCGGGCCACGTCGTCGTCCCGGTCGGGCGGCACGCAGCGCAGGTCGAGCAGCAGCCGTCCGCCGGCGACCCGGCCCACGACGGGCGGCGTCCCGCAGCGCAGCGGGCCGGCCAGCCGCTCGTCGACCGCGACGGCCCAGCCGGGCAGCACCACACCGGTCCCGCTGCCGCCGCCGACCGCGCCGTCCGACGGCACCACCGCCGCGCCGGGCAACCGGCCCGCCAGGGCCTCGCACCGGCGCCGCAGCTGCGCGGGATCGGCGTGCAGGGCGTCCAGGGTCGGGGTGTGTCCGGCCCGGACGGTCGCCTCCAGCGCGGCCAGGGAGAGCTTGTCGGCCCGCACCGCCCGGGCCACCGGGTGCCGGCGCAGCCGCTCGACCACGTCCGCGCGGCCCAGGACGATGCCGGCCTGTGGCCCGCCCAGCAGCTTGTCGCCGCTGCCGGTGACCAGCGCGGCACCGTCCCGCAGCGTCGACCGGGCGTCCATCTCGTCGGGAACGGCGGGATCCGGCGACAGCAGGCCGCTGCCGATGTCGACCACCAGCGGCAGGCCGGTCGTCGCGAGCTCGGCCGTGGACGGGGTGCCGCCGAACCCGACCACCCGGAAGTTGCTGGGGTGGATCTTGAGCAGGCACGCCACGGACTCGTCGGCCGCGTCGGTGTAGTCGGCCACGGTCGTGCAATTGGTGGTGCCCACCTCGCGGATGCGGGCACCGGTCGTCTCGATCAGGTCCGGCAGCCGGAACCCGTCGCCGATCTCCACCAGCTCCCCGCGACTGACCAGCACGGTCCGGCCGGCGGCGAGCGCCGACACGGCCAGCAGCAGTGCGGCGGCGCCGTTGTTGACCACCAGCGCCGCCTCGGCCTCCGGCACCGCCGCGAGCAGTGCCTCCAGCGCCGTCCGCCCGCGGCGGGCGCGCCGGCCGCCGGCCAGGTCGAACTCCACGTCGACGTACCCGGTAGCCTCTTGCACCGCGGCCCGCGCGGCGGCGGACAGCGGCGCCCGGCCGAGGTTGGTGTGCAGCACGACGCCGGTGGCGTTCAGCACGGCGTGAACCCCCGGCGCCGGCTCGGCCGCCAGCGCCGCCAGGGTCGTGAGCGCCGCCGCCGCGACGTCCTGCGGGGCGATGCCGCCGCGGCGGGCCTCCTGCTGCGCCGCCGTCACCGCCGCCTTGACCGGTCCGCGCCCGAGGTGGCGGGCGGCGGCCACCAGCCGCGGGTCCGCCAGCAGCGCGTCGGTGCGCGGGATGTCCCGCCGCCGATCCACTGCGCCCGTCACCCGTTCCCCCAGTCCTGGCGGAGGCGGACGGGAATCGAACCCGCCGAGCCGAGATCCTCGACTCCACCGGTTTTGAAGACCGGGAGGGCCACCAGGCGCCTGTACGCCTCCGCCGGTCAGGGTAGCCACCCCCGCCGCGGCGCCGCGGGCCCGGTGACGGGCGGCCGCCACCGCCCGGCCGGCGGGGGCCGTGCGCGGCTCGCGACGAGCGGCCTACCGTAGAGCGATGACCGCCACCGCTGCCGGTGTCCGCCTCACCCAGTACGCCCACGGCGGCGGCTGCGCGTGCAAGATCCCGCCGGGCGAGCTCGAGGACGTCGTCCGCGGGCTCACCGGGCAGGCGCGGTCGGGCGGCGACCTGCTGGTCGGCCTGGACGACGGCGACGACGCCGCCGTGGTTCGCCTCGACGAGCACACCGCAGTGGTGTGCACCGCCGACTTCTTCACCCCCGTCGTCGACGACGCCTACGACTGGGGCCGGATCGCCGCGGCCAACGCGCTGTCCGACGTCTACGCCATGGGCGGCCGGCCGCTGGTCGCGGTGAACCTGGTGGGCTGGCCGCGGGACGTGCTGCCGGCCGAGCTGCTCACCGAGGTGCTGCGCGGCGGCCTGGACGTGGCCCGGGAGGCCGGCTGCCACGTCGGCGGCGGGCACAGCATCGACGACCCGGAGCCCAAGTACGGCATGGCGGTGACCGGGACGGTGCACCCGGACCGGTTGCTGCGCAACGACACCGCGGTGGCCGGTCGGCCGATCTCGTTGACGAAGCCGCTGGGAGTGGGGGTGCTGAACAACCGGCACAAGGCGACCGGCGAGACCTCCGATGCGGCAGTGGCATCCATGGTGGCGCTCAACCGCACCGCCGCGGAACAGGCCGTCGCCGCCGGCATCCGGGCGGCCACCGACGTGACCGGCTTCGGGCTGCTCGGCCACCTCTACAAGATGGCCAGGGCATCCGGGGTGACGGCGGTGGTGGACGCCGCGGCGGTCCCCTACCTGGCCGGCGCCCGGGAGGCGCTGCGCGACGGCTTCGTCTCCGGGGGCACGCGGCGCAACCTGTCCTGGGTCCGGCCCCACCTGCGGTCCGCGGTCGACGAGGACGAACTGCTGCTCCTCGCGGACGCGCAGACCAGCGGCGGCCTGCTGCTCGCCGGCGAGATCCCCGGTGCGCCGGTCGTCGGGCACTTCGAGCCGGGCGGCGACGCGGTGCTCGAGATCCGTTGACGTGCGGCGGTGATCGCCGCGCGCAGCGCGCGGCCACCGCCCGGGTGTCCGGGATCACCACCGGCCGGCCGGCGGTCCCCCGTTCGTGGCGGCAACCGCGGGGCGGCTCGCGCGCCTGAGCAGTTGGAGCCCGGCGCAGGCCGCGCCGGACCGGTCGCCGCGGCACACCCGCGGTGGGACGGAGGCGCGCCATGACGCCCGATCTGGTCGCTGCGGGTGGTCCGCACCTGGTGGAGCTGGCCGAACTGCTGCTCGCGTTCGTGCTGTCGGCCGTCGTCGGCCTCGAGCGGCAGCTGCGCGGCAAGAACGCCGGCCTGCGGACGCAGGCCATCGTGGGCACGTCGTCGGCCCTGGTGCTGCTGGTCAGCAAGTACGGCTTCGGTGACGTCCTGGTGCCGGGGTCGGTGGTGCTGGACCCGTCCCGGGTGGCCGCGCAGATCGTCTCGGGCATCGGTTTCCTCGGCGCCGGGCTGATCCTCACCCGGCGCGGCACCGTGCACGGGCTGACCACGGCCGCGGCGGTCTGGGAGACCGCGGCCATCGGCATGGCCGCCGGCGCGGGCCTCCCGCTGCTGGCCGTCGCGGTGACCGTCCTGCACTTCGTCGCCGTGCTCGGCTTCGGCTGGCTGGACCGGTACCTGCCGGGGCGGCCGACCGACGGGACCACGGTCGAGCTCGTCCGCGACGGCGGTGTCGACGGTGGTGCCGGCGGCGGTGTCGCGGACGTCCTGGACCGCTGCGCCGCCCGCGGGTGGACCGTGCTGTCCGTCGCGATCCGCCCGGCCGGCACCGGCGAGACCCCGCAGGACGCACCGGCTCTCGCGACGGACGCAGCCGGCACGGCCGGTCTTCGCGCGGGTCTCGCGAGGGGGACCGCCGTGGCCGGCACCGCTGGCGTCCGGACCCCGTCCGGTGGTGCGGTCGGCACTGCCGGCACTGCCGGCACTGCCGGCACCGTCGTGCGCCTGGAGCTGTGCGGCCCCGGCGCCGAAGGTTCGGTCGCCGTCCTCGGCGGGATGGACGGCGTGCGCGCGGCCCGCCGGCTCGCCGACCCGGACTGACGGCCCGCCGTCAGGTGGTGGCGCGGCCGCTGCGCTCGAGTCGCTCCCGTTGCGGCACGACGGTGTACTTGGGGTCCCGCGCCGAGGCCTGGCCGGCCTCGAAGACGCCGAAGCGGGTGCAGACCGAACTGGCCAGCAGCGCGGCACCGGCCGGCCGGCGCAGCCAGCGACCCAGCTGCGGCACGGCGGCGGACACGGCCGCTCCGGCGGCACCCAGCACGCCGAGCACCTTGCTGGCCCGCATCAGCCGGCCGGCCGTGCCCTGGTGCAGCGGTTCCGCCGTCAGCCCCATCGAGCGCTCCATGCGCTGCTCGGCCAGCATCTCCAGGGCCGTGCCCGCCACCGCGAGCCGGGTGGCCGGGCCGGTGTCCCCGCCGTGCGCGGCGAGCAGTCCCAGGCCCCCGGCGGCCGCGCCGGCGGAGCCGACGAACACGAACGGCAGCTCCCGGTACGCCTCGTGCCAGCTCGGCGTGGCCGTGTCGGCCAGCAGCACCGCGGTGTACGCCGCGACCGCGGGACCGGTGCCGGCAGCGACCATCCCCGCCGGCCGTCCTGCGGCGTGCAGCAGCCGGGCCACCGGTCGCAGCCGCTGCGGGAGCCAGCCGCGCCGCAGGGCGTTGCCGGTCAGCTCCGCAGCACCGGCGACTCCGGCGAACGGCCCGTACAGCGTCAGGATCCAGGTGCCGACCGACATGGGCGACGACGGCTTGGCCACGCGCAGCATGTTGACGAACCGCCTGGGACGGCCCAGGTCGTGCACCAGGGCCGCGAAGCTCACCGAGATGGCGCCCAGCGCACCGATCCTCGCCACCCGGCGGAGCGACGGCCGCCCGGTGAGGTCGGCGCCGGCGGCCAGCAGCGACGACCCGCCGGCCACCCCGCCGAAGAACAGGTACGCCGGGATGTCGGCCTCCCACGGCGACGGCTTGACGACGGGCCGGCCGTAGTACGAGGTGAACGTGGCGTCCGGGACGACGGGCTGCTCACCGCGCCCACCCCGGCGACGACGCCGGCGGCCGCCGCCGGCGCCGCGAGAGGTGTCCGGTCCATCAGGACGGCCGGTGCGGAAGCCGGTACCGGCGGTCGCGTCCGTCAGCCGCTCGGTGCCCGCGTCGTGGACGCTCACCGCCGCCGCCCCAGGAACGACGCCGCCGCCCCGGCCAGCAGCGTCACGGCCGCCACCCCGGCCCGGCGCCACATCGCCGGCAGGTCCCGGGTCGTCACCACCGGGTCCGGCGGGAACCCGTAGACCTCCGGCTCGTCGAGCAGCAGGAAGAAGGCACCGGCGCCGCCCACCCCGTCGTCGGGGTCGTCGCCGTACAACCGCGCCTCCGCCACGCCCTGGTCGTGCAGGGTGGCCAGCCGGGCCGCGGCGCGCTCCCGCAGCTCCTCGACGTCGCCGAACTGGATCGACGCGGTCGGGCAGGCCTGCGCGCAGGCCGGCGTCCTGCCGACCTCCAGGCGGTCGTAGCACAGCGTGCACTTCTGGGCGATGCCGACGTTCTTCGGTCCGTGCTCCTCGACGCGCCGCTCGATCACCCCGTACGGGCAGGCGGGAACGCAGTAGCCACAGCCGTTGCAGATGTCGTCCTGGACCACGACGGTGCCGAACTCGGTGCGGAACAGCGACCCGGTCGGGCAGACGTCCAGGCACGCGGCGTGGGTGCAGTGTTTGCAGACGTCCGAGGACATCAGCCAGCGGAAGTCGGTGCGCTCGGCCGGCCCGGTGGAGGCGCCGGCGGTGTCGCCGGTGCGATCCGCACCGGGCCCTGCCGACCCCCGGTGCCGCGCCGGCATGCCGAGGTCGACCGCGGGCCGGGCGGGGGCGGCCGGCTGCTCGATGAAGGCCACGTGCCGCCAGGTGCTCGCGCCCAGCCCCCCGGTGTTGTCGTAGGACGTCCCGAGCAGGTCCAGCCCGTCCTCGGGGACGCCGTTCCACTCCTTGCAGGCCACCTCGCAGGCCTTGCAGCCGATGCAGATCGAGGTGTCGGTGAAGAAGCCCTTGCGGCGCGGCGCCCCGTCCCAGCCGGACTTGCGGGCCGGGTCGTCCGGATCGGCCGTCCGCACCGGTGCGCCGTCCGGCACCGCCGCGGCGACGCCGGCGCGCACCGGCGGCACCCCGCCCGTGGTGAGTGTCATCTCGGTCCTCCGTGGTCCGTCGGCACCGTCACGACCCCGTCAACGGGCTGGGCTGGTCGCCCACGGGAGTGCGCTGCTGGTTCCCGGTCGCCAGGGTGATGCCCGCACGCCGCTGGTACTCCGCCACGAGCGCCAGCAGGTCCGCTCCCGTGGGTCGCCGCCCCGCCCGGACGTCGCACGTCGCGACCTTCGTCTCCTGGATGTGCACGTTGGGATCCAGGGTCACACCGAACAGGTCGTTCGCGGAGTCACCGGTGGTCAGGGCGTCCGAGCCGACCCCCCAGTGATACGGCAGCCCCACCTGGTGCACCGTCCGCCCGTTGACCCGGAGCGGCACCATCCGTTCGGTCACCAGCACCCGGGCCTCGATCGCGGTCCTGGCCGACACGATCGTGGCCCAGCCACCGTTCTCCAGGCCGCGCTCGGCCGCCAGCGCCGGCGAGACCTCGCAGAAGAACGCCGGCTGCAGCTCCGACAGGTACGGCAGCCACCGGCTCATTCCGCCGGCCGTGTGGTGCTCGGTCAGCCGGTAGGTCGTGAACACGTAGGGGAAGACCTGGGCGCCCGGCTCGTCACCGGAGGGACCGGACGGGTTGTCCGGTCGCGGGAACACCTGCCGCGTGGGATTGGCCTGCTGCCGGTAGAGACCGTTGCTGACCGGCGACTCCTGCGGCTCGTAGTGCGTGGGCATCGGCCCGTCCAGCAGGCCGGTCGGCGCGTACAGCCAGCCCTTGCCGTCGCCCTGCATGATGAACGGGTCGTCCCCGGCCAGGCCCTTGGGACCGCCCACACCGGGCTCCGGACGGTAGTCCGGGGCGGTGTCGAGCGGGAAGTCGGGCACGTCGTGCCCGGTCCAGGTGCGCTTCTCGGCGTCCCACCAGACGTAGGCCTTGCGCTCGCTCCACGGCCGCCCCTGGGGGTCGGCGGACGCCCGGTTGTAAAGCGTCCTGCGGTTCGACGGCCAGGCCCAACCCCACTCCGGGGCGACCCAGCTCTGGTCCTGGCCGGGTTTGCGGCGCTGGGACTGGTTGACGCCGTCGGCGTAGACGCCGGTGTAGATCCAGCAGCCTCCGGACGTCGAGCCGTCGGGTTTCATCTCGGTGTAGCTGGACAGCGGCTGCCCCGCCTTGTCGCCGGACAGGTGCACGCCGTTGATCTCCCGCAGCACGGCGTCCGCGGAGGGCTCGCCGTGCTCGTCCACCGGGTAGTCCCAGACCAGGTCCAGCAGCGGCCGGTCCCGCTCGAGCGGACCGCTGCCGTCCTCGCCCCGGGCGAGCCGCTCGCGCATCATCCGGCCCAGGTGGAAGAAAAAGTGCAGGTCGCTGCGGCAGTCCCCGGGTGGCTCGACCGCCTTGTGGTGCCACTGCAGCAGCCGCTGCGTCTGCGTGAAGGTGCCGTCCTTCTCGACGTGACTGGCGGCCGGCAGGAAGAACACCTCGGTGCCGATGTCCTCGGTGCGCAGCTCGCCGGTGTGGATCTCCGGGCCGTCCTTCCAGAAGGTCGCCGACTCGATCAGGTTGAGATCCCTGACCACCAGCCACTTCAGGTGCGACATGGCCAACCGCTGCATGCGGCCGTGGGCCGACCCGACCGCCGGGTTCTGGCCGAGGAGGAAGTAGCCCTCGACCGTGTCGTCGAGCATGTCCATGACGGTCTGGTACGTCCCGTGGTCGCCGGTCAGTTTCGGGATGTACCGGTAGCAGAAGTCGTTGTCGGGCTGCGCTGCGTCGCCCCAGTAGGCCTTGAGCAGGCTGACGGTGTAGGCGTCGGCAGCGGTCCAGAAGCCCTTTTGCTGCGGGCTGGCGATGGTGGCGACGTAGTCGGCGAGCGAGTCCGAGCCGTGCTCCTGCACCATCGGCATCGGCAGGTACCCGGGTAGCAGGTTGAACAGCGTCGGGATGTCGGTCGAGCCCTGGATGCTGGCGTGGCCGCGCAGCGCGAGGATGCCGCCGCCCGGCCGTCCCATGTTGCCCAGCAGCAGCTGGATGACGGCGGCCCCGCGGATGTACTGCACACCGACGGTGTGGTGCGTCCAACCGACGCTGTACACCCACGCCGTGGTCCGCTCCCGGCCGCTGTTCTCCACCACCGCCCGGCACACCGCCAGGAAGTCCTCGGGCGGGACACCGCAGACCTCCTGCACCATCTCCGGCGTGTAGCGGGCATAGTGCCGCTTGAGGACCTGGAAGACGCAGTGCGGGTCCTGCAGCGTCTCGTCGCGGTCCACCTGCCCGTGCCCGAGATTCGCGCCGTGCCCTCCCAACTCGTGACCCGCGCCGCGGGCGCCCTGCGACGCCTCGTCCTGCGAGCCGTCCTCGCCGCCGCTGTGCCGGCCGCCGCCCTGGTCCGATCCGTGTCCGTGCTGCTGGCTGTCCCCGCCCTGCCCGGTGTCACCGTCGGCTCCGCCGGAGTTGCGGATCTGCTCCTCCTCGCCGGCCGCGGCCGAGACCGAGGTGCGTCCCCGGTACTGCCAGGTGGCCGTGTCGTAGGTGCCGCTCTCCGGGTCGTAGCCGGAGAACACCCCGTCCAGGTCGTCGACGTCGACGAAGTCGTCCCGCAGGATGGTCGCCGCGTTCGTGTAGGCCACGACGTACTCGCGGAAGTAGCTGTCCGTGGACAGGATGTGGTTGACGATGCCGCCCAGGAAGGCGATGTCGCTGCCGGCGCGGATGGCGACGTGCCGGTCCGCCACCGCCGAGGTCCGGGTGAACCGCGGGTCGACGTGGATCACCGTGGCGCCGCGCGCCTTGGCCTCCATCACCCACTGGAAGCCCACCGGATGGCACTCGGCCATGTTCGAGCCCTGGATGACGATGCAATCCGCGTTGGCCAGGTCCTGCTGGAAGGACGTGGCACCACCGCGGCCGAACGAGGCCCCCAGACTGGGAACCGTGGCGCTGTGTCAAATACGGGCCTGGTTCTCGATCTGGATGGCCCCCATGGCCGTGAAGATCTTCTTGATCAGGTAGTTCTCTTCGTTGTCCAGGGTCGCGCCACCGAGGCCGGCGATGCCGAGCGTCCGGTTGACGTCGCGGCCCTGGTCGTCGGTGGCCTGCCAGGTGCGGGCACGGGTGTCGAGCACCCGCTCGGTGATCATCTGCATGGCGGTGTCCAGGTCGAGCGACTCCCACTCGGTGCCGTACGGCCGCCGGTACAGGATCTTGATCTGCCGGCCCGGGTTGTTGACCAGCTGCTCGCTGGCGGAGCCCTTCGGGCAGAGCCGGCCGCGCGAGATCGGCGAGTCGTGGTCGCCCTCGATCTGCACGACCTTCTCGTCCTTGACGTAGACGCGCTGGCCGCAGCCCACGGCGCAGTACGGGCAGATGCTCTGCACCACGCGGTCGGCGGTCTCCGTCCGGGCGGTCACCGCGCGGGTGTGGTCCGAGACCACCGCTGCGCCGCGACCTGTCGGGTCCGACCCGGTCAGCTGCCGGACCACGGGCCAGGACAGGAACGTCCGGCGGATGTCCTGCAGGGCCACGGCCCACCCCCTTCGCCTCGGGTGTCCCCGGTGACTGCACGGTGCCCCGTGCGGTCCGGGTCACACGCTACGACTGTCACCGGGTTTCGCACCTGGCGGGGGCGCGACACGCGGTGGCCCGGTCCCGCGGCGCCGTCGGTACCCGGACGGGCGCACCTCCGGGCGCCGCGCCGGTGCACATCACCGTGCGTGACCACCGGTGCCGCCGGTCGGCGGAACCGGGGTCGAGCGCCGCCTCGGCGGCAGGCCGGCGGGCTAGCGTCCGCTGCGGGCACGGAGGGGGATGTGATGGCGGGACGGGACACCGGGCGGCACCCGGTCACCGGTGACGGGCGCGCCGTGGTGCGGCAAGCGGTGAGGCACGCGGTGCGGCAAGCGATGCGTCAAGCGGTGCACCAGGAGCGGCGAGCCGGCCACCGGACGTCGCCGGACGGTCGGATCGGCGGACGGCCGGCCCTGCGGCCGTGGCTGGCGGCGCTGCTGCTGGTGCCACTGCTGGCCGCCTGCAACGGCGGCGCCGCATCCGCCGGCACGTCCGGCACGACCGGCACGGCCTCTGCCGGTCCGACCGCGACGTCCGGCGCCGCCTCCTCCGCGGCCGGGACCGACACCGCCGCGGGGACCGTGACCGCCGGCGGTGTGACGACGCCGGCCGCGGTCACCGCTCCCAGTGCCACCGGCACCCGGCCGACCGTGCGCAACGACCTGGCCCGCAACAGCCTGCGCCGGTCGCTGCCGGTGGACGGCGAGCGTTTCGGCCTCCGGGTCGACTACTGGACGCAGGTGCCCACCGCGCAGTGGTCGGCGACCTCGGCCCGTGATCTGCACCTGGCCGCCTACCTGTCCGTGACCGGCGCGACCGCCCCGCAGGTGCTGCTCGACCGCTGGACGGTGCAGTGGCGCACCCTGGCCGTCGTGCCCGTGCTGGACGACGTGCTCCTGGACCAGTGGACCGACGCGCCGACCGGCGACCTGCCGGGGTGGACCGTGACCGCCACGTACCCGTACGCCTCCGCCGTCACCAGCGGCGGCATCGCCGACGCCCTGCTGGAGCGCTGGCGCGCCGACGGCGGCACCGGCGTCCCGTCCGATGCCGCGCTGCACACCGCCGGGGTGGACGCCGTCGTCGTCGAGCTCCGCTACGACCTGTCCATCCGCAGCCCGGGCGAGACGCTGTGGCACCGCAGGACGGTGCTGGACCGGCTCACCGTGCCGGTCGCCGGCTGACCGCCGGCCGCGGCGGTGGGCGCACACCCACCAGCGGGTGGTGTGGGCGGCCGCTGCGGTGAGGGACACTGACGGGCGCGCCCGGGCAGTCGGCCCGGAGCCGTCCGGCCGATCAGGCCCTGCAGAGAGGTGTGCCGATGTTCCGACTCGTCCTCGGCGCCGCTATCGGCTACGTGCTGGGTTCCCGCGCCGGCCGGGAGCGCTACGAGCAGATCAAGCGCTGGAGCTCCCGTGCCGCGGACCATCCCGCCGTGCAGGGTGCGGCCGGCGTCGTGCGCGCCAAGATCAGCGAGCTGATCCACGGGCGCTGACCGCCGACCGCTCGCCGGCCGGTCGGCCCGGCTGCCGTCGACCGGCCCCGGCACACCGGCGGCGCGCCGGCCGGCCGCCGGCGTCAGTGACCGGGGAGCTCCTTACGGTGATCGGCACGGTCGGCGCGGTCGGCACGGTGCACCTCGACGCCGCCGAAGACCGCCGCACCCGTGATGCGGACCAGCGGTGCCCCGGGCGTCTCCGACGTCGAGGTGCGGTCCTGCTGGAAGGCGCCGAGGACGCCGGCCCCGTCGACCCGGACCGCGACGCCGTCCGGGACGGTGATCTCGATGCCGCCGAAGACCGCCACCGCGGTGATGGTCACCTCGGCCTCGGCGAACCGTGCCTCGGTCAGGTCCAGCTCGATGCCACCGAAGACGGCGAGCGCCGTGAAGCGCTCCGGCACCACCCAGGGGCCCTTGCGCTCCGCCCCGGCGAACACGGCGATCGCCGACCGCGAGGTCGGGATCCCGCCGACGCCGGCCACCGCGCCCGTCGAGGGCCGGACGGCGGGCGCCCCGGCGACTGTCGGGGCGAGCGGACGGTGCGCCGGCAGGTCCCGGGTCAGCGGCTCCAGCTCGCCCAGGGTGCGGGCGCGGTAGACGGCGTCGAGTCGTTCCTGCAGCTCGTCGGCCGTCAACCGGCCCTCGGCCATGCTGGTGGACAGCACGGCGGCCACCTGCTCACGGTCGCGGTCGGAGGCCCGTAGGCGCCCGGGATCGGCGGCCGGCAGTTCCCCCGTCATGGCCGACACCGTACCGGCCCGCGGAGCGGCCGCAGCGGCCCTCGGCGTCGGGCCCGGGATCCCCGACCGGGACGTCCGACGGGCACCCCGCGCCGACCGGGCCGGCGCCGGCCGCGGCGGGGCAGCCGCACGCCGGCGCTGTCGCGGCACCGCGCGGTGCCGAGCAGCACCGGGCGGCACCGGGCGGCACCGGGCGGCGCAGGTCAGCGCCGGTCCCCCGCACCCGCCCCGTCCGGCCGCAGCGAGGCCAGACCCGCGGCCGCCGCGGCGGCGAACCCGGGCGCCGCCGCGTCCGTGCCCGGGTCGAGCCGGACCTGCCGGGTGAGCCCGTCCCGCCCGGCGACGCGGCGCCACACCAGCCACGCGCCGCCGGCGGGGTGCGGCAGGTGGGCGCTGACGGCCACGGAGCCGCGGACCCGAGCGTGCACAACGTCGGTGAGCACCGTCCGGTCCGCGAGGGTGAACCGGCGGGGCGGCAGGTCGACCATCAGTTCCGTGCCGTCGGGCCACACGTCGATCCGCTCGGCGAGCGTCACGGTCAGCACCCGGTCGGCCAGCGCGGCGCGCGAGATGCCGTGCCAGTCCCAGCGCACGGCGTCGTCGCCGGTCTGCCACCACAGCCCGAAGCGGGTCGCCACCAGGGCGTCGCCCTCGGCGAGTGACGCCACCGCCAGCACCCGCTCGTCCGGCGCGACCCGGGCGGCCACCGGCGGGGGCAACCGCCGCGACCGCCGGCCGAACAGCGCCACGTCAGACGCCGCCGTTCGCCCGCTCGGCCAGCGCCCTGCGGTACGCCGACACGCTCATCAGGTCGGCGGCCAGCAGCCGCGCCCGCTCCTGGTCCCCGGACGCCTCCGCCCGCTGCAGCTCCGACCGGATGTCCCGCTCGTCCGCCGCGGCGACCCGCTCCGCCAGCTTCGCCAGGATCGCGCCCGCGTAGCGGGCGTCCGGTTCGGAACGGGTGTTGACCGGCTCGACGGCCAGCTCGCTGACCAGGGTCCGCAGCGGGCCGGTGGGCAGCTCGCCGGAGACCGCGGTGATCCAGGCGGCCACGCCCTGCCCCAGCGCCGCCGCCGGACCGCCGGCCGCCGTCACCGCCTCGTGCACCCGCCGGTACGCCTCGCCCGCGAACGACCGGGCGTCGACCTGGCGGTAGCCGAGGGCGAGCAGGGCCGGCTGCTGCAACGCCATCTTGAGCAGCTCCCGCTCTGGCAGCAGCCGCAGGTCGTCCGCGCGCGGCAGCCCGGCCCGCACCGGCCGCCCGGCCGGCTCGGCACCGGCCGGCCGTGCCGGCGCCGGGCGGGTCGCCGGCCGCGACGGCGACCTCGGCGCGTCCGGCGCGGTACCCCGGGCCGCGGACCGGACCCGCCCGGCGATGTCGGTGTGGTCGGCACCCAACCAGCCCGCGAGCTGCCGGGCGTACTCGTCCCGCAGCCGCTGGTCCTTGATCCCGGCGACGATCGGCACGGTCGCCGCCGCCGCGGCCACCCGGCCCTCGGCGGTGTCCAGGTCGAAGTGGCCCAGCCGTTCCCGGATCGCGAAGGCGAACAGCGGCTGCTTGCGGTCGAGCAGCTCGCGCAGCGCGGCGTCGCCGCCGGACTGCCGGAGCTCGCACGGGTCCATGCCGTCCGGTGCGATGCAGACGAAGGTGCGGGCGGCGAACCGCTGGTCGGAGTCGAACGCCTTGAGGGCGGCCTTCTGACCCGCGGCGTCCCCGTCGAAGGTGTACACGACCTCGCCCGGCACCAGGTCGCCGTCCGCGAGGTACCGGCGCAGGACGCTGATGTGCTCGTCGCCGAACGCGGTCCCGCACGACGCGACGGCGGTGGTGATGCCGGCCAAGTGCATGGCCATCACGTCGGTGTAGCCCTCGACCACCACGGCGCGCCGCTGCCGGCCGATGTCCCGCTTGGCCAGGTCGAGCCCGAACAGCACCTGGGACTTGCGGTACAGCACCGTCTCGGCAGTGTTGACGTACTTGGCCTCGATCCGGTCGTCGTCGTACAGCCGGCGGGCACCGAAGCCGACGACGTCGCCGGAGGCATCACGGATCGGCCAGAGCAGCCGGCGGTGGAACCGGTCGATGTGACCGCGCTCGCCGGCCCGCGACAGGCCGGCCTTCTCCAGCTCCTGCAGCGAGAAGCCCTGCGCGGTCAGCGCCGTGGTGAGCGCGTCCCAACCGGCCGGGGCGTAGCCGCAGCCGAAGTGCGCGGCGGCCGCGTCGTCGAAGCCGCGCTCGGCCAGGTAGGCGCGGGCCGGGCCGGCGGCGTCCGTCCGCAGCTGGGCGACGTAGAACTCCGCGGCGGCCCGGTTGGCGGCGATCAGCCGGGACCGGGTCCCGCGCTCCTCGCGGGTCGAGCTGCCGCCCTGCACCAGGGTCAGGTGGACGCCGGCGCGGTCGGCGAGCCGGTGGACCGCCTCCATGAACTCCAGGTGTTCCATCTGCATGACGAACTCGAAGACGTCGCCGCCCTGGTCGCAGCCGAAGCAGTGGTACCGGCCGCCCGAGCGGTTCGGCGACACCTGGAACGACGGAGTCTTCTCGTCGTGGAAAGGGCACAGCCCCTTGAGGTTGCCGCCGCCGACCGGCCGCAGGGCGACGTACTCGGCCACCACCTGGTCGATGCGGTTGGCCTCGCGGACCCGCCCCAGATCCGTCTCGGAGATCCGGCCCGCCACGGGACGAGTCTATGTCCGGGCGGCGGCCGGCCGAGCCGGTGCTGCACCTGCACCGGTCGTGGGGCCCGGGTCCGCTCGACGGCAGGTCGGGCGGCGGCCGGTGCAGGCGGCGTTCCCCCAGGCGGTCGGCTCGGCGGTCCGGCCGGTCCTTGCCGGGCCGCCGATCCGGCGGCACAGCCGCCCAGCAGCCGTGGCGCCGGCGGTCAGCCGCACAGCCGGCGGTGCCGGAGCACGGCCTGCGCGTCGGTGAGCAGGGCCACCTGGTCCAGCACCACCCGCAACCGGCCGGCGTCGTCCCCGGCCTGCCGGTAGGCGTCGGCGAAGACGGCGTCCAGGACGGCGGGTCCCCGGTCCGCGAGCACGGTGACCAGCTCGACGACGACCTCCTGCTGCCGTTCCTGCACCACCCGCCGGGCCGGGTCCGCCATCACGTAGCGGACGGCGATGGCCTTGAGCAGCGCGACCTCGTGCCGCAGCACCTCCGGGACCTCCAGGTCGGCGTCGTAGCGGTGCAGCGGGCCGGGTCCGTGCGCGGCCCGGGTGGCGGCGACGGCCCCGGCGACGAAGCGGCCGGTCAGCTCGCTGGTCACCGCCTTGACGGCGGCTCCGGCCCGGTAGCCGTCCAACGGCTCGGCGGCGGCCGCCCGCAGCCCGCCGGCGACGGCCGGCAGCGCCAGCAGGTCGTCGAACACCTCGCGGAGTCGACCCGCCTGCGTCCCCGGCAGGTCGGCCGCCGCCCGCTCGGCGGTGGCGTCCCGCTCGCCGGGGTCCACCAGCAGGTCGAGCGGGATGCGGCCGGCCAGGATCCCGTCCTCGACGTCGTGGACCGAATAGGCGACGTCGTCGGCCCAGTCCATGACCTGGGCCTCCAGGCTGCGCGGCGGCTGGTCGGAGGCGAGGGGCACGTCCCGTCGCACCCAGTCCAGCACCGCCTGCTCGTCGGCGTAGACCCCGAACTTTCCGCCGCCCGGCGGCCGGGGCCAGGGGTACTTGACCACCGAGTCCAGCGCCGCCCTGGTCAGGTTGAGCCCGGCCGGCCGCCCGTCGGGGTCGACCACCTTGCGCTCGAGCACGGTCAGCAGCCGCAGGTTCTGGGCGTTGGCCTCGAAGCCGCCTGCGGCCGCGCCGACCCGGTCCAGAGCCTGTTCCCCGTTGTGCCCGAACGGCGGGTGACCGATGTCGTGGGCCAGCCCGGCGAGGTCGACCAGGTCCGGGTCGCAGCCCAACCGGCTGCCGACGTCCCGGGCGATCTGCGCCACCTCCAGGGAGTGCGTCAGCCGGGTGCGGGGGACGTCGTCCTCCTCCGGTGCGACCACCTGGGTCTTGCCGGCGAGGCGCCGGAACGCCGCGGAGTGCAGGACCCGGGCCCGGTCCCGGGCGAAGTCGCCGCGTTCCGCGGTGGCGGCGTCCGTGCCGGCCAGCACCGCCGACTTGGCGGCCTCCGGGACCCGCCGCTCGCGGTCGGCGGCGCGGTAGCGGGCGGTGCCGCCGCCGGTCGGAGGCGGGGTCACAGCACCGCCGGACCGAGCTGCGAGGAGCCGCCGGTCAGCAGGTAGAAGGCGGTGGCCAGGGTCTCCCGCAGCACGTAGCGGGGCTCGACGCCGGCCCGGACCGCGGGTCCCTCGGTGACCGGCGCGGAGCGGACGGTCAGGCCCAGGTCGGCGGCGATGGTGCGGGACCGCTGGATGTGCCACGGGTCGGTGACCAGGACGACCCGGGTCCAGCCGCGGGCGCGCAACTGCTGCGCCGCTGCCCGCAGCGACACCAGGGTGTCCCCGCCGATGCCCACGGCGAGCAGGTCAGCGGGGTCGACGCCGGCCCCGGCCAGGTAGCGGCGGCCCGCCTCGCCCTCGGTCACCCTGTCGCCGGCCCGCCCGCCGCCGACGGTGACGATGCGGGAGGCGACGCCGGCCCGCTGCAGCGCGGCGGCGTGGTCCAGGCGCGCGGCGTACACGTCGGACGGGCGCCCGTCGTACTGCGCGGCACCCAGCACCACGATGGCGTCCGCCGGGTCCAGCTGCTGCAGATGGCCGGCCTGGACCACCCGGACCGCCAGGCCGCCGACCGCGAGTGCCAGCACGACGAGCGCACCGGCCAGGTACCGGCCGAGACCGCGGGCGGCACGGACCGCGGGTCTGCGCTGCACCGATCCCTCCGTCCGGTCCGCCGCGACTGTCGGCACAGGTCTCCTGTCGGGGGTCCGCCGCCGGTACCGGCGGCGGTGGCCTGTCGACGCGGCGCCCCCAGCGGGGGTTGTCCCCGGCCGCGCTGCTGCGGTCGCTCGACACCGCGTCCGGGTCCGCGTCCATCGGCTGACCGAGTCGGAATCGGACCCGACCCGGAAGCGACTCGGGTCCGACTCCGACTCGACTCCGACTGGACTTCGACTCGACTCGGGCCCGACTCCCGACTCGCCCGGTCCTGCCTGATCATGCCAGCCGCCCGCCGGTTCCTCGCCGGTCGTTCCCACCCGTGGGCACCGGCGCCCGGGTTAGCGTGGCCGCGTGAGACCTCGGCGCGGGACGCGAGCGGCCGCCGCGGTTGTCGCGGCCGCGCTGCTGGTCGGCTGCACCGCCACCGTGGGCGGCACCGCACAGACCCAGGGTTCCCTGCCGACGTCGGTCGGACCGTCCGGCACGCCCGGGGTCACCGGCACCCGGACGGACCCGTCCACCCCCGACCTGCCGGTGAGCGGCTCGGGGACGGCGACCGGGAAGAGCGGCACGGCCCCGTCCGCGACACCGTCCACAGGCCGCGCGGCGGACCCCGACGGCGCCGCCGGTGCAGCCGGGATCGGGGACCCGTACTACCCGCTCGCCGGCAACGGCGGCTACCAGGTGGATTCCTACGACGTCACGCTGACGTACGACCCCGCGGCGAACCGGCTGTCCGCCCGCACGGCCGTCGAGGGCTCGGTGACCGCGCCGGGCCGGCTCGGCCGCTTCGACCTGGACCTGCAGCCGTCGATGCGGGTGTCCCAGGTGCAGGTCGGCGACACGGACGCAGCGTTCCGGCAGGACGGTGCCGAACTCGTGGTGACGCCGGCCCGTGGTCTCGATCCCGGCGCCGCCCTGTCGGTCGTCGTCGACTACGCCGGGCAGCCGGGTGAGATCCGCGGCGGCACAGCAGGTGCGAGCGGTGGCGGCTGGTACCGGACGGATTCCGGCGGCGCCGTGGTGGCGGGCGAGCCGTTCTCCGCGTCGGCGTGGTACCCGGTCAACGAGCACCCCGCGGACCTGGCGACGTTCACCGTCACCGCCACCGTGCCCACCCCGTGGCAGGTGATCTCCGGCGGCGTCCGGCTGACCGACGGTGTCGTGCCGCCGCCCGCCGGCATGGCGACCTTCCGCTGGGCGCAGCGGGTCCCGGTCGCCAGTTACCTGACC
The DNA here is from genome assembly GCF_014646215.1 of Nakamurella endophytica. Lineage (GTDB taxonomy): Bacteria > Actinomycetota > Actinomycetes > Mycobacteriales > Nakamurellaceae > Nakamurella > Nakamurella endophytica. The sequence continues at coordinate 40,070 of NZ_BMNA01000005.1, forward strand.
ACCGTCTACATCGACCGGTTCAGCACCGAGGTCGGCACGCTGCCCGACGGGCGGCTCATCGTCTCGGCGTTCGCGCCGGGGTCCGAGGCGGGCAGGTACCGCAAGCTGGCCGCCGACACGGCGCGGATCGTCGAGGTGCTCGCCGACCACTTCGGCAGGTACCCGTTCGAGGCGGTGGGCGGCATCTACACCGGTCAGCCGCTGGCGTTCGCCCTCGAGACGGCGACCCGGCCGGTGTACGCCGACTGGGTCGACACCGACACGATCGTCCACGAGCTGGCCCACCAGTGGTACGGCGACTCGGTGGCCGTGCAGCGCTGGCGGGACATCTGCCTGAACGAGTGCCTGGCGTCGTACGCGCCGCTGCTGTGGCACGAGGACGTCGATGGCACCGACCTGGACCGGTGGTGGACCGGGCGGATGAAGGCGGTCGCCGGTGACGCCCGGTTCTGGCGCACGCCCCTGGTCGACATGGGCCCGGGACGCGAGTTCTCGTCGGTCTACGACCGCGGACCGCTCGCCGTGCACGCGCTCCGCAAGGAGATCGGCGAAGCGGCGTTCGCCACGGTGCTGCGGGAGTGGCCGACGCGCAACGCCGGCCGGACCGTCACGTTCGAGGCGTGGCAGGCGTTCGTCGAGCAGGTGGCCGGCAGGGACCTGTCCGGCTTCTTCGACGCCTGGTTCCGCGGCCGCGTGGTCCCGTCGGACCCGTACCGGCATCCCGGCGGACTCTGAGCCGGCCGCCGGACCGGCGGGTTCCGAGCCGGCCGCCGGACCGGCGCGGGCAGCGGGAGCAGAGGCGCGGCCGGTCAGCGAGACGGGCGCGATCCGGCAGCACCGGCGCGGCGGGCCGGTTGAGTCGCCCCAGGAGGCCGCGGCCGGCCACCGGCGCGACTCTCGGTGGACCCGATGGCCGTCGGTCCTCGCCGCAACCGGCCGGGCGCTGCCGGACCTACGAGCAGCGGGGGTCAGGCGCCGACGAGCCGCTCCGACAGGTAGGACCGCACCTGGTCGATGCCGATCCGCTGCTGTTCCATCGAGTCGCGCTCCCGGATGGTGACCGCCTGGTCCGTGGCCGTGTCGAAGTCGACCGTCACGCAGAACGGCGTGCCGATCTCGTCCTGGCGGCGGTACCGGCGGCCGATCTGGCCGGCGTCGTCGTACTCGACGTTCCAGGAGCGGCGCAGCTCGTCGGCCAGCGCGCGCGCCGCCGGTGCCAGGTCGGCGTGCCGGGACAGCGGCAGCACCGCCGCCTTGACCGGAGCCAGTCGCGGGTCGAGCCGCAGCACCACCCGCTTGTCGACGCCACCCTTGGTGTTCGGCGCCTCGTCCTCGGCGTAGGCCTCCAGCAGGAACGCCATCATCGGCCGCCCGACGCCGGCCGCCGGCTCGATGACGTACGGGTACCAGCGCTCCCCCGACTCCTGGTCGAAGTAGGACAGGTCGGTCCCGGAGTGCTCGGAGTGCGTGCGCAGGTCGAAGTCCGTGCGGTTGGCGATGCCCTCCAGCTCACCCCACTCGCTGCCGGCGAAGTGGAACCGGTACTCCACGTCCACGGTCCGCTTGGAGTAGTGCGACAGCTTCTCCTGGGGGTGCTCGAACAGCCGGAGGTTGTCGCGGTCGATGCCCAGGTCCACGTACCAGGCGAGCCGGTGGTCGATCCAGTACTGGTGCCAGTCCTCGTCCGTGCCCGGGCGGACGAAGAACTCCATCTCCATCTGCTCGAACTCGCGGGTGCGGAAGATGAAGTTGCCGGGAGTGATCTCGTTCCGGAACGACTTGCCGATCTGGCCGATGCCGAACGGCGGCTTCTTCCGCGACGACGTCGAGACGTTGTTGAAGTTGACGAAGATGCCCTGGGCGGTCTCCGGCCGCAGGTAGTGCAGCCCGGACTCGTCCTCGACGGGACCGAGGAACGTCTTCAGCAGGCCGTTGAACTCGCGGGGCTCGGTCCAGGTGTGGCGCATGCCGCAGTTGGGGCAGGCGATATCGTCGAGCCCGTTCTCCGGGGCCCGACCCTTCCGCTCGGTGAACTCCTCCTCGAGGTGGTCGGCGCGGTACCGCCGGTGGCAGTTCGTGCACTCGACCAGCGGATCCACGAATGCTGCGACGTGGCCGGAGGCGACCCACACCTGCCGCGGCAGGATCACCGAAGAGTCGAGCCCGACGACGTCCTCGCGCGAGCGGACAATCGAGTTCCACCACTGGCGCTTGATGTTGTCCTTGAGCTCGACGCCCAGCGGGCCGTAGTCCCAGGCGGAGCGCGTGCCGCCGTAGATCTCGCCGCTCGGGTACACCAGGCCCCGGCGCTTGGCCAGGGACACGACGGCGTCGATCCGGTCGGTGGCACGGGAGGCGGGCACGGCGGAGTCCCTCTGTCGGCGGCCGGGCGCGGCCCGGCGTGCTGGCGGCCGGACGCGGGCGCGCGGGCCGGACGCGTCGGTGCGCCGTTTCGAGCCTAACGATCCGCAACGCCGCCGACGACCGCCCGGACCACCCACCCCGTCGGTCGCGGGCCGGCGGCCCGACCGTGGTCACCCACCGTCGGGATCGACGGTGGGCACATGTCGGTCGACGCTGCCGCCGTCGGCCGACAGCAGCACCTCGCTCAGCCCGGTCCACGCCACGTCCGCGGTCGACAACCACGGCACGACCGACTCCCGCACGTGGAACGGGGACAGCGCCGCTCGGTAGTCGGCCGCCGTGCCGAACTCCGCCACCAGCACCCTCCGCCGGACGTCCTCGGTGGACCGTGCGTACCGCAACCACCGGCATTCCGGGGCGGCGGCGAGCAGCTCCGCCGGCGACGGCACCTCCGGCTCGCCGGTACCTGCGGCCCCGTCGGGCCGGTCGTCCCGGAAGTGAGCGACGAGCAGGAACATCGCACCATCCTGACCCGGCCGGCCCGCAGACCCGGGGAGGCCCGGCGGGTGCCACGGGCTGAGCGGCACCTGACAGGTCCCGACGGGCGCCCGGTCGTGACGTCGCCGGCGTCATCCCGACCGCACCTGGTCGATGCGCCAGCCCGCTGCCGTGCGGACCAGCACCCACCGGCGGGCCGCGGCTCCCCGAGGTGGCGTGCTGGCCACCTGCCGCCCCGAGTCGTCGAGCACGCGGTAGGCGGGCAGCACGTCGACCACGGTCAGCTGGACCGTTCCGGACGCCGGGGACCTCACCACCGAGACGGTGCGGTGCGCCGCGCCGCTGACCCGCCATCCGCGGTGACGCAGCTCGCCGATGCGGGCGGCATCCTCTGCGCGGGCCGCCGCCGTCGAGGTGTACACCGAGTCCAGCACGTCGGCCCGCCGTTCGACGAAGGCCCGGGCCCGCCGTTGGTCCAGCTCCCGCACGAGGTCCAGCCACGCCGCGGGACGGTCGACCGCTCCGATCGACCCGCCGCCCGTGGCGCCGCTGCCCGTCGCCCGATCCGCCCCAGGCCGGGCCGGCGTGGACGTCGGTCCGGCCGGGCGCCCGCCGGCGCCCGAGGCTGGTGGTGGCGAAGCACCGAGGTCGCCCGACAGGGCCGACGGACCTCCCGACGTGGTCCCGGTGCTGGACCCGACGGCCGCGGGCGCGGGCGACGGCCTGTGTCGTGCCGGTGGCGCCGGTGGCGCGGCTCTGCCGGACGTCCGCCGCGCCGCCGTCGTGCGTCGGGCTGCCGCCGACGACGACCCGGGTGCCGTACCTGGCGGCGCCGCCGAGCCGGATCCGACCATGCCGGTCGGTCTGGCCCGGGCGGGCGACGTCGTCGTGGCGATCGGCCCCGCGGTGCCGGACGCGCTGGGCGGTGGCACCGCGGCGGCTGCGCGGCCGCGGTCGTCCCACCGCGCCCAGGACAGCCCCACCTGCACCGCGACGACCACGAGTACGGCCGCGGCGACGCACACCGCCGCGGCGCGCCGCCAGGTCGTGGCGGGGCTGCCGTCGTCGCTCCGGCTGCGGTCCGCATCCGGCCTGCGGTGCCGGGGGCCTGTCGACCCGCCCGCGAACGGTCGCGCCGGCCGCCGGGCGGCTGTGCGTCGGTCCTGCGCGGATCCGGTGCCCGACCGCGCCGCTCGGCCCGCCGTCGATCGGCGCCCGGACCTCTCCCGCGATCCGGGTCCCGACGCGGAGACCGATCCGCCCGGGCCTGATCCTTCCGGGGCCGCGGCGTCGTCGAAGCGGACGGGCACCGGTCGTCCGGCCGACCGCAACTGCAGGGCGACGGTGGCAGCGCCCGGCCGGTGACCCGGATCGGCGTCGAGCATGGCGCGGATCAGCCGGCCCACCGGCGTCGCGCCCGGGCCGTCACCGGGGTCCGGCCACTGCCCGACCGTCGCCTGGACGACGACGTCCTCCAGGTCCAGGGCCGACGCCCACGCCGGCGCTCCGGTCAGGCAGGCGAGGGCCAGGGACCCGAGACCGAACACGTCGGACGCCGCGGTGACCGGGCCACCCCTGGCCACCTCGGGCGCCACGTCGGCCGGGGTCCGCCGCCCGCGTCCGGACACTTCCTCCGCGGCCTGCACCGCGCCCAGGCCGTCGAGCCGGGGCCTGCCGTCCGGGTCGAACAGGACGTCCGCCGCCGTCAGGTCGCCGTGCAGCACTCCCCGTTCGTGCGCGACGGACAGCGCCTCGGCCACCGGCCGCAGCACCGTGACGACCTCGCCCGCGGTGAGCCGTGTCCGCCGGTGCAGCAGCGCGGCCAGCGTCCCGGCTGCGGGGTCGTCGGTCACCAGGGCGGCGAGCTCCCCGTCGACCACGACCTCGCGGACGGGCAGGACGTGCGGGTGGTCGACGGCGCCGGCGAGCTCGGCCCGGCGGCGCAGCACCGCGACGTCGTCGTCGCTCGTGACGGTCAGCCGGACCGGCTGTCCGTCGGCGACCCGGACACCGCGCACCGTGCACCCGACAGGGTCGACGCCGACGTCCTCGACGAGGCGGTAGCCGGCCAGCTGTGCATCCACGGACCGGACGCTAGGGATTCGCGGCGCGACCGCGTCGGCGTTGTCCACAGCCCCCCGGGGGGCCGACGGGAAGGGGCGCCCAGGCTGCGTCGTCCACCCGCCCCGACCGCGCCGCGAGGCGCAACGACGCCGATCCGCTGTCGGCGCTGCGGCGTACCGTGTCGCTCGTGCGAGACGGGACACACCCACTGCGGGTGATCGAGGTCGGCGAGGTCGACTACGTCGCTGCCTGGGACCGGCAACGCCGGCTCGCGGAGGGCCGGGTGGCCGGCTCCGAACCGGACACCGTCCTGTTCCTGACGCATCCCGCCGTCTACACCGCGGGCCGCCGCACGCAACCCGAGGACCGCCCGGTGGACGGGACGCCCGTCGTGGACGTGGACCGCGGCGGTCGCATCACCTGGCACGGGCCCGGCCAGCTGGTCGGCTATCCCGTCGTGGCGCTGCGCGAACCGGTGGACGTCGTCGGCTACGTCCGGATGCTCGAGCAGGCCTTAATGGGCGCCTGCGCGGAGCTCGGCCTGCCCGCCGCGGGCCGGGTGCCCGGGCGCAGCGGCGTCTGGCTGCCCGCCTCGGACGGCCGACCGGAGCGCAAGGTGGCCGCGATCGGCGTCCGCATCGCGCGCGGCGTGACGACCCACGGATTCGCCCTGAACTGCGACGCCGACCTCGGTGCCTTCGACAGGATCGTCCCGTGCGGCATCCGGGACGCCGGCGTCACCTCGCTCTCGGCGGAACTGGGCCGCACCGTGACGGTGACCGACGCGCTGCCCGTGGTGATCGAGTGGATCACCCGCGGTCTGGATGGAAAGCTGTCTGTCGACAGCAGCGTCCTCGACCGCCAGGCCCCGGCGCCCGGCGTCTCGTGGCGCCTCGACCCGGCCCTGACGCGATGACGGCGGACCGGCCCGACACCGACGGGGGTTGCGCGATGCACGACCGGACCAGCGTGGACGATCCCGCCCGGGACGACCGGCCAGAAGCGCGGACCTCACGAACCGCGGACGACCCCACCGCCGCCAGCGCGGCGCCTACGACCCCGACGACAAGGAGCACCCCCATGAGCAAGTCCACCTCTCTGACCACCACCGCGCAGGAGGCCGCGGTGAAGGTCGGTGACGTGGCCGAGAAGGTCCTGGACCAGGCTCACGAGGTGGCCGGCAAGGTGGCGCACGTGGCGTCGGACGCCGCCAAGGAGCTCGCCGGGCGGGCGACCGAGGTGTCCGAGAAGGTGGCCGGCGGCCTCGCCGTGACCGCCGACAAGGCCACCCGCCGAGGTCGCAAGGCGGCCCAGCGTGCCGCCCGGCGCGGCCGGGCCGTCGCCGCCAAGGGTCAGGCGCAGGCACAGACCGCGTTGGACACCGCCGCCACCGCGACGAAGGGCCGGGCCGCCAAGGCCGCCGCCGTGCTGGCCGCCAAGGCCGCCGCCGCAGCTCGCGAGGCGGACAAGAAGACCGCCAAGATCGCCGCCCAGGCCGAGAAGAACGCGCGCAAGGCGGACAAGGCCGGCCGCAAGGGCCACCCGATCCTGCGTCTGGTCCTCCTGGCCGCCCTCGCCGCTGCCGTCGCCGGAGCGGTGAAGGCACTGCGCAAGCCGTCGCTGCCCGCGCCCGAATCCCGCCCGGCGCCCACCACGCCGCCGCCCACGGCCGGCAAGCCGGCGGGCGGGGACCTCAAGGACAGGGTCGCCGACGCGGCGGACGCCGCCAAGGAGAAGCTGGCCGACGTCTCCGGCAAGGTGGCCGAGGCCGTGAAGGACGCCGCCGGAACCGCCAAGGAGGCGGTGGACAACGCCCGTGAGACGGTCGCCTCGGCCGGCGACAAGGCAGCCGTCGCGGCCGCCCGTGGTGTCGACACCGCCGCGGACAAGGCCAAGGACACCGCCGGTTCCGCCGCCGACAAGGCCAAGGACACCGCCGGTTCCGCCGCCGACAAGGCCAAGGACGCAGCGGGCACGGCGACGGATGCCGCCGCCAAGGGCGCCGCCACCACGTCCGGTGGCACCCCGGGACAGGCCGGCAAGGAGTCCGCCCCGGGCACCGCAGCGTCCGGCACCACGACGTCCGGAACCGCAGCCGGTGCGAGCCGCACCCCGACCCCCGGCTCCGGCACGACCGGCAGCACCGGCACCACCGGAACGACCGGCACCTCCGGCGGCAAGGCGTGACCATGGCACCGGAGGGCCGCAAGCTGCTCCGCCTGGAGGTCCGCAACGCCGCCACGCCCATCGAGCGCAAGCCCGATTGGATCAAGACACGGCTGCGGACGGGTCCGGAGTACACGGCGCTGCAGTCGCTGGTCACCCGCGAGGGACTGCACACGGTGTGCCAGGAGGCCGGCTGCCCCAACATCTACGAGTGCTGGGAGGACCGCGAGGCCACCTTCCTCATCGGCGGCGACCAGTGCACCCGCCGGTGCGACTTCTGCCTGATCGACACCGGCAAGCCCGGTGAGCTGGACCGGGACGAACCGCGCCGGGTGGCGGAGTCGATCCGCACGATGAACCTCCGGTACGCCACCATCACCGGCGTCACCCGCGACGACCTGCCCGACGAAGGCGCCTGGCTCTACGCGGAGACCGTCCGCAAGGTGCACGAGCTGGCGCCGGACACCGGCGTCGAGATCCTGACACCGGACTTCTCCGGGCGACCGGAACTGCTGCAGCAGGTCTTCGACGCCGCTCCCGAGGTCTTCGCGCACAACCTGGAGACCGTCCCGCGCATCTTCCGCCGGATCCGTCCGGCCTTCCGCTACGAGCGGTCGTTGGACGTGCTGACGCAGGGACGCCGGGCGGGCATGGTCACCAAGTCGAACCTGATCCTCGGCATGGGCGAGACCCGGGAGGAGATCTCCCAGGCGCTGCGGGACATGCACGAGGCCGGCTGCGACCTGGTCACGATCACGCAGTACCTGCGACCGACCCCGCGACACCACCCCGTCGAGCGGTGGGTCAAGCCGGCGGAGTTCGTCGAGTTGCGCCAGGAGGCCGAGGAGATCGGCTTCGCCGGTGTCATGTCCGGGCCGCTGGTCCGCTCCTCCTACCGCGCCGGCACCCTGTACCGGCAGGCGCTGGAGGCACGGGGACTCACCCCCGCGACAGGCACACCGGCGGAGACGGCACTCACCGCCTGACACCGGACCGCGACCCGTCGGCTTCCGCGAGGACGACGGAGCTCCGACGACGACGCCCGCGGCCGGGACCTGGTCCCGGCCGCGGGCGTCGCGTGCATACGCGGCACATCCGCTCGAGGCGGTACCGACCTGCGGGACGGCTTCCGGGCGACGGCAGCGCAGGCGTCGTATCGGCGCCGGTGGCGCACCCCGGGCCGTAAACTGGGGGTATGGCCAAGAGCACGTCGTCGGGATCCTCCCCGCTCTCGAAGGAGGGGAAGAAGGCGGCGAAGGTGGCGTCGCGGGCCGCCAAGAAGGAGCGCCGCAGCCAGATCTGGCAGGCGTTCCAGATGCAGCGCCGCGAGGACAAGAAGCTCGTCCCGATCCTGGTCGGCGTCCTCGTCGTCGTCACCGCGGTCATCGTCAGCATCGCCCTGCTGCTGGGGATCTTCTGGTGGCTCGGGCTGATCTTCGGCCTGATCATGGGCGCGATGGTGGCGTTGATCGTGTTCGCCCGGCGGGTGCAGTCAAACGTCTACCGGCAGGCCGACGGGACGCCCGGCGCGGCCGCCTGGTCCCTGCAGAACAACCTCCGCGGCCGATGGCGCATCACCCCGGCCGTGGCCGGGACCTCGCACCTGGACGCCGTGCACCGCGTCGTCGGCCGGCCCGGGATCATCCTCGTCGGCGAGGGCGCCCCGCACCGGGTCAAGCCGTTGCTCGCGCAGGAGAAGAAGCGCATCTCCCGGGTCGTGGGCGACACCCCGATCTACGACATCATCGTCGGCAACGAGGACGGCCAGACGCCCCTCAAGAAGCTGAACCCGTCGCTGCTGAAGCTGCCGCGGAACATCTCCCCGACCGAGGTCACCGATCTGGACAACCGCCTGTCCGCGCTGTCGGCCAAGGCCGGCCCGGCCGCCGGGATGCCCAAGGGCCCGATGCCGGCCGGGGCCCGGATGCGGAACGTGCAGCGCACCGCCCGGCGTCGCTGAGGCCGGACGGCCGCACCGCTCGCTGCGGATGGACCCTGTCGGTTCGAGCACCGTCCCGCCGTCCGGCCGTCACTCGCCCCCACACGCACGGCACGTCCCGGTCGCGGCAACGGCGCAACGGCGGTCACGCTGGATCCGGCTCCCTGCTACATGCCAGACGCCGACGGCGCGGCACCCCTCCGGCGGCGCACCAGCCCTCCGGCGGCGCACCAGGCCTCCGGCAACGCACCAGGCCTCCGGCAACGCACCAGGCCTTGGGCAACGCACCAGGCCTTGGGCGGCGCCTGAACACCCCGCGCTCGCCGGTCCGGCGGCGATCCCGCGCCGACCGCCTACCGGCTGCGGACGACCACCGTCCGGCACAGCCGGTCGTGCAGCCCACGACCGTCCTGATCGGTGAGCAGCGGCGGCACCACGACGAACACCAGCGCCGTCCGCGGCACTGCCCACAGCCCGACGAGCGCGGCCCCACCCACCGGTGCCACCCGGATGCCGAGTGCAACCTGACCGGGGCTCGACCCGAACAGGCCGACCGACACGACCGTCAGCACCGCCCAGACCAGCAGGCTCCAGTTCTGCGGCAGGGCAGGGCGGGTGAACGCCAGTGCCACGAGGAACGAGACGGCCAGGTCGAGAGCGAACGCCCCCACCCGCACGCCCATCGGCGCCACCGCGCCGACCCCCTCGCGAGGCAGCCCGAAACGCCTGCCGGGGTAGGTCTCGTCCGCCGCGGTCACGCTGCCCAGGGTAGGTGCCGCCCGACCCGGGCCGGCGCGTCGCCGAATCGACCGCGTTAACGGTCGCGAAACGTCGCGGAGACCCTCGGGCAACACCTCGTTCCTAGCGTGAGCCCGGCGCCGGATGCCTCCGCGAGCGGACCCGGAAGTGTGCGCGCCGACCGGATCCCCCGCCGGAGGCGCCGTCACCCGAGGCGACGAGTCCAGCAGGTCCGCCCGCCGTCCTGCCGCCCGCCGGCAGGGCGATCGTCACGTCGACACGAAGGAGTGTGTGAGTGTTCTCCACGCCCGAAGAGCTGGTCGCCTACATCAAGGACAACGACGTCGAGGTCTTCGACATCCGGTTCTGCGACCTCCCCGGCGTCATGAACCACCTGACCGTGCCCGCCGCCACGGTCTCGGCCGACTCGCTGGCCGGCGGCATGGCGTTCGACGGGTCGTCCATCAAGGGCTTCCAGTCCATCCACGAGTCCGACATGACCCTGCTGCCGGACGTCACCACCGCGCGGATCGACCCGTTCCGCCGCCGCAAGACCATGACGTGCAACTTCTTCGTGCACGACCCGCTGACGCTGCAGCCGTACTCCCGCGACCCGCGCAACGTCGCCCGTAAGGCCGAGGAGTACCTGGCCAGCACGGGCATCGCCGACACGGCTTTCTTCGGCCCCGAGGCGGAGTTCTACATCTTCGACGACGTCCGTTTCGGCGAGTCGGCGCGCGGCAGCTTCTACTCGGTGGACTCCGAGGAGGGCTGGTGGAACACCGGCCGCGAGGAGGTGGGTGGCAACCTCGGGTACAAGACCCGCTTCAAGGGCGGCTACTTCCCCGTCCCGCCGTACGACCACCAGGCCGACCTGCGCGAGGACATCGTCGCCAACCTGACCTCGATGGGCTTCGCCGTCGAGCGCGGGCACCACGAGGTGGGCACGGGCGGGCAGGCGGAGATCAACTACCGCTTCAACACCCTGCTCGCCGCGGCCGACGAGATCATGCTGTTCAAGTACATCGTCAAGAACACCGCCTGGGCGGCCGGCAAGACGGCCACCTTCATGCCCAAGCCGCTGTTCGGTGACAACGGGTCGGGCATGCACGCCCACCAGTCGCTGTGGATGGGCGGCCAGCCGCTGTTCTACGACGAGGCCGGCTACGGCGGCCTGTCCGACGTGGCCCGCTACTACATCGGCGGCCTGCTGCACCACGCGCCGTCACTGCTGGCCTTCACCAACCCGACGGTCAACAGCTACCACCGGCTGGTCCCCGGCTTCGAGGCCCCGGTCAACCTTGTCTACTCGGCCCGGAACCGGTCCGCTTGCATCCGCATCCCGCTGACCGGCACCAACGCCAAGGCCAAGCGGCTCGAGTTCCGCTGCCCCGACCCGTCCTCGAACCCCTACCTGGCGTTCGCGGCCATGCTGATGGCCGGCCTGGACGGCATCAAGAACAAGATCGAGCCGCCGGCACCGGTGGACAAGGACCTGTACGAGCTGCCGCCGGACGAGGCCGCGAACATCCCGCAGGTGCCGGGTTCGCTCGGCGCGGTGATCGACCGGCTGGAGTCCGACCACGCCTACCTGCTGGACGGCGGGGTGTTCACCGACGACCTGATCGAGACGTGGATCCGGCTCAAGCGCGAGGAGATCGACGCCATCCGGCTGCGGCCGCACCCGCACGAGTTCGCGATGTACTTCGACATCTGATCGCTGCGCGGCGACCTCCGGCGTCGCCGGAGGTCGCCGCGGCCGTCCACCACGGCGTCGCCGTCCCGGCCCGCCACCCGCTCCCGGGGTGGCGGGCCGTCGTCGTCCACAGGACGGCGCGATCGGCGGACCGGTCGTGCGCGGCCACCCGTCACGCTCGGCCCCCGGGCCGGACACCGCCCGTCGCGCCCGGCCGCCGGGTACCGCCGCCCATCCGGAGCCGGTGGCGGCCGGGCGAGGGCCGGGGTCCCATACTCGTGACGCCGGCAGCCCCCGGACCCGCTCGCCGCCGTCCGGCCGCGCGGGAGTCGCAAGGCGCCGGGACGGACCGGCCGACCACCAGGAGGAACCGCCCATGCCGCTGTTCGCGGTGCTGTACACCTACGGCGAGCACACCGACCAGCTGCGCGACGAGCACCGGCCGGCGCACCGGGCGTTCCTGCGCGACCTGGCCGACCCGGCCGGCACCGTGGTCATGCTGTCCACCGGCCCGTTCACGGATGTCCCCGGTGCCCTGCTGGTGGCGCAGGGGCCCGACGCCGCCGCCGTCGAGCGCGCCCTCGACGAGGACCCCTTCCTGCACATCGGCGCCATCGCGGAGCGGCGGGTGCACGGCTGGTCGCCGGTCAGCGGTCCCTGGGCGTCCTGAGGCCGCCGGCCGCGGCCCGACCGACCCGCACCGGACGCCACCGCGGCGTCGGGGTCAGGACCCGTCGGCCGCAGCCGTCCCGCCGGCCGCCGCTGCCCCGGCGGCCGCGCCGACCGGCTCGGCGGCGCGGATCCGCTGGCTGATCACCTGGCTGATCCCGTCGCCGCGCATCGAGACGCCGTACAGCGCGTCGGCGGCCTCCATGGTGAACTTCTGGTGCGTGATGATGATCAACTGCGAGGACGCCCGCAGCTGAGCGAGCAGGCCGACCAGCCGGGTCAGGTTGACCTCGTCGAGTGCCGCCTCGACCTCGTCCATGATGTAGAACGGGCTGGGACGGGCCCGGAAGATGGCCACCAGCAGCGCCACCGCGGTCAGCGAGCGCTCCCCGCCGGACAGCAGCGACAGCCGCTTGACCTTCTTGCCCGGCGGCCGGGCGTGCACCTCGACGCCGGTGGTCAGCATGTCCGACGGGTCGGTGAGCACCAGCTCGCCGTCGCCGCCGGGGAACAGCGCCGCAAAGACCTGGCCGAACTCCCGGGCGACGTCGTGGTACGCCGACGTGAAGACCTCCAGGATCTTGGCATCCACCTCGGCGATCACCGACTGCAGGTCGCGCCGCGTGGACCGCAGGTCCTCGAGCTGCGTCGACAGGAACGAGTGCCGCTCCTCCAGCGCCGCGAACTCCTCCAGCGCGAGCGGGTTCACCTTGCCCAGCAGCGCGAGGTCCCGTTCGGCGCGGCGGGCCCGGCGCTGCTGCGTCTCCAGGTCGAACGGCACCGGACCGGGCGCGGTGACGTCCTCCCCCCGGTCGCGAGCGGTCTCGAACTCGGTCATCTCGACCACGCCGGGTGGCACCGGCACGTCCGGGCCGAACTCGGCGACGAGGTCCGCGGCGGTCATCGCGAACTCGGTGGCCGCCCGCTCGGCCAGCTGCTCCAGCCGCAGTGCCTGCTGGGCGCGCTGCACCTCGTCGCGGTGCACGGCGTCGGTCAACGCGTCCCACTCGCGCTGCAGCTCCAGGGACCGCGTGCGGGCGGCGGACAGCGCCTCGTCGGCCGCCGTCCGGCGGCGGGCCGCCACGTCCCGCGCCGCCACGGCGGCCTGCAACGACCGCTCGAGCCGCTCGGCGGCCCGGCCACCGGCCTCGACCACCCGCCCGGCGGCGGCCGCCTGGGCGGCCCGGCGCTGCTGCGCCGCCTCGGCACGTGCCCGGGCCTCCCGCTCCTGGCGGGCCGCGCGGCGCAGAGCCTCCGCCGTGCCGGCCGACGACCGGGCCCGCTCCTCCGCGGTGCGCAGCGACAGGCGGGCGTCCATCTCCCGCTGCCGGGCCGCCCCGACCCGGTCCCGGAGCCGGTCCCGCCCGGTGGTGTCGGACTCCTCCGGAACCTCCGCCCGCTGCGCCACCGAGAGCCGTTCCTGCAGTTCGGCGACGGTGGCAGCGTGCCGTTCCCGCTGCTCCAGGGCGACCGAGCGCTGCCGGGTGAGCCGGTCGGCCTCTGCCGCGGCCGACCGGGCCGCCTCCCCGGACCGGCCCAGCTGCTCGGCCACCGCAGACAGCCGGGCGTCGGACTCGTGGAGCGCGGCCAGGGTGCGGTCCGCGTCGGTCCGGCACCGCTGCTCCTCGGCCGCTGCCCCGGCGTGGGCCGCGGCCAGCTCCGCCACCCGGGCGGTGACGGCGTCGAGCTCCGCGCGGGCGCCGTCCAGCGCGGCCTGCAGCTCGAGCACGCCCTGGCCGCTGCCCTGCCCGCCGACGGCCGAAGCGGTCGACAGCAGGTCACCGCCGGCGGTGACCAGGGTCAGCTCCGGATGCCCGGCCAGCACCGCCGCGGCGGCGGTCAGGTCGGTCACGACCGCCACCCCGGCCAGCACCCGGTCGACGGCGGCCCGCAGCTCCGGCGGCACGGTCACCAGGTCGGCCGCCCACCGCGCACCCTCGAGCGGCGCGGGCCGGGCGGCGGGATCGGGTGCGCCGCCCACCAGGAGCGCCGCCCGCCCGGCGTCGCGCGCCCGGAGCAGGTCCAGCACTGCGACGGCGTCGTCGACGGAGCCGACGGCCACGCCTTCGGCGAGCGCGCCGAGCGCGGCGGTCAGCGCCACCTCGTCGCCGGGAGCCACCTCGACCAGCTCGGCGAGCACGCCGCGGAATCCCGGCAGCTCGCCGGCACGACGCAGGTCCGCGGCGCCGTCCCGACGCTCCGCCGCCAGCGCCAGGGCGTCGACCCGCGCGGTGAGCCGGGCCTGCTCCGCCCGGGCCGACCGGGCGGACTCGGTCAGCTCGGCGACGCGGGCGGCCGTCGACTCCCAGGCCGCCTGGGCCGCCTCGTGCGCCTCGTCCAGGCCCTCCTCGGACTGGTCCAGATCACCGACCGAGTCCTGCAGCGTCTCGAACTCGGCGGTGGCCGCCGCCACCCGAGCCGCGGCCGCGTCGATGGCGCGGCCGAGCCGCTCGATCTCGTCGTCGGCCGCCGCCAACCGCGACCGGACGGCGTTCACCTGGCCGGTCAGCCTGGCCAGGCCCTCACGGCGGTCGGCCGCCGCCCTGGACGCCTGCAGCAGGGCGGCCTCCGCGGCGCGCAGCTCGTCCTCGAGGGCGGCGCGGGCGGCGGTCGCCGCGTCCACCCCGGAGCGGGCCGTGTCCACCGCCCGGTCCAGCACCGCCTGCTGGGTCTCGGCGCGCTCGGCCGCGGCGTCGAGCTCGTCGGGATCACGGCCGCCCCGCGGCGGCTCGACGGGTGCGGCCAGGTTGCGCTGCCGTTCCTGGGCGAGCGTCACGGTGCCACGGAACCGCTCGGCCAGCGCGGACAGCGCGAACCAGGTCTCCTGGGCGGCTGCGTGCGCCGGCCCGGCCGCGGCCGCCGCGGCGCCTGCCGCGCGCTCCTCGTCCTGCACGGCGGCCAACTGCTGCTGGACCTGCGCCCGGTGCTGCTGGGCGAGCGCCTCGTCCCTGGTCTCGTGTTCGATGTGCGCGGACAGCTCGGCCAGGTCGTGGGCCAGCAGCCGCGCCCGTGCGTCGCGCAGCTCGGCCTGCACGCCGGCGGCGCGCCGGGCCACCTCGGCCTGCCGGCCCAGCGGCTTGAGCTGCCGGCGCAGCTCGGCGGTGAGATCGGTGAGCCGGGTCAGGTTGGCCTGCATGGCGGCCAGCCGACGCTCCGCGCGCTCCCGCCGCTTGCGGTGCTTGAGCACCCCGGCGGCTTCCTCGATGAACGCCCGGCGGTCCTCCGGACGGGCCTGCAGCACCGCGTCGAGCCGCCCCTGGCCGACGATGACGTGCATCTCCCGGCCGATCCCCGAGTCGGACAGCAGCTCCTGGATGTCCAGCAGTCGGCAGCCCCGGCCGTTGATCTCGTACTCGCCGGCGCCGTCCCGGAACATCCGGCGGGTGATGGCGACCTCGGAGTACTCGATCGGCAGGGCGCCGTCGGAGTTGTCGATCGTCAACGTCACCTCGGCGCGGCCGAGCGGCGGCCGGTCCGCCGTGCCGGCGAAGATGACGTCCTCCATCTTGCCGCCGCGCAGCGCCTTGGCACCCTGCTCGCCGAGCACCCAGGCGATGGCGTCCACGACGTTGGACTTGCCCGACCCGTTCGGGCCCACGACGGCGGTGATGCCCTTCTCGAACACCAGGGTGGTCGACGACGCGAACGACTTGAAGCCCTTGAGCGTCAGCGACTTCAGGTGCACGTGCGGGCTCCTCCCTGACTCCGTGGCGCCGGCGCGGCGGCCGGTGCGACACGGGCGGCTGCCAGGGTAACCGCGGGGCGGGCCGCGACGGCGGCGCCGGGCCGGTGCCCCGGCCGGGCGGCGCACGCGGGATCAGCGCTCCACGAACCCCTGCTCGCCGCGGGCCGCGCCCCACTGCTCGCCGACGTGCACGACGGTGCCCGGGGTGTCCGGACCCTGCAGCGCCGCCAGTAGCGCCGCCGCCGCCGCGCGCGGACCCTCGGCCACCACCTGCACCCGGCCGTCCGCCAGGTTGGTGGCGCTGCCGGCGAGGCCGAGCTCGAGCGCGCGGGCCCGGGTCCACCAGCGGAAGCCGACGCCCTGCACCCGGCCCTGCACGAACGCCGTCAACCGCACGGCGTCCTCGCCGCCCGGGCCGTCGGCGTCCCCCGGCTCGCCGGACACCTCAGGACCCCGCGGGCAGGTGGTAGACGGTCAGCCGCCGCGGGTCCACCGCGAACTCCACCTCGTCGACCGGGTCGCCGACCTCGCCGTCGAACGCCGGCGGCAGCGGTCCGGACAGCGACCGGATCCGCACCCGGGGCAGGTCCAGCGCCTCGAACACGGTGCTGCGCTCCACCAGGCCGAGCACGGAGTAGAGGATGCCGCGAGTCCGGGACAGCGGCCGGTCGGCGCGCAGGTATTGCACGTCCAGGACGCCGCTGGCCAGGTCGTCCCGCCAGGCTGGCGCGAGCCCGCGCGGCCGGTAGCGGCCGTTGCCGACGAAGACGATCCACACCGGGAGCGTGCGCCCGTCGATCTGCAGCTGCAGCGGGCGGTGCCGCAGCAGCGTGCGGAACAGCGCGTACCCGGTGGCCGGCCACTTGCCCATCCGCGCGGTCATCCGGTCCCGCCGCTGCACCATCTCCGGGTACCCACCGATGCTGGCGGTGTTCAGGAACGGCCGGCCGTCCACCGTCGCGAGGTCCACCGCGCCCGCCCGGCCGTTCTCCACGGCCTGCGCGACGAGCGCCGGTTCGACCAGCCCGAGCGCCACCGCGAAGTGGTTCAGCGTCCCGAACGGGAAGACCGCCAGGGGCAGCCCGTGGTCGTGGGCCCAGGCCGCGACCGCTGCCGCCGTCCCGTCCCCGCCGGCCACGCCGACGGCCTGCGGGCGCTCGCCGAGCACGTCGCCCAGGTCCTGCGAGGTGGGGTCCCACGCGACGATCCGGGCCTCCGGCAGCAGCTCGGACAGCTGCTCGCGGCCGGGCTTCGCGGTCCCCGAGGCGTCGTTCACCACGATCGTCAGGCCGCGACCGCGGGGCAGGGCCGGCGCCGTCGCGGGTGCGGTGTCGGCCGGACCCCACGGCTTCACCGGCCACAGCCGGCGCCCGGCGAACGCCACTGCGGTGCCGATGGCGGCGCCGGTCACGACGTCGGACGGGTAGTGCACACCGACGTGCACCCGGGAGTACGCCACGGCACCGGCCAGCGGCGCCAGCACCGCGGCCGCCGCCGGGTACTCCAGGGTGGCGCCGGTGGCGAAGGCCGCGGCGGACGCGGCGTGGCCGCTCGGGAACGACGAGGTCCACGGGACCCGGCCGATGCGCCGGGCGACCGCCGTGCGCTCCGCGTCCGGGCGGCGCCGGCCGACCAGCGGCTTGATCACCGAGTTGGCGACCGTGCTGGACAGCGCCAGGGAGGCGACGCCCCGCAGTGCCGCCCGCCGCGGCCGCTTGCCGGCCAACCAGCCGGCCGCGGCCAACCCGAACCACAGCACGCCGTGGTTGGCGCTGGTGGTCAGGATCCGCATGGCCCGGTCCACCGGCCGTGGGAGCGGGACCGGCGCCGGGACGACGGAAGGGTCGGGTGCCTCGTCGGTCGTCCGCATTCGGCCACCTTAGGGAACCGGACGGCCCCGATCCTCCGATCGGCAGATCGCGAGGGGGTGACGCCGGTCCGCCCGAGGCCGCCGGCGATCCGCGGCGGTCCCCCGGTCGTGCACGGGTGTGCGCGCCGCCGCAACCGGCCGGCGGCACACCACGCCGGGACGTCCGACCCGGGTGTCAGGACCGCGGTCGGCGCTGGCAGCGCGGGCAGTAGAAGGACGAGCGGTTCATGAAGGCGTCCCGGCGGATCGGTGTCCCGCAGCGGTCGCAGGGCTCGTCCTGCCGTCCGTAGGCGTGCAGGGACCGCTCGAAGTAGCCGGACTCGCCGTTGACGTTGACGTACAAGCTGTCGAACGACGTGCCCCCGGCCGCCAGCGCCGCGGTCATCACCTCGGTGGCGGCGACGAGGACCCGCCGCACGTCGGGCCGGGTGAGCGCCTCCGTCCGGCGGGCGTAGTGCAGCCGGGCGAGCCAGAGGGCCTCGTCGGCGTAGATGTTGCCGATGCCGGACACCACCGTCTGGTCCAGCAGTGCCCGCTTGATCTCCGTGCGACGTCGCCGCACCGCTGCGACGACGGCCTCCTGGTCGTACCCGGGGTCGAGCGGGTCCCGCGCGATGTGCCGGACGGGGTCGGGCAGGTCGGCGCCGCCCGGGACGAACTGCAGCCCGCCGAACGTCCGCTGGTCGACGAAGTCCAGGTCCGGCCCGCCGTCGGTGAAGCTCCAACGCACCCGCAGGTGGACGTGGTCGGGGCCGCGGGCGCCGTCCGGGCCGCTGCCGTTGAGCCGGAACTGCCCGCTCATCCCGAGGTGGGCGAGCACCGCGTCGCCGCTGTCCATGGCGAACCACAGGTACTTGCCCCGCCGCCGGACGTCCTCGACCCGGTGACCGGGGACGACGGCACGGAAGTCGGCGGCACCGCCGGGATGCCGGCGGACCGCCCGGTCCGAGTGCACGGAGACGGTGGCCACCGTGCGTCCGGCGACGTGGGCGACCAGGCCGCGGCGGACCACCTCGACCTCGGGCAGCTCCGGCACGGACGGTCAGTCGCCCGCCGACGCGGCCGGCGGGACCGGCGACCCCACGGAGCCGTTGGCCTGCGGGGTGGGCAGATCGAGCACCGGCAGGCGGGGGGACGCCACCGGACCGCCGGCGGGAGCCGGTCCAGCGGGGTTCCCGGCAGGGCCGTCACCCTCGACCTCGGTGCCGCGGATGTCCTCGTAGGCGGCGGCCGCCGCGCGCTGCTCGGCCTCCTTCTTGGTCCGGCCGGACCCGGAGCCCCGGGCGGCGCCGCCGAGCAGGACCTGCGCACGGAACGTCTTGGCGTGATCCGGGCCCTCCTCGCCGACGTGGTACTCCGGCGCTCCGAGGCCCTCGACCGACGCCAGCTCCTGCAACGAGGTCTTCCAGTCCAGGCCGGCGCCGCGGCCCGGCGCCTCCTGCAGCAGGGGGTCGAACAGGCGGTGCACCACCGCGCGGGCCGTCTCCAACCCGTGGTCCAGGTACACCGCGCCCAGGACGGCCTCGACCGCGTCCGCGACGATCGACTCCTTGTCGCGCCCGCCCGTCAGCTCCTCGCCGCGGCCGAGCCGCAGCAACGCGCCGAGCCCGACGGCGCGACCGACCCCGGCCAGCGCGTGCATGTTGACCACCGACGCCCTGAGCTTGGCCAGCCGCCCCTCGGGCAGGTCGGGGTGCCGGTGGTACAGCGCGTCGGTGATGACGATGCCGAGCACCGCGTCGCCGAGGAACTCCAGCCGCTCGTTGGTAGGGATGCGGCCGTGTTCGTAGGCGTAGGAGCGGTGCGTCAGCGCCAGCTCGAGCAGCGCCGGGTCCACCGCGACCCCCAGCCGGTCGGCGAGGACCGAGGGGTCACCGGCGGCCGACGGCTCGCCGGTGGGCACGGTCGTGCCCCGGTCCCCGTCCGACACCGCTGGTCTCAGACCCCGACGACCTGCCGGCCCTTGTACTGGCCGCAGTTCGGGCAGGCCTGGTGCGGCGGGATGAGCTGGCCACAGGCGCGATTCGGACAGGTGGCCAGGGTCGGCACCGTCGTCTTCCACTGGGACCGGCGCGCGCGGGTGTTGCTGCGCGACATCTTGCGCTTGGGGACAGCCACTGCTTACTCCTCGGTGTGGTGGTGCAGGTCGTCGACGGGACCCGCGGCCTCGCCGGATGCGACGGCGACGGAGCCGTCGGGGGACTCGCGGTGCGGGCCGGCCTGGGCCTGCGCGGCGCCGAAGCGACCGGCCAGGGCTGCCCACCGAGGATCCAGTATCTCATGCGTGTGGCCCGGCTCGACCTCGTCGAGCGGTTCGCCGCACTGCGCGCACAGTCCTGGGCAGTCCGGCCGGCACAGCGGCGCCAGCGGGAGCGCCAGCACCAGCTCGTCACGGACCAGCGGCTCGGTGTCGATCAGGTCGTCGACGATCCGCGGGATCTCGTCCTCGTCGGTGGTCGCGGCCGTCGTGGAATCCGGGTAGGCGTAGAGCTCCCGCAGGTCGGCGTGCACTTCCTCGGCCAGCGGGCGCAGGCAGCGCGAGCACTCCCCCTCGGCCACGGCGTCGGCGGTCCCGGACACCAGCACGCCCTCCGCCACCGCCTCGAGCCGCAGGTCGAGCCGGATCCGGCCGCCGACCGGCACCGCGATCAGGTCCAGACCCAGCGGCTGGTCCAGCTGCGGGCTGCCGGACCAGCGCTTGAGGGTGCCCGGACGGCGCCCGAGCGACCGGATGTCGATCACCCAGGGCGATGCCGGGTCGGGACGCAGGCTGGTCATGGTGCTCTCGTTCGAAGAGGGGCGGCACGGACCGCGTCCGCGCAGGGGCAACCGTTCCAGAGTAGTCGAACGCGGCGGATCCGCCCACCGGCACCGGGACGGCGCCGGGACGGCAGCCGGACGCACCCCTCGCCGGAACGATCGACGCGCCCGGCCGCCGGGCCGGTCGTCAGTCGCGGTAGTCCGCGACCGCACCCGACCGCAGCGCCGTGCGGCCGCGGCCCACGGTGCGCAGCGTCTTGGTCAGGATCTCCTCGAGCGAGGCCAGCTTGGCGTCGACGTACGAGTCGCAGTCGGCCCGCATGCGGTCGACGTCGGCGTGGGCGGCGTCCAGGATCTCGGCGGACTCGCGGTGCGCCGCCTGCACCACCTCGCTCTGCGAGACCAGCCGGGCCTGCTCGGCCTTGCCCTCGGCGACCGACCGGTCGTAGCTCGCGCGGCCGGCCGCCACCAGGCGGTCGGCCTCGCCGGTGCCGCGGGAGACCAGGGCGTCGTGCTGGTCCTGCCCGGCCTGGATGGTCCGGTCGGCGTCCGCCTGCGCCCTGGCGAGGACGGCCTCGGCCCGGTGCGTGGCCTCCTCGACCCGGCGGTCCGCCTCGGCCTGCGCCGCCGCCACCGTCTGCTCGGCCTCCGCCCTGGCCGTCGACACCAGCCGGTGCGCCTCGGCCGTCGCGTCCGCGACCGTCCGCTCCGCGGTCGCCTTGGCGGTGTCGACCATCTCGTCGCGGTGGTCCAGCACGTCCTGCGCGTCGTCCAGCTCCCCGGGAAGGGCGTCCCGGACGTCGTCGAGCAGCTCCAGGACGTCACCGCGGGGGACGACGCAGGACGCCGTCATCGGCAACCCGCGGGCCTCCTCGACGATCGTGACCAACTCGTCGAGCGCCTCGAAAACGCGGTACACCAGCGGGGACCTCTCTTCTGCACTGCAGGACCGGCAGCCGGCCCGCGGGATGGGGCCGCGCCCGGTCCGCCGGACGCGCGCGGCGACCACGCCGCCCGCACCCGCCAGTCTGCCGCCCTGGCGGCGCGGCACCGGTCAGGCGCGCCCGGTCCCGGACCCGCCCCGCCCGCCCGGCCCGCCGCCCAGCTTGCCGGCGAGCGCCTCGGCGACCGCGTCCGGCAACAGGTGCCGGACGTCGCCGCCCAGCCGGGCGACCTGCTTGACCAGCGACGACGACAGGAACGAGTACTCGGGGCTGGCCGGCATGAAGAGCGTGTCGACGGCCGAGAGGTCCTTGTTCATCTGGGCCATCTGCAGCTCGTAGTCGAAGTCCGACACCGCGCGCAGGCCCTTGACGATGGCCGTCACACCGTTGGCCGTGCAGTAGTCGACGAGCAGTCCGGTGAAGGAGTCGATGCGCACGCCGTCCAGCCCCAGCTCGGCCGTCGTGCGCCGGAGGAGGTCCATCCGCTCGGCGACGTCGAACAGTCCCTGCTTGTCCGGGTTGACGAGCACGGCAACCGTCACCCGGTCGAACAGCCGGGCGGTACGGCCGACGATGTCCAGGTGGCCGCGGGTCGGCGGGTCGAACGACCCGGGGCAGACCGCGTGCGTCATGGGGCGCGACCGTAGCAGAGCAGGGTGTCGCCGTAGCGCCGGCTGCGCACACCCACCAGCGGCTCCGGCCAGTCCGGTTCGCCGCCGCGGACCGGGCGCTCGATCACCAGGTCGGCGCCCCCGGCCAGCGCTCCGGCGGCCTGCAGCTGCCCGAACAGGGCGGTCAGCTCCGCGCCCGGCACGACGTACGGCGGGTCCGCGACGACCACGTCGTAGCGCTGCGTGCCGGCGCCGGCGGCGGCCAGGCCGGCGACGAACCGGTGGACGTCGGCGGCCACCACCCTTGCGCCGGCGGCCTGCAGCGACCCCACGTTCCGCCGCGCCGCGGCCAGCGCCGCCCGGTCGTTCTCGACCAGGTCCGCGGCGGCCGCACCGCGGGAGAGCAGTTCCAGGGCCAGCGCCCCCGACCCGGCGTACAGATCCAGCACGCGCGCGCCGGCGAGCGCTCCGCCGGCGGAGAGCGAATTGCCCAGCGCCGCCCGCACCTTCTCGCCGGTCGGCCGGGTGGCCGACCCGGCCGGCGTGATCAGCCGGCGCCCGCTCCAGACGCCCGCGACGATGCGCGTCACGCCGGCCTCCCGCGCCCGGCCCGGACGGAGCCGGCGGTGAGCCGCGCGCTCACCCGGTCCGCACGACCAGCAGCAGGTCCCCGCCCTCCACCTGCTGCACCCCGCTGATCGCCAGCCGGGCGACGGTGCCGCCGGCCGGCGCGGTGATCGCCGCCTCCATCTTCATGGCCTCGATGGTCGCCACCACCTGGCCCGCCGTCACCGGGTCGCCCTCGGCGACGGTCGGCGTCACCACACCGGCGAACGGCGCGGCGACCTGCCCCGGATCGGCGGGATCGGCCCGCTCGGCGACCTTCACGTCCACCCGGACGGAGCGGTCCCGCACCTGCAGCGGCCGGAGCTGCCCGTTGAGGGTGGTGACCACGGTGCGCAGGCCGCGCTCGTCCGGCTCGCCGATGGCCTCGACACCCACGGTGAGCTGGACGCCCGGCTGCAGGTCGACGACGTGCTCGACGCCCGGCCGCAGGCCGTACAGGTAGTCGGCGGTGGCCAGTACCGACACGTCGCCGAACTCGTCCCGGACGGCGCGGAAGTCGCGGGCGGGGCCGGGGAACAGCAGCCGGTTGAGCGTCGGCCGCGGGTCGTCCCGCAGCGCGGCGGCGTCCGCCTCCGACAACGCCGGGGCGGGCGGCGACACCCGGCGTCCGGCGAGCGCCTTGGACCGGAACGGCTCCGGCCAGCCACCCGGCGGGTCGCCCAGCTCGCCGGCCAGGAACCCGATGACCGAGTCGGGGATGTCGTACCGCGCCGGGTCGGCCTCGAACTCCGCGGCGGGGACCCGGGCGCCCACCAGGTGCAGCGCCAGGTCGCCGACGACCTTCGACGACGGGGTCACCTTGACGAGCCGGCCGAGCATCCGGTCCGCGGCCTCGTAGGTGGCCTCGACCTCCTCGAACCGCTCCCCCAGTCCCAGCGCGATCGCCTGCTGCCGCAGGTTCGACAGCTGGCCCCCGGGGATCTCGTGCCGGTAGACGCGGCCGGTCGGCGCCCGCAGGCCGGACTCGAACGGCGCGTACACCGCCCGCACCGCCTCCCAGTACGGCTCCAGGTCCTGCACCGCGCGCAGCTGCAGGCCGGTGTCCCTGTCCGTGCCGGCGAACGCCGCCACCAGCGCGGACAGCGGCGGCTGCGACGTGGTCCCGGCCATCGGCGCGCTGGCGGCGTCGACGGCGTCGACCCCGGCCTGGGCGGCGGCCAGGTAGGTGGCCAGCTGCCCGCCGGCGGTGTCGTGGGTGTGCAGGTGCACGGGCAGGTCGAACCGTTCGCGCAGCGCCGACACCAGCCGGTGCGCGGCCGGCGCCCGCAGCAGCCCGGCCATGTCCTTGATCCCCAGCACGTGCGCGCCCGACCCGACGATGCGCTCGGCGAGCCGCAGGTAGTAGTCGAGCGTGTAGATCCGCTCGCCGGGATCGGACAGGTCGGAGGTGTAGCACAGGGCCACCTCCGCGACGGCGGTCCCGGTCTCGAGGACGGCGTGGACCGCCGGGCGCATCTGCTCGACGTCGTTGAGCGCGTCGAAGACCCGGAAGACGTCCACGCCGGCGGAGGCCGCCTCGTGGACGAAGGCGTATGTCACGCTGTCCGGGTAGGGCGTGTAGCCGACGGTGTTCCGGCCGCGCAGCAGCATCTGCAGGTTCAGCTCCGGCATCGCCGATCGCAGCGCGACGAGCCGTTCCCAGGGATCCTCGGCCAGGAACCGCAGGGCGACGTCGTAGGTCGCGCCGCCCCAGGCCTCCACCGACAGCAGCTGCGGGGTCGACCTGGCCACCGCCGGAGCGACGGCGACCAGGTCGCGGGTGCGCACCCGGGTGGCCAGCAGCGACTGGTGGGCGTCGCGGAAGGTGGTGTCGGTGACGGCCAGCGGTCCGCGGGCGCGCAGCCACCGGGCGAACCCGGCCGGTCCCTGCCGCTGCAGCACCTCGCGCGGCGTCGCCGTCCGGGCGGCGGTGGGCAGGTCGGACATCGGGGGCAGGACGGACGACGGCAGCTTGCCGACCGGGTCGGGCAGCAGCGCCGGCGCCGGCCCGTGCGGCCGGTTGACCGTGACGTCGGCCAGGTAGCTCAGCAGCCGGGTCCCGCGGTCGGCCGAGCTGCGGGCGGTGAGCAGCTCGGGATGGCGCGCGATGAACGACGTGGTGACGCCGCCCGCGGCGAACTCCGGGTCCTCCAGCACCGCCTGCAGGAACGGGATGTTGGTGGCGACGCCGCGGATGCGGAACTCGGCCAGCGCCCGCCGGGCCCTGGTGACCGCCTGGTCCCAGTCCCGGCCGCGGCAGGTCAGCTTGACCAGCAGCGAGTCGAAGTGCGCCGAGACCTCGGCGCCGGCGTGCACGGTGCCGCCGTCGACGCGGACCCCGGCGCCGCCGGGCGACCGGTAGGTGTTGATCCGGCCGGTGTCCGGCCGGAAGCCGTTCGTCGGGTCCTCGGTGGTGATGCGGCACTGCAGCGCCGCCCCGCGCACCTGGATCGCCTCCTGCGACAGGCCGAGGTCGGCGAGGGTGGCCCCGGCTGCGATCCGGATCTGCGACGAGACCAGGTCGACGTCGGTGATCTCCTCGGTGACCGTGTGCTCGACCTGGATCCGCGGGTTCATCTCGATGAAGCTGTACGGCGCCCGATCGGAGACGGGGCCGGGCGCTCCCCCGCCGGCCGCCGCCCGGCTGTCCAGCAGGAACTCGACGGTGCCGGCGTTGACGTACCCGATGTGCCGGGCGAACGCGACGGCGTCGCGGCAGATGGCGGCGCGCAGCTCGGGGTCCAGCCCGACCGCGGGCGCCGTCTCGATCACCTTCTGGTGCCGGCGCTGCACCGAGCAGTCACGCTCGAACAGGTGCACGGTGCCGGCCGGGTCGCCGGCCGCGCCGGTCGCGTCGGCCAGGATCTGCACCTCGATGTGCCGCGGCTCGACGACGGCGCGCTCCAGGAACACCGTCGGGTCGCCGAACGCCGACTCGGCCTCGCGCATCGCCGTCTGCACGGCCGCCCGCAGCGCGGCGGGCTCGTCGACCTGCCGCATGCCCCGGCCGCCGCCGCCGGCCACCGCCTTGACGAACAGGGGGTAGCCGATGTCGTCGGCGGCGGCGACGAGCTCGTCCACCTCCGCGGACGGCGCCGTGGACGCCAGCACCGGGACGCCGGCCTGCCGGGCGGCGGCGACCGCCCGCGCCTTGTTGCCGGCCAGCTCCAGCACCTCGGCCGGCGGGCCGATGAACGCGATGCCCGCGTCGGCGCAGACCTGCGCGAGCAAGGGGTTCTCCGACAGGAAGCCGTACCCGGGGTAGACGGCGTCCGCGCCGGCCCGCCGGGCCGCCCGGACGATCTCCTCGACGTCCAGGTAGGCCCGGACGGGGTGGCCGCGCTCGCCGATCAGGTAGGCCTCGTCGGCCTTCTGCCGGTGCAGCGAGTTGCGGTCCTCGTAGGGGTACACGGCGACGGACGCGATGCCGAGCTCGTACGCCGCGCGGAACGCGCGGATGGCGATCTCGCCACGGTTGGCGACCAGCATCTTCGCGAACACGGCATCCGCTCCCAGGTCGTCGCACGGCGCCCGCCGGCGCGCAGCGCCCCGCCGGCCGCCCGGTCGGCGACCGAACCGTACCGTGCGTGCCACGCCGTCCCGGCCCGGCCGGCGTCAGCTCTTCTCGAGGAACTCCTGGTCGGGAGCCCGGATCACCGACGCGGCGAGCGCCGCCAGCGCCGGCCGGCCGGCCAGGTCCGGGTCGTCACCGATCAGCTCGGTGGCGTCGGCCCTGGCCTGCGCGATGACGTCCCGGTCCCGCAGCAGCGACAGCTGTTTCAGGCCGGACGCGCGGCCGGCCTGGGAGGTGCCGAGGACGTCGCCCTCCCGGCGCAGCTGCAGGTCCGCCTCGGCCAGCTCGAACCCGTCGGTGGTCGCCGCCACGGCCGCGAGCCGCTGCAGCGCCGGGGTCTGCGGCGGCGCCTCGGTGACCAGCAGGCAGACCCCGGGCGCCGACCCGCGGCCCACCCGGCCGCGCAGCTGGTGCAGCTGCGACATGCCGAACCGGTCGGCGTCCAGCACGACCATGATCGTGGCGTTCGGCACGTCGACGCCCACCTCGATGACCGTGGTGGACACCAGCACCTGGACCTCCCCCGCGGCGAAGTCCCGCATGGTGCGGTCCTTGTCGGCCGGTGGCAGCCGGCCGTGCAGCGGGCGCAGCACCAGCCCGGCCAGCGGGCCGGCGGCCAGCCGTTCGGCGACGTCGAGCACGGCCAGCGGGGGGCGGCGTCCCTCCGGGCCGCCGTCGCTCCCGCCGTCGCCGTCGCCCTCGCCGTCGGCCCAGTCCGCGCCCTCGTCGTCGTCCTGCAGGGTCGCCCGGCGGGCGGCCCGGCCCGGTGCCGCGGGCTCGTCGTCGCCGATCTTGGGGCAGACCACGTACGCCTGGTGGCCGGCCTCGACCTCCTCGCGCACGCGCTGCCACGCCCGGTCCAGCCAGGCCGGCTTCTCCGCCGCGGGCACCACGGTCGTCGAGATCGGCGACCGGCCGGCGGGCAGGCCCTCGAGCACCGACGTCTCGAGGTCGCCGTAGACGGTCATCGCCACCGTGCGCGGGATCGGTGTGGCGGTCATCACCAGCACGTGCGGCGGGCTGGCGCCGTCCGGCCGGCGGCCGCGGAGGGCGTCCCGCTGCTCGACGCCGAACCGGTGCTGCTCGTCGATGACCACCAGACCGAGCTCGGCGAACAGCACGCCCCCGGATAGCAGGGCGTGGGTGCCGACCGCGATGCCGGCCTCGCCGGAGACCAGGTCCAGCAGCGCCTGCCGCCGCGCCCTGGTGGTCAGCGAGCCGGTCAGCAGGGTCACCTTGACGGCCTCCGGGGCGGCGTCCAGCTCTCCGCCCCGGCCCAGCGGACCCAGCAGGGTGCGCAGCGAGCGGGCGTGCTGGGCCGCCAGCACCTCGGTGGGCGCCAGCAGCACCGCCTGCCGGCCGGCGTCGACCGCCTGCAGCATGGCCCGCAGCGCGACCACGGTCTTGCCGGACCCGACCTCGCCCTGCAGGAGCCGGTGCATCGGGTGCTCGCCGGACAGGTCCTCGGCGATCTGCGCCCCGACCCCGCGCTGCCCGTCGGTGAGCGGGAACGGCAGCGCCGCGTCGAACGCGGCCAGCACGCCGCCCGGACGGGGCGGGCACGGCACGGCCGGGTAGCGGCGGGCGGCTGCCCGCCGCTGCGCCAGCACCAGCTGCAGCGCCAACGCCTCGTCGTACCGCAGCCGGGCCCTGGCGACGTCCAACCGCTCCTCCGACGGCGGCCGGTGCACGTCCCGCAGCGCCGTGTCCAGGCCGGTGAGCCCGCGGGTGGCCAGCAGCACGTCCGGGACCGGGTCGTCGACGGTCTCCAGCACGTCGAGGACCGTCTTGACCGCCCGCTGGACCAGGGTCAGCGACACCCCGTCGGCCAGCGGGTAGATCGGCACGACGCCGCCGGGGAAGCTCTCCAGGCTCTCGATCCGCTGGCTGCCCTCGCCGAGCGCGTCGTCGATGACGGCCACCTGCGCCGACTGGAGTTGCAGCTCCGAGCGGAAACGCCCGACGGTGCCGGAGAACAGCGCCGTCACCCCCGGCGTCAGCAACCGACCGAGCCACGGCTGGTTGAAGAACGCGCAGCTGATCCGGGCGGAGCCGTCGGAGACCACCACGGTGGTCATCGACCGGACCTTGGACCCGGGGCGCGGGCGGCGCTCCTGCACGGACCGGACGGTGCCGAGCACGGTGACCTTCTCCCCGACGACGAGCTCTGCCAGGTCGGTCATCCGACCCCGCCGCTCGTACCGCCGCGGGTAGTGCCGCAGCAGGTCGCCGACCGTGGCCAGATCGAGCTTCGCCGCCAGCGGCGTCGCCGTCCGGGCGCCCACCACGTCGCGCAGCGGGGTCTGCAGGGTCACCCGGCCGCGCTGCCGCACCGGCGATCCGTCGTCCGCCACCGGCCCTCCCACGCTCCGCTCACCCGCCGACCCGTCGGCGCCGTCCACCCGCCGACCCGTCGGCGCCGTCACCTGCCGTGCCGGCCGGTCCATCATGCCGAGCCGGGCCGACAGCACCGGCCGGCCGTCCCGGTTCAGCCGCCGGGCGCACCGGGGTGCGCGGCGCCCGGCCGTGCCGCAGCGATGTGCAGGGCGAACACCGTCCCGGCGGCGAACGCCTCGGACACCACGGGTCCGGGCCGCTCGGTGTGCACGTGGAGGTGACGGATGTCGGCGTCGGACCAGACGACCACCTCGGACGACAGCGCGGCCAAGCGCCGCCGCAGGTCCGCCAGCTCGGCGTCGCCCAGGAAGACGTCGAAGGACACCTCCGCGGGGAACGGGTCGCCGACCGGCTCGCCCGGCCGGGCGCCGCACGACGCCGGTTCGGCCGGCGGCGGCGGGGGCACGCAGGCCCGCTGCAGGGCCATCAGCACCGCGCAGACCAGCGCCCGCAGCCGGTACGCCGCCCGGTCCGCAGAGTCGGACGGCACGCTGACCTGCCAGCCCATGACCGCCGCGTCGGCCGCCCGACCGGCCACGTCCGCGAGCCCGTACCCCTCGACGGCCCGGTCGGTCGCCGCGAGGCCCGCCGAGGCGGCCGTGTCCGCGGCGGACCGCTCGGTCGGCACGCCGCCACGGCCGGTCGCGGGCCACCCGTCCGGCGGCCGCCAGGAGCCGGCCGGGTCCGGGACGGGCGGGCCGTCGCCACCGGCCACCGGCCCGCCGGGCGCCGGGACGGGCAGGTCCGGACCGGAGAGCGCGGCGGCGCCGGCCATCAGGCCGGCGGCCAGGCACATCGCGTCGGCGGATGGGCCGTCGGCCTGCCCCCACGCCGCCCGGGACCCGGCGATACCGGCCGCCACGCCGTGCAGGTACCGCTGCACCCCGCGGGCGACCGGGTCCGTGGCCGGCTCCGTCGCCGCCGGGAGCACACCGGACACCGAGGCGGTCAGCACGGGTTCTTCGTCGGCGAGGACG
The DNA here is from genome assembly GCF_014646215.1 of Nakamurella endophytica. Classification (GTDB taxonomy): domain Bacteria; phylum Actinomycetota; class Actinomycetes; order Mycobacteriales; family Nakamurellaceae; genus Nakamurella; species Nakamurella endophytica. The sequence goes on from NZ_BMNA01000005.1 coordinate 69,628, forward strand.
GCGACGTCCGCCGCCGACCATCCGGCGCCCCAGGACCGCTCCGGTTCCGGGGCCGGCGCACGCAGCCCGTCGAACCAGCGGTGCACCAGGTCGGCGTCCAGCGCAGGCATGCGACCATCGTGCAGGTCGGCGTGCCCCGCGGCGCCCTCCGGCCCGCCGCCCGGCGGCGCACATTTGGCCCCGCCGCGGTCCGTGGCTATCCTGGAAGGGTTGCCCGGCCGTCTGTCGGGCCGTGCCGACTCGACGCGCCCGCTCCAGGAGCAGCGTCGTCCGTGACGAGAAAGAAGTGAGCCGACATGGCTGCCGTGTGTGACGTCTGTGGCAAGGGCCCGGGCTTCGGGATGAGTGTCTCGCACTCCCACCGCCGGACCCACCGCCGGTGGAACCCGAACATCCAGCCCGTGCGCGCGCAGGTCGCGCCCGGCCGGGTGCAGAAGGTCAACGCCTGCACCTCGTGCCTGAAGGCCGGCAAGGTCACCCGCGCCTGACCGACGCGTCCGCCCCGGCGGACGGCAGCAGGACGACCGACAGCGGCGGATCCCCTCGGGGATCCGCCGCTGTCGTCGTCCACGGGGTCCTGCCGTGCCGGCGGCCGACCGGGTCGGTCGGCCACTTGCCTCGGGCCGACCGGGTCAGACCCGTTCAGACCGAGCGATCAGCTCAGGGGGACCATCCAGCCGTGCGGATCCGGACGCAGACCGCGCTGCAGGTCGGTCAATGCCCGGCGCAGCTGCATCGTCACCGGCCCGGCGCCGCCGCCGGCGATGTCGAACTCCCCCTCGGCGTGCTTGACGGACCCGACCGGGGTGATGACCGCCGCGGTGCCGCAGGCGAAGACCTCGGTCAGCTCACCGCTCTCGGTCTTCTTGGCCCACTCGTCGGTCGACACCCGCCGCTCCGACACCTCGTGCCCCAGCTCCTGCGCCAGCCGCAGGAGCGAGTCCCGGGTCACCCCGGGCAGCAGCGAACCGGACAGCTCGGGGGTGACGACCTCGGTGGACGATCCGGACCCGAAGACGAAGAACAGGTTCATCCCGCCCATCTCCTCGACCCACCGGCGCTCCACCGCGTCCAGCCAGACCACCTGGTCGCAGCCCCGCTCGGCCGCCTGGGCCTGCGCGGCGAGCGACGCCGCGTAGTTACCGCCGGTCTTGGCGGCGCCGGTGCCGCCGGGCGCGGCCCGCACGTACTCCGTCGACCACCAGACGCTCACCGGCTTGACTCCGCCGCGGAAGTAGGAGCCGGCCGGCGACGCGATGACCGAGTAGACGTACCGCTCCGCCGGCCGCACGCCCAGCCCCACCTCGCTGGCGAACATGAACGGGCGGAAGTACAGCGACGCCTCGCCGGCGTCCGGCCCGGACGGGACCCACTCGCGGTCGGCGGCGACGAGCTCGCGCAGCGACGCGACGAACAGCTCCTCGTCCAGCCGGGGCATCCCGAGCCGGTCCGCGGACCGGTTCAGCCGCGCGGCGTTCGCGTACGGCCGGAACGTGGCCACCGACCCGTCGGGCTGCGCGTACGCCTTGAGCCCCTCGAAGATCTCCTGCGCGTAGTGCAGCACCATCGTCGCCGGGTCGAGGCTGAACGGCCCGTACGGGACCACCCGCGGGTCGTGCCAGGCGCCGTCGTGGAAGTCCGCGACCACCATGTGGTCGGTGAAGTACTGACCGAACCCCGGCGCGGCCAGGATCTCCGTGCGCCGCTGCGGAGCGGTCGGGTTCGGGTGCGGGACGTGGCGGAAGGCGGGGACTCCGGTGGTCACCGGCCCACCATAGCAAATACTAGGACGTCCTACTAATTTCTCACCGGACGTGACTGGGCACGAACGGCGGGTTCTGCACGACCGCCCGGAGCGTGCGGCCGCGCACCTCGATGCCGACCTCGTCGCCGTCCTGCAGGCCCGCGGCGGTGTCCAGCAGCGCCAGCCCGATCCCCCGGCCCAGCGTCGGCGAGAACGTCCCCGAGGTGGTCACCCCGACCGGGTCACCGGACCCCGTCAGCACCCGCATCCCCGGCCGGACCACGCCGCGGTCGGTGAGCAGCACCCCGCGCAGCAGCCGGCGCGGCCCGGCGGCACGCTCCTCGAGCAGCGCCTCGCGGCCGACGAAGGCCGCCTTCGCCCAGCCGACCGCCCACCCGGCGCGGGCCTGCACCGGAGTGATCTCCGGGCCCAGGTCCTGACCGTGCAGCGGGTAGCCCATCTCGGTGCGCAGCGTGTCCCGCGCCCCGAGCCCGACGGGCAGCCCACCGCGCAGCCGCACCTGCTCCAGTAGCGCCCGCCACAGCGCCGGCGTCGCCTCCCAGGCCGGGAGCAGCTCGTAGCCGCGCTCGCCGGTGTAGCCCGTCCGGCACACCCGGACCGGCGCGCCGGCGTACGCCGCGTCCGCCCAGCCCATGTACGGCAACTCGGTCGGCAGTCCCACCGCCGCCAACACGTCGGCCGCCGCCGGCCCCTGCACGGCCAGCACCCCGAAGTCACGGTGCCGGTCCGTCACCTGCACCCCGGCCGGGGCCGACTGCCGCAGCCGGTCGACGACCGCCTCGGCGTTCGCCGCGTTCGGCACCAGGAAGACCTCGTCCGACCCGCCGACGTAGGCGATGAGGTCGTCCACGACACCCCCGGACTCCGAGCAGCACAGCGTGTACTGCGCCCGCCCAGGCCCGACCCGGCCGAGGTCCGCGGTGAACATCACGTTGGCGAAGTCCACGGCATCCGCGCCGGTCAGTTCCGCCTTGCCCAGGTGCGACACGTCGAACAGGCCGACGGCGGTCCGCACCGCGATGTGCTCGGCCACCACGCCGCCGCCGGCATAGGAGATCGGCATCAGCCAGCCGCCGAACGGCCCGAGCGTGGCCCCGAGGGCCACGTGCTCGGCATGCAGCGGGGACCGCAGCAGCTCTTCGGTGTCGTCGGGTGCGGTGGCGGGCATGCCAGAACCGTATCGGGCGGCCGGGACGCAGCGACCCGTCGCCGGTGGGCGTCCGCGGGCGTGCCGACGGCACCGTGCCCGCACCGTGGCCCCCGCCGTGCCCGCACCGTGTTCGCGCCGGCGGTGCCGGACTACGGTGCGGGTCGGGGTCGCCGGCGTGCTACCCCCGCCGCCGGGTCGTCCGCGGCGCCCGACCGCCGACCGCCGCACCGCGCCGCGGTCCGAGGAGCCTTCCGCCATGACCGTGCTCTCGCTGTCCGCCACCCCCGTCGACGAGGCCCGTGCCGACGTGGTGGTGATCGCGGCCTTCGCCGGGGACGACGGGCCCGTCCCGGCGGACGAGGCGCACGGGCCGCTGGTCGAGCGCGCCGCCACCTTGGGCGCGTTGGGCAAGGCCGACGAGGTCGTGCTGGTGGACGGGTCCGGACTGGTGCGGGCACCGCGCGTCGCGGTCGTCGGGCTGGGCCGCCGGGACCGCTTCGAGCCGGACGCGGTGCGCCGCGCGGCCGGGGCCGCATCGCGGGCGCTGGCCGGCCACGCCACCGTCTTCTCCGCCCTGTCCACCCTCGACCTGACGGCCGCGGCCGAGGGACACCTGCTCGGCGCCTATGTCTTCGACCGCTACAAGGAGCCGGCCAAGCCCCCGGCGCAGGGCATCGCGCTGCTCGAGCCGGCCGGGACGCAGGACGCGGAAGCCCTGCTGCGGCACGCGGTGGTGGCCGCCGAGGCCGTCGCGTTCGCCCGGGACCTGGTCAACACTGCGCCGAACGACCTGCCGCCCGCCGCATTCGCCGAGCGTGCCGTCGCGGCGGCCACCGAGGCCGGGCTCGAGGTCCGGGTGTGGGACGAGGAGCGACTGCGCGCCGAGGGGTTCGGCGGGATCCTCGCCGTCGGGTCCGGGTCGGTGCGGCCGCCCCGGCTGGTGTCGATCCGGTACGCGCCGGAGAACGCCACCCGGTCCGTCGCGCTGATCGGCAAGGGGATCACGTTCGACTCCGGCGGCCTGTCGATCAAGCCGGCGCAGGGCATGGAGCACATGACCAGCGACATGGCGGGCGCTGCGGCCGTCACCGCCACGGTGCTGGCGGCGGCCCGGCTCGGGCTGCCGGTGGCGGTCACCGCCTGGGCCGCGCTCGCCGAGAACCTGCCGTCGGGCAGCTCCTACCGCCCGGGTGACGTGCTGCGGCACTACGGCGGCACCACCGTGCACGTGCTGAACACCGACGCGGAGGGCCGGCTGGTGCTGGCGGACGCCATCGCCCGCGCGGCCGAGGACGCACCCGACCAGCTGCTCGAGACCAGCACCCTGACTGGCGCCCAGGTGGTGGCGCTGGGCAACCGGACGATGGGCGTCATGGGTGAGCCGGGACTGCGCGACCGGGTCGCCGAGCTGGCCCGGCAGGTCGGGGAGGGCGGCTGGGCCATGCCGCTGCCGCCCGAGCTGCGGGAGGGGCTGGAGTCGCCGCTGGCCGACATGGCGAACGTCAACTGGGACCGGGTGGGCGGCATGCTGGTCGCCGGTCACTACCTGTCCGAGTTCGTGCCGGACGGGCTGCCCTGGGCGCACCTGGACGTCGCCGGGCCGGCGTACAACCACGCCAAGACCTGGGGGTACACCGCGCTGGGCGCCACCGGCGTCCCGGTCCGGACGCTGCTGGCCGCGGTCGAGGACCTGGCCCGGCAGGACGCCTAGCGCCCGGGCTCGCGCAGGCGGTCCCGTTCGGCGCGCTCGGCCAGGATGCGTTGCCGGCGGGAGAAGTCCCGCATCCGCTGCGGGTAGCCGACGACCGTCGCGTCGTAGACGGGCAGCCGGTGCTCCCGCGCCCAGCGCTGCGCGTCCTGCGGGGAGCCGATCCGCCGGCGGGTGAACTCGCCGTCGTGCGCGACCAGCAGCACGGACACCTCCGAGACCGCGGTCCGCGGCTCGACGAAGGCCTCGACGCCGCGCCGCGCGGCGACCCACTCGGCCAGGGCCTCCTCGGCGACCCGGCGGTCGGCGCGGGTCGCGCCGGCCCTGCGGCCGCGGCCGAACAGACGCACGACCACTCCCCCTCCTGCCGGCGGTTGCGTCCCCCGGCGTCCGGGCCGATTCTCACCCACCGGGCGGCGCCGCGCGGGCGGTCGTGCACACCGGGGCGCCGGGCTCCGGCGGCGCGACCGTCGGCGGGCAATGCCAAGATGGGGTGGCGACCGTGCGGACGGGCGCCGGTCCACGGCCGCGCCCAGCCGGGCGAGCCGGGAGCGGCGCGCCCGGAGCTGTCCGCGGCTGCGGTCCACGACCTCGAAGGAGTCCGTACGGCGATGACCGACACCAACGTTGACCTGGTCGTGCTCGGCGGTGGCTCGGCCGGCTATGCGGCCGCGCTGCGGGCCGCCGAGCTGGGATCGTCAGTCGTGATCGTCGAGAAGGACAAGCTCGGCGGCACCTGCTTGCACCGGGGCTGCGTCCCCACCAAGTCCCTGCTGCACGCCGCCGACGTGGCGGACGAGGCGCGGGACGGCGAGGCGTTCGGCATCCGCAGCACCTTCGAGGGCGTCGACGTCCCGGGCCTGCTGAAGTACAAGGACTCCATCGTCAACCGGGCCTTCAAGGGCCTCACCGGCCTCATCCGCTCGCGCGGGATCACCGTCGCCGAGGGCACCGGCACCTTCGTCGGGCCGCGGACGGTCACCGTCGACGGCGACAGCTACACCGGCCGCAACGTGGTGCTGGCGACCGGTTCGTACTCGCGGTCGCTGCCCGGGCTGGCCATCGAGGGCCGGGTGATCACCAGCGAGCAGGCGCTGAACCTGGAGTGGGTGCCCGAGCGGGCCATCGTGCTCGGCGGCGGCGTCATCGGCGTCGAGTTCGCCTCCGTCTGGGCCTCGTTCGGCGCCCAGGTGACGATCATCGAGGCGCTGCCCAGCCTGGTCCCGGCCGAGGACCCGTGGGTGCAGAAGCAGATGGAGCGGGCCTTCCGCAAGCGCAAGATCGCCTTCAAGACCGGCGTCCGGTTCTCCGGCGTCACCCAGGACGACTCCGGCGTCACGGTCACCCTGGAGAACGGCGAGACCGTCGCCGGCGACCTGCTGCTGGTGGCCGTCGGACGCGGGCCGTCCACCGCCGGCACCGGCATCGAGGAGGCCGGGGTCCGGATGGACCGCGGCTTCGTGCTGACCGACGAGCGGCTGCGCACCAACCTGCCCGACGTGTTCGCCATCGGCGACATCGTGCCCGGGCTGCAGCTGGCCCACCGCGGCTTCCAGCAGGGCATCTTCGTGGCCGAGGAGATCGCCGGACTGAACCCCAAGGTGATCCCGGACGTGGACATCCCCAAGATCACCTACTCCGACCCGAACATCGCGTCGGTCGGGCTGACCGAGGCCCGGGCGGCCGAGATCCACGGCGACATCGAGACCTTCACCTACGACCTGGGCGGCAACCCGAAGTCGAACATCCTGCGCACCGCGGGCGGCGTGAAGGTGGTCCGGGTCAAGGACGGCCCCGTCGTCGGTGTGCACATGGTCGGCGCGCGGGTCGGCGAGATGATCGGCGAGGCGCAGCTGATCGTGGGCTGGGAGGCACTGCCCGAGGACGTCGCGCCGCTCGTCCACGCCCATCCGACGCAGTACGAGGCCTTGGGCGAGGCCATGCTGGCGATGGCCGGCAAGCCCCTGCACGTCCACAACTGACCGTCGGTCCGCAGCGACCCACCACCGCAAGACCTTCGAGGAGAACCAGCATGTCGCACTCGGTGCAGATGCCCGCGCTCGGCGAGAGCGTCACCGAAGGCACCGTCACCCGATGGCTCAAGGCGGAGGGCGACCGCGTCGAGGTCGACGAGCCGCTGCTCGAGGTCTCCACCGACAAGGTCGACACCGAGATCCCGTCCCCCGTCGCCGGTGTGCTCGAGCGCATCGTCGTCGCCGAGGACGACGTGGCCCAGGTCGGCGCGGAGCTCGCGGTGATCGGTGACGGGTCCGGCGCCGGTGCCTCCGGCGGCGGCCAGGCCGCACCGGACGCCGCCGCGGCCCCCGCGCCCGCCGAACCCGCGACCCCGTCACCGCAGCCGGAGCCCGAGGCGGCGCCGCAGGCATCCGCGCCGGTGGAGGCGCCGTCCCCGGACACCGACGTCCCCGCCGAGAAGCCGGTGGCCGACGCGGCACCGGCCGGGGGCGCGGCCGACAGCACCGTCGTCAGCCTGCCGGCGATGGGCGAATCGGTGACCGAGGGCACGGTGACGCGCTGGCTCAAGCAGGTCGGCGACACGGTGGCGGTGGACGAGCCCCTGCTGGAGGTGTCGACCGACAAGGTCGACACCGAGGTGCCGTCGCCGGTGGCCGGCACCGTGCTGGAAATCTCGGTCGGCGAGGACGAGACCGTGCAGGTCGGCGGCCGGCTGGCCGTCATCGGCACCCCCGGCGCCGCGCCCGCCGCGCCGCCGGCGTCCGCGCCGGAGCCCGACCCGGCACCGCGCCCGGAGGAGACCAGGGCGCCGCAGACCGTCACGGCCGGCGGCCCCACCGCCAGCGACCAGGCCACCGCCACACCGGAGCCGGCCGCGCCCGTCACCCCGCCCGTCCAGCAGTCCGCGCCGGCCCCCGCTCCGACGGCTGCTCCGGCGGCCGCGCCGGCCCCGGCCTCGGTCCCGGACTGGTCCCCCGCCCCGGTACCGACCGGCACGTACGTGACGCCGGTCATCCGCAAGCTCGCCGCGGACTCCGGTGTCGACCTGGCCACGGTCAAGGGTTCCGGGGTCGGCGGCCGCATCCGCCGGGAGGACGTCGTCGCCGCGGCCGAGGCGCAGCGGGCCGCCGCGGAGGCCGAGGCCGCCCGGTCGGCATCCTCGACCTCACCGGCCGCGGCTGCTGCCGCTCCGGCGGCGTCCGCACCGGCGACACCGTCGGCCGCTCCCAAGGCGGACGCCGCGACGACCGCGCTGATCGGCACCACGCAGAAGCTGCCCCGGATCCGCCAGTCGATCGCCAAGAACATGCTGCACGGGTTGCAGACGGCGGCGCAGCTGACCACGGTCATCGAGGTCGACGTCACTCGGGTCGCGAACCTGCGGGCCAAGGCCAAGGCCGGGTTCCAGGCCCGCGAGGGCGTGAACCTGTCCTACCTGCCGTTCTTCGTCAAGGCGGCGGTCGAGGCGCTCAAGCTCTACCCGGTGGTGAACTCCTCGCTGTCGGACGACCTGAAGGAGATCACCTACCACGGCAAGGTGCACCTGGGCATCGCCGTGGACACCCCGCGCGGGCTGATCGTCCCGGTGATCAAGGACGCCGACGACCTGAACCTGGGCGGCATCGCCCGGAAGATCGCCGACCTGGCCCAGCGCACCCGCGACAACAAGATCGGGCCCGACGAGCTGTCGGGCGGCACCTTCACGGTGACCAACACCGGGTCGGTCGGCGCCCTGTTCGACACGCCGATCTTCGTGCCGCCGCAGTCGGCGATCCTGGGCACCGGTGCGATCGTGCGCCGGCCGGTCGTGGTCACCGACGCGGACGGCAACGAGGTGATCGGGATCCGGTCGATGGCCTACCTCGCCATGTCGTACGACCACCGCAACATCGACGGTGCCGACGCCTCGCGCTTCCTGCAGGCCGTCAAGCGGCGGATCGAGGACGGCGACTTCGCGGGGGACCTGGGCCTGTGACCTGCTGACCGGTCCGGCACCCGATGGCGCCGGACCGGTCGCGAGCGCGATGCGGCGCGCGCGTCACGTGCTGCCCCGTCCCGGCTGCTGGAGGTCCCATGGCACGCGTGCTGGTCACCGGGTCCGCCGACGGGCTCGGGCTGATGGCCGCACAGCTGTTGGCCGACGACGGCCACGCCGTGACGCTGCACGCCCGCTCGGCGGAGCGGGCCCGCGACGCGCTGCGTGCGGTCCCGGCGGCGGAGGGCGTGGTCGTCGGCGACCTGTCGTCGATCCGGCAGACCCGGCAGGTCGCGGAGCAGGCGGAGGCGTCCGGACGGTTCGACGCGGTGATCCACAACGCCGCCGTCGGGTACCGGGAACCGCGCCGGATCGCGACCGAGGACGGGCTGGCCCACGTCTTCGCCGTCAACGTGCTGGCCCCCTACCTGCTCACCGCGCTGCTGGCGCCGCCGGACCGGCTGGTCTACCTGTCGTCCGGGATGCATCGCGGCGGCGACCCGGACCTGTCCGACGCCCAGTGGCGGGACCGGCGCTGGGTGGGCGCGCAGGCGTACGCCGACAGCAAGCTGTTCGACACCCTGCTCGCGTTCGGGGTGGCCCGGCACTGGCCGCACGTGCGGTCGAACGCGGTCGAGCCGGGCTGGGTACCGACCCGGATGGGTGGGCGCGGCGCGCCGGACGACCTGTCCCAGGGGCACCGCACGCAGGCCTGGCTGGCCGTGTCCCCCGACCCCGCCGCGGCGGTGACGGGCGGGTACTTCTATCACCTGCGGCCGCGGGACCCGGCTCCCGTCACCCGGGACGGGGCCGCGCAGGACGCCCTGCTCGAGCACTGCGCCGAGCTGTCGGGCGTCCGGTTCCCGGGTTGAGCGCGACCGGGCCACCTCGCGTCCGCGCGGCGGGTGTCGCCGGTAGGTCGGACGAAGGCCGTCGGGCGTGTGCCTACGCTGCGGGTCGTGGCGGCCGGCGGCTCGTCGACGGACACGCGCGTCACGACCTGTCGGACAGACGGAGAGGAAGCCGGACGCCATGAGGATCGTCGCCGCAGGGGTCAGCGGGTTCATCGGGTCGCGGCTGGTCGCCGCGCTCCGCGAGCGCGGCGACGAGGTCGTCACGCTGGTGCGGCGGCCGCCGGGCGGCCCGTCGGAGGTGCGGTGGGACCCGGATGGCGGCGAGTTCGACGCCGCCGTCCTCGACGGCGCGGACGCCGTCATCAACCTGTGCGGCGCCGGGGTGGGCGACCACCGGTGGACCGACTCGTACCGCGACACCATCCTGTCGTCCCGGGTGCGGCCGACCGCGCTGCTGGCCGGCGCCTGCGTGGAGCGCGGCGTCCCCGCCCTGGTCAACGCGTCGGCGGTGGGCTACTACGGGCACCGCGGCGACGAGCGCCTGGACGAGCTGGCGCCGGCAGGCACCAGCTTCCTGGCCGGCGTCTGCGTGCGGTGGGAGCGGGCAGCGGCTCCGGCCGCCGATGGCGGCGTCCGCGTCGTGCACCTGCGCACCGGGTTGGTGCTCGGTCGTGGCGAGGGACTGCTGGGCCAGCTGGACACCGTGATCCGGCTGGGCGCCGGCGGGCGGCTCGGGGACGGGCGGCAGTGGTGCCCGTGGATCTCGATCGAGGACGAGGTGGCGGCGATCGTCCACCTCGTCGACACGCCTGTCGCCGGCGCGGTCAACCTCAGCGCGCCGGAGCCGGTCCGCAACGCCGAGCTGGTCCGGGCGATCGGCCGGGCGCTGCACCGGCCGACGCCGTGGATCGTGCCGGGCGTCGCGCTGCACCTGGTGGTCGGCGCGTTCGCCGACGAGATCCTGCACGGCCAGCGCGCGGTGCCCGTCGCCCTCGAAGAGTCCGGCTACCGCTTCCGCCGGCCGGAGCTGGCGGACGCGCTCCGTGCCGAGCTGGGCTGAAGCCGCGCCCGCGCCGGCCGGTACCCGTTCGGTCGGTGCCCCTGCGTCTCAGTGCTCGTACGGATCAGCCGGCTGCGTGACCCGCTGCATCGACACCACGTCGGCTGCCGGGACGTAGTCGTTGTCCTGGGCGGCGGTGCCGGCCCGGGCGGTGACCACCGCCGACACCCAGGTGTCGACCGGGTACGGCGGAGTGCCGTCCACGTGGATCCGCATCGGCGTCGCGTCCGCGGCGCAGCAGCTGATCGCCAGCCGGGCGATCGAGTAGCCGCCGGTCCAGCCGTCCCCGGCCGGGGCGACGAACCCGACCACCGTGACCGGGGTGTCGCCGACCGAGTCGTCGGCGTCGTAGAGGGCCCGCAGCACGAACTCCTTGATACCGATCGCGGGGTCCTCGCCCGCCGGCAACGGTGGAAACTGCTTGGTGGGACGGCGCTTGGCGAAGGCCGCCGTGCCCTCGCCGTGCCCGCTGCCGTCGTTGAAGGCGTAGCCGCCGCTGGTACCGCCGGCGGCGTCCTCCGCGCCGGCGCCGCTGGGCTGCTGCACGGCCTCCATGCCGGCGACGGCCTGCGATCCGGCGTTGCGGGTGACCGCCTCGGCGCCCAGCGCGGGCGGCGCGACGACGAGCAGCACCAGCACCGGGGCCAGCAGCAACCACGGCGCCCGCGACCGGTCGTGGTCGTGGCCGTGACCGCCCTGCAGCACCGCCTCGTCGCCCGCCGGGACCGCACCGGTCGACCCGTGCCCGGTCTCCGCCGCGGCGGCCACGGCCGGGACCGGCTCGGCGACCGCGGGGACCCCTCCGTGCTCCGCACGCCGGCGCCGGTCGTCGCGCAGGGACAGCAGCAGCGCGGCCACGCCGGCGACCACGAGGATGCCGCCGGCGAGCAGCAGCAGCGGCCCGAAGCCCGGCTTGACGTAGGAGGTGTAGCGGCCGCTGACGGTGACCGCCAGCAGGACCCCACCGACCAGGGCCATCAGCACGGACTGCGCCTGCCGGTTCACCGCCACCCCCCGAAGAACAGCAGCCCGGTGACCGTCCCGACGACGACCGCGACGACGAACGTCAGCGGCGCGAACCGGACCGCGAACCGTCGACCGAACGTGCCGGACTGCATGGCCACCAGCTTGACGTCGACCGCCGGCCCCACGGTCAGGAAGACCAGCTTGCCCACCACCGGGATGGTGGCGAACGACGCGGCGACGAAGGCGTCGGACTCCGAGCACAGCGCCAGCACGAACGCCAGCACGGCCATCGCCAGGATGCTCAGCACCACCGAGCCGCCGACGTGCTCCATGAAGGCCCGCGGCACCACGGTCTGCAGCGTCGCGGCGGCCGCCGCGCCGATCACCAGGAAGCCGGCGGCCTGCGTGAAGTCGCCGCGGACGGCGTCCACGAACGCCGGCCAGCCCTGCGCGTCGCCGACCGGCCGGCGCACCCGCGGTCGCAACCACTCTGGGCGACCGAGTCGCTCCCACACGCCGCCGACCACCACCGCCGTCGCCAGACCGGCGACCAGCCGCGCCCACACCATCCGGGGTTCCGCCGTGAACGCCACCGCCGTCGCGACCAGCACCACCGGGTTGATGGCGGGCGCCGACAGCAGGAAGGCCAGTGCGGCGGACGGCCGCACCCCGCGGTCCATCAGCCGGTCGGCGATCGGCACCGACCCGCACTCGCACCCGGGCAGCGCGATGCCGCACACCCCTGCCACCGGCACCGCCAGCGCGGCCCGGCGCGGCAGCACGGCGGTGAAGAAGCGGGCGGGCACGAAGGCCGCGATCACCCCGGAGACCAGCACGCCCAGCACCAGGAACGGCGTCGCCTGCACGCAGATGGCGACGAAGACCGTGGACCACCCGCTGGGCAGCACCTTCGACCAGCGCTGCAGCGGGTCGCGCAGCAGCAGCGCCAGGAGCAGCACCAGGCCGAGGATCTCCAGCGATCCGGGGCGCCACCGCCGCCGGTGGGCGGTCCCGGCCGGCGGTTCGGTGTCCCGGTCCTGGTGCACCGACGTCACGACGTGCCCTCCACCCCGCCGAAGCGGCGCTGTCGCGAGGCGTAGAGCTCGCACGCCCGCCACAGGTCGCGGCGGTCGAAGTCCGGGAAGAGCGTGTCGAGGAACACCATCTCGGCGTAGGCCGACTGCCAGAGCAGGAAGTTGCTGGTCCGCTGCTCCCCCGAGGACCGCAGGAACAGGTCGACATCGGGCATGTCCGGTTCGTCGAGGTAACGCGCCAGCACCTTCTCGTCCACTCTCCCCGGGTCGAGCCGGCCGGCCGCGACGTCCATCGCGATGGCCTTCGCGGCGTCGGCGATCTCCGCGCGCCCGCCGTAGTTGACGCACATGGTCAGGGTGAGGACGTCGTTGCCGGCGGTGAGTTGCTCGGCGGCCTCCAGCTCGCGGATCACACTGCGCCACAGCCGCGGCCGCCGGCCGGCCCAGCGGACCCGTACGCCGAGGGCGTGCATCTCGTCCCGGCGGCGCCGGATGACGTCCCGGTTGAAGCCCATCAGGAACCGCACCTCGTCGGGCGAACGCTTCCAGTTCTCGGTGGAGAAGGCGTAGGCCGACAGGTGGCGCACGCCGAGCTCGATGGCGCCCTCGACGACGTCGAACAGCGCCGCCTCGCCGCGCCGGTGCCCCTCCGTCCGGGGCAGCCCACGCGCGCGGGCCCAGCGGCCGTTGCCGTCCATGACCAGGGCGACGTGCCGCGGCACCGCCGCCGGTGGCAGCGCGGGCGGCACCGCACCGCTGGGGTGGGGACGGGGCCGGGCGACCGCCCGGGTCACCGCCCCGCTCCCGACGGCGCCGCGTCGACCGGCACGGCCATCGCGGCATCGACTGCCGCGAGCACGTCGACGTCTGGCTGCACCGGCCCCGCGGACGGCGCCGACCGCGCGTCCGGTTCCGACTCCGTGGAGCCCGGTCGGCCTGCTGGCGGCGCCGACGGTCCCGACGGTCCGCCCCGGTCGACCAGCGGCAGCGAGCGCAGCCCGCGTTCCATGTGCCACTGCAGCAGCGCGGCGACCAGTCCCCCGGCCTCCCGCCGGGTGCCGGTGGTGCTGCGCAGCGCACCGTCCCAGCCGCCGTCGGCCAGGTCGGCGAGCAGCTGCAGCGCCTCCGGCGACGGCCGCGCGGACCCCGGCGACCGGCACGACCCGCACAGCGCCCCGCCGGACGGGACGTGGAACGCGGCGTGCGGTCCGGGCTCCCCGCAGCGTGCGCACTCGGTGAGCGCCGGCGCCCAGCCGGCCAACCCCATCGAGCGCAGCAGGAACGCATCGAGCACCAGCTCCACCGGCCGGTCGCCCTCGGACAGCGCCCGCAACGCCGAGACGAGCAACAGGTACAGCCGCAGGGCCGGCTGCCGCTCCTCGCCGGTGAGCCGCTCCGCGGTCTCGGCCATGGCGGTGGCGGTGGTGTAGCGCCCGTAGTCGGCGGCGAGCGCCGGGCCGAACGGGTCGAGGGTGACGGCCTGGGTGACGATGTCGAGGTTGCGGCCCCGGTACAGCTGCAGGTCGACGTGGCTGAACGGTTCCAACCGGGCGCCGAACTTGCTCCGGGTGCGACGCACGCCCTTGGCCACCGCGCGCACCCGGCCCTCCCGGCGGGTCAGCAGCGTGACGATGCGGTCGGCCTCGCCGAGCTTGGTCACCCGCAACACCACCCCGGAGTCGCGGTAGACCGTCACGCGACCATCGTGCCACCGCGGGCGGCCCCGTCCGGGGAGGTCGGCCTCGCGCCTGCCGGGCCACGGACGCAGGTGGAAGGCATCCAGGACGGCGGCCCGTGACCGGGCGACCGTGAGCCGTGGCGGTCGTCCTCGCCCGTCCGGTGCCCGTCCGGTGCTCGTCCGTCCGGTGCACGCACGAGGCGTCCCGGCCCCGACCGGCGGCGACCGAACGAGTCGTGCAAATCGCCCGCGGACCGGGCGGCCGCCTGCCACCATCGTCGCCATGTCGCAGCACTGGCCGCCCTCGGGACAGCAGCCACCGCAGCCGTACGGCGGGTACGGACCGCAGGGCCCGTACCCCTCCGCCCCCTCCGGTCCGCCCCCGCGCCGGTCCACCGGCCCGCTCCTGGCGGGCGTGGCCGTCGGCGTCGCCGTGGCGGTGGTGGTGGGCGCCGTGCTGCTGCTCACCGGCGCGGCGCACTGGGGATCGTCGACGTCCGCCGCGACGCCGGCCCCGGACACCCGGCCGATCACCCTGCCCGACTCGCTCGCCGGCTTCCGCGACGTCCAGGCGGTGATGGGCGAGCGGAGCGGGTCGTCGACCCAGGCCCAGGCCCAGCGGAGCCGCATCGAGCACACCGTCGCCCGGACCACCGAGGCGTACCAGCGCGCCTTCGGCGGTGCCGCCACCGCGGTGCGCCTGTACGCCGACGACCGGCTCGAGGTCACCCCGACGGTGATCGCCGTGCGCGCGCCCAGTCCCGACCTGCTCAACGGGCCGGTCGGGGATCCGGCCGACCTCCGGCTGGCGGCGCTCCCGCAGGCGGTCTCCCGCGTCGGGGACGCCGAGTGCCTGGTGGTGCAGACGCAGACGGTCGTCGCCGGCAAGACCGTCGACCCGGAGAAGGTGCTGACCGCGGCCTGTCACCGGTCGGGCGACGCGGCCTCGATCTGGGTCTACGGGAACGGCCAGGGCACCGACGGCCAGCGGCAGATGCTGGCGCTCACCGACGCCGCCTACGCCGCCGTCACCGGGTCGTCCTGAGCCGGTCCGCCGGCGGACCGGGGCGGCCGGACCGGGCTTTCCGGTGCACTAGCCTGATCCTGCGCGTGACCGGGGTATCCGCGCCGTCCTCGTGGTGCTCAGCGGGGGCGTCGACCCCTGAGCCAGAGGTGGGCAGATGAGCACTCCGACCGTCCGCAGGGCGACGCCCGATGACGCCGAGGCCTTCGCGGCGTGTCATCTGGCGTGCTGGCGCGAGGCGTACGGAGACATCTGGGGCCCGGAGCGGTTCGCCGAGATCGACCCGGTCCGGCTGGCGCAGCGCCGCCGCAAGGAGATCGAGGCCGGGACCGCGGACCACCTGATGGCCGAGCTCGACGGCGCCGTCATCGGCATCGCCATCGCCGGACCGAACCGCGACGACCCGGCGCCCGTCGACCGCGAGCTGTACGCCATCTACGTGCGCCGGGAGCACCAGGGCTCGGGGCTCGCCGACGAGCTGCTCGAGGCCGCGGTCGACTCCCACCCGGCGTCGCTGTGGGTGTACCGCGACAACCCGCGGGCCAGCGCCTTCTACGTGCACCACGACTTCATCCCGGACGGCGAGGAGCGCCTGGACTCCCAGGGCATCCTGGAGATCCGGATGGTCCGCCGCTAGGACGCCGCGCGCCGGGCGGTCCGGCCGCCGCCCGTCGCCGGGCCGCTGGCATGCTGGCGGGGTGAGCCGAGTCGTCGTGCGGGCACCGATCCGCCGCTGGACCGGGGAGACCTTCGTGTCCCGCCCGGACTCGGTGGCCGGCGAGGAGCCGCTCGAGCTCCGGGTCGACGGCCGGCAGGTCACCCTGACGATGCGGACCCCGGGTCACGACCTGGACCTCGTGCACGGGTTCCTGCACGCCGAGGGGGTGCTCGTCACCGCCGCGGACGTCAGCGTCGCCCGCTACTGCGACGGGGTCGACGACGAGGGCCGGCAGACCTACAACGTGCTGGACGTCTCGCTCTCCCCCGAGGTGCCGGCGGAACGGGTGGCGGACGCGCTGTCCGGCGCGGTGCGCGGCTTCACCACCACCTCGTCCTGCGGCGTCTGCGGCAAGTCCGGCATCGAGGCGTTGCACGTCCGCATGCGCCACCCGCTGCCGGTGGCCGCCCCGGTGTTCGACCCGCGCCTGCTCGCCCGGCTGCCGGACCTGCTGCGGGCCCGGCAGCAGACCTTCCGCCGCACCGGCGGCCTGCACGCCGCCGCGCTGGCGGCGCCGGACGGCACGCTGTCCCACGTCCGGGAGGACGTCGGACGGCACAACGCGGTGGACAAGGTGCTCGGCGCGGCGCTGCGCGCCGGCGAGCTGCCGGCCGGCGGTCAGGCGCTGCTGACCAGTTCCCGGGCCAGCTACGAGCTGGTGCAGAAGGCCCTGATGGCCGGGATCGCCGTGCTGGTCGCCGTCTCGGCGCCGTCGTCCCTGGCGGTGCAGCTGGCGGCGGAATCCGGGATGACGCTCGTGGGTTTCACCCGGGCGGACGGCTTCAACGTCTACAGCGCTCCCGAGCGGGTCGCCGGCGCCGCCGGGTGATCCCGCTGTCCGGAGCCGGAGCAGCAGAGGAGATCCACCCCGTGACCCACCCCGCGACCGACGCGTCCGACCGGCCCGCCGGCGACCTGCGACTGTCCGTGCTGGACCTGGCGTCCGTGGGTGCCGGCCAGACCGTGGCCGACGCCCTCCGGGCCACCACGGAGCTGGCGGTCCAGACCGAACGGTGGGGCTACCACCGGTTCTGGGTCGCCGAGCACCACGGCATCCCCGCGGTCGCCTCGTCGTCGCCGCCGGTGCTGCTGGCCCACCTGGCCGCAGCGACGGACACGATCCGGCTGGGATCGGGCGGCGTGATGCTGCCGAACCACGCGCCGCTGGTGGTGGCCGAGCAGTTCGGGACGCTGGCCGCGCTGCACCCCGACCGGATCGACCTCGGGCTGGGCCGGGCTCCCGGCAGCGACCAGGTGACCTCCTTCGCCCTGCGGCGGCTGTCCGTGGACCCCGACCAGGACATGGCGGACCGGCTCGCCGAGCTGCGCCACTTCCTGGCCGGCGACTTCCCGGCCGACCACCCGTTCTCCCGGATCAAGGCCGGTCCGTTCCCCGCCGTGCCGATCTGGCTGCTGGGTTCGTCCGACTACTCGGCCCGGCTGGCTGGCCGGCTGGGGCTGCCGTTCGCCTTCGCGCACCACTTCGCCGGCGCCGGCGGTGCCACGGGCGCGGCCCTGGACGTCTATCGCTCCTCGTTCCGGCCGTCGTCGGCCCCGGACGGCCTCGCCGAGCCCTACGCCATGATCGGCGTCACCGCGCTCGCGGCCGACACCGAGGACGAGGCCCGCTACCAGGCCGGTGCCGGCGCGTTGTCCATGCTGCTGCTGCGCAGCGGCCGGTTGGAACGGACGCCGACGCCCGAGCAGGCCGCTGCCTACCCGTACAGCCCGGCCGAACGCGACCTGCTCGCGGCGATGGGAACCACCGAGGTCGTCGGTGACGCCGACCAGGTCGCCGAGGGGCTGCGGGCGCTGGCCGCCCGGTACGGCGTCCAGGAGCTGATGATCACCAGCCGGGTGCACGGCCCCGAGGTCCGCCGGCGCTCGTACGAACTGGTGGCCCAGCGGTTCGGGATGACCCCGGCGAAGGACCCAGCGGACGACCTGGTGCCGCTGCCCGCGGTGAGCTGACGCCGACGCCATGCGGTGGCCGGTTCGCCGGTCACCGCCGCCGCGTCATCCGCGGGTCACGGGCGTGCAGGACCCGGCATCCAGCCGTTCCCGACGGACGCCGTCCGGGGCCGGTCCGGTCGGAGGCACGGGCCGGTCAGGCCGACTTCTCCCGGGGCGTGCGCTTGGGCGGCCGCGGGACGATCGTCGGGTACACGTTGGAGCGCACCGTCTCCGCCGTCACGACGACGCGCTCGACGTCGTCCCGGCCCGGCACCTCGTACATGGCCGGCAGCAGGACCTCTTCCATGATCGCCCGGAGGCCGCGGGCGCCGGTGCCGCGGAGGATCGCCTCGTCGGCGATCGCCTCCAGCGCGTCGGGATGGAACTCCAGCGTCACGCCGTCCATCTCGAACAGCCGCTGGTACTGCTTGGACAGCGCGTCCCGCGGCTCGGTGAGGATCTTGACCAGCGAGTCCTTGTCCAGGTGCGTCACGGACGCCACCACGGGCAGCCGGCCGATGAACTCCGGGATGAGCCCGAACTTGATCAGGTCCTCGGGCATGACGTCGGCGAAGATGTCCGAGGCGTCGATGTCGAACTTGGAGCGGATCTCCGCGCCGAAGCCCAGCCCGCGCTTGCCGACCCGCTCGGCGACGATCTTGTCGAGCCCGGCGAACGCGCCGGCCACGATGAACAGCACGTTCGTCGTGTCGATCTGGATGAACTCCTGGTGCGGGTGCTTGCGGCCGCCCTGCGGCGGCACCGACGCCTGGGTGCCCTCGAGGATCTTGAGCAGCGCCTGCTGGACGCCCTCGCCGGACACGTCCCGGGTGATCGACGGGTTCTCCGACTTGCGGGCGATCTTGTCGACCTCGTCGATGTAGACGATGCCGGTCTCGGCCCGCTTGACGTCGTAGTCGGCGGCCTGGATCAGCTTGAGCAGGATGTTCTCGACGTCCTCGCCGACGTACCCAGCCTCGGTCAGCGCCGTGGCGTCCGCGATGGCGAACGGCACGTTGAGCATCTTGGCCAGGGTCTGCGCCAGGTAGGTCTTGCCGCACCCGGTGGGGCCGAGCATCAGGATGTTCGACTTGGCCAGCTCGACGTGCTCGGACCCGCGTTCGGGGCCGGCCTGGATCCGCTTGTAGTGGTTGTAGACCGCCACCGACAGGGCCTTCTTGGCGGTGTCCTGGCCGATGACGTACTGATCCAGGTACTCGCGGATGGCCGTCGGCTTCGGCAGCTCGTCGAGCTTGACGTCGGTCGTCTCGGCGAGTTCTTCCTCGATGATCTCGTTGCAGAGGTCGATGCACTCGTCGCAGATGTACACGCCGGGGCCGGCGATCAGCTTGCGGACCTGCTTCTGGCTCTTCCCGCAGAAGGAGCACTTGAGCAGGTCACCCCCGTCGCCGATACGCGCCATGGCCCCTCTCGATCGCCGCGGTGGGGCGCCGGCCGTGCCGGGCGCCCGCAGTGGTTCTGGTGGTGGGTCGGGTGTGGGTGGCGGTCCCGCCGGGCGGGCCGCCGTGCACGGTCGACGCTACCCGTTGCGGGGGCGGCGCGACCGCTAATGCCGAGTGCGACACGGGCGTGGAGGTGTCCCCGCCCTGACCACTGCGCGGTGACCGGTGGCCTGGTGGACCGCCGGGCGACCGGACCCGTCCAGGTTAGCCCGCGAGCGGTCCGCCGCCACCCGAAAACGGTGCCGGACCGGCATCGATCCGGCACCGTTTCCGAGGTGGCCGCCGACGGACCCCAGTGCCCGGTCCGTGCTCACTCCATCTTGCGGTAGGCCAGCACGTCGTCGACGAGCCCGTACTCCTTGGCCTCCGGCGCGGTGAGGATCTTGTCCCGGTCGATGTCGGCGCGGACCTGCTCCGGCGTCCGGTTCGAGTGCCGGGACAGGATCTCCTCCAGCGAGGTCCGCATCCGGCCGATCTCCCGCGCCTGGATCTCCAGGTCGGACACCTGGCCGTAGACGCCCTCGGTGGCCGGCTGGTGGATCAGCACCCGGGAGTTGGGCAGCGCCAGCCGGCGGCCCGCCGTCCCGGCCGCCAGCAGCACGGCCGCCGCCGACGCGGCCTGCCCGAGGCAGACGGTCTGGATGTGCGGGCGGATGAACTGCATGGTGTCGTAGATGGCCGTCATCGAGGTGAACGAGCCACCCGGCGAGTTGATGTACATGATGATCTCGCGGTCCGGGTCCAGCGACTCCAGGACGAGCAGCTGGCTCATCACGTCGTTGGCGGACGCGTCGTCGATCTGCACCCCGAGGAAGATGATCCGCTCCTCGAAGAGCTTGTTGTACGGGTTCGACTCCTTGACGCCATAGCTGGTGCGCTCGACGAAGGACGGGAGGATGTAGCGGGACTGCGGCAACGCCAGCGCGTTGCCGTGGGCTGCGCCGGACGGGTAGTCGCCGGCGGAGAGGTGGGCCATGGGTGCGTCCTTGCTCGCTCGTGGAAGGGTTGCGGACCGGTCGGGGTCGGCGCCGGGTGCACGGCGCCGCGCGTCACGACCCCGCGGGCTCGTTGCCGCCGGCGGCGGCGGCGTTCGGCGCCTCGGCCGCGCGGCTGACCACCTTGTCGATGAAGCCGTACTCCAGGGCCTCCTGGGCGGTGAACCAGCGGTCGCGGTCCTGGTCCGCGGCGATCCGCTCGATCGGCTGGCCGGTGTGCAGGGCCTGCAGCTCGGTGAGCTCCTGCTTGCTCTTGGTCAGCATGTCGGCCTGGATCGCGATATCGGCCGCGGTCCCGCCGACGCCGGCGCTGGGCTGGTGCATCAGGATCCGGGTGTGCGGCAGTGCCGCACGCTTGCCCTTGGCGCCGGCGGTGAGCAGGAACTGCCCCATCGAGGCGGCCAGACCCATGGCCGTGGTGGCGACGTCCGGCTCGATGAGCATCATCGTGTCGTAGATCGCCATGCCCGCGGTGACGCTGCCGCCCGGCGAGTTGATGTAGAGGGTGATGTCCTTCTCGGGATCCTCAGCGGCCAGCAGCAGCAGCTGCGCGGTGATCTCGTTGGCGTTGGTGTCCCGGACCTCCGAGCCCAGGATGATGATCCGCTCGCGGAGCAGGCGCTCGGAGACCGAGTCGGTGAGGGACATGCCCGGCGTGCCGCGCATCACCGCACGACCCAGGCCCGGGGCGACGGACTCCAAGGGGTCGAGTGCGGCCCGGATGCCGGACGGGGCGCCGAGGTGCGGGTGACGGCTCACAAGGTCTCCTGACAGGTTCGTCGTAACGGGCGGCGGGTCCTCGCGGATCCCGCCGCACCACCGACAGTAACGACGGGGCCGGAGCGCCGAGGGAGTGTCCGGCAGGTGTTCGCTGACGGCGTGAGCCGCCGGTCCCGGTCGGCGTCCCGCGCGGGGCGCCGGTCCGGGGCCCGCTCAGGTCAGCGCTGCGGCGCGTCCTCGCCGTCGGTGACGTCCGCGGCGTCCGCCTCGACCACGCCGTCGGCCGCCGGCTCCACCACATCGCCCTCGACGACATCGACGGCCTGGGTCACATCGTCGGCCTCGGTCACATCGTCGGCCTCGGCCTCGGTGACCTCCTCGATGCCGAACAGGGCCGCGACGTCGAGCGGGTTGCCGGAGCTGTCGGTGACCGTCGCGCGCTGCACCGCACCGGCGAGCGCCTTGCCGCGACGCACGTCGGCCAGCACGGCGCCGAGCTGGTTGGCCTCCTGCAGCCGCTGGAAGTACTCGTCGGGCGACACCCCGAACCGCTGCGCGTTGTAGATCAGCCGCTCGGTGAACTCCTCCTGGTCGACGCCCACGCCCTGGGCGTCGGCCAGCGCGTCCAGCAGCAGCTGGGTCTGCACGGCCTTCTCGGCAGCAGTGCGCGTCTCGGCATCGAATTCCTCGCGGGTCTGCCCCTCGCCCTCGAGGTACCGGTTGAACGCGTCCTCGTCGTGGTCGAAGGAGTGCACCGCGTCGTGCTGCCGCGCCTCGTACTCGGACTGGACGATCGCCTCGGGGGCGGGGATGTCGGTGCGGTCCAGCAGCGCGTCCAGCACCCGGTCGCGGGCCTGGCTGCCCTGCTGCAGCTCCTTGACCCGGCGGATCCGCTGCGCGAGGTCCTGCCGCAGCTCCTCGACGGTGTCGAACTCGCTGGCCAGCTGCGCGAAGTCGTCGTCGACCTCAGGCAGCACTCGCTCGGAGACGGCGGTGACCGTCACTGTCACGTCGGCCGAGCGGCCGGCGTACTCGCTGGCGACCAGCTCGGTGGCGAAGGTGGTGGACTCGCCCGCCGACAGCCCGGTGACGGCCTCGTCGAGGCCGGTGACCAGATCGTCGGAGCCGACGCGGTAGGTCATCGCGTCCGCGGTGGCGTCCGGGATCGGCTCGCCGTCGGTCTCGGCGCGCAGGTCGATGGTGACGGTGTCGCCCTCGGCCGCCGGTCGGTCGACCGTCGTGACGGTCGCGAAGCGGTCCCGCAGCGCCTCGACCTGCTCGTCGATGTCGGCGTCGGCCACCTCGACGTCGTCGACCTCGACCGTGACGTCGTCCAGGTCCGGCAGCTGGATGTCGGGGCGGACGTCGACCTCGGCGGTGAACGCCAGGGTGTCGTTGTCGTCGATCCGGGTGACCTCGATCTCCGGCTGTCCCAGCACGTTGAGCGCGGCCTCGCTGACGGCCTGGCCGTACTTGACCGGGACGGCGTCGTTCACGACCTCGGACAGGATCGCGCCGCGGCCCAGGCGGGCGTCGAGGATGCGCGCCGGCACCTTCCCCGGGCGGAAACCGGGGATCCGCACCTGCCCAGCGAGCGCGCCGTAGGCCTTGTCGAAGTGCGGCTTCAGCTCGTCGAACGGTACCTCCACGGACAACTTCACCCGGGTGGGGTTCACGTGCTCGACGGTGCTCTTCACGGAAATGGGACCTCTCGGGGCGTGTCCGGCCGGTGTCGGACGGGGTGGGGTTCGGGCGCTGCGACCGGCCCGTGGACCGCCGCCGCCCGCGGGGGCGGCGACGCCGGCGCGTGCACCGGGGCCCTGAGCTGGGCAGGCCCGCGCGACCGCGGCCGGGGGCGACCTGCGGCGTCACGGGTGGTCGCCACCGGCGAGTCTAGGCCACCCGGGACCGGTGGCGGCCCCGGCAGCCGGGTCGGACGGTGCACCCGGTCGCCACGCCGGCGCCGTGCCGTCCCGGCCGCGGCCTACCATCTGCGCACGCCACCGGGCGCCGGCGGTCCGGGACGGAAGGGGCGGCACATGGCGGTGCGCAGCACGGGGTTCGGACGTCGCGGGGACGGGACGGGCCGTGCCCGGGGTCCCCGGCCGGACGGGGCCGCGGGTCACCGTAGGACGGGCGGCACCGCGCCGGCCGCGGCGGTGGCGCTCGCCCTGGTGCTCTCGGTCACCGCGGCTCACCCGGCCGGCGCCGGTCCGGCCGCGCCGACCCCGCTCGCCGCGGCGCGGGCCGTGCCGGCCGGAGCGGCCGCCGCGGGTCCGGTGTCCCCGGCCCGATCCGTCCGTGCCGGCGGCGCGCCCGCGACCGTCTCCCCCGTCGCCGGGGGGCTGACCACCCTGCTGGCCGCGCGGACCCCGTCGTCCGCGGTCTCCGCGGCGGCGGCCACGGCGGCCGCCCAGGGGGTGAGTGCCTCGATCAGCGTGGTCGACCGCTCCACCGGGCGGGTCCTGGCGCAGACCGGCGACGCCGGCTCGCAGCGCGCCTCGGAGTCGGTGATGAAGCTGCTGCTGGCGTCCTACTACCTGGTGCTCTACGGCGGCTACCGCAGCACCCCGTCCGACGTGCTGTCGCGGTTGAGCTACATGCTGCGGTACTCGGACGACGCCACCGCCAGCGCGCTGTTCTCGGCCAACGCCATCCCGACGATCGCCGCCCGGTACGGGTTGGATGCGACGGGCAACGCCACCGACCGCGCCGGGCACTGGGGCGCCGCGCGGATCACCGCGCACGACATGACCATCTTCCTGTTCCGCGCGTCCCGCGACGGTGCCGTCGGTCCGTGGCTGCTGCCGGTGATGGCGCAGACCGCGCCCAGCGGTTCCGACGGCTTCGACCAGCACTTCGGCCTCAACGCCCTGTCCGGCACCCACGGCTCCAAGCAGGGCTGGGGCTGCGACAGCTTCTGGACCGCGCGCAGCTGCGCCATCCACTCCGTCGGCTACACCGACCGCTACTTCGTCGCGGTGCTGCAGCTGAGCAACAGCTACCCCGACCCCATGCGGGCGACGGCCACCAACGCCGCCCGGCTGGTGCAGGGCTCCAGCACCGCGCCGGCGGCCCCGCCCCCGCCGGCGCCGCTGCGCGACGGCGACTTCGTGCACGACCCGCGCACCGGGGGCGTCTTCGTGCTCGCCGGCGGCGCGCCGCTGGCCGTCTCGTCGTGGGGACCGTTCGGGACGCCGCGGACCGCCCGGCGGATCACCACCGCGCAGTGGGACCGGCTGCGGCGGATACCGGCCGACGGCACCTTCCTGCGGGCCGCCGGCACCGGGCAGGTCTTCCGGGTGGCCGGCGGCGCGCCGGTGTACGTGTCCAGCTGGGCCCCGTTCCACCGGGAGCAGCCCGCCGTGCTGGTCCACCCGGCCGCGGTCGCCCACGCCGGCGGCACCGGAGTGTGGGCGCACCTGCGCGCGGTGGTCGCCGACAACACCTTCGTCTCGTCGGCCCGGGACGGCTCGGTGTACCGGATCGCCGGCGGAGCGCCGCTGTTCGTGTCGTCGTGGGGGGTGTTCGGCGGGCCGCGGGCGACGGTGGCCCTGGATCCCGCCGCCTTTGCACACGCCGGTCAGGCCGGCGTCTGGAACCACCTCCGGCGCTACCCGCTGGACGGCACCTTCCTGCGGCGCCCGGACACCGGCGCGGTGTTCCGCGTCGCCGGTGGCGCGCCCCTGTACGTACCGTCCTGGTCGGTGTTCGGTGGCCCGCGGCCGACGGCGGACGTGCACCCGGCGGCCATCGTGAACGCCGGCAGCACGGCCGCCCAGTGGGCGCACCTGCGCCGGTACCCGTTGCCGGGCACGTTCGTGCAGGGCCGGCCGGGGTCGAAGATCTACCGCATCCTGGCCGGCGTCCCGCACTACGTGCCGTCCTGGGCGCCGTACGGCGGCGAGCAGTTCTTCGTGCCGGTCGCCCAGGCCACCATCAACCGCGCCGGGTCCGGGTACCCGTACGGCAACCTGCTGCGCTGACCGGCAGCCGGCTGCCCGCGGAGCCGGGAGCGCCGCCGGCCACCCGGTCCCGGGGCGTCGCTGCCGGACCCGGGTTCAGCCCTGATCGCCGTCCGATCCCGGTCGCAGGTCGACGGCGGCACGGAAGCTGCCGTCCATGTGGAACGGCGTCGACTGGTGCTGGTGGGCGACCCGCCAGCGCCCGCCGACCCGGCACAGCCCGAGCGTCGTCCGGAACCACAGGTCGAACCGGTGCCCGGGGGTGTCGTCGGGTGCGCCCATCCGGTCGATGCTGTGGCAGAGCGCGAGGTCGCCGTCGATGCGCACGACCAGGTCGGTGACCTCGTAGCCGACCCGGCCGCCGTGGCCCGCGAACCACGCCCGCAGCGCCCCGACGTCGTGTGCGGCGGCGGCCGGTTGGGCCAGCGGCGGGGCGAGGGTGAAGAGCACGGCGTCGGGCAGCAGGTCGGCCACCAGCCGCTCGGCGTCGCCGGCGCGGAACGCGGCGGCCCGGTCCTGGACGAGCCGGCGGACGTCCGCCACGTCCGCCGCGTGATCCGGGGCCGAGGTCGGTGCCGGGTGCTGCGGGGTCCCCTCGGTACGGGCATCCGTGGCGCGGTCACGGGTGCCGCGGTCCGTCGGACCGACCGTCGCCGGGGCTGGTGCGGTGTGGGTCATCGGTGCTCCTCTCGGTGCGCCCGCCCGGTGCGGGCCCACCCCGAGGTCGCCGCCGGGCGCCGCACCTCTACATCGGAGCGACGGCCGCTCGGGTCCCGTGCCGGCGCGCCCCGCACCGGCCGGAGCGAGACCGGACGGACCCGCCCGGGACGGACCGCGGCCGACGGATCGCGCCCGGACGGGTCAGCGCAGCGGGGTCAGGGCGGCCGCGGGCAGCCAGCGGGCGGCCAGGGCGTCCAGACGCCGTTCGGCGCGCAAGGTGTCGATGGCCGCGGACACGCAGGCGCGGACGCCGGCGGCGCCGGGCACGGCCATGGCCAGCTGCGGCGGCTGCCACGGTCCGGCGGGCAGCTGGCCGAGCACCGCCACCCGGCCGGCGGCGGCTTCCCGCAGGGCTGTGGGGCTGTCCAGCACGGCGGCGCGGACGGCACCCGAGCGCAGCGCGGCGAGCGCGGCCGCCGCGGACCCGTAGCGCACCGGCGCGCGCCCCGTGGCGCTGGCCGCGCTGGTGGCGGCGGTGCCGGCAGCGGTGGCGCCGACCCGCACCGACCGCAGCGCCGCCAGGGAGCGCGCCATCCGGGTCCCCGGAGCCGTCACGACGGTGTCGGTGACCGGGAAGTAGCCGGTCGACCAGCGGTCCGCGGCGCCGGGCACGTCGGGGGCGACGAACTCGCCGAGCACGGCGTCGACACCCCGCGTCCGGCCCGCCTGCGCCGCCGCCGGATCGACCGTCACCCACGAGACGGCTGCGGCCGGGTACCCGAGCCGCGCCGCGACGGCGTACGCCAGCGCCGCCTCGAAGCCCTGGCCGGCCGCCGGCGCGCCGGCGAACCACGGTCGGGCGGGGGCGCGGCCGGTGCCGAAGGTGAGCCGGCCCGGCACGGCGGTCGGCAGCTCCCCTAGGACGCAGCCCGGCAGCGGCGCGGACGTCGCCCCGGCGCCGGTGGTCGGCGCCGCGACGGTGGCGGATCCCGTGGGGCTGCCGAGCGCAGTGGTGGGCGCGGTGGTGGACGCAGTGCCGGGCGCAGTGGTGCGCGCCGTGGTCCCGGCGGATGCCGGCGTCACCGGGCGGGTCGGGTCCGGGTCGGACGCCGGGGCGCTGCCGGACCCCGTCGCCACGACGGCGGCGGGCGTGACCGAGCCGGCGGCGGCGCCGGCGGTCTGGGTGGCGGCGGGGGTGGCGCAGCCGGCGAGGAGGGCGGCCACGCTGCAGGCGGCGAGCGCGGAGCCGAGCAGCCGACCCGGACGGCGACGACGGTGCACCCGGTCCCCCGATCTCCGCCGCGGACATCCCGCGCGCCGGCGCGGCCCGGTGGCGGGCCGGCCGTTCCCGGTCGGGATGACAGGATTTGAACCTGCGACATCCTGCTCCCAAAGCAGGCGCGCTACCAAGCTGCGCTACATCCCGGTGGCGTCCGACGTCCGCCCGTGCACGGCGCCACCCTAGTGCCTGGGTTACCCTGAGCGCTGCCGGACGGCCTCCGGCACCCGCGGGCGTAGCTCAATGGTAGAGCCTCAGTCTTCCAAACTGATGACGCGAGTTCGATTCTCGTCGCCCGCTCGTCCACCGGGCCCGGTGCCGGCACGGGCCAGGAGGAGCGGCATGTCCCACCCCCCGCCAGCCACCGTGCCGCCGGCCGTGTCGCCCGTCCCGCCCGTCGCGCAGGGCCGCCGGACCGGGCTCCTGCAGCCGGTGGCCGCCGGCATCGTCGCGGCGCTCGTCGGCTTCACCAGCTCGTTCGCCGTGGTGCTGACCGGGCTCCGGCACGTCGGCGCGTCCGCCGACCAGGCCGCCTCGGGGCTGCTCGTCCTGTGCGTGGCGATGGGTGCCGGATCCGTGGTGGCCTCGCTCCTGCTCCGGATGCCCGTCACCATGGCGTGGTCGACGCCCGGAGCCGCCCTGCTGGCCGGCACGGCCGCGCCGGCCGGCGGGTTCCCGGCGGCGGTGGGCGCCTTCATGGTCTGCGGCCTGCTCGTGGCGCTGTGCGCGGTGGTCCGCCCGCTGGGCCGGGCGATCGGCGCGATCCCGGCGCCGCTGGCCAGCGCCATGCTGGCCGGCGTCCTGCTGAGCCTGTGCATCGCGCCCTTCCGGTCGCTGACCGCAGCGCCGGCCGCCGTGCTGCCGGTGCTGCTGGTGTGGTTGGTGCTGTTGCGCCTGGCCCGGCGCTGGGCGGTGCCCGGTGCGCTGCTGGCCGCGCTCGTGGTCATCGCCGTCTCCGGCGCGCTGTCGCACCTGTCGGACGCGCGGCTCGCGCCGGTCCTCGAGTGGGTCGCGCCGGCCCCGTCGCCGGCGGCCGCGGTCGCCCTCGGCATTCCGCTGTTCCTGGTCACGATGACCAGCCAGAACATCCCGGGCATGGCGGTGCTCGGATCGCTCGGCTACCGGCCCCCGCTGCCGCCGCTGCTGGCCTACACCGGCCTGGCGACGACCGCCGGAGCGGTGGCCGGCGCCCACGCGGTCAACCTGGCGGCCATCTCCGCGGCGCTGTCGGCCGGCCCGGTGGCCCACCCCGACCCGGAACGGCGCTGGATCGCCGGTGTCTCGTGCGGCGCGTGCTACCTGGTGCTCGGGCCGGCGTCGGCCGCGGTGGCTGCGGTGACCGCGCGGGCACCCGGCGGCCTGGTGGAGGCCGTGGCCGGGCTGGCGCTGATCGCCACGTTCGCGTCGGCGGCGGCCGCCGCCCTGGCCGACCCGGCGCGGCGGGACGCCGCTGCGGTGACCTTTCTGGTCGCCGCGTCCGGGTTGACCATCGCCGGCGTCGGAGCGGCCCTGTGGGCCCTGGTCGCCGGCGGCGTGTACCTGGCGGTCACCGAGGGGCTGCGGGGCGGCCGGCGCGGCGACCGGCGGGCCGGCCCCGCCACGGGTGCCGGGCCCGGCGGCGGGGGCGGTGGGCGGGGCCGGCACCGGCCGTCCGGGACGGCGCCGGGCAGCCGTTAGGGTGGGCGCGCTCCGCACGCCGCACCCCCGAAGGGACCCCGCCATGACCGTCCGCAAGGTCGCGCTGCTCACCGCGGGCGGCTTCGCCCCGTGCCTGTCGTCGGCCGTCGGGGGGCTCGTCCAGCGGTACACCGAAATGGCCCCCGAGGTCGAGATCATCGGCTACCGGCACGGGTACCAGGGTTTGCTCTCCGGCGACTCGCTGCCCGTGACCGAGGTCGTGCGCCGCGACGCCGGGCTGCTCCACCTGTTCGGCGGGTCGCCGATCGGCAACTCCAGGGTCAAGCTGACCAACGTCAAGGACCTGGTCACGCGCGGCCTGGTGGCCGACGGCCAGGACCCGCTGCAGGTGGCGGCGGAGCAGCTGACCCGGGACGGCATCGACGTGCTGCACACCATCGGCGGGGACGACACCAATACCACCGCAGCGGATCTGGCCGCCTACCTGGCCGAGCACGGGCACGGTCTGACGGTCGTCGGCCTGCCGAAGACGATCGACAACGACATCGTGCCGATCCGCCACTCGCTGGGCGCCTCGTCCGCCGCGGAGGAGGGCGCCCGCTTCGCCCGCAACATCGTGGCCGAGCACAACGCCGGTTCCCGGGTGCTGATCGTGCACGAGGTGATGGGACGCAACTGCGGGTGGCTGACGGCCGCCACGGCCCGGGCGTATCGGCGGTGGCTGGACACCCAGCGGTGGCTCCCGGAGTTCGGCCTGTCCCGCGAGGCCTGGGACATCCACGCCGTGTACGTGCCGGAGGCCGACATCGACCTGGACGCCGAGGCACAGCGACTGCGCGAGGTGATGGACACCGTCGGCAACGTCACCATCTTCCTGTCCGAGGGCGCCGGCGTGGACGCCATCGTCGAGCAGATGGAGGCCGCCGGCGAGGAGGTGCCGCGGGATCCTTTCGGGCACGTCCGGCTCAACGACATCAACCCCGGCGCCTGGTTCGCCGGGCAGTTCGCCGGCCGGCTCGGGGCGGAGCGCGTCATGGTGCAGAAGTCGGGCTATTTCGCCCGGTCCGCTCCCGCGAACGCCGAGGATCTCCGGCTGATCCAGTCCATGACGGACCTGGCGGTGGACTGCGCGCTGCGCGGCGAACCCGGCGTCATCGGGCACGACGAGGAGCACGGCGACCGGCTGCGGGCCGTCGAGTTCGGCCGGATCGCCGGCGGCAAGCGCTTCGACGTCTCGACGCCCTGGTTCACCGAGCTCGTGCAGGACCTCGGGCAGCAGCGCGCCGCCGGCTGACCGGCCGCCCCTGGCCCGGTGCCACTACCGCGCGACGGCGGGCGGGGCGACCTGGCAGGCTGGCCGTCATGGCGAGCGGCACGACGGTGCGCCCACTGCGGCCCGAGGAACTGGACAGCGCGCTGCAGCTGGACGCCGCGGCGTTCGGCTGGGAGCCCGAGGGCGACTGGATGGACGCGGTGGTGCGGCCGACCCTCGAGGTCGAACGGTTCACCGGCGTCTTCGATCCCGCCCTGGACGACGAGATGGTCGGCGTCGCCGGCATCTTCAGCAAGGAGATGACCTTCCCGGGCGGTGGCCGGACCCCCGTCGCCGGCGTCACCTGGGTGTCCGTGCGACCCGGCCAGCAGGGCCGCGGCATCCTCCGGCAGCTCATGCAGGACCAGCTCACCGGGCTGCACGAGCGCGGCCAGGAGCCGGTGGCCGTGCTGACGGCGAGCGAGTCGGGGATCTACGGGCGGTTCGGCTACGGGAGCGCCATCCGCCGCGCCCGCCTGGAGATCCCGCAGGGCACGGCGTTGCGGGCCGGCCTGGAGACGGACCGGGTGCGGGTGGTCCCGCGCGAGCGGGCGTTCGACACCGTCACCGCCCTCTACGACCAGGTGGCGGCCGCGGCGCCCGGCCACCTACGGCGGACCCCCGAGGTCTGGCAGTCCCTCTACAGCGACCACTCGGTGGACCGGGACGGGGCGACCCGGCTGGTCGTGGCGCTGCACCCCGACGGCTATGCCAGCTACCGCGTCAAGGCGGACTGGAACGACCGGGGGCCGGCGGGAACCCTGCTGGTGCACGAGGTCTGCGCGCGCACGCCGCGGGCCCGCGCGTCGCTGTGGCAGCACCTGCTCGGCGTGGCCCTGGTCCGTGAGGTGCAGCACCGGCGGTCCTGGCCGGACGACCCGGTGGTCGACATGGTGGCCGCGCCGCGGCTGGTGCGGTTGGCCGTGGCCGACCACATCTGGCTGCGTATCGTCGATCTCGACCGGGCGGTGCCGCTGCGCGGGTACGGCGCCGAGGTCCGGGTGCGCGTCGACCTGACCGACACCGTCTGCCCGTGGAACCACGGCCGGTGGGACCTGGAGCTCGCCGCGGACGGCGGCCGAGCCGTCCGGGTCGATCCACGCGCGGACGACGCCGTGCCGACCGTCCGGCTGGCGGCGGCCGACCTGGGTGCCGCCTTCCTGGGAGGTACCCCGGTCCGGCGACTGGCCGACGCTGGCCTGGTCTCCGGCGACCCGGAGGCCGTCGACGCGCTGCACGACGCGCTGTCCTGGCGCCGGTCGCCGCACTGCCCCGAGGGTTTCTGACGGTGCCCGCCGACCCCGGTCCACCGCCCGGGTCCGACCCTGTGCCGCCGGGTGCCGCGGGCCCGCCGCCGTGGGTTCCGGCAGCGGTAACGGCAGCGGCAGCGGCAGCGCCCGTGGATGCCACGCAGCCGGCGGACCCGGCCGGTGCAGACGTCCCGACGCGGCGGCGCCGCCGGCGCACCCGCACGGGCACCCGGGAGGCCACCACCGACGCCGATGTCCCGCCCGCACCGGTCGAGGAGCGCCGGACCGGGGACGACCGGCGGGCGGGCGAGGACCGCCGCACCGCCGGCCGCCAGCGCACCCCGCGGCAGACCGCGGCCGACCGGGCCGCGGAGCGGTCGCTCCGGTCGCTGGTCTCCACCCGCGGGACGCAGGTCCCGTTCGACGTGGCGACCCGGGCCCGCGAGGTGGCCCTGCCCGGACCCGAGGACCTGGCCAGGGCCGAGGAAGAGGTCGTCCTCGTGCGCCGCAACTACGTGCCGCCGGGGCCGCTGTCCACCGGGCGCCGCTCCGACGGCCCAGCCGGCCGGCGGTCGGGCGGCCGGCGCACCGGCGGCACCGGCGGCACGGCCGGCACGGGCGGCACGGCCGGGACCGGGGACCGCAGCGGCCGTCCCGGGGCTCCCGACCCGGGCGCGGGCGACGGCTGAGGAGCGGGCCGGCGCCAGGGCGACCAGCCGGTCAGCCGGTGGGCAGGTCCTGCGGGCGCGGGTCCTGCTCGTAGGCCGCCAGCTCGTCGATCCGCCGCTGGTGCCGGGGGTCGTGCGAGAAGGGCGTGGCGAGGAAGACGTCGACGAAGCCGGCGGCGGTCTCCTGGTCGTGCATGCGGGCGCCGATCGACACGACGTTGGCGTCGTTGTGCTCCCGCCCGAGCTGGGCGGTCTCCTGCGACCACGCCAACACGGCGCGGACGCCGGCCACCTTGTTCGCGGCGATCTGCTCGCCGTTGCCGGACCCGCCGATCACGATGCCGAGGCTGCCCGGGTCGGCGACGACCCGCCGGGCCGTCTCGATGCAGTACGGCGGGTAGTCGTCCCCAGGACGGTAGGCATCGGGACCGACGTCGGTCACCTCGTGCCCGGCCGCCCGGACGTGCCCCAGCAGGTACTCCTTCAGCTCGTATCCCGCGTGATCCGACCCGATGTAGACGCGCATGCGGGAAGTGTCGCAGGCCGGGGCCCGCCCGTCCCGGTCAGGGCACGACCAGCACGGGGAACTTCTGGCTGGCCAGCACCGCCCGCGAGACCGACCCCGAGGCCAACCGGTGCAACACCTCGGCGAACCCGCGGTGCCGCTTACCGACGACGACGCACGCGGCGTCGCGCTCCTGCGCCACCCGCAGGAGCTCGCCGGCGGCGTCGCCGGTCACCGCCAGCAGCTCCCAGTCGACGCCCTCCAGGTCGCCGCTGGCCACCAGGTCGTCGCGCAGCCGTCGCTCGGCCGCCCGCTCCTCGTCGTCGGAGTCCGTCTCCAGCTGCTCCGGGATCGCGACGTACCCCTCGACCAGCGGCATCGGCCGCCTGCGGACGTGCACCAGCAGCACCGGCCGGCCGGCCGCCCTGGCGAGGAAGACGGCCGCACGCAGCGGTCTCCCGCACCCCGCGACGTCGTCGACGCCGACCACCATCGGGCCGGAGCGCATGTCCGGGGGCAACGGGACCAGGGGCGTGTTCACCGCTCCATCGTGGCCGCTCCGGGCCCCGTCCGCACCCCCGTCGCGATCAAGACTCAGCTGAAGTCCAGGTCCCCGGTCCTGGTGCGCTTGAGCTCGAAGAAGTACGGGAAGCCGGCCAGCGTCACGCTGGCGTCCCACAGCTTTCCGGCCTCCTCGCCGCGCGGGATCTTCGTGATCACCGGGCCGAAGAAGCTGGTCTCGTTGATGTGGATGGTCGGGGTGCCGACGTCGTCACCCACCGGGTCCATGCCCTCGTGGTGGCTCTTGCGCAGGGCCTCGTCGTACTCGGTCGAGGTGGCCGCTTCGGCCAGGTCGGCCGGCAGCCCGACCTCGGCCAGCGACTGCGCGATGACCTCGTCGAAGTCCTTGTTGCCCTCGTTGTGGATCCGGGTGCCCATGGCGGTGTACAGCGGCGCGAGCACCTCGTCGCCGTGGTGCTGCGCCGCGGCGATCGCCACCCGCACCGGACCCCAGGCCCGCTGCATCATCGCGGCGTAGTTCTCGGGCAGGTCCCGTCCCTCGTTGAGCACCGCCAGGCTCATCACGTGGAAGTCGACGTCGATGTCCCGGACCTTCTCGACCTCGAGGATCCACCGGCTGGTGATCCAGCAGAACGGGCACAGCGGGTCGAACCAGAGTCCCGCCCGGTCCCGGCGGCGCTCGGGCGCCTGCCCGCCGGCCTGGTCCTTGCTGCTGTCGGTGGCTGTGGTCACGGGTCCTCCTGGGGGGTGGCGACGGAGCGGGCCGGCGTACGGGCTGGTGCAACCGCCGTCCGGGTTAGGTTTGTTCCCCGCCGGTTCCCCGTGCCGGGGACGGGTACCGGCGCCACCGAGACGCGGCGGCCGGACGGCACCGGACGGACACAGAGAGGCACGAGGCAACGATGGCATCGCTTTCCGGCGCAGTGGAGACCGGCCCCGGTCCCGAGTCACCACCGAACCTGACGCGCGACGACGCCGCGCGGCGCGCCGGCACCGTCACCGTGCAGTCGTACGAGGTGGCCCTGGACCTGACGGACGGGCAGGGACGCCCGGGCGAGAAGACCTTCGACACGCGCAGCGTCGTGCACTTCACCGCCACCTCCGGTGCGGCGACGTGGATCGACTTCGTCGGGGACGGCATCCGCTCCGCGGAACTGAACGGCGAGCAGCTGGACGTCGCGGCCTGGACCTGCCGCGACGGGCTCGCACTGCCCGGCCTGCAGGCCGAGAACGTGCTCGTGGTCGAAGCCGTCGGGCTCTACACCAACACCGGCGAGGGCCTGCACCGGTTCGCCGACCCCGAGGACGGCGCGGTCTACCTCTACTCGCAGTTCGAGACCGCCGACGCCAAGCGGATGTTCGCCTGCTTCGACCAGCCGGACCTCAAGGCCACCTTCCGGTTCCGGGTGGTCGCCCCGGCCGGGTGGCGGGTGGTGACCAACGCGGCGGCGGAGAGCGTCCGGGGGCCGGGCGGCGACCCGGCCCCCGAGGACGTGGCCGCCGGCCCGGACGGGGTGGCCGACGGCGGTCCGTGGACGCACCTGTTCGGCACCACGCCCAGGATGAGCACCTACGTGACGGCGCTGGTGGCCGGGCCGTACCACGTCGTCCGCAGCGACCACGACGGTATCGAGCTGGGGTTGTACTGCCGCCGCCCGCTCGCCCCGTACCTGGACGCCGAGCGCCTGTTCACCGAGACCGCACAGGGTTTCGACTTCTTCCACGACGCGTTCGGCGTCCGCTACCCGTTCGGCAAGTACGACCAGCTCTTCGTCCCGGAGTTCAACGCCGGCGCCATGGAGAACGCGGGCGCGGTCACGTTCCGCGAGGAGTACGTCTTCCGGTCGAAGGTCACCGGCTACCTGTACGAGCGGCGCTGCGAGACGGTGCTGCACGAGATGGCGCACATGTGGTTCGGCGACCTGGTCACCATGCGCTGGTGGGACGACCTGTGGCTCAACGAGTCCTTCGCCACCTGGGCCTCGGTGGTCGCGCAGGTCGGCGCGACCCGCTACACCGGGGCCTGGACCACCTTCGCCAACGTCGAGAAGTCCTGGGCGTACGTGCAGGACCAGCTGCCGTCGACCCACCCGATCGCCGCCGACATGGTGGACCTGCACACGGTCGAGCTGAACTTCGACGGCATCACCTACGCCAAGGGCGCCAGCGTGCTCAAGCAGCTCGCGGCGTACGTCGGGTACGAGTCCTTCCTCGCCGGCCTGCGGGAGTACTTCCGCAGCCACGCCTTCGGCAACGCCCGGCTGACCGACCTGCTCGCGGCCCTGGAGCAGGCGTCGGGCCGCGACCTGTCCGCCTGGAGCGCCGCGTGGTTGCAGACCACCGGTCTCAACACGGTGCAGCTCGACGTCGAGACCGCGCCGGACGACGCCGGTGTCGAGGTGATCACCCGGATCGAGGTGCTGCAGTCCCCCGCCGAGCCGGGTGCCGGTGAGCTGCGCCCGCACCGGTTGGCCGTCGGGATCTACGACGACGACGGCTCCGGTCGGCTGGTGCGCACGCACCGGACCGAGCTCGACGTGACGGGCGCGCGGACCGCGGTGCCGGACCTGGTGGGGGCCCGTCGCGGCGCGCTGCTGCTGGTCAACGACGACGACCTGACCTATTGCAAGCTGCGCCTGGACGCGGCGTCGCTGGGGACGGCCATCGAGCGCATCGGCGACATCGCCGACTCGCTGCCGCGGACGCTGGTGTGGTCGTCGATCTGGGAGATGACCAGGGACGGTCGGAACCGGGCCAGGGACTTCGTCCGGACGGCGCTGGCGGGCCTGCCGCGGGAGACCGAGATCGGTGTCGTGCAGCGGATCCTGGCGCAGACGCAGCTGGCGATCTCGTCCTACGCCGAGCCGGGGTGGGCCACCTCGACCGGCTGGCCGCAGTTCACCGGGACGGTGCTGCGGCTGGTCCGCGAGGAGGAGCCGGGCAGCGACCGCCAGCTCGCGCTGGTCAACGCGCTCGCGGCGGCGCGGCTGCACCCGGACGAGGTCGCCGTGCTGGCCGGCTGGCGCGACGGCACCGACCCGCTGCCGGGTCTGGAGGTGGACACCGACCTGTCGTGGACCCTGCTCGGGGCGCTGGTGGCGCACGGCGCGGCCGGCACCGACGACATCGACCGGGCGGCGGCCGCGGACCCGACGGCGTCCGGGCAACGGCGGGCCGCCGCCGTCCGCGCGCTGCTCCCCGACGCCGACGCCAAGGCGGCGCTGTGGGACCGGCTCATGCACGACGACGGCATGGCCAACGCCCTGCAGGACGCCTCGATCGGCGGCTTCGCCCACCCGGCGCAGGGCGAACTGCTCGCACCGTTCGTCCGGCGCTACTTCGACACGGTGGGCGAGGTGTGGCACCGGCGCAGTCCCGAGGTGGCGCAGAAGGTCGTGGTGGGGCTCTACCCGCGCTGGGCGGTGTCGCCGGAGGCCGTGGAGCTGGCCACGTCGTGGGAGTCCGGGGACCATCCGGTGCAGCTCGCCCGGCTGATCTCCGAGGGCCGCGCCGGGGTGCAGCGGGCCGTCCGGGCCCGGGCCGCCGACGCCGGCGGGGCCGACGCGGGCTGATCCTGCGGTCGCCGGGCCGTCGCGTGCGGCGACGGCCCGGCNNNNGGGAGGCGGTCGCGCCCGGGCCGGCGCGACGGGCCGGCTACCAGCTGGACCGCTGCGGCAGCGCCCCCGCCTGGTCGGCCAGCGTGCGCACGCCGTTGGTGAGCGCGCCGAGCAGGTCGCCGTCCTTGGCGGAGGACACCACACTGATCACGGCGAGGCGGGCGGCGCGGTCGGAGATCCGTCGGGCGGCCAGTGCGCCGGTGACGATCTCGACGGCCCGCTGCCCCGGCGACACGGCCAGCAGCACGGCCGCGGGGGCGTCGTGCCCGAGCCCGCGCAGCAGGTCGACGGCGAACGCCCGGGTGTCGCCGGCACCGGCGTCCATCTCCCCCAGGTACACCGAGAAGCGCAGCCCCGTCGTCTGTTCCGCCTCGGCGATCACCCCGTCGAGCAGATCCAGCTGCTGCGCGTCGAACGGCAGGTCGGCGAAGCCCTGCGGGCCGACCGGCGGCCGCCGGACGCCAGGCTGCCGGTCCTGCAGCGCCGGACTGCTCCCCGAGCGGGTCGCGACCTCACCAGTTGCCACGGGCTCCTCCTTCGGATCCGCTGATCATCAGCGAGCGGTCGACGGCCGCGAGCGGCTGGTCGCCCGCCCA
This sequence comes from Nakamurella endophytica, assembly GCF_014646215.1. GTDB lineage: Bacteria > Actinomycetota > Actinomycetes > Mycobacteriales > Nakamurellaceae > Nakamurella > Nakamurella endophytica. The sequence continues at coordinate 106,680 of NZ_BMNA01000005.1, forward strand.
CCACTGCGCCGGCAGGGTCCAGGGCTCCCCCGGGCGGTACTGCGGGCGCCGGCGCTTGCGGCCGGGCAGCAGCGTGGAGGCCGCGATCACGAGGTAGATCACGAGGGGGGCGCCGACGAACACCGCCAGGGTCTGGAGGACGGTCACAGCGGGAACGGTAGCCGACCCGGCACGGCCGGGCGCGCCCTGGTGCGGGCGACACCTCGGTCGGATCAGCCGGCGGCGGGTGCCCGGTCGCCGGCCAGCAGCGGCCGGGCCACCACGACCCCCAGCACCAGGACCACGGCACCGCTGGCGACGAAGACCGCCGGCACGCCGGCGCCGGTGCCGAGCGCGCCGCCGAGCAGGGTGCCGACCGGCAGGAAGCCCCAGGCGACCACTCGGAAGGCGCTGGAGACGCGGGCGATCATCGCGTGCGGGGTGCGGCGCTGCCGGCGCGCGGCGGACAGCACGTTCCAGGTGCCGCCGGCCAGGCCCATCACGCCGTAGCACAGCCACGCCGCCCACCGATCCACGACCAGGCCCATGACCAGCATGGATCCGCCCACGCCGGCCATGGCCGCGAGCATCAGCGGGCCCGTGCGGCGGCCGCGGTCGAGCCTCCCGGTGACCAGCCCGGCCAGCAGCGTGCCCACCGAGTAGGCGGCCAGCAACGTCGGGAACAGCGCGGACGGCAGGAGCAGATCGTCGGTGGCGTAGATGACCAGCACGCCGTCCTGCGCGGCCGTGGCGGCCGCCATCACGGCCACGGTGATCACCAGGGTGCGCAGCACGGGATCGCGGAACAGCCGCCCGAGGCCCGCTCCGATGTCCTGCCACAGCCGGCGCCGCTCCCGGCCGGTCGCCGACCCGCCGGCCGACGGCATGGCGTCCGCGTCCCCCGTCGGGGCCGTCGTGGCGGCCGGGACCCGCAGACCGGCGACGACGCAGGCGGACACCGCGAACAACGCGGCGGACAGCAGGAACGGCGACCAGCGGGCGACGGCAAAGGTGGCACCGGCGACCAGCGGACCGGCGAGGTCGAGCGCCACGGTCTCCACCATGACGAACCGGCTGTTCGCCCGCTCCAGCAGCGTGGGCGGGACCAGGTGCACCAGCGCCGTCTGCGCCGCGCCGTCGGCGAACGTCTCCGCCGCGGTGAGCAGGAAGCCGACCAGGCACAGCACCGGGATCGAGACGTGCCCGGTCATCACCGCCACTGCCAGGGCCCCGGTCGCGACCGCGCGGAACAGGTGCGCCCCGACCACCACGCGTACCGGGGACAGCCGGTCCACCAGGGCGCCGGCCGGGATGGCCACGAGCAACCAGGGCAGCACGGTGGCGGTGGCGACCAGGGACACGGCACCCGGCGTCGGCGAGACGGACGCGGCCAGCAGCGGCAGGCCGACGACCCGCAGCCCGTCGCCGGTCAGCGAGCAGAACCAGGCGACGAGGAGACGCAGGTAGGCCGCGGGGAGGCGGGTCGGGCTGTCCGCGTGCGGGGTCTGGGAGGTGTGGAGCACAACGTCCCTTCAACCGCCACCTGGTGTCCGATCGCGAGGTCGTCGCACACCGTACCAACGGTGCGTCAACACGCTGTCACGTCGCGTTGGCCCGGCCGACCCGGTTCCCGGACCGGCAGCGATAAGCCCCGGAGACCGCGGATCGAGCCGGCGGTGCGGTACCGGCCGGCACCGCAGCGGGTCCGCCCGAGGTCGAGGCCATTTGTCCGGCTCCGGATCGACGCGGCAGCGCGGCCCGGGACCGGGCCAGCAGGACCGGGGACGCGTCCCGGTGGGCCGGGGTCGGAGGTGGCCACGCCGGGCGCGCCCCGGCCGTGTGAAGCGGGCAGTACCGGTCGGGTGGCGGGCCGGATCCGGACGTCGATGCGGGACCGCAGAAGCGCCCGTCAACCCCGCCGGTGAGGTCCTGATACAGAGCTTTCAAAGAATCGCTGAATCATTGGAGTGATCTTTGCAGCCCGTCTGATCTCGGCGTTCGGGTGAAGCCACCCCTTCGCCAAAAGGCATTCGGCGACGGCCCCCTGAAAGCCCGCACTATAGCTACACAGCGTGACGAAATGGGCGCAAGGAGATCCGGCACCGCATTTCACGTCCTCTAACATCATGCCCGAGGTCAGCGAGCAACGGCGCTAAGCACAGTCTGGCCCAAGGACTTTCGATCGACAAGCAGTTCACGGATATCACCGGCGGGGCGTGTCACACCGTCGGCCGAGCCACTCCGGACCGTAGTCGATCCCGCACCGACCACTCGTCGCAGCAGCGCTGTATGTCAAGGAGACGTCATGTTCGAGCAGAACGCCAGCACCGCCCGCGGAGCCCGCATCGGCCGCGGAGCCCGGATCGGCCGCGGTGCGCGTATCGGCCGCGGTGCACGCATCGGCCGGGGTGCCCGTATCGGCCGTGGCGCCCGCATCGGCTGAGCCGTTCGGGACCATCGCGCCGGTCGGCGCGATGCGGACGGGCGCCGAGCCCGTTCGCCGCACCACCTCCTGTCCGGCACCGCGCGCTGTCGCCGACAACCGGGACGGGCACCCGTCCGCCGACGGTGACCACCGGATTCGCGACGACCGACCGCCGGCCGGCACCGATCTCCGCGCACACCGCACCGCCCGCCGCACGACCGAACGGGCAGCCCCACCGGCCGCCGGACGCCCGACGCCGCCGACTCCGGTCCGGACACCACGGACGGCCCGCCGTCAAGCTCAGGCCGCCGAGGCCAACCACGGTCCCCATGCCGGATCCGCGTCCTCGCCGAACCACAACCCCGCGCTACCTACCCGGCGCGGCACGCCCGGCACCGTCCGGAGCTGCCAGCCCAGCTCGGACAGCAGCCGGTCGGCCTTGCGGGTGTTGCACCGGTGGCAGCACGCCACGCAGTTGTCCCAGCTGTGCGTCCCGCCGCGACTGCGCGGCACGACGTGGTCGATGGTGTCCGCGCCGGTGCCGCAGTACGCGCACCGGCGGTGATCCCGCCGCAGGATGCCCGCGCGGCTGACCGCGACGGCCGGGCTGTACGGGATCCGCACGTAGCGGTGCAGACGGAGCACGGCCGGGACCACCAGCGCCACCGTGGGTGAGTGGAAGCTGCCGCCGTCGTCGCGTTCCAGGATGCACTCGGCCTTGCCGGCCAGCACCAGCACCAGGGCACGGCGCGCGGCGAGCACAGCCAGCGGCTCGTGCGTCGCGTTCAACAGCAGCGCGCGGAGCCGACGGCCGGCGGGCACGCCGGCAGGACCGGGCGTCGCGCCGGCGGAGGACTGGTTCACCGCTGCGTCCACCTCGTTCCCGCTGGTGGGGTTTCTCGGCACCAGTGAACATCGCCGATGACGCCGGTGCCAGACCTTTCCGCCCGGCTCACCGATCCCGGGCCGTCGCGGGCCCGCGGCTCCCGCCGGGGTCCGGGCGCGGGCCCGCGGCTCCCGCCGGGGTCCGGGCGCGGGTCCGCGGTCCCGCACAATGGTCTGCGTGCAGCCCGCCCAGTCCTTCTACGACGAGATCGGCGGCCACGCCGTCTTCACCGGCATCGTCGCCCGCTTCTACGACGGCGTGCGCGCCGATCCCCGCCTGCGCGACCTCTACCCCGAGGAGGACCTCGGGCCGGCGGAGGTGCGCCTGCGGATGTTCCTCGAGCAGTACTGGGGCGGCCCCCGCGACTACTCGGAGCAGCGCGGCCACCCCAGGCTGCGGATGCGGCACGCCCGGTTCCCGATCGGCCTGGCCGAGCGGGATGCCTGGCTGTCGGCCATGCGGTCGGCGATCGACGAGGCGCCGATCACCGGCGAGCAGCGGGACCGCCTGTGGGACTACTTCGTCATGGCGGCCGACAGCCTCGTCAACCAGTGGGCCTGACGGTCCCGGTCCGGCCTCAGACGAACAGCGGCAGCAGCGCCTGACGCCGGCGCACCACGGCGCCGAACCGGGCGTCGATGCGCAGCCAGGCGTCCGTCGCCCGGACGTGCACGAGCTCGTCCGGCTCGGCGGTGGCGAAACCCATGCCGGACAGCGCGAACAGCACCCGCATCGGGACGCTGACGTCCATGCCTCGTCCGCGCGCGGTGAGCACGGTGCCGTCGAGCAACGACGCCGGGGCACCGCCGGACGGCGCGGCCGACTCCCGCGCCGCGGCCACGCCGCGGTCGGCCAGCTCGGTGACCTCGCGGGCGGGCAGCGAGTCCACCAGCACCCAACCGACCGGTGGGGGCAACTGCGAGCGCCAGGCGGCGTCGTCGGGCGGCCCGGGGTCGACCTCGGGATCCCGGACGACCGCCAGCGCGGCGAGCAGGTTGCCGGCGCGGACGGTGACGTCCCGCGGGTCCACGGTCGCATCGACGGACCGGGTGACCAGGGTGTCGAACGGCGTGGTCGCCCACAGCGTCACGGTGCCCTGCGGTTCGGTCCCCGTCGCGGCAGCGGGCGGCGTCCGCAGGCGGACCGGGCCGAGCGCGTCCCAGCGCGCCACCCGTCCGGCGAAGGCGGCGGCGTCGTCCCGGTCGGCGGGCGAGGACGGGCGGAAACGGATCACCGGGACGGCCCTCGCCGTCCCTGTCGCGGGGCGGCCACGTCAGGCCAGGAACTCGGTGAGGAAGGCCCGCTCGGCGTCGTCCCAGCGGCGGGGACGCCCGGTGGGCAGGTCGAACGGGACCAGCTGCGTCGTCGCGGTGACCGCGAGCTCGCCGTCCGCCAGGACGACGTAGTCGATGACCGTGGACCCGGCGCGCAGCTCCACCACGCCCATCGAGACGGTGACGGGTGCGCCGAATCCGATCGGACGGCGGTAGTGCACCTCCACCTTGGCGACGACCACGCCCTCGGTGAGCCGGGCGGCCCCCCGGCGGGCGGCCTCGGTGAACAGCCAGTCGACACGGGCCTCCTCCAGCAAGGTCAGCGTGCGGGCGTTGTTGACGTGCCCGAAAGCGTCCAGGTCCGACCAGCGCACCCGCACCTGGGTGCTGTAGCGCGGCGCCGTGTCGGGCACGCGTCCCCCTGACGTCCGCTGCGGGTGCCGGGCACCGGGCGGTGCGGCGGATCCCCATTGTCCCGCCGCGGCGGGCGCGCCTCGGACACGGGGTGCCGGTGGCGGGTGGTCCGGGCCCGGTCAGCCGACGATGCCGCGGAACTCGCTCGCCCCGACCGACAGCGCCGCCAGGTCGACGGCGGGCGCGGCGGCGATCTGGGCCAGCGTGGTCCGGGCGCGGGCCAACCGCGTCGCGCTCTCGGCCTCCCAGTCGGCGATGCGCGCAGAGATGTCGCGCCGGGCGTCGGTGCGGGCCAGCACGTCGGCGGTGATCAGCCGCATCGACCGGTAGAGGTCGTCGCGCAACGCCTGCCGGGCCAGCGCGTGCCACCGGTCGCCGCGCTGCAGCGCGGTGATCGCCGACAGCATCCGGTCGAAGTCCAGGTGCGCCGACAGCGCGAAGTAGACCTCGGCCGCCACCTCCAGGTCGCTGCCGGACTCGAGCGCCACGTCGACGACGTCGAGCAGGCTGAACGTGTAGAGGGCGTAGGCCACCCGCAGCGCCAGGTCCGGCGGCGACCCCAGCTCCGTGAGCCGGGCGGCGTCGGCCCGGACGTTGCGGTGCTCGACGCCGGTCACCAGCCGCGGCATGCGCGACGCCAGCCGGCCCACCGCGTCGGCGTACCGGTGGATCTCCCCCGCGACGTCCAGCGGCGCCGGGCGGTGGGTGAGCAGCCACCGGGCCGCCCGGTCCAGCAGCCGGCGGACCTCCAGGTGCAGGGTGTCCTGCGTGGCGGCGGGGACGACGGTGTCCAGCGCCGCGATGTCCGACCACAGCTCCCGGAGCCCGAACACCGCGGTGACCACCTCGTAGGCGCGCACCGCGTCGGGCGCGGAGGCGCCGATCTCCTCGCTCAGCCGGAACGCGTAGGTGATCCCGGCGGTGTTGACCACGTCGTTGACCGTGGTGGTGGTGACGATCTCCCGCGCCAGCGGGTGCCCGTCGATGTCCGCGACCGGGTCACCGGCGGGGTCGGCGGCTTGCATGGCGGCGGGGAAGTACCGGTGCAGCCGGTCGGCGAGCACCGGGTCGTCCGGCAGGTCGTCGGCCAGCAGGGCCTGCGTCAGGTCGGACTTGACATAGGCCAGCAGCACCGACAGCTCGGGTGACGTGAGCGGTTCCCCGGCCGCCTCCCTGGCCTTGATCTGGGCCCGGCTGGGCAGGAACTCCAGGGCCCGGTCCAGCCGGCCGGACGCCACCAACGCGTCGATCAGCCGGGCGTGGACGCTCAGCATCGGGACGCTGTGGTACCGGGAGACGCCGAGAACCCGGTTCTGCGCCTGGTTGTCGGCCAGCACCAGGGCGGCCACGTCGTCGGTCATCCGGCCGAGCAGCGCGGTCCGGTCGGCGGCTCCGAGCCGGCCCGCGGCGACCGCCGGCTGCAGCGCGATCTTGATGTTGACCTCGTGGTCGGAGGTGTCGACGCCGGCCGAGTTGTCGATGGCGTCGGTGTTGATCCGGCCGCCGGCCCTGGCGAACTCGATGCGGCCGAGCTGGGTGACCCCGAGGTTGCCGCCCTCCCCCACCACCCGGGCCCGCAGGTCGACGCCGTCGACCCGGACGGCGTCGTTGGCCTTGTCGCCGACGTCGGCGTGCGTCTCGGTGCTCGCCTTGACGTAGGTGCCGATGCCGCCGTTCCACAGCAGGTCCACCGGCGCGGCGAGCACGGCGCGGATGAGCTCCACCGGGGTGAGCGCGGTGACGTCGGCCGGGATGCCCAGTGCCGCCCGAACCGGCTCGGTCACCGGCACGGACTTGGCCGTCCGCGGCCAGACACCGCCGCCCGGCGACAGCAGCGCGGTGTCGTAGTCGGCCCACGAGGACCGCGGCAGCCGGAACAGCCGCTCGCGCTCGCGGTACGACGTCTCGGGATCGGGGTCCGGGTCCAGGAAGACGTGCCGGTGGTCGAACGCCGCAAGCAGCCGGATGTGCCGGGAGAGCAGCATGCCGTTGCCGAACACGTCACCGGACATGTCGCCGATGCCGACGCAGCTGAAGTCGGTGGTCTGGGTGTCGACGTCCAGCTCGCGGAAGTGGTGCCGCACCGACTCCCACGCACCGCGGGCGGTGATGCCCATGGCCTTGTGGTCGTATCCGGCGCTGCCGCCCGAGGCGAACGCGTCGCCCAGCCAGAACCCGTAGCCGGCGGCCACGTCGTTGGCGATGTCGGAGAACGTCGCCGTGCCCTTGTCGGCGGCCACCACCAGGTAGGAGTCGTCCTCGTCGTGCCGGACGACGTCCTCGGGCGGCACGACGGCGCCGTCCACCCGGTTGTCGGTGACGTCCAGCAGCGCGGCGATGAAGGCGCGGTAGCAGGTGACGCCCTCCGCCTGGAGCGCCTCGCGGTCGGCGACCGGGCGGCCGGTGGGCACCGGCGGCTGCCGGAGGACGAAGCCACCCTTGGCGCCGACCGGCACGATGACCGCGTTCTTGACCTCCTGCGCCTTGACCAGCCCCAGGATCTCGGTGCGGAAGTCCTCCGGCCGGTCGGACCAGCGCAGCCCGCCGCGGGCGACCGGACCGAACCGCAGGTGCACGCCCTCCACCCGCGGCGAGTACACCCAGATCTCGAAAGCGGGCACCGGTTTCGGGATCCCGGGCACCAGGTGCGGAAGCAGCTTGAAGGACAGGCACTCCCGGGCCGTGCCGTCGGCGGACCGGCGGAACCGGTTGGTGCGCACCGTCGCCTGGATCAGGGTCAGGAAGCTGCGCAGGATGCGGTCCGCGTCCAGGCTGGCAACCGCGTCCAGGTCCCGGGCCACCGACGCCGCCAGCTCGGCGCAGGCGGACCGGCGCGCCTCGCCGGCGCGCGCAGCGTCCCCGGCGAAGGAGTCCGGGTCGAAGCGGAGCCGGAACAGTTCGGCCAAATCGGCGACGATCGCCGGGTGGCCGACCAGGACCTGCTCGAGATACCGCTGCGTGTAGGGACTGCCGATCTGCCGCAGGTAGTGCGCGTACGCGCGCAGCACCGCGATCTGCCGCCAGTCCAGGCCGGCGGCGAGCACCAGGGCGTTGAACCCGTCGACCTCCGCGCGGCCGTGCCAGGCGGCCAGGAACGACGCCGAGAACCGGTTCCGCAGCTCGTCGGTGACGCCGCCCGGTAGCGGGCCGGTCCGCACCCGCAGCCCGAAGTCGTAGATGTGCGACGGCGTCCCGTCCGTCCGGCGCACCTGGTACGGGCGCTCGTCGATCACCTCGGCGCCCATGCTCTGCAGCACCGGCAGCACCCGGGACAGGGTGACCGTGGCACCGGTGACGTACAGCTTGAGCCGCTGCTCGACCGGCGCGCCGCCGTCGGGGCCGGGCGCCGTGCCACCGCCGGCGGGGACGAACGCCAGCGCCAGGTCCTCGGGGCCCTCGAGCGCGTCCAGCCGGCGCAGGTCGGCGACGGCGTCGTCGACCCGGTAGTCCTCCTTGTAGGCCTCGTCGAAGGCTTCGGCGTAGCGGGTCAACGCGCCGGCGGTGTCCAGGTCCTCGGCGCCGCCGACGACGGCCTGCACCAGCCGGTCGTCCCAGGTCCGGATCGTCGACCGCAGGGCTCGGTTGAGCTCGGCCACCGCCGCCGGGTCGAGGTCGACCGGCCGCTCCGGATCGGTGTGCACGGTGAAGTGCACGGCCGCCATCTCCGAGGCGCCGATCCGGGCGGTGTAGTGGATGGCGCTGCCGTGCAACCGGTCCACCAGGATCTGCTGCATGGCCAGGCGCGCGTGCGTGGTGTACCGGTCCCGCGGGAGGTAGACCAGCGCGTTGACGAAGCGCCCGAACGGGTCCGGTTGCAGGAAGGCCCGCAACCGGCGCCGGCTGGACAGCTGCAGCACGCCGCTCACCACGTCCAGCACGAGCGCCGGATCGGCCCAGAACAGCTCCGCCCTGGGGTAGCCGGACAGCAGGTCCATGGCCTGCTGCCCGGTGTAGGAGTCCGGGGAGGCACCCAACGCCGACAGCACGGTCGCGACCGTGCGCCGGACCACCGGCGTGGTGGTGACCTCGGCGTTCATCGCCCGCGGGGTCAGTACGCCCACGAACCGGTGGCGCCGGACGAGCCGGCCCGCGCCGTCCAGGATCCGCACCGTCACCGAGAACGGCGGCTGCTTGCGGCTGAGCGCGGATCCCGAGGTCAGCTGCGTGATGACCAGGTGGCCGCCGCCGGCGTCCGCTCGCACGGCGGCGTCGTCGAAGAGCTCGGCACCGGGGACCCCGTCGCGCAGCACGCCGAGACCGGACCCGGGCACCGGCTCGGGTCCGGATGCGCCGGGCCGGTCCTGCCGGTACCCGAGGAAGGTCAGGTGCCCGGCGGTGAGCCAGTGCAGCAGGTCGGCGGCCTCGGCGACGTCCTGGGTCGGCAGGGGTGACGGCGTGACGCGCAGTTCCGAGGCGACCATCGCGGCCGCACCGAGCAGGGCCGCGGCGTCGGCCGAGACGGCCCGGACCGCCTCGAGGACGTCCGCCATCCGCTCCTCGATGGCCTCCGCGCGCTCGGCGTCGGAGAGCCGGTCGACGACCAGGTGCATCCAGGACTCGCGGACCGCGGTCCGGGGATCCGCCGGATGGCCGGACTCCCCGAGCACCTCGACGAGCCGGCCGCCGGGGTCGCGGCGCACGGACAGGATGGGGTGCAGCACGCGGTGCACCGTGACGCCGGACGCGGCCAGCACGCCGATGACGGAGTCGACGAGGTTGGGCATGTCGTCGTTGACGACGTCGATGACGGTGGACGCGGCGCTCCAGGTCCCGGTGGAACCGGCCGGCTGCGGCGGGTTCGCGAACCGGATCCGGGCCGCGCCGGGCCGCCGGACCTCGGCGATCCGCAGGTGCCCCTGGACGATCGCCAGCACGTCGTCGGCGGTGGACGGCAGGTCGTCCGCGGGGACGTGCCGGAAGTAGGCGCGGACCAGACCGGCGAGATCGGGACGTCGGTCGGCGGCCTCGTCGAGGGCCTGCGCTCCGGGTGACGGTTCGACCCGCTCCGCGTCCTCCGCCGAACGGGACTGCTCCGTCTGGGTCATCACGTCTCCCTGCTCGCCGGTGCGCCGTTGCACCGCTTCCGCCGAGCCTAGTCCGTGGCGGCGGGCCGGGCCGGTGCCGACGAAGGGACGCCCGGACGGTGCCGGTCGTTGCCCGCACCCCGGCTGTAGGGCGCTGACCTGCACGAACAGTGATCACCAGACCATCGGTGATGAGGCACGTCACACCTCGGCGGCCGCGGCGATCACGATCCGGGTGGCCCGCCCGCACCGGGGCCGGGCCGCTGGGGACGTGCGGCCAGCTCGCCACCGCCCGGGTGGCCGGGGGTGACGGTGCGGTGGGCGCCGCAGGGGCCGTCGCCGGCCCGGTGCCCGGGGACACCGGGCCGGCGGACGACCGTGCGGGCTCAGCTGTCCCGGGTGAGCTTGCGGTGGGTGACCCGGTGCGGCCGGGCGGCGTCCGCGCCCATCCGGGAGATCTTGTTCTTCTCGTAGTCGCTGAAGTTGCCCTCGAAGAAGAACCACTGGGCCGGGTCCTCGTCCGTGCCCTCCCAGGCCAGGATGTGCGTACAGGTCCGGTCGAGGAACCAGCGATCGTGCGAGATCACCACGGCGCACCCCGGGAACTGCTCGAGCGCGTTCTCCAGCGACCCCAGGGTCTCGACGTCCAGGTCGTTGGTGGGCTCGTCGAGCAGGATCAGGTTGCCGCCCTCCTTGAGGGTCAGCGCCAGGTTCAACCGGTTGCGCTCCCCACCGGACAGCACCCCCGACGGCTTCTGCTGGTCGGGGCCCTTGAACCCGAAGGCTGCGACGTAGGCCCGACTGGGCATCTCGACGTGGCCGACCTTGATGTGGTCGAGCCCGTCCGAGACGACCTGCCACACGTTCTTCTTCGGGTCGATGCCGGCGCGGTTCTGGTCGACGTAGGACAGCCGCACGGTCTCGCCGACCTTGACGTTGCCCTTGTCGGGCTGCTCGAGACCGACGATCGTCTTGAACAGCGTGGTCTTGCCGACTCCGTTCGGGCCGATCACACCGACGATGCCGTTGCGCGGCAGGGTGAAGGACAGCCCGTCGATGAGCACCCGGTCGCCGAAGCCCTTCTTCAGGTCGTCGACGTCCACCACGATGCTGCCCAGCCGCGGCCCCGGCGGGATCTGGATCTCCTCGAAGTCGAGCTTGCGGGTGCGGTCGGCCTCCGCCGCCATCTCCTCGTACCGCTGCAGCCGCGCCTTGGACTTGGCCTGCCGGGCCTTGGCACCCGAGCGGACCCACTCCAGTTCCTGCTGCAGCCGCTTGGCGAGCTTGGCGTCCTTCTTGCCCTGGACCTCCATCCGCTCGGCCTTCTTCTCCAGGTAGGTGGAGTAGTTGCCCTCGTACGGGATCAGCCGGCCGCGATCGACCTCGGCGATCCACTGCGCGACGTTGTCCAGGAAGTACCGGTCGTGGGTGACCGCCAGGACGGCACCGGCGTAGCCGGACAGGAACTGCTCCAGCCACAACACGGACTCGGCGTCCAGGTGGTTGGTGGGCTCGTCCAGCAGCAACAGGTCGGGGGCGGACAGCAGCAGCCGGCACAGCGCCACCCGGCGCCGCTCGCCACCGGAGAGCACGCTGACGTCCGCGTCGCCGGGCGGGCAGCGCAGGGCGTCCATCGCCTGCTCCAGCTGGGCGTCCAGGTCCCAGGCGTTGGCGTTGTCGATCTCCTCCTGGAGCTGCCCCATCTCCTCCATCAGGGCGTCGCTGTAATCGGTGCCCAGCAGCTCGCCGATCTCGTTGAACCGGTGCAGCTTGGCGTAGAGGTCGCCGTAGGCCTCCTGGATGTTCTCCAGGACGGTCTTGGCCTCGTCCAGCTGCGGTTCCTGCTGCAGGATGCCGACGGTGAAGCCGGGCGTCAGGAACGCCTCGCCATTGCTGGGCGTGTCCAGCCCGGCCATGATCTTGAGGATGGTCGACTTCCCGGCGCCGTTGGGGCCGACGACACCGATCTTGGCCCCCGGGTAGAACGACATCGTCACGTCGTCCAGGATCAGCTTGTCGCCGACCGCCTTGCGGGCCTTCTTCATGGTGTAGATGAACTCGGGCACGTCGAACCAGACCTCTCACTGCCGGGGAACCGCCACTGAATCGCCAGGACACCGGCAGACCGGCGGGCGATCGCGCGCCCACCAGTCTGCCCTACCGGGCCTCGTCCCTCTCAACGCCTCCGGGCGGCGCCGTCATCCCCCCAGCGGGACCAGCGGCCGCGCCGGGTCGGCCTCCTGCCGTGCGGCCGCGTCCGGGTCGTCCGACCGGTCGGCCGCTGCCGGCGTCCCCGCCGCCGGACCGGCTCCGTCGGGCTCGTCCCCGCCGGCGGGTCCCGGCGGCGGCCCGGGCTGCTCGACCCGCGCGAACCGCCCCGCCATCCGCGCCACGTCGAGCGCCACGACATCGGCCTTGACGTCGGTCCAGTAGTCGGTCACGCCGTCCTCCCGCTCGAACCGGCGGGTGCTGATCCGGCCCACCACCACGACCGGGTCGCCCTTGCGGACGTGCGCGATCACCCCGGATGCGACGCGTCGCCAGCCGACGACCGTCACGCCGAACTCGTCCCCGTCCGTCCACTGGGCGGCCGCCTCGTCGTACCGCCGCTCGGTCGCCACCACCCGCATCGACAGCCGCTCGCCGCCGGTCGTCGCCGTCACGGTCGGGTTGCTCGCCACCCGTCCGACGATCGTCACCGCTGCTGCATCGGTCCTCATGTCGCGTCCCTTCCGCCGGGGCGGCCCGCTGCCGCCCCGGCTGTGCGACCACGGTGGCGGTGCGACACACCCGGTGCCACCGCCTCCCGGGTGGCTGTGGACAACGCCGCGCCGTGGGGACGGACGCCCCGGGTCAGCTCTGCTGGGACGGGTCCGGACCGGGCGGCGCCGGGCTCGCGCCGTCCGGGGACCGCGGGTCGGGTGCATGGCCCGTCGGGCTGGTGCGGGGGCGCTCAGCGACGGCGACACCGCCGCCCGCCGCGGCCGCGGAGGACCGCCGGGCCAGGCCGGCCAGCATGGCGTTGTAGCTGTGGAGCTCGACATCGCCGTCGGCGTCGCGCCGCCGGTCGTCGCGCCGCGCCTCCCGGTCGTCGGCCCGCGCCCACTGCGCCACCAGCGCGATCAGCACGATCAGCATCGGCAGCTCGGTGGCGCCCCAGGCGACGCCGCCGCCGAGCTGCTGGTCGGCGACCAGGTTCGGCGCCCACGGCAGGTCCAGGCTCTGGTAGTAGCCGGTCGCCAGGGCGCTGTGCGAGTTCATCAGGGCCAGGCCGAAGAACGCGTGGAACGGGATGGCGGCGATGAGCAGGGCCAGCTTGACCACCGGCGTGAGGCGGCGCGGCGCCGGATCGATACCGATGATCACCCAGTAGTAGAGGTAGCCGACCACCAGGAAGTGCACGTTCATCACCAGGTGGCCGAAATGGTTGTCCATCATCGCGTCGAACAGGCCGGTGAAGTACACGGCGTAGAACGAGCCGATGAACAGCGGCAGCACCACCAGCGGATGCGTCATCATCCGGGCGATGCGGCCGTTCAGCACGGCCACCAGCGCCTCCCGGGCGCCGGGGACCCCGGCGCGCGAGACCGGCAGCGCCCGCAGCGCCAGCGTGGTCGGTGCACCGAGCACGAACAGGATGGGCGCCACCATGCCCAGCGTCATGTGCTCGATCATGTGCAGCGAGAACTGCGACTGCGCGTAGCGACCCAGGCCGGACGAGGTCGCCAGGACGACCGCCAGGCAGCCGAGCAGCCAGGACGCCGACCGCCCGACCGGCCAGGCGTCACCGCGCCGGCGCAGCCGCCGCACGGCGAGCAGGTACACCACCGCCAGCACCACCGCGCCGGTGCCGAGCAGCCAGTCCCACCGCCAGTCGAGCAGCAGGCGCGCCGGCGTGGGCGGGCCTGCCAGGTCGTAGCCCAGCACGTCCTCGAGGGCCGACGGCACCGCACCCGACGGCGGCGGCGGCGCACTGCGGGCCAGCGCGGCCGCGACGCCCAGCACGGCCGCCATCACCAGGACCTCGACGGTCGCCAACCGGACGAGCGCTCGCCGGTCCCCCCGGTCGACCGCCGGAAGCGTCCGGCGGCGGTGCAGCCAGCCGATGCCGCCGAGGACGAGCAGCAGCACAGCCTTGATCGAGATGAGCCGGCCGTAGTCGGTGGTCCACAGGTCCGAGACCGCGGACAGCCGGACCCAGGCGTTGCCCACCCCGGAGAGCAGCACGGCGACGAACGCCACCAGCGCGACAGCGGAGTAGCGGCGGGCGACGACCGACAGGTGCGGCACCCGCTGCCGGGCGAGTCCGAGGAAGGCCACCAGACCGCCGACCCACACCGAGACGCCGACCAGGTGGTAGATCATGGTGTCGACCGCGACGTCGTGGTCGCCGCTGGACGAGGCATGGCCGCTCAGCGCCAGCGGGAGCAGCGCACCGACGGCGGCGGTCAGCAGCCAACCGGCCCATCCCGGGCGCAGCACGCTCCAGCCCAGGATGCCGATCAGCAGCGCCACGCACCCGGAGATGACGTAGCCGCGCGCCACGTCCACGTCCCGGACGGCCTGCAGGAACGCGTCCGCCCGCAGCGACGGCACCAGCCCCGTCGGCACCACGTCCGACCAGGTCACCGGGACCAGCGCGAAGGCCGTCGCCGCCCACACCAGGGCGGACAGCGCCGCGGCCCGCACGGCCCGGTACCCCCCGACGTCCAGCAACCCGGACCGCTGCGGCGGTGCCAACGCCACGGCGGCGACCAGCCAGCCCACCGTCAGCGCCGCCATCAGGTCGAACAGGCCCTTGAGCGCGGGCAGCGCCAGCTCGGTGAGCGCCGGCGCGTCGGGGATGCCGGGAACCGGCCGGCGCGACGGGACCAGGGCCATCAACCCGACGGCGATGCAGGCGGTGACCAGCGCCGCGGCCACGGTCACCGCCGTGACGGTCCAGCCGTCCCGCCGGGGCCGCAGGGCTCGGGTCCCGGTGGCGGTGTTGCTGTGGCTGGCGCTGTCGGGGGACGCCGCGTCCGCGGTCGCGGCGGGCTGGTCGGTCACGGTGTCGAGGGTACGGGCGGGGCCGTACGGTCGGCGTGGCTCCGGCTGCGCGACCCGGGACGCCGCACGGCCTGCCGGGCTACTGTTGTCCGGTCCGGCCTCCCGCCGGCGTCGGCGCTCGTAGCTCAGCTGGACAGAGCAGCGGACTTCTAATCCGCCGGTCGCAGGTTCGAATCCTGCCGGGCGCGCCGTCCGCGCCCGCCGGTGCGCCGGTGCCACCCGTCGCGGTCCGTCACCGTCCCGCCGGCCGGCCCGTCGCGTCACCGTCCCGCCGGCCGGCCGGCCCCGCCGGCCGGCCTCCGGGACCGGCCGGCGGACGCTCAGAAGGCGTGGTTGCTGCGCAGGACCCCGGCCGGGTCCAGCTCGGCCCGCAACGCGCGCAGCAGCTGCAGGGTGGCCGGGTCGAAGAACCGTGCGGGGTCGTCGGCGGCCTCCCGGAAGTTGAGGTAGTCGCGCCCCGATCGCCACGGCTGGACCGCGTCGACCAACCGGTGCACGGCCGCCCGGACCACCGGCAACGCCTCCGGGACGGGCACCATGCCGCCGGTGAAGCCGAGGAACCGTCCCGGCAGGTGGTCGACGGCCCCGCCGTCCGGGTCCCGTCGGGCCAGCGCACCGCCCAGGTGGCGCAGGTCGACCAGCAGCAGCGGCGTGTCGACGCCCGGTCCCGCCAACTCCATCAGGACGTCGACGGCCGCGGACGGCAGGTCGTCGAGGACGAAGCCGTCCCCGCAGGCCGGCGCGGGTCCGGGCGGGTCCATGTGCAGCTGGCCCAGGTCGGCCGTGGACATCGGGGCGAACGTGTCGATCACCGGACCGAGTGCCCGCAGCGGTGCCAGCAGCTCGGCCGCCTCGGCCTCGGGCAGGTCGACCGCCCCGTCGACCATCGCGAAGGACCGGCCGCTCAGGAAGTCCGGCAGGTCCGGCAGCGGCGGGATCCGAAGCAACCGCACGCAGGTGGTGGCCGCCTCGTCGAGCCCGTCGGTCCACGCCCGGTACCCGTCGAGGACCTCGCGGGCACGATCCAGCGGGAACATCAGCCAGCCCGCGTACACCTGGGACAGCGGGAGAACGTCGAACTCCAGGGCGCACACGACGCCCAGGTTGGCGCCGCCGCCACGAACGGCCCGGAACAGCTCCGGCCGGTGGTCGCGGTCGACGCGGCAGAAGGTGCCGTCGCCGGTCACCAGCTCCACGGCCTGCACCCGGGACGCCGCCAGGCCGTACTTGCGAGCCAGCCAGCTGTAGCCGCCACCGAGGGTGTACCCCACCACGCCGACGTCCGGGGCCGACCCGGCCAGCGCGGTCAGCCCGTGCGGCCGGAGCGCCTCGGTGACCTGCGACCAGACCACGCCGGCGCCGATCCGCACGCGCCGCGCGGCCGGATCCACCGTCACCTCCTGCAGGCGGTCGGTGCGCAGCAGGATGGTCGAGGACAGGTCGCCCAGCGGCGCGGCGTTGTGGCCGGTGCCCTGCGGGGTGACCCGCAGGCCGGCGGCGCCGGCGTACCGGACCACCGCGGCGACGTCGTCGGCGTCGGCCACCTGCACCACGAAGGCGGGCTGCTGGTCGACCGCCAGGTTCCAGGCCATCCGGGCCGACGGCCACTCGGGGTCCGCGGGCGTGACGACCGTCCCGGCCAGCGTGGCGGCCAGGCTCTCCAGGTCCAGCGCGACGGTCATCGGGAGCCCGCCTGACGGTCGCGGGCCGGCCGGGCATGGGAGATCTCGTAGTCGCACGTCATCGACACGGCGGCGGCGAGAACCCTTTCCACCGCGGGCAGCTCGACGTGCGGCGGGATGTCGACGACCAGCATCGAGACGTCCCCGGCGGTCTCGACGGTCGCGCCGAGGTCCACGAGCACCTCGCGGACGGGAGCCAACTCGGCGTCGGTGGCGGCGACGACGTGCACGGTGGCGTGCCCACCGGGAGTGCGCACGTGCCGGCCGACGAAGTTCGCCCCGTCCATCGAGACGGCCACCACGTCGCCGCGGCTGACGCCCTGGGCGTACCGCGGTGCGGCGGTGATCTCGACGAGGAACGGCGTGACCAGCCGGCCGGTCAGCGGCTCGGCCAGGAACGGCGGCCAGTCGTCGTCGGGCCGGAGTTGGAACAGGACGGTGACCTGGGCGCCGCACTGCCGTACGGCGGTGGAGGCGACCTCGGGATCGTGGGTGGACACGGTTGTCTCGCCTTTCGCGGGAGCGGGATGGGCCGGGACGGAGGGCCGTCCGGCGGCAGGTGCCCCGTTCGACGGAGGTCCGGCCGCCGGGGTTCCTCCGGCACGACGGAGAGTGCAGGGCGGCGCTTGGCGGCGACCTGCAGGCCGCTGGCGGCGCCTCGCGGGGAGGGATCCACACGCGGAACCGCAGGTCGGCGGGGGCCGGCCCGGGGCGACGTCAAGGAGCCGTCAAGCCCGGTGCAAGCGCGGCACCGCCGTCAGTCCCGGCGGCGGGCGCCGGGGGGCGCGTGACGCTCCCGACGGATGCGGGCGACGGCGGCCCCGCTGCCGTGGGCGGCCGCCGTGGCCTCCGCCTCGTCGAACGCGGCCTCGGCGGCGGCGGTCTCGCCGCGCGCACGGTGCAGGTGCGCCGCCGCCAGCATCAGGTACGGCCGGTAGGCCAGCTCGCCGGTCTCGGACAGCTCGACCTCGGCGCGGTCCAGGTACTCGCGGGCCTGGTCGAGCCGGCCCTGCTGCGACAGCGCCTGCGACACCGCGGCGAAGATCCCCGAGATCATGGTGCGCGCGCCGCTCTGCCGCATGTGCTCGTGTCCGGAGTGCAGCAGCGCCAGGCCGTCCTCGACGTCCCCGCGCTGTACCACGGCGACCGCCGTGTACAGCTCGCCGGCGGAGGACCAGAAGCTGAGCACCATCTCCGGGTCCGCGGACGTCATCCGCCGCGCCCACAGGACGACACCGTCGTCGTCGCCGGCGGCCAGCGACGCGGCCGCGCCGAACAGGCCGATGACGATCCGCCCGAAAGGCATGTCCTGGGCGTGGTACTCGTGCTCGAGCCGGTTGCGGTCGATGCCGGAGACCAGCGCGGTCACCCATTCCCGGTACCCGATCGAGGTGATGAAGCTGTTCAGGTAGAAGGCGGCCTCGGTGGCGTCGCCGGCTTCGCGGAACAGCCGGATCGCGTCCTCGATCCTGGCCAGGGCGCTGACCATGCGGCCCTGGTGGCGTTCGGCGAAGGCGCGCATGGCCGCGACAGCGCCCTGCAGCAGCGGGCTGTCGACGTGCCGCACCAGCGCCTCGGCCTCCTGCACGAGCCGCTCGCCGCGCACCGAGTCCCCGCCGGTGTCGCAGCCGGCCCAGTCCGCCCAGATGAGGTCGAGCAGCACGTCCACCTGGTCGGTGGACCGGGCGAGCTCCCGGGCGCGCCGGATCAGTGCGGAGTCGGCGTTCACCCCGTAGCCGTGCAGCGCGGCGCCGACGAACCCCAGCTGGCGCAGCACCCGGAGCTCGGCCCGGCCGCCCTCCGCGGACGCCGCCCGGTACAGCGCCGCGGAGCGGCTCAGCAGCGACTCGGCGCTGACCAGGGCCTGCCGCTTGAGGGCCACCTGCGCGGCCCGCTCCAGGGCCGTGGCCGCCCGGCCCCCGGCCCCGACGGACGCGGCGTGCCACAGGTGTTCGGCGATGATCTCGGCGGTGTCGTCGTTCTCGCCGACAGAGGACAGGATGCCGTCGGCGGCCCGCAGGTGCAGACGGGCACGACGCAACGCCGACATGTTGTCCGCCAACGCCTCCCGGACCAGGGCGTGGGTGAAGCGGACGGTACCCGGCTCGGCGACCGGCATGTCGAGCAACCGCGCGACCAACGCGGGTTCGAGGTCGTCGAGGCAGGCGTCGAGCGGCACGTCGGCAACCGCAGCCAGCAGGGCGACGTCGACCTGGCGACCCAGCACGGCCGCCACCTCGAGCACCCGCCTCGTGCACTCCGGCAACCGGGACACCCGGCGGAGCAAGACGTCCCGGACACCGGTCGGGATCGGCGCGGCAGCCGGTGAGGGCGCGGCCAGCGCGCCCTCCTCCCCCATCATCCGGGCCAGCTCGGTGGTGAAGAACGGGTTGCCCTCGGACCGGGCGTGGACGGCGGTGACCACGCTGTCGGGCACCGCGCCGGCCGTCATCCGGATCAGTTCGCGGGATTCGGTCCACGCCATGCCGCGGAGCCGGATGCGGCGGGTTCCCACCTGCCGGGTCAACTGCGCGAGCGCCTCGACGACCGCGTCGTCCCGGCCGACCTCGAGTTCCCGCACGGTGGTCAGCACCAGCACCGGCGCGGCGGACAGCCGTGCCCCGAGCCCGCCGAGCAGGTCCAGCGACGCCGGGTCGGCCCACTGCAGGTCCTCCAGCAGCACCACCGCGCCCCGGGCGCCGGCCACCTCGGCCAGCGTGTGCGCGACGCCGTCGGCGAGCGCGGAAGCGACGGCGGCCGGCGACCCGCCGCGGAGCTGATCGGTGTCCTCGAACGGATCGGCGGGGACCGGCGACCCCGGGGTGCGGGCCCCGGTCGGGGACGGCGCCGCGACGGTGGCCGCGCCGGACCGGGCGCGGGCCAGCCGGACCAGGTGCAGCCACGGTCCGTAGGCCGGCGCCGCACCGTTCTCCAGGGTGCCGACGGACAGCACCGCGGCCCCGGCACGTTCCGCCTCGTGCAGCAGCTCCTGCGCCAGCGAGGTCTTGCCCATCCCCGGCTCGCCTTCGACCACGACGAACCGGGCGCTGCGCCGGGTGAGGACCTCCTGCCACGCCGCCCGCAACGTCGACAGCTCGGCCGTCCGGCCGATCAGGGCCGGGGTGGGCGGGATGCCGGGGTGCACGGCGGCTTCCGCCCGGCCGTCGGTGGGTCCGGCACCCGGACGGTCCGGGGACGTACCGCCGGGCCCCGTGTCCGGCGGTGCCGCCCCCGGCCCGCTCCCGACGGCCGATCCGACGGGCACCCGGGCCGGCGCGGTCCCGCGCACCAGGTCGAGGTCCGCGTGCTGCTGCAGGATGTGCCGCCGCAGGTCCCGCAGCTCCCGGCTGGGCTCCAGGCCGAGTTCCTCGTCGAGGACCCGGCGGCCCTCGTCCAGCACGGCGAGCGCATCGGCCTGCCGCCCCGACCGGTACAGGGCCAGGGCCAGCAGCCCGCGCAGTCGCTCCCGCAACGGGTTCCGAGCCACGGCGTCACGGAGGTCGGCGACGATCGCGGACGCCCGGCCCAGCCGCAGCTCGGCGTCGTACAGGTCCTCGAGCGCGGCCAGCCGGCGCTCCTGCCACCGGACCCACGCGGCGCCGACGCCCTCGGCGTCGGCCAGCACCTGCGTGTCCGGGTCGACGCCGGACCACAGCGCCAACGCGTCGTGCAGCACCCCGGCGGCGGCGGCGGGCTCGCCGGACGCCAGCAGACGCGCGCCCTCCGTCGCGAGGTCCTCGAACCGGCGGGCGTCCACCTGGTCGGCGGTCACGGCGAGCCGGTAGCCCACCGACTCGCGGCGCAAGAGGGCCGGACCGTCCGGCCCCAGCGCCCGCCGCAGCCGCGAGATGTAGGACTGCAGGGTGCCCTGCGCGGTCCCCGGGTGCTCGGCACCCCACAGGGCATCCATCAGCGCGTCGGTGCCGACCACCCGCCCCTGCGCCAGCAGCAGCCGCATGAGCACCAGCCGGGGCTGCGGCCCGCCGAGGTCGACCGGGGAGCCGTCCGCCCGCCGCACCTCCAGCGGCCCCAGCACCCGGAATCGGAGCCGATCCGACATTTTCGGACGATAACACGCGAATGGTCTAATCCCCCAGGGGCGCCGGCCACTCGATCCCCGCGCCCGCCGGACGGGATGTCCGCCGCTCCGCTCAGCCGGAGACCACGAACATCGCGCTGCCGGCCGTCCCGGCGACTGCCGCGATCCGCGGCAACCGGTCGACCCGCTGCGGGACCGACGCGCCGTCCAGTCGCCAGAGCGCACCGGTCGACGTGACGGCGTGGCCGCTGCCGAGCTGACGGACCCCGGTGAGTCCGGGCACCTGCACCGCGTCGCGGGTCCACACGGTGCCGTCCGACCGCAGTGCGTACGGGCCGTCGATCGCCGTGATGTTCGTCAGACCCGGGACCGGAGCGGTGCCGACCTGGACCCGCCCGTCGGTCCGCAGCAGCGTGCTGCCGGAGACGGCGCGGATACCCGTCAGACCGGCGACCGGGGCCGGGACGCTGCCCGGGAACTGCCGCCAGGACCACACCGTGCCGTCACCGCGCACCGCGTACACCGCCGGGTAGTCCGTGGAGATCGACACCACGGAGCCGAGTCCCGCGACGCGCACCGGCTCGCTGGCGGTGATCGGGTCGTCCGGCTCGGCGCCCGGGACGGCCGTACCGGCGCCCCACGACCACACCGTGCCGTCGGCCTGGAGGGCGTAGGTCGACTCGCCGTCGCTCACGACCTGCGTCACGTCGTGCACGGTCCGGACGCGGACCGGGGTCCAGCGGTCGACGGCCGTGCCGTCACCGAGCTGCCCGCCGGAGAAGGCGTCGTCGTCGTTGCTGTTCTTGCCCCAGGCCCACAGCGATCCGTCGGTCCGGATGGCGAAGGCGGACCGCCCGGAGCCGTCGACCGCCCGGACGTCGCGGAGGGCCGCGACCGGAGCCGGCACCGACGAGCCCGCGGAGGACGATCCCTGGCCGAGCTGCCCGTCGGTGTTGTCCCCCCACGACCAGACGGTCCGCGGCGACGGCGCGCACTCCCGGAAGTAGCCGAGCAGGTCCACGGTCAGGTCCACGGCACCGCCGGAGACGTTCGCGACGTCCACCGTCCCTCCGGTGGACACCCGCACCAGTGCGGTGGTGGCCGTCGGGCGCCCGGCTGCGAGCACCCCGAGGGCCGCGGACGGCCGCCGGGTGCCGTGCGGGTATGCGAACAGCGCCCCGGGAGCGGAGACGTCACCGGCGTCGACGGTGAGCACTGCGGTGGATCCTGCGGGCACCGGGAGCCGGAGCACCGTCGTGCTCCCGGCTGCCACGGTGCCGGTACGGACCCGAGCCGCCGGCAGCGGCTGGTAGCTGCCGGGCGTGGTGGCCGGCCCGCCGCGCAGGTAGCCCACCACGTCGACGATGACGTCGACCGAGTCGAGGCCGGCGGCGTCGACCGTGGCGAGGCCGTCGGCGGCCAGCGGCACCACGAACAGGTCGGTCGCGGCAGCGCCGGCGTCCACCGCCAACCCGCGCACCGGCACGACCGCGGTCAGCTCGTCGACCCGGTCGATGCCGGCGTGCCGCCCGTCGGACTCCACCGCCGAGACGCGGCCGGGTCCGGTGGCGTTCGTGGCGGTCAGCGAGACGACGGCAGCCCCGGCACCGAGCGGCACGCCCGTCCGGCCGGCGAGCTGCCAGCTCAGGGTGCGGCCGGAGCCCGCGGGGACGTCGGCCCAGTCGGCGCGGGAGGCACCGATACCGGCGCGGGTGTCGAGCGAGCGCGCCGGCGTGACCGGCACGAAAGCGCCCGCCGCGGTGACCCGGCCGGCGGCGAAGTACCCGGAGACGTCGACGGCCAGGTCCACGGGGCGGCCGCCGAGGTTGGTGAGGTCGATGCGGCCGTCCGCGGACACCGCGACGGTTGCCGCGCTGCCGGTCGATCGGCCGGCAGCCCAGTTGAGGGCCGTCGTGCGCGGTCGCGCGGTGCCGTGCGCGTAGGCCGCCAACCAGCCCGGCGCCGAAGGAGCGAGTGCGGTCAGCCGGACCGTCACCGCCGCCACGCCGGTGGCGGGGATACCGGCACGACCGGCCACCTGCACGGACAGGCTCCGTCCGGCGCCGAGCGGCGCGGCGCGGCCGATGTCGGCGACGGTGTCGAGCAGCCGGGCGGCCGGGACGGGCACGAACCCACCGGCCGGCGCCGCGGTGGCGACCGCGGCCGCCACCGGCGCAGCCGTCTCCGGGACCGGCGTCGAGGCCGCGGCGGCGGTGGGCGCGACCGCTGTCAGCAGGCCGGCGAGGAGCAGGCCGCAGCCGGCGAGCGCCGGGATGCCGGTGCGGCGCCGGACGGGGCGGCCGGGGCCGGGAACGGCGGCCGTCACAGGTTTGGGCATGATCGGGAATGTATCGGGCGGCTTCGCTCTCCGTGGCCGGATTGACTCGCCGACACCCGTGCGACCACCCGTCCGTGTGTCGCTCGCGCGGATATCACCCCACTGGCCGTGGACTTCCCTGCGCGCCCGTGTTCGGACAGCCCCTCGTCCGTGCGCGCTCGGCGTCCTCGGCAAGATCTGGAGCTGCTCCCCGAAAAAGACCTGGACCACGCGCACGCGGTACCGGGAATGACCCCCGGTCGCGCGGGAAACCGGCCGTGGACGGACCGCCCGGCGGCCGTGGCCTTGGCCCACGAGGTCCGGCGGACCACACCGTCCGTCCCGACGCTCGCCGCCAAGGTCCGACGCGACATGAAGTGGCACGGACACCGGCCGGGCCACCGGATCCTGCTCGACGTCACCGGCACCGGCACCGACGCCCGTCACTGGACCGATCCGCAGAGGTTCCGGCCGGACCGCTTCGCCACCGATCCCAGGCGTCGGTGTCCGACCACGTCGTCCCGCAGGGCGGCGGGGATCCGGACCACGGGCACCGCTGCCCCGGCGAGGGGGTCCCCATGAGTCGGCTCACCGTCACCACCCTGGCGGGGTGGCCGCACCGGCTCGCGCCCCAGGGCCTGACCGCCGACCTGGGGCGCATGCCAACCCGTCCGGCCAGCGGAGTCGTCCTGCTGCCGGAATGACCCGGGGCCCGGACCGCCGGTCCGGGCCTCGTGGACGCCACGCGAGGGGTGGCGTCAGGCCTCGTCGCCGACGCGCTCGGTCAACTCCGGCTCGGGCGGCGGTGCGTCGTCGGCGGTCAGCGGCTCGTCGCCGACGAACACTCCGTCGTCGTCGAGGTCGTCCGCGGTGTCGGGGTCGATCCCGGCGTCGCCCGGGCCCCGGTCGCCGGCCGGGGCGTCGCCGAGGTCCACCCCCGGCTCGTCCGCGATCAATGCCTCCTCGCCGGGCAGCAGGGCGTCCGGCGACAAGTCCGTCTCGCCGTCCTCGGCCGCCGCGGCGCTCGGCGTGAGCGACGAGGCGACGGGGTCGACGCCTTCCTGCCAGCGGCCCTCCAGCGTGCCGCCGGACGACGGGTCGGGTCCGGTCATCGTCTCCTCCTCCTGGACGGGGCGGCCGCGCGGCCGCCGGTGATCGGAACGGGTCGCCGGGGCGATACCCCGGGACCGTGGTGACCAACCCGGGACCAGTCGGCGGTCAGCGTGCCGGACCGGCCGGGCGGCGTCCGGCTCGGCTCGCCCGCCCGGAGTGCGCCGCCGTCCGCGTCCCCCGGGTGACGGCCAGCTGCAGCGCCAGCAGGGCCGCCACCAGCACGGCGGTGACCGGGACCGCGGCCGCGGTCCAGGTGACGGCCAGCACCAGCGCGGCCGTCACCGGGATGGCCACCGCCATCACGCGCTCCCCCGAGGCGGCCGGGTCGTGTTCGTGCAGGGCCAGCTTGGCGAGCAGGAAGACGGCCACCGGCACGGTCAGCACCGCGTGGGCGGTGGTGGCCGACAGGTGGTGCTCCTCCCCGCCCGACCCGGACAGCGCCGCCACCGACAGCGCCAGCCCCGCGCCGACGGCCGCGATGGAGCTGAAGACGGCGTAGTGCCCGTACCCCCACGCCAGCGCCGTCCGGAGCGATCCGAGGCGGCGGGTCTCCGGCTGGTCGAAGTAGAGCCACCAGATGGCGAACAGCACCACCAGCCCCGACACCGCGACCACGGTCAGTTCCGCGCGGTGGCCGTCCTGGTCGACCGCCGACTCCACGGCCCCGGCCGCTGCGGTCACCGCCTCGCCGAGCACGATCACCGTGAACAGCCCGTACCGCTCGCTGACGTGCCGGGGGTGGTAGGTGGTCCGGATCCGCCGCTCCGCCCACGCCGGTACCGCGAGCTCCACGACGACCAGCACCCCGAAGGTCCACAGCCACCAGTCGTGCGGCAGCGAGAGCCGCACCAGCCACCCGACCTGCACGGCAAGCACGCCCGCCGCATACCGCGCCGCCGTGCCGCGGTGGGCGGGATCCGAGCGCGCCGCGCGCAGCCACTGCACCACCATGGCGACCCGCATGACGACGTAGCCCCATGTCGCGACGGTGGAGTCGGCGTCGACCACCAGGTCGCGGATGCCGGCGGCGAGCACCAGCGACCCGCCGATCTGCACCAGCACGGTCAGCCGGTACGGCACGTCGTCGGTGTCGAAGGCCGAGGCGAACCAGGTGAAGTTCATCCACGCCCACCAGATCGCGAAGAACGCGGCCAGGTAGCCGACCACGCCCAGCCCGGTGTGACCCGCCTCCACCTGCGCCTCCAGCGCCGCACCGGCCCGGGCGACGGCGACCACGAAGCACAGGTCGAACAGGAGCTCCAGCGGCGTGCTCGCCCGGTGCGGCTCGCGCGGGTCGCGGCCGCGCATCGGCCGGTACCAGGGCGATCGCGGACCGGTCCCGGTCACCCGTCCCCCGGCGCCGTCAGCTGTTGCCACCACCGAAGTCCCCACCACCGAAGTCCCCGCCGCCGAAGTCCCCGCCGCCGAAGTCCCCGCCGCCGGGATCCCCGCCCCAGTCGCCGCCGCCGCCGGTCCAGTCGCCGCCGCCGCCGTCCCAGCCCGCGCCCTGGTCACCGGGGCCCCCGTCGCCGGCACCGCCGTCGTACCCCGAGCCGTCGTATCCGGCACCGTCGTATCCGGCACCGTCGACGGCACCCTGCGCCATGCCCGCGTCGTACCCGGCGTCGTACGCCCAGGAGTCGCCGAACCCGGTCATCCCGTCGAACAGCGCCGACGCCACCAGGTAGGAGCCGACGCCCCAGGCGCCGGCGACCAGGGCCGTCCGCCACCACGGCTCGGAGTACCAGCCGCCGGGCACGGGACGCCCGGCGACCACGCCGCCCGGGTAGTAGTGGCTGGTCCGCTCGGACGGTTGCGGCGACGCCTCGTAGCGGTGCCCGTCGACGTCGACCTGGCGGTCCTCGGTCACCGCCCCGGCTCGCTGCTGCCCCGGCAGCGCGGGAACCTCGGGCCCCGGGTCCAGGCCGAGTGCGGTGCGGGCGGCCCGCACGTAGTACAGGCCCTCGTACGCCGTCTGCTGCGCGAGCCGCGCCTGCGCCGCGGTGCGGGCCCGGTCGACCTGGCCGCCGGCCGCGGTGAACCGTTCCGCCGCGTCCGCCAGCGCCTGCCGGGCGGCCGCGTCGCCCGCGGCGTCCAGGGCGTACACCTGGCCGCCGAGCCGCTCGATCCAGCGCCGGGCCTCGGCCCGGGCGTCGTCGAGCTCCTCGCGCGCCCGCGCGGCGCGACGCCGCTGGGCGACGACCACCACGACCGCCACCACCACGACCAGCACCACCACGACGACCAGCGCGTTCACCGGGCCACCTCTCCTGGACGGGTCGTGGCGTGCAGGACTGCGGTGCACCGGTCCGCCGGCACCGGGCGCGCGAGCCCCGGTCCGGGTCGGCGGTCCGCCGTCACCGCCGTCGGCGCCGCGTGCCGAACACCGAGCGGCCGAGCGAGCCGCCCATGGCACTGCCCAACGACCTCAGGAACGAGCCGACCGCGGGGTTGAGCAGGTCACCGAGCCCCGATGCCGGGCCCGCGTCCTCGCGGTCGGCGTGGCGGGTCCGGGACGGCGGGCGTTCGCCGCCGCTGTCCCGCGGGTCGGGTCGCGACGGGCGCCGGGCCGGGGGCGGCGTGATCGGCGGCAGGATGACCGGCGGCAGCTCGTCCGTGGGCGCCGGCCCGGCCACCGGCGGCGGCGCCTGCGGAGCCAGCCGCGCCGCGAGCATCTCGTACGCGGATTCGCGGTCGACGGCCGTGCCGTAGCGCGACTGCAGCGGCGACGCCGCGACCGCCGCCGTCACCCCGGCCGGGTCCGCCGGGCCCATGAGGGACCGCGGCGCGCGGACCCGGGTCCACGCCACCGGCGTCGGTGCCCCGCGCTCGCTGAGCACGGTGACCACGGCCTCGCCGATGCCGAGACCGGTGAGCGCGGTGGACAGGTCGTAGTCGCGGGTCGTCGGGTAGGTCCGCACGGTCGCGGCCAGTGCCTTCTGGTCGTCCGGGGTGAAAGCCCGCAGCGCATGCTGCACCCGCGCCCCGAGCTGGGACAGCACGGGGCCCGGGATGTCGGTCGGCAGCTGGGAGGAGAAGAAGACCCCGACGCCCTTCGACCGGATCAGCTTGACCGTCTGCTCCACCGCCTGCCGGAATGCCTTCGACGCGTCGGCGAACAGCAGGTGGGCCTCGTCGAAGAGGAACACCAGCTTCGGTCGCTCGACGTCGCCGACCTCGGGCAGCGCCTCGAACAGCTCGGCGAGCAGCCACATCAGGAACGTCGAGAACAGCGCGGGGTTGGTGCGGAGTTCGGCGACCTCGAGCAGCGTGACGATGCCCCGCCCGTCCGGAGTCGTCCGCAACAGATCGGCGACGTCCAGCTGCGGTTCGCCGAAGAAGGTGTCGCCGCCCTGGGCCGCCAGGTTGGTCACGGCGCGCAGGATCACGCCGGCCGTCGACCGGGAAACGCCGCCGAGATCCTGGAGGTCGGCCTTGCCCTCGTCGGAGGTCAGGTGGGTGATCACCGCGCGCAGGTCCTGCACGTCCAGCAGCGGCAGGTTGCGGGAGTCGGCCCAGTGGAAGATCAGACCGAGCGTCGACTCCTGCGTCTCGTTGAGGTCCAGCACCTTGGACAGCAGGATCGGACCGAAAGAGTCGAGCGTGGCCCGCACCGGGACACCGGTGCCCTGTCCGGCCAGCGACAGGTACTCGACGGGGACGCCGGTGGGTGTCCAGTCCCGGTCACCGGTGTCCGCGGCGCGGGCCTGGGTCCGGGCGTCCGGCCGCCCGGGCGCGGACAGGCCGGTGAGGTCGCCCTTGACGTCCGGCATGAGGACCGGGACGCCCGCGGCGGACAGCTGCTCGGCGAGCAACTGCAGGGTCTTGGTCTTGCCGGTGCCGGTCGCGCCGGCCACCAGCCCGTGCCGGGTCAGCATCGACAACGGCACCTGGACCTGCGCCGATGGGTCGACCACACCGTCGACGACGACGGTGCCGAGCAGCACCGCGGGCTGGTCGGTGGCGTACCCGGCGGCGATCCGGGTGGCCGTCCCGGCGGGATCGGCGGCGGCGGCCGGCGGGTCGGCCGGTGGTGGTACGGACATCGGACCTCCTGCGGTGCGGCGCGGCGTCGGCGAAGCGTAACGAGCCGACGCCGCCGGGCGCCCGCTCGCGCGGTCCCTCGCGCGTCGCCGACTAGGGTCGGTGCGGTGGCGGACAAGGTGACGGACCGGCTGGTGTGGGTCGACTGCGAGATGACCGGGCTCGACCTGGGCCGGGACGCCCTGATCGAGATCGCGGCGCTGGTCACCGACGGCGAGCTGAACATCCTCGGCGACGGGGTGGACGTGGTCATCCATGCCGGCGACGACGTGCTCGCCGCCATGCCGGAGGTGGTCGCGACCATGCACGCCCGGTCCGGCCTGACCGAGGCGGTCCGCGCCTCCACCGTGACGCTCGCCGAGGCGGAACGGACCGTGCTGGACCACATCCGCAGCCATGTCCCGGACCCCCGCACGGCTCCGCTGGCCGGCAACTCCATCGCCACCGACCGCGGCTTCCTCGCGCGTGACATGCCGGAGCTGGACGGCTACCTGCACTACCGGATGATCGACGTCTCCAGCATCAAGGAGCTCACCCGGCGCTGGTACCCCAAGACCTACTACTCGCAGCCGGTCAAGGGCATGGCGCACCGTGCCCTCGCCGACATCGTCGAGTCGGTGCGGGAGCTGGCGTACTACCGGGCGACGGTCTTCGTGCCGCCGCCCGGACCCACCAGCGACGAGGCGCAGCAGGCGGCGGCCCGGGTGAGCGGGGGCACCGCGGACGGCGCTCCGGCGCGGGCCTCCGGCGCCTGACCGGCGGTCCGGACGGGCCGCCGTGGTCGGCTAGACTGCTGGACGTTCCGGCGACGTCCGGAGCGCGGTGAGCGTAGCTCAGTTGGTAGAGCACTGGCTTGTGGTGCCGGTGGTCGCGGGTTCGAGTCCCGTCGCTCACCCCGGAGCGGGAGCCGCGGGCCCACCGGGCCCGCGGCTCTCTGCGTCTCCCGCCCGACGCCCGGCCGCCCCCGGGGTCAGTGGGGCAGGTACTCGGTCCCCATCGCCCGGCGCACGGCCGCCAGCGTCTCCCCCGCCGTGGCCGAGGCGCGCGCGATCCCGTCGACCAGGACGCCCTGCAGGTACCCGGGATCGGCGACCAGTTCCCGCCGGCGCGCGCGCAGCGGTGCCAGCGCCGTGTTGACCGCCTCGGTCGCGCGTCGCTTCAGCTCCGCCGCGCCGCCGTCGCCGATCTCGGCGGCCAGCGCGACCGGGTCCGTGCCGCCCAGCGCGGCCGCCAGGTCCAGCAGCGACGACACCTCGGGCCGGCCGACGGGGTCGTAGTCGATGGTGCGCAGCGAGTCGGTGCGGGCGCGGCGCAGTGCGGCCGCGGTCTCGTCCGCCGTGGCGGACAGCGCGATCGAATTGCCCCGCGACTTGGCCATCTTCCGGCCGTCGGTGCCCAGCAGCACCGGCACGGCGGACAGCAGGGGCTCCGGCTCGGCGAAGACCGGCCCGTACCGCTCGTTGAACCGCCGGGCCAGCACCCGGGTCAGCTCCAGATGCGGCAGCTGGTCCCGGCCGACGGGGACGACAGTGCCGGCCATGGACAGGATGTCGGCCGCCTGGTGCACCGGGTAGGTGAGCAGCAGCCCGGACAGCGGCCGCCCGGAGTCCGCCAGCTCGGCCTTGACGGTGGGGTTGCGCCGCAGCTCGGAATCGGTGACCAGGGACAGCAGCGGCAGCATCAGCTGGTGCAGCGCCGGCACGGCGGAGTGCGGGAAGATGACCGACCGTTCGGGGTCCATCCCGGCGGCGAGGTAGTCCGCCAGCAGGCCGAGCACCCGCTCGCGGACCGGGCCGACGTGGTCCCGGTCGGTGATCACCTGGTAGTCGGCGATGACGACCGTGATCGGCACGCCGGCGTCCTGCAGCCGCACCCGGTTGGCCAAGCTGCCGAGCAGGTGACCCAGGTGCAGGTCGCCGGTCGGCCGGTCGCCGGTCAGCACCCGGAACCTGCCCGGGTCGGCGGCGATGCGCCGTTCCAGATCCGCGGAGCGGGCGGTGGCGGCCTCGACCGTGCCGTCCGCGAGCTCCGTCGCACCGTCGGAATCGAGGGGGGCGGGATCGGTGGGCGCGGTCCCGGTGGCGCTGGTCATGGTGGTGGTGCTCCTGTCGTGGAGGGGATGCTCGCCGGGCGAGCCGTCCCGCGGACAGGCGTCGGCCGCTGCAGCGAGCGGCCGGAGGGGGTGCGTCGAGGGGGCGGCCGCCTATGCGGTCCGCCACCAGCTCCCGCGCAGGGCGGGCGTGCTCGACGTCATGCCCCGACGGTAGCAGCCCACCGGCCCCGCGGTTTCGGGTTGGCGGAGCCGACCCTGTACAGTCGTGGGGCACGCCGGGGCGGTCGCCCGCCGCCGGAGGCACGCGCCATTAGCTCAATTGGCAGAGCAGCTGACTCTTAATCAGCGGGTTCGGGGTTCGAGTCCCTGATGGCGCACCACATCTCGTCGCTCCCGTCGAGTCGCCGGATGATACGCCCGGTTGACCAGCCTCCCGCCGGGGTACCCCCTCCGCGAGCGGTCCCGGTGCATCCGGAGCGCCGCATCGCAGGGACCGAGCGGCCGCCGGCCGCACCAGACCCCAGGGAGTCCGCATGCTGAGAAACCTCCGTCGACTCGGCTTCATCGGCGGTGTCGTCGCGCTGGCCCGGAGCCCGCAGGGACAGCGCGCCATCGCCAAGGCCCGCGCCTGGGCGTCGGACCCGGCGAACCAGGCCAAGATCAAGTCGCTGGCCGGCAAGGTGACCGGGTCCCGTGGTCGCAGCGCCGGCTCGGTCACGGGGCCGGGCCGCACCGTCTGACCGCGGGCGGTCAACCCGCGGCGTCGATCGTCTCGGGATCCACGGTGTCCCGGGTCCGGATCCCGAGCCGCCGGTTGACCAGCACCGTGACCAGCCAGAGCAGCACGCCGACCGCGAGCAGCAACCCGGCGATCCGGTACTGCGCCGCCGGCCGGCCCGACAGCGGCGTCACCAGGTACAGGCAGGCCACGGCGCCCAGCGCGGCGACGGCTGTCGGCGTGCGGAAGTACCGCCCCGGCCGGGGGTCCCGGCGCAGCACCAGCACCGCGACGTTGACCACCGCGAACACCGCGAGCAGCAGCAGCGACGTCGTCCCGCCGAGCACCGCGACGGCGTCGGCGTCGGCGAACGACACGTAGGCGATCAGCGCGAGGGCCAGCCCGGTGGTGAACAGCACGGCCACCCAGGGCGTCCGCCGCACGGCGTGCACCCGCCCCAGCGCGGGCGGCAGCACCCGCTGCCGGGCCAGCCCGTAGACCAGCCGGCTGGCCATCAGCATGTTGATCAACGCCGAGTTGGCCACCGCGAACATCGAGATGAACGGCAGGATCTCGGCCATCGGCAGGCCGGGGGCGCCGGCCCGGACCACCTCGACGAGCGGGGTCGGGCTCTCGGCCAGGGTGCCGACCGGAACCAGCGCCACGGCGACCAGCGACACCAGCACGTAGATCGCCGCCGTCACGGTCAGGCCGGTCAGCATGACCTTCGGGAAGATCCGGTGCGGCTCCCGGACCTCCTCGACCATGTTCACCGAGTCCTCGAACCCCACCATGGCGAAGAACGCCAGCGACGTCGCGGTGGTCACCGCCAGGAAGACGCCCTTGTCGGACGGGGTGTCGAAGGCGACGACGCGGGACCAGTCGGCCGCGTCGCCGAACAGGGCCCAGACGCCGACCAGGATGACCAGCAGCAGCCCGGAGAGCTCGACCAGCGTCAGCACGACGTTGGCCTTGACCGACTCCCCGACCCCGCGGACGTTGACCAGCGCGACGAGCGCCATGAACGCCAGGGCGACCAGCACGATGCCGCCGTTGCCCAGGCCCAGCCCGAACCCCGCGGACAGGTTCGACGCGAAGGCGCGCGACGCCGTCGACGCCGAGGTGATGCCGGACGACACCACCAGGAATGCGACCACGAACGTGACCACGTGCACGCCGAATGCCTTGTGCGTGTAGAGCGCGGCGCCGGCGGCGTGCGGGTACTTGGTCACCAGCTCCAGGTAGCCGCAGGCGGTCAGGGTGGCGACCACGAACGCCACCAGGAACGGCAGCCAGGCGGCGCCACCCACCTCCGCGGCGATGTCCCCGGTCAGGGCGTAGACGCCGGTACCGAGGATGTCCCCGACGATGAATAGGAGCAGCAGCTTCGGACCCATGACCCGGCGCAGCGCCGGCTGTTCCTGCCGAGCCGGTGCGGTGGTGCTGTGGGACATCGGGACATCACCCTCTCGACCGAGCGTGCCTGTCCGCCGTACTTTGCCCTCTCTTTACCTTTCGGTCCAGAGATCGACCCGGCGACATTCCGTGTGGGCTTCTCCTTCGTGACGCCGCGGCCGGCCGCGCGCGGTCCACGACCCACCGCCGGCGACGCGCGACGGTCCGGGCCGGACGCAGGGCCGACGGTCCGGGTACGGTCGTCACACCCAGCCCTGCACCACCCTCCGTGTTCCCCCAGCGACCGAGGAAGGCCGATGACCGCAGGACCGGGTTCCGCCCTGCCCGCAGCCGGCACCAATGAGGTGATCGGCCTGTACCGGGCCTGCCTGGCTGGCCTCGGCCGGCTCGGCACCTGGCCGCTCGACGGGTTCGACCGCACCGGCGTCCCCGTCGTCGCCACCGTGTGGACCGACCGGGAGGACCCGGCGGTGCAGGCACACGGGGTCGGGTACGGGGCCGACTCCGCGGCGGCGGAGATCGGCGCGCTCGGCGAGCTGGCCGAGCGGGTGGTCATGGCACAGATGCTGCGCGCCCGGCCGGTGCACCGGGGTTCCTACCGGGAGCTGGTGCGCCGGCACGGCACCGACGCGGTCGCCGACCCGCTGACCCTGGTGCTGCCCGCCGGCTCCGCGTACCACCCCGACCAGCAGCTGGTCTGGCTGCCGGCCGTCCGGTGGCGCACCGGCCAGGAGGTCCTCGTCCCGCAGGAGTGGGCGGCCAGCGACCCCGGAGCGCTGACACCCGGCACCGAGCCGCTGGTGCTGCCCATCACCAACGGCCTGGGCGCCGGTGACACGGCGGAGCGGGCGGTGGCGCACGGCCTGCTGGAGCTGCTGCAGCGCGACGGCGACACCGTGGACTTCCGGGCCCTCGACTCCGGCGTGGTGGTCGACCTGGACGGCCTGACGGACCCGGTGGCGCTGGCCGTCCTGGACCGGCTCCGGTCGGTCGGCATCGAACCGGTGGTCAAGG
Source organism: Nakamurella endophytica (assembly GCF_014646215.1). Taxonomy (GTDB): domain Bacteria; phylum Actinomycetota; class Actinomycetes; order Mycobacteriales; family Nakamurellaceae; genus Nakamurella; species Nakamurella endophytica. Next base: position 140,127 of record NZ_BMNA01000005.1, read on the forward strand.
TGGCGTCCACCGAGTTCGTCCCGGTCGTCTATGCCGCAGGCCACGACCCGGACCCGGCCGCCGCGCCCCTGGCGGCCAGTGCGATGGGCGAGGCCGCCCACCCCGACGGGCAGGCGGCCGTGGCCAAGGCGCTGCTGGAGTACGCCTCGTCGCGGGCGCGCCGCGCGTTCGCGTTCGGACCGCTGGAGGACGTCGGCCGGCTGCTGCCCGACTACCTGGACCTGGAGCTGGACCTGCCGGTCGGCGCGCAGGAGGAGCGGGCACTGGAGGCCATGCGGGCCTGGGTGGCCCTGCCGCCGGACGAGCTGCGGCGGGTGGTCGAGCCGACGCTGCTGGGCCGCACCCGCACCGTGTCGGTGGCGGATCTGCCCGCCGCGCCGGCAGCGGTCACCGCGGACCCCGGGGCGCTGCTCGGGTTCCTGCTGGACCTGCTGGCCGACTTCGACGTGCTGGTCGTCCACGGCGCTTGGCACGGGGTCCACGCGGCCAAGGTCGTCGTCCCCGGGCTGGAGGTGGAGACGCTGTCCTACCTGCGGATCGGCGAGCGGGTCGCCCGGCGGCTCCTCGACCGCGGCAGCGACCTGGTGGGCCGGGGGCCCGCCGACGGCGTGGACCGGTTGCCCGTCCGGCTCACGGAGGCGGCGACCGCCCGGCTCGGCGGCCCCGTCTGGTTGGACCGGCGCCGGGTGGACGAGGTGGTCGGCCCGTTGTACCCGCTCTACCGCGAGCCGCGGCGGCACGCCGTCCAGCGGACGGCCGCCGGCCGCTCGAACATCACCGCGTCCGGTCGGCCCCGGTGAGCCGTAGGTCCACGGCGGGCCCGGACCCGCCGGAGCGCACGGACAGGCCGTAGCCCGCCGTCCGGCCCGACCGACGCACACTCACCCGCACTCCCGCATTCCCGCACCACACGGACGTCCGCCACCGCGGATCTCCGCCGCTCCACCGAACAGGAGACGCCCATGACGTTGACCCGCAGGCAGTTCCTCGGCGCCGCCGCCGGGACCGCCGCCCTCGCCGGACTGTCCGCCTGTTCCGACGTCCATTCCGGCGGCGGCGGCGCGGCGAGCTCGACCGACCTGCCGTCGGTGAGCCAGAGCGCCGCCGGGTCCGGCTCGGCCGGCTCCACGGCATCCGCCGGCGCCAAGGCCAGCCCGACGGCCAAGCTGTCCGGCACCGTGTCCTTCGCCTTCTGGGGCGGCAGCACCGGTGAGACCGCCGGTTTCACCTACGCCAAGAAGAAGTTCGAGGCGGCCAACCCCGGCACCACGATCGAGTTCCAGGTCTCGCCGTACGACGGGTTCTTCTCCGGCATCGACCGCGGCATCCAGACCGGCAAGGCGCCGGACACCTTCCGGGTGGACTACACCACCATCGCCAAGTACTCCAGCCGCGGCCTGCTGCTGGACATGTCGCCGTACTTCACCACCGCTGAGACGCAGGCCTTCCTGCCGGCGCTGTGGGACGCGGTCAAGAGCAACGGCGTGCCCTACGGCGTCCCGCACCAGACCGACACCACCTGCATCGTCTACGACACCAAGGCGTTCGAGACGGCGGGCATCACGTCGGTCCCGGACCGGCTCGAGGACGCGTGGACCTGGGAGGAGTTCGCGGACGTCGCCGCCAAGCTGCGCAAGACCCTGCCGGCGGCCAAGTTCCCGTTCGCCTACGACTGGACCAAGGCCGGGGCGTTCCGCTGGCTGTCCTGGCTGTACCAGGCCGGCGGGACGCTGCTGACCCCGGACCTGAAGAAGGCGGCCATCCCGTCCGACGCGGCGACCAAGGCGCTGGACTTCACCAAGAGCTTCTTCACCAACAAGTGGGTGCCGAGCACCGGCACGATCAAGACGAGCCAGTACTCGGACAACTTCTTCCTGTCCCAGACGGTGCCGATGTCGTTCGTCGGGGACTTCCTGGTGCCGGAGATCGCCGATCCCAAGGCCGGCTACAAGGGCGACTGGGCGGCGACGTTCATGCCGCGGGACAAGGCCGCCGCCGCGGACCTGGGCGGCAACGCGATCGTCGCCCGCAAGGACTCCTCGAACCCGGACCTGGCCGCCGCATGGCTGAAGTTCCTGGTGCAGGAGGACGCGATGCGGTACTTCTGCGAGCAGGCCATCGAGCTGCCGACGCTGCAGTCGCTGGCGTCGGCCGAGCTGAAGTACGCCTTCCGGCCGGACGTGGTGTCGGTCTGCGCGAAGCAGGCCACCACCATCTCCGACACCATCGTCAAGGAGTCGACCGTGCCGGCGTTCTCGTCGATCAACACCGTGCTGGGCGACCAGCTGGAGCTGGCCTTCCACGACCAGTCGACCGAGCAGACCCTCGCGGCGCTGGCCGCCGCCGTCGACAAGGCGCTGACCTCCTGAGCGCGACCACCGGGTTGCCGGCGGCGGCGGGACTGGCCGCCGCGCCGGCCCCCCGGCGCCGGGCCCGCCGGAGCATCGGCGACGCGTTGACCGCCGGCGGGTTCTTGCTGCCGAACCTGGTGCTCTCCGGCGTGTTCCTGGTGCTGCCGCTGATCCTGACGGTGGTCATCAGCTTCCAGAAGCTGGACTCGCTGGGACCGGCGCAGTGGCTCGGCGTGAACAACTTCCTGGACCTGTTCCGGGATCCCACGTTCTACGAGACGCTCTGGAACACGGTCGTCTTCACCGTCTGCACGGTGCCGCTCGGCATGGCCGTCGGGCTGGGCATCGCGCTGCTGCTGAACACGGTGATGCCGCTGCGCACCCTCTGGCGGGCCGTCATCTTCGTGCCGCTGGTGCTCTCCAGCGTGTCGGTCGGCCTGCTCGGCGCCTGGATGTTCGACCAGTACAACGGCTTCGTCAACAAGTTCCTGGCGGTGCTCGGCATCGACGGACCGGACTGGCAGTCCAACGGCACCTGGGCGATGGTCTCGGTGATCCTGATGACGCTGTGGCAGCGGATCGGGCTCGACATGATCATCTACCTGGCCGGGCTGCAGGGCGTGGACCCGGCGGTCCTGGAGGCGGCCGAGGTCGACGGGGCGTCCAGCTGGCGGCGGTTCCGGAGCATCGTGTTCCCGCTGCTCGGCCCGTCCACGTTCTTCCTGCTGATCATGAACCTGCTGTTCTCGTTCCAGGTGTTCGACACCGTCTACGCCATGACGGCCGGCGGTCCGAACTTCTCGACCACCACGCTGGTGGTCTACGCCTACCAGCAGGGGTTCTCCGACCACGGACCCGGACAGCTGGGGTACGCGGCCGCCATCGGCGTGGTGATCTTCGCGGTGTCGCTGCTGCTCACCGCGGGCCAGTGGCGATTGAGCACGACCCGGGACGAGGTGGGCTGAGATGACGACCACGACCGCCAGCGCCCCACCGGCCGTCGCCGCCCCGGCGACCGGCCCGGCCGGGCGTCCCTACCGCCGCAACCGGTTCCGCCGCCTGCGGCTGGTGTCCGCCGTGCTCATCACGGCCGTCATGGCCTTCCCGCTGTACTGGATGCTGCTGACGGCGTTCTCCCGCCGCGACGACCTGTATGCCCCGGGCCTGCACCTGTGGCCGCAGCACTTCACCTGGGACAACTTCTCGGCGCCGATCGAGCGTTTCCCGGTGTGGACGTGGTTCCGCAACTCGCTCGTCATCGCCGTCGCGGTCACCGCGATCACGGTGGTCTGCAACCTGCTGGCCGGTTACGCCTTCGCCAAGTTCCGGTTCCGCGGCAAGAACATCCTGTTCCTGGTGCTGCTGTCGACCATGATGATCCCTGTCCAGGCGATCATGGTCCCGCAGTTCCGGATCGCCACGGACCTGGGCCTGTACGGCGACCTGTGGGCGGTCATCCTGCCCGAGAGCGCCGCCGTGTTCGGGATCTTCCTCGCCCGGCAGTTCTTCCTCGGGATCCCGGACGAGCTCATCGAGGCGGCGCGCATCGACGGCGCCGGAGCGCTGCGGGTCTTCTGGAGCGTGGTGCTGCCGCTGGCCAAGCCGTTGATCGCGGTGTCGGTGCTGCTGGCCTTCATGAACGAGTGGAACAGCTTCTCCTGGCCGCTGATCGTGCTGTTCGCCAACGAGCAGCTGTTCACCATGCCGCTGGGGCTGGTGACCGACCTGCAGTCGCAGTACACCTCCGACTACGGTGCGATCATGGCGATCACCCTGCTGTCGGTGACGCCGATCCTGGTGCTCTTCGTCGCCTTCCAGCGCTACTTCGTGCAGGGCCTGGCCCGCACCGGGCTCAAGTGACGGCTCCGCAGAGCCCGGTCGGCCCCCACCGGCCGGTGCCGGCTCCGGGCGGGCCGGCGGGCGCCGCACTCCAGGCGGTCCGCGGGAGCCAGGACCGCGACTACGCCGCGGAGGGCATCCCGATGCTGCTGGCCCTGGTCAGCGAGGTCGAGCCCATCCCCGACCCGGTCGAGGCGGTCCGCCTGGACGGCCGGGGGCTCGCCGAGGCCGTCGAGCAGGACCGGCAGGCGGTGGCGCCGACCCGCCGCGACGCCGACCTCGGGATCACCGGCAGCCTGCTGCAGGCCCGGGCGTTCCGCGACCTGGCCGGCGGGACCGACACAGGGGCGGGGCCGGCATGAGCCTGCGCCGGCACCTGGACCTGCTGGCCGGCGGGCGCTTCCTGCGGGTGGTGAACTACCACAACACCCCCGCGTCGACCGCCGGTGCCGTGCTGCGCGAGCTGGAGCAGCTGCGCGAGCGGTTCGACCCGGTGGGCCTGGCGGACCTCGACGTGTTCTTCGCGACCGGCCGCTGGCCCACGGACCGTCCCGGGCTGCTGCCGGTGTTCTACGAGGGCTACCGCAACAGCGCCCAGGTCGCCGCGCCCGCGTGCGATGCCACCGGGTTCGTCGGGTGGTTCCCGGTGTGCACGGCGTTCGTCCAGTGCCCGCCGGCCGAGCAGGAGGTGTTCGCCCGCAGCCACCTGGTCGACCTGGTGCCCGAGGAGCTCGGGTCGCCGCGGCTGGCGCTGTCCCCCGACGAGGTGGGCGAGCTGGCGCAGCGCCACGTGGTGCTCGCGCACACCGCCTCGCACGCCGGCATCGCCGACGTCTGGACGGACGAGGACCTGGACCGCGAGGTGCACGAGCCCGGCCGGGTGCTGCGGGAGTGGACGGGGCAGGCCGCCCCGGCCTTCGTCTGGCTGCACGGCACGCCGTGGGGTGGCCACCCGCGCCACGACGCGGCCGTCGTCGACGCCGGCTATCGCTACCAGTTCAGCAACACCATGCTGCAGCGGCTGCGCTGAGCGGTTCCACCAGCAGCGGTGCTGCGCCGGCACTTCCGGGCTGGCACAGTGTCCCGATGATCGAGGAACACAGGTGACCGCCGGCGGCACGGCGGGCCGGATGGGCAGGGCGGCCCGGGACGCCGGTCGGCAGGCCGAGGATGCAGGCCGCGACGTCCAGGGCGCGCCCTGGTTCGGGACGCTGGTGATGGTCGGGCTCGTCGCCTACGGCGTCGTGCACCTGGTGGTGGCCTGGCTGGCCCTGCAGCTGGCCTTCACCGGCACCGGACAGGAGACGTCGCAGCAGGGCGCGATGGCCGAGCTGGCGTCGACCGCGGTGGGCAAGGTGCTGCTGTGGGTCATCGCGCTGGGGCTGGTCGCGCTGACCGTCTGGCAGGCGCTGGTGGCGGCGATGGGCTACCGCGACGAGAGCGGGTCCACCAAGGTGCAGCGGCGGCTGTCGGCGGCGGCCAAGGCGGTGGTCTACGCCGCGCTGGCGGTCAGCGCCGTCACCACGCTGACCGGATCCGCCAGCGCCGGGGCGGGCGACCGCAAGGAGAAGGGCTGGACGGCACGGCTGCTGTCCGTGTCGTTCGGGCGGGTACTGGTGGCGGCGGTCGCCGTCGCGATCCTGGCCGTCGCGGCGCGGCTGGTGTACCGCGGCGTCACCACCAAGTTCACCCACGACCTGCGCACCCGACCGCCCGCCGCCGCCCTGCGGCTGGGGCAGGTCGGCTACGTCGCCAAGGGCGTGGCCTTCGCCGTCGTCGGGATCCTCGTCGGCTGGGCCGCCGTGACGCTCGACCCGGACAAGGCCGGCGGGCTGGACACGGCGCTGCGGACGCTGCGCGGGCAGCCCTACGGCGTCGTGCTGCTGGTGGTCATCGCGCTCGGCATCGCCTGCTTCGGCCTGTACTGCTTCTACTGGGCCCGGCACGCCAAGCGCTGACCCGGGGCGGCCCGCCCCGGAGGAGCGCCCCGTCGAGTCGGGCGGTCAGCCGGCCGACACCCGGCGGCGCAGGTGCGCCGCGCGGTCGACGACCTCGGCGCGAGCGGCCTCCTCGTCGACGGTCAGGCACCGGCGGTCGGCGACCACGGTGCGCCCGGCGACGACGACGTCCGTGACGTCGGCGCCCGTCGCGGCGTAACCGACGAACGACGACGCGGACCCGAGCGGGGTCGCGGTCGTGCCGGTGACGTCCAGCAGCACCAGATCCGCGGGCGCGCCGACGGCCAGCGCACCGGTCAGCCCCTGGTCGAGCGCGGCCGCGCCACCGGCGGTCGCCAGGGCCAGGAAGCCGTCGACGCCGGTGACGGCGGCGTCCTCGGCCACCCCGCGCTGCACCAGCGAGCCCGTCTTGAGTTCCTCGAACAGGTCCAGGGTGTTGTTGCTGGCCACCGAGTCGGTGCCCAGCCCGAGCCGCACGCCGGCGGCGAGCAGCGCCGGCACCGGCGCCACACCGGCGCCGAGCTTGAGGTTGGACACCGGGTTGTGGGCGACGGTGACCTGCTCGCCGGCGAGCAGCTCGAGGTCGCCGTCGAGCAGGTGCACGGCGTGGGCGACGTGCGTCCGGCCGGCGAGCAGGCCGAGGTCCGCGACGAGCCGGACCGGCGAGACCCCGTGCCGGCGGACGGACTCCTCGACCTCGCGGCGGGTCTCGGACAGGTGGATGTGCACGCCGACACCGTCGACGGCGCGACGGCGCGCCACGTCGCGGATCATCTCCGGCGGGCAGGTGTACGGCGCGTGCAGCCCGTAGGACACCGTGACCCGGGGCTCGCCGCCCACCGCGGCGGCGAGTGCCGGGACGCCGTCGAGCACCTCGGCGCCGGTGACGTCCCAGGCGGCGGGGAACGCGACCCCGTCGTAGCCGAACACGGCCGGCGCGGCGTTCACCCGGAGGCCGGCGGCCAGCACGTCGCCGAGCAGGTCCGGGGTCCAGGCGAACATGTCGACGAACCCGACGGTGCCGGTGCGCAGCATCTCGGCCAGCGCCAGCCGCAGGCCGGCACGGACGTCACCGGCGGTCATCCGCACCTCGGACTCGCGGACCCGGCGCAACCAGGTGGCCAGCGGCAGGTCGTCGCTCACCCCGCGGAGCAGCCCCATCCCGGCGTGCGTGTGCGCGTTGACCAGGCCCGGGAGCACCAGCCGGCCGGAGCCGTCGAGGTCGTCGGGGCCGGCCGGTCCGCGCGCCGGTCCCAGGTGGGTGATCCGCCCGGTCTCCGGCGACCAGGCGATCTCCCCGGGCACCATCTCTCCCGGGCGGCACAGGATGGTCGTGCCGACGATCCGGCGCTCGGTCACCGACCCACCGGTGGCGTGCGGTCCCGTCCGGGACGCCGGGTCACAGCGCGGACAGGCTCTGCCACTCGCCCCAGGGGATCGTCCAGTCGTAGAGGTCGCCGTCCGCGGCGGACAGCTGCACGCTGGTGCCGGTGATTTCGACCGGGTCGCCGATCAGGGCGGACTGGAAGTACGCCTTCGCGTTGACGGCGGACAGGTTGATGCAGCCGTGGCTGACGTTCACCACGCCCTGGTCGCCGACGGTGCCCTGGTTCTGGTGGATGAACTCGCCGTTGTTGCTGATCCGCACGTCCCAGTACTCGGTGACGTTGGTGTAGCCGTACGCGGGGTTGCTCATCTTGTGCACCGGCAGCAGCTCGTTGACCACGTGGATGCCCGACCGGGTGACCCGGTTCGGATCGCCGATGTCGTCGCCGCTGCCGTACGACGCCGGGTAGCTGGCCACCGTGCTGGTGCACGAGTCCGGGTCGTTCATCTCGGTGCAGCCCTGCTTGACCACGATCTTGTAGGACTTGGCGTCGGCGTAGACGACCTGGCTGCGGCCGATGGTGAAGTCCGACGTCAGGTCCTCGGAGCCGTACACGCCGTCGGCGAACTTGAGGCCGTAGATCTTGGCGTCGACGTGCACCTTGGTGTTGGCGGGCCAGTAGTTCTTCGGCCGCCAGTCGATGCCCCAGGCGTCGTCGTGGTGGATCCACGCCCAGGAGCCCTCGACCTTGGGTGTCGTGGTGACGGAGAGGTGCTTCTCGATGAGCGCCTTGTCCGTCGGCTCGGTCGGGAACCGGATGATGATCGGCTGCGCGATGCCGACCACCTCGCCGTCGCCGGGGGTGATGGTGCTGCGGGCCTCGTTGTCCTCGCCGATGGTGCTGAAGGTGCCCTTGATCGGGACCGACTTGCCGTCGGTGCCGACGGCGGTCCCGGCGACGGTGTACGTCTTGCCGAAGCCGAGCACCTCGCCCAGCGTCCAGGTGGAGCCGTCGGACGACACGGAGCCCTTGACGACCTTGCCGGTGGGGTTGGTCAGGGTGAGCTTCTTGATGCTGCCCTTGGCCACCGAGATGGTGATCTCCTGGGCCGGCGACAGCTCGGTCGCCCCGAAGGACGGCGAGGCGCTGACCTTGGCCACCGGGGGCAGTACGGCCGTGCTGGACGTCGCCGAGGTGGTGGACGACGAGGTCGTGCTCGACGTCGCCGGCGAGGACACCGTGGGCGTCCCGCCGGAGGAGGCGCCGGCCGACTCCCCGCCCGAGCTCGGCACGGTCACCTGCGGCTGGGTCGATGCCCCGCCGGACGTGCCCGGGGTGGGCGCGGAAGCGGTGGAGGAGGTCACGGACACCGTCGTCGACACGGTCGGCGCCGCGGAGCCGCTGGTGCAGGCGGCGAGCACGCCGACGGCAGCGAGCAGGACCGCGGGCAGGGCCAGTCGACGGGGGGACTGCATGGGCAACGAACCGCCTCGGGTCTGCTGGTGTCGGGGACCCGGGGCGACCGCACGCCGCAGCGCCGCCCCTCCCCGGTGTCCCGAGGATACCGACGACTCCGGTTGCGGCGGTGTGAAGATCACCGCGGACGGCGTCCCCCGGAGGTCAGCGGAACAGCCGCCGCACCACCAGCACGACCACCAGGGCGCCCACGCCGATCAGCGAGTACTTGACCTTGGGGTCGGCCAGCGTGGCGTTCACCGTCCGCTTGCCCTGCTCGACGAGCCGCTTGGGATTGGCGCGTACCGCCAGCTGGTCGATGGTGACGGCCAGGGCGTCGCGAGCACGCTCGATCTCGGCCTGGATGGTGTCCGGATCGCGAGCCACGAGGCCTCCACACATTGGGGTCGGTCGGCGGTGCCGCTCCGGTCGGACCGGGCGGCGGTTGGTGGATACCCTAGCCGCATGCCCGACGCGCTCCCCGGCCCAGGTGATCCCGCTCCGTCCTGGACGCTGCCGGACGCGCAGGGCCGGCCGGTGAGCCTGTCGGACTTCGCCGGCCGTCGGGTCGTCCTGTACTTCTACCCGGCCGCGATGACGCCCGGCTGCACCACCGAGGCCTGCGACTTCACGGCCGCCCGGAGCCGGCTCGACGAGGCCGGGTACCACGTCGTCGGCATCTCGCCCGACGCACCGGAGAAGCTGGCCCGGTTCGCGCTGGACAGCTCGCTGGACCTGACCCTGCTGTCCGACCCGGACCGCACGGTGCTGCGGGCCTACGGTGCCTTCGGCGAGAAGAAGCAGTACGGCCGGACGGTGCAGGGCGTCATCCGGTCGACGTTCGTCGTCGGGCCGGACGGGCGTATCGAGCAGGCGTGGCGCAATGTCAAGGCGACGGGCCACGTGGCCCGGGTCCTGGAGCGGCTGGGACTGGCTGCGTGACCTGCGCGCCGACGCGGTCGGCGTTCCCCCGGGGGCCGTAGCCCAATTGGCAGAGGCACACGGTTTAGGTCCGTGCCAGTGTGGGTTCGAGTCCCACCGGCCCCACTCCCCCGACACCACCGGCTCGGGCCGGACCGTCGCCGACCGTCCGGGTCAGTGAGCCGGGTTGTCGGTGTGCGGGGTGCGTCCCAGGTCTTGCCAGTCGTCCTCGGCCACCTCGACGCCGTAGTGCTCGGCGGCCGCGCGGATGTTCGCCCAGGCCAGGTCGCGGGCCCGGTCGTCGACGTCTCCCACCTGGTCGAAGCGGGCCAGCGCCGTGCGCACGTGGGCCGCGTCGGTCAAGGGTTCCTTGCGCTGCTCGGGGAAGGCGAAGACGGAGTCGGGCAGCTCGGTCCGGGCGTGGCCGGACTGCGAGCCGTGCACGGTGTGCGGCTTCCAGGTCGGGGTGCGGCTCATGACCGGCTCAATGGTTCCCGGCCCACTGGCCGTCGCTGGCCACCGCGTCGCCCTTGAAGGCGGCGTCCTCGGCCCGGTCGCCGTGGGTGGAGAAGCGCTCGGCGTCGGCGCCCGCACCCGGTGCGGCGGCGTCCGCACCGCCGCCGGTGCGCTCGGGCACGAGCGCGGCGGTGCCGTCCCCGGGGGCGTCCTCGCCCGGGTCGGTCCTCGGGCCCTGTGCGTCCATCACGACTCCGTTCCGTCGGTGCGCGGCCATCCGGCGCCGACCGGGTCGGAGCGGGCGGCCACGCGAAGGCCTCCGACGCTACGCCGCCCTCCGGTGCCGCGCCCGGCCGTGCGGATCCGCCCGGAGCCGGTCCCGCTCAGCCCTTGACGTCGTCCCGGTCCGGGTCGACGTCGAGCCGGTCGGCGAAGGCCGCGTCCTCCGGGAGCCGCTCGTCGTCGGGGTCCGCGGTGTCCCCGGGGCCGCTCACGGGCGGCGCCGCGGCCGTCCCGTGGAGATCCTCGGACCCCTCTCCGGCGTCCGGGCCGACCGCCGCCGGTCGTCGCCGCCTGCTGCACCCTGCTCGCCCACTGGGACCTCCTGGCGGCGGCCGCTGGTGGCCGCCTGTCCGCATTGAACCAGGGACCGTGCCCGGCGGCAGGCCCGCGTTTCCGGGGCCGGCGCGCGACGCGCCGGATCCCCCGGCGTGCGCTGGGCCGCTGCGGGGTACTGCGTCGATAGGCTTCCGGCACTCGGTCGGGCAGGGGTACGCATCCGCGTCCCCGGGGCCGGCCCCCCCGAGAGAGGTGTGCGATGTCGTCCACGGAAGATCCGCAGCAGGAACAGCGCCGGACCGCCGGGTCGAGCCCGGTACGCCCGGACACCTCGGCGGACGAGACCCAGGTGGTGCGCCCGCTGGACCTGGAGTCCGACGACGACCCGGCGCGTCCCGCGCCGCGGACCGGGTTCTCCGACGCCGGCACGCTGGCCTCCGGGTTCGAGCGAACCGGGTCCGCCTCCGCCTCCGCATCCGAGCCCGCCCGGCGTCCGGCCGCGTCGCCGGCGCGGGACGACGGGCCGGCCACCGAGACGTTCCACCCGGGCAACGACGACGACGACGAGCCTGGGCGGTCCGCCCCGCTCTACGGCGGCTCGGGCGGCTCCGGGTCGAGCGGCTATGGCTCCGGCGGCTCGGGCGGTTACGGCTCGAGCGGCTCCGGCGACTCTTCGCGCTACGGCGGCGACGCCCCCCGGTACGGCGGTGACGTCCCCCGCTACGGCGAGGCCTCGTCCGTCGGGTACGGCGCACCGGCCTACTCGTCCACGTCGGAGCCGCCGGGACCGTCCGGCTACGGCGCCCCGACCCAGGTCTTCCCGGCCGGCCAGCCGGGGTACGCACCGGCCGGGCACCCGCAGCCGTACTCGGCCCCGGCGCAGAGCACCCGGATCCCGCCGCCGGCGTCCCCGCCACCGCCTCCGCCCGGCTCCCGGGCCACGGCGGCGGCACTGTCGGTCATCCTCGGGCTCGTGCTGAGCGCGGCCGGCGTCTACCTGCTCGGCAAGTACGGCGTCCGGGCCGAGGGTTCGATCGTCGGCGGCGGGAACCGGTCGTGGACCGACATCATCCTGGGTGCCGTCGGCGCGGTGCTGCTGCTGCTGGCCGTGGCGCTCAACGGCTGGTCGGCCTGGGCCACCGTGCTGCCGGGCCTGGTGCTGGCCGGCTTCGGGGCGTGGGCGTACTTCACCCGGGGCGGCTACGACCAGCTCACCCGCTGGACCCATTTCCTGTTCCCGAACGACGAGATCCGGACCTGGCACGCCGCGGGCTTCACGCTGCTGGTCGGGTTGCTGCTGCTCGGCGCGAGCCTGGCCGCCGGACTCGCCCGGGGTGCCGGCCGGCGCCGGGGCGAGGCCCTGGCCGCCGCCCGGCAGTACGACCGGGACTGACCCGGGTCAGCGGCCGAGCACCTGCCGCAGCTCCGGCAGCACCGCGGCCAGCGCCCGGCCGCGGTGCGACAGGGCGTCCTTCTCACCGGGTGACAGCTCGGCCGACGTGCGCCCGTCACCGGTCCGGTCGCTCTCCGCCGGCACGAACAGCGGGTCGTACCCGAACCCGTGGGCGCCGGCCGGCCGGCGCACGATCCGGCCGCGCCACTCGCCGCGGCGCAGCACCGTCCGGGCGCCCGGCACGGCCAGCGCGATGGCGCAGACGAACGCCGCGCCGCGCCGCTCGTCCGGGACGTCGGCCAGCTGCGCCAGCAGCAGCGCGTTGTTGGCCTCGTCGTCGCCGTGCCGGCCCGACCACCGGGCGGACAGCACCCCGGGCATCCCGTTCAAGGCGTCGACCGCGAGCCCCGAGTCGTCCGCGAGACTGACCAGGCCGGTCTCCCGGCACGCCTGGTCGGCCTTTTCCCGGGCGTTGTCCTCGAAGGTCGCACCGGTCTCCGGCAGTTCCGGGAACTCCGCCACGTCGGCCAGGCCGAGCACCGTGACCTGCGCGCCGACGATCCTGCGGAGTTCGGCCAGCTTCTTGGCGTTCCGGGTGGCCAGCAGCACGGTCCCGGCGGCCGCCGCGGTCACGCCGTGCCGTCCCGGCCCGGGTAGGGCTGGGCGAGCGCCTCGCGCTGCAGCCGGGCCAGCTCCGCGATGCCGGCGAGCGCGCTGTCGAGCATGGTGTCCAGCGTCGACCGCGCGAAGGTGGCGCCCTCGGCCGTGCCCTGGATCTCCACCAGCGTGCCGCCGTCCGTGGCGACGACGTTCATGTCGACCTCCGCGCGCGAATCCTCCTCGTACGGCAGGTCCAGCCGGACCCGGCCGCCGACGACGCCCACCGACACGGCGGCGATCTGGCAGGACAGCGGCTGCGGGTCGGACAGCGCACCCGCGGCGCGCAGCCAGGACACGGCGTCGGACAGCGCCACGTACGCCCCGGTGATCGCCGCCGTCCGGGTGCCGCCGTCGGCCTGCAGCACATCGCAGTCCACCGCGATGGTGTTCTCGCCGAGCGCCGCCAGGTCCACGCAGGACCGCAGGGACCTCCCGATCAGCCGGGAGATCTCGTGCGTGCGGCCGCCGACCCGGCCCTTGACCGACTCCCGGTCCGAGCGCTCGTGGGTCGCCGACGGCAGCATGGCGTACTCGGCGGTGAGCCAGCCCAGGCCGGAGCCCTTGCGCCAGCGTGGGACACCGGTGGTCACGGACGCCGCGCACAGCACCTTGGTCCCGCCGAACTCGACCAGCACGGACCCGGCGGGGTGGGCCTGGAAGCCCCGGGTGAAGCGCACCGGGCGCAGCTCGTCGTCGGCTCGTCCGTCGGCTCTGGTCTCCAGGGGCATGTGCCGAGCCTAGGGCTCAGCCGACGGCCAGCCGACCGCCCGTCACCGTCCGGATCTCCGGTCCCAGGAACCGGCGGCCGAGCCGGGCGAACGGCTCGGGATCGCCGGTGGCGCGGAACTCGTGCTGCGGGGAGGCTCCGGACGGGTCGGGTTCGGCCAGCAGGTCGGCCTCGGTGAGCCGCCGGTAGACCTCCTTGGCGGTCTCCTCCGCACTGGAGACCAGGGTGACGCCGTCCCCCATCACCAGCTGCAGGACCCCGGTGAGCAGCGGGTAGTGGGTGCAGCCGAGCACCAGGGTGTCGACCTCGGACCGCTGCAGCGGGGCCAGGTAGGCCTGGGCCAGACCCAGCACCTGGCGACCCGACGTCACGCCGCGCTCCACGAAGTCCACGAACGACGGGCAGGCCACCGCCCGCACCGTCACGTCGCGGGCCGCGTCGAAGGCGTCCTGGTAGGCGCCCGACGCGATGGTCGCCGACGTGCCGATGACGCCGATGTGGCCGGTGCGGGTGGCGGCGACGGCCCGCCGCACGGCCGGGCGGATCACCTCGACGACCGGTATCGGGTACCGCTCCCGGGCGTCGGCCAGGCAGGACGCGGACGCCGTGTTGCAGGCGATGACCAGGAGCTTGACGCCGGACTCGACGAGCTCGTCCGCGACGGCGAGGGCGTGCCGCCGCACCTCGGCGATCGGCAGCGGGCCGTACGGGCCGTTGGCCGTGTCCCCCACGTACCGCACCCGCTCCCCGGGCAGCTGGTCGATCACCGCCCGCGCCACGGTCAACCCGCCGACACCGGAGTCGAAGATGCCGATCGGTGCGTCGTCCACGTCCGGTGACGGTACCCGGGCCGGCCCGCCGCCGGCCCGGGACGCCGTCAGCCGATGGCGCCGATCGCGGTGCCCCAGTTGGCGAGGTACGGCGGGTACCCGAAGGTGCCGGGGACGTACTCGGCGGCCACCCAGACGGTGCCACCGGGGTCGGCGACGGCGGCCGAGTAGTCACCCCAGCGCTCCTGGCCGTTGCCCCCGTACTGCGGGTATCCGGTGAAGCCGTCGGCAGGCTTCGTCCCGGCACCGTAGATCGACACCGGGCCGGTCGGCGCACCGGACGACGACAGGCGCACGTAGGCGGTCGACGGGTGGTAGCCGGGGCCGGCGAGCGTGAAGACCATGGCCGCTCGGGTACCGCCGGGAGCGACGCCGATGGACGGGTACATCACGGAGTTGCGGTTCACCGACACGTATCCCTGATGGGCCATCGTCGCCGAGACGCTCGTCGGCGTCGCGGTCGGCCGGACGACGAAGTAGGCGATGGCGGTGGTGGTCGGGCCGTTCTCGGTCTTCGCCGCGGTGTTGACCCCGCTCCACAGCTTCCCGCCCGCGTAGACGACCTGGTTCATCCGGTCGTCATTGGACTGGAGCAGGTTCAGCTTGTCCTTGAGGCTCTGGCCGAGCGGGTACGGACCGGACTTCTGCTGCACCGACGGCGGCTGGCCGTACACCTCGCTGCCGATCACCGTCCGCGACACCGTCACGGCCGGGTGGTCGGTCGTCAGGCTCCGAGTGTTGGTGAGCGCCCAGGCGGCGATCCGGTCGTCCAGCGTGGCGGTGAAGTCCAGAGCGGAGAGCGCGTACTCCGTGCCGTTGTTCGCGGTCGACCAGTCGGCCGCGACCGGGGACGTGGCGGGCTGCACGCTGTAGGCGGTCCCTTCGGCGAGCGGCGTGCCGTTCGTCTCGATCCGCTGGTAGCGCAGCGTCCCCGCCGCGAGGGCCGCCTTGTCGAACGCGTAGATCTGCGCCCCGTTGAACTCGGGCCCGTCGATCGAGAACTCGTTGGTGGTGACGTAGAAGCCGTAGGTGTCGGCACCGATCAGCGGTTGGTCGCCCAGGCAGGGGCATCCGGCGTGGCTCGGCGTGCCGTGCGTGCCGTCGTTCCGCACGTCGATCCGGTACAGGTACCAGTCGGCGGCGCTGGTACCCGGCGTCGCGGTTCGGCTGACCGCGATGTTCTCGTAGCTGTCGCCCGTGAAGTCCCCGGTGGTCGGGTTGGTGCCCAGCTGCAGTTCGGTCATGAAGAACCGGTGCAGCACCGGGTCGAAGTAGCACTTGGGGTCGGACACGAACGGGCCGTAGGTGCCCGTGGTCCGGTCGACCTCCGCGACACCGTCGTTCCAGAACGGCGTGTACGCCTGCGGTGCCGAGGTCCTGGCTCCCGACGTCGAGTAGGTGGCGAAGACGTTGTTCACGCCCTCGATCACCTCGGTGCCGCCGACGCAGAGGGCCTGGTCAGGGGGTTCGAGGCTGAACTGGTTGCCGCCGTTGGCGTCACGGGTGTCCCGCAGGCTCAACCCCTCGGCGCGCTTGGCCGCCGCATCCGTCACGACGACACGTCCCACGGGGCGCGGCAGTCCGGCCGCCGGGACCCGGGACGGCGCGTTCGACCGCGGAGGCGTCAGCACCCCGCCGGCGTCGTCCTCGCCGGGTTCGAACGGCCGCGTCTCGGTGGTGCTCGCCGAGGTCGCCGCTCCCGCCGGCGGGGGCGCGACGATCCCGAGCCCGATCAGGCAGGCCGTCACGGCGGCCGCGGTGAGCCCTCGACGTGCCCGTACTGCCGGTGCTGCCATGGTCGAACCCCGTCCGCCGACCGGTCCGCCGTCGGGCTGACGGGCATGCCGGTGCACGGAGTATTGCGAGGTGTCCGGTTCCCGGCAATACCGACAGGCGTGTCGGAGGAACCGGGCTCAGGATCGCGGCAACCCCGGCGGCACCGCCGTCCCGAACCGGTCGCTCCCGCCGGCGCCACCCACGGCGGCGGCCCGGCGACGGCGTGGACCGTCGGCGCGGGCCACCAGGAACGCGGCGAGCACCCCGCCGATCGCACCGAACAGGTGCCCCTGCCACGAGACGCCCGACGAGCCGGGGGTGAGCACGACGTGCACGATGCCGGTCCAGAAGATGCCGCCCCAGATGGCCAGCAGCAGCACGCCGACCAGGATCTGGCTCAGGGTCCGGGTGAAGATGCCGCGCGAGACCAGGTAGGCCAGCCAGCCGAAGACGAGGCCGGAGGCTCCGACCGTCACCGCGTGCGCGGGACCGACCAGCCAGACACCCAGCCCGGACACCAGCCAGACCAGCACGGTCACCGCGACGAACTGCCGGACGCCGCCCACCATCACCAGGAAGCCGAAGATCACCAGCGGGACGATGTTGGACAGCAGGTGCTGCCACGACGCGTGCAGCAGCGGGGCGGCCAGCACCCCGTCCAGCCCGGCGACCGTCCGCGCCTGGATGCCCAGGTGCGCGTCCAGCCAGTAGCCGGTGACCGAGTTGGCCGTCTGCACCAGCACCAGTACGACGGCCAGCACGCCGACGGTCACCGCGGCCGGCCGGACTGCGGCCGGCAGCAGCATCGACCCGCGGCGGGCCGGGGTGGCGGGCCCGGTGGGCAGCGTGGGCATCGTCATGGCACCACGCTACCGACGCGGCTCGACCGCGGGATCGGGGAGAAACCCTGACCGGGGACCGGTCGCTACGCCCAGAGCTGGCCCTCCAGGCCGCCCGCGGCCGCCGCGTCGTCGGTCGCCCCGTACACGCCCGTCGACAGGTACTTCCAGCCCGCGTCGCAGACCACGAAGGCGACGTCGGCCCGCTGCCCGTCGCGCACCGCCCGGGTCGCGATGCCCAGCGCCGCGTGCAGCGCGGCGCCGGTGGAGATCCCGGCGAAGATGCCCTCGACCTCGAGCAGCTGCCGGGTGCGGCGCACCGCGTCCTCCGGACCGACCGAGTACCGGGTGCTGAGCACGCTCTCGTCGTACAGCTCGGGCACGAATCCCTCGTCCAGGTTGCGCAGCCCGTAGACCAGCTCCCCGTAGCGCGGCTCCGCCGCGACGATGGCGATGTCCGGGACCTTCTCGCGCAAATACCGGCCCACTCCCATCAGGGTGCCGGTGGTGCCCAGCCCGGCGACGAAGTGGGTGATGGACGGCAGGTCGGCCAGCAGTTCCGGGCCGGTGGTGCGGTAGTGCGCGGCGGCGTTGTCCGGGTTGCCGTACTGGTACAGCATCACCCAGTCCGGGTGGTCGGCGGCCAGCTCCTTGGCCAGCGCCACCGCCGCGTTGGACCCGCCGGCCGCCGGCGACGGGATGATCTGCGCGCCGTACGCGCGCAGCAGCAGCCGCCGCTCCTCGGAGGTGTTCTCCGGCATGACGCAGATCAGCCGGTAGCCCTTGACGCGGCACACCATGGCCAGCGAGATGCCGGTGTTACCGCTGGTCGGTTCGATGACCGTGCACCCGGGACGCAGCCGCCCGTCGGCCTCGGCGGCGGCCACCATCGCCAGCGCCGGGCGGTCCTTGACCGACCCGGTGGGGTTGCGGTCCTCGAGCTTGGCCCAGAGCCGGACCGTCGGCGACGGGGACAGTCGGGGCAACCCGACGAGCGGGGTGCCGCCGACCGCGTCGATCAGGCTGTCGTACCGCGCCATCACGCTCCCGAGCCCCCAGCGACCTGTGCCCGACTGTCGCCTCCGGCGACCTGAGCCCGACTGTCGCCTCCGGCGACGGCAGGCAGGATCGTCACCTGGTCGCCGTCCGACACCGCCGTCTCGAGCCCGCCGGTGAACCGGACGTCCTCGTCGTTGACGTAGATGTTCACGAACCGGTGCAGCGTGCCGTTCTTGACCAGGCGGTCACCCAGCCCGGCGTACCGGCCGTCGAGGTCGGAGATGACCTCGGCCAGCGTGCCGCCCTCGGCGGTCACCGACTTCTCGCCCTTGGTCATCGGCCGCAGGATCGTCGGCACGGACACGGCAACGCTCATGGTCTGTCTCTCCTCGTCGGTCGGCAGCGGGGGCTGCCGGGTGGGTGTCCCGGGGGGACTGTCAGGTCGCAACGCCTTCGGCGGCCGGAATGATGTCCAGCGGTTCCTCGGTGACCGTGCCGTCGACGATCCGGTAGGACCGGATCTCCGCCGAGTCCGGGTCGCGGGTGGACACCAGGACGTAGTGCGCCTGCGGCTCGCCGGCGTACGAGACGTCCGTCCGGCTGGGGTACGCCTCGGTCGCGGTGTGCGAGTGGTAGACCACGACGACCTCCTCGTCGCGGGCGTCGAGCTCGCGGTACAGCCGGAGCTGCTCGGCGGAGTCGAACCGGTAGAAGGTCGGCGAGCGCTCCGCGTTCAACATCCGGACCAGCCGCTCCGGCCGGTCGCTGCCGGCCGGCCCCGCCACCACGCCGCACGCCTCGTCCGGGTGGTCGGCCCTGGCGTGCTCGACCATCTCGTCGACCATCGAGCGCGGGATGCGGAGCGTCACCCGGTCAGCTTATCGACCCGTCCGCGGCCGACGGGCCGCTGCGGGCGCCGTCCGGCCAGGTCAGGCCAGCATCACACCGACCAGCGAGTCCTGCACCGCCGAGAGCCAGCGGTACACGTGGTAGGCGGCCGCCGCGGGTCCGTCCGGGTCGTCACCGACGCCCGGCGGCTCCCGGTCGTCCTCGGTGATGCCGAGCCGGACACCCATGGACAGCCGGATGTCGTTGAGCGCGGCGATCCAGGACTCGGCGAGCTCGGCGGACAGATGCACGGTGCCGCCGCCGCGGGGCAGCGAGTCCAGGACGGCGACGGCCGCGGCGTCCTTGCCGGCGACGATGCCCGGCTCCCGCAGCACCCGCAGGCCCGCGGACAGCACCGGGTCGTCGCGGTGGAAGTCGGGCAGCAGCCGCGCCAGGGCGGGGTCGTCGGGCGCGTCCGACGGTCCGGTCACCATGCCGGTCATCACCGCGAGCGGATCCGCCGTCCCGGCCGCCTGCGCCCGGCGCTGCGCCAGCAGGTGCCGGACCTGGTCCAGCAGGTCGGACAGCACCGCGACCTCGCCGGCCTCGAAGGTGGCGGTGTAGCGGCCGCGGTGACGGCGGAACGGGCGCACGGGTGGCAGCGGCCCTCAGCGGTCCTGGGCCATGGTCGCCCATAGCCCCGCTGCCTGCAGCTTCGCAACGTCGGCCTCCATGGCGTCCCGCGTCCCGACGGACACCGTCGCCCTGCCCTTGTGGTGCACGTCCAGCATCAGGGCCTCGGCCCGCGGCCGCGGGTGGCCGAGCACGCGCTGGAAGATGAGCGTCACGTACGACATGAGGTTGACCGGGTCGTTCCACACGATGGTGACCCAGGGGGCGTCGGTGGCCGCGACCACGTCCTCGACCGGCTGGTCCTGCCGGGTCGGGGCGGTGGCCACCGACCCGCCCGACGCCCTGACGGCGACCGGCACAGCGACCGGCACGGGGACCGGCACAGGGACCGGCACAGCGACCGGCACCGTCGCGACGGCGGGCCCCGGCGCCGCCGACCAGCGATGCGGGTGACGGCGACTCACCCGTCCAGTGTCGCACGGAGCCTCTGCCGCGGCGGGCCTCTACGCTCCCGGAATGCCCGCCGCCGCGACCAGCCGGGTCAGCACCGCGCTGCTGACGGACCAGTACGAGTTCACCATGCTCGAGGCGGCCCTGGCCGACGGCTCCGCCGACCGCCCCTGCGTCTTCGAGGTCTTCGCCCGGCGGCTGCCGCACGGCCGCCGCTACGGCGTGGTGGCCGGCACCGCCCGGCTCCTCGACGCCCTGGCCGACTTCCGGTTCGACGACGGCACGCTCGCCCGCCTGGAACCGTTCCTGGCCCGCCGCACCGTCGAGTACCTGGCGTCCTGGCGGTTCGACGGCCACATCGACGGCTACCGTGAGGGCGAGCTGTACTTCCCGGGATCCCCGGTGCTGTCCGTGCGCGGCAGCTTTGCCTCCGCCGTGGTGCTGGAGACCCTGGCGCTGTCCATCCTCAACCACGACTGCGCCATCGCCTCGGCGGCGGCCAGGATGGCGTCCGCCGCCGGTGACCGGCCGCTGATCGAGATGGGCTCGCGGCGGACCCACGAGGAGGCGGCGGTGGCCGCCGCCCGCGCCGCGTACCTGGCCGGCTTCACCAGCACGTCGAACCTGGAGGCCGGCCGCCGGTACGGCATCCCCACCGGCGGCACCGCCGCGCACGCCTTCACGCTGCTGCACGACACGGAGGCCGACGCCTTCCGCGCCCAGATCGCCGCGCTGGGCACCGGGACGACGCTGCTGGTCGACACCTACGACATCACCCAGGGCATCCGCACGGCGATCGAGGTGGCCGGCACCGCGCTCGGCGCCATCCGCATCGACTCCGGGGACCTCGGCCCGCTGGCCAGGGCGGCCCGCGAGGAGCTGGACGGCCTCGGCGCGTCGGCCACCCGCATCGTGCTCTCCGGCGACCTGGACGAGTACGCCATCGCAGCGCTGCGCGCCGAACCGGTCGACATGTACGGCGTCGGCACGTCGCTGGTCACCGGCTCGGGTGCGCCCACCGCCGGCATGGTCTACAAGCTGGTCGAGGTCGACGGCCGGCCGGTCGCCAAGCGCAGCGAGAACAAGGCGTCGCACGGCGGCGCGAAGTCCGCGCTGCGCCGCTACCGCGCGTCCGGCACCGCCACCGAGGAGGTGGTGTACCTGCAGGCACAGGGCCCCGACCGGCGCGAGGAGACCGACGTCGAGCTGGCCGTCCCACTGGTCCGGGACGGCGCCGTGCTCCCCGGCCTGCCGAACCTCGAGCAGTCCCGGCAGCACCTACGGCGCGCGCTGGTCAGCCTGCCGTGGGAAGGCCTCGGGCTGTCGCAGGGCGACCCGGCGATCCCGACCGTGATGCCGCCGGTGCGCTGACGTCCGGGAGACTGGACCGATGCCGACGGACGCGAGCCACCCGGACTACTCCCCCGCCACCGCCCTGATCGTGGTCGACATGCAGCACGACTTCGCCGACCCGGCAGGCTCGCTGTACGTCCGCGGCGGCGAGGACCTGCTGCCCGGCATCGTCGCGGAGATCGAGCGGACCCGGGAGGCCGGCGGGCCGGTGCTCTACACCCAGGACTGGCACCCCAAGCACACCCCGCACTTCGCCGCCGACGGGGGGATCTGGCCGGTGCACTGCGTGATGGGGACCCCCGGCGCCGAGTTCGTCCCGGGGCTGCCCGTCGAGGGCCCGGTGGTCCGCAAGGGCTCCGGTCCCGAGGACGGTTACTCGGGGTTCTCGGTGCTGGACCTCCGCACCGGGCACACCCACGAGACCGAGCTGGACAGCATGCTCGCCGACCGGAACGTCACGGCGCTGCGCATCGTCGGGCTCGCCGGCGACTACTGCGTCAAGGCCACCGCCATCGACGCGGTGGGCCTGGGCTACGCGGCGATCGTGCCGCTGCGGCTCACCCGGTTCGTCGAGCTGCACCCCGGCGACCGGGACGCCGCGGTCGAGGCCATGGCCGAGGCCGGGGTCGAACTCGAGGACTGACGGCGGGGACACTGTCCCGATGACGCCCGCGCCGCCCCGGGTCCACCGCCTGGCCGCCGACGAACTGGCCGCCGCGCCCACCCACCGACGCGAGCTGTTCGGCCTGCAGCTCGACCGGTGGTGGACGGACCTGCAGGACGGGCTGCACCGGGTCTACCCGGCGGACACCGCACGGGACCTGTCCGACCGCCTGGTCGTGCTGGCCGCGCGGGCGTTCGCCGACCGCGACCCCGACCTGGCCCGGCTCGACCTGCAGCGCACGCTCGAGCCGGACTGGTTCCAGTCCGAGTCCATGCTCGGCTACGCCTGCTACGCCGACCGGTTCGCCGGCGACCTGCAGCGGCTGCGCGCCCGCATCCCGTACCTGCGCGAGCTGGGCGTCACCTACCTGCACCTCATGCCGCTGCTGCGACCCCGGCCGGGCGACAGTGACGGCGGCTACGCCGTGGCGGACTACCGGACCGTCCGCGAGAACCTCGGGACCGTCGAGGACCTGCGGGCCCTGGCCACCGACCTGCGGCACGCCGGGATCAGCCTGGTCCTCGACCTGGTGCTCAACCACGTCGCCGCGGAGCACGAGTGGGCGGTCCGGGCACGCGCCGGGGAGCAGCGCTACCGGGACTACTTCTACGTCTACCCGGACCGCACCATGCCCGACGCCTACGAGCGGACCCTGCCGGAGATCTTCCCGGACTTCGCGCCGGGCAGCTTCACCTGGGACGACGAGCTGTCCGGCTGGGTGTGGACGACGTTCAACTCCTGGCAGTGGGACGTCAACTGGACCAACCCGGACGTGTTCTGCGAGTACGCCGACACCGTGCTGTTCCTCGCCGGGCTCGGCGTGCAGGTGCTCCGGCTCGACGCGATCGCCTTCCTGTCCAAGCGGCTGGGCACCGACTGCCAGAACCAGCCGGAGGTGCACGCCATCACCCAGGCCCTGCGCGCCGTGGCGCGGATCGCGTGCCCAGCCGTGCTGTTCAAGGCGGAGGCCATCGTCGGTCCGGCGGACCTGGTGCACTACCTGGGTCAGGGCCACCACCACGGGAAGGTGAGCGACATCGCCTACCACAACTCCCTGATGGTGCAGGTCTGGTCGATGCTGGCGTCCCGGGACGTCCGACTGGCGGCGCACGCGCTGGCCGCCCTGCCGCCCGCCCCGAGCACCACCGCGTGGGTCACCTACCTGCGCTGCCACGACGACATCGGTTGGGCGATCGACGACGCCGATGCCGCGGCGCAGGGCATCAGCGGCTGGGAGCACCGCCGCTTCCTGGCCGACTACTACGCCGGCGAGTTCCCCGGCTCGCCGGCCCGCGGGCTGGTGTTCCAGGCCAACCCGGAGACCGGGGACCGGCGGATCAGCGGCATGGCGGCGAGCCTGGCCGGCCTCGAGACCGCCTACGAGGCGGCGCTCGCGACCCTCACCGACGGCACGGCACCCGGCGCCGGTGATCGGCCGGGCAGCACCCCGGAGCTGGACATCGTCGTGGGGCGGCTGTTCCTGGCGCACGCGGTGGTGCTCGGCTGGGGCGGCATCCCGGTCGTCTGGATGGGCGACGAGCTCGGGATGACCAACGACGAGGACTGGGCCTCGGAGCCGGGCCACGAGGCCGACAACCGGTGGGCGCACCGGCCGCGGATGGACTGGGAACTCGCCGAGCAGCGGCACCACCCGGAGACCGTCCCCGGCCGGGTGTGGACGAACCTCCGGCACCTGGTGTCCGTGCGGGCCGGGCTGCCACAGCTGCACGCCGCCGTCGCCGCGGAGATCGGCCCGGTCACCGACCCCGGGGTGCTGCCGGTGGTCCGCCGGCACCCGCTGGGCGTGCTGCTCGAGCTGTTCAACGTCACGGATACCTGGCGTGCGGTGCCCGGCTGGGTGCTGGAGCGCTACGGGCTCGCCGGGGGCACGGACCGGATCTCCGGCGAGACCGTGACGCCGGGCCCGGACGGCTCGGTGTGGCTCGCGCCGTACGCCGCGGTGTGGATCACCGCCGCCGGCGACGACCAGGGCTGACTCAGGCGGTCGACGGACCGGGATGGGGGCGGCCGCCCGGGGCGCGGGCCACGACGGTCACCGTGCCCGGGTCGACCTCGGTGAACCCGGCGTCCCGGACGGCGAGCAGCCGGTCCCCGGACCACGCCGCCGCCGGGTCGGCCAGTCGGGCGGCCAGCCCGGCGAAGCGCTCCGACCGACCGCGGACCTGCACCGGGCACCCGGCGGCGTACCAGCGGTCCAGCTCCGCCGGGTCGTCGCCGGCCAGCAGCGCCGCGGCGATCATCCCGGCGTGGCCGGCCTGCGCCATGGCCTTGCCGAGCGTCATCACCGGTTCCAGCGGCAGCCACAGCTCGAGCGCGGCCGGGTCGTCGGGAGCGGAGCTCGGCCGGTCCGGTTCCACCTCGGTACCGCCGACCTGCAGCTTGGCCACCGCCTTGGGTACCTCGACCACGCGTCCCGGCACCAGGGCGCGGATCTCGGTGTCGCCGGCGGCCAGGGAGACGCCCGGCAGGTCCGCGGTGCCCGCCCAGCTCGCACCGCGGGCCCGCCGGGTCACCTTGCGGATGTGGCCGGCGCAGTAGTCGCGCACCGCGTCGTGCCAGGGGCCGCCGGGCTCGCTGCGCGGGTCCAGGCAGACCAGCGCGGCGCCGGCGGCGGCGAGTGCCAGCGCGCCGTGCCACGACGGCGGCCGGTCCCGCTCCAGCCGGAGCACCAGCTGCAGGGCGCGGACGTCCACGGCGGCCTCGTCGCGGTCGTCGAGCACCTGGTCCGCGTCCATGCCGAGCCACCGGGCGTACCGGGCCCGCAGCGGTGCCAGCACCGCGCCCGTGGTCACCGCCCGGCCGGGGCGGCGAGCGGCACCCTTCGCAGCCGGCCCTCGGCGGCGTCGGCGGCCTCGACCTCGTCCCGGGTGATCCCCAGGATGAAAAGCACCGGGTCCAGGAACGGCTGGTTCAGCGCGGTGTCCGCCGCGTCGGCCACGATCGGCTTGGCGTTGAAGGCCACGCCGAGCCCGGCGGTGGTCAGCATGTCGATGTCGTTGGCACCGTCGCCGACGGCAACCGTCTGGTCCAGCGGCACACCCGACGCCGCGGCGAAGCGCTCCAGCGCCCTGGCCTTGCCCGGCCGGTCCACGACGTCGCCGACCAGGCCCCCGGTGAGCCGGCCGTCGACGACCTCGAGGGTGTTGGCCGCAACGAAGTCCAGGTCCAGCTCGTCCACCAGGTGCCGGGCGACCTGGGTGAAGCCGCCGGAGACGATCCCGCAGCGGTAGCCGAGCCGCTTGAGGGTCCGGATCGTGGTCCGGGCTCCCGGGGTGAGCTCGAGCTCCGCCGCCACCTCGTCCAGCACCGCGGCGTCCAGGCCGGCGAGCATGGCGACCCGGCGGCGTAGCGACTCGGCGAAGTCGAGCTCGCCGCGCATGGCGGCCGCGGTGATGCGTTCCACCTCGGCCCCGGTCCCGGTCCGCTCGGCGAGCAGGTCGATCACCTCGCCGGTGATCAAGGTCGAGTCCACGTCGAAGACGATCAGCCGCTTGGCCCGCCGGGCGAGGCCGGCCCGCTGCACGGCGATGTCGACACCCTCGGCGGCCGCGACCCGGGCGACGGACAGCCGGAGCACGTCGTCGTCCCGGGCGGTCACCGACAGCTCGAGCCCGGTGACCGGGTAGTCGGCGACCCGGCGGATGGTCTCGATGTTCACCCCTGCCTCGCCGAGCGCCCTGGCCAGCGCGCCGATGGCACGGGCCTGCAGCGGCCGACCGAGCACCACCAGGGCGTGCGTCGCGGACCGGCGCTGGTCCGCCCCCGGCGGGTCGATGGCCACCCGCACCGTCGTCCCGACGGAGGCCATCGCCTGCTCGACGTGCTCCTGCAGCGCCTCCGGGTCACCGGGGGTGCGGACCAGCACGCCGAGCGTCAGCGCGCCGCGGATGACCGCCTGGTCGATGTCGAGCACCTCGACGCGGTGGGCGGACAGGGCGGTGAACAGCACGCCGGTCAGGCCGGGACGGTCGGGACCGTTGACCGTGATGAGCACGGTGGACATGGGCAGGCGCATCCCTGGTCGGGGCCCGGGTCGACGCCCGGGCCTGGAACGACGGAACCGCGGCGCCGGGGTGGCGCCGCGGTCCGCGCGGTCGGTGGCGGGTCAGTACGTCGAGGTCGACGACGCCTCGTTCGGGATCTTCAGGTGCGCACTCGACTCCAGGTCGGACAGGGGCTCCCAGCTGCGGCTGGGGTGTGCCTCCACCCGCAGCCGCTCGACCATCTCCGGGTGGTGCAGCTCGAAGGCCGGGCGCTCGGACCGGATCCGCGGCAGCGAGGTGAAGTTGTGCCGCGGCGGCGGTGAGCTCGTCGCCCACTCCAGCGAGTTGCCGTAGCCCCACGGGTCGTCGGCGGTGGTGACCTCGCCGTAGCGCAGCGACCGGAAGACGTTCCAGATGAACGGCAGCACGGACGCGCCGAGCACGAAGGACCCGATGGTCGAGATCATGTTCAGCGTGGTGAACCCGTCGGTCGGCAGGTAGTCGGCGTACCGACGGGGCATGCCGATGGTGCCGAGCCAGTGCTGCACCAGGAACGTCAGGTGGAACCCGACGAAGGTCGTCCAGAAGTGGACCTTGCCCAGCCCCTCGTCCAGGAACCGGCCGGTCATCTTCGGGAACCAGAAGTAGATCCCGGAGAACGTGGCAAAAACGATCGTCCCGAACAGCACGTAGTGGAAGTGCGCCACCACGAAATAGGTGTCCGAGACGTGGAAGTCCAGCGCCGGGGCCGCCAGGATGATGCCGGTCAGGCCGCCGAAGAGGAAGGTCACCAGGAAGCCGGCCGCCCACAGCATGGGCGTCTCGAAGGTGATCTGCCCCTTCCACATCGTGCCGATCCAGTTGAAGAACTTCAGCCCGGTCGGCACCGCGATGAGGAACGTCATGAAACTGAAGAACGGCAGCAGCACGGCGCCGGTGGCGAACATGTGGTGCGCCCACACCGCGACGGACAGCGCCGCGATCGAGAGCGTCGCGTAGACCAGGCCGCGGTAGCCGAAGACCGGTTTGCGCGAGAAGACCGGGAAGACCTCGGTCACGATCCCGAAGAACGGCAACGCGATGATGTAGACCTCGGGATGCCCGAAGAACCAGAACAGGTGCTGCCAGAGGATCGCGCCGCCGTTGGCCGGGTCGAACACATGCGCGCCGAAGTGCCGGTCCGCCGCGAGCCCGAAGAGCGCGGCCGTCAGGATGGGGAACGCGATCAGGATCAGGATCGACGTCACGAAGATGTTCCAGGTGAAGATGGGCAGCCGCCACATCGTCATGCCCGGGGCACGCAGGCAGATCACCGTGGTGATCATGTTGACGGCGCCGAGGATGGTGCCGAGGCCGGAGACGGCCAAACCCATGATCCACATGTCCCCGCCGGCGCCCGGCGAGTTGGTGTTGTCCGACAGCGGCGTGTAGGCCGTCCAGCCGAAGGCCGCAGCGCCGTTCGGGGTGAAGAAGCCGGCCACCGCGATCGTGGCCCCGAACGCGTACAACCAGTAGGAGAACGCGTTCAACCGCGGGAAGGCGACGTCCGGGGCGCCGATCTGCAGCGGCAGCACGAAGTTGGCGAAGCCGAACACGATGGCCGTCGCATAGAAGAGCAGCATGATCGTGCCGTGCATGGTGAACAGCTGGTTGTACTGCTCCTGGGACAGGAACTGCAGCCCCGGCCTGGCCAGCTCGGCCCGCATCAGCAGCGCCATCACACCGCCGACCAGGAAGAAGAAGGTCGCGGTGCAGATGTACATCTTCCCCAGGGTCTTGGGGTCCGTCGTCCGCAGGAAGCCGAGCAGGGCGACACCGGGCCGCTGCCGCTTGACCGGGTACGCCCTCGACACGACCGGGCGGGGCACGACAGCCGTCACGGCACTCCTCCACTTCGATACGGCGACCGTCCTCGGGCCGCACGCGGCCGGGCGATCTGAGATGGAGCTTAGTCCGACAGATCGTAGAAGCGAGCTCCGGAGCCGGTGGTTTCGGCCCGGGCGGCTCCCGTCACCCGGTCAGCGGCCGGCGGCGTAGGCCTGGGCGCCGCGGGGATCGGCCCCGGCGCGCAGCACCTGGCTGTCCCGGTCCCGCGCGACCGCGCACATCCGGCCCAGCGTCCAGCCGCCGGACAGTTGCACCCGGTGGCCGCGGCGCTCGAGCTCGGCCAGCACCTCGGGGGCGAACCGGTCCTCCAGGACGACCTGACCGGGGTGGGCGTCCCGCGGGTAGAACGAGCTCGGGAAGTGCGTGCTGTGGAACGACGGCGAGTCGATCGCCTCCTGCAGGTTGCGGCCGCCGGACAGGTGCCGCAGCACGAAGTTCAGCTGCCACTGGTCCTGCTGGTCGCCGCCGGGTGAGCCGAAGGCCAGCTCGACCCGCCCGTCGCGCAGCGCCATCGACGGCGAGAGCGTGGTGCGCGGGCGGGTGCCCGGGGTCAGCGTCGTCGGCAACCCCGGCTGCAGCGCGCACATCTGCAGCCGGGTGCCGAGCGGGAACCCCAGCGCGGGGATCACCGGGGACGACTGCAGCCAGCCGCCGCTGGGCATGGCGGCCACGGTGTTGCCCCAGCGGTCGACCACGTCGACGTGGCACGTGTCGCCCGGCGAGCGCCCGTCTCGGCCGGCCCGGTCCGCCGACTCGCCCGTCCCGGCGTCGATCGGCGGCGGGCGGTCACCGGTCCGGGCCACGGTCGGCTCGCCGATCCCGGCGGCCGTGGCGGCCTCGGGGAAGGACGCCAACCGGGGCTCCCGGCCGTCGGGGCTCCCGGGCCGCAGCGAGAGGTCGGCGCGCTCCCCGATCAGGGCCGCCCGCTCGGCCGCGTAGGCCGGCGAGAGCAGGGCCTCGATCGGCACGGGCAGGGCGTCGCCGTACCAGGCCTCGCGGTCGGCGAAGGCCAGCTTGCCGACCTCCACCACGCGGTGCACGAACTCGGCGCCGTCGACGTCCTCGGGCACGCCGAGCAGGTCGAGCATGCGCAGCTGCTGCAGCAGCACCGGCCCCTGGCCCCACGGCCGGGTCTTGGCGACAGTCCACTCGCCGAACGGGGCCGTGACCGGGTCCTCGTAGGTGGGCCGCCAGGACGCCATGTCCGCACCGGTGAGCACGCCGGCGTGCCGCTCCCCCGACGAGTCCAGGAACTCCCGGCGGGCGAACGCGTCGACGGCCTCCGCCACGAAGCCCTGGGTCCAGGCCTGCAGCGCGGCGTCGACCCTGGCCTCCCGGGACGCGCCGCTGCGGGCCGCGGCGAGCAGCTTGCGGTAGGTACCGGCGAGCACCGGGTTCCGCAGCACGCTGCCGGGACGTGGTGCCCGGCCGTCGGCCAGGTACAGCTCGGCCGAGGTGGTCCAGTCGTCGGCGAACAGCTGCTCGACGTTCTGCACCGCCCTGGCGATGGTGGGCAGCACGGGCACCCCGCCTTCGGCAAGGTGGACGGCGTACTGCAGCACCGTCTCCAACTCGAAGGTGCCGTGGTCGCGCAGCAGGGTCAGCCAGGCGGCCGTCGAGCCGGGGACGGCGGCGGCCAGCAACCCGGATCCGGGGACCAGTTGCAGTCCGAGCCCGGTGTAGTGGTCCACGGTGGCGCCGGCCGGGGCGACCCCCTGCCCGCAGAGGACCGTCGGCGGCCCGTCCGGCCGCGCGAACAGCAGCGGCAGGTCCCCGCCCGGACCGTTCAGGTGCGGCTCGGCCACCTGCAGCGCGAAGCCGGCCGCGACGGCCGCGTCCACCGCCGTCCCGCCGGCCTCCAGCACCGCCATGCCGGCCGCGGTGGCCAGGTAGTGGGTGGAGGCCACCATGCCGAAGGTGCCCCACAACTCGGGTCGCGTCGTCGCCATCGGCCCATACTCGTCCCGGGCGGGGTCGACGGTGCACGCGGGCCCGACCGCGCGGGGGCCGCAGATGCAACAAGGGCCGCACCGTCGGTGACGGTGCGGCCCTTGTCGTCCGGGTGGAGCTGAGGGGACTCGAACCCCTGACCCCCACACTGCCAGTGTGGTGCGCTACCAGCTGCGCCACAGCCCCGAGCTGCCCGGCAACTCTAGCAAGTCACCGGGGCCGCCCCCTAATCTGGGTCAGCCGACGATCTTGGTGAGCCAGTCGGTGCTGTTGGTGTTGACCTGCTTGCCGTCCTGCAGCACGGTCGGCGTACCCCACTGGCTGCCGAGCGCGGCCTTGAGCTGGGCCTGCCCGGCGGCGGACTCGGTCTTGGCCAGGTCGATCTGCGCGCCGGAGGTGATGCACGAGGCGGCCGCGGACGAGGCGCCGTTCTGCGTCGCGAGTTCGGCCAGCTGGGCGTTGGACAGGTCCGACGACCCCTGTTCCTCCGGTTGCGTGCCCTGCGCGAACAGCTTCTCCAGATAGGACAGGAAGCCACCGGCCCGGGTGCCGCTGTCCTGGGCGACGCACATCATCGCCGCCGAGGCCCGCGTCGAGTAGTCCCCGGAGTGCGAGTTGGCGTTCAGGAAGTCGAGCATGTGGTACCGGACCGCCAGGGTGCCCTTGTCGACGTTCTCGTTGATCTGGTCGCCGTACTGCTGCTCGAAGAGAGCGCAGAACGGGCACATCGGGTCCTCGTAGAAGTCGAGCGTGGCCTTGGGGGTGCTGCCCGGTGCGGACACGGTGACCACGCCGTCGGCCGACAGCGTCGCCGTGGACTTGGTGGAGGCCCCGTAGTCCGAGGTCGCCTTGCCCTGGTTGGCGTTGAGGACAAGGCCGACGACCACCACGGCGATCATGATGACCACCGCGACGCCGCCGATGATCAGCTGGGTGCGGTTCGAGCCCGGCTTGGTGCGCCGGGCCGCGGCCACGGACTGGCGGGCGGCGGTGGATCGTCCGGCGGCCGGCCGGGCGCCGCCGGTGGTGCGCGGGGCGGGCCCGGTCCCGCGGCGACCGGCCCCGCCCTTGCCCGACGCCGCCCGGCCGCCCTTGCCGCCACTGGTCTGGCCCGTCCGCCGGCCGTCCGCCACTGTCCCTACCTCCGCGTCGTCTGTGTCTCTGCTCGCGCCGGGGCGCTGCCGGCGTCCCCGGCCGGCCCGCCGGTCCCACTATGCCCGGCTCGCCGCACGGTCCAGGACGAACCGGTCCACGGACAGCGGTGTCCAGGGCCACCGGACGAGCACCGCCGCGAGCACCAGGAAGCCGGTGTCGCGGAGGATCTCCGCGGTGTACGCGGTCTGGCCGGCGGCGACCTGGCCGCCGCCACCGAAGCAGCCGCAGTCGATCGACAGCCCCCGGGCCGCGGCCGAGGCCACGCCACCGATGAACACCAACAGCACCACCGCGGACAGCACCGCGGTCAGCCGGGTGGCCAGACCGACCAGCAACAGCAACCCGAGCGCCAGCTCCAGGAACGGCAGGATCAGGCCCACCGTGTCGGCCACGGACACCGGCAGCAGCCGGTACGCCCGGACGGCCAGCCGGGTCTGCGTCAGGTCGGCGGCCTTGATGGAGCCGGAGACCAACCACACCGCCGCGAGGCCCAGCCGGGCGACGAGCGTCACCGCGTCCAGGACGCGCTGCCGGGTGGTCACGGGCCGACGGTAGCGGTCCGACATGGGCGGACGGTGAGGACACCGTCCCGGAACCAGGTGACCCGGTGGAGGAGCGGACGGAGCCGGCTCAGCGCCCGGTGGTCTCCACGGCCCACCCGGCGGCCTCCAGCCGGTCCCGCACCCTGGCCTCGTCCTCGGCGTGCGGCATGTCCTGCGTCACCTTGGTGATCAGCACCCCGATGTCGGCGGTGCCGAACGGCGGGCGGCCGCCCTCGGTCAGCTGGCCGACGATCCAGGCGATCTCCTCGTCGGTGACCCGGCGCCGCAGCAGCGCCAGCAAGGGGACGTAGTCCTGCTCGGGCACGCCGGACGGGTACCCGGCACGCAGCCACCCCATGACGGCCCGGAGGAAGGCCGGGCGTTCGATCATGCCTCTCCCTCAGGACGGTCCGGCGGCGGCGGGGACGTCCGCGTCCGGCGCGAGCGGCCAGCCCCCGGCGGCCAGCCGCGCGGACACCCGCGCCACGTCCTCGTCGCTGGGGGGCTGCCGCGACACCTCGCCGACGACCTCGCCGATCCGCGAGCGGTCGATCTCCAGCTCCCCCGACTCGACCAGGGTAGCCACGATCTCGTCCAGCTCGACGTCGGTGAGCCGGTGCCGCAGCACGGCGATCAGCGGCAGGCAGTCCTTGGGCGGGACTCCGTCCGGGTAGCCGGCGCGCAGCCACGAGACCACCGACGAGAAGAAGCCGGTCCGCTCGGTCATCAGGTCCCTCCGGGTGCGGTGCGGTGCGGGTGGCGGGTCAGGACAGGCCCCAGCGGGCCAGGAACGTCTTGGAGGCGGTGAGCACCACCAGCCCGGCGATGACGGCCACCGCCACGACGAGGAAGCACACCGCGGCGCCGGCGATCCCGGCTGGACTGGTGCGGCCGCGCGGCCCGTCGCTGCCGACGGCCAGCGATCGCATGCCCAGGGCCACCAGGGCGGGCAGGCCGGCGCCGAGCACCAGGCCGACGAGCAGCACCTTCCAGATCGGTGCGACGGAACTCCAGACGGCGGACACGGTGTCGTCCCTTCTCAGACCGAGGCCGGGGTGCGGGGC
The DNA here is from genome assembly GCF_014646215.1 of Nakamurella endophytica. Lineage (GTDB taxonomy): Bacteria > Actinomycetota > Actinomycetes > Mycobacteriales > Nakamurellaceae > Nakamurella > Nakamurella endophytica. The sequence continues at coordinate 172,747 of NZ_BMNA01000005.1, forward strand.
GAGGCGTCGGCGGCAGCGCGCGGCGCACCGTCCCACTCCTCGTTGACGTTGCCGGCGTGCACCGGGGCGCGGCGCGAGCGCAGCCAGATGGCGGTGGCGGTGGCGACCAGGATCGCGAAGACCAGCAGGATGCCGAACAGTCCGTCGGCCGGGCCCTTGAGCAGGTCGGCCAGCCACCAGCAGATCGCTCCGACGACGGCCGCGATCGGCAGCGTGAACAGCCACCCGGCGGCCATCCGGCCGGCGATGTTCCAGCGCACCTGCGCGCCCCGGCGGCCGACCCCGGTGCCCAGGATCGAGCCGGTCGCCACGTGGGTGGTGGACAGCGCCAGGCCCAGGTGGGACGAGGTCATGATCACCGCGGCGGACGCGGCCTCGGCCGCCATCCCCTGCGGCGGGCTGATCTCCACCAGCCCCTTGCCGAGCGTCCGGATCACCCGCCAGCCGCCGAGGTAGGTGCCCAGCGCGATCGCCACCGCGCACGACAGCTTGACCCAGAACGGGATGCCGTCGGAGCTGGTCAGCGACCCGTGCGCGACCAGGGCCAGGAAGATCACGCCCATCGTCTTCTGGGCGTCGCCGGTGCCGTGCGCCAGGGACACCAGCGACGCGGAACCGATCTGACCCCAGCGGAATCCGCGGTCGCGGCGGCGGGGGTCCAACCGCGCGGTGATCGAGTAAACCAGGTACGTGCCGACGGCCGCGATGACCAGCGCCACCAGCGGCGAGAGCAGCGCCGGGATGACGATGCTGGACAGCACCAGGGTCCAGTCGACGCCGCTGGACCAGCCCAGACCGGCGATGGCCGCGCCGATCAGACCGCCGAACAGGGCGTGCGAGGAGCTCGACGGCAGGCCGAGCAGCCAGGTGACCAGGTTCCAGAGGATCCCGCCGACCAGGCCGGCGAAGACGATCGTGATGAGCAGGTGGTGGCCGCCGGGCGCGTCGAAGAACGGCAGCGGCTGACCGCTGTGGTGGACGACCTGACCGGAGGCGTCCTTGACGTCCTTCGTGTACTGGATCTTGACCACCTTGGAGACCGTCTTGGCCACCTCGATGGACAGGAAGGCGCCGACCAGGTTCAGCACGCCGGACAGCGCGACGGCGACCTTGGGCTTGAGCGCCCCGGTCGCGATGGACGTGGCCATCGCGTTGCCGGTGTCGTGGAAACCGTTCGTGAAGTCGAAGGCCAGGGCGGTCCCCACGACCAGGACCAGGATGACGAGTTCGGTCACGACCTCATGGTCGTTCAGCCGCTGAACGAAGTCCATCGCCGTGCGAAGTGTTTGCGCAGCTCAGCCCAGTGTTCCGCCGCTGTTCACCGGCTGTTCACCTGGGCCGGCGGCACCCCTCGGGGCGCCGCCGGCTCCGGCGGTTCAGAGCTGTGCGACGAGATCGACCACGGCGGCCGCGGCGGACTGCGTCTGCCCCGTCGACTGGTCGGTGCTGCCGGCGATGAGCACCAGCACCCGGCTGCCCAGGGGGACGCCGACCAGGCCGGCCAGCGCGCCGTCGGCGCTGACGGTGATCTGCTGCAGCCCCTGGCTGCTGCTCTCCGTCGCGGCCGCGCCCTTCTTCGGCGGCCACGTCGACTGGGTCTGCGTGCCCGCCCAGTCCCGCACCACCAGCTGCACCAGCACGCCGCCCGCCTTGACCGGAGCGCCGGTGCCCTTGTCGACGACGTGCACCGAGTTCGTCTTGGGCTCCGCCAGACCCTTGGGGATGGTGATGGTCGGCTCCTTGCCGGGAGCGCCGCTGATCGTCGGCAGGCCGGCCGGCAGCTTCTGCGGCGCGGCGTCGGCCTGCCCGGCGGTGTCGGACTTGATCACGCCGACGATGTCGATGACGAACACCAGGGTGTCGGTGCCCTTGATGTCGGGTGCCTTGCCGGCCGACCCGTAGCCGTCCGACGGCGGGAGGCTGAGCAGGACCCGGTCGCCGACCTTGAGGCCGACCAGCCCGACGTCCCAGCCCGGGACGACCTGCCCGGTGCCGATCTGGAACGTCGAGGTGGCCTTGCGGTCGTAGGAGTTGTCGAAGACCTTGCCGCCCCAGGTCTGGCCCAGGTAGTTGGTGACCAGGTAGTCGCCCTTGCCGACCGTGGCGCCGTTGCCCTGCACCAGGATCCGGCGCTGCAGGCTGGGCGGCGGGTTGCCCTTGGGGAAGGTCAGCGTCGGCTTCTGCCCGAAGCCGCCGGTGGCCGTCGGCAGTTGGTCGGCGGGCACCGCCGCCGCGACGACGGTGGCCGCGGGAACCGCCGGCCCGAGCGTGGCGGCGGGCGATGCGGTGGAGCCGCTGGCCCCGCTCGACCCGCTGGCCCCGCCGTCCGTGGTCGGCGTGCTGCTGGTGCCGGATCCGCAGGCGGCCAGCAGGACGAGGGGCAGGGCGGCGAGCACGGCGCGGATGCGCATACGAGAGGTTCCTCCGGTGGTACTCCTGCGCGGCGCGACGTCGCGGACAGGACAGGGATGACGTGCGTACGGGTGGACCGTGGCGGAGCGGCGGTCCGACGGCCCACCCTACGCAGACCTGCTGTCGACCAGGTGTGAACGAGCTGGGCGAGGTCCCGGGACGGTCCGGTCCGTGCGGGCCCGGCGGAGACCTACCCTCTGTGGCGTGGCCGGTCAACGCGTCTTCGTCGCCCAACTGGCCGGTCTCCCGGTGTTCGGGTCGGCCGGCGAGTCGATCGGCAAGGTCCGCGACATCGTCGCGGCGCTGCGACTCGACCGGCATCCCCCGCGGGTGCTCGGGATCGTCGTCGACCTGCCGACCCGCCGGCCGATCTTCGTGCCGATGCTGCGGGTGGCCTCGATCGAGCCGCGCGGCATCGCGCTGACCAGCGGGTCGGTGAGCCTGCGCCGGTTCGAGCAGCGGCGGCTCGAGGTGCTGCTGCTCGGGCAGCTGCTCGGCGCCCGGGCGCGGATCGCCACCACGGCCGGGTCCGCCACGCTGGTGGACGTGGCCATCGAACCCACCCGCACCCGCGACTGGGTGGTCGCCAAGGTCGCGGTGCGCGAGCGGGCCGGACGGCTGGCCCGGCGCACACCGGTGCAGGTGCTGGCCTGGGGTGACGTCCGCGGGCTCGACCCGGCCGAATTGACCGGCACCACGATCACCGGCACCGAGCAGCTGCTCGCGTCGTTCGAGGGCATCCGCCCCGCCGACGCCGCCACGGTGATCCGGGACCTGCCGGCCGCACGCCGGTACGAGGTCGCCGACGCGCTGGACGACGAGCGGCTGGCGGACGTCATCGAGGAGCTCCCCGAGGAGGACCAGAAGGACCTGCTCTCCCACCTGGACGAGGGCCGCGCCGCCGACATCCTGGAGGCGATGGATCCCGACGACGCGGCGGACCTGCTGGCCGAGCTCCCGTCCGGGATCTCCGAGCGGCTGCTGGAGCTCATGGAGCCGGAGGAGTCCGGACCGGTCCGCCGGTTGCTGCAGTACTCGTTCGACACCGCCGGTGGCCTGATGACCCCGGAGCCCGTCGTGCTCACCCCGGACGCCACCATCGCCGAGGCGCTGGCGCGGGTGCGCTCCCCCGACCTGACGCCGGCGCTGGCGTCCATGGTCTTCGTCTGCCGCCCGCCGCAGGCCACACCGACGGGCCGCTACCTGGGCTGCGTGCACACCCAGCGGCTGCTGCGGGAACCGCCGTTCGAGCTGGTTGCCGGCGCGGTCGACAGCGAGATGGCCCGGCTGTCCCCCGGCGCCGGTCTGGCCGAGGTCACCCGCTTCTTCGCCGCCTACAACCTGGTCTGCGCCCCGGTGGTCGACGAGGAGGACCACCTGCTAGGCGCGGTGACCGTGGACGACGTGCTCGACCACCTGTTGCCGGAGAACTGGCGGGAGCTGGGCCTGGCCGAGATGGGCATCGGCGAGCGCCCGCGGACCGCGGCGGCCCGGATCCCGGCACGACCGAGAGGAGCCGGCCGTGCCTGAGGCCCGCGGACGCCGGTTGGACCAGCCGCGCACCAGCCGGCGGTTCGGCCTGGACATCGACCCCGAGGCGTTCGGCCGGTTCTCCGAGAACCTGGCCCGGTTCCTGGGTACCGGCAAGTTCCTGTTCTGGCAGACCCTGCTGGTGATCACCTGGATCACCCTGAACCTGGCGGCCGTCCACCTGCGGTGGGATCCGTACCCGTTCATCCTGCTGAACCTGGCGTTCTCCACGCAGGCCGCGTACGCGGCGCCGCTGATCCTGCTGGCACAGAACCGGCAGGACGACCGGGACCGGATCAGCCTGGAGGAGGACCGCACCCGGGCGGCGCAGACCAAGGCCGACACCGAGTTCCTGGCCCGGGAACTGGCCGCGCTGCGGGTGGCCATCGGCGAGATCGCGACCCGGGACTACCTGCGGGGCGAGATCGACCGGTTGCGCGGGGACCTCGAGGACATGGCCGCCGGCCGCCCGCCGCGGGACAAGCAGTCCGGCAAGTCCGGCAAGCAGGGCGGCAAGTCCGGCGGCAAGGGCGGTGGCGGGTCGCTCCCGGTGCTCGCGGACGGCGACCCCGTCGGGACGGTCGTCAGCGGATGACCGCCGCGCCGCGCGTCGTCCTGCTCACCGCCGCCGGGATCGGCGACCACGACCGGGACCTCCGGCCGCTCGCGCAGGCGCTGGCCGACCTCGGCGCCGTCCCGGCCGTCCGCGAGTGGGACGACCCCGCACTGGGCGACCTGCCGGCCGACCTGGCCGTCATCCGCAGCACCTGGGACTACAGCGGCCGGCTCGACGAGTACCTGGCCGTGCTCGACGCCCTGCCGTTCCCGGTCGTCAACCGGTTGCCGGTGGTCCGCTGGAACGCCCGCAAGACCTACCTGGCCGGGCTGGCCGCCGCCGGGGTGCCGGTGGTGCCCACCACCGTCGTCCCGGCCGGCCCGGACCCGGTGCTGCCCGACGTCGACGCGGACCGGGTCGTGGTCAAGCCGTCCGTGTCGGCCGGTGGTCGCGGGGTCGGCCTGTTCCCTGCCGGCTCGCCCGCGGCGCTGGAGCACCTGCGGACGCTGGCCGCCGACCGGGACGTGCTGGTGCAGCCGTTCCTGCCGGACGTGGCTCTCGGCGAGCGGTCGCTGGTCTTCCTGGACGGCCGGTACTCGCACGCCGTGCGGAAGGTGCCCGCCGACGGCGGCTACCTGGTGCAGGAGCGGCACGGCGGCACCACCGGGCCGCACCGGCCCACCGACGACGAGCGGGCCGTGGCCGACGCCGCGCTGGCCCGGGTCCCCGGCGGCGCCGACGACCTGCTGTATGCGCGGGTGGACCTGGTGGGCCCCGGGCCTGCGCCGCTGCTGATGGAGCTGGAGCTGATCGAGCCTGGCCTGTTCCTCGGGCACGCGCCCGGCGGAGCCGCCGCCCTCGCCCGAGCCGCGCTGGACCGGATCACCGACGGGCTGTGAGCTGCGACCCACCGGACGAACGCGTCCGGGGCGGCAGCCGTCTAGATGTCGGCCTCGACGGAGCGGCTGCCCTGTGCCGTCCGCTCCCCGCCGTCCACGCGGCCCGATCCCCGACGAGGACCATGCCCGACACCATCCCCCGCCCCCTGCCCGTGCCGCCGTCCCCACCGCTGCCGGTGATCGCCGCGCTCGACGGCTCCGCCGACGACCTGGAGGTCGCCCGTTGGGCCGCCCGCGAGGCGGCGCTGCGCGGCACCGGGCTGCGGCTGGTCCACCTGTCCGTGCCGGCCCTGCCGCTGGCACCGGCCGGCGCGGTGGCGCCGGTCCGCAGTCGCCGGCTGCTCGAGTCCGCCGACCTGGCCCGGCGGTCGCTCACCCGGATCGCCCGCACGGTGGTCGACGACGACCCGGCCCTGCCGGTGGCGGCCGCCCTGGCGCACCAGGACCCGGTCGGCACCCTCCGCCGGTTGACCGGGTCCGCCGTGCTCACCGTCGTGGGTGCGGCCGGTGTGCGCAGCGGCGGTCTCGGCCGGCAGGTGACGTCGGCGTTGGCCGGCGGTTCGACCGGGCCGGTGGCGGTGCTGCGCCGCGACCCGGCCGACGGAATCGTGCGGTCCGACGGGCCGGTCGTGGTGGCCGTCGACGCCGGGCGGGACACCGCCGCCGCCGTCGACTGGGCGGCGGACCGGGCGGCCCGCGCCGCGGTGCCGCTGCTCGCGGTGGCCGTCCCGGGCCGCTCCCGCCGCGGCGACCGGGCATCCGCCGCGGCGGCCGGGGCCGACGTCGTCGCCGAGGCGGAGGCCTACCTCCGGCTCGACTCCGCGCTGACCGCCGTCCGCGAGCGGCACTCCGGGCTGGACGTCCGGCCGCTGGCGCCGCAGGGGGACCCGGTCGCCGAGCTGCTCGCGGTGGCGGCCACCGGTCGGGCGGCCGGTGCGCCGTCGTTGCTGGTCGTGGGCCGGCGTCCGGCTGCCTGGTGGCGCGTAGGCGCCGCCGCGCGGCGCCGCCGCGCCGTCCTGGCCGGGGCGTCGTGCCCGGTCGCCGTGGTCGGCATCGCACCCGCCGGCGGTGCGCGATCGGGGGCCGGCCGATCGGACCGGCAGTCCGGGCGCTGACCACCCCGGGTACGACGAAGGCCCCCGACCTGACAGGTCGGGGGCCTTCGTGCCCACGTCGCGTGGAGGTGGCGGGAATCGAACCCGCGTCCAACGTTGCGTTGTGAGGGCTTCTCCGGGCGCAGTCCGCGTCGTCCCTACTCGGCCCCACCGGTCATGCGAACGTGCCGGTGCGACAGGCCCAGTCGCTGTGAGTTGTCCCGCAGGATCCCGCGACCGGATCCATTGGTGAGTCCCCTTGTCGACGCCAGGACCCGGGTCGGAGACACACCCGGCCTGACGGAGTCGCTACTCGCTCAGGCGGCGAGGGCGAACTCGCGCTGACTGTTGTCGGCGCTTGATTTTTTGCAACGGATGGTTTTCGAGATCATCGTTGCCTTCCTCGGCCCGCTTCACCTCACTCGACAGCCGCTGTCGAGACCAATCACCCCCGGGGGGAGAACGGCTCCGTCAGCCTACCCGGCGGCGGCCCACCGGTGCCACGCCTGTCGTGACTCAGATCCGCGGGCAGTCGGGTTGACCGGGGACGAGCGGCGCGACCAGGAGCACCTTGGTCAGCACGCCGACCCGCCAGACCGACTGCACCGGCCCGCTCCCCAGCCGGTCCAGCACCGCGGTGGCCGCCCGCCCGGTGAGGACGCCGCACCGCCCGCCGGGCGCCCGGTGTCGCAGGGCGCCGTCCAGGTCGACCCCCGACGGCCACGTCACGGGCGTGTCCGTGCGCGGGCCCGACGACTCCACCACCCGCACCCGGTCCGGCGTCCACCGCGGGGCGCCGGTGACCGCGGCGGCCAGCCCGTCGAGCAGCCTGCGCAGGTCCGCGCGGTGGCCGCGCTGCACGGGCGAGACGTACTCGTCGCCCACCCCGAACCCGTAGACGTCGATGGTCACGGCGCCCTGGCCGCTGCCGAGCGCGACGTGGGTGGTGCCCTGGTCGGTGATCGACGGGGTGCCCATGTCCTGCCTGGACAGCTCGCGGATCTGCCGGACCACAGCGGCCGTGGCGCAGTCGCCGACCGTCCCGATCCGGAACCGGGCCGGCGGCCGGGTCCGTTCGCCCGCGTCGTCGGTGACGATGACCGTGCCGTCCGGCCAGAGCGCGATCCGGTACGGCTCGGTCTGCGGGCTGGCCACCCAGTAGTTGGCCCCGTGCGTCACCACCAGCAGCGGCGGCCCGGCCGGCGTGGGCGGAGCGGTGGCCGGCTGCCGGACCGCCGGACAGCTGCCGGTGTCCGTCGCGCCGGTGCTGGTCGTCCCGGTGCTGGTCGTGCCGGTGCTCGTCGTGGAGCTCGTCGGTCCGGTGGTCGCCGGCGAGGCAGTACCCGAGGTCTGGCAGGCCGCCAGCAGCACGACGGCCGCACCGGCCAGCGCGGAGCGGGTCAGGGTCCGGAAGGTGCGCAGTGGGGACATGCCGCATCCGACGGCGGCCGGGCCGTCGCGGTTGCAGGTCGGGTCAGTCCATGCCCTTGGCGCGGCGGCCGACCGCCACCTGGATCTCCCGGTCGGCGTCCCGCTTGGCCAGCGTCTGCCGCTTGTCGTACTCGCGCTTGCCGCGGCCGAGCGCGAGCTCGACCTTGACCTTGCCGTCCAGGAAGTACATCGACAGCGGGACCAGCGCCAGGCCGCTCTCCCGCAGCCGGGCGGTCAGCCGGTCGATCTCGCCGCGGTGCAGCAGGAGCTTGCGCGCCCGCCGGGGCGCGTGGTTGGTCCAGGTGCCCTCGGCGTACTCGGCGATGTGCACGTTCCGCAGCCACACCTCGTCGTCCGAGATGGTGGCGAATCCGTCGACCAGGGACGCCCGCCCGGCGCGCAGCGACTTGACCTCGGTACCGGTCAGGGCGATGCCGGCCTCGAAGGTGTCGAGGATGGCGTAGTCGTGCCGGGCCTTGCGGTTGGCGGCGATCGGCGAGCGGCCGGACGACCGGCGGTCCGCCTTGCGGTCGGCGCGCTTGTCCGCGCGGGAGTGGGGTGACATGGCCCGTCCAGGGTAGTCGGCGCGGGCCACGGGGATCGGACGGCGGGAGCCGACCCCTCCCGGTCAGAGCCGGACGTACGCCCGCAGGGTGGCGTAGGCCGCGGCGCCGGACAGCACGATCCCGATCGGGATCAGCCAGTACGACGCGAAGACCAGGTAGGTGCCGTCGATCGGCGGCAGCAGGCCGGTGCTGATGATCGACCCGAAGATCTTGTCGACGAAGGTCAGCTTGGCGACCACCAGCCCGAGGATGGCCAGCGCGACGCCGACCAGGCCGGCGAACACCGCCTCGATCATGAACGGCAGCTGGGTGCGCCATCGGGACGCCCCGACCAGCCGCATGATCGAGGTCTCGGTGCGTCTGCTCAGCGCCGCCACCTGCACCATGTTCGAGATCAGCAGCACCGCGGCGAAGGCCTGGATCAGGGCGATGGTGATCGCCACGTTGCGCACGCTGTTGAGCAGGCTGAACACCTTGTCCAGCACCTCGCTCTGGTCGTCGACCGAGAGCACGCCGGGCTTGCCGGTGAAGTCCTGGCTGATCACCCGGAACCGCTGCGGGTCGACCAGAGACACCCGAAAGGTCGCCGACAGCGCCTCCTTGCGGACGATGGCGATCATCTCGGGCTGGCTGGCGAAGGTGCGCAGGTAGCGCTGGTACGCCGCCTCCTGGCTCTCGTAGCTGACCGAGGCGACGTCCGGGTTGCCGCGCAGGTCCTCGAGCAGGCCCTGGCAGACCGCGCCGGTGCAGTCCGGGTCGCTGCGGGACTGGTCGACGGTCAGGTACACCTGCACCTGGACCTTGTCGCCGTAGAGCGTGCGGGTCTCGTCGGTGAGCTTGGCGACGATCAGGCCGAATCCCAGCAGGCCCAGCGAGATGGCCGTGGTGAGGATCATCGCGATCGTCATGGTGACGTTGCGGCGCAGCCCGGTCAGGACCTCGCTGAAGACGAATCCGGCACGCATGTCAGCGACCCACCCCGTAGACACCGCGGGCCTCGTCGCGGACGACGCGGCCCAGTTGCAGCTCGATGACCCGTCGCCGCATGGAGTCGACGATGGTGTTGTCGTGCGTGGCCATCAGCACCGTGGTCCCGGTCCGGTTGATCCGCTCGAGCAGCAGCATGATGTCCGCGCTGGTGTCGGGGTCCAGGTTGCCGGTGGGCTCGTCGGCCAGCAGCAGCAGCGGCCGATTGACGAACGCCCGGGCGATGGCGACCCGCTGCTGCTCGCCGCCGGACAGCTCGTGCGGCAGCCGGCGCGCCTTGCCCTCCAGGCCGACCAGTTCCAGCACCTCCGGCACGATCGTCCGGATGGCGCCGCGGGGACGACCGATGACCTCCAGCGCGAAGCCGACGTTCTGCTCCACCGTCTTGTTGGTCAGCAGGCGGAAGTCCTGGAACACGCAACCCAGGCGGCGGCGGTGCTGCGGGACCTTGGACCGGCGCAGCCGGCCCAGGTCGCGCCCGGCCACCTCGATCCGCCCGCCGGTCGGTGCCTCCTCGCGCAGCAGCAGCCGCAGCACGGTGGACTTGCCGGACCCGGACGGGCCGATGAGGAAGGCGAATTCACCCTTCTCGACGTGCACGGTCACATCGTCCAGAGCAGGACGGGTCGACGTCTTGTAGCTCTTCGAGACGTGGGACAGGTGAATCACAACGCGCCACTGTACGGGCGGCCGAGGTGAACCCGGTGTGACCCGCTGGGCGTGGCGCCGACCCTTTTCGATGCCGTCTGCGCTGGTCGGGCGGCTTGTCCGGACCGGCGACCGGCTGGTGGAGGGTGCCGGCGACCGGTGCGGCGCCCTCCCGTTCAGGGGTTGAGCAGGGCCGTCACGGCAGGGTGCAGCAGGCCGTTGGTCGCCAGCGCGCTGGTGCTGTGCAGGCCGATCGGGGACCCGTCGACGCCGGTCAGCCTGCCGCCGGCCTCCCGCACCACCGGCACCAGGGCGGCCAGGTCCCACAGGCTCAGCTCGGGCTCCGCCGCGACGTCGACGGCGCCCTCGGCGACGAGCACGTACGACCAGAAGTCGCCGTAGGCCCGGGTGCGCCAGGCCTGGTCGAGCAGGGCGGCGAAGCGGTCGCCGCGGCCGGCCGCGGCCCACTCCCCCACCTCGGAGTAGCTGACCGAGGCGTCCTCGAGCCGCCGGACGCCGGAGACGTGCAGCCGGCGGGGCTGCGCCCCGGCGACGCTGCCCCAGGCGCCGTCACCCTCGGCGGCCCACCAGCGGCGGGCGAGGGCCGGCGCGGAGACCACGCCGACCGCCGGCAGGTCGCCGTCGAACAGCGCGATCAGCGTGGCCCACACCGGAACGCCGCGGACGTAGTTCTTGGTGCCGTCGATCGGGTCGAGGATCCAGCGGCGCTCGCCGGCACTCGAGGTGGCCGCTGCGGCGCCGCCGAACTCCTCGCCGAGGACGGTGTCGCCGGGTCGTGCGCGCTCCAGCACGCCGCGGAGGGCGCGCTCGACCGCGAGGTCGGCGTCGGACACCGGGCTCAGGTCGGGTTTGGCCTCGACCCGCAGGTCGCCGGCACCGAACCGGTCGATGCTGATGGCGTCGGCCGCGTCGGCCAGCTGCAGGGCGAGGGCGAGGTCGTCGCCGTACCGGGTCACCGCGACACCGTAGCGGCGCGGATCAGACCTGCGCCGGGGACGCCTCGGTGGACGCCTGGATAGCCGCCTGCCCCTGGAACTGGGTGCGGTACAGGTCGGCGTACAGCCCGCCCCGGGCGACCAGCTCGTCGTGGGTGCCGGACTCGACCACCTGCCCGTGCTCGACGACCAGGATCAGGTCGGCGGCGCGGACGGTGGACAGCCGGTGGGCGATGACCAGCGAGGTCCGGCCGGCCAGCGCCGCGGCGAGCGCCTGCTGGACCGCCGCCTCGGACTCGCTGTCCAGGTGGGCGGTGGCCTCGTCGAGCACCACGATGCCCGGGGCCTTGAGCAGCACCCGGGCGATGGCCAGCCGCTGCTTCTCGCCGCCGGACAGCCGGTAGCCGCGGTCGCCGACGACGGTGTCCAGGCCCTCGGGCAGCGCGGCCACCAGGTCCCAGATCTGCGCCGCCTGCAGTGCGGCCACGAGCTCGTCGTCGAGCGCGCCGGGCCGGGCGTACAGCAGGTTGGCGCGGATGGTGTCGTGGAACAGGTGGGCGTCCTGGGACACCACGCCGATGGCGTCGCGGACCGATTGCAGGGTGGCGTCGCGGACGTCGACGCCCCCGATGCGCACCGCGCCGGAGTACGGGTCGTAGATCCGCGGCAGGAGCTGGGAGATCGTCGTCTTGCCGGCACCGGACGGGCCGACCAGCGCGACCAGCTGCCCCGGCCGGATCCGGAAGCTGATGCCCCGCAGGACCGGGATGCGCGGGCTGTGGTCGGGGATGGCGATGTCCTGCAGCGAGGCCAGGGAGACCTGGTCGGCGCCGGGGTAGGCGAAGTGGACGTCGTCGAACTCCACGGAGCGGGCGTCGGCCGGCAGCGGGCGGGCACCCGGCCGGTCCTGCACCAGGGGTTGCAGGTCGAGGATCTCGAAGACCCGCTCGAACGAGACCAGGGCGCTCATCACGTCGACCCGGACGTTGGACAGCGCGGTCAACGGCCCGTAGAGCCGGGTGAGCAGCAGGGCCAGCGACACCACGGCGCCGGCGTCCAGGCTGCCCCGGATGGCCAGCGAGCCGCCGAGCCCGTAGGTCAACGCCTGGGCGAGCGCGGCGACCAGGGTCAGCGCGGCGATGAAGATCCGCCCGTACATGGCGCTGCGGACGCCGATGTCCCGGACCTTGCCGGCGCGGTCGGCGAACGACGCGGCCTCCTGCTCCGGGCGGCCGAACAGGGCGACGAGCAGCGCACCGGAGACGTTGAAGCGCTCGCTGGTGGTGGTGTTCATCGATGCGTTGAGGTTGTACGACTCGCGGGTCATGGCCTGCAGCCGGCGGCCGAACGCCCGGGCGGGCAGCACGAACAGCGGCAGCAGCACCAGCGACAGCAGGGTGACCTGCCAGGACAGGGTGAACATCACCGTGGCCGTCAGCACCAGCCCGATGACGTTGGAGACCACGCCGGAGAGCGTCGACGTGAAGGCCTGCTGGGCGCCGATGACGTCGTTGTTCAGCCGGCTGACCAGCGCGCCGGTCTGCGTCCGGGTGAAGAACGCGATGCTCATGCGCTGCACGTGGTCGAAGACCCGGGTGCGCATGTCGTAGATCAGCCCCTCGCCGATGCGCGAGCTGAACCACCGCGAGACGAGGGACATCGCCGTGTCCAGCAACGCGAGGCCGGCGATCACCGCGGCGATCGCCACGACCCGTCCCTCGGTGCCGTGGCCGGTGATGGCGTTCACCACGGCACCGGCGAGCAGCGGCGTCACCACCGCGATCACGGCCGAGACGACCGTGACCGCGAGGAACAGCGCCAGGTCCCGGCGGTAGGGGCGGGCGAAGGAGAGGATCCGCCGCAGGATGCCCTTGGGCAGCTTGCGGTTGGCGACCGACGAATCCTGGTGCATGGAGCGGTACGCGCTCCGCATGGCCATTCCCGAGCTCACCGGCGGCTCCTCGTGCTGGGTGGTCCGGATGGCCGGCGCCACAGCGCCGGCGGGCCGCGGTCCGCGGCTCCTCGACCGTGCCGGTCAACATCCTCGGTGACCCGACCGTTCCCGCGCCGGTCGTCGTTCCGCCGTGGGCGGACAACCAACGGGTGAACCGCGCGGGCGCCGCTGCCGCCGCGGGTTAGCGTCCGCTGTCCGCAGCCACGTACCGCAGGAGACTCCATGGCCACGGCCACCGACCACATCTACGACGAGGTCCGGGAGCTCGTGCGCCGCCGCGGGATCGACCCGGTCACCGACCACCGGTCGACCCGGCAGCTGATCGGCGAGGTGATCGCGCACTACGAGGAACGGGTGGCGACGTCGTCGCTGCCGCCGCTGCTCGACGGCGCCGGCGCCGGGCGGTTCGTCTTCGACGCGCTCGCCGGTTTCGGGCCGCTGCAGCGCTATCTGGACGACCCCACGGTCGAGGAGATCTGGATCAACCAGCCGGGAAAGGTGTTCGTCGCCCGGCACGGCCGGTCGGAACTGACGACGGTGGTGCTGGCGCCCGGCGAGGTGCGGGACCTGGTCGAGCGGATGCTCAAGCCGTCGGGACGGCGGCTGGACCTGTCGTCGCCGTTCGTCGACGCCCTGCTGCCGGACGGCTCGCGCCTGCACGCGGTGATCCCGGACATCACCCGCGAGCACCTGGCGCTCAACATCCGCAAGTTCGTGGTGGCGGCTACCGGGTTGGAGGAGCTCGTCGCCCGCGGCAGCCTGACGGCGCACGCCGCCCGCTTCCTCGAGGCGTCGGTGGTGGCGGGCTTGAACGTGATCGTGTCGGGGGGTACTCAAGCGGGCAAGACGACGCTGCTCAACACGCTCGTCAACTCGATCCCGGCGCGGGAACGCGTCGTCACCTGCGAGGAGGTGTTCGAGCTGCGGCCGAACCTTCCGGACGTGGTGGCCATGCAGACCCGGCAGCCCAACCTGGAGGGCCACGGCGAGATCCGGCTGCGGCGGTTGATCAAGGAGGCGCTGCGGATGCGGCCGAGCCGCATCGTCGTGGGCGAGGTGCGGCAGGAGGAGTCGCTGGACCTCTTGATCGCCCTGAACAGCGGCCTGCCGGGGATGTGCTCGGTGCACGCCAACTCGGCCCGCGAGGCGGTGGTCAAGTTGTGCACGCTGCCCCTGCTGGCCGGCGAGAACGTCACCGACGCGTTCGTCGTGCCCACCGTCGCCACGTCCGTGGACCTGGTCGTCCAGGTCGGCATCGATCCCGACGGCTCGCGGCAGGTCCGGGAGATCGTCGCGCTGCCCGGCCGGGTCGAGTCCGGCGTCATCGAGGTCGCCGAGATCTTCACCACCCGCGACGGGCAGCTGGTCCGCGCCCAGGGCTATCCACCGCACGAGGACCGCTACGTCCGGCACGGCATCGACCTGGTGGCCCTGCTCGCCACCCGCTAGCCCGAGTGGTGTTGCAGCGTGCGCCCGAAGAGTTCCAGCAACGCCTCCCAGTGCCGCTCGGTGGCCGCCTCGTCGTAGGCGGCGGTGTCGGCCATCGTCCAGCCGTGCCGGGCGCCGTCGTACTGGACGCAGGTGTGGGTGACGCCGGCGGCGGTCAACGCCTGGTCGAGTCGTCGCTGCTGCTCGGGCGGCATCCCCGTGTCGCCGTCGGCGCTGGCCACGTACAGCTCGGCGCGGATCCGGTCGGCCAGCAGGTGGGGGCTCTCCGGTGCGTCGGTGGCCAGCCGGGCCCCGTGGAACGACCCGACCGCGGCGACGTCGTCCGGGCGGTGCGCTGCGGCGCGGATCGCCAGCGCTCCGCCCATGCAGTAGCCCACCGCGCCGACCGGGCCGGGCGCCACCTCCGGCCGCCGGCGGAGGGCGTCGAGGTAGGCGTCGGCGTCGCTCGCGGCACGGTCCGGCGTCAGCTCGGCCATCATCGGCCGCAGGGTGCCGAACACCCGCTCGCGGACCGCCGGGTCCAGCAGTGCGCCGGTGTCCAGCAGGGGTGCCCGGCCGTGCCGGTGGAACAGGTTCGGCACCAGCACGGCATAGCCGTGGCCCGCGAGCCGGGACGCCATGTCCTCGAGTCGGGGCCGCAGCCCGAAGGCGTCCATGAACAGCAGGACCGCCGGGTACGGGCCACCCTCCGCCGGAGCCGCGAAGAAGGCGTCCGCGGTGCCGTCCGGAGTGGGGATGTCGACGGCGGCGCTGCGGACCTGCATGGGCCGGAGTCTGCCAGCCGCACGGAATGCCCGAGCCCCGGGATGCGCTGAGCTGACCGTGCAGAAGAGCATCGGTTTCCTGACGTTCGGCCACTGGCGCGGGGTGCAGGGCTCCCAGACCCGGACGGCCGCGGACGCCCTGCTGCAGACCGTCGAGCTGGCGGAGGCCGCGGAGGAGCTGGGGCTGGACGGCGCCTTCACCCGCGTCCACCACTTTGAGCGGCAGCTGGCGTCCCCGTTCCCGCTGCTCGCCGCCATCGGCGCCCGCACCCGGCGGATCGAGCTGGGCACCGCCGTCATCGACATGCGGTACGAGAACCCGCTGTACATGGCCGAGGAGGCTGCCGCCACGGACCTGCTCGCCGGCGGCCGGTTGCAGCTGGGCGTGAGCCGGGGGTCGCCCGAGACCGTGCTGCGCGGCGCCGAGGTCTTCGGATACCGCCCCGCGGCGGGCGAGACGGACGCCGATCTGGCGCGCGCCAAGACCGAGCTTTTCCTGTCGGCGATCAAGGGCACGGCCCTGGGCCGGACGGACCCGGCACGGACCGGGTTCAGCGGCGGTCTGGCCGTGCAGCCGCAGTCCCCCGGGCTGGCCGAGCGCATCTGGTGGGGATCCGGCACCCGTGGGACGGCGCAGTGGGCCGCACGGATGGGGATGAACCTGCAGAGCTCGACGCTGCTGTCCGAGGACACCGGCGTGCCGTTCGACCGGTTGCAGGCGGAGCAGATCCGGCTGTACCGGCAGGCGTGGGCGGAGGCCGGCCGGGAGCGGGAGCCGCGGGTGTCGGTGTCGCGCAGTGTGCTGCCGATCACCGAGGACATCGACCGGATGCTCTTCGGCGAGCACGGGCAGGACGACCAGATCGGTCTGCTGGAAGGCGTCCGGTCCCGGTTCGGCCGGACCTACGTCGGGGAGCCGGACCGGATCGCGGCCGAGCTGGCCGAGGACGAGGCCGTCCGCGAGGCCGACACGGTGTTGTTCACCGTCCCGAACCAGCTCGGGGTCGACTACAACGCCCGGATCCTCGGGACGATCGCTCGCGAGATCGCGCCGGCCTTCGGGTGGCGGCGCGACGCCGTGCGGATCGGCGACGCGGGACGTGCTTGACTCGACCCGATATCGGCGAGCGGAGGACGGTGCACCGTGGGTGTGATGGACAAGTTCGACCTGACCGGCCGGACCGCGGTCGTCACCGGCTCGACCCGTGGGCTGGGCCGCGCCTTCGCGTCGGCGCTGGCCGAGGCCGGGGCCAACATCGTGATCGTCGGTCGTGATGCGGCGGCGGCGGAGCGGGCGCAGCAAGAGCTGTCCGAGCAGGGGCACCAGGTGCACTCCGTGCTGGCGGACATCACCGAGCGGGCGGCGGTGCAGCGGATCCTCGACGAGTCGGTGGAACGGTTCGGCAAGGTCGACATCCTGATCAACAACGCCGGCACGTGCATCCACGCGCCGACGGTCGACGTCACCGACGAGCAGTGGCGGTCGGTCATGACGGTCAACGTGGACGCCCTCTGGATGGCGTCGCAGATCTTCGGCCGGCACATGATCGAGCAGGGCGGCGGCAACATCGTCAACATCGGCTCGATCTCGGGGATCATCGTCAACCGGCCGCAGTGGCAGGCGGGCTACAACGCCTCCAAGGCAGCGGTGCACCAGCTGACCAAGAGCCTGGCCGCGGAGTGGGCGCCGCTCGGGGTGCGGGTCAACGCGCTGGCGCCCGGGTACATCAAGACCGACATGGCACCGGTGGACGATCCGAAGTTCCACCGCCACTGGATCGAGGACACGCCGCAGCAGCGCTACGCCTACCCCGACGAGCTCGGTCCGGCGATCGTCTTCCTGGCCAGCGATGCCGCCACGTTCGTCACCGGGTCGGTGCTGGTGATCGACGGCGGGTACACCGTCTACTGAGCCGGTCACGTCGACACCAGATCGTCCCGCCACGGTTCCGAGCTCGGCGGCGGCGGGTGGCTGACGTAGCGGTGCCCGGTCGGAGTTTCCGTGACCACGGCACCGTCCGGGCGCCCGGGGGCGTGCCAGCCGAGCTGGTCCTTGGCGAGGTTGCGACTGCGGCACAGGCCCTTCGCGTTGGTCTGCACCGTCGATCCGCCGGCCCGGAACGGGTGCACGTGGTCGATGTCGCGGACGGGCGCGCCGCACCACGGGGTCCGGCACCGCTGGTCGCGCCACACCACGAGCCGGCGGATCGACGCCGGGAAGAGCCTCGGGCGGCGGTCGCTCACCGCGACGGATCCCGTCGACGGGTCGGTCCAGCAGCGGCGGACCCACACCGAGGCGGGCGATGCGGTCCCCGCCCCGGCGTCGACGAGCCGACGCGCGAGCGGCGCCGGGATCGGCCCGCACCCGTTCAGCACCGCCGGTTCGGCATCGGCGTCCAGCAGCGTGCGGTCGGTCATCAGCAGTCCGATGTGCACGTCGGGAGCACCGGCATCCGGCACGCCCAGTTCGTCGCAGCCGCTGTTCGATCGACCTGTCAGCCGCGCCACGAGTTCGTCTGCCATGACCTGCCCCCGCGTCCGCGTGCCGTCCGAGGCGTGGGAGCTGTCGGCAGCTCGGAGGAGCGGCGCGTAGGCGGCGACACCGCCCGCCACCGGCAGCAAGGCCGAGAGCCGCACCATGGTGTCCGGCGCCGGACGCAGGCTGACCCGGCGGTCCGACACGGTATTCCGCATCCGGTCCAGCACGGCCTCCGGATCCAGCCGGTAGGCCACCGTGGTTGCGGCCGCAACAGCGGCCTGGTCACCGAGCGCGGGCAGCCGCGGAGCCAATTCGGTCTCGGCCTTGCGCCGCGCCTCCGCGGTGAGGCAGCCGAGCTGACGGGCGACCAGGACGGCGCGCCACTCGGGGATCGACCCGTCCCGGAGCGCGGTGAGGGTGCCCGGCATCTCGTCGATCAGAGCCATCGCCAGTCCGACGTGCCGCCGCCCGGCGTGCGGGCTCTCCCGGCGAGCGAACGCCACCTGCGCGGCGATGCTGCGGTCCGTCCGGGTCCGGTCCTGCCCTGCGGATGCTGCCGCGGTGCGCTGCGAGCGGACCAATTCAGCGGTGACCTCGGCTTGTGCCGCCGCACAGGCGGCCTTCAGCCGTTCGAGGGCGGCGATCCGGTCGATGCGCTCGGCGTCGTCCGCGACCGGACGCAGCTCGGCGACGGCGGACGTCCAGCGGACGACGTCCGCGGTGGTTGCTCCCCGGACCACTCCACCTGTCTCGAACACATGTTCTATTCTACGGCACCTGGCGGGCCTGCGGAAGCTGTCCACAGAGCGGTTCGCGGATTCTGTCGACTGCGCCGGCATCGCGGGCCGACGGCGGTCTCCGGGTCGAGGTGAGCGGGATCCGGCGAGGCGGCTGTCGAAGACCCGGGCGCAGCACCGACATGGTCTGCGCGGCACTCACCGCGCGCGGGGTCCGGCTGCGCACCGGACCTCTCGACCGGCCCTGAGCGTCCGGACGGCCGGCTTCGCCGCCGGGCACGTCTGGGAGGTCGCGCACCGACTAGGCGTCCCGGACCTCCGCCACCGTCACCGGGCGGTGCTCGGCCAGCGAGCGGGTCGCGGCCTCGGCGATCCAGCCGACCGCCACCGCGTCGGCGATGGTGCACGGCGACGGGATGCGGCCGGCGACCACGTCGGTGAAAGCGGCCAGTTCTCGGCGGAAGGCGTCGGCCAGGCGGTCCATGAAGAACGTGTGCGGAGTGCCGCCCGGGAACGTCGTGCCCGGCTCCGTCGACCGCAACGGCAGCCGGCTCTCCAGCCCCGCCGCGACGCTGTCCCGGGTCCCGTGCACCTCGAGCCGGACGTCGTACCCGCGGGCATTGTATCGGGTGTTCGAGATGACCGCCTGCGCACCGGATTCCAGCACCAGCACGGTGGCAGCGGTGTGCACGTCACCGATCTCGGCGAAGACCGGGTCACCGCCGCGTGCGGTTCCGCTGGCGTACACCTCGACCACCTCCTCCCCCGTGACGAACCGGACGGCGTCGAAGTCGTGCACCGCGCAGTCCCGGAAGATGCCGCCCGACGTCCGCAGGTAGCCGGCCGGTGGCGGCGCGGGGTCCAGCGTCGTCGACCGGACGGTGTGCACGGAGCCGAGTTCGCCGCTCGCCACGGCGTCCCGGGCCGCGGCGAACGCGGCATCGAACCGGCGCGGGTACCCGATCTGCACGGCCACCCCGCGGCGGCGGGCGAGCTCGTCGACCGCGACCGCGTCGGCGGGGTCGCGGGTCACCGGCTTCTCGCAGAAGGCCGGGACACCGGCGGCCACGGCGGCGACCAGCAGCTCGGCGTGCGCGTCGGTGGCAGCGGCGATCACCACGCCGTCGACACCCGAGGCCAGCAGCTGCTCGGGCGAGGTGGCCGTCTCCACCGGCAGCGCGGCGGCGACCGCCTCGACGGCGGCCGGGACCGCGTCCGTCACCACCAGCGCCTCGACCTCCGGGAGCGCGGTCAGTGTCCGGGCATGGAACGCGCCGATCCTGCCGAGCCCGATCAGCCCGAGCCGCATGGGTCCTCCTCGATCCGTTCGCGCCGACAGCTTGCCATCCCCGTGGCAGGGTGCTCTCGACGGCCGTCCACCGACGGCCACGTTCCCGTGGAGGCGCTCGGATGTCGGAACGCTGGTACAAGGAAGCGGTCGTCTACTCGCTGCAGGTCGACTCGTTCGCCGATTCGGACGGCGACGGGTGCGGCGACCTGCGCGGGTTGATCAGCCGCCTGGACTACCTGGCCAGGTTGGGCGTCACCTGCCTGTGGCTCAACCCGGTGCACCCGTCCCCGTTGCGGGACAACGGCTACGACATCACCGACTACTACGGCATCCACCCGCGCCTGGGGTCGCTCGGTGACTTCGCGGAGCTGGTGCTGGAGGCGCGGGAACGCGGCATGCGCATCCTGATGGACCTGGTGGTGAACCACACCTCCGACGAGCACCCGTGGTTCGTCTCGGCGCAGGGCAGTCCCGACTCGCCCTACCGCGACTGGTACGTCTGGAGCGACACGGAGCCGTCCGACCGCAAGCAGGGCATGGTGTTCCCCGGCGAGCAGGAGGAGACCTGGTCCTGGAGCGACGCCGCGCAGAGCTGGTACTACCACCGGTTCTACGGTTTCCAGCCCGACCTGAACTGGGCCAACCCGGCCGTCCGGGCGGAGATCCGCAAGGTGATGGGGTTCTGGCTGCAGCTGGGGGTCGCCGGGTTCCGCGTCGACGCGGCGCCGTTCATCCTCGAGCAGACGGTGCCCGGTGTGGCGTCGCCGCCGATGGACTGGACGATCCTGGACGACTGGCGGTCCGAGGTGCAGTGGCGGCGGGGCGACGCGGTGCTGCTGTGCGAGGCCAACGTCGGCGCGGTGGACGTGCCCAAGTACACCGGCGAGAACCCGGAGGGGGCCAACGACCGCGCGCACATGATGTTCTCGTTCGGGCTCAACGCCCGGCTCTGGCTCGCGCTGGCCAGGGGTCTGGCCGAGCCGGTCGTCGAGGCCCTGCAGTCCCTGCCGCGGTTGCAGGCCATGGCGCAGTGGGCGACCTTCCTGCGCAACCACGACGAGCTGGACCTGTCCAAGCTGACCGCCGACCAGCGGGCGGAGGTCTTCGCCGCCTTCGGGCCGAAGGCGGACATGCGGATCTACGACCGCGGCATCCGGCGGCGGCTGGCCCCGATGCTCCGTGGCGACCGCCGGCACGTGGAACTGGCCTACGCGCTCCAATTCTCGATGCCCGGCAGCCCGGTGCTGCGGTACGGCGAGGAACTCGGGATGGGCGAGGACCTGTCGCTGGACGGGCGCGAGTCGATCCGCACGCCGATGCAGTGGGACGACGGCCCCAACGCCGGGTTCTCCGACGCCGCCGATCCCGGCGACCTGGTCCGCCCCGTGGTGACCCGGGGGCCGTTCTCCTACCGCACGGTCAACGTCCGCGCCGAGCAACGCGACCGGGACTCGCTGCTCCGGTGGTTCGGGGAGCTCATCGACACGGTCCGCGAGTGCCCGGAGATCGGCGTCGGCGTCTGCAGCGTGCTGGACGTGCCCACGCCGCCGTCGGTGCTGGCGCACCGCTTCGACGCCCCGGAGGGATCGATCCTCTTGCTGCACAACCTCGCCGACGGGGCCGTGACCGTCGACATCGGGCGGCTGCCCGGCACCGAGGGCCGGCCGTGGGAGATGTTCGCCGACGGGCCGTATCCGCGGCCGGCGGCGACGCTGCGGAACCTCTCCCTGAACGGCTGGGGCTACCGGTGGATCCGGCTCCGCCGCGGCCGCAGCGACTGACCGGGGACACTGGAGCCGTCCGGAACGACGCACCACCCCCGACCACGACCCGGAGGCAGCCGTGAGCGATCTCGACGTCGCACCGCAGGAGCTGCGCGCCCCTGCCGTGCGCCCGGCGGCCGGCGTGCGGGTGTGGCCGGGTCGGGACGTGCCGCTGGGTGGCGTGCGCGGCCTGGAGGTCACCCGGCTGCTTCCCCAGCGCGGGCTGCCGACGGTGGGGCCGTGGTGCTTCCTGGACCTGATGGGCCCGACGGACCGGCCGGCGGACATCCTGCCGCACCCGCACACCGGCCTGCAGACGGTGACGTGGCCGCTGTCCGGACAGATCCGGCACCGCGACACCCTGGGCAGTGACGTGGTCGTCCGGCCCGGCGAGCTGGACATCATGACGGCCGGGCACGGCATCGCGCACTCCGAGATGTCCGTGCCCACCACGGCTCCCACCCACCTGGCGCAGCTGTGGATCGCCCTGCCCGACGGCGTCCGGGACGGTGCGCGCCGGTTCGAGCAGCACCGCGAGCTGCCGCACCTGGCTGTCGACGGCGTGGACGTCACCGTCGTGGTCGGAGCGCTCGCCGGGGTCCGGTCGCCGGCGTGGGTGGCGGGTCCGGTGGTCGGCGCGGACCTGCGCTGGCCCGCCACCGGGCGGACGGTCGAGCTGCCCGTGGACCCCACCCACGAGCACGCGGTCGTGCCGCTGTCCGGACCGGTCGAGGTCGACGGCGTGCCCGTCCCGGGCGGCTCGCTCGGTCACCTGCCCACCGGGACGTCCCGGCTGCGGCTGACCGCCGGGCCCGGAGCGCGGGTGCTGCTGCTGGGCGGTCCGCCGTTCCGCGAGGATCTGGTGATGTGGTGGAACTTCGTGGCCCGCAGTCACGACGAGGTGGTGGCGGCGCGGGCCGAGTGGGAGGCCGGCAGCGAGCGCTTCGGCCACATCCCGGCACACGGCGCACTCCGGATACCGGCGCCGCCGCTGCCGGGCGTGCGGCTGCGGCCCCGCCGCCGGGACCTGCCGTGACGGGCGGGCCGGACCCGCGGGAGCCGTTCACCGAGGAGGAGCTGGCCAAGGTCGGGCAGATCTTCGACCTGGCCCGCGGCGGCGTCACCGACGAGCTGGCCGCGCTGCTGGAGGCCGGCGTCCCGGTGAACCTGACCAACGGCCGCGGCGACACGCTGCTGCTGCTGGCCGCCTACCACCGGCGGCCGGACACCGTCCGGATGCTGCTGGCCCGGGGCGCCGACACCGACCGGGTCAACGACCAGGGCCAGACCGCGCTGGGTGCGGCGGTCTTCCGGAACGACCCGGACCTGGTGCGCAGCCTGCTGGACGCCGGGGCCGATCCCGAGGCGGGCGGGCGCACACCGGCCGAGATCGCGGCGTTCTTCGGCCTCGACGACATGGCGGCGCTGCTGGTCGAGCACCGCCGGGGCTGACCGCCGGTCAGTCCTTGGTCGGCTCGTCGGGCACCGACCGCTCGATCTCGGCGAGCCAGACGGCGGCGGTCGAGTCCGACGGAGCCCGCCAGTCGCCGCGCGGGCTCAGCGACCCACCGGCCGAGACCTTCGGCCCGTTGGGCAGGGCCGAGCGCTTGAACTGGGCGAAACCGAAGAAGCGGCGCACGAACACGGTGAGCCAGTGCCGGATCTGCGGCAGGTCGTAGGCACGTCGCCGCTCGTCCGGGAAACCGACCGGCCAGGGCCCGACGTCGACGTCGCGCCACGCGTGCTGGGCCAGGAACGCGATCTTGGACGGGCGGAACCCGTAGCGCAGCACGTGGAACAGCGTGAAGTCCTGCAGCTCGTACGGCCCGATCGCGGCCTCCGTGCTCTGCGGCGGTTCGCCCTCCTCCACCGGCACCAGCTCCGGCGAGATCTCGGTCGCCAGGATCGCGCCGAGCACCTCCGCGACCTGCCGGGAGAAGTCGCCGGTGTCGGCCACCCAGCGGATCAGGTACTGGATCAGCGTCTTCGGCACGCCGCCGTTGACGTTGTAGTGCGACATCTGGTCGCCGACGCCGTACGTGCACCAGCCCAGTGCGAGCTCCGACAGGTCGCCGGTGCCCAGCACGATGCCGCCGTGCCGGTTGGCCAGCCGGAACAGGTAGTCCGTGCGCAGCCCGGCCTGCACGTTCTCGAACGTGGTGTCGTAGACCTTCTCGCCGCGGGCGAACGGATGGTCCATGTCCGACAGCATCTGCCGGGCCGCGGGACGGATGTCGACCTCCCCGGCGGTGATCTCCAGTGCCGACATCAGGGTGTGCGCGTTGCCCTTGGTGCTGCTGCTGGTGGCGAAACCGGGCAGGGTGAAGCCCAGGATGTTGGTGCGCGGCAGCCCCAGCAGGTCCATGGCGCGGGCGGCGACGATCAACGCATGGGTGGAGTCCAGGCCGCCCGAGACGCCGATGACCACGCGCTGGGCGCCGGTGGCGCGCAGCCGCTGCACCAGCCCGTCGACCTGGATGTTGT
Source organism: Nakamurella endophytica (assembly GCF_014646215.1). Lineage (GTDB taxonomy): Bacteria > Actinomycetota > Actinomycetes > Mycobacteriales > Nakamurellaceae > Nakamurella > Nakamurella endophytica. The sequence continues at coordinate 196,747 of NZ_BMNA01000005.1, forward strand.
AGGCCTCGTAGCAGTCCTGCGCCAGCCGGTCCGGGTCGGACGGCACGAACGGGAAGCGTTCCAGGGTGCGCAGCAGACCCAGGTCGCGGTCCGGCGGCGCCAGCGTCCACCCGACCCTGCGGTAGCCGCCCGACGTGCCGACCACCGCCCGGTTGTCCTCGAAGGTCCCCATCCGTGCCCGCTCCTGACGGAGCAGGTCCAGGTCGAGATCGGCGACGGTGGCCAGGTTCCGGCCGGCGAAGCGCGGCCCCTCGGCCAGCAGCACGCCGTTCTCGAAGATCGACGTCTGGCCGTCCCAGCTCAGGTCCGTGGTGGACTCGCCGGTCCCGCCGGCGGCGTACAGGTAGGCCGACAGCGTCCGCACGGACTGCGAGCGGCACAACAGGTTTCGGGTCGTCGACCGGCCGATGGTGATCGGGCTGCCGGACAGGTTCAGCAGCACGGTGGCACCGGCCAGTGCCAGCCCGGCCGACGGTGGCACCGGGACGAACATGTCCTCGCAGATCTCGACGCCCACCGTCAGCCCGGCGACGTCCTGGCACTCGAACAGCAGGTCGGTGCCGAACGGGACGGTCCGGCCCGCCACCTGGATCTGCTCGCCCACGACACCGGCACCGGAGGCGAACTGCCGCCGCTCGTAGAACTCCCGGTAGTTGGGCAGGTGGATCTTGGGCACCACCCCGAGCAGCCGGCCGCGGTGGAGCACGACGGCGGTGTTGTACAGCCGCTCCCGGTGCCGCAGCGGCGCGCCGACGACGATCAGCGGCAGCAGGTCGGCGGTCTCGGCGAGCAGCCGGCCGATCGCGCCGTGCACCGCGTCGAGGACCACGTCCTGCCCGAACAGGTCCTCGAGCGAGTACCCGGTCATCGACAGTTCCGGGAACAGGGCCACCGCGACGCCCTCCCGGTCCAGGTCCCGGGTGACGTCGACGATGCTCGCGGCGTTGCCGTCCGGGTCGGCCAGGGCCGTCCGCAGGGTGCAGGCGGCCACCCGGCCGAAACCGTGCCGGTACAACGACGCCCAGTGCCCGTCCGGTGCCATCCGCCGACCCTACCGACGACGCCCCGTCAGGCCAGGCGCAGCACCACCGCCCCGGCCGCGATGACCACCGCCGCCGCCGCCCTGGCCGGTCCGACGCGCTCGTGCAGCAGCGTGCCGGCCACCACGGTGGCGAACACGATCGACGTCTCGCGCAGCGCCGCCACCGGCGCCACCGGCGCCCGGGTCATCGCCCACAGCGCCAGGCCGTAGGCGCCGACGTTCGCCGCGCCGCCCACCGGGGCCACCCACCACCGCGGCAGCTGCGCCGCGGGTGCCGCTCGGCGCAGTCGCCGCAGGCCGAGCACCACCATCGGCACCGCGGTGCCCAGGAAGATCCATGCCGTGTAGGTCGCCGGCGCACCGGAGCGCCGGACGCCCGCCCCGTCGACCACCGTGTACGCGGCGATGACCGCCGCCGTGACCAGGGCCAGTCCGGTCGCCCGGCGCGGGGGCAGCCGGCCGGTCCGGCTCCGTCCCAGCGCCGGCCCGAGTGCCGGGCCCAGCGCCAGCAGCCAGATGCCGGCGCAGATCAGGGCCACGCCGAACCACTGCCCCGCCACGGGCCGCTCGCCCAGCACCGGACCGCTGACCAGCGCCACCAGCAACGGCGCCGTCCCGCGCATCAACGGGTAGGTGGCGCTCATGTCGCCGGCCCGGTAGGTGGCCGCGACCAGCGGGTAGTACACCGCCTGCAGCACCACCGAGCCCGCGACGTTCCACCACGCCGCCGCGTGCACGGCCGGCAGGAACGGCAGCGCGGCGGCGCAGAGCACCCCGCCACCGGCGGCGACCGCCGAGGTCGCCAGCGTGCCGTCGGCGGCGGTCTTGACCAGCGAGTTCCACAGGACGTGCAGCAGCGCGGCGACCAGCACCACGAGGACGACGGCGCCGCTCACGGCGCCTCGACCTACGCCCGGGCCAGGAGGTCGGCGTGATGTGCCTGCGCGACGTCCGGGTGGGCGCGCAGCCGGCTCTTGAGCGCGTTGGCGCCGTAGGTGTCGAAGATCGGGTTGTCCGGGTCGGCGGTGATCCCGGTGGCCTCGGCGGCCAGCTCGGGCGGCAGCTCCATCCGCGGCACCCGCGCCGACAGGGCGGGGTTGTAGAAAAACGGCACCGAGATCCGGTCCGTCCCGGCGGGCGGCGAGACCACGCGGTGCACCGTGGCGGTCAGGTAGCCGCCGGTGGCCACCTCGAGCAGCTCGCCGATGTTCACGACGAACGCCCCCTCCATCGGCGGCGCGTCGATCCAACCGTCGCCGTGCCGGACCTGCAGGCCCTGCTTACCCGGCTCGACCAGCAGCAGGGTGAGCACACCGGAGTCCTTGTGCGCGCCGACGCCCTGGGTGCTCTCCTCGTCGGCGCGGCCCGGATACCGGACGATCTTGATCAGGGTCGAGGGCCGCTCGGCGAAGGCCGCGTCGAAAACGTTCTCCGGCTGGCCCAGCGACACCGCCCAGGCACGCAGCAGCCGCAGGCCCACCGCGGTCAGCTGGGCGTCCCACCGGCCCACCACCTCGCGCAGGTCCGGGAGCGCGTCGGGCCACTGGTTCGGGCCCTCCAGCCGCTCCCAGTCCGGCACGCCGTCGCCGCGCGGCACGGCGGGCCGCTCCGGGCCGATGTCGATCTGCTCCCGCCAGTCCGCGGCGCCCTGGGTGCGCTCGCCGCCGACCCGCGTGTAGCCGCGGAAGTGCGGGCTGTTGACGTTCTCGATCGCCAGCTTGTCCTGTTCCGGCAGCGCGAAGAACCGCCGGGCGACCGACAGCAGCTCCGCGGTGAGCTCCGCCGGCACGCCGTGCCCGACGAGGTAGAAGAAGCCGACCTCGTGGGTGGCGGTCCGCAGGTCGTCGAGGAACGCCTGCCGCTCCTGCGGGCCGGCGTCGAGCCGGGACAGGTCCAGGACGGGGAGCGTGCTGCGGGCGGGCTGGGTCATGTGCGACACCTCTGGGTGGCCGGACGGGGCGGGCCCCACTCTAGGCCGTGTCGCGGAGCAGCTCCTTGATCACCGGGATGCGTGCGGGCGCCATCGACAGCTCGTGGACGCCGCGCCGGACCAGACCCGCCGCGAACTCGGTCATCCCGGCCATCTCACCGCAGACGGCGACCGGGACGCCGGCGGCGGCCGCATGCGCGCACAGCTGGTCCAGGATCCGCTGCACCGCGGTGGCCGCGGGATCCAGCAGGTGCAGCACCTCGGTCACCGTGCGGTCGGCGGCCATGGTGTAGCTCGTGAGGTCGTTCGTGCCGACCGAGACGAAATCGCTGACCGCGCAGATCTCATCGGCGGCGAGCGCGGCAGCGGGCACCTCGACCATCACGCCGACCTGCTCGGGCATCCGGAACGGCGTGCCGTCCCGGCGCAGCGACTCGGCGGCGTCCTCGACGGCTGCCCGGAAGCTGCGCACCTCGTCGGCCACCGTCACCATCGGCGCCATCAGCGACACCCGGTGCCCGACGGCCGCCCGCAGCACCGCACGCAGCTGGATGCGCAGGATGTCCGGGTGCACCAAGAGGTACCGCAGGCCGCGCAGGCCGAGGAAGCCGTTGTGCTCGTTGTCCAGGTTCAGTGCGGTGACCGGCTTGTCGCCGCCGGCGTCGAGCACCCGGACGACGACGGGACGGTCGCCGAGCACCTCGAGGATCTCCCGGAGGTCGGCCACCTGGGTGTCCTCGTCGGGCAGGGTGTCCCGGTCGAGCACCAGCAGTTCGGTGCGCAGCAGACCGACCCCGTCGGCGCCCGAGGCCACGGCCGCCCGGGCGTCGGCGACGGAGCCGATGTTGGCGACGACCGCGACGTGCCGCCCGTCGGGGAGCACCACCGGCTCCGCCGCCGCCGCGACCTGCCGGCGGGTGCGCTCGGCACGGGCGGCGATCACGGCCCGGGCCGCTGCCTGCTCCGCGGCGGGCGGGTCGATGCGCACGGTCCCCGCGTCGCCGTCGAGGACGACCACGGTGCCCGGCGCGATCCGGGACAGCTCGTCCCCGGCCTGGAGCACCACCGGCAGCCCCAATCCCCGCGCCACGATCACCGCGTGCGCGGTGACCGAGCTGCGGGCCAGCGCGACGCCGACGGCGCCCCGCTCGACGAGCACCGGCACCTCCCCGGGGCCGAGGTCGTCGGTCACCACCACCGCCCCTGTCAGGTCGGCGGGGATGCGGTCGACCGTCACGCCCAGCTCGGCGAGCACCGCGGCGCCGGCCTCCCGCACGTCCACCGCCCGGGCGGCCACCAGCTCGTCCGGGTCGGCGGCCAGCTCGTCGGCACGCTTCTGCACCGCGGTCCACCACGCCTCGGCGGCCAGGACGTCGCTGCCGACCAGCCGGCGGTCCGCCGCCTCGCGCAGGTCCGGATCGGCCAGCAGCGCCCCGTGGGCCACCTCGAACTCGTTGCCGGTGGACAGCCGGCGGCGGGCCAACCGCAGCGCCGAGACCAGCAGCTGCCGCTGGTGGTCCCGGTCGAGCGGGCCGGCGTCCGGTGGTGCGGCAGCGGTGTCGCGCACGCCGGCCAGGGTGACCGGCGCCCGGTCCAGCCGGCGCAGCCGGCCGACCGCGCTCCCCGGGGCGCCCGGGACGGCGCGCAGCGTGCCGTCCTCGACCACGGCACGCGGCAGCCGGCGCACCGGCGGAGTGTTGCCCAGCCGTGCCCGCGCCGCACCCATGGCGAACGGCGGGATCCGGCCCGTGGCCGGGGCTTCGCCGAAGCCCTCCTCGATCAGGTCGGCCAGCTGCTGCACGGCGTGCGCCGCGTCCGGCCCGCGGGCGGCGAGCTCGACGGTCTCGCCGCCGCGCAGCGCCAGCGCCACCACCCGCAGCACGGCCCGGACGGGTACCTGCGGCTCTCCCGGCCGGCCTAGCGTGACCTCGGCGGTGACCCGGTCCAGCGCCCGGACCAGCGCACCGGCGGGGCGGGCGTGCAGCCCGAGCGGGTTCACCAGCCGGACCGTGCGCGTGGCCACCGGCTCGGCGTCCTCGGCGTCCTCGGCGTCCTGCGCGTCGCCGGCTGCGGGATCGGCAGCACCGTCCGGCAGCGGGACGGCTGGGGGCGGGGTGTCGCCGGAGGCTCCGGCCGGTCCGTGCACGGCGGTGTCGCCGGGCCCGACGCTGTCCCGGGCGGCGGCCGCGACATGCGGTGCGTCCGCGCCACCCTGGGCGCTGACCGCCGCCGCCAGCGCGCCCTCCACCAGCGGCGCGTCGACGATCCAGACCTTCTGCGCGACGTCCGGATCCAGGAACTCCAGCGCGGTCTCGGTGGTCAGCAGGGCACTGCCCAGGTCGTAGAGGACGACGACGCCCTCGCCGTCGGCAACCTCCTGGATGGCGGAGCTGACCAGGTCGAAGGACGTGCCGATGGACCCGTCCTCCTGGCCGCCGGCGGGTGCGATGGCGACGTCCGGGGCCATCTGCGCCGCCAACTGGGCGGTCCCGGAGGCGACCTCGCGGCTGTGCGAGACCAGGACGAGCCCGACGGTCATGACCGGTCGGAGTCGTCGGCGGCGCCGGTGGCCCCAGCGGCGAACGACGCCAGCAGGTAGGCGGTGCTGCGGCTGCCGGGATCGACGTGGCCGACCGACCGCTCGCCCAGGTACGACGCCCGGCCCTTGCGGGCCTGCAGCGGGACGGTGGCCTCCGACCCGCGGGCCGCCGCGTCGGCCGCAGCAGCCAGCACCTCGCGGACCCCGCCGCCGCCGTCCGCGGCCGCCCGGGCCGCCTCGGCGGCCGGACCGAGGGCGTCCACCATGGTCTTGTCGCCCGGCTCGGCCTTGCCGCGGGCGACCACACCGTCCCGGGCGGCGGCCAGCGCGGCCGCGACCAGCTCGGGCGTCAGCTCGGCGGCACCGGCGAGCGCCGTCGACGCCCGCAGGAACGCCGTGCCGTACAGCGGGCCGGACGCCCCACCGACCGTCGAGATCAGGGTTGTCGCAACGAGTTTCAGGGCGTCGGCCGGGGTCGCCGGCGCCGCCGACTCGAGCTTGACCAGGACCGCGTGGAACCCCCGCGCCAGGTTCTCGCCGTGGTCGCCGTCGCCGATCGCCTGGTCGAGCCGGGTCAGCTCGGCCTTGTGCCCGGCGATCATGGCGGCGGCCGCCCGGACCGCCGACACGGTCGCGGCGGTGTCGTAGACGTCCGTCATGCGCCCCACCGTAGTGCCGCCGTGTGCACCGGGGCGTCCCACAGGTCGCGCAGCTCGTCGTCCAGCCGCAGCAGCGTCACCGAGCAGCCCGCCATGTCCAGCGCGGTGGTGTAGTTGCCGACCAGCGAGCGCTCCACCGTGACGCCGCGCCCGTCGAGCACCCCGCGGGCCGCCCGGTAGGCGACGTACAGCTCGGACAGCGGCGTCGCCCCCATGCCGTTGACCAGCAGCAGAACCCGGTCGCCGTCCTCGAACGGCAGGTCGGCGAGCACCGGATCCAGCAGCAGGCGGACGAGCTCGTCGGCCGGCACCAGCGGCCGGCGCTCCCGGCCGGGCTCGCCGTGGATGCCGATGCCGATCTCGATCTCCTGCTCGCCGAGCTCGAACGACGGCGTGCCGGAGTGCGGCACGGTGCACGCGGTCAGCGCGACGCCCATGGTGCGGGTGGCGCCGACCACCCGCCGGGCGATCCCCGCGACGGCCGCGAGGTCGTCGCCGCGGGCGGCCGCGGCGCCGGCGATCTTCTCGACCAGCACCGTGCCGGCGACGCCGCGCCGGCCGGCCGTGTAGGTCGAGTCCTGCACCGCGACGTCGTCGTCCACGACGACGGTCTCGACGGCGACGCCCTCGGCGGCCGCCAGTTCCGCGGCCATCTCGAAGTTGAGCACGTCCCCGGTGTAGTTCTTCACCAGCAGCAGCACGCCGGCGCCGCCGTCGACCGCGGCCACGGCGGCCTGCACCTGGTCCGGCGTCGGCGAGGTGAACACGGCACCGGGCACCGCGGCGTCGAGCATCCCCGGGCCGACGAAGCCGGCGTGCAGCGGCTCGTGGCCGCTGCCGCCGCCGGACACCAGGGCGACCTTGCCCGCCACCGGGGCGTCGACCCGGACCGCGCAGGCCGGGTCGGTGTGCACCCGCAAGAGGTCGGGGTGCGCGAGCCCCATCCCGGCCAGCGACTCGGCGGCGACGTCGGACGGGTTGTTGATCAGCTTCTTCATGTGCCCACCTCTGCTCGTCCTGGTCCGCCCGGCGCCGGGGGTGGCGCCGGGACGGTCTGCGGTGGTCGGCGCAGCCGCACCGACAGGCAGGTGACGCAGCCCTCGAGCCGCTCGAACTCCTCGATGTCCACCGGTACCGGCGTCCAGCCCAGGTCGGCCAGCAGCACGGCGGTGCGCGGGGCGGACGCCGCCAGCAGCACCCGTCCGCCGCCGAGATCGACGACGTGGGAACCGCTCTGCTCGGGGACCGGCCGGGCGCCGGGAAAGGCCGGCGGGTCACCGGCGAGCGCCGGGTGCCCGAGGACGGTGCCGTCCGGGAGGGCGGTGACGGCCGACTTGAGGTGCAGGGCGGCGCCGTGCGGCACCGGCCTCACCGTCCGGCCGAGCGGCTCGATCAGCCGGGCGAACTCCGCGGCGCCCGCCGCGTCGGTGCGGCCTCCGGTACCGACGTAGATCCGCATCCCGACCTGCAGGACGTCACCGCCGTCGAGGTGACCCTCGCGCATCCGCAGCACCGGGTACCCGAGGCCGGTCAGGGTGGCGACGGTGCCCGCCACCTCGCCCTCGCGGGACGGCGCGCCCGGACGGCAGGCGATCGCGACCTCGCCGACCACGACCGCGGTGTCCTCGACGAAGACGGCGTCGGGGTGCTCCGGCGCCTCGGGCACCTCGACCACGTCCCAGCCGGCGGCGGTGAAGGCAGCGACGTAGCCGGTCCACTGCTCCAGCGCCCGCGCGGCGTCCACCGGGGTGCGCTTCAGGTGCGTCAGCAGCCCGTCCGCGACGGCCGGACCGGGGCGCCGCACCAGCGCGCGACCGGCGGGCTCCGGGAGGGCGGGCACCGACGGGACGTTATCGGACCTGCCGGCCGGCCGCAGTGCCGCGCGGCGGCCGGCTCCCGGCGGGACCCGGCGTCAGGCCCCGCTACGTGGCCGGTCCGTCGCGAAGACGTCCGGCACGCCGTCCTGGTCGGCGTCCTCGGCCTCCTCCACGGCGAACCGGCGCCAGGTCCGGTTACTGGCGCGCAGGAACACCGAGGCCAGCAGCGCCGCGAGCAACGAGGCGGCCAGCACGCCCACCTTGACCCGGTCGTCCCGCTCGGTCCCGGCCCCGAACGCCAGGTCGCCGATCAGCAACGACACCGTGAAGCCGATCCCGGCGAGCACGGCCACCCCGGCGATGTCCCGCCACCGCAGTCCCTCGGCCAGGGGCATCCGGAAGACCGCGGACGCCAGCGCCGTGCCACCGAGCACGCCGACCGCCTTGCCCAGCACCAGGCCGACGACGATCCCGAGCGCCACCCGGTCCGAGAGCGATGCGGTCAACCCGCTCCAACCGCCGACCGCGACGCCGGCGGCGAAGAAGGCGAAGACCGGCACCGCCACCCCGGCCGACAGCGGGCGGAAGCGGTGCTCGAAATGCTCGGCCAGCCCGGGCCCGGCGTCCGGACCGCCGGCAGACCGGCTGCTCAGCACCGGCACCGCGAAGCCGAGCAGCACGCCGGCGACGGTGGCGTGGATGCCCGAGGCGTGCACGAGCGCCCAGGTCGCGACCGCCAGCGGCAGCAGCACCGCCGGGTTGCGGACCCGGCGCTGGACGGCGACGGTGAACGCCGCCAGCGGCAGCAGCGCCAGCACCAGGTAGAGCGGGTGCAGCTCGGCGGAGTAGAAGAAGGCGATGACCACGATGGCCAGCAGGTCGTCGACCACCGCCAGCGCCAGCAGGAACGTCCGCAACGCCGACGGCAGGTGGGTGCTGATGACCGCCAGCACGGCCAGCGCGAACGCGATGTCGGTGGCCGTCGGGATGGCCCAGCCGGCCAGCGCCCCGTCGTGCGACCCCAGGTTCATCCCGACGTAGATCAACGCCGGGACGGCCATGCCGCCGACGGCGGCGGCCACCGGCACGGCGGCCCGCCGGACGCTGCGCAGGTCGCCGGCGACGAACTCCCGTTTCAGCTCCAGCCCGGCCACGAAGAAGAAGATCGCCAGCAGGCCGTCCGCCGCCCACTGCTCGAGCGAGAGGTCCAGGTGCAGCGCGGAGGGCCCCAGCCGCACCTCGCGCAACCACTGGTAGCTCTCGCCCCACGGCGAGTTGGCCCAGGCCAGCGCCAGCACGGTCGCGGCCAGCAGCAGCACGCCGCCGACGGTCTCCCGGCGCAGGATCGCGGCGATCCGGCCGTACTCGGGCCAGGACCCGCGACCGAACAGCCGGAGCACGGGGAGGTCGGAGGGTGCGGGCACGGGCGGCTCCTGGAGTCGGGCACGGGCGAGTCACGCGCCGACCAGACTTCCCGGCTCACCGGGTCCCAGGGTAGTGCACGCCCTGCAAGCCGGGCGCCGGGGCGGACCGGGCGGTGCGTCGGGCGCCACACCGGGGAGGGGTTCCGTCGCCCGGGCAATTCGTTAGCATCGGCAACCAGTTGCGGAACGGGAGGCGCGATGCACACCACCGGAGTGGACCGGGCGCAGGCACACCGGCGGCGGACCGCGCTGTCGGTCACCACGGTCGGCGTGCTGGCGGCGACCCTGAACTCGTCGATCCTGCTGATCTCCCTGCCGGCGATCTTCGCCGGACTCGGCCTGGATCCCCTGGCACCGGAGAACATCTCCTACCTGCTCTGGATGCTCATGGGCTATCTGCTGGTCACCGCGGTGCTGGTGGTGACCTTCGGCCGGCTCGGCGACCAGTACGGCCGGGCCCGGCTGTTCAACCTCGGCTTCCTGATCTTCACCGTGGCGTCCGTGGCCTGCGCGCTGGTGCCCTCGGGCGGCGCCGCGGGGGCGGTCGAGCTCATCGTGCTGCGGGTGGTCCAAGGCGTCGGCGGAGCCATGGTGACCGCCAACTCCACGGCGATCATCACCGACGCCTTCCCACCGGCCCGGCGCGGCTTCGCGCTGGGCGTCAACCAGGTCGCCGGCCTGGCCGGCTCGTTCCTCGGCCTGGTCATCGGCGGGTTGCTGTCCGAATGGAGCTGGCGGGCGGTCTTCTGGGTCTCGGTGCCGGTGGGCCTCTGGGGCACCTGGATGGGGTACCGGACGCTGCACGACTCGCGCCGGACGGCGACGGCCGCGCGCATCGACTGGTGGGGCAACCTGACCTTCGGTGCGGGACTGGTGGCCCTGCTGGTGGCGATCACCTACGGCCTGCAGCCCTACGGCGGGCACACCATAGGCTGGACCAGCCCGACCGTGCTCACGGGGTTGATCGGCGGAGTGGTGCTGCTGTCCGCCTTCGTCGCGATCGAGCTCCGCGTCACCGACCCGATGGTGGATCTGCGGCTGTTCCGCATCCGGGCCTTCGCCGCGGGCAACCTGGTCAACTTCCTGTCCGCGATGGCCCGCGGCGGGCTGCAGTTCATCCTGATCATCTGGCTGCAGGGCATCTGGCTGCCGCTGCACGGGTACGACTTCGAGCAGACGCCGCTGTGGGCCGGCATCTACATGCTGCCGCTCACCGTGGGCTTCCTGGTCGCCGGTCCGCTGTCCGGGGCGCTGTCGGACCGGTTCGGCGCCCGCCTGTTCGCCACCGGCGGCCTGCTGCTGACCGCGCTGACCTTCGTCGGTCTCATGCTCGTCCCGGCCGACTTCTCCTACCCGGTGTTCGCCGCCCTGCTGGCGCTCAACGGGATCGGTTCCGGCCTGCTGGCGGCGCCGAACTCCGCGGCGATCATGAACGCGGTGCCGGCCGCGCAGCGCGGGGCCGCGTCGGGCGTCCGGGCCACCGGCATGAACGCCGGCATGGTGCTGTCGATGGGCGGATTCTTCACGCTCATGGCGGTGGGCCTGTCCAGCCGCCTGCCGTCCTCGCTGTACGACGGGTTGACCGGCCTCGGCGTGCACCCCGAGGCGGCGACGGCCATCTCCGGGGTGCCGCCGGTCGGCACGCTGTTCGCCGCGTTCCTCGGCGACAACCCGGTCCGGCAGCTGCTGCAGGAGGTCGACCCGGCGCAGCTGCAGGCCGGGGGCGGCGCGGACGTGGCGACGCTGACGGGCCGCACCTTCTTCCCGCACCTGATCTCCGACGCCTTCCACCACGGCCTGGTGGTGGCGTTCACGGCCTCGGTCGTCCTGCTGCTCGTGGCCGTGGTGGCGTCCGCACTGCGCGGCCGGCACTTCGTGCACGCGGACGCGGTGGCGGCCGACGAGCACCCCGGACACGTCGTCGCCGCGATCGGGACCGCCGGCGCCGCGCTCGACGTGCCGAACTCCCCCGACGCCGCCGCGGTCCTCGCGGACGCCACCGCACTGCACGGCGCGGCCGCCCGGCCCGGGGGCCGAGCCGGCTGACGGTGCCGGCCGCCGGCCGGCCGCCGGCCGGCGTCAGGACTGCAGCAGGGTCAGGACCGCCTTCTCCACGGCCGGCACGGCGGCGACCCGGGACAGCACCAGGCCGACCTGTTCGGCGTCCGTCAGGTCCGGCAGGTCCGCGGCCAGCGTGCGCAGCGCCCGAGTGACGGCGGTGGACACGGTCTGGTCCTGCTCGTAGGCGGAGATCACCCGCGGGTCGATGTACGACGACCGCGCCACCGCGGGCGTGTTGCCCAGCAGCTGGGACGTGGCGACCACCGCGGTGCGGACCGCCTTGGCGGTCGCCGTCTTGGACGGCTTGCGCCGCGGGTCACGGGCGGTGGCCAGCTGCGCGAGCGCCACGGAGGCCAGCACCGTCCCGTGCCAGGTGCGGAAGTCCTTGGCGGACATGTTCTCCGACAGCACGTCCTTGAGATAGGCGTTGATGTCGGCGGATCCGATGTGCCGCCAGTGCCGGCCGTCCCGGAACACCAGCAGCTCGTCGCCGCCGCCGCGGCGCAGCCGCATGGTGCCGACCGCGTCGAGCAGCTCCGGGTCCTCGATGCGCTCGATGCGGTGCAGGCCGGACTTGGCGGTGTAGTCGAAGACCAGCTGGTTGCGTTCCCGGCGGACGTGCTCGCGGCGCAGCGTCGCGAGCCCGAAGCTGCCGTTGGTCTCGGCGTACACCTCGCCGCCGATGCGGAAGTGCCCGCGGTCCAGCAGCCGGAACGCGGTGGCCAGGGCGCGTTCTCGCGGCATCCCGGGCAGGGCCAGGTGCTGGTCGACGGTGCGGCGCGCGCTCGGCAGCTGCTTGCCGAAGTCGATGACCCGCTCGAACTTGGCCCGGTGCCGGCTCTCCTGCCAGTACGGGTGGTAGAGGTACTGGCGCCGGCCGGCGGCGTCCGTCCCGACCGCCTGCAGGTGACCGTTCGGGTAGGGCGTGATCCAGACGTCCTGCCAGGCCGGTGGGATGACGAGTCCGTTGATCCGCTCGACGGTCTCGGGGTCGCGGACGGCGGCGCCGGTCCGGTCCAGGTACTGCCAGCCCTTGCCGCGGCGGCGGCGGGTGTATCCGGGCTGGCCGGGGTGCGTTCTGCGCAGTCGTGGCACGCCCGCACTGTTCCCCGTGCCGCGCGCTGCATGCCGCCGCCGGTGTCAGCTCACCGCGGTGCCGAACAGCGAGCCGATCGCATAGGTGACGGCGAGCCCGATGGCTCCTCCGGTGACCACCCGGGCGACGGCGAGCCGTCCCGATGCTCCGCCGATCCGGGCACTGCCGGCTCCGGTCAACGCCAGCGCCAGCAGGACGGCGACCACCGTCACCGGCACCCGCCAGGCCGGGGGTGGCAGGAGGATCGCCAGCAGCGGCAGCAGCGCGCCGAGGGTGAAGGACAGCGCCGACGCGCCCGCCGCCTGCCACGGGTTCGCCAGGTCGTCGGGGTCCAGGTGCAGTTCGGCGTCCAGGTGCGCGGCCAGCGCGTCGTGCTCGGTCAGCTCGGTGGCGACCTGCCGCGCCGTCGCCGGCCGCAGACCCTTGGCCTCGTAGAGCGCGACGAGTTCCTCGAACTCCTCCTCGGGCGTATCCCGCAGCTCCTGCACCTCCAGCGCCAGCAGCGCCCGCTCCGAGTCCCGCTGGCTGCTCACCGAGACGTACTCGCCGAGCGCCATCGACACGGCGCCGGCCACCAGCCCGGCGATACCCGCGGTGAACAGCGGCCCGCGCGCGGTGGTGGCACCGGCCACGCCGACCACCAGCCCGGCGACGGACACGATTCCGTCGTTGGCGCCGAGCACCCCGGCCCGCAGCCAGTTCAGCCGACCCAGGTTGGAGTGCGGCTCGTGCGCCGGCTGCCCGGCCGCTCCGGGCTCGGCGAACTGTCCGGTGGTCTCCTCGCGACTGCTCACGCCGGCCATGCAAGCACGACGGGAGGGCCGTCACCAGCACAGCCTGGGCTCAGCGCGCCTGGTCACGCCACACCGGGGTGCCCGCCGCGGTGACCGTGCGCCGCAGCGTCGGGTGCCCGAACACCACCCCGAAGGCGACGGGGACGTCCGCGGTGCAGGTCACCCGGACGGTGCCGGCGTCGACGCCGACCACCACGCCGACGGTTTCGCCGCGGACCGCCAGGTACCGCTGGGCGGCCGCGACGGCGGCGTCCTCCTGTCCCGCGCCGCCCGTCCGCGGGTCGATGGCGTCGGCGGCGGCCGCGGCGGCGCCGTCGCACAGGTTCTGTGTGCGCTGCCCGCCCAGGAAGGCCGACCCGGCCGCGGTCACGCCGGCCGCCAGCAGCAACAGGCAGGCCAGCATGCCCAGCACCAGCGGGGTGACCGAGCCGCGGTCCCGCCCGTGCCTCACGCCCCCTCCCGCAGCTCGCCCACGTGCACCGTGTAGACGCCGGTCACCGTGTTGGTCCGGCCGGAGATCACGCTCGGCACCCCGGGCAGGGTCAGCACCGCGGTGACGCAGACGTCGTAGACGCTGCCGGCGGCCAGCGACGGCGCGATCTCGTGCTCCGCCGTGCAGGCGGATCCGGCGGCGACGAACCGCACCGTCAGCGCGCTGCCGCCGAGACGCTGGTCGGCAAGGTCGATCTCGGCGACGGCACGCGCTCGCGCGGCCCCGTCCGCGACGGACGCGGCCGAGTCCATGGCCCGGCCGGCGTCCCGCGCCGCCTGGTCCACCGCCAGGGTCACGGCCTGGATGCGCAGCAGCGCCACCAGGATGTAGACCGCCGGGATCAACACCAGCACGGCGAGCACGACGACCTCGACGACCGCCCGGCCGGCGTCCCCGTCGCCCGGGTCCGTGTCCGTGTCCGTGTCCGTGTCCGCGTCCTCGGTGTTTATCTCTCCTCCCGCAGCGAGTGCCCGGTGACGGTGATGTCCGGCAGCACGCCGTCGAGCAGGGCCACCGGGCCGGGAGCCCGCATGGTGCAGGTGACCTCGACGAGCAGCCCGTCCGCCGACCAGCTGCACCGGACGGTGCCGGCAGTGCCGCCGGCCACGCTCCCGGACAGCAGGGCCCTCGCCCGGTCGGCGGCCACCGCGTCCGGGACGTCGGCGTTCGCCGCGTACCGCGCCGCCTGCGCCGCCGCGGAGGTCAGCAGGGTCCGGGCGTAGGCCCACAGCCCGACGGTGACCAGGGCCAGGAACAGCAGCAGGAGCAGGACGGACACCATCGCGAACTCGGCCACCGCCGAGCCGCGGTCGCCGTCCGCGGCCGCCGGGCCGTTCAGCCCCCGGAGCCGGTGACCGTGCGGAAGGCGTTGGTGACGGCGTCCAGCACCTGCTGCTTGAACACCGCGAGCAGGGCGATGACCACGATCGCGGTCATCACCGTGATCATCACCCAGCCCGGGACGTCGCCGCGGTCGGCGGCGCCGGCCGGGCGGCGGGGTGGTGGGCGACGGGTCAGGTCGGCCAGCCGACCGAGCAGCAGCAGGAACAGCCGGCTCACCATGGTGGTCTCCTCGGTCTGGTGGAGCGGGACGGTCGGGAGGGCAGGGCATCTCACCGGGCCACCGTGGTGATGGCGATGAGGCCCGGGTAGAGGGCGAAGAGGATCGTGATCGGCAGGACGAGGAAGACCACCGGCACCATCATGGCGATCTCCTTCTTGCCGCCTGCCTCGAGCAGCCGGCGTTTGCCCAGATCGCGGACGTCGGCGGCCTGGGCGCGCAGGACGTCGGCGAGCGGTGTCCCGCGCTCGACGGCGACGGCCATCCCGTCCAGGAACCGGGCCAGCGGCTCGAGCCGGGTGCGGTCGCGCAGCGCGGTCAGGGCCGCGAGCAGCGGTGTGCCGGCACGGGTGTCGGCGAGGATGGACGCCAACTGGTCGACCAGGTGACCGCGGGCCAGCCGCGAGATGCGGTCGATGGCGCCGACGGGTCCCTCCCCGGCGGTGACGGCCAGCGCCAGCATCTCCGCCACGACCGGGAACTCGCTCAGCACGTCGGCGTCCCGGCGGGCGGCGGCCTGCGACAGCCACCAGTCCCGGCCGAGCACCCCGCCGGCGGTGCAGGCCAGCACCAGCAGCGCGACCACGACGGGATTGCTCTGACCGAACAGCACGGCGAGCAGCCCCAGGCCGAGCCCGGTGGCCGCGCCGGCGGCGCCCCACACCACCTGCTCGGCACGGAACTGCTCGACGGTCATCGGCGAGTCGAGGGTCTGCAGCCGGCGCCGCACCGACGCCTGGCCGCCGACCAGCCGGTCGAGGAAGCGCACCGCGTCCCGCACGGCCGGGGCGGTCAGCCGGGCCAGCGCCCCGCCGCGTCCCGCCTCGGCGTCCGCGGCCAGCAGCCGGGACGGGGCCGAGGTGTCCCCCAGGTACGGCGCGACCCGGTCGCCGAGCGAGAGCCGGCGCAGCGGCGGGGCGGCCAGCACGGCCAGCAGCACGCCGGCCGCGGCGACCGCCCCGAGCAGGCCGCCGACGACGGCGAGGTTCACCGGACACCGCTCACCGCAGCACCCGCCGGTCCTCGGGCAGCCGGCCGATCCGGACCATCAGCCGGTAGGCGGCCACCGACAGCACCGCGCCGACCACGAGGATCGAGGTGCCGGTGGGGGTGTCGTACGCGGACAGGGTCTCCCGCTGGGTGGCCAGCAGGACCAGCACCAACCACGGTGCGGCCACCGCCATCCGGGCGGCGTTGACCGACCAGGACTGCCGGGCCAGCAGTTCCGCACGGGTCCTGGCGTCCTCCCGCAGGAACGCGGACAGCGTCGTCAGCAGCCGGCCCAGGTCGGTGCCGCCCACCTCGCGGGCCACCCGCAGCGACTCGCACACCCGGTCGCCCACCGGGTCGGCCAGCGCATCCTTGAGCCGGTCCAGGCACAGGTCGAACCGTCCGGTGACCCGATAGTCCGTGCCGAACTGGGCGAAAGCGGCGCGCAGCTGCTGCGGCCCGCGCACCCCGACCGCCGCCAGCGCCTCGGGCAGCGACAGCCCGGCGCGGACGCCGGAGGTCAGGTTGTCCACGACCTCCGGCCACAGCTCCCGCAGGTCCGACTGGCGCCGGCGCCGCAGCCGGGACACCAGCAGCCGCGGACCGGCGGCGGCGAACAGGCCGAAGATCACGGACACCGACACGGACACCGTGACCACCAGGGCCGCCACGGCGACCAGGACACCGGCCAGCACCTGCAGCACCACCAGCTGCCGCGGGGACACGCCGGACAGCCCGGCCTGGGCCAGCTCCTCGCGCATCCGCTCCGTGCGGGCGCGTGGCCGCGGTGCGCGGGGCCGGCGCGTGCACCCGTGCCACAGGAGCAGCAGGCCGACTCCGGCCAGGGCACCGACGAACGCCCCCATCGCCACCCCTCCGTGGTCCCCGCCTGCACGACCTGGGCACCTTAAACAGCAGGTCAGTGCCCGGGACAGGGGTCGGCCGGGACCTGTGGACAACTCCGCGCCTGCCTGCGTCCACCGGTGGTGGCAGCTCCGGCGCCGGTCCGACGACGGCGCCGGCCGCCACCGCCCGGTCGGGTCATCCGGCGGATCGGCGCTCCGCACCGGTCGGCCCGGAAACCGACGGGCCGACCGCGAACGGCCCGAACCGGTGATTTCTCCCCGCACCCGCCTCGAGGGGTCCGTCCACGGTCGTGGCGAGCGGCCGTGGGTACGAAAAGGCCGTGGGTACCGGACGGGTGCCCCGCAGCGTGGTTAGGGTCGGTGGCTGCCACCGGCGGCATCCGGTCGCCGGAAGGCGGCACGGACCACGGCACGGACGACGGCACGGACCACACGGGCAGGCACGGGCGGAGCGGAGGTGCGGTGACGACACCGGGCACGCTGCTCGCCGGGCGCTACCTGCTGGGCCGGCTGCTCGCCGCCGGCGGCATGGGATCGGTGTGGGAGGCCTGGGACCAGCTGCTGCTGCGCCCGGTGGCGGTCAAACAGCTGCGCATCCAGCCGGGTCTGAGCCCGGAGGACGCCCGGCTCGCGGAGGACCGGGTCATCCGCGAGGCGCGGCTGACCGCCCGGCTGCAGCACCCCTACGCGGTGACTCTCTACGACGTCGTCGACCACGACGGCCGGCCCTGCCTGGTCATGCAGCTGGTGCCGTCGACGAACCTGGCCGCGGTGCTGCGCGAGCGCGGCCCGCTCGACCCGGCGCCGGCCGCACGCATGGGCACCCAGGTGGCGTCCGCGCTGTCGGCCGCGCACCGCGTCGGCGTGGTGCACCGGGACGTCAAGCCGGGCAACGTGCTGATCACCGCCGACGGCACCGCGATGATCACCGACTTCGGCATCGCCCACGCCATCGGCGACGTCACGCTGACCTCGACCGGCCTGCTCACCGGGACGCCCGCCTACCTGGCGCCGGAGGTGGCCCGCGGCGGCGAGGCCTCCTTCGCGTCCGACGTCTTCTCGCTGGGCGCGACGCTGTGGGCGGCGCTGGAGGGGTCGCCGCCGTTCGGCGAGGACGACAACCCGCTGGCGCTGCTGCACCGGGTGGCGTCCGGCGCGGTGCCGCCGCCGGGGCGGGTCACCCCGTGGACGCCTTTGCTGCTGCGCATGCTGGCCGCCGATCCGGCCGCCCGCCCGCCGATGCCCGAGGTGGAGCGGGCCTTGGCCGACGCTGCCGCCCGGCCGGCGCCGTCCCCCCGGGCTCCTGCCGCGGTCCCCGTACCGACCGCCGTGGATCTCTCCGTCCGGCCGCCCACCTCGCGCCCGCCGGCCACCTCCGCACCCCCGCCGGCTCCACGCACGCCGACCCCGGCCTCGCGCACTCCGGCTCCGAGCGCCGCGCCGTCCCCGCGCACCTCGGCCCCAGGCCTGGCAGGGAGCGCGGACGCCCCGCCAGGGGTCCCCGCCAGCCGGCCCGTGCCCGCGGCCGCGCCGGCGGGAGACCCACGACGCCGGCGGCTGCTGGCGGTGCTGCTGGCTGCCGTCCTGGTGGTGGCCGCCGTCGTCACCGCCGTGCTGGTCCGCAGCACCGGCGGCGACCCCGGCGACCCGGTCGCCGGGCGGACCTCCGGCGCCTCCACCTCCGCGACCGGCTCCTCCGGCAGCGGCCGCACGCCGGCCCGGTCGTCGTCGACGGTCACCGCGGGCGGGGCGCCGGCGAGCAGGCGGTCGACATCCTCGACGGCGGCCGCCACGTCCACACCACCCAGCACGGCCACCAGGTCGACCGGGGCCACCGGGGCCACCGGGGCCACCGGGGCCACCGGCTTCCGCCGGTCGACCGGCACCGCGGCCGCGCCGCCCACCGCACCCGCCGACGACACCACGGCCGACCCGACCACCGGCTCGGTCACCACCCGCGCCACCCCGCGCACCACCGAGGTCGCCACCACCCCGACCACTGCCCGGGGTGACAGCGGCGAGGGCGGGACGGGTGGGGGCGACAGTGGCGGTGGTGACAGCGGCGGTGGTGACAGCGGCCAGGGCGACGACCGAACGACCGGGACGTCCACCCCGGGTGCCGGGACGGGCGGGGGCGACGACGGCACCAGCCGGCAGCAGCCGGGCGACTCCGGAGCGGGCGACGACGGGGCGGCGCCGACCGCGGCACAGCTGGCGTCGGCCCTGACCGACTACTACGCGCTGCTCCCCGGGGACACCGACGAGGGCTGGAAGCGGTTGACCCCTCGCTTCCAGGCCGACATCGCCCACGGCCGCGCCGCCTACCAACGGTTCTGGGACGGCATCGACAGCGTCCGCGCCACCGGCGCCCAGGGCTCGGCGCCGGGCACCGTCGAGGCCACCATCACCTACCAGTTCGCCGACGGCCGGACCGCCGTGGAACGGACCCGGTACTCGATGGTCCGCGAGGACGGCATCCTCAAGATCGACGACTCGGCGGTGGTCGGCTGAGGCAGGCCGGCACCGCCGGCAGCAGCGCCGCCGGCAGCGGTTTACGCTGTAGACACCCAGCGGCCCGCGGTCCGTCGGCCTAGGCTCCTGCTTGATCGCGACGGCCGCGGGGCACCACAGCAGCTGGACGGCCGAACGCACCGCGCCGCAGGCAGCACCCATCGTGCGAGAGCGAGGGAGTCGACATGGACTGGTGGGTCTGGCTGATCATCGTGGTGGTGGTGATCGCCATCCTGGTGGGCGGCTTCATCGCACTGCAGGCGCGCCGCCGCGCCGGCGGAGTGATCATCGCCGACGGCCGCAAGCGGCGGGACCGGTGAGCACCCTGCTGCGGGCCAGCGACCTGGCCAAGAAGCCCGTCGTCACGTTCGGCGGCGAGGACGTGGCGCAGATCAAGGACATCGTCTACGGCGCCAACGGTGGCCGGGTGGAGGCGTTCACCCTCGCCGGCCGCGGCCTGTTCGCCGGTCCCCTGAAGACCGCGCTGCCCTGGCCCGCGGTCGTCGGGCTCGGGCCGGACGCCGTGATCGTCGAGTCCGAGGCGGTGTTCGTGCCCCGCGACGAGGTGCTGGCGTCCGCCGCGGCCAGCTCGGGCGGCGCGGGCGTCGGCGACGTCCTCGGCTCCGAGGTGCTGACCGACCAGGGGACGGCCCTGGGCCGGGTGCGCGACGTGGTCATCGGGATCCTGCCGGGCGAGCAGGCCGAGGCCGACGTCGTGGGCTACGAGATCGATCCCGCCGAGACCCTGAACCGCGGCCAGCAGACCCTGCTCATCCCGCTGCCGGACACCATCTCCGCGTCCGGTACCCACCTGATGGTGCCGGCCTCGGCGACGCAGTTCCTGACCGACAACATGGAGGGCTTCGGCAACGCCGTGGACGCCTTCCGCCGGCAGCTGCACGAGGGAGCCGTCTGATGCTGTTCACCGAGGGTCGTGGCCGCAAGGTGGTGTCCACCTCGTCCGCCCGGCAGCTGGGGCTGGTCGACGGCTACGTCGTCGACTTCTCCGAGCAGCGCGTCGTCGCGCTGGCTCTGAGCAGAACCGAGGGCAAGGCCCGCTACTTGCGCTGGTCGGACATCACCGCCTTCGGCGTCGACGCGGTCACCGTCCCCGCGGACGACGTGCTGCTGGACAGCGACCCGGTGCTCGACGACCTGCACAACAAGCACCACGCCATCCTCGGCAAGCGGGTGCTGACCACCCACGGCGTCGAGGTCGGCACCGCGCAGGACGTGGACCTCGACCCCGCCACCGGCCGCCTCACCGCCCTGCTGACCCCGGCCGACCAGATCCCGGGCGACCGGGTGCTCGGCGCCGGGTCCTACGCCGTCGTCGTCCGGGGCTGACACGCCCGAGTCGCTGCACGTCGACATCCGACCGGAGCGGCCCGGTGACCGGTCGGCCGTGCGCGCCGTGGTCGCCGCGGCGTTCGGCGGCCCGCCGGTCGCGGATCTGGTCGACGCCCTGCGGGACGACACCGCCTGGCGCGAGCTGTCGTTCGTCGCCGTGACCGCCGACAAGCGGGTCGTCGGGCACCTGCTGTTCACGACGTCGGTGCTGTCGGACGGGGACGGTCCGGCGGTCGAGCTGCTGCAGCTGAGCCCGCTGGCCGTGCAGCCCGACGTGCAGCGTCGCGGCGTCGGGTCCGCGCTGGTCCGGTACGGGCTGGCGGTCACCGACGCCCGCCCGGAACCGGCAGTCATAGGGGCGACCCCCGCTACTACGGACGCTGGGGCTTCGTCGAGGCCGAGCCGGTGGGAGTGCTGCGGCCGCGCGACGCCATCCCCACCTGGGCGTTCCAGATCCGGCGGCGCCCCGGAGCCCCGGCGGTCCGCGGCCGGTTGGCGTATGCGGCGCCCTTCGACACCCTCACCTAGCCGGCCCGGGCGAGCGCGACCGCACCGTCGGGGAGGACGGCGACGGGCCCGCCGGCAGCTGCCGGCGGGCCCGTCGAGGTCAGGTCCGGAGGGAGCCGATCAGCTCCAGTAGCGGTGCAGCACCGAGTCGACCGGCACCCCGCCGTTGCTGTAGTACACCGGCCGGATCTGGACGAACATCCCGACGGTCGGCGCCTCCAGCAGGTACGGCGTGCCGTCGATGACACCCAGGTACACGGCCACATGGCCGTTGTAGCCGATGATGTCGCCCGGCCGGCCCTGCGACCACGGGACCGAGGTGCCGGCGGCCCGCTGCGCCCCGGAGTAGCCCGGGATCTGGTAGCCGGCCTGCTTGAGGACGTAGCCGGTCAGGCCCGAGCAGTCGAACCCGACGATGCCCTGGCAGGAGTTCAGCTCTCCCCCGGCCCGGGCGCAGCCCTGGTCGGCGCCGCCGCCGTTGGTGCCGCCGCCGTACACGTACGGCAGGCCGATGGCCGCGAAGCCGGCGGCCAGGCCCTTGGCGACCGCCGCGCTCGGGGCGACGATCTGCTTGCCGGCCACGGCAGGCGCCACGTGCGCGATCGACGGGATGGTGACCGTCACGCCGTTCAGCGGGATGTCCGCCGAGGCACCGCCGCCGGTCGAGCCGAAGTACTTCTGGAACAGGAAGAAGAAGTTGCGGTTGCCGTAGGTGCTGCACTTGTCCCCGACGCCCGGGTAGGCGGCGAGCGACGCGGCGTTCGGCTGGTAGGGCGTGTAGTTGTACAGCGAGGCAGTGGCCTGGTTGCGGATGTAGACGGGGGCACCGCCACAGCCGGACTCGACGACGTTCCACAGGATGGTGGCCGTCTGGCCGGCGTGGAAGTTGTACTTGCCCGGGTCGACGCGGTACCGCGCCCACTGGCGGGCCATGCCCTTGGTCTGGTTGAACAGGCCCGCGTAGGCCGGGTCGCAGTTGGCCGTGCCGCCGGGTCCGGTGTCCGGGCAGTGCCAGCCGTAGGCCGCGGCGTAGGACGCCGCGCTGACGTCCGTCCGGGTCAGCAACGCCGACTCCTTCTGCAGCGTGACCAGCATGACCTGCGGGTTGATCTTGCAGGCCACCGACAGCTTGGCCAGCACGGCGCCGAACGTCTCGTTGGTGCCGCCGGTGTAGGCCGCGCAGTAGGCGTCCGCCGGGGTGTTCGGCGTGGTCAGCCGGACGTTCTTCAGGCAGTAGCTCGAGGTGCAGGCAGCGCCCTGGGTGGTGACGAACTGGTCCACCTGGGTCCGGGTCATCGCCGTCGCGTTGTAGAACACCGCGTCGGAGATGATGTTGCCCGGGTCGAACGTGGTGGAGCCGGTGCCGGTGCCGCTGCAGTCCGAGGACGTCGGCGGTGTGGCGGTGCCGCCCGAGGTGCCGCCGTCGTTCGTCGACTGCGGGGTCGACGAGCTGCCGCCGGACCCGGCTGCGGGTGCGTCCCGGCCAACCTTGGGGTCGTCGGTGGTGCCGCTGGGGACCGGAGCCGCCGGAGTGTCGACGACGGCGGGGTCCGGCTTGGTGTCGTCACCCTTGGTCGCCGGCGGCGCCGGCACGGGCTTCGGCGCGACGGGCGCTGCGGTCGTGGTGGCGGGGGCCGCCGTGACCGGGGCCGCGGGGCGGGTCACGGTCGTGGTCGCAGCCGCCTTCGTCGTGCTGGACGGCGTGCTGGTCGACGACTTCGTCGTGGCCGGCGCCGAGGTGGCAGCGCTGGTCCGGGCGGTCGTGGTGGCCGGAGTGGTCGCCGGAGCCGACGTCGTGGCCGGTGCCGACGTGGTCGCCGGAGCCGACGTGGTCGCCGGAGCCGACGTCGTGGCCGGAGCCGACGTCGTCGCCGGAGCCGACGTGGTCGCCGGAGCCGACGTGGTCGCCGGGGCCGACGTGGTCGCCGGAGCCGACGTCGTGGCCGGGGCCGTGGTCGACGGAGCCGATGTGGTCGCCGGAGCCGACGTGGTCGCCGGAGCGGACGTCGTGGCCGCAGCCGTGGTCGTCGCCGGAGCTGTGGTCGTCCCGGTGGTGGTCGGGGCGGCCGCGGTGGCCGTCGACGTCGTCGAGGCGGCGCCGGTGACCGTGAGGACCGTGGCGATGCCGTTGGAGGTGACCGTGGTGACGGTCGTGCCGGTCACCGTGGTGGCGCTGGTCGTCGCGGTGGTGGTGGCCGTCGCCGGAGCGGTGTCGGTTGTGGTGGCGCCGGAGGTGGCCGGCGCGGCGGCCGGGGCCGTCACCGCCACGGGCGCCGCGTACAGGGCCGGGACGATGGCCGCGCCTACCCGGGGCGACAGCTGCGCCGCCGGGACCGCCTGGGCGGCGGCCACGGACGCGGTGTCGGTGACGCCCGCGGACGTGCCGGCACCGGCCAGCCCGCCGGTCCCGGCCATCGGCGTCGAGGCGAAAGCGGCCTCGGCCATGCCGGCGGTCAGGATGGAACCGGCCAGCAGGTCCGTGACGGCGGA
The DNA here is from genome assembly GCF_014646215.1 of Nakamurella endophytica. GTDB lineage: Bacteria > Actinomycetota > Actinomycetes > Mycobacteriales > Nakamurellaceae > Nakamurella > Nakamurella endophytica. The sequence continues at coordinate 220,376 of NZ_BMNA01000005.1, forward strand.
ACCCGCGGTGCGGGCGGTGGCGGCCGAGGCCGCGGTGACCGAGCGCGCCGAGGCGCCGTTCGCGGCGGCGGTGCCGACCCGGATCACCGGGTTCAGGACGTTGCTCAGGGCCTCGGAGACGCCGAACCACTGCAGGACGTTCCGGCCGACGCCGCTCTGCTGGACGACCTCGCCGACCTCCCAGTCGGCCCGGGCGTCGGTGTCGTACCCGGGGACCCGGGCGACGAGCTGCTCGAAGAACATCCGCGCGGCGCCGTCCGCGGTGCGGCGGTCGTGGTTCAGGTACAGACCGCTGGCCTGATCGGCTTTCTGCTGGAACAGCCCGACGTAGTCGGCGCGGACGGCGGCCGGGTTGAGCGACGACTCCTGCAGCGCGACGGCCAGGGCGATCCGCACCCCCCGCCGGGTGATCTTCATCGAGCGGCCGACCAGCACCACGGTTCGCGCGGCGGCAACCTGCGCCAGGCTCAGGGGAACGCCGTCGAAGGTGCCGGGCGTGGCGGCGGGGACGGCGCCGAGCGAGTCACCCGTCGTCATCGGCGTGGCAGCGGTGAAGCAGTCGGCGAGCGAGGGCGCCGGCGCCACGGTGGCCACGGTGGCCACAGCCGGTGACGACACGGCCGTCGCGGTGGGCAGTGCGGCGGCCGCGGCGGACGCGGCCTCGGACAGCCCCATCGCTGCGACGGCACCCACGATGATCATCGACCGCACCCCGGCCGGCCACCGCCGACGCGGCGGCAGCCCCGGGCTCGACACCGATCGACGCGTCACGCCAGACTTCATTCCCACCCGTGGCCCTGATCTTCTTGATCGACAGAGAGACGAACCCCGACGTGGGCATTTCCAAGCGGACCGTCACCGAGGAGTTTATGGGTCCGTGATGCTCCGGACCAGGCATTCCACTCGAACGATGCGAGTGTTCGCCTGACCGTCACCCCATGTCGCCGTGCAGGTCCGTCGCGGGTCGCCCGGGGCCCCGTTCGCCCCCGGCGGCCGTGGCGTCGTCGCGGTAGGTTGCGGACAGTGGCGAGGGCTGCGCGAGCGACCGGGACGGTGGGCGATGAGACTGCGGGACGCGTTCCGTTCGCGGCGCGGTGACGACGACCCGGACGAGGGCTCCGGGCCGGTCGACGTGTCCGCCATCGAGGGCGACGAGAGCGAGTCGGCAAGCTTCCAGCCGCGCACCGACGGTGACTACATCGGTGAGGTCGGGAGCGCGGGCCGGCTGCGCTTCCTACCGGGCGGGCGCGTGCAGTACCGGCCCGACGGCGCGGCCGGATCCGAGCCGTGGCCTGGCGAGTACACACCGGCCGGCCGCTTCTCGGTACAGCAGCGCTTCGAGCGGCCGATCACCTTCACCGTCCTGTCCTCGTCGGCCGACGCCTTCACCGCCCGCCGGACGGACACCCGCGACCGGTCCGCCGACACGCTTGGTTATCGCTTCGAGCCGCCCACCGCGGGCTGACCCGCCCCTCCGCACGCCGACCGGCCGGTCCCGGGACGACCACCGGGCAGTGCCGCCGGGTCCGCCGCCGGCGCGCTTGCCGTCCGCGGCCGGTCCGCCGCCCGTCCGCCGCCCGTCCGCCGCGCGTCCGCTTCGGGGCAGCCTCGGGGCCGCCTCGGGGCCGTCCCGACAGTCGACGGCACCGGCGGGGGCGCCGGTCCGCGTAGGCTGGACCGCTGTGAATCCCGACGTCGCCACCGCGCTCAAGGCCCTGGACACCACCATGTCGAGCATCGAGGCCGTGATCGACGTGGACCGGTTGAAGGCGACGATCGACGACCTGAGCGAGCAGGCCTCCGCGCCCGACCTGTGGAACGACCAGGCGCAGGCGCAGCAGGTCACCAGCCGGTTGTCGCACGCCCAGGCGGAGCTCAAGCGGGTGCAGGACCTCCGGCGCCGGCTGGACGACACCACGGTGCTGTTCGAACTCGCCGACGAGGACCCGTCGATGGCCGAGGAGGCCCAGTCGGAGCTGGCCGCGGTCTCCGGCGAGATCGAGACCATGGAGGTCCGGACCCTGCTGTCCGGCGAGTACGACGCCCGCGAGGCCCTGGTCACCATCCGGTCGGAGGCCGGCGGCGTCGACGCCGCGGACTTCGCCGAGATGCTGCTGCGCATGTACCTGCGCTGGTCCGAGCGCCACGGCTACGCCACCGAGGTCTACGACACCTCCTACGCCGAGGAGGCGGGCATCAAGTCCGCCACCTTCCAGGTCAAGGTCCCGTACGCCTACGGGACCCTGTCGGTGGAGCAGGGCACGCACCGCCTGGTCCGCATCTCGCCCTTCGACAACCAGGGCCGCCGGCAGACGTCGTTCGCCGGCGTGGAGGTCGCGCCGGTGGTGGAGACCAGCGACCACGTCGAGATCGACGAGAAGGACATCCGCGTCGACGTCTACCGGTCGTCCGGCCCCGGCGGCCAGGGCGTCAACACCACGGACTCGGCGGTCCGGATCACCCACCTGCCGACCGGCATCGTGGTGTCCTGCCAGAACGAGCGGTCGCAGATCCAGAACCGGGCCTCGGCGATGGCGGTCCTGCAGTCCAAGCTGCTGGAGCGCCGCCGCCAGGAGGAGAAGGCGACGATGGACGCCCTCAAGGACGCCGGCAACTCGTGGGGCAACCAGATGCGGTCCTACGTGCTGCACCCGTACCAGATGGTCAAGGACCTGCGGACCAACTTCGAGGTCGGCAACCCGGCGGCGGTCTTCGACGGTGACATCGACGCATTCATCGAGGCCGGGATCCGCTGGCGCCGCTCGGCGGAGACCGCCGACGCGCACTGACCGGCACCGACCGGCACCGACAAGCACCGTCCGGCAGCGACGAGTACTGACCCGCACCGGACAGGCCGGGGCGCGCTGACGCGCCCCGGCCCGCGGCGGCTCAGACGCCGTCGATGCGGTCCTCGCGCCGCGTGACGTACTGGCGGCCGAACTCGTCGGTGGTGACGGCGGTGCTGCGCGCCCGGCGGGCCCGCGGGATCAGCAGCGCCAGACCGATGACGAACAGCAACGCGCCGGCGCCCATCAGGATCCAGCCCACGGTGTGGATGTCGAAACCGGAGACGTCCGCCTTGACGGCGAACACCAGAATGGCGCCGATCACGATCAGCGCGAGCCCGAAGCCCAGGACCACGGTTGCCTCCCGGCGGTCGGCCGGCGGTCGGAGACCGGGCCGGCGACGGTGGGGCCGGCCTGCGCCGGCCCCTCGGCGGCAGTGTAGGTGGCCGCACTACACCGGCGTAGGACGCCACTCGTCCGGGTGGCGCGGCGTCCCGACCCGGCGGAGGCCGGCAAACCGGAGCCGATAGCATCGATCACGTGCGCAAACGGCAACCGCCCGGGCACCTCGAGGCCGAGGTGCTCGCCACGCTGTGGGCGGCCGACCATCCGCTGACGACGGCGGAGGTGGCGGACGGGCTGGGCGATGCCAAGGCGTACACGACGGTCCAGACGATCCTGACCCGGCTGCACGCCAAGGGTGCGGTGGACCGTCAGCTCGTCGGCCGGGCGCATGCCTACACGCCGCGGTTGGACGACGCCGGCCTCGCGGCCCGCAGGATGCGGGCCGTCCTGGACCGCGAGAACGACCGACTGGCGGTCCTGCGCCACTTCGTGGGGATACTGTCCCCGCAGGAGGAGTCGGCAGTGGCCGAGCTCCTGGGCCCGTCCGAGAGGTCGGACGCCGAGGACGAGTGAGTCAGCGCTGATGCACTACGCCGTGTACTTCCCTCTCGTGTTCGGCGCGGCGCTCGGGCTGCTCGGCCCCGCGGCCGCGACCCGGCTGCCGCCGCGGCCCGCCACCTGGCTGTTGACGGTCGGTGGGCTCGTCGCGGCCGGGACCACGCTGCTGGTGCTGGCCATCCTGACGGCCACGCTGATCGGCGGCCACTCCCTGCTGGCCGGGCACCTGCACTGGTCCCCCGACGTCTTCGACCGGAGCAACCCGGTGCCGGCCGTCGTCGGAGCCGCGGCGGCGCTGCTGCTCGCGGTGCTCGCCGTCCGCACCGCCTGGGCGGCGGTCCGGTCGGTCGTGGAACTGCGGCAGGCGCACCGGCTGGCGCGGACCCTGGCCCCCGGTGACGGGGAGCTGGTCGTCGTGACCGAGCCGGGCCCCGTCGCCCTGGCGGTGCCCGGCCGTCCCGGCCGCGTCGTCGTCTCCGCCGAGCTGCTCCGGACGTTCGACGCCGCCGAGCGCGCCGTCGTCCTCGGCCACGAGCGTTCGCACCTGCGGCACCGTCACCACCTGCACCACCTGGCCGCCCGGGTGGCGGCTGCGGCCGTTCCGCTGCTCCGCGGCCTGCCCGCGGCGACGTCGCTGGCGACCGAGCGGTGGGCCGACGAGGATTCGACGGCGCAGGGTCCGCGACCCGTGGTGGCGCGGGCGCTGTTCGAGGCAGCGGTGCGGACACGCGGCGCCTGGCCGCGCCGCGGAGCCTGCCTGTCGGTGGCCTCGACCGACACCGACGTGCGGATCCGGATGATGCTGGCCGGTCCCCCGCGCCGCCGGCCGCTGCTGCTGCTGACCACCGTGGCCCTGCTCACGCTGCCCGTGCTCGCGGGCGGCGAGGCGCTCCGCGACGCCCACGGCCTGTTCCGGGAAGCCGCGCTGGACGCACCGATGCACTCGACGCCGCATCCGACATCGCAGCGTTGACCGGGGCGATGCCGCCGTTCACCTCCCCGTGTGCTGGCCGCCGACGTGCTCCTACGCTACTGTCGGAGATGATCCAGCCCCCGAAGGAGAGGTGTACGCGTGATCATCCTCGGCCTGATCCTCCTGGTCGTCGGCTTCATCGCCAAGATCTCGATCCTGTGGACCATCGGCATCGTGCTGATCGTCATCGGCGCGATCCTGGCCATCCTCGGCGCTACCGGCCGGGCCATCGGCGGCCGCCGCCACTGGTACTGACCGGCCGCGTCCGTCGACTCCCCGACAGGTCGGCGGCCGTCCCGGCACAGCAGAAAGGCCCCCGAGGGATTCCCTCGGGGGCCTTTCCGCACTGGTAGCGGGGACAGGATTCGAACCTGTGACCTCTGGGTTATGAGCCCAGCGAGCTACCGAGCTGCTCCACCCCGCGTCGTGCCTCCAGTGTATCCGCCCGCGGACAGCGGGCCAAATCGCCGGACGTGGGGCCCGTCACCCCTCGCACTCATCCCCCGACGGACGCGGACGAGGTCGGCGGCGCCGACCCGCTGGCGGCCGGCGGCGCAGCCGCCGGGGTGCCGGCCACCTGGAAGTACTGGTTCACCGCTTCCTCGAGCCGCTGCGTCGCGGCGCCGATGCGTCCGAGGTCCTGCGACTGCTTCGCGGCCGCCAGGTCCTGGTTGGCCCGGTTGATCGCCGCGAGCGCCTGTTCCGGCGTCACCGACCCCGACGGCGCGCTCGTCGTCGGTCCCGAGGACGACGAGGACGGCGGCGGGCTGCTCGACCCGCTGGTCTGCCCGCTGCCGTTGTCCGGCGGCGGCGTGACCTGGTTGGACGACGAGGCGTTCTGCAGCGCCGCCGCCACCGTGTCGCCGTTGCCGACCCGGTTCCCGAACCACACCAGGATCTGGGTCAGCTGCGGCGACGCCTGGGCCGAGATGCCCCGCTGGTAGAGCGGCTCGATGTACAGCAGACCCTTGCTGGTCGGCAGGGTCAGGAGGTTGCCGTACACGATCGTCGACACGCCCGGTCGTTGCCGGGTGCCGATGTACTGGCTGATGGCGCTGTTGTTCAGCAGGGTCTGCTGGATCTGCACCGGACCCGGCGTCTGCGTGTTGCTCGGCAGCTGCAGGACCGTGATCTTGCCGTAGTCGTCCGGGTCGTTGCCCACCGCCATGTAGGCCGACAGGAACGGCCGGCCGAACCCGGTCAGCACGCTGGTGAGCTGGAAGGACGTCGACGACTGACCCGGCAGCGCCACCTGCTGGTAGTACGGCGGCTGCGAGGCGGTCACCCCGGACTCGGTCGGGTCGTCCGGCACGCGCCAGAAGTTCGAGTTCTGGAAGAAGTCGACCGGGTTGTCCAGGTGGTAGCGCGCCAGCAGCTGCCGCTGCACCTCGAACAGGTCCTGCGGGTACTTGAAGTGGGCACGCAGTTCCGGGCTCACCGCGGACGACGGCTGGACCAGGCCGGGGAACACCTGCTCCCAGGCCTTGAGCACCGGATCGCTCTCGTCGATCGCGTACAGGGTCACGGTGCCGTCGTAGGCGTCGACCGTGGCTTTGACCGAGTTCCGGATGTAGGACACCTGGGAGTTGACCTGCCCGGTCGCCGAGCCGGTGGCCGTCTGCGAGTTGTTCGTCGCGTCGGACAGCGTCACGTTCTGCGCGTACGGGAAGTTGGCGGCCGTGGTGTAGCCGTCGACGATCCACTGGATGCGGCCGTCGATCACCGCCGGGTACGGCTTGGTGTCCACCGTGAGGAACGGCGCGGCCTTCTCCACCCGGTCCCGCGGGTCACGGTTGTAGAGGATCTTGCTGTTGCCGTTGATCTCCGACGAGAACAGGAAGTTCGGCTCGCCGTACTCCGTGGCGAAGACCAGGCGCTGGAACAGGTTGCCGACGCGGACACCGCCGCGGCCGTCGTAGGTGAAGGCGCCCTGGCCGGCGTCGCCCGACCCGTCGTACTCGATGTTCTGGTCCTTGGACTCCGAACCGACGATGGCGTAGTTCGACGCCAGCTGGCCGTAGTAGATGCGCGGCTGGTCGACCTTGATGGCGCCCTGGTTCGAGACGTCGGAGACGGTGAACTCCGGGTAGCCCCCCGGCGCCTGGTTCGCCGGCGCGGCCACCAGACCGTTGCCGTGGGTGAACACCAGGTGCTCGTTGATCCAGTTCTTCTGGTTCGCCTGCAGGTTGTCGACGTTGAGCTCGCGGAGCGCGACGATGAAGTCCTGGGTCCTGCCGTCGATCGTGTAGCGGTCCACGTTCAGCTGCGGCGCGAAGCCGTAGAAGTTCTGCAGCTGCTGCCGCTGGGTGAAGGTGTCGGACAGGATGTTCGGGTCCAGCAGCCGGGCGTTCTGCACGCTCGGATCGGACAGCAGCGCGGACGGGGTCGCGTTCGTGACGTCCGCGTAGTTGGTGTAGGAGACCTTGTCCTCGCCGAGCCCGTAGGCCGCCTGGGTGGCGGCGATGCTGCGCTGGATGTACGGCGGTTCCTTGGTGATGCCGTTGGGGTTCACCACCACCTGCTGCAGGATCAGCGGCCACACGCCGCCGATCAGCACGCTGGAGAGCACCAGCAGCGCCAGCGCGACGGCCGGCAGCCGGATCGAGCGCAGGAAGGCGCCGACCACGAAACCGACCGCGCAGACCGCCGCGATGACCATCAGGATGATCTTGGCCGGCAGCACCGCCTTGACGTCGGTGTACGACGCACCGGTGAACAGCCCGCCCCGGTTGGAGAACAGCAGGTCGTACCGGTCGAACCAGTACTGCACGGCCTTGATCAGGACGAAGATCCCGATCAGCAGCGACAGCTGGAACGCCGCCTGCGACGAGATCCGGCGCCCGGGACCGGACAGCCGGATGCCGCCGAACAGGTACTGCGTCACCAGCACCGCGAAGAAGGCGATCGCGACCACGACGAACAGCCACGTCATGATCATCTGGATGAACGGCAGCCGGAACACGTAGAAGCCGACGTCGTGGCCGAACTGGGCGTCCACCTGGCCGAACGTCTGGGCGTGCAGGAACAGCTGGACCACTGTCCAGTTGCCCTGCGCGGACAGCCCGCAGATCAGGCCCACCAGCCCGGCGATGGACAGCGCGAAGACCCTGGGCCGGGTGGCCACCACGGTCCGGTACGGGCTCAGGGGGTCGACCTCGCCGGCGGGGACGAACACCGGGCGCGACCGGTAGGCCGCGAGCAGCGCCAGGGCGACGACCGCACCGGACCCCAGGCCGGCGATCAGGAACAGCAGGACCCTGGTGACGAACTGGGTGCCGTAGACCTCGCGGAAACCGACCTCGCCGTACCACTCCCAGTCGACCCAGATGCCGACGAACTGGAACCACAGCACGGCAAGGACGATCAGCCCGACGATCGTGAGCAGCACCCGCTTGGCACGCTTGGACATCGACGGCATACCGACGGGGGGCCGCATGGCCACGGCGAAACCTCTCGTTCTGCTTGCTGGACCTCGGCGCTGGACCTCGGCGCGGTGCCGCCCGGGGCGCGGCCCGGGATCGGGCGCCGCGGTCGGACGGTCCCGCAGCGACAACTCTAGGCGGATCGGGATGGTTCCCCGGGTGAGCCGCGGACGCCGCCCACACCCGGCTCCTGGCCGCTGCACAGCCCTGCCGCCCGCGTGCCACGATCGGCCGGTGAGCACCCCCGACGCCTCGTGGATCGAGGACCCCGACCTGGCCTCGGCGGTCGCCGAGGTCGAGGAGTTCGCCGGCGCCGCCGGGTGGGACCGGCCGCCGCAGTTGTTCGCCCTGGTCCGGACCGCCGACCTGGCCCGGGCGGAGCCGCAGCTGGCGGCCCGGCTGGCCGGGGCCGCGGAGTGGACGCCGATCGCCCAGGACGCGCTGCCCGAGGGTGATCTGGCCGACGCGCTCGCCACGGTCGGCTGGCCGCCGGAGGTGGCGGGGTGCGTGCTGGTGCAGGAGATCCTGGTGCTGCCGCCCGTCGCACCGGCCGGCGACACCGCCGGGATCCGTGCGGCACCCGCCGACGACGTGCCGGCGGCCGGGACGGACCCCGCGGCACCGGACGGCCGCCCGCACCGCGAGGGTCGGCTGGTGGCCGGCGTGCTGCGGGACCGGCCCGGCGGGGCGTGCCTGCTGCGGATGCGGGACCTGCCGGACACGCCACTGCGCGGTGCCGACCTGGCGCCGAACCTGCTGGCCGCGCTGCGGACGACGCTGTCGGACTGAGTCCGGCCGGGGTCAGCAGCCCGGCGGCGTGCCGCCGCCGGCCAGGGTCTTCAGGGCCGCCATGGCGTCCGACAGCGTCGCGACCTTGACCAGCTGCAGGCCGTCCGGCACCCGGGTGAGCGCCTCCGCGCAGTTGTCCGCCGGGACCAGGAACACCGTGGCGCCGGCGTCCCGGGCGGCGATCTCCTTCATCAGGATCCCGCCGATGGCGCCGACCGTGCCCTTGTCGTCGTCGATCTCCATGGTCCCGGTGCCGGCGATGAAGCGGCCGCCGGTCAGGTCGCCCGGCGTCAGCTTGTCGATCACGCCCAGCGTGAACATCAGGCCGGCCGACGGCCCGCCGATGTTGGCCAGCGAGATCTTGATGGTGAACGGCGCCTTGGGCCGCTCGACGGCGCCGATGCCGAGGAAGCCCTGGGTGCTGCCGGCCGGGGCGCCGGTCTTGGCGGCGTCCGCCAGCGTCACCCTGGCGTCCACCCGCTTGCCGCCGCGATCCACGGTCACCGTCGCGACCTGCCCCGGCCGGGTCCGGGCCAGCACGGCCCGCAGCGACGCGTAGTCGGTCACCGCGGTGCCGTCCACCGCGGTGATCTGATCCTGCGGCTGCAGCACCCCGGCGCTCGGCGAGCTCTCCGGGATCGTGCCGACGTACACCACGTTCGGGTACTTCAGGTACCGCAGCGCGGCGATCTCGGCGTTGGACTGCGAGTCCGAGAACTGCTGCGCGTTCTCCCGATTCACCTGCTCGACGGTCTTGTCCGGCGGGAAGATCTCCTCGCGCGGGACGAGGGAGTAGTCGCCGTCCGCCCACAGCCCGATGGCCTGGAACAGGGTCTGGTGGTCGTACACCGAGATGGTCGTCATGTTCAGGTGGCCGGGGCCCTTGTCCTCGGAGACGGAGGCCGGGACGCCGCTGCCGGAGAACGTGATGACCTCGGTGCCGCCGACCGCCGACAGCGTGTTGTACGTGACGCCAGGACCGAGCGCCACGTACGGGATCGGCACGAAGGCGCCGACGGCGAGGAGCGCGAGGCTGGCGACGCCGCCGACCACCATCGCGCGGGCCCGGATCGACAGCCGGGTGACGACGGACATGGCTGCGAGCGTACGAGACGCCGGATTGCGCTCTGGGCGATCAAGCCCGGCCGTCGTCCGTCCGGCCTGCCCGGGGCCCGGCGGGTCAGTACCGTTGGCCCCATGACGAACCTGCCGTTCGGCTTCAACATGCCCGGCGACGACGACCCCGACCGCAAGGGTCAGGGCGGCCAGGGTCCCGGCGGTTTCGACCTGTCCCAGCTGGGCTCGATGCTCTCGCAGCTCGGGCAGATGATGTCCAGCGCGGCGCAGAGCGGCGGCGGATCGCCGGGCGCGGTCAACTACGACCTGGCCCGGCAGCTGGCGCTGCAGCAGGTGCCGGCCAGCCACCCGGCGTCGTCGGTCGACCTGGCGCACGTGCGCGACGCCGTCGCGCTGGCCGAGATCTGGCTGGACGGCGCCACCGCGCTGCCGGCCGGCGCCACCACCGTCACCGCGTGGAACGCCCGCCAGTGGATCGAGGCGACCATGCCCGCCTGGCAGCAGCTGTGCACGCCGATCGCCGAGCGGGTGTCCGCCGCCTGGATCGAGGGCCTGCCCGAGGAAGCCAGGACGCAGGCCGGCCCGCTGCTCGCGATGATGGGTTCGATGGGCGGCATGGCGTTCGGCTCGCAGCTGGGCCAGGGCCTCGCCCAGCTCGCCGGCGAGGTGATGACGTCGACCGACGTCGGCCTGCCGCTCGGGCCGGCCGGCACGGCGGCCCTGCTGCCGCGCGCCATCGCCGAGTTCTCCTCCGGCCTGTCGGTGCCCGAGGACCAGGTCCGCCTGTACCTGGCCGCCCGCGAGGCCGCGCACCACCGGCTCTACGCCGGCGTCCCGTGGCTGCGCGAGCGCATCCTCACCCTGATCCGGACCTACGCCGGGGCCATCACCGTCGACTTCTCCGCGGTCGAGCAGCTGGCCTCCTCGATCGACCCGTCGAACCCGGCGAGCATCGAGGCCGCGCTCGGCCAGGGCATGTTCGAGCCGACGATCACCCCGGGCCAGCAGCAGACGCTGGCCGGCCTGGAGACGCTGCTCGCCCTGGTGGAGGGCTGGGTCGACGCGGTGGTCGCCGCCGCCGTCGGCGACCGGTTGCCCGGCGCGTCCGCCCTGCAGGAGACGCTGCGCCGCCGCCGCGCGACCGGCGGTCCGGCCGAGCAGACCTTCGCCACCCTGATCGGGCTGGAGCTGCGGCCCCGCCGGCTGCGGGCCGCCGCCGATCTCTGGCGGGACCTCGAGGCGTCCCGCGGCGTCGACGGCCGGGACGCGCTGTGGTCGCACCCGGACCTGCTGCCCTCGAGCGAGGACCTGGACGACCCGGCCGCCTTCGTCGCCCGCGACAAGCAGTTCAGCGAGCTGCTCGCCGGGCTCGAGGACCTGCCCACGACGGACGAGCCGGACCCGTCCCCCGAGGGCACGACGGACGCGCCCGACCGGACCGCCGACCACCCCGACGACGGCCCGTCCGACCGGACGCCCGGGGACGGCACCACCCCGCCGCGCCCGGTCTGACGACGCCCCGCGCGCAGACGCCACCGGCCCCGCACCCTCGGGTGCGGGGCCGGTGCGCGTGCTGGCCGGGTCCGGTCAGCTGTCGCTGGACCGCTGCCACAGGTTGATGCCGGTCTCGACGGCCTGGCCGTCGATCTCGTCGAGCTCGGACTGGTCGAAGTCGAGCCGGTCCAGGCACGCCAGGCTGTCCTCGAGCTGGGCGACCGACGACGCCCCGATCAGCACGCTGGTCACCCGGGGGTCGCGGAGCGCCCAGGCCAGCGCCAGCTGCGCGAGCGACTGCCCGCGGCGCTCGGCGATGCCGTTCAGCGCCCGGATGCGGTCCAGCGCCGCGTCGGTCAGCAGGTCCGGGGACAGCGACGACGACCGCGAGGCCCTCGACCCCTCGGGGATCCCGTCGAGGTACTTGCTGGTCAGCATGCCCTGCGCCAGCGGGGAGAAGGCGATGCAGCCGGCACCCACCTCCGACAGGGTGTCCAGCAGGCCGTTCTCGATCCAGCGGTTGAGCATCGAGTACGACGGCTGGTGGATCAGCAACGGCGTCCCGAGGTCGGCGAGCATCGCGGCGGCCTCGGCGGTCCGCCGCGGCGAGTAGGACGAGATGCCGGCGTACAGCGCGCGGCCGGAGGCCACCGCGGTGTGCAGCGCTCCGACGGTCTCCTCCAGCGGCGTGTCCGGGTCCGCCCGGTGCGAGTAGAAGATGTCGACGTACTCCAGGCCCATCCGCTCCAGCGACTGGTCCAGCGACGCCAGCAGGTACTTGCGCGACCCCCAGTTGCCGTACGGCCCCGGCCACATGTCGTAGCCCGCCTTGGTCGAGATGACCAGCTGGTCCCGGTACGGCCGGAAGTCCTTGGCCAGGTGCCGGCCGAAGTTCTCCTCCGCGGAGCCGTACGGCGGCCCGTAGTTGTTGGCCAGGTCGAAGTGGGTGACGCCGAGGTCGAAGGCGCGGCGCAGGATGTCCCGCTGGGTCTGGAACGGGTCCACGTCGCCGAAGTTGTGCCACAGCCCCAGCGAGACGGCGGGCAGGTGCATGCCGCTGCGTCCCACCCTGCGGTACTGCATCGAGTCGTAGCGGTCCGGTGCGGGTTCGTAGCTCATTCCCCGGATTCTGCACGGACGGCGCGGACGGCGCGGACGCGGGCGGCGCGGGGCTGGCCCACCGCGCCGACGACCGTTCCTCCGTGGGGTGCGGCGCCCTCCCGGGTACGGTGAGTCCGAATCCGGGGCGCCCGGCACCTCCGGCGTCCGTGACGCCCGACGACGCGAAGGGACACCGCAGATGGCGGACACCGAGACCTACAACGGCTACTGCGTCAAGTGCAAGGAGAAGCGGGACTTCGAGGGCCAGGTCCACGAGACCAACGGCCGCCGGATGGCCAAGGGTCCGTGCCCGGTCTGCGGCACGACGGTGAACCGCATCCTCGGCAAGGCCTGACCTCTTCCGGCCGGCCCGCGGGCGGCGGGCCGGTCCCCCGCCGGCGTGTGGATGACCGACCCGTCGCCGACCCGCCGGCTGCCACCCTCGGCAGTCGGGAGGTGGAGCGATGGTCGAGGCGGATCCGGACGTCCGGTACACCCTGGTCGGCGGGCTGCGGGTGGTCGACCGCGCGCCGGGCTCGGTGCAGATCGGCACCGAGCCGGCGCTGCGCGCGGTGCTCGCCGACGCTCCCGCGGAGTCGCTGCGGGTGCTGCGTGAGCTGGACGGCCGAGCGCCGCTCCGCACGGTGGTCCAGCAGCACGGTGGACGCCTGGACGTCTGGCTCCCGGTGGTGACCCGGCTGCTCGAGCTCGGTGCCGTCGTGCCGGCCGCGGACTGGGTGTTCCCCGGGCTGGTGGCCGACCGCCACGTCGACGCCGAGCGCAACAGCCTGGTGCACCGCTGGGGACTGGCCACCGCCCGCCGGGTGCTGTCCGGGCGGCAGGAGGCCCGGGTCGCCGTCCGCGGCGACGGCGACCCGTTCGAGACCACCGACACCGTGGACGCGGTCGCGCGGCTGCTGGAGCGCTGCGGCGTGGGTGCCGTCGAGCGCGGCGTCCAGGCGGCGGACCGCCGGCGAGCCGCGGCGGTGGTCGCCGCACCGGTCGCCGGGCCCCCGCCCGGGACCGGCGAGCGGCTCGCCGGGCCGGGTGTCCCGCGGCGCCCGCCGGCCCGTGGGCCGCGGCGCGGTCCGGGCCGTCGCCGGCCGGACGTGGTCGTGCTCGTCGGCGCCGCGGCTCCCCCGCCCTGGAGCGCCGCGGACCTCGCCGCCGAGGGCATCCCGCACCTGGCGGTGCGGCTGGGTCTGACCTCGGCGTCGGTCGGCCCGTTCGTGCTGCCGGGCCGGTCGTCCTGCCTGCTGTGCGTCGCCCGGCACCGCCAGGACCGCGACCCGCAGTGGACCCTGGTGCAGGCGCGGCTGCGCGACCAGCCGGTCGCAGCACCGGCGGCGCTCGCCGCCAGCGTCGCCGCGGCCACGGCCGCCGAGGTGCTCGCCGTGCTCGACGGCCTCGACGTGCCGACCACCGTCGACGGCGGTCTCGAGTGGACGGTGGGCGCCCCCGGTCCGCGCCGGCGGAGCTGGCCGGCGCATCCGGAATGCACCTGCCGCAGAACCGGAGCACCCGTCCCGGACAAGTCGGGCGCGCGGCCGGCGCCTGTCGGGTAACAATGGCCGCATGTCGGAGATCCCCCGCGGGAGTATCAACCGCACCGCCCGGCTGGCCAGCCTGCCGCTCTCCGCGGCCGGGCGGGTCACCCTGGGCTGGGGACAGCGGCTGATCGGCAAGGACCGGGACACGGTCTCCGCGGAGATCCAGCGCCGCACCGCCGAGCAGGTCTTCGAGGTGCTCGGCACCCTCAAGGGTGGGGCCATGAAGTTCGGCCAGGCCCTGAGCGTCTTCGAGGCGGCGATCCCGGACGAGTACGCCGAACCGTACCGGGAGGCGCTCACCAAGCTGCAGAACGCGGCGCCGCCGATGACGCCGGCGACGGTTCGCAAGCTCATGGCCCAACAGCTGGGCAGCGGGTGGCGGAGCCGGTTCCAGGACTTCGAGGAGCAGGCCACCGCGGCCGCCAGCATCGGGCAGGTCCACCACGCCGTGTGGCACGACGGCCGCGAGGTCGCCGTGAAGATCCAGTACCCGGGGGCCGCAGAGGCGCTGCGCGCCGACATGGACCAGCTCAACCGGTTGGGTCCGCTGCTCGGGATGCTCAACCCCGGCATGGCGGTACGGCCGCTGCTGCAGGAGCTCCGGGACCGGGTCATGGAGGAGATCGACTACACCGCGGAGGCGGAGAACCAGCGCATCTTCGCCCGCGGCTACGCCGACGACCCCGAGATCCGGATCCCCAGGGTGGTCGCCAGCGCCCCGAAGGCGATCGTGTCGGAGTGGATGCGCGGCACCGGGATGGCCACGGTGATCGCCTCGGGTACCCGCGAGCAGCGGGACCGGACCGGCCGGTTGCTGGCCGAGCTGCACTTCTCCGCGCCGCAGCGCGTCGGCCTGCTGCACTCCGATCCGCACCCGGGGAACTACATGCTCACCCCGGACGACCGGCTGGGCGTCATCGACTTCGGCTCCGTGGCGCGGTTGCCCAACGGCTCCCCGCGCATCCTCGGCCGGATGACGCGGCTGGCCCTCGAGGGCCGCGCCGACGAGGTGATGGCCGGGCTGCGGGCGGAGGGCTTCATCCTGGACAAGATCGACATCGACCCGCAGGACGTGGTCGACTACCTGGTCCCCTTCGCCGAGCCGTTGCGGCACGAGACGTTCCACTTCACCCGGCGCTGGATGCAGGCCGAGGCGGCCCGGCTCTCCGAGATCTCCAGCTCGGACTCCCGGGTGGCGAGGAGTCTGAACCTGCCGCCGTCCTACCTGATGATCCACCGGGTGACGTTCGGCTCGATCGGCGTGCTCTGCCAGCTGGACGCCACGGCGCCGTTCCGGGAGATCGTCGAGCGCTGGCAGCCCGGGTTCGTCGACGACGGCCAGGACTGACCTGGCCGACCCGTCACCACCACTCGGGTGGCAGCCGGGACTCGATGCCGCGCAGCACGTCCCGTTGGCAGTCCGGACAGGTCCAGGCCGCCGGCCGGGCCGCTGCGGGCTCGTACATCCACTGCAGCAGGACGGCCGGGTCGGCTGCGGTCGCGCCGCAGACCGAGCAGCGGACCGGGCCCCGGTCGGTCGTCACCGACCTACCGTAGCCGTGCAGCCGGCCCGGGTCCCGGGCTCCGCGGATGGGCGCGGAGCGGGACCCGGGCCGGCCGGGGGAACCGACGGGGCCGGCGTGCGGCCGGCCAACCGTCGGGAGGGTCACCGTGCGAGGTGACGGCGCACTGCCCGGTGTGCCCGGGACGCACGTGCGCGTTCCGCGTCCCGCTGCGCCTGGCGCATTCGGTCACGGGTGAGATCTTCGATGAGCAATGACATGTCGGCACTCCAGAGTCGAGAGGTGGTCCGGCTGCCCGAGCGGGCGGTCCGGGAGATGGTGCTGCACAATGCTTTCGTCGTGCGACGGGCTGCGCACCCGGCTGTGGGGCGCGCCGCGGTGATCATGCCGCGACCTTGCGCGGACGGCCGCGGGGCCGCTTGCGCGCGATCACGACGCCGTGGTCGAGGATCTCGCCACCCCAGACGCCCCAGGGCTCGTTGCGGGCCAGGGCCGCCGCCAGGCACTCGGCGCGGACGGGGCACGGCCCGCACAGGGCCTTGGCCTGCTCGAGCTGCTCGGGCCGCTCGGCAAAGAACAGGTCGGGATCGCCGGTGTGGCAGGGCAGGTCGGTCCGGGGCTGCTCGGCGAGTGCGTCCGGCCAGGCGCCGGGCACTTCCGAGAGGGTCAGTGCGATCAAGGCTCTCACCTCCAGTGGGACGTTGTGGTTTCTCCGGGCGCAGGGACGGCGCCCTGTCGGGGGGCTGTGTCCGGTCCGGGATACACGTCGGCCGCGGTGACCCTCGCAGGAGAGGGGCCGCGGCCGGAGGAGAGAGCGCGCAGAGACCTACCTCGGCGACTGCTCCCCGGACCGCTGGACGAACGGGACGCCCGTGGGCGCGACCGTGCGCTGCCGCAGACGCGCGACAACGGCGGCCAGGCCACCGGAAGCGTCGACGCCTGCGACGCCGGTGGCCACGTCACCGTTCGCGAAGTTCTTCATGTCGATCACCGTGGGCACCTCCTTGCGTCGAGGCCTCGTCCTGGCGGAGAGGCTTCCACCGGTCGAGCCGGCGGATCCTGTTCGGGGAATGAGAGGAGACTAGGACCCCCGTCTCCGGCCGCGCAACCGGATTAACGAGAAATTTCCCGCGTGTTGCCGAAAACGTTCCGGATGTGTTGCGGCACAACGAGAACCCGTCGGTCGGAGTCAGTCCGGGTCAGTCGGTGGCGCTGACGACCGAGAGCACGTCCCGTCCGTACGCGTCGAGCTTGCTGCGGCCGATGCCGGGGATGGCCAGCAGCGCCGCGTCGTCGGCCGGACGCCGCTCCGCGATGGCCAGCAGCGTCGCGTCGGAGAAGACGACGTAGGCCGGCACGCCGGCCTCGCCGGACCGGCGGCGGCGCCAGTCCCGCAGAGCGTCGACCAGGTCGGGGTCGGCGTTCGAGGGGCACTGCTCGCACCGACCCAGCTTGGCCTGGGTGGCGTCGGTGAGCGGACCGCCGCAGACCCGGCACCGGCCGGACCGTGCCGCGCGGCTCGGGACCGACGACTCCGGCGCGATGCCGGTCAGGAAGCGGCTGCGCCGCCGGGTGCGGCGGCCGCCCTCGGACCGGGACAGCGACCAGGACACCGCGAGGCGGGTGCGCGCGCGGGTGACGCCGACGTACAGCAGCCGGCGCTCCTCCTCGATCTCGTCCGGTGTCTCGGCGTGCTGGATCGGCAACGTCCCCTCGGAGAGCCCGACGAGGAACACCGCGTCCCACTCCAGTCCCTTGGCGGCGTGCAGCGACGCGAGGGTGACGCCGTCGACGGTGGGCGCGTGCTGGGCCTCGGCCCGCTGCTCGAGTTCGGCGGCCAGGTCGGCCAGGCCGGCTCCGGGGACGGCAGCGGCCACCTCCTCCGCGAGCGAGACCAGGGCCAGCAGGTTGTCCCAGCGCTCCCGCAGCGACCCCGCGGGCGGTGGCTCCGCGGTCAGCCCGACCGGCACCAGCACCTCGCGGACGGCGGTGACCAGGTCGACCGGCTCCGCCCCGGGCGCATCGGCCGGCGCGGCGGCCCGACGCACCGCGACCATGGCCTGCCGCACCTCGGGCCGGGCGAAGAACCGCTCACCGCCGCGGACCACGTACGGCACCCCCGCCGCGGCCATGGACTGCTCGTAGGCCTCGGACTGGGCGTTGATCCGGTACAGCACGGCGATCTCCGACGCCGGCATGCCGCCGGCGATCAGCGCGGCCGCCTGCTCGGCGACGGCCCTGGCCTCGGTGGGCTCGTCCGGGTGCTCGGTGTACCGCACCGGCGGCCCGGGCGGAAGCGCGGCCGTCAACCGCAGCCGCAGCCGCGCGGCCCGGCCCTGCGCGCCGGCGATCACCTGGTTGGCGACCGTGACGACCTGCGGCGTCGACCGGTAGTCGCGCTCGAGCTTGACCACCGTGGCCTCGGGGTAGCGGCTGGCGAAACCGAGCAGGTAGGTGGGCGAGGCCCCGGCGAACGAGTAGATCGTCTGGTTGGCGTCGCCGACCACCGTCAACTGGTCCCGGCCGCCCAGCCAGGCGTCCAGCAACCGCTGCTGCAGCGGGGTCACGTCCTGGTACTCGTCGACGACGAAGCACCGGTAACGGGCGCGGAACTCCCGGGCGACGTCCTCGTCGTCCTCGAGCACCGCGCAGGTGTGCAGCAGCAGGTCGTCGAAGTCCAGCTGCTCGGACTCCCGCTTGAGCTCCTCGTAGCCGGCGAAGACCCGGGCGGCCAGCTCGGCCGCGACCGGGGTGTCCCGGTGGTGCCGGCCGGCCGCGGCCACGTAGTCGTCGGGGGCGACGAGCGACGCCTTGGCCCACTCGATCTCACCGGCCAGGTCCCGCAGCGTCGCGGTGTCGGTGCCCGCACCGACCCGCCGGGACGCCATCGCGACCAGCCGCATCTTCTGCTCCAGCACCGGCCACAGCGGCCCGCCGACCGACCGCGGCCAGAAGTACCGCAGCTGCTTGAGCGCCGCCGAGTGGAACGTCCTGGCCTGGGCGCCGGGCACGCCGAGGCCGCGCAGGCGGGAGCGCATCTCGCCGGCGGCCCTGGTGGTGAACGTGACGGCGAGGATCTCCGAGACCGGGTGGGCACCGGTGGCCACCAGCCGCGCGATGCGATGCGTGATCGTCCTGGTCTTGCCGGTACCGGCGCCGGCGAGCACGCACACCGGCCCGGACGGCGCCTGCACCGCGAGCCGCTGGCCCTCGTCCAGTCCCGCCAGCAGCTCCGCACTCACCCCGCTAGTTTCGCACGCCTGTACGACGGCGTGGGGCCACCACTCCCGGCCCGCTTCCGTCCGCGGGGATCAGCCCGCCGCCGCCCAGCCCTCGATCATCCGGCGGGCGATCGACACCGACGGCGGCAGCCCGATGCCGTCGGCCTGCCCGCCCGCGGCCAGCACCCGGCGCACCGTCGCCCGGTCCACCCAGCGGGCGTCCTCGATCTCGCCGTCGCGCGGACGCAGCGGCGCCGCCGGGTCGGCGACGGCCGAGAAGCCCACCATCAGCGACCGCGGGAACGGCCACGGCTGGGAGCCCAGGTACCGGACCTCGCCGACCTGGATCCCGACCTCCTCGGCCACCTCGCGGACCACCGTGGCCTCCAGCGACTCCCCCGCCTCGACGAAGCCGGCGAGCACCGAGTAGCGGCCCGGCGCCCAGCTCGGTTGCCGGCCGAGCACCATCCGGTCCGCGCCGTCGTGCACCAGCACGATGACCGCAGGGTCCGTCCGGGGGAACTCCTCGTGGCCGTTCGGGCAGACGCGTGCCCAGCCGTCGGCCCTGGGCCGGCTGGCCAGCCCGCACCGGGGGCAGTATCCGCCCGCCCGGTGCCAGCCGAGCACCGCGACCGCCGCGGTCAGCAGCCCGGCGTCGGTGTCGGTGAGCACCGCCCCCAGCTCGCGCAGGCCGTGGCCGTCGGCGACCGGCCCCGGCACGGTCCACACGTCGATCCCGGGGGTGCGGCCGGGATCCGCGGCCGGCGACGGGTCGGCGGACGGGTCGTCCGCGCGGCCCACCAGGACCGCGTCCTCGGGGGGCCCGTCGGCCCGCTCCACGGCACGGGTCAGATCCAGTCGCGGGGTGCCGTCGACCTCGCGGACCGCCACCGCCCCGGACGGGTCGACCGTCAGCAGCAGCCCGTCCCGCCAGGACTCGAGCAGCCGGTCCCGGTGCCGCAGGTCCTCCGAGCGGTCGACGGTGCCCCGGGACAGCGCCGGGACCGGGATGGCGAACGGGGCCGCGGCGGTCACGGCAGCACCACGTCGCCCAGTGCGGACAGCTGCGCGCCGACGGCCTGCAGGTCACCGACGACCACGCCGGTGGCGGCCGACGGGGCGAACACCGTGGCGGCGGCCCGCGCGACCTCGCCCGGCGTGACGGCGGCCAGCCGGGCGGCGTGCCGCTGCAGCCAGCCCGGTTCCAGGCCGAACCCGAGCAGCGCGGACAGCGTCGAGGCATACCCGGCCTGGGTGGACAGCGACGTGGCCAGGGTGCCGAGGGCGTACTGCCGCGCAGCCTCGACCTCGGCGTCCTTCGGCGGCACCAGCGCCAGCCGGCCGAGCTCGTACCGGGCCTCGAGCAGCGCGGCGGCGGTCGATGCGGTGGCGGTGTCGAAGCCGATGGTCACCGCGGCGCGGCCCGGCCAGAACTCGAGGCTCGAGTGCGCGCTGTAGGTGTAACCCTTGTCCTCGCGGATGTTCTCTACCAGGCGCGAGGAGAAGTAGCCGCCGTAGACCAGGTTCGCCAGCTGGACGGCCGGGTAGTCCTCGTGCGTGCGGTCGACGGCGGCGGCGGTCAACCGCACCTGCGACTGCACCGCGCCGTCCCGGTGGAACGCGTGCACGGGTCCGCCGGTCACCGCGGGCGGCACGGCCAGGGTCCTGGCAGGGCCGGCCGGGGTCCAGCCGCCCAGGGCGTCGGCGACCCGGCGCACGGCGTCCGCCGGGCGGAGGTCACCGACGAGCACCAGCACCGAGCCGGCGGGCAGCACCGCGCGCCGGTGCAGGTTCCGCACGACGGCCGGGGTCACCGCGGCGACCAGACCCGCGTCCGGGTTGTCCAGCGCCGCCGGGTGGTCGCCGAACCGCAACTGCTGCAGCTTCTCCCGAGCGACGACGGACGGCTGCGACGCCGCCATCGCCAGGTGCTCGCCGATCCGGTCGCGCTCCCCGGCGACGTCCTCGCGTCCGTACCGGGGATCGGTGAGGCTGTCGGCGAGCACGTCCAGCAGGACCGGGAGCCCGGAGGACAGCACGGATCCGGTGAGCAGCAGCCGCTGCGGGTCGACCCGCGCGTCGAGATGCCCGCCGACGGCGGCCAACTCGGCGTCGACCTGCGACCGGGACCGGGTGCCGGTGCCGAGCAGCACGGTGGCGGCGAGCACCTCGGCGCGGGCGGCGTGCTCCGGCGACCGGCCGCCGAACGGCACCCGGAGGCGGACCTCCACCAGCGGCACACCGGGCTTGCGGACGGCCACCACCGTCAGGCCCGACCCGAGCACCTCCTGGCGCAGGGTCGGCGGCCGCACCGGCCGCGGCGGCGACAGCTCGGGCACCGGTCGCGGACCCTGCGCCGTGCGGCCGATCTCGTCCGCCGACCGGACCGGCGCGGGGGTCCGCGCCGGTGCCGTGCGGGCGCGGCGGCGCGGCCGGGCCGTGGCCGCAGCGGGCTCCGGCGCAGCGTCCGGCACGGGCGGCACGGCGGTCGGGTCGGCCGGACCCGGGGACGTGCGCCCGCGGGAGCGGCGCGGCGTCCGCTCGCCGGCGGTCATCGCCCGGCTCCCGGGACGACGCGGAGCAGGGCGGCCCGGTCCGGGTCGAGACTGCGGGCGGCGGCGGCGACCTCGTCCGCGGTGACCGCGGCGACCATGGCCGGCACCTCGTCGAGCAGTTCGGCCCGGCCGTGCAGCAGCTCCAGCGCCCCGAGCGACAGTGTCCGGGCGGAGATCCCGTCGTTCTCCCGGAACAGCGAGGAGTTCCACCGCGCCGCGGCCCGGTGCAGTTCGTCGGGGTCCGGTCCGGACGCGGCCAGGTCCGCGATCTCGGCGGCGGCCGCGTCGATCACCGTGTCGGCCGCGGTGTCCGGGGTGTGGACGGCGCCCAGCACGAACACGTCCGGGTCGCGGGCGTCCAGCGGGCCGCCCATCAGCCCGGGACCGGCCCAGATCTCCGTGGCCAGGCCCGACTCGGCGACGACGGTCCGCTGCAGGCGGGACGACTCACCGTCGGACAGGATCTCGCCGAGCACCACCGACGCCAGGTACCCGGGCAGGTCGGCCACCGGATCCGGCAGCCGCCAGCCGAGCGCCAGCGCCGGCAGCGGCGCGTGCGGGTCCACGTGCTCGGCCTCGCGCCGCGCATCCGGCCACGGCTCGCCGAAGGCCGGCCGGTCCGGCGCCGGTCGGGACGGCACGTCGCCGAAGTGCGCGGCGACCAGCTCGCTGGTGCGGTCGACGTCCAGGTCGCCGCACACCGTCAGCACCGCGTTCGCCGGGGTGTAGTACCGCTCGAAGAAGTCGGCGCAGTCGGCGACGGTGGCGGCCTGCAGGTCCACGAAGTCCCCGTACCCGTTGTGCGCGTTGGCGAAGGTGTGGAACAGCACCGGCGGCAGGTGGATCCACGGGAACCCGCCGTACGGCCGGTTCAGCACGTTGAGCCGGATCTCCTCGCTGACCACGTCGACCTGGTTGGCCAGGTTCTCCGCGGTGATCCGCGGGGCGCGCATCCGGTCGGCCTCCAGGAACAGCCCGCGCTCCAGCGCGGCCGACGGCAGCACCTCGTAGTAGTCGGTGTAGTCGGTGTGCGTCGAGCCGTTGAAGACCCCGCCGGAGGACTGCACCAGGCGGAAGTGCTCGAGCTTGGGCAGCGACTCGCTGCCCTGGAACATCAGGTGCTCGAACAGGTGCGCGAAACCGGTGCGGCCCTCGGGCTCCGAGCGGAAGCCGACGTCGTAGTGCACCGCGACACCGACGACCGCACTGCCGGAGTCGGGCGCCAGCACCACGCGGAGGCCGTTGTCCAATCGGAGCCGGTGCACCGGATGTGCCGGCACCGCGGTGCGGGTGCGCCGCGGCCCGGCCGCGGGACGGCGGCTCCGGGCGGTCGCCGTGGGGCTCACCCGGCCACCGCCGCACCACCGGCGGTCAGCCCGGCGCGGCCGAGCGCGGCCAGTTCCCGCCACAGGTGGGCGACCGCCTCGCAGCCCTTGAGCAGCAGCTCGACCGGCGCCCGCTCGTCGGGCGCGTGGATGCGGTCCTCGTCGGTCATCACGCCGAGGAACACCACGGGCGCCTGGAGCCGGCCGGCGATCTCGGCCTCCGGGCCGGACCCGCCCTCCCGGGTGAGCAGCACCGTCCCGGTGTCGAACGCCGCCCCGAGCGCCCGCCGGGTGGCCGCCGTGGCCGGGTGCGTCGTGTCCACCTTCAGTGGCGCGACACCCTCGCTCTCCCAGCTGATGTCCAGGGTGACACCCGGTCCGGCCAGCGACTGCAGGTGGCGTTGCACGCACTCGCGGATGTGGTCCGGGCGCTGTCCGCCCACCAGCCGGAACGTCAGCTTGGCGTAGGCGTCGGTGGGGATGATGGTCTTGGTCCCCGGGCCGGTGTACCCGCCCCAGATACCGTTGATCTCCGCGGTCGGCCGCGCGCCCACCCGTTCCAGCGTCGACCAACCGGCCTCGCCGACGGCGGCGCGCGACCCGGCCGGACCGGTGATCCACTCCGCCTCGTCGAAGGGCAGCGCGTCGGTGTCCGCCCGCTCCTGCGGCGTCGGCTCGACGACGTCGTCGTAGAAGCCAGGGACGGCGATCCTGCGGTCCGCGTCGTGCAGGCCGGCGAGCATCCGCACCAGCTCCGTCACCGGGTTGGCCACCGCGCCGCCGAAGGTGCCGGAGTGCAGGTCCACGTCGGGCCCGTGCAGGTGGACCTCGCAGGCGACCAGCCCGCGCATGCCCACGCACACGCTGGGCGTGTCCGGTCCGAAGATGCCGGTGTCCGACACCACGACGACATCGGCCGGCAGTTCGTCGCGGTGCCGGGCCAGCAGCTCGGCGAAGTGCGGCGACCCGGACTCCTCCTCGCCCTCGACGAGCAGCGTCAGGTCCACGGCCGGTGCGCTCCTGCCGGTCGCCTGCAGGTGGGCCCGGACGCCCAGCAGGTGCATGGCGATGTTGCCCTTGTCGTCGCTGGCGCCGCGGCCGTGCAGCACTCCGTCGACCAGCGTGGCCTCGAAAGGCGGGTGACTCCACCGGTCCTCGCCGTCGGCGGGCTGGACGTCGTGGTGCCCGTAGACCACCACGCGCACCGCGTCCGGCTCCCCGGAGGGCCAGTGGGCCAGCACCGCGGGCAGCGCCGGACCGGAGTCCAGCACCCGGACCTGCGGGAAGCCCACCGCGGACAGCTGCTCGGCCAGGTACCCGGCGCTGCGCGCCACGTCGGCGCGGTGGCCGGGATCGGCGCTGACCGACGGGATCCGCACCCAGTCGCGCAGGACCTCCAGCCACTGCTGGGCACCGTCGCGGACGGCCTGCCGTTCGGGGTTCGACGCTGCGGTCATGCACCCGACACTAGTTGTACCCGGCCATCAGGTTGGTGCCAGTCGGCTGAGTGGTGGGAGGCCGCCGAGTGCGCTGTGGC
>NZ_BMNA01000006.1 GCF_014646215.1 Nakamurella endophytica
TCCCCCAACAAGATCAATCAGATCGTGTCGCAACACCCGTTCAACCAACGTCTCCGGTCAGTACATCTAGACCCGGATCACGCACAAGGCCTCCCGAGGCCGGTTCTGACCCGGTGGACCACGGCGCCGCACCGGCCCCCATGACGTCAACGCTGCCAGCCGCGCTGCAGGATCGCGCCAGAGCCGGCCGGACAGCAGCAGCGCGAGCGTGAGCGCGGTGCCGGTGACCAGGAACAGGACGCAACCGGCCAGGTCGCCATGATCAGTCGGAGAATCCGCAGGCTTGGGCGCCGTCGCAGGACCATGCGCAGGATCGTTCACCGCGGGTGGCGCCACCTCTGCGGTCATCGCATCGACTTGGTCGTCGACGGTGATCATCATCGCGGTGGCGTCCCCGGTGGGCCGCTCAGTGGTCGCGTGGGTTGACTGCACTGCGTGTACACGGTCGGATGTACCGCTGGCGCCGGCGGGCAGCAGCGCGCCGTGCCCTCCGGCTGAGTCCTCAGCGGTGAGTACGTGCATGCCGAACAGGCCTGCGAGCACGGCGAGCAGCATCGCGCACCGCAGCGGCAGCGGCGCCCGCCGCCAGCTGACTCGCTGCCTACCGCCCCGCACGTGTTCAGTGTTCCATTCGATGCCCGGACGACCCGGCTTCCTCGACGTCCCGCGAGCACGCGTCTGATCCGCGGCCCGGGTCACGGGATGGCACCCAGGATCGGCAGCGAGCCAGCTCCAACACCGAGGAGCAGCACACCAGCGGCGGCGAGGACCACGGTCCGCTCCGCCCATGGCCGGCGCTCCGAGATGTCGCGTCGATCGACGTGTCCCTCAGCGCGGTCGCCTGCTCGCGCCGGGCGGGCGAACGTCGGGGCGAGCCAGCGCAGGAAGTAGAACAGGCTGGCCACGGTGTTGACCGCGGCGACGATGACGAGCCAGGCCAGTCCCCCGTCCCAGGCGGCGGTGAAGGTGGTGAGCTTGCCCAGGAACACCGCGGTCGGGGGGGTGCCGACCAGGGACAGCAGCGCGACCAGCAACGCTCCGGCCAGCCAGGGCCGGCTCGTGCCCAGACCTCGGTAGGCGGCCAGGTCGGTGCGGTGGGGCACCGCCGCGACGACGGCGAAGGCGGCGAGGTTGCTCACGGCGTACCCGGCCAGGTAGAGCAGCAGGGACGGTTCGGCCAGCGGGGTGCGGCCGGCGACGGCCACGGGCAGGAGCAGGAAACCGACCTGGCTGACGGTGGACCAGCCGAGCAGGCGCCGCGGGTCCCGCTGGGCGAAGGCGGCGAAGGTGCCCACCGTCATGGACAGCGCGGACAACGCGGCGACCAGCAAGGGCCAGTCGGCCACTCCCGGAAGCGCGTCGATGAGACGGTACATCGCCACCAGCGCGCCGACCTTGGGCACGGTGGTCAGGAACGCGGCCGCGGCGGTGCTGGCGCCCTGGGCGGCGTCCGGGACCCAGAAGTGCCCGGGCACCGCGCCGGCCTCGAACAGCAACCCGGCCAGCACCGCCACCGCACCGACAGCGACCACCGCCGGCACGACCGAACCCGAAGTGCTTGAGCCGGCGTACCCGGTGCCGCCGGTCATGGCGAACAGCAGGGTGACCCCGAGCAGCATCACGATGCCGAACAACGCCCCCAGCAGGTACGTCTTCATCACCGCTTCTGCGGCCCGGGCGGTGCGGCTGATCCCGATGAGCGCGTACAGCGGGATGCT
The DNA here is from genome assembly GCF_014646215.1 of Nakamurella endophytica. Taxonomy (GTDB): domain Bacteria; phylum Actinomycetota; class Actinomycetes; order Mycobacteriales; family Nakamurellaceae; genus Nakamurella; species Nakamurella endophytica. Next base: position 1,719 of record NZ_BMNA01000006.1, read on the forward strand.
GGTGAGCAGGTAGGCCACCGCGAGCACCATCAGGTCGGTGGTGCCGGCCAGCACGACGGCCCCGGTCGCGGACAGCAGCACCAGGCAGCAGGTCTCGCTCTCCCGCGGCGACCCGCGCAGTTCCTCGGTGCCCAGCAGCAGCACCAGCGCCGTGGCCACCGCGATCACCAGCCGGACGGTGCCGGTGGCCGCGTCGACGGCGTAGCTGTCGGCGAACACCGACCGGTCCGGGCCGGCCAGCGCGACGACGGCGGCCGTGGCGGCCGCCCCGCAGGCCGCCAGGGCGACGATCCGGGCGATCCACTGCCGCTGCCGGGGCAGGAACGAACCGGTCAGCAGGGTGGCGATGGCGCCGGCGAGCAGGCAGATCTCCGGGAGCAGGGCGAGCGGGTCCTCGCCCATGCCCGTCACCGGCCGACCAGGGAGACCACGACGTCCGCCGCGGGCTCGATGACCTCCAGCAGGAACCGGGGCACGATCCCGATGACCACGGCCAGCACCAGCAGCGGGCCGGCCGACAGCAGTTCGACCGGTCGCAGGTCGGCGAAGCCGGCCGACTTCGGACCCGGTGCCCCGGTGAGCAGCCGCTGGATCGCCCGCAGGAACAGCGCCGCGGTGATGAGGATGCCGGGCAGCGCCAGCGCCGCCCACCCGGTGGCGCCGATGCTGCCGGTGAAGACCTGGAACTCCGCGATGAACCCGCTGAACCCGGGCAGCCCGAGGGAGGCGAACGCCGCGACGGCCAAGAAGCCGGCGAAGCGCGGCGCCGGTCCGGCCAGCCCGCCGAAGTCGGCGAACTCGTAGCTGCCGGCGCGCCGGTGCAGCACCCCGGCCAGCAGGAACAGCGCACCGGTGATGAGCCCGTGGCTGACCATCTGGGTCACCGCGCCGGACACCGCGACCTGCCGGGCGGCGGCGTCGGTCCCGGTGACCACCCCGGCCGCACCGACGGCCAGGACGACGTACCCCATGTGATTCACCGAGGTGTAGGCGATCATCCGCTTGACGTTGCTCTGGGCCAGGGCCACCAGCGCCCCGTAGAGCACGGACACCACACCGACGGCCACGACGACACCCGCCCAGGCCCGCCAGGCGTCCGGCAGCATCGGCATGGCGATGCGCACGAAGCCGTAGGTCCCCAGCTTCAGCAGGACGCCGGCCAGCACCGCCGACCCGATGGCCGGAGCGTCGGTGTGGGCCGGCGGCAGCCAGGTGTGGAAGGGGAAGGTCGGGGTCTTCACCGCCAGTCCGACCAGGACCGCGGCGAGCACCAGACCGCCGACCGCTCCGCTGCCCTGCAGGGGGGCCGCGGCGATCAGCGCAGGGATGTCGAAGGTGTGCGGGTCGGCGGCCAGGTACAGCCCGATGAAGCCCACGAGCAGGGCGAGGGACCCAAAGAACGTGTACAGGAAGAACTTCAGCGCCGAACGGGCCGCGGTGACGCCGTGTCCCCAGCCGGCGATGACGAAGTACATCGCCACGATCGACAGGTCGAAGAACAGGAAGAACAGGATGAGGTCCTGCGCGACGAACACCCCGAGACAGGTCGTCTGCAGGAAGCAGAACAGCGCCGCCTGGGTCCGCGGCCGGGTGCGTTCGGCCAGCGCGTACACCGCGCAGGCAGCGAAGACGACCGTGGTCAGCGCGAGCAACGGCAGAGACAAGCCGTCGACGCCGACGTGGTAGCTGCTGCCCACCGACGGCAGCCACCGGACCTGCTCGACGAAGGCCAGCCCGCCGTCCGGCGGCGTCCGGTAGGCGATCCACAGTCCGACCACGATGCCCAGGTCGGCGACCGAGATCCCGACCCAGGTCCACCGGGCGACGCCGTCGGGCAGCCGGCGCGCCGCCGCGAGCACCGCAGCGCCGACCAGGGGCAGGAACACCAACACGCTGAGCACGTTCATCCTCCAAACACGAACAGGACGCTCACCGCGGCGAGCGCCGCTGCGGCGGTCAGGACGATGACGACCTGGGCGTAGTACTGGTGCAGCTGGCCGGTCTGCGGGCGCCGAGCCAGGGTGCCCAGCCCGCGGGCACCGCGCGCGATGCTCTGCACCGCGCGGTCGATGCCGGCCCCGTCGACCCGAGCGGTGACGCCGGCCAGTCGGACGCCGCCGCGCGCGGTCCCGTCCACCGCGCGATCGAGTGCCCGGTCGTCGAAGCGGGCCGCCCACCGACCGGCGGCCAGCACCGACGACGCCGCGGCGCGCACGCCGGCGTCCACCACGCGGTCGTCGAACCGAGCCAGCTGCTGCGCCAGGGCCAGGACCGGCCCGACGACCACCCGGTGGGCCGCGCCCTCCAGGCCGAGCCAGCCCACCGCCCAGCCCAGCCGAGGCGCTCCGCGCCACAGCACCAGCACGACCACGGCCACCGACACCACCCCGGACAGCAGCAGCGACGTCCAGTCGGCCGTGGGACTGGTGGTGTCCCCCAGCACCCGACGCACGGCCGACCCAACCGGCGGCAGCGCCAACACGCTCAGCACGGACGCCGCCCCGGCCAGCGGCACCATCGGCCACCGCTCGGCCCACCCGACCCGGCGGGTGCCCCGTTCCTGCCGGTCGTACCGGTCCTGGACCCCAACCGGAGCCGGAGCCAGGACGACCCGCAGCACCTTCGCCGCGTACGCCGCCGACAGCACCGCACCCACGAGCCCGGTCAGGTACAGCGGGAGCGAGGTCTCCCGGGCAGCGGCCAGGACCTCGTCCTTCGTCGCCCACAGCGAGAGTGGCGGCACACCGGCCAACGTCACCGCCCCGACCCCGGCGCACCCACCGACCAGCGGCCACCGCCGCCCCACCCCACGCAGCGCGGCAAGCTCTCTGGTCCCCAGCGCCGACAGCCAGGCCCCGGCGGCCAGGAACAGCAACGCCTTGGTGGCGGCGTGCGCGATGAGGTGGGCGGTGCCGCCGGCCACCGCCGACACTCCGGCGGCCAGCACCACGAAGCCCAGCTGGGCCGCCGTCGACGCGGCCAACAGCTGCTTGAGGTCACGCTGGGCCACAGCCACCAGCCCCACCAGCACCGCGGTCACCGCACCGGCCCACGCCGCCACCTGTGCCGCCCAGCCCGCCGCGGCCAGCAGCGGCGCCGTACGCAGCAGCAGGAACCCGCCCATCGCGACCATCGCGGCCGAGTGCAGCAGCGCGCTCACCGGGCTGGGACCCTGCATGGCGCGCGACAGCCAGAACGAGAACGGCAGCTGCGCCGCCTTGCCCAGCGCGGCGACCAGCACCCCACCGGCCGCCACGTGGAGCCAGATCCCGGACGCGGCGGGCAGGTCCGCCAGCGCCCAGCCGGCGCTGCCGGCCAGCGCCGCCGCCGCGGCCGCGTACAGCCCGAGATCGGCCAACCGGGTGGTCAGGAAGGCCGTCCCGCCGGCGGCGACGTCCTCGGGCCGGTGCCAGCGGAAGCCGATGAGCGCGTACGACGTCGCGCCCATCACCTCCCACGCGACCAGCAGCGTGGGCAGCGTCGTCGCGGTCACCGTGACGGTCACCGCCGCGGAGAACAGCAGCATCAGCCCGAAGAACCGACCGGTCGCACCACCGATGTCGCCGCCGGCGAACACCAGCACGAACAGCGTGACAGCCGCGACCGCGGGCAGCACGAGCGCCGCCAGACCGTCCACGGCCAGGGCGAAGTCCGCGCCGGCCAGGAACGGCACCGACACCACCGGCCGGGCCAGAGCCACCACCACCGCCAGCACCAGGTCGACGACGGCGACCGCGACGGCGACGGCCGCAGGACGCCGACCGTCGGACCCGAGCAGGCACAGCACGACCCCGGCCGTCGCCGGGAGCAGCACCGCGGCCACCAGCGCCGCCTGGCTCACCACGGCCACCGCCCCGAACCCCGGTAGGTGGGCGTCATCCGGCGAGGTCCGCAGCCATGTCGGTCATGTCCGACTGCCGAGAACGGTGCAACACGGTGGCCACGGCGAAGCCCATGGCCATCTCCACGGTCATCGCGGCCAGCACCACCAGCAGCAGCACCGCACCGTCGATCTGCGGAGCCAGGAACCACAGCACTGCCGCGACGGCCAGGATCACCGCGTTCAGCATGAGCTCCAGCCCCATCATCACCATCACCACGACCTGCTGGGACAGAGCGCCGTACAGGCCCACGCAGAACAGGGCCGCCACCACGATCAACACGGCCGGCAGGCTCACCGCCCCACCCCGCCCCGTTGCGGGTCGGTGGGCGGGCGCCGCCGCAGGTCGTCGCCGAGCCGGTCGTACCGGCCGCGCGGCATGGCCAGCACCAGGGCCGCCACGATCGTGGCGAACAGCACCGGGCTGACCGTGAGCATGACCAGCATCTTGGGTCCCATGATCGATTCGCCGAGCGCTCTGGTGACGTCCGCGATCGGAGTGCCGCGTCGAGATGGCCACGGCACCAGCAGCACCCCGACCGTGAGCACGACGAAGAGCCCGACCGACAGGCCCAAGGCGGTGCGCCTGCCGTGCACCATGCTCATCGGCATCAACGCCGGGTTCATGCCCATGAACATGACCATGTAGACGGCCATGATCGCCATCTCCATGATCATCATGAGGGCGGTGACGACCCCCAGGTAGTCCTGCCGGAACAGCACCAGGACCACTGCCACCGCGACGAACGAGGCAGCCAGGCAGTACGTCGCCCGCGCCATCGAGTCCACGCGGAACACCAGCGCCCCGAACACCACCGCGACGCCGGCCAGCACCCAGAACGCCACCGTGCTCAGCACTCCCACCGCTCCTCCTTCCAAATGCGGTCCCGGGGAGCCCGAGGACGCGCCGACGCCGCCCCGGTTCCTGTCGCTGTCGCTGTCGCTGTCGCCGTCGCCGTCCCTGTCACCGAGCCACCACCACGACCGAGACCACGAGCAGCTGCAGCAGTGTCACCGGCACCAGCACCAGCCACCCGACCTCCATGAATCGGTCCGGTCGCAGCACCGGCAGCCGGCGCCGCAGCACCACCAGCGCGGACAGCACGGCAAGCGTCTTGAGGGCCATCCACGCCCATGCGGGCAGCAGCGGTCCCGCACCGCCGCCGAGGAACAGCGCCGCGGCGAACCCCGAGCCCGCGGTGAGCAGCAGGTACCGGCCGGCCAGCACGATCAGCCGGTCGACGCCCGAGGCCTCGGCCAGCACGCCTCCGGCGATGTCCGAGCCGGCCGGGGCGCTCAGCGGTCCAAACACCGAGAAGCCGGCCACGCCCAGGCAGAAGGCGAGAAAGGCGACCGGCATCCACACCACGAACCACAGGCTCTGCTGGGCCTGCACCACCCCACCGATCCGCAATGTTCCCGCGGCCACCGCCGGTGCCGTCAGCGCGAACATCAGGGGAAGCTCGTAGGCAAGCGCCTGGGCCAGGAAGCGGTACCCGCCGATCAACGCGTGCGCGCTGTTGGGCCCCCATCCGGCCAGCCAGACCGCCGCCCACACCGCCACGTCCACCGCGTTGAACCACACCACGCCCACCGGCCAGTCGACGAGCGTCCAGCGGCCGAGCGGCAGCACCGCGGCCATGAGCAGCGCCGCGACCGGCAGCGCGGCCACCCCGATCCGCCACAGCAGCACGTCGGCCGCCACGGGGACCCGGCGCCGCTGCCGGAGCAATCGCGCCACCGCAGCGGTGACCGTGCGACGCCGACCCGGTCGAGCCCGGTCTGCCCGACCGGCCGGCACCGAGTCCAACGCTGCGTCCAGGGCCGCCGCGACCACCGCGCCGGCCAGCAGGACCAGGGCGACCACCGGCGCCCACCCCGCGCTCAGCGGCGTCACGCCCCCGGTCACGAGCCGGCCCCCGGATGCCGACGCACGATGGACGCGTCCGGGTCCAGGCTGGCCACGACCAGGCGTGCCGCGGCGAGGTCGAGCCCGGTCACCAGCTCGGGCAGCCGGTCGAGGCGTTGTCGTTCCAGCTGCGGATCGGCCGGTTCCCCGGCGCCTCGGTCCAGCAGCAAGTCCCGTGCGTGGTCGAGCCGCGTGAGCAGCCGGTCCCGCACGTCCCCGCGCAGCAGTGCCGGAACGTCGTCGGGGACGCCGCCCGGCGGCCACGGTGCCCGACCGAGCACGCCGAGCCCGCGCACCGACCAGCGCAGCAGCCGCGAGCGCCGGACCTGGCGGGTCACCTGCGCCACCTCCTGCGCGCAGTCCTCCAACGGTGCTCTGTCCAGGATGCCGTCGCGGACCCGCCGAAGACGCTGCGACAGGTGGTCCCAGCCCGCGACGGCCAGGAACCGCGCGGCGCTGTCGCACTCGGCGGCGGCGCGCCGGGCCTGCCATCCCTCCGTTGTGCCTGCCATGATCTTGGGCGCGTGGTCCGCAGCTGGTCCCAGCGTTGACACCTGGGCTTGGACCACAACGTCACCGTGCAGCACGCACCGCACGACCAGCCCGGCCGGCCAGTGCGGCAGCACCGGTCCCAGCGGCACCGTGAGCTCATCCATCTCCAGGCCGTCGCGGTCGTCCTGCGCTCCGCTCGCCAGCGGCACGCCGCCCGGCATCGGCATGTCCATGTTCATGTCACCGGAGTCGTCCATGTCGTCCATGTCGTCCATGTCGTCCATGTCGTCCATGTCGCCCGAGTGATCCACATGGTCAGATCGATTCTGATTGCCATCGGACTCGGCGGGTGCGGGTGCGGGTGCCAAGCTCGATTCCTCGAGATCGGTGGCCTGCCCTCGGCTGCCGGCGTCAGCGCGCTGTCGAGGGGTATCCAGCAGGGCAGTAGCGGCCTGCTCGAGAACGGCGGCGCAGTCCCGCACGTCGTCCACCAACACCCGCGCCCGAGGCCCCGGCAGCTGCATCCACACCGCCTGCACCGCCTGAGCGAACTCGCGACCGGGACGGCCGCAGACGGCCAGGACGTCCGCGTCGGCCGGGCTGGTCGCGAGTCGCCAACCGCGGCACCGGACCTGCCGCTCCACCGCGACCCGCGTGTCGGCCCACCCCGGAACCTCGACGAGCAGCACCGACGCCGCCCGCACCGCCGCTCCCGTCACCCGCTCGCTCAGACCCATCGCAGCGCTCCCTCACGCCACGCCCACAGCACACCGAGCAGGAGGAGCCCGAGGAACACGAACATCTCGACCACCGCGCCGGCGCCCACCTCCCGGACGACCACCGCCCAGGGGTACATGAAAACCATTTCGACGTCGAAGGCCAGGAAGATCAAGGTCGCTGGGTACCAGCGGACGTGGAACCGCGAGAGCGCGTGCTCGTTAGGGCGCCAAGCGGACAGGAACGGCAGCACACCCAGCGGGCGTGGGTCGACCGCGGTGCGGAGGGCGACCCACCACAGGAGGGCGACCGAGACAAGGGCGGTGAACAGCATCGAGGCCACCCCGACCAACGTCGACATTCAGCCCTCCTCACCACCGTGCCGAACCGGGCATGACGATCAGCCGAGGCTGTCGAGCAGTTGGCGGCACGCCTGCTCACAGCGCCGGCATGCCTGAGCGCAGACGCGACAGTGGCCGTGCATTCCAGCGTGCGACTCACACTCATTCCCGCACGCCTTGCACGCCGCCGCGCATGCCTCCAACACAGCGCGAGTCGCGCTCGCGTCGGACCCGGCAAGCCGAGTCAGCACCCGCCCGGTCGCCTCACACACGTCCGCGCAGTCCAGGTCGGTCCGGAAGCACGTGACGAGCTCGACGACCGTGTCCTCACTCACGCAGGCGTCGGCGCATGCCGCGCACGCCTGCGCACACTCCGCGCACGCTTGGATGCACTGCACCAGGACGTCCCGGTCGACTCCGGCCAATCCTCTGGTGCTGAGCACCGCGTCCGGACCGCTCATCATGGGTGCTCCCTTCCGCTCGAGTCGCGGGCACGCCCACCCTCTGACCTGTCCTCTCCCGTCACAATCGAGAGCGACTCACGCACGCACAATAACCGCAAACTCGTACGGATAACCGGCTGAGAGGCAACTCCACCATGACGTCGGACGCCGAGCCGCACCAGCACCCCGTCGACCCTGTGCGAGTGCAGTGCGCCCGCGACCATCTGCCCCCCCTGGAGGACGTCGCGCGCACCGCGAGCATCTTGAGCCTGCTCGGCGACCCCACTCGTGCCCGTGTCCTGTATGCCTTGGACATCGTCGAAGAGCTGTGTGTCGGTGATCTTGCCCTCGCCCTGGACAGCAGCGAAGACGCCATCGGCTACGCCCTACGGATCCTGCGCACCGCCGGCCTGGTCAACAACCGCAAACAAGGGCGCGTCGTCTACTACCGCCTCGCCAGCGGCTTCCCTGAACCACTGCTGGATCACTGCCTGCGCCGCCTGGTCGACCTGTCAGCGGACACCGAACCGGACGAGTGACCAGCTCGCGCCGGCCAGCTGACGCACCGGCGGTCGTGATGGTGCCGGCCGCGTACGGGCTACCGCTCGAGGTCTCGGCCGTCGTCCGCGGCTTCGAGGTGCCGGTCGTCATCGCGGACTCGGAGCCCGTCGACGCTGCGTCGCGCTGCCGCCGACCGCTGCTGCTGTTGCTGTTGTTGCAGGTTGGCGCGGTACCGCTCGGTCATCCGGGCGGTCCGTTCGTTGAGGTCGACGAGTCGTTCCAGGGCCTGGATCAGCCGCTCGGCCACCGGAGCCGTCGACCATCCACCGGGTGGCGGTGACCCGGGGAACGGCAGCCTCGCCCGCGGAAGCAGCGGATCGGCGTCACGGTCGGGTCGGCGTGGGGGTCCGGGTGCAGTCATCGCGGAGGGTCCTTTGCGTCAGTAGTCGCGGCTGGCGATGCGCCAGCCGTCGGCGGTGCGGACGGCGGTGAGGGTGACCGCCAGCGCCTCGTCGGGCGGGTCGCCGCCGGTGGCGCAGGTGGTGTGCAGGGTGCCGGCGGCCTGGACGTGGGCGGTGCTGTCGGTGCGGGGCGCTTCGGGCGGGATCACGGCGGCGGCGTCGACGACGCGGGCGGTGCAGCGGCGGTCGACGAAGTCCTGCCAGGCCACGCCGGGGCCGCGGCCGTCCCGTCGCAGCTGAAGGTTCTGCTGCGCGAGCTGCTCGGTGACGTAGGGGGCGGTGCGGTCGATCCAGGCATCGGCCGCGCCGGTGAAGCTGGCCGTCCGGTAGGCGACCAGCCAGGCCACCGCCAGCTGCTCGACCGCGGCGGTCGGTTCCTCGGCCGCTGAGAAGCCGGCCGAGTTCGTCGGCGGGGATGGCGGCGCGGCGACCCTCGTCTGGATGCCGGTCGGGCTGGCAGTGCCAGACGGTGTGGGGCTGGGAGCGGCGAGGCGGACGGTCGGCGGCGCGCCCGCCGTGGGTGTGCCGGCGGGCGCGGTGCACGCGGCCGTCCCCGCGGCGATCGGGGCGGCCAGCAAGGTCAGCAGCAGCCGGCTGGCGCCGGCGCGACCGCTCATGCGCCCGGCCGGACGGCGCCGATGAACTCGGCGCCGCGGTTGCCGCCCCAGATGCCGCTGCTGATCTTGACCACATCGCCGGACTGCGGCGCCTCGACCATGCGGTCGTCGCCGAGGTAGATGCCGACGTGGTGGATGCCGTTGGCGGCGCCGTTGCTGGAGTACAGGAGCAGGTCGCCGGGCTGCAGGGCGGCTCGGTCGGTCAGGTGACCGAAGGCGGCCCAGATCGCCTGGGTCTGGTGCGGCACGGCGACGCCGATGCCGGCGTAGGCGTACAGCGCGAGGCCGGAGCAGTCGAACCCGACCTTGGCGTAGTCGCCGTGGGCGTCGGCCACTCCCCCGTCCCGCATGCCCAGGGTGGGGCCGTTGGCGTCTCCGCCGCCCCATGAATAGGTCACGCCGAGCTGGCTCAGCGCCCGGTTGATCACCGCCTCGGCGCGCGGGTTGCTGGGCAGGCTGACCGACGTGCCGCCGCCAGGACCGGCCCCGGCGGAGGCGGTGCAGGTGCGGCCCTCGACGGCGCCGACGACCTGGTTGGCCGGCTGCTCCCACTTGGCGTAAGCGTCGGGGGTCTCGGACTGCTGCACCCGCTGCGCGGCCACGGTGACCGGCAGCTGCTCCAGCCGGCAATGTCCGGCAGGCCGGTGTAGAACATCGCCGCGGACTTCGCCGGGTCGAGCCGGTCAGCCAGCGGTCCAGGCATCGAGCTGCTGGAACAGCCCCCGGGAGGACGACATCGGGCCGTTTGTGATCGTCGCGCCGGTCCTGGTGGACCTCGGGTCCCAGACCCTGGCGCGTAGGGCGAAAGGTTGAGGATTAGCGCGTCACCGGTCGGGGGGGGGTGGGACGGGACGTCCTCGGCGCCGCTCGGGGTGGACGCTTGTGCCGCCGCGGCCTTGGCGCTGAGCAGGGCACCGGTGACGAGCAGGGTCCACGTGGAACCCGTGGCGATCCGGCCGGTGCTACGAGTGGTGGGGGGAACTGAGTTCCTCCAGTGCGTCATGGCGACCGGTGTGGTGCCGGCCGCCGGCCGGGCCCGTCCCGACACCCGTGAACCTGGCGGGGTGCGGCCGCCGGCGAGCCGGGTGATCGGCCGATGACCAGGGGAACGCGACTCCGTTCATCGATCGATCGATCGACCGACGGACCGACGGACGGTGCACAGCCGTGAGCGCCGTCCACGCCGGCCGCACGGTCCGCAGGACGGAGCGCCCGGTCAGTCGGCGAGGTGGCGCCACCAGGTGACGCCGTCGCCGATCCGGCGGAACCCGGCGGTCCGGTAGAGCAGCTCGCCGTCGGGGGTGGCGTTGAGCACCGCATGCCGCGCGCCGGCGCGCCGCGCACCCGCGCACACCGCCGCCAGCAGGGCGGTGCCCAGCCCGCGCAGCCGGAACGGCGGCCACACCTCCATGTCGAAGACGCCGGCCAGCTCGCCGTCGACGAACGACCAGGCGTGACCTGCGAACCGGCCGTCGACGTGCGCGCCCGCGTACCACGCGCGGGTCGGCTGCTCGCGAGCCAGCGCCAGGAGCCGGCCGTACGCCGCGTGCTCGCCCTGGTAGTCATCGGTCTCGAGCTGGAGGCGGACCCGCTGGTCGGCCTCGGCCGGGACGTCCACCAGCTGGGCGGCCATCCACCACGGCGACCAGCCGCGCTCGAACCCGACCTGTTCCAGCGGCGCGGGATTTACGTCCGGGCCGAGCCACGCCCCGACGACGTCCCGACCGAGCCCGCGGGCGCGGGCGACACCGCGACGGAGCGCCGGCGCGTCGAGGAGCGTCGGCAACAGCACGTTCCTGCCGTCAGGGCCCGTCCATCCACGACATCCCGCCGTCGTCCACACAGTCCCTCCGTCCGCGCGGGCTTGACTGCTGAACCACGCGGCCTGCACTCGCTCGCAGTCGGCCACCGTCACCGCGGGTGGGGAGGGCCGGCCCCCCGAACCCCGGCCGGATCACGACACCGAGAGCGACTCGACCGGCGCGAGCGGCACCACCCCCCGGGCGCGCGCGGCCATGTCCGGGTCCACCGTCACCAAGGCGTCCGCCTGCAGCCGCGTCACGGCCAGGTACTCGGCGTCGACGGTGGTGTCCCAGCCCTGCTCCTGGGCGATCCGCCAGGCGGTGCGCCGGGAGACCCGGTCGCCGAGCAGGCGCATCTTCAGCTGGGTCAGCCCCTCGTGCCGCTCCAGCGCGTCGGCCTCGGTGAGATCACCGCGCCGCACCGCGGCGAACAGCAAGGCCAGCGCCTGGGAGCACGGTGGCCGGCGCGACCAGGCTGTGCGACGGATGCACCTCGACCCCGGACGAAACGACGTGCAGCAGGGTGGGCGCGTCGAGCACGTACCGGGTCATGACGCAGGCCGGTCGGAGTCGATCATCCGCCGAGGGTAGGACCGGTTCAGGACGGCGGCCGTCCGGAACGGCCGGCACCGCGCGACCCTGCCGGTCCGCCTGCGCCGCGCCTACCGTGGAGCCGTGCGGACGGGACGCGGCGCCGGGGGACTCCTCCTGCTGGTGGCCGTGGCGGGCATGGTTGCGGTGGCCGCCTGGATCCGGCCGCCCATCTCCGGGTCGCCCGCCGCCGAGCCGGTGCCGGCCCCGCCCGCGGTGGGGGACTGCCTGCTGGTGGACCCCGCGGACGCCGTCGGCCCGCCGACCGGCCCCTGCACGCAGCGGCACCTCGGCGAGGTCGTCGCCGTGCAGCCCCGGGCGGCCGTCGGCCCCGAGTTGTCGGTGTGCTCGACGCCGGGCGCGGTCACCTACCTCGGCCTGCAGCCCGACGGCACCCTCGACGGCACCTGGTCCCCGGCGACGTTCGTCGCCGACCGCCAGATCGGGCCCAGCCGGCGCCAGCGGGCGGCCGGCCAGCAGTGGACGGCGTGCGTCCTCGTCCCGGCGCTGCCCGCGGCCGACACCACCTACACCGGCACCGCACGCGGCGCCTTCGCGGGCGGCCGGCTCCCGCAGGTGTACGCCGTCTGCGCCGGGACGGTGCTGGGGGAGCGGCCGATGCCGTGCGGGCGTGCGCACACCGTGGAGGTGATCGGTTCGACCTGGGTGACCGGTCCGGTGGACCGCGCCCGGCTGGCCCGGGGGTGCGCCGACCTGGTCCGGCGGGTCACCGGGCTGGCAGACCCGACGGCCGCAGGGGCGCTCACCCTGTCGTCCGAGGTCGTGGGCTGGTCCAGCGACGGCATGACCGGCGATCCTGCGGACGAGTCGGTGCGGGCCCGGTCGACCGGGACGGCGCTGTGCGCCGTGCACGCGTCTCGCGAGCTGCGCGCGACGCTCGTCGGGATCGGTGACCGCCCATTGCCGTGGGAGCGCTGACGCGACGACCGGACCGCCGAGGTCAGCGAGCCGGTGATCCGGGCCGATCCGCGGCCGCCGGGTCGGTGGGCGCCAGCCGCAACGCGAGGAGGTAGAAGACCACGCCGGCCACGCCGCCGACGATCCACGACACGTCGACGCCGCCCAGCCGCTCCACCAGCGGGCCGGTGTAGAAGGTCTGCGCGATGAACGGCACCTGCGCGGCGACGGCCAGGACGTAGGCGACCAGCCCGGGCCACAGGAAGCCGCGGTAGCGGCCGGCCGGGGTGAAGAACGACGGGACGTCGTAGTCCCCGCGTCGCACCAGGTAGTAGTCGGTCAGGTTGATCGCGCTCCACGGGATGAGCACGTAGAGCAGCACGCTGAGGAAGTTCTCCAGGTTCGCGACGAACTCCCGGTAGCCCAGCAGCGCGCACAGGGTGCCCACCGCGATGACCGCCAGCGAACCCGCCACCCGCACCACCACGGACCGGCGGACCGTCCGGAAGCAGCTCACGATGCTCGCGACGGCGAGCATGCCGGTGTACGAGTTCACGACGTCCGACCCGATCAGGCTCAGCGCCAGCACGGGCAGCACCCACCGGCCGGCCACCTCGCCGATCGCCGCGACGGTCGACTCCGCGTCCGGCAGCAGGCTGGTGACGTACGCGCCGAGGAAGGCGCACAGGAAGGTCGGGACGGCGATGCCGGCCGCCACCGCCCAGAACGTCCGGGCCAGGTTCACCGTCGGCGGCAGGTAGCGGGAGTAGTCCGAGACGTACGGCGCCCAACTCACCACGGTCACCACGAACAGCCCGGTCGCGGCCATGAACGTCGGGAACGACGGCGCCGCCGTGTCCGCCGCCGTGCCACCGGGCGAACCGTGCAGCAGCGCCTGCACCAGCACGACGACGAACGTCACCGCGAGCACGGGGGTCATGACCTTCTGGAACCGGTGGATCCAGTCGTAGCCGAACACGGTGAGCACCACGACCGGGACCGCCAGCACCGCGATCCACACCGGCACGCTGACCGATGACACCAGGAGGTTCAGGGCGTCGGCCTGGATGACCAGCTGCGCGGCCAGGAACCCGACGTCCAGCACGATCGAGGCGACGAGCACCAGCACCGCGCCGTAGAAGCCGAACTGGCCGCGGCTCTGGATCATCTGCGGCACGCCGAGCCGCGGTCCCTGGATGGCGTGGAACCCGACCAGGGTCAGCCCGACGAGCACACCGACGACGATGGCGATGCTCGCCCAGAGCAGGTTCAGCCCGAGGAACACCGTCACGCCGCCGAGCACGACGACGAAGATGTTGGCGTTCAGCCCGAACCACAGCGTGAACTGGTCCCGGACCCGCCCGTGCCGCTCGGCGAGCGGGATGGCCTCGATCGAGCGCACCTCGATGCCGCCCGGTCCCGTCGCCGGTCCTGCCGTCGTCCCAGTGCTCACGTGCCTCCGCCGGCTCTCTGCGCTGCGACATCACCGTCGATGGGAGGCGACGGTCGCCTCCGTCACGACCGTAGCGGGATCGGCGACCCGGTCTCGCAGCACGAGGACGGAGGTCGCGCGACCACGGCATCACCGCACCGGCGTTGCCGCGCACGCAAGACGACGCCCGACGCGCGCCTCGGTGCGCCACGGTGGACCGGTGACCGACCCCGCCGCGCCCAGCCCTCGTTCCGCCGCCCCGTCCACCGACCCCGTCCCGCCGACCCACGGCGTCCCGGCGCCGACCGATCCGGCCGCCCTCGCTCCGGGCGGCACCGAGGAGCAGGCCTGGGACCGGCGCTACCTGGAGCGCGAGCAGGTCTGGAGCGGGCAGCCGAACGGCGCGCTGGTGGCCGAGGTGGCCGGGCTTCCGCCGGGGCGGGTGCTCGACGTCGGGTGCGGGGAGGGCGCGGACGCCGTCTGGCTGGCCGCCCGCGGCTGGGACGTCACGGGACTCGAGGTGTCCGGCGTCGCGCTCGCCCGGGCCGCCGAGCACGCGGAGCGGGCCGGGGTGTCGGTGCGGTGGGTGCACTCCGGCCTGGTCGACGCGGGGTTGCCGGCGAAGGCGTTCGACCTGGTCTCGGCCCTGTACCCGGCGCTGCTGCGGGCGCCGGACCGGGCCGCCGAACGCGCGCTGATCGACGCTGTCGCCCCGGGCGGCCGGCTGCTCGTCGTGCACCACGCCGGTATCGAGGACCAGGAGCCGCACGACGGGTTCGACCCGGCGGATTACGTCTCGCCGCGGATGGTCGCCGAGCTGCTGGACGACGGCTGGGCGGTCGAGGTCGACGAGCGCCGCGCCCGGGTGGTCCCCCAGGGCGGGGGCGGTGCGCACCACACCGAGGACCTCGTGCTGCATGCGCGCCGGCTCGCCTGAGCCGTCCGACACCGCCGAACGGAGTCACCTTCCGTTGAGCAGTGCAGGTCGGAACGGGTGAAACACTTCGACGCTGAAGAGATGGAGGTTGACGCGGGCCCGTCCCGGGCACCAGAGTCCGAGTCGGATCGGTTCGAAGCCGAACCGATCACTGCACCGGACACTGCGGCCGGTCGTCTGCTGGGAGGGCTCTGCCTGTGCGAGTGCTGGGCGTCAACGCGATCTTCCACGACCCGTCGGCGGCGCTCGTCGTCGACGGCGAGGTCCGCTCGGCGGCCGAGGAGGAGCGCTTCAGCCGGCGCAAGCACGGCAAGCGGCCGGTGCCGTTCTCGGCCTGGGAGCTGCCGGAGCTGGCCATGCGCTGGTGCCTGTCCGACGCCGGGCTCTCCGTCGACGACATCGACGTGGTCGCGTACTCCTTCGACCCCGCGCTGGCCAAGTCGGCCGACGAGATGGGGCTGTCGGACCCGTGGGACCACCTGCGGGTGACCTACGCCGAGCGCGCGCCCGGCTTCCTCGCCGCCGCGCTACCCGGGCTGGACCCGGCGAAGGTGCGGTTCGTCCCGCACCACGTCGCGCACGCGGCCTCCGCGGCGCTGGCCTCGCCGTTCGCCGACAGCAGCGTGCTGGTACTCGACGGCCGCGGCGAGCGGGCGTCGCACCTGGCCGGGCGGTACACCGGCGGGCGTCTGGAGTACCTGGCCAGCCAGGAACTGCCGCACTCTGTGGGGCTGCTGTACGAGTCGCTCACCGAGCACCTGGGGTTCCTCCGGTCCAGCGACGAGTACAAGGTGATGGCGCTGGCCTCCTACGGCCGGCCGCGGTTCCTCGAGGAGCTCCGGGAAACCGTCCGGGCCACCGACGACGGCGGGTTCCTCGCGCCGATCCCGGACTGGGAGCGCTGGGCGCCCCGTCGCATCGACGACGGCACCTGGGGCGGCGTGCACGCCGACCTGGCCTGCTCCGTGCAGGCCCGCCTCGAGGAGGTGCTGGTCGACCTGGCCCGCTGGCTGCACGCGCAGACCGGGGACCGGGTGCTCACCATGGCCGGCGGTACCGCGCTGAACTGCGTGGCCAACTCGCGGATCTGGCGCGAGACGCCGTTCGAAGAGGTGTGGGTGCAGCCGGCGGCCGGTGACGCCGGCACGGCCCTCGGCGCCGCGCTGCAGGCCGGCGCGGATGCGGGCGACGAGGTGCTGCCGATGCCTGGCGCGGACCTGGGCCGGAGCTGGTCGGACGACGACCTGGCCGCCGTGCTGCGCACCGCGGCGGTGCCCTTCGAGACACCCGACGACCTGCCGGCCGCGGTCGCCGACATCCTCGCGGCCAACGGGATCATCGCCTGGTTCGACGGGCGCAGCGAGTTCGGGCCGCGGGCGCTGGGCCACCGGTCGCTGCTCGCGCACCCCGGTCCGATGGAGAACCTGGAGCGGCTCAACGACGTCAAGGGCCGCGAGCAGTTCCGCCCCGTCGCTCCGATGGTGCTCGCCGAGCACGCCGCCGAGATCTTCTCCGAGGGCCCCATCCCCAGCCCCTACATGCTGTTCGTGCACCGCGTCGCGCCGCAGTGGCGGGAGCGGATCGCCGCCGCCGTCCACGTCGACGGGACCGCCCGGATCCAGACGGTGGACCCGGCGACGCAGCCCCGGCTCGGCGCGACCCTGGAGGCCTTCCGGGCCCGCACCGGGCTGCCGGTCGTGATCAACACCAGCCTGAACACCGCGGGCCGGCCGATGGTCGACGACCCGCGGGAGGCACTCGAGCTGTTCGGGTCGGCGCCCGTCGCGGCGCTGGTCCTCGGGCCGCACCTGGTCCGCCGGTCGGCGCTGTTCGGGTCGGCGCCGGCCGCACGCGCGTGACGGTGGACGCGGCGGTGACCCGGCGGACGCCGGTGGCGGCGACCGAGCCGGTGGCCGGCACCGGTGTGCCCGAGGTCGCCGTCGTCGTGCCCACCATCGGCCGGCCGTCGCTGCGCCGCCTGCTGGACAGCCTGGGCGCGCAGGCCGCCGCCGCACCGGTGACCGCCGGGCCGGAGGGTGCTGCGGCCGCGGGACCTATCGAGGTCGTCGTGGTCGACGACCGGCCGCTGGAGCCCGCCGACCGCACCACCGGCCGCACCGCCGGCGTCCCGCCGGAGCCGCTCGACGTCCCCGCGCTGCCCTGGCCGTGCCGGGTGCTGCGGTCCGGCGGCCGCGGTCCGGCGGCCGCCCGCAACGTCGGCTGGCGGGCCACCGGCGCGCGCTGGGTGGCGTTCCTGGACGACGACGTGGTGGTGCCCGAGGACTGGTACGACCTCCTGCTCCAGGACCTGGCCGATGCCGAATCCGACCGGCCGGCCGGCGCCCGGACGTCCACCGGCGACACCGCCGCGGGCGCTTCGACGCCGGTCGGCGGGGTGCAGGGCCGGCTCGAGGTGCCGCTCCCCGTGGATCGCCGGCCCACCGACTGGGAGCGGAACACCGCGGGGCTGCGGGATGCCGCGTGGGCGACCGCCGACATGGCCTACCGGCGGGACGCGCTCGTCGGGGTCGAGGGCTTCGACGAGCGCTTCCCGCGGGCCTACCGCGAGGACGCCGACCTCGCCGCGCGGGTCCGCGCCGCCGGCTGGACGCTGCGGCGCGGGGGGCGGACGACGATCCACCCGGTGCGGCCCGCCGACGGCTGGGTCAGCGTCCGGGTGCAGGCCGGCAACCGGGACGACGCCCTGCTCCGCCGCCGGTACGGGCGGGACTGGCGCACGGTCACCGCGGCCGGTCCCGGTCGGGGGCCTGCACACCTGGGCACCGTCGCCGCCGCGGCGGTCGGGCTGGCCGGCCTCGCGGCCCGCCGCCCGCGCGTCGCGGCCGCCGGTGCACTGACCTGGACGGCGCTGACCACCGACTTCCTGCGCCGGCGGGTCGCCCCGGGACCGCGGCCCCGCGAGGCCGGCGGGACCGCCGAGCTCCGCCGGATGCTCGCCACGAGCGCGGTCATCCCGGTCGTCGCCGTCGCGCACCGGCTGGCCGGCAGCTGGCGCCACCGGACCGCCACCGCCTGGCCGCCGCCCGTCCGGGCCGTGCTGTTCGACCGGGACGGCACCCTGGTCCACGACGTCCCCTACAACGGCGACCCGGCCGCCGTCCGGCCCGTCGCCGGGGCCCGCGAGGTGCTCGACGGGTTGCGGGCGGCCGGCCTGGCGATCGGCGTGGTGAGCAACCAGTCCGGTATCGCCCGCGGGCTGCTGACCGCCGGGCAGGTCGACGCGGTGAACCGGGAGATCGAGCGCCGGGTCGGTCCCGTCGGCACCTGGCAGATCTGCCCGCACGGGCCGGACGACGGCTGCCCGTGCCGCAAGCCGTCGCCGCTGCTGGTGCTGCGCGCCGCGCGGGCGCTGGGCGTCCAGCCGTACGAGTGCGCCGTCGTCGGCGACATCGGCGCGGACGTCGAGGCGGCCAGGGCCGCCGGCGCCGTCGGCGTGCTGGTGCCCACGCCCGTCACCCGGCAGGCCGAGATCGACGCCGCCCCGCTCGTCGCCGCCGACCTGGCCGCCGCCGTCGAGCTGGCGCTCGACCGGACCGGCGGGTCGCGCCCGGTGCCAGGAAGCGTCCGGTGACCCGGGTGCTGGCCGTCCGGCTGGACAGCGACGGCGACGTGCTGCTGGCCGGCCCGGCCGTCCGCGCCCTGCGGCACGGCGGTCCCGGCACCGGCCCGGTCGAGCGGGTGGACCTCCTGGGGTCCCCGGCCGGGCGGCAGGCGGCCGGGCTGCTGCCCGGGGTGGACGACGTGCTCGTCTTCGATGCGCCGTGGACCGGCTACCGGCCGTCCGCCGTGAACCCCGCGGCGGTGCAGGCCCTGGTCGCCGACCTGGCCGCCCGCCGCTACGACCGGGCCGTCGTGTTCACCTCGTTCCACCAGAGCCCGCTGCCGATGGCGCTGCTGCTGCGGCTGGCCGGCGTCCCGTTCGTCGCCGCCGACAGCGCGGACTACCCCGGCGCGCTGCTGGACGTCCGGCACCGCCGCGCCGAGGTCCACGAGGCGGTCGCCGCGCTCCAGCTGGCCGAGGCGGCCGGGGGAGCCTTGCCGCCGGGCGATGCGGGGCTGCTCGCCGTCCGGCGGCCGCTCCCGCCGGTGGCGGCGCTCGTCCCCGCGGGGCCGTACGTGGTGCTGCACCCCGGCGCGTCCGTCCCGGCCCGGGCGCCGCTGCCCGGCCACGCCGCCGCCCTCGCCGCCGCGCTGCGGGACGCCGGCTGGCCCGTCGTGGTCACCGGCGGTCCGGCCGAGCGGGACCTGGGCGCGCGGGTGGCCCGGCAGGCGCGGGCCACCCGGGACGGCGTCACCGACCTGTCCGGCCGCACCGACCTGGCGCAGCTGGCGGCGGTGCTGGCCGGCGCGGCGGCGGTCGTCGTGGGCAACACCGGACCGGCGCACCTGGCCGCCGCGGTCGGGACACCGGTGGTGTCGCTGTTCAGCCCGGTGGTGCCGGCCGCGCGGTGGGCACCGTACGGCGTGCCCTCGGTGCTGCTCGGCGACCAGCAGGCGCCGTGCCGGGGCAGCCGGGCCCGCGACTGCCCGGTGGCCGGTCACCCGTGCCTGACGTCCATCGCCCCGGAGCGGGTGGTCGCCGCGGTGGCCGGGCTCGCCGGACCGCCGCGGCGCGTCGGGCGGGCACCGTCCGCGGGTACCTCCCACCGACCCGCGGCGACGACACGAGAGGTGGCGGTGTGAAGATCCTGGCCTGGCACGTGCACGGATCCTGGATGACCTCGTTCGTCCAGGGCCCGGACAGCTACCTCCTGCCGGTGCTGCCCGACCGCGGACCGGACGGCGTCGGGCGGGCCCGCACCTGGGACTGGCCGGCCAGCGTCACGGAACTCCCGCCCGAGCAGCTGCGGGACGCCGACGTCGACGTCGTCCTGCTGCAGCGCCAGCACGAGATCGAGCTGGTCGAGCGGTGGACCGGGCGGCGTCCCGGCCGGGACGTGCCCGCGGTCTACGTCGAGCACGACGCGCCGCGCGGCGGCCCGGTCGACAGCCGGCACCCGCTCGCCGACCGCACCGACATCCCGGTCGTCCACGTGACCCACTGGAACCGCGAGATGTGGGACAACGGCGTCGCCCCGACGTCGGTGGTCGACCACGGCATCGTCGACCCCGGCCCGCTGTACTCGGGTGAGCGCGACGGGCTGGCCGTCGCGGTCAACGAGCCGGTCCGGCGCACCCGGGTCGCCGGCACCGACCTGGTGGTCTGGATGGCCGACCGGGTGCCGGTCGACGTCTACGGCATGGGCACCGACCTGCTCGCCGCGCAGGCCCCGGCGCTCGCCGGCCGGGTGCACAACCTGTCCCAGGACGAGCTGCACCACGAGATGGCCCGGCACCGGGCCTATTTGCACCCGTACCGGTGGACCAGCCTGGGGCTGTCCCTGCTGGAGGCGATGACGATCGGCATGCCGGTCGCGGTCTTCGCCGGCACGGCCGCCCCCGAGGCGGTGCCCCGGGACGCCGGCGTGGTCAGCGCCGACCGCGAGGTCCTGCTCGCGGCCGCCCGGCGCTGGCTGGCCGACCCCGACGAGGCCCGGGAGGTCGGCGCGGCCGCCCGCCGCCACGCGCTGGCGCACTTCGGTCTCCAGCGGTTCCTGTCCGATTGGCAGCACGTCCTGACGGAGGTGGTCCGGTGAGGGTCGACCTGGTGTCCGAACACGCGAGTCCGCTGGCGACCCTTGGCGGGGTCGACGCCGGCGGGCAGAACGTGCACGTCGCGGCGCTGGCGGCGGAGCTGGTCCGGCAGGGCCACGACGTCACCGTGCACACCCGGCGGGACGCGCCGGACCTGCCCGGGACCGTCCGCACCGCGGCCGGGTACCGGGTGGTGCACGTGGACGCCGGCCCCGCCGAGCCGCTCGGCAAGGACGACCTCGCGGTGTTCATGCCGCAGTTCGGCCGGGAGCTGCGCCGGTCCTGGCTGCGCACCGGCCTGCCCGACGTGGTGCACGCGCACTTCTGGATGTCCGGCGTCGCGGCGCTGGACGCCGTCCGCGGCACCGCCGTCCCCGTCGTGCAGACCTTCCATGCGCTGGGCACGGTCAAGCGCCGCCACCAGGGCGACGCCGACACCAGCCCCGCCGACCGGGTCACCACCGAGACCCGGGTCGGCCGCCGGGTGCAGCGGGTGGTCGCCACCTGCTCGGACGAGGTGGCCGAGCTCGACCGGATGGGCGTCCCGGCCGACCGGGTCCGGGTCGTGCCGTGCGGGGTCGACGTCGAGCACTTCACGCCGCGACCGGCCGCCGACGGAACCGGTCCCGCGGCCACCGACCGGATCGACCCGGTCGGCAGCCGCGGCCGCCCGCGGTACCGGCTGCTGTCGGTGGGCCGGCTCGTCGGGCGCAAGGGCGTCGACACCGTGATCGAGGCCCTGCCCGCCCTGCCCGACGTCGAGCTGGTGGTGGCCGGCGGCCCGCCCGCCGCGGATCTGCACCGCGACCCCGAAGCCGTGCGGCTGACCCGGCTCGCGGTCCGGCTGGGGGTGGC
Source organism: Nakamurella endophytica (assembly GCF_014646215.1). Taxonomy (GTDB): domain Bacteria; phylum Actinomycetota; class Actinomycetes; order Mycobacteriales; family Nakamurellaceae; genus Nakamurella; species Nakamurella endophytica. Next base: position 23,270 of record NZ_BMNA01000006.1, read on the forward strand.
CGACCGGCTGCGGCTGCTCGGCAGCGTCGGCCGCGCCGAGCTGCCCGACCTGTACCGGTCGGCGGACGTCGTGCTGGCCTGCCCCTGGTACGAGCCGTTCGGCATCGTGCCGCTGGAGGCGGCCGCGTCCGGCCGTCCGGTCGTCGGCTCCGCGGTCGGCGGCCTGCTCGACACCGTGCTGCCCGGCGTCACCGGGCTGCTGGTGCCGCCGCGCGACCCCGCCGCGCTGGCCGGCGCGGTGTCCGGGTTGCTCGCGGACCCGGCCCGCCGGGAGGCCCTCGGTCGGGCGGCCCGCCGGCGCGCCGTCGACCGCTACGCCTGGCCGGCCGTGGCCGCGGCCACCGTGGACGTCTACCTCGAGGTCGCCGAGCCAGCCACGGTCGCGGCGGTGGCCCGATGACCGGGTGGGCGTGGTTCGAGACGCACGGCGGCGAGTTGGAGCAGGCCCTGGCGTCGTTGCGGACGCACGAGCAGCGGCTGCTGGACTGGGGCCGTGAGCTGGCTGGGGTGCTCGACCGCGGCGGCCGGTTGCTGGCCGCCGGCAACGGCGGCAGTGCGGCCGAGGCGCAGCACCTGACGGCCGAGCTGGTCGGGCGGTTCGTCGACGAGCGGCGGCCGCTGTCGGCGATCGCGCTGGCGGCCGAGACGTCGAGCCTGACGGCGATCGTCAACGACTACGGGATCGACGCCATGTTCGCCCGCCAGGTGCAGGCGCACGGCCGGGCCGGCGACGTGCTGGTCCTGCTGTCGACCTCGGGCCGCAGCCCCAACGTGCTGCAGGCCGCGGAACGGGCCCGCGAGCTGGGCATCCGCACCTGGGCGCTGACCGGGCCCGGCCCGAACCCGCTGACCGAGCGGTGCGACGACGCCGTGGCGATCGACGCGCCGTCCACCTCCGCGGTGCAGACGGCGCACCTGGTCGCGGTGCACGCCCTGTGCGCCGCGGTCGACGAGGTGCTGGTGCCGGCGGCGGAGCGCCGGACGGCGATTGCGGCCGGTGCGCGTGCGGTGGCCTCGCCGCCGAGGACCGCGACCCCGGCAGCCGCGGCGCCGGTCCCCGGAGCGGGTGCAGGCAGCGGTACGGCCGCGCCGGTCGTCCGGTCGGGCGTCACCGACCCGTTCGCGGTGCCGGGACCCGTCCCGGAGCCCCGGGCGGCCGAGCAGGCCCGCCCGTCCGGCCCGTCCGCGGCATCGCCGTCCGCGGCGTCAGACGCGGCGCCGGACGCGCCGCTGCCGGACGCGGCGCCGCACGTGGTGGTCGTCGGCGACGTCGTCCTGGACCGTGACGTCGACGGCCGGACCGAGCGGATCAGCCCGGACGCGCCGGTGCCCGTCGTCGACGTGACCGCCGTCCGGGAGAGCCCGGGCGGTGCCGGACTGACCGCGCTGCTGTGCGCCGCGTCGGGCGCTCGGGTGACCCTGGTGGCGCCGCTCGCCGAGGACACCGGCGGCCGGCGGCTCCGTGACGAGCTGGCGGCCGGCGGCGTCGCGGTGGTCGGGCTCGGCCACGAGGGTGGCACTCGGACCAAGACCCGGGTGCGCAGCGCCGGGCAGTCGGTCGTCCGGGTCGACGACGGCGGCCCCGGCGCGCCGGCCCCGGTCGACGGCGAGCTGGCCGCGGTCGAGGCGGCGCTGGCGGCGGCGGACGTGGTGCTGGTCTCGGACTACGGCGCCGGCGTCACCCGGCACCCGGAGGTGCGCCGCCTGCTCGGTGCCGCGGCGGCCCGCACTCACGTGGTCTGGGACCCGCACCCGCGCGGCGGCGACCCGGTGCCGCGGTGCGTGCTGGTGACGCCGAACCTCGCGGAGGCGGCCGCGGCGGTGGCCCGCGCGGGCGGTGCCGCGACGGGCGGCCGGCATCCCGACGAGCTGGCCGTCCGGCTGCGCACCGAGCTGTCGGCGACCGGCGTGTGCGTCACGGCGGGCGAGGCCGGCGCCTACCTGGCGCTGGCCGGCAGCGACCCGTTGTTCGTGCCGGCGGCGGCCGTCACCGGCGGGGACCCGTGCGGGGCGGGGGACCGGTTCGCCGCGACCGCCGCCGTGGCCCTGGCCCGCGGTGCGGTGCTGTCCGAGGCCGTGCAGCGGGCGGTCGGTGAGGCGTCGGCCTGGGTGGCGACGGGCGGCGCCGACGGTTTCCGGCGACGCCGGGACGAGGCACCGGTCCGCGTCGGGTCCGGGCCGGACGGCGGCGGACCGGACGGCGGATCCGCCGGGCTGCCCGTCGGGGTGGCGTCGGTCGCCGGGCTGCCCGGCATCGACGCCCCGGCCGACGGGCCCGACGAGGTCCGCCGGCTGGGGGACCGGCTGCGCTTGCGCGGCACCGTCGTCGCGACGGGTGGGTGCTTCGACATCGTCCATCCCGGTCACGTGGCGACCCTGCAGGCGGCCCGACGGCTCGGCGACGCCCTGGTCGTGGTGATCAACTCCGACGAGTCGGTGCGCCGGCTCAAAGGTCCGGACCGGCCGGTGGTGGGCGTCGAGGACCGGGCCAGGGTGCTGCGGGCCTTCGACTGCGTCGACGCCGTCGTGGTGTTCGACGAGGACGACCCGCGGCAGGTGCTGGACCTGTTGCGGCCGGACGTCTGGGCCAAGGGCGGCGACTACGGCGCCACCCCGCTCGTCGAGTCCGGGACGGTGCGCCGGCACGGCGGCCGGGTCGTCCTGCTGCCGTACCTGGACGGCCGGTCGACCACCGGCATCCTGCAGCGGTCCCGGGCAGCCGGAGACGCCCGGCCGGCCGTGCCGGCCGCGCCGCCGGAGTGAGCGGCGGGATCGGCGGCCTCACGGACATGCCGGGACCCGGTGCCGGCGGCATCGGGTCCAGGGGCGACGACGGCCCCACCGGCGGCCGGGCGCTGGGGCCCGGAGACGTGCTGGTACTCCGGGCGCTCGGGCTGGGCGACGCGCTGGCCGGGGTCGCGGCGCTGCGCGGCGTGCGCCGGGCCTGGCCGGACCGGCGCATCGTGCTCGCCGGCCCGGCACACCTCGGCCGCTGGCTGCAGGGGTACGGGCTGGTGGACGCGGTGCTGCCGGCCCACGACCTGGAGCCGCTGGCGCTGCCGCCCGGCGGCGGGCACGTCGGGGTGGACCTGCACGGGCGCGGGCCGGCCAGCCACGCCGTCGTCGCGGCGACCCGACCGGAGCGCCTGGTCAGCTGGGCGTCACCGGAGGCCGGCTACCCCGACGGCCCGGTCTGGCGGCGCGACGAGCACGAGGTGGACCGGTGGTGCCGGCTCGTCACCTGGGCCGGCGGCCCGTGCGGGCGCGACGACCTGCGCCTGCCCAACCCCGCCGCGCCCGGCGACGCCGTCGTCGTGCACCCCGGCGCCGCCTTCGGGTCCCGCCGGTGGCCGCCGGACCGGTGGCGCGCCGTCGTGACGGCGCTGGCCGGCGCCGGGCATCCGGTGCTGGTGACCGGTAGTGCCGCCGAGCGGGACCTGTGCGCGGCGGTGGCCGGCACGGCACCTGCGGGCGGCCCCGTCGGCGGATCCGCGGCGGTGGACCGCGGCGAGGTCCGCGACCTGTCCGGCCGGCTGTCCGTGCCCGAGCTCGCCGAGGTGGTCGGCGCGGCCCGGCTGGTGGCGTGCGGCGACACAGGCGTCGCGCACATCGCCACCGCGCTCGGAGTGCCCTCGGTGCTGTTGTTCGGACCGATCCCGCCGGCCTGGTGGGGACCAGCGGTCGACCCCGAGCTGCACACCGTCCTCTACCGCGGCGACCCGGCCGCGCCCGGCGACCCGCACGGCAGCGCGGTCGATCCCGCGCTCGCGCGGATCACCGTCGACGAGGTGCTCGACGCGGTGGACGCGCAGCTCGGCGCACCCGTGGCGGGCCGCTGACCCGGTTCCGCCGGAACCGAGCCCGCACGGTGCCTAGCGGGCCGGCTTGAGCGGGTCGTGCCCGACGGTCATCAGCCGGTACCGCCAGTGGGCCTCGCCGGCCACCGGCTCCAGGTCCTCGCGCCGCTCGCTGCGGACCAGATCGACCACCCTGCGCATGACGCGGGCGTCGTCCTCGGTGAGGTCCGTGCGCCGCTTGCGCAGTACGCCCAGCACCGCCTGGCCGGTGGGTGTGCCGGCCTCGTCCGGCACCGGCTCGGCGTCCGGACCGGAGTCGCGCACCTCGAGCCACTCCTGCAGTTCCCGGGACGTCATGTTCACCACGGTGTGGAACTCGTCCCACAGTTCGTCGTCGACGTGTGACTGCGCCATCCCGCCATGCTGCCGCATGCCGTCGCGGGCCGCTGGATCGCGTCCGGGTGCCGGCCGCCCGGCGCAGCGGCTCAGTGCGCCGGCACACCGCTCGCGGTCAGCAGTGCCGTGACCTCGGTCGCCGCCATCGGCGCGCCGCACCGGAACCCCTGGAGCAGGTCGGCGCCGGCCTCGACCAGGCAGCGCGCCTGCTCGGGGGTCTCGACGCCCTCGCCCACCAGCTGCAGCCCGAGCCCGGTGGCGATGGCCGCCACCGCGTCCACCACCGTGCGGGCGCGCCGGTCCGCCGGCAACCGCGCGGTGAACGACCGGTCCAGCTTCAGGTGGCTGACCGGTAGCTCGACCAGCCGGTGCAGCGACGAGTAGCCGACGCCGAAGTCGTCGATCGCGACGGGGTGACCGGCGCTGCGCAGGCGGTCGAGCACGGGGACCAGCCGGTCGTCGCCGAGGTGGCTCTCCAGGACCTCGACGCCCAGGTCGGCAGCGGTCAGCCCGTCCGTCGCCAGCACCGTCGCGATGTGGTCGATCAGGTCGTCATCGACGATCTCGCGCGGGCACAGGTTGCAGAACACCGTCCCGGGTGCCGTGTCCGGGAGATCGGCGCGCCACCGGCGCAGCTGGCCGGCCACCTCCGTGAGCAGCCAGCGGCCGATGGGCACGATCGCCCCGGTGGCCTGCGCGGCCTCGATGAACCGGACGGCCGGGAGCAGCCCCTCGTCGGGGTGCTGCCAGCGCAGCAGCGCTTCGACGGCCACCACGCCGCCGTCGGTCGTGACGATCGGTTGGTAGTGCACGCGGAACTCGCCCCGATCGAGCGCCTCGTACAGCCGGCGGCGCTGCACGGCGCCGCCGGGCGTCGGCGGCACGAACCGGCGGACCACCGTCCGGCTCCGGCCGGCGGCCTTCGCCGCGTACATCGCCGCGTCGGCGTGGTCCAGCAGGTCCGTGGCCGCCGGCCGGTCGGTGGTGACGGTGATGCCGATGCTGGCGGACACCGTGACGTCCGTGGACCCGGCCGGGACGGGCGTCGCCACGGCGGCGGACACCCGGTCGGCCAGTGCCACCAGGTGCCGGTGCTGCTGGTCGGCCTCGGCGGGCAGGTCCTCGACCAGGACGGCGAACTCGTCCCCGGACAGCCGGCCCACGGTGTCGGCCGACCGGACCGCGGCGCGCATCCGGCTCGCGACGGCCTGCAGCACCCGGTCGCCGACGGCGTGCCCGTGGGTGTCGTTGACCTCCTTGAACCGGTCCAGGTCGACGAAGAGCACCGCCACCGGGCGGCGGTGCCGCTCCGCGGCGGCCAGGGCGTGGTCGATCAGCTCGTGGATCAACCCGCGGTTGGGCAGGCCGGTCAGCTCGTCGTGCAGCACGCGGGCGGCCAGGTGCTCCTTGTCGGCCAGGACGTCGGCCCGGTCGGCGGCCATGACCAGGTAGGAGGTGGCGACGTCGGCGAGCAGCTGCGCCCCGACCCGGTCCGCCGCGGTCCACCCGCCCGGGGCGGCCCGGTAGAGGTCCAGCGTCCCCCAGCAGCGGTCGCGGGCGGTGAGCGGCAGCACGGCCAGCGACCCGACGCCGGTGTCCGCGGCACCGGCACCGACGCCCGACCAGCGCCGGGCGATCTCCTCGGCGCCGTCGGCCGACACGGCGACCCGGCCGTCGACCGCTTCGCGCCACGGTCCGCCGTCCGGCGGCTGCAGCAGCCGGGTCAGGGGATTCCCGGGCGGGCAGGCGTGGGCCAGGGTCGGGGACCCGGTGTCGACGACCCGCACGGCGACCCCGTCGGCGTCCAGCGAGGTCACGGCGACCTCGCAGAGGCGGCGCAGCACCTGGTCCGCGGCCGGCGCCCCGACGGCCGTCCGGGCCAGGGCGCCCACGGCCAGGCTCAGTCCGGTTCCGTCCACTCGACCGTCCCTCCGGCAGGATCGCCGCTGTCGGACGACGCGCGAGCGGTACCCAGGGCGACGGGCCCTACACGTCCGTTTCGCGACACCGGACCGGCTCGCTCAGTCGGCCGACAGCGAGCCGGACAGCCTCCGCAGCACCGCGTCCATCCGGGCGGTCTCCACCGGCGACAGCGCGGCCAGGATGCGCTGCTCGGCGGCGAGCCGGTCCGCCACGGCCGTCTCGACCACCGTCCGGCCGCGCTCGGTGAGCAGCAGCGACAGGTTGCGCCGGTCGGGGTGCACCCGCTGCCGCAGCACCAGGCCGGCGGCCTCCAGCCGGTCCACCCGGTGCGTCATGGCCGCGGCGGACAGCAGCAGCTGCGCGCCCAGCTCGCTGATCGACATCGGCCGGCCGGCCGCACCGGCCCGCAGCAGCGACAGCAGGTCGAACTCCCCGGCCGTCAGCCCGTGCGCGGCCACCGCCGCCTCGACCTGGCGGTTGACCAGGGCGGCCACCCGCACCAGCCGCGCCAGCGCCGCCGAGCCGGACCAGTCCAGGTCGGGACGGACGGTGCGCCACCGCTCCACCGCCTCGTCCAGCGAGTCGGCGGGCTGGGATCGACGTTGCGTCACCATGGCGGGCCGGATCACTCCAGCATCCGGCGCAGCGCCCGGACGTGCGGCGGGACCACCCGGCGGGCGCGCAGCGCGGCCGCCAGGTCCGGCAGCGCGGCCCGCACGCCGGCCCGCGTCGCGGGCCCCCCGCGCACCGCCCGGAGCAGGGCGCGGCCGACCCAGGTCCACGGCAGCCGCTGCACCGCGGTGAGCAGGGCGGACCGGGTGACGGCGGCGACCCGTGCGGCCCGGTCGTGCCGGCGCGGCGACGGGTGGTGGTGCACCACCACGTCGTCCCGGTAGACGATCAGCGACCCGGCCGTCGCCAGGTCCAGCGCCAGCCGTTCCTCCTCGCCGGGGAACCGCACGACGTCGTCGAACCCGCCGGCCGCCAGGAACGCCGAGCGGCGCACCATCGCGCCGCAGGCGATGAACCCGAGCAGCACCGGCCCGGGGGCGCCGGCGGGACGCGGCAGCGGCGAGTCCGGCAGCTGCGCGCAGAGGCCGTCCAGCCGCTCCTCGGGTCCGACGAGCACCCGCGCCTGCACGACGGCGACGTCCGGATGGGCGGCCAGCACGTCGGCCGCCGCGGCCAGCGACCCGGGTGCCCACCACGAGTCGTCGTCGGCGAACGCGACGAACTCGGTGGCGGCCCGGCGCACGCCGATGGTGCGGGCGTGGGCGCCGACGTTGTCGGGCAGCGGCACCAGCTGGACGCGCGGGTGCGCCCGGTGCACCGCGTCAGCGGTGCCGTCGTCGGAGCCGTTGTCCACCAGCACCACCGGCGCGCGGTGCCGGCCGAGCGAGCCGAGCAGCTCGTCCCGCCGATTGCGGCTCATCACCACGACGGTCACCCGCGGGTCCTCGTCCGGTGGCACCGCTCCGGCCGGGGGTGCGGCGGCCTCCGGCGCGGGGACGGTGGTGGACACGGTCGGACCTCGCGGCGGGTCGGGCCGGCTGCCGGCGCGGACGGGGGAGGGGACGGACCCGTGCTGCGGGTGCTGCCCGGCCTGCGACCCGGCACCGGGCCACCTGCCCGTCCTGCAGGTGACGCTACCGTCACGGCACGGCCGGTCGTCGCACGGGTGACCCGTGCGGCGCACCGGTCGCGGGCCGCGCCGGGACGGTGTCCCGGATGCGCTCGGACCAGCCACGACCATCACAGAGGAGCACGATGCGCCCGCTCGCCGACCGAGTAGTCCTGATCACCGGAGGAGGCAGCGGTCTCGGCCGGGCCACCGCCCTCCGGCTGGCCCGCGGCGGCGCCGTCCCGGTCGTCGCGGACGTCGACACCGACGGGGCGCAGGAGACCGTCGCGCAGGTCGAGCGCGCCGGCGGCCGCGCCGAGTGGACCCGGCTGGACGTCACCGACTCCGCGGACGCCGACCGGGTCGTGGCGCAGGTGCACTCGCGGCACGGCGACCGCTTCGACGGTCTGGTCAACAACGCCGGCACCGACCGCGGCGCCGGCGTCGTCGACGTCACCGACGAGCAGTGGAACCAGGTCGTCGCGGTCAACCAGAGCGGGCCGCTGTTCGTCACCCGGGCGTTCCTGCGGGCGGTCGGCGCGGGGTCGAGAACGGCCGAGCGCGAGTTCCCGGCGGACGTCGTCAACGTCATCTCGATCTCGGCGATCTCGGTCGGCGCCGACGCCGCGGCCTACAACTCGTCCAAGGCCGCGCTGGCCATGCTGACCCAGGTCATGCAGCGCGAGGCGCACGAGTACCGGTGGCCGGCGCGCATCCACGGGCTGATGCCGAGCGCGATGAACACGCCGATGATGGAGCAGTGGCACCTGTCCGACGAGGTGATGATGGCGCCGGACACGGTCGCCAGTGCCGTCGAGTTCGTGCTGACCCTGCCGCCGGACACCTTCGTGCAGAACCTGGTGATCAACTCGCGGCGGGAGCCCGGCTGGCCCCGGTGAGCCGGCGCGGCCGGTACGCCGGTGGGTGCGTGACGACAGGCGAGTGAGCCGGTCCGGCCGTCGTGGGGCATCCGCGGCCGGGCCGGCTCAGCGCCGCAGCGCGGCCAGGAGCTCGCCGTCCTCGATGCGTGCCCAGGCGTCGCCGAAGTCGTCGACGGCGCCGTGCGCCACCGCCTGCTCGAACGCGTGCAGCCGGCCGAACGTGAAGCCCGCGGTGCCGTCCGTGTCCGGCCGGCGGGCCAGCTCCACCAGCAGCGCCGCCGAGGTCAGGGCGTCCTGGTGCTCGCCCAGCACCTCCTGCAGCTGCTCGACCGCCGCCGCGAACACCACGGCGGGGCTGCCGAGCGCCGGCACCGCCGCCTCCACGGCGTACCGCAGGGCCTTGGCGCGCTTGCGGGTCTCGTGGACGGCGTCGCCACCCTCCTCGGCCTGCGTCTGGGCCAGGGCGCGCACGGCCGAGGACCGCAGCGACCGCCACCGGGCCGCGACCAGCTCCGGCAGCTCCGCCGTCGCCGGCCGGCCGGACCGCCGGGCGAGGGCCGGTTCGGCGAGCAGCTGGTCGATCCCGCGCAGCAGCTCGAAGTAGCGCTCCGACCGGATGTACTCGCCGACCGCCGCCAGCAGGGCCGGCTCCGTGCGCCGGTAGTGCGCCGCCAGGCGGTCCTGCGCCGCGGCCGCGAACTCGGCGGGCTCGTCCACCAGCTGGGCGGTCAGCCGGTCCCGCAGCACCTCCAGGTCCCGGGCGCCGGACAGCACCCGCCCCAGGTCGCGGAGCTCCGCGCGGAGCAGCGGCACCGCCGGGGTGTCGAACAGTGGCGCGTAGGCGCCGAGCACCGACCGCAGCCGCCGGGCCCCGGCCCGCGCGTCGTGCAGTGCCTCGCCGGCGCCCTCGCGCAGCGCCCGGTCGGCGACGATCTGCGCGTCCCGCAGCCGGGCGAGCGCGGCCAGCACGGCGGCGCCGGCGGTGCGGTCGGCCTTTCCGGTCCCGGATCCGGTCCCTGACGCGGATCCGGTCGCGGTCCGGTCGCCGTCCGGTGCGGCCGGCTCGCGCCCCAGCGCCCTGGCCAGCTTCGACGCGGACGAGGCCGGGCGGGCGCCGGCAGCGCGCAGGGCCGCGACGGTGGCGGCCAGCTGCTCGGCGGTGCCGGCCAGCAGCTCGACCTCCAGCTCGCGCCAACGCAGCGGCTCCGTCCCGGTGTCCGCGGTGCCGGTCGCGGTCAGCCGGGACGCCGCGACGTGGTCGTCGGCCAGCTCGACCAGGTCGGTGCCGGCCGCGTCGGCCAGCCGGCGCACCACCCGACGGTTGCGGATCCGGCACACCGGCACCAGCGGCCGGCCACGCGCCGCCCCGGCCACCAGCTCGGCCAGCGCCGCGGGTACCCGCTGCGGGACGCCGCCGTCACCGTCCGGACGGTCGACAGCCGGTCCACCGGCCGGGTCGGCAGCCGCCGCGCCGTCCTCCAGCGGCAGGGTGACCTCGGTGCGGGCACCACCGCCGGCCGGGAGCTTGAGGTGCCAGCCGGCGTCGTGGCCGCCGGTCCGCCGCCGCAACGTCAGCCGCGACGACAGCAGGTCCAGCCGCGCGGTGTCGTAGTAGACGGCGTCGAGCTCGTACACCTCGGGAGCGGACACCGTGCGGATCCCGGACCCGCGGAGCCGGCGGTGACCGGACAGGTCCGGCAGGTCCTCGTCGCCGGCGATCTCCAGCTTGGTCTCCACCTCCAGCTGCCGGTTCGGCACGGGGCGCCGGGTCTCGTCCCGCAGGCGGCCGGATGTCATGCCCCGTTGGTACCGCACCGCGCCGGGGCCGGCACCTGCGGGGCCCGTGCGACAGTGGTCGCGTGCACGCGACCCCCACGGCCGGATCCGCCGACGGCGCAGCTCCGTCCACCGTCTGGCGGGGGGCCCGGCTCGCGGGCGGGGCGGCACCGGGCGCGGACGCGCAGGCGGACGCCGTGTGGGTGACCGGCGGCCGCATCGCCGCGGTGGGGTCCGCGGACCGGGTGCTCGACCAGGCGCGCGAGGCCGGCCCGGCGACCGTGGTCGACCTGGACGGCGCCGTCCTCGCCCCCGGGCTGGTGAACATGCACGTCCACCTCGGCCTGGGCCTGCCCGGACCGATGGCCGACGCCCTGCACGCCGCGAACCTCGCCGAGCTGGTGCTGCTCATGGCCGACGCGGCCCGGCGCACGCTGCACGCCGGCGTGACCACCGCCCGGCTGGTCGGCGAGAGCCGCTACGCCGACATGGCTCTGCGGCGGGCCATCGACACCGGCGCCGTCCCCGGGCCGCACCTGGTCACGGCCGGGCATGCGCTGTGCTGCACGGGCGGCCACGGCCACGACGCCGACGGGATGGAGGCCGACGGGGCCGACGGCTTCCGGCGCGCCACCCGCGAGCAGCTGCGGGCCGGCGCGGACCTGATCAAGGTGTGCATCTCGGGCGGCATCGCCGGCGAGCACGAGGCCATCGACACCCCGCAGCTGACCGACGAGGAGATGGCGGCCGTGCTCTCGGTGGCCCACGACTGGGGACGCCTGGTCACCGCGCACGCCGGGCCCGCCGACGCCATCCAGCGGGCGGTCCGCCTCGGGCTCGACGGCGTCGAGCACGGCTACCGGATGGACCGGGCGACCACCGACCTGCTGGCCGAGCACGGCGTCTGGTACGTCCCGACGATCACCGTCTCCCGCTGCGAGGAGTTCTTCGACCTCCACCGGGTCCCGCGGTGGATGAAGGAGCGGGCGCTGGCGGCCGGGCCCGACCATTGGCAGAGCCTGCAGAACGCCATCGCGTCCGGCGTCCCGATCGCGATGGGCAGCGACATGCCGCCGTTCGCCCCGTTCGACGGCACCACCGCCACCGTCCGCGAGATGGAGTTCATGGTCGAGGCCGGCATGTCGGACGCCGCGGTCTTCGCCGCCGCCACCAGCGAGGCGGCGCGCTACCTGGGGACGCCGGACGAGCTCGGGTCGCTGGTGCCGGGCGCCCGTGCGGACCTCTTGGTGCTCGACGGTGACCCCGCCGCGGACGTGTCGGCCCTGCGCGGCCTGCACGCCGTGCTCAAGAACGGCGACATCGTGCGCGACGACCGGCATCTCGCTGCCCGCGCGGTCGCGGCATGACCGCTCCGGAGGCGGGTCGCGCGGCACCGGACGCCGGCTCGCAGCCCGAGGGCGTGCCGGGCGGGAGCAGCGGTGCCGACGAGTCCGCCGGGACGGATGCGGTGACCGAGCTGTACGACCTCGCCGTGGTGGTGGACCGCATCGAGGGTCGCAGCGTGTGCGGGCTGGAGCCCGGCGACCGGTGCGAGGTCACCGGTTCCAACCGGCTCACCATTCCGGCGGGGCATCATTTCTGCCTCTACGCGCTCGCCGCGGTGCTGCCCCTGCTGCCCGCCAAGCAGCGCCGGCTCCCGGCCCAGGACTGGCTCGACCGGGACACCGAGGTGGCCTGCCCGGACCCGGACGAGCGGGTGGTGCTGCGCATCGACCGCGGCCCGCTGCGCCGCTACCGCACCGGCGACCTGACGTGACGGCCCCTGCCGATACCGGGCTCCGGGTGTCCGTCGCGCTGCAGACGGACAAGACGCCCGCGGCGTACGCCCGGCTCGGCGCGGCCGTCGAGACGCTGGGGTTCGACGGGCTCAGCGTCTTCGCCGATCTGGGGTACCAGCCGCCGCTGCCCGCGCTGCTGGCGGTGGCGGGGGCGACCCGGCGGATCCGGCTCGGTGTGGCCGGCTGGAGCCCCGCGCTGCTGCACCCCGTGGAGATCGCCGGGCAGCTCGCCGCCCTGCACGACGCCGCGCCCGGCCGCGCCTACCTGGGCCTGGTCCGCGGCAGCTGGCTCGATCGCATCGGCGTGGCCACCGACCGGCCGGTGCGCCGGCTGGCCGAGTGCATCGGCGTGCTCACCCGGCTGCTGGGCGGTGACGACCAGGGCTACCACGGCGAGATCTACACGCTGGCACCGGGTTTCCGGCTGGCCTACCCGCTGCCCGACCGGATGCCGCCGCTGCTGGTCGGCACCTGGAGCCCGACGACCGCGCGGCTCGCGGCGCTGCACGCCGACGAGGTCAAGCTCGGCGGCTGCACCAATCCCGACATGGTGGCGCTGATGCACAGCTGGCTCACCGGGGCCGCGGCCGCCGCCGGGCGGCCGGACGCCCCTGGCGTCGTCGCCGGCGCGGTGACCGTCGTCGACCTCGACCGCGGGGCCGCGCTGCGCCGCGCCCGCCGGGAGGTGGCCATGTACCTGGACGTGGTGGCGGAACTGGACCGCACGCTGGAGGTCGACCCGGACCTGCTGGCGCGGTTGCGGTCCCGGTTGCGGGACGGCGACGCGGACGGGGCGGGCGCGGTCATCGACACGGACCTGCTGCGGCGCTTCGCGTTCGCCGGGACGCCGGCCGACATCGTCGAGCAGTGCACCGCGCTGGCCGCTGCCGGAGCCGGGCGCATCGAGTTCGGCACCCCGCACGGGCTGACCGACGACGGCGGGATCGAACTGCTCGGCCGCGCGGTGCTGCCGGCGCTGCGGTCCACCGCCGGGGACGCCCGGTGACCGGCGCGACCGGCCCGGCCGGCTCGGGCGTCGCCGCCACCCGGGCGGTGGCCGACGAGCACGTGCGGGCTCTCGCCCGGCTGGACCCCGCCGCCGCCCAGGTGCTCGGTGCCGACCCCGAGGTGCTCGTCCCCGACCTGTCCCCGGACGGCTGGGAGCGGCGGCGTGCCCTGGACGGCGCCACGCTGGCCGCCCTGCAGGCACTTTCGGACGCCGGACCGCCGGACGCGCTGCGGGCCGCGATGACCGAGCGTCTCGGGTCCGACGCCGCCCTCCACGACAGCGGTTTCACGACCGGGTTGCTGGCCCCGCTGGCCACCCCGGCGCACCTGCTGCGGCAGCTGTTCGACAACCTGCCGACCGCCGGCACGGCCGACTGGGAGCGGGTGGCCGTCAACCTGCGCGCGGCGGCGGCCGGCTACCGGGACTGGGGCACCACCCTGCGGTGGTCCGCCGCGAGGTTCCGGCCACCGGCGGCCCGCCAGGTCCGGGGGGTCGCCGCCGCCGTCCGGTCGTGGACCGACCCCGCGGGCATCGACTACTACCGAGGTCTGGTGGCCGGTGCGGAGGTCGCCCCGGCGCTGGAGCGCGAACTGGTCGACGCCGCCGAGCAGGTGTCCGCCGCCGCCGACGGCTTCGCCGATCTGCTCGAGCGCGAGCTGGCCCCGTCGGCGGACCCCCGGGACGGCGTCGGGCGCGAGCGCTACGCCGTCACCAGCGCCGCCTTCCTGGGCACGGAGGCCGACCCGGACGAGCTCTACCGGTACGGCTGGGCGGAGCTGGCCCGGCTGGGCGCGCAGGCCCGGGCGCTCGCCGGGTCGCTGACCGGGTCGGCCGACCTGCCGGCGGCGCGCGAGGCGCTGGACGCCCGCCAGCAGGGCCGCGTGCCGGTCGGTGCCGCGCTGGTCGACTGGCTGCAGGGACGGCTGGACGCCGCGGCGGACCAGCTCTGGGGACACCACTTCTCCGGCGCCCCCGCACCCGTCGAGGCGCGCATGGTCACCGCCGGGTCCGGCGTCCTCTACTACACGCCGGCGGATCCCGCGGGCACGCGGCCGGGGCGCGTCTGGTGGTCCGTGCCGCCCGGCACCGCGTCGGTGCCGACGTGGCGCGAGGTGAGCACGGTGCACCACGAGGGGTTGCCCGGGCACCACCTGCAGCACGCCGTCACCGCGGGCCTCGCCGACCTGCACCCGTGGCAGCGCCACCTGTGCCACGTGCACGGCTATGCCGAGGGCTGGGCGCACTACGCCGAACAGCTCGCCGTCGAGCTCGGGCTGGTCCGCGACGACGCGGAGCTGCTCGGGGTGCTCGACGCGCAGCTGTGGCGGGCGGCCCGGATCGTCGTCGACATCGGCCTGCACCTCGACCTGCCGATCCCCGCGGGGACCGGGCTGACCGACGCCGGGCGCTGGACGCCCGAGGTCGGCGCGGACCTGCTGCACCGCGCCGCCGGGGTGGACCCGTCGACGGCCCGGTTCGAGGTGGAGCGCTACCTCGGGTGGCCCGGCCAGGCGTTGGCGTTCCGGGTGGGTGCGCGGCTGATCGGGGCGATCCGGTCCGACGCCGAGCGTCGCCCCGGTTTCGACCGGCGCGCCTTCCACGACGGTCTGCTGGCGCTGGGCCCGATGGGACTGGGGCCGCTGGCCCGGCAGGTCGCCACGGGCTGACCGGCCGGCCGGCCCGGTGCGGTCAGCCGTCGGCCGGCAGGTCGGTGCCGGTGACCGGGACGTGCAGCAGGTACGAGGTCGAGTTGTCGTCCACGGCGCGCAGCACGGTGACCCGGAAGTCGCGCCGGCCGTGGACCGGGTGGCGCATCCGCCGCAGCCAGCTCCGGTTCTCCAGCACCCGCTGCTCGTCCCACCAGCGGACGAAGTCCGGGCTGCTCTCCCGGAGCTCCAGGACGGCGGCGCGGAGCCGGTCGTCGTCGGGCCGGTCGGCGAAGACCACCCGCATCCGCGCGACCGTGTCCCGCACGTGGTCCGCCCAGTCGACCAGCCGCTCGCGGGCCTCGGGCTCGGTGAGCAGCCAGCGCACCAGGCTGCGCCGACCGGGCAGGGCGCCGAAGTCGGTGAACCACTCGGCCGCGGCGTCGTTCCACGCCAGCACGTCACCGGAGAGGTTGCTCGCGTAGAACGGGTGCGGCGACTGACGCAGCGACTCCGCGATCGACGGCACCAGGTCGGCCCGGGGGCCGTCCTCCGCCTGGGCCGGCACCGCCCGTCCGGAGGCCATGGCATGCAGGAACCGGCGCTCGTCCGGGGACAGCGCCAGCACCGTGGCGATCTGGTCCAGCGTCCCGGCCGACGGACGGATGTCCCGGCCCTGCTCGAGGAACGTGTACCAGGTGGCGCTGAGGCCGGCCAGCTGCGCGACCTCCTCCCGGAGCAGGCCGCGGGCCCGGCGCCGCCCGCCCACGGCCAGGCCGCGGTCGGCCGGGTCGATGGCGGACCGGCGGGTGCGCAGGAACCGTCCCAGCTCCTCGCGCCGGAACCGGTCCTGGACATCGCCCGGTGTCACGGTCGCAGCGCCCCCTCCTCGGCGGCATTCGGGATGCTGGTACTGCCGGTAGTGGCATCACCATACGTCTGGCAGGCCGCCGGGGAGCTTTCGCACAATGGGTCCGCCCGCGGATCAGCCGACGAGGGGTCGGCTGAACCCACCGGGATGCGATCGGCACGGTCCGCCCGCGCCGCCCGGCGCCGGGGCCTACCGGCGACCGGGTGCCGCGGACGGCGACGGCAGCCCGATGGCGCCGTCGTCCGCCCGGCGGGCCCTGGTCCGGCGCCGTCGAAGCCGAGCGGTCGCGGCTGTGGCGCTTCTCCGGTGGCCGTCGCCCACCCGCGACCCGGGACGGGCATGCCCGTCCGCACCCGCCGCGCCCGTCCCTTCGACGCGACCCGGGTTCGTCGACCGAGCGACCCGGGTCCGTCGACCGAGCCCGCTCCGCGCCGCCAGGACCTCTCCACCGACGCCACCGGTCCCCAGGATCAGCCGCGCCCTCCGGGCGTCACCGGGACGGTCGACGGACAGGGTTGAGTGGAATAGACTCAACTTGCCTGCGTTGGAGTCAGCGGCCGAGCCGTCTGGACCGGTCGCCCCCCGTTGACACCTCACGAGGACCACCGAGCATGAACCTGGACATCCTGACCACCAAGAGCCGCGAGACGCTGGCCGCTGCCATCTCCGGCGCGACCCAGGCGGGCCACGCGACCGTCGAGCCGGTGCACCTGCTGGCCGCGCTGCTGTCCACCGAGGGATCGACCGCGCCGGGCCTGCTCCGGGCGGTCGGCGCGGACGCCGCGACCGTGGCCGCGCGCGTGCAGGCCGTGCTGGGCCGGCTGCCGTCGGCCAGCGGACCCACGGTCGGCCAGCCGCAGCTGTCCCGCGCCGTGGCGAACGTGCTGACGAACGCCGAGTCGATCATGCGCGCCGGCGGTGACGAGTTCGTCTCCACCGAGCACCTGCTGGCCGCGCTCGCTCGGCCGGGCACCGACGTCGGTGACCTGCTGACCGGCCTGGGCGCCACCACCGACGCGCTGGTCGAGGCGTTCCCGCTGGTCCGCGGCGGCGACCGGAAGGTCACCTCCGCCGACCCCGAGGGCTCCTACCAGGCACTGGAGAAGTACGGCGTCGACCTGACCGCCCGCGCCCGCGAGGGCAGGATCGATCCGGTGATCGGCCGGGACGCCGAGATCCGCCGGGTCGTCCAGGTGCTGTCCCGCCGCACCAAGAACAACCCGGTGCTGATCGGCGAGCCCGGCGTCGGCAAGACGGCCGTCGTCGAGGGCCTCGCGCAGCGCATCGTCGCCGGCGACGTGCCGGAGAGCCTGCGCAACAAGCGGCTCATCGCGCTGGACCTGGGCGCCATGATCGCCGGCGCCAAGTACCGCGGCGAGTTCGAGGAGCGGCTCAAGGCCGTCCTGGACGAGATCAAGGGCAGCAACGGGGAGGTCGTCACCTTCATCGACGAGCTGCACACCGTGGTCGGTGCCGGCGCCACCGGCGAGGGCGCCATGGACGCGGGCAACATGCTCAAGCCCATGCTGGCCCGCGGCGAGCTGCGGATGGTCGGCGCCACGACGCTGGACGAGTACCGCGAGCACATCGAGAAGGACCCCGCGCTGGAGCGGCGGTTCCAGCAGGTGCTCGTCGGTGAGCCGAGCGTCGAGGACACCGTCGGCATCCTGCGGGGCATCAAGGAGCGCTACGAGGCGCACCACGGTGTCCGCATCGCCGACTCGGCGCTGGTCGCCGCGGCGACGCTGTCCGACCGGTACATCACCAGCCGGTTCCTCCCGGACAAGGCGATCGACCTGATCGACGAGGCGGCGTCCCGGCTGCGCATGGAGATCGACTCGCGGCCCGTCGAGATCGATGAACTGCAGCGCGCCGTCGATCGCCTGAAGATGGAAGAGCTGGCGCTGGCCAAGGAGTCGGACGAGGCGTCCCAGGAGCGGTTGTCGCGGCTGCGTCGCGACCTCGCGGACCGCAGCGAGCAGCTGGCGGCCCTGACCGCGCGCTGGGAGCAGGAGAAGCAGGGACTGAACCGGGTCGGCGAGCTGAAGAAGAAGCTCGACGAGCTCCGGGTGCAGGCCGAGCGGGCCCAGCGCGACGGTGACCTGGCGGCGGCGTCCGAGCTGCTCTACGGCCGCATCCCGGCACTGGAGCGGGAACTGGCCGAGGCCTCGCGGACCGAGGACCAGCTGCTGACGCAGGCCCCGATGGTCAGCGAGGAGGTGGGACCGGACGACATCGCCACGGTCATCGCCGCGTGGACCGGGATCCCGGCCGGCCGGTTGCTGGAGGGTGAGACCGCCAAGTTGCTGCGCATGGAGGACGAGCTCGCCACCCGGGTCGTCGGCCAAGGGGACGCGATCACAGTGATCTCCGGCGCCGTCCGCCGGGCCAGGGCCGGCATCTCCGACCCCGACCGGCCCACCGGGTCGTTCCTGTTCCTCGGCCCGACCGGTGTCGGCAAGACGGAGCTGGCCAAGGCGTTGGCGGACTTCCTGTTCGACGACGCCCGGGCGATGGTCCGCATCGACATGAGCGAGTACTCGGAGAAGCACAGCGTGGCCCGGCTCGTCGGTGCCCCGCCCGGGTACGTGGGCTACAACGAGGGCGGCCAGCTCACCGAGGCCGTGCGGCGCCGTCCGTACACCGTGGTGCTGCTGGACGAGGTCGAGAAGGCGCACCCGGACGTGTTCGACGTCCTGCTGCAGGTGCTCGACGACGGGCGGCTGACCGACGGGCAGGGCCGGACGGTCGACTTCCGCAACGTGGTGCTGATCCTGACCTCCAACCTGGGCAGTTCGGCGATCATGGACCCGACCCTGGACGACGAGCGGCGCAAGGACGCGGTGATGGCCGTGGTCCGGGCCTCGTTCAAGCCGGAGTTCCTCAACCGGCTCGACGACCTGGTGTTCTTCCACCCGCTGTCGACCCAGGACCTGGCAGGCATCGTGGACATCCAGGTGGCGGCGCTCGGGGCCCGGCTGGCGGCCCGCCGGCTGACCCTGCACGTCACCCCGGCTGCGCGGGACTGGCTGTCGCTGAACGGTTTCGACCCGCTGTACGGTGCCCGTCCGCTGCGCCGGCTGATCCAGTCGGCGATCGGCGACCCGCTGGCCCGGGAACTGCTGTCCGGGCGGGTGCGCGACGGCGACACCGTGCGGGTCGACGTCAGCGACGTCGATCCCGCGTCGCTGACCGTCGGTGCCGACCTGCCGGTCGGCGTGGCCGGCTGAGTCACCGGGTCGGCACCGGGTCGGCACCGGGTCGGCACGGAGAACCGGCCGTGCCGGGGCGCATTCGCCCCGGCACGGCCGGTTCGCGTTGCGCGGGTGGGCTCCGAACGAGGGACGTGCCGCCGGACCGTCCGTGCCGGCCACGGCGGCGGGTTAGGGTCGATGTCGATCATGACCGTCTCGGAAGGACTCTCGTTGCGCCGTCACCACCTGCTCGTGCTCGTCGCTCCCGTCGCCATCGCGCTGACGGCCGGGTGCGGCTCCTCCGATCCCGGCCCGGCAGCCTCGACGTCCACCTCCACGTCCATGTCGTCGTCAGGGGCGGCATCGTCGTCGGCGGCTCCTTCGTCGGCGCCGGCTCCCTCGTCCGCGCAGTCGTCGGCCGGCGTGTCGGCTGCCGGTAGCACCTCGGCCGGATCGACGCCGGCCGGATCCTCGGCCGCCGGCCCGGCATCGACACCGGCGTCCGGCGCTGGCTTGCCGGCGGCGAGCTCGCCGGCGTCCACCGGGACGTCCGCTGCACCGTCGCCGACCTCGTCGGCCACTGCTGCCACCTCGTCGGCGACGGGCCCGGCGGCGGGCTCCACCGGGTCGGCCCAGGCCGCGCCGAACGGCGCGGTGATCAAGGCCGGCGCCGCCAAGGCGTTGCCCGCCGCGGTCGGCGCCTGGACGTCGGCGGCCGGGTCGTCCGGTCCCGGAACGATCTACACCAGCGGCAACAGCACGGTGATCGTCAGCTTCCTGGCCGGCGCGAAGTACGCCGGGCTGGCCACGAACGTCACCCGCTCGGTCACCAAGGCAGGGACCGGCGTGTGCGGGTCCACCTCGGAACCGAGCAACCTGACCTGCTACCTGGCGACCGCCGACGGCGTGCTGAACCTGTCCGCCGACGCGGGCGACACGCCGCTCCCAGCGCTGGTCTCGTTCGCCGGGGCGCTGACCGCCCGGCTCGGCACGGCATGACCCGCGGACACCGCCGGCGCGGCGGGCCGGCCCGCTCCGCGCCTCGGACAGCGCAGTGACACACTGATCCCCATGGGTCTCCTCGTCGCACTGCTGGTCATCTGGGTCGTCCTCGCCGTCCTCGGCTTCGTCATCAAGGGCCTCCTCTGGCTGGCGATCATCGCTCTCGTCCTGTTCGTCCTCACCGCCATCTGGGGCGCCATCCGCCGCCGTACCACCGGCGTCCGCTGACCCGGCCCGTCCGGTGACCCGGTCCGGCTCCTGCGCCGGACCGGGCCGCGGGACGGATCCGGCCCACCTGGTCAGGCCGACCGGACCAGGCGCTCCGAGCGGAGACGCCCGGATCTGCCCAGGCCGGTGCCCCGGCACCGGCCCGGCCGTCACGCGGTGGGCTCGGGCCGCTCCGTACGCCGGGTATCGCGCGCCCGGGTCCCGCCCGCCGACCGGCGCGGATCGGCACGGGCGGAGCGCAACGCGGAACGGACGGCCGCCGGTGGGCCCGCTACCCTCGTGCGGTGCTCCGCCCGGCCCTGGCCTCGTTCGCCGGGCTGTACGCCACCGACCTCGTCGAGACGGTCGACCTGCGGGCGCACCCGGAGGCGCTCGACCGCGGATGGTGGGCCGTCGTCGCCACCTTCGAAGGGCGGGTCACCGGCCACCGGTTCGCCCGGGTCGGCCGCGGCCCGGTGCCGCCGGCGTCCCGGCCCTGGCACGGACCGGCGCCGGAGGCGTGGACCAGCTCCCTCGACCGGGCCGGCTACCTCGCCGGCGTGCAGCGCATCCGCGAGCGGATCGCCGCCGGTGACGTCTACCAGGTCAACCTCTGCCGGCTGCTGTCGGCGCCGCTGCCTGCGGACGCCGACCCGGTGGTGCTCGCGCACCGGCTGGCCGCGGCCAACCCGGCGCCGTTCGCCGGGCTGGTCGTCACCGGCGACGGGGAGTGGGTCGTCACCGCCTCGCCCGAACTGTTCCTGGAGCGCGCCGGCGACCGGGTGACCTCCGGCCCGGTCAAGGGCACGGCACCGCCCGGAGAACCGTTCGCCGCCAAGGACCTCCCGGAGAACGTGATGATCACCGACCTGGTCCGCAACGACCTCGGGCGGGTCGCCAGGCCGGGCAGCGTCCGGGTGACCGCGCTGGCCGCCACCGAGGACCACCCCGGCCTGCGGCACCTGGTCTCGACGGTCACCGCCGAGCTGCGGCCCGGCGCCGGCTGGGCCGACCTGCTGCAGGCCGCGTTCCCGCCCGGGTCGGTCAGCGGCGCGCCGAAGCACACGGCGCTGCAGGTGATCCGCGAGCTGGAACCGGTGCCGCGCGGCCCCTACTGCGGCGCGGTGGGTTTCGTCGACGGCGACCGGGCCACGGCCCGGCTGGCCGTGGGCATCCGCACCTTCTTCACCACCGCCGGCCCGTCGCGCCCGGCGTCGCGGCTGCACTTCGGGACGGGCGCGGGGATCACCTGGGCCTCGGACCCGGCGGCCGAGTGGGCCGAGACCGAGCTCAAGGCCGGCCGCCTGGTCGGCGCCGCCTCCGGCCAGGGCTGAGAGCCGCCGGCAGCCGGCGGATCCACGGCAGGGCCTTGACGGGCGCCGGACGCAGTCCTACGGTCGGTGCCTAAATCGTTTAAGGCTTCGTCGGAGCGGCCGTACGGTGCCTTGGCGTCCCCTACGAGGAGGTATCGGGATGCACTTCGACGACCAGGACACCCCGCGGGTACGGCGGTTCCAGCGCAAGGTGACGCTGCTGTCCGCCGGCGGCACCTTCCTGGACGGTTACGACCTGACCGTCATCGCGGTGGCGCTGCCGCTCATCGCGGAGCAGTGGCCACTGACCGCGGGGACCAAGAGTCTGATCACGGTGGCGGCGATCGCCGGGTCGTTCCTCGGGGCGACCTTGCTGGGCCGGTTGACCGACCGGCTGGGGCGCAAGGCCGTGTACGTGATCGACCTGCTGGCCTTCGTGCTGTTCGCGGTGGCCACCGCCTTCTCGCAGACCGTCTGGCAGCTGGTGCTGTTCCGGTTCCTGCTCGGGGTGGGCATCGGCGCCGACTACCCGATCTCGGCGACCCTGGTCTCCGAGTTCAGCTCCAACAAGCGCCGCGGGCGGCACGGCACGTCCTTGGCGGCCATGTGGTTCGTCGGTGCACTGGCGGCCTACGTCGTCGGTCTGGCGGTCGCGCCGCTGGGCGACTGGGCCTGGCGGGCGCTGCTGCTGGTGGGCGCGGTGTTCGCGCTGGTGGTGTTCCTCTTCCGGATGACGCTGCCGGAGTCGCCGCGCTGGCTGGCCTCCCAGGGCCGGCACCAGGAGGCCGTCGAGGTCCTGCGCACGGTCACCGGGCGCACCGACATCACGATGGTCGAGGCCGCGCCGGTGGCCAGGCCGCCGGTGTCCTCGCTGTTCGTCGGGGCGGCCCGCCGGCGCACGCTGTTCGTCTGCGGGTTCTGGTTCTGCTACGCGACGGCCTACTACGGCATCTCGCTCTACACCCCGACCATCCTTGCGCCGCTGACCCACGGGTCGCGGACGCTGACCATCGTCGGCTCCGGCGCGGTCGCCCTGATCGGCCTCGTCGGGTCGATCGTCGGCATGAACCTCGTCGACGGCTGGGGACGCCGGCCGCTGATCATCACCTCGTTCGCCGGGCTGACCGTCGCGCTGGTGGTGCTCGCGCTGAACAGCTCACCGAGCCTGGGCTTCCTGATCGCGCTGTTCAGCGTCGCCGTGCTGTTCGCCAACAGCGGCGGCGGCATCCTCAACTTCGTCTACCCGACGGAGCTGTTCCCGACCGCCCTCCGGGCCACCGGCACGGGCGTGGCCACGTCGGTCAGCCGGATCGGGTCGATCCTCGGCGTCGTGGTGTTCCCCAACCTGGTCGCGGCCTGGGGGACGAACGTCGCGCTCTGGTTCTTCGCCGCCGTGGGCCTGGCCGGCCTGCTGATCTGCGTCTCTCTGGCCCCGGAGACCCGCGGCCGGACACTCGAGGACATCACCCGGGAGGAGCGCGTCCGTGTCGCGGGCTGACCGCCCCGGCGCGGCGGTGCCCGACGCGGCCGCCGGACCGGGGCCGGGCCGGGGCGACACCGCCCGCCGGACGCTGATCCGGCGGGAGCCCGGCCCGGGCGGCTACCGAGGGCTCGAGGACGGGCCCGGCGAGCCGCACGTCGTCCGCGACGATCTGTGCCCGGCCGGCGGCGGCGGCTGGCCGGCCGGCGGCGACCGGGTGGCGGAGCTGCTGCACCTGACCGACTTCCAGCTGGCCGACCTGTCGTCGCCGAGCCGGCTGGAGTTCCTGCAGCGACTGGCCGGCGTGCCGGCGTGGCGACGGATGCTGCCCGCCGTCCGTCCCCAGGAGTTCCTGCTCGAGCAGGCGCTGGAGATGGTGGCCCGCACGGTGCGCCGCGCGGTGGCCGACGGCACCGTGTCGCCCGACGTCGCGGTCTCGACCGGGGACAACACCGACTCCGCCCAGCTCGACGAGCTCCGCCGGTACCTGGCGCTGCTCGACGGCGGCCCGGTGCGGCCCGCCGCCGGCACCGGTGACCCGTACCCCACGACGTCCGGGGACCCGCACTACTGGAACCCGGAGCCCGGGTCGACGGACCGGTGGCGATCCGATCGGGGCTTCCCGCAGTACCCGGGCGCGGTGGCCGCGGCCGCGGCACCGTTCACCGCGACCGGGCTCGGGCTGCCCTGGCTGGCCTGCTTCGGCAACCACGACTGCCTGCTGCAGGGCCGGGTCCCGGCGCCGGCCGGGTACGACGACTTCCTCACCGGTGACCGCAAGCCCGTCGCCCTGCCGGCCGGCGCCGAACCCGGGGACGACGCGCTCGACCGCTACCTGCAGGACCCGTACCGCTTCTCCGCCGGCCCGGCGGTCCCCGTGACGGCCTCGGCCGACCGCCGGATGGTCAGCCGCGCCGAGTGGGTCGGCGCCCACCTGGACGGCGGCGAGCCGGCGGGGCACGGCTTCACCGAGCGGAACGCCGACGACGGCACCGGCTACTACTGCTGGGACGGCGTCCCCGGGCTCCGGGTCGTCGCGCTGGACACCACCAACCCGGCCGGCGGCGTCGACGGGTGCGTCGACGAGCGGCAGTTCGAGTGGCTCGAGCGGTGCCTGGCGCAGGTGCACAGCCGTTACACCGGCACGGACGGCCGGGAGGTCGACGGCGGGGGCCAGGACCAGGTGGTGGTGGTCTGCTCGCACCACGGCCTGTCGACGCTGACCAACGGGACGGGCGACGGCACCTGGGGCGGCCGGCTCCGGCTGGCGGCCGAGGTGGAGCGGCTGCTGCACCGGTTCCCGAACGTCGTGCTCTGGCTGTCCGGGCACACCCACGTGAACCGGGTGACGCCGCGGCCGGGTCCCGCCGGCGGCTTCTGGGAGGTCTCCACCAGCTCGATCGCCGAGTGGCCGGTGCAGGTCCGCTCGCTGGCGCTCACCCTCGTCCCGGGGCACGGCATCACGGTGCGCAGCACGGTGCTGGACTCCGACGCGCCCGCGGCGCCGGACGGCGGCACCGGCGTGGAGCAGCTCGCCTCGCTGCACCGCGAGGTCGCCGCCAACGACGACGGGTCGGTGGGCGGTCTGCAGGCGCAGGGCGCCCGGACGGATCGGAACGTCGAGCTGCGGACGCCCCGTGCCGCGGGGGTGCTGGAGGCGCTCGTCGCGGGCCGGCGCCGGAGCGCGGTCCCGACGTGAGCCTGGTCCCGGTCGTGACGCACAGCAGCGTGCTCGAGGCCGAGCTGCTGCTGGCGACCTTCGTGCTGTGCTCGCTCATCGGTCTGGAGCGGCAGTCCCGGCAGAAGAGTGCCGGCTACCGCACCCACGTGCTGGTCGGACTGGGCGCGTGCTCGTTCACGATCGTCTCCGGTTTCGGGTTCACCCTGGTGCTGGGGCAGGAGGTGAACCTGGACCCGTCCCGGATCGCGGCGCAGGTGGTCAGCGGCATCGGCTTCCTCGGTGCCGGGGTGATCTTCAAGGGCGGCGACGTGGTGCGTGGTCTGACCACCGCGGCGACCATCTGGCAGTCCGCCGCCGTCGGCATGGCCTGCGGGGCCGGGATGCTGTCCCTGGCCGTGCTGCTCACCGTCCTGCACCTGGTCACCCTGTACGTCGTGGCGCCGCTGATGCGCCGGGTGCCGAACGCCGACCGCAAGCGGGTGCTGCGGGTCACCTATCTGGACGGCCACGGCGTGCTGCGGGACATCCTGGCCCTGGCGTCCTCGACCGGGTTCGCCTCGACCATCGAGCGCAGCCACCGCCGCTCCGGCGCCGCCGGCCCGACGATCACCATGGACATCCGGTTCCTGGGCCGGCTGCCGGTGCGGGACCTGGTGCCGCCGCTGATGCAGCTGGACGGCGTGGAGGACATCGCCCTGCGCGACGCCGCCCAGGACGACGACGGGGACGGCGACTGACACGACCTACGATCCGCCGGTGGAGGCGCACCGCGAGCAGGGCCGCCGGCCGACCATCGATGCCGTCGCGCGGGCGGCCGGGGTGTCGCGGGCGCTGGTCAGCTTCGCGTTGAACGGAAAGCCGGGCGTCTCGGCCGAGCGCCGCGCGGCCATCCTGGCGGTGGCGGAGGAACTGGGCTATCGCCCCGATCCGGTCGCCCGGGAACTGCGCACCGGCCGGTCGCAGATGTTCGGCTTCATCGTCCGCAACGTCGCCAACCCGTTCTTCAACGACGTCCTGGCGGCCATGCAGGAGGCGGCCTTCCTGGACGACGTCACCGTCGTCGCCATGGACTCCGAGTACTCCGCCGACCGCGAGCGGCGGCACATCCGCACGCTCGCCGGGCGTCGGGTCGGCGCGCTGGCGATCGCGCCGGTGGGCGACGCCGCTGCGGTCGCCGAGTGGCAGGCGCTGCGGCCGGGAGCGCGGACGGTGATCGTCAACTCGAGCGCCGCGACCGCCGGGCCGGTGTCCAGGGTGGCGCCCGACTCCACGGCGGCGGTCACCCTGGCGGTGGAGCACCTGGTCGCCCGCGGCCACCGGGACATCGGCTTCCTGACGGCGCCGGTGGGGCTGCTCTCCGACGAGGACCGGCTGCGGACCTACCTGGACGTCTGCCTCCGGCACGGCCTGACGCCCCGGCTGCTGCAGACCGACCTGCGTGGCGACGCCATCGCCGCGGACGTGGCCGCCGTGCTGGGCGGCAGGGACCGGCCGACGGCCGTCGTCACCAACTCCGACTTCGCCGCGCACTTCGTCTACCACGCGGCGCGGCGCGTCGGGCTGCGCGTCGGGGCGGACGTCTCGGTGGTCGGGCACGACGACCTGGAGACCTCGGCCCTGCTGGACCCGCCGCTGACGACGGTGCGGGTGGACCGGCGGTGGATCGGCGCGGCGGCCTACCAGCGACTGGCCGGCCGGGCGGACCAGGACGCCGCCGCGCCCGTCGAGCTGGTGGTGCGCGGCTCGACGGCCGCCGCACCCGGCTGACCGCCGCGGCCCCGGCCACCGCACTCCGACCGCCGCGACCCGACCGCCGCGACCCGACCGCCGCCCGGCACGGCCGCTGGCTACCGTCGGGGGATGCCCACCGCTCTGGTCACCGGCGCCTCGTCCGGCATCGGCGCCGCCTTCGCCCGCCGCCTCGCGGCCGCCGGTCACCACCTGGTGCTCGTCGCCCGGGACGCGGCCCGGCTCGAGGACGCGCGCGGGCCGCTGCGCGCGCAGGGCGCCCCCGACGTCGAGGTGCTGGCCGCGGACCTGACCGATCCGGCGCAGCTGCAGGCCGTGCAGGAGCGGCTCGCGGACCCCGGTCGCCCGGTGGACCTCCTGGTGAACAACGCGGGGCTGGCCGTCGGCCACGACTTCCTGGACGCACCGCCCGCGGAGCTGCAGCACCAGATCGACCTGAACGTGACCGCAGTGACGCTGCTGGCCCGGGCCGCGCTGCCCGGCATGGTGGCCAGGGGGCACGGGGGCGTCATCAACGTGGCGTCCGTCGCCGGGCTGATCCCCGGACGCGGCACCACCTACGCCGGGTCCAAGGCGTTCGTCGTGGCGCTCACCGAGGGACTGACGACGCCGCTGCGCGGCACCGGGGTGCGGGTGCAGGCGCTGTGTCCCGGCTTCGTCCGGACGGAGTTCCACCGGCGCGCCGGCATCGACATGAGCCGCGCCCCGGGTTGGGTCTACGTCGACGTCGACACCGTCGTCCGCACGTCGCTGGCGGACCTGCGCGCCAACCGCCCGGTGTCGGTGCCCGGCCCGCTGTACCGCACCCTCGTCGGGGCGGTCCGGGTGCTGCCGCGCGGGCTGGTCCGGCGGGTGGCCGGCGGCCTGGAGCGCGGCCGGACCTGACCGGCCCGGCGGGTGTCGGGGCGACGTCCGCCGGGGATGCCGGCAGCGGAGCGGTCAGGCGTCCAGGTGCATGAGCAGCGCGCCGAGCACCTCGTCGGTCCGCTCGATGTGCGGGCTGTGCCCGGCGCCGGCGACGACCGTCTCGGTGTACACGCCGCCTCCGGAGCGGTAGGCGTCGAGCACCGAGCGGGTCTGCGCGACCATCGGCTGCGCCGGGACCCGGTCCGCGCCCGGGTAGCCCGGGACCGCGCCGAGCGCCCCGAGGTGCGCCAGGTCGAACATCGACGTGTCCGAGACGATCTGGTCGAGCTCGCCGCGGAGCCACAGCAGCGGCGGCTTGGGCTCGACGTCGGTGACCGCCGACAGGTCCAGGTGCGTCGGCGCCATGGTGTTCAGCACGCCGCGGCGGCCGGGTGCGACCCCGGGCCAGGACGGCGACGTCGTCGAGTCCCCGGGGTAGTTGTCCTCGCCGACCGCGGTCGAGAGCATCGAGGCCAGGTACAACTCCTCGTCGGCGCCGTCCCAGCCCGGCGCGACGTAGAAGGAGCGCAGCACCGTCAGCGGCGACGCCGCCGACGTGGTGCCGTCGTCACCCGTGCGCAGGCCCTCGACGAAGTCCGGGTTCACCGTGCCCGCGCCGGAGCCGGCACCGTCCGGTGCGATCAGCCGGCCGTCCACGCCGACCGTCCCGCCGAACCCGTACGGCGACAGCGGGTTGATCAGGGTGGCGGTGCGCACGTCCGCCGGCCGGTCGCAGATCATCTGCAGCACCACGCCGCCGCCCATCGACCAGCCCAGCAGGTCGACCTGACCGAGGCCGAGCGCGTCGACGGCGGACCACACGTCGTCGGCGAAGTCGGACAGCCCCCGGGTCGCGTCCACCGGCAGCGTGTCGGTGCCGCCGAACCCGCGCAGGTCGACCGCGATGGGCCGGATCCGCGGCGCCTCGTGCTCCAGTCCCGCCATCAGCGGGAAGAAGAACGGCGACGACGAGACGTTGCCGTGCACCAGCACCAGGGGACGGCCGTCCACCCGGTCGGCCAGCTCCCGCACGCAGACGGTGAGCCGACCGGTGTCGATCGAGTTGACGGCGAAGTTCTCGAGGTGGTGCCGGCTGTGACGAGCCACGATCTGACCTTTCGGCGGGGACGTCCCGCGAGCATGCCACCGCCGCCGGGTCCGTACGGACCGGATCGGCCCAGGACCGCTGCACTAGGGTGACCCGGGTGAGCGGAGCGGAGCCCCCGGTGCAGGACGACCGGCCACCGGCGGTCGACGCCGCGGCCAAGGCGCGGCTGGCCGAGCTGGTCCGCGAGCTGGCGGTGGTGCACGGCCGGGTGGTGCTGGCCTCCGGCCGGGAGGCCGACTACTACATCGACGGCCGGCTGCCCAGCCTGCACCACGAGGCGGCGCCGCTGATCGGCCGGTTGCTCCGCGAGCTGACGGCCGACTGGGACTACGACGCCGCCGGTGGATTGACCCTTGGCGCCGACCCGGTGGCCTCGGCCATCCTGCACGCGCCGGGTCGCCCCGTCGACGCCTTCGTGGTGCGCAAGCAGACCAAGGACCACGGGCTGCAGCGCCGCGTCGAGGGACCCGCCGTGCGGGGCCGCCGGGTCCTCGCCGTCGAGGACACCTCCACCACCGGCGGGTCGGTGCTGCAGGCCGTGGACGTGCTCCGCGAGGAGGGCGCCACGGTCGTCGGCGTCGCCACCGTCATCGACCGGGCCACCGGCGCGGCCGAGGCGATCCGGGGACGGGGCCTGCCGTACCGCCACCTGCTGGACATGGCGGACCTGGGGCTCGCCTGACCGGCTCGGGAGCCGGGGCGCCGACCCCCGGCGACCACCGGGCCGGGACGGCCCGGACCGCCGACGCCGGCGCCGGGCCCACCGAGTGGGAGACCGGGCCCGCCGGCGTGGGCGTCGGGCCGCACCCGCAGCCGTGGCCGTCCGATCCCCGGCTCGACCCCGACCTGCTGGCGGCGGGGGACCGGCGCAACGTGGTGGACGCCTACCGGTACTGGCGGCGGGAGGCCGTCGTCGCCGACCTGGACCGTCGCCGGCACCCGTTCGAGGTCGCGATCGAGAACTGGGGGCACGACCACAACATCGGCACGGTGGTGCGCACGGCCAACGCGTTCGCCGCCGCCCGGGTGCACATCGTCGGCCGGCGGCGGTGGAACCGGCGCGGCGCCATGGTGACCGACCGGTACCAGCACCTCGAGCACCACGACGACACGGCGTCGCTGGTCGCGCACGCCCGGACCCACGAACTGGTCGTCGTCGCCGTCGACAACCTGCCGGGAGCCGCGCGGTTGGAGACGGCGGAGCTGCCCCGCCGGTCGCTGCTCCTCTTCGGCGCCGAGTCGACCGGGCTGACCGCCGAGGCGGCGGCCGCCGCCGACCTGGTGGTGGCCATCGCGCAGTGGGGGTCGACGCGGTCGGTGAACGCCGGCGTGGCCGCCGGCATCGCCATGCACGCCTGGATCCGGCGGCACGCCGACCTGGGCACGGCCTGGTGAGCCGCCCGGTCACCGGCCGGTGACCGGCGGACGGCCACCCGCACGGCGGAGGCCGATCCGGTGGTGCCACGCCGTCCTGCCCGATGCGGCCCGTGACCATGGTGACTCTCGGTAGATTGCCGGCCATGAGCCTGGACTACTCGGCCGTCAAGGACGCCGCTCCCTGGGCGCTGGTCGCGGTGGCGGCGGTCGGCGTCGTGGTGGCAATCGTGATCAGGAAGATCGTCGGCAAGATCCTCACGCTGGTGCTGGCCGCCGCGCTCGTCTTCTTCGGCTGGCAGCAGCGGGACCGCGTCATGGACTGGGCGGGCAGCACGGCGAGCGGAGTCCGCTCGGGCGCCTGCGCGTCCCAGCCGAGCTTCTTCGGAGTGGACGTCAGCTTCCCGGGCTGCTGACCGGGCCGCTCATCGGGTCGCGGACGGCGCTGCCCCGAGCGTGCCGGCGGGGAGCTGCTCGCCGTGGGCGCGGCGACCCGGGTCAGGGCGGTGTCAGGGCGGTGTTAGGGCCGGCCGGCGCGGCGCCGCTGCGCCATGTGCAGCAGCGCGGGCACCGCGGAGACCAGCACGACGATCACCACGGCGGCGACGAAGATGACGTCGACGTTGTTCTTGACGAAGTCGATCTGGCCGAGGAAGTAGCCGGCCAGCGTCACCGCGGCCACCCACAGCAGACCGCCGATCGCCGAGTAGACGGTGTAGATCCGCACGTTCATCCGGGACGCCCCGGCCATCACGGTCGCCACCGTCCGCACCACCGGCACGAACCGGGCCAGCACCACGGTGACCTTGCCGTAGCGGTCGAAGAAGGCCTGCGACCGCTCGATGTACTCGGGCTTGAGGAACTTGGCGTCCGGCCGGCGGAACACGGCCGGCCCCACCTTGTAGCCGATGGCGTAGCCGACCATGTTGCCCGCGAACGCCGCCACCCACAGCAGGGCGATGAACAGCACGAGGTTGATCCGCAGCGACCCCTCGGCGACGAACAGCCCGGCGATGAACAGCAGCGTGTCGCCGGGCAGGAAGAAGCCGATGAGCAGGCCGCACTCGGCGAACAGGATCGCCATCACGACGACCACCGCCCACGAGCCGGTCGACTGGATCAGGTGGGACGGGTCCAGCCAGCCCGGGAGGATGGCCATCGAGGAGGTGGTCACCCCGCAGAGACTACCGGCGCCGGGGCGAGCTGCCTGTGAGTTCACCCCGGTCGCGCTGCCCGTCTGTGCAGGTGGGAGACCTGCGTCACCCACCGGGCGGCGCCAGGGCGGCCCGCCACGCTAGCGTGCGTCCATGGCCGCACCCGTGCTGCGCCCGCCGTCGACGCCCGCCGGTGCGGACCTGCCCGCCACGCTCCGGTCGGTCCTGCGACCGGACCAGGTGCTCACCGATCCCGACGTGACCCGCGGCTACGCCAGGGACATGGTGCCCACGGCTCCGTCCGGGCTGCCCCTGGCGGTGGTGTTCCCGGAGAGCACGGCGGACGTGGTGGCCGTGGTCCGGCGGTGCGCGGCAGCCGGTGTGCCGATCGTCCCGCGCGGTGCCGGGTCCGGTCTGACCGGCGCGGCCAACGCCGTCGACGGAGCGGTGTCGCTGGTGATGACCCGGATGAACCGCATCCTGGAGATCGACGAAGGCAACCGGCTGGCGGTGGTGCAGCCCGGCGTCGTCAACCGCGCGCTGCGGACCGCGGTCGAGGCCCGCGGGTTGTTCTACGCGCCGGACCCGTCCTCCTACGACTGGTGCACCGTGGGCGGCAACCTGTCGACGAACGCCGGCGGGCTGTGCTGCGTGAAGTACGGGGTGACCACCGACGCCGTGCTCGGGCTGGAGGTCGTGCTGGCCTCCGGCGAGGTGCTCCGCACCGGTCGCCGGACGGTCAAGGGCGTGGCGGGGTACGACCTGACCCGGCTGCTCGTCGGGTCGGAGGGCACCCTCGCTGTGATCACCGAGGCCACCGTGCAGCTGCGGCCGCTGCCAGCGGCGCCGTGCACCCTGGTGGCCGCCTTCGACTCGGCCGAGGCGGCCGGCGCCGCGGTCAGCGGGGCCATCCGCGCCGGGCTGGTGCCGAGCCTGCTCGAGATCATGGACGCCACCTCGATCCGGGCGGTCGAGCGGCACACCGGCGTCGAGCTGCTCGGTCCCGGCGCCGACACCCCGGCCGCCCTGCTGCTGGGTCAGTCGGACGCGGGCGGCGCCGTCGGGCTGTCCGAGATGGAGCGGTTGGAGCAGGTGTGCCAGGACAGCGGCGCCACCTTCAGCTACGTCACCGCCGACCTGGCGGAGGGACGGATGCTGCTGCAGGCGCGCCGGGACGTGCTCACCGCGCTGGAGACCGTGGGCACCTGGCTGACCGACGACGTGTGCGTGCCCCGCACCCGCATCGCCGAGCTGATCGCAGACTGCGAACGCATCGCCGCGCGGGAGGGCGTGACCATCGCCGTGGTCGGGCACGCCGGTGACGGCAACATGCACCCGACGGTGGTCTACGACGCGGCGGACGCCGAACAGGCCGCCGCCGCGGAGCGGGCGTTCGGCGCCATGCTGGACGCCGGCCGGGCGCTCGGCGGCACGGTGACGGGGGAGCACGGGGTCGGCCGCATCAAGCAGCCGTACCTGGCCGCCGAGATCGGCCCGGTCGGGCTCGCCGTGCACCGCGCGGTCAAGCGTGCGCTGGACCCGGACGGGTTGTTCAATCCCGGGTCGATGTTCTCCCTCGTCGACTGACCCGTACGACGCCGACCGGCGCACGGGCGCTGCACGACGCCGCACGACGTGGCACGGCACGACGGGCACGACGCGGGCCGGCCCCAGCCCGACTCCCGCCGGAACCGGCCAGCGCCGAACGGAACCGGCTGGCCCCGACCGGGCGCCGGCCTGCCGGGGCCGGCCTGCCGGGGGCGTCCTGCCGGGGGCGCGGGTCCTGCACGGACCCGCAGCCCCTGGCGGATTACTCCCGGTTCAGCTTGTCCTGGATGACCCCGGCGACCTTCTCCACCACGTTCGGCAGCTCGGTCGTCCCGTAGAACCGGGAGTCCGGGTGCGTGGGCGGCGGCATCGGCACCCCTGCCGGCGGCTCGGCGACGTAGCTGAACTCGCCCTTGCCGTCGATCGACGGGCCGCTGGCCCACCGTCCGTCACCGGCTTGGCCGCCGTCGGAGAAGTTGATGTACTGGTAGGACACGTCGGTGTCCTCCTGCGACTGCGGGAAGTTGCTCGGCACGGGCAGGCTCTCCACGCCGGACTCCTTGAGGTCCTCGATCGCCGCGAGCCACTGGTTCTGGTGCATGGTGTCCCGGGCGATTAGGAACTTCAGCAGGTCACGGACGCCGTGGTCGTCCGTCATGTGGTACAGCCGGACGGCCTGCACGCGGCCCTGCATCTCGGCGTTGGCGTTGGCGTGGAAGTCGGCCATCAGGTTGCCGCTGGCCGTGATGTAGCTGCCCTGCCACGGGTTGCCCATGCTGTCCACCGGGCGGGCGCCGGCACCGGCGACGATGGCGTGCTGGATGTCCGTCCCGCCGACGACCGCGGCCACCGTCGGGTCCGACTGCACCGCATCGGAGGTGATGCCCAGCGGTGCCTTCTCGAGCAGCTGCGCGATCATGGTCGCCAGCATCTCGACGTGCCCGAACTCCTCGGCGCCGATGCCGAAGACCATGTCGCGGTACTTGCCGGGGATGTGCATGTTCCAGGCCTGGAAGGCGTACTGCATGGCCACGGAGATCTCGCCGTACTGGCCGCCCAGCACCTCCTGCAGCTTGCGGGCGTACACGGCGTCGGGCTTGCTCGGCTTGACCTTGTGCTGCAGTTCCTGACGGTGGAGGAACATCGGCAACGCCTCCTCGAGGTGGAACTCCTGGATGCTGACAGTCCCGTTCCCGGGCTGCGCGAGCCGAAAACCGGCGACGGCGGAACGGTTCTCGTCTACAGCGCTGTCGTCGCCGGCGGTCCGTGTTGCGTCGGGGTTCGGCGGCGGTTCCGCCCGCCCGGCCGCGTCGGACCGCCGCCGCGCCCGCGGAACCCGCACGATGGGACCGGGCCGGGACGACCGGTCCGACGGCGAGAGGGAGCGATGCGGTCACGGGACATCGACGCGGCGGCGATCCGGCGGACGGCCGCCGGACTGCTGTCCTCGTTCTGGTCCCGGCCGCGGGTCCGGCGCCCGCTCGACCTGGCCAGGCTGCTGCTGGCCCTGGCCGGTCTGGTGGTCCTGGCGACCGTGGTGGTCCTGGCCGGAGCGGGCATGCCGGACCCGACCGCCCTGGTGCCCGCGGTCCCGGCCAGGACCCTGACCCGCAGGGCGATCTCTCTGGTCAACGCGGCGTCCTCGCTGGCGATCCTCGGGATCCTCGCGGTCGTCGCACTGCGCGCCCTGCGGTTCCGCCGGTTCGCCGTCACCTCGGCGCTGCTGTCCTGCGGGCTCGGCGTCCTCGCCGGCTGGCTGCTCCCGGAGGGCGTGCGGCTGCTCGCCGGCCACGCCTCGGCACAGGTCCTGATCGGGCCGCCGGTCCAGTCGGCCGGCATCCCGGTGACGGCCGCCATCGCCCTCTTCGTGGGGGCGGACC
Source organism: Nakamurella endophytica (assembly GCF_014646215.1). Classification (GTDB taxonomy): domain Bacteria; phylum Actinomycetota; class Actinomycetes; order Mycobacteriales; family Nakamurellaceae; genus Nakamurella; species Nakamurella endophytica. The sequence continues at coordinate 57,585 of NZ_BMNA01000006.1, forward strand.
TGCAACGGCGGCGCTGGTGGCTGGTCAGCCGGCTGGCCGTGGCCGTCGTGGTCGGCTGCTCGCTGCTGCTCGGCAGCCTCACCGTGCCCAGTGCGGCCTACGCCGTCCTGGTCGGGATCTGCGCCGGGCTGGCCGTGCGGGTGTCCCTCGGGGTCGTGCCGGCACGGCCGTCCGAGCTGGCGATCCGCACGGTGCTGGAGCGCGGCGGGCTGCCGGTCACCTCGTTCCAGCCGCACGACGACGCCGCGGGCCGGATCACCTACCTGGCCGCCGACGGCACCGGCCGGACGCTGGTGGTGACGGTCATCGACCCGGACCGGCGCGGGGTGCCGCTGGCGCGCCGGGCCGGCCGGGTGGTCCGGCTGCGCGCCGCCGTCGTCGGGCATCCGGCGCTGTCGCTGCGCGGACAGCTGGAGCGCCGGGCGCTGACCACCTCGCTGACCACTGCCGCCGGGGTCACCGCGCCGCAGGTGCTGGCGCTGCTGTCGGCGGGACGGGCGCTGGTGCTGGTCGAGCAGCCGATCGGCGGCGAACCGCTGCGCGCGGCCGCCGACGGCGCCGTCCCGTCGGACCTGGGCCCGGCCTTCGCGGCCCTGCGCCGGCTGCACGGCACCGCCGTGGCGCACGGCGCGCTGAGCGCCGAGACGGTGCTCGTGCAGCCCGACGGCGGCGTCGGCTTCGCGGACTTCACGCTCGCCCAACCGGCGGCCACCGAGCTGCAGCGGGAGCTCGACGTCGTCGCGCTGCTGGTCGCCGCGGCGGTCGTCGTCGGGGTGGCGCCGGCCGTGGCCGGGCTGCGGTCCGGGTACCTGTCCGACGCCGTCGCCGAGGCCCGGCTGTCCGCGCTGCTCCAGCCTCTCGTGCTGCCCCGGCCGACCCGGCGGGCCCTGCGCGGCACGTCCGTGCTGGCGGACCTGCGGGCCGCGCTGGCCCACCCGGCCGTGGCCCGGGCCGCCGGGCGCCCGCCGCGGCTGGAGCGGCTGCGCCCGCGGACCGTGGTCAGCGTCGTCGGCGGCACGGTGGCCGCGTACGTCCTGGCCACCCAGCTCTCCCACGTCAACCTGGCGCAGGTCTTCGCCCACGCCCGCCTGGGCTGGCTGGGCGCGGCGGTGCTCGCCTCGGCGGTGACCTACGTCGGTGCGGCGCTGGCGCTGCACGCGTTCGTGCTGGTCCGGCTTCCGCTCGGCCGGACCACACTCGTCCAGCTGGCGTCGTCGTTCCTCGCCCTGGTCACCCCGCCGACCGTCGGCCACGTCGGCCTGAACATCCGCTACCTGCAGCGCAGCGGGGTGCCCGCCGCCACCGCCGCCGCGGACGTGGCGGTCAAGGAGGCGGTCACCGTCGCCGTGACCGTGCCGGTGCTGCTGGTCTGCGGCTGGCTGAGCGGGGTGTCCGGGTCCCGGCTGTCCTTGCTGCCCAGCGGCGACGTGCTGGTGGTGCTGGCGGCGACCGCCGCCGCGGTCGCCGTCGTCGCCGTGCTGCCGCCCACCCGGCGCCTGGCCTGGCGCCGGTTGCAGCCGCTGGTCCGGCAGACCGTGCCCCAGCTGGTGGCGGCGCTGAGCAGCCCGCGCCGGCTGGTGCTGGCGGTCACCGGGGTGCTCGTGCTGGACGCCGGGTACGTGCTGGCCCTCGGCGCCTCGTTGCGCGCCTTCTCCGCCGAGTTGCCCATCACCGTGCTGGTGGTGGTCTACCTGGCGGCATCGGCCATCGGGTCGGCCGCACCCACCCCCGGCGGCCTCGGCGCCGTCGAGGCGGCGCTGGTCGGCGGGCTGACGGCCACCGGCATCCCGGTCGCCATCGCCATCCCGGCGGTGCTGGTGTTCCGGGCGGCGACCTTCTGGCTGCCCGCGCCGCTGGGCTGGGGGGCGTTCGTCCTGCTGCAGCGGCGCGGCCGCATCTGACCGCGCCGGCCGCGGCGTGGCGGATCAGGTCCAGTACAGCAGGCGGGCCCCGGGCAGCCGGGTCGCGACGGCGTCGCTGAACCAGCCACGCAGGTCGGCCATGACGTCCGCCGGGTAGACGTACTTGACCCCGCCGAACTTGGAGCGCTTGGCGCGGCGGCGGTCCTCGTCCATCTCCAGCCGGGTGGCCGGGTACCAGCCGAGCAGCACGTCCTTGCTGGCCGGCGTGAACCGGTGGGTGATGATCTCGGCCGTCAGGTCGACGTCCGGCACGCCGGCCAGCTCCGCGGCGACCCGGTCGAGCAGGCTGCCGTACGACTCCTGCCACCCCGGTACCGGCATGACCGGGGCGATCGTCAGGCCCACCGGGTACCCGGCCCGGGCCAGCCGGCCCAGGGCGTGCAGCCGCTGCGGCATCCGGGCGGTCCCGCCCTCGAAGCGGCCGGCGACCTCGTCGGCGTTGACCGAGAACCGGACCCGGGTGCGGCCGCCGTGCGGCAGTCCGGTCAGGCCCGCCACGTCGTCGAACTTCGTGGTGAACCGCAGGGACGGCGCGTCCCCGTAGCAGCCGGTGCCGACCCGGGTGATGGCCTCGGCGAGCGACCCGGTCAGATGCTCGATGCCCAGCGGATCGGTGTAGCAGGACAGCTCGAACGTGGTGCCCTCGTGGCCGCGGTCCGCGGTGCCGCTGGTGACGGCGCCCCGCCCGGCGTGCGTCCGGATACCGTCCAGCACCTCGTCGAGGTTGGCGTACGCCCGGGTCACCGGAGGTCCGGCCAGCGACCCGGCCAGGTAGCAGTACTGGCAGTGCGCCGGGCAGCCGCGCGCCAGGTCGATCCGCCAGTCGGCGCTCGGCGGGATGGGCTGTGGCTTGCGCACGCTCGGCGGGGCGACCACGACGGCCAGCGTCGACTTGGCGCGGGCGTACACCTCGCGCTCGTTGCCCTCCCGCAGGCCGGTCACCTGGTCGCCGCGGAGCACCTCGATGTCCTGGACGCCGGCGGCCTCGCACCGGGCGACGATCTCGCGCGTGTGCGGCAGCTCCGCGGCCGACCGGGTGATGCGGACGTGCCGCGGGATCCAGCGCCGCACCGCACCGTCGGGACCGGCCTCCGCGGGGGCGGGACCGGCCGGGGTGCGGGGAGCCCGGTCGACCAGGGCGACCGAGGCGGGCACGGGCGGCTCGAGCGGCTGGGGGACGGACGGGGCGACGACGGCGGCGCTGGGGGTCACACCTGGATCAACACCGCGGCGCTGCGCGGCCTTCCCCCCCGCCGACCGGTGATCGGGATCTGTCGTCCGGACGGGGAGCCGGGCGCGCGTGCCCCGGTCCACGACGAACCGGGTCGCCGCTCGTCACCGGTCGGCGTCGCCGTGCCGTCCCGCGACCCCGGCCCGCAGCAGCCCGGCCTGCACCAGCAGGTCCCGCAGCCGGCGGTCCAACCCCCGCATCGAGGCGTCCGCGCCGGCGGGGCGGTCGTGGGTGATCCAACACCGCTCGGCGGCCAGCAGCAGGGCGCGGTGCACGTCGAAGCGCTGCAGCTCGGGTCCCGCCGTCACGCCGTACGCCCGCACCAGCTCGGGTACCAGTGCCGGTTCGTGGTGCTCGACGTGCACCGCGGTCAGCGCCAGGTCGGCGAGCGGGTCGTCCCAGCCCGCCTTCTCCCAGTCGACCAGCCCGGACGGCGCCCGGTCGGGGGCGAGCAACAGGTTGCCGCCGTTGACGTCGTGATGGCACAGCACGGGACGCCGGCAGCCGGCCAGGGCATCGCGGCGGGTGCGCAGCAGCCGGCCGACGCCGTCCGCCAGCTCCGGCGGGCCGCCGCTCGAGCGGAACTCCGGCTCCAGCGCCACCCAGCGGCGGTGCACCCGTTCGACCGCGTCCGGACCCGGTCCGTCCGCTGCGGCGTCCCCGGCGTCGTCGTCCGGGACCACCGGCCCGAACCGCGCGCCGGTGCGGCGGTGCAGGGCCCGCAGCACGCCCGCGGCCGCCCGCAGGATGCCCGCCGTCTCGGCCACCGTGCACCGGGGGCGGACGTCCGACCACCGCTCCCCGGGGAGCCGGCCGATCACCAGGTAGGCACCGGCCGGCCCTCCCGGTCCCGCCGGTGCGGTGCCCCGTGCCGCGACGGCCGGCACCGGCACACCGGGCAGCCCGGCCGCGAGGCGCAGCGCGGCGTCCTCGACCAGCGCCCGCGACGCCGCCGGCGCCGGGAACACCTTGAGCACCCAGCGCGAGCCGTCCGGGGCGGCGAGGCCCGTCAGGTGGCCGACCGCGCCCTGCACCGGCGGCCGCCACGCGTCGGGGACCATCCCGAGCCGCGCCCGGACGTCCTCGAGCGCGGCGCGGACGGCGGCGTCGGGGGCCCGGGCGGCGGCGTCGGGGGCTGGGCCGGTCACCGGGACGGGCTGCCCGAATGGGGGCGGGTCACGCCAGCAGGCTGACGATGCCGGCCGTCACGCCGACCACCAGCCCCAGCAGCACGGCCAGCAGCAGCACCTGGCCCGCCGTGAGCCGTCGCCGGCCACCGGGCGCGGGCTGCTCCCGGGCGGGGGCCTCGCGCGCGGCCCCGGCCATCGCCCGCAGCGCCTGGGACAGCACGGTCTCCGGATCGCCGGGGCGGTCCTGCGGGCTCACCGCGCCCGCATGATGTCGCCCAGCTTGGCGACCGCGCGGCTGGCGGTGGACTTGACCGTGCCCTTGGACAGCCCGGTGGCCTCGGCGATCTCGGCCTCGGAGAGCCCGCCGTAGTAGCGCAGCACCAGCACCTCGCGCTGCCGGGGGGCGAGATCGGCGAGGGCGGACACGACCGCCTGGTGCTCGGCCGTGAGCAGCGCCAGCGACTCGGCCGACCGTTCGGTGCCCGGATGCGGCGGCACGTAGGCGCGGGCCGTGCGCCGGCGCCGCAGCATGGATCGCGAGCCGTTGACCACCGCCGTCCGCAGGTACCCGATGGCAGCCGCGGTGTCGCGCAGCCCCGACCAGTTGCGGAAGAGCCCGGCGAAGGCCTCCTGCACGACGTCCTCGGCGGACGCCTGGTCGTCGACCAGCAGGATGGCCAGCCGCACCATGCCCATTCTGTGGGTGCGGTAGATGTCGTCGATCGTCATCGGGCCGCCGGACGGCCGCTCGTCCGGCGGCATGGGGTTCAGGGTGACCAGCGAGCCGAGGGTCCGTTCCACGTCGGACTCGTAGCTCGGCGGGTCGGCGACCGCACCGTCCGGGGCGCCGTCGTGGTCCGCCGGGCGGGCGTCCGCCGACGCCCGGTCCTGCGCCATCCCGACCCCCGTCCGTCCGTCGTCGCGCGGTCCGACCGCCACCCAGCCGTCGCCCGGTTGGTTCCGCCGGCGGGCTGCCCCGATCCTGGCACGGCCGGCCGACGTCGGGGCGCACGGCCGCTGCCCGACCGGCGTGACGGTCGCCCGGTCGTGGCTGGTCGGAGGGGTTGTCGCGGCCGGTGACGGGCCCTGCGCGGACCGGCGCACCGCTGTGCGTGGCGTCGTCGGGGTTACGGGATTGTTACCGCTGGCGAGCGATCACGACTTGCGCATCGGCATTGCAAGCGTTTTCATGCTCAGGTGCTGTGAGCGCCCTCACAGCGGTTCGTGTCCAGGAAGAGAGGTCAGCCGAGTGTCACGTACGTCGGCCAGCAGAGCGATGGCGAGCATCGCCGGGATCGGTGCCGTCGCGCTGATCCTGACCGCCTGTGGCGGTAGCGACAACAGCGGCGGTTCCAGCAGTTCCAGCGCGTCCAGTGTGTCCTCCAGCTCCTCCGACACCGCCTCGTCCAGCTCGGCCGGCACCGGCTCCGGCAGCGAGAGCTCGCCGGCAGCGCCGAACTCCGGTTCCTCGTCTGCGTCGAGTGGCGGGTCTTCCGGTGGTTCGAGCTCCGGCTCGGCACCGACGAGCGGTGGGTCACTGCCCAACGACGACGCCACGTGGTGCGACGACACCAAGAAGGCCTTCCCCGACATCTCCGGCAAGACCGTCACGGTCTACGCCGGGATCACCGGCGACGAGGGCACGCAGCTGTCCAGCTCGTGGAAGGACTTCACGACCTGCACCGGCGTGAACGTCACCTACACCGCGGACAAGAACTTCGAGACCCAGATCGTCCAGCAGGCCACCGCCGGCAACGCGGCCAACATCGCCTTCGTGCCGCAGCCGGGCCTGCTGCAGCAGCTCGTTGCCACGGGCAAGGTCGTCGAGGCGCCGGCCCAGGTCGCCGCCAACGTCGACAAGTACTGGGACAAGGGCTGGAAGACGTACGGCACGGTGGACGGCAAGTTCTACGCCGCCCCGCTGGGCGCCAACGTCAAGTCGCTGGTCTGGTACTCGCCGAAGATGTTCAAGGCCAAGGGCTACACCGTGCCCACCACGTGGGAGGACATGGTCGCGCTCTCGGACAAGATCGCCGCCGACAACCCGAGCGGTCCCGCGGCGTGGTGCGCCGGTATCGAGTCCGGCACGGCCACCGGGTGGACCGCCACCGACTGGCTGGAGGAGGTCGTCCTGCGCCAGGCCGGCCCGGACGTCTACGACCAGTGGATCGCCCACAAGGTCAAGTTCTCCGACCAGCCGATCGCGGACGCGCTCAAGACCGTCGGGTCGATCTGGAAGAACAGCAAGTACGTGAACGCGGGCATCGGTGACGTCGCCTCGATCGCCAAGACCGCCTTCGCCGACGGCGGCCTGCCGATCCAGTCGGGCAAGTGCTACATGCACCAGCAGGCGTCGTTCTACGCCACGAACTTCAAGGGCACCCCGACCTTCGGGCCGGACGGCGACCTGTACGCCTTCTACGAGCCGGCGATGTCCGACAAGAACTTCGGCAAGCCGATCGAGGTCGGCGGCGAGTTCGTCGCTGCGTTCTCCACCAACCCGGAGGTCCAGGCGTTCCAGTACTACCTGACCACCGCGCACTGGGCGAACAACCAGTCCAAGTCCTCCAAGTCGCGCATCTCGGCGAACAAGGGCCTGGACATCAAGAACGTCGCAGACCCGATCAACAAGCTGTCCGTGCAGATCCTGCAGGATCCGACTTCGGTGTCCCGGTTCGACGCCTCGGACCTGATGCCGGCCGCGGTGGGTTCGGGTGCCGAGTGGTCGCAGCTGACCGCGTGGATCACCGGGCAGGACGACGCCACCACCCTCGCGGCGATCGACGCCGCATGGCCGGCCAGCTGACGCGCGGCCGGCTCCGCGGCTGACAGCTCGTGACAGCCCGGACCCCGTCGCCCGCACCCGGGGGGCGGACAGGCACTTCGTAGTGGGGGGGCAGGTGGCTCGACCCGGTTCGACCGGGTCGGGCCATCTGCTTCCCGCTTGTGCAGGACCTGTCGCGCCGGCAGGCGGTGCCGCACGACCGAACTTTCCGCTACCGCCTGACCGACGAGAGGAGTGAAGGCGAGTTGACTCAGACCCTGACCCGGCCGACCGAGCCGGCGCACGTGCGCAAGGAGCCCGCCGGCAACAACTGGATCACCTGGCTGGTCGGCGCGATCCTGGGCGTCATCATCGTGGCGCTGGTATGGATCGGCTGGAAGGCATTCACCGGCACCAAGATCCTGTTCGACTCGACGAAGTCGCACGGCTGGTTCCTGAACATGCTGTTCAACCCCACCTCGGCGGTCCAGAAGATCATCGTCATGGTGCTGGCCATCGCCCTGTTCGTGGGTGTGATGGCCTTGATCCTGTTCCTGGTGGACCGCGAGCGGGTGCCCAACGGCACCCTGGTGCTCGGCTTCCTCGGCCCGGTCATCGTCGCGGTGTCCGTCGGCTTGGTGTGGCCGGCGGTCAAGACGATCTTCCAGTCCTTTCGCAAGTTCGACCAGTTCGGCCGCGACCTGGGGTGGAACGGCTTCCACAACTACGGCTACATCTTGTCCATCGGCAAGGGTGACCTGATCATCAACACGGTGCTCTGGGTCTTCCTGGTGCCGATCTTCGCGACAGTGTTCGGACTGGTCTACGCGGTCCTGGTCGACCGCACCCGGTTCGAGGCGGCGGCCAAGGCCTTGATCTTCCTGCCGACCGCGATCTCGATGGTGGCCGCGTCGATCATCTGGCGGTACGTCTACTACGCGCCTGCGCCGTCCGGCCAGCCACAGGTCGGCTTGGCCAACGCCGTCGTCACCGCATTCGGCGGGTCGCCGTCGAACTGGACCCTGAAGTTCCCGCAGGCCACCTTCGCGATGATCGTCGTGATGATCTGGATCCAGGCCGGGTTCGCGATGACCACGCTCTCCGCGGCGATCAAGGCGGTTCCCGACGACATCATCGAGGCGGCTCGGATCGACGGCGCCAGCGGCATGCGGCTGTTCCGTTCGGTCACGGTGCCCACCATCCGACCGACCCTGGTCGTGGTCATCACCACCGTGGCGATCGCCTCCTTGAAGACCTTCGACATCGTCAACGTGATGGGCGGCAACCTGCCCAACAACGACATCCTGGCCAACGCCTTCTACCGGCAGATCACGGTCTCGCAGCCCGGCTTCGCCGGTGCGAGCGCGGTGCTGATCTTCGTCATCGTGCTGCCCGTGATCGTGTTCAACGTCCGTCAGATGAAGAAGTCGGAGGGCATCCGATGACGACCACCACCCCGCCGCTCATCGCGGCGCCCGAGCCGCAGCCGACCGGCCGCCGGCTGCGGGCCGCGCAGCGGGCGCAGGAGGCCAAGACCAAGCTCTCCTCGCCGTGGGCCTCCCTCATCGCGGTCGTCATCGCCGTCCTGTGGACCATCCCGACCATCGGTCTGCTGATCAACTCGGTGCGGTCGGAGCCGGGTCCGTCCAGCTCCGGCTGGTGGCGCCTGTTCGGCAGCGACGGGGTGGGCAACGTCATCCACTTCTCGTTCACCAACTACAGCCGGGCCTGGACCGGAAACGGCACCGGCAACCCGATGTCCGGGTTCATCCTCAACACCTTCGTGGTGACGCTGCCCGCGGTGTTCATCCCGGTGACCCTCGCGCTCCTGGCCGCCTACGCCTTCGCGTGGATCGACTTCAAGGGCAAGAACTTCCTCTTCGTGGCGATCTTCGCGCTGCAGATCGTGCCGATCCAGGTGGCGCTGCTGCCGCTGCTGACCATGTACTCCAACTTCGGGCTCACCAGCTCGTTCTGGTCGATCTGGCTCTCGCACACGATCTTCGGGCTGCCGCTGGCGATCTTCCTGCTGCACAACTTCATGTCCGAGATCCCCGGCAGCCTGGTCGAAGCGGCCCGGGTGGACGGCGCCGGTCACGTCAAGATCTTCCTGCGGGTACTGCTGCCGCTTCTGGTCCCGGCCATCGCGGCGTTCAGCATCTTCCAGTTCCTGTGGGTCTGGAACGACCTGCTGGTCTCGCTGACGTTCGCCGGCCCGAACACCACCCCGATCACCCGCGGCATCCAGGGGCTGACCACCCAGTTCGCCTCCGCGGCCAACGTGCTCCCTGCCGCCGCGATCATCGCCATGCTGATCCCGCTCGCCGTGTTCCTGTCGCTGCAGCGGTTCTTCGTCCGCGGCCTGCTGGCCGGCAGCGTCAAGGGCTGATCCCGTGAGCCCTCGCGCACTGGGTGGCGGGGGAAGCGCGACCGGCAGCACCGCCCTGCCCCCGGACCCCGACCGCATGGTCGGGGCCGGGGGCATCGTGGAGGTGGCGGCGCTGGCCGGGGTCTCCCCGGCCACCGTGTCCCGTGCCCTGCGCGGCCTCCCCGGCGTCTCGGCGAGCACCCGGGCCGCCGTCCGCGTCGCCGCCGAACAACTCGGTTACGTCGCCTCCGCGTCCGCCTCCGCGCTGGCCCGCGGCCGCACCAGTGCGGTCGGCGTCCTGGCCCCGTGGATCTCCCGCTGGTTCTTCGCCGCGGTGATCGAGGGCGCCCAGGAGCTGATCACCAGCCACGGGTACGACATGCTGCTCTACCCGCTCGGCGCCAACGCCGGTCCGGACGCCGGCCCGGTCGACGCGCGAGCCCTGCACAAGCGGGTCGACGGGGTGCTGGGCCTGAACGTGCCGGCGTCGATGCCCACCGACTCGCTGCGGGACCTGCGGGTCCCGCTGGTCACCGTCGGATCGACGGTGCCGGGCCTGTCCGGGGTCCAGGTCGACGACGTCCGGATCGGCCTGGAGGCCACCCGGCACCTGCTCGGGCTGGGTCACAGCCGGATCGGCTTCCTGGGTCTGGACCCGGACGACCTGTACGGCTTCACCGTCGCGGCCGACCGGCACCGCGGCTACGTCCAGGCGCTGGAGCAGGCAGGCATCGAGCCCGACCCGCGGCTGACCGAGGTCACCGGCTGGGCCGTGCAGGGCGGCGAGGCCGGGTTGGGGCACCAGCTCGAACTGGCCGCTGCCGCCGGCCGGACCCTGCCGACGGCGTTCGTGGCGGTGAGCGACGAGGTCGCCATGGGCGCGCTCTACGCAGCCCGGTGCCGCGGCATCCGCGTGCCCCAGGACCTGTCCGTCATCGGCGTGGACGACCACGACCTGTCGTACCTGTTCGACCTGACCACCGTGTCGCAGCCGGTCCGCCGGCAGGGCCGGCTGGCGGCGGAGCTGCTGCTCGAGCAGATGGAGGGCGGCGCGGCGGCCCGCCCGCGCGTCGTGCAGATCGACCCGGGTCTGGTGGTCCGGTCGACGACCGGGCCGCCGCGGGACTGAACGGCGGTCCCGGACACGCCGGCCCGGTTCCCTTCCGGCGCCCGACGGATCCGTGCGGCGGTGACCGGCGGCCTGTGGCCGGCGGCCCGGTGGCGGGCGGCGGGTGGCCGGTGCCGGATCCGGTGCGGTCGGTCCGTCGCGTCAGCCGACGAGCTCGGCCGCGGGTTCGGCGATCCGGCGGCGGTCGCCGGTGTAGCCGAGCGTGGCGGCGACCATGACGGCGCCCGCGACGGCCAGCGCGGCGCCGACCCACATCGTCGCGCGGTAGCCCAGGCCCACCTCGATGACCAGGGCGCCGAGCCCCGCGCCGATGGCGTTCGCGACGTTGAACGCCCCCTGGTTGGCCGCCGAGACCAGGCTGCCGCCGGTGCCGGCCTCCACGATGATCCGGTTCTGGACGACCGGGCCGAGCGAGAAGGCGACCATCCCGAACGCGACCAGCGTCACGACGGCCGGCACTGCGGCCGCCGAGGTCACGGTGAAGGCGACGAGCAGCAGGGCGACCACCGCCAGCCCCCAGGCCACGACCGGCATGCCCCAGCGGTCGCCGAACCGACCGCCGACCAGCGTGCCGACCGTCGTGCCGGCACCGAACAGCGCCAGCACCACGGTCACCCCGGTCGGACCGAGGCCGGACAGCTCCGTCAGGATCGGGGTGACGTAGGAGTACACGGCGAACAGCGAGCCGAACCCGACCGTGGTGATCGCGAGGCCGAGCCACACCCGCGGCCGGCGGAAGGCGCCCAGCTCGGCCCGCACGTCGATGCGGACCTGGTCCTCGGGCAGCAGCAGCCGCAGCGCCAGCACGGTGAGCAGGCCGATGCCGGCCACGGCGGCGAAGGTCAGCCGCCACGTCAGGTGCTGACCCACCCAGGTGCCGGCCGGGACGCCGACGACGTTCGCCACGGTCAGCCCGACGAACATCAGCGAGATGGCCTGCGTCGCCCGGTGCGGGGCGACGGCGCGCCGCGCCGCGATGGCGCCGACCCCGAAGAACGACCCGTGCGCCAGTGCGGTGAGGACCCGCGCCGCCAGCAGGACCTGGAACGAGGGGGCCAGCGCCACGAGCAGGTTGCCGGTGACGAAGACGGCCATCAGGGTCATCAGGGTCTGCCGGGTGGTGAGCCAGGTGGCGACCAGCGTGGTGGTGGGGGCGCCGATCACGACGCCGATGGCGTAGGCGGTGATGACGACGCCCATCGCCGGCACGGACACGTGCAGGTCGGCGCCGATCTGCGGCAGCAGGCCCATCATGACGAACTCGGTGCAGCCGATTCCGAAGGCGCCGACGGCGAGCGCGAAGAGTGCGCGCGACAAGAGGACTCCCAGAGGTGCGATTGAGGTACCGGGACGCCCCTGGCCCGCCACGGACATCTTGCGCCGTGCGAACAGATTTGTCGAATCGTTTCGACCGCGTTTTCGGGGCGCGACCCGGCCGCAGCGCCGGCTCACCGGCGCGGGATACTGTCGCGGACATCGGCGGCGCCAGCACGGCTCGTCGCCTCGCCCGACGGCCCGCGGGACAGCACCGGGCGACCATCTCGATCCCGCGGCTGCTCCACCGCCACGAAAGGACGCGTGCGCCATGCCTCTGGCCACTCCCGAGACGTACTCCGCGATGATCGACCGGGCCAAGGAGGGCGGCTTCGCCTACCCGGCGATCAACATCACGTCGTCGGAGACGATCAACGCCGCCATCAAGGGCTTCGCCGACGCCGGCAGTGACGGCATCATCCAGGTCTCCACCGGCGGTGCCGAGTTCGCCTCGGGCACCGGCATCAAGGAGATGGTCACCGGCGCGGTGGCGTTGGCCGAGTTCGCCGGCGTGGTCGCCGACAAGTACGGCGTCACCGTCGCCCTGCACACCGACCACTGCCCCAAGGACAAGCTGGACAGCTACGTCCGGCCGCTGCTGGCGCTGTCCGCCGAGCGGGTCAAGGCCGGCGGGAACCCGCTGTTCCAGTCGCACATGTGGGACGGCTCCGCGGTGCCGCTCGACGAGAACCTGGTGATCGCCGAGGAGCTGCTCGAGCTCACCCGGGCCGCCAAGGTGATCCTCGAGATCGAGATCGGCGTCGTCGGCGGCGAGGAGGACGGCGTCGCCCATGAGATCAACGACAAGCTGTACACGACGCCCGAGGACTTCATCGCCACGGTCGACGCGCTCGGGCTGCCGCAGACCAACGACTACATCGTCGCGGCCACCTTCGGCAACGTGCACGGCGTCTACAAGCCGGGCGGCGTGAAGCTGCGGCCGGCCGTGCTGAAGGCCGGCCAGGACGCGGTGGCCGCCAAGCTGGGCATGCCGGAGGGGTCCAAGCCGTTCGGGCTGGTCTTCCACGGCGGGTCCGGGTCCTCGGCCGAGGAGATCGCGGAGGCGGTGTCGTACGGCGTGGTCAAGATGAACATCGACACCGACACCCAGTACGCCTTCACCCGCCCGCTCGTCGGGCACTTCTTCACCAACTACGACGGCGTCCTGAAGGTCGACGGCGAGGTCGGCAACAAGAAGGCCTACGACCCGCGCTCCTACCTCAAGCTCGGCGAGGCCGGCATGGCGGCGCGCATCGTCGAGGCGTGCCAGCAGCTCGGCTCGGCCGGGACGTCGCCCACCGCCTGACCCTTCTCCGCGCTGCAGTCGCCGGCCCGCCCCCGTCCCCGGGGGCGGGCCGGTGGCATCTGCGCACCGGTCCGGCCGCCGCGCCGCTCCGTGGCGGCGCCGACGCCGTACCCACTGCTCCGTGACGGCTGGTGGTGCTCGGCCGGGTCCCCGACGCGGCGACGGCGGCGGACGGGTCGGACACCCAAGGCGGGCCGATCCCCAGTGGACACCCGGTCACCCATCGGTGTAATTCCAGATGTGTAATTCTGGACCGGCGTGTCGAGCGTGGGAACGCAGGGACAAGACGCTAGAACTGAGTGTGCTGGGACTCTTGTGACTTCTGTGACCGGCGTCGTACCGTACGTGCGGGCGACCGTCGGGGAAGCCCGTCGGTGCCCGCGGCCCCCGCCTCGCGCACCGGCACCGCGGTCGTCGCGGAAGCGGGCCGGGCGGGGCTGCAGCAGGGTCGGCGTCATGGGAAGAGGCACCGGCTCGGACGGCGAGGACGCCTGTCCCCGTGCGGCAGCGGCCACCGGAGGCAGGCATGCGCCGTACCTTGTCCATCGCATCGGCGGTCGCCCTGGCGGCGGCCTCGATGCTGGTCGCCGCGGGCACCGCGCTGGCCGATCCGTCCGCCGACGCCTGGGCGTCGGTCCGGAAGTGCGAGTCGAGCGGGAACTACGGCATCAACACCGGCAACGGGTACTACGGCGCCTACCAGTTCGACGTGGCCACCTGGCGATCGGTCGGCGGCACGGGGCTCCCCAGCGACGCCAGCCCTGCCGAGCAGGACTACCGGGCGCTGTACCTGTACCGGCTCCGCGGCTGGTCGCCGTGGATCTGTGCGGCGCTCTCGGGCGTCACCGAGGACTCCAGTGCCCGGTCCGGCCGGGTGCCGACCCGGGCCGAGGCGGCGTACATGAGCGGCGGCTCGGCGAGCTACTCGCCGGTGGACACGTCGACCTGCCGGGTCGGATCCACCACCGCGCCGCCGTGGGGTGGCGTTGCCTTCACCCAGGGCCACACCTACCGCGACCTCACCTGCTGGCAGCGCCAGCTGGGACAGCAGGGCTACGGGCTGCAGGGATCCGGGTACTTCGGGGCTAACACCCTGGCCGCGCTGCACCGGTTCCAGGCCGCGAAGGGACTGCCCGCGTCGAACTCGATCGACCAGCGGGCCTGGGTCGCCGCCTGGGGGACCTCCGGTGGCGTCAAGCCCGGCGTGACCCCGGTGCCGGCCAAGCCCGCGCCGGCCAAGCCCGCCCCCACCAAGCCCGCACCGGCCAAGCCCGCTCCGGCGAAGCCGGCTCCGGCCGCACCTGCGGTCGCGGTGTGGCCAGGGCTGACGAAGGCGGCCTGCCACGTGGGTGCCGCCACCGCGCCGGCGTGGCCCGGCAAGTCCTGGACGTCCGGGGCGTACGACCGCGACCTGGCCTGCTGGCAGATGCAGATGGGTGCCCGCGGCTACGACCTGCACGGCAACGGCTGGTTCGGGGCCAACACCCTGGCGGCCGCCAAGGACCTCCAGAATCGCAACAGGCTCGGCGGGTCCGGACTGATCGGCCCGAAGACCTGGAAGGCCGCCTGGGAGGGCAAGGCCCGCCGCTGACCGTCGGCCGGGACGGAGACACGTCGGGGGTGTCTCCGTCCCGGTCGACACCACGACCCCCGCACCGCCGTAACGCCCACCCGGGCGGCGGCGACATCCCTGGCAGGTCTGCCCCTGCGGACCCGCACCGACCGACGCACGGAGCCGGTGCATCGAAGAGGCCCGGAGCACGCCGCTCCGGGCCTCTTCGCTGTCCCGGGCCACTCACGCGACGCCACCGCACGTCTCGCAAGGCCGTGCCCGGGACGGTCGGGCTGCCCGGTGTGGTCGCCGCGGGCGCTCAGGCCGCCGGCAGCGCCTGCGCCGCCACCCGCAGGTCGGCGACCAGCCCGGCGAAGGCCTCTTCGCGGGTCTGCGGGTCGGCCCGGAGGACGGCCGAGGGGTGGATCGTCGCCAGCAGCAGGTGCGTCCGGGTCTGCACGCCGGCGTATGGTCCCGCCTCCGGCGGCCAGTCGAGCAGCAGGCCACGCTGCTGGGTCACCCGGAACGACGGGCCCATCAGGGCCTGCGCGGCGGTCGCGCCGAGCGCCACCACGACGTCCGGCTCGACCGCGCCGAGTTCGGCCCGCAGCCACGGGGCGCACGCCCGAATGTGCCCGGCGCCGGGGGTGGCGTGGATGCGCCGGGTGCTGCCGGCGGTGCTCTTGAACCGGAAGTGCTTGACCGCGTTGGTGACGTAGGCCCGCTCGCGGTCGATGCCGGCCTCGGCCAGCGCGCGGTCGAGCAGCCGTCCGGCGGGGCCGATGAAGGGCCGGCCGGCGCGGTCCTCGGCGTCCCCGGGCTGCTCGCCGACCAGCATCAGCGGTGCGCCGCGCCGGCCCTCGCCGAAGACGGCGTGGGTGGCGTCCTGGTACAGCTCGCAGCCGCGGCAGCCCTGCACCGCCTCGGACAGTTCCGGCAGGTCGGGGTCCGGCGTGTGCGGGAGGAACGGGGTCGCGTCGGTCCTGGCGGGCACGAAGCTCCCGGTTGCCCCGACGGGTGCCCCGCAAACGCGGTCCGGTGCGGGGCCCCGCCGATGGGACGTCGCGGCCCCGGGTGGGACGTCGCGGCCCCGGGGGGGACGTCGCGGGTCAGCCGGCCGGGGTGGTCGCCCGGAAGCCGAGGGCGCCGGAGCCGGCGTCGTAGAGGTAGTCCACCTGCGACAGCGCCCAGCGGCTGATGTTGAAGAAGCTGCTGTCGCCGTTCTCCGCGAGGTTGTGCCCCCACTGCACCGACCGCGGCGCGTCCGGGCCGCCGACGGTGAAGCTGTAGATCGGGGCGCCGCCCAGGGCGGGCAGGCCGACCTGGATCTGCTGTCCGGCGGCCACCGAGGGCCGGCCGCCGGTGCGGGACGCCGTCGTCGGGGGATCCACGCCGGCCGGTACCTGGACGATCGCGTAGGGCAGGCCGGTGTCCAGCAGCAGGGAGCCGCACTGCGCGGGCAGCCCCCGGACCGCCAGGCAGGCCGACGGAGCGGCCCAGTCCGCCGACTGGCTGCCGCCGGTCCGCTGCAGGCCGACCGTGCGGAAGCCGTCCGCGGTGTCCTGGCCGATCCCGAGGGTGACGGTGCCGCTGCCCAGGACGTATCCCGGCGTCAGCTGCCCGGCGTCCATGTCGGCCAGGTGCAGGAACGGGTTGATCGCCGGTCCGGAGTAGGTCGAGTCCGGGTTGTCGCTGCCGCGGTCGAAGCCCACGCCGAGCATGGCGACGCGCGCCGACGGGCTGCAGCTGCCGTGGGCGTCGCAGACCCGGTCGACCGCGCGGACCAGGATCGGCGAGGTCGTCGCCGGGCCGCCCGCCGCGTCGGTCGTCGACGAGAACTGCAGCGTGGTGCGGACCCACTCGCCCGAGTAGTGCATCCCGCTCGAGGAGTAGGTGAAGCCGGAGAACGTCTGTCGCGGCTGCAGCGGGGACCAGTCGTCGCCGAGGTACTGCCGGGAGATCACCACGCCGTTCGATCCGGTGTCCACCAGCATCGTCACCGGAGCCCCGCCGGCCGCGCGGACCGAGAGGTGGATGCCGTCCGCCAACCAGTCGGACGCCAACGGCAGCACGTGCGGGCTGCCGTGGCCGACGGCCGCCGCCGCGCCGGTGGGGGAGCCGCCCGACCCGGCCACCATCGCCGCCGTCCCGGTCACCGTCGCCGCCGACCCGGTCGCGGAGCCGCCGGTGGTGGCCGGCGATCCCTGCTCCGCACAGCCGGCGGCCAGCACCAGCGCAGCCACGCAGGCCGTGGTCAGCCGCCGACCGGTCCCGCCTCCGTGGAGGCGGTCCGGGTGGGGCGTCGCGCCGGGATCGCGGCAGGTGAACCGGGACATCGCATACCTCCACGATCGCTGTCTGTAGCGAAAGAATCGCAGACAGCGACGAGCGGCGCGGGTCTTTGACGGGATCCGTCGCCACCCCAGGCCGGTGGCGGATCCGCCTTCCCGTCAGGCGGCGGCGAAGATCGGCGGCAGTAGCAGGAACATGGACATCGACCAGGTGATGTGGGTCAGGATCGGCGCCAGGATGCCGCCGCTCGCCCGTCGTTGCAGGCCCAGCACGAAGCCGAGGGTCACCGCCGCGAACACCAGCATGATGTTGCCGCTGGCCAGGGTCACCGCGGTGTAGACGAGGGTGGAGATGAGCACCGGCTGCCGGACGCCGATGGCGGCGTAGAGGCCGCCGCGGAAGAAGATCTCCTCGGCGATGCCGTTGACCAGCGTGATCACCGCGACGAGCGGCGCGGAGCCCTCCCGTGCGTGCGCGAGCACCGAGTCGACCAGGCGGTGCAGGGGCGCGATGTCGCGGACGACGAGCGCGCCCGCCACGAACACGACGACGACGGCCAGTCCGGTGAGGACGGGGATCAGCACGGGCCGCCGCATCCGGCCGCGGGTGCGGCTGTAGCCCAGGTGCAGCGGCCCGGAGATCAACCCACCGGCCACCCAGACGGCGGCGAGTCCGAAGGTCAGCGGGTAGAACGCGGGATCGGCAGGACGGACCGAGAAGGAGAGCCCGAGCAGCAACCCGCCCGCGCACAGGGTGAGCGCGGCGATCACCCGCCGCCGTCGGAAGTCCCGGTCGGGTTCCTGGTGATCGCGGGCGACCTTGGTCACCAGCGCGTTGACGAAGATCCGGCGCCCGGCCGCCCAGAGCCCGTCGGTGCCGTCGGCGCCGCGGGCGATCGGCGTGCTGCCTGCTCCCGAGGCGCCGACGGCGCTGCCGGTCCGGCCGGGACTGCTGGTCCTGCTGGTCCTGCCGACGCTGCCTGCGCTGCCGGTGCCAGCGGTGCTGGCGGTGCCGCCTGCGCTGCCCGTGCCGCCTGCGCTGCCCGCGCCGGTCGGCGTGCCGGACTCGCCCCGGGTGGTCACGGCGCCTCGGCCGGCCGTGGAGCACCGGCGGGCGGCGTGCCCAGTGCGCGCTCGCGGTCGGCCAGCGCCAGCCGCACGGCTTCGTCGTACCCGGTCAGCTCGCCCGGCAGCAGGGACCGGATCGCCTGGTCGGTGACCACCACCTCGTTGGTCATCGAGTCGATCAGGTTGCGGCCCGTCTCGGCGTCCACGTCCGTGACCAGCGCCAACCATCCCGAGGACAGGCGCGGGGTGAGCAGCGGCACCGACAGCACGGGCAGCACCCGACGATTCATCACCAGCGCGGCCCGTTGCAGCATGTCGATGTACCGCAGCACCTCCGGCCCGCCGACCTCGTACGTGCGGCCGGCGGCCTCGGGGTGGTCGAGGACCCCGGCCAGGTACCGGATGACGTCCCGGAGGGCGATGGGCTGGGTGCGCGTCTTGACCCACCGCGGCGCGACCATCACCGGCAGGTGTGCCACCAGCTGCCGGGTGATCTCCCACGAGATGCCGCCGTGGCCGATGACCACCGCGGCGCGCAGCACGGTCACCGGGACGCCGCCCTCGGCCAGCAGGCGTTCCACCTCGCGGCGGGACCGCAGGTGCGGCGACAGCGTCCGCTCCTCGCCACCCAGTCCACCCAGGTAGACGATCCGTGAGACGCCCGCCTCGGCGGCGACGCGGCCGAAGGCCGTCGCCGCGTCGGCGTCCTTGCGGACGAAGTCGGTCGAGTCCAGCGAGTGCACCAGGTAGTACGCGGCGTCGACGCCGGCCAGCGCCGCCTCGAGCGAGGCCGCGTCGCCGACGTCGCCGTACACCGCCGTGCCGGGCCCGTCGTACTCGGCGGGGCGCCGGGTCATCGCCCGGACGTCGTGCCCCGCATCGGCGAGCGCCCGCACCAGGTGCGAGCCGATGAAGCCGGACGCCCCGGTGACCAGGATCCGCCGGCCGCCGCCGCCGGTCATTCGACCGGGTCGAGCACGACGACCGGGATCTGCCGGTCGGTCTTGGTCTGGTACTCGGCGTAGTCGGGCCAGACGGCCACGGCGCGCTCCCACCAGCGGTCCCGCTCGGCGCCCTCCGCGGTGTGGGCGCGGTAGGTGCCCACCTGCGCGCCGTCGCGGACCGTCACCACCGGGTCGGCCAGGATGTTCAGGTACCAGACGGGGTGGTCGGGCGCGCCGCCCTTGGAGGCGACGGCGGCGTAGCTGCCCTGGTGCTCGACGCGCATGAGCGGGGTGCGGCGCAGCGCGCCGGTCCGCCGGCCCGTCGTGCTGACCAGCATGATCGGCACGCCGCGGAGCGTGGTGGCCTCCTGCCCGTTGCTCTCCTCGTACTGCTCGGCCTGATCGGCCGCCCAGTCGCTGGCCCCCCGGAGGTACTGCCCCCGCGCCACCTGCTCCGCCATGCCGTTCCTCTCTGGTCGCCGCGTAGAACCGCGGTCGGTGTTCCCGGCCAGTGTGCCGGTCGGTCCCTCGCCGACGCCCCACTGTGCCGCGGGCCACCGACAGCGAGTGGATCCGGCGCCCGCCGCCGGGCCCGCGATCCCCACGTCGACCGGCTGTCCACACCCCCGGATCGGCTGCTGGGCCGGCGGTCGGGCCCGTCGCAGTCTCGGGTGCGACCGGCGCGGTGCCGGTCGTGCAGACGAGGAGGTCCGGTGCAGGGCATATCCATCACGTCCGACCGTGTCGTGGCCATGGGTGGCGCGGCGGAGGCGGTCGGTGCCGAGTTGACCAGGGAGATCGCCGCGGCGCGGGAGATCCTGGAGGGCATCAGGGCCGGGTGGCGGTCCGACCAGGCCGCGCCGCGCTACGCCGCCGCGCTGGAGGGCTATCTCCAGGAGGCCGCCGAACTGCGGGACGCGCTGGTCGGACACGGTGCCGCGCTCGAGCGGACCGGTAGGGCCTTCGCGGAGGCCGAATCCGCACTGGCCGCCGGCCTGCCCCAGGGGTCGTGATGGCCGTCATCGACGTGGACTACGGGGCGTTGGCGTCCGGCCACGACGGCCTGGTGGCCACCTGGCAGCGCATCGAGACCCACCTGGCGGACCTGGACCACGCCGTGGCCGCCGGCGGTGACATGCAGGCCGACGCGCTGACCGCCTACCGCGGGCTGCGCGTCCGCTGGACCCGGTCGGCCGCGGAACGGCAGCAGGTGCTCCGCATGCTCGGCGACCTCCTGCGGGCCGCGGCGGACCACTACCGCCAGGTGGACGCCGCGCTCGCGGCGCAGTTCTCGTGACTCGCGGGCGCCGGCCGGTCGTGGGCCGGTCGCGTCGCCCGGGGTGCGCGGTGTGGCAGCCGCCGGGTTCGGCAGGATGGCCGGATGACCTCAGGGAATCTGCTCGGGCCGCCTCCCGTCGAGCTGCCGGTCGACCCGGCGGAGCAGGAGCTCGCGGACGGTGCCGCGCCGGCGGACGTGGCGAGGCGGCACCCGACCTCCAGCCTGGCCTGGGCGACCCTCGCGGAGCAGGCGCTGGACCGCGGCGACGACGTCACCGGGTACGCCTTCGCGCGCGTGGGCTACCACCGCGGCCTGGACCTGCTGCGCCGCCACGGGTGGCGGGGCGCCGGGCTGGTGCCGTGGTCGCACGTGTCGAACCGCGGTTTCCTGCGTGCCCTGTCCGCCCTGGGACAGGCGGCGGCGCTCATCGAGGAGCAGGACGAGGTGGCGCGGGTGCGGGCATTCCTGCTCGATGCGGACCCGGGGATCCCGGCGGAACTTCTGCCCTGACGCCCCCGGCCGCCCGGGGGCGCTCCCGGTGGCCGGCGGTGGCCGGCTGCCGGCTGTCCCCGTCGCTGTCCCTGTCCCTGTCCGCTGACGCGGTCGCCCGCGCGCCGGGACGCCGGCTACTCCAGCAGGCCCCGCACCAGCCGGAGCGGTGCGGTGTGCCGGTAGAGGGTCCACCGGTCGGTCGGCCTGGACCGGGGGACGCCGTCGCTGACGACCGTCATCGGTACCCGGCTCGCGATCTGCACGGCCCGTCCGGTGCGGGTCCGCGGGCGGCGGCCGATGCCCAGGACCTGGCGGTGCAGCACCGTGACCTCGACGCCGCGTTCCTGGTCCGGGTCGACGACGAGCCCCGGGGCCCGTCCGCGCAGCAGCAGGTGCTCGTCCACGTACACAGGGCCGTCGACGGGGGACAGCTCGGCCCGGCCCACCAGCACGCCGCCGTTGTCGTCGCGGACCAGGGTCACCAGGTCCGGCTCGCCGTCCAGGGCGAGCCGGGCGGCCGCCGCCCCGATGGGCAGGGAGTGCAGCGCGGTCACCGGGGACCGCCGGCCGGCGACGTACCCGACCTGGTGGCTGCCGAGCAGGTCGGCCCGCAGCAGCCGCAGCACCACGGCGGCCAGGTCGGCGTCGTCCCCGAGGACGACGACCCGCCGGTCGGCGGGCCGGCGGCCGAGGACCGGGGTCCCGGCCGGCTGGTCCGCTACTGCGGGCGGGACGCCCTCTCCGGTGCCCGCGGCCGGATCGCGTGTCGCGTCGCGATGCTCGCCCGGCCGCCCGTCGGCAGGCTGCCCGTCAGCCGGCTGTCCGTCAGCAGGCTGCCCGTCAGCCGGCTGCGCGCCGGTCCCGGGTGTTGCGGCGGCCGGACCGCGTCGCCGGGCGTCCCGGACCACGCCGAGGGCCGGGTCGATCTCCTTGCCGGGTCGGGCACCGACGAACTGCACCGGGCGCCCGCCGAGCGCCGCCAGCCCGTCCCGGGTCACCGGGTCGGCCTCGGCGGCGGCGCGGTCGGGCCGGCAGCAGAGCACCACCAGGTCCGGGGTCGTCACCCATTACCCTTCCATCGGCTGCCGCAGGCCCGGATGGTCGTCCGGCGGCCGCGGAGGCGCGGCCGGCGGGGCGAGCCGGCGATCGACGGGAGTCTGCCATGACGGTGATGGTGCTGATCGGTGCCCAGTGGGGCGACGAGGGCAAGGGCAAGGCGACCGACCTGTACGGCGGCCGGGTGCAGTGGGTGGTCCGCTACCAGGGCGGCAACAACGCCGGCCACACGGTGGTGCTGCCGGACGGGCAGTCCTTCGCGCTGCACCTGATCCCGTCCGGGATCCTGACGCCCGGTGTCACGAACGTCATCGGCAACGGTGTCGTCATCGACCCGGGGGTGCTGCTCACGGAGCTGTCCGGCCTCGAGGAGCGCGGCGTGGACACGTCGCGGCTGCTGATCTCTGCCGACGCGCACCTGATCATGCCGTACCACGTGGCCATCGACCGGGTGTCCGAGCGGTACCTGGGTAAGGCCAAGATCGGCACCACGGGCCGCGGCATCGGGCCGGCGTACCAGGACAAGGTGGCGCGGCTGGGCGTGCGGGTGCAGGACCTGCTCGACCCGTCGATCCTGGCGCAGAAGGTCGAGGCGGCGCTGGACGTCAAGAACCAGCTGCTCGTCAAGATCTACAACCGCAGGGCGCTGGACCGGGCCCGGATCGTCGACGAGGTACTGGCCCAGGCCGAGGGTTTCCGGCACCGCATCGCCGACACCCGGCTGGTGCTCGGCGAGGCGGCCCGGCGGGGCGAGCACATCCTGCTCGAGGGCTCGCAGGGCACGCTGCTGGACGTCGACCACGGCACCTACCCGTACGTGACGTCGTCGAACCCGACCGCCGGCGGCGCCTCGGTGGGCTCCGGGCTCGGCCCGACGTCGATCACCGCCGTGCTGGGGATCCTCAAGGCCTACACCACGCGGGTGGGGTCCGGTCCGTTCCCGACCGAGCTGCACGACGAGTGGGGCGAGTACCTGCGCAAGACCGGCGGCGAGATCGGGGTGACGACCGGGCGGCTGCGCCGGTGCGGCTGGTTCGACGCCGTCATCGCGCGCTACGCCAGCCGGGTCAACGGCATCACCGACTACTTCCTCACCAAGCTCGACGTGCTGTCGTCGCTGGAGACGGTGCCGATCTGCGTGGCCTACGACGTCGACGGCGAGCGGGTCGAGGACATGCCGATGACGCAGACCGGGTTCCACCACGCCACGCCGGTCTACGAGCAGATGCCCGGCTGGTTCGAGGACATCTCCGGCTGCCGGACGTTCGAGGAGCTGCCGGCCAACGCCCGCGCCTACGTCCGGCGCCTGGAGGAGCTGTCGCTGTCGCGCATCTCGGCGATCGGGGTCGGCCCCGGACGGGACCAGACGATCGTGCTGCACGACGTGCTGTCCGGCAGCTAGCGCGGGCAGGGTCGACGTCCCGACCGGACCAGCGGCTCAGGTCCAGCTGACCTGCATCCCGGCGCGCCACAGGTCCTGCAGCCCCGCGGCGCCGGAGACCCGGACCCCGTCGCCGCGGTTCCACAGCCACAGGTAGAGCTCGGCGGCCGTGCCGCGGACCGTCGCGTCCGCCGGCTCGGATTCGTCCACACCGCGCACCGTGGCCGGCGTCGCATCGGACAGCCGGACCGTCCAGGCGGCGTCGACGTCGTCGGGCAGCACCGCGACGGTGAGCGGATCCGCCGTGCGGACCCGGCTGCGCGGCCGCGGCAGGAAGCCGCACAGCAGCTCGTCGATCCCGTCGGCGGCCACCGACGCCGGGACCCCGACCTCCGCGGCGACCGGCGCCCGACCCAGCCGGGCGGCGAGCGCATCCACCCGGTGCACGGACGTCTCGTGAGCCTGCCGCCGCGCCCAGAACAGCCGGGCCGGGGGCGGCTCGGCCAGGAAGCGCAGGGCGGACAGGTCGTCTGGGGCCCGCTCCACGGCGGCCGCCAGCTGCCGGGCGCCGCTGCGGAACCAGTCCTCGAGCTCGGCGCGACCGGCCGGCCGCGAGGCCTCGGCGTCCCGTTCCAGCGCCGCCCCGTCGGCCCGGTCGCCCAGCTCCAGGTGCCCGGCGGCCCAGCGGTGCACCACACCCTGGTGGGCGACCAGGTCGGCGACGGTCCACTCCGGGCAGGTCGGCACCCTGGCGTCGTGGCCGGCGGCGCCCGCGTGCGCGAGCAGCTCGTCGGCCGCCAGCGCGAGGACCTCGAGGTACCGCTCGACGGGCAGCAGGCCGTCGGTCCCGGCTCGGTCGGTCGGCATGACGGCAGCGTGCCAGGGACCGGCCGTTCGCCCGCGACGCCGGGCGGATCGTGGTGGCGAGGGCTGTCGGCGGCCGCCGCTACCCTCCCCTGGTGCACGTCTTGGTGATCGGGTCCGGAGCCCGGGAGCACGCCCTGCTGCGTGCCCTCGCGCGCGACCCCGGGGTCGACCGGCTCGACGTCGCCCCGGGCAACGGCGGGACCGCCGAGCTGGCCACGCAGCACGACGTCGCGGTCGGGCACCCGGTCGCCGTCGCCGACCTGGCCGAGCGGCTCGGCGTCGACCTGGTCGTCGTCGGGCCCGAGGTGCCGCTGGTCGCCGGCGCCGCCGACGAGCTCCACCGCCGCGGCATCGCCGTGTTCGGGCCGACGGCGGCCGCCGCGGCCATCGAGGGTTCCAAGCGGTGGGCCAAGGACGTGATGGCGGCGGCCGGTGTGGCGACGGCGGCCGCGGTCGTGGTCACCGAGCCGTCCGGGATCGACGCGGCGCTCGACCGCTGCGGCAGCCCGTACGTCGTCAAGGACGACGGCCTGGCCGCCGGCAAGGGCGTCGTCGTCACCGCCGACCGGGCGGCGGCCCGCCGGCACGCCGAGGACGTCCTGGCCGCCGGGCACCCCGTCCTGGTCGAGCAGTACCTGTCCGGTCCCGAGGTCTCGCTGTTCGCCGTCTGCGACGGGACGCGGGCCGTGCCGCTGCTGCCCGCGCAGGACTTCAAGCGGCTCGGTGACGGCGACACCGGGCCGAACACCGGCGGCATGGGCGCCTACGCGCCGCTGTCCTGGGCGCCGGCCGACCTTGCCGACACCGTGCGCCGGACGGTGCTCGACCCGGTGCTGGCGGAGCTCGCCCGCCGCGGGACGCCGTTCCGCGGGCTGCTCTACGCGGGCCTGGTGCTCACCGCGACCGGACCGCAGGTCATCGAGTTCAACTGCCGGTTCGGCGACCCGGAGACGCAGGTGGTGCTCGAGCTGCTGGAGTCCCCGCTTGGCGAGCTGCTGCGGGCGGCCGCCACCGGCGACCTGGGGTCCGTGCCACCGCCGCGCTGGCGGGACGGATCCGCGGTCACCGTGGTGGTGGCCGCGGAGAACTACCCGCGCACGCCGGTCACCGGCGACCCGGTGACCGGCGCCGACCGGGACGGCGTGCTGCACGCCGGCACGGTGCGCGCCGTGGACGGGACCCTGCGGTCGTCCGGCGGCCGGGTGCTGTCCGTCACCGCCCGCGGTACCGACCTGGCCGACGCGCGCCGGCGGGCGTACGAGCTGGTCGGCCAGGTGTCGCTACGCGGAGCGCAGTTCCGCACCGACATCGCGGCGGCGGCCGCGGCGGGACACATCGCCCTGCCGTCGGCCGCCACCGCCCCGGCGGAGGTCCGGTGACCGCCCGCGACCTGGCCGGTGAGGCCTCCGCGCTCCGCGCCCTGCACGAGCCGGGCCGCCCGCTGGTGCTGCCCAACGTCTGGGACGCCGCGTCCGCCCGCGCCGTCCACAACGCCGGCTTCCCGGTCGTCGCGACGAGCTCGGCGGCGGTCGCCGGCAGCCTGGGTTTCGTCGACGACGACATCGCGCCGGCGGCGGAGATGCTCGCCGCGGCGGCCAGGATCGCCGCCGCCGTCGACGTCCCGGTCACGGTCGACGCCGAGGCCGGCTGGGGTCTGGAGCCGGTCGAGCTGGTCGCCGCCCTGATCGACGCCGGTGCCGTCGGCTGCAACCTCGAGGACACCGACCACCGCGGCTCCGGGCTGACCGATCCGCCGGTGCAGGCCGACTACCTGGCCGGCGTCCGGGACGCCGCCGAGGCGGCCGGGGTGCCGCTGGTGGTCAACGCCCGCATCGACGTCTTCGAGCGGGCGGCGGACGGGGCGGACGGCGAGGAGCTGTTCGCCGAGGCGGTCGACCGGGCCCGGACGTACCTGTCCGCCGGAGCGGACTGCGTCTACCCGATCTCGCTGCACGACCCGTCCGCCGCGGCGCGGTTCTGCGCCGCCGTGGGCGGGGCCGCGGTGAACCTGCTGGGTTCGTGGACGCCGGCGGCGGGCCGGATCACGGTGGCCGACGCCGCGGCCGCCGGTGCGGCGCGGGTCTCCTTCGGGCCGGACCTGTGGCGCGCCACCCTCCGGCACCTGGACGTGCTGCTGCGTCTGTGACGGATCGGCACCTCCGGCCGTCCGCCGGCCGGAGGTCATCGTGCGGCCCGGCACCCCGACCGGGCGGCGCCCGGCGGTCGCCGCGCGCGCCCGACCGTCACGCCGTCCGGGCCCGCCCGGCCAGTGCGGCCAGCGCGGCGTCGGTGTCGGCCGTCGCGAGGGCCGCGTTGATGTGCGCGCCCGCCAGCGCCCCCGCCGCGGCCGACGCGCCGACCTGGGCGAACGGCTCGGTGACGTTGCCCGCCACCCACACCCCGGGGACGTCGGTCGTGCCGGCCATCCCGGAGCTGTAGCGACGCCCGGTCCCGCCGAAGGCGTCCTCCATCGGCAACCGCAGCCCGTCGAGCCCGTCGGTGCGGGCCTGCAGCGTGGTCGCGACGGCCAGCACGCGTCGGGGCACCACCTCACCGCCGGCGAGCCGCACGCCGGCGATGCCCCCGCCCGCGTCCTCGACGACCTCCTGGACGGGCAGGTCCACGACCCGGACCGACCGGGCGTCGAGGCGTTCCCGGGTGTCCGCGTCCAGCACGGTCCCGCGGGTGAACAGCACGACGTCGCGGCTCAGCTGCCGGAACAGCAGGGTCTGGTGCACCGAGGCCGGGCCGGCGGCGAGGATGCCGATCGGCTCGTCCCGCACCTCCCAGCCGTGGCAGTACGGGCAGTGCACGACGCCCCGTCCCCAGTGCCGCTCCAACCCCGGCACGTCGGGCAGCACATCGCGCACCCCGGTCGCCACGAGCAGCCGGCGGGCGACGAGCCGCCGGCCGTCCGCCAGGGTCACGGTGAAGCGCAGGTCACCGTCCTGCGGCGGCGCCGGAGCCGCGGACACCACCGTGCCCGCCACCACGCGGCCGCCGTAGCGCCGCACCTCGTCCCGGCCGCGCCGGTACAGCTCGGCCGGTGGCGTGCCGTCCAGCGCGAGCAGCCCGTGCACGCCGTCGGCCGGCGCGTTCCGCGGGGTGCCGCCGTCGACGACCACGACGGAGCGGCGGGAGCGGGCCAGCATGAGTGCGCCGTTCAGCCCGGCCGCGCCGCCGCCGATCACGACGACGTCGACGGTCCCGCCCGGCACCGTGTCGCTCCTGTCGGTGGCGTCGCTCTTGTCACGGACGTCCCGGGACTGTGCGGCGTCCCCGAGGTCGGTGACGGAGGTCTGCATGGCGGGGCTCCTGTCCGGATGCGGCTCCCCGGCGGAGCCGACGGCCCGACGCTAGCCCGGGCTTGCCGCTCACGCCGCCCACCATGCGCCTAGCGCAAGAAGTCCGCGCCGCTCACCCGCAGCGTCGAGCGGGGGTCACTCGCCCGCCCGGCCGGTTCGGTGGGTGCGCACCTTGGCGAGGTTGCCGCACCGCTCCATCGAGCACCAGCGCCGCGTTCCCGGCCGCGAGGCGTCCACGAACAGGAGCTGGCAGCCCGGTCCGGCGCACACCCGGATCCGGTGACCCAGCGGGCCGCCGAGGAGGTCGATGGCGTCCCGGGCCAGCGCCGACAACGCCTCCGCCGCGCTGACGCCGCCCGACGCGACGTGGCCGTCGAGGGTCAGCCGGGGGGCCGGCGGGGCTGCGACGGCGAACCGGTTCACGGTGTCCACGGCCCTGCGGGGCAGGTCCCGGTCCTGGGTGCGGGCGTGCACGAGCTGCCAGAGGGCGGTGCGCAACCGGAGGGCGGCGGCGACGTCGTCGGCGTCCACCCGGACGTCGGCGCCGTCCAGCACGTGCGACAGCCAGCGCTGCAGCGCCGGGGCGCCGTCGATCAGCTCGGGTTCTGCCAGTTCCGGCTCGCCGGCGGTGTGCGCGAAGTCCAGCGACACCCGCCCCGAGCGGAAGCGCTTGGCCAGTGCCGGAGTCAGTCCCGTCCGTCCCACTCCTGCATGGTAGACGCTGACACCGGTCAGAGGGGTGTCCAACACCTGTCAGACCGGTTACAGTGCCTGGACGGGGTGGCGGCCCAGCTGCCCGCGGACGTCCCAGCGAGGAGGAGTCGTGCCAGAGAACACCTTGATCGGTACCGGTCCCGAGGTGATCGAGGACCTCGTCGACCGGCTGGCCCGGTTCCGGCCGGTCCCGCGCGCCGGGCTCGGCGCCTGGCCGGGCCTGCCGGAGCCGGACCTGCACCGCCTGCTCGACCACTGGCGCACGAGGTTCGACTGGTCGGTGCAGGAGCACCGCATCGCCGCGTACCCGTGGGTGCAGACCGAGCACACCGCGGTGCCGGTGCGGTCGATCGTCGCCCGGGCCCCCGGCGACGCGCCGGTGGTGGTGCTGCTGCACGGCTGGCCGGACTCGGTGCTGCGGTTCGAGCGGGTGCTGCCCCTGCTCGCCGACGTCACCGCGGTCGTGCCCGCGCTGCCCGGCTACCCGTTCGCCGCCCCGGTCCAGGGGGGCGGCCTGTCGACCGTGGCGATGGCCGATGCCGTGGCCGACGCCCTGACCGAGTGGGGCATCGACCGTGCCGTCGTCTCGGCCGGCGACGTCGGTTGCGACGTGGCGGAGGCCCTGGCGGCACGGCACCCGGAGCTGGTCGCGGCCCTCCACCTGACGGACGTCTCGCAGCTGCACTTCCTGCGGGACCGCCCGACCGGACTGTCCGACGAGGAACGGCGGTACGTCGAGCGCGGCGAGCGCTGGCAGGCGGCCGAGGGCGGCTACTCGCACGAGCAGTCCACCCGGCCGGACACCCTGGCCGTCGGGCTGGGGGATTCGCCCGCGGGTCTCGCCGCCTGGATCGTCGAGAAGCTCGTGCGGTGGAGCGACTGCGACGGCGTCCTCACCGACGCCTGGGACCTCGACGAGGCCTTGACCTGGGTGACGGCGTACTGGGTGAGCGGCGCGATCGGCACGTCCTTCGCGCCCTACGCGGCGGGCGAGGCCAAGGACTGGCCGCGGGTCGACGCGCCGACGGTGTTCACCCTGTTCCCCCGGGACCTGGTCAACGCGCCGCGCCCGTTCGCCGAGCGGTTCTTCCGGGTCGCCGACTGGCGGGAGTTCGACCAGGGCGGCCACTTCGCAGCCTGGGAACGGCCGGCCGACTACCTCTGGGGCATCCGGCGGGCGCTCGAGCTCGCCGGACCGGCCGGATCGTGAGCGGGCCCGATCGCAGCGAGCCGGGCCGCACCGGCGCACCGGCAGGAGGAGCATGCCCGGGGACGACCAACCGGAAGCGAGGACGGCGATGACCGATGCGGAGCGCGTGCGTCCCTTCCACCTGCGGGTCCCCGAAGCCGACCTGGACGACCTGCGCGGACGGCTGCGCCGCAGCCGCCTGCCCGAGCGGGAGACGGTGACCGCTCCCGGCGGCCCCGGCGCCTGGGCGCAGGGCCCGCCGCTGCAGTACGTCACCGAGCTGGTGCAGCACTGGGCGGGTGACTACGACTGGCGCCGGGTCGAGGACCGGCTCAACCTCCACGGCCAGGCC
This sequence comes from Nakamurella endophytica, assembly GCF_014646215.1. Lineage (GTDB taxonomy): Bacteria > Actinomycetota > Actinomycetes > Mycobacteriales > Nakamurellaceae > Nakamurella > Nakamurella endophytica. The sequence continues at coordinate 87,239 of NZ_BMNA01000006.1, forward strand.
CACACCGTGATCGACGGGCTCGACGTGCATCTGCTGCACGTGCGGTCCCCGCGGCCGGACGCCCGCCCGCTGGTGCTGACCCACGGCTGGCCCAGCTCCGTCCTGGAGCCGCTGGCGGTGGTCGACCTGCTCACCGACCCACCGTCCAGGGACACCCCGGCGTTCCACGTCGTCGCGCCGTCGCTGCCGGGCTTCGGCTGGAGCGGCCGCCCCGACCGGCCGGGCTGGACGGTGGAGCGCACCGCCGACGCCTGGGCCGTGCTGATGCGACGCCTGGGCTACCGGCGCTTCCTGGCCGCCGGCGGTGACTGGGGTGGCCGGGTGACGGCCGCCCTGGGCAGCCGTCACCCCGACCTGGTCGCCGGGCTGCACACCTTCACCCCGTACGTCCGCGAGCCGGAGGGCGGCTCGCCGACGCTGACCGAGACCGAGCGGCGCTGGGTGGCCGACACCCGACGCTTCTGGCGGGAGGGCGGCGGCTACTCGCTGCAGCAGTCCACCCGACCGCAGACCATCGGATACGCGCTGGTCGACTCGCCCGTCGGGCAGCTGGCGTGGATCCTGGACAAACTCCACCTGTGGACCGACCACCAGGGGTCGGTCGAGGACGCCGTCGGCCGCGACGAGATCCTGGACCTGGTCACGCTGTACTGGCTGACCGGCACCGGGGCGTCGTCCGCGCGGTTCTACTGGGAGAACTTCCCGGCCGACCGCGGCGCGGAGCCGGTGCAGGTGCCCTCGGCGGTCACCGTCTTCCCCGCGGACATGGAGCGGTTCCCCCGCTCGTGGGTGCAGGAGCGCTTCCGGGACCTGCGCTACTGGAACGTCGCGGATCGCGGTGGCCACTTCCCGATGGCCGAGGTGCCGGCCGTCTTCGCCGCCGAGCTGCAGCGGTCGCTGGGAGCGATGCCCGCGTGACCGGGGATCCCGGCGGCCCGGCCCGGAGGGTCGCCGTCGTCCGCGACGAGCTGCGGACCGAGCTCGAGCTGCTGCACCAGCGGGTGAACACCGTGCTGGCCGCGGAGGCGTTCCTGACCATCTCCTACACGGCCACCATGAGCAGCACCGGCCGGTGGGCGGTCCTGGTCGCGCCCACCCTGGCCGTCCTCGGTCTGGTGCTGGCCGTGCTGGCCTGGCCCGGCATCCACGCGGCCGCCCGTCTGGTCGCGCTGTGGACGCACCGGCTCGGCGAGGTCGAGGACGAGGACCACGAGCACGAGGACGACGTGCGGACGCGGGGCGCCGATGCCCCGCTCCGCGACGAGGTCCGCAGGCGCAGGGAACGCGACCAGCGGCGCGGCATGCTCTTGTTCCGGTGGGTGCCGCCGGTGTTCGCCGCGGTCTGGGTCGTCCTGCTGGTCACGTCGGTGACCCTCAAGGGCTGACCTCGACGCGCGGCCGGGCCCGGCGGCTCGTCCTTCGCGCCGTGCGGCAGGGTGAGCGCCATGTTCGACGGCTTCACCGAGTGGCACGTGTCGTTGCCCACGGGCCAGACGCTGCACGGCCGGTCCGGCGGGTCCGGACCCGCGGTGGTCCTGCTGCACGGGCACCCCCGGGCGCACACCACCTGGTGCCGGGTCGCGCCGGCGCTGGCCGCGCAGGGCTGGTTCGTCGTGTGCCCGGACCTGCGCGGCTACGGCCGGTCGTCCAAACCCGACCCGCTGCCCGACCACTCGACGTACTCCGACCGGGCCATGGCCGAGGACGTCGCCGCGCTGATGGACCACTTCGAGCAGCCGCGGTTCGCGGTGGTCGGCCACGACCGCGGGCAGGGGGTGGCGTACCGGACCGCCCTGGACCACGCCCCGCGGGTGACCGGCCTGGGCATCCTCGACGGGATTCCGTTGCTGGAGTCGGCGGAGCGCACCCACGCCCGGTTCGCCACGCTGTGGTGGCACTGGTTCTTCTACGCCGGCTCGCCGCACGCCGAGCGGGTGGTCACCGCGGATCCGGACGCCTGGTACGGGCTCGGTCCCGACCTGCGGCGGGCGATGGGCGCGGAGAACTACGACTACGTCGCCGCGGCGCTGCACGACCCGCTCACCGTGCGGGCGATGATCGAGGACTACCGCGCCGGCCTGTCCGTGGACCTCGAGCACGACCGGCAGACCCGCAGGGACGGCCGGACGGTCGACTGCCCGCTGCTGGTGGCGTGGTCGGTCCACGACGACCTGGAGCAGATCCACGGCGACCCCACCGCCATCTGGCGGTCCTGGGCGTCCGGACCGATCACCGGGCAGCGCATCGACAGCGGACACCACATGGCCGAGGAGAACCCGGACCAGCTGACCGCCGTGCTGGCCGGCTTCCTGGCCGGCCTGACCTGAATCGCGCCCCCGGACACCGCCCGCGCGCGGGGACGGCGGCCGCCGGTCACTGCGGCGGCCCCGCAGCGCGAGCGGCGGAGGCAGGCCCGTCGAACGGGCCGCGCGGGCACGGCACGATGGCTGCCATGACCGCCTCGCAGGCCCTGGCGTCCGCCCGCTCCACGGTGGCGCCCTTCCACGTCATGCGGGTGCTGGCGGCCGCGGCCGACCGGGCCCGCACCGGGCGGCCGGTGTGGGACCTGACCGCCGGCCAGCCCTCCACGCCGGCGCCGGCGCCGGTGCGGGACGCCGCCCGCCGGTTCCTCGACGGGCACCTGCTCGGCTACACGCCCACCGCGGGGATCCCGGAGCTGCGACAGGCCATCGCCGGCCACTACCGCGACCGCTACGGCCTGGACGTCGACCCGGGACAGGTGTTCGTCACCACCGGCTCGTCCGGCGGATTCCTGCTGGCCTTCCTGGCCGCCTTCGACGCCGGCGACCGCGTCGGCCTGGCCCGCCCCGGCTACCCGGCCTACCGCAACATGCTGCAGGCGCTCGGTTGCCAGGTGGTCGAGCTGCCGTGCGACGCGGACGCCCGCTACCAGCCCACCGTCGAGCAGGTCGCCGGCGCGGAGCTCGCGGGCCTGGTGCTGGCCTCCCCGGCCAACCCGACCGGGACCATGGTCACCGGCGCCCAGCTCGCGGCGCTGGCCGCGCACTGCCGGGACACCGGGGTGCGCCTGGTCTCCGACGAGATCTACCACGGCATCACGTTCGCCGAGCCGGCCCGGTCCGCGTGGGAGACCGCGCGCGAGGGCATCGTGGTCAACTCGTTCTCCAAGTACTTCTGCATGACGGGGTGGCGGATCGGCTGGCTGCTGCTGCCCACCGAGCTGGTCGACGCGGTCGACCGGCTGGCCGGCAACCTGGCCATCTGCCCGCCGGCGCTGGCCCAGTACGCCGCGGTCCACGCCTTCGAGGCGTACGACGAGTGCGACCGGCACGTCGCCCGCTACGGGTCGCAGCGCGACCTGCTGCTGGACGGCCTGCGCGCCCTGGGCGTGGCCACCACGGCACCACCGGACGGCGCCTTCTACGCGTACGCGGACGTGTCCGGCCTCACCGACGACTCCGCCGTGCTGGCCCGCGAACTGCTGGACACCGTCGGCCTGGCGCTGGCGCCGGGGGTCGACTTCGACCCGGTGGCCGGGCACCGCTTCGTGCGCCTGAGCTTCGCCGGCTCGGCCGAGACCATCGACGGTGGGCTCGCCGCGCTCGGCCGCTACCTGTCGGCGGGCGGCTGACCGCCGGTCGCGTGCCGGTGCGGCGCGGTTCCGTGCCGGTCCAGTGCGGGTCCAGTGCCGGTGTAGTGCCGGTGCAGTGCCGGTGCGATGCCCGTGCGATGCCGGGGGACGCCCGGGGACGGGCGCCCGGATCGGCGCCCGACCCGGGAGGGACCGGGGGAGACCCCGACGAGGTTCAGGGTCGGCCACCGAGGCGCCGCGACGGTCCGTCCCGGCATCGTGGACGTCGAGCGGGCGCCCGCACCGCCCGGGGACCGACCCCGCGGCGCCCGGCCAGCCCGCCGACCCGGCAGGCTTGCCGGGTCGAGCGGGCGCCCGCACCGCCCGGGGACCGACCCCGCGGCGCCCGGCCAGCCCGCCGACCCGGCAGGCTTGCCGGCAGGAGGCCGCACACGCGGCAGAGGGAGCAGTACCGATGGACAGGGTTCTGAAGATCATCGGCCTGGTGGTCCTGGCGTGGCTGGCCATCGGGCTGGTCGGCGCCGTGCTCGGCTTCCTGGTCAAGGCGGTGTTCTGGGTCGCGGTCATCGCCGGTGGCGTCTACGCGGTCGGCGCGATCACCGCCAACCGCCGGCAGGTCCGCTCGCACCGCTGACCACCCGCCGCGGACGGGCGGGCCCTGCGGCACCGCCCGTCCGCCCGGCACCGTCCGCCCGGCACCGCCCGTCCGCCCGGCACCGGCGCCCGCGTCACGCCGGGTGCGCCCGGCACCGCCCGTCGCGCCGCTCGGATCAGACGGGCAGACCCAGCCGCCGCAGGTCCGCGCGGGCGCTGTCGGCGTCGGTGAACCCGATGCCGTGAATGCCGGCTGTCCGGGCGCCCTCGATGTTGTCCGGTCGGTCGTCGACGAACGCCACCCGGGACGGCTGCGCCCCCAGCCGGCGCAGCAGCTCGGCGAAGATCGCCGGGTCCGGCTTGATGATGCCGAGGTCACCGGAGAACAGCAGGTACTCGAAGGCGGTGGACCAGTCGGACGACTCCACGATCCGGCCCATGGACGCCGGCGCGTTGGACAGCACGGCCAGCCGGACGCCCGCGTCGCGGAGGTCCTCGACGAGCCGCCAGACATCGGGGTGCACGACGTTCCATCCCCGGTCGTCGGCCTCGACCAGCGCCCGGACGACCTCGGGCTCCGGTTCCGGCAGGCCGAGGTGGCGGGCCACGCCGGTCCAGTACCGCGCGGGATCGGAATCCGTTTCGTACCCGCGGCGGCCCACCTCGTAGGCCGCCTCCAGGCGGCCCGGATCCGCGGCGAGCAGCCCGGCCAGCGTCGCGAAGGCCTGGCTGTGGGCGAGCACCACGTCACCGAGGTCGAAGACGACCCACTCCACCTGCGGGTCCACGGAATCCGTCACGGCTGTCGATGCTCGCACGGCCCGATCGCCGGCCCGACGGGTGGCCCGTCGCCATCCCATCACCCGTTCGACCGGCCACGGACGGACCCGGGAGAAAAGCCCGCCGCACGATCGGGCGCAATATTCGCCGTGCGTATCTACGCGATTACAGCTCGTTTACGCTGATTCCGAGGCGCCGGTGGTCGGCACCGGCCCGACGGGGCGGAAAGGGGCGGCGCAGCGTGGCTCATCGTCCCTCCCGCCCGCAGGCCGACGTCGTCGTTCCGGCGGCCCGGGTCCCCATCCCGGCCGCCCTCCCGCCGGCCCGAGCGGTGGGTCAGCAGTCCGCGGACGGCGGTGGCGACCCGCTGGCCGACCTGCGCGGGCGGCTGGCCGAGCAGACCGCCCTGCGCGTGCAGGCGGAGGCGTCGGTGGCCGTCCTCACCGCCCGCGTGCGGGAGCGCGAACGGATCCTGCGGGCCGCCCAGGAGCTCGCCCGGGTCGGGGACTGGTCCTGGGACCTGCGCACCGGGCACATGTACTGGTCCGAACAGGTGCACCGGCTGGTCGGTCTCGATCCGGCGACGTCGCCGGCCGACTTCGATCGGTACATGTCGATGGTCGTCGACGAGGACCGGGACAGCAGCAGGACGCACGTCCTGCGGGCGGCGGAGACCGGCGAGGACATCGAGCTCGAGCACCGCGTCCTGCGTGCGGACGGATCCGTCCGCGAGATGTCCGTCCGCGGGCTTGCCGAACGGGACGCCGCCGGGACCGTCGTCAAGCTGACCGGCAGCATCCAGGACGTCACCGAGATCCGCCAGGCGGCCCGGGACCTGCGGCGGTCGCGGGACCTGTTCGCCGGTGTGCTCGACGCGGCCACCCAGCAGTCGATCGTCGCCACCGATCCGCGGGGGCGGATCACCGTCTTCAACCGCGGTGCCGAGCGCATGCTCGGGTGGCTCGAGGACGACGTGCTGGGCACCTCGCACGAACGCCTCCACGACCCCGACGAGCTCGCCGAGCGCGCCGGGGAATCGGGGCTGCCAGCGGGTCACCCCGTGGTGCTGGCCCGGGCGGCCACCGGGGAGGCCGAGACCCGCCGGTGGACCCTGCGGACGCGGGACGGCCGCCGGCGCTGCGTCGAGGTGTCGGTGACCGCGATGCCCGGACCGGGCGGGACGACCGGCGGTTTCATCCTGGTCGGCACCGACATCACCGAACGGCTGGCCGCCGAGCAGGCCCTCCGGGAGAGCGAGTCGCGGTTCCAGGACATGTTCCGGTACGCCCCGAACGGGATGATGCTCATCCGCCTGGGTTCCGACGTCGGCCGCTTCTCCCAGGTCAACGCGGCACTGTGCCGGCTGACCGGCTACTCCGAGGAGCAGCTGCTGCAGATGCGGGTGGTCGACCTGACCGCCGACGAGGAGAAGCACCTGCACGTGGAACGGTTCGGCGCCATGGCCGCCGGTCAGCCGGCGGAGACCACGGCGGAGCGGCACTGGGTCCGCGCCGACGGGCAGGACCTGTGGGTGCAGTTCAGCGTGACGCCGCGGGCCGGATCCACCGACTCCTACCTCATCGGGCAGGTCGAGGACATCACCGCCCGGCGGCAGGCCGAGGCCCGGTTGACGCACCAGGCGTTGCACGACGGCCTGACCGGGCTGCCCAACCGCATCCTGCTCACCGACCGCATCGAGCACGCCCTGGCGTCGGCCAAGCGGTCCGGCCACGCCGTCGGCGTGCTGTACCTGGACCTGGACGGCTTCAAGTCGATCAACGACACGGCCGGGCACGCCGCAGGCGACGACGTGCTCGTGCAGGTGGCGGGCCGGCTGACCCGGGCACTGCGGCCCGGCGACACGGTGGCCCGGCTGGGCGGGGACGAGTTCGTCGTGGTGTGCGAGACCCTGGACGACGTCACGGTGGCCCAGCGCATCGCCCAGCGCATCCTGGACGCCGTCCGCCGCCCGTACCAGCACGGGAACCAGGTGCTGCGGCTCAGCGCGAGCGTCGGCATCTGCCTGTCGGAGACCGACGGCACGTCCACGGCCGCGCAGCTGCTCAACGCGGCGGACCAGGCCATGTACCGCGCCAAGGACGCGGGCCGCGACCGGATCCGGGTCAGCGGTGTGGACGACCCGGACCACGCCGCGCGCTCGGCCAGGGCCGCCCGCACCCTGCGGCTGCAGCGGGAGCTGACCGAGGCGGTGGCCCGCGACGAGTTCTTCTTCGTCGGGCAGCCGGTGCACCATGTGGACTCCGGCCGGGTGGCGGCGGTGGAGACCTTGATCCGGTGGCGTCACCCGGACCGCGGGGTGCTGGGCCCGGGTGAGTTCCTGGACGTCGCGGAGAGCGGCGACCACATCCTGGCGATGGGTCGCCGGGCGCTGTCGGAGTCCTGCCGGATGGCCGGCGACTGGGTCCGCGCGCTCGGGCCGGCGGCGCCGCCGGTGCACGTGAACGTCTCGGGACGGCAGCTTGAGTCCGGCAACCTGCACGACGACGTGCTGGCCGAGCTGGAAGCGCACGGGCTGCCGCCGGCGCAGCTCGTCCTGGAGCTGACCGAGACCCACATGCCGCTGCTGGCCGACTCGCTGCGCAAGGACCTGCTGCGCCTTCGGGAGCACGGCGTCATGGTGGCGATCGACGACCTCGGCACCGGCTACAGCAGCCTGAGCCGGATCACCGAGCTGCCCGTGGACATCCTGAAGATCGACGTCAGCTTCGTCGCCGGCATCCTGACCGATCAGGCCTCCGCGGCGGTCGCCCGCGGCATCGTCGCCATCGGCGAGGGCATGGGCCTGTCGGTCATCGCCGAGGGCGTCGAGACGCCGGAGCAGGCCACCACCCTGCGCGGGTACGGCTGTGGGCTGGTGCAGGGATACCACTACAGCCGGCCGCTGCCCGAGGACGCCCTGATGGACTACCTCCGCGCGCACAACGGCGGCGCCCAGGGCTGACCCGGCGGCCGGTCGGACCCCGGCACGGGCCCGCGTCCGCGGGTGGTGTGGCCGTCGGTGTCGGTCGGTGTCGGTCGGTGTCCCTCGGCGGCCGCGACGCCGGTCCACCGCACGCCGACCGGGCGTCGCCGTTTGGCGCGCCACGGTGCGGGAATCTCCGGCACAGATGTAGGTGGTCGCGCCGATCGGCGGGACCGGGCCTGGGTGGGCGTCAAAGCGTGGCGTCCCGGTCCGGCGGCCGCCGCAGGAGGTCGCCGTGTTCGACTCGTCCCCGTGCATCCGGTCCGGGACGGGCGGTCGCGCCTCCGGCCGGGCGGACTGACGTGGTGGACTCCGGGCAGGTGGCTCGGCAGCCGCGGCCCTGGGCCGGACGGTGACCGCCGCTCCCGGTGCCCTCTCGATCGACCAGGTCTTCCCCGCCGGCGCGCGCAGCATCGTCGCCGGTTTCGAGAGCACCCACCTGCCGGCCCACGGCGTGGACGTCGCCGAGCTGACCGGCCACACCACCCGGTGGCGGGACGACGTCGACGCGGTGCTGGCCGCCGGCGTTCGTCATTTCCGCTACCCGCTCCGCTGGCCGCGGATCGAGGCGGAGACCGGCCGGTTCGACTGGGCCGAGCCCGACCGGATCCTGGGCCACCTGCGGGACCAGGGCGCCGTGGTCGTCGCCGATTTGGTGCACCACACCAGCTATCCGCGGTGGATCACCGGAGGTTTCGCCGACCCGCGGTTCGGGGCGGCGTTCGTCCGCTACGGCCGGGCGGTCGCCGACCGGTACCCGTGGCTGCTGGCCTACACGGTCTTCAACGAGCCGTTCGCCACCCTGTTCCTGGCCGGCCACGAGGCGCTCTGGCCGCCGTACCACCGTGGCGACGACGGCTTCGCCGGGCTGCTGACCTCGGTGCTGCCCGCCGTCGGCGAGCTGTCCCGCTGGTACGCCCAGGCCCTGCCGGACGCGGTGCACGTGTGGGTGGACACCGCCGAGCACCACCGCGGGGTGCGCGACGGCCACGCGCACGCGGCGATGGCCAACGACCGGCGGCACGTGGTCCTCGACCTGGTGCTCGGCCACGACCTGCGCGGCGACCGGCCGTACCTGCAGACCCTGCGCCGGTCCGGCGGCGCGTCGCTGCTGGACCTGGAACCCGCACCGGTCGACGTGCTGGGACTGGACTACTACTGCCACTCCGAGTGGTTCTACGACGAGCGTGGCGGTCACGCGCCACCGCCGCACCCCATCGGCTTCGCCGCCGTGGCGCAGTACTACGCCGAGCGGTACCGGCGACCGGTGCTGCTCACCGAGACCAACATCCGCGGCTTCCCGTCCGACCGGGCGTCCTGGCTCAAGTACGTGCTGCAGGAGTACGAGGACGCCGTCGCCCGCGGCGTCGACCTGCGCGGCCTGTGCTGGTTCCCGCAGGTCGACTCCTGCGACTGGGACTCGTTGCTGGCCCGACCGGGCCGCCGTGTGGACCCCGTCGGGGTCTGGAGCATCGACTCCGCGGGCGGCCGCCGCGCCACCAGCATGACCAGGGCCTGGGCCCTGGCCGCCGCCGGGCGGCCGTCCGCGGACCTGCCCGCCTACCGCCTGCAGGAGCCGTGCGCCAGCCAGCTCTCCGGGTACGGGCCGGCCATGAGCGGCTGGTCGTTCCAGGATCCGCCGGTCGACGAACTCCACCCACCGATCCCCGTGTCGAACCGAGCCACGCCCGGTGCCGAGCTCAGTCCCCGAGAGGTCCCTGCGATGACACCCACCCCCGCGACATCCAGGCTGTCGACCGCCGCGGCGGAGCCGAACGCCCTCCCCGCTGCCCGGATCGGCAGTCGCACATCCGATCTCGTGGTGCTGTCCCACCTCCGCTGGGACTGGGTCTGGCAGCGACCGCAGCACCTGGTCTCGCGGATGGCGCGGACCCGCGCCGCCGCGGGTGCCCGCACCTGGTTCGTCGAGGAACCCGTCGCCGGACCGGTCGGGGAGCCGACCCTCCGGCACGAGGAGCGGGACGGCATCGTTCGGGTCCGGCTGGAAGTGCCACCCGGCGGCTGTCCGACGGAGCACCTGACCTTCGGTGCCGACGGCACCGCCTGCTACGGCGAGCTGCTGTCGGCCCTGGTCACCGGTACCGACGGTGCCGCCGGTGCCGAGCAGCCCGATCCGGACGTCTGGCTGTACACCCCGATGGCGCTGGAGACGGCCCGCGCGCTCGCCCCGGGTCGGCTGGTCTTCGACGTCATGGACGACCTGGCGGCGTTCCAGTCGGCGCCCGCCGGCCTGAAGCTGGCGCACCGGCGGGCGTTGACGGAGGCGGACCTGGTGTTCACCGGTGGCCGGTCGCTGGACCGCGGCGTCCGCGCGCAGCGCACCAGGGACGTGCACCTGTTCCCCAGCGGGGTGGACACCGGGCACTACGCCGCCTCGCGGGCGCTGCGGGCACCGCACCCGCGGCCGGTGGCCGGCTATGTCGGCGTCGTCGACGAGCGACTCGACCTGGACCTGCTGGCCGGCCTGGCCCGCGAGCTGCCGGACTGGGAGATCCGGGTGGTCGGGCCGGTGGCCAAGATCGACCCTGCGGATCTGCCGGCGGCGCCCAACCTCTGCTACGCCGGGCCGGCCTCCTACTCCGAGCTGCCGGCGGTGATGGCCGGTTTCGACGTCGCCCTGATGCCGTTCGCGCTCAACGAGGCGACCCGGTCGATCAGCCCGACCAAGTCGCTGGAGTACCTGGCCGCCGGACTGCCGGTGGTCTCGACCCCGATCGCGGACGTCGTCGCCGACCTCGGTGACGTCGTCGACGTCGCCACGGACGCCGTGGCGTTCGCCGCGGCGTGCCGCTCGGCGGTGGCCGGAACCGCCGCCGCTCGCCGACGACGCGCCACGGCGGTGCTGGCACAGCGGGGGTGGGACCGGATAGCTGAGACCATGCACCAGCTGCTCGAGGAGTGCCGCACGGACACCCGGGCCGCGACCGACCGACGGGGGGTGAGTGCGTGACGGCGCTCGACGACGACGTGCGTACCGGCGACCGCATCCGCCCCGCTGGTGGCACGGTCGGCGGCACCGCTGGTGGCACGGTTGGTGGAACCGCTGATGACACGGTCGGTGCCGCGCTCGGCGGCGGCGCCCACGCACGCCTCGACGGTGCGGCGCACCCCGACACGTCTGCACTCGCAGGCGATCTCGAGTTCGCCCACCGGCTCGGCGTAGGCGCCGCGGTGGCCGGCATCCAGGACCCGGCGCTCGAGACCAGCCGGCTGGCCGGCCCGCCGGCGGCCGTGGAGGCGGTCGCCGAGGCGGCGGTGAGTTCCGCGACGCCCTTCCTCCGGGCGCCGCTGCTGTCCCGGATCGCACACGCACTGCTGCTGCACGACGGCACCGGGGGACGGTGCCGCACCTGCGACGTCCCGGCGCCCTGTCCGACGGCCCGGGAGCTGACCCGATGACCGCCGCCACGCTGCGCGATCCCGCCGACCTGTCCGGTGCCGATCTGGTCGTCGTCGGCGCCGGTTTCTTCGGCCTCACGGTCGCCGAGCAGGTCGCATCGCTGGGGAAGACGGTGGTGGTGCTGGACCGTCGGCCGCACCTGGGCGGCAACGCCTACTCCGAGAGCGATCCCGAGACCGGCATCGAGGTGCACCGCTACGGCGCCCACCTGTTCCACACCTCGAACGAGCGGGTGTGGCGCTACGTCAACAGGTTCACCGACTTCACCGGCTACCAGCACCGGGTGTTCAGCGTCAGCGCCGGCCGGGTGTACCCGCTGCCCATCAACCTCGGCACGCTGTGCGAGTACTTCGGCCGCCAGCTGACGCCCGAGCAGGCCCGCGAGCTGATCCGCGAGCAGGCCGCGGAGATCGAGACCGGGGCCGCGGACAACCTCGAGGACAGGGCGATCTCGCTGATCGGCCGCCCGCTGTACGAGGCCTTCATCCGGGGGTACACCCAGAAGCAGTGGCAGACCGATCCCCGCGACCTGCCGGCCGAGGTCATCACCCGGCTGCCCGTGCGGTACACCTTCGACAACCGGTACTTCAGCGACCGCTACGAGGGCCTGCCCGTCGACGGGTACACCGCCTGGCTGCAGCGGATGGCCGACCACCCGCGCATCGAGATCCGGCTGTGCACCGACTGGTTCGACGTCCGGTCGACGGTCCGGCCCGGTACGCCGGTGGTCTACACCGGCCCGGTCGACCGGTTCTTCGACCACGCGGCCGGCCGGCTCGGCTGGCGCACCCTGGACTTCCGCTCCGAGGTGCTGCCGGTGGGCGACTTCCAGGGCACGTCGGTGATGAACTACGCCGACGTCGACGTCCCCTACACCCGGATCCACGAGTTCCGGCACTTCCACCCGGAGCGCGACTACCCCGCGGACCGCACCGTCATCGTCCGCGAGTACTCGCGGCCGGCCGGTGAGGGGGACGAGCCGTACTACCCGGTGAACACCCCGCGGGACCGTGCCGTGCTGCAGCGGTACCGCGAACTCGCGGCCCGGGAGCCCGACGTGCTGTTCGGCGGCCGGCTCGGCACGTACCAGTACCTGGACATGCACATGGCGATCGCCTCGGCACTCACGCTGTTCGACAACGAGGTGCGGCCCCGGCTGTCCTGACCGTCCGGCCCGGACCGCCGGGGCCGTGCCGTTTCAGGGCAGGGCGCGCCGGGTGATCGGGCCGAGCCGGGTCCCGTCCAGCGCCTCGCCGAGCACCGTCCGCCGGCGCAGCACCGGGCTGGCGGTGGCCTCCGCGGACCGCATCCCGATCATCAGGTCGCGGAGCGCGTCCCGCGCCGACCAGGTCGGCGACCAGCCGAGGTGCTCCCGGGCCCGGGTCGTGTCGATCAGCGGCGTGGCGAACGCCAGGTCGATCCACCCGGGGTCGAGCCGGTGCAGCCGCAGGGTCCAGCCGGCGGCCACCGCGGCCCGCACCACCGGCCGGGGCACCGCCACCGGCACGGCGTGCAGCACCTCCGCCAGCTCCCGCCGGGTGATCGGGTCGTCGGCCGACAGGTTGAACGCGCCGGCCACGCCGCGCTGCACGGCGTTGCGCACGGCCGCAGCGACGTCGCTGGTGTGCACGACCGGGATGGCGAACCGCTCGTCCAGGGGCAGCACCGGCACCAGGTCCAGGGTGGCGCGGGGCAGGAAGGCGGGCAGGCCGTAGCGCAGCAGTGCGCTGCCGGCCCGGCGCTGCAGGACGAGGCCGGGCCGCAGCCGGGTGATGACCGGCGGGTCGCCGGCCGCCTCGTGGGCGTCCAGCAGCCGCTCGGCCGCCGCCTTGTGCCGGCTGTAGGCCAGCGTCGGGATCCCGGTCGTCGGCCAGCTCTCGTCCACCCGGCCGCCCTCCGCCGGCCCGGCGGCGTAGGCGCCCACGGACGACATGTGGACCAGGTGGGGGATCTCCGCGCGGCGCGCCGCCTCCAGGACCGTCCGCAGCCCGCCGACGCCGACCCGTTCCAGGTAGCCGGTGTCCCGGGCGGGCTGGAAGGCCCAGACCAGGTTGACGACGGCGTCCGCACCGCGGAACACCGGCTCCAGCTCGTCGGCGGTGGTCCGGGCCAGATCCACCGACTGCCAGCGGGCGCCGTCGTACGGCGCTCCCTCCGGCGGCACCCGGCGGCACACGCCGACCAGGTCGTGGCCGTCCCCGGCGAAGGCCTCGAGCACGGCCGTCCCGACGTTGCCGCTGGCTCCCAGCACGACGATCCTCACGGGTCCGTCGGTACCCGGGCGGGCAGCGGCCGAACCAGCGGGGACGACCACGGCCCCGGCGAGGATCCGCCGGGGCCGTGGGGTGGTGCCTGGTGCGGCCGGTCAGGAGGCCGGCGGGGTGAGCACCGAGTCGATCAGGTAGACGGTCGCGTTCTTGGTCTGGACGCCGCCGCAGATCACCGAGGCGTCGCCGACCTTGAGGTCCTGGCCGGAGCCGGTCACCGTCACGGTGCCGCCCTCGACGGTCTTGTGCGTGCCGACGATCTGGTCGGGCGCGATCCGGCCCGGAACCACGTGGTAGGTCAGGATCTTGGTCAGCAGCGCGGAGTCGGTCTTCAGGGTGGCCAGCGTCGCCGCGGGCACCTTGGCGAACGCCGCGTCGACCGGCGCGAAGACGGTGAACTCGGCGCTGTCCAACGTGGTGACCAGGTCGACCTTGGGGTTCAGCTTGCCGGAGACGGCGGCGACGAGGGTCGTGAGCAGGGGGTTGCTGGACGCCGCCGCGGCGACCGGAGCCTGCGCCATGCCCTCGACGGACCCGGCGCCCGAGGGGTTGGCCTTGGCGTAGGCCGCGCAGCCAGGGCCGACCAGGCCGGCGGCCGCGGCGCCGCCCGACATGGCGCCCGACGACATACCCGACGACATACCCGACGACATCCCGCCCGACGACATCCCCGACGACATGCCCGACGACATGGCGCCGGACGACATGGCGCCCGACGACATGGCGCCGGAACCCGTCATGGGCATCGACGACGTGGACGACATCGCCGAGCTGGACATGCTGCTCGACGAGTCGGCCGAGCTGGTGGTGGACGTCGACCCTGTCGAGCTGGATCCGCAGGCGACGAGGACGACGGCGAGGGATCCGGCGGCGGCCAGGCCGGCCAGCTTCTTGACGAACATGGTTCTCCTTGGGGTGCAGGGCGTTCTCCGCCCGCTGTCGATCGGTGGACGCAAAGATCGTGTGTGGAAAGAGGTCCCGATGTACCTCCGGGGACTGCTGGTGTTTCGAGCCCGGTCTCGAACCGGATGGGTCGACAGGCCTGACGGCGCAAGACGTGACCGGTTCGTGACCCGAGCAGCGACCACCGATCGCGGCCGGCGCGCCTCCCCGACGCGACGTGCGGAGCGGGACCGGCGGATCGCCGGCGGTCAGGAGACGGTGATGCTGCGGGAGTCGTAGCCCGTGGAGCCGCTCGGGAAGGGCGGCCGCACCGCCTCGTCCTGCACGGTGCCGTCCCGGTCCACGGCCCGCACCCGGACGGTGTGCAGGCCGGGCGTCGCCGTCCACGCCCAGCGCCACTGCACCCAGGTGTCCTCCGACGGGACGGCGCCCAGCTCGGCGTCCCGCCACGGGCCGTCGTCGACCTGCAGCTGGACCGCGCGGATGCCGTGCTGCTGCGCCCAGGCGACGCCGGCGAGGACGATCTGCTCCCCGGCCCGGTACTGCGCGAAGCCGCGGGGGACGTCGATGCGGGAGGAGAGCCGGATGGGGCCCTGGGGTGCCCAACCACGGGCGGTCCAGTAGGCCGTCTCGGCCGCGAAGGTGGACACCTTCATGTCGACAACCCACTTGCAGGCCGACACGTAGCCGTACAGGCCGGGGACCACCATCCGGACCGGGAAGCCGTGCTCGACGGGCAGCGGTTCCCCGTTCATCCCGACGGCCAGCAGGGCGTCCCGGCCGTCGGTCAGCGCGGACAGGGGCGCGGTGAGGGTGAACCCGTCGACGCTGGTGCAGAGCACGCAGTCGGCACCGGCGGCCGGGCGGACCTCCGCCAGCAGGTCGTCGATCCGGGCGCCGACCCAGGTGGCGTTGCCGACCAGGTCGCCGCCGACCTCGTTGGAGACGCAGGTCAGGGTGATCGTGCGCTGGATCTGCTCGCGGGCCAGGAGGTCGTCGAACGAGAGCTCGAGCGGCCGCTCCACCATGCCGTGCACCTGCAGCCGCCACGCGTCGGTCGTCAGCGACGGCACCGCGAACGCGGTGTCCACCCGGTAGAAGTCGGTGGTCGGGGTGATCCACGGCTGCTGACCCTCGACGCCGAGCGACGTCCCGGCCGGCACGGTCTGTGCGTCCGCCGGCGCGGGCACCCGGAACCGGGCACGGCTGTCGGCGACGGCCGCCGAGCTCGGCACCCACCGGGCGAGCGCTCCGGCCGCCGCCGCGGCGACGACGCCGACGCCGGCCACCCGGAAGAAGTGCCGCCGGTCGGTGCCGGCCGCGCGGGCGGCGACCGGCGCGGAACCGGGCCGCGGGGACACCTCCGCCGCCACCTGCTCGGCCGCCCCGGCCGCGCCCGGTCCGGACGCCGGCACCGTCCGGCGAAAGGCCAGGACCAGCAGCACCGCCCCGGCGGCGCCGCCCAGCAGCACCGGCACGCCGTCGGCCGGCCCGGTGCCGGTGCGGGTCCACACCGCGGCCAGGGCGACGGCGACGAGCGCGCCGGTCAGCGCGAGGGCGGTCCGCGGGCTGCGCCGCGCCACCAGCCCGACGAGGAGCGCGACGAGGACCAGGGTCAGACCCATGCCGACCCGCAGGGCGTCCTTGTCGTGCTGCCCGAACTGCCGGATGGCGAACTCCTTGAGCCACTCCGGGGTGAGCTGGATGAAGGCACCGCCCAGCGCGGTCACCGGGGACGACGCGGCGTGCAGCACACCGGCCCACACACCCAGCGCGGACAGCAGCTCGGCGAGGCCGATGGTGACCCCGACCGCGACCAGACCGACCGCGGCGGCCGCCCAGCGGCCGGGCAGCCACGGGCGCCCGGTGTCGTCACGGCGTCTGGTCCGTCCGGCGGCTGGTGCGGTCGTCACGGCCGTGGTTCACCGCCGCCGGCCGCGCGGATGGGCGGTGTCGCCCGATCGTGACCGGCGGCACGCCGTGGTCCACCGGGTCGGACCGCGCCGATCCGGGAGGCCGCCGGCCCGGCGGCGTCCCTCAGACGACGTCGAAGGTGATGGCGTCCCAGCCGGTGGCCCCGTCGGGCACCACCGGCGTCTCGGTGCCCGTCTGCACCGCACCGGTGCCGTCCGTCGCGCGGCAGTGCAGCTGGTGCGTGCCCTCGACGGCCGTCCAGGCGAACCGCCACTGGCGCCAGGTGTCGGCGGACACCGCGTCCGCCAGCTCGGCCGCCATCCACGGGCCGTCGTCGATCCGCACCTCGACGGCGCGGATGCCGCGGTGCTGCGCCCAGGCGGTGCCGGCGAAGACCACGCGGTGGCCGGCGTCGTACTGCGCCTTGTGCTTCGGGACGTCGATCCGGGAGGCGGTCTTGACGGGGCCGTGGTCGGACCATCCCCGTTCGGTCCAGTAGGCGGTGACGTCGGCGAAGCGGGTGACCTCGAGGTCGACGACCCACTTCGTCGCGGACACGTACCCGTACAGGCCCGGGACGACCATGCGGACCGGGAACCCGTGCTCGACCGGCAGCGGCTCGCCGTTCATCGCCACGGCGAGGATGGCGTCGCGGCCGTCGGTGAGCACGTCCAGCGGGGTGCTCGCGGTCCAGCCGTCCTTGCTCGTCGACAGCACGCAGTCCGCCCCGGACTGCGGGCCGGCCTCGGCGAGCAGGGCGTCCAGCCGGGCGCCGAGCCAGCGGGCGTTGCCGGCCAGGTCGCCACCGACCTCGTTCGAGACGCAGGTCAGGGTGACGGCCCGTTCGATCAGCGGCCGGGCCAGCAGGTCGTTCCAACCGATGGTCAGCGGCCGGTCGACCATGCCGTGGATGCGCAGCGACCACTCCGCGGTGGTCACCTGGGGCAGCGCCAGCGCGGTGTCGATGCGGTAGAAGTCCGGGTTCGGCACGAGGTACGGCGTCGCGCCGTTGACGTCGATGTCGGTCGACCGCGGGATGACCTGCCGCGACACCGGTGCGGGCAGGGTGGTGGCGGCCCGGCTCTCCTGCACCTTGGCCGCGCTCGGCACCCAGCGCGCGACGATCCCGGCCAGCGCGGCGGCGCCCGCCGCCCACCCCGTCATCCGCAGGAACCCACGGCGCTGCACCGGCAGCGGACCGGCCGGCACCGCGGCCGGGCCCACCGGGCGCACCGTCCCGACCGGCGGGATCGGCGCGTCGGCCACCGCGGCCACCGCGCGGTCGGGATCGGCGGGCGAGGGCGCCGACCCGGCCGCAGCCGGCCGCGCGACACCGGCGAACAGTCGCCACAGCACCACCAGTCCCACGGCGGCACCGACCAGCACCGGCAGGCCGTCGAGGGCGGTGGCGCCGGCCCGCACCCAGACCGCGACCAGCGTCACCGCGACCAGCACCCCGACGGCGACCGCCGCCGCGGTCCGCGAGCGCCGCGCCCACACCCCCAGCCCGGCGGCCACCGCCACGATGACCACCACCATGCCGGTCCGCAGCGCATCCTTGTCGTGCGTGCCGAACAGCTGGACGGCCAGGCTCTTGAGCCACTCCGGGGTCAGCCGGATGAACCCGCTGCCGAGCGAGTCCAGCGGCGACGACGGGACGTGCAGCCACCCCGTCCACTGGCCGAGCGCGGCGAGCAGCTCGGCGACGGCGAACGCGAGCGCCACGGCCACCACGCCGCCGAGAGCCGCCGCCCACCGCCCCAGCGGCCGGCCCGCCGCGGGGGTGCCCGGCCGCGTGTGAACCGTCGTCATGGTTCCTCCGCAGAACTGAGTCGTCGTGTCCCGTCCAGTCTGCGCCGCCGTACCGCCGAGCAACTGGGCCGCGCAGCCAAACCTGCGCAGACGGGTGAAATCGTTGGGGTCCGTCCGCCCGATGGGCCATCCACCCGACTGGGGGTGCCGAAGCACCGGGCGTGAACCCCAGGTCTGCCGGGACGGCCGCATCCGCTCGGGTCGTCTCCCTGAGCCGGGTGCGGCAGGAGAGAATGGCGAGCATGACCTCCCCCGGACCGCATTCGCGCGGTCATTCCGCGGTGCCCAACGCGAGCCCTTCGCCACCGGCGGCCGGACAGACGCCGGAAGAGTTGCTCCGCCGCACGGCTGTGGGGGAGGAAGCGGCCTTCGCGTCGCTCTACGACCTGTTCTCGACGCGGGTGTTCGGGCTGGCCAAGCGGATCGTCCGGGACCCCAGCCAGGCCGAGGAGGTCGCCCAGGAGGTGTTCCTGGAGATCTGGCGCCGCGCCAGCCGGTTCGACGCCGGCCGCGGGTCGGCGCTGTCCTGGGTGATGACCCTGACCCACGGCCGCTCGGTCGACCGGGTCCGGTCGGCCCAGGCCGCCGCGGACCGCGACCTGCGGGTGGCCCAGTCCTCGACCGAGCGGGATGTCGACTCGGTCGTCGAAGCCGTCGAGGCGTCGTTCGAGCGACGCGCGGTGCAGCGCTGCCTGGGTTCACTGACCGAGTTGCAGCGCGAGTCGGTCACCCTGGCCTACTACAGCGGCTATTCCTACCGGGAGGTCGCGGAACTGCTCTCTGCACCGCTGCCCACCATCAAGACCCGACTCCGCGACGGCCTGATCCGACTCCGCGACTGCCTGGGGGTGGCGACATGAGGCCCGATCCGCACCTGCTGACCGGCGCCGCAGCCTTGGACGCGTTGCCCGACGACGAGTCCGCGGAGCTCGCCGCGCACCTCGCCGAGTGCGAGACGTGCGCCGCCGAGCTGGCCGGTTTCGTCGAGACCGCGGCCCTGCTCGGCGCCGTCACCGCGGACACGCCCCCGGCGCGGCTCCGGGAGTCGGTGCTCGCCGCGGCCCGGGCGACGCCCCAGCTGCCGCCGGCCACCGGTCGCGTCGCGGACGCCGGAGCGCACCGCGCCCCCGAGCCCGCCGACCGCGCCGCCGACGGGGCGCCTGCACCGGCCACCGGAGCGGACGTCGTCCCGCTGCGCCGCCCCTGGTACCGCCGGCCGCAGGCCCTGCTCGCCGCGGCCGTCGCGGCCGTCGTGCTGGCCGCCGGCACGGCCGTCGTGGTGGTCACGTCCGCTCCCGACCGGGACGTGGCGACCTGCGTGAGCACCGCCGCCGACGCGCGCGTGGTCGCGCCGAGCGTCGGGACCGGCGGCGAGGTGGTCGCCTCCGGTCAGTGCAACCAGGCGACCGTCACGGTCGCCGGCCTGCCACCGCTGCCGGGCGGCAAGGTGTACCAGCTCTGGTACCTGCGCGGGCAGGAACCGGTGTCCATGGGGGTGCTGGCGACGTCCGCCACCGGGTCACTGCAACCGGTGACCGCGCCGCTGGCCGCCGGCACCACCGCGTTCGCCGTCACGGTCGAACCGACCGGCGGATCGGCCGCGCCGACCACCAGCCCGGTCTGGGTGGTGCCGCTCTAACCGGCGACCGGTCCCGTGGCGCGGCCCGCGGCCGATCCGGACGTGGGGCACAATCCTCCCGGTCGCCGGCGCATCCCGGCGAACGCCCCGGGCGACCCGTGCAACGGGCCTGCCGGTCGGTTCCGTCCAGGGTGCAGGAGCGGGGGTCGCCGTGCACCGCGACGAGGAGGAGGCGTTCTCCTCGTACGTCGCGGCCCGCAGGGATCGGGTGCGGCGGATCGCGTTCCTGCTGTGCGGTGACTGGCACCGTGCGGACGACCTGACGCAGACCGCGTTCGTGAAGCTGTACGGAGCATGGGACAAGGTGCGCGACCGCGGTGCGTTGGACGCCTACGTGCGGTCCTGCCTGGTCCGGGCCGTGGTGGACGAGTCGCGGCGGCCGTGGCGTCGTGAGCGGTCGGTGGACGTGCTGCCGGAGGTCGCGGGACTGGACGACCTGGCGGAAAGGGTCGTCGACCGCGACCGGGTACGGGCGGCCCTCGCCGCCGTGCCGCCCGGTCAGCGAACCGCCCTGGTGCTGCGGTACTTCGAAGGCCTGGACGTCGCCGCGACCGCGGCCGCCCTGGGCTGCTCCGAGGGGACCGTCAAGTCGCAGACGGCCCGCGGGCTGGCGGCGTTGAAGCGGGAACTCGAACGCGCTCCGGCGCGTGGTCCGGCGGAGGGAGGTGCGTCGTGACGGACGAACCGGTCGACCGGGCGGGCAATCCCGACGATCCGGCCGCGGCGCCGCTGGCCGCACTGTTCGCGGCGGCGCTCCGGGACGAGCCGCCCAGCCGGCTGTCGACCGAGGGCGTGCTCGCCGACGCCCGCCACGCCAGCACGTGGGAGCGGATCGACCGGCAGCACCGGCGCGACCGCGTTCGCAGCTACCTGCTCGCCGCCGCCGTGCTGGTCGTCGTGGTGCTCGGCGGGACCTGGGTGTTCCGCCACGGGGCCGTCACGACGGCCAACTCGGCCGGCTCCTCCTCGTCCTCCTCGTCCGCCTCCTCGTCGTCGGCTGCTTCGTCGGCTGCTTCGTCGGCTCTGTCGTCGGCCGCGGCGTCGGTGCGGTCCCCGGCGGCCGGGTCCGCGGGCTCCGGGTCCCGCGCGGCCGGCGGCTCCGTGGAGTACACGGGAGCAGTCACCGGAGGGTCGACGTCCGCTGCGTCGTCGTCCGCCTCGTCCGAGTCTGCGTCCGGGTCTGCGTCGGCCGGGTCCTCGTCGTCCTCGTCGGCCGGATCCTCCGGGGGGTCCTCGGCCGGTTCGGCGTCCGGCGCGTCGGGGTCCGGGGTGGCTTCCGGGGGAGCGACCAGCGGCGGTGCCGCGACGGCGTCCGCCGGCTGCCCGGTCCTGCCCGTCGCCGCGACGTCCGCGGCGGTGGCCGCGCGGCCGGACGGCGTCAGCCCGATCACCCGGCGGGCGGCCCGGTGCGCGCCGGCCGTCACCGGTGCGGTGACGGTCGGCTCCCCGCGGCCCGGTGCGCTCACGGTCACGGTGCGGGTGTCCCGGGCCGCCGCCGGCGCCTGCACCCGACCCGCGTCCGGCACGCCCTGCCGGCGCACCGGCGCCGACACGTACGCCTTGGGCTGCACCTCGCGGTGCTTCTCGGTGTGGGTCTACGCCGGCGGCCGGCAGGTCGAGGTCACCGGCGACACCGGCGTCCCCGGCCGGCCGTGGACGGACCGGGACGGGCTGGAGCGGACCGCCCGGGCGGTGCTCGCAGCGTTCGGCTGACGGCGCCGCCGCCGGCCGCCGCGCCGGCAGGTCCGTCGCTGCGTCACCGGGCGGTCTGGCAGCATCACGTCGAGTGGGGGACGAGTCGGTCAGCGGGGGGCACGACGGTCACCGCACCGTGCACGGCCACGCCGAGCCGTTCCGCTCGATGTGGTCCAGGGTGGGCGGCGCCAACTCGACGGCCGCGCTGTACGGCGCGGTGGTCGCCGCGGGCCTGCTCTCGGTCGCCGACGAGCAGGAGAACCCCACCGGCGACGTCCTGATCGGCTCCCTGGGCATCCTCGCCGTGTTCTGGCTGGCCCACTCGTACACCCACGTGCTGGGCACCCGGCCGGCCGGTGCCGGCGGCACCCTCATGCGGCACATGCTGCGGACCATGCGGCACGAGGCGGCGCTGGTGCTCGGCGGCCTGCCGGCCCTGGCCTTCGTCGGCGTCGCCGTGCTCGCCGGCCTCCGGCCGGAGGTGGCGGTCGTCGCGGCGATCGCCGTCACCGGCGTCGTGCTGACCGTCTGCGGCCTGGTGTACGGCCGCCGCTGCGGCGCCCGTGGCTGGGATCTCGCACGGGAGACGGCGACCGGGGCGGTGCTCGGCGCCGTCGTGCTGCTGCTCGAGATCGTGGCGCACTGAGCGGGGGACCGCCCCGCGGACCGGTCGGCCGGCGGGCGGTGCACCGGCGGGCGGATCCGGCCGGCTCCGCGGCCGCGGCGGACCGCCCGCACGGTGCTGAGAGGATGGCGGGGTGACCTCGCCGGCCCCCGTCCCCCGCAACGTCCTGGCCGCCCGCTACGCGTCCCCGGAGATGGTGGCGATCTGGTCCACCGAGAACAAGATCGTCGCCGAGCGCCGGCTGTGGCTGGCCGTGCTCCGCGCCCAGGCCGCCGCCGGGGTCCCGGTCGAGGCCGGCGTGCTCGCCGACTACGAGGCCGTCGTGGACCGGGTCGACCTGGAGTCCATCGCGGTCCGGGAGCGGGTGACCCGGCACGACGTCAAGGCCCGCATCGAGGAGTTCAACGCCCTGGCCGGCCACGAGCAGGTCCACAAGGGCATGACCAGCCGCGACCTGACCGAGAACGTCGAGCAGGCGCAGGTGCTGGCCGGTCTGCGCCTGGTCCGGGACCGGACCGTCGCGCTGCTCGCCCGGCTGGCCGAGCGGGCCACCGAGTACGCCGACCTGGTGGTCACCGGCCGCACACACAACGTGCCCGCCCAGGCCACCACGCTGGGCAAGCGCTTCGCGTCCGCCGCCGACGAGGTGCTGGCGGCGTATCGCAGGGTCGAGGACCTGCTCGCCCGGTACCCGCTGCGCGGGATCAAGGGACCCGTCGGCACCGCGCAGGACATGCTCGACCTGCTCGGCTCGGCCGAGGCCGTGGCCGCCCTCGAGTCCGCCGTCGTGACCGAGGTGGCCGGCACCGACCGGGTGCTGACCTCGGTCGGCCAGGTCTACCCGCGGTCGCTGGACTGGGAGGTGGTCACGGCGCTGGTCCAGGTGGCCGCCGGGCCGGCCTCGCTGGCGACGACGATCCGGCTGATGGCCGGCGCCGAGCTGGCCACCGAGGGTTTCCAGCCCGGGCAGGTCGGCTCGTCCGCCATGCCGCACAAGATGAACAGCCGGTCCTGCGAACGGGTCTCGGGTCTCGCGGTGGTGCTGCGCGGCTACGCCGCGATGACCGGCGAGCTGGCGGGGACGCAGTGGAACGAGGGCGACGTGTCGTGCTCGGTGGTGCGCCGGGTGGCGCTGCCGGACGCGTTCTACGCCGTCGACGGGCTGCTGGAGACCATGCTCACCGTGCTGGCCGACTTTGGCGCCTACCCGGCGGTGATCGACCGCGAGCTGCGCCGGTACCTGCCGTTCCTGGCCACCACGAAGATCCTGATCGCCGCCGTCCGGGCCGGGGTCGGCCGGGAGACCGCCCACGAGGTGATCAAGGACCACGCCGTCGCCGCCGCCCTGGCGCTGCGGGAGACCGGTCAGGACGCCAACGACCTGCTCGACCGGCTCGCCGCGGACCCGCGGCTGCCGCTGGACCGGGCCGGCCTTGACCGCCTGCTCGGCGACCCGATCGACTTCACCGGGGCCGCGTCGGCGCAGGTCGCCGTGGTGGTCGAGCAGGTGCGGGAGGTCGTCGACCGCCACCCCGACGCCGCCGGGTACCGGCCCGGTCCCATCCTCTGACCCGCCCGCCGGCCGGGCCCCGCACCAGCTCCCGAGAGGACACCATGACCGCACCGAGCCTCGATCCGGCCAACCCGTTCGCCGCGCCGTCCTCGCTGCCGTTCGGACTGCCGCCGTTCGCCGCGATCCGCGACGAGCACTACGCGCCCGCGTTCGAGGCGGGGCGGGCCCAGCAGCTGGCCGAGGTCGAGGCGATCGCGTCGGACCCGCGGCCCCCGGACCTGGAGAACACCCTGGTCGCGCTGGAGCGGTCCGGGCAGCTGCTGGAGCGGGTGGCCGCGACGTTCTACAACCTCGTCTCCTCGGTCGCGACGCCCGAGCTGCGGCGGATCGAGGCGGAGCAGGCGCCGCTGATGGCGGCGCACCGCGACGCCATCCGGTTACACCGGCCGCTGTTCGCCCGTATCGACGCGGTCCACCGCGGGCGCGAGTCGGCCGGGCTTGGTCCGGAGTCGCGGCGCCTGGTCGAGCGGTACCACCTGGATTTCGTGCTGGCCGGCGCCCAGCTGGATCCGGCCGGACAGGACCAGCTGCGCGAGCTGAACCGGGAGATCTCGGTCCTGACCACCACCTTCCAGCAGAACCTGCAGCAGGCCACCGAGGCGGCCGCCGTGCTGGTGACCGAGGAGGCCCAGCTGGCCGGCATGTCCGGGGAGGCCAGGAACGCCGCCGCCGCGGCCGCCCGCGCCCGCGGGGTGGACGGCGGGTACCTGTTGCCGCTGGTGCTGCCGACGTCGCAGCCGGCGCTGGCGGTGCTGTCCGACCGCGACACCCGCCGCCGGCTGTTCGAGGCCTCGGTGAGCCGCGCGTCCGCCGGCGAGCACGACAACGGACCGGTCGCCGTGCAGATCGCCCGGCTGCGCGCCTGCCGGGCCCGGCTGCTCGGCTTCGCCACCCACGCCGACGCCATGGTCGCCGACCAGACCGCCGGCAGCAGCGCCGCCGTCGACGGACTGCTCTCCCGGCTGGTCGCGCCGGCGCTGGCCAACGCGCGGATGGAGGCCGCGGCGCTCGCGCAGGCGGCCGCCCGCGACGGCGTCGAGCTGGCGCCGTGGGACTGGGCGTACTACTCCGAGCGCGTCCGCGCCGAGCGGTACGCCGTCGACACCGCGGCGCTGCGGCCGTACTTCGAGCTGGACCGGGTGCTCGCCGACGGCGTCTTCCACGCCGCCGAGCAGGTCTACGGGATCCGGTTCCGCCGCCGCCCCGACCTGTCGGGCTACCACCCGGACGTCCGGGTGTGGGAGGTGCTCGACGGCGACGGCACCTCGCTCGGGCTGTACCTGGGCGACTACTTCGCCCGGGACGGCAAGCGCGGCGGTGCCTGGATGAACTCCTACGTCGAGCAGTCGGCACTGCTGGGAACCCGGCCCGTGGTGGCCAACAACCTCAACGTGCCGGCGCCGGCGGCGGGGGAGAAGGCCCTGCTCACCCTCGACGAGGTCGACACCTTGTTCCACGAGTTCGGGCACGCGCTGCACGGGCTCTTCTCGGACGTCACGTACCCACGGTTCTCCGGGACCAGCGTGCCGCGCGACTTCGTCGAGTTCCCCAGCCAGGTGAACGAGATGTGGGCGATGTGGCCGGAGGTGCTGCAGCACTACGCGTTCCACACGGTCACCGGGGAGCCGCTGGACCCGGCCGTCGTCGAGGCCATCCGCGCCGCCCGGCAGTGGGGGGAGGGGCACGCGACCACGGAGTACCTCGGCGCCACCCTGCTGGACCAGGCCTGGCACCGCATCGGACCGGACGAGGAGATCCGGTCCGCCACCGACTTTGAGGTCGCCGCGCTCGAACGGGCCGGGATCGCCTTCGATCTCGTGCCACCGCGGTACCGCACCACGTACTTCCAGCACATCTTCGCCGGCGCCTACTCGGCCGGCTACTACTCCTACATCTGGTCCGAGGTGCTGGACGCCGACACGGTCGAGTGGTTCCGGGAGAACGGCGGGATGCGCCGGGAGAACGGCGACGTCTTCCGACGGCGGCTGCTGTCCCGCGGGGGAGCGGTCGACTCGCTCGCCGCGTTCCGCGACGTGCGCGGCCGCGACGGTGATCCCGGGCCGCTGCTGCGCCGGCGCGGGCTCGACCGGACGGTGGCCTGACCGGTGGCGGGGAGCGCGCAGGCGGTGCAGCTGACGGACTACCGGCACCTGGCCTCGGGCAAGGTGCGCGAGCTGTACGAGGTGGACGACGAGCTGCTGCTCCTGGTGGCCACCGACCGGATCAGCGCCTACGACCACGTGCTGCCCACCGGGATCCCGGACAAGGGGCGGGTGCTGACGGCCATGAGCGTCTTCTGGTTCGAGCTCCTCGCCGACCTGGTGCCGGGGCACGTGGTGGCCACCGAGGACCGGCGCATCCCCGCGTCGGTGCGTGGACGGGCGCTGCTGGTCCGGCGGCTGGACATGGTGCCGGTGGAGTGCGTGGCGCGCGGGTACCTGACGGGATCGGGGCTGGCCGACTACCGCAGCACCGGAGCGGTCTGCGGCATCACCCTCCCGCCCGGGCTGGACGAGGCGGACCGGTTGCCCGAGCCGCTGTTCACCCCCGCCGCCAAGGCGGAGCTGGGCGCCCACGACGAGAACATCGGCTACGACGACGTCGTCGCCACGGTCGGTGCCGAACGTGCCCAGCAGCTCCGGGATCTCACGCTGGCGCTGTACGCCAGGGCGGCCGAGCACGCGGCCGGCCGGGGAGTGCTGGTGGCGGACACCAAGTTCGAGTTCGGCCTGGACGGCCACCGGATGGTGCTCGGCGACGAGGTGCTCACCCCGGACTCCTCCAGGTTCTGGCCGGTCGACGGCTACCGCCCGGGGCGGGTGCAGCCGTCGTACGACAAGCAGTACGTCCGGGACTGGTTGACCGGACCCGACTCCGGCTGGGACCGGCGGACCGACGCGCCGCCACCCCCGCTGCCGGCCGAGGTGGTCGACGCGACACGGCGCCGCTACGTGCAGGCCTACGAGCTGGTCACCGGCCGTCGCTTCGACGACTGGCCCGGCGGCGACGCCGGGTGGACCGCCGGCGCATCACCGGCGCATCACTGACGCGGTACCACGGGTCCCGGCGCGCCGGGCGTGGCCCGGTTGCAGCGTGCCTGCGGACCTGCCACGGCCGGCATGGCGACGCCGCCGGCCGGGCTCGCGGGGAGCCCGACCGGCGGCGTGGACAGGGGGCGGTCCGGGACCGCGACGACGCCCGGGCGCGTGCGCCGGGCGCCGGTGGCGCGGGCCGGGAACGCCGGATCGGCACCTGATCGGCACCGCGCCGCGGCCGCGCAGGGTTTCGGATCAGGTGTGGACGACGGACCCGGCGTGGTCGATGACGTGGGCGTCGGGGTCGTCGAACCAGACGCCACCCTCGCCGAGGTAGCGGAAACGGATCTCGGTGCCGTGCGGCACGGCCACGCTGACGCTGCGGGTCCCGTTGCTGCGCTTGACGAGTCGGTGCACACCCGGCTGCCAGTCGTTGAAGGTGCCGACCGCGGACACGGCTCCCTCGTGCACGTCGTCCGGCAGGACGAACTTGACGGTGGTGGTCTTCGGGTTCTGCTGGATGCGGATCGCCATGTCGTCTCCGGGTCGTCACGTCTCGGGCTTGCGGGTGTGACGTTACGAGACGAAACGCGGGACGGCGGCGTGCCGCGCCGGGGCCCGCCGCAAGTCACACCGGCGGCGCGCCGGGCGCCGGCTCAGTCGAGGACGTCCACGGCGGTGCGGTGCGCGGTGACCGCGGCGGTGGCCTCGTCGAGGGCGGCCAGCAGCACCGCGATCTCGGCCGGCGCCGGGACCGAGCCGGCCTTGCCGGCCAGTTCGGCGAGGTTCAGCAGGCCGGACAGCCGTGCGGCGCCGACCGTCGAGCTGCTGCCCTTGAGCCGGTGCGCCCGGAACGCCACGGCGTCGGCGTCCGCCAGGTCGACGGCGGCCCGGAAGGTCTCGGGGAACCCGGCGCAGTCGGCGAGCCACTGGTCGACCACCACGTCACGCACCTCCGGCCCCAGCTCACCGAGGTCGGCCCACTGCTCGAGGTCGAGCACCGGCGCGGTGCCGCCCGCCGAGGCGCCCGGCCCGGCGACCGCGGACGCCGGGACGCTCTGTACCACTGCGGGTTCCGTCGCGGCCGGTTCCGTCGCGGGCAGCGGCTGCCGCTCCGGCCCTGGCGGTCCTGGCGGCTCTTGCGGCACTGGTGGCTCTTGTGGAGCTGGTGGCTCCGCCGCCGCGGCGGGGCCGCCGGGCAGGTCGGTCCGGCGGCCGGCCAGCGGCACCACCTGGGCCAGCGTCGCCCGCAGGTCCTCGGCGCGGACCGGCTTGCTCAGGTAGGCGTCCATCCCGGCGGCAGCGCAGGCTCGCTGGTCCTCGGCGGTCACGCTGGCGGTCAGGGCGATGACGAACGGCTGGTGCACCGCGCCGTCGAGGCCTCGGATCGCTCGGGTGGCGTCGAGCCCGTCCATGACCGGCATGTGCACGTCCATGAGCACCGCGTCGTACGCGGTCCGGCGCACCGCGTCCACGGCCGCCCGCCCGTCGCCGACGATGTCCACCCGGTGACCGGCCAGCCGCAGCATGGCCTGGCCCACCGACTGGTTGATCTTGTTGTCCTCGGCCATCAGCACGTACAGCGACGGGCCCGCGGCCGCCGGGGGAACCAGGTCGACGCGGGCCGGCCCGCCGTCCGACAGCAGGCCCATCACCACCTTGTGCAGGTCGCCGCTGCGCACCGGCTTGGTCAGCACGGCCGCGAAGACCGCGCGGTCGTCGGCGGACATCGACGCGGACAGGCTGGTCAGCAGGACCAGCGGCACGCCGTCCCAGCCGGGCAGCCGGCGCAGCTCCCGGGCCAGCGCAACCCCGTCCCCGTCGGGCAGGTACATGTCCAGCAGGGCGATGTCCGGCACCGCGGCGCCCGCGGACCCGACTGCGGACCCGTCCGGTCGCGCGGCTCCGTCCGCAGCGCCGTCCGGGGCGTCCGGTGGGGCGAGGGGTGAAGCCGGCGCGGTGGCCACCGCCAAGGCCTGCCTGCCGGACGCCGCCGGCAGTCCGAGCATCCCCCACCGGGTCAGCTGGCCCTGCAGGATCCGCAGGTTGTCGGGATGGTCGTCGACCAGCAGCGCCCGCCGCCCCGCCAGCGACACCGTGCTCAGCGCGGAGCTGCCCCGTGGCGCCTGCGCCGGACCGAACTCGACGGTGAAGGTGAAGGTC
Organism: Nakamurella endophytica; assembly: GCF_014646215.1. Lineage (GTDB taxonomy): Bacteria > Actinomycetota > Actinomycetes > Mycobacteriales > Nakamurellaceae > Nakamurella > Nakamurella endophytica. Next base: position 116,217 of record NZ_BMNA01000006.1, read on the forward strand.
GATCCCCGGCCCGGTTCCGACCGGACCGCGATGTCGCCGCCCATCATGGTCACGATGGCGCGGCTGATCGCCAACCCGAGCCCGGACCCGCCGTACACGCGCGTGGTGGAGGCGTCGACCTGGCTGAACGGTCGGAAGAGCCGGGACATGCGGTCGGCGGGGATGCCGATGCCGGTGTCGGACACCGCGAACTCGACGAGCGTCCGCCCGCCCGGCCGGGTACCCGCCGGCCGGACCTCGACCACGACGCTGCCGTCGGCGGTGAACTTCACGGCGTTGCCGACCAGGTTCAGCAGCACCTGGCGGACCCGGGTGCGGTCCCCCCTGACCCAGCTCGGGCAGCCCTCGGCGAAGTCGCAGAGCAGGACGTCGTTCTTGCCGTCGGCGGTGACGGCGACCAACCCGAGCACGTCCTCGACCGCGTCGACCAGGTCGAACGGCCGGTCCTCCAGGTCCAGCTCGCCCGACTCGATCTTCGAGAAGTCGAGGATGTCGTTGATCACCTCGAGCAGCAGGTCACCGCTGCGACGCACGGTCTCGACGTACTCGCGCTGCACCGGGTCCAGCGGCGTCTCCAGCAGCAGCCCGGTCATGCCGATGACCGCGTTCATCGGGGTGCGGATCTCGTGGCTCATGGTGGCCAGGAACGCCGACTTGGCCGCCGTCGCCGCCAGCGCCTCGTCCCGCGCCACCGCCAGGCTGCGGTTGAGCTCCACCTCCTGCTGGGTGAGCCGGAAGGCGGCGCGTGCCGCCAGCAGCAGCCGGGCCGCGCCGGCGAGCAGGGTCGCGATGGCGAAGTACTTGGACAGCGCCGGCAGCGGGAAGAACTGGTCCACGACGACGACCAGCAGCGCGGCGAAGGTGAACAGCGACGGGCCGATCAACGACAGGGTGGCCATCGCGCGCCGCGGCGCCGGGGGCCGCCCGGTGCGCCACGCGACGACGGCGATCAGCAGGAAGGCCAGCGGAGCGGCGGCGTCGGCGATCGTCCCGCGCTGGTAGGTGCCCGAGACCAGCGACGGCACCAGGGCGGCGTTGCCCGCGGCCAGCACCGCCCACGCCGCCGTCATCAGCCACCAGTTGATGCTCGGCCGGCGCCCGAGGACGGTGGCCGCGCCGATCATCAGGGACACCAGCACGGTCACGCCCACGGCGTAGGCCAGCGCCTGCACGTTGCGGCTGCCCACGTCCTGGAGCGGAGCGAACATCAGCGCCGCCGCGACGGCAACGAGACCGCAGCTGGCGATGAGGCCGTCGAGCCAGACGCCGGACCCGGCGCGCGGCAGCCGGGGCCGCAGCAGCACCACGGTGCCGACGAACGCGGTGGCCAGGAACGCGACGTAGCACGCGTCGGCCGGCGTGGTCGCCGGCTGCGGCTGCCCGGCCGGGACCGTGACGGAGACGATCGCGTCGCCGAGGAAGATCCAGAACACGCTCAGCCCCAGCAGCCCCCAGGCGGCGCGTTCGCTGCGGATCCGGAGGACGCGGGCCGCGATCAGCGCCGGCGCCGCCAGCTCGAGAGCCAGGTAGAACCACGAGTCCCACCACCCGGGCCGGTCGGCGCGGTGGCTGACGAGGGTGGACGCCGCGTAGACCAGGACGCCGGTCAGCAGGACGGCGAAGGATGCGGTCACCCAGCGCGGGCGGGGCAGCGGTGCACTGCCGACCGGGCCGACCGGGCCGGCCGACACCGGCCTGGCACCGGACCGGCGCACGCGCTCCGTCGACGTCGCCGGCTCCGTCACGGAGGGTGTCGCAACCCAGTCCATCCCTGCCGCGCACCTCCGACCGCCCGCCGCCACGCCGGTGCCCGTGCACCGTCGGCCACCGCCCGGGGACCGCCGCCGGGGAAACGGTGGAATTGTGCTCCGCCGCCTCCGCCGGTCTGCATCGGATGGCACACTCATGGTGCACCACAACGGTGCCGGACGGGTCAGGAACAGCGGAAGCGGGAGGCCGATGGAGGTCCGCGGATATCGCGGCGCAGCAGCGGCGGACACCTCCGTCGACGGCGATGGGGTGAATGGTTCGGCCGCAGTTCCGTGCGATTTCACCGAGCGTATACCGGGTCCGGCCGGCGCTCCCGCGCGATCGGGCGTCCGATCACCCCAACGCGCATCGACCTCACTGTCCGTCACTGCTACGGCGCCGACCGCCCCGGCGTTTCCGGGCGGCGGTCGTGACGGAGGGTCACCGGATGCGGTGGCCGGGTCCGACCGGAGCGAGCGACCCGCCGGGCCGGTGCGACCGCCGGCCACGGGTGACGACGGACACGTCGACGCCGCCGCGACGGCCGTCGGGATGCGACCGGCGGGTACGGCCCGGGCCGCCGGGCTCCGGGTCGGCGTGGTGACGGCGTACCCGCCGGGACGGAACAGCCTCAACGAGTTCGGCCACCACCTGGTCAAGCACCTCGAGCGGCAACCGGAGGTGGCCGAGGTCGTCGTCTTCGCCGACGAGACGGACGCGGGCGTCGCGCCGTCCCGTCCCGGTCTGCGAGTGGAGGCGTGCTGGCGGTTCAACAGCGTCGGCAACCTCGTCCGCATCGCCGCGGCGGTGCGTCGCACCCGCCCGGACGCCGTCCTGCTCAACCTGCAGTTCGCCACCTTCGGTGACCGCCGGGTGGCCGGCGGGCTCGGCCTGCTGCTGCCGCTGGTGCTGCGCATGCTGCGGGTGCCCAGCATCGTCGTCCTGCACAACCTGGCCGACAACGTCGACATGCGGGATGCCGGATTCGCGTCCTCGGCGGCGGTGGCGCGGCTGCTGACAATGGCCGGGCGAATCCTGACCCGAGCATTGTTGAAAGCCGATCTGGTGGCCCTGACCATTCCGCGGTATGTCGAGTTCCTGCAGCGCAGCTATGGCGCCGAGAATGTGGTGCTGGCGCCGCACGGTAGTTTCGAGGAATTGGCGGTCCCGTCGGTGGACGTTCCACCCGGACGGCGCCGGATCCTGGCCTTCGGAAAATGGGGTACGTACAAGACCGTCGACATCCTGGTGCAGGCCTACACGGAGCTGCTGCGACGCGGGCACGGCGACGACCTCGAGCTCGTGCTGGCCGGGACGGACAGCCCCAACTCGCCCGGGTACATGGCCTCCGTCGCCGAGCGGTTCGCCGACGTGCCGCACCTGGTGCTGCCGGGTTACGTGGCCGAGGAGGACGTCCCGGCGCTGTTCAGCTCGGCGGCGGTGGTGGCCTTCCCGTACACGTCGACCACCGGCAGCTCCGGGGTCCTGCACCAGGCCGGCGAGTACGGCCGGGCCGCGGTGCTGCCGCGGATCGGCGACCTGGTCGACATCATCGAGGAGGAGGGCTTCCGCGGCGTCTACTTCGAGCCGGGCGACGCGGTGAGCCTCGCCGACGCGCTGCAGACGGTGCTCCAGGACGACGATCTGCGCAGCGACCTGGGCCGCCGCAACTTCGCCGCCGCCACCGGCATCCCGATGTTCGAGGTGGTGCACTGGCACGTGCTGCACCTGCAGCGGCTGCTGGACCGCCGGCGTGCCCGCCGGGGTGCGCGATGACGGCCGCCACCACCGGGACGGGCGGCAGTCCGGTGCCCGCTCCGGTGCCGGCCGGCGGCACGCCGGCTGCCGCGCCCCGCGGTGGCCGGGAACTCGTGGGCGGGGGCGCCGTCCTCGGGCTGGCGATGATCGTCGCCAACGCCGGCAACTACGCGCTGAACCTGGTGCTCGGCCGCTGGCTCGGTCCCGCGGAGTTCTCCGACGCCAACCTGATGGTCACCCTCATGCTGACCGTGGCGTCGGCGGCGCTGTGCCTGCAGATGGTGGCGGCCCGGTTCGTCGCCGCGGCGGACGAGGCCGGCGACCCCGACCGCGCCGACCGGATCGCCCACCGGCTGCGGCGGTGGGCGCTGGTCGGCGGGATCGCCACGGGCGTGCTGCTCGCCGCGCCGGCCGCCGGCTGGGCGCGGCTGTTCCAGACCGGCTCGGCCTGGCCGTTCGTCCTGCTGGGCGCCGGCATGCCGTGCTACCTCCTGCAGTCCGTCGGTCGCGGTGTCATGCAGGGCCGGCTGCGGTTCCGGCCGCTGGCGGCGACGTTCGTGGTGGAGATGGCCGTGCGGCTGGTGCTGGGCATCGCGCTGGTCGCCGCGGGCGCCGGCGTCCTCGGCGCGACCGCGGCCCTGACCGCGTCGTTCGTGGCCACCTGGCTGGCGGTCCGGCTGCTCGGCGGGACCGGCGGCACCCGGGCCGCCGCGGGCGGGATCGGCGACGTGCGCGAGGTGCGCCGCTACGCCGGCACCGTGTCGGTGCTGCTCGTCGGCCAGATCCTGGCCAACAACACCGACGTGCTCGTCGCCAAGGCGTTCTTCGCGCCGGCCGAGGCCGGCGTCTACTCCGCCGTCGCCCTGGTCGGCCGGGCGGTGTTCTTCCTGGCCTGGTCGGTGGCCACGGTGCTGTTCCCGGCGGCGGCGCGCCGGCACAGCAGCGGCGGCCACACCGGCGGGCTGCTGCGCGGCGGTTCGCTCGCGGTGCTGGCCATCGGGGCGCTGTGCACCGCCGGGGCAGCGTTGGTCGGCGGTCCGGTGCTCGGCGTGGTGCTGGGACCGGACTACGCCCACGTGTCCGGGCCGCTGGCCGGGTACGCCGCGATGACCACGCTGTTCGCCGTGGCCAACCTGGTGGCCAGCCACGACCTGTCCCGCGGGCGGTTGGGGACGTCGGTGCTGGTGCTCGCCGGCGCCGCGGTGCAGCTGGTGTTCCTGCTCGTCCGGCACGCCGACATCGGCCAGCTGATCGCCGGCCAGACCGTCGCGATGGCGCTGACCCTGCTGGCGGTGGCCGTGGCGGCACGGTCCGAACTGTTCGGCCGGCACGGCCAGCACGGACACGACCACGAGAGAGAGGTCGCGGCGGCATGAGCGGCAGCACACCGACGGTCGCCGGCACGGACCGGTACCGCGCGTTCAAGGCCTGGGTCAGCACCCCGCTGACGGAGCCGCCTCGCATCTCGGTCGTCATCCCGGCCTACAACGAGGAGTGGCGGATCCTGCCGACGGTCGGCGCCATCGCCACCCACCTGAGCGCCCGCGGGGAGCCGTGGGAGCTCGTCGTCGCCGACGACGGGTCGAGCGACAGCACGGTGGCGTTGCTGCAGGACCTGCGCTTCCCGAACCTGCGCGTGCTCGTCGCGGATCGCAACCGCGGCAAGGGATCCGCGGTCCGCCGCGGTGTCGCGGCGGCACGCGGCCGGTACGTGCTCTTCGCCGACGCCGACCAGTCGACCCCGATCGAGCAGTTCGACCGGCTGCTCGCGCTGATCACCGACGAGGGGTACGACGTCGTGGTCGGCTCCCGGGCGGCCCGGGGTGCCGCCGTGCACAGCAAGAGCCTGCTGCGCAAGGTGCTCAGCCGCGGCCTGCGGATCCTGGTCTCGGCCGGGTTCGGCGTGAAGGTGGCCGACACCCAGTGCGGCTTCAAGCTCTTCACCGCCGATGCGGCACGCAGTCTGTTCGCACTGCAGGTGGTGGACGGGTTCTCGTTCGACCTCGAGGTGCTGTACCTGGCGAGCCGGCTGGGGCTGCGCACCGCCGAGGAGCCGGTGGAGTGGATCGACGCGCCCGGCTCGACGGTGGACGCCGCCAAGGTCAGCCTCCAGTTCCTGGCCGACCTGGTCCGGATCCGGCTGCACGACCTGCGCGGCGGCTACCGGCAGCGCCCGGCGCTGCCGGCCTCGGAGGCTCCGCACACCGCCGATGCAGCGGAGGCGGGGGAGGTGGCGGATGCGGCCGACGGACCGGGTGTCCCGGCCGCGACCGGGATGTCGGCGCGACCGGTCGCACGGCCGGACGAGAACGTCACCACTGCACCCGGTCCCGCGGCGAGGCGCTCCGCGGCGCCGGGTGCCGCCGAGCCCCCACCCGTCCCGCCCGCCGGCCCGGACCCCGCGCCGCAGCCGGTCGAGCAGTCGACCGAGCGGCCGGCGCCTGCGCCGGCGCCGAGGCACACCCACGGTCCCGTCCCTCTGTCCCTGTCCCGAGAGGTCGCCCCGCGATGAGGATCCGTATCGACACGTCCGGGAGCCGGGCGTCCGTCGCCGTCGCCGGACGGTTCGACGCCCACGAGGTCGCCGAGTTCCGCACGGTCGTCGAGCCGCTCGTGGCCGCGGCGGACGAGCTGCGCCTGGACCTGTCCAACGTCGTGTTCATCGACTCCACCGCGCTGGCCGAGCTGGTCCGGCTGGACAAGGCGACCCGCGCCGCCGGCGGCACCCTCGTGCTCACCGACCTGTCCGACCCGGTGCGGGTGATCATGGAGATCACCGCGCTGCTCCCGGTCTTCACCGTCGAGGAGCCCGCGGGGGCCGGCGCGGACGGAGCGCCGTGAGCAGTGCGCTGAGCAGTGCCGTCGCCGGGCCCGGCGGTGCCGGCCCGCTGGAGTCGGCGCTGGCCCGGCTGACCGACCCCGCCGGGTCCGACGCCGACCGCCGGGAGGCGGCCGACGGGATCCGCGACCTGGTGCAGGACATGACCCTGGCCCAGCACGAGATCACCGGCGCGCTGATCGCGGTGCAGGACCGGATGACGGCCCTGCGCGCGTTGACGCAGATCAACGTCGAGTCCCTCGGCGAGGCCGAGGCCGACGTCCGGATGCTGACCGAGGCCCGGACGATGACCGACTCCGACACGGTGGTGCTGGTGGGCGACGACACCCACCTGTACGCCGGTCCGGACCCGGAGGCGGCCGCAGCGCTCGTCCGCCTGGTGCGCGACCAGCTGGCCGCTCCGCGGCAGGTGCCGATCGCCGTCACCGACGGCGGCGCCACCGTGGTGGCGGTGCTGCGGCAGCCCGATCCCTTCCGGCGTGCGCTCGGTTTCGCCCGCGACGGGTGGGCCTTCACCACCGGCGACCTGCAGCTCGTCGAGGCGGTGATGAGCGCGACCGACATGATGCAGACCCTGACCCGGATGCACCTCGAGGCTGTGGAGCGGGCGGCCATCGCCCAGGAGCACCAGGCGGCGTCGTCGCTGGCGCAGGCGGTCCTGGCGCAGCCGCTGCCCCGGGTGGACGGCGTCGAGCTGTTCTGCAGCTCCATGCCGGCCAGCCTGGCGGGTGGCGACTTCCACGTCTTCGCCGTGGTCGACGGTCGGCTGTGGTTCGCCGTCGGCGACGTCGCGGGCAAGGGACTGCCCGCGGCGATCGTCATGTCCAGGGCGGTGAGCGCCACCCGGGTCGCGCTGCGCACCAGCCTCGACCCCGGCGCCGCCGTCGCCGCGGTCAGCGCCGAGCTCTACGACTACCTCGGGGACGTCGGCGTGTTCGTGACCCTGGTGGTCGGCGTCCTGGACCCGGCGGACGGCACCGTCCGGGCCTGCAACGCCGGGCACTCGCCGGTGCTGGTGCGGCAGCAGGGGCGGGTCCGGCCGGTCGCGGCCGACACCGCGCCGGTCGGCGTGCTGGAGATCGAGGACCCGACGGTCACCGAGCTCCGGCTGGCCCCGGGCGACGCGCTGCTGGTCGGCTCGGACGGGTTGGCGGAGCAGGAGGACGGCGCGGGCGAGCTGTTCGGCTACGTGCGGCTGGAACAGGTGCTGGCCGGCGGCCCGTCGTCGGCGGAGGAGCTGGGCCGGCAGGTGCTCGCAGCCGTCGCCGGGCATGCCGACGGGACGGCGCCGTCCGACGACTGCACGCTCGTCGTGCTGACCCCGTCCGGGGCGGTGGCCCGGTGACCGAGGTCGCGACGTCGCTCGACCTGGGAGCCGACCTGCTGTCGGTGCGCCGCATCGGACCCTGGCTGTCCGAGCTGCTCGACGGTCTGCCGGCCGCGGAGGCCGGCGCGCTGCACGGCCGGCTCGAGCTCGCCGTCCACGAGGTGTGCGTCAACATCGTCGAGCACGCCGGCGTCGCGGACGGCGACGTCCTCGGACTGCGCGGGGACGTGACCCTCGACGCGGTCACCGTCCGGGTCACCGGGCCGGGGATGCCGATCGACCCGGCCCTGATCCCGGAGCCCAGGCCGTCCGAGCCGCAGATCCGCGGGTACGGGCTGATGATCGTCCGCCGGCTGGTCGACCGGCTGGAGTGCCGTGCCGACGGTGGGCGCGCCGTCTGGATGCTGCGGGTGGACCGCGACGGGAAGGGAACAGGTCGATGACGGGCGTCGCGACGGACACCGGCGCGGCTGCCGGCGGCGAAGGCACGGACCTGCGGATCGAGATCACCGCGGACGAGCCGGGAGCTGCGGTGCTGCGCCTGGCCGGGCGGCTGGATGCGCTGCAGGCGCCGGAGCTCGACGCGCGGTTCCGCGAGCTGGTCCCGCTCGGCCGGGTGCGGCTGCTCGTCGACCTGTCCGCGGTGGGCTTCGTGGACAGCGCCGGCCTGGCCGTGCTGGTCCGCGCCCGGCGGACCACCCGCGAGCACGGCGGGGACGTGGTGCTGATCCGGCCGCGGTCCCCGGAGGGGCAGCGGGTGTTCCGGCTGACGCAGTTCGACCAGGTGTTCCGCATGCTCGACGAGAGCCCGCGGTGACCCGGCCGTCCGCCGGCGCGGCCGGCGAGGGCCGCCGCGCGCTGGTCGTCGACGACGACACCGTCTCGCGCCTGGTGCTGACGCACATGCTGCGGCGGTCGGGCTGGCAGGTGACCGAGGCCGCGGACGTCCAGCCCGCCCTGGAGGTGCTCGAGGCCGGCGGGATCGACATGGTCCTGAGCGACTACTCGATGCCCGGCGGGACCGGCGTCGACCTGCTCCCGGCCGTGGACGCACAACCGCGGCGGCCGCTGTTCGTGCTGATCACCGGCATCCTCGAGCACCTGGAGAGCGGCGGCGAGGGTGGCGGCGTGGACGCCCGGCTGACCAAGCCGATCAGCAGCCGCGCGCTGGCCGACTGCCTGACGGCCCTGCGGGCCGGCGGGGCCGCCCGGTGACGGAGGCGCCGGCCGGCACCGCCCGTGCCGCCGGTGCCGGACGTCCCGCCCGCCCCGGACGTGCCGGACGTGGTGCCGTCGCGCGCCGGGTGGCCGTCGCCGCCGGATGGCTGGCGGCCGCCGGGATGTCCGTCGCCGCCGGCGCCCGGCTCTGGCGGTCGCAGAGCGAGCCGGTGCTGATCGGCCTGCAGGGCACGGTGATCTGGTCGCTGCTGCCCGCCTACCCGCTGGCCGTCGCGGCGCTGGTCGGCCGGCGTCGCGCGCTGGCCGCGGTCGCCGGGGCGCTGTGCGTCGCGCACGCCGGCTGGACGCTCGCGGCGGTCGGCTGGCACGGCGACCGGCCGGCACCGGCCGGGACGGTGCAGGTCCGGCTGGTCACCGCGAACGTGCTGCTGGACAACCCCTCCGTCCCCGCGCTGGCCGACGACCTGCTGGCCGCCCGCCCGGACGTGCTGCTGCTGCAGGAGGTGACGCCGCAGATCCTCGACCGGCTGGCCGGCACCCCGCTCTGGCAGGCCCTGCCGTACCGGGTCACCGACCCGCTGCCGGGCTTCCACGGCTCGGCGATCCTGTCCCGGTGGCCGGTGCTGTCCGGCGGGGCCTTCGACGTCGCCGGGTTCCCGATGACCCAGGCGGACATCCGGACGCCGGCCGGGCCGGTGCACGTCGTCGACGTGCACGCCCAGGCCCCGCTGAGCCACGAGGCGGCCGCGCGGTGGTCCGCGCAGTTCGACCGGCTCGCCCGGTTGCCGCTGCCAGCGGGCCGGCCGCTGGTGCTGGCCGGGGACTTCAACGCCACGCTCGACCACCGCCCGATGCAGCGGCTGCTCGCCGCCGGGTTCCGGGACGCCTTCGCCGAGTCGGGCACCGGCCTCGGCGCGACCTGGCCGGAGTGGTCCGGGCCGGTGCCGCCGCTCATGCGGCTGGACCACGTGCTGGTGAACGACCCGGTGACGGTGCTGTCGATCCGGGAGCGGACGAGCCCGGGCAGCGACCACCGGCGGCTGGAGGTCGAGCTCGCGGTCCCGGTGGCGCGGTGAGCACCGCCGCCCCGCAGCGGGCGGAGCCCGGGACGCCCGCGGAGCCCGGCACGCCGGCGGATCGCGCCCGTCCCGACGGGACGGGGGACCCGGCGGCCGAGCCTGCACGGCGCCATCCGGGCCACCGCTGGACCCGGCACTGGATCGAGCGCTGGATCCGCCGCCGGCGACGCAGCCCCGAGGCGCCGCACGGCCCGGCGGAGTCCGGTGAACCCCGCGGCACGGAGGGCGGCCGGAGCCTCCTCACCACCGACGACACCGACGGCACCGACGACATCGCGGGAAGCGACGGCCCCGCGGGCGCCGAGGCCGGAACCGCACCTGACACCGTCCCGCGCGGGACGGACCCGGGCGCCCCGTCCCCCACGGAGCCCGCGAGCCGCCGAGGTCCCGCCCACCGCGGGCGTCGCGACCCGGCGGACCCCGACCGCCCCGGCTGGATCGCCCGGCACCGGCTGCTGTGGCTGGCGCTGCTGCTCGTCGTCCTGTTCCACGGGGCGCTGCTGCTGGCCGGCAGCTACCAGCGGACCTACGACGCCTACGTCCACATCTTCTTCGCCGACCACTACCGCCGGAACTGGTTCTCCAGCTGGGACGACCGCTGGTACACCGGGTTCTCGGTCTTCAGCTACCCGCCCGGCGGCCACCAGGCGATCGCCGCCGTCAGCGAGCTGATCGGGTTGCGGCCGGCGTTCGTCGTCGTGCAGCTGTTCGCGCTGGTCAACCTTACCGTCGGGGTGTACCGCTGGTCGGCGGTGTGGGTGGACCGGGCGGCGGCGGGCTGGGCCGCGGTGCTGCTGGCGGTGAGCTCGTCGATCGCCGAGACGGTGCACGTCTTCGGGCAGCTGCCGACGACGCTGTCGCTGGGCTTCCTGCTGCAGAGCCTGCCGTTCGCCGACCGGTGGGTCCGCATCGGCGACCGCAGGGCCCTGGTGGCGGGCGTGGTCTGCACGATGGCCACCACCGCGTGCCACCACGTCACCACCCTGTTCGGCGCCGTCTTCTTCCTGGGGCCGGTGCTGGTCGCCGCGCTGGTCGGCGCGCTGCGCACGCCGCGGGTCGACGAGCCGGACGGCCACCTCGGGCGGGTCCCGCGGCGGCTGCTCTGGCCGCTGACCGCCCGCCGGTTGCGCCGGGTGCTGCCCTCGCTGCGCCGCGCCTGCGGGTACGGCGGGCTGGTGGTGACCGCCCTGCTGGTGGTCGTGCTGCCGTACTGGCTGTACTCGCGCAGCGACCCGATCACCCAGGTGACCATCCCGCACGCCAGCCGGGACAACTTCCTGGTCAACCTCAACGCCGGCCTGGTCTTCTGGCTGATCCCGTGGGGGACGACGCTGCTCGTGCTGCCGTACGCGCTGGTCCGCGGGTTCGCCTCGCGTGCCTGGCCGCTGGCGCTGTCGCTGGCCGGGCTGGCGTTCCTGGGCACCGGCGGCACCACGCCGCTGCCCAAGATGCTGCTGGCCGGCGCCTACAACATCCTCACCCTCGACCGGTTCACCTTCTGGGCCACGATCTGCGTGCTGCCGCTGGCCGGCCGGTTCGTCGACAGCCTGGTCCGCGGCACCCTGCGGCACTGGTTGGTCCGGCAGGTGGGCCGGACGATGGCCGGGGTGCTGCCGGTGCTGCTGCTGGTGGCGCACCTGGTCACCACGCTGTTCGCCGCGAATCTGACCCACTACCGGCCGTTCCAGCCGGCGGCCATCGACGTCACCCCGATCACCGCGTTCCTGGCCAAGGACCAGCACGACGACTGGCGCTACCTGACGCTGGGCTTCGGCGACCAGATGGCCTGGCTCGGGGCGAACACCACGGCACAGACGGTCGACGGCGACTACCACTCGGCGCGGCAGCTGCCCGAGCTGACCAGCCGGCCGGTGGAACGGCTGGAGGGTGCCAAGTACTCCGGGGTACCCGGCATCGGCAGCCTGCAGCAGTTCCTGGCCGTCCCGGAGCGCTACAACCTGAAGTACGTCTTCTCCAACGACGCCTTCTACGCGCCGCTGCTGGACGCGAGCGGCTGGACCGACCTGGGGCCGCTGGAGAACGGGATCGAGGTGTGGGAGCGGGCCGACGTGGCGCCGCTGCCGGTGTCCGCGGTGGACCGGGAGGGTCCGCTGTGGGAGCGGCTGCTGTGGGGCACGGTGCCGCCGGCCTCGATCCTGCTGGCCCTGCTGGTGCTGGCGTGGTGGGCCGTCGGTGCGCCGGGCCGGCTGGGCCGGCTGGCCGTGCTGGGCCGGCCCGCCCGCTGGGCCGCGGTGCCGTTCCGGCGGGTCGCCGCCCGCGTGGACCGCCGGCTGCGCCGGGCGGCCGACCGGCTGCCGGCCGCGGAGCGGCTCGCCGGTGGTACGGCTGTGAACGCGGGTGGCACGGCACCGGACGCCGGCGGCACCGCACCGGACGCCGGCCACACGGCACCGGACGACGTCGGCGCGGCGCCGGGTGCCGTGACCGGTGCCCGGCCCGGCGGGTCCGGCGGTCCGAGCGTCGACCGTCCCGACCCGGTCCCTGGTGCGGCGGCGGCCGGGGCCACCGGCACCGCCCTCGGCGAGTCGGATGCCGCTGCCCGGTGGCTGCCCTGGCGGCCCGTGGCCCGCCGGGTCCGCGACCGGGCGCGGCGACCGGTGCCGCCCGGCCGTCGCCGGCGGCAGGCCGTCGCCGTCGCGGTGGTGCTCGTCGCCGGTGCCGGCACGGCCGGCGTGCTGGTGCTCCGGCCGTCCGCGCCGACGCCCACGGCGGTCGTCGAGGCCTACTACGACCACCTGGACTTCCGCCGGTTCGCCGACGCGTGGGCGTTGCTGGACCCGCAGACCCGCCCGGCGTTCGAGGCGTACCAGCTCGACCTCGGCCGGGACGGCGGGCTGGTGGCGTCGTTCGCCAAGCTGTCCGACGACTCGGTGGTGCTGCGCTCGGCGTCGCCGGGGCGGGCCGTGGTCACCGCGACGCTGGACTACCTGACCTCGCTCGAGTCGTACCGGGTGGTCACCGACGTCGCCCTGGTCGAGCGCGAGGGCCGCTGGTACGTCGACCTGCCCGCTGCCGACCCGTCCGTGTCGCCGGACGAGTTCTACAGCCGGCCGGGGGTGGACTTCCGGTCGCAGGGCCGGCGGACCACCAACGGCGCCACCACCGACGGCACCGGGGTCACCGGGGCCGGCGGGACGGGTGCGACCGGGGCCGGCGGGGTGGCGGCGGCGACCGCGCCGGTGGACGTGCTGGACCGTCCCGAACTGGTGCTCCGCGATGTGCGGTCGCTGCGGGTGGACGGCCGGTGGGTGGTGATCGGCGAGGTGGCCAACGCCGACGTCGACCCGGCCGACGTCACCGTGGAGGCCCAGCTGCGGAACCCGGCCGGCACGCTGCTGGCGTCCTGGGACGCCGCCCAGGTGCTGGTGCACAAGCTGATGCCGGGGGAGAGCAGCCCGTTCCGGATCGAGTTCCAGAGCATCGCCGGCACCGGCGACTACGGCACCGAGGCCGACGGCGGCGTCAAGACCGCCACCACGGGCGGCGGCACCGGCGGCACGGGCACGGGCGGGACGGGCACCGGCGGCGACGGCGCCGGCACCGCCGATACCGGCATGGCTACCGGCATGGCTACCGGCACGGGCAACGGTGCGTCGGTGGGGCCGGCCCCCGCCCCGGCCGCCGCCGCAAAGAGCGTGCACGGCCCCGTGGAATTCGACCCGCAGACCATCACGCCGCTCGTGCTGGCGCCGGGCGCGACGGTGGCGTCCGTCGACGTCTACGCCCGGGCGGTGGTCACCACGGCAGCCACCACGCGGGGTCTGCAGGTGCTCGGCCTGCACGTCGCCACCGGTCCCGACGGCGCACCCGCGCTGGCCGGCGTGCTGCGCAACGACACCACGACCGAGGCGTCCGTGCCGCACCTGCTGCTCTCCTACACCGGCGCCGACGGCGGGCTGGCCTGGGTCGACCATGCCTACCTGGCCACCAGCGTGGCCCCGCAGTCCGACGTCGCCTTCTCCGTACCGCTCGCCGCCGCCACGGGGCTGCAGCCGTCGGGAGTGGCCACCGCGGGGTACGCGGGGCCGTCGCACACCCCGCCCAGCCGGCTGCTGCCGCCGATGCTGACGCTGCCGGTCGGGACTGGCTTCGCCGGCGTCAGCGTCACCGCGACGACCTTCGCCCGGGGAGCCACCCAGTGACCGGCCGGCCGCGCCGGAGCCGGCCACGGGTGACCCGCCGGCGGACGGCGGTCGCGCTGGTGGCGGCCCTGGTGCTACCCGCCGGCTGCCCCCTGGCCGCCGCGGCCGCGGCCGCGTCGCCGCCGGGCCCGGGTCCGTCCGACGCGAGGGCGAGCGACCCGCGGCTGGACGTCGCCGCGGCCGCCGTCACCGCCGGGGACCCCGCCACGGTCGTGGTCACCGGGGCGCCGGCCGGCAGTACCGTCACGCTGACCGTGCTCACCTCGGTCGGCGCGGTGGTGCTCACCGGCACCACGTCCGGCACCACGTCCGGCACCACGTCCGGCACCACGTCCGGCACCGTCGCAGCCGGTCCGGCGGCCACGTTCCGGCTGCCCGCGGCGGTGACCCGCAGTGCCGGCACGGCCGGCCTGGTCGCCGTCGCGTCCGGTGCGGTGGGTCGTGGCGAGCTCGCCGTCCGCCCCGGCACCGTCGCCGGGCCGGTGCAGTCGGTGGTGGGCGCCCGGTCGATCGTCGCCGACGGGGCGGACACCGCCATGGTGGTCACCATCCCCACCGACCGCTGGGGGAACGCCGTCGCCGACGGGACGCCGGTGACCGTCGGGCGACGCGGCCCGGACGGCGCGGTGACCACCGCAACGACCGCGGTCACCCACCTGCTCGCGTGGCAGGACCTGCGCGCCGGGACGCGGGCCGGCCAGGGCGCCGTCTGGGCGTCGGTCGGCGGCACCAGCGGGCCGGAGGTCGGCCTCGCGGAGGTTGCCGGTGTCCCGCTGCCGTTCACCGTGGCGCCGGTGGAGCCGGCGGCGGCGTCGCACGCCGTGGCCGACGGGCGGTCGCTGCTGGCCGTGCAGACCTCGGTGCTGCGGGACGCCCGGGGCAACGTGGAACCGGACGGCACCCTGGTCACCCTGGAGTGGGGCGGGCCGGGCGGCCCGTCCCGGGCGGCCGGCGAGACCGTCGCCGGTGTCGCGCGGCTGTGGCTGCAGGCGCCGGGATCGGCCCGGACGATCGAGGTCACCGGGTACAGCCGCGGGGTGACCGCCGCCGCCCCGCTGCGGCTCTCCTTCGCCGCCGCCGTGACCGCGTTCCCGGTGCGGTCCTCGCGGTCGGGAGCGGACGCCGTCGTGGACGTCGGTCCGGTGGCGGTCAGCGGCGGGGCGCTGGCCGCCGACGGCACGCCGGTCTCGGTCACCGTGGCGGCGGCCGGCCGCCGCTGGACGGCGCCGGGCCGGCTGCTGTCCGGGTCCGTCCGGGTGACGGTGCCGGGCGCGGCCGTGACCGGCCCCGTCGAGGTGTCGGTCGCGGTGCTCGGCGCCACGGAGCGCGAGGTGCTCCGGTGATCCGCCGCAGCACGGCCAAGCGTCTCGTCGCCCAGGTGCTGGTCCTGCTCGGCGTCGTCGTCGCGCTGGCCGCCGTCGTCGGCGCCGCACAGCTGGTGCTGCGGCTGTCGACGGGCGCCAGTACCGCGTCGGCGCTGCACGAGGTGGACACGGTCCCGGCCGACGCGGACCTGCTCGTCCACTGGGCGCCGGACGCCTGGCAGCGGGACCGCCGGCCGGAGCCGGCGACCCGGACGCTCGTCGCGGCTGCCTACGTGCGGGCCTGGGCGGCCGTCGGCCACTACCAGACCACCGGCGACGGGCAAGCCCTGCAGGACACCTTCAGCGGTGCGGCACGGGCGGCGGCGCTCGCGCTGCCCCGGTCCGGGGTCGCGACCTGGGACGTCGGGCACCGGCTGCGGCTGGAGTTCTACGCCCTGGACGGCGCCACGGTCGCGTTCCGCGACGAGGCTGCGGACGTGGTGCGGTCGGTGCCGGGCGCGGGCGTGCTGCTCAGCCGGGAGAGCTACGACGTGGTCATGGTGCTGGAGGACGGCTACTGGCGGGTGCGGCAGCTGCGGCGGGACGGCGACGCCGGCACGGTCACGGTCGCCGGCGGCGGTGCGCCGGCGGTCGACGGGGCGACCCCGGTGCCGGCGGCCCGGCTCGCGGACGGCACGGCGACGGAGTTCCGGCCCGCGGACTGGGCGCACCTGGACCGGGCCGGCTGCGCGGCCGAGTTGGACCGGGCCCGGGCGCTCGGCCTGACCGCGATCCGGGTGCCGCTGCCCTTCGCCGGGCTCGGCGGCGGGCGGCCCCCCGCCGCCGCGCTCGACGCCGTGCGCACCGTGCTCGGGCTGGCCGCCGACCGCGGCCTGTCCGTGGAGCTGGTGCTGTTCGACGGGCTGACCGACCTGTCCCCGGCGACCTGGGCCGCCGCCGACGCGCAGCTGCGGGCGCTGGTCGCCGCCGTGGCGCAGCGGCCGCCGGCGCTCTGGGATCTCGCCGACCGGCCGGACGACCGGGTGTCGGCGACCGCCGGTCCGGCCGAGGTGCGGGCGTTCGCGGTGCACGTGGCCGGGACCCTGCGCGACGCCGACCCGGCCGCCGTCTCCACCGTCACCTGGGCCGACCCGGCGACCGCGGCGGACCCGTCGCTGGCGGCCGTGGTGGGCGCGGTGTCGGTGGCCGTGCCGCCCGGCGCCGACGCCGCCGCGGTGGTGGCCACGGTCCGCGCCGGGATCGGCGACCGGCCCCTGCTGCTGGTGCTGCCCGGTCCGGCGACCGACGGCGGGTGGGGCCCGGTGCCGCGCACGCCGGCGCGGCAGGCGCACGACCTGGCGTCCGACCTGCTCGCCGCCCACCAGGCCGGGGTCGGGTCGGTCTCGGTCGCCGCCCTCGCCGACTCGCCGGCCACCGGCCAGCGCGGTCTGCTCCGCGCCGACGGGACGGCCAAGCCGGCCGCCGCCCTGGTCGCCGCCGGCGCTGCGCTGGCCGCCGTCCCCGCGCCGGGGGTGCTGGACCTGGTGTCCGGCCGCTTCTGGTGGGCGGTGGCCGCGGCGCTCGTGGTCGCCGCCGCGGGGATCTGGTGGTGGCGCCGGCGCCGCGCCCCGGTCGGCCGCCGGGCCGGACCGGCGGACGGCGGCGGGCCGGCCGGGCCGTCGCCGGACCGGACCCCCGGCAGAACACCGGCGGGCATCCCGCCCGGCGGCGAGCGGGGTGGCCGGCACCGCGCGGCCCCGCGGGCCGGGCACTGAGCCCCACGGAGCGCGACCGGCCGGGCCGACCTCCGGTCGGGACCCGACCGGACGGCGGACCGGTTCGACCATCGACGGAGTGCCACCGGTGCGGGCCATACGGTCACGCCATGTATTCCTCGCAGAAATAACGAGTGAAAGTGATGTGAACGGTGTGAGTGGGGAACCGCGCTAGGCGGTCGGGTGGCCGCCCGGCCCGTCAGCGTTGCCGAAGGAGGCACCGTGTCGTCAAGGGTCCCGTCCCCGATCTCATCCCCGTGCACCACCTCATCCGCGGTCCTCGCGCCGCCGGGCCGCCGGTCGCCGGACCGGCGGCCGGCGACCGCCCGGAGGCCGCGGTGAGTGCCGTTCCCGCGCCGATGACGGTGCGCAGCACCGTCCCGGCCCGCATGGACCGGTTGCCGTGGACCCGGTTCCACTGGCTGGTGGTCGTCGGGCTGGGCGTCTCGTGGATCCTCGACGGGCTCGAGATCCAGATCGTCTCGTTGAACAGCGCGCCGCTGACCAACCCCGCGGGGTCGATGCACCTGACCGCCGGCGAGGCCGGAGCGCTCGGGTCGATCTACCTCGCGGGCGAGGTGGTGGGCGCGCTGGTGTTCGGCCGGATCACCGACCGGCTCGGCCGGCGCAAGCTGTTCATCCTGACCCTGGCGATCTACCTCGTCGGCAGCGGCCTGGGTGGTCTGTCCTGGGACTTCTGGTCCCTGGCGGTGTTCCGGTTCGTCGCCGGAACCGGCATCGGCGGCGAGTACACCGCGATCAACTCGGCCATCGACGAGCTCATCCCCGCGCACTACCGCGGCCGGGTGGACATCGCCGTGAACGGTACGTACTGGGGCGGTGCGGTTCTCGGTGACCTGGCCGGTCTGTACCTGTTCTCCAACCACGTGTCGCTGAACTGGGGTTGGCGGATCGGCTTCTTCATCGGGCCGGTGCTCGGCCTGGTCATCATCTACCTGCGCCGCACCATCCCGGAGAGCCCGCGGTGGCTGCTCACCCACGGGCGAGCGGAGGAGGCCACCCGGACCGTCGACGACATCGAGGCGCGCGTCGCGCACGAGGGCGTGCACCTGGAGCCGGTCCCGGACTCCAAGGCCATCGAGCTCAAGGAGACCCCGCCACTGGGGTTCGGCCAGCTCACCAGGATCTTCTTCGGCACCTACCCGAAACGGTCGGTGCTCGGCTTCACCATGATGGTGACGCAGGCCTTCCTCTACAACGCCATCTTCTTCAGCTATTCGCTGGTGCTCAAGGCGTTCTACGGCATCCCCGCCGGCAGCATCCCGTACTACTTCTTCCCGTTCGCCGCCGGAAACCTGCTCGGGCCGCTGCTGCTCGGGCACCTGTTCGACACCGTCGGCCGGCGCAAGATGATCCTGGCGACCTACGGCGGATCCGGTGTGCTGCTGTTCGTCACCGCACTGCTGTTCCACGGTGGCGTCCTGAACGCCACAACACAGACCGTGCTGTGGTGCGTCATCTTCTTCTTCGCTTCGGCCGGTGCGTCCTCGGCGTACCTGACCGTCAGCGAGATCTTCCCGCTGGAGCTGCGGGGGCAGGCGATCTCGTACTTCTTCGCCATCTCCCAGGGCGCCGGCGGGGTGGTCGCGCCCTGGTTGTTCGGCAAGCTGATCGGCGATCCCAACGCGATCGCCGAGACGGGCGCCGCCCCGCCCAGCGGTCCACTCACCTGGGGCTACATCATCGGCGCAGGACTGATGATCACCGGCGGTCTGGTGGCGTGGTTCTGTGGGGTCAATGCCGAGCGACAATCCCTGGAGGACATCGCCACGCCGCTGTCCGCGGTAGGCCGCGCCGAAGGCGACCTCCGTCAGGAACAGAGTCGGGCGTGACCACCGGTGCGCCCTCCGGCGATCGGCCTCGCATCGTGGTGGCCATCTCGCCGCGCAGTGGCTCCCCGGAGGCGCTGCGGTGGGCTGTCGGCGAGGCGGAGCGGCGCGGCGCCGAGGTGGAGGCGGTCATGGCGTGGCGGCCACCGCGGCCGCCGTCCGTTCCCGGTAATCGGCCGCCGGCGATGCTGGTGACCGAGCAGGAGCCGGACCCGGAGCAGGCGGCGCAGGAACGGCTGTCCGCCCTGGTGGCCGCCGCGGTCGGTCCGGACGCCGACGTGCGCTGCCGTCCGATGCACGGCGGGGCGCGCTCGGTGCTGCTGCGTGCGGCCACCGGCGCCGAGATGCTGGTGCTGGATGCGCCGCGCGTTTCCAAGATCTCGGTCCCGGGAGCGCGACTGCTGGCTCCGCGCATCATGTTCGCCTCGCCGTGCCCGGTGGTGCTGATGCCTGCCGGTGCGTCCGGGGCGGCCGGCGAGCTGCGCAGGGCGGCCGCCGGGCTGGCGTCGGCCGCGGTGCACGCCGCCGGCACCGCCGGGCGCCCGGGGCTCCCGCCCGTGCCCCGGTCCGGCCCGGTCCCGTGACCGGGTAGCACCCGTGCCGGTCGACCGGGGCGGTGTCGGGCTGTTTCGACGGCGGCCCGGCACCGCCCCGGTCGCGTCCGGTCGGGGCTCCGCGAGCCCGTCGCGCCCCGGTGGCCGCCGCCCCGGGCCCGTGGCAGGCTCGGCGCGGTGACGACGCGCCGGGAGTGGCAGCGCGAGGCGGACCGGCTGGCCGGACCCGCCGTGGCGGCGGGGACACCGGCGGCCTGGTTCGAGCCGCTGTGGGCCTCCGCCCGTGCCGGCGAGGTGACGATGCCGTGGGACCGCAGCGACCCGCACCCGGTGCTGGCGTCCTGGGCCCCGGCGGCCGCGCCGCCGCACCCGGGCGCCCGGGCCGTCGTCGTGGGGTGCGGCCTCGGTGCGGACGCCGCCCACCTGGCACGCCAGGGCTGGCGGACGACGTCGTTCGACATCTCGCCCACCGCGGTCGAACTCGCCGGCCGGCGGTTCGCCGGCCTGGGCGTCGACTGGCAGGTGGCGGACCTCTTGGCGCTCCCGGCCGACCTGCCGGCCGCCTTCGACCTGGTCGTCGACATCTACACGGTGCAGGCGCTGCCCCGGTCGGTCCGCGCGGCCGCGACCGCGGCGGTCCGCAGCCTGCTGGCGCCCGGTGGCGTCCTGCTGGCCGTCCATGCCGGGCTCGACCGCGCTCCGGCCGGGGATCCCGCCGGCGACGGGGCACTCGACGGTCCGCCGTGGCCGCTGACCCGGGACGAGATGGCCGCGTTCGCCTCCGGCGACGTCACCGCCACCGAGATCGTGCCGGCCGCCGGCTGGTGGCGCGGCGAGTTCCGCCGCGCGGCCGGGTCGCCCCTCTCACCGCCGGCGCCGCCGGACGCCGGCCGGCAGGATTTGCCCGGGACGGGGCCGGGTTAGGCTCGCAGCTCTCCGGCCGGAACACCGAGGTCCCGCCCGGTCCGCCCGCCGGCGTCAGGCCGGCCAGCCCCGGAGGACTGCCCGATGACCACGGACCTCGTGCCCACCCCCACCGCCGCCCCGACGCGCGCCTTCCGGCTCGGCATCGCCGGCCCGGTCGGTACCGGCAAGTCGTCGCTGATCGCGCTGCTGTGCCGCGAGCTGTCCGCCGAGCTCGCCCTGGGCGTGGTGACCAACGACATCTACACCGACGAGGACGCCCGCTTCCTGCGCTCGGCCGGCGTGCTCGACCCGCAGCGGATCCGGGCCGTCGAGACCGGCGCCTGCCCGCACACCGCCATCCGGGACGACGTGACCGCCAACCTCCTGGCCGTCGAGGACCTGGAGGCCGACTTCGCGCCGCTGGACATGGTTCTCGTGGAGTCCGGAGGCGACAACCTCACCGCCACGTTCTCTCCCGCGCTGGTCGACGCGCAGATCTTCGTGCTGGACGTGGCGGGCGGCGGCGACGTCGCCCGCAAGGGCGGTCCGGGCATCGGCCGCGCCGACCTCCTGGTGGTGAACAAGACCGACCTCGGCCCGTACGTCGGTGTGGACGTCGAGCAGATGGTCGCCGACGCCTCGGCGGCCCGGGACGGCCGCCCGGTGATCGGCCTGTCCCGCACCGACCGCCCGTCGATCGAGGCGCTCACCGGCTGGCTGCGCGGCGTGCTGGCCGGGTTCCGGTCCGGCGGCCACGTCGCCGTCGACCCCGGTCCGATGGCGCCGCACTTCCACGCCGATGAGGACCACCCCGGCGGCGGCTACGTGCACGCGCACGACGACGCCGGGTCGCACACCCACGGCTGAGCCGGCGGTCCAGGGGTCGCGGACGGTCTGCGCGGGACCGGGTGCGATCGGGAGTCCGCCGCGACCGGGGGCGCCCGTCGGGCCCGCGCCGCGGCGCGGCAGGATGGGCCCGACCGCCGCATGCCCGACACCTCAGGGGGACGCCGTGTCCACTGCCCTGCCCGCCAGCCACGCCGACCTGCTCGAGCGTCCGGTGTTCGCCTGGCCACCGTCCGGCCGGACGGGTCGCCGCAGAGCAGCGTCATGTAGTTCGACTGGGACGGCTCCCGCATCCGGCTGACGCACACCAGGAACCGGCAGAAGTTCGCCAACCTGGCGCACGAGCCCCGGGTGGCGCTGTCGATGGCCGACCCGGCGGACCAGTACCGGTTCCTCGAGGTCCGCGGCGTCGTCGAGTCCGTCGAGGACGACACCGCCGACGCGGCGTTCTACCGGTCGCTGCAGGAGCGGTACGGCAACGTCTACCCGATCCAGGACGCCGACGTCCGGGTCGTCATCACCATCCGGCCGGAGCGGTACGTCGCCGTCCGGGGCGGCAGCGTCGTCCGGGACTGACCGCCCGTCGGCCGGTGACCAGCAGCGGACCCGGACGCCCGGTCAGCCCGCCGCCGGCCGCTGCTCGTCGACCCACCGCCGCACCACGACACCCAGCGCCGGCAGCGGCAGCGAGCCGTGGTCCAGCACCGCGCCGTGGAAGCCCGGCAGGTCGAAGCCGGCGCCGAGCGCGTCACGGGCGACGTCGCGCAGCCGCAGGATCTCGCGCTGGCCGGTCATGTACGCGAGGGCCTGGCCGGGCCAGGCGATGTACCGGTCGGTCTCCGACGTCAGGAACGGCTCGGGGGCGGGCATGTGGTCCAGCAGGTACCCGCGGGCCTGCTCCCGGCTCCAGCCCAGGGCGTGGATCCCGGTGTCCACGACGAGCCGGGCGGCCCGGTGCAGCTCGGCGAACACGGCGCCGATCTCCTGGCGCACGTCGCTGTACAGGCCGAGCTCGCCGGACAGCCGCTCGGTGTAGAGCCCCCAGCCCTCCGCGTGCACCGTCACCAGGCTCTGGGTGAGCAGGGCCGGCAGCGCGGTGTTCGCCTGGGCCCGGGCCAGCTGCAGGTGGTGTCCGGGCACGGCCTCGTGGAACGCCACGGCCTCGAGATCCCAGCCGGTGCCCATGGTCGGCAGCAGGGTGTTGAACCAGTACGTGCCCGGCCGGGTCCCGTCGGTGCGCGGCAGGGTGTAGTGCGGCGCGGTGCCGCTCGACGCGACCGGCTCCGGCATGGGCTCCACCGCGCACGGCGGCGGCAGCGGCGGCGCGACGACCCGGTCGGCGACCGCCTCGGCGCGGCGGACGGCGGCCCGCACCAGCCCCAGCGCCTCCTGGGCGTCGGTCAGGGTGCCGGCCCGGAAGGCGGCGTGCACGGCGTCGAGGTCGGGCAGGTCGAGCTGCGCCCCCAGCTCGACGGCGCGCGCCTCGAGGCGGCCCACCGCCTCCAGCCCGATCTCGTGGATCTCCTGCGCGGCCAGCGGCAGCGTGGTGTGCCGGCGGATCGCGTCGGCGTACCGCTGCTCGCCGCCGGGCAACCACACCAGGCCGGCCCGGTCGTCGTCGCGGGCCACCGGCAGCAGCTCGTCCCGGACGGCGTCCCGCCAGCGCTCCAGGGCGGGCCGGACGGTGTCGGTCGCGACGGCGACGAGCCGCTCCCGCCACCCGTCCGCGCCGTCCCACCCGGCCGGCGGCTCCGGGCTGATCAGGGCGCGGGGTGCCGGGTCGGCGAGGACGGCGTCCACCCACGTCAGGGCGTTGGCGGTGAGCGTCGAGACGGGGGTGAGCCCGTTGGCGGCGCCGGCCCGGAGCCGGCCGGTGACCGCGTCGATCCAGCCTGCCGAGCCGCGCAGCCGGGACAGGTAGGCCTCGGCCGCGTCGCCGTCCGCGAGCTTGGTCCGCGACGCGATCGCCACCAGGGTGGCCGGGCCGGACCAGGGGTGCGGCGTCACCGTGTACTCGACGGCGGCGATGTCCAGGTCGAGCAGCGCGCCACCGGCGAAGGCGTCGATCGCCGCGGCCAGCGTCGCCTCGTCCGCCGACAGGTCCGTGCCCGGCCCGGCCAGCTCGGCGACCCGGTCGCGGATCCGGCCCAGGTCCGCCCGCAGCTCCGCCTCGCCCTCCGGGGACGCGTCGGGGACCAGCGCGTCGTACTCCTGGAGTCCGAACTCCGACGCCCCGAAGGGGTCGGCCCGCAACAGGCGGGTGTTCAGCTCGTCGGCCAGTCGGTGCAGGGGAGTGGTCACGGTGTGCCTCCGGACGGTGCGTGGGTGCCCGCCGAGTCTGTCGCACCGTCCGCCGTCCCGGCCGGCCGGGGGGACGGGCGCGAGGGTCCCGGGCTACCGTCGCCCGGTGGCGACGCCGTCCGAGGTCTACCGCCGGTTCGGCGAAACCTGCGACGTGGCGTCGCTGTCCGGACACGTCGCGCTGGCCGTGAGCCGGTCGGACCCGGCGCTGCAGGTGCTCGCCGCAGCGCCGGGGCGCGCCCGCCGGCCCGCAGCGCTGCTGGCGGCCCTGCACGACCTGGCCGTGGCCGGCCGGGCTCCGGCCCTGGCCGCCGCCTACGCCGCCGGTGACGGCCCGGCCGCGGCGGCCGCCGCGGTCGCCGTGCTGCTCCGGGACTCCGGCGCGGTGCTGGCGACGGCGGCCCGGCGCGCGCCGTGCGGCGACGAGACCGGGCGCTGGGCGGCGCTGTACCCGGTCGTCGCCGCGGCCGCCCACCGCACCGGTGCCGCGCGGATCGGACTGGTCGACGTGGCGCGGCCGGCCGCACTGAACCTGGTGGTCGACCGGGTGTGCGTCCGCTACGACGACGGCACCGTTCTCGGCGACCCGGCGTCGACCGTGCAGCGGTCCGCCTCCGTGGTCGGCGGGCACGGCGTCCCGTCCCGGCCGGTCCCCGAGGTGGTGGCGCGCGTGGGTGTCGACCCGGATCCGCTGGACGTCGGCGACCCCGACGACGGCCGCTGGCTGCGCGCCTGCGTCCCGCCGGACGCCGCCGGGGCGGCCGCCCGGCTCGACCAGGAGATCGCGCTGGCGGCCGCCGTGCCCCGGTCACTGGTCCGCGGGGATCCGGTGGACCTGCTGTCCGAGGCCGTCGGGGGGGTGCCCGCCGGCGTGCTGCCGGTGGTGACCACGACCTGGGTGCTGTCGCGCTGGACGCCCGAGCGCCGCCGGGACTTCCTGCGGCGCCTCGAGGTCGAGGCGCACCGCCGGCCCCTGGCGTGGGTGTCGGTCGAGGGCGTGGGCGTCGCGCCCGGGGTGCCGACGTTCGGCGACCGACCCGCCTCCGGGCACAGCATCCTCGGGGTGACGGTGCCCGACGGGTCGACGCTGCGCAGCGAGGCGGTCGGCCGGTGCTGGCGGCGCGGGCGCCAGCTGGCCTGGCTCGCCGACCGCTGACCGCCGGCCGGGCGCACGGTCAGGCCGCGGACGCCGCCCGCCGGCCGGCCGGGCGGCGCCGGAGGTCCGGGTCGCGCAGCGCGGGCGGCAGGTAGGTCGCCTGGTCCGGCGCACCGACGTTCGTGCCCGGCGCGACGACGGCGTCGATGCGGTCCAGCACGTCGTCGGAGAGGGTCACCTCGGCCCCGGCCAGCAGGTCGTCGAGCTGCTCGCCGGTGCGCGGGCCGATCAGCGCGCTGGTCACCCCGGGGTGCGCGATCGCGAACGCCATCGCCAGGTGGGTCATCCGCAGGCCCGCCTCGTCGGCCAGCGCCACCAGGCGCTCCACCGCGGCCAACCGGCTCTCGTCCCGGAGGCTGGTGAAGCGCTCGACGCGCCGCAGGTCGGTCGGCTGCTCGCGGCGGATGCGGCCGGTCAGCATCCCCTTGGCCAGCGGGCTCCAGACGAGGACACCCAGGCCGTGGCGCTGGGCGACGGGCAGCACCTCGGCCTCGATGCCCCGGTCCAGGATGGAGTAGGCCGGCTGCTCGGTGCGGAACCGCTCCAGCCCGCGCCGTTCGGCCACCCACTGCGCGTGCACCATGTCGGAGGCCGGGAGGGCGGACGAGCCGATCGCACGGACCTTCCCTGCGCGGACGAGATCGGTGAGGGCGGACAGCGTCTCCTCGACGTCGGTGTCGGGATCGGGGCGGTGGACCTGGTAGAGGTCGATGTGGTCGGTGCGGAGCCGGCGGAGCGAGTGCTCGACCTCGGCCACGATCCACCGGCGGGAGGCACCCCGGCGGTTGGGGTCGTCGCCCATCGGCAGGCCGAGCTTGGTGGCGAGCACGACGTCGTCGCGCCGCCCCTGCAGGGCCTTGCCGACGATCTCCTCCGACTCGCCGGAGGCGTAGATGTCGGCCGTGTCGACGAGGTTGACGCCGGCGTCGAGCGCGCGGTGGATCATCCGGATGCAGTCGTCGTGATCCGGGTTGCCCAGCGCGCCGAACATCATGGTGCCGAGGGCGAAGGGGCTGACCCGGATGCCGGTCGCGCCGAGGGTGCGGTAATGCACGGTGACTCCTGGGGTGGGGTGGTGGCGGCACGTCGACCCGCGCGCACGGCGGCCCGCGGGCTACAGTGGCGATGCGGATCGACGATCCGGTTGACTCGCTCCACCATACGGATCGTTGTTCCGTTTACGCAAGGAGGTCCCGTGACCGGGGAGGCGGGACGCCGTCCGCGGGCCGACGCGCAGCGGAACGTCGACGCCCTGGTGCGCGCCGCCACCACGGTGTTCGCGACGGCCGGCGTGGACGCGCCGATCCGGACCATCGCCGGCGAGGCCGGCGTCGGGCTGGCCACCCTGTACCGGCACTTCCCGCAACGCTCCGACCTCGTCGCCGCGGTGTTCCGGCGCGAGGTCGACGCCTGCGCCGCCGCGGCCCCCGTGCTGGCCGCCGCCCACGAGCCGGGTGAGGCGCTGGGCCGGTGGCTGCTGCGCTACACCGAGTTCCTCGCCGCCAAGCGCGGTCTCGCCGCGGCGTTGCACTCCGGGGACCCGGCGTTCGGTGCCCTGCCCGGCTACTTCGATGCGCACCTGGGCCCGGCCCTGGAGGGCCTGCTGCACTCGGCGGTCGAGGCCGGCCAGGCCAGGGACGACGTCGACGCGCGCGACATCCTGCACACCGTGGCCAATCTCTGCGTGCCGGCCGCCGACGGCGGCACGGAGCGGGCGCAGCGGATGGTCGCCGTGTTCGTCGACGGCCTGCGCCGCACCGACGGCCGGTAGCTCCTGCAGGCGGCGGTGCACCGGGTGCGCCGGCAGCCCGTTCCGCAGGGCTGGTCCGGGCCGCGCCCTGTGCGATGCCACGAAACGGGTGGTCAGCGGTACGTTGGCGCAGCGAGACACGCGTGGAGGGCGGACGGTTCGACTGGGGAAGTGGTGGACCTGTCCGAGGCGGAGCAGCAGGCCGGTCGGTACCGACAACGGCGCCGCACCAGAACGGCCATCGTGGAAGCGGCCACCGCGTTGTTGGCGGCCGGCCGCGATCCTTCGGTCGCCGAGGTCGCGGAGGCGGCCGAGGTCTCCCGGCGGACGGTCTACATGCACTTCCCGACGCTGGAGCACCTGCTGATCGACGCAACCCTCGGTGCACTCAGTCAGGGCGCCGTCGACGAGGCGATCACCGCTGTCGGCTCGCAGGGAAGACCTGCGGACAGGACGGTGGCGATGATCGAGGAGGTCGTGGCCCAGTCCGCACGGACCCTGGCACTGGGACGGTCGTTGCTGCGGTTGACGGTGGACCAGCCACCGGTCGCAGATCGGTCGGGTCCGGTGCGGGGCTACCGGCGGGTCCAGTGGATCGAGGCCGCTCTCGAGCCGTTGCGCGAGGAGCTCGACGAGCGTCAGCGGGATCGCCTGCTCTCGGCCCTCACCACGGTGGTCGGCTGGGAGGCACTGATCGTCCTGCAGGACCTCCGCGGTCAGGCGCTGGACGACGCTGTTGCGACCGTCCTGTGGACGGTCCGGGCCCTGATCTCGGCGGCAACGAACGCCACCGACCCACCCCCCCGGTCCGGTGCGAAGACCCGCGGCGGCGTGGCCCACGGCGATTGACAGCAGCCCCTCTCGAGGTGACACTTGTGCAGTCATTGCACAGTTGTGCAACTCGAGAGAGGTGTTCGGGATGGTGCAGTTCGTCAACTGTTTCGAGGTTCCCGTCGGCAGGGACGACGACTTCCTCCGCCTGTGGACCGAGGTCAACGGCTACATGGTCACTCGGCCGGGCTATGTCAACCACCGGCTGCAACGCTCGCTCATGCCGGACGCCCGGTACCGCTTCGTCAACCTCGCCGAGTGGCGATCGGCGGACGACCTCCGCGCCGGCCACGACGAACGCTTCCGGAAGCTGGCCACGGGCCCCGCCTGGGCGGACTTCCGGTCCACGCCGGCGATGTACGAGATCGTCCACAGCGGACAGCGCGACCACACCGACGACGACTGATCGGGTTCCCGGCGCGCAGCCCTCGGCGCCGGACTGCGCGGCGGCGGACCGGAGCCGGGGCTGCCGGGAGGGTGCGGACCGGCCGGGGCGGCCGTCCGGTCGACTGCCGAGCAGTTGCGGCGCATCGACAGCCCGGCCGGCCTTCCGACCGCGCTGTTCACCCCTCCCGCGCGGGCGGGCAGTCGGACCCCTCGAACGGCCGACCGCGACCGCGGAGCCACGGGCGGTGGCGTCCGGGCTCTGCTGGCCGATCCCGCGGAGCAGTGGGCGTGCCGTCCGCCGCACCCCTGCCCGTCGGCGGACGGTCCGGGTCAGAACGGCTGCGATCGGTTCCCGTCGACCCGCTCCGGGGGCCGGTGACCGGGCACGTCCGCGGGTGGCCAGGGACCGGGAGGCCACGGACCGGGAGCGCCGATGCCCGGCCACGGACCGGGTGCGCCGGCGGGTGGCCACGAACCTGGAGCGCCCGCGGGCGGCCAGGACCCGGGCCACCGACCATCGGCCGGGCGGCGCCGGGCGGCCAGGGTCTCCGCCTGGACCAGCCGCCGGCTGCGGACCAGCGCGACGATCGTCACCACGGTGCCGGCGACGCCCCAGCCGAGGACCGCCAGCCCGCACAGCGCCTTGACCTCCAGCGCCGGGGACATCGCCGACTGCAGCACGACGGTGTCCCACAGCACGTGGGCGAGGACGAGCGGCCAGATCCGCCGGGTCCGCCAGAACAGCCAGGCCAGCACGACGGCGAGCCCGACACGGGCCACCGCTCCGACGCCCCACAGCGGGACGTGCAGCAGCACCCGGACCGCGGTGCCGGCGGTCACCGCGACGACGGCGACCGACCGCGGGTCCCAGTGGCGGGGGCGGAACCGGTCCGTCACCATCGCGGCGGTCAGCACGACCAGCGCGACGCTGCACTCCTCGAGGACCGAGGTGTTGAGGGCCAGCAGGGCCGCCCGGCCGACGGCGCCGCCGACGGTGGGCACGCCGGGGATCGAGACCGGGCGCTGGTGCAGGAACGGCGCCGACGCGACCGACCAGGCGAAGCTGGCGCCGAGCGCGGCGAGCGCGGAGGCCAGCAGCACCGCAGGGCGCCGGAGCCGCGCCGGCCCCCTCGCCGGCCGGGCGGTGGGACCGGTCGGCACGACGGGGATCGGGACGGTCGGCGGGGTGCTGCCCGACGGGCCGGGCCGGCGTCGCAGCCGGCGCAGACCCGCGACGGTGCCCAGGTAGCCGGCGATGCAGACCGCCAGTGTGGCCAGCCACCACCACCGGGGCAGGTGGTCGTCGGCCACGACGTCGGCCGTGGTCGTCGCCAGGACCGCGACGGTGACCACCGGCAGCCACCCTGCCGGCGGGACGGCGGTGCGGCCGTCGGGCACGCTGCGCAGGCTCATCCGCGGCCGGCGCGGCGGCGGAGGGTAGGGCCACCACCCCGGACCCGGGATCGGCGGACCCACCCGGCCGACGGCTCCGGGCGGCGGCGGCGGGAGGACACCCGGAGGAGCCGACCAGGACGGCGCCGGCCCGGGGGTGCGCCACGGATCGGCCGGCCCACCCAACTGCGTCACCCGTTGCCCCTTGCTCGTGGGCGCCGGCCCGGCCGGCGCCGTGCCGCGCCCGTGGTGGCTGACGCCGCGGGGGTCACGGTCCTGCCGACGCCGGCATCAGCGCCGGCGCGGCTCCCTGGAGTGGTGACGTCCGCCGGGTGGACCGTCGCCGACGGATCCGCGGGCACACGACAACGGCCGGCGGCCTGCGCCACCGGCCACACCCGTCCGGGTCAGCGGCGCGACGACCTCGAGGCGTACCCGCCTGCGGGCTCGTCGTCGTCGTCGGGGAGGTACTTCGTGTAGTCCTCGTCGTCGTCGTCGATGTCCTCGACGGCGGCGCCGGTGGTCGGCTCGGGCAAGGGGGCGCCGGACAGCTCACGCTGCAGGGCCCGCGCGTCCAGGTCGCTCACGTGGTACTTGAGATCCCGCGCGACCTTGGTCTGCTTTGCCTTCTGACGGCCTCGCCCCATGAGCGGACCCCCTCGCACGTAGAAAAGGGGGCGGCCGACGAGCGGCGGCCCCAGCTCAGTTGTCTGTCGTGCCCCCGATCGTACAGGTTGCGCACGACCTTCCGCGGGCGGCGCGGGACACAGCTCGCGGCCCGCCGACCGCCGCGGACCGGCCCGCGCGCGACCGTCAGAAGACGTCCGGCGCGAGCTCCACCACGCCGACCGGGCGGCCGCCGCCGAGCACCGTGCCGGTGGCCAGCTCGTCGAGCAGTTCGGACCCGACGCCGAGCATCCGCAGCCCCGCCACCAGCACCGGCATCCGGGCCCGGTCGCCACCGTCGGAGATCTTGACGGCGACCGCGCTGCCGTCCGGCAGGGCGGCGCAGTGCACGCCCTCGGCGCCGCCCTTGACGAGCAGCTCCGGGTGCCGCTGCATCAGCCGGGTGTCCTCGCGACCGGTGCCGCCGACCATCTCCGGGTGGTGCCGCATGGCCGCGGCGACCAGCGCCGGCTCGCCGTCCGTCGCGGCCGCCACCCGCCCGAAGGCGCGGGCCAGCCCGGTCAGCGACACGGCGAACAGCGGCGCCCCGCAGCCGTCGACGCCCACCGCGGACGGCTGCTCGCCGGACAGCTCGGCGACCTGGCGCGCCACGGCCTGCTGCAGCGGGTGGTCCGGGTCCAGGTAGGACGCGACATCCCAGCCGGCCGCGACGCAGGCGGTCAGCATGCCGGCGTGCTTGCCGGAGCAGTTCATGGCCAGCCGCCGCGGCCCGCCGCCGGCGGCCAGCACCGACAGCCGCGCGGCCTCGTCGAGCGGCAGCGCCGGCGGGCATCCCAGGTCGTCCTCGGTGAGGTCGACCCGGTCCAGCATCGCCTGCACCCGCTCGGTGTGCATGGGCTCGCCGGAGTGCGACGCCGACGCCAGCGCCAGGTCTGCCCCGGCCAGCTCGGCGCCGGCCGCCAGCATGGCCACCGCCTGGAACGGCTTGTTCGACGAGCGCGGGAAGACCGCGGCGTCGACGCCGCCCCGGGCGTGCAGGACCTCGCCGCCCGGCCCGGTCACCACCACCGCGCCGAAGTGCGTCCCCTCGTGGAACCCGGAGCGGACGACATGGACCAGGGGGACGTGCGGTGCGTCCTCGGTGCTGTGCGGCATGGGGAGCATCCTCGCGTCCCCGGCGGCCGCCCGGCGACCGGGGTGCCGGGCGGACCCGGGTCGGCGGGGGCTGGGGCGGGTTGGGTGGGCGGGGGCTCGGGCGGGCCGGGTGGGCGGCGGCTCAGCCGCCCAGCAGCGACCGGAACAGCGCCGGGTCGATGTTGCCGCCGGAGAGGACCGCGACGGTGGTGCCGCTGGGCAGCCGGTCGGCGTGGTGCAGGTACCCGGCCAGGGCCACGGCCCCGGACGGTTCCGCCACCAGCCGCGCCTCCAGCGCCAGACGCCTGGTGGCATCGGCGATCTCGTCCTCGGTGACGGTGATGATGTCGTGCACCTGGGTCCGGATGTGCTCCCACGGGACGACGCCGACGCTGTCGACGCGGAGCCCGTCGGCCATGGTGCGGGCGGTGTCGGCCGACGCCCAGGCGCGGCGCTCGCCGGCCCGGAACGACTCCGCCGCGTCGCCGGCCAGCTCCGGTTCCACCCCGACGACCTTGGTCCCCGGCAGCAGCGCGGTGACCGCCGCGGCGATGCCGGCGAGCAGGCCGCCGCCGGACACCGGCACCAGCACCGTGTCGACACCACCGACCCCGGCGGAGTCCTCGGCGATCTCGAGCCCGACGGTGCCCTGGCCGCTGACCACGTCACGGTCGTCGAACGGCGGGACCATGGCCTTGCCGGTGGTGGCGGCGAGTTCGGCCGGGCGGCTGAACCGCTGCGCGAGCGGGACCAGCTCGACCGTCGCGCCCAGGGCCCGGGTGGCGGCCACCTTGCGTTCCGGCGCGCTGTCCGGGATGACGATGTGGGCGTCGACGCCGAAGAGCCGCGCCGCGTACGCCACCGCCTGCGCGTGGTTGCCCGAGGAGTGCGCGAGGATCCCGCGGGCCCGCACCTCGGGATCCATCCGGGAGACGGCGGTCAGCGCGCCGCGGATCTTGAAGGCGCCGATCGGCTGCAGGTTCTCGGGCTTGAGCCACAGACCCGGCCACGGCGAGGGCAGCAGCGGCGTCCGGACGGCATGTCCGGCGATCCGGGTGGCGGCGTCCCGGATCTCGTCCAGCGTCACCAGGGCAGGAGCGGTGGTCGCGGTCACCGGAGTCGTCACGGCCCCGACTGTAGCCAGCCCTGCCGGGGTGGCGCGGCCGCCGGCGGGACCGGTCCGCACCGGATCTCCCCGGGCCGTCCCCGGTGCCACGCGGCCGTCAGCGCCGGCGCAGGTCCGCCCACTGCCGGCGGTCCACCGCGGACAGTGGGGTGGCGACCTCGGCGGCGTCGTCGTCGGGATCGACGGCGGCGTCGACGCCGTCGGCCAGCAGCGGAGCGCCGGCCGCGACGCCGCGCTTGACCAGGGCCAGCGCCACCGGCCCGAGCTCGTGGTGCTGCGCCACGGTGCCGACCCGGCCGACCGGGCGGCCCTCGGCGGACAGCACCGTGCTGCCGGTCTCCGGCAGCCGGTCGACCGACCCGTCCAGGTGCAGCAGCACCAGCCGCCGCGGCGGTCGCCCGACGTTGAGCACCCGCGCCACGGTCTCCTGGCCGGGGTAGCAGCCCTTGTGCAGGTGCACGGCGTCGTCGAGCCAGGACAGCTCGTTGGGAATGGTGCGGTCGTCGGTGTCGACGCCCCAACGTGGGATGCGGGCCGCGGCGCGCACCGCCGACCACGCCCAGGACCCGGCGGCCCTGGCGCCGGCGGACAGCAGCCGCGTGGCGACGGCGCCGAGCTCGGCCCGCGGCACCAGCAGGTCGACGGCGCCGGCCTCGCGGCCGACCGGCCCCCGGGCCGTCCCGCCACCGGCCAGCGCCACGGCCGTCCCGGTTGCCGGTGCCTGCTCGACCAGGCCGGCGGCGACCGCCACCGACGCGGCCTCGGGTCCGACGACGCGCAGCTGCGCCCACTCGGCGCCGGCCGGGTGGACCTGCACGTCGGACCAGAAGACCATCCGCTGCAGGTGGTCCAGCAGCGCCGGGACGGTGGCGGCCTCGGTGTCGAGCCACGTCGTGCCGTCCAGGTCGGTGACCCCCAGGTGGTGCAGGACGTGTCCCTGCGGCGACAGCAGCAACGCCTGGGTCGTGCCGCCGTCCGGCAGCTCGCCCAGCTCCTGGGAGGCGAGGGTGTGCAGCCAGCGCAGCCGGTCGGGGCCGGTGATCCGGACGAGCCCGCGGTGCGACAGGTCCACCAGCGCCGCCCGTTCCTCGGCGGCGCGCTGCTCCCGCATCGGGTCGCCGTAGTGCCAGGCCACCCCGGCGTCGGGCCGGTCCGCGGCGACCGCGCCGGGCAGGCCGAGCAGGGGGGAGGTCGGCGGCACGTCGGAACCGGTCACGGCCCCATGCTAGGCGCGCCGGCGACGGTGACGGCCGGTCGCGCGGGCCGTGCCCGGAGCCGGCGGGCACCGCGCTCGCACCCGGCGCCGACCGTGCGTGGCGCGACCCGTCGGGGCCGCCGCGCGGCTGTGATCCCAGCCACCGGACCGGCCGCCGGAGCGGCCGTCGCGGCCGGTGGCGGGCAGACTTGGCGCTCATGGCACGCGAGGACGCAGGGCCGCTGCTCGACCGGGTCGCCGCGTTGATCGAGCCGGGCGGCGACACCGGCGGCGACGGCCCGCGCGGTGCGCGCCGGGCCGGGGTCACCCCGTGGGTCGAGCTGGCGCGGGACGAGTGGGCGGCACTGGCGCAGTCGACGCCGCTGCCGCTGACCGGCGACGAGCTGGCCCGGCTGGCCGGGCTCGAGGACCCGATCGACCTGGCCGAGGTGGAGACGGTCTACCTGCCGCTGTCCCGGCTGCTCAACCTGTACGTCGCCGGGACCGGCGCGCTGCACCGGGTGACCAGCACCTTCCTCGGCGAGCGGTCGGCGCGCACCCCGTTCGTCATCGGCGTCGCCGGGTCGGTGGCGGTCGGCAAGTCGACGACCGCCCGGGTGCTGCGCGAACTGCTCGCCCGCTGGCCCGACACCCCCAAGGTCGAGCTGGTCACCACGGACGGTTTCCTGTTCCCCAACTCCGTCCTCGAGCAGCGGGATCTGATGGGCCGTAAGGGGTTTCCCGAGTCCTACGACCGGCGCGCGCTGCTGGAGTTCGTCGCCGCGGTCAAGTCCGGCGCGCCCGAGGTGCGGGCCCCCAAGTACGACCACCTGACGTACGACATCCTCCCGGACGAGCAGGTCGTGGTGCACCGCCCGGACGTCCTGATCATCGAGGGGCTGAACGTGCTGCAGCCCGCCCGGCCCGGGACGGACGCCAGTGCGCTCGCGGTGAGCGACTTCTTCGACTTCTCGATCTACGTCGACGCCGACACCGCCGACATCCGCCAGTGGTTCGTCGAGCGGTTCCTGCGGCTGCGGCAGACCGCGTTCGCCGACCCTGACTCGTTCTTCAGCCGGTTCGCCGCCGTGCCCGACGATCAGGCCGTCGAGCTGGCCATCGGCTTCTGGTCGGCGATCAACGAGGTCAACCTCGTGGAGAACATCCTGCCGACCCGGGGCCGGGCCAACCTGGTGCTGACCAAGGGGCCGGACCACAGCGTGCAGCGGGTCCGGCTCCGCAAGCTGTGACCGGCGCGCCGGCCGGCGGCGCCGGTCCGCGCGGGCCGGTCGCGCCGCCGGGGCTGGCATACGCTCCGCCGGTGACCGGTACCTCGCTGGTGGCCCTGCTCGACGGGCGGTTGCTCCCCGCCACCGAACCCCTGCTGCGCCCCGACGACGCGGGGGTGGTCCGCGGCGACGGCGTCTTCGAGACGACGCTGGCCGTCGACGGCGAGCCCCGTGACCTCTCGGAGCACCTGGACCGGTTGGGCCGGTCCGCGGCCGCGCTCGAGGTCGACATCCCGGATCGAACGGAGTGGTCGCGGGGCGTCGACGCGGTCCTCGCCGACCGGCCGGCGGGGCAGTGGTCGGTGCGGCTGACCGCCACCCGCGGACCCGACGACGGCCCCGCCACCTGCTTCGTGGTCCGCAGCCCGGTCGGTCCGCGGCTGCTCGCCCAGCGGCAGGGGATCGGGGTGCTCGCCCTGGACCGCGGGTTCGACGGCCCCGCGGTGGCCCGGGCGCCCTGGCTGCTGGCCGGGGCGAAGACGCTGTCCTACGCGACCAACATGGCCGCGCTGCGCTGGGCCGCCGCGCACGGCGCCGACGACGTGGTGTTCGTCGGGACGGACGGGACGCTGCTGGAGGCGCCGACCGCGACCGTCGTGCTGGCCCGCGGCCGGTCGCTGGTGACACCGCCGCCCGAGGGCATCCTCGCCGGCATCACCGCCGAGCGGCTG
The DNA here is from genome assembly GCF_014646215.1 of Nakamurella endophytica. Classification (GTDB taxonomy): domain Bacteria; phylum Actinomycetota; class Actinomycetes; order Mycobacteriales; family Nakamurellaceae; genus Nakamurella; species Nakamurella endophytica. The sequence goes on from NZ_BMNA01000006.1 coordinate 151,405, forward strand.
TTCGCGGCCGCGGCGGCGGCCGGCTGGGCGATCGCCCGCGAGCGGGTGACCGTCGCCGACCTGTTCGCCGCCGACGCGGTGTGGCTCACCTCGAGCGTGCGGCTGCTGGCCCCCGTCACCACGGTCGACGGCCGCGCGCTGCCCGCCGGCCGCCGCGCTGGTCTGACCGGGGAGCTGGCCGCGCTGCTCGACATGCCCGCGCCGGCCGCCGTGGGCTGACGGCGCACCGCCCGGTCCGTCCGGGGCGGCGTCGCACCGCGGCCCGCGGTGCCGGGCCGTCAGCCCTTGACGGCCCCGGCGCCCGCCCCCCGGACGAAGTACCGCTGGAACACGAAGAACACGACGGCGACCGGGATGGTCATCAGCAGCGCGGCCGCCATCTTGAGCGGGAACTGGTTGCCGCTGCCGAGCGACCCGGACGCCAGCGTGGCGACGCCCTTGGTCAGGGTGTTCAGCTTGGGGTCCTGCGCCGCCACGATGTAGTGCGGCAGCTCGTTCCACGACGCCTGGAACGACAGGATGGTCAGGGTGATCACGGCCGGGCGGGCCATCGGCAGCACCACCGACCAGAACGTCTTGAAGATCGAGGCGCCGTCGATGCGGGCGGCCTCCTCCACCTCGACCGGGATGTTGACGAAGAACTGCCGCATGATGAACACCCCGGCGGCGTCCGAGAGCAGCGGCACGATCAGCGCCCAGTAGGTGTTGTACATGTGCAGCTGCACCAGCACCAGGTACTTGGGGATCAGCAGCACCACGCCGGGCACCGCCATGACGGCGATCAGGGCACCGGAGATGGCCGTCCGGCCGCGGAAGTGCAGGCGTGCCAGCGCGTATCCGGCGAGCGAGTCCAGGAAGACCCGCCCGATCGTCACGAAGAACGTGACGAACACGGAATTGAAGAACCAGCGCGGGAAGTCGGCCTGCCCGAGCTGCCGGAAGGCCTCCAGCGTCCAGGTGCCGGGGATCGGGTTGAGCGGCGATCCGGTGGCGTCCGGCTCGGTCTTGAACGAGGTCCCGATCTGGATCAGGAACGGGTAGATGTAGATCAGCGCGAAGAAGATCAGCACCAGGTACGCCAGCCAGCCGAACCGGGACCGCCGGGTGTGCAGCGGCGCCGGCAGCGCCTCGGTCGGGCCGGCGGAGCGGCGGCCGGCCAGGGTGGTGGTCACTTGCCCTCCCAGGAGGCGAAGCGGCGGCGGCGCGGCAGGGTCTTCCGCTCGCGCATGACGAACCGCTGGATCAGGCTGAAGACGACGATGATGGCGAACAGGATGAACGCGATCGCCGCGCCCTGTCCCCACTTCCCGTCGGTGAACGAGGTCCGGTACGACAGGAACGCCGGGGTCAGCGTGGTGTTCGAGGGCTGGCCCTGCGACATGATGTAGATCGCGTCGAACACCTGCCAGGTGCCGATCAGCCCCAGCGTGACTACCAGGTACAGCGTCGGCTTGAGCTGCGGCAGGATCACCTTGCGGAAGGTCTGCCAGCCGGAGGCGCCGTCGACGGCGGCCGCCTCCTCGATGTCGGCCGGGATGTCCTGGAGCGCGGCCAGGAACATGAGCATGAAAGTGCCGCCGGTGGTCCACACGGCGAGCACGATGATCGCGCACATGGCGATGGACGGACCCGAGAGCCACTGCCACCAGGACAGTCCCAGGAACCGGTGCGCCGACAGCCAGGACGGCGGGTTGTCGGTGTCGACGCCGAGCGCGCCGAGCAGCAGCTGCAGCACGCCGCGCGGGTCGGCGAACCAGTTGGGGCCGCGGACGCCGAACCACTGCAGCACCGCGTTCACCACGCCGCTGGCGTTGAACAGGAACAGGAACACGATGGCGATCGCCACCGAGCTGGTCACCGACGGGAAGTAGAACGCCGTCCGGAAGAAGCCCTTGCCGCGCAGCCGCCGCCGGTTGAGCACCAGCGCGAGCCCCAGCGCCAGGATGGTCTGCAGCGGCACCACGAGGATGACGTAGTAGAGGTTGTTGCGCAGCGACGTGGCCAGGTTCCGTTGCGCCAGACCGGACTTCCCCAGCAGGGCGTCGTAGTTGTCCATCCCGACGAAGTGGGCGCCGAGCGGCGACCCCTTGCCGGTCCAGTCGGACAGCGACACCCACAGCGCGGCGAACACCGGGAGCAGCAGGAACAGGCCGATGATCACGATCGTCGGGGTGACGAACAGCCAGCCGGCAGCACCTTCACGCCCGCGGATGCCCGGTCCCTTGCTGCGGCCGCGACGGGGCGGGCGGGCCGGGGCGTCGAGGGACGCGGCCTGCCCGAGGGTCTGCTCGAGACCCGGCTGGCCCGAAAAGGTCGTCATGGCGCGCTCCGATGGCGGTGTCCGTGGGGGTGTCCGTGGGGGTGTCCGTGGGGATGCCCGTGGACATGTCACTGCAGGGATCGGCGGTGGGCGGGGCCGCTGCCCACGTGGTGCCGGTGCCGCCCGGCCGGGCGTCGGCCGGACGGCACCGGGGCTGGTGGGTGGCCACCGGGGCGGCCGTCCCGCACCGCGCGAGTGCGGAGCGGGACGGCCGGCCGGCGAACCGGTGGGTGCGGTGCGGTCAGCCGCCGAGCGCGCTGGACAGGTTGTCCTGGACCGAGTCGAGGATCTCCTTGGGATCCGCGGTGGCCAGCGACTGCAGCTGCGAGTTGAAGTCGTCGAGCACGTCGGTGATGCCCGGCGCCGAGACGACGCCCTTGGCGTAGGCGACGCCGTTGACGAACGGCTGGTTGGCCGGGAAGGCCTTGAGGTACTGGGCCTGCGCCGACTGCACGGACGGGATGACGCCGAACGCCTTGGCGAACTCGAGCTGCTGCGGCGTGGACGTCAGGTACTCCACGAGCGCCTTGGCCTGGTCGGGGCTCTTGGTGGTGGCGGAGATGCCCCAGCAGTTGGTGAAGGACAGCGTGCCCTTGGTGCCGGTCGGGCCGGCCGGCAGCTCGGCCACCGTGTACTTGACGTTCGGGTAGTCGGCCTTGAGCGAACCGAGCAGCCAGTTGCCCTCGATGGTCATCGCGGCCTGCTGCTTGCCGAACGCCTCACCGGCCCACGACGCACCCAGGTCCTTGGGGAACTTCAGCGCGCCCTCGGTGACCAGCTTCTTGACGAAGGTCAGCGCCTGCACGTTCTGCTCGCTGTTGGCGGTCGGCTTGCCCTGGTCGTCGACCAGGTAGGAGCCGTTCTGCACCAGGAACGCGTCCATCCGGTCGCGCTCGGGCGAGACGGACAGGCCGGCGACGTTGCCCTGGGTCAGCTTCTTGGCGACGGTCTCCAGCTGGTCCCAGTTCTTCGGGACGTCCGCGTCGGTCAGGCCGGCCTTGGCCCACAGGTCCTTGTTGATGAACAGGGCCAGCGTCGAGAAGTCCTTGGGCGCGCAGTAGAACTTGCCGTCGTAGGTGAAGGACTGCTTGAGCGCCGGGTAGAAGTCGTTCGCGTTCGACAGCGAGTCGGCGTAGTCCGCGAGGTTGCCCGCCTTGGCGTAGTTCGGGAACTGGTCCGCCCCGACGTAGAAGACGTCCGGCGCGTTGTTCGACGAGAAGCCCTGCGCCAGCTGCTGGACCAGGTCCTGCGCCGGGGTGACCGTGACGGTGGACCCGCTCTGCTTGCCCCAGGCGGCGGTGGCCGCGTTCAGGGCGTCGGTCTCGGCCTTGCCGGACGAGCCGAACAGCAGGGAGAGCTTGGCCGCGGGCAGGTTCGCGGTGCTGCCCGAGCCGCCCGACGTGGCGGCCGACGACCCGGCGGCCGACGACCCGGCGGCCGACGACCCGGCGGCGGACGACCCGGCCGCGGACGACCCGGCCGCGCTGGAGGACGACTCGACCGTCGAGGCGGCGGACGAGGACGAGGACGAGGAGGACGAGGACGACGACCCGCCGCCGCAGGCGGCGAGCGTCAGCAGCAGGGCGACGCCGGCGGCGCCCCCGCTGATCCGGGTCAGTTTCCGGCGGTTCATCAGATGCGGTTCTCTTTCTCGTGGAGGTGGCCGGCGCGGTCGCGCCGGCCGGGTGGCGGGCCGGACCGGGAGGTCACGGCGGCCCGGAGGACGAGTCCCGCACCACCAGGCGGGGTGCGAGCAGCAGCCGCTCGGGAGTGTCGGCCCGGCGGGGATCCTCGACCAGCTCGGTGACGAGCCGGGCGCACTCGGAGGCGACCTCGGACAGCGGCTGGGCCACCGAGGACAGGCCGACCAGGGCGGCGATGTCGGTGTCGTCGAACCCGGTGACGGCGACGTCACGGCCCGCGATCCGGCCGCGGGCGGTCAGTGCGGAGAGCACGCCCAGTGCCAGCAGGTCCGAGGCGCACACCACGGCGTCCGGCCGGACCGTGTCGAGCAGCGCGTCGGCCGCCCGCCGCGCCTCCTGCGGGTCGTTGACGCTGCGGCCCGGTTCCGGCGCGGGCAGACCCGCGGCGGCCACGGCGGCGGCCCACCCGGCGAGCCGGTCGTCGCCCACGGCCGAACCCGCGGGCCAGCCGAGAAAGGCGATCCGGCGACGCCCCGCGCCGACCAGGTGCCGGGTGGCCTCCGCGGTCCCGGCCGCGCCGTCGACGTCCACCCACGGGTGGTGGTCCGAGTCGTCCCACGGGCGCCCGAACGTCACGCACGGCAGGCCGGCGCCGGCCAGGTGTGCCGTTCGGCGGTCGCCGGGGTGGGTGGTGGTCAGCACGACGCCGTCGATGTCCCAGCGGCCGCGGAGCTCGGTGTAGGCGGCGATCTCGGCCTCGTCGTCGCCGGCGGTGTAGAGCATCACCCGGTAACCGCGGAGGTCCGCCGCCTCGGTGAGCGCGTGCAGGAACCGGTCGAAGACCTTGTCCCCGGCGGAGAGCTCGACCCGCAGGCCGAGCAGCCGGGACCGCCGGGTGCGCAGTTGCTGGGCGGCGCGGTGCGGCCGGTACCCCAGCTCGGCGATGGCCGCCGACACCCGCCGCGCCGTCTCCGCGCGCACCAGGTGCGGGAGGTTCAACACGTTCGAGACGGTCTGCCGGGACACGCCGGCGCGAGCGGCGACGGAGTCGAGCGTGGGCCGCGGGTGGGTGACGTCCGGGCGCACGCCGTCCGGCGGTCCGCCGGCGGGGGGACCTGCGGTCCCCGCGTCGACGTCGGGCCGGGCGTCCGTCACGGGGCCTCTCTTCGTCGAGATCGCAGTCCAGTCCGGCGGTGTGAGCGGACGGTGCCGCCCACGGCGGGCCCTGCCGGAGGCGGCGCCGGACCCCGGGGCGGATCGCTCCGGCAGCCGGGTGATCGGCTTGGAACGATCCAATCGTTGGTCGTAGTGTTCTGGCGGTCACCGGGGGCTGTCAAGTGCGCCGCCACGGCCGCGGGTCACGATTGCGCCACGGCGCGACCAGCCTGCCCGGTCCGGTGGCGACGCGGCCCCGCGCCGGGCCGGCGCCGGGGCAGCCGATCCCGACGGCGCCGATACCGGCGAGAATGGGCGCCCACGATGCGGCGCCGGGCACGGCAGCGACCCTGCGACGCAGGGCAGGCGACACAGAGAGGGGTTCAGCGTGGCGGAGTCGCTACCGGACGGCCGGAGCGGCAGCGGCGCGGTCGTCGCGCGGGCACCCGGGCACCCGGCCACCGGGCGCCAGCCGTTGCTGCACGATGCGGTGACGTCGCTGCGGTCCCCGACGACGGTGTTGTCCGGCGCCGACGGGCAGATCGGGGCGGCGCCGGCCCACGGCGTGTACTGCGCGGACCTGAGGGTGCTCCGCTCCGCGTGGGTCGCCGTGGACGGGACGGCGCCGGAACCCGTGTCCGGGGCCGTCTCCGCCGCGGACACCGCCGAGTTCGTCGGCGTCCTGCGGTGGCTCGGCAATCCGGGTGCGGATCCCACGGTGTGGCTGCGGCGCCGGCGGACCGCCCGGGTGGACGGCATGGCCGAGACCCTCACCCTGGTCAACGCCTCCACGGTGCCGGTGGCCGCCGAGCTGACGCTGACGCTCGCCGCCGACCTGGCGGAGATGGACCGGGTCAAGTCCGGCGACGCGACGGTGGACCGGCCGCTGCGCGTGGAGGACGGCGCGGTGTCGGTGCGCGGCCCGCACGTCGGTGTCGTGGTGAGCGCTCCCGGGGCATCGGTGGCGATCGCCGAGGACCCGGCCGGGGCGGACGCCGCCACCGGCACCGTCGCCGCCGTGGGCTGGACGGTCACCGTGCCGCCGCGGTCCGAGCAGGCGGTGAACTGGTTGGTGCGGGTGCTCGACGCCGGAGCGGTGGTGGTCCCGCCGACCGGCGCCGCGGCCGTGCTGCCCGAGGTGTCCGCGGACGACCGGCGTCTCGGGCCGCTGGTGGCGCGGTCCGTGCAGGACCTGGCCGCGCTGCGGATGGCGACACCGCAGTCACCGGAGGACGTCTTCTACGCCGCCGGCAGCCCGTGGTACCTCACGCTGTTCGGCCGGGACTCGCTCTGGGCGGCGCGGATGACGCTGCCGCTGGGCACGGAAGCGGCCGCCGGCACCCTCCGCACGCTGGCCGCCCGCCAGGGCGACCGCGAGGACGAGCGCACCGCCAGCCAGCCCGGGAAGATCCTGCACGAGGTGCGCCGCCCGCTGGTCGCGGCCGACGGCGGCCCGGCCGAGGGCTTCCTGCCGCCGGTCTACTACGGCACCGTCGACGCCACCCCGCTGTGGGTCTGCCTGCTCGCCGACGCCTGGCGCTGGGGGATGCCCGCCGACGAGGTGGCGGCGCTGCTGCCGGCGGCCGAACGCGCGCTGGACTGGTTGCGCCGGGACGGCGACCAGGACGGCGACGGCTTCCTGGAGTACATCGACCGGTCCGGCCGGGGCCTGGCCAACCAGGGTTGGAAGGACTCCTCGGACGCGGTCCGGTTCGCCGACGGGCGCATCGCCCGGGGTCCGGTCGCGCTGGCCGAGGTGCAGGGCTACGCCTACCAGGCGGCGACCGCCGGTGCCGCGCTGCTCGACGCCTTCGGCCGGCCCGGCGCCGACGAGTGGCGCCGCTACGCGGCGGACCTGGCCGTGCGGTTCCGCGAGCGGTTCTGGACCGCCGACGACCTCGGCCGGTACCCGGTGCTGGCGCTGGACGGCGACAAGCGCCCGGTCGATGCCCCGGCATCCAACATGGGGCACCTGCTGGGCACCGGGATCCTGTCCGCGCCGGAGTCCCTGGCCGTCGCGGACCGGCTGGTGCACCCGTCGATGTCGAGCGGCTTCGGCGTGCGCACCATGTCCTCGGCCGCCGGCGGGTACTCGCCGCTGAGCTACCACTGCGGCTCGGTGTGGCCGCACGACACGGCGATCGCCCTGCACGGGTTGCTGCAGGACGGGCACGTGCGCCAGGCGGCCGAGGTCGTGGCCGGGTTGCTCGCGGCGGGCGAGGCCTTCGACGGCCGCTACCCGGAGCTGTTCGCCGGCTTCGACGCGGCCGACCTGCCCACCCCGGTGCCGTACCCGGCGTCCTGCCGTCCGCAGGCGTGGTCGGCGGCGGCGGCCGTGGTGCTGGTGCGGGCGCTGCTGGGACTGGACGTCGACGTGCCCGCGGGCCGCATCCGGCTGCGCCCGCTCCCGGTGGCCGGCGCGCTGGACGTGCGGGGGCTGCGGGTGGCCGGGGAGCGCTTCGGGGTCCGCGTGGACGCGGACGGCACGGTCCGCGACGTCGACTACGCGGGCCAGCTGGACGTCGTGATCGGGTCCTGACCCGCGCGCTGGACCAGCCGGCGGAGCGCCTCCGCGCCCTCCTCGGAGGCCTCGGCCGACGTTCCGGCGGCCCGCGCCGGCGCGCCGGTGAGAGCGGCGAGCAGCTCGGCCTCCGGGAGCGGCCGACCCAGGTGGAAGCCCTGGGCCAGCCGGCAGTGCTTGTCCAGCAACCAGGTCGCCTGCTCCGGCGTCTCGACGCCTTCGGCGACCACCGCCATGTCCAGTGCCGCGCCGATGGCCAGGATGCCGCGGATCACCGCCTCGCAGGCGGGGTCGTTGCCGATGCCGGCGACGAAGTTGACGTCCACCTTCAGCAAGTCCACGGGCAGCTCGGTGAGCCGCGCGAGACTGCTGTACCCGGTGCCGACGTCGTCGATGGCGAAGCGGACGCCCAACTGCTGCAACCGGTCCAGGTCCGCCCGGACCGCGCCCTCCAGGGTCGGCGCCTGGGTCTCGGTGAGCTCGAGCACCATCAGGCCGGGCGGGATCCCGTGCCGCTCCAGCGCTTCGGTGACGCTGCGGTGCAGCCCGCCGCTCTGCATCTGCCGTCCGGACACGTTGACGTGCACCTCGGGCGTGCTGGACCCGCAGCGGCTCAGCCAGTCCGCGGCCATCCGGCACGACTCGTCCAGGGCCCACTCGCCGAGCCCGACCACCAGGTCGCTGTCCTCGGCGACGTCCAGGAAATCGCCGGGCCCGAGCAGGGTGCCGCTGGGGTGGCGCCAGCGCAGCAGCAGCTCGACGCCGACGACGTGCTGGGTGGCCAGGTCGACGATCGGCTGGCCCCACAGCTGCAGCCCGCGGCCGCCGGCGTTGAGCGCGTCGCGCAGCTCGCCGTCGATCCGGATGCGCCGCACGGCCGCGTTGTGCCGCTCGTCGCCGGCCGGCAGGTGGTGCGCGTCCAACCGGATCCGGCCCTTGCCCGCCCGCTTGCCCGCGTACATGGCCTCGTCCGCCCAGGCCATCATCTGTTGCGGGGTGCAGTCCGGCACCGACAGCGCGACGCCGATGCTGCCGCCGACGGCGAACGTGTACTCGCCGATGTGGTGCGGCTCGTGCAGCCGCGCCAGGATGCGCTCGGCGATGCGCACCGCGGCGGCGTCGTCGTGGATCTCCGGGCAGACCACCACGAACTCGTCGCCGCCCAGCCGGGAGACCGTGTCGCCGGGCCGGGTCGCGCCGCGCAGCCGGTCCGCCACCTCGACCAGGGTGTGGTCGCCTGCGGCGTGGCCGGCGGTGTCGTTGACGGCCTTGAAGTCGTCCAGGTCGATGTACATGACCGCGACCCGGGACCGGGTCCGGCCGGACGCCGACAGCGCGTGGTCGATGCGGTCCATCAGCAGGGCGCGGTTGGGCAGCTGGGTCAGGTTGTCGTGGAGCGCCAGGTGGGTGAGCCGGGCCTCGAAGTCCTTGCGGACGGTGATGTCCTCGACCTGCGCCACCATCGATCGCCCGACCACCGGGTCGGTCGTCTCGTTCAGGTGCAGCAGGATCCAGATGTCGTGCCCGTCCTTGGCGACCCAGCGGCGCTCCGGGCTCATCTCGACATCGCGGTGGCGCAGCACGTTTGCGATCCGCTGGTCGTAGAGCTTGCGGTGCTCCGGGTGCACCAGGTCTCGCAGGGTCATCCCGAGCAGCTCGTCCTCGGAGTACCCGGTCAGCCGGCTCAGCGCCGGGTTGACCCGGAGGAACTTCCCCACCGTCGAGCGCTCCAGGCTGATCAGCATCATGCCGTTCGGCGCCGACTCGAAGGTGTCGCGGAACTGGCGCTCGCTGGCCTGCAGCTCGGCCTGCGTCTCGGACAGCGCGGTGATGTCGGTGCCGACCTTGACGTAGCCCTCGATCGTGCCGGCCTCGCTGCGCACCGCGCCGGTGGAGTCCAGGACCCGCAGACGCCGGCCGTCTGCGGCCAGGTAGGTGCACTCCACCGAGCGCGCGCCCGGGCCGCTGTGCGCGTCCGCGGACCGATCCAGCATGGTCCGGAAGGCTGCGTCCGCGTCCGGCCCGCCGAACAGCTCGACCAGCTCCGCCGGATCGTGCAGCTCGACGGCGTTGCGGCCGACCATCTCGTCGGCAGGGCGGCCGAGCAGCTCCTCGGCGCCGGAGTTCCAGGCGATGACCCGCCCCTCGACATCCAGCGCCAGCACGGCCTGCGGGGTGGCCCCGAGGACGCCGGTCAAGAGCTGCAGGGCCCGGCGGAACTCGCGCGCCGTCGCGTTGAGCTCGGTGACGTCCTGGACACAGCCGATCATCAGGGCGCCGCCGCCCCGCTCCTCGACCCGGAAGCGGGCCAGCATCTGCCGGGTCCGGCCGCCCATCTCCAGGCGGAAGTCCTGGGTGGTGTCCCGCCCGGTCTCCCTGGCGATCTCGAACGCCAGGCCCATCTCCTGCGCGTCCTCGGCGGGCAGCAGCGCGCGCAGCTCGTCGACGTGCAGCGGCGGCAGCTCCGGGGACCGGCCGAAGATCCGGTACATCATCGGGGACCAGGACATCTCCCTGGTCCGCAGGTCGTACCGCCAGCTGCCGACCTTGGCCAGGTCCTCGGCGTTGCGCAGCGAGTCGGCGTTGTCCTTGGCCCACTGGAGCGCGCCAGCCAGCTCGAGCTCGAGCTCGGCAATGCGGCGATCCCGGTCGTCGAGCACGGCCAGGGGGTCGTCGCGGGTCGTCATCCCACCGCGTCCCGTGCGGAGTTCGGGAACGGGCCCGATCTGTCCATGACGCAAATCCTATGGCCGAGAGAGGGTACGGGAATGATCATCCCGAGATATCACTCGATCCGACCGAAACGGTCCGTACCGTCCTCACCCAGGGTCGGGACAGGGCCGGGTGGACGCCCGACGCGCCTAGCGGAAGCGCCGCACGACCGCCTCCTGACCACGGAGGGTGACGTCTCTCGGTCGGTGGGTGTCGGTGGGTGACCGGTGTGCGCCTCCGACCGGCACGGTCGGCGCGCTGATGCCGCCCCGGTCGGCGTGCGGTTGAATCCCTGCATGGACCCGCGCGCAGGGCAGCCCGCCCAGGCCAGTGACCTCGTCGACGTCGACGCCCTGGTGGCGGCGTACGAGGACCTCCACCCCGACGTCTCCGATCCGGCCCAGAAGGTGGTGTTCGGGACGTCCGGGCACCGGGGGTCGGCGCTGGACACCGCGTTCAACCGCGACCACATCCTCGCCATTACCCAGGCCATCTGCGAGTACCGCGCGTCGCAGGGCACCGACGGGCCGCTCTACCTGGGTGCGGACACCCACGCCCTGTCCGCGCCGGCGACCAGCACCGCGCTCGAGGTGCTCGCGGCCAACGGGGTCACGGTCATGCTCGACGCCAACGACGGCTACACGCCGACACCGGCGGTGTCGCACGCGATCCTCAAGGCCAACCGGGGCCGCACCAGCCGGCTGGCCGACGGCATCGTCGTCACGCCGAGCCACAACCCGCCGCGGGACGGCGGGTTCAAGTACAACCCGCCGAACGGCGGCCCCGCCGACACCGACGCCACCTCCGTGATCGCGGCCCGGGCCAACGAGCTGCTGGCCGCGGGGCTCGACGGGGTGCGGCGGATGCCGTACGAGGCGGCGCGGAACGCGGACACCACCGGCTACTACGACTTCCTGTCCTCCTACGTCGGCGACCTGGACGCGGTGCTGGACATCGACGCGATCCGGTCGGCCGGGGTGCACATCGGCGCCGACCCGCTGGGCGGGGCGTCGGTGGCCTACTGGGAGGCGATCACCGAGCGGCTGCGGCTGGACCTGACCGTGGTGAACACCGTCGTCGACCCGGCGTGGAGCTTCATGACGCTGGACTGGGACGGCAAGATCCGGATGGACTGCTCGTCGCCCTACGCCATGGCCTCGCTGGTGCAGCGCGCCGGTGAGTTCGACATCGCCACCGGCAACGACGCCGACGCCGACCGGCACGGCGTCGTCACCCCGGACGCCGGGCTGATGAACCCGAACCACTACCTCACGGTCGCCATCGACTACCTGTACCGCAACCGGGCCGAGTGGCCCGCCGACGCCGGTGTCGGCAAGACCTTGGTGTCGTCGTCGATGATCGACCGGGTCACCGCGGACCTGGGCCGACGGCTGGTCGAGGTGCCGGTGGGCTTCAAGTGGTTCGTGCCGGGCCTGATCGACGGATCGATCGGCTTCGGCGGCGAGGAGTCGGCCGGGGCGTCGTTCCTGCGCCGCCGCGGGACGGTGTGGACGACGGACAAGGACGGCATCCTGCTCGCCCTGCTGGCCTCGGAGATCCGTGCGGTGTCCGGGAAGTCGCCGTCCGAGCGTTACCGCGAGCTGACCGAGCGGTTCGGCGACCCGGCGTACGCCCGGGTGGACGCGCCAGCGAGCAAGCCGGAGAAGGCCAAGCTGGCCAAGCTGTCGCCGGACGACGTCACCGCGGACACCCTGGCGGGGGAGCGGATCACCGGCAAGCTGGTGAACGCGCCGGGCAACGACGCGCCGATCGGCGGCCTCAAGGTCACCACCGAGAACGCCTGGTTCGCCGCCCGCCCGTCCGGGACCGAGGACGTCTACAAGATCTACGCGGAGTCGTTCCGCGGGCCCGAGCACCTGGCGCAGGTGCAGGAGCAGGCCCGGGAGGTCGTGTCGGCGGCGCTGGCCGGCTGACCGGGCGCGGGGCGGCCGCGGCGGCGTGCCATCATCGGCAGGGTCGCGCGGGCGGCCGCCGGGAGCGTCGCGGACCGCGGCGCCCGGCACGGTCGAGGAGGATCCATGGTCGACGAGAACGCCGAGCACAACGTCAGTTTCCCCAGCGGCGGCGGCGAGGCGTTCGGCTTCCTGACCGTCCCGGAGTCCGGTGAGGGTCCGGGTGTGGTGGTCATCCAGGAGTGGTGGGGGCTGACGACGCACATCGCCGAGATCACCCGCCGGCTCGCCGCCGAGGGCTTCGTCGCGCTGGCGCCGGACCTGTACGGCAAGCGCACCACCCACGACGCCGCCGAGGCCAACGACCTCCTGCAGCAGCTGCCGGTCGACCAGGCCGTCCGGGACCTGGGCGGGGCCGTCGACTTCCTGCTCGACCTGCCGTCGGTGACGTCCTCGACGGTGGGCGCCATCGGCTTCTGCATGGGCGGAGCCTTCGTGCTGCGGCTGGCCGCGGCGCAGGGCGACCGGGTGTCCGCGGCGGTGCCGTTCTACGGACTGCCCGGGCCGGAGGTCGACTGGAGCGGGGTCACCGCGGCGGTGCAGGGCCACTACGGGCGGCAGGACCACAGCATCGACCTGGACGCCGTGCAGCAGATGGCCGACACCGTCCGGAAGACCGCTCGCGGTCCGGTCGAGATCCACGTCTACGACGCCGGTCACGCCTTCTACAACGACGAGAACCTCATCGGCACCTACGATCCGGCGGCCGCCGAGCAGGCCTGGGGTCGGGCGGTGGCGTTCCTGCGGGAGCACGTGCGCTGATGCTGCCGCGATCTCGGGTGGCTTAGGAGGTGGTCGGCCAAAGTCATGTCCGGCTTGCTTCATCACCAAATCCGGTGTTCAACGCGTTTGATATCGCTCCGCTGCCACGTTCCCGCGGTCACAGTGGTGGCGACCCAACCGCAGCGTGGCCGTCTAGGGCTACCGCCACGAGCAATCGGATGGGAACCATCCGCAGGATGAGCCAAGTGGCCGTGAGGCCAATCTGGGCTAACGTGCTGCAATGAAGCTCGATACGGCCCTTGCACGAGGCTACCTCCCCCAGGAGCTCCCGCCCTGCTTCAGTTCGGTGACGTTCGCGGCGGCAGCTGCTTCGCTCACCTTGCCGCCGGATCGGGAATGGACGTCGCCGGCACGCTTCAGTTTGGTACGAGCAGGTGGTCTACGTCGGTCAGCGGAAATACCAAACCCGTTCAGCCACCTGTTTGTAGCTCGGGAATGTTGCGACAATTGGTCGCAATTGCAGCGCCTCACGGCCGGTAGTGCGATTTCGATCAGTCGACCAGTACGCGGCGCGAGCCCGAGATCTGTGAAGTACTTCCGTCCCATCGAGTCCTGGAGTAGGGAGCTTGTTACACGAATGCCGGGGGGGCGGGTGACGCTCAAGACGGACATAAGTCAGTTCTACCCGTCGGTCTATACACACGCGGTGGACTGGGCAATCCGTGGCAAGCAGCGTGCGAAGCGAGACTTGAGGGCGTCGGGGCTCGGTCCACGGCTTGACCGATTGCTTCGCAATTCGCGCAGTGGACAGACGATTGGACTATCGGTCGGACCCGACACGTCGTGGCTTATTGCTGAAGTGGTACTAGCGCGGATCGATCGGGAACTCGTCGCCAAGTTCCCGCGGTTGACGCGTCGCTGCGCCCGGTTTGGTGACGATATGACGTTTTATGCGGCCTCCTACGACGAGGCGCATGACGTCCTAGCAACTTACCAAGGACTCCTCCTTGATTACGAACTTGCGCTCAATCCGACCAAGGTGGCCGTGATTGATGGCCTGGATCCCGTAGAACCTCGCTGGATTCGCCGCTTGCGGGCACACCGATACCGAAGCGATTCGGACACCAATCTTGCTACGGATATAGTTGACCTTTTTGACTCGGCGTTCGATGAGCGGCAGCGATTCGCCACCCAAGGCGTACTAAGTTATGCCATTATGCGCTGTAATCCCTTCCCGGGAGGGCCCACGAGTTGGCCCCTATTCCGCGACCTTGTCTTGGCTGCAGCGGGCTTAGAGCCCAGTACCCTCAGACACTCGTACGAGGTGCTCCGTTTCGCGAAGGATCGCGGACTGCCGGTCAACGACGACCGAGTAGCAGAGGTCATGAACGAGCTTCTCGTACGACACGGTCAACTGGGACGAGGATACGAAGTGGCTTGGATTCTTTTCATGATGCGAGAACTAGACGTTCGACTTGAAAACGAAAGCGCGGAAGTGGTATCTCACGTCAACGACGCTTGCTCTCTCGTAATCCTTCGGGATCTCTGTGAGCAGTCTCCGCACTTGCGCGCGTCCGTTGACTTCGATCAGGCTACACGTCGTGCTGAGGCAGAAGGCGCACTTTCTGGCAGTGATTGGTTAATGGCGTACGAGTTCCGGCGCAACAAGTGGGCTAGGCCTTGCAGGTGGGACAAGTCGCCGTCTTGGAAAGCCCTACATTCAGCTGATGTCTCGTTTTACGTGCCAATGCGCAGGATGCCGAAGCCCAAGCTACGGCGGTGGAAGCCTCAGTTCCTCAACGCTTGGCCATATCCGGTGCGGTAGGCCTCAGAGCCGTCATATGAGGCGGAAGTTGCTCCGTCAACCTGAGGAGGCGCCCTGACAGCAATGAGAGGATAGCCTGGTAGTTGCTCCCATCGCTGAGTGGCGGCAACGAGTTCGCCCCACTCTGGCCGCGTCAGGCTGACCTTTGCGGCTCAACAGTGCGTCATTGTCAATTGGCGGCTCGACGCCAATAGGGTTGTATAGTTCGGCTAGCATCCCTTAACGTGACGGACAGTGCTTCGAGGAGAGGACGGCACGTGCGCCCCTTCACCGACGTCTCGGTGCTCGACGGAAGTCCTTACTCCTTTGAGGATGGGAGTGGTTTTCGTAGCGTGGGGGCAGATGAGGCAAGGATTAGGCTAGGTCTGGATGAGGCACGTGAGAAGTTGGTAGCCAGCCTCTCCGGGCAAGTCGAAGTAGCGCAGCAGCAGGAGTCTCGGGAAATTTATGAAAGCAACAAAATTGAGGGCCTAGGACCAAGTCTTGAACGCACGGCCGAGCTTCTGTTGAAGCATCGAGGTGATGAGGTCCGGGATCAGGGCCATCCAGTCAACCAGCTGCGACATGTGGTGAGACGTATCAATAGGTAGCGAAGTCGTGTGCTCACTACCCTCAATTGCGTTGGGGAAGGTCTTATAACTTCCTGCGAACCACTCACCGACACAAATCTGCGCGTGTAAACCCCGGATGTCCGCTGCCGACAGGACCATGTTTGGCTCCTTCGCCAAGTCGAACGCAATCTTTCGCGCGGCGGCGAGTCCTAAAACTTCAACCAGGTTGTGATCCGACGAGACGCTGGCGAGGAGCATGTGCTGGAACAGCGGCTGAATGGGCAGAGGCCAAGTACCGTAATCGCCGCCGTCGTCCACGCCTGGCTTGCTCATATACACCCTTTCCCAGACGGCAATGGCCGACTAGCAAGGATCTTGATGAACGCGACATTGATGAGGGCAGGGCTACCCCCGGCAATTATACGTCATAAGACGGATGGCAGTATGTACATTGCTGCACTAGCTGTACTGCTCGGAGAGGTTGGTTGAGCGGGTGTGATGACACGATCTGATTGATCTTGTTC
>NZ_BMNA01000007.1 GCF_014646215.1 Nakamurella endophytica
CTCCCGAACAAGATCAATCAGATCGTGTCATCACACCCGCTCAACCAACCTCTCCGAGCAGTACAACTAGCGCAGCCGCGGCGGCCACGACAATCGCAATCACCGACAGTATCCGGGCGGCCGAATCGGAGGCCTGGATACCGGTGACCGAGATGATTGCCGCGTCGGTCGCGGTGGGGTCACCAGAAGGTGGAGCGGCGCTCGCCGCGCCGGACTGTGCGCCGGCGGCTCGCAGTACCAGAGTGGGCGTCGGAAACTCGGGTTCCTCGCCCGAGGCGGCTACGTCTTGGTTCCATCGGACGATGTCTCCGTTGTCGTAGGTCTGAACAGCGGGAAACGCCATCTCGGGAAGATTCGGGAGCGGGCCGACTGTGAGGCTGAAGTCGCCGTAGCTGCCCGGCGGGAGGGCGTTGCCGTCCCGGGCGGTGAAGGTCACGGAGGTGACCGCTTCGGTGATCGTGAAGTTGCCTTGAGTCACGGGTTGCGTCAGTTTGGTCTTGTCGGCGCGGGCGGTCCAGCCGGCGGTCTGCTCGAAGCGCACCTGCGCCAGGGGCGTGGCGGCCGGGATCTGGATCTGCACCATCACAGTCGATGCCGTCGCCGACTCGTTGGGTACACGGAACGTCAGCGTCGCGGTGTCTCCCGGTGCAGCCACACCGGGGTCGATGTCCAGGTGGGCCCACGCAGGTGATGCCGAGCCGACCAGGACAGCGACGACCGTTGCGGCAGCCGCGAATCCCCGGACCAGGTGGCGTCGAGCCTTAGAGAACACTGCTGTCCTTCCAGATGGTGCGAGGCGCCACGCCGCGCCGAAGGGGGAAGCGGCGCGGCGTGGCGCGGGCAGGACCGTCGACGATGGGGTCGACCGGTCAAGGTCATATCGTGCTGCTGTGCCCGGCATCTGCGGGGTTGGGCGCGGCCGGCCTGATGAGCGCGGCGTTGGAGACTTCGGTTGTCGAGCGGTCAGGGATAGCGGCGCCGGCTTGGCCGGTTTCGCGGACGTGCCGGTCGTGGAGCCTGGTCAGCATCGCGTTGTAGGCGGTCAATTCGTCGTCACCGTCCCGGTCTGCGCGTCGATCGGCGCGGCGCGCGTCGCGTTCATCGGCGCGGAACCACTGCGACACCAGGGCGATGATGACGATAGCGGTGGGGATGTCGGCTAACGCCCAAGCGATCGCCCCGCCCAGCCGCTGATCCGCCAGCAAGTCCGGCACCCACGGCAGCGAGAACTGGCGGTAGTAATCGGAGGCGATGACTGCATGACTGTTCATCAAGGACAAGCCGAAGACGGCGTGAAAGGGCAACGTCACCATCAATAGGCCCAGCTTGACCACCGGCGGGAATCGCCGCGCCGCAGGGTCCATACCAATGATCAACCAGTAGTACAGGTAGCCGACCGTCAGCAGATGCAGGTTCATGACCAGATGGCCCAGATGGGACGAGATCAACAACCCGAACAGTCCGGTGAAATATATGGCATAGAAGGAGCCGACGAAGAGCATAACGGCGACCAGGGGATGGCTGACAAAGCGCAGGGCCCGGCTGTGGGTCACCGCCACGATGAGCTCCCGCATCCTGGGCGGCTGCCCTCGCCCTGCCGGTGGCAATGACCGCAGCGCCAAAGTGACCGGTCCGCCCAGGACCAGCAGGATCGGGGCGAGCATGCCCAGCGTCATGTGGACGATCATGTGCAGCGAGAACTGGGTCTGCGCGTACCGGTCCAGTCCGGACGAGGTGGCGATCAACACCATGACGCAGCCCAGCGCCCAGGCAACTGTTCGCTTCACCGGCCACCGCACGCCCCGCCGTCGCAGGCGGTCAGCTGCCCGCAGGTACAGAAGCGCTGCGGCGATCGCGGCTACGCCCAGCAGCAGGTCCGGCCGCCAGGCCGTGACCAGTCGCCACACGGTCGGTGGCCCCGGAAGGTCGAAGCCCAGGGCGGCCCGGACCGTGCCGATGCTCTGATCGTCGATTGCTGGAGACGCCGTCCGTGCCAAGGTGGCGGCAACCGCCACCGTGGCTGCCATCAACACCAGCTCTGCGCCAGCGACGGCCAACAGCGGTCGGGTGCGGCCCTGACGGAGCTGGGCCAGCGCCCATCGGCGCTGCCACCAACCAGCAACGCCCAGTGCGAGCAACAGCGCGGACTTGCCGACGACCAGCCGACCGTAGTCGGTCGTCCACAGATCACCGATGGCGCTGATACGGACCGCCGCGCTCGCCGCACCGGACGCGGCCACCGCGACGAACGCGGCCAGTGCCGTGGCCGAGTACCGCGACACCACGACGGATAGACCGGCCACCTTCTGCTGTGTCAGCGCAACGACGGCCACCAACCCCCCGACCCACAAACACGCCCCGACCAGGTGATAGATCATCAGGTCGACCGCGATGTCGTGGTTGTCGCTGTCGCTGGCGTGCCCTGCGAAGGCCTGCGGCGCGACACCAGCGATGGCCACCGCCGCCAGCACCAACACTGTCGATGATCGTCGCGCCAGCCTGGCACCGACCGCGAGGCCAACGGCCACTACAGCGCTGATCAGGTTGGCCTGCAACGAGCCAAAAATGCTTGCCGCTTGCAGCACGAGGCCACCGCGCGCTGCGTCGATCACCGAACGGCCCGACAACTCCGACACGGACAGGGGCACGAGCAGCAGGCCCGACACCGCCCAGACCCCCGCGGACTCGGCGCCGGCGCGGGCAGCGCGCAGCCCTGCCACCGTCAACCGTCCCGACGGATCGGCCGGCAACCAGATCGCTGCCGCTACCAACCACCCAACCGTTGTTGCGGCGCCGACATAGAAGACAACGCGCACCGCGGGCAGCAGCAGCCGCGCCGCGCCGCCGGAATCCGCTACCCCCAACACCGTGGCAGGCGATGGCAGCAGCAAGGCCAAGCCAGCAGTAACGCAGCAGCCCACGACGACCAGCCCAGCGATGCTGGGGACTCCCCACCATCCGTGGCGGCGCTGTTTCGGCTCGGCGGACGCGACACCGACAGCGCCGTCACCCGAGGCGGCCGACCCTGCGCGGCGCTCAGCCACCGCAAACACCCACACCACCGACCCGCGCAAACCCGCCCGGCGAACCGCGCAACCTCAGAACTTCGTGCACCGGCCTATGACGATCCGCCGCCACAGCACCGGCACCGGCACCGGCACCGGCACCGAACTTCTCGCAGCGGCGAGCCAGCGGTCCGCACCAACGGACAACCGCACGCAACAGCCATGCAGCAGACACGAGCAGCTTCTTTCAGGGCGCCATCGTCACGCTCAGGTGGAAAGGCACATGACGGTCCGGCATCAACCGGACCAACGCCCCGTCCTAGACCTGGATGACGTGCACCAATGCGAGGCAGCCGGTCCATGGCGCAGGCCACAGCCGCCCCGACAGCTCGCGCAGATACCCGACACCGTCAGACCGTCGATGGGCAAGGTCCACCGGACCAACAGGCACGCTGAGCGCCCGCGAATCGGCCGAGACAGCCAGACACCGGGACAGTGCGGACCGGTGCGGATCGCTGCTGCCGTCCCCCGGTGCGGTGCCCTCATCGGAACCGATGATCCAACCACCGGGCGGGGCGGCTGCCTGCTGCACGTCCACGGTGGGGACCGCCAGGTCCACTACGGCGGCGACCGGCCGGTGGTCTCCCGCCGAGTCGTCCAGAGCCACCCAGTGCACCGACAGCAACACCGCCACAGCGGCCGCGAACGCAGCGATCAGCGTCCGTGCAGTCCGCCAGGGTCGCGGCGGGTCGGTTGCCTGCAACATCGCGCACCCCTTCGCGTCCTCGGTCGCTGGTGTCCTAGCATCGTACAGTGGACTGTGTATCACCGAGGTCGTGGCCGCCCGGCAGTCACCCCGCCGGCCGTCGGGTCAACGTCTGCGACGACCGCTGCGATCGGCACCGGACCCCGCCCAAGTGGCTGCCGTGAGACGGCCACCGGCAACACCGGCCAATCCAACGACGAGCTCCACGATCCCCACCAGCCAGAGCAGATGGGCATTTCTGCGTCAACGCGGATGGATAGCGGCAGTTGTCGGCGCACTGGCCTTCGCGGCCGCTTGCTGGCTGGTGTTGGCGCCGTGGCAGTTCGGTCGGCACGCCGAGCGCAGCCAGCGCAACGCCACCATCAACGCAGCCCTGACCGCCCCGCCCGCGCCGGTAGACGAGTACCTGTCCGTCCAGGGACCCCCGGACCCGGGCCTCGCGTGGCGGCAGGTGACCGCCACAGGAACGTTCGACTTAGACCAGCAGGTCGTGGTCCGCCTCCGCCAGGACCAGCGCAACCAGCCAGCTTCCGAGGTACTCGTCCCGTTCCGGCTCCAGGACGGCACAACACTGGTCGTGGATCGCGGCTACATCGGACTCGACGCGGTCGACATACCACCGGCGCCCGGCGGCAGGGTGACGATCACCGGTCGAATCCAGCCCGACCAGCCGGATCCGCTACGTCGCCCCCCGACAAAGATCGGCAGTCAAATGCTGGTCACCGGTATCGACAGTCGTCAGCTGCAGCCACGGCAAGCCGGCGATGGCACACTCCGCATCGGATTCGTGCAGCTGGGGCAAGCATCGCCAGGCGCGCTGCGGGAGATCGGCGTACCACAAACCGACGACGGATCGTACCTGTCCTATGCACTGCAATGGTGCACGTTCGGCGCGATCGCCGTCCTGACTATCGCATACTTCGCCTGGCGCGAGGCTTTCGACCCTCGAGAAAGCGATAAAAGGGACGCATGCAGCAGCCCCCCTGACCAGCCCAGTTTACGGGAGAGCAGCAACGTGCAGCGCCCAACGAGCGTAGGGACTGGCGTCGAAACGGGCCAGCGTGATCAACGCTCGAGTCCCGGCCACATGCGGCGACGATTCGACAGGTCCCAGCTCTATGATCAAGACGCGCCTCGCACATCGTGAATGCATGCGCTCAGGCAGGCGCAACGGTCGCTCGGCAGTGTCGGCCCGCAATCCGAAGGGAGGAAAGACGTGAGTGACGCCTCAAACCCAAAACCCCGGCCCAACCGCAAGCGCGAGCCAATCATGCGGCGGCGGGGACAGTTGATGCGGAAGCAACCGCCCGACGAGCCCCTCAGTCGACTGACCGCACCCCACCGTCCATGCCCGGTCAACGATTTCCCACAGCGACTGGGCGACACTGCTCATACAGAGTCGATCGATCGGGATGGCATATCGCACGTGCAGGAGTGGACAGTCGTCGGCGCTGTAGCACTGGTCATTGCGTTCGCAGTTCTGGTCGCAGTCAATGGTTTAGCAACTGCCCCCGCGCCGAGCCGTAACGTCAGCACCATGATGCACGGCCATCGCTAGCTTGCCGGTGATCAGGGGTCAGCGACCTGCCGACCCGCTCGCGTCCTCGGGTAGCGCAGTCGTCGGGGCTGCACTCGCGAAGACTTACCGAGCCGGCCCAGCCTGTACCCAGCCACGCACCCGACCGGTCGAGGGCACGCACGGATGCATGCGAGGGAGAACTCAGCTGATGTCCGATCTCGTGGCGTTTGTGAATGCGCGTATCGCTGAGGTCGAGCAGGACGCTGAGGACTTCCTCGGCCGCGGGCGCAGCCAAGCTTCCACAGGAGCCCGGATGGTCGCTGCCGTGCTGACGGGCTTCCAGATCCCCGACTGGTGCGCCGCCATGCGGACCATCACCGCCCGGTACAGCACAGCGCTCGCCGCGTACGACTGGCACCACGGCCACAACGACGACGGGCCCGAGGACCCGGGGATCGACGCCAACGAGGCCGACATCTTGGAACGCCATCTGCGATGGATCGTCCGAGCAATCGCCGGCATTTGGGCAGACCACCCCGACTACAACCACCAGTGGACGAACCCCACGGACCCACCACCCGACACTCCGACAACCGACGCACCGCCCAACTAGACGAGGACACCCGCGGCCGCCGCCCGCAATCCCCACACGCTCCGGTTGTCTTGCCAGCAATGGGGCTTCGAGTCCGGCGATACCGGCGAATTTGCCCGAAGGTCATCAGTTGGCGTGCGCGGACGCCCAACAAGGAGGCCGTCAACCCACTGCAGCACCGCCGGCCTCGTGCGGGCAATGTCGGGCGTTGGCGAGCGCGGGGCTGACCTTGTTCAGGCGTGCAGCCGCAGATGGCGCCTGCCGGGAGCAAGACGATCGCCTCGAGTTCTTCGCCTAGTCATCTGATCCAACTGCAGGGTGGACACCGCCTCGACCTGCACACGGATGGGCCCCGAAGCGGGCCTGGATGGAGTTTCGCTCAGCACGGTCGGCGGACGCGGCGACACAGCGAAGACTTGCTGGTAGATCCGAGTTGATTCGACCGCCGGCCGGGAGGACAGAGCTGTACCTGCCCACTACGACTTGTGACGGCGTCAGCCCATACTTCGGTCGGGCCCAGGTATCTGCGCTCGGGACTGACCGCTATCATCGGCGCATGGCTATACGTTCGGTGGAGCCGCGAGCGGCCCTCTCTCCCGCGGCGGTGTTGTTCCGCGGCCTCGGCGATGTCTCCCGCCTCGCCATCCTGCGTCGGCTGGTCGATGCCGAACGCCGGGTCACTGACCTCGTGGCCGACCTCGGACTGTCGCAAGGGACTGTGTCGGGGCACCTGGCGTGCCTACGCGACTGCGGCCTGGTGACGGCGCGTCCGCAAGGCCGGCAGATGTTCTACGCCTTGGCGCACCCGCAACTGCTGGAGTTGTTCACCGCCACCGAAGAGCTGCTTTTGCGCATCGGATCGACAGTTGCGTTGTGCCCGACCTACGGCAACCCCGATACAGGTTGCGACGACCCCAGCTGTGTCAAGAGTGAGGAGACGGCGTGACCGAATCCGTCGCCGGCGCACGGTTGGCGCGCCCGGCCCGGATCGCGATTGGGCTGCTTTGGGCCACGATCGCCTATAACGTCCTTGAGGGCGTGGTGGCGGTCTGGGCCGGTCTCGCGGCGGGCCTGGTATCGCTGACCGGTTTCGGCGTCGACTCCGGCATCGAGGTCGCGGCCGCCGGGATCGTGCTGCTGAGGCTGCGCGCGGAGGTCCGTCACGGCAAGGTCGATGAGACCAAGGAGCGCCGTGCGCTCCGGGCGGTCGCGGTCACATTCTTCCTGCTGGCAGCCTATGTCACCGTCGAGGGCGTCCGGGACCTGATCAACGGCGTGGAGCCGGGAACCAGCGTCGTCGGGATTGTGCTCACCGCGCTGTCGGTACTCATCATGCCAATGTTGGCCCGCTACAAGCGGATCAACGGAGAGCGGTTGGGGAATCGGCTCGTGCTTGCAGACGCGGCGGAGACGAAGCTGTGTTCTTGGCTGTCGGTGTCTACTCTCACCGGCTTGGTGTTGTTCGCGGTTGCCGGGTGGACGTGGGTCGACTCGGTCGCCGGTTTCATCATCGCCTACTTCGCTGTTCGGGAAGGTCGAGAGGCCTGGGAAGGCGAGTTGGTGTGCGACGACGGCTGCGATGACGACTAATCGCCCGGAACCGCCCGCCGAAGACGGAGACAGCGGCGCCCGTACGGCATTGCCGACGGTTGGCGTTCCGTCGGCGCAGCGGCGCCGGATGAGCTTGATCGTTGCGATCGGGGGTCTAGTGCTGGCCACGGACATCGCGACCAAGACTTGGGCGGTGCAGTCGCTGAGCACCGATCCGATCTCACTATTGGGTGGGGCGCTAGTGCTCACCGAGCGGCGCAACCCCGGTGCCGCATTCGGGCTGGGGACCTCGCTGACGCCGCTGCTCGCCGCTGTCGCTATCGTCGCGGTGATCATGCTGGCAGTGGCGGCCCGTCGACCGCACTCACGGCCGGTCGCGGTGGCGTTAGGGCTGGCCCTGGGCGGCGCCGCCGGCAATCTCGCCGACCGGTTGCTGCGCTCGCCAGGTCCGATGCGTGGCCACGTCGTCGATTGGATCGACATCGGATCGTGGCCAACATTCAACCTGGCTGATTCCGCCCTAATGATTGCGCTCGTCTGTGGCGCTTCGATCGCGCTGCGCACCGCCCGCAGGTCAACGCCGTGACGGCCGCGGCCGAGCCGGCCCCGACGGCAGCAGGTGGCCCGGCACCCATCATTCAATGGCCCCTGCGGTGAGCTGGCTGCACGCCTTGGTCCTTGGACTGGTGCAGGGCCTGACTGAGTTCCTGCCCATCTCCTCCAGCGCGCACCTACGCATCACTGCAGCTCTGTTCGGCTGGGAGGACCCGGGTGCGGCGTTCACCGCCGTCACCCAACTCGGCACGGAAAGCGCTGTGCTGTTGTACTTCCGTCGCGAGCTGTGGCAGATCGCGACGACTTGGAGTAGGTCATTGGTCAACCGAGGACTACGTAGGGACCCGTCCGCCCGGATGGGCTGGTACGTCATCGCCGGTACCGTGCCGATCGCCCTGCTGGGCGTGGCTTTCCAGGACCTCATCGAGACCCAGGCCCGTGACCTGCGGCTCATTGGCGTCAGCCTCATCGCGTTCGGGCTCGTCCTCGGCCTGGCGGACCGTGTTGCCCGGAACCAGCGATCGCTGCAGGACCTGAGTACCCGGCACGCCCTGATCTTCGGCGCCGCCCAGTCGCTCGCCCTCATTCCTGGAGTGTCCCGTTCAGGGGGCACCATCACCGCCGGGCTGCTGCTGGGCTACCGCCGGCAAGACGCGGCCCGCTACTCCTTTCTGCTCGCGGTGCCCGCCGTTCTGGCCTCCGGCCTGCTGGAACTGACCAAGCTTGACGACCCCGGTAGCACTCAATGGGGCCCGGTGCTCGCCGCGACACTCGTCGCGTTCCTGGTTGGCTACGCCACCATCGCCTGGCTGCTGCGCTTCGTCACCACCCACAAGTTCACCGGCTTCGTCCTCTACCGACTCAGCTTAGGCGCCTTGATCCTCGCCTTGACTGGCGCCGGCGTGCTGCAGGCCCGCTGACCTGTGCGGTCCCCACACGCCCAGCGCCAATGGCAAGTCGAATTCCATCCCCGGCGAGCGCACGCCGCACGGTGGGCAACTGGCGAGCTGGGCTTCGCAATGGGTGAGCCAAAACGACTGGTGCCGGTCTCGATGATGTTACCGCCGGAGGTGAGCCGCGGCGTGGCTGCCGTTGCGGCGGGGTCGCCAGCGAGCCGGCGGACGACCGGGCGGCTGCCGCAGCGGAAGGCGCGGCTCCCAGAAGGCCGCAGACGACGTCGCCGCGGCGTGGCTGATTTCCAGAGCCAACCGCACCAGCTTGAACGTCGAAGGCGCGTTCCAGCACATCCTCGACGACCTCTACGCGTTCATCGCCACCGCCATCGCCGGACTGGTTGTGCTGCTGACCGGGTTCGCCCGCGCCGACGCCGCTCGCGGCGATGGTCGTGGCAGCTTGATGCTTAAGGCCGGATTGATCGGTGAGTCTGGTCGGCCGCTGTCAACAGGACCGTCTACGACGAACCGGGCGACCGCGGTGCCTCAGCAGCCCCGAGAACCGCACGCTTCGGACCGCGACGTGCGCGGAAGGCGTACAGCGGGCATTCCCGGTAGCTCAACTGCAAGGGTGTCCACGCAGCGACTCGCCGCCGATTAAGGGTCGCCGCGTCGTGGACGTGGAGCCCGTCGGCCGCGCCTTTGGCAGAAAGACTGCGGCGCCCTAACAAGGGGTGCGCGCCACCGCGTTGTCGCTGATTCTGCAGCCGACAGCTACCCGCCCGCCGTCCCCGTCAGCAACTGCGGCGCTTGGGCTAGTTGCAGGGCGCGTCCGGGTCGATGACCACGCCGATCGCTACGAAGGCGCGGTGCCCGGCGATGCTCCACGTCGCTGCTGCGGTTGGCCGGGTTCGTGCGGCGGCCAGCAGCTGTTGGGCGGGTGGGCCGGTGATGGTGGCGCAGCCACCTTCCGCCCGGCCAGGACGCGCTGCACGGCGGCGGTGACAGGGATGGGCTAGGCCGGCGCGTCGGTGGAGGAGTACCGCGGAACCCAGGCCGCCGGCTTGGTGACGGTCACAACCGACGGCGTCCAGGCTGCGCTGGTGGGTGTCAGCTGTTGGATGTCGACGATTGTGGCGGTCAGCGCGGCGCGGCCGCGTCGTTGGGCTGCCACCATCTCGGCGGACCCGAACGCTTGGAAATCGTCGATGACCACGTGGCGGGACCGATCCTGACCGGCGTACTGCAGGACCCTGAGGCCGTCGTCGTACATGCCGTTGACGTGCGCCATGTCGATTCTGGACAAGTCGGTGCTCAGGTAGTCCTGCAGCCGTTGTCGCACCTTGGCCAGGTCGGCGCGTCCAGCGGTGAACGTGGGGATCGGTTGGCAGTACTGCCCGAGGCTGCCGGTGTCGGGGTCCGTGCGGATGACCGTGCCATCGTCTAGGACCACGAGTTCGGGCACGAGGGTGTGCAGATCCGCGCACGACCCTCCGGTGGACTGCCACCGAAGGACCAACACCGCCGGCGCCGACGCTGCTGCCCCGACAACAGCCGTCTGCCGCGACGTGCCCGCCGAAGCGGTCGAACTCGCTTCGGACAAGGGTCGCGACTGCAAAGTGGTCGACACAGCCGCGCCGGGCGACGACACCGGTGCCGAGCGGCCAACAACGGTGCCGACGTCGCGGGCGGAGCCAGAGCTGGTTGAACAGCTCACCAGCAGGCAACCCAACACGGCGGCGAGCGTCACCAACCCATGCCTACGGCCGGTCATACCGTGCTGCCCACCACCTCGTGCATCGCCAAGACCCGTCCAACCTCAGACGTGCGTCGCCAACCCAATGGTTGCTTTTAAGACCCCGCCTCGCCCAGGACGGCTTTGTCACAGCCTTCGGACGGCGTGACGCCGGTTGAAATCGCGACGCTCACCCGTCAGCCCCCGGCTAGCAGCCGTTTCGTCCGGCCACCTTGCACACCGGCAGGTCTCGCTTGCCGGGAAGGTGTGACCATGGGGTGCCGCGTCATGCACGACAACGCGAGCCGCCGCGCCGGTGGCGGTGCCGCACCACTGGTCACTGTGGCGCAAGATAGACGACCGGTCTCCAGCGTGGATTCGCAGCGATGTTGCGGCCCAATCGCGCGGCCACGCCCGGGTGAACGGGTCCACGCACGGACTTCGCCGGGATGCTTTCGCCACGTCGGTCGCGGCACTTGTCGATGATCAGTTCCCATGAGCCCTCGACACGGCCGTTCATTGCGATGGGGGTGGTGGCTGCTCGTCGCAGCGTGGGTCACCGTTTCCGTCTATGCGGCTGTGGCCGCGGTCGAGCCGGTCATCATCGAGCTCGACGACCTGGGGGCGGACCCGGTCGACTGCGGATCCGCGCTGTTCGCCGCAGCGCACCGCCCCCCGGCCTGCACGCCCGCCGCGATAGCTTCTCAGCTGAACGAGACTCGCACGCTGCTGGTGTTGTCGGCGGTGCTGCTCGCCGGCGTCGTCGCTGTTCTTCTACGCCGGCGTCGCTCCCGGCTGACGCCCACAGCCTGCAGCCAGCCGCCGACCCCAGAGACCGCTCGGGGTCGACAGCGACCATCGTGCCCAGCCGCGACAATCATCGATCTCCAGCGTTTGCAGCGCCTGAGCGCCTCCAACACTCCGCCACCGTCGGCCAACCGTGAGGACCCCGTGACCACAGCACACCGCCGCGGTCCTGTTCCGTATGCAGGCCTGTCGACGTAGGCGGTCAGTGGTTCCGTCGCCTGGGCGGCGCTTGCTTTCCCGGGCCACGGCAGACCGCATCAGATAGTGGCTGAGCCGGTGGGAACGGTTCGAGGTGACCACCCCGGCGGTGCCCAGAACAGCCCCGGGTGTGGCTAACGGTCGGGTGGAACGATCGTGCGGGTGCCGATCGCAGCGCCGGTGCGGTCGTAGGCGGTCACGACCAGCCTCTTGTCGACGTCTGGGTCGCCCACGACCGCGACGAAGCTTCGCCAGCCGTGGCCAAGGCTGGTGCCCGGGTAGCTGCCGAGCACCTGTCTGGGCGGGCGGCCGCCGCCGAACGCGAAGCGAAGGGCGGCGACATCCGACGGCACGGCACCCCAAACATAGTTCTCACCGCCCACGCTGCGCGGATGCGGCGGCGACGCCTGCAGACGCACGTAGGGCAACGGGCCCTCTCCCGGCGGGATGGCCTCGACCGGCTCGAGGCTGCCCCAGTTGGTGCGGCACAGGACACCGCGACCCGGGACGCCACCGGCGGTGAAAATCGAGATCACCGGGTGGCGGTCGCCGCCGGCATACATGAACGGCAGCGCCGCCACATCGCTGGATCGGTGCTGGCAGGCAACTGTCGGCCGTGGCACCGTCGGAACCGATCCGGATTGACTACCGGACTGCGTGGTTGCCGCCGTGCGGCTGATACGACTGTCCGGTGCGGAAGTCGCTGCCGTCCGCGGCGGCACCGCGTGCGCTGTGCCGTCCGAGGTGGCACTACCGGTGGTCGCGCCGGTTGGAGCGCGTGATGCGCCACCAAGTTGAGACGCCGTCTCGTCCGGCGTTGTCGATGCTGCAGCGCTGCCGAATTGACCGGTCCGCTCCAAGGGCAGGGCGGTCGGCGATGCGGACGTGCACCCCGACAGCAGGACGGCTACCGCGACGGCGGCAGCCGCGACCAAACGGGGCATCACCGGCGACGAGGACATGCCGACCATCTCCCGAACCATCTCGACGTCACGACTTGGGGACGGGACGGATTGAAGGCGCGCGCCCGTTGCTCGCTCGCGGCTCGAACTGCGGCTGCACAGACATTCCAGGGCGAGGATTCTGATCTGTGCCCATTCGGACGAGCGCTGCCCGAGGACATCCGGTCGCCGCCTGGCGTCTGACGCCGGAACGGGTATGCCGTCACCTAGAGTCGGTTGCCGGTCGATTATGGCTTGACGAGCCGGTAGGACTTCCAGACACGACAGGTCTGCTACACCCGTCTCCCTTGCTCGAGCAGCTGCTTGGTGCGGGCCTCCAGTTCGGCGATGCGGGTGTCCATGTCGTCCAGGGCGTCACCGAGGTGGGCGAGCTGTTCGCGGGCGGCATGGCGTTGGTGGATGCCGTGTTGCCACTGCTGAATGTCGTAGGTCAGCGTGGGCGCCAGGACGTCGTCGGTGAACTCGATGGGTCGCTGTCCGCTGACCGGTGGCGGGATGTCGCGGTGCGGCTGGTCGTCGCCGGCGGCAGCCTGTCGAGCAAGGCGGGAGATGGACTGGCGGGACAGGCCGGCCGGTCTGTCTAGGGGTGTCCAGCCGTGTTGGTCGATCGGCGGGAGCAGCGGCACTCCGTCTCCGGTCCAGTCGGGTGGGCGAGGGCTGAAGCAGTTGTGCGGGGCGCCGAAGTACAGCGGGTCGGCGTCGTGCAGCACTTGCGCGACCTGCCGGGTGCCGCGGGTGGCTTCGAGGTAGAGCAGGTCCATCCAGGCGGTGACGGCGCAGGCCGGGCACACCCACGCCTGCTCGGTGGCAGCTAGCTGGACGTCGCCGGCGGGGGTGGTGATGGTGGCGGCGCCGCGGCTGATGGTGATGTCGGCGCCGGTGAGCTGGGCAAGGTGGCGGTAGGGGATGTCAGCGGCGGCCAGGACAAGAAGGAGCCGGTCGCGGCGGCCGAACCAGCCGCGGGTCCAGCCGCTAGCCGGGAGCCGACGCAGCGCCGTGTCGACGGCGGCCGGGTCGAGCGGCCGGCGCACCGGCCGGGCGGGACGGCCACGGACCAGGTCCCGGATGGCGTCGTGCCGGCTGGGCGGCGGGTGGCCGGCGGCGCGGTGGTGATGGTCGATCGCGGTCAGCCGTCGCCGTTGGGTGGCTGGCGCGGCCGGGCAGGCGACCAGGAATGCGTGCACGGTTGCCGTGTCGCCGGGCAAGCCGGTATGGCCGGTGGTGGCGCACCAGTCCACGAACAGCCGCCACTCGGCCGCGTACCGACCCCCTCCGGCGTCACCCTCGCTCGCGGCGGATTGTCGGTCGGTGGTAGGCGGATCGGTTTCGGTGGCCACCATTCACAGCCCCAGCTTGGTGACGGCGTTGCCGACCAAGGGCGCGTGTTCGCGGGCGTAGGTCTCCAGGATGGTGGGGTTGCGGTGCCCTGTTTGCCGCATGATGGCGTGGGCGTCGGCGCCTTGTCGGAAGGCTTCGGTGACGAACCCGGACCGCAGGCTGTGGCCGCCGAGCTTGGCGATCTGGGCGTCGGTGTAGCCGGCGGCGGCGGCGCGTCGGGCGAGGACTTCGTTGACCGCCTGACCGGACATGCCGCGGCCGCTGAGGGCGCCGGTCTTGTGAACGGTCGGGAACAGCGGCGCGGTCGGGTCGGTCGGTGCGGGGAGGTCGACGCGGCAGACGTGGCCGTCGACGCCGGGGTCGCCAGCCTGTTGGAAGAGGGCGGCCATCACCGGCCGCCGCTGCTCTGCCGGCGACAGGTCGGCGGCGGTGTCGAGGAGTTGCCGCCAGCGGGTGTAGGCGCACGGCGGGCAGGTCTGGGGGTCCCTGCCGTACGGGACGGCCTTGACCGTGCCGCGGGCTTCCTGGTCGGTCTTGGACTTCCGGACGGTGATGTGCAGCCCGTCCACCCGATGCACCGCCACATCGCCCACAGTCAGGCCGACGAGCTCCGACCGTCGGGCGGCGGTGGCGAACCCGAGCAGCAAGAGGGCGGCGTCGCGGCGGGCGATCACCCCGGCCGGCCACTGGTGAAACGCCAGCCGCAACGTCTCCAGCAGCTGCCGGATGTCCTCGAGCAGCAGCGGCGCCCGCCGGGCCGGCGGCGTCGCCCGGCCGCGGCGGATCCCGGCCAGCGCCCGCCGCACGACCTCCGCGCGGCCGGGTGCGTCCAGGCCGGCGGCGGTGTGGAACTGGTTGATCGACGAGACCCACCTGGCGAGGGTGGCCGGGCTGTACCGCCACCGCGTCCCGGACCCCGACTCCCCCACCTTCGGCGGCCGCTGCTCCCCCGCGGCCTCCGTGACGTAGGCCGCGACAGTCAGCGGGTGCGCCGGCAGGCTGGCCTGCCCCTGCTCGTGGCACCACCGTTCGAACCGCGCCCAGTCCGACCGGTACGCCGCCTTCGTCGCCAGCGCCGTCGACGCCTCCACCGCCGCCCACACCCGGCGGACGGCGTCCGCACCCAACTCCTGCGCCGGGGCGGGTTGCTCGCTGACCGCGGCACCGGCGTCGAGGTCGACCTGCCGCTCCCCCGCCAACGGCATCAGCCGAGCCGCTGCCGGGGCGTTGCGGCGTCGGAACGTTGCAACGCTCCGACGGCCGGCTCGGGCTGCTCCGAACTCGACAGAGTGATCGACACGGCGCTCATGCCGCGGCCCCCGAAGTCGGGCATACCGTGCAGCCGTGACGACCACCGACTCGACGACCTACCGCCCGTGGTGGGTGGTCAGCGGATGCCGGACCGGAGCGGTCTGGTGGCTGGTACTTGGCCTGACCGGGGTGACACCCCTGCTGACGCTGTGGCGGTGGAACCTCGCAGTCACGGTGCTCGCTGTGGCCGGTGCCGCGTGCATCGCCGCCGGTTCGATCGCTTGGTGGGCCCTGAATCGTCGTGCACCCGCTGCGTCGCAGCCGCCGGTGTCCACGGAGCTGAAGGTCATCACCGTTGGATCCATCGTTGCGCTCCCCGTGGGAACGATCGGGTGGTTCGTCACCCACGACAGCGGCTGGCTCTTCGTCGCACAGATCGCAAGCATCGGGATGGCCGCCCGGTGGAGTGAGCGCGGTTGGCAACCGCGCCGGCCCCGCGTCAGTCCGTGGCAACGCCGGCCCGCCTCCCGGAGCTGACTGTGCTGCAACCGCCGCTCGACCGGCCACCCGCTCCCCTCCCCCACCGCTGATCCGCCCAGTTCACCGGCAGCGCCGTCCCAGCCCGCTCAGTGCGGACGGGATCTTGAGCTGTGACTTGCTGGGCTATTCGGCGCAGTCTCGCAGAATTATTCGGCGTAGTCCGTGTGCCGTGCCGCGGTGGTTCAGTCGGTCCGGGGGTCGAGGTCGGCGATGGCACTGCCTTCGGGACCGCAGTGCACTTGTCTTTGTGGTCCTGGCGCTGTCAGCGGTAGGCGATGGTTGGGATGAGGCGTCGGAAGGTGGTTTCGGCGG
The DNA here is from genome assembly GCF_014646215.1 of Nakamurella endophytica. Lineage (GTDB taxonomy): Bacteria > Actinomycetota > Actinomycetes > Mycobacteriales > Nakamurellaceae > Nakamurella > Nakamurella endophytica. The sequence goes on from NZ_BMNA01000007.1 coordinate 16,025, forward strand.
GCGCGGTTACGGGGCCGGCGAAGCATGCCGTGAGCTGGATTGGGTAGAAGCGCCCGGTGCGGTCGCCGGGGACCAGGACGTGGATCTGGCGTTGGGCGCCGACGACTTGGCAGTCGTCTTGGGCTGCGGTCTCGGTGATGGAGGCGGGTCGGCCGGCGACGGTGCTGTTGGGGTGGAGCGGCGGTTTACGGGAGGCGGGGCCGTCGGCGCCGCCGAGGATGATCAGGACACCGTCGGCGGTCAGTCGGGTTAGCGGTTGTGCGCAGTCGGTTTCGATGCCGTCGGGCACCTTGATGGTGGTGCACGGTTGGTGGAGCGGGTCGGTGCTGAGGTAGCCGACCACGGTTGAGAGGGATCCGGCGACGACGTACGGGTAGAGCCGCCAGGTGGGTGGGTGTTGGAAGTAGATGCCGTTGACGACCGCGGCTGGCCACTGGGCGGGGTTGGCGGCTGCAGCGCCGCTGGGCGGCGCAAGTTGCGGCCAGTAGCGGGCGAGGCGGGCGAGTCCGGTGTTCTTGAAGGTCATGTGAGCGGTGGTGGTGGTGAGCGTCAGGGTTGTCGCGGTTCGCTGGTAGTGGATGGGTGCGGCGTCGAAAGCGACATCCAAAGCGTCGGGGTCATGACCTTGGGTCGACGGTGGGCAGCCGCGGGCCAGGCTGTCGATGAGCGGCCCAAGTTGCAGGGCGGAGGGTGGTGAGTCGGTGCGGTAGCTGTAGAGGCGGCCGCCGCAGCCGGTCCCCAGAGCCAGGTAGGTATCGGTGAACTCGATGGTCACGTCCGGGTAGGCCGTGCTGGCTGGCCGGTTGTCCGCCGTGCGAAGTGAGGACAGGTGCCAGCTGATGCCGCCGAGCCGGCCAGCGACGGTGGTCCGGGCAGCGGTGGTGGTTGTTGGAAGCGTCGGTGTAGCAGGCACGGCCGTCGTTGTCATGCCGGTCGTGGGCACGGCCGTGGGCCTGGTGCTGTCCGGCGTTGACGAAGCGGGCTTCGGCGGCGCCGGCTCGGCTCGGGTGGTTGAGGATGTGACCTGCGCAGCGGACGCGGATGAGTTGGCCGGCGAGGTGGTGCTTCGACAGCCGACGGACAGTAAGAGGGCCGCCAGCAGCACGACGGCGCTGGTTGATCGTCGCCCTGCCCTCATGTGTCCCCCTGGTGCTGGTCCTGATCGTGGACGGCCGTTGGTGGCTTGGTCGTTGCAAGCAGCGCGCCGCGGGGGCCGCTATGCGCCGATGACGAGGGTTTGGCGGGCGGCTTCGACGAGTTCGGCGGTGATGGTGTCGAGGTGGTTGAGCTCGCGGAGTCGGCCGATCTGGGTCATCAGGCGTTGGATGAGGCGGTAGTTGCCGCCGGTGATGCGGGTGATGGCGGCGGCGGCGTCGATGGTGTCCGGCCGGTCGGGTTCGTACTGGGCGCCCAGGCTGGTCCAGGCGGCGGCGAGAACGGTGTCGAGGTCGTCGGTGTCCAGGGTGCGGTATTGGTGGGCGAAGCCGATGCGCGAGTACAGCTGGGGGTAGCGGGCCAGACGCCTCTCGAAGCCGGGCATGCCGATCAGGACCAGGCCGATGTCGGTGCGGTCGAAGAAGTCGCGTAGCTGTTCCAGGCCGCTGGTGCGTAGCCGGTCAGCTTCGTCGACGATCAGTAGATGGACTTCGCTGGAGCCGTCGTTGGGCCAGAAGTCGCCGTCGTAGCTGGGGTCGAGCTGTTTGCGTAGGGCGCCGTCGAAGCCCAGGACGCGGATGTGGATCTCTTCTTCCAGGCCGCGGGGGCTGGTGGTGACGTACGGGGTCCACATCGCTGTCCGGGCCGCAAGCAGTGATGCGGGCATGCCGGCGGCGGCGTAGCGGTGGCTGTTCCAGTGGTCCCAGTCGTCGGCGGCGGAGTAGGCGCGGGCGGAGCGGGTCTTGCCGACTCCTGGTGGGCCGTAGCAGACGCCGATGTAGCGGTGCGCGCGCACGGCATCGGCGAACTCGACGAAGCGGCGGTGTTGTCGGGTGGCGATCAGCGGTCCAGTCAGGTGCGGCTGAGGCCGCAACGGCGTGGTCTGGTCGCGGTAGTGCGCTGGTACGGCGGTCGCCGTCACGGCCTGCCTCCTAGCGTCCGGAGTCGATTGGTGAGCGGTGTTCAGTCCTCGCGGTAGAGGCGCAGCGTGGTCCGCGGCGTCCGTCCCGTGGCGGCTGCGGTAGGGGCCGGCGGGATCCGCGCGGTTGTGGGGGTCTCGTCGGGGACGTCTTGCCAGACCGGGTAGGTCAGGGTGTCGACCAGGCTGCGGCGGTGCTGCAACTGGTGCTGTAGCTGGCGCCGGCGGCGGGCGCGGGTGGTCTGCAGGTCCTTGAGAGAGATGGTCGCCGCGGCCAACTCCGGGGCGACGGCCCGACAGATGAACTGGCCGCGGTGGAACACCCGGATCTCGGCAAGGTCCCGCGGGTCGTAGCGGATGGTCACCTGCTCGCCGACATAGGCGGCCAAGGCCAGGTCCATGTAGCGCAGGCCGTGGCAGCGGATGCCGTCGCGGTGCACCACCCGCGGGGTGGCAACGGTCAGCAGCAGCAGGTCCAGCTGCTCGAGCGAGTCCGGCATGCGGGGTAGCCACCCGCCGGCTGTCCACCGTTGCGCCGGCGTCTGTCCGGTCTTTGGATGCACCCGCTGGTGGTAGTTGTCGGTGACGAACCGGCCGACGACGCTGTCCAACTGGTGCAGCGACAACGCCGGCGCGGTCACCGGCCGGCCGTTGCTGCCATGCGGCAGGTGCCCGGGCAGGGTGGGCAGCAGCTCGGAGGTGATCGTGCCGAAGAACCGCTCGATTTTGCCGCGGCCCTGCGGCACACCCGGCGTCGAGTGGATCAGCTGCACCCGGGTGTCCGCGCAGACCTGCGCGATGTGCTCGGAGGTGAAATCCGCGCCGTTGTCGCTGTAGAGGGTGGCCGGTAGCCCGCACACCGGCCACGCCGCATCGTCCTTGCGCCAGATCGCCTGCCGCAGCGCCAACGCGGTCTGCACCGCTGAAGGCGCACCGAGGAACACGGCGTATCCGGCGACCGCCCGCGACCGGTCGTCCAACACAACCGTCAGCCACGGCCGCACCGCCCGTCCCCGCTCGTCCACGATCAGCAGGTCCAGTTGCGTGTGGTCGACCTGCCACACATCGTTTGGGGCAGACGCCTCGCGGCGCATCACCAGCTCGAACCGATCCCGATACCCGGCGCTCCCCCGCTGCGCCAACACCGCCATCCCCGCATCCATCGCCGCCACGATCGACCGCACGGTGGAGTACGACGGCGCCGCCCAGCCGCGCTGCTCGGACACTGCCGCGACCGCGCGGTGCAGCTGCGCCAGCTTCGGCGGCGGCCGGCGCAACGCCATCCCCTCCACCAGCTGCACCAGCTCCGCCGGGAACCGCCGACCGCCCCGATCCGCCCGCCCCGCCCGGGACAACGCCGCCGCTCCCCCGGCCTGGTAGCCGGCCAGCCACCGCTGCGCCGTCCGCAACGGCACACCCGCCGCCGCCGCCGCACGAGTCAACGGCACACCCTCGTACAGGTGCGGTCCCAGCACCGCCAACCGCCGCTCCGCCACGCTCATCAGGGCAAACCCTGGCACGAGCCGCGCGACTACGCCAGATAGCGCTGCAGGTTCGCGCCACCTACCGCTGCGCCTGACAATCTTGACCGTACAGCCCGTCTTTAACTCGGGTCGGTTGACACGCGGTGGGGATGAGCCGCGGTAATGGATCCTTATGACAGCTGGCAGGACTGTAGTGTTGCGCCCTTGAAGAAGCGTGTGACGGCTCCGATGGACCAGCTCAGGGGCTCTTGTCACGTGACGAAGCACCGTCCGATCGCCGTTGCGCCCGCCGCCGGGTGACCACCTGCACCACCAGCGCCACCCACGCGATGCCCAAGCCGATCCACACGATCGGCAGAGCGGGATTGCTGGTCCGTCCGGCTCGGATCACGACCACCATGCCCACGGCAACGAGTGCGCTGCCCACGAGAACCAGCAGCGGATAGAGCCACCGAGCGGTGCGTTCAAGCTGGGTCGGCATGGGCGCACTGTAGCCGGGTGGGATTGCCCGGATTCCCATATCGAGCTTCACTCGCAGAGTGCTGGCCTCGCTCCGATCCCGTGCGTTGGTGTGCGCCCTCGCGATGACCACGGGAACCGCGCTGGGCTCCTGCGCCGAGCCCCGGGCGTGCTCGATGGTTGCGGGTATCAATGGCGTCGCTGTGGCCTTCGACCGTTCGATCACCGGACGCGTCGTCAACCTGCAGGTGTGCATCAACGAGACCTGCCAGAAGGGACACGACGCGACGGCATCGCACGGAGCGTTCGTGGGCTTCCCTACGCTCGACGGCACCGCCGTCAAGGTGGCGGTCAGCGGCGACACGGCAAGTCGCACGATGCACTTCGGTGGCTCGACAACGGCAACACCGCAGGCGTACGAGCCCAACGGGCCCGGATGCGGCACCTGGTGGCACGTCGACGTCACCGTGACTCGCAGTCGGCTGGTCCCGACTTCTTGACGGTGAGGCGTTGGCGCGTCGATCCTCGCTGTACTGAGCTGGCTCGACCGTGCGATACCGAGGCGGCGAATCGATCGACGCGCGACCTCTCCCCCACTGTCGCTGCCGCGGCGGGTCCGTGGGGTGGAGTTCAGCGGACACCCGGCGTTTGGAAGCGAGCGGGCGTAGCAATGTGCCCGCGTGCCGGCCGGTGTACCGGTGTGTGTATCGGTGACTGTGCCGGGCGGCGTGCCGGCCGGACGGGAGGCGGGGGCCTGGCAGTCGTCGGCAGTCAGCGCAGTCAGCGCGGGTCGACCGCCCGGCCTCGAGATGCGGCCGGCTCGCGTCTGGCGTTCTAGTAAGCGAGTTGGCGACGCCCGCATCGATCGTCTGCCGGTTGTTGTGCCGGTTGTCGGCTCGGCCGGTGTGCCGAGCGCTGCTGGCGCACGTCATGGTCGATGGAGTAAAGCGGTCGCTGTGTCGGTGGGTGGGCCGGTCGGTGTGCCGGTGGCTGTGCCGGCCGGCGTACCCGTGTAGCTGGGCAGTGGTTTAAGTGAGTTCGTCGGTGGGGCTGCCGGCCGCCGCCCTTCTAGTTGCCGCGTGGTCGTCGTCAGGACGCCGGAGCGCTCGGCGGCCCGGCCTCGAGCGCTGACTGAGGTCGTGCCTTACGGCGTTGTGGCCGGCCAGTGGTCACGGCGTCCGTTGCGGCTCAGCGACCGGTTGCTGTGCCGGCGCCCGACCGGTGGGTGTACCGGCAGATGTTCCGGTTGCTGTGCCGGCCGGCTGGCCGCGCGGCCCGTCAGTGGGGTTTGCCGTGGGCGTCCCGACGCTGTGGCGCCGGCCGTGTCCTCGGATGGCGATCGGCGCGGCCAGCAGAGTAGGCGGCCCAGCCCGAAGGGACGGCTGGGCTTGCCTTCCCTCCCCGGTTGTTGTGGAGGGCGAGTCGGCGGCGTCTGTGACGAGCGAGTGCCGGTTGCTGCGCCGGCAGCCGTGCCGGTGGGTGCATCGGCTGGTGTGCCGGTTGGGGCGCTGGCCGGATGGCCGGCGGGCCTGTCGGTGGGTTAGGGCGTGCCGACGAGGGGCGCCAGCGGCGCCCGTCGGATGGCGACCGGCGCGGCCGGCACGGCGTGGCGGCCGGTCCCCGACGGACGGGGGCTCCTCGTGGTGCGTCGTGGGTGCGAGATGATGCTGTCCGACGCGACGGTGTGCGAGTCGTTGTGCCGACGGGCCTGCCGGTGGGTGTGTCGGCTGGTGTACCGGTTAACGCGCTGGCCGGGTGGTCGGCGGCCCTGTCGGCGGGTCTCTGCGGGCGTGCCGACGCGGGGCGCCGGCGGCCCCTGTCAGATGGCGATCGGCGTGGCCGGCACGGCTTGGCGGCCGGTCTGCGGCCGACGGCGGGGGTCGCTTCCGTGGTATGGATGGCAAGCCGGAGCTGTCCGTCGCTACGGTGTGCCGGCAGGCGTGCCGGTGGGTGTGTCGGCTGGTGTGCCGGTTGAGGCGCTGGCCGGGTGGCCCGCGGGCCTGTCGGTGGATCTCTGGGGCCTGCCGACGCGGGGCGCCGGCGGCGCCGTCGGATGGCAATCGGCGCGGCCGGCACGGCGTGGCGGCCGGTCTGCGGCCGACGGCGGGGCTCGCTTGCGGGCGTGGATGGCAAGCCGGAGCTGTCCGTCGCGACGGTGTGCCGGTTGCTGTGCCGGCGGCCGTATCGGTGGGTGTATCGGCTGGTGTTCCGGTTGCTGTGCCGGCCGGCTGGCCGTCCGGCCTGCCGGTGGCCGCCTTGATTGCTGTTGCTAGGGCGACGTGCCGGTCATGCGCCGGCCGCACGGATGTAACTGCTGCGCATGGGGTGTGCCGGCAGGAATGCCGGTGGGTGTGCCGGCCGGAATGCCGGCGGCTATGCCGGCCGGTGTGCTGCCGCAGTCGTGCCGACCGACGCATAAGCAGGCTTGGCGGTGCGTGCGCCCCGCGTCGGTAGATGGGCCCAGCAGCGCTCCGGTTGGTGTGTCGGTAGCCGCGCCGGCCGGGTCCCGGGCGGGTGCGCCGGTTTGTGTGCCGGTGGGTGTGCCGGTGACCATGCCGGCCGCTGTGCCGGTTGGTGGGCCGGCCTGCGTGTCGGTCGGCCGCAGTACCGGCGTGTCTTCGTTTATCCCGATCCGACCGGTGAGATTGTGGGTACATGACTGTCGACCGTGAGGCGCTGACTCGCGTCGTTGCGATCGCCAACGGCAAGGGTGGCGTCGGCAAGACCAGCCTGGCGACCACCCTTGCGGGGCTTGCAGCCGCTGGCGGCTACAACATTCTCCTCGTCGACCTCGACCCCCAGGGCAACGTGGGCGAGGACCTGGGCTACACCGGCGCCGGAGGCAGCGACGAGGGCGCCGGACTTGTCACCGCATTGGCAGCCCGGACCCCCTTGACCGTCACGCTCGCGCAGGCACGGCGCGGCATAGACGTCATCTGCGGGGGAGAGCGACTCGACGACCTCTCCGGACTCCTGCTGGCCCGGCACCGCCAAGGCAGCCGAGTCGCCGACATCCTGGCCGAGCCGCTATCGCAACTACTCGCAACCACCGACTACGACCTCGTCGTCATCGACTGCCCGCCCGGCGAGCCGAATCTGCAGCTACTTGCCCTCGGCGCGGCTCGCTGGCTCATCGTGCCCACGCGCGGTGACGCCGCCAGCCTGAAAGGCATGACCCGCATTGCGCAGCGCCTCGTCGAAGCCCGCGCCAACAATCCAGACATCGAACTGCTCGGCGTGGTCCTGTTCGACATCGCGAGTTCTGCAACCCGCGTCAAGCGCGAGATCTCCGCTGAGATCACCAGAGCGCTCGGGGGAGTAGCACCGCTGTTCGAGCACACCATCCGGCACAGCATCGCCGCCACCGACTCCCGCCGCCGTGGACTGCTGATCCACGAGCACGCCAGCTCCCTCGAAGGCGAACCGTTCTGGAGGGCACTCAAAGAGGGCCGCCAACCGAGCAACCCCGGCTCCGCACCTGCCCTCGCTGCCGACTACGCCGGCCTCGTCCACGAGATTCTCACCCGGATCAGTGCTCTGGAGGCCCAACAAGATCCGGCACTCGCATGACCGCCGTCGAACCACGCCCCATGGCAACCCCCGACCTCGCCGGCCTGCTGAGCAAGCGACCCAAACCGCAAAATCGGTCGTCCACACCGTCGACCTTGGCGCCCGAAGAAGCCGCTACAAACCCGCTCACGGAACAGCCGGCGGTCCAGCAGCCTGCAGCCCAACCAACGCCGAACACGGCTGAGCCAGAAGCCCGCCCACCGCGCACTGCACCCAAGACCGCCGTGCGGCGACGTCCCTCTCGGACCGTCACGGGCGAGGTCGCCTCCCTGGCCGCTCCCGAACCGGTCGAACCTGACGACATCGAGAGCCCGACCACCACCTCGCGGTCCTACCGGCGGCCACTGACGTTCCAACTGCCACGGTCAGTGCACCGAGCGCTTCGCGAGTACACCGAGAGCCGCGAGACCACGCAAACTGCGGTGTTGTTCATGGCCGTGAACGCCACGCACAAGGAAGTCAGGGAAGCGCTGCGCGCTGAGGACGCCGTCGCCGACGGCGAACTGTTCAAGATTCCGCAGACGCCAAAGGCCGAGCCAACCACCGAGGTCAAGGTCCGAGTCACCGACGCCCAACTCGACGCCCTCAACCAACTAGCCAGGGAGCTCGGCACCAATCGGTCAAGGGTCGTCACGGAAGCGGTCAGGATCTACCTCGGCCAGTAGCCGCGGCGCAACCTCCACTACGCCAATCAGCTCGACCGCCTGTGCGAGTGCGTATGCGCGCTGTCCGCACCGTCCGTCGGCTGTGCCCAGCTGTGCCAGTCCCAACCCGTCACCAGCAGTCGTCCGTACCGCTGACGGCGCGCGGGGGTCATCGATGGGCAGCTGGTCGGGGAGCGCGTGGCTTGACCAGCGCCATCAGCTGCGCCCGAAGCGCTCAATGCCTGCGCATACACGGTCGCCTGCGCCTGCACTCCCCTCGGCGACGGGTGTCGGCGACAAACTCCGCGACCAGCCATGCGCGGTACCGGCAGACACAGGACCCACCGGCTTCAGCGTCTCCGGCGTGTCAGCACCAGTTCGGCCGCCGACCACGGCACCGTGATCACAGAACTGCCCCCGCGGAGTCGGAAGCTCCCGGGGGCACGGACCGCTCCTACTGTCATAGGAACCGCCATGACCACAGTACCCAGCAGCAACCCCGACACTCAGCCGTCGCTGTTCGGCGCGTCGTCGACACTCCCAGCCCCACCCACCCGGCGCCAGCGTGAGCTGCTCGACATCGCCAACGCCATCGAGCTGGAAGACGCCCACGAAGCCGGCGCCGTCGGCTACGCCGCCCGACTGTGGGCGCAACTATCCCTGCCCTACAAAGAACCCGGCCCCGACACCCGACTGTGGATCCGCCGCAACGGCACCCTCACTCTACGAGTCATCCCCGGCATGACCGGCCGCAAAGGCTCCGAAACCGTCGGCTACCCCTACGGCGTCCTACCCCGCTACATCCTCACCTGGATGAGCACCGAAGCCGTCCGCACCCAATCACCAGTCCTGCAGCTCGGCACCAGCCTGCGCAACTTCATGAGCCAACTCGGACTCAAACCCACCGGCGGCAAAACCGGCACCATCGGCCGCCTCAACGAACAGATGCGCCGCCTGCTCAGCAGCTCCATGGCCGTCGAAGACACCCGCCACACCGACCACCGCTGGAGCGTCGCCGGCGGCCACTTCAGCGTCGCCACCTCCTACCAACTCTGGTACGACGCCGACGACCACAGCGGACGAAACCCGCTCTGGGGCTCGACCATCACCCTGTCCGACGCCTTCTACAACTCCATCATCAGCTCACCCGTCCCCGTCGACACCCGAGCCCTCACCGCCCTCGCCGGATCACCACTCAAGATCGACCTCCTGGTCTGGCTGTCCCACCGGCTCAGCTACACACGCAAACAACAACTGATCCCCTGGGAGCTGCTCGCCCAACAGTTCGGCACCGAATACGGACGCCTCCGCGACTTCAAGGCCATCATCCAGCGCCAACTCGCCGACGTCCTCACCGTGTACCCAGGCGCCAACGTTCAGGTCGCCGAGGGGGGACTTTTGCTCGCACCCTCAAGGCCGGCGATCAGCTCACGCTGAGCCGGTCTCTCGTACCCCGAAAGCCCCGCACGCGGACGCTGGACCCCACGTGTCGTGCGCATGTCATGGTCAATCAACGGCAGGGCTTCTCCAGCTGTTCGGCGACGGCACAACCACCGAACGTAGCTCCGCGCCGAACCCGCGGACCACTCCTGTAGCCGATCGAGACAATCGGCCGGGACCGCAACAAAGGGCCACCCAGGCCACCTTCCAGCAGCCGCCACAGGTACGGACCAGGTGATTGCCGGTCGCAGCACTGCCTGAGCTGCCGCAGCGCGACCACACCTTCGGCAGGCGACACAAGAGTCCGCGCGGCCGGGCGACAAGGCGGCCGGTAAGGACTTAGGGGCACGTCGCGTCGATGAGGGCCAGAATGTTGCCCCACTGCGTAACCATGCGAGCGACGGCGCCGCGAACGCCTGCCGGTAGCGCCGCGCCTCCCGCCCTGAGGCCGAGACAGAGGAGCGGCGCTCCCCAAGGGTACGACCCAAGACGACAGCACCGAACGGTGCAGCACCCACTCCTGAGCGAGACCAACCAGTGCCGCCCGCAGTCACTTGCAGTCAGGCGCTACGGGTCATAGCATGTGCTATGCCCCGTAGCACATAGACGCACAAGGCCAGGACGACACGAGGCGGCGTCGGCCCCCAAGCGAACCGCGTTGTCATTTGGCACCCAGGGTGGCCCCTGCGGTCCAACACGTGCACCGCATCGGATATGTCGAGACGGCCACCGAAGCTGTAACGCCTTCGGCGCTGCACGAGAGCAATGTTCCTACCGACCGGGCTTGTTCGAATCGAGGCTCCACCAATGAGCCGTCCTGGCAAGCGACGCACGAGGCTTGTTATAGCCCTATCCGTGTGCTGTCTTCTCACAGCAAATTGCCAGGACGACAGCGGGACCGCCCATACCGGGAAACCGGGAACGTCCGGCGTCGTGACCACCCCGCCCCCCAACAGCACCACGAGGAGGACGCCGTGATGGATCTCGTGTGGATCTACCTGATCTTTCGCTACCGGCGGGGCATCACCTGGATTTTCGCCTGGATGTTCGCGTTTTGGGCGCCGGCCCTCATCCCGATCCCCGTCATCGGCTGGGCCGCTCCGCCGCTGCTGTATTGGGCCGCCATCTCCTCCCGCCGGCGACACCTCCAGCAGCCACCTCGCAGCCATAAAATGGCGTCCCCGACGCAGCGAGCATGGACCGCCGCTATGGCCGAGCTGAAAGCCGGACGCCTCCAACAGCCGTGATGAGGAAGAAGGCCGTCCACCCGGAAGTCGAACGGCGCGGAGCCGTACACAACGGTTGCCGCCCGTCCACCACCGCCGGCGCGACACTCAAGCGGGGCCGACGACTCGTCCGGTGATCAGCGAGCAGGCACGGAGCTGTGCCTGAAGACGACAGTGGCCGCGGGCCTCGGGCAAGGAGTCCCCAGGACCGGCGGCGGCTGGCGCGTTCAATGCGGGGACCGTCAGCGATCTCTCGGCCTGTGGCCGCTCGCAGCGGCCAGAAGTGGGGCCCCGGGGCATGTACCGCACCAACGTCACCTACAAGCGCATCCCCGGACGAGATGTTCCGCGGCGCGCCGGACGCCGGCCGGCCTCGGCGATCGAGACCTAGGGCTCGCTTTGCACTGTGGCGTCAGCCGTTGTCGCCTTCGGCCTCGACGGGGGCCGGCTGCAGCGCGTCGAGGTTCAGCGCCCTGCCGGTCCGTTCCGCCCAGGCGGTGAGGTCGCCGAGCGCCCACACGCTGCCCATCTCCAGGACGGCAAGGGGCGCGGGAAAGGTGGGCTTCTGGGCAAGCTGCGACACCCGCTGACGGCTCACGCCGATAAGGCGGGCGAGTTCGGCAGGTCCGAGCAATCTGTCCACATCGAACAGGGTAGGCATCTGTACAGGCTAGGGCGTGCCTAGGCAGATGACAACTAGCCATGTGTAGATTGACGATTGACTACTAGGCGTATGACAAGTACGCTTGAACTATCGGCAGGGCGGGCGGTCCGCCTCGATAGAGGGAGTGAGTCATGGCTGATCAGCTGGAGAAGTGGACGGACGGGTCGGCGTCGTTCGTGTCGGCGCGGAAGCACGCCTGGCACCGGTTGGGCACGGTCCTGCCGGACGAGTTCGACGCGGCGCAGGCGATGGAGTACGCCAAGCTCGGCGGCTGGCGGGTCCGCAAGGAGGCCCTGCAGACCACCGTCCTAACCAGCGACGGGGTGACCACGCTCGACGTGCCGGAGCAGTTCGCCACGGTGCGGACCAATCCGGTGAACGGGCAGCCGGAGGTGCTGGGCGTCGTCGGTCGCGGGTACACCCCAATCCAGAACGAGGAACACGCCGCCCTGCTCGATGCGCTGGTGGACGAGTCCGGCGCGCACTTCGAGACGGCCGGATCGCTGCGCGGCGGCCGGGGCGTGTTCCTGACCATGAAGCTGCCGACCACCATGCAGATCGGGGGAGTGGACCCGCTCGACGTCTACCTGATCGCGCTCAACAGCCACGACGGCACCAGTGCGTTCCGGCTCCTGGTGTCCCCGGTGCGGGTGGTGTGCGCCAACACCCAGGCGATGGCAATCCGCCGGGCACAGTCGACGTTCTCGATCCGGCACACCTCCGGCGCTTCCGGCCAGATCGAGCAGGCCCGGCAGGCGCTGGGGCTGACGTTCAAGTACGCCGAGACGTTCCAGGCCGAGGCAGACGCGATGATCGCGCAGGCGATGACCGATGCCGAGTTCCGCGAGCTGATCGACGCGGTGTGGACCGTGGAGCAGCCGACTGGGACGGCCAAGCCGTCCAAGCGGGCGCAGACCATCGCCAGCAACCGGCGGACCGCGCTGCTGAACCTGTGGAAGTCCTCGCCCACCGCCGAGGCGATCCGGGGCACGAAGTGGGCCGCCTACCAGGCGATCACCGAGTACACCGACCACGTCGCGCCGGTCAGCGACAAGCGCAACCCGGGCGCGGCCCGCGCCGAACGGGCCATCACGTCCGCGAACGTCGCCGCCGTCAAGACGCGAGCGTTCGAGCTCATCGCGACGAACTGACCGACCGGTCACGTGGTGGGCCGGGGGATCGCACCCCCCCGGCCCACCGGGTCGCCCCACCCCACACAGCCATGCGTCAAGGAGAGCAACACCCATGATGCCCACCCACCACCCGGACCCGCACCCCGCACCCGGCCGGGCCGTGGACGGACCGACGGCCGAGATGGTCGGACCCGTCCGGTACCACGGATCGCTGACCGAGCACCACGGCGCGGCCCTGTGCCTGGGGTACTGCCCGTGCCCGGACTGCCGCGCATTCGCTGCGGCCTCCGATGCCTACCACCGCACCGCGTTCGCCGGGGACGGCCTGGGCGACGAGCGCTTCACGCTCCAACTCCCCGAGGGCGGTGTCCTGTCCCACGTCCGCGCCGACAGCTTCACCCCGTGCGCCCAGCACGTCCGTCCGGCCACGCCTCGACGGCCGCCTCGCGCCCCTCCAACTCCTGAACGATCCGAGAGGACTTCACCATGACCGCACTGCTGAACCATCCCGTCGCCGCCGACACCGGCAGCGCCGACGCCAACCAGGTCGACCACGAGCAGGCCAACCACCAGCACGCCGCGCCGGCCGGCACCGTCGTGGTCGAGCTGACCGCCGATCAGGTCGCCCAGCATCCCGACAACCTGCGCGACGCCGGGCGCGGCATCCGCGAGCTGACCGCGTCCATCGCCGAGGTCGGCGTCCTGGTCCCGCTGATCGTCGTGCCCGTCCAGGCCGTGCCCGGCTACGAGTTCGGCCCCGCCGTCACGCACCTGGCCGTGGACGGCAACCGCCGCCAGGCCGCCGCCCGCGCCGCCGGACTGCCGCTGCCGTGCATCGTCCGGCCCGACGTGGCCAGCGCCCGCGACACTGCGCTCACCATGGCCGTCACCGGCCTGGCCCGCGACGGACTGACCGCCCGCGAGGAAGCCGGAGCCGTCCAGACGATGCTCGAGCTGGGCATCGACGCCGCCGCGATCGGCCGCGCCACCGGCCGCAGCCGCAAGCACATCGCCGCCGCCCGCAAGGCCGCCAGCCTCACCGACGAGGTCACCGCCGCCGTGGCCGACTACCCGATGACCCTGGCCGAGCTGGCCGCCCTGGCCGATTGGCAGCACGACCCCGAGGCCACCGCCGTCCTGCTGGAGGCGATCCCACGCGGCCAGCTCGACCACACCCTGGCCCGGCTGACCCTGGCCCAGCGCGAACGGAAGCTGCACGCCAAGACCGCCCGCGAGCTGACCGCCCACGGCGTCACCGTCACCGACACCGAACCCAGCTACTACGGCGACGGCCCCCGAGTGCTGACCCGGCTCCGCGCCGCCGACGCGCCCAGCGGACAGGCGCTGACCCCGGACGAGCACGCCCAGTGCCCCGGCCACGTCGCCCACGTCGAGGTCACCATCTACGAGGCCGACCCTGACGAGGGCACCGACGAGGACACCGAGGTCAGCATCACTTACGGGTGCACCGACCCCACCGCGCACGGCCACCTCGACCTGTGGGAGCGGCCCAGCATCCGCACCGTGCACCTGCCCGACGAGGACGTGCCCGCCGACGAGGACGAGCAGGCCCGCGCCGACCGGCTCGCCCGCGCCGAACAGGCCCGCGCTGAGGCGCAGGCCCGCGCCGAGCAGGAAGCCCGCGACGCCCGCCGCGAGCTGATCCGGCTCAACAAGGAAGCCGACGCCGCGCAGACCGTCCGCCGCGAGTTCCTGCGGTCCTGCCTGACCGCCAAGCCGCGCCACAAGGCGATGACCGGCTACGCGCTGCGCCAGTTGCTGGCCCGGGATCGCACCGTCACCGACTGGTTCAACGACCACCCGTGGCCCACCGGTGAGCCCGCAGTCCTGGCCGAGTTCCTGGGCGAGGACCCGGTCACCACCGCGACCAACGCCCCGGCCACCCGGCAGCCGATCATGCTGTGGGCCTACGTCGTGGCCGCGCACGAGAAGGCCATGCCCCGCGACGCCCACCGCGACCACAACCCCGGCCGCGCCGACTACCTGCGCCACCTGATAGACCTCGACTACGTCCCGGCCGACGTCGAGCGCCGCATCATCGCCAACGTCTACCCGCCGACCCCGCTCATCGAGCGCAACCCGAACGAGCCCGACGACCAGACCGACGCCGAGCCAGCCGACGCGGAGCCGGTCGTCGCCGAGCCGCCCGTCGCGGAGCCGGTCGACTCCGCGCCTGACGACCAGGCCGACGCCGAGCCCAAGCGGGTCGCCGTCGACGGTGCCGAGCCGGGGACCCCGGCCGTGTCGATGCCGGGGGAGGTGATGCCCGCAGCCTGACGACCCATCGACCGGAGGGGCAGCGTTGACCGCGAACGCTGCCCCTCCCTGCTGTATGCGGTCAGCTCACAGGTCGAACAGCGGCCAGGTGTCGGCCGCCGAGGGCAGCGCCGGCAGCGCCGGCACGCTCAGCGCCGGCGCCGCGACCGCAGCGCCGGCCGCCGGCGCCGGCGGCTCCACGTCGAACAGCGGCAGCAACTCCCGCCACGGGTCACCATCGGCGATGACCGACGCCAGTACCGCCGCGAGCGCGTCCGGGGAGCGGTCCATCGACGCGGCCAGCGCCGCCTGGATCGCCCGAGACGCGCCGACCTTGCCCCGCACATCGGTCCGGCCCGGCCGGGGACCGACCGCCCGGCCGCGCCGCACCGCGTCGCGCATGTTCTCGCTCTGCGTCCCGATCCGCACGTGCCCGGCGTCGGTTCGGCAGCACAGCCGGACCTCGCAGTCGTGCAGGATCGTCGCCCCGGCCGGGATCACGCCGAACCGCAGTCGCGCCGCCACTTGATGCGGAGTCAGCATCCGTGGCCCGTCGTCCTTGGTGTTCACCGCGACCCGGCCGTAGCCGTCCGAGCCGACCGCGCCCATCCAGATGTGGCACGTCCCGGTGGGCAGCACGTGCCGCCACCACCGCGCTACGTCCATCTGCGACAGCTGGACCGGCCGCCCCTGCGACTTGCTCACCGCCCCGTCCCGCCGCTCACGCCGCACCGTCCAGGTCGCCGCCGGATTCGACCGGAGCGGCCGGAGCCGCCGGGCCGCGCAGCAGCCGCCGCACGTCCGCGGCGGGCAGGGTGACCAGCTCCGCGATCTGCGCGACGGTCAGCCCCTCACCCTTGAGCGCAGCCACGCCCGTGCCGATCCGCGCATCGGCCGCCGCGACCGCCTCCCGCTCGGCTTGTTCGGCGTCCGCGATCGCCCGCTGCGCCGCCTCGACCGCCAGCGCCCGCCGCGCCGCCGCCGCCGTCTTGGCGTCCAGCTCCGCGAACACGTCAGCGGCCGCGTCCTCGATCCGCTGATCCCGCGCCGCCCGCTCCGCGTGCAGCGCCGCCATCCGCTCCTGCGCCCGAGCCCGCGCCGCCACCGCCGCGTTCGCCACCTTGCCCATCGCGCACCCTCTCCCGATCGCCAGCGCCAACCGTCGCCCAGTCCACACCCGACCACCGACAGTCCCCAGCCGCCAGCCAGCACGCTACCGGCCCGACCAACGCCGGACACACCTCATGCACTTTGGTCACGACGCGGTTACGACCGCTAAGCTGCTGGTCGTGATGGGTCTGCACAAGCTGACCGCCGGGGACGGGTACACGTACCTGATCCGGCAGGTCGCGGCGTCGGACTCCACCGAGCGCGGCTACAACTCGCTGGGCGACTACTACGCCGCCAAGGGCGAGTCGCCGGGCACCTGGATCGGTCGCGGCATCGACGCCCTGGGCACCTCCGGGGCGGTCACCGAGTCGCAGATGCGGAACCTGTTCGGACTGGGCATCCACCCCGACGCCCACGACATCGTGGTCGCGCAGACCGCGGCCGGCGCCTCGGCTGCGGCCGCGCAGGCCGCGACCAAGCTGGGCTCGGCGTACCGGGTCGTCGAGGGCGACGCCGAGTGGCGGGCTGGCCTGACCGAGCGGTACCAGGCGTGGAACCTTGTGCGCGATCGGCCGGAGAACGCGCCGGTGCCGCCGGAGGAGCGGACCCGGATCCGCACCGAGCTGGCCACCGAACTGTTCACCAAGCGGCACGGCCGGCCGCCGGCGCACACCGGCGAACTGACCGGCTTCCTGGCCCAAGCATCCCGCCCGGAGTCGGCGTCGGTGGCCGGGTTCGACCTGACGTTCTCCCCGGTCAAGTCGGTCTCCTCGCTGTGGGCCGTGGCGGAACGCCCGGTCGCCGAGCAGATCGAAGCCGCGCACCGGGCGGCGGTGCTCAAGACCATCGAGTTCCTGGAACGCGATGCCGCCTACACCCGGATGGGCACGCACGGGGTGCGGCAGGTGGAGATCCGTGGCCTGGTCGCTGCGATGTTCACCCACCGCGACTCGCGGGCCGGCGACCCAGACCTGCACACCCACGTCGCGGTCTCGAACAAGGTGCAGACCCGAGACGGCCGGTGGCTGGCCCTGGACGGGCGGATGCTCTACCGGTACAACGTCGCCGCGAGCGAGTTCTACAACTCCCAGCTCGAGGCCGAGGTCACCGCCCGCATCGGCGGCCGCTTCGCCGCCACCGAGCGCGGCGACGGCAAGCGGCCGGTGCGCGAACTGGTCGGCGTCGACGAGCGGCTGAACACCCATTGGTCCAGCCGGCGGCAGGCCATCGAGACGGTGACCGGTGACCTGGCCGCTCAGTTCGTCGCCCGGCAGGGTCGGGTGCCGACCGCGGTCGAGACGCTGCGGCTGGCGCAGCAGGCCACCCTGGCGACCCGGCAGGCCAAGCACGAGCCGCGGTCGCTGAACGAGCAACGTCAGGTGTGGCGGGCCCAGGCGGTGCGGGTTCTCGGCGGTGAGGCGCCGTTGGCGGCGATGCTGCGCGACGTCCGCACCACCGTCGCGGCCGAGCCGATCACACCCGCACTGGTCGATGAGCTCGCCGCCGAGACCGTCTCGGTGGTCAGCACGGCGCGGGCCCGCTGGTATGAGACCAACCTGCTCGCTGAGGCGATCCGGCAGGTCCGCGCGGCCGGTGTCGACCCGGCTCAGGTCAACGAGCTCGCTCAGCAGGTCACCCGGCGGGCGGTGTCACCGGATCACTGCGTGCCGATCGGCGCGGACACCGACGTCGCCCCGGACGCTCAGGTGCCGGCGGCGCTGCGCCGCTCGGACGGGACGTCGGTGTACCGGGTGGCCAAGGGCCAGCGGTACACGTCGCCGGCGGTGCTGGACGCCGAACGTCGGCTGGTGCAGGCCGCCGGCCGCACCGACGGCCGGCGGATCACCGCGGCCGATGTGCAGGTGGCGATGCTGGAGTGGTCCGCCAACCGCGAGGGCCGCGTTCTGAACCACGGTCAGGCCGCCATGGTCAACGAGGTCGCCACCAGCGGCCGCCGGGTGCACCTGGCGTTGGCGCCCGCGGGCACCGGCAAGACGACCGTGATGGGGGTGCTGGCCCGCGCCTGGCAGGGCAGCGGCGGCCACGTCGTGGGCCTGGCGCCGCAGGCCTCCGCGGCCGAGGAGCTGCACGCCGCGCTGCACCAGGTGGAGACCGACACCCTGGACAAGCTGGTCCACGAGATCAGCCAGACGCATGAGGACGCGCACCCGGACTGGATCCGGGAGATCGGCCCGAACTCGCTGGTGATCGTCGACGAGGCCGGCCTGGCGACCACGACCAAGCTGGACGCTGCGGTCGGGTTCGTGCTGCATCGGGGAGGGCGGGTGCTGCTCGTCGGGGACGATCGGCAACGCGCCGCCGCCGGCGCCGGGGGAGTCCTGCGCGACATCGACGCCGCGCACGGGTCCTCGACCCTGGTCGAGGTCATGCGGTTCGCCGATCCCACCGAGGGCCACGCGACGCTGGCCCTCCGGGCGGGGGAGACCAGCACGGTCGGCTTCTACACCGACCGGAACCGGCTGCACGCGGTCAACGCCGACACCGGCATCGACGCCGTCTACCGGGCCTGGGCCGCCGACACCGCCGCCGGCGCCGACTCGGTGATGATGGCCCCGACCCTGGAGCAGGTGGCCCAGCTCAACGCCAGGGCCCGCGCCGACCGGCTCACGGCACAGGCTCTCGACGGGACGCCGGTGGGTCGAGAACTGACGCTGGCCAACGGCGAGACGGTGTCCGCCGGCGACGTGGTGGTCACCAAGCAGAACGCCCGGTCGCTGGCCCTAGGCGGCACCGACTTCGTGCAGAACAACCACCGCTGGACGGTCCAAGCCGTCCGGGCGGACGGGTCGCTGGACGTGCGAATGATCGGCGGCACCGAGCGCGAGGTGCACCTGCCCGCCTGGTACCTGGGGCAGGGCAACGTCAGGCTCGGCTACGCCCACACCCTGGCCTCCTGCCAGGGCATCACCGTCGGTTCTGCTGGCCCCGGCGGGCGGCGCGGCACCGCCCACGCGCTGCTGACCCCGGAGATGACCCGCAACGAGGCGTACGTCGCGCTGTCCCGGGCGGTCAGCGAGAACCACGCCTACCTGCAGGTCGGCGGCGGCACCGACCCGCACCAGGTCGTCACCCCCGAAGCGGTGCAACCGGAGACGCTGGCCGAACAGCTGACCCAGATCCTGGGTCGGGACGGTTCGGCCAAGTCCGCGACCACCGAGATCCGCGAGGCGCTGGACCCGCACCTGCTGCTCGGGCACGCCTCCGACGCCTACGCCGACGCCATCGTGGCCGGCGCCGAATCCCTGCTCGGCCCGCAGCGGCTGCAGGAGACCACCGCCGCCGCCGAGCAGACCGTGCCCGGGGTCACCTCGGCGCCGGCCTGGCCCACCCTGCTCGGCCACCTGGCCGTCCTCGCCGTCAGCGGCCACGACCCGATCCAGCAGCTGTGGTCGGCCGCCGCCCGCCGCGAGCTGGACTCCGCCCTCGACATCGCCGCGGTGCTCGACTATCGGCTCGACCCCAGCGGCAACCACTCCGAGGGCCGGGGTCCGCTGCCGTGGCTGCCGGCCGTGCCCAGCGCGCTGCGGGCGCTGCCGGAATGGGACCCCTACCTGACCGCGTGGAGCAACCGGGTCGCCGACCACGCCGGCGCCGTCCGCGACGACGCCCGCGACTGGACGCTCGACACCGCCCCGGCGTGGGCGGTGCCGTACCTGTACGACCGGCAGTTGGTCGTCGACCTCGCCGTCTGGCGAGCCTCCCAGTCCGTCCCGGCCGACGAGATCCGCCCAGCGGGCGAACGGCCGCAGCGGGTCGCCCTGCGCAGTCACCACCGCACGCTCACCGAGCGGTGCGAGCGGGTCGCCGGCAACGCCCGCGACGGCGCCGACCGCTGGTCCGCCGTGCTCGCCGCCCGCAGCATCGACCTGACCGAGGACGACTTCTGGCCCGTGCTGGCCGGCCGGCTCAACCTGGCCGACTCCGCCGGCCTGCCCGTCGCGGCGCTGCTGGACTCCGCAGCCGCCGCCGGGCCGCTGCCCAGCGAAGGCCCAGCCTCCGCGCTGTGGTGGCGCCTGCACCCGCACCTGGGCGCGGCCACCTCACCGGTGCACCCCGACGTCCACAGGGTCCGCCCGGCCTGGACCGACCGGCTCGTCGAAACCCTGGGGGAGCAGGTCGTCGACCGGATCACCCGCGACCGGCTCTGGCCGGTCCTGGTCGGCCGCGTCGACACCGCCGCCGAAGCCGGCGCCCACCCCGACCGGCTCGTCACCGACGCCGCCGCCCTGCTCGCACCGCACCTGGGCGACGTCCCCGAGCATGCCTGGGCCACCGCGCTGCTGTGGCACATCGGCACCCTGGCCGACCCCGAGCCCGTCCAGCCCGGCGTCGATGCGGTGCCGCCGGACCCGGCCGACGCCGACCGCACCCCACCGGCCGACCTGTACCTCGACGCCCCGGAACCGGACCCACGCACAGCCACCACCGACCTGCCCGGCGACCCGACGGCCGCGGCACCGCCGGCACCGGAAGCACCGGCCGAGCCCGAGGCGGCCCCGCCGGACCCGCAGGCCCCGCCCGCCGTGGTGGTGCTGCCGGCCGCGGAGCAGGCCGCGGCGCTGACCCGGGCCCGCGCCGCCGTCGCCGCAGCATGGGACTACTACCGCGAGCTCACCCCGCGATCGTGGGTGCCCGCCTACGTCACCAGCCGCGGCCTGGACCCGGCCGGGTTCGGGTACGCCCCGTCCGGCTGGACCCGCACCCTGGAGCACCTGCGCGCCGCCGGGTTCACCGACGACGAGCTGCTGGCCGCCGGCCTGGCCCGACCGACCAGCCGCGGCACCCTCATCGACCCGTTCCGCAACCGGCTGATGCTGCCCATCCATGACGCCGACGGGCAGGTCGTCGCCTTCGTGGGCCGGGCGCACCCGCGGAAGGTCGACGAGCGCACCCCGAAGTACCTCAACAGCGCCACCACCGACCTGTTCAGCAAGACCGACCTGCCCTACGGACTGACTCCCGACACCATCGACAAGCTGCGCCTGGGCGCCAGTCTGGCCATCGTCGAGGGGCCGATGGACGTCCTGGCCGTGAACGCCGCGGCACGGCACGCCGCCCGGAAGCTGGTGGCCGTCGCCCCGCTGGGCACCGCGCTGACCGCGGCCCAGCTGGCCACCCTGGACCGGATCGCCCCGCTGGCCGACCGCAGGGTCGTCGTCGCGCTGGACAACGACCCGGCCGGTTCCCGGGCCGCGGCCGCCGCCCACGACTTGCTGCTCGCGGCCGGGGTCACTGTCCCGCGCATCCCGAACCTGCCCGCCGGCCAGGACCCCGCCGACGTCCTGGCCACCGCCGGCGTCGACGCCCTGGCCACCGCGATCGGTCAACGCCGACCCCTGGCCGATCTCGTCGTCGACCAGGTCCTGACCGCCGCACCGCGATCTGGTGACCACAGCGCCGAGGGGCGCCTATGGGCGCTGAATAAGGCCGCACGAGTCGTCGGCCGCATGCCGTCCGAGCAGCGCGCCCGCCAAGCCGTCCGGGCCGCCCGTGCACTGGACCTGGACGCCTTCCGCGTCCTGGACACCATCCAGTCGCACGTCCCCTATGACCCCAAGCCGCAGGGGCCGCTTGGACTGCCCAAGCCGCCCCGCTCGATGCGGCAGCGGGCACAACTGCTGGCCGACAACGCGACACGCATCAACGCCATCGGCGCGAACCGCGACGCGACGCAGGCGGCCCGCCGTCGGCGCTTCGTCGTCGACGGCCGCGACGAGGACCGCAGCGCCGAGGTGGACCGCGGCGCCGACGCCGACTGGTAGGCCGCTTGGTGCGTCCCCGATGGCGGTCTGGTCAGCTCGCCGTCGGGTCGGCCGGCAGTGCGTCGACCGCTCGCCGCAGCGCTGAGAACCGCTCGTGCGTCAAGTGACCGGACCAGCGCAGCTCCGCGAGCGCCGCGTACCGGTCGCCTTTGGTGGGCCAGTGGTGCCACGTCCGTCCCGCGCGTCTGGCTCCGCCCGCCGAGACGGCCGGGCACTCACTGCCGCCCGGGCCTGTCAGGTCACCAGCACTCACCGAGCTGTCCTCCCGACACGTCCAGCCAACCGATCAGGCGCAGCGGTGATGCTGGCACGCCCTCGCGGTGGTCAGCAGCGGTCGAGACCTGGAACGACCCGGCTGAACAAGGCGGCCACTCGACGCGGCGGCCTGCGGCCGTCGTAGCGACAACCACGTCACCCGGTCGACGCGCCGCCGACCCCGGCTACGTCGCGACGCCGGCCCGGTAGTCGAAGCGCATAACGGCCCGGCTCGGGCTGTCGGCGACGGCGCCGTGGCGCTGGTAGTAGGCGGCCACCGCCTCGTTGGCCGGGTTGAACAGCACCACTGCGCCCGTGCGCTGCCACTCCTCCTGCAGCGCGCGCAGCAGCCGGCTGCCCTCACCGGCCCGGGCCCGGACGAACGCCGACATGACGAACACCGGCGCCCCGGAGCCTGCGGCCAGCTCGCGCTGCCGGGCAGACAACGACCGGACCTCGGGGCTGCGCGCCAGACGGGTCAGGCGAACGCCCAGCTCGAGCAGCAGCGGCGCGGTCACGATCACCAGCGCCCCGACGGCCGCCCAGCTCGCCGACAACGGACCCAGCAACGCCACCGTCAGGGGGAGCGCGACGGCCACCACGACGGCCAGCTGGGCAAGCAGCAGCGCCACCGCCGTCAGCACCACCGGTCGGCTCATCCGCGGCGACGTGCCGTCGGTCAGTGTCATCGACGCCCCGTCCAGCCGGCGCAGACGCCCCCAGTTCAGCGCGACGATCATGGTCTCGAACGGCCACAGCCACGCCGCGATCAGCGCACCGGTCCACGAGTGCGCTCCGCGGTTGAGCAGGTTGAACGACCGAGCTCGTCGCCAGCCGATCCGGGCCGCCTCGATCGGGCCGGCGCCGCGGGCGGCGGTCAGCGGTTCACGCAGCGAGTCCTGCGCCGTCACGTCCGCGCCGGCTCCGCCGGCGCTGGCGCGGGGGCTGGGGCCGGTTCGGCGGGCAGGACCGGCGCGGTGGTCGGCAGCACCTCGATGCGTCGCTGCGGTTCGCCGATGTCGGCCATGGTCACGCTCCAGTCGTCGGGGAGGGGGGAGGTGGGGGAGTGATCAGGACGGGGACGACGCCGCGGCGGCCGCGGCGCCGCTCGCCGGAGGTCAGGCGTTCCGGTGTCCAGTCTCGCCGGTCGCTCAGGCCCGGGTGCGCGCCCCGGGCGGCTCCGAGCGGGGTCGGTGCGCTCGATGGGGCCAGGGCCAGCATGAAGCGCTCGACGCCCAGCAGCAGCGCCCACGCGGCCAGCAACACCGCGATGCCCGCGGCCGGGATCGACTGGCCCACCAGCGCGGATGCGGCGGTGCCGGCGGCCAGGAGGGCGCTGGCTGGCCGCCACAGGCGGAGCGCCGGACGGCGGGGAGTTATCAGCAGTGGGGGACTGGCTCCCGTGGCCAGCAGCGCGATCATGTGCGTCGGGGACTCGCACAGCATCACCACCACGGCCAAGACCAGCAGTACCGCGGCCAGCTGCGCCATCACGACCGCCGCCGACACCGCAGCGGCCCCGGCGGTCACCGCGCACAGGACGGCGGTCAGCACCGCCACCGCAGCCGCCCACAGTCCGGCTCGGCGAGCTCCCGGCAGGCGCGGGCGGGTCACGCTGGACCACCACGAGCGGGCAGCCCGCGCGAACGCCGCCGACCGCGGCCGCCGCGCCGGGACGAGCTCCGGGTAGGCGGCCAGCATCCGGTCCAGGTCGGTGTGGACCCGCACGCCAGGCAGGTGCTGCCGCAGCAGCCCGGCCTGCTCCGTCGGCAGGCCATGGCGGCCCGTCGCGGTCCAGACGTCGACAACACGGGCGGCCTGAGAGCGCCAGCCCTTGGCGCCCTCGACGGTCTGGCCTTCCAGGGCGACCACCGCCACCAGGCGGCGAGCCGACCAGTACTGCAGGCGCAGATCCCGCAGGTCCCGCAGCGAGTAGATGCCGCACGTGCAGCCGTCCGCCGGCGCCGCGTGACCGCGGCCGCATCGGGCGATGCACGTCCCGCGAGCCCAGTCCGCCCCGGTGAACGACAGCGGCAGCAGGTAGCCGTTGGCCGACACCCGGAACGTCCGCAACGCGAACAGGCCGACGACCGGCTCCGGCCCTCCTCCCAGCGACGTCACGGCCGCCTCCGTCTCTCCACTGGGGCCGGCGTCCGCGCCGGCTCCCCGCTCGACGGTGCCAAACCGCCGGCCGCGCAGCAAGGCGGTCGATTGGTCATGCCGCGGTGCTCACCTCGACGACGAGTACCTCGCCCGGCGCGAACCTCGCCCGGCCCGTCTCGCCGGCGAACAGCACCGACACCACACCGCCACCCGCACCCTCCAAGCGGACCGAGGCAACCATTACCGGCCGGCCCTCCCGAACCACCCGCTGACCGATCCGGAGACTGCCCGCCGGCAGCTGCTGCGTACGCATGCCGTTGGTCTACCGCCGACGACCGACAACGGGCCGACCTGCGACTATCCATCGACCGCGGCTCGGGCGGTGGTGAGCGGACCCGACGATGCCAGCAGCGATCGCCGCACGGCATCGCCAGCGCCGAGCACCGGCCGACCAGTCTGCTGGCACGGTCGGTGGCACGGCATCGGTGGGCCTGCGGGGTGTGGGCTTGCGGGTCGGGCAGGATGCATGGGTGCTGACCGGTGACACTGCAGAGCTACGGAAGGCGCGGGGGGCCTACTTCACTCCGTCGGCGGTCGCGCGCTTCATCTCGGCTTGGGCCATCCGCAGTGCCAACGATGCGGTGCTGGAGCCGTCATGCGGCGAAGCAGTGTTCCTGCATGAAGCTGGCAGGGATGGTCGCCACAAGGGCGCCCTCGTGGGGGTCGAACTCCACGACAGCTCCGCGGCCCAGGCCGAGCAGACACTGCGCGCTGAGGGCATCGACGCGGACATCCACGTCGGTGACTTCTTCCACCACTCGCAGTTCGGCGTCTACGACGCAGTCATCGGTAACCCTCCCTATGTCCGCTACCAAGACTTCTCGGGTGAGTCTCGAGTCCGCGCTCGCCAAGCCGCCTTCCGTGCCGGGGTGTCCCTTACCAACCTCGCCTCGTCCTGGGCAGCGTTCACGGTCCACTCCGCGCTTCATCTGCGAGCCGGTGGGCGCCTCGGGTTGGTGCTTCCTGCCGAGCTGCTCACGGTCAACTACGCCGCCGGGGTCCGGCAGTTCCTCATGGACCACTTCAACGACGTCGGCCTCGTGCTGTTCGAGGAACGCGTGTTCCCCGGCGTGCTTGAAGAGGTCGTACTGCTGCTAGCCGATGGATACGACCCGAGGGGCATCGCCGGCACCGACCACATGACCATGTGGCAGGTCCGGGACGCCGCCGGCCTGATCGATTTGGCTGAGTCGCGGCGCTGGACCCCACCGAGCAAGTCGGCCAAGTGGTCCGCGGGCCTCATGTCCGCGAGCGGGCTGGCTGCCTACGACCACGCGCTGACCGGGCAGGGCTTCACCGTCCTGGAAACCTGGGGCGACACCACACTCGGCATGGTCACCGGCAACAACAACTTCTTCACCCTCGCGCCCGCCAAGGCGCGCGAGCTGCGCCTACAGCCGACGGACCTTCTGCGGCTCTCACCGCCCGGATCACGGCACCTGCGGGCACTCACCCTGACCGATGCCGCCCTGGACGCCCTCGGAGACGCCGGACAGGCCAGCTTGCTGTTCCGGCCAGCCGACGAGCCCTCCAAGGCCGCCTGGCGCTACATCAAGTCCGGCGAGCTGCTGGACGTGCACCAGGCGTACAAGTGCCGGGTCCGGTCCCCGTGGTGGCGGGTGCCGTATCTGCGCCCTGCGGACCTGTTCCTGACCTACATGAACGCCGACACCCCCCGCCTGGCCAGCAACCGCGCGCGGGCGCATCACCTGAACTCCGTCCACGGCGTGTACTTGCGCGACGATCTCCGCACGGACGGTCTCAGCCTGCTCCCGCTGGCCTCCTTGAACTCGGTCACGCTGCTCGGCGCGGAAACCGTCGGGCGTGCGTACGGCGGCGGCATGCTGAAGATCGAGCCGCGCGAAGCGGACCTGCTGCCGGTGCCCTCGCCGGCCCACGTCCGAGCGCACCGCGACGCACTCAATCGAGTGCGCCCGACCGCGGTCGCACACGTCCGTGCCGGCCGCCTGCTCGAGGCCGTCGCCTTGGTGGACGACGTGCTCCTGACCCGCGGGCTCGGTATGGCTGCCGCCCATCTGGCTGCGATTCGCAATGATCATGCCGACCTCACGGCCCGGCGCGTCGCTCGGGGGAAGGACAGCGCCCGTGGGGTCTGAGCCGACCGGCAAACAGCTGGCGTGGCCGCTGTTCGACGCCATCGTCGACCGGGCTTCCTTGAAGACGGTCAACCCCTGGAAGGCTGTCGGTGCCGGCTCGGAGCCCGTCTTCGAGCCCGATTACAAGACTCTCCGCCAGCTGCTGGGAGTGCCCCTTCACCTAGAGTCGACCACGAGGTCAGGGATTCCGGCGCTCGCGGTCGACGTCTGGGTGGCCTACGAGCTGCGCCGCGCCGGACTCGACCCCGACGCGGTCTGGCCACGTGCAGAAGCCCCCCGAGTGATCGACAGGGACGTCCTCAAGTTCGTCCGGTCTACGCCCAAGAAGCTTCAGACGGAACTGCGATCGAGACTCCGCACGAGCACCGCGGGCGGCGTCGCCACCGCCTCCGCGAACATCATGGGCAAGAACTACCTCAAGCAGGTCGACGTCATCATGACCTCGTGGCAGACCGGCCCAGAGCTGCTCATCTCCACCAAGCGCATGGACTCCTCGTTCGGCAAGAACGCCGCCAACCGCGTCGAGGAGTCATACGGCGACGCCAAGAACCTCGCACTACGACACCCGCTGGCAGCAATCGGCTTCGTATACGCCCTCCGATCCACCGCGTACACCCAGGAGCGCACGCAGTTCGACTGGCTCATCGACCTGCTCACCAAGCTCGGCCGCGAGGAAGACGCCTACGACGCCTGCGCACTCATCGTCCCCGAATGGGAGGGCGCCGGCCCGATCGGCGATGGAAGCCCTGAAGAGGCTCCGATCGACCCCGACGACGTCGAAGTCGAAGACGCCGAAGCAGAGGTTGTCGATGACCTTGACGAGCAGTTGGCCGCGCTGCCCCCGGTTCAACTCCGGCACGATCTTGTGCCCGCTGAGCTCAATCCGGGTCGCTTCTTTGGCCTCATGATGGCCTTGGTGCTCGACAACTCAACAGTTGCTCATCACGGAGAAGCCAGGTGGCGGCGAGGGAACCCGCGAACGGCGTAGCCGACGTCAGCAAGTAAGCAGTTGTTGCCGTTCTTGCCGCGGACGAGACGACTGTTTACCGAACTTCCGGAACGACTCGCTGACCGATCAATGCTCGCCCGCTGGCAACTGCCGCATTCGCTTCTCGCCGACCACATACATTTCACCACTTCGGTCAAACACTCTCGAACGGGAGCTCGGCGGAAGCGAAGCCCCGTCTACAGCGAAAGCCCATTCGGCCAATGGGCCCGGTGGCTCTTAGAAATGTTTCGCAGGTTACTTCGGACTTGTTTGAGTGTGATCGTTGAGGGTACGTCGTCGTCGTGGCTGCCAGGATTGAGCTGCGTGTTGAAACTGCGCCACTGGCCTTTTTCAGCGTTGTCGAGCGCGTAACCATTAACCAGCGGAACTAACTTGCCAAGCACGGACGCTTCGGCATGTACGTCGGCGACACTGGTGGGATATCCGTCGTTGGTACGCCCGGTAGCGATGACCTGCTTGGCCAGCCGCTCGGCGGCTGAGCGCAGGCTGGTGCAGGCGGCGCGGCGGCTGCGGGCAGTGGGGGAGTGCAGGTTGTCCTCAGCTTCGAGCAGTAGCTGACTGAAAGTGTCTGCCGTCGGGGTCACCTCGGTGCCGGAGGTGGCGTCGAGCAAGGTGAGGTCATAGCCCGACAGGCCCCGCCAGTCGTGGATGGCGCGGGCGTGCTGCACCAGCTTGCCGTCGAAAGTGCAGAGCACGACTTGGATGCCGTCGTCAAGAAGCTGTCCCAAGGTGTTTTCAACGAAGGTCGACCGGTGGTCGGCGTCGCTGCCTGGGATAGGGTCATCGAGCACCACAATCGGTGAGCTGAGCAGCTGAGTGCGGGCCAGGAAGATCGACAAACCTAGGGCGTTGAGTTGGGAGTCGCTATACACCCCGAGCGCTTCACGTTCGACCGGGTGGCTGGCAGCATCCGCCCGCAGCGCCGCAACGAGGTTAACAAATAGTGCGCCGCCAGCGCGCCGCTTCACTCCGCCAAAATCGACAAGCTCCTCCGGTCGGATGGTGCGCCACCAAGCGGTGATGGTGTCGCTCATTTGCTCGAAGCGGATGTCGAGCACTTTGCCGGCTGCCTCGCGCAACCCTCTTTCGGCAGCGGACATGCGCTGGATCGTGCGTTGCCGCGCGGATCCGACGACAAGATCAGTGACCAGCTCGCCGCGTCGTAACAGCAGCTCGCTTAGGTCTGACAGTCCCGGCAACGCGCCACGTTCGCGGATGGCGGCGGCGACGGCCGACCGCAGTCGGGCGGAGATTTCGTCGTAGGCGGCACTGACCTGCCTGAGAGTACTGAGGGCATCCTGATCCGTGAGGAGTCCGGTCACCTTCGCGCAATCAGCAGGTTCGGTGGGCTTGCTCGGCTCGGTAGATCTATCGGGCTCCGCCGGCTCCTGGTCGATGGGGGGCAGCGGCTCGCGTGAGGAAACCGCGCCTAGAGCGGCTATCAAAGCGTGGCGGGCGGTATCAATGGCGTCGTTGGCTTGCTCGGCGGCAGATGCCACTCGTGTGGCGGCGTCGCGGGCGTCTGTGACTAGGTCGGCGTCCAGGCCGAGCTCGGTAAGGCGGTCGGTCGCTGCTGCAAGGGCACGCTCATCCCACGCGGCTACGGCCGGTACCGCTCCACGAGTCGCGGCGGCGACCTGATCGAGTTCGCTGGTTGCGCTGGTCAGGACTCGTGTGGCTGCCTTCGCGGCGTCATCGATGGCTCGGGTCTCGAGGAGGTGTTGTCGCAGTTGCCGGACGCGGTCGGCGTTCAATGCGTGCGCCGTCCCGCAGAGTGGGCAATCGAGTGGGTCGACCAGCCCGGCGAAGCTGTCGATGGACAGCAGAGCGTCGATGACCGGGGCCAATCGGGCGGCGCGTGCGTCGGCCGCGGCAAGCGCCGCGGCGTAACCGGACAGGTCAGGTGGCGCCGGCAGACGGTCCGGCGCTGGGGCGGCATCGAACGGGGCCAGGGGGAAAGACCGCTCGCGGTGCTCGTCGCGGGCGCGGTCAATAGCGGTCTGAAGCGCGTCGAGATCGTCGAAGACAGAGATAAATTCGCTAGTCGGCCCGTCTACCGGAACCGACGTCGCGGTGTCGGAATCGCGAAGAATCATCACGCCGGTATTAAGGATCAGGCGCTCGACGAGCGTCGTGGCGTCGACAACGGTCATCGGACGCGTCGTGGCGGTACGTAGCTGTGCGATCAGAGCGGCGAACGGTTGGCCACTCAGAGCGGTCACCGCGCTCAGTGCCGCGCCGACCTGCTCGGATTCGAGGCGGGAGCGAAGAGCCTTGACGCGTTCGCGTAGTTGGTCGAGGTCGGTCAGCTCGAGTAGTGCCTTGAAGTAGCCAACGCGTTGCTTGGGCTCGGTGGACAAGACGTGGCGCAGGATGTGCTGCAACAGCACCGGTGCGCGCACGGGTCCCTCGGCCAGTGCGATACCTACAGCGGACAGGTCGGCAACCTCAACCCCGTCAACCAGCAGGCGGCTGACACATTCGGTGCCCCGTCCGAAGTCAGACAGCAGCTGGCGCCGCACTCGCCGTAACGCGCCGGACGGGTCGCGCACTACCGCCTCGACATAGACCTCGTCGTCGCCTTCGGGCAGGTGCGCGTTGCGCAGGCTGCCGTCATATTCCGCCTTCGCCCCACCCAGCAACTCCCGGCGACTGCTGCGCCCGCTGATCAAGAACTCGATGGCCTCGGCCAGACTAGTCTTGCCCTGGCTGTTGCCCGCGTGCAGCACGATCAGCGGCTCATCGGTTTGCAGCGTGCGCGCCTCGACGCCGAATGCGCGAAAGCCACGTAGCTCCAGCGAAACAAGGCGCGTTCGAGCGCCGGCCCCAGTCACTGCTCCGGCAGCGGTCTCAGTCACGATGGCGGAAGACACCGCTGCGTCGACGGGATGGTCACTGCTCGCGCCAGCGCGTTACGACGACATTGAGCTGCTCGTCGACCTCGTCCAACGTGCCGGCGGTCTGGACGGCCCGAGCCAGCTCGCAGGCGTCCCGTCGGGCGGCGGTGTCGTCGTTGAGTTGCTGCAGCAGCGCGTCGAGATTAGGCAACAGGTCGCTCACAGGCCGGATGCTACCGACCATCTACGGGTGTGACGGATGCCGATAACGTGCGTTCCGTCAAGCGAGGCGGAATGTCCGGTTCAGTGGGTCCTCCCCGGCCATGGGTACAGCGGTCCGGGACGCTCGGTTTCGGGGTTGCGGTACGGCCGGTTGTTCTCGTCCCACAGGATCGCCTCGGGTTGGTGCTCATGGCTGCCGCCGGCGTGGCTCACCGCGGCCAGAACCAGGGCGAGGGTGTCGCGGTCCAGGCCCGGCAGGTTGTCGTTGAGCAGGCCGTCGTCCGCCCCGAAGGACGCGGCCAGGGCGAGGATGCGCCGCTCGCCGCCGGACCAGGGTCCGCCGGCCGTGACCGCCTCGCTCAACTCCTCGAAGTCGATCCAGGCCCGACCGGAGTCCTCGACGTGCACCCAGGGGTTGCCGGGCGCGGCGAAGCGGCCGCCGCAGGCGCGGATCAGCAGCTCGGTGGCCGCCTCGAGCGGGTACAGGCCGCGGGCCCAGTCCCGGAGCGCGTCGGAGTGTGCCGCGGTGAAGGCCTCCGAGGTCGTCATGACCTGAGCTTAGGGTCTGGGTCCGACAGTGACCTCGAGATCACTGGTCGGCGACGTCGCCCGGCTCAAGGTCGGTGCCCGGCCGTGCCTGGGGTCCCGATCGGCCCGCACGGCTCCGTCCGCGGATGTGTCGCCCGCGAGCAGCTGGTTTTACCGCTGCGTGAGGTGCTGGGTGACCTCGGCCGCTTCGGAGCGGAGCTGGGCGCCTCCGCGCGGGCCTGGGCCGCCCGACGGCACAGCAGCGCACGCTCCTGCTGGTCCTCGTCCCAGCTCGCGTCCTGCCGGCGAGCGTCCGTAGCACTTCCTCCCCTGGCGGCACCACGACGCGGCGGCGACCCTTGGCGCATCTGAGTGTGGACGGCCGAGCCGCATGTGAGCAACGCTCGCCCCCTGGAAACCAGCCAAGGAAGTTTGAGAGACTGACTCGCTGTTGACCAGGCCCGCACGGGACGACGCACGCACCGGTCCTTGCCGCCAGCGCCAGCGCACGACCGTGCAGACAGTGCACGCCGCCCGTCGAGGCAGGGAGACAGTGTGCCGTTCAACGACTCGAACTCGACCTTGGTGCCCGATCAGGCGTCCACCGCGGCCATGCTGGCCACGCTGCAGCAGGTGGCCGCCGGGCTCGCGTTGGGTGAGCCGACCAGCACCTTGTGCCAGGGGGCGGTGAAGGAGCTGCGAGACCCGCTGGGGATCGACCTGCTCCTGCACTACGGCGTCACCGGGCAGCAGCTGCAGCTGCGCGCCACCGTGGGCATCGACCTGCAGCACCTTCCCGCCCTGCAGACCATGCCCATCGGGCATGCCGTGTGCGGCGCGGTCGCTCAGGCCGGCGCTCCGCTGTGGTTTCAGGACGTCCAACACGACCAGGACCCCCGCCTGGACCTGGCGCGCTCGCTGGGGGTCACCGCCTACTTCAGCGCGCCCCTGCTGCACCAGGCGGCCACGGTCGGCACCGTGTCGTTCGGCTCCCGCACCCGCACCGCCTTCACCAGCACCGAGCGAGGCGTGCTGAGCAGCATCGCGGACCTGCTCGCCGTGCAAGCCGCCGGACCTGAGCCCGCCGCCGTCCCGGCCGCCGAGGTGACCGCGCTGCAGCAGCGGATCGCCCACCTCGAGGTCGGCCTGGAACGACGGACAGTGATTGGCCGGGCCACCGGCATGCTCATGCTCGCCCTGGGCACCGACCCAGATGCCGCGTGGTCCACGCTGCGATACCTGTCGATGAACACCAACCGCAGAGTTCGCGACGTCGCCGAGCTCATCGAGCAGCACCTGAGCACCGCAGCGCCTCTCCCGGACGACCTGGCCGGCCATCTGCGATCGCTGCTCACCTGGACAACGCGCAAGGACCGGTAGTCGTAAAGCCCGAGGTGGGAGGCGGTCCGGCGAGCCGCCATCTAGGACTCGCCGGACCTGACGACACTGCCCCTCCGGATGGGCGGCCCCGCTGACGCGGCAGTACCCCCCACCTATCAGTCCGACTCCCTTCAGTACCAAAGGCCGTCGACTGCGCATCCACACGCGGCAGCGATCCGGTAGCGGCCCTTATTGGACCCGTCGGCCGGCGTTGCCTAGAGGCCGAGTTGGGTGGCGGCGTTGTCGTCCCAGGCGGTGTCGGTGCGGATGTAGGTGCCAACGCTGGTGAGGGAGCGGTGGCGGGTTTGGTGTGCGATGGCGTGGTCGGTGGCGCCGCGGGTGTGGGCGTAGGTGACGAATCCGGCGCGGAGGCTGTGGGCAGAGTACTGCTCGGGCTGGTCAATGCCTGCGGCTGCGACGGCGGTCTGCACGATGTCGTTGACCGCGGCGGGAGCGAGGCGGCGGTTCAATGCGCGGTTGCCCTTGGAGACGGCGCGGAACACGGGCCCATCGGTGATGGCGGCGAGTTGCAGCCAGGTCTGCAGGGCGGTGACGGGGCAGCGGGCGGTGTTGGTGGCGCGGGGCAGGACGACCAGTTCGGTGGTGTCGCCGCGCTGGTTGGTCTTGGACCTGGACAGCTGCACCACAATCCCCCGGTCGTGGTCGGCGATGTGCTCGACGTCGATGCCGACGATCTCCGAGCGGCGTAGCGCGGCGACGAACCCGACGAGCAGCATGGCGCGGTTGCGAGCGCCGGCGAGGTCCGACTCGGGCGGACGACTCGGCGTCTTCCAGGTGCGTTGGGTGGGGAAGGTGGCCAGCACGTCCCACAGCTGCGGTGGCATGAGTGGGCGGGCCTGGTCGGGGTCGGTGGTGTGGTGGCGGCGGATGCCTTCCCAGACCCCGACGACCAGGGCGTTGGCGGTGGGGTCGGGGTGGTTCTGCAGCTTGTGCACGAACTTGATCGCCGACAGCCGTCGGCTCATGGTGCCGACCTTGGCGCCGTGCCCGGCGAGCAGGGTGAGGTAGCCGGAGACGGTGCGCGGCGCCGCGGGCAGCGGGTCCAGGCCCTGCTGGGCGCACCAGGTGGTGAACTCGGTCCAGTCGGAGCGGTAGCCGCGGACCGTGTTCGCGGCGCGGGCGGCGCCGATGTACCGGCGCTCGTCCGATGACAGCTTGTCCTGGTCGGCGATCGCCATCGGATCCGGCACCGCCACCTCGGCTGGTAGCTCGGTCGGCGGCGTGGCCGGTCGGGGTGTGCTCATCGCGGGCCTGATCGGCGGAAGGGAAGCACGTTGTCCGGCGGGACGAGCCGGGCGCGGAGCCCGGCGATGCCGTGCTGGGCGGCCAGGTCGGCGATGCTCTGGGCATCACCGAAGTTCGAGAGCCGGCAGAGCTCGACGGCCAGCTGCAGGTCGTCGTCGGTGCCTCGTTCCGGGTACGGGACTTCGAGCAGGTGGTCCTCCAGCGCCCACCCGCGGTGGTGTTCGCCCAGCGGCGGCTGCCCGAGCCGCATGTTGCGCACGATGGCCAGCGCGACACTGATCCGCCGGATGGTTCGCAGGTACACCAGCTTGTCGCGGTCCAGCGCGCTGGCCGGCGGCAGGAGCCGGTCGACCAGGGCGACCATCCCGTCCCGGGTCGGCCCGTCGCCCCAGATGACGTGCCACCGCCAGCCGCCGCTGCGGCTCGAGGAGTCCCATTGCACCTCGACCGGCGCCCCGGTCTCCGCTGACAGCTGCACTTGCAAACGGCGCGCCTGCACCGACCGACCGGCCATCAGTGCACGCCTGGACCGACGCCGGCCGCCGCGCCTCGTTCCAGCCCGCTGATCACGGCCGGGACCCGTCGGTGTGAGTGTAGGTGTCGCCGTCGGTGACCGTGCTGGTGGCGTCGATGCTCGCGGTCCCAGTCCCCGTTGCCTCTGCGGCGCCGGTGATGGCGACGGCGAACGCGGCGGTCACCTGCTCGGCCGGTGGAAGGGCGGCCTGCTCGGCGGGTGGGAGCGCGTCGTAGGTGTAGGTGGCGATCGCCATCGGCGCGTTGGCGGACCGCAACGCGTAACGGACCACGGCCTCCTTGGAGCCTTCGCTGCACAACAGGATCCCCACGGTGGGGGCGTGCCGGGTCGGGTGGCGGAGCTGGTCGTCGACGACGGTGACGTAGAAGGCGAGCTGCCCGGCGTACTCGTGCCGGAACCGGCCCACCTTCAGCTCGACGACGACGTAGCGGACCTGCTCAGCGTGGAACAGCAGCAGGTCCACGAAGAACTCGTCACCGTCGACGGCGAAGTGAACCTGCCGGCCGACGAACGCGAACCCGGGGCCGAGCTCGGCCAGGGTCTGCTGCAGCCGCTCGGTCAGCGCAGTCTCGATCGCCCGCTCCCGGGACCGCTCGGTCAGGTCCAGGAAGTCGAAGACGTAGGGGTCCTTGACGATCTCCTGCGCCTGATCGGCGTCGACCGGCTCGAGGTGCTCGGTGAAGTTGCTGGGGGCCGCACCGGTGCGGCGGTGCAGATCGGTGGCGATGTGGTGCTCCAGCACCTGCCGCGACCAGCTGTTCATGGCGTCGCGTTCGGCGTACCAGTCCCTCAGCGCAGGGTCGTCGAGCTGATCCAGCAGGGCGCGGACGTGGCCCCACGGCAATGTCCCCACGGGCTGTGGGGAAATTGGTTCGGCCGGCCAGGCCGCGGCGAACGCCCGCATGTACTGCAGGTTCGTCGCCGACAGCCCCGTCATGTCCGGGAACTCCCGGCGCAGGTCGGCGGCGAGCTGCCGGATCACCTTCGAGCCCCACGGCTGGGCGTGCTGCCGGTCAAGGATCAGCCGGCCGATCCGCCAGTACAACCGCACCAGCTCGGTGTTCGCTGAGCGGGCCGCGCGCAGCCGGGTGGTGCGGACCTCGGCACCGATCGCGCTGACCAGCCCGCCGTAGCCTTCCGGCACCAGCGACGTCACAGCACCTCCACGGGCCCACGCGATGCAGCCGGCGGACGCCGGTCAGCCGCTCACCCTACCGGTCGACCGGCCTATTACCCACGATTCCATCCATAATCGTAGGTAATAGATCGCGCACGTAGCGTTGAGCCGAGGCGCCGCTGCAATCGGCCGCAGTATCGTGAGTTCCGACGCTCCGCCTGCTGCTCGTCCTGCGACGCTCATCGCTACGGAGTCCGCCCACGCCGTGACGTCGCGGACCGCGATGTCGCAAGGCGCAGCCGTCGCTGCACAGCACGCAGGCCGACTCCATCCCGGCTTGCACGTGCGCCTCAGTGGCCCCCTCGGCCAGCACCTGGTCGACGCGGACGGGCCACCGCTGTCCCCGGTCGAACGGTGTGCCGTCCCCCAGACGTCGGCGACGCGATCGACCATCGACCCCTCCCGGTTGCACCGTTGACGCTCACGCGAGTGTTCGGATCATCATCGGCGTGGCGTGCCCGGTGGGCCGCTCAGTGGTCGCGTGGGTCGACTGCATTGCGTGCGCACGGGCGGATGTACCGCTGGCGCCGGCGGGCAGCAGCGCGCCGTGCGTTCCGGCCGAGTGCCCAGCGGTGGGTACGTGCATGCCGAACAGGACTACGAGCACGGCGAGCAGCAACGCGGACCGCAGCGGCAGCGGCGCCCGCCGCCCGCCGGATCGCTGCCTTCCGCTCCGCAGGTGTTCGATGTTTCATCCGATGCCCGGACGACCCGGCTTCCTCGACGTTTCGGCGAGCACGCGTCTGATCCGCGGCCCGGTCACGGGACGGCAACCAGGATCGGCAGCGAACCAGCTCCCACACCGAGCAGCAGCACACCAGCGGCGGCGAGGACCGCGGTCCGCTCCGCCCATGGCCGGCTTCCCCGCAGGTCGCGTCGGTCCACGTGTCCCTCAGCCATATCGCCTGCTCGCGCCGCGCGGGTGAACGTCGGTGCCAGCCAGCGCAGGAAGTAGAACAGGCTGGCCACGGTGTTGACCGCGGCGACGATGACGAGCCAGGCCAGACCCCCGTCCCAGGCAGCGGTGAAGGTGGTGAGCTTGCCGAGGAACACCGCGGTCGGTGGGGTCCCGACCAAGGACAGCAGCGCGACCAGCAAAGCTCCGGCCAGCCAGGGCCGGCTGGTGCCCAGGCCGCGGTATCCGGCGAGGTCGGTGCGGTCGGGAACCGCCGCGATGACGGCGAAGGCGGCGAGGTTACTGACGGCGTACCCGGCCAGGTAGATCAGCAGGGACGGCTCGGCCAGTGGCGCGCGGCCGGCGACGGCCACGGGCAGCAGCAGGAAGCCGACCTGGCTGACGGTGGACCACCCGAGCAGGCGCCGCGGGTCCCGCTGCGCGAACGCGGCGAAGGTTCCCACCGTCATGGACAGCGCGGACAGCGCGGCGACCAGCAGGGGCCAATCGGCCACTCCCGGGAGCGCGTCGACGAGGCGGAACATGGCCACCAGCGAGCCGACCTTGGGCACGGTGGTCAGGAACGCGGCCGCGGCGGTGTTGGCGCTCTGGGCGGCGTCCGGGACCCAGAAGTGGCCCGGCACCGCACCGGCCTCGAACAGCAACCCGGCCAGCACCGCCACCGCACCGACCGCGACCACCGCCGGCACGACCGAACCCGCAGTGCTCAGGCCGGCGTACCCGGTGCCGCCGGTCATGGCGAACAGCAGGGTGACCCCGAGCAGCATCACGATGCCGAAGAGCGCGCCGAGCAGGTACGTCTTCATCACCGCTTCTGCGGCCCGAGCGGTGCGGGTGCTGCCGATGAGCGCGTAGAGCGGGATGCTGGTGAGCAGGTACGCCACGGCCAGCACGAGCAGGTCGGTGGTGCCGGCCAGCACGGTTGCGCCGGTGGCGGACAGCAGCAGCAGACAGCACGTCTCGCTCTCACGCGGCGATCCGCGCAGCTCCTCGGTCCCCAGCAGCAGCACCAGCAGGGTGGCTGCCGCGACGACCAGCCGGGTCGTTCCGGTGAGGGGGTCCACGGCGTAGCTGTCGGCGAAGACCGACCGGGTTGGGCTGGCCAGGGCGACGATGGCGGCTGCGGCGGCGGCGATGCAGGCCAGCGCGGCGAGGATGCGGGCGATCCACTGCCGCTGCCGGGGCAGGAACGAGCCGGCCAGCAGGGTGGCGATGGCGCCGGCGAGCAGGCAGATCTCCGGGAGCAGGGCGAGCGGGTCCTCGTCCACGCCGCTACCGGCCGACCAGGGAGACGACGACCTCGGCTGCGGGCTCGATCACGTCGAGCAGGAACCGGGGCAGGATCCCGATGACCACGGCCAGGATCAGCAGCGGGCCGGTCGAGAGCAGTTCGGCCGGTCGCAGGTCGCCGAAGCCGGCCGACTTCGGGCCGGGTGCCCCGGTGAGCAGCCGCTGGATCGCCCGCAGGAACAGCGCCGCGGTGATGAGGATGCCCGGCAGGGCCAGCGCAGCCCAGCCGGTGGCGCCGATGCTGCCGGTGAAGACTTGGAACTCGGCGATGAACCCGCTGAAGCCGGGCAGGCCCAGCGAGGCGAACGCCGCGACCGCGAAGAACCCGGCGAACCGCGGGGCCGGGCCGGCCAGTCCCCCGAAGTCGGCGAACTCGTAGCTGCCGGCGCGGCGGTGCAGCACCCCGGCGAGTAGGAACAGCGCGCCGGTGATGAGCCCGTGGCTGACCATCTGCGTCACCGCCCCGGACACCGCGACCTGCCGGGCGGCGGCGTCGGAGCCGGTGACCACTCCCGCCGCGCCGACCGCCAGGACCACGTACCCCATGTGGTTCACCGAGGTGTAGGCGATCATCCGCTTCACGTTGCTCTGCGCCAGGGCCACCAGCGCGCCGTACAGCACCGACACCACACCGACGGCCACGACGACGCCCGCCCAGGCCCGCCAGGCCTCGGGCAGCATCGGCATGGCGATCCGCACGAAGCCGTAGGTCCCCAGCTTGAGCAGCACGCCGGCCAGCACGGCCGACCCGACGGCCGGGGCGTCGGTGTGCGCCGGCGGCAGCCAGGTGTGGAACGGGAACGTCGGCGTCTTCACCGCCAACCCGACCAGGACCGCCGCGAGCACGAGTCCGCCGACGGCCCCGCTGCCCTGCAGTGGAGCGGCGGCGACCAGCTCGGGGATGTCGAAGGTGTGTGGGTCGGCGGCCAGGTACAGCCCGATGAAGCCGACGAGCAGCGCGAGCGACCCGGTGAAGGTGTATAGGAAGAATTTCAACGCCGATCGGGCCGCAGTGCCGTGTCCCCAGCCGGCGATGACGAAGTACATCGCCACGATCGACAGGTCGAAGAACAGGAAGAACAGGATGAGGTCCTGCGCGGCGAACACCCCGAGACAGGTGGTCTGCAGGAAGCAGAACAGCGCCGCCTGGGTCCGCGGCCGGGTGCGTTCGGTCAGCGCGTACACGGCGCAGGCGGTGAAGACGACCGTGGTCAGTGCGAGCAGGGGCAGGGACACCCCGTCGACGCCGACGTGGTAGCTGCTGCCCACCGAGGGCAACCACCGGACCTGCTCGGCGAAGGCGAGCCCGCCCGGCGGTGGCGTCCGGTAGGCCGCCCACAGTCCCACCACGAGACCGAGGTCGGTCAGCGTGATACCCACCCAGGTCCATCGGGCGACGCCGTCGGGCATCCGGCGCG
Organism: Nakamurella endophytica; assembly: GCF_014646215.1. GTDB lineage: Bacteria > Actinomycetota > Actinomycetes > Mycobacteriales > Nakamurellaceae > Nakamurella > Nakamurella endophytica. The sequence goes on from NZ_BMNA01000007.1 coordinate 55,002, forward strand.
CCGCCGCGAGCACCGCGGCGCCGACCAGGGGCAGGAACACCACCACGCTGAGCACGTTCATCCTCCCGTCATGAACAGGACGCTCACCGCGGCGAGCGCCGCGGCGGCGCCCAGGACGATGACGACCTGGGCGTAGTACTGGTGCAGCTGGCCGGTCTGCGGGCGCCGGGCCAGGGTGCCCAGCCTGCGGGCCCCGCGTGCGATGGTCTGCACCGCGCGGTCGATGCCGGCCTCGTCGACCCGGGCGGTGACGTCGGCCAGCCGGACGCCGCCGCGGGCGGCGCCGCGGACCGCGCCGTCGACCGCTCGGTCGTCGAAGCGGGCCACTCGCTGGGCGGCGGCCCGGGCCATCGATGCGGCGCCTCGGACGCCGCCGTCCACCACCCGGTCATCGAACCTGGCCAGACCGTCGGCCAGGGCCAGGACCGGCCGGACGACGAGGCGGTGGGCCGCGCGTTCCAACCCGAGCCACCCGGCGGCCCACCGCAGCGCAGGCAACCCGCGCCACACGACGAGCACCACCACCGCCGCCGACACCGCTCCGGTGAGCAGCAGCGACGTCCAGTCGGGCGAGGGACTGGTGGTGTCCCCCAGCACCCGGCGCACGGCCGACCCGACCGGTGGCAGCGCCAACACGCTCAGCACGGCGGCCGCGGCGGCCAGCGGCACCATCGGCCACCACTCGGCCTCCCCGATCCGGCGGGTGCCCCGTTCCTGCTGGTCGTACCGGTCCTGGACGCCGACCGGGGCCGAGGCGAGGACGACCCGCAGCACCTTCGCCGCGTACGCCGCCGACAGCACCGCACCGACGAGCCCGGTCAGGTACAGCGGCACCGAGGCCTCGCGGGCCGCGGCCAGGACCTCGTCCTTGGTCGCCCACAGCGACAGCGGTGGCACACCCGCCAACGTCACCGCCCCGACGCCCGCGCACACACCGACCAGCGGCCACCGCCGCGCCGCCCCGCGCAGCGCGGCGAGTTCTCTGGTCCCCAGCGCCGACAGCCAGGCCCCGGCGGCCAGGAACAACAACGCCTTGGTGGCGGCGTGCGCGATGAGGTGGGCGGTGCCGCCGGCCACCGCCGACACCCCGGCGGCCAGCACCACGAAACCCAGTTGCGCCGAGGTGGACGCGGCCAACAGCTGCTTGAGGTCCCGCTGGGCCACGGCCACCAGCCCCAGCAGCACCGCGGTCACCGCACCGGCCCACGCCGCCACCGTCGCTGCCCAGCCCGTCGCGGCCAGCAACGGCGCCGTTCGCAGCAACAGGAACCCGCCCATGGCGACCATGGCGGCCGAGTGCAGCAGCGCACTCACCGGGCTGGGACCCTGCATGGCGCGGGAGAGCCAGAACGAGAACGGCAGTTGGGCCGCCTTGCCCAGCGCGGCGACCAGCACCCCGCCGGCCGCCACGTGCACCCAGCCCCCGGGCGCGGCGGGCAGGTCCGCCAGGGCCCAGCCGGCGCCGCCGGCCAGCGCGGCCGCTGCGGCGGCGTACAGCCCGAGGTCGGCGAGCCGGGTGGTCAGGAACGCCGTCTCGCCGGCGGCGACGTCGTGCGACCGGCGCCAGCGGAACCCGATGAGCGCGTACGACGTGGCCCCCATGACCTCCCAGGCGACCAGCAGCGTGGGCAGGGTCGCCGCGGTCACCGTGACCGTCACCGCCGCGGAGAACAGCAACATCAGCCCGAAGAACCGGCCGGTCGCACCGCGGATGTCGCCGCCGGCGAACACCAGCACGAGCAGGGCGACGGCCGCGACCGCAGGAAGCACGAGCGCCGCCAATCCGTCGACGGCCAGGGCGAAGTCCGCGCCGGCCACGAACGGAACCGACACCACCGGCCGGGTGAGCGCCACCGCGGACGCGAGCACCAGGCCGCCCGCGGCGACGACGACCGCGACCGTCGAGGCCGAGCGGCGGATGCGGGAACCGCCCAGGCACAACAGGACGCCGACCGTGGCCGGGAACAGCACGGCGATCACCAGCGCCGCCTGGCTCAGCACGGCCACCGCCCAGGATCCCGTTCGGTGGGCGTCATCCGGCGAGGTCCGCTGCCATGTCGGTCATGTCCGACTGCCGCGAACGGTGCAGCAGCGTAGCCACGGCGAAGCCCATGGCCATCTCCACGGTCATCGCGGCCAGCACCACCAGCAGCAGCACCGCACCGTCGATCTGCGGAGCCAGGAACCACAGCACCGCCGCGACCGCCAGGAGAACCGCGTTGAGCATGAGCTCCAGGCCCATCATCACCATCACCACGACCTGCTGGGACAGCGCGCCGTACAGGCCCACGCAGAACAGAGCGGCCACCACGATCAACACCGCCTGCAGGCTCACCGCCCCACCCCGCCCGGTTGCGGATCGGCGGGCGGGCGCCGCCGAAGATCGTCGCCGAACCGGTCGTACCGGCCGCGGGGCAGCGCCAGCACCAGGGCAGCCACGATCGTGGCGAACAGCACCGGACTGACCGTCAACATCACCAGCATCTTGTGCCCCATGATCGACTCACCGAGCGCGTGGGTGACGTCCGCGACCGGAGCATCGCGTCGAGATGGCCACGGCACCAACAGGATCCCAGCGGTCAGCACGATGAAGAGCCCAGCGGACAGCGCCAGCGCGGTCCGCCGCCCGTGCACCATGCTCATCGGCATCAACGCCGGGTTCATCCCCATGAACATGACCATGTAGACGGCCATGATCGCCATCTCCATGACCATCATCAGGGCGGTGACCACCCCCAGGTAGTCCTGCCGGAACAGCAGCAGGACCACGGCCACCGCGACGAAGGAGGCGGCCAGGCAGTATGTCGCCCGCGCCATCGAGTCCACACGGAACACCAACGCCCCGAACGCCACCGCCGCGGCCGCCAGCACCCAGAACGCCACCGTGCTCAGCACTCCCACCGCTGCTCCTCCCGAACGCCGTCCCGGGGTACCCGGGGACGCGCCGACACCGCCCCGCTCACCGACCCCGTCACCGAGCCACCACCACGACCGAGACCACGAGCAGCTGCAGCAGTGTCGCCGGCACCAACACCAGCCACCCGGCCTCCAAGAACCGGTCCGGTCGCAGCACGGGCAGCCGGCGCCGCAGCACCACCAGCGCGCACAGGACGGCGAGGGCCTTCACCGCCATCCACAGCCAGTCCGGCAGCAGCGGTCCCGCACCGCCGCCGAGGAACAGCGCCGCCGCGAACCCCGAGCCCGCGGTGAGCAGCAGGTACCGACCGGCCAGCACGATCAGCCGGTCGACGCCCGATGCCTCGGCCAACACGCCCCCGGCGATGTCCGCTCCCGCCGGGGCGCTCAACGGTCCCCACACCGAGAACCCCGCGACACCCAGGCAGAAGACGACGAAGGCCACCGGCATCCACACCACGAACCACAGGCCCTGCTGGGCCTGCACGACACCGCCGACCCGCAACGTCCCCGCGGCGACGGCCGGCGCCGTCAGCGCGAACATCAGCGGGAGCTCGTAGGCCAGCGCCTGGGCCAGGAAGCGGTACCCGCCGATCAACGCATGCGCACTGTTGGGCCCCCACCCGGCCAGCCACACCGCCGCCCAGACCGCCACATCCACCGCGTTGAACCACACGATGCCCACCGACCAGTCGACGAGCGTCCAGCGCCCCAACGGCAGCACCGCGGCCATGAGCAACGCCGCGACCGGCAGCGCGGCCACCCCGATCCGCCACAGCATCACGTCGGCCGCCACGGGAACCCGGCGCCGCTGCCGGAGCAACCGCGCCACCGCACCGGTGACCGTCCGACGCCGACCCGGTCGAGCCCGGCCTGCCCGACCGGCCGGCACCGAGTGCAACGCTCCGTCCAGGGCCGCCGCGACCACCGCGCCGGCCAGCAGGACCAGGGCGACCACCGGCGCCCACGCCGCGCTCAGCGGCGCCACGCCCCCAGTCACGGGCCGGCTACCGAATGCCGACGCACGACGGACACGTTCGGGTCCAGGCTGGCCACGACCAGGCGTGCCGCGGCAAGGTCGAGCCCGGTCACCACCTCGGGGAGCCGATCGAGGCGTTGCCGTTCCAGCCGCGGATCGGCCGGCTCCCCGGCGCCTCCGTCCAGCAGCAAGTCCCGTGCGTGGTCGAGCCGCGCGAGCAGCCGATCCCGCACATCCCCGCGCAGCAGTGCCGGGACGTCGTCGGGGACACCGCCCGGCGGCCGCGGTGCCCGACCGAGCAGACCGAGCCCGCGCACCGACCAACGCAGCAGCCACGAGCGCCGGACCTGGCGCGTCACCTGCGCCACCTCCCGCGCGCAGTCCTGCGACGGAGCTCCGTCCAGGATGCCGTCGCGCACCGACCGCAGCCGCTGCGACGGGTGGTCCCAGCCCGCGACGGCCAGGAACCGCGCGGCACTGTCGCACTCGCCGGCGGCGATGCGCCGGGCCTGCCATCCGTCCATTGCGATCTCCGCGACCTCGGGCGCGACATCCGCAGCCGGTCCCAGCGTCGACACCTGCGCGTGCACGACGACATCACCGTGCAGCACGCACCGCACGACCAGCCCGGCCGGCCAGTGCGGCAGCACCGGTCCCAGCGGCACCGTGAGCTCGTCCATCTCCAAGCCGTCGCGGTCGTCCTGGCCTCCGCCCGCCAGTGGCACGCCGCCCGGCATCGGCATGTCCATATCCATGTCACTGGAGTCGTCCGTGTCACTGGAGTCGTCCGTGTCACCGGGGTCGTCCGTGTCACCCATGTCGTCCATGTCATCCGAGTTGTCCTGATCGCCGTCCGACTCGGCGGGCGCAGGTGCCGAGCTCGGCTCCGCTTGAGCGCCGGCCTGCCCTCGGCTGCCGGCGTCAGCGCGTTGTCGGGGTGCGTCCAGCAGGGCAGCCGCAGCCTGCTCGAGGGCGGCGGCTGCCTCGCGCGCGTCGTCCACCAGCAGTCGCGCGCGAGGCCCCGGCAGCTGCACCCACACCGCCTGGACCGCCTTAGCCAGCTCAGGACTTGGACGGCCACAGACGACCAGGACGTCCGCGTCGGCCGAACTCATCGCGAGTCGCCAGCCCCGGCACCGGACCTGCCGCTCCACCGCGATGCGCGTGTCGGTCGAACCCGGAACTTCGACCAGCAACACGGACGCCGCCCGCACCCCCGCTCGAGCCAACGCCCCGGTCACACCCACCGCAGCGCCCCCTCACGCCACGCCCACAGCACCCCGACCAGCAGGACGCCCAGGAACACAAACATCTCGACAACGGCGCCGACCCCCACCTCCCGGACGATCACCGCCCACGGGTACATGAAGACCATCTCGACGTCGAAGGCCAAGAACACCAACGTTGCGGGGTACCACCGCACGTGGAACCGCGAGAGCGCGTGCTCGTCCGGGCGCCAACCGGACAGGAACGGCAGCACACCCAGCGGGCGTGGGTCGACCGCGGTGCGGAGGGCGACCCACCACAGGAGAGCGACCGAGACAAGGGCGGTGAACAGCATCGAAGCCACCCCGACCAATGCGAACATCCAGCCCTCCTCACCACCGTGCCGAACCCGGTCTGACGATCAGCCGAGGCTGTCGAGAAGTTGGCGGCACGCCCGCTCACAGCGCCGGCATGCCTCAGCGCAGACACGACAGTGCCCGTGCAGTCCGGCGTGCGACTCACACTTATCCGCGCACGCCTTGCACGTCGCCAACACGGCGCGAATCAGGCTCGCGTCGGACCCGGCGAGTTGAGTCAGCACCCGCCCGGTCGCCTCACACACGTCCGCGCAGTCCAAGACAGTCCGGATGCACTTGACGAGTTCGACGACCGTGTCCTCGCTCAGACAGGCCTCGGCGCATGCGCGCACGCCTGCGCACACTCCACACACGCTCGGATGCACTGCACCAAGACGTCCCGGTCGACTCCGGCCAACCCTGTGGGTTGGGTGCTCAGCATCGCGTCCGGCCCGCTCATCATCGGTGCTCCCGTCCGCTCGAGTCGCGGGCACGCCGCCCCTGGCCTGTCCTCTCCCGTCACAATCGACAGCGACTCGCGCACGCACAATACCCGCAGACTCGTACGGATAAACGGCTGAGAGGCGAACTCCATCATGACGTCGGCCGCCGAGCCGCACCCGCACCCCATCGACCCTGCACGACTGCAACGTGCCCGCGACCATCTGCCGTCCCTTGAGGACGTCGCGCGCACCTCGAGCATCTTGAGCTTGCTCGGCGACCCGACCCGTGCCCGTGTCCTGTATGCCTTGGACATCGTCGACGAGCTGTGTGTCGGTGATCTTGCCCTCGCCCTGGACAGCAGCGAAGACGCCATCGGCTACGCCCTGCGGATCCTGCGCACCGCCGGCCTGGTCATGAACCGCAAGCAGGGGCGCGTCGTGTACTACCGCCTCGCCAGCGGCTTCCCTGAACCGCTGCTGGACCACTGCCTGCGCCGCCTGGTCGACCTGTCAGCGGACACGGATCCGGACGACTGACCAGCTGGCGGCGGCCAGCTGACGCACCGGCCGTCGTGACGATGCCTACCGGAATCGCCCTCGACCACGGTTTGATCGCCCACAGTCGGCCAGCGACGTGTCACCGCGTGCCGCCGACCGTCGACCGGAAGGGTGAGCTGACCGGCAGCGTGACCGTCCCGAGCCAGGCGGAAGGTGGTCGCGGGCGCGCTGCACGCCCGTGGGGTCGACGGGGTGCGGGTGCGGCTCGGGGGCCGTCGTCATCTTCGGTCCTTCCACCCGCTTATCCGTACGAATTTGCGGTTATCTTGCGTGTGCGGGTCGCAGTCGATTGTGACGGTGATGGCAGGCCGGCGAGTGGCCTGCCGGCGACGCGCGGACGGGAGCGCCGACCGTGAGCGTGGCAAGCGAGATGGTGAGCAGCTACCCCAAGGACCTGGGCGGCATCGATGAGGCCGCCTTGGTGGAGTGCATCCAGGCGTGCGTGGAGTGTGCGCAGGCGTGCACGGCGTGCGCGGACGCGTGTCTGAGCGAGGACATGGTCGCCGAGCTCACCAAGTGCATCTGGACCGACCTGGACTGCGCGGACGTGTGTGAGACCACCGGGCGGGTGCTGTCCCGGCACACCGGGTACGACGCGAACGTGACCCGCGCGGTCCTGCAGGCGTGTGCCGCGGCGTGCAAGGCGTGCGGAGACGAGTGCGAGTCCCACGCCGGCATGCACGAGCACTGCCGGATCTGCGCGCAGGCGTGCCGCCGGTGCGAGCAGGCCTGCCGGCAGCTGCTGGCGGCGCTGGGCTGAGGCGCCCAGAACCGGGCGGGCCGGCCGCCAGGTCCGGCAGCGGGTCGGTCAGGTGCGGCGCCCGGGAGGCAGGCAGGTGACAGGGCGGCGTTCGGACGTGACGCCGTCGGTTGCCCGCGCCGGTTGGAACACTGATCTGGTGGCTGCCGGGGGACGTCGGGGCGGTGCCGGCAGGTCGCCGGCACCGGCGCGATGGGTGCTGCTCCTGGCCGTGCTGGCCGGCCTGTTCGGGATGCACGTGCTGACCGCCGAGAGCAGCTCCGGCGGGCACGGCGCGCTGCCCACTGCGTCCGGGGCCGGTGCGCACTCCGCGAACCAGGCCGGTGGACATGACAGCGCAGCTGATCACGCCGTCGCAGCCCTCACCGGGTCCCTGGTCGAGCCCGCGGGGATGACCCGCGCGGCCGGAGCGGCTGCGGAGGCGCCGGATCCGGCTGGCATGCCCGAGGGTCACGGCGGGCTGAGCGGCTGCATCCTGTTCATGGTGATCGGCGGCGCGCTGGTGCTGCTGGTGCTGTTGTCCGGTCGGGCCTGGCCAGCTGCCTCCGGGGCCTGGAGCGCGACGTGGACGGCGCGGTGGCAGGTGCGGCGCCGTGGACCACCGGGCCGGGACCGGCCTCGGGTGGCGTTGTGCGTGATCCGGGTTTAGAGCGCGGCTGACGTCGTTCCCCACGGAACGGCGGACTCCAGTACGCCCTCATCCGGATCTTCCTCGTAGGAGCACACCCACATGTCTTCCCTGAACGGGTCTTCGGCTCGGCGCGGTCTCATCGGCCTGGCCGCCGCGGCCACCCTGAGCTTGGCCGCCTGCGGCGGCAACGACACCACCACCGCGGGCGCCTCCAGCGGTTCCACTTTTTCCAGCGCGGCCATGTCGATGACCGCGACGGCCCCGTCCTCGAGTGCAGCGTCCTCGAGCGCGCCGTCCTCCTCGATGGAGATGTCCTCCTCGATGGGCACGTCCTCGAGCTCGTCGACCTCAGCTGGCGCCGGGGACAGCACCCACAACGACGCGGACGTCATGTTCGTGCAGATGATGATCCCGCACCACCAGGGCGCCATCGCGATGGCGCAGCTGGCCGCCAGCCGGGCCAGTAACCAGCAGGTCAAGGACCTGGCCGCCACGATCGAGGCGGCACAGGGTCCGGAGATCGAGCAGATGACCGCCTGGCTGCAGGCCTGGGGAGTGAGCACCTCAACGGCCGACATGTCCTCCTCGACCGCCGCCTCATCCGAGGGCGGGATGGATCACGGCGGGATGGACCACGGCGGCATGACGATGGGCAAGGACGGCGACATGGGCTCCTCGACGGCCATGTCGATGCCCGGGGAGATGACCGACGAGCAGATGCAGGCGCTGGAAGCGGCCACCGGCCCCGAGTTCGACCGCATGTTCCTGCAGATGATGATCGAGCACCACACCGGCGCGGTGGAGATGGCCCAGACAGAACTCGAGCAGGGCAGCAACTCCGACGCCCTGCAGCTGGCCGAGTCGATCAAGTCCAGCCAGACCGAGGAGATCGCCACCATGCAGCAGTTGCTGCAGTCGCTCTGACCGCTGCCGGCTGTGCTGCCTGGTGGTCCGGCCGCGGGCCGGGCCACCAGGCACGCCGTGCGGCCCGCCGCCCCCGTGCGGGGCTGGCTACCTGACCTGCCTTCCCTGTGTGTTCTCGATCGAAGGGTCAGTTCGATGCGCGTTTCCCGGCGCCCCCGGGCGCTGCTGGCGTCGCTGCTGCTCACGGCGGCGCTCACCGCTACCGCCTGCACCACCGGCGGCCTAACCTCCTCCTCGCAGGTGACGGTCACCGTGTCCATCGGTCCCACCTCGACAGGGCCAACCGACGGAGCAGCGCCACCGGCGGCGAGCTCGACGCCCCCGTCCTCCCCTGCGGCGGGCACGTCCACCACCTCAAGCACGCCCAGCCCACCGACGTCGCAGGCGGTGATCACGATGACGCCGGCCGATGCGGCCACTGGCGTGCCGGTGCTGCAGCCGGTCACGGTCACCGCGACGGCCGGCACGCTGACCGAGGTGTCGCTGACCAACCCCGAGGGCAAGCTCGTGGCCGGCGCGCTGGCGCCCGATCAGCGCACCTGGACCTCCAGCGAACCGCTGGGCTACGCCCGCAGCTATCTGCTGGCCGCCACAGCCGTGGACGCCGCCGGGCTGAGCACGACCTCGTCCAGTTCGTTCACCACCGTGCAGCCGGTGGGGGTGATCTTCCCGTCGTTCGAGCCGCCGCCGGACCGCGGGCAGGTCGGCATCGGCCAGCCGCTGTCGGTGATCTTCGACCAGCCCCCGGCGGATCGCGCGGCGGCCGAACGGGCACTGTCGGTGACCAGCGACCCCGCCGTGGAGGGGGCTTGGTCGTGGGTGGACGAGCGGACGGTGCACTACCGGCCCCGGGAGTACTGGCCGGCCGGCACGCAGATCACCCTGGGGGCGAACGTGTACGGCGTCGACCTGGGCGGCGGCATGTACGGGGAGACCGACCGGTCGATGTCGTTGACGATCGGCCCGGCCAAGATCGCCACCGTTGACAACGCCACCAAGCAGATGACCGTGAGCATCGACGGGCAGGTGGTCCGCTCCTATCCGGTCAGCCTGGGACGGGAGGAGTCCACCGTGGTGGACGGGCAGGAGATCTCCTTCGTCACCCCGAGCGGCATCTACGTGGCGCAGGAGAAGTACGAGGTCAAGCAGATGAGCTCGGCGACCTACGGGCTGCCCACGGACTACGAACTGGGCTACGACTCGGCGATCCCGCTGGCGGTGCGGCTGTCCAACTCCGGGATCTTCGCGCACTCCGCGCCCTGGTCGGTGGCCGATCAGGGCGTCCGGAACGTCTCCCACGGCTGCATCAACATGCCGCCGCAGGACGCGCAGTGGTTCTACGACACGTTCGGCTTCGGCGACATCGTGCAGGTCACCGGGACCAGCACCCAGCTGGCCCCCGACGACGGGTACGGCGACTGGAACGTCCCGTGGGAGCAGTGGGTCGCTGGCAGCGCCCTGAGCTGACGGTCTGGCCGGGGGCGCCGGCGCCGCGATGGCGGCATGACGGCGCCCCGGCCTGCAGGTCGTGCGGACCGCCGTGGCGCGGTGCCGCCGGCGCGGCCCCGGACCGGCACTTCCCCGTGCCCGGTCCGGGGCCGTTGCACGTTCACCGCCCGGCTGGCACCGGCTGATCAGCAGCGCGAGCGGGCTCGGCCGGCGCGGGCAGGCGCAGCCGCTTGAGCAGCAGGGCGTTGACCGCGACCAGGAAGCTGGACCCGGACATGGTCAGCGCGGCGATCTCCGGGCGCAGCACCAGCCCGAGGGAGGGCTCCAGGACGCCGGCGGCGATGGGCAGGGCGATGGCGTTGTAGCCGATGGCCCACCCGAGGTTCTGCCGCATCTTGCGGAGGGTTCCGCGGCCGATCCGCAGCGCCACCGGCACGTCCAGCGGGTCCGAACGCATGAGCACCACGTCGGCCGTTTCGATGGCCACGTCGGTGCCGGCGCCGATCGCGATGCCCAGGTCGGCCTGCGCCAGGGCTGGGGCGTCGTTCACGCCGTCCCCGACCATCGCCACCTTCCGGCCCTGGGCCTGCAGCCGGGCGATGTGCGCGGACTTGTCGGCGGGCAGGACCTCGGCGATGACGGTGTCGATGCCCAACTGCTGCGCGATCCGCTGCGCGGTGGCCTGGTTGTCGCCGGTGAGCATGACGACCCGCACCTCGGCCTGGTGCAGCGCGGTGACCGCGGCGGCGGCGGTGTCCCGGGCCGCGTCGGCCATCGCGATGACGGCGACGGCGCGGCCGTCGACCGCGACCAGCACCGCGGTGCGGCCGGCGGCGGCCAGTTCGTCGCGGCGCGACGCCAGCGGGCCCAGCTCCACCTGCTCGGCGGCCAGCAGGGCGCGGTTGCCGACCAGGACGCGGCGGCCGGCGACAGTCGCGGTTGCGCCGTGCCCGGGCACGTTCCGGAAGCCGCTGGCCGTGTGGTCCGCACCGTCCGCGGCGGCGTGCTGCTGGGCGTAGCGGACCACCGCGGTGGCCAGCGGGTGCTCGGATTCCCGTTCGACGGCGGCGACCAGGCGCAGCAGCTCAGCGTCGCCGATGCCGTCCACGACGACGTCGGTGACCTCGGGCTCGCCGCGGGTCAGGGTGCCGGTCTTGTCCATCACGACGGTGTCGATGCGGGCGGCGGTCTCCAGCGCGGTGGCGTTCTTGAACAGCACGCCGCGGCGGGCGCCGAGCCCGGAGCCGACCATGATCGCGGTCGGGGTGGCCAGGCCCAGGGCGTCGGGGCAGGTGATGACCACGACGGTGATCGCGAACAGCAGCGCCGTCTGCACGCCGGCCCCGGCCGCGAGCCACACCAGCAGGGTCGCGGTGCCGCCGAGCAGAGCGACCAGCACCAGCCAGAACGCGGCCCGGTCGGCCAGCCGCTGCCCGGGCGCCTTGGAGTTCTGCGCCTGCTGCACCAGCGCGACGATCTGGGCCAGGGCAGTGTCCGAGCCGACCTTGGTGGCCCGCACCCGCAGCGTGCCGGTGGTGTTGACCGACGCCCCGATCACCCCGGAGCCGGGCTGCTTGGCCACCGGCAGGCTCTCCCCGGTGACCATCGACTCGTCGACCTCGGAGACGCCCTCGACCACGGTGCCATCGACCGGGACCTTTGCGCCGGGGCGGACCAGCAGCAGGTCCCCGACCTGCACCTGCCCGGTCGGCACCTCCACCGGGTCGCCGCCGTCGGGTGGCAGCCGCAGCGCCATCGGCGGGGACAGCTCCAGCAGGGACCGGATCGCCTCGTTGGCGCCGCCGCGGGCGCGCATCTCGAACCAGTGCCCCAGCAGCACGAACGCGGTGAGCACCGAGGCGGCCTCGTAGAACACCTCACCACCGCCGGTGAGGGTCACTCCCACGCTGTACAGCCAGCCGGCGGCCACCGCCACCGCCACCAGCACCATCATGTCCAGGGTGCGGGCCCGCAACGCCCGGTAGGCGCCATCGAAGAAGATCCACGCCGCGTAGAACACGACCGGCAGCGACAAAATCAGGCTGAACACGTCGTCGCGGAGCCCCAACGGCGCCGGCACGTGGAACCCCAGCACCTCCCGGCCGATCGGGGACCACAACAGGATCGGCACCGACAGGACCGCGGCGACCAGGAACCGGTTGCGCATGTCGCGCACCATGTCCGCCATCGACATGCCGCCGTGGTGCCCGCCGTGCCCCATCACCTCCTGCGGCGACCGGCCACCCTCCTGCCCGTGGCCGCCGTGGCTCATCTCGTGGTCCACCGCGGTGTGCGCCGCGCCGCTCTCGTGCCCGGCGGGGGGCTGCGGGTGGGCGTGCTCGAGCTGGCCGCCGGCGCCGGCGGGTTCGCTCATCGGGTCGCACAGGTGGTTCGGCACGGACTGGCCGGCGCAGTGGTAGCCGCAGTCGCGGACCCAGCCGGTCAGCTCGCGCACCGAGGTGCGGTCGGGGTCGTAGGTGACGGTCGCGGTCTGGGCGACCGCGTTGGCCTGCACGGCCAGCACGCCGGGCCGGCGGGCCAGGGTCTGCTCCACCACCGCCTGGGAGGTGGCCCAGTGCAGGCCGCCGACGTCCAGCACGGTGCTGCGACCAGTGCTCATCTTGTCCTCCAACAACGTGTGGGGGTCGCCCAGCGGCCGCAGCGGCGAGCGGGCGGCCGGGCGGCGGCTGGGTCCGGTCCGAACATCCAAGGGATGGCGGGTGGCGGGGTGCGGCGGGGTGGCGGGTCAGGTGGTGGCGGGGTGCCGGTCGCGGGATGGCGCGTGCGGCCGCCGGTGGGCGTCCTGGTCGGTGTCGGTCAAAGACACAGCGGTGAAGGAGCGCAGCCGCAGGCTGTTGCTGACCACGAACACCGAGGACAGGGCCATCGCGGCGCCGGCGATGAGCGGGTTGAGCAGGCCGGCGACGGCCAGCGGGATCGCGGCGACGTTGTAGGCGAACGCCCAGAACAGGTTGCCCTTGATGGTGCCCAGGGTGCGGCGGGACAGCCGGATGGCATCGACCGCGGCGCGCAGGTCACCGCGGACCAGGGTCAGGTCGCTGGCCTGGATCGCGACGTCGGTGCCGGTGCCCATCGCGATGCCCAGGTCGGCCTGGGCCAGGGCGGCCGCGTCGTTCACGCCGTCACCGACCATGGCCACCACCCGGCCCTGCCGCTGCAGGTCCTGGATCACCGACAGCTTCTCGGTGGGCAGCACCTGCGCGATGACCTCGCTGATGCCGACCTCGGCGGCGACCGTCGCGGCGGCCCGCTCGTTGTCACCGGTCAGCAGCACCGGCCGCAATCCCAGCTGGCGCAGCTCAGCCACAGCGCGGGCGCTGGTCGGCTTCACCGTGTCGGCCACCACCAGCACGCCCCGCACGGCGCCGTCCCAGCCGACCACGATCGCGGTGCCGCCGGCGTCCTGCGCCTGCCGGTGCGCCGTGTTCAGGTCGGTGGGCAGCGGCAGCGCCCACTGCTCGGCCAGCCAACCGGCGCGGCCGGCGACCACGGCGTGCCCGTCCACCACCCCGGCGACCCCGAGACCCTGGGTGCTGGTGAAGTTCTCGACCGGCGGCAGCGTCCCGAGCTGCTCCCGGGCGGCGGCGGCGATGGCCGCGGCGATCGGATGCTCTGAGGCGTCCTCCAGGGCGCCGGCCAGGCGCAGCAGCTCTCGCTCGTCGACACCGTCAGCGGGCAGCGTGCGGGTCATGCGCATCCGACCGGTGGTGATGGTGCCGGTCTTGTCCAGCACGATGGTGTCCACCCGGCGGGTCGACTCCAGGATCTGCGGGCCCTTGATCAGGATGCCCAGCTGGGCGCCGCGGCCGGTGCCCACCAGCAGCGCGGTCGGCGTGGCCAGTCCCAACGCGCACGGGCAGGCGATGATCAGCACCGCGACCGCGGCGGTGAACGCGGCCTCCGCGCCCGCTCCCCACAGCAGCCACCCGGCCAGCGTGGCCAGCGCCAGGGCGATGACCACGGGCACGAACACCGCGGAGATCCGGTCGGCCAGCCGCTGCACCGGCGCCTTGCCGGACTGCGCGGCCTCCACCATGCGGGCCATCTGCGCCAGCTGGGTGTCGGCGCCGACGCGGGTGGCCTGCACGACGAGCCGGCCGCCGGCGTTCACGGTCGCGCCGACCACCGCATCGCCCGGCCCCACCTCCACCGGGACGGGTTCCCCGGTGAGCATGCTGGCGTCCACCGCGGAGGAGCCGTCCACGACCTCCCCGTCGGTGGCGATCTTCTCGCCGGGGCGGACCAGGAACTGCTCGCCCACGGCCAGCTGGCCGACCGGGATCCGGACCTCCTGCCCGGAGCGCAGCACCGCGACGTCCTTGGCGCCCATCTCCAGCAGGGCGCGCAGCGCCGCGCCGGAGCGCTTCTTGGCGCGGGCCTCGAAGTACCGGCCGGCCAGGATGAACACGGTGACCGCGGCCGCGACCTCGAGGTAGATTTCCTCGGCCCCGGACCCGGCGTGCGGCAACAACCGGAACGGCATCCGCATGCCCGGGTGGCCGGCGCCGCCGAAGAACAACGCGTACAGCGACCAGCCGAACGCGGCCAGCACCCCGACGCTGATCAACGTGTCCATGGTCGCCGCGGCGTGCCGGGCGTTGACCACCGCGGCGCGGTGGAACGGCCACGCCCCCCACACCACCACCGGCGCGGCCAACGTCAGGGACAGCCACTGCCAGTTGGCGAACTGCAGCGGCTCGATCATCGCCAGCAGCAGCACCGGCAGCGTCAATGCCGCCGAGATCCCCAGCCTGCGGCGCAGCTCGGTGACCTCCCGGTCCTCCCCCGGCTCCGACGGCTCCATTCCGGTCGCAGCGTCATCGACCGCCGGGCGCGGCGGCTCGGGGAGCTCGGCGGTGTAGCCGGTGGCCTGCACGGTGGCCACCGCGTCGGCCACGGTGGTGCCCTCGGGCAGGTGGACGACCGCCTTCTCGGTGGCGTAGTTGACGCTGGCCTGCACTCCGGGCATCCGGTTGAGCTTGCGTTCGACCCGCGCCGCGCACGACGCGCACGTCATGCCACCGATGTTCAGTTCGACCCGCTGCCCCGCAGCAGGCAAGGAGGCAACAGGCGGCGAGGCAGCCGCGGGGGTGGACGTCATGACAGCTCTCCCAACATGAACAGCACGATCACTTCGAGTCCGGCGACCGAGGAGCCGGTCGGTACTTGCGCTCCCCGGCCGCCGGCGGTCAGCGCAGGCTTCCGGGTACCAGCTGGTAGCCGGCCTCTTCCACGGCGTCCTGCACGGCGTCCGGGTCGACCGGGCGGTCGCTGGTCACGGTGACCTGCCCGGAGGCCAGGTCGACCTGGACCTGCGCGACGCCGGGCACGCCGTCGGTCACCTCCTGGGTCACCGCCGCCACGCAGTGCCCGCAGGTCATCCCGGTGACCTGGAACGTGGCGGTCACCGCGGCGGCGGCCGGCGTCGAGGACGGGGCCGAGGACTGGGCAGCGGCCTCACCGCACCCGCACCCGCACCCGCGTCCGCTCGGCCGCTCGGTAGCGGCGGACACGTCGGTGATGCGCAGGGACTCGCTCATCGAGAACTCCTTCGGATTGTTGACTGGCTGGACGGCCGCGGGTGATGCGGACCGCGGGGAGTCGTGGACCGGCCGGTCAGGACCGGACGAGGCGGGCGATCGCGTCGGCGGCTTCCTTGACCTTGGCGTCAGCGACATCGCCGCCCTGGGCGACCGCCTCGGCCACGCAGTGGGCCATGTGCTCCTCCAGGAGCTTCACCGCCACCGACTGCAGCGCCTTCGTGGCCGCCGACACCTGGGTCAGGATGTCGATGCAGTACTGGTCGTCCTCGACCATCCGCGACAGCCCACGGATCTGACCCTCGATGCGGGCCAGCCGCTTGGCGTAGTCGCTCTTGCTGGCTGAGTAGCCGTTCATCTGCCTCGACCTCCGGTCCGTGCCGTCCACACCTTTATACCATACCCCCCCAGGGTAGTCCCAGGAGTCGACTCGGCGGCCCACGGTCCCCAGGCATACCCCGGCCGCTATCCGCTCAGGTTTCTCTCAGGAGATCGACATCTGCTCACCCGGACCGGCTCGATCCCCGAGACGTTCACCGTCGCTTCGTGACGGCCGGGCAGTGTCGGTGGTCGAGGCGAGGATCAAGCCGTGTGGATCGCCATCGACCCTGACCATCCCCGCCGACGCATCGCCTTCGGCGACGAGGAACGTGCCCACAGCTACGCCGACAAGCTGACCTCGGCCTGGACCGTGCGGCCCGCCGACGACCCCCAGGTCCAGCCCATCACCGGCACCTGGGCCGACGACGAGACGCCCTCCGCCTGATCGTTCGAGCTGTCCACACCCGAGCAACCACCGACAGGAGCTTGGGCACTCGCCCAGCAGAATCGCTGCGTGACGACCCCACCGCCCGGCCCCCGCTTCCTCCGGTTGACCGACGTGGCCGAGGTTATGTCCCGTCTGACTGTGCGGATGAGTGTTGAGCTGCATCGATGTGTCGTGGACATGTCTGTGACGGTGGCGGGGTCGAGGCGGTGAGCGAGGTTCGGTTTCTGAAGCTGACGGACGTGGCCGAGATCTTGAACATCTCGGCCAGTCAGACGTACGCGTTGGTGCGCAGCGGCGAGCTCAAGGGCATCCAGATCGGTGGGCGCAACCAGTGGCGGGTGGAGCGGGTGAAGCTCGAGGAGTTCATCGAGGAGGCCTACCGACGCACGGCCGCGAACCTGTCGTCGCTGCCGACAACGCTCCCCGAGGACGCGTAGCCAGGGCGCTCCGCCTACCAGTACAGGATGGCGTGTATTCAGCCGTCGCTGTACGGTTCTGATCGTGCAGACGTTGACTCATGGTCCGGTGCTCGCCCGTTTCGGGCATGCGCTGTCCGACCCGACCCGCACCGAGATCCTGCTGTCGCTGATGCAGGGCCCTGGCTATCCGGCTGAGCTGGCCGATCGGCTGGCCGTGTCTCGGCAGTCCCTGTCCAACCACCTGGCGTGTCTGCGTGGGTGCGGCCTGGTGGTGGCCGTCCCGGAGGGCCGGCGGGTGCGGTACGAGCTGGCCGACGCCCGGTTGGGGCATGCCCTGGCTGACCTGATGGCCGTGGTGCTGGCGGTCGACCCGGAGCACTGCGCCGCCGCCGGCCAGTCGGGCTGCTGCTGATGGCCACCGACCTGACCCTCGCCACGGGGCCGTCGGCGGACGGGGCCGGCGCAGATCGGCGGCGGGTGCTGCAGCGGCGGATCCGTTGGTTCGTGGCCGCCACGATCGCCTACAACCTGGTTGAGGCGGTGGTCGCGATCACCGCTGGGACGATCGCGTCGTCGGGTGCGCTGGTCGGGTTCGGTCTGGACTCGATCATCGAGGTGACGTCGGCGGCCGCGGTGGCGTGGCAGTTCGCGGGCCGGGATCCCGAGCAGCGGGAACGGGTGGCGTTGCGGATCATCGCCTGGTCGTTCTTCGCGCTCGCGGCGTACGTGTCCGTCGATGCCGTCCGGACGCTGTTCGGAGCGGCCGAGGCGCAGCACTCCACGGTCGGCTTGGTCCTGGCCGGCGCCAGCTTGCTGATCATGCCGGGGTTGTCGTGGGCGCAGCGGCGCACCGGTCGCGAGCTGGGCTCCCGCTCGGCGGTCGCGGACTCCAAGCAGACGCTGCTGTGCACCTACCTGTCGGCGGTGCTGCTCGTGGGTCTGGCCGTGAACAGCCTCTTCGGTTGGTCCTGGGCCGACCCCATCGCCGCCCTGGTCATCGCGGCGGTCGCGGTCAAGGAAGGCCGGGACGCTTGGCGCGGCGACGCGTGCTGCGCCCCCGGAGCCGACCTGCACCACCATGACGACGACGCGGCCGCGCCTGCTTCCAGTGGCGGCTGCGGCGGGGCCTGCGACTGCTGCTCGCCTTCCAGGTAGGCCGTCACCCGTCCGGCTTGCAGCGGAGTGGTCTCGCGTGCCGGTTCGGGTCACGCGTCCCTAGGGGCGTACATGAGCACGGCCACGCCGATCAAGCAGATCAACGCGCCGATGACGTCCCAGCGGTCGGGGCGGAACTTGTCGACGACCATCGCCCAGGCCAGGGACCCGGCGACGAAGATGCCTCCGTAGGCGGCCAGGATCCGGCCGAAGTGGGCGTCCGGTTGCAGGGTGGCCACGAACCCGTAGGCGCCGAGCGCGAGGATCCCGCCCGCGATCCACAGGACGCCGCGGTGCTCCCTGACCCCTTGCCACACCAGCCAGGCGCCACCGATCTCGAACAGCGCGGCGACCACGAACAGCACGATGGAGCGGGTGAGCGTCACTGGCTGGTCTGCGTCCGTGCCCCGACGACGAGGTCGAGCACCGCGGTCCGGGCGTGCTCCGGGGCCGTGATCTCCAGCTGGGTGGTCGGCCCGGTGAAAGTCAATCGGAAGGACAGGAATGGGCAGCACTGCTGCTCGGCGACGATCAGCGACGCCAAGGCAGCGGTCCGGTCTGCCGGTACCTGCAGGACCGCACCGGTCGGCGTTGCGGTCCAGGGAACGTCGGCCAGCGTGGTCGTCCAGTGTTCGAGGCGGTCACGGTGATCGGTCGGGGTGAGCGAGCAGGCGATCTCCGGCTCCGGCCCCGGCTCCGGCGCCGGCTCGGTCAGGAACGCGCAGGTCGGCGCGCAGGCGGTGTCGCGGTCGGGCAGGGTGTCCAACCGGTGCAGCGCCGACCGCAGCCGTGCGTCGATCTCGGCGACCGCTGCGCGGTCCCGTTCCAACCGCTCGAGCTGCTGGTCGATCAGGGGTCGTAGGCGCTGCTTGACCGACCGGCACGGACGGGACTGCCACATCTGGGTGAGTTCGGCGATCGCCTCCAGCGGCAGCCGCAGGCGTCGGGCCGCGGCGATGAACCGGATCTGCTCAACCGCCCGTTCGTCGTAGATGCGGTACCCGGCTGGCGTGCGGCCGGGGCGCAACAACCCGACGTCCTCGTAGTAGCGCAACGTCGTCGCCGGCACGCCGCTGCGAGCGGCAGCATCCGAGATCCGAAGGGCAGGCACGCGGCGACGGTAGACCTTCGAGCCCACTCGAAGGTCAAGCGTGCGCACCGGCCACTTCCCCTGGGTTCAGGTGGCTCGCACGGGCCTCGGGGGACGCAGCGGCGACCTCGACGCCAGCTGGATCGATGAACGCGAGCAGCGGAGTGTGGGACGCCGGCGCGTGGGACGGCGCATCGTCGGGCGCGCTCCGCCGGCCCGCCCCGCGGCTGTGGAGTTGGCAGTGGTCGCTGCAGTGCTGCAACGGTTCAGACCGATGATGACCGTCCTGGCGACACTGGCCGTGGTGACCTACTGGTGGTGGAGCCGGGCTTGGAGGCGTGCAGCGAGCTGGTCGACCCGGTGTGCGATGTCGTCGCGGACCAGGCGCATGCGTTCGAGACCGTCGATGCCGCGTTCGGAGGGTTCGTCGGTGTCCCAGACCTCGACGGGGGTGCCGTCGACCGGGTCGACGGTGGCCTCGCGACCGAGGACCACGACGAGGTCGGCGGCGGCGATCAGCTCCGGCGTGACGGACTTCGGGCTGTTGCCGCTGATGTCGACGCCGACCTCGGCGAGGGTCTGCGCGGACAGGGCGTTGATC
Source organism: Nakamurella endophytica (assembly GCF_014646215.1). Lineage (GTDB taxonomy): Bacteria > Actinomycetota > Actinomycetes > Mycobacteriales > Nakamurellaceae > Nakamurella > Nakamurella endophytica. The sequence goes on from NZ_BMNA01000007.1 coordinate 74,819, forward strand.
GTGCTGCCGGGATCGGTGCCGGCGGAGTCGACCTCGACGGTGTCGCCGGCGGTCTTGCGCATGAGACCTGCGGCCATCTGCGACTTGCCGCCGTTGCGGACGCACACGAACAGCACCGACGGCGTGCTCACTGGCGAGCCTGACCGGCGGGCGCGGGCAGCAGTTCGGCGATGAGGGTCTCGACGCGGGCGCGGATGTCGTCGCGGATGGGGCGGACCGCGTCGATGCCCTGGCCGGCGGGGTCGTCCAGGGCCCAGTCCTCGTAGCGCTTGCCGGGGAAGATCGGGCAGGCGTCGCCGCAGCCCATGGTGATGACGACGTCGGATGCGCGGACGGCGTCGGTGGTGAGTTGCTTGGGGACCTCGGTGGCGATGTCGATGCCGACCTCGGCCATGGCCGCGACGGCGACCGGGTTGACCTGGTCGGCAGGCAGGGACCCGGCGGAGCGAACCTCGATGGCCCCGCCGGAGAGGTGGGTCAGGAAGCCGGCGGCCATCTGGGAGCGGCCGGCGTTGTGCACGCACACGAACAGGACGGTCGGCTTGCTGGTCACAGGTGGCTCCTGGGATCGGTGGGGTCAGGTGGTGACGAGGGCGCCGGCGGGCTGCGGCGCGGGCTGATGGTGTTCGCGGGTCCAGGCGTGGCCGGCCATCTGCACGGCGTCCCATGGTGAGCCCAGTGGTGGGGTGTAGGACAAATCGAGGGCGTCGAGGTCGGGGACGGTCATGCCGGCGTACAGGGCGGTGGCGTAGGTGTCGACGCGTTTGGCGATCTCGCTGCCACGGCGGCCGACGAGCTGCGCGCCCAGCAGGCGGCTGTCGCGGGTGTCGCCGGTGACCCGGATCGCGATGCGGTGGGCGCCCGGGTAGTAGGCCTTGTGGTCGTCGGCGGTGGTCTGGGTGGTGGCCGGGTGGAACCCGGCGCGGGCGGCCTCGTCGTGCCGAAGGCCGGTGCGGGCGGCGACGAGGTCGAACACCTTGACGACCTGGGTGCCCACGCTGCCGGTGAACCGGGCGCTACCCCCGACGGCGTTGGTGCCGGCGACCTTGCCCTGCTTGTGGGCGGTGGTGCCCAGCGGCAGGTAGGTGACACCCAGGAGGCGGTGATGGGTGGTGACGCAGTCGCCGGCGGCGTACACATGCGGCAGGCCGGTGCGCATCGCCTCGTCGACGACCACGGCGCCGCCGGCCCCGGTGACGGCGCCGGCCGACACCAGCAGGTCGGTGTCCGGGCGCACCCCGACCACGACCAGGACCACGTCGACGGTGCGGGTGAACGGAGTGCCGTCGCGGCGACCGGTGACGGTGACCCGGCCACCCGTGCTGGCCCGTGCGCGGGCGATGGCGGTGATGGTGGTGCCGGTGACGACCTCGACGCCGTGCGCGGTGAGCTCGTCGCGAACCAGAGCACCGAGGGGCTCATCCAGGGTCGACAGCACCTGCGGGCCGCGCTGGACCTGGGTGACGGTGATGCCGCGGGCGGTGAGAGCCTCGGCCATCTCCAGGCCGACGTAGCCGGCGCCCACGATGAGCGCGGTCTCCGGCTGCTGGGCCAGATCCCCGGCCAGGGCGAAGGTGTCGCCCATGGTGTGCAGGACGTGCACGCCGTCGGCCGGGCCGAGCGCGTCCGGTCCGGTGAACCCGCCGATCCGGGATCGGGTGGGGACGGCGCCGGTGCCCACGACCAGCTCGTCGTAGGACAACCACGACTGCTGCCCGCCGGCGCTGGTGAGCAGTACCCGCTGCTCGGCGACATCGATCCGCTCGGCGCGGGTGTCCAGGGCCAGGCGCATGCCGGTGGCCTGCAGGTCCGCCACGGTGCGGTGAGCCAGGTCTCGCCAGTCCGGGACATCACCGGAGAGGTGGTACGGGATGCCGCAGATCGAGAAGTTCGGGTAGGCGTCGGCCACGACGACGGTGACGTCCACGCCGGGCTCGAGTTCACGAGCGCGCAGCGCAGCGGAGATCCCCGCGTCTCTGCCGCCGATGGCCACCAGGTGCCGGTTCGCCATGTCCGGTGCTCCGCCGGTCAGCGGGCCTGGTCGGACGACCGGCCGGCCTCACCGACGAGTTCGGTGAGCAGGGCCCGCACGCGCTGGTCGAGGTCGTCGCGGATCGCCCGGACCTGCTCCAGTGGCAGGCCCTCGGGGTCGGGCAGCTGCCAGTCCAGGTACCGCTTGCCCGAGTACACCGCGCACGCGTCGCCGCAGCCCATGGTGACCACCACGTCCGCGGCGCTGACCACGTCGTCGGTCAACGGCTTGGGGAACTCCCCGACCAGGTCGACGGCGACCTCTTCCAGGGCCTGAACGACGACCGGGTTGATCTGCGCGGCGGGCAGCGACCCGGCCGAGCGGACGTGGACCCGGCCGCCGGCGCGGGCGGTCAGCAACGCGGCGGCCATCTGCGAGCGGCCCGAGTTGTGCACGCACACGAACAGCACCTCGGGCACGTCCTTGTCGACCTTGCCCTTGGCCTGCGCGAGGGCGGTAAGCCGGTCCTGGGCGAACCGTTGCGTCAACACCGGCAGGAACGTCGTGACCCTCGAGGTGCGGCGCAGCGTGGCGTAGGACTCGAACACGTACCGCTCGACGGTCTCGGCGGAGAACACCCCGGCGAACCGGGTACACAGCCGCGCGGTGATGTCCAGCAGCGTGTCCCGGGGGATCGCCGCGGCATCGACATCACTCGGCGCGGGGGCGGATGGGGCGGTCATGACCGAACTCCCTTCGTGGTGTCGGCGGTGGCGCCGACCGGGACGGTGGCGGTGGGATCACCGGGGAAGAACCGCCGCCCGGCCCACAGGGCGACGTAGACCAGGGCGACCAGGACCGGGACCTCGATCAGGGGCCCGACGACGCCGGCCAGGGCCTGCCCGGAGGTGACGCCGAAGGTCCCGATCGCGACGGCGATGGCCAGCTCGAAGTTATTGCCGGCAGCGGTGAACCCCAGCGTCGTCGTCTTGGCGTACCCCAGCCGCAGCGCGCGGCCCAGGACGAATCCGAGGGCGAAGGTGATGGCGAAGTAGACCAGCAGCGGCAGCGCGATCCGGGCGACGTCCCACGGGCGGCTGGTGATCTGGTCACCCTGCAGGGCGAACAGCACGACAATGGTGAACAGCAGGCCGTACAACGCCCACGGCCCGATCCGCGGCAGCACCCGGGACTCGTACCGCTCCCGGCCCAGGCGGCGTTCGCCGAGGGTGCGGGTGAGGAACCCGGCCAGCAGCGGGATCCCGAGGAACACCAGCACACTGATAACGATCGCGCCGACGGAGAAGCCGGCGCTGGTGGTGGACAGGCCGAGCCAGCCCGGCAGCACCTGCAGGTAGAACCAGCCCAGCGCGCCGAACGCGACCACCTGGAACACCGAGTTGATCGCGACGAGCACCGCGGCCGCCTCACGGTCACCGCAGGCCAGGTCGTTCCAGATCAGCACCATGGCGATGCAGCGGGCCAGCCCGACGATGATCAGCCCGGTGCGGTACTCGGGCAGGTCCGGCAGCAGCAGCCAGGCCAGGGCGAACATCAACGCCGGACCCACGACCCAGTTCAGGACCAGCGAACTGACCAGCAGCCGCCGGTCGCCGGTGACGCGGCCGGTCTCGTTGTAGCGGACCTTGGCCAGCACCGGATACATCATGACCAGCAGGCCGATCGCGATCGGCAGGGACACCGACCCGATCTTCACGGCATCCAGGCCCTCGGCCAGGCCGGGGATCAGCCGACCCAGCAGCAGCCCGAGGGCCATGGCGGCGATGATCCAGACCGGCAGGAACCGGTCGAGCGTCGACAGCTTCTTCAGGACCGGTGCGTCGGTGATGGCGGTCGAACTGGTGCTCATCGACCGGTTTCCTGGCAGCCGCAGGTACCCGCGAGGTGCGCGGAGGCCTCGCAGCAGTCGGCCTTGGCGGCCGGCTCACAGCAGGAGTCCTGCACCGCCGGGGCGCAGCACGACGCAGCGTCCGCGGTGACGTCGGTGACGGGCAGTCCCGTCCAGACCGGCGCAGCCCAGTTGGAAGTGGTGGTGCTCGTCGCAGGGCTGTCCGACGCGGTGGGTGCGTCCAGCGGCTTGGTCGCGCGGACGATGGCGCCGTGCATCCCGGGCGCGACCTCATGGGTGAAGACCACCTCGGTGTCGGTGAAGCCCATCGCGGCCAGACCCTGCAGGTATTCGGCGCGGGACAGTGCCCCGGCGACACAGCCGACGTAGGAACCGCGTTCGGCCCGCTGCTCCGGGGTGACGTGGTCCTCGGCGACGACATCGGAGATGCCGATCCGCCCGCCCGGGGTGAGAACCCGGAACATCTCGGACAGCACCGCCGGCTTGTCGGTGGACAGGTTGATCACACAGTTGGAGATGACGACGTCGACCGCGGCATCGGGCAGCGGCACGGCCTCGATGTGGCCCTTGACGAACTCCACGTTGGTGGCGCCGGCCTTGGAGGCGTTGGCGCGGGCCAGCTCCAGCATCTCGTCGGTCATGTCCAGTCCGTAGGCGTACCCGCTCAAGCCCACCCGGCGGGCGGACAGCAGCACGTCGATGCCGCCACCCGAACCCAGATCCAGCACCCGCTCGCCCGCACGGAGCTCGGCGACCGCCAGCGGGTTCCCGCAGCCCAGGCTGGCCAGGACGGCCTCCTCGGGCAGCTCCCCGGTCTGGCCCGGCTCGTACAGTCCGGCGCCGAAGACGTCCGTGGGGCTGCCGGTCACGGTGGCGACCGCATCGTCAGGTCCGCAGCAGCTCGCCCCGGTACCCGATCCCACAGCCCGGGCGGCGGCGGCGTACCGCTCCCGGACCTGCTCACGCACGACATCGGTCGATGCGGTCATGACTCCCCACCCCTTGCATAGACAACCGTCGATGACTGGAACCACGATGCACCGGGACATCGACAACTGTCAATGCCACGGGCACACTGGCTGCATGGCCGGCCCGAAGACCCTTCCCCTGCTCGATCCGGCATGCTGCGCCCCGCTGGTCCGCGCCCCGCTGGACGCCGCGGCCGCCACCAGCCTGGCCCGGACGCTCAAGGCGCTCGCCGACCCGGCCCGGCTCCGGCTCCTGTCGATGGTCGCCGCCCACGAGGGCGGCGAGGCCTGCGTCTGCGACCTCACCGAACCGCTCGGCCTGACCCAGCCGACCGTCTCGCACCACCTCAAGGTCCTCGTCGACGCCGGCCTGCTCACCCGGGACAAACGCGGCGTGTGGGCCTACTACGCCCTGGTCCCCGGCGCCCTCGACGCGGTGGCTGCGGTCCTCACCAGCCAGGACGTCGCCGTCCGGATCTGACCAGGGCCGAGCCCGGCGGTCACCGCGTGACGGTGGGCACACCGAAACGCAGGGTGCGCAGCTCGCCGTAGAGGATGGCGATCTGCGCCTGCAAGGCGCGGTTCTCGGCGGTCAACGCCCGATTCCGGTCATGTGCCAGTGACAGTCGTGCAGCAGTGTCTGCTCGCTGGCCCGCTCGCCAGTCGGCGGAGCGCCCGCGGTGGTGGCCGGCGCCGGCGCTCGAGGTAGGTCGGCCAGCAGTATGGGATGGGTGTAGACGCCGACGTCCGTACGCCCTGGTCCGCAGCGGTGAGCTGCGAGCCATCCAGATCGGCAACCGCAACCAGTGGCGGGTCGAACGGGCCAAGCTCGAGGAGTACATCGAGCAGGCGTACCGGCGGGCGGTGGACAACCTGGGCAACCTGCCGGCGGAGCCGCCCGAGGAAGCGTGACCGCAGCACCTACTATCTCGAACATGCGTTCGACTGACGGGCTCAGGTCGGTTCGCGGGTACGAGCTGAGCGGGCGTCACTTCGGCCGGCACGGAGCCGAAAGGCTGATCGAGTTCATGCCGTCCCGCTGCCCGGGCGGGCACGAGCTCATCGAGAACACGGTGCTGGTCGGGACGCATCCGTGCCTGTGCCTGTGCGCGGCTCCGGTGACGTGCCATCGGACGTAGCGGTGCCGGGTGTGCGACGCCTGCTGGGTGTACCCCGCATGCACCGGGCATCCGCGGTGGCCCGAGTGGGACGGCGTCGATCCGCCACCCCGCCGGGGCCGCCGGCCGCGCATGGGCTAGACGGTATGGGGGTCAAGGCCGATCCGCCCCGACCCCCATACCGTCTAGCGCTCCAACTCTCGGCCGTCATCCGCGGCGCCGCGGTGCCGGTCGTCGTCGCGGCCGCGGCGCGCGTCGGCGCTGCGTCGCGCTGCCGCGGACTGCTGCTGCTGCAGGTTGGCGCGGTACCGGTCGGTCATCCGGGCGGTCCGTTCGTTGAGGTCGACGAGGCGTTCCAGGGCCTGGACCAGCCGTTCGGCCACCGGGGCCGTCGACCATCCACCGGGTGGCGGTGACCCGGGGAACGGCAGCCGTGCCGGCAGGAGCAGTGGATCGGTGTCGCGGTGGGGGCGGCGCGGTGGGCCGGGGGTGGTCATCGCGAAAGGTTCCTTCCGGTCAGTAGTCGCGGCTGGCGATGCGCCAGCCGCCGTCGGTGCGGACGGCGGTGAGGGTGACCGCCAGCGCCTCGTCCGCGGGGTCGGTGCCGGTGGCGCAGGTGGTGTGCAGGGTGCCGGCGGCCTGGACGTGGACGGTGGTGTCGGTGCGGGGCGCTTCGGGTGGGATCACGGCGGCGGCGTCGTCGACGCGGGCGGTGCAGCGGCGGTCGACGAAGTCCTGCCAGGCCATGCCGGGGCCGCGGCCGTCCCGCCGCAGCTGCAGGTTCTGTTGGGCGAGCTGGTCGGTGACGTAGGAGGCGGTGCGGTCGATCCAGGCGTCGGCCGCGCCGGTGAAGCTGGCCGTCCGGTAGGCGACCAGCCAGGCCACCGCCAGCTGCTCGACCGTGGCGTCCGGGTCCTCGGCCGTGAGCGAACTGGCCGGGCTGGTCGACGGGGATGCCGGCGCGGCGATGGTCGTCTCGATGCCGGTCGCGGTCGCGGTCGTGGTCGGTGCCGGGCTGGGGGCAGTGAGCCGGACGGTCGGTGGCGCGCCCGCCGTGGGCGTGCCGGCGGGTGCTGCGCACGCGGCCGTCCCCGCGGTGATGCCGGCGGCCAGGAAGGTCAGCAGCAGCCGGCTGGCGTCGGTGCGCCCGTTCATGCGCCCGGCCGGACGGCGCCGATGAACTCGGCGCCGCGGTTGCCGCCCCAGATGCCGCTGCTGATCTTGACGACGTCGCCGGACTGTGGCGCCTCGACCATGCGGTCGTCGCCGAGGTAGATGCCGACGTGGTGGATGCCGTTGGCGGCGCCGTTGCTGGAGTACAGCAGCAGGTCGCCGGGCTGCAAGGTGGTCCGGTCGGTCAGGTGTGGGAAGGCGGCCCAGATCGCCTGGGTCTGGTGCGGGACGGCGACGCCGATGCCGGCGTAGGCGTAGAGGGCGAGGCCGGAGCAGTCGAAGCCGACCTTGGCGTAGTCGCCGTGGGCGTCGGCCACTCCCCCGTCGTGTATGCCGAGTGTGGGGCCGTTGGCGTCTCCGCCGCCCCAGGAGTAGGTCACGCCGAGCTGGCTCAGCGCTCGGTTGATCACCGTCTCCGCGCGAGGGTTGGACGGCAGGCTGATCGAGGTTCCGCCGGCGGCGCCCGCGGCCGGTGTCGTGGTGCAGGTGCGGCCCTCGACGGCGCCGACGACCTGGTTGGCCGGCTGCTCCCACTTGGCGTAGGCGTCGGGGGTCTCGGACTGCTGCACCCGCTGCGCGGCCACGGTGACCGGCAGCTGCTCCCACCCGGGGATATCGAGCAGGCCGGGCTGGCCGGCCTGCCCGCCGGTATAGAACATCGCCGCGGACTTGGCCGGATCGAGCCGGTCGGCCAGCGGCCCCCAGGCGTCCAGCTGCTGGAACAGCCCCCGGGAGGACGACATCTGGCCGTTGGCCATCGTGTCGCCGTAGTTCAAGGTGCGCAGGGTCGACTCCTGCATGGCGGTGGCCACCGCCACGACCCAGCCCCGCTCCGGCACCCCCAGCGCCTTGCCTTGGCCGACGATGACCGCGGCGTTGTCCAGCTGGTCCCCGGAGAACCCGGCAACGTCTTGACCGGTGGTTGATCCAGCCGATCCGCCGCTGCCGGAGGCCGGTGCGGTGGTGCAGACAACGCCGGGCTGCCCGCCCGGCGGTGCCGCCTGCGCCTCGTCCTCGCTGCCGAACAGGACGGCGACCAGCATCGACAGCAGCAGCACGGGCACCAGGACGACGGCGAGTCCCGCCCCGATCAGCCGCTTCACGTCACGTCCCCGGCGTACCTGCTGGCAATGCTGGCATTACCGGCATCACCAGTAGCAGCGCTCAATGTCGCGGCCGATGGCGGCGTCCCGGTCCCGTCGACGCTGCTCCTCGTAGATCTCGCGGTCGCGGCGGCGTTCCTGCTCACGGGTCCGGTCATCCTCCTGCCGGGCCCGCTCCAGTTGGTCACGGCGGTCGTCGTCGTCGCGGATGCGGTCGAGCCAGCTCATGGTCGGGTCCTTCCGGTGGTGGGCGATGAGGCTGGGGCCTTGGTCGAACGGCTGGGCTTGCCGTTCTTGGCCGGTGCGCTCTTGGGTGTCGGTGGGATGGGCGGTGCGAGTTGCCGGGTGCGGGCGAGTCGGTAGTCGGCGCCGCCGGCGGCGGCGGCCTGGGTGCTCCAGCGGCGGTGCGCCTGGGCGGCGAACGCGGTGTCCAGCGCGCAGGTCTCGGTGCAGCGGGCGCCGCGCAACCAGACGGCCCATCGGGCGCCGGCGGCCTTGTGCAGCTGGTCGTGCCAGAGCACGGCGGCGTCGTAGCGGCCCTCGTCGACCCAGACGTTCTGCCAGGCCACGTAGAACCCGGCGAGCTCCTCGGCGAGGGCGTCGTGCCGGTCCCAGCAGGCCGGGATCGCGTCGGTGAGCTGGTAGGTGGCCACCAGCCACGACACCCACTTGGCGAGCTCGGCGTGCGCGGCCGCGGCGTCGGCGGCCGGGTGGCGTTCGTAGCGAAACCGCAGGTGCTTGCCGGCGCCGGTGCCGTCCTGGTCGTGGCGGTCAGCGCTGATGAGCTGGTCCAGCTCGTCGATGCGTTGGGTGAGCACGTGCAGCTGCTGCAGCGCCTCGTCGAGCAGTTCCTCGGGCGTGTTCCCCCACGGCGGAGCCGGCGCGGCCGGCCTGGATCCTGCAGCGGCGGCGGCGTCCGCGCCGCCGGGCGGTGCGGACAAGTCCGCGTCGTCGGCGATGAACCCGCCGGCGTCGGGCACCGGGTACAGCCGACGCACCGAGGCGTCCGTGGCGTAGCCGGCGGGATCTGAGGGCTCGTCGGGGCCGTCGGGTGGCTGGGTCATGGTCGTCTCCTGGCCAGGGGCAGGTGGTGGGCGCGGGCGTCGTCGTAGTCCTCGGCGGCGCGGTGCACGTGCGCGGCATCGGGGCGCCGCCACCACGGGGTCAGCTCGATCTCCACCGGGGGCATCTGGGAGGCGAGCACGATCGCCCGGCCGGGTGGGGTGTTGCGGACATCGGCGACGGTGCGGGTGGCCTGCCGGCGGCTGGACAGCGAGTGCACGGTTCCGGCGGTGTCGCGGGAGTAGGTAGCGACCTCGACGTCGCCGAACGCCTCGGCGACTTCCTTGCTGTCGGCGCCGCCCTCTCCCCCGCCGACCATCATTCGCATCCCGGCGGCGGACCAGATGGCCTCGCCCTGGTCCCGGCCGTAGGCGCCGCGCAGCAGGGAGCGGGTCTGCACCACCATGTGGGCGCTGATCCCCCAGCCGCGGGAGTCCGACAGCACCGTCTCCCAGTCCGGCAACCGGCAGGTGTTCACCGACTCGTCCGCGATGATCGGCAGCGGTGGGTCCAGCCGGGCCCCGGTGGAGGCGGCGGCCAGATGCCGGGCGGCGTCGAGGATGTCGGCGACGATCAGGGACACGATCTTGGTGGCGCCGGCCAGCATCGTGTTGTGGGTGAGCAGGTACAGGCTGTCGGTGCCCTCGGCGAGCCAACGGGTCGCGTTGAACGCCCGGGACGGCCGGTGGTCGATCACGGCCAGCACCTGCGGGGTGGACATGCCGTCGAACGCCGAGCGGACCGACAGGTAGGACCCTTCCCGTTGCCGGTCCGGGGTCTTGCGGACCGAGGCCAGTTCCTCGGCGTAGAGCTGGTAACCGCGGGACGAGCCGCGGATGATCTGCTCCGGCCGCTGATCCAGGGGGTTGTAGACCCAACCCAGCAGCTCGGTCACGGTGGCGTCGGCCAGGCCGGCGGCGTGCAGCAGGGCCCGGACGACGCGGCGGCCGTCGGCGGCGAAGTCGGCGTGCGGGTCTGGGCCGGCGGCGCGTTCGGTGAGCACCTTGGTGCGGGCCTCGGCGATGTTCGGGTCGGCGCAGCCCTGGATCGGCGTCCAGGACAGCTCGGGGAACACCCCACCGGACAGGCGCAGCGGGTCGAACACCCGCAGTCCGCCGCGGTCGGCGGCCGCCGCCCACGTGCACCGCAAGATGTCGGTCTTGGTGGTGGACACCACCTGTCGGCCCTCCCAGTCCAGCACGGCCGGGATGACCACCGAGGTCGTCTTGCCCGACTCGGACAGGCCGGTGACGATCGAGGACGTCTCGATGGCCCGCCACACGTCGCGGCCGCTGGCCACCGACCGGCCCAATCGGGCGCCCAGCTGCTCCGGCCGCAGTTCCCGCGGCGTGGTGGTGGCTGCCAGTTGGGGCCGCAGCGACCCGGCCCGGGCGCGCAGGCTGTCGGCGGTCATCGACCGGGTCTCCTGCGCGCGGGTGGCCACCCCGGCCGTCGCCGGCCGGTGCACCCGCCGCACCAGCAGCACCGCCGTCGCGGCGACGGCGACCAGCCCGGTCAGCAGCACCGCGGTCAGCGCCCACACCAGCACCGGCCCCGGCCGGCCGGCCGGCTCGGGCCAGCCCCGGGTCGGGTCACCGGGGTGAGCGAGCATGCCGACGGCGGCCGCGGCCGGCGAACCGGCGTCCGGCCAGCCGCGCCCGGTGACCAGGTAGGCCAGATGCCCGGCCAGCAACGGCGCCGCCAGCATCGCCGCGGCCAGCACGGCCCCGCCGGCCAGCAGCAGCCAGGTGCCGGACGACGCGCCGGCGGTCACCGAGCGGCTGTCCCCGTGCACGGGCTGTCCGGCGTCTGCGCCGCTTCCGCCGGTTCCGGTTGCTCGCAGGCGGGTCGGCAAGGAGCGGGTCACGTCGGGTCCCCGGTGGCGTGCTGCTCGAGCAGGGCGTCCCACTCGGCGTCGGAGATGTCGTCGATGCCGGCGATCACCTTCATCCGGGAATCGGTGTTGACCAGCGGCCGCTCCACCGAGGACAAGATGTGCTTGACCACCGCGGTGCGCTCGCCGATCTTCCACAGGCCCACGCCCTGCTTGAGGAACCGCAGCAAGTCCTCCTGCACGTCCGACAGGCTCATCAGCGCACCAGTGACCGGCAGCGCCGCCTCGCCCTGCCGGTAGGCGATCTTGATACCGGTGTCCTCCAGCAGACCCGTTGCCAAATTGCGGGTCTCGCTGCCGGCGTCGCCGATCGCGTCCAGGTCGGTGAACCGGTGAAAGGCGATCCAGTTGGCGATTCCGTACAGCCGGGAGAGCTTCCACTGCTCCTGGAAGCGGCGCAGCAGCGGCAGGTACCGCATCGCCATCCACGCCTCGTCGTAGCCGACCAGCCGCCGCGGAGCGTCCGGGTGCATCAGCTCGGCCTCCATCGCCGACTGCGCGCACACCATCGACAGCACCGTCAGCATCTCGTTGTGCCGCACCCGGTTCAGGTCGACCACGGTGCCCAGCGCCCGGAAGTCGAAGGCCAGGTTGCGCGGCTCGGTGGAGTCGAACATGCCCGACAACGACCCGGTCACCAGCTCGGCCAGCGCCAGCCGCACGTCTTGGGCCTGGTCGGCCAGGTCCGCGGCGTCCAGGCCGAGCTCGACAGCGCGGTGCTGCCACCGCTGCGGCGTGACCAGATGACCCAGCAGCGACGGCAAGGACACCGGCGCGAGGTGGGTCGATGCGCCGTCATCGGCGCCGGTGGCGGCGTCCAACGCCCACCCGATCACCGAGCGTTCCACCGGTCGCATCCCGCGGCGCAGCGCCACCTGAAGCAGCCCCTCCAGCAGTGCGATCCGGCGGGAGCGGTTGCCGGCGCGGTGCTCGACGTCGTTCTGCTCCGGGTGCCGGCGCACCTCCGCCAGCGGGTTCAGCCGCACCAACTGGCCTGGGCCGATCCGCAGCGGCTCGATGCCCAGCGCGGCGCACAGGTCCTCGTACTCGGGTTTGACCTGCACCCACGAGAACGAGATGCCGAACACCAGCAGTCGCAGGATCAGCGACTTCATCAGCGCGGACTTGCCGGCGCCGATCTCCCCGACCAGCGCCATGTTCGGCGAGGAGATCACCCCGGCCGCGTACAGCTCGAACGGGTCGAACAGAAAGCTGGCCTGGGAGAACAGGTCCTGCCCGACGTAGGCGCCGGGTACCCCTAGGCCGGGGTCCATGATCCACGGGTAGATGCCCTTGAGCATCCGCGACGGCGCGGTGTGCGCCTGCAGCCGCATCCGCCCCCACAACCGGCCTGAGCCGGTGCCTTTCGCGCCGCGGCGGTCCAGCCCGGTGCCGCGGATCAGCCGTTCGAGGCGGCGCTGCTCCTGCTCGGCCGAGCGTGCGGCGGCGGCCGCGGCCGCGGCGGCGTCCCGCTGCGCCAGGCGGCGGGCGACCTCACCGGGCACCGTCACCCCGGGCAGGGCGCCGATCGCGGCCGCGCGAGTGCGGCGGACCGGCCGGGCGGGTCGTTCGGTGGTGGTCATACCCCGGCCACCCCGCGCATCGGGGACAGGCCGCGGGCCAGCGGCAGCGCGCCGGCGAAGAACGCCTGGTCCTGCTCGCCGTAGAGCACGATCGACTGGCAGCGGGCCCGGATCAGCCGCCGCCGCGCCGAGAGCATCTGCCGCGTCAGGGTTTTCTCATCCGGCGCGGTCACGGTCAGAAACAGGTGGTAGCGGAACACGCCGTCGCCGTCGGCCTGCGCCTCGTCCTGATCCAGCGCCGCCTGCGCCTCCTTGCGCAGCCGCGCCGTCGTCGGCCTGCCCATCTTGCGCCGCTCCGCTGCGGACCCCTCGGCGCGCAGCGCCTGCCGCTCGGCGGACGCCTGAGCCTTCACCTCGCCCAGCGGCTCGGCCACCAGCGACAGCGTCCGGCGCAGCCCGGACTGCTGCAGCACCGGCGCCAACCAGTTCGTGGTCACCGGCCGCTTGGGCAGCTCGTGCACCCACACCGTGCGCGAGACCGCCGAGTCGTGCCGTAAGGACTTCCACGCCCGCTCGGTCGCCGACGGGCCGGCCAGCCGCGGATCCAGGTCGTGGTCCTGCCCGGCCAGCACGTCATGCAGCGGCAGCGACTCCGGGTCGAACTGGGTGTGGATCAGCGCCGCGTACTGCCCCGGCCGCAGCCACCCACGCGACTCGATCCGGGCCTCGGTGATACCCCGCTCCAGGTCCAGCAGCCGCTCCAGGACCACGACGCCGACCGCCTCGTCGCGGCTGGAACCCTCCGACAGGGAGGTGATCTCGTCGCCCAGGGCGCGCAGGTCGAACGCGACGATCAGGTACACCTCGTGACGCTGCGCGGCCGGCGCCGCCTGCGCGATGAGTTCCTGGGTGGCCTGCCACGCCGGGCCGGAGCGCACCACCGCCTTGTCCCGGGCGTGCCGGCTGGCCACGTTCACCACGTCCGGGGCAGTGCGGGCCAGCAGCTGCCACCGGGACACTCCCGCGCCCTGGGCGCAGAAGGACTCCATCACCGCTTCCCAGTCATCCAGCCGCATGCCCTGCTCGGTGCTGCCCTCCAGCAGCATCGCCGAGCCGAACGTCAGCAGCGCCGCGCACGCGACCTTCTCGCGGTCGTTGACCATCAGCCCGACCGTCGACCGGCCATCCGGGGTGGGCACCGCGACCGCGCGGTAGTTGACCAGGTCTCCTGGCAGATCCATCCGGTGCGCCAGCGACGACGGGGAGAACACCGCGCCGCGGAACACCCCGCGGCGGGTCAGCCGGTCCCCCACCGTGGCCAGCACCGGGTGCAGGTAGGCCGTCAGCGGCCGGCCACCGACCCGCGGGAACGGGAACGCCGCCAACAGCAGCGCCGCCACGCCCAGGCCGACCAGCCACCACACCGACACCGGGATCAGCCGGAAGCCGGTCCACAACAGCGCAAGCGCCGCGGCGAAGAACGCCAGATCTACGATGCCGAACCGGCCGACGATCCCGGCCGTCGGCCGCGGTGGGTACACGAACTGCCGCGGCCCCCCGCCGCCACTGCTCCTAGCCATCTCGATTGCTCCGCTCTGTTCGGTGGCTCACGCCGGCCGCGGCCGACGCGAGGTGGACGGTGACGAACTCCTCGGCCGCTTCACCGCGGGCCCCGGCGTCTCAGCCGCCGGTGGGGCGACCACCGGCGGGAGATCTGACAGCGGCGACGCAGTCGGCTCCGCACTCGCCGGCGTCGCGACCGCCGTCATCTGCGCTGACGCTGACACTGACGCCGCCGGGACGGGTGCCGGCGGCGGAGGCGACGCGGGCGGAGCTGCGGCCGGGGGTGGGCTCGCTGCCGGTGTCGGCAGGGCGGCCGACGCTGCCGCGACGGGTGCCGATGCGGGTACTGGCGCGGCCGGGGCTGGGCTCGCTGCCGGTGTCGGCAGGGCGGCCGACGCTGCTGCGACGGGTGCCGGCGCGGGCGCGGGTGCTGGCGCTGCGGCCGGGGGCGGGCTCGCTGCCGGTGTCGACTGAGCGGCCGACGCTGCCGCGACGGGTGCCGGTGCGGGTGCTGGCGCTGCGGCCGGGGCCGGGCTCGCTGCCGGTGTCGGCAGGGCGGCCGACGCTGCCGCGACGGGTGCCGGTGCGGGTGCTGGCGCTGCGGCCGTTCCTGACGGTGCCGGCGCGGGTGTCGAAGCAGCCGCCGCACCTGCAGGTGCTGGTACAGACGTTGCGCCCGCCGCCGGCGTCGGTGATGCCGGTGCGGCAGCGCCACCAGCTTGCGCCGGTGCCGGTGAGGCTGCGGCGCCACACCGCCGGGCCTGCGGGTTCCGGGTTCCGCGAGCAGCGTTGCCGTTGACCGTCCCGCCCGGTACGTGACCGTTCACCGTGGCGCCGTCGGTGCCCGGATCGGTCGCCGCGGCCTGTCCGTCCCCACCCGCGCCCGCAGGGGCTGGGGCGTCGCCTGGCTGCGGGCTGGGACCAGTGCCGGTCGATCCGGTCGTCGACGCGGCCGCTGCAGACCCGGCCGCGCCGGTACCCGTTGCGATGCCGTCCGTCGTTGGGTCCCCGTTCGAGGCGGTCGTGGCCGTCGAGCCGGACCGGCGGCCGGCGGTGGCGCCTGTTCGGCGTCGCGTGCCTGCGCCTGCGGTCGCCGCCGCGGCGGCACCGCCGGTGGCAGCAGCGCCCGCGGCTGCCGCACCGGCGCCGGCCGCGGTGTGCAGATCCTCGGGGGCTTCCAGGTCGGCGTCCTGCGGATCCGGTGGCGGCTCCCGCGCGCCGGCCGGTGCGGTACCCCCGGCGCCCGGAGCTTTGGTGGGCGCCCCGTCGCCGCAGCCGCCCGCGTCCGGCTTGCCGCCCGTGTCACCGGCGGGGGAACCGTCGCCGTCGGACTCCCCGCCGCCGCCAGGAGCCGTGCCGCCAGCAGCACCGCCGCCCGGAGCCACGCCGGGCGGATCGCCGGCCGGAAGTGCCGGTGCGCCGCCGGCGTCACCGCCGCCGTCGTCCTGGTCGTCGTCCATCTCGCCGTAGGTGCGGCCGTCGCCGGTGCCGAAGGTCCCGTTGCCGAGCTCGCCCAGGGCGACCAGGTTGTTGCCCATGGTGGCCATGGCGTGAGCGGCCCCGGCCGAGGCTGCACCCGCGGCTGGCGCGGCCTTGAGTGCTGCCATGCCCGCCGCGGCGGTCATCTTCTGCGCCATGGCGTCTCCGGCGGCGGAGGTGTGGCCGACGGTGAAGGACATGACCCCGGACAGCAGCCAGGGCGTGGTGGGCAGCAGCAGCATGAGCAGCATGCCGGACAGCACCGAGAACAGTTGCTGACCGAAGTTCTGCTGCATGTTGGCGGAGGTGCTGGTGAGCAGGTTCTGCGCCAGGATCGTCATGCCGACCATGAAGAACTTGCACCAGGCCAGCGAGAGCAGCTTGATGAACCAGCGGCCCATCCAGTGCGAGGTCCCGGCGTGCGCCTGGCCGGCGGCGGCGACGGTCCCGAACAGCGCGTGCCCCAAGGTCAGCGGCGCCTGGAACACCAGCACCAGGCCGGCGCCGATCAGTCCGAGGATGGTGAGCACGGCGGCGATCAAGCCGACGACCGGGTTCACTTGCAGCAGCGAGGCGGTGAAGTCGGAGTTGGCGATCTGTCGCTGCTGTCCGGAGATCAGGCCCAAGGTGGCCTGATTGGCCAGCTGGAGCATCAGGTAGGCGATGATGCCGACGATCTGGATGCCGACGATGGCCTTGACCGCGCCGATGATGGAGCCGGTGAGCCGGCCGCGGCGCCAGGCGGTGACCAGCCCGGCCAGCCAGATCAAAAAGGCCATGGCCAGCATGACGCCGGAGATCAGGTTGTAGGTGTCGACGAAGCCGCCGGTGGCCAGGTTCGGCGTCGTGGAGTTGATCATCCAGGCGGTGACCTGCCCCCACAGCCACACCGCGCCGGAGGTGAAGAACGCGACGACCTGCTCCATGCCCTTCTTGGCGACCCACCCGATCGCGTCGCCGACCTTGCCCAGCACCCAACCGAGGCCGCTGACCACCCAGGCGCCTGCGGTCCACAGGCCGTGCCCGACCGCGCTGAAGAAGTCGCCGACCCGGTCCAGCACGGACTTGTTCTGGTCGATCCAGTGCGCCATGCCGTTGAGGTGCTGCTGCACCGAGACGTTCCAGTCCAGACACCGCTGCTTGCCGGCGGTGTCGGCCTGATCGCAGTTGACGAAGAACGCCCGCGAGCACAGGTAGGAGTCCGGGTCGTCCGAGCACACGGTCAGTGGGTTGGCGATGTCCTGCCCGCCGACCGCGGTCATCCGCCGCAGCGACCCGTCGTCGGGCCGGGCCACCCAGCTGAACCCCCACGGGGAGCTCGCGTCCGGGGTGCCCCACTGCTGCAGGTCGGCCGCGCACACCCCGGGCGCCACGTTGTAGGCGGCGTCGCCGTTGGGGAACACCTGGTCGTCCTGCGGCCGCGGCGCCTGGATGCCCAGGTCCTGCAGATCCGGGTTGCCCTTGATCAGCTCGGCCATCATCTGCTGCCGGAACGCCGCTTCCCGCTGGAAGTAGGTGTTGATGTAGCGGCTGACATCACCGCCCCGACCCTGGCAATCGCCCTCGGTGAACCACGGCGCCGAGGTGAACGCCGGCGTGCCGGCGACCAGCTGCTGCAGGTCGGTGGGCCACGAGGCGACCACGGCCGGGTCCCCGCCGCCCTGGGTGGTCGGCACCGCGCCGCTGGGCAGCGCCGCAGCCAGCAGCAGCGCGGCCGCCGTCACGGTCACCGTGACCGCCCGGCCCAGGTGACGGGGCAGTCGGATCAGTCGGGGCAGCATCGCCGGCTATCGCAGGTAGACGGTCAGGGCGCCGGTCAGCGGCACCAGGTTCTCCCCGCCGGCACCGTCGTCGTCCGGGCCGTCGGCGACGGACAGGTCGGCGACCTTCCAGTCGCCCTGCTCCCAGGACAGGGCGACGGTGAAGGTGAACCACATGCCGGTGGTGCGGGTCTTGTTCCCGACGGTGCCGCCGTAGGCGCTGACCGCCCACACCGACACCACGGCCTGCTGCTGGTCCTGCGACCGCACGGTCACCGCGGCCGGGGTCAGCTGCTGGCCGCTGTCGTCGCGGGCGACCCGGCCCTGCCCGATCGTCTTGAGCACTTCGGCCGAGGGGTTCGCTGCGGCCATGACCGCGCGGATCCGCTCGACGTCGCCGACGCCGGAGGCTGCAGACCAGCAGGTCTGCAGGAAGTTCACCGCCGCGGTCGCCGCCCCGGCCCGGTCCCGCGGATAGCCGGCCGGGATGCCGTCGACGACCATCGCGGGCCCGTGCGGGGACAGCACCATTGACCCAGCGGCGAGTGCCGCGGCTGCGGAACTGGCGTTGGCGGTCGCCCGACCGAGTAGCAGCCCGCCGCCCAGCAGCACGGCTCCGACGACGAGCACGACCGTGGCCAGCAGGCCGGTGCGGCGGGAGCCGCGACCGTGCAACGGGGTGTAGTCCGTGGTCACCCTCACTGCGAGACGACCCACGTCCAGATCGCGCCGGCCGAGCCCAGGATCATGCCGACGGCGATGGCGCGGATGATCGTGGTCTTACCCTCGTCCAGGACGTGCCGGCCGCCGATCTTGTGCCCGACGCCCCACATGATCAGACCGATCAAAAAGGCCAGGAACGCGCCGCCGTACCCGACGTACATCAAGATGTTGGCGATCACCTTCCAGATGTCCAGCTGCGTCAAACCCTCGTTGCTGGGCCGGAACTGGTTGAAGTTGATCCCCCCGGTCCCGCCACCTCCGGCGGGCGGCACGGTCGGATCAGCTGTGGGGTCCATCAGGAGTGCTCCTCATCGTGGGTGGATTCGGCGATCGCTAGCGGCCGCAAGGTCGATGGGGGCGTGTTGAGGTGGTGCGCGGTGCGAGCCAGGGCGCACACCAGCTCGGCCAGCGCGCCGGACACGGCGCGGTCCCAGCCGCCGACCGGGACCGGGCTGCGCCGCAGCACCGGGGCCTTGGGAAGAACCAGCACGTCGGCGGCGGTGGCCGCCAGCCGCTGCGCCGTGCGCAGCACCCCGGGCCGGGAGCCCGCCGCATCGCAGAGCACCAGCACCGGGCGGCGGGTCAGTCCCGCGGCGTCCAGCTCGGTCAGTGCGGCCAGCGCGGCGGTCACCCCGGCCGAGTCGGCGCGGGCCACCATCACCGCCGGCCCGTCGTGATCCAGCAGCAAGGCCCGGGTATCGGCGTGCTCCAGCGATCCCAGATCGGCCACCACCGCCGTGTCCGCGGTCAGCCGCTCAGACAGGCGAGGCCACCAATGCGCGCCCGCCTGAACCACTCGGGCGCCACTGGGCCCCGACGGAAGCCCGGCCAGGTCCGGCGCCTGCTCGACGTCCGACGGCAGCCACCCACCCACGGACACCGCATCCACCGCGCCGCACACCTGCCGAGTCAGCTGCGAAAATTCCCGGCGCGCCAGCTCCACGGCCAGCACCTGGTCCGGCCGGGCCGCCGCCATCAACCCGACCAGCGCCGCCACCACGGTCGTCGCCCCGACACCGCCACCGGCCGCGCAGACCAGCACCCGGGGCGCCGGGACGGTATCGGTCAGCCACAACCAAGCCCGGAGCGCGGCGGGACCGGTGAACCCCGCCGGAGCCGACCGACCCGCCGCGATCACCGTCTCGTCGGGCCCCGGCGGCGTGGCTTCCGCCACAGCGCGCCACCGCGGCGCCCACCGCCGCGATCTCCCAGGGCGCTCGGCCGGCTCGGTCTCGGCCGGCTCCTGCGCCTCGCGCACGGCCGGTTCGGTGGCCGGTTCGACGTCTCGTTCCGGCGGCTGGGTGGTGGCCGCAAGGGGTGCCGCCGCCCGCTCGGAAGGCGCGATCAGTCGCGGCCGCATGGTCGCCCGGGCCGCGGCCATCGCTTGCGCCGCCACGAGCGCCGCCTGCAGCTCGGCCACCGTCAACAGCCGACCGGTCGCCTCGTCGACGTCGCCGCCGTCCAGGACCGACCGATGCTGGCCCGGCAGACCGATCTCCGCCATGCGCCTACCCACGGACAACCCCGCTCGCGGCGCTGCCGGCAAGCCGGTGCCAGCGTCGGTCCGGCACCCGTGGAGTCGCGGTTGCAGCCACGGCCCCACCGGTCCCCCGACCGAGCACCGCCCGGCGTTCCCGATCCCTCACGCCCTAGACAGGTTCGGTTCGAGGCCGAATGTGGACACCACGAACGGAGCAATCTGGATCGACACGACTCGCCGACCCGTCCGGGGATTGGGGCTCGCGTGCTAGGGCCCCGCGGACTTCGCCCGGCCGGTTGTGGATTACCCGCACTCGGACGGCGTCCGGTAGTCGATCGAGGATAGCGGCGCATCAATGGGTCGCGCGACTCGTTCGCCTTGGATCAAGCTCCCGCGCCCGCCGGCTAAGGAAGCAGCGTGTCCCCCACGACCTACGCAGACGTGCCCACCGATGACGACCCGTTCTAGCGCCCCACTACAACGGCTCCACGCCAAGGCGCCCGGATACCCGCAGCCCGAGGTGCTCGTCGACACCAGCGGCCGCTCGCAGGACACCGTCGCACTATCGACACGGATCATGGTCGAGTGCGTCATGCTGCCCCGGACGAACAGCGGACGCGGGGCTGGCCACGGTTGCGCGGCTGGCCGGTCGCGCATCTCGTTGAACAGCTTGCGGACCTAGCGGCGGACACCCCTGTCGGCGACGGCTTCAGACAGTGAGGTGCTCTGTCCCTGCAGGGGGATCATCACCCAAGCGGCGCACACCGGCATACCCGAGCCGGCCATCCGGAATAGCGCCTGAGCGTGTGAGAGTCGACCGATCACACCACACCGGGCGCCGCGACCCGGATCAGCGGACGCGTGCGATCTTGCTGACTGCCTTGGGCACTGTCTTGCCCAGCTTGCTGCTGATCGCCACCTGAGCCCGCGCCGCAGCGATCGTGGAGCCCGACACCTTGACGATGCGGCGAGCGCGAGCCTCACTGAAGGCGGCGGAGCTCGGCCTCTGCGTCGTCGTCATGGCGTCTCCTCTGTGGGGCTGACCCAGTGTCCCGGACGTAGTCGATGTCGTCCACATCGACGTCAACGAGCCGCGCCGACGCTGCGAACTGCGGGTCGTGCACCAGCTGCAGCAGCGTCCGGTTCCCTACTTGGCCAGCGGCGAGGTAGCCAAGCGTTCAGCACGCGGAAACCTTGCACTCTCGACCTCGTCGCGATCGAACTGAGGGAGCCCGTGCGCGACTGCACCCGGGGAGCCGCAAGAGCATCCGACGCCTCGAGCGCTTAGGAGCTACGCCGCCCGTTCCAAAAGAAATCGGGGGCCCGCGGCGCGCAACGCCGCCAAAGTCCGGTCCCGCCGGCGGCGCAGCGTCCGCTCGTTGATACCAAGCTCGGCGGCGATCCGATGCCGGCTCCGCGAGCCGTAGCCGGCCCGCTCCTGCAGCGCGACAAGCATCCGCAGGTCGTCGGGGTCGGCGATGCTGTTGCGCTCAGCCCACCGCATCAGGTCGGTGAGCATCACCTCCTGGGCAGCGGGCGCCTCGGCAGGTGCAGGCAGCGAGCGCCAAAGCGAGTCGAGCGGGTCGAGCGAGACGTCGCGGCGAGTGCCGTCCGGGCCGAGCGCAGGCAGCTCCTTCAGCAACGCGTGCTTGGTGTCCAGTAGCAGATTCGCCGCGTACGCGCGGGTCCGCCGACGCCACGGGAACGACCGGATCTGGCAGGTCAACTCGCCGGCGACCAGCGCCACGGCCTCCGCCCACGGATGCGGCAGACGGGACGCCAACGAGTAGATCCCGTCACTGAGCAGGTGCAGCAGCACCAGCGCCGCGTCCGGGTCTGCCATCCCGTCGACGGCTGCGACTCGGATCAGCGCGCCCAGGACGCGGTCGGACTCGCCGCGGTCCGAATGGACGGCCGTGCACGACGGCAGCCCTGCCGGCGACGGCACCGTCGCCAGCTCCGGCGCCCACGTACGCCACCGCCCAAACGCACCCGCGCGATCCAGCCGCTCAAGCAACACCGACCAGTCACCCACCGGCGAACAGTCCTGGAACACGATCAACCTCCAGAAGATCAAGACCCAATGTCTCGACCCTCCGAAGCGCAGTCAGTCTCTTGTCAGTGATCGGTCAGCAGTTGCTGGTCGACCTTGCGTGCCGTGGCCACTGACACGCACAGCCCGCTCAAGCAGGAGCCCAACCGAGCCCGGTGGCGAGGGCCGGCCCATTAACGCCGTGAACGTGTGGCGAAACGTGCGCGGGCCGGGCGGTCGCCGGCGTCAGCGCTGACAACGCGACGAGCGCAAGATCAGCAGCAATCCCGCGTAGACATCGGCGACCCGGCCCGGCTTACGAGATCGCTGGTCGGAACTGCCTGTCGTCCGGGGTCGCGACCAGCGGCCGTGGCGGCATCCAGTGCGAAGTAGAAGACGCCGGACGTCCGGCACCACATCGGCAGTGTGCTAATAGCCGCGATTTAGGTCGTACTAGGTCACTGGAACGATCCCGCACACCACGGACGCGGGGTCCGGTTTGCCGTGCTCGTCCGTCGCGATCAAGTGCCTCAGACAGCCGCACCACCAGCCCGGGCGAGGCGACTGGGCGCGTCACGGCGGTCCACGGTGATCCTGACCGCAGCACGAGCAGCCGGCACGGCGGTCCTCTCGAACGCCATCACCGCCCAGGCCTCTCCCGACCGCACCGCGAGCGTCGTCGTCGTCGTCGACAGACTTGGGTGCAGCAGGAACTGTTGTAGGAGGCCAGCGACCGATCGCTCACGCAGAGCCCGGGATCGGCCGAGAGACAGAGCACCACGGTGCGCAGCCGTGCGCATGTCTTGAGCGCGACTGGAGGTGGACGCGTGTCCGTCGTGCCTTGTGGTGTGAAACGGCGTGTGAAGCTGGCTGTCATCGAGTCGGTGCCAGTTGTACGGTGGGGCATGGCCACCTCGAGCCCGGCCCGACCGGACTTGCGCAGCTACGAGCGCACCGTCCGCCTGGACACTTCCGAGCTGGTCAAAGAGCTGCGGGAAGCGCTCGGCGCCAAGCTCGTGGCCTTCCTCGGCGGTGTTCGGGAGACTCGTGCCGTCCGTCAATGGGCCGACGGCGAGCGGAACATCCAAGACCGCGCCGTCGAGCAGCGGCTCCGCATCGCCCATCAGGCCGCCGCGATGATCCTCGTGAAGGACTCCCCCAGGGTCGCTCAGGCCTGGTTCCAAGGGCTGAACCCGCATCTGGAGGACCGGTCCCCGGCGCGGATCCTGCGCGACGGCGACCTAGAAGTTGCCGGGCCCCAGGTGCTGGCGGCGGCCCGCGCTTTCGCCGCCACCGGCTGACCCCGCAATGCCGCTGGCGCAACGGCACACGGCCGACGGTCCAGTCGCAGTCCTGAACCATCCGGGCACCGTATGGCGGGTCGGGTACCTACCTGATCCGTGGAACTGGACACCCTGGGAGTACGCCGAGCAGGGTCGCTTCCATGGCCGCTGGGACGACCCGGACGGCCGATACCGCACTCTCTACGCCGGTGTGAGCCTGCTCGGCTGCCTTGTCGAAGTGCTCGCGTGCTTCCGGCCCGACCCGACGATGGACCTCCAGCTCGCAGACATCCAGGAGGACCCGCAGGACGCCCAGCTCTGGCCCACAGCGCCGGCAGGTCAGGTTCCGCTCGACTGGCTTACCCCCCGCACGGCCACCTCCGCCACGCTCACAGGAACCTACTGCTCGGTCACCAAAGCCGAGACCATCTCCACGCTGCGTCCCCGGTTCCTCGCCGCCGCCATCACCTACGGTCTGCCCGACTTCGACGCGGCCGCCTTACGACTGGCCAGGCCTCGATCGCTCACCCAAGAGGTCTCCGCCTGGCTGTACCGGCAGCACTTACCCACCGGCGATGCCCTGTTCGACGGCGCGCACTTCCAGTCCCGACACGGCGACGACCACGAGCTGCTCGCCATCTTCGAACGCGGCGTCGACGACGACTCCTCCCGGCTGCTCACCCAGCATGCCGAGGAGCCACTGCATCCCGCGCACCCCGCCATCGTCAGGGCCATGGCGCTACACCGACTTGTCTGGGCTGGGTAGTTAGTAGCCACGCGCTAGTTCGCGGGTTCGCCTAACCGTCATAAACCCAGTCAGCCCTCAACTTCGTCGGCACTGGTGCAATGCCCATCCAGGTCCGTTACCTCGACAGGCTCCCGGCACCGCGACGACAACGTGTCAACACCCACCAGATAGATGCCGCCCCCGACCCGGAATGCCACCAACCTCCGTGCCGCAAACACGCTCGGCGCTATAGCCACAGCGCAAGGACCGCGCCGGCGAGCAGGGCCGGGCCCATGGGCACCGTGACGGTGCGGCGGAGCCCGCGGCGGCTACGGGCCGCCATCGTGACCGCGGTCAGCGCGGCCAGCAAGAAGGTCAGCAGCAGCGCCTGCCAGACGTCAGCCCAGCCGACCCAGCCCAGCACGCCGCTGGTCAGCGCGGCCAGCCGGGCGTCGCCGAGACCGGTCGTGCGGGGCGAGAGAAACCAGAGGGCCAGCCACAGCACGCCAACCGTCAGCGCCGCAAGGCCGGCGCGCAGCAGCGGACCAGCGTCGCCGCCGATGACCGCGGCGGCGACGAGCGCGGCGGCGATGAGGGCGGCCAGCGGGTAGGTCAGCCGGGCCGGTAGCAACTCCGTCTGCGCGTCGACGACGGCCAGGACACCGCCGCCGACGGCCAGCAGCCACCACGCCACCGACGGGTGCCCGGCAGCGGCCAGCAGCACCAGCGCGGCGGTCACCGCAGCGACGGTGGCCCAGCGCCGCGCACTGACCGGCCGAAGCCGCCACCAGCCCCTGTGCTGACCCGCGGCCAGCGCTGCGGTCCACGCCGCTGACAAGGGGCTGACCGCGACCGCGGCGACGACCGACACCAGCAACGGCCAGGTCATCGCCACCTTCGACCGCCCGTGCTGGGGGTCGGGTCGTTCATGCCGCCGGCGGTAGGAGTTGGCGGCGCCGCAGTACGTCGTAGGTGCGCGGCGACAGGTCCTCGAGGTCGTCGGCGCCGTGGTTGCGCAGGATCTGCTTGACGTGGGCGTCGCCCTCGGCGCGGCGGTCCTGAGCGTCGCAGGCCCAGACCAGGTCCAGCAGGGAAATGTCGCTGGCGCCCTCCACGCCCCGCGTCGCGGTGAGCGCGATCTTCGCGGCGGCCTCGGCCCGGTCGGGCTCGCCGACGGCGAGGTGGTGGGTGGCCACGGCGTGGGCCAGGTCGACCATCGTGGCGGTGTACTCGTGGTCGACCGGGCGGCCGGCCAGCCAGCCGTAGCCGCCGGGCCGCTGGTTGTCGAACGGGGCGCCGCGGACCAGGTGAAGCGCCTGCCACCAGTCGGCCAGCCGGTCGTCCTGCTCGTCGCGGGTGAACCCGCGCAGCCGGAGCCGGCGGAACAGCTCAGCGTCGATCAGCACGTCCTCCAGCCGGTACAGGGCGCCGTTGGTGGCCGCGTTGCGGGGCAGGTACTCGGTGCCGGTGCGGGCGTTGACCCCGAGCGCCCGGCGAAGCTCGTAGATGCTGTTGCGCAGCTTGGTGCTGCCGGCAATGCCCGGATCCTCCGGCCACAGGTCCGTGCCGTACTGCTCGGGGCTCACCCCGGTGGGATGCATGGACAGGTAGACTGCGATCTCGGCCTTCATCGGCGACAGCGGCCGCGGCGAGGCGCCGCCCCGCGGCCACACGGCCACCGCTCCCAGCACCGCGATCCGCGGTCGGCTGCTGGCCCGGTCGGTCCACTCCGCCACGTCGGCGTCCAGGTCCGGGTCACCGGCGGCCAGCTGCTCACGGACGTCGGCCTGCACCACCGGCGCCATCGCCTGCAGGTCGCGGGAAGTCGTGGCGGACTGCTCGAGGTAGACCTGCTCCGGCAGCGGCAATGCCGAGTCCGCCCGCGCCCACCGCGCCTCATCCGGCTCCGGGCGGGGATGCGTCGAGACGGGCTTGTCCTCGGGCAGCGGCGAGGCGACCGACCCCTCGTCGGTGTTCACGGCCAGGGCCAGCAGCTGCGCCAGCTGGCCGGCCTGCTCGGGCGGGATCTGCTGGGCGATCAGTTCCAGACCGAGGTCGGGGATGGAGAGCACGCCGTGCTCGTCGACCCGCAGCACCCACCCGCCGTCGCCCGCCGCCGCGACGTCGGTGTCGTCGGTGTTCCCACCGGTGGTCACCACCAACGCGACGGTGGAGCGGTCCCCGCGACCGGTCACCGCATCCAGCAGCTCGGTCAGGCCGGCCCGGTCGGTCGCGTCGTCCGGGAGGGCCTGCGGGGCGATGAGCAGCACGTGCGGCGCCCAGGCATCGCCGGCGATGCCCCGGCCGCGGCCGTCCAGCACGGGCAGGCCCGACTCGTCCACGACGGCGGCCACCGACCGCAGCTGCGCGGTGACCGCGTCCAGGGCTGCGGCCGGGTCCGCGGCGTAGGTGAGCCGGTCCGGGTGCATCTGTGCCATCTCGGCGCCGAACCCGACCAGGGTCACCTGCAGCAGCTCAGCCCAGGAATTGTGGGCCAGCTCGGCGGCCAGGAAGCGGGCCAGGTTCGTCGCCCGCTCGGCGTCCCCGGTCAGCGTCAGCGCGCCGATGCGTTCCAGGTCCAGCAGCCAGTGCTCACCGCCGGCGGTGTAGCCGACGGTGGCCAGCGTCGGATACGGGGTGACGTCGCGGTCGCGGCGCTGCGGGTCGTACCCGGTCGACTGGCCTCGGTCCAGGACCCAGGTGCCGTCCGACTGCGGCGTCCACGCACCCACCGGGGTCGGGCACGGGCTGGCCAGCACCAGCCGAAGCCGGGTGTCGGTGGCGCACACCGCCAGGACGTCCGGCAGGGACAAGGCGCCGTCGCTGGCCGCGACCGCGTGGCCCAGGCCGCGCAGCGCCTCATCCAGCCACTGCGCGTCGGCGGAGCTGGCGCCGCCGACGCTGCGCAGCGCCCGCTCGATCTCCAGCAGCCCGGACGGCGCCGCGGCGACCAACTCACCGGGGCGGCGGTGCTGCAGCTGCCGGCGCCGTGCCCGCACCAGGGCCGCTAGCAGCAGCGCGGCCAGCACCCCACCGCCGCCGGCGAACACCGCGAACGACGTCGCCACCGACGACGAGGACGAGGAGTTGGACGAGGATGAGTCGGACGAAGGCGAGCCGGCCGCCGGAGAGGAGACGGCCGGCGTCAGCACCGGCGCAGTCGGCACGCTCGGCGCCGAGGCAGGAGCCGCCGATGGGCTGGCCGGTCCAGTTGCAGCGGCCGACGGGACGGAGTTAGCGGTGCCGGGGCCTGTAGCGGCCAGCGGCGTGGAGTCCGCCGGACCGGGCTCCGTGGCGGCCGGCGGCGTGGAGTCAGAGGCGCCGGGCTCCGTGGCGGCCGGCGGCTGTGCAGGTTCTGGCGGGGTCGGAGCGGCTGACGGGCCGGAGTCAGTGCCAGCCGACGGCTGGGCGTCGGCCGGGCGCGGGATGGTGATGGTCCAACCAGGCTCGATGTCGTCCGGGTCGGTCAAGGCCTGCCCGTCGGGCTGGGGGACGCCGGTGTTGGCGGCGATGACCGCGTCGAGGTCAGCGCCGCGAGCTGCGGCGATGCCGGACAGAGTGTCCCCGGGCTCGACGACGACCCGGTCCGCGGCCATGCCGTTCGAGCCGGAGTCAGTGGCCGCGCCGGCGGAGTCAGTGCCGGAGTCAGTGGCCAGTGGGGCCGGGATGGTGATGGTCCAGCCGGGCTCGATGTAGTCCGGGTCGGTCAGGTGCGCGCCGCCGGGCTCGGCGCGGCCGGCGTTGGCCTGCCACAGCTGCGGCCAGTCCCCGGAAGCATGCTCGGCGGCCAGCTCGGACAAGGTGTCCCCCGGCTGCACCGTGACGTCCACCGCTACGTCAGCAGCGGCCTGCGCGGCTGACCGCGCTGCCGGCTCCGTGGCCGGGACGAGCACCGTCCAGCCGAGCTTAAGCACGGTCCGGTCGTTGCGCAGCACGGTGCCGTCGTCCTGGGCGCGGCCCTGGTTCAGCTCCCACAGCTGGTGCCACCGGGACCCGTCGCCCAGGTGTTGGACGGCAAGGTCCCACCAGGTGCGGGCGCCGTCCGCGGACACGCTCACGGGCTGGGTGGGCACCTGCGGGCGGGGTGCCGGAGCGACCGTCGCCGGGGCCGCGGCGGGTGCCGGCGGCGGCGCCGCCGCCGGAGCCATGGCAAGTGCCTGTGCGGCGGGGGCGACCGTGGACAGGGTCAGCGGCAGGAGCAGTAGGGCGCCGTTGACTAGTGCCCGGGCCAGGCCCTGTTGAAAGCCGAACACGCCGGGGATGCGCCGCGGCATCGGGGTGCGGCGCAGCGCCGAAGCGAGCTCGACCACGAACGCGATGGCGAACTGGGCCCATGCCAGCCACACCACCGCGGCGATCGCGGCCAGGATCACCTGGTCGTTGACGTCGCCGGCGAGCAGGTCCGGCAGCCGGTCCAGCGGGTTGCCGATCGTGGTGGCCAGCAGCCACGGCACCCCGACCACCAGCAGCGCGGAGGCCACGGTGGACGCCAGGACGCGCAGCAGCCGCCCGATCACCCGGGTGCCTGCCGTGGACGAGGTGGGCATGTCAGGACGCTCCCGTGGTCGTGCCGTGCAGAGGGATCGCGGTGGCGGTGGCGCTGCCGCCGACCTCGTCGATGCCGACGATCGCCAGGATCGCGGTGGGCTTGCTGGCGCGGGCGGAGACGGTGACCCGGGATCCGGTCACGGTCACTTCTCCTTCAACCCCGGCGGCGGACAGCACCGCCTGCGCCGCGGCCCGCGCGGCGGCTGGGTTGGCGGTCAGCCCGGCCGGGGTCGGGCTCCGCAGCGACATGCCGTCCAGGGCGTCGGCGCCGGCGCGGGCGGCCTGCTGGGCCACGTCCGCCGCCTGCCCGCGGGCGGTCAGCGCCGCGCCGCCGTCCAGGACCAGCCCGGCCAACGCGAACAAGGCGAAGGTGATGACCACCAGGTAGCCGGTGATCGAGCCGCGGTCGCCCTCTCGGCGCAGTACCAACCAGCGCCGGCGGAGCAGGCCCCCGATCCGAGCGGCCGCCCCGCGGGTGCGGCCGCTCACGATCCACCGGCCCGGGAATCGGCGTACTGCCGGTAGGTCTCCAGCGGCGCGGCGCCAGTCGCGGACATCCTTGCCGACCCGGGGACGCCGGCTAGGGTCAGGCCGGACAGATCCGCGGTGCAGGTCACGGTGACCCTGACGGTGCCGCCGGCCCGGAACGAGCTGGTGTCCACGGCGGTGCTCATCGACGCGCAGGACACCCCCGCATCGGACAACGCCCCCGACGCCGCCTGGACGGCGCGGTCCTGCGCCTGCGAGGCCGTCGAGGCCAGCGACGCGGCGCGGGCCGCTGCCGCCGCGGCCTGCTCCACCAGCTGCTTGCCGTGGGCGTACCGGCCCAGCGCCACTACCAGCAACAAGATCACGACTACGACCGGAGCGATGATCACCAGCTCCGTCGTCGACGCGCCCCGGTCCCGGTTCTGCTGGCCGGTGGATGCCAGACGGCGGCGCAGCGCCGCCGGCCAGCCGGCGGCGGTCATGGCGCACCCGCCGCGGTGAACGCCTCCACCGGGGCGCTGGCGGATTCGTCGACCGTGAAGCGACCGAACGGGATGACCGACAGCACGTCGGCGTGCACGGTCACCGTGACGGTGGTGGCGGCCCGGACGACCTGCACGTCCCGGCCGGGCAGCAGGTTGGCCGCGACCTGCTGCAGGTAGGCATCGCCGTCGGCCTGCCCGAATGCTGCTGTGCCCTGGTAGGCGGCGGCGGAGCGGGCGGCGATCTGCGCGGCCGCCTGGGCGACGTGGCGGCCGTGCCAGAGCAGCACGGATTGCACCACCACCATCGTCAACACCACCACGATCGGCACGATCAGCACCGCCTCGACGGTGGCGGACCCGCGGTCAGGGTCGCCAGCAACCCGGCGCCACCGGCGCCGGGTCCACCCCAGCAATCCCCGCACGGGCCGATCCGCTGCGGTTACTGCAGGTCGATGCTGTTGGCCTTGCTGGTGATCTTGGCGACGATGATGCCGCCGATCACCAGGGCCGCCACCACGATCAGCGCCACCCAGATCACCGTCTCCGACGTGTTGCTGCCCCGATCCGGCTCCTCCTCGCGCAGCGCGGCGACCCTGGTCATCACCCAGGTGCGAACCATCTCCAACTCCAGCTTCAACATGTGCGTTCCTTTCACAGAGGGGTCGTGACGCGCTCTCGTCGGCGGTGGTCACGTCAGTGCGGGTTGGCTTGGTCAGGTCGGAATGATCGGGTCGGGGATGGCGGGTCAGAAGGACAGGACGGCGACGACGGCGGGGTACCCGAGGAAGGCGATAAACCCCAAGCCGATCAGGATCTGCGCGATGCGCATGCTCTGATCGGCCTTGCCTGCCTTGCCCTCGAGGTTGGCCAATTCATGCCGACGCATGGTCTGGGCGCGGGCGGTGAGCGTGGAGCGGACCCGGGCGCCGTCGTGGGCGACCAGCGCGATCAGCTGGCCCAGATCCCGCAGCTCGCCGACGCCGATCCGCTGCCCCAGGTCGGCCAGGGCCGTCCACGGGTTCCGCCCGCCCCGGGTGGCGCGGTAGAGGGTGTCCCGGATCAGGGCGAGCGGCCAGCCGGCGCCAATGCGGGCCGCCGACGGCAACGCCTCGGCGGGAGCGGCGGAGCCGGCCATCTCCAACGCCACCAGGTCCAGGTAGGCACCCAAGGCGCGGCGGAACTCCTCCCGGCGCCGGGCGGCCTCGGTGCGGGCGTCCAGATCGGGCAGGAAGAAGAACGCCGCCGCGAGCACCAGGGCCAGGATCACCGGGGCGCCCGCGGGCAGCGCCAGCCCCGCCACGGTCAAACCGACGGTGGCCAGCAGACCCAGCAGCAGGCCGGCGCCGGCCAAGGTGATCTTGCGGCCCAGGGCGTCCTCAACGGTGCGGCCGGTCAACGCCAGGTCCTGCCGCAGACTGGTGTAGCCGACGCCGCGGCGGGTCAGCTGCCAGGCGAGCCACCGACCCGACTGCCCCTGCACCCGCGCCAGGACGCCGCGCCCGGCGCCGGCAGCACCGGCCTTCTCGGCCTGGGTGAGCGCCGCTGCGGTGGCGCCGTGCCCCGCGTCGAAGTGGGCCAGCTGCACCAGCGGCGACGTCTTGGGCGGCGCCAGGCGCACCAGCAGCGCGAACAGCACCCCTCCGAGCGCGGCGCCCAGGACCACGGCGGCGATCACCGGATCACCTGCCGGCGCAGCGTGCCGCTGCCGGTCGTCGGCATCGGGTTGTCGACCAGGGTGGTCACCAGCCGGGCCTCGAGGGGGTCGGGCTGCGCGTCCGGGCGGGTCAAAAACGGCGGCACCGGAGCCTGCACCGACAGCTTGCGCATCCAGGCAAACGCCGCGGCGAAGATGCCAACCACCACGGCCAGGGCCAGCTGCCCGGTGACCGTGGAGTACGGGGCGATGTAGGTCTTGCTGAACACCACTAGGAACACCGCGATGGCCACGGTCACCCCCACGACCATCTGCATGCCGCGGCGCAGCTGCGCGCGGCCGGCGGAGATCTTCCGCCGCATCTCCAGCTCCTCCCGCGCCGAGGACGCCAGGCCGGTCAACACCTCGCCGAGCCGGTCACCGCGGCGACGGACGTTCAGGATCAGCGCGGCGATCACCAGGTCGGCGCTGGGGTCGTTCAGTTCGGCGGCCAGGTTCAGCAGCGCCCGGTCCATCGGGACCCGGGCCCGGATCTGCCCGACCAGCCGCACCAGCGGCGCCCGGATCAGCTCGGGCGCGTTCACCGCCGACGCCGGGATGGCGTGTTCCAGGCTGGCGTGCGCGGCGATGGTGTCGCGCAGCGACTCCGTCCACACCACCAGCGCCTCGAGCGAGGCGATCTGCCGGGCCTCGGCGGCGCCGCCGCCGAACAGCTTCGGCCACAGCAGCACCAGCGTGGCCAGCCCGGCCGCGGCGACCGGCCAGCGGGTCAGCGCAAGCACCGCGACGCCGACGACCGCGGCGGCCAGGATCCGCCCGGACAGCGCCGGCGAGCGCAGCGCCGCCACCGCGCGGGCGGCCCGCGACGGGGGGCGGGTCGGATCGACGGTGGTGCCCCGCAGTCCCACGACGATCAGCAGCAGGCCGGCGCCCATGCCGATGCCCAGCAGCACCGTCAGCGCCATGGTCCCGGTCACGACGTCGGCCCGCTCGGGAAGTGGAACGAGGTGGCGGTGTCGTCGTAGCCGGCGTCGGCCAGCTCCTCCAGCCGGGCGTCGCTGATGGCGACGTCGTCGACCCGCACCGCGCGGCCATCAAGCGGGGACGGCCCGAAGATCCGGGCCGAGGCCACCCGGCCGTCCGGGGCGCCGGCCAGCTCGACCACCTCGGTCACGGTGCGGCTGCCACCCAACCGGCGGTTCTTGCCGATGAACACCACGAAGTCGACCGCGCCGGCGATCAAGGCGTGGGCGACCCGGTTCTCGATCCGCTCGTACTGCTCGGCGTACTGGGCGAGCTTGGCGAACACGTCGGCCGCGGACCGGGCATGCAGCGTCGACAGCGACCCGTTGTTGCCCTGGCTCATCGCCGACAACATCTCCACTACCTCGGGGCCCAGGACCTCGCCGACCACCACGCGGGACGGGTTGTGGCGTCGGGTACGGCGCACCAGCTGCTGGATGGTGATGCCGCCGTGACCCTCGGCGTCGGGCAGCACCTCCTCCCACTCCACGACGTCGGCGTGCAGGCCCTGTCGGCGAATCCCGAGCTCCAGAGACCGCTCCACCGTGATCAGCCGCTCATCGCCCTGGATGCAATTGATACAGGCCCGCAGCAGCGTGGTTTTCCCCGCGTCCGTGGCGCCGGCAATGATCAGATTCATCCGGGCGCGCACCGCCGCCTGCAGGAACACCGCCAGCTGCTCGTCGATGGTGCCCAGCTCGACCAGCTGCGACAGGAACATCTGCGGGTAGCGGTTGCGGCGGATCGACACCGCCGGCCGCTCCCCCGCGCCCATCACCGCCGACAGCCGAGACCCGTCCGGCAGCCGCAGGTCCAGCTCCGGGTTGGCTCGGGTGAACGGGCGGGCGTTGATGCTGGCGTAGGCGGCCAGGTTCTGCACGATCTGGACCAGGTCCTCGTCCGCTGCGGCGATCGGTGCGCCGCGGACCTTGCCCCGGTCGGCGTAGCTGATCCACACTTCGTCGCAGCCGTTGATGTCGATGTTTTCGACCTGGTCGTCGTCCAGGAGTTCCTGTAGCTCGCCGGCTGCGTAGATGGCCGAGTCCACGGCCATGATCAGCCGCAGGTCGTAGCCGGTGTCCGCGGGCAGCTCGCCGCCCGCCTTGACGATCTCGGCCTGGTGCGCCTGCACCGCGCTGGTGATCAGGCTCAGCGCCAGCTGTCGCTCGTCCGGCTCGGACAGCTCGCTCAAGCCCCGGCGGTCCCGTTCCTGCTTGGCGCGGGTCATCGCGTCGGCGACCTGCACCCGCAGCGCCTTCACCAGCTCGTACTCCACCGGCGTCTCGCTGACCGGCCCGGTCACGGAGCCACCGCCGGTGCCGGCGCCGTCGTCGACTCGGCGTGCACGTCCGCTGACGAGTCGGTGGCGTCGAAGGTCGCGGTCAGGGACGGCCAGGTAGCCAGCACCGACTCGGCGACCGAGCGGGCCGAGCGCACCAGCTCGCTGCCCGCCAGCCGGCGCGTCATCACCCCGGCCCACAGCTGCTGCGCCACGGCCGGGTCGTGCACGAAGCAGCCCAGCACCGGAGCCGGTGAGCCGACCGAAGCCAGGACCTGATGCACCTGCTCGACCGCGGCCCGGCGCTGCTTGACCGGGGCGGTCACCACGACACCGACCCGGATCCGGTCGCCCTCCCCTGGTCCGACCATGCCGGCCAGCTCCACCACCCGGTCCCGGACGTGGAACAGCCCCTCCAGGTCCGCGCGAGTCAGCAGCAGCACCGCCGTCGACGCCTGCGCCACCGGCGCGGCCGGCGCACCCGGGTGCAACCGGCCCAGATCGGCCAGCACCGTTCCCGGCCAACCCGCCAGAGCCTGACCCAGCCCCGGCCACAGCGACCGCAGCGGCCGGAACCGCTCCGCCGATAGCACTCCGGGCACCACCGGCACGCCCAGCGAGGTCTCCTGCGCGAACGGCAGCGGTCCGGCCCCGGTCAGCCCCAGCCGCGCAGCCGTGGCCAAGCCCGCGATCGACGGGTCCGGCGCCAGATGCGACAGCGGTGTGTCCGCGGCCGCCGGGTGCAGCCTGAACGACAGGTCGCTGCCGGCGGTGTCGGCCTCCACGACCGCCCGGGGGCCGGGCCACACCACCCCCAGCGCCGTCGCCAGCGTCGTCACCCCAGGGGCACCCTTGTCCGAGCACACCGAGACGATCACGACGCCGGCACCTTCACCAGCGCCGCCGACGCCGACGCGCTTGCCGCCGCGACGGCGGGCCCGTCGGCCGCGGGCACCAACAGCGTCAGCAGGGTCCCGCCGGCCTGCACCGGATCCGGGTGCGCCGCGTAGACCGTCGCCGCGTCGACGAGCACCACCGGCTTCCCGGCGTCCCCGCCGGGCCCGGACTGCTGCTGCCCGGACGGCAGCGCCAGCACCTGCACCCGGTCGCCCGGCACCAAGCCGTCCGCGGGCAGCTGGCCGCCCTTCACCGCCACACCGACCTGCACCTGCCCGGCCGGCATCGGATCCACGTCAGTCACCATCGAGCGCTGCAGCAGCGTGTGCGGCAGCAGCGCCACCGCGGCCCGCTGCCCCACCACCGAGTGCAGGTTCGCGCCGGCGATCGCGGTGATGTCTCCCGCCACGTCCACCGTCGACAGGTCGCTGCGCTCGATCACCTGGCCCACGGCCACCGGCTGGGCCACCACCACCACCGGGACCTTCTCGCCCGCCGTCGAGTACAGGTAGCCAAACCCGCCGCCCAAGCCCAGCACCAACAGCGCGCCCAGCGCCGCATACCCAGGACGACGCTGCCGCGTCGGCAACGGCGACCGCGCCACCGGCGTCGCCGCACCGCCCTTCCCCACCGTCGGCGCCGCGGCCGGGCGTGCGCTGCCGTTCGTCCCCACCGGGCGGGCCGAACCGTTCACCCCATTGACTGACGTCGTCACCGGATCACCACCTGAATCTGCTCCACCAAGAACGAAGACGAGGAGGACGTCGTCGAGGCCGGGAACGTCCCCGACGCCCCGGTGTTGCTGGTCCAGCTCACCTCCCACTGCACCGACGTCGTCGCCCTCAGCGGGCCGTTCGGCGTCACCGACCGGTAGCTGTAGCCGCACGCCCCGTTCGACGCAGGCTCGTTGCCGTCCGCCGCAACCCACGGCCGACCCGGACCCGCACAGGTCACCGCCGCGTTGCCGTCGCCCGGGTCGAACGAGAGCCCCGTCGGCGTCGCAGTGGCCGTCGCCGAAACGCCGCGCAACGCAACCGTCCTGGTCATCGGCTGCCAGTCATCCACCCAGAAGTAGGTGCTCAGCCCGACCCACGTGTACGGCAGGCCGCCGTACG
Organism: Nakamurella endophytica; assembly: GCF_014646215.1. Taxonomy (GTDB): domain Bacteria; phylum Actinomycetota; class Actinomycetes; order Mycobacteriales; family Nakamurellaceae; genus Nakamurella; species Nakamurella endophytica. Next base: position 110,039 of record NZ_BMNA01000007.1, read on the forward strand.
CAGGATCCGAGTTGGTCTCCGGCGGCGACCGGTGCGCCACCGGCGACGGCAGCGTCAGCTCCGTCCTGGCCTGCTGCGCCAACACCGCAGGATCCGGCGGCGGCGGGGGCGGCGGCGCTGCGGCCCCGCCGCCCAGCGCCGAATCGGGCACGTACACGAACTGCTCCGGGCCACCGTTGCACGAGTTCGTCACCAGCGACCCGGCCGCCGGATTGTTCGAACCCCAGCGCGGGTCGCCCGCAGGCACATCGTCCGCCACCCGCCACTGACACTCCATCGACGCCACCGCATCCGGATCCGGCGCACCCCCGCCGGAGCCACCAGAGCCACCTGAGCCACCGGAGCCGCCGGAGCCGTCGTCGCCGCCGCCGCTGGTGTGGCCGGCCAGCTCGTCGACGGCTGACCCCACGCCAGAACCCACCGACGACCCACTTCGGGCCGTACCCGCCGCCCTGATCGCCTGCTCAACCTGGCCCGGCTCCAACCCGCCACCGGAACCCGACGACCCACCAACCGACAACGTCAACGAGTAACTCGATCCGCCGAGCAGGCTGCCGTCGCCTGCCACCACTTGGACCGGAGGCGGGTCGGCGTGCGGCGCCGCAGCGGCCGCTATCGGGAACGACAACACCGCAGCACTGGCAAGAGTCGTCGCAACAGCCCACTGACGGGCTAGCACGGCTCGTCTTTCAAGTAGTAGACCTGCTCGACGCGCCAAACACCGTCCCGGCCCTTAACCATCCGGCCCTGGTAGTGGTCCCGGGCGACACCGACCGTCAGCTTGTTGCCGGTCGCCACATCCAGCGACCCGCTATGACTGCGATCCTGACAGTCCGAGATCACCGCACTAGCGCCACCGTTGACGGCGCGGGGCCACGAGATCCGGTGCCCCAGCGTCCCGTACGTGCGCACACCCTGCGCGTCGAACCTCTTGGCGTCACTGAGCATACTCGCCCGCGCAGGATCCACCGCCACTGCGTCCACCGCAGCAACACGATCAGCAACCGGCGTCCGGGCGAGCGCGAGATACACGTTCCAGGAACGGATCCACTGCGCCTGGATCGCTGCCCGGTCCTGCTGCTCCTCCGACTGGGCCGACGTTGATGCCGACGGACTCGTCCCAATAGAGGATGAGGACGGGCCCGACGACGAGGATGTCGTGCCCATCGTCGGCGCCGACGTCGAAATGTTTGCAGAGCTCGACGAATCATCGCTCGGCGTCACAGGCGGCGTCGAGGACGGCGCCATTGGGGTCGTTGAGTCCGCGACGGTCTGCGTAGCCACAGTGGTCGAGGAACTCGGCACGGACTGTGTAGTAACACCCGCATCGCCCCGGCAGCCGGTCGCAAGAAGCACGGCACCGACGGCTGACGCCACCGCCAACGCCCCCCGAACCCGCACGAACCAACTCCTTGCATCACCTCGGGCACCCACGTCCGTGCCCGACCGGCCGAGCGTCATCCACTCACCGTGCCCACGTCAACCCGTACGGCGACCAACTCAAACTCGTGCTCACCCGTGTGCCTGCCGTCGGTTACACACGGTTTGCTGACCCCGTGGCTACTCACCTCGACGGTCGGCCTCGCACCGAAGGCATCGATCACCTGATCCGTTCTCAGCGCCCGCGCGCGCAACGGCACGGCCTTCACCCACCGCCCCGATCAAGCGCCGGCAACCAACCTCGCCGCGTCGTCCCCGACGACGCCGTTCGAGCCATGGTTTCGACCTGGCAACCACGAGCGCCCGATGGTCGGACGCCGGAGCGCAAGCGCGGAGCGATCAAACGACGGGGAGAGCTTTAGACAGCCAGGGCGTCGGCCCGTCGCCAACGGCCGCAGCCGTTCGTTGAGCCACCTCAACTGGGTGACTCGCCGCCCAACTGGGCCGTGCGCCCCGATCTGACCGTCTGCATACGCCCTCCACTTGAAGTGTGTCCCGCATCACACCCGTCGAAGGCGCCTCAGTGCTCCGAAGGTCGCTTGGCGACGTCCGACCGCATCCCCACAGCCTGTGGGGAAAACCGCCACCGGTGCGCCATGCGCCCCCAGACGACCGGCGTTGAACGCCGCGTCATCGCCGACTGGTGCACGCCGCCCGGCGACGGTCTGGGCGGTCCCCAGGCGCACAGCAGCTGCGCCAGCGACAGAGATGGTCACAACTAAGGCCTCGCCCTCTTGCGCCGCCCACTGACGCCTAGCTGTAGTGCCCAGCACGGTTGTTGACGGTGGTGCGGGCGATGGGTGGTTGGCCGGCGAGTGCTGTGTGGTTGCGGTGGTGGTTGTAGGTGTGGAGCCAGGCTGGCAGGGCGGCGGCTCGTTCGGCGGAGCTACGGAAAGGTCGGATGTAGGCCCATTCGTCGGCCAGGGTGCGGTTGAACCGTTCTGCTTTGCCGTTGGTCTGCGGCCGGTAGGAGCGGGTGAACCGTTGATCGATGCCCAGGTCGGTCATGGCTTGCCGCCAGGCGGTGCCGCGCCGATAGGCCATGGCGTTGTCGGTCATGACCCGTTGGATGCGGTCGATGCCCACCGTGGCGAACCAGGCCACGGCCGAGCGCAGAAACGCCGCGCACGTGCTGCTGGTCTCGTCGGGATGGATCTCGGCGTAGGCCAGCCGGCTGTGGTCGTCGATGGCGCAGTGCACGAAGTCGTAGCCGACTCTGCGGCCGGCGCCCACCTCGGCGCGGCTGTGGTTGTGTTGGTCGGATCCGCGGCCGTGAGCGCACCAGCCGCCGCCGTCGCGGATCGCGCCGAGCTTTTTGACGTCGATATGGACGAGCTCGCCGGGCCGAGCCCGCTCGTAGCGGCGCACCAACTCACCGGTCGGACGGTCCAACCACGCCAACCGGTGCATGCCGTGCCGGCGCAGCACCGCATGCACCGTCGAGGCCGGCAACCCCACCAGCGGCGCGATCCTGGCCGGCCCCAACTTCCGCGCCGACCGCAACGCCACCACCTTGGCCTCTAACTGCGCAGAGGTCCTGCCCGGCAGACGGTGCGCCCGGCTGGGCCGGTCGACCAGTCCTGACGGGCCCTCGGCGCGCCACCTGGCCAACCACTTGTAACCGGTCGCCCGGGAGACGTTCATCTCCACCACCACATGCGCAACCGGACGGCCTTGCTCCACCACACGGCGCACCAACTCCGCCCGACCATGAACCGTCAGACGGGCATTAGCGTGGGACATCGAGACCTCCGGGTTGTCGGTGAGGCGTCAGCACCCACACCTTCACCCGGAGGTCTCCCCACCCACCACCACGACCCGCCGTCAACAACGCTCATGGGCAGTACACCTAGCCGCCAGCCTCCGACGCCGGACGCCACGCCCATCCCCAGCCGATAGCGTCAACACCCCGCACGCCCGTCCGGAGGCTGGAGGTAGCCGCCCAGATGTCCCCAGCTCCGTGGTGGGTCACCATCGTCATCGGCGTCCTCACCGTGGCCGGTTCCTTCCTCGCCGCACGGATCGGCGCCGCGCAGACTCGACAAGCCACCGACCAGAGGGAACTTGCAGCAGCCCGAGAGGAGTGGTTCCGCCGCATGCAGTGGGCCGCCGACCTGAGCCTGCGAGATGACGCCCGCAGCCGAGCCGCCGGTCTGGCCCTACTCGCCGCCCTAGGCGACTCACCCCTGGCCCACAACGCTGACCTGGAGCTACTCTGGGCTCTGAACGCCAACGCCGACCTGGATGAGCTCGAAAGCAACCTAGTCGACGACCTGGACGACACCGACTTCATCGCCGATGATGACACTGACACGGAGGAGGACCAGCATGGCAACAACGAGCCGTAGCCGCCGCACAGTCGCCGTCTCGCCCGTCCTCGTCCAAGCCGCTCGGTTGCGCAAGGTGATCAACGATCGCCGTGGACTGGCGACCTCGCCGGTCACCCAGAAGATCGCCGCCCTCGACCACAACCTCCAGCACGAACCGCAGGCCTACCCGAACCACTGACTCCGATCGGCTTCGCCCTGAGCGGCGGTGCGCAGCGCACGGGCGGATCGGCTGGACGAGCGGCGTCCCAAGCCACAACCCTCGCCTCCCGGCTGAGAACTGACCGGATCATGTCCTACGGCTGGTACGCCCAGCCATCGCATGAGCGGCTGACGGACGACCGGCGACAGCTGCGCGGAGCTCCCAAAATCGAGGGTCGGCGCCCCAGCCTGAGGCGCGACCTCGAAGCAGTGCCGACCGCACCGACCGTCCTGTCAAGCCTCCCAACGGTCCGTTGGGAAATTTCCTCGGGTCAGTCCGTACGCCCTCTACCCGTCCGATGACGACCTGAGGACTAGTGGCCGGCCAGCCGGTAGGCCGGCTCTCGGTTCCCGGGCCCCGGTCGCTGCACTCATCGACCTGCAGGCCCGTCGAACCGGACAGAAGCGCCAACCCCCGCTGCATTGACCGCACGCAACGCCAAGTGGTACACCCCGACGCTGTCCAGCCCGCCGATAACGGCGCGCAACGACGCTGAACCGGCTGCCCGCACGGACTGCCACGTTCGACCGGCGTCCAACGACAGCTGATAGCCGCGGATCTGTCCACCGCCGCCGGCCGACGCCGGGGGGATGAACCCAATCGTCACGGACCGATGGCCCCCAGCGACACGGACGGCCCGAGGCGCCGACGGAACGGCCGACGGCACACCAGCCACCGTGACTGCGAACGCCCGGGAGACCGAGCCGGCACTGTTGCTGGCTCTCACACCGAAGACGAACCGCCCCGCCCTGGTCGGGGTCCCGGTCAACGCGCCCGCACCCGTGTCCAACTGCAGGCCCGGCGGAAGAGCGCCGCTGGCGAACCGGTAACGGACCGGCTTCGACCCGGCCGTCGCCGCAACCGACCCGGCGTAGCGAATACCCACCTGGCCAGAAGGCACCGTCCGCGGCAGCAGCGGCGCGGATCCCGGAGCCTGCGGGATCACCGGCGGCGACGCGGCAGACGGGTCGCTCAGGCCCACGGTGTTTCCAGCGCGCACGCTGAAGGTGTACGCCGTGCCGTTCTGAAGGCCGCCCACTGTCCAGCTCGTCCGCGGCGCCCCGGCTGCCGATACCACGCTCGAGCCGGCCGGGGACTGCACGGACCGCCCTGCCGCTGACATCGTGATCGCGTACGAGATAACCGCGGAGCCGCCGTCGTCAGGCTGAGGAGGAGCCTGATGACCGGGATGTCGTCCGTGTCCCCTGCACCGACGTCGAGTTGCCTGCAGGGTTCGTAGAAGTAGTGGCTAGCGTGCCCGGCGGCTTCGAGGACAGCGTCGCTTGAGTGGTCGCGTGTGAGACGATTTGCGTGGCGGCAGTGGTCGGCGAGGTCGGTATGGACTGCGTAGTGACGCCCGCACCGCCCTGGCAGCCGGTCGCAACAAGCAGGGCAGCGACGATCGAAGCCGCCAAGACCCTCCAAGCCCGCACGAACCAACTCCTTGCATCACCTCGGACACCCACATCCGCGCCCCAACCGGGCGAGCGTCATCCACTCACCGTGCCCACGTCAACCCGTACCGCGACCACACTCAAACTCGTGCTCACACGTATGCCTGCCGTCAGTTACAGACCGTGCGTTGACCCCGTGGTTACTCCTCTGAACGGCGGCCCTCGCAACGAAGGCATCCGTCACCTGATCCATTGCCGAGCGCCCGACGTGCAATGGCACGGCCGTAGCCCACCGCCCTGGCGCAGCACCCGTAGGAGCCTCGCCGCGTCGCTCAGACGGCGCCGTTCGGGCCCAGGGCGGAACCTGCCCGCCACGAGCGCCGGCTCCTCGCACGCCGGAATGCGAACTCAAACCTGATCTGTCGATCGCTGCAGCGTTAGCCAGGTCGAGCGTCGGGCTGTCGCCAACGGCGGCAGCCGTTCGTTGCCACAGCCCAACCGGGTGACGCGCCGCCCTGCTCGTCAGCAAGGTCTCGGTTGACGGTCTGCACATGACCTGCCAGCAACGAGTGACCTGAATCACAGCCCCGTTTTACCCCCGGTCCCGTCCAGGTCGCCGCAGGTGCCGACGCGTCGACGGGAGTGTCGGGTTGGTCGGTCTTCTCAGCGATCGTTCACTTCAAGGTATGGATGTACAGCCGTGCCTGTCCGGCCGTGTGCGTTCGTGGCTTATCGCCACTCTGCGAGTGGTGGTTGACGGCGCTGGCCGTGCCCGGGTTGGTTGGGGTCGTCGGGCAGCGCCTGCAGCCGCGCTCGTAGAAGTCGGCGTCGATGGGTTGGACGGACGAACCTTACGGGGTGGCGTCCACGTCGGCCGTCGCGAGCAGTGTGCGTTGGGGTGGGCCAAGTCGTGGGAGCAGCACGACCTCCACGGCCGAATCCGACCATCCACCGACCGTTGTCTTACAGAACTTGGAGACCGGAGTGAGATCCTGCAGCAACCGCGATCGTCCACGGGCACTCGACGCGTCTACAGCCCGGCGAGTCCCCCCGACCCGGGCCTTTAGCGGTGGAACTCCGAAGGCAAACCAGGCTCGGTAAGCATCGGTCATCGGTGGTGCAAAGGTCAGCGGAAAGCGCTGCTGGCGCGGCAGCCCAGCGACACGATGCCGGTCATCGGGCAGCATTTAGCGGTAGCGTCGACGCCCGTGACGACGGTGTGGATGGAGAGCACCCGACGTAGCCTGAGCGAAGCCGTCGACCTGTTGAGCGACGCGGTGCAGAAGTGCCCGGACGACCTCTGGTGTGCTTCCATGTGGCGAGTCGAGGCCCACGAAATTGTCGGGCCGGTCAACGACGGCGGCGGCGGCGTCATCACTGATCCTACCGAGAAAGACATACGCATCCAGCGTTGGGCGCAGCCCTGGAGCGTGGCCTGGCACGCCTTGGAGGTCCTCGATTACGACTTGAACGGCGAGCTGCGAACGTGGACACCGCCGCCCCCGTTCGCCGGCAACCCACACTGGAAGACGTTCGCCAGTCTGCGCGTCGGCTGGTCAAAGGCGGAGATTGCCTCATACATCGACGAGTGTCGGCGGCGAGTCCAGTCCACGTTCGATGCGATGACCGACGTCAAGGCCGCCACGCTCCTGCCGGCCGCCCATCGCTACGCAGGCCAACCCTATGCCTGGCTCGTGACCAGTCTGATCGGACATACGACGGCCCACGCCATGCAGATCCGACAATTCATTACCACTACGGCAAGATCCAAGCTTTCGCACTGACGCCGCCGGGTGTCCTTCGAGCGGGTGAGAGTTCGGGACGGCGACGAGCTTCAAACGGTGAGTCAACCCGTCGACGTCGCCTCGCCGAATCGTGCCAGACGTCAACTCGCGTGTCGCGAGACGCCGGGTGAGCTGCGCCCGCTGCAGTTTGTTCCCGGGGTGGCGGGACGGGCTAATGAGCGACCGCCCCGAGGGCCCGGAGGGAGGCCCTGCCATGACACTCGAGTGGAGGGCGCACCATCATCGAGCCGCGGCCGCGCGATAACCGCCGATCTGTACTTCAACGCCCAGCTGCAGACCCGCCCCGGGCAGTCGCCCGTGCTGGCCAGGAACACCCTGGTCGCCGCAGCCTCAAGCCGTGGACGGCTCGCGGGTACGAGGCCACGGTTCGGCCGGCGGCGAGCGCTGACGGGTTCGACCTGTACGCCCGCTGGCCCCCGACCACTCCGGGCGGATGCGCGTCCGGCGGCGAATTCAAACGGTTCGTCACGATCACGTCACGTGGAAATTGCAAGACGGTGACTACTGCCGTCGATTGAGGGGCCAGCACCCACCCAAGCGGCGCATCCACGCCAACGCGCGGACAGTCACAATCCGTGATCGGCACCACGCCCTCATCCGGACGCGTGCGCCCGCGTCCCACCGCCGTCCCGGGTCGCACCAACGCAGCTGCCGAAATTTGTGCGCTCAGGGTGTCCACATTTGGCGTTTCCAGCGACCTGTATTAGGTGCAGCCCGCAGCAAGAGGAAGGAGCACACCGGCCCGCGACCAGCTATGCGTGAGCCTCACGGTCAGCGGCACGCTTCACCGGCCGCACCGACCGACCCGTCCGCTCGCAGTAGTCCAGCACATCGGAGTACCGCCAAATCCGACCAACGCTGAGCTCCGCGACCGGCGCAGGAAAGTCAGGCCGCGCGATCAGCTGCACCACCCGCGTCTTGGAGACGCCGAGCAACTGCACCAACTCCGCCATCGCAACCACCGGCGGCGGGCCATCCACAGCCTCACCCTAAGCACTGCGCCATCAGTACAGTGCACTAGCAGTACAGGTCGGCTCGAGCGAGGAAGGACCGTCATGAACAGCTCGCACGACACCACCCCGCGCGACTGCCACCACTCCGGGCAGCCACACCGCCACGGCACCCGCGCCGCCTACCTGGCCGACCGCTGTCGATGCCAGCCCTGCCGAACCGCCAACCGCCGCTACGGCCAAACCCGAGCCCGCGCCATCGCCGCAGGCCGCTGGCACCCGACCACCGATAGCGCACCCGTCAACGCCCACCTCGAGCAGCTGTTCGCCACCGGCCTCACCCTCGACCACATCGCAGCCGCCTCCGGCGTGCACGTGACCACCCTCCGCCGGATCCTTCGACCCACCCCACCCGAGCACCAGCGCGCCGACGTCCGCACCAGCACCGCCCACGCCGTCCTGGCCGTCACCGTCGACAACCCCGACAACGCCGGCAGTGCCGGTGCGCATGTCCGGTCGCGCACCCCCACCCCACCCACCCGGACAGAGCGCACCCCACCTGTCGACGGCACCGGCCAGCCCTTGTCCAGCAACCACCCCGGCACCGGCCACACCGACACCGACACCGGCGTGTCGGACCGCGACCTCCCACCCCCCGGCGGCGCAGGGCACTACATGTACAGCATGAGCGTTCCTGAACGAGCCAGCCGCGGCAGCATGAAAGAAGCCGTCGGCGTGCACATCAAGCTCACCCCCGAGCTGTATGCGCAGTTCGACCGGGCCGCCGCCGAACGCGGCATCTCCAAGAGAGCCCTACTGACCGCCGCCCTGGAACGTGAACTGTCCGACCCCAGCATCGACAAGCCGCAGGAGACCCTCTACGACGTCGCCAGCTAGCCCAGCACGCCGGCCAGCACCCCACTGACCGGCCCGGGCACCCCGGAGCCACCCGGCCCCGGACAAGACGAAGCCCCACACCCCAAGTCACTTTGGCCGGCGATTTGGGTGCGGGGCTTCGCGGAACAACTGAACTACGAGGAGAACTGTACCCAATGAGCGCACCCGCGACGGGATATGCGCGCGGCCACGGCACGGCGTGTCCTCCACCGCCCAGCCGCAGCGCCGCCCACCACCGCACACCCGCCGACCTGGCAGCGCGACCAGCCATGCGCACCCAGCCCCACCCGGCCGCGCCGGCCTACCCAGCAGCCCGGTCCGCGGCCGCGTATGCGCACTCGCGCCCCCAGCCGGCTCCCGTGACCACCGCCGGTGCGACCACCTATGCGCACCCGCCGGTCAAGCGTGCCGCCGGGCCGACGCCCGCGGCGACCTGCACCCACCACCAGGAGCCGCCGGTGACCTGCAGCTAGCGCGCCGACCGGCGCCGACACAACTGCATACACAACGAAGCCCGCCTTTGGCGGGGCGGGCTCCGCTGAAGAGAACGACCGGACCAGTTGGCGCTGGCAACCCGGTCTGACCCCGAAGGGCCTGTCGTGTCAGACAGCTCCGATGCTAACGCATACCTTGTCGCGCCCCAAGAGCATCCGGGCGCACAACCCGGCGCGTCGCGTGCCGCCGCCAGCCCCGCCGACCAAGCCTGGGCTGCGCTGGCGCCGCTGCTCGCCGGGCGACCCCGCGTGCGCGAATCCCGCAGCGGCGGCCACACCTACCTGCGCCGCTGGGAACGACCCCTCACCGACCGGCGACCCGCCGTCCCCGCCGCCATCCCCCTCTACAGCGGCGTCGGAGACACCCGCACCCTGGTCATCGACCTCGACACCAGCCGCGGCGGCCCCGACGCCGTCCACCGCGACACCGCCGCCCTCACTGCGCTGATCACCGGCGCCGGCGGCCAACTCATCCAAGACCACAGCCCCACCGGCGGCGTGCACCTCTACCTACCCCTGCAACAACCCCTCGGCTTCCACGACGCCCGCGACCTCGCCCTCGCCCTGGCCGCCCGCACCCCCACCATGGACCCCGCCCCCAACCAAAACCTCACCGACGGGCTCATCCGCCCCCCAGGCTCACCCCACCCCCGCGGCGGCCACCAACGCCTGGACACCCCCCTGTCCCGCGCATACGCCATCGCGCGCACCCGCAACCCCGCCGCCGTCATCAACAACCTCCGCCACGCCCTAGCCGCCGAACTCGCCGCCCTACACACCCAGCCGGCCAACGACGCAGCCCACAGCCCCGACGGCACCGGCAGCGCCAGCTCCGGCACCGAGCTCGGGCATCGGCCGCGGCGCGGCGGACCCCGCGACCTACCCGCCGACTACCTGGCCATCGCCACCACCGGCCAGTACAACCCGGTCCGCTACCGCTCCCCCTCCGAAGCCCGCCAAGCCGTCCTCTCCGCCGCCGTCTGGGCCGGCCACACCCTCCCCCAACTGCTGGCCCGCATCGACGGCGGCCACTGGCCCGGCCTCGCCAGCTTCTACACCCGCTACCGCAACCCCCACACCCGCCGCAAAGCCCTCCTCGCCGACTGGCGCAATGCCCTCGCCTGGGTCACCGCCAACCAGCACACCCACCGAGCCCAGAACGTTGTCCGTAACTCCCCCACAAGCCAGCCACCTACACACGGGGGGCACGCTTCACCCACTGTTCAAGATCACCGACACATCGATGACAGCATCCAGCAGCGCCGCGGCACCGCCGCCGAATATCAATGGATCCGCAGTTGGTGGACCGCACTGCAGCTACTCGAGCACCGCCGCTACACCGGACGCTCCGCAGTCGCCCTCCGCTGGGTCCTACGGGCCCTCGGGGAAGCAGCCCACAAAAGCGGCAGCCGCTACATCGCCTTCGGAGTCCGCAGCCTGTCCATCGCCACCGGCCTCGACCACACCACCGTCGCCGCCCACCTCCGCACCCTGCGCAGCGAAGACGACCCGTTCCTCGACCTCATCGAAGACGACCGCGGCCTCGCCGCCGACCTCTACACCTTGCGCATCCCCGACGAAGCCACCCAGCGGGCCCACCGCACCAGCTGGCCCGCCGGCCGCCTGCACGCCCTCCGACCCGTGTTCCGCGAACTCGGCCACACCGCCGCCACCGTCTATGAAGCCCTCGAACACACCCGCGAACCGGTCCGCAGCTTCGACCTGCTGCACCGCACCGGTCTATCCCGCAGCGCCACCCACACCGCCCTACAGACCCTCGCCGCGTGGAACCTGATCCAACAGCGACACGGCCGCTGGCACATCGTCGCCGGGACCAGCCTGGTCCTGCTCGCCGAACAGTTCGGCTGCCTCGACGCCGTCCGCGACCTCATCGACCGCCACCGCACCGAACGCGCCGCCTACCGCGCCGCCTACGCCCTCACCCGACGAGCCGGCCACACCCCCGGCACCCCGCTGCTACCGCCCCTCGACGACGACTGGCCACCCCCACCCGAACCACCCGACCAGCACCAGACCCTGCTCGACCTGCTCGAACAACAACTCGGCGCCCACCCCATCGCCACCCACACCCACGCATAACCAGTCGCACCCCACCGCGGAGCCACCGCCCGCAGCTCTGCCACACCCGCCCACACCAACGAATCCGACCCTGAGGCGAACTTGGAGGGCGCAGCAGCCGCTTCCCTCGCGCATGGCTGGTCGCGGCTCGGCGCGCGTCTGCTGTCCGACCGTCACCCCAGGCATGTAGACGAAGCCAGGCTGGCGTCCATGGACGGTACGAGATCCGCGCACAACTAGTCGCGCAGCTCGCTCCGACCATCAACCCATGCCGTCCCAGCGGTATCCCATCCCAACTCCACGACGGCCCCGGCCGCCGGATCGACAGCACCTACCCAAGTCCAAACCCTCCTCGGGTACGCCACGGGACAGCGCTACGTCACCTGCCGCACCACTACAACATCAACCGCCACGGGCGCCGGTACACCGACCGGCACACCAACCGGCACCTGCCCGCAACGGCGCCGTCTGAGGCGTCGGTCGGCCGTCAAAACGCCAGCGGCAGCGCCAGCTGGCCGTCCGCGCATGCGCGCCGCGCGGCACGACTGCGACCGGGCCGGGCCGATCGCTGACTCCAGGCCGGCGCCACCAACCCCGAGGCAACGACGAACTCAGCCAACGACCGCGTATCCAACTGCAAGTCCCAGTCACCGTCGCCGTCGTCCGTGCCGCCAGCGGCCGGCTCGTAGCGGGCGATCTGCCACGACAGCAACGTCGCCAGGTCAGGCTCCATCACCTCGACCGTTGGATCGCACAACACAGCGCAGGTGAGGGCATCAACCCGCTGCTCGCGGGACCAATCCGGCGCGGACAATGAATCCAAATCGGCGATCAGCGCCTGCAACACCGTGACGCCCTCGCCGGCGCGCAGACGAATCGGTAAATTCGACAGATGCGGGGCCGGGCGTCGACGCGGCGACACCAGCTCATACGCAACCGCCGCCGCCACCTGCCCGGCCACCCAACGCGCCCACATCATCGGAAACGCCGAAACCGCCGGACAACCCAGACCCTCCATATCGCAACACTACCCACCATGCCGACGCACCGACCCGTCAGCGCAATCCGCGCCGGCGGCAGACGCTCGGCCACCAAGCCAGAACCCCGGCCAGCCCAGACCACACCCGTGCCGTCCCACCGAACTGATGCGCACGGAATCGGTACATTTTTGCCCGCACTGCAACGGCTCTCGAGGTGTCGAGTAGCGACGGGCTCCCTGCACGGCCAACTGCGGATAGACTACGAACCAATCGCTTCGGCCACCGTCGGCCGACCGGCGAAAGCGTTTGGATTGCTCATCACCCCACCCGCTCACCTTGCACAGGAGCACACCCCGCGGCATCCCAAGTCACCACCACAACCACCGACGACATCGACGGCAGCAAGGCCGCCGAAACCATTCGCTTCGCCCTCGACGGCACCGACTTCGAAATCGACCTCAGCTCCCGCAACGCCAAAGCACTGCGCAAGGCCATGGCCGAATTCGTCGACCACGCCCGCCGACTCCCGGCAACCTCCCGCCCCCGCAGCGCCGCCGCCCGCAACCGCGCCGCCGCCGTCCGCACCGACAAAGCCGAACTCGTGGCCATCCGCACCTGGGCCGCCGACAATGGCCACCAGCTCGCCGCCCGCGGCCGCATCCCCGCCCACATCCGCGACCAATACCTGGCCGCACACGCCGCCGACTAAACCGCAGGCCGCGGCGGGCACCACCAGGTGCTCGCCGTCGGCCGCCGCGCCGGCACACACGCCCGCCTACGGATCGGCCACCGAGCCGGACCACACCGTCACAAGACAGGCCGCACGCACGGTGTTGCCCCCAGCCGCCGCACCGTCGGAGCCACCTATCAGCCGCCAGCGCCTCCCCGCCCAAATGTCGACGAACAGCAGCCCCGCGTGGACCAACCACGCCCCGCTGTGATCAACACCGGCGCCCTAGGCCGGCGTGTACGCCGAAATGCTGCCAGCGTGGTCACTACCGTCTGACGGCATGGCAGCAGTCACCCACACCCACCTGGTCGACGATCTCGACGGCGCCACCGACGACGTCGCCACCGTCCGCTTCGCCCTCGACGGCCGCGACTACGAGATCGACCTCAGCAAGGGCAATCAACAGCTGCTTCGCAAGGAGCTGGACCCCTACCTGACCCACGCCCGTCGACTCCCCGGCCCCGCTGGGCGACCCGCCCGCAACCGCGTCGGCACCTCCGGCAGCCGCTCCCGCGAACAGCTGCACGCCATCCGCGAATGGGCCAACCGCAACGGCTACCCAGTCTCGCCCCGCGGCCGCCTGTCCAACGACGTCCTCACGGCCTTCGACGACGCCCACCCCACCACCCCCACCGCAGCCGAGTAGCCCCCGCAGAGCCACACACCGGGACCAGTCAAGCGGCACGCCACCAGCCTGTCGCCCGCGAAAGGGCACGCCTCGACCAACCAGCCAGTACGTTGCCCACCACGACCACCTCGACGGTGGTGACGACGAAGCGCCCGATGCAAGGGCGAAGAAGGGTGGCTGCGATGGCGGTATCGGTGAACCTGGCCAAGGCACTGGACAAGGCCTGGGAAGACAAGGACCTCGATCAGCTACTAGCAGCGCCGCCCTCGGCGCTGGCCGGCCTGACCGAACGGCACGACCAAGTCCTTGCCGAAACCTTCGGGATCCGCACGCTGGCCGACCTGGGATCCAACAAGTACTTCGCCCTCGCCGGCGCCCTCGTCGCCCTGTCCACCAAGACCGGCTGACCCTCTGACGGGGAGTGCGCCGGCCCGTTCACGGCCCGACGCCCGCCACCCGAGGCGCGACTCGATCTGATTGCGAGCTGGCGACCAGTTGCCGTGCACGGACAAGCAGTCCAGTCGTGGCCATTCACCCGGTCCACGCGACAACCCTGGCACGCCTGCTGGACCGCACGGTACTGGGCGGTCGACAAGTCGTGCACGCCACTGCACGGACGTTGTCCGTGCACTGCTCGGCTGAGGCGACCTGGCCCGCCTGGCAAGCTGGACGATCCGTCCTCGACCGCAGCGGACGATGGCCGATGCTGGTCACCTCGTTCGACCGACCCGGCGATCCAGGCTGGCTGGACCTGGCATACGCCGGCGACCCGGACGACGAGGGCATCGCCGCGGACCTGGCCGCCGCCGAAACGGTCGATCCGTGAGCCTGCTTCAACCGCTGGGCTGAAGACCCACTCGATCAAGACTTCCTCCAACTGATCGTCGACCAGGACCCCCTGCTCACCTCGCAGGACCTGCAAACGCTAACAGCGGTACACGCCAGCATGGTCAGCGCGGAACGACTGCGCTTCGACCGCCGGGTAGCCGCCAGCGGCGGCCTGCCAGAACCCGAGGACGAAACCTGGCTCGACCGCGAAACGCTGTGGCTCGAGCCCACCGGCCAACCGTGCGCACTGCTGTTACTACCCACCGACAAGACCTGGCGCGCAGCAGCGCAGGCGTCCTACTTCGGCGTTCACGGATGGGACGCCGCCCCAGAAAGCACCCGCGAAAGCGCCTTCATCGCCACCGTCCACCAATGGTCTGACCGCTACGGTGCCGAGCTCGTCGCCTCGTGGGGCACCACGCTGCAGTTCGTCGCAACCCACCCACCAGCACCGACGAAGCCATCAAACTCGCAGGACAACTGCTCACCATCGGCGGCAGCCTCGAGATACCGCAACGCGACCCTGGCCACCGCACTCATGCACACCCACTTCTGGTTCCTCCACGACCGCCCCTTACCCCCCGGAAACCACGGACTTCCGCCCCCATAAGCCGCCCTGTCCGCCCCAGACAGCAGCAACGTCCCGATCCACCACGACTGGGCAGATGTCCTGGCCGTCAACGGGCCGCTGGCCGCAGCTGCCACTGGCCGGCCGAGTCGAGCTCAGCACCGGACGATCACACCGCTGCGTCAAATCGCCAGCGCAGCGCCACAGCTGCCGGAACCGACCGTCGGTCGCCATACGTCGCCGAAACAACCGGGTCGCTCGCGCGGCGTTGATCCGCATTCACCCGGGTGGCTGGTCCTCACCAAGTGTCCGTTGAGGATCGGTCGTGGTGCTGCATGCTGCGGCGTGCAGCGTTCTGTACGGCGGGTCGACGGTTCAGGGGATGGTGTGAGACGCGTGATCGCCGCCGCCTTGGTCGCGGCCCTCGGCCTGGTGGTGTCCGGGTGTTCGGCCGATCCGCTGCGTGCGTACACCCAGGACGGCAGCTACACCGATCAGTACAAGGCGGCAGTGGCCGGCTTCGTCCAAGCCGTGCACGACCGTGACGCCGTGTGGCTCGTCGCGCACAACTACCCCGGCACCGACCAAGTACCGGGAGGCACGATGGCCGGAATACGGGAGCTGTTGGACCGCTACGGCGGCAAAGACCTGACAGTGGTGTCCTACACCGCCAACTGGCCCGGCGACGCGTCCGCCTGGATCGTGGTGGCCTGCCCCGGCGGGTGGAACATGCCGTTCGATCAAGGCTTCGACGCCTACCGCGGGCAGTGGCTACCCAACATCTTCGCCCAACGCGACATTGCAGCTCTCCGATCGACCGGCGCACCCGCCACCCAATCGGCGCCGCCGTCGGCCGCCGTTCCCGATCTGCCGGAACTGAAGGACTCGACCTTCGACACGTACGGGCTGTACCGGCCGTGCCGCGCCTGACCGCCTCGGCATCGCGATGGTGGCGGCCGGCGCCGTCCTGGCCCGCATGGGCACACTTCCTCCACGGCGCGATCCTTATCGTGCCCCTGGTCTCGGCGATGGAGGTGGCCCTTCGTGGTCAGTGGTCCGGGAACTTCTTGATTGTGGCGCTGATCGGCCCGACGGTGGGGTGGGCGACCGACCGCGACTACTACCGCCTCAACGCCGATGAACGGGTGCAGGTGGCGCGCACCTGCCGGACGGCGCAGCCCTCGGGCGTACGCGCTGTGGACACGGTTGCGGTAAACCGCCTGGAACGAGCTGCCAAGTCCTATCGGTCCGACCAGATCATCGTCCCCATCGTGCTCGCCGTCCTGCTCGCGGCGCCCATCGTCGCCGCATTTCGCCAGTCGCCCTGGTGGTTGCTCGCCGAACTGCCCGGTCCGCTTGTCGCGACCCGCCTGATCCATGCCCAGCGCTCCTTGGATCCGCGCATGCAGCTGTCCCGATTGAGGGACGCGCTCAGCGCCCAGTAAGGACAACGTCGATCGTCGACACACCGGCCCCGTCACCCGGACATCCCCGACTGGCCAGGGATCCGACGACGCGCCAGAGTGTGTCCCGCCGATGGGCGTGCTCATTGCGTGCACCCGCTGAGCCGCTGACGCTGCAGCCCGAGGCGCCAGCCCAGGGTCGACTGACGGATCTTCAAGGGCGTCTGCGACGCGACACGCAGGTAGTCGGGCCGGTCGTCGACCAACCGGCGTCCGACTGGTCGGAGCGGACGGCCGACGGGCCGCTGGTCGGCGGGAGTCCGGTCCCACGATCCGGTGGTCGAGCACCGACAGAGTGACCGATTACGAAGCCACTGCGGGCGGTGATCAACCAGACCTACGGTGCCCGGGTGACACAGGAAAGGCACGGTCCTATCCGTGGTGGTTAATGGGCAGGACCCCTTCGATGGCGGCGCTGTGTCTGACGACCTGCTGTGGGATCACCGTAGTGGAGCTGCCCAATCCCGGCGAGCGTTGGCACGTCAGTGAGGTGTTTGCTGCCGGCGCTTTGGGAGTGCTCGGTGCGGCCGCCGCTGTCACGCTGGTCGGGCTGTGGTTGCGGCCGCAGTGGCGGCAGCCGGTTGGGCGGACCCCGCCGAAAGCTCTGCGGATTGCGACCGTGTTGGTACTGGTCTTGGCTGCAGCGGGGCTGCTGCTGTGGCTGATCGGACCGAGGACCGCGGATTCCACCGACAGAGCCGGCGTCGGCGGGTTCCTCGCCTTCGGGATGACGTGGTGGTGGGGCCGGTTCTTCACGCGCGGGAGCACGCCTGACGCCGTCAAACACCGGCCCGTCCGTCACTGAAAAATCTATCGGTTCAGGTGCACGCCCGCCGGACTCGACCCTCGCTCTGGCAGATGACCTCGCACGGCGTCAGCTCCCCCATTCACGCGGAGCACTGCCTGGCCAACTCTCGCCGCCTGCACCAGTGCAACACAGAATCCGTGCCGTCACTCAAGTGCTGACGGCTGCCCGGTGTGTACCCCAGCGAGCGCCACACCTGGGAGCACCCACGGTGACCCCGCCATCGGCACCGTCCAACCCGATGCACTGCGGTGGGCTTGTGGACGAGGGACCATGCCTACAGCTGTGTCGCGGGCAGTCAGCTTGGACCATTGTCATAACCGTTCCGCTCCTAGCTGGCCGAGCCGCTCACGAACCGCATGCGGCAGGTCGGCGCCGAGCCACACCGAGCCCAGGCCCATCCGCCTGGAGTTCAGCGCCAGACAGGGGGACACCACGGTGCATCGAGTGCCAGCGGCGCGACCTGCATTCGGAGCCGTCATGGCGGTAGTAGCGCCGGCTGCTCGGGTGTGGCGCCTGCAGGGGGTCAGGGGTAAGCGACCTCGGTCCCGGTTCGGGAAGGCCGCGGATCGCTGGGGCCTGGTGGGTACGGCCGTCTTTTGTGTGTTGGTTGGCCCGTGCTTGCTGGCGTTCCACAACCACATCGAAGAACACCCGGGCCTCAAAACTGGGTACCTGTTCCTCGCTTGCGCGACCATCATACTGACGTTCAACATTGTTTGTGAAGCTCGAAGACGCACGGATCGACGCCGCCGACTGACGGAAGTAGCCGTCAGCGGGTATGAGCGCTGTGAACGCCAGTGGGAGGGGCTGGCCGCGCGATCAAGGTTGCTCTCGATAGCTCAGGACGTAGTCGCCGGTGTCCAGGATGAGACGGTTGTCTGCGCGCCGGGCGGTGACGGACCGGGTGGACACTTGGTTCACCGCGTCGTGAACGTAGTCAGGGAGCGGCGGAGGTGGCTTGACGTACCCGCATGCGATCAGGTTGTTCGTCGCGTCGACGATCCGGAAGCCTTCGGCTGTGGCCTCCCAGTGCCCGGTGTCCGAACTGCAGTCGGTGCTGGTCGCTATGCCGTCGGTGCGCAGTTCGAGAGATATCCCGTTGCTTGGGTGCACGATGGCGCGACGCTCGCCGGCAATGACCTCGGTGAGTGTCCACCGCGGACCGACGATGTCCCGCTCCACGCGGCTCTGATCCGCGGCCCGCCTGGCCCACCAAGCCAGAAGCGCCGCGCCGACCACAACCGCGAGTAGCACCCCGGTCACGACGAGCAAGGTCCGCCGCCGCGGACGTATCCGAGGAGACAGAGACATCGGCAGATCATGCCAGCGTGCTCGCAGCGAGGGTAGTCCGCGCTGTGCGCTGATCGCGGCGAGGTTTCGTGGCACCGAGCGGATCGTCGCTGGGTTGTCTAGCATCGGCAGCCACGGTGATGCGAAGCAACGTAAGCCTTTCAGCCGCATTCGGACGTTGCACCGTGGCCAGGTGTCGTGACGGTCAACCCGCTGGCGGCCCCAGCGTCGCTGGTCGGCCCGTTTCACGCCGGAGGAGAACTCGTCGTCGCCGATGTGGAGCAGCCGCGCGCATCCAGGGTGAGCAGCCCCTCCAGGTTGCCGGTCATCGACGACATGCGCGTGGATCGCGGGTCCCAGTCGGACGTTGGCAATGCGACGCCACCGGTCGGGAGATCGGGTCGACGCGGGAGTGCTCGGGGCGTCCTTCGCCGGTCCGGTCGGCACCGTTGGCAGCGGCACCAGGGACGTTGCGGCCCGGTCCGCGGCAGACCCGCCCGGTGCCGCGCCCGCGCCCGTTGCTGGAGCGGCCACCGACGAGCATCCGGACAGGACGAGCAACCCGGCGGCCAGCAACGTTCGGACCTCACCAAGGGCGGACGGCGCGGGTGCACGAAGCGTTGCAAGGCCGGCATCGATGCATGATCACCTGCGTAAGCCGATACTCGGCAAGGACGGAGATTTGGCGGGCGGCTCGCGAGTTCGGCGGTGATGGCGTCGCGGTGGTTGGGTTCGCGGAGTCGGCCGATCTGGGCCGTCAGGCGTTGGGAGCCGGTAGTCGCCGCCGGTGATGTGGGTGATGGCGGCGGCGTCGATGGTGTCCGGCCGGTCGGGTTCGTACTGGGCGGCCACGCCCCCATCAGACGGATGACGGTGCCGGTCGCCGAAGGGTGACATAGCCGCCCCCAGCCGCAGACGGCTACCGGTGGTGTGCGGAGGCCCGGTCCTGCGCCACCGGCAGGATGAGCTGGTAGCGATTGCGCTCGAGCCGGCGGATCAGCGGATGCCGGTCGAGTATCCGGCCGCGCGCGGACACCGACGCGTAGCCCAGCTCGGTCAACACCCGCACCATGGCAGACCAGCTGTACACGCGGTCGCCCATCGCGGCTAGCAGCCGAGCGTGCGGCGGGATCGGCGGCCGCAGCACCACCAAAGTCCACAACCTGCCCCGACCGAGTCGCACCGTGCCCGATCCCGCCAGCAGCTCGTACAGCTCGGCGGGGCTGGGCGCCGGCCGGATCAACGTCCGACTGCGGGCCACCGCCTCCACCAGCACATCGAGTGGCTGCGGCCCGGCGGCGGCGAGCACGTTGCACACCGTCCGCACCGCCCACGCCCCCGCCGGCGACCGCCGCCCCCGCAGTCCCACCGGCTGCGGCTCCACATGGATGTCGAGGCCGAACGTGTGGGCAACGCGGACCCTGGCGAGGGCGTCCTCCCCCACCACGCTCGGACGAGTCAGCTCCGATATCAGCGCCGACGACAGCGGCACCCGCCGGCCGACCACCTGGGTGAGCCGAATCCGGTGCCGCAGCGTCGTCACCGACACCCGGTGCCGAGCCGCTACCTCCGATGCTTTGTCGGCGCGATGGCCGGTAAGTCCATGCCAGTCCAGCACAGACACCGCCCAGTGCGGATGCGGCCACACCGCCCGGAATACCACCTGCGACAGAACCTCGGACGGTGTTCGACCCGACAGTTGCGCACCGCTGCGGGCGAGGGACGGTGGGCTGCAGCTCACCGGGTTGCGGCGAACGTGAGGACGAACGGGCCGGCGTCGACGGTCAGCGTGTCCGCGTGTCTGGTGGCTGTGACCGGTGCTGCGGCGATGTGCTGCAGTGCTTCGTCGACGGATGGTTGCGTTTGCGGTGTCAGGGACTGACAGGCGATGTTCATGGTCTGCGGGTCGATTAGCTCGAAGCCGTCGTTAGTCGCCTGCCATTGCCCGGTGGTGGCGGCGCACTTGTAGACGACCACTGTGCCGTCGGCGTCAAGCTCCAGCCCCAGACGTTTGCCGGCGGGGACCTGCGCGTGCTGGCCCACCGAGGACACCTCGGTCAAAAGCCAGCGCACGCCCACCAGTTGCTGCGCAACCCGGTCCTGGTTCGCAACCCGCTGCTGCCACTGCACCGCCCACGCAGCACCGACGATGACCACAGCCAGCACCGCCGCCCCAGCCACCCACACCCGGCCCGGCCGCCGACCGGCCGACAGCCCTGATCCGCCCCCACGTCGCAGGGCGTCCTGTCCGGCGGCCACAACGGACAACGATGCCGCCGCACGCCAACAAAACGCAACAGCTCGCCCACCGATTCGGGACCTCGGCTGGCCAGTGGGCAGCCTGCCGGAGTTGTCGAGGCGGTCGAAAAGCACGGCCGGTGGAAAGGGCTGCTGGAGGCCACCCAGCCGGCGACGCGCCCGTATGGGCTGCGGCGGCCAGGCATCCACGAGCGAGGATGACCGCAAACCGTCGTGCAGCGATCCCGAGTCGGAGGCTCTACGCAACGCGGCGAGCGTGCCGACGCTCATCGCCGGAGGTCACGTCGAGGAGCCGCCATCAGGTCGTTGGTCGACTCCGGACCGCACCACGGGTCCGGCGGGGCCCGTCACCGGTGCCCGGTGGACCGCGAGAGCGGGGACCTACGGCCGGGAGAACACAGGCCCGAACGGGCGCAGGTCGACGCCGGCGACCGCCGCCCCCGCGGGCCCACAGGCGCGGGCTTCACCCGTATGTCGAGGCCGAGAGTGTGGGCGACGCGGGTCCTGGCGAGCGCGTCCTCCCCCGCCACGCTCGGACGACTCAGCTCGGCTATCAGCGTCGGCGACAGCGGCACCTGCCGGCCGACGGCGTCGTTGAGCCGGATCCGGTGCCGCAGCGTCGTCACCGACACCCGGTGCAGGGCCGCGACCTCGGTTGCCCTATCCGCGGGGCGGCCGGCAAGTCCGTGCCAATCCAGCACACCTGCCGCCCATCCCGGGTGCGGCCACACCGCCCGGAACACCACCTGTGACAGCACCTCGGACGGTGTCCGACCCGACAGCCGCGCACCCACGTGAGTTGTCGAGTAGGCCCCGGACCGCTGTCTTACCTCTGCTCGTGGCGCCGACGGGTCGG
This sequence comes from Nakamurella endophytica, assembly GCF_014646215.1. Lineage (GTDB taxonomy): Bacteria > Actinomycetota > Actinomycetes > Mycobacteriales > Nakamurellaceae > Nakamurella > Nakamurella endophytica. Next base: position 132,037 of record NZ_BMNA01000007.1, read on the forward strand.
ACCGGCGACGACCATGCCCGCCACTCGTCGCACCCAATGCTCCCCGCTTCCAGCCGAACGTAAGTCGACCGCCGACCGGTTGCTTGGGCAGCCGTCGGGCATGCGAGGTGCCGCGGCGTCCGGGCTGACCGGTACCGCGCTGAGGTCGGCTTGATTTGGACTGGCGGCCCCATTGATCGCCCTCGCGGGGTGAGGTTCAGGTGCGGTCGGCGCGCGGTTGGCGAGACCGGCGAGCAACCCGGACGACCCCCGCGGTGGCGGCCAGGAAGCAGACGATGAACAGCCAACCGCGAAGCCCGATCCCTCGGCCGGAGACCAGCGACCAGACGGCAAGACCGGCGAACGCTGCCATGGCAACGAGCAGCACACCCAGGCAACCCAGCTGGACCCGGCGGGTGGCTCGGGCGGAGTCCTCAGGAGTCTCGAGCGGCATGACGCCGGATCCTAGGTCAACCGGCGGGTCGACCGGCCGGCCCTGACGCGCCGGTCAGCGGCGCTTGAGGGACAGGTCAACCTGCTGCTGCGCCAGACGTGCGCGATGCCAGGAGACGCTGACGTCTCGTGCAACGGCGCAGCACGGTTGTCCGTCTGTCCGGTGTGACGCCAGGCTGGTAACTCACGGATTGGAACGGGTTCAGTGATTGAAGCAGAGCCGTGAGTGCCTCCGACCACCGGCGCAACCGCACGACATCGCCGATCGTGGCTGTCGCCCTTGCCGTCATGGCGGCGTGTACCTTCGCCGCCGCGTGCGGCGAATCCACGTCGGCGACCGCGGCCATCACATCCGTGACGGCTGTGGCCGCGGCCGTGCCGATCGCGCCGACATCATCGCCGCGGGGGTCCTCAATGCAGCCCCCGTCTACCAGGGACGCACCTTCCAGCGTCGCCAGCACCGGAGATGCACTGGAGGAATGTGGCACTCCGACCAGCCCGACGGTCGCGTTGATCTTCAGCTACTCGGGAGGAACGAGGAGTCCCACGCAAGCCGCCCGTCCGTCGGGTCCCGCGCTGATGGCGGTCTACCTGGCCCGAGGCGGTCCAGGACGCGGCGTGCTGTGCCTGACACAAGGCGGTAACGGCGCGCAGACACCCCGGTCCCTCGCGCTGCCCGTCCCCGGCGCACTGGGCTATCTCCAACGGGAGTCGTCCGGCACCGGTCCCTATGCGGCCAACACTCAAGGAAGTGTGTGGGGGGCCGTCGGACCCGACGTCGCCAAGCTCACCGTGTCTTCCGGACGTCGCGTCCTCTACACGATCGACTTCACCGTCGAGCCCTACTCCACGGCGTCACTCGGCAACGGATGGCACGCTTTCATCGATCCTGCAGTGCCCAGCACACACCTGGACGTCCGAGCCTTCAATCCTGCGGGTCAGCTGGTCGGGCAACGCACGGTCTAAGGGCGTCGGCAAAATCACGGCCGCGAACCGCAGCCAACGGAAGGCTGGGCGGCGAGCTGGCTGGCCGCCCAGCGGCGGACCTCTTCCGTGGCGACGGCCGTCAGGTATCCGTGGTCCGGCGCTTTTGGTCCGCGTCGCAGGCACTCCGCCATCAGGCGAAGCCCGGCGCTCGTGCTTCCTAACGGGGCTATGGCTGTGGCTTGACCCATCGCAGGGCCGGCGGATCGTCGCTGACCTTGACGTATTGGTGCTTCAGGAACTCGATGTGCATGCCGACCGGGGTGAGGTGGCTCTTCGCAGTTGAGGGTGTAGTCGGGTGGGCGCGTCGCTGCGTGGTTGAGGGTCGAGGTCT
>NZ_BMNA01000008.1 GCF_014646215.1 Nakamurella endophytica
ACACCGCAATCGGGAACCAGGCCCCGGTCACCCGCTTAACCAACCTGTCCGGTCAGTACAGCTAGCCGGTGGGGACCGCGGGCAGCGGGCGCGCGCCCAGGCCGAGCAGCGACCCGGTCAGGGCCGTCCCGTCCGCGGCCCACAGCGTGCAGGTCACCCGGGTCGCGGCGGGTCCGGGTCGCGGGGGTGACACCGCGTCCATCGCCAGCTCGACCCTGGTGCGGCCGCCGAAGGTCTCGTCGGCGACGCCGACCGCGGCACGGGCCGCGGTCCGGCACTGCTGCAGCAGGTCGTCCCGGTCTATACCGCCGGGGCCCGTGCGGCCCGTGCCCGGGACGCCCGCGCCGCCCGACGCGACCGGGGGCGCCGGAGGCAGGACCCGGCCGGCGATCAACTCGCCGGCGTGCCGTGCGGTGCAACCGGTGAGCAGGCGGCTGCGGGCGCTGCGGTAGCACTCGTGCAGCGTGTGCACACCGGTCGCAGCCCCGGCGCCGGAGTCCTCGGCGGAGCCGGTGCCCTCGGCGGAGCCGGTGCCGTCGGCAGAGGCAGAGCCCTCGGCGGAGTCGGAGCCCTCGGCGGATCCGGCACCGGTCGGCGCGGGCTCGGCCGGGGTCAGCGCGGCGATCCGCCCCGTGACGGCACCGCCGCCGCCGGTGCCGCCGGGCGTCGGGACCACCAGGCAGGCGAGCGCGGTGGTCGCCGGCTCGCCGGGGGTGACGGGACCCGGCACCACGCGGACCCGGTAGTCGACGTCGGCGACCGCCCACCCGGTGTCGCCGGTGGCGGCGGCGAGGGCCGCGGCGTCACGGACGTACCCGGGCAGGCCGGCGAAACACGGGTAGCGGGCGCTCCAGCTCCACGACCGGCTGCCCCCGCCACCGGACGACCTCGGCGACCCGGACGACCCCGGCGATCCGGACGACCCCGGCGACCCGCCGGCCGGCGCGGGGACCAGGGCGGTCACCTCGGCGGTGTGGGGCTCGGCGCAGGGCACCACCACCACCGACTCGGGACGCAGCTGGACCACGCAGTCGCCGACCGCAGGCGCAGAGAGGTCAGGGGGCAGCGGCCGCCCGGCGACGTCCGGCCGCAGGGCCGCGGGCGCGACGGCGGCCAGGACCACCGTCACGGCCAGCACCGCCACGCCCTGCATCACCCGTTGCACCGCACCGACGGTACGGCGGCCGGCGGAGAGGGCGGCCGGGTGAGACCCGCGGGAGGCCGGCCCGCCGGCTGGTGCAGCCGGCGGGGCGAAGCCGCGGAGCCGCACCGGCACGGGGGCATCCGGGCATCTGTCCCCGGACGGGCACTGGGCGGACGGGCGATCCGCCTGCCGGCCGGTGGCGGCGCTGATCGGGTGGCGTCACCCCGCCAGCCGCGCGACTGTCGGGACCTGCCCCTAGAGTGCCGCTCGTGTCGGACGGACTCCTCACCACCCACGTCGGTTCGTTGCCCCGGTCGGCGGAGGTGACGGAGCTGATCTTCGCCGCCGAGCGCGGCGACCCGGTCGACCCGGACCGGTTCGACTCCGTCATCGGTGCCGCCGTCGACGAGGCGGTCCGGCGCCAGGTCGAGGCCGGCATCGACCTGGTGTCCGACGGCGAGATGTCGAAGATCTCCTACGCCACGTACATCAAGGACCGGATCACCGGCTTCGACGGCGACAGCCCCCGCGAGCCACCGGCCGACCTCGAGGACTTCCCGTCGTTCCTGCAGCGGCAGGCCAAGGGCGGCGGCACGCCGACCTACCGGCGTCCCAAGTGCGTCGGGCCGGTCGCACCCCGCACGCTGCAGCCGTTGCACGACGACGTGCGCCGGTTCGCCGCGGCGACCGCCGCGCACCCGTCGGCCGGCGCGTTCATGAACTCCGCGTCGCCCGGCGTCATCGCGCTCTTCCAGCCGAACGAGTACTACCCGTCGCAGGACGAGTACCTGGAGGCCCTGGCGGAGGCCATGCGGCCCGAGTACGAGGCCATCGTCGCCGCCGGGCTGATCCTCCAGCTGGACTCGCCGGACCTCGGGCTGGGCCGCCACATGATGTACAAGGGCCGCAGCGACGAGGAGTACATCTCGCTCATCGCCGTGCACGTCGAGGTCCTCAACCACGCGCTGCGGAACGTGCCCGCCGATCGGGTGCGGATGCACGTGTGCTGGGGCAACTACGAGGGCCCGCACACCCACGACGTCGAGATGGGCGTCATCCTGCCGACCCTGCTGCGCGCCAAGCCGGCCGGCCTGCTCTTCGAGACGTCGAACCCGCGGCACCAGCACGACTGGACCTACTTCCGCGAGCAGGCGGCCGCCATCGGTGACGACAAGGTCCTGATCCCCGGCGTGCTGGACTCCACCACCAACTTCGTCGAGCACCCGCAGGTGGTGGCGCAGCGGCTCCGGCTGTTCACCGACGTCGTCGGGCGGGACCGGGTCATCGGCGGCACCGACTGCGGGTTCTCGACCTTCGCCGGCTTCGGCGCGGTCGACCCGGACATCGTCTACGCCAAGCTGGCCGCGCTCGCCGAGGGCGCCGCGCTGGTCTGACCGGCCGGCGGCCCGCACCGGGGCCCCGGAGTCCGCCCGGTCCGTCGGTCCTGCCGGCCGCCGGAGCGGCCGTATCACCGCCGTCGCCCGCCGCTCCTGGCGTCCGCCGGCCCGCCGTGACACCCGCCCGGGAGACCGCATGACCCGACGCACCACCGCCCTGGTCGCCGTCGGCGCCGTGCTGCTGGCCGCTGCCGTGGTGGTGCTCGTACGCACCTCCGGTCGCACGTCCGGCCCTGCAGCCCCGGCGAGGTCCACACCGGCGGCTGCGCCGCCCGGGCCCGGCACGTCCGGCACAGCGCCCACGTCCGCGGCGTCCAGGGCGTCCACCGGGTCGACGCCGCCGGCGGGTGGCGCGCCCGCCGACCCGGTCACGGCGCTGCTCGACCGGGCGCCCGACGGACGGCGGGACGTCGACCGGTCCCTGCAGGCGGCCGCGTACCTGTTCGGTCCGCTGCCGGGCGTCGTGCTGCCGGCCGGGCTGCCCCGCCCGCCCGCCAAGGTCCCGGCCGGCGACGTCGTCCGCGAGCTGCTCGGGCACTGGACGGAGCTGTCCGCCGCCCAGCGGTCGGCGGTGGCCGCGCTGGTCCTCCCGGGGCCGGCCGACGCGCCGCGGCTGCGCGGTGCGGCGCGGTGGGCGCTGGCCGACCCCAAGGACGACGCGGCGGCCCGGCTCAGGCCGCAGCTGGACACCATGACCGGCGAGATGGCCACCCGGCTGGGCCGGCCGGTGCCCGACCGCGTCGAGCTGTACCTGGTCGACGCGGAGCGGCCGGGCGCCGCGGCGTGGACCCAGGTGCTGGCCGCCGGCGAGGGCCGCACGGCCGACGGCAGCACCGTGGTCGACGAGCAGGGCGGCGCCGCCGACCGGTGCGAGGTGTTCCTGCCGCCGTCGATGTGGCAGGGCGGCGCGCTGGACGCGGGACGGCGCAACGTGCTGTACCACGAGCTGATCCACTGCTTCCAGGGGTTCGCCTACCCCGACCTGGGCGCATACCGGACGGCGCCGGGCTGGCTGATCGAGGGCACCGCCGAGTTCGGCGGAGCAGACCTGGCCGGCACCACCCACGGCGAGCCGTCGAACTGGCTGTTCTACCTGCGCGACCAGGCGCCGCTGTTCGTCCGGACCTACTCGGCGTTCGGCTGGTGGTTCCACCTGCAGCACACCGGCCACGATCCGTGGAAGGTCCTCGGGCGGATCTGGTCGCTCGGCCTGGCCGGGGCGGACGCGTACCGGGAGGCGGGCGGCGCCGCCCAGGACGTCGAGGACAGCTGGGGATCGTCGCTGCTGCGCCAGCCGGAGTTCGGGGACGCCTGGCAGGTCCACGGCGTCGCGGTCACCGACACCGTCCCGCCCCGCACCACCGTCGGCGCGGTCGGCGGCCGGTTCGTGGTCGAGCCGTACGACGCAAGGGCCGCGGTGGTCACCGCCGGCGGGCTGGCGGGCGGCGTCGCCGACGGCATCGTCCGGGTCACCTCGTCCCGGCCGGTGCGGGTGCACGACGCCGCGACGTTCGAGGACGTGCACATCACCCGCGGCGACTACTGCGTCAGCGGCGACTGCCGGTGCCCGGACGGGTCGGCGGCGGCCGGACTCGACGTCACCCCGGCGCAGCTGCCGCTGTACCTGGGCGTCACCGGAGGAGCGACCGGCGCGACGGTCGCCACCGACGTCGTGGACCTGGACGAGTACTGCCGCGAGCAGCCGGCCCGCCGGCCGCCGGTGCCGCGCTACCCCGCGGAGCCCGGTTCCGCCCCGCCGGCCAATCCGCACGCCCGATCCGGCGGCCCCGACGACGACCCGGCATCCGGCTCCAGCAACGGCGACCCGCACCTGGTGACGTTCGACGGCTACCGGTACGACTTCCAGGCCGGCGGCGAGTTCGTGCTCGCCACCGCCGGTGCCGGCGACCTCGAGGTGCAGGCCCGGCAGGAACCCGTGCGGGCCGCGGACGGCGCGGAGCGGCTCGACGCGTCGATCACCACGGCGGTGGCGGTCCGGATCGGCCGGAGCCGGGTGACCGTCGCGGTCGCCGATGCCCTCCGGCCGGAGCTGCGGATCGACGGCGCCGGCCGCCGCCCGCGGCAGCCCGTCGCCCTCGCCGGCGGCGGCACCGTGGCGCCGGACACCGGCGGCTACCGGCTGACCTGGCCGGACGGCACGGTGCTGCGGGTGCTGCCGATCGGCGACGCCGGCCTCAACGTCGTGCTGGAACCCGACCGCGGCCGCATCGGCACCCTGTCCGGGCTGCTCGGGCCGTACACCGGCCGACCGGGCTCCACGCTCCTCGACCGGTCGGGCACGGCGTACCCGGACCCGGCCGCGTCGGCGCCGACGGACCCGTTGTACACCCGGTTCGGCGCGAGCTGGCGGGTCACCGCCGGCACGTCGCTGTTCGACTACCCGGCCGGCCGGTCCACCGCGGACTACCAGCGCACCGACATGCCGTCCAGGGTGCTCACCCTGGAGGACCTGCCCGCCGACGTCCGGGCGGCGGCCGACCGGGCCTGCGGGACGCTCACCCCCGCAGCGCGGCGGGACGCCTGCGTCTACGACGTGGCGGTCAGCGGCGACGAGGCGTTCGCGGACGGCTACCGGGTCCTGCAGACGGTGGCGCCGGACACCGCGTCCCCGACCGGCCCGTCGTCGCGCCCGTCGTCCGACCCGGCCACCACGGCGTCAGCCGGCGCCGTCCGGGTGGGCGGCTCCATCCCGGCCGTCACGCTGCGACCGGGCGAGACCCGCAGCTGGACGGTCGACGACCCGGCCGCCACGGCGCTCTACTGGGCCTCCGACGCGGAGTGCGCGGCGTCCGTGCCGGTCTTCTGGCGGGTCACCGCGCCGGACGGCACGGAGAGCCTGCAGATCCCGGGGTGCCAGGACGGCGGCCGGATCACCACCGGGTCGCCCGGGACGTGGCGGGTCGACGCGTTCGTCGACGCCGGCTCGAGCGACGGCGGCAGCTGGGCGTTCCACGTCGTGGCGGCCGGACCGGAGCGCTCCCGGCCGTCGACGCTGCCGTTGACCGTCGCCGCCGGCGACGCGGTGCTCGCCGGGGCCGGCGCGACCGACCGCTGGACGTTCGACGGTCTCGCCGGCGACGTGGTGACCCTGCGGGCCGCGGACGGCTGCCCGGCCGGCAGCGCGGTGACGTGGGGACTGGCCGACCCCGGCGGGACCGTGGTGACCCTGCGCACCGGCATCTGCGACGACCCGAACCCGCAGACCCTGACCTCCGACGGGCGGTGGAGCGTCGTGGTGGTCAACGACACCGACACCGCGGGTCCGTACCGCTACGGGTTCACGGCGACGCGGTCCTGACCGCGGCCGGGGACGGCACCGAGGACAGCGCCGAGGACAGCGGCGCGGACGGGACCGGGACGGCGCGATCAGCGGGCACCGTCGGCGCCGGCTGGGTCCAGGCCGTCCAGGCCGTCCAGGCCGCGCAGCCGTCGCGGCCGGATTCCGCCGACCCCTGCGACCCCGTCGATCGTTCCCTCACCGTCGACGCGGTCCGCCCGGTCGATCCCGTCGATCCCGTCGATTCCGTCGACCGCCTCCGCGTCGGAACCCGGGTCCGTCGCGACCGCGGTGGCCGCCCTGGTACGGGCCGGGTCCGCCGCCGTCGTGACCCGTCCGGTGGCCCGGTCCTCCCGGCGGGCGGTGGCGCGGCGGGCGACCCAGCGGCCCAGCGGGTCGCCGGCGCGGGCGACCAGCGGCCCGGCCACCGCCATGATCAGCACGTAGGTGGCCGCCAGCGCGCCCAGGCCGGGAGCCACCACACCGGCCGCCCCGGTGGCCAGGCCGGCGACGACGATGTTGAACTCGCCGCGCGAGACGATCACGGTGCCGGCGCGGATCTGGCCGGCTGGGCCGATGCCGGTCCGGCGCGTCGCCCACACCCCGACGCCGATCTTGGTCAGCGCCGTCACGGCGCCCAGAGCCAGCGCGGGCAGCAGCATGCCGGGGATGTCGCCGGGATGGGTCTGCAGCCCGAAGAAGACGAAGAACACCGCGGCGAACAGGTCGCGCAGCGGCGCCAGCAGGGTGTAGGCGCTCTGGGCGACCCGGCCGGACAGGGCGATGCCCACCAGGAAGGCGCCGACCGCCTCGGACACCTGCAGCTGCTGGGCGGCGCCGGCCACCAGCAGCGCCAGGCCGAAGACGATGAGCAGGAGGACCTCGGAGCTCTCGGTCCAGATCAGCCGGCCGAGCTGCTGCCCGAACCGCAACGCGACCACGAGCGCCACCGTGATGGCGACCAGCGCGATGCCCACCGAGATCGTCCCGGACAGCAGCCCGGCGCCGGCGAGAAGGGCGGTGAGCACGGGCAGGTACACGGCCATCGACAGGTCCTCCAGGACCAGCAGCGACAGCACGACCGGGGTCTCCCGGTTGCCGAGCCGGCCGAGGTCGCCGAGCAGCTTGGCGGTGATCCCGGAGCTGGTGGCGTAGGTGATGCCGCCCATGGCGACGACCGCCGGAGCGGACCAGCCCAGGATCAGCCCGACGGCGACGCCGGGCGCGGAGTTGGCGACCAGGTTGACGATGCCGGCCGGCGCCTGCTGCCGGAGGTTGGTCATCAGCTCCGGGGCGGAGTACTCCAGTCCCAGCAGGAGCAGCAACAGCACGACGCCGATCTCGGCGCCGGTGGAGATGAACGACTCGCTGGCGCCCAGCGGCAGCAGGCCGCCGTCGCCGAAGGCCAGGCCGGCGAGCAGGTAGAACGGCACCGGGGACAGGCCGATCCGCCCGGCCAGCCGGCCCAGCAGGCCGAGCACCAGGATGACGGCGCCCAGCTCCATGAAGATGACGGCCGAGTGCACGTCGCTCCCTCCAGATCGCCGCGTCGCGGCCGGTCGGCCGCGGTGGCGGCGTCCGGGGATCGGCGTCGATCACCCCTTGCGGACGGGGTCGGTGACCCGTGCCGGTGGCACGGGTCGGGTCGGCCGGTGTCCGGACCGGCGGACGTCAGCCGGCGACGAGGTCGCGCAGCGTCTCGATGGACTCGGCGGTCCCGACGACGATCAGCACGTCGCCGCCCGTCAGGCTGCGCTCGGGGTCCGGCGACGGCACCATCTCGCCGTCGTGCAGCACCGCCACGACGGACGCCCCGGTGCGCTTGGCCTTGATCGCGGTGAGGGCCAGGCCGTCGAACCGGGAGCCGTGGGCGACCTTGACCTTGCCCACGGCCAGGCCCGCCACCTGCTCGGACAGGTTCGCCAGGCGTTCGATGACGCGCCGGTTGCCCAGGAAGCCGGCCAGCGCGTCGGCCTCCGGGCCGGAGAGGGTGACGACCTGGGAACAGGAGTCCGGGTCGTCCTTGCTGAACACCACGAGGTCCCGCTTGCCGTTGCGGTGGGCGACCACGCCCACCCGGCGGCCGGCGTCCGTGAGGAAGTCGTGCCGGATGCCCACCCCGGGCAGCCGGGTCTCGGAGACCTCGACGTCCTCGTCGAACATCACGTGCCTTTCTGCTCGGAAGTGGCGTCGCGGCGTCCCGCTCCGCCCCGCCGGCGGCCCGGTGACAGCCGTCCCGGCTGTCCTGACCTGCTCCGACGTGCCCGGTGCAACGCCGGACGGGACCAGATTAGTCCTGCCGTGGCCGGGGCGCGGACGGTCGACCGGGGCCGGCCGCAGGCCCCCGATCGGTCCGTCCAAAAGGCCCGCGAGCGGTCAGTCCAGCAGGCCCTGCCGCATGGCCTCGGCCACGGCGGCGGCCCGGTCGGACACCCCGAGCTTCTCGTACAGCCGCTGGGTGTGGGTCTTCACCGTGCTCGGCGCGAGGAACAGCTCGCCGGCGATGGCCGGGATCGACCGGCCTGCGGCGAAGGCGCGCAGCACCTGCTGCTCCCGCTCGGACAGCACCGGGGCGGACGACTGCGCCCGCATCCGGATCTGGCCGACCAGGCCGGCGGCCAGCGCCGGCGGCACCACGGTCTGCCCCCGGGCGGCCTGCTGCACCGCGTCGACGATCTCGGCCCGGCGCGCGTCCTTGGACAGGTAGCCGGCGGCGCCCTCCTCGAGGGCCCGGTACACCACGCCGGCGTCGGTGACCGCCGAGAGCAGCACCACCCGGGTCGGCAGGTGGTCCCGGACGACCGCGTGCAGCACGGCCAGGCCGTCCATGTCCGGCATCTGGTAGTCGACCAGGGCGACGGCGGGGCGCAGCTCGGTGATCATCTCGACGGCCTGCCGGCCGTCCTCGGCCTGCCCGACGACGTCGACGAAACCGCTCTGCTGCAGCCCCCGCGTCACCCCGTCGCGGAAGAAGGGGTGGTCGTCGGCGACGACGACGGTCACGCGTTCCCCGGTCGCCGACGACCGGGACGGCCCGGCCCCCGTCGGATGGCCCATCGTCGCCACCGCTCCCTCTCGTGTCCGTCGGCCGCCGCGGGACCCGTGCGACCATCGGTGCGGCGCCGGACCGACGCCACGCGGATTCCAGACAGGACCCGACAGATGACCGCGTCGACCCACTCCGCGACCGCCGGTGCGACCGCCGCGCCGTCGGCACCTGCGACCACCCGTGCCGGCCGGCCCGGGCGGCGGGCGCCGCGGTCCGACCTGGAGCGGATCGTAGCCGAGCACGCGGTGCGCGGCGCCCTGCTGCACGTGTGCCTGCGGGCCGTGCTGGCGGTGTTCGCCGTGGTCACCGTGCTGTGGGAGCCGCCGCAGTACTACAGCGAGCTGTGCCTGGCCATCGCGGTGGCGTACGCGGTGTGGGCGGTCGCCGTCGGTCTGTGGCTGCGGCTGGACGCCGAGCACCTGGTGGGGCTGACGTGGCTGGTGCTGACCGTCGACCTGCTCTTCTTCGGCATCCTCAACCAGGTCAGCGGCATCTCCGACGCGCTGAGCTGGACCCCGTACATCCTGTCCAACGGCCTGGTGCTGATCCCGGTGCTGGCGGCGGCGCAGCTGCGGGTGGCGACCGGCGTGGTCATCGGCGTGGTCACCACCGTGCTGTACCTGCTGTCCAGCGTCGCCGCGCGCAGCTACAACGGCTCGCCGGGCACCGACGGTGAGCCGTGGTCGTCGGTGGTGCTGCGCACGGTGGTGGTGGCCGCGCTCTCGGCCGGCGCCGTCGGGTTGTCGGCGATCCAGCGCCACCGGGTGGCCGAGATCGGCCGGCTGGCGGGTCAGCGGGCCGAGCTGCTGGCGCAGCTGACCACCCTGGCGGACCGGCAGCGTCGGGAGATGGCCGAGCACCTGCACGACGGTGCCCTGCAGTACGTGCTCGGGGCGCGGCTGGAGCTCGAGGACGCCCGCGACACCGGCGATCCCGGCGCCTTCGACCGGGTCGATCAGGCGCTGGTCACGGCCGCCGAGCTGCTCCGGTCGACGGTCAGCCAGCTGCACCCGGCCGTGCTGGCCCAGGCGGGGCTGGCCCAGGCGCTGCGGGACCTGGCGACCGCACCGGAGGTGCGTGGGCGGGTGGCCGTGCAGGTCCGGGTAGAGCCGCCCGACGACGACCGCCGGCTGCCCAACGACCTGCTGCTGTACTCGGCGGCCCGCGAGATGCTGATCAACGTCGTCAAGCACGCCCGGGCCCGGCACGCCTGGATCGAACTGCGCCGGGACGCCGGTGGCAGCACCGTGACGGTCACCGACGACGGGACGGGCGTCGACCCGGACCGGCTGGCGCAGCGCCTGGCGGAGGGGCACATCGGCGTGGCCTCGCACCGCCTGCGGATCGAGGCCGCCGGCGGCCGGCTGACCCTGGACCGGGGCACGCCGGGCGGCACGGTCGCCACGGTGAGCCTGCCGGCCGCGTAGCCGGGGGACAGCGGTGTCCACCGGTCGGGGGACGGCGCAGCTCCACCGCCGGGACCACCGGCCGGCCGACGGTCCGGTGCGCGGCCGCGGAACAGACTCGATGCAACCGGCCGATACCAGCGCCGGATCCCTTCCGAGGTGAGTGCCATGACCCAGACCGTCGACCCCCGGGCGCCCTGGACGCCCGACCACACCGAGCTGCTGCGTCCCGCCGCGCCGCAGGCCGACCTGCGCCAGCCGCCGGCCGCACCCGGCTACCGCCCGGCGCCGCCCGCCGGCGACCCGCTGTACGTGCCGACCACCTGGAGCCAGCCGGGCTACCGGCCGGAGCCCGTGGACCTGCCGATCAGCCGCGGTCCCCGGCTGGACCAGGCGCGCTTCTGGGTCGGGTCGATCCTCACCGCCGCGGTCGCCGGCATGGCCGGCGTCATCGGCATGGTGGTGGCCCAGGGCGTGCTGCGGGTCCCGGTGGTCCTGCCGGACACCGACGCCGCGCTGCACATCGGGACCTACGGCATGATTGCCGCGCTGATCTCGATGCTCGCGGCGCTGGTCTACGACGGGATGGTGGCGTTCGCGCCGCGGCCGACGATGTACTACGGCTGGTTGACCGGCCTGCTCACCGCGCTCGCCGTGCTGCTGCCGTTCACCACCACGGCGTCGCTGGTGTCGCAGCTGGTGCTGGCCGGCACGAACCTGGTGGTCGGTGTGGTGATCATGACACTGGTCCCGGTGGCCGCCTCCAACGCCCGGCCCCGCTGACCCCGGGAAGGGACGGATGACACCGCTGACACCGCACACGTCGCCGCGGCCGCGGCGGCCCGAGGTCTGGATCCACGGATTCCCCTCCCCGGGCCGCACCGCGGCCGCGGCCGCGTCCGTCGAGGAGCAGGGCTTCGACGGGATGCTGCTCGCCGACAGCCAGCACCTGGTCGCCGACCCGTACGTCGAGCTGGCGCTCAGCGCCCGCACGACCAGCCGGCTGGGGCTGGGCACGGGCACCACGAACCCCGCCACCCGGCACCCGGCCGTGACGGCGGCCGCCATCGCGACGGTCCACGCCGAGTCCGGCGGCCGGGCGGTGCTCGGTATCGGCCGGGGCGACTCCGCGCTGGTGCAGGCCGGGCTGCCAGCCACCACCACCGGAGAGCTGGAGCGGTACCTGACCGACGTCCGCGCCCTGCTGCGCGGGGAGCCGCCGCCGAGCGGGTCCGGTGCAGCGATCGGCTGGATCGCCGGGCTGGGTCTGTCACCGGTTCCGGTGGAGGTGGCCGCGACCGGCCCACGCACCGTCGCGGTGGGCGCCGTCCGGGCCGACGGGGTGCTGCTCACCGTGGGCGCGGACACCGCCCGGATCGCGGCGGCGGTGGCCGCGGCGCGGGCGGCCAGGACCGCGGCGGGACTCGACCCGGCCGGGTTGCGGCTCGGCGCCTACGTCAACGTGGCCTGCCACCCCGACGTCGCGACGGCCTGCGACCTGGTCCGCGGCAGCACCGCGATCTTCGCCCACTTCTCGAGCATGTCCGCCGGTGCCGGGCGGGACGTTGCCGCGGCGGACCGCAGGGTGATCGAGCAGGTCGGTGCCGGCTACGACACCGCACGGCACGGGCTCGGCGGGTCCCGGCAGACCGCCGTGCTGGACGACGACTTCGTCGCCCGGTTCGCCGTCGTCGGGCCGCCGGAGCGCTGCCTGGAGCGGCTGGGGGCGCTGCTGGACCTCGGGCTCGACCGGATCGTCGTGGTGGCCGGGTCCCGCGACGCCAACCCGGCGCTCGTCGCCCGGACCACCGAGCTGTTCGCCCGCGAGGTGCTCCCGGAGCTGCACGGCCTCCGCGGCTGACAAGGCGTCGGGCTGCCGAGCGGGCAGCCACCCCCCGACCCGCGGCCGCCGCCCGGCACCGCCACCTCCGGGGCGGCGGCGTCGAGCGGCGGCCCGTGCGCGGACCGTCAGGAGCCGGCGGCTCCCGTCCGGCGGCGCGGGCCGCGGACGAGCACCACGACCGCCGCGCCGAGCAGCACGACGGCGACCGCCAGGCCGATCCACAGCCACGCGGACAGGCCGGACGAGGCGGCCGCGGACGGCGCGGCGGAGCCGGCCGGACCGGTGGTGGCGCCCGCGGACCCGGTGGTGCCCGACGCGGACGCGATGGGATCGGTGGCCGCCGTCGCACCGCCCGACCCGGCCGGCCCTGCCGTCGACCCGGTGGTGACGGTGAACCGGACCTCGCCGGTGACCGGGTGACCGTCGGCGGAGACCACGCGGTAGGCGGCAACCCACTGCCCGGCCGGACCGCCCGACACCGCACTGCTCACGACGTTGCCGTCGACCTGGACCGGCCCGCTGCGGTGCTGCTGCCCGTCCGGTCCGATCAGCGACACCACCGGCTCGAAGTTCTGCACCGGCTGGTCGAAGGTGAAGGTCACCGTCGAGGGCGGGGTCGCCAGCGTGGAGTTCGCCGCCGGGCTGCTCGAGATCAGCACGTCGTGGGCGGACGCCGGGCCCGCGGCGACGACCGTCGTCGCCAGCACGGCGGCGACCACGGCGACCAGCCGGGCGACGGTGGCTGCAGCCCGGCGGTGCGGCCGCTGGGCGGCGGCGCTGGGCCTCACGAGCCCGCACCTCCGCGGCGACTGCGCAGCGCGACGGCCGCCAGCAGGGCTCCTGCGGCGCCGACGACGATCCCCACGACGCCGAGGGTACGGGCCGCCCCGTCGCTGTCCCCGGCAGCGGCGGCCGGCGTCGCGGTCACCGTGACGGTCGGCCCGGCCGCCGCCGTGTCCGCCCCGGAGGAGCTGCTCGCGGCACCCGAGGAAGTGGCCGCAGCGCCCGTCCCGGGGGACGACGTCGCGGACCCCGGCGCGGTCGACGAGGCCGCCGCCGGCGTCACGGCGAGGGTCGGCACCGGGTGTTCCGGCTCCTCACCGGAGGCCGGCGTCGGCTGGTTCCACCGGACGACGGTGCCGTCGTCGTAGGTCTGGACGGCCGGGAAGGACAGCTCGCGCACGTCGGGCACCGGGCCGACGCTCAGATCGAACTCGACGTACTGGCCCAGCGCGATCCGGGAGGACGCGTCGGCCCGCCAGGTGACGGTGGTGACGGCCTCGGTGATGGTGGCGTTGTCGTCGTCGGTGACGGGGTTCTGCAGCTTGGTGCGGGTCAGGGTTGCCGTCCAGCCGGGCAACTGCCGGGCGGAGACGGAGGCGAACGGGTGGTCGGACGGCAGGGTGACGGCGACCTCCGAGGTCTTCGCCGTGGCGGACTCGTTGGGCACCTTGAACGCCAGGACGGAGTAGGTGCCGGCCGTGATGGACGCCGGGCCGACGGTGACGTGAGCGAGCGCGGCGGTCGCCGGGACGGCCAGCCCCAGGACGGTCAGGGTGGAGAGGGCGAGCAGGCGGGCGCCGAGGCGCCGCCGGGGTGGATGCGACACGAGAGTTCCTTCTTCAGGTCTGTGGACGAGTGGACATCGGTGCCGCGGTGCCGGCCGGACGGACCCGGCCCGGGCCGCAGCCGGTGCCGCCGGGCCGCCGGCCAGCCTGCGGTGCCGTGCGGTGGCGTGCTGTCAGCGACGGACGGCAGCAGCACGCAGACGCTGTCCGTCTCCGGGTGCACGCGCGGTGACATCGGCCGCCGGCCGGTGCGCGGCCGAGGGCGGGTGACGCCGCCGAGGTCGGGCAGCAGGCAACCGCCGGCCTGCCGGAGCGGCGGGCGGGACGGGAGGCGAGCCGCGGCCGGGATCAGGCCGGCAGCGGGCGCGCGCCGGCCGGCGGACCCCGCCGGGGCGCGCACCGGGCGAGCAGCGCGGTCCGGGCGGCCGCGGCCGGCCGGGAAGCCGGCAGCGCGCTCGGCCCGGGGATCGCGACGGGCGGTGCCGCGGTGAGCGCACGGACGACGGCGCGGCCGGCGCGGCGCAGGGCCGCAGCCGCGGCGTCGCCGCGGGCCAGCACCACCCCGGTGACCAGCGCGGCGACCGCGTGGAAGGCGAGCAGCCCGGCGGGGTGGCCGGCGGGGTGCCCGTGGTGCAGCGAGAACAGGACGTGGAAGAGGAGCTGGGCACCGGCCAGCAGGGCGACCGTCTCAATCCACCGTCGCCGGCCGCGGGCGGCGGTTGCGGTCAAGGTCCCGACCCCCAGACCCGCGGTCACCAGCACGGCCGGGTCCGGCAGCCCGCCGCCGCCCAGCGCGTGCCCCATGGCGGCCGTCACCGTGCTGGTGGCGGCGAAGACGGCGGTGCGGGCGAGCCGGACCGCCGCAGGATCCGCGTCACCGAGGCGCCGGGGCACCGCGCGATCGCGGGGGGACGGTCCGGGGAGCCCCGACCGACCGGGCGGCGCGGCCGCACGGCGGGACGGGGCGACCGGCACCGGGAGTGGCCTCAGGCCGAGGTGTTGACGAGGTACGTCAGCAGGGCCGATTCCAGCCGGCTGATCTCGCCGCCGATGGCGCGCAGGGTGACCCGGCGGCGTCCCGGCGGCATGGGGGCGGCGGCGTGCGCCGCGGCCCGCAGGTCGGCGAACCGGCCGCGCGCGGTGTCGGCGAAGCCGGCGACCCTGGTGTCGCCACCGCGCCGGCGGCGCAGGTCCTCGACGGCCTGTTCCAGGGTGTCGATGCGGGCCAGGGACGGCCCGGCCGGCCCCCGGTAGGCCGCCACCTGGTCGACCGGCACGCCCAGCTTCGCCGCGCGCCGGTGGTCGATGAGGCTGCGGGCGGCGGTGGACGCCCGCAGGGCGAGCGGCGCCAGCGCCGGGCCGGCCAGGCGCGCCACGGCGACGGCGTTCCGCGCGGTCTTCGGATCGGTCAGCGTGGCGATGGCCCCACGCGGCTGCTCGGGTGCCCGCTGCTTGCCGTCCTTACCGCTCTTGCCGCTGCGGCGGGACTTCTTCGAACGGAGCATGGGGCCGACCTCTGCTTCCTGTGCGTGCGGTGTCCCGCGCCGGATCGTTGCCGGGTCGCCGGCCGATCGGCGCCCCCGGGCAGCACGGCCCGACCTGTGGTCCGCCCAGCCTAGAGGCGGCGGTCCGGGTGGCCCAGCCCGGACTCGCCCCGCGCGCTGCACCCGGGCTGTCGGTGGGCGCTCCTACCCTGATCGGCATGCAGGCAGACACGGTGGCGCAGCTCGGGGCGGAGGTGGCCGCGGCGGGGTCCGTGCCGGTGCAGGTCCCGGCCGCCGTGCTGGTCGGCGGGTCGGCTCGGGAGGCCCGGCCACCCCGGCTCGGCGCGGTCGCCGCCGCCCGGTGCCGTCGCCGGGTGCACCTGGACGCGGACCCGACCGCTCCCCGCGAGCGGCAGCTCCCCGCGGACGACGGCGTGCGCCAGCGGTGGGCCGACGCGGCCGAGCACCGCAACCGGATCCTGGCCGGCGTCCTGGCCCAGCCCGGCGCCGTCGCCGGCGCCGACTGGGACCCTGGCGATCCAGGGGACCGCCCGGCCGTCGTCGTCCGCCCCCAGCTGTCCTCGGCCACCCGGGACGGCAGCCCGGACCTGCTCCTGCGGGCCACCGACGGCGGCTACCTGCCGGTGCTGGTGCGCAACCACCGCACCACCGACGCCGGGTCCGGTGCCCGGCTGTCGGCGGTGGCGTCGATGGCGGCCGCCGCCGTCGCCGCCGCAGCGGGGTCGTCGGGAGCGGATCCCGTCGAGCCGGGCCGGTTCGAGCACACTGGGCGGCGCATGCGCTCGCACCCGGAGGACGCGCTGGCCCTGGCCCACCACGTGCGGCTGCTCCAGGAGCTGGGCCTGGCCACCGCCCTGCCCGCGGGCGGGGTGATCGGGCGGGGCCCCGGGACCGACGAGTCCCCGCACGAGGACGCCGGGTACGTGCTCTGGCACGAGCTGTCGGCGAGCGGGGTGCTGGCCGAGTACGACAGCCGCTTCGCGGACCGGCTCGCCGTGGCCGCCACCGCGGCCACCGGCGCGGCCGCGCTGGCCGAACCGTCGCGGATCGCGGAGTGCCGGCGCTGCCCCTGGTGGCCGGTGTGCGAGTCGCAGCTCGTCGCCTTGCGCGACGTGTCGTTGCTGGTCTCCGGGACGGACGTGAGCGCGCTGCGGACGGCCGGCGTGCGCACGGTCGACGAGCTCGCCCAGGCGCCGGCGGAGCTGCTCGGGTCGCTGCCGCTGTCGAACGGGCTGGCCGGCACCGCCCGGGTGCGCGCCAAGGCCTGGATCAGCGGCGCTCAGCTGGTGCGTCGCGGTGCGTCCGCGTCGGTGCCCCGCGCCGACCTGGAACTCGACGTCGACATGGAGTCCTACCTCGACGACGGCGCCTACCTGTGGGGGACCTACCTGTCGGGGCCCGCCGTGCAGCGGTTGGGGTTGCGGCCGGGCTACCGCCCGTTCGTGACCTGGCGGCCTCTGCCGGATAGGGACGAGGGCCGCGCCTTCGCCGAGTTCTGGGCGTACCTGCAAGGCATCCGGTCCGCGGCGGCCGCGCACGGCCTGACGTTCGCGGCGTACTGCTACTCGCGGCAGGCGGAGGAACGTTGGCTGCGGTCCGCGCCCCGGCGCTTCCCCGACCAGCCCGGGATGCCGCCGGCTGCGGAGATCGACGCGTTCTGCTCGGGTGGCCAGTGGGTCGACATCTACCAGGAGATCCGCGACCAGTTCGTCGTCCCGGGATCGATGAAGCTCAAGGTGCTGGCCCCGCTGACCGGGTTCGGCTGGCGCGACCGGGAGCCGGGCGGCGAGAACTCGATGGCCTGGTACCGGGTGGCGGTCGGCGCGGCCGGGAGCCTCGGCACGGACGGCACGGACGGCATGAACGGCACGGCCGGCACGGGGTCGACCGCCCACGCCGGCGCCGGTCCGGTGGAGCCGGTCGACGCTGCCATGGCGCGGCGGATCCTGCAGTACAACGAGGACGACGTGCGCGCGACCCTGGCGCTGCGCCGGTGGATCACCGAGCGGTCCTGGTCGGTGCCGTCCGCCGCGGACCTGGACGGCCCTGCGGCTGCGGGGCTGCAGCAGTACGGTCCGGCGGCCGCAGCGGTGCCGGCCGCGGCCGGCCGCTGACCTGCCGGTCGCCCCGCCGCGCACCGCGCGCGGCGGCCGCCTACCGCTGACTGCCGCTGACCGGCGCGCGGTGCGCCCGCGGTGGGCGGGCGCACCGCGCGCGCGATCAGGCGTCGAGCTCGCCGCGGATGAAGCGCTCGACGTTGTCCCGGGCCAGGTCGTCCGGGAACTGCTGGGGCGGGGACTTCATGAAGTACGACGCCGCCGAGTACAGCGGGCCCGAGATGCCGCGGTCCAGCGCGATCTTGGCGGCGCGGACGGCATCGATGATCACGCCGGCCGAGTTCGGCGAGTCCCAGACCTCGAGCTTGTACTCCAGGTTCAGCGGCACGTCGCCGAAGGCCCGGCCCTCCAGCCGGACGTAGGCCCACTTGCGGTCGTCGAGCCACTGCACGTAGTCGCTGGGGCCGATGTGCACGTTGCCGGAGCCCATCTCGTGCGGCACCTGCGACGTGACGGCCTGCGTCTTGGAGATCTTCTTGCTCTCGAGCCGGTCGCGCTCGAGCATGTTCATGAAGTCCATGTTGCCGCCGACGTTCAGCTGCATGGTGCGCTCCAGCACCACGCCGCGGTCCTCGAACAGCTTGGCCATCGTGCGGTGCGTGATGGTGGCGCCGACCTGGCTCTTGATGTCGTCGCCGATGATCGGCAGCCCGGCGGCGCGGAAGCGCTCGGCCCATTCCGGCGTGCCGGCGATGAAGACCGGCAGCGCGTTGACGAAGGCACAACCGGCGTCGATCGCGCACTGCGCGTAGAACTTCGCGGCCTGCTCGGACCCGACGGGCAGGTAGCAGACGACGACGTCGACGGCGGCCTCGCGGAGCGCCGCGACCACGTCGACCGGCTCGGCGTCGGACTCGGTGATGGTCTCCCGGTAGTACCGCCCCAGGCCGTCCAGGGTGGTGCCCCGGGCGACGGTGACGCCGGTGGCCGGCACGTCGGCGATCTTGATGGTGTTGTTCTCGCTGGCGCCGATCGCGTCGGCCAGGTCGAGGCCGACCTTCTTGGCGTCCACGTCGAACGCGGCCACGAACTGCACGTCGCCGACGTGGTAGTCGCCGAACCGGACGTGCATCAGGCCGGGGACACGGGTGTCCGGGTCGGCGTTGCGGTAGTACTCGACGCCCTGGACCAGCGAGCTGGCGCAGTTGCCGACGCCGATGATGGCTACCCGGATCGGGTGCGCCGGCGGGGATGCAGTCGTCATGAGGGGTCCTTTGGGTGATGGGGTGGCGGCCCCACCATACAAACGTGCAGCTATGTCAGCGAACAAAGACTGCACCATGTCAACCCGGCGCGGGCCGTCGATGCCGGCCCACTCGACCACCCTCGGAGCCGCTCAGCGCGGTGGCATGCGCAGTCCGCCGTCCAGCCGCACCACCTCGCCGTTGAGGTAGTCCTGCGCGGCGAAGGCGAGCACCAGCGCCGCGTACTCGTCGGGCCGGCCGAACCGCCGCGGGAACTGCACGGTCGCGGCCAGCGCGGTCCGGAACTCCTCGGTGATGCCCGCCATCATCGGCGTGTCCAGGATGCCCGGGGCGATCGTCATCACCCGGATGCCGCTCCCCGCCAGGTCGCGTGCCAGCGGCAGGGTCATCGCGGCGACGCCGCCCTTGGAGGCCGAGTAGGCGGCCTGGCCGATCTGCCCGTCGAACGCCGCTACCGAGGCGGTGTTCACCACGAGCCCGCGCTGGCCCTCGTCGTCGACCGGGTCGGTGGCGGCCATGGCCTCGGCGCAGAGCCGGACGACGTTGAACGTGCCGATCAGGTTGATGCCGACCACGCGGGCGAACTGGTCGAGGTCGTGCACGCCGCGGCGTGAGAGCACCCGCCCGGGCGTCGCCACCCCGGCGCAGTTGACGGCGATCCGCAGCGGAGACCCGCTGCCCGTGGCCGCGGCGACGGCGGCGGCGACGTCGTCCGGCTCGCGCACGTCCCCGGCGACGGGCAGCACCCGTCCGGGCGCGGCCGTGCGGTCGGTGGCACCGGGGGTGTCCCCGCCGCCCGCGGCGTCGGTGAGCGGTGCCCGCTCCCACCCGGCCGCCAGGTCCAGCCCGACGACGGCGGCGCCGGCGTCGGCCAGCGCCCGGGCGGTGGCGGCCCCCAACCCCGACGCGGCTCCGGTGACGACGGCCGAGATACCGGCGACCTGCATGCACGACTCCTGACGGCGGGGGTGCGCCGGGCCGACACCTGCCACCCGGCGCACACGTGGGCGGGACGGGAACGGTCTACCAGAGGCGCGGGACGGGACGACCCGGCGGCGGGCGGACCGGGCGGCAGGGGACCGGGCGACGACCGAGGCAGTCCCGGCGTCCGGGAGCAGCGACCGGCCCCGGCGCGGGGTGGGTCGGCGGCACAATCGTCCCGGTCGGACGGCGCGTCCGGTGTCACCCGGCCTCCGCGCCGTCCGCGACAGCGCGGGTGGGCAGCGCGGGTGGGCGGCGCGGATTGCCGGTCGGCGACACCGACACCGCGCCGGGACCGTGAGGCCGACGGCCAGGGACCCGGCGGACGCCAGCACCAGATCGGGCGAGGGGACGGGGGACGGACCGATGGCGGACACCGCCGACACCGAGAACCCGGCCGGCACCGCCGGCACGGCCGGCACGGGCGGCACAGGCGGCACTGCCGGCACGGGCGGTACGGCCGGGATCAGCGACACGGCCGGCACCGGGAGCCCGGAGACGACCGGTGCGACCGGTCCCGCCCGGGCCGCCGATCGGCCCGTCACCTTCGCCACCTGCGGGCGCGTGCCGGGCCCGTTCTTCCACGGCACCCGGGTGGCGCTGGCCGTCGGTGACGAGCTGGTCCCGGGACGGGAGTCGAACTTCCAGCGCGGCCGGGTGTCCAACAACGTCTACTTCACCTCGGTGCTCGAGACGGCCGTCTGGGGCGCCGAACTCGCCGCGGCGCTGGCCCGCGACGGCCGGCCCGGGCGCATCTACGTGGTGGAGCCGTCCGGCCCGTTCGAGGACGATCCGAACGTCACCGACAAGCGGTTCCCGGGCAACCCGACCCGGTCCTACCGGTCCCGGGACCCCCTGCGCGTCGTCGGCGAGGTGGCCGACTGGCCCGGCCACGAACCCGAGGTGCTCCAGCGGATGCTCGACGGGTTGGCCCGGCTGCGCCGGGAGGGCCGGGACGTCATCGAGGACTGACGGTCCGGGCGACCCGCGCCGAACTCAGTGCCGGACCACCGCCAGCATGTCGCCCAGGCCGGCCGTCGGCAGGTAAGCGCGGGTGATGGCGACGCCGATCCGCGGCAGGTCGGCCTCGTCCCGGAACACCATGTACATCGGCGAGAGCCGCGGCTGGAACTTGGCCTTGAAGGCGTGCAGCGACCGGAAGCCGTAGACCGGCTCGAGGGTGCCGCCGAGGCTGTCGAGCAGCTTGTCGACGGCCGACTCGCCGCGGTCCGGGTCCGGGGTGGAGCGGGCCAGCGGCGCCCCGGACAGGGACACGAACTGCGCGCCCTGCTCCTTGAAGTACAGGCAGGACGAGGCGATCAGGAACTCCATGGTCGCCCGGAAGCCACCGTCCGCGCGCCGCATGAGGTCCAGGGTCCACCCGACGATGCGGTCGTCGCCGCCGTAGACCGGCATCCACGACGTCACGCCGTGCACCTTGCCGGCCGCGTCGACAGCCAGGCCGACCTTGACGTCCGGGTCGAGCGCCTCGGTGAGACCGCCGAGCGTGAAGCCCATCTCCGGCAGCTTCTTGTCGCCGAGCCACTCCTGGGACAGGTGCTCGACCTGGCGGACCAGCGACCAGGGCTGCTCGGCCAGGGTGACCATCCGGAACTCGATGCCCTCCTTGGGCGCCTTGTTCAGCGCCGTCCGGATGTCCTGCCACTTCTTGCCCTTGAACTCCAGCTGCGGCAGGTCGACGAGGTTGTCCTCGGCCACCTGCGCGCTCTGCCAGCCCAGCCGCTCCGTCTCCGCCGCCGTCCGCGCGGTGCAGGAGAAGATGTACGGCACCATCCCGGCCCGGTCGCACAGCGCGACGAACTCGTCGAGCGTGGATGCCAGCGCCTCCGGCGGGCCGACCGGGTCGCCCAGGGCCACGGCGACCCCCGCGTGCCGGACGAAGGCCATGTAGGACTCGCCGTCCTGGGTGATCATGTGCCGGTTCTCCGGCCAGGTGGTCATCCAGGAGATCGTGTCGCCGCCCCACCGCCGCAGCAGCGCCTTGGCCGCGTCGGGCTGCGACGACCCCGTCGCCCGCTTGCGCTTGCCGCGCCGCGGGACCGCGAACGACCGCCGGGCGGCGATCAGCAGCACGAAGAAGGCCAGCGAGAACAGCGAGCTGGCGGCGAACTGCAGGACGTCGTCGAGCGTGATGTCGGCGTCGTCGACGAACTGCGCCGCCACGAGCAGCACGATGACGCCGAGCGCCAGCAGCAGCGGGATCGCCAGCACGACGACCTCGACCCACCACGCCCACCGGTAGCCGCGGCGCAGGCCGTTGGCGATCAGTAGCGCGATCAGGAGGTTGAGCGCCAGCGCCCACCACACGCCGTCGCTGCCGTCTTCGGCCGGCCCGAACGGGGTGAGCCGGTCCGGCAGCAGCGCGCCGAGCAGCTGGGACAGGGCGACCACCACGGCCGTCACGAAGGCCAGCAGCCGGACCTCGTGACGGGTGGGCCAGGCCCGGGCGCGCCGGGCGCGCGGGCCGGCGAGCCGGGTGGAGAACGGCAGGCTCAGGCAGACCGCGGCCAGGTGCTCCGCGTCGGCCATCTGCCCGATGTAGGCGATCGAGAACAGCACGTAGGCCCAGATCGCCAGCCGCAGCCGCAGCCGCCAGGGCGGCGGCACGGTGGCGCTGGCCACGCCGACGACCGCCATCATCCCGGCCGAGAACCCGACGTCGGTCTCGGTGCTGCGCTGCGCCACCCAGTCCCAGCCGGTGTTGCGGAAGGCGAGGAAGAACAGCGCGACCAGCAGCACGGCAGCGAGCTGGTAGACGATCGTCAGCACCGCGGTGCGCGCCGTCCCCAGCCGCCACTCGGCGAAACCGGTGAGCAGCGCGAAGGCACCGGCGACGAACACGTAGTAGACGGGGTAGAGCGCGAAGAACACACCGGTGACCAGGGTGTGCCACCGGCCCTGCTCGAAGGCCGGCAGGCCGTAGGCCACCCAGCCGTACCAGGACTTCTGCTCGATCCCGGACCACAGCGTGCCGAACGCGACCGACAGCACCAGCGTGATCACGACGTAGGCCGTGGTGAACGGCAACCGGCGGGCCAGCACCAGGATCCTCGGTGGCTGCCGGGCGGGCTCGACCGGCTGGGCGCCGCTGTGCTGCTGCCGGTCGGGCGGCGGCTCCGCCGTCGTGATCGTCGCTGCTGCCGGGGCGGTCTCGTCGTCCACGTCGGTCCTGTCGATGGGCTCCGACGCCCGGGCGCGGGCCGACCCCGCCGGGCGATGTTCCGCAAAGTCTAGGAGCCGGCGCCCCGACGGCACCCGGTGACTCCCCGATGTGTACACGCGACGGTCCGTGATGAGCAGCGCGGTGGGTCGCGGTAGGGCAGTGACCGCCGGGCGCCGCCCCGGTGGAGCTCGAGCTGGCGCTGCCGGTGGACGTGGCGCCAGCGCGCGTCGCCGCGGCCGTCGCCGCCGGTGGTCGGCCCTTGGACGGATCCACGGAGCGGTGGCGGGCTGCGGACCCGGAGGGCAACGGGGTGGTCGTCGTCGCCAGGCCGTGATGGGAGGGGCCGGATCAGGAGCTGGCGTACCGCTGCAGGTGCCGTCGGATCACCGCGCGGGCGCGCGCGGGGTCGAGCCGCGATCCGGGCAGGTAGGCCTGGACGACCAGCCCGTCGAGCAGGGCGACCAGCTCGACGGCCGTCTCGGCCGGGTCGTCCACCGTCAGCGACCCGTCCTCGACGCCCCTGGTCAGCAACCGCTCGACGAGCTCGTGCAGCTGCCGGTAGACGCGGGACTGCCATTCCGCGTACCGCGGCTGGTGCGCGGCCAGGGTCCAGAAGTCCAGCCACAGCTTCCAGTGCTCGTGCGCGCGGTCGTCCGGGGCGAGCAGCCCGTCCAGCAGCGAGGCCAGACCGTCCCGGCCGCTGGCCGCCTGCGCCGCGCGTGCCCAGATCGGGTCCGAGTAGCTCTGCATCTCCAGCTCGAGCACCCCGGCCAGCACCTCGGCGATGCCGGAGAAGTGATACGTCACCGTGCCGACCGCGACCCCGCCGGCCGCCGCGACGTCGCGCACCGTCGTCGCGTGCAACCCGCGGTCGGCGATCACCGACCGCGCCGCCTCGAGCAGCATGGACCGCCGCACGTCGGGCGGCTGCCGCCGGGTCGCCGAGGTCACGGGGTGATCGTACGACCGTCCGATTACGAGCGGGCCGACGGCGTGCCGGGGTGCTGGCATCCCGGGGCGCGCGCCTGCGGGGGCGGGGCGGTCGGCGCACCCGGGGAGCGTCGACGGCCGTGTCGGCCCTGCCGCGCACCGGCCGAGCGCTGCTCGGCGTGCGTCCTTTGCGGTCAGCCGAGCAGGGCTGCGCTGGTGCGTGATCGCTGGGAGTGCTTCTTCGCCGTCCGGATGGTAGTGAACGCCGTCGCGCTGGTGGCCGAGGCGGGGGCGTCCTCCTGACCCGCCGCCTCGGGAATGTCGCGGTAAAGGTTGGGTCAACGGCCCGCATCCATTCCCGGTGAGGTCGGGGTAGGGGGAGCGAGAAGGCACTGCACCCCACTCGAGGAGGACGCATGAAGCGCTGGATCTCCCTGGCCGGAGTTGCCTGCATCGCCGGTGCGACGGCCGTGCTCGGCGCCGGGACCGCATCGGCCGCCGACACCGGCACCGTCTACGTGGTCCACAGCATCCCGGGCACCCCGGTCGACGTCTACGTGGACGGCACCAAGGCTCTCGACGACTTCCAGCCGGCGACAGCGCAAGGGCCGCTGCAGGTTCCGGCAGGCGCGCACCAGATCGCCATCACTGCAGCGGATGCCGCGGACGACAGTTCGCCCGTACTGTCCGGCACCGCGGACGTCGTTGCCGGGAGCAACGTCTCGCTGGTCGCCCACCTGGACGCCGACGGTGCGCCGTCGCTCACCGCGTTCAACGACGACGTGTCGGCGGTGCCCGCCGGGCAGGCGCGACTCGTGGTCCGGCACACCGCGGCCGCACCAGCGGTGGACGTGCGGGCCGGCGGCACCGTGGTGCTGTCCGACGTGACCAACGGCCAGCAGGGTGCGCTCGTCGTGCCGGCCGGCACCGTCTCCGCCGACGTCGTGCTCGCCGGGACCGACACCGTGGCCATCGGCCCGGCCGACGTCGACCTGGCCGAGGGCACCGCGACCTTCGTGCACGCCATCGGCAGCGCGTCCGACAAGACGCTGGCGCTGGTCAGCTTCACCGTCGACGGGCTCGGCTCCGCTCCGTCCGGCGTCCCTGCAGGCACCGGCCCGCAGGACAGTGCCGTCCCCGGCACGGTGGTGGCCGCCCTCGTGGTGGTCGGCGCCGGCCTCGCCCTGGTCAGCGCCCGCCGGCTGACCGCCGGGCGGGCACGCTGACCGTCCCCGACGTCCCGCCCGGTGGCCCCTCCACCGGGCGGGACCCCGGACGGGCGCACTCCCGGGACACCCGTCGCCGGGCCGCGTGGACCGGCCTGGCGGCGGGCCTGGTCCTGCTGCTCTGCGCCGGTGTGATCGCCTTGCTGCCGGGGCCGGCGCCGGCCGGGCAGACGGTGACCGAGGTGGGCGCCGCGGCGGCCGAGGCGCTGGCACTCGAGTCCGGTGACCCCGGCCCCGACGCAACCGGCGCCACCGGTGGTCTCGCCGCCGGAGCCACGACAACGCCGACCACCTCGAACCTTTCTACGGCTACGGTGCCAACCGGCGCGGCGGCCGCCGCGACCACGTCCCGGCCGGCGGCCGCGGGCCGCCCGCGACCGTCCCGGACCCCGGCGACGACGGCGACCACGCCGGGTCGGGACACCGCCGGCACCGGCCCCGCGCCGACCCGCAGCACTGCCACCGCCCGTCCGCGGGCAACCGGGGAGCGTCCGCCGGGAATCGCGGACCGTCCGGCGGCAGCCGACCGTCCGGCCGCCGTGCGGGACGTCGCACCGCCCGCCCCACCGGAGCGGCTGCGGATACCGGCGCTGGGGGTGTCGGCTCCGGTGGACGCCGTCGGCGTGGACGGCGACGGCAACGTCGACATCCCGCGGGACGTGCGCCGCACCGGGTGGTACCGCTTCGGCCCCGCACCCGGGTCGGCCCGCGGGTCGGCGGTGATCACCGGCCACGTCGACGACCACGAGCAGGGGGTCGGGGTGCTGGCCCGGATCGGCGACCTGGCACCAGGCGATCGCATCGAGACCGTCGACGCGTCCGGCGCGGTCCGGCGGTTCACCGTCGTCGCCCGCGAGGAGTGGCACAAGACGGCGGTCCCGATGGACCGGCTGTTCGACCGCGGCGGCGCCTCCCGGCTGGTCCTGATGACCTGTGGCGGCGAGTTCGACCGCGACACCCTGAGCTACGAGGACAACGTCGCGGTCACCGCCGTCCCGGCCGGGACGTGACGCCGCCGGAGCACCCGATCGCGGCCGCGGCCCCGTCGGCGTCCTCGGTGCCGTCGGCGCCGTCCGTGGGGTCGTCGGTGCCCGGGCAGTGGCCGGGACCGAGCGCCCCGGTGGTCCACTACGCTGCCGGTGTGGGGTCCGCTGGGCGTCCCGGCCCCGAGCGGGACCCGGAACTGGAACGTCAGTTCGGCGCGGGGGATGCCGGTGCACTTCGCCAGGCGTACGACCGGTTCGGCGGGATGATCTACCGCATCGGTCTGCTGGCCCTGCACGACCACCACGACGCCGAGGATCTGGTGCAGCAGGTGTTCGTCCGGGCCTGGCGCGGCCGCGCCGGCTACGACCCGGAGCGCGGGTCGCTCGGCGGGTGGCTGCTCGGCATCACCCGCCGGCAGCTCGCCGATCGGCTCAGCGACCGGCAGCGCATCCTGCGCATCCAGACCAGGGTGGGCGGTCTCGCACAGCCGACGCAGCCGGTGGCGCAGGAACAGGTCGTGGATCAGGTGGTCGTCACCGACGGCATCAATCGTCTGCCGGTCGAGCAACGAACAGTGTTGCGGATGGCCTTCTACGACGGGCTGACGCACACGGAGATCGCCAGCACCACCGGACTGCCCCTGGGCACGGTCAAGAGCCACATCCGGCGCGGGCTGACCCGGCTCCGCAAGCTGTGGGAGGTGGACGGTGCAACATCCTGACGCCGCCGACCTCGCGCTGCTCGCGCTCGGCATCGACCCGGACGTCCCCGGCGCCGCAGACACCGCACGACCCGGGGACCGGGACCGGCGTGCCGGCGACGAGTCGGTCGCGCAGCACCTGGTCGGGTGCGACGAGTGCCGCACCGAGGTGGCGGAGCTGGCCCGCGCCGTCGACCTGGCCCGGCTGGAGGACCTGGGCGACCTCGTGCCGCCACCGCCGCGGGTCTGGTCCGCCATCGCCGCGGAGCTCGGTCTGGACGACCAGGACCGTGCCGGAGCGTCCCCCGACCGCCCGACGCCGGTCGCCGAGCCGGCCGGGACCGGGCGTGCCGGCGACGCGTTGGAAGCGGGCCCCGACCGCCGCGGCGACCGCGACCGGGTGGTCGCCCCGGCGACGGCGCCCCGGCGGGTGGCCGGCGGTCGCCCGGCGGCCGGTCCGCGCCGGGTGCGGCAGGCGCTGCTCTCGCTGGCGGCGGCCGTCGTGGTCGGCGTGGTGGGCGCGCTCATCGGCTACGCCGTCCGCGGCGCGGACGGGACCGGGCAGCCGGCGCCGGCGGCCACGGCCGCGCTGGCGGCCGTCCCCGGCGGGCCGGGCACGCCGGCCGAGACCGGGGTGGCGCGGATGTTCCGCACGTCCGACGGCATGACGGTGACCGTCGCCGCAACCGGCCTGCCGCCGGTGAACGGGTCCTACGTGGTCTGGTTGCTCGGGTCCGACGGGCGGATGGTGACGCTCGGTGCCCTGACCGACGGCTCCGGCAGCTTCGCCGTGCCGCACGGCATCGACGTGTCCCAGTACTCGACCGTCGACATCTCGGACGAGCCGCCGGACGGCAACCCGGCGCACTCGGGCATCAGCATCCTGCGGGGTCGCCTGACGTGAGAAGCGGCCGGGCGGACAGTGTCCGCCCGGCCGGGTCCCGGCGCGGTGCCGGTGTGCTGCAGGACCGGTCCGCGGCAGTGGTGGTGTGCTGCGGGGCCGTCCGCCGCCTCACCGGGCGGTGGCCGGCGGGGTCAGCTCGCTGAGCAGCGCGTGCGCCTGGGCCGCGAGCGAGTGCTCGACCAGGATCTGGTAGCTCGTCGCCCGCAGCTCCGTGCGGGAGGTGAAGTCCCGGGCACCGTTCCGGCTCACCGCGCTGTAGCCCAGAGCGCTCCACAGCAGGCCGAACAGGGCGCCGATCAGCGGCGTGACGGCGACGAGCGCCCAGGACAGGTGGCCCGTCAGCAGCACGAACGCCAGCGTGACGAACAGCCCCATCCACAGGCCGGACAGCGCGCCGGCGAGGGTGAAGCGCGCGCGGGTGAGCCGGCCGGTGACGCGCTCGACCGACCGCAGGTCCGTGCCGACGATCTGCACGTTGGCGACCGGGAACTGCCGCTCGGCGAGGTAGTCCACCGCGCGCTGGGCCTGGGTGTAGCTGCCGTAGGTGGCCACCGGCATCGGGTACTGCAGGTCGAGAACGGTGTCGGCGGACGGGTAGGTGGTGGTGCTCATGGCGGGTGCCTCTCTCGAGAGCTGATGACCTGCGGCGGTTGTCGCTGAGGACCACTCTGGTGGCCGGGACGGTCGCACGCCGTCCGCGGACCGGTGGACGCCGCGGTGGAATCCGGCCGTCCACCGGCCGGGGGACAGCGGGTCCGTCCGCTGGTCCGGCGCCGGGCCGTCGCGGCCCGATGAGCCCGCCGGGGCCGCGGGGCCGACCCGTGACGGCACCCCCGGCCCCTGCTACCCTGGCGGCCATAATCGTACGTTCGCACGATTATGGCCGCCGACACCGAGGAGACCCTGGTGTACCTGTTGCGCAAGCCGATCCTGGTGGTGTCCGACAGTGCCGCGGTCCGCGATCTGAGCACCCGGCTGCCGGTGACCCGCACGGTGGTGCAGCGGTTCGTCGCCGGCGAGACCACCGCCTCGGCGGTCGCTGCCGTCCGGTCGCTGCACGACGCCGGGCTGCAGGTCACCCTGGACCACCTGGGGGAGAACACCGTCACCACCGCACAGGCCGACGCCACCGTCGCCGCCTACCTCGAGGTGCTGGCCGCGCTCTCGGCCGCCGGCCTGGCCCGCGGCGCGGAGGTGTCGGTCAAGCTGTCGGCCATCGGCCAGGCCCTGCCGGCGTCCTCCGGCGTGGACGGCCAGCAGTACGCGGCCGTCGGCGCGCGCAAGATCGCGGACGCCGCCTACGGGTGCGGGGCCCGGATGAACCTGGACATGGAGGACCACACCACCGTGGACTCCACGCTGGCGATCCTCCGGGAGCTGCGCGAGGCGCACCCGGACGTCGCCGTGGCGGTGCAGGCCATGCTGCGCCGCTCGGAGGCCGACCTGCGCGCGCTCACCGGGCCGGGCTCGCGGGTCCGGCTGGTCAAGGGCGCCTACGACGAGCCGGCCGAGGTGGCGTACACCGACCGCGCCGAGGTCGACCTGGCCTACGTGCGGGGCATGAAGATCCTGATGGCCGGCCAGGGCTACCCGATGATCGGGTCCCACGACCCGCGCATGATCGCCATCGCCGAGCGGCTCGCCGCCGACCACGGCCGGACGCCGGACAGCTGGGAGCACCAGCTGCTGTACGGCATCCGGCCCGAGGAGCAGCGGCGGCTGGCGGCCGCCGGCCGGACCGTGCGGGTGTACCTGCCGTACGGGACGGACTGGTACGGCTACTTCACCCGGCGGCTCGCCGAGCGTCCCGCCAACCTCCTGTTCTTCCTGCGGGCGCTGGCCACCCGTTCCTGACCGTCCCGTGCAGTCAGGTGCCGTCCCGTGCCACCTCGTGCCACCCCGTGCCCGGACGGCACCGCCCGCAGTCGCCCCGCACCACCACCGACCGCCGCACCACCCGAGGAGCCGTCATGGACGCCGTGACCCGACCGCCGCTGCCCGTCAACGAGCCGGTGCTGACCTACGCGCCCGGCAGCAAGGAGCGCGACGAGCTCGTCGCGGCGCTCGGCACCTTCGGCTCGCCGCGGCAGCTGGACGCCGTCATCGGCGGTGAGCGGCACCGGCCGTCGGGTCCGGACTTCGACGTGGTGGCGCCCTTCGACCACGCCCGCGTCCTCGGGCACAGCGCCCACAGCCAGCAGGACGACGCCAAGGCGGCCGTCGAGGCCGCACTGGCCGCGGCCCGGGCCTGGCGCGAGCTGGAATTCGACAGCCGGGCGGCCATCCTGCTGCGTGCCGCCGACCTGCTCACCGGCCCGTGGCGGGCCCGGATGAACGCCGCGACGATGCTCGGCCAGGCCAAGACGGCGTACCAGGCGGAGATCGACGCCGCCTGCGAGCTGGCCGACTTCTGGCGCTTCAACGTGCAGTTCGCCCGGCAGGTGCTGTCCGAGCAGCCGTCCGCGAACGCCCCGGGCGTGTGGAACCGCACCGACCACCGGCCGCTCGAGGGCTTCGTCTACGCGATCACGCCGTTCAACTTCACCGCCATCGCCGGCAACCTGCCGACCGCGCCCGCGCTGATGGGCAACGTCGTGGTGTGGAAGCCGTCGCCGACCCAGCAGCTCGCCGCGTCGCTGACCATGGAGCTCCTGGCCGAGGCCGGGCTGCCGGCCGGCGTGATCAACATGCTGCCGGGGGCCGGCCCGGAGATCTCCGAGGTGCTGATGACCCACCCCGAGCTGGCGGGCGTGCACTTCACCGGGTCCACCCGGGTGTTCCAGCAGCTGTGGCGGACCGTCGGCGAGAACATCGCCGGGTACAAGGGGTATCCCCGGCTGGTCGGGGAGACCGGCGGCAAGGACTTCGTGCTCGCGCACCCGTCGGCCGACCTGGACGTGCTGCGCACCGCTCTCGTCCGCGGCGCTTTCGAGTACTCCGGGCAGAAGTGCTCGGCGGCCTCCCGGGCCTACATCCCGTCGTCGGTCTGGGCGCAGCTGCGCGATCCGCTGGTGGCCGAGGTCGAGTCGCTGACCATCGGGTCGGTCGAGGACTTCCGCAACTTCACGTCCGCGGTCATCGACGACCGGTCGTTCGCCCGGCTCAAGGGCGCCATCGACCGGGCCCGGACCACCGACTCGGTCAGCGTGCTCGCCGGCGGCAGCTACGACGACGAGGCCGGGTACTTCGTCCGGCCGACCCTGCTGCAGGGGACGGACCCGCGCGACGACATCTTCTGCACCGAGTACTTCGGGCCGATCCTGTCCCTGTACGTCTACGACGACGCCGACTTCGAGCAGGTCATGACCGAGATCGACAGCTCGGCCTATGGTCTCACCGGGTCGATCATCGCCCGGGATCGCGCCGCGGTCGCCGCCGCGGCCCGGTCGCTGCGGTACGCCGCCGGCAACTTCTACATCAACGACAAGCCCACCGGCGCCGTCGTCGGGCAGCAGCCGTTCGGCGGTGCGCGCGCCTCCGGCACCAACGACAAGGCCGGTTCCCCGGCCAATCTCATGCGGTGGACGTCCGCGCGGGCCATCAAGGAGACCTTCGTGGCGCCGACCTCGGTCGGCTACCCGCACCAGGGCTGATCCGCGCGGGTCCCGTTCGCATCCAGAGCGCCCGCCGGGTGCGAACGGGACCGTGGGCCGGGCCGAGGTCCGGTGCGGCGGGTCAGCCGGCGAGCGCTTGGACCTGGGCCCGGAACCGCTCGACGTCGACCTCCAGTGCCACCACGACGTCCCCGAGCCCGTCGGCCGGGGCGTTGCCGCCGGCCGGGTCCGGGATCCGCATCTCCGGCCGGGCGCGCCAGGCCAGCTGCCGCAGGTCCACGACGGTCTGCCCCCACGCGGCGCTCCCGCCGGTGTCCACGGCCACCGGCAGCACCGTGCTGCCGACGATGTCCGGCGTCACCGCCGCCATCGCGGCCAGCAGGTCGTGGCACGGCGTCTCGCCCGGGGCGCAGAACGCGCCACCGTGGCGGCGGTAGTGCAGCAGCGGCCGGTGCAGGAACCGGGCCGAGCGTGAAGATCGAGGCGCCGCGACGCAACTCGCGCAGCAGCACGTCGACCGCGGGCGTGACGGTGTCCGCGGCCCGGAGCGGGTCGGGGTAGCCGACGTCGCCGAGGCCGTCGTACCCGTGGATGGCGGGTGCCGGGCCCATCGGTGGCGCCGGGTCTGTCGGGTCCGCGCCGACGTACACCGGGACCTCCGATCGGCCCGCGGCCTCCAGCACCACCCGCAGGTTCCGCGCCGCCTGCCGCACCCCGACGTTGCCGCCGACGGCCGTCACCGCGGCGAGCTCGACGTCCGGCCGGCCGCAGGCCCAGAGCAGCGCGGCGGCGTCGTCGATCCCGCCGTCGCTGTCGATCAGCAGTCGCATGGGGCCTCCCGGGTGTCGACGCGCGATCGGTGCGTGTGGCGGGCTGGGGCACGGGTGTGGACGGGCGCTCGGGCAGACCCCCCGCCCGGCGTCGTCATCCTGCCGCCGGTGCGGGTCTCCGCCGCGGAGCCCACGCCCTGCGGCGTGCTGCGCCCCGGCCGGGTCGCGAGGCGGCCGGGGCGCCGGACGTCGTCTGACAGGGTGGAGCCATGGCATCCCCGGCCCGGCCGCTCCTGACCTGGACCACCGTCGTCCCCGTCGTCGCCATCGTCGTGATGGTGTTCACCTTCGGCCGCGAGCTACCCGTACCGCTGGTGGTGCTGGTCGCGGTGGTGCTGGCCGGGTCCGTGCTGGCCGCGGTGCACCACGCCGAGGTGGTGGCGCACCGGGTGGGGGAGCCGTTCGGTTCCCTGGTGCTGGCGGTCGCGGTCACGGTGATCGAGGTGGCGCTGATCGTGACGCTCACCGCCTCCGGCGGCGAAGGTGCGCCGGAACTCGCCAGGGACACCGTGTTCGCCGCCGTGATGATCACCAGCAACGGCATCGTCGGGCTGTCGCTCATGGTGGCCTCGGTCCGGCACGGGCTCGCGGTGTTCAACGCGGAGGGCACCGGCGCCGCACTCGCCACGGTCGCCACGCTGTCGGGGCTAACCCTGGTGCTGCCCACCTTCACCACCAGCCGCCCGGGCCCCGAGTTCTCGCCGGCCCAGCTGGCGTTCGCCGCGGTGGCGTCCCTGCTGCTGTACGGCGCCTTCGTCCTCACCCAGACGGTCCGGCACCGCGACTTCTTCCTGCCGGTGCCCGTCGGGGCGGGGGCCTCCGGGCCGGCCGGCCGGCCGGTGCACCGCACGGCCGCGGGCGACGACGCCCCGGCAGCCGAGCCCGGTTCCGAGCGCGAGGTCGCGGACCGGGGCGACGACGAGGACGACCACGCCCCGCCGCCGACCAACCGGGCGACGCTGCTCAGCCTGGCGCTGCTGCTGGTGTCGCTGGTCGCGGTGGTCGGCCTGGCCAAGGTCGAGTCGCCGGCCATCGAGTCGGGCGTCGCCGCGGTCGGGTTCCCGCAGTCGTTCGTCGGCGTGGTGATCGCCCTGCTGGTGCTGGCGCCGGAGACCCTCGCCGCGGTGCGCGCCGCCCGCCGCAACCGGGTGCAGATCAGCATGAACCTGGCATACGGCTCGGCGATGGCGAGCATCGGCCTGACCATCCCGGTGATCGCCGCCGCGTCGGCCTGGCTCGACGGCCCGCTGAACCTCGGTCTGGGCCCGACGCAGCTGGTGCTGCTCGTCCTGACCGTCGCCGTCAGCGCCCTGACGGTGGTCCCCGGACGCGCGACCCGGCTGCAGGCGGCCGTGCACCTCACGCTGCTGGCCGCGTTCGTGTTCCTGGCGGCCAGCCCCTGAGCCGGCCCCGCCTGGCCGGCCGCCGAGCCGGTCCGCCGGTGGCCGGTACCAAGCCGGACCAGTGACTAGCGGCCTGCCTCGGCGTCGACGCGACCGTCGAGGGCGGCGGGGTCCACGGCGGCGTCCGCGGCACCGTCGGCAGCGACCGCACGGACAGCAGCACCGGCGCCGCCGGCCCCGACGGCCTCCGCACCGGAACCATCAGCACCTCCGGCCCCAGCACCGGCGCCGGAGGCCGCTGCACGGGCCGCCGCGCGGCGGGCCGCGCTGCGACGCGGCCGACGCCGGCTGCGGTCCAGCACCAGCGCCAGCACCAGCAGCGCCGCGTGGAAGACCTGCGCGGCGTAGGCGGTCACGTTGGCCAGCGACAGGCCGTTGTCGATCACCGCGACGACGGCGACGGCCAGCACGGTGCCGCCGACCGAGCCGCGCCCACCGCCCAGCCGGCCGCCGCCGAACAGCACGGCCGCCAGCACGACGACCTCGACGCCCGTGGCGGACGTCGGCAGGCCGGTGCCGAGCTGCGACGTGCGGACCAGTCCGTCCAGCGCCGCGGCCAGACCGGTCACGACGAACAGGCCGAGCACCCAGCGCCGCTCCCGGGGCGCGTCCAACCGGGTCGCGGCGGGCAGTGCGCCCACCGCGCGGGCGTCCCGGCCGACGGCCGTCACCGACAACGCCCCGCCCAGCACGGCCAGCCCGGCGAACACCAGGGTGGGCACCGACAGCCCGAGCACCGGCCCGGCGCCGCCGAGCGCCCGGAAGCCGGACACCGCCACGGCGAGCCCGCTCGGCACCCAGTACGCCAGCCCGCGCAGCAGCGCCATGGCGGCGAACGTGGTGGCCAGGCTGTCCACCCCGCCGACGGTGACCACCAGCCCGTTCACCAGCCCGACGACCGCGCCGGTCGCCACGCCCAGCAGCACGGCGACCGGCAGTCCGACCTCCGGCGCGGTCGCGCCGACCACGATCCCGGTGAACGCGGCGACCGCGCCGACCGACAGGTCGACGTGCCCGCTCATCACCAGGAACGTCACCGGAACGGCCAGGATGCCGGTCACCGCGATGTCGTCCAGCAGGTTGACCAGGTTGTCGACCGACAGGAAAAACGGGCTGCTCAGGGCGAAGACGACCACCGCCAGGACACCGACGACCGCCAGGACGGTGCGGGTCACCGTCGCGGCGCGGTCCGGCGCGGTCGCGGCCGGCACCTGCGGGGAAGCGGTCACCGGGCCGGGCACTCGTCGGCCGGGTAGAGCGCGCGCACGGTCGCCGCCGTGACGAAGCTCGACGGCACCACCATGGCGCCGGGCACCGGGCGCCCGTGCAGGGCGTCGAGCAGCGCCGGCACGGCCACCTCGCCGTACCGGTCCGGGAACAGCGCGGCGTCCCCGGCCCAGCCGGTGTCGGCGGCCATCGCGCACCGGGCGCGCTGGTCGGCGCCCACCGCGGCGAGCGTGACCCGGCCCTCCCGGCCGGCCGGAACGGCGGCGGCCACCCCGAGCGCGCTGCCGTCGTCGACCGCGGCGACCAGCACGTCCCCGTCGTCGGGGACCGACGCGAGCGCGCCGGCGACGGCGCGGTGCGCGCTCTCCTGGGACCCGGCGTCGAGCACGACATCGTCCTGGGTGCGGCCGGGACACGCGGCGGCGAAGCCGGCGCGGATGC
This sequence comes from Nakamurella endophytica, assembly GCF_014646215.1. GTDB lineage: Bacteria > Actinomycetota > Actinomycetes > Mycobacteriales > Nakamurellaceae > Nakamurella > Nakamurella endophytica. The sequence goes on from NZ_BMNA01000008.1 coordinate 34,900, forward strand.
CCTCGACCCGGTGGCCGCTGGCCGGTTCCTCGGCACGGTCGGTGAGGATGAGCAGGGCGTCGCCCGCGCAGCCGGAGCCCTGCCGGGCCCGCACGCCGAGCGCCGTCCCGACCAGTTCGCCGGCCTGCCGGTCGTCCGCCCCGATGGCGGCCGTCTCGCAGCGGACCGGCGCCAGCCCGACGGTGATCAGCGGCACCTGCTGCGGCCCCGCCTCGCACATCGCGTCGCCCAGGTCGGCCGGCACCCGGGCGAACCAGCCGTCGACATGCTGCGTGGCCAGTCGCCGGGCACAGTCCAGCAGCAGCGCGGCGTTGTCACCCGGGTCGCACACGATCAGCTCCGCACCGGCCAGGTCGGCCTGCCGGGTGATGGATGCGGCGACCTCCCGGGCGAACGGATCCGAGGCCACGGGCAGCAGCACGCCGATACGCTGTCCGCGGGCACTGTCGGCGGCGACGGTCCGGAACGGGACCACGGTCGGCGGTGGGGGTGTGAAGGCGGACGTACCCGCCGTGGAACCGGATGCGGTCGACGACGCCGTGGACGGCGTTGTCACGCCGGTCCCGCCCGTCGGTGCGACGGCACCGCCGCCGGTGCAGCCGGACAACGCCGTTCCGGCCACCGCCACGGCCAGCAGCGCCCACCCGCGGGCCGGCCGGGCGCACCAGCCGGCCCTCCCGGGGCGGCGGCCGCCGCGTCGGGGTGGGCGGGGCATCGGTGACACTGGCGTCGTCCTCACCCCCGTTCCCACCTGCCGACGGGCCCGGGTACCCGCGGTGCCGTCCACTGAACCAGACTCCGAGGAGGGTCATGCGACGCCGTCGGTTCGCCCGCCTGCTGGCGTCGATCGTCGCCGCCGCCCTGGGCCTCACCGGGTGCGGCGCGCGGGCGCCGTCCGAGCAGCCCGCCGTCGACGCCCTCGTCGGCTTCTACGACCAGCGCAGCGGTGTCTGGCCGACGACGGGGTGGTGGAACAGCGCCAACGCGCTCACCGCGCTGATCGATTACATGATCGAGTCCGGCGACCGCCGCTACTCCTGGGTGGTCGAGAACACCTTCACCCGGAAGCGCAACGCCGCTCTCGGCAACTTCGTCAACGAGTACACCGACGACACCGGGTGGTGGGCGCTGGCCTGGATCCGGGCCTACGACCTGACCGGTGACCGCAGGTACCTGGGTACAGCACGACGCGACGTCGACATCATGTGGCAGCGGCGCGACGACAGCTGCGGCGACGGGCTGTGGTGGACCACCAACCGCAGCTACAAGAACGCCATCTCCAACGAGCTGTTCGTCCAGGCGGCTGCCCAGCTGGCCACGCGGGTCGGCGGGGACGGTCCGATCTACCTGCAGCGCGCGCAGCAGGTGTGGACGTGGTTCGACGGATCCGGACTGATCAACGACGACGGCCTGGTCAACGACGGCCTCGACCCCGCGACCTGCCGGAACAACGGCCAGACGACGTGGACCTACAACCAGGGCGTCGTTCTGGGCGGGCTCGTCGCGCTCGCGGAGGCGACCGGGGACGACGCCTACCTGACCCGGGCCCGCCAGCTGGCCGACGCCTCCACCACGTCCACCGTGCTCAACGTCGACCGGATCCTCACCGAGCCCTGCGAGGACACCGGGTGCGACATCAACGGGCCCAGCTTCAAGGGCATCTACATCCGCAACCTCGTCCAGCTCGACCGGGCGCTGGACGACCACCCGTACCGCACCTACATCCTGGTGCAGGCGGCCACCGCGCTGGAGAACGACCGCACGCCGGACAACCAGTACGGCCTGCACTGGGCGGGGCCGGTGGAGCACATCGACGGCGCGACCCAGCAGAGCGCGGTCGACCTCCTGGTCGCCGCCCGGCCGATCGAGCAGGACACCGGGTCCCCGACCGCGTCACCGTCGCCGTCACCGACGCCCTGACGGCGGACCACCCCGCCCGCCGGAGCGGGTCCGCGTCGGCAACCGTCCGCAGTGCCGCGGTCGGGGGCGTCGGGGGCGTCAGCGCTGCGGCGCGGGCGTCGGTCGGTAGCCCATGGGGTCGGGCGGCACGACGATCCCGTCGATCGCGGCCAGGTCCTCCGGGGTCGGCGTCCACGCCACCGCCGCGGCGGCGTTCGCCGCGACCTGCTCCGGCCGGGTCGCGCCGGCGATCACCGACGGCACCTGCGGGCGGGACAGCAGCCAGCCGAACGCCAGCTCGACCATGGTGATGCCGCGGTCGTCGGCGAAGGCCTGCAGTCCCTCGACCACGTCCCACGGCGCGGACTCCAGCAGCGCCGGCTTGAGCTCCCGCAGCCGCGAGCCCTCCGGGGCCGTGTCCCGCCGGTACTTGCCGGTCAGCAGCCCGTTCGCCAGCGGGAAGAACGGCAGCACGCCCAGGCCGAAACGCTCGGCGGCCGGCAAGAGCTCGAGCTCGGGGCGCCGCTCCAGCAGCGAGTACTCGTTCTGCGCGGACACGAACCGGGTGCGGCCGGCGGTCCGGGCCAGCCAGTCCGCGTCGGCCAGCTGCCAGGCGGCGAAGTTCGAGTGGCCGACGTAGCGGACCAGGCCGTCCTGCACCAGCTCGTCCAGCGCGGCGAGGGTCTCCTCCAGCGGCGTCGCCGGGTCCGGTTGGTGCAGCTGGTAGAGGTCGATCCAGTCGGTGCCCAACCGGCGCAACGAGGCTCGGACCGCCTGCCGGATGTAGCGGCGGGACCCGCGGGCGCCGTCGTCCGGGCCGTTGGCGCCCTTGGCGTCCATCCCGAACTTGGTGGCCACCACGACGTCGGCGCGGTGACTGCCCAGCGCGGCGCCCAGCATGCTCTCCGACACCCCGGGCGCGGCGCCGTAGATGTCGGCGACGTCGAACAGCGTGACGCCGGCGTCCAGCGCCGCCTCGACCACCGCCCGGCTGCCGTCCAGGTCTGCCGTCGCAGTGCCGGCCCGCCCCAGGTTGTTGCAGCCCAACCCCGCCGTCGACACCGACAGCCCCGACCGTCCGACCCTGCGCAGCACCCGATCCGCCATGCTCGGCAGCGTACGATGGCCGCTCCGGCGCGCATCCGGCCGCATCCGGCCGGCCCGGCAGCACCGGCCGCGCCGGCCGCTCTGCGGCACCGGCAGCTCCGGCACCGCGGGTCCCTCCGCCCGCGTCCCGGCGACCGAGAGGAACCCCTGGCGTGATCGCGGTGATCGGCAGCGGCTACGTCGGCCTGACCACCGGCGCCTGCCTGGCGTCGCTGGGCCACCCGGTGGTGTGCGGCGACGTCGACCTGGACAAGGTCGAGCGGCTGCAGCGCGGCGAGGTGCCGATCCTCGAGGACGGGTTGCCGGAGCTGCTGCACGCGGGGCTGGCGGCCGGCACGCTCGAGTTCGTGCACGGTGCCGTGGCCGCCGCGGAGCGGGCGGAGTACGTCTTCCTGTGCCTCCCGACGCCGGACGGCGGCGACGGCCGTGCGGACCTGCGGATCGTGCACGCGGTGGTGGCCGAGATCGCCCCGCACCTGCGTCCGGGCGCGGTGCTGGTCACCAAGTCGACGGTGCCGGTGGGCACGGCCGCGGAGATCACCGCCGCGGTCGACCGGCCCGATGTCGCCGTCGTGTCCAACCCGGAGTTCCTGCAGGAGGGCTCCGCGGTCCGCAACTTCCTGCACCCGGACCGGATCGTCGTCGGCTCCGACGACCGGGCCGCCGCGGCGGCGGTGGCTGCGCTGTACGCGCCGCTCGGTGCGCCGGCGGTGGTCACCTCGGCCGCGTCCGCCGAGCTGATCAAGTACGCCTTCAACGCGTTCCTGGCCACCAAGCTGTCGTTCGTCAACGCGGTCGCCGCGCTGGCCGAGGCGGTCGGCGCCGACGTCGCCGAGGTGACCCACGGGATGGGCTTCGACGAGCGCATCGGCCCGCGCTTCCTGCAGGCCGGACCGGGCTGGGGCGGTTCCTGCTTCCCCAAGGACACCAGGGCGCTGGCCACCATCGCCGACGACCACGGGGTGCCGTTCCCCGTGCTCGCCGCCACGGTCACCGCCAACGAGCTGGCCAAGGACCACGTCGCGGACAAGGTGCGGCGCGCGGCCGGCGGCTCGCTGGCCGGGGCGCCGGTCGCGCTGTGGGGGCTGACGTTCAAGGCCGGCACGGACGACCTCCGCGACTCGCCGGCCCTGGCGGTCGCCCAGCGGCTCGCGGCCGAGGGTGCGGTCCTGACGGCGTACGACCCGGCGATCGGCGCGGACCTGCCCGCCACCGCCGACCGACCGGCGATCCGCGTCGCCGCGGACCCGTACCGGGCCGCCGAGGGGGCCGCCGTCCTGGTGGTGCTCACCGAGTGGCCGGAGTTCCGCACCGTCGACCTGGCCAGGGTCGCCGCCGTGCTGGACGGCCGGACGGTGGTCGACGCCCGCGGGGTCGTCGACGAGGACGTCGCGGCCGCGGCCGGGCTGGCGGTGGTGCCGCTCGGCCGGCGGGGCCGGTTCGACCCCGACCGGTCGCCGGAGCCGGCCGGCGGTGCCGTCGCCTGACGCGGGGTCACCCCCCACGCAGGCCCGCCCGACGGCGGGTCACCCCCGGCCGATGCCGAGCTGCCAGTCGTCGATGTAGCCGGCGGTGAAGCCGGCCTCGGAGTACGCCAGGTAGAAGTTCCACATCCGGACGAAGACGTCGTCGAAGCCCAGCCGGCGGACGTCCGCGAGCCGGTCGTTGAACCGGTGCCGCCACTGTCGCAGCGTCCGGGCGTACGACACGCCCAGCCGCCGGGTCTCCAGCACGCCCAGCGAGGTCCAGCGGGCCAGCACCTGGTCGATCGCCGGCAGCGAGGGCAGCATCCCGCCGGGGAACACGTACTTGTGGATCCAGGTGTAGCCGCGGCGGGTGGCGAGCATCCGGTCGTGGTCGATGGTGATGGCCTGCAGACCGAACCGCCCACCGGGGGCCAGCAGCCGGTCGACGCTGGTGAAGTAGGCGGGCCAGTACTTCTCGCCCACGGCCTCGATCATCTCGACGCTGACGACGGCGTCGTACCGTCCGCGGTGCCGCTCGGCGTGCGCGCGGTAGTCCTCGAGCCGGACGTCGATGCGGTCGGACAAACCGGCGGCGGCGATGCGGCGCTCGGCCAGGTCCTTCTGCTCGGTGGACAGCGTCAGGGTGGTGACCGTGGCGCCGCGCTCGGTGGCGGCCCGCATGGCCAGCGCCCCCCAGCCGGATCCGATCTCGAGCACCCGATCGCCCGGCCGTACCCGCGCGAGGTCGAGCACGCCGTCGATCTTGCGGAGCTGCGCCCGCTCGAGGTCGGCGGCGTCCGGGTCCTCGGTGGGACGGAGGCCACCGCCGGTCGCGCCGCCGGTCGCGCCGCCGGTCGCGGCGCTGACCGCCCCGCCCGCCACGGCGTCCGTCACGCTGATCTCGCCCGCTGCACCGTCGCGTGGTTCGAACCAGGCGGCCGAGTAGGTCATCGACGGATCAAGGAACAGCTCGAACAGGTCGTTGGACAGGTCGTAGTGGCGGTGGATGTTCTCCCGCGCCCCGCTCGGCGTGTTCTCCTCCTCGCGCGGCGGCCGGGCCTGCCACACCCGGCGCAGCCAGTGCAACGGAGCGGGGACCAGCCGGGTCATCCGGCGGGCCAGGACCGTCAACGCGGCGACCAGCTCGTCGGTCGCCCGGTTCACCTGGTCGCCGGTGACCGGTACCTCGGCCCGCCAGTCGCCCGCGGTGAGGTCCCCGGTCATCCAGGCCTCGCCCAGCCCGATCAACCCGTCGCCGCCGAGCCGCCGGAAGAACCGCTCCGGACGCACCAGCTGCAGGGTCGGGCCGCCCAGTCCCCAGCGGGTGCCGTCCGGGAGCACCAGCGTCAGCGGCAGCCGGCGGACCGCCCGCTCCACCAGGGTCCTGGCCACCGCGGCGTGCAGCGGGCGGCGCGGGACGTCGTCCAGTCCGGGCCAGACCCCGGCCGAGGGCTGCGGGACGGTGCGGGGGCGGCCGGTGGACAGCAGGGTCATGGTCGGCCTTTCGGGGCGGCCGCCGTGCGGCGACGGCGGGATGAGCGGGCATCGGCACGAGCCGCGGCGCGGGCCGCTCGGTGGCCCCCGCAGGCTCGTGACCGGGGACATTGTGCGGCCGGCCGGCACCGCGGGCAGGACCGGGGGTTGCGCCGTTCGGGACGGGTCGCCGTTCGGCCGTCCGGGAGCGCCGCCGGGTCCTGCGCCACCGGTCACGGCGGCGCCCACGCTCGTACAGTGGGGTCATGAACCTCTTCGGCCGATCGACCGCGCTCCCGACCGCCGAGACCGCGCTGCCCGGGCGGGACCAGCCGCTGGTGGTGGCACCGGAACACCTGGTCCTGCACCACCCGATGACGCCGCCGTACCCGGACGGCACGGAGATCGCCGTCTTCGGCATGGGCTGCTTCTGGGGGATCGAGCGGCTGTTCTGGCGGATGCCCGGGGTGTGGACGACCGCCGCCGGGTACGCCGGCGGCTGGACCCGGAATCCCACCTACCAGGAGGTCTGCTCGGGCCGCACCGGGCACACCGAGGTCGTGCTGGTGGTGTACGACCCGTCGGTGGTCACCTACGACGTGCTGCTCAAGGCGTTCTGGGAGAACCACGATCCGACCCAGGGCATGCGCCAGTGGAACGACGTCGGCACCCAGTACCGGTCCGCGATCTACACCAGCAACCAGGCCCAGTTCGACGCGGCGGTGGCCAGCCGCGACGCCTACCAGGGCGCGTTGCGGACCGAGGGCTACGGCGAGATCACCACCCAGATCCAACCGCTCGAGGCGACCAGCGGCTTCTTCTACGCCGAGGACTACCACCAGCAGTACCTCCAGAAGAACCCCGGCGGCTACTGCGACATGCACGGCACCGGCATCGCCTGCTCGATCACCGGGACTCAGGGACTGGGTGTCGCTGCCTCCTGACCCGGCCGTGCCCGCCCGCGACGGCGATGTCCGGCGCGGCCGGGCGCGCGGCGCGGTGCGCCGCGGCTGGACCAGGGCGGAGCTGGAGACGTTCCGCGACCTCCCCGTCGACGACCTGATCGGGTCGGACTGCGCGCTGCTGTTCGTCGGGATCAACCCCGGGCTGTGGACGGCGGCGACCGGGACGCACTTCGCGCACCCCGGCAACCGGTTCTACCCGGCGCTGTTCCGGGCCGGCCTGATCGACTGGGCGGTGTCGGCCGGCGGCGGGCTGACCGACCGGGACCGGGAGATGCTGCTGCGCCGCAGGCTGGGCTTCACCAACCTGGTCAACCGGGCCACCGCCCGAGCCGACGAGCTCGACGCGGCCGAACTGCTGGCCGGTGCGGACCGGCTGCGCGACACGGCGACCCGGGTCCGGCCCGCGGTGGTGGCGGTCGCCGGGATCACCGCCTACCGGGCCGCCTTCGGCCGGCGCACCGCCAGGGCCGGCCGGCAGCCGGACGACCTGGCCGGAGCCCGGCTGTGGGTGGTGCCGAACCCGAGCGGGCTCAACGCCCACGACACCGTGGACACCCTCGCCGCCGCCTACCGCGACGCCGGCGTCGCGGCGGGCCTGGTGCCGCCGGACTGAGGCCGCCGCCGCACCGCGAGTTGCGTGCCGCCGGCGCCGGTCCCGCGGCACCGTCCACCGGGGCGGTGCCGCGGGCGGCCGGTCAGAACGCGCTGGTGCCGTTGGGCGTGCCGAGCCCGGTCGGGCCGTCCCAGCCGGCGACCGCGTGGCACCACAGCGCCGGCGTGCAGGAGCCGTTCGACCCGCCGGTGGCGTCGAACAGGCCGGTGGCGTGGGACCAGGTGTACGAGGCCGGGTATCCGGCGGTGTTGCCCGACAGTGCGTACACCGACGCGATGATCGGCGACGACGCGCTGGTGCCCCCGAACACCATCCAGCCCTTGGCGCCCTGGTAGGACGTCGAGTCGTACACCGACACCCCGGTGTTCGGATCGGCCACGGCCGACACGTCGGCGTTCGCCTTCTTGGCGCACTGGGTGACCGAGGTCTGCCATCTCGGCTTGGCGTTGATCGTCGAGCAGCCCGAACCCGCGCCGCTCCAGGCGCTCTCGGACCACCCGCGGGCGGTGGACGCCTTGGTCAGGCTGGTCCCGCCGACCGCGACGACGGACGGGTAGGACGCCGGCGACTGCACGCCGTACCCGGAGTCGCCGGTCGAGGCGGTCACCGCGATGCCGGGGTGGTCGTAGGCCGAGGACGCGGACGAGTCGGATCCGCCGTAGGAGTTGCTGATGGCCACCACACCGGGCTGCCGGGCGGCGACGTTCACCGCGGCGCCGAGGTTGGCGAAGGACGCCGACGAGGCCTCCACCAGCAGGATGTGGCAGTCCGGGCAGGCGGCCGAGACCATGTCCAGGTCCAGGCTGATCTCCTGCGCCCAGCCGGCGTTCGTCCTGGGCAGGCTGGTCGTGCTGCCGGTCTGCCCGACCTTGCGGAAGCAGCCGTTCGCGGTGGTGCAGGCCGGCAGGCCGAAGCGGGAGCGGTAGACCCCCAGGTCGGCCTCGGCGGTCGGGTCGTCGTAGGCGTCGACGATGGCGACGGTGCGCCCGCCGCTGGACGAGCCGGCCAGCTTGTACGCCGACTGGATGTCGGCGGGGTTGTAGCCGGACGGGCCCGTGGTGGCCGCCGGGCGCCCCTGGTCGTCGAGCCGGACGAGCGCGGAGCACGCCGCGGTGCCGCGCGAGGCGACACTGCAGACGCGCCCGGCATGTCGGGTCATCGGTCGGGCGGCGGCCGACGCGGAGGTGGCCGGGACGAGCAGGGCCGCGGCGACCGCCGCGAGGACGAACAGGACCGCCGGGCGACGCATGGTGCCTCCTGATGAGGTGGGTCGGAGGTGCAGCGGCCTCATCATGCACTCAGTTGCGATGAAACAACAGTCCGTGACACTTGTTGAGCCGTACAGCACTTCGCACCCCGAAGACGCCGCGGGCCCGGACCGCAGTGAGCGGTCCGGGCCTGCAGGATGACCGTCAGCCGCGACCGCGGCCCGCGAGGTACCGGCCGATCAGCGTCGCCGTGGAGGAGTCCTGGCCCTCGGTCGACGTCTCGGCGGACAGCATCGGCGCCAGCTGCTTGGCCATCGCCTTGCCGAGCTCGACACCCCACTGGTCGAAGGAGTTGATGCCCCAGATGGCGCCCTGGACGAACGTCGTGTGCTCGTAGAGGGCGACCAGCTGTCCGAGCACCGACGGGGTGAGCCGCTGCGCCAGGATCGACGTCGACGGGCGGTTGCCCGGCATGACCTTGTGCGGGACCACCGCCGCGGCGACGCCTTCGGCCGCGATCTCCTCGGCCGTCTTGCCGAAGGCCAGCGCCGTGCTCTGGGCGAAGAAGTTGCTCATGAACAGGTCGTGCACGTCCGCGTCGCCGCCGGCGAGGTCGTGCAGGTCGTGGTTCGGTTCGACGAAGCCGATGAAGTCGGCGGGGATGATCCGGGTGCCCTGGTGCAGCAGCTGGTAGAAGGCGTGCTGGCCGTTGGTGCCCGGCTCGCCCCAGAAGACCTCCCCGGTGTCGACCAGGACCGGAGAACCGTCCAGCCGCACCGACTTCCCGTTGCTCTCCATGGTCAACTGCTGCAGGTAGGCCGGGAACCGCAGCAGGTACTGCGAGTAGGGCAGCACCGCATGGGATCCCGAGCCGAAGAAGTCGCCGTACCAGACGTTGAGCAGGCCCAGCAGGACCGGCGCGTTGGCCTCGAACGGCGCCGTCCGGAAGTGCTCGTCCATGGCGTGGAACCCGGCGAGCATCTCGCGGAACGCGTCGGGACCGATCGCCACCATCAGCGACAGGCCGACCGCGGAGTCGTAGGAGTAGCGCCCGCCGACCCAGTCCCAGAAGCCGAACATGTTGTCGGTGTCGATGCCGAACTCCGAGACCAGCTCGGCGTTCGTCGACACCGCGACGAAGTGCTTGGCCACCGCCGCGGCGGCGTCCTCGGCCGACATCCCGCCGGCCTGCAGGCCGTCGGTCAGCCAGGTCCGGGCGAGCCGGGCGTTGGTCAGGGTCTCCAGCGTGGTGAAGGTCTTGCTGGCGACGATGAACAGCGTCTGCGCCGGGTCCAGGTCGTGGGTCTTCTCCCAGATGTCGGTGGGGTCGATGTTCGACACGAACCGGTTGGTGATGCGGCGGTCCGAGTAGTCGCGCAGGGCCTCGGTGGCCATCACCGGTCCGAGGTCGGACCCGCCGATCCCGATGTTGATCACCGTGGTGATCGGCTTGCCGGTGGCCCCGGTCCAGCTGCCGGAGCGGACCGAGTCGGCGAACGTGCCCATCCGGTCGAGCACCTCGTGCACCTCGGCGACCACGTCCTGCCCGTCGACCGACAGCTCCGCGTCCGACGGCAGCCGCAGCGCGGTGTGCAGCACCGCGCGGTTCTCGGTGACGTTGATGTGCACGCCGGCGAACATGGCGTCGATGTGCCGGCGCAGGTCGGCCGCCTCGGTGAGCTGCTGCAGCAGTCCGAGGGTCTCCCGGGTCACCCGGTGCTTGGAGTAGTCGACGTACAGATCGACCGCGGTGACCGCGAGCTCGCTGCCCCGCGCCGGGTCGCTGTCGAACAGCGACCGCAACGACAGGTCCTTGACCTGCTCGTGGTGCTCGCGCAGGGCGGCCCAGGCGGGCGATGCCGTGGCGTCGATCGCCAGGTCCGGGGTGGTCATGAGGCGCTCCTACGGATGTGGCTCGGACGGGCTGGGGACGTCGGGACAGCATCCCGCGCGGACCGCGGTGTGCGCGCGCCGGGGTCGGCGGTGGCCGCGCGGATCGCCGGGGACCGGTCCGCGGCGGGGTCCGCGGACACCGCGGATGCGGCGGCGCCTTCGGTCAGCCCAGATCGGCGAACCGGTCCGTGGCGGTGACCAGCGCATCGAGGATGCCGGGCTCGTCGAACGCGTGACCGGCGTCGGGCACCATGACCAGCTCGGATCCCGGCCAGGCCCGGTGCAGTTCCCAGGCCGTGACCGCCGGGGTGCAGACGTCGTACCGGCCCTGGATGATCACGGCCGGGATGCCGGACAGCGCCGCCGCGCCGTCGACGAGCTGCCCCTCGGTGAGCCAGCCCCCGTGCCGGAAGTAGTGGTTCTCGATGCGGGCGAAGGCCACGGCCTCCAGCGGCCTGTCGGCTTCCGCGGCGACGAGGTCCGCCCGCTCGAGCAGCCGGATGGTCGCCGTCTCCCACATCGACCACGCCAGGCCGGCCGGGACGTGGACGGCCGGGTCGGGATCGGACAGCAGCCGGTGGTAGGCGGCGATGCAGTCGTCGCGCTCGGCGACAGGGACCGGCGCGAGGAACGCCTCCCGCCGCTCCGGGAACAGGAACCCCGCCGGGCCCTCGTAGAACCAGTCGAGCTCCTTGCGGCGCAGGGTGAAGATGCCCCGCAGCACCAGGGTTCGGACCTGGTCCCGGTGCGTCTGCGCGTAGGCCAGCGCGAGCGTGCTGCCCCAGCTGCCGCCGAAGACGTGCCAGCGGTCGATGCCCAGGTGCTCGCGCAGCCGTTCCATGTCGGCGACCAGGTGCCAGGTGGTGTTCGTCGACAGGTCGGCGTCGGGCGCGCCGGCGTGCGGGGTACTGCGGCCGCAGCCACGCTGGTCGAAGAGCACGATGCGGTAGCGGGCCGGGTCGAACAACCGGCGGTGCCGCGCAGTGGTCCCGGCGCCCGGTCCGCCGTGCAGGAACACCACCGGTGCACCCGCGGGGTTGCCGCTGACCTCCCAGTACACCTGCTGGTCGTCGCCGACGTCCAGCATCCCCGACCGGTCGGGCTCGATCTCGGGGTAGAGGGTGCGCATCGCGGCAGCCTAGGCGCCCGGGCACCAGCCAGCGGGGCCGTGGCACGTCGGTGTCGTCGACACGGATGTCGAGCACTCTCGTCACCACGCCGCGCACCTGGGAAGATGGCGACGTGGAACGGTGGCAGGCCGAGCAGGGCGAGCGCGCGCGGCAGGCTGCGGAGCGCGCCGGACAGCGTGCCCGTGAGCTCTTCGATCTCGAGATGCGTCGCGCCGGGGGCGGCGGAGGACATCCCGCCGCGAGCGACGAGTCGTCACTGCGAGAAGCGCGGCGCCGCGCCGCCGACGCCCTGCGTCGCTCGGCCGTGGCGCACGAGGCGGCGGCGCAGATGCACGACGACGTCGCCGACCATCTGCAGGCGCAGGCCGACCGCGGCGCGTCGCCGGACGCGGAGCTGGTCGGACGGATCCGCGAGCACCGGCGCGCGGCGGAAGAGGACCGGCGGGCCGCCGAGTCCGATCGTCAGCTGATCGTGGAGCGCGCCCGCGACGCCGCCACCGCGGCAGAGGACGGCGCGACCGACGACGACACCGGGACGGGGTCCGGGGACCCGACGCCGTGATCCGCCGGGGTAGGGCCCACTGTCAGCGGCCGCGGAACGGGGGCGCCAGGTCCGATCGGCCGGACCTGTTCCCGGACACTGGTCCGGCTGCGTCCCGCAGCAGCCCGGACAGCTGGGCATCGAGCGGGTGGCCGTCCACCACGTGCGCCACGACGGCCGCCGCGATGTCCCGGACCTTGCGGTTGGACAGCTGCGACACCTGGACGAGCACCGACCAGGCAGTGTCCCGGTCGCACCCCAGCAGGAACATGAGCATGCCGACGACGTGCTCGGTCTCCGGCCGGTGGGCGAGGGCGTCCCGGAGCTGCGCCACCTGCTGCTCCAGCCGCTGTTCGGAGGTCTGTCGCCGCGGGGCGTCGACGTCCGGGCTGGTGGCTCGGCCGCCGTCCGTGCCGATGTCGTCGGTCCGTGCCGGGGTCGCGGCACGACGGGTGGAGCGCGCCAGCTCCTGCATCCGGGCGGCCCGTTCGCGCACGGCCCGCATCCGCGCGCGGGACCTGCGGAAGTCCTCGGTGACCCGGACCAGGTGGGCTCGGGTGGTGGCCAGGTCCTCGGTCAGGGACCGCACCGCCTCGTCCCGGTCGACGGCACCGGCGAGCTGGGCGATGTCGTCGACCGCAGCAACAGGAGTCGAGCCGTGAGGGTCCGGATCACCCTGCGGATCCGCGGCGTCGGCCGTCCGAGGTGCGGCGCCGCGGCGTACGCCGTGCTCCAACTCCTGCGCCCCGGCGACGACCAGGGCGTCGGTCAGCTCACCGGGCGGCATCCAACCGAGCTCGAGCAGCGTGCCGACGACGCTCAGGGCGCTGTCCACCCGGATCGCCGCCGCGGCGCCGCCGTCGTCGCGGACCTCGGGGCGGTTGCCCAGCGCCTGGCGCAACGCTTCCACCAGACCCCTGTCGTCCGCACTCACCGTCGACCCCTCGAGCTCACACCGGGCCACCGGGCGCGACCTTGCGTCATTGTGCCGGTACGGGTGACCTCGCGGCCAGGACGCGAGGGCGGGGATGTCAATCGGCCACGCCGCCGGCCGTCGGGACGCCGGGACGCATGACGACCAGCGCGCCGCGCTGCACGTCGTCCGGGATCTCCAGCGGCGCGACGCTGACCGAGAGCTCGACCGGCCGGCCGCGGCGGTTGATTGCGGACACGTGCATCTCGGCACGCCCGCCGTCCCCGGCCATGGCGTTGCGGAGCAGGGGCCGCAACTCGCCCACCGGCAGGCCGATGTCGAGGTTGAGCAGGTGGGTGCCGACCGCCTCGTCCGTCCGGACCCCCCACAGGTCCTCCGCCAGCTCGTTCCAGACCCGGACGGTGAGCTCCCGGTCGACCACCACGACCGCGAAGTTCATGCTGCCGAGGATCGAGCGCATGAACGTGTTCAGCGAGGCGACCTCGGCGCTGCGCTCCCGCAACTCGTCGTTGGCGCCCTGCAGCTCGTCGTTCATCGACTGGAGTTCCTCGTTCATCGTCTCGAGTTCCTCGTTCGTCGACTGCAGCTCCTCGTTGGTGGTCTCCAGCTCCTCGACGGTGCTCTGCAGCTCCTCGTTGGTGGTCTCGAGTTCCTCGTTGGTGGACTGCAGCTCCTCCGACGCGGCCTGCAGCTGCTTGGTCGCCTGCTCGAGCTCGTCCTGCACCAGCTGGTACCGGCTCACGTCGGTCAGCACCAGCAACGTCCCGGCCGAGCGGCCGCGCTCGTCCTGCATCGGCACGAACTCGATGTCGACGAACCGCGGGCTGCCCGGACCGCTGGGTCCGCGGTTCCAGGCCACGTCCCGCAACGACCGCGGCGACCGGCTCTCCCGCGCCGACTCCAGGTACGGGCGGAGCTCCACGGGCCGGAACGACAGGTCCAGGTCGCTGAACTTCCGGCCGATGTCCCGGGCGCTGAGCCCGGTCAGCTCCAGGGCGCGGGCGTTGGCGACGGAGAGGTAGCCGTCGGCGTCGACCACGAGCTGCGCGACCGTGCTGGCCGTCAGGGCATGGGCCCGCAGGAGGTTCAGCTCGTCCACCGACGTCCGGCGCGGGACGACCCCGTGCGAAGGGGACAGCACCAGGGGCTCGGCCACCGCGGTCGCCGCCCGGCGGAAGAACCGCCGCTTGAGTTCGATCGGCTGGAAGGTGTCCGCATGGTTGAGCAGCATCTCGGCCTTGCCGAGGAACAGCACGCCCTCGGGACGCAAGGCGAAGGCCAGCCGTCCGACCACCCGCGCCTGGGTCTCGGCGTTGAGGTACATCAGGGTGTTCCGACAGGTGACCAGGTCGATGCGGGAGATGGGCGCGTCGCGCGTCAGGTCGTTGCGGCCGAAGATGACGCTGCGCCGCAGGTCCGGTCGGAACGTCGCGCCGCTGGACCCGGTGTCGAAGTACTTGTCCCGGAATTCCGCCGGGACGCTCGCCATCTCCCGGTCGCTGTAGGTGGCCTGCCGGGCATAGGCGAGCGCGTCCTCGTCGACATCGGTCGCGTAGATCTTGACCCGCTCCCGGAACGCCTCCACACCGATCGCCTCGGCGAGCACGATGGCCAGACTGTAGGCCTCCTGGCCCGCGGAGCAGCCGGCGCTCCACACCCGGATCGGCTCGGGGGCGGACCGGTGCAGCAGCGTCGGCAGTACCCGATCGGCGAGGTACTCCCAGGACTCGCGGTCCCGGAAGAAGCTGGTGACGTTGATCAGGATGGTGTTGAACAGCGCGACGAACTCGTCGGGGTTGGCCTGCAGGTAGTCGTGGTAGACGTCGAACGAGGTGATGCCGACCGTCTGCATGCGGTGTCGCACCCGCCGCTGCAGGCTCGGGCGCTTGTACCCGGTGAAGTCGAAGGCGCGGGTCTCGGCGAGGAAGGCGACGAGCGCCTCGAAGGCCGCGTCCTCCGGCCCGGGATCGCCCGTGCTGCTGTCGGCGTCGTCGGGCGCCGACCGGTCCTCGTCGTCCGAGCCGTCGGCGATGTCGTCCTCGAGGTCCACGGGGTCCGGGGCGGCGGAGTCGTCAGGCATCGGGCACGGCCTCGTTGGTCTCGGGCACCGTCTCGAGCAGCTGTCGGACGAGGTCCGCGGCATGCGTCACGTCGTCCGCCTGGGCGCGGAACCGCTCTGCGGTCAACAGGTTCCCACGACGCTGGGCGCTGTCGGCCAGCTGCCGGGACAGCGCAGCCTTCTCCTCGAGCCCGCGCAGCGCCATCCACAGTGCGCTGTCCAGGGCGATGGACTGCTGGATCATCAGGCCCCGGGTGGTCCATCCGTGCCCGACCCGGCACCGGAAACGGGTGAGCTCGCCGTCCTCGATCTGGAACAGCACTCCGTTGCAGTCCGGGCAGGAGTACCCCGAAGGAGTGCCGGGGCGGTCCGGCGCGTTCATCGCGTGTTCCTCCATCGTCGCGATGTCCGTCTCGATCGTCAGCAGATCGGAGCCGGCGGGGACGTCGGGCGCCACGACGTCGAGTCGACAGACCTGGTCCAGGAGGGCGCCCAGCTCCCGGACCGGCACGATGTGGTCGACCCGCGCGTGCTCGATGGCGCTCGTCGGCATGTCCGGGTACAGGGCGTCGTCCGGGGTCTGGGCCACCAGCAGCCCCCCGCGGGATTGGATGGCCCGCATTCCGGCCGTTCCGTCGTCGAGCACGCCGGACAGCACCACGCCGACCACTCGGGGACCCAGCGCGCGGGCGGCCGACCGGAACAGCACGTCGACGGCGGGTCGGTGCCCGTTCTCGTTGGGTCCCCGCACGATCGACGCCTGGCCGTCGTCGGTGACCACCAGGTGGTAGTCCGGCGGTGCCACGACGATCTCGCCCGGTCGCAGGTGGGTGTGTGCGGTCGCGTGCCGCGCCGGCAGCCGTCCGGCGCGGCCGAGGATGGCCGGCAGCGCGCTGCTGCTCGCCGCCGGCAGGTGCAGGACGACCAGGACGGTGCCCGGGAAATCCGGCGGCAGACCGGCCGCCATGGCCTGCAGGGCCTCGACCCCGCCGGCCGAGGCGCCGACCACCACCACGTCCCGCCGCATTGGGTTCCTCCGATCACCGGTGGGATCCACCCTAACGGCGAGGGTCGGCCGGCTGGCTGCTCGGTCCCGGTCCGTGCCGAGGGTCGGTCGGTCCGGACGGGGGGGCGCCGGATGGGCGAGCCCGCTGCCCTGGGGGCCGTGGCGTTGTGCACAATGGTGGAATGAGGCAAGAAGTCTACGCCGAGGCGTCGACGGCGGCGGCGCTGCGGGCCGCGGAGTGTCGCGCCCGCTCCGAGCGGCTGCGGGCCGGTGGGGGGGCGACGCCGGACGACGCGGCGCAGGCCCGCGAGCGGCTCGCTGTGGCACGTCGGCGGCAGGAGGTCGCCGCGGCTCGGGCGCGGTCGCTGGCCGAGCAGCAGGCTGCGGCGCGTGTTCTGGACGAGGGTGCCCGGCGCGTGACGGCCGTCGACGTGCTCGGTCCTGCCGATCTGCGGACCCGGATGGACGCCCTCGGGTGCCCGCTCGTCGACCTGTGGGCCGCCTACCTCGGACTGTGCGGCACCTGTTCCCCGCTGGAGCTCGACGCTGCGCTGCACGGTGCCCTGGTGCTGCCCGGCATCGAGTACCGCCGCCTCGACCAGGCGCTGTGGGAGATGGAGCACGCGCTCTAGCGTCGTCCCACGCGCCCCCGGCGGCCGGTCTAGAACCAGGTGCTGCAGTACGGCGCCACCGCGGTGCGGAACAGCCGGTCGGCGCGGGTGACGGCGCCGGCCCGGTGCTCGTCCACCAGCCGAGCGTCGGCGAGCTGGCGGAGCGGGAACCCGCCGAGCGAGACCGACGACAGCGCCGACAGGCTTAGTGTCAGGTCCGGCTCCTGGTCCGTCGGGGCGCAGGCGGCGCCGTCGGGCCCGGCGTCCAGCCGGAAGCGGCCATCGGCGAGACCCACGGGGTCTGCGAGCTCGAGCACCAGGACGTCCTCGACGTCGTAGCGCCGGGCGGACAGGAACGCGGCGGTGTCCAGCGGGCGCACCCAGAGCAGGTCGACGCGGTCGGACGGCCGGGCACGCCGCGCATCGGTGAGCAGCCAGGGCAGGGCCTCGTCGACGGGCCGGTTGCCGACCGACACCGTGGCCACCAGGTCGAGGTCGAGCAGGAAACCCCAGAGCAGGGCGTCCGCGGACGGGTCGGCGGTGACGAACACGTCCGCGGTGAGCTGCGACGTCGACCGGCGGTACTCCTCGGCCTCCTCGACCCGGTAGCGCAGCACGCCGACCGGGCAGCCCGCCGGGTCCCGGGCCACCACGTGGAAGGCCGGCCTGGCCGCCGGCCAGCTGGGCAACCGCACCACGTCGAGTTCGAGGTCCCAGAGCCGGTCGTCGCGGGACAGGTCGCCGCAGCGCCGGCTGCGCTGCGCCTCGTACACGGCCGGAACCAGCGCACGGGCCGTCGCCCGGTCGACGAACTCCACCGTGCCGGGCGCCCGGTGGCGCAGCTGCGCACCCTGGCTCTGCACCGTCCAGGTCTGCACCTGGGTGGCCGCCCCGAAGCCGAACCGGCCGTAGATCGGCCACTCCGCGGCCAGCAGGGCCGCCGCGAGCTCGCCGCGGTCACGCGCGGCCCGCAGGTCGGCGGTCATCATCGCGGTGGCGTATCCCCGGCGGCGGTGCGTCCCGGAGGTGGTCACCGCGGTGACGGCGGACGTCGGCACGTCACCGCCGCCGGGCATGCGCAGGCCCACCGGGAAGCTGCGCAGCGTGGAGACGATGCGGTCCTCGTCGAAGCCCGCCCAGGTCCGCTCGAGAATGGTCCAGGGTCGCCGGGTCTCGGCGTCGACGTCGCCGGCGGGGTTGTGGAACCCGGTCAGCGCGGCGGCCGACCAGGCCGGGATGTCCTCGTCCCGCAAGGTGCGCACGTCGACGGCCACGCCGCGACCGTAGCGAGACCGGCCGGCGGACGCCCGTGCATTTCCGGGGGTGCGGCACCGCCCTGCTCGGCCGGCCGGAGGCTGCCGGGTCGGAGCTCAGGCGGTCAGCACCACCGGGCCGTCCGGGGTGACGGCGACGGTCTGCTCGACGTGGACGGTCCGGCTGCCGTCCGTGCTGCGCAGCGTCCAGCCGTCGCCGTCGGTGCGGTAGGCCTTGCGGCCGCCGGCGAGGAACCACGGCTCGATGGCCAGGGTCAGTCCCGGCTGCAGCCGGAACCCGCGTCCGGGACGCCCGTCGTTGGGCACGGCCGGCGCCTCGTGCATCGTCCGGCCGATGCCGTGACCGCCGTAGTCGGTGTTCACCTGGTACCCGGCCGACCGGACGACGGCGCCGATGGCGGCGGAGATGTCGCCGATCCGGCCACCGACCACCGCGGCGCCGATACCGGCCGCGAGGGCCTGTTCCGCAGTCCGGACGAGGGCGATGTCGGCCGGCCGCGGGGTGCCGACCGGGAACGTGACGGCGGCGTCGCCGGTCCAGCCGCCCAGGGTCGCGCCGGCGTCGACGCTGACCAGGTCGCCGTCGGCGAACGGCACGGAACCCGGGATGCCGTGCAGGACGGCGTCGTTCACCGAGACGCACAGCACGGCGGGGAACGGCGGCATGGCCGGCGCCGGCCGGTAGTGCAGGAACGGCGAGCGGGCACCGCGGCGGGCCAGGACGTCCCGGGCGGCCGCGTCCAGGTCCGCCGGCGTGGCCCCGGGGACCGCCACCGCCCGTGCGGTGTCGAGGATCTCGCGGACCACCTGGCCGGCGGCGCGCATGTCGGCCAGTTCGTCCGGTGTCTTCAGGTGGATCACGGCCGGTCCCTCCGGACTGTCGGTGTCGTCATCTCGGTATAAGTATCCCGGTATTAGTATCACGGGCATGGTGCGACCGCCGCTGACCGAGCAGGACCGGGAACGGGGCCGCGCGCTGGGCGCCGCGCTGCGCAGCGCCCGCGGCGAGCGCAGTCCGGTGGAGGTGGCCGTCGCCGCCGGGGTGTCGGTCGAGACGCTGCGCAAGATCGAGACCGGGCGCATCCCGACGCCGGCTTTCGGGACCGTGGCCGTGCTGGCCCGGGTCGTCGGGCTGGACCTCGGCGAGCTGGCCGAGCTGGTGCTACCCGCGGGCCTGCGGCCGCTGCCCGAGCCGGGCGCGCGGACCGCCTGAGGTCTGCGCCAGGAGGTCCAGCACCACGGTCAGCGGCGGCCAGCGGTTGCCGCGCACCGTCACCGCACGGGCACGCAGTCGCACGTCCGGGGACCGCAAGGGCAGCAACGCGATCCCGGCCGGTACCGGCCACTCGGCCGGCAGCAGACCGATTCCCAGGCCTGCCAGCACGAGATCGAGGACCAGCTCGAGGCTGTCGGCCCGGTGGGCGATCACCGGCTCGACCCCGGCCATCGAGCAGACCGTGCCGATGACCTGCTCGTCCGCGGTGTTCCGGGAGTTGCCGATCCAGGGTCGGTCGCCGTGCCGGCGGAACACCTCGACCGCGTCCGGGGCCGGACCGGAGTCGACCGGCGTCGCCGTCCCGGCCGGCACGGCCAGCCCCCACGGCGCGGTCCAGAGCGGTACGGCGGTCGTCGCCGGGTCCGCCGGTGCCGGGGCCAGGTCGTAGTCGTAGACCAGTGCCAGGTCGACGTCGTGGGAGGCCAGCAGGGCCAGGGCCTCGGCCGGCTCGTGCTCGGCGATCCGCAGCCGGACGCCCGGGTGCCGGTCGGCCAGCGCGCCCGCGGCGGGTAGCAGGTCCCGCCGGATGGCCGTGGCGAAGCCGGCCACCCGCACGACACCCCGCGTCCCGGCGCGCGCATCGATGTCGGAGAGGGCGCCGTCCACCGCCGCCAGGATCCCGACCGCGCTGTCCGCCAGCCGCCGGCCCGCCGCGGTCAGCCGGACCCCGCGGCCCACCGGCTCCAGCAGCGGGACGCCGACCTCGCGGGCCAGGGCGGCGATCTGCTGCGAGACCGTGGAGGTGGTGACCCCGAGGTCCGCGGCGACGGCGCGCATGGAACCGAGCCGGTCGAGCTCGCGCAGGTACCGCAGCCGCCGGGTCTCCACGGCGGCCACTCTGCCTGATCGTTCGGGTTCTGTGAACGGTGTGCTCGCCGGGACGACGTGGACGTGAACGGTCGACCCGTGCTGGAGTGGGTGCCGTGAGCAGCTCCAGCCGGACCGGCGCCGGGATGGCCGTCGCGTCGATGACCTGCGTGCAGCTCGGGCTGGCGCTGTCCGTGGGCCTGTTCGACCGCATCGGCCCGGAGGGCGCCGCCTGGCTGCGGCTGGTCTGGGCGGCCGTCGTGCTGCTGGCACTCGTGCGCCCCCGGCCGTCGTCCTTCACCCGCGGCGCGCTCGGCGCCTGCGCGCTGCTGGGGGTGGCGACGGCGGGCGTCACCCTGCTGTTCATGTCCGCGGTCGACCACCTGCCGCTGGGCACGGCCAGCGCGCTGGAGTTCCTCGGGCCGCTCGGCGTCGCGGTCACCCGGGCCCGCGGCGCGGGACGGGCGTGGCCGGCGGTCGCCGCGGCCGGCGTCGTGCTGTTGACCGAGCCCTGGCACGGGGGCGTCGACGTCGTCGGGGTCGGCTTCGCGCTGGGCGCGGCGGTGTGCTGGGCGGCCTACATCCTGCTGACCCAGCGGGTCGGGGACCAGGTGACGGGCCTGTCCGGGCTGGCCGTGTCGATGACGGTCGCCGGTCTGGTCGCCACCGCGGTGGCCGGACCGGCGGTGTTCGGCCGGATCTCGCTGCCGGTGCTGCTGCTCGGCCTGCCCCTGGCCGTGCTGCTGCCGGTGGTGCCGTTCGCGCTGGAGATGCTGGCGCTCCGGCGGCTGACCACCGCGGCGTTCGGGACGCTGATGTCCCTGGAGCCGGCGATCGCCCTGCTCGTCGGGTTCCTCCTGCTGCACCAGGCACCGGGCCTGCTGCCGGTGGTGGGCCTGCTGCTGGTGGTGACGGCGGGGATCGGCGCCGAGCGGGCCGGCGGTCGGGCGCCGGCCGAACCGGCGACGGTGGCCTGACCCCGACGGCCCGGTCCGGGGATCAGGGCATCCGGACGGCCGCGCCGGTGACGGCGATGCCAGCAGCGGGGTCGGCGCCGATGTCGACGGTCAGCACGCCGGGTCTGCCCAGGTCGTCGCCCTGGTGCACGGTGACGGTCGCCGGGACGGGGAGCAGCCCGAGCTCGCGCAGGTAGCCGCCGAGCGCGGCCGCCGCCGCACCGGTCGCCGGGTCCTCGACCACACCGCCCGGCGGGAACGGGTTGCGGGCGTGGAACACCGTCGGCGACTCCCGCCACACCAGGTCCACCGTGGTCCAGTCGTGCCGGGCCATGAGGGCCTGCAGCGCGGTCCAGTCGTAGTCCAGCTCGGCGAGCCGGCGGCGGGTCGCCGCGGCGAGCACCGGGTGGTGGGCGCCGGCGTACGCGACCCTGGGCGGCAGTGCCGGGTCGAGCTCGTCGACTCGCCAGCGCAGCGCGGCCAGCAGGTCGCCGAGCACGTCGTCGGGCAGCGGCCGGGTCCGCGGCGGCACGCTGACCAGCGTGGCCGACGTTGCTCCGTCCCGTCCGCGCCGGGTGGACACCTCGACGACGCCGGCCCGGGTGACCAGGGTGACCGCGCCGGGACCGTCCCGCTCCGCCAGCGCGACCCCGGTGGCGATGGTCGCGTGCCCGCAGAACGGCACCTCGGCCAGCGGGCTGAAGTAGCGGACCTCGAGCCGGCCGGCGGCGTCCCGCCCGGTGACGAACGCGGTCTCGGAGAAACCGACCTCGGCCGCCACGGCCAGCATGTCGGCGTCCGCCGCCCCGGCGGCGTCGAGCACCACACCGGCCGGGTTGCCGCCCGCGGGGTCCGCGGTGAAGGCGGCGTAGCGCAGCACCTGCATGCCGGACAGTCTGCGGCACGCGCGGCGCACCGTCCGCTGGCAGGATGGGCGCGTGCCCGAACTGCCCGAGGTCACGGCGCTCGCCGAGTTCGTGGCCGCGCACGCCGGCGGGCAGCAGGTCGCGGCCTTCACCGTCGCCTCGCTGAACGTGCTGAGCACCTACGACCCGCCGCCCACGGCGCTGGTCGGCCGCACGGTCACCGGTGCCACCCGGCACGGCAAGTTCCTGGACGTGGTCGTGGGCCCGCCGCCGCCGGGGGGCCCTGGACCCGACGCGGAGCTGCACCTGGTCGTCCACCTGGCGCGTGCGGGCTGGTTGCGCTGGTCGGACCAGCTGTCCCCGGCTCCGCCGAAGATGGGCGGACCGATCGCGCTCCGCCTGCGGCTGGCGTCGGGAGCCGGGTTCGACATCACCGAGGCCGGCACGAAGAAGTCGGTGGCGGCGGCGATCGTCACCGACCCGCGGTCGGTGCCCGGCGTCGCCCGGCTCGGCCCGGACCCGCTGAGCCTGGACGTCGACGGGTTCGCCGCCGCCCTGCGCGGTCGCACCGGCCGGATCAAGACGGTGATCACCGACCAGACCGTGCTCGCGGGCATCGGCAACGCCTACTCCGACGAGATCCTGCACACCGCCAAGCTGTCGCCGTTCGCGACCGCGGCGACCCTGACGCCGGACCAGCTGTTGCGGCTGTACACCGCGACCGTCGACGTGCTGACGGCCGCCGTGGCGCGCACGGTGGGTGCGGGGGCGGCCCGGCTCAAGGGCGAGAAGCGCACCGGGCTGCGGGTGCACGCCCGCACCGGGCTGCCCTGCCCGGTGTGCGGGGACACCGTCGCGGAGGTCTCGTTCGCCGACCGGTCGTTCCAGTACTGCCCGACCTGCCAGACCGGCGGGCGGTTGCTGGCCGACCGCCGGCTGTCCCGGCTGATCAAGTAGGCGCGGCGCCCGGCGCCGGCAGCGGGGTACCGGGCGGGTCCGTCCCGCGCGTTCCACCGGTCCGGCCACCGCTGCCGCCCACGTGCCGCCGCCGCGGCTGGGAGGATGCGGGGGTGACCTCCTCACCGTCCGGGCTGCCGGAGACCGATGTCGCCCACCTACCGGCCGATGCCGTCCTGCTGGACGTCCGCGAGGACGACGAGTGGGTCGCCGGCCACGCACCCGGCGCGGTGCACCTGCCGATGACCGAGCTGGCCGGCCGGCTGGACGAGGTGCCCGACGGCTCACCGGTGTACGTGGTGTGCCGCAGCGGCGGCCGGTCCGCCCGGGTCACCGAGTACCTCAACGGGAACGGCTGGGACGCGGTCAACGTGGCCGGCGGGATGACCGCCTGGGCTGCGGCCGGCCGGCCGCTCGTGGCGGACGGGCCCGAGGGCACCACACCGTCGATCCGCTGACCCCGCAGGCTCCGTGACCCAGCCAAGCGCCGGCCGGCCGGCGGCCGTCCCCGTGGTGTGCCGTCGCTGCGGCCGCGTCGTGCCGCCACCGGCCGCGGGGGTCGCCTCGTGCGTCCACTGCGGGTACCCGCTGGGCGAGGCTGCGCCGGGGCCGTACCCGGGTCCCGCGCCCTCCTTGCCCCACTACCCGGGACCTGCGCCGTACCCGGGACCCCGGTACGCCCCGGCACCTGCGTACCCCGGCACGTACCCGGGCCCGGCCCCGTACCCGGGACCCGGGTACGGCCCGGCACCTGCGTACCCCGGCACGTACCCGGGCCCGGTCCCGTACCCGGTGGCGGGCGTGCCCGGCGCCGCGGGCGTCCGGTCCCCGATCGGCGTCCCGCCGGCGCCGGCCCGGCGGTGGCGCGCGACGCCGCCGCCCGGGACGCCGCCGGCGCGACGCGTGCCCCGCGCGCGGCCCTACCAGGGACCGCCGTCGTACGGGGACCGGCCACCCGAGTGGGGGTTCCCTGCGCTGGTGTGGCAGGCGCTGCCGGGGGAGCGGCCGGCGCGCGGGTCGGCTGTGCACCCGGAAGGACGGCTGCGCGCCGGCGCGCTGGCCGCCGGCTTGTGCGCCGGGGTCGCGGTGCTGGCCGCGGGCGCGGAGGTGTGGCGGTACGTCCTGCTGCTCCGCGGACGGCGGGAGGTCCTGCCGGGCACGCCGGTCGCGGTCAGCGATGCCCTGGTCGTCGCCGCTGGCTGGACGGCCCTGCTGCTGGCGGTGGTGACCGTGCTGCTGCTCGTCCCCGCGCTGGTGCAGGCCCACGCGGCGGCCGCCCGCCGCCGCGGCCGCGGCCCGGCACGGCGGCCCGCGGCCGTGCTCGCCCGGCTGGTCGTCCCGGTGTGGAACCTCTACGGCGCCGGCCAGGTGCTGGCTGAGATCGACCGCACGCTCGCCGCGCCCGGAGGGCGGGACGCCGAAGGCGCCGGAGCGGGGGACAGCCAGGACGCGGACGGCCGGGACGGCGCGGAGGACGCGGCCGCCGACGGTCGAGCGGACGCGACGGTGCCGGTGCGCACCTCGCGCTGGGTCACCGGGTGGTGGGTGGCCTGGATCGTCGACGCGGTCCTGGTGGTGGTGACGCTGGGCCGCGCGTTCGGCGGCTCGCTGCAGGCCGTCGCGGACACGGTGGAACTGCACGTCGCGGTCGACGTGGTCGCGGCGGTGGTCGCCGCCCTGACCGCGGTCGTGGCCACCCGGTTCGCGACGCGGCTCGACGAGCGGACGCCCCGCCGCCTGGCGCGCTGGCAGGTGGCGCCGCCCGCGCCGACCAGCGAGCGCGGTCGCGCCGAGGCGGAGCCGGTGGTCGCCGGCAGCACCGGCGCGTGACGGGTCGGCCGCCCGGCCCGGCGGCCGACCCGGACGGGGGCCCCGCTCGCGTCGGCTACCGTGACGCTCGTGGCGAGGAAGGCGAGAACGCAGGTCGGCGGCGGCTCCACCGGGACGTCGGTGCTGGAGAACCCCCGCCGACCCTGCCCGTGCGGGTCGGGCCGCCGGTACAAGGCCTGCCACGGCTCCGCCGACGCCGCCGAGATGATCGTCGCCCGCCCGTTCGCCGGTCTCGAGGCGGAGACCGAGTTGATCGCGCTGCGCGAGTTCGTGCCGTCGGCCACCGCGCCGCTGACCCTCCGCGACGCCGCTCCCGACGCCCCCACGGTGACCCTGGCGACGGTGCTGCCCGGTGCCGCCGCGGCGCTCACCCGCGCCGACGGCTCGGTGCTGCTCGGCCTGCAGGTGCAGACCCACTCCGGCGACCTGTCGCGCGACCTGGCCGCGGCGCTCGAGTGGGCGCTGGCCGCCGAGCCGTCGAGCGTGCTGACCGCGGTGGGCCGGCCGTCCACCGGCAACCGGTGGGGCGACGTCGTGGTCGACGAGCCGCTCGACGTCACGGTCCACGACGACTTCGGCTGGTGGCTCGAGGAGGCGCCGGAGGAGGGCAGCGAGGTCGCGCTGTCCCTGGAGCGGGCCAACACCGCGATCATGCCCACGGCGCGGGTGGCCGGCCGGCCCGGCGCCTACTGGGTCGACGCGGGTGAGAAGGCACACCTGCGGTGGGTGCGCGCCGAGGACGAGCAGCCACTGATGTCGGCGCTGGCCCGGCTGGCCGCCGCGGACCGGCTCGACCTCGGCGAGGGGTCCCGGTACGTCGGCTCGTTCCGGGCCCACGGGCGGCTCGTCCCCGTCTGGGACCTGGACCGCGAGGCGCACCCGAGCGAGTGGGACGGTCCGGCGGTGGCGTTCGACGAGCGGCTGCAGGAGGCGCTGGCGGTGGACGAGCCGTTGACCGCCGACCAGCGCCGGGCGCGGGACGGCATCCTCGGCCGGCAGTTCACCCTGCGCTGACACCCGCCGTCGCGGCGGGCGTTCCGGGCGCCCCCGCCGGCGGGCGATGCTGCCGTCACAGCCAGCTGACGTGCCCGTGCAGCAGGGGGTAGCCGACGAACACGACGATGTCGATCAGCGAGTGGGCCACCACCAGCGGCCAGATGCGTCGCCAGCGCAGGAACACGTAGCCGAAGACGAGCCCCATCAGGGCGTTGCCGACGAACCCGCCGTAGCCCTGGTAGAGGTGGTAGCTGCCGCGGAGCAGGGCGGCCAGCAGGATCGCGACCCACGGCCGGACGCGCAGGTGTTCCAGCCGGGTCAGCAGGTACCCGACGACGAGCAGTTCCTCGAGCAGGCCGTTGCCCACGGCCAGCAGCACGGACACCGGCAGCCGCCACCAGGTGTCGGTGAGGCTGGAGCCCACGACGGTCAGCGACAGGTCGAGGGACCGGGCGAGCAGGTACAGGAACAGGCCGGGGATGCCGATGACGGCGGCCAGCCCGACACCGGCCGCCAGGTCGCGCCACGGCCGCCGCAGGTTCAGCCCCAGCCGGGCGGACAGGTCGACCCCGGCCCGCCAGAGCAGGTAGATGCCCAGGGACGCCCACGCCAGCTGCTGCACGACGACCAGCAGCTGCCGGACCAGGTCGATGACGTCGACGCTGGACCGCGGCGCCGCGACCGCGACCTGGACCTGCGACAGCCCGATCTGCGCCCGCGCGGCCTTGATCTGCGTCTCGATGAGCGACACCAGCGAGGTGAGCCCGGAGAACCCGAGGCTGACCAGGAAGACCAGGACGATCTCGGTGCGGACCGACGCGGCGGTGTCCCGGCGGGGCTGCAGCTCGACGGTCGGTGCGGTGCTCACCCGGTGCCTCCCACGGTCGCGGCGCGGGACCTCGGTGGCGCCCCACCGGGATGCTGCACCGGCGCCGGCGTGCACAGCCGGTGCCAGCGTAGGACCGGCCGGATGGGCATCCGGTGGGGATCGGGTGTGCCGGCGGTGGGCCCGCCGTGGCGGGATCGCGGGTGCGGTTCACCGAGATCCGATCACCGGTGGTCCACACTGGTCGTCGGCCCGCGGGGGATTGCGGGTGAGCGGCCGGCAACCCGGACGCCCGGCCGGACGTCCTGTCCACCGTGCGCCGTCCCCTGGACGTGCGTTCCGCGGGACCGTCCGCGGGCGTCGGGACCGGCGCGGGACGGGACGCGAGCCGACGCGAGCGGTCGGGACGGCATGCGCCCGGCGACGACGAGGGACGAACGAGGAGACGATGGTGCAGGCCAGGACCCGGTCGACGACGATCCGCAGGCGGACCAGGACACGGACGGCGGCGGCGGGCGCCGTCCTGACGTCGGTGCTGCTGGCCACGGCCTGCGGAGGCGGTGACTCCGGCGCGGTGGTGACGTCGACGGTGAATGTCACGGTCCCGGGGACCGCGGGGTCGACCGGCTCGGGGTCGTCGGGGTCCTCGTCGGCAGGGTCGTCCGCCGCCTCGTCGTCCGGGTCGTCGTCGTCATCGTCGTCGTCGGGGTCGTCCAGCTCCTCCGGCGGCGCGGGCAGCACGACGTCCACGTCCGGGTCGACCGGCGCGTCGGGCACCACGGGTTCCACCACGAAGACCTCGGGCAGCGGCGGACCGGGCACCCTGCCGGACGGTTTCACGCCGACCAAGCTCAAGCCCGGCCAGAAGCCGCCGCAGTTCATCGTCGTCAGCTTCGACGGCGTCGGCTGGCACGAGAAGTGGGAGTACTGGCGGTCCATCCAGGACAAGGTGCCGTTCCACTTCACCGGCTTCCTGTCCGGCACCTACATGCTGTCCGACCAGACCAAGGACAAGTACGCCGGTCCGGGGCACGGCGTCGGCAAGTCGTCGATCAGCTGGAACAGCCCGACCGACCTGCCCGTCGAGATCGACGACCTGAACGAGGCGCTCGCCCGCGGCGACGAGATCGGCTCGCACTTCAACGGGCACTTCTGCTCGGACAACCCGCCCGGTGGCAACGACTGGAACACCGCCGACTGGAACAACGAGCTGGACCAGTTCTTCTCGCTGGTGAAGAACGTCGACGCCAACAACGGCATCACCAAGAAGCTGAACCTGAACCCGAGCGAGATCAAGGGCGAGCGCACCCCGTGCCTGGAGGGGCACGCCGAGGACCTGTTCCCGGCGCTCAAGGCGCACGGCATGACCTACGACAGCAGCTTCACCAAGCACGGCATCTCCTGGCCGGTGCAGTCCAAGGAGAACAAGATCTGGCAGATCGGGATGGCCGAGTTCCCGATCCACGGCACGCTGCCGGACACCTCGCCGGTCGACGCCAGCGAGCGCAAGAACCACTTCCAGATCACCATGGACTACAACTTCTGGTACTCCCAGGAGGGCGCCAAGACCGTCTCGCCGGCGCAGTCCAAGGCCGACTCGGAGCAGGTGCAGGCGACCTACCAGGACATGTACGACGCCACCTTCAACGGCAACCGGGCGCCGCTGATCCTGGGGAACCACTTCAACGCCTGGAACAACAACGCCTACTCCGACGCGATCGCCAACTTCGTGCTGGCCAACTGCGGCAAGCCGGACACCTACTGCGTGCCCTTCCGCGACCTGATCGCCTGGATGGACGTCCAGGACCCGGCCCGGCTGGCGCAGCTGCAGGCCCAGGACCCGGAGGTCGGCCCGCCCGGTCAGTGACCGCTGGTCGGCCCGGCGCCGACCCGACCCGCCGACGCACGAACGGCCCCGGTCCCGATGGGACCGGGGCCGTTCGCATTTCCGGGTGGCGGCACACACGGCGGCCTGCGCAGTGTCGACGGTCAGGGCGGCGGTCGGCTGTCGCGCTCGCGGCGCCCCACCCGCACCGCGCGGCTGCGGACCGCCTGCAGCACACCGCCCACGGCGACGAGCACGCCGCCGGCCACGGCCAGCGGACCGATGTCGACGCCGGTGTCGGCGAGCTGGGGCGACTGCGCGGACGGCGGCAGCGACCTGCCGGATCCTCCCGGCGCCGTCGGCGCTGCAGTGGTCCGCACGGCAGTGGTCCGGACCGTCGAGGTCGGCGCCCGGGTCGTCGTCGGGGGCGTGCTGCCCGGGGAGGTCGTCCCCGTCGACGGCGCCGTGCTGGTCGGAGCGGTCGACGGACCGGGCGGCTGCGGCGCGGTCCCCAGCACCACCACCAGCTCCACCCCGGACGGGCGGGACCACCGGAGGAGATGGGCCGTGCCGTAGGTCAGCACCGTCGCCCACCGCTGCCGGTCCACGGTCCACAGGCCCCGCCGGCGGTCCCAGGTCACGACCGTCCCGTCCGGCTCCCTGGTCCAGACCTGCTGCGCGGCGCCCCGAGCGATGGCGGTCGGCGTCCCGTACAGCCTCGGCAGGGCGCCCAGCGGTGTGGCCGCCGGCGCGGCGTCGGCCCGGCGCGGCAGCGCGACCGGAGCGGCCACGGCGAGTCCGGCGAGCCCGCCGGCGGCGATCGCCTGCCGCCGGGACAGCACCGGGCCGGCCGTCCGCAGGCTCACGACACCACGTCCAGGGCCAGCAGGGACAGCGAATTGCCGACGGTGTACAGCAGGAACTTGACCGCCGTCTCCACCGGGAGCCACTCCCACGGGCCGAGCAGCAGGAACAGGATCTCGGAGATCCCCTGCGCGGCACCGAACAGGTTGGCGATCAGCGTCAGGCCCGGGCCGCCCGGCGCGTCGAGGTAGGTGTCCGGCCAGACCAACGCCCACACCGTGGACGTCACGAGCTGCACGCACCCCCAGAGCACGTCCCGGAAGCACTGCAGCTCACCGGTGTTCACGTCGGCGAGGGTGGCCCCGAAGTTGATCGCCTGGGGCAGCAGGGCCAGGCACTGGAAGACGTAGTCCTGCGCCTGCCACGGCGTCCCCGAGGTGGTGGCCAGTCCTGCGCCGGCGGCCGCGTAGAACGCCCAGGACGCGAAATCCGTTCCCAGGTCGAGGGATCCGTAGAAGGTGGACAGGGGGTTCGGCGGCGGCGGGACGAACCAGGAGGGGGCGGCGGCCTGGAAGTCGAGGGTGAAGATGTCCAGCGCGTCGCCGGCCTCGCCCAGCGCCCAACCGGCCAGACCGGCCAGCACGATTCCGGCATCCGCGGCGCCGTCGGCCTCGCCCGCCCGGCGCGCGGCCGCCGGCGTGGCGGTCGACGCGGGCACCGTGGGGGAGCCGGTGATCGCCTCCAGCAGGATCGTGCCGGGCACCGCGGCGAGCAGGCACAGCAGGTCCAGGATGCTCAACGAGTTGCCGGTGATCATCTGGTACAGGTCCGAGACGAACGGGATGGTGATCGTCCGGCCGAGGGTCTCGACCACCGCTGCCAGCACCGCTTCCAGGAAGGTCAGCGTGTCGGCGGCGAAACCCTTGCCGAAGGCGATCATGTCGTCGGCGACGTCGGAGAACACCGTGAGGATCGCCGGCAGTCCCGTGCTCAGCAGCGTGCTCGGATCCTTGAAGCTGTCCAGCAGCTGGGTGAAGGCTACGGTGATGTCGCCGGGCAGGTCCGCGAAGTCGTCGGCCAGCGTGGTGGCCAGGCTGTCGAGATAGGTGGTCAGGGCGCCGGTGATCGTCGACCCGGTGGTGCCACCGGTGCTCACCGACCCCGACGACGAGTTCTCGGTGACCTTCTGGTTCATCCACGTGCACTGGTTGGCGTTGTTGCCCCCGCCGGTGTTGTAGACGGTCGTCGGGTCGTTCGTGCCGTTGCCGGCTGTCGACCCGACCGTCTGCCCGGCGGTGGAGGTCCCCGCGGCACCCACCGCGCCGGCCCCCTTGCCGCCGATCGCCGTCAGGACGTCGCTGGTGTCGGTGCTGGTGCCGCTCGCTTCGGTACCCAGCCAGGTGCCGAGAAGGTCGGTGATACCAGGGTTGTCGGCATCGCCGGGGTTGGTCAGGGCCTTCTTCAGGTAGTCGTGGTTGGCGATGATGTTGCCCCAGTCGAACACCGCCGACAACCACTGGATGACCCGGGTCACGTCGTCGACGACCGACTTGAGGAATCCGGCCACCGCGGTGACGGCGTCCTCGAGGGTGGCGATGACCAGGTCGTACGTGTTCTCCGCGGTGTGGATGACGGTCTCGACCTCGGACCCGGTCCACTGCCAGGCCAGCTTGACGACCGACTCCGCGCCCTTGACGACATGGTCGACGAAGTCGCCGATGTCGGAGAAGACGCTCTCCGTTCTCGGTGCTGCGGCGCCCGCGGGCGGGCCGCTGTCGTAGACGCCCGGCTGGTACGAGTAGCTGCCGCCCGACAGGTCGGCGGTGAACACCGCCGTGCTCCCCGGAGCGTAGGGCCGGGTGGTCGGCAGCGAATCGTCCTGGGCGAACCGGACGTTGGGCAGCGCGCCGGCCCGGACGTACGTGCGGGATCGGCCGGCGACCTGCGAGCTGGCGCCGCCGGTCGACCCGCTCACGCTGCCGACGGTGTTCGAGATGGTGGACGCGATGGCCTGCAACGAGGCAGCGTCGCGGTACTGCGCCAGGATGAGCGGTTTGCCGTCGTAGCCCTGGGCGGCGTCCAGGTACAGCGGCGACGGGGTCGCGCCGAGCGGCCGGGCCCGGCCCGTCGTCGTCGGAGTCGTGCCCTGCACGGTGGACAGGTCGGTCAGCGACTCGTGGTCGGGATGGACGACGACGGCGGTGCCCTGGGGCAGGAAGTTGGCCCACAGCAGGATCGCCGGGCACGCCAGGTTGGGATTGCCGGTGGTGGCCGAGCCGTTGTCGAAGGCGCTGACCGCCAACGTCAGCCGGCCTGTGCCGTCGGTCTGCATCCACACCGGCGCATCCGGCCCCAGCGTCACCGGCGTCGACCCCTGATTGGTGACCGAGACGGTTGCCGAGGCCCACACCTTCACCGGCTGCTGGGTGCGGACCATGCCGGTGTCGTCCGTCACCGAGATCGTCACCCGGTACGACGTGTCCGACCCGGTCGGCTCCCCGTCGGCCCGGGTGATGCCGGAGGTGTCGTAGTTCTCGACGATCAGCTTCGTGCTGACGCCGAACTCGCGCACCAGGTTCGAGAGGTTGGCGGCGTAGAGGTCGTCGCCGGCGGCGAAGTAGACGTTGCCGTTCAGCAGCCCGCCGGGGACGAACTGCACGGTGTCCACCGGCAGCACCATGCTCACCGCGTCGGCGCCCTGGCTGAGCGTGTCCACCGCCCACATGGCCGGCGCGACGTCCTGGCCGTCGCCCTGGGTGGCGAAGTACAGGATCCCTTCCTCGTTGGCCAGGTCCGTGACGATCGGGGACTGCGCGGAGACGGTCCACAGCGGGTCCCCGGTCGCCGAGTCCAGTGCGTGGATCGTGCCGCCCGCGTCGGCCACGTACAGCGTGGACCCGATGAGCACCGGCTGGTAGGGCTGCGACGTCCCCGGATCCGCGATCGGTTGCGTCCAGATCGGACCGTCGTCCTGCTCGCCCGCGGCGGTGGCGTAGACGGTGCCGTCCAGGTGCAGGTAGAGCCGTCCCTCGCCGAGGACGAGCTGGGCGCGGGAACCGGTGTCGCTGCTGAAGATGGTGGTGCCACCGCCCAGCGTCCCGGTCTGCTGGTAGTCGCACGCCAGGACGAGGAAAGCGTCCTCACCGGGTCCACCGGACAGGGACATCCCGAGGTAGACGTTGGTCCCGTCGATCACCGGGTCGCTGAGGAACGACCCGGTCGGCAGCTCGGCGATCCGCACCGCCCCGGTCGCCACGTCGACGACGGCGACGCCGACATGACCACCGGGTCCGTCGCCGACCCCGAGGAACACCGTCCCGTCCGCCACCACCGGGTTGGTCAGCACGCAGGAATACGAGGTCAGCTCCACCGGGGCGGGCCAGGCGGCCGTCCCGGTCGCTGCGTCGACGGCCTGGAGGTAGGCGGACTGTCTGTCCGAGAACGAGTTCACGCCGACGTAGACCACGCCGTCGGAGACGGTCAGGGCCGGCGCCACCAACGGTTCGACGAGTTCGACGCCCGTGTAGAGGTCGTAGCTCCAGTGCAGCGCACCGGTCTCGGGGTCGATGGACTGCAGGGTGCCGTAGGTCGGGCCGTCGCCCGTCGGCTCGCTGACCCCGAAGACGGATCCGGAGCCGGTGACCGGCCCGCACGGAGGATGCCGGATGGCGTACGTCCACGACCGGGTGGGCGCGGGCGCGGCCGGCGGATCTGCCACGCCGACCATGCGGTCCGTGCTGGTGCGACCGATCTGGTGGGGGGAGACCTGGTTGCGCGGTCGGAACGACGTCAGCGTCGCGGGGTCGGCGTCGGAGAGGTTCGACAGGAACACCAGATCCGGCTCCGCGCCGGACAGCCGGATGTAGCGCAGCGAGTCGATCTCGACCGAGGACCGGGCCGCCCGCCAGACCCGCACGTCCGCCAGGTCCCCGAGGAAGCCCTGCGCCGGCCCGTCGGCCGATCCCAGGACGAGGGTGGACGCTGTCCGCCGATCGCCGATCCGCGGTGGCCGGTCGGCGGTGAGCCGGCCGTCCTTGAAGAAGCGGGCGTACCCGTGGTCGAGGACGAGTGCCACGTGGTGCCAGGAGCCGTCGGCGAGGACGGCGGCGTCGGCCGAGACCAGGTCCTCCGGTGCGCCCGAGCCCGGCCAGTGCAGACCCAGTCGCCCGCCGCCCAGGTACTCGAAGCGGGCGGTGCCGGAGGAGCCCTGCCAGGACAGGATCGACCGGCGGGTTCCGGCGGCCGCAGCGGGGATCCGTATCCACGCCTCCACGGTCAGTGCCGACGAGGTCTGCGACGCCACCCCGGGGAAGCGGACGGACGAGGTGCCGTCGAAGGCGTACGCGAGCGTCGGCCCGGGCAGGTCCGTCGTCGTCACGCCAGCGGCGACCGGGCGGGCGGTCCCGCCGCCCACCGCGTCGACGATCCGGTCGCGGCGCCCATCGAAACGGACGTCGGCGGTGAGGCCGGCGGTGCCCCGCGGGAGCACCGTCCAGCGCTGGTTCGCGAGGTGATCGGCGCTGCGTGCGGTCGACCACACCCGGGCCCCGTAGAGCTGCCCGACGAAGCCGGCCCCACCGGTCCGTCCGGCGCCCAGCACGAGTCGGCCGCCCGCGCGGCGCACACCGTCGACGGTCCAGCGGTCCGCCGTGGCGATGCCGTCCTTGAAGGCGGTGACGGTGCCCCGGGAGAAGGCCACGGCGACGTGGTGCCACTGCCCGTCGGTGATCGGCGCGGTGTCGGCCGACCGCCACGTGCCGCGGCGGGATCCGGTGTCCCACCGGACCCACAGCCGGTCGTGGTCGACACCGAGTTCCGGACTCCCGGCGCCGCCCTGGACCCCGGCCAGCAGGACCTGCGGGCTCCGGGCGGTGGTGCGGATCCACACCTCGAAGGTGGCCGCGTCGGACGACACCCCGGAGGCCCAGCGCGGCGCGGGGACGGGACCGCGGGCGTCGGTGTCGAGGAACTCGAGGACCGCACCGCGGGTGCGGCCGGCGCCGAACTGCCGGCCGGCGCGGACGGTCCGGATGCCGAGCGCGCTGCGGGAGACCCGGGGGAGCAGACCGGGGACCGTGGTCGGCGGATCCAGCACGGTGCGCACGCGGGCCATCCGACACTCTCCATCACCGTCGAGGACGTGGCGACTGTATGCGCCGAACGAGCGGTTCGGAAGGGTGGGACCCGATGTCCGGTTGCTGCTGCTGGGTGAGTTCCGCCGGTCGAGCCCGTCGGCCGGTCCCGGATACGACGACGGCCCCGGTCCTGTCGGACCGGGGCCGTCGTGCGGGTGGTGCGTTACCCGGGCGTGCTACCCGGGCAGCTGGGTCAGCAGGACGCCTTGTAGGCGGCGCCCGAGCTGTCGACGTTGTCCTTGGTCAGGATGGTGAAGCCCGTCTGGATCTTCGGGGTCACCTGCCCGCCGTCGAGCGCGGCGACAGCCTGGTCCAGGCCGTAGGTGCCGATCTGTCCGGGCTGCTGGGCGACAAGGGCCTGCACGATGCCGCCCTTGAGGTCCTTGACCTGGCCGGGGCCGGCGTCGAAGCCGACGATCTTGACCTGGTTGGTCTTCCCGGACTGCCGGACGGCGGTGGCGGCACCCTCGGCGGCGAACAGGTTGGCGCCGAAGACGCCGACCAGGTCGGGGTCCTTCTGCAGTTGCGCCGCGACCTGCTGGGTCGCCGTGGCCGGGTCGTCCTTGGAGTACTGGACGCCGACGGAGGTGAACTTCGAGTCGGCCTTGACCGCGTTCTGGAAGCCCTCGTTGCGCTGGTCGGTGGTGGAGATGCCGGGGTTGACGGACTCGACCATCACCTTGCCGCCGTTGGGCGACAGCTCCTGGATCGCCTTGAACGCCGCGGCGCCGCCGCCGACGTTGTCGGACGAGACCTGGGACACCGCGAACGAGGGATCCTGTGTGGTCGTGTCCACCAACACGATCTTGATGCCGGACTTGGCGGCGTCGGCGAGCGGCTGCTGGAGCGCCTGGACGTCCGTCGGGGCGATCAGGATGGCGTCCGGCTTGGTCTGCACGACGGAGTCCAGGATCGGCCGCTGCAGGGTCGGGTCGAACTGCTTGGGGCCCTGGGTGGTCACCGTGACGCCGAGCCGCTTGGCCTCGGCCTCGATGCCGCACTGCATGGTGATGTAGAACTCGTCACCCTGCACGCCCTGGATGAAGGCGATCTTGTAGTTCTTCGACGCCTTGGTCGGCGCGACGATGCTGGGCGAGGAGGATCCCGACGAGGCCGACCCGGACGTGGCCATGCCCGAGGACGAGCTCGAGTCGGTGATCGAGGACACCACGGAACCGGCCGCGGAGGTCGCGGACGACACCACCGAACCGGCCGCCGAGGTTGCGGAGGACACGGCGTCCGCCGGCTTCGACGACGAACACCCGGCGACCGCGAGCATCGCCAGCACGGCGCCTCCCGCGGTCGTCGCAAGCACGGATCGCTTCATTGCAATTCCCTTCACTTGGCTGTGGCCGCCGACCTGGCGGCCCTTCGGTTCTTGCGTGCACCCCGCAGCGCCGCGGCGCGGCGGGTCTGGTCGACGTAGACGGCGGCGACGAGGACGATGCCCACCGCCACGCCCTGCCAGAACGGCTCGACACCGATGATGACGAAGCCGGTCTGCAGCACGGCGGGGATGAACAGACCGACGACGGTACCGAACATCGAGCCCTCCCCGCCGAAGAT
This sequence comes from Nakamurella endophytica, assembly GCF_014646215.1. Taxonomy (GTDB): domain Bacteria; phylum Actinomycetota; class Actinomycetes; order Mycobacteriales; family Nakamurellaceae; genus Nakamurella; species Nakamurella endophytica. Next base: position 70,923 of record NZ_BMNA01000008.1, read on the forward strand.
CGAGGTCCCGCCGATGACCACCGCGGCGATCACGTTCAGGTTGGTGAGCGTGTTGCCGGCGATCGTCGTCGTGGTGAACTGGGCGAGGTACATGGTGGCACCGAGCCCGGCGAGCGCGCCGGTCATCAGGTAGATGTAGATGAGCTGCCGGTCGACCTTGACGCCGACCCGCCGTGCCGCCTCCTCGTTGGACCCGACCGCGAAGGTGTACCGGCCGAACCGCGTTCGGTGCAGCACGATCCCGCCGACGATCACGACGATCAGCGCGACGAACGCGAGACCGGGTATGCCGAGGATCTTGTCATACGCGGCGAAATCCGCAAGAGCAGTCGGCACTGCACGGATGTCGATGCCGCCGGTGATCACCTGGGCGAGACCCAGTGCGACCGAGAGGCTTCCGAGGGTCACGATCAGCGCAGGCACCTTGGCCTTCGCGACCAGGAAGCCGTTGACCCAGCCCCACGCCCCGCCGCTCACGATGGCGACGAGCAGGCCGACCAGCGCTGTTCCCCACCCCTGACCGCCCATGGCCTCCATGACCTTGGCGGCGATGACCGAGGAGAACGTCAGCACCGACCCGATCGACAGGTCGATGCCTGACGTGATGATCACGAACGTCACGCCGACGCCGAGGACCGCGAGGACAGCGAGGTTCTGGGAGATCTGCAGGAAGTTGCTGGCCGAGAAGAAGTTGCGGCCACCGGTGATCGCGAAGAACACGATGATCACGACGAGCACGCCGAGGATCCAGACCGACTGCGCGCCGGTCATCTTCTTGATCCAGGACTCGCCGGTCTCCTGCCGGTCGACCGGCTGGCCGGTGTCGGTGGTCTCGAGGGTGCTCACGCGGCATCCCGCCCGTCGGAAACCTCCAGCGCGCCGGTCATCGCACCGACCAGCTGCTCCACCGAGGTGTCGGCCGCGGTGTAGGTGGCGATGCGCCGGCCCAGCCGCATGACCTGGACCCGGTCGGCCACCTCCAGCACGGCGGGCATGGAGTGCGAGATCAGAACCACGGCGACTCCTCTGTCGCGGACCTTCTTGATGGTCTCCAGGACGTTCTTGGTCTGCACCACGCCCAGGGCGGCTGTGGGTTCGTCGAGAAACACCACCTTGCTCGCCCAGGCGATCGCCCGGGCGATGGCGATGCCCTGCCGCTGGCCACCGGACATCGAGCCCACCGGCGAGGTCATCGACCGGACGGTGGCGCCCAGCTCGTCGAAGCTGGCCCGCGCCTTGCGCCGCATCTGCTTGTTGTCCATGAAGCCCAGCCATCCGGCGATGCCCTTGGCCGGTATCTCCCGGCCCAGGAAGACGTTCTCGGCCGGGTCCAGGTGCGGCGCCAGCGCCAGATCCTGGTAGACCACCTCGATGCCCATCGCCGCAACCTGTTGCGTCGAGGTCATGTGGACCGGTTTGCCCTCGAAGAGGATCTCCCCGGAGTCCAGCTGGAGGTTGCCCGACAACGCCTTCACCATCGTCGACTTCCCGGCGCCGTTGTCGCCGATGAGAGCGACCACCTCGCCGGCGTTGACGTCGAAATCCGAGTTGTCCAGCGCCTGGACGTGACCGAAGGCGCGGGAGAGCCCTCTTGCTTCCAGGATCGGGGTCATGCGTTCGCCACCACCTCTGTGTAGGGCCGCGCGCGGCCGTCGATGACCTTGACGAGATCGTCGAGCCGGCGGCGTCCGGTCTCCGACAGGAACGCGCGCCGCTCCTCGCGGCCCATGCCGACCGCTTCCTTCCAGATGGATCGTCCGGCGATGAAGCCGCTGGTGCCACCCTCGTCGCAGGAGATCCGCAGCGCGTCGGCGAACTGGTCGAAGCCGACGCCCGCGGACAGCACGGCCCAGGGCACGTGCAGCGACTCGGCCAGCCGGCGGCAGGACGCCGCGTCGCCCGGGTACTCCAGCTTGATCAGGTCGGGACGCAGCTCGTCGAGGGCGATGGCCGCTTCGATGATCCGGTCGGCACGCTGCTGCGGCGTCGGGGGCTGCTCGCCCGCCAGCGGGTAGATCAGGTTCTCGATGACCGATGGGATCCCGGCGGCCCGGCAGTCCTCGACGACCTCCCGGACCACCTCGAGCACCTCCGCGGAGATGTCCGGCTCGCCCGCGCCGGGCCTGCGGTCCGCGCGCAGCTGGACCAGGAACTTGACCGCGTGGCCGCCCTGGCGGCGCACCCACTCGGCGTTCAGCGCCGGGTCGCGGTGGGTCCGCGGCTCGCCGTTGAACGTCCCGCGGTCCGACGGCTCGGCGGCGACCAGCACGCCGAACGACGAGCCCCCCGGCAGGTCGGGCAGCTCGGCCAGCGCCGGCACGCCGTAGGTCGGGTCGAGCAGGAAGGCGGAGGCGCTCGGGCTCAGCGACTGGACGGTGTCCGCCTTGATCTCCGTCAGCTCCTCGGGCGTCGCATCGGCGATGCCGACCGCGGCGTACATGCGCTTGAGGGTGTTGCGCTGGTCCATGGCGACGATGGCGAATGTCTCGTCGGTGGTGGCGATGGCGGACAGGCCGGTCTTCTCGGGACTCATACGGGGATCTCCTCCAGGGGGGCGGCGGTGCGGTGGGCACCTCGGGTGAACACGGCGGCGTACTGCTGACTGGGACCGGGGAGGTCGAGCGGGACCCCGCCCCGTCCGGCGGTCGCGTCGTCGGGGACCCGGACGCCGCGTTCGGACTGTTCGGCTGCGAAGGCGGCGAACATCGCCGCTCCGAAGGCCCCTGCCTGGGTGCGGTCGGAGAACCGCACGTCGGGCAGGGAACGTTCCTTGGCCCGGCGGACGGACTGCATACGCGTCCAGCCGCCGGCGACGGTGGCGCCGCTGGCCGGCCCCACCTCCGACTCCATGCGGGCCAGCGCCAGGCCGGCCTCGTCGACGCCGTGCGCGAGCGTGGCCAGCCACAGCGCAGTCGGGTCGACGCCGTCGGCGTCCACCACGACCCGCAGGGCACCGTCGCTGTTGTCGGCACCGGTGACGCGCACACCGTCGGGGCGCGGGATGGAGTCCGCGGCCACCGCGGCCTCGTCCAGCCGGGCCCGCGCGGCCGGTTCCGCGGCGCCGAGCAGCTGCAGCGTGCGGCGCATCAGCAACCCGGCCTTGGTGCCGGCGAGCAGCAGCCGGCGACCCTCCAGCACGTGGTGCACGGAGTTGATGTTGGCCTGCGCCAGCCGCTCCCGGGCGTCCCGGGCCAGCGGTGTGGAGACCGTGCGGACCAGCGCCTCGGCGGTGCCGAAGGAGTCGAAGACCTCCTCCGGGCCGACGACGCCGCAGCCGACGGCCGCCACCGGGTGGTCGTGGCCGGCCACCGTGAGGGCGGCGCCGTGCAGCTCCGCGGGGACGTCGTCCCCGCCCGCGACGCCCCAGCACACCCCGGCCCGGGCGGCGGGCGGCAGGAGGTCGGCGGTCGCGCCGAGGGCATCCAGCGCGACCGGCCACAGCCGCTCGGTGTCCTGGTCCAGCAGGCCGGTCCTGGCCAGCAGCGACATCTCGGTGGCCATCTGCCCGCCGAGCCGGTGCACCAGGTACTCCGGCACGTTCAACCAGCGGCAGCCGGCCAGATCCGTGCCCTGGACCCGCATCCAGGCCAGCTTGGCGATGGTCGCCAGCGGCGAGAGCGGCAGGCCGGTGGTGCCCTGGAACCGGGTGACGAGCTCTTCAGGCAGCCGGCGCACCTCGTCCTCGCCGCGCGGGTCGAACCAGGCGATGACCGGGTGCAGCGGGCGGGCGCCGCGGGTCGGGCCGTCCAGCAGGACGCCGGCCTCGGCCATGCCGGTCACCGCGATGCCCGCCACGCGGACCGGCCCCAGCGCGTCGGCACCTGCCTCGACGGCCCGGCGGAGCAACGCCACGACGTCGTCCACCAGGGTCTGCGGCTCGGTGTCGGTCAGTGCGCCGGCGTGGGTGCGCCACCGGGTGGGTGTCGCGACGGACGTCACCTCCTGGCCGTCGCGGGTGGTCACCAGCACCTTGGAGTCGCTGGTCCCCACGTCGACGCCGAGCAGGATGTCCCGGGTCACCGCGGACCGTCCTGCGTGGACAGGGTTTCCGGCCAGCCGGCGCCGGGACGGCAGGCCAGCAGCCGCACCTCGCCGGACACCGTCCAGTCGCCGAACGCGTGCGGGACGGCGAGCACCTGGCCGGCGGCGACGTCGACGGGACCGTCGCTGCCGGTGAGGCGGCCGGCACCGGCGAGCACCACGACGACCGCGAAGCCGGCGTCCACCGAAGGCAGCGCTCCGCCGTCCGGGGCGCACAGCTGCAGCCGGAAGAACGGGTCGGCGGCGGCCGGCAGCAGCGGCACCGGGGTGTCCGCCACGGTGTCCGGGTCGGTGTGCACCACGAGGGCGGCCACCTGGTCGGCCGACATGGCGCGGTGGTTCACCGCACCCATCACCCGCGGGAAGCCCAGTCCCAGGTGCGATTCATCGAGAGTGGCCGTGGTGACCGACCACTCCAGCAGGATCGACCAGTCGCTGGGCTCCTGCAGCTCGGCCACGAACACGCCCTCGCCGATGGCGTGCACCGTGCCGGCGGGGAGCAGGATGCCGTCGCCGGGACGGACCCGCACGCGGTGCATGCGGCTGAGCATCCACGCGGAGTCCTGGGCGTCCACCCGCCGTTGCAGCTCGTCCGGTTCCACGTCCTCGGTGAAACCCAACCACACCGAGGGCTCCTCGCCCGTGGTGCCGAGCACGAACCAGGACTCCGTCTTGCCGTAGGGGCAGTCCAGGTGCGACCGGGCGAAGGCGCGGTCCGGGTGGACGTGCACCGGCAGCCGCTGGCCGGCGTCGAGCAGCTTGACCAGCAGCCCGGTGTCGCCGGCCGGGAGCGCTGCGGCCGCGTCGGCCGGCACGCCGAGCCACGACTGCGGGTCGGCGGCGACCGCGTCGCGCAGCAGCCGCCCGTCCGGGAGCCGGCTCAGCCCCAACCCGTCCTCGCCGAACCGATGGGTGGTGGCCGCCAGCCACTCCTCCGGGCGGCGGAGCACACCGTCGGCCGGCGTCGGGGAGGTGAAACCGCGCAGCCGTTCGATGTTGCCGCCGCCGGCGTAGAAGTGGTCGATGACATTCGGTGGCAGCACCACCGGCACCTGGTTCATCTCTGTTCCGTTCTGGGCGTGGTCACGGCCGGAGCTCCCCCGAGCCGCGTTCGACGAGCTGGAGTGGCAGCACGATGTCCTCCGGGGGCAGGCGCTGGCCGCGCATCCGGGCGAGCACGCGCACGGCCGCTGCCTGGGCGAGCGGACCCGGGTCCTGGTCGACGACGGTCACCGCGGGTCGCAGAGCGTCGGCCAGGTCGAAGTCACCGAAGCTGACGAGGGCGACGTCGAGTCGATCCGCCCGGTGCAGCGCCGAGACCACCCCAAGGCTAGCGCGCGGGTTCGAGGAGAAGATCGCCGTCGGCGGCTGCGGCAGCCGCAGCAGCTGCTCGGTCGCCTCGGCGGCCGCTGCGGCCACCGAGCAGTCGGTGCGCACCAGCTCGGGCGCGGGTGCGAGGCCGGCCTCGGCCAGGGCCCGCAGGTAACCCTGCTGCCGGTGCACGATCGTCGTCAGCTCCGGCGACTCGCCGAGAAAGGCAATGCGCCGGTGGCCGTGGGCCAGCAGGTGCCGGGTCGCCCGCAGTCCGCCGTCCTCGTCCTCGACGCCGACGGTGTCGAAGCCCGGCAGCTCCCAGCCGCGGTCCACCAGCACGATCGGCATGCCGGGGGCGGCGTCGAGCAGGTAGCGGTGGTCGTGGCCGTTGGGGGCCAGCAGCAGCGCACCCACGTTCTGCTGCAGCAGCCGGAGCACCTGCCCCTTCTCCCGGCTCACCGAGCGCCCGGTGGATGCGATCAGCACGCTCACGTCCTGCGCCAGCGCCAGCTGCTCGACGACCGAGACCAGGCTGGCGAAGAACGGGTCGGCGATGGAGTCGACGACCACGCCGATGGTGTCGCTGCTGCCTGTGCGCAGCGACCGCGCGATGGGATTGCGGACGTAGTCCAGGTCGGCGACGGCCGTCATCACCCGCTCCCGGGTCTCCTTGCTGACCTCGTCCGAGCCGTTCACCACCCGCGACACGGTCTTGATCGACACGCCGGCCGCGCGGGCGACGTCGTACACGGTCGCCCGGGGCGTCACCGCGGTTCCGCCTCGATCTGCTCGAACAGCTCGAGGGCGCGGGCACCGTCCAGGATGCCGGCCACCGCCGTCTCGCAGGAGGCGGACGCCGTCGCCATGCCCAGCCGGACCACGTCGACGTCGGCGTCGCCGCGGGCCAGGGCGATGCCGGCGCCGGCGGCGAAGCTGTCCCCGGCGCCGATGGGGCTGACCAGGTGGACGGTGGGGGAGGGTAGCCACCAGACGCCGTCGGCCGTGGCCAGCGCGGCGCCGGACCCGCCGGCGGTCACCACGGCGCGGACGGCTCCGGCCCGGCGCAGCTCGCGTGCGGCGGTGACGGCCCGGTCCGGCACGTCGTCGCCGGTCTCGTTGACGTCCTCGTCCACCCGACCGAAGAGCATGCCTTCGGCCTCGGACAGGTTGGGGGACACCAGGTCCGGGCCGGTCGGCAGGGCGGCCCGCAGCACCGGCGGGGCACCGTCGACGACGACCGGGACACCGGCCTCGTGCCCGAGCCGGGTCAGCTCGCCGTAGGCCTCCACCGGCACGCCCGGGGGCAGCGAGCCGGAGCACACCAGCACGTCCTGGCCGGCGAGGGCGGCGCGGACGCCGTCCACGAAGCGGGACCAGTGCGCGGCGTCGATCTCCGGCCCGCGGCCGTTCACGACGGTCACCTGCCCGTCGTCCGGCAGGAAGATGGTGACGACCCGGAGGACGCCGTCCACGGGTACCGGCAGGAACGCGGTGCCCTCGCGACCGAGCAGGGTGGCGAAGCGGTCGCCGTCCTCCCGCGGCAGGAAGCCGGTGAGCACGCCGGCCACACCGTGCGCGCGGGCGGCCCTGGCGACGTTGACGCCCTTGCCACCGGCCGTGGTCTCGGTGCCGGTGGCCCGCAACACTGCCCCGGGCACCAGTCGCGGCACGCGCACGGTGATGTCGAGGCAGATGTTGGGCGTGGCGATCAGCACCGAGAGCCCTCCGGGGTTCCGCGGCCGGCGAGCCGCTGACAGCGTTGTCACGGACGTCCGCAGATATCGCGTCGCCCGCCGGGCCACTGGGCACGTCGGGGGATCGCCGTGCCGTCGGACGTCGGTTCCGTCACTCTGCCTGGGGCTGACAGCGTTGTCAACCCGTGACGGGGCTCACTTCGGTCACGATCGGATCGCGCCGGCGGCCTCGCCGGTGACCCGGCGCTGCCGTGCCGTCCGGCCGGTCCGGGCGCCGCTCCGGCGTCCCGGGCGGACGGGATCCTCGCGGTCAGGAGGCCGGGTCGGCGCCGGTCACGTCGACGGTCTCGCCGATGACGTAGCTGCTGTGCGGACCGGCCAGGAACGCGATGACCTGGGCCACCTCGACGGGATCGGCCAGCCGGCCCACCGGGACGGCCTGCCGGACCCGGTCGGTGTACGCGCCCGGCGGCAGGCCGAGGTGGGCGGCGTACGCGCCGTCGACCTGGTCCCACATCGGCGTCCGGACGATGCCCGGGGCGACCGCGTTCACCCGGATCCCGGCGCGGATCAGGTCCAGGGCCGCGGACCGGGTGAAGCTGATGACCGCCGCCTTGGTCGCGGCGTACACGCTGGACAGCGGCTCGCCGCGGCGACCGGCCTGCGAGGCCACGGTGACCACGGTGCCGCCGCCCTGCCGGACCATCACCTCCGCGACGGCCTGCAGCAGGAAGAACATGCCCTTGCAGTTGACCGCGAAGGTGCGGTCGTACTCGGCCTCCGTCACCTCGGCGAAGGGCTGCAGGCTGAAGACGCCGGCAGCGGCGACCAGGATGTCGATCCGGCCGACGCGGCCGGCGATGTCCGCGACACCCGTTCGCAGGGCGCCGGTGTCGCGGACGTCGAGCGCGGCGGCGCCGGCGTCGCCACCGATCGACGCGGCGACCGGGGTGGCGGCCTTGACGGTGCGGTCCGCGACGACGACGCGGGCGCCCTGGGCGGCCAGCAGTGTCGCGGTGGCCGCGCCGATGCCGCTGCCACCACCGCTGATCAGCGCGGTCCTGCCGGTGAGGAGCACGGTCGGTCCTCCTGGTGGTGCGACTCGTGGGGTGCGGCTCCGGCTGCCGTCCGGTCCGGTCGACGTCGCCGCTGCGGTGTCAGGTCCCGAGGACGGCGTGCAGCGCCGCCGTGACCTCGCGGGCGTGCCGTTCCGGGGCGTCGTACCGGGGCGCCACCTCGAGGTGCTCGGCGTCCAGGTCCGCCGCGACGCGCTGGGCGATCGCCACCGGGTGGACCGGGTCCTGCGGGCTGCCGACGACCAGGGTGGGTGGGACTGGTCCGCCGGGCCGGGCCGGGGCCACGGCCGGCAGGCAGCGCAGCCGGGCGGCCCGCCGCGCTGCGTCCGGGGCGGTGAACTGTCCGGTCAGCGCCTGCGCCGCTGCGGGCGACACGGCCTGCACGGCAGCGCGGGCCGGGTGGTCGCGGAACCGGCGGAGGCCCTCCTCGGGACCGTGTGCGGTGAGCAGATCGGCGATCCGGGGGAACACCGACAGGTTTTCCGGTGCCGGTTCCCAGGGCCACGCGGGCCGGACCAGCACGGCCCGCCGGATCGGCATCGCGCCGTCGGCCAGGAGCTGGGCGGTGACGGCGGCGCCGAGCGAGATGCCCACCACGGTCCAGCCGTCGCCGGCCGGAACGTCGAGACCTGCCACCAGCCTCGCGATGTCACCGGCCAGCGTGCGGAAGTCCAGGTGCAACGGGCCGTCGTCGAGCGTCGTGGCGCCGTGCGCCCGCAGGTCCGGGGCCACCGCGGTGCACCGGCGGGACAGCCGGTCGTCCAGCAGGACGAGCGGCTGGCGGTGGTCGCCGCCCAGCCCGTGCAGCAGCAGCAGCGGCTGCGGCCCGGTACCGACCCGGCGATGGGCCAGCCCTTCGGCGGTCGTGTCCATTGTCGATCGGGACGTCACCGCGACGACCCTGCGGCCCGCTCGGCGTCCCGCAGGAATCGCACCACCCGCGGCGCGTCCTCGGCGCTCAGGTCCTGGGCGATGACCGGCACCGGGTGCGGCAGTCCGGCGTGCAGGCGCAGGACCAGCGGGTAGTCCATGCCGCCGCATCCGGACGCGGCGTAGCCGGCGGCCACGACGTCCTTGGCGTGCACGGCCGCGACGTGCGCGCCGAGGACGTCGAACGCCTCGGTGAGCACGGCCTCTTGGTGCGGCAGCGTGTCGACGGTGAGCAGGTTGGCGGGGTCCAGGACGACCGCGAGGTGGCGGGCGTCGATGCCGTAGTGCTGGAACAGCCGGGCGGCGGTGTCCGCGTCGGCGACCACGTTGCCGGGCTCGGGCTCGATGCCAAGCCGGACGCCGGCCGTCCGGGCCGCGTCGAGCAGTGGGTCGAGGGTGCGCAGCAGGTCCGCCCAGGCGGCCCGGGACCGGTTGTCGGGGTGCGCGTGCCACATGTTTGCCGGATCCCGGGTGCCGGTGCACAGGGTGACGACCTCGGCGCCGAGGGCACCGGCGCGGCGCACCACGGCCAGGCAGCCGTCGACACCGCGCCGGCGGGCCTCGACGTCGGGGTGGATCGCGTTGAACGTCCCGGAGACGCCCCAGATCCGAATCCCGGCGTCGCGGAACGCGGTGCCGATCGACGCGGCGTCGTCCTCGGTCAGCCCGGTGTCGAGCGTCGGCCGGCCGACGGCCGAGAGGTTGAGCTGGGTCGCGGTGAACCCGGCTCCGCGGATGGCCCGCGCGACGGCGGGCGCCGGACCGGCCGGGAACACCCGGGCGAAGACGCCGAGTTCGGTCACGGCGCCACCGCCGCGCCGTCCCGCGAGACCGATTCCGCCACTGCGGCGATCAGCCGCACGGCGGCGACACCGTCGGTGGCATCCGGGTTGTCCGGCAGACCGTCGCGGATGGCGCGGGCGAACGCCTCGACCTGCCGTTCGTAGGCGTTGGTGTCGCCGAACGCCGGGCGCTTGGCCGTCGCGGTCTCCTCGTCGAAGACCTCCACGTCGCTGGCCCGCAACGCGAAGGGGAAGTGGGTCCGCAGTCGCACGCAGCCCTTCTCGCCGTAGATGTCCGCACCCTCGGACCACTCGGCGTGCACGTTGGCGGAGATCTCGAAGTGCGCGAGACCGCCGTCGCCCAGCGTCGCCAGGCCGTGCCAGCTCAGATCCGGACCGACCTGGGCGAGCCGGGCGGACACCGTGACCGGGTCGCCGAGCAGGTAGCGCAGCCCGTCGAAGACGTGCGAGCCGTGCGTAGTCAGCAGGTAGCCGGGCCGGTCGGCCTTGAACGTGGCCTCGTGGGCGCGGACCTCCGGGTCGACCACCAGTGCGGGGAACAGCGTCGCCTCCGTCGCCGGGCGCAGGGCCGACATGACGCGGTACCAGACGCTGGCCGACAGCACCCGCCCGATCCGGTTCCGCACCGCGTCGGCGGCGAACGCGACACCGGGGTCGTACCGCTTCATCGCGCCGACCTGCAGGTGCAGGCCGGTGCCGGCGGCCTTGGCGGCCAGCGCCTCGGCGTCGCCGACCGTGCCGGCGATCGGCTTCTCGACCAGGACGTGCTTGCCTGCGTCGAGGGCCATCCCGGCCAGCGAGAGGTGCAGGCGGTCCGGCACCGCCACGATGACCGCGTCCACGGCGGGGTCGGCCAGCAACCGCTCGACCGAGGTGTGACCCGGCACCTCGTACCGCCGGGCCACCGCCTCGGCGAGCACCGGGGACGGATCGCACAGCCCCACCAGCCGGGCCCCGTCGGCGCGGGCCAGGGCCGGCAGGTGCGCCGCCTGGGCGATCCGGCCGGCGCCGATGACGCCGATCCCTAGTTCGTCGGTCATGGCAACGCCTCTCGGGGGACGGGGTTCGTGATGGTGTCGGGTCGTGCGGTATGGCTGCGAGCACCCCGTGGCGCGGGTGCCGGGGTGCGGGGCGGTCAGCGGCGGCCGGCGAGGTCGGCGGCGCCGAGGACACCGGCGCGGTTGCCGGCCCTGGCGGCGCGGACGTGCGGGTGCGGTCGGACCGGCCCGACGGGGACGCCGGCCGACAGGTGGCGGCGGACCGCCGCGAGCAGCGGGTCGCCGAGGTCGGCGGCCCCGCCGCCGAGCACCAGGGTGTGGTGGTCGACCACCCGGGAGATCTGGCCCGATGCGGCGGCGATGGCCGCTGCGGCACGGTCGACGACGGCGAGCACCCGCTCGTCGCCGCGACGGGCGAGCGCGGTCACGGCCGGCGCTCCGCCGCCGGCCCGCGCCAGGTCGGCGGCCGGCACCGCGGCGCGGACGCCGGCCGCGATGGCCGCGCCGCTGGCGTAGACGGCGAGGCAACCGGCGGCGCCGCAGACGCAGACCTGACCTCCGGGATCCACGGTCAGGTGCCCGAGCTCGCCCGCGATGCCGTGCGCGCCGGTCAGCAGCCGGCCGTCGACCACTACCCCGCCGCCGACGTCCGTGCCCAGGGTGAGCAGCACGAAAGCGCCCTCGGCAGGACTGCCGGCCAGCAGGTACTCGCCCCACACGGCCGCGTTGGCGTCGTTGTGCAGCGTCACCGGCAGGTCGAGGACGACGGAGAGATCGCGGGCCAGCGGCCGGTCGCGCCAGCCGAGGTTCAGCGCTTCGACGATCCCGGACCGGTCCGGGGTCAGGAACGCAGCCACGGACACGCCGACCGCGGCGTCCGGCCAGGCGAGCTCGTCGAGCAACCAGCGCACCTGCCGGGCGAGGCCGTCGACGGCCGCCTCGTAGTCGCGGGACTCCCACGGGTCGGAGCGGTGGTGCCGGAGCAGGTCGTCCGGGTCCGCGCCCGCGGTGACCTCTGCGGCCACCGCTGCGGATGCAATCTTGCTGCCACCGATGTCGATCCCGATCCGCCGGGCGGGTGGGTGCACGTCCCGGTCGTCGGCAGGTGCCGGGACGGGCGCGGGCGGCCGGTTAGCGGCGCCCGGCCGCGCGTCGGACCGCTGGGCCGTCCGCTCCATGCCGCCTCCGCCGCCGTGGTGGGAGCCGGCCCGCGCCGACCTGTGTCGAGTCGAAGCATGACGGAACGAGTCGAAGATGTCCAGACCTGGGTGCGAGCTCTCGCTCCGAGCCCGTGGCTGATGGCCGGCCGTGGTCTTCAGTCGGGGACCCGGCGGCGATACCCGGCGTTGCTACAGTCCTGCGGATGGGCAGGGCAGACGGCGATCCACCCGCGTTCGCCGCCGAGCGGCAGGAACGCATCCTGCAGCTGCTCACCGAACGCGGGCGGATCCGGACCGTCGAGCTAGCGGCGGAACTCGCCGTGGCGGAACCCACCGTCCGCAAGGACATCATCGACCTGGCCGGGCGCGGCCTGCTGCGCCGGACCTACGGCGGGGCGCTGGCCGCTGCCGCGCAGTCCGCCGAGCCCACGATCGCCGCCCGGAGCTCGCGCAACGTCGACGCGAAGAGCCGTATCGCCGCGCTCGCGCTGGGTCTCATCGGCGACGGTGAGTCGGTGTACCTGGACAACGGCACCACGGTGCTGGCCCTGGCGTCGCTGCTGGCCGATACACCGGTGACGGAGCGACCACGGCAGCTCAACGTGCTGACCAACGGCATCGAGGTGGCGCAGACCCTGGCCGACGCCGCGGGCATCGGCCTGGTGGTGCTGGGCGGCAGCTATCGCACGGCCGGCAAGTCCTTCACCGGGCCGCTGACGTTGCTGTCGCTGCAGCAGTTCTCGGTGTCCACTGCGTTCATCGGGGTGTCCGGCCTGCGCGGTGACGAGTTGTCCGTCGCGGACCTGTCCGAGGCGCAGGTCAAGCACGAGGTGATCCAGCGGGCCGGGCGGGTGGTGGTCTGCATGGACTCGTCGAAGTTCGGCGCCTCGGACTTCGCCCGGGTGGCGTCGCTGCAGGACGTGCACGTGCTCGTCACCGACCGGCTCCCGGACGACGAACGGCGGCTGGCCGACCGGCGCGGCCTGCGAGTGCTCACTCCCTGACGTCCGGCCGGCTGTTCGGCGACCCGTCGAGCCCCGCCGGGCGTCGATGGACTTGCTACTTTTTCCGACTCGACTCGACCAGTGACGTCTTGACATTGCCCGCCGTCGGGGGCCCGCGGCGAATTAGGAGCGCCTGATCACCGTCTCGCCGTACGAGGTGTTCCGCCAGGAGCTGACGATCAAGGGCTCGTTCGCCGAGATCGACTCGTTCGGGCCCGCACTCCGGGCCTGCGCAGTGGCCGTGCCCGGACGGCTGGAATCGTCACGCGCCGGTTCCGGTTCGAGCAGTACGGCGAGGCGCTGGACGCCGCCCGCCAGGACCCGTCCGTGCACAAGATGGTCCTGAGGCCCTGAAGAGGCGTCCGGCGCTGCTGTGCCGGGTCCAGGTCGGCAGGGACTCGGCGATCCGCCGCGTCGCGGCCGGACCCCCGTCGACCGGGCAGTCACGATGCTGCTCCGGGCCGCACCGGTGTGCGTGCCCAAGGCCCCCACCGCCGCTCGTCGCCCGCCTGGACCAGTTCGGCCGGACGGGCGTGGTCGCTTCCCATCTCGGATCTCCACCGGGTGCCGGTGACATCGCCTGCCACCGTGGACCATCGACAGGCGATGACTCGAGATCGCACGGTGGTCCCTGGCGCAGGATCCGCCGCGGACCGCCGCGGTCCGCCGACACGGCGGGACGGACCGCGGCGGTCGTCAGAGTCCGTGGAGCCGGTGGATCGCGGCCACCGGATCCGGCACGCCGAACACCAGCGAACCCGGGATGACGCCGTCGGCGCCGGCAGCGGCGAGCGCGTCGACCGTGGTCGGGCGGATGCCACCGTCCACGAACACCGGGATCCGGTGTCCACCGTCCGCCACCGTCGACCGCAGCTCGGCCACACGCTGGGGTGTGCACGGGTCCAGTCCGACGCCCTTGACGCCGATCGCCGTCCCCATCACGAGGTACCGGTCGACGTGCCCGGCGAGAAGCGCGGCGTCGGCGATGGACTCGTCGGTCTCCACGCCCAGCGAGGAACGGGCACCCAGGTCGCGGATGCGGTCCAATGTCGCGGCGACATCCGGGCACGGGCGGGACTGCACCGTCACCATGTCCGCGCCGACGTCGACGAAACGCCGGGCCCAGTGGTCGGGATCCGTGACGTTCAGGTGGACGTCCAGCGGCAGCGTCGTCCGCCGGCGCAGCGCCGCCACGAAGTCCGGCCCGAACAACAGGTCGTCGACGTTGTGGCCGTCGAAGACGTCGAGGTGGAACCCGTCGGCCACGTCGGCGACCAGATCGACGGCCCGGCCGATGTCGAGCAGGTCCGCAGACCACAGCGACACGTACGCCTGCACGGCTGCTCCGTTCCTGGTCGTCAAGATGCCACCCGCGGACGCCCGTCGAAGGATAACGCATTAAGTCGAGCGCAGTCGAGCGGTGCGGCCCTCCGACCACGGCGCTGCCCGGGCCGGGCGGACCGCAACATACCGGCGTGCTCGTCGGTCCTCGCCCGTAGGCTCTCGCCGATGCTGCGCACGCTCGCCGTCGAGGGCTACCGGTCGCTGCGGCACCTCGCCGTCCCGCTCGCCCCGCTGACGATCGTCACGGGCGAGAACGGCAGCGGCAAGTCGACGCTGTACCGGGCGCTGTCGTTGCTGGCGGCGGCCGCGCACGACGGCGCGGTGGCGGCGCTGGCCCGCGAGGGCGGGATCGGGTCGGCCCTCTGGGCCGGACCGGAGAACGGCTCCGGACGGCACGGCGGCCCTACTCAGGGCACCGTCCGCCGCCGCCCGGTGAGCCTGCGGGTCGGGTTCTCCGGCGACGACCTCGGATACGCGATCGACCTGGGGCTGCCGACGCCGCCGACCCGGTTCGTCCTCGACCCGGAGATCAAGCGCGAATCGGTGTGGGCCGGGCCGGTCCTCACGCCGGCCGGTGAGCTGGTGGACCGCGCGAACGGCGCGGTCCGGATCCGCGACGACGAGGGACGCTGGCAGCAGGTCGACCACCCGCTGCGGCCCTACGAGAGCGTGCTGGGCGAGCTGGGTGACCCCCGGGGCGCTCCGGAGCTGCTGGCGCTCCGCGACCGCCTGCGCCGGTGGCGGTTCTACGACCAGCTGCGCACCGACGCGCACGCTCCCGCGCGGACCGATCCGATCGCCACCCGCACCGTGTCCCTGGCCTCCGACGGCGGGGACCTGGCGGCCGCGATGGCCACCATCGAGGACGTCGGGGACGCCGACGCCCTGCAGGCGGCGGTCCGGTCGGCATTCCCCGGCAGCCGGGTGCAGGTGCAGGAGCGGGACGGGCGTTTCCGGCTGGTGCTCCACCAGCCGGGCTTGCTGCGGCCACTGTCCATGGCCGAGGTCTCCGACGGGACGCTGCGCTACCTGCTGTGGGTCGCCGCCCTGGGCACGGTGCGGCCGCCGCCGCTGCTGGTGCTCAACGAACCGGAGACGAGCCTGCACCCCGGCCTGCTCCCGGCGCTCGCTGAGCTCGTCGCCGGAGCGGCGCAGCGGTCGCAGGTCGTCGTCGTGTCGCACTCGGTGGCGTTCTGCTCGCTGCTCGAGCAGTCTTCGCCCGACTCGAGGTCCGTCGAGCTGGCCCGGGGAACGGACGGGACCGTCGTGGTGGACCAGGGGCGGCTGGACGAGCCGTCCTGGCGCTGGCCCGGCCGCTGAGCCGGCCCAACCGCCCGGCAGGGACCACAGCCGGCAGGGACCGCAGCCGGCAGGGACCGCAGCCGGCCGCACGTGCGCGCGGCCGGCCGGCTGCCGGCGGGACCGGCCGGGAGCCGGCCCTGCCCGGGGACCGGTCAGACCGCCAGGAACTCCAGCAGCACCCGGTTCCACTCGTCGGGGTGGCTGGTGTTCACCCCGTGCGGTCCGCCGGCCACCAGGTGCACCCGGCTGCCCGGGATCGCCTCGTGCGTGCGCCGGCCGGAGCCCTCGAAGGGGACGGTGGCGTCCTTGTCGCCGTGCAGCACCAGCGTGGGCACCGACACCTTCGGCAGGTCGTCGCGGAAGTCGGTGGTCCCAAAGGCCGCCATGCAGGCCAGCGCCGCCTTCTTGTCGGCCTGGTGGCACAGCGCCAGCGCCTCCTGGCGCTGCTCCTCGGTGACCGCCAGCACGCCGTCGGCCGAGAAGAACTGCCGGGTGAAGTCGTCGTAGAACGCGTCCTGGTCGGCCGTCAGCTGGGCGGTCATCTCCGCCGCCTGGCTCCTCTCCAAGGGGCCGTCCGGGTTGTCGCCCGTCTTCTCGAGGTAGGGCGGCACGGCGGAGGCGAAGACGACGCTGTGCAGCCGCTCGGCGCCGTACCGCGAGAAGTACCGCGCCACCTCCCCGCCACCCATCGAGAAGCCGACGAGCGTGACGTCCTGCAGGTCGAGCTCGGTGAGCAGGGTGCGCAGGTCGTCGGTCAGGGTGTCGTAGGTGTAGCCGGTCGACGGCTTGTCGCTGCGGCCGAAGCCGCGCCGGTCGTAGGTGACGACCCGGTAGCCCGCCGCCTGCAACGCCGGTACCTGCAGCGACCACGCCTGCCCGGACAGCGGCCAGCCGTGGATCAGGACGACCGGGCGGCCCGGGCCGCCCGTGTCGTCGACGTGCAGGTCGGTGTTCTTGAAGATGCCGTGGTGGGCGGTGATCTCGGTCATGTCCGCTCCGTTCGGTTGCTGTCGTGGGGATCTCGCCGGCCGGCCGCGGCCCGCGGGACACGACCCGCCCGGCGTCACCGGCGGTTCGACGCGGGACGCTACCCGGACGGGTCCGCACCGGTTCCCACCGGAGCGCCGCACCCACCGGGGACCGGACCGGTGCCCGCCCCGGGCTCCGGCTGAGGGCCGGACCCGTCCCGGATCCGGACGGGTGCGACCCCCCGCCCGCCGGGGGTCAGCGGCCGATCACCCCGGCGACGTCGGACGGCTCGTGCCGCCGCGCGGTGCCATGCTCCACCGGCACGGCCGCCGCCGCGGCACTGGACCGCAGGGCCGCGTCGAAGACGTCGTGCGCCGCGCGCGCCTCGGCGACCGTGGCGCACCCGAAGGCCGTCCCGAGTGCGCCGGCCCGCTCGGTCAGGTAGGCGGCCCACATCTGCAGCAGGGCGTCCGGGAAGCCGAACTCGAAGATCGGCCCGGTGACGGTGGGCTGCGCCGACTGGCTGCCGGCCATCCGTTCCTCCCACACCTGCACCCCGTCGCGCACGCTCATCACCCGCACGGACTGCGGGTAGCGCGTGGAGAACTCGACGCCGCCCTCCATGCCGGTCACCCGCATCCGCCAGGTGTTCATCTCGCCCGGCGCGATGCGCTTGGTGTGCAACGACAGCGGGAAGGCCGGTGCGCCCGCGGTGGTGTACAGGCTGGCGTTGTCGACGGTGTCGCACGGCACGGGGCGGCCGTCCGGCCCCGGCCGCTCCGGCACCAGGTCCTGCAGCTGGGCGAAGACGGTTGCCGGCTGCCAGCCGAGCCGCAGCGGGACGTGCGCCACGTGCATCCCCAGGTCGCCCATGACGCCGATCTGCCCGCAGAACTCGGTCCGGCGCTTCCAGTTGATCGGCTTGCGGGTGTCCAGGTCCGACGAGTGCAGGAAGGAGAACTCGGCGTCGACGATCCGGCCGGCGCGACCGTCCTGCAGGTATCGGACCGCCTGCTGGGCACCGGGGTAGAAGGGCATCTCGCTGGAGCAGCGGGCGAACACGCCGCCCTGCTCGACCGCGGTGGCGATCGCCGCCGCGGCGGCGGGATCGATACCGAAGGGCTTCTCGCCGAGGAAGTCCACGCCGGCGGCGGCCACGTCGGTGTACACCGCCTCGTGCAGGTGGTGCGGCACCGCGATGTAGAGCACGTCGACCCGGCCGTCGAGCAGGTCGCGGTGGTCGCCGGTGAAGGTCTCGACGCTGCCGACCCGGCGGAACCACTCGCGCGCGGTCTCGTTGACGTCGCACACGGCGGTCAGCACGGGCTCCACCGGGCTCTGCTGCAGGGCCGACCACCGGCCCACCACCCCGGCCAGTTCGCGGCCCATCAGGCCCGCGCCGATGACGCCGATCCGGACCCGCTGCGGCGCGCTCACGCGGCACCGACCAGGGCCAGCGCGTCGCTCACCGAGGCGTCGTCGTGCAGCACGGCCATCAGCGCGCGGGTGATGCCGGCCGGATCCCGGTGGGCGATGATGTTGCGCCCGTAGACGATCCCGCGGGCGCCCTGGGCGAGCACGTCGACCGTGCGCTGCAGCAACTGGTCGTCGGGAACCCGGCCGCCGCCGCGGACGAGAACCGGGATGTGGCCCGCCACCTCGACGACCTCGTGGTAGCGGCTGATGTCGTCGGTGGGGTCCGCCTTGATCAGGTCGGCGCCCAACTCCACCGCCTGGCGGACCAGCGCCGTGATCCGGTCCACGTCACCGTCGACCAGGTACGCCCCGCCGGCGTTGTTGGCCCGCATGACCAGGGGCTCGACCATCAACGGGATCCCCAGTGCGGTGCACTCGGGACGCAGCGCCAGGACGTTGCGCACGCACTGTTCGCGAAGCTCCGGCTGCCCCGGCATGTCGAAGACGTTGACCACCAGGCACGCGGCATCGAGCCGGGCCGCGGTCTCGGCCGCGTGCTGGATCGGCAGGCTGTAGAGCCGGTCCGGCAGGGCGGGACCGTAGACGTTGGCGACGTCGGACCGCAGCACCAGGCTGGGCTTGACGCGGCCGGGCCGGTCCTGCAGCAGCGGCGCCTGGCCCGCGGTCAGCTGGATCGCGTCCGGTGCCGCGTCGACGAGGACGTCGATGGCCGTGCGCATGTCGCGGATGCCCGACAGGAAGGCCGGCTCCCCGAAGAAGCCGTGGTCGACGGCCACGTCCAGCAGCCGCCCGGATCGGGGGTGGAACAGCCGCTGCAGCCGGTAGGTGCTCACTGGTGGTCTCTCTCTCGTGTGGGTGGTGCGGGTGGAGGTGGGGACGTCGCGGGTGCCGGCGGCGCTGCGGCCGGTCCGGTGACCCGGGCCGGTGCTGGCGCGGCGAGGTGGGAGCGGCGCAGGACGGGATCGACGGGGACCACGTGCACGACGGGATCCCGGTCGCTGCCGGCGATCCGCTCGACGAGCAGCTCGGCGGCGGTGCGGCCCATGGCGGCGAGGTCGGGGCGGACGACGGTCAGCGGTGGGTCGAACAGCTGCGCTCCCTCGATGTCGTCGAACCCGACGACGGGTCGCCGCAGGCCGCGCTCGGCCAGTGCGGAGAGCACCCCGAGGGCCGCCCGGTTGTTCGCCGCGAAGAACCCGTCCACGGCGGCCCCGGCGTCGAGCAGCGCACCGATCCCGGCTGCCACGGTGGACGACTCGCGCAGACCCGCCACGGTGAGCGCCGGGTCGGCGTGGATGCCGGCGTCGTGCAGGGCGTCCAGATGGCCCCGGTGGCGCGCGGCCAGGGTCGGCAGCGCCAGTGTGTCGCCGACGAAGGCGACGCGCGGGCCGGCCGGCAGCAGCAGCCGGGTGGCCAGCGCACCGCCGGCCCGGTCGTCGGCGACGACGAGGTCGGCCCGGAGCGCGCCGGGCGCGGTCGGTGCCTCGGTTCCGGTGGGCGTGCCGGTCCCGGTCGGGGTACCGGTTCCGGCTGCCGCTTCGGTGACGACCGGGCGGTCGAGCAGGACCAGCGCCCGGATCTCCCGCGCCAGGGCGGCCCAGCGAGGACCCGGGTCCAGTGGAGGCACCACGATGAGGCCGTCCACCCGGCGCTCGATGAGCCGCTCGACAAGGTCGGCGAACCGGCCGCCGTCCTCCTCGGACGACGCGGCCAGGAGCAGGTAGCCGTGCCGTCGCAGCACCGATTCCACCGCACCGGTGACCGCGGCGTAGAACGGGTTGGCGATGTCCTCGGTGATCAGGGCGACCAGCCCGGACCGCTGGCCGGGGCGGATGCTCGCGGCCGCGCTGTTGCGCCGGAAGTTCAGCGTCTCGATCGCGGCGGCGATGCGGGCCGCGATCTCGGGGGCGATGTTGGTCTGCCCGTTGACGTACCGGCTCACGGTGCGGAGCGCGACGCCGGCCGCGGCCGCGACGTCGACCATGGTCGCCCGCTTGCCGGACTCCATCGCACCTCCGGTGGGATAACGTTATCCGCAGTGTGGCGGTCGACCGTGCCGGTTGTCAACCACAGGCGGCGGGTCCGACACGGCCCGCGGGCGTCGGGTCCGGCCCGTCTCACCCGCGGTCGCGCGGCTTCGCCGTGTACATGGCCTCGTCCGCCAGGCGCAGCAGTTCGGAGGCGGTGGAGCCGGGCCGGTCGGCCACCGCGGCGCCGATCGAGACCCGGACCGGCAGCTCCAGGCCGGCGACGGCGAACGGCGCCGCCATCTCCCGTTGGATCCGGCGGATCAGCCGGTCGGGGTTCAGCCGCGACCCGTGCTCGAACAGCACCACGAACTCGTCGCCGGCCAGCCGGGCGGCCAGGTCGCCCCGTCGGGTGGTGGCGAGCAGCCGCGCGGCGAACTCGACCAGTACCTCGTCGCCCACCTGGTGGCCGTAGGTGTCGTTGATCGCCTTGAACCGGTCGAGGTCGCAGAACAGCACCACGACGGTTCCCGACGACAGGTCGCGGCGGAAGAGCGCCTGCTCGAGCTGCTCGAAGAAGTACGCCCGGTTGGGCAGCCCGGTCAGCGGGTCGTACTGGGCCGCCTCGGCCAGCCGCCGGTGGTCGGCGCGCCGGGCCGTGATGTCCTGCAGGTGGCAGACCACGTGCTCGGGTTCGCCGTCGGAGCGGAGCACCAGGGCGCAGGTCAGCTCCACCGGCACGGTGCGGCCGTCGGACCGGACGACGTCGAACTCGCCCTGGTGCCGGTGCTGCCGCTCGGCGAGCATCTGCTCCCGTGCCTGCCGTGCCTGGGCCACCTGCGCGGGAGCGAGGACGTCGTCGAGCGCGAGGCCGGCGAGGGTGGCCGCGGGCATGCCGAGCAGGTCGCACAGCGCCTGGTTCACGTGCAGGAAGTGACCGTCGACGGCGGTGACCGCGACGGCGACCGGCGCGTCGTCGAAGACACTCCGCAGCAGGCCGACGTCGTAGCCCGGAGCGCGGACGGTGCGGGCGGCGTCGCGCCGGCCGGGCAGCACGTGCACGTGCCGGTCACCGCCGGACAGCAGCACGCCGGCCACGTAGTCGGACACCGGCGCCGTCGCCGCGAGCACCTGGTCGGCGAAGCCGGGAGGCGGATCGGTGATGCCGTGGTCCTGGGCCGCGTGCGCGACGACCAGCTCGAGGATCTCGGCGTCGTCGGCGCCGAGGAACACCTCGGGGCAGCCGGTCAGCACGTCGCCGCAGGCGAAGCAGGTCATCATGGCGAACCCGCCGCCGCGGTGCCGTCGGACGGGGTGGATCGCAGCGCCAGGTGCACGGAGCCTCCCGTCCGGCGGCGGTGCACGCGTCCCGGACCCGTCCGGGCCGGGAGGGTCCCGGCCGTCGTGCCGACGGTTCGCGGTCGGCGGCCGCACCACCCGCGGCCCGTCGCCCCGAGTCCGACATCGTCGTCGTTGCCGTCCGCCCGCACCACCGTACGGCTGCCCGGCGTCCGGTGGCGGGTGAACCGGGGGCGGTGCCGGTCGGCGCGTCCCGGTCCGCACAATGTGCCGGTGAGTCCCACCTCGTCCCGGCGCCGCTCGCGCGCCCGGGTGCCGACCGTCTGGGTGGTGGCCGGGCCGCCGGGCAGCGGCAAGAGCACGCTGGGCAGGGCGCTGGCCAAGGCGGCCGGTGCGGTGCTGCTGGACCAGGACGTCGCGACCAACCCCTTGATGCAGAGCATCGCCGACCTGGTGGGAGCCGGCGACGACCTCGACCACCCGGCGTTGCGCGGCCCGGTCCGGGCGGCGCGCTACCAGTGCCTGCTGGACATCGCCGTCGACAACCGGCGCATCGGCCGGTCGGTGGTGATGGTGGCGCCGTTCACCTCGGAGATCCGTGACCCGGCCGCCTTCGACGCGCTGGCGGCGCAGCTCTCGCCGGCCCGGGTGCTGCTGGTGTGGGTGACCGTGCCGCCGGAGGTGGCCCTGGCGCGACGGTTGCGCCGGAACCTGCCCCGCGACCGGGCGGCCGACCTGTCCGCCGTGCCGGCGGCCACCGAGCAGGTGCCGCCTCCCGCGGTCCCGCACCTGGCCGCCGACGGCGCGGCGGAATCCGGGGCGGAGGCCGCCCGGCTGGTCGCG
Organism: Nakamurella endophytica; assembly: GCF_014646215.1. Lineage (GTDB taxonomy): Bacteria > Actinomycetota > Actinomycetes > Mycobacteriales > Nakamurellaceae > Nakamurella > Nakamurella endophytica. Next base: position 93,104 of record NZ_BMNA01000008.1, read on the forward strand.
CAGGCGGGGCCGGCGACCAGGACCGGAACGCCGGCCGGCTGACCCCGGGGTGCACCGGCGCGACCGTGCGCGGCCAGGTGGCCGCGGCCGCCCCGTCTAGGGTGACGGCGTGGGCGAGCAGTGGAGTTTCCTGGGGCCGGAGGGGACGTTCTCCGAGCAGGCCGCCCAGGAGCTCGCCGTGCGGCACGGCGGCGGGGTCGAGCTGCTTCCCGCGGCCGGCGTCGCCCGGGCCCTCCAGGCGCTGCGGGACGGCAGCTGCTCGGCGGCCGTGGTGCCCCTGGAGAACTCCGTCGAGGGCGGGGTGCCGCTGACCAACGACGAGCTCACGCACGGCGAGCCGCTGCTGATCGCCGCCGAGGCCTTCGTGCCGGTGACCTTCCAACTCCTGGTGCGGCCCGGCACCGCGCTGTCGCAGGTGCGGCGGGTGGGGTCGCACCCGCACGGGCACGCGCAGGTGCGGGCCTGGCTGACCGACCACCTGCCGGACGCGGACAGCGTGGTCACCGACTCGACGGCGCAGGCGGCGGCGGACGTGGCCGCCGGCCTGCTGGACGCGGCGGCGGCGGCTCCGGTCGCGGGAGTGCGGTACGGCCTGACCGTGCTGGCGGACGACATCGGGCTGACCCGCAACGCGGTGACCCGGTTCGTGCTGCTCCGGCGACCGGGCCCGCCTCCGCCGCCGACGGGCAACGACAAGTCGTCGCTCGTCCTGTCGGTCGACAACCGGCCCGGCACCCTGCTGGAGGTCCTCGCGGAGATCGCCGGGCGGGGTGTGAACATGGTGCGGCTGGAGTCCCGGCCGGCCCGGAGCACGCTCGGCGAGTACGTGTTCCTGGTCGACCTGGACGGTCACCTGTCCGATCCCGCGGTCGCCGACATGGTGGCGGCGTTGATCCGCCGATCGGCGCTGCTGCGGTGGCTCGGCTGCTATCCCCGGGCGTCGGGAACCGCCGTGCCGCCCCCGGACCACGCGAGCGACGCGGCCTACGCCGATGCCCGCGACCGTGTCGAGCACCTGCTGGAACGAGGTCGTTGATGCACCTGACGCTCATCCGTCACGGCGAGACGCCGTCGAACGTGCGAGGACTGCTCGACACGGCGCCGCCCGGTCCCGCCCTCACCGAGCTCGGCCGCCAGCAGGCGGCTGCGGTCCCGGCAGCCCTGGCCGGGCGTCCGGTGGATGCGCTGTACGCGTCGACAGCGGTGCGCGCCCAGCAGACGGCGACCCCGCTGGCGACGGAGCGCGGGCTGCCGATCCTGGTGCGCGCCGACCTGCGCGAGATCCCAGCGGGGGACTGGGAGATGGCGGGCGACATGGACACGGTCACCCGCTACCTGGGGTTGATCGTCGAGTGGATGTCCGGGCGGCTTGACGGGCGCTCGCCCGGCCCGGACGGGGAGAGCGGCCACCAGGTGCTCGAGCGGTTCGACGGGGTGGTCGACGAGGTCGCCGCCTCCGGGGTCGGCCATGCGGTCCTGGTCGCCCACGGTGCGGTGCTGCGGTTCTGGGCGGCCGCCCGGTCGGTCAACCTGCCCGTCGGCTTCGGCGCCGAGCACCGCCTGCGCAACACCGGGCGCATCGAGGTCGACGGTGACCCGCGGGCCGGATGGGTGTGCCGGTCCTGGACCGGCGAGGCGCTGGTCGGCGGGACGACGGCGGGCGACGTGTTCGCCCGGACCGGTCCGGGGACAACGGACGGGCCGGGTGGGCGGGGTGGCGCGGGTGTGCCCGGTGGGCTGGGCGGCCACGGTGCGCCGGGCGGCCACGGTTCGGAGGGCGGCCACGGTTCGGAGGGCGGCCACGGTTGGGCGGGGTAGGCGGGGACCGGGCCGCGGCCACCCGCGAATCCGCTCCGGCGGGGATCCAGTGAGCGGGTGGTCGGTCAGCCGGCCAGCTCGCGTGCCCAGGGCGGGTCGGCGCCGGGCCGCGAGCAGGTGATCGCCGAGACGCGGGACGCGTACTGCAGCGCCTCCTCCAGCTGGGCGGCGGTGAGCGCCTTGAGCCGTCCGCCGAGCGCGCCGATGCCCGCCAGGTGGTGCAGCAGCCCGCCGTGGAACGAGTCGCCGGCGCCCACGGTGTCCACCAGCGAGGTGGGCGCGATCGGGACGCGGACGGCGTCGCCGCGCAGGGAGGCGTACGCGCCGTCCGCGCCGAGGCTGACCACGACCAGCGGCACCCCCTCCGCGTGCAGGTGCGCCGCCGCCTGCTCCGGGGTCCAACCCGGCCACAGCAGCTCGAGGTCGTCACCGGACACTCGGAGGATGTCGGCCAGGGCCGCCCACCGGTCGATCGCGGCGCGGTAGCGCTCGACCGGCACCAGCAGCGGCCGCAGGTTCGGGTCGATCGACACGGTCATCCGGCCGCGGGCCCTGGCCAGCAGCCGTTCGATGACCGGCCCCGACGGCTCCAGTGCGAGGGCCAGGGACCCGGAGTGCAGGGCCACCGGCGCGCCGCCGGCACCGAACGGACCGTCGACGACCGGGGCGAGCGTGTCGTCGGTCCAGGCCCAGTCCGCGGTGCCGTCCGTGTAGAACTCGTAGCTCGCCGCGCCGGAGGCGTCCAGCCGGGCGATGGCGAGCGTGGCCGGCTCGGTGGCGAGCTCGCTGGCGGTGAGATCCACCCCTGACGCCTCGAGCTTGGCGCGGCACAGGGCGCCCAGTGCCCCGCCGGACAGCCGGCCGCCGAAGCGCGCCGTCGTCCCCAGTCGGGCGAGCGTCACCGCGGTGTTCGCCGGTCCGCCGCCGGGGTGGACGGTCAGCTGGGCGGCGCCGTCGACGATGCCGTCGGGCGGCAGCACGGCGTCGGCGACGACCTCGCCCACGACGGCGATGGTGGCCATGGCACTCCTGGTCGGTCGGTGGTGGTCCGGTGGAACCACTCGGGCAGTCGTCCTGGTGGGCGGTCCGCCGCGGGGCGGACCCGTCGAAGCCCCGACAGCGTACGGGCGGGTTCCGGACGCCGCCGCCCGTGCCCGGCGGCGCCCGTGCCGTCCGGCCGGCGGCGCGTTCCGGGGCGCCGCGGAGCGGGCCTCTTCCCGTCGACGGGACGGGTCACAGCCCGGAGCACCAGTCCCGGACGATCTCGCCGATGCGACCGTCGGGCGCCGACGGCTGATGACCGCCGGGCAGCCACACCTGGGTGACCGGCCCGGCCACCGCGGAGAGCTGGGCGGCGAACTCGTCGGGGGAGCCGAACGGGTCGGACCGGCCCGAGACGAACAGGACGGGTACGCGGATCTCCGGCCAGTGCGCGACCCGGAGCCGGTCGGGCTTCCCGGGCGGGTGCAGCGGGTAGCTGAGCAGCACCAGCCCCGCCGCCGGCAAACCCTCGGCGACGGCCATGGAGCACATCCGGCCGCCGAAGGATCGTCCGCCCAGCACCAACCGGTCGGCGGGGACATCCGCGCGCGCCGCGAGACCGGCCGCGGCCGTCCGCAGGTGGGCGACCGCCACCTCCGGACGGTCGGGGGACCGGCGGCCGGCCAGCCGGTACGGGAAGTCGACGCGCTCGCAGGGCAGCGGCGCCACCGCCCGCTCGACGGCGACCAAGGTGTGATGGTCGCGTCCGGCGCCCGCTCCCGGTGTCAGCAGCAGAGCACCGGCGACCATCCCGCCCCCCGTTCGTCTCGTGTGCGGCGTCCATCCTGGACCCGGCCCGGCCGGCGGCGCCGTCCGGCCACCCCCGTGCGCGCCGGGGTCGGCGGCCCGGACCGGACGGACCGGGACCCGCCGGTCCGGCGGGTCCACGGTCCTGATCGACCGCGGCGGTCACGGCCGCGGGGGGCCGGCGTCGATGCGCCGGCGGTGCCGGGCGACGGCGTCGTCGCCCATGGCCCAGTCGGACTCCACCCACCAGGTGGCACCTGCCTCGATCCACCGCGCGACCGTGTCGACGCCGGCCGCCCCCGGCTCGCTGGTGCCCTCGGCGACCACGTCGTAGCCCTCCCACGGCAGCCCCGCCGCCTCGCGGAGCGGCCGGACCGCGTCGGCGACCTCCCGCAGGTCGTCGGGGCCGAACGGTGTCTCCGCCGCGAACCCCACCTTGGTCGCCAGCAGCCCGTCCCACCGCGCGGCCCTCCGCAGCGACACCGTCGACGGATACGCCCCGACCACACCGGCACCCGTGGTCGTTGCACCGGTGGCGGAGGCGGGACGAAGTCGGTGGGGTCGACCTGGTAGTGCCGGCCGGAGAACCGGAACGGCTGCCCGCGCATCAGCCCGTCGTAGACCGCCAGACCCTCGTCGAGGAGTTCGACGCGGACCTTGCGTCCCTGGTCCCGTTCGAAGGCCAGCCATCCCGGGTGGAGCGCGCCGAGCCCCACGGCCAGTTGCAGGCGCCCACCGGACAGGTCGTCCAGGGTGGCCGCGCGGCCGGCCAGGTCCCACGGCCGGATGCGGGGCAGCGGCGTCAGCAGCGTGCCGAGGCGTATCCGCTCGGTCCGCATCGCGGCGGCGGTGAGGGTGACCCAGGCGTCCGTCCCCCACACCGCCTCCCACGTGAAGACGGCGTCCCACCCTGCGGCCTCGGCCGCGACGGCGAGCTCGGCGAACTCGCGGGCGGTGGCCTTGCTGACGACGACGCCGTACCGGCAGCTGCTCATGTCGGTCACCGTGGCACGAGGGTCCGACAGTCGCCGTCCGGCATCTGCGGTCCTGACCGACCTGTGCACAAGGTCGTACGCCTGTTCGACGAAGGGCCTACCATCAGTGCATGACCACAGCGTCGTCGCACGGGACCGCCGTCCGTCCCACCCGGCCCGGGCGCCGGGTCGCGCCGCCGGAAGGAGCGGCGATCCAGCCCTCGCTGCTCGATCTGGGCGAGGAGGTCGGGTTGCGTCCGCTGCGGGCCGGGCTGCGCCGCACCGTCCTCACCGATGGGGCCTGGATCGACCACCGTCCGGGCTGGCTGGAGGGCTCCGCGCAGGTGCTCGACACCCTGCTGACGGACGTGCCGTGGCGGGCCGAGCTGCGCCAGATGTACGAGCGGGTGGTCGACGTGCCGCGCCTGGTCTGCTTGTACGCGGACGGTGCGCCGCTGCCCGTGCCGGTGCTGGAGGCGGCGCGCGAGGAGCTGTCCGCGCACTACGCGGCCGAACTCGGGGAGCCGTTCCGGACGGCGGGGCTGTGCCTCTACCGGGACGGTCGGGACAGCGTCGCCTGGCACGGCGACACCATCGGCCGCGGGGCGAAGCAGGACACCATGGTGGCGATCCTGTCCGTGGGCGACACCCGCCCGTTGCACCTGCGACCGCGGGGAGGCGGACCGTCCATCCGGGTCCCGCTCGGGCACGGCGACCTGGTGGTGATGGGTGGGTCGTGCCAGCGGACCTGGGAGCACGCCATTCCCAAGACGGCGCGTCCGGTCGGCCCCCGGGTCAGCATCCAGTTCCGGCCGCACGGCGTCGCCTGACGCGTCCTGCACACGACCGTCCGGACCCCGGGGTCAGCCCCAGCCGAGCTCGTCGAGCCGGTCGTCGTCGATCCCGAAGTGGTGGGCCACCTCGTGGATCACCGTGGTGGCCACCTGCTCGCGCGCCTGCTCGACGGTGTCCGCCTGGGCGAGGATGGGGTCCTGGTAGATCGTGATGGTGTCCGGCAGGTTCCAGCTGTAGTTCGACGTCCGCGCGGTGAGGGCGACCCCGTGGTAGAGCCCGTAGAGGTGCTGGCTGGGGTGACGGTTCTCGACCAGCACCACCACGTTGTCCATCGCCCGCGCGAACTGCCGCGGGATCAGGTCCAGTGCCTCGGCGACGAGACCCTCGAAGTCCTCCCGGCTCATCGTCAGCGCCACCCCACCACTATGCCGAGGGCAGCGGCCGCACCGCCCGGATCACCCACGGCCGGCGGCGGCCGGCGACTCACCCGGGAGGCTCGGCCGGCGACTCACCCGACCGGCGTGTGGTCCGCCTCCGGATCCCGGCCGTCGAAGTGATCGCCCCGCTCCGGACGCGGCGGCGCCACCGCCACCTGTCCGTAGCGCCCGGTGGTGACCCGGCCGATGTTGCGCAGCGACTCCGAGCCGGGCCGGAAGTACTCCGAGTGGTTGGTGCCGCGGAACCGGTCCTTGCTCGAGGTCTCTGCATGGAACCGGGTGGCACCGAAGCGGCTGCCCGCGGGATCGACGCCGAGTCCGGGACGCCGGGACATCGTCCGCAGGCCCTCGACGACGGGCCCGGCCAGCAGCACCATCCCGGCGACGGCGGCCGCGCCGCCGTACCGGTCGACCGTCTCCAGCACCGCTCCCTCCGACTGCTCCGGGTCCTGCAGCTGCTGCACCACCGTGGTCACCGGGTCCCCGGACGCAGCGCCGACGTAGACCCGGCCGTCCGGCAGGTGTAGGTCCGCGCTCGTCCGTGCACTGCCGGCGCCTGGCGACCCGACCAGCACCAGGGCGTCCGCCCGGGCTCCGTAGCGCTGGAAGGCGGTGGCGGCGGTGGTCGAGCCGTAGGAGTGGGCGACCACGGTGGTCCTGGCCGCGGCGCCGGTCCGGGCCGCCGCCAGGGCCGCGAGATCCGCGGCGAGCAGCCGGGCGCCGGCGTCGGCGCGGACCTGATCGGTGACCTCCATGTCCACATCCGGCGCGCGGTACCCGACCCAGGCCACCACCGCGGTGTCGTCGCCCCCTCCCGCGCGGCCGGGATCCTCGGTGGCCGCCTCGTCCGCCAGCTGCACCGCGTTGAGCACCTGGTTGTCCAGGTACTCCGGGACGTCCGAGGTCATCCCGGGCACCAGCACGGCGACGTTCCGGGCACTGGCGACGTCGCCGACGGAGATCGCGGCCCGGCCGCGACCGTCGAAGGCGGACGGATCGAAGACCAGCAGCTGCACCGTCGGCGCCGGGCGCGCAGCCGTCGCCCGGGCGGCCACCTGCAACTGGTGCTCGACGGCCAGCGCACCGGCGACCGATTCGGCGTCCGCGGCGCCGTATCCGGCGGCGGCCAGGACATCGAGGACGCCGTCGTGGTGCAGCGACGGGTCGGTGTCCGGGCCGGGCAGCGCGGCACCCACCGCGGCGACCCTGCTCCGGGCGTCGCCGACCAGGGTCGCCAGGGCGGCACGGTTCGCCCGGTCCCGGTTGGCCGCCGGCAGCGGTGCCTGCCCGACGAGGTCGGGTCGCCGGGCGGCGATCGCCGTGCGGACGAGAGGGTCGAGGCCCAGCCAGGACGCCGCGGCGGCAGTCGGATCCGACGGGAGGGGCAGGGGATGCGTGGCGGCGAAGCGGTCCGCCCACCGGGCATGGGCGGCGGACCCGACGAAGGCCCCCTCGACCGGTGCCCCGTGGGGTCCGTAGGACCGACCGGTCTCCCAGCCGGACACGACCTCCAGGCACTCCCGGACGATCCGTGCGGTGCCGGCGGCGGACTCCACGACCTGGTGACGCAGCCGCGTGCCGTCGGCCGTCGCCGCGGCGATGTCGCGCAGGGCGGCGACGACGTCCTGCTCGGCCCGCCGGCCGGCGTCGAGGGTGGCCGGCAGGCTGAACGGTCCCTCGACGGCCGCCAGCCAGGGCAACCGGTCGACGGCCCGACCGGCCTCCGCGAGGCGCTGCTGCGCCGCCTGCAGTGCGGCCCGGACCGATCCGGCGGCGGCGTCCGCCCGAGCGACCACGTCGGCGTGCTGGGACACCGCCGCGGCCGCGCGGACGAGCGCATCGGCCGTGTCGGAGAGCGCCCGCGTCGGGAGGACGATCGCCCGCCGCAGGGCGTCGGCGCCGACCGAGTCCCGCCACACGGCCGGCAGGGCAGCCGCGACCGAGTGCAGGGCCGCACCGGCAGACCGCTCGACGCCCGCGTCGACCCGCCAGTCCGCAGCGAGGGCGCGCAACACGTCCGCCGATCCCGGGGCCAGGTCAGTCGACATGACGTCCGGCAGCGCCGCGAGCGCTGCAGCCGGTCGCGGGCTGCCGGGCCGCCGCGCGGACGTCGGCACGGTGACCGGCACGGTGACCGGCACGGTGACCGGCACAGTGATTGGCACAGTGACCGGCACAGTGACGGGCACAGAGCACGGTCCCGGGAACGGGTTGCGGGTCCGCTGGCCGGCCCGCGCCGGCGCCGCGTCGTCCAGTCCGCAGGACGGCCCGTCGGCGCGGCCGTGGCGCGGGGCTCACAGCGCGCCGGCGACCCCTTCCTCGGCCGCCTCCCACCGGGCCGCTGCCGACGCGGAGCCGGACCAGAGCGCGTCGACCTGGCGTGCCTGGCCGACTCGGGCGGCGTCGGTCGCCTCCTGCAGCTCCCGGCACGCGTCGTCCAGCTCCGCGATCTCCGAGACGGCGCCGGGCAGCGTGGCACCGTCCGGCACCAGGCGCTCCCGGATCGCCGCGAGCTCGTCCGCGAGCCGCCGCAGACCGGTGGTGTCGATGCGTGTCATGCCGCGGACGCTAGCCACGGACGGCCGGCCGGCGGCGAGGTTGTCCACAGTCCGGCAGGGCCGGGCGGGCCCCCGCCGCCCGTTAGGCTCGGCACGTGATCGACCTCCGTGCCCTGCGTGACGATCCCGAGGCGGTGAAGGCCTCGCAGCGGGCCCGAGGCGCGGACCCCGGCCTGGTCGACACGTTGCTGGCCGCGGACGCCGCACGCCGTGCCGCGGTGGTCCGGGCGGACGAGCTCCGGACCGAGCAGAAGACCCTCGGGCGGTCCATCGGCAAGGCCGACCCCCAGGAGCGTCCCGCGCTGCTGGAGCGCGGCCGCGCGCTCGCCGCAGACGTCAAGGTCGCCGAGGCGGCGGAGGCGGAGGCCGGCGCCGCGCTCACGTCGGCGCACCGGGCCATCCCGAACGTCATCGAGGGTGCGCCGCCCGGCGGCGAGCAGGACTTCGTCGTCCTGGAGCACGTCGGGGAGCCGACGGACTTCGACTTCGAACCCAAGGACCACCTGGCCCTGGGTGAGGGCTTGCGGGCGATCGACACCGAGCGCGGTGCCAAGGTGTCCGGCGCCCGGTTCTACTTCCTGCGCGGAGTCGGGGCCCAGCTCCAGCTGGCCATGCTGAACCTGGCACTGACGACGGCGATCGGCCACGGCTTCGTCCCGATGATCCCGCCCGTGCTGGTGAAGCCGGAGGCCATGGAGGGCACCGGCTTCCTCGGCGAGCACTCGGACGAGGTCTACCGGCTGCCCGCCGACGACCTGTACCTCGTCGGCACGTCGGAGGTCCCGCTCGCGGCCTACCACAGCGACGAGATCCTCGACCTGTCGAGCGGTCCCGTGCGCTACGCCGGCTGGTCGTCATGCTTCCGGCGGGAGGCCGGCTCGTACGGCAAGGACACCCGCGGCATCCTGCGGGTGCACCAGTTCGACAAGGTCGAGATGTTCAGCTACTGCGACCCGGCGGACGCCGCCGCCGAACACCGCAGGCTGCTCGGCTACGAGCAGGAGATGCTCGCGGCGGTCGAAGTCCCGTACCGGGTCATCGACGTCGCAGCCGGCGATCTCGGCAGCTCGGCCGCCCGGAAGTACGACTGCGAGGCCTGGGTTCCGACGCAGCAGGCCTACCGGGAGCTGACCTCCACCTCGAACTGCACCACGTTCCAGGCCCGGCGGCTCGGCGTCCGGTTCCGCGACGCCGACGGCCGCCCCCAGGTCGCCGCCACGCTGAACGGCACGCTCGCCACCACGCGGTGGATCGTGGCGATCCTCGAGAACCACCAGCAGGCCGACGGCTCCGTGCGGGTCCCGGCGGCGCTGCGCCCGTACCTGGGCGGCCGCGAGGTGCTCGAACCGGCCTGACCGGCCGGCGGAGCGCGACACCCACGGCGACGTCCCCGGGCGGGTCCGTCGCCACAGCGCTGGACCCCAGCCGACCCTGCCGCCGTCGCCGGGCGCGCCGATCCTGCCGGGACCGCGGATCCTGCCTACACCGCCGGTCGTGCCGATCCTGCCTGCGCCGACCGTGCCTCGACCGGCGCCTGCGCCGACCGTGCTTCGACCAGGGGCTGCGCCGACCGTGCCTCGACCGGCGGCTGCGCCGACCAGGGGAACGTGATCCACAGGTCGGTGGACCGCCACGAGTAGTCGGGCCGGACCACCGTCCGCGACTTCGTGTACAGCACCGCGGACCGGGCCAACGCGCCGTGCCCCCGCAGCAGGTCCATCACCAGGGCGAGGGTGCGGCCGGAGTCGGCGACGTCGTCGACGACCAGGAGACGCTTGCCGCGCACCGCGTCGGTGTCCAGCAACGGTTCCAGCACCACCGGGTCGGGCAGCGTCTCCTCGACGTCGGTGTAGAACTCGACGTTCAACGTGCCGGCGGCCTTGGTGCCCAGTGCGTAGGCCAGGCCACCGGCGGGGATCAGCCCGCCACGCGCGATGGCGATGACGATCTCCGGCTGCCAGCCGCTGTCGGCGACCTGCTGCGCCAGCTCGCGCACCGCAATCCCGAACTCGGCGTAGCTGAGTACCTCACGGGGCGAGTCGGCCATCGGGGCAACGTACCCGGGACGCGGCGTCACCCGTCGGCGGGCGCCCGTGCCGCCCCGGAGGTGCCGCCGCGTGACGGTTCCGCGCCCAATCACGCGCCCGGTCCGGCGCCCGGTCACCGGTCACACGTCCGTCATCCGCGGGACTCCGGATCGACCCACCCGCGGACTACCCTCCCCGCGTGACCCGTTCCGTGGCGACCGGCCGGCCCGACCCGATGGCGCCGTTCCAGGCCGCCTTCCTGGACCGCGCGCTCGTCCTGGCTGCGGAGGGCGCGGCGGCCGGCAAGGGTGGCCCGTTCGGCGCCGTCGTCGTCCGGGACGGCGCGGTCGTCGCCGAGGGCTGCAACCAGGTGCTCGCGGACAACGATCCCACGGCCCACGCCGAGGTCACCGCCATCCGCCGTGCCTGCGCGGCGCTGTCCACCTTCCAGCTGGACGGGTGCCAGATCTACTCGTCGTGCGAGCCGTGCCCGATGTGCCTCGGCGCCGTGTACTGGGCGCGACCGCAGGTCCTCTACTTCGCCGCCGACCGCGAGGACGCCGCATTCGGCGACTTCGACGACGCGTTCATCTACCGGGAGCTGGCCACCGCGGCGGCCGAGCGCACCATTCCTTTCGTCCAGGTGCCGCACGGATCCGCGCGAGACCTGTTCGTGCAGTGGAAGGCCAAGACGGACCGCACGCCGTACTGATCGCCCGGGGCGGCCGGGGACCGGATCGGGGTGCCGGGCGGCCCGGCCCTGGGAAACACCCGACCCGAAAACAGCGCCCGGACCGACGCAACGGCGAAGGAGGTGACCGTGCAGGACCGCACCCCGCCGTCGGTGGACCTCGACGCGAACCGGCGCGACGACCTGGAGGCGACGGAGCCCGTGGCGGTGGGCGAGCGCGAGGACCTCGAGACCGACGGCCAGCCGGTCGATCTCGCCATCCATGCATCCCGGGTGCAGCTGGACGGGGCCGAGCGGCCCGCGACCGTCCTGGTGCGGGACGGCCGCATCGTGGCCGTCCACACCGGGCCCTGGTCCGGCCCGGCCCGGCAGGTCGCCACCCTGGCCGCCGACGAGGTGCTGGTCCCCGGTCTCGTCGACACCCACGTCCACGTCAACGAGCCCGGCCGGACGGAATGGGAGGGGTTCGACACGGCCACCGCGGCCGCGGCCGCCGCCGGGATCACCACGCTGATCGACATGCCGCTCAACTCCCTGCCGCCCACGCTGGACGCGGCCGCGCTCGAGCGCAAGCGGGACGCGGCCCGCGACCGCTGCCGGGTCGACGTCGGGTTCTGGGGCGGCGCCGTCCCCGGCAACACCGACGACCTGCCGGACCTGTTCGCCGCCGGGGTCTTCGGCGTCAAGTGCTTCCTGCAGGACTCCGGGGTGCCCGAGTTCCCGCCGGTCTCGCCGGCGGACCTGCGGCGCACCGCCCGGATCGTCGCCGCGCTCGACGGACTGCTGCTGGTGCACGCCGAGGACCCCGCCGTGCTGGGATCGGCGCCCGCGCCGCGCGGACGCAGCTACCCGGCCTTCGTCGACTCCCGGCCCGCCGGTGCCGAGGCCGCCGCCGTCGCAGAGGTCGTCCGGGCCAGCCGGGAGACCGGCTGCCGGGTCCACGTGGTGCACCTGTCCAGCGCGGCCGGTGCCCGGGTGGTGCGGTCCGCCAAGGCCGACGGAGTCCGCATCACGGCCGAGACCTGTCCGCACTACTTGGTTCTGGCGGCCGAGGACATCCCGGACGGTGCGCCGCAGTACAAGTGCTGCCCGCCCGTCCGCGGACGTGCGGACCAGGAGGCGCTCTGGGACGCCCTGCTCGACGGGACCGTCGACATCGTGGTCAGCGACCACTCACCGTCGACGCCGGAGCTGAAACAGCTCGACGCCGGCGACCTCGGGCTCGCCTGGGGCGGGATCGCCGGCCTGCAGTTCGGTGCCGCGGCCGTCCGCACCGCAGCCCAGGACCGCGGCATCGACCTGGCGACCGTGCTCCGCTGGACCGCCCGTGGTCCCGCCGATCTCGCCGGGCTCCGGCACAAGGGCCGGATCGAGGTCGGGACGGACGCCGACCTGGTGGCGCTGGCCGACCGCGAGCGGTGGACCGTCACCACCGGCGACATCCGGCACCGGCACCCGGTGACCCCGTACCTGGGACGGACGCTCTCCGGTGTGGTGCGCCGCTGCTGGCTCCGCGGGACGGAGCTCACCCGCGACCGGCCGGCCGGGCGCCTGCTGCGCGCCGGTGACCGGTGAGCGTCGTTGCGCACGACCGGATGTCGCCGGATGCGAGCGACGTGGGGCGGGTGCGACCGCACCGGAGTGTCCCCGTCTCCCGAACCGCCCGGTCCGCGCGGCCGCGCGGATCCTGCGGTCGGGTGGCGGCGGTCGGCTGCGGGGCGGGGCCACCCGGGTGCCGCGCGCGGCCCGGTGTCGCGGTCACCGTGATGCCCCGCCCGCGGCGGCGTCCCGGTTATCGGCGGACCTCCCGCCCGCCGGACCGCGGGGCCCGGCGCGCCGTCCGGACCGGGCGACGTGCGAAAGGCCGGTGGAACGGGAGAGGGTGGCAGGCATGACGCGTACCGACCTGGACCTGGCCTCCCGCGCACTCGGCGGATCCGTGCGGCTGGTCAGCGACGAGTTCTTCGCACCGGGGGAGGCCCTGCTCGACCCGGTGCCACCCGTGCACGACCGGACGACGTTCGGGCCGCACGGCAAGATCTACGACGGGTGGGAGACGCGCCGGCGCCGGTCACCCGGCCACGACTGGGCCGTCGTCGCGCTCGGTGTGCCCGGCGTCGTCCACCAGGTCGTCGTCGACACCTCCTGGTTCACGGGCAATTTTGCGCCAGAGATCTCCGTCGACGCCACCTGGGTCGACGGCAACCCGTCCGCGGACGAACTCGCCGCCGCGTCGTGGCGGCCGGTCGTGCCGCGCTCGCCGGCCCGTGGCGACTCGGTGAACAGCTACCCGGTCGGGGACCGCGAGCTGTGCAGCCACGTGCGGCTCAACATCTTCCCCGACGGCGGGGTGTCCCGGCTACGGGTGCTCGGGACGGCGGTGGCCGATCCCCGGCTGCTCGGCGGGCGCGTCGACCTGGCGGCGCTGCACCACGGCGGCGACATCGCTGACTGCAGCAACATGTTCTACTCGGACGCGCGCCACGTCCTCCACCCCGGCGTCGCCCGGGTGATGAGCGACGGGTGGGAGACCTCGCGCCGGCGCACCCCGGGCAACGACCACCTGGTCGTGACGATCGCCGGGCCGGCACGGCTGCAGTGGATGGATCTGGATACCGGCTACTTCCTGGGCAACGCCCCCGGCACCGTCCGGGTGACGGCGCAAACCGCGGACGGCGACCCGTGGCAGGAGATCCTGCCGCTGTCCCGCGTCTCGCCGGATGCGCACAACCGGTTCCCGTTCGCCGACCCCGTCCCGGCGTCGGCGGTGCGGGTCGACGTGTACCCGGACGGCGGCTTCTCCCGCCTGCACCTGTGGGGGGAGCTCGACCGCGACCACCTCGCCGCAGCGGTGCGAGACTGGCTGCGGCTGCTGCCCGCTGCGGCCCGGGCCGGCGTGCTGCAGGCGATCCCGGGCGGACCGGGTGACGGGCCGGTGCACGAGCTGTCCGCGGATCAGCTGCTGCGGCTGGTGTGGTGACCGCAGCCCGGCGGCCACGGACGGGTCGCGGTCAGCCGAGCACCGGCGGCGGCGTCGGCAGTGCCGCCAGCGCCCGGCGTTCCGCTGCATCGCCGTCGACCCGCCCGGTGCCGAGCAGCACCGCCCGCGCGTCCGGCCACGACGCGGGCAGGGCGGCTCCGCACAGTTCCTCCACCGTCCGCCGAGCCAGTGCCAGGGCGTCCGGGGCGGGCGGGTCGACCGCCGGACCACGGCCGACGTCCAGGTGGTGCACCGCCACCTCGACCGCCCAGGTGGCCAGGAGGTCGCCGGTGCCCAGCCGGTGGCCCTGAAACGCGACGGTGCCGGGGGTGGCACGGCCCGCCGCCCGGAGGACACCGCGGGACGTGGCGGCAAGGTGCGCGACCGCGCCGGACGGGCGGCGGTAGGCCGCGGCGACCCGGCGGACGAACGCCGCGGCGTCCAACCCGTCGGCCTGCGGATCCGTGGCCGGCGGCGACGAACGCCAGTACCCGACCGCGTCCGTGTCGGCCGGTTCCTCGACCAGGTCGAACAAACCCAGGACCGCTTCCTGCAGGCCGAGGTGCACGTGCACGACGACGTCCACTACGGACCACCCGCGGCAGTGGCTCGGCGCCCAATAGGCCTGCTCCGGCCATCCGTTCACCGCCGTCAGCAGGGCGTCCACCGCCGATCCGAACGCTGCGAGCCCGGCTTCGTGGTCGACGTGCACGGGCACGAGGGTGTCACCGCCGCACCGGCTCCGTCCACAGCGGTACCCGGGGTCGTGGCGGTCGGGTGTGCAGGCCGCCGGGACCGGGCCGTCCTGCCGCTGCTCTCAGGCGGCGAGCAGCTCGTCGACCTGACCCAGGGCCTCGGCCATGCCCTCGGCGACGCCCATCTGTAGCAGCCGCTCCATGTCCTCGCGGGTGTCGAACCGCGACCGGATCTCCATCCGGGTCCGACCACCGTCCTCGGACAGCGACACCAGGCACGTCGGCGCCGGCTGGCTGGTGTCCGGCCGGCCGTCGGCGTCGGCGAACCCGTCGACGAACTCGAGCGCACGCGGGGCGTCGACCGCAAGGACCTGCCAGTAGCCGTGGTACTTCGCGCCGTCCGGACCGGTCATGAAGTAGGTGACCGTCCCGCCGGGCACCAGCTCGTGCCGGTCGACGGTCGCCGGGTAGCTCGGCGGCCCCCACCACCGCTCCAGCCGGCGCGGATCCGACCACAGCTCCCACACCCGGTGCACCGGGGCGTCGAAGTGCGCCACCAGGGTCAGAGCCAGGGCGCCGTAGTCCTTGTCGGTGCTCGTCACGGTCATCGTCGCTGCCCTCCATCGGTGTTCGGTGTCCGGTGTCCCGGTTCGGCCAGCAGGTCGGACATCCGGTCCGCCCGCGCCCGCCAGGTGCGCTCCAGGTCGTCCAGTGCCTGCCGGAGCTGTCGCAGGCCGTCGTGCTCGGTGTGCACCAGCTGCTCCCGCCCGCGTCGCTGCCGACGCACCAGACCCGCCCGGGCCAGCACGTCGACGTGCTTGTGCACGGCGGCGAAGCTCATCGGGTACGCCGCCGCCAGTCGCGTCACGGACAGCCCGTCGCCGGTGCAGCGCTGCAGGATGTCGCGGCGCGTGGCGTCTGCCATGGCGTGGAACAGGCGGTCGACCTCCTGCTCGGTCCCTTCATCTACAACCATTTGGTTACACGTTAGCGGTCGGGGGCGGCGGTGTCCAGGGCCGTACGCAGCGCCAGACGCTCCGCACGACGGACACCCGCCGGAAACGTCGTGCCGCTACGGTGCGGCTCTGGGCCCGGGGAGGGGGACGTCATGGACCGAGTCGTGCAGCCAGGACCGTCGAGCGCGGGCCGGGGCGACGGTGTCCAGGGCAACGGCGCGGCTGCCGTCGGCGCCGGCGCTGGTGCCGACACCGGTGTCGGGACCACGGAGGCCGGCACCGGCGGGACCGCGGACGCCGTCGCGGCACCGGTCGCGGTCGGCTGGTTCGACACGGCTCCGGCCGCTCCGGTCACCGAGCTGCTCACCGCCTGTCTGGACGTCCCGTCCTGGGTGACAGCCGTCGTCGCCGGTCGGCCCTACGGCTCCCGCGCCGCGCTGCTGGAAGCGGCAGCAGCGGCCGCGGAGCGTATCGACGGGGCCGAGGTGGCCGCCGCACTGGCCCGCCACCCGCGCATAGGCGAGAGTCCGGCGAGCGCCGGCCGCACCGGACTGGAGGCGGCCTGGTCGGCGCAGGAACAGGCCACGGCGCAGGAGCACGACGGCCGGCACGGGGACCACGGCGCCTCGGCCGACGACGGTGCGGACCAGCTCCGGCAGGGCAACCGGGACTACGAGAACCGTTTCGGTCACATCTTCCTCATCTGCGCCACCGGGCTCACCCGGCCGCAGGTCCTCGAGGCGCTGCACCGGAGGCTCACCCACGACGACGCCACGGAGCAGCTCGTCGTGGCGCAGGAGTTGCGCCGCATCGCCGCGGTGCGGCTGGCCAAGGCGGTCGCCGAGGAGGACGGAGACGGAGACCGGGGCTCCCCGGATGCCGTCACCCGGGACCGGCGCGCGGGGACGGGACACGGCCGGTGACCGCGGACGAACGGACCGGCAACCGGCTGTCGACCCACGTCCTGGACACGGTGGCCGGACGCCCGGCGGACGGCATCGCCGTCCGGCTCGACCGGTGCGAGGGCGACGGGTCCGTGGCGGCCGGCTCCGGGACGACGGACGCCGACGGCCGCATCCCGCAGCTCGGCACGGACCTGGTCCCCGGCATCTACCGGCTGACCTTCGACACCGGACCGTACCTGCGGCGGGTGCACGGGTCGGACTTCTACCCGCGGGTCACCGTGGAGTTCCGGCTGGATGCCGCGCGCGCGCACCACCACGTCCCGCTGTTGTTGGGCACGTACCACTTCTCGACCTACCTGGGGAGCTGAGCGATGGGGATCGTGCTGGGGGACAACCGCTACGGCAAGGCCGAGGTGCGGATGGTGCACGTCGACCGGTCGACGCCGCGGCACGTCCTGACGGACGTGACCGTCACCAGCCAGCTCCTCGGCCACTTCGACGAGACGTTCCTGACCGGGTCGAACGCCTCGGTGATCGCCACCGACACGCAGAAGAACACGGTGTACGCGCTGGCCAGGACGGGCGGGATCGGTGCCGTCGAGGAGTTCGGCCTGCGCCTGGCGCGGTGGTTCGTCGACGGGTTCGACCAGGTGACCGGCGCGAGGATGGAGATCCGGCAACACTTCTGGGACCGCATCCCGACCGCGCAGGGGCCGCACGACCACTCGTTCGTGCGCAGCGGGGGCGAGGTCCGCACCGTCCTGGTGCGCAAGGACGGCGACCGCGAGGTCGTCCTGTCGGGGCTGGCCGGTCTGGTGGTGCTCAAGAGCACCGGCAGCGAGTTCTGGGGCTTCCCGGACGCGCCGTACACGTCACTGGTCGAGACCCGGGACCGCATCATGGCGACCGAGGTGACGGCCCGCTGGCGGTACACCGACCCGGGACACGACCCGGCCACCTTCGACCGGCTGCACGCCGACGTGCGGGCCACCCTGCTGGAGCGGTTCGCCACGCTCCACTCGCTCTCCCTGCAGCAGACGCTGTTCGCGATGGGCACCGCGGTGCTGGAACGCCGCCCGGAGATCGCCGAGATCCGGATGTCGATGCCGAACAGACACCACTTCCTCGTCGACCTGTCGCCGTGGGGGCTGGACAACCCCAACGAGGTGTTCCACGCCGCCGACCGCCCGTACGGGCTGATCGAGGCCGCCGTGGTGCGGGACGACGTCGAGCCGGTCCCGTGGGCGTGGGACGGCGTGTCCGGCTTCGTCTAGGCAGGTCGGACAGCCGCGCCCGCCGGTGGTTCAGCAGCCGAGCAGGGACCGGTCGGACCGGGCGAAGCCGGCCAACCGCAGGTTGTGGGCCTCGACGTCCTCGCCACCGGCCAGGAACCAGGGACCGAGGTCGTGGCCGCCGAGGTCGCGGACCGTGCCGGCCGGCACGGACACGGTGGCGCGGGCGGGTACCGGCGCCGGCCCGCCGAGGCGCCCGCAGCCCCGGGCGCGGCCCCTGGAGATCCGGCCGGCGGTGTCGTCGAGCACGATGCGGCGCGGGTTGGCGGTGCGGACGACGGACGACGTGGTCATGTCGGTGCCTCTCTCTGCGTGGGCCGGGCCGGTGTGCCGCGGATGGCTCCACCCTGGTGGCCCCGGAGCCGCCCCCGGGTCGGCCTCCCGGCGGACCCGGCGGCGGATCCCGGTCTCCACCGGTCGGGGGACACCCGGGCCATCCGGTCGCAGCCACGGCGACACATGGCGGACACACCCGCCGGGCAGGATGGGTCACCACCACCGCCGGGAGGACCCTGTGAACCTCAGTCCCGCCGACACCGAGAAGCTGTTGCTGGCCGTCGCCGGCATGGTCGCCCGGGACCGGCTGTCCCGCGGTGTGCGCCTGAACTACCCGGAGACCGTGGCCCTGCTCAGCACCTGGGTCATCGAGCGCGCCCGCGAGGGCGGCAGCGTCCCGGAGCTGATGGAGGCCGGTCGCGAGGTGCTCTCCCGTGAGCAGGTCATGGACGGGGTCGCCGAGATGCTCACCGACGTCCAGGTCGAGGCGACGTTCCCGGACGGGCGCAAGCTCGTCACCATCCACCAGCCCATCGCCTGACACCCCGACGAAAGGCCCACAACCCCATGGCTTCCGGCACCTCCGGCGGACCCGGCGCGATCCGGGTGGCCGACGGCACGATCCTGCTAAACGCCGACCGCGGCCCGGACGAGCGGATCGAGCTCGACATCGTCAACACCGGGGACCGTCCCGTGCAGATCGGGTCGCACCTGCACCTGCCGGACGCGAACGGCGCTCTGCAGTTCGACCGGGCCGCCGCGCACGGCTTCCGGCTCGACATCCCGTCCGGGACGTCGCGCCGTTTCGAGCCGGGCGCCTCGAGGCGGGTGGCCGCGGTGGCGTTGCGCGGGGCCCGCCGGGTCCCGGGGCTGCAGCTCAAGGACGGCGGGGACCTGTAGCCGTGGTGGAGATCTCGCGCGCCGAGTACGCGGCGCTGTACGGTCCGACGGTCGGTGACCAGGTGCGGCTGGGGGACACCGACCTGTGGATCGAGGTCGAGCAGGACCTGACCGCCGGCGGCGAGGAGGCGGTCTTCGGCGGCGGCAAGTCGATCCGCGAGTCGATGGCCCAGGGCAGCACCACGCGCGCCGAGGGCGCTCCCGACACGGTCATCACCAACGCGGTGGTGCTGGACCACTGGGGTGTCGTCCGCGCCGACGTCGGCATCCGCGACGGGCGCATCGTCGGTCTCGGCAGAGCCGGGAACCCGGACATCGCCGACGGTGTCCATCCCGCGCTGCGCATCGGGCCGTCGACGGACGTCATCTCGGGCGAGGGCCGGATCCTCACCGCCGGCGGCTTCGACTCCCACGTGCACCTGCTCTCGCCGTCACAGGTGGTCGAGGCGCTCGCGACCGGCCTGACGACGCTGGGTGGCGGCGGCACCGGGCCGAGCGAGGGCTCGAAGGCGACCACGGTGACGCCGGGGGCGTGGCACCTGCGGCAGATCCACCGGGCGCTGGACCCGTTCCCGGTCAACGTCCTGCTGCTGGGCAAGGGCAACACCGTGTCCGCGGAGGGACTGGCCGAGCAGGCGCTGGCCGGTGCCGGCGGCTACAAGCTGCACGAGGACTGGGGTTCCACGCCGGCGGCGATCGACTCGGCACTGCGCGCCTGCGAGCGGTGGGGGCTGCAGGCGGCGCTGCACTCGGACTCGTTGAACGAGGCCGGGTACGTCCGGTCGACCATCGACGCGATCGCCGGCCGTTCGATCTCGGCGTTCCACGTGGAGGGCGCCGGCGGGGGGCACTCGCCGGACATCCTGACCCTCGCCGGGCTGCCCAACGTGCTGCCCGGGTCGACCAACCCGACGCTGCCGCACACGGTGAACACCGTGGCGGAGCACCTGGACATGCTGATGGTCTGCCACCACCTGAACCCGGCCGTGCCCGAGGACCTGGCGTTCGCCGAGTCGCGGATCCGCGCCACGACCATCGCGGCCGAGGACGTGCTGCACGACCTGGGCGCGATCGCCATCACCTCGTCGGACGCCCAGGCGATGGGACGGATCGGCGAGGTCGTCACCCGGACCTGGCAGGTGGCGCACGTGATGAAGGCCCGCAGCGGCAAGCTGCCCGGCGACGACCTGCCAGCCGACAACTTCCGCGCTCGGCGCTACATCGCCAAGTACACGATCAACCCGGCGATCTCGCACGGTGTCGACCACGAGATCGGGTCGGTGGAGGTGGGCAAGCTGGCCGACCTGGTGCTGTGGGACCCGCGGTTCTTCGCGGTGCGGCCGTCCGTCGTGCTCAAGGGCGGCGCCATCGTCTGGGGCGCCCTGGGCGATCCGAACGCCTCGATCCCGACGCCGCAACCGGTGCTGATGCGGCCGGCGCTGGCCGACACCGTGGGGGCGGATCTGTCGCTGTCGTTCGTGGCTCCGGCCGCGCTGGACGACGGCCTGGGCGAGCGGCTCGGACTGCGCCGGCAGCTGGTCGCCGTACGACCCACCCGCGACGTCGGCAAGGCGCAGATGGTGAACAACGACGCGTTGCCGCACATCGAGATCCGCCCGGACACGTTCGAGATCCGGGTGGACGGCGAGCTCATCGATCCGGCCCCCGCCGATGTGCTGCCGCTGGCGCAGCTGTACTCGCTGTTCTGACGGAGGTGACCGGACCGACCGTGGCGACCGGCGCACCGGCGGCGGCGGTGGTACAGCTGCTGCTGGCGGACTCGCGGCTGCCCGTCGGCGCGCACACCCAGTCGGCGGGGCTGGAGGGGGCACTGGCCGCCGGCATGCCGGTGCACGACGTCCCCCGGTACATCGATGCCCGGCTGCGCACCGTGACGCTGGTGGAGGCGTCGGCCGCGGTGCTCGCGCTCACCGCGCTGGCACCGGCGGACGGCACCCCCGCCGCCGGGTGGCCGGTCGATCCGGACCCGGCGCGGCGGCTCGCTGCCGTCGACGCGGCGTGGCACGCCCGGTCCGTCTCTCCCGCCTTGCGGGAGAACTCGCGGCTGCTGGGCCGCGGCCTGCTCCGCCTCGCCGCTCGGCTCTGGCCGGACGCCTCCGCGGTGCGGGCCGTGCGGGCGCTGGGCCGGCCGAGCCGGGCCGTCGTGCTCGGCGCCGTCGGCTCCGCCGCCGGTCTGGCACCGGCGGATCTGGCCACCGTCCTCGGGTACGACGACGCGCAGACCGTGGCCGCGGCGGCGCTGAAGCTAGTCCCGATGGACCCGGTCGAGGCGACCAGCTGGGTGCTGCACGCGGCACCGGCGATCGCCGGGATGGCGGCCCGGGCGGCGGCGGTCCGGACGCCCGAGGACCTGCCCGCGGCGGCCGCGCCGCTGGTGGAGGCGTGGGCGGAGGCGCACGCCGAGGCCTCCGCCCGGCTGTTCCGCAGCTGAGGAGGACGGCGCGCGGGTCCGCGCCGCTGCGCACGCCGGCTCAGATCGGCCAGGGCAGGCGGCCGGGTCCGCCGCGGGTCGAGCGGCGGTGCCAGCACGAGCCGTGCCAGTGCCGCCGCTCGGTGACGTCGCCGTCGGCCGGCCACACCACGACGTGCGGGACGCCCGCCCGCACCTCCTGCTGGCAGCCGGGGCAACGGTAGGTCTTGACCGCGGCCGCACCGCTGACGGCGCGGACCAGGAAGGACCCCTCCCGGGTGTCCTGTCGTTCCTCGCGGCCGCCGAAGGGCGCCGCCTCCCGCGCCGCCGGCCGATCCCGGCGGACGGCACCGGCCGGTCGTCGGGGCATGTCCCCAGGGTAGGTCGCCGCTGCCCGCCTTCCCTGCCGCGGCCCCGCCCATACTGGCGCGGTGACCGACGCCCGCCACCACGTCCACGCCACGTCGTTCGGCGCCGCCGCGCAGGAGTACGAACGCGGCCGCCCCGGGTATCCGGAGCAGGCGGTCCGCTGGGTGCTGCCCGAGGCGCCGCGGCGGGTGCTCGATCTCGGCGCGGGCACCGGCAAGCTGACCCGGACCCTCGTCGACGTGTCGGCGGCGGGCCCGGCCTTCGACGTCGTGGCGGTGGACCCCTTGCCGGGGATGCGGGAGGGCTTCGCCGCGGCGCTGCCGGACGTCCGGATCCTGGCGGGCAGCGGCGAGGCGATCCCGCTGCCCGACGACTCGGTCGACGCCGTGCTCGCCGGGCAGGCCTGGCACTGGGTGGACCCGGAGCGTGCCGTGCCGGAGGTGGCCCGGATCCTGCGACCCGGTGGCCGCCTCGGGCTGTTGTGGAACGTCCGCGACGAGACGTCCGACTGGGTCGCGGCGCTCGGCGGGATCCTGCAGGACGTCGGTGGCCACGTGACCGACGACGGCGGCGACCCGCCCGTCGGCCCGCCCTTCGGCAGCCCGGAGCTGCTCGAGGTGCCGTGGGTGCAACGGCTGGACCGGGCGGGTGTGCTGGACCTGGTGCGCTCGCGCAGCTACTTCATCGTCGCGCGGGAGGCCGAGCAGCGCCGGGTGCTCGCCGAGGTCGAGCGGCTGCTGGACAGCCATCCCGACCTGGCCGGCCGGGACACCGTGGACCTGCCGTACGTCACCCAGTCCTGGCGGTACCCACTGAGCTGAGTTTCAGTGCTGACCCGCAGTGCTGACCCGCAGTGCTGGCGGCTGAGCTGACCCGCCGTGCCGACCCAGCCGAGCGGGGTCGCACCCCGCCCGGCGCGGGCGCTCAGTTCTGCGGCTGCGCGTCCGCCGGCGAGAAGTCGGCGCTGGTATCGCTGAGCTGGCCGGCCGTGGTGCCGGCCTCGTCCCGCGCGTCCGGCCACACCCAGTCGCGCACCTCCGGGATGTCGTCGCCGTGGTCGCGCGTCCAGGCCCGGGCCCGGGCCCGGGCGTCGACCATCTCCTGGCGCAGCAGCGCCGCCCGACCCTGCAGCGACGGCACCCGGTCGATCACGTCCATGACCAGGTGGTACCGGTCCATGTCGTTCAGCATCACCATGTCGAACGGCGTGGTGGTGGTGCCCTCCTCGATGTAACCCCGGACGTGCAGGTTGGCGTGGTTGGTGCGGCGGTAGGTCAGCCGGTGGATCAGCCACGGGTACCCGTGGTAGGCGAAGATCACCGGCTTGTCCGTCGTGAAGATCCCGTCGAAATCCCGCGCGGACAGCCCGTGCGGATGTTGAGTGGCGTCCTGCAGCCGCATCAGGTCCACGACGTTGACGAACCGCACCTTCAGCTCCGGCAGCCGTTCGCGCAGGATCGACACCGCGGCGAGCATCTCCAGCGTCGGGACGTCACCGGCGCACGCCAGGACGACGTCCGGATCCTCCGGTTCGGTCGACGCCCAGTCCCAGATACCCAGTCCGCGGGCGCAGTGGAGGCCGGCCGTGTCGGGGTCCAGCCAGTCGAAGCACGGCTGCTTGCCGACCACCATCACGTTCACGTAGTCGACGGAGGCCAGGCAGTGCTGCGCGGTGGACAGCAGGGTGTTGGTGTCCGGGGGCAGGTACACCCGGACGACCTCGGCCTTCTTGTTCACCACATGGTCGATGAAACCCGGGTCCTGGTGCGAGAAACCGTTGTGGTCCTGCCGCCACACGTGCGAGGTGAGCAGGTAGTTCAGCGAAGCGATGGGTGCCCGCCAGCCGATGCCGCGGGTCACCTTGAGCCACTTGGCGTGCTGGTTGAACATGGAGTCGACGAGGTGGATGAACGCCTCGTAGCAGGAGAACAGGCCGTGTCGTCCGGTGAGCAGGTAGCCCTCGAGCAGACCCTCAAGCGTGTGCTCGGAGAGCAGCTCCACCACCCGGCCCTGCGGAGCCAGGTTGACGTCGACGGGCCAGATCTCGCCGTGCCAGACCTTGTCGGTGACCTCGTACACGGCACCCAGCCGGTTCGACTCGGTCTCGTCCGGGCCCATGATGCGGAAGTTCGCCGGGTTCGCGGTCACGACGTCGGTCAGGTAGCTGCCGAGGACCCGCGTCGGTTCGTGCGCCGCGGCGCCCGGGACGGACACCGGAACGCCGAACTCGCGGAAGTCGCGCAGCTTCAGCGGTGTGCGCAGCAGACCGCCATTGGCGTGCGGGTTCATGCCGATGCGCCGGAAGCCGGGCGGCGCCTGGGCCAGGATCCGCGGTACCGGCCTGCCGGCCTCGTCGAACAGTTCCTCGGGCCGGTAGGACCGCATCCACTCGACCAGCATCCGGCGGTGGTCGTCGTTGTCGCGGGTGCCGGTCAGCGGCACCTGGTGGGAACGCCAGGTGCCCTCGTACTGCAGGCCGTCGATCTCCTTCGGGCCGGTCCAGCCCTTCGGAGTGACCAGGAGGATCATCGGCCAGAGTTCGCGGGGCCGTCCGGGTTCGGCGCGGGCCGCCGCCTGGATCTGGCGGATGCGGGCCACCGCGGCGTCCATGGCGTCCGCCATGACACGGTGCAGCACCTGCGGGTCGCTGCCCTCGACGACGAGCACGTCGTGCCCGTAGCCGTGCAGCAGGTCCAGCAGCTCCTCGCGCGAGATGCGGGCCGGGATGGTGGGGTTGGCGATCTTGTAGCCGTTCAGGTGCAGGACGGGTAGCACCGCGCCGTCGGTGGCCGGGTCGATCAGCTTGTTGGCGTGCCAGGACGCGGCCAGCGGCCCGGTCTCCGACTCGCCGTCGCCGACGACGGCGGTGACCACCAGGTCCGGGTTGTCGTACGCGGCACCGTAGGCGTGCGAGAGCACGTAGCCCAGCTCGCCGCCCTCGTGGATCGACCCGGGCGTCTCCGGCGCCACGTGGCTCGGGATGCCGCCCGGGAACGAGAACTGGCGGAACAGCGTGCGCATCCCGTCCTCGTCCAGCCCGATGTGCGGGTAGATCTCGCTGTAGCTGCCGTCCAGGTACGAGCCGGCGACGGCGGCCGGCCCGCCGTGGCCCGGCCCGTGGAGCAGGATCGCGTCCAGGTCGTGCTGCCGGATGACACGGTTGAGGTGGGCGTGGACGAACGTCAGACCCGGCGTCGTCCCCCAGTGGCCCAGCAGCCGCGGCTTGACGTCGTCGGGCACCAGCTCGCGCCGCAGCAGCGGGTTGTCCATCAGGTAGATCTGCCCGACGGCCAGGTAGTTGGCGGCGCGCCACCAGGCGTGCAGGTCCGCCTGCTCCTCGTCCGTGAGCGGGTGCGGCCCCGGGGCGGCGTCGGGGTCCGCCGGATCGAGCAGGTCGGTCTCCATCGAGCGGGTCACGGGTCCTCCGATGTTGGGGTCGTCACCGTCGAGGTTCCCGCACCCCGGTGAACGACGCGAGTCCGCGGGGTGTCCGGCAGGGGAGGGACCCCCGCCGGACGCTCCGGCGACGAGTCACCCCCCGGTCGGCCCGACCGCTCAGCGCGCCAGCGTCGCCGGTCCCGACAGCCCGGCCAGCTTGTCGGGGTTGCGGACGTAGAAGATCCGCACGATCCGGCCGTCCTCGACGTCCACCGCCGATGCGCTGTCCAGCACCTCGCCCAGGTAGGCGAGCAGCCCGGCGGAGGCGTTGACCGTCGCAGGAACGAACGTCCACGACGCCGCCACGCCCTTGCCGGCCAGGCCCAGCAGGAACCGGGCGACGTCGTCCCGGCCGGACACCGGACGCCGCGCGGCACTGACCCGGCCGCCGCCGTCGGCCAGCAGGACGACGTCCGGCGCGAGCACGTCCATCAGGCCCTGCACGTCACCGGACACCGCCGCGGTCCAGAAGCGTTCCAGCACGGCCGCGTTGGCCCGGGCGTCGGTGTCGAACCGCGGGCGCCGGCTCTGCACGGCCGAGCGCGCCCGGTGTGCCAGTTGCCGGACCGCCGCCTCGGAGCGACCCATGGCCCCGGCGATCTCGGCGTGCGGGAAGGCGAACACCTCGCGCAGCAGGAACACCGCGCGCTCGTCCGGCGAGAGGGTCTGCAGCACCAGCAGCATGGCGATCGACACCGACTCCGCCAGTACGGCGTCGTCGGCCACGTCGGGGACGGTGAGCAACGGCTCGGGCAGCCAGGGCCCGACGTAGTCCTCCCGGCGCCGCTGCCGCGTCCGGACCAGATTCAAGGCCTGCCGGGTCGCGATCCTGGCCAGGTACGGCCGGGGGGCGTCCACCGTCGCCGGGTCGACGGACCGCCACCGCAGGTAGCAGTCGGACACCACGTCCTCGGCGTCGGCGGCCGACCCGGTGATCTCGTAGGCGATGGTGAACAGCAGCGACCGGTGCTCGGCCCACAGCGCCGCACCCGGGTCCGGCGCCCCGCCCCGGTCCGCCGCGGAGCGCACGGGCGCCGGCGGGTCGACGGTCACGGGCGGGCCCCGGGGACGCGGCACGACTCCGAGAACCCCTGCGACGCCAGGCCGAGGCCCGCGTTGAACCGCGACCGCTCGTTCTCCACCGCCACCATCATCGCCAGTTCGACCAGGGCCGCATCGCCGAGCGCGGCCCGCAGCGACGCGGCGAGCTCGTCGGTCACCTCGGCCGGGGTCGCGGTCAGCGCCTCGGCGAACTCGAGCACCTGCCGTTCCACCGGGGAGAACAGGTCGGAGTCCCGCCAGGCCGGCACCGCGCCGATCTTCGCCAGGTCCAGCCCGTGGCCGTGCGCGACGAACCACCCGAAGTCCACGCACCAGCTGCAGCCCACCCGGACGGCGGTCGCCATCTCGGCCAGCGCCCGCAGCTGCGGGTCCAGCCGGTTCCACCTGGCGACCCGCCGCTCGAACAGCCCGATGGCGACCAGGGCCGGTCGGTGGTGCGCGAGGGCGAGCGCGTTGTCCGGCATCTGCCCGTACTGCCGGACGGCCCACCAGCGCAGCACCCGGCCGAACAGGCCCGCCGGCTCATCCAGCGGCACCCGCGCCCGCGACCGGCGCTCGGCCGCGTCGACCGGTGCAGCCAGGGCCGGGACGGACACAGCCGGGTCGGACACAGCCGGGTCGGACACGGCCGGGTCGGACACGGCCGGGTCGGACCGGCGGTCGGCGAGCGCGCGGGGACCGGCGGCCAGCCGATCGGTGGACGCCGCCGCGGCGGTGGCGGGGCTGCGGCGGTCGGTGTGCAGGGTCATGGCGGACTCCCCGGGTGTGGTGCGCCGGCGCTCGGCCGGATCACCCACGGGACACCGCCCGCGGTCGATCCGTGACGACCGCCGGCCGACGAGCCGGGACCGGCCGTCGGCGCACCTCGACAGGGGCCGGCGTGGTGGCGGCCCGGACCGGGCCGGCCGTACGCGCCTGACCGGTATCAGCGCCGGACCGCTCCCGCTCCCGTCCCGCGACCGGCCGGCGCCGACGGTGTCGCCGGGGGTCCGTCCGGAAGGGGATCGACATGCACCTGCGCTCGCGGTTGTCGGGAGTGGCCGTGCTGGTGCTCGCGATGGCGGTGGCGGTGGCCGCCGGGCGGCCGGCCGCCACCCGGGTCAGGCCGCGACCGCGACCCGCGGCTTGATCAGGAACGCCAGCAGGTACAGCACCGCCACCACGATGAGCAGGTTGCGGTACCCGGTGAGCAGGGCGCCGTACTCCAGGCAGCCGCCGACGATCGCGCCCAGCAGGTTGACGCCGAAGGCTGCCTGGGAGTCGCCCTCGGACGCGAACCGTTTGGCGAAGGCGATGTTCGCCAGGTAGATCGGCAGGAAGGCGAGCACGACGGCGATCAGCAGGCGCGGCACGAAGGGCAGCGGCAGCAGCCACTCCGGCCGGACGATGTAGGCCAGCAGCAGCGCGCCGGCGACGAGGCCGAACACCACCGGCAGCGGCGGCGTCCGGAACCGCCGGGTCGTCTCGACCGCGGCCAGCACGATCACGAGCACGCCGGCGAAGACCAGGGCGTTGACCAGCCAGGTGGTGCCGAACAGCAGGGCGAAGCTGGCCACGTTCTTGGTCTCCAGCAGCAGGAACGCCGCGCCCATGAAGAACAGGTCGGCGTAGGGCCGCATCGACCGGAACGGGCCGCCGAGCACCCGCACGGCGATCACCGAGATCAGCAGGATCCCGCCCAGCACCCACAGGTACATGGCCGGGATCATGCCGCCCTCGAAGTAGAGGAACGGCCGGTCGTCGGTGGCCGGGGCGATGACGGCGCCGGTGGGGGCGTAGGCGTCGGAGCAGCGCTGGTCGGCCTCGGTGAGCCCGACGGTGACGACCGCCTGCCCGTAGCCGACCTTGTCCACGCACGGCACGTGGCCGAACGCGGCCTGCGCGGTGCCGGCCAACCGGTCGATCAGCCAGTCCTCGCGGTAGTAGTTGTACATCGCGAACACGCCACCCGGGTTGAGGTGGTCGTGCGCGGACTTCAGCGCCTCCTCGGTGAACAGGAAGCTCTCCAACCGGATCTGCGAGGCGCCGTTGACCAGCGCGAGCGAGTCCGGCAGGGCGAACAGGATGAGGTCGTACCGGGTGTCGGTCCCGGACAGGAAGGCCCGGCCGTCGTTGACGTGCTGGTCCACACGGGGGTCCTGGTACGGGTGGTTCGGGTTGCGCTGCTGCCCGATCTGCATGATCCGCGGGTCGATGTCCACCGCGTCGACGTGCTTGGCACCCTTGGACAGCGCGATGGCCACGTCGGACCCCGACCCGGCCCCGACGATCAGGACGTTGTCCAGGCTGTCCTTGACCAAGTGCTGGTACGGCAACCCGTACTGCGGCTCGGTCTTCAGCCGCGTGGCCGCGTCCCAGATCTCCTGGTGCGGGATACCGTTGACCGAGATCCGGACGACGGGCGTGTTGTTGTAGTAGACGGTGTCCGTCTTGACCTTGTAGTACGGCGACCAGCTGATGCCCGGGGTCAGCGTCTCGACCAGCAGCACGGCGACCATGCCGGCGCCGGCCAGCACGGCGACGTACCGGGGCCAGCGGCCGATCAGCGCGACGAAGGCCAGCGCGACGATCACGCCCCAGACCACCGACGGCGCCCGGAAGAACGAGAGCAGGGTGAAGGCCGTGATCCCGACGAGCGAGCCCACCAGGTCCCACCGGTAGGCCGTCAGCGGCGGCAGCACCGCGAAGCAGCGGCCGACGACCTCGGCCGGTCCGGCGAGCACGACCGCCACCAGCACGAAGATCAGCGGCAGCACCAGCCAGGCCGGCGGCCCGGAGGTGCCCAGCGAGGTGAAGTAGATGATCCGGTCCCCGGTGCGGTCGATGGTGACCGGGTACCAGAACACCCCGAGGACCAGCAGGGTGAGCAGCACGGGGGCCACCGGCAGCACCGACCACCGGCGCCGGGAGATCAGGAAGCCCAGCCCGATGCCGAGGAACGACCCGAGCAGCACGAAGTTCGAGAAGTAGCTCAGGTGCACGACGTTCGACCCGAGCCAGCGGATCAGTGCCAGCTCGGCGAACAGCATCAGGGCGCTGCCCAGGACCAGCCGGGCGACCGTTGTCCGATCGGCCCGTTGCGGCGTCGCGGCGGGCGGTTCCAACGTGCTCGTCGCGCTCGTGCGGCTGCGGGCCATCGAGGTCCTCCCGGCTGCGGTCGGCACGGCGCCGACGTGACGCGCAACACGGTAACCGGCACAGGTCCGCGCCGCCCTCCCGCCGCTCGGGGTCGCCACGGGTGGGCCCCCGCCCGGTCGACGGGACCCGGCGCGTCGGACCCCGCCGCCCGGCGTCAGACCCCGACCGACTCCGTCCCGCCCAGCGCCAGCCAGCTGGTCCCCTCGGGGGCGAAGGTGCCCAGCTGGCCGTAGTAGATGGGCAGCGCGGGCGGGTTGACGACCCCGTCGTGGATCGGGAAGGCCACCGTGGGGTGGACCGTCCGCAGGTAGTCGATGGCCTCCTTGAGGGCCATCCACGGCGCGGCGGCCGGCACCGCGAGGATCTCCACCGGCACGTCGGGGACCATCAGGGCGTCGCCGGGATGCAGCAGCCGCTCGCCGATCAGGTAGGACGCGTTGGGCACGATCGGGATCTCCCGGTAGATGACCGCGTGGTCGATGCCGTGGACGGTCACCGGGGTGCCGACGTCGAAGCTGTCCCCGGCGGCCACGGCCGTGGCCTCGATGCCGTTCTCCGCCAGCTGCGCCGCCGCGCCGCGGTCGGCGTAGACCCGGACGCCGGGGTTCGCCTCCAGCACGGCCGGCAGCCGGTCGAGATCCAGGTGGTCGGCGTGCTGGTGGGTGATCAGGATGCCGGTGAGCCCGGTGAGGTCCTCGAAACCGCTGGAGAAGACCCCGGGGTCGACGAGGAGGTCGGCGTCCCGGTCGACGACGTGCAGGCAGGAGTGGCCGAGTCGGGTGATCTGCATGCCCTGCAGGCTACGGCGGCGCCGGACGGCGGACCGGGCCGGCCGCACCGGGGTCGGCGGGTGGCCAGCCGCTCAGGACCACGGCACGGGCCGGTGGCCGAGACCCTGCAGGCTGCCGCCGAGCAGCCGGCCGGTGGTGCCGCCGGCGGTCAGCGCGCAGACCGCGGTCCCGGTGGCCCCGACCGGCACCGGCGAGCCGGCCGGCACGGCGAGCCGCTCGCCGCTGGGCGTGCTGGTCGAGGACCACCCGACGACGTCCGCCACCTCGCGGAGGCGGCCGCCGGCGGTGGGGTCCGGCATGCCGGTGAACCGGCGGAGGAGGGCGTCGCACTGCCGGGCCAGGTCCGTGGCCGACGGTCCCGGGGCCAGCACGGGACGGGTCGCGACGACCTCGCTGCGGTGCGGCGTCCCGCAGGGGACCGCCAGGTCCTGGCGGGGATCGGGGACGTCGGAGCAGGCCGCGAACACCGCCGCCCGGTCGCGGTCCGGAAGCGCCCGCCGGACCGGTCCGCCGTATTGGGGGGTGGCGGCGGCGCCGGGCGGGTCGGCGGCGACCAGGCAGGCGACCCAGCGCTGCCCGGCCCGGCGCTGCCGCGTGTCCGGTCCGGAGCGCAGGACCTGCGCACGGACGGCCGGCTCCCAGTCGGGGTCGAGCACCGGGTCGCCCGGCGCCCCCCGCAGGTACCAGTCCGGCGCCGGGCGCGGGCAGACATCGGGCACGTCGGTGTCCGGGCCGGCCAGGTCCTCGACCACGGCGTACACCTCGCCGTACCGGGCGCCCGCGCACGCCGCGAGCGGCGCCGGCGCGGTCACCGGATCGCGGCCGGTGGGCACGGCGGCGAGCAGGCAGTCACCGGCCCGGGGCACGTGTGCCGGCGGCGCCGCGGTCGGGATGCCGGCCACCGGCGACGGGGTCCCGGCGGCCACGACGACGACGAGGACGGCGGCCAGCACCAGCAGCAGGACGCCGTCCTGGATCCGGCCGCGCACCATCCCGTCCACGGTAGGCCTGCCGGCCGAAGCCCGGTCCGGCGGCGATCAACCCCTTCGGCCTGAGGCAGCGGCCCGGACGGCGGTGCTGCCGGTGGACCGGGCGGGGCCGGCCCACGGTCCGGGCGCGATCCGGGCACCGTGCGACCCCGCAACGGGCTTCACAGGACGTGTCCGCGGGACGACGGTGAGCAGATGCACGGCGCGGCGGGGCGGGGCCCGCGAGGCGGCCGAGCGCCGCCCGGCGCCGGTGCCGGACGTCCGTGTCCGGCCGTCAGCGCCTGTTGCCCGGCGCCGGTGCCCGGACCCACCGCGTCCGCCGCACCGCCCCACCCGAGCACGTCGCAACCCGCGGCAGAGCTTCGTCGAGCACCGACCGCATCACCCGGGCCCCCGCGTCGCGCGTGGGTGTGGCCCGACCGACCTCAACGGAGAGGGAAAGCATTGTTCAATTTCCGCAGGACGCTGGGCGCCTGCCTGGCCGCCGCCCTCGCGGTGTCCGGAGCGCTGGTGTCCGCACCGGCCGCCGACGCCGGCCGCCCGGCACATTCGTCCTCGCTGGTGGTCCGCACCGACAAGGGCGTGGTCCGCGGCGCTGTCAGCTACGGCGTCGAGGGCTTCCTCGGCATCCCGTATGCGGCAGCACCTGTCGGCCGGCTCCGCTGGCAACCGCCGCAGCCGGCCGCGAAGTGGAAGGGCGTCCGGTCGGCCGCCTCCTTCGGCAGCCAGTGCCCGCAGGGCGTCGGGCTGGACTCGGAGTTCGGCAGCACCGACGAGAACTGCCTGTTCGTCAACGTGCAGCGCCGCGTGGGCACCAGGTCCGACGCGAAACTGCCTGTCTACGTGTACATCCACGGTGGCGGATTCGTCACCGGCAGCGGTGAGAACCTGAACAAGGTGGTCGCCGACACCGGTGTCATCGGTGTGTCGTTGAACTACCGGCTCGGCGCCCTCGGTTTCCTGTCCGTCCCGGGACTGACCAGGGCGCAAGGCTCCTCGGGCAACTACGGCCTGCTGGACCAGCAGGCGGCCCTGCAGTGGGTGCAGCGCAACATCGCCCGCTTCGGTGGGGACCCGCGGCGGGTGACCATCGGCGGCGAGTCCGCGGGCGGCTTCTCCGTCTGCTACCACATGGTCTCGCCGGGCTCCCGGGGCACCTTCTCCCAGGCCATGGTCCAGAGTGGCGGCTGCCCGTCCCGGACCCAGCAGGAGGCGGAGACCACCGGTGCCGCGGTGGCGGCGGCCGTCGGCTGCGCCGACCCGGCCACGGCCGTGGCGTGCCTGCGCCGCGTGCCGGTCTCCCGCCTGCTCACCGCGCCGAGCGCCGGCGCCAGCGCGGTGCGCGGCACCCGGTTCCTGCCGGTCGACCCGGCCGCGGCCGTCCGTTCCGGCCGGTTCGCGCATGTGCCGACGGTCGTCGGATCCCAGCGGGACGAGGCGCGGTCGTTCTACCAGGACAGCATCGGCTGGACCGAGCAGCAGTACGTGGCCTGGGTCCGGAGCACCTTCCCCCGGGACGCGGCCGCCGTGCTGGCGCACTACCCGTGGCCGGCGACGAGCAACCGGACCACCGCCCCGTACCTGATGAGCGCCGTGGCCACCGATTCCGGTGTCCTGGGGGCGACACTCGATGCAACGGGCCGCATCCGGTACCCGGGACTGGGTGGCTGCGGCACGCGGGAGCTGCGGGTGGAGATCTCCCGGTACAGCCGGACCTACGCCTACGAGTTCGCCCACCGCACCGGGCCGGGCTGGACCGACGTGCCGGGCTACCAGTGGGGAGCCGGGCATGCGACCGAGCTGAACTATCTGTTCCCGCAGCACGGCATCACGACCGAGTCCGAGTACCACAACTTCGGTCCCGCCGAGTTCGGGCTGGCCGACCAGATGGTCGCGTACTGGGGGTCGTTCGTCCGGCACGGCGACCCGTCGACCCGCGACCAGCCGTGGTGGCCGCACTACAAGCCGGTCGACCTCGGGCTCACGCTGTCGTTGCGCGCCGGGGCGGACGGACCCACCCGGCTGACCACCGACGAGCAGTACAGCGCGGAGCACCAGTGCGGGTTCTGGGACTCCATCGCCTCCTACCGGAGCTGACGCACGGCTTCGCGGGTGTCGCGACAGCGTCCCCACAGCGTCCCCACAGCGCCCGTCGCCACCGCACCGCGCGGTGGCGGCGGGCACGCCGCTGTCCGGCCCGGTCAGCCGATGTGGGCGGGCAGCGGGAACGAGACACCGGTGAGCATCTCGGAGAGCGTCCACAGCCGGGCCGCGAGGTCGGCGTCGCGAGCAGCCCTGGACCGGCCGACCAGCGCGGGCGCGCCCCGGCCCTGCAGGAACCCGGTCGGCCCGGCGTAGCCGCCGGGCGGCACGTCGGCCACCGCCGCGAACAGGGTCGGCAGCGCCCCGTCGTCCTCGCTCTGACCCAGCAGCCGCACCGCGCGGTGCTGCAGCGCCTGGAGTCGCGGCCGGTCCCCGGTGCGGCGCAGCAGGTCCGTGGCCGCGACGCCCGGGTGGGCGGCGGTGGCCAGCACGGGCGAGCCGACCGCCGTGAGGCGGCGCTGCAGCTCGGCGGTGAACAACAGGTTGGCCAGCTTCGACTGGGCGTACGCAGCCGTCGCCCGGTACCGGCGCTGCTGCCAGTTCGGGTCCGCGAAGTCGATCGCGCCCGACCGGTGCGCGATGGACGACACCGTCACGACCCGTCCGCGCAGCT
This sequence comes from Nakamurella endophytica, assembly GCF_014646215.1. Lineage (GTDB taxonomy): Bacteria > Actinomycetota > Actinomycetes > Mycobacteriales > Nakamurellaceae > Nakamurella > Nakamurella endophytica. The sequence goes on from NZ_BMNA01000008.1 coordinate 127,130, forward strand.
GGGGGAGCAGGAGGTTGGTCAGCGCGAAGTGGCCCAGGTGGTTGGTGCCGAACTGGAGCTCGAACCCGTCGGCGGTGCGCCCGAACGGTGGTGTCATCAGGCCGGCGTTGTTGACCAGGACGTCGACCGGACCGTCCAGGTCGTCGGCGAAGCTCCGGACGGAGGCCAGGTCCGCCAGGTCCAGCCGGCGGACCTCGGTGCGGCCGGACATCCCACCGGCTGCCTGCCGGCCCTTGCCGATGTCGCGCACGGCCAGCACCACCCGCGCGCCCCTGGCGGCGAACTCGCGCGCGGTGACCCGGCCGATGCCGCTGTTGGCGCCGGTGACCACGACGGTGCGACCGGTCTGGTCCGGGATGTCGGCGAAGGAGAACCTGGAAGTAGTCATGGGCAACAAAGTAGGCAGTAGCAACACTGTTGTCAACGCCTACATCCGTGCCTAGAGTCGTCGGGGTGTCCGCACCGACCGAACGCCGCTACCACCACGGCCAGCTGCGGTCGGCCCTGCTGGCGGCGGCCGAGCGGTCGCTCCGCGAGCACGGGGCCGGGCAGCTCTCGCTCCGCGAGCTCGCCCGCGAGATCGGCGTCAGCCACGCCGCCCCCCGCCGGCACTTCGCGGACCGCCAGGCCCTGCTCGACGCCCTCGCCGAGACGGGGTTCCGCAGGCTGGAGACCGAGCTGCGTGCGGCCGCCGAGCGGCCGGGCGCGGACTTCCCGCGGCGACTGCGGGCAACGGTGACCGCGTACGTGCGGTTCGCCACCGAGGACGCGGCCCTGCTCGACCTGATGTTCCGCGCCAAGCACCGGCCGGGCGCGGACCAGGTGGTGGCCGCCGCCGCTCCCGCGCTCGGTGCGATGGAGCAGCTGATCGTCGAGGGCCAGGCTGCCGGGGTCATCGTGGCCGGTGACCCGGAGCGGGTGGGCGTGGTGCTGTTCGCAACCATGCTCGGCATCACGGCACTGATCAACGGCGAGTTCGTCCCGCCCGATCGACTGGACGACACGATCGACACGGCGGTCGAGCAGTTCCTGCGCGGGGTGCGGCCAGGCTGACGCCGGCCGGCGCGGTCCCGACCGGCGCGGCTGCCGTCCGGATATCGCCGTCGCGGCGCGGGACGCCCGCCGGCCGTCAGGGCAGCAGCGGCAGCCGCCCGACGATGCGGTCGAGCCGGTTCCGCGGGCCGACGACGCTGACGGCCGCGTACCGCAGGTCGGCCGAGACGGTGTCCCCGACCGTGCGGACGTAGTCGGCGTACACCCTGGTCCGCTGCGCGGCGTCCGGCATGTCGGCCACGAACATGCCGCTGTCCGCGGCGGCCCGGGACCGCACCCGGTGGATGGTCTCGGCGTCCGCCGCCAGCACCGTGCAGCCGGCCCACGGCAGCCCCGGGTGCCTCTGCCCGTCGGCGTCCGTCGCCGCCGCGCCGAGCAGGCCGGGCACCGCCGCCGCCGTGGCCGCCGCCGCGCACACCGCGGCGTTCACCGCGCGACCGGCCGGCAACCCGGCGTCCACGACCACCACCCACTTCAACCGGGCCGACCGGGTGGGTGCCGAGGGGTCGATCTCGGCGGGGTGGAAGCCGACCACCGTCGCTGTGCCGTCCGTGTCCACGCACTTCTCCTGTTCACTTCGTCGCTTCGCTGCCAGCAAACTAGGCAGCAGTGCGGACGTCGTCCAGTGCGGCCGTACGGATGAACAGCGAGAGGAGTCCTGAGTGCCGCTCGACGAACTTGATACGGCGATCCTGCGGGAGCTGCAGTCGGATGCACGGAAGACCAACCGGGAGGTGGCGGCGGCGGTGCGGGTCTCGCCGACCACGGCGCTCGAGCGCACGCGCGCGCTGCGCCGCCGTGGCGTCATCCGCGGGGCGGTGCTGGACGTGCACCTGCCGGCGATCGGTCGCCCGGTGCAGGCGTTGATCGCGCTGCGGGTGCGCCCGCCGTCCCGCCGGGTGATCGCCGACTTCCGCGAGTGGGTGGCCGCCCAGCCCGACACGCTCGGCGTCTTCGTGACCTCCGGCAGCGAGGACTTCCTGGTGCACGTGGCCGTACCGGACAACGACAGCCTGTACGCGTTCGTCATCGACCGGCTGACCGAGCGCCCGGAGGTGGCGGACGTGCGGACCTCGATCGTCTACGAGCACATCCGCAACACCCGGATCCGGCCGGTGCGCTGACCCACCGCACCGGGCGCCGGTCCGTCGGTGTGGCCGGTCGGCTTGCCGTGGCCCGGCGGTGCCCCGAGGATGCCGCCGTGGCACAGCGGAGCAGCGGCAGGCGGAGCACGCGGGGCGGCCGGACGGCGCGGCGACGGGCGGCACCCGCCCTGCTGGGTCTGGCCGCGGCCGGGTCCGGGTGCGCCGCCGTGCCCGGCAGCGCCGCGCCCGCCGGCTGGGACACCGCTGCGGTCACCGGCGTGCTCCGGTCGGTGCCGGCGACCGCCGCCACCCGCACCGAGATCGGGCTGGTGAACGCGGCCGTGCTGAACGCGCTGGACGCGTCGTCGACCCGACCCCTGACCTCCACGGCGCCGTCGTCGCAGGGGCGACCACCGAGCGACTCCGCGTGGACGCGGTACGCGCTGTACGTGCCGCTGTGCGCCGGCGTCGTCGACGGCCTGCTCCGGCCGGCCGTCGGACCGGCAGCCCGCAGCGCGCCGTTCGGGTCGATGGTCACCCTCGCCTGGAGCGACCCGCCGCGGCCGGTCACCACGGTGAGCGTGTGCGCCGGCGGAGCGGTCGACGCCGCGCGGTTGCGTGCGCGCCTCGGGTCCGACGTCGAGGACCTGGACGTCGAGGGCATCACCGGGTACCGCGCCGAGCCGGGGTGGATCGGTGTCGACCGGTCCCGGGACGAGGTGGTCGTCGTCGGCTCCGCCGTCCCCGACGACGTGCGCTCGCGGGTCGTCGGCGGCCGGACCACGTCCGGGTCGCTGGCGGACGACCCGGACGTGCGCGCGGTGCTGGAGCCGCTGGCCGACGCCGCCACCCTGCTGATGGGCACCGAGCTGGTCCGGCTCGGCGGCTTCCCGCAGCGGGGTGCCGCCGCGGCTCCCGCGGAGGCGCTGGCGGCCGTGGTGCGCGAGCGCGGCGCGGCGTACCCGCGGCCGGTGTTCGCCGGCTTCGGCTGGCGCCCCACCTCCGGCCTGCAGGGCGCCACCCGGTTCGTCACGGTGCACGGCAGCGAGGCCGAGGCCCGGACCGCCGCCGAGCTGCTCACCGCCAGCTGGTCGCGGCTGGGCGCCACCGAACCCCGCCGGCTCGGCGGGGCGGCGACCACCGTCCGCGGACGCTCAGTGGTCACCGAGGTGGCCGGTGTCCCGCCGGAGGCGTTCAGCATCCGCACCTTGACGGTGGCGCAGTACCCCGGCTGGGGCCCCCGGGCCTGACCCGCGGCCGCCGGGTCAGCGCTCGCGCAGCCAGCTGGTGAGCACCGCCGGTCCCCGGACGGCAGCGGCCGCGTTGCGCAGGGCCAGCGGCCGGTCGTCGAACAGCCGGTCACCGCCGCCCACGACGGTGGGGAAGGTGAGCAGCCGGTACTCGTCGACCAGGTCGGCGCCCTGCAGCGCCCGCAGGACGGACGTGCTGCCGGCCAGCACCAGATCGCGGTCCTCGCTCTCCCGGCGGACGGCGTCCGGCAGGTCGCCGGCCAGGACCTCGGAGTGCGCCCAGGCCGACAGGTCCGGCCGGGACCGCGAGACCACGAGCTTGCGGACCCGGTTCATCCGCTGTGCGAACGGGTCGGTCCGGCTCGGCCAGAGCCGGCTGAACAGCTGCCAGGTGCGGCGGCCCAGCAGCAGCGCGCCCAGGTCGAGCGTCTCTCCCAGCTCGAACTTGTCCCCGGCGACGGCCTCCGGCCCGTGCCGGAAGGCCCACCCGCCGCCCGGCAGGCCAGCGCTGCCGTCCGGATCGGCCACCACCCCGTCCAGCGTGACGAACTCGATGACGACGACGCGACCCATGGCGGCCTCCCGGTGGACGGAACCTCTCGACGCCGGTACGTACCGGCCAGAGGTCCGGAACTCATCGGTCGATCGCGGCCCGGTCCGTCGGGGCGCGGGTGGACCGGTCGCGCCCGTCGGCGGGCGGCCCGGAGGCGCCCGCCGGTCGCTGCGGCAGCCCGAACGCGGGGAAGAGCGTGGGATCGGCGAAGACCACCGTGCGCGTGACCCGGCCGTCGCGGACCTCGAGCAGCTGCAGGCTGTGCGCCAGGAGCCCGCCGCCGCCGTCGGGCGCCCAAGTGGCGAACGCCGGCTGGCCGTTCGCCGCCACCGGTGCCGCGCGCCACGACGTGCCGCGCATCCGGAACACCCGGGCCAGGAACCGGCGGTAGTGCTCGACGCCGCGGAACCACAGCGGTACGGGGGGCATCTCCAGGACCACGTCCCGGTGCAGCAGCCCGACCAGGGTGGCCAGGTCGGCGCGCTGGAAGGCGTCGACGTACCGCTCGAGGACCGCGCGTTCCGCGGGATCCGGGTGGCGCACCGGGGTGCCGCCCGCCGACCGCAGCCGCGCCCGGGCGCGCTGCAGCGCGCTGGTGACGGCCGGCACCGACACCTCCAGCAGCCCGGCGACGTCCGCGGCGGGCCAGCCCAGGACGTCGCGCAGCAGCAGGACGGCGCGCTGCCGCGCCGGCAGCAGTTGCAGGGCGGCGACGAAGGCCAGCCGGACCGACTCGCGCCGCACGGCGAGGTCCGCGGGGTCCGCCGGCGCACCGTCCGGCAGCGGGGTCAGCCACGGGACCTCGGTCCCCACGGCCAGTGCCGCGTCGGGGTCGTCGCCCGCGGGGACGAGGCCGCTCGGCAGCACCCGGCGCCCGGCTCCGGCCAGCGCGGTCAGGCAGACGTTGGTGGCGATGCGGTACAGCCAGGTCCGCACCGACGCCTGCGCCGGGTCGTACCGGTCCCCGGCCCGCCACGCCCGCAGCAGGGTCTCCTGCAGCAGGTCCTCGGCGTCGTGCAGCGAGCCCGACATCCGGTAGCAGTGCCGGAGCAGCTCGGCGCGGTACGGGGCGGTGGCCGTCTCGAAGCCGTCGCGGGAGAGCGGCACCGGGTGGTCGGCCGGCGCGCCGGCGGATCGGGTCACGGCCCTAGTTGTACTGACCGGACAGGTTGGTTAAGCGGGTGACCGGGGCCTGGTTCCCGATTGCGGTGT
>NZ_BMNA01000009.1 GCF_014646215.1 Nakamurella endophytica
TTCCCCAACCCCGCAGATCACACCGTGTCGCTACACAACCTCAACCAACCTCCCTGGGCAGTACAGCTAGCGCTGTGCTAAGCAGCGGCTCGGCGTCGCCGGCGGCGAAGTCGGCCGCAGCGAGCGTGCTCGCGCAGACGGGTACCCGGGACCAGACCGGGGCACGAGCTGCGTCGAACGCCGCCCGCACGCTGTCGTCGCCAACCGCGACGAAAGCGCAGCGGTCGGCGGCCGGCAGCGCGCTGTCGCAGACGCCGTCCCGGAAGAGCCGCTAGCTCCTCCGTCGTCGCCGTCGGGACCGCCGGCCAGGACCTGCGCCGCAGGCTGGCGGTCCCCACGGTCGTCCGAGTCACTCGCGTGCCGTCATGCCGCGCGAGGTTCGCCGTGCCCCAGGTCGTGTTCTCGGCCTGCCCCACCTCACAGAAAGGGTCACTGCCGTGACCGCAGCACCCAAGAGCGTCGCGTCCGCGTTCGAGACGTTCAACAGCAACATCAGCCTCAATCCCGCCGACAGAGCCCGCGCTGAGCACCGACATCGCGACGTGGCGTCGGTGCTCGCCGATGCGCGTCTCGCGGCCAGCACGTTTCTCCAGGGCAGCTTCGCCCGCAAGACGATGCGCAAGCCGCTCAAGGACGTCGACATCGTCGTCGTGCTGCCCGCGGAGATGGAGCCGCGCTGGAGGACTGCGAGCGGGGCGCGCACCGTCCACGAGCTTTTCAAGGAACCCTTGCGTCGCCGCTACGGGGCGAAGATGAGCTTCGATCAGACCGCGCAAGCCGGCAAGGCGCTCCAGCTGTGTTTCGACGACGTCGACTTTACCATCGACCTGGTCGCCGCGTTCGACACGGGCGACCCTAATTGGGTCGACATCGCCAACCGCCACGAAGGCCTGTGGGAGCCGTCGAACATCCGCCAGCTGGTCCGTGTCGTCGCGGAGCGGAACCAGGCCACCGATGGGCGGTTCATCCACCAGGTGCGAATGGTCAAGGAGGCAGTCGCGCAGGACGACCGGCTGGATGGGCTCTGCGGCTTGGCGACCGAGTCGCTGACCTACGCCGCCGTCACGCAGAAGATGCCGCACTTACGGGCGGTGGCCGCCACCCTGCGGTACGCGGCCACGGCCGTTGCCGGCCAGGTGCTCGACCCGACCGGCGTCGATGACCTGTCGGCGAAGTGGACGCCGCAGCAGCGAGCTGCGTGGGCTTACGCGTTGGACGTCGCCGCACGCAGGGCCGAGGAGGCGCTGCGCCTGGAGCGGGACGGGCAGTTCACGGATGCGATCGCGACCTGGTCGGCACTGCTCGGCGAGGACTTCCCGGACGCGCCCGCCGGGCAGAGCGCCGCGGACATGATCGCGGCCATGGCATCCGGCGGGACCGTCACCTCGACCGGCCGGGTCACCTCGTCGGTCCACGGGGCCGGCGGCGGCCGCCCGGTGCGGGCATGGCGTACCCGCTGAGCGCGGTGCTCGCCGAACCTGGCACGGCGGCGCGCAACATCGAACACGACGGCATCGTGTTCGGCGTGCGCGCCGCCACCGGGCGCGCGACCCCCTATGGAGCCGCCATCCTCGAGCTGACGATGGAGCCGCAGGAGGCGTTGCGGGCCGAGGGCTACCAGCCCGAACGGGTCCGTGTCGTGGTGCTCCCTGACGAGCGCACCTTCGCCTACGTGCTGTCCGGGCGCGGGCGGCAGTTTAAGCACCGCAACCCCGCGCCGAGCCGCAGCCTGTGCTTGTTCTACGACAAGGACGACCCGGCGCTGCGATGGCTGCCGTCCGACGGGCTGGCCGAGTACCTCACCATCGTGCGCAGGCACCTGGTGTTCGAGGAGGTGTGGCGGCGCACCGGTAGCTGGCCGTGCGAGGACACGCCGCACGGCTCCGCGCCGCAGGGCGGCGCGCATCCGGTGTGCACCCCGCAGATGCGAGCTCTCGCGCGGGACTGGGCACGGTGGGCGGCATGAGCGCGCTGGTCCTCGCCTCCGGGTCCTCCTCCGGTGCGCTCACGGTGACCGTCGTGACGGCGGTCCTCGGCTCGAGCGTTGTCGCCGGGCTGCTGACCGCCTTCCTGACCGGCCTGCGCGGCTTGGCCACGGCGCGGCGTGACCAGTACGCGGCTGCCATCGAATCCCTCGTCGCGTGGGCGGAGTACCCGTACCGGGTCCGTCGCCGGGTCGATGACGCGCCGGAGACGCTGAGCCGGCTGGCCGGCCTGGGGAGTGACCTCCAGGAAAGCGTCTCGCGGCACCGCGCGTGGGTCGGGGCGGAGAGCCCGGCAGTTGGTGAGGAACTCGGAAGGGCCATCGAGGCCCTCCGGTCGCGGATCGGGCCGGCTATCGCTGAGGCGTGGCGTTCGGGTCCGGTGACCTCGGCGGCCGAGATGATCGTGGCGCCGTTCGGGCCGGGTGACCTGAGTCCGGGACTGGACCGGCTCCACTCGGCGATCAAGTGGCGCTTTGGGCTGCGGCGCGTCGTCCCGAACTGGTTCGTCCGCTGGCGGCTGACCTCGGCAGGACAGCTGACCCTGCCGCCGAGCCCCGGCCCGGCTCCGTCAACCGCGCCCAGTGGCGGTCCTGTCTGACGTCGTCGGCAAAGTCGCTCGCCGGCGCCACGTGCGTGGAGCTTCGCCCACGTGGCGCCGTCAGCCCCGCCGACCACCGTCACCAACGTCATGACCAAGTACAGCTAGAACGCAAGCTCGAACGGTACGAAGCCGAGGCCCACAAGTTCCGTAGTAGTGACCGGGGTACCGGGCAGTGGCGCGCTCACCTGGCTCACGGCTGCGCTCGACGCCAGCGGATAGGTCGTTCGTCAGGAACGCGCTCGAGCTGGCCGTGGCCTTCCGGTCCGGCCGAGGTGTTGTGCGCGTTCTGCTGCCGGAGCCCCAGTGACCGCGCCACCTCAGATGCGGAGAGTCCGTGGACGCTGTCGAATCCACCGAGCGCCAAGACGGCCTGCTGGCGAGGCCCGAAGCGCCGGGAGAGGATCGGACCCGACGCGGTGATGACTCCGCCTCCTTCGCAGCGTCAAGGGCGGCGGGCGGTTCCGGAACGTCGGCGGAGTGGATGTCCCGGAGTGGCGTGCTGAGCGTGGCGGCTACCCGGGACAGCCCCGCGAGCGCCTCGGCCCACCCGAGGCGCAGCGCTTCCTCGTCCTTCGGCCGATTCACTAAGTTCACCAGAGTGCCGTCGGCGACTGAGGCGAGCCCAGCAAGTCTGCAAGTCGTGTCCGGTTAGTTCTCGGACGGACATTCGGATGACCGTTGCCAGCTGAGGTCGACGCCGAGGGATGTCACCGGACCGCTCACCGGTGGCACTCCCCGGTGGCCACCATCACCGCAGTGGCCCGGAGATCCGGCGGCCTCGACGTGTCCCCGCCGAGGCGGGGAGGGGCCTCGTGTGGCGGGGCTCGGCCGCAGACGGTCCGGCGGCGACGGATGCTCGTCCGTCGGACGCGGACGCGGACGGACCCTGCTCGTCACGACGATGGCGTCACCGGTCGACGGTGACGTCCGTGCCTGCGCCCAGGCCCTGGACATCCGGAACGAGCCGGATCGCCTCGTCATCGACGCGGTCGAGCAGCCGGGCACGCTGCCGCTCCAGTGGTGCGCGGCGCTCCGCCGGCGCGACGGCGACGAGGTCGTCGAGCGCGGCAAGCAGGCGGCGCGCGACGAGTGGCGACGATTTCGACAGCTCGACGAGCTCGTCGAACGCGATCGCGACGTAGCCGTGCCATGCCACCTCGCGGGTGACGAGCCGCAGCACACCGTCCGCATCGTGGTGGAGCCCGTCCGGCAGCCGTCGCACGCACAGCTGTCGCAGTGCGTCGTGCAGCCGATCGATGGCCTGCACGGCAGTGACCGGGTCGTCGTACGGACTGGAAGCGATGCCGCGCTCGGCGATGTCGACGAGCTTTCGGAGCCCGTAGGACGCGTCACCGATGTGGCTGCGCTCGTTGTCCAGCAGGACTGCGCGGCGCACCAGGCGCCGATCGGGCGCGGTGCCCTTCCGGCTGCGGAGGAGCGGGGCGTCGCGAGGCACGAAGTCTCCCATCCTCACCAGCATCTCGAAGCAGTCGTCCCCGCGCCTGGCCGCATCCACCAGAGCGGCGGAGTCCACGACGACGACCACCCCCGCATCCCCGGACACCACCGTCGCGCTGTCCTGGAGCACCGGGTGCTCGACCGCGAACAGTCGGTCGATCTCCGCGCGCAGATTGTCCCCCACCAGGTCGATGAGCCCGGCGACCCGGAGCGACTGGCCCGCGACATGCACGTACCGGACCAGCGCGACCAGGCTGGCGAGCAGCAGCAGGTATGCGGCCGCGACCGTCACGGTCGGAACCTGGTGGCCGGGGTCCGCCTGGTCGTCGACCTTCGCGACGGTGACCATGCAGAACAGGAATGTCGCGGCGAACAAGCCGTGCGCCAACTGGCTGCGCCGGTCGGCCAGCAGCGCACGGACGATGCGGGGGGAGAACTGCTGCATCGCCAGCTGGACGCCGAGCGTCATCACGGTCAGCACGATGGTCGTGAGGGTGAGCATCGCCGACGCCGCGGTGCTCAGGACGGTCTGTACCGCGGTCGGCGTCCCGAGCACCGAGGTCGGGAGCAGGTCGTAGCCCACCGCGCCGTCCACGACGAGCAGGACGGCTGCCGCCACGGCGCCGGCGGCGATACAGGCCATCGGGACCAGCCACAGACTGTTGGCCCGCCAGCGGTGCTCCAGCGTCGGCCGTCGCGAGATCACGGCCGTGGCCACCGCGGGTCGGCAGCCCGACCCGTCCTGCCGCGGATGCCGCTCGATCCCGCCGACCCGCAACCCGCCGCTGTCGCCGGCCGCGGCGGAGAAGGGCGCCGGCAGCTGGGTCGTAGCGTCCCACCTGCGGCCGGCCCCGACCCGGTGGTGCACACCGGGCGACGGCCACTGCCGCCGCTGACGGCCGGATGCCGGCCCGGGCGCGGTATCCCGACGACTGCGCCCGTGGTGACCAGGCCCGTGCGGCCGCCGGGCCAGGACATCAGCCGGCCCTCGCGGACCGGGTCGGCTCCCATCGGGGTCCGCCGTCCGTGACACATTGAAGCGACCGGCTTCCGGGCGACGAGGTCGCGCACGGAGCGCACCACGGCGGGCTTCCCGCGCGGCCGGCCGGTGTCGACCGTGCAGCCCGGCAGCACCACCGCGTCGACGTCGACCGGCGACACGTCGATCGAGCCGTCGACGGCGCAGGTGTCGGCGCCCTCCGGATCCGGGTCATCAGGCGAGATGTGGCCCGGGTGGATCGAGAAGAACGGCGTCCCGGTCCCGACCCCGTCGAGCGCGCGGCGCGGCTGCACCCGCTCCACCCGCGCCCTCCGCTGCACCCGGTCGGCGGCCAGGAGTGCGGCCTGTCGCCCGGTCAGCCCGCCGGCCACGTCAGCCCGCCGGCCATGTCAGTTCGCCGGCCCGGTCAGCCCGCCGGCCACGTCAGCCCGCCGGCCACGTCAGCCCGCCGGCCACGTCAGGCACCGGCCATCGCCGGCTTGAGGACGACCTTGGTCCAGCCGTCGTCGCGGGCGTCGAAGTGCTGGTAGGCCTCCGGTGCCTGGTCGAGGGGCAGCTCGTGGCTGACGATGAAGGACGGTTCGGCTCTGCCGGCGGCGATGAGGTCGCGCAGCTGTCGGTTGTACCGCTTGATCGGTGCCTGGCCGCTGCCGATGTGCTGGCCCTTGAACCAGAACATGCCGAAGTCGAAGGCAACCTGGCCGTTGCGGGCGAGTTCGTCGGAGGCGCCGGGGTCCTGGGGCACGAACACGCCGATCGCGCCGATCCGCCCGGTGAACCGCACTGAGTTCACCAGCTTGTTGAGGGTGTCGTTGGGGTGTTCGTTGCCGTCGGGGTCGTGCGCCTGGTAGCCGACGCACTCGCAGCCGTTGTCGGCGCCCAGGCCCATGGTCTGGTCGAGGACGGCCTGGACGGGGTCGACCTTGGAGTCGTCGATGGCGATGGCGCCGATGGATTCGGCCAGCCGGAGCCGGTCGGGGTGCCGGTCGACGACCATCACCTTGCCGGCGCCGCGGAGGGTGGCAGACAGGGCGGCCATCAGCCCGACGGGTCCGGCGCCGTAGATGACGGTCTGGTCGCCGGGTGAGACGCCGGCCAGCTCGGTGGCGTGGTAGCCGGTGGGGAAGATGTCGGCCAGCATCACGTAGTCGCTGGCCCGCTCGTCGGCGTCCTCACCCAGGCGCAGGCAGTTGAAATCGCCCCACGGCACCCGCAGCAGCTCGGCCTGCCCGCCGGGCCAGGGACCCATGTCGGCGAAACCGTAAGCGGCGCCTGCCATGTGCGGTTCCGGTTGAGCGGTCAGGCAGTAGTTGGTCAGTCCGCGCTCGCAGTTCTTGCAGTGTCCGCAGGCCACGTTGAACGGCAGCACGACCCGGTCGCCGACCTGCACCTTGTCCACGCCGTCGCCGACCTCGACGACCTCGCCCATGTTCTCGTGCCCGAACCACCGACCTGGCTCGAAATCGGTCCGACCCTCGTACATGTGCAGATCCGAGCCGCAGATGTTCGTGGTCGTGATCCGCACCAACACATCCGTCGGCCGCTCGACCCGGGCATCCGGCACCTCCTGCACACTCACCCGACGCGGGCCCTCGTACACGACAGCTTTCACGGTGTGCCTCCTGGCGGAACGGTGAGGAGCGCGCCGGCCGAGCGCGGCGCGACGGACCGGTCGGACGACGGCTCCGGCCACCGCCCCACGCTGCTCCTCGGCGCGCCGCTGCGGAATCGGTCGTTCTGCCGATGGTGGCGGGCGTCGGGCGCCTGTTGGCTCACGTGGAACGGCCGCAGTGGAGGAGGCACGGATGATCAACGGCACCGTCACGGTGCACCCGCGGGCCGACTCCTCGCTCCGGCACGATCCTGTGACCCGCGGTCTCGGCTGGGTCAGTGCGGCACTGGGAGTCGTGCAACTCCTCGCACCCGCAAGGTTCGCCCGGAACCTGGGAGTGGGCGACGCGCCCCGTCACCGCCTGACCAGCACCCTGGTCGGGATCCGGGAGCTGGGCGTCGCGGGCGGGCTGCTGGGTCTGCCGCACCCGGCGTGGCTGTGGGCCAGGGTCGGCGGCGACGCCATGGACCTGAGCTTGCTGGTGCGGGCGCTGCACGACCACGACGGCCGCGGCCTGTCCCGCACGGTTGCCGGTACCGCCGCCACCGTCGCCATCACGCTGACCGACCTGTACGCAGCAGTCACCCGTACGACGAGGAGGACGTCGATGGAACTGAGATCGACCACCACGGTGACCGGGACCCCGGACGAGGTCTACCGGTTCTGGAGCCGGCTCGATCGGCTGCCGACCTTCATGGCGCACCTCGAGGACGTCCGCATGACCGGTGAACGCCGGAGCCACTGGCGCGCGGCCGCCCCCTTCGGTCGCGACGTCGAGTGGGACGCCGAGACGACCCAGGACGTACCGGGGGAGCGCATTGCCTGGCGGTCACTGGACGGTGCCGACGTCCCGAACTCGGGCGAGGTGCGCTTCGTGCCCGCGCCCGGGGGACGCGGCACGGAACTGCACGTCACCCTGACCTACGACCTCCCCGGTGGTGCCGTCGGCAAGGCGGTGACCAAGTACTTCGGCGAGGAGCCCGCCCAACAGCTCGACGACGACCTGCGCCGGTTCAAGCAGGTCTTCGAGGTCGGCGAGGTCGTGCGCAGCGACGGCGCGCCCCACGGCAAGCGGGCCCGCAAGGAATTCCCGCAGCATCCCGCCCGCCCGCTCGACGACGACGAACGCAAGGAGGTCCTGGCGTGAAGGCGAACTGCTGGATCAGCCCGAACACCGTCGAGGTCACCGACGTCCCGGATCCCACGATCCTGAACAGCCGGGACGCGATCGTGAGGATCAGCTCGACGGCCATCTGCGGCTCCGACCTGCACCTGCTCGACGGCTACGTGCCGACGATGCAGAAGGGCGACGTCCTCGGGCACGAGTTCATGGGGGAGGTGGTCGAGGTCGGCCCGGGCGTCGATCGGGACAAGCTGCGGGTCGGCGACCGCGTGGTGGTCCCGTTCCCGATCGGCTGCGGCGCCTGTTCCGCCTGCCGGAACGAACTCTGGTCCTGCTGCGAGAACACCAACCCCAACGCCGGCGTCGCGGAGAAGATGTTCGGCCACCCGGTGGCCGGCATCTACGGCTACTCGCACCTGACCGGCGGCTTCGCCGGCGGGCAGGCCGAGTACGCCCGCGTGGTGCTCGCCGACGTCAACCCGTTGAAGATCGAGTCCGACCTCACCGACGAGCAGGTGCTGTTCCTCTCCGACATCCTGCCCACCGGCTACATGGGTGCGGACATGTGCGAGATCACCGACGGCGACGTGGTGGCGGTGTGGGGTGCCGGGCCGGTGGGTCAGTTCGCGATGGACAGCGCCCGGGTGCTGGGTGCGGCCATGGTGATCGCCATCGACGACGTCCCGTACCGGCTGGAGATGGCCGCGTCCCAGGGCTACCGCACGATCGACTTCTCCGACACGGACGTCCGGTCGGCGCTGCTGGAGCTGACCGGCGGCCGCGGCCCGGACAAGTGCATCGACGCGGTCGGTCTCGAGGCGACCCACGGCGCGGCTCACGTCGAGCTCTACGACCGCGTCAAGCAGGCCGTCCGGTCCGAGACCGACCGGCCGCACGCGCTGCGACAGGCGATCACCTCCTGCCGCAGTGGGGGCATCGTCTCGGTCATCGGCGTCTACGGAGGCTTCGTCGACAAGTTTCCGGCCGGCTCGTGGATGAACCGGTCGGTGACCTTGAAGACCGGACAGTGCCACGTCCAGCGGTACATGCGCCCGCTGCTCGAACGGATCGAGGCAGGTCAGCTCGACCCCACCCGGGTGATCACCCACCGATTGCCGCTCGTCGAGGCCCCGCGCGGCTACGACATCTTCAAGCACAAGCAGGACCGGTGCGAGAAGGTGGTTCTCAAGCCGTGACCCGGGCAGCGACGACGACCATTCCCGGTGCCGGGTCGAAGGACTGCCCGCTCCACTCGTCGGCCTCCACACGGCAGGACGCCCCGTCCGGGGTCTACCATCCCCAGCGCGGGGTCAGCGACGGCGAACAGACGACCAGTTCCGCTGCGCCCCTGCACCGGGAGCCTCGATGGGCGATGTGCGTGCCCTTGAACTGGCCGAGATCGCAGCCTCGGCGGGGACGTTGCGTGAGCGGGCCGAGGAGATGCTGGACCGGCTGGGTCGTCTGACGCCGTTCGACGCCGCCTGGATGGCGCTGACCGAACCGCTCGGCACCGGGTACCGGTCCCTGGCATCGATCGCCCTCGACGAGGTGACCGACCGTTTCCTCGGCGGGCCGACGATGGCGGACGACATCGACAGGACGCGGACGAACCGTCCCGGGCCTCCGCTCAGTCCGTCCGACCTGCCGTTCCCCGCCGCGGAGTTGGTCACCTGGGCCGAGTGCCTGGTCCCCGCCGGTTTCCAGCAGGCCCTCGCGGTGGCGCTGTACACCTCCGACCGTCGCCACGTCGGCTTCCTGACGCTGCTCTCCAGCTCCGCCCGGCCCCCGTCGCCGGCCAGCCGGCAAGTACTGCAGGACCTGACGCCCGTCCTCGCCCGCGCCATCGACCCCCTGCGGTCCCTGGCCATCTCCGCCCGACTGCTGAACGGCGCGACCGCCGGTGCGGCGCTCTGTCGTGACGGGAGCCACTGCCTGCTCCCGGGACTCCGGCAGGACGAGCTCCTGGTCGACGGCTCGCCGGTCACCGAAGTGGCGCGGGCGTACCTGGCCGACGGTCAGGTCTTCGCCTCCTTCCTGTGGCCGTCCAGGGATCGCCAGGCGCCCGACAGCCATGTCCGGGTGACTGTCCTGGCCGCGTCCGGGGACACCCCGGCGGGCCTCATGGGCGCCGTCGTGCTGAGCCGGGCGATGGACGTGCACGGCCTGACGCCCCGTGAACTGGTCGTACTCGGGTTGGTGATCGAAGGGCGGTCCAACCAACAGATCGCACATGCCCTGGTGGTGACGCCGCGGACCGTGGCCACCCACCTCGAGCACATCCTGGTCAAGCTCGACGCGCCGACCCGGACGCTCGCCGCCGTGCGGGCTCATGCCCAGGGCCTGTACGTCCCCTCGTACCCCGCCGCTTCCTGACCGGCGTCCCCACCGTCCCGGGCAGGCACCCAGCGTCGTCGCTGTCGCAGCGAACGGTCCGACACGCCGCACCGCTATCCGTCCGCCAGCCGGCCGAGCGCTGCGTCGCGGGGCCGGCACGTCTGTCGGGTCGTGCCGACCGGCCGCCCCACGGCGACGCGCGACGCCGGCGATGGCAGGCTGGAGGTGGACCACCCGGTGGCCTGCCGACGACATTGCTGCCGGCCGCGTCCGTCGCCGCTGGTACCGCCGGGCCCCGAGCTGAGGAGATGTCATGGGTGCGCTGATGAGGGTGATCGAGCGGCTGGTGTCGATGCTGGCCCGCCGCAGGGTGCGCCGGGACGAGACGGGCGGCGGCCGCCGCCGCTGACCGCGCGGAACGCGAGGGAGCGTGGGGATCGGCTCCCGGTCACGCCGGCTCCCGGCGGTACGGTCGGCCCATGGGTTCCCCGTCGACGTCGACCGAGATCACCGCCATCTCCGATCAGCTGGTCGCGGACATGGCGGCGGCGAGCCCGATCCTCGCCACCTACGTGGGCGTGCGCGGTCACGACCACGTGCTCGACGACCTGTCGCCCGCGGGGCTGGAGCGCAACCACCAGATCGCCGTCGACGCGCGTCGCCGGTTCCAGGACGCCGTCGCGGTCGACGAGCGGGACGAGGTCGCCCGGGCCGTCGCCGTCGAGCGTCTCGAGGTGGAGATCGACCGGTACGAGTCCGGGTGGGCGCACGCCACCCTCAACGTGATCGAGTCGCCGGTCCAGCTCGTCCGGCAGATCTTCGACCTGATGCCGACCGACACGGCCGAGGACCGCGAGGCCATTGCGGCCCGCCTCACCGCCGTCCCCGCGGCCCTGGCCGGCTACCGGACGTCACTGGCTCTCGCTGCCGATCGCGGCCAGGTGTCCGCGGTCCGGCAGATCGACAAGGCGGCGGAGCAGTGCCGCGTCTTCGCCGGACGGGACGGCGGCGGCTTCTTCACCGAACTGGTCGCCGGGATGGGCCAGGAGGGGACGCTCGGCGAGCGGCTGCGATCCGGTGCGGACGCCGCCGCCGCCGCCTACGCCGACCTGGCCGTGTTCCTCGTCCGCGAATTGCGCGGCGTCGCCCCGGAGCGCGACGCGGTCGGCCGCGAGCGCTACGTGCTGGCCTCCCGCGAGTTCCTCGGCGCCACGGTCAATCTCGAGGAGACCTACCGGTGGGGGTGGGACGAGTTCCTATCGCTGGAGCGGGAACTCACCGAGGTCGCTCACCGGATCACCTCCGGCGAGGGGCCGGTGCGGGCGGCCGAGGTGCTCGACGCGGACCCGTCCTACCGGGTCGAGGGCACCGACGGGCTCGCCGCGTGGATGCAGCAGCTGTCCGACCAGGCGATCGACGAGCTCGGTCGTTCCCACTTCGAAATCCCCGAGCCCATCCGGACCCTGGAATGCCGGATCGCACCGCCGGGCGGCGGGGTCGGGGCGTACTACACCGGTCCCAGTGACGACTTCTCCCGCCCCGGCCGGATGTGGTGGTCGGTCGAACCCGGCCGGACGACCTTCCCGACGTGGCGGGAGGCGACGATCGTCTACCACGAGGGCGTGCCCGGCCACCACCTGCAGGTGGCCACGGCGGTGCACGAGCGCGGGCTCACGGACTTCCAGCGGCTGCTCGCCGGCACGTCCGGGCACGCCGAGGGCTGGGCGCTGTACGCCGAGCGGCTGGTGCGCGAGCTCGGCTACCTCGAGGACGACGGGCGTCTGCTCGGGCTGCTCGATTCGCAGCTGTTCCGCGCGGCGCGCGTCGTCGTGGACATCGGGATGCACCTGGAACTGCCGATCCCTGCGGGCACCGGCTTCCACGAGGGCGAGCGCTGGACGCCGGCGCTCGGCCTGGAGTTCCTGCTCACCCGGACCCTGACGGACCCGGCGCACGTCCGCGACGAGGTGGACCGCTACCTCGGCTGGCCGGGCCAGGCGCCCAGCTACAAGGTGGGGGAGCGGGTCTGGCTCACCGGTCGTGAGGACGCGCGCCGCCGGCACGGCTCCGCGTTCGACCTCAAGGACTTCCACACCCGCGCCCTGCGGCTCGGCGGCATGGGCCTCGACCCGCTCGCCGCCGCGCTCGGCCGGCTGTAGCCGCCGCGGCGGAGGGCGCAGTCACGGCCGCTCCGGCGCGTGCGGGCACACCCGCCGGTCGGCCGGCGCACCGGCCCGTCAGTGCTGGGTGCCGGCCGCGTCGAGCGGCAGGGTCCGCCCCAGCACGCCGAACGGCCGCGGGTCGCCGGTGAACCGGTAGTCGCGCAGCAGATCCCCGAAACCCATCCGGCGGTACAGCCGCCACGCCCGGTTGGTGCCCTCCGGGGTCGACAGCAGCACGGCGGCCTCGCTCCGGTCGCTGAGCAGGGCGGTCAACACCGCCTGGCCCAACCCGGCGCCCTGGCTGTCCGGCCGCACGTGCAGCTCGGTGAGCTCGAAGAAGTCGGCCAGCCAGCCCCGGCCCTGCTCGCCGAGTCCGCGGCCGACCTCGGTGTACCACCACTGCCCCGGGCGACCGGTGTACCCGTAGCCGACGGCGTGCGCCGCCCCGGCCGCGTCCACCGCCACCACCGACGCGAACCCGTCCCGGCGGCTGTGCTCGTCCCAGAGCGCGACGCGCGCCGACTGGATGCCGTCCGGATACCGCATGGCGGCCAGGTACAGCTCGACCAGCTCGGGCAGCCGCGCCCGGAAGTCGGCCGGCCGGAGACGCTGCAGCGTCACCGCGGGCCTGGCACCGACAGCGGATCGCGGTTCGCCCGACGACATGAACTCATCCCATCACGGCGTTGCACGACAGCAGACGGGTGGTCGGGATCCCGCGGGTCGCGTCCCGGAACGGATCCTGGCGCCTGCGGACAACAGTGGGTAGTATCGAACACAAGTTCGAAGACGCGGGGAGGCTGTCGTGGTGGTCGTGGCGATGGACGAGCGGCGAGCGGCCCGGCCCGCCGGCCGGCAGACGGTGTCCCGGGGCCGGCGGGCTTCCGCGGTCGACCGGACGGGGCAGCTCACGCTCACCGGCTCGGTCGCCGGCCCCGCCCGGTCGGCGACCGCCGTGCGCCGTGGACCGGTGCCACAGGCGGCCCGGGATCTGCTGGCCGATGCCGGACGCGGGCTGGGTGCGGCCATCCGGGCCACCGAGCCGGCCGACCGGTATGCGACGGCACACCTGGCAGCGCTGCGTGGTGCCGCCGCCGTCCTGGCTGCCCGGGCCCGCCCGCGCCGGGGACGCCGCGCCAGCGCGTGGGACCTGCTGGTCGGGGTGGCGCCGGAGCTCTCCGAGTGGGCTGCTTTCTTCGCCAGCGGCTCGGCGAAGCGGCAGGCCGCGCAGGCCGGGATCGGCCGGTCCATCTCGATCCGCGAGGCGGACGACATGGTGCGCCAGACCGGGGCCTTCCTGGACCTGGTGGAGGCTGCGATCAGCTGACCGGTAGGCCCGGAAGGTGTGCCGGCGGGCGACGGCGGGTGATGCGCCGGGGTCGCGCCGGGGTCAGGCCGGGGTGGCGGCGGCCACGGGGGGTCGCTTGCCTGCCTTGGCGCCGGTGCGGAGCAGCCGGTCGAGCAAGGTGTCGAACATGCCCGCCACCTCCTTGGCGCCCGGCGTCGGCCAGCGGTGGATCGGGACGGCGGCGCCCTCGGCCTGCTGCACGGCGCTCCGGTCGGGGAGCACCGGGTTGAGCACCAAGGGCCCGAACAGCTCGCGGAGTTCGGCCAGACGGAACTCGTGCTCGGCGGCCCGGGGTCGCACGCGGTTCACCACCACTCCCAACGGCTGCAGCCGGCCGCGCCCGGTGCGTTCCCGCTGCACCGCCTCCAGTGCCCGTTGCACGCCGGTGACGGCGTACAGCGACGGTTCGGTGACCAGCACGGCGCGGTCGGCGGCCACCAGCGCGCTTCGGGTGAGCTGGCCGAGCGAGGGCGGGCAGTCGACGAGGACCAGATTCGGCAGTGGGTCGAGCTTCTCGAGCCCCTCGGCCAGCCGCGCCAACCTCTTGTTGCCGGGATCGGGGTCGTTGTGGGCCTCGGTCTGCTCGCTGCCCGGCAGCACCCGCAGGTGCTCGCTCCACGGGGAGGTCACCAAGGCCTTGCGCACCACCGACCGCCGCGGATCGGCCAGCACCGAGGCGACACCGATCGCCGACGGGGTGACGTCGACGGTGGCGGTGGCATTGCCCTGCGGGTCCAGGTCCACCAGCACGGTCTCGATCCCGCGGTGGATCGCGGCCGACGCGAGCCCGACGGTCACCGTCGTCTTGCCGACGCCGCCCTTGAGGCTGAGGACGCAGGCGACGAGCACCGGGCCACGCTAGCCGACGTCCGCGGCGCTGACCGGGAACCGGCGCCGCGCCGGCCGGGTGCGCCTGCGTCACATCCGGCCACACAGGCCGGACCCCGACGCGGCCGCCCTGCCGGCGGGTCCGGCGACGTGGCGGCGGCGACCGGATGTGCGGGAGGGCTCGTCGCCGTGCCGGTCGCGATGCACGTCGCGCGGGGACACCCGATCCCTTCGAGGAACTCGTCCCGGTACCGGCCGAGCTGCCCGCGGCACACCGGTCGACTCGTGCGCTGCACACCGGGCACCGGCCGCCGTACCGTGCGGCGGACGGCCGGGGCACGGTCACAGCGGGCACAATCCGAGGCATCGTGCGGAGAGGGGACAGCGTGGACATCAGCAGCCGGTGGGGCGCCGACCCCGTCTGGCGGGTGCTCGCCGACCTCGTCGCAGCCCGGCCGGGCCTGCACGTCCTGGACGTCGGCGGCGGCAGCGGCACGGTGGCCGTGCCCCTGGCGCTGTCCGGCTGCCGGGTCACCGTCATCGACACCTCGATCGACGCCCTGGCCATCCTGCGCCGCCGGGCGGTCGACGCCGGCGTCGCCGACCGGGTCGAGTCGGTGCAGGCGGACGCGGACGGGGTCGGCGACGTGGTGGCGGCCGGGACCGTCGACCTGGCGCTGTGCCACCACGTCCTCGAGGAGCTGGACGACCCGGCACGGGCGCTCGCCGGCGTCGCGGCGACCCTGGCGCCGGGAGGGACGGTGTCCATGCTCGTCGCCGGCCGGTTCGCGGCCGTGCTCGCGCAGGCGATGGTGGGCCGGTACGCATCCGCCGCCGCCGTGCTCACCGACCCGGCCGGACGCTGGGGAGCCGACGACCCGCTGCGCCGGCGGTTCGGCGCGGACGAGGTCTCCGAGCTGGTGGCCGCGGCCGGCTTGACGGTCCGCCGGATCACCGGCGTCGGTGTCGCGTCCGGGCTGGTCCACGCCTGCGCCCGGTCCGGCTCCGCACCCGACGACGACGCACTGGCCGAGCTGGAGATGCTGCTCGGCGAGCACCGGCCGCTCCTGGAGATCGGCACCGACCTGCACGTGCTGGCCGGCCCGGCCGGCTGAGCCGATGGGCCAGACGCCGGGCCCCCGCCGGCACGTCACCGCCGACCCGGACGCCGTCGACGACACCGCGTGCACCGTGCTGCACGTCGACATGGATGCGTTCTTCGCCTCGGTCGAGCTCCGCCGGCAGCCCGAGCTGCGCGGCCGCCCGATGATGGTCGCCGGGCCGAGCCAGCGGGGAGTGGTGCTGTCGGCGACCTACGAGGCCCGCCGGTACGGCATCCGCTCGGCCATGCCCACCTCCCGCGCCCGGCTGCTGTGCCCGGACGTCGTCGTGGTCGCTCCGGACCACGACGCCTACCGCGCCGCGTCGCGGGACGTGATGCGGCTCTTCCACGACGTGACGCCGGTCGTCGAGCCGGTGTCGATCGACGAGGCGTTCCTCGACGTCACCGGCGCCCGCCGGCTCGCCGGCCGGCCCGGGGCGATCGCCCGCGACCTGCGGCGCCGCATCGCCGACGAGCTGGGGCTGACCGCCACCGTCGGAGCCTCAGCGACCAAGTTCGTCGCCAAGCTCGCGTCCGGGCTCGCCAAGCCCGACGGGCTGCTCGTCGTGCCGCCGGCCGACGTCCGGGCGCTGCTCGGACCGTTGCCCGTCCGGGCGCTATGGGGCGTCGGGCCCAAGTCCGCGGCGGTGCTCGAGTCGCTGGGCATCCGAACGGTCGGCGAGGTGGCCGACACGGATCCGGCCCTGCTGGCCAGGGCGCTCGGGCCGGCCGCGGGCGCCAAGGCGCACGAGTTGGCCCGGGGCATCGACCCTCGCGCTGTCGAACCCGACGTGGCCGAAGGCTCCATCGGGGCCGAGTCCACCTTCGAGACGGACATTGCCAGCCGGACGCGGATGAGCCGTGAGCTGCTCGCCCTGGCCGAACGCACCGGGCGGCGTGCCCGCCAGGCCGGCGTCAGCGGCCGGGTCGTCGTGCTCAAGGTGCGCTACTCCGACTGGTCGACGGTCACCCGCGCTGTGACCTTGGACACAGCCACCGACACGAGCCGGACCGTGCACCGCACCGCCGAGCAGCTGCTGGACCGGCTGGGCTGGGCCGGGCGCCGGGTGCGCCTGCTCGGCGTCCGGCTCGAGGGACTGGTGCCGACCGCGGAGGTGACCGAACAACTGCAGTTCGGCGCCCCGGAGGGACCGCCGGAGTGGCGGGTCGCCGAATCGGTGATGGACCGCGTCAGCGAGCGCTTCGGGCCGACCGCCGTGCGCCCGGCGTCGCTGGTCAGCGGGGGTCCGCGGCCCGATCGCGAGTCACCCCCAAAGAGAGACCCGGTCCGCTAGAACAAGCCGCCCCGTGCTCGTATCCTGGTGTCGAAGGCGCCGATCGGCGTCCCTACGTGACCACAGTTGGTCCGGTGCCGGAGGAGGTCCGATGCCGCTCTCCGAGCACGAGCAGCGAATGCTCGAGGAAATTGAACGGGCGCTGTACCAGGACGACCCGAAGTTTGCGACGAGCGTCAACGTCGGCCGGTTGCGCCGGCGCCGGCCCATCCTGGCCGGGGTCGCCTTCGTCATCGGGCTGTTGATGCTGGTCGTCGGCGTGATCGCCACCCAGTCCGTGCTGGCTCTCGGCGTCGTGGTGAGCGTCCTCGGCTTCTTCGTCATGGTGGGGTCGGTGGCCCTGTTCATGTTCGGCCAGCCCGGCAGCCGGGCCGCCAAGACCACCTCGACCGAGAACACCCGGACCTCGTCGTCGCTGTCGGAGCGGATGGAAGAGCGCTTCCGCCGCCGCTTCGACGAGCAGAGCTGACGCCGGCCGCACCGATCCGCCGGTCGTAGCGGGGACGTCCCGGTCCGACCACCCGGGCAGGAGTCGCTCGGCGCCGGACCAGGCCGTCCGCACCCGGGCGCCCGGTGTCGTCGCCCCGGTCAGCACTCTGCTACGCGCCGACAGCACCTCGGCCGCCGGGACCGGTCCTCACCACGCCCGCCCGAGTTCCAGCAACGAGCCGCTATCCGCGGTGCGGCCCCGGGACCGTATCTGGTGCCGTCAGAGCCTGGCCCGACCGTCCGGCCGCGGCCCTGTCCCGCCAATGCATGAGCAAGGCAGCCCGCGCACTGTCCGGCCACCTCCCGACTCGCTCTGTCGCCCGCCCGCCACGTCCGCAGCAACGACCGCGCAGCGTCGCGCGAGTCCACCGCCGAGGACGGTCCGAGCGGCGCGCGCCGACGGTCGACCCGATGCCTTCCGGAACTGGCGTTCCGGACGGCCCTGCCGCGACGTGAGCCGGAGCCCCGGACCGGGCCGCGACCAGCCGGCGACCGGGCCGACCGGAGCCGACCCGTCGGCCGGTGGTCCTCGTTGCGTGGCGCCGGCGGTCACCCACCCGTGGCCCTCGTCGAGAACGGCCCGTCCCGGATACCGGTCGACAGCCCGACGGTGGCGGTCACCTGCGCAGGAACAGCCGCGGAGCAACGCCGGGCCCGCGGACGAGCCGGGACGCAAGCGGGCGTGCCCCGCGTCCCCGCCCGATCCCGGGTCAGCTCCGGCGCAGCGACCGGGGGAACCAGCGGTCCAGCGGGCGCAGCGGCTCCTGCCGGGCCAGGCCCTCGGTCACCGCGCGCACCGCACCGACCAGTTCGGCCGGTCGGGTCGCCACCGCGGTGCCTCCCTCGGCCACCCGGCGGACACCTTTGGCACCGGCGTCGACAGCGCCGGCCGCGGTCGCGTCTGCCCCGCCCGCCGGTCGGCCACCGCGGGCAGGGCCGCCGGCAGCGCCGCCGGAAAGGCCGGCGGCAGCACCGTCCGGGCCGTCCGCGCTGCCGCCACCCGGGCCCTGCCCGGAGCCGTCCGCGCTGCCGTACCACTCGGTCTCCACCGCCTGCACCGCGGCGCGCAGCAGGCCGCGACCGTGGTCGTCCAGGTGGGCGCGCCGGGCGAGGCGGTTGGCCACCACCCGCGCGGACTCCGTCGGTTGCGCCAGGATGCCGTGGTCGGTGGCCACGTCCTCGATCTCCGCCCATGCCGCGGCGGCCGCTCCCGGCCCGTGACCGGCAGCCAGCTCGAGCCGCCGGCGTCGCCGGGCGGACCGCAGCCAGGTCGGGGCGCCCAGCAGGGCGCCGACCACCACGATGACCGCCAGGGTCCAGAGCACGACGCGCCAGCCGGTGGACGACCCGGGATCGGCGGCGTCGGCGACGCCCTGCGCGCTGGCCTGCGTCGACGGTGCCGTCCTGGTGCGCTCGCCGTCCGGGTTCGCCGTCCGGCCGGTCGAGGAGGTCTCGGTGTCCTCGGTCGGCGCCGCGCTGCTGCTCGACGCCGTCCCCGCGGCCTTCGGGGAGAAGCCCTGCTCGCCGCCCTGCCCGTTGGTCAGCGGCGTCGGGTCGAACCGCACCCAGCCGTTGGTGTCGAACGCGACCTCGACCCACGCGTGGGCGTCGTTGCTGTCGATCAGGTAGGAGCCGTCCGGCTGCTGCTTGCCCTGGGTGAAGCCGATACCCACCCGCGTCGGGATGCCCAGCGCCCGCAGCATGACGGCCATCGCCGTCGCGTACTGCTCGCAGTAGCCCTGCTTGTTGTTCAGGAAATCGACCAGGGCGTCGCCGCTGTCGCCGGTGGGCACGGTGAGCGAGTAGGTGAACCCGTTCGACGGGTCGGTGAAGTACTGCTGCAACGCCAGCGCCTTGTCGAACGCCGTGCTCGCCGACGCCGTCACGTCCTGGGCCAGCTTGCTGACCGAGGGGGACAGGCGTCCGGTCTCGGTCAGCGCGCCGCCGGGGGTGACGGTGTCCTGCTCGAGCTCGGCGTCGGTCGGCCGCTGGGTGCGGACCTGCAGCCGGTACGTCCCCGGGTTGACCGGGTCGGTGCGGTGCGCCGTCCCCAGCGCGACGTCGTAGTCCCAGGCCTTGCCGAGGCCGGTGATCGCGTCCGTGCCGCCGTACAGCGGGAGGAAGCGGTCCCGGAACGCCGGGTACGACGTCACGGTGACCGTCGCGTCGTCGATGGTGTCCTGGCTGCCCGGCAGCGAGCCGTTGATGTCGCTGGCGTCCGACCGCAGGTCGCCCAGGGACCAACCCTGACCCGGCGTCCAGGTGGTCAGGGCCACCGTCCGCAGGTAGTCGGGCTGTTTGAGACCGCTGACCCGCAGCACGTCCTTGGGGTCGCCGCGCAGCAGCGTGCCGTGCAGCGTGGTGAACGGCGACAGCCCGACGGTGCTCGCCTGGACGTCGCTGCGCGGCAGCCGGCCCTCGGTGCCCACCCCGGTGACGGCGTCGGCGAGGGCCAGCGCCACCACCACGGCGAGCGCGCCGATGACCACGCCGCGCCCGGCCAGCCCGACCCCGGCGCGCACGTCGGACCGGCGTCCCGGGTGACCGGCCACCGCGAGCAGCACCAGGTACGCCGCGGCGGGCGCGACGAAGCTGTACCAGGGCAGCATCTGCCCGGCGATCGCGGCCGGCACGGAGTACAGGCAGAGCAGCGGCAGGGCCACCAGGGCCGGCGCCTTGGCCTCGGCCACCAGGAAGTCGACGATCAGGGCCGCCAGCCCCACCGACAGCGCGATCAGGAATGCCAGCTCCGGCGTGGACGGGGCCGGTGGCACCGTCGTCCGGATCTGCTCCCACGCGCCCGACAGCAGGGTCTGCGCCTCATGGTACGCCGACACGGACGGCAGCACGCCGCCGATCCCGGACGCGGTGAACAGCGACGTCAGCGCGATGGCCATGGCGACGAGCTGGGCGAGCACGGTGACCACCGGGGGCGTGCGGATCATCCGGCAGCCCAGGCCGATCAGCACGACGACCAGCACGACCTCGACCAGCGGCAGCACCCAGCTGGTGCCGTCCAGGACGGTGGGCAGCGCGGTCGTCCCGGCGAGCAGCGCGACGGCGCCCACCAGCGAGGCGGCGACGGGCACGCTGTCACCCCGTCGCGGCTGCGGCGCCGGACGGGGTCCGGCCGGGGGACGGCCGGCAGGACCGCCGAGCCCCGGGTCCGGCGGCACTCTCCGGTCGAGGGTCGGCGCGCTCACCGGCGACCTCCTGCTGCGACGTACTCGGTGCCGACGGCGCAGGCCCGCCGCCAGGCGGCGGCCAGGTCGTCGCCGCGGCGGACGGTGACGACCCGCCAGCCCGCCGAGCCCAGGACGCGGGCCGCCGTGGGCGGCGCCAGGTCGACCGGTGGCTGCGGGGTGGGGGAGGCCCAGTCGTCGGCCGCCAGCACCAGGGCGATGCCCTCGGCCGACCGGGGACGGGAGGAGGCCAGCAGCACCGCGTCGGCCGCCGTCATGTCGGCGACGACGGCGACCACGAGCCCGGACCGGCCGACGCCGCCGGGCTGCAGCGCGGCCGAGGGGTCCGCGGACAGGTCGGCGAGACCGGCGAGCACGTCGTCGGCGACGTCGTGGCCCTGCGCCAGGACGGACCCGCGGTGCGACACCAGCCGCAGCTGGTGGTCGGCGGCCAGCAGGTGCAGGGAGACGGACGCGGCGAGCACGACGGCCGTCTCCAGGCTCGACCCGGTGTCGACGCCGCGGTGCGCCGCGGCCCGGTGGTCCAGCAGCACGGTCGCGCCGCCGTGCGACACCGGCTCCTCCAGCCGGACGACGAGGTCCTCCTGGCGGGCGGAGGCGCGCCAGTGGATGGTTCGGATGTCGTCGCCGGTGCGGTACGGGCGGACGCCGACGTCGGGATCCCCGCCGACCGTGCCGACCCGGGCGCGGCCCGACGCGGCCGACCGGGTCCCGGAGCTGCGCGGCATGCCGGTGAGCGGCACCACGGTCGGGACCACCAGGACCTCCCTCCGGGACGTCAGGGACCGGTGGTCCTCCCACAGGTCGAACGGGTCGTACACGCGCACCAGGGGCGGGCCGAGGGTGAGCCGGCCGCGGCGAGTGGCGGTGAGCGGATAGCTGACGGCCACCTGCTCGCGGGGCCGGACGGCGGGGAGCAGCGCCCGGGTGCCGGCGGTCAGACCGGGCACCGGCTGCTCGACCAGCTCCAGCGACGGCGTGCGGGTGGCGCCGTCGTTGGTCAGCACGAGGGTGACCTGCCCGGCGGTGCCCGGCCGCAGCCGGTCCGGCAGCACTTGGTGCTGCGCGCTCACCTTGACCGGCCGCAGCGCCGTGACCAGGACGGCGACGACCGGCAGCGCGCAGGCGAGCAGCGCGACCCGGAGCAGGTCGCGCTCGTCCAGCACGACGGCGCAGATGCCGGCGGCGACACCGCCGGCGAGCAGGCAGCGGCCCCGGGTGGTGAGCCCGCGGGCGACGGCGCGGCGGCCGGTGGTGCGGTCAGCCACGGGCACCCCGGGGGACCCGGAAGCGGCCGAGCACCGCCCGCACGACGTCCTCGCCGGACCGGTGCGCCGCGTGCGCCTCGACCGTCAGCAAGAGGCGGTGGGCGAGCACCGGCCCGGCCAGCCGCTGCACGTCGTCCGGCAGCACGAACGCGCGTCCGTCGAGCGCGGCAGCGGCCTTGGCGGCGCGCGCCAGGTGCAGCACGGCGCGGGGCGAGGCGCCCAGCCGCACCTCGGGCATGGTGCGGGTGCCGCCGACGATGTCCACGACGTACTGCCGCAGCTCGGGAGCCAGGTGCACGCGGGCGACGGCGTCGATCAGCGCGGCCACGGTGGCGGCGTCGGCCACCGGGACGATCCGGTCGAGCGGGTCGACCAGCTCCCGCCCGGCCAGCATGGCCACCTCGGTGGCGGGGTCCGGGTACCCGATCGACGTCCGCGCCAGGAACCGGTCGCGCTGCGCCTCGGGCAGGGGGTAGGTGCCCTCCATCTCGACCGGGTTCTGCGTGGCCAGCACCAGGAACGGGCGGCGGAGCGGGTACGTGGTCCCGTCCACCGTCACCTGCCGCTCCTCCATGCACTCCAGTAGCGCCGACTGCGTCTTGGGCGAAGCCCGGTTGATCTCGTCGGCGACGACCACGTTGGCGAACACCGGGCCGGGCCGGAACTCGAAGGTGCTCTTCTGGCGGTCGAAGATGCTGGCACCGGTGACGTCGCTGGGCATCAGGTCCGGGGTGAACTGCACCCGGGACACCGGCACGTCGACGGCCCTGGCCAGCGCCTTGGCCAGGGAGGTCTTCCCGGTGCCGGGCACGTCCTCGATGAGCAGGTGTCCCTCGGTCAGCAGGGCCACGACGGCCAGCCGCACGACGTCCGCCTTGCCCAGCACGACCTGGCCGACCGTCGCCGCGATGCGCCCGCCGATGCCGGCCACGGCATCGACGCCGAGCTGGGGGGTCGGGTGCGGGGACCCGTTCGCCAGGTCGACTCCGTGGGGCAGGGGTCGATCCATGTCGAGGTGCTGAGCCACTGTGGCGTTCTCCGGTCCGTCGAGCGATGTCCGGCCGGACCTGCGGCAGGTGGCGGACGTCGGGGATCCGCGGAGGCCCCCGTGTCCGGCCCCGCCTCACAAGTCTGCCAGCCGTCCGCGTCGGGCACCGGGTCTCCGAGCCACCCGGCAGCGCGACCGCGCGGTGGTCGATCGACGTCACCACCGCCGGGCGCCCGGCCGCGGTGCACGGGTGGGACCTGAGTGGCGCACGGTGCGCGCAGACGTCCCGACGCAGCCTGCGGGGCGGTGCTGGCGACGGTGGTCGCGACGGTGCCGGTGACGATGCAGGACGCCGCGGACACCGTCCGGGCGCCGCCCCCCACTTCGCCCCACCGCTTCACCGCCCCGTGCCCGCGCTCCGGGACGCCGCCGACGTCATCGCAGCTCACGAGCCTGGGGACGGGCTCGACGGCCTGGGCGGCTCGGGGGCGCGGAGCGTTCGTCGCCAGCGCCGCGAAGGCGGCCCAGCTGGGGAAATGGCCCGCCGGGACGACGCGCGGAGGAAAGGGGCAGAGAGTGGGGGACGGTGGGGTAAAGTGTGGCCAACCGATCGGGAGGAGGGCTCCGTGACGACACCACTCGCCACGGAACTCGGCGGCTCCCGGCGGAGGTCCGGACCGGGGGAGGTGCGTGCTGACCGATCGATTCGTCGGCACCTACACCCCTCGGCTGGACGACAAGGGCCGGGTCACCCTGCCGGCCAAGTACCGCGATGCGTTCGCCCCCGGTGTCGCCGTGAGCCGGGGGCAGGACCACTGCCTGTACGTCTTCACCCCCGACGGCTTCCAGCGGTTCGCGGAGCCGGCGATCACCGCGTCGGTGACCGACCAGGGCGCACGCGCCTTCCAGCGCTACCTCCTGGCCAACACCGATGAGCAGCGCCCCGACGCGCAGGGCCGGATCAGCATCCCGGCCCGGATGCGCGAGTACGCGGGACTGGTCAAGGACGTGGTGATCCTCGGCGTCGGCGACCGGATGGAGATCTGGGACGCCCAGGCCTGGGCGGACTACGAGGCAGCCCAGGAGGCGGCCTTCGCGCAGCCGGAGACCGGACTGCTCGGCGGCTGACGCAGGACCGCACCACCGCACCACCGGCACCACCGCACCACCGCCCTGCCTGCACCACCACCGCACCGGGCACCACACCGCACCACCGGCACCACCAGCAGCAATCGGCAGCACAGCGGGCCGGACCTGTCGTCCGGCTCCGGGTCGCTCCCCGCGGCCCGGCCCGCATCCGCAGGTCCTGGCACGACTTCCCCCATGCCAGGCCCGTGCGGATGGGGACCCGACCGCGGGGCCCACCCACCGACGTCGGAGAGCGAGGACGGCATGGCGGGTGTGGACCCCGGATCCGCCACCCCGCCCCAGCCGTCCCGTCCCGACCCGGCCTCCCCGGCCGATCCGGCCCCTGCGGACATCGGGGCACTGGACCGGCTGCACGTCCCCGTGTTGGCCGACCGGGTCGCCGAACTGCTCGCCCCCGCCCTTGACGGACCGTCCCTCCTGGTCGACGCCACGCTCGGGATGGGCGGGCACACCCTGCTGCTGCTCCGCGCCCACCCCGAAACCCGGGCCGTCGGCATCGACCGCGACCCGCAGGCCCTGCGCATCGCCGGCGCCCGACTGGCCGCGGCCGGCGTCGCCGACCGCGCCGTGCTGGTGCACGCCGTCTACGACCGGATCGGCGAGGTGCTCGACGAGCACGGCCCCGCCGACGGCGTCCAGGCCGTGCTGTTCGACCTGGGCGTCTCGTCGCTGCAGCTGGACGAGGCCGACCGCGGCTTCGCGTACGCGCAGGACGCGCCGCTGGACATGCGGATGGACCCGACCACCGGGATCACCGCCGCGGACGTGCTGAACACCTACTCGGCCGGCGAGCTGGCGCGGGTGCTGCGCGAGTACGGCGAGGAGCGCTTCGCCGGCCGGATCGCCGCCGCCGTCGTCCGCGATCGGCAGCACGCGCCGTTCGACCGCAGCGCCCGGCTGGTCGATCTGGTCCGCGCGGCCATCCCCGCGCCGGCCCGGCGCACCGGCGGCCACCCGGCCAAGCGGACGTTCCAGGCCTTGCGCATCGAGGTCAACGACGAGCTGGGCGCCCTGCGGCGCGCGGTGCCGGCTGCCGTGCGTCACCTCGCAGTGGGTGGCCGGATCGTCGTGCTGTCCTACCACTCGCTCGAGGACCGGATCGTCAAGCAGGCACTGGCGCCGCTGACCCGCTCCACCTCGCCGGTGGACCTCCCCGTCGACCTGCCGGGCCACGAGCCCGAGCTGGCCTGGATCACCCGTGGCGCCGGCGCGCCGTCGGACCAGGAGATCGCCGTCAACCCGCGGGCGGCCTCCGCCCGGCTGCGGGCCGCTCGACGCCTACGGAAGGCCGCTGCATGAGCCAGGCGCTGACCCGACCACCGCGGGACCCGGAACACCGGACACCCGACGACCCGGCGATCGAGCCGCAGCGGGATCGCGATGCGGGACCCGCCCGGCGCGCCGCGGCGTCGAGCCGGTCCGGCAGCCGGGCCTACGACCGCCGGGAGCGGCGGGTCGGCCGGATCAGCGGCGACCGGCTGCGGTCCACCGGCGCGCCGATCCGCGCGGCCCTGGCCCGGGCGCCGTTCGTGCTGCTGGTCATGGCGCTGCTGGCCGGGGGTGTGGTCGGGGTGCTCTGGCTGAATACCATGTCCGACGAGAACGGCGTCCGCGCCGACCGCAGCCGGCAGCACCAGGCGGCGCTGCAGCTCGAGATCGAGGCGGCGCAGCGCGACGTCGCCTCGCTCGGGTCGATCCCGCGGATCGCCGCGGCCGCGGCGGCGCTGGGCCTGGTACCGGCCGGCGGCGACCCGGCGATGATCGTCCCCGATCCGAACGGCGGCGCCGCGAAGGTCTACGGCACGCCGACCCCGGTCCCGGAGCCGGCCTCCGTGCTGGCCGCCAAGGCGGCGCAGGCGGCCAAGGACGCCGCGGCCCGCAAGGCCAGGGCCGACCAGGTCAAGGCCAAGCGGGCCGCCGCTGCGGAGGCCGCGCGCAAGGCCGCCGAAGCAGCCGCGCTGGCCAAGCTGACCCCCGAGCAGCGCGCCGCCCGGGCCGCCGCCGAGAAGGCGGCGCAGCAGGCGGCGGCGAAGAAGGCAGCGCAGCAGGCGGCGGCCCAGAAGGCAGCACAGAAGGCGGCGCAGCAGGCGGCGCAGAAGGCGGCGCAGAAGGCAGCGCAGCAGGCAGCAGCGAAAAAGGCGGCGCAGCAGGCTGCAGCCCAGCAGGCAGCGCAGCGGGCGGCAGCGCAGCAGGCAGCGCAGCAGGCCGCAGCCCAGCAGGCGGCACAGCAGCGGGCCGGCCAGCAGCAGGCCGCCGCGCAGCCGACCACGCCCGGCACCCAGGCCCGCACCTCGCCAGCCGCCGGACAGCCCGACTCCGGTCTCGGCGCCGCCGGCCAGCTCGCCGAGCAGCAGCTCGCCGCCGCGTCCGGCGCCGGCAGCAGCACGCCGCCCACCACGGGCGGGACCGCACCGACCACCGCAGCGACAGGGGGCACCAGGTGACCGTGCAGTGGTCGGACCGGCGGACGGACGCGGCACCCCGGATCCCCGCCCAGGGCTGGGGTCCGGACCGGGGCGGTGACCCGCGCCGGGACGGGGCGCCGCGACGCGGAGCGGTCGCGCCGCAGCGCCCCCGCCCGGCCGACGGCGCACCGGATCCGCGCCGGGCGGCGGACCCCACCGGCCGCGCTGCCCGTACTGATCGCACCGGCGGCACCGGCAGCACTGCCCGGACCGGCCGTGCCACCGCGACCGGCCGCGGCTCCACCGCCGACCGCGCCACGGCGACCGGACGCGCCGCCGGCCGCACCGCCGACGACGGCCGCAGCCTCCGCCGGCCCGGTCCCGGCCGCCGGGACGCCGCGGCCGCCCCGGACGGGCTGGACCGTCCGACCCCTGGTCGCCCCGCCGGCGCCGCGGCGCCGCAGTCCCGGTCCGGACGCCGGCCGGGGGCCGCGCCGCTGCGGTCCGCGCGGCCCACCCGCCCGGCGCCGTCCGCCGGTCGCGTCGCGGACGCCCGGGACGGCGGCCCTCGGCCGGCCCGCCGGTCCCGCCCGGCCGCCTCGCACCGCGGCCGCCGGACCCGGCGGGACCGCGCAGGCCGTCCGGTCTCGCCGTGGCGCACCCGTGGGGCGCTGGTCGTCCTGGTGCTCATGCTCGGCGCCGCGCTGGTCAAGTTGACCTTCATCCAGGGCGTCGACGCCCACGCGCTCGCCTCGGTGGGCATGGAGCAGCGCGAGACGACGACGAAGCTGTACCCCGTCCGCGGGTCCATCGCGGACCGCAACGGCACCCAGCTGGCCTTCACCGTCGAGGGACGGGCCGTCGCCGGCCGCCCGCAGCTGTTCACCGACGACCCCGCCGGCAAGCCGACCTACGACCTCGACGGCGATCCGCGCGCAGCCACCACGGCGGACCAGAAGCGCCAGCAGGTGGCCGACATCCTGGTGCAGATGCTCGGCGCCAAGACCGCGTCCGGCACCGGTGTCGACCGGGCCGAGGTGCTGACCCGGCTGCGCGACACCAGCAAGAAGTACGTCTACCTGGCCCGCGGGTTGATGCCGGCGCAGGCCGACGCGGTCATGGACCGGATCGGCACCGTGCTGCCCGCCGCCGACATCGACGCGGTGGCGCTGGAGCGGCAGGACCTGCGGCAGACCCCCGACGGCGACGTCGCCGCCCCGATCGTCGGGTCGACCGGCTGGGGTGGCGTCGGGGCCTCCGGCATCGAGGCCTGGTTCGAGAAGCAGCTCGCCGGCTCCGCGGGCTCGCGGGTGCAGCAGGTGGACCAGCACGGCCGCCCCATCCCGGGCACCGTCAGCGACGACGTCCCGGCCGTCGACGGCACCGACCTGACGCTGACGCTGGACGCCGACCTGCAGTACACGACCGAGCGGATGCTCGCGGCGCAGGTCGAGGCCTCCAAGGCGGTCCGCGGCTGCATCGTCGTCAAGGGCATCAGCGACGGACAGATCTACTCGATGGCCTGCTACCAGCCGGGCAAGACCACGCGCGAGGTGGGCAACCTCGCCATCTCCGCGCCGATCGAGCCGGGCTCGGTGAACAAGGTCGTGACGTTCGCCGCCGCGATCGAGCGCGGCCTGATCAAGCCCGACACCGTGCTCCACGTCAAGGACAACATCCTGATGGGCGGGCACGTCGTGCACGACGCCTGGGGGCACGACCCGGTCGACATGACCGCCACCGGCGTCCTCGCCAAGTCGTCCAACGTCGGCACCCTGATGATCGCGCAGAAGCTCGGCGAGGACGCGTTCGCGCAGGAATTGACCCGCTTCGGGCTCGGGCGCAAGACCGGCATCGAGCTGCCCGGCGAGTCGTCCGGCCAGGTGCCCAAGCAGAGCCAGTGGTCGGCCACCAGCTTCGCCAACCTGCCCATCGGGCAGGGCCTGTCGATGACGCTGCTGCAGCTGGTGGACATGTACCAGGCGATCGGCAACAAGGGCGTCATGATCGCCCCGACGGTGGTCAAGTCCAGGACCACCGACGGCGTCACCACCGCGACCACCCCGCGGGTGACCGGCCGGGTGATGTCGGCCGGCACCGCGAGCACCCTGCTCACCATGCTCAAGGCCACCGTGCAGGGCGGCAGCCTGGCCTACGACGGCACCGGCGCCAGGGCCGCCATCCAGGGCTACCAGGTGGCCGGCAAGACCGGCACCGCGCAGCAGGTCGACCCCAAGACCGGCGGCTACTCGCGGACGAAGTACAACGCCACTTTCGCCGGCATCGTGCCGGCCGACAACCCCAGGTTCGCCATCGCGGTGTGGATGGACGCGCCGCAGGTGGAGACGGAGGGTGGCGGCGCCGCCGCGCCGCTGTTCCACGACGTCGCGTCGTACGCGTTGCGCGCGGAGAGCGTGCCGCCGTCCAAGGAGGCGGCGCCCGTGGTCCCGCTCTACCTGAACCTCGACAGGTAGCCTCGTCGTCCGTGTGTGCCGCCTCCGCTCCCGCGCCGCCGCGGCCCCGCCGGGTCGTGCCGGTGCCGCTGACCCGGCTCGCCGCGGTCGCCGGCGCCGCCGCGCCGCCCGGTGCGGCGGACGTCGCGGTGCAGGGCATCACCCTGCGGGCGCAGCACGTCCGGCCCGGTGACCTGTTCGCGGCCCTGCCCGGCACGCGCGTGCACGGCGCCGCGTTCGCCGACGACGCCCGGCAGGCCGGCGCCGTCGCGGTGCTCACCGATGCGGCCGGCGCGGCCGCCGTGGCGACCAGGGACGCCGCCGACGGGGCTGACCGCGCCGACGGCGCTGGAGGCGCTGCCGCGCTGCCGGTCCTGGTGTGCCCCGACGTCCGGGCGGTGCTGGGGGACGTCGCGGCCGCCGTCTACGGCGATCCCAGCCGCCGGCTGGCCGTCCTGGGGGTCACCGGGACGTCCGGCAAGACGACCACCTGCTACCTGCTGGAGGCTGCGCTGCAGGCCGGCGGCGATCCGGTCGGCCTGATCGGCACCGTGCAGACCCGGATCGGCGGCCAGGCGTCGCCCAGTGCGCTCACCACCCCGGAGGCACCGGACCTGCAGGCCCTTTTCGCGGTGATGGCCGAGCAGGGGGCGCGGGCGGTGGCGATGGAGGTGTCGTCGCACTCGCTGGAGCTGGGCCGGGTCGCCGGCACCCGGTTCGCGGTCGGCGCGTTCACCAACCTGTCGCAGGACCACCTGGACTTCCATCCCGACATGGAGTCCTACTTCCGGGCCAAGTCGCTGCTGTTCGACGGCCGGTCGGACCGGGCCGTCGTCGACGTCGACGGCCCCTACGGCCGCCGCCTGGCCGCGACGGTGCCCGGTGCGGTGACCGTCTCCGGGACGGGGTCGACGCCGGCCGACTGGAGCCTGGCCGAGCTGCGGCCGGTTGCCGGCGGCACCCAGCAGCTGTGCATCCGGCGCCCCGACGGTCCGGTGCTCGACGTGTCGCTGGCGCTGCCGGGACCGTTCAACGCCGCCAACGCGGTGCTGGCGCTGGCCTGCGTCGCCCGCTCCGGCACCGGCGTCGACGTCGATGCGGCCGCACGGGCGCTGGCCACCGTGGTGGTGCCCGGCCGGATGGAGCGGGTGGACGCCGGGCAGCCGTTCCTGGCGGTCGTCGACTACGCGCACAAGCCGGCCGCGCTCGAAGCCGTGCTGGAGGCGGTCGGGGCCGGCCTGACCGGCCGGCTGATCGTGGTGGTCGGCGCCGGTGGCGACCGCGACCGCGGCAAGCGCCCGCTGATGGGCGCCGCCGTCGCGGCGTGGGCCGACCTGGTCGTGGTGACCGACGACAACCCCCGGTCCGAGTCGCCCGCCGCCATCCGCGCCGCGGTGCTGGCCGGCACCCGCGGTGCGATGCGCCGGCGCCCCGGGCAGGCCGACGTCCGCGAGGTGGGGGACCGGCACGAGGCCATCCGTGCCGCCGTCGCCGCCGCCCGTGCCGGCGACGTCGTGGTGGTGGCCGGCAAGGGCCACGAGACCGGCCAGGAGGTGGCCGGCGTGGTGCACGAGTTCTCCGACCGCGACGAGGTCCGGGCCGCGCTCGCCGGCCGGGGCTTCGACGCCGGGCACGACGGGACCGCCGCATGATCCCCTTGACCGTGCGGCAGGTCGCCGAGGTCACCGGCCTGCCGGTGCCCGACGCCGGCGACCCTGCCGTGGACGACGTGGTCACCTCGGTGGAGTTCGACACCCGCCGGGTCGTGCCCGGTGCGCTGTTCGTGGCCCTGGCCGGGCAGCGCGTCGACGGTCACGACCTGGCCGGCGCCGCCCGGGCGGCCGGTGCGGTCGCCGTGCTCGGCAGCCGGGACCTGCCGCCGGACGCCGGCCTGCCGCTGCTGCGCGCGGCCGACGGCACCGCCGTCCTGGACGCGCTGGCCGCGCTCGCCCGGCACAGCGTCACCGAGCTGGTCCGCGCGACCGGGCTGACCGTCGTCGGGCTGACCGGGTCCTCGGGCAAGACCTCCACCAAGGACCTGGTGGCGGCCGTGCTGCGCGCCGGGGTGGCCGGTGCCGACCCGGAACGGGGCGGCAGCCCGGTGGATCCGGCGACCGCGGTGGTGGCACCGCCGGAGTCCTTCAACAACGAGCTCGGACATCCGTACACCGTGCTGCGGGCCGACGCCTCCACCCGCTACCTGGTCCTCGAGCTGTCCGCCCGCGGCCGCGGGCACATCGCGGCGCTGACCCGGATCGCGCGACCGCGGATCGGCGCGGTGCTCAACGTCGGCTCCGCGCACCTGGGCGAGTTCGGTTCGGTCGATGCCATCGCGCAGGCCAAGGGCGAGCTGGTCGAGGCCCTGCCCTCGGCGGCGGAGGGCGGCGTCGCCGTCCTGAACGCCGACGACCACCGGGTCCTGGCCATGGCGAGCCGCACGGCGGCCCGCGTGGTCACCGTCGGCACCGGGGACGCCGACGTCCGCGCCGAGGACGTCACGGTCGACGACCTGGCGCGGGCCGGCTTCCGGCTGGTCACCCCGCAGGGGTCCGCCCAGGTCCGGCTCGCCGTCGCCGGGGTGCACCAGGTCGGCAACGCGCTGTCCGCCGCCGCCGTGGGGCTGACCGTCGGCATGTCGCCGGACGCCGTCGCCGGCGCGCTGTCCGCCGCCCGGCCGGCGTCGCGCTGGCGGATGGAGATCCGCGAGCGTCCCGACGGGGTCACCGTGATCAACGACGCCTACAACGCCAACCCGGACTCGGTGCGCGCCGCGCTCCGGTCCCTGGCCACCATCGGCGAGCACCGCAGGACCGTCGCCGTGCTCGGCGAGATGGGCGAGCTGGGCGACGCCGCCCGGGACGCCCACGACGCCATCGGCCGGCTGGCCGTGCGGCTGGGCATCGACCAGGTCATCGCCGTGGGCGACGGGGCCCGGGCGCTGTACCTGGGAGCGCACCTGGAAGGCTCCTGGAACGGGGAGAGCCGGCTGGTGCCGGATGTCGACGCCGCCGTCGCGGCGGTGCTCGAGACGGTGCGACCGGGAGACGTGGTGCTGGTGAAGGCGTCCCGCGCGGTGGGGCTGGAACGGGTGGCGCAGGCGCTGCTCGCCGACGGGCCCGGTGGGGATCCGGCCGGCGACGCCGGGCCGCCGGCGGCGGGGGACAGCGCGTGAAGTCGATCCTCGTCGCGGCCGTCGTCGGGCTCGTCGTCTCGATCCTGCTGACCCCGTACCTGATCAAGGTCTTCTCGCGGCAGGGCTTCGGCCAGGAGATCCGCGACGACGGCCCGAAGACCCACCTCGGCAAGCGCGGGACCCCGACGATGGGCGGCACGGCCATCGTCATCGCCATGTGGGCGGGGTACGCCGCCGCCATCGCGGTGCAGCTGTTCACCGGCGGCATCGGCCCGACCCTGTCCGGCATCCTGCTGCTGTACCTGACCACCGGGCTGGGCGTGGTCGGCATGCTCGACGACTGGATCAAGATCCGCAAGCAGCGCAGCCTCGGTCTCGGCAAGCGGGCGAAGCTGATCGGCCAGACCTTCGTCGCGGTGTCCTTCGGCGTGCTGGCGCTGCTCGGCCGGACGACCGCCTACCAGCGCAGCGACGGCACCACCTCGCCCGGCCTCACCCCGGCGTCGACCGCCCTGTCGTACACCCGGGACCTGCGGTTCCTGTCCTTCGGCGCGGTCGGGTTCGTCATCCTGGCGGTGCTGCTCATCGCCGCCTGGTCGAACGCGGTGAACTTCACCGACGGCCTGGACGGGCTGGCCGCCGGGACCACGGTCATGGCGCTGGGCACGTACGTCTTCATCGGCTTCTACCAGTTCCGCAACGCCTGCTGGAACCCCGACCTGTCCGGCGCCGCGCTCGGCGGCTGCTACGAGGTCCGCGACCCCCTGGACATCGCCGTGGTCGCCGCCGGTGCGCTCGGCGGCTGCATCGGGTTCCTGTGGTGGAACGCCCACCCGGCGCGGATCTTCATGGGCGACAGCGGTTCGCTGGCGCTCGGCGGGCTGGTCGCGGGGCTGTCCATCCTGACCCGCACCGAGCTCCTGATGGTCGTCGTGGCCGGGCTGGCCGTCGTCGAGATGCTGTCCGTCGTGCTGCAGATGCTGGTCTACAAGGCCCGCAAGGTCCGGGTGTTCAAGATGGCACCGTTCCATCACCACTTCGAGGTCGGCGGGTGGACGGAGACCACGGTGATGGTCCGGTTCTGGCTGCTGGCCGCCATGTCCGCGGCCCTGGGCGCCGGGCTGTTCTACGCCGACTGGCTCGCCCGCACCGGCGGATGACCGGCTCCGACGCCGGTGCCGGTACCGGTGGCGGCCCCGAGGCCGGTGCCGGTGCCGGTACTGGTGCCGACGGACCTGCCGCGGCGGTGCCCGGTACCGGCCGGGTGCTCGTCGCCGGCGCCGGCGTCTCGGCGCTGCCGGTGCTCCGTCACCTGCGCAGCCTCGGCCGGCCGGTGACGGTCTTCGCCGACCGGGCGGTCCCGCAGCTGCCGGCCGACCTGGCCGGCGACCCCGGCGTGGTCGTGGCCGGCGCGCTCGCCGCACCGCCGGCCGGCGTCGACCTGGTCGTCACCTCGCCGGGTTTCCCGCCGACCACCCCGGTGCTGCAGGCGGCCGCGGCCGCCGGCATCCCGGTCCTCGGCGAGGTCGAGCTGGCCTGGCGGCTGGACAACACGGGCACCGGTATCACCCACGGCACCGGCACCACCCACGGCACCGGCACCACCGACGGCACCGACGGCACCGCAGCGGCTCCCGGCGACCGGGGCAGCCGCCGGCCCTGGCTGGTGGTCACCGGCAGCAACGGCAAGACCACCACCGTCGGGATGCTAGAGTCGATCCTGCGGGCCGCCGGCCGCCGGGTGACCGCCTGCGGCAACGTCGGCTGGCCGGCGCTCGAGGCGGTCCTGGCGTTCCCGCCCCAGGACGTGCTCGCCGCGGAGCTGTCCAGCTTCCAGCTGCACTGGTCGCCGTCGGTGCACCCGGACGCCGGCCTGGTGCTCAACGTCGCCGAGGACCACCTGGACTGGTACGGCGGCTCCATGGCCGCCTACGCCGCGGACAAGGCCAGGGCACTCACCGGGGCGGTCGCGGTCGCGGTCGTCGACGACCCCGGCGCGGCGGCGCTGCTCGAGGCCGCCCCCGCCGGCCGCCGCGTCCCGGTGACCGCCGGCCCGCCGCCGCCCGGCGGCCTCGGCGTCCGGGACGGAGTGCTGGTCGACGACGCCTGGGGTGCCGGCCCGCTGCTGCCGGCGGCCGACGTGCGGCCGGCCGGCACGCACAACGTCACCAACGCGCTGTCGGCCGCGGCGCTGGCCCTGTCGGTCGGCGTCGACGCCGCGGCCGTCGCCGCCGGGCTGCGGTCCTACGCGCCGGGCGCGCACCGGAACACCGTGCTGGCCACCGTCGACGGGGTCCGGTACGTGGACGACAGCAAGGCCACCAACCCGCACGCGGCGCTGGCCTCGCTGACCGCCTACCCGAGCGTCGTGTGGATCGCCGGCGGCCAGCTCAAGGGCGCGTCCGTGGACGAGCTGGTGCAGACCGTGCGGGACCGGTTGCGCGGCGTGGTGCTGCTCGGTGTCGACGCCCCGGTGATCGACGCCGCTCTGGCTCGACACGCCCCCGAGGTCCCGCGGATGCACGTCCCGGGCACCGATCATCGGGTCATGACCGAGGTGGTGCGCGCGGCCGCGCGGGTGGCGACGACCGGCGACACCGTCCTGCTGGCCCCGGCCGCCGCATCGCTGGACATGTTCCCGTCCTACGCCGCCCGCGGCGCCGCGTTCGCCGAGGCGGTCTCGCAGCTGGCCGGGACGCCGGCGGGTGCGGCGGAGTGAGCGAGCTCACCACCGGTCGACCCGCACGCCCCGCCTCCGGCGGTCCCGCCCGCCCGTCGGGTGGGCGG
The DNA here is from genome assembly GCF_014646215.1 of Nakamurella endophytica. Lineage (GTDB taxonomy): Bacteria > Actinomycetota > Actinomycetes > Mycobacteriales > Nakamurellaceae > Nakamurella > Nakamurella endophytica. The sequence goes on from NZ_BMNA01000009.1 coordinate 34,724, forward strand.
CCTCCGGCGGCCCGGGCCGGCGCGCCCGCGAAGCGCCCGCCGAGCCGGGTCCGCCGCGTGCTGGGCGGGGTCCGCGGGGCCGCCCGGGACTGGCTGGACCGGCCCATGACGTCCTGGCACCTGATCCTGGCCGTCTTCGCGCTGCTGCTCGGCTTCGGGCTGCTCATGGTGCTGTCCGCGTCGTCGATCGTCTCGTTCAAGCAGGGCTCGGGATCGGCGTTCGCGACGTTCGAGAGCCAGGCGGTCTACGCGGTCATCGGCTCCGTCGGGTTCGTCTTCGCGGCCCGGGTGTCGCCCCGGTTCATCCGCGGGGCGTCCTTTCCCGCCGTGCTGGTGTCGCTGTTCCTGCTGGCGGCCGTGCTGGTGATCGGCAAGAAGATCAACGGCGCCCGCAGCTGGATCGGCGTCGGCTCCGCCACCTTCCAGCCCAGCGAGCTGGCCAAGGTGGCGCTGCTGGTGTGGATGGCCCACGTGCTCGCCGCCCGCCGGCACACCCTGCGGTCGCTGCGGTCGCTGCTGTTCCCGGTGCTGCCGGTGTTCGTCCTGATGGTGGCGCTGATCATGATGCAGCCCGACCTCGGTACGACGGTCAGCCTGTGCATCGTGTTCTTCGCCGTGCTGTGGTTCGCCGGCGCGCCGATGTGGATCTTCGGGCTGCTCGCCGCCGGCGGCATCGCCGGCGTCGTGTACCTGTCGACCTCGGCCGGCTACCGGGCCGCCCGCATCCTGGCCTTCCTGCACCCGTTCGACCCCGCCTACCAGGCGTGGACCTACCAGGTGCAGCAGGGCTGGTTCGGCATGGGCCACGGCGGCCTGTTCGGCGTCGGCCTCGGCCAGTCGATGGTCAAGTGGAGCTGGCTGCCCAATGCGGACTCCGACTTCATCTTCGCGGTCATCGGCGAGGAACTCGGACTGATCGGCACCGGCCTGGTGCTGCTGCTGTTCGGGCTGCTGGCCTACACCGGGCTGCGCATCGCCCGGCGCAGCGTCGAGCCCTGGAACAAGATCGTCGCCGCCGCCGCGACCGTGTGGCTGGTCGGGCAGGCGGCCATCAACATCGGCTACGTCGTCGGGCTGCTGCCGGTGACCGGCATTCCGTTGCCGATGATCTCCGCCGGCGGCACGTCGCTGGTCGTCACCATGCTGGTGTTCGGGTTGCTGGCGAACCTCGCGCGCCGCGAACCGCAGGCGGCCGCGGCGCTCTACGCGCAGGGCCCGGGACGGATCGGGCGCTTCCTCGGCATCGACGTCCAGCGACCCGGCGACCCGCGACCGCCCAGCCGCCGCACCCTGCGCCGGCGCGCCGCCGCCGCCCGCCGCGAGGCCGCCCAGCAGGAGCGGGCCGACCGCCGGCACCGCCGCGCCGAGGTCCGGGTCGCCAAGGCCGAGGCCGGCACCCAGGCCGCCCGGCGCTCCCGCGAGGAGCGCGCCGCGGCCGCGGCCCGCGCCGCCCGGCGCCCGGCACCCCGCCGCGGGGCGTCGCCGGTGGATCCCCGCCGCGCCGGCCGCCCGGTCGCCGACCGCGGGCGTCCCGACGAGGCCAGGACGCGGCGGACCGCACCGCCGGTCGAGCCGGGCCGCCGGGCAGCGACGCCCGACGCGCGCCGCGCACCGGCGGACCCGCGCCGCCGCGCCGAGGGACCCGACCCGCGCCGCCGCCCCGACGGCACCGACCGTCGCCCGGCCGGCGCCCGCACCGACCCGCGCCGCCGCCCCGACGCCGCTGCCACCGGTGGGCGCCGCCGCGGCGCGCCGCCGGAGCTGCGGCGGGACGGCGACCGCCCCTCGCACTTCGGCGACGACGGGTGGTCCCCGGCCGCCCAGCCCACTCGCGACCGGCGGCCGTCCGCGGGCGAGCGTCGCCAGCCCTCGACCCCGGACCGGCGGTCCGCGAGGATGCGCCCGTGAACGGCTTCCCCGTGGACGCCCGCGTGCTCGTTGCCGGCGGCGGGACCGCCGGTCACGTGCAACCCGCCCTGGCCGTCGCGCAGGCGCTCACCACCCTGGCCCCCGGCACGTCGATCACCTTCCTGGGCACCGCCCGCGGGCTCGAGACCTCGCTGGTCCCGGCGCACGGCTACGACCTGGAGCTGATCCCCGAGGTCAAGTTCACCCGGCGGATCGACGCCGGGACGCTGGCCCTGCCGGCGCGGCTGCGCGGCACGGTGCGGGCGGCGCGCCGGGTCGTCCGGGACCGCGGCATCGAGGTGGTCATCGGGTTCGGCGGCTACGTCGCCCTGCCGGCCTACCTGGCGGCCCGCGGCCGGCTGCCCGTCGTGGTCCACGAGGCCAACGCCCGCGCCGGCATCGCCAACCGCATCGGCGCCCGGTTCGCCGACGTGGTGGCCGCCGCGGTGCCCGGCTCCGGGCTGCGCGGCGCCCGGGTGGTGGGCAACCCGGTGCGGCGCGAGCTCACCGACCTGGACCGGCACGCGCTGCGCGCCGAGGCGCGCCGGTTCTTCGACCTGGACCCGGACCTGCCGACGCTCGTCGTGGTGGGCGGGTCGCTGGGCGCCGTCCGGTTCAACGAGGTGTTCGCGTCGGTCGCCCGGGAGCTCGGGGCGGCCGGCGTCCAGGTGCTGCACGCGCACGGCCGCGGCAAGGACATCCACCTGCCGGAGCCGGAGCCGGGCGCGCCGCCGTACCGCGCGGTGCCGTACATCGACCGGATGGACCTGGCGTACGCGGCCGCGGACCTCTTGGTGGCACGGTCCGGCGCGATGACGGTCAGCGAGATCGCCGCCACCCGCACCCCGGTGCTCTACGTGCCGCTGGCCTTCGGCAACGGCGAGCAGGCGCTCAACGCCCGGCACCAGGTCGCGGCCGGCACGGCGCGGATGATCGAGGAGGACCGGCTCACCCCCGCCGCGGCGCTGGACACCGTGGTGCCGCTGGTCACGGACCCGGACGCGCTGGCGGACATGGAGCGGGCCGCCGCCGGCAGCGACACCGCCCACGCCGACGAGTTGCTGGCCCGCATCGTGCTGGCCGCCGCCCGGAAGCACCGCGCCCGGTGACCGGCGCCGGCGGCACCGCCGCGTCCACCGCGGTGCCGGTGACCCACGACGGCAGCTCGCTGGCCCGCACCCACCTCGTCGGCGTGGGCGGCGCCGGGATGAGCGCCATCGCCCGCATCCTCGCCGACCGCGGGCTGCCGGTGTCCGGATCCGACGCCAAGGGCTCGCACGTGCTCACCGGCCTGGCGCACCGCGGCGTCCGGACCGCCATCGGCCATGACGCCGCACACCTGGACCTGGTGCCGGACGGCCCGACGGCGGTCGTCGTGTCCACCGCCATCCGGGCCGACAACCCCGAGGTCGCCGAGGCCCGCCGTCGCCGGATCCCGGTGGTGCTGCGCGCCGAGGCGCTCGCCGCCCTGATGGCCGGCAGCCGCAGCGTGTGCGTGGCCGGCACGCACGGCAAGACCTCGACGACCTCGATGCTCACCGTCGCGCTGCAGCGCTGCGGGTTGGACCCGTCGTTCGCCATCGGCGGCGAGCTGAACGAGTCCGGGTCCGGCGCGCACCAGGGGACCGGCGACGTCTTCGTGGCGGAGGCCGACGAGTCGGACGGCTCGTTCCTGGCCTTCTCCCCGCACGGCGCGGTGGTCACCAACCTCGAGCCGGACCACCTGGACCACCACGGCACCGCCGAGGCCTACGAGGCCGTGTTCGAGCAGTTCACCGCGCGCATCGCGCCCGGCGGCTTCCTCGTCGCCTGCACCGACGACCCCGGGGTCCGCGCGCTCGTCGAGCGGGTCGGTGCCGGTCCCGGCGCGCCGCGGATCGTCCGCTACGGGCTGTCCGCCGGCGCGGACGTCCGGATCGCCGGGCACACCACCGTGGGGCACGGCAGCGCGGCGGTCGTCGAGCTGCCGGGTGGCCGCTCCGTCCGGCTGACCCTGTCCGTGCCGGGCGAGCACATGCTCGTCAACGCCACCGGGGCGCTGGCCGCGGGTGTCGCGCTCGGCGTCGACCCGGAGGACATGGCGGCCGGGCTGGCCGGCTACACCGGTGTCCGGCGGCGCTTCGAGTTCAAGGGCCGCGAGGCCGGCATCACCGTCTACGACGACTACGCGCACCACCCGACGGAGGTGGCGGCGCAGCTCCGCGCCGCCCGTGCCGTGCTCGACGGCACCGACGGCGCCGGCCGCCTGGTCGTGGTCTTCCAGCCGCACCTGTACTCCCGGACCACCGCGTTCGCCGCCGAGTTCGGCCGGGCGCTCGGCGCGGCCGACGTCGTGGTGGTGCTGGACGTCTACGGCGCCCGCGAGGACCCCCGGCCGGGCGTCACCGGCGAGCTGATCAGCTCCCGGGTCCCCGGCGACGCGGACGTGCACTACCTGCCGTCGCTGGCGTCGGTGCCCGAGCGGGTCGCCGGGATCGCCCGCCCCGGCGACCTGGTGATCACCATGGGTGCCGGCGACGTCACCATGCTCGGCCCGCAGCTGCTGGAGGTGCTCGCCCGCCGATGAACGACCGCCCGCTCCCAGGGAGCCGCCCGGCGCGCCGGCCCGCGACCACCCCGCGGCGTGCCGGCCGCCCGCTCGACCGCACCGACCCCGTCGCCGTGGCCGACCGCGAGTATTTCGCCGGCCAGGACCGGCGCCGCGGGGTCGACGTGCTCCCGGTCTTCGACGACGTCCCGGACGGGCGGGTCGCGGCGCCCGGCACCGCCCGACCCGCACCCCCCGCGGTCCAGCGGCGCGGGCAGCCTCGGTCGGACGAGCACGACGGGCACCGCGTCCGCGGCCCGCGCGTCACGCGCCGCCCGGCGACCACCGGACCGGCGCGTCCGGCCACGTCGCCGACCTCCACGCCGCGCGTCGAGCCCGCCGAGCAGGACCCGCCCGGCGGCATCACCGACACCGGCGACCCGGCCACCGTCGAGCTCCAGGACGGGGACGCCGACGGGGAGGCTGCCGCGTCGCTCGACGAGGACCTGCCCGGCCGCCGCCGGCGCTGGCCCCTGGTGCTCGCCGCCGGGCTCGTCGTGGCGCTGCTCGCCGCCGCCGGCTGGGTGCTGTACGCGACGTCCGTCTTCGGCGTCCGCACCGTCCAGGTCGCCGGCGTGGACGACGGGGTGGCCGCGGACATCCGGCAGGCGGTGGACGACGTCGCACCGCCCGGCACGCCGCTGCTGCGGGTGGACCTGGACACGGTGCGGAGCCGTGTGGAGGCCCTGCCGCAGGTCGCGTCGGCGACGGTGACCCGGCACTGGCCGGACGCCGTCGTGGTGGCCGCGCTGGCCCGCACGCCGGTCGCCGTCACCAGCGCCAACGGCACCTTCTGGTTGCTGGACTCCGGCGGCCGCCCGTACCAGCAGGTCGACCGGGCGCCGGGCGGGCTGGTCACCGTCGAGCTGGCCACCCCGGGCCCGCAGGACCCGGCCACCACGGCGGCACTCAAGATCGTCGGGGCGATGACCTCGGACTTCCGCAAGCAGGTCAGGACCGTTCGGGCGTCGTCCGCCTACGACGTCCGGGTGTTGCTGCGGGACGGACGCACCGTGATCTGGGGCGGCTCCGCGGACGACGCCACCAAGATGCAGGTGCTCGGCGCGCTGCTGCAGCAGCCCGGCACCGTCTTCGACATCTCCGACCCGACGCTGGCCACGGTCCGCTGACCCCGGGGGACCGGCGCCAGCGTCGACCCGTCCCCGTCCGCTCCGGCCCCGAATCCCCACCCGACCGGTGCCCGTGCGCTTCGCACCGCGCCTCCCGACCGCGGTCCGCCGGGGCGCCGCGGGTGCCGGTCTCCTCCCGGCCCGGACCACCTCCGGTCCTGCAGTCCGTCCGTCCTGCCGTCCTGCGTGTGGTCGGCGTCCCGTCCTGGATCCGCCTCCCGGCGTGTCGCGCGGCATGTTCCGGCGCGTCCCGGCGTGCCTTCCGGGCGTCCCGAGCCGCGACACCTACCTTCATGTCCAGCGCTACTTGACATAACTCTGACGGTCTGGTTCAGGTTGAGGGTTGACCGGGACGGACGGCGGAGGCTCGGGCACCGCTGCCGAAGCCGCACAGGGTGGCCCCGGCATCGCATCGCACTGACATGTCAGTGACACCAGTGACACCAGTGACACCAGTGACACCAGTGACATTCGTGACATTCGGTGACATGAAGGACATGTCCCAGGACAGTCGCAACGACACAGGGAAAGGACCGGGCAGATGACGCCACCGCACAACTACCTCGCGGTCATCAAGGTCGTCGGCATCGGCGGCGGCGGCGTGAACGCGGTCAACCGGATGATCGAGGTCGGGCTCCGCGGGGTGGAGTTCATCGCGATCAACACGGACGCGCAGGCGCTGCTGATGTCGGACGCCGACGTCAAGCTGGACGTCGGCCGCGAGCTCACCCGCGGGCTGGGTGCCGGGGCGAACCCGGACGTCGGCCGCAAGGCCGCGGAGGACCACCGCGAGGAGATCGAGGAGGTGCTCAAGGGCGCGGACATGGTCTTCGTCACCGCTGGGGAAGGCGGTGGCACCGGCACCGGTGGTGCCCCGGTCGTCGCCTCGATCGCCCGCAAGCTCGGCGCGCTGACCATCGGCGTGGTGACCCGCCCGTTCGCCTTCGAGGGCAAGCGGCGCGGCGGCCAGGCCGAGGACGGCATTCAGAACCTGCGCAACGAGTGCGACACCCTGATCGTCATCCCGAACGACCGGCTGCTGCAGCTGGGCGACCTCGGGGTCTCGCTCATGGACGCCTTCCGCAGCGCGGACGAGGTCCTGCTCAACGGTGTCCAGGGCATCACCGACCTGATCACCACGCCCGGCCTGATCAACGTCGACTTCGCCGACGTCAAGTCGGTCATGGCCGGCGCCGGCACCGCGCTGATGGGCATCGGGTCGGCCCGCGGCGAGGGCCGCGCCGTGCAGGCCGCCGGCAAGGCGATCAACTCGCCGCTGCTGGAGGCCTCCATGGACGGTGCGCACGGCGTCCTGCTGTCCATCGCCGGCGGCAGCGACCTGGGCCTATTCGAGATCAACGAGGCCGCGTCGCTGGTGCAGGAGGCCGCCCACGAGGAGGCCAACATCATCTTCGGGACGGTGATCGACGACTCGCTCGGTGACGAGGTCCGGGTGACCGTCATCGCCGCCGGGTTCGACTCGACGCCGTCGGTGCGGCCGCCGATGCTCGACCGCCGCGCCCGGACCACGTCGGAGCCCGCGCCGGCCCCGTCGCGTCCGGCCGCCCCGCCCGCTCCGTCCTACGAGCCGGCCAACGGCCACGGCGGCAGCCAGCCCGGCGGCGGCTACGGCCGCCCGGCCCAGCCGGCACCGCAGGCCTACCCGCACCCGTCGACCAACGGCTACGGCCAGCAGGCGCACACCCCGCCGCTGTCCAGCCGGGCCGTCGACACCCTGGACGACGACGACGTGGACGTGCCGCCGTTCATGAAGCGGTGACCACGCTGGTCCGGGCGGGGGTCGGTCACCTGCTGACCGGCCGGGACGGCGGTGTCTCGGCGCCGCCGTACGACGCCTGGAACCTGTCGGACGGCGTCGGAGACGCGCCCCCGGCGGTGGCCCGGAACCGGGAGCTGCTCGCCGAGCGCACCGGCGTGCCCGCGGCGCGGACGGCCTGGATGCACCAGGTGCACGGGACCTCCGTGGCCGGGGTCGGCGACCGGATCGACGGACCGTTCGAGGCCACGGACGGGTTGGTCACCGACCGGCCGGGCACGGCACTCGCCGTCCTGGTGGCGGACTGTGTCCCGGTGCTGGCCGCGGATCCGGTCGCCGGCGTCGTCGGCGTCGCCCACGCCGGGCGGCGCGGCGCCGCCGCCGGGATCCTCGGCCGGCTGCTGGCCGCGCTCGAGGACCTGGGCGGCTCGACGGGCCGCACCCAGGTGCTGCTCGGTCCGGCCATCTGCGGGCGCTGCTACGAGGTGCCGGACGACCTGCAGGACGAGGTGGAGCGGCAGCTGCCGGGGTCGGCCTGCCGCACCGCGGACGGCACCGGGGGTCTCGACCTGCGTGCCGGGCTGGCCGCGCAGCTGGCCGGCCTGGGCGTTGCCCGGTGGCGGGTCGATCCCCGCTGCAGCCGGGAGGACGGCACGCTGTTCAGCCACCGCCGGATGGGCGGGGCCCGCACCGGCCGGTTCGCCGGTGTGGTCTGGACGGCGCCGGAGCACACGCCGGCCGACCCCGGCGGCCCCGGCGCAACGGACGTGTTCGCACCGCCCGGCGGGGGCGGAGCCTGACCCCGCGGCACCGGGGTGTGTCGCAGCCGGACCCCGTCCGGCCCGCCCGATAGCCTCACCAGGACAAGGACTCCCGCATCGATCGAGCGGGACCGGGAAGGGACGACTCCGATGGGTTCATGGCGCAAGGTGGGGGCCTTCCTGGGGCTGGTCCCGGAGGACCAGCGGCCGTACGACGACGACGGCGGCTACGAGGGCGAGTACGAGGGGTCCTACGACCGCGACTACGGCTCGTTCGACGGTCCCGCCTATGCCGACCACGACCGTCCGGCGCGTTCGGCCTACGCGGCCGCCGTCCCGGCCGACCAGTACCCGGCTCGCACCGAGCGGCGCAGCGAGCCGATCACCCACGGCGCCCTGGCCGTCGCGCACGCCGAGGCGGTCCGCCGCGACCCGGACGGCGCCGCCCGCCCGGCCACCGTCAAGCTGACCGGCTTCGCCGAGGCCCGCGTCATCGGCGAGAAGTACCGGGACGGCCAGTCGGTGATCCTGGACATGACCGACATGTCCGACGCCGACGCCCGCCGGCTGGTCGACTTCTCCGCCGGGCTGGCGTTCTCGCTGCGCGGGTCGATCGAGAAGGTCGCCCCGAAGGTGTTCATGCTGCTCCCGGCGGACTCGGACGTCGCCGCTCTCACCGCGGCGGCCTCGTCCGGCCGCTGACCCACCCCGAGCCCCTCGCGAGGCGCCTGCCCCGACCCGGCAGGCGCCTCGCGGCGTGCCGGGGTCCGACCGCCGCGAGGAGACCCGGTGACCGCCGCGCCGCCACCCGCCGTGCTGGGTATCGACCTGGGCACCAGTTCCGTCAAGGTCGTGCTCACCGGTCCCGACGGCGCCGTCCGGGCGCAGGCCGGGGCCGACTACCCGGTGACCCGCCCGCACCCCGGTTGGTCCGAGACCGACCCGGCCGCCTGGTGGTCGGCGATCCGGTCGGCGGTCGCACAGGTGCTGGCGGCGGAGCCCGGTGCCGCACCGGTCGGCATCGGCCTGTCGGGGCAGATGCACGGCGTCGTGCTCGCCGACGCCGACGGGCGGCCGACCCGCCCCGCGGTGCTGTGGGCCGACGCCCGCGCCGGCGCCGAGACCGCGCTGTACCGCGAGCTGGGCCCGGACACCCGGCCCCGGCTGGGCAACCCGGTGGTGCCGGGCATGGCCGGCCCGCAGCTGGCCTGGCTGCACCGGCACGAGCCGGCGGTCGTCGCCGCGTCCCGCTGGGCGCTGCAGCCCAAGGACTGGGTGCGCGCCCGGTTGACCGGCGTCGTGGCCGCCGAGCCCAGCGACGCCTCGGCCACCCTGCTCTTCGACGTCCTGACCGGGGACTGGTCCGACGACGTGGTGGCGGCCCTCGGCGTGCGTCGCGAGCTGCTGCCCGACCTGCTGCCGTCCGCCGGCGCGGCGGCCGGGGCCCTCACCGGTGACACCGCAACGGAACTCGGGCTGCCCGCCGGCATCCCGGTGGCCGCCGGGGCCGCCGACACCGCGGCCGCCGCGCTCGGCTCCGGCCTGTTCGTTCCCGGCAGCGTGCAGCTGACCGTCGGGACCGGAGTGCAGGTGGTGAGCCCGGCGCCGACGCCGACCGCCGCGTCGCTGTCCGCCGATCCGGTGGCCCACCTGTACCGGTCGGCCACGGCCGACGGCTGGTACGCCATGGGCGCCAGCATGACCGGCGGCCAGACCCTGGACTGGGTGCGCCGGATGCTGGGCGCCGAGTGGGTCGAGCTCTACGCCGCGGCCGGCCACCGCCCCGAGCCGGGCGACCCGGTCTTCCTGCCGCACCTGGTCGGCGAGCGCACGCCGTACCTGGACACCGGCCTCCGCGGTGCCTGGACCGGGCTCGCGGCCCGGCACGACCGCGACCTGATGCTGTACGCGGCGCTGGAGGGCGTGGCGTTCGCGGCCGCCGACGCCCTCGAGGCGCTGCCCGGGGTCCCCGACGACGGGCGCGTGCTGCGCATCGCGGGGGGCGGGTCCGTCCACCCCGCGTGGCGCCGGTTGCTGGCCGACGTGCTCCGGGCCGACCTGCACGCGGTGGACGTGCCCGGTGCCTCCGCGCGCGGCGCCGCCCTGCTGGGCGCCCGCGCCGCCGGGCTGCTCGACGACCGGACCCTGGAGACGGTCGCGCAGGTGCCGGCGACGCCGGTGGCCGCGCCCGGTGACCGTGTCCCGGCGCTCGCCGCGCGACGCCGGCGGTACCTGGACACCCTCGCCGCGCTGCGGCCGCTCACCCCCGAGGACGGCGCGGACGGCGACGGGTGACCCCGCTGCCGCGGGTGACCGCGTCCCGGCGGGTGACCCGGACTGCCGGCACCGCCGGTCCGGCGCGGCGATGCGCCAGACTGGGGAGGTGAACATCGTCTGGCAGGTGGTGTACCTGCTGCTGTGGATCTTCCGGCTGCTCCTGCTGGCGCGCATCGTGATCGAGTTCGTCCGGGTGCTGGCCCGCCAGTGGCGTCCTGCCGGGCGTCCCGCGGCCACCATGGAGATCGTCTATGCCGCCACGGACCCGCCGGTGAAGCTGCTGCGGCGGCTGATTCCGACCGTCCGACTGGGCGGGGTAGGGTTCGACCTCAGCATCATCGTCCTGCTGGTCGTCATCTACATCCTCATGTCGGTGGTCATCAGCGTGCTGGTTCCCTGATCTCGGGATCGGCGAGGGTCGCGGCGCGGAGCGCGCGGACGGCGACCGACTGCAGCAGCGGCACGAGCAAGGAGTTATCGAATGCGGCTCACCCCGGCCGATGTCCACAACGTTGCCTTCAAGAAGCCGTCGCTGGGCAAGCGCGGGTACGACGAGGACGAGGTCGACGCCTTCCTCGACCTGGTCGAGGCGGAGCTGGCGCGCCTGATCGAGGAGAACAACGAGCTGACCCAGCGGCTCGCCGCCGCCGGCGGCGACGGAGCGGCGGCCGCGGCCGCCCCGGCGCCCGCATCCCAGGACTCCGCCCCGCAGCCGGCGGCCGCCCCGACCGTGCAGCCCGCCGCCGAGCCGGCGCCGGCCCCCCAGGCCGCCACTGCCGCTGTCGCCACCGGTGACGCCTCCGTCCAGGCCGCGCGGCTGCTCGGGCTGGCGCAGGAGACCGCCGAGCGGCTGACCAGCGACGCCGCCGCGGAGGCCGAGGCCACCCGGGCGAGCGCCCGCGCCGAGTCCGAGAAGCTGCTGTCCGACGCGCACACCGAGTCCGACCGGATGCTGACCGAGGCTCGCAACGAGTCCCAGCGGCTGGTCTCGGACGCGCAGGCGACCTCGGACAAGCTCGTCAACGACGCCACCGCCAAGGCCGAGTCGCTGGACCGCGAGGCGCAGGCCAAGTACGCGCAGTCCATGCAGCAGCTCACCGACCAGCGCGGGAGCCTGGAGAAGAAGATCGACGACCTGCGGGTGTACGAGCGCGAGTACCGCAGCCGGCTCAAGGAGTGGCTGAACGAGCAGCTCAACCAGCTCGACAGCAGCGCCACCGGCAACGGTTCGCCCACCGCGGCGCCGGTCGGGCAGCTCAAGAAGGGCTGATCGCGGCACGGGTCCGGACCACTCCGGCCCGGCGGTACAGTGGAGGCCTCACCGACCCGACCGGTCGGTGAGGCCTCCGTCGTCCGCGGCGGTGGCGGCGACGACCCGGCCATCACCGGCGAGCCATCCGGAAGAACGGGACGGCGGGCCGGTGCCCGGCGTCCTCACTAGACCCGGACGGGTCGGGCCCGAGACAGCCCGGCAACGGAGCGGTCCGGCGCGTGCGCCGGGCAAGCGGGGTGGTACCGCGGGAGCAGGCCGAAGGCCGGCGCCCGTCCCCGTGCAGGCGACACGCTGCCGGGAGGTACCCGTTGACCGCACCGTCCACCCCCCACGCCCGCTACCCGCTCGCCGGTGCGGATGCCGTGTCGGCGCATCCGAGCTTCCCGGAGCTCGAGGCGCAGGTGCTCGAGTACTGGCGCCGTGACGACACCTTCCAGGCCTCGGTCGACGCCCGCCCGGCCGGCGAGGCGGGCAGCAACGAGTTCGTCTTCTACGACGGGCCACCGTTCGCCAACGGCCTGCCGCACTACGGGCACCTGCTGACCGGGTACGTCAAGGACGTCGTGCCGCGGTACCGGACCATGCGCGGCCGCCGGGTCGAGCGCCGGTTCGGCTGGGACACCCACGGCCTGCCGGCCGAGGTGGAGGCCGAGCGGCAACTCGGCATCAAGCACAAGAACGAGATCACCGAGATGGGGATCGAGGCGTTCAACGACGCCTGCCGCAACTCGGTGCTGCGCTACACCCACGAGTGGGAGGAGTACGTCACCCGGCAGGCCCGCTGGGTCGACTTCGCCCACGACTACAAGACCCTCGACCTGCCGTACATGGAATCGGTGCTGTGGGCGTTCAAGACGCTCTGGGACCGCGGCCTGGTCTACGAGGGCTACCGGGTGCTCTGGTACTGCTGGCGCTGCGAGACCCCGCTGTCGGCCACCGAGACGCGGATGGACGACACCTACCGGTCGCGGCAGGACCCGGCGGTCACCGTGGCGCTGCCGCTGACCGTGCCCGGCGACGCTGCGCTGGACGGGGTCTCGGCGCTGATCTGGACGACGACGCCGTGGACCCTGCCGTCCAACCTGGCCGCGGCCGTCAACCCGGAGGTCGACTACGTCGTCGTCCGCACCGGCGAGGACGCGGAGGTCGGCGCGGGCCGCCGGTTCCTGCTGGCCCGTGCCCGGGTGGCGGCCTACGCGCGGGAGCTCGGGACGGAGCCGGAGGAGCTGGCGACCTACCGCGGCGCGGACCTGGTCGGGCTCCGCTACACCCCGCCGTTCGACTTCTTCCTCGGGCGGCAGAACGCCCACCAGGTGCTGGCCGCCGACTACGTCACCACCGAGGACGGCACCGGTGTCGTGCACATCGCCCCGGCGTTCGGCGAGGAGGACAAGGTCGTCACCGACGCCGCCGACATCGAGGTGGTGAACCCGGTGAACGCGCAGGGGGTGTTCACCGCGGCGGTGCCGCCGTACGAGGGCTACCAGGTCTTCGACGCCAACCCGCACATCATCGGCGACCTGCGGACCGCCGGGCTGCTGGTCCGGCGGGAGAGCTACGAGCACCCGTACCCGCACTGCTGGCGCTGCGAGACCCCGCTGATCCAGCGTGCGGTGACGTCGTGGTTCGTCGCGGTGACCAGCTTCCGTGACCGGATGGTCGAGCTGAACCAGGAGATCACCTGGGTACCGGCGCACATCCGGGACGGGCAGTTCGGCAAGTGGCTGGCCGGTGCCCGGGACTGGTCCATCTCGCGCGACCGTTTCTGGGGATCGCCCATCCCGGTGTGGGTCTCGGACGACGATGCGTACCCCCGGGTCGACGTCTACGGCTCGCTCGACGAGCTGGAGCGGGACTTCGGCGTGCGCCCGGCCGACCTGCACCGGCCGTTCATCGACCAGCTGACCCGGCCGAACCCCGACGACCCCACCGGCCGGTCGGTGATGCGGCGCGTGCCGCAGGTGCTCGACTGCTGGTTCGAGTCGGGGTCCATGCCGTTCGCCCAGGTGCACTACCCGTTCGAGAACTCGGGAGGACCGCTTGCGGGTCCGACCAGAGGGCACGGCTGGTTCGACGATCATTTTCCCGGCGACTTCATCGTCGAGTACAACGGCCAGACGCGCGGGTGGTTCTACACGCTGCACGTGCTGGCGACCGCGTTGTTCGATCGGCCGGCCTTCCAGACGTGCGTCGCGCACGGCATCGTCCTGGGTGACGACGGGCAGAAGATGTCCAAGTCGCGCCGGAACTATCCCGATGTGGGGGAGGTGTTCGCCCGCGACGGGTCCGACGCCATGCGCTGGTTCCTGATGTCCTCGCCGGTGCTGCGCGGCTCCGACCTGGTGGTCACCGAGGGCGGCATCCGCGAGGGCGTGCGGCAGGCGGTGCTGCCGCTGTGGAACGCCTGGTACTTTTTGTCGCTGTACGCGGGCGCCGCGGGGGTCGTCGGCCGCACCCGGACCGACAGCCCGGACGTGCTGGACCGGTACATCCTGGCCAAGACGGCCGAGCTGACCGCGTCCGTGACCGACGCCCTGGACGGGTACGACCTGTCCGGCGCCTGCGCCACCGTGCGGTCGTACCTGGAGGTGCTGACCAACTGGTACATCCGCCGGTCCCGGGACCGGTTCTGGGCCGGTGACCAGGACGCGATCGACACCCTGCACACCGTGCTGGAGGCGGTGTGCCGGACGGTGGCGCCGCTGCTGCCGCTGACCGCGGAGCAGATCTGGCGCGGGCTGACCGGCGGCCGGTCGGTGCACCTGACCGACTGGCCGGAGCTGTCCGGGGAGGGCGCGCTGCCGCGCGACGCCGCGCTCGTCGCCGCGATGGACGAGGTGCGGGAGGTGGCGTCGGTGGCGCTGTCGCTGCGCAAGTCCGCGAAGGTGCGGGTGCGGCAGCCGCTGGCCACGCTGGCCGTCACTGCCCCGGATGCCGCTGCGCTGCAGCCCTTCTCGGCGATCCTGGCCGACGAGGTCAACGTCCGGGAGGTGCGGCTGTCGGCCATCGCGGACGCGGCCGACACCGCGGTGACCCGCCGGCTGACCGTCAACGCGCGGGCGGCCGGTCCGCGGTTGGGCAAGGCGGTGCAGCAGGTCATCAGGGGCGCCAAGTCCGGGGACTGGAGCGTCGCCGACGACGGCACCGTGGTGTGCGCCGGGGTGCCGCTGCGGGACGGCGAGTTCGTGCTCGAGACGGTCGCGACCGGCGCGGGCCGGGACGACGTCGCGGTGGCCGTGCTGCCGTCCGGTGGTGTCGTCGAGCTGGACCTGGTGCTCACCGACGAGCTGCGCGACGACGGCCTGGTCGCCGACCTGGTCCGGTTGGTGCAGCAGGCGCGCAAGGATGCGGGACTCGACGTCTCCGACCGCATCTCACTGCGGCTGGAGCTGCCGGCGCCGGTGGTGCACGCGGTCCGGGCGCGACTGGAGCATGTCCGGTCCGAGACCCTCGCCGTCGCGGTCGACTTCGCGCCACCGGACGGGGACGGGGCCGTGGCCGGGACCGTCGGGGACGGCATCGACGTGCGGCTCGCCGTCGCGGGGGTGCAGTCGTGACCGGGACCACCGCCCGCGGGCTCGATGTCGACCGTATCCGCGCCGACTTCCCGGCACTGGACTCCGGTGTCGCGTTCTTCGACGCGCCCGGCGGCACGCAGGCGCCGCGCGCGGTCGCCGAGGCGATGGCCGGCGCCCTGACCGGGCCGCTGTCCAACCGGGGGCGCCGGACGCCGGGGGAGGTGCGCGCGGACGACATCGTCGCGGCGGCTCGCTCGGCGATGGCGGACCTGCTGGCCGTGCCACCGGACGAGGTGGTGTTCGGCCGCAGCGCCACCCAGCTGACGTACGACCTGGCGCGGATGCTCGCAGCCGGATGGGGAGCCGGGGACGAGGTGCTGGTGTCGCGGCTGGACCACGACGCCAACGTCCGGCCCTGGGTGCAGGCCGCCGAACGGGCCGGTGCCACGGTGCGCTGGATCGACGTCGACCCGGACACCGCCGAGCTGACCGCGGACCACGTCCGGGCGGTGCTGTCCGACCGGACCCGGCTGGTGGCGGTGACCGGGGCGTCGAACCTGGTCGGAACGCGGCCGCCGCTGGCCGAGATCGCGGCGATGGTGCACGGTGTCGGCGCGCACCTGCACGTCGACGCGGTGCACCTGGCGGCCCACGTGCTGGTGGACCGGGACGCGCTCGGCGCGGACACCCTGGTGTGCTCGCCGTACAAGTTTCTCGGTCCGCACCTCGGTGTCCTCACCGGGCGGCGGGCCCTGCTCGAGTCGCTGCACCCGGACAAGCTCCTGCCGTCCACCGACGCGGTGCCCGAGCGCTTCGAGTTCGGGACGCTGCCGTACGAGATGCTCGCCGGCGTCACCGCGGCGGTGGACTACCTGGCGGGACTGGCCGGTGCGGACGAGGTGTCCGGTGCGGACGGGCCGGGCGGTGCGGTCGGCTCGGACGGCTCGGACGGCTGGGGCGGCACGCACGGCTTGAGCGGCTCGGACGGCTTGGACGGTGGGGACGGCTCGGGCGGTGGACGACGGGAACGGCTGGTCGCGTCGTTCGAGGCGTTGGAACGGCACGAGGAAGCGCTGCGCGGGCGGCTGGAGTCCGGGATCGCCACGCTGCCCGGTGTGACCGTGCACTCCCGGGCCGCGCTGCGGACGCCGACCCTGCTGCTCACCTTCGACGGCCGGGACGCCGCCGACGCCTACGCCTTCCTCGCCGACCGCGGCGTGGCCGCGCCGGCCGGGTCGTTCTACGCCATCGAGCCGTCCCGACGCCTCGGCCTCGGCGACGCCGGCGGCCTGCGGGTGGGCCTGGCGCCCTACACCAGCGCGGACGACGTCGAGCGGCTGCTCTCGGGATTGCAGGAGTTCCTGGGCTGAGAGCTGGTGCACCGGCTGCCCTGTCCGTCTCGTGCGTCGCGGTCACCGTGGCCGGGCGGTCGGGCCGGCCGGCGGTTGGGCTGGCCGGGCGGTTGGGCCGGCGGGCTGGCCGGGCGGTTGGGTCGGCGGGCTGGCCGGGCGGTTGTGCTGGTCGGCTGACTGGCGGTTGGGCCGGCGGCTGGCCGGGCGGTCGGGCTGGCCGGGTGGTTGGGCTGGCCGGGCTGGCCGGGCGGCTGGCTGGCGGTTCGGCCGGCGGGCTGGCCGGGCGGTTGGGCTGGTCGGCTGGCCGACGGTTCGGCCGGTGGGCTGGCCGGGCGGTCAAGCTGGTCGGCATCGCTCCGCGTCGGTCGGCCGGTTGGGTTCCGGGCCTTCGGGCGCACGTCCGGGCGCCGGGCGCCGTCGGGCGCTGGGCTGGTCGTCCGATGATGGCGGCGCCCTTTGGTGCCCCTGGTGGTCCCTACGCATTGGAGGCCGGAATCGTCGTCCGACTTGCGGTTCCTTGCGGTCATCCTGGTTGTTGCGGGCGTCGCGGTCGGGCCCGAGTCGCGTCCTCCAAGTCCGGCGGCCGGACGTGCTGGCCGTCGGCCCGCCGTGCTGGAGTTGTTTGTGTTTCGATCCTGTAGTCGGTCGTGCGTTCCGTCCGGGCATCTCTCCCACGGTCGCCACCTCTACCGTCCGCTGGTCACCGGGCCGGCGGGCGCTTCCTGCGGGTGTCCCCTTCGCCGCAGGAGCGGCGATGTACGGCCACGCTCGTGCGTTTGTCCGGCCACCTGTCCTTCGGTTACCACCTCTCCCGTCCGCTGTTAACCGTCCCTTCGCCGCAGAATCGGCAACGCACGGGCACGCCGGTGGATCCGCGTCCTCTGCGTCGTCGCCCGCTGTGGAAGGCCGTCGGCGGTGCGGTAAGTCCGCGCTGGTCGCTCAATGTGTCTGCCTTCGTGCGTCCTTCCACCGTCCTCGGTGCTCGCCCATCCACATCGACCTGTGTCATACACATGTTCGAGAAAATCGACTGAACTGCAACGATGGGCCGTAGACTGGCGGTGTCGAGCACTCCCGGAGGAGGTGTCGGATGGACGAGGACGGGCTGTTGCGGCCGGCGGCGCCAGGCTGGGAGGACGAGCGGTGGGTGGCCGTCCGGAACGCCCGGACGGTCGCCGCTTCTGCCCACGAGCTGTTGCAGACCGTCGTCGACACGGAGCGGCTGCTGTCCCATCTCCAGGCGCGGCAGGCACAGGCGCTTGCTGCACTGGCGGTCCCCGGGTGCGCCGGCGACGTCAGCGACCTCGTCGATGCCTTTCTCGGACGTGGACCCGAGCGAACGGAGGCGGTGAACCCGGAGGCGGCGAGCCCCGACCTCGCACGCCTGGAAACCCTCGTCGCGCATCGGGCCGAACAACTGGCCGCCGCGGAGGTCGGCCTTGCACTGGGTGTCTCGCCGCTGGCGGCCGGCCGGCGCGTGCGCTCGGCGGTCGAGCTCGTCACCGAACTCCCGGGCACGCATGCCGCCCTGCGGGACGGCTTGATCGACAGGGTGAAGGCTTGGGTCATCGCCGACCGCACCTGCGTGCTGTCACCCGAGGAACGCGTCGTCGTCGAGGATCGGGTGCTGCCGCTCGCGGGTAGTCGGACCGCCAGCCGACTCCGGACGTTGACCGACCGGGCTGTCATCTCGGTGGACCCGGCCGCCGCGGAGGAGCGCGCGCGGCGAGCTCGCCGGTCGCGGGACGTCCTGCACCGTCCACTGCAGGATGGGCTCGGCGGGATCGACGCCACGTTGCCGGCGGAAGGTGCAATAGCGGTGGCGACCTTGGTCGACATGGTGGCGTCGGCCTGGCGGGGCGACGGTCGATCCGCCGGTGAGCGCCGCGCCGACGCTCTCACCGACGTGGCGGAGGCACTGCTCGGTACCGGGTACCTCGACCTGCGGGATTTACTGCCCCCGTCGCCCGCGCCGCCGATCGCGGCCGGTGCAGCCGACGCGTCGGTGGCCGTCGCCCAGCCGCCCGGTCAGTCTTCGAGTGCGGAGTCCTGTCCGACGCGACCAGCCCATGCAGCGGCAAGGCGACTCGACTGCGAGCTCGGCGGGATCGTCACGGGTTGGTCCGGTGGGCCGTCGGTCGCCGATGCCGAACAGGCGAGCCACAAGCAGGGGAACGGACAAGTCGTGGAAGCACCGATCCGTTCGTCGGCCGTCCTCCCGCCGCCACTCTTGCCTGCGGTCGGGTCGAGACTGGCCTCTGAGCCTCAGAATCCGGCTGATTCGCGCGAAGAAGACCTCGCTTCGATGCCCGACACGTACGGCGACACCTTCCGCTCGTCGTCTGCGGCGGACATCGACGCGGAGCGTCCGACATCCGTCCACCCAGCGCTGTCCAGGCCCACTCGCCAGGGCCGGCCGGTCGACCTGGTCGTCACCATGTCCCTCGCCACGCTGGCAGCCCTCGACGACGAGCCGGCGCACCTCGAGGGACACGGTGCGGTGACGGCCGGCTGGGCGCGCATCCTGGCGCAGGCAGCCAGGTCGGTGACCATCCTCGTCACCGATCCGTCGACCACCGCGGCCATCGGTGTCGGAGACCGGACGTACCGGCCACGGCAGCGCCTGCGGGACCGGGTCATCTCGGTCGACCGCCAGTGCGTGTGGCCGGGCTGCTCGGCTCCTGCCTGGCGGTGCGATCTCGACCACCGCACGCCGTTCGACCATGCCCGTCCTGATCGCGGCGGACCGACGGCCGCCGGGAACCTGGATCCGCTGTGCCGTCAGCACCACGTGCTCAAGACGCACGGCGGCTGGGATGTGCAGCGAAGGCCCGACCGCACCGTGGTCGTGACATCACCGGCTGGTCGGCGGACCAGTCATCCGCCGGTCGAGTTCGGCGTGCCAGCAGTCGACGCGTGGATCCGTCCGCCGAGAAGTCGCCCGGAGCCGAGCCCGTCGGCACCGAGCGAGAGTCAGCACCCAGGGACGAGAACACCCGCCGTGCTGGCAACCCCAGCAACCGCCACTGCGACACTACTTCTCGACCCGCCGTTCTGAGGACACGATCACCGGGTGGATGGCCGAAAGCAATTGCCCAGGAAAACCTGTGGCCGGCCAACGTGCAGGAGGGAGGCACTCCAGGACTGGGCCCTCGGTCAACCGGGCGCCAGGTGCCCGGTCACCGCCTCCGGGTTCCCGATCGATCGGAGTCCGGTGCCGCTGGGTCGTGCCCTCCAGGCGGAGGTGCACGCCCGTCTCGCGTGGCGCATGCCCGCGTCACGACAGCAGATCCGGACGGCCTACAACGCCTACAACGCCTACAACGCTTGCAGTGCTGTTGCGACGGCGGTGAGCGTCGGGGTGCAGCCGGCGTCGAGCTTGACGATGGGAAGGTCGTCGGCGCGGGTGGGCCCCCGATTGATGACCAGGACCGGGATGCTGCGCTTGACGGCGTGCCGGACGAAGCGGAATCCGGACATCACCGTCAACGACGACCCGGCCACCAGCAGGGCTTCGGCGTCGTCCACCGCGGCGAAGCAGCGGTCGACGACCGGCCGCGCGACGCTGCCGCCGAAGAAGACCACGTTCGGCTTCAACGCCCCGGCGCAACGGCGGCAGGCCGGAACGCGGAAGGCTGCAGTGTCGGAGAACTCGACGTCACCGTCCGGAGCAACCACGACGTCGGCGTCCGCCCCGAAGTCCGGATTGAGTCGGGACATCCGCTCGTGCAACGCAGCTCGCGAACTGATCTGCCCGCAATCCAGGCACACCACCTCGTCGATGCGCCCGTGCAGGTCGACCACCGTCCGGCTGCCGGCCTTGCCGTGCAGGCCGTCCACGTTCTGCGTGATCAGCAGGTCGACGACGCCGGCCTGCTCCAGCGCTGCGAGTGCCCGGTGCCCGCCGTTCGGCGTCGCCTCGCCCATCCGCTGCCACCCGAGGTGGCTGCGGGCCCAGTAGCGCTGTCGGGCAACGGGTCCCGACCGGAACTCCTGCTCCGTCATCGGCGACCTCGGCGGTGCGCCGGGACTGCGGTAGTCCGGGATGCCCGAGTCCGTCGACAGGCCCGCGCCGGTCAGCACGAGGACACGACCCGCAGCCACGATGTCCGTCACCAGGGCGAGCGCAGCAGCCTCCGGACCCGCGTCGGTGCGCGCCGACGGTGACAGAGGTGCGCGAGCGGCAGGCCCGACCGGGACGCGCGCCGCGGGGGACAGCGGAGCACAGGCCATCTGGTCGACCGGGACAGGTTTCGCGGGGGACAGCGGGACACGAGCCATTGGATCGGCGAGCGCGGGCGGCGCGCCGGAACGGACGTCGGTCACCACACCTGCACGGTACCTGCGACCAGCCGACCCGGTCGGCGACGGAGAGGGGGTCCGCCTGCAAGCCGTCGCCCGGCCGTTCCCCGGTGTTGCCCGGACATCAGCACCGACCGGCACGCTGGGCGGCGGCGGCGTTCGCCCGCCGTTCCATGGACAGGCTCCTGGAGTGATGCTCGGTGCCGGACCCAGTGGCGACGATGGACGGCCGTTTACGGTATTGCCCGGACGTCAGCACCGGCCGGCACGCTGGGCGGCGGCGGCGTTCGCCCGCCGTTCCAAGGACAGGCTCCGGGAGCGATGCTCGGCGCCGAACCCAGCGCTGACGATGGACGGCCGTTCCGGCGTTGCCCGGACATCAGCCCCGACCGGGACGCTGGGCGACGGCGGCGTCCGCCAACCGGTCCCTGGACAAGCCCCTTGGAGTGGTAGCTCAGCGCGCGAGACCCAGGGTCGAGGAGGGACAGTCGTTCCCCCGGCGCACCTCGCGGCGGTTCCGCACCGACGGGGCGGGGGTGCAGCGCGAGCGGCTCAGCCGGCCGGTCGGCGGTGGAGCGCGAGCGGCTCAGCCGGCCGGTCGGACGTGGATGCCGTGGGCGATGGCGCGCGGCAGTTCGGTCGTCACCGGCCCGTCGGGGGTGACCGCCAGCAGCATCCGGTCCCGGGTCGCGAACTCCAGCACCGCGCCCGGAACGACCCCGCCCTCCTGGAGGCGGTCCATCACGTCGGGCTGGTTCTGCACGATCTCGATGATGCGGCGGACCTCGTAGCGTCCGCCCCGCGCCGCCGCCACGTCCGCGCCGATCAGGTCGGCGTGCGTCTCGCCGTCCGCCGGCACCTGCACGCCCAGCGAGTCCAGCCCCGGGATCGGATTGCCGTACGGCGAGGTCTGCGGCTCGCCGAGCAGGGCGACGAGCTTCTGCTCGACCTCGTCGCTCATCACGTGCTCCCACCGGCACGCCTCGACGTGCACGTCCCGCCAGTCCAGACCGATCACGTCCAGCAGCAGCCGCTCCGCCAGCCGGTGCTTGCGCATCACCGACACCGCGCGCTCCCGGCCGAGGTCGGTCAACTCGAGGTGCCGGTCGTCCGACACCACCAGCAGACCGTCCCGCTGCATCCGGGCCACCGTCTGGCTGACCGTCGGACCGCTCTGCGCCAGCCGCTCCGCGATGCGGGCACGCAGCGGGAAGATGCCCTCCTCCTCCAACTCGAAGATGGTCCGGAGGTACATCTCGGTCGTGTCGATCAGGTCGTTCACATCAGCCCTTTCTGGCAGACGGATTCTACCCGGACGGGACCACCCGACCGGGTGATCACGATCCGGGGCAGGATGATCCGGTGCCCCTGGATGAGCCCGCCGAGGCTGCCCGCGCTACCGCCACCAGCACCGACTCCGCGATCAGCAGGGACTCCGCGACCAGCACCGAATCACCTGCTCGCACCGGTTCACCTGGGACGGCACTGCCCCCGGACCTGGCCGATCCGGCGTGGCTCGCCGCTCGGTTGGGGTCCCCGGGCGTCGTCGTCCTCGACGTGCGCTGGCGCGTCGGCGCCGGGAGCGACCACGCCGGCTACCTGGCCGGTCACATCCCGGGTGCCCGCTTCGTCGACCTGGACCGGGAACTGGCCGCGCCGCCAGGCGCGGGCGGCCGGCATCCGTTACCTGATGCCACTGTGCTGCAACAGGTCTGGCGCCGGCACGGCATCGACGACGGCAGCACCGTCGTGGTCCACGACGACGCCGACGGGTCCGGAGCCGTGCGCGCCTGGTGGCTGCTCCGCTGGTCCGGTCTCGAGGACGTGCGGGTGCTCGACGGCGGCCTGCGCGCCTGGACCGGTGCGCTGGAGACCGGGGAACCGGCGCCGTCCCGGCCGGGGACGGTGACCGTCCGACCGGGTGCGATGCCCACCGTGGACATGGCCGAGGTCGCTGCCCGGAGCGGTGCCGGGCACGGCCTGCTGCTCGACGCCCGGGCCGCACCGCGCTACCGCGGCGAGATCGAGCCGCTGGACGCCGTCGCCGGGCACATTCCGGGAGCCGTGAACCTGCCGTTCGCGGAGCTGTACACCGAGCGGGGCACCCTGCGACCGCCCGCCGAATTGCGCGAGCGGCTGGAGGCCGCCGGCGTAGCCGTCCGCCATCAGGCATCGGAGGTGTCGGGGGACCCGTCGGCCACGCCCGAGGCCGACCGGCGTCGAGGGCTGGCGGACCGGGACGGGCCCCGCGGGACGGGCGCCGACGACAGCCACGACGACGGAAGCGCCGACAGCGACGACGACAGAAGCGCCGACAGCGACGCCGACAGGGGCGCGGACAGGGCGGTGGCGTCCTGCGGTTCCGGGGTGACCGCCTGCCACCTGGTGCTCGCGGGACGGGTCGCCGGCATCGACCTGGCGCTGTACCCCGGCTCGTACAGCGAGTGGTCGGGGGCCGGGCGCCCGGTGGCGACCGGGCCGGAACCCAGGTCCGCGGCCGGCTGATGGGGGAAGGGCGCCGTGCCGCGCCGGCAGTCGAGGCAGCACTCCGGTCCCGCGTGTCCTACCCACCGCGGCTCGTGCGTCCCGACCGACCCGAGCCCGCAAGTACCTGCCGTCGCCCGACCCGGGTCAGGCGCTGCGCGGAGCGGCTGACGAGCAGCGCCGCCCGGCGGCACAGCATCGACGGCGCTGCTCGGAGCAGCGCGGCAATGCTCCAGGTCCGCGCCAACAGGACCGCGCCGACAGGACGGCGCTCGGCGGCACGGCGTCGACCACGCTGCGCGGACCGCGCCCCAGCGCTCCGGGACCGCGCTCGGCGGCACAGCGTCGACCACATCTGCACGTAGCCCGCCGTAGTGCTCCAGGTCCGCGCCGGCAGGTCCGCGCCGACAGGACGGCGCCCGGCGGTGCGGCGTCGACCACGCTTCGCGGACCGCGCCGCAGCGCTCCAGGACCGCGCCGACAGGTCCGCGCCGACAGGGCTGCGCTCGGCGGCACAGCGTCGACCACCATGCTCGGAGCGCGCCGCAGTGTTGCAGGTCCGCGCCGACAGGTCCGTGCCCGCGTCCCGGTCTAGCCTGTGCCGATGGCAGCGCCGTTGGTCGTGTGGGACCCGGCCATGGCCGAGTACGACCTCGGGGGCCGCCACCCGCTGCACCCGTTGCGCTGGCAGCTGACCTGGTCGCTGGCCCGATCGCTGGGCGTGCTGGACGGCGTGGACCTCGTCCCGCCGCCGCCGGCCACCGACGACGAGCTGCTGGCCGTGCACCGGGCCGACTACCTGGCGGCGGTGCACGCCGCGTCCGCGGTCCCGCCGCTCCGGCATCCCGGCCACGGGCTCGGCACCACCGACAACCCGGTGTTCCCGGACATGCACCGCACCGCCGCGCTGATCACCGGCGGGTCCATCGCCGCCGCCAGGGCCATCGCCCGCGGCCAGGTCCGTCGGGCGGTCAACATCGCCGGCGGCCTGCACCACGCGATGGCCGACCACGCGTCCGGCTTCTGCGTCTACAACGACCCGGCGCTGGCCATCCACGCCCTCCTCGACGAGGGCGTGCGCCGCGTCGCCTACGTGGACGTCGACGTGCACCACGGCGACGGCGTCCAGGCCGCCTTCTACGACGACCCGCGAGTGCTGACCGTCTCGCTCCACCAGTCGCCGGCCACGCTCTGGCCGGGGACCGGGTGGCCGGCCGAGGTGGGTGCCGGCGCGGCGGCCGGCACGGCGGTCAACGTCCCGGTCCCGGCCGGCACCGGCGACCGCGCCTGGCTCCGGGCCTTCCGCGCCGTCGTCCCGGGGGTACTGCGTGCGTTCCGACCGGACGTCCTGGTCACCCAGCACGGTGCGGACTCGCACGCCGAGGACCCGCTCGCCGACCTCCGGCTGACCGTCGACGGGCACCGCACCGCGCAGCAGGAGCTGCGCGCGCTCGCCGAGGAGCTGACCGGCGGCCGGTGGCTCGCCCTGGGCGGCGGCGGCTACGCCCTGGTCCGTGTGGTGCCGCGGTCGTGGACGCACCTGCTGGCCGCCGTCCTGGACCGGGACCTCGACCCGCGCACGCCCGTCCCCGCCGATTGGCAGGAGGAGGCCCGGCAGTCCCGGCCGGGGACCCGGCCGCCGGAGGACATGTCGGACGGGTCCCCGGACGGCATCCCGGTCACGCCCTGGTCCGGCGAGACCGAGGAGCCGGTCGACGTGGGCATCGACCAGGTACGCCGCGCCGTCTTCCCACTGCACGGGCTGGACCCGTTCGATCCCCGTGACTGAGCGCCCCTACCCCCAGCACTGGGAAGCCGACGTGGTGCTCACGGACGGCGGGGTGGTGCACGTCCGGCCGATCGGAGCCGAGGACGGCCCGGCCATCCTGGACATGCACCGGCGGATGAGCGACCGGACCCGGTACCTGCGGTACTTCAGCGCCACCCCGGTGATCGGCCCGGCGCAGCTGCGGGTGTTCACCGAGGTCGACCACCACGACGCCATCGGGCTGGTCGCCGAGCTCGGCGGGCAGGTCATCGCCGCCGGCACCTGTCACCGCGACGACCGGGACCCGGTGTCGGCGGAGGTGGCCTTCGTCGTCGAGGACGCCCAGCAGCGGCGCGGTCTCGGGTCGATCCTGCTGGAGCACCTGGCCGCTGCGGCCGCCGAGGTGGGCATCCGCCGGTTCACCGCTGAGGTGCTGGCCGAGAACCAGCAGATGGTGCGGGTCTTCGCCGACGCCGGGTACGCGGTGCACCGCCGCTACGAGTCCGGCGTCGTCGACGTGACCTTCGACATCGCCCCGACGGCCCGGTCGCGGGAGGTGCTGGCCGGCCGGGAGCACCGGGCAGAGGCCCGCTCGCTGGCGCGTTTGCTGGCGCCCCGGTCGATCGCCGTCATCGGCGCCTTGGCGGAGGTCGGCAAGGTGGGCCACGCGGTGCTCGAGAACCTCCTGCGGGCCGGGTTCACCGGTCCGGTCTACCCGGTCAACCCCGACGCCCGGTCCGTGCAGGGTGTCCGCGCGTACGCCCGGGTCACCGACATCCCCGACCCGGTGGACGTCGCGGTGGTGACCGTCCCGGCCGGCACGGTCGCCGAGGTCGTGCAGGGGTGCCGCGCCAAGCAGGTCCACGGTCTGGTGGTGGTCACCAGCGGTTTCGCCGACGCCGGCGGGAACGGCGCGGAGGCGCAGCGGCACCTGGTCGCGGTGGCCCGCGGCAGCGGCATGCGGGTGCTCGGGCCGAACTGCCTGGGCATGGTGAACACCGACCCGGCGGTCCGGCTCAACGCCACGCTCGCCCCGGTGGTGCCGGGGCCGGGGCGGGTGGGGTTCTTCTCGCAGTCGGGCGCGCTGGGCATCGCGATCCTCGCCGACGCCGCCCGCCGCGGTCTCGGCCTGTCCAGCTTCGTCTCGGCGGGCAACCGTGCGGACGTCTCCGGCAACGACCTGCTGCAGTACTGGTACTCCGACGACCGCACCGAGGTGGTGCTGCTGTACCTGGAGTCCTTCGGCAACCCGCGCAAGTTCGCCCGGCTGGCCCGGGTGCTGGCCAGGACGAAGCCCGTCATCGCGGTCAAGTCCGGCCGGCACGCCCTGGTGCCGGCCGGCCTGGCGGCCAGCAGCGCGCCGCTGTCGAACACCTCGGTCGCCGCGCTCTTCGCCCAGTCCGGCGTGATCCGCACCGACACCCTCGGCGACGCCTTCGACGTCACCCAGCTGCTGTCGACACAACCGGTGCCGCAGGGCGACCGGATCGCGATCCTGGGGAACTCCACGGCGCTGGGCATCCTCGCCGTCGACGCCTGCCTCGACGCCGGCCTGCGGGTGGTCGACGGCGAGCCGCGCGATCTCGGCGTGGACGTCACCGCCGCCGAGCTGGGCGTCGCGGTGCACGCCACCGTCCGGCGGGACGACGTCGACGCCGTGGTCGTGGTGTTCGTGCCGCCCGTCGCCGTGGACGGGCGCGACCACGCCACCGCGCTGAAGGTCGCCGCCCAGGGCGCCGCGGTGCCGGTGCTGAGCACCTTCCTGGCGGTCACCGGGCTGGCCGATGCGCTGCAGGTGGCCGACGGTCAGGGAGGCGCGGCGCGCGGCTCGGTGCCGTCCTACGCGACACCGGAACGGGCGGTGGCGGCGCTGGCGCACGCGGTGCGCTACGGCGAGTGGCTGCGCCGGCCGCCCGGCGCGCCCGTCCGGCCGTCCGGCATCGACGCGGCCGCCGCCCGGACCCTGGTGGACGGCTGGCGCGCGGCGCCCGGCGGGGCGGGCAGCGGGGCGGGCAGCGGTGCGGGCATCGACGCGGGCATCGACGGGAGCACGGAGAGCGCCGGCAGCGCGAAGAGCACCGGCCGTGCGGGAAGCACCGACAGCGGGGCAGGCACCGGCACCGGCAGCACGGACGGCACCGGCAGCGGGGCAGGCATCGGCAGCGGGGCAAGCACAGGCAGCACCAGCCCCGTCACCGGTCCAAGGGCCGTGCAGGACCTGACCGACGCGCAACTGGTGGCGCTGCTCGGCTGCTACGGGGTGACGCTGCTGCCGTTCCGGACCGTCCCCGGCGCGGACGAGGCGGTGGCCGCCGCCGGGGAGCTCGGCCTGCCGGTCGCCGTCAAGGCGTTCGACGAGTCGTTGCGGCACCGGATGGACCAGGCAGGGGTGCGGCTGCACCTGGCGACCGAGGACGACATCCGCCGGGCGGTCGGCGAGCTGGCCGCGGTGGGCTCCTCGCGGGTGTACGTGCAGCAGATGGCACCGGCCGACCGGTCGACGGTCCCGACGGTGTTCCAGGTGACCGCCGACCCGAGCTTCGGCGCGCTGGTGTCGTTCGGCGTCGGCGGGGTGGCCACCGACCTGCTCGACGACCGCGCGTACCGGATCGTCCCGTTGACCGACGTGGACGCGGCCGAGTTGGTCCGCGGCCCCCGGGCGGCGCCGCTGCTCGAGGGCTACCGCAATGCGCCGCCGGTGGACCTGGCGGCGCTGGCCGACGTCGCGCTGCGGCTGTCCTGCCTGGCCGACGACGTCCCGGAGCTGCTCTACCTGCAGCTACAGCCGGTGCTCGCGGGACCCGCGGGCGTGGCGGTCACCGGTGCGGTCGGCCGGCTCGGGGAGGCGTCACCGGCCGTGGACGACCGGCGCCGGCTCCGGTGACCGGATCCTGCGCCGACCGGTCCCGGAGAAACGAGAGACCGGGCTCGCTGTGCACGAGCCCGGTCCCTCCGGCCTGCGGCGTGGCGCCGCTCTCGACGTCGTGTGCCAGGTGTCAGCTGGCGTAGGCGCGCAGCGCCTCGCTGCGGTCCCCGGTGCGCAGCTTGGCCATCGAGTCGCGCTCGATCTGCCGCACCCGCTCGCGGGAGATGCCGAACGCCCGCCCGATCTCGTCCAGCGTGCGCGGCCGGCCGTCGTCGAGCCCGTAGCGCATCCGCACCACGGTGCGCTCCCGGTCGTCCAGCGTCCGGAGCACCTTGTTGATGTCCTGGTGCATGAACCCGGCGACCACCATCGCCTCGGCCGAGGTCGACTCGGCGTCCTCGATGAAGTCACCCAGCGGGGCTTCCTCGTCGCTGCCGACCGGCATGTCGAGGCTGACCGGGTCACGGGCGTGGTCCAGCAGGTCCGCGATCTTCTCCTCGGGGATGCCGGACTCGGCGGCCAGCTCCGCCATGGTGGCGTCGCGGCCGAACTGCTGGTGCAGCTCCCGCTTCAACCGGGACAGCTTGTTCACCTGCTCGACGAGGTGGACGGGCAGCCGGATGGTCCGACCCTGGTCGGCCATGCCCCGCGAGATGGCCTGGCGGATCCACCAGGTGGCGTACGTGGAGAACTTGAAGCCCTTGGTGTAGTCGAACTTCTCGACCGCCCGGATCAGCCCGAGGTTGCCCTCCTGGACCAGGTCCAGCAGCGGCATGCCGCGGCCGGTGTAGCGCTTGGCCAGCGAGACGACGAGCCGCAGGTTCGCCACCAGGAGGTGGTTGCGGGCACGGTTGCCGTCCCGGACCACGGCCCGCAGGTCGGCCCGCTTCTGCGGGGACAGCCGGGTCGCGGTGTCCAGCTTGTGCTGCGCGAAGACGCCGGCCTCGATCCGCTTGGCCAGCTCGACCTCCTGCTCGGCGGTCAGCAGCGCGGTCTTGCCGATGCCGTTCAGGTAGACGCGCACCAGGTCCGCCGAGGGACCCTGGGCGTCGAGGTCCTCCGCCGCCTCACGACGGGCAGCGGCCGAGCTGTCAACAAGTGTGTCGCCGGCCGACGTATCGTCGAAGGCGTCGTCCACCATGGGGGAGACGGACATGTGGTGCTCCCTTCCGTATCAACTGCCGGACGCGGAGATGAGCGGCGCCGGCATATCATTCGAACGTCGACCTGCACCGAATCGTTCCCCGATCCGGTGGCGATGACGCGTCGACGGGTATCCGGAGTCCTGCGGCGCACCGATCGGGTGATGGGAGTAGATCCCGCGCACCGCCACAGCGCGCTGTGCCGCCCATGGGAACCGCATGGGAACGGACCTCGCCCGGCGGGACGCCGGATCGCCCGGAGCCCAGCGCCGGGCCGTCAGTTGTCCAGGACGAGGGTGAACGGTCCGTCGTTCTCGCTGGTCACGACCATCTCGGCGGCGAAGACGCCGGTCCGGACCTCGGCGCCGCGGCGGCGCAGCTCGGCCACCACCTCGTCGACCAGCGGCTCGGCGACCGGTCCCGGAGCCGCGTCGGACCAGCTCGGCCGGCGTCCCCGGTCGGTCCGGCCGTACAGGGTGAATTGGCTCACAACGAGCACCGGGGCACCCGTCTGGGCGCTGGACCGCTCGCCGGGCAGGATCCGCAGCTCATGCAGCTTGGCGGCCATCGCCCGCGCGGTCTCCGAAGTGTCGGTGTGCGTGACGCCGACCAGCGCCAGCAGGCCCGGCGCGGAGAGCTCGCCCACCACGTGACCGTCGACCCGGACGCTGGCCGACCGGACCCGGGACACCACGACGCGCACCGGATCAGGCCGCCGGGTCGGTGTGTTCGACGGGGTGCAGGAGCCCGCGGGTGATCCCGTCCCGCACCGACGGCAGCACCGCGGCCGCCACGGCGTCGGGGTCCAGCCCGTGCGCGCCGGCCAGCAGCTCCACCAGCAGACCCAGCGGCGCCAGCCCGGTGCAGCCGGCCAGCAGGGACCGTCCCCACTCGTCGACCTGCAGCGTCGCCCCGGGGCCGGTGGGCCGGCGCAGCATCCGCAGCACGCCCGTCCAGCCGTCCGGGCCGGGCAGCGAGCGCTCTTCGAGCAGCACGTCCGGCGCCAGGGACAGCCGGGTCGCCAGAAGTCCGCGGTCGTCGACGGAGCGCAGCCACCGCCGCCGGGCCAGGAAGGCCGCCGCCTCCTCACCGGTCACCTCGTCGCCGGGGCCGGTCAGCTCGTCGAGCACCACGTCGGGATCGTCGGCGCCGGACCTGCGCAAGGTGATCACGCCCATCCCGATCGCCTCGACGTCCTGCTGCTGCAGCCAGTCCAGCCACCGACCGGCGACCGCGTCCGCGGCGGCGCCGGTCTCGCCGGCGTCCTTGCCCCACAGCGCCACGTACTCGGCCGGGTCGGCGAGCTCCCGCTGCACCACCCAGGCGTCGCAGCCGGTCTCCTGCACCCAGCCGCCGACCCGGCTCCGCCAGTCGGTGCCGGTGCGCACCACCCAGTTGGCCAGGAACTGCGCGGTGCCACCGGGCCGCAGCCGCTGCGCCGCGCCGGTCACCAGCGCGCGGCACACCTCGTCGCCGGCCATGCCGCTGTCCCGGTAGGTGTAGCGGGTCTCGCCGGGGCCGACGACGAACGGCGGGTTCGACACCACCAGGTCGAAGGTCTCCGTCCCGACCGGCTCGTACAGCCCGCCGAGCCGCAGGTCCCAGTCCAGGCCGTTCAGCCGGGCGGTGGCGCCGGCCAGCGCCAGCGCCCGCGGGTTGGTGTCGGTCGCCACGATGGAACCGGCGTGCGACGACAGGTGCAGCGACTGGATGCCGCAGCCGGTGCCGATGTCCAGCGCGTGGTCGACCTCCGCGCGGATCACCGCCCGGGCCAGGCTGAGCGACGCCGCGCCGATCCCCAGCACGTGGTCGGGCCGCACCGGTCCCGGCCGGAGCTCGAAGTCCGGGTCGGAGACCACCAGGTACTCGGCGACGTCGTCGGCGTGCGGCCGGACGTCCAGCGCCGCGCGCAGCCGGTCGCCGGCCCGCTCCAGCACGCCCTCCGCGACGGCCCGGTCGGCGCCGAGCCGGGGCAGCGCGGCGGCCACCGCGGACGCGGGCTCGTCCAGCCCCAGCAGGAACAGCCGCACCAGGGTCTCCAGCGCAGCGCCGCCCCGGGTCACCCGCTCGGCGGCGAACACCTCGCCGCGGCCCAGCGCCCGGTGCGCGGACGTTCCGAGCAGTTCGGGCACCGTGCCGGCGTCGAAACGGGCCTCGCGCAGGTCGTCGCCGAAGGCGTCCACGGCCGCCGGGTCGGCCAACGGGGACGGTGGTCCGGCCGTCGCGGACGGGGGCGGGGCGGCGTCGGGACGCGTCATGGCGGCCCACGCTATCCCGCGCCGACTCCTCCGCGGGCGGCCCGGACCCGGCGTCGGTGTGCCAGGCTCGGCCCATGGCTCGCACGCTGTACCTGACCGGGGACCCGGACGCCGACACCCTGCTGGCCGCCGACCCCAACGCGCTGCTCCTGGGCATGGTGCTGGACCAGCAGATCCCGATGGAGAAGGCGTTCTCCGGGCCCGCGGTGCTGGCCCGCCGGATGGGCGCGCTCGACGTCCGCGCGATCGCCGACGCCGATCCCGACGGCTTCACGGCGCTGTTCGCCGGGCCGCCCGCCGTGCACCGCTTCCCCGGCTCGATGGCCGCCCGGGTGCAGCAGGTCTGCCGCACCCTCGTCGAGCAGTACGACGGGGACGCCACCGGGCTCTGGGACGGCGTGGCATCCGGCGACGAGTTGCGCGGGCGCATCGCCGCGCTCCCCGGCTTCGGGGCGCAGAAGGCGGCGATCTTCGTCGCGCTGCTGGGCAAGCAGTACGGCGTGACGCCGCCCGGGTGGCGGGAGGCCGCCGGGGACTACGGCCAGGAGGGCAGCTTCCGGTCGGTCGCGGACGTCGTCGACGCGGACAGCCTGGAACGGGTGCGGGCGGCCAAGCGGGCGGCGAAGGCCGCGGCCAAGCAGGCGGCCGGCCAGCAGGCGGCGTCCCGGAAGGGGTGACCGGCGGCACCGGCGACGCCCACAGCGTGGCCCTACAGCGGGCGTACCGTGGCGATGGGTGGCCGGCCAGACCGCCCCGCGGCTCCGGTTTCTCGCCGGTCGGCCGCCGACCGAGCAGGAGGCCGCCGGTGTCCGCACCGGGTGTACCCACGGAGGGCTCGTCACGGGCCCGCTCCGACGTCGCGGTGATCACCGCGGCGGAACTGCCCTACGACGCCCAGGTCCG
The DNA here is from genome assembly GCF_014646215.1 of Nakamurella endophytica. Taxonomy (GTDB): domain Bacteria; phylum Actinomycetota; class Actinomycetes; order Mycobacteriales; family Nakamurellaceae; genus Nakamurella; species Nakamurella endophytica. The sequence continues at coordinate 67,030 of NZ_BMNA01000009.1, forward strand.
CGCCCGCCGAAAGCGGTACGTGCTGATGATGAGCATGCGCGTGCCGCTGCTCGTCGCCGCGACGCTGTGCTACCGCATCCCGTGGCTGGCGATCGCCCTGCTCGTGGTGTCGATCCCGCTGCCCTGGATGGCGGTGCTCATCGCGAACGACCGGCCGGCCCGCAAGGCGCGCATGGCCGTGCCGGGCACGCTCAACCACGAGCGTGCGCTGCCGCCGGCGCCGCGGGAGATCATCGACAGCGAGTAGGCCCGAGGCGGAGGGCGACCCGCCGTCCGCCCACATCCGCACCGACACCCACGCCGACACCCACACGGCACGTCCGGACGAGGCCGGCTCCCCGCAGCGGGAGCCGGCCTCGTCCGCGTCCGCGGGACCTCCCACCCCCGTACCATCACCTGACCGGCCCCGGCGCGTCGGGGCCGATCGGGTGAACGGGGAGAGTTCGTGGAGTTCGGCGTTCTGGGACCGCTGCGCGTCCTCGGTCCGTCCGGTCCGGTCGCGGTGGGGTCGCCGCAGCTGCGGACCGCGCTGGCCGCGCTGCTCGTCGACGTGGGGTCCGTGGTGTCCGTCGACGTGCTGGTGGAGCGGCTCTGGGGGCCGGACGCGGTGGGCCGCGCCGCCCAGCGGCTGCACCCCTTGATCTCCCGATTGCGGTCCGCGGTGGGTCCGGACGTCGTCGCGCTGCAGGCGCCCGGCTACCGATTGGCCGCCCCGCCGGACTCCGTCGACGCGGTCCGGTTCGCCGACCGGGTCGCGCAGGCCCGGCGGCTGGCCGAGGACGGCGACCTGGTGGCCGCCCGGGCGCGGCTGCGCACCGGCCTGGACCTGTGGCAGGGCGACGCCTACGCCGACGTCCCCGCCGACTTCGCCCAGCGGGAGGCCGCCCGCCTCGGCGAGCAGCGGCTCGCCGCGCAGGAGTTCGCCGCCGACCTGGACCTGCGGCTGGGCAACTACGGCGAGCTCGCCGAGGTGCTCCCGGACCTGGTCCGGCGCTTCCCGCTGCGCGAGGGGCTGCGCGCCAGCCTGATGCTCGCGCTGTACCGGACCGGTCGCCAGGCCGAGGCGCTGGCCACCTACCAGCAGGGTCGCGAACTGCTGCAGGAGGAGCTGGGCATCGATCCGGCCCCGCGGCTGCGCGACCTGCACGAGCGCATCCTGCGCCAGGACGCCGACCTGGCGCCCACCACGCCGCCCGTCGAGATCCTGACGGGGAAGGGGCCCGGACCCGGACCGGGGACCGGGGCGACGGCGTCCCGGGCGGCCGGTACCCGCCGGGCGGCCACCCCGCTGCTCGGCCGCGAGCACGAGCTCGAGCGGCTCGCGGAGCTGCTCGGTCGGTCGCCGGTGGTGACCGTGCTGGGCACCGGCGGCGTCGGCAAGACCCGGACCGCCCAGGAGCTGCTGGCCCGGCGCGCCGACGCGGACGGCCCGTGGTGGGTGGACCTGGCTCCGCTCAACGACGGCCGGCTGGTGGTCGGCGCGGTCGCCGCGGTGCTCGGCGTCAGCGGCGCGGCGGACCCGGCCGCGCTGGCCGCGGCGGTGGCCGACCGCTCGCTGCTGCTGGTGCTGGACAACTGCGAGCAGGTCGCCGTCGACGTCGCCGAGCTGGTCGAGGAGCTGGTGGCCGGGTGTCCGGGGGTGACCGTGCTGGCCACCAGCCGCGAGGTGCTCGGGGTCACCGGCGAGGTCGTGTACCCGTTGCCGCCGCTGGACCCGTCGACCGCCCACCTGCTGTTCGCGGAGCGGGCCCGGCGGTCCGCGCCGGACTGGACGCCCTCGCCCGCCGACGACGAGACGGTGGCGACGGTGTGCCGGGATCTCGACCACCTGCCGCTGGCGATCGAGCTGGCCGCCGCGCAGCTGCGGACGCTGTCCGTCCGCCAGCTCGCCGGCATGCTCGGCGACCGTTTCGAGCTGCTGGCCGGCGGTCCGCGGGCCAACCGCCGGCACGCCACCATGACCGCCGCCGTCGCCTGGTCCTACGACGGGCTGCCGGCCGACGAGCGGCACGCGTTCGAGGCGCTGTGCCTGCTGCCCGGCACCTTCGACCTGGCCGCCGCCGGGGCGGTCGCCGGGACGCCCAGGCCGCTGTCGCTGCTGCGGTCGCTGGTCGACAAGTCGATGGTGGTGGCGGTCGACGGCGAGCCGCGCCGCTACCGCGTGCTGCAGACCCTGCGCCAGTACGCCGATCTCCACCGCTCGCCGGACCGGACGACCGAGGCCGCAGCACGTCTCGTCGCCTGGGCGGTCGAGCTGACCGCCGGCGCGGACGACGGGATGCGGGGTCCGGACAGCGCCGCCTGGATGGCCCGCCTGGCCGCCGAGAACGACAACATCCGCGCCGCACTGGATCTCGCCACCCCGGACGTTGCCACCGGGTTGGGCATCGCCACGCAGGTGTTCTGGTTCTGGTACCGGACCGGGAACGTCGTCGAGGGCGTCGCCGTGCTGCGCCGGCTGCTGGACGCGGCGGGCCCGGACACCGGGCTGCCGCTGCTGATCCGCGCCCGGGTGGCGCTGGCGCTGATGACCTACCTGGCCGGCGACCTGGCCGCCGTCGTCGAGAACCTGGCCGTCGTCGGGGACCTCGTGGGACGGACGGCCGAGACCGAGGTGCAGGCGTTCGCGCTGTGCACGCTGTCCTACTTCCGGGCCGCCGTCGGCGCGCCGGACGCCGCGGAGCTGGCGGCGACCGCGCTGCACGTGGCGCGGGCGTCCGGCACCCCGCAGCGGGTGGCCGAGGCCCTGCAGTCGGCCGGCCTGGCGTCCTTCCGCGCCGGTGACCTGGAGCAGGCCGAGCAGCAGCTGCGCGCGGCGGTGGCCGAGGCGGACGCCTGCGGCTACCTGTGGTGCGCCGGTTCGGCGCTGTGGTTCCTGGCCAAGGTCCGGATCGCCGCCGGCGACGTGACGGCCGACACCGCCGCGCTGCTGCTGCGGATGACCGAGGACTGCGAGCGGGACGCCGACCGGACGTCCTGGCTGGTCGGCGCGCTGACGCTGGCGTACGTGCTCTTCCGGCGCGGCGACGGGGACGCCGCGACCCGGCTGTGCGGTGCGGCGGCGGCGTACGGGCGGTCGCTGGCGTTCGTGCCGCAGGCGATGGACCCGGTGGATCTGCACCGCTACGTCACCGAGATGGCGGCGGCCCGCACGCCCGAGCAGGACGAGCTGTTCACGACCCTCGCAGCCGAGCCGTCGGCGCGCGCCGCCGAGCGGATCCGGGCGGAGCTGGCGACCGTGCGGCAGCGGGGGCCGGCATCCGGATCGGTACCGTCGGCAGCGGGCAGGTGACCGTCGGCCGGCGCCGGCGAGAGGGGAGCGACATGGCCGACACCCAGGACGAGCGCGAGTACAAGTTCGAGGCCTCGGACGGTGCGGCGCTGCCGGCGGCCGACGACCTGGTGCCGCCGGGCGGCCGGGTCGAGCACCTCGAGCTGCACCTGCACAGCGTCTACTTCGACACCGCCGACCGGGACCTGCTGCGGCACGGCATCACGCTGCGCTGCCGCACCGGCGACGCCGACTCCGGGTGGCAGCTCAAGGTCCCCACCGACGCCGGAGGCAGCGGGGGCGCGCGATCGGGCGACGGCCCCGCGTCGCGGACCGAGATCCGGCTGGACGGCGAGGTGCGCAGCACGTCGGTGCCGCGGGAGCTGGCCGGGCTGGTCACCGGCGTGCGCCGCGGCGCACCGCTGCGGCACGTGGTCACCATCCGGACCCGCCGGACGGTCACCCGGCTGCTGGCCGCCGACGGCCGGACCGTCGTCGAGATCGCCGACGACACCGTCGCGGTCGCCGCCCCGGGCGGCGGCCGGGGCACGCTCACCGACTGGCGGGAGGTCGAGGTCGAGCAGGGACCGGCCGGAGACGCCGACCTGCTCGGGGCCGTCGCCGACCGCATCGCCGCCGCCGGCTTCACCCGGTCCGCCGCCGCCAACAAGGTGGCCAGGGCGATCGGCGCCGCCCCGTCCGCGACGCCGGCAGCGCTGCCGCGCAAGCCCACGGCCGGACAGGTGGTGCGGGCCTACCTGGCCGCGCAGGACACCGCGCTCGTCGAGGGCGACCTGCAGCTGCGGCGCGGACTGGGCGGGATCCACCCGACGCGGGTGGCGACTCGCAGGGCGCGCAGCACCCTGCGCATCTTCGCCGACCTGTTCGACGCCGACCGCGCCTCCGCGTTCGACGCGGAACTGAAGTGGTGGGCCGAGTTGCTGGGCAACGTCCGCGACCGCGAGGTGCAGCGCGAGCGCTTCGCCCGGGACGTGCACGCGCTGCCGGCCGAGCTGGTCCTGGGCCCGGTGGCGGTGACGATCGAGTCGGACTTGCTGGCCGAGCAGCTGCGGCACACCAAGGCGCTGGAGCGCGCCATGCGCAGCCGCCGCTACCTGGCGCTGCTCCGGGAGTCCGCGCGCTGGGCGGCGGAACCGCCGTTCACCGCGGCCGCGGACCGGCCGGCGCGGAGCCTGCGGCGGGACGTGCGGACCGCGTTCGGGAAGGTCGACCGGCACCTGCGCCGCGGGCTCGCGTCCGGCGTCGACGACGAGCTGCACCGGGCCCGGAAGGCGGCCAAGCGCGCCCGCTACGCGGCCGAGCTGGTCGAGCCGGTGGGCGGTGTGAAGAAGGCGACGCGGTCCGTCAAGCGCTACCGGGAGCTGCAGGACATCCTCGGCGAGCACCAGGACGGCGTCGTGGCGGCGGACATCCTGCGCCGCCTGGGCGCGGCCACGGCCGGCCGGCCCGGCGAGAACGGTTGGACCTACGGCGTGCTGTACGCCGGCGAGCTGCAGCGCGCGCAGCAGAGCCGGGACCTGGCGGCCCGCTGGGCGGACCGCCAGTCGGGCTGACGGCGCCTGGCGCCGCCGCACGGCCGGCGCGGTCCGTCCCTACCATCGGGGGACCGGCCGGCCTCCCGGCCGGGTCGCCGCCGTCGCCGCCGGGCGACCGCACCGAAGGGACAACGCCGTGCCCGAGGCCGTCATCGTCGCCGCCGCCCGCAGCCCGATCGGCCGGGCCCACAAGGGGTCGCTGGTCTCCGCCCGCCCGGACGACCTGACCGCGCAGGTGGTCCGCGCGGCGCTGCAGCAGGTGCCCCAGCTGGATCCGGCCACCCTCGACGATCTCCTGCTGGGCTGCGGGATGCCCGGCGGTGAGCAGGGTTTCAACATGGCCAGGGTGGTCGCCGTGCTGCTCGGGCTGGACGGCGTCCCCGGCGCGACGGTGACCCGCTACTGCTCGTCGTCCGTGCAGACGACGCGGATGGCCCTGCACGCCATCCGGGCCGGTGAGGGTCACGCCTTTGTGTCGGCCGGCGTGGAGATGGTGAGCCGGTCCCCGCGCGGCACGTCCGACAACCCGCCGGTGGAGCCTGGCGCGGATCCGCGGGCCAAGGACGGCAACCCGTGGGTCAACCCGGCGTTCCGGCCCGCCGCCGCCCGGTCCGCGGAGCGCGCCCGCGGCACCGCGGATCCCTGGTCGGACCCGCGGCTGTCCGGCGAGCTGCCCGACGTCTACGTGGCCATGGGACAGACCGCCGAGGACGTCGCTGCCCTGTGCGGCGTCAGCCGCCAGGACCAGGACGAGTTCGCCTGCCGGTCGCAGAACCTCGCCGAGAAGGCCGTCGCCGACGGCTTCTTCCAGCGCGAGATCGTCCCGGTCACGCTGCCCGACGGCACCACGGTGAGCACCGACGACAGCCCCAGGGCCGGGACGACGATGGCGGGGCTGGCCGCCCTGCAGCCGGTGTTCCGGCCGGGCGGCACCGTCACCGCCGGCAACGCCTGCCCGTTGAACGACGGGGCCGCGGCCCTGGTGGTGATGAGCGACGTGCGGGCCCGGGAGCTGGGCATCCAGCCGCTCGCCCGGATCGTGTCCACCGCGGTCACCGCGCTGTCCCCGGAGATCATGGGGCTCGGCCCGGTCGAGGCGTCCCGGCGGGCGCTCGCGCTGGCCGGGATGGGCATCGGCGACGTCGATCTCGTCGAGATCAACGAGGCGTTCGCCGCGCAGGTGGTGCCGTCCTACCGGCAGCTGGGGGTGGACGTCGACCGGCTGAACGTGCACGGCGGCTCGATCGCCGTCGGCCACCCGTTCGGCATGACCGGCGCCCGGATCACCACGACGCTGCTCAACGGGCTGCGCACCCGGGACCGGACGGTCGGCCTGGAGACCATGTGCGTCGGCGGCGGTCAGGGCATGGCGATGGTGCTGGAGCGGCTGTCCTGACCCGGCGACGAACCGCCCCGGCCGTGCCGGTCGTCCGGGAGGCGCCGGACCGCCCGGCCGCGCCGGCCGGGCCGGCGCCGGGGGCTGCGTGGTCCGCCCCGACGCCGGGGGCTGCGTGGTCCGCCCCGACGCCGGCCCGGCCGACCCGTGGGGGCTCAGTCCTGGTCGTCGTCCTCGACCCAGTCGAAGGTCTTGGTGACCGCCTTGCGCCAGCGGGCGTACAGCCGCTCCCGGTCCGCTGCGTCCAGCTGCGGCTCCCAGCGCTTGTCCTCTGCCCAGTTGGTGCGGATGTCGTCCTCCGAGCTCCAGTAGCCGACCGCCAGCCCGGCTGCGTACGCGGCGCCGAGCGCGGTCGTCTCGGCGACCACCGGCCGGATCACCGGCACGCCCAGGATGTCGGCCTGGAACTGCATCAGGGTCTCGTTGGCCACCATGCCGCCGTCCACCTTGAGCTCGGTGAGGTCGACCCCGGAGTCGGCGTTCATGGCGTCGAGCACCTCCCGGCTCTGGAAGGCGGTGGCCTCGAGCACGGCCCGCGCCAGGTGGCCCTTGTTCACGTACCGGGTGAGCCCGACGATGGCGCCGCGGGCGTCGGACCGCCAGTACGGGGCGAACAACCCGGAGAACGCCGGCACGAAGTAGGCGCCGCCGTTGTCCTCCACCGTCTTCGCCAGGTCCTCGATCTCCGGTGCCGACCCGATCAGCCCGAGGTTGTCCCGGACCCACTGCACCAGCGAGCCGGACACCGCGATCGAGCCCTCCAGCGCGTACACCGTCGGCTGGTCGCCGATCTTGTAGCAGACCGTGGTCAGCAGCCCGTTCTTGCTCGGCACCTTCTCCGTGCCGGTGTTCAGCAGCATGAAGTTGCCGGTGCCGTAGGTGTTCTTGGCCTCGCCGACGGCCAGGCAGGCCTGGCCGAAGGTCGCCGCCTGCTGGTCACCGAGGTCTCCGGCCAGCGGCACGCCGGCCAGCACGCCCCGCGGCCGGACGTTGCCGTACACCTGCGACGACGACCGGATCTCCGGCAGCATCGACACCGGGATGCCCATCTCGCCGGCGATCTCGTCGTCCCAGGACAGCGTGTCCAGGTCCATCAGCATCGTGCGTGACGCGTTGGTGGGGTCGGTGATGTGCAGGCCGCCGTCCACCCCGCCGGTCATGTTCCAGATCAGCCAGGTGTCCATGTTCCCAAACACCAGGTCGCCGCGCTCCGCGCGCTCCCGTGCGCCGTCGACGTTGTCGAGGATCCAGCGCACCTTCGGGCCCGAGAAGTACGTCGCCAAGGGCAGTCCCACCTTGGCCTTGTAGCGGTCCGCACCGCCGCCCCGGCTGCCCAGTTCCTGGCAGATGGCGTCGGTCCGGGTGTCCTGCCAGACGACGGCGTTGTACACCGGCTCGCCGGTGGTGCGGTCCCACACCAGCGCCGTCTCGCGCTGGTTGGTGATGCCCACGGCGGCGATGTCGTCGTGGGTCAGGTCGGCCCTGGCCAGCGCGCCGGCGGTGACCTCGCGGGTGTTGTTCCAGATCTCGACGGCGTCGTGCTCGACCCAGCCGGCCCTGGGGAAGATCTGCCGGTGTTCCTTCTGGTCGACGGCCACCACGCGGCCCTCGTGGTTGAAGATCATGCACCGGGTCGACGTGGTGCCCTGGTCGACGGCGGCGATGTACTGGTCGGACATCGGGTGGGGATCCTCTCGGGGCGGGGGTCAGGAGCGGTCAGGAGGTGGCGGTGGGGAACAGGCTCTGGGCGTCGATGGCCTTGAAGACCAGCGCCGCGAGCACGGCGCCGATCACCGGGCCGAGCACCGGAACCCAGGAGTAGGCCCAGTCGGAGCTGCCCTTGCCCTTGATCGGCAGGACGGCGTGGGCGATCCGCGGACCGAGGTCGCGCGCGGGGTTGATGGCGTACCCGGTCGGCCCGCCGAGGGACGCGCCGATCCCGACGACCAGTAGCGCCACGAACAGCGGCCCGAGACCGGACGGGGTGCCGCCGGCGACCAGGATGACGAAGATCAGCACGAAGGTGGCGATCACCTCGGTGACCACGTTCCACGGGTAGTTCCGGATGGCCGGGCCGGTGGAGAACACGCCCAGCTTCTTGCCGGGGTCCGGCTCGGTGTCGAAGTGGTCCCGGAAGGACAGCCAGCACAGCACCGCGCCGAGGAAGGCGCCGACGAACTCGCCGGCGAAGTAGACGAAGGCCTGCCCGGCGGAGACGTTGCCGAGAATCCATTGCGCGACGGTCACCGCCGGGTTCAGGTGCGCACCGGTCGGGAAGGCGACGTAGACGCCGGCGAACACGCCGAGGCCCCAGCCGAAGTTGATCAGCAGCCAGCCGCCGTTCTCGCCCTTGCTGCCGCGCAGGATGGCGGTCGCGACCACACCGGTGCCGAGCAGCAACAGTGTTGCGGTGCCCAGCGTTTCGTACAGGAAGATGTGCCCGTAGCTCGGGTTCATCGGGGACCACCAGGGACGGACGGATGCACCGGATCTCTCCTCGCGACGACGGGACCGGCGGTGCGGGGACCCGCACCGGCAGGGGACGGCGGAGCGGCAGCCGGCGACGGGCGGGCGGCTGCCCGACCGGCCGCTGCACGGGCGGGGGCGCGGCCGGCGGGACCGCCGACCGGCCGTCCGGGCAGAGCCATCGGTGGACCCCCACGTCCGTGCGCCGGCGGCGACCGCCGGCGGTGTGGCGGGCCGCAGGATGCGGCCCGGTTCGGACGGTCCCACACGGCGCCGCGGCCGACAACCGGAACCGGCGCGCGACACCGGCGCGTAGCGTGGCCACCGTGCCCCGGCCGGCCCAGAGAACCACTGGTGACGCGGGTGCAGGGTCACGGACGGCCCGCACGTGAGCGGCGTGAGCGGCGGGAGCGTGGGCGCCGGCGGCAGTGAGGTGAGCGGCGGCAGCAGCGTGAGCCGCGGCAGCGGCGGTGACGTGGGCGCCGGCGGCGGTGAGGTGAGCGGTGCACCGCACTATCTGCTGCGGGACCGGACGGTGCGCCGGGGCGAGCTGCTCGTCATGGCGATCGTCAACCGGACACCCGACTCGTTCTACGACCGGGGCGCCACCTGGGCCGAAGGTGCGGCGTTCGAGCGGGTGCGGGAGGCCGTCGCGGCCGGGGCCGACCTGGTCGACGTCGGCGGGGTGAAGGCAGGTCACGGGTCTCCCGTCGACGTGGCCGAGGAGATCCGCCGCACGGCCCGTTTCGTCGCCGCGGTGCGGGACGAGTTCCCCGACCTGCCGATCAGCGTGGACACCTGGCGGCACGAGGTCGGCAGGGTGGTGTGCGAGGCGGGCGCCGACGTCCTCAACGACGCGTGGGGCGGTCACGACCCGCGCCTGGCGGAGGTCGCCGCGGAGTTCGGGGCCGGGCTGGTGTGCACGCACACCGGCGGCGCCACCCCGCGGACGGCCCCACACCGGGTCGCGTACCCCGACGTGGTCGCCGACATCGTCGAGCGCACAGCGGCGCTCGCCGAGCGGGCCGAGCGGCTCGGCGTCCACCCGCGGCGCATCCTGGTCGACCCCGGCCACGACTTCGGCAAGAACACCTGGCACTCGCTGGAGGCCACCCGGCGGCTCGGCGAGCTGGTCGCCACCGGCCGTCCGGTGCTGGTCTCGCTGTCGAACAAGGACTTCGTCGGCGAGACGCTCGACGCCCCGGTCGGCGAGCGGCTCACCGGGACGTTGGCGGTGTCGGCGGTCAGCGCCTGGCTGGGCGCCACCATGTTCCGGGCGCACAACGTCGCCGAGACCCGCGCGACGCTGGACATGGTGGCCGCGGTCCGCGGCGACCGGCCGCCGGCCCGCGTGCTGCGGGGGCTGGCGTGATCGTCGCGGCGGCGCTGTGCCCGGAGCCGCCGCTGCTGCTGCCCGGGGCGACGGGCGGGCCGGTGCCCGAGGTGGAGCGGTTGCGCGCGGCGTGCCGGGCGGCCGTGGCCGTTCTGTGGGCGTCCCGGCCGGACGAGGTCGTCGTCGTCGCGGGCGACCCCGGGACGGCGCAGCGCGACGGGCGGGACGCGGACGCCGAGCTCGGCGAGGGGGCGTGGCGACCGATGGAGCCGGGCGCGGGAGTCGGGCGCTGGCTGCCCGCTCCCGGCCGGGACGGCGGGACCGGGGGAGCCGCGCCGGTCCTCGGTCACCTGGTCGCCCTCGCCGTTCTCGACGACAGCGGTGCCGGCGCACCCGACCTGCTGCGGCTCCTGGCGGTGCCCGCGGACCTGACGCCGGCGGACTGCGCGCGGTGGGGCGCCGCCCTGGATCGGCGTCCGGGACGCACCGCGCTGCTGGTCACCGGCGACGGGTCCGCGCGGCGCAGCACCTCGGCGCCCGGTTATCTCGACCCGCGCGCCGCGGCCTTCGACGACGCGGTGGCGGCCGCGCTGGCCGCGCCCGATCCCGGCGCCCTCGCCGCGCTGGACCCGGTGCTGGCGGCCGAGCTGCTGGCCGGCGGGCGTGCCGCGTGGCAGGTGCTGGCCGGTGCGCTGGCACCGGACGGGCACGGCGGGCCGGACGGGCACGGCGGTCCGGACAAGCGCTGCGGTCCGGACGGGACGGCAGCGCGGAGGCGGTGGCGGTCGGAGCTGCGCTACCTCGACGACCCGTACGGGGTCCGCTACCTGGTGGCGTCGCTGACGGCCGGCTGAGCGCCGCGCGCGCCGACGGCGCCGGCGACCGCGGTGCCGGCCCGCACCCCGGCGTCCAGCGCCTCCCGCGGGCCGGCACCGGACAGCCAGGCCGACAGCAGCCCGGCGTCGAAGGCGTCCCCCGCCCCGGTGGAGTCGGTGGCGTGGACGGCGCGCGCCTGCACGGACACCCGGCGGTCCCGGTCGCACCAGGAGGCACCGCCGGGACCGTGGGTGACCGCGACCGCCGCCGCGTGTTCCAGCACTGTCGCGAGGCCGCCCAGTTCGGCCAGCTCGGCGTCGTTGGGCAGCACCAGGTCGATGCCGTCGATCCAGGACAGGAAGGTCGCGGCGCCGACCTCGCCGAGATGGGTCGTGGTCTGCGGGTCCACCGACACCGTCCACCCGGCCGCACGGGCCTCCGCCATCGCGGCCAGCGCCCCGGCGCGGGAGTCGTCATCGAGGAGCACGTAGCCGGAGACGTGCAGGTGCGGCGGGCCGGGCAGGTGGCCGGGGACGTCGGGCAGCGCGGCGTCGGCGACGGAGAACGCCCGGTTCGCGCCGCGGTCCGGCAGCATCGTGCGCTCGCCGTCCGGCCCGACGAGCACCACCACGCAGCAGGTGGGCAGCACCGGGTCGACGGCGAGCCGGCACCGCACGCCGGCGGCGGACAGCTCGGCGCGCGCGGAGCGGCCGGCCTCGTCGTCGCCCACCCGGGCCAGCAGGGTGACGTCCACACCGTGCCGGGCCAGGTGGACGGCGGTGTTCGCGCCGGCGCCGCCGGGCGTCACCAGCACCCTGGCCCTGGTGTCCTGGCCGAAGACCACCGGGCCGTCGGTGCGCGCCAGGACGTCGAGCCCGACGTCGCCGACCACCACCACGGGACGCGGCGCCCGCCCCGGGTCCGGTGCCATCACCGCTGCTCGGCCAGCGCGGCCGCGATCTGCCCGGCCAGCAGGGCGTTGGACAGCACCAGGTCCACGTTGACCGCGAGGCTGGCGCCGGCGGTGACCTCGTGGAAGTGGGCGAGCAGCCGGGGCGTCACGTCCTTGCCGGTCACGTGCTCCCGCTCGACCAGCTCCAGCCCGGACGCCAGGGTCCGGTCGTGCAGCCCCCGGTCGAGCTCCGACTCCGGCGGCACCGGATTGGCGACCAGCACGCCGGCGCCCGGACCGCCCAGCCCGCGCCGGTGGGTCAGCACGGACGCCACCTGCTCCGGGATGTCCACCCGCCACGGCGCCGGGAACCCGGAGTCGGCGAGGTAGAAGCCGGGGAAGGCGTCGGTGCGGTAGCCGAGCACCGCCACCGACAGTGTCTCCAGGTACTCCAGGGTGGCGCCGACGTCCAGGATCGACTTGACGCCCGCGCACACCACGACGATCGGGGTGCTGCCGAGCACGGGCAGGTCGGCGGAGACGTCGAAGGTCTCCGCGGCGCCGCGGTGCACCCCGCCGAGGCCGCCGGTGGCGAACACGGCGATGCCCGCCCGGTGGGCCAGCGCGGCCGTCGACGCGACCGTCGTCGCGCCGTCCCGGCCGAGCGCCAGCGCCGGTGCCAGGTCGCGGACCGAGAGCTTGGCCACGTCGTCGCCCGCGCACAGCCGGTCCAGCTGATCGGGTGTCAGACCGACCCGGACGGCGCCGTCCAGCACGGCGATGGTGGCCGGCACCGCGCCGCCGCGGCGGACGGCCGCCTCGAACCGGTCGGCGGCCGTGCGGTTGTCACCGCGGGGCAGCCCGTGGGCCAGGATCGTCGACTCGAGCGCGACGACGGGACGGTGGTCGGCGACGGCCTGCTCGACCTCGGGATGCAGCTGCACGACGGACATGGACGGGCAGCCTCTCACGTCGCGGCGGCTGGCATAGTTGGCGGTGCCGATCAGCGAGGGAGAGGAGCTGCCGATGAGCACCCAGGTGCTGGAGCAGCCGGACACCGACACCCGGGACACCACGGGGGACGACACCCCGAAGATGTTCCACTACGTGCGGAAGTCCAAGATCGCCGAGAGCGCGGTGATGGGCAACATGGTCGTCGCGTTGTGCGGCGAGACCTTCCCGGTGACGCGGAGCCCCAAGCCCGGGTCGCCGGTGTGCCCGGACTGCAAGAAGATCTTCGACTCGCTGCCCAAGGGCCGCGACTGAGCGGCGCCGCCACCGGGTGAGCCGGGCCACGACGGACCGGCCGGGCACGGGGGCAGCGCCGCGCCACGAGCAGGCCGCCCGGCTGCCGCGGCGCGCGGAGCCCGTCCCGACGACCGTGACCGCCACCAGCGTTGCCCCGGAACCCTGGTGCCGCGAAGGGCAGTGGAGCCGGCTGGTGGCGGCCGTACCGGGTCGGCCTACTGCGCCGGCTCCAGGGCGGGCGGCTCGACGTCGGGGTGGTACCGCCGCCACTTGCGCAACTCGCGGCGGGACCGGCGCGGCGGGTAGTACTCCAGCAGCGCGTTGTTGAACTGGGCGCCGATGATGATCGCCATCGAGACGAAGTAGTAGAAGAGCAGGAACGTGATCGGCGTCGCCAGCGCGCCGTAGGTCAGGCCGTGCGAGTACACGTACGCCAGGTACAGCCGCAGCCCGAAGCTGGCGACGAGGAACACGATCGCGGCCAGCAGGGCGCCGGGCAGCCCGCGCTTCCAGGTGTGCCGGTGCTTGGGCGCGACCTTGTACAGCGTGGTCAGCAGGAGCAGCAGCCCGATGGACAGCAGCGGGTAGTAGACGATGTTGACCACCGTGGTGGCCGTGTCCTCCCAGCTGTGTGGGAACAGCCGGGGCAGGTAGGTCGGCCCAATGGCCAGCAGCGGCAGCATGAAGATGCCGGACACCAGCGCGACGAGGTAGAGCCCGAGCGCGAAGAACCGTTCCACCACCGGGTGCCGGACCTCGTGCTGGCAGTAGGCGATGGTGATCGATTCGACGAACGCCGACATGGCCGAGGAGCCGGCCCACAGGCTGATCACCAGGCCGACGGACACCACGTCCGACCGGCCGTTGCTCAGGATCGTGTTCACCGTGTCGCCGACCAGGTTGGTCGCGACCTCGGGGTTGAACAGGCCGTGCAGGAACACGTCGATCTGCTCGCGGATCTGCCCGAGCGTGTTCGGTCCGAACAGCGGCGCGACGAAGCCGACCAGGCCGAGCAGGGCCAGCAGCAGCGGAGCGGTGGACAGCGCGCACCAGAACGCCGCCTGCGAGCTCATCCCGAACAGCGAGTCGCTCCACGCCTTGGACATCGTCCGCCCGGCCACCTTCCGCCATCGGTGCCGCACCGGCCCGTCCAAGGTCGGGATCGGCCCGGTGCCGTTGAGGTGCCACGGGTAGGTGCGGTGGTCGCGCTCGGGACGGCGTTCGGGACGGTCGAGCACGGTGGTCGGGGAGCCGGGTGGGCCGGCGACGGGATCTCCGGCGGGTTCGTCCTGGGGTCCGGCGGGCTCCGGGGACTGCGGGGGTGCCGGTGCCGGTGCCGGGTTGGTCACGGCTGCCCGGCTGGGCGGCCCTGCAGGTGCGGGTGCAGGTGCCGGTGCGGGTGCCGGAGCAGGGCGGGCCGACGGTGCCGGGCGCGCCGCGGGGCCGGGAGCCGGGCGCGCCGCGGGGGCCGGGTGGGGCTGGGCCGTGGCTGCTCGGTGCGGCTGGCCTCCGCGCGCCGGCGGGGAGGTGCGCGCACCGGTGGGCTGGCCAGCCGGGCGGTCGAGCGCCACAGTGTCGACGGTGTCGACGGTGTCGACGGTGTCGACGGTGTCGACGGTGTCGACGGTGTCGACGGTGTCCACCGTCTCACCCGGTGACGCCGCGGGCCGGCGCACCGGGGTGGCGGCGACCCGTGCGGACGCGGCGCCGGGCTGCTGGCCCGGACCCGGCAGCAGGCCGGCGCGGTCCTGGTCGCCTGGACTGACGCGGCTCACCGTTCGAGGATGCCTGGTCGGCGGGGTGGCCGACGACAGGACGCGGCATCTGTGACCAACATTCACCCGCGGATGCGCCGGCTGCCGACGACCGGTGCAGCGTCGAGGCGGACCCGCCCGTTGCGTCGCCGTCCCGCCACGCGCGGGGACCAGCGACGATCCCGGACCGTCCGTCGCCCGGTGCCGCGGCCGGTAGCCTTCGTGGGTCGCCGTGCCGGTGGGCCGGCGATTTCGTCTGTGCCGGCGCACTTCTCGGGTGTGACCGGCGGCACGGCTCGGCCGGGAGGGGGTGCGGTGACCTCGTCCGCCGCGCTCCGGCTGCCCGGGCCCCCGTCCGGCCCGCTGCCGGCGTCCGGGCTGCGGCCCTGGCAGCAGGAGGCGGTCGCCGCCTACCGCGCGGCCGGCGGCCGGGACTTCCTGGTCACCGCCACCCCGGGGGCCGGCAAGACGACCTTCGCGCTGGCCGTGGCCACCGGCCTGCTGCGGGACCGGGTGGTCGACCGGGTGGTCGTGGTGTGCCCCACCGACCACCTGCGGACCCAGTGGGCCGACGCGGCCGCCCGGGTCGGACTCGTCCTGGACCCGCGGATGACCAACGCGCAGGGCCCCGTCCCGGACGGCGCGCACGGCTACGTCACCACCTACGCGCAGGTCGCGCAGCGGCCGGCGATCCACGCGGCGCGCGCCACCCGCCGGCGCACCCTGGTGGTGCTCGACGAGATCCACCACGCCGGGGACGGCCTCAGCTGGGGCCAGGCGGTCGGCGACGCCTTCGGCGAGGTGCACCGAAGGCTCAGCCTGACCGGCACGCCGTTCCGCACCCGCGCCGAGGAGCGGATCCCGTTCGTCGACTACCACACCGACGGCGACCTGCTGCGGTCCGTCGCCGACTACACCTACGGGTACCGCCAGGCGCTGGCCGACGGGGTGGTGCGGCCGGTGGTGTTCGCCGCGTACACCGGCGTCTCGCGATGGCGGAACAGCGCCGGCGAGGTGGTGGCCGCGTCGCTGTCGGACACGGCGACCCGGTCCGTGGAGGCGGCGGCGTGGAAGACGGCCCTGGACCCGGCCGGTGGCTGGGTGCCGCACGTCATCGCGGCCATGGACGAGCGGATCAGCCATCTGCGGGCGTCCGGCACCCCGGACGCGGCCGGGCTGGTGCTGGCCAGCGACCGGGACGACGCCCGCGCCTACGCGTCGGTGGTGCGCCGGATCACCGGGCACGCGCCGGAGCTGATCCTGTCCGACGACCCCAAGGCGTCCGCCCGGATCGAGCGGTTCCGCGACTCGGACCAGCGCATGGCGGTGTGCGTGCGGATGATCTCCGAGGGCGTCGACGTCCCGCGCGCCGCGTGCCTGGCCTGGATGACCAGCTATCGGACGCCGCTGTTCTTCGCGCAGGCCGTCGGCCGCGTGGTGCGGGCCAGGGCGGCGCACGAGACGGCCACGGTCTTCCTGCCGGCGGTCCGGCCGCTGCTCACGCTGGCGGCCGAGATGGAGGTCGACCGCGACCACGTGCGGATGCCGCCGCCGCGCTCCGGTGCGGACGACGACCTCGCCCAAAATCTGCTCGACCTGCCCGAGGACCAGGAGCCGCCGGACCGGTCGCGGCGCGTGGAGGGGCTGGCCTCGGAGGCCGAGTTCGCCCACGTCCTGCACGGCGGCCGGGCGGTCACCGCGGGACCGGGCTCGGCCGGCGCGGCGGACGGCGGCGCGGCCGGCACCGTCGGGCTCGAGGACGAGGACTTCCTGGGGCTGCCCGGCCTGCTCACGCCGGAGCAGACCGCGTCGCTGCTGGCCCGGCGGGACGCCGATTTGCGCCGCCGGGTCGACGGCATGGCCCGGCACCGGCCGGACGACGACGCGCCGGTCTCGGACGACGCGCCGGGTGACGGGCCGGCCGGGTCGGCGGCGCAGGGCTGGCGGGCGGCGGCGGAGCTGCGCCGCGAGGTCAACCAGCTGGTCGGCCGGGTGGCCGCGCGCACCGGCGAGCCGCACGCCCGGGTGCACGCGCAGATCCGCCGGGCCGTGCCCGGGCCGCCGTCCGCGGCGGCGTCGGCGGAGCTGCTGGAGCGCCGGCGGGACCACCTGCTCGGCCTCCTGTAGGCCGCGGCGCCCCACGCCGGCGCCGGATGGGCCATGATGCTGGGCGGCAACGACGCCGTGCTGCGCACCTGCGACGACGAGAGGCGGTGGCCGTGCCCGGCTTCACCCGAGGATTCACCGGACGCGCGCGACGGGCGGACCCGCGGCTCCCGCCCGGCCAGTACGACGTCGGGACCGACTTCCCGGTGCTCACCGCGGAGGTGACCCCGCGGGTCCGCACCGAGACCTGGACGATGACCGTCGACGGGCTCGTCGAGCGGCCGTCGACGTGGAGCTGGGACGAGATCCACGCCCTGCCCGCCTCGGAGTACCGCGGCGACATCCACTGCGTGACGACGTGGTCCAAGCTGGACACCAGCTTCGGCGGCGTCTCGCTCGACGTGCTGCTGGACGCCGCCGGGCCGCTGCCGTCGGCGACGCACGTGCTGGCCACCTCGACCACCGGCTACACCACCAATCTGCCGCTGGAGGACGTCACCGGCGGCAAGGCCTGGATCGTCTGGACCCACGACGGCCACCCGCTGCCGGTGCAGCACGGCGGTCCGGTCCGGCTGCTGGTGCCGCACCTGTACTTCTGGAAGAGCGCCAAGTGGATCACCCGGGTGACCCTGCTCGACCACGACCAGCAAGGCTTCTGGGAGCGGAACGGCTACCACGACCACGGCGACCCGTGGAAGCAGGAGCGGTACAGCGGTGACTGAGCCGGCCGGCCACCCGGTGCCCGGACCGGCCGCACTGTTCGACCCCGGCGCGCCGGACCTGCCGACCGCGCCCATCGGCGGCTGGCGGACGGCCATCGTCCACTCGGTCCGCCACCCGACGCCCCGGTCGGTGGCGATCCGGCTCGACGTCCCCGACCGGGTCGACCACTGGCCCGGCCAGCACTACGTCGTGCGGTTGACCGCCGAGGACGGCTACACGGCCAGCCGGTCCTACTCGGTGGCGTCGGCACCGGCCGACCCGCAGCTCGAGCTGTACGTCGAGCGGCTGGAGGACGGCGAGGTGTCGTCCTTTTTGGCGGACGAGCTGCGGCCGGGGGACCCGCTGGAGATCCGCGGGCCGATCGGCGGCTGGTTCGTGTGGACCGGGGGACGCCCGGCGACCGCCGTGGGCGGCGGCAGCGGCGTGGTGCCGTTCGTGTCGATGCTCCGGCACGCCGTCGACCTGGACCGCACGGACCTGCTGAGCCTGGTGGTGGCCGCCCGGACGCTCGCCGACCTGCCCTACGCCGACGAACTGCGGGCCGCCGGCGCCCGGATCGTGCTGTCCCGCGAGGACCGGCCGGACCGCCCGGCCGGGCGGCTCTCCGCCGCCGACCTGGCCGGGGTGCCCGTCGCCGGTGCGCGGTGCCTGGTGTGCGGGTCGGCCGGCTTCGCCGAGACGGCCAGCCGGCTGCTCGTCGACGCCGGGGCGGACCCGGCGCAGGTGCGGGTGGAGCGGTTCGGTCCCAGCGGCGGTCCGGCGCCGCTGTTCTGACCACGCCTCCGGCGGCCGCGGTGCGCGGAGGCCGCCGGGCCCGGGCAGGTCAGCCGGCGAGGGCCTTGGCGGCGCCGCCCACGCCGACCAGACCGGCCACCAGGAACAGGTACCAGCCGGGACCGGCCACCGAGAACACCTGACCGAGCGAGCGACCCAGCAGGCTGTGCGCCCGGGCCAGCCACCACACCGCGGCGGCGACCATCCCCAGCGAGAGCAGCAGCGCGACCGCGCCGAGCGGTCGGTGGTCCACCGGGGTCAACAGCGCCAGCCCGAGCAGCACCACCGCCCCGCCGGCCACCCCGACGCCGACGACGGAGTACGCGCTCACCGCGGAGCTGACCGACAGCGACGCCGCCGCCTGTGCCGACCGGAACACGTTCCAGCCGGTGACCCCGCCCTCGATCGGCAACCCGACGCTGGGCGCCACCGACGTCCACGACAGCAGGAGCTGGAGGATGCCCAGCACACCGCCGAGCACGGTGACCACGGCGGCCAGCGGGTCGGCACGCGGGACGCCCCGGGCGGGAACCGGGCCGCCACCCGCCGGGCCCGGGGCGACCGGCGTGGACCAGCCCGACGTCTCGCTCATCACCCGTCCTCGAGGCGCAGCGGACGGGCGCGGGCCGACCGGCCGCGCGGCTGCCTCCGCCTGCCGGTCCATCTTGGCCCATCGGCGTCCCGCGGCGGGCGCGCCGGGCGGGTCAGGCCCGCGGGTGCCGGGGCCGCGGCGGGCGGGTGACGGCCGTGCGGACGTGCGCGTCGACGTCGGCCGGCAGGGTCGCGCCGTCGGCGAAGTGGACCTCGAGCTGCTCGGCCAGGTCCCGCACCTTGCGGTTCGTCACGCTCGACAGGTAGCGGAGCGTGGCCCACGCGGTGTCCCGGTCGGCGGGCATCGCGAGCATCAGCATGCCCACCGCCCGGCCGATGGCCGTGCGCCCGTCCATGGCCCGCTCGAGCTGGACGACCTGCTGCTCCAGGTCGGCACATCCGGACGGCGCCGCGGAGGTCGCGGCGACGGTCACCGCCAGCAGGTCCGCGGCGGCGCGGAGCAGGATCCGCTCGTCGAGCACGAAGGACAGCCGGGTCCGGGAACCGAAGGACACCGTGCCGACGGTGAGCCCGGCGTGCAGCAGCGGCACGCTCAGGTAGGCGGTCAGCCCGAGACCCTTGGCGACGGCCAGCTGCGGGTCCGGGATCCGCTGGACGTCGTCGAACCACTGCGGCTGTCCGGAGGTCGCCACCGCGCCCGAGACCGTGCTGCGGTCCAGCGGCCAGGCCCGCAGCCGCCCCGCCGCCGAGGCGGCCAGTCCGGCTGCCGCGCCGAGCACCAGCCGGTCGGACCCGGGCCGCCGGGTGTACTGCAGGACCATGTCGACGCCCAGCGGCAGCCGCAGGTCCTCGACCAGGCCGGAGCACAGCTCGGCCGAGTCGGCACCCAGGGCCAGCCCGGCGGCGAGCCGGCGCAGCACCACCGACTGGGTTGCGGCCAGGTCGTCACGACCGTCGGGGGCCAGGTGTCGGATGTCGTCGGTCACGGCGTCGACCTCTCACGCTGCATGGATGAGCGACGCCCGAGGCAAGGGCCCGGCGGCGGAGCGGCGAGCCACCCCGCCGACCGACGTGGTGCGGCTCTCCCCTCCGAGAGTACGCATCGCGGCGGGGTTACGGCCAGGATGCGGGCAGCAGAAGGCCCGAGGCGGCCATCGCCCCGCCGGATGCAGTGCCGGGCGGGTGCGTGTGGCCGGTCCGGGAAGCTCAACCCTGCCGTGCGGAGACCGTCCGGACGTTCTCGGCGGCCACCCCCTCGTCCGGCTCGTCGTCGCGGCCGTCCTGTCCCCGGGTCACCGCCGGCCGGCGACCCGCTCGACGATCGCCAGCAGGGCGAGAACGCGGCCGTGGGACGGCAGCGTGGACGTCACCGGTGCACCACCGGTGCGGCGACCGGCTGCTCGGCGTCCGACAGCACCTGCGGGCGGACGCCGACGCCCTTGCGGTAGGACAGGTCGCCGCCCAGGAAGCCGCCGACACCGACACCGAGCAGCGCCGAGGTCGACAGCACCCGGCCGGCCCGCCGCAGGCCGACCAGCCGCGCGGCCAGCGACACCAGGTACAGCGTCAGGCCGGTGGCGTTGACCGCGGCGTGCACGGCGGCCTCGCGGCGGCTGTCGTCCCGGGTGTCCAGGTACTGGACCCAGCCGGTGACGACGGCGGGCACCGCGCTCACCACGCCGACCCGCAGCGCGGTGTCGGCGGCCTTGGCGTCGGCGGGCCGTCCGTGCCGGGCGTGCCGCAGGTCGAACCAGCTGCCCAGCACCCAGGCGCCGATCGGCACGGTGACCAGGATCGGGTGCGACGGGTGGCCGATCGTCTCGTTGCCGCGCAGCAGCGGTGTCACCGCCCGCCCGGCCGGGGTGCCGGTCAATCGCCCGACGCGCTGCTGGGCCCGCAGCGCGATCCGGTCCAGCGCGGAGCCCGACTTCGGCAGCAGGCGGTCGATCAGCCCACCGAGACCGTCGGACGCCGGCCGGCCCGCCGCGTGCCGGGCAGAGCTCCCGGACCCGGGGGAGCCGGTGGCGGACCCCGTCGCCGCGGTCGCCGCCGCGGTGGAGGTCGCGGTCGAGGAGGGGCCGGTCCCGGATGCGGCACCGGCCGCCGCGGTGCTCGCGGGCGTGGCTCCCGGCGTCGAGGTGGCTCCCGGATCGAGGGTCAAGGGCGGGCTCCTTGCACGGCGGGACGGGACGCTACCGGGCCGGTGCCCAGGCCCGTCCGGCGCAAAACCGCCCGCGGGACGCCGCAGGGGCGGGCCGCGATGCGCGACCCGCCCCTGCGGCGGTGCGGCCCGGAGGCCGCCGATAGGGGTGCGTCGATCAGTTCTCGGCGCGCGAGTCGAACAGCTCGGCGGCCATCTGCTCGAGCCGGGCGGAGTGCTCGCGGGCGTGGTGGCCGCAGAAGAGCAGCTCACCACCGGTGGGCAGGACCGCGCGGACGAGAGCCGCCGCACCGCACCGGTCGCACCGGTCGGCTGCGGTCAGCGCCGATGGGCTGGTCAGGGTTCCGGTCACTGGGTCCTCCTGTTCACGGCCTCCGCACGAGTGCGACGGCACTGCATCAGTACATCCGCCGGAGAGATCGGGTGCCACCTCGTTCAGTCCAGACGTCAGGGCTGACGGGGATGTTCCCCCGCTCCGGTAAGGATCTGGTGACGATCACGTTTCGCCAGGTTCCCGGACACCCGCAGTTCATTCGGCACGACCGGGCGCTGCGATCGGTCGTCCGGCTGATCCGCGGTCCCGCCGGTCGTCACCGTCCGGCGGGGCGTGCTCCGGGGCCGTGCGTCCCCCGAACGCCGTCCGGGCAGCACCCGGACCGGTCCATCGTGCGTCCGGGCCGGGCCGGAACGGCGGATCTTCGCCACGAGCGAACAGAGGCGTGGGCCGCTCCCGGATCTCCGCAGTTCTACGCGCCGTAGAACGCTCGGCGGTAGACTGGGTGGGACAAGGGGAGGTGAGCCGGGTGGTCGGCCGCGGCGAGCTCGAGCGTGCAGTGATCGAGGCGCTGTGGGCATCCGGCACCCCGATGACCGCCCGCAGCGTCACCGAGTCCCTCGCCGGTCGGGAGCTGGCCGTCACCACCGTGCTCACCGTGCTCAGCCGGCTGGAGAGCAAGGGCGTCGTCCGCCGCACCCGGGACGGCCGGGCGCACACCTACCAGGCCGTGGCCGGCCGGGCCGAGCACACCGCCGACCTGATGCGCCAGGTGCTCGAGGGCGCCGGCGACCGCGACGACGTGCTGACCCGCTTCGTCGGCTCCGTGTCGGCGGAGGACGTGGCCGCCCTGCGCCGGGCACTGGACGAGCGGTAGTCCTGCCGTGCCGACGGCGGCCGCGCTGGCGGCGGCGCTGGCACTGACCAGCCTTCTGCTGGCCTCCCCGGTCAGCGCCGCGCTGGCGCGCTCGACCTGGGGGTGGCGCGCCCCGCGCCCGGCGCTGGTGCTGTGGCAGGCGGTGTGCCTGTCCGCCGGGGTCAGCGCGGTCGGCGCCGGCGTGGCGCTGGCCGTGGAGCCGCTGGGGGACGACGTCGGGTCCGGCGTCCGGACCTGGTTCCGCAACGTGGTCGACGGCCACCCGTTCCGCGGCCAGACCCCGGCCGAGATCGCCGTCGGCGCCGCCTCCTCCGCGATCGCGCTGGTGCTGTTCGCGGTGCTGCTGCGCAGTCTGGCGCTGACGCTGCGCCGGCGGCGTGCCCACCGCGCCCTGCTCGTCCTGCTGACCGACAGCTGCCCGGCCACCGCGGTCGACCGGGCGGACCTGCTCGCCGGCGTGCGCATCCTGGACCACCGGACGGCCGTCGCCTACAGCCTCCCGGGCTGGCACTCGCAGGTGGTGCTGTCCGCCGGGCTGCTGGACCTGCTGACCCGGGACGAGCTGGCGGCCGTGATCTCGCACGAGCGCGCCCACATCCGGTCCCGCCACGACCTGCTGGTGCTGCCGTTCCAGGCGTGGGGGAGTGCCCTCGGTCGGCTGCCCGGCGTGCGGCAGGCGGCGGTGGCGGTGGGCGAGCTCGCGGAGATGCTCGCCGACGACATCGCGGTGCGCGGCACGGATCCGCGGGTGCTCGCCCGGGCGCTGGCAAAGGTGGCGCTCGCCATGTCGCCGGCCACCTCGCCGGCCGGGGCGCCGGCCACCTCGCCGGCCGGGGCGCCGGCCGCGCCGGCAGTGGTGCCGGTCGGCGCGCCGCCGGCCGCCTCGTCCGTGCCGGGACCGGTGGTGTCGGCGCGGGTGACCCGGCTGCTGGACCGGCGGCGCCCGCCCCGCTGGCAGGTCGCGGCGGTGTACGCACTGGCCGTCGTCCTGCTGTGCGTGCCGGTGGTGCTGCTGCTGCAGAGCTGGCGCTGAGCCGGCGGGTGGCAGCATGGGCCGCCATGGCGAGCCGTGCGACGTGGTCCCTGTCCTCCGGCCGGCCCCGGCCGGTGCTGCACGAGGTCTGGCTGGAGCTGTGCAGCGGCAGCCGGGTGGTCGTCGGCCGGGACCTGCCGGACGTGGCCGCCGCCAACGCCGTCGCGTCCCGGTGGATCGCTCTGGCCCGGGACCGCCCCGACGACCTGCACGAGACCGGTGCTGGGAGCGGATGTGTCGTCCGGGGCTCGGCCGTCGTCGCCGTCAAGGCGCAGCACCAGCCGACCGGCGGACGGCTGCGCGGCCCGCGCGAGGGCGTCTGGCTGTAGCCGCGCGGACGGTCCGGAGGTCGCACCGTCGGCCCGCCGTGGTAGGACCGGACGGTGACCGACAACACCCCGTCCGAGCCCGTACCGGCCGAACCGGCCGGAACGCCCACCGCCGCCGCCACCCCGTTCCACGATCTGGACGAGTACGTCCGGCTGCCCCGCATGTCCGGCCTGGTGCTCTCGCCGGACGGGTCCCGGCTGGTGGTCGGCGTCGCGGTGCCCGACACCGAGCGCACCCGCTACGTCACCTCGCTGTGGGAGGTCGACCCGGCCGGGCGCAACCCGGCCCGCCGGCTGACCCGCGGCGTCACCGGGGAGGCGTCGGCGGCCTGGACCGCCGACGGCGACCTGCTGTTCACCAGCCGGCGGCGGGACCCGGAGGCCGACAAGCCGGACGACGAGGCCGTGCCGCTGTGGCTGCTGCCCGCCGCCGGCGGCGAGGCCCGGGTGCTGCTCACCCGGCCCGCCGGCGTGCACGGCGTGCTCACCGCCCGCCGCGCGCCGACCGCACTGCTGCTCTCACCGGTGCTGCCGGGAGCCACCGACCCGTCCGACGACGACGCGCTGCAGCGCGCGCGGAAGCAGGCCGGCGTGACGGCGGTGCTGCACTCGGGATACCCGGTGCGGTTCTGGGACCACGACCTCGGGCCCGAGCGCCCGCGGCTGCTGCGGGTCGACCTCGGCGCCGGCGCGGCGGAGGAGCCCGGCCGGCCCACCGCGCGGCTCGAGCCGGTCGACCTGACGCCGGACGCCGGCGGCTCGCTGGACGAGGTGGAGACCAGCCTGTCCGAGGACGGCCGGACCGCCGTCACCGCCTGGTACCGGCCGGTGGGCCGGGGGGACCGGCGCAGCGAGCTCAAGGTCGTCGACGTGGCCACCGGGGACCGCCGCACCCTGCTCGCCGACCCGGACGCCGACCTGGGTTCGCCGCGGATCTCGCCGGACGGCCGGCGGGTGGCATACCTGCGGGAGACCGTGACGACGCCGGACGCCGCCCCCCAGCTGTCGGTGCACGTCGTCGAGCTCGCCCCGGACGGCGGTGCCGCGGAGCCGGTGCAGCTGGCCCGCGGCACGGACCTGTGGATCACCGGCATGGCCTGGCTGCCGGACGGCAGCGGCCTGGTGGTCGCGGCCGACCGGAACGGGCGTGGTCCGGTCGCGCTGGTCCGTGGCGACGACGTGCAGTGGCTGACCGAGGACGACTGGACGTACACCGACCTGCGACCGGCGCCGGACGGCAGCGCGGTGTACGCGCTGCGGACCGGGTATCTGGCGCCGTCGCACCCGGTCCGCATCCCGTTGACCGGTGACCGGGTCGGGCAGGCGTTGCCGCTGCCGGCGCCGGTGGCGCCGCCCGAGCTGCCGGGCCGGTTGACGGAGGTCACCGCGACGGCGCCGGACGGCGTCCCGGTGCGGGCGTGGCTGGCGCTGCCGGAGGCGTCGGCCGAGCACCCGGCGCCGCTGCTGCTGTGGGTGCACGGCGGGCCGCTGTCGTCGTGGAACGCCTGGACCTGGCGCTGGAACCCGTGGCTGATGGTGGCCCGGGGATACGCGGTGCTGCTGCCGGACCCGGGCCTGTCCACCGGCTACGGGCAGAGCTTCCTGCAACGCGGGTGGGGTGCCTGGGGCCAGGCGCCGTTCACCGACCTGATGGCCGTCACCGACGCGGTCCAGGCCAGGCCGGACATCGACGCCGACCGCACCGGCGCCATGGGCGGCTCGTTCGGCGGCTACATGGCGAACTGGATCGCCGGCCACACCGACCGCTTCCGGGCGATCGTCACCCACGCCAGCCTGTGGGCGCTCGACGACTTCGGCGGCACCACGGACGTCGCCACCTACTGGGCCCGGGAGATGACGACGGAGATGGCCCGGCAGAACAGCCCGCACCTGTCCGTCGGGGACATCCGGACGCCGATGCTGGTGGTGCACGGTGACCGCGACTACCGGGTGCCGATCGGGCAGGGGCTGCGCCTGTGGTTCGACCTGCTGTCCGCATCGGGGCTGCCGATGGCCGAGGACGGCTCGACGGTGCACCGCTTCCTGTACTTCCCGCAGGAGAACCACTGGGTGCTGACGCCGCAGCACGCCAAGCTCTGGTACGAGGTGGTGCTCGGCTTCCTCGCCGAACACGTCCTGGGGCAGGCCCCCGCGGCGGTGCCCGCGCTGCTCGGCGGACCGGGGACGCCGGCCCTGGGTGCGACCGGCGCCTGATCCGCACGGGCCCCGGCGGACCAGAAACGACCAGGGCCCGTCCCCGCGGAGGCGGGGACGGGCCCTGTCGGGTCGGACCGGTGCGTCCTACTCGAGGTAGTCGCGCAGCACCTGCGAGCGCGACGGGTGGCGCAGCTTCGACATGGTCTTGGACTCGATCTGCCGGATGCGCTCCCGGGTGACCCCGTACACCTGGCCGATCTCGTCGAGCGTGCGCGGCTGGCCGTCGGTCAGGCCGAAGCGCAGCCGGACCACGCCGGCCTCCCGCTCGGACAGCGTCTGCAGCACGGCCTGCAGCTGGTCCTGCAGCAGGGTGAACGACACGGCGTCCACGGCCACCACGGCCTCGGAGTCCTCGATGAAGTCACCGAGCTGCGAGTCGCCCTCGTCGCCGATGGTCTGATCGAGCGAGATCGGCTCCCGGGCGTACTGCTGGATCTCCAGCACCTTGTCCGGGGTGATGTCCATCTCCTTGGCGAGCTCCTCGGGCGTGGGCTCGCGGCCCAGGTCCTGCAGCAGCTCGCGCTGGATGCGGCCCAGCTTGTTGATGACCTCCACCATGTGCACCGGGATGCGGATGGTGCGGGCCTGGTCGGCCATCGCCCGGGTGATCGCCTGGCGGATCCACCACGTGGCGTACGTCGAGAACTTGTAGCCCTTGGTGTAGTCGAACTTCTCGACCGCACGGATCAGACCCAGGTTGCCCTCCTGGATCAGGTCCAGGAAAGCCATGCCGCGACCGGTGTAGCGCTTGGCCAGCGACACCACGAGCCGGAGGTTCGCCTCGAGCAGGTGGTTCTTGGCGCGCTCGCCGTCCCGGCGGATCCAGTTCAGGTCCCGGCGCATCTGCGTAGGCAGCTTGTCGCCGGCCTCGGCGACCTGGCGCATCCGCTCGACCGAGTACAGGCCGGCCTCGATCCGCTTGGCGAGGTCGACCTCCTCCTCGGCATTGAGCAGGGCGACCTTGCCGATCTGCTTGAGGTACGCCCGGACGGAGTCGGCGGAGGCGGTGAGCTCGGCGTCCTTGCGGGCCTGCCGGAGCGCCTCGGACTCCTCCTCGTCGTCCCAGGTGAACTCCTCGGACTCGGCCTTGGCCGTCGCGGGACCGGGAGTGGCGGCGCCCGCCGGGGCGGCCTCGTCCGTGGAGTCGGACTCGTCGTCCTCGGTCAGGTCCAGCTCGCCCTCGGCCTCGGTGGTGACCTCGAGGGCGTCCGCCACGGCCGGGTCCACGCCGGTCAGGTCGACGTCGCTGGTCAGCGCCTCGTCGAGTTCCGCCGGGTCGACATCGGCGCCCGCGACCTCGATCTCGGACTCGACGACGGCGACCGCGCCGCTCTTTCTGGTCTTGGTCCCACCGGCCGCGCGGCTGCGTGCGGGACCGGACGTGCCGGCGCCCGCATCCGCGGCGGCCGGTGCGCCGGAAGTGTGGGTGCGGGTGCGATGCGAGGAAGCCGGTGCGCCTGCCACTGATGCCCTTTCGCGGAAATGTCGTGGACGATGTGCGGGGCCGCTCCGCGGCGAACCCCCGCGGTCAGGACCCGGTTCGCCGGGAAACTCCCGCAAGACGACCGCTCCAGTGTAACGGCGAATGCCGCGCGACCACGACTTTCGATCGATTCCGGCACTCCGGACGACCCACCGGACGGAGCAGTGGCGCCGCCGCGATGATCACCGGCAGTCACGGCCAGGTGACGCGACGTGCAGCGGAGCGCGCCATCCACCCGAACGGTCGCACCGCCGCGCGCCCGCTCGGCGGGCCGCAGACCTCCGGACGGCAGCCGGGCGGGGCCGGACCGCACCGAGCGGGCGCGGACCGGGGCAACGCCGACGCCGGACGGGGGCGGAGCCGGCGCCGGCCGGGGCAGCGCCGGCGCCCGGCCGGTTAGCCGGTCCGCCGGTCCGCCGCCGTCCTGCCGGTCAGCCGAGCTGCGCCTCGTGGGCGGCCAGCGCGGACCCGACGATGCCGGCGTTGTTGATCAGCTTGGCGATCTTGAGCTCGGTCCGGCACTTGAGCAGCGGGAACCACTTGTCCGGCTTCTTGGAGATGCCTCCGCCGAGGATGAACAGCTCCGGCCAGAGCAGGTTCTCCAGGGCCTGCAGGTACTTGCTCGCCCGCTTGGCCCAGTGCTCCCAGCTCAGGTCCTCGCGCTCGCGGGCCGACGCCGCCGCCTTGGACTCGGCGTCGTGCCCGTCCAGCTCGATGTGGCCGAGCTCGGCGTTCGGGACCAGCACGTTGTTGTAGATGATCGCCGTCCCGATGCCCGTCCCGAAGGTCACCATGACCACCAGACCGTCGTTGTCGGCGCCGGCGCCGTAGCGCACCTCCGCCAGGCCGGCGGCGTCGGCGTCGTTCAGGGCGGTGACCGGGCCCGGCACCTTCCCGCTCATCGCCGCCACCAGGTCCGTGCCGACCCACGCCGGGTCGACGTTGGCGGCGGTGTGCACGGTGCCATTGAGCACCACGCCGGGGAAGTCGACGCCGAACGGGCCCTTGTAGTCGAACGCCGCGGCCACCTGGGCGGCGGTGTCGGTCACCGCCTCCGGCGTCGCCGGGTGCGGGGTGTCGATCCGCCTGCGCTCGGTCTTCAGCTCACCCGTCGCCAGGTCCACCACGGCGCCCTTGATGCCGGTGCCGCCGATGTCGATCCCGAAGGCCGATCCCGTCCGCTGGATGCTCACGCTCGATGCACTCCTCTACCGGAGACCGACCCGGGGCCGGCGCAGGGCCAGGCGGCAGCGCCTGGTGCGGTGATCGTAGCCAGCGGGCAGCCGTGCGTGACCCGGCAGTGGCCGAACCGGCACGGCGGGGCCGTGCACGGCCGCCCGTTGCCGGTCGGTCGGGTCAGCTGGAGCCGGTGGTCGCGCCGGCGCAGTCGGCGGCGGGCAGCGGCGGGATCGGCCCCGCCGGCTTGGCGGTCGCGGTCTGGCCCTCGATGACGGCCGGCGGCGCCGCCGCGTCGTGCAGCGCCTTGAGCTGCGCCTTCTGCGCCGCCGTGGTCGGGGTGTAGTCGTACCGGGCGCCCAGCGCCAGGTCCACGCTCTGGTCGACCCGGTCGTCCATCACCAGCTGCGAGCACGGCGCGATGATCAGCACGGTGCGTGCCTGCGCCTGTCCCGCGGCGCCGAACCGGATCTCGGACTGGCACATCAGGTCGCCGGCCGGGTAGAGCACGTCGTTGTCCGCCGGTTTGACCGAGGCGAAGCCGGCGTCCTGCAGGTCCTTGGTGAGCGTCCGCGCCACGCCACGGGCCGGGCTGGCGTTGTAGACCTGCAGCTCGACGGTGCTCGGGTCGGACGGCCGGACGGCGACCAGGGTGTTCGACGCCACGAAGGTGCCGAGGGTGGTCGTCACCGTGCTGGTGGTGGACCGCGGTGTCGTCCTGGCCGTGGTGCGCGGTCGGGCGGTGCCGGACGGCGTCGACCGCGCGGTGCTGCTGCGGGTGGTCGGTGTCGCGGTGGTCGGCGCCGGGCCCGGGGCATTGCAGCCGGTGGCGGCGGCCGGGCCGGGCCGCAGCACCTGGAACCAGACGACCCCGCCGCCCACCAGCAGGACCACCAGGAAGATCAGGATGGGCCAGGGTCGTCGGCGGCGGTAACGCTCCGCGGGCGAGTCCATCGTCACGGACGGGTCCTCCGCATCGGTGTGCTGTCGTCGGCCGGGGTGCTGCCGGCCGGCCGGGCCCGTCCTCCCCAGGGTGACGCGGGTGCGCCACTGCTGTCGGACACAGGGTAGAGGGGCACGTCGTCAGGTGGGTGTCAGGCGGTGTCGTGTCCGGTGCCGCCGACGAGCGCGGTCCGGCCCTGCTCTCGCCCGTTCCCGCCGGCTCCGCCGATCGGTGACGACGCATCGGTACCCGCGCTGGACCTCGGTCACCAGCTCTGCTGCCGCGGGAGTCCAGCCCTGCGGCCGCGGGATTGACGCGGCATCCGGGGGGAACCGAGCCCCGCGCTAGGAACCCGGGCGTCCGGTCGGCTACCCTGCTGCCGCTCGACGCCGGGGACGGCGTGGACATCCGTCGAAAAGACGGCGGAACAGCGGGCACAAATCCGGGACGGACGGCGTTACCACGGGGCTGCCGCCGACAGGGCGGTGACACGCGCGGCGCGGGTGTGCCCGGTCGGTCGCGTGCGGAGCACCTCGGCACCGCCGGAGCACCGGATCCCGCAACCCTGCGGACCCGGCCGGCCGGTGCGCAGGGTGACGCGACAGGAGATGAAGAGGGAACAGCATGGCAACTGATTACGACGCCCCCCGCCGCAACGAGACGGACGAGGTGGGCGAGGACTCCCTGGAGGAGTTGAAGGCCCGGCGCAACGAGGCCCAGTCGTCGGTCGTGGACGTCGACGAGGGCGACACCGCCGAGTCGTTCGAGCTGCCCGGGGCGGACCTGTCCGGCGAGGAGCTGGTCGTCAAGGTCATCCCCAAGCAGGCGGACGAGTTCACCTGCACGTCGTGCTTCCTGGTGCAGCACCGCAGCCGGCTCGCTGACCAGCGCGGCGATCGCCTGGTCTGCGTCGACTGTGCCTGACGCGCCTGCGCAGGACGACCACGAGGTGCCGTCGGCCGCCACGGCCGGCGGCACCAGCCGTATCTCCACCCAGGTGCGCCGGTTCCACGAGGCCTTCGGGCTGCCGGTGCGCCGTCGGCCGTCGGCCGAGGTGGACGCCCGGGAGGCCGCGCTGAGGACCGCGCTGATCGAGGAGGAGGTCGGCGAGCTGCGGGCGGCCGCCGAGGCCGGCGACGTGGTGGGCGTCGCGGACGCGCTCGCCGACATCGTCTACGTGGCGTACGGCACCGCGCACGTCTACGGGATCGACCTCGACGCGGTCCTGGACGAGGTGCACGCCTCGAACATGACCAAGCTCGGCGCCGACGGCCGCCCGGTGTACCGGGCCGACGGCAAGGTCCTCAAGGGTCCCGGGTACCGCCGGCCGGACGTTTCCGGCGTCCTGGGCCGCTCCGCGCGGGTACCCTGAACAGGACGGACGCTCCCGGAGGAGAAGAGACGATGCCGAGTTCGATCGGCCGCTGGTTCAAGAAGCTGACCGCGGACGACGCCGCCGTCGAGGCCGACGAGCTGTCCTCGGAGGTCGACGCCTCCGGGTGCCAGCACGCGGCGGGCTGCTGGCAGGGTCAGCGGGTGTCGGTGCTCGGCCGGCTGCGCACCGTGGACCTGCGGCCGACCGACGCGCTCGCCACCCTGGTGGCCGAGCTCT
Organism: Nakamurella endophytica; assembly: GCF_014646215.1. Lineage (GTDB taxonomy): Bacteria > Actinomycetota > Actinomycetes > Mycobacteriales > Nakamurellaceae > Nakamurella > Nakamurella endophytica. The sequence continues at coordinate 98,022 of NZ_BMNA01000009.1, forward strand.
ACGACGGCACGGACACCGTCCAGCTCATCTGGCTGGGGCGCCGCTCGATCCCCGGTGTCAGCACCGGGCGCACCGTCAAGGCCACCGGCCGGCTGGCCGTCAAGGACGGCCGCAAGACGATCTACAACCCGGAGTACGAGCTGCTCCCGGCCCACGCGTGAGCCACCCGCACGAACCGGCCGGCGCGCCGCCGGCCGGACCGCTGCCGGCCGCCCCGGGAGCGGAGGACGGCGCCGGCCAGGCGGCCGCCCGCACCCGGCCGACGCTCTGGGACCAGCTCGGCGGCCCGATGGGCATGGTCGACTCGGGGCTGCCGGTCGTCGTGTTCGTCATCGTCAACGCCTTCGCCGGGCTCGGCTGGGCCATCGGCTCGTCCCTGGCCTGCGGCGCGGTGATCGCCGCGTGGCGGCTGATCCGCCGCAAGCCGGTCATGCAGGCGATCGGCGGCCTGATCGGCGTCGGTGTCGCGGCGTTCATCGCCTACCGGACCGGCAGCGCCAAGGGCTACTTCCTGTTCGGCATCTGGTCGTTCGTGGTCTACGGCGCCGGCCTGGTGCTGTCCATCCTGGTGCGCTGGCCGCTGGTCGGCGTCGTCTGGGAGGGCCTGAACGGGCGGGGCATGCGCTGGCGGCAGGACCGGTCGCTGGTCCGCCGGTACGACGCCGCCACGGCCGTCTGGGTGTTGGTGTTCGTCATCCGGTTCGTGGTGCAGCGCTGGCTGTACGACACGGACAAGGTGGGCTGGCTGGCGACGGCCCGGCTGGTGATGGGCTATCCCATGTGGTTCCTGGCCATCGTGGCCACGGTCCTGATCGTGGGCAGCGCGGCCGGCATGCACCTGCCCTGGCGCCGGCGAGCCGCCGGCGCGACCGCGTCCACCACGGCGTCCAGCACCGGGACCACCACGGCGTCCACCACCGTGTCCAGCACCGGGTCCACCACCGGGGCCGGTGCAGCCGCCCTCAGCGGCGCCGAGCCGCCGGAGCAGGGGCGGCACTCCGCGGTCGAGACCCGGCGCCCGGGCGACATCCGGCCCCGGCCGGCGACCGGTACCGACTGACGCGCACCGGCCGGGCTCAGACCAGCGCCTCCCGCACCAGGTCCTCCACCTCGGTGGAGGCCACGAAGAGCAGCTCGTCGCCCGGCTCCAGCGGTTCGTCGGGCTGGGGGACGATCACCCGGCCGCCGCGCAGGATGGTGACCAGCGCCGCGTCCCGCGGCAGCTCCAGGTCCCGCACCGGCCGACCGGCCATCGACGTGGACGGCGGCAGGGTGACCTCCACCAGGTTCGCCTGTCCCTGCCGCAGGGTGAACAGTCGCACCAGGTCGCCGACGGTGACCGCCTCCTCGACCAGCGCGGCCAAGATGCGCGGCGTCGACACCGCGACGTCCACCCCCCAGGCGTCGGTGAACAGCCACTCGTTGCGCGGGTCGTTGACCCGGCCGACCACCCGGCCGACCGCGAACTCGGTCTTGGCCAGCAGCGACACCACCAGGTTGACCTTGTCGTCGCCGGTGCAGGCGATCACCACGTCGCAGGTCTGCAGCCCGGCCTCCTCGAGGGAGGACAGCTCGCAGGCGTCGGCCTGCACCCACTCGGCGGCCTCGATGCGCTGCGGCTTGATGGCCTCGGGGTCGCGGTCGATGAGCATGACCTGGTGGCCGTTCTCGACCAGCTCACCGGCGATGGACCGGCCGACCGAGCCGGCTCCGGCGATGGCGATCCGCATCAGGCACCTTCCTCGGGGGACCGGGCGGCCAGCTCGCCGATGTGCAGCACGTCCCGGGACAGCACGGCCGCGTAGACGGCGTCGCCGTCCTGCACGACGGTCTCCGGCCGGGGCAGGAAACCGGTGCCGTAGCGGACCACGAAGGCGGCCCGGACCTGCAGCGCCGACTCCAGCGAGGTTAGCGTCCGGCCCACCCAGTCGCGGTGGTAGGGCACGTTGACGACGGTGACCGTCCCGGACGGGTCCCGCCACTCGCTAATCAGCCCGTCGGGGATGACCGCCCGCATCAGCCGGTCGGTGGTCCACGGCACGGTGGCGACCGTCGGGATGCCGAGCCGCTCGTAGACCTCGGCGCGCTTGGGGTCGTAGATCCGGGCCACGACGGTCCGCACGCCGAACTGCTCCCGGGCCACCCGGGCGGCGATGATGTTGGAGTTGTCGCCCGAGGACACCGCGGCGAACGCGTGCGCCTCGGAGATCCGCGCGGAGATCAGGGTGTCCCGGTCGAAGCCCATGCCGAGCACCTGCTCGCCGTGGAAGTCCGGGCCCAGGCGCCGGAACGACGCCGGGTCCCGGTCGATGACCGCCACCGAGTGGCCGGCCCGGGCCAGCGCCCTGGCCAGGCCGGAGCCGACCCGGCCGCAGCCCATGATCACGATGTGCACGCCGGGCACCCTTTCCTCGACGCCGAGCGGACTTGCGGACGACGGCCGGCGACACCCGGCCGCCGACCGGACCCGAAGGTACCGCCCGCCACACCTGGGAGCCGCCGGGAGCCGTCCGGGTCCGCCGATCGAGCGGATCGCGACGCGGTGCTGCGGACACGTAAACTTCTGCGGTGTCCAAGGTGACGGCCGCGACCAAGCGGTTGGTGGTCGGGCGACCCTTCCGCAGCGACCGGCTCTCGCACACGCTGCTGCCCAAACGGATCGCGCTGCCGGTGTTCGCGTCCGACGCGCTCTCCAGCGTCGCCTACGCGCCGCAGGAGATCTTCGCGACGCTGTCGGTCGCCGGGCTCGCGGCGTACTCCTTCGCTCCCTGGATCGCCATCCTGGTGACCCTGGTGATGCTGGTCGTCGTCGCCTCGTACCGGCAGAACGTGCACGCCTACCCCAGCGGCGGCGGCGACTACGAGGTCGCCACCACCAACCTGGGACCGAACTTCGGCCTGACGGTGGCCAGCGCGCTGCTGGTCGACTACATCCTGACCGTGGCGGTGTCGACCGCCTCCGGCGTGGCCAACATCGGCTCGGCGATACCGGCGGTGGGCGAGCACCCGGTGCTGTGGTCGGTGATCATCATCGTGGTGATCACCGCGCTGAACCTGCGCGGCATCCGCGAGTCCGGCACGGCCTTCGCGATCCCGGTCTACGCGTTCATGGTGTCGATCCTGGTGATGATCGGAACCGGCATCGTCCGGTGGATCGCCGGTAGCGACATGCAGGCCGAGAGCGCCGGGTACACCTTGACCGCCGAGCACTCCATCACCGGCTTCGCGCTGGTCTTCCTGCTCGCCCGCGGCTTCTCGTCCGGATCCGCGGCGCTGACCGGCGTGGAGGCCATCTCCAACGGCGTGCCGGCGTTCAAGAAGCCCAAGTCGCGCAACGCCGCCACGACGCTGGCCCTGATGGGCGGCCTGGCCGTGACCATGGTCCTCGGCCTGGTGGCGCTGGCCCGGATCACCGACGCCAAGATCGCCGAGGACCCGCTGCGGCAGCTGGTCGGCGCGCCGCCGGACTACTACCAGAAGACGATGATCGCGCAGATCGCGCAATCGGTCTTCTCCGGCTTCCCGGTCGCGTTCTACGTGGTGTCGTTCACCACCGGGCTGATCCTGGTGCTGGCGTGCAACACGGCCTTCAACGGCTTCCCGGTCCTGGGGTCGATCCTGGCCCAGGACAGCTACCTGCCGCGGCAGTTGCACACCCGCGGCGACCGGCTGGCCTTCTCCAACGGCATCGTCTTCCTCGCCGTCGTCGCGCTGATCCTGGTGGTCGCGTTCGACGCCAACGTCAACTCCTTGATCCCGCTCTACACGGTGGGCGTGTTCGTCTCGTTCACCTGCTCGCAGGCCGGGATGATCCGGCACTGGAACCGGCTGCTGCGCACCGAGACGGACGGCCGGGTGCGCCGGCGGATGCGCCGCAGCCAGACCATCAACGCCGTCGGCTTCAGCTTCACCGCGGTCGTGCTGGTGATCGTCATCGTCACCAAGTTCACCACCGGCGCGTGGATCGCCATCGCCGCGATGGGCCTGTTCTTCCTGACCATGAAGGCGGTGCGCCGGCACTACCAGCGGGTCGCGGCGGAGATCGCCGCCGACGAGGACGACCTGGTGCTGCCGAGCCGGGTGCACGCGGTGGTGCTGGTGTCCAAGCTGCACCTGCCGACCATGCGGGCGCTGTCCTACGCCAGGGCGACCCGGCCCGACACCATCGAGGCGGTGACCGTCAACGTCGACCCCGAGGACACCGCCGCGCTGGCCCGGGAGTGGGAGGACCGGCAGATCCCGGTCCCGCTCAAGGTCATCGACTCGCCGTTCCGGGAGATCACCCGGCCGATCATGGAGTACGTGCGCCGGGCCCGGAAGGACTCGCCGCGTGACGTCGTCGCGGTTTTCATCCCCGAGTACGTCGTCGGGCACTGGTGGGAGCAGCTGCTGCACAACCAGTCGGCGCTGCGGCTCAAGGGCCGGCTGCTGTTCACCCCGGGCGTCATGGTCACCTCGGTCCCGTGGCAGCTGTCCTCGTCCGAGGCGCTGGACCAGCGGATCCGCGCGCACGCCGACCGCACCCTGCCCTTCCGGACGCGGATGCCCGGCGTGGCGCCCCTGCAGGAGTTCTCCGACGGCGGGTCCGACGGTGGCGGGAAGCGTCGCCCGCCGGCGCCGCCGGGACGGGTGACGCCGGCCCGCGAGGGCGGTGGCCGGGTCGCCGACGGCGGGCGGCGTCCGGCGGCGACACCGGTGGAGCGTTCGGCGGCCGCGCCGGTGGAGCGGCCGGCGGCGGGACCGGTGGAGCGGCCGGCGGGGACCGGCCGGTCGGCGGGCGTCCCGCGCCGCGCCGGGGTGTCGGGCGACGGTGACTGAGCCGGCGGGCGATCCCGGCGTCCCTGTCTACCCGGACGAGCTGGCCGTGGGGGACGTCGTCGAGGTCCGGGTCGACGCGGTCGCCCACGGCGGGCACTGCGTCGCCCGCTACGGCGGGCGGGTGGTGTTCGTCCGGCTCGGCCTGCCGGGAGAGCAGGTCAGGGTGCGGCTCACCGAGGTCCGTCCCGCGTCGTTCTGCCGCGGCGAGGTCGTCGAGGTGCTGGTGCCGCACCCGGACCGGGTCGAGGCGCCGTGCGTGCACTTCCGGCCCGGGGGCTGCGGCGGCTGCGACTTCCAGCACGCGGCCGGCCCACTGCAGCGCGAGCTCAAGGGCGCCGTGGTCGCCGAGCAGCTCCGCCGGCTGGCCGGGCTGGACGTCGCGGTGACCGTGCAGGCCCTGCCGGACGCAATCCTGGAGACAGGACCGGACGCAGCCCCGGACACAGGACCGGACACTGCTCAGGGCGGGGTGGCTCCGGGCTTCGGCTGGCGCACCCGGGTGCGGTGGGCGCTGGACGCCGACGGGCGCATCGGTCCCCGCGCGGTCCGCAGCCACCGGGTCGTCCCGGTCTCCCGGGACCGGCCGTGCCTGATCGCCGCACCGGGGTTCAGCGAGGCCGCCGCCGTCCTCGACGTCCCTCCCGGGGTGCGGGACGCGCCGGTCCGGCCCGGGCCGGACGACCGGCAGGCCGTCGCCGGACCGGGGGGCGCGGCCGGGGTGCCGGAGACCGAGGAGGACGACCGCGGCGCCGGCGGCCGGCCGGAGCAGGACCGCGGCACCGGCGGCCGGCCGGAGCAGGACCGCCCCACCGGGGGAGGCCCGGCGCGGGACCGTCGGAGACGTCCGGACCGGCGATCCGAGCGCGGCCGGGGCGGGGACCGCGGTCGGGGCACCGTGCGCGGCCGGGCCGCCGACCGGGGCCGGCGCCGCAGCGCGCTGCCCGAGGTGATCCTGGTGCAGGCGCCGGACGGCGAGGTGCGCAGCGCCTGGCCCGGCGAGGACGCCAGGCTGGTCGTCGAGCAGGCCGCCGGCCGGGACTGGCAGGTGGCCGGGGACGGCTTCTGGCAGGTGCACCCCGCGGCGCCACAGGTCCTCGCCGACGCCGTGCGGGCCGCGCTGGGCGACGCCGACATCCGCTCCGCGTGGGACCTGTACGGCGGGGTCGGGCTGTTCGCTGCGGTGCTCGCCGACGTCGTCGGGCCCGGCGGCTCGGTCGTCTCCGTCGAGGGCGACCGGCACGCCGCCGAGCTGGCCGCCGCCAACCTCGCCGACCTGCCGGGCGTCCGGACCGTGCGGGGAGCGGTGGCCGACGTCGTCGCCGACCTCCCGGACCGGGTCGACGCCGTCGTGCTGGACCCGCCGCGCACCGGCGCCGGTCCGGCGCTGTGCCGCGAGATGGCCCTGCGCGAGCCGGCGGTGCTCGTCTACGTCGCCTGCGACCCGGCGGCGCTGGGTCGGGACGCCGCGGCACTGGCCGGGGCCGGCTACCGGCTGGACGGCCTGGCCGCGTTCGACTGCTTCCCGCAGACGCACCACGTCGAGTGCGTCGCCCGCTTCGTCCCCGCCGGCTGACCGGCACCGGCACCTACAGTGGGGGTCCCCGCCCCCGACGCCGGCCGCCAGGAGCTCGAGATCGACCACTTCCGCTACCTGTTGCTGATGGCCGGCTGCCTGGTGATCACCGCACCGCTCGAGCTGGTGCTGCACGCCGGCGTGTACCGCCGCGTCCGGGCGCTGCTGCTGTCCGTGCTGCCGGTCGTCCTGGTGTTCTCGGTGTGGGACGTCGTCGGCATCGTCCGCGGCCACTGGACCTACAACCCGCGGTTCGTCACCGGGCTCCAGCTGCCGTTCCGGATGCCGATCGAGGAGCTGGTGTTCTTCGTCGTGATCCCGATCTGCGGGCTGCTCACCTACGGCGCGGTCGGCGCCGTCCTCGACCGCAAGCAGGCCCGCCGGGACGCGGAGGCCCGGGGTGCCTGAGTACACCGCGCTGACCGTCGTGGCCGTGCTGGCGGTGGTCGCGCTCGAGCTGTGGGGGCTGCGGACGGGGATCTTCCGGACCCGGCGGTACTGGATCTCGATGGTCATCGTGCTGGGCTTCCAGATCCCGGTCGACGGCTACCTGACCCGGCTGGCCGACCCCATCGTGCTGTACGACGCCCGGCAGACGCTGGGCATCCGCTTCCCGTGGGACATCCCGATCGAGGACTTCGGCTTCGGCTGGGCGATGGTGACGCTGACCATCCTGCTGTGGCGCCGGTGCACCGACGGCCCGTCCCGCCGCGCCGCGGCCGGCCGGGCGGTCCCCGGTCGCCCGTCGAACGCCGGCGCCGCCGCACACCGGGAGGACGCCCGATGACCACCGTCCGGCCGGACGGGTCCCCGCCCGCCGGGACACCGGGCGCCGGCGGGCTGGACGTCGAGGCCGCCTTCGACGCGGCCGCGCCCCGCTACGACCTGATGGTCGCGCTCAACCCCGGCTACCACCACCACCTGCGGATGGCGGCCAAGGCGCTGGTGGAACGGCTGCCGGCGACCGGTCCGCTGCGCCTGCTCGACCTGGGCTGCGGCTCCGGGGCGTCCACCCGCGCGCTGCTCGACCGGCTGTCCGCGGACGTCGCACCGGACCGCGGTCCGGTCGAGGTCGTCGGCGTGGACGCCTCGGCGGGCATGCTGGCCCAGGCTCGGCGCCGGGCCTGGCCGGCGGTGGTGCGCTTCCTGCACGCCCGCGCCGAGGACCTGGTGCCGCCGGTGCCGGACGCCGTGGACCGGGTGGTCGGCGCGCCGCTGGACGGCGTGCTGGCCGCCTACCTGTTCCGCAACGTGCCGGCCGAGCACCGGGACGCGGTGCTGGCGGCGCTGTTCGACCGGCTGCGCCCCGGCGGCACCCTGGCCGTCCAGGAGTACTCGGTCGCCGGCTCCCGGCGGGCCGGCCGGGTGTGGACGGCGGTGTGCTGGGCCGTCGTCGTGCCGCTGAGCCTGCTCACCTCGGGCAGCAGCCGCATCTACCGCTACCTGTGGCGGAGCGTGCAGCGCTTCGACTCCGTCGAGCAGTTCACCGACCGGCTGCACCGGGCCGGGTTCGTCGACGTCCGGGTGCGGACCGTGTCCGGTTGGCAGCGGGACATCCTGCACACCGTCCGGGCGAGCAGGCCGGCGGCCGGCGGGTGACCGGCTGGCGGCCCGGTCGCGACCCGCGGGCGCACCGCCACCCCGGTCCCGCCGGCGTGCTGCGCGACCCGGGCGGGCGCCGGGTGACCGTCATCGGCGGCGGCATCGCCGGGCTGGCGGCGGCGGCGGGGCTGGCCGAGCGCGGCGTGGCGGTGACCCTGCTGGAGGCCGCGCCGCAGCTGGGCGGCCGGGTGCGGGCCTGGCCGGTGCCGGGGGATCCGGAGCGGACCATGAGCCGCGGCTTCCATGCCTTCTTCCGCCAGTACTACAACCTGCGCGCGCTCCTGCGCCGCGCCGACCCGGCGCTTGGCCGGCTGGTCCCGGTCGAGGATTACCCGCTGGTGCTGGCCGGCGGGCACCGCGACTCCTTCACCGGCATCCCGCGGACCCCGCCGCTGAACCTGGCCGCCTTCGTGCTGCGCAGCCCGTCGTTCACCGTGCGGGACCTGGCCAGGGTCGACGTGGCCGCCGCCCTCGAGCTGCTCGACGTGCGGTTCCCGCGCACGTTCGCCGACTACGACGGGGAGAGCGCCGCGGAGTTCCTGGACCGGTTGCGCTTCCCGGACGCCGCGCGGCACCTGGCGCTCGAGGTCTTCGCGCGCAGCTTCTTCGCCGACCCGCGGGAGTTCGCCGCCGGCGAGCTGGTCGCCATGTTCCACAGCTACTTCGTCGGGTCCGCCGAGGGCCTGCTGTTCGACGTCCCCGACGACGACTACGACACCGCGCTGTGGGCGCCGCTGGCCCGGTACCTGCAGCGGCGCGGCGTCGAGATCCGCACCGGTGCCGAGGTCCTCGGTGTCGACCTGACCGGTCCGCAGGCCCGGACGGTGCTCGCGGACGCCGAGCACGCCGCGGACGCCGTGGTGCTGGCCGTCGACCCGCGCACCGCCCGCCGGCTGGTCGCCGACGGTGCCGGTCTGCCCGGCGGGTCCTGGCGCGACGCGGTCGCCGCCGGTCGGTCGGCGCCGCCGTTCGCCGTCTGGCGGCTGTGGTTGGACCGGGCGGTCGACGCCGACCGGTCGCCGTTCCTGGGCACCAGCGGCTACGGCCCGCTCGACAACGTCACCGTGCTCGAACGTTTCGAGGCCGGCGCGGCACGCTGGGCGCAGCGGCACCGCGGGTCCGTGGTCGAGGTGCACGCCTACGCCGTGCCGCCCGGCACCGACGAGGTGGCGTTGCGCGAGCAGCTGCGGGCCGAGCTGCACCGGGTGTACCCGGAGACCGCAGCGGCGGGCGTGCGGGCGCAGGAGTGGCTGCTGCAGCAGGACTGCCCGCTGCTGGACCCGTCCGGATGGCAGCGACGACCGGGCGTCCTCACGCCGGACCCGCGACTCGTGCTGGCCGGCGACTGGGTGCGCTCGGACCTGCCGGTCGCTCTGATGGAGCGCGCGGCGACGACCGGCTGGGCCGCCGCGAACACCGTGCTGTCCGGCTGGGGGGTGGCCGGTCACGACCTGTGGTCCACCCCGATGGCCGGCCGGCACCCCGTGGCGGGGGTCACCCGCCGGGTGCTGGCCGGGCGCCCGGGCCGGCGGCGGCCGGGCGGTCAGCCCGGGTACTCGCCCCGGGCGCGCAGCGCGTAGCGGCGTTCGGCGTAGGCCAGGTCGTCGACCCACAGGCGCCGGGCGGTGCGCTTGATCGCCGGGCGGAGCACCGGCGCCAGCGCCCGGGCCACCCCGAACCCGGAACGGGGGGAGTAGGCGATCGTCGCCTCGGTGACCATGGTCCGCGGCCGCCCCGCGGCGTCCACACCGAGCGGGGTGGCGTGGGTCTCGACGACGCTCCCGGCGCCCTCGCCCTCGGTGATCGTCATGACGATGGTGCGGGCGTCGGGGCAGGTGAACGCCGCCCGCACCGGCACGCCGACGTTGCGGCTGAGTCGGAAGGTCACGTCCACGACCAGCGTGCTCTCGTCGCTCGCAGCGTCGTCGACGGTCAGGTGGCTGAACGAGTACGGGTGGAACCACGCCCCGTGCCACGGGTCCAGCCGGTTGGCGATGACGTCCTCGGGCTCGCAGGTGCCCGGCTCGACCATCACCGCCGACACCGACAGGTCCGCCGGCGACCGCACCGGCAGGGCCGGCCGCTCGGTCGGCGTCTCACCCTGGGTCGGCAGCCGGACCCACAGCAGCACGCCGTCGTCCAGGGCCTGGAAGGGCCGCCACGACGCGTCGCCGCGCGGCTCGATCGGGTAGCCGTGCCACCGGCAGTAGAGGGTGCCGTCCGCGACGGTGCACCCGGTCAGCAGCGCGCCCAGGTGCGGGCAGGCGCCCGGCCCGGCGACCAGCGCGCCGTCGGCGTCCCGCCACAGCACCACCTCGACGCCGGCGATGGTCCTGGTCACCGACGTCGACCGGCCGACGTCGCCGCTGGCGCCGACGACGTACCAGCCGCCCGGATCCCGGCCCTGGGCCACCCGGAGGGCGGCGGCGATGCGACTCGGCCGGGCCTGCCGCCAGGACGGCGCCATCCGCTGCTCCGGCGGCTGCGGCGCCCAGGCCAGCGGGATCCGCGCCCGGACGGCCGCCGGGATCCGCGACGGCCGTTGCGGACGGGTGTCCCGGCGAGGCTCAACGGACACGGTCGGCTCCCTCCCTGCCGGCGGCCGGGGACCGGCCTGCCGGGCGTTCTGCGGCACGTCCCCGCGGCGCCGGCGCGCCCGCCGTGGCCGCCCGTCCCGGGCCGGCCACGACGATGCGCGCCGCGGTCGCGGCCTTCTGCCACGTCGGTACCCGGGCGCGGCCGGTGAAGACGTCGTGGTCGGCGCGTTCGATCCGGTCCAGGATGCGCGAGTAGAGCACCCGCGCCGCCCCCACGCAGCGGGCGGACCGTCCCGGCAGCAGGGCGATCCCGGTGTCGGCCTCGCGGTACAGGCGGCGGTTGCGGGAGATCTGGAACGCCATCATCGCCCGCCACTGCGGGGTCACCCGGCGCTCGTGCACGTCGACGCCGAACCGCTCGAGGTCCTCCTGGGGCAGGTAGACCCGACCGCGGTCCAGGTCCTCGTCGACGTCGCGCAGGAAGTTGGTCAGCTGGAAGGCGAACCCCAGCGCCCGCGCCGGCTCCCGGGCGCCGGCACGGGTCGGACGCAGCACCGGCAGCATCATCTCGCCGATGACCGCCGCCGACCCCTCCATGTAGCCCAGCAGGTCCGCCCACGTCCGGTACGTCGTCGTGGTCAGGTCCATGGCCATGGCGCCGAAGAAGCGGTCGAAGCACTCCGGGTCGATGTCGCACCGCAGCACGGTGTCGACCACGGCCGCCAGGACCGGCTCGTCGGCGTCACCGGCGGCCAGCGCCGTGCGGAACCCGGTCGCGAAATCGGCGAGCCGGGCCGCGGTGTCGCCCGGCGCGCCGGTGTGGCCGGCTGTGCCGGTCGTGCCGGGCGGCGGGTCGTCGACGATGTCGTCGGCCAGCCGGCACAGCGCGTACACCGCGTGCACGTGCCGTCGCCGGTCCGGGGCCAGGATGGCGGCGCCCCAGTAGTACGTGGTGCCGTACCGCCAGGTCAGCCGGCGGCACTCGCGGTAGCCCCGGTCGAGCCGGGCCTGCCGCTCCGCGAGGTCCGCCGCGCTCACGCGGCGCCGTCCCGCAGATACCCGCGGACCCGTTCGGCGGCGAGCTTGCCGGACACCAGCACCATCGGCACGCCGACACCGGGCACCGTGCCGGAGCCGGCGAGGAACAGCCCGGGCAGCTCCCGCACCGTGTTCCGGACGCGGAACGGCCCGGTCTGGCCGAAGGTGTGCGCGGTGGCGAACGGCGTGCCGCCGGCCATCCCCATCCGCTGCCACTCCAGCGGCGTGACCAGCTCCTCCACCGCCACGTCCGTCGGGTAGCCGTTCTCCGCGAGGAAGGCGAGCAGCCGGTCGCGCATCGGCCCGGCCTCGCGCCGCCAGTCGATCGCGGAGCCCAGGTGCGGCACCGGCTCCAGCACGAACATCGAGGTGGATCCCGGCGGGGCCATCGACGGGTCGGTCACCGTCGGCACGGTGACCAGCCGGGACGGGTCGGGCATCAGCTCCCGGCGGTCGAGCAGCGCCTCGAACGACTCGTCCCACTGCTCGCCGAAGTGGATGTTGTGGTGGGCGGTGCCCGGCGCCGGCAGCCCGCGCGCGCCGACGTGCCAGACCACCGCGGACGGCGAGTGCCGGGCGCGTCGCACCCGCCGCGGCAGCGAGAGGTCCGGCAGCAGCGACCGGTACGCCGTCTCCGGGTCGAGGGTGCAGACGACGGCGTCGGCGGCGATCCGCTCGCCGGAGTCCAGCTCCACCCCGGCCACCGCGCCGGTGTCCGGCCGGCGCAGCACCGTGCGCACGCCCGTGCCGAGAAGCACCTCTGCGCCGGCCTTCTCGGCCGCGGTGGCCAGTGCCAGCGGGACCGCGTGCAGGCCGCCGTCGGGCCACCACACGCCCTCGATGCTGTCCATGTAGGTGATCACCGCGTAGATGGCCAGCGCCGACTGCGGCGACAGGCCGGCGTAGAGCGCCTGGAAGCTGAACAACCGGTGCAACCGCGGGTCGCGGAAGCGACGCCGGACCGCCGGTCCGAGCCGGCCGAAGCCGCCCAGCCGGACCAGCGTCGCGGCGGCGCGGGGGTCGGCCACCAGGTCCAGCGGGCTGTCGAAGTTGCGGTCGATGAAGTGCGGCATCTCGACCTCGTACAGCCGCCGCAGCCAGTCCACGAAGCCGTCGAAGGCGTCGGCATCGGCGTCGCCGCAGGTGGCGCGGATCTCCTCGCGCATGGCGTCGCGACCGTGCCGGACGTGGATCGTGCTGCCGTCGGCGAAGCGCGCGCGGTACGCGGGATCCAGCCGGCGCAGCGGCAGGACGTCGGCGATGTCGGTGCCCGCGGCCGACAGCGCGTCGGCGATCAGGTCCCGCATGGTCAGCACGGACGGCCCGGTGTCGAAGGTCCAACCGTCCCGCTGCAGCAGGCCGGACCGCCCGCCCGGCACCGGTTCCCGCTCCACGACGGTGACGTCCCAGCCGTCACCGACCAGCCGGCACGCGGCGGACAGGCCGGCCAGGCCGGCGCCGATCACGACGACGCGGCTCATCCGCGGCCGCTCGCCTCGGCGAGCGCGTCCTGTCCCAGTTCGGCGATCTGCCGGACGCTCCACGGGCTGAACGCCCACGGCGCGGCGGCCACTGCGGTCCGCACGGCGTCCCACCCCACCCAGTTGGTCTCCATGGTCTCCGAGGGGTTCGGCCGCACGGCCCCGTCCGGATGCACCGCGCGCCCGACGAACACCGGGCACAGCTCGTTCTCCCAGGTGCCGCCGGCGTCCCTGGCCCGGTACGAGAAGGTGGGCAGCACGCAGCGCAGGCCGGCCACCTCGACGCCCAGCTCGTCGTCCAGCCGCCGGCGCACCGCCTCCTCGACGGGCTCACCGGGTCGCGGGTGTCCGCAGCAGCTGTTGGTCCACACGCCGGGCCAGGTGCGCTTGTCCAGCGCTCGGCGGGTCATCAGCAGCGACCCGGCCTCGTCGAACAGGTACAGCGAGAAGGCCAGGTGCAGCGGCGTCTCCGGCCCGTGCACGGTGCTGCGGTCGTGCTGCCCGATGGGTCGACCGGCCGGGTCCACCAGGACGACCAGGTCGTCGGTGACCGTCATCGCGGGCGGCGGTGGTCGGAGGTGAGGAGGCGGGCGACCGGCATTCCGCGACGATACCCACGCGCCGCGCGGGCACTCCGTCGCGCGGCGGCACGCACGGGCGGGGACGCCGGCTCAGTGGCCGTGCCCGGCCAGCCGGCGGACCAACGCCCCCGGCCGGTTGGTGATGAGGCCGTCCACGCCCAGGTCGTCGAGCCGCTGCCACGCCGCCGGGTCGTCGACCGTCCAGGGCGCCACCGCGACGCCGTACCCGTGCAGCTCGGCCACCAGCCCGGGCCGCTCGTCGAGCAGCCCGAACCACGGGTTCCACGCCACCGCGCCGAGGTCGCGGCACAGCTGCACCGGGTCCAGGGCGACGTCCTCGACCAGGACACCGACCGGGCGGTGCGGCTGCAGCGCCCGGACGTGGCCCAGCGCGTCGAGCTCGAAGGACTGCACGAGCACCCGGTCATCGGCGCCGGACCGCCCGAGGACGTCGAGGACCGCCGCGACCTGCGCGCGGGTGTGGGCGCCCTTGATCTCCAGCAGCAGCCGGCGGCCCGGCGTCAGCGCCGCCAGCAGCTGGGCCAGCGTCGGGATCCGGTGGACGGCACCAGCGGTCGGCGGGCGGTCGCTGCCGGGGGAGGGGTCGCGGTTCGGGTCGGCGGCCGCCGCTACGGCGTCCCGCAGGAACCAGGACCCGGCGTCCAGCTCCGCCAGCTGCGCCGACGTCAACGCCCGCACGGTCCCGGTGCTGCCGGTGGTCCGCTCGACGCTGTCGTCGTGCAGCAGCACCGGGACACCGTCGACGGTGGGCTGCACGTCCGTCTCGAGCCAGGAGGCGCCGGCGGCCCACGCCGCCTCGAAGGCGGCCATGGTGTTCTCCGGGTGGTCCGCGCTCGCACCGCGGTGCGCGATGACCGCCGGCGGTGCGCCGGCCACCCGGCGGAGGGACGGGGTCACGGGCCGGACCGTACCGCCGGCCGCCGTCCCGGCGCCGGACCGGGGCTGCCGTTCCGTCCCCGCCGCCGGGGCAACCGCGACCCGGTGCCGCCCGTCCACCCGTGGAGCGGTCGGGCCGGTACCGTCGACGGGCGGGCGGCCACGCAGGCGCGGCTCAGGCCATCGGGACGCCGCCCGGTCCGTCCGGGCGTGGACGGGGAGAGGTAGGGAGAGCTGGTGCCGCATCGACGGGCGACCGACTCCACCGGCATCCGGCCCAGGACCGGCCGGACCTCCGGGCAGGACGCCCGCAGCGGCCTGCTCGGGCGGCTGCGCGGTCCGGCGGACCTGAAGACCCTCGGGCCGGACGAGCTCAGCGCGCTGGCCGGGGAGATCCGCGAGTTCCTGGTGCAGCACACCTCCGCCCGCGGCGGCCATCTCGGCCCGAACCTCGGCGTGGTCGAGCTCACCCTGGCGTTGCACCGGGTCTTCGACTCGCCGGCGGACCCCATCGTGTTCGACACCGGACACCAGGCGTACGTCCACAAGATCCTGACCGGCCGGGCGGCCGGTTTCGACCGGCTGCGCACCCGCGGCGGTCTGTCGGGCTATCCCAGCCGCGCCGAGTCCGAGCACGACTGGGTGGAGAACTCGCACGCGTCCACCTCGCTGTCCTACGCGGACGGGCTGGCCAAGGCATTCCAGGTGCGCGGTGAGTCCGACCGCACCGTGGTCGCCGTCATCGGCGACGGTGCACTGACCGGCGGGATGGCGTGGGAGGCCCTGAACAACATCGCCGCCGGCAGCGGCCGGCCGCTGGTCGTGGTGCTGAACGACAACGGCCGTTCGTACGCGCCGACGATCGGCGGCATGGCGCAGCGGATGGCGGCGCTGCGGCTGCGACCCGGGTACGAGCGGATGCTCGGCCAGGTCAAGAGCACGCTGCCGCGGGCGCCCGTCGTGGGCCGGCCGCTGTACGGCGCGCTGCACGCGGTGAAGACGGCCGTCAAGGACTGGCTGCTGCCGCCCGCGATGTTCTCCGACCTCGGGCTCAAGTACCTGGGGCCGATCGACGGCCACGACGTCGAGGAGCTGGAGTCGGCGCTGAGCCGGGCCAAGGGTTTCCGCGGGCCGGTGCTGGTGCACTGCCTGACCCGCAAGGGCCAGGGGTACCCGCCGGCGGAGAACGACGACGCCGAGCAGATGCACTCGCCGCCGGCGTTCGACCCGGTGACCGGGCGGCCCAAGGTCACCCCGTCGACGTCGTGGACCTCGGTGTTCAGCCGGGAGCTGCTGCGCGCCGGCGCCGAGCGGGACGACGTCGTCGCGGTGACCGCCGCGATGAGCGGCCCGACCGGGCTGGACGCCTTCGCCGCCGCGTTCCCCGACCGCTTCTACGACGTCGGCATCGCCGAGCAGCACGCGGTCACCTCGGCCGCCGGGCTGGCGATGGGCGGCCTGCACCCGGTCGTCGCGGTGTACGCGACATTCCTCAACCGCGCGTTCGACCAGCTGCTGATGGACTGCGCACTGCACCGGCTGGGCGTCACGGTGGTGCTCGACCGGGCCGGCATCACCGGCGAGGACGGGCCGAGTCACCATGGCATGTGGGACATGTCGCTCGCCGCGTTGGTGCCGGGGCTCTGCCTGGCGGCGCCGCGGGACGCGGTGACGCTGTCCGAGGAGCTGTTCGAGGCGCTGGCCGTCGGCGACGCGCCGACGGTGCTGCGCTACCCGAAGGGTGCTGTACCGCAGGAGGTCCCGGCGCTGCGCCGGGTGACGTCCGGTGACGGCGGCCCGGTCCCGGTCGAGGGCGGCCGAGGTGCGGTGGACGTCCTGGCGCAGCCGCGTGCCGGACACGAGAACGACGTGCTGCTGGTCGCTGTCGGGGCGTTCGGCGGGATGGCGGTGGAGGCAGCGTCGCGGCTGGCCGACCAGGGCATCGGCGTGACGGTCGTCGACCCGCGGTGGGCGCTGCCGGTGCCGCCGGTGCTGGTCGACCTGGCGGCCGGCCACCGGCTGGTCGTCACGGTCGAGGACGGCGGCCGGTCGGGGGGCGTCGGCGCCGCCGTGGTGGACGCGCTCGCCGGCACGGACGTGCCGGTGCAGGTCGTCGCGCTGCCGCAGCGGTTCCTGGAGTCCGCCAGCCGCGCCGAGTTGCTCATCGAACTCGGCCTGACGGCGCAGGTGCTGGCGCGCACCGTCACCGAGACGTTCGCCGACCGGGCCGGACGCCGGTCCGGCGAAGCGGCGACGCCGGCGGGCCCGGACGCGGATCCCTTCGACACTCCCGGCGGGCTGTCCGGCCGCCGACCGGCAGGAGAGGCGTGACATGCGGGTACTGGTGGTCGAGGACGAGCAGCGGTTGGCGGACGCCATCGCGCGCGGCCTGCGCTCGGAGGGCATGGCGGTCGACGTGGCGTACGACGGCAACGAGGGGCACGAGAAGGCCACATTCACCCGCTACGACGTCGTGGTGCTCGACCGGGACCTGCCCGGCATGCACGGCGACGAGCTGCTCGGCGAGTTGATCTCCGCGGGCGACATCGTCCGCGTCCTGATGCTGACCGCGTCGTCGGGCATCGACGCCAGGGTGGAGGGGCTGTCGCTGGGCGCGGACGACTACCTGGCCAAGCCGTTCGCGTTCCCCGAGCTGGTCGCCCGGGTGCGGGCGCTCGGTCGGCGGGCGACGCCGGCGGCGCCGCCGGTGCTGCGGGCGGGCGACGTGGAGCTGGACCCGGCGCGGCGCACCGTGACCCGCGCGGGCACCACGGTCGAGCTGACCCGCAAGGAGTTCGGCGTCCTCGAGGTCCTGATGTCCGCGTCGGGCACGGTGGTCTCGAGCGAGGAGCTGCTGGAACGGGTCTGGGACGAGAACGCCGATCCGTTCACCACCACCGTGCGGGTGACCGTGATGACGCTGCGCCGCAAGCTCGGCGAGCCGGGACTGATCGACACCGTGGTGGGCGCCGGGTACCGGGTGTCCGCCGATGCGCCGGCCTGAGCCGGTCGCCGAGCACGCGCCGGCCCGCGTCGGCGCCGTCCCGCGCGGCAGTGCGGTCCGCGGCGCGCCGCCGGTTCCGCCGCCGGACGGTTCCCCGCCCGTCGGGGGTGGCGGCCGCGGTCCGGTGCGGGGTGGACTGCGGCTCCGGCTGACCCTGCTGTCGACGGCGCTGCTGTCCCTGGTCGGTGCGCTGATGCTGGCGCTGGCGTACCTCTTGGTCGGGCGGGTGGTCGCCGCGCTGCCGCGGTTCCCGCCCGGGACCCCGGTGCAGATCGACGGGCGGATCACCGACGCCGCCGCGTTCTCCGACCAGGTCGTGCGGCAGGGCCGGGAGACCGTGCTGCTGGTCGGGTCGATCGCGTTCCCGCTGCTGGTGGTGGCCGGTGCGATGGTGTCCTGGGTGCTCATCGGCCGGACGCTGCGGCCGCTGTCGGTGCTGACCAGTGCGGCGCGCGGGCTGTCCGAGGCGTCGCTGGACCGGCGGATCCAGCTGCCGGGTCCGCGCGACGAGGTGGCCGAGCTGGCGGACACCTTCGACGACATGCTGGGGCGGCTGCAGGCCGCGTTCGACGCGGAACGGCGGTTCGTCGCCAACGCCTCGCACGAGCTGCGGACGCCGCTGTCGGTCATCCGCACCGAGGTCGACGTCACCCTGGCCGACCCGCATGTCGACGCCGAGGACCTGCGGCGGATGGCGGACGTGGTGCGGGAGGCCACCGATCGCGCCGACCGGCTGCTGACCTCGCTGCTGTTCCTGGCGCGCACGCAGGGCAGCGGGATCTCCGAGCGTCGCGACGTCGACCTGGCCGCGCTCGTGGAGCCGGCGTTGCGGGCCGTCGCGGGGGAGCGCGCCGAGCGCCGGGTGACCGTTGCCGTCGACGCCCGGCCGGCACCGGTGTCCGGGGACCCGGCGCTGCTGGAGCGGGTCGTCGGCAATCTCGTCGAGAACGCGGTGCGGCACAACGTGGTCGGCGGCGAACTCGCGGTGTCGACCGCGGTCGAGGGCGACCGCGCGGTGGTGCGGGTGCGCTCCGGCGGCGCCGAGATCGACCCGGCGACCGTGTCGCAGCTGTTCGAGCCGTTCCGGCAGGGCGACCGCGCCCGCACCGGCCACCGCGGCAGCGGCCTGGGCCTGTCCATCGTGCGGGCGGTGGTGGCGGCGCACGACGGCACCGTGACCGCCGCGCCGGTCCCCGGTGGGGGACTCGCGGTGCGGGTGGAGCTGCCGGTCCGTGGGTGACGGGGGGAGTCGGACACGAACGTCCGGTCCGGCTCTCCGGACTGACAGCAGCCGAGGGGCGAGCCGATGACCGGAACGTAGGACTGCGAACTCGCTGCGGTCCGCTCAGCAGCCGGCGCCGAGCCCTACGCTGAGCCGATGCGTGGGCTCCGGGCGCCGACGGTCCTGGCGGGTGCTCGACCCCGCGTCGGGATCGCCCGCAGAAGTGCCCGTGCACCTCGTGTGCGTCGGGCGCAGCTCGAACTGGAACGGCTGTTCCACCGCGGGCACCAACGGATGGTCGTGGTGCCGATCCGGTTTGGAACCGACCGACCGCCGAGGCGAGCGGCGGCGCCGTGACACCGTGGTGGGCGTTCGTGATCTCCGGCGCTGCCGGCGGTGTTCTCACTCTGGCTGGAGCGCTGATCACCGCCTGGCTGCAGCGGACACGCGATGAGCGAGGGCAGTGGTTCGAGCGGACGAAGTGGGCCGAGCAGCTCAGCGTCGACTCGGAGCCGTCTCGAGCCGCCAAGGGCCAGGAGATCCTGTCGCGACTGCTGAAGCGGCAGTCACCGGCCGACCGGGACGCCGACATCATCTCTGTGCTCGCAAGCACACCTCGTCTCGCCGCGCTCGAGGCAGGACCACCGCCAGACCTGGACGACGTGGAGTTCGAAGTGGACACTGGACTGGACGAGGAGAGGAGCGGCGATGACAGCGACTGACCACCGTGCACTCACGACGACGGGCAAGAGGGTCGTCAAGGTCTCTCGCGCCGATGTCGTGGCAGCCCAGACGCGCGTGCAAGCGGACCGGCTGTTGGGCCGCAAGACGCCGGAGGTCATCGCGCGTGTTGCCGCCGCTGCCCCCTCAGACCGGTGGACCGAGCGATAGGGCCCTCGACGCCTGCAAGCGTCACCAGCGTTTCGACATCTCTCTTCCTCAGCACTGGCCCGGGCCACGGCTGGGAGCACTTCGTCGCCGTCGGCCCCGCGAGAGCGCACATCGATGCGCCGACATCGCGCAGGAAGCGGCGCACCCTGACTTGGCCTGAAGCGGCATGGGTGACTGCTGCCGCTGACCTCGGCCCGCTGATCCGCGCCGTTGCGGGGGGCTGCGTCCCGGCCGGCCGCCACAACCACCGCACACGGAACCGCGGGAACGTCGATTCGGACCGTCGCACGCCGGTACTCGATCACGGATGGACCTGCCGTGCGGCCAGCACCACGATCGTGCGGCAACGGTCCGCCCCGCCGGCCCCCACGCCGTCCCCGGGTCGTCGCCGCGTGGACGGATGTGCCGTGCGTGACACCGGATCGAGGGGATCCGATCGGACGCCGGCGCCGTCGGACCCCCGGTCAAGATCTCGAACAGAAGGACTTCGTCGGTGTCCGCAGCTCCGTTCCCCCGTCCCGCCGGCTCGCACGGGCCGCCTTCCCGGCGACGCCCAGACGCCCTCCGGACCATCCGGCTGCCTGCTCTGCCGGCCCGGTCCGTCCCTGTCATGCTCGTCGCGATGCTCGCCAGCCTCGGTCTGCCGTGGCAACGCGGCGGTATCAAGCCCGGGTTCGACTGGGCGTGGAACCCCGGGTACTGCACGGTCACCTGGGACGGCTACAGCCGCTGCACCACCTGGGACCTGGTGCCGGACGTGGCCTACAAGGCGGTCGGCCCGATCCCCGGCACGCAGCTCCCGGTGCGGGTCCTGGTCGTGGCTACGGTCGTCCTGCTCTGGGCCGGTTGGCGGCGCGCAGCGCGGGCGGCCGCGGGTGCCGGGCTGGCGCTCGGAGTGGGCGCCGTGCTGATCGGCGGCGCCTCCGTCACCTCCGGTCGGCTGCTCTTCGTCGTCGCGCTGGCACTGCTGGCAACGACGTTGCACGCCGGCGGTCTCGTGGGACGTCGGCGGTCACCCGGCCCGACCGCCGGGGTCCGGTCGGGCATGCCGGCCGGGATGCACGGCGCATCCCGGCCCTAGGTGTACTGACCGGACAGGTTGGTTAAGCGGGTGATCGGGGCGTTGCGTCCGATGGCGGTGTGGGGC
>NZ_BMNA01000010.1 GCF_014646215.1 Nakamurella endophytica
ACCCCACCCGGAGGTTCTCCCACGTTCAAGCCGCCCCGCCGTCACCAACGTCCTGGCCGGGTACAGCTAGCTGCCGTCGAAGAGCCGGTCCACCACCTGGCGGGCGCGGCGGGCGGCCCGCCGGTAGTCGTCGACGAACACCCCGGGGTCGCCCCCCTCCGGGTAGCCGAGTGCCCGCGCCACGCCCGCCAGCTCGCGGCCGTGCGCCGGGATCTGGTCGTTCGGGCGGCCGCTGACCAGCATCAGGGCGTTGCGAGTGCGGGTCGCCTCGAGCCAGCCGTCCCGCAGTGCGGCGGCGTCCGCGACGGACAGCAGCCCGGCGGTCGTCGCCGCGTCGATGGCGGTGAGCGTGCCGGTGGTCCGCAGCGACGGCACCGCGCCGGCGTGCCGCAGTTGCAGGAGTTGCACGGTCCACTCGATGTCGGCCAGGCCGCCGCGGCCCAGCTTGGTGTGGGTGTTCGGGTCCGCGCCGCGCGGCAGCCGCTCGACGTCCACCCTGGCCTTGATCCGGCGGATCTCGATGACGTCCCGCTGGTCCAGCCCGTCGGCCGGGTACCGGAACGGGTCGGCGGCCGCGACGAAGGCGGCGCCGAGCTCGGCGTCGCCGGCCACCGGCCGGGCGCGCAGCAGCGCCTGCCGTTCCCACGGCGCTGCGAAGCGCTGCCAGTAGCTGCGGTAGGCGTCGAGCGTCCGGACCAGGCGCCCGTTGCGACCCTCGGGTCGCAGGTCGGCGTCCAGCGGCAGCGGCGGGTCCGGGCTGGGCCGGCCGAGCAGCCGCGTCATCAGGTCCGCGACGGCGTTGGCGTCGTCCAGCGCGGCGGCCGTGTCGGCGCCGGGCAGCGGCTCGGCGACGAAGACCACGTCGGCGTCCGAGCCGTACCCGACCTCCGCCCCGCCGAGGCGGCCCATGCCGACGACCGCGATGCGCGCCCGCTCGGCGCCCCGCTCCTGGACCACCTGCCGGGTGGCGGCGGCGAACGCGGCCTGGACCGTCGCCTCGGCCACGCTGGTCAGGCCGCGCAGGATGTCGGTCCCGCCGATCAGGCCGAGCAGGTCGCCGCACGCCAGCCGGAGCATCTCGTGCCGGCGGGCGGAGCGGGCACCGTCGACGGCCTCCTGGGCGGACGGCGCCCGGGCGGCCCGGGCGAGCAGCGCTGCCCGCACGTCCTCCGGCTCCGGCCGGGTCAGCGCCACGTCGTCGACCAGCAGCCGGAGCACCTCCGGCGCGCGGGTGAGCAGGTCGCCGACCAGCCGGGAGCCGCCCAGCAGCGTGGCCAGCCGCTGGGCGACGAGTCCCTCGTCGCGCAGCAGCCGCAGGAACCACGGCGTGCCGGCCAGGGCGTCGGAGACCTGCCGGTAGGCCAGCAGCCCGGCGTCCGGGTCGGGGCTGCGGGCGAAGGTCTCCAACAGCACCGGCAGCAGCGTGCGCTGGATGGCGGCGCGCCGGCTGACACCGCTGGTGAGGGCGGCCAGGTGGCGCAGGGCGGCGTCGGGGTTGCGGAAACCCAGGGCTCCGAGCCGTTCGGCGGCCGCCTCCGGCGTCAGCCGCAGCTCCTCGCCGGGCACCGCGGCCACGGCGTGCAGCAGCGGCCGGTAGAACAGCTTCTCGTGCAGCCGCCGGACCGTGGCGCGGTGCTGCACCCGGTCGGCCTGGAACGCGTCGGCGGCGCTGGCGTGGCCGGTCGACAGGTAGCCGTCGGACCGGGCCAGCCACTCCAGGTCGGCGTCGTCCTGCGGGAGCAGGTGCGTCCGTCGCAGCCGCTGCAGCTGCAACCGGTGCTCGACCCGCCGCAGGAAGGTGTAGGCCGCCGCCATGTCCGCGCCGTCGGTGCGCCCGACGTAGCCGCCGCGGACGAGGGCGCGCAGCGCGATCAGGGTGTTCGGCAGGCGCAGCTCGGGGTCGGTCCGGCCGTGTACCAGCTGCAGCAGCTGGACGGCGAACTCCACGTCCCGCAACCCGCCGACGCCGAGCTTGAGCTCGCCGTCGCGACGGTCCTCGGGGATGTTGTCCTCGACGCGGCGGCGCATGGCCTGCACGTCGTCGACGAACGACTCCCGCCCGGCGGCGCTCCACACGCCCGGTTCCACGATCTCCATGAACCGGTCGCCGAGCGGTTGGTCCCCGGCGGCCGGACGGGCCTTGAGCAGGGCCTGGAACTCCCAGGTCTTGGCCCACTTGCGGTAGTAGGCGGCGTGGCTGGTCGGTGTGCGCACCAGGGCACCCGCCTTGCCCTCGGGACGCAGCGCGGCGTCGACCTCCCACGCGGCCTGGCCGCAGATGCGCATGAGCGAGGACGCCAGGGTCGTGGCCGTGGCGAGCATGCGGGTCTCGTCGGCCCCGTCCGGCGCGTCGTCGGGGTGGTCGCCGACGAAGATCACGTCCACGTCGGACAGGTAGTTGAGCTCGCGGGCGCCGCACTTGCCCATCGCCACCACGGCGAGCCGGGCCGGCGCGGCGGCGGCGGGCAGGGCGGCGGCCGCGACGGCCAGGCCGCTCTGCAGCGTCGCGTCGGCCAGTTCGGTCAGCGACCGGCAGACGGCCGGCAGGGCCGCGGCCGGCAGCGAGGCCTCCACCGCCGGCGCCAGGTCGTGCGCGGCGATCACCAGGAGGGTGCTGCGGTAGGCGCGCCGGAGCGCGGCGACGGCGGCTCCGCCGGTCACGGACGCCCGGGCGCCGCCGGTGCCCGTGCAGGGCGGCGCCGACGGTTCGACGCCCACGGCGGCGAGCATCCCGGCCCGGATGCCGGCCGGATCCACCAGCTCGTGTCCCGGCAGGGCCTCGACCAGCAGCCGCTCCCAGTCCTGCGGGTGGGCGGCGAGGTGGTCGGACAGTCCGGTCGACGCCCCGAGGACGGCGAGCAACCGGCCGCGGAAGCGCGGCTGGTCGCGTAGCGCCTCGAGCACGGCGGCGCGGTCGGCGCCGGCCTGCACCAACCGGGCCAGGCCGGCGACCGCCAGGTCGGGACGGCCGGTCCGGGAGACGGCGGCGAGCATCGGCAGGTCGGGTTCGCCGACGGTCCCGTCGACGGCCAGGAGTCCGACCGCCCGCAGGTCCTCGACGACCCGGGGCGTGTCGGACAGGCCGAACCGGGCCAGGGTCCGCGGGGCGGGACGCGTCACGGGGCACCGCCCGGCAGCGGGCGGGCGTACCGGGTCACGGGACACCCGCCGGCAGCGGACGGGCGTACCCGGGTCATGGGGCACCGGCCAGCGGGAGCCGCCGGCCGGCCAGGGACGCCCCGCCGCGGCGCCGGGCAGCAGCGAGGCCGACGAAACGGCGGATCACCGGCGGCCACACCTGGGCGATCGCCTCGGCCGCGTCGTCGAGCGCCGTCCCCATCCGTCGCTCGGCGGCCCGGATCTCCCCGACCGCCCACCCGCGGACGGTGGCGGCCGAGCACTCGATGTGGAACTGCAGTCCCCAGGCGGCCGGCCCGACGCGGAAGCCCTGGTGCGGGTAGCCCGGCGAGGACAGCAGCAGCACGGCACCGGGCGGGAGGGTCTCCACGACGTCGTCGTGGTAGTGCAGCACGTCCGGTGTCATCGGCAGGTCGGCGAGCAGCGGGTCGTCCGTCGCGGCGTCCCGCTTGGCGGCCAGGTAGGCGCCGATCTCCGGGCCGTCGGCTCCGCGCGCCACCCGGCCGCCGGTGGCCGCGGCCAGCAGCTGGGCACCGAGGCACAGGCCCAGGTACGGCGTCCCGGTCCGGACGGCGTCGGCGAGCAGCCGCCGGGTGTCCGGCAGCCACGGCGCCACGTCGTCGTCCAGGGCACCCATCTCGCCGCCCAGGCTGATGATCGCGTCCCAGCCGGCCGCGGTCCGCGGCACCGGATCGCCGCGGTGGGCCACGCACAGCTCGATCCGGGCGCCCGCCTGCTCGAGCCACCCGGCCAGCAGCTCCGGCGGATCGGACGGGTCGTGCTGCAGGACCAGGACGCGGACCGGCCCGGCGGCAGCGTCCTCGGCACCGCCGGTACCCCCGACGCCCTCCGCGCTCCCGCCCGTGGACCCGGTCACGACCAGGGCTCCTCGAACAGTGCCGGCTGCGCGTCCGGGGCCGAGGGGACCGCGGACGTACCGGGCGTGGCGCCGGCGGTCGACGTGTCGGCCGTCGGGGCGCCGGCGGTCGCAGCTTCGGCGGTCGAGGCGTCGGCGGTCGAGGCGTCGGCGGTCGAGGCGTCCGCGCTCGGCCCGTCCGGTGCCGCGGGATCCGCGGGCAGGGGTGACGGGACCGGCCGCGCGGGCACCCGGCGCGGTGGCTCGGGGTGGTCGTCGGTCAGCTCGACGATGACCGGGGCGTGGTCGGAGGCGCCCTTGCCCTTGCGCTCCTGCCGGTCGATCAGGGCGCCGGTGACCCTGGCGGCCAGCGCGGGTGACGCCAGCGCAAAGTCGATCCGCATGCCGCGCCGCTTGGCGAACGCGAGCCGCTGGTAGTCCCAGTAGGTGAAGACGCCGGGGCCCGGCGTGTAGGGGCGGACGACGTCGGTGAAGCCGGCGTCGAGCAGTGCCTGGAACCCGGCCCGCTCGGCCGGGGTGGTGTGGGTGAACGGCCGGTAGTACTCGGGGTCCCAGACGTCGTCGTCGGTCGGCGCGATGTTGTAGTCGCCGCAGAGCACCAGCTGCACGTCGGGTCGCTCGGCGAGGCGCCCGGCGGCGAACCGCCGCAGCCCGTCCAGCCAGGCCAGCTTGTAGGCGAAATGGGGGTCGTCCTGTGCCCTGCCGTTGGGCACGTAGAGGCTCCACACCCAGACACCGGCGCACCGGGCCCCCAGGGCTCTGGCCTCGGCGACCGCCGGATCCCCCCAGCCCGGCAGCAGGTCGATGCCCTGCTGCACCTCGTCGATGCCGATCCGGGACAGCACCGCGACACCGTTCCACTGCGAGGTGCCGTGGTGCGCCACCTCGTAGCCCAGGTCGAGGAACGGGGCGGCCGGGAACGACTCGTCGGGGATCTTGGTCTCCTGGACGGCGAGCACGTCGACGTCGCTGCGGCCGAGCCAGTCCACCATCCGGTCGAGCCGGGCGCGGATCGAGTTGACGTTCCAGGTGGCGATCCTCATCGGCGGCGCCGCCACCCGGACCGCACCGCTCGACCCCGACCCGCGCGCATGGCAGCCGATCGTGCCAGACCGGGCCGCCGTGCCCGCAGCGCACGGCGGAGACCGGTCCTGCAGGGCGGCCGCGGCGGGCCCGCTGGGGCCGGCGGGACGGAGCCGGTCACCGGAAGTCCCGGGACGGGGTGGTGGCGACCAGCTGGATGGGTGCGATGCGGTCGGCCAGCACCGAGAAGGCACCACCGGCCCGTTCCAGCCGGCCGCGGACCAGCAACGCGCCGGCGCCCCGGGCGACCCGCCGGTTCCGCGCCCAGAAGCCGTTGGAGCAGACGATGTTGGCCATCCCGGTCTCGTCCTCGAGGTTGATGAAGATGATCCCGGAGGCGGTGGCCGGCCGTTGCCGGTGGGTCACGATGCCGGCGACCAGCACCCGGGTGCCGTGCGGGACGTCCTCGGCCAGCTCGGCGACCGTCCGCACCCCCATCGCGGCCAGGTGGTCCCGGGAGAACTCGGTCGGATAGGCCTCCGGGGAGATCCCGGTGGCCCAGATGTCGGCGACGGTCAGCTCGATCTCGCTCATGCCGGGCAGCGGCGGCGCCTGCAGCCCGACGGTGCTGCCCGGGAGCGTCCCGGCACGGTCCCCCGCCGCGGCACCCGCGGCCCACAACGCCTGCCGGCGGTCCCGCCCGGCCCGCCCGGCCGCCGGGTCGCCGGGTCGCTCGTGGCCGGTGACGACGGGATCCAACGCTCCCGAGGTGGCCAGCGCCTCGGCCTGCGCGACGGTGAGGGTGACCGCGCGGGTCAGCTGGTCGATGTCGGCGTACCCCTCCGGCGGCCGGGCCGCGACGATCCGCTCCGCGAGCTCGTCGCCGATGGTCCGGACGCCGGCCAGGCCCAGCCGGATGGCCGGCCGGCCGTCCGGGCCGGGTTCCAGGGTGGCGGCGGCGAGCGAACGGTTGACGTCGGGGCGGCGCACCGTCACCCCGTGCCGGCGGGCGTCGGCCACCAGGGACTGCGGCGAGTAGAAACCCATCGGCTGCGCCCGCAGCAGCGCCGCGGTGAACGCCGCCGGGTGGTGGAGCTTGATCCACGACGAGTAGAAGACCAGTGCCGCGAAGGACAGGGCGTGGGACTCGGCGAAGCCGAAGTTGGCGAAGGCCAGCAGCCGCTCGTAGATCCGGTCGGCGACCGTTCCGGTGATGCCGTGGTTCTCCGCCATCCCGGTGTAGAGCCGCTCCTTGAGCTTGGCCATCTTGGCGCCGGAACGCTTGGCGCCCATCGCCCGGCGGAGCTGGTCCGCCTCCCCGGCGTCGAACCCGGCGACGTCGACGGCCAGTTGCATCAGCTGCTCCTGGAACAGCGGGATGCCCAGGGTCTTGGCCAGCGACCGCTCCATCACCGGGTGGTCGTAGACGACGGGCTCCTCGCCGTTGCGCCGCCGGATGTAGGGGTGCACCGAGCCGCCCTGGATCGGCCCCGGCCGGATCAACGCCACCTCGACGACCAGGTCGTAGAAGGTGCGCGGCTTGAGCCGGGGCAGGGTGGCCATCTGCGCCCTGGACTCGACCTGGAAGACGCCGACCGAGTCGGCCCGGCGCAGCATCTCGTAGACGGCCGGTTCCTCGAGGTCGAGCTTGTGGAACTCGATCTCGACCCCTTCGTGCTCGCGCACCAGGTCCACCGCGTAGTGCAGCGCGGACAGCATGCCCAGCCCCAGCAGGTCGAACTTGACCAGCCCGATGGCGGCGCAGTCGTCCTTGTCCCACTGCAGCACCGACCGGTTCTCCATGCGCGCCCACTCCACCGGGCACACCTCCCCGACCGGCCGGTCGCAGATCACCATGCCGCCGGAGTGGATGGCCAGGTGCCGCGGGAAGTCCTGCACCTGGCCGGCCAGGTCCAGCACCTCCACCGGGATCTCGTGCTCCAGCAGGCGGGAGCCGGTGCCGGCGTCCCCGTCCCCGGCGGCCTCCCGGTGCTGCTCCATCTCCCGCAGCTGGTGAGCCAGCGGCGTCCAGCCGTCCAGTTGCTTGGAGAAAGCGTCCTGCTGGCCGGGTGAGTGCCCGAAGGCCTTGGCCATGTCCCGCACCGCCATCTTCGGCCGGAAGGTGTTGACGTTGGCCACCTGGGCGGCGCGTTCCCGGCCGTACCGGTGGTAGACGTACTGAATCACCTCCTCCCGCCGGTCGGACTCGATGTCCACGTCGATGTCCGGCGGGCCGTCGCGTTCCGGCGCCAGGAACCGCTCGAACAGCAGGCCGTACTCGACGGCGTCCACCGCGGTGATCCCGAGCGCATAGCAGACCGCCGAGTTCGCAGCCGAACCCCTTCCCTGGCACAGGATGTCGGCGCGACGGCAGAAGTCGACGATGTCGTGGACGATCAGGAAGTAGCCCGGGAAGTCCAGCTCGGCGATGATCGCCAGCTCCCGCTCGATCTGCCGGTAGGCCGCCGGGTTGTCCTCCGGGCGGCCGTACCGGTGCGCCGCACCCGCCAGGGCGAGCGCCCGCAGGTGGCTGTTCTCGTCCCGTCCCGGCGGCACCGGATAGGGCGGCAGCTGCGGGGCGACCAGCATGAGGTCGAACGCGCACTCGCGCCCGATCGCCGCGGCGGTCTCCACCGCCCTGGGGTGCCGCCGGTACAGGGCGGCCATCTCGGCCCCCGACCGCAGGTGCGCTCCTGGGCCGGCGGGCAGGTACGGGTCCGCCTCGTCGAGGCTGCGGCGTGCCCGGACGGCGGCCATCGCCATCCCGAGCCTGGCCAGTTCCGGTGCCGCGTAGTGCGCGCCGGTGGTGGCCACCACCGGCAGCCGCAGCTCGTCGGCGAGCGCGGCGAGCACGTCGTTGTCCTCGTCATCGGTGGGTGCGCGGTGTCCGGTCAGCTCGACGGCCACGTTGTCCCGGCCGAACAGCTCGACCAGACCCCGGATCTCGGTCCTCGCCCCGTCCGCGCCGGTGCGGGACAACGCCCGCCGCACCCGGCCCTTGCGACACCCGGTGAGGACCAGCCACTCGTCGCCCGCGGCGGCGGCCAGATCGGCGGGCCGGTAGACGGGACGGCCCTTCTCGCCACCGGCCAGCTGCGCCCTGGTGATCTCCCCGGCCAGCCGGCGGTACCCCTCCTGGCCGCGCGCCAGCACCAGGAGGTGCTCCCCCGCCGGGTCCGGGACACCCAGCTGCGGTTCGGTCAGCCCCAGCGACAGCTCGACCCCGTAGAGGGTGCGCAGACCGGTGCCCGCCGCCGCCTCCGCGAACCGCACCACGCCGTAGAAGCCGTCGTGGTCGGTCAGCGCGAGACCCTCCAGACCCAACCGGAGCGCCTCCGCCACGAGCTGCTCGGGTGTCGAGGCGCCGTCCAGGAAGCTGAACGCCGAGTGGCAGTGCAGCTCGGTGTAGGGGACCGGACCGGCGTCCGCCGCGCGGACCGCCCGGCGGGCGGCCAGGGACTCCGCCGCCTCGGCCGCCCGCTGCCGGCGCGCGAGCACCTCGTCCGGGCCCCGCCCGGGCAGCGGCTGGCGCCCGGACAACGCCCGCTCCAACTCGCCCCACGGCACCGGTGGGTTCGACCAGGCCACTAGTCGTACACCCCCTCGACCACCCAGCCGTCCGCCCGGTGCAGCAGCAGCAGCGCCGCACCGGTGTCGGTCAGCACCTGCAGCCGGGCGCGGTGGCGGGCGGGCCGGGTGACGACGGTGCCGACCGTGCCGACCGTGCCGACCGTGCCGACCGTGCCGACCGTGCCGACGGTGCCGACCGTGCCCGGAACGCCCGGCAGTACCTCGACGGCGTCCGGGCCGGCGGCGTCCTCGTCCTCGGGCAGCCGGCGGGAGAGCAGCTGGCCCCGGCGCACCGGGCGGTACCCCGGCTCGTAGGGCCCCGTGCTGTACGGACCCGGCGGCCCCGACCCGGCCGGCCGGGCCGCCACCAGCGGCGCGCCGCCCAGCGGCACCCGCTGCACGCCGTGTGCTCCGACGGCCGGCCGGGCAGCCACCAGGGGCGCGCCGTCCGGCGGTGCGGCGAGCCACCAGCGCTCGTCGAGCAACCACGGCCCGGCCCAGTCCAGCACCTGGCAGGGGTCGATGCGCACCCCGACCAGCCGTGCCGGGTCCGCCGACAGCAGCCCGCGCCCGGTCAGCACCACTTCGTCGCCGTCGCCGTCGAGCAGCCGGACCGTCTCGACCGGCCCGCCGGCGGGGTCGGCGGACAGGTGGGTCGGCGACGGCGCGGGCAACGCGCCGGGCCACGGGGCCTCCGGGTCCCGGGCCGGGACCTTCTCCTCGCCCCACGGCACCAGGGTGATCCGGTCCCCCGGTCCGCGGCCGCCCGAGCGCACCGGCGACAGCACTGACTCCGGTCCCAGCAACCCCTGCACCCGGGCACAGGCCCACCCGGCGCGCTGGTCGTCCTCGCCGTCGGACCCCCAGAGCCCGTACTGCACCAGGCCGGCGTCGACCGCCTCCACCGGCTCCAGCCGCAGCAGGGTGATGCCGCCGGGACCGTGGCCGTCCCCGTCGATCGGCGTGCTGTCGGCGTCCCGGGACAGGGTGCGGCCGGCGGTCAGCCAGCCGTCTAGCTGCCAGCGCAGCCGGTCGGCCGTCGCCGCTGCGGTGAGCGGCCGGGCGCAGCGCCAGGTCCTGGTCAGCTCGCGGCCGCGGTCGGTGGCCGCGCTGATGGCCAGCCGGGTGCAGGCCAGTCCGGCGTCGGCCAGCGCCGCGTGGAACCGCTCGGCCAGCGCCCTGGCAAGGAACGCCGCCGTGTCGACCCGTTCCAGCGGCGGGTCGCACACCTGCTCCACCGCGAGCTCTTCCGGCACGACGCGGCGGAACACCCCGCGCTCGGCCAGCCCGCGGGCCAGCCGGTGCGCCACGACGGCGTCCGCACCGAACCGGGTGGCCACCGTGGCCTCGGGCAGCCGGGCGAACTCCCCCGCGGTGTCGATCCCCAGCCGGCGCAGCAGGTCCACCAGCTCGGCGCGCTCCGGCGGGGCGATCGCCGGGTCCCTGGCCAGCTCGCCGACGGGCAGCGGCACGCAGAACGCGGCGGACCCGCCGCGCGGGACCAGGACGGAGCGCCGCGCGGCCAGCACCGCCACGGCCAGCGAGTCGGCGATCCCGACCTGGCACTCCACGTCCAGCGCCTCGACCGCGTCCACGATCCGCTCGGCGGCCGCCTCCTCGGACCCCCAGTACCGCGCCGGCCCGCGGACCGGACAGACCAGCAGCCCGGGCCGCAGGATCTCGACGGCCGGCGCCATGTCCTCCACCGCGACCGCGACCGGCTCGAACATCCGCGCGTCCCGATCGGCGTCGGCGGGCAGCACCAGCAGCTCCGGCCAGCGCGACTGGGCGTCCCGGCGCCGCTGCCCCACCCGGATCCCCTCGGCCCTGGCCGCGGCGTTGCAGGTGCGGACCCGGTTGGCGTGGAACACCGCGGCGGGCCGGGTGGACGGCGCACCCGCCGCCCGCAATCCGGCCGCGACCGGCCAGTCGGGGCACCACACGGCCACGGTCCGGTGCGGACCCTCCCCGGTCACCTCCACGGCCGCACCCCGGCACGACCCGGCCACGGCAACCGGCCACCGGCGGCACCGGGCCGTCCTGCTAGGCAGAGCGCTTCCCCACGCCCGCCCGGCACGGTTGGTCCCGGCCCGCCGATGCCCGGTGCCGGCCCGACGTCCCTCTCGACGGCATTCACCATCGCGCCTCCTGTATCGAACTTGTGTTCGATCGTAGGAGACGGCACCGACAGCCGACGACCGGACCACCGACCGGCCAGCCGGCGGCCCGGACCGCCGGGAGCCGGGTTCAGTGCAGGGCGCGGTTGTGGCCCAGGATCGCCGTGGTGAGCGCCCCGGCCGCCTCGGCCGGCGCCCGCGGACCGGTCAGCAGCACGAAGTCGATCTCGCCGAGCTCCGGCAGCCCGGCCGACGCACCCAGCTCGACCAGGTCCCCCGGCGCCAGGGTCCGCGGGAAGACCGCGATCCCGAGACCGGCCCGGACAGCGGCCAGGACCCCGTTCACACCGCGCACCGTGCAGGTGATCCGGTACGGCCGGCCCTGCGCCTCGAGCGCCTGCACGGCCAGCGACCGGCTCAGGCTCGGCGCCTGGTACACCACGAGCGGTGCCGGCTCGGCAGCATCCAGCCGGGTGCCGTCCGCGGCCGCCCACACCAGCCGGTCACGACGGACCACCGCCGCCCGCGGGTCACCGGGCTGGTGCTTGACGAACGCCACGTCCAGGTGCCCGGACTCGAGCCGACGGTGGATGCCCGCGCTCTGCCCCACGGTCAGCTCCAGGTCGATCCGCGGGTACAGCCGGCGGAACTCCCGCAGGATGCGCGGCAGCGCCGTCAGCGCCAGGTCGTCGGACACCCCGAACCGCAGCCGGCCCCGCAACCCGCGGCCGGTGAACCAGCTCTCGGCCTCCTGCTGCGCCGCCAGGATCGTCCGCGCGAACCCGGTCATCGCCTCGCCGTCGGCCGTCAGGGTGACCGACCGGGTGTCCCGCAGGAACAGCGGACGGCCGACCGCCACCTCCAGCTTGCGCACGTGCTGGCTGACCGTCGGCTGCCGCAGCCCCAGCTGTTCGGCGGCCCTGGTGAAGCTCAGGGTGTCGGCGACGGCGACCAGGGTCCGCAGCTGTTCCGGGTCGTACATGCGCCGCCCTTCCGACCGTCCGGCCGCGCACCGCCCGCGCCGCCCGCGCCGCCCGGCAGCAATCATCACGGAACACGATGAGAGTGATAGGGCTGATTCTGACATGTAATGAGCAGCGCCGAGGTCAGGATGGACCGGTCAGTTCCGCATACGAAACGTTGGGATCCTCGTGCTCTCGCCTCGCCCTGCCCGTGCGGGCTCGTCCATGTTCGCCTCGCTCCGCATCCGCAACTACCGGGTCTTCTTCACCGGTCAGCTCATCGCCAACATCGGCAACTGGACCCAGCGCATCGCGCAGGACTGGCTGGTGCTCACCCTCACCGGGAGCGCGACGGCCGTCGGGATCACCACCGCCCTGCAGTTCCTGCCCACGCTGCTGCTCGGTCCGGTGGGCGGGTCGCTCGCCGACCGCTACCCCAAGCGCACCGTGCTGCTGACCACCCAGACCGTGATCGCCTGCTGTGCCGCGGTTCTCGGCACGCTGGTGCTCACCCACACCGTGCGGGTCGAGTACATCTTCGCGGTCGCAACGGTTCTCGGCCTGGCGACGGCGGTCGACAACCCGACGCGGCAGTCGTTCGCCGGGGAGCTGGTCGGCCCCGGGCAGTTGCGCAACGCGATCAGCCTCAACTCGGCCGCGTTCCAGCTGGGTGCGACCGTCGGTCCCGCGGTCAGCGGCGTGCTGATCGGGTGGATCGGCATCGGCTCGGCGTTCGTGGTGAACGCCGCCTCGTTCGGCGCGTCGGTGTTCGCGCTGACCCGGGTGCGTACGGCGGACCTGCACCTGACGCCACGCTCGGCGGCGGGTGCGATGCGGGCGATCGACGCGGCCCGCACCATGCACACCCGGCCGCAGATGTGGTGGCCGATGGTGCTGGCGGCCACCTTCTCGCTCTTCACGATGAACTTCCCGGTGACGCTGGCGGCCTTCTCCGCCACCGTGTTCCACGGCGGCCCGAGCGGGTTCGCCCTGCTGACCTGCATGCTCGCCGGCGGATCGGTGGTCGGGTCGCTGCTGGCGGCCCGGCGGGGTCCGCTGCGGCTGCGGCAGTTGGTGACGCTGGCCGGGGCGCTGGCCTCCGCGCAGCTGCTCGCCGCCCTGGCGCCCGGCGAGGTGGCGTTCGCCGCGGCCCTGACGGTCACCGGCCTGGCGTCGGTGATGTTCGGCGTGTCGGCGAACGCGACGGTGCAGCTGGCCGCCGGCGAGCAGATGCGCGGCCGGGTCATGGGCATCTACCTGGTGGCGGTGTTCGGTGCCGGGTGCGTGGGCGGGCCGGTGGTCGGGGCGATCATCCAGCACCTCGGTCCGCGCGCCGGCCTGCTGGCCGGGGCCGTGCTGCCCGGCCTGGTGACCGTGGCGGTGGCGCTGACCCTGGCCCGCACCGGCGGCATCGACGTGGCGGCGGCCGTCCGCGGCCGGGTGCGCAGCATCGGCAGCTCGACGCGCGGCGCGGTGGTGGGCTGGCGGCATTGACCCGGTCGCCTTTGGCGCCGCACGGTGACTCCCCGGTGGCGCAGCGCGCCGCCGGCATCGGACACCCACCGGACCGACGCGAGCGACCGGGCCCGAGCACCCGGGTCACCCGACCTGCGCCGCCACCGGCACCTGCACCGGCGCGGCGGGAACGGTCACCGGCTGCACCTGGACGGCGGACCGGGTGGACCGCAGCAGCACGGTCGTCCGGCGCGGGTGACCGGCGGCACCGCGTCCCCGCACCTCCACGGACAGTTCCCGGTCCCGCAGCCGGCCGTGGCCGTGGTCCGCGCCGGACCACCCGGTGATCCGGGTCCGCAGCACCAGGTCCGCGCCCGGCCACGCGCCGGCCACCAGCAGGACCACGCCGCGTTGGCGGAGCCGCCCGGCGAGGACGCGCAGCCGGGCCGGCGCCGTGAACCCGCCGGGTGGGGCGGCGACCGCGATGACGTCCATGCCGTCCGCGAGGATCGAGAGCACCTGCAGCACATCGGGCCCCGGATCCGGCACCAGGACGACGCGGTCCAGGTCGACGCCGAACTCGGCACCGGCCAGCAGGCCCACACCGGGCATGCCGACCAGCGCGCTCCACGTCGGGGCCGGCGCGGCCAGCAGGGTGAGCAGCAGGCTGGTCGTACCCTGGCCGCCGGCGAGCGACACCACGCCTCCGCGGGGCAGCCCGCCGGCCGGCAGGATCCCGGCGAGCGGAGCGGGCGCCGGGAGCACCTCGCGCCGGGTCGGAGCGGCGACGGGACCCAGGGCGGCGGGATCGGGACGGTCCACCGCGACGAGGTCGGCGGCGCCGCGATCCCCGGCAGGGGCAACCGTGGCGGGATCGAACGCGGCGGGATCGAACCGACCGGCGACCTCCCGGCCGGCGGTGGGCGGCGGGACGGCGACCGGTCCGGTGGCGGCCGGGTCGTCGTCGGTCAGCTGCACCACGTCCGGATCCGGCGCCAGGGCGGCCGACCCCGACTCCTGCAACGGGCGGCCGACCCGCTCGCCACCCGGGATCACGGCGGCCATCCGGCGGCGCAGGTCCGCCAGCAGGTGCTCGCGGGGCGTCGGCGGCGCGGCGTCCCATTGGTCGAACACATGTTCGACACTAGGGCCACGGCTCGGCGGCTGTCCAGCCCGGCCGACCGGTTCACCGGATCGGTGCACCGCCCCGCTCCGCACCGTGATCGTGGCACGCAGACCCGACGGCCGAACAGCGGCGCCCACCCCGGCCCAGCACCGGTGAGGTAGTCCGTGGCGGCGACCGACCCTGCGCATGGTCCGTAAGTCGAGCCGCGACGGCGGCGACCGTCCGGGGTGCGTCGTCATCCCTGCACCACACCCGACAATCAGCGCTTGTCGGACAGCCCCTCACATCGTAGGGTCCACCATCGGCGCAGGTCAGGGCTCTACGAAAGGATGCGGATGGGCGAGAAGGGAAATGCCGGGGACGTGCCCGCGGTCGCCGCGGCCGCGGCCGCACCGTCCCTCGTCGAGCGGGTCACCACGACGGCCACCGAGACGGTGACCGGCGTCGGTGAGGACTTCTTCTCGACGGTCAAGGACAAGACCGTCGGCGCGATGGCCGACAACACCGTCGCAGCCGCGCGAGAGCGACTGCAACGCCGGACCCAGCCCCAGAACCCCGACCAGGAGTCACCCGCCCGGACGGACCAGGGCGGCGGAACGGGCACCGGTTCCTGACCGCCGGACAGCTCCTCTCGACAGGGTGCGCGCCACCATGGCGGCAGCACAGCCCGACTCCCTCGCCGAGGTCATCGGCCGCTGGTCCGGTGGCCGCGTGATCGGCGTCGAACGTGAGTACGAAATTTACACGGGCCCTCCAGGTGGGGACCGGCCGGTCGACGCCAGGACCGTCTGGCGCGACCTCCCGGGCCCCGGGCGGGCAATCGATCCCGGTGATCCTCAGGCTCGCCGCTGTCCGACCGGGGCGGCGATCACCACGGACGGGCCGCACGCAGAGATCGCTACGCCGCCGGTGGTCCTCGAACCCGGCTGCACGGACACCGTGCTCGCGCACGCGGCGGCAGCGGAGCGGCACCTGGCCGCCCAACTCGGTGGACACCGGCTCGTCGGCTATTCCACGCACATCAGCGTGGAGGTGCGCGACCATGCGGTCGTTCCGGTGGCCCGACTCGTCGCGCGGCGCATGGCCATCCCGCTCATGCTGGTCCTCGATCGGGCCGGCTCCCCTGGAGTGCTCGTCCGCCCGAGACCCGGGCGACTGGAGATCGGTGGCGAGTTCGCGGCCGGTGACCAGCTGCGGGCGGCGGTCGCGTTGACGGTGGCCACGGTGCTCCTGGCCGAGCGCCGGATCGGTATCCGCCGGATCGCCGCCCCCGGCGCTCCCCGGGTCCGTCCGGCTCGTGCCACGGAGCGATTCGGCTGGTACGTGGACCGCACCGCCTTCGGGCCCGATCTCTACGTCGCCGGCCGCGCAACGAGAATCGGCCGCGCACAGGCCCAGGACGTCCTGGCCCGCCACTGGTCGCGCTGCCGACCAGTGGCGCGGACGGTCCTGTCCGATACCGAGGTCGGTCTGGTGGACCACGTCGTCGCCGGTCTCCGCCCGCTTCCGATGGAAGCGCCGCTGGACGACGACGGACCGGTCGCCGCCGTGCCCGACCACCGGCACTACGGCGAGCGGGTACGGGGGGTTGTCACGGTCAGGGTCGTAGCCGCGTCCTGGTGGAAGGCCCTGCTGCAGTTGGACGGTGGTCACGGATCCCAACGGTGGGTCACGCTGCCCGGGCGCACCCTGGATCCCGTCCTGGACGCGCTGGACGCAGGTCTTCTGGACGACGAACTCGCCCTGCTGTGCCGCCAGTCCGTTCCGGTGACGAACAGATGGAGGACACCGGCATGACAGACCGCAGGGTGTACCAGGTCTCCGCCACCCGGCCGGCAGACTCGGACCTGCTGCAGCCGGAGCGCGACCCGACCACCGGCCGCCGGGTGTGGGTCGACCGGTCCGACAAGCAGCGGTCTCCGCGCCGGCCGCCGCTCGGCGACCTCACGACCCCGGCGGTGACGCACCTGGCGCCGTCACCGTCGACACCGCCGTGGCGGCGGCCGTCGGTCCTGATCGGAGCCGGCGTCGTCGTGGCGGCGATCGTCCTCGCCGGCGTGTTACTCCTGCGGCCCTCCGGTCCTGGCACACCGTCCGACGTCGATGCGGCCCGGATCGCCGGCGCGGTTCCAGGAACGGCATCGACCACGGCGAGCACGGATCCCGGCGCAACAGCCGCGGTCAGCACGGCCGGGACGGGACGCGGGACCCAGTCCGTGATGCCGCAGACCACCGCCTCCGTCCTGGCGACCTCGCCGACCACCGCAGCTCCTCCGGCTCCTCCGGTACCGGGCAGCTCCGGGAGGAGCGATAGGACGCCTCCCGCGTCGTCCTCGCCGACCCCCACCGTCACGGGTTACCGCACGACGTGGCGGGTGACGCAGACCTTCCCCTCGGGACCGCAGCGGGGGTATCCGGTCGGGACGACGACGACCGCAACGTGGCGGTGCTCCCGCACGAGTTGCACCGGCACGATCGCCGGATCGTCGCGGACGATCAGCTTCACCCCCGGAGCGGACAGGGTGCACGTCGTCAGGGTTCTCCGCGTGCCGCCGGTCTCCGGCCCCGATCCAGGATGCGGGCCGGACACCGAGACACTGGATCTGGTGCGCGGCGCCGACGGGACGTACCGCGGGACCTACTCCCACCTGCCGCACAAGGCCCACGCCCGGATCGACACGGGCAGTGGCGGCTACAGCGAGTGCTGGGCTCCGGGGTACGAGGAATCGGTCACCGGGGTGCCCCTGCTGTGAGGCCGCCGGGTCCCGGCCGGCTCACAACCGGGAGATCCACCGCTCCAGCAGCTCGGACCCGGCGTCCCCGGACTTCTCCGGGTGGAACTGGGTGGCCGACAGCGGGCCGTTCTCGACGGCGGCGACGAACCGGTCGCCGCCGTGCTCGGCCCAGGTGACGGCCGGCGGGGTGAACGGGCGCTGCACCTCGAGCTCCCAGCGGCGGACGGCGTAGGAGTGCACGAAGTAGTACCGGGTGTCTGGGTCGACGCCGTCGAAGAGCACCGAGCCGTCGCCCGGCTGCACCGTGTTCCAGCCCATGTGCGGCACGATCGGCGCCTGCAACCGCTCGACGGTGCCCGGCCACTCCCCGACGCCGGCCGTCCGCTCGCCGTGCTCCACGCCGGCGTCGAACAGCACCTGCATGCCGACGCAGATGCCCAGCACCGGCCGGCCGCCGGCGACCCGCCGGCCGATGATCCGCGGGCCGCGGACCTGGGCGAGCCCGGCCATGCACGCCGCGTAGGCGCCGACCCCGGGCACCACCAGGCCGTCCGCCTCCAGGGCGGCGTCGAAGTCCGCGGACACCTCGACGTCCGCGCCGGCCCGGCGCAACGCCCGCTCCGCGGAGGCCAGGTTGCCCGAGCCGTAGTCGAGCACCACGACGCGCCGGCTCACGCTGTCCCCTCTCCGACCTGCAGACCGCTCACTCGATCAACCACAGCACTCCGCCCACGGCCGCGCCGGCCGCGAACACCCCGGTGATCACGGCCCCGACCCGGGAGTCCGCCCGCCACAGCGACACCACCCCGCCGACCAGGAACCCGGCCAGCGCCAGCAGCGCGATGCCGAGCCACTTCACAGCACGCCCTTGGTCGACGGGATGCCGGTGATCCGCCCGTCCGGCTCGACCGCGGCCCGCAACGCCCGCGCGACGGCCTTGTACTGCGCCTCGCAGACGTGGTGCGGGTCCCGGCCGTACAGCACCCGCACGTGCAGCGCCATGCGGGCGTGGAACGCCAGCGAGTCGAACACGTGCCGGTTCAGCACCACCGGGTAGTTGTTGCCCACGGTGAACCCGAGCACGGAGTCGGGCTCGCCGGTGTGCACCGAGAAGGGCCGGCCGGACAGGTCGACGGCGGCGTGCGCCAGCGTCTCGTCCATCGGGACGAACGCGTCGCCGAAGCGCCGGATTCCCCGCTTGTCCCCCAGCGCCTGGGCCAGCGCCTGCCCGAGCGTGATCGCCGTGTCCTCCACCGTGTGGTGGGCGTCGATGTCGACGTCACCCGTCGCCCGCACCGTGAGGTCGAAGGCGCCGTGCGTGCCGAAGGCGATCAGCATGTGGTCGAAGAACCGCACGCCCGTGTCGATCTCGACCGTCCCGGTGCCGTCCAGGTTCACATCGACCAGGACGGTCGACTCCCGGGTGGTGCGCTCGATGCGCGCCCGCCGGCCGCTCGTCCCCGTCATGCCTGCGCCTCGCTCCGCTCTCCGGCCGTGGCCAGCACGGCGTCACAGGCGGCCAGGAAGGCCGCGTTCTCGTCGTCGGTGCCGATGGTGACCCGCAGGAAGCCGGGGATCCCGACGTCCCGCAGCAGCACCCCGACGTCGAGGTAGCGGCGCCAGGCGGCGGGTGCGTCGTCGAACGGCCCGAACATCAGGAAGTTGGCGTCGGACCGCAGCACCCGGAACCCGCGGTCCCGCAGGGCCTGCGCCGTCCGTTCGCGCGAGTGCACCAGCCGCGCCACCGATCCCAGCGTCTCGTCGGCGTGCTGCAGGGCCGCCGACGCGGCCGCCTGGGTGATCGAGGACAGGTGGTACGGCAGCCGCACCAGCAGCAGGGCGTCCACCAGCGCCGGCGCGGCCGCCAGGTAGCCCAGCCGGCCACCGGCGAACGCGAAGGCCTTGGACATCGTCCGCACCACGGCCAGTCTCGTGGGGTAGGCGTCGATCAGGGCGGCGGCGCTGGGCTGCCCGGAGAACTCGGCGTACGCCTCGTCGACGACGACGATCCCCGGCGCGGCGTCCAGCAGCTGCCGCAGGTCCGCGGGGGCGATCGACCCGCCGGAGGGGTTGTTCGGGCTGGTGAGGAACAGCACGTCGGGCGCCACGTCGCGGACGGTGGCGACGGCGGACGGGACGTCCACCTCGAAGTCGGCGGTGCGCGGGCAGGGCACCCACGCCGTGCGGGTGCCGGTGCTGATGATCGGGTGCATCGAGTAGGACGGCTCGAAACCCATGGCGGTGCGCCCCGGACCGCCGAACGCCTGCAGCAGTTGCAGCAGGATCTCGTTGGAACCGTTGGCCGCCCACAGGTTGTCCACGCCCAGGTCGGCGCCGGTGGTGCGGGACAGGTACTCGGCGAGCCCGGTGCGCAGCTGCACCGCGTCCCGGTCGGGGTAGCGGTTCAGCGTCGCGGCGGCGTCGGCCACCGCGCGCTCGATGTCGGCGACCAGCGCGGCCGACGGCGGGTACGGGTTCTCGTTGGTGTTGACCTGCACCGGGACCGCCAGCTGCGGCGCCCCGTACGGGGTGCGGCCGACGAGATCGTCCCGGAGCGGCAGGTCCGCCAGCCTCGCCCCGCGGCCGACCGTCACGACGTCACCCCGTCCGGGAACCGGGCCAGCACCGCTTCGCCGTGCGCCGGCAGGTTCTCGGCCGCGGACAGGGCCATCACGTGGCCGGCGACGTCGCGCAGCGCGTCCCGCGAGTACTCGATGATCTGCATCTGCTTGAGGAACGTGGTGGTGGCGAGCCCGGAGGAGAACCGGGCGCACCCGGCGGTGGGCAGCACGTGGTTCGACCCGGCGCAGTAGTCGCCCAGCGACACCGGCGACCAGCGCCCGACGAAGATCGCCCCGGCGTTGCGGATGCGGCGGGCGACGACCGGCGCGTCGACCGTCTGGATCTCGAGGTGCTCGGCGGCATAGGCGTCGGCGACCCGGATGCCGTCCTCCAGCGTGGCCACCACGATGATCGCCGACTGCTGACCGGTCAGCGCCTGGGTGACCCGGTCGCGGTGGCGGGTCCGTACCACCCGGGCGATCACCGCGTCCTCGACCCGGTCGGCCAGCGCCACCGAGGTGGTGACGAGCACCGACGCGGCCATCGGGTCGTGCTCGGCCTGGGAGACCAGGTCGGCGGCGACGTGGTCGGCGTCGGCCTTGGCGTCGGCGAGGATGGCGATCTCGGTGGGACCGGCCTCGGAGTCGATGGCCACGGTGCCACGGAGCAGCCGCTTGGCGGCGGTGACGTAGACGTTGCCCGGCCCGGTGATCACGTCGACCGGCCGGATCGCCGTGCCGTCGACGTCGTTGGCGCCGTACCCGAGCAGCGCGACCGCCTGTGCTCCGCCGACGGCGTACACCTCCGGGACGCCCAGGATCCCGCACGCGGCGAGCACGGTGGCGTGCGGCCACCCGGTGTCGGGCTGCGGCGGCGAGACGACGGCGATCCCCTGCACCCCGGCGACCTGCGCCGGGACGACGTTCATCACCACGCTCGACGGGTAGACCGCCAGGCCGCCGGGCACGTACAGCCCGACCCGGCGCAGCGGCACCCACCGCTGGGTGACGGCGCCGCCCGGCACGATCTGGGTGACCCGCTCGGTGGGCAACTGGGCGCGGTGGCCGACGCGGGCCCGGCGGATCGACTCGGTGAGCGCGTCACGGACGGCCGGGTCGAGCGCCTCGACGGCGGCGTCCACGACCTCCTGCGGCACCCGCAGCCGCACCGGTCGGACCCCGTCGAACCGCTCGGTCGCCTCCAGCACGGCGGCGGCACCGCGCCGGCGCACGTCCTCGACGACGGGCCGGACGGCCTCCACCGCAGCGCCGACATCCATCGCCGCGCGCGGTAGCAGGCCGCGGTCGAGATCCGCGCCCAGCCCCCCTCGGAGGTCGATGCGACGCAACATGCGGGGTCCTCACTTGTCCGACGAACGGCCGGGCCGGTCCGGCGGCCCCGTCCAGCCTAGGGTCACCGGGCGCGCGGCCGGCCGGCTCCCGCCCCGCTCCCCGCCGGGACGGGACCAGGGGTGAAGAGCGTCACGCCCTCCGGTGGCCGCGGACGACCTGCACGTCGCCGGTGCACGGGCTCCACGTCGGCCGCCGACGGTGACCTCTGTCCCGGATGGGCCGAGCAGGGAATCCCCGGCAACAGGCCGGTGTTGCCGGCGGGGTGACTCCGCCCGCACCGATCACCGACGTGAGCACGCCCGAGACCCGGGGGCCGGCCGCGCTGCCGCGCTCCCGCACGCCGTCCACCTGGTTCATCGTGCTGCTGGCGAGCCTGATGGCCGTCGGTCCCTTCACCATCGACCTGTATCTGGCGGCCTTCCCGCAGATCACGGCCGACTTCGGCACCCGCGGCGCGGCGGTCCAGGCCACCCTGACCACGACGATGGCCGGACTGGCCCTCGGCCAGCTGGTGATCGGGTCGCTCTCCGACGCGCTCGGTCGCCGCCGACCCCTCGTCGGTGGGCTGGTGCTGTATGTCGCGGCATCCCTGGCGATCACCGTGGCGCCGAACGTCGGTGTGCTGGCCGGCCTGCGCTTCGTGCAGGGCTTCGCGGCCGCTGCCGGCACGGTGCTGGCCATGGCGATGATCCGCGACCGCTACCAGGGCGTCGCGATGGGTAAGGCACTGGCCCGGATGATGCTGGTGACCGGGGTGGCGCCGTGCCTCGCGCCGGTCATCGGCGCGCAGGTCCTGCAGATCGGATCCTGGCGGCACCTGTTCGCCGGTCTCGCCGTCGTCGGAGTCGTCCTGCTCCTCCTGACGATCTTCGTGCTGCCCGAGACCC
Organism: Nakamurella endophytica; assembly: GCF_014646215.1. Classification (GTDB taxonomy): domain Bacteria; phylum Actinomycetota; class Actinomycetes; order Mycobacteriales; family Nakamurellaceae; genus Nakamurella; species Nakamurella endophytica. The sequence goes on from NZ_BMNA01000010.1 coordinate 21,805, forward strand.
TGCCGGCCGAACGCCGCCGGTCCAACGGCGTCGGAGCGGCCGTGCGGTCCTACGGATCCCTGTTGACCGACCGCGGCTTCGTCGGACTGGCCCTGCTGAACGGTTTCGCGTTCGGCGCGCTGTTCAGTTTCGTCTCCTCGTCGAGTTTCGTGTTCCAGGAGGGCTTCGGGTTCAGCTCGCAGCAGTTCTCGGCGGTGTTCGCCGCCGGAGCTGTCGGCGTCACCCTCGGCACCCAGCTGAGCGGCTTCCTCATCGGCCGCGTGTCCCCGGGTCGCATCGTGCTGGGCGGCTCGCTCACCGGCCTGACCGTCGCGGTGCTGTTGCTGCTGGCCGCCGAAACCGGCGCCGGAGCGTGGATCGTCGCCGCCCTGTGCGTCCTGATCATGGTGGTCGTCGGGATCATCCTGCCGGCGGTGCCGGTGCTGGCGTTGGACGCCAACGCCCACCGGGCCGGCAGCGCAGCCGCCCTCCTCGGCGCCGTGCAGTTCGGCGTGGGGGCCGCGGTGGCCCCGCTGTCCGGGCTCATCGGCGAGGGCGACCCCGCCGCGATGGCGGTCGTCCTGGTCGGCTCCATGCTCGTGTCCACGGCGATCACGGTCACGCTGCGCCGCCGGCTGCGGCCGGTGCCGGCCACCTCGCTCGTGGCGGCGCCCCAGCCCGGCTAGCGGACCAACGTCCGCTCCGGCTCACCGGCCTCCCGGCGGACGCGTTGCGGGCAGGCGGCGCAACTGCTCGTCGGGTCCCGCGACGCTCAGCCGTGCCGCTCGGACGGTCCCGGCAGCTGCGGCAGGGCCCGCTCGGTGAGCACGTCCTCGGCCAGGTCGCGCAGCCGCCGGTTGCCGTGCTGGCTGATCTGGCGCAGCAGGGCGAAGGCCTCGGTCTCGGTCAGCCGGTAGGCGTGCATGACGAACCCCACCGCGGCGCCGATCCGGCGGTTCGTCCGGACCGCGTCGGCCAGCTGGTCCGCGCGCTCTCGCAGGTCCATGACGTGCACGGCCGTGGTGACCGCCTCGGCCGTCGCGGCGGCGACGGCACGAAGCTCCGCATCGGAGGTGTGGTCGGTGGGCTGGTCGGCGTAGACGGTGACCGCCGTCCGCGGGGTCCGCGCCGCCTCCACCGCGAAGCTGTACGCCGACCGCAGCCGCTCGGGCAGGCCCGCAGCGCCGGCGCCGGGCCAGGCCCCGCTCGCCGGGTGCAGGTCGTCCGCGAAGGCGCTGGCCGCGCCGCCGAGCACCTCGACGGCCGGACCGTGGCCGTGCTCCAGCTGCGCCTCGTCCGCGTCCTCGGCGGCCGGGTCGGTCGCGGCCACCGTGAGCCAGCCGTCCCGCGACCGCCGGGTCATGCTGGCGCAGATCGCCCCGGGCAGCAGGGCGACCACCAGGTCGAGGAGCTCGTGGACGCAGTCCGACAGCGAGTGGTGGTGGGACGGCAGCCGGAGGATCTCGGCGAAGCGGTCGCCGACCGGGGCCTCCTCGAGTGGTGTCCCGCGGTCGGCCTCGTCGCCGGGACTCACCCGCCGACACCCACCGGCCGTGCGAGGGACGCACCGGACACGCGGCCGTCCCGGGCGCAGCCAGCCGACAGCGCCGCCGGTGCCACCGGGTCGACCTGTCGCACGCTCACCGCCATTGTGTTTACAGCCTAAACCGCCACCGGCGCGGGCACCCCGCGGCGTCGCCCCGCGTCGTCCCGGGCGCGGCGCCACGGGCGCGAGGCGGCGCCCGCCCGGGGACGACGGCGCCGTCGGTGCGAGGCTGCGCGGGGGCGGCCGGGTGGAGCGGACGTGCGAGCGGAGGGGTGGGGTGACGGCGGAGATCCGCATCGGGCTGTCGGGATGGAACTACGCGCACTGGCGGTCCGTGTTCTACCCGCGGGGCTGGCCGCAGCGCCGGGAGCTGGAGTTCGCCGGCGCCGCGGTCAACGCATTGGAGATCAACGGGTCCTTCTACTCGCTGCAGCGCCCGAGCAGCTACCGGCGCTGGCGGGACACCGTGCCCGACGACGTGGTGTTCGCGGTCAAGGGCAGCCGGTACATCACGCACCTGCTCAAGCTCGGTGACATCGATCAGGCCCTGGCCAACTTCCTGGCCTCCGGGCTCCTCGACCTCGGCCCCAAGCTGGGACCGCTGCTGTGGCAGCTGCCGAAGACCACCCGGTACGACCCCCACCGGTTGACCGCCTTCCTCGACCGGCTGCCACGGGACACCGAGGCCGCTGCCCACCTGGCCGCCGGCCACGACGACCGGCTGCGCCGCCGGTTCGGCGAGGAGCCGGTGACCTCCGCGGCCGTCTCGGCGCCGCTGCGGCACGCCCTGGAGGTGCGGTCCGACACCTTCGCCGACGACGGCTTCTACGACCTGTGCCGGCGCTACGACGTCGCGCTCGTGGTGGCCGACACCGCCCGGCGGTTCGTCTGGGTCGACCAGGTCACCTCCGACCTGGTGTACGTGCGGCTGCACGGCGACCAGGAGCTGTACGTCAGCGGCTACACGGACGCCGGCATCGACCACTGGGCCGGACGCGTCGCGGACTGGGCGTCCCGGCCGGGGGTGCGGCAGGTGCACGTCTACTTCGACAACGACGCCTGGGGACACGCGCCCTACGACGCCCGGCGGCTGGCCGCGCGGCTCGGCATCGACCGGCCGACGCCGGCCCCGCTGCCCTACGGGGACGGGCCGCCACCAGAGCAGGGCCGACTGCGCGGTACCCCGGCCGGCGAGGACGCCGCCTCCGTGGCGACGGCAGACCCCGCGCCCGCGCCCGGCGACGCTCCAGGCTGATCCCGACGCCGGAGGCCGGCCCGCCGCCGGAGGCGGCCCAGGTGCGCCGTGGGGGTCCCGGGGGCCGCCCTGGTCCACCCGGCTGCGGTGCGCGCGTCCCGGCTGCGGCTCCGGTGCGACCGCCGCGGGTCCCACCGGGCCGCCGTCCGTCGGCGGGTCGGCACCGGGCCGTCGCGGCCGCCGTGCGACCATTCCCGCACGCCGCCGGCAGCCGGCACCGGGGGGCAGGGCGCGAGGGGGCGCACGTGGATCGACGGCGACGGCCGGGCTGCCCGCCCGCGCTGCGACGGACGCTGGCGGTGTTCTGCGCGGCAGCCGTGGCCCTCGCCACCCCCTCCTGCGGCACGTCCTCGACACCCGACGGTGCCGCTGCGACCAGCAGCCCTGCGCCGTCCTCCGGACCGCTGATGCCGGCGACCGCGACGGCGGCCTCCTCGGGTGGGCGGTCGACGCCGGAGCCGGCCACCGGATCCGCGTCGGTGTCGTCCAGCCCCGGGTCCGCCTCGGTGTCCTCCAGCCGCGGGTCCGCGCCGGTGTCGTCCGGCATCACGTCCGCGTCGGCATCCGCATCGGCCACCGACTCGCTGCCGGTGTCGTCCGGACCCCGGTCAGGACCGTCCACCAGCACCGGCCCGGCCCGGTCGGTCCCGCCGGCCGCGACGCTGCCGGGCGGTGGCCGCACGCTCTTCCCCGGCCACCTGCTGGTGGCCCTGTACGGCCAGCCGGGAATCTCCGGGCTGGGCGTCCTCGGTGAGCAGGACGTGCCCGAGTCGATCACCCGGGCCAGGCGCCTGGCCGCGCGCTACGCGGAACTGGGCCGGGGCACGGTCGTCCCGACGTTCGAGATCATCGCCACCATCGCGGACAGCGCGGCCGGGCCCGACGGCGACTACTCGGCCGAGACCGACGTCGAGACCCTGCGCTCGTGGGTCGACGCCGCCACGGCGGCTGGCCTGTACGTCGTGCTGGACCTGCAGCCGGGCCGGACGGATTTCCTGACCCAGGCCCGCCGCTACGCCGAGCTGCTGCAGCGCCCGAACGTCGGGCTGGCACTGGACCCGGAGTGGCGACTGGGACCCGGGCAGCGGCACCTGCAACAGATCGGCAGCGTGCACGCCGCCGAGGTGAACGCGGTGGCCGACTGGCTCGCCGCGCTGACCGCGCAGCACCACCTGCCGCAGAAGCTCTTGCTGCTGCACCAGTTCACCCGGTCGATGATCCTGGAGCGGCAGGACCTGGACGCCCGCCATCCCGAGCTGGCCGTGGTGATCCAGATGGACGGCCAGGGCAACCAGGACGTCAAGGACGAGACTTGGCAGTCCATCACCGCGGACGCACCGGCGGGAGTGCGGTTCGGCTGGAAGAACTTCCTGCGTCGCGACCATCCGGTGCTGGATCCGGCCGGCAGCCTCGCCAAGGACCCGACGCCGGTGCTGATCTCGTACGAGTAGCACCACCGCAGGCACGGCCGGCAGCGGCCGACAGCGGCCGACAGCGGCCGGTGGCGGACGGCAGCGGACGTTCGAGAGCTCAGCTCAGCTGGTAGAGCGCGCGGGCCTCGTCATGGGTGGCGACGGGCCGGCCGACCTCGCGGGCGATCTCCTGCGCCTGCTGCAGCAGCTCGAGGTTGGTCGGGTTGCGGTCGGGGTCGTAGAACAGCTCCAGCCCGGTCTTGATGTGGCCGCCGAGCTCGATCGCCCGCCGCAGGATGGCGGTGTCGTCCAGGGCGCCCTGCCCCCAGATCGAGATGTACCAGGGATGACGGACCTTGGCCTCCTCGATCATCCACAGGTAGTAGTACAGGCTCTCCAGACTGGGTTTCATGCCGTTGGTCCCGATCGGCTCCATGGCGGTCAGCCCGTAGTCGCCGATCAGGTAGAAGTCCCACATCGAGCCCGGTGTCGACAGCCCCTTGTCGACGTAGTGCAGGGCATGGCGCAGGTGCCCGGGCTCGTACACCCCGTACACCATCGGGATGTTGCGCTCGCGCAGCATCCGCCACTGGCTGGCCACCCGCGCGTAGTTGAAGCCGAACTCCGGCCCGCTCAGGTAGCCCTCGTCGTCCTGCTCGGTGGCGAACAGGGTGAGACCCGTGTCGACACAGGCGATCCGGACGTTGGCCTGCTCGTGCAGCAGGGCGACGTGCTCCAGGCCGTTCTCCTCGGGCAGCAGCCGCAGGTTGTTGCACGTGGTCGGGTACCAGGTGATGTCCGGGTGCCGGGCGAGCACCGTGTCCCAGGTGCGCCGGTAGTCCTTGACGGCGTTCTCGCCGAGCAGGTCGAAGCTGGTGTTGTGGGCGTGGATGGCCCCGGCGCCGGCCTCCCAGCAGCGGATCGCGTCCTCGGCGATCTCCTCGTAGCTGGTCGGCGTGTGGGGGTTCATCGCCTTCGACCGGACGCCGTTGATGTGCGACTCGATGACCACCGGCCCGTCCCAGGTCGGCGCCATGTCCGCGTACTTGTCCAGAGCGGTGGCCATCGCATCCTTCTTCCTCGAAGGTGGATCCCCGTCGAGCACGCGCCGGCCGGCACGTCCCGCGAGGGTCCGAGGCGGCTCAGCGTAAGGGACCTCAAGCGGGTCGGCCCGATAGGGCCGGCCGATGCAGGCCGACCGCGTCAGGATCCGGCCGGTGCGGGCCCGTCGTCGTCGGGCAGCCGCGGGAGGTCCTCCGGGCGCACGTCCGCCCGGATCCGGACGTACCGCAGCGCATGCCGCCACACGCCACCCTGCCGCCCGGTGTCCGCCGACACCTCGACGACCACGGTCGGTGCCACCCGGGTCAGCGGGACGGCCTCGCGGGACCGGGCGAACCGGCCACCGCCGATCCGGTCTGGCCACGGGTGGTCCGGTTCGGCCGGTTGCAGCACGGCGGCGAGCGCGCGGGACTGCGCCGCGGTCAGCACCGTGGTCCGTCCGACCAGCACCAGCTCGGTCCCCCGGTACAGACCGGCGACCACGGACTCGGGGGCGGTGCGCGACCCCAGGACGCCGCCGACCACGACCTCCTCGGTCTCCCGCGACTTGACCTTGATCCAGTCCCGCCGCCCTGCGGCGTAGGGCGTGTCGGCGCCCTTGGCGACCAGCCCCTCGACGCCCGCCGGCCGGTAGTCCGCCATCCAGGCCCGGGCCTGGGCGACGTCGCCGGTGACCGGGGACAGCTGCAGCGGCGGTCGCCAGGGTGCGGCCCGCTCCAACCGGTCGCGCCGCTCCCGCAGCGGGCGGGGACGCAGGTCCTCGCCCCGGTCGGCGAGCAGGTCGAAGACGACGAACGACGCGGGGTGCGCCCGCACGGCGGCCGCCATGTCCCGCGGCCGGGTGGCGAGACGTCGCTGCAGCAGGTCGAAGTCGAGCCGGGCGCCGTTCCAGATGACGACCTCGCCGTCGGCCACGGTCCCGGGCGGGAGCTGCGCCCGGGCCGCGGCGGCGATCTCCGGGAACCGGTGGGTCAGGTCGTGGCCCTGCCGCGACCACAGCCGCACACCCTTCGCATCCCGCACCACCGCCAGGCGGTAGCCGTCCCACTTGAGCTCGTAGCGGCAGCCTCCCGGCAGCGCGTTCGGACCCGGCACGGCGTCCTCGGCGCGGGCCAGTTCCACGCCGACCGGCCCCGCCAGGCCCTCCGGCAGGGCGCGGTCCGCACCCTCCGTGCCGTGCTGAACGGCCCCGGGACCCGTGCCGTCCGTGCCGTCCGTGCCGTCCGTGCCGGACGCGACGGACGTGCCCGGGGTGCCGGACGGGCCGTCCCCGCCACCGGCGCCGGTCGCGGCAGCCGGGTCGGCCGCGGAGGGTCCGGCGGCATCGTCACCTGTCGCCGGCCGGCGCGTCCAGGCCGGCGACGACGGGCCGCCGGGTCCGGCCCGCGCCCGCCGCCGAGCGGCCGTCGGCGGCGGACCGTCGGACCCGGTCGCGGCCGGGCCCGGCCACCCGGCGAGCGGGTCGATGCCGGCGGCCAGCCGGTCCAGGACCTGGCGGTGGTCGAGGTGGACGAGTCCGGGCTCGGTCAGCTCCGCCCAGGTGCGCGGGGCCGCCACGGTGGGCTCGTCCCGGCCGCGCAGCGAGTAGGGCGCGATCGTCGTCTTCTTCGCGTTGTTCTGGGACCAGTCGACCAGCACCTTGCCGGCCCGCAGCGCACGGGTCATCCGGGACACCACCAGTTGCGGCAGCTCCCGCTCCACGTGTTCGGCGACCTGCCGTGCCCAGTCCGACGCGGCGGCCGAGGTGATCGGCTGGTCCATCGGGACGTACAGGTGGACACCCTTGCTGCCGCTGGTCACCGGGACCGTCCGGGCGCCAAGCCCGTCCAGCCGCTCGCGGATCAGCAGGGCGACCTCCACGCACTCGGCCAGCCCGACCCCGGGTCCGGGATCCAGGTCGAACACCACCCGGTCCGGCCAGCGGGTGGACCGCGTGGTGGTCGCCGGCCGGTCCGGGTCCGCGTCGTCCAGCCGCCACTGCGGGACGTGCACCTCGAGCGCCGCCACCTGCGCCAGCCAGGCCAACGCGGCCGGCCCGTCCAGCAGCGGGTACCACTTGGGACCGGAGGTGTGGTCCACCCGCACCCGGGTGAGCCAGTCCGGCACGCCGGGCTCGAGGTCCTTGGCGAAGAACGACTCGCCGTCGACCCCTTCGGGCCAGCGCTTGCGGGTGGCCGGACGACCGGCCAGGTGCGGCAGCATCGCCGGGGCCACCGCGACGTAGTACTCCAGCACCTGCGCCTTGGTGGTCCCGGTCCGCGGGTACAGCACCCGCTCGGGACGGGTCAACCGGACCGGGTGTCCGTCGATCCGCACCACGCCGGTCAGCCCCGCCCGGCACCGGTGTCCGGCGCCGTCGACAGGGGCGCCGGCCCGGGCCGGCTGTCGGTGCTGAGCGGTGCCACGGCCACGATCGTCCCTCGCCCCTGTGTGGTGCGGGCCGGGAGGGTCGCCGACACCTCGCTACCCGGCCGCGCGCTCGAGCTCCATGCCCAGGTCCAGCACCGGGCTGGAGTGGGTGAGCGCACCGACGGCCAGGAAGTCGACGCCGGTCGCAGCGACCTCATGGGCCCGATCCACGGTCAGGCCGCCCGACGACTCCAGCCGCACCCCGCTGTGCGCGGCGTCGCGGCGGCGCACCGCCTCTGCCGTGTCGGTCAGCGAGAAGTTGTCCAGCAGAACCAGTTCCGCGCCGCAGCCGACGGCTTCGTCGAACTGCTCGAGGGTGTCGACCTCGACCTCGGTGTCGACGCCCGGCGCCCCGGACCGGACCGCCGCGATGGCGGCGGTCACCGACCCGGCGGCCTCGACGTGGTTGTCCTTGATCAGCGCGGCGTCGCCCAGGCTCATCCGGTGGTTCACCCCGCCACCGCAGCGGACGGCGTACTTCTCGAGGGCGCGGAGCCCGGGCAGCGTCTTGCGGGTGTCCCGGATGCGGGCGCCGGTGCCGGCGACCGCGTCGACCCAGCGGCGCGTGGTGGTGGCGATCCCGCTCAGGTGGCCGAGCAGGTTCAATGCGGTGCGCTCGGCCGTCAGCAGCCCGCGTACCGGACCCCGGACCACCAGCACCGGTTCACCGGCGGTCATCGCGGTCCCGTCCGGGGCGGCCTGCTCGACGACGAGATCCGCACCGAGCAGGGTGTCCAGGACGGCCAGCGCGACGGGCACCCCGGCCAGCACGCCGGGGGTGCGCGGGGTGAGCCGGGCCCGCCCCCGGGCCTGCGCCGGGACGGTGGCCAGGGTGGTCACGTCGGGCCCGTCCGCGAGGTCCTCGGACAGCGCGGACCGGACGACGGCCGCCACCGCGTCCGCGTCGAGGCCGGCGTCGCGGACGGCGGCGACGGTGGCCGGCGACCAGCGCGCCGGGTCGACGACCGGCAGGGCGGCGCTCACGAGGCCACCGCCGCGCCGAGGCCGGTGCGCACGGCGGCGGGGCCGGCGGTGAGCACCCCGTCGACCAGCTGCACCACCACCGGGACGGCAGCGCGAGCGGTGCGAGGGGCGTCGGTCCGTACGTGCGCACCGCGGGTCTCCGCCCGGGCGGCCGCGGCCACCACCACCGCCGCGGACGCCAGTGCCGCCGCCGTCGCCGGGTCGTCGACCGGCCCGGCGGCCTGCCGGAGTGCTTCGCCCAACACGCCGGCCAACCCGTCGGCGTCCCGCCCGATCCCGACCGACCGGCTCATCGCCTGCTGCAGCACCGACCGCGGGCCGTCCTCCGGGCGCGCGGCCGCCGGATGAGCCGTGCCGCCGGCGCCGGGCTCCGCCACCGGCGCCCGGACGGTGTGCAGGTGCTCGCCGTCCGCCCCGGTGAGCAGCGCCGGCCCGACGCCGACCTCCGGTCCGGTCCCGGATCCCGACAGGTCGGCGAGCACGGCGCGGGCGACGCGCTCGCCCAGCACCAGGCCCTCCAGCAGGGAGTTGGACGCCAGCCGGTTGGCGCCGTGCAGGCCGGTGCGCGCGACCTCACCCACCGCGTACAGCCCCGGGACCGTGCTGCGCCCGTGAAGGTCGGTGACGACGCCCCCGCAGTGGTAGTGCGCGGCGGGCGCCACCGGGATCGGCTCGCGGGCCGGGTCGACGCTGGCGGCTCGGCAGCTGGCCGTGACGGTCGGGAAGCGCCGGGCGAAGACCTCGGCCGGAATGCCGGTCGCGTCGAGGAAGACGTGGTCGCGGACGCCACCGGGCGACTGCGCCATCCGCCTGCTCACAGCCAGCGAGACGACGTCCCGCGGTGCCAGGTCTGCCAGCGGGTGCACACCCGCCATCACCCGGGCGCCGGTGGCGTCCACCAGCACCGCGCCCTCGCCGCGGACCGCCTCGGTCACCAGCGGCCGGTGACCGCGCGCCCGCGGGCCGCTCCACAGCACCGTCGGGTGGAACTGCAGGAACTCCAGGTCGGCCAGCGCCGCGCCGGCCCGCAGCGCCAGGGCGAGCCCGTCACCCGTGGCCACCCATGGGTTCGTCGTCGCCGCCCACAGCTGCCCGGCGCCGCCGGTGGCCAGCACCACGGCACGGGCGCGCAGCACCCGGGTGTCCGGCCGGATCCCCGTCGAGGGCTCCGGGTCGGGGGACCCGACGGACGGGTGCGGGGTGCCCGCGACCGCGGCGGCGTCCGCGGCAATGACGGCGCCGGTCACCCGGCCGTCGTCGACCACCAGCTCGACCACCCTGTGGCCGGCGAGCACCGCGGGCCGGCCGGGGACGGCCAGCAGCGCCCGTTCCACCTCGGCACCGGTGGCGTCGCCGCCGGCGTGCACGACGCGGTCCGCGCTGTGCCCGCCCTCGCGGGTGCGGAGCAGCCGAGCCGGGTCGCCGGGCGCCGTGTCGAACACCGCGCCGCGGCGGCGCAGCCGGTCCAGCGCGGCGGCGCCGTCACCGAGGATGGCGGCCACCGCCGCCGGGTCGGCCAGGCCGGCCGCGGCGACGAGGGTGTCCTCGACGTGCGCGCCGACGCTGTCGCCGGGCGCGTGGCCGGCGCCGACGACGGCGATGCCACCCTGCGCCCAGCGGGTGTTGGACTCCTCGGCGGTGCCCTTGGTGACCACCAGCACGGACAGCCCGGCCGCCGCCGCGTCGGCCGCCGCGGTGAGCCCGGCGACGCCGGACCCGATCACCAGCAGGTCCACGTCGGCCCGGTCCCCGGTCACTCGGCACCGCCGGGGGTGCCGACCTCGATCATCCGCTGCACGGCGCGGCGGGCCCGGGCGGCGGTGTCCGGGTCCACGGTCACCTCGTCGCGCAGCTCGACCAGCGAGCGTTCCAGGGCGCGCGGGGTGATCATCTTCATGTACCGGCACGACGCCCGGTCGTTCACCGGCAGGAAGTCCACACCCGGTGCGGCGCGCCGCAGCTGGTGGATCATCCCGACCTCCGTGGCGACGAGCACCTGGCGGCTGCGGGTCCGGGAGGCCGCCTGCACCATGTCACCGGTCGACAGGATGCGCACCCGGTCGGCGGGCACCGCCCCCGCCCCGGCCAGGTACAGGGCGCTCGTCGCGCACCCGCACTCAGGGTGCACGTAGAGCTCGGCGTCGGGGTGGGCCGCGGCCGTGGCCGCGAGCTGGTCCCCATTGATGCCGGCGTGCACGTGGCACTCCCCGCCCCACACCAGGACGTTGTCCCGGCGCAGCACCCGGCGCACGTGCGCGCCGAGGAACTGGTCGGGACCGAACAGCACCGTCCGGTCGGCGGGCATCGAGGCGACCACCTCCACCGCGTTCGACGAGGTGCAGCAGATGTCCGTCTCGGCCTTCACCGCCGCGGTGGTGTTGACGTAGGAGACGACCACCGCACCCGGGTGCTCGGCCTTCCACGCCCGCAGCTGCTCGGCGGTCAGCGAGTCGGCCAGCGAGCAGCCCGCCCGGGCGTCCGGGATGAGCACCGTCCGGTCCGGCGAGAGGATCTTGGCCGTCTCTGCCATGAAGTGCACACCGCAGAACACGATCGTCGACTGCGAGGCCGTGGCGGCGATGCGGGACAGCGCCAGCGAGTCCCCGACGTGGTCGGCGACGTCCTGGACCGCCGGCAGCTGGTAGTTGTGCGCGAGGATCACCGCGTCCCGCTGCCGCGCGAGAGCTCGCACCCGCTCGGCCCAGCCGGCGTCGGGCACCCGCCCGTCGTCGGCGGCCGCGGTCTCGTACGGCGCCGGCGCGCCGGCGTCCTGGGTGGCGGTGTCGGGCAGGGCGGGCGCAACGGTCATCGCTGACTCCTGGAGACGGACCCCGCCGGACTCCCGGCGGGCGGGGTTTTCGACTTATAATCGAAAACATGCCCCATAGTAGCAGTCCTGCTGCAGGTGCCTCGCCGCCCGAGACCCGCGTGGAGGTCCTGGCCGCGGTGTTCACCACCCGGCCGCGGGCGGACGGCACCCTGGACCTGGACGTGCTGCTCTGGCAGCGGGCGATGGACCCGGACGCCGGACGCTGGGCGTTGCCCGGCGGGGTCGTGGGTCCCGACGAGGACGTCGACCAGTCGGCGCGCCGGCAGCTGGCGGACAAGGTGGACCTGACGCGGGTCGCCCACCTCGAGCAGATCGGCGTGTTCTCGGACCCCGGGCGGGTGCCCGGCGCCCGCGTCGTCGCCACCGGCTTCCTCGGTCTGGTCCCCCTCGGTGCGGAGCCGTCGTTGCCGCCGGACACCCGCTGGCATCCCGTGGCGGCGCTGCCGCCGACGGCGCTGGACCACGGCGGGATCACCGGACGGGCGGCCGGCCGGCTGCGGGCCAAGCTGTCCTACACCAACATCGGGTTCGCGCTGGCCCCGGCGGAGTTCACCCTGGCCACCCTGCGGCGGGTCTACGCGGCAGCGCTGGGGCACGACGTCGACCCCACCAACCTGCACCGGATCCTGCTGCGCCGCGGCATGCTCGAGCCGACCGGCACCACCGCCCCGCCCGGGCCGGCCGGTGGCCGGCCGGCGGCCCTGCAGCGGTTCACCGTGTCGGAGCTGCGGGTCACCGACCCGTTCGCGGCGTTCCGTCCGCCGGACCGGCCGGCCTGATCGAAGTCTCCGGCATCGCGTCCGGCAGCGGCCCGCCCGGTCCCGCCCCGGCCGGCTCGATCGGCGTCTCCGGCGTCGCGTCCGGCAGCGGTCCGCCCGGTCCCGCCCCGGCCGGACGGTCGGGGTCGCCCGCCGCGGACCAGCCGGGGCCGGGCTCGTCGGGACGGACGGCGGCCCACACCGCGTCCGCGCGCTGCTGGTACCAGGCGCCGCCGCCGTGCGGTGCCGCGGAGGTGCGGTCCCCGGCTGGCCACGCTCCGCGCTGCCCGGCCGCGCCGGCGTACCCGTCGGCCGGGTCCCTTGCGTCCGGATACCCGGTCACCTCGGGGTCCGACCCGTGGTCGCCGGCGGCGTCCGGGCCTCGGCGGCCCTCGGAGCGGCCCAGGTCCGGTTGCCCGTTCCACAGCACCAGCACGGTGTAGGTCACCACCGCCAGCGCCGGCTGGGCGAGGACCACCATGGCGTTGCCCAGCACGGGCGGGGCGAACACCAGCCGGGCCGCGGACGAGGCCCCGACCGACGCCGGGTCGACGCCTGGGGCGATCACCCGGCCCACCAGGTAGCCGGTCAGCGCCCCGACGCCGTTGGCCACGCCGACCGCGACCAGCGCGACGGTGCCGCGGACGGACCGCGCCCCCCACGCCGCGACGGCGACGCACACCCCGACCACGATGCCCAGCACGGCGAACATGGCCACCGAGGTCCACTGGTGGACCGACTCCGTGGGCAGCGCCGCGTACCCGCCGTCCTTGGCGACCTGGAACTGCTCCCCCGGCGCCAGCGCGGCCCACAGCACCGCCTGCCCCACACCGAGCAGCACACACGCGGCGAGCAGCACGCCGCCGAACCGCCACAGCCGCAGCTCGGCGCGCAGCCGGTCCACCGGGTCGCGCGCACTCCCCCGCGATGCGGCGCCGTCCGCCGGACCGGCGGTCGGCTGCCGGTACATGTCCGCCACGCTCATGCCAGGCAGTCCGCGCCGAGAAGCGCCTTGAGGTCGCCCATCAGCGCCGACGTCGGCGTGACCCGGAGGCCGTCGTCCAGCCGCAGGGTCGTCGCGCGCGGACCGGACAGCAGCCGCAGGTGCACGGCAGTGGTGCCGGGGTGCGCCTGGAGGACGTCGCGCAGCCGGTCCACCACCGGTGGGGTGCAGCGCGCCGCGGTGAGCGTCAGCTGCATGGGCCCGCGGCCGACGGACGTGGTCAGGTCGGGCAGCACGACGGTCTGCGCGTGCAGGCTGAGCCGGTCGTCGCTGCGCGCCACCCGGCCCTTGACCAGCACCACGGCGTCCTCGGCGAGCAGCAGCCCGAAGTCGGCGTAGACCTTGGGGAAGAAGGCCACCTCGACGCCGCCGGCCAGGTCCTCCAGCGTGGCGGACGCCCAGGGGTCGCCCTTCTTGGTCAGCCGGCGCTGCAGCCCGGTGAGGATGCCGCCGACCGTGACGGTGGCGCGGTCGGGGACGGTGCCGTCGATCAGCTCCGGGATCGACGCGTCCGACTGCGCGGCCAGCACGTGCTCGACACCGGCCAGCGGGTGCCCGGAGACGTACAGCCCGAGCATCTCGCGCTCGAAGCCCAGCCGCAGCTTGCTGTCCCACTCGGTGTCCGGCACCTGGCCGTGGAACCCGGCGCCGCGGTCCTCCTGGGTCATCTCGCCGAACAGGTCGAACTGGCCGGCGGCCTCGGCGCGCTTGAGCGAGAGCACCGCGTCGATCGCCTCGGCGTGCACCATCAGCAGGCCCTTGCGCGGGTGGCCCAGCGAGTCGAACGCGCCGGCCTTGATCAGCGACTCGACGACCTTCTTGTTGCAGGCCAGCGCGTCGACCTTGTCCAGGAAGTCGAAGAAGCCGGTGTAGGCGCCCTTGTCCTTGCGGCACGCGATGATCGAGCCGACGACGTTGGTGCCCACGTTGCGGATGGCCGAGAGGCCGAAGCGGATGTCCGTGCCCACCGGTGCGAAGTTGCGGACCGAGGCGTTGACGTCCGGCGGCAGCACGGTGATGCCCATGGTCCGGCACTCGGCCAGGTAGACGGCCATCTTGTCCTTGTCGTCGCCCACCGAGGTGAGCAGCGCCGCCATGTACTCGGCCGGGTAGTTGGCCTTGAGGTACGCGGTCCAGTAGGACACCAGCCCGTACGCCGCGGAGTGGGCCTTGTTGAAGGCGTAGTCGGAGAACGGCAGCAGGATGTCCCAGAGCGTCTTGACCGCGCCGGTGGAGTAGCCGCGCTCGGCCATGCCGGCGGCGAACTTCTCGAACTGCGCGTCCAGCTCGGACTTCTTCTTCTTGCCCATCGCCCGCCGCAGCAGGTCGGCGGCGCCCAGCGAGAACCCGGCCACCCGCTGGGCGATGGCCATGACCTGCTCCTGGTAGACGATCAGCCCGTAGGTGTCGTCCAGGATGTCGGCCAGCGGCTCGGCCAGCTCCGGGTGGATCGGCACGACCGGCTTCCGCGCGTTCTTGCGGTCGGCGTACTCGTTGTGCGAGTTGGCACCCATCGGACCGGGCCGGTAGAGCGCGCCGACGGCGGAGATGTCCTCGAAGTTGTCCGGGCGCATGGACCGCAGCAGGGCACGCATCGGGCCGCCGTCGAGCTGGAAGACGCCGAGCGTGTCGCCGCGGGCCAGCAGTCCGAAGGTGGCGGCGTCGTCCAGCGGGAGCTCCTCGAGCACCACCGTCTCGCCGCGGTTCGCCTGGATGTTCTCCAGCGCGTCGTCCAGGACCGTGAGGTTGCGCAGCCCCAGGAAGTCCATCTTGATCAACCCGAGCCGCTCGCAGGTCGGGTAGTCGAACTGGGTGATGATCGCGCCGTCCTGCTCCCGCTTCATGATCGGGATCAGGTCCAGCAGCGGCTCCGACGACATGATCACGCCGGCGGCGTGCACGCCCCACTGCCGCTTGAGGCCCTCGAGCCCCCTCGCCATCTCGACGACCTGCTTGACCTCGGGGTCGCTGTCCACCAGGGAGCGGAACTCGCCGCCCTCGGAGTAGCGGTCGTGGGACGGGTCGAAGATCTTGGCCAGCGGCACGTCCTTGCCCATCACCGGCGGCGGCATGACCTTGGTGATCCGGTCGCCGACCGAGAAAGGCATGCCCTGCACCCGGGCCGAGTCCTTGACCGCCTGCTTGGCCTTGATGGTGCCGTAGGTGACGATCTGCGCGACCCGGTCGTCGCCGTACTTCTCGGTCACGTAGCGGATGACGTCGCCACGGCGGCGCTCGTCGAAGTCCACGTCGAAGTCGGGCATGGAGACGCGGTCGGGGTTGAGGAAGCGCTCGAACAGCAGCCCGTGGTGCAGCGGGTTCAGGTCGGTGATGCGCATGGCGTAGGCGACCATCGAGCCGGCACCGGACCCGCGTCCCGGACCCACCCGGATGCCGTTGTTCTTGGCCCAGTTGATGAAGTCGGCGACCACCAGGAAGTAGCCCGGGAACCGCATCTGGACGATGATCCCGACCTCGTAGTCGGCCCTGGCCCGCACCTCGGCGGGGATGCCGTCCGGGAACCGGTCGTGCAGGCCGCGCTCGACCTCCTTGACGAACCAACTCTGCTCGTCCTCGCCGTCGGGCACGGGGAACCGCGGCATGTAGGACGCCGACTCGTCGAACTCGACGTGGCAGCGCTCGGCGACTAGCAGGGTGTTGTCGCACGCGGAGCGCAGGTCGTACTTGTCCGCCCAGAGCCGCCGCATCTCCGCCGGTGACTTGAGGTAGAAGTCGCGGGCGTCGAACTTGAAGCGGTTGGGGTCGTCCAGGGTCTTGCCCGATTGGACGCAGAGCAGCGCCTCGTGCGAGTCGGCGTCCGACTCGTGGACGTAGTGCAGGTCGTTGGTGGCCAGCAGCGGCAGGTCGAGGTCCTTGGCCAGCCGGAGCAGGTCGCTGCGCACCCGGGTCTCGATGCCGAGCCCGTGGTCCATCAGCTCCATGAAGTAGTTGCCGGCACCGAAGATGTCCCGGAACTCGGCGGCGCTCTCCACCGCCTTGGCGTAGTTGCCGATCCGCAGCCAGGTCTGCACCTCGCCCGACGGGCAACCGGTCGTCGCGATCAGGCCGCCGGCGTACTGGTTCAGCAGCTCGCGGTCCGCCCGCGGCTTGTAGTAGTAGCCCTCGATCGAGCTGCGGGAGGCCAGCCGGAACAGGTTGTGCATGCCGGCCGTGTCCTGCGCGAGCAGGGTCATGTGGGTGTACGCGCCGGCGCCGGAGACGTCGTCCTCGCCGCCCTCGGCCCAGCGGACGCCGCGCCGCTCGAAGCGGGACGTGCCCGGCGTGACGTAGGCCTCCATGCCGATGATCGGGTTGATCCCGGCCGCCTTGGCCTGCCGGTAGAAGTCGTGCGCGCCGAAGACGTTGCCGTGGTCGGTCATGGCCAGCGCCGGCATGCCGAGCTCGGCGGTGCGCTGGAACAGCTGGCCGAGCCGGGCGGCGCCGTCGAGCATCGAGTACTCGGTGTGCACGTGCAGGTGGACGAAGGAGTCTCCCGACGCCGCGCTTCCGCCCGATCCGGTCCCGCCCGCACTCGCCGTCACGTGCCGTCGCTCTCCTTCTCACCGCCCCTGCCCGACCGGGCCGGGCCAGACCATCATCCACGAGCCGGCGGCCGTGCCGGACCGCCACGCGGGACCCTGCCGGGTCGCCCCGGCGCGTCGTGACCTCTGGTCTACCAGGACCGTCCGACAGTCCCCCGGACCCGACGTCCGAGCCGACGAACGACGCGCTGACCCGGCGGCGGCACGGCCGTGACGCGCCCGGGCCGGAGGCTCGATCCGGCCGGGATCCGTGCCGGGGCGGCAGCTTCCGCGACCGGACCACCGACGGGGCGGCGGCCCGGTAGCCTCCGCGGCATGACCGGACCCACAGGGATGTCGGCCCCCGATCCGGGACGCCCGGTGCCCGACGCGGACGACCTGCGCATCCTCTCGGAACTGGTCCGGCGCGACTGGATCCCGCTGGCCGAGGCGGCCTGGAACGCAAGGATGCCGGTGCGCGAGGCGGCCGAACGGCTGGTGCTCATGGCCGAGCGCGGCATGCCGCTGCGGCTGATCGCCGAGGGCGACCGGCAGGCGCTCTGGCGGATCACCCAGGCCGGGCCGGCGACCAGCGGGCTGCCGGCGGCCGGCGCGGTCGGCGGTCCCGGACCCCGTTCCTCGGTGCCCACGCCGCTGGGCCTGCCCGGACACCCGCTGCCGCCGCCCGGGCACCCATCCGCGCCCGGACCCGCCGCGGTCGGCCGCCCGGGCACCGTGCCGCCCCCCGTGCCGCCGGTGCCCGCCGTCCCGCCGCACGAGCAGGCCATCGCCGGCGCCGTCCCGCTGGGCCAGCCCCCGTTCGGCACCCCCGCCGTCGCCGGGACGGACGAGTCAGCAGAGAGG
Organism: Nakamurella endophytica; assembly: GCF_014646215.1. Classification (GTDB taxonomy): domain Bacteria; phylum Actinomycetota; class Actinomycetes; order Mycobacteriales; family Nakamurellaceae; genus Nakamurella; species Nakamurella endophytica. Next base: position 39,428 of record NZ_BMNA01000010.1, read on the forward strand.
CCCGCAGGCGTGCCCACGCCGCCGGCCGGTCAGCCCGCCGCCGGTCCGCTCCCGGTGGTACCCACCGGCGCCGACGCCCCGCCGCCCGGTCCCGTGGACCCGTCCCGGGTCTGGGGCATCCCCGGCTCCGCGGCGTGGGCCAGGACGGACCCGGCCGAGCGGCGCCAGGAGAGTTGAGACGCGCAGCAGGCGGGGCCCTGTCTCAGCCCGCTCTCAGCCCTGCCGCAGCACGTCCAGCGCGCGGGCCAGATCGGCCGGGTACTCGCTGGTGAACTCGACGCGGCGGCCGTCGCGCGGGTGCGCGAAGGCCAGCGCCCGGGCGTGCAGCCACTGCCGTTCCAGGCCGAGCCGGCCGGCCAGCACGGGGTCCGCGCCGTAGGTCAGGTCGCCGACGCAGGGGTGGTGGATCGCCGAGAAGTGCACCCGGATCTGGTGCGTGCGGCCGGTCTCCAGCTCGACCTCGACCAGCGTGGCGGAGCGGAAGATCTCCAGCGTTTCGTAGTGGGTGACGCTCTCCCGGCCGCCGGCCATGACGGCGAACCGCCAGTCCGCGGTGCCGTGCCGGCCGATCGGCGCGTCGATGGTGCCCGAGCTCGGGTCCGGGTAGCCCTGGATCACCGCGTGGTAGGTCTTCTCGACCGTGCGGTGCCGGAAGGCGTCCTTGAGCACCGAGTACGCCAGCTCGCTGCGCGCCACCACCATGACCCCGGTGGTCCCGACGTCCAGCCGGTGCACGATCCCCTGCCGCTCGGCGGCGCCGGACGTCGACACCCCGATGCCCAGGGCGGCCAGCGCGCCGAGCACCGTCGGCCCGGTCCACCCCGGCCCCGGGTGCGCCGCCACCCCGACCGGCTTGTCGACCACCACGATGTCGGCGTCCTGGTACAGGACCGCGAGGTCGTCGACCCGCTGCGGGACGACCTGCACCGGGCGCTCGGGCTCGGGCAGGGTGATGTCCAGCCAGCCGCCGGGGACCAACCGGTCGGACCGCTGCGCCGGGTCGCCGTCGACCAGCACGTCGCCCGCGTCGATCATGGTCGACACGGTGGTGCGGCTGATCCCGAGCAGCCGGGCGATCCCCGCGTCGGCGCGCAGACCGGCCAGGCCGTCGGGCACCTGCAGTCGTCGCGACTCAGCCATCGACACCCTCCCGCCGTCCGGCAACCGGGTCCGAGCCGCCCCGGGTGCGGCCGCCGCGCACCGGGCGGCCGTCGATGTCGGTGACGAACAGCGCGGTGACCACCAGCGCGATGCCGCCGACGGTGATCGCCGAGTCGGCGACGTTGAACGCCGGGAAGTAGCGCGCATCCGGCCCGAACACCGAGATGAAGTCGACGACGTGGCCACGCAGGAAGCCCGGGGCCCGGAAGATCCGGTCGATCAGGTTGCCGACGGCACCGCCGAGCACGAGCCCGAGGCACACCGCCCAGGCGGTCGACCGCAGCCGGCGGGCCATCCGGAGGATGAACACGATCACCGCCACCACCACCAGCGACAGCACCCACGTCATCCCGGTGGCCATCGAGAACGCCGCACCCGGGTTGCGCAGCAGCGAGAAGTAGACGAGGCCGCCGAGGATCCGCGGCGACACCCCCGGGGTCAGCGTCCGCACCACGATGATCTTGGTGACGAGGTCCACGACGACCACCGCCAGCGCCAGGCCGGCGAGCAGCAGGATCCGCCGGCGCCGCCGTGGATCCGCGGCCGGGGCCGGTGTGGCCCCGGCGGCGGCGGGGACGTCGGCCGGTCCCCCGGTGGGCCCTGCTGCGTCGCTCATGCCCCACAGTCTGGCAAACCGCACGGGGCCGCCGCGCCGCCGCGCACCCCGCGGGCGGCTCAGCGACCGGCCTCGCCGCGCTCGCCGAACCAGCCGGCCAGCGCGCCACCCCGGGACACCGCCCGCAGCCGCCGCTCGGTGGCCGTCCGCAACCGCTCCGGCGTCACCACCAGGAGTTGGTCACCGGACTGCAACCGGACGGTGGGCGTGACGTCCACCGGCGCCTCGTCCCGGACCAGCAGCGCGATCACGGCTCCGGCCGGCAGCCGCAGCTGCGAGAGGTAGACGCCGTGCATCCGCGAGTCCGGCGGGATGCGGATCTGCAGCACCTGGGCGTGCATGTCCTCCAGCGGCGCCGCCTCGACCTGGATCTCCAGCGCCTGCCCGGCCTGCACCACGCCCAGCAGCCGGGCCACCAGCGGCAGGGTCGTCCCCTGCAGCAGGGTGTAGATGACGACCACCACCACGATCACGTTGAGCAGCAGCAGCGACTGCTCGTCCTGCCGCAGCATCAACGGGATCAGCGCCAGCACGATCGGCACCGCCCCGCGCAGCCCCGACCACGACACGAAGACCTGCTCCCGCCACGGCATCCGGAACGGCAGTGCGGCGGCCGCCACCGACAGCGGGCGCGCGACGAGCAGGACGAGCAGCCCGATCAGCACCCCGGGCAGCAGGGCGGCGGGCAGCTGCGCCGGGTCGACGTACAGCCCCAGCAGCACGAACAGCCCGATCTGCGCGATCCAGCCCCAGCCCTCGGCGAAGGACAGCGTCGCCGCCCGGTGCGGCATCCGGGAGTTGCCGAGCACGACGGCGGCGACGTACGTCGCCAGGAACCCCGACGCGTGGGCGAACTGGCCGACGGCGTAGGCACCGCCCACCAGGGCCAGCGTGGCCAGCGGGTACAGGCCGGTCGCGGGCAGCGCACCGCGGCGCAGCCACCACGCCCCCAGCCAGCCCAGCGCCCCACCGATCACCGCGCCGGCGGCCAGCTCGTAGACCACCAGCACCGGGTCGAGCCAGCTGATCGTCGTCGTACCGGCCAGCAGCAGCACCGCGATCACCACCGGCGCGTCGTTCAGCCCGGACTCCAGCTCCAGCGCGGCGGCCAGCCGCGGGCGCACACCGACCGCGCGCAGCACCGAGAACACCGCCGCCGCGTCCGTGCTGGAGAGCACGGCCGCCCACAGCAGGCTGGTCCGCAGGTCCAGCCCCAGCGCCCCGCCGAGCAGGAAGTACACGGCGGCGCCGGTGACGGCGATCGACACCGCGACCGACACCGTCGCCAGTGCGATGCCCAGTCCCAGCGATGGCCGCACGTCGTCCCACCGGGTGGTCAGCCCGCCCTCGGCGAGGATGAACACCAGCGCGGCCAGGCCCAGCTGCTCGGTCAGCGCGGTGGAGCCGAGGGTGCCGCCGAAGTCGATCCCGAGTCCGCGGTTGCCGAGCAGGATCCCGATCAACAGGTAGAGCAGCAGGCTCGGCAGCCCGAACCTGCGGGACAGCCGGACGGCGATCAGGGCGACCAGCAGGACCAGGGAGGAGAGCCCGAAGGCCTTCTCGACGACGTGCAGGTCCACGCCGGCCTAGCCGCCGCCGGGCAGGAGGCCGGACGTGGTGGTCGAGCTCAGCGCCGCGGCCGGCACCGGCCCGGCCCAGTCCAGCGCCGCGAGCACGTCGAGCGTCGCCTTGGACCGGTTGAACGTGTAGAAGTGCAGCCCCGGCGCGCCCTCGGCGAGCAGCTCGCGGGCCATCTCGACGGCGTGCTCCATGCCGACCGCGCGGCCGGCCGCCGCGTCCCCGTCGACGGCCGCCAGCCGGTCGGCCAGATCGCCGGGCAGCCGCTGGCCGGACAGCTCGCAGATCCGGCGCAGCCGGGCCAGCGAGGTCACCGGCATGATGCCCGGCAGGATCGGCGCGCCCACCCCGGCGGCTGCGGCGCGGTCGCGCAACCGCACCCAGTCGCCGGCCGAGAAAAGCATCTGCGTCACGGCGTAGTCCGCCCCGGCGGCCATCTTGGCGACGAAGTGCCGCAGGTCCGATTCGGCGTCCGGGGACCGCGGGTGCGTCTCCGGGAAGGCGGCGACGCCGACGCTGAAGTCGCCCAGCGACCGGGCCAGCGCGACCAGCTCGCCGGCGTAGTGCAGCCCGTCGGGATGCGCCACCCAGTCGGCCGTCGGGTCCCCCGGCGGGTCGCCGCGCAGCGCCAGGATGTTCCGGACCCCGACCGCCGCGTACGAGCCGATGACCTGCCGCAGCTCGGCCACCGAGTGACCGACCGCCGTCAGGTGGGCGACCGGCAGCAGCGTCGTCTCGGCGGCGATCCGCTCGGTGATCCGAATGGTGCGGTCCCGGCGGGACCCACCGGCGCCGTAGGTGACGGAGACGAACGCCGGCCGCAGCGGTTCGAGCCGGCGGATGGCGAGCCACAGGGCGGCCTCCTCCGCGTCGTCGCGGGGCGGCATGAACTCGACGGAGAAATGCGGACCGGGCGCCGCGAGCCGCTCGCGGACGGTGACCATGGCACGGAGCCTATCGGCCGGCCGTCCTCGTCCCGACCGTCCGCAGCCGTGCAGACTGTGGGCGTGGCCCACCCAGATGCCGTGGCGGATCCCGGACCGGCCGTGACCGCGGCGCTCCGGGCGGAGCTGGCGCTGCGGCGCGCCGAACTGCTCGCCGTCGACCCGCGGCTGGCCGCGGACGCCGACCGGCTCGCCGACTTCGCGTTGACCGGCAAGCAGCTGCGGCCGCGCTTCCTGTGCTGGGGGTACCGCGCGGTCCGCGAGATCGGCGGTGACGTCGTCGCCGGCACCGGCGACACCGACGGCACCGACGGCACCGACGGCACCGACGGCACCGGGGCGCCCGCGCCGGTCGTGCTGCCGGACGCCGTGATCCGCGCCGCGGCCGCCCTCGAGCTGATCCAGGCCTGCGCCCTGGTGCACGACGACCTGATCGACCGGTCCGACACCCGGCGCGGCGGCCCGAGCATGCACCGGGCCATCGCCAAGTCCCACGCCGACGCCGGCTGGTCGGGCGAGTCGGACCACTACGGCACGTCCATCGCGCTGCTGCTCGGCGACCTGGCGCTGGCCTGGGCCGACGACCTGTTCACGGCCGCCGCCGCGGAACTCGGCGTGCTGGACCGGGCGCTACCGCCCTGGCGGGCCATGCGGCTCGAGGTGCTGGCCGGCCAGATCCTGGACGTGCGGGTCGGCGTCGAGCTGGGCGCGGACGCCACGGCCCAGGACGCCGACGCCATGCTGGTCAACCGCTACAAGACCGCGGCCTACACCGTCGAGCGGCCGTTGCACCTGGGCGCCGCGCTGGCCGGCGGCGGCGACGACGCGGTCGGGTTGCTGCGCCGCTACGGCGCCGCGGTCGGCATGGCGTTCCAGCTGCGCGACGACGTACTCGGCGTCTTCGGGGACCCCCTGGTGACCGGCAAGCCGACCGGCGACGACCTGGCCGAGGGCAAGCGCACGGCGCTGGTCGCCCTGGCCAGGGCCGGGCTGGCGGACCGCGCCACCGAGCTGGCCGCCCTCGACGCCGGGCTGGGCCGGTCGGCCGACCCGGAGGACCTGTCCCGGCTGGCGGCGGTGATCACCGGTTCCGGCGCGCCGGACCGGGTCGAGGAGCGGATCCGGGACCTGACCGCCGAGGGCATCGCGGTGCTCGACGAGCGGGCCGCCGGCGACGCGCCGGTGCTGGCGCCGGCGGTCACCCGAGAGCTGCGGGCCGTCGCGCTGGCCATGACGACCAGGACCCGCTGATCTGGTCGGTCCCGTCGCGCGGGGTCAGAAGCCGGCGACCTGCGCCCGCCGGTGCACCTCGCGCCCGCGGTTCTCGCGCAGCGCGGTGATCGGCCGGCCGGGCAGGGTGTCGTCCGCCTCGAACAGCCAGTCGACGATCTCCTGGTCGGAGAAGCCGGCGTCGGTGAGCAGGGTGATCGTGCCGGGCAGGCCCTTGACCACGCCCGTGTCGTCGACGAACTCGAGGGGGATCTGCTGCACGCCGTCCCGCCGGACGGCGACCAGCTGCCGGTCCCGCAGCAGCTGGTGCACCCGGGTGACGACCAGGTGCAGCGCCGCCGCGATCGCCGGGACCGGGACGTAGCTGGGCGGACCGGCGTCGGGGCCTGGGGTGTCGGCGTTCACGTCGGACAGCGTGCCATCCGCGGCCCGGCGCGGGTCCCCACCGGCCGGCACCAGGTCCTGGCGTGCCGTCCGTCGATCACCGGGCGGCCGGGCGCCGCACTCCTACTATCGGCCCCGTGACCCTTCCCGCCGACGCGCGGCCCGGCCGCCTGCTCGACGGGCGCTACCGGGTCGGCGCGGTGATCGCGCGGGGCGGCATGTCGACGGTCTTCCGCGGGGTGGACACCCGGCTGGACCGCGCGGTGGCCATCAAGGTCATGCACCCGGGCTACGCCGGGGACCCGTCATTCCTGACCCGGTTCGAGCGGGAGGCGCGCCTGGCCGCCGGGCTGCATCACCCCGGTGTCGTCGCGGTCTACGACCAGGGCCGCGACGACGACGTGGTCTTCCTGGTGATGGAGCTGGTGGACGGCGGCACGCTCCGGGACCTGCTGCGCCAGCGCGGCCCGCTGCCGGTCCCGGTGGCGGTGTCGGTGCTCGAGCCGCTGCTGGGCGCGCTGGCCACGGCCCACGCCGCCGGCCTGGTGCACCGCGACGTCAAGCCGGAGAACGTCCTGATCTCCGGCCGGGGCGAGGTCAAGGTCGCCGACTTCGGCCTGGTCCGGGCGGTGACCTCGCAGACCATGGCCACCGGCGACGTCATCCTCGGCACGGTCGCCTACCTCTCGCCGGAGCAGGTGGCGACCGGCGCGAGCGACCCGCGCTCGGACGTCTACGCCGCCGGCGTCGTGGCCTACGAGATGCTGACCGGTGCACCGCCGTTCACCGGCGACAACCCGATGTCCGTGGCCTACCAGCACGTGCACTCGGACGTGCCGCCGGTCACCGACCGGGCGCCCGGTGTCCCGGTCGAGCTGGACGACCTCCTGCTCGCGGCCACCTGCCGCGACCCGGACGCCCGCCCCCGCGACGCCGGGGCCTTTGTCGCGTCGCTGGTCGGGGTCCGCCGGCGGCTCGGCATCCGGTTGCAGCGGGTGCCGACGCCGCAGCTGGACCGGCCGACCCCGGACGCCACCGGCGCGGCCGGCGGGGGCAACCCGGTCGGCGCCGGACCGCGCCCCTCCCCGGGTACGCCGGCCACCGGGTCGGCCCGGACCCGCCGGGCCGACCGTCCGCCGGCTCCCCGCCAGGCCACCCTGGCGGCTCCGACCGTCGCGCCGGCCCGGCCGGTCGACCGGCCGGGTCGCGGCACCGCGCCGGCGCCCCGGTCGCCACTGGCCACCGGCGGGGGTCGGGCCGGGCGGCGCTGGCGCCGCTGGCTGATCGCGGTGGTGATCCTCCTGCTGCTCGGCACGGCCGCCGCGCTGGGTGGCTGGTGGCTGGGCAGCGGCCGGTGGGCGTACATGCCGCGGACGGTCGGCCTGCAGCAGGTCGCGGCCGAATCGGTCGTGCGCGGCGCCGGCCTGGTGCCCGACGTGCACACCGCCTTCGACGACGACGTCCCGGCCGGCTCGGTGGCGCGGGCCGACCCGGCCGCCGGCACCCGGGCGCTCCGCGGCACCCAGGTCGACCTCGTGGTGTCCACCGGCCGGCCCCGGGTGCCCGCGGTGCGGGCCGGGTCCAGCGTGGCGCAGGCCGAAGCGGCGCTCGCCCGGGCGACGCTCAGGGCCCGCTTCGACCCGGCCGCCGACCGGTACGACGACCGGGTGCCGGCCGGAGCCGTGCTGGGCACCGACCCGGTCGCCGGGACGGCCGTCCCCGTGTCCGCCGCGGTCACCGTCGTCCGGTCGCTGGGGCCTGCGCCGGTGCCGGTGCCGGCGGTCGCCGGCAAGTCGCCGGAGGACGCGCGGAACGCCCTGCTGGCCGCCGGGTTCCTGGTCGGCGCCACGGTGCCGACGTTCGACCCGTCGGTGCCCGACGGAGCCGTCGTCGGCTCCCGACCGGCGGCCGGCGTGCCGACCCCGCGGGGCACCACGGTGTCCCTGCTCACCGGCCACTCCCTGCTGGTGCCGCCCACCCAGGGGCGCTCGGTGGCCGACGCCACGGCCCGGCTCACCGCCGCCGGCTTCACCGTCTCCTTCGGGGACCGGGTGTTCGACCCGGACGCCGAGGGCGGCAGCGTCTCCGGCACCGTGCCCACCGCGGGCAGCCGCGTCGACCCCGCCGACCCGCGGGTGGTGCTGCACCTGTCGAGCGCGGTGACCGTGCCGCCACTGGTGGGCCGGTCCGTGCAGGAGGCCGAGGACGCCCTGCGCACGGCGGGCCTGGCGCCGGTGGTGGTCGCGATGGTCGGCTCGGGCTCGTCCCGGGTGGTCGACCAGTCCCCCGAGCCGGGCGTCCGGGTCGCGCCCGGATCGTCCGTCGGCATGTCCGCGTTCCCGTGACGCCGGACCCGTCGCCCCGAACCCCGCCGGGACCGCCGCCGTCGGGCGGGGAGGGAGCCGCGCACCGGGCGGAGCCGACCGGCGCACCGGCATCGGACGCGGCGGGCATCCCCGCGGGGTACGCCGACGTCGACCCGCGCACCGCCCGCCGGGTGGCGCTCACGCTGTCCGTCCGCCCGGGCGGCCCGAGCTATCCCGGCGACCCGGCTTTCGCGGTCGACCCGGCGTTCGTCGACACCCGCGGGACGCCCGGCGGTTACCTGGTGGAACAGGTCACCCGGCTCGGCACGCACACCGCCAGCCACGTCTCGGCTCCCGCCCACCTGGTGCCCGGCGGCCGCACCCTGGCCGAGCTCACCGAGGACCTGGCGCTGCTGCCGCTGGCCGTGGTGGACGTCCGCCACCGGATCCGCCGGCAGGGTCCGCACTTCCGGGTCGACACGGCGGACCTGCAGGAGTGGGAGCGGCACCACGGACCCGTCCCGGCGCGGGGCTGCGTGCTGCTGCTGACCGGCGCCGCCGAGCTCTTCCACCTGCCGGGCGGCGAGCAGTCCCCGTACGTCACGACGCCGGTCCCCGGTTTCTCCGGCGACGCCGTCGACTGGCTGTTCGACCGGCGTGGCGTGCTGGGCGTCGGCGCGGACAGCCTGGGACCGGACGCGACGTCGGACCCGCTGCTCGAGGCGTCCACCCGGGCGCTGCGGCACGGCGGCTGGACCGTCGAGAACGTCGGACCGGGTCTGGCGCGGATGCGCCAGCACGGCGACTGGCTGGCGGTCAACGGCAACCGGCCGGCCCTCTCCGGCTTCCCGGTCGGGCTCACCGGCTTCACCGTCCGCCGGTGAGCAGGCCGCTGCGGGCCGGTCACCGTGGTCCCGGCACGCTCCCGGTCCGCGCCAGCACGGCGGCGGCGACGTCGGCCGGCCGGGTCTCCGGCAGCCAGTGCCCGCCGGCGAGCTCGAGGAAGCGGTACTCCCCGCGGACGTGACCGGCCGTGGCCTCCGCGGCCGCCCGGCCGAGCGCGAAGTCGCTCCGACCCCAGACGTAGGTGGTCGGGACGGTGACGTCCGGAACCGGGACGCGCAGCGAGAACGGCATCCCCCGGTACCAGTCCAGCGCACCGGTCCGGGCGCCCCGGTCGGCCAGCTGTGCGACGTACCGGTCGGCGTCCGCCGCCGGCAGTCCGGAGCGCAGCAGCGTCCGCCGCAGGGAGAGGCCGACCAGCAGCTCCGGCAGCCACGGGAGCTGGAACAGGGCCATGTAGTACGACCGCAGACCCTGCGTGCTGTGCAGCAAAGCCGTGGCCAGGGCCGCCGGATGCGGCGTCGACAGCACCGTGAGCGACCGGATCCGGTCCGGGTGCCAGCCGGCGGCGGCCCAGGCCACCGCCCCGCCCCAGTCGTGCCCGACGACGTGCGCGGCGTCGACGCCCGCTGCGTCGAGCAGCGCCACCAGGTCGGCCACCGTCTCCCGGGTGGCGTACGACCGGCGCCTGCGCGGACGGGCACTGGCCGGGTAGCCGCGCATCGCCGGTGCCAGGGTGCGGAGGCCGGCGGCGTGCAGGTCCGGTACCACCCGGTCCCACGAACGGGCGTCCTGCGGGAAGCCGTGCAGCAGCACCGTCACCGGGCCGTCGTCCGGCCCCCGGTCCAGCACCGGGAACGTCAGGTCGCCGCGGGTGTAGCTGTCCATCGCGGCATGCTAGGCGGGCACACCAACGGAGCCGCCCCTGGCCGGTCGTCGCGCCGACGCCGGGACACGGTGCGAGGGACCCGTGGGGGTGATGCCGTCCGACATGCCTGTAGGTACCGTGGCGGCACTGGCACCGACCGCCGGCACCGTGCGGCGGATCCGAGGAGAGGTGACCGCGATGGCCGGCAGCCCAGATCCGGTTCCGTCCGGACGCCCGTGCCCGGTGGTCGCGGTGCGCGGCAACACACCGCACAGCCTGGCCGACTTCGTCGACGACGTGCACTTCACCGTGGACCTCGGCGCCGGCATGACGGCCGTGGCCGGCGTCGGCGCGCCTGACGGCACCGCGGTGCGGGTCCGGCAGAAGGATGACAACACCAAGGACGTGCGGGTCTGGCTCGTCCGGCTGGATCCACGGGGCGTCTTCACCGCCGAGCTGGTCAGCCCGCTCGCGCCGAGCCGCTGACACCGGTGGCCCGACCGGCGTCCGGGGCCGACAATCGCTGCACCCGGCGTCCGGTCAGTCGCCCGGGTGACCGCTGCCGCCGGCGCCCGCGCCGTCCGGCGGTCCGCACCGGCGGGTGACCGGAGCCCGGCCGACGACTGGAGGAACCGGGGTGCGCAGCGAGCCGGTGCCGGGCACCACGTCCGAGCTGGTGGCGGCGCTCGTCCGGTGGTTCGACCGGCTCTGGCCGGACCCGGACCGCGGCGCCGCCGCGGCCGTCGCGCTCCGGGAGGCCTTCGCCGGCGACGACCGGCCGGTCGACCCGCTCGTCTGCCGCCAGCTGGAGACGCTGGTGCACCGCTGGTCGCGGCACGTCGAGCTGGTGCACGAGGACACCGAAGCCGCGCCAGACCGGGACCCGCCGGGCTGGACCCGGGAGCCGGACGCGGCGGTGCACCGGCGGGCCTCGGGCGTCGCGGCGGTCGTGCGGCGCCCGGACGGGATCGCGGTGCTGCGCATCGACGGGCTCGACGCGGCCCACCTGGCCGCGCCGTACCTGGACGCCGCCGCGGATCTGGTCCGCGGTGCCGCCGGCGCGGTCCTCGACCTGCGGCGCAACGGCGGCGGTGACCCGGCGACCGTCGCCCACCTGCTGGACTGGGTGATCGGCCCGGTGCCCACCCACATCAGCGACGTCCGGTACCGCGACCGGACGCGCCAGTGGTGGACCGCCGGCCGCTCGGCCGCGCGGGCGCTGTCGCCCGAGACCCCCCTGGCCGTGCTCACCGGGCCGGGCACCTACTCGTCCGCGGAGGCCCTGGCCTTCCACCTGCAGCAGCGGTGCGGGGTGCCGGTGGTCGGCGCGCCGACCCGGGGCGCCGCCGACCACGTGACGCCCGTCCGCCTCACCCGGCGGGTCCGCGGACTGCTGCCGGAGGCGTTCGTCGTGGACACCGCCACCGGGCGGAACTGGGAGGGCACCGGGGTGCTGCCGGACGTGGGGACCGATCCGGACGACGCGCCCGACGTCGCGGCCGCGACCCTGCTCGACCGCCGGGCGCACTGACGTGGACGTGGACCGGCTGGTGCTGTACGCCCGGCACGCCGACACCGCCGCGGCGCTGGCCGCCGCCGCGGAGCGGCTCCACCTCGCGGTGGTGCCCGTCACCGCGGACCCGGAGTCCGTGGTCCGCGCGCTGTCCGCCGGCGCCGCGGAGCGGACGGCGATCCGTGCCCCCGGCGGCCTGGTGGCCGCGGCGCTGTCCCGTGGCGCTCCGGTGGAGCTCGCCGGCCCCACCCCGGCCTGGTTCGCCGGTCTGGACGCCGCCGTGACCGGCCGCCGGTGGATGCTGTGCGACCCGGCGACGGCGGCCGCGGAACTGCGCGGCGGTCCCCGGTTCGTCAAGCCGGCCGACGCCAAGCTCCCGGACTTCCCGGCGCAGCGGATGCACGACCCCGGTGAGCTGGCGCGCGCGGTCGCGGCGGTGGGAGCCGGCCCCGGCATGCAGCTGCTCGTGACGGCCGGGTGGCTGCGGATCGACTCCGAGTACCGGGTGTTCTGCTGCGACCGGCAGGTCGCGGCCGCGTCGGCCTACCGGGTGCAGGACGAACCGTGGAGTCCGCTGCTGCACACGCACCGGGCGTCGTTCCACGTCGAGGCCGCCGCCTGGGCCGCCGGGCTGCTGCGGGACCTGCCGGACGCGGCGGTGCCGCCGGCGGCCGCGCTGGACGTGGCGCGGCTCGACGACGGCCGGTTCGTCCTGCTCGAGGCGAACAACGCCTGGAGCGCCGGACCGTACGGCTGTGACCCGGACGGCGTGCTCCGGTGCGTGCTGGCGGCACGGCCGGCCGGCCTGGACGATCCGTTCCGGTGGCGCCCCGATCCGGCCCTGCCGTGACGGGATCCGGCCGGCCGCGCGGCGGATCAGGCGGAGCGCTGGAAGTACGCGCTGGCCTTGGGGGTGTACAGGCAGATCAGGATGACGACCGCCACCACCGCGGACCCGGTCCCCGGTCCGCGCGAGTCCTGGTACTGCTGGTCGCGCAGGATCCAGCCGAGGACGGTCGCCAGGATCTGCAGCACGGCGACGACCGTGACGACGGCGCAGGCGAGGCGGTTGCCGTCGGCCAGGCCCTTCGCCACGGCGAGGTAGACCAGGCCGAGCAGGATCATCAACACACCGACGACCGAGACCCCGCCGTGGGCGGACATCGCGACGATGCCGGTAACGAAGAAGCCGATCGCCCCGAGGACGACCAGCACGACGACGAGGACCACCAGGCCCGGGCGGGTACGAACTGCTGCGGTCATCTGTCGATGCCTGTCTGTCGGCGGCGGTGCCGCGGGTGGTGGAGCGGTCCGCAGGTCAACCTAGGAACGGCCGGGAGCGCGGTCCATGGACCTGGGTCGCCAGTCCGCCACGGCGCACCGGCGGCGCGCCCGTCGACCGGACCCGGGCGGGCCCTCCGGCGACCGGCACGCGACCTGGGTCTATTGGCGAACGGCCGCGCCTGCCGCATGCTGTCCCGCAGCGCGCGCCGGGGCGCGAGGACCCGGGTCGGCTCGACGAGGCAGGTGCGCCGGTGCAGGTGGTGATCGGGGAGGACGAGGCGCTGCTGCGGCGCGGGTTGACCCTGATCCTCCAGGACGCCGGCTTCCTGGTGGCCGGGACGGCCGCCGACGCCGCCGGCCTGGTGCGCCTGGCGGCGGTGCACGAACCCGACATGGTGATCACCGACGTCCGTATGCCGCCGACGCACACCGACGAGGGCATGGCAGCCGCGCTGCAACTGGCCCGGATCTACCCGTCGATGTCGGTGGTGGTGCTGTCCCAGCACGTGCAGCGCCGGTACGCCGTCGAGCTGCTCGGCGAGAAGCGCAGGGGCATCGGCTACCTGCTCAAGCAGCGGATCGCGGACGTCGACACGTTCTGCGCGGACCTGCGCCGCGTGCACGCCGGCGGCGCCGTCATCGACCCCGAGGTCGTGGAGATCATGGTGGCCCGGGCGGACCGGGACGGGACGGCGATCGGCCGGCTCACGCCGCGGCAGCGGGAGGTCCTGAAGCTGGTGGCCGAGGGACGCAGCAATCTCGCGATCGGCACGGAACTGCACATCACGGAAAAGGCGGTCGTGCAGCACACCTCGCGGATCTACGACGCCCTCGGCATCGCCGTGGACGACGACGCCCACCGCCGGGTCCTGGCCGTCCTGAAGTACCTGGCCCAGTAGGTGACGGACGAGGTGGCGGACGAAGTGCGTGCCGCGCCGGTACGGACGGCCCGGCCCGCGCTGGCCAGATCGCTGCGCCGGAGCCTGATCTGGCTGTGCGGCGGCCTGGTCGGCGGCACCGGGGTGCTGCTGGCCATCCTGCTCGTCCATCCGGACTCGCCGCCCTGGGCCTATTGGGGCTACACGGCGGTCTGCTGGCTGTACTTCGTCGCCGGGTGTGTGGCCTGGTGGCGGCGGCCCAGCAACGGGATGGGTGCGCTGATCGTGTGGGGCGGCGTCTCGGTGTCGCTGCTGCTCGTCGGTTCCACGGCGGCACCGCTACTGGCGGCACTCGGGACGGCTGCCGGGACACTGCCGCTGGCCGTGGTGGTCCACCTGCTGCTGGCCTTCCCGTCCGGCCGGCTGCGGCGCGCACTGCCCTGGGCCGTGGTCGCCGCCGGCTACGTCGTCACCCTGGTGCTCCAGTTCCCGCTCTACGCGTTCGACGCCCGGATGTCCGCGCTGCCGCTGTTCGTCGCCGACCGGCCCGACCTGCTGCGGACGGGGATCGAGATCCAGCGGTACGCCGGGGCGCTGGTGATGGCAGTGACCGCGGTGGTGCTGGTCGTGCGGCTGCGCCGGGCGAAGCCCTGGCAGCGCCGGATCCTGGTCCCGCTGTTCGGCTACGGCGTCCTCGCGGTGCTGTTCATCCCGTTGTCGCCCAACCTGTTCTCCCGGTGGTTCGACTGGTCGCCGTTCGCGATCGGGGTGAGCCAGCTGGTCGCGATCAGCGGAGTTCCCGTCGCGTTCGCCCTGGCGGTGCTGCTCGGCGGCTTTGCGCGGACCGGCGAGGTGGAGGAGCTGTCCTCCTGGCTGAGCGCGCCGACGGCGGAACGATCCGGGTTGTCCGCGGCGCTGGCCGCCGTCCTCGGTGATCCGTTGCTGGAGATCGCGTTCCGCGTGCCCGGCCGGCTCGACTGGGTCGACTCCGCCGGTCGACCGGTCGGCCTGCCCGCACCCGGGGACACCCGGGCGGCCGTCCCGGTCGAGCTCTCCGGCGAGGTGATCGCCGCGATCGTCTACGACTCCGAGCTGATCGCCGACCCGGAGCTGGTCCGGGCGGCCGGGCGGGTGGTGGCGCTGGGCGTCGAGCGGGAACGGTTGACCGCGGCCCTGCGCGCCTCGGAGCAGTCGCTGCGCCGGTCCCGGGAGCGGCTGGTGGAGACGGCCGACCGGGAGCGTCGCCGCATCGCGCAGGACCTGCACGACGGGCTGCAGGTCACCCTCGTGCTGCTGGCCATCCAGGCACAGCAGCTCGCCCACCAACCGGGCGCCACCTCCGCGCACCGGACCGGGGCGACCGACCTGCGCCGCGGGATCGACGCGGCCGCCGCGGAGCTGCGGTCGCTGGTGCACGCGGTCATGCCCTCGTCGCTGCTCGAACGCGGTCTCGGGCTCGCCGCCGAGGACCTCGTCGACCGGTTGCCGGTACCGGCGGAGCTCGTCCTCGGGGACGTCGAGCCGTTGCCGACGCCCGTCGCGAGCACCGCCTACTTCGTCGTGGCGGAGGCCCTGACCAACGTGGTGAAGCACGCGGCGGCGTCGAAGGTGGTCGTGCGCCTGGAGCTGGTGGGCGGAAACCTGCTGGTGGACGTCCGGGACGACGGCAGGGGCGGCGCGTCCCGCGACCACGGGACCGGCCTGCGCGGTCTCGCCGACCGGGTCGACGTGCTGGGCGGCAGCCTCACGCTGGACAGCCCGGCCGGTGGCGGCACCCGACTGTCGGTGCAGCTCCCGGTGTCCCAGCAGGGCCCGGACGCGACCGCGGAGCTCGCCCGGGCCCAGCCTGACGACCGGCCGCGGCCGCCGGTCCTGCGCCCGACCGAGCTCACCGTGCCCGATCCACTGCCGGTCACCGCGACCCAGGACTGACGGCTGCGCCGCTGCCGTCCTCGGACGCGCAGGTCGTCGGCGCGCAGGTCGTCGACGCCGGCGGCGATGTCGGGGTCGCCGCCGACGTCGACGAGAGGAGCCCGCGGTCACCGCTGCCGGCGCGCCGACGCTCGGCGTGAGAGGGCCCGCAGGTGCGGGGGCGGAGCGTCGACGCCGGCACATCGACCCGGGGCGGGACCGACCCGCGCAGACTCTTCGGCACTGCCGGGAAGCCGGCTTCAGCAGCGGGTGCCGCATACCGCACGTCAGCTGCCGTTGGTGGTGCCGTACATGCGGTCGATGAGCCCCGCGGCGATCACCGAGGCCGGGGACTTCCCGTCGGCGCCGGGCGCCAGGTTCGACCAGACCACCACGGTGGCCTTGTCGACCGGGTCGTGACCCATGTAGGAGTTGTAGCCGGGCAGCTCACCGGTGTGCCCGTAGAACTGCGGGCCGATCCTGGCGATCCCCCAGCCGTACCCGGAACCCGGTAGCGCGATCGGCACGTCGATGACGCTGTCCATCCGCCGCCGCTGCAGGGCGGGGTCCAGCAGCGGCGTACGTCCCCCCCGAGCGCTTCGACCCAGGTCGCCAGGTCGCCGATCGTCGAGATACCCGCCCCGGCAGCCCATCCCCAGGACGGGTTGGCGTCGGTCTGGTCGTCCGGTCGCAGCTTTCCGGTCCGCGCCTGGGCGAGCAGGTCGCCCGGCAGCTCGGCCGTCGCCATGGTGCGGAGGTTGTCCGTGTACATGTACCCGCGGGAGTACGGCGCGGGCAGCGACGCGTCGTCCGTCGCCGGGAACGACGTCTGCATCAAACGACACCGGTGTCCGTCCGCCCAGCGCGGTGACGCCGTAGGTGGCGGTCACATCGCCGTCCGGCGTCCGGATCAGCATGGCCGCGTCGGGGATCCGCCTGCTGGCCGCCGGCTCGGCGAACTGGGCCTTGAGCGCCGCCGCGTCCAGCGGCAGCCGCGGGCGCGGCAACGCCCCGGACGTCGCGGTGGTGGCTGCGGTCGACATCGTCGACGAGCTCACCGCTGTGGATGAGGTGGCCGCCGTGGTCGACGCGGACGTAGCGGACGACGCGGACGTGGCGGACGACCTGGGTGCGGCACCCGAGGTCGTGCCCGTCGCCGACGTCCTCGTGCCGGCCGCGTCCGTGCCGGTCCCGCTGGTGCAGGCGGATCAGCAGCACGGCGCACGCAGCGGTGGTACCGGCGACGAGCCGGCGTCCCGTCCCCACCGTTCGCACGGGATGCGGTGTGGGCATTGCGGTCTCCCCTGACGGCACGGCGGTGGCGGAACGCCGCCGGACGCCCGGGACGGCACGGATCATCGTCCGTGCCTCGTCCCGACGCGGTCCATAGACCTGGGTCCCGTCCGGGCCCGCGCACGGCTGCGCCAGCGGGCTGCACCTTCGGGCTGCGCCAACCAACGGCGTCAACGGACGACGTCAACCGACGACGACAACCCGCCGTGCCGGTCCGCGGTGGCCCTCCCCCGGCCCGAGGTGCACGCCGCCCCGCGCGGTGGGACCCTGACCGTCGTTCCCGCCCCACCCGGTCCCGCGCCATGCGGGCCGGTCACTCCCCAGGTGCCGACCGATCGGAGGACAGGATGGGCAAGGTCGTGGCGGCCGCCACCATGTCGCTGGACGGGTACATCGCGACCGCGGACAACGGGATCGGCCATCTCTTCGACTGGTACGACGTCGGTCCGGTGACGGTGCCGACCGTGACACCCGGTCTGACCTTCCACCTCACCGAGACCAGTGCCGGGTACTGGCAGCGGTGGACGTCGCAGCTGGGTGCTCTGGTCTGCGGACGCGTCCTCTTCGACGTCACCGACGGTTGGAACGGGCGGCACACCATGGACGTGCCGGTCGTCGTCGTCACCCACCGGCGACCGGACGACTGGATCGCGGCACATCCGGATGCCCCGTTCACCTTCGTGACCGACGGGATCCGCGCAGCCGTCGAGCAGGCGCAGGCCCTGGCCGGCGACCGGATCGTGGCGGTCGCCGCCGGCACCGTCGCCACCCAGTGCCTGGACCTGGGTCTGCTCGACGAGGTCGCCGTCGATCTGGTCCCGGTCGTCCTGGGCGGTGGCCGGCCGTTCTTCGGCGAGCTCCGGCACCGCGACGTGCTGCTGGGCGATCCCACGACCTGCATCCGGGCGGAGCGGGTCACCCACCTGGTGTTCCCGGTGACGCAGCCGCCCCGCTGAGGCGCGCACACCCGTCCGCGCGTCCACCCCGCACCCGGTCACCGCGGACCGCACCGTAGAACCGGGCGACGGGGCGGCGTCGGTCGATGGACGGTCGAGAACCCCGAGCGGAGCAGGGTTCTCGTCACCCGACGGAACAGAACGGTCGCACTCCGATTGCTTGTCATCCCGAGTTGCCGGTGCGCCCTGGCCGACGACAATCGAAGGGGTGCACGGATCGGCCCGGACACGAGTCGACGCCCTGCCCGACGCGTCCCGTGCCGGCAGGCGAGTGACGTCCACGGCCTCGTCCCGCCGGACCGTCCACCTGAGACCTGGTACCCGAAGGGCATTCCGGGCGATGCCTGTCCACCGAGGGACCCTGCCGCGCCCCGGGACAGCGAACCGTCGGTGCACCGCGGCGCCAGCTCACCTCCGGAGCGCGCCCGGACGACCTCGGCGCAGCGGTCGCAGATGCGTCCCGGGGACAGAGCGACAGGGGCGGCGGCGGGAGAACGGTGGGGTGACGTCATGGTGGTGAGGACGACGACCACGAAGAGCGACGACATCGACGGCACGCCGGCTGCCGAGACGGTCCGGTTCCAGCTGGACGGCAGCTCCTTCGAGATCGACCTGAGCCCGCGGAACGCCGAGGCCCTGCGCGGTGCGCTCGCCGAGTTCGTCCTGCATGCTCGCCGGCGGGACGACACCGGCCGCGACCACCGCGGTCGGCCGATGTCGCGGGTGACCCCCGTGGTTCGCGCACCGGCCCCACCGGCCTCGGCAGCGGACCTCGTCGCCATCCGCATCTGGGCCACGGACAACGGCTTCCGGATCGCCAGCCGGGGCCGGATCCCCGACCACGTCCGCGCGCACTACGCCGCCGCCCATCGAGAGGCCCGCCGGGCCGCCACCCGTTCCCGCCAGCCGGCCTGACGGCGCGGCACCGTCGGCGGGGGTTGCCGTGGAGCCGATCGCCCGACACGGGGTCGGAACGGGGCCGGATCGACGTCCGTCGGCGTGTCTCAACCTGAGGTCGAGTGTTGAGCGGATCGGGCGGCTATGTTCCGCCTGCCCGGCGATCACGCCGGAGGGGACTCTCGAGGGGTGTGGTCATGGGCCGGTTCACGGTCGTCCGAGGGGCAGCGTTGGCGGGATCCGTCGCGGCGGTGCTGCTGTGGGGAGGCGGCGCTGCGAACGCCGCGGCACCGGCGCAGCCGTCGCCGGACTGCAAGGTCCCGGTGCTGGCGGTGAGCCCGTCGTCGGCCGCGGCCGGCGGCCAGGTCACCGTCTCCGGGCAGAACTTCTCCGGCTGCGCGGCGCAGGGCAACCCGGCGAAGCCGACGCCGGTGCTGGAGGTCAAGGTCGGCGTGGTCACCGCGGCCAAGGTCTCGCAGGTGCTGGCAACCACGAAGACGGACGCGTCCGGAGCGTTCAGCGTCACCATCACCGTGCCGGCCGTGCCGGCGGGTGGCGCCGGCAAGATCGCCATCGCCGCGGAGTCGCAGGACCCGGCGACGACGTTGACCTACGCCGGCGCAGCGGCGATCGAGTACGCGGCCGCGCCGACGTCGACCTCGTCGTCGACGGTGGCCCCGACGACGTCGTCCACGGTGGACACGCCCACCGCCGTCCCGGCCGGTTCCGGCGGCGAGGGCGCACCGACCTCCGACAGCACCGTCGCCCTCGAGATCGCCGCCGGCGCCGCCGGTGTCGTGCTGGTCGGAGCGGGCGCCGTCGGGTTGCGCCGGCGGCAGCGGCAGCACTGACGGCCGGACGTGCGTCCGGATCCGCGGACCCAGCTGCGACCGGGTCGGGGCACTGCCCCCGGCCCGGCCGCGCGGGCGTCCCTGCGCACGGGGACGCCGTCGCCGGCGACCGGGCGGGTGCCGGCCGGTCGTGCCGCGACCCGGGTCTCCGACACCGGCGCCGTGCGCTCACGAGGTGTGGCACCGTCCCGGCAGCCCGCCGCCGTCCCGCCGTCCGCGGCTCCGGGGCCGTCCCGGGCCGGGCGCCCGTCGGCCCCGTCGGCCAGGTCGCCGCGGTCGTGGACCGGTCCGGCGCGGCCCGATCGCGGCGCCGTCCTCCCGCCGGGCGCCCCCGCGTCCGGCTGGGACGTCCTGGCCGCCGGGCCTGACCTCCCGCCCGCCAGCAGGCTGAACCGCACCCGCAACGGGACCGGACGGTCCCTTCGGGATCCGGTTCCGGATCCGGATCCGGCGCCGTCCTGGACCGCACGGCGCAGCGCCCGTCCGCTCCAGCCTGCCGGCCATGCCGGCCATGCCGGCCACGCCGGCCATGCCGGCCACTCCGCCCGCGGCGCCCGCGCCGGCCGCCGTCCGGCCGTGCGCCGTCGCCGACCGGCGCCGCCCGGCCCGTCGCAGCTGCCGCTGGTCCTGATCGTCATCGGCGCGCTGCTGCTGGGGGCCACCTTCATCCTGGTGGCGCGGAACCGGCCCGCGGTGACCGACGCCGGGGTGGTGCCGCTGGCGGGTTCGCCGGCCACCGGTGCCAGCAGCGCCGCCGCAGCGGACCCCGCCGGGACCGGCGCCACGGCAGGCGACGCCGGCGTCCCGTCCGTCGTGGGTCCCGGCCCGGCATCGACATCGACCGCGACACCGACACCGGTCGGCGCCGGTCCCGCGGCGGCGACCGGCGCCGCCGTGGCGCCCCCCGCCGCCGGATCCACGGCCACCGGAGCAGCCCACCGCTCGACCGCGGTGCCGACCACGGGGGCCCGTGGCACGACTCCGGCTGCTCCGGCGGTTCCGTCGGGTCCGCCGGCCACGTTGCAACTGCCCCGCCTGGGCGTCACCGCCGACGTCGCCCCGATCGTCAGCAAGGACGGCGTGCTGCAGATCCCGGAGAACGTCGGGACGGTCGGGTGGTGGCTCTACAGCGCCGTCCCCGGCGCGGCCCGCGGCTCGACGGTGCTCGCCGGTCACATCGACTCCGCGGTGCAGGGGCCGGGCGCGCTGTACCGGCTCGGCGAGCTCGGCCCGGGCGACCGGATCACGGTCACGACCGCCAATGGCGCCGAGGTCGCCTACGTCGTCCAGGCACGGCACGTCTACGTCAAGAGCCAGGGACTGCCGGCGGACCTGTGGGACCAGCAGGGCCGGCCGCGGCTGGTGCTCATCAGCTGCGGCGGGCCGTTCGACGCGGCGCAGCGCAGCTACCAGGACAACATCGTCGTCTACGCGACGCCGGCCTGACGGGCCGTGCGATCAGGGTGTGACGAGCCGCTGCAACGCGATCTGCGCCAGCGGCGCGTACGCCAGGACGACCGGCGCGAAGCCGTCCGACTCGAGCTCCGTGCGGCTGCCGGGTGCGCCCGCTCCCGTCCCGCCCGACCGGGACGGTGCCGGCCGGGCGCTCACGCCGTGGTGCAGGCGGAGCGTGATGCCCAGGGGGGCGCGGACGGTCCACGCCCACGTCCTGGCCGCCACGTCGACCTCGTCGACGGTGAACGACAGGCGCAGCCCGAACCAGCCGTGCACCGTGCCCGACGTGCCGGCCACCAGCCGCGCCGCCGGGTAGTCGACGGACACGATCTGCGGCGACCAGGTCGGCCACAGTGCCGGCCGGGCGTACCGCTCCCACGCGACGTCCGGGGTCGCCCGGCCGGTGGCGGTCAGCCGCAGCCGCACGTCGCCACCCTCGGGCTCGCGGCCGCCGCCCTCGGCAGGGTCCGGACCACCGTCACGAGCGCAGCATCTCGGCGACCAGGAACGCCAGCTCCAGCGACTGCTGCGTGTTCAGCCGCGGGTCGCAGGCGGTCTCGTAGCGGCCGGCCAGGTCCTCGTCGCTGATCTCCTGCGCACCGCCGAGGCACTCGGTGACGTCCTCGCCGGTCAGCTCGACGTGCAGCCCGCCGGGATGGGTGCCCAGGTCGCGGTGCACCTCGAAGAAGCCCTGCACCTCGTCGACGATCCGGTCGAAGTGCCGCGTCTTGTAGCCGGTCGACGCCTCGTGGGTGTTGCCGTGCATGGGGTCGCACTGCCAGATCACCCGGTGGCCGGACGCCTCGACCTTCTCGATGATCGGCGGCAGCACGTCGCGGACCTTGCCGTTGCCCATCCGGGACACCAGGGTCAGCCGGCCCGGCTGGTGGTGCGGGTCCAGCCGCTCGACATACTCGACCGCCTGCTCCGGCGTCGTGCCGGGGCCGATCTTCAGCCCGATCGGGTTGGCCAGGATCTCGGCGAACGCGATATGCGCGCCGTCCAGCTGGCGGGTGCGCTCGCCGATCCACAGGAAGTGGCCGGACAGGTCGTACAGCTTCTCGGCGCCGCCCGGGTTCCGGTCCTCCAGGTCCAGTCGCAGCATGGCGCGCTCGTAGTCCAGCAGCAGCGCCTCGTGGCTGGCGAAGATCTCCACCGAGTGCAGGCTGTGCGAGTCGACGCCGCAGGCCGCCATGAACCGCATGGCCCGGTCGATCTCGGCGGCAACCCGCTCGTACCGCTCGCCGGCGCGGGACGTCCGGACGAACTCCTGGTTCCACTGGTGGACGCTGGCCAGGTCGCCCATCCCGGCGCCGGTCACCGCGCGCACCAGGTTCATGGCGGCGGAGGCGTTCGCGTAGGCCCGGACCATCCGCGACGGGTCCGGCACCCGGGCCTCGGGGCGGGTGTCGAGGGAGTTGATGATGTCGCCCCGGTAGGAGGGCAGGCCCAGGGCGTCCAGCTCGGACGAGCGCGGCTTGGCGTACTGGCCGGCGATCCGGGCCACCTTCACCACCGGCATCGAGGAGCCGTAGGTGAGCACGACGGCCATCTGCAGCAGCGTGCGGATGTTGCCGCGGATGTGCGGCTCGGTGTTCGCCGCGAACGTCTCGGCGCAGTCGCCGCCCTGCAGCAGGAATGCGCGCCCCTTGGCCACGTCGGCCAGCTGGTCGTGCAGCCGGTCGACCTCGCGGGGCACCGTCACCGGCGGCACGGCCTCCAGGACCTTGCGCACGGAGGCGACGGCGCCCTGGTCCGGCCACCGCGGCTGCTGGGCCGCCGGCAGCGACAGGGCCCGGTCGAGGCGGCTGCGCAACGCCGGGGGCAGGGGTGGCAGGTCCGGCCATTCCTCGGCCGGGACGTCGACGGTCCAGTTCACCGGTCCAGGGTATTTGCTCCGCGGACCGGCGGGCGCCACCGTGACGGCGCGCACCCCGCGCCACCGGGAGGCACCCTGCGGCACCGGGCGGGACCGGGCGGGACCGGGCGGCATCCTCCACATCCGCCGCGCTGCGGTGAGTCAGCGAGGCCGGGTACGCGCCCGCTCGGCGGCCAGCCAGCGCGCCCGGCCCAGCCGGGCGTCGGCGAGCGCGTCGTGCCGGTCCCGGCCGGCCTCCGGAATGGGCGGGCAGCCTGCGGCCTCCCAGTGCTGGCGGATCTCCCGGGTCAGCTTCGGGATCTCGCGCGGCAGCGCCGGCATGGCACCCCACAGCTGGGCCAGCACCACGTGGTCGTAGGCGGCGTACCAGGCCCACAGCTCGACGGGCAGGCCGGGCGCGGTGAAGAAGTCGAGCAGCTCGTCGCGGATCGTCGCCCGCGAGCGCCAGGCCCGGTCGGCCGGGCCCGGCAGCTTGTCGATGACGTTGCGGCGCACCCACGTGCCCGCCCGACCCGGGTCGAACTCCGTCGAGACGGCGTAGTACTCACGGCCGTCCTCGGCGGCGACGCCGATCGAGACCAGCTCGATGGTGCGTCCGTCCTCGATGAACTCGCAGTCGTAGAAGTACCGCGCCACCGGTCCGGTCGGCGGCTGTGGCACCACCGGCGCGTCAGCCGGCCTTGCGACCCGGCATCCGGGTCACCGTGCCGGGGCCGCGTCCCTCCACCAGCGGGGTGACCTGGCCACCGCGACCGGCGGCCAGGTCGGCCTTGACCTTGGCGGCATAGACGTCGACGTACTCCTGGTGGGACAGCTCCATGATCCGGTACATGATCTCGTCGGTCATCGACCGCTCGACGAACCGGTCCCCCGCCATGCCCTCGTACCGGGAGAAGTCCAACGGCCGGCCGAAGGTGACCTGGATGCGGTGCGGGCGCCACATCTTCGAGCCGATCGGGTTCACCTTGTCGGTGCCGATGGTGACCATCGGGACGACCGGGACGCGGGCCTCCAGCGCCATCCGGGCCACCCCGGTCTTGCCCTTGTAGAGCCGACCGTCGGGCGACCGGGTGCCCTCGGGGTAGATGCCCAGCGCCTTGCCCTCGCGCAGCAGCCGGACGCCGGTCATCAGGGCGTCGTGCGCGGCCGACGCACCGCCCCGGTCGATCGGGACCTGCCCGACACCGCTGAAGAACCACTTCTTGAAGCGACCCTTGAGGCCCTTCTCGGTGAAGTACTCGCTCTTGGCCAGGAACGTCACCTTGCGCTTGATGTAGAGGGGCGCGAGGAACGAGTCGGCCACGGACAGGTGGTTGCCCACCAGCAGCACGCCGCCCTTGTCCGGGACGTTCTCCGCACCGATGACGGTGGCCGGGAAGGAGAGCCGCAGCAGCGGTCCCAACAGCACGTACTTGCACAGGTTGTACAGCACCGCGGCGCGCCCCTTCCCACCGCGCGGGCAGCCCTGCTCGGCGGTGAGCGATCGGTGAGGAAGTGGGGTCAACCGTACCGCCGGGGGTCGGTCCCGGTCATCAGGCTGCCCGCGCGCCGCGGCATGTCACCATGGACGCCGACGCGTCGGAGCACCGCGGCACCCGCCCGGTTCCGTCCCGCCCACCGCTCCCCCGGACCCACCGACACCGCCCAGCTCCGCCACCCGAACCCGCCTCCCGTCCCTCGTGGAGAAGCAGCTCCGATGACCTCTGCCCCGCGCCCGGCAGGACTGCGCCGGTGACGGCCGCCGGTGCCGGCCGCGACCCCCTGGACGGCGCGAGCGACGAGGACGTCCGCCTGCGGTTCGAGGCGATCGTCGCGCAGTTCTCCGCCGGGCCGCCGGCCGGCGCCGCCGCCGCTCCGGCCGGCGCCGCCCTGTCCGCCCCGCCCACCGCCGCTCCTGGCCTCCCACCCGCGCCCGGCGACCGGCCCGGCGGTGCGGCGGACCGGGCCGGCGCCGGTGCGTCACCGGAGCAGGACGAGCGCGCGGCCGAGCGCCGGCGGCGACGGGAGCTGCGCAAGGCGATCCGCGCGGCGGAGATCGCCGAGTTCGAGGCCGAGCGGGCGGCCCGCGCCGCCGCCTACGCCGCGGACGAGGAGCACTACGTCCCGCCGGATCCGCCGCCGCTCCCGCGGCCGCGGCGGCGCACCGTCGCCGCCCTGCTGCTGATGACGGCCGGCATCGTGCTGCTCGCCCGGCCCGGGTGGTTCGCCATCGCCCCGGACGCCGTACTGGTGCTCGGCCTGGTCACCGTGGTCTGCGGCGTCGTCCTGCTGGTCCTGGGACTGCGGGCGCACTCCGCCGATCCCGGCGACGGCACCGGCTGGGACGACGGCGCCCGCGTCTGACCCTCCCGTCACGTCCGGTGGAGTCGGGGCGGGTACCGGCGGGGCTGCGACCGGCGGGGCTGCGACCGGCGTCCCGTCCGATCACGCCGAGGTCCCGGTCCGCAGCGGATGGACCCGGCGCCGCCGGGTCCTCCCGCTGCCGGCGCGACGGCACCCGTCCACCGATCACCGGACGGCGGTGTCGTCCCTCCCGACCTCCCGACGGCGGACGCCGGCGCGGCTGCCGGACCGGCACCGTGGGACCAGCCGGGGCAGCGGGACCCCGACCGGGGACGAGGGAGTGCACGATGACGACGACGGTGGCCGGCCGGATCCTGGTCGCGGTGCTCGGGCTGGCCGCGCTGGCGGCGGTGGCGGGAGCCGTCGCGACGATCGGCACCACGCCGCGGGACCACCGCACCATCGTGATCGAGGACGGCATCCGGGTGGTCGACATCCTGACCCACCCGCCGCACGTGCACCTGCACACCGGGCACGCCGGGGACCTCGCCGCCGGCTGACCGGTATCCGTGCGGACCGGCATCCGTGCCGACCGGACCCGGCGGAGCGCTGCCCAGGGCCGGGCCGGCGCCGACGGGTCGAGCGCCGACCGCGTCACCCCGACCGCGTCAGGCGACGGCGTCCGCCGCCAGCAGCGCCCCGCCGATGATGCCGGCCAGCCCGCCGAACCGGGCCACCTCGACCCGCGGCGCCGGCCGGTGGCCGTGCCCGGTGATGCCCGCGAGCATGCCGGCGACGGCATCGGGCAGGAAGTGCCGCGCCGCCCCGACCACCCCGCCGCCGATCACGATGACCTCGGGGTCGAGCACGTCGGTGGCCATGGCCAGGCCCACGGACAACCAGCGGCCCAGATCGGCGAACGCGGCCAGCGCGACGGGGTGGCCCGCCTCGGCCGCCGCCGCCACCATGGCGCCGGTGATCGGCGCACCGGTGTCGCCACCCATGGCCGGCTGGCCGGCGAAGGCCGGGTCCGCGGCCAGCTCCCGCGCGGTGTCGGCGAGTGCCGTCCCCGAGCAGTAGCGCTCCCAGCAGCCGCGCTTGCCGCACGGGCACGGCCGGCCTCCCGGCACCACGACGACGTGCCCGAGTTCAGGCGCGACCCCGTGCGCGCCGCGGTAGATGTCGCCGTGCACCACCAGCCCAGCACCGATGCCCGTGCCGAGCGCGACCAGGAGCGCGACCGGCGAGCCGGCGGCGGCCCCGTGCCGGTACTCGGCCCAGGCGGCGGAGTTGACGTCGTGGTCCATGACGACCGGCAGGCCGATCCGCGCCGACAACTGCTCCGGCACCGGGTCGTGCCGCCAGGCCAGGTGCGGCGCGAACATGACCCGCGCGCGGTCGGTGCTGACGAAACCGGCCACGGCCAGGCCGACCGCCCGGACGGAGTGCCGCTCGCGCAGCACGTCGACGAGCCCGGCGAGGGTGTCCTCGGTCTCCGGGACCGTGTGCGGCGTCGGTGCCGCCACGATCTCGAGGATCCGGCAGTCCGGATCGGACGGGTCCAGGACGCCCGCCCGCACCGAGGTCCCGCCGATGTCGATGCCCACCACCGTGCCGGCCGTGCCGCTCACCGGACCTCGATCCGCTGTACGCGTGGTCGCGCGTCCGCGCCGGCGTCCGCGCCGGACGTCCTGGCCGACGTCCTCGCTGCCGCCCGGTCCGCTGCCGCCGACCCCGGCGATACCCCGGCCGTCGGACCCGGCACCTCCCGGCCCGGGCCGTCGGCGCCCTCGGCTCCGTCCGGGCCGTCGGCTCCCTCGGGTCCGTCCGCGCCATCCGGCTGCGCGGTCCGCCCGCTGCCGCCGGCGGCCGGCAGCAGGCGCCGCACCGTGTCCAGCAGCGTCCCTGCCGCATCCAGCAGCCCGAGGGACAGTTCCGGTCCCTGGTCGCGGACAGCAGCGCGCACCCGGCACCACGGGCACGACGTGCACGGCACCGACCCGGAGGGGTGCGGGTCCTCGGCCCACCTCGGCGGGACCTCGGCTCCCCGGTCGGCGGCACCGCCGACCGCCCCGGATGCGGGCGGGTCCGCGGGCGAGTCGTTGCCCGGCTCCGGCGTCGACACCAGCAGCCGCAGCCCGGCCCGCGCCGACTCCACCCGCTGACCCAGCACGTCGACGAGCAGGGCCGCCTCCTCCGCCAGCGGGCCCACCGGGTGGTGGTGCGGCCCGCGCGGATCCGATCGGGTCACCGGGACCCGGCCCGAACGCCGACGGTCCGGGTCGCGCCGTCCGCCGCCGGATCCGACCCCCGATCCGCCCCTCGATCGGACGCCGGATCCGGCACCGACCCTTCGCGCGGCCCGGGCTCCGCCGACCGGTCGGCGGCGTCGACCGGACCGGCCGGGCCGCGCAAACCGGCGGGCCATCGGGACGGGTCCGGGACGAACTCCACGACCAGGTTCCCGGCGTCCAACCGGGCACCGGTGGTCAGGCAGCGCCGGAGCAGCGAAGGGAGGGCGAGCCGCCGCCGCACCGCCCCGACGGTGAGGACGAGGTCGTCGCCGACCCGGGACAGGTCGACCTCGCCGGGCGCCGCGAGCGGCACGGGGATCCGCAGCAGGTAGCCGCCGTCGGTCACCTCGGTGCTCGGCCCGGCCGGGCGCCGGCCCGACCCGGTGACCGGACCGTCGAGGCCGGCCGTGCCCGGGAGCGTGGCGGCGAGGGCCCGCAGCCGGTCGACGCCGACCGGCTCCTCCGGCGTCAGCGGCAGCGTCCGCATCGGGACGTCGAACGTCCGCTCCGTCTCCGCGACCTGGCGGCGCTGCGCCGCGACCGTCGGCCCGAAGAACGGACCGGCGGCCTCGGGCAGCACCCGGGTGACCACGACGTCGTCGACCGGGCAGCCGTGCACGGCCAGCGCTGTCCGCAGCCGCCGGGCGGCGGCGAGGGCGGCGGCGTCCGGCGTCAGCACGATCCGGGTACCGGTGCAGGCGCCGTCGGTCAGCAGGGACCGGGCGGCCGACAGCCGGTCCAGCAGGGAGCCGATCGTGTCGCCGGTACCGGCCTGCGGCGTGGCCCCGCGCGCACCGCGGCCCGGGAGCAGCCCGGCGATGCCGCGCAGCATCCGCAGCCGGGCCCCGGACAGCCGGTCCAGGTAGAGGGACAGCGTCTCCGGGACACCCAGCATCCGGACCACCACGTCGGCGGCGCCGCCGTCGACCACGACGGCATCCCACCGCCCGGCGGACGCGACCCGGTGCAGCTCCAGCAGGGCGAGGACGTCGTCGACGCCCGGCGGCACCGTCAGTTCGGCCGGCTCCGCCTCGGGCACCCCGGCGGCGGTGAGCAGCCCGGCCAACTGCGCGCGCACGCCGCTCCACGCCTGCTCGAAGCGCAGCCGGACGTCCAGTCCCGCGGCATCGAGCCCCGGTACCTCGGAAATCGCCGCGGGGTCCGGCCCGACCGCCACGCCCAGCACGTCCTCGAGGGCAGCGGCAGGCGCCAGGGACAGCAGCAGGGTCCGGTGCCCGGCGTCCGCCGCCGCGACGGCGGTCGCCGCCGCCACGGTGCTGGTGCCGACCCCGCCCTTGCCCGTGTGCAGGGCGATCCTCATGCGCTGCCCTCGACCCGCTTGCGCAGCTCCTTGAGGGCGGTGTCCATGATCGTGCGCTCGGCCTTGCGGCGCAGCGGCCCGATCAGCGGGATGGCCAGCTGCACGGTCAGGCTGTAGGTGACCTCCGTGCCGCCACCCGCCGCCGGGCGCAGCCGGTACGAACCCTGCTGGCCCTTCTGCAGCACCCCGGAGACGAGTCGCCAGCTGACACCGAGCCCGTCAGGCGCCCAGTCGTACTCCAGCTCGTAGGTGTCCTTGATGGCTCCGGCGTCCAGACCGAACCGGACCCGGCGGGCACGTGCCCCGTCGCCCCCGTCCGTCACCTGCACCTGCTTCACCGCGCCCGTCCACTGCGGGTAGGCCGGGAAGTCGGCGATGACGTCCATGATGGCCGCCGGCGCCGCCTGCATGGTCAGCGACTGGGTGGAGGAGTCGGCCATGGATAGAGAGGTTATCCGCCCTGAGCGGGGGCATCCGCCGCCCCGGGGGCGCGGACCGGGTCAGTCCAGCGTGACGTCGAACGCCGTCGGGAAGCGCTGGAAGTGCCCGACGTTCAGGCACTCGGTGCGGCCGCGCCGGGCACGGCGGGACAGCGGCTGGTGGACGTGCCCGAACAGGGCCATCGCCGGGCGGTGGCGGTCGATGTACTCGAGCAGGCCGGGTCCGTACATCTCGAGTCGGGCCGGCACCACGTCGTACCGCAGCAGCGGCAGGTCCGGCGGCAGGTGGGCGCAGAGCACGTCGACCGGTTCCAGGGCGTCGACGACGGCACGGTAGGTCTCCGCCGGCCGGACCAGCGGCTGCCACACGGTCTCCGGCGGGCGCATCGGCACCCCGGGCCGGCTGGAGCCGCCGGCCACGAACCCGAACCGCCGCCCCGCCACGGTCCGGACGGCGCCGTCCAGGAACGGCATCCGCTCCCCCGCGACGTCCTGCCAGACCGCCGCCACGTCGACGTTGCCCAGCGTCAGCAGGGTGCCCGGCGGCAGCACGTCGACGATCTCGCTGTACCGGCGGCTGACCACCTCGGTGAGCAATCCGACCGGGTCACGCACGGTGTCCCAGAGGGCGCGGTTGTACTCGCGCAGCGCGACGAAGTCCCCGGCCGACCGCAGCCGGGCGAACGGCGCGACCCGGTCGGCGCCGAACACCGTGCCGAGGATGCCGCGGCCGTGCTCGTGGTAGTCGACGTAGTCCAGCAGGTCGCCCAGGACCACCAGCTGTTCCGCCGTCGCGGCGACCCGCGCCAGGCCCTCGACGTTGCCGTGGATGTCGGACACGAAGCTCACCCGCACGGCCGTCACGCTACGGGGCACCGGCCCGGGCCGGGCCGCCCGGTGCCGGACGACGGCCGCTCCCGGCCCCGCGCACGGCGGACAGCCGCGCCGTGCAGGGCGGTCAGCGGGTCGCGGCGGCGGGGACAGCCGGTGGTGGCGGCGCGGACAGCCGGTCGGGGCGGCGCGGTCAGCGGGACAGCAGCTCGGACAGGCGCCGGGCCGAGCGGTCCCAGGTCCACTGCTCGGCGACCCAGCGACGACCGGTGGCGCCGGCCGCCGCCGCCCCGGCCGGGTCGGCGAGCAGTCGCAGCACTGCCTCGGCGACCGCGCCGGTGTCCCGGCCGTCGACGACCGTGCCGGTGCGCCCGTCCTGCACCGCCTCCGGGGCGCCGCCGGAGTCGCCGGCGACGACCGGCAGGCCGGTGGCCGACGCCTCGAGGAAGACGATGCCCAGACCCTCCACGTCCAGCCCGCCGCCGCGGGTCCGGCACGGCATGGCAAAGAGATCACCCAGGGCGTAGTGGGCAGCGAGCTCGTCCTGCGGCACGGAGCCGGTCATCCGGATGGATCCGTCCGCCAGGCCGTCCGCGGCCAGCCGCTGCACCCGCGGCCGGTCCGGGCCGTCGCCGACGAGGACGAGCACGGCCCCCGGCACCCCGCGACGCACCTGCGGCCACGCCCGCACCAGGGCGTCCTGGCCCTTGCGGCGCACCATCCGCGACACGCACACCACGACCGGCGCGGAGCCGAGCCCGTACCGGTCGCGGAGCGCGGCGCGGGCCGCCGGGTCGGGGCGGAACACCTCGGCGTCGACCCCGGGCGGCAGGTACTCCAGTGCCGCCCCGGGCCCGAGCGCGGCGGCGGTGCGGTGCCGGGCGTAGCGGCTGACGAAGGTCACCACGTCACAGCCGCGGCCGATGGACCGGAGTGCCTGCCGGGCCACCGGCAGCATGGACCAGCCCACCTCGTGGCCGTGGGTGCTGGCCAGCACCCGACGGACGCCCGCGCGGCGCAGCACCGGCGCCAGCAGCGCCAGGGGCGCAGCGGCGCCGAACCAGACCGCCTCGATCCCGTGCCGGTCGACCAGGTGGCGCGCACGGTCGGTGACCGCCGGCACCGGCAGCATCAGCGACGTCGGGTGCCGGACCACCGGGAAGGGCAGCGCGGCGTCGAACTCCGCGGCCCCCGGCCAGTCCGGCGCGTAGACCACCAGGTCCGCGGCCGGCAGCCGCACGGCCAGTTCGTACAGGTAGGACTGGATGCCGCCGGTGCGCGGCGGGAAGTCGTTGGTCAGTAGCAGGGTCCGGCGCACACCGCATCTTCGCGGTCGGCGGCCGCGGTGCCGGCCGCGACCCGCGGGTCCCGGCCCGCCGACGTCGGTCCGCAGGAGCGGGCCAGGTGTCGTCCGCGGCGGGACGACCGGACGGCCGGGGGGACGGCCGGACGGCCGGCCGTGGCGACGACCGGGCGGGGCCGCGTGGCGACGACCGGGCGGAGCCGCGTGGCGACGACCGGGCGGGGCCGCGTGGCGACGACCGGGCGGAGCCGCGTGGCGACGACCGGGCGGCGTGCGTCCGAGGTGGTCCGTCGCGATACCCGCCTGGATCCGGGGTGCGGCCGCTACACCCGGGCGAGCAGCTCCAGGCTGCGCCGGGTCAGCAGCTCGGCCGCTGCCGGGTCGTACGACGGCAGGGAGCGATCGGCGAACAGGTGCCGGTCGCCGGGGTAGAGGAACAGCTCGGCGAGCTCGGGGCCGACTGTCTGGACGATCTGCCGGGCGGCGTCGAGATCGCCCTCGTGGGCGAAGAACGGGTCGTCGTCCTCACCGTGGATCTGCACCGGGACGCCGTCGGGCCACGGGCCGAACGCCCAGTCGCCGGTGATCGGGTAGCAGGCCTGGTACAGCAGCGCGCCGCGGGCGCCCGGCCGGGTCTGTGCCAACCGCTGCGCCGGACCGACCCCCCACGAAAAACCCGCATAAACCAGGGTGTCCGGAAGGTCGCGGACGGCCTTGCCGACGCGTTCGGCGACGGCGTCGTCGCCCAGCTCCCCGGCGTATGCGAAACCGTCCTCGATCGACCCGAACGTCCGTCCGTCGAACAGGTCCGGCGTGTGCACCGTGTGGCCCGCGTCCCGCAGCTCGTCGGCGAAGGCGCGCACACCCTCGGTCAGTCCCTGGATGTGATGGAACAGCAGCACCTCGGCCATGCCTAGACTCCTGTCGACGAACCGTATTGGTCGAATGAACCAGAAACATAGAACGATCGAGGTATGTCGGTCAACGATCGGATCCCGGACTACGACCTGGACGACATGGTCGTGGTGACGGCGCCTGCCCAGTTACGGGCGCTGGCCGACCCGTTGCGCGGGTCCCTGCTCGAGCTGGTGCTCGAACGCGCCGCGACGATCACCGAGCTGGCGGACGCCGTGGGACGGCCGAAGAGCACGGTCGCGTACCACGTGCACCTGCTCGTCGAGACGGGCCTGTTCCGGATCGTGCGGACCCGGCGGGTCCGCGCCATCGAGGAGCGGTACTACGGCCGCGTGGCGCGGACGATCTACATCGGGGCGCTGCACCGCAGCGAGGACCGGCAGCTGGTGGCGGGCATCAACGGGCTCGCCCAGGCGGCCGCGGAGGCCGAGGCGGCCCATGCGGCCGACGACCTGCGCTGCACGCTGGTGCACGCCCGGATCCCCGTCGACCAGGTGCGGGCGTTCTGGACGGAGGTCCAGGAGCTCGCCCGGCGGTTCGCGCAGATCCCACGGTCCGGTGACCAGGTGTACGGCTTCGCGGCCGGCCTGTACCCCACCGAGGCACCGACCCTGCCGCCGGCGACGGCGGACCGTCAGGACCCGACGCCGGCCTGACCCGGGCCGCCGGTGCGGGCCGCCGTCCGGGTTGCCCACTTGAGCACAGGTCGGGGCGCCGTCCGGTTCGTAGTCCGGCGCCCGGCTCGGCGCGCCGTTGGCGGTAGGGCCGTCGGCGGCGGTAACGCCGCGCCCTGTGCGGTTCCGGAGGCCGCGGGACGAGCAGGCCGGTCGGGGCCTTCGCGCCTGGACGACGGAGTTCCGCTGGCCGCCCACGGTGGAGCCCACGCGTCGTGACCAGCGCTCGCTGTCGCGTCGGTGCCGGGAGACGGGCCGCCGTCGAGCTCGGTGACCCTCCGATGCACCCGACCCGATGCACCCGACGCGGCCGATCCGGCGAGTACGGGCCCCGTCCCGACGATCGGCTGGCCCCGCGGAACGACGAACGGGCGCCGCGGTGGATGTCCACCGCGACGCCCGTCAGGTCGGTCGCCGGCCGTCAGCCCCGCGGCACGCGGTGGCCGGTGGGGTTCGGGCCGCCCCGGTCGACCGGCACGTAGATGATGCCGAGGGACTCGTCGGCGGCACTGACGACCATGCCGTTGCCGACGTAGATCGCCACGTGGCTGACCGGCGAGTAGTAGGTGACCAGGTCGCCCGGCTGCAGCTGGTCCAGCGGCACCTCGGGGAAGTTGGCCTGCTCGTAGCTGACGCGCGGGATGCTGATGCCCGCCTGGCCCCACGCCCAGGTGGTGAGCCCGGAGCAGTCGAACGAGTCCGGCCCGTCGCAGGCGTAGCAGTACCCGCCACCGATCTTCGTCATCGCGGCCTGGGCGGCGATCTGACCGAGCTTGTCCCCGCCGCTGACCGCGGCCGGTGCGGCACCGACGGCGTTCTTCGCCGCCGTGGAGCTCTCCGCGGTGCCTCCGTCGGCCGACTGGCCGCCGTCGCCCTGGTCCCCGGCCGTGGCGCCGTCCTGCGCGTCCGCCTGGCCGTCGGTGCCGTCCTGGGCGTCGGTGCCGTTCTGGTCGGTGCCGTCCTGGTCGGTGCCGTCCTGGTCGGTGCCGTCCTGGTCGCCGGTGCCGGCGGCCGGCGCGGCGGGAGCCTCGGCGGCCTGCCGCGCCGCCCGCTCGGCCGCCTGCTGCTGGGCCAGGGCGGCGGCCCGGGCCGCCGCCTCCTCGGACTCGCGGCGGGCCTTCTCCGCGGCGGCGATGGCGGCGAGCCGCTCCTTCTCCGACAGCTCGGCGTACAGCTTCTTGTACTTGGCGACCGCGCCGTCGAGCTGGGACTTCTTCTGGGTGGCCGCGGTGGTGGCACCGCGGGCGTCGGCGGCCGCGGTGTCGGCGGCGGTCCTGGCCTGCTCCGCCCTGGCCTCGGCCGCGGTGGCGGCGTCCCGCGCGGTGGCAGCGGCGGCCTGCGCGGTGCGGGCGGCCTCGAGCGTGCGCTGGGTGTCGTCAGCGACCCGGTCGATGGCCGTGGCCTGGTCCAGGAAGTCGTCGGCGCTGTCCGCGGTGAGCAGCGCGGACATGTCGTTCAGCTGGGCACCGCGGAAGCTGGCGTTCGCGAACCGGTCGAGCTCCGCCTGGTACCGGGCGACGGTCGCCGCGCTGCTGGCCGCGGCGCCCTGCGCCGTGCGGACCTGCGCCTTGGCGGTGACGACGGCGGCCTCCGCGGCGGCCGCCCGCTGCTCGGCGCGACGCTGGTCCACCCGGGCGCCGTTGAGCGCTTCAGCAGCAATCTCGGCCTGGTGCGAGCTGTCCTGCCACGCCTGCTTGGCGTCCTTGGAGCTGGTGGGATCGGAACCCGGGTCGGCCTGCGCCGGCGAGACACCGATGAGGGACACACCGAGCGCGAGCGCCAGCGTGGCGATCAGCGTTCCGGTTCGTGCTGATGTCCGGGCAGAACCGGAACGGCCGTGCAGCGCCACGCAGGCGGAACCTCTCTCCTCGCCGCCTACCGGGTTAGCTGACGGATTCGGGCCGGAAGCAGCCCTACCCCGGCGGCCGACGCGGCACTTCCTGCGTCGACCGGCCCGGGGATTCACCCCACGAGAACCTGGTTCCCCGGCTCGACGCGGACGTCGACTCGGCGGTGACCCTCCGGGGCGCCCGACGGGCGACCGCGACGGAAGGTCTCGGCGAGATTACGAGACGGACTCGGTTCGAGTCCAGTGGTACGTGTGAACATTCACGTTTCTACCTGTGAATCTGCTCATGTCGGCGGCGACACCGTTGTGACCTGCGGAGATCATGACTGCGCAGGGCATTCGGACGAGTCCGGAGCGCCGTGACCATTCCGTGACCAATCGGTCAGACCGGACGTCCGGCTTGCCGTGGACGGCGGCATCCGGACGGCCCCGCGGTCGCGTCCGTCCGCGCCACCGTCCCGCCGTCCCTGCCGACGCCACCGTAACCGCTGCGCACCGGCGTCTCGCACGGCTGTCCCCGCAGCGGGCGGCCACGGGACGGGGGCCACGGGTGCGGGCCGATCCCAGCCAGGAATCCGGCATCAGAGAGGCACGCTCCACGGGAGACTCGCGCCGGGACGGACCGCCGCCGGCCCTCGCCCGGTGTCCGGTGCGCCCGAACACGCCGGAAGGCGCCCCGGGTCCATGGATCAGCCGACGTGCCGGCGCGGCCCGTCCACGACGGTCACCAGTCGCAGTGGCGGCAGCAGCCCGCCGTCGGCGAGGACGCCGAGCGCGCGACGCTCCTCCTCGTCCCACCGCACGCCGTCCGGCGGGGCGCCGAGCAGCGCCGTGACGACGCAGCCCGAGCAGGCAGCCCCCCGAACCTGGCACCGATCGCAGTCGATGTGCATGGCACTCGCTCCCTCGTCTCACGGACCGGCACGCATCCCGTACCGACTGCTGGGGACGGTAGGACGGACCACCGACAGTGGCCCTCCGGTGCTTGTCCGGTGCCTGTCCGGCGCCTGTCCGGAGTTCCCTGCGGCCGGGCCGCGAGTCGACGTCGACGGCCTCCGACGTGCGCGGATGGCGATCGCCGCGAGGCTCGGCCCAGTCCCCCAGGACGTCGCCGCCGGGGCCGACCCTGCCGCCGCCACGCCCCGGACCGGACGTGGGCCGCGGCGGCCGCGGAGCAGACGTCGGTCAGCCGCCGAGCAGGGCGAGCAGGGCCCGGGACGGCGCCGTGCGGGCACCACGGGCACGGGCACCCCGCTCGACCTGGCCGTCCGACGACACGACCACGACGACCCGTCCGGGTGGCTCCGCGGCCACCAGGTCGCGCACCACGTCGTCCGCCAGCACGCCGGGCGGCGAGAACAGCACCCGGATGCCGCGACCGGGCGGTTGCGGGACCACCACGGCGGCGCCGTCGAACACCACCGTGACGTCCGCCCCGGTGCGGGCCGACGACGCGGCCAGGGTCCGCACCAGCCGGTCCCGCTGTTGCGCCAGGGACAGCTCCGGGTAGCCGGTCTTGGTGACGTTGTAGCCGTCGACCAGCAGGTGGGCGCCGGGCAGCACCAGCCAGCTCTGCAGCACGGCCGGGTCGCCGGTGGCCTCACCCCTCGGTGGCGCGGACCGGGCCGCCCGGACGTCGGCCGGATCCGGTCCGCCCCCCTGCAGGGCCAGCTCCCGGCGCAGTCCCATGGCCGCACCCTCGACCGTCTGCAACAACAGGTCCAGGCGCCGGTCCGCGGCGCCGCGACTCCATCCGGCGGCCTGCCGGGCCTCCGTCAGGCTCTGCTGGGCGCGGTCCGCGCGCTCTCCCGCGGCCTGCGCCCGCCGTTCCCAGTCCGCCCGTTCCCGGCGTACGGCTTCAAGCTCCTGGGTGAGCGCGGCCATCCGCTCGTGGGCGTCCGCGCCCGCCCGCGCGGCGGCGTCCTCGGCCGCACGCAGCCGGACGCCCTGCTCGCGCAGCCGTTGCCGCAGCCGCTGCGCCTCCGTCTCACCCCCGTCGGCCAGCGCGCGGCGCAACGCGTCGCGCTCGTCACGCAGCTCGGTGACCTGACGCTCGAGCCGGGCGATCCGGCGCTCGGCGACCCGCGAGGCGACCACGGCCTGCCCGGCGGGCGACGCCGGGCGGAACGCGGCGACCAGCTCCTCCGCTTCCGGGAGGCGCAGCAGGTGGGCCAGCGCGGCCGCCGCAGCCGCGTCGGTGTCGGTCGACCCGGCCGCGGACTGGGCCACCGCCGCCCGGAAGGCGGGGTCGCCGTCCAGCGCCGACGCGAGCGCGACCGCGCCGAGCCGGGCCCGCTTGGCCGGGGTGAACCGGGCGACCCTGGCGAGCCCGGCAGGGATCTCCGTCACCGGACGGGCGGACAGCCACGCGGCCGCCCACTCCAGCACCCTGGCCCGGACGGGGCCGGGGAGCGACGCGGTGGTCGGTCCTGGGCCGGCGGCACCGGCCGAGGGCTCCGTCTCCGCCTCGTCGCCCGGGATCCCCGGCGGGGCGTCGGCCGGCCCGTCCGTGCCGGTCGGCCCGGCCGGAGCGACGCCGGACGCCGGTTCCGGACGCGGCTGCGGCTCGAGCATCCCCCGATTGAACCAGTGCCGGTCCGGGCGGCACGGCGGGCGACCACGGCGTCCGGCGCGACGACAGCGGTCCGGACCACGACCGTCGGGACGCCTGGGACCAGTGGGACCGGGCGTCGCCGCGGTGCGCCGGCCGAGCACTGTCGGACATCCGAACTAGCGTTCGGATCCATGACCCCCTCGACGGTGCTCGACCGGCCGGCCCGGCCCGTCCCGCCGGCCGTCCAGCCGAGCTTCGACGAGCTCGAGGACCCGTTGCGCGACACGACTTTCGTCGTCGTCGACCTCGAGACGACCGGCGGCTCGGCGGCCACCGAGGAGATCACCGAGATCGGCGCGGTCAAGGTGCGCGGCGGTCAGGTCCTGGGCGAGTTCGCCACGCTGGTCGACCCGGGCCGGTCCATCCCGGTGCAGATCACCGTGCTCACCGGCATCACCGACGCGCTGGTCCGCAACGCCCCCCGGATCGACGCGGTACTGCCCGCCTTCCTCGAGTTCGCCCGCGGCTGCGTCCTGGTCGCCCACAACGCCCGGTTCGACGTCGGTTTCCTGAAGGCGGCGTGCGCCCGCCACGGCCTGCCCTGGCCAGGGTTCGCCGTCGTCGACACCGTCCAGGTGGCGCGCCGGGTGCTGAGCCGGGAGGAGGCGCCGACCGTGCGGCTCGGCGCGCTCGCCGCCCTGTTCGGCGCAGCCACGACGCCGGACCACCGCGCCCTGCACGATGCGCGCGCCACCGTCGACGTGCTGCACGCACTCTTCGAGCGACTCGGTCCGCTGGGCGTGCAGAGCCTGACGGAGCTGCAGCAGCTGACCCGCCGGGTGGAGCCGGGCGTCCGGCGGAAGCGGCACCTGGCCGAGCCGCTGCCGGCGGCACCGGGCGTCTACCTGTTCCGCGGCCCCGGGGACGAGGTGCTGTACGTCGGGACCTCGTCCAACCTGCGGCAGCGCGTGCGGTCGTACTTCGGCGCCGGCGAGACCCGCGGGCGGATCCGGCAGATGGTCACCCTCGCCCAGCGCGTGGACCACGTCGAGTGCGCCCACCCGCTCGAGGCGCACGTCCGGGAGCTCCGGCTCATCGACGCCCACCAACCGGCCTACAACCGGCGGTCCCGGTCACCGCGCAAGCTGTCGTGGGTGGTGCTGACCAGGGAGGCCTTCCCGCGGTTGAGCATCGTGGCCACCCCTCCCGCCGGCACCGAGGCCTGCCTGGGCCCGTTCCGGCACCGGGCCGACGCGCAGCTCGCGATCGACGCGTTGCACGAGGTGGTGCGGGTCCGGCGGTGCACCGCGCGGCTGGCCCGCGCGTCCCAGGTGGCTCCGTGCGCGCTGGCCGAGCTCGGCCGGTGCGGTGCGCCCTGCGCCGGCCGGGAGAGCGTGGCGGACTACGCCGCGCACGTGGAGGAGATCGCCACGCTGGTCCGGGGCGGTTCGGACGAGGTGCTCGCGCGGTTGCGTGCCGAGCTCGACCGGCTCGCCGCCCAGGGCCGCTTCGACCAGGCCGCGGTGGTCCGGGACCGGCTCGCCGCGCTCGCCGCCGCGGTGGACCGCCGGCAGCGGCTGGGCGGCTTCGCCGGCATCGAGCAGATGGTCGCCGCCCGCCCGGACGGCACCGGCGGATGGGAGCTCAGCGTGATCCGGTTCGGCCGGCTGGCCGCCGCCGGGCGCGCCCGGCGCGGTGTCGACCCGATGCCGGTCGTCGAGCTGCTGGTGCGGTCGGCCGAGACGGTGACGCCCGCACCGGGACCGCTGCCGGGCTCGTCCGCCGAGGAGACGTCGACGTTGCTCACCTGGGTCGAGCGGGCCGGCACCCGCCTGGTGTCGGTCACCGCGCCGTGGAGCACGCCGGCGCGGGCCGCGGGCCGGTGGCGCCCGTTCATGACGGCGGCGGGCCTGGCCAGGGGCGACCTGGCGGCGCACGGGTGGCGGTGACCGGCCCCGTCTAGCATCGCCAGCGGGCCGCCGCCCCCGCGCGGCCACGACGGAAGGGCGGATCCGGAATGGTGACGGCGATCGTGCTGATCGATGTGGACCCGGACCTGATCACGCAGGCGGCGCAGACCATCGCCGACCTGCCCGGGGTGGACCAGGTCTACTCCTGCGCGGGTGACGTCGACCTGGTGGCCGTCACCACCGTCGCGGACCACGAGGCGATCGCCGACCTGGTGCCCAACCACATCTCGAAGGTGCCCGGCGTGCAGCGCACGGTCACCCACATCGCGTTCCGCAGCTACTCCCGGCGGGACACCGAGGACGCCTTCTCGATCGGGATGTGAGGCGCCCGGCCACACGGGCCGCCCGGCCCGGGCGCGCGCCGCGTGCGCCCGACGTCGCGGCCCGGCCCGGCTCAGGGCTCAGGGCTCAGGGCTCAGGTTGCGGCGGCGACCCACCGGTCGACGAGCGTCGCGGCGGAGCCGTCGGCGAGCGCGGC
This sequence comes from Nakamurella endophytica, assembly GCF_014646215.1. GTDB lineage: Bacteria > Actinomycetota > Actinomycetes > Mycobacteriales > Nakamurellaceae > Nakamurella > Nakamurella endophytica. The sequence continues at coordinate 79,187 of NZ_BMNA01000010.1, forward strand.
CCGGGCGCGAGCGAGCCCGGCCGACAGGTCGGCGACCAGGTCTCCGGTGAGCCCGGCGTGCGCGGCCAGCGCCGCGCCGGCGTTGAGGGCCACGGCGTCGGCGACCGGGCCGGTCCGCCCGGCGAAGAGGTCCCGGGCCACCTCGACGTTTCGCTGGACGTCGCCGCCGCGCAGGTCCCGGGGCGCGGCCGCCGGGATGCCCAGCGCGGCCGGATCGACGGTCACCCGGTCCACCTGCCCGCCCCGCACCTGCCACACCGTGGACGTCGTCGTGGTGGTCAGCTCGTCGAGCCCGTCGTCGCCGCGGAAGAGCAGCACGTCGGCGTCGCGACCGGCGAACACCTCGGCCATGACGCCGGCCATCCGGGCGTCCCCGCACCCGACGGCGGCGGCCGCGGGCTGCGCCGGGTTGGTCAGCGGCCCGAGGAAGTTGAAGACGGTGGGGATGCCCAGCTCCCGCCGGGTCGGGCCGGCATGGCGGTAGGACGGGTGGAACACCGGGGCGAAGCAGAAGCCGATCCCGGCGGTCCGGACGGTGGCGGCGACGGCCTCCGGGCCCAGGGTCAGCGGCACGCCGAGCGCCTCCACCAGGTCGGCCGCGCCGCAGCGGCTCGACGCCGCTCGGTTGCCGTGCTTGACGACCGGGGCGCCCGCTGCGGCCGCCACGACGGCCGCCATGGTCGAGATGTTGACGGTGTTCGCCCGGTCGCCGCCGGTCCCGACGATGTCCACGGCCCGCACCGGGACGGTCACCCGGACCGCGTGTCCCAGCATGGACGAGGCAAGCCCGGCCACCTCCTGCGCGGTCTCGCCCTTGGCGCGCAGGGCCACCGCGAAGCCGGCGAGCTGCGCGGGCGTCGCCACACCGCTCATCAGCTGGTCCATCACCCAGCCCGTCTGCTCCGCGGTCAGGTCCTCCCCCGCGACCAGCCTGCCGAGCAGGTCCGGCCAGGTCGGCACGCCGGTGGCCGCGGTGCCGTCACCCGGTCCCGCGGAGGTCACCTGGCGGTCGCCGCCGGCAGGGTGGCCGCCCGCCGGCGCAGCACGGACGCCACGGTCTCGGCCGTGGTGACCGGGTCCAGCGGGTGCACCAGGATCTCGTCGGCGCGCGCCCAGGTGGCCAGCCACCGGTCCGCGGCGCGCCGGACGGTGACGATCACCGGCGGCACCACGGCCGCCTCCAGGTGGACCTGCCGGCAGATCCCGATGCCGCCGGTCGGCTGTGCCTCGCCGTCCAGGATCAGGACGTCGGCCGCCCGGTCGTCGACCGCGGCGAGGACGTCGGCCACGCCGGAGGCCTCGAGGAAATCGACCCGTCCGACGTCGGGCGCCGGTCGCCGCCCGACGGCGGTGATGATCGCGTCACGGACCTCGCTGCGGTGGCTGTAGACCAGCACGACAGGGTTGCTCATGGACTCGGATGACCTCCGTTGTCGCACCGGCGCCGCTCTGGCCGTCGCACCGCCGGAACCCTGCCGCGGGGCAGCCTCCGCCGGTGCGCGTCCCGGTTCCGGTGGGGACCGTCGCCGGTCCCCACGGGGCCGTCCGACCGGGACGTGTCGGCAGCCGTGGACCTGATCGTAGGGGCACCGCGCCGGCGGTCGCCCGAGCACCGGACCGGACGCGCCGGAGGGGTCAACTTCGACAGCTTGTCGAAGATTTTTTCACGCCGCTGACCTGCGCAGACGTCTCCCAGGAGGCTCCGACACGGCTCACAGCCCCCTCCCACCCCGACAGTTGACGGGGGTCCGGGTCATAATCGCCGTGTGACGACTGCGACCGGGCGCTCCGGCACCTCCGCGATCAGCGCGCGGATCCACACGCTGAACCGCCCCAACATGGTCAGCGTCGGCACGATCGTGTGGCTCGCCAGCGAGCTGATGTTCTTCGCCGGACTGTTCGGCGTCTACTTCACGGCCCGCGCGACCAACGGTGCCAAGCCGTGGCCGCCGCCGCCCACCGAGCTGGACGTCCCCTACGCCCTGACGTTCACCATCATCCTGGTGGCCTCGTCCTTCACCTGCCAGTTCGGAGTGTTCGCGGCCGAGCGCGGCGACGTGTTCGGGCTGCGCCGCTGGTACCTGCTGACCCTGGTGATGGGCCTGATCTTCGTGCTCGGCCAGGCGAACGAGTACCGGAACCTGGTCATGAACCACGACACGACGCTCGCGTCGTCGGCCTACGGCACGGTCTTCTTCCTGACGACCGGTTTCCACGGCCTGCACGTCATCGGCGGCCTGCTCGCCTTCGTGCTCCTGATCGGCCGCACCAAGGTCTCCAAGTTCACCCCGGCCCAGGCCACCAGCGCCATCGTGGTGTCGTACTACTGGCACTTCGTCGACGTCGTCTGGATCGGCCTGTTCGCCACCATCTACATCATCCGATGACGCGTCCGCACCGGTACCACTCCACGGACGCGCACACCGACGACGGGCAGGGCAGGCGATGAAGAGCAAGCACCGGGCGGCCGGGGCCGAGGCCGCGGCGCGTCCGCCGCGCGGCCGCCGGATCGCGCGCCGATCGAAGCTGGCCCGCCGGATCAGCGGCGGACTGGCCCTGCTGTTCGCCCTGGTGGCCATGGGCCTGGCCTACTCGGCCTTCTCCCCGGCTCCGCAGACCGCCCAGGCCGCCGACATCGACCCGGCGAAGATCACCGCCGGGAAGAGCCTGTACACCACCTCGTGCATCACCTGCCACGGCGCCAACCTGCAGGGCGTGCTGACCCGCGGACCGTCGCTGATCGGCGTCGGCCAGGCGGCCGTCTACTTCCAGGTGATGACCGGCCGCATGCCCGCCGTGGAGAACGGCGCGCAGATGCCGCGCAAGGACCTGTACTTCGACGAGACCGAGGTCGACCAGCTGTCGGCCTACATCGAGTCGGTCGGCGGCGGTCCCGCGGTTCCTGCCGGTGACCTGCAGAACCGGGAGAACCTGGCCCGGGGCAGCGACCTCTACCGGCTGAACTGCGCGTCCTGCCACAACTACACCGGCCAGGGCGGCGCGCTCTCGCAGGGCAAGTACGCGCCGCCGCTGGACCAGGCCACCGACCAGGTGATCTATTCGGCGATGCTCTCCGGCCCCGAGCAGATGCCGAAGTTCAGCGACGGCCAGCTCACCCCGGACGAGAAGAAGTCGATCATCGCGTACATCCAGAACACCAAGCAGACGATCGACCCGGGCGGGTACAACCTGGGCGGTTTCGGTCCGGCTCCGGAAGGCCTGGCCGCGTTCATCGTCGGAATGGGCGCCATCGTGGCGCTGACGCTGTGGATGGGGTCGAAGGCATGAGCCACCCGCTGCACGGGATGCGGATCCCCCCTGCGGAGGAAGTCGCGCGCATGACGCGCGAGGAGAAGGCCCGGCTCGGCGCCGCCCTGGACGGCGTGGATCTGGTCGAGTACGGCGAACGCTACGTCCCGGGCTCCCCCGCGGACAAGCGTGCCGAGCGCCAGGTGGTGCGCTGGTTCCTGCTCTCGGGTCTGCTGGGACTGCTGGCGGCCGTCGCGTTCATCTGGTGGCCGCAGCAGTACCAGACGGCGTACGCCGGCTCCAAGCAGGTGCTGTACGCCTTGTACACACCGATCCTGGGGATCACGTTCGGCGGCTGCATCCTGGCCTTCGGCATCGGGGTCATCGCGCTGGCGAAGAAGATCGCCCCGCACGAGCTCGCCATCCAGGAACGGCACATCGGCATGTCCGACGAGATCGACCGGCAGACCCTCGGCGGCGAGATCACCGACACCGGCCAGAAGATGGGGCTGATCAAGCGCCGCGGCATGATCAAGGCGTCGCTGGCCCTGGCCGGCGGCGGTCTCGGCGTCGCGGTGGCCGTGCCGCTGCTGGGCGGGTTCATCAAGAACCCGTGGGCGGCGGGTCCGCAGTCGGAGCTGTGGGTCACGCCGTGGGCGCCGGTCAACGGCAACAAGGTCCGGCTCGTGCAACTGGACGGCACCCCGGTCCGGCCCGAGGACATCGCCGCCGGTGCGCTGGTCACCGTCTACCCAGCGGTGCCGGACTCGGTGATGGCCGGTGACGCACCGGTCATGCTGTTCCGGCTCCGCCCGAACACCCCGGTCCGCATCCGGGACGGCCAGGACGGCTTCGAGTACGGCGACTTCTACGCCTACTCGAAGATCTGCACGCACGTCGGCTGCCCGGTGTCGCTGTACGAGCAGCAGACCGGCCGGGTGCTGTGCCCGTGCCACCAGTCGCAGTTCGACATCTTCGACGGCGCCCGGCCGGTGTTCGGCCCGGCCGCGCGGCCGCTGCCGCAGCTGCCGATCGGGCTGGACGACGAGGGTTACTTCGTCGCCGAGCGTGATTTCATCGAGCCTGTGGGACCCGGTTTCTGGGAATCCGACCAGGGTAGTCGCCCGTGGGGTTCGCATCTGAAGGGGAGCAGCACATGAGCCGCCTCACCACGCGGGTCACCAAGAAGGCCGGTGGGCTCGCGCAGGTCGCCCTCGACGGGGCCGACCTGCGGTACCACAACGCCCGGCCGCTCCGGACCCAGCTGAACAAGGTCTTCCCGACCCACTGGTCCTTCATGCTGGGCGAGGCGTCGCTGTACTCGTTCCTGGTGCTGCTGCTGTCGGGTGTCTACCTGACCCTGTTCTACGACCCGTCGATGGCCGAGACGGTCTACAACGGCGTCTACGACAAGCTCCGCGGCATCCGGATGTCGATGGCCTACGAGAGCACCGTCAACCTCTCGATGGAGGTCCGCGGCGGCCTGCTCGTCCGGCAGATCCACCACTGGGCGGCGTTGATCTTCCTCTGGTCGATGATGCTGCACATGATGCGCATCTTCTTCACGGGTGCGTTCCGCAAGCCGCGCGAGGCCAACTGGATCATCGGCGTGCTGTTGCTGGTGCTGAGCATGGCCGAGGGCTTCCTCGGCTACTCGCTCCCGGACGACCTGTTGTCCGGCACCGGTCTACGGGCGGTCTCGGCGTTCATCCTGTCGATCCCGGTCATCGGGACCTGGATGCACTGGGCGGTGTTCGGCGGCGACTTCCCCGGCGACATCATCATCCCGAGGTTCTACTCGCTGCACATCCTGCTGATCCCGGGCCTGCTGCTGGCCCTGATCGGCGTGCACGTCGCGCTGGTGTGGTTCCAGAAGCACACCCAGTTCCCCGGCCCGCGGGCGACGGAGAACAACGTGGTGGGCGTCCGGGTGCTGCCCACCTTCGCGGCCAAGGGCGGCGGCTTCTTCGCCGTCGTCACCGGCATCATTGCGCTGCTCGCGGGCATCTTCCAGATCAACCCGATCTGGACCCTCGGGCCGTACACGCCGGGACAGGTCTCGGCCGGGGTCCAGCCCGACTTCTACATGGGCTTCCTCGACGGTCTGGTGCGCATCTGGCCCGCGTGGGAGATCCGCGACCTGTTCGGCCATTACATGGTTCCGGCCGTGTTCGTGCCGTCGATCCTGTCCGCGACGGTCCTGATGATGCTGATCGCGGCGTACCCGTGGATCGAGGCCAAGTTCACCAAGGACAAAGCCATGCACAACCTGCTGCAGCGTCCCCGGGACGTCCCGGTCCGGACGTCGCTGGGCGCGGCGTTCCTGTCCTTCTACATCATCAACCTGATCAACGGTGCCAACGACCTGTTCGCGTTGAAGCTGGACATCTCGCTGAACGTCATGACCTGGATCGGTCGCATCGGCGTGATCGTCGCGCCGATCGTCGTCTACGTCATCACCTACAAGATCTGCCTGGCGTTGCAGCACTCCGACCGGGACGTGCTCGAGCACGGCATCGAGACGGGCATCATCAAGCGGCTGCCGTCCGGCGAGTTCATCGAGGTGCACCAGCCGTTGGGCCCGGTCGACGCCCACGGCCACCCACTGCCCTTGGCCTATCAGGGGGCCCCGGTGCCCAAGCGGATGAACCAGCTGGGCACCGCCGGCAGCCCGATCCCGGGATTCGTCCGGCCGATCGACGACTCCGGGCAGCTGCACCACAGCGAGCTGGGGGCCACCGATCCCATCGCCGAGGTCGGCAGCGGTCCCAGCCGGCACTGAGCTCGACGGCACCGCCGCACCGACCACGGGGGCGGCTCCCCACCGGGGAGCCGCCCTCGGGCGTTCCGGGTCCCGCTGGGGTCCCGTGGCGGCGGTACTGCCGGGTGTCGGCTGGTGCTCCGACCCCTGCGGACCCGCCGACGTCGGCAGGGCGCGCCACACCGGCGGCGGTGCCGGTCAGCACCGGCCGACGCCCGCCGACTCGGGACGACGTTGCCGGCGGCCCCGGTCCCCCAGGGTCATCCCGCCGTCGAACCGCTACGGGCGGATCAGGAGCCAGCTGCGGGCCGGCCGAACGCCATGCCCTCGTCGGCGAGCCGTCCCCAGCGCATCAGCACCACGTCCCGCAGGTAGTTCTGGTGCAGCCGCCACGGGGCACGGCGACCCTGACGCGGCAACTGGTCGATGCTGCGTCGCACGTACCCGGCCTGGAAGTCCAGGAACGGCTGGTCGGCCGGCTCGGTGCGCGGTGCGAGCGGAGTGGCGCGGTCGTACCCGTGCCGGCGCAGGTACCGCAGCAGGCGGGTCACGTAGCGGTTCACCAGGTCGGCCTTGAGCGTCCACGACGCGTTGGTGTACCCGATCACCAGGTTGAAGTTGGGGACACCGGACAGCATCATCCCCTTGTAGGCCACGGTCGCCGGCAGGTCGACCGGCCGGCCGTCGACGCGGAGCGTCATCCCACCGGCGGGCAGCACCTGCAACCCGGTGGCGGTCACCACGATGTCGGCCGGCAGGTGGCGCCCCGACGCGAGCCGGATCCCGTCCGCGGTGAACGTCTCGATCCGGTCGGTGACCACCTCGGCGGCGCCGGACGCCACGGCCCGGAACAGGTCGCCGTCCGGCGCGACGCACAGCCGCTGGTCCCACGGCTCGTACGGCGGGCGGAAGTGGGTGTCCACGTCGTATCCGCGCGGCAGTGCCCGCAGGACGCCGCGGCGGACGAACCACTTCATGGCCCGGGGACGGCGCCGGGCGAACTGGTACGACGCGACGCCCAGCAGGATGTTCTTCCAGCGCACGGCGGCCTGCGCCGCCCGGCCCGGCAGGGCGCGACCCAGGAGGCCGGCCACCCGGTCGACCGACGGCAGCGCGACGACGTACGTGGGCGTCCGCTGGAGCATCGTGACGTGGGCGGCACGCTCGGCGAGCGCCGGGACCAGCGTCACCGCCGTGGCGCCGCTGCCGACGATCACCACGCGCCGTCCGGACCAGTCCAGATCCTGCGGCCACTGCTGCGGGTGCACCCACCGGCCGCGGAACCGGTCCTCGCCGGGCAGAACCGGGCGGTGGCCCCCGTCGTAGCGGTAGTAGCCGGTGCAGACCGACAGCCACCGGCAGGTCAGCTCCACACGCTCACCGCTCCCGGCGCGCTCCACGGTCACGGTCCACCGCGCCCGATCGCCGTCCCAGTCCGCGGCGACCGCCCGGTGCCCGAACCGCACGGCCCGGTCCACCCCGTACTCCGCTGCCGTGCGGCGCACGTAGTCCCGGATGGCCGCGCCGTCGGCGATGGCCCGGTCGCCGGACCACGGCCGGAACGAGTAGCCGAGGGTGAACATGTCCGAGTCGGACCGCACGCCGGGGTAACGGAACAGGTCCCAGGTGCCCCCGATCGCCTCGCGAGCCTCCAGCACGGCGAACGACAGCTCGGGGCAGCGCCGCCGCAGCATGCAGGCGGCGCCGACGCCGGACACGCCCGCGCCCACCACCAGCACGTCCAGGTGCTCGGGCACCTCCGCGCTCACCGCTGTCCCCCGCCCGTCGTCGTCATCGCCACCGAACCGGCCGCGACGCCCGGGCCGCTCCCGTCCGGCCGGCTCGACCGGCGGCGACGCCCGGAGACGCCGCCCACTGGATACTGGATGCCGGGCGCCCGACACCGGGCCGTGGACCCACCCGAGGAGGCGCCGTGGCCGGCGCGACCGACCTGGACACCCTGCTGCGGGACATGGAGCCCGTGCTGCGGGACGGCGAGTACGTGTTCGTGGTGCACCTCGACCCTCCGGCCTCCGACGGGCCCGACCCGGCCGGACCCGGAGGGCCGGGATTGCCGGCGGAGGCGCTCGTCCGCGAGGACGAAGGCCTGACCCTGGTGCTGCGGCGCGAGGTGGCCGACGCGCGAGGACTGCCGTACGACTTCGTGGCCGCCTGGATCACCCTGCAGGTCCACTCGTCGCTGGCGGCGGTGGGGCTGACCGCGGCGTTCGCCGGGGCGCTGGCCGACGCCGGGATCAGCTGCAACACCGTGGCCGGGTACCACCACGACCACCTGCTGGTACCGGTCGGGGACCGCGACGCGGCACTGGCCGTGCTGCGCGGGCTGAGCCGGTCCGGCAGGGTCAGTGCGTCGCGGGACGGCGGTGGTACTCGAACAGCAGCCCGACGATCGTCATCAGCAGGAACGTGATGGTGATGATCATCAGCCAGACCAGGAAGAACGCGATCGCCACCGCGGTGGCCGCCGCGGCGAACGCCATGCCGAACGGCCACAGCGACCCGGGCGAGAAGAAGCCCAGCTCACCCGCACCGTCGGCGATGTCCGCGTCGTCGTCGTCCTCCGGCCGGGCGCTCTCCAGCCGGCGCGACGCGAACTGCAGGAACGTGCCGATGATCAGCGACAGGCCGGCGGTGAGGGTCAGCGCGACGACGCCCACCGGCTCCTCGTTGCCGGCGAAGATGCCGTAGATGATGGCCGCCAGCACGAAGAAGCCGGTCAGGCAGAGGAAGACCAGGGCCTCCACGCGCATGCCCCGGGACGGCGAGGTGACGGAGGCACCACCCGCGTCGTGTCGCTCGTCGACGGTCACTTGCCACCTGCCTGCGGTTGACTGGCCTGCTTCGCTGCCCGGTTCGGGTCGATCGGGTAGGTCGTGTAGGACCGCGGCGAGCACAGCTGGCCGCAGCTCGGGATGTCCTTGCCGACCTGCGCCAACGCCGCCCCGAACGTGTACGGCTGCTGCGTCGCCGGGTCGATCTGCTGCCGGTACTTCAGGTACGCCTGGTAGACGTCGTCGGGGACCGAGCGGACCTCGAAGTTCATCGCGGAGTGGTAGGTGCCGCAGAGCTCGGCGCACCGCCCGACGAAGGCGCCCGTCGTCTGGATGGTGTTCTGGAAGACGTTGACCGAGTTGTTCTGCTGCGGGTACGGGAACACGTCGCGCTTGAACAGGAAGTCCGGCACCCAGAACGAGTGGATGACGTCCCGGCTGGACAGTGTGTACTGGATGACCTTGTTGACCGGCAGCACCAGGATCGGCACCTCGGTCGGCTCGCTGACCGTGTGGACCTTGTTGTCGGTCTCCACCTGCTGCGCGGTGGTGTTCTGTGCCGGCATGTCGGTGCCGTCGTAGGAGAAGTCCCAGCCCCACTTGAAGGCGGTGACGTTGACGTTGACGTCCGGGTTCGGGACGGTCTTGAGCACGAAGTTCTCGGTGGTGACCGTGAAGTAGAACAGCACCGCGATCAGCACGAACGGCGCCGCCGTGTAGACCAGCTCGAGCGGCAGGTTCTCCTTGGTCTGCTTCGGGTACAGCGGCGAGTTCTTCCGCTTCCGGTAGGCGATGAAGGACCAGAACATCAGGCCCCACACGATGACGCCGACGACCAGCGCGGCGATGACCGAGCCGGACCAGAAGCCCTGCATCCTCTTGGCCTGGTCGGTGACGCCCTCCGGCCAGCCGAACCGGGGCAGGTCGGTGGCCGAGCAGCCACTGGCGAGCACGCCGGCAGCGACCAGGGTCCCCGCCAGCGACCACCGTCGAACCGTGCGAGACCCCGCCACGCCCGCTCCCTCCAGAAGCACCGAAACACCGCCACGACGCGCCGGCCAGCCACGGGCCCGGTCCGGGGACCGGTGACACCTGGCCGGCCCGGCCGGTGATCAGAGCTGAGGCTACTCGACCCTGCCACCGCGGTACCCGCCGAGGGCCGGCCCCACGCCGGCCCGCTCGTCCGGACCCGTCCCTGTTCCCCGCACTTCTCTACGACTTGTCGAAGACCCATGATGCACCCTGGTCGGTCCGCCGGCGACCGGCCGGCCCCGCGACCCGCCGCCGCGGTCGCCGCGGGGCGGCCGGGCCCGGCGGGATACTGGTCCGCGACCCGGGGCGCAGGCCGCGGACCGGGTGGTGACGACGGACGGGTGGCGCGTGTGTGCGGACTGATGGGGTTCCTCTCCTCGACCGGTGGTGCCGGTGACCGGGTGGAGGCCCTCGCGGCCGGCATGCGCTGCGCCCGGCACCGCGGACCGGACGAGGCGGGCACCTGGCAGGACGCCGAGGTGGCCTTCGGCTTCAACCGGCTGTCGATCATCGACATCGACCACTCGCACCAGCCGCTGCGCTGGGGCCCGGCGGAGTCGCCGGAGCGCTACGCGCTCGTCTTCAACGGCGAGATCTACAACTACCTGGAACTGCGTGCGGAGCTGGCCGCCGACCACGGCGCCGAGTTCCGGACCGAGGGCGACGGCGAGGCGATCGTCGCGGCGTACCACTTCTGGGGTCCGGACGCCGCCTCCCGGCTGCGGGGGATGTTCGCGTTCCTGATCTGGGACACCCAGGAGCGGGTGCTGTTCGTCGCGCGCGACCCGTTCGGGATCAAGCCGCTGTTCACCGCGGAACTGCCGGACGGTGTGGCGTTCGCGTCGGAGGCCAAGGGCCTGCGCGAGCTGACCGGGGCGCCGGCCGCTGTGGACACCGTCGCGCTGCAGCACTACCTGGTGCTGCAGTACGTGCCGGAGCCGGCGACCATGGACGCCGCCATCCGCCGCGTCGAGTCCGGCACGCACGTCACGGTCCGCCCGGGCGAGGCGCCGTTGCACCGGCGCTACTTCCACCCGCGGTTCCTGCCGCGCCCGCTCCGCTCCGCGGCCGACCGCGACCGGCTCACCGCGGAGATCACCGAGGTGCTGGACGACTCGGTGCGCGCGCACATGCGGGCCGACGTCACGGTCGGCTCCTTCCTGTCCGGCGGCGTCGACTCGACCGCGATCGCGGCACTGGCCAAGCGCTACAACCCGGACCTGATGACCTTCACGACGGGTTTCGAGCGTCAGGGCTACAGCGAGGTCGACGTGGCCGTCGAGTCCGCCGAGGCGATCGGGGTGCGGCACGTCGTCCGGACGGTGTCCGAGGAGGAGCTGACGTCCACGCTGCCGTTGATCGTCTGGTACCTGGACGACCCGGTCGCCGACCCGGCGCTGGTGCCGCTCTACTTCGTGGCCAACGAGGCCCGCAAGCACGTCAAGGTGGTGCTGTCCGGCGAGGGCGCCGACGAGCTGTTCGGCGGCTACAACATCTACCGGGAGCCGAGGTCGCTGGCGCCGCTGATCGCGCTCCCCGACCCGCTCCGCCGCGGGCTGGCCACCCTCGGTCGCCGGCTCCCCCGCGGGTTCCGCGGCAAGGACCTGCTGCGCCGCGGCGCGCTGGACCTCGAGGCGCGGTACTACGGCAACGCCCGGATCTTCCGCGAGGACCAGCTCGCCGGCGTGCTGCGGACCTACGACCCGGAGCGGTCCTTCCGCGACGTGACCGACCCGGTCTACGCGCGCTCCCTGGGCTCGGACCCGATCTCGCGGATGCAGCACGTCGACCTGTTCACCTGGCTGCGCGGCGACATCCTGGTCAAGGCCGACAAGATGACCATGGCCAACTCGCTCGAGCTGCGGGTGCCGTTCCTGGATCCCAGGGTGTTCGAGGTGGCCTCGACGGTGCCGCCCGGGGAGAAGGTATCCGGCCAGGCGACCAAGGTCGTGCTGCGCCGGGCGGTCGCCGGCATCGTGCCGCCGCACGTACTGCACCGGCGCAAGCTGGGCTTCCCGGTGCCGATCCGGCACTACCTGGCCGAGGGCTCGTACGAGTGGGCCCGGGACATCATCACCTCGGCGCAGACCGACGAGTACCTGGACCGGGACGCGGTGCTGGCGCTGCTGGACGCCCACCGCGCCGGCGACGGCGACTGGTCGCGCCCGATCTGGACCGTGCTGGTGTTCCAGCTGTGGCACGCCATCTTCGTCACCGGGGCGCTGGCGCCCAAGGTGCCCGAGCCGGTCTATCCGGTCCGCCTCTGACCCGCGCCGGCCCCGGGCGGCGCCGTCGTCCGGGGACGCCCGCGGGGCGTCGCCGTGGTCCGGCAACCCGCAGGGATCACCAGCCCAGTGCCGCGGCGATCTCCTGGGCTGCGTCCGGGCCGTAGCTGCCGGCCAGACGCTGCTGCGCGTCGGCGGTGTCCAGCCGGTACTCCTGCGGACCGTGCGTCTCCAGCACCAGGGTGGCCATCAGCGACCCCAGCTGCGCGGACCGCTCCATGCCGAGCGAGCGGTACCGGCCGGCCAGGAACCCGGCGCGGAAGGCGTCGCCGACGCCGGTGGGGTCGACCTTCTCCTTCTCCGGGACGACCGGCACCTCGAGGCGGCTGCCGTCGGCGGCGACGATCTCGACGCCGCGCGAACCGTGGGTGGTGATCCGGACGCCGACCTGGCGCAGCACCTGCTCGGCGGTCCAGCCGGTCTTGGACTGCATCAGCCCGAGCTCGTAGTCGTTGGAAAACAGCAGCCGCGCCCCGCCGACCAGCCGGGCGATGTCGACGCCGTCCATCCGGGCCAGTTGCTGGGACGGGTCCGCGGCGAAGTCGTAGGCGCGGGTCCGGCACTCGTCGGCGTGCCGGAGCATGCCGTCGGGGTCGCCCGCGCTGATCATCACCAGCGAGGCCCCACCGATCGCGGTCACCGCGGGCAGCAGCTCGATCTCCCGGGCCCGCGCCATGGCGCCGGCGTAGAAGGAGCCGATCTGGTTCATGTCCTCGTCGGTCGTGCAGACGAAGCGGGCGGTCTGCACGTCCGGGAACGTCCGGACGTGCGAGCAGTCGACGCCGTGCCGCTCCAGCCAGCCCGCGTACTCGGCGAAGTCGGCGCCGACCGCGTCCAGCAGCACCGGGCGGACGCCGAGCAGACCGAGACCGAAGCTGATGTTGGCGGCCACCCCGCCGCGCCGCACCACCAGGTCGTCGACCAGGAAGGACAGCGACACCCGGTGCAGCTGGTCGGGCAGCAGCGAGTCGATGAACCGGCCCGGGAAGTGCATCAGGTGGTCGGTGGCGATGGAGCCGGTGACGACGATCGACACGGTGAGTTGCCTGCCTGTTCCGGGCTCAGGGGGACGCTGGGCGTGGACGGGCCCGGCCGGAGGCCAGCGGTGCTGGACCGCGCTGATCGGCACTGGTGGGCACTCGGACGGCCCGACCCTACCGTGTGGCCGTCCGGTGACCGGCGGGTGAACCGGCGACCCGCGGGCCGGCGCGGCGCGCGCCACCACCGGCACGACGACGGCCGAGCGCACGGACCCGAGGACGGCCGGCGGTGTCGGGCTGGGATGCCCCGGGAACGACGACGGCCGCCGGTCCTGGTGGACCGGCGGCCGGTGTCGGGCGGTGCGGGCCGGGGCCCGTCACCTGCGGGCCGGCCGGGCCGGCGCCGCTGCGCTCAGTGGAACGAGTCGCCGCACGCGCAGGAGTTCTGCGCGTTGGGGTTGTCGATGGTGAAGCCCTGCTTCTCGATGGTGTCGACGAAGTCGATCACCGCACCGTCCAGGTACGGCTTGGACATCCGGTCGACGGCCAGCCCGACACCGCCGAACTCGACGAGGGCGTCGCCGTCCAGCGAGCGGTCGTCGAAGAACAGTTCGTAGCGCAGGCCCGAGCAGCCACCGGGCTGCACGGCGATCCGCAGGACCATGCCGGGCGTGCCGTCCCGGTCGAGCAGCGCCTTGGCCTTGGCGGCGGCGGGTTCGGTGAGCAGCACTCCGTGCGCCGCGGCGGGCGCGACGGTCTCCTGCTGGACGTCTGCGGTGGTCATAGGCTCTGCTCCCTCGATCGATGGTCCGGACCGGACCGTCGGTGCTCCCGTGTGGCGGCGTACGGGCGGCCCCCGTCGATGATGCCACGCCGCACCCGGCGGGCCGGGATGTCGGCGCGGCCGCCGACCGGCAGGGACGGCGCCACCACCCAGGCCAACCCGGGCAGCCGGCGCCGCTATTCCCGCCGTCCGCCCGGGTCCCGTCCGCACCTCGGGACGGCACCGTCCGACACCCCCGCCGGGTCCGCTGCCCCGACCGCGACCGGCGCCCGCGCGGGCGGGTCCTGGGACGGTCCCGACTCGTTAGGCTGCGAGGGTGAGCATTCTCCGTCGCAAGAGCGCCCCGGAGGCCCCGCCGGTGGCGCCGGCCGTGGTGGAGGCCCCCACGGTCGGCAAGGGCCGGCCGACGCCCAAGCGCCGGGAGGCCGAGCGCCGGCGCGGACCGGTGGCGCCACCGCCGAAGACGCAGCGCGAGGCGGTCCAGCGGTCGCGCTCCGCCGGCAAGGCACTGACCAAGGACGAGCGCCGGGCGATGGCCACCGAGCGCCGCCAGCGGATGATGCGCGGCGACGACGCCTACCTGCTGCCGCGGGACCGCGGTCCCGTCCGGGCCTACGTCCGCGACCTCGTCGACGCGCGACGGAACATCGCCGGCCTGCTGCTGCCGATCGCGCTGCTGTCCTTCATCGTGCTGCTGATCCCGTCACCGCTGCTGCAGGCCTACGGCCCGCTGGTGCTGCTCATCGCCATCCTCGCCGCGGTGCTGGACACCATGGTGTTCGCGCGGCAGCTGAGCCGGAAGGTGGCTGAGCGCTTCCCCAAGGGCGACGGCTCGGGGCTGTCCACCCGCGGCCGGGCGCTGGGTTTCTACGCCTTCAACCGCGCGTGCCTGCCCCGTCGCTGGCGGGTGCCGCGGCCGCGCGTCGGCCGCAGCGAGGCCGTGTCCTGAGTCGATGACGAGCGCAGCACGGCCGCCCGGCGACGCGGCGGACCCGGCGCCCGCAGGCCCCGGGACGGCGGACCGGGTGACGGCGGGCCCGGCCGGGTCCGCGCCGCCCACGGATCCGGCGACCCGGGACGACGCGGCGCAGGCGGCTGCCGTCGACACCCCCGCCGTGGACGCTCCGGTCGCGGCGGCCGCGACCCCGCAGGACGCGTCCGGGACAGGCACGTCCGTCGCGCCGGACGCGGTCCGGCGGCCCGCCCGGGTGGCGCGGCCCACCGAGCCGGTCGCCGACCAGAGCGTCTGGCTGCGGTTCTTCGACGACGGCGGGCGGCTCACCGTCATGCCCGCCAAGCTGTCCCGGCGGCTCGCGGTGCTCGACGTCATCTCGGCCCGGTTCGTGCCGGGCGTGCGCTACACCGAGCCCGAGGTGAACATCGAGTTGCGGGCGCTGTTCGACGACTACGTCTCGCTCCGCCGCGAGCTGGTCGACCACGGCTTCCTGGACCGCGCCGACGGGTGGTACTGGCGCTCCGGCGGATCGGTCGACGTCTGACATGCCGGTGGACCCGGCGGTCGGCACAGTGGTCGGCACAGTGACCGACACCGCAATCGGCACCGCGCTCGGCACAGGGGTCGGCACGGCGGTCGGATCGGCGACCAGCTCGGTGCCCGGCGCGGCGGCCAGCGCCCGGGCGGCCGGCGACGGGCCGTCCGGCGGCATGACGGCCCGTCGCGACCGCCGCCGCCGGCAGATCGTCGCCGCTGCCGCCGATCTGTTCGCCGACCGCGGGTACGCCGCCGTCGGGATGGACGACATCGGCGCCGCCGCCGGCATCACCGGCCCGGCGATCTACCGGCACTTCGGCAGCAAGTCCGCGGTGCTG
This sequence comes from Nakamurella endophytica, assembly GCF_014646215.1. Classification (GTDB taxonomy): domain Bacteria; phylum Actinomycetota; class Actinomycetes; order Mycobacteriales; family Nakamurellaceae; genus Nakamurella; species Nakamurella endophytica. The sequence continues at coordinate 94,900 of NZ_BMNA01000010.1, forward strand.
GTCGCCGTGTTCGACGGCATCCTCGACGCCGTCACCGCCACCCCGCCTCCCGACCCGGCGGGAGCGGCCGGGTCGGAGCTGGGCCAGCTCGTCGCGAGCTACACGCGGGCGGTCGCCGTCCGGCGCCGGCTGATGGCGGTGTTCGTGCGCGAGGTGCACCACCTGCCGCCCGACGAGCGCGCCGGTCTGGTCGCCCGGCAGCGCACCCTGGTGCGCCGCTGGCGGGCGCTGGTGGCCCGGATCCACCCGGACTGGCCGGCGGAGTCGGTGCGCACCGCCGTCCACGGCGTCTTCGGGATGCTCAACGCGGTCGGCACCTTCGACTCACCCCTGGACGACACGGAGCTGGCCGCGACGCTGGACCTGCTCGCCCGGCGCGCCCTGGACCTTCCGACGCCGGGACCGGACGCGGCGGGTCAGAGCGAGAGGTAGCGGCGCAGCTCGAACGGGGTCACCTGACGCCGGTACGCCTCGAACTCCGCACGCTTGTTGCGGAGGAAGTAGTCGAACACGTGCTCCCCCAACGCCTCCGGCACGAACTCGGACCGCTCCATCAGGGCCAGCGCCGATTCCAGCGACGCCGGGAGCCGGACGTAGCCGAGCGCGCGCCGCTCGGTCTCGGTCATCGACACCACGTCGTCCTCGGCCGGGGCCGGTAGCTCGTACCCCTCGCGGATGCCGCGCAGGCCGGCCGCGATCACCACGGCGAACATCAGGTACGGGTTGCACCCGGAGTCCGGGAGCCGGAACTCCAGCCGCTGGCTCGACGACTTGCCCGGCGAGTACGCCGGGATGCGCACCAGCGCCGAGCGGTTCGCCTGCCCCCAGGACACCGCGGTGGGCGCCTCGTCGCCGATCACCAGCCGCTTGTAGGAGTTGACCCACTGGCAGGACACCGCGGTGATCTCCGGCGCGTGCCGCAGCACGCCGGCCAGGAACGCCTTTCCGGTCGCCGACATCTGGTACGGGTCGTCGGCGTCGTGGAAGGCGTTGGTCTCCCCCTCGAACAGCGAGAAGTGGGTGTGCATCGCCGATCCCGGCTGGTCGGCGAACGGCTTCGGCATGAACGAGGCGCGCACGCCCTGGGTGATCGCGACCTCCTTCACCACGTAGCGGAACGACATGATGTTGTCGGCCATGGTCAGCGCGTCCGCGTAGCGCAGGTCGATCTCCTGCTGACCCGGCGCGCCCTCGTGGTGCGAGAACTCGACCGAGATGCCCATGCTCTCCAGGGTCTCGATCACCCTGCGGCGGAAGTGCGGGGCCGCGTCGTGGCTGGCCTGGTCGAAGAAGCCGCCCTGATCGGCCGGCTCGGGCAGCGACCCGTCGTTGGGCAGGCTGCGCAGCAGGAAGAACTCGATCTCCGGGTGCACGTAGCAGGTGAACCCCATGGACGCCGCCTCGCCCATGACCCGGCGCAGCACGTGCCGCGGGTCCGCCCAGGACGGGCTGCCGTCCGGCATGGTGATGTCGCAGAACATCCGCGCCGAGTAGACCTTGCCGTCGTCGGACTCCCAGGGCAGCACCTGGAACGTCGACGGGTCCGGGCGGGCGATCATGTCCGACTCGTGGACGCGCGCGTACCCCTCCACCGAGGACCCGTCGAACCCGATGCCCTCGCTGAAGGCCCCCTCGAGTTCCGCCGGCGCGACCGCCACGGACTTGAGGTAGCCCAGCACGTCGGTGAACCACAGGCGGACGAAACGGATGTCGCGCTCCTCCAGGGTGCGCAGGACGAACTGCTGTTGGCGGTCCATCCGGCCACCCTATGTACGCCGTATTTCCGCGGTGTGACCGAGCCACGGCAACGTCACCGCTGGTCGGTGGGCCGTGCCGTACGGTGACCCGATGCCGCGGGAACGAGCGACACCGGCCGCCCCGCCCCGCGGCGGCCCCGCCGCAGCCGCTCGGCCCCGCCGGCCGTCCCGCCGGTCCGGGCCGGTGGTGTCGCCGGAGGGCGTGCGCTTCCGGCTCGGCGGACACCGCGACGCCGACGAGGTGGTCCTGGCGCTCGATTTCGCGGTGCCCGGCCCGACCCGCTTCCGCCGGACCCGCACCGGCTGGTCGCTGCGGCTGGACCGGCCGCCGGTGGACCGGCTCGAGTACCAGTTCGTCGTCCGGTCCGGCGGCGGCGAGCAGTGGATCACCGACCCCGGCAACCCGGACCGGGTCGCCAACCCGTTCGGCGACAAGTCCGAGGTCCGCTTCCCCGACTACTACGAGCCCGGCTGGTGCGGCCCGGCGTCCGCGACGGTCCCCGACGGGGCGACCGAGGAGGCGGTGCACACCCCGGCGGGCGCGCTCGAGGAGGCCGTCCCGGTCCGGCTGTGGTCGCCGCCCGGGCTCGACCCCGACACCCGGGCGCCGCTGCTCGTCGCCCACGACGGGTCCGACCTCGCCGAACGCGGCGGCCTGCTGCAGTGGGCTGCCCGGCAGCCCGGCCCGGTCCGGGTGGCGCTGCTGGACCCGCCGCACGGGCGGCGCGACACCTGGTACGCCGCCGGCGCGGACTACGCCGACCACGTCGCCACCGTGGTGCTCCCGGAGCTGCGCCGCCGGGTGCCGGTGTCCGCCGTCGTCGGTCTGGGCACCAGCCTGGGCGCCGTGTCGATGCTGCAGGTGCAGCGGCGGCACGCCGGGGCGCTCACCGCGCTGGCGCTGCAGTCCGGGTCGTTCTTCACCGCGGACACCGATCCGCAGGAGTCCGGCCATCCCGTGTTCGCCGCGCTGACCGGCTTCGTCCGGACGGTCGCCGATCGCGCCGACGGCGGCGGCACCGCGGCTGCCGGCCCGCGGGTGCTGATGACCTGCGGCGTCGTCGAGGAGAACCTGGGCAACAACGTGCGGATGGCGGGCGTCCTCGCCCGGCAGGGGTACCGCGTCGACTTCCGCTACGTCCGCGACGCCCACACCGTCGTCGGCTGGCGGGACACCTGGTCGCCGGGCCTGGATCTCCTGGTGGCGGCGGGGTCGGGACGGTGACCCGCACCGAGTACCACTGGCTGGACGCCCCCCAGCTCGGCAGCACCGGGCCGGTCGTGGTGCACGGCCACTGGGGAAGGCCGGTGCTGTGGTTCCCGACCGAGTGCGGCGAGTCCACGGACTTCGAGCGGCACGGCCTGCTCGATGCCGTCCGCGGCGCCGTCGACGACGGGCTGATCACGGTGGTCTGCGTGCCCTCCTACGACCACGCGTCGTGGTCGAACCGGGCCCTGCCGCAGGGCGAGCGGGCCAGGGCCCATCGCCGGTACGAGGACTGGATCATCTGGCACGTCGTGCCCTTCATCCGGGACCGGTGCGGCGGCCGGGACGACATCGCGGTGGCCGGCCCGTCGATGGGGGCCTTCCACTCGGTGCTGTTCGCGCTGCGGCACGCGCACGTGTTCCGGCAGGCCGTCGCCTTCTCCGGGGCATACGACCCCTGGCGCTGGCACGCGTGGGGCGACGCCGACCTCGACACGTACCTCACCGACCCGTTCGAGTTCCTGCCCGGCACCGACGGTGGCCATCTGGACTTCCTGCGGCGCACGGTCGACCTGACGCTGGTGGTCGGCAGCGGGCGCTGGGAGGACACCACCGGCGCCCACGCCTCCACCCGCGCGCTGGCCGGCGTGCTGGCCGGCAAGGGCATCCCGCACCGGCTGTACGTGTGGGGACCGGAGTGGCCGCACGACTGGCCGAGCTGGCAGGCGCAGGCCGCGCTGTACCTGCCGGCCCTGGGCTGATCCCCCGGCGCTCGCCGGCCGGACCGGACTCCTCCCCTGCCCGGAGGGCTCCGGGGTGTCCACCGGCGTCCACCGGGCGTGTCCGGGTTGCGCGGTTGCGTGTGCGGGGCGAAGGTCGAGCGGTTCGCCCGATCGAACTGCAGAGAGGCCCGCCGCCGTGTCGCTCCGGTCACCCGTCGTCCCGTCCCGCCGCACCGTCGCCCGGGCGGGCGGCGCCCTCGTGGCGCTGGTCGTCGCGGTGGCAACCCTGGTCGCTCCCGGCACGGCCGCGGCGGCCGCGCCCCCACCGACCGCCGCACCGACCGCCACACCGGCCGTCGCACCGGCCGTGCCGACGACCGCCGCGGAACCGGCGCTGGGCCGCGGGGTGTACGTCTTCGACCCGTCGATGCCGCAGGCGGTGATCCAGCAGACCGTCGACGCGGTCGCCGCCGCGCAGACGGACGCGCAGTTCGGCGAGGGCCGGGTCGCGCTGCTGTTCCGTCCGGGGACCTACGGCTCCCCCGACCACCCGCTCAGCTTCTCGGTGGGCTACTACACCGAGGTCGCCGGGCTCGGGTCGGTCCCGTCCGACGTCACGATCAACGGCACGGTCAACGTCTACAACCGGTGCCTCGCTCCGGACAACTGCATCGCGCTGGACAATTTCTGGCGGTCGCTGTCGAACCTGACCATCGCCGTGGCCGGCGGTGAGGGCTGCCGCACGGCGACCGAGTTCTGGGCGGTGTCGCAGGCAGCGCCGATGCGCCGCGTCCAGGTGCGCGGGAACACGTCGCTGATGGACTACTGCACGGCCGGCCCGCAGTACGCCAGTGGCGGCTTCATCGCCGACTCCGCCTTCACCGGTCCGGTGACCAACGGCTCGCAGCAACAGTTCCTGGTCCGCAACAGCGCGCTCACCGGGTGGAGCAACGGCGTCTGGAACCAGGTCTTCGCCGGGACGACCGGTGCCCCGGCGACGTCGTTCGGCCAGCCGGGCGCCCAGCCGTACACCACGCTGGCCGCCACACCGGTGTCGGCGGAACGGCCGTTCCTGGCGACCGACGCCCACCGGCAGTGGGTGGTCCACGTGCCCGCCGTGCGCCGTGATTCCGCCGGACCGGGCTGGACCTCGGCCAGCGGCGCGGATCGGGTGCTGTCGCTGTGCCGGTTCCTGGTCGCCACACCGGCGACGCCGGTGCGGGTGATGAACCACGCGCTGGCCACCGGCCGCAACCTCTTGCTCACCCCCGGCGTGTACCGGCTGACCGCGCCGATCACCGTGACCCGGCGGGACACCGTCGTCCTCGGGCTCGGCTTCCCGACCCTGGTCCCCACTCGCGGGACGGCGGCGGTGTCCGTGCACGCGGCCACCGGGCTCCGGCTGGCCGGGGTCATCGTGGACGCCGGTCCGGTCCGCAGCCGGGTGCTGGTGGACGTCGGTGGCGGCCGCGGCCGGGCCGCGGACCCGGCCGTCCTGAGCGACGTGTTCCTCCGGGTCGGCGGCGCGGCCGCGGGCCGCGTGGACACCGCCCTGCAGGTGTCGGCCTCGCACGTCGTGCTCGACGACATCTGGTCGTGGCGCGCGGACCACGGCACCGGCGTCGGCTGGACCGTCAACACCGCCGCGACCGGCCTGCGGGTCACCGGTGACGACGTCACCGCCTACGGCCTGTTCGTCGAGCACTACCAGCGCACCGAGGTGGTGTGGTCCGGGCAGCGCGGCACCGTCGTGATGTTCCAGAACGAGCTGCCCTACGACCCGCCCAGCCAGGCCGCCTGGCAGCAGGGACCCGGCCGGCTGGGCTACCCGGCGTTCGCGCTGGCGCCCACCGTGCGGACCTTCCAGGGCTGGGGCATGGGGAGCTACTCGAACTTCGACCAGGGTGTGGACATCCACGCCAGCACGGCGTTCGTCGTGCCGCGGACCCCCGGGGTGCAGCTGCGCAGCCTGCTCACCGTGTTCCTCGACGGCAGCGGCGGCATCGACTCGGTCGTGGACGGCATTGGGGCACCGGTGACCTCGGCGCAGCAGGGCGTACCCAGCACGGTGGTCGCCTTCCCGTGAGCCGGGACGCGGGGAGCACGACACGGCCGCGCCTGTCGTTGCCCCGTCCCGTTCCAGTGGTGAGGATGCAGCCATGACGATCGGTCGCCGCGACGACACCACCCGCCTGATCGGCCTGCTGCTGGGCACGGAGAACGACTGGCCCCGGGCCTTCGAGACCCTGGTGCGGCGGCTCGGGGCGGTGACGCACCGCGGCGCCGAGCACGAGCTGCGCACCGAGCGGATCACCATCGAGCCGTTCGACCTGCGGGATCCGGTCCGTTACGACGTGGTGATCGACCGGCTGGCCTGGTGGTACTACCACCCCAGGGAGTGGCTCAAGAAGGCGGCGCTGGTCGACGACACCTACCTGCTGAACAACCCGTTCACCTTCCAGGCCATGGAGAAGCACTCGGCCTACTGCGCGATGATCCGGCTGGGCTTCGACATCCCGGACACCGTGCTGGTGCCGTACAAGAACCCGGTGGACCACGAGAAGTGGGCGTACACGGCCGCCACCTACAACCTGCCGTTCGACCTGGACGAGGTGGCCGGGCGCGTCGGGTACCCGATGTACATGAAGCCGTTCGACGGCGGCGCCTGGCGCGGCGTGTCCCGGGTCGACGACCCGGCCGCCCTGCACGCCGCCTACGACCAGTCCGGCCAGATGCTGATGCACCTGCAGGCCGCGGTGACGCCGTTCGACTCCTTCGCGCGGTCGCTCACCATCGGGCCGGAGACCAAGATCATGAAGTTCCGGCCCGAGCTGCCCATGCACGACCGGTACGAGGTGGCGCACGCGTTCCTGCCGCCGGAGGCGGGCATGGAGATCCTGACCCTGTCCCGGACGATCAACGCCTTCTTCCGGTGGGAGTTCAACTCCTGCGAGGCCTTGGTCAGCGGCACCTCGGTGCGACCCATCGACTACGCCAACGCCTGCCCCGACATCGCCATCACGTCGCTGCACTACTACTTCCCGTGGGCGATCACGCAGCTGGTTTCGTGGTCCATCTTCTGCGCGGTGAGCGGCCGCCGGCCCCGCGTGGACACCAGTTCGCGGGACTGGTTCGACGTCGCCGACGACCCGGAGCTGTCCTGGTCGGACAAGCTCGGCCGGTACGCGCTGCTCGCCGACCGGTACTTCCAGGCCGACGAGTACCGCGAGTTCTGCTCGCACGCCCTGGCGAGCCTGCCGGACCTGGTCCGGGACTGGGTGGCCTCCGCCGACTTCGACGCCCTGCTGGTGGAGACGGTGCGGACGACCTACCCGGCGCACGAGCACGACCGGTTCGTCGCCCACTTCCGGGGGCTGCTCGGGCTCTGGGTCACCGACCAGGCGGCCGCCTGACGGCGGAGGACCGACCGGGCGGCGGACCGGTGGCCGGAACGGCCAGCCGGGCGGGGCCTGGGCGAGGAACCGGCCGGCGAGCCGACGGTTCAGCCGGCGGATCGGCCGCTGCGGCGCCGGCCCGCCTGCCGCGGTCGGCTACCGGACGGTCAGCGTCTCGACCACGCTGGACGACGAGAACCCGGACTGGACGCCGCCGCCGGCGACCGTGATCCGGTTGCCCACGACCACCGGGTAGATGCCGTGCCGGGCGGTCGGCATCGGCGTGCCGGCCCGCCACGCGTTGGTCGCCGGGTTGTAGACGTCCACCCGCTGGTAGACCCCGCGGCTGGTGGCTCCGGCGCCGGTGGCGGTCTCGCCGCCCAGGACGTACAGCTCGCCGCGGACGAAGACCGCGGTGCAAATGCCGCCGCGGGCCTGCGGCAGCGGGGCCAGTCCGGAGCCGGCCGTGGCGCTGGACCGCCAGCTGTTCGTCGCCGGGTCGTAGACCTGCAGGGTGTCGAAGCCGTTGGCCACCGTGTTGCCGTCGCCGCTGCCGGCCCCGCGGCCACCGGCGACCCAGAAGCGGGTGCCGTCCGTGCCGCCGGCGGCGTGGTTGCGTCCCTGCGGCATGGGCGGCAGCGAGGTCCAGGTGCGGGCGACCGGGTCGAACCGGGCGACCCGGTCGGTCGTGGTCGAGCCGACGATCCCGCCGGCCACGTACACCAATCCGCCGATCAGGGCCGACGCGCTCGATCCGGCGGCGAACGGCATGTCCGGGCCCAGCGACCAGCTGTTGGCCACCGGGTCGTAGATCTGCACCTTGCCGGCGCCGGCGCCGAGGCCGCCGAACAGGTAGAGCTTGCCGCCGAGCACCTGGGCGGCGTGGTGGTGGCCGACGTACGGCCGCACGGCGAGGTTGCTGCGCCAGGTCCCGGTACCCAGGTCGAGCGCCTGCGTGGCGTTGGTGCTCTCCCCCACCAGGTACAGCGTCCCGTTGATCACCCCGCCGGCGACCTCACCGGCGGCGACGGGCATGGCCGGGCCGGTCTCCCAGCGGGCCGCGAACCGCCCGGCGTAGGTCGCCGTCGCGAGGCTGCCACCGGTCAGGTAGACCGTGTCGCCGACGAGAGCGGCGACGGGTGTCTTGCGCCCGCCGGGCAGGGACGGCAGCCGGGACCAGGTGTTGCTCGCCGGGTCGTAGGCGGTGACGTCACTGCTGGCGGTGTTGCCGGAGTTGGTGCCACCGAGCGCGAGGATCTGCCCGTCGCGCACGACGGCGACCAGGTGGCTGCGCGCCTTGGGCAGGCTGGCCACCTTGGTCCAGGTGTTGGTCGCCGGGTCGTACCGGTGCACGTCGGACTGCAGACCGGTGTTCTCGTTGCCGTTGTACTGGCCGCCGATGGCGTAGACCTTGCCGTCCACGGCGGCCGCGGTGAGGTGGTTGCGCGGGTTCGGCAGCGGCGCCCGGGCGGTCCAGGTGGTGCCGCCGTCGAGGTCGAGCACCCAGTGGTCGGGCTGGTCCGGGTCGGCGGTGGAACCGGCGACCCGGTTGGTCCCGGCGAAGAAGTACAGCTTCCGCCCGACGATCGCGGCGGCGCCGGCGCCCCGGGGGGCCGGCAGCGACGGTCCACGGCTGTAGGTGCGGGTCACCGTGTCGAACCGCCACACGCTGCGGGTGGCGGGTCCGGGGTGGTCGCCGACGTAGCCGCCGACGATCCAGATGGTGGTGCCGTCGGCCACCGTCGCCGTGTGGGTGACCTCCTCGGGGAGGTCGGGCAGCCGCGACCAGCTGTCCGAGGCCGGGTCGTAGACGTCGCTGCGGGCGGTGGTGATGGTGCCGGTGTAGAAGCCGCCGAAGACGTAGACCTTGCCGTTCACCGCGGCGCCCTGGCCCTCGGACCGGCCGATCGGGGACGGCATCCGGGTGTCCCAGGCGAACAGGGTCGGGTCACCGGTGGAGGTCGGGGTGCCGGCCGGCGTCTGCACCTCGATGGCGGCGACGCTCGGCTGGTCGACCGTCGCGGTGAACGCCATGTCCAGCCGGCCGTCGGTGACCGGCACGGTGAAGGTGCGGGTGGTGGCGGTCATCGCGCCCACGGCCGCGTAGATGTCGAAGTTCGGCAGCTCGACGGCGCCGCCCTCCAGGTTGACGCTGAACACCCGCTTGCCGGCGCCACCGGGGCCGCCGCCGGTGGCGCCGTGGTAGATCTCGGCGAAGTGCAGTCGGACCGTGTAGGAGCCCGCCACCGGGGCCGCGACCGAGTAGGAGAACGAGCCCTTGTCGGTGGTGGCGCTGTGCTCGTCCAGGTAGAGGGCGTCGTCGGTGGTGCCGGCGATCTGGGTGACCTGCGGGTTCCGGTAGCTCTTGCCGCCGGTGAACCCGGACTCGGCGGACCAGGTGACGCCGCCGGTGGTGACGGCGCCGCCGCCGGCGTTGACCCGGAGGACCGGCCCGGGCGTCGGCGCGGGGGCGTCGGGCACGTTGTCGACGGTGAACATGGTCTCGCCGGAGACGGTGTCGCCGTCGGTGTAGGTGACGGCCGTGGACAGGGTGTGCGTGCCCTCGGCGAGGGTGCGGGTGTCCAGCCCGTTGGCCGCGGCGGCGGTGCCGCCGGCCAGGTCGTACGGCGCCTCCCGCTCCGTCTGCCGCGGGGTGCCGGACATCGACGGGTTGTCCAGCCAGAAGCGGACCGACGAGATGTCCGGCGCCGTCGGGAGGAAGGCGTACACCGTCCCGGACACGGTGGCCCCGCCCAGTGACGACGACGGGCTGCGTCCCGCGGACATGCTGACCTGCAGCGCGACGCCGCCGGTGTCATGAGCGGAAGCCGGGGTGGCCACGGACATCGACGCCGCGACGAGGGCGGCGACGGTGGCGGCGCCGGCGAGGCGGCGGCCGGGACGGGCGGGAGGCATCTGCGGCTCCTGTGTCGTGCGACGGGCGTGCCGGACAGGACGGCCTGCAGGCCGGTCCATCGATCCCCCGCGGCAGGTCTACCAACAACCAGCGCGGGACTTCGCCCCCTGTTCAAGGGGCACCGGCGCTGCGACACCGGCTCGGCTGGGGTGGTGCGGGGGCGGTCGCGGGGTCGTGCGGGGTGGTCCCCGGGGTCGTGCTGGGCCGGTCCCGGGGCGGTGCGGGGGTGGTCCCGGGGCCGTGTCGGGCCGGTCCCGAGGGGCGTGCGGGGGTCGCCCCTGTGGACTGCCCGGACAATGGCGGGGTGCCCGAAGGTGACACCGTCTACGTGCTGGCCCAGCGCCTCCGGCCGCCGCTCGTCGGCCGCCGCCTGGTGCGAGCGGAACTGCGGGTCCCGCGGCACGCCACCGAGAACCTGGCCGGCCGGACCGTCGACGCGATCGACACCCACGGCAAGCACCTGCTGACCCGGCTGTCGGGCGGCCTGACGCTGCACACCCACCTGCGGATGAGCGGCTCGTGGACCGTCACCGGGCCGGGACGCCGCCTGCCCGGCCGGCTGATGCCGCAGGTCCGGGTGCTGCTCGGGGTGGACAGCGGCGCCACCGCCTACGGCTTGGACATGCCGGTGGTGGACCTCGTCGCGACCAGCCGGGAGGCCGAGCTGGTCGGCCACCTCGGCCCGGATCCCCTGCGGCCGGACTGGGACGCCGCCGAGGCCGAGCGGCGGTTCCTGGCGGACCCCGGTCGCCCGCTCGCGGCGGCGCTGCTGGACCAGCGGGTGCTCGCCGGCCTGGGCAATCTGTGGACCAACGAGCTGTGCTTCCTGCGCGGCCACAGCCCGTGGACGCCGGTCGGCGAGGTGGACGTCCCGCGTCTCGTCGCCCTCGCCGCTCGGGCGCTCCGCCAGTCGGTGTCCGGTCCCCGGACGATGCAGGTCACCACCGGCAACACGCGGCCGGGCGAGCAGCACTGGGTGTCCGGCCGCGCCGGTCAACCGTGCCGGCGCTGCGGCACGACGATCCGCGTCGTCGAGGAGGTGCCCGACGACCCCGAACGGCGGCGCACCTGGTGGTGCCCGTCGTGCCAGCCGGGACCCGGCCCGGACCGCTGAGCCAGCTCGGCCCGCAGCACCCGGACCCGGTCGGCGTCAGGAGCAGACCTTGCCCTCCGCGGGCTGCGTCAGGTCGATCAGGTAGGCGTTGCCGACCTCGTCGGCGCAGCCGATGCCGGCCGCGAGGTAGGCGGTGTGCCGGGAGCCCTCGACGGTGAGCAGCCCGGCCTTGAGCTGCTCGGCCAGGTCGACGCCGGACTGGTAGGGCGTCGCCGGGTCGCCCTTGGTGGAGATGACCAGCACCTTGGGCAGGTCGGGGATGTCGAGCTTGTGCGGCTGCAACGTCGGCGGCACCGGCCAGAAGGCACACAGGTCCGCGGTGGCGCCCGGCTTGTCGCCGCTGTCCTCGAAGGGTGCGGCCGCGGTGAGCTCGGTGTTCAGCTTGGTGATCTCCGCCGGGTCGGTCATCCGCGGCTCGTCCACGCAGCGCACCGCCTGGAAGGCGTCCTGGCTGTTGGAGTAGTGCCCGCTGGAGTCGCGGTTGTAGTACGAGTCGGCCAGCGCCATCAGGCCGTTCCCGTCGCCCTTGGACAGGTCGAGCAGCGCCTTGGACAGCGTGGGCCGAGCGCTGTCGCTGTACAGCGCGGTGATGGTGCCGAGCACCGCGTCCGCGTAGGAGAGCTTGCGGCCGTCGGACAGCTGCAACGGCTTGCCCAGCAGCGGCCGGGTCAGCGACTGGAACACCGCGGTCGCCTTGGCCGGGTCGGTCCCCAGCACGCACGGCTGGTTCTGCGCGCACCAGGTGGCGTAGGCGTCGAAGGCGTCCTGGAAGCCCTTGGCCTGGCCGAGGGCCTCGGTCGCCGGGTCCTGGTCCGGCGCCACGGCGCCGTCGAGGATCATGGCGCGGACGTTGCCGGCGAACTCCTCGGCGTAGACGTAGCCGATGCGGGTGCCGTAGGAGTACCCGACGTAGGTGAGCTTCCGGTCGCCGACGGCCGCGCGGAGCACGTCCATGTCGCGGGCGACGTCCCGGGTGCCGACGTTGGCCAGGAACGTCCTGCCGTCGATGCCCTGCTGCTTGCCGACCCGGTCCAGGCAGTCCTGGACGAAGGTCTTGGCGATCTGGTTGGTCGCCGCCACCTGCGCTGGGGTGTCCGACCGTGCATCGGTGGCCCGGGTGGCGTCCCGCTCGGCGTCGGTCTGGCAGTCGATCGCGGGCTGGGAGGCGCCGATGCCGCGGGGGTCGAAGCCCACCAGGTCGAACCGCTGGTTCAGGGTGGACGCCACCCCGGCGAGCGCCAGCTGGGCGACGAACGACATGCCCGACTCGCCGGGCCCGCCGGGATTCATCAGCACCGACCCGATCCGCTCGTCCGCGGAGCCGGTGGACCGCTGGCGCAGCACGCCGACGGTGATGGTCTTGCCCGACGGGTCGCTGTAGGACAGCGGCACGGTCAGCCGCGCGCACTGCAGCCGCGGCGACGCGTAGTACTGCTGGTCCGAGTCCGTGGTGGCGTACTGGGCGCAGCCGCCCCAGGCCAGCTGCTGGTCGTAGTACTTCCCCAGGCCCGACGGCACGGGACCGGCCGGCTCGGTGGACGTCCCCGACGATCCGCTGCCGGTCGAGGTGCCCGGTCCGTCGGTGCCCGGTGTGCTCGACCCGCCCGCGCCGTTGCTCGGGACGGTGATCTGCCCCGACGGGTCCGACGCGCTCGCGCTGCCGGAGCCGGAACCGTCGGTGGAGGCCCGCGACGACACGGCGACGGCGGTGCCGGCGACCGTGGAACCGCACGCCGACAGCAGGGCCACCGCGACGGCCAGGGCGGTCAGCCGGATCGGACGCGCGCGGCGGGAGCGAAGGGACATCTGTCGATCATCGCATCGGCTCGACGACCCCCGGGCCGGCTTGCCGGGGAGAGAGCTGTGCAGGGGCTGGGACCGTCGTGGGGGTGCGGCGGTCGACGCTGCGGCCGGGTCGGTGCTCGGCGGTCGGGTCGGTGCTCAGCGGCCAGGTCGGTGCTGCACGGCCGGGTCGGTGCTGCACGGCCGGGCCGGTGCGGGGGCCGGGTCGGTGCTGCTCGGCGGGATCGGCGGCAGGCGTGCCCTTGCAGTCGTGCGTAGGTCGGACCGCGCGGTCGTCCGGGACGGCCGGCCGCGTCCCGGTTCCGGCGCCGGCCTGTCGTCAGCTCGGGACGTGCTCGCGGGTGGTGATCTCCGGGTGCCGGGCGACGACGGCCTGGGTGCGGGCGGTCGCCTCGTGCCACGACAGCCCGGTGACGGCCGCGGCCACCACGACCACCCCTGCCCACTGGCTGCCCGTCAGGTGGGTGCCGAGCAGGATGCCGACCACCGCGCCGACCAGCGGGTACGCCAGCTCGGCCAGCGTGGCACGGGCCGCGGCGGTCCGGCGCAGGCCGAGGTAGTAGACGACCAGCGCGAGCAGGCTCGGCACCAGCGCGAGCCCGATGACCGCGCCGGAGCTGGACAGGTTCGGCACCCACAGCGGGTCGCCGGACAGCACCGCGATGACGCCCGCGGTGGGCATGCCGATGGCGAAGCGCAGCGTGGTCAGCTGCACCGGGTCGATCTGCGGCGCCACCATCCGGCCCAGGACGGTGCCGGCCGCCCACAGCGCAGCGGCGGCCAGGGCCAGCAGCGCGACGCTCAGGCCCGACACGGTCACGTGCCACGGCTGCGGGAAGGCCAGCAACCAGACGCCGACCAGGGCCGGGACGGCGAAGAACAGGAACCGGGCCCGGATCCGCTCGCGCAGCAGCAGCATCGCCCCGGTGATCGCGAACAGCGGCTGCAGGTGCTGCACGACGACCGGCGTCACGAAGTCGTAGCTCTTGGCGGAGATGTTGAAGGCGTAGGTGAAGAGCGTCGTGGCGACCGCGGAGGCGCCGACCCCGATGCCCACGACGGCGACCTTGGCGCTCCGGCTGCACCGGCGCAGTGTCCGCAGCGCGCGGGGCAGGAACGGCAGCGTGACGATCACCAGCACCAGGTGCTCGGCGAAGACGAGCGTCGGGGCGGCGACGGTCCCGACGAGCAGCTTGCGGAACAGCGCGTCGGTCGCCCACAGCCCGGCACCCAGCGCGACCACCCAGGTCAGGTCGCGGGCCCGGGACAGGGGTCGCGGTACGGGAAGGGTCATCGGTGGCTCCGAACGATCGGCGGTGGACGGCGGCATCCGTGGGCGACAGCGACCGGCGGACACCGGCGGAGGCGGGACGACGTCCCGGCCGGCCGGGACATCAGATCACCTCGGCCTGCAGCGTCCCGCACCGTGCTGCCATTCCCGATCGCGGGGTGCGCGTCCACGCGGGACGGCGGGAAGGCGCCCGTCGCGACCGCCCACCGGCACCCGCATCGGCATCGGCATCGACATCGACATCGACATCGACATCGACATCGACCGCATTCCCGCCGCCGTGCCGGCCGGTGGCGCTGCGGGCCTGTGTCCGTCCGCTGCGCCGCCGCCGGGGGCGGCCGTCCGACCCGTCGCCTCCGGCGGCCGGGCGGCGCCGACGCCGGGCGTGCTGATCTGGGCTGTCACCCGGCTACCGACCTCTGTTCGCGGGCCGCGCCGCACCGGCGGAACCTGCTGGTGGAGCTCACCCCTCGCACGCGATGGCCTGCCACCTCTGTGGCGACGGCGACCCGCCGCGCGACCGTGGAATTGCCGGGACGGTGGGGCTCAGCCGTCGTCGCCGTCGCGCCACTCCCGGTCCTCGGCGGACTTGCGATCCTCGCGCTCACGGACGCTCTCCAGCGCACGAGCCGCCGACTCGGGATCGGGGTAGGGGCCGAGCAGCTCGCTGGCCTTGCTCTGGCCCTCCTCCTCCACCTGGTGGGTGCGGATGTTGAAGTAGTAGCGGGTGTTCCGACCGACGTCCTCGCGCATGCGCAACAGGGTGCCACCGAGCGTCCGGCACCGCGCGACCATCCCACCCACCGGAGCGTCGCGACGCCAGACCGCACGGCATCCGGCCGACCGGCGGGACGGCGCGCCTCCGGGCGCTGCCCGTGCCGGCCGGCCCACGCCTTGGCCGCCTCAGGAAGCCGCGGCGCCGTCGCCCTGCTCCGGTCGTCCGGAGCGGACCGTCCGTGCCGTGCCGCCGGCCTCCGCCCCACCCGTGGCCGCGGCACCGGCGCCGGCACCGGCACCGGCACCGGCACCGGCCGGAATCCCACCGGCAGCTTCTGATCCGGCCGCACCGTCGGGACCTCCGGGCAGCGCCACGCGCAGCGCCTTGGCCTCGCCATCGATCTCCGTGAGCTCGACGACGACCTCGCTGCCCTCCACCAACCCGTCGGCGTCGGCCCTGGCCCGGACCGGCGGGTGGTCGAGCAGCACGGTGGCCCGCTTGCGCGGGTTCTCGAGCTGCACGACGGTGCCGGAGAACCGCTCACCGATGCGGCCGTCGAGCAGGAACGCCGTGACCGCCCAGGCGCAGGCCCGTTCCAGCTCGTTGGCGCGGTGGTCGGAGGACGCCATGATCGACGGCAGCTCGTCCAGTCCGTCGGTGACCCAGTCGGGCACCGTCGTCCCCGCGTGCAACGCCAGGCAGATCTCCGTCGCGTACCGGTCGGCCAGCCGCCGCAGCGGTGCGGTGACGTGCGCGTACGGAGCCCCCACACCGGCGTGTCCGGGTTCCGGCGGCGGGGCGCCGGTGAACGGTGTGTATCCCGCGCCGCGCAGCAGCCGCACCGCGTCCTCCAGCAGGGCGGCACCCTTGGGGTCCCCGGCGTCGACCGACTCGAGGAAGTCGCCGGGCGGCTGCCCGTCGGGCCAGCGGAACCCGAGCGCGGACGCCGACCGGCGCAACTCCCGGACCTCGCGCTCCCCGGGCGGCGGCAGCGTCCGCAGCAGCCCGACACCGCCCTGCAGCATGAGGGCGGCGGCGCAGACGCCGGTGAGCAGGCTGATCTCGGCGTTGGCGTCGCCGATCGGCGTGCGCGCGCGCAGCGCCAGCGTCCAGTGCCCGTCGTCGCGCACCACTTCCGCGTCGGGAAGATCCAGGTCGACCGCGTGCCGCGTCCGTGCCGACCGACGACGCAGGGCGCCGATCTCGGGCAGCAGCGCGATCGACGGGTGCAGCGCCCCGGCCGCCGCGTCGGCGTCGGCGCCGTCGTAGTCGAGCCGGGCCTGCGAACGGACCCGAGCCCGACCCAGCTCCACCGCGACCGGTTCGCCGGCGGCGTCGAGCTGGATCGTCCACAGCACGGACGGTCGGACCTGGTTCGGCAACAGGCTCGCCGCGCCTTCCGACAGCTCGCGTGGATGCAGCGGCGTCGACATGTCGGGGCTGTACAGCGTCTGGCCCCGGCGGTGCGACTCCGCATCGATGGCTCCGCCCGGGGCGACGAACGAGGCGACGTCCGCGATGGCGTAGTGGACCAGGTAGCCGTCGCCGACGCGCTCCAGGTGCATGGCCTGGTCGAGGTCCATCGCGCCGGGCGGGTCGATCGTGACCAAGGGGATGTCGGTGCGGTCGAGGTCCGGCATCGGTGGCCGGGCGGCCACCCGGCCGGCCTCCGCGACGACCTCCGGGGGGAAGTCGACAGGGACGCCCAGGTCGGCACGGACGCCCGCGAAGTCGATGGCGGCCGCGACCTCGGCTCCGGGGTACCACCGCGTGGCCGGCATCCGGACAGGGTAGGACCCGGACCTCCGGCGGCCGCGCCACCCGACGTCGGTCCGGCGCGGCGGACGGACCGGCGAGCGCCGCCGGACTGTTCCGGCCGGTCGGGCGCGCCGACACTGGACGGCAGTCTCCGGCCCCGCGCAGCTGTCCGATCGGGCCGACCCCGTTCGTCGGGACGATGACGGACGCCCAGCAGGACGTCCGGGGACACCCGACACAGAGGAGCGACCGCCATGCAGTACCTGCTGTCCGTGATCCACGAGGGCACCGATCTCGGCACCGAGGAGGAACTCGTGGCCGTGAGCGCGTTCAACCGGCGACTGCAGGCCGACGGCCACTGGGTCTTCGCCGGTGGGCTGGGCTTCCCGGACACCGCCACGGTCGTCGACAACCGCGACGGCCGGCCGGTCGTCACCGACGGACCGTTCGTCGAGACCAAGGAGTTCCTCGCCGGCTTCTGGGTCCTGGAGGCACCCGACCTCGACGTCGCACTCCGGCTGGCCACCGAGGCGTCACGGCACTGCAACCGCAAGATCGAGGTCCGCCCGTTCCTGTGAACGCGGACGACGTCGCCACCCCGGTGGCAGCGGCGATCGCCCGTGCCCACCGGGAGGAGTGGGCTCGGGTGATCGCCACGACGGCCAGGCGGTTCGGCGATCTCGACATCGCCGAGGACGCCGCAGCCGAGGCCTTCGCCGCGGCCGTCGAACGGTGGCCCGTCGACGGCGTGCCCGCGCGCCCCGGCGCATGGCTCACCACGACCGCCTCCCGCAAGGCGGTCGACCGGATCCGCCGTGACATCCGACGCGGCAGCAAGCACGAGGAGGCGGAGCGGTTGCGCGACGACAGCGCGCCCGGAGTCGACGGACCCGTCCAGGACGACCGCCTGCGGCTCGTCTTCGCCTGCTGCCACCCCGCGTTGGCGATGGAGGCCCGGGTGGCCCTCACGTTGCGGATGGTCGGCGGCCTGACGGTCCCCGAGATCGCCCGGGCGTTCCTGGTCCAGGACAGCGCCATGGCGCGGCGGATCACCCGGGCGAAGACGAAGATCGCGACGGCCGGCATCCCGTACCGGGTGCCGTCGGCGGCGGAACTCCCGGACCGCGTGTCCGGCGTGCTGGCCGTGCTCTTCCTCGTCTTCAACGAGGGCTACCTGGCCACCGGTCCCGACACGGACCCGGTCCGGCAGGACCTGACGGCCGAGGCCATCCGGCTGACCCGACTGCTCCGGGGCCTGCTGCCCGACAACGGCGAGGTGGCCGGGTTGCTCGCACTGATGCTGCTCATCGAGGCGCGCCGGGCGGCCCGCGTCTCGGCCGGCGGCGAGCTCGTCGCTCTGGGCGACCAGGACCGCACCGCCTGGGACGGCGCGCTGATCGAGGAGGGTCACGCCCTGGTGCGGGAGCGGCTGGCGACCGGCCGTCCGGCGGGCCGCTACCAGCTCCTGGCGGCGATCAACGCGGTGCACACCTCGGCGCCTCGGGCGGACACGACCGACTGGTGGCAGATCGTCGCGCTGTACGACCAGCTGGTGCGGCTCGACCCGTCCCCCGTGGTCGTGCTCAACAGGGCCGTGGCCGTCGCAGAGCTGGACGGTCCGGAGGTGGCCCTGGCGATCCTCGACCGCCTGCGCGACATCCTCGCCGGGTACCACGCCTATCACGCGACCAGGGCGGACCTGTTGCGACGGCTCGGCCGCGACCGCGACGCGCGCACCGCCTACGGCACGGCGATCGAACTGGCCGGCAACACCGCCGAGGTCGCGTACCTGGCCAGGCGTCGGGACCAGCTCGGGTAGCAGCCGCAGCCAGGCGAGGAATCGAACCAGCGGGTTACGATCGAACATGTGTTCGACCGTAGCGGGTGGGTATGACAGCGTCGTCCGATGGCGACGACGCCGACCTCGACGATCGTTACTTCCGGCCGATCGGTCCTCGCGGAGTGGTGGAGATCCGGCCGGAGCAGTGCCCGAACGGACACCTCCTGGTCCGCGACGTGCTCCTGGTCGCGGCGGCGCCGTGCACCTGCAGCGGCAGCCATCATCGACTGTGGCGTTGCTGGATCTGCGACGCGGTATGGGTCAGGCCCCCGTGCGCCCGGCATCCCGAGTGGGAGCACTGGAAGGGTCCCGATCGGGACGGCCCACGCCGGACCTGACCGACGGACCTGTCCGGCCGTCGCGACGCCGGCGGTGGCGATCGTCACCGTCCGTACCGAGCAGTCGGGATCGCCTTGCGCCGATCGTCGTACCGCTCCCCGACTGCCCTCGACGACTGTGACGGAACGCGACGAATCACATGTCGTTCCTCACTGTTCGCGGACGGCCCGGAAGGGTACAAATGCACCCGAGAGGCCCCGCCGGCCGACCCCCCGACAGACGCCGGCGGGGCCTTGTCCTGTTCGGCCGGCGCACCGGTCGGTGGTGCCGGACCACCGGGGTACCTCCCGAGGTCCCCCGCAGACCAGGCGGCGTGCAAGAGCACCCGTCGGGGTGTGCCGTGACCCGTCGGGGGCTGCAAGGGTCTCGTCTGTGACGTGGTCCAGCGGACTGCGACTCCGGGTCCGGCCGGTCCACCCCCGACGGAGCGGCCGGCCCCGTCGCACCGACGACCGCCGTCCGACAGCAGCGCACCCGACGGCGGCATGCCCCACGGTGTGCCGGACAGGTCGTCCGCCACCGGGCGCAGCAAGCATGACAAACCGGACACCACGGCGTAGAACGCTGCCATGACCACATTCCGGGCCCGGATCACCGTCGACCTCGACGTCGAGGACGACCGACGCCTCGTCCGGTCGATGGCCGAGCAGAGCGCGGCCCGCGGCCGGGCCGACGGTGCGCGGGCGCAGCTGGTCGAGCCCGCCCGCGCCGCGCGGCTGCTGCTCAGTTACCTCCTGACCTTCGGCCTGCTGCCGTCGCTCGCCGACCGCGGTGTCACGGGACAGGTCGTGGCGGTCGAGGTCGACCGGACGGACGCGACAGGCATGGATCGGTCGTCCGACGAGCAGACCCGCGGCGCACCGGAGCCGCCGGGCCGGCTCAACGGACCGTCAGCACGGCCGTGGTGAAGGAGCGTGTCCGCTCGGGCGTCCCGGAGGACGGGTACAGGCCAGCACTGATGAAGGCGGCCGACCGGTCGACCCCGCAGAGATCGAGGTGGTACTGGATGGTTGCGGGCCCGTCGTTGGGGTCGAGGTCGTCGACCGTCACGGTGCGCTCGTCGGACAGGATCGGCGCGCCCGTGTCCGGATCACGCCCGAGCACCCGCCGGACGTTTCCCGGCAGGACGAGCAGGAACGTCTGACGCGACGCCCGTCCGGCGCCCTTGGTGACGGTCACCACGAAGTCCACGACGGATCCCTGTTCGAGAGTCAGCGGCCCGTCGATCGACACCGTGAACAGCACTGGACCGGCGACCGCCGACGGCCGGCACGCCGCGATCCCGGCGAGGGAGGCCAAACCCGCCAGTGCACGGAGCGCGGACTTCAGCACGGCGGCCACGAGCCTCGCACCAGGCTGCCGACGGGCGGCCGGCGACGTCGTCCCACTGGTGCAGGATCCCACCGCCCGGCCGACGGCCGTCGATCGCGAGGCGTCCGCCGCCTGATCGGGGCCGACGCTCCGTCTCGGACGCGACGCGTGTACCGACCACGGGTCCTCCGGGTTGGGGTGGACGAGTCGGTCTGTAAGCCGGGCATTGTCCTGCCGATCTCTACGACCGGTCTGACCTGCTACGGAGCAACAACCCGTAGCCGCTGTTGGCTGTCAGTTGGCTGGACGGTCTCCCCGTCGGGACCAACAAGCGCCCACAGACGACCCTCAACCGCCACCCTGGCGCGGTCCTCATCGTCCTCCCAGAGATGGGCGTAGGTCTGCAGCGTCTCTGTGCTGTCCTTGTGACCCAGCCGATCCGCCACCGCCGTCACCGACAGTCCCGCCGCGATGAGCAGGCTGGCGTGGTGGTGACGCAGCATATGCAGCCCCGACCGTCCCGGCAGGCCCATCCCCTCGGTCGCCAGATTCCATGCTGTCGCCGCGGACGTACGCGCCAACGGCCCACCCTCGCGGCCCGTGAAGATGAGCCCTGACTGATGCGGTGGCACCTCTGCCATGTGCCGGCGCAGCATCCCCGCGGTCTGCTCGCCCACCGTCACCGTCCGGTCGGACCGCTCCGTCTTCGGCGGACCCCACTTCGGCTCCGTCGACACCAACTGCCGGTCGATGCGGATCCGCAGCAGACCGTCGGCGAACCGCAGCCGGTCGACGGTGAGGCCACGGAGCTCTCCCGACCGCATCCCCGTCGCCGCCCCCAGTAGCACCATGCCCCGGTACCGACGGCCGATCCGCTCCGCGATGGTATGAACCTGCGCCACCGACAGCGGCACGACCTTGTCCACCTCAAGCCTGGGCAGCTTCACCCCGCGGCACGGCGACTCGCGCAGCAGCCGGTCGAGAACGGCCGCCTTCATCATCGACGCCAGATACCCGTACGTGACGCTGACCGTCGCAGGCGCCAATGTGCGCGCCCAACCGGCAACGGCATCCTGGACGTGAGCCCGGGTGACGTCGGCCAAGCGCAGCTCACCCAGCGCCGGTCGGATGTGCAGCCGCCACCGGGTCTCCATCTGCTGTGTGGACGATGCCCGCTGGTGCAACTGCAACCCGATCCACCGGTCGCCGTACTCGCCGACGGTCATGCCGGTCGTCAGGACGTGCAGCCCGGCCCGCTGGTCGACGTCGATCTGCGCGAGGTGCGCCGTGGCCGCGTCGCGGGTGTCAAACGCCTTCGACCGGCGCTGCCCACCCTCATCCCAGCGGGCCAGCCACCGCTTGCCCTGGCCGTGACGCGCGGACTTGACTCGGCGGCCGTTGGCGCCGGGCTGCGTCCACAGATCAAGGATGTATGCCATCGGTCCCTATTGTCCCAGCTCTACGCCGTCTCCCGGATCACGCCGGCGCTCGCCGATGTCGATGATCCGGGCGCCCGCGTCTGGGTCGTGGCGGACCTTCTCTCTGCGCGCCCAGAAGCGAGCCCACTCTCGTTGCAACCACTCCCGTGCCCGGCGACTTCTGCCTCGTCCACGCCACCGGCCGACTCCGCGACCGCTGGATGGGCGCCCTCGTCCAGTGGGTCACCGACTCTCCCTGCGAGCACGCCGCTGTGTACGTCGGTCACGTCGATGGCTACGACAAGCCGCAGTGCGTGGAGGCCCGGCCCGGTGGCGCCGGGTTCATCGACGCCGACCACTACACCGGCCGCGCGTTGTGGTCCGGCGGCCGGCTCCCCGCCCACCTGATCCCGACCGACGCCCAGCGGCAGGCCATCGTCGCCGCGGCGCTGGCCAAGGTCGGCACGCCGTACGGCGTCCTCGACATCGTCGCCATCGGGCTGGCGCAGCGACGGCTTGGATCCCGCGTCGATGCACGCCGGGCGATCGCCGAGCAGCCGTGGTGGGTGCGTCGACTCATGCGCACCGACCGCTTGATCTGCAGCGAGTTGATCGATCTCGTTTATGAGGAGGCGGGGGTGCACCTGTTCACGGACGGGCGGCCGCATCAGCTCGTCGCGCCCTCCGATCTGTGGGTGTTGCTTGGATCCCCGATCGGTTGGTGGTCGTAGTGCCCTTCCCCGCCCGCGGCATGTCCATCCCGGTCAAGTGGGTCAAGTCGCTGCTCGCGAAGATCCGCCGCAAGAGGCGGATCTAGGTGTACTGCTCGGAGAGGTTGGTTGAGCGGGTGTGATGACACGATCTGATTGATCTTGTTCG
>NZ_BMNA01000011.1 GCF_014646215.1 Nakamurella endophytica
ACACCGCCATCGGAGGTCAACCACCCATCACCAGATTGACCAACCTCCCTGGGCAGTACAGCTAGCCTGGGACGCAGCCGACGCCGACGTCTGGCGAGTGTTCTTGCCCATAGCCTCTACCTCCTCTCCGCACTTGCCAGTGCGGCGCGGAGAGTGGTGTCATGTTGGCTCCTACACCGTGTAGACACCACGCTCTACGCCGCTGAAAGCCCGGACCGCCTGCGCGTCCGGGCTTTCTGCGTTCTCGGCGGCATCGTTGCCGCCAAGCCGTTCAACACCGCCGCCCCGACCCTCACGAAGAGGGGCGGGGCAGCGGGTTACAGACCTCGACCGGGGATTACCGACCTCAGTAAGTTGTGTCCCTGACGACCACGGGACATTCCCGTGACCATTGCGGACGTTCTCGGGACGATCCCCGGGACATTCCGGTGACCATCACCATCAGCTGCAGCCCGAGGTGGAACCGCAGCCCTCGCACACGTAGCAGGCGCCGGACGGCCGCATCTTGGTGCCGCAGGTGAAGCACAGCGGTGCGTCGGCCGACTTGCCGATCACCAGCTCCAGCAGCTCGGTCGACGAGCCGGCCTTGCCCAGCGGCGCCGCCACGGTGGACGCCGACTTCGGGGCGACACCCGGGTCCACCTGGGCGCCGGGAGCCGCGCCGGCGGCCGGGGCCGACCCGCCCTGCTCGACGGCCGGGCGCACCACCGGGGTGGCGTCGACCGACGTCCGCAGCTCCTCCACCACGTCGTCGTCCGCGTCGCTCCCACCGTAGGTGGCGGCGACCTGTCCGGACCGCTCCTCGGCCGAGAAGATGCCCAGCTCGGCACGCCGGTCCACCGGCAGGTAGTCCAGGGCGATCCGGCGGAACAGGTAGTCCATGACCGACGTGGCGATCCGGACGTCCGGGTCGTCGGTCATGCCCGCCGGCTCGAACCGGAGGTTGGTGAACTTGGCGACGTACGACTCCAGCGGGATGCCGTACTGCAGACCGACCGACACCGCGATCGAGAACGCGTCCATCACACCGGCGAGCGTCGAACCCTGCTTGCCGAGCTTGATGAACACCTCGCCGAGCCCGTCGTCGGGGTACGAACCCGTCGTCAGGTAGCCCTCGGCCCCGCCCACGGTGAACGACACCGTCTGCGACGGGCGCTTCTTGGGCAGCCGGCGGCGCACCGGCCGGTGGCCCTCCACGGGCGCCGCCGCGGGCACCGGCGCCGGGGTCTCCGCGGCGGTGGTGGCGGTGGCGTTGTTCTTCTTGGCGGCGGACAGCGGCTGGCCGACCTTGCAGTTGTCGCGGTAGATCGCCAGCGCCTTGAGACCGAGCTTCCAGCCCTGGGTGTAGATCTCGGCGACGTCGGCCACCGTGGCGTGCTCCGGCATGTTGACCGTCTTGGAGATGGCACCCGAGATGAACGGCTGCACCGCGGCCATCATCCGGACGTGACCCATCGGCGCGATGGACCGCTCGCCCATGGCGCAGTCGAACACCTCGTAGTGCTCGCGCCGCAGGCCCGGCGCGTCGACGATGTGACCGTGCTCGGAGATGTACTCGACGATCGCCTCGACCTGCTCCGCCTGGTAACCCAGCGCCACCAGCGCCCGCGGCACCGTCTGGTTGACGATCTGCATGGAGCCGCCGCCGACCAGCTTCTTGAACTTGACCAGCGCGAGATCCGGTTCGATGCCGGTGGTGTCGCAGTCCATCATCAGGCCGATGGTGCCCGTCGGTGCCAGCACGGAAGCCTGGGCGTTGCGGTAGCCGTTCTTCTCGCCGGTCGCGAGCGTCCTGCCCCAGGCAGCCGTGGCCAGCTTGAGGATGGCGGCGTCCTGACCGCCGAGCACGCGGATCTGGTCGTTGGCCGCGGCGTGCTTGCGGACGACGCGGCGGTGGGCGTCCGCGTTGCGCGGGAAGCCCTCGTACGCGCCGACCGCCCCGGCGAGCTCCGCCGACCGGCCGTAGGCGGTGGCCTGCATCAGCGAGGTGATGGTGGCGGCCAGGGCACGGCCGCCGTCGGAGTCGTACGCGTGGCCGGTGGCCATCAGCAGCGCGCCGAGGTTGGCGTAGCCGATGCCGAGCTGGCGGAAGGCGCGGGTGGTCTCGCCGATCGCCTCGGTCGGGAAGTCGGCGAAGCAGATCGAGATGTCCATCGCGGTGATGACGAACTCGACCGCCTTGGCGAACCGGACGCCGTCGAACTCGCCCGCCGGCGAGAGGAACTTCATCAGGTTCAGCGACGCCAGGTTGCAGGACGAGTTGTCCAGGTGCATGTACTCGCTGCACGGGTTGGACGCGTTGATCCGCCCGGACTCCGGGCAGGTGTGCCAGTCGTTGATCGTGTCGTCGTACTGGATGCCCGGGTCGGCGCAGTCCCAGGCCGCCGTGGTGATCTTGTCGAACAGCTCCCGGGCGTCGACCGTCTGCAGCACGTCACCGGTCTGCCGCGCCCGCAGCCCGAACTCGCGGCCGGACTCGACGGCGCGCATGAACTCGTCGGACACCCGCACCGAGTTGTTGGCGTTCTGGTACTGCACCGAGACGATGTCCTCGCCGCCCAGGTCCATGTCGAAGCCGGCGTCCCGCAGCACGCGGATCTTGGCCTCCTCCTTGGCCTTGGTCTCGACGAACTCGACGATGTCGGGGTGGTCCACGTCGAGCACGACCATCTTGGCGGCGCGACGGGTGGCCCCACCGGACTTGATGGTGCCGGCGGACGCGTCGGCGCCCCGCATGAAGGACACCGGCCCGGACGCGGTGCCGCCGGAGGACAGCAGCTCCTTCGACGAGCGGATGCGGGACAGGTTCAGGCCGGCGCCGGAGCCGCCCTTGAAGATCAGCCCCTCCTCGCGGTACCAGTTCAGGATCGAGTCCATCGTGTCGTCGACCGACAGGATGAAGCACGCCGAGACCTGCTGCGGCGACGCGGTCCCGACGTTGAACCACACCGGGGAGTTGAAGGCGAACACCTGGTGCAGCAGCATCCAGGTCAGCTCGTGGGAGAAGACCTGCTCGTCCTCGTCCGTGGCGAAGTAGCCGTTCGCGACGCCGGCCTCGGTGTACCGCCCGACCACCCGGTCGATGATCTGCCGCAGGCTCGACTCGCGCTGCGGGGTGCCGACGGCGCCGCGGAAGTACTTGCTGGTGACGATGTTGGTGGCGTTGACCGACCAGAAGTCCGGGAACTCCACACCGCGCTGCTCGAAGTTGACCGAGCCGTCGCGCCAGTTCGTCATGACGACGTCGCGGCGCTCCCACGTCACCTCGTCGTACGGGTGCACACCGGGCGTGGTGTACAGCCGCTCCAGCCGCAGACCCTGGTTGCGGGTGCGCGGACGGCGACCGCGCGAGCTCGCCTGCTCGGGGTCGGAGGAGGCGCCGAGGGTTTCGGTCATGGATGGGTCCTTCCGTGGCGTGGTGGGCGGCGCCCGTCTCGGGTGCCCTCGCGACGTACCGGTGGTGCGGTGTGGAGCGGATCCCGGACGGCGTCCGGGGAACTTGTGGTGACCCGCATCGGGTCGAGCGATGCCACGGCGGTGTGGCGGGCGGCGGTGGGCCGCGCCTGGGACGCGGCCTGCCTCAGCTGCCCGGTGGCGCGGCGTCGTCCGGGGCCGCCCCGACGGTCGCCGGGATGCGGCCGGCGCGCAACGCTGCGATCTCCGCGGCGAAGTCGTCGGCCGATTCGAACGAGCGGTAGACGGAGGCGAACCGGAGGTAGGCCACCTCGTCGAGGGAGCGCAGCGGCCCCAGGATCGCCAGGCCGATCTCCTGGCTCGGGATCTCCGCGGCCCCGGAGGCGCGCACGGTGTCCTCGACCTGCTGGGCGAGCAGCGCCAGGGCGTCCTCGCCGACCGGTCGTCCCTGGCAGGCCCGGCGGACGCCGACGATCACCTTCGCTCGGCTGAACGGCTCCGTCGCCCCGCTGCGCTTGACGACCGCCAGGACGGCCTCCTCGACCGTGGTGAAGCGGCGGGAGCACTCGGGGCAGGTGCGGCGGCGCCGGATCGTCTGGCCGTCGTCGACCTCGCGGGAGTCGATGACCCGGGAGTCCGGGAACCGGCAGAACGGACACCGCATCGCCGACCCCTCTCTCGTCGTCACCCTCGGCCGTGCGCCCTCGACCGACGGGCTGTGGGAATGTCCGTGTGCATCCCGCGTGGACAGGTGCCCGGACCGTGTGGACAGGCCGTGGACTACTCGACCCAACCTGTGGACATCTTACATCCGTGTAACTACTAGATGTTGTGGTGAACCGTAGAGCCGGCACGGCACGCGGCGCAACCGGCGACACGCCGGGTACCCGCGCGTCGCCGCCGATTCACCCCTCCGCCGACCGGCGATCGCGGAGTGCGACCGGCCGCCTGACCGAGCCTGACTCAGGCGGCGGCCGCGACCGGAACCTCCAGCACCTGCCCGGCGCGGATGTCGTCGCCGGTCAGCCGGTTGATCCGACGGATGTCCTCGATCACCGGCCGTGGGTCCGTGCCCGGCTGAGCGTCCGTCGCGATGGACCACAACGTGTCCCCGCGTTCGACGTGGATGCTCCGAACGTGGGTCGGGGCGGAACCGGAGTCGCACAGCCGGACCACCACGACCGTCAGGCTGAGCGCCACCACCGCCGTGGCGGTCAGCCGGAGCCAGCGCGGGGTGCGCTGGGCCGGCGCCCGCCCGACACCGCCGTCCGCCGACCGCACCGCGCGCGGCAGGCCCAGCAGGGGCACCAGCGCGATGGCCGGACGGGTCCTCGCCACCGCCCTGGCGCGCCGGCGGACCGCCCGGCGTCCCGCCTCCGTGCGCGGAACCATGTCGGGGGCTCCGGACACGTCCCCGGCCCGTCGGTGCGTGCGGTCCCGGTCCGGCACCGGACGCGCGGTGGTGGTCTCGCAGTCAGTGACCGACCGGGGTGCAATCGGCTGTTCGTATCGTCGATCGGCCGTCGCCAGGCTCATCCGACGTCCTCTCCTAGAGAGCCGGAACCCGGCTCACCGACGTCCGCCCACGGTGCGCGGGTCGAACGGGCGTTCTACCGAACACCTGTCCGTGTTCTACACCGGACCACCGACAGTGGGTAGATCCATCGGCGTGTCCATCGAACTGGTGTTTGAACACGGACGCCGACCTCCGTAGGCTCGGTAGCCGAGTCCGCAGCTGTTCGCGCAGGTCAATCGCCTGCCGCGGCGGCCGGAACGTCAGGAGATGGGACGCCGATGAAGGAACAGACGCCGGTCGGCGACCGGCAGGCGGGAGCCCGCGGTGGCGCCGGTCGCGGCCGGACTCGCGCCGCGGACGACGCGACGGCACTCCCGGTCGCCGACGCGGCCGCCACCGCTGCGCAGGACGAGGCCGAGGTGACGGAGTTCCCCGAGGCGGAGCGCCCCGGTGTGCTCACCGTCCGGCAGCGCAAGGTGCTCGAGGTCATCCGCGACTCCGTGGCCCGGCGCGGCTATCCGCCGAGCGTCCGCGAGATCGGCGAGGCCGTCGGTCTCAAGTCCCCGTCGTCCGTGGCGCACCAGCTGGCCGCGCTGCAGCGGAAGGGGCTGCTGCGCAAAGACCCCAACCGGCCGAGGGCCGTGGACGTCCGGACGCCCGACGAGATGGACGAGACGCAGGAGTCCGCGTCGAGCCGTCCCGCACCGGCCTACGTGCCGGTCGTCGGCCGGATTGCCGCCGGCGGCCCCATCCTCGCCGAGCAGGCGGTCGAGGACTTCTTCCCGCTCCCGCGCGACCTGGTGGGTGAGGGCACCCTGTTCCTGCTGCGGGTGGTGGGCGATTCGATGGTCGAGGCGGCCATCACCGACGGGGACTGGGTCGTCGTCCGCCAGCAGCCGGTCGCGGACAACGGCGAGATCGTGGCCGCCATGATCGACGGCGAGGCCACCGTGAAGACCTTCCGGCGGCGGGACGGCCACGTCTGGCTGCTCCCGCACAACCCGGCCTACGAGCCCATTCCGGGAGACGACGCCGTCGTGCTCGGCCGGGTCGTGGCCGTGCTCCGCAAGGTCTGAGGAGGGCGCCCCGCGCGCAGGAACGGGCGTCACTCCTCCGCCCTGGCGCCGGCACCTACGGACGTCGAAGCCCCCGGTCCCTGAGGACCGGGGGCTTTCACGTGTCGTCCCGAGGCGACGACCGGCACAGCCGACGTGCTGACTCCAGGTCAGCCGGCGCGGCGCTCCTCGACGGGCACCCCGTTCACGGTGGTGGTCGTGACGACCGGAGCAGCCGGCGGCGCCACCGGGGTGGCGGCGATCTGCGCCGGCGGCGTGGCCACCGTGGCGGTCACGTCGGTCTCCGTCGCCGTGGCCGGCTTCTTGTCCTCGTCGTGCATCGCGGACACCTCGCTCTTGAGGATCCGCAGCGAACGGCCGAGTCCGCGAGCGGCGTCCGGGAGCTTCTTGGCCCCGAACAAGATCACGAACGCGGCAATGATCAAAACCCAGTGCCACCAGGCGAGTGAACCCACGGCAACCTCCCTGTTCGGTCCCACCAGTGTGCCATGCCATGCATGCGGGCCAGCGTCTACCGGCTCCATGGTACCGCTGGAAGTTCGGAGCGGGCCGTCCCCGCGATCGGTCCCGGTGCACCGGGACGTCCGCGACACCGCCCCCGTCCACGGACGGCCGCCACCACCGGTCCCGCGGACCGCGGCCGGTGCGGACGACGACCGCCGACGGATCAGCGCGACAGCGGCAGGACCTGCTCGGCCACCCCGGCACCGTCGACCGCCGCACCGTCCACCGCTCCCGGCACCCCGTCGACCGAGCCCGCGGCACCGTCGGAGAGGTAGGCCGCGAGACGGCCGGCAAGTCCGCGCGGCACGCGAGCATGCACCAGCGTGCCGGCGGCCACGTGCTGCTCGTCGAGCACCGTGCCCTCCTCGTGCACCCGGGAGATCAAGGCGCCCTCGGCGAACGGCAGCAGCGCGTGCACCTCGACCGCAGGGTTCGGCAGCCGGGCCGCGATCACCTCGCGGAGCCGGTCGATGCCCTCCCCGGTGCGGGCCGAGACGAAGACGGCGTCGGGCAGCAGGTGCCGCAGCTCGAGCACGGTGTCCGGGTCCGCGTCGTCCACCTTGTTGACGACGAGCACCTCGGGGACGGAGGCGGCGTCGATGTCGGCCAGGACCTCGCGGACCGCGCTGACCTGCTCGGTCGGCTGCGCGTCGCAGCCGTCGATCACGTGCAGCACCAGGTCGGCGTCGGAGATCTCCTCGAGCGTCGACCGGAACGACTCGACCAGCTGGTGGGGCAGGTGCCGCACGAAGCCGACCGTGTCGGTCAGGGTGTAGACGCGGCCGTCGGCCGTCCGAGCCCGGCGCGTCGTCGGGTCCAGGGTGGCGAACAGCGCGTCCTCGACCAGGACACCCGCATCGGTGAGCCGGTTCAGCAGCGACGACTTGCCGGCGTTGGTGTAGCCGGCGATCGCCACGGCCGGGACGTCCCTGGCCTGGCGCTGCGACCGCTTGGTGTCCCGCACCCGCCGCATCCCGGCGAGCTCGCTGCGCAGCTGCGCGATCCGCCGGTGGATCCGGCGGCGGTCGATCTCCAGCTTGGTCTCACCGGGACCGCGGGACCCGATGCCGGCGCCCGCGGCCACCCGGCCACCACGCTGCCGGGACAGCGCGACACCCCAACCGCGCAGACGCGGCACCAGGTAGTTCAGCTGTGCCAGCTCGACCTGCGCCTTGCCCTCCTTGGACCGGGCATGCTGGGCGAAGATGTCCAGGATCAGCGCGGTCCGGTCGACCACCTTGACCCTGAGCCGCTCCTCGAGGTTGCGCAGCTGGCCGGGCGTCAGCTCGCCGTCGCAGATGACCGTGTCCGCGCCGGTGCTGCGCACGACCTCGATCAGTTCGGTGACCTTGCCGGACCCGATGTAGGTGGCGGCATCCGGATGCTGCCGCCGCTGCACCAGGGCGTCGAGGACGACGGACCCCGCCGTCTCGGCGAGGCGCGCCAGCTCGGCCATCGAGGCGTCGGCGGCGGCGGCATCCTGCCGGCCGGATCCGGCCCACACACCGACCAGCACCACGCGCTCCAGTTGCAGGCGGCGGTACTCGACTTCGGTGACGTCGGACAGCTCGGTCGACAGCCCGCGGACCCGGCGGAGCGCCAGCCGGTCGGCCAGGTCCTGCTCACCCGTGGTCGGGTCGTCGTGACCGCTGTCGACGGTCCAGGTGGTCGGGGAGGCGTCACCGTCCGGGCCGTGACGGCCGTCGCCGGTAGCGGGGTGGCCGGCGGTCACGGACGTCGCGTCCGTGGTGGCGGCGTCGGCGAAGGACGAGGCATCAGGAAGGCTGCTCATATGCCTCCAGGGTGCCCGAATGCCGGGCCCACGGCCACCGATTTGGCTGCAGGCGATCAGCCGTCCCCGTCCGGGTCGGGATGCACCTCCAGGAACACCGACCACCGGTCGCCGTCCGGGTCGGCGGGGCGGGCGGCGAACTCGCGGAACAGCGCTTCCAGCCGGTCCACCAGCTCCGTGTGGTGCTCGGAGGTCAGCTGCAGCCCGAGCCGGGTGATGCTGCGCTCGCCGCGCGGGGCCTGCGCCACCTCGTCGAGGAACGCCTGCAGCATCGTGTCGCCGACCGGGTCGGCCGCCGGATCCGGCCCGCCGTCCGGTGCACCGTAGTCCAGCCGCCACGACTTGCCCGTCGCCCGGTACGGCACTTCCCGGGATCCCCGCGGACCGCTGCGGGGATCGCCGGCCTGCAGGAACCCGTGGTTGACCAGGGTCCGCACGTGGTGCAGCACCGACGCCGGATCGCGCCGCAGACGCTGCGCGATCTGCTTGTTCGTCAAGGGCTCGTACAGGCACATCCGCAGGATCCGCAGCCGGACCACGCTGGCCAGGGCCCGCCGCTCCCCGTCGGTGGCCGGGACGCGCGGACCCGCAGCGAGCCCCGGCGGTTCGGCGGGCTGGGCGGACGTCACACCCGGCACGGTAGTCGCCGTCCGCGGACGATGACCGATTGACAAGACCCAACTGGTGGTCGACGCTCGTCCGGTGGCCGCTGCCCCTCCGTCCCCGCGGCGCCGGGGACCGACCCCGCACGCCGGCACTCTCTGGCGGCACGCCGACTTCCGCCGGCTGTGGGGCGCCGACACGGCCAGCCAGCTCGGCGTCGCGCTGGGCAGCCTGGCCATCCCCTACCTGGCGGTCACCGTCCTGCACGCCACGCAGTTCGAGATGGGCCTGCTGACCACCCTGCAGATGCTGGGCTTCCTCGTCGTCGGCCTGCCCGCCGGTGCGCTCATCGACCGGCGCAGCAAGCGGCGGGTGATGATGACCGCCGACGTCGGCCGGGCGCTGCTGCTGGGCACCGTCGTGGCCGCCTCCGCGTTCGGCGTGCTGACGCTGGCGCAGGTCATGGTGGTGGCCACCGCCGTGGGCGTGCTGACGGTGTTCTTCGACGTCTCCTACCAGTCGTACCTGCCGCTGCTCGTCGACCGCGACCAGGTCGTCGAGGGCAACGCCAAGCTGCAGGCGACGCAGTCGGTGTCCCAGCTGGCCGGGCCGGCGGTCGGTGGCCTGCTGCTCACCCGGCTCGGCGCAGCGACCGTCATCGGGATCAACGGGGTGGGCTACCTGGCGTCGGCCGTGGGGCTGTGGCGGATCCGCCACCGGGAGGAGCCGCCGCCACCCAGGACCGCCGGGGAGTCGTTGCGGACGGAGATCGCCGAGGGGCTGCGCTTCATCGTCGGGCACCGGCTGCTGCGGCGACTGATCGCCTGCACGGGGCTGTCCAACCTGTTCTCGATGGGCACCGGGGCCCTCGTCGTGCTCTACATGGTGCGGGACCTGCACCTGTCGGCGTTCGTCATCGGCGTCGTCGACTCGGTGGCCGCCGTCGGCGGTCTGGCCGGCGCCGCGGTGGCCGGCCGGCTGGCCCGCCGGCTGGGCGAGGGCGGCTCCATCCTGGCGACCGCGGTCGCGTTCGTCGCCCTGGGCTTCTGCACCCCGCTGGCCTCCGTGCTGCCGCCGGTACCGGTGCTCGTCGTCGGCGGCCTGGGCATGTCCGCGGCGGTGGTCGCCTACAACATCGCAACGGTCAGCTTCCGTCAACGGCTGTGCCCGCCGCGGCTGCTCGGCCGGATGAACGCCTCCGCGCGGTTCCTGGTGTGGGGCACCGGCCCGATCGGCGCCTTCCTGGCCGGTGCGCTCTCCACCGGCATCGGCGTGCCGGCCACGCTGTGGGTCTTCGCCGCCGGGTCGGCGCTGTGCCTCGTGCCCGTGGCCAGCCCGACGGTGTGGCGCCTGCGGCGACTGCCGTCCCACGACGACGGCGACGCTCCGGATCCCGCACCGGCGGACCCCTCGTCACCGTCCGGCGCGCCGACCACGGCGACCGACCTCGGCACCGGTTCGGGGGCGACGGAACCGGCGGAGGTGCACCCACCGCTCCGGCAGGACGCGATCTCGCCGGCCACCGCGGACCGCGGCACCGTGCAGCCCTGAGCGTCGACCAGGGACCGCGAAGACGACGGGTGCCTGCGCTGCGGTGCGTGCGGTGGTCCGGCGAGTGGTCCCGTCGGTGTCGTCAGGCGCGCGAGCCGGCAGCCGCACCGGTGTCCGCCGGCGAGCGCAGGGCCGCCGGCCGCAGCTCGCCCGAGGCGACCAGGACGGCCGGCCCGGTCAGCACCGCCCCGCCGAAGCCGGCCTCCGGCGTGCCACCGTCGCTGCCCACCGCGGCCTCGAGGGTCACGGTGACGGCGCCGCCGGGCACCCGCACCAGGACCCGACCCGAGGTCCGGCCGGCCCGGTGCAGCTGCTCGGCGGCGACGGCGACCGTCCCGGTGCCGCACGACCGAGTCTCCCCCACCCCGCGCTCGAACACGCGCATGCGCACCTCACCGGCGGAGTCGTCGACGAACTCGACGTTGACGCCGTCGGGGAAGACGATCGGGTCGTGACCGGGCGCGGCCGACAGGTCGAGCCCCTCCAGCCGCAGGCCCGGCGCGACGCGGCACACCAGGTGCGGGTTGCCGACGTCCGCGACCGTCCCGGTGAAGGTCCGGCCGGCCAGCTCGGCGGTGGAGACGCCGACGATCCGGACCGGTCCCATCTCGACGCTCACGTCACCGTCGGCAGCCAGGTCCGCGGTCCGGATGCCGGCCCGGGTGAGGAACGCGAAGCGGCCGGGCTGCTGCCACCCGGCGTCGACCAGGAACCGGGCGAACACCCGGGCGCCGTTGCCGCACATCTGCGCCAGCGAGCCGTCGGCGTTGCGGTAGTCCATGAACCACGGGGCGGACCCGGCGACGTCCTGGTGACCGGGGACGGCGGCCGTCGGCACCACCCGGATCACCCCGTCGGCACCGATACCCGCCCGCCGGTCGCAGATGGCGCGGACGAGCACCGGGTCGAGGTCGAGGGTGCCGTCCGGGTCGGGCAGCAGGACGAAGTCGTTCTCCGTGCCGTGTCCCTTGACGAACGGGTACCGGGCGGAGTCCACGACCGCACATGCTATCGGCCGGACGCGGCGGCCGGGGCGGCGCGGACGGCGGCCCGTGCGGTCGCCGCCAGGTCGGGGGCCGCCGCGTCGAGCCGCAGCCACCGCCGGTCCCGGCGGAACCAGGACCGCTGGCGGCGGGCGAACCGGCGGGTGGCCGCCACGGTGTCGGCGGCTGCGTCGGTCAGCGTCCGCCGGCCGTCGAGGACCGGGAGCAGCTGCTGGTAGCCCAGGGCGCGGGACGCGGTGACCCCTCGCCGCAGGCCGAGTCGGTCCAGCGCGGCCACCTCGGCCAGCAGGCCCCGCGCGACCATCGCGCCGACCCGCGCCGTGAGCCGGGCGTCGAGCTCGGCCGCATCGCGGTCCAGCAGCAACAGGACGGCGTCGTACCGCGGCACACCGGGCCTCGGCAGGCTGGCGGAGAAGGGCCGGCCGGTCAGCTCGACGACCTCGAGGGCGCGGACCACACGGCGGCCGTTCCCGGGCTCGATCGCCGCCGCGGCCACCGGGTCGCGGTCGGCGAGCAGCCGGTGCAGCTCCGCCGGGCCGACCTCGGCCAGCCGCCGCTCCCAGCGGCCACGGACGGCCAGGTCGGTCGGCGGGAATTCCAGGTCGTCCACGACGGCCTGGACGTACAGCCCGGAACCGCCCACGAGCAGCGGCGTCCGCCCGCGGGCGAGCACGTCCTCGACCGCAGCCCGGGCGTGCCGCTGGTACGCGGCGACGCTGGCCGGCTCGGTGACGTCCAGGACGTCGAGCTGGTGGTGCGGGATCCCGCGCCGCTCGTCCGGCGGCGTCTTGGCGGTGCCGATGTCCATGCCGCGGTAGAGCTGCATGGAGTCGGCGTTGACGATCTCGCCTCCCAGCCCTTCGGCCAGGTCGAGGGCGAGGTCCGACTTGCCGGTCCCCGTCGGACCGGCCACCACCACCAGCCGGGACGCCGTCATGTGGTGCTCACCGGCCGCAGACTACTGTCGGCGACCGACCTCGCCGCCGCCGCGGCGGCCGGTCCGGATGCCGAACCCGCTGGTGGAGGGGGACGGAGCCGGGCACACTGGACCCGACGGACCGGTCGGGTCCCACGCACACAGGGTGCCGCGAGGCACCGGGAGCACCCTCCCTCGAGCAGCAGAAAGGCCGCTGATGATGCAGGAACGTGCCGACGGGACGAGCATCGACCAGGGTCCGATCGCCGACGACGGTGAGGTGCACCCGTCGGCCGCGACCCCCGCTGCAGAAGCGCCGGACGGTGCGGGAGACACCCCGGACCTGGTCGAGGGGACGGTCGGCGCGGGTGCGCCGGACAGCGAGGACACCGGGGCGACCGGCGGCGCGGCGGTCGGGGGCGGGACCGCAACGGACGCCGGCACGGATCCCGTCGCGGAAGCGTCGGTGCAGACCGTGGTGGACATCGCGGCGGACGACTCCTCGGGAGCCGGCGGTTCTGCGGCCGACTCCTCGCCGGCCGGTCCTGCTGGGGATCCGGCCGTGCCCGACCCCCGGCCGGACGATCCGGCGCCGGCCGACCTGGTGGTCGGCGAGGGCGAGACCGGTGCGGTCGCCGCGTCCGACCCGGGCAGCTCCACGGACACCGCGGTGCCCGCCGCTCCGGACGCCCAGGCAGCGCCGGTGGCCGGGACGAGCGCCGAGCCGACCAGCGCGCCGGTCGAGGTGGGCACGGACGCCGACGCGGGCAGCACGGACGTCGCCACGGGCGGCACGCACGTCGACGCGGGCGGCACGCACGTCGACACCGTCGTGCCGGACGCCGACACCGCGGCCACGGACGGCGGCGTGGCCACCGGTACGCCGGGGTCCGACACCGCCGCGACGGACGGCGGGGCGCGCGACGACGCCAGTGCTGCCACCGGGATCAGCTCCGACGCCGGCGGCGAGGACCTGACCGCGGGCGCACAAGCAAGCCAGGCCGCCCCGGACGCGACGCCGGGTCCGCACGGCTCCGGCGAGTCCGGCCACCGCGACCGCGGCGGCCGTCCTTCGGGCCCGCGCCAGTCCGGGAGCGGCGAGCAGGGGCACCGGCCGGGTGATCGGCCGGGGCGGGGGCCGTCCGGCCGGCCGCAGCCCGGAGGCCGCGGGGGCCGTCCGGGTCGTCCCGGGGTGCTGCCACCGCGGGCACCGGTCGCGGCGTCGGGTGCGCCGACGGTCGAACCGGTCGTCGAGCCGGTCGACCCCCACAAGTGGGGGCGGATCGACGACGACGGCGTGGTCTACGTGTACTCGTCCCGCGGCGAACGGCCGGTCGGCAACTGGCAGGCCGGCGACGCCGAGGCCGGGCTGGCGCACTTCGGCCGCCGGTTCGACGACTTCGTCACCGAGATCGCGCTCCTGGAGACGCGACTGGCGAGCGGGTCCGGGGACCCCAAGGCCACCCGCGCGCATGCGGTCGAGCTGCGCGACTCGGTCGACACCCTGGCCGCCGTCGGTGACTTCGACTCCGCGGCGGCCCGGCTGGAGATCGTGATCGGCGCGGCCGAGGCGGCGGTGGCCGGCGCGAGCCAGGCCAGGGCGGCGGCACGGGCCAGGGCCATCGCGGCCAAGGAGGCGCTGTGCGCCGAGGCCGAGGCGCTCGCCGAGTCCACGGCGTGGAAGTCGACCGGCGACCGGCTCAAGGAGATCGTCGAGGAGTGGCGGCAGATCCACGGGATCGACCGCAAGACCGACGACGCCCTCTGGAAGCGGTTCGCCAAGGCGCGGGACACCTTCACCCGGCACCGCGGCACCCACTTCGCGGACCTGGACAAGCAGCGGGTCGCGGCCAAGGACGCCAAGGAGAAGCTGATCGCCCGCGCCGAGGAGCTGTCCGGCTCCAGCGAGTGGGGCAAGACCGCGGGCGAGTACCGGACGCTGATGGAGCAGTGGAAGGCGTCCGGGCGGGCACCGCGGGAGGTCGAGGACCAGCTGTGGGAGCGGTTCCGCGCCGCCCAGGAACGCTTCTTCTCCCGCCGCAACAAGACGTTCTCCGATCGGGACAGCGAGTTCGAGGCCAACGCGGAGGTCAAGGAGCGGTTGCTGGCCGAGGCCGAGCGGATCGACCCGGCCAAGGGCCTCGACGCCGCCCGGGCGCAGCTGCGCTCGGTGCAGGAGCGCTGGGAGGCGGCCGGCAAGGTGCCGCGGGAGCGGATCCGCGAGTTCGACACCCGGATGCGCGCGGTCGAGGACCGGGTGCGCCGTGCGGAGGACTCGCACTGGCGGCGGACGGACCCGGAGACCGCCGCGCGGGTCAATCAGTTCCGGGCGCGCGCCGAGTCGTTCCGGGCACAGGCCGCCAAGGCCCGCGCCGCCGGCGACGAGCGCAAGGCGCAGCAGGCCGAGGCGCAGGCCAAGCAGTGGGAGGAGTGGCTCGGCACCGCGGAAGGCGCGACCCGGGGCTGACCCGGGCCGTGGTCGGCCGGGCACCCGCGGGAGAGCACGGTGTCCGGCCGCGGCGGCTGGCGCGCCTCCCCGGTCCGTGTCCCGGACCCGGACTCGGCCGCGCTCCCGTCTCCGCTACGGACGAGTGCCGATCCTCGGTTCGGGGCGGCGGGTGGTGGCCGTTCCGAGGTCAGCCGGCGGAGCAGGCAGACGGTGCCGGTGCGCGGCGGGCGCGCCCGAGGCCCGGCATGCCCAGGCCCACGCCGCCGGTCCGCGGGGTCCTGCCTTCGGCCCAGCGGTCACCGGCGACGGTGCGCCGGTGCTGCAGCAGCGGGCCGTCGGCGACGAGGTGGTGCGGCGCCGCGGACGACACGACGGTGCGGACCACGTCGCCGGGCCGCACGTCGCCGGTGACGGCGGGACCGACCGGGGTGAAGTGCACGAGCCGGCCGTCGCGCGCGCGACCGCTGAGCCGCTGGGTGCGCTCGTCCTTGCGACCCTCGCCGACGGACACCAGGATCTCGACCTCGCGCCCGACCTGGGCCTGGTTGCCGGCGAGCGCCGACTCCTCCACCACCCGCTGCAGCCGCTGGTACCGCTCCGCGACGACCTCCCGCGGCACCTGGCCGTCCATGGTCGCCGCCGGCGTCCCGGGGCGCGGCGAGTACTGGAAGGTGAAGGCGGAGGCGAAGCGGGAGGCGGCCACCACGTCGAGGGTGTCCTGGAAGTCCTGCTCCGTCTCGCCGGGGAAGCCCACGATGACGTCGGTGGTGATCGCGGCGTCCGGCAGGGCGGACCGGACGTCGTCCAGGATCCGCAGGTAGCGCTCGCTGCGGTAGGACCGCCGCATGGCCCGCAGGATGCGGTCCGACCCGGACTGCAGCGGCATGTGCAGCTGCGGGCAGACCTCCGGCGTCTGCGCCATGGCTTCGATGACGTCGGCGGTGAAGTCGCGGGGGTGTGGCGAGGTGAACCGCACCCGCTCGATGCCGGGGACCCGGCCGCACGCCCGCAACAGCGCGGCGAAGGCGCCGCGGTCGCCGAGGTCGCTGCCGTACGCGTTGACGTTCTGGCCGAGCAGCGTCACCTCGAGCACGCCCTCCGCGGCCAGCATGCCGACCTCGGCGAGGACGTCGCCCGGGCGCCGGTCGGCCTCCCGGCCGCGCAGCGACGGGACGATGCAGAAGGTGCAGGTGTTGTTGCAGCCCACCGAGATGGACACCCACGCCGACGACGCGGAGTCCCGTCGCGCCGGCAGCGACGACGGGAAGACCTCGAGCTGGTCGAGGATCTCGATCTGCGCCTCGCGGTTGTGGCGCGCCCGCTCCAGCAGCACCGGCAGGCTGCCGACGTTGTGCGTGCCGAACACGACGTCGACGTACGGGGCGCGGCGCAGGATCTCGCCGCGATCCTTCTGCGCCAGGCAGCCGCCGACCGCGATCTGCAGGTCCGGCCGCTCCGCCTTGGCCGGCGCCAGGTGCGACAGGTTGCCGTACAGCTTGTTGTCGGCGTTCTCGCGGACCGCGCAGGTGTTGAAGACGACGAGGTCCGGCGGAGCATCGGTGCCGGCGCGCCGATAACCGGCGTCCTCCAGCAGCCCGGCGAGCCGCTCGGAGTCGTGGACGTTCATCTGGCAGCCGTACGTGCGCACCTCGTAGGTCCGCACCGGGCCTGCCTCGACCTGGTCTCCGCCGGCGGCCTCGACCACCGGTGCGGCCGGCGCCAGCACTGCCGCGGGTTCGGCCGTCCGGAGCGGCACCGCGGCGGCGTCCCGGGGGTGGGCGGCGGCGGCGAGTGGAGCGGGTGGGGCGGTCGGCACGACGATCAGCGTACGTGCGCCCCGGGTCCCGGCGGTCCGACCTCTTGGTTCCGCGGGACTCAGCGGGCGATCTCGGTGGCGCGCGACTCGCGGATGACGGTGACCCTGACCTGCCCGGGGTAGGTCAGCTCCTCCTCGATCTGCTTGGCGACCTCGCGCGCCAGCACGTGCGCCTCCAGGTCGTCGACGACCTCGGGCTTCACCATCACCCGGAGCTCCCGCCCGGCCTGCATGGCGAAGACCTTCTCGACGCCCTTCTTGCCGCTGGCGATCGCCTCGATCCGCTCCAGCCGCTGCACGTAGGCCTCCAGCGACTCCCGCCGGGCGCCGGGGCGGCCGCCCGAGCAGGCGTCGGCGGCCTGGGTCAGCACGGCCTCGACCGTGCTCGGCGGCACCTCGTCGTGGTGCGCCTCGATGCAGTGGGCGACCGCCTCGGACTCGCCGTACTTGCGGGCCAGCTCGGCACCGACCAGCGCGTGCGACCCCTGCGCCTCGTGGGTGAGCGCTTTGCCGATGTCGTGCAGGAAGGCGCCGCGGGCGGCCAGCTGCTCGTCGGCACCCAGCTCCGCGGCCATCATCCGGGCGATGTGCGACGTCTCGATCAGGTGGCCGAGGACGTTCTGGCCGTAGGAGGTGCGGTACTTCAGGCGGCCCAGGTACTCCACCAGCTCCGGGTGCAGATCGGTGATGCCGACCTGCAGCAGGGCGTCCTCGGCGGCGCGCC
This sequence comes from Nakamurella endophytica, assembly GCF_014646215.1. GTDB lineage: Bacteria > Actinomycetota > Actinomycetes > Mycobacteriales > Nakamurellaceae > Nakamurella > Nakamurella endophytica. Next base: position 17,366 of record NZ_BMNA01000011.1, read on the forward strand.
GGCACAGCGCGTGCACCTCGTCGGTGGCGCGCTCGAACGCCTCCTCGATGCGGTGCGGGTGGATGCGGCCGTCGTCGATCAGCATCTGCAGGGTGACCCGGCCGACTTCGCGGCGGACCGGGTCGAAGCAGGACAGCAGCACGGCCTCGGGGGTGTCGTCGATGATGACGTTGACGCCGGTGACGGTCTCGAAGGCGCGGATGTTGCGGCCCTCGCGGCCGATGATCCGGCCCTTGATGTCGTCCGACGGCAACTGCATGACCGACACCACGGTCTGCGCCGTCTGGTCGGAGGCGACGCGCTGCACGGCCTCGGCGACGATCGCCCGGGCCCGGGACTTGGCCTCCGTCCGGGCCTCCGACTCGACCCGGCGGATCAGCAGCGCGGCGTCGCGCCGCACGGCGTCCTGCTGGGCGGCGAGCAGCTCCGCCCTGGCGTCGGCCACGGTGAGCCCGGACACCCGCACCAGCTCGGCCTGCACGCGATGGTCGGCCTGGTCGAGCTCCGCTTCCCGCCGGCGCAGTTGCTGCAGCTGCTCGGTCAGGTCGCCGGCCTGCTGCTGCAGGGCGTCGTCACGGCGGTCGAGGGCTGTGCGTTCCCGGTCGACCTCGTCCTGTGCAGCCCGGGCCCGGGTCCGCTCCACGGAGAGTTCGCGGCGGTCGGCCTCCAGCGCTGCCGCCTGCTCGCGCAGCCGCTGCTGGGCGGCCGCCAGGTCCGCCCGCTCGGCGGCCACGCTGGCGGCGGCCTCCCGCGCCAGTCGCTCGCGCTCGTCCTTGAGGCCGGCCCGCATGTCCGCGATCTCGGCGCGGGCAACGGCGAGCGTGCGGTCGGCATCGGCCCGCGCTTCCGCGCGCAGCCGGTCGGCGTCCGCACGGGAGCGCTCGCGTAGCTCTTCCGCCGCGTCGGCCGCGGCCCGACGGATCTCGGCGGCCGCGTCGGTGGCTTCCTGCCGCAGCGCGGCCAGGCCACGCCGGTCGTCGGCGGTGACGTCCTCTGCGTCGACCGTCCCCGGCCCGGTCAGCAGGGACGTGCGGTGGCTCTCCCCCGTTCCGGCGCCCGCCGACGGTGCCCGTCCCTCGACCGGCGCACGGACGGTGACGGCATCCGGTGACGCGGCGACCGGCGCGGAGGACAGGGACTCGTGCAGCAGCCGGCGCACGGCCGCTTCGTCCAGGGACGGTGCGGCGGACCGGCGACGGGCCACGACCACCAGGGCGGCGACCGCGACGACGAGGGCCGCGGCCAGGACCGCGAAGGCGACGCTCTGCACGGCATCCTCCCTCGTCACGGCCGTCGTCCGACGGTGAGGAGGACCGCGGACGGACGCGCGCACCATGACACCCGGGCGGCGAGCTGCCCGGTGCGGGCCAGCGAGCTGGGCCGCCGCGGCGACGGTGCCGCTATCGGTCGCGGTCGAGAGGCTCGAGCGCGTGTCGTGATTCTCCTGTGACTTCGAGGTTAAGGACGTCGGCAGGAACTATCAAGCTGACCGGTCCCGACCGCCGTCCGTGGGCCGGTCCGCGGGTGCGGCCACCCGGGCGGAGGAACAGCTGCTTGTCGGAGCGTGACGGCCGCCTCGTCCCCGGCGGCGCCGTGATGCAGCCGTGACGGAGCTATGGAGGTCCGGCACGTTCACGCCCGGCCGGTTCACCGCGGTCGGGGACGTCGGTCATCCGGAGCTGTCCGCAGGGATCGGCCGGCGTCGCCATCGCGTGAGCGGGCGTCGGCAGGGGTCGGCATCGGAACGGACCGCGGCCCTGCCGGTGGGTCAGAACGGACCGTCGTCGGCCGGGTCGGCGCCCGACCCGGAGCCGGCGACCGCAACGGCTCCGAGCGCCTCGTCCACCACGGCGATCGCAAGCTCCGCCGGGTAGCCGCGGCGGTCCAGTGCGGCCAGCAGCCGGCGTCGGGCGGCGACCGGACCGGCGCGCAGTGCGGACGTCATCCGGGCCCGGACCAATGCCTCAGCGCGGTCACGTTCGGCACCCCGGTCGATCTGGTCACCGACGGCCGCAGCGGCGACAGCCGGGTCGACTCCCTGCCGGCGCAGTTCCCGCCGCAACGCGGACCCGGCCAGTCCACGGTCCCGGTGCTTGGCGCGGACGTAGTCGGCCGCGTAGGCACCGTCATCGATCAGCCGCATGCCGTGCAGCCGCTCGATCACCGTGCGCGCCACCTCGGCGGGCACCTCCCGGCGGGCCAGTCGCTGCTCCAGCTGGGCCTGCGTCCGTGGGGAGACTGCCAGCACGCGCAGGCAGTAGTCGAGCGCGGCCGACTCGGCGCGACGGGTGTCGTCGTCCCGGTCGGGCCGGCCGCTGCCACGGCCCTGGGCCGAGTCGCCATCGCTGGACCCGCGGCGAGATCGGCCGCCGGCCGGTGTCGGCACCGGGGCCGGCGCCGTGGACTGCCGCGCCGTCAGCTCGGCCAACCGGTCCTGGAGCGCCGCCACGCGGGCGCCGCGTTCGGCGTCGTCGGGCACCGCTCACACCCCTCCACCGCGGCCGGCACCGGGTGCGGTGCCGGCCGCCATCGACCGGATCAGAAGTCGACCGGCGCCGGAGCCTGCTCGTCCAGGTCGATGCGGGCACCGACTCCGAGCTTCTCCTTGATGCGCTTGTCGATCTCGTCGCTGATGTCGGGGTTGTCCCGGAGAAACGAGCGCGCGTTCTCCTTGCCCTGGCCGAGCTGCTCGCCGTCGTACGTGTACCAGGCACCGGCCTTGCGGACGAGGCCCTGCTCGACACCGACGTCGATCAGCGACCCCTCGCGCGAGATGCCGTGGCCGTAGATGATGTCGAATTCGGCCTGCTTGAACGGCGGGGCCATCTTGTTCTTCACGACCTTGACCCTGGTCCGGTTGCCGACCACGTCGGTGCCGTCCTTGAGGGCCTCGATCCGCCGGATGTCCAGCCGCACCGACGCGTAGAACTTCAGCGCCTTGCCGCCGGTCGTCGTCTCCGGCGAGCCGAACATGACGCCGATCTTCTCGCGCAGCTGGTTGATGAAGATCATCGTGGTGTTGGTGTTGTTCAGCGCGCCCGCCACCTTGCGCAGGGCCTGCGACATCAGCCGCGCCTGCAGGCCGACATGGCTGTCGCCCATCTCCCCCTCGATCTCCGCGCGGGGCACCAGCGCGGCGACCGAGTCGACTACGACCAGGTCGATGGCGCCGGAGCGGATCAGCATGTCCGCGATCTCCAGCGCCTGCTCACCGGTGTCCGGCTGGGAGACCAGCAGCGAATCGGTGTCCACGCCGAGGGCCCGGGCGTACTCCGGGTCCAGCGCGTGCTCCGCATCGATGAACGCGGCGATGCCGCCGGCCGCCTGGACGCTGGCCACCGCGTGCAGCGTCACCGTGGTCTTGCCCGAGGACTCCGGGCCGTAGATCTCGATGATGCGGCCGCGCGGCAGTCCGCCGATGCCCAGGGCGACGTCCAGCGCGATGGACCCGGTGGGGATGACCTCGACCGGTGCGCGGCCGTCCTCCCCGAGCCGCATCACCGAACCCTTGCCGAACTGCTTCTCGATCTGGGCGAGCGCGATGCCCAGGGCCTTCTCGCGATCCGGTGCCGTCATGGCGGTACCCGTGCCTTCCTGTCCGCGTCCCCGGGATGGCCTGTGGTGGCGCCGGTGTGGCGGTCGATGTCGTGGTGTGTGCGTCCTGGCCGACGGTAGAGGCCGGCACCGACAGTCCCTCTGAACGGACATCCAGGTGTGGACAACTGCGGGCCTTGGGGACAAGGCTAGACGTACAGGTGTTCGACGTGCCAGCATCCGCGCGGGCGTGTCGCGGACTCGCCCCACCGGTCCCTAGGTCCGTCCCCCGCATCGAGGGCCGCACCGGTCCACGTGCCGAGCGCTGTGTCGAGCGCTGTGTCGAGCGCCGTGTCGAGTCGCGGCGACGGGTCCCGTGCCGACCGTCAGTCCGGCAGGCCGTGCCGGAGCCGCTCCGGCACCTCGAACGAGTCACAGACCGCGCGCCACACGACCTTGGGATCACTGCCGGCGGCGAGCGCCTCGTCGGCGGTGTGGTCGCCCAGTGCCGAGAACACGTGGTCGTGCGCCACCGAGGCCGCGCGGTGCGGCCCGAAATGGGCACGCATCAGGGCACGGAACTCGGTCAGTCGCACGGGCCGATGCTACCGGCGGCGGTCCGGGACACTGGGCGGGTGCAGAGCACCGGGCTGAGCGGCACCGTGACCACCGTCGTGATGATCGCCGGGCTGGTGGTCGTCCTCGTGCTGCTCATCCGGCAGTGGCGGGGACGCCGCTGACCGGAGCGCGGGCGACACCGGCCGGTCCGACCGGGCACCCCGTCGGGACGGCTGGGGCAGCGCGGCGGGACGGCTGGGGCAGCGTGGCGGAACCGCTTTCGGCCGGTGGCCGGTCGGCGCTGCGTGGCGCCCGTCCCCCTGCGGCAGTCCACGCGGAGCCCGCCGAGCCAACGGCGTCCAGCGCATCCGGCGCAAAGTCCGACCGCCCGTTCCCCCGCCCAGGCGTCAGCCGCTGAGCGAGGCGTCCAGCTGCTGCTGCCAGTAGACGATGGCGTCGTTCACCGAGGACGTCTCGGTGGAGATCAAAAAGGCCAGCACCGGCTGCTCGGAGGACCGCCACGCGACGACGGCCTTGCCGTCCGGCGTCTCACCGGCCGAGTAGTCGCCCTCGGAGCCGGTGATCCGCCAGTCGCCCTTGTTGCTGGACTTGAACTGCTGCGTCACGTACGGCCAGATGACATCGCGGGCCGAGTCGTTGTTCGCCTGGAAGATCAGGGCGACGTATCCGCCACCGGAGTCGACGCACGCCGACCAGGCCGGGGCCACGGCGGTGAAGTTGTTGAGGGTCGACTTGTCGACCCCGAGCACGTCCGGGTCCTTGGTGCAGGTCTTGTCGGCGAGCTTGCCGGCGACCAGCCGGATGCACTCGGTCAGCCCGTTGCTGTCGGCGTCTGCGCTGCAGGACTGCGACGCGGTGGTGGTGCCGCCGGTCGGCGACGTCGACGTCTGCGACGACGAGGTCGACGTGCTGCTGGACGTGCTGGTGGACGAGGTCGATGCCCCCGACGACGTCGGACCCGCGGTGTTCTTCGGGTCGTCCCCGCCGCCGCGGGTGAGCACCACGATCAACGTCGTGACGGCCGCGACCACGACGACCGCGGCACCGATCAGCAGCGGCAGCCGCCGACGGCCGGCTCCGGACGAGGCCGGCGGGTAGGGACTCCGCGGAGCCTGCGGGCCGCCCGGCCGCTGCGGGCCGCCGCCACCCATCGGGACCCCGGGACCCTGCGGACCGACCGGCCCCTGCGGACCAACCGGGCCCTGCGGGTAGCCGGAGCCGGCGGGCGGGCCCTGCTGCGCTCCGGGGACGGCGAATGAACGGGTCGGCGGGGCGAGCGGGCCGGACTGAGGTGCAGCCGGCGGCGCCCCGTGCGCAACCTCGGGACCGCCGGCCGGACCGGGGCGCTGACCCGGTCTCGAGGACGGGACCGGTCCGGTCCCGCCGGCCGCGCCCAGGTACTCGGTGCGGCCCTGCGGACGGGAGTTGCCCGGGGCCAGCGCGGCCCCCATGGCCACCGAGGTCTCCGGCTGGTCCAGCGTGGTCGGCACCACGCCGAGCCGGTCGGTGATCGTCGCGGCGACCAGCGGGATGCGGCTGGACCCGCCGACCAGGTAGATGCCTGCGAGCCGGTCGGGCGACAGGCCGGCCCGCGCCGCGGTCTCGGCGAGCACGTCGACGGTGCGCGCGAGGACCGGCCGGATCAGCCCGTCGAACTCCCGGCGGGTGAGCAGCGTGTCCTCGAACGGCTCGGGGAGCGGCAGGTCGGTCTGCGCGTACCGGGACAGGGTCTCCTTGGCCGCGCGGACGTCCTCGCGGAGCGTGCGCGCCGCCCGCCGGTCCGAGGCGGTCCGTGGCCGCGACAGCGCCTGCCAGCGGGCCGGATCCTCGCCGGAGACGGTGCGTCCCAGGTGGTCGACGACGGCCTGGTCGAAGTCGACGCCGCCGACGTCCGGCAGGCCCCCCTCGGCCAGCACGGTGAAACCCTGCGGTGTTGCCGCCACGACGGCGCAGTCGAACGTGCCACCACCGAGGTCGTAGACGGCGAGGCTGGACCCCACCGGGAGCGACTTTCCGGGCAGCGACGCGAAGTGCGCGGCCGCGGCGACCGGCTCCGGGACGAGGGTGACGGCCGGACCGAGGCCGGCGGCCCGCGCACCGGCCAGCAGCACGTTCTGCCGGGACGACCCCCACTGCGCGGGGTGGGTCAGGTGCACCTGGTCCGGCGACTTGCCGTTGAGCTGGCGCCGCGCCTCGTCGGCCACCCGCCGGAGCACGGCCGCGATGGCGTCGACCACCGGCACCACCCGGACGCCGAGCAGGATCTCGCCGTCGTCGATGCGTCGCTTGGGGTTGGCCTCGAACCGCTCGGGCGCCAGCCGGGCCTTGCGCTCGGCGTCGCGGCCGACGGCCAGGCTGCCGTCGTCCTCGACGTAGATCGCCGACGGGATCCAGCTGGCGCCGTCCATGGCCAGCACCCTGGGCGGCCGGCCGTCGGACAGCAGCACGGCGACGGTGTTGGAGGTGCCGAAGTCGATGCCGAGCACATCCACCGGTGTGACGCTCCTCTGTCTGCGGGTCATGGCCCGCGTGGCGCACGACGGCGTATGTGACTCGGGGCCACCCCCTCCGGGTTCCGCCCACCCGTCACGGACCTCGCGAGGCTGACTGGGAGTGTGCCACGGCGGGTCGCCGGGAAAGCGGCATTCGGTACGCACCGTCGCCGGTGTGCGGGCCGGCACCGGCGCATCCGGGCTCGGCGTCCGTGCCCGGTGACCGTGCGTCACGGCCGGGCAGTGCGGGCGCCGTGCTGGCGCCGGCTGGATGCGGTACCGGTGCCGGCTCGGTGCCGGTGCCGGCTGGGTGCGGTGCCGGTGCGGTGGCGGGGTCGATCCCGTGCCGGCTCGGGGCCGGTTCGAGGCCGGCTCGGGGCCGGGTCAGCCCTCGGACAGCTCGCGCATCCCGGTGGCCAGCGCCTGCAGCCGGTCGGTGACCTCGGGCACCGCGAACACCCGGGTCGACAGCTGGCGCGACGCCTCCACGGCGTGGGTGGCCGCACCCACCAGCTCGCCGTACTCGGCGACGCCGGTGTCGAGGTCGGCCCGCAGCCGCCCGGCGGTCTCCTCGAGGCTGGGCCGGGCGTCGGCCGGCGCGCTGCGCCGGGCCCGCAGGACACCGGTGAGCTCCCGCGCGATCCGGCGGAGCCGCTGCTCCGCCTCGTCGGCCGCCTCGACGACGTCCCGGCGCAGCGCCAGCACCCCCGGCTCGTCGACCACACCGATCATCGCCACCAGGTGGCGCAGGTCGTCGGACATCTTGTTCAGCCGGTCCACCGGCCCGCGGATCTCGCCGGCCACCGCGGTGCGGGACGGCTGCGGCGGCGGCAGCGCGGCGACGACGCGGCTGCGTAACCGCAGGTCGTGAACCGCGCGGACGGCGCCGGCGCCCGCCCACAGCAGCAGGCCCAGGCACACCACCAGGAGGAAGACCCCGGAGGTGGTCGCGCCGGACGACAGCATCGGCACCAGCGCGCCGACCGCGCCACCGGCACCCACCACAGTGCCGGCGCCCCACACCGTCAACCGCCGCCGGGCGGCACGCTGCCGCCGGAGCGCCACCAGGGCCGGCTCGCGGCGGGTCCGGACGATCTCGCCGGCGGCCGCGCCGACCTGGCCGGCCACATCGAGGCCGCGCGCCAGCAGGACGCGGTCGACCCGGGACCCCCCGGACCGCAGCACGCGCCGGCCGACGACGACCCCTCTGCGCATCAGCCCTGCTGGTTGGTCTGCTTGTTCAGCAGGCCCGCGGCGCCCTGACCGGCCGACGGTGCGGCCGCGTCGATGGCCCGCGCTTGCTGGGAGGCGAGCTCGGGGTGCAGCTGGGCGCGGAGCTGGTCGAGGCGCGACGCGCCCTGCATGTCCAGCGTGGACTTCTGCACCTCGAGCATCCGACCCTGCACGGAGTTCTGGGCCAGCTCGGCCGAGCCGAGGGCATTGGCGTAGCGCCGCTCGATCTTGTCCCGGACCTCGTCCAGCGACGGGGTGTTGCCCGGCGCCGACAGCTGCGACATCTGCTGCATCGACGCGGAGACCTGCTCCTGCATCTTCGCCTGCTCCAGCTGCGAGAGCAGCTTGGTCCGCTCAGCGATCTTGGTCTGCAGCTGCATGGCGTTGTTCTCGACGGCCTTCTTGGCCTGCTCGGCCGCCTGCAGCGCCTGGTCGTGCATGGTCTTGAGGTCTTCCATCTGGCTCTCCGCGGAGACCAGCTGGGTGGCGAACGCCTGGGCGGTCTGCTCGTACTCGGCGGCCTTGGCGGCGTCGCCCTTGGCCCGCGCCTCGTCCGCCAGCACCAGCGCCTGGCGGGCGGACGCCTGGAAACGCTCGACGTCGCCCATCTGCCGGGTCAGCTTCATCTCGAGCTGCCGCTGGTTGCCGATCACCGCGGCGGCCTGCTGCGAGAGAGCGGCGTGCTGGCGCTGCGCGTCCTCGATGGCCTGCTGGATCTGGACCTTGGGGTCGGCGTACTCGTCGACCTTCGACGAGAACAGCGCCATCAGGTACTTCCAGCCCTTGACGAACGGGTTAGCCATCGAGTTCGGTCCTCTCGCGTCGGTCGCACAATCCGGCACCGCTGCCGGCCCCGGCTTCGGCGGTGCGGCACACCCGGCGACGGCGCCCGGTCGGTCCGGGCCACTGGCCGGTGCCTGACGCCATGGGACCAGGTGATCCCTGCTCCATGGTGTCAGGTGCGGACTCCAGCTTCCACCATGACCACCCCTGCGGCCCGGGAATGCGGGGATGACCCCGGGGACGGTCCGGGTCCCCCTGACCGGCGACCCGCCCGCGCGGACGGCCGGCGCGACCCACGAGCGTCACCCAAGGCACCCGGTCCCCCGGTCACGCCCGGCACCGGGCCCCCGGCGTCGCGGTCGCGGGCCGGCCGGCCTGTCGGACGGACTGGCTAGAGTTCGTCTCTCGGCCGCCGGGTCCGGCGGCCCCGGGTACGGACACCGCCGGTGCTGCCTCCGGCGGGCGAGCGGAGGAAGCGATGGGCCGGCACACCACCGCCGAGCGCCGGCGCGGTGTGGCCGCCTGGCCGTTCGTCGTGCTGGCGGTCCTCGTGCTCGCTGCCGCGGCGACGGTGGTCTACCTGGTCACGCAACGCCGGCCGTCCACCGTCGCCGACTGCACGGCCACCGCGGTGCTGCCGGTGGTGGCGGCCCCGGCGGCCGTGCAGGGCGTGACCGCCGCCGCGCGGGAGTGGGACGACACGCACCCGGTGGCCCGCTCGACCTGCTTCACCGCGCAGGTGCGGCCGATGGCCGGCGAGGCGACGGCGCGGGCACTGGTGGCCGGCTGGCGCGGAGCCGGGACGTCCGGCGTTCCGGGTCCGGCGCTCTGGGTGGCCGACTCCTCGTCCGACGTGGCCACCGTCGACGCCGGCGCGCCGGCTGTGGTGGCCGGCCACTCCACCGTCCCGGTTGCGACGTCGCCGGCCGTGCTCGCCGTGACCACGGCCGCGGCGCCCGGCGTGCCGGGCGACCTGTCCTGGGCCGACCTCCCCTCGCTGGCCCAGCGCGGCACCGTCCGGCTCGCCCTGCCGCCGGTCGCGACCGACGACGCGTCGGCGGCCGCGGCGGCCTCGGTGGTGTACGGGGCGTCGGCCTCGGGCGGCGGCTCGGCGGGCGCTGGGCTGACCGTCGCGCAGGTGCGGTCGGCGGCCGGCCCGCTGCGCCGGCTCGGCGCCGCGGCGGTCGACCGTCCGGACACCGCGACGGCCGCTCTCGCCGCCCTGGCCGCCGGTGGCACCGGTACGGCGGTGCCGGCGCTGGAGTGGCAGCTCGCCCAGCTCCCGGCCGCGGCGGGCGGCCGGCTGCGCGCCGTGCACCCCGCCGGCCCGACGGCCGGTTCCGAGGTGCTGGCAGTGCCGGTGACGGCCGGGTGGGTGTCCGATGCGCAGGTGCAGGCGGCCGCCGCCTTCGACGCGTTCCTGTCCGGGCCGGCCGGCCGCCAGGCCCTTGCCGCCTCCGGGCTGCGGGTGCCCGGGACGCAGGTCGGCGCGGCGTCCGGGGACGGCACGGCCAGCACGGCCGTCCCGTCCGGCAGCACGGAGCCCCCCGGCGGCACGGCCCCGGCATCCGGCGGCACGGAGCCGTCCGGTCCGCCGGTCGCGGTGCTGCCGCTGCCGTCCGGGGCCGTCCGGCAGGAACTCGCCGCCCTGGTGCAGGGCTGACGCGGGCCTCCGGACGGCCGGCCGGCACCGGTCAGGCGTAGGCCTCGACCGGCGGGCAGGAGCAGACCAGGTTCCGGTCGCCGAAGGCCCCGTCGATCCGGCCGACCGGCGGGAAGTACTTGGTCGCGGCCTGCACCCCGGCCGGGAACACTGCCTCCGCCCGGGTGTACGGGTGCGGCCAGTCCCCGGCGAGCTCGCCGGCGGTGTGCGGGGCGCCCCGCAGCGGGCTGTCGGCGACGGCCCAGTCCCCCGCCTGCACCCGGTCGATCTCGGCCTTGATGGCGATCATGGCGTCGCAGAACCGGTTGATCTCGCCGAGGTCCTCGCTCTCGGTCGGCTCCACCATCAGCGTGCCGGCGACCGGGAACGACATCGTCGGGGCGTGGAAGCCGTAGTCGGCGAGCCGCTTGGCCACGTCGTCGACCGTCACGCCGGTGGCGGCGGTGATCGGCCGCAGGTCGAGGATGCACTCGTGCGCCACGAAGCCGTGGGCGTCGGTGTAGAGCACCGGGTAGTGCTCGTCCAGCCGCCGGGCGATGTAGTTGGCCGAGGCGATGGCGGTGAGGGTGGCGCGGCGCAGCCCGTCCGCGCCCATCATCCGGACGTACGCCCAGGAGATCGGCAGGATCGACGCCGAGCCCCACGGCGCGGCGGAGACCGCCCCGACCGAGCCGTCGCCGAACTCCGGCCGGTCCGCCCCCAGGTCCGCCGCGTCCGGCAGCCCGGCGAGCGGGTGTCCGGGCAGGAACGGCGCGAGGTGGGCGGCCACGGCCACCGGGCCGACGCCGGGCCCGCCGCCGCCGTGCGGGATGCAGAACGTCTTGTGCAGGTTCAGGTGCGACACGTCGCCGCCGAACGCGCCCGGGCTGGCCACCCCGACGAGCGCGTTGAGGTTGGCGCCGTCGACGTAGACCTGACCGCCGGCGTCGTGCACCACCTGCGCCAGCTCGGTGATCGTGGACTCGAACACGCCGTGCGTGGACGGGTACGTGACCATGATCGCCGCGAGGTCGTCGACGTGTGCCGCCGCCTTGGTCCGCAGGTCCGCCATGTCGACGTTGCCGCCGGCGTCGGTGGCCACCACGACGACCTTCATGCCCGCCATGACGGCGCTGGCGGCGTTCGTGCCGTGCGCGCTGGCGGGGATGAGGCACACCGTGCGGTGCTCGTCGCCGCGCGACCGGTGGTAGGCCCGGATGGCCAGCAGGCCGGACAGCTCGCCCTGCGAGCCGGCGTTGGGCTGCAGCGAGACCGCCGCGTACCCGGTGATCTCCACCAGCCAGCGCTCGAGCTGCTCGACCAGCTCGAGCAGGCCGGCCGCGTCCTCGACCGGCGCGAACGGGTGCAACCCGGCGAACTCCGGCCAGGTCACCGCCTCCATCTCGGCCGTGGCGTTCAGCTTCATAGTGCAGGACCCCAGCGGGATCATCGTCCGGTCCAGCGCCAGATCCTTGTCCGACAGCCGGCGCAGGTACCGCAGCATCGCCGTCTCGTTGCGGTACTCGTGGAACACCGGGTGGGTCAGGAACGGCGTGGTCCGCCGGTAGGCGACCTCGGGCGCCGCGGGGGTGCTGTGCAGGTCGCCGGCACCGGCGCCGAACGCGGCCAGCACGGCCTCGAGATGGGCGGCGGTGGTGGCCTCGGAGACGCTCACCTGCACGGCGTCGTCGCCGTCGGCCCAGACGTTGATGCCCCGCTCGCGCGCCGCGGCGCGGACCTGCCGGGCGCGGCCCGGCACGGCCACCCGGACGGTGTCGAAGAACTCCGCGTGCTGCACCGGCAGCCCGGCCGCGGCGAGCGCGCCGGCCAGCGCCCTGGCGTGCCCGTGCACCCGGCGGGCGATCGCGGCGAGCCCCTCGGGGCCGTGGTAGACGGCGTACATCGACGCCATCACCGCGAGCAGCACCTGGGCGGTGCAGATGTTGGACGTGGCCTTCTCGCGGCGGATGTGCTGCTCACGGGTCTGCAGCGCCAGCCTGTAGGCCGGGTCGCCGTGACTGTCGTGCGAGACGCCGACGAGCCGGCCCGGCAGCTGCCGCTGGATGTCCTTGCGCACGGCCATGAAGCCGGCGTGCGGGCCGCCGAAGCCCAGGGCCACGCCGAACCGCTGCGAGCTGCCGACGGCCACGTCGGCGCCGATCTCGCCCGGCGCGCGCAGCAGGGTCAGCGCCAGCAGGTCCGTGGCGACGACGACCTTGGCCTCCCGCCGGTGGGCCTCCGCGACCAGCTCGGCGTGGTCGCGCAGGGCACCCGAGGCGCCCGGGTAGGACAGCAGCACGCCGAAGAAGTCGCCCGGCGGCAGGGCGGCGGCCGTCCCGGACTTGCCGCCGAGGTCCGCCACGACGATCTCGATGCCCAGCGCCTCGGCGCGGGTGCGCACGACCGCCAGCGTCTGGGGAAGGGTGTCGGCGTCGACGACGAACCGCGCCGACTTGCTGCGAGCCGTGCGCCGGATCAGCGTCATGGCCTCCGCCGCGGCGGTGGCCTCGTCGAGCATCGAGGCGTTGGCGATGTCCAGGCCGGTCAGGTCGGCGACCGCGGTCTGGAAGTTGAGCAGCGCCTCGAGCCGACCCTGCGAGATCTCCGGCTGGTACGGCGTGTACGCCGTGTACCAGGCCGGGTTCTCGAGCACGTTGCGGCGGATCACCGGGGGCGTCAGGGTGTCGTGGTAGCCGAGCCCGATCATCTGCACCATCGGCCGGTTGCGGGTCGCGAGCGCCCGCAGCTCGGCGAGCGCCTGCGCCTCGGTGGCCGGCGGGGGCAGCTGCATCGGCGCCGTGCGGCGGATCGCCGCGGGCACAACCGCACGCTCCAGCGCGTCCAGGTCGGGCTGGTCCAGCGACTCCAGCAGGGCGCGGGTGCCGAGCTCGTCCGGGCCGATGTGCCGGCCGGCGAAGCTCTGCGGGTCGAGCGCGGCGGGCGCGGCGTAGTCGGTGTGGACGCCGTCGGTGTGGCTGATCGGGCTCATGGCACCTCGCGAGCTCAGGCCGGCGGCGGGCCGCCGTGCTGCCGAATCGGTGGAGGACGCGCCACGGCACCGGACGCGCCGGTACCGCGCTCCCCCTCTGTCATCGGTGCCTGAGAGCTTCGCCGGGCCGCGGCTTGCCCCTTCGGCGGGACCGGGACGGCGACGGGCACCGAGCTCGGTCCTCTTTCCAGAGGTGTCTGTCCCCCGCGGTGCTGGGCCTGAGAGTTTGGCGGGGAGAGTTGCTCCTTCGGCGTCCGTCCCGTGCGCCGCTGCGGGCGCCTGGGCCGGACTCTCCCGCGAGGGGTGATCGACCTCTCGATGCTAGCGCGGGGGCCGGGGCCGGCCCGGTCGCCGCCCCGTGGCCCGGGCCACAGGTGCGGGTGACGGCTCGTCGGGCGTCGGCACCTCGGGACGGCGCGTCAGCCCCGGTCGGCGGTGCGGGCGGCCACCAGGGTCTCGCGGGCCGCCGGTGCGGTGGTCAGCAGCGACGATCCCGGCTCGGCGTGCACCAGCGCCAGGTGGTGCTCGGCGTCGCGGTGCAGGTCCAGCTCGACCCGGACGCCGGTCTGCCGGGCCGCCATGACGCCCACTCCGAGGGTGGCGACCAGGCACACCGCGCCGGTGACGACCAGCGCGGCCGGCGCCCCCCAGTGCTGGGTGATGGCGCCGACGAGCACCGAGCCCAGCGGGGTGCTGCCCAGGAAGACGAGCATGTAGATGCTCATCACCCGGCCGCGCAGCTTCGGGTCGGTGGCCAGCTGCACCGTCGAGTTGCCGAGCGTGTTGAAGGTGACCGACACGAAGCCGGTGACCACCAGCAGCACGGCGAAGACCGGCAGCCAGCGGGCCAGCCCGAGCAGCAGCAGCAGCAGGCTGAACGCCGCCGCGGACAGGAACAGCCCGGCCAGCCGGCTGGTGGTCCGCCGGGCGGCGACCAGCGCGCCGACCACCGAGCCGGCGGCCATCGCGGTGTTCAGCAGGCCGTACAGGTCGGCGCCCGAGGTCCACACCTGCTTGGTGTAGGCGGACAGCACGATGGCGAAGTTGTAGCCGAAGGTCCCGAGGAAGAAGACGAGCACGATCGTCCACAGGATGTCCGGACGGCCGCGGACGTACCGCAGGCCCTCCCGCAGCTGACCCGGGCCGCGCGGCGCCGTCGGCTGCCGCTGCAGCTCCGCCGGACGCATCAGGAACAGGCCGGCCAGCACCGCCAGGTAGCTCGCCGCGTTTCCGGCGAAGGCCCACCCCGACCCGACGACGCTGATCACCACGCCGGCCACGGCCGGGCCGACCATCCGGGCCAGCTGGAAGTTGCCGGAGTTCAGGCTCACCGCGTTGCGGACCAGGCGGTGCGGCACCATCTCGTTGACGAAGGTCTGCCGCGCCGGGTTGTCGACGACGGTGGCCAGGCCCAGCCCGAGGGCGACCAGGTAGACGTGCCAGGTCTGCACCACGCCGGTCAGCGTCAGCACCGCGAGCACGAGGGCGAGCAGGCCCATCGACGACTGGGTCATCAGCAGCAGCCGGCGCTTGGGGTACCGGTCCGCGATCAGGCCGCCGAACAGACCGAAGAAGAGCATGGGTCCGAACTGCAGCGCCGTCGTGACGCCGACGGCGAACGGCGAGTCGGTCAGCTGCAGGACCAGCCAGTCCTGGGCGATGCGCTGCATCCAGGTGCCGGTGTTCGAGACCACCTGGCCGAGGAAGAAGAGCCGGTAGTTGCGGACCCGGAGCGCGGCGAACATGCCGACGCGCTCGTCGCCGGCCTGCGTCGGGCCGTCCGTCCCGCCACCGGCCGTACGCGCTGTGCCGGCCGTGCCGGCTCCGCCGGCCGTACCGGCCGAGTCGCTGTCGGTGTCGGGTAGGCCGTCGGAGGCGCGGGCGGCGGCGACGTCGGCGCCCGCACGCCCGGCGGGGACGCCCACGCGCACGTCGACGGCGGGCTCGGCGGCCGGCTCCGACGCGGGCTGGGACGCCGGCTCGGACGTGGACTGGGAGGCCGGCTCGGACGTGGGCTCGGCGGGACCCGGTGCGGTGGGGCGGGTCAGCCGTTCGGGGGCGGCGGTCACGGCAGGTCCGCCAGCGCGGACAGCGCCGGGGTCGCCGCCGCCAGCAGGCGCTGCTGGTCGGCGTCGAGCCGGCCGACGTGGTCGGCGAGCCACGCCGTGCGCAGCCGCCGGGACCGCTCGATGAACTCCTCACCCTCCGGCGTCCTGCGCAGCAGGACCTGCCGGCGGTCGTCCGGGTGCGGGTCCCGCCGGATGAAGCCGCGGGCCTCGAGGCGCTCGACGATCCGCGTCATCGAGGGGGGCTGCACGTGCTCGGCCCGGGCGAGCGCACCGGGGGTGACCGGGCCTTCCCGGCTGATCCGTCCGAGGACCGCGGCCTCGGACGGCGAGAGCTCGGTGCCCTCCTGCTGGTGTCGCATGCGGCGCGAGATGATCAGCACCGCGTGCCGCAGCGCCGCCACGGTGTCCATGTCCAGAACGTCGGTGGCGGTCGTCGGCATACCGTTAGTCTACCTCACATGTAGCCCGGCGAAACATGTCGCCGGCTGCGAGGCACCGGTGGTGCGGGACGGCGGAGTCAGGTCGCCGACGACGTCCGTGGGGCCGTCGAGGGCACCGCGTCGCGGTCCGCACGAGCGGGACGGCGGGCGGACGGCCGGCGGCGACGGGCGCGATGCTGAGGGCGCAGCAGCCGGCGCGGGGCGCCGGCGCCGGATGCGACGGTGTGCGGAAGCTCAGCCGGCGTGCCGCGCCTGGCGGCGGCGTGCCAGCTCGTCCTGGGCGACGGGAACCACCCGGTCACCCTCCACCCGCTCGGCCGGGAACTCGGCGAGCGTGCCGGTGACCTCGCGCATGGTGCCGCCCACGGCGATGCCGAACACGCCCTGGCCGCCCTGCAGCAGGTCGACGATCTCCTCCGGCGACGTGCACTCGTAGACCGAGGCACCGTCGGAGAACAGGGTCACGCCGGCGAGCGACTCGACGCCGCGCACCCGGAGGTGGTCGACGGCGACGCGGATGTTCTGCAGCGAGACACCGGTGTCCAGCAGCCGCTTGACCACCTTGAGGACCAGGATGTCCTTGAACGAGTAGAGCCGCTGGGTGCCGGAGCCGCTGGCGTCGCGCACGGTGGGGACGACCAGCCCGGTCCGCGCCCAGTAGTCCAGCTGCCGGTAGGTGATCCCGGCGGCCTGGCACGCCGTGGTGCCCCGGTACCCGACCATCTCGTCCGGTACCGAGTCGTCCGGGAAGAGGGCTTCCTGACCGCTCTCGCGCATCCCGCAACCTCTCCGCTCACGCCGTCCGTCCACAGCGTCGACGCCGCACCGTCGGTGCGACTCGGCCCGATCACGGATCGGTCGACGCGCCACCCGCGGTGCGGACGACAGCCCCGACGAGCGGGACAGTCACCGAACTACACCGGCGTGACTCGTTGACGGTAGGCGTGCTCCCCCGTCGGGTCAACGATCCACGCCGAAGGCTCTCAACCTCGACTTCACGGTTACGGACGGCCACGGCGGCGCACCCGAACGGGTCCGCGACCGGGACGCGGGTTTCCAGCGCCGGCCGCGGGCGGCCGGAACCGCGGCTACTCAGCCCTTCTCGCCGCCGAAGTCCTCGGGCGAGACCGAGTCCAGGAACTCGCGGAAGCGCTCGACCTCCTCCTCGGCGGCCTCGGGGCTCTCGGCCTCGTCGGCGTCCTCGGCGTCGGACTCGCCGTCGACCGGGACGATCACGCCCGCCTCGTCCAGCACCGCCTCCTCGACGAACACCGGGATGTCGGCGCGGACGGCCAGGGCGACGGCGTCGGACGGCCGGGCGGAGACGGTGGTGCCGTCGTCGAACGCCAGCTCGCCGAAGTACGTGCCCTCGCGGAAGTCGACGACCCGGACCTGCTCCACCTTGCGGCCGAGCGCCGTGATCACGTTGCCGAGGAGGTCGTGGGTGAGGGGACGCGGCGGCCGCATGCCCTCCAGGTGCATGGCGATGGCGTTGGCCTCGACCTGCCCGATCACGATCGGCAGACTCCGCGGGCCGGACACCTCGGCCAGCAGCAGGATGGGCTGCTGGTTGGTCATCTCGACCCGGACGCCGACGATGCGCATCTCGATCATGCCGGTGGCCTTTCTGCTCCGTCCAGACGCTACACGCCGGGAACGCCGGGCGGGCGGGACGGACGCCCGGGTCGCGCTGTGCGGGAAGCGATCCGGGGTCAGCGGCCGAGCTCGCGCCGCAGCGCCGCCTTGACCAGCAGCGCGTGCAGCCGCAGCACGACCGCGGCCAGCTCGGTGGCCTCGGCGCCGGCGCGCTCGCGGGCGTCCGGGTCGCGCTGGCGGGCCTGGGCCGACACCAGCTGGGCGACCAGCGCGGACTCCCGCTCGGCCGCGGTGCGGAACGGCCGCAGGTGCCGCGGCTCGAGGCCGGCGGCGAGCAGCTCGGCGACCGTGGTGGCCAGCACCGCGGCGTCCGCGTCGTACCACCCGCCCGACCGCGGGGCGAGCAGGCCGTACTGCTCCAGCTCGGTCAGGTCCGCGTCGGTCAACCCCGACTCGCTGCGCAGCTCCGCCCGGGTCATCCGGACCTCGGCCGCCGGGGCCAGGTCGGCCGGCGCCGGGCCGCCGGCGACGGCGAGCGCGCGCGGCAGCCGGGGGCTCGGGGTCGCCGGTTCCAGGCCGCGGTCGATGGCGTCGAGCTGGTCCTTGATCACCCGCAGCGGCAGGTAGTGGTCCCGCTGCGCCGCGAGAACGTAGCGCAGCCGGTCGACGTCGGTGCTGGAGAACTGCCGGTACCCCGACGGCGTCCGGTGCGGGGTGATCAGGCCCTCGGACTCCAGGTACCGGATCTTGGAGATCGAGATGTCCGGGAACTCGGGCTTCAGGCGGGCCAGGACGCTGCCGATGCTCATCATGCCGGAGGACGGGAGACCCGCGGCCGTCATGACGAGCGGGCGCCCTCGGGCTGGCTGCCGGTCAGGAACACCAACCGGAACTTGCCGATCTGCACCTCGTCGCCGTTGGTCAGGGCGGAGGTCTCGATCGGCTCCCGGTTGACGTAGGTGCCGTTCAGCGACCCGACGTCGGAGACCTCGAAACCGTTGCCGGTGCGCCGGAACTCGGCATGCCGGCGGGACACGGTGACGTCGTCGAGGAAGATGTCGCTCTGCGGGTGCCGGCCGGCGCTGACGACGTCCTTGTCGAGCGGGAACCGGGATCCGGCGTTCGGCCCGCGCTTGACCACGAGCAACGCCGAGTCGGACGACAGCGCGTCGAGGCCGCCCTCCGGGGCGCGCTGCACGTCGACGGCCTCGGTCTCGGCGGTCGGGAAGAGGCCGGCGGGGAACACCGTCGTGGTGTCACCGGACTGACCTGCGCCGGCGGTCCCGCCCCAGGGCGCGGGCCCACGGCGATCGGCG
The DNA here is from genome assembly GCF_014646215.1 of Nakamurella endophytica. Classification (GTDB taxonomy): domain Bacteria; phylum Actinomycetota; class Actinomycetes; order Mycobacteriales; family Nakamurellaceae; genus Nakamurella; species Nakamurella endophytica. The sequence goes on from NZ_BMNA01000011.1 coordinate 36,039, forward strand.
AAGTCACTGTCAGACACGTGGCACTCCTCTTCCTCCGTCGCAGTCGGACCGGCCTGGCGCGGCTGGGCCATCCCACGTCGACCGGGAGCCGGCTCGCGCGGGCGGTCGTGCTGACGACCGTACCGTGCGTGGGACGGCGCTCACACCGTGGCGCCGGAGATCGCATCCGGCAGCGCGGGCCGGCGCGGACCGGCCGGGGCGCGAGGTGTCAGCCCTTGCCGACGATCTCGGCGTAACCGGCGGCGTCGAGCAGGCCGGACAGCTCGCCCGGGTCGGACAGCTGCACCTCGATCATCCAGCCGTCGCCGTAGGGGTCGGAGTTGACCAGCTCGGGCGTGCTGTCCAGGGCGTCGTTGCGGGCCACGACCGTGCCCGAGACGGGGGCGAAGACGTCCGAGACGGACTTGGTCGACTCGACCTCGCCGAGCGCGTCCCCGGTCGCCACGGTGGTGCCGAGCTCGGGCAGCTGCACGAAGACGATGTCGCCGAGCGAGTTCTGGGCGTAGTCGGTGATACCGATCCGGACGGTGTCGGTGTCGCTGTCGCCGTTCCCGGCGGCGTCCGGTCCGGCGGGCCGGATCCACTCGTGGTCGGAGCTGTAGTGCAGGTCCTGCGGGATCACGGGTCCTCCTCGTCGGCACCGGCGGCCGCGCCGGGTGGCGGGCACCGGACGGTGCGGCGGCACGGGGTCGTCACCTCTCCCGGGCCGGGCGGCCCTCCGGGCCGCCGGCCGGCCGAGCGTAGAGGGGCGCGTCGCGGCGCGGCAAGGCCGCCGCGCCGCGCCCGGCGACGGGCCGGATGCCGCCGTGCGTCGCGGGATCCGGCGGGTCAGCCGGCGGACACCGGCGGCCGCAGCGGTGTCGACCGCATCACCCACCGGACCTGTTGCAGGTACATCCATCCCGACCACAGGTAGAGCAGGATCCCCCAGGCCGTGAAGGCCACCGCGACCGGCAGCGCCACGTGGCACACGACGTTGTCGACCTGGCCGAGCAGCAGCATCGGCAGCCCGTAGAGCAGGCAGAAGGTCGCCGCCTTGCCGACGTAGTTGACGGGCAGCGCGACGTACCCGTGCCGGCGGACCAACCGCAGGCCGACGGTGAGCACCAGGTCGCGGCCCACCAGCAGTGCCGCGGCCCACCAGGGCAGGAAGTCGCGCAGCACGTACCCGACGAGCGCGGCGAAGATGTAGAGCCGGTCGGCCAGCGGATCGAGCAGTTCCCCCAGCCGCGAGTACTGGCCGAGCAGCCGGGCCAGCTTGCCGTCGGCCCAGTCGGTGACGGCGCTGACCGCCAGCACGACGATCGCCCAGCCGTCGGCGTGCGGCCCGAGCAGGAGCCAGAGGAACAGCGGCACGCCCAGCAGCCGCAGGAACGACAGCAGGTTCGGCACGGTCCAGATCCGGTCGAACACGCCCTCCGGGATCGGGGATGCGACGCCTTCGCCCACCGTGCCTCCGTCCGTGCGCCCGCGTCGTGCTCCGCGCTGCCGGCGCGGCGACCGTCGACCGGCCCCGCGCGGTGGCGAGTCTAGGGGTCCCCGTCGCGGCCGGCCCCCTGCTGCGGCACGCGCCGGTCCCCGGGCGCGGACGGTCAGCGCTCCAGCAGCAGCAGGCCGTAGGCGGTGATGGTGGTGGCGTCGACGATGCCGCCGCTGCGGATCAGCCGGCGGAGCTCGCCCTCGTCGACGGCCCGGTGCTCCATGTCCGCCTCGGTCTCCTCGCGGGCGTGCGGGCCCGGGGTGAGCCCGGTGGCGTGGAACACGTCGAAGCCCTGCGAGCAGAAGCCCGGCGCCTCGTACAGCCGGCCCAGGTGGCGCCAGCCGGTCGCGGTCAGCCCGGTCTCCTCGGCGAGCTCGGCCTGGGCCAGCTCGAGGGCCGTGCCGCCCTTGCCCGGCGGCCAGCCGCCCATCGGAAACTCCAGCGAGCGGCGGCGGATCGGGTAGCGGAACTGCTCGACCAGGTGGAACAGCCCGTCCTGCTCCGCGACGACGAGGGCGAAGTCCGGCTTGTCGACGACGCCGTAGGTGCCGCCGCTGCCGTCCTCCCGGACGAAGTCGTCCGAGCGGACCTGCATCCACGGGTTGGCGAAGGCGACGGTGCTGCGCACCGGCCGCATCTCGCCGGCGACCCACCGGCCGCCGCCGGCCGCCGCGGACAGGCTCACTCGGCCGGCTCGCCGAGCTCGGCGCCGTCCGGGACCGTGCCGCTGGAACCGTCCTCGCCGACCACCGCGACCCCGCGGACCCGCACGTCGCGACCGAAGGTCCAGTCGCCGCGGACGGTGAGCCGCTCGCAGCGCACCAGCGACGGCGAGCCGGCGGGGAACCGCTCGTCGAAGTCGTGCACCAGCTTGTAGGGGCCGGACAGGTCGACCAGCGGCGCGGCCGTGCGGGACGGGTCGAGCGCCAGTTCGGCATCCGGGGACAGCCGGTAGGCGTCCGAGCGCACGACCAGGAGGTCGGCCGTGGTCTTGACCGGGACGAACCGGGACCGCTGGACCTCGATGGCCGAGGCGCCGGGGAAGACGCCGATCGCCGACCCCATGGCCGTCTCGATCTGCACGACCTCGGGGGACGACGGGTCGCTCGGGTCGACGGTCTTGACGTTCCGGATGATCGGCAGGTCGAGCACGCCGTCGCCGTCCCGCAGGGTGTCCCGCAGCGCGGACAGGTCCAGCCACAGGTTGTTGGTGTTGAAGTAGCGGTGCCGGTCGACGTCGGCGAAGGCATCGGCGTCCTCCGGAGCCGTCTGCGCCGACTCGCGCAGCACCAGCTGGCCGTCGGACCGCCGGCGAGCCAGGTGCCCTCCCTTGCGGTCGGCCGCGGTGCGCCGGCAGTACTCGGCGGCGAACGGGCTGCCGGACCCGGCGAACCAGGCCGCCAGCCGCGGGTCCGGGCGGGCCCCGAGGTTGTCGGAGTTCGAGACGAACAGGTGGCGGTAGCCCCGGTCGAGCAGCGCGTCCAGCGCGCCGGACGCCACCAGCGCGGTGTAGATGTCGCCGTGCCCGGGCGGGCACCACTCGAGGTCCGGGTCGACGGGCCAGGACACCGGCTGCAGGTCGTCGGCGCGGAGCTTGGGCTCGCGGTTCTGCAGGAAGTCCAGCGGGAGCCCGTCGACCGGCAGATCCGGGTACCGGGCGAGCGCCGCGAGGCTGTCCCGCTGGGTGCGGAAGCTGTTCATCAGCAGCAGCGGCAGCTCGACGCCGTACTCGGCGCGCAGCGCCAGCACCTGCCGGGCGAGGACGTCGAGGAAGGTCGTGTCGTCCCGCACCGGCAGCAGCGACTTGGCGCGGTCCATGCCCATCGACGTGCCGAGGCCGCCGTTGAGCTTGACCACGGCGGTCCGGGCCAGGGCCCCTCGCGCGGCGTCGGCGTCCAGGTCCAGGTCCGCCAGCCTGGGCAGTTCGGTGACCGGCTCGAGATCCGCCTCGGCCAGCAGTCCGGTCTCCCCCGCCGCGAGCTGCCGGTAGGAGTGCACGAAGGCGGCGATGGCACCCGGGTGGACGTCCGCCCGCTCCATCAGCGCGACGGCGGCATCAGGTCCCTCTGTGGCCGGCATCTTGCAGATCGTAGTCAGCGGGGGCGGGTCGCCCGGGCGTCGCTCAGCCCGCGCCGCCGCGGACGTGCTCGAAGATCAGGTTCGTCTCGGTGAGCGCCACCTCGTCGTGCGCGGACAGCTCGTCCACCACGAAGTCGCGCAGCGCCGCCGCGTCGGCCGTGGCCACGTGCAGCAGGAAGTCGTCCGCCCCGGCCAGGAAGTACACGTCCACCACCTCCGGCCGCCGGCGCACCCGCTCGGTGAAGAGGGTCATCCGGCTCCGGGCACCGGCCTGCACCCGGACCGCGATCATCGCCTGCAGCGGCCGGCCGAGCGCCGCCGGGTCGATGTCGGCGTGGTAGCCGCGGATGACGCCGCGGTCGCGCAGCGCCCGGACCCGCGCCAGGCAGGTCGACGCCGCGACGCCGACCTGTGCGGCCAGCGCGTTGTTCGGTGTCCGGGCGTCGGCGGCCAGGACCGCGACGATGCGCCGGTCCACCTCGTCGAGCCCGTCGGTGGCGGGCGGCCGGGGCGGCGGTCCGGGAGCCCGGCGCCCGTCGGGTCGAAGATCCTGCGGCGGCGGGACGGTGGTGGACCCCACTCCCGTCCGTTCGGCGGTCACCGCTCGACCGTACCGAACAAGCTGCGGATCTCTTCCGCTCCGAACGCGCCAAGTTCAGGCTTGTCGCGTTCCGGGTCGGTCCGTCCGACCTGTCCGCGGGCACCGCCCGCCCGTCGTGGAGGCACAGATGCGCATCGGTGTTCCGGCCGAGGTCAAGAACCGCGAGTACCGGGTGGCCCTGACCCCCGCGGGCGCGCACCAGCTCGCCGAGCGCGGCCACGAGGTGCTCGTGCAGTCCGGCGCCGGCGCCGGGTCGCGGATCAGCGACGACGAGTTCAGCGCTGCCGGCGCCCGGGTGGTGCCGACGGCGGAGGACGCCTGGTCCGCCGAGATGGTGGTCAAGGTCAAGGAGCCGGTGGCGTCGGAGTACCCGCTGCTGCGGCCCGACCTGCTGCTGTTCACCTACCTGCACCTGGCCGCCGACCGACCGCTGACCGACCGCCTATTGGCCGCCGCGACGACGTCCGTCGCCTACGAGACCGTGCAGCTGCCGGACCGGTCGCTGCCGCTGCTGGCGCCGATGAGCGAGATCGCCGGCCGGATGGCGCCGCTGGTCGGCGCGTACCACCTGATGCGCAACGAGGGCGGCCGCGGCGTCCTGCTCGGCGGCGTGCCCGGTGTCGAGAACGGCAAGGTGGTCGTGCTCGGTGGCGGGGTCGCCGGCATGCACGCGGCCATCATCGCGCAGGGCATGCGGGCGGACGTCACCGTCATCGACCTGTCGCTGCCCACGTTGCGGCGGCTGGACGTGCAGTTCCACGGCGGCGTGAAGACCATCGCCTCGAACGCGTACAACATCGCGCAGGCGGTCCGGGACGCGGACCTGGTGATCGGCTCGGTGCTGATCCCGGGCGCCAAGGCGCCGAAGCTGGTCACCAACGACCTGGTCGCGCAGATGCGCGAGGGCTCGGTGCTGGTCGACATCGCGGTCGACCAGGGCGGGTGCTTCGAGGACACCCGCCCGACGACCCACGACGAGCCGACCTTCCAGGTGCACGGATCCGTCTTCTACTGCGTGGCCAACATGCCGGGGGCCGTGCCGCGCAGCTCCACGTTCGCGCTGACCAACGCGACGCTGCCGTACGTGACCGCGCTCGCCGACCGCGGCTGGCGGGCGGCCCTGGGCGCGGACGCCGCGCTCGCCGCCGGGCTGACCACGCACGCCGGCGAGCTCGCCAGCGCACCGGTGGGCCAGGCCCACGGGTTGCCGGCCACCTCGCCCGCGGCGCTGCTGGCCTGAGCCGGCGGCACTGCTGGCCCGAGCCGGCTGCACTGCCGGCCCGAGCCGGCTGCACTGCTGGCCCGAGGCCGCCGCGCCCCGCTCCCGTGCCGAGCCGGCCCTGGCCGGTCAGGCGAGGGCGGCGTCCAGGGTGATGTCGACGCCCGCCAGTGCCTTGGACACCGGGCAGGTGTCCTTGGCGGTCTCGGCCGCCCTGGCGAACCCCGCGGCGTCCATGTCCTCGACCTGCCCGCGGACGGTGAGCTTGATGCCGGTCAACCGGAAACCGCCGGCCGGGTCCGGACCCAGGCTCACCGCGGCGTCGGCCACCAGGCTTTTCGGGGTGCCGCCGGCCTCGGCGATCACCGCGGACAGCTGCATGCAGTAGCACGACGTGTGGGCCGCGGCGACGAGCTCCTCGGGGCTGGTGACCCCGCCCGCGTCGTCGGCGGCGCGGCGCGGGAACGACACGTCGTAGCTGCCGACGCCGGAGCTGGACAGGGTGACGCGGCCGCTGCCCTCCTGCAGGCTGCCGGTCCACTCGGTGCGGGCGATGCGGGTGGCCATCTCGCTGTCCTCTCGTCGGCGCCGCGGGCGGTGCGACCGGGAAACGGGCGGCGCGGTGTCCGGTCGGAGTCCATCGTGCCGGGGCGCCGGTCGTCGCCCGGCCGCGGGGTGCGGCCGGGTGAGCGTGCGGGTCAGCGCTGCTCGCCGTCCCGGGCCGCCGGCAGTCCCGGATCCAGCAGACCCAGGCCGTCGCTCAGCCGCCGCAGCGCGCGCACGGCGCGCCGGGTGGCCGGGTCTGCCGGCGCCGCGTCCAGCTGCTCCCGGACCTGCGCCGTCGCGTCGTCCTCGGCCGCGCGGCGGGGCGCACCGCTGGACAGGCTCGGCACCTCGCTGAGCCGGCGGGCCTGTCCGGCCAGGGCGGTGCAGACCTGTTCCAGCACCGGGTCGGGCCGCTCGGCGGAGACCGCACCGGCCAGAGTCCGGGCCGACGAGCCCACCGACGCCAGCACGGACATGCGGTGCCGCAGAGCGGTCCGGTCGGCCCCGAACAGTCGACCCCGGGTGGTGGCCCGCCGGATCCGGATCACCTGGCGACCGTCGGCGTCCAGCTCCAGGGCCAGGGTCAACGGGTCCCGCTCGGGCCGCCCGCCGCGCAGCACCTCGGCGCACGCCTCGAGCAGATCCGCCACCGTCCCCAGGAACGTCCGCCGCGCCTCCCGCAGCGTGGCCCCGCTGTGCGCCGGCAGCACGACGAGCGCGACGACGACACCGATGGCCGCTCCCGCGGCGGTCTCGAAGAGCCGGACGAGCAGCAGTGCGTCGCTGAAGGTGCCGAGCAGGGTGTACAGCTGCCCGAGCATCACCGTGATGAAGAAGACCATGGCCGTGGTCGACAAAGGTTGCGAGAAGAACGCCAGCCCGATGCACAGCAGGATCAGCAGCACCGCAGCCGCGGTGTGCCGGTCGGTGACGTTGGCCAGCGCCACGGCCGCGACCAGGCCGGCCAGCGTGCCGGTGATCCGGCCCACGCCCTTGGTGAGCGTCTCGCCGGAGGTGGCCGTTCCGGCGAAGCCGACGAAGGCGGCGATGACCGCCCAGTAGTAGCGCTGCCGCGAGATCAACTCGCCCACCAGGATCGACAGGCCGGCGGCGACCGAGGCCTGGATGGCCTGGCGGGTGGTCAGCAGCAACCGCGACGGCGAGAACCGCCCGGCGTCCTGGCGGATCACCGACTGCGCCGCCAGGGCAGCGGACCCGGGCAGGTTGCCGCCGATCAGCGTCACCACCGGCTCGAACTGGTCCTCGTCGTCCCAGCGGTCCTCGTCCGGCACGGCCCAGTCGCCGGTGTCCCAGCGGTGCACCGTGTGCAGCAGGAGCCCGGCGGCCGCGCCGAGCCGCCGGGCCGCGCCGGGCACCGACGCGCTGCCGGCCAGCCGCTCCGCGGCCCGGTCGGCCTCGGCGTAGTCGCCCCAGCCGAGCAGGTGCAGCACCTCGCGCACCTGCTCGCGGGTCAGCGGCGGCAGGTCCGGCCGGCTCTCGGCCAGCGTCACGGTCGCGCCGCACACCTCGTCCATGCCGATCTCGAGGTCGACGATCCAGCGGCGCAGCCGGTTGGGCGGGACACCGGAGGGCAGCGAGCGGCGGTCGCCCAGCTGCCCGTCGAACAGCAGGGCGGTCTCCGAGAGCTGCACCAGCGCCCGGCGGACCGCGCGGGGGGCGCCACGGTCGCCCGGGTCGGCCAGGACGTCGAGGGCGGCGGCGATGCCCGACCGGGCCCGCGCCCGGAGCGCGGCGACGATCCGGCGGAGCCGGTTGTGCGGGTCCTCGTGCAGCACGGTGAGCAGCAGCAGCAGCACCCACAGCCCGCTGGCCACGACGGCCAGCAGGAGGAACGGCAGCTGCCGGGTCGGCGGGTGCAGGAACAACGAGAAGAAGAACCCCTGCCAGAACAGGAAACCCAGGGTGAACCAGCGCGGTCCCCAGCGCCGGACGTAGACGGCGCCGAACGAGACCACCACGAACGCCGCGGATCCCAGGAGCGGGCGCTCCGCGGACAGCACGCCGACGGTCACGCCGCCGGCGGCCAGCACCGGGGAGGCCAGGCCGGTCCGCAGCACCACCGTCCGGTGCTGCTCGCGGATGCCGGTGGACATCAACATCGCCACCACGGCCCCGAGCAGCAGGAACGAGAGCACCGGCTGGCCGATCGCCGCGGCCAGCGCCCACTCCACCAGCAGCGTCGTGCCGACGGCCACGAACGCCCGGACGCCCTGCCGGAGCCGGGTGAAGCCGGGATCGGACGCGACGAACCGGTCCCGCAGGTCCCGCACCGAGTCCCGGAGCCGGTCGGTGGCGCTCGGCCGCGACGCCACGTGTCGGGCGCCGGGACGCCGCGGGTCGGCGCCGGCAGGGCCGCCCTCTCCCGACCGCGGGACGACCTCGCCGGACCGGGGGTCGCGGGCGCCGGACGGCGTGCCGGGCAGCAGGGAGGGCTCCGGTGCGCCGTCCCCAGCCGTGGCCGTCGCCCGGGTGGCCGACGCCGGGACCGCGCCGCGCGCGTCGCCGGCCGCGGACGGACCCGCGGCGTGGGACGACACGTCGGCCATGAGGTGCAGTGTCGCAGCCCCGGGGCCGGGCGGGTCCCGACCGGCGCCGCTCGAAGCCCGGCGGAACGCACCCAGCGATGCGCGGCTGCGGCCGGGCGAGCCGCACCATCCAGCCTCCGTGGCGGGCCGCAGCGTCGCACACCAGGCGTCCGTGCGTCCGCGGAGCAGCTCGCCTGCCGCCTGTGTCCCGTGACACTCGGCGCCGTCGAGAGCTGAGCCTGCCCTGACCTACAAGATCACTAAAACCGTCGTTGACGTGCAGTAAGGCAGTACTACCTTGCTGGCGGCCGACCGTCGGGCGCTCTACCGTGGGCCCGACACGGCTCGATGCCACGGCACCGGGGCCGGTTCCGCACCGGAACCTGCACCGGAATCCGCACCGGATCCGTACCGCCAGTGCCCCTCGCCCACGGACAACGGAGGACGTCATGACCGCCGCTCTCGAGATGCCGCCGATCACCGAGTGCACGGTGGCCGGCTGCTCGTACAACGACCACTCGTCGTGCCACGCCAAGGCCATCACCGTGCGCGCCGGCAGCTCCGCGGAGTGCGCCACGTTCATCCCGCTGGGCGCCAAGGGCGGCCTGCCCAAGGTGCGCGGGCAGGTCGGCGCCTGCCAGCGCGGCGACTGTGTGCACAACGAGTCGCTGGAGTGCACCGCCCCGTCGATCAGGGTGGGCGCGGGCGCGGACCCCGCGGACTGCCTGACCTACAGCAGCCGCTGAGGTCACCGGCCGCCGAGGCGCCAGCCGCCGAGCCGCCAGCCGCCGAGGCGCCAGCCGCCGAGCCGGTGGCCTCCGGGTGGTCCTGGCTCGTGAGGCGGGCGAGCGTCGGGCCGCGGCCCTACCATCGGCCGGTCCACACCCGCTCGCTCAGGGAGCTGCCCGTGGCCGAGGTCGCACTGTTCCACCACGCCCAGGGCCTGACGCCGGGTGTCACGGAATTCGCCGACCGGCTGCGCGGCGCCGGGCACCGCGTGCACACCCCGGACCTGTTCGAGGGCCGGACCTTCGACAGCCTCGAGGCGGGGATGGCCTACGTGGAGTCGGTGGGCTTCGGCGACATGATCGGGCGCGGTGCCGGTGCGGTCGAATCACTGCCCGCGGGCCTTGCCGTCATCGGTTTCTCGCTCGGTGTGCTGCCGGCGCAGTACCTGGCCCAGACCCGGCCGGGCGTGCGAGCCGCGGTGCTCTGCTACTCCTGCGTCCCGGTGACCGAGTTCGGCGCGGCCTGGCCGGCCGGGGTGCCGGTGCAGGTCCACGGGATGGACGCCGACCCGGTCTTCGTCGGGGAGGGTGACCTCGAGGCGGCCCGGGACCTCGTTGCCGGGGCCGACGACGGCGAGCTGTTCCTGTATCCCGGCGACCAGCACTACTTCGCCGACAGCTCCCTGCCGTCCTACGACGCCGCGGCGACCGACCTGCTGCTCGACCGGGTGCTGGGACTGCTGGCGCGGGTCTGACCGCAGGTCGGGCGCGCGGCCGGGGCCGGGACACCGCCGCCGACCGGGGTCATCCGCCGCCGGGCCCGTCCACGGCGAGCGGCAGCGTCGCCGGCGCGCCGAGCAGGTACGCCAGCAGCGCGGCGGCGATCGCTTCGGCGCAGAGCAGCCCCACCAGCACGACGATCTGGAACCGCGCTGCGTCCACCGCTCCGACACCGCCCAGCAACGCCCCGACGAACGCACCGGGCAGGGTCACCAGCCCGACGGTCCTGGTCTGGTCGAGCGCGGGTACCAGGGCCTCGTAGACGGCGCTTCGGGCGATCGGCCGGCAGGCCTGGCGGGGGGTGGCGCCCAGCGCGAGCGCGGCCTCGACCTCGTCGCGCCGGCGGACGAGGCCGTCCCGGAGACGGCGCCCGGCCAGCGTGCTGGCGGTCATCGTCCCGCCGACGACGATGCCCGACACCGCGACGAGGGTGCGGACGTCGCGGGACAGCACCGGGAGGCCGACGATGATCCCGATGGCCACCACCGCGCCGGCCGCGCAGGACAGCCCGACGGGCCGCAGCAGGGCGCGGCCGCCCAGCCGGCCGGCGGCCGTCCACACCGCCACCGAGAACATGACGGCGAGCACGGCGACCACGGCGGGCGGCGCGGTGAAGACGACCCGCAGCACGATGGCAACCAGCGCCAGTTGGCCGACGGCGCGCAGCACCGCCACCACCGCCGCCGCGCGGTGGCCGATGCCGCCCACGGACAGCACCGTGAGGGTGATCGCCAGCAGCACCACGACGCCGACCGCCAGCCGGACCCACTCGCCCACGACCGCCCTCCCCCGCTGCCGGCGGGCACCCAACGCCCGTCGGGGGTGACCCTGCCAGCCGACGGGTGGGCGAGGCGTCAGCGGGTCCGGCCGGCACCGCCCGATCCGGCGGCCGGCTCACGCGAGCCGGCCGCCGCGCGGCAGCCGTGCCGGTCGACAGCCGGGCGAGCCGCCGACGGCCCGCCGGCCGGGATGTCCAGGACCCGGCGTCACCGGGCCGAGCCGGGAGTCCGCCGGCCGACCTGCCGGCGGAGCTCGGCGTTCTCGTCCTGCAGGTCGAGCACCATGGCGACGCCGGCCAGGTTGAGCCCCGCGGACAGCAGGTCGCCGATCCGGCGCAGCCGGTCCAGGTCCGCGGCACTGTAGCGACGGGTGCCGCCGGCGGTGCGCCCCGGATCCACCAGGCCGCGCGCCTCGTACAGGCGCAGGTTCTGCACGCCCATCCCGACCAGCTCCGCGGCGACCGAGATCCCGTACACACCGAGGTCTCTCGAGGGGTCACCGATCGCCACGCCCGCCCACCCCTCCCGGCAGAAATCTCTTCCGACCACTTGCAGCAGCCTGCTGCCGAGGCTATAACAGAACCTGTAGCGGCCAATAGAGATCCGCTCCTTGGTCGCTCGGACAGCATCAGTGCTTGAGACGACGGAGGTGGACCATGCTGATGCGCACCGACCCGTTCCGTGAGCTCGACCGGCTGACCCAGCAGGTGTTCGGGACCAACGGCACCTCGGCGCGGCCGTCAGTGATGCCCATGGACGCATGGCGGGACGGCGAGCAGTTCGTCGTGGCGTTCGATCTTCCCGGGGTGGACGCCGACTCGATCGACCTGGACGTCGAGCGCAACGTGGTGACGGTGACGGCCCGGCGGCCGACGCTCGACCAGCAGACCGAGATGATCGCGGCGGAGCGCCCGAGAGGCGTCTTCAGCCGGCAGCTCATCCTCGGCGACAACCTGGACACCGAGCGGATCACCGCCCAGTACGACGCCGGCGTGCTCACCCTGCGGATCCCGGTGGCCGAACAGGCCAAGCCACGGAAGATCTCGGTGTCCAGCGGCGCCGGCGGCGCCAAGCAGGTGCTGGGCAAGGACCAGGACCGGACGGTGGACGCCGACCGGGAGCGCCAGGCGGTCAACGCCTGACGACGGCGGCCCGCCCGGATGGGCCGCTCGGCGAGGGGTGCGGGCGCCGCGGTTGCGGCGCCCGCACCGCGCTGTCGGAGCGCTGCTGGTGGCCAGTGCTCCCCCTGGCCGTGTCCGGCGTGACACGGCGGCCGAAGGCGGGTAGACCGGCTCCATGAGCATCCGCATCGAGATCGTCGACGGCCCGGCCGGCACGCAACAGGTCGACATGGACCAGCAGTCCTGGGAGCTGACCGACCTGGGTTCCGACTTCGACCTCGGTGGCGACACCTACATCAAGGTCAACGACGACCCGCCGCAGGCTCGATTGGTGCCGGTCGCCACCGACGCCTGAGCCGGCCGGCTCGCAACCCCGGCACCGGCGGTTTCCTCGGTAGATCCGCACGAGCACCTCCGTCCGATCCGGTGGCGAGCACCGGCCCAACCGGGAGGATGAGGGGCATGGCGCACATCCAGCGGTTCGATCATGTCGGGGTCACCGTCGCGGACCTCGAAGCAGCCACGGCGTTCTTCGTCGCGCTCGGTCTCGAGGTGGAGGGACGCACCCCGGTCGAGGGTGAGTTCATCGACACGGTGACCGGCATCCCCGGCGCCAGCACCGAGATCGTGATGCTGCGAACGCCCGACGGCGACACCAGTCTGGAGCTGTCGAGGTTCGTCCGGCCCGACGCCGTGCCCGGATCCCCGGACGCGATGGCCAACGTGCTGGGCCTACGCAGCCTGGCCTTCCAGGTCGACGACCTCGACGCCACCGTTGCCCAGGTCGCGGCCGACGGCCACCCGCTCGTCGGCGGCATCGGTGAGTACGAGAACGTCTGGCGGATGGCCTACGTGCGCGGGCCCGAGGGGATCATCGTGGCGCTCGCGGAGCGCATCGGCTGAAGTCCGGACGCACCGGACCTGCCGACGCGTGCCGTGACCGTGGAGCCTGCGGGGGCGCTGTCACGCCGCCCCGTCGTTCTGTCGGGATGACAGGATTTGAACCTGCGACCCCTTGACCCCCAGTCAAGTGCGCTACCAAGCTGCGCCACATCCCGGTCACCAACCCGGCGGACCGGGCCCGGACAGCCTACCTCAGGCGGGCCGGGTCCCGTCCAGCCGCGGGACCGCGGGGTGGGTCAGCGGCGCCGGCCACCGGCGGGGCCGCGCTTCTCCCGGACCCGGACGTTCACGCGCACCGGCGACCCGGAGAAGCCGAAGTCCTCGCGCAGCCGGCGCTCGACGAACCGCCGGTAGCCAGCCTCGAGGAAGCCGGTGGTGAACAGCACGAAGGTGGGCGGCCGGTGGCCGGCCTGGGTGGCGAACAGCACCCGCGGCTGGCGACCGCCGCGCACCGGCGGTGGGGTCGCCGCGATCAGCTCGCCGATCCAGGCGTTCAACCGGCCGGTCGGGATCCGCTTGTCCCACGACTCCAGCGCCGTGCGCAGCGCCGGCGCCAGCCGGTGCACCCCGCGGCCGGTCTGCGCGGAGATGTTGATCCGCTCCGCCCACGGCACCCGCACCAGGTCCCGCGCCAGCTCGCGCTCGATCTCGTACCGGCGGTCGGCATCGACCAGGTCCGCCTTGTTCATGGCGATGACCAGCGCCCGCCCGGAGTCGATGACCATGGTGATGACCCGCTGGTCCTGCTCGGTCAGCGGCTGTGACGAGTCGATCAGCACGATGGCGACCTCGGCCGCCTCCAGCGCCGACTGCGTGCGCAGCGACGCGTAGAACTCCATGCCCTTGGCGTGCGCCACCCGCCGCCGCAGGCCCGCCGTGTCCACGAAGCGCCACACCTGGCCGTCCAGCTCGACCAGGGAGTCGACCGGGTCGACCGTCGTCCCGGCCACCGCGTCCACCACCGACCGGCTCTCCCCGGTCAGCTTGTTCAGCAGCGACGACTTCCCCACGTTGGGCCTGCCCAGCAGCGCCACCCGCCGCGGACCCGTGGTGGCCCCGACGAACTCGGACGGCGCCTCCGGCAGGGCGTCGAGCATGGCGTCCAGCAGGTCGCCGGAGCCGCGGCCGTGCAGGGCGGACACCAGGTGCGGCTCCCCCAACCCCAGCCGCCAGAGCTCCGCCGCGTCGGCCTGGGTGCGCTCGTCGTCGACCTTGTTGGCCGCCAGCACCACCGGCCGCTTCGACCGGCGCAGGACCTTGGCGATGGCCTCGTCCGCGTCGGTCGCGCCCACCGACGCGTCCACCACGACGACGACCGCGTCGGTGGTCTGCATGGCCCGCTCGGCCTGCCGCGCCACCTCGACCTGCAGCCCCTCCGGGTCCGGCTCCCAGCCGCCGGTGTCCACGACGGTGAACCGCCGGCCGCGCCACAGCGCGTCGTAGGACACCCGGTCCCGGGTCACCCCGGGGACGTCCTGGACCACGGCCTCGCGGCGGCCGATGACCCGGTTCACCAGCGTCGACTTGCCGACGTTGGGCCGGCCGACGATGGCGATGGTGGGGACCGGCAGGTGCTCGCCCTCGTCGACCCCCTCCGCGTCGGCGTCCTCCCAGCCGGACCACTCGCTCTCGTCGGTCCAGGTGCCGTCGCTCTCGCCGGCCGCGGCGGTGTCGGGGTAGGTGTCCTCGCTCATGCCACGATCCTCCCCTGCTCGAAGGACCCGGCGGCGGTGCGGCTGTCCAGCTCGACCACCAGCGCGGCCAGGTGCTCGCGGACGAGGTCCGTCGCGGCCTGCACCGCCGCCCGCCCCGCGCCGACCGGCACCGCCACCGGCGTGCCGACCAGCACCCGGACCACGGGCCGCAGGCGGCGGCCGCGGCCGGCGGGGCGGGCCGTGCCGCGCACCGCGACGGGCACCACCTGGGCGCCGGCCCGGGCGGCCAGCCAGCCGGCACCGGAGAAGACGGAGGCGACGTTGCCGTCGCCACGGGTGCCCTCGGGGAACAGCCCGATGGCGCCGCCGGCCTTGAGCTGCGCCAGCGCCGCCATCAGGACGTCGCGGCTGGGCGCGTCCCGGTCGATCGAGTACTGGCCGACGTTGCGCAGCAGCCAGCCCAGCGGGCCGGTGACCGCCTCCGCCTTGATCAGGAACGACACCCGGCGCGGCAGCGCGCCGAACAGCACGGGCCCGTCGAAGAAGTTCATGTGGTTGGCGACGAACAGCACCGGGCCGGTCGCCGGCACCCGGTCCGTCCCGGCGATCCGCAGCCGGTACATCACCGCTGCGAGCACGATCCCGATCCGCCGGCCGCGGTCCATGCCCTTGCGGCCGGTGTGCGACGGCGTCGGGTCCGCCAGCGCCTCCAGCCGACCGAACCGCCGCAACTGGTACGGCACCCGGGGTCTCACCGGATGCCCCGCTCCGCCGCCAGTTCCAGCACGCGGGTCACCGTCTCGTCGATCTGCAACCCCGACGAGTCCACCAGCACCGCGTCGGCGGCGGCCTGCAGCGGCGCGTGGACGCGGCTGCTGTCCATCCGGTCCCGCCGCGCGAGATCCAGCGCCACAGAACCGACGTCGCCGGCGTCGGTGGTTCCGGCCGCGCGGTTCTGGCGGTGTCGGCGGCGCGCCCGCTCGCCCTCGTCGGCGGTCAGGTAGATCTTCAACGCCGCCTCGGGGACGATCACCGTGCCGATGTCCCGACCCTCGACGACCATCCGGCCCGACCGCGCCAGCCGGCGTTGCCGGTCCAGCAACCAGGACCGCACGGCGGGGTTGGCGGACACCGGCGTCACCGCGAAAGTGACCGCCTGGCTCCTGATCTCCTGCGTGACGTCCACGCCGGCACTGACCTGGCGCTGGTCCTCGGGGTCCGTCGGCGAGTCGAAGTCCAGGCGGGGCAAGAGGTCTGCCACCGCCGGCTGGTCCGCCGGATCCAGGCCGGCGCGCAGCACCTCGAGCGCGACGATCCGGTACATGGCCCCGGTGTCCAGGTAGCCGGCGTGCAGCGCCGCGGCCACGCGCCGCGACACCGTCGATTTGCCGGTCCCGCTGGGCCCGTCGATCGCGATCACGAAAGCACCGGCGACGCTTCCGGTTGCGCTCGCTGCGGCCGTCACAGCCCGACCGACTTGTACAGCAGGGAGATCTCCACCGGGTTCAGCCGGCGGAGCGTGCCGGGCCGCTGGTGGCCGAGCTGGACGTCGCCGATCCGGGTGCGGACCAGGCGGGACACCGGGTGGCCCACCTCGGCGAGCAGCCGCCGGACGATGTGCTTGCGACCCTCGTGCAGGACCACCTCGACCACCGCCCGCCCGCCGAGGACGTCGACCACCTCGAAGGAGTCGACCTTGACCGGGCCGTCCTCCAGTTCGATCCCGGCCCGCAGCCGGCGGCCGAGGTCGCGCGGCACCGGGCCGGGGATCTCGGCCATGTAGGTCTTCGACACCCCGTACGACGGGTGGGTCAGCCGGTGGGCCAGCTCGCCGTCGTTCGTCAGCAGCAGCAGCCCCTCGGAGTCCATGTCGAGCCGCCCGACGTGGAACAGCCGGGGCGGCTCGTCGGCGTCCCGCGCCCACTGCCGGACCAGGTCGCCGATCGTCGGCCGGCCGCGGTCGTCGGACATGGTCGACAGCATCCCGGGCATCTTGTTCAGGGCGAGGTAGATCTGGTCGTCCCGCAGCACGACCCGGTCGCCGTCGACGTGCACGACGGCGTTCGCGGGATCTATCCGCACGCCCATCTCGCGGACGGTGACGCCGTCCACCTTGACCCGGCCGGCGCGGATCAACTCCTCGGCCTTGCGGCGGCTGGCCACTCCGGCCGCCGCCAGGACCTTCTGCAGCCGGACGCCGTCGCCGTCGTCGTCGAGCTCGGGGATGCTGTCCGGTCGCGGTCGCGCCGACGGCGGTCGCGCAGCCCCCCGCCGGGAGGAGCCGCCGCCCTTGCGGCCGCCGCGCGCCTCAGACATCGTCCACCGCGTCCACGTCCGGGAGCAGGGGTCCGAGAGAGGGCAGCTCGTCCAGCGCCGTGAGACCCATCCGCTCCAGGAACAGCTCGGTGGTGGCGTAGAGCACGCCACCCGTGTCGGGGTCGGTGCCGGCCTCCGCGATCAACCCGCGGGACGCCAGCGTGCGGATCACGCCGTCCACGTTGACGCCGCGGACGCCGGAGATGCGCGCCCGGGTGACCGGCTGCCGGTACGCGATGACGGCCAGCGTCTCCAGCGCTGCCCGGGAGAGCCGGGCGTGCTGCCCGTCGAGCACGAACCGCTCCACGACCGGGGCGAACCGGTCCCGGGTGTACATCCGCCAGCCACCGCCGGAGAACCGCAGGTCGATCCCGGAGCCGCGCTCGGCATAGCCGGCGGCCAGCTCCCGGACCACCGCGGCCACCTGCTCCACCGGCCGGTCGACCGCGGCCGCCAGCGACTCCTCGGTCACCGGGCTGTCCACGATCAGCAGCACGGCCTCCAGGGCGGCCGGCACCTCGTCGTCGGCGACCGACGGCGACTCGACCGCGGCGTCGGCGGAGTCGGCGGTTCCGACAGTGCCGACATTTTCGGCGATGTCGACAGTGTCAGCGGTCTCGACAGTGTCGACAGTATCGGCGGTCTCGACAGTATCGGCGGTCTCGACAGTGCCGGCGGTCTCGACAGTGTCGACACTGTCGCCGGGCTCTGCCTGCTCGGCGGTCGCGGTCCGGGCGTCGTCGGCAGCGGCAGCGGCAGCGGCAGCGGCGGAGGTCACCGGACCGCCGGATTCCGGATCCGGGCCCGGCGGCGACTCGGGCCGCACCGGCTGGGTGGTGGTCACTCGTACTCCTCGGGTCGGTCGCCCGCCGGGTCGCCGGCGGCCTCGTCGGTCGGTCCGGTCCACCGGACGGTCAACAACCCCAACGGCTCCCGCTGGTCGAACACCACGGACGACTCCCGGTACAGGTGCAGCAGGCCGAGGAAACGGGCGACCACCTCGAGCGTGCGGGTGCACTCGGCGACCAGCTCGCCGAACGTCGCCTGCTCGCGGTCGCGCAACAGGGTGCGGATCGCCGCGGTGTGGTCGGCGACGGACACCGTCGACGTGTGGATGTGCGCCAGCGAGACCTCGGGCACCGGCCGGGGGGCGAACGCCTGCACCGCCAGCTGCGCGAACCGCTCGGCGGACAGACCGATCCGCACCTGCGGCAGCAGTCCGAGGTAGCGCGGTTCCAGGGTGACGGCCCGCGGATAGCGGCGGGGTGCGGCGGCCTCCAACTCGGCGAACAGCGCCGCGACCTGCTGGTAGGCGCGATAGGCCAGCAGCCGGGCGAACAACAGGTCGCGTGCCTCCAGGACGGCGAGATCCTCGTCGCCGTCCTCCTCGTGCTGCGGCAGCAGCCGCGCGGCCTTGATGTCCAGCAGGGTGGCGGCGACGACCAGGAACTCGGTCACCACGTCGAGGTCGGCGCGGTCGCCGAGATCGGCGAGGTAGGCCAGGAACTCGTCGGTCACCTGGGACAGCGCCACCTCGGTGACGTCCATCCGGCGCGCGCCGATGAGCTGCTGCAGCAGGTCGAACGGTCCCTCGAAGTTCGAGAGCCGGACGTGGAAGCCCGGGACCTGACCGTCGGCGGCACGCCCGGCCGGACCGGTCGTCCCGGTCGGCTCCCCGCCGGCCACCGCGGCGTCCGCCGGGTCCTCGGGCGCGTGCTGCAGCGGGGCGGGGGCGTCCCGGAGGCTCGCCGCCGCGCGGGTCATCCCGCGATCACTTCCCGGGCCAGGGACCGGAACGCCTGCGCCGCTGCCGATGTCGGGGCGTACGAGGTGATCGGCTCACCGGCCACGGTGGTCTCCGGGAACTTGACCGTCCGGGAGATCACCGTGTCGTACACCTGGTCGCCGAAGCGCTGGACCAGCATGGCGACCACGTCCCGGGCGTGCACCGTGCGCCCGTCGAACATGGTCACCAGCACGCCGTCCACCCGCAGGTCCGGGTTGATCCGGTCCTTGACCTTGTCGACGGTGTCGACCAGCAGGGCCACCCCGCGCAGCGAGAAGAACTCGGCGGCCACCGGCATGATCACGCCGTGCGCGCAGGCCAGCGCGTTGACCGTCAGCAGGCCGAGCGACGGCTGGCAGTCGACGAGGATGTAGTCGTAGGCGTGCACCACCGGCCGCAGCGCCCGGGCCAGGGTGTGCTCGCGCCCCACCTCGTTGATCAGCTGCACCTCGGCGGCCGAGAGGTCGATGTTGGCCGGGATGAGGTCCATGCCGGGCACCCGGGTCGGCATCAGGACGTCGGTGATGGCGGTCTGCCGCTCGAGCATCAGGTTGTAGACGGTGCGCTCGAGCTCGTGCGACGGCACGCCCAGGCCCGCGGACAGCGCGCCCTGCGGATCGAGGTCGACCAGCAGCACCCGCCGCCCGTACTCGGCCAGCGCCGCGCCGAGGTTGAGCGTCGAGGTGGTCTTGCCGACGCCGCCCTTCTGGTTGCACATGGCGATGATCCGGGCGGGTCCGTGGCTGGTGAGCGGACGGACCTCGGGACGCAACCGCGGCGGCCGCCCCGTCGGGCCCGGCTCGCCGCCGCGGGCACCGACCGGTTCGTCGAACAGCAGGCCCGCCGGCGCAGCCGCAGGCTCGCTCGCCGCCTGGTCCGCGGCCGGTGCAGGGGCCGGCGCGTCACCCGGGGACCCGAGGTCCGTGGCCGCCGCGGATCCGTCGGCCGACGGCGCCGGGTCGACAGAGCTCTCCCCCGCCGCGTCGTCGGTGGCGCCGGTCGCCGGGTCGGCGGGCTGCTCGGGGATCGCCGGACGGAAGGCGGTGGGATCGGCTGGTTCCGTGGGCTGGGTGATCGGGACGTCGCTACCCGTGACACCGCCGTCGTCCGCCGCCCACTCCTGGCGGGCGGCACCGGAGGCGACGATCCACTCCGCGTCGTCCGGTGCGCTCATCGGTGCGACAGACTCCCTGCTCTCCGGTCGTCCTCCCGACGACGCCGCCCAGCCTATTCGGCGCGGGGCTCCGCGACCACCTCGACCCACCGGGCGGCGGGCGACCGGCGGGCCGACGCGCCGGTGGCAGACTGGTGGGCCGCCGCCGCCCGCCCCGCGGGCGGCCGATCGCAGGGAGCCGCCATGACCGTCGTCGCCGACCAGCAGGTGCAAGGGATCGACCCGCGGACCGGCCGGCCCGTCGGTCATCCGGTGCCGGCGACCACGGCGGACGCGGTGGACACCGCGGTGCGCGCGGCCGCGGCGGCCGGGGAGCGGTGGGCCGCGACGCCCGCCCCGCAGCGGGCCGGGGTGCTGGAGGCGGTGGCCGACGCGCTGGACGCCGAGCGCGACGCCCTGGTGGCCGCGGCCGACCGGGAGACCGCGCTCGGCACCACCCGGCTCACCGGCGAGGTCGCCCGCACCACCGGTCAGCTGCGGATGTTCGCGGGAGTGCTGCGGGACGGCGGCTTCCTCGACGCGGTGCTGTCGCCGGCCGACGCCGCCGCCGGCACGCCGGACCTGCGTCGCATGCGGATCCCGGTCGGGCCGGTCGGCGTGTGGTCGGCGAGCAACTTCCCGTTCGCGTTCTCGGTAGCCGGCGGCGACACCGCGTCGGCGCTGGCGGCGGGCTGCGGCGTCGTGGTCAAGGCGCACGAGGCGCACCCGGAGACGTCCGAGGCCACCGCCGCGGTGCTGCGGACCGCGCTCACGGCCGCCGGCGCTTCCGACGGGCTGGTGGGCCTGGTCCACGGGCGGGAGGCGGGCGTGGCGCTCGTCGACCACCCGCTGCTGCGGGCGGCCGGCTTCACCGGCTCCCAGCGCGGCGGCCGGGCACTCGCCGACCGGGCCGCCGCCCGACCGCGGCCGATCCCGTTCTACGGCGAGCTCGGCAGCGTCAACCCGGTGATCGTGACCCGCGCCGCGGCCCGGGCGCGCCGGGACGAGATCGCCACCGGGTACGCCGCGTCCCTGACGCTCGGCGCCGGCCAGTTCTGCACGAATCCCGGCCTGCTGGTCGTCCCCGACGACGCCGAGCTGCTCGCCGCCGTCGCCGCGGCGGTCTCCGGTACCGCCGGGGCACCGATGCTCACCCCGCGGATGGCGGACACGTACCGGGACACCGTCCAGCAGCGGTCCGCACTGGACACGCTGGCCACCGGGCGGCCTGGTGACGGCCCGCAGGCACCGGCGCCGGCGACCTGGACGGTGCCGGTCCCGCGCCTGCTCGCCGAACCGGACCTCGGCGAGGAGGTGTTCGGACCGGCCGGCCTGGTGGTCACCTACCGGGACGAGTCCGAACTGGCCGAGCTGGCCGGTGACCTGGACGGTTCGCTGACCGCGACCGTGCACGCCGAACCCGGGGACCGGGAGCTGGTCGCCGGGCTGCTGCCGGTGCTGCAGCGACGGGCCGGGCGGCTCATCTACAACGGGTGGCCGACCGGCGTCGCGGTCAACTGGGCGCAGCACCACGGCGGCCCCTGGCCGGCGACGAACGCTCCCGGGTTCACGTCGGTGGGCGCGCGGGCCATCGATCGGTGGCTGGTCCCGGTCGCCTACCAGGGCTTCCCCGACGAACTGCTGCCGCCGGAACTGGCCGAGGCCAACCCCTACGGCATCCCGCGGACCGTGCAGCCGGGTCGCTGACCCGCGCCGGCCCTCCGCGGACGCCGCTCTGGGCGGCGTCCGCGGACGCGGTCCCGACGGCGTCCGCGGACGCGGTCCCGCCTCCGTCCGCGGACGCGGCGCTCAGAGGATCGGGTTGCCGCCGGTGACCGCGACGCGGGCTCCGGAGATGTAGCTGCCGTCGTCGCTGGCCAGCAGCACGTAGACCGGCGCGAGTTCGGCCGGCTGCCCCGCCCGACCGAGAGGTACCTGCCCGCCGAAGCTCTCGACCTTCTCCTCCGGCATGGTGGCGGGAATCAGCGGCGTCCAGACCGGGCCCGGCGCGACACTGTTGGCACGGATGCCCCTCTCACCCAGCAGCTGCGCCAGGCTCGCCGAGAAGTTGGCGATGGCAGCCTTCGTCGCCGCGTACGGCGCGAGCGTCGGCGACGGCATGTCCGAGTTCACCGACGAACTGCCGATGATCGACGACCCCGGCGACATGTGCGGCAGCGCCGCCTTCACCAGCCAGAAGTACGCATGGATGTTCGTGGCGAAGGTGTACTCCCACTCGTCGTCCGAGATCTCGTCGAGCGACTCGTGGTTCATCTGGTACGCCGCGTTGTTGACCAGGATGTCGACCTTGCCGAACTCCTGCACCGCCCGGTCGACGATGGCCCGGCAGTGCTCGGCCTTGGACAGATCGCCCGGCACCAGCACGGCCTTGCGGCCCGCCTGCTCGACGTAGCGGGCGGTGTCCTGGGCGTCCTCGTCCTCGGACAGGTAGGAGATGAGGACGTCGGCGCCCTCCCGGGCGAAGGCGATCGCCACGGCCCGGCCGATGCCGCTGTCGCCGCCGGTGATGATCGCTGCCTTGCCGGTCAGCTTGCCGGTGCCGCGGTAGCTCTCCTCGCCGCAGTCCGGCTTCGGCGTCATCTCACCCTGGACGCCCGGGGTGTCCTGCTGCTGCGCGGGCTGGTTCATCTGTGCTCCTCGACTCGTGGACCGCGGGCCGCCACCGCGTCCGCGCCCGCCTCCATACCGTGCGAGCACGCGGACGAATGCGACCCCCGCGGTCGCCTCGGCCGGCCCACCGTCCCGGTGCCCGGTCGGCACCGCGGCCAACCGCATCCGACCGTGCCGACAGCGCCGACAGCGCCGACCGCGTGCCGACCGTGCCGCCGGTCCGTTGCCGGCTGGGCCGCGGGCTCAGCGCGCCCGCGGGTGCGCCAGGGCGTACACCTCGCGCAGCGCGTCCACCGTCACGAGGGTGTAGATCTGCGTGGTCGTCACCGACGCGTGGCCGAGCAGCTCCTGCACGGTCCGCACGTCGGCGCCGCCCTCGAGCAGGTGGGTGGCGAACGAGTGGCGCAGCGTGTGCGGGGAGACCGGCACGTCGACGCCGGCCCGCTCGGCGGCCTCGCCGAGGACCTGCCACGCCGACTGCCGGGACAGCCGGCCGCCGCGGGCGTTGAGGAAGACGGCGGGGGTGCCGCGACCGCGGGCCGCCAGTGCCGGGCGGCCGCGGACCAGGTACGCCGACAGCGCGGCGGCCGCGTACGACCCGACGGGCACGATCCGCTCCTTGGACCCCTTGCCGAACAGCCGGATCATGCCCGCGGTGTCCACCTCGGCGGCGTCGTCCAGGTCCAGGCCGATCGCCTCGGAGATGCGCGCGCCGGTGCCGTAGAGCAGTTCGAGCAGGGCCCGGTCGCGCAGCGCCCGCGGGTCGTCGCCGGTGACGGACTCCAGGATCGCCGCGACCGCCTCCACCCCGAGGGCCTTGGGCAGTCGACGGGCCGCCTGCGGCGGGTGCACGTCCCGGGACGGGTCCTGGGCCGCCAGCCCCTCGGCCAGCAGGAAGCGGTGCCAGCCGCGGACGGCCACCACCGCCCTGGCGGCGGACGACGGTGCCAGCGGCGGGCGACCGGCGCCGCCGAGCCGGAGCTCGGTCAGGTGCGCGGAGACGTCGGCGGCCCCGACCTCGGCGATGTCGGTGCGACCGAGCCGGGCCAGGAACTCGACGTAGCGGCGCAGGTCCCGGCGGTAGGACAGCAGGGTGTTTCGGGCGGCACCGCGCTCCACCGCCAGGTGGTCGAGGTAGCCGCGCAGGGCCCGCTCGAGCGCGGCCGGCACCTCGACGGGCGGGTCGCCGGCGACGACGTCGGCGGCGGTGCCGCCCACCTCAGTTCCCCGCGACTGTGCCGAGCTCCGGGGCCGCGATCGGCGCCGGCGGCGCCGCGGGCGGGGTGTCCGCGGCGCCGGCGGACAGCGGACCGTGCAATGCCGGCCCGGCGCCGGCGCCCCACGGCGCCTCGGCCGGCCGCAGCGATCCTGGATCGCGCAGCGCCGCGGCCGCGGCCAGCAGACCGACCACCGCGGAGGCGTTGACGATCCGGCCGTCGGCCACTGCCGCCAGCGCCTGCGACAGCGGAACCTTGACGATGCGCAGATCGGCTTCCTCGTCGAGCATCTCGCTGCGGCCGACCTCGGTCAGGCCGCGCGCCAGGTAGACCCGGATGACCTCGTCGCAGAATCCCGGCGAGGGCACCATGTCCACCAGCGTGTGCCAGTCGGCGGCGGCCAGTCCGGTCTCCTCCGCCAGCTCGCGGCGGGCTGCCGCCAGCGGTGCCTCCCGGTCGACGTCCATCAGACCGGCGGGCAGCTCCCAGAGCTTGCGGCGCAGGGGGTGCCGGTACTGCTCGATGAGCACCACCGCCGGGTCCTGGGTCGACGGGGCGCCGGTGCCGTCCTCCCCCGGGTCGCCCGACGGCGCCGGGACCTCGAGGGCGACGACGGCGACGGCGCGGTCGTGCTCGACCAGCTCGCGGACGGCCGTGCCGCCGCCGGGCATGACCACGTCGTCCACCCGGACCGCCATGACCCGACCGCGGAACTCGCGCCGGCTGCGCAGCACGGTGTACGGCGCGGCACCGTCGACCTCGGTGACCTCGGCAGTGGTTCCGGCGGCAGCTGCGGGGCCGGCCGGGGTGTCTGCGGTGGTGGGGGCGGCGTCGGGCCCCGTCATCGGGAGACCGTGCTGTAGACCGCGTCCCGGCCGCCCACGGGCACCGCCTCGCCGGCGGCCTCCCCCCACCCGGCGGCGTCCGTGTCGGTGGCGCCGGCCGGCCTGTCGTCGGCCGCTGCGGCGCCGTCCCCGGACCGCTGCGACCCCTCCGCGCGGACGTCGTCGATCGGCAGCCGCTCGGACTCCAGGTAGTCCAGCGCGGCCCGCACGAACCCGGCGAACAAGGGGTGCGGCCGGGTGGGCCGCGACTTGAACTCCGGGTGGGCCTGGGTGGCCACCATGAACGGGTGCTGCTCACGGTCGAGCTCGACGAACTCGACCAGCGTCCCGCTCGGCGACGTGCCGGTCATCAGCAGGCCCGCCGCCTCGAGCTGCTCACGGTAGGCGTTGTTGACCTCGTAGCGGTGGCGGTGCCGCTCGGTCACCGTGGACGCCCCGTAGATCTCCTCGACCAGCGAGCCCCCGCGCAGCACGGCCGGGTAGGAGCCCAGCCGCATGGTGCCGCCCATGTCGCGGCCGCCGGCGACCACGTCCTCCTGGTCGGCCATCGTGGAGATGACCGGATCGGCCGCGTTGACGTCGAACTCGGACGAGTTGGCACCCCCGAGACCGGCCAGGTTGCGGGCCGACTCGATCACCATGCACTGCAGGCCCAGGCACAGGCCGAGCACCGGGATCCGGTTGACCCGGGCGTACGTGATGGCGCCGATCTTGCCCTCGATGCCGCGCACCCCGAACCCGCCGGGGACGAGCACGCCCTGCACGTCCCCCAGCGCCGCCGCAGCGCCCTGCGGCGTGCGGCAGTCGTCGGACGGGACCCAGACGATGTCGACCTTGGCGCGGTGGGCGAAGCCGCCGGCCCGCAGCGCCTCGGTGACCGACAGGTACGCGTCGGGCAGGTCGACGTACTTGCCGACCAGGGCGATCCGGACGGTCTCCGCCGGGTGGTGCACGCGGTCCAGCAGGTCGCCCCACAGGGTCCAGTCGACGTCCTTGAACGACAGGTTGAGCCGGCGCACCACGTAGGCGTCCAAGCCCTCCTGGTGCAGCACCTTGGGGATGTCGTAGATCGACGGCGCGTCCGGGGTGGCGACCACGGCTTCCGCGTCGACGTCGCACATCAACGAGATCTTCCGCTTGAGCGGCTCGGGGATCTCCCGGTCCGAGCGGCAGACCAGCGCGTCGGGCTGGATGCCGATGTTGCGCAGCGCGGCCACCGAGTGCTGGGTGGGCTTGGTCTTGAGCTCACCGGACGGCGCCAGGTAAGGCACCAGCGAGACGTGCAGGAAGAAGACATGGTCGCGGCCGACGTCGTGGCGGACCTGCCGGGCCGCCTCCAGGAACGGCAGCGACTCGATGTCGCCGACCGTGCCGCCGATCTCGGTGATCACCACGTCGGGCGCCTGGCCGTCCGGCCCCGGCGCCGCCATGGCGGTGATCCGGTCCTTGATCTCGTTGGTGATGTGCGGGATGACCTGCACGGTGTCGCCGAGGTATTCGCCGCGCCGCTCCCGGGCGATGACCCGCGAGTACACCTTGCCGGTGGTCACGTTCGCGTCGGCGGACAGCTCGCGGTCCAGGAACCGCTCGTAGTGCCCGATGTCCAGGTCGGTCTCGGCGCCGTCCTCGGTGACGAAGACTTCGCCGTGCTGGAACGGGTTCATCGTCCCGGGGTCGACGTTGATGTACGGGTCCAGCTTCTGCATGGTCACCCGCAGGCCGCGCGAGGTCAGCAGCCGGCCGAGGCTCGAGGCGGTCAGACCCTTGCCGAGTGAGGAGGCGACACCTCCGGTGACGAAGATGTGCTTGGTGGTCCGCACCGGCTGGGGCAAGGCGACTCCCGTGGCTCGACACCTGCTGCGCGGACGGCGTCGGCGCAGGTGGCGCGATGGCGGCAGGGCGTCCGGAGGGACCGGGCCGGTGGACCGGCACGACCCGTGGGCCGGGCTCCGGTGCCGCATCACATCACGGAACTCCATCCTACCGCCGGTCGCGGCCGGGGGTGGCGTCCCGGCACCGGGCGCGCCGCTCCGCCCCCCGAAGCGGTCCGGCCGGCCGGTCCGCGCGGGACCGGCCGGCCGGACGTGATGCGCGCCGCAGCGCGGGGCCCTCAGCTCACGCCGAGAGTCGGGATCTGTGCCTGCGCGTTCGAGGCGAACCCGTAGCGGCCGATGCCGCCGCCGTTCTGCTCCACGAGCGCCAGCACCGTGGCCAGCCGGCCGGTGGCGGTGTCGACGTTGTCGACGGTGGAGACCGCCGCGGACTGCGCGGTGTCGGACCGGATGACGCCGACCGCCCCGGTTCCCTGGTCGCTGCCCTGCCGCCCGGCGACGACCACGCCGCCGGCCGCGGACTTGAGCTGGGTGGCCATCGCCGCGATGGCGCCCGCCTTGTCGGCCTCGCTGCCGCCGGTGGCCGCGCCGCCGGTCACCACGACGACCAGCCGGCCCGGCGTCACGGATCCGCTGGCCTGCAGGAAGCCGCCGCTGGCCAACGCCGACAGGGCCGCCGTCGCCTGGTCGGCCTTGACCGTGGTCTTGCCGCTCTTGTCGGTCAGCAGCACGGACGCCAGCAGGGCACCGCCGGTCGCACCGGCGCTGGGCGTGTCCGGCAACTGGGCGCCGGTGGGCAGCACCCGGGCGGCCAGCGTCCGCAGGTCCGCTGCGTGCGCGGGGTCGGCGAACTGGTCGGTCACCTGCACCTGCGCGGTGACCTTGGCACCGGCCCGGCTCAGCAGCGACAGCACGGCGTCGCGGTCGCCGGGATCCGCGTCGGCGGTGGTGACCACCACCACCGAGGCGTTCGGCAGGGTGCCGCGGACGGCGAGGTTGCCGACGGCGCCGGCGAACTTGTCGTCGCCGCCGACCCGCCCGGACAGCGCCGTGTTCTGCGCTGCCAGCTGGTCCTTCTCCGCGGTGAGCGACGTCTTGTCCGTCTGCAGTCCGGCCAGGATCGGCGAGGAGACCTTGGTGGCGCCGAGCACGATGCCCAGCGCCAGCGCGAGGAACACCGCCGCCAGCGAGACGATGTGGTACCGCATCGAGATCACGAGAACAGCCCCCTGACCCAGTCGACGGCGTCGTTCCACCACTGCCGGGCCAGGTCGGCGTACGTGCCCGAGACGTCGGAGAGCAGCAGCGCCGCGACGATGGCGGCGACCGCCGCCAGCACCAGCAGCAGGACCACCCACCACGAGATCCGGGCCTTGTACAGCCGGGCCACGGCCGGCGCCTCGACGATCTTGTTCGAGACCCGCATGCGGACCAGGAAGGTCGACGCCGCGCCGCCGCGCCCGCGGTCGAGCAGGTCGGTCAGCGTGGCGTGCATGCCGGCGGTGACGATCAGCGCGGCGTCGCTGGCGTCGGCCAGCAGCAGCGCCAGGTCCTCCGCGCTGCCGGTCGCCGGGAAGGTGACCGCACCGAGGCCGAGGTCTTGCAGGGTCTGCAGGCCCGGGGCGTGCCCGTCGATGTCGGCCGGGATGACGACCTCGCCGCCCTTGCGCAGGGTGTCGGGGTCGATGAGCGCCGGGTTGCCGATGATGACGTGCGGGCGGTGCCCGGCCTCGCGCAGCGCGTCCGCCCCGCCCTCGACGCCGATGAGCACAGGGCGGTAGTCGGAGATGTACTTGCGCAGCGCCTTGAGCTCCGCCCGGGTGTCGGCCGACGCGGCGACGATCAGCACCTGCCGGCCGGCCATCCGGGTGGACAGCTCGGGGATACCGACGCCGTCCAGCAGCAGCGTGCGCTCGCGCTTCATGTACTCGATGGCGTTCGCGGCGAACGCCTCGAGCTGCGCGGCCATGCCGGCCTTGGCCTCGATCAGCAGGTCCGCGACGGACTCCTGCGTCTGCTCGTAGCCCTCGGCGACTTGCTCCTCGCCGACGTAGAGGGTGCCGCCGTCGAGCCGGACCCGGCTGCCGTCCTTGATCCGCGTGAAGATCTTCTCGCCGACCTCGTCGACCAGGATGATGCCCGCGTCGAGCAGGATCTCCGGCCCGAGGTTCGGATAGCGCCCGGTGATCGACGGCGCGGCGTTGACCACGGCCGTCACGCCGGCCTTGACGAACGCGTCGGCGGTGGCGCGGTCGATGTCCGGGTGGTCGACGACGACGATGTCCCCGTCCCCGACCCGTCCGAAGAGGGCGTCACTGCGACGAGAGACCCGAGCGGTGCCTGTGACGCCAGGCAACGTCCGGGACTGCCGTGACAGAAGTTTCATGCGCCGATGGTCGCAGCAGGGCCGGGTGGATACCGGGAGGTGCCGCGGTGACACGCGGAACACCTCCGTGCGGGCAGCGTCACCGCCGACCGGCCAGGCCTCGCCGTGACCGCCGGCGACGACTGGGCGCGCGACAGCTCGGGCTCTCGCGCATCCGGGGCGTTGCCGACCCGATGCCGTCCCCGGCCAACGGTCGGCGGGCCGGGCAGGGTCGTCCGGCGGCCGGTCGTCCGGTCGGCCGGTCGGCCGCCCGCCTCAGGCGGTGCGTCGGGTCCGCGCCCGGGCCGGGCGGCGCGCGGCACCCGCGCCCAAGCCGTTCCCGCCACTGTCCGTCGCGGCGGTCGCGTCCGGCGAGCCGGCCACCGCACCGCCCGTCGACCCGGACGTCGTGCCGGCCGTCGACCCGGACGTCGTGCCGGCCGCGGCGGCCAGCAGGTCCTCGGCGTGGGCGCGGGCGGTCTCGGTGTCCGTGCCGCCGAGCATCCGGGCGAGCTCGGTGACGCGGTCGGCACCGGCGACCGGATGCACGGAGGAGGTGCCCACGGCGCCACCGGCGCCCGCGTCGACGACGACGTGGCGGTCCGCGAAGGCGGCCACCTGCGCCAGGTGGGTCACCACGATCACCTGGTGGCTGCGCGACAGCAGTGCCAGCCGGCGGCCGATCTCCGTGGCGGCGCGGCCGCCGACGCCGGCGTCGACCTCGTCGAACACCAGGGTGGACACCGGGTCGGCGTCCGCGAGCACCACCTCCAGGGCCAGCATCACGCGGGACAGCTCGCCGCCCGACGCGCCGCGGGCGATCGGCAGCGGCGGGGCTCCGGCGTGCGCCACCATCACCACCTCGACGACGTCCACGCCGTCCGCCCCGGCGCCCACCCAGCGGCCGTCGACCTCGAGGGCGTCGTCGGCGCCGGGCTGCCCCGGCCGGTCCTGCACCCGGACCTCGAGGGTGGCCCGACCCATCGCCAGGTGCGCCAGCTCTGCGGTCGCCCGGTCCGCCAGGGTGCGTGCCGCGGCGGTACGTGCGGCGGTCAACCGGGCCGCGGCCGCGACGGTACGCCGGGCGGTGTCCGCGACGAGCTCGCGCGCCCGTTCCACGGCCGTCTCCGAGTTGTCGAGCCCGGCCAGCTCCTGCTCGGCCTCCGCCTGCCACTGCAGCACGGCCGCGACGTCCGCCCCGTACCGCCGGGTCAGTGCCCGGAGCTCGGCCTGGCGACCGAGCAGCTGCTCCAGCCGGGCCGGGTCCGCGTCGAGGTCGGCCAGGTACCCGGCGAGTTCGGCG
This sequence comes from Nakamurella endophytica, assembly GCF_014646215.1. Lineage (GTDB taxonomy): Bacteria > Actinomycetota > Actinomycetes > Mycobacteriales > Nakamurellaceae > Nakamurella > Nakamurella endophytica. The sequence goes on from NZ_BMNA01000011.1 coordinate 65,924, forward strand.
GCCGCGTCGGTCAGCACGGCCGAGGTCGCGTGGAGCCGCGTCCCGAGTTCGGCCAGTCGCGGGTCGCCGGCGCCGTCGAGTCCCTTCCGGGCCGCCTCGACGAGCGCGACGGCGCTGGCCGCCTCGCCCAGGTCGTCGCCGACCAGCCCGTCGTGGGCCAGGGTCGCGGCGACGCGGAGGCCGTCGGCGTTGTCCAGCCTGCGGATCTCCCCCACCAGCTGCTCGTCCTCGCCGGGCGCGGGCGCCACCGCGGCGATCTCGTCCAGTCCCATGCGCAGCAGCTGCTCGCGTTGCGCCCGCTCCCGGCTGCTGCCCAGCCGCTCGGCGAGTGCCGCGACCGCCGCGGTCCACTCAGCCCGGGCCGCACGGTAGGTCTCCAGCAACCCGGCCGTGCCGGCGAACCGGTCCAGCAGCGCCCGCTGCTGACCCGGGCGCAGCAGCGCGATGGCCTCGGACTGGCCGTGCACCGCGACCAGCTGCTCGGTCAGATCGGTCAGGGCGGCGAGCGGGACGGCGCGGCCGCCGAGGTGGGCCCGGGACCGGCCGTCGGCACCGACCGACCGGACCAGGATCACCGAACCGTCCAGGTCGAGCCGGCCGCCGGCCTCCTCGACGAGGGAGACCGGCGGTGTCCCGGGGGTCAACGCCACCCGCGCCTCCACGACCGCCCGGTCGGCGCCCGCACGGACCCGGGACGAGTCGGCCCGGCCGCCGGCCACCAGCCCGAGTGCGGTCACCACCATGGTCTTGCCGGCTCCCGTCTCACCGGTGACGACGGTGAAGCCGGCGTGGGGCTCGATGGTGGCGTCCTCGATGACCCCGAGTCCGGTCAGGCGCAGCTCGGTCAGCACGCCTGCCACGCTAGCGACGGCGACCGACGACGGGGGTGCGCCATGCACGGGACGGCCGATCTCCGGGTCGGCGACCCTCGGCGGCCGTCGCGGATCTGCACCGGCGCTCGCGGCGCACGAGCGCCGCACGGTCAGTGGCGCTGGTCCCGCCAGCCGTGCACGGGCAGCGAGAACTTGCGCACCAGCCGGTCGGTGAACGGCTGGTCGCCGAGCCGGACCAGCAGGACCGGCATCTCGCCGCGGGTGATGTGCACCCGGGCACCGGGCTCCAGGGGGTGCATCCGCCGCCCGTCGCACGCGACGATCGCCCCGTGGCCGGCGGGGTCGACGTGCACGGTGACCGTCGAGTCGGGCGAGACCACCATCGGGCGGGCGAACAGCGCGTGCGCGTTCGACGGCACGACCAGCAGCGCCTCGACGTCCGGCCAGATGATCGGGCCACCGGCCGAGAAGGTGTACGCGGTGGAGCCGGTCGGCGTGGAGCACAGCACGCCGTCGCAGCCGAACGCCGAGACGCCGCGCCCGTCCACCTCGACCACCACGTCGAGGATCCGCTCGCGGGTGGCCTTCTCGACGCTGACCTCGTTCAGCGCCCAGCCGCGGTGGATGATGCGGCCGCCCTGCTCGACCGTCGCGTCCACCGTCATCCGGACCGTGACCCCTTCCGGGGCGGCGTAGTCACGCTCGACGATGGCCTCGAGCGCCTCGTCCAGGCGGTCGACGTCGGCCTCGGCCAGGAATCCGACGCGGCCCAGGTTGATCCCGAGCACGGGGACGCAGTAGGGCCGGGCCGCCTCCGCGGCGCGCAGCAGCGTGCCGTCGCCGCCGACGGCCAGCACCAGCTCCACGTCCTCGGCGGTGGTCGCGGTGTGCGCGAGGATGCCCAACTCGGCGCTCTCCTGCTCGAGGCCCACCAGGTCGATGCCGGCGCCGGTCAGGGTGTGCGCCACCGTGTCGGTGACCTCGGCGATGTCCGCCCGGCCGGTGTGGGCGACCAGCAACACCTTGCGGCTCATCGGGGTCCCTTTCGCACGGCCTCGGCGACCAGTTCGGCGGTGCGTGCGTCGTCGACCGGGACGTCGGCGCGGAACCGGGCGAAGAACTCGACGTTGCCACTCGGGCCGGGCAGCGGCGACGCCACCACGCCGGCGGTCCCCCACCCCAGGTCGGCCGCGGCCCGGCACACCGCGGTGACGGTCTCGGCCCGCTGCTGCGGATCGCGCACCACGCCGCCGGTACCGAGCCGCTCGCGACCGATCTCGAACTGGGGCTTGACCATCGGCAGCACGTCCGCGCCGGGTGCCGTCACGGCGAACAGGGCGGGCAGCACCAGCCGCAGCGAGATGAACGACAGATCGGCCACGACGAGGCCGACCGGGTCGCCGACGACGGCCGGGTCGAGAGTGCGAACGTTGGTGCGCTCCAGCACCTGGACGCGGGGATCGGTGCGCAGCCGCCACAGCAGGTGGCCGTAGCCGACGTCGACGGCGACGACACCGGACGCGCCGCGGCGCAGCAGCACGTCGGTGAACCCGCCGGTCGACGCACCGGCGTCCAGGCACCGGCGACCCGCGACCGCGACGTCGGGGAAGGCGTCGAGCGCGCCGATCAGCTTGTGGGCACCGCGGGAGGCCCAGTCCTCGTCGGCGATGTCCGCGGCGACCAGGACGGGCGCACCCGGTTCGACGCCGGTGGCCGCCTTGGTGGCGGTCCGGCCGTGCACTGACACGCGGCCGGCGTCGATCAGCTCGACCGCCTGCTCACGGGAGCGGGCGAGGCCGCGACGAACCAGTTCGGCGTCCAGCCGGGACCGGCGCACGCGGTCACCGCCTCCCCGGGGACCCGGCCGGCCGCACACCACCGGCGGCCGGACCGCCGTCGGCGGTGGCGGCCAGGGTCCGGGACAGCGCATCGTGGATCTCGGAGTAGACGGCGACGTGCTCGGACAGGTCCCGGTCGTCGAGCCCGGCCAGTGCTGCGTCGACGCCGGCCAGCGGATCCGCGGCCGCCGGGACCACGGTCGGCGCCGCGGGGGTGCGGGTCGTCCCGTCCTCGTCCACACCGCACCCCTCTCGACCGGCCGTCGCTCGCACCGGTGCCGGTCCCAACGCTACCGAGTGCGGCAGCGGCCCGACCACGACGCCCCGCGCGGCCGGGCGGTCGGGTTCAGTCCAGGTCCCAGCGCCGCAGCACCGGTTCGGCCGCCGAGCTGCCGGCGCGGACCGCGGTCGCACCGGACTCCCAGGCCGCGACCGTCAGCGCGCCGAGAGCGCGCAGCGCGTCGACGTCGGGGTCCGGATGGGGCTCGCGGTCACCGCGGTCCAGCACCAGCGTCGAGCCGTCGAGCGTCACGGCCCAACCGTCGGCCGGCGCAGCGCCGTCCAGCGCCACGGCACGGTCGGGGTCGAGCAGGCCGCGCAGGTCCAGTGCCACGGAGCTGGGCCGTTGCGCGGGCCCGGCGGCCAGCAGGCCGGCGGCCGTGCAGACGCCGGTCAGGACCAGCAGGCTCGGCATCCCCGCCGCGACACCGGCCTCGATGTCGGTGTCGAGGCGGTCGCCGACGACCAGCGGCCGGCTGCCGTCGACCCGCCGCACCGCCTCGTCGAGCAGCGGACGTGCGGGTTTGCCCGCCACCCGGGGGCGCAACCCGGTCGCCGCCATCAGGGCCTGCACCATGGCGCCGTTGCCGGGCAGCAGCCCGCGGTCGGTGGGCAGCGTGCTGTCGACGTTGCAGGCCACCCAGTCCGCACCCGCGCGCAGGGCGATGCAGGCCTCCGCGAGGTTCCGCCACCCGGTGTCCGGGGAGTGGCCCTGCACGACGGCCACCGGCTCGTCCGCGACCAGTCGGACGGGGGTCAGCCCGACGGCAGCGACCGAATCGGCCAGGAACGGCGCCCCGACCACGAGCACCTTGGCGCCCGCAGGGTGCGTCTCGGCGAGCATGGTGGCGGCCGCCTGCGGCGACGTCAGGACGTCCTCCGCCGTGGCCGCGATGCCCATGCCCGTCAGCGATGCGGCGACGTCGGCCGGCGACCGCGACGCGTTGTTCGTCACGTACATCGGGTGCGAGCCAGCCCGGGCCGCGCGGTCGAGGGCCTCGGGCGCGTGCTCGATGACCTGGCCGCCGAGGTACACGGTGCCGTCGAGGTCGAGCAGCAGCACGTCGTGCCGCTCGGCGAGCGACCGGCCGTCCTCGGTTGCGGGCGTCCTGGGCGAGGTGTCCGCGGTCACGCCCGCGGCCCGTCACTGAACAGCGGTCCGACGCCGGCGTCGGTCGTGGGATCGTCCGACGGCCCGCTCACTGCGTCCGTGTCCCTGCTCACGTCCTGGTCCTCGTCCTCGTCGGGGTCCTCGTCGAGGTCCTCTTCGTCGTCGTCGTCGAGGTCGTCGTCGACGAGATCCTGGTCGCTTGCCTCGTCGTCGAGATCGTCACCGTCCAGATCGTCACCGTCCAGATCGTCATCCTCGACACCGGACAGGTCCGCGTCAGGCTCTCCGTCAGCGCCCGGGCGATCCCGATCGACCCGGCCGCCCAGGCCGACGGAGTCCTCGGCATCCGCGGTGCCGGTGCCCGTGCCGGCGACTTCCGCGGCGTCGGTGCCCGTGTCGGTGTCCGTGGCCACACCCCAGGACACGAGGGGTGGCTCGCCACCCGCGGCCGCGTCCGGCGAGACGTCGGTCTCGTCGGACGATCCCTCGGCCAAGGCGGTCAGCCGCTCGCCGGCGTCGGTCTCCTCCTCGACGTCGCTCTCGGCGGCGCGCAGGAACCACTCGACAGCCTGGTCCCGACGCCCGGTCCGCTCCAGCAGGTCGGCGTAGGCGTAGTAGGTCCGGGCGCTGTACGGCTGCGGCGGTGCCGTCTGGAAGCCGGTGGCCCGCAGGCTCGCCAGCGCTGCTTCGAGCTGCCCCATGTCGGCGCGCGCTCCGGCGACCACGATGGCCAGTTCGGCTGTCGCGGCGTCGTCGAGCTGGGCGGCCTCCGCGGACCGGGAGATCTCCACGGCGCGCTCGGGATTGCCCAGGGCCCGTTCGCAGTCCGCCAGGACGGCGACGTGTCCGGCGCCGCCCCCGAGACGCCGGGCGGCGCGCAGCTCGCCGATGGCATCGCTCCACTCCCCTGCCCGGTAGGCCACCAGGCCGGCGGTCTCGCGGACGACGGCGATGCGGGCTCCCTTGGAGCGGGCGGCACGCGCGTGCGCCCAGGCCAGTTCGGGCTCCTCGTCCGCGAGGACACCCGCTGCCACCAGGTGCTCGGCGACGAATGCCGCATTCTCCTTGGACAGGCTCCGCAGGTCGCGACGGACATCGAGGTCGAGGTCGGCGAGGTCGACCCAGTCGGGGATGTCCGGCCAGCGCTCGCCGATCTCGGTCTCCCGGACCCGGGAGCCGCGCTCGACCTCGCGCCGTCCGGCGCCGGTCGGCGCGGGTCGGTCCGGCCGGCCGAAGCGTCCGGCGTCGCGGTCGCGGCCGAACCGGTCACCGCGGTCGCCGGACGGACGACGCCCGTCCCGGTCGCCGGCGCCACGCGCGGCACGGTCGCCGTGGGGACGCCGCTCACCCGACCGGTCCGGGGCTGCGCCGCGGTGGCCGGTTCCGTCGGCCTCGGCGCCGCCCACGCGGGCCGGGTCGTCCGCCGTTCCGGCACGCTCGCCGGAGGAACCGGAGGCAGTGTCGGGGGCATCGACCGCCGGGGCCGGAGCCGCCGGCGCGTCGGCGCCGGAGCGCCCGGTGCTGCTGGTGGACGCGGCGCCCGCGTCCGTCGGGCCGCCGACCGGTTCGACGGCGACGGCGCGCGCCGGGCGGTCGTCCCGGTTCGCGCCACGCGCGTCGGAGCGGCGCTCGCGGTCCTGCCACGGCGCGGATCGGGGCGCGTCGCGGTCACGACCGGCCGGGCGGCGGTCGTCCCGACCCGGATCCGCGGGACGTCGCGCACCGCGGTCGCCCGCGTCCCAGGGGTCCCGACGCGGGCGGTCGGCGGACCGGTCGGTCGGGCGGTCGTCGAAGCGGCGCGGCCGGTCGTCGCGCTCGCCGAAGCGGCGCGGCCGGTCGTCGCGCTCGCCGAAGCGCCGTGGCAGGTCGTCGCGACTGGTGAAGCCGCGCGGCCGGTCGTCGCGACTGGTGAAGCCGCGCGGCCGGTCGTCCCGGTCGTCGGTGCGGCGCGGGCGGTCCATGCCGGTCCGTCGGGTGGCCGAGCCGTTCGCCTCGCGGTCGAAGCGGCGGGGTCGGTCGTCGTCGAGCCCCCGGCGTCCGCGGTCGTCGGAGTCGCGCCGCGGCCGGTCCGTACGGTCACCGAAGCCCGGCCGTGCTCCCGGACCGGCGTCGGACCGGCCCCAGGCACGGTCCGCGCCTGGGCGCCGTTCCGTCCGGTCGGCGCCGTACGGACGCTCGCCACGATCGCGCCCGTAGGGCCGGTCCGCCCGGTCCCGGGCGCCGTACGGCCGATCCGTCCTGTCGCGCGGTGCAGCGGGACGGTCGTCGTCCCGCGGCCGGTACGGGCGGTCGGTGCGCTCGGTCCAGGGCCGCGGCGGGCGGGCGCCCGCACCGGGACGACGCTCCTCGTCCCGAGGCCGCCCTTGCCGATCACCCGCGGACCGGTCCCTCGGTCCCCCGGCTGTCGACGGCCGGTCCCGCTGCCACGTGTCACGGTCGGGACGGTCCCGCCAGGGTCGGGGGCGCTTGGCGGAGCCGGCGTCCCTTCCACCGCGCGTTGCGTCGTCACGCTCCCGGCGTGGCCGATCGGGGTGATCGCCGACACCGCCGGCGTACCCGCGGTCGTCCCGGCGCCACGGCCGCTCGCCCTGACCACCGCGGTCGGCGGCGCCGCGCGGGGTACGGCCCGCTCCGCCGCCCCATCGCTGGCCGTCCGTACCGGCCTGCCGACCCCGGCCGCTCCGGTCGTCGTCACGCCCACGACCCGGACGGTCGTCACCGCTGTCGAACCGGCGCGGTGCCCGCCCGGCCCACGAGCCGCGGGGAGCGTCACCACTCGAAGGACGACCACCGGCACCCTCGTCCCGTCGGTCGCGGTATCCGGCACCCCGCTCGCCCGCCGAGCCCGCACGGTTTCCATCCGACGGTCGCCGCAGACCCGGTGCGCGGCCGGTGCCGAAACGGTCCCCACGATCCCCGTCCGCAGTCCTTCCCCGGCCGCGGTCCGCGGAGCGATCATCGGCCGAGCGCCAGCGCTCTCCACGCGCGTCGGATCCCTGACCGCGACCTTCCCGCCGGTCGCCCGCCGGGAAGGACCGCGGTGGGCGGCCCCAACCCGTGGGCCCCGAATTGCGGGAGTCGCCCGTCCGGTCGCCGCGACGCGGAGGATCCGAGAAGGAACGCATGGAAAGTCCTTTCGTGGACGGGACCGATGGTCCGCGTCTCAGTGCGATCCGGGCGCGTCCGCGCCGGCGACCGGCGGCAGCGTCCGGCACAGGAACTCGACGGCCACCCGGTACCCGAAGATCCCGAGCCCGACGATGACCCCCGTCGCCGCGGAGGACAGGTAGGAGTGGTGCCGGAACGCTTCGCGACGGTGGACGTTGCTCAGGTGCACCTCCACCATGGGGAGTTCCACGGCGAGCACGGCGTCGCGCAGCGAGATCGATGTGTGCGACAACCCGCCGGCATTGAGCACCAGGCCGGCGGCGTCGCCGCGGGCCCGGTGGATCCGGTCGATGAGCGCGCCCTCGTGGTTGCTCTGGAAGAACTCCACCGTGCGCCCGAAGCGCTCGGCGACGTCCCGGCAGGACAGCTCGGCGTCCGCCAGGGTCGCATTGCCGTAGGTGCCCGGCTCCCGGCTCCCGAGCAGGTTCAGATTGGGACCGTTCAGTACGACGATCGCCGACGATTGCGTCACGTGACACCTCCTGAGCTCTCGGGACAGCCGTCCGTCACAGCCCGATCCCGACCGGCGGTGAACGCACAAAAGCCACGAGGAGGTCACCTGCGATCGCTCGCAGATGACCTCCTCGCGGAAAGATTGTCCGGCGGCGACCTACTCTCCCACACGGTGGCCCGTGCAGTACCATCGGCGCTGAAAGGCTTAGCTTCCGGGTTCGGAATGGGACCGGGCGTTTCCCTTTCGCTATGACCGCCGTAACTCTATGAAATTAGGGGATCCCTGGATGGGATCGGACCCGTATCTCCAGAACCGCACAGTGGACGCGTAGCATTTTTGTGGTAAGTCCTCGGCCTATTAGTACCGGTCAGCTGCACACGTTACCGTGCTTCCACTTCCGGCCTATCAACCCGGTGGTCTAACCGGGAGCCTTACCCCACGAAGGGTGGGAGTCCTCATCTTGGAACGAGCTTCCCGCTTAGATGCTTTCAGCGGTTATCCCTTCCGAACGTAGCCAACCAGCCGTGCTCCTGGTGGAACAACTGGCACACCAGAGGTTCGTCCGTCCCGGTCCTCTCGTACTAGGGACAGCCTTCCTCAAGACTCCTGCGCGCGCGGCGGATAGGGACCGAACTGTCTCACGACGTTCTAAACCCAGCTCGCGTGCCGCTTTAATGGGCGAACAGCCCAACCCTTGGGACCTACTCCAGCCCCAGGATGCGACGAGCCGACATCGAGGTGCCAAACCATGCCGTCGATATGGACTCTTGGGCAAGATCAGCCTGTTATCCCCGGGGTACCTTTTATCCGTTGAGCGACGTCGCTTCCACAAGCTGACGCCGGATCACTAGTCCCGACTTTCGTCCCTGCTCGAGATGTCCCTCTCACAGTCAAGCTCCCTTGTGCACTTACACTCGAAACCTGATTGCCAACCAGGCTGAGGGAACCTTTGGGCGCCTCCGTTACTCTTTGGGAGGCAACCGCCCCAGTTAAACTACCCACCAGGCACTGTCCCTGATCCAGATCATGGACCTAAGTTAGACATCCAGTACGACCAGAGTGGTATTTCAACGTTGACTCCAGGAATACTGGCGTATCCCCTTCACAGTCTCCCACCTATCCTACACAAGCCGAACCGAACACCAATACCAAGCTATAGTAAAGGTCCCGGGGTCTTTCCGTCCTGCCGCGCGTAACGAGCATCTTTACTCGTAGTGCAATTTCGCCGAGCCTATGGTTGAGACAGTAGAGAAGTCGTTACGCCATTCGTGCAGGTCGGAACTTACCCGACAAGGAATTTCGCTACCTTAGGATGGTTATAGTTACCACCGCCGTTTACTGGGGCTTAAATTCTCAGCTTCGCTCCCGAAGGAACTAACCGGTCCTCTTAACCTTCCAGCACCGGGCAGGCGTCAGTCCATATACGTCGTCTTGCGACTTTGCATGGACCTGTGTTTTTAGTAAACAGTCGCTTCTCCCTGGTCTCTGCGACCAAAACGTGCTAGCCCGCGAGGGGCTTCACACACCTCGGTCCCCCTTCTCCCGAAGTTACGGGGGCATTTTGCCGAGTTCCTTAACCATAGTTCGCTCGATCACCTTGGTATTCTCTACCTGACCACCTGTGTCGGTTTGGGGTACGGGCCGCTCAGAGCTCGCTAGAGGCTTTTCTCGACAGCATAGGATCACTCTACTTCGCCTCAATCGGCTATGCGTCAGGTCTCAGATCAACATCGCGGCGGATTTGCCTACCACGACTACCTACACCCTTACACCAGTATTACCACTGACTGGCGGAGCTACCTTCCTGTGTCACCCCATCGCTTGACTACTACCGGATCGGGTCGCGCGCTCCCCGACCATCTCCCGAAGGATCCGGCCGGTTCGGGCGCTTAGCATCACCGGGTTCGTCATGGGCGCTCTTTCGCGGGTACGGGAATATCAACCCGTTGTCCATCGACTACGCCTGTCGGCCTCGCCTTAGGTCCCGACTCACCCTGGGCGGATTAACCTGGCCCAGGAACCCTTGGTCATTCGGTGGAGGAGGTTCTCACTCCTCATTCGCTACTCATGCCTGCATTCTCACTCGTGTGGCGTCCACGGCTGGGTTACCCCGCCGCTTCACTCGCCACACGACGCTCCCCTACCCATCCAGACGACTGGACCCAAAGGGCCGATCACTGTCTGAATGCCGCGGTTTCGGCGGTGTGCTTGAGCCCCGCTATATTGTCGGCGCGGAACCACTTGACCAGTGAGCTATTACGCACTCTTTAAAGGGTGGCTGCTTCTAAGCCAACCTCCTGGTTGTCTGGGCGACTCCACATCCTTTCCCACTTAGCACACGCTTAGGGGCCTTAACCGGCGATCTGGGCTGTTTCCCTTTCGACTATGAAGCTTAGCCCCCACAGTCTCACTGCCGCGCTCTCACTCACCGGCATTCGGAGTTTGGTTGATTTCGGTAAGCTTGTGGGCCCCCTAGACCATCCAGTGCTCTACCTCCGGTGAGAAACACGCGACGCTGCACCTATATGCATTTCGGGGAGAACCAGCTATCACGAAGTTTGATTGGCCTTTCACCCCTACCCACAGCTCATCCCCCAGGTTTTCAACCCTGGTGGGTTCGGACCTCCACGACGTCTTACCGTCGCTTCATCCTGGCCATGGGTAGATCACTTCGCTTCGGGTCTAGAGCATGCGACTCAATCGCCCTGTTCGGACTCGCTTTCGCTACGGCTTCCCCACACGGGTTAACCTTGCCACATACCACTAACTCGCAGGCTCATTCTTCAAAAGGCACGCCGTCACAGCCCGAAAGCCGCTCCGACGGATTGTAAGCACACGGTTTCAGGAACTATTTCACTCCCCTCCCGGGGTGCTTTTCACCTTTCCCTCACGGTACTTGTCCGCTATCGGTCACCAGGTAGTATTTAGGCTTAGCGGGTGGTCCCGCCAGATTCACAGCGAATTTCACGGGCTCGCTGCTACTTGGGATCCCACTGGGGAGATCACGTGTTTTCGTCTACGGGGGTGTCACCCTCTGTGCCTGGTTTTTCCAATGCCATTCGACTAACACGAGATTTTCTTACTCCCTGGCTGCTCGGCAGAACAGCCTCAATGGTCCCACGACCCCGATCGCGCAACGCCTGCCGGCTATCACGCGCGATCGGTTTAGCCTCTTCCGCTTTCGCTCGCCACTACTAACGGAATCGCGGTTGCTTTCTCTTCCTGTGGGTACTGAGATGTTTCACTTCCCCACGTTCCCTCCACTCGCCCTATGTGTTCAGGCGAGGGTGACAGGACATGACTCCTGCCGGGTTTCCCCATTCGGACATCCTCGGATCTCAGCTCGGTTGGCAGCTCCCCGAGGCTTATCGCAGCCTCCTACGTCCTTCATCGGCTCCTGGTGCCTAGGCATCCACCGTGTGCTCTTAATAACTTAGCCACAAAGATGCTCGCGTCCACTGTGCAGTTCTCAAGGTACGGGCGTATCCGATTCCCGATCCACCGCGTACCGGCAAGAAGCCGGCCGTCCGGTGGGGAATCGGCCCGGTAGAAGGAACATCCGTTCCCTCAGGACCCAACAGCGTACCTACGGTAGGCCACGTGACCGGCGCTCGTTCCGACCCGAAGGTCGTACTGGGCGCGCCTGCCCCGCGGCATACCGAACTGGTCAGTGTTCCACCCATGAGCTCCACCGCAGGACGTTCGCCTGCGCAGTGGGCCTGGACCGTGCTGCCGTGGCAGCAGGCCAGATGCTCCTTAGAAAGGAGGTGATCCAGCCGCACCTTCCGGTACGGCTACCTTGTTACGACTTCGTCCCAATCGCCGATCCCACCTTCGACGGCTCCCTCCACAAGGGTTGGGCCACCGGCTTCGGGTGTTACCGACTTTCGTGACGTGACGGGCGGTGTGTACAAGGCCCGGGAACGTATTCACCGCAGCGTTGCTGATCTGCGATTACTAGCGACTCCGACTTCATGGGGTCGAGTTGCAGACCCCAATCCGAACTGAGACCGGCTTTTTGGGATTCGCTCCACCTTACGGTTTCGCAGCCCTTTGTACCGGCCATTGTAGCATGCGTGAAGCCCAAGACATAAGGGGCATGATGATTTGACGTCATCCCCACCTTCCTCCGAGTTGACCCCGGCAGTCTCTTATGAGTCCCCGCCATGACGCGCTGGCAACATAAGACAAGGGTTGCGCTCGTTGCGGGACTTAACCCAACATCTCACGACACGAGCTGACGACAACCATGCACCACCTGTGCACAGACCTTGCGGGGGAACCATCTCTGGAACTTTCCTGTGCATGTCAAGCCTTGGTAAGGTTCTTCGCGTTGCATCGAATTAATCCGCATGCTCCGCCGCTTGTGCGGGCCCCCGTCAATTCCTTTGAGTTTTAGCCTTGCGGCCGTACTCCCCAGGCGGGGCGCTTAATGCGTTAGCTGCGGCACGGAGGTCGTGGAAGGACCCCCACACCTAGCGCCCAACGTTTACGGCGTGGACTACCAGGGTATCTAATCCTGTTTGCTCCCCACGCTTTCGCTCCTCAGCGTCAGTATCGGCCCAGAGACCCGCCTTCGCCACCGGTGTTCCTCCTGATATCTGCGCATTTCACCGCTACACCAGGAATTCCAGTCTCCCCTACCGAACTCTAGTCTGCCCGTATCGAATGCAGGCCCGGGGTTGAGCCCCGGGTTTTCACATTCGACGCGACAGACCGCCTACGAGCTCTTTACGCCCAATAATTCCGGACAACGCTTGCACCCTACGTATTACCGCGGCTGCTGGCACGTAGTTGGCCGGTGCTTCTTCTGCAGGTACCGTCTTGATTCGTTCCTGCTGAAAGAGGTTTACAACCCGAAGGCCGTCGTCCCTCACGCGGCGTCGCTGCGTCAGGCTTTCGCCCATTGCGCAATATTCCCCACTGCTGCCTCCCGTAGGAGTCTGGGCCGTGTCTCAGTCCCAGTGTGGCCGGTCGCCCTCTCAGGCCGGCTACCCGTCGTCGCCTTGGTAGGCCGTTACCCCACCAACAAGCTGATAGGCCGCGGGCCCATCCCTAGCCGAAAAACTTTGGACCGTCCAGGATGCCCTGATCGGTCGTCATCCGGTATTAGCACCTCTTTCGAGGAGTTATCCCAGAGCTAGGGGCAGGTTGCCCACGTGTTACTCACCCGTTCGCCACTCGAGTACCCGCAAGCGGGCCTTTCCGTTCGACTTGCATGTGTTAAGCACGCCGCCAGCGTTCGTCCTGAGCCAGGATCAAACTCTCCATTGAATGTCTATTGATCGCAGGTGACCACGAAGTGGGCGCCCGGTGATCGACTATGGAGATGGGCGCACGAGGCACCCGATCGCTGGTCCATATGAGCTGGTCTGCTCGTTATGTACCAAAGGAATCTCATCCCCGACCACGGCGGACCGCGGACGGATAGACGAGGTGATAAATCAGTTGGCACTGACTTTCGGTACGCTGTTGAGTTCTCAAGGAGCGGACGCGCACCGTCCCAAGTCCTTCGACCTGTTCTGGGGCAACCCGATCTACGTTACCCGGTCCAGTTCGCGGTGTCAAACCGCCTGCCCCGGTGTCCCTGCCGACTGTACCGGCTCGGAGTCGGGCCTCGGGAGGCCTGGCATCCGGGGACTGCTCCTCGCTGATCCGAAGATCGCCCTGGAGCAAGCCCGAGAGACGCTAGCCGGTCCAGTTCGCGGTGTCAAACCGCCTGACCCGGTGTCCCTGCCGACTGTACCGGCTCGGGACTCGACCCTCGGGGGTCGGGATCCTGTGGGATCCTCTCCAGCAGGTCGGCCAGGCGGGCCTGTCGGCCCTGTCCTGCCCGGTTCCCCGCGGCAACAGCAAAGTTACGGACGTGCGTCCGGAGTGTCAAATGCGCAGGTGGGCATGCTGTCTCGGGCGCATCGCCGCAGGTGGGGGCCCGTGCACACAGTGCGCCGCGCGGCGCCGCGGGCCGACCACTCTCCGGTGACCTGGGTCACGGGCGGTGACCGGGGATCCGGGCGGGTGGTCGGTGTATGGCACCGCGTCGACCGGGGCAGCAGTCCGACCCGCCACCGGGGCTTCGTGCCGCCGCGGTCGCCGACTTGACCCGGACCGGAACGGCCTGCGGCGACCGGCGCGGCCGCGGTCGGTACACCGTCGGCCCGGTGCGGAAGTCCCCCGGTGCACGGACGCCCGCAGAGCAGGGGCTGGTGCCTGTGCGTGCCCGTACGGTCACAACCGCCGGACACCGACGCCGGCGCGAACTCCTACGCCGGAACGGTGCCCGTCGCGTCAGTCGGTGGGCCGACGGTGCGGCACGACCCCGGTCAGCCGGCGGAGATCTCGACCCCGGCGACGTGCCGCTTGCCGCGACGGACGACCAGGTACCGGCCGTGCAGCAGCTCGGCGTCGCCCGGGACCTCGTCCGGGTCGGTCATCCGGCGGTTGTTCAGGTACGCGCCGCCCTCGGCGACGGTGCGACGCGCCTCGGAGTTGGACGCGGCCAGTCCCGACTCGCGCAGCAGTGCAACGACAGTGGGCGACGGATCGCTCACCCGGTGCAGTCCGGTCTCCTCGAGTGCCGCCCGGAGCGTCGCCGCGTCGACGGCGGCGAGGTCGTCCTGCCCGAACAGCGCCCGGCTCGCCCGGATGACCGCGTCCGTCGCCGGGCGCCCGTGCACCAGTGCCGTCACGTCGGCGGCGAGCGCGCGCTGCGCCGCCCGGGCCTGCGGCCGCTCGACGGTGGCCCGTTCGAGCTCGGCGATCTCCTCGGCGGACCGCTCGGTGAACGCCTTGAGCAGCAGGACCACGGAGGCGTCCTCGACGTTGATCCAGTACTGGTAGAAGGCGTACGGGCTGGTCATGTCGGCCGACAGCCACACGGCGTTGCCCTCGGACTTGCCGAACTTGACCCCCGCGGAGTCGGTGATCAGCGGCGTCGCGAGCACGTGCACGCCCGCTCCCTCGACCCTGCGGATCAGGTCGACGCCGGCGGTGAGATTGCCCCACTGGTCCTGACCGCCGGTCTGCAGCGTGCAGCCGTACTCGCGGTACAGGTGCAAGAAGTCCAGCGCCTGCAGGATCTGGTAGCTGAACTCGGTGTAGCTGATCCCTTCCTCGCTGCTCAGCCGCGCCGCCACCGCCTCCTTGCGGAGCATGGCGTTGACCCGGAAGTGCTTGCCGATGTCGCGCAGGAAGTCCAGCGCGCTGATCGGCGCCGTCCAGTCGAGGTTGTCGACCAGCAGGGCCGGGTTCTCCCCCTCGAACTCCAGGAACGGCCGCACCTGCGCACGGATGCGGTCGACCCAGTCCGCCGTCTGCTCCCGGGTCTTCAGCACCCGCTCGGCCGTCGGGCGCGGGTCCCCGATGAGCCCGGTCGAGCCCCCCACCAGGCAGATCACCCGGTGGCCCGCGCGCTGCATCCACCGCAGCACGATCAGCTGCACCAGGTTCCCGAAGTGCAGGCTGGGCGCGGTCGGGTCGAACCCGCAGTAGACGGTGACCGGTCCCGAGGCCAGCGCCGCCGCCAGCGCCTCCTCGTCCGTGGTCAGCGCGACCAACCCGCGCCACCGCAGCTCCTCGAGCACCGACGGCACGCCGGCCCGGTCGGCGGTGCGGGAGGGGGCGGTGGTGGTCACCCCTCCATCCTCCCATCGCCGACGGCGTCCAGGGGCTCGCGGAGCCCCGGCGCGGCACGGGTCACACCGGCCGGCGGACGGCGCTGGGCACGGGTGCCCGCGCGGTAGGCGGTCACCGTCGGATCACCGTCCACCCAGAACCGCCAGGGCCGGTCGGCGGCCGCGGACACGCCCACCCGAGGGCCCGACCGGACCGCCGTCGCGGGTACCCCGGGCAGCAGCCGGACGGCGGAGTCGGCCGCGCACAGGTCGGCACCGTCGGCACCGGCATCCAGTCCCAGCACGGTGGTCAGCGCCGCCGGCCCGCGGGCCAGTGCGCCGGCGGTCACCGCGGTCCGGCGTCGCGCCGCCCGCCGGGCTGCGGCGACGTCCGCGCCGGCCACCACCCGGCCGGCGCGCAGCAGCACCGCGCTCGCCTCGCCGTCCCACCCGGTCACCACGTTCACGCACCAGTGCATGCCGTAGACGAAGTATAGGTACAGGTGACCCGCGGGGCCGAACATGACGGCCGTCCGCCGGGTGCGGCCGCGGAAGGCGTGCGAGGCCGGGTCGTCGGCCCCGCGGTAGGCCTCCACCTCGGTCAGCCGGACCGCGACGGCCGCACCGGCGTCCGGACCGCCGGCCACCAGCACCCGGCCGAGCAGGTCCGGTGCCACGTCCAGCGGGTCCCGGGCGAAGAAGGAGCGGGGCAGCGCCGGTCCCGCCACCTCGCCGGCGTCCGGCGGCTCCCCCGTTCGCGCCACGGGCGTCACCGGCCCAGGCACCACGCCCGGTCCGCCGCGACCTGCGAGCGCAGCAGCGCCAGCTGCTCGGCCACCCGGACCGGGGCCGTGCCGCCCACCCCGTCCCGGGACGCCAGCGACCCCGCCACCGTCAGCACCGACCGCACCTGCGGGGTGAGCGCCGGGTGGATCCGGGCCAGCTCGACGTCCGACAGCTGGTCCAGCTCGCGACCGCCGGCCTCGGCCACCGCGACGCAGGCACCGGCGGCCTCGTGCGCGACCCGGAACGGGACCCCTTGGCGTACCAACCATTCCGCGACATCCGTGGCGAGGGAGTACCCCGCGGGCGCCATGTCGGCCAGCCGAGCGGTGTCGAAGGTCAGGGTGGCGGTCATGCCGGTCACCGCGGGCAGCAGCACCTCCAGCTGGGACAGCGAGTCGATCAAGGGCTCCTTGTCCTCCTGCAGGTCGCGGTTGTAGGCCAGCGGCAGCCCCTTGAGCGTGGCCAGCAGACCCGCGAGGTTGCCGATCAACCGGCCCGACTTGCCCCTGGCCAGCTCCGCGATGTCCGGGTTCTTCTTCTGCGGCATGATCGACGACCCGGTGGAGAAGGCGTCGTCGAGACGGGCGTAGCCGAACTCCGCCGTGGTGAAGACGACGACCTCCTCGGCCCAGCGGGACAGGTCCACCGCCAGCATCGCGAGCACGAAGGCCAGTTCGGCGGCGAAGTCGCGGGCGGCGGTGCCGTCGATCGAGTTGGCGACCGGCCGGTCCAGGCCGAGCTCCTTGGCGATGAACTGCGGGTCCAGACCCAGCGACGACCCGGCGAGTGCGCCGGACCCGTAGGGCGAGACGGCCGCTCGGCGCTCCCAGTCCCGGATGCGGTCCACGTCCCGGGCCAGCGCCTGGGCGTGGGCGGCCAGGTGGTGCGCGAGCAGGACCGGCTGGGCGTGCTGGAAGTGGGTCCGGCCGGGCATCGCGGCCCCCGGGTGCGCGTCGGCCTGGTCGAGCAGCGCCGCCTGCAGGTCGGTGACCAGCACGCCGACCCGGCGCGCGTGGTCCCGCAGGTACATCCGGTACAGCGTGGCCACCTGGTCGTTGCGGGACCGGCCCGCCCGCAGCTTTCCGCCGAGCTCGGCGCCGGCACGCTCGATCAGGCCGCGCTCCAGGGCGCTGTGCACGTCCTCGTCCTGCGGCACCGGGGCGAAGGTGCCCTCGCCGACGTCCCGCGCCAGCCGGTCCAGGGCGTCCTGCATCCGCCCGAGCTCGTCGGCGGTCAGCAGGTCCGCGCGGTGCAGCACCTGGGCGTGCGCCCGCGAGGCGGCGAGGTCGTACGGCGCCAGCACCCAGTCGAACTGCGTCGACCGGGACAGCTCGACCATCTCGGGCGCCGGGCCGCTGGCGAACCGGCCGCCCCAGAGCGCGGTGCCGGCGGCCGGGGTCGCACCGGCCGCGTCGGTGGCGCCCGGCGCGGGGACCGGGGTGTCGTCGGACATGCGGCCGCTCAGTCCGTTCCGGTGTCCATGGCGGCCCGGTCCGCGGCCGCGTCCACCGCCCCGGCCAGACCCTCGGGCCCGGCGGGTGTGCCGGCGGCGATGGCCTCCGGACCGGCACCCTCGGGCGACGACCGGAGCGAGCCGACCAGCGTGTGCTGGACGTCGAGCTGGCCGAGACCGGCGTACAGCTCGAGCTTCGAGCGGGTGTCGGCGATGTCGAGGTTGCGCATGGTCAGCTGGCCGATGCGGTCGGCCGGACCGAAGGCCGCGTCGGCGACCCGTTCCATGGACAGCTTCTCGGGGTGGTAGCTCAGCGACGGGCCGCTGGTGTCGACGACGGACCAGTCGTTGCCCCGCCGGAGCCGGACCACGACGGTGCCGGTCACCGCGGCGCCGACCCAGCGCTGCAGCGACTCCCGCAGCATCAGCGACTGGGGGTCCAGCCAGCGGCCCTCGTACAGCAGGCGGCCGAGCCGGCGACCCTCGACGTGGTAGCTGGCCACCGTGTCCTCGTTGTGGATCGCGTTGACCAGCCGCTCGTAGGCGACGAACAGGAGTGCCATGCCAGGAGCCTCGTAGATGCCCCTGGACTTGGCCTCGATGATGCGGTTCTCGATCTGGTCGGACATGCCGAGCCCGTGCCGCCCGCCGACGGCGTTGGCCTCCTGCACGAGATCGACGGCACTGTCGAAGGTCCGGCCGCCGATGGCGACGGGACGCCCTGACTCGAAACGGATCTCGACGTCCTCGGCCTCCACCGGCACGGCCGGGTCCCAGTACCGGACCCCCATGATCGGCTCGACGATCTCGATGCCGGTGTCGAGGTTCTCCAGGCTCTTGGCCTCGTGGGTGGCACCCCAGATGTTGGCGTCCGTCGAGTAGGCCTTCTCGACCGAGGCGCGGTACGGCAGGTCGCGCGCGCCGAGCCAGCGGCTCATCTCGGTGCGGCCGCCGAGCTCCGAGACGAACGCCTCGTCGAGCCACGGCTTGTAGATCCGCAGCGCCGGGTTGGCCAGCAACCCGTAGCGGTAGAACCGCTCGATGTCGTTGCCCTTGTACGTCGACCCGTCGCCCCAGATCGACACCCCGTCGTCCTGCATGGCGCGGACCAGCAGCGTCCCGGTGACCGCCCGGCCGAGCGGCGTGGTGTTGAAGTAGGGCACGCCGCCGGAGCGGATGTGGAACGCGCCGCAGGCCAGCGCGACGAGGCCCTCCTCGACGAGCGCGGCCCGGCAGTCGACGATCCGCGCGATGCCGGCGCCGTAGCTCCGCGCGCGCTCCGGGACGCCGGACAGGTCCGGCTCGTCGTACTGGCCCAGATCGGCGGTGTAGGCGGACGGCACGGCTCCGTGCTCGCGCATCCAGGCGACCGCGACGGAGGTGTCGAGACCTCCCGAGAAGGCGATGCCGACCTTCTCGCCGACGGGCAGGGACTGGAGCACCTTGGACACGGGCGGAGCCTATCTGTCGGGGCCGGACCGGCCGGCGCGAGCGGTGGGTGTGGTGACCGCCGGGCGGAGGCGGCGTCGGTCGCCCGGGCGGACCGCGCGGTGCTGTCGGTGCCGCCCGGTGCCGGGGTGCGTGCGGTGCCGTGGGTGCCTGCGGTGCGGTCGGCGCTCCGCAGGTCGACGACCGGGTCGGTCAGTCGACGGGCGCGGCGGCCAACCCGGCCAGCCGGCGCCCGAGCTCGGCGCCGGACAGCCCGTCGCGGGCGACGACCAGGATGGTGTCGTCCCCGGCGATCGTGCCGACGACGTCGGACAGCGCTGCCCGGTCGATGGCCGAGGCCAGGAACTGCGCCGCGCCCGGCGGCGTGCGCAGCACGGCCAGGTTGCCCGAGGCGTCGTGCGAGAGCAGCAGGTCCTCGACGAGCCGGCCGAGCCGGCCGGTTCCCCCGGGCATCGCGCGGCGCGGCCCGTCCTCGGGGATCACGTAGCGGGCGGGCCCGCCGTCCACGCCGCGGAGCTTCACCGCGCCCAGCTCGTCCAGGTCCCGGGACAGCGTGGCCTGGGTCGCCGCCAGCCCCTGCTCGGCCAGCATCCCGAGCAGCTCGGGCTGCGAGTAGACCGGCCGGGCCCGGATCAGCTCGGTGATCAGCCCGTGGCGGGCCGCCTTGGTGGGCAGTCGCGCGCCGGTCACCCGCGCTCCGGGTCGAGCAGGTAGGCCAGCAGCGCCTTCTGGGCGTGCAACCGGTTCTCGGCCTCGTCCCACACCGCCGACGCCGGACCGTCGATGACCTCGTCGGTGATCTCGAAGCCGCGGTGCGCCGGCAGGCAGTGCAGCACCAGCGCCCCGGATCCCGCGCGTGCCAGCAGGTCCGCGTTGACCTGGTAGGGCCGGAACGGGCCCACCCGGTCCAGGCCGTCGTTCTCCTGGCCCATCGAGGTCCAGGTGTCGGTGACCAGGACGTCGGCCCCGTCGACGGCCGCGCGCGGGTCGGTGATCAGCTCGATCGAGCCGCCGGTGTCCACCGCACGGTTCTTGGCGTCCACCAGGATGTCCGGGTCCGGGTCGAACCCCTGCGGTGCGCTGACCCGGACGTGCAGGCCGGCGTTGGCGCCGCCGAGCATCAGCGAGTGCGACATGTTGTTCGCGCCGTCGCCCAGGTAGGTCAGGGTCAGCCCGGCCAGCCGCCCCTTGCGCTCCCGGATCGTCTGCAGGTCGGCGAGCACCTGGCAGGGGTGGAACTCGTCGGTCAGCGCGTTCACCACCGGGACCCGCGAGACGCTAGCCAGCGCGTCGATGCGGCGCTGCGCGAAGGTGCGGATGGCGACCGCGTCGACGTACCGGGACAGCACCCGCGAGGTGTCCTCGATCGTCTCCTCGCGACCCAGCTGCGAGGTGCGCGCGTCGACGATGACGGGCTGGCCGCCCAGCTGGCGGATGCCGACCTCGAACGACAACCGGGTCCTGGTCGAGTTCTTCTCGAACACCACCGCGACGGCCTTGCCGGCCAGCGGCGTGAACGCGGTGCGGTCGGGCTTGAACCGGTCGGCCAGGTCCAGCACGGACACCAGGTCCTCGGGCGAGAGGTCGTCGTCGCGCAGGAAGTGCCGCAGCGGTGCGGGGGCGCTCACCGGGACACCTCCGCGGCGGCGTCGAGGATGCCGGGCAGGGCGGCGACGAAGCCGTCGGCCTGGGCGGTGGTCAGCACCAGCGGCGGTGCGAGCCGCAGGACGTCGGGTCCGGTGGCGTTGACGACGAAGCCGCGGTCCCGTGCCACGTCGGCGACCCGCGGCGCCACCGGATCGGTGAGCACGATGCCGAGCAGCAGCCCGCGCCCGCGGACGTGCGAGACCAGCGGGTGCCCCAGGCCCTCGACGGCGGCGGCCAGGTGCTTGCCGAGGCTGTCGGCGTGCTGCAGCAGGCCCTCCTGCTCGACGGTCGACAGCACCGCGAGCGCGGCGGCGGCGCACACCGGGTTCCCCGCGAACGTGGACCCGTGCTGGCCCGGTGACAGCAGCGTCGCCGCGCGGCCGATGCCGATCACGGCGCCGATCGGCAGGCCGCCGCCCAGGCCCTTGGCCAGGGTGACGACGTCGGGCCGGATGCCGGCGTGCTGGTGGGCGAACCAGGCGCCGGTGCGGCCGATACCGGTCTGCACCTCGTCGAGCACCAGCAGGGCGCCGGCGGCGGAGGTGATCTCGCGGGCGGCGGCCAGGTAGCCGTCCGGGGCCGGCACCACGCCGGCCTCGCCCTGGATCGCCTCCAGGAACACCGCGGCGACCTCCCCCGGGGCGGTCACCGCGGCCCGCAGGGCGGCGACGTCGCCGTAGGGCACGAACTCCACGCCGGCCGGCATGGGTTCGAACGGCGCGCGCTTGGCCGGCTGGCCGGTCAGCGCCAGCGCGCCCATCGTGCGGCCGTGGAAACCGTTCTCGGTGGCGATGATCCGCGGCCGGCCGGTCAGCCGGGCGATCTTGAAGGCCGCCTCGTTGGCCTCGGCGCCGGAGTTGCAGAACAGCACGCGGCCGTCGTCCCGGGCGCCGGCCAGCACCAGCAGCCGCTCGGCCAGCTCCAGCACCGTGGGGTGGCTGAAGAAGTTGGAGACGTGGCCGAGGGTGGCGATCTGCGCGCTGACCGCGGCGACGACGGCCGGGTGGGCGTGGCCCAGCGCGTTGACCGCGATCCCGCCCAGCAGGTCCAGGTACTCGTTGCCGTCCGCGTCGACCACCACCGCACCGCGGCCGGAGACCAGCTCGACCGGCGGGGCGACGAAGTTGTTCATCAGGGCCCCGGACCAGCGCCGCGCGGCCCGGTCGTTGGCCGACCCGGCCTGGCCGGGTACGGCCGGCGCGATGCTGCCGGTGCCCGTGCCCGCCGGCGCGGGGGACGCCGTCGTCGCGGATGTCATGTCGTCTCCTGAGGTGTCGGGTCGGTGCCGGTCGGGTGGGTGCCGGTCGGTGCGGTGCCGGCCGGGAGGGTGGAGGGGCCGGCCGGCGAGGCGTCCGGAGCCGGTGGTGTGCCGGTGGCCGGTGCGGCGGACGCGACCGGGTCGTCGTCGGGGACGACCATCGTGCCGATGCCCTCGCTGGTGACGATCTCGAGCAGCACGGCGTGCGGGACCCGCCCGTCGATGACGTGGGCGGCGGCGACCCCGCCCCGGACCGCCCGCAGGCAGCCCTCCATCTTCGGCACCATCCCGCTCTCCAGCGACGGCAGCAGGTCGGCGAGCGCACCGGCGGTGACCCTGGACAGCAGCGAACCGCGGTCCGGCCAGGCGGCGTACAGCCCCTCGACGTCGGTGAGCACCACGAGTTTCGCCGCGCCGAGCGCGACGGCCAGGGCGGCGGCCGCGGTGTCGGCGTTGACGTTGTGCACGACCCCGTCCCTGTCGGGCGCCACCGTGGAGATCACCGGGATGCGGCCGGCGGCCAGCAGGTCCAGCACCGCGTCCGGGTCGACCGCGACGACGTCGCCGACCAGACCGATGTCGGTCGGCACGCCGTCGACGACGACCCGGCGGCGGGCCGCGGTGAACAGCCCGGCGTCCTCGCCGGACATGCCCACCGCGTAGGGGCCGTGGGAGTTGATCAGGCCGACCAGCTCCCGGCCGACCTGGCCGACCAGGACCATCCGGACCACGTCCATGGTCTCGGCCGTGGTGACCCGGAAACCGCCGCGGAACTCCCCCGTCATGCCGAGCCGCGCCAGCATCGCGGTGATCTGCGGACCGCCGCCGTGGACCACCACCGGGCGCAGCCCCACCGTCCGGAGGAACACCATGTCGGCGGCGAAGGCGCGTTGCAGCGCCACGTCCGTCATCGCGTTGCCGCCGTACTTGACGACGACGAGCGCGCCCGCGAAGCGCTGCAGCCACGGCAGCGCGCCGGCCAGCACCTCGGCGCGGGCGGCCGCCGACGCGAGCTCGGACTCGTCCCGCAGCTGGGTGCCACCCGCCGGGGACGTCATGTCGAGTACGCCGAGTTCTCGTGCACGTACGCGTGCGACAGGTCGTTGGTCCGCACGGTCGCGGTCTCCGTCCCGGCGTGCAGGTCGATCACCACGTGGGCCCGCCGGGGCGTGAGGTCGACGGCGGACCGGTCGTCGCCGGTGGCGCCGCCCCGGCAGATCCACACGCCGTTGACGGCCACGTCGACCTGGTCCGGGTCGAACGCCACCGAGGCGTCCACGGTGCCGACCGCGGCGAGGATCCGGCCCCAGTTCGGGTCCTGGCCGAAGAAGGCCGTCTTGACCAGGTTGTTGCGGGCGACCGCCCGGCCGACCGTCACCGCGTCGTCCTCGGTCACGGCGTGGACGACCTCGATCTCGATCTCCTTGGTGGCGCCCTCCGCGTCGGCGATCAGCTGGCCGGCCAGGTCGGTGCACACCCGGGTGACCACCGCGGTGAGCGCCACGGGATCGGGCCGCACGCCGGACGCGCCGGAGGAGAGCAGCAGCACGGTGTCGTTCGTGGACGTGGCGCCGTCGGAGTCGATGCGGTCGAACGTGACCCTGGTGGCCGCGCGCAGGGCCGAGTCCAGCACCGCCGCGTCGGCGACGGCGTCGGTGGTCAGCACGACCAGCATGGTGGCCAGGCCCGGGGCCAGCATCCCGGCACCCTTGGCCATACCGCCCACGGTCCAACCGTTCTCGGTCACCGAGGCGGTCTTCGGCACGGTGTCGGTGGTCATGATCGCGCGGGCGGCGGCCGCACCGCCGTCCGGCGACAGCGCCGCCGCCGCGGCGTCGCAGCCGGCCAGCAGGGCGGCCATCGGCAGGCGCTCGCCGATCAACCCGGTGGAGGCGACGGCGACCTCGTCGGGCGCGACGCCCACCAGCCCGGCGACCCGCTCGGCGGTGGCCACGGTGTCGGCGTACCCGGCGGCGCCGGTGCACGCGTTCGCCCCGCCCGAATTGAGCACCACCGCGGCCAACCGGCCGGCGGGCAGCACCGCCCGGCACCAGCGGACCGGAGCGGCGGTGACCCGGTTGCCGGTGAGCACGCCCGCGGCCGAGAAGTCCGGCCCGGTGTTGACGACCAGGGCGACGTCCGGGGTGCCGGAGGCCTTGAGGCCGGCCGTGACCCCGGCGGCCCGGAAGCCCTCCGGCGCGCAGACGCCGGTCCGCGGGGCCGGCGCGGTCACGGCGCCACCCCGACCACCGGCAGGCCGGTGGTCTCCGGCAGGCCCAGCGCCAGGTTCATGCACTGCACCGCCGCCCCGGCGGTGCCCTTGGTCAGGTTGTCGATGGCGGAGACGACGACCAGCCGGCCCGCGACCTCGTCGACGGCCAGCTGCAGCAGCGCGGTGTTGGCGCCGACGGTCGAGGACGTCTCGGGCCACTGCCCTTCGGGCAGCACCCGCACGAACGGCTCGTCCGCGTAGGCCTTCTCGTAGACGGTGCGGGCCGCGGCCAGGTCGACCCCGGCCCGCAGCGGTGCGCTGGCGGTAGTCAGGATGCCCCGGGACATCGGCACCAGCAGCGGGGTGAACGACACGGACACCGCCGTGCCGGCGGCGGCGGAGAGGTTCTGGGCGATCTCCGGGGTGTGCCGGTGCACACCGCCGACCCCGTAGGCGCTCGCCGACCCCAGCACCTGGGCGGCCAGGAGGTGCGGCTTGGGTGCGCGGCCGGCACCGGAGGTCCCGGACGCCGCCACCACCACCACCGACGGCTCGACGAGGTCCGCGGCCACCGCAGGGGCCAGCGCCAGCGACGCGCCGGTCGGGTAGCAGCCCGGCACGGCCACCCGGCGGGCGCCGCGAAGCGCGTCGCGCCCGCCGGGCAGCTCGGGCAGCCCGTACGGCCAGCTGCCGGGGTGCTGCCCGCCGTAGAAGCGGTCCCAGGCGAGGGCGTCGGTGAGCCGGTGGTCGGCGCCGCAGTCCACCACCACGACGTCGTCCGGCAGCTGCGCCGCCAGGGCGTGCGACTGCCCGTGCGGGAGCGCCAGGAACACGACGTCGTGGCCGGCCAGGGTCTCGGCCGAGGTCTCCACCAGGACGCGGTCGGCCAGCGGCAGGAGGTGCGGCTGGTGCGCGGCCAGGGGTTCCCCGGCACTGCTGTGCGCGGTCACCGCCCCGATCGAGACGGTCGGGTGGCCGAGGAGCAGCCGGAGCAGCTCTCCCCCGGCGTACCCGCTGGCTCCGGCGACGGCGACGCGGACCTCTGCACTCACCCGATCACCATACAGGCAAGTGCATAGTCACTCATAATCGAGCGTCAGTGCACCACGGTCGTGAGCAGCGGGATGTCCTGCTCCTCGGGCGTCAGCGATCCGTGCTGACCCTCCAGGGACAGCAGGGTCTTCGGGGTGGTCCTGGAGTCCACGACCGCCCACTGCGACCGCGCGGCCACCAGCACGTCCCCGATGCGCGGCAGCACCGCGGCGTCCACCGGCCCGAACCAGCCCTCGGCCACGGCCTCGTCCCGGGTGCGCACCCACGCGCGGTCGCCCGCCTCGTCGGCGAACCGGCCGGCGACGCGGTCGCCGGCGCCCGGCTCGACGTACAGCTGCGCCAGCCGCGGGTCGCCGCCGACCAGCCGCACCTCGCGGGTCAGGTCGGGCCGCTCGGCCAGGTCGAGCCGCGACTCGTGCGGGACGTCGACCATCCCGTGGTCGGCGGTGACCACCAGCACGGTGCCGTGCGGCACCGAGCGCGCCAGCCGGTCCAGACCGCGGTCCAGGTGCCGCAGCTCGCGCCGCCAGGCCGAGCTGCCCGGCCCGTACACGTGCCCCGCGCCGTCCACGTCGCCCCAGTAGGCGTAGACCAGGCCGGGTTCGGCGAGCAGCTCGATCGCCGCGTCCACCCGGCCGGGCCAGCGCCGCACGCCGTGGAAACGGGCGCCGCGCAGGGCCGCCTCGGTCAGCCCCGAGCCATCGAACTCCGGCGCGCCGATGCTGTGCACGGCCACCCCCGCCGCCGCGACCTGCTCGAACACCGTCGCCCCCGGCTGCCACCGGACGGGGTCGACGTCGGGCGACCAGCGCAGTTCGTTGAGCAGCCGGCCGCTGCCGGGATCGAGCACCTCGTACCCGACCAGGCCGTGGCTGCCCGGCGGCCGGCCGGTGCCCAAGGACCCCAGCGACGTGGCGGTGGTGCTCGGGCAACCTGCCTGCAGCACGTCGCCCCCGCCGTCCCGGTCGCCTCGCTCGCCGCTGTGCCCGCTGGGGCCGCTGGGGTCGCTGGGGTCGCTGCCGCCACCGTCCAGCAGGGTGGCGAGGAAGGGTGCGCTCCGCCGGTGCTCCGACAGCTGCCGGTACCCGAGCCCGTCGACCAGCACGACGCAGACCCGCTCGGCCGCCGGCAGCTCGACGGCGGGCAACGGCAGCCGCACGCCGAGCGCGGCGGCGGCACCGGGCAGCACCGCGGACAGCGTGGACGTCCCGTAGCGGGGAATCCGGGGGGCCGACGACGAGACCGACGGGTGCACCGGCATGACCGGGCGGGGCGGCGGGCCGGGCGCGACCGGGCGTGCCGGACCCGCGCCCGCGGCGGGCACGTCAGCCCCGGGACAGGGCGGCCGCGCCGGCGGTCGCCGCGGACAGCACCCGGGCGAACTCGACCGCGTCGGACAGCGCACCGTCCCCCTCGGCGTCGGCGCTGATGCGCAGGGCGAGGTCGTCGCCGGTCATCGATCCGGTGTACCCGTGGTCGGCCTCGCACTGCGGGTCGCCGCAACTGGCCGGCTCCAGGTCCAGCCGCGAGACGGCGCCCCAGCCGATGGTGAGGGTGAGCTCGCGACCCAGCCGGCCGGCGACGTACCGCTCGGGCTCGGGGACGACGTGGGTGACCATGACCGTGCGCACCGCGGTCAGCGGCACCGATTCGCTGGTGGCGATGCCGTGCGCCTGCTGGCCGTGCTCCTCGTCGCCGCCGTGGTCGTCGGCGTGCACGAACACCAGCCGGTGCGGGGTCAGCACCACCACGGACAGGTGCCGGCGCACCGTGTCGACGTCGAACGTGGTCTCGCCGTGCACCAGGTGACCCTGCACCGGCTCACCGGCCAGCGCGATGTCCAGCACGTCGGTGACGAACGCCGGGTAGTACCCGGATGCGGTGATCTTGCGGGTGAGGTCCGCGGGCAGCGTGGACGGCATGCGCCCATCGTGGCACCCGGGGCCGCGAGGACCGCGCGGGGTGCCGGCAGCGTCCTGGCCCGCGCGGCGGCGGCCCGGCCGGACAGCCCGGCCGGTCGGCCCCGGTGGTCGGCCCCGGTGGTCGGCCTGCCGCCGCCCGGTCAGCGCAGCGTCGCGCCGGTGCGGTCCTGCGCGGCGGCCACCGCCGCGTCGCGCACCTGCACCGCCTCGGCGGCCGTCAACGTCCGGTCGGGCGCCCGGACCACCAGCGCGAAGGCCAGCGACACCGATCCCTCCGGCACCTGGTCCCCGGTGTAGACGTCGAACAGCCGCACCGATTCCAGCAGGGGGCCGCCCCCGTCGCGCAGGGCGGCGGTGACGTCACCGGCCGGGACGGCGGCCGGGACCACGACGGCGACGTCCAGGCGCACCGGCGGGAACGGCGAGATCCGCGGGCCACGCGGCGGCGCCGGCAGCGGCAGGGCGTCCAGGTCCAGCTCCAGCGCGCAGCTGCGCGGCGGCAACCCGTAGCGCTCGCAGACGGCCGGGTGCAGCTCGCCGGCGTACCCGACGGGCCAGTCGCCGACGGAGATCCGGGCGCACCGGCCGGGATGCCAGGGCGCGACGGAGGCCGCCGTGACGCGCAGCTCGACGCCGGCGACCGCGCCGACCCGCCGGGCGAGCTCGACGGCGTCGCCCCAGGACGCGGCGCGGCCCGGACCCCACCAACCGGCCGGGTCGACGTCACCGCAGAGCACCGCGGCGACGTGCTGCGGCTGCAGCGGCAGGCTCGAGGACAGCCGGCGCAGTTCCGCGTCGGTGGGCCGCCGGTCGACGGGCAGCGCCGGTGGCGCCGGCTGGTCCGCCCGCGGCAGGACCACCTGGGCGATCTCGAACAGCGCCAGGTCACGGGCGCCGCGCGAGAGGTTGCGCACCGCCGCGTCGATCAGCCCGGGGAGCAGCGTGGTGGCCATCGCCGGCCGGTCGGCGTCCAGCGGGTTCGACAGCGTGGCCGACCGGCGTCGCGCGTCACCGGCGGGCAGCCCGAGCCGGTCGAGGTCGGCCGACCCGACGAAGGGGAAGCTCAACACCTCGGTCAGGCCCGCCGACGCCAGGTCCGCGGCGATCCGCCGGTGGCGCTGCTGCTCGGCCGTCAGCCCGGTGCCCGGCGGCGCGGCCGGCAGCACGGACGGCAGGTCGTCGTAGCCGTCGACGCGGGCGACCTCCTCCACCAGGTCGGCGGGCCGGCTCAGGTCCGGTCGCCAGCTGGGCGGCAGCACGGTGAGCGAGCGGCCGGCCGAGGTGACCACCGCCCCGAGCTGCTCGAGCCGGTGGGCGATCACCGCCGGTTCGTAGGACCGGCCGGTCAGCCGCTCCGGTTCGGACAGCGGGAGCTGCACCGACGGCAGCACCGGCACCCGGCCGACGTCGGTGCGGCCGGTGATCTCGCCGCCGCCGTAGCGCACCAGCAGCTCGGCGGCGTACTCGGCGGCCGCGGCGGCGACGGCCGGGTCGACGGCGCGCTCGAAGCGGCGGGACGCCTCGCTGGGCAGCTTGTGCCGCCGGGCGGTGCGCGAGATGGCGGCCGGGTCCCACCAGGCCGCCTCGAGGAGCACGTCGTCGGTGCTGCCGGAGATCTCGGTCGACTCGCCACCCATGACGCCGGCGAGCGAGACGGCGCCGGACTCGTCGGCGACCACGAGGTCGTCGCCGGCCAGCCGGCGCACCGTCCCGTCCAACGTCCGCAGCGTCTCCCCCGGGCGGGCACGGCGCACGGTGATGCCGCCGCGGAGCCGGCCGGCGTCGAAGGCGTGCAGCGGCTGTCCCCAGCCCACCATGACGTAGTTGGTGATGTCGACGGCCAGCGAGATGGACCGGATGCCGGCGGCCTGCACCCGGCGGCGCAACCACCACGGCGACGGGGCGGACGGGTCGACCCCCTGCACCCGGACCGCGACGAACCGGGCGCAGCCCTGCTCGTCCTCGACCGTCACCGGCCAGGCCGGGTGCTCGCGCGCGGGCAGCGCCGCGCTGCGCGCGGCCGCCTCGTCGCGGAACGGGACGTCCAGCGCCGCACCGGTCTCCCGGGCCAGCCCGCGGATGGACAGGGCGTACCCGCGGTCGGGCGTGACGGCCAGCTCGACGACGCCGTCGTCGGCGCCGATCAGCCCGCGGGCGTCCGCACCGACCGGCGCGTCCGGGTCGAGCACCAGGATGCCCTCGTGCTCGGTGCCGATGCCGAGCTCGCGCACCGAGCAGATCATCCCGTCGGAGACGTGCCCGTAGGTCTGCCGCGACGCGATCTCGAAGCCGCCGGGCAGCACCGTCCCGGGCAGCGCCACCACGACGTGGTCGCCCACCGCGAAGTTCCGCGCACCGCAGATGATCCCGCGCGGCGCGTCGCCGCCGTCCGGTCCGTTGCCCGGTCCGACGTCGACCGTGCACCAGCGGATCGGCTTCTTGAAGCCCGTCAGCTCCTCGATGGTGCGGACCACGCCGACCACCAGCAGACCCTCTGTCGCGGGCGGGATGTGGACGCCCTCGGTCTCGAAACCGACCCGCAGCAGGGCGTCCGCGACCTGCTGCGCGGTAGTGCCCGCGGGCAGGTCGACATCCTCGGCCAGCCAGCTCAGTGGCGCACGCACGTCGTCAGATCCCTTCCGCAGCAACGGCCGCCGGGTCCGCACCGGTCGGCGCGGAGAACGCCGCGGTGAACCGGACGTCACCCTCGACCAGGTCACGCATGTCCGAGATGTCGTGGCGGAACTGGATCGTCCGCTCGATGCCCATGCCGAACGCGAAACCGCTGTACACGGACGGATCCAGGCCGCAGGCCCGCAGCACGTCCGGGTCGATCATCCCGCAGCCGCCCCACTCGACCCAGCCGGCGCCGCCCTTGCGGCCGGCAAACCAGACGTCCATCTCGGCACTGGGTTCGGTGAAGGGGAAGAACGACGGCCGCAGCCGGGTGCGCGACGTCGGCCCGAACATCGCCCTGGCGAAGTGGTCCAGGGTCCCTTTCAGGTGGCGCATGTCCAGGTGCCGGTCCACCGCCAGTCCCTCGACCTGGTGGAAGACCGGCGTGTGGGTGGCGTCGAGCTCGTCGGACCGGTACACCCGGCCCGGGCACACGACGTAGATCGGCGGGGTGCGGTCCATCATGGTCCGGATCTGCACCGGCGAGGTGTGCGTGCGCAGCACCAGTCCCGACGACCCACCGGCGGACGGGCCGCCCTGCGGCTGGACGTAGAAGGTGTCCTGCATAGCCCGCGCCGGGTGGTCCGGACCGAAGTTCAGCGCGTCGAAGTTGTACCACTCGGCCTCGAGCTCGGGGCCGTCCGCGATCTCCCATCCCATCGCGGTGAAGATGTCGCCGACCTGCTCCATCACCGTCGCGACGGGGTGCCGGGCGCCGGCCGGGTGGCGGCCGTAGGGCAGGGTCACGTCGACCCGCTCGGCGACCAGCACCTCCTCGTCGCGCAGCGCGGTCAGGATCTCGGTGCGGTCGGTGATGGCGGCCCGCAGCCGGCCGCGGGCGGCACCCACGGCCCGGCCGGCTTCCGCGCGCCGGTCGCGGTCGAGGTCGGCGATGGCCCGGTTGGCCAGGGCGAGTGGGCTGCGGTCGCCGGCGTGCGCGAGCCGGACGGCCTTGAGCTCGTCCAGGTCGGCGGCCCGCTCCACGGCCAGCAGTCCGGCCCGCAGGGCGGCGTCGACGGCGTCGGCGTCGGTCGGGTCGGGCGGGGTGGTCGCGCCGG
This sequence comes from Nakamurella endophytica, assembly GCF_014646215.1. Classification (GTDB taxonomy): domain Bacteria; phylum Actinomycetota; class Actinomycetes; order Mycobacteriales; family Nakamurellaceae; genus Nakamurella; species Nakamurella endophytica. The sequence continues at coordinate 96,734 of NZ_BMNA01000011.1, forward strand.
TCGTGGGGTCACCGGTGGGGTGGGTGGACATCGTGACCTCTCGAGCGGCGGCGCGGACGGGTGCCGAGTCTATGGCCCGGCCCGACGTCACCGGTCTGTGCCGACGCCGCGACCGGCGGCGGGGGTGCGGCCGCGACCGGCGGCGGGGGTGCGGCCGCGACCGGCGGCGAGGGTGCGGCCGCACCCGGTCGGCCTACCCTCGCCTCGTGCCCGCCGCGGGACCGAGGTGGCCGGCTGGAACCGACGGGCGGGCGGGCAGTCAGGCAGTGAAGCAGGCGGTGGCGGGCGGGTGGAGGCGGTCGGTGGCGGGCGGAGGCGCGGTGAGGGGTGCGGTCGGGCGCCGCGGCACGCTGCGCGTCCACCTGGGCGCGGCCCCGGGCGTCGGCACGACGGTGGCCATGCTCGAAGAGGGCCGCCGCCGGCGGGCCCGCGGCACGGACGTCGTGGTGGGGTGGGTGGAGGACCACGGCCGCCCGTACACCCGCCAGGCCGTCGGAGACCTGCCGGTGGTGCCGGGACGCACCGTCCGGCACCGCGGCCCGGACGTCACCGAGCTGGACACCGACGCGGTGCTCGCCCGGGCGCCGGAGGTGGCGCTCGTCGACGAGCTGGCGCACACCAACCCTGCCGGGTCACCGCGGCCCCGGCGCTACCAGGACGTCCAGGTCCTGCTGGACGCCGGCATCGACGTGGTGACGACGCTGGACGTGCAGCAGCTGGAGTCGCTCCGCGACGTGGTCGCGGCGATCACCGGCGTCCGGCAGGACGAGACCGTGCCCGACGAGGTGGTGCGGTCGGCGGCGGCCGTCGAGCTGGTGGACAGGAGCCCCGAGGCGCTGCGCGGCCGGCTGGCGTACGGGCACGTCTTCCCGGCGGAACGGGTGGACGCCGCGCAGGGCCACTTCCGCGAGGGCACCCTGACCGCACTGCGCGAGCTGGCGCTGCTGTGGCTGGCCGACCGGGTCGACGAAGGCCTGGGGCGGTACCGGGCGGAGCACGGGATCGCCCAGACGTGGCCGGCACGGGAACGGACCGTGGTGGCGCTGTCCGGCGGTCCGGAGGGCGAGCTGCTGCTGCGCCGCGGGGCCCGCATCGCCGGTGCCGCCGCCGGGCGGTCCATGGTGGCCGTGCACGTGCTGCGCACCGACGGCGGCCTCGGCGCCCGACCCGCGGAGCTGGAGCGGCAGCGGCAGCTGACCCAGGAGCTCGGCGGCACGCTGCACCTGCTGGTCGGCGACGACGTCCCGGCCACCGTGCTGTCGTTCGCCCGGCGGGTGAACGGCACACAGATCGTCGTCGGCGCTTCGGGGCACGGCCGCTGGGTGTCGTTGCTACGGCCGAGCACCGTCTCCGCCGTAATCCGCGGGTCCGGCGACGTCGACGTGCACGTGGTGACGCACCCGGCCCACCGGACCGCCCGGTCCCCGCTCGCCCGGCTCCGGCGGCTGGCCGCGGCCGTGCGCCGGGCGCGACCCGCGACCCGCTCGTGGCTGTCGTGGGCTGCGGCGCTGCTCACCCCGCCGGTGCTCGCGGCAGCCATGTGGCCGGGCCGGTCCGCCCTGGACCTGACGACGCAGATGCTGGTGTTCCTGCTCGGTGTGCTGGCCGTGGGGCTGACGTCGACGGTGGCGGCCGCGACGGTCAGCGCGCTGCTCGCCGGCCTGCTGGTCAACGTGCTCTTCACGCCGCCGATCGGGTCGCTGACGATCGCGCTGCCGCGCAACGCCTTCGCGCTCGCGGTGTTCGTGGTGACGGCGGTCGTCGTGGCGTCGACCGTGTCGAGGTCGGCGCGCCGGGCGCGGGCGGCGGCGGGGGGGCGGGCCGAGGCGCAGCTGCTGGCGACGACGGCGGTCGACGTCGCCGAGGCGGCCGACCCGCTGCGCGCCGTGCTGGACCGAGTCCGCGCCGGGTTCGGGATGACCGGGGCGGCGCTGGTCGCCGCACCCGGGGATCCCCGTCCGCCGGGCGAGGTCGCCGGCGGCGCGGACGCTGCGGTGCTCGCCGGGTCGGGACGGGTGCCCGACGGTCTGGCGGCTCCCGACGTGGTGGCGGCCACCGGCACCGGGCACCGGCTCGTCGCCTGGGGTCGCCCGTTGCCGGCCGAGGAGCACCGGCTGCTCGAGACGCTGGCCACCCAGGCCGTGGTGGCGGCGGACCGGGTCCGGGACCGCCGGGACGCGGCGGAGGCCAGCCGGCTCAAAGCCTCCGACAGCGTCCGCACCGCCGTGCTGGCCGCCCTGTCGCACGACCTGCGGACGCCGCTGGCGACGATCAAGGCGTCGGTGTCCGGCCTGGCCGACCGGTCGGTCCACTGGCTGCCGGCCGACCGGGACGAGCTGCTGGACACGGCCGCAGAGGCGGTCGACCAGCTCGACGACCTGGTGCGCAACCTGCTCGACCAGTCCCGGCTGGACACCGGCGTGCTCGCACCGGTTCTCGCGCCGGTGTCCGTCGACGAGGTGGTGCACCGGGCGCTGCTCGGGCTCGCGCACCACGGGCCGCCCGGTGCGCCGGCGGTGGACGTCGCCATCCCCGACGACCTGCCGCTGGTCACCACGGACGCCGGCCTGCTCGAGCGGGTGCTGGCCAACGTCGTCGCCAACGCCGTGCGCCACTCGCCGCCGCACGTCCCGGTCCGCATCCGCGCCGCGCTCGTCGGCACCGGCGGTGGGCGGTCCGTGGTGCTGCGGGTGGCCGACCGCGGTCCGGGCGTCCCCGAGCACGACCGGGGACGGATGTTCCGCCCCTTCCAGCGGCTGGGCGACGTGCCCGCCGGGTCCGGCATCGGTCTGGGCCTCGCCGTCGCGCGGGGGCTGGCGGAGGCTGTCGGCGTGACGATCGACGCGGAGGGCACGCCCGGCGGCGGGCTGACCATGGTGCTGACCGTGCCGGTCGACGCCGCACCGGCCGGCCCGGGCGGGCCGGCGGAGGCGGCCCGGTGACCGCGGTGCTGGTCGTGGACGACGACGTGAGCCTGGCCCGGGCGTTGGGTATCAACCTGCGCGCGCACGGCTACGACGTCACCACGGTGCACACCGGCCGGCACGCGCTCGACGCCGTGGCCCGACGGCACCCCGACGTGGTGCTGCTGGACCTCGGTCTGCCCGACATGGACGGAGTCGACGTGCTCGCCGGCATCCGCGGCTGGTCCGCGACGCCCGTGGTGGTGCTGTCGGCCCGGGCCGACTCGGCCGAGAAGGTCGAGGCGCTGGACGCCGGCGCCGACGACTACGTGACCAAGCCCTTCGGCATGGACGAGCTCCTGGCACGGATCCGGGCCGCCGCCCGCCGGGGCGCCGCCGTGCCGGTCGCCGACGACTCGCCCGACGTGGTGGTCACCGCGGACTGGACGGTCGAGCGGTCGGCGCACCGGGTGACCCGGGAGGGCCGGCCGGTGCGGCTGACACCGACCGAGTGGTCGCTGCTGGACGTGCTGCTGCGGCACGCCGGCAAGCTGGTGCCGGGGCGGACGCTGCTGGGCGAGGTGTGGGGTCCCGGATACCAGGACCAGAGCGGGTACCTGCGGGTGTACGTCGCCCAGCTGCGCCGCAAGCTCGAGCCGGACCCGGCGCGTCCGCGGTACCTGTTCACCGAGCCGGGCGTGGGCTACCGGCTCGAGGTGCCGGCGGCGCCCGGCCGCTGATCCGGCGACCGCCCGTGCCGGATCGGCCGGCTCGGGCGGGGACGCCGGCGCCGGCCTGCCCCGGTGCGCGAACCCTCCGTACCCGCGGTCACCGGGCGTGCGACGCCGGCACGCTGGCGCGGGCGGTCGGTCGTCGGCACAGTCGGCGCATGACCGTTGCACTGAGGCTGGAGCTGTTCCCTGCGGACCTGGACGCTTTCGCCGACTTCTGGTGCGGCGTGCTCGCCTTCGGGTTGGAGCGGGACGAGCGACAGGCGACCGTGCCGTACCTCGCGGTGCGTCGGAGCGCCGTCCGGATCGGCGCTGCGGCCCGGCCCGGGGCCGGTGTGCCGCCGGTGGCCCGGCGGCCACCGGCCGGCGTCGAGATCGTGCTGGAGGTCGAGGACCTGGACCGCGAGCGGGAGCGGGTCGCCGCCGCTGGATGGCCCGTCGAGGAGGACGTCCGGATGCGTCCGTGGGGCCTGCGCGACTTCCGGCTGCTGGACCCCGACGGTCACTACGTGCGCATCACCACCGGCTGAGGGTCGCCGGACGCACCCATCCCCCTCAGTCCCCGGTCACCTCGGTCCGCCCGGCGGCCCGCAGCGCGGCGCGGATCCGCGACGCGGCATCGGCCAGCCGCCCGGCGTCCGGCTCCGGGTGGGCGCTGGCGAAGTCGAACTGCCGCATCGACCAGGCGGGGAACACGTGCACGTGCAGGTGCGGCACCTCGAAACCGGCGACGACCAGGCCGGCACGGGGCGCGTCGAAAGCCGTCCGCACCGCTACGCCCACCGCGGCGGCGGCGCGGAACACCGCCGCCTGCAGCGCCGGCGGCGCGTCCGTCCACAGGTCGATCTCCTGCCGCGGGACGACCAGGGTGTGCCCGGGTGTCAGCGGCGCGATGGACAGGAACGCCACCACGTCGTCGTCGGCCCAGACCAGGTGGCCGGGCAGCTCCCCGGCGATGATGCGCGAGAACACGGTTGCCATCGCACGAGTGTGGGCCACGTCGCCGGGCACCCGCCGCGCGGCGACCCCACCGGCACGGCGTGGACCGGGCCCGGAGCCGCAAGGGCCGCCAGCCCTGCAGCGCTGACGGCCGACCAGGTCCGGCCGCCGGGGCGGGCGGACCCGCGGGGCACTCTTGGTCTTCGGCGGGTCCGCAGCCGGGTGAACGGATCTTCGCAACGGCCGCGTCACGGTCCGATCACAGGATGCTGACACGCGGACGGAGGACTCACACACGTGTTTGACAACCACTCCATGGGTGATTCCATGGTGAGTGAGCGTCCAGCAGGGTGGCGCTCCTTGCTGGCTGCAGGGGTCGGCGGTCGCCGTGGGACGGGACGGCGCCTCGAGGGCTCCCGTGGCCGGCGTGCAGCGGTCCGTCGCGCGCGGGCCGTCACCAGACACAAGGAGTCCCCATGTCCACTGCCTCCGGCCGCGCCGCGGCCACCGATCGAGGATCCCTGGCGCGCAGGTTGGCCACTGTCGTCAGCGTGGTGTTCCTGCTGGTGGGCATCCTCGGGTTCGTGCCCGGGATCACCACGAACTACGGCGACATGACGTTCGCCGGCCACGACTCCATGGCCAAGCTGCTCGGTGTGTTCCAGGTGTCGATCCTGCACAACATCGTCCACCTGTTGTTCGGCATCGTGGGCCTGGCGCTCGCCCGGACCGCCGCCGGCGCCCGCAACTACCTGGTGGGCGGCGGGGTGATCTACCTGGTGCTGTGGATCTACGGCCTGGTCATCGACAAGAACAGCGGTGCCAACTTCGTCCCGGTGAACAACGCCGACAACTGGCTGCACCTGGTGCTGGGCATCGGCATGATCGCGCTCGGCCTGCTCGTCAGCCGCGGTGTCGCGCGCAGCCGGCCGGGACCCGTCCGGGTCTGACCGGCGCGGCTGCGTCCCGCCGCCGCGCCCGCGCACCGCACGTTCCGGTGACGTCCTCCCGTCCGGACGACCGCTGCACGAAGGGCCCCTGCCGATCGGCAGGGGCCCTTCGTCGTGTCCGCTGGTGCCGGGCCGGTCAGGCCTCGCTCATCGCCGCCTGCTCGACCCGTCCGCGCGCCGCGAGCGCGGCCGCCCGCGCGGCGATCCGGCGGGACTGCTCGGCCTGGCCGGCGTCGAGGATGTCCTGCGCCACCTCGACGTTCTCGGCGTAGGGGTTGGCGTGGTACTTCTCCAGGTAGGCGTCCAGCTCGGGGCCCGACTCCCACGACGTGATCAGGCAGTACCGCGGGTCGTCACCGACGTGCGTGGCCGCGTGCCAGAGCCGCTGGGTGTCGATCACCAGCTGCGCCCCCGCGGGGAGCGCGATCCGCGTCTCCCCGCTGGGGTCGGTGCGGTTCTCCCGCAGCACGAAGAAGCTGTCCTTGTCGTCGGACAGGTTGAAGAACCCGCGCACCACCCAGCCGGTCCCGTCCGGGTTCAGCCGGTTGTTGTCGTCCTGGTGCAGGTTGTAGAGGCAGTCGGCGTAGGTGTTCGGCTGCAGCTCGATGATGCGGCAGCGGCCCACGTTGGCGCCCGGCTCCTGCGCACGGCCGGTCAGCCGCGGTGCCTTGGCGGTCTGGGCCGGGATCCACACACCGTCCTTGTCCGTGCGGGGCGGCGTGTGGTTCCAGAAGCCGTTGCACTCGATCTCGCCGAAGGCGCTGGCCAGCGGCGCGAACCGGGTGTCGCCCGAGGACTTCCAGTCCACGTACTCGACGTCCAGCCACTCCTTGGGGTCGAGCTCCTGCTGGTAGCTGTCGAGGACGACGTAGCCCGTCTCCTCCAGAGCCGCCGACTTGATGTAACCCATGGTGTGACGTCATCCCTTCGTGTCCGGCGCAAGGCACCTCGATCTCGACCGACTTAGGTCAGCCTACGTCCCCGGGTGTCGCCCGCCGACGGTTGCGACACCCGCCTAAGGTCAGTGGCCGATGAGCACCGACGTCACCGGCACCACGGATCCCACCGCCACCAACGTCTCGGCGCAGGCGGTCAACACCGTCGGCTGGCTGTCCGCGCCCGGGACGGCGATCGTCGTGCCGGTCTACCAGCGCCAGTACCGGTGGGACATCGGCCGGTGCGAGCAGCTGCTCAGCGACGTCCGCGCGGTCGCCGACTTCGCCGACCGGCACACCCACTTCATCGGCTCGATCCTGTCGCAGGCGGGCGGCCGGACCGGGGACGGGACCGGCGAGCTGGTGCTGATCGACGGGCAGCAGCGCATCACCACGCTGATGCTGCTGGCCGCCGCCGTGCAGCACACCCTGCTGGCCGACCCGTCGCCCGCGGCGCGCGCCACCGTGGCGGAGATCGCCGACCTGCTCGTGCGGCCGGACCAGGGCGGCGGCGAGGCGCCGCGCACCACGCTGCGCCCGCACCGGGCCTGGGCGCAGGTGTTCGAGAGCGTGGTGCTGGGCCGGGCACCGTCGGGCGAGCCGGCCCGCGACTCGCGGTTCGACGACAACTATGCGTTCTTCCGCAGCCAGGTGGGAGCGGACGAGGCACCCCGGATCTGGCGCGGGCTGTCCAAGCTCGAGCACGTCGCGATCAGCGTCGGGCCCGACGCCAACGCGCAGCAGATCTTCGAGTCGCTCAACTCCACCGGCGAACCGCTGCGCGACCACGAGCTGATCCACAACTACGTCCTGATGGGCCTCTCGCACGCGGAGCAGGTCGAGGTCGAGGACCGCTTCTGGGCGCCGATCGAACAGGCGACCGGCGAGGCGATCGGCCGGTTCTGGCGGCACTACCTCGTGATGACGACGGGCCGCGAGGCCGTGCTGGCCGGTGGCGGCAGCGGCGAGCGCGGCGTCTACGACGTCTTCCGGCACCGCTTCCCGCGCCTGGACCGCGCCACCCTGCTCGAGCACGCCACCGAGTGGCTGGAGTTCGCCCGGGCGTACCAGGTGCTGCTGGAGCCGGACCGGGAGGCCGATCCGCGGATCGCCCGGGAGCTGCACCACGTCAACGTCTTCGGCCACGGCATGTACCCCTTGGTGCTGCGCGCCTACCACGACCACACCAGCGGGCGGGTGGACGCCCAGCGGCTGCTGCGGACGCTGGAGGACGTGCAGGCCCTGCTGCTGCGTCGGACCGTCGTGGAGATCGGCACGGACCGCCTCGTCGCCCGGCTGTGCCGGGCGTCGGAGCAGGGCCCGGAGGCGCTGGCCCGCGCCATGGCCCGGATCACGCCGTCGGACGAGCGGGTGCGGATCTCGCTCAAGTACCGGCCGCTGCCCCACCCCCGCTACGTGCTGGGCCGGCTCGCCGATGCGGACGTTCCGGACGGCGGCGCAGGGGCGCCCGCGGCCGGGCAGCCGCTCGACGTCGAGCACGTCGTCCCGCTCGAGCCCGGCGAGACCTGGACCGGCGACGGCATCCGCAGGTGGGCGCAGTACAGCGAGGACGAGCAGAACGCGCACCGGGCGCTGGCCGGGACGGTGGGCAACCTGGCGCTGCTGGAGCCTCCGCTGGCCGACCGGGCCGCCGACCTGTCGTACCCGGAGAAGCGCGACACCGTGTACCCGCGCAGCGCCGTCCCGGCGACGGCCGCGCTCGCCGGCACACCCGCCTGGGGCACCGCGCAGATCGCCGAGCGCACCGCGCGACTGACCGCGCAGCTGCTGCGCACCTGGGCGCGGCCGGGGCCGGCCGGAGTCCCGATCGACGACGACGGGCTCACTCCCGTCCTGGACGCCCGGCTCCGGCGCGGCTGGCCCCGCGGCTGGCAGCGCGAGTTCGACTACGTCGAGTACTGCGGGGAGCACTGGGAGGTCCACGACGTCCAGTACCTGTTCAACCGGGTCTTCAAGCGGCTGTGGGCGGACGCCAGGAGCGACGTCGAGGCGTTCGTCGCCCGGCGCGGCGGACCCATCTTCGACGCGCCGGCCTGGCAGGGGCACTGGGACGAGCTGGCCGGCGGGCGGCACCTGTACATGGGCTGGGACTCGCGCTACATGCTGACCGCGGTCCAGGGCGTGCTCGAACAGGCCGGTCTGGCGACCGAGGTGTACGTCAAGTACTCCTACATCGGCGACGCGATGTAGCGACCGTCCGCGGCCGCGCCGGGTCGGGTCAGCCGACGACGAGCTGGAGGTTCACCGGCCGGTTGCCCGGGAAGGCGGTGGCGCCGGCGGCGTCGACCATCTTGAAGTCGACGAAGCAGTACACGGGCCGGTGCGGGGTGGTCACCGACACGGACACGTCCACCTCCGCACCCGCGGGCGTGTCGGCGATCGGCACGTCCGCCGGGGTGCGGCAGTCGGCGTCCGTGCGAGCCGGGTGCACGCGGTGCAGCCGGCGCCCGGACCACGGCACGGTGCCGACGTTGTGGATCCGCCAGACCTTGGTGACGGTGACGCCTTCCGCGACGCGGGTGCAGTCCTCGAGCGTCACGTCCGCGACGAACAGGGACGCGTCCCCGGCGTGCGCCGGCGGTCTGGGCGGCGGATCCGGCCGGGTGAGCGGGCAGTCCGCCGGGTCCATCGGGACCGACGAGCTCTCCGCGGTCCCGGCCGTGCCGGCGCCGGGTCCAGTCGCGGAGAGGGAACCGGTGGCAGGGTCGGAACCGGCGACGGAGGCGGGACCGGTCACGGCGCCGGTGGCGGTCACGGGGCCGGTGCCGGTCACGGCTCCGGTGGCGGTCGTCGCCTGGGTCCGGCTGCCGGTGGCCGCGGCGTCGCGGTCGGCGGCCGGGTGCTGACCGCGCAGCAGCACGGTGACCAACCCGGCCACGGCCAGCACCGCCACCACCGCGAGCACGGCGACGGCGGTCCGGTGCGGCCGCCGGCGGGTCGGCCGGCCGGCGGTACCGGTCGCCCGCCCGGGGTCGCCCGGCTCGGCGGCCACGGACCCGGCGGACCCGGCCGACGCCGGCGGCACCGTCGACGCGAACGGCGCCGCCGTGGCCGGTGACGGTCCCGGCGCTGCCGGCTCCCCGGGTACGGAAGGACCGGGGACCGGTCCGGGCGCCGGACCGCCACCGTCCCGGCGTGCCATCCGCTCGCCGTCCTGCTCCATGGGCGCCGACACCTCCTGGACAGGGACGCCTCCGGTCGGCGACGACGCCGGGGGTGCGGGATCGGGCCTGGCATCGGGGTGGTGGTCCCGGAGGGCGGCCAGGTCGTCCCGGGCGCGGCACCAGCGGGTGCGGACCGGGGCCGGGTCGGCGCCGCAGGCACGGACGAACTCGGCCGCGGTCTCCCAGCTCGGGAAGCGGTGCCCCTGGACGGCCTCGTGGAGCGTGGTGTGCGAGATGGCCCCGGACCGTCCGGCCATGGCCCGGAACGACGGCTGGCCGGCATCCCGGCGGACGGTGCGCAGCAGCTCGGCGAAGTCCTGGACGACGGCCGCCCGGTCGGCCCGTGCCGGCTGCCCGTCCCCCCGCGGCACCGGTGCGTCCCCGCCGACCGATCCGGTCACGTCCTCGCCCACCCCTGCTCCGCCCCGGCGACCTCCGCCGCGGCGCCTGTGCACGCCGGGCGGGGACTGCCCGCCGGGAACGCTACCGCCGGGCCGGTGCGCGGGACGCCGACGCGGTCGGCGCACGGAGCCGGAGCCCCCGCCGCGGTGCGGCGGGGGCTCCGGGAGCCGGCTTCGCGGACGGGCGGTCCGGGGCAGCCCCGGACCGCCTGCCGGATGCCTAGTGGTTGATCTTGAACCAGGGCTGCGCCCAGCCGAGGTACGGCTTGCCCCACTTGCTCCTGATCTCGGAGATGGTGGTGTAGGTCAGGGTCCCGCGGCCGTGGATGTCGTTGGAGACGAACCGGCCGCCACCGACCGAGATCATGACGTGGCCGGCGCCGCCGCTGAAGAACGCCAGTGCTCCGGCCGGGACGTCGGTCGAGCCGGCGTGCCGGTACCGCGCCGGGATCTGCGTCCAATGCGTGTAGGCGGTCGCCGAACCGCTCGCCCCCCAGCCGTAGGCGAGACCGACCACGTGGTCGCAGCGGTTGGCGTAGTCGGAGTGGTACGCCGTCGTCACGTGGGACTTCGCCCAGGAGACGGCGCCGGCGCAGCTGCGCGGGTCGCCGAGGCCGGAGGTCGAGCACCCGCCGGACGCCGCCTTGCCGATCCGGTGCGAGGCGTTCTCGTTCTTCAGGCCCGGCTTGAGGTTGGCGCGGGCGCCGGCGGCGA
>NZ_BMNA01000012.1 GCF_014646215.1 Nakamurella endophytica
GGCGCGACGGCGTCGAGGCGCTGTGGATCCTGACCCGCGAACGCCGCCGCCGACCCATCCCCGTCACGGTGCTGCCCGCGGTCGCCACGGCGTAGGCACGCCGTCGTGGTGGCCGTCCTGGCCTGGATCCTGCCGGCGGCCGCTGCCGCCGCCATGCTGCTCGTCGGGCGCCTGCGGACCGCGCCGACCGTCGCCGTGTCGATCGCGGTGGGCGGGGTGTTGCGCGTCGGCTACGCCGCCGGCACCTCGTTCGCGTACACCCCGCACGACGTGGCCGCGTACTTCCGGGACACCGCGCGCCTGGTGCTCGAAGGCCGGGATCCGGTGCACAACCTGCCCGGCCGGCAGTGGAACTTCCTCGAGTTCATGCCGTGGATCCACGCCGTGGAGTACCGGACCGGCCTGCCCTGGGTGTACGCCGTCAAGATCGTCCCGATCCTGGCCGACCTGGTGCTGATCTGGCTGGTGTCCCGGATCGCGCCGAGCCGGCACCGGCTGCGCGCCCTGCAGTACGCGGTGAATCCGCTGTCGCTGCTGGTGGTCTCGCTGCACGGCCAGGTCGAGCCGATCGCGCTGGCCCTGGCCGTCGGCGGCGTCCTGGTGCTGCGCCGGCGCCATCCGGTGCTCGGCGGCGTGCTGCTCGGGGCGGCGGTCGCGGCGAAGACCTGGCCGGTGGTCATCCTGGTGGCGGTGCTGCCGGTGCGGAACCTGCGCCGGGCAGGATCGATCGTCGCCGGCGCCGCGGTGGTGCCGGTGCTCTGCCTGCTCTCCGGCGTGCTCTTCCTGGACACCGACCCCGTGCCGGACGTGCTGCACATGACCAGCTACTCGTCCTACGTGTCGCTGTGGACCTGGTCGGCCGCGGCGGTCCAGCTGCTCGCCGTCAAGGGTGGTTACCAGTCCCCGCTGGGTCCCGTGGGTTCCCTGCTGCTCCTCGCCGGGGTGGCCGCGACGCTCTACCTGCTGCGCCGCCGGCCGCCCGAGGTGCGGGCCCTCGGGGTGCTGTGCGCCGCCCTGGTCTGCACGGCCGGGTTCGGGACGCAGTACCTGATGTGGGTGCTGCCGTGGATGTTCGCGCTGTCCGGGCCGGTGCGGCTGGGGTACGCCGTCGTCGCCGGCGGGTGGGCGGCCCTCGCCTATCTGCTGCCGGAGGCGCCGCACGTGGAGTTGCTGCGCTGGCTGTCCTGGCTGCCGTGGGCGCTGCTGGGCGTCGCGCTGCTCGAGCAGTTCCGGGCGGCGAGCGGCCGGCCCGTCACGCGGCTGTTCGACGCGCCGCAGCTGCCGGACGGCGGCACGGTCGGGGCGGCCACGGAGCCTGCCGACCGCACGGGGCCGCCGGAACGGCAGACGGACGGCGACCGTCCCGGCTCCCGGACGACCGCCGCCGCCCGGCTGGCGCCGCCGGACGGCTCGCCGGGTGCGCTGCCGCCCGACTCGGCACCCTCCGGCGGCCGAACGGTCAGTCGCCCTTGACGTTGACCAGCTGCCGCAGCGTGTGGTCGATCTCCACCAGGTCCGCGGCGTCCCGCATCACCACGTCGATGTCCTTGTAGGGAGGGTCGCCGCACTCACGGGTTGCCGTCAGCCGGGCCGACCTCGGTGGTGCGGGGCGGTCCTTCGGCGACTGCAGCCGGCGGTCCGGACGGTGTCCGGTCGAGGTCGGCCAGGTCGCGGTCCACCTCGGCCACCCGTAAGGGTCGCCCGCCCGCGTCGAACAGCTCCCGGGCCCGCAGCAACGCGGCGCGGGCCTGGGTGACGTCGCCGCGCGTCCGCAGGACGTGGGCCAGCACCCGCAGGGCGCCGCCGTGGTGGAACGGGACGCCGAGCCGCTCGGCGACCGCGACGGTCTCGCGCGCCACGGACTCCGCGGCCGGCAGGTCCCCCAGCCGCAGCAGTAGTTCGGCCTTGTCCCGCAGCGCCGTGCTGGCCTCCCAGTCCAGGATGTGGTCGGGGATCCGTGTCCGGTGCGCCGCGATGCGTTCGAGCACCTGGTCGCCGAGGGCGAGCGCCTCCCGGTGCCGGCCGGCCGCCCCGAGCAGCCGGGCCACGCCGCCGAGCGATCCGAGCGAGCCCTCGACATCGCCGGCCCGCTCGAACAGCTCGGCGGCACGGCGGTGGTGCTCCTCGGTCTCCGCGTCCATCAGGTCGCGGCGCTCGCGGAGCTCGGCCGCGTACCGGCGCGCCCACGCCTCCTGCCGGACGTCGCCGGCCTCGCGGGCGAGAGCCGCAGCCAGTGCCACGGTCTCGGTCGCCTCCTGGTACCGCTTGTGCACCACCAGGGCCCACGCCAGGTAGTTCCGGTGCACCGCCTCCAGTCGGCGGTCGCCGAGCTGCTCCGCGGCCCGCGCGGACCGGCCGTACACCTCGAGCCACCCGCTCCAGTGCGAGCGCCGGTCGGAGTACCAGTGCATGGACTCGGCGACGGCGACGACGGTCCGGTGGTCCCCCTCGTCCGCGGTGGCCCGGAACGCGGCCAGCCAGTTGTCCGCCTCGACGGTGAGCCAGCGCTCGGCCGCGGACAGGTCGCGGAACGTGCGGCGAGGTTGCGGGGGCACCGAAGCCACCGGATCCGGCTCGAACAGCCGGCCGGCGGCGCAGGCGGTGTTCAGCAACCACGACCGCACGGCCAGCGTCGCCGCCCGGACGTCCTCGGGCGGCTCCTCGGCGGCCAGCCGCTCGGCCGCGTAGACGGCGACGAGATCGTGGAAACCTGCGCGGTCACCCGGCAGGGCGTGCAGCAGGCTCAGCTCGACCAGCTCGTCGATCAGCAGCTCGACCTCGCCGACGGGCAGATCGGCGGCCACCGCGGCGGTCTCCGGGTCGGCGCCGGCCGCGATCAGGGACAGCCGGCGGAAGAGCCGGCGGGCGTCGGCGTCGAGCTGGTCGTAGGACAGGGCGAGGACGCCGGCCACCTCGACGTCCCCGGCCACCAGCTGGGCCAGGCGCCGTTCGCTGCGGCCCAGCCGGGCTGCCAGGTCGGCGGCGGTCCACGCCGGGCGCGTCGACAGCCGATTGGCGGCGATGCGCAGCGCCAGCGGGTACCGGCCGCACAGTCGGGCCACCTGCCGCAGTGCGTCGTCGTGCTCGGGCCCCGCGGCGGTGGCGCCGCCGGAGGCCAGGGCGAGCAGGGCGACGGCGTCGTCCTCCGGCATGGGTAGCAGGGCGGTGCGCCGGGCGTGCGCCAGACCGGTCAGCAACCGGCGCGAGGTGATCACCACGGTGCTCCGGCCCTCGCCGGCCAGCAGCGGACGCACCTGTGCCTCCGCCCTGGCGTTGTCGAGCACCACCAGGACGGGGTGCTCGGCCAGTGCGCGGCGGTACGCGGCGGCACGGTCCGGCACGCCCGACGGGACGTCCCGGACGCCCAGGCCGGACAGTGCCCGACCCAGCAGGTCGCCGGGTTCGGCCGGGTGCGGGTCCAGCCCGCGCAGGTCCAGGTGCAGCACGCCGCCCGGGTAGCCCGGCGCCACCCGGTGCGCCGCCTCGACCGCCAGCGCCGACTTGCCCAGCCCGCCGGCTCCGGCGATCACCACCAGCGGGGAGCGCGTCGACGGGTCGGCGAGCAGCTCGAGGTCGGCCAGCTCGGCGTGCCGGCCGACGAAGTCCGGCGCGCGCGGTGGCAGGTCGCGGGCACCGGGCAGGTCGGGCCAGCGGCGCAGCCGGCCGTCCCGGGCCGCCGTCAGCAGCGCCTCCCTGGGCGCCCCGGCCAGCCGCAGTGCATCGGCGAGCGCGGCGATCGTCCTGGCCTGCGGGCCCCTGGCCCGGCCGCGTTCCATGTCGCTGATCGCCCTGGCGCTCACGCCGGACCGCTCGGCGAGCGCCTCGAGGGTCAGCCGCGCCGCCTGCCGGTGGCGGCGCAGCAGCGCGCCCAGGTCAGCGCCCACGACTCGGCACCGCCGGTCCGGGCGCGGGAACGCCTGCTGGCCTGCCGGACATGCGTGGACAGTAGCGGCAGCGGGATGGTGGCCGGGTCGCGCCGAGCGGCGACGTGCCCGCTCCGGGGCCGACGCCGGGAGCCGGCGACCCGGGCTCCCGGCGTCCCGGCGGGTCAGCCGGTGGTGCTGCGCACCGCGTCGCGGATCAGCCGCACCACCTCGTCCGGATGGGCCAGCATCACCAGGTGCGAGGAGTCGACCTCGGTGACGGTCATGCCGGCCCTCCGGTACCCGAAGCGCTCGACCTCGGGATTGATGGTCCGGTCGGCGGCGGCCACCAGCCCCCAGGCCGGCCTGGTCTTCCAGGCCGCGACCGGTGCCTTCTCGGCGAAGGCGGCGCCGGCCAGCGGCCGCTGCGACACGGCCAGCACCGCGGCGAGATCCGGGTCGACGCCGGCCGCGAAGATGGCGGGGAAGGCGTCGACGTCGACGTACACGTCGGTCCCGTCGGTGCCGCCGTCGACCGGGTACGGCCGGTAGACCAGCGCGGCCGCCAGGTCGGAGTCCGGGAAGCCGCCCTGCAGCTCACCGAGGCTCTCGCCCTCCTCCAGGGCGTACCCGGCCAGGTAGACCAGTCCGACGACGTTCGGCTCGGCGCCGGCCACGGTGATGACCGCTCCGCCGTAGGAGTGCCCGACGAGCAGCACCGGACCGTCGATCTGCCGGACGACCGAGGCCACGTAGGCGGAGTCGCCCACCAGGCTGCGGTTGGGGACGGCCGGGACGACGACGCGCAGCCCGTCGCCGAGCAGCTGCGGCACGACGGCGGAGAAGCTGCTCGCGTCGGCGAAGGCGCCGTGCACCAGCACGACGGTGGGGGAGGGGGTCACGGTGTGCTCCTGTTCGGGCGGGGGATGGCAGTGGTGCCGGTGGTGGCGGTGACGGTCGTTCCAAGGCCCCCGGGAGTCACGGTGGCGAGCCGGGCGGCCGGGGCCCGGCGGGGCCGGATCACCGGTCGTGCAGCGCGGCGCGGAGGAACTCGCCGCCCTGTGCCGTCGCCGCCCGGGCGGCGTGGGTGTCACGCATGCCGTTGACCATCACGAAGTCGTGGATGGCGCCCAGATAGCGGACCGCGGTCACCGGGACCCCTGCGGTCCGCAGCTTGGCGGCGTAGGCCTCGCCCTCGTCCCGCAGCACGTCCGCCTCACCGGTGACGACCAGCGCCGGCGGCAGGCCGGCCAGGTCGTCGGTGCTCGCCCGCAGCGGTGAGGCGGTGATCTCCCTGCGCTGCGCGGGATCTGCGATGTACTGGTCCCAGAACCACTGCATGGCATCGCGTCGCAACCAGTAGTGCTCGGCGAACTGCCGGTAGGAACCGGTGTCGAAGTCCGCGTCGGTGACCGGGTAGTAGAGCAGCTGCGCGGTGAGCCGCGGGCCGCCCCGCTGCTTGGCCAGCAGGGTGACCGCCGCCGACATGTTGCCGCCGACAGAGTCCCCGGCGACGGCGATCCGCGCGGGGTCCAGGTCGTGCTCGGCGCCGGAGCCGGCGATCCACTGCAACGCCGCGTAGATCTCCTCGATCGCGGTGGGGTAGCGCGCCTCGGGGGACAGGCTGTACTCGGTGAACACGGTCGCCGCCTGCGCCCGCACCGTCAGCTCCCGCACGAGCCGGTCGTGGGTGTGTGCGTTGCCGAAGACCCAGCCGGCACCGTGCGTGTACAGCACCACCGGCAGGGGTCCCGTGCTGCCGGCCGGGCGGTAGATGCGCACGGACACCTGGCCGGACGGGCCGCCGGGGACGGTCACGTCGGTGACGTCGACGGCCGGCGCGGGGATGTCGCCGTCCTGCACCGAGTCGACGGTGCGGCGGCCCTCCTCGATCGGCAGGTCGAACAGGTACGGAGGTGCGTCGGTCGCGTCGGCGAACTCCTGCGCGGCCGGTTCCAGGACGGGGACGACGTCGGTCATGGGTCTCCTGCTCCTCGGGGTCGGGACCGGGGTGGTCCCCGCCCGATCCGACCAGCAGGGCGCCCGGCGGACCATGCAGAACAGCAGGAAGAACCGGCGACCGACCCGCGCCGGGGACGGCAGCGGCGCCCGCCGACGTCGAGCGAGCGGGATTTCGGGTGTCTGCGGCGGCCGGGCGTCCGGTCGGATCGGCCTCGGGCAGCCGCGCGGAACGCCGATGGTGCAGGGCGGAGCCGGGGCGAGGCGGTGGGCAGAGCCAGCAGTCCGGGTGACTCGACCGGTGTCGGCTCGCGCGGCCGGTGGTGGAGGACCCAGGAATCGAACCTGGCAAGGCGCCCCAGAGGCGCGTCCCCCGTGGGGTGCGCATACCGTAGATCACTCCCGCCGGTTTGTCACGACCCCCGGCAGGATCGCCGCGCCGGACGTCGGACGCCGGCGGCCGGGCGGCCGGCGTCCCATGGCCCGCCGCACCGTCCGCGGGCCGCACCGCCGCCGGGGTCCCGGTGCCGGCCGTCGCCACGGGTGCGCCGGCGGCGTCGCCCGGTATGTTGCAGCTTCACCGTTCGATGGAGGACACCGGATCGATGGCGGACCTCACCGCCCTGCACGAGGAACTGGCGCGCGTCGTCGTCGTCGGCCGCGACCTGTCCGTCGTGCTCACCGAGATCACCGGCATCGCGCGTCGTGCGATGCCCGGGGCGGAGGCCACGTCCATCACGCTGGTGCGCGGCGACGACGCCCACACCGCCGCCTTCGACGGTCAGCTGGCCATCGACGCCGACGAGTTGCAGTACGAGCGCGGCCACGGACCGTGCCTGGACGCCGGGCGGGCCGGCCAGATCTTCGTCGTCGACGACATGCGGACCGAGCAACGCTGGCCGGACTACGCCCGGCACACGGCAGCGATCGGCGTACGCAGCTCGCTGTCCGTGCCGCTGCCCTTCCAGGACGCGGTGATCGGCGCGGTGAACAACTACGCGACGCGTCCCGAGGCCTTCGGCGACACGGACGTCGAGTTCGGCCAGGAGGTCGCGTCCTGGGTGGCGCTCGCCGTCGGGCACGCCCGGCTGGGCGTGCAGGCCGGGCAGGACCTGGCCGGGATGCGGGCCGCCATGGCCTCCCGGGCCGTCATCGAGCAGGCCAAGGGCATCCTCATGGAGCGCAACGGGATCACCGCGGACGAGGCGTTCACCGTGCTCACCCGGGCTTCGCAGCGTGCCAACACCAAGCTGCGGGACGTAGCCCGGCAGCTGGTCTCCACCGGGACCCTGCCCGGGACCTGACCACGGTGGCCGGCGATTGTTCCGACCGGTGCGGGGTACCGGACGCTGCAGACGGCGCGGAGTCCCGGGGCACTGCACGGTCCAGGTTCGGGCGGTCCTGCAGCGGGCCGCCCGAACCGCCCGAACCGGCCGGCCGTGCGTGGACGGACAGTCAGTCGCTCGGTTCCACCGCCGGCGTCTCGCCGGTCTGCACCAGGCGGTCGGCGACATCGCGCAGCAGGACGTTGCTGCGCTGGGAGGCCAGCCGCAGCACGTCGAACGCCTGGTCGGCGGTCATCCGGTAGCGCTCCATCAGGATGCCCTGTGCCTGGCCGATGAGCGTGCGGGTCGCCAAGGCCGTGCGCAGGTTGTCCTCGGTCCTGGCGCTCTGCAGCGCGATCGCGGCCTGGGCGGCGAAGACCTGCCCCTCCTCGCGTCCCCGGTCGGCGAATCCGGCCGGGTGGGGCGAGTAGACGTTGAGCGCCCCGAGGGTGTCCTCGGACGTGAACAGCTGAAAGGACAGGCTGCTGCGAATCCCGGTCTCCTCGGCGACCCGGTGCGCCCAGCGGGGGTAGCGGTCCTCGTGCAGCAGGTCCCCGATCCCGAAGGTCTCCCGCTCCCAGATGGCATCCAGGCACGGGCCCTCGCCGAGCTCGTACTGCAGCTGGTCGGCGCGGGCCGCGCGGTCGTCGCTGCTCGCCGGCGTGTCCACCCGGCCCCGCTTGTGGACGATCGACACGCCGACGTAGGCGTCGTTGCCCAGGTGCTCCGCGGCCAGGTCCACCACCCGTTGCAGGGTGTGCTGCAGGTCCGGCTCCGCGGCGAGGTCGCGGGCGACGGTGGCGATCATCTCGCTGAACCGACGATCGTCGCTCACGCAGGTCTCCTCAGGTGGCGGAAGGCAGAGCGGAGTGTACTCCCGGTCGTCGGCCCGTCCTCCCGACCGGCGTCGAGCGTCCTCGGGCCTACCGGGACGGGGGGCGTCGCGCTGTGAGTGTCGTACGCCTCGACCCAGGCTTCAGGACACGCACTTGTCGACGGCCGCCCCCACCGCACCGCCGATCAGGCCGCCGATCGCCGCACCACCCGCGCCCCAGTCGGCCCCGATCAGCGCGCCGAGGGCTGCTCCGCGCTTCTCCCACTCGCCCTGGTTCTTGGCGTAGACGGTCACGCCGGAACCGCCCGGCGCCGGTTCCACCGAGTACGAGCCGACGGCCGACGACGCCAGGGCCAGCGCCACCGGACTCGCCGTCCCGCTCGCCAGCAGGGCGCTGTGCACGTCGCGCGCCCGGAAGAAGGCCGTGCGCGCGTCGCCGTCGCCGTCAGCGGTTCCGGCGCCGAGCCGGGCCAGTGCCGACAGCGTCTCGACCTCGTCGTCCTGGAGCAGGCCGCGCCGACGCAGCATGCCGTAGAGCACAGCGGTCTGGGCGGCGACGTCGCCCTTGGTCTCCCGGACGATGCGGTCGGCCTCGGCGCGGACGGCCTGGTGCAGTTCCGAGCCGCCGAGTCCGACGGGTGCCGTGATGTCCATCAGGATCACCTCTCTGTGTGGTGGGGACCGGTGCCGGCACCGGTCGCCGTGGAGGATCCGGGCGGGCCGTCCCCACCGGGATCCGTGATGTGGGCCCGCGCGCGCCGGTGCCGTGATGGAGCACCCCTGCGCTGCGGCTGATACCGGACCGGCCGGGGACCGCCGTGCCGGCCGCCGGACCGCCGCCCCCACGCGGACACCGGCGCGGCCCGTCCGCCGCCGCTTCCTGCTGGCCTGCAGTTCACGTCCTGTTCGCCGGGCCGGTGCAGCATCGCCCGGTGCCCGTCCCGTCCCCACGCTGGCCGCCACCCGCCGACCCCGCGATCGTCGAGCGCGCGGCCGCCGAGGCGGCCCGGTTGCTGGCCGCACTGCCCGACCGCTGGGCGCACACCCGGCAGGTCGCGGACAGCGCCCGGTGGGCCGCGGTGGGCGTCGACCTCGCCGACCGCCCGCTGCTGATCGCCGCGGCCTACCTGCACGACATCGGCTACAGCCGGGCCCTGGCGGTGACCGGGTTCCACCCACTGGACGGTGCCCGGCACCTGGCGGAGCAGGGCGCCGACGAACTCGCGCGGCTCGTCGCCCACCACTCCGGCGCGGCGGTGGAAGCCCGCCACCGCGGGCTCACCGACCGGCTGGCCCGGTTCGCCCGGCCCCACGGTGCCGTGGCGGACGCCCTGGACTACGCCGATGCCACGTCCGGACCGACCGGCGAGAGTGTAGACCCGGGACCGCGTTTCGAGGAGATCCTGGACCGGCACGGGGCTGACAGTGTGGTCGCCCGGTCGCGCGGCGAATCACGCATCGACACCTACGCCGCCGTGGTGCGGACGCTGCGGCGGGCCGATGACGCCCGCCCCCGGCCCGGCCGGCTCGCCGTCACGCCGGTGCAGCTGGGCTTCACGACCCTGGTCCGCTTCCAGGGCGTCCTCGACGAGAGCAGCGCGGAGCAGGCGACGGCGGTGCTGCGCGACGTCCTCGACCGCCGGCCACACGCCGCCGTCTGCGACCTCGCGCTGCTCACCCGCTGCGACCAGGACGGGGTTCGGGTGCTGTCGGCGGCCGTCACCGGCCCCGTTCCGGCCGACCCTGCGGCGGTCCCGGTGGTCGCCGTGGATCCACCGGCAGCGGTGCGGGAGCGCCTGGAGCAGTGGTGGGTACCCGGCCCGCCGCCCGCCTGGCCCGCCCTGCACGACGCACTCGCCGAGCACTGCCAGGAGGCGCACGACGCAGACCCGCGTGACACGGAGGACGACGCCCGGGACTGACCCGACGTCCGCCACCCGCCCGATGCCCTGGACCGGCTCCGCCCTCGCGCGGCCGGCACCGGCGTGGCCGACCGGCGGAATCGCGCCGGCAGGGGTGCGGGCTACTACCCTCCGTAGAGGTACGTGCGGCGGACGGTGTCCGCAACGCGACGCCCGCAGCACACCGCCGGGCGTCGCCGCGGCCGGGTCGGGCAGGGACGACGGGACGAGGCAGATGGCGGGGTCCGCAGCGGGGTGCGCCGGGGACGACTCCGGCCGCGCCCGGACCGCGCGCCGCTACCGGGCGGACGCCGATCCCGATCGGTTCCGGTCGACCCTGCAGCTCACCGCGGACGCCACCGCCTTCCCGGTGGCGATGGTGAACCTGCTCGAGGAGACCGACCAGTACACGGTGAGCGCCGTCGGCGTCGACGACGTCCCGACGATGCCGCGCGCGCAGGCCATCTGCGACACGGTGGTCCGTACCGGGCGCCCGCTCGCCGTCGCCGACACCCGGGCGGATCGCCGCTTCCGGGAGTTCCCGCACGTCCGCAACGGCTGGGTCGGGTCTTTCGCCGGCGCGCCGATCCGCAGCCGCGAGTCCTACGTCGTCGGGTCGGTCTGCGTCGTGGACGCACGACCCCGGGCCGTCGCCGACGGTCTCGTCGGTCAACTGGTGCACGCCGCGGCGGTCCTGGAGGACCAGTGGGACCTGCTGCGCCGCCGGGACCCCACCGGCGCCGCGTCCGCCACGGCGGCCGAGGTGCTGTCGGCGGTCCGGGCCGGCGAAATCCGCCCCTGGTACCAGCCGATCGTCGACCTGGGCAGCCGGCGGACGGTCGCCTACGAGGCCTTGGCGCGGTGGACACAGCCCTCCGGCGTGGTCCGGACCCCGCGCTCGTTCCTGCCCGCCGCACAGGACAGCGACCTCGTCGTGGAGCTGGACCTGGCCGTGCTGCGGGCGGCGTTGGCGGACGTCCTGCGCTGGCGCCGGTGGCGTCCCGCCCTGCGGTTGACCGTCAACCTGTCGGGCCGGCACCTGCGCGACCCCGGCGCGGCCGTCGCGGTCCACGAGGTGGCGACGTCGCTGGGCGTCCAGCCGGCGGCCCTGGACCTGGAGTTCACCGGCACGGGCCGCGCGCCGGAGCTGGAAGCGGAGTCCGTGCAACGGTTCCGGCGACTGGGCTACCGGGTGTGGTCGGACAACGTCGGAGGCGAGGAGTCGCCCCTTCCACTGCTGCTGCACGGTGCCGTCGACGGGATCAAGATCGACCGGAGCCTGGCGGCCGGGCTCGGCACGCCGGCGGGGTCGGCGAGGATCCGGGCGCTGGCCCGGTTCGCCTCCGACCTCGGCGTCCGGGTGGCGCTGCAGGGCATCGAGACGCCGGCCCAGGCAACGGAGGCGCACCGGCTCGGCTGCGAACACGGCCAGGGGTACCTGTGGTCGGCGCCGCGGCCGCCGGAGGTCGTGCAGCGCATGGTCCGCTACCCGTTCCTGCCCGTCCGGCTGCACCGGTCGGCCACGGACTCCGGCGACGGCGCCGGACGGTGACCCCGCCGCGGTGTCCGATGTGCAGCGGGGCCGCGGTGTCCGATGTTGCGGCGGGGCCGCGGTGTCCGATATTGCGGCGGGGCCGCGGTGTCCGATGTTGCGGCGGGGCCGCGGTGTCCGAACCTCTGACCGCGCCGCGGTGTCAGACGTGCGGCGGTGCCGCGCGATCCCCGGGCGGCTCGGCCGGGGCACCCGCGGGCTGCCCGGCCGCGGCGGTCAGTCGCTCCCCGACGGCCGCTGCAGCGTGGCGGATCTCGCGTCCCCCCAGGATCCGGAACGGCACGGGGATCGCGGCCAGTTGCTCGACGTACCACCACGGGTTGCTGGTGGTGCCGACCAGCCGGCAGGTGTCGTCGTCCACCGGCTGCACCCTGCCGAGCGAGCGCGGCAACCGCTGCACCACCTCCGCCGTCGGCGCCTGGATCAGCACGTCGGCGGTGAACTCCCAGCCCTCGGCCAGGTTCTCCTCCAGCAGCGCCACGGCATCCAGGTCCTCGGGCACGTCGAACACCGCGTCGACGCCCTCCACGGACCGCACCCGGTCCACCCGGTAGGCCCGGACCGCATCCGCCCGGCAGGAGCGGCACACCAGGTACCAGCGGCCGTGCCGGACGACGACGGCCCACGGGTCCACGTCGGTGACCCACTCCGTACCCGCCTCCGACCGGTATCCGAGCCGCACCCTCCGCCGGTCGGCGCACGCCTGCACCAGGGCGGCCGTCGTCGTCGGGTCCGGTCGCACCGCTGCCCGGTCCGGTGCCGCAGCGGTGATCCGCCGGACCGCCTCGGCCTGTGCCGCCACCGCCGCCGGCAGCGCGCGCATGATCTTGCCGAGCGCGCTGCCCACCGGGTCGGTCGTCGCGCCGGCCTGGTGGTGCCCGTCCAGGACGGCCATCACCAGCCCCAGCGCCTCCGTCGAGGTGAACACCAGCGGCGGCAGCCGCAGGCCGCGGCCCAGCCGGTACCCGCCGTACGGGCCGCGCACCGACTCCACCGGGATCCCGGCCTCGCGCAGCACGGCGACGTAGCGCCGCGCGGCACGGCCGGTGACCCCCAGCCGCTCCGCGAGGCGGTCCGCGGTGATCCCGGGACTGCCCTGCAGCAGTTCCAGCACCATCAGCGCGCGGGAGGTGGGGCTGGCATCGGCCGTCACAGGGATCCGCCCATCCGGAAGCAGGTCGTCCGGAAGCGACCCTAACCTGGTCGGCGGGCCGGCAGGCCTTGCGACCGGCGCGGCGGTGCTCCGCAGCCGGGAGCTGCGTGCGGATCCCGCCCCGGACCCCACCGTGCCGCGCGGTGCGGCCGGAGGGAAACGACCCAGAGAGACAGGTGACGACGATGCCGGCGACAGTGACGGTGCCTCCGTGGTCCCCGGTGTGGTCCCCGGTGCGGGTCGCAGCGGTGGCGGTCGGTGGCGCCTGCCCGGATCCGCCGGTGACGCCGGGCGACGGCGGGACGGGCTGCCGGTGAACCCGAGCGGGCACCCGCCGCTGACCGCCGCGGAGGTGACCGTGGTGCCGGCCGACCAGGCGTCCTGGGCGGACATCCTGGCGGTGCTGTGCCGCAGCGACGCCGGTCGCTGCCTGTGTCAGCGGTTCAAGGTGCCGGGCTGGATCTGGCGGGACACCACGCTCGCCGAACGCACGGCAGCGCTCCGCGAGCAGACCGGCTGTGACCGTGGAGGACCCGGACCGACCAGCGGGCTCGTCGGCTACGTCGACGGCGAGCCGGCGGGCTGGGTCGCCGTCGAGCCGCGGACGGCGTATCCGAAGTTGCGGTCGTCCCGCATCCCCTGGGCCGGCCGGGACACCGACCCGGACGACGACGGGGTGTGGGCGGTGACCTGCCTGGTGGTGCGGACCGGGCACCGCGGCCGCGGACTGACCTACGTGCTGGCGCGGGCGGCGGCCGACCACGCCCGCGCCCACGGCGCTCGGGCCGTCGAGGCCTACGGGATGGTGACCCGTCCCGGCCGGCCGGTCACCTGGGGAGAGCTGCACGTCGGTGCCCGCCAGGTGTTCGAGGAGGCCGGCTTCCGGGAGGTCACCCACCCGACGCCGCGCCGGGTGGTCCTGCGGATGGACTTCGGTGCGGGCAGAGGCGGCAGCCCGGTGGTCGGCTGCTGACCCGGGCCCGGCGGGCACCATGGGGCCAGCCGCCCCGGACGACGGGCGGCGTCGCACCGACGGGGTGGTGGTGGGCATGCCGCGTGCCGCGGGGACCGCGCTGCGCGTCGTCCTGGTCGTCGTCGTCCTGCTCGCCGTCCTGCTGGCACTGCTGTGGATCCTCCAGCGCCGGCTGGTCTTCCCGGCCGACCGCTCGCCTGTGCCGCCCGCACGCACCCTGGTGCCGGGCGCCGCGGACGTCACCCTGACCACCGACGACGGCCTGGCGCTGGGCGCCTGGTACGTCGCGCCGCGCGAAGGGTGCGGCACGGCCGTCCTCGTGGCGCCGGGGAACGGGGGCAACCGCTCCGGACGGGCGCCGCTGCTGCGCGCCCTGTCCGCCGCGGGGCTCGGCGTGCTGCTGCTGGACTACCGCGGCTACGGCGGCAATCCCGGTGCACCGTCGGAGAGCGGCCTGGCCGCCGATGCGCTGGCGGCGCGCCGCTTCCTGGCCGGCCGGGGCTTCGCCGACGCCGACCTGGTGTACCTGGGGGAGAGCCTCGGCGGCGCGGTGGTCACCGAGCTGGCCGCTCGGCACCCGCCGCGCGCACTGGTGCTGCGCTCGCCGTTCACCGACCTCGCCGCCGTGGCCGCCGACGCCTACCCGTTCCTCCCGGTCCGGCTCCTGTTGCGGGACCGGTTCCCGCTGCTGGCCACGGTGCGGGGCATCGGCGTGCCGGTGACCGTCGTCCTGGGGACGCGGGACACGCTGGTCGACCCGGCGCAGAGTCGCGAGGTCGCTGCCGCGGCCCCGGACGGGACACTGGTGGAGGTGGCCGGTGCCGGGCACGACGACCCGGTGCTGGCCGACGGGCCGGCGCTGGTGCGGGCAGTGGCGGACGCCGCCGGCTGCGGGGAGAGCTGACGGCTCAGAAGCCGATCGGGGCGAAGCGCTCCCACGGCCCGATGGCGGTCCGGTTCGCGATCAGCGCCGCGCGGCCGTGCGACTCGGCGGTCACGTAGCGGCCGTTGATCACCGCTCGGAGCGAGACGGTGCCGTCCGAGTTGCGCACCAGGACGAAGGTCTCCCACGGGCCCACCGTCGTGCGGTTGGCGATCAGGGGTTCGGTGCCCCGCGACTCGGCGCAGACGAACCGGCCGTTCGCGTGCGCCCGCAGGGCGACCCGGCCCGATCCGAGCAAGAGCATGTCGAACTTCTCCCACGGGCCGGCGGCCGTCCGGTTCGCGATCAAGGGGTCGGCTCCCCGGTTCTCGGCGGTGACCAGGCGGTCGTTGATCTGCGCGCGCAGGCTGACGACGGTGCCCCGGGCGTCCGACCGGATCTTCGCCACCAGCTCCGCGAGCGCCGCACTGCCCGGGCCGACGTTGATCTCAAAGTGCATCTCGTCCTTGGTGCGGCTGTAGTCGCCGCCCCAGTACACGACCTTGCCGGTGTACTCCAGGATCCGGCGCAGCGCGGCGAGCTGCGCGGGGGAGAAGGTGCCCGCCTTGGTGTTCGGGTGCAGCTCCCAGTTCAGGTCGATCGCCGTGCCGGAGGCGTGGTTCGACCAGACCGTGGGGTTGTTGACGTTCCTGCGGTACTCGTAGCCGCCGCACTGCCACGGCTGCAGTTTCTCGACCTCGGTGTGGAACCGGCCGGCGAAGTAGGACAGCACGGTGCCGACGTCGCCGGAGCGCAGCTGCAGGGTCAGCGAGGTGCCCGGTACCGCGTACGGCGCGATGCCGATGCTCGACCCCGGCGTGCCGACGGTCCAGCCGTTGTAGGAGGTCATCGGGGTCGCCGCCGGCGCCGCGCCGGCCGTGGTGGTGCCGGTGGCACGGCCCGCGACCCGCGGATCGCCCGCCGGGGCTCCGTCGGCACCGTGCGCGGTCGGTGCCGACGGGTCCGCCGACGCGGGCAGCGCCAGCCCGGCACCGAGAAGGGCTCCACCCAGCCCGACCCCGCCGACGCGGATCAGGGTGCGTCGCGACACTCCGGACAGACGGGGATCTCCCACGACAGGCTTCCTCCACAGGCGAACGGACACAGGTGATCTGCTGCCGGCCGTCATGCAGGACCGGCGACACGGATGTCCGCCTGGCCGTTGCCGGATACCTGTCATGGTAAAAGCGCTGCGCCACGCGGGGAACCGTGCGCCGGCGGGATCACCGGATCCACCACGGGGTTCATCAGGACGCCGAGCGGGGTCACGCTCCGTGACAGCCGCCGGTCCGCGCCGGTCCGCGCCGGTCCGCGGGCCGCGGCCCGGGTCAGCGGTCGCGCCGCCGGATCTTCCAGGCCGCCATCGACACCGCTGCCGGGACCAGCGCCAGACCCCGCGGCGTCCCGGCCGGCGGCCGCGGCGTGACCAGGTCGGGTCGGCGCCACGCCGCGTGGGCGCCGTCGTCGTCCGGTCGCAGACCCAGCTCGCGGAGCTGGTTGACGGCCATCATGCCGGTGAAGTAGGCGTTCGGGTTCGCTCCGCCCACCTCGAGCTCGGCGACGGCTCCGGCGTAGCCCTCGACCCACTCGCCGGGGTGCACGGGGCCCCGGTCCGGGAGCAGGGTCAGCGCCCGCTCCTGCAGGATCATCGCCTGCTCCAGCAGGGCGTCCACCCGGTCCGCCGCCTGCCGGGCATCCGCGACCTCGAAGCTGTGACCGTCGGTCAGCGTGGTGACCTCGCCCTCGTCGACCATGGCGGCCACCGCACCCAGTGCGGCCTGCAGCTTGAACTGGTCGGCGTCGTGCATGACGCCGCACGGGCCGTTGCCCTCGTCGGACAGGTGCAGCAGGCGGTTGTCGCGCAGGTGCACGACGACGTGCCCGGCGCAGTGGCCCTGGGTGCGCAGCACCCGCACGGCACCGTCGGCGAAGGTCCATCCGGTCATCCGCTGGGAACCGACGCGGATGCGCTCGAGGGGCCGCTGCTCGTAGGTCCGCGTCGACAGGCCGAACGGCCGCAGCGGCTGGAAGAGCGAGACGACCCGGTCCCCGACCAGGCGCGGCGGAGCCGGCAGCGGCACCACGCCGGCGATGCGGGAGAACGACTGCACCCAGTAGGACTCGGGGTCGAGCAGCTGCGGCAGGTCCCGCGCGGGAAGGTGGTGCTCGACCGGGACGCCGCGCTGCTGTGCCAGGTCGTCGGCCAGGTCGTTGTTGCCGACGTGGTCGACGTGCCCGTGCGTCGTCAGGACGACCAGGCGCTGCCAGGGTCCGACCCGGTCGACCGCGGCGGTCACCG
Organism: Nakamurella endophytica; assembly: GCF_014646215.1. GTDB lineage: Bacteria > Actinomycetota > Actinomycetes > Mycobacteriales > Nakamurellaceae > Nakamurella > Nakamurella endophytica. The sequence continues at coordinate 16,783 of NZ_BMNA01000012.1, forward strand.
CGTCCCGGAACCGTTCGGTCACGCCGGTGTCGACCAGGAACAAGGTGTCGTCGACCCGGTGCAGCAGGGCGTTCGCGACGTCCGGCTGCCCACCCTCGACGTCGAGCTCCTGACCCAGTACCAGCACCGTGCGGTCGTCGATCCCGATGGTGTCGCCCAGTGCCATGTCCTGGCCCCTCCGCTCGCCGCCCGGCCGTCGCGGGCTGTCGTTCCCGACGCTAGGGCGACGACTCACCGCGCGCTCTCACGCCTCGACGGGGCACGTGCGAGCGTCGGGTGAGTGCCCTCCGGCACGGTCGTCCCGACGTCCGGTGTCGACCCGGACCGGCCGGCAGCCGAGGTGAGCCGTGGGCGTGCAGCACTTCCACCGCGTCGGCGCCGTGTCCGCCGCCGGTGACCTTCCGGGAGCGGCCGCGCGGAGGCTACCGTCGCGCCGTGCAGTTCCGCGATCTCGGTCCGTTGCGGGTCGAGAGTGACGGTGTCCCGCTCCGGATCGCCGGGCGGCGGTTGTCCACGCTGCTGGCGGTGCTGGTCGCCCACGCCGGTGACGCCGTCCCGGTGGACCGGCTGGTCGAGGCCACGTGGACCGGGTCGCCGCCGGTCCGCGCCGAGGCGGCGCTGGACTCGCTGCTGTGGCGGCTGCGCCGGATCCTGGACCCGGATCGGGAGGCGCGGGGACCGGGCGAGGTGCTGCGGACCGAGCCCGGTGGTTACCGGATCGTGGCGGGTGACCGGGAGGTCGACTCCCGCGCCTTCGCCGCCGGAGCGGCCGGTTCGGCCTCGGCGCTGCGGGCCGGGGATCCCGGCGCGGCCCTGGAGGCGGCGGACCGCGCACTGGAGCGCTGGCGCGGGGTCCCGTTCGACGGCATCGCCGACGCGCCCTGGGTGGCCTCGGTCCGGCACCGGATGGACTCCGTCCGCCTGGACGTGCGCGAGACCCGGATCCAGGCACTGCTCGACCTCGGGCGTCCGGAGCAGGCGGCGTCCGACGTGCTGCCCCTCCTCCGCGACCATCCGTTCCGGGAGCGGTTGTGGGCACAGCGCATGCTCGGTCTCTACCGGGCCGGGCGGCAGGCCGACGCGCTTGCGACCTTCGCCGATGCCAGGGCCCTGCTCGCCGCGGAGCTGGGCGTACGACCGGGTCCGGAGTTGACCGGCGTGCACGCCGCCGTGCTGGCGCAGGACCCGGTGCTGCAGGGGTCGGGAGCGCAGGCCGTGGCGTCCGGCGGCGGGCTCGCCGGCCCTGTGCGCCTGCCGCCCCGGGTGGCCGGCTGTGGGGCCGCGACGACGATCTCGCGCACGTCCACGACCTGCTGGACCGGGTCCCGATCGTGACGCTCACCGGGCCGGTGGGTGTCGGTAAGACCGCGGTGGCCGCTGCGGCAGCCTGGAACCGCCGGCAGCGCCATCCGGACGGCGCCGGCTGGGTGGACCTGACGTCGGTCACCGTCGACGACGGCGTGCCGGTGGCCGTCGCGTCCGCGCTGGGCGTGCAGATGGCCGGTGCCGATCCCGTGGACGCCGTCGTCCGTGCCCTGTCACCGCGGACCGTGCTGCTGGTGCTGGACAACTGCGAGCAGGTCGTGCCGGGGGTCGCCGCGCTGGTGAGCCGGGTCGCCGCCCGGTGTCCCGGGGTGACGGTCCTGGCCACCAGCCGGGAGCCGCTCGACCTGGACCTGGAGGCCGTGCACCGGCTCGCGCCGCTGGAGGTGGCACCGGGGGACCGACCGGACGCGGCCGCACTGCCCGCCGTCCGCCTGTTCGTGGAGCGCTGGCGTCGCGGGACCGGCCCCGGAGCCGGGGCGGATCCCGACCCCGCCGCGGTGGTCGACATCTGCCGCATCTGCGCTTCCGTCGGGGGCCTGCCGCTGGGCATCGAGCTCGCCGCCCGCCGGGCGCGGGCCTTCTCGCTGTCCGAGATCGCCGACAGCGTCGCGGACGATCCCCGGGGGCTGACCCGGGACGCGCGCAGCGACCGGCGCGACCGGACCCTGGCCGACGCCGTCGACGCCAGCCACCGGCTGTGCGGGGACGCGGAGCAGGTCGTCCACCGCCGGATCGCGGTCCTCGCCGGGCCTTTCACCCTGGCCGCCGCCCAGGCGGTGGCCGGCACGCCGCCGCTGTCACCCGGCGGCGTCATGGACGCCCTCGGCGGGCTGGTGCACCGGTCGATGCTCTCCGTCGACCACACCGACGCCGACCCCACCTCGACGGAGCGCACATCCACCGGCCGGACCCGCTTCCGGCAGCTCGTCCCGGTCCGGGCGGATGCGACCGAGCGGCTGCGGGCCGCCGGAGACGAGGCCGCGGCGCTCGACCGCCGCGACCGGTGGGTCAGCCGGCTGGTGGCGACCGGGCCGCGCCGCGGCCGGCCCGGCCAGCGGGAGCACTACGAGGCACTGGACCGCGACGCCGCCACCGTCGCCGCGGCCGCGGACAGCATGTTCGCGGCCCCGGCCGGCGACCGGGGGGCACTGCTGGCGAGCCGGATGGTCGGCTACTGGTACGACCGCAACCGCAGTGTCGAGGGCCGCCGCCGATTGGCGGCCGCCGTCGCCCATCCCGGCTGCTCGCCGTTCCCCGCCGCGGCCGCGGCGGCCGCCCTGGGCGCGGTGCTGTCCATCGCCCGCCGGCCCGGCGACGCGCGGCCGCACCTGGAGCGCAGCGTGCCGGTGCTCGCGGCGGTGACCGGTGAGCGTGCCGCCGAGGCGGCCGGCCTGCTCGTCGACGTCGCGTCCGCCGGCTGGGTCGGCGACGACTGGGCCTACGCCGCCCGGGTCGCCGGCGTGGCACTGGACCGCTGCGTCGCGGCCGGCGCGGATTACGAGGCGCTGATCGCCGAGGCGGTGCTGGCGGCCGCAGCGCTCTTCGCCGGGCCGCCGGAGCGCGCGCTGGATCGCGCCGAGCAGCTGCTGCGCCGCGACGGCATCCGGGAGAACGGCCAGGCCCTGCTGTTCGTCTGCGCGACCGCGGGCATCGCCGCGCTGTTCCTGCACGACGTCGAGGCGGGGCTGCACTGGACGGCCGAGGCGCTCCGGCAAAGCGATGCCATCGGCGCGCTCAACACGGGCGGTGTGCTGGAGCAGCGGGCCGCCCACCTGTCCGCCGCGGGCCGACCGGCCGATGCCGTGCGCTGTCTGGCTGCGTCGGCCACCCGCGCCCGGCGGACCGGGGCGCCGTGGCCCGGGCATCCCGGCACCGCTGAGCTGCTGGACGGTGCCCGCCGGCGGCTGTCCGACGTGTCGTTCGCCGCTGCCTGGGCGGCGGGGGAGCGGATCGTGTCCGCCGCCGACGGCATCCGGGTCGAGGACTGGCTCTAGGCGGTCCGGCCGTCCCCCCGGCACGGCTTCCGATGGTCCCCCACGGTCGGAACCACCGCCTCGGCCCGATCCGCTGCGACGGCCCGCAGCGCCACCGCACCGGTGCCGCTTGACACCTCCGGCCGCGACCATCATGCTGCAAACGTTCTCGTAAACGTTTCCAGGCAGGACGACGATGAGGTCGACATTGGCCGACGTGGCCCGCGAGGCGGGCGTCTCCGTCGCGTCGGTGTCGCGCGTCCTGAACGGTCACCCGGCGCGGCCGGGTACGGCCGACCGCATCCGCAAGGCTGCCGCCGAGCTGGGATACCTGCCGGACCTGGCCGCCCGGTCACTGAAGATGCGCCGCACGGAACAGGTCTCGCTCGTCGTCGACGACCTCGGCAACCCCGCCTACATCGACATGATGCGCGGCGTGGAGCGGGTGCTGCGGGACGCGGGCTACCGGCTGCAGATCTCGGCCATCGGCTCGGACGCCGACCTCGGGACCTCGACCGCCCTGCACACCGTCTCCCGCGGGTACGCCGACGGCCTGATCATCTGCCCGCTCCGGATCAACGCCGAGCTCGTCCAGGTGCTGGAGGCCTCGCCGATCCCGGTGGTGGTCATCGGCACGCTGCCCCGCGGTGCCCGGCTCGACAACGTCACGGTCGACTCGTCGTCCGGCGTCCGGCTCGCGCTGGAGCACCTGCACGGGCTCGGGCGTCGTCGGGTCGCCTTCCTGGGCGGGCCGGTCGACACCAATCCCGGCACCCGCCGGCTCGCCGGATTCCGCACCGCGGCCCGCGCTCTGGGGCTGCCCGGAGACCCGGAGCTCGAGTCGGTCACCGACGCGTGGACCTACGAGGCCGCGCTCACCGCGTTCGACCGGCTGCTGGGTCGCACGGACTTCGACGCCCTGCTCGCGGCCAACGACGTGTTGGCCATCGCGGCCATGCACACGCTGCACCGGCGCGGGCGCCGGGTGCCGCAGGACGTGGCCGTCGTCGGGGTGGACGACTCCGAGGTGACCGCGTTCAGCACGCCGACCCTGACCAGCGTCGCCCTCGGCGCCCAGCGTCGGGGGGCGATGGCGGCGCGGCTGCTGCTGCGCCGGCTCGCCGACCCCGAGGCGCCGCTGCGGCGCCTGCGGGAGGTCCCGCGCCTGCAGGTGCGGGAGTCGACCACCGGCTCCGCGGAGCCGGTCGGCGCCGGCCATCCCACCGCACAGCCCTCGACCGCCGCCGCCGACCCCCACGCCGGCCCCGCCGAGCAGGAGCACCGATGACCTCCGCGATGACGCTCTCCGCGCCGCCCACCCCGCCGCCGCGCGGCGCCGGGCGTTTCCAGCGATGGCTGTACCGCAGCGGCTCCGGCCTCTTCCTGCTGCTGCCGGCCGCCGTGCCGATCCTGCTGCTGTCGGTGTTCCCGCTGGTGCGCGGCATCTACCTGGGCTTCACCGACGCCCGGGCCGGCTACCGGGTCACCACGAACTTCGTCGGCTTCGACCAGTTCGCCAAGCTGGCGCACAACGCCCTGTTCTGGCAGTCGTTCCGGATCGGGCTGGTGTGGGCGGTCAGCGTCACGGTGCTGCAGTTCCTCGCCGCGCTCGGGCTCGCCCTGCTGCTCAACGCCGACCTGCGGCTGCGCTGGCTGGCCCGGACCCTCGCGCTGGTGCCGTGGGCGATGCCGCCGGTCATCGTGGCGATCATGTGGCGGCTGCTGCTGGATCCCACGGTGGGCAGCCTGAACGAGTCCATCCGGCTGCTGCACCTGGGCGAGGGCACTCTGAACCTGCTCGGGCAGGCCAACTCCGCGCTGCCGACGGTGATCGTCATCGGCGTCTGGGTCGGCATGCCGCAGACCACCGTCACCCTGCTGGCCGGGCTGCAGTCCATCTCGCCGACGCTGCACGAGGCGGCCGCGGTGGACGGCGCCGGCACCTGGCGCAGGTTCGTCAGCGTCACGCTGCCGCAGCTGTACCCGATCATCGCGGCCATCACCTCGCTCGACTTCATCTGGAACTTCAACTCGTTCGGGCTGGTGTACGTGCTGACCGCGGGCGGCCCGGGCGGGAACACCATGCTGCCCATGCTGTTCGCCTACCACGAGGCCTTCGGGTACGGGAACTTCGGCTACGCCTCGGCGATGGCCGACGTGATGGTCGTGCTCATCCTGCTGATCATGCTGGCGTACCTGCCGAGCCGGCTGCGGAGGTCACGGTGAACCGCACGCGACCGCTGACCCGGGCCGGCCAGTACCTGGCCCTGCTGGCCTACCTGCTCTTCCTCGGGTACCCCTTGCTGTGGTTGGTGTCGATCTCGCTCAAGGGCGCCCGGGAACTGGCGTCCATCCACCCGAGCCTGATCCCGCGGTCGCTGGTGTGGGACAACTACCGGATCGCGCTCACCGACCAGGGGCTGTTGCGGTCCGCGCTGAACTCCGTGCTCACCTCCGTGGGCGCCACCGTGATCGTGATCGTGGTGTCGGTGCCGGCCGCCTACGCGCTCACCCGGTTCCGTAACGGTGCCCGCACCGCGGCCACGCTGTGGATCCTGATCAGCCAGGTCTTCCCGACGATCCTCATCGTCATCCCGCTGTTCCTGCTGCTCAAGTCGTTCGGGCTGCTGGACTCGCTGCCGGGGCTGACCGTCGTCTACGTCGTCTGGACGCTGCCCTTCGCGCTCTGGATGCTGATGGGGTACATGGCCTCCGTGCCGCAGGAGGTCGAGGAGGCCGCCGCCGTCGACGGAGCCGGCCGGTTCCGCGTGGTGTTCAGCGTCGTGCTGCCGCTGCTGACGCCCGGCATCGTGGCGACCGCCATGTTCGCCTTCATCTCCGCGTGGAACGAGTTCTTCTTCGCGCTGGTGCTCATCAGCACCACCGAGAAGCGCACGCTGGCCCTGACGCTTGCCAAGTACGTCGGCTCCGAGGGTCAGTTGCAGCTCGGCCCGCTGGCCGCCGGGTCGGTGCTGGCCACCGTACCGAGCCTGGTGTTCTTCCTGTTCCTGCAGAAGCGGCTCTCCGGTGGACTGCTCGCCGGCGCCGTCAAGGGCTGACCCGTCCAGCCGCTCCCGTCCGTCCCGAACCGTCCTGTCCCGTCGTCGTGTCCGTCCACCCGGCAGAGCTGCCGGAACCCAGAGGAGAACGCATGCGTATCCCTTCGTCCACCGCCGCCGTGGCCCTGCTCGGCGGCATCGCGCTGGTGCTGACCGCGTGCGGGTCCGGCAACAGCGGATCCTCGATCTTCACCAGCAGCGGGTCCAGCGGCGCCGCCGGCACGTCCTCGTCGGCGACCGGCAGCTCCACCGGGGGCGCCGCGTCCGGCGGCTCGGCGGCCGCCACGTCCGAGGCCTCGTCCTCGTCGGGGTCGGGTGGATCCGGCGGGGCGCCGGTCACGCTGACGTTCGAGAGCCTGGCGTTCCAGCCGCCGACCGTCGCGGCGGTCAAGAAGATCGTCGCCGACTGGAACTCGTCCCACCCGGACATCCAGGTGACGCTGCAGCAGGGCAGCGCGGACAGCGCCGGCGACCAGTACACGACGCAGCTGCAGGGCGGCACCGCGCCCGACATCATGGACTTCCAGGCGTCCCTGATCACCGACTACATCAAGCAGGGCTACCTCGCCGACATCTCGCAGTACATCGACCCGCAGGTGAAGGCGTCCATCCCGCAGGCGATTTGGGACACGGTGACGGTGGACGGCAAGGTCTACGCCGAACCCACCCTGCTGCAGTCGTACGTGGTGTTCGCCAACACCGACCAGTTCAAGGCCGCCGGCGTCCCCGTTCCCACCGGCAAGAGCCTGAGCTGGGACGACTTCCAGGCCCTGGCCGCCAAGCTGACCACCGGCGGCCACGCCGGGCTCGGCTGGGGCCTCAAGTCGCCGGCAGCGACGGTGCTCAACCTGAGCCTGGGCTTCGACGGGACGTTCTTCTCCGGCGACCCGAACAGCCCGTCGTTCGACGTCGGCGCCAACGAGCTGCAGGTGCCGCAGCGGATCAAGAAGATGATCACGGACAAGAACCTGGACGCCACCAGCGTCACCCAGGGCGGCTCCGACACGCTGCCGGGCTTCTTCGCCGGCAAGTACGCGATGGTGGTCGGCGGCGACTACATCGCCCAGACGATCAAGAACTCCGGTCCCGCGGACCTGCACTGGACCGTGCTGCCGCCGCTGGCCGGGAGCTCCTCCGCGCACCAGGGCGCCGACCCGCAGACCCTGTCGGTGACCCAGCAGTCGCAGCACCAGAAGGAGGCCGCCGAGTTCATCAACTACTTCCTGTCGGCCAAGAACCTCGCCGCGGTCGGCCAGGGCGACTGGCTCATCCCGTCCTCCCAGGCGGCCAGGGACGAGATCCTGGCGCAGACCAAGGGTGCCGACGGGTGGACCAACATCCTGGCCACCGCCACCGAGCTGGTGCCGGCGCCGTTCCAGACCGCGAACGGCTACCCGAAGTGGAAGACGCAGACGATGATCCCGTCGCTGCAGAAGTACTTCGCGGGTTCGCTGGACGACCAGGGACTCGTCGACGCCCTGAAGCAGGGCTGGTCGGCCGTCGGCTGACCCGGTGCCGCATCCCGGGTCCCCGGTGGCGCGACGCCGCCGGGGACCCGGTCCGACCGGACACCGACGAGCACGAGAGAGAAGAGGACATGGACGAGTTCGAGGACCGCGCCGTCGCGACCCTGGTGGGCGGCGCCGTCGGCGACGCCCTGGGTGGTGCCACCGAGGGCTGGACGCACGAGCAGATCGAGCAGCGGTGGGGCGGACCGGTCACCGGCATCGTCGGTCCCTACCACCAGGACTGGCGGACCGCCCGGCCGATGTCGCCGTACCACAAGGGCGACGGGCACATCACCGACGACACCCTCATGACCCACGCGCTGGTCCGGGTGTACGACCGGCTGGCGCGGCACCTGGACGCGTACGCCGTCGACTCGGACCTGGTCCCCGAGATGGTCGACGAGCGGCACTGGATCCCGGAGCTGGAGACCGAGACCGTCCTGCTGCAGCGGGTCTTCCTCGCCGAGAAGTGGCTGGTGCTGCGACTGCGGTACGGGCACAACGACCCGCGCGAGGCCGGCGTCGGGAACCTGGTCAACTGCGGCGCCGCCATGTACATCGCGCCGGTGGGCGTGGTGAACGCCGGCGACCCGGAGGGCGCCTACGCCGAGGCGATCGACATGGCCGGGGCGCACCAGTCCTCCTACGGCCGGGAGGCTGCCGGCGTGCTGGCCGCCGCGGTCGCCGAGGCCATGGCCACCGGGGCCACCGTCGACTCGGTGGTCGCGGTGGCGCAGGAACTGGCCAAGGACGGCACCCGCGACGCGGTGGCCGCCGTGGTGGCGGCCGCTCGCGACATCGGCCCGGAGGTGCAGGCCGACGCGTTCGCCTTCGCCCGGGCCCTGCGGGAGTCGGTGCTGCCGTACGACACCGTCGGCCCGGTGTACCGGCAGCCCGCCCTCGACAGCCGCAAGCCGAGCCGCACCAAGGCCATCGAGGAACTGCCGATCGCGCTCGGCTACCTCGTGGCGACCGGCGGGGACTTCCGGCGCGGCGTGCTCGGCGCGGTCAACTACGGCCGGGACAGCGACTCGATCGCCGGCATGGTGGGCAGCCTGGCCGGGGCGTTGGGCGGGACGGCGGCCGTGCCCGCGGAGTGGGCGGACGCCATCGAGGAGGCCAGCCGCACCGACCTGCGGGCGCCTGGCCGCACCCTCGCCGCGGTCGCCCGGAAGATCGCCGAGGACGACCGGGCCCGGCTCGAGCAGCGGTGGCGCCGGCGCGAGGCCAGCGTCGCCGTGGCCGGGTCGTGAGGCTGACCTGGGTCCAGCCGGAGGACAGCCTGCTCCACGAGTTCGAGCAGGCGGCGCACGAGGGCAAAGAGGTGGAGGACCTGCGCCGGCGCTGGCTGGACGCGGGTGGGGCGCCGGCGATCGGCCGCAACGGCGCCACCCCCGAGCCGCCGGCGCCGGAGCTGGTGGCGCTGGCCCGCCGGCTGCTGGCGGAGCTCGACGCCCGCCCGGTCGCCGCCGCCTACGCCGCCGCCGAGCCGCGCGACCTGGCCGCGATCCTGGCGACGCTGGCGACGCCCCCGGCCGCCCTGCCCGTGCCCGGCGCCGCCGAGCTCGCCCGGCGGACCGCCGGCGCCTGGACCGGCCGGCTGGTCGGCTGCCTGGTCGGCAAGGTCGTCGAGAAGGTGCCGCGGGCGGGCATCGAGGCCCTGCTGCGCAGCTCGGGCCAGTGGCCGCTGCGGGGCTACATCACGGCCGCCGGGGTCCCGGCCGAGGTGAGCGAGCGCTACCCGTGGAACCGGGCGAGCCGGGTGCACAGCATGGCCGAGAACATCGACGGCATGCCGGAGGACGACGACATCAACTACTCGTTGCTCGCGCTGGCGCTGGTCGAGCGGCGCGGTCGCGCGCTGACCACCGAGGACGTTGCCGACTCCTGGTTGCGCAACCTGCCGGCCGCGCTCGTCTTCACGGCCGAGCGGGCCGCCTACCGCAACCTGCTGGACGCCCTGCCGGTGGAGCAGGTGCCGGTCACCGCCAACCCGTTCCGCGAGTGGATCGGCGCGGCGATCCGCACCGACGTCTACGGCTGGGTCTGCCCGGGCAGGCCCGCCGAGGCCGCGGAGCTGGCCTGGCGCGACGGGCGCCTCAGCCACACCGGCAGCGGGCTCTACTCGGCCATGGCCAACGCCGCCATGGCGGCCGCGGCGGTCGCCGGGGCCGGCCCCGACGCGGTCCTCGAGGCCGGCCGCTCGGTCGTGCCGCCGCGCAGCACCCTGGCCGCCGCCATCGACACGGCCGTCGACCTCGGCCACCGCGGCCTGACGGACGAGCAGGGTCTGGGCGCCCTGTACGAGCGGTTCGGCCACCTGCACTGGGTGCACGCCGTGAACAACGCGGCGCTGGTCTGCTACGCGGTGGCCCGGCACGGCACGGACTTCGACCGGGCCGTGGCGCTGACCGCGGTGTCGGGGTGGGACACCGACTCCACCGGCGCGACCGTCGGCGGGCTGGTGGGCGCCGTCGTCGGGCCGGAAGGGATCGCCGACCGGTGGACCGACCCGATCGGCGGCCGGGTGGCCAGCAGCCTGCCCGGCTTCGCCGACGCCCGCGTGCCGGACCTGGTGCGGCGCACCGTCGAGCTGGCCGGGCAGCCGTCGTGAGCGTCACCCGTCACGCCGCCCGCTCGGACCAGGACGACGCCGAGGACCTGCGGGACGGCGTCGACGTGCTGGCGGGCCGGGACCTGCTCCATCCGCGGCCGCTGGACGGGCCGGTCACCGTGGACCTCGGCGGCGTGGACGGCGAACCGGTCCGCGGGCTGGCGCCGCTGTCCCGGCTGGACGGCCGCCCGCCGTCGACCACGGACATGGACGCCGCTAAGATCTTCGCGGGACCCGCGGACCCGGCCGACCGGCCGCGCTGGCGGCGCCGGCTGGCCCGCTGGCGCGACGAGGCCGCGGCGCGGGTCCCGCCGGGCGGGATCCCGGGTCCGGAGCCGCAGCCGTGGGCCGCCCGGTGCCGCACGGTGTTCGTCGCCTGGCTCTGGGACGACCGGCTGTACGACTGGGATCTCGACCGCTGGGAGCCGGAACGCCTGCTGGACCACCTGGACCGGGAGTTCGGCGGCGTCGACGCGGTGGTGCTCTGGCACGCGTACCCGGTCATCGGCCTGGACGAGCGGAACCAGTTCGACTTCTACGACGTGCCGGGCCTGCCCGAGGTCGTCGACCGCCTGCACCGCCGCGGCGTCCGGGTGTTCCTCGACTACAACCCGTGGGACACCGCCACCCGGCGACCGCCCGCCGGCGACGCGGCCGCCGTGCGGGACACCCTGGACCGGCTCCGGGCGGACGGGCTGTTCCTGGACACCCTGCGCGAGGCGGCCGTCGAGCTGGTCGCCACGGTGGGCACGCACCGGGTGCTGGAGAGCGAGTCCCGGATCAGCGTCCCGGCGATGCGGACCCACCAGCTGTCCTGGGCGCAGTGGTTCGCCGACAGCCGGGTGCCCGGCGTGCTCCGCGCGCACTGGCTGGACCGGCGGCACGTGCAGCACCACACCCGGCGCTGGAACCGCGACCACAGCGACGAGCTGCAGTCCGCGTGGCTGAACGGCTGCGGGGTGCTGCTGTGGGACAACGTGTTCGGCAGCTGGGTCGGGTGGAACGAGCGGGACCGGGCCGGGCACCGGCGGATGCGGCACGTGCACCGCTGGTTCGGCGACCTGCTCGAGAACGGCGACTGGACGCCGCTGGTGGATCTGGGTCCCGCGGCCGACGCGGCGGGCATCTACGCGTCGCGGTTCGCCGACGCCGGCCGACGCCTCTACCTGCTGGTCAACAGGACCGGCACGGACGCCACCGTCGACCTGCCCGAGCCCGCGGTGGACCTGTTCGCCACGGGTGCGCCGGCCGGGCCGGCGGGGCGGGTCACCGTCCCGGCCCGCGGGCTGGGCGCCGCGCTGGCCGGACCACCGCCCGCCGGAGCGGTGCCCGGGCCGGAAACCGCTCCCGCGGCCGGGACCGCCTTCCCGGAGCGGCCGCTGCGCCGGCTGGGCTCCCCGGCGCCGCGCGTCCCGAGTACCGGCCGCGCCGGCCCCGCGGCCGGAGCGGACCGTGCGGTGCCCGATCACGGCGCGGCGGCCGCCGGCCGGGCCGTGCCGGCGACCGCCGGTCGGGCCGTCCCGCTGCCCGCGGGGGAACACCCGCTGGTGCTGCGGTTCCGCCGCCGGGAGACCGGCATGTTCTCCGGTGCCTGGTGGGTCGACGCCTGGAAACCGCTGGCCCCGGACCTGCATGCGGTGATGGAGCAGGACTGCGTGGTGACGGTGCCGGCGGGCGGCACGCGGGTGCGCACCGCGCCGGTCACCCGCGGCGAGTACCTCGAGTTCCTGCGCGACACCGGCTACCGGCCGGCCGTGCCGTACCGGTTCCTGGCACCGGACGGTGCGGCCGCCGACGGTGCGGCCTCCGGCGCTCCGGCCGTCGGCGATGCGGACGCCGGCGCTCCGGTCACCTTCGTCGACGCCGCCGATGCCGCGGCGTGGTGCGCCTGGGCCGGCGGGCGGCTGCCGACCGCCGGTGAGTGGGTGCTGGCCGCGAGCGGGACAGGCGCGGCAGCACCGGGTGTCTGGCTCCGGACGGCGGACCGCTACCAGGAGGGGCCGACCCGTTGGACGGTGCTCGTCGGCGGCACGGATCGCCCACGGGAGGGTTCCGGGTGGTACTTCGACTCCGGACCGCAACCGCCCGGCTGGATCGCCAAGGCGCTCGACCAGGGCCGCGGGGTGGGCCGGTCGGCGACGGTCGGCTTCACCGTGGCCTGGGGTCCGGAACCGGAGACCCGGCTCGGGCCGGAGCGGATCGTCGCGCCCGGCCGCCCGATCGACTACTGAGACCGATGGCCCGACGGGACCGACCGGGCTGCGACGGAGGCGAGACGTGTTGATGCAGGACGACAGCGGCCGCGCGGAGGCGGACCACGGCGACGCCGGGCGGTCGGATGCCGCCGAGCCGGGCGGCGCGCCGCTGCACGGGCTCAAGGTTGTGGAGGTCGCGACGCTGTTCGCCGGCCCGCTGGCCGCCACCTATCTCGCCGACTTCGGGGCCGACGTGGTCAAGGTGGAGCACCCGCAGCATCCCGACGGCAGCCGGCGGCACGGCGTCAGCAAGGACGGCATCGGGCTGTGGTGGAAGACCATCGGCCGGAACAAGCGGACCGTCACCGCCGACCTGCACACCGACGGTGGCCGGCGCGTGCTGCTGGCCCTGCTCGCCGACGCCGACGTGCTGGTCGAGAACTTCCGGCCCGGGACGCTGGAACGCTGGGGACTGGGGCCCGACGTGCTGTGGCGGCACAACCCGCGGCTGGTCGTCTGCCGGGTCACCACGTTCGGTCAGACCGGCCCGTACGCCCACCGTCCCGGCTTCGGGTCGCTGGCCGAGGCGATGAGCGGGTTCGCCGGGGCGAACGGCGAGCCGGACGGTCCGCCGCTGCTGCCGCCGTTCGCGCTGGCCGACGGGATCGCGGCACTGGCAGCGGCTTTCGCGACGATGGTGGCGCTGACCGAGCGGGACCGGACGGGCCGCGGCGACGTGGTGGACCTGAGCATCCTGGAGCCGATCCTGATGATGATGGGCCCGCAGATCACCGCGTGGGACCAGCTGGGCCTCATCCAGCCGCGCAGCGGCAACCGCTCGGTGAACAACGCGCCGCGCAACGTCTACGAGTCCGCCGACCACGTCTTCCTCGCGGTCTCCTCCAGCGCCACCTCGGTCGCCGAGCGGGTGCTGACGCTGGTCGGCCGCGAGGACCTGGTCCACCGGTCGTGGTTCGCCACCGGCGCCGGGCGGGCCGAGCACGTCGACGAGATCGATGCCGCGGTGGGGGACTGGATCGGCCGGCGCACGGCCGCGGAGGTGGTGTCCGCCTTCGACGCGGTGTCGGCGTCGGTCGCCCCGGTCTACACCGTCGACGGCTTGGTCGCCGACCCGCAGGTCCGGCACCGCGGCACGGTGGTCGACGTCCCGGACCCGGACTTCCGGCACGTGGCCATGCAGAACGTGCTGTTCCGGCTGCAGCACGCGGCAGGGTCGATCCGCTGGACCGGACGGGCCCACGGCGCCGACACCGACGACGTACTGGCCGATGTCGGGTTCACCGCCGAGGACATCGCGGCGTTGCGCGCGGAGGGAGCGGTGTGAGGGCCGCACCCGGGCCGGTCTGCGCCCTGTACGTGCCGGGGGACCGCCCCGAGCGGTTCGCCAAGGCGGTGGCCTCCGGGGCGGACCTGGTGGTGCTGGACCTGGAGGACGCCGTGGCGGCGGAGCGGAAGGACCTGGCGCGCACAGCCGTCGAGACGTTCGTCGGGGAGATCGGCACCGAGGTGGCCGGTGTCGGCATGGCGATCCGGGTGAACGCCCGCGGCACCGTCGGCTGGGCCGAGGACCTCGAGCTGCTGCGCAGGCTGCTCGGGGCCGGCCACCGGCCGGCCGAGGTCCGGCTGCCCAAGACGGAGTCGCCCGCGGACGTGGCCGCGCTGCGGGCGGCCGCCGACGTGCCGGTCGCCGCGCTGATCGAGTCGGCCCGCGGGCTGCTCGCCGCACCGGAGGTGGCCGCGGCCCCCGGCGTGGTCTCCGTCGGCCTGGGGGAGGCGGACCTCCGGTCGGACCTGGGCATCGAGGGCGACGCCGCGTTCGCGCCGCTCCGCCTGCAGCTGGCGGTGGCCGCGTCCGCGGCGGGTCTGCGCCGGCCGGCCATGGCCGCCTACCCCGCGCTCGACGACCTGGACGGTCTGGCCCGGTCGTGCGCGGCCGGCCGGGCGGTCGGGTGCCACGGCCGCAGCGCCGTCCACCCGCGCCAGGTCCCGGTGATCCGCCGGGCGTTCCGGCCGACCGCCGGCGAGCTGGCGGCCGCCCGGGAGGTGCTGGAGGCGCTGGACGGCCCGGCCGGTGCCGCCCGCACCGCCGACGGGTCGATGGTCGACGCCGCCATGCGCGGGTGGGCCGAGGCGACGCTGGCGCTGGCCGCGGACCACGAGGACGGCGCCGGGGGATAGCGCCCACCCGGCGGGGTGCCGTCCGACAGGTCGGCCCGCCGCGGTCTTCCCGGGTCGCCTGCAACCTCGGGATTGCGCTGCCGGCGGCGACGTGCAATCGTCGAGTTGCACAAGCCCACGTCTCCAGGAGGTCGCCATGACCGCACCACAACGCACCGCCGACCCGTCGCTGGACCGCATCGAGCGCAGCGTGCGCATCGACGCGACGGTCGACAAGGTGTGGGCCGCACTCACCCGAGCCGACCTGCTGGCCCGGTGGTTCGGGCAGCGGGTGACCCTGGAGGCCCGTGTCGGCGGTCGGTTGACCCTGCACTGGGACACCCCGCGGGACGTCCGGCCCGAGGACAGGGACTGCTACGGCACGTTTCTCGCGGACGTCACCGAGCTCGAGGAGGGCCGCGTGTTCGCCTTCCGCTGGGCGCTGCGCGCCGATCTCGAACCGGACGCCGGCAACTCGACGCTCGTGCGGTTCACCCTGCGGCCCGACGGCTCCGGCACCCTGCTGACGGTCGTCGAGTCCGGGTTCTCCGAGCTCACGGCGGTGGACCCGACCGAGACGGTGCGCAAGAACACCGAGGGCTGGGCCTTCGAGCTGGGCGAGCTGGTCGAGTACCTGACCGGTGCCGCGACGTGACGCTCACCCGGACCTTCGCCGTGCTCGCCGACGACACCCGCTGGCGCATCCTGCAGCTCGTCGGGGAGCAGGACCTGTCGGCGTCGGCCCTGGCCAAGCGGCTGCCGGTCTCCCGGCAGGCGATCGCCAAGCACCTGTCCGTGCTGCAGGAGACGGGGCTCGTGGAGCCGGCGTGGGTCGGCCGCGAACTGCGGTACCGGGCCGCGGGCGCCGAGCTGTCCCGCCTCGCCGGCGAACTCGAGCAGATCGCGCGGACCTGGGACCGACGGCTGGCCGCGATCAAGGCCGTCGCCGAGTCGTTGTGACGCCCCGGTGACGTCCGGCGGGTCGACCGGACAGGTCGGACAGCGCCGACGGGAGGCACCTTCGGTGCGGTCACGGGGCGGCGAGCACGTCCTCGTGGTTGTGCACCGCGAACCACTCGCCGTCGACGCGCCGCCAGACGCTGGTGTTGCGGATCCACTGGTCCGGTCGTCCGCCGGAGAACACCACGCGCAGCCGGTGCCGCAGCAGTGCCGTGTCGCCCCAGACGTCGACCACCGGGTCGGACGCCTGCAGGTCGACCACCCGGGGCACCTCGAGGTTCGCACCACCGGAACCGGCCTCGCCGGCCGGGCCGTCGTCGCCGGCCGGGCGCCGGCCGCGGAGCTCCGCGAGCTCGCCGAGCCCGCGGACGAGCTGCGGCTCCTCGGAGTCCCACAGGGTGACGTCCCGGTCCAGCAGCCGGTCCACGGCGGCCGGGTCACCGGCGAGGAACCCCGCGTACACCTGCCGCATCCGGTCCCAGACCCGTTGCGCTGTCTCATCCATGGCGGCTCCCTGCGGATTCGGGTCGGGGGTCGGTGACGGCGCGCAGTGCCGGCAGCACCTCGCGGCCGAGCAGGGCCAGCGCGGCGACCGGGTCGGGGCCGAGCGGTGGCCCGAAGGACAGGTGCGTGGCGCCGCGCTCCTGCAGCGCCCGGCACCGCGCCACCACCGCGGCCGGGTCACCGGCGATGCCGAGCGCCAGCATCCGGTCGTCGACGAGCCGGGCCGCGGGCCGACCGGACTGGGCCAGCGCCGCCGCCGGCAGGAAGTCCTCCGGGGTCAGCCCGGCGTCGGCCAGCAGCACCGGCGAGATGGACGGGCCGTAGTAGGCCAGCTTCTCGGCCAGGGCGTCGCGTCCCGCGGTGCCGTCGCCGGACACCGACACCCAGAAGCACGCCGGCAGGTCGAACGGGCGGGCGGTCCCCCCGGCGTGGGTGGCGGCGGTGCGGCCGGCCTGCACGGCGTCGACGGCCGTGCGGAACCGCTCCGGCGGGTACAGCAGCGGCAGCGCCCCGTCGGCCACCTCGCCGGCCATCCGCAGCATCCGCGGTCCCATGGCGCCGACGTACACCGGCACCGGGCGGTCGACGTCCCAGCGCAGCCGGCTCTGCGACTTGTACCAGTCCGGCAGGTCCCCCGCATCGACGTCGCGGTGACCGAGCAGGGCGCGGAGCGCGGCGACCGCCGACCGGGTCCGGGCCAGCGGCTCGGGACGCGGGATCCCGGCCCAGGACAGGAACTCCGCGGACCCGGCACCCACGCCGAGCAGGAAGCGACCGCCGGACAGCTCCTGCAGCGTCGCCGCCGCCATGGCCAGCTCGGCGGGGTGGACGGAGTACGGGTTGACCACGCCGATGCCCAGCTGCAGTGTCGAGGTGCGGACGGCGAGCGCCCCGACGAGCGCCGGCGCCGACCGGAGCAGCAGGTCGTTGGACACCCAGAGCTGGTCGAACCCGTGCTCCTGCGCCGTCGTGGCGAGCCGGAACAGCTCGTCCGCCGGCAGGTCGTTGTTCACCCGGACCGAGAACCTCACGGCGCCAGCACCGCCTCGGCCTCGACCTCGACCAGGAAGCCGTCCCCGATCAGCCCGCCGACGTAGACCGTGGTGTTCGCCGGCAGCACCGCCGCCATCCGCTCGCCGTGGGCGCGGGTGGCCTCCTGCCACGACGCACCGGGCGCCAGCAGCACCCTGGTCCGCACCACGTCGCGATCGGTCCCGCCGAGCGCGGACACCGCGGCCAGCACCCGCTCCAGGCACTCCACGGTCTGCGCGTAGGTGTCACCGGGGTGCAGCGCCGCGCCGTCCGGGCCGGTGGCCGTGGTGCCGCTGACCACCACGGTGTCGCCGCGGCGGACGGCGCGGCTGTACCCGCCGACCTCCTGCCAGCCGGTGGCGTCCCGGAACCGTGCCGTGCCGTGCACGTCGGTGGGCACCGGGCCGTGCACGTCGGTGGGCACCGTGCCCTGGCCGTCCGGGGGTGGCGCGTCGCCGGGGTGTGCCCGGGTCACGGGCGGCCCGGTCCGGTGAGCGGGACCGCGCCGGCCCGATTTCCCGACCCGGGGGCGCGGACCAGGCAGGCGGCGCTGCGTCCGGCCACCGGTTCCAGCCGCGGGTCCTGCACCCGGCACCGGTCCTGCACCAGCGGGCAGCGCGGGTGGAAGTGGCAGCCGGACGGCGGTGCGGCCGGGTCCGGGACGTCGCCGGGCAGGTCGACCGGCAGCGTGCCGGCCCCGTCGGCGCGGGGGATGGCGGCGACCAGCGCCTCGGTGTACGGGTGCCGGGGGTCGGACCAGACCGTTGCGGTGTCGCCGATCTCGACGATCCGGCCCAGGTACATGACGGCCACCCGGTGCGCCACCTGTCGCACCACCGACAGGTCGTGCGAGACGAACACCATGCCCAGCGACGCCTCGGCCACCAGCTCGGAGAGCAGGTTCGCCACCTGCGCCTGGGCGGAGGCGTCGAGTGCGCTGATCGGCTCGTCGGCGACGATGCACGCCGGGTCGGCGGCCAGCGTGCGGGCGATGGCGATCCGCTGCCGCTGCCCGCCGCTGAACTCGTGCGGGTAGCTGCCCACCGCGTCGCCGGGCAGGCCGACCCGCTCGAGCAGCTCCCGGGCCCGGCGCAGCCCGTCGGCGCGGCGGCCGCCACCGAGCACGACGCCGTCCGCGATCAGCTCGCCGACCTTGCGGCGCGGGTTGAGCGAGGCGTAGGGGTCCTGGAACACCATCTGCAGCCGGCGCAGGTCGGCGCCGCGCCGGCGCCGCCCCGCGGGTTCGACGGGCCGTCCCAGGAACTCGACGGTGCCGCGCGCCAGAGGTTCGAGGCCGGTCGCGGCACGGCCGAGAGTGGACTTGCCGCAACCGGACTCGCCGACCAGGCCGAGGATCTCGCCCGGCCGGACGTCCAGGTCGACCCCGTCGACGGCGCGTACCCGGGCCGCGCCCCGGCCGTACTCGACGGCGACGTCGCGCAGCCGCAACAGGGGAGCGGTCATGACGTCCGCACCGCCGCGACAGGCTCCGCCGGACGGCCGCGCAGCGGATCCGGGGGGCAGGCGAGCCGGTGCCCGGGATCCACCGGGACGGCCTCGGGACGCGGGTCGACGCGGCACGACGGCTGCGCGAACGCGCACCGCGGGTGGAACGGGCAACCGGGCGGGACCGCGCCCAGGCTGGGCGGCGCGCCGGGGATCGGCCGGAGCGGGGCGGCGGCCGCCTCGGGGTGCGGCAGCGCGTCGAGCAGCCCGCGGGTGTACGGGTGCCGGGGCCGGGTGAGCAGCGTCGCGGCCGGTCCGCTCTCGGCCAGCCGCCCGCCGTACAGCACGTGCACCCGGGACGCCACCGCGGACAGCACGCCGAGGTCGTGGGTGATCACCACGACGGCCAGCTCCTTCTCCCGGCGCAGCCGGTCCAGCAGCCGCAGGATGCCCGCCTGCACCGTGACGTCCAGGGCGGTGGTGGGCTCGTCGGCGAGCAGCAGCTGCGGTTCGGCGGCCAGCGCGACCGCGATGGCGATGCGCTGCCGCATGCCGCCGGAGAACTGGCCGGGGTAGGACCGCAGGGCCTGCTCGGGGTCGGGGATGCGGACGTCGGCCAGCAGCTCGACCGCGCGGGCCCGAGCGGCGGCAGCCGACAGGCCCAGGTGGTGCCGCATGTGCTCGGTGAGCTGGGTGCCGATGGTCAGGATCGGGTGCAGCGCGGTCGCCGGGTCCTGCGAAACCATGGCGATGCGCCGGCCGCGCACGTCGCGGAAGGCCCGCCGCCGAAGCCCGACCAGCTCCGTGCCGGCGAAGTGGGCCGACCCGCTGGTGCGCGCGCCGGGCGGCAGCAGGCCGAGCAGGGTCATCGCCGTCATGGTCTTGCCGCTGCCGCTCTCGCCGGCCAGGCCGACGATCTCGCCGGCGTCGACGTCGAAGGACACGTCGTCCACGGCCAGCTGCGGGCCGCGCCGGGTCGGCAGGGCGACGCGCAGGCCGCGCACCTCGAGCAGGGGTGCCACTACGCGCGCACCTCCCGCGCGGTCCGCGGGTCCAGCACGTCCCGCAGGGTGTCGCCGACGAAGTTGAAGGCCAGCACGACCGTCAGGATGGCCAGGCCGGGGAACAGGCCGACCCACCACCGGTCGAAGTTCTGGGCGCCCGCCGCGACCATGGCGCCCCACTCGGCGGTCGGCGGCTGGGCTCCCAGGCCGAGGAACGACAGGCCGGACAGCAGCAGCACGGCGTTGCCGACGTCCAGCGCCGCCATGACGAACACCGGCCCGGCGCTGTTCGGGCGGATGTCCACGACGAGCGTGCGCAGCCCCGAGGCGCCCAGCAACCGGGAGGAGACCACGTACTGCGCGCCGCGTGCGGACAGCACCAGGCTGCGCACCAGCCGGGCGTAGGACGGCCAGGACACCACCACCACCGCGATCACCGCGTTGCGCAGTTGCGGGCCGAGCGCCGCGGCGATGGCCAGGGCCAGGATGATGCCCGGGAACGCGAAGACCAGGTCGGCCAGCCGCATGACCACCGCGTCCACCCACCCGCCGAAGTACCCGGCGAGCCCGCCGAGCACCGCGCCGATCAGCATGGCGGCGACGACCAGGATCACCGCGTAGGGCAACGAGATCCGGGCGCCGAACAGCACCCGGGACAGCACGTCGCGGCCCACCTCGTCGGTGCCGAACAGGTGCGCCCCGGACGGCGCCTGCAGCGTGTCGAACGCCTGGGCGTCCGGGTCGTAGGGCGCCAGTGCCGGCGCGAACACGGCGACCAGCGTCCACAGCGCCAGCACGACGAATCCCGTGACGGCCAGCGGTTGCCGCCACGGCGAGCGACGGCTGCCGCGCCCGGCCCGGCCGGTCCGGCCCGGTCCGCCGGCCGCGGCGCCGGGGTCGGGGCGCTCGCCGGCGGGCACCCCAGCCGGCGGGTCGAGCGGCGATTCGGCGACGGTCACGAGAGCCGGATCCTCGGGTCGATGACGCCGTAGAGCACGTCAACGAGCAGGTTGATCACGATGTACACGACCGCGACCACGACGCTGACGCCCATGATGGCCGGCAGGTCCAGGTTCTTGGCGCTGTTGTAGGCGTACTGGCCCAGACCCGGCCAGCTGAAGATGCTCTCGACCAGCACGGTGCCGGACAGCAGGCTGCCGAACGCCACCCCGGCGACGGTGATGATCGAGATCAACGCCGGGCGCAGCACGTGCCGCAGCACCACCACCCGCTCCGGGAGGCCCTTGGCCCTGGCCGCCCGCACGTAGTCCAGGCCGAGGATCTCCAGCACGGAGGCGCGGGTGAAGCGGAGCAGCATGCCGACGGTGTACGTCGCCAGCACCAGGCCCGGCAGCACCAGGTGCAGCAGTGCGGACCCGAGCAGCGACCACTGCCCGTGCAGCAGCGCGTCGACGGTGTAGAAGCCCGTGGTGTGCGTCGGTGGCGTCTCCGTCGGGTCCAGCCGGCCGCCGCCCGGCAGCACTCCGAGCTTGAAGAAGAGCAAGTAGAAGGCCAGCAGCGCGATCCAGAAGGTCGGCATCGAGACGCCGGCCAGGCTGACCACCCGCAGCACCTGGTCCACCCAGCGGTCGCGGTAGACCGCCGCCAGGATGCCCAGCGGCACGCCGATCACGATGCTCACCACGATGGCGAACAACGCCAGCTCCATGGTGGCCGGGATGTACTCCGCGAGGTCCGTGGACACCGGGCGGTGGCTCTGCTGCGACATCCCGAAGTCGCCGTGCAGCACGTTGCCCAGGTACACCAGGTACTGCACCGGCACCGGCCGGTCGAGCCCGTACTGGTGGCGGAAGGCGGCCACCGCGGCCGGATCGGCGGACGCCTGCTGCCCGAGGTTCGCGGTCACCGGATCGCCGGGGACCAGCTGCGTCAGCAGGAACGAGACCAGGGTGATGCCGACGCACAGCAGCAGGCCGGCGGCGATCCGCTTGAGCAGGAACCGGCCGAGACGCTGCCGGCCCGGCCGGGCCCTGCGCCGCGCCGGGGCGGGCGGCGACGCAGGGGCCGCTGGGGCCTCCAGCGGACTACTGGAGCTCACTGAGGTTGACCAGCCAGAGTGCGTTGGACTGCACGTTCTTCACGGAGTTGGCGGCCACCAGGATCTGCGCCGGCTGCAGCAGCGGCATGATCGGCCCGGACTGGTTCATCGACGTCTGGATCTGCTGGTACAGCGTGGTTCGCGCGGCGGTGTCCAGCGTGGTCCCGGCCTTGGTGCCCAGCGCCTCCAACGCCGGGTCCGCGCCCTTGGCCCACCCGGCCCGCAGGCCGACCAGCTGGCCCGGCAGGAAGTTCAGGTAGTCGCTGGGGTCCGGGAAGTCCGGGCCCCATTCCCACAGGCCCAGCTGGTTCTTGCCGGCGCGGTAGGCGTCCAGCGCTGTGGACACCGACTGCCCGGCCAGCATCACGGTGATGCCGACGTCCTTGAGGTTCTGCTGGACCCGGCTGGCCAGGTCGCCGAAGTTGAGCCCGTTGACCTGGATGTCGCTCGGGTAGGACAGCGTCACCGTCGGGTTGCCGAGCCCGGACCGGGCCAGCGCCGCCTTTGCGCGGTCGACGTCGCGCTTGACCCCGGAGCCCTCGGCGAGGCTGCCGACGAAGGTGCTCGGGATGATCCCGGCGGCCTGCACGGCGCCGGTGCCGGCGAGCTTGACCAGGCCGTCGTAGTCGATGCCGTACCGCACGGCCTCCTGGAAGTCCTTGTTGGACGTCACCTTCGAGACGGCGCTGTTGTTGTTGCTGAAGAGGAAGAACACGTTCGGCGAGGCGCCGCTGACCACCTGCACGTTGCTGACGCCCTGCGCCTGCGCGGGCGACAGGTCGACGGCGATCTGCGCCGCGTTCTTCAGCACGTCCAGCTTCTGGACGTTCGCCTGGACGTTGCGGATGACGATCTTCTCGTACTTGGGCTTGGTGCCCCAGTACTTGGGGTTCGCCGTCAGCACGACCTGGCTGGTGGTGCTGTAGCTGGTCAGGGTGTACGGGCCGCTGCCGGCGGACGCCGAGTTCAGGGCGTTCTCGGCCTTGTCGGCGGTGTCCGCGCCGGCCGCGTCGGTCCCGCCGGCGGCCTTGACGGCCTTGGAGTTCACGATCCCCAGCGCCGAGTTCGGGACGATGTAGGGGATCGCCGGGTTCGGCGTCTTGCTGGTCAGCACCACGGTGTGCGCATCCGGGGCGGAGACCGTGATGCCGGCCATCAGGAACGACGGGTTGCCCTTGATGTTGGCGACGCGCTGCAGCGAGAACACCACGTCCGCCGACGTGACCGGGCTGCCGTCCGAGAAGACCGCGTCCTGGCGCAGTTTGAAGGTGAACGTCGTGCCGTCCTTGGACGCGGTGTACGACTCCGCGAGGTCCGGGACCGGGGTCTTGACGTCGCCGCCCTTGAAGGTCAGCAAGGTGTCGTAGAGCGCGTGGTCGATGAGCAGGCCGGTGGGCTCGAACATCCGCGCCGGGTCGGCGGTCTTGAGCTGGAAGGCCGTCTCGACCACGATCGATCCCGACGGCGCGGCGCCGCCGCCGGTGTCGCCGCCCGCGGTGGTGGTGCTGCCGCCGGAACTTGTGCTGCCGCCGGACCCCGACGACCCGGCGGAGGTGGAGGCGGACGAGGACGAGGCGGACGACGACGACGAGGACGACGACGAGCCGCCCCCGCCACCGCAGGCCGAGACGAGCAGTGCCGCGGCCACGACCATGGCTCCCACCGCTGGCGATCGACGCATGAGTCCTCCGGGTCCTCGGGTGCAAACGATTGGCGTAACGTCCCATCCGCCGGTCGGGGCCGTCAAGCTCGCCCTGTTACCACCGTGAAAAGCCTGCGGCACAGCATCGGCGTCCCTACCCGGCCGGCGGTCGGCAGGACTCCCGGACCCGCAGCGCGGTGCCGACCCGGAACTCGACGAACTCCCGTCCGGCGGCCCGGTCGCCGCGGATGCGGTCGAGTAGCAGCCACGCGGCCAGCGCGCCCATCTCGGCCGCGTTGTTGTCCACGACGGTGACCGACGGGTGCCACCAGCGGGTCAGCTCGGCGTCCTCGAAGCACAGCAGGCTCAGCGCGCCGGGCACGTCGACCCCGCGACGCCGCAGCTCCGGGAGGGCACCGAACGAGGCCTCGTGGTTGGCCACCAGCAGCGCCGTGGGCCGGCGCCCCGGCGGCAGCGAGAGCAGTGCGGCCACACCGTCCGTGCCGGTGTCCGGCGCGAACGGGCCGACGTGCACCAGCTCGTCGCGGTAGCGGATCCCGGCCCGCTCCAGCTCGACGCGGTGGCCCAGCAGCCGCTCCCGCCCGGAGGTGACGTCGCCCGGCCCGGCGATCACGCCGATGCGCCGGTGCCCCAGCTCCAGCAGGTGCCGGGTGGCCGAGCGGGCCCCGGCCAGGTCGTCGCCGAGCACGCAGTCGCCGGCCGGCGCGTCGGGACGGCGGGCCAGGTGCACCACCGGCAGCCCGGACCGGTCGAGGTCCCGGGTGGCGGCCGAGTCCAGGCCGACGACGATGACGCCGGTGGCGTTGTGGTCGATCAGGGTGTGCAGCGCCGCCCGCTCCTGCGCGGCATCGCCGCCGGTCACCGCGAGGACCATCTGGAACCCGTGCTCGGCGAGCGCCTGCTGCACCACCTCGGCGATCACCCGGAAGCTGGCGTTCACCAGGTTGGTCACCACCAGCCCGACCAGGTCGGTGCGGGCCGTGCGCAGCGCCCTGGCCGTCGCGTTGGGCCGGTACCCCAGCGCGTCGGCCGCCGCCCGGACCCGCTCCGCGGTCCCGCTGCTCACCCGGGACGAACCGGCCAGGGCCCGCGACGCGGTGCTGACCGAGACACCGGACGCCGCGGCGACCCGGCGGAGGTCGACCTCCATGCCCCTCCCTGCGGTGGCCGTACGGTCTGGACAGCGCGGACCGGTGCGGGAACGATTGCAGACCCCGCGCCGGCCCCACGATGGCACGGCGTCCGGCCACGACCAACCCCGCCGGAGCCCGGGGACCGACGGCAACGGTGGAGGACAGGTGCAGCAACTCGACGAGCTGGCGGAGCGGTTCTGGGCCTGGCGCGCGCAGTCGCAGCCGCGCAGCCGGGACGACATCGTCCGGCTGGACCGGCCCGCCGGGTGGCTGCCGGACCTCGGCCCGGACACCGTGCGCCGGCGCACCGCCGAGCGCGACGCGTTCGCCGCCGAGCTGGCGGCGATCGAACCGGTCGAGGTGGCCGACCGGGTGGACCACCGGTTGCTGCGCTCGGCGCTGGCCCGGGTCGGCTGGGAGAACGACGTCGTCCGGATGTGGACGCAGCCGCGGTTCTACGTCGACCAGGCGATCGGGCCGGTGTTCGACACGTTGCTGCGGCCGGGCGTCGACGCGGACCGGGTGGCCGAGGCGACCCGCTACCTGGCCCACGTCCCGGATGTCGTGGACGTCGCCCTCGAGGTGGTGCCCGAGCACGCGGCCCGGGAGTTCGCCCGGCTCGCCGTCGACGAGCTGGTCGGCGTGGACGCCCGGCTGGACCGGATGGTCGCGGCGTTGGCGGCGGTGCCGGGTGCGGACGCCGGCGGGCTGTCCCGGGCCGCCCAGGCGGCGGGCGCCGCGCTGGTGCGCTACCGGGACCGGCTGCAGGACCTGGAGTCCGGCCTCCCACCGGTCGAGCCGGTCGGTCGGCGGGCGTTCGACCGGTTCCTGGCCGAGGTGGCCTGCATCCCGCTGTCGGCGGACGAGATCCGCCGCGTCGGCCGGGTGGAGGCGGACCGGGCCGCCGTCCGGGAACTGCTGGAGAAGCGCCGCGCCCGCGCCGTTCCGCTGCCGGACCTGCCGGCGGACGCGGCCGCGCAGGCCGAGCGGGAGGCCCGCGACGAGCAGTCGGTGCGCGACTTCTACGAGGCCGCCGACCTGCTGGGCCAGCCACCCTCGCTGCGGCACTACCGCAACCTGCCGCTGCCGGCCCACCTCGAGGCGCTGCACTTCCTCGGCGTCACCGACGATCTCACCGGGCCGGACCGGCTCGACGAGGACGGGGTGAGCTACGTCCCCGCGCCCGGGCCGGACCTGCCGTACTTCTACGCCGCCAACGCGCGGGATCCGCGGGCCGGCATCGTCCACGAGGGTGCGCACTACCAGCAGCTGGCGCTGTCGTGGCGGAACCCGCGACCCGTGCGCCGGCACTACTACGACTCGTCGGCGAACGAGGGCATCGCCTTCTACAACGAGGAGCTGCTGCTGGCCGCCGGCCTGTTCGACGACGCCCCGCACACCCGCACGGTGATGTGGAACTTCATGCGGCTGCGGGCTCTTCGCGTCGAGCTGGACGTCGGCCTGGCGGTCGGTGACCTCACCATCCCCGAGGCGGCCGACCTCCTGCGGCGGCACGTCGGCGTGGACGAGGCCACGGCGGCCCAGGAGGCGGCGTTCTTCGCCGAGACGCCGGGCCAGGCCATGACCTACCAGGTCGGCAAGACGCAGGTGCAGGCGCTGGTGGCGGACGCCGTCCGGTCCCGGCCCGACGGTGACCCGGACCTGCGCGCGCTGCACGACTCGCTGTGGCGCAACGGCAACGTCCCGATC
Source organism: Nakamurella endophytica (assembly GCF_014646215.1). GTDB lineage: Bacteria > Actinomycetota > Actinomycetes > Mycobacteriales > Nakamurellaceae > Nakamurella > Nakamurella endophytica. Next base: position 43,147 of record NZ_BMNA01000012.1, read on the forward strand.
GCCCTGCAGCGGTGGGAGCTGCTCGGGCTGACCGACGAACTGGCCGCGATCGGCGTCCCGGTCTGAGGCCCGCCGGCGGTCGCCGCCCCGACGCCGGCCGGCGGGTCAGCCCTTGACGGCGCCGGCGGTCAGCCCGCGCAGCAGACCGCGCTGCGCCAGCAGGGTCGCCAGGAACACCGGGACGACGAGCGCCAGTGCCCCGGCCGCCATCGCGCCCCAGTTGATCGAGTCGACGCCGACGAAGCTGACGATGCCCACGGTCGCCGGCGTGGTGGACGGGCCGGCCAGGATCAGCGGGATGAAGTACTCGCTCCAGGCGGCGATGGCGATGAGCAGCCCGACGGACACCACGCCGGGCAGCGCCAGCGGCAGCGCGATCCGGAAGAACGCCTGGGCGCGGGACGCGCCGTCCACCCTGGCCGCCTCCTCCAGCTCGATCGGGATGTCCTGGAAGTAGGAGGCGCTCATCCACACCGCGAACGGCAGCAGGCCCGTCAGGTACGCCAGGGTCAGCCCGGTGTAGGTCCCGACCAGCCCGAAGTCGTTGAAGAACAGGAACAGCGGGATGATGAAGACCACCGGCGGCACCATCCGGCTGAACAGCAGGAACCCGCCGAGGAACCATCGGCCGCGGAATCGGCCGCGCGCGAACGCGTAGCCGGCCGGCACGCCGAACCCCAGCGTGCAGACCATCGTGGTGACGGTCAGGATCGCCGAGTTCGCCAGCGAGTCGACGAAGCCGTTCTGGTTCAGGTCCCGGAAGTTGCGGGTGGTGAACGGGCTGAAGATCTCCGGCGGCACCGACGACGCGTCGACCGGTCGCTTGAAGGCGGTCAGCAGGATCCACAGGAACGGCACGCCGATGAGCACCAGCCCGACCGCCAGCAGCAGCATCCGGACGGTCTCGACCTGGACCCGCCGGGCGCGGATGCCCGTCATCGCCAGCTCCGCCGGCCGGCGACCAGGTACAGCAGGCCGACCGACACGGCGATCAGGACGATGAGCAGCACGCCCATCGCGGCCGCGTACCCGACCTGGTTGTAGAACAGCCCGGTGTTGTAGATCTGCAGGTTCAGCGGGGTGCTGGCGATGCCGGGACCGCCCGTGGTGAGCACCTGGATGCCCTCGAACTTCCGGAAGGCGTCGATGAAGCGCAGCACGACGGCGATGAACAGCACCGGTCGCAGCGCGGGCAACGTCACGTGCCAGAAGACCTGCCACATGTTGGCGCCGTCCGAGACCGCCGCCTCCTTCAGCTGTGTCGAGACGCCCAGCAGCCCGGCGAGCAGCAGCACCGCCTGGAACGGGACGCCGGTCCACATGTCGGAGATCAGCACGGCCGGCATGGCCAGCGCCGGGTTGCCGAGCCACAGCGGCTGCGGCAGGTGCACGGTCCCGAGGAAGTAGTTGATCCATCCGGCGTCGTTGTTGAACATGGCCCGCCAGGTCAGCGCGACGACGATCGGCGCCGTCATGATCGGCAGCATGTACAGCGCCCGGATGAACCCGACGCCGCGGATCCGGGAGTCCAGCAGCACCGCCAGCACCAGCCCGAAGACGGTGGTCAGCACCGTGCTGCCGATGACCAGGTAGGCGGTGTTGAAGATGATCCGCGGGATCTCCGGGTCGTGCAGCAGCCGGTCGAAGTTGGCCAGCCCGACGAACTTCCAGTTCTTCGACTTGACCAGGTCGTAGTCGGTGAACGCCAGGCCGATCGAGATGGCGAACGGCACGGCGGTGACCGCGAGCATGATCAGCAGGGACGGCCAGGACGCCGCCAGCAGGAAGTGCTTGTCGAGGAAGCCCCGGACGGGCGTGCCCCGGCGGACCGCGGGGGCACGCCGATCCGCGAGTGCGGTCGAGGTCATTCGATCTCTCTCGGTGACGGTGCCCGGATCAGCTGGCCGGGAACGGCTTCGGGTAGCCCGCGGACTTCATGATGGTGTCGACGCCCTGCTTCATGGTGGCCATCACCTGGTCGACCGGCGTCTGCGTGGTGACCAGGTCCGACAGGCCGGTGGAGATCGGCGGGATGATCGCCACACCCTCGTCGATGAACGGCAGCAGCGCGACGTCCGGGTGCGCCAGGATGTACGACAGCGCGGTGGCGAAGCTCGGCGGCAGCACCGACGACGTCGCCGGATCCTTGACCACCGCCAGGCGGGACGGGGTGAGCAGCGCCTTGGCCGCCACCGCGTCCTTCTGCATCTGCGGCGAGGTCAGGTACTGGATCAACTGCCAGGCCGCGCCCTTGTGCTCGGAGGCCGCGTTCATCCACACGCCGAACGGCTGCACCAGCGAGCAGTGGTCGGGGTTGGCCGGCTGGCACGGCATGGCCGCGAACTTGGCCACGTCGGCGACCTTGGACTTGTCGGGGTCCAGCACCTGCGGGATCGTCCCGGAGTCGTCCTGCCACATGGCCACCCGACCCTGCTGGAAGTCCTGCAGACAGTTGGTGACCAGGTAGGTCGAGATGCCCTTGGGTGCAGCGGTGGTCAGCAGGGTGCGGTAGAAGTTTCCGAACTGGCTGGCCTGCGGCTCCGTGCCGATCAGGAAGTTCCACTTCTTGTCGAAGTACGTGCCGGTCACCGGGTTGTTCCACGGCACGAACCAGTTCCACAGCTGGAAACCCGAGTAGAGCGTCTGCGACTTGTCGGCCCGCACGCAGAACCCGGCGTGGTCCCCGGTGGTCAGCTTCTGGGCGTCCGCCAGAAGCTCGGCGGGCGTCGTCGGCGGGTTGGCGATCCCGGCGTCGGCGAACATCTTCGAGTTGTAGTAGAGGACCGCTCCACCGGTGTGCGAGGCGATGCAGTAGGTCTTGCCGCCCTGCTGGCACGCCGACTCGACATCCGGTGCGATGTCCTTGAAGTCGTAGTCGGAGGCGGTCTGCTGGGGATCACCGATGTAGGGATCCAGGGGCTCGGCGCCACCGCTGCCGACGAACGCGGTGATCTTCTCGGATCCGGTGAAGAAGACGTCCAGGCCCTTGTCCTTGGCGCTGAGCTGCAGCGGGATCTTCTGGTCCATCGCCGCGACGGGCAGCTGCACGAAGTTGACCTTGATGCCGGTCTTCTCCGTGAAGTCGCCCATCCTGGTCTTGTAGAAGTCGAACTCGTCGACGGTGGAGTAGGTCTCGACGGTGATGGTCTGCCCGGCGAACGCCTTGGGGTCGTAGGAGCCGCCGCCCCCGCTGCCGGAGCCGCCGCCGGAGGAGCCCGACCCGGCGGACGACGAGGAGGAGGACTGGGACGACGCGGAGGACGAGGAGCCGCTCCCCGAGTCCGATCCGGACCCGCACGCGGCGGTGAGGAGCCCGGCGACCGCCAGCACGGCGACGACGGGCGGGATGCGATGTGGCCTGCGGGACATCGGTGTCTCCATCAGCTCGAACCGGGAGGGGTGGGGTGGCGCGGATGCGCTGGGTGTGCGCGGTGCCCGGAAGGATCGTCAGTGACCGGGACGTCGGCCCGCCGCCGGTGACGGCTGCGCGGCGCAGCCGCCGCGCGGGGACGCTGCATGCGGCCGGAGTCGGCGGCCGGGTGAGCGGGAGCATGGCACAGGGGTGACGAGGGCGGCAACGGCGCGAGGTCACGGTCGTGCATCACCGCAGATCCCCGAGTGCGGTGACGGTCCTGGTGGTGTCCGGGTGATCGAGCACGTCCGGACGCAGAGCCGTTCCCAGGCCCGGGGTGTCCGGTGGGGCGATGCGCCCGTCCGCGATTTGGGGGAGTTCGGTGACGACGTCCCGGTACCAGCCGGTGTAGTACGCCCGCACCGTCTCCTGCAGGACCGCGTTGGGTGCGTGGACCGCCAGGTGGGTGGACGCGGTGAGTACCACCGGTCCGGTGCAGTCGTGCGGCGCCACCGGCAGGTGGCGCGTCTCGGCCATGGCGCTGATCCGCTGGGCCTCGCTGAGGCCACCGACCCAGCCGAGGTCGAACATGACGACGTCCGCGGCCTGCCGGTCGAGCAGCTGCGCGAACGACCAGCGGGTGCCCAGCGTCTCGCCCAGGGCGACCGGGACCCGGCTGGACCGCGCGAAGCGCGCGACGGCCTCGAGATCGTCCGCCTTGAGCGGGTCCTCGATCCAGTACAGGCCGAGATCGGCCGTCGCCTCGGCGATCCGCCGGGCCGTCGGCAGGTCCCACAGGGCGTGCAGCTCCAGCATGACGTCCATCGAGTCCCCGACGGCGTCCCGGATCTCCCGGAGCTTGCCGGTGCCCTCGCGCAGCTGGGCGGGGGAGATGTCGTGCCCTGCGGTCGCGGCGGCGTACTCGTCGAACGGCCACAGCTTCATACCGGTGATGCCCTGCCCGAGCAGGTCCGACGCCAGGTCGCCCGGACGGCGGATGGCCGCCTCGAGGTCCTCGTACGGGCCGGGCCGGTCCGCTGTCGGCAGGCCCCGGTCGCCGGGCGTCGCGCGATCGCTGGCCAGCAGCGCGCCGGCGTTGCCGCGCCCGTACCCGTATCCGGCGCAGGTGTTGTAGATGCGGATGTCGTCGCGGACCCGGCCACCCAGCACCTCGTACAGCGGGCGACCGTCGGCCTGGCCACGGATGTCCCACAGGGCGAGGTCCACGGCCGACAGCCCGCGGGTCTCGGCGCCGGTGCCGCCGTACCCGACGAAGGTGTCGTAGAGCCGGCGCCAGTGGTGCCCGGTGCGCAGCGGGTCGGTGCCCAGCAGGTGCGGGGCGACCGTCTCGTGGATGTGCGCCTCCACCGTCGCCGGGCCGATGCAGGTCTCGCCGAGACCGATCGGCCCCTCGTCGGTGTGCACCTGCACCCACAGCTGTTGCCGGTGGCGCGGGATGCGGACCGTCTCGACCGCGGTGACCTTCATACGGCGCCCGGAGGTCGGCCGGCTGGCGCGGCGCCGCGGTGGTGCAGGGCTGCCGCCGCCCGGCCCGCGCCGGCGCAGCCCGCGACGCCGACACACCGCACCGGCTCGGTCTGCATCGCCCTGCGGCCTCTCTGCCTGGGTGGTGCCCCGGGCCTCCGGCCGCACCGACCCGGCGGCGTCCCGCGACGTACTGTTAACAATAGATTATTACCAGGTGTGCTGGCCGGGCGCGCGGGGAACGCGCCGGCGTCCCGATCGTCGGCGGTCCGTGCCGGTCGGCCGGCACGGACCCGGCGGGCAGCGCGGCGCGCCGCTGGGGCCGCAGCAACGCGCCGGAGAGTCCTCACCAACGCGCCGGTGACGCCGCATCAAGAGGTTGCGATGTGACCTCGCGGTGGCGGGGGCGTCGGGACCGGACGACCGGAGGCGGGGGACCGGTCGGTCGACCTGCACGGGCGCGGCCCGCGTCACCGTGCGGCCGCGCCACGAGGTCCGGCCGGCGCGCCGCGGGGGTCTGCGACCGGAGGGACCCGGCCGGAAGGGACGGCCTGGGACCGGGCTCGTGGCCGTGGTCGGGCAGTGCTCCGCGGTCGGGTCCCAGCCCGGGTGTCGCGTGAGGACCATCGGTCGAGGGTCACGGGCCCGCGCGGCCCGGCATCCGGGCGTGGCCCTCGCGACCACGGCCGTCGGGCGACGTCCCGGGCCGGATGCGGCCGGACGTCGACGGGGCGACCGCGCACTTCCGCGTGGTCACCGCGGGCGGGCGACCCGCACGGGCCTTGCGGGTGCGGACGTCGGGCCGTGTGCCCGCCCGGACATTCCTGTCGTCCGGGGTTGGGACAGCAGCGGACGGGCGGCCGGCGTCCGGAGTGGCGATCCAACGGTGCGGTCGCTGCGCGGCGGGCCGGGTGGGCTCACGCCGAGCGGGCGCGCCGGTGGGGCGGAACTACTGGTGGGCGATACTGGGATTGAACCAGTGACCTCTTCCGTGTCAGGGAAGCGCTCTCCCGCTGAGCTAATCGCCCGGGACGGCCGGTGGAACCGACCTCGAGGTGGGAACGGGATTCGAACCCGTGTATACGGCTTTGCAGGCCGCTGCCTCGCCTCTCGGCCATCCCACCATGGCAGGGTGCGCCGAAGGGCCGGCGGAGCCTGTGCCGAGCGGACGACGGGATTCGAACCCGCGACCCTCACCTTGGCAAGGTGATGCGCTACCAACTGCGCTACGTCCGCGTGCTCCGCCCGAAGGCCCGGAACCTGCGTCCCGAACCGTCCTTGCGGTGCGATCGTCGACTCTAGCCGACCGGCTGATGCGTTCCAAACTGCCTGGCGCGGTGACCCGCTGACTCCCCGACGGCGGGACCGGCCGGACCGCTGGGCGGGCCGGCGCGAGGGGTCAGCTCAGGGCGGTTCCGGGCAGCGACTCCGCCAGCAGCCGGTCGATCTCGCGGTCGATGTCGAAGTACACGTCCTCGGCGCCCAGCTCGACCGCGTCCAGGGTGTCGCGGACGAAGGCGGTCATCGCCGACCGGTCCGCCAGCAGCCGCGCGCGGCCGGCCGGGGAGTCGAGCTCCAGGATCACCACGTCCTCGCACGGGAACAGCTGCACGTCGCCGGTGCCGGCCGGGCGGTCGACGCCGTCCACCAGCAGCTGGCGGCCGAAGACCCACTCCACGCCCGCCGCGCCGGGGATCGAGAACACCATCCGGACGGCGAAGGGGTCGCGGGTGTGGAACTGCAGGTCCGCGTCGACGGGCACGTCGCCCCCGTCGGTGACCAGCGTCATGACGGTGGTGGCGACGACGGTGCGGTGACGCTGGGCGGTGACGGGCTGGGGAGTCATCTCGGGTGTTCCTACCGTTCTGTGCCACCCGTCGGCGACCGGGACTGTCGCTGTGCTGACCGGGAGGCGTGTCGTAGAGGGGACGGCCCGACCGCCGGAGCATCACGCGGAACCCTGGAGTTCACCCGTTCAGCCCAGTTCGACCGGGAATAGTGCGTTGCCGTGCACATCTCGGTTCGGGGCGAGGGCGGTCTCGGTGTGGAGTCCGATCGGGTATTGTCTCGTCTCGCCCCACCCGGTCACGGCCGGACGGCCGGGGCGATTAGCTCAGCGGGAGAGCGCTTCGTTCACACCGAAGAGGTCACTGGTTCGATCCCAGTATCGCCCACCAGAAAGTCCAGGTCAGCGGCCTTCGCCGCGGCCGCGGCGGGTTCGCCGCCCATGATCACGACCGGATCCGGCGGACGGTCGCTGCCCGCCGCCCGCGTCCCGGGTCTCCAGCGGGGCCGGCCGAGCCGTCCCTAACGGCGCAGAGATCAACATCGGTGGTCGGGGGATGACCTGGACGCCGCAGTTGTCCGTCACCATCCGTAGCAATCGAGCCGATTTCGTCGCGCTCCGTGCTGCTGTGACCTGCATCACACCGATTGGCGTCCACCGAGCGGCAGCGACCTGCCGCCTGGCCCGCCGATAGTTGCGAGGACCGCGCCGGCACCGCCCGGCTCTGCGGTCCCACCGGATCCCCGCAGGTCATCGCCCGAAGGCCGCCCCTCCGTCCCGCTCCCGGATGCCCACCGCCGGCGTCGGGTCGGCGGCCGGATCGGCCACCGGCACCGACCGGGCGTTCCGCACCCGGCCCGGAAATCCGTGTCGCCCCGGACCAATCGACCCCGATACCTCGCCCGAATCCCTGCGCGTCCGCAGTACGAGCTCTGGTTGATCGCACAGCCCCGCACAGGTGCCCCCCTCGGTGCGACGAGGGACGGCGGTTCGGTCCGACCGGTCGCAGGTCAACGAGAAGGGATCACCGATGGGTGAGCAACAGATGTTCGACGGGAGGCCTGTGCTGCAGTTCCGCACCGGGTCGGACCGCAGGACGTTCCTGAAGTGGGCGGGTCTGGTCGGTGTTGGCGCCGGGTTCGTCGCCGGAGGCCTGCTGGGCGCCCCGACGGCGGCCCAGGCCGCCGAGATCAAGCGGGACGTCAAGGCCGCGGCCAAGGCCGGCGGCGACGTCGACATCCTGAACTACGCACTGACGCTGGAGTACCTGGAGTCCGACTTCTACGCCACGGGCCTGGCCAAGGGCTTCCTGTCCGGCCGGGAGCTCGAGCTCGTCACGCCGATCGGCGACCACGAGAAGCAGCACGTCGAGGCGGTCACCGCGGCGGTCAAGGCGCTCGGCGGCACGCCGGTCGAGAAGCCGAAGATCACCTACCCGGACGGCACCTTCGCCAGCCGGGACAGCTTCCTCAAGACCGCGTCGGCGTTCGAGGAGCTGGGTGTCACCGCCTACCACGGCCAGGTCCCGCTGGTGCAGAGCACCGACATCCTGGCCGCGGCCGCGTCCATCGCCGGTGTCGAGTCGCGGCACGCAGCGGTCATCGCCTCGCTGATCGGCGGGGAGCCGTTCCCGAACCCGATCGAGAAGCACGCCGACATGTCCACCGTGCTCGCCGCCGTCAAGCCGCTGATCAGCTGAGCAGGAGAACCCAGACCATGAGCAGAGAAGCATTCGTCCGCGGCGAGCTGGGACAGGTCAGTCCGTCCCAGGCGCTGTTCGCCCTCAACAACCGCTGGGCGCTGGCCTCGGCCGCCGACTTCTCCAGCGACGTCGACGTGCTGAACTACGCGCTGACGCTGGAGTACCTGGAGGCGGCGTTCTACCAGCAGGGCAACTCGGCCGGGCTGCTGTCCGGCACCGAGCAGACCTACCTGGCGAAGATCCAGTCCGACGAGGAGTACCACGTCACCGCGCTCACCGGGGTGATCAAGCAGCTGGGCGGCACGCCGGTCGCCGCGCCGGGGGTCAACTTCGGTGACGCCTTCGCCAGCCGCGATTCGTTCCTGACCACCAGCCACACCTTCGAGAACGTGGGCGTGGGCGCGTACCTCGGGGCCGCCGGCTACATCAAGGACAAGACCATCCTGCAGGCCGCCGCCGGCATCTTCGGTGTCGAGGCGCGGCACGCCGCGGTCGTCGGCAACCTGCTCGGGCTGCAGGCCGAGGGCGGCGTGTACATGGGCGCCTTCGAGACCCCGATCGCCAAGGCGACCGTCCTCAAGGACGTCATGCCGTTCCTGTCCAGCCAGATGGGCGGCTCCATGCCCAGCGGGTCGGTGGACACCGGCGGCGGCAGCGCCGCGGCCCGCGACGAGTCCGGGCTGTTCGGCCTGGGCGGTGCCGCACTCGTGGGAGCGGCCGGGGCGGCGGCCTATGCGCTGCACCGCCGGCAGCGCGACGAGGCGCCGCAGGAGCAGTAGGTCGTCCCGATCTCTGTGCGGGCGGACGGCGCCGGTACCGGCGCCGTCCGTGCGACGGACCGGACCCGAGGGGTGACGACGGGGCGGCGACCACGGGTCGCCGCCCCGTCGTCGTCCGCGGTGCCGGGCGGGTGTCCGGGGACCGGCGATCCGGGCCCCGGCGGTGGGCGGTGGAAAGGCGTCCGGACCGCGGGTGCGGCTTGGCTAGCATCGCTGCAGTCGCCCGCCGCCCGGCGCGGCGTCCACCGTGCCGCCGCACGTCCGGCAGAAGGAGCCAGCCATGTCCGCCCCCGCCCGCCCACTCGCCGCTGCGCGCGTGAGGATCCCGGCGGGGACGACGGCGTCCCAGGCGGTCGGCGACGCCGGGCTGCCGCGGTCCGGGGCCGACGCCGTCGTCGTCGTGCGGGACCCCGACGGCCGGCTCCGGGACCTGTCGTGGGTGCCGGACGCGGACGTCGAGGTCGCGGCGGTGCCCGCCGCCAGCCCGGACGGCCGCGACGTCATCCGGCACTCCGCCGCTCACGTGCTGGCGCAGGCCGTGCAGCAGGAGTTCCCCGGCACCAGGCTCGGCATCGGCCCGTTCATCAAGGACGGCTTCTACTACGACTTCGACGTCGCCCGGCCCTTCACCCCGGAGGACCTCGAGCGTCTCGAGCGTCGGATGCGGCAGATCGTCAAGGCCGGGCAGCGGTTCTCGCGCCGGCCGGTCGACTCGCTCGAGCAGGCCCGACAGGAACTCGCCGCGGAGCCGTACAAGCTGGAGCTGATCGAGGACAAGTCCGCGGCCGGCGACGCGGACGTCCTGGAGCTGGACCCGTCCGGTGGCCTGACCATGTACGACAACCTGCACGCCCACACCGGCGAGCGGGTGTGGACGGACCTGTGCCGCGGGCCGCACCTGCCCACCACCCGGCACATCCTGGCGTTCCGGTTGACCCGGTCCTCGGCCGCCTACTGGCGCGGCGACCAGGCCAACGCCGCGCTGCAGCGCATCTACGGCACCGCCTGGGAGTCCGAGGAGGCGCTGCAGGCGCACCTGACCGCGCTGGCCGAGGCCGAGCGTCGCGACCACCGGCGGCTGGGCACCGAACTCGACCTGTTCAGCTTCCCCGACGAGATCGGGTCGGGGCTGGCGGTGTTCCACCCCAAGGGCGGCATCATCCGGCTGGAGCTGGAGGACTACTCGCGACGCCGGCACCTGGCGGCCGGGTACCAGTTCGTGAACACCCCGCACATCACCAAGTCCCGGCTGTTCGAGGTCTCCGGCCACCTGGACTGGTACGCGGACGGCATGTTCCCGCCCATGCACCTGGACGCCGAGTACGGCGAGACCGCGGACGGCGAGGTGGTGCTGCGCAAGCCCGGGCAGGACTACTACCTCAAGCCGATGAACTGCCCGATGCACAACCTGGTGTTCGCCTCCCGTGGCCGGTCCTACCGGGAGCTGCCGCTGCGGCTGTTCGAGTTCGGCACCGTCTACCGGTACGAGAAGTCCGGCGTCATCCACGGTCTCACCCGGGCGCGCGGCTTCACGCAGGACGACGCGCACATCTACTGCACCCGCGAGCAGATGCGCGACGAGCTGGCCTCGCTGCTCCGCTTCGTGCTGGAACTCCTGGCGGACTACGGGCTCTCGGACTTCTACCTGGAGCTGTCCACCCGCAACGAGGCCAAGTACGTCGGCAGCGACGAGACCTGGGCGGAGGCCACCGAGATCCTGCGGTCGGTGGCCACCGAGTCCGGGCTCGACCTGGTGCCCGACCCGGGCGGGGCGGCGTTCTACGGCCCCAAGATCTCGGTGCAGGCCCGGGACGCGATCGGCCGGACCTGGCAGATGTCTACCATCCAGGTCGACTTCAACCTGCCGGAGCGCTTCGGACTCGAGTACACCGCCGCGGACGGGACCCGCCAGCGGCCGGTGATGATCCACCGGGCGCTGTTCGGGTCGATCGAGCGGTTCTTCGCCGTGCTGACCGAGCACTACGCCGGCGCGTTCCCGGCGTGGCTGGCGCCCGTCCAGGTGGTCGGCATCCCCGTCGCCGGGGCGTTCGGCGAGCATCTGGACGCCGTGGCGCAGCTGCTGCGTGCGGAGGGTCTGCGGGTCTCGGTCGACCACTCCGACGACCGCATGCAGAAGAAGATCCGCGACCACACCGCGCAGAAGGTGCCGTTCCTGCTGCTGGCCGGCGCCAAGGACGTCGAGGCCGGCGCGGTGTCGTTCCGGTTCCGCGACGGCACGCAGCGCAACGGCGTGCCGGTGGCCGAGGCGGTCCGGCTGATCACCGAGTGGGTGCGCGGGCGGCGCAACGAGTCGCCGACCGCCGACCTGCTGGCGGTGGCCGGGACGTGACCGGCTACGGCCCGGGCAGCGTGCCCGCCGGAGCTCCCGACGGGTTGATGCGGCTGTGGACGCCGCACCGGATGGCGTACGTCACGGCGTCGGAACCGGCGTCGGCCGCCCTCGACGACCGGCCGGCCGGTGACGCCGCGGCGCGGGGGACAGCGGCCGCATCCGGGGGCGGCGCCGGCGGCCGCACCGCCTGCCCGTTCTGTCGCATCCCCACCATGTCCGACGCCGACGGGCTCGTTGTCGGCCGCGGCCGGCACGTGTTCGCGGTGCTGAACCTGTACCCGTACAACCCCGGGCACCTGATGGTGGTGCCGTACCGGCACATCCCGGACTACACCGACCTCGACCCGGACGAGCTCGCCGAGTTCAGCGAGCTGACCCGGCACGCGCTGGCCGTCATCCGCTCGGTCTCGGCCCCGCACGGGTTCAACATCGGCATCAACGCCGGGAGCCCGGCCGGCGCCGGCATCGCCGCGCACCTGCACCAGCACGTGGTGCCGCGGTGGAGCGGGGACGCCAACTTCATGACGGTGATCGGCGGGACCAAGGTCCTCCCGCAGCTGCTCACCGACACCAGGGCGCTGCTGGCCGACGCCTGGTGAGGCGACGCCGGGCGGCCGTCCCGGCCGGCGGGCCGAGCGGCGTGCGGACGGCCACCGGGACCCGGGTGCGGGGCGGGCGTGCCAACCGTCACGGCTCGCCGCCGCCCGACCCCGCACCGCCCGGCGGTTATCGTGGTCCGGCCGGACGTCCGACGGCCGGCCGGGGTCGGACCGCGGCCCCCTGGCACGACCCCGAAAGAGACCGATGCTGAACTCGTTGGCCCGCGGCTCGGTGTCCCGGGTCACGGATCCCATCGGCCGCGCCCTGCTGCGGGCCGGGCTGGGACCGGACCTGGTCACCGTCCTCGGCACGGTCGGGGTGGTGGTCGGGTCCGTCACGCTGCTCGGCACCGGTCACCTGTTCGTCGGGACGCTGGTGGTCACCGCGTTCGTGCTGTTCGACCTGTTCGACGGAGCCATGGCCCGGGCCCGCGGCTACGGCACCCGCTTCGGGCTCGTGCTGGACGCGTCCTGCGACCGCATCGCCGACGGCGCGCTGTTCGGGTCGCTGGCGTACTGGGCGTTCGTCGGCGACCACAACCCGCCGCTCGGCGTCGCCTGCCTGCTCGTGCTGGTGGCGGGCCAGGTGGTCTCCTACGTCAAGGCCAGGGCCGACTCGGTGGACCTGCGGATCGGCGGCGCGATCGCCGAGCGGGCCGAGCGCAACGTGCTCGGGCTCGTCGGCAGCGGTCTCGCCGGGCTGCACGTGCCGCTGGCCATGCAGGTCTGCCTCTGGGCGCTGGCCGCCGCCTGCGTCGTCACCGTCGTGCAGCGGCTGGCCCAGGTGCGGGCGGCCGCCACGGCCGCCGGCGACGGGCCGCCCGCGGCCGAGACCGCCGCGGTGCGGCGCGGTGGATCGCGCCGGCCGCGTCCGGTGCAACGCGCGGAGGGCACCCGGCGCAGGGCGGCCGCGCGGCGGCCCAGCGGGCGATGACCGTCCCGGGCCCGGCGGGTCCCGACCCGGCGACGCGGGATTTGCCGAGCTCCTCGCCGCGGGCCGCGGCCCGCCTGGCCGAGGCCGCGATCGGTGTCGGGTACCGGGCAGCCTGGGCCGGGGTCCGGGTGCTTCCCGAGCCGGTCACCCGGCGGGCCGCCGACCTGCTGGCCGACAGCGCCTACCGCCGGCGCGGGCCGGCGGTCGTCCGGCTCGCCCGGAACCTGCGGCGGGTGCTCGACGGGCGTGCCGCCGCGCTGGCCGCGGCGCCCGCAGCGGACCCGGCCGCCGCCTCGCGCGGTGCGCTGCCCGGCGCCGCCACGCCGGCGGAGCTTGCCGAGGTGGTCCGCGCTGGGCTGCGGTCCTACGCGCGGTACTGGCTCGAGACGTTCCGGCTGCCGGCCATGGACCACGCCGAGGTGGCGGACCGGGCGCTGGCCGGCACCGAGGGCCTCGAGCACCTGACCGCAGCGCGGGACGCCGGACGGGGCATCGTCCTGGCGCTGCCGCACTCGGGGAACTGGGACATCGCCGGGTTGATGCTGGCGCGGATGTACGGCTCGCTGACCTCGGTGGCCGAGCGGCTGCGGCCGGAGTCGCTCTACGACGCGTTCGTCCGGTACCGCGAGTCTCTGGGCATGGAGATCCTGCCGCTGACCGGGGGACCGTCGGCCTCCCAGGCGCTCAAGGACCGGCTGCGCGCGGGCGGCATCGTCTGCCTGCTCGCCGACCGGGACCTGTCCGCGGCCGGCATCCCGGTCCGGTTCTTCGGCGCGCAGACCCGGATGCCGGCCGGCCCGGCGATGCTGGGCGCGCTCACCGGCGCGGACGTCCTCCCGGTGCACCTGAGCTACACACCGGGCGGCTGGCGGCAGGTGGTCCGCCCGCCGCTCCGGCTACCGGGCACGCGGCTGGCCGAGCAGGTGCGCGGCGGCACCCAGCTGCTCGCGGACGCCTTCGCGCAGGGGATCGCGGAGCACCCCGCCGACTGGCACATGCTCCAGCCGCTCTGGCTGGCCGACCTGGACCCCGCCCGGCGGCCGGCGTCCCGCCCCGGCACCGGGCCGGGATCGCCGCGGTGAGGGTGGGACTGGTCTGCCCGTACTCGCTGGACGTGCCCGGCGGCGTGCAGGCCCACGTGGCGGACCTGGCCCGGACCCTGATCGCGCTGGGGCACGACGTCTCGGTGCTGGCCCCGGGCGACGAGGACGGTGCCGACTATCCCGACTACGTGCAGGCCGCCGGCCGCAGCGTGGGCATCCCCTACAACGGGTCGGTCGCCCGGCTGTCGTTCGGGCCGGTCTCCTACACCCGGGTGCGGCGGTGGATCCGCGCCGGCCGGTTCGACGTGCTGCACGTGCACGAGCCCGTCGCGCCGAGCCTGTCCATGCTGGCCCTGATGGTCGCCGACGGGCCGATCGTCGCCACCTTCCACACCGCGAACCCGCGGTCCCGGATGCTGGCCGCCTTCCAGGGCGTGCTGCGGCCGTTCCTGGAGAAGATCACCGGACGGATCGCGGTGAGCGACCTGGCCCGGCAGGTGCAGGTCGAGCACCTGGGCTCGGACGCCGTCGTGATTCCGAACGGCGTCGACGTCGCGTTCTTCGCGAGAGCCCGGCCGCTGCAGGGCTACCCGCGTCCGGGCGGCACGGTCGGTTTCCTCGGGCGGTTCGACGAGCCGCGCAAGGGCATGTCGGTGCTCCTGGACGGTCTCCGGCTGCTGGCGCCGTCCCGTCCGGGGCTGGAGCTGCTGGTGGCGGGGGCGGGGGACCGGGACGAGCTGCTGGAGCTGGCCGGCCCCGAGGTCGCCGGCCACGTACGGACGCTCGGGCGGGTGTCCGACGCGGAGAAGGCGTCGATGCTGCGGTCGGTGGACGTCTACTGCGCCCCGAACACCGGTGGCGAGAGCTTCGGCATGATCCTGACCGAGGCGATGAGCGCCGGCACCCCCGTGGTGGCCAGCGACCTGGACGCCTTCCGCCGGGTGCTGGACGACGGGTCCGCGGGCGTGCTGTTCCCGGTCGGCCGACCCGCGGGGCTGGCCTCGGCGCTGGCCGGGCTGCTCGACGACCCGGCCCGCCGGGCCGCGGTGGCCGACCGGGCGCGCGCCGTCGTCGCCGGGTACGACTGGCCGGTCGTCGCGCAGCGCGTGGTCAGGGTGTACGAGACGGTGGTCGCGGCGGATCCGCGGGCCGTCGGCGAGGCCGAGTGAGCCGACCGCCGGTGGCCGAGGTGGCAGAGTGACGCCCACCTCGTCCCGCTCCGCGGGACCCGCGGCGAGGAGGGCGCCCTGACCACCGCAGTCGTCCTGGTCCTGGTGGTCGCGCTGCTCGTCGCGGCCCTGCGGCTGTGGTCCACCGCGAACCGGCTGGACCGGCTGCACGTGCGCACCGAGGCCGCGTGGGCGGCGCTGGACGGTGCGCTCTCCCGGCGGGTGGCCGCGGTGCGGGTGGCCGCCGCCGCCGGGGCGTGGGACCCGGTGGCCGCGGAGGAGCTCCGCGCGCTGACCGCGGTCGCCGACCGGGCGCCGCGGCCGGTGCGGGCCGACGCGGAGAACGACCTCACCCGGGCGCTGGACCGGCTGCCCCGGGTGGCGGCGCCGGAGCTGGCCGGGGAACTGGTGGACGCGGCCGAGCGGATCTCGCTGGCTCGCAGCTTCTACAACGACGCGGTCCGGGACACCAGGGCGCTGCGCGAGCGCTGGTTCACCCGGCTGTTCCGGCTGGCCGGCCGGGCGCAGCTGCCCGCGTACTTCGAGATCGCGGACCCGACGGGGCCGGGCCGCCGGCGCTCCTCGGCGCGGGTCGTCCTGGTCGATCGGGACGGCCGCACCCTGCTGTTCTCCGCGGCGGACCCGACCGGGCGCACCGTCTGGTTCACCCCCGGCGGGGGTGTCGAGGCTGGGGAGGACCTGCTGACCGCCGCCCGGCGGGAACTGGCCGAGGAGACCGGGCTGACGCTGCCGGCCGAAGCCCTCGGCGGGCCGCTGTGGCGACGGGAGGCGCAGTTCGTCTTCGCCGGCGTCCCGTACGACCAGGTCGAGTACTACTACGCGGCGCTCGCGCCGGACGGCCACGGCATCGACACGGCCGGCTTCACCGACCTCGAGGTCGAGAGCATCAGCGGGCACCGCTGGTGGACCGAGGACGACCTGCGGTCGACCGGCGACCCGGTGTACCCGGTGGAGCTGGCCGACCGGCTGGGCGAGGCGCTGGCCGCCGCGGTCCAGCCGCAGCGGGTGCCGGCCGGGACGGTGGCGGCGATCCGCTGACCGGCGACGCGCTGGTCCGCGGGCTGCCGGGCTGCCGATCCCTGAGCTGCAGGGCCGCCGATCCGTGACCGGCCGGGCCGCCGGGCCGTGAGTCGCCGGGCGGCGGTCGCGGTCGCGGGGTCCCCGATCGACCGGGCCGGGCCGGGCCGGGCGCCACCCGGCCCAGCGGCCCGTCGGCTCCTCCACGGCGCGCGATCGACGCGACACAGAGCGTGGCGCGCCCGGCTCCGGGACCGCGGAACCTACCGTGACGGCAACCGCCGAGCGTCGGCGGCGGAGCGGGAGGTGCCGTGCGCCGACGTCGCGCCGTGCTGGGCGGATGGGCGGTCGCCGTGCTGGTGGCCGCCGGTTGTGCCGGCGGGCACGGTGAGCACCGTGAGCACGGTGAGCACGATGCGAGCCCGACCGGGGCGCCGACCGGGGCGTCGACGTCGCCGGTCGTCCCGTCCGGCCGGCTGCCCGGCACCGCGTCCCCGTCCGTGCCGGCTCCGGTGCCGCATCCCGTGCCGGTCAGTACCGCGGCCATCGGGTCACCCGCCTCCGTGCCCTTCCGGCTCCCGGGACCGACGCGCGCCGCCGGGCCGCGGGCGGCTGCGGCGCCGTCCCCTCCCGTGCCGGCCGGCCCGGTGACCGACCCGCTCACCGGCGGCGCGGTCTCCACGAACCCCGTGGTGGCCGTGAAGATCGACAACACCTTCTTCCAGGTGCCGCAGTTCGGCGTCGCCGACGCCGACATGGTGTTCGTCGAGCAGGTCGAGGGCGGCCTGACCCGGCTGATGGCCGTCTTCCACACGGTCCTGCCGGCCGAGGTGGGCCCGGTGCGGAGCGTCCGCAGCACGGACGCCGAGCTGCTGCCGGCGTTCGGCCGCCCGGCGCTGGTGTTCGCCGGCGGCGCCGACGGGCCGATGTCCGACCTCGGGCGGACGTCGATCGTCGACACTTCGGCGCGCGACGATGCGTACTTCCGGTCCGACGCGGCCTGGGGCACCTACAACCTGCACGCCGACCTGCAGCGCATCGCCCGGCTCCCCGGCCTGGGTGCTGCCCGGTCCATCGGGACGGTGTTCGACGACCGCGATCCGCGGCTGGCCGCCGGTCGCCCGGTGCACGAGCTCGGCGTGACCATGGAGGCCGGTCGGACCGACTTCGTCTACCAGGCCCAGCGCTGGACCCGGACCCGGCAGGGCAGCCCGGTCACCGACTGGTCGGGGGCGCTGCAGGCGCCGGACAACGTCCTGGTGCTGCACGTCACCGACGAGCCGGACGGCACCGTCGACACGCTCGGTGCGCCGTCGTTCCTGTCGCACACCGTCGGCTCCGGCGCGGCGACGCTGTACCGCAACGGCCGGGCGCTCGACGGGCGCTGGGCCCGGCCGGCCGCCGGGGCGTCGTTCCGGCTGGTGGCCGACGTCGACGGGCAGCCGCTGCGCTTCAAGCCCGGCCGCACCTGGATCGTGCTGGCGCCGCAGAGCGCCCGGGTCGACGAGTCCTGATCGGCCGGGCCGGGATCGCCCGGCCGGGCCCGCCGCGCCGGGCCCTGCCCGCCCTGCCCGCCCTGCCCGGCTGATATACCGGGACCACCCGTCCCGGCGCGCACCGACGTCCGGGCGCCGACCCCAGGAGCCGTGCAGGTGACCAGCCGTCCCCGACCCGACAGCAGCACGTCGTGACCGCCGCGGCGGTACCGGGCCCGCAGATCGTCGACTTCGACGTCGCGACCGGCGCCATCGACGGGCTGCTGGTCATCACCATGAAGCAGGTCACCGAACCCCGCGGCACGGTTCGGGAGTTCTACCGCCGCTCGGGGTACAGCGCCGCCGGTGTCGGGTCCGCCGACCGGCCGTGGGCGCAGATCAACGTCACGGCGACCGAGCAGGGCGGCATCCGCGGGCTGCACGGCGAGGCGATGACCAAGCTGGTGGCCGTGGTGCACGGCGAGGCGTTCGGCGCCTACGTCGACGCCAGGCCGGACAGCCCGACCCGGGGCGCCGTGGAGACCGTCCGGCTGCTGCCCGGAAGGCAGGTGCTCGTCCCGCAGGGGGTGTGCAACGGCTTCCAGGCGGTCGCGCCGGGCGTCACCCAGTACGTCTACTGCTTCGACCAGGAATGGCAGCCCGGCATGGCCGGCGTCGCGGTGAACCCGCTCGACCCCGCGCTGGGCATCGACTGGCCGATCGCGGTGGACCGGGACGACCCGGCCCAGCTGTCCGCCAAGGACGGTGCCGCGCCGACGCTGGCCGAGGTGCTCGGCGGCTGAACCCCACCGTCCCGAACCGCACCGCAGGAGCGGACCTGCAGGCCCGCGCCCGGTGGGGCGTCAGGCGAGCCACCCCGGCATGACGGACGTCCGCGCCGCCGCCGCCCGGCCGGCGATCGCGGCCAGCCGCTGGACCGCGGTGTCCAGCCGGTCGGCAGGCTGGGTGAACGGCAGCCGCAGGAAGCTCTCCATGGTCCCGTCCGGTCCGAACCGGGGCCCGGGGGCGATCGACACGCCGGCGGACGGCGCCAGGCGGGCCAGCTCCGACGCCCACGGCCCGGGCAGCTCGATCCAGCAGAACCCGCCGCCGAGCGGCCGGGACGCGCGCCAGTCCGGCACGTGCCGCTCCAGGGACCCGCGGAGTGCCAGGACGCCGCGGGTCAGCCGCTCCCGCTGGATCCGCAGCGCCTGGTCCGGGGCCGCCAGCAGCTCGGCGGCGACGAGCTGCTCGAGCACCGGGCCGGACATGTCGCCGCGGGCCCGGGTCGCCGCGAGCCGCTCGACCAGCGGGCGGGCCGCCCGGATCCAGCCGACCCGCAGGCCGCCCCACAACGACTTGGAGACCGAGCCGAGCGACACCACCCGGGTGTCGTCGGTGAGCGCCGCCATCCGCGGCGGCAGCGGTCCGGTCGTGGTGAACGGCAGGTCCCGGAACGACTCGTCGACGACCAGGACGGTGCCGGACGCCCGGGCCGCGGAGACGACGTGCTCCCGCGTCGGGAGGTCCATCAGGGCGCCCGTCGGGTTCTGGAAGTCCGGGATCAGGTAGCCCAGCCGCGGCGCCGACCGGCGCAGCTGCGTCGCCAGCAGCTCGGCGTCCCAGGTGCCGCCGGCACCGGCGTCCACCAGGCCGATCGGCTCGGGCACCCGGCGCTGCGCGCGGATGGCGTCCAGCGCCACCGGGTACGTCGGGCACTCGATGAGCACGCGGTCGCCGGGCAGCGACAGCTCCGCCATCGCCAGCGTGAAGGCGTGCTGCGCGCCGTTGGTCACCAGGATCTGCTCCGCGGTGGTGGGCACGCCGTCCGCGGTGTAGCGCTCGGCGATGACCGCGCGCAGCGCCGGCAGCCCGAACGGCTGGTAGCCGTCCGAGGCGAGCAGTGCGGGCAGCGCGGCGGTGGCGGAGCGCACCGCGGCCATCACCGGTTCCTCGGCGGCCGGCAGGCTGGCCGTGCTCAGGTCGATCAGCTCCGGGCCGTCGGGCCGGCGGTACCCGAAGATGCCGGCCGGCCCGGCCGCGGTGCGGGACGCGCCGGCGTCCGCGTCGGGGAGCCGCAGGCGGCTGCCGGAGCCGCGCCGGGAGTCCAGCCAGCCCTGGTCGCGCAGCAGCGCGTAGGCGGCGGCGACGGTGGTCCGTGACACCGCGAGGCCGGCTGCCAGGTCGCGCTCGCTGGGCAGGCCGGTGTCGACCGGGATGCGGCCGTCGAGGACCGCACCGCGGATGCGGTGCGCCAGTTCGCGGTAGCCGGCCGGCCGCGCGCCGGTGGATCCGGTCGTGGGGCCGGCGGTCGCCCCGGCGCCCGGTCCACGGTCGTCCACGACGGGACCGAGGCGGCGGGCCAGTGCGGCGGCAGTGAGTCGGGTGGCGGGCGGCATGCGGGCCACTTTCCGCGGATTGGCCCTGGTTGTCTAGGCCACCTCGGGCGAAGGTGGGGTGGTGGCCGTGCCGACCGAACCCCGCTGCCCCGCGCCCGTCGTCCCGCAGCCGTCGCAGGCCGTCCCGCCGCAGGCCGGCGCGGCCCCGGCGACGCCCGGCGCCGGCGGCCGGCGTCGGTCGGTCCTGCGCCTGCTGGCCCCGGTGCCGGCCGATCGGCGCCCGCGCCGGTTCGGGCAGCTGCTCGTCGGGCTGGTGCTCTACGGCGTGACGATGGGACTCATGGTGCGGGCCGCGGTCGGGCTCGACCCGTGGGACGCCTTCCACCAGGGGCTCACCCGGCAGCTGCAGCACGTCGTGCCGCTGTCCTACGGCACGGTGATCACCGCGGTGTCGGTGCTGGTGCTGCTGGCGTGGATCCCGCTGCGCCAGCGGCCGGGCATCGGCACGGTGGCCAACACGTTGATCATCGGCTTCACCACCGACGCCACGCTGGCGCTGGTGCCGCCGGTCCCCGGGCTCGGCTGGCAGGTCCTGCTGCTGGTCGCCGCCGTCGTGGGCAACGCCACCGCGGGAGCCCTATACCTGGGTGCGGGGCTGGGGCCGGGTCCGCGCGACGGGCTGATGACCGGTCTGGTCGCGCGCGGCTGGGGCTCCGTCCGGCGGGTCCGGACCTGCATCGAGCTGTCCGTGCTGGCGGTGGGGTGGGTGCTCGGCGGCGCGGTCGGCGTCGGCACGGTGGTGTACGCGCTGGGCATCGGGCCGCTGCTGCACCTCCTGCTGCCCCGGTTGGTCGTCGGCCGGTCCCGCGCCGCCTGAGCCGCTCCGGGGGTGCGGTGGTGGGTGCCGTGGCGGGTGCCGGCGGTGACCGGTGGGTGCCGGCGGGTGCGTCGCGGGCCGGCCGCCGGCCTGCGCGGGCCGGCCGCCGGCCTGCGCGGGCCGTCCACCGGCGGAGCGGGCGCCGGTAGGATCCATCGGTGCCGACGGGCGGTGAGCACGCCGCACGGTGCGGCGGAGTGGGGTGAGCAGACCCCCACCACGACTGGGAGCGGGTCATGAGCGGGCATTCCAAGTGGGCGACCACCAAGCACCAGAAGGCGGCCAAGGACGCCAAGCGGGGCAAGCTGTTCGCCAAGCTGATCAAGAACATCGAGGTCGCCGCGCGCACCGGCGGCGGTGACCCGGACGGCAATCCCACGCTCTGGGACGCCATCCAGAAGGCCAAGAAGAACTCGGTCCCGATCGACAACATCGAGCGCGCCCGCCGCCGCGGGTCGGGCGCCGAGGCCGGCGGCGCCGAGTACCAGTCGATCACCTACGAGGGCTACGGCCCGAACGGCGTGGCCATGCTGATCGAGTGCCTCACCGACAACCGCAACCGCGCGGCCAGCGAGGTGCGGGTGGCCGTGACGCGCAACGGCGGCACGATGGCCGACCCGGGCTCGGTGTCGTACATGTTCAGCCGCAAGGGGCAGGTCGTGGTGCCCAAGGGCGGCGACCTGAGCGAGGACGACCTGCTGCTCGCGGTGCTGGACGCCGGCGCGGACGAGGTCGTCGACGCCGGCGAGGTCTTCGAGGTCACCTCCGAGGCCACCGACCTCGTCGCGGTGCGGACGGCCGTGCAGGACGCGGGCATCGAGTACGACTCCGCCGAGCCCGTCTTCGTGGCGTCGGTGAACGTCACCCTCGAGGCGGACGGCGCGCGCAAGGTCCTCAAGCTCATCGACGCCATCGAGGACCTGGACGACGTGCAGAACGTCTACACCAACGCCGACATCCCGGACGAGGTGCTGGCCGAGCTCGACGCCGACTGAGCCGGATCCGGTCGGCCGCCTGCGTGGCGGTCGGCCGGGTGGCCGGGCCCGCCCGGTAGCGTCCCTCGGACAGGTGTTCGTCCGCTGTCCAGGAGGCCGTCCGGTGCGCGTGCTCGGCATCGACCCCGGCCTGACCCGGTGCGGCGCCGGCGTGATTGACGGCGGTGCCGGGCTGCAGCCCCGCCTGGTCGAGGTGCTGGTGGTCCGGACGCCGGCCGGCCAGGAGCTGCACCGCCGGTTGCTGGCCGTCGCCGCCGGGGTGGAGACCGTCATGGACCGGCTCCGGCCCGACGTCGTCGCCATCGAGCGCATGTTCAGCCAGCACAACGTCCGCACCGTGATGGGCACCGCCCAGGCGGCGGGAGTGGTGGCGCTGGCCGCCGCCCGCCGCGACATCCCCGTCGCCTGGCACACCCCCAGCGAGGTCAAGGCCGCGGTGTCGGGCAACGGTGCGGCCGACAAGAAGCAGGTCACCGCCATGGTGACCCGGCTGCTGCGGCTGCCCGAGGCGCCGCACCCGGCGGACGCCGCGGACGCCCTGGCGCTGGCCCTGTGCCACCTGTGGCGCGCGCCGATGCAGCAGCGGGTGGCCGTCCAGCTGCACCGGGAGCGGCTCGCCGTGGTGGCAGCGAGTGCCGGCGGGGGCGCGGCCGGACCGGCGGGGAGGCGGCGGTGATCGCCTCGGTCCGCGGCGTCGTCGCGTCGGTGGCCCTGGACCACGCGGTGCTCGAGGTCGGCGGCGTGGGGCTCGCCGTCCGCGCCACCCCGTCGACCCTGGCCGGATTGCGGCGCGGGGAGCAGGCCCGGTTGGCGACCAGCCTGGTGGTCCGCGAGGACTCGCTGACCCTGTTCGGATTCGCCTCCGACGCCGCCCGGGAGCTGTTCGAGCTGGTCCAGTCGGTGTCCGGGGTGGGTCCCAAGATCGCTCTCGCGCTGCTGGCGGTGCTGGACCCGGAGGCGCTGCGGGCGGCGCTGGCGTCCGGGGACACGGCCGCGCTCACCCGCGCGCCCGGCATCGGCCGCAAGGGAGCCGAACGGCTGGTCCTGGAACTGCGGGACAAGGTCGGCCCGGCCGCGGCGCCGGCGGGGTCCGGCACCGTCGACGAGGCCGGCGGGGACACCGGTGGATCGGTGCTGGCCTGGCGCCCGCAGCTGACCGAGGCGCTCGTCGGCCTGGGCTTCACCCCCAAGCAGTCCGAGGACGCCGTCGCCGCGGTGGCCGCCGGCACGGACGACCCGGCCGTCGACGGCGGTGACGTCGGCCAGCTGCTGCGCCGCGCGCTGTCGCTGCTCGGGCGGTCCCGGTGACCGCCGCGCGGCGCCCCGAGCCGGACGACGACGGGGACCGGGACGGCGGGCAGCCGCACGACGGGAGACCCGACCCGGACGGCCGCCCCGACCCGGCGGAGGCGGCGCTGGACCCGGACCGGTTGCCGGGGGAGAGCGACCTCGAGGCCTCGTTGCGGCCCCGGTCGCTGGCGGAGTTCGTCGGCCAGGCCCGGGTCCGCGAGCAGCTGGAACTGGTGCTCGCCGGCGCCCGGATGCGCGGCGTGCCGCCCGACCACGTGCTCCTCGCCGGCCCGCCGGGGCTGGGCAAGACCTCGCTGGCGATGATCATCGCCGCGGAGCTCGGCGCCGCCATCCGGCTGACCTCCGGTCCCGCGCTGGAGCGCGCCGGGGACCTGGCGGCCATGCTGTCCAACCTGGTCGAGGGCGACGTGCTGTTCATCGACGAGATCCACCGGATGGCCCGCCCGGCCGAGGAGCTGCTGTACCTGGCGATGGAGGACTTCCGGGTCGACGTCATGGTCGGCAAGGGACCGGGCGCCACCTCGATCCCGCTGCCGATCGCCCCGTTCACCCTGGTCGGCGCCACCACCCGGTCGGGGCAGCTGACGTCCCCGCTGCGCGACCGGTTCGGGTTCACCGCGCACCTGGAGTTCTACGCCGCCGCCGACCTGGCCCGGGTGCTCACCCGCAGCGCCGCGATCCTGGGCGTCGACCTGCACCCGGACGGCGCCGCGGAGATTGCCGGCCGGTCCCGCGGGACGCCCCGCATCGCCAACCGCCTGCTGCGCCGGGTCCGCGACTTCGCGCAGGTCCGGGCGGACGGAGCGGTCACCAGGGAGACGGCCAGGGCCGCGCTGGCCGTCTACGACGTGGACGAGCTGGGGTTGGACCGGCTGGACCGGGCGGTGCTGACGGCGCTCTGCGGGTCGTTCGGCGGCGGACCGGTCGGGTTGACGACGCTGGCCGTCGCCGTCGGCGAGGAGCCGGCGACCGTCGAGGAGGTCTGCGAGCCGTTCCTGGTCCGGCTGGGCATGCTGGCCCGCACGCCGCGCGGGCGGGTCGCCACCCCGCAGGCCTGGGAGCACCTGGGTCTGCGGCCGGGTCCCGGGAGCCGCGGGCCGGCGGATCCCGGCGCGGACGGGACGCTGTTCGACCCCGAGTGACCCTGCCGGACGGAGCACCGACGCCGGCCGTCGGGCCGCCCTCGTCGGGCCCGGCGCCGCCGCCGGTCCGGCCGTTCCGGGCCGGCGCCGCCCGGCCCCGAGGGGTCCCGGTCCGGCCGCCCGACCCGGCCGCATGTCGTGCTGCGCCGCGCCGGCGACGGTGCTCGGGCCCGCTGCTCGGCTAGACTCGCCCGGGTCGACCGACGGGACGTCGCCCGCCGGGTCACGACGGGACACCGCCCGCGGAACCGCCGGGCGCCCATCGACGTTGACCGTCCGGACCGGGATCGAGTCCCCGGCTCGGGCCACACCGGCGGTCCGGCCGGCACGCGCACACAGGCGCAACGAAGCGATCCACTGTGTCAACCGAGGAGAACCATGCAGAATCTGCAAGGCCTGTTGCTGCCCGTCCTGCTGTTCGCCGCCCTGGGGCTGATGATGTTCTTCAGCGTCCGCAAGCAGAAGCGCCAGGTCGCCGAGACCAAGCGCATGCAGGACGCGATCGTCCCCGGCACCCGGGTGATGACCACCAGCGGCCTGCACGGCACCGTGACGGCCGTCGCGGACGACACCATCGAGCTGGAGATAGCCCCGGGCGTCTACACGACGTGGGTCCGGGCCGCGGTCCGCGAGGTCATCGTCCCGGCGCCGGTGGAGCCGCTGGACGGCGGCGCCACCCCGGCCGGCGGGTCGTCGCCCGTCCTGGGGGAGGGCGTCGGCGACGCCGACCCGTCGATTCTGCAGAAGCGCAACACCGACCTCGGATAGTCTCGACGATCGCACGGTCCGCCGGGTCTCCGCATCGCCGCACGTCGGCGGGGCGGTGGCCCGGCGTCGTGCTGGTCCGGAGCCGCCCGGCGCGCTCCGGCCGGTCCCTGCCCCCAGTACCCCGTTCCATGCCCGGAGATCCCTCTCCGTCGCAGTACCTGCAGTTCGTCCGCGTGTGGCGGCGTGCGCCGTCGCACCTCGCATGACCGATAGGCGTCTTCTGTGGCAAGTCCTGCCGGCCAGTTCCATCCGGGACGGCTCCTCGCGGTGTTCGCGCTGCTCACCGCGCTGCTCTACGGCCTGGTGTTCCTGACGCCGGGGTCCAACAGCCCCAAGCTCGGGATCGACCTGCAGGGCGGCACCCGCATCACGCTGACCGCGCAGACGCCGGACGGCAGCACCCCGTCGCGGGACTCGATGAACCAGGCCCGGACGATCATGGAGAACCGGGTCAACGGTTCCGGCGTCGTCGGCGCGGACGTCCAGATCGACGGGTCGAACCAGCTGGTCATCACCGTGCCCGGCACGCAGGACCTGGGCAACCTGACCCGCTCGGCGCGGCTGAACATCCGCCCGGTCACCGCCACCGGCTACGACGTGAGCGCGCTGCCGACCAGCTCCGCCGCCACCTCCGGTGCCTCCGGGTCCTCGGGTGCGAGCAGCCAGGCGCCGGTCACCCGGTCGGCCATCGGCGACACCGGCGGACCGACCTCCAGCAGCCAGGCGCCGTCGGCGTCCGTGGGCAACGCGCCGGCGACCACGACCGCGACCGGCAGCGCCGCCGCGACCACCGGCACCACCGGCTCGGCGCAGGGCCTGCGCCAGGCAGCCCCGGCCACCACTGCGCCGGCCGCGACCCCGACCGCCGCCCCCACCACGGCCGCCGCGCCGACGACCGGGGCGACCTCGGTGCCGAACCCGGCGGTGACCGGAACCCCGGCGGCCACCCCGACCGCGAGCGGCACGGGCGCGACGGGGACGACCGGGTCCGGCGCCGCCAGCTCCGGCGCGGGGGCGGGCACCTTCCCGCTGCCCGGCAGCGACCCGAACAACGCGAACCAGCCCGCCGCCAAGGACGCCGCCGGCTGGGCGGCCTGGGTGACCGCCGCCACCACTGCGGTGCAGAACGGCTCCGTCACCTGCAAGGAGCTCGAGCCCAAGGTCGGCCAGGACGACCCGTCGCGCCCGCTGCTGTCCTGCGGGACCGGCAGCGTCCAGGACTCGGCGACGGTCTACCTGCTCGACGCCACGCTGATCCCGGGCACGCAGATCGACAACGCGGCCGCCGCGCTGGACCAGAACGGTGCCGGCTGGGTCATCAACGTCAGCTTCGACAGCGCCGGCTACAAGACCTGGTCGAACTACACGGCCAACAACGTCAACAAGCAGACGGCGTTCACCCTGGACGGCCAGGTGCTGTCCGCGCCGGCCATCCGGCAGGCCATCACCACCACGGTGACCCAGGTGAGCGGCAACTTCACCCAGGCGTCGGCCACGTCGCTGGCCAACTCGCTCAAGTACGGCGCGCTGCCGCTGAACTTCGGCTCCGGGACCGCGCAGAGCGTCTCCGCGGAGCTGGGCTCGGAGTACCTGACGGCCGGCCTGATCGCCGGCGGCATCGGGCTGCTGCTGGTCGTCGTGTACTGCCTGATCTACTACCGGCTGCTCGGGGTGATCACCATCCTGTCGCTGGTGCTGTCCGGCCTGCTGGTCTACGCGATCATGGTGCTGCTCGGCCGCTGGATCGGCCTGAGCCTGGACATGGCGGGCGTCGCCGGCCTGATCATCGCCATCGGCATCACGGCCGACTCGTTCGTCATCTACTTCGAACGGCTCAAGGACGAGGTGCGGGAGGGCCGGTCGTTCCGGTCGGCCGTGCCCCGTGGCTGGGAACGCGCCAAGCGCACCATCCTGTCGGCCGACGCCGTGTCGTTCCTGTCCGCGCTGGTGCTGTACCTGGTGGCGGTGGGCGACGTGAAGGGCTTCGCGTTCACGCTCGGCCTGTCGACCGTGCTGGACCTCATCGTGGTGTTCCTGGTGACCCACCCGTTGGTGGCGCTGGCCTCCGGGTCCCGGGTCTTCGCCAGCCCGCGGTGGTCCGGGCTCGGCGCCACCGCCGCGGCCGGCGCCCGCCAGCGCGCCGGCACCGCACGCCTGACGGTCAAGGAGGCCTGAGATGTCCCATCCCGTCCGACCGACCTCCGGACCGGCGGCGTCCGGCGGCCCCGTGGCCGACGCCGAGATCCTGGATCGCGACGAGCTGTCCGGCGTCGACGTCGACGACGCGCAGCTGACCCAGCCGGAGCCGGTCAAGCTGCACGACGGCAGCTTCATCAGCCGGCTCACCACCGGCACCGGCGCGTTCAACGTGCTGGGGCTGCGCAAGTACTCGTACTGGTTCTCGGCCGCACTGGTCGTGCTGTCGATCCTGGCCATCGCCCTGCTGGGCTTCAACCTGGGCATCGATTTCAAGGGCGGCACCCGGCTGACGTTCGTGCCGCAGCCCGGGACCGATCCGTCGATCGCCCAGGTCACCCAGGCCGTCGCCGGCGTCGGCATCTCCGACCCCACGGTGCAGACGGTGGGCTCCGGCGGCGCCCGGTCGATCCAGATCAGCTCCGAGGCGCTGAGCCCGGAGACGATCACCGCCGCCAAGCGCACGCTGACCAGCACCTTCGGCCTGACGAACCCGGTGTCGGACTCCGCCGTCTCGGAAACCTGGGGCTCGGAGATCTCGTCGCGGGCGATCATCGGCGTGCTGATCTTCCTGGTGCTGGTCGCGCTGTTCATCTGGATCCGCTACGAGCGGCGGGCCGCGGTCGGCGCCGTGGTCTCGACGCTCCAGGTGATCATCGTGACCGCCGGCATCTACGCGGCGGTCGGCTTCGAGGTCACCCCGGCCACCGTCATCGGGCTGCTGACCATCCTCGGCTTCTCGCTCTACGACACCGTCGTGGTCTACGACAAGGTGCAGGAGAACACCCGCGGGTTGTTCACGACGACCCGCCGGACCTACCCGGAAGCGGCCAACCTGGCCATCAACCAGACCCTGATGCGGTCGATCAACACGTCGCTCATCGCCCTGCTGCCGGTCGCCGGGCTGCTGGTCGCGGGTGTGGTGATCCTCGGCTCGGGGACCCTGAAGGACCTGTCGCTGGTCATGCTCGTCGGCATGCTGGTCGGCGCCTACTCGTCGCTGCTGATCGCCGTGCCGATCGCGGTGGACCTGCGGATGCGCGAGCCGCAGATCCGTGCGCACACCGCGCGGGTGCTGGCCAAGCGCCGGCACGACGGCCTGGTGGTGGACGCCGACGGCGACCCGGTGCGGACGACCGTCGGTACCGGGACGGCCACCGGAGGCACGGCGGCTCCTCGCGCGGCCGTCGGGACCGCGCCGGCCGCGGCCCGCACCGGCCGCCCGGCGGCACCCCGGCCGGGCGTCAAGCCCCAGCGTCCGGCGCAGGCCCGCACCTCCGCGGCCGCCGCTCCGGGCGTCGCCGGCAGCCCGGCCCGCGGTGCGTCGTCCGGGACCGCTGGCGGCGCCACGCCGACGACCTCGACCGGCAGCAGCCGCGGCGCCACCCCGACGACCTCGGCGGGGACGGCCGGCGCCGGCGCCGGTGCGACCGCCGGGCGACCCGCGGGCAAGCGCGCGTCGGGCGGGACCCGCGGGGCCCGACCCATCGGCAAGCGGTCGCGCTGAGCACGGGCGCCGCCGGCCCGGACGTCCTGGAGGCGGCCGGCGCCGCGATCGACCGCCTGGTGCGGGTGCAGCAGGACTTCCCGATCCCCGGCGTGCTGTTCCGCGACCTGACGCCGGTGCTCGCCGACGCCGCGGCCCTGCGGGCGGTCACCCGGGCGCTGGCCCACGCGCACGGACCGGTCGACGTCGTCGCGGGGCTCGAGTCCCGCGGGTTCCTGCTCGCCGCCGCAGCGGCCGCCGTCCTCGGCACGGGCGTGCTGGCCGTCCGCAAGCCCGGCAAACTGCCCGGTGATGTGCTGAGCGAGTCCTTCGAGCTGGAGTACGGCACCGGCACGTTCCAGGTGCACCCGTCCGACGTGCCCGACGGCGCCCGCGTACTGGTCCTGGACGACGTCCTGGCCACCGGCGGGTCCGCGACCGCGGCCTGCCGGCTGGTCGAACGGGCGGGCGGCACCGTCGCCGGCGTGGCGGTGGCCATCGAGCTCGTCGACCTCGGCGGGCGCGCGGCGCTCGGCCCCGTCCCGCTCGTCGCGCTGCGCCGCTGGTGACCGTCGTCGGTGATCGCGCCGGTGACCGTCCCGGCTGGTCGCCGATGATCGACGCGCCCGCCGTCGCCGCCGGACCGCGCGGTTATCGTGGACCGGGGTCGCCGGTCACCGGCGAACGGACTGCCGGGAGGTGCGGATGACGTCGGACGCCGCCACAGGGCACACCACGACCACCGGCAGCAGGTCCGCGGTGCTCGAGGACCCGGCCGCGACGACCGCCGCCTCGGCCGGGCCCGCCGCGGCGGACGTCGCCGCGGGTCGCCCGCACCCGGCCGCCGACGCACCGGCCGCACACCGCCCGACGCCGCGCCGCGGTCCCCGGCACGCCCTCGACGAGGACGAGCACCCGACGCCGACCCCGACGCCGGGGGTCGGCGCCCCGACCGGGCGGCCGTCCCCGGAGAGCGCCCCGGCCCGGGCCGACGGGTCCCCGGCCGGTGTGCCGTCCGCCGCGACCGCGATCCCGGTCGGCGCTCCGACCGCGGCGCCCGCGTCCACCGTGACAGCGCCGTCCACCGCGGCGCCCGCGTCCACCGCGGCGCCCGCGTCCACCGCGGCGCCCGCGCCCACCACCCCGCCCGCGCCCGCCGACGCGGCACCGGCCGCCGCCACCGTCGCCTCGGCTCCCACCCGGCCGGCGCCCCGTCCCGCCCCGCGACCGGGCACCACGCCCGAGGCGGCGCCGGACCGCCCGGTCAACCACGGCGCCTCGCCGATCGCCGAGCCGGCACCGTCGGCCACCCGGCGCATCCGCAACCGGCTGGCCCGCCGGATGAGCGGCCAGCGCACCATGGCGTCGGCGCCGGCCGGGCGCACCGTGCTCGAGCCGCTGTTCGCCTCGCACCGGGCGCTGCACCCCAAGGCCGACCTCAAGCTGCTGGAGCGCGCCTACGAGGTGGCGGAGGTGGCGCACCGCGGCCAGTTCCGCCGGTCCGGCGACCCGTACATCACCCATCCGCTGGCCGTCGCGACGATCCTGGCGGATCTAGGGATGGACACCACGACGCTGGTCGCGGCGCTGCTGCACGACACCGTCGAGGACACCGCGTTCACCAAGGAGCAGGTGTCGGCCGAGTTCGGGCCGGAGGTGGCGCACCTGGTGGACGGCGTGACCAAGCTCGACAAGGTCACCTTCGGCGACGCCACCGAGGCGGAGACCATCCGGAAGATGATCATCGCCATGGCCCAGGACCCCCGGGTCCTGGTGATCAAGCTCGCCGACCGGCTGCACAACATGCGCACCATGCGGTTCCTGCCGCCGGACAAGCAGGCCCGCAAGGCGCGGGAGACGCTGGATGTGCTGGCGCCGCTGGCACACCGGCTGGGCATGTCCACGATCAAGTGGGAGCTCGAGGACCTGGCGTTCGCGATCCTGCACTCCAAGCGCTACGACGAGATCGTCCGGCTGGTGGCCGACCGGGCCCCGTCGCGGGACACCTACCTGGCCGAGGTCACCGCCCAGCTGCAGACCGAGCTGGCCGCCGCCAAGATCCCCGCCGAGGTGGTCGGCCGTGGCAAGCACTACTACTCGATCTACCAGAAGATGCAGGTCCGCGGCCGCGAGTTCGACGAGATCCACGACCTGGTGGCGGTGCGGATCCTGGTCGGTACGGTGCGCGAGTGCTACGCCGCGATGGGCGTCGTCCACGCCATGTGGGCGCCGATGCCCGGCCGGTTCAAGGACTACATCGCCCAGCCGCGGTACGGCGTCTACCAGTCGCTGCACACCACGGTGATCGGCCCGCAGGGCAAGCCGCTGGAGGTGCAGATCCGCACGCTGGACATGCACCACACCGCCGAGTACGGCATCGCCAGCCACTGGCGCTACAAGGAGACCAGGGGCACCCACACCGGGACCGCCACCTCGGTCGACGAGATGGCGTGGATGCGGCAGCTGCTCGACTGGCAGCGGGAGGCCGGCGACCCCGGCGAGTTCCTGGACAGCCTGCGGTACGAGATGGCGACCAGCGAGATCTTCGTCTTCACGCCCAAGGGCGACGTGCAGACGTTGCCGGCCGGCGCCACCCCGGTCGACTTCGCCTACGCCGTCCACACCGAGGTCGGCAACCGCTGCATCGGCGCCAAGGTCGACGGCCGGCTGGTGCCGCTGGAGAAGCAGCTGTCCAACGGGCAGATCGTCGAGATCTTCACCTCCAAGGCGCCGAACGCCGGCCCGACCTGGGACTGGCTGAAGTTCGTCAAGTCGTCCAGGGCCAAGACCAAGATCCGGCAGTACTTCGCCAAGGAACGGCGCGAGGAGGCGGTCGACACCGGCAAGGACGCCATCGCCAAGGCCGCCCGCCGCGAGGGGCTGCCCATCCAGCGGCTGATCTCGCACGACACCCTGGCCGCGGCGGCGCACGAGCTGGGCTACCGGGACATCACGGCGCTGTACGCAGCGGTGGGCGAGAACCACATCGCGCCGAAGACCGTGGTGACCCGGGTGGTCTCGCTGCTCGGCGGCGCCGAGGAGGCCGGCGAGGTCGTCGCGGAGCGGTCCGCTCCGGCGGTCGCCCGGCGCCGGCCCAGCACCGATGCCGGGGTGCTGGTCAAGGGCATCTCCGACATCCAGGTCAAGCTCGCCAAGTGCTGCACCCCGGTGCCCGGCGACGACATCCTGGGCTTCGTCACCAAGGGCGGCGGCGTCTCGGTGCACCGCGTCGACTGCACGAACGCGGAGGCCCTGCGCGGCGAGGAGGACCGGCTGATCCCGGTCGCCTGGGACCCGAACTCCGCGTCGGTGTTCCTGGTGACGGTGCAGGTCGAGGCGCTGGACCGGCACCGGCTGCTGTCGGACATCACCAAGACGCTGGCCGACGAGAAGGTCAACATCCTGTCGGCCAACCTGTCGATGTCCAAGGATCGGATGGCGATCTCGCGGTTCTCGTTCGAGATGGCCGATCCCAAGCACCTGGGACACCTGCTGCGGGCGATCCGCGGCGTCGAGGGTGTCTACGACGTCTACCGGGTCACCAGCGCCTGACCCGGCCCGCGGCGGACGCCGGGCTCCCAGCCGGACGTCGCGGCGGCGGCAGCGTCGCCCCGTCGACCGGTGCGGTGGGTGCGGCGCCGGTCGGCGGGTGTCCGGTCGGCGCCTGTCCGGTGGGCGGCGCCACGCCGTGCCCCGCGCCGGGATCCGGTGGCACCGCTGCGCGGGACACGGTGTCGCACAACGGCCAGAGCCCGTCGTCGTCCCAGTAGCCGGTGTGGCTGCGCACCTTCGGCGGGTTCTGTCCGTAGACGTACCACCGGGCACCGGGATCGGGTAGCAGCGCGTCGACCGCCGGCCGGCCGGGGCCGTCGACCGGGCCGCCGATGTAGTCGGTGAGGTAGTAGGCGTTGCGCCAGCGGACCGCCCCGACGCCGCTGCGGCCGGTGGCCAGCGAGGCGAACACGGCGTCGCAGAAGTAGGCCGGGAAGGCCCACTGGTAGAGCGTGCGCAGCGGCGAGCCGAAGGTGAGCAGGCCGATCGCCGGCTCCGGGCGGAGGGCGTCGCGGTCC
Source organism: Nakamurella endophytica (assembly GCF_014646215.1). Lineage (GTDB taxonomy): Bacteria > Actinomycetota > Actinomycetes > Mycobacteriales > Nakamurellaceae > Nakamurella > Nakamurella endophytica. The sequence continues at coordinate 76,046 of NZ_BMNA01000012.1, forward strand.
GACCGCCGCACCAACGCCGCCGCGGCGAGGATCGAGCCCTGGCTGTGCGCGGCCAGCACCACCCGTCCGCCGTGGTCGTGCAGGTAGAACACCCGGCGCAGCAGCTCGGGCACGGCGCGCTCGGTGTACGACGGCGGCGCGAACGGGTGGAACGACCGGGGGAAGAACGTGCCGACGTCCCGCAGCACGCCGAGCACGCGGCGCCGGCGGACGTTGCGCCACGAGCCGTACAGCAGGGCGAGCAGGCCCGGCGGGATGAGCAGGGCCAGCGTCACGCCGACGTAGGTGGCGAAGACCGGGGTGCGGCCGTCGCTCCAGATCAGGTACTCGAACACGGCGACCACCACCACGCAGGCGACGACCATCGTGGTGAGCAGCACCGAGACGCGCTGGGTGCAGCGGGCCACGTACCGCCACTGCAGCACGGTGCGGACCCAGCGCACGCCGGCGCCGGGGGCCCGGCCCGGGCCGGTCCCGCCGTCCAGGGCGTCGGCGATCCAGGACCCGGGATCACCGATCCCGGTGCCGCCGGACGGCGCGGGCAGCGGGGGATAGCCCTCGGTCACCGACGCGGTCAGCCGGTCGGCGGTCGCGCCGAACCAGCGGCGTCGCCGACCGAGGACCACTGCGTAGCGGAGCCAGCCGGCGGCGAAGGTCGCGGCACCGGCCACCGCGGTGGCGAGCAGGCCGAGTACCAGCAGGGTGATCGCCGACTGGATCACCGGGTAGAGCCGGATGTCGATCGTGGCCTGCTGCCGCGGCGTCGTCTCGGCCAGGCTCCAGGTGATCGTGCCGTGGGCGTCGGCCACCGCGATGATCACGGCGAGCAGCACGGTGTTGGACAGGATCACCGACAGCGCCAGCACGACGAAGGGCCCGCCCCAGCGGAACCGTGGTGTCCGGCCTGCGGCGGTCCGGCCGGCACGGTAGGCACCGTGGGCACGGTGGGCACGGCCCGCACGGCGCGCACCGCCGACATGGCCGGCACGGTGGGCACGGCGGGCACGGCCCGGTGGCCGCCGGCGCAGGGCCGGGTACACCAGCAGCGGCACCAGGAGCAGGAACGTCACCGCCCACGCCGTGTTGATGGACGCGCGCATGCCCGGCGTCTGACCGATCCACGGGCCGGCCGTCACGGCCGGTTGCAGCCAGCCGAAGACCGCAGCGCACATCGACGAGGCGGCCGCCGCGCCGAGCACCGCGGCGGTGGCGACCGGTCGGGACCGGTCCGCGCCGAGCAGCACCAGCACACCGAGCGCGCCGCCGCCGCCGAGGACCCACGCGGCCATCAGCCACGGCGTCGCGGTGGACCACCCGTGCCGTGCGCTCGTCGCCGCGGCGCACGAGGCCAGGGTCAGCGCCACGGTCACCAGCCCGGTGGCCAGGTGCAGGCGGGTCAGCTGGGCATGCGCCACCCGCCCGTCCCAGAACCGCCCGTGCGCCAGCCCGCCGGGCAACCGGGCGGCGGGCGACTCGGGCGGCCCGTCGACGGTGCGCCCGGTGGCCTCGGTGCCGCCGGTGCTCGCGGGGCCGCCGGTCGCGCCGGGGCCGGCGGCGACGGTGGGTGGCTCGACCCGCTCGTACCTGCTCCTGGACCGGGCGGCGAGGATGCCGAACGACGCCAGCAGCAGCACCGCGACCGAGGCGGCGAGCACCAGCCGGCGGCCCGGGTGGTCGACGACCCCGGACCAGGTCAGCGGCCAGGTCCACCAGTGCGCCGACCGGCAGGCGGACTGGTTGCCGCACTGGTAGGCCAGCACGTCCAGCAGCAGCAGGTCGACCGCCACGAAGACGGTGACGGTGACGGCCACGCCGGCCGCGCGGGCCGCCCAGAAGTACGGGCGGGTCACCGGCCGCCGATCGGCGCGGGGCTGCAGTGGTCCGGCGGGACGGTCCGGGTCGGCGGGCCGTTCGCGGTGGGGGTCCGGGGCGTCGTCGTGGGGCGCCGCCATCCAGCCGGCCAGGTTGGCCAGCATGAAGGGCAGCATCAGCATCCACAGGATCCGCGTCCGGCTGCGGGAGGTCAGCCCGCCCCAGGAGTACGCCTCGACGTGGCGTCCGCGGTCGTCGGCGGTGCGGTAGAAGCCCGCGGTGCGGTCACCGGCCACCTGCCGCGGCGACAGGTCGCGCAGGACGGCCTCCGGCGTGGAGCCACCCACCCCGTGCACGCGGATCTCGGTGATGCCCGTGGTGTCCGTGGACGCCGTCATGGTGGCCCCCTGGCAGGCCCGGGTCGCCCGGCCGGCGACATCGCCGATCCTGAGGCACGGCGGCCCGCGGCGATACCCGGCGTCCGGTGGATCCCGCCGAGGTGCCGACGGGACGGACGGTCTCCCGAGTGCCCCGGAAGCGGACGTCCGTCAGCGGGCGGACCCGGGGCGGACGTCCGTCAGCGGGCGGACCCGGGGGCAGCCGCCGGACGCGGACGAGGCCGTCGTGGGCGCCCGTCGCGGGGTCGCCCGGCTATCAGCCGGTGGAGGCGGCGGTCGTCGGCGTCCCGCCGGTCGCCGCACCCGACGCCCCGGGGGACGTCGTGCCGGATGCCGGCGGCGCCGAGGCCGCACCCGAGGAGGCCGCGCCGGACGCGGCCGTGCTCGGGTAGCTGCCGGTGCCCGCGGTGGCGTTCTCCGGCACGGTGACCGACGAGATGGCCACCTTCTCGTTCGGCGGACCGTCCTGCGCGTTCTTGGCCACGCCCTTGGCGGCGACCGCGTCGACCACCTTCATGCCGTCCGCCGACACCGTGCCGAGCACGGTGTAGCTCGGGTCCAGCGTCGAGTCCTTGTAGACGATGAAGAACTGCGAGCCGTTGGTGTCCGGGCCCGAGTTGGCCATCGCGATCGTGCCGACCGGGTACTTGGTCGTCGCAGTGACCTCTCCCTTAAAGGTGTACCCGGGACCGCCGTTGCCCTTGCCCGACGGGTCGCCGCACTGCAGGATGTTCAGCCCCGGGCTGGAGGTCAGCCGCCAGCAGTCCGTCGAGTTGTAGAAGCCCTGCGACGCCAGGGACAGGAATGAGTTGACGGCGCACGGCGCGGTCGCCCGGTCCAGGGTCACCGGCACCGGCTGGTCGTTCAGCGTGAGGGTGACGTCCACCGTGCCCTTGTTCTCCGGCGAGAGGTTGGTGGGCGCGTTCACCGGCTTCACGGTCTTGGCGGCACTCGCCGTCGGGTAGGAGCAGGGTGTCGACGGCGTCGTGCTGGTCGGCGTGCCCGATCCGCTCGCGGCGCCGCCGTTGCCGCCGCCGGAGGCGCTGTCGGACTTGCGGGTGGTGATCAGCAGCACGGTCCCGGCCACCACCAGCACGGCGGCGACCACGCCGACGATGAGCAGCCGCTGCCGCCGCTGGCGGGCGGCCTCCTCGCGACGGACGAGTTGCCGTTCGAGCTTCCGCTTCGCGGCTTCCCGGCGCTGCTGGTTGGTGGGCACACGTCCTCCTGCATTCCACATCGGGCGGCCGCCGACCGGCGGTTCCCCGGCGCGCCAGTCTAGGTGAACGGTCCGGACGGACCCGCTCGGAACAGATGTGAACGCCCTGTGCGGAGCCCGCCCCGACCGGCGGGGCCGTCCCGGGTCGGACGGCCGTGGCCCGCCCCGGCGCGGACTACGGTGTCGCGGTGCTGATCGCGGGGTTCCCGGCCGGGGCGTTCCAGGCCAACTGCTACGTGGTCGCGCGCGCCGCGGGCGGCCCTTGCCTGGTGGTGGACCCCGGGCAGGACGCCGCGGCCCGGGTGCGGGAGATGCTGTCCGCGCACCGGTTGCGACCGGCGGCGGTCCTGTTGACCCACGGGCACCTGGACCACGTCGCGTCGGCGGCCGAGCTGTGCCGCGCGGCGGACGTGGCGGCGCACCTGCACCCCGGCGACGACACCATGCTGGACGACCCGCTCGGTGCGCTGTCCCCGGACCTGCGCCACCTGTTCGCCGGCCTGGACGTGTCGGACCTGCGCCCGCCGGAGGTACGGCCGTTGGACGCCGACCTGGAGGTTGCGGGCATGTCCGTGGCGGTGGACCACACGCCGGGCCACACGCCGGGATCGGTGGTGCTGCGCCTCGCCGCGGACGGCGACCGTCCGGAGATCCTGTTCACGGGCGACACGCTCTTCGCCGGCTCGGTCGGCCGGACGGACCTGCCCGGCGGCTCGGCGGCGGAGCTCACCCGTTCGCTGCAGGTGCTGGCCGGCCGTCCGGAGGGCGCCGTCGTCCTGCCCGGCCACGGCCCCACGACGACCATCGGGGACGAGCGCCGGGGCAATCCCTCCCTGCGCTGAGCGGCCACCCGCCGTCCCGGACCCGGGCCGGGCCGGCGGCCGGAGCACCGGGCCGGCTCGGGGAGAATGCGGGCATGCCGCAGTTCGCCGCGCCGAAGGGCGTCCCCGACTACTACCCGCCGGAGTCCCGGGGGTTCGTCGCCGTCCGGAACGCCCTGGTCGCCGCGGCCGATCGGGCGGGGTACGGGCCGGTCGAGCTGCCGGTGTTCGAGGACACCGAGGTGTTCGCGCGTGGCGTCGGCGAGTCCACCGACGTGGTGTCCAAGGAGATGTACACGTTCGCCGACCGCGGCGGGCGGTCGGTCACGCTGCGGCCGGAGGGTACGGCCGGCGTCATGCGTGCGGTGATCGAGCACGGTCTGGACCGCGGTGCGCTGCCGGTCAAGCTCGTCTACTCGGGGCCGTTCTTCCGCTACGAGCGGCCGCAGGCCGGGCGCTACCGGCAGCTGCAGCAGGTCGGCATCGAGGCCATCGGGTCCGACGACCCGGCGCTGGACGCCGAGGTCATCTCCGTGGCCCATCAGGGGTTCCGCGACCTCGGACTGTCCGGGTACCGGCTGGATCTGACCTCGCTCGGGGACTCGACCTGCCGGCCGGGCTACCGGGCGCTGCTGCAGGACTTCCTGCAGGGGCTCGATCTGGACGAGGACACCCGCCGGCGCGCGGAGCTGAATCCGCTGCGGGTACTCGACGACAAGCGCCCGCACGTGCGGGAGCAGCTGGCGGGGGCGCCGCTGATGGTGGACCACCTGTGCGGTGACTGCGCGGCCCACTTCGCCGACGTGCGCGCGGTGCTCGACGCCATCGGTGTGCCGTACGGGTTGAACCCGTGGATGGTGCGCGGGTTGGACTACTACACGCGGACGACGTTCGAGTTCGTCCACCCGGGGCTGGGGGCGCAGTCCGGGATGGGTGGCGGCGGCCGTTACGACGGCCTGATGGCCGAGCTGGGCGGTGCGTCGCTGTCCGGGATCGGCTACGGCATCGGCGTCGACCGGACGCTGCTGGCCACCCGCGCCGAGGGACTGGTCGTCGGCGACGAGAGCCGCTGCGACGTCTACGGCGTGCCGATGGGTCCGGCGGCGTCGACCGCGCTGGCCGTGCTGGCGGGCCGGCTGCGGGCGGCGGGGGTGCGGGTGGACCGGTCGTACGGCGGCCGGGGTCTCAAGGCCGCGATGCGGTCGGCCGACGCCTCGGGCGCCCGGTGGGCGCTCATCGTGGGGGAGCGCGAGCTGGCCGACGGGACGGTCGTGGTCCGCGACCTGGTCGACGGCCGGCAGGACGCGGTGCCGCTCGAGGGGGCGGTCGACCAGGTCGTCGGGCGGTTGACCGCCGGCTGATCCCGTCCGGTGCCGGCGAGCGGGGCAGGCGGCGCCGCGGCCGGTTCGCCCGCAGGGTGTCGCCGTCCGCGGCCCCGGGTACCGCGCCGGTGCCCGCCCGGTGGCCATGGACGCGCCTGGACCCGGGCGGCGGGAGGCTCAGGTGGGGGACACCTTCGTCCTGGTGATCGTGGTGGTCACCGCGCTGGCCTTCGACTTCACGAACGGCTTCCACGACACGGCCAACGCCATGGCCACGTCGATCGCGACCGGCGCGCTGCGGCCGCGGGTGGCGGTGGCGCTGTCCGCGGCGCTGAACCTGGTGGGCGCGTTCGTGTCGCTGTCCGTGGCCGCCACCATCGCCGGCGGGCTGGTCCGGTCCGGTGCGGTCACCCTGTCCGTGGTGCTGGCCGGTCTGGTCGGTGCCATCACCTGGAACCTGGTCACCTGGTTCCTCGGGATCCCGTCGAGCTCGTCGCACGCGCTGATCGGCGGCGTCGTCGGAGCGACGATCGCCGCGGCCGGCGGCGGAGCGGTGCGGTGGGACGGCCTCGTCGCCAAGGTGGTCGTGCCCGCGGCCCTGTCCCCGGTGATCGCCGGCGGCATCGCGATCGTCGGGACCGTGCTGGTCTACCGGTTGTCGCGGGGCGTCCCGGCCGGACTGCTCGGTCGCGGCTTCCGCCTCGGCCAGATCGGGTCCGCGTCGCTGGTCTCGCTGGCGCACGGCACCAACGACGCGCAGAAGACGATGGGCGTCATCACGCTGGCGCTCATCGCGGGCGGGTCGCTGCCCGCGGGCGCGCGGGCGCCGCTGTGGGTCGTCGTCAGCTGCGCGCTGGCGATCAGCCTCGGCACCTTCACCGGCGGCTGGCGGGTGATCCGGACGCTGGGCACCGGGATCGTCGACATCGAGCCCCGGCAGGGCATGGCCGCCGAGACCGCCTCGGCGGCGACCATCCTGCTCTCCACCTACTTCGGGTACTCGCTGTCCACCACGCACGTCGCCACCGGGTCCATCCTCGGGACCGGCCTGGGGTACCGCCCGCCCGACGTCCGGTGGGGCGTCGCCCGTCGGATGGCGCTGGCCTGGCTGATCACGCTCCCGACGGCCGCGGTGGTGGGCGGCCTCGCCGAGCTCGCGGCTCGGGCCATGGGCGGCACGTCCGGCATCGTGGTGGTGGCGCTGGTGATCGCCGCCGTGATGGGCGGTGTCTACCTGCTGTCCCGCCGCGCGCCCGTCGGGCCGGAGGCCGCGGCCCGGCCGGCCGACCGGCCGCCCGCAGCGCAGGACACCGCCGACGGGCCGGCCGCCCGGGACGGGGTGGGACGGTGACCGCGTGGGTGGACGTCGGGGCGGTGCTGCAGATCGCCGGCTTCGGCCTGCTGGTGGGCGCCGGCCTCCCGTCCCTGTACGCGCTCGGCATCCGCCTGCTGGGCTCCCGGCCGGCGTCCGGTGCACCCGCGGCCGCACCCGGGCCGGCCCGCCGAGCCGCGGCCGTCGTCTGCTTCGCCGTCGTGGCCGGTGCGGTCGTCACCGGCCTGCTGTTCCTGTTGCTGCAGTCCTGACGGTGCATCGGCGAGAGGACGGACGGACATGACGGGTTCGTCAGCGCGGTCGGGCATCGTCCGCTGGCTGCGCGCCGGGTATCCCTCCGGTGTCCCGGAGCGGGACTACCTGCCGCTGTTCGCGCTGCTGCGGCGGCGGCTGACGAACGACGAGGTGGCGGCGGTGGCCGCGGAACTCTCCGGACGCACCGACCCGGCGGGGCGAGAGGCGATCTGCGAGCTCATCGAGCGACTCACCCACGAGACGGCGCACGACGCGGACGTCGAGCGGGTGCGGCAGCAGCTCGGCGCGTCGTCGGCCGACGACGACCCGCCGGGCGGAGGGCCTCCCGCGGCCTGACCGCGGGTACCGCCGTGATCCGCGCGGGCAGGGACCCGGGACCGTCCTGCGGCATCGACCGCGACGTCGCGGGACGGTCGGCGCCGCTAGCTGTCCGCGGGCGGGGCCCCGTCCGGCCGGGGCGGATCCGCCTCCTCCGGCTCGAAGGTGTCCGGGCTGCCGGCACCCAGGCCGATACCGGTGTCCGGGGCGGGCAGGTCGCCGTCCGGCGGCGCGGTCCGGTCCTGGTCCCCGTGCTGTGCTGCGCCCTCCGTCATCGGCACCCCGTTCCTCGAACGGCCGACGGACCAGGGACGGTCGCCGCACGGGACGCCGTGCGCCCGGTGCCCGACCGCAGCCCGCGTCCCGCCGGCTCCGGCTGTTGCCGGCACTGTAGCCGCGAACCCGGCCCGGCGTCGGTGCCCGTCGGTGCGGGTACCGCAGCACCGGAGGTAGCGGGTCGCGCAGGTGTCGGAGGGTGCGATGTCCACGGGGACGATAGAGCTGATCGGCGGCTCGTGGGACGGGCGACTCGTACCCGTTCCCGAGTCGCACCTGGCGGAGGAACCGCCGTACCTGGTGGAGCTCCCGGCCGGCGACGGCGACACCGGGCACACGGCGAGCTACCTGGTGACCCGGCGGTCGGACGGCCGGCTACAGGGGCGCCCCACCGAAATCCCCCTCGATCCGTCGGGGGAGTCGACGCCGGCCGACGGATGACGGGCGCCAGGAGTGGCGACGGCCGGCGAGACAGCGCTTGACGACCGTCTCGGTAAGTCGTAACTTACGGTTCGTGGCGACTGACGGAGTGCCGGAGGCGTGGGAGGTGCTGGGCGACCCGTCCCGGCGGCTGATCTTCGCCAAGCTGGCCGAGCGTCCCCGGGCGGTCGTCGAACTCGCGGGCGAGCTGCCGATCAGTCGGCCCGCCGTCTCGCAGCACCTGCGCGTCCTCAAGTCGGCCGGCGTGGTGACCGACGAGGTGCGGGGCACCCGGCGGATCTACCGGCTGGAGCCTGCGGCGGTGCTCGCGTTCAAGGACCAGCTCGACGCCTTCTGGCACCGCGCGCTCGCCGGTTTCGGGGACGTCGTCACCCCCGATCCCCTCGAGGGATCCCCAGGAGAGGACCAACCGTGACAGATCCCGACGTGCCCGTCGTGCAGCGGTCGATCGTCGTGCCGGTGGCGGCCGACGCGGCGTTCACCGCCTTCACCGACCGGTTCGGCGACTTCAAGCCGCCGGAGCACAACCTGCTGCGGGCGCCGATCGCCGAGACCATGCTGGAACCCAGGGTCGGCGGCGCCATCTACGACCGGGCCGTGGACGGCAGCGAGTGCCGCTGGGCGCGCATCCTGGTCTTCGACCCGCCGCAGCGGCTGGTCTTCAGCTGGGACATCGGCCCGACGTGGGAACTGGAGAGCGACCCGGACCACACCAGCGAGGTCGAGATCCGGTTCGTCGCCGAAGGTCCCGCGCGCACCCGGGTGGAACTGGAGCACCGGAACCTGGACCGGCACGGCCCGGGCTGGACCGGCATGCGCCCGGCCGTCGCCGGCGACGAGGGGTGGCCGCTGTACCTGCGCCGTTTCGCCGACCTGGTGGGTGCGCCGGTCGGCTGAGAGCTGGCTGCACGGAGCGGATCCCGGGCCACCTTGGACCGCGGCGAACCACGCGCCGGGGTCCTCGGTGTGCTCGGGGGCCTGCGTCCGCCGGCACCGGCGGCCTGCTCGGCGCCGCCTGCACCCTGGCAGGGCGTGACAAACGGCTCGAACGCATGTACGAAGGAGCCATGCGGTGGACCACCCGAGCGCTCGACGTCGAGGACGTGACCGCCCTGCCCGGCCTGGGGCGGATCAGCGGCCTGCTGCGGTCGGTGCGCAGCCCGGACTTCGCCGGGGTGACGTTCCACGAGGTGCTCGCCCGGTCCGCGCTGAACCGGGTGCCGGGCACGTCGCCGATGCCCTTCCGGTGGACCGTCAACCCGTACCGCGGGTGCAGCCACGCCTGCGTGTACTGCTTCGCCCGCGGCACCCACACCTACCTCGACCTGGACAGCGGGCAGGACTTCGACAGCCAGATCGTCGTCAAGACCAACGTCGGCGAGCTGCTGGGCCGGGAGCTGGCGGCGCCGCGCTGGCGCGGCGAGCCGGTGGCGATGGGCACCAACACGGACCCGTACCAGCGGGCCGAGGGGCGCTACCGGCTGATGCCCGCGGTGATCCGGTCGCTGACCGACCACGACACCCCGTTCTCGATCCTCACCAAGGGCACCGTGCTGTCCCGGGATCTCGGCCTGCTGGCGTCCGCGGCGCAGCGGGTCCCGGTCGGGCTCGGGGTGTCCCTGGCGTTGCTGGACCGCACGCTCCAGGCCTCGCTGGAACCGGGCACACCCACGCCGGAGGCCCGGCTGACCCTCGTCCGGCGGATCGTCGACGCCGGCCTGCCCTGCGGCGTGCTCATCGCGCCGCTGCTGCCGCACCTGACGGACAGCCGGGAGCAGATCGCGGACCTGGTGGGCCGGCTGCGCGACGCCGGGGTGAGCGGGGTGTCCGGCATCGTGCTGCACCTGCGTCCCGGTGCCCGCGAGTGGTTCCTGCGCTGGCTGGGCGTGCACCACCCGGAGCTGGTCGGCCGGTACGAGCGCCTGTACCAGCGCGGGTCCAACGCCCCGCAGGACTACCGGCGGATGGTCGCCGACCGGGTCGCCTCGGTCCGGGTCGAGCTCGGGCTGCCGGCACACCCGGCGCCGTTCCGGCCGACCGGGGTACCCGGGTACCGCGACGCCGGCTTCCCGCCCGGCAGCATGCCGGAGCCGCGACGCGCGCCGCGGACCGGCGTCGCCGACCGATCCGCCCACGCGGGCGACGGGCTGGCGGGGGCGGTGGTCGACCAGGCCGCCGAGCAGACGCTGTTCTGACCCCTGCGGCCCCACCCGCCGGACGTGCCCTGCCCGGGCAGGACGAGCGGTACCGGGTCGCCGCCGACGAACGATCCCGCCCGGCGTGGTCGGGTCGCCGCTGCCGGCCGCCGCTGCTGCGACGGCCGGCGGCAGAACCGGTCAGGCCGGCTGCAGCTGGCGCTCCCAATGCCGCAACTGGCTGGCGCGATCCAGGAACGCCGGCACGGCGGCGGGATCGGCCAGCGCGACGAAACCGTCGTCCATCAGCGGTGTGAGACCCGCCGCGTCGAAGAGCGCCGCGGCGTCCGGGACGTACCCGACGATCTTGCAGTGCGCGTAGGCGTCCGTCACGAAATCGCGTGCGGCGGGCAGCTTGGCCAGCAGGGCGGCGCCCTCGGCGGAGGCCAGCACCGCCACCGTGTCGTAGAGCACGGACGGCCCGCCGTCGACCTTCTGGTCGCCGGCCAGCCGACCGCCGTCCGACAACGACACCCCGCCCACCGTCGGAGCCACGATCTCGACCGTCATCCCCTGGGCCTCGGCGGCCTCGCGCACCGCGGAGGCGAGCGAGGCGTCCGTGCCGTCGCTGACCAGCACGCCGAGCTTGCGACCGGACAGCGAGGTCGGACCGTTCTGCAGGATCGACAGTGCGGGCGACACCGGCAGGTCCGTCCGGGTCGGGCGGGCGGCCGGGAGGGCGTCGGGCAACGGCATGCCGAGCCCGTCGGCCACGGTCTGCGCCAGGTCCTCGTCGACGTTGCGCAGTCCGGCGACCATCCGGCTGCGGATCGGCTCCTCGTCGCACTTGGAGAGCTCGAAGACGAACGCGTCGGCGATGTGCTTGCGTTCCACCACGGTCTGGCTGAGGAAGAACTGCCGCGCCTGGCTGTAGTGGTCGGCGAAGCTCTCCGGACGGATGCGGCGCTTGGGACCGGCGACCTCGGCCGGGAACGTGGTGAAGCCGCGGGCCGGGTCCTCGCGCGGGCCGCCTGCGGCACCCCAGGAGTTGGGTTCGTAGTTGGCCCGCCCCCGCCGGTGGCGGTAGGCCATGTGCCCGTCCTGCTGGAAGTTGTCCACGGCGCTGCGGGGCGCGTTCACCGGCAGCTGGGTGAAGTTGGGACTGCCCAGACGCTTGAGCTGCGTGTCCAGGTAGGAGAAGTTGCGTCCCTGCAGCAGCGGATCGTCGGTGAAGTCGATGCCCGGCACGACGTTCTGGGTGCAGAAGGCGACCTGCTCGGTCTCGGCGAAGAAGTTGTCGACCACCCGGTCCAGGACCAGCCGGCCGACGCGGCGCACCGGCAGCAGCTCCTCCGGGATGATCTTCGTCGGATCCAGGACGTCGAAGTCGAAACGGTCGGCGAACTCGTCGTCGAACAGCTGCATCCCCAGCTCCCACTCCGGGAAGCTGCCGGACTCGATGGCGTCCCACAGATCTCGCCGGTGGAAGTCCGGGTCCGCGCCGTTGAGCTTGACGGCCTCGTTCCAGACGACCGACTGCAGGCCGTCCTTGGGCTTCCAATGGAACTTGACGTACGTCGACCGGCCCTGGGCGTCCACGAGCCGGAAGGTGTGGACGCCGAACCCCTCCATGAACCGGAAGGACCGCGGGATGGTGCGGTCGGACATGATCCACATCAGCATGTGCGTCGACTCCGGGGACAGCGACACGAAGTCCCAGAAGTTGTCGTGGGCGGTCTGCGCCTGGGGGAAGCCGCGGTCCGGCTCCTGCTTGGCGGCGTGGATCAGGTCGGGGAACTTGATCGCGTCCTGGATGAAGAACACCGGGATGTTGTTGCCGACGAGGTCCCAGTTGCCCTCCCGGGTGTAGAACTTCACCGCGAAACCGCGGACGTCCCTGGCCAGGTCGGCGGACCCCTTGTTGCCGGCCACGGTGGAGAACCGGACGAACACCTCGGTGCGCTCACCGGCGCGGGCGAACAGGTCGGCCCTGGTCACGTCGGACAGCGACTCGTAGAGCTCGAAGTAGCCGTGGGCGCCGTAGCCGCGGGCGTGCACGACGCGCTCCGGGATCCGCTCGTGGTCGAAGTGGAAGATCTTCTCGCGGAAGTGGGCGTCCTCCAGCAACGCCGGTCCACGGGCGCCGACACGCAGGGTGTTCTGGTCGTCGGCGACCGGCACGCCCTGTGCCGTCGTCAGGACGGGTACCCCGTCCCCGGCCACCTGGTGCGTCTCCCCGCCCGCGCCGCGCTGCACCGCCTGGTCACCGAGGTCGACCGAACCGTCCCCGCTGCCGTCTGCCACCATCACGATGTCTCCGATGTTCGCCGGCCGGCCGGGCGCCGGCCGCCCGGGTGGTTCCCGCCGCGACCGCCCGGCACACGGCCGTGCGGGAAGGGATCCGGTTGCAGACGCCTGCGGTCCCGGCGCGCGCCCGGGCACCCTCCCGGCGCGCTCCCGGGGAACGCGGCGCCCGGTCGCCACCGGGACCGGCGATCAGCCGGTGGGGACCTGCGACGGGCCGCGCCGGGAACCCGGCCGCGCCGCGGCCCGTTCCCTCTCCGCGCGGCGGTGCCCGACCGCGGCCACCCACGCAGAGAAGGGACCGACATGTCGTTCTGGAACTCGCTGAAGAGCCGTACCCAGGAGATGAACAGCACCCTCAAGACAAAGGCGGGTCAGTTCAAGAACAAGGAGTTCGCCGCCGGCTCGATGGCCATGTGCGCGCTCATCGCCGCGGCCGACGGGTCGATCGATCCGAGCGAGCGGCAGAAGACCGCTGCTCTGATCATGAGCAACGACGTGCTGGCCATCTTCCCGCCGAACGAGCTGCAGGAACGGTTCTCGTTCTACTGCGACAAGCTGACCAGGGACTACGACTTCGGCAAGGTGGAGGCGATCGCGACGATCGCCCGGCTGAAGTCCAAGCCGGACCAGGCCCGCGCGGTGATCCAGATCGGGATCATCATCGGCGGCGCGGACGGCAACTTCGACGAGCACGAGCGGGCCGCCGTGCGCGAGGCGTGCTTCGCGGTCGGCATCGCACCGACCGAGTTCGACCTCTGACGCAGGCGCTGGCCGAACGCGATCTCCAGATGGCCACCGGCCGAACGGCCGGTCCGGGGACGCCGCCATCCGGGAGCGCCGACGAACACCACCCGGGCGGCGCAGCAGGGGTCCTCGACGACGTCCCGGCCGGCACGCGCGCCCGGTGGACACAGCAGCGGCGGGGTCCCGGAGGACCCCGCCGCTGCTGCATGGACGGCCGGCGACGGGCGGGGTTCGCCCGCCGGTCACGCCGTCCGTGCGCTGTCTGTGAGTGCGCTGCCTGCCAGTGCGCTGTCTGCCAGTGCGCTGCCTGCCAGTGCGCTGTCTGCCGGTGCTCTGCCCGTCAGTGCTCGGCGCGGTGCCCGCCGTACGACGGCCGGTCGGTGGTCCGGCGACCCGCGCCGCCGGCGTGGCCGCGCGCGGGACGCTCCCGTCCCGGACCCCGGCGGCCCGGCCCGTGGCCGGCGTCCTCCCGTTCCGGCTGGATGGCCAGCACCTGGCCGCTGACCCGGGCCCGACCGATGCGGCCCAGCGTCTCGCGGGACAGGTGCCCGCCGATCTCGACCACCGAGTAGGTGTCGTAGATGTCGATGCGGCCCAGGTCCTTGCCGCGCAGACCGCCCTCCGCGGTGATCGCACCGACGATCCCGGCCGGCCGCACGCCGTGACTGCGGCCGACGGCGACGCGGTAGCGCGGCCCGGCCGACTCGGCGTCCCGGCGCCGCGGACGGTCGGGACGGTTGCCGCCGCGCTCGGCGCGCTCCTCGAAGCCCGCACCGGGCCGCTCGACGGTGTCCTCCTGCGGGGTGCCGTCGTCACCGGCGGCCAGCGCCAGCAGCGTCGCGGCCAGCTCGGCCGCCGACAGGTCCTGCTCGGCCAGGAACGTCGCGACAGCCTGGCGGAACGGGGCCAACCCGCCCGCGCCGAGCCGCTCGACCGTCGACGCGAGCACCGACGACGCCCGGTGCGCGGCGACGTCCGCCGCGGTCGGCACGGTGACCTGCTCGAGCTTGACCCGGGTCGCCCGCTCGATGACCCGGAGCCGGGAGGCCTCGCGGGGCGTGAAGAAGGTCAGCGCCTGCCCCTCGCGGCCGGCCCGGCCGGTGCGGCCGATCCGGTGGACGTACGACTCCGGCTCGCCGGGCGCGTCGAAGTTGACGACCAGCTCCACCCGGTCCACGTCCAGCCCGCGGGCGGCCACGTCGGTGGCCACCAGCACGTCGAGCCGGCCGGTGCGCAGCCGGTCGATGATCCGCTCACGCTCCTTCTGCGGCACGTCGCCGTTGATGGCGGCCGCGGACAGGCCGCGGGCGACCAGCTCGGCGCCGACCGTGTCGCACGCCTCCTTGGTGCGGACGAAGACGATCGTCGCCTGCGCGTCGGCGACGGCCAGCACGCGGACCAGGCTGTCGACCTTGTCGCGGAACGGCACGACGGCGTAGGTCTGCCGCACGGCGGCCACCGTCGACGACGGGCGGGACACGGCGACGTCCACCGGGTCGGTCAGGTGCGCGGCGGCCACGGCGCGGATCTGTGCCGGCATGGTGGCCGAGAACAGCGCGGTCTGCCGGTCGCCGGGGGACCGGGACAGGATGCTGTCGACGTCCTCGGCGAAGCCCATCCGCAGCATCTCGTCGGCCTCGTCGAGGACGAGGAACCGCACGTCCTGCAGCGTCAGCGTGCCGCGCTCGAGGTGGTCGATGATGCGGCCCGGGGTGCCGACGACGACCTGGGCGCCGGCCCGCAACGCGGCGCGCTGCGGCAGGAACGGCGCGCCGCCGTAGACCGGGACGACGGTCAGGTCGGGCAGGTAGCGGCCGAGCTCGCCAAGCGCGGTGGCCACCTGGACGGCCAGTTCCCGGGTCGGCGCGAGCACCAAGGCCTGCACCGCCGGGACCGCCGGATCGACGGAGGCCAGCAGCGGCAACCCGAAGGCAGCGGTCTTGCCGGTGCCGGTCTGGGCGACGCCGGTGATGTCCCGCCCGGCCAGCAGGGCCGGGATGGCCCGCTCCTGGATCGCGGTGGGGGTGCGGTAGCCCAGCGCCTCGGCGGCGCGCAACAGCTGCCGCGGCAGGCCGAGGTCGGCGAACGTCGGGGCGGCCGGCTCGCCGGCGTCCGCGACCGGGGCGCCGTCGGCGGTGTCGACCGGGGCGGTGTCGACCGGGGCCGTCACGGTCACCTCGGCCGGTTCGCCGTCGCGGCCGGCGGCGTCGGTCGGGGCCGCGGTGTCCTGCGCAGCGGCGGGGTGTGCGGCCGCGGAGTCCGGGCGGGTGTCGCCGGTGGACGGGTCGGTGGGGGAGAAGGTCTCGAGCCGGGCAGCGTCGGTCAGGGCAGTAGCGGGCACAGCAACAGCAGGGGAGGACATGATCACCGTTCGGTGGAGCCGGAGCTCGGGGGCGACCGGCGGCCGTCCCGGTCGCAGCTTCCGGTGCGGTCCTGTCCGGACCAGGGGCGAGACCTCCGCCAGCCAGAGCGCGCGACACACTCCGTGAGAACCACCAGTCTACCGGGATGGGATCTTCGCCGCTGGCCGACCGGCTGTGCGCTGCGTCATGGGGTCCTGTGCGGGCCCGGCGGGGCCCGGATCCGCGGGGTCGACGGGTCCGGGTTGCTGCGCCAGGATCGGGGCCGCGGACGTTGTCGAATCCGGCGGCCGTCGCTCGTCTGCAGGACGGGTGCCCACACGGGCACCCCGGCCGGACGGCCGACCACGAACGAGAGGCACCGATCATGCCGAAGTACTTCCTGGGGATCGTCGAGCACGAGGACGCGTACGGGCCGGACGGTCCCGCGGATTTCGACACGGTGATGGCCGCGCACTCCGACTTCTCTGCCGCCGTGCGGGCTGCCGGCGCATCGGTCCTGGGTGGTGAGGCGCTGCAACCGGTCTCGACGGCCACCTTCCTCCGCGGGACGCGCACCGACGCGGTCCGGCCCGTGGACAACCCGCTGCCCGAGGTGACCGAGGTCTTCGGCGGGTACTACGTCATCGAGGCGCGGGACGACGCCCAGGCGCTCGAGCTGGCGCGGTTGTGTCCCGCGCCGTACGGCTACGTCGAGCTGCGCCCGGTCTGGGAGTTCGGCGACGGGGACTCCGCGGGGAGCGCAGGCGCCTCCGAGTCGACCGGCACGGCAGCAGCCACCGCCGCCGGATCCGCCGGGTCCGCCTCGGCATGACCGCCGCCGCACCGAGCATGCCCGAGGTGGCGGCCGCCGCGGCCGCCGCCCGGGTCGAGCTGTCCGGCCGCGTGTTGGCCGCCACGCTGCGCTCGGTGCGGGATCTGGACATCGCCGAGGAGTCCACCGCGGACGCCTTCGTCCAGGCACTGGTCTCCTGGCCGCGGTCGGGGATCCCGGAGTCCGTGGAGGCCTGGTTGGTGACGGCCGCTCGGCGGCGCGCCGTCGACCGGGTGCGGCGGGCCCAGGTGGCCCGCCGTGCCCTGGTCACCCTGGCCGGTGGCTGGTCGGCCGTCGAGGGGCCGGAGGCGCTGGTCGCGGAGGCGGCCGTCGTCGGCGACGACGAGCTGCGGATGGTGGTGCTGTGCTGCGATCCGCGGTTGACCGAGCCCGACCGCGTGGCGTTGACGCTGCGGCTGGCCTGCGGCGTCTCGACGGCGGCGATCGCGGCGGCGCACGGCGTGCCGACGCCCACCATGGCGGCCCGGTTGACCCGGGCCAAGGCACGGCTGGCGGCCGCGGGTCCGGCGCTCGACCTGCCCGACGACGCGACGGTCGACGCGCGGCTGCCGGCGGTGGCCAGGGTGGTGCACCTGGCGTTCACCGTCGGGCACACCGCGACCGCCGGGCCGGCGCTGGTCGACGACGTGCTCGCCGACCATGCGCAGTACCTGGCGTCGGTGCTCCACCGGCTGCGTCCCCGGGTGCCCGCCTTTGCCGGGCTGCTGGCCCTGGTGCAGCTGACCAGGGCCAGGGCCGGCGGGCGCTTCGGGTCCGACGGTGGCCAGGTGCTGCTCGCCGACGCCGACCGCGGCCGCTGGGACCGGGCCCTGGTCGACCGGGGGCTGACCCTGGCCGCCGCGGCGCTGGCCCAGGACGCCGGCGACCCGTACGTGCTGCAGGCGGCGATCGCCGCCGCCCACGCCGTCGCCCCGACGTTCGCGGACACCGACTGGGCCGCCGTGGTGTCGCTGTACTCGCGGCTGCTGGCGGTGGACCCGTCGCCCGGCTTCGCCCTCGGCCGCAGCGTCGCCCTGTCCTGGCTCCAGGGGCCCGCGGCCGGGCTGGCGGACCTGGACGAGCTGCTGTCCCTGGGCGTGCTGGCCCGCTCGCCCTACGCCGCGGCCGCCCGCGGCGACCTGCTGGACCGGCTCGGCCGGGCGGCCGATGCGGCCCGCGAGTGGCGGCGCGCCGCCGAGCTGGCCCGGACGGACGCGGAACGGGACTGGTTCGGCGCCCGCGCCGGCGGGTCGGGGTCCCGGCCCTAGCCGGGCGGTCCGTCAGTCGGCCGGTGCCGGGCGGTGCCGGTGCTGGCGGACCCGCCGGCCGAGCTGCTGCAACTTGGCCTGCCGCGCCTCGGCCCCGGGCCGCGCGAGCCAGTCGACGAACTCGCGCTGGTCGGTGGGACGCAGGTCCTGGAACGCCTCCAGGGCGCCGGCGTCCCGGCCGAGCGCCTCCGCCATGTCGTCGGGCACCGCGATGCCTGCCGTGGTGATCACCGTCTCGCTCCTCACGTCGTCGGGAAGTGCGGTCCCCAGTGTGCCGCGACCGCACGCAGCCCTGCAGCGGTCTGCCCGGACCGGCGCCCCCGGCCGGCGGTGCGCCCCGGTGCGCCCCGGTGCCGCCCCGGTGCCGCCGGTGCACCGACCGGGACCGGGACGCGCCGGACCGTAGGATCGACGGGTCCTGCGCGGCGCCCCGACGGGTCCGCACCCGTGGCAGAAAGGCCCAGCCGTGTTCCGCGACCACCTCGCCGGTTCCCTGCGTCCCGCCCAGCAGGGCGAGCAGGTGAACCTGGCCGGCTGGGTGGCGCGCCGCCGCGACCACGGCGGGGTGATCTTCATCGACCTGCGCGACGTGAGCGGCATCGTGCAGGTCGTGTTCCGCGATGCGGCCCTCGCCGAGCGCGCCCACCGGCTGCGCAGCGAGTTCTGCATCACCGTGCGCGGCACCGTCGACCTGCGGCCCGCGGGCAGCGAGAACCCGGCGCTGGCCACCGGCGGCGTCGAGGTCAGCGTCACGGACTTCGAGGTGCTCAACGAGTCGGCCCCGCTGCCGTTCCAGGTCGAGGGCGACGCCGAGCCGGGCGAGGAGGCGCGGCTGCGCTACCGGTACCTGGACCTGCGCCGGCCGGCGCCGGCCGCGGCACTGCGGTTGCGCGCGGCGGTCAACCAGGCGGCGCGGGCGGTGCTCGACGAGCGCGGGTTCGTCGAGATCGAGACACCGACGCTGACCCGTTCCACGCCGGAGGGTGCCCGCGACTTCCTGGTGCCGGCCCGGCTGCGACCCGGGTCCTGGTACGCCCTGCCGCAGTCGCCGCAGCTGTTCAAGCAGCTGCTGATGGTGGCCGGGATGGAGCGCTACTACCAGATCGCCCGCTGCTACCGGGACGAGGACTTCCGCGCCGACCGGCAGCCGGAGTTCACCCAGCTGGACGTGGAGATGTCGTTCGTCGACCAGGACGACGTCATCGAGGTGGCCGAGGCGGTGGTGGCCGCGCTCTGGTCGCTCATCGGCCACGAGGTGCCGCTGCCGATCCCGCGGATCAGCTACGCCGACGCCATGAACCGGTACGGCTCGGACAAGCCGGACCTGCGGCTGTCCACCGAGCTGGTCGACCTGACCGACTACTTCGCGGCCACGCCGTTCCGGGTGTTCCAGGCTCCCTACGTCGGGGCGGTCGTGCAGACCGGCGGCGCCGCGACGCCGCGCCGCGGGTTCGACGCCTGGCAGGAGTGGGCCAAGCAGCGCGGTCACCGCGGACTGGCCTACGTCACCGTCGGCGAGGACGGCACCCTCGGCGGCCCGGTGGCCAAGAACATCTCCGACTCCGAGCGCGAGCACCTGGCCACGGCGGTCGGCGCCCGGCCGGGGGACGCCGTCTTCTTCGCGGCCGGACCCCGCCGGGCGGCGCAGGAGCTGCTCGGCGCCGCCCGGTTGGAGATCGGCCGCCGGGACGGCCTGATCGACGAGTCGGCCTGGCGGTTCTGCTGGGTGGTCGACGCGCCGCTGTTCGAGCGGGTCGACGAGACCGCCGACGTCGCGGTCGGCGGCGAGGGCAGCACCTGGACGGCGGTGCACCACGCGTTCACCTCGCCGCGCCCGGAGTTCCTCGACACCCTGGACACCGATCCCGGCGCGGTGCTGGCCTACGCCCACGACATCGTCTGCAACGGCAACGAGATCGGCGGCGGCTCGATCCGTATCCACCGCCGGGACGTGCAGGAGCGGGTCTTCGCCGTCATGGGGCTGTCCCAGGACGAGGCCAGGGAGAAGTTCGGCTTCCTGCTCGACGCCTTCTCCTACGGCGCCCCGCCGCACGGCGGCATCGCGTTCGGCTGGGACCGCGTGGTGATGCTGCTGGCCGGCCAGGACTCGATCCGCGAGGTCATCGCCTTCCCCAAGTCCGGCGGCGGCTACGACCCGCTGACCGGTGCTCCGGCGCCGATCACGTCGGCGCAGCGCAAGGAGGCCGGCGTCGACGCCGTCGCGGCCGCCGGACCCGCGGCCGCCGGACCCGCGGCGGCCGGACCCGCCGCGGCCGGACCCGCCGCTGCCTCCGCGAGCCCCGCTCCTGCCGGCCCCGCCTCCGCCGGCTGACCGCGGCGCCGGGTGTTCCACCTGCGGCTGCTCGTCCCGCCGGCGCTGACGGCCGCGGTCTGCCAGGCCCTGGCGGAGAACCCGGGCGTGGCGCACGTCGTGCTGGTCCGCGGCGCCGCCGTGCGGCCGGCCGGCGACCTGGTGGAGGCCGACGTCGTCCGCGAGGTGACGGACGAGCTGGTGGACGAGCTGCTCGGGCTCGGCCTCGACGCGGGGGCCGTCACCGGTCAGGACCTGGCCCTCGCTCGCTCCGAGCAGGCCCGGGTGGCGGAACGGGCCACTCCCGGCGAGTCCGCGGACTCGGTGGTCTGGCAGCAGGTGCAGGAGCGGGCCGACGACGAGTCCGTGCCGTCCGGGACGTTCCTCGCGTTCCTGAGCATCGCGGTGCTGCTGGCGGCGATCGGCGTGGTGCTGGACTCGCCGATCACCATCGTCGGCGCCATGGTGGTCGGGCCGGAGTTCGGCCCGCTGGCAGCGATCTCGATCGGACTGGTGCTGCGGCGGTGGGCCCTGGTGCGCCGCGCGGCGCTGACCCTGGTGCTGGGCTTCCCGGCGGCGGTGGCCGTCACCGCCCTGGCGTCGTGGCTCGCCACCGGCGTGCACCTGATCGCGCCGGTCGACCTCGACATCAGCCACCAGACCGACTTCATCTACCGGATCGGCCCGTTCTCGTTCATCGTCGCGCTGCTGGCCGGGGCCGCCGGGATGCTCTCGATGACCACCGGCAAGTCCGCGGCGCTGGTCGGGGTGTTCATCTCGGTGACGACCGTGCCGGCCGCCGGCTACGTCGCCGTGGGGTCCGTGCTGCACCACTGGGGACCGGTCGGCGGTGCGGCGCTGCAGCTGGCGATCAACCTGGTGGGCATCGTCGCGGCCGCCGTGGCGACGCTGCTGGTGGTGCGGTGGGTGGACGTCCGGCGGCACCGCCGGCTGCAGGAGCGGGCCGTCCGGCGGTGACCGCGGATTCCGCACTGTGGGTCGGGCACACGGCGCAGCTGCCGCCGGATCTCGCCGAGCAGGCGCGGGCGGTGTGCGACCGCGCCTTCGCCGGCGACTTCGACGACGCGGACTGGGCCCACGCCCTGGGCGGGTTGCACGCGCTCGTGCTGCGGGACGGCCGGGTGCTGGCGCACGGCGCGCTGGTGGCCCGCGGGCTGTGGCACGCCGGCCGGCCGCTGCGGGCGGGCTACGTGGAGGCGGTGGCCGTGGATCCCGACCACCGCCGCCGGGGCCACGGCGGCGCCGTGCTCGCCGTGCTGGAGGACGCGGCGCGCCGGGTGCACCAGGCCGGCGCGCTGAGCACCTCGGACGCCGGCCGCAGGCTCTACCTGTCCCGGGGGTGGGTCCCGTGGCGCGGTCCGACGGCGGTGCTGGAGCCCGGCGGCGTGCGCCGGACCCCGGACGACGACGACGCCGTGCTGGTGCTGCCGGGCACGGTCCCGCTCGACCCCGACCGCCTTCTGGTGTGCGACGGGCGGGACGGCGACCCGTGGTGACGCCGGTCGGTCCCGCCCCGCCGGCGCGCGGGACCGCGGCAAGCGGGTGTCGTCAGCCGGCCGCGGCGGCGTCCCGGCCGCCGGCCGTCCGCAGGAACGGAGCGAGAAAGGCGACCACGTCGGCGATCTCCGGCAGCGACAGGCCGTGGCCGACACCGGGGTACGTGCGCTCCTGCACCGCCGTGTGCTCCCGCAGGAACCGCAGCGCCCACGCGCTGGCGAAGCCTGGGATGGCCGGGTCGGCCGGGTCCCGCCCGTAGAACGCCGGGACGCCGCGCCCGGCTGCCGCCTCGCGGGCCAGCAGTGCGTCGGCCGGCTGCGGCGCGTCGAAGCTGAAACCGCTCAGCGCGACCAGCGCCCGCACCAGCTCGGGCCGCCGGCGCAGGACGGTGATCGCGGCGCACATGCCCTGCGAGAAGCCCAGCCAGACGGCGCGGTCCGTGTGCTGCGCGACCACGTCGGCGAGCCGGTCGGCCGTCGCCGCGATCATCTCCGGCGGCGGCTGCACCCGGACGTCGCCGGGGAACCACGAGTAGCCGCTGGCGCGCCACGGGACGCCGAAGAACCCGCGCACCGCGACCACCCGCGCATCCACGCCCGGCAGGAATGCCTGCACCGCGGGCAGCGCCCCGACCAGGTCGCGTTCGTTGGCGCCGTAGCCGTGCAGCAGCACCAGCGTCGGCGCGTCCGCGTCGTCCGGTCGCGGCGTGCCGAGCCAGCGCACCTCGGCGACCGGTTCCCCCTCCCAGGCCATGCGGCCGAGGATAACCAGCCCCTACCCGGCGACCCGGACCGCCGCAGCCCCTCACGACGCTGCGGCGACGACGGTGCGCCGGTCAGCCGGCGGCCCAGGGTTGCCGCTCGGTGCGGACCGGCCGGCCGGTGCGCACCGCCTCGTCCAGGGCCAGCGACAGCAGGTGGTCCTGGCACGCCTGCGCCAGCGGGTACGGCGGCGGGCCGTCCCCGGCCGCCCACCGTGCGGCGGCGCGCAGCAGCGTCGCGATGGCGATCTCCTCGTCCATCAGCCGCAGCCCGAGGAACGGGTTGCGCCACACCACCTCGCCGTCGAACGACAGGTGCTCGGTGTCGTGGCCGTCCAGGTTCAGGTCGTGACCGAGCTGGGAGCGCACCAGGGTGCTGCGGACGATCGTGCGTGGCCCGGTGAGCCGGACCACCGAGTCGTCCTGGATCTCGCCGCGGCTGCCGCGGACCAGGATCCGCCGCAGCCGCAGCTGGTTGTGCCACTGGTTGTCGGTGAAGTCGTACAGCCCGCTGCGGCCGTCGCCCCAGTCGAGGGTGGCGAGCGTGGTCGCGGCAGGGTGCTCGCGGTCGTCGAGCGTCCAGCCGTCCCGGTGCAGCGGGTCCACCAGCGGGGCGGTGAAGGTGCGGCCGGCGACCGCGACGGGTCCGTACCCCGCGCCGAGGAAGCCGCGCATCAGGGACACGGCGTGGTAGCCGTGCGTCGAGGACACCTGCACGGACGTCGGCGTGCCGATGACCCCCCGCTCGACGACCGCGCGCCGAGCGGCGTGGCCGGGCAGCAGCAGGTACTGCTCCGCGACCTGCACCCGGCCGGAGCGGCCCACCCGGTCCCACAGGTCGAGCAGGCCGGCGTGGTCCGGGGCCGGCGGCGTCTCGCTGAGCACGGCGGTGCCCGCCGCCACCAGGTCGGCCACCACCGCGGGGTTCGCGGCCCAGCTGACGCTGCTGACCACCACGTCCGGGTGCTGGCGCGCGACGAGCTCGGCGGGGGACAGGTGGGCCGGGACGCTCCACCGTCGCTGCACGTCCGCGGCACCGTCGGTGTCCCGGACGGCGACCCCGACCAGCTCGAACTCGTCCGGCAGCAGCCGGGCGAGGCGGGCGAAGAAGTCCGCCCGCCAGCCGCGGCCCACCAGGCCGAGTCGCGTCGTCGTCGTGGTGATGCGGCGACCCTAGCTGTACCCGGCCATCAGGTTGGTGCCAGTCGGCTGAGTGGTGGGAGGCCGCCGAGTGCGCT
>NZ_BMNA01000013.1 GCF_014646215.1 Nakamurella endophytica
TGTCGGTGCGCACCGTCGGGCGGTGGTTGGCCCGGCTGGGCATCAACCACCGCCGCCACCTGGACATCGACGGCACTGACCTGCGCCGACCGGGCAGGATCGTGGCCCGGTTCCCCGGCCACATGATCCATCTGGACGTCAAGAAGGTCGGCCGGATCCCCGACGGCGGCGGCTGGCGCGCCCACGGCCGCGGCTCGGCCCAGCACCGGGCCACCGGCCGAGCCAAGACCGCCAAGAACGGCGGCGCCCGCGCCGGCTACACGTATCTGCACTCGGCGGTCGACGGGTTCTCCCGCCTGGCCTACACCGAACCCCTGGACGACGAGACCGCCGCGACCACCATCGCGTTCTTCGCCCGCGCCCGGGCGTTCTTTGCCGCCCACGGCATCGGCCGGATCGTGCGGGTCATCACCGACAACGGCCCCAACTACCGCTCCACCGCCTTCACCCGCACCGCCACCGCGCTGGCCGCCCGGCACCAGCGGACCCGCCCCTACACACCACGGCACAACGGAAAAGTGGAGCGCTACCAGCGGATCCTGGCCGACGAACTTCTCTACGCCCGCACCTGGACCTCCGAAGCCCAACGAGCACGAGCACTCTCGATCTGGAACATCCACTACAACTACCATCGACCCCACACCACAGCCGGCGGCCGACCCCCAGCCTCACGCCTCCGCGCCGGCGTCACCAACGTCATGGCCTCAAACAACTAGTGCGTGGTCGGCGGCCAGTGCGGTCAGGTGGTCGGCAACCGCGTCGGCGGGGACGCCGGATCGGCGTGCGAGCTCAGCGATCGATGGAGCTCGTCCCTGATGGTGCAGGGTGTCGTAGACCAGGTCGCGGATCAGGCGTTGGGTGGTCGGGCTGGAGGTCATCGCCCGATTGTCTCGTCGATTACCGTGGCCGCCCCGGTCGGGGACCCTCTTACCGGGCCCATCTGCCTGCGGGCGGATCAGACGCTTTGTTGCAGCTTGGATGTCATCTCACGTTGCCGACGGTGTAGGTGTTCTAGCGATTGCTCGAGGGCTGAGACCTCACCGAGCCAGTTCCGTTCTCGGGCTTCGACGAGCCTGGCTTGGGCGTTGACGGTCATGTCCTCGACCCGGCCGAGCTGGGCGGGATCGACGACCAGGAACGGGCAACGGGTGCAGGCGTGTTCGTGCACGCACGGGGTGCCGTAGGGGCGGTGGCAGTCGCCGAGTGCGACCTTGCGGAGCAGGAAGTGGTTCTCGAACTCGGTCCACTCGGTGTCGGTCGCCGGCCGGAGTTCACCGGCCGGCCGCTTGGTTCGGCGTCGTTCGATGAAGTGCTGGTGGGCGGTCAGGACCTGGTCGGGGAAGACGGCGGTGTAACCGCGGGTGGTTTCCAGGCTGAGGTGCCCGAGCAGGGTGGCCGCGATGTGCAGGGGTAGGCCGGCACCGACGATGTCGGTGGAGAACAGGCGCCGGAAGTCGTGTGGGGTGAAGCGGATGGGTTGGCCGGCGTCGGTCAGGGCGGCGCTGTCGGCGACCTGGTTGACCGGCCCGCGGGCATCGAGGGCATCGTCGCCAAGGCAGCCCACGGCACCTACGCACCCGGCGAGCGGGCCTGGATCAAGGTCAAGCAGCGGGAGACCGTCGAGGTCATCGTCGGCGCCGTCATCGGCCACATCGAGCACCCCGCCGCCCTCGTGGCCGGCCTCTACGTCGACGGCGAGCTGACCATCGTCGGCCGCACCGGCCAGCTCACCGACCGGCACGCCCGCGCCCTGGCCACCCACCTCACCCCCGCCGCACCCGGGCACCCGTGGCCCGACCGGATGCTGGCCAACCGATTCAGCCCTGGCCGCGACCGCGTCACCCTCACCAAGGTGCAACCGACCCTGGTCGTCGAGGTTGCCGCCGACTCAGCGCGTCAGGGCAACGGCTGGCGTCACGGGCTGCGCTACCTACGGGTCCGCACCGACCTCGCTCTGGAGGACCTCCCGGGCAGCTGACCATCGTCGGGACTCGGGCGTGTCGAACGTGTGTTCGACTAAGCTCCCGAGTTGCGATGCTGGGGGAGTGGCGGGACGGGCGGTGGGTCGAGCCGGGCCTGACCGGCTGTCCGAGCGGGCACCCGTTCGGGCCGCAGCGGGTCCTCGTCGGGTGGCGGGCGTGCCTGTGCCAGGGCGAGGCAGGGGTGTCCGGGCACCGCCTGTACTACTGCCGGACCTGCGCCGAGACGGTCTCAGTGCCGGAGTGCGTGACGCCGGAGGAGACGACGGTGGACCAGCAGGGGCTCCGCTCGCCCGGCGCGCGCGGCGGACCGCCGTGAGCTGGGAGCGAACCAAGCAGGTGACGTGCCGCGGCTGCGGGACGCTCATCGACGTGTCGGTGAGAGCCCGGCCGCGGGAGTTCTACTGCTCGGAGGACTGCCGGCCGACCTGCAAGCTGCCCGGGTGTTCGACGACGGCCAGGCCGATGAGCGACTGGTGCTGGCACCACCAGCCCTACATCCCCGGCTCCGGCGCCTGACGTCACCGAGCACGACGAGGTTGGCTCCCACCGAACCTAGGTCGCTGTCGGACCCCGACCCTAGGCTCAGACCATGATGAACCAGGAGGCGTTCACCGCAGCACACTCCGACGCGCTCCGGGAGTGGGCCCGCGGCCTGTACCCGCTCGAGGCGGCCACCGAGCTGCTGATCCGGGCCTGCGGCGGCCGCTTCGCCGCACCCGGCAACCCATGGGTGCACGTCGAGGACTCCGGTCGGGCCTGGATCGACTTCGACGAGTTGAGCCAGGCGGTCACGGCCGGCGGACCCTGGTCCGGCGGCGAGCGGCGCATCCTCGCACTGGCCGCGTCCTTCGGGTCGGACGACGGCCTGCTCAACGACAACCTGCCGGGCCTGGACCGCGACAACCTCGCCCTGGTCCTGGCCGCGGCCACGCCGGCGGCAGCCACGAGCACCAGCCCGAGGCGATCCTGTGGGACGAGAGCAACCGGCCCTACCGCAACCCCGAGACCGAGCGTCCCGGACCGCTGTACCCGTGGCCGGGGAGGACCCACTGAACCGGACAAACCCCCCTAACCTTGACATAACGTCCGTTATCGGCCTTCGCTGAACCAGTTTCCGTAGGCCCACCCGGCGGGACCCTCGCGTCACCTGATGTGATCCGAACAGTCCGAATCCCGTCAACCGCACCCGAAGGGAGGCCCGTGGCGGCAAGAGCACCGATCAACGGGTCGACCCTCCAGTGGGCACGGTCGGCCAGCCGCGTTCAACGCGAAGAACTGGCCAGGGCGGCCGGAGTGTCTGCTGATCGGATCAGTGAGTTCGAGGCCGAGCAGGCCGCTCCGACGTTTCGTCAACTCACCCTCATCGCCGCCCGACTGGATCGCCCGTTGGGCTTCTTCTTCGCACCACCTCCCGACAGGTCCGATGTTCCCGAAACCGCGGACTTCCGCGGACGCGATGGGACTGTGGACGTGCCAGCAGCGCTCGCACGAGAGATGAAGCGCGCCGAGCAGCACCGAGCGGCGATGCTCGACCTGGCGGACGCGCCCACCCGTGAGTGGCAGCTGACACCGATCACCTACGACTCTGCCCCCCAGGCAGCGGCTGAGCTCCGAGCAACTTTCGGTCTGACTGATCGATTCACTCCCCCGGAGGCGGCCCTCAATCAGGTTCTCAACTTCTGGCGCGGCTTAGTAGAGAGTCAGTCTTTCTTGGTTTTCCAAGCCACCGGGATTACTCTAGCCAGCTTCCGGGGCCTGTCGATCTATCACGAGACGCTACCCATCATAATATTAAACGGGGCCGATTCCCCCACCGCGCGGGTATTCACCCTGTTCCACGAACTCGCGCATCTTGCCAACCGGACCAGTGGACTATGCGGGCTTGACGACGACGTCAGCGAGGAAGCTGTTGCTAACAGGTTCGCGGCGAATTTCCTTATGCCTGAGGCCCTGGTCCGGCAGCACGTTGATCCTGAGACCTTCGCGGATCCGATTGAGCAAGCGGAGGCAATCGCTAACGCGCTAAAAGTGAGCCTGCTCGCGGCCGGAGTTCGACTCCGCACCCTCGGTCTTATCAGTCCGACAGACTTCGAGGCTATCAGGCAGCGCAGTGCGGAGCTTTGGCAAGCCGTGCGAGATCGGCAGAAGCAGTCGGAGGGCTTCGTACCGCCGTGGCGGCTGCGGTTCCGTGATCTCGGCAGCACTTACATCGGGACTATTGCGCACGCACTGGAGGACCAACGCATTGATGCGGTCGATGCGACCTACCTGTTAAATGCCCGCTGGCCGATGGTCGAACAGATGTTGCAGGAGTACTACAGAACCGGGGTAGCTGAGTGAGCAGCTCCTTTACCCTGGACACGAATATCCTTATAAACCTGATGCGCCTCTACCCTCGGGACATCTTCGCAACACTGTGGGACTCCATCGAAGCAGCGGCCGGCGCCAATGAAATATGTATCTGCGCGGCCGTTCTTTTAGAGGTCAAGCGTGGAGGCGACGACCTGCACGCCTGGGCGAAGGCCATCGACGGGTTCACTTGCGACGTAACGGACGAGGAGCTGCTGACCGTCGCCGAGATCGGCGCGATCCATCCGGACTGGGTGCGTGGCCAGGTGAACGAGGCCGACCCGTTCGTCATCGCGCACGCCAAGGCCGAGCGGTCGGTCATCGTGACCGAGGAAGTACGCAAGGGGCCAGGTACCTCGGAACACAACTTGAAGATCCCCAATGTGGCCGATGAACACGCGGTGCGTTGCATCAAGTTCTTCGACTTCGTCCGCGCTCACGGTTGGAGCTTCTAGCTCTCAGCTCACCGTGTCACCGTCAGCGGGCACGTTGGCTCAGGGGAGCTCGCGAGTGATTTCCTCGGCCTCGGCGATTTGCGCCTCCCAGTAGGAGTTGCTTTCGGTGGGCCAAGTCGGATGTCCCAGTTGCACTGCAATTTCTCGCGCATAGTTGAGGTTAAGCACCACCGAGTCTGCCAGCGTCCAGAGGTGGCCGCCCGGCGGCTGCCGATTCATGGCCTGAACGAGGACACCCCCGTCGACGGCATGGCCATCATGGCGCAGCAGCAATTGCGCTACGTGCTCGAGTTGCCACTGACTGGCGAGTAACAGCGCCCAGGTCTCGATGTATCTGGTGGCCGTCCACGTAGCCTTTTCATCGGTTGTGAGCCCGTAGAGCTGCGGTTCCCACATAGCCCGGTCCTGGCGGGTGTCGTGGTGCAGCTCATCCTCATCAATGGACCCGCCGGTCAATGCAGCTAGCAGCAGCTGGGCGACACCTCCAGCGTGTCGCACGACCCAGTCCTTCACCTCCGCGGACGATCCCGCGCCGAGCGGTTCCCATGGCCTGGCCGCCTTGACGATCTTCGGTTCCGCCTTCTCGGATTCCAGCTCCGGAAAGGTGAACTTCGTGTAGCCGCTTGGCTCGCCGGAGTCCTCGTCCGGCAGCAGGGCTGCCTCGAGGACGTTGGCACCGAGTTGGTAGGCGGCGACGACGTGACCGGCTTCGTGGAACGCATGGGACCAGTTCCGCGTGCTGTCGCTCGCGCATTCCGACTTGGTCAGATGGACGAAGGCTGGATCGACGTTGGCCATGGGTCGATCTTGCAACGGCGGCCCGGGCGACCTTCCTGCCGGCCGAGGTGCTGATCGTCGAGGCGGGCACCGCGGCCTTGACCGGCGACCGCCTTGCCGGGCGGCCCGCGGTTTGGCACCGTCGAGTGGGATAAGGGCAGGTCACGCCGACTGTCGGTGCATGGCGGTAGACCAGATCCATGCGTACGCAGCAGCTGCCGGCGGGCAGTCTTCGGATCGGTCAGCGGGTGGTCCGGGAGGGCCGTCCGTTGGTGGTCGCCTCGGTCCGCTTCGAGGGTGCTGGGGGCGGTGTGGTGTCGGTGCTGTTCGCCGGCGAGGCGGTCCGGGCGACGTTCGCGCCGGGCGAGGTGCTGGTCGTCGAGGTCGGCACTGCGGCCTGACCGGCGACCGCCTTGCTGCGCGGCCGGCGGTTTGGCACCGTCGAGCGGGGAACCGGCGCGGACGCCGGCCCGTGTGGAGATGGAGGCGGCCGTGACGTCGCTGGAGGGCGGACCGGAGCCGGTCGTCGGCCTGTTCGCGTTGCGGACGTTCCGGGTGTCGGCCAACGGCTACCTGCTGCCGCTGTCGTTCACCGGCGCGGACTGGGCGAGGGGGACGTGCATCGCCCGGTGCGGCCGCGGTCACGCGGCGCCGGCGGACGGCTGCACCTGCGGCATCTACTCGCTGCGGGACCTGCGGGATCTGCGGCTGCAGTACTGGTCGGCTCGCCGCCTGGTGACGGTCGTCGCCCTGGAAGGCCAGACCGTCGAGGGCTCTAAGGGCTGGCGCTCTCAGGCCGGCCGGGTCGTCGACGTCTGGACCGCCGACGGTCGTCACGGTCTGCCGACGGAGCAGGTCGAGCTGCTGCGGCAGCACCTGCCCGGCGTGCGCTTCCACACCGACCTGGACCGGATGCTGGCCGCCTACCCCGAGCTCGTCCCGGCGCGACGGCCGCGGTCGGCGGCGTTCGCGCGGGCCACCCGCTCGTGGTGGTCGAGCCTGACCCGCCCGCGCCTGCCGGGAGCTCGCCGAGCCGGGCTGTGGGCCGCCGCGGTGGCGGTGCTGACCGCGGTGCTGTGCGTCCTGGCCGCCGGGGCCGCTGCGGTGTCGGCGGCGGTCGTGATGGCGCAGCTGGCCGCGGTGCTGTTGGTCCTGGCCGTGGTGGTGATGCTGTGCGAGTCCCCGACGCACATGATCGCGCTGCTGGCCACGGGAGCCAGTCCCCCACTGCTGATCACTCCCCGCCGGCCGGCGCTCCGCCTGTGGCGGCCCGCCAGCGCCCTCCTGGCCGCCGGCACCGCCGCATCCGCGCTGATGGGCCAGTCGATCCCCGCCGCGGGCATCTCCACGTCGGTGGCGCTGTGGGCGCTGCTGCTGGGCATCGAGCGCTTCATGCTGGCCCTCGCCCCCTCGAGCGCGCCGACCCCGCTCGGAGCCGCCC
This sequence comes from Nakamurella endophytica, assembly GCF_014646215.1. Lineage (GTDB taxonomy): Bacteria > Actinomycetota > Actinomycetes > Mycobacteriales > Nakamurellaceae > Nakamurella > Nakamurella endophytica. The sequence goes on from NZ_BMNA01000013.1 coordinate 7,005, forward strand.
GGGGCGCGCACCCGGGCCTGAGCGACCGGCGAGACTGGACACCTGAACGGCTGACCTCCGGCGAGCGCCGCCGCGGCCGCCGCGGTGTCGTGCCCGTCCTGATCACTCCCCCGCCTCCCCCCTCCCCGACGACTGGAGCGTGACCATGGCCGACATCGGCGAACCGCAGCGACGCATCGAGGTGCTGCCGACCACTGCACCGGTGCTGCCCGCCGAACCGGCCCCAGCCCCCGCCCCGGCGCCGGCGGAGCCGGCGCGGACGTGACGGCGCAGGACTCGCTGCGCGAACCGCTGACCGCCGCCCGCGGCGCCGGCCCGATCGAGGCCGCCCGGATCGGGTGGCGGCGAGCTCGGTCGTTCAACCTGCTCAACCGCGGGGCGCGCTCATGGACCGGGGCGCTGATCGCAGCGTGGCTGTGGCCGTTCGAGACGATGATCGTCGCGCTGAACTGGGGGCGTCTGCGCCGGCTGGACGGGGCGTCGATGACGCTGACCGACGGCACGTCGCCGCGGATGAGCCGGCCGGTGGTGCTGACGGCCGTCGCGCTGCTGCTGGCCCAGCTGGCCGTGGTCGTAGCCGTCGCGCTCCCGCTGACGGCGGCGTTGCTGGGTCCGCTGTCCGCGGGCTGGGCGACCGTCGCGGCCCTGGTGATCGTCACCGCCCCGCTGCTGCTCGAGCTGGGCGTGCGCCTGGTCCGTCTGGCGCGCAGCCCCGAAGTCCGGTCGTTGTCCGCCCGGCAGCGCCAGCTGGCCGCAGCCTCCGGGGCGCCGGTGTTGGTGATGTCGGCGTTCGTCCGGGCGCGGGCCGGTGAGGGCAGCCGGCTGCTGCGCGCGCTGCAGGAGGAGTGGCAGCGCACGGGCGCGGTGGTGCTGTTCAACCCGGCGAACGAGGCGGTGGCCGCCTACTACGAGCGCCACGGCGCCGTCGCCGACAGCCCGAGCCGGGCCGTCATGCGCTTCGACTACCGGGCCGGCGTCGCGGCGTAGCCCGGCCGCGGCGGCGTCGGACGGGTGACGTGGTTGTCGCTGCGACGGCCGCGAGCCGCCCGCGTCGAGTGGCGGCCGTGTGCAGCCGGGTCGTCCCTCAGCTCGGCCGCTGCCCACCACCGTGAGGCGTGCCAGCATCACCGCTGCGCGTGATCGGTTGGCTGGACGTGTCGGGAGGACAGCTCGGTGAGTGGCGGTGACCGGACAGGTCAGGGCGGCAGTGAGGGACCGGGTGGCTCCGTCGGCGGAGCCAGACGCGCGGGACGGGCGTGGCATCACTGGCCGACCAAGGGCGACCGCTACGCGGCGCTCGCGGAGCTGCGCTGGTCCGGTCACCTGACGCACGAGCGGTTCTCGGCGCTGCGGCAGGCGGTCGCCGCACTGCCTGCTGACCCGACGGCGCGCTGACCAGACCGCGGTCGGGACTGCGCCACGCGACTACCAGTCGGTGTCGGCGCCGCGGTCGACCTCGGCGCCGCGGTCCTCGTCGCGGCCGTCGTCGACGAACCGGCGACGGCGAGCCGCCTGCGTCGCGTCGCGGCGAGAGCCGATCGCGTTGAGGCGGGCCGCGTTGTCGGCCAACAGCTGTGCCCGCTGCCGCATCGCGCGGGGCGGCTTGGGCAGGCCCAGCGGCCCCTGCGGCTTGGGGTCGTAGGGGACGTGCGACTGGATGCTGTCCAGGACCTGGAACGAGTCCAGGTCGAGCGCGCGGGCCACCCGCACGGCCTGGCGCGCCCGTTGTTCGGACGGCATCCGGCCGACGACTCGGGCGGCCCTGCTGAGCGCCCACAGGCGCCCCTCGGCGCTGTGGTCACCGGGTCGCAGCGCGGCGGTCAGGACCTGGTCGACGACGAGGTCGGCCAGCGGTCGGCGTCGACCGATCGCGGTGGCCAAGGCGTCGACGCCGGCGGTGGCCAGGACGTCGGCGGGGTCCTGCCCAGCGGGCAGGTTCGGGATGCGCGGAACGGTGACCCCGGCCGCGAGCAGCAGGTCGTGGGCGGCAGCCGCCGCGCGTTGACCGGCCGGGTCGTTGTCGAGCGCGACGACGACCCCGCGGTCGGCCAGCGGGGCGATTCGGTCCAGAGTGGCCAACTGCGCCGCGGTCAGCGCGGTGCCCAGCGGGGCGACGGCCACCAGCTCCCGGCCGGCGTGCCGCGCCGCGGCGTTCACGGCTAGGGCGTCCATCGGCCCTTCGACGATGGCCAGACTCGCGCTACGGCGCAGCTTGTCGATGGTGTCGGGGGTCATCCCGTAGGGCAGGTCGGTCTTGCTGAACAGGTCGGTGGTGGCGCTGCCCTGGTACTTCGGGGTGCGCTCGTCGACCTCGCGGGGGTGCGCCCGGCCGATGAAAGCAACGAGGCGACCCGACTCATCGTGGATGGGCAGCATGAGGCGGTTGCGGAAAGGGTCGATGAGGTTGCCGCGGCTGGTCTGCCGGGCCAGGCCGGCGGCCAGCAGCTCCTCCACTCCGGGTGCGCGTCCTTGTGCGTCCGGCTGATGTGGTGGACGAGCTTGTCCAGGGTGTCGGTGTCCACCTGGTGCAGCGCGTCGTGCAGCTCCTCGGCGGCGGAGGCCTGCGGGGCCAGGCCGACGACGTGGCCGCCGCTGCACTGCCAGGCGCGGGCCAGGACGCCCATCACGGTGGTCTGCCGGTGCCCGCGGGCGCCAAGGCCATGTGCACTCGGCGGCCGCTGGTGGCGACCTCGTTGACCAAGGCGGCTGCCCGTGGTTGAGGGTGCGGCCCTCGTGGTTCGCCGACTACTCGAGCATCGCCACCTGCACGTCGGCGGCGGTGATGCGCCGGCCGTCGGTGCGGCCGGAGGCCTGCACCAGCCGGCGTTCGGCGTCCAGCACCGCCGGTGAGGTGTACCGCTGGCCCTTGGCCACCCGGTACACCGACGTGCCGTCCGAGCGACGCAGCGCCGTCGGCACCTGCCCATCGCGGGGCAATGCCGGTCTTAGGTCAACCGGCGGGATGCCGGAACAGCGCCGAGCCGGGTCGACAACCCGCTTCAGCGCGGCCGTCGGGCCGCCGGGAACGCGACCAGCGCGGTCGCCGTCTGCTGCCACGGCACCAGGTCGCGTCGCATCCCGGCGATGGCGTTCGCGGCCGCGTTGGCGGCATCCGACCGGGACTCGACCAGGTCGGCCTGCAGCTGGGCGACCTGCTCGGTGAGCTCGCCGATCCGCGAACGCAGCGCGTCGACCTGCGCCTCCAGCTCGATGATCCGGCGGATGCCGGCCCGGTTGACACCCTCGTCCTGGGACAGCTTCTGCACCTCGCGCAGCAGCTCGATGTCCCGCTGCGAGTAGCGCCGGCCGCCGCCCGAGGTGCGGCCGGGCGACACCAGACCCTCACGGTCGTAGGACCGCAAGGTCTGCGCGTGCATGCCGGCCAGCTGCGCCGCGACCGAGATGACGAACACCGGCGTGTCGATCTCGAACGCCGGGCGCGGCTGCTCCGGCGAGCGGCCGGACCGCCCGGCCGAGTCCCGGGGCGAGGTCATGACGTCTGCTCCGCGGGCTGCGACCGGGCGACCGCCCGGATGATCGCGGGCCGCGGGTCGGCCTGCTGCGCCGCCGCATAGGCGCGCAGAGCCTCCTGCGCCTCCGCCGACAGCTTCTGGGGCACGGCCACCTCCACGGTGACGATCAGGTCGCCGGTGCTGTCCTTCTTCTTCACCCCGCCGCCCTTGACCCGCAGCTTGCGGCCGGACGCGGTGCCCGGGGCCACCCGCAGGGTGACCGGGGCGCCGAGGGTCGGCACGGTCAGCGACGTGCCCAGCGCCAGCTCGTCGAAGGTCACCGGCACGGTCAGCGTCAGGTTGTCGCCGCTGCGCCCGAACAGCTCGTCGGGCGTGACGTGCACCAGCACGAACAGGTCGCCGGCCGGCCCGCCGTTCTGACCGGCCGCGCCGCGGCCGGCGAGCCGGATCCGCTGGCCGTCGGCGACCCCGGCGGGGATCCGGGTGGTCAGGGTGCGGGTGGCGAGCACGGTGCGCTCGCCGTGGCAGGTCGGGCAGGGGTCGTCGATGATCGAGCCGGTGCCGCCGCAGTTGGTGCACGGCTCGGAGAAGGCGAAGCTGCCCTGGTTCCGGGTGACCAGGCCGCTGCCGTGGCACACCGGGCAGTCGTGCGGGCTGGTGCCCGGCCGGGCGCCGGTCCCGTGGCAGGTGCCACAGGTCGTCCGCTCGGTCACCCGCAGCGGCAGCGTCACGCCGGCGATGGACTCGCCGAAGGAGATCCGCACCTCGGTCTCGACGTCCGCGCCGCGCCGGGCGCGCGGCGCCCGGGTGCCGCCGGAGCGGTTGAACAGCCCGCCCAGGTTGCCGAACAGGTCCGAGAACCCGCCGCTGCCCCCGGCCGCGCCGCCACCTCCGCCGGCCTGGCGGAACAGGTCGCTCATGTCGAACGTCTGGCCACCGCCGGGCGCGGAGCCCTGGCCGCCGAAGCCGCGGAACGCGCCGGACGCGGCGAGGCTCTGCGCCTCGTCGTACTCCTTGCGCTTGGTGTCGTCGGACAACACGTCGTACGCCTCGGAGACGTCCTTGAAACGCTCCTCGGCCTTGCGGTCACCGGGGTTCTTGTCCGGGTGCAGGTCCCGGGCCAACTTCCGGTACGCCTTCTTGATCTCCGCCGCCGTCGCCGTCTTCGGCACGCCGAGCGCGGCGTAGTAGTCCTTCTCGTAGTAGTCCTTGGCGCTCATTCGGAACCTCCTCCCGGAGCAGTGCTGGGGCGCACCGGGCCCGCCGGGGCTCCGGCGGCGGTGCGCGGGTGGGTCGGTCGGTCGGCCACGCGGCCCGTCTCGCTAGACCGGGCCGCACAGCCGGCCGACCCGGGCGCCGTAGCGCCCGGGTCGGCTCGGTGGGTCATCAGGCGCTGCCGCCCGCGGCCGCCGGACGGTCGCCGCCGCCGGCCGCCTGGTCGACGTCCTCGACCGCGGCGGAGGCCTCGGCCCGTACCGCATCCTCGTCGACGACCTCCTGGGCCGCCACGGCGTCGTCCGCACCGGGCTCGTCACCCGGGCCGACGACAGCCACGACCGCGACCCGCACCACCCGGTCGCCGACGCGGTAGCCGTGCCGCAGCACGGCCGCCACCGACTGCTCGGTCGCCGCCGGCGAGGTGGCGAAGTGCACCGCCTCGTGCAGCGCCGGGTCGAACGGCTCGCCCTCGGCGCCGAAGCGCTGCAGGCCCAGCCGCTGCGCGGTGGCCAGCAGCTTGTCGGCCACCGCCTTGAACGCGCCGGTGACGTCGCCATGGCTGTCCGCCCGGTCGATGTCGTCCAGCACCGGCAGCAGCTCGGTCAGCACGCGCTCGCGCGCGGAGGCCGACACCTGCTCCCGGTCGCGGTCCACCCGCTTGCGGTAGTTGGCGTACTCGGCGCTCACCCGCTGCAGGTCCGCGGTGCGCTCCGCGGCCTCCTGGCGGGCGGCCTCGAGTTCGGCCGACGGCTCCGGCGTGACGCTCAACGGCTGCGACGCCGCGAACGGATCACCCGGGTCGCCACCCGGCCCCGCACCGGGGCCGCCCGGGAAGGGACCCTCCCCGCGCAGCTGCCCGGTGGCCGGGTCGATGCGCCGCTTGTCGTTCACCACCACTCGCGGCTCTTCCTGGTGGTCGTTGCGCCCGATCACTTGTTCAGGTCCGGCTTCTCGTCGACGATCTCGGCGTCCACGATCTCGTCCTCACCGGCGGTGGTGCCGGCCGAGGTCGCCTGCTGCTCACCGGCCGCCGCACCGGCCGCGTCACCGGCGGCGCGCGACTGCTCGTACAGCGCGGCACCGAGGGTCTGCGACTCGGTGGCCAAGGTCTCGACCGCCGACTTGATCGCGGCCAGGTCGCTGCCCTTGAGCGACTCGGTCACCGCCGACATCGCGTCGCGGACGCGGGTCTTCGGCTCCTCCGGCAGCTTCTCGTCGTTCTCCTTCAGGAACTTCTCCGTCTGGAAGACGAGAGCCTCGGCCTGGTTGCGGACCTCGGCCTCCTCGCGGCGGGCGCGGTCCTCCTCGGCGTGCGCCTCGGCGTCCTTCATCATCCGGTCGATCTCGTCCTTGGACAGCGCGGAGCCGCCCGTCAGCTTGATCGACTGCTCCTTGCCGGTGCCCAGGTCCTTGGCGGTGACGTGGACGATGCCGTTGGCGTCGATGTCGAAGGTGACCTCGATCTGCGGGATGTTCCGCGGTGCCGGCGGCAGCCCGGTCAGCTCGAACATGGCCAGCTTCTTGTTGTACGCAGCCACCTCTCGCTCACCCTGGTAGACCTGGATCTGCACCGACGGCTGGTTGTCCTCGGCCGTGGTGAAGATCTCGGACCGCTTGGTCGGGATCGTGGTGTTGCGCTCGATCAGCTTGGTCATGATGCCGCCCTTGGTCTCGATGCCCAGGGACAGCGGCGTGACGTCCAGCAGCAGCACGTCCTTGACCTCGCCGCGGAGCACACCGGCCTGCAGCGCGGCGCCGACGGCCACGACCTCGTCCGGGTTGACGCCCTTGTTGGGCTCCTTGCCGCCGGTCAGCTCCTTGACCAGGTCGGTGACGGCGGGCATCCGGGTGGAGCCGCCGACCAGCACGACGTGGTCGATGGCCGACACGCTCACGCCGGCATCCTTGATCACCTGGTGGAACGGCGTCCGGGTGCGGTCGAGCAGGTCGGAGGTGATCCGCTGGAACTCGGCGCGGGAGAGCGACTCGTCCAGGAACAACGGGTTCTTGTCGGCGTCGACCGTGATGTACGGCAGGTTGATCGACGTCTGCTGCGAGCTGGACAGCTCGATCTTGGCCTTCTCCGCGGATTCGCGGATCCGCTGCATGGCCATCTTGTCCTTGGTCAGGTCGATGCCGTGCGCGGACTTGAACTTGTCGACCAGCCAGGTCACGACCCGCTCGTCCCAGTCGTCGCCGCCCAGCCGGTTGTCACCGGCGGTGGCCTTGACCTCGACGACCCCGTCGCCGATCTCCAGCAGCGACACGTCGAACGTGCCACCACCGAGGTCGAAGACCAGGATGGTCTGCTCCTTCTCGCCCTTGTCCAGGCCGTAGGCCAGGGCGGCCGCGGTCGGCTCGTTGACGATGCGGAGCACGTTCAGACCGGCGATCTCGCCGGCCTCCTTGGTGGCCTGGCGCTGCGCGTCGTTGAAGTACGCCGGGACCGTGATCACCGCGTCGGTGACGGCCTCGCCCAGGTAGGACTCGGCGTCCCGCTTCAGCTTGCCCAGGATCCGGGCGCTGATCTCCTGCGGGGTGTAGGACTTGCCGTCGATGGCGACGGTCCACTTGGTGCCCATGTGGCGCTTGACCGACCGGATGGTGCGGTCGACGTTGGTCACCGCCTGACGCTTGGCCACCTCACCGACCAGCACCTCGCCGTTCTTGGCGAAGGCGACGATGGACGGGGTGGTACGGGCACCCTCGGCGTTGGCGATGACGGTCGGCTCCCCGCCCTCCAGCACGGAGACGACGGAGTTGGTGGTACCGAGATCGATACCGACGGCACGCGACATGCGTTCCTCCTGCTTGCGGTTCTCCGCACGGTCGGGACGGCCGCGCGGCTCTGGGTTCGAGTCAAGGGTTGAGCGTCCTCGGCTCAAGCTGCTGCCAGCATGCCCACCGGGTGGTGGTCCTGTCAACTCGGCTTGAGCCGGAGCGGCTCAGGTTTACTGATGGAGAGAACGCACGGTGCACAGCACTATTCCTGGGCGCACCCGTCCTCCGGCCGTGCCCGTCCGGCCACCGGGGCGCGGCCGTTCCCGGTGGTGGGAGCGGCTGCGACAATCCCGGCGTGACCACCACGGACCGGTCGGAGATCGTCGGCGGCGCACCGGGACCGCAGGGCTACTGGCCGCTGGCCGCCGGGCCTGGCCGGCCGCACGCGCACCGGACCGACCTGCACCCCGCGCCCGACGTCCCGGGGACGCCGGTGTGCACCATCGCCCACCTGTCCGACCTGCACGTCTGCGACGCGCAGTCCCCGGCCCGCGCCGAGTTCCTGGACCGCTGGGCCGACCCGGACTCGCCGCTCAAGCACCTGATCGACGCCATCGGCAGCTACCGCGCGCAGGAGATGCTGACCGTCCAGGTCGCGGACGCCATGATCCGGGCGGTCAACCAGGTCGAGTCCGGACCGGTCGGCGGGCGACCGGTCGACTGGGCCGTGGTGACCGGCGACGTCACGGACAACGCGCAGACCAACGAGCTGGAGTGGTACATCGGCCTGCTCGACGGCGGTCGGGTGCTGCCGGACTCCGGCACGCCCGCCCGGTACGAGGGAGTGGCCGACCACGACCACTGGGACGAGTACTTCTGGCATCCCGAACCCGGCGAGTCCGTGCAGTCGGCCGACCCGCAGACCCGGGAGGCGGTCGACCGGCCGCGACGGCTGCACGGGTTCCCGGACGCCCCCGGACTGCTCGACGCCTGCCGCCGACCGGTGGTGGCCTCCGGCCTGTCCATGCCATGGCTGGCGGTGCACGGCAACCACGACCAGATGATCCAGGGCACCATCCCGGCCACCGAGGACTGGCCGCGCGCCGGCCTCGAACGCCTCAAGGCCATCGGCCTGCCGCCGTCCTGGTCGCTGGAGGAGGTGGCCCGGTTCTGCCAGCAGATCGACGCCAACGCCCCGGACGCGCTGGACCGGTGGCCGGAACTGGTGGTCCGCGCGGTGACGCCGGACCTCGGCCGCACGACGATCACCCGCACCCAGTTCCTGGCCGCGCACCAGCATCCCGGCGCCCGGCCACCCGGCCACGGCTTCGGGACGGTCGGCCCCGGTTCCGGGCGCGCCTGGTACCGCTTCGATCACCTGGACCTGGACGTGCCGGTCACCAGCCTGGTGCTCGACACCGTCAACCACTACGGCGGCTGGCAGGGCTGCCTGGATCCGGTGCAGCTGGCCTGGCTGGACGTGGAGCTGGCGGCGGCCGACCGCGAGGGCCGGTACGTCGTGCTGGCCAGCCACCACACCTTGGCGGACCTGGTCAACGGCACCGCGCCGGAGGGCGCCGCGCCGCGGGTGCTCGCCGACGAGGTCGCGGCGGTGGTCGACGCCCACCCGAGCGTGGTGGCGTGGCTCAACGGCCACCGGCACGTCACCGCGGTCGTCCCGCACACCGGCGAGCCCGGCGGGCACCCGTGGTGGGAGGTGACGGCACCGTCGCTCATCGACCACCCGCAGCAGGCCCGGATCGTCGAGCTGCTGCGCGGCGCCGGCACGCTCACCGTCGCGGTCACGATGGTCGACCACTGCGGCGAGCTGCCCTGGTCGGGCACCGTCACCACGGTCGACGCCATGGCCGGGCTGTCCCGGCAGCTGGCGGCGAACGCCTGGCAGGCGCGGGTGTCGGACCTGGACGGGCACCCGCGCGCGGGCGCGCCCGACAGCCGCAACGTGCTGCTGCACCTGCCGGACCCGTTCCTCTAGTCCGCGCGGCGGTCAGCCCTCGGAGTCATCCGAGCAGCGGCAGCACCTCGCGCCCGAGCGTCGCGACGAACCCGTCCACCGGGCTGTCGTCGCCGGGCATCAGCGCGACCCGGGTGGCGCCGGCGGCCGCGTGCTGCCGGACCAGGGCGGCGATGCCCGCGGCGTCGGTCCCGCCGGGCACGTCCACGAACACCACGACGTCGGCGTCGCCCTCGCGGCCGGCCGCCGCGCGGCCCTCGCGGTGCAGCCGCGCGGCCTCGGCGACCTGCTCGGGCGGCGTCCCGCCGGTGAGGATCACCCCGTCGCCCAGCTCGGCAGCCACCTGCATCGTGCGCTCTCGGATCGCCCCGACCAGCAGCGGCGGAGCCGGGGTGGGCGGCCAGTCCAGGGCGACCTCGCTCAGCTGCACATAGCGGCCCTGCACGGTGACCGTCGCGCCGTGCAGCAGGTCGCGCAGCGCCGAGGCGTACTCGCGTAGCAAGGTCACCGGCGACGCGGCGCGGGCGCCGACCTGCGCCATCCAGTCCAGGACGCCGTGACCGATGCCCGGCAGCAGGCGCCCGGGGAACATCCTGGCCAGCGTGGCGAGCTCCATGGCGGTCAGCGCCACGTTGCGCAGCGGCACCGGCAGCAGACCGATGCCGACGACGAGCCGCTGCGTCCGGGCGAGGATCGCGGCCGCCGGGGCGATGCCGCTCTCCTTGAAACAGTCCTCCCACAGCCAGACCTCGGCCAGGCCGGCCTGCTCTGCGGCCTCCGCGGCGGCCAGCAGGTCCTCGGGCGACAGGGTGGGCGGCAGGATGGCGGCGACGGTCGGCATCGGGCCATCCTGGCGGACCGGTGCACGCTCCGCCCGGAACGTGGGACACGCCAGAGTGGAGCCTCACCGTTGCCGCAGTTCGCGGCTCCGGGAGGTAGCTGCGGGCGTCACCGGCTTCGGCGGGTCCCCAGGGGCGGGATGCACGTCGCCAAGCGTTCTCCTCAAGGAGCACTTCGTGTCCACAATGTCCATGGGCAGGCGTTCGAGTTTCATTGCGATGGTGCCGTCCTCGCCGTCACGCCATCTGGATCGCCTCGCTGTTGTCGTGAACGAGCGATCTGAGCCCACAATGATCCTGATCAACCCATAGAGTTGCATTGTGGATCCGCAACTGTTCGGGGAGGGGACCGCCACCGGCATCCTTGTCCCCATCACCGGGACGGATCCGGAGCGCGGCCCGTGGGACCACCGTGCGTTCCTTCCAGATCCACTGCCGGACACCGCGCCGGACTCGCTGACCGGGACCACGTACCGGGCGGTCGCCAACGCTCGAGCGGCACTCGCAGCACTGGACAGCACTGCTCGCCACCTTCCCAACCTCCGACTGCTGCGCCGGCCGACCCTCCGATCCGAAGCACAGTCCACCTCGGCACTCGAAGGGACCTGCGAGCCGTTGGAGCGGGTGCTCACCGCGGCCGACGACCCCGCCGAGCCTCGGATGCGGGAGGTCATCAACTACGAGACCATGGCGGAGGAGGCGTTCGAATGGGCCGGTCAGGGTCGGACACTGACTGTTCCTGCACTAGCAGAACTGCAGTTGATCCTCGTGCGCGGCACCGCACTGGAGAAGTCGACTTCTGGAATGGTCCGGCCAGTCCAAGTAGTGATCGGTCGACGACCAGGGATATCCGACACCGAATTCCCGGTACGCGCCGCGCGATTTGTTCCGCCGCCGCCTGGTGTCGATCTCGAAGCTCGGTTGAGAGATCTGCTCACGTGGATCGCCGAGAGCGACGTGACAATGGTGGACCCGGTCGTGGCGGCGGCCATGGCTCACTACCAGTTCGAGACGCTTCACCCCTTCCACGACGGCAACGGACGTATCGGGCGCATGCTGATCGTGCTCCATCTGCTGGGCATGAAGACGCTCCACGAACCCACTCTCACCGTCTCGCCGTGGTTCGAGGCCCGGCGTGACGCCTACCAGGACGGCCTCCTTCGAGTCTCGACGCACGGTGACTGGAACAGCTGGATCCACTTCTTCGCCTTGGGTCTGGAGTCCTCCGCGAACGCCACTCAGCGCAGGATGCTCGGGCTCGTGGACACGCAGGCGGAACTCAAGGAGCGCGTCCGGAAGTCCCCCCTGCGCGCGGACAGTGCGCATTCGCTCGTCGATCTTGCGGTCTCGAGGATCACTTTCACGGTCCGGCAGGCAGCGGCAGAGCTCGGCGTGTCCTACCCGCGAGCGAACAAGTTGGTCACCGCCCTGATCGGACTCGATATCCTGTCGCAGCTCGGTGACCAGCCGTACAACCGTCGCTTCTTCGCCCCGCAGGTCCTCCGCGTCCTGGTCGACCGCGCGGGCGACTGACGTCCTCACTAGATTGTCGCCATGCAGGTCCAGCTCCGGCACAGCCCGTCGTTCACCGTCGCCCGGGCGTTCCTGTCCCCCGGCGAGTCGGTCCGCGTGGAGTCCGGCGCGATGATCGCCCACAGCTACGGCGTGCAGCTGTCCTCCCGGGTGGAGGGCGGGCTGATGGCCGGGCTGAAGCGGTCCGTGCTGGGCGGCGAGTCGCTGTTCGTCTCGACCTACACCGCGCCCGCCGAGGGCGGCTGGGTGGACATGGCCGGGGTGCTGCCCGGCGACGTGATGAGCATCGACATCACCCCGGATCGGCCGTTCTACCTGGCCCGCGGCAACTGGATCGCCAACTCCTCGGGCGTGCAGATCGACTCGCAGTGGGGCGGCATGGCCAACCTGTTCGGCGGCGAGGGCGGCTTCGGAATCCGCGCGACCGGCCACGGCCAGGCCCTGGTCAGCGTGTACGGCGCCATCGACGTCTTCGACCTCCTGCCGGGGCAGCCGGTGGTGATCGACACCGGCCACGTCGTGGCCTACGACCTGGGCATCAACTTCCGGATGCGCCGGGCCGTGGAGGGCCGCTCCATCCAGTCGCTCAAGTCCGGCGAGGGTTTCGTCTTCGACTTCACCGGCCCCGGCCGGGTGCTGCTGCAGACCCGCAACCCCGAATCGTTCGCCGAGTGGGCCCGCTCCCCCGCCGCCGGCAAGAACCCGCGCAGCGGCATCTTCGGCTGATCCGCACCGCGCCGCTCAGCGCGGCAGGTCGTAGCGGACCCCGGTGAGTTCCTCGCTGACGTCGAACAGCCGGACGGCCGCGGCACCGTCCCGGGCAGCAGCGGACGTGCCGACGCGGACGGGCGCGCCGCGGGTCTCGCGGAGGCCTCGCGGCCCGAAGTAGTCGTCCGGCGCGACGTCGGGCATGGTCGCGGCGTACAGGATCGGCAGCGCGCCGGCCGAGTCCGGTTGCGACATCAGCCGGCTCACCGGGGCGACCAGGGCGCCCAGCAGCGGATTGCCGCCGGTGAAGCCCTGGAGCAGCGCGGTGTCGGCGGTGCCGGGATGGGCCGCGGCGGCGATCACCCGGGACCCGGCCAGCACCAGCCGCCGGGACAGCTCGCGGACGAACAGCAGGTTGGCGAGCTTGCTCTGCCCGTAGGCGCGCCAGCGGTGGTACCGGCGAGTCGACTGCAGGTCGTCGAAGTCGATCCGGCCGAAGCGGTGCGCGTTGCTGGACACGGAGACCACGCGGCCGCGCGCCGCCTCCTGCAGCCGCGGCAGCAGGCCGCCGACGAGCGCGAAGTGCCCGAGGTGGTTGACGCCGAGCTGCCGCTCGAAGCCGTCCGCCGTGGTGCCGCGCGGCACGGCCATGATCCCGGCGTTCGCCACCAGGATGTCCAGCGGACCCTCCCAGCTCTGCGCGAACCGGCGCACCGACGACAGGTCCGCCAGGTCGAGCAGCGCGAGATGCGCGGATCCGCCGTCCGTCTCGCGACGCACGCGGTCGACCGCGGCGGTGCCGCGGGCCTCGTCCCGGCAGGCCAGGGTCACCCACGCACCGTGCCGCGAGAGCTCCAGGGCCGTCTGCAGCCCGAGGCCGCTGTTGGCTCCGGTCACCACGGCCCGCAGACCGGTCAGGTCGGGGATGCGGTCGGCGGTCCAGTCGGCTGCGCTCACCCGTCCCACGGTAGGCGCACCGGCGGTACGGGGTCAGCCGGCCAGCAGGTCGCGCAGCTTGGCGGCCGTGCCCCAGTTCCGCATCGTCACGGTCACGCCCAGCAGCCGGTCCCAGTCGACGGTGGCGAAGACCGACTCGTGCACCGAGGACGCGCACCACAGGTGCACGTGGTCGCCGACCATCACGTAGCGGTCGTCGCTGTCCTTGCCGCCGCGGGCCTGCCGGCGGCGTACCGCCTCGTCCAGTGCCGCCACTGCCGCCGCGGCGGGCGTGGCGGACAGGAAGCCCAGCAGGTGGCGGGCCGGATCGGTGGCGACCTCGCCCAGCGGGTCCTCGTCCATCGCGGCCGCGAACCGGTCACCGGTGCGCACCACCACCGGGACGTCGACACCCGCGGCGGCCAGCCCGCGACGTACCCCGTCGCACAGCTCGGCCCCGGACAGCGAACTGTCCAGCACCGCGTTGCCGCTCTGCAGCACGGTCGTCACCCGCTCCGCTCCGAGATCGGCCAGCAGCGATCGGAAGTCGGCCATCTTGATGCGGTTGGCCCGGCCCACGTTGACGCCCTTGAGCAGGACCACCCAGCGCGTCACGACCAGGACGCCGAGGACGGCGGCGGCTCCACCCGCGGCGCGGCCGGCTGGGCGGGGCCGGACCGGCGGTCGACCGTCTCGGCCGCCCGCTCGAGGTCCTGCTGCGCCCGCAGTGCCAGACCGCGGGCCGTCCACGCCTCGTCGGCCACGCCCCCGGCATCCCCCTCGGCAGCCCTGGCCGCGGCCCGGTCCGCGTGTTCGGCCGCGTCGCGCAGCACCTCGGCGGCCGCGCGCAGGGCGTCGACCAGCGGCGACAGGTCGGTGCTCGGGGCGGGATCGGTGGCCACGGGCACAGCGTGCCATCCGTCGCGGCCGCGCGCCGGGCCGGGCCGGGCGGGTGTGCGCCGCTCGTCGTCGTCGCAGGTGACAATGACCGGCGTGATCGACACCACCCCGCAGGTACCCGCACCGCCCTGCGGCGACGGCGCCTTGTCGCCGCAGGGCGGCCCCGCGTCGCAGCCCGCCGAGCAGCTCGATAGTCCGCACGCCTCGCAGGAGACGGTTTCCAGCGCGGCGACCGGCGGGGTGCCGCTGCAGGTGGGTTGGTCGACGGCGACCTTCCCCAACATCGCCGACTACGCCTTCCTGTCCGACTGCGAGACCAACTGCCTGGTGGCGCCGTCCGGCTCCGTCGAGTGGTTGTGCCTGCCGCGGCCGGACTCGCCGAGCGTCTTCGCCGCGCTGCTCGACCGGGCCGGTGGCTGCTTCCGGCTCAACCCGTTCGGTGTGTCCGTGCCCGCCGCCCGCCGCTACCTGCCGGGCACCCTGGTGCTGGAGACCACCTGGCAGACCCCGACCGGCTGGCTCATCGTGCGGGACTCGCTGGTGATGGGTCCGTGGCACAACATCGAGGAGCGGTCCAGGACGCACCGCCGGGCGCCCACCGACGTCGACGCCCGGCACGTGCTGCTGCGGACGGTCAAGTGCATCTCGGGCAGCGTCGACCTGTCCGTGGACTGCGAGCCCCTGTTCGACTACGCCCGGGTCGGCCCGACGTGGTCCTACGTCGGGGACGGCTACGGCGAGGTGACGGCCACCGCTCCGGGACAACCGGCGCTCCGGCTGACCAGCTCGCTGCGCATCGGGCTCGAGGGCCGCTCCGCGGTGGCCCGCACCAAGATGTCGCTCGGCGACTCGCACTTCGTCGCGCTGAGCTTCTCCGAGCTGCCGCCGCCGCAGACCATGGCGGAGGCCGAGGACGCGATGTGGCGCACCGGTGAGTACTGGCGGGAGTGGCTGACCCGCGGCACCTTCCCGGACCACCCGTGGCGGACCTACCTGCAGTCCTCGGCACTGGCCCTCAAAGGGCTCTCGTACGCCCCGACCGGAGCCCTGCTGGCGGCGGCCACGACGTCGCTGCCGGAGACGCCGCGTGGCGCGCGCAACTGGGACTACCGGTTCTCGTGGATCCGCGACTCCACCTTCGCGCTGTGGGGCCTGTACACGCTCGGCTTCGACCGGGAGGCCAACGACTTCTTCTACTTCATCAGCGACGTCTGCCGGGACAACCCTGGCGACCTGCAGATCATGTACGGCATCGGCGGCGAGCGGACGCTCACCGAGTCGGTGCTGGACCACCTGTCCGGCTACGACGACGCCAGCCCGGTGCGCGTCGGCAACGACGCCTACGACCAGCGCCAGCACGACGTCTGGGGCGCCCTGCTCGACTCGATCTACCTGCACGCCCGGTCGAGGGACCAGATGCCCGAGGATCTCTGGCCGATCGTCAAGGCGCAGGTCGAGCAGGCGGCGGCCCGCTGGCGGGAGCCCGACCAGGGCATGTGGGAGGTCCGCGGCCCGGCACAGCACTTCGTCTCGTCCAAGATCATGTGCTGGGTGGCGCTGGATCGCGGGGCGCGGCTGGCCCGGCTGCACGACTCGGACGCGACCGCCGACAAGTGGCAGGCCGTGGCGGACGAGATCCACGCCGACATCCTGGCCCACGGCGTCGACGAGCGCGGCGTGCTGGTGCAGCGGTACGGGAGCACCGCCCTGGACGCCTCGCTGCTGCTGGCCCCGCTGCTGCGGTTCCTGCCGTCGGACGATCCGCGGATCCGCGCCACGGTGCTCACCATCGCGGACGAGCTGTCGCACAACGGGTTCGTGCTCCGGTACCGGGTCGACGAGACCGATGACGGCATGTCGGGCGAGGAGGGCACCTTCACGATCTGCTCGTTCTGGCTCGTCTCTGCCCTGGTGGAGATCGGCGAGGTGGACCGCGCGCACGCGCTGTGCGAGCGGCTGCTCTCGCACGCCTCCCCGCTCGGGCTGTACGCGGAGGAGCTGGATCCGCAGACCGGCCGACACCTGGGCAACTTCCCGCAGGCCTTCACCCACCTGGCACTGATCAACGCTGTCACGCACGTGATCCGGGCCCGGGAGCAGACCACCGCCTTCGGGTTCACCCCCGCGAACCGGGCAGGCTAGGAGCGAGCGTGCACCGGGTGCTGTTGCGGGAGACGGTGATCGACGTCCCGGCCGCGGAACTGACCGAGGCGGCCCGGTTCTGGGCCGAGGCGCTGGCGGCGCAGGCGCGGCCGGTGGCCGCGCACCGCGAGTTCGTCGCGCTCGACCATCCGGCCGCCCTGTCCGTCATCGGGCTCCAGGGCCTGGCCTCGGGTCCGGCCCGGCTGCACCTGGACCTGGAGACCGACGACGTCGAGGCGGAGGTGCGGCGGCTGGTCGGGCTCGGCGCCCGCGAGCTGCGGCGGCACCGCAGCTGGGTGGTGCTCGGCGACCCGTCGGGCATCGAGTTCTGCGTCGTGCCGGCCGAGTCGCCCGACTTCGCCGAGCGCGCCCGCACGGTGAGCTGACCGGTCAGCCGGTCGACCGTGCGACGCCCGCCGGCGCCGCGCTGCTGCCGAGCACGGCGGCCAGCGCGTCCAGTGCCCCCGGCACCAAGGCGTAGTACGACCAGATGCCACGCCTGTCCCGGGTCAGCAGACCGGCGTCCACGAGCACCTTGAGGTGGTGCGAGACGGTCGGTTGACTCAGGCCGAGGGGCTCGGTCAGGTCGCAGACACAGGCTTCCCCGCCGTCGTGGGCGGCGACCATCGACAGCAGGCGGAGCCGCGCAGGATCGGCGATCGCCTTGAAGGCGTGGGCGAGTTCCGCGGCCGTGTCGGCGTCCAGCGGCGCCCGGACCAGTGGCGGGCAGCACGCGGCATCCAGCAGCGGCAGGGATTTCGGGACAGCGACCATGGACTCCATCGTGCGCTTCTCATTGACATGTGTCTATGCGTGCGTCAGGGTGAGGCATCGACATCCGTCTATGAGAGGTGGGCACCGTGGCACCGACCGATGCCGTGCGGGATGAGGTTCGTGACCGGTACGCCGCGGCGGCCCGTGCCGTCGGCTCGAACCCGGGCGCCGGCTGCTGCGGCCCCGGCGACGCCCTGAGCGCGGTCGGCGACCGGGACGAGTCCGAGATCTTCGGCGCCGCGCTCTACCGTCCCGGCGACACCGGGGACCTTCCGGCCGAGGCGGTACTGGCCAGCCTGGGCTGCGGCAACCCCCTGGCGGTCGCCGAGCTGCGGCCCGGTGACCGCGTCCTGGACCTGGGCTCGGGCGGCGGCATCGACGTCCTGCTGTCCGCGCGGCGCGTCGGCCCGACAGGTCGGGCGTACGGCCTGGACATGACCCCCGAGATGCTCGAGCTGGCCCGGGCGAACGCCGCGCGGGCCGGAGCCGCGAACGTCGAGTTCCTGCAGGGGCAGATCGAGGCGGTACCCCTCCCGGACGCGTCGATCGACGTGGTGATCTCGAACTGCGTGGTCAACCTGTCGACCGACAAGGCGGCGGTGCTGGCCGAGATGTTCCGGGTCCTGGTGCCCGGCGGGCGGGTCGGAGTCTCCGATGTGGTGGCGGAGGACGACGTCTCGCCCGAGGAGCGAGCGCGGCGGGGGTCGTTCGTCGGCTGCATCGCCGGCGCCCTGTCCCGCGCCGAGTACCTGGCGGGTCTCGCGGCGGTCGGCTTCACCGACATCGAGGTGGTCTTCACCCACGAGGTCGCACCCGGCATGCACGGCGCCGTCGTCCGTGCCACCAAGCCGGGCGACGCGCGAACTGCGGGACGGTGACCGATGCCCGACACGCCCAGCGTCCTGTTCGTCTGTGTCCACAACGCCGGCCGCTCGCAGATGGCCGCGGGGTTCCTGGCCGCCCTCGCCGGTGACGCCATCCGGGTCCGCTCGGCGGGGTCCCTTCCCGCCGAGCGGATCAACCCGGTCGCCGTCGCCGCGATGGCCGAGGTCGGCATCGACATCACCGGACGGGTCCCGGCGCAGCTGTCCGCCGACGCCGTGCACGCCGCCGACGTGGTCGTCACCATGGGCTGCGGCGACGCCTGTCCCGTCTTCCCCGGCAAGCGCTACGAGGACTGGCAGCTCGACGATCCCGCCGGCAAGGATCTGGACCGCGTCCGTGCCATCCGGGACGAGATCCGCACTCGCGTCGCCCATCTCGTCGCCGAGCTGACCACCGCACCGACCGTCGCCCCCCACGGAGGGTAGGACGACGGGGAGACGCCGCCGGCGGCTGCCGGATGACGCGGCCCGCGGCGGTCCCCACCCGCGGTCAGCGATGCACCGGGTCCATCTCCCACGGCGCCTGCGGGAGCACGTCCCCGGTCTCCAGCAGGCTCTTCAGGTTGGCCAGCACCGCCGGCCAGCCGTGCGAGATCTCACCGAGAGCGGTTGCATCCGCGAGGTTCTCGTGAGTGACGGTGAGCCGCACGATGTCCGCGTGCGGCTCGACGAGGAAGGTCACCACCGACGGGCCGCCGGGTCCGCCCGTGTCGCCGAAGGTGACGACGAGCCGGGTCGGCGGTTGCACCTCCAGGACGCGCCCGACCAGGTCGACCTCCCCGGATCCGTCGGTGCGCCGGTGTTCCCAGACGGATCCGGGCTGCCAGTCGGAGACGTTGGCGTGTCCCCAGTACCGGGCGGTGAGGTCGGCGTCGGTCAGCGCGCGCCACACCTGTTCCGCGTCGGCCCGGATGTAGGTGACGTAGACGTAGGTCGGCACAGGGGTCGACCCAGGGGTCGGCTCGGCAGTGGTGGGTACGGCGGTCCCGGTCATGGCATCCCTCTCAGCAGTGCGGCGGATGGTGGCGAGTGCGTGCAGGCGGGCCTGTTCGAAGTCGGCGATCCAGCGCTCCTGGATCCGGTGGATCGGCACCGGGTTCAAGTAGTGCAGTCGCTCCCGTCCCCGGCGCAGGACGGTGACCAGCTCCGCCCGCACGAGGACGTCGACGTGCTGCGTGACCGACTGTCGGGCCATGGCCAGGTCGGCGCACAGCTCGCCGAGCGTCTGCCCGTTGCGCTGCCGGAGCCGGTCGAGCAGTCGGCGCCGGGTCGGGTCGGCCAGGGCACGGAAGGCCGGGTCGAGGGCTTCGTCGTCCGGCACCGCCCAATCATGCAGGCATTTACCTGCCTATGTCAACGGGACGGGACGCGATGCGACAGCGGGACGCCGGGGTGAATGCAGCAGACGCGCGCCGGTGCCGGTGACGGCCGATCGGGTCCGGTCCGGTCAGCCGGTCGGGATCGGCGCGGCGACGCCGGCGGCGCTCTCGTCGAGGACGTCCTGCACCGTGCGGCGGCCGAGCGTGGCCTCCACCGCCGCCGCCACCTCGCGTTCGTACCCGGACAGTGCCGCCCCGATCCGCCGGCCGATCGGGCACCGCGGGTCCGGTCCGTGCAACCCGAGCACCGGGTCGTCGCCCTGCAGCAGTCGCCAGACCTGACCGAGCGTCACGTCCGCGGGACGGCCGCGGAGCACCCACCCGCCGTGGACACCCGGTCGGGACGCCACCAGACCGGCCCGCCGCAACGGACCGAGGACCCGGCGGACGTGCACCGGGGTGACCCGGGTGCTCGCGGCGAGTTCCGTGGCGCCCACCGCCCGGCCGTCGCCCGTGGCCGCCAGGTAGGTGAGCACGTGGACAGCCACCGCGAACCGGGTCTTCAGGGGCGTGGCCATGACCCCATGGTCCCACGACCGTCATCGGTGTGGTTATGGTTGGTCCGAACCGCAATCAGCATGATGACGGATGGAGACGGGCATGACCTACGCAATCACCGGGGCGTCCGGCCAGCTCGCCGGCCTGGCGGCCGAGCGGCTGGTGCAGGCCGTGGACCCCGCACAGGTGGTGCTCATCAGCCGCGATCCGGCCGGTCTCGACCGCTTCGCCGGCACCGACCGCCGTCACGGGGACTTCTCCAGGCCCGACACGCTGCCCGCCGCCTTCGCCGGGGTGGACACCCTGCTGCTGGTCTCGACGGACGCGGTCGGCGTGCGGCTCGCGGACCAGCAGGCCGCCATCGCCGCGGCGGCAGCGGCCGGGGTCTCCAGGATCCTCTACACCTCGGTGCCCCGACCCAGCGCCGACAACCCCGCGGGCGTCGTCCCGGACCACGCCGGCACCGAGTTGGCGCTGCGGGAGAGCGGCGTCGCCTGGACGTTCCTGCGCAACAACCTCTACGCCGACATGCAGGTCGACGCGGTCCGGCAGGCGGCTGCCGCCGGGCGGCTGGTCACCAACGCCGGCGCGGGACGGACCGCGTACGTCACCCGCGCCGACTGCGCCGCCGCCGCCGTGGCCGCCATGGTGCAGGACGGGCACGCGAACCGGGCCTACGACATCACCGGTCCGGAGGCGGTGTCGGCGGCGGACCTCGCCGCATTCGCGGCCCGGGTGTCCGGTGCCGAGGTCTCCGTCGTCGACCTGGACGACGCCGCATACATCGCCGGTCTCGTCTCGGCGGGTCTGCCCGAGCCGGTCGCCGACCTGCTGGCATCCTTCGGCGCAGCCACCCGCGGCGGCTACCTGGCCGAGGTCAGCACCGCCGTCCACGATCTGACCGGACAGGCCCCCACGTCGCTGCGGACGGTGCTCCAGCCGGCCTGACCACCCTCGGCTCCGGCGGGGACGCCGGCCCGGGAACCGCACGACGACGGATGCCAGGACGGCAGCCGCACCCCGCTCGGCAGGAGGTACAGGCATGCGCGCCGTCTGGTACGACCGGCAGGGTCCGGCCGGAGAGGTCCTGCAGGTGGGCGAGCTGCCCGAGCCGCAGCCGGGCCCCGGCGAGATCCGGGTCCGGGTGCGGTTCTCCGGCATCAACCCGGGCGACACCAAGAAGCGCCGGGGCTGGCTGGGCAGCACCATGCCCTACCCGCGGGTCGTCCCGCACAGCGACGCGTCGGGCGTCGTGGACGCGATCGGGGACGGCGTCGGCGGGGACCGGGTGGGGCGCCGGGTCTGGGTCCACGGCGCGCAGTCGTACCGGCCGTTCGGCACGGCGGCGGAGTACGTGGTCGTGCCGCAGGCACTGGCCGTCGACCTGCCCGACGACGTGCCCGACGCGCTGGGCGCCTGCCTGGGGATCCCCGGTATCACCGCGCACCGCGCGGTCTTCGGGGACGGGTCGGTCCGCGGCGCCACGGTTCTGGTGCAGGGCGTGCTCGGCGCGGTGGGATCGCTGGCCGCACAGCTCGCGCGCTGGGGCGGCGCGACGGTGATCGGCACCGTCCGGCGCTCCGGAGACCTCGACGGCGTCCCGGCGGTGTCGCCGGATCACGTCGTCGGGCTGGACGGGCCGGACCCGGCGGCCGCCATCCGCGAGATCGCGCCGGCCGGCGTCGACCGTATCGTCGAGGTGGCGTTCTCCGACAACATCGACCTGGACGCCGCCGTGGTGCGCAACGGCAGTGTCGTCGCCGCCTACGCGACCCGGCAGGACCGGCCCGACCTCCCGTTCTGGCCGCTGTTGTTCGACAACGTCACCATCCGTCTGCTGGGCAGCGACGACTTCCCCGCCGAGGCGAAACTCCAGGCGGCGCAGGACCTGACGGCTGCGGCGGCCGCCGGAGCGCTGGCCGTCCCGATCGGCGATCCGCTGCCGCTGGAGCAGGCCGCCGAGGCGCACGACCGTGTCGACGCCGGGGCGAAGGCACGGGTGCTGCTGGCCGTCCCGGCGGACCTGCCCACTTCTTAGCGCCGCCGGCCGCTTCGTCCGGTCCAGCCGGCCGGGCAGGGTGCCGTCGTCTTGCTCCGTGCTGCCCGCCGGGACCGCCGCCGCGCAGGGTGGTGCGGGCGGGCACGAACCATGCCCGACCCGTGAACCGCCGCCCGTCGACGCGCACCGTCCGGCGTGCGCCTCGGTGCCGGATGCGGCCCGCCCGTCCCGTCTCCGGCACCGCCGACGCGCAGGCACCGCCGCGCACCCACATCGGCTGGTCGGAAGCGAGGGCTTGACCAGAAGGGAAAAAGAGTTACTGTTTTGCCGTTCAACCAGCGCGCGACTCCGTCGATCGGCTCTTCCGGTTCCCCTCACCCGGCCTAGGAGGCCCTCCGCATGATCCGGACCACCCGTGTCCGTGCCGCACTCGCGGCCGGAATCTGCTGTACCGCACTTGTTCTCGCCGGCTGCGGCTCGTCCGGCTCGGCCGGTTCGTCCACCTCGGCCAGCTCGTCGACCACCGGCGCACCCGCGACCTCGGCCGCAGCGAGCAGCAGCTCGGCCGCCCCGTCCTCGTCCACCTCCGCCGGCAGCGGAGCCTCGTCGTCCGCGGCGAGCGGCGCGGGATCCGCGAGCGGTACGGCCACCAGCTCGTCGGCCATCGAGGACGTCGCCAGCGCGCCTGCTGCACCGTCGCAGACCGCCTCGCTGCCCGCCGACATCAAGAGCAAGGGCTCCATCACGGCCGCGACGACCGACGGCAACGCGCCGTGGTCGTTCTACAAGACCGGCAGCAACACCCCGAGCGGCGTCGACTACGACCTGATCACCGAGGCCGCCAAGCGGCTCGGGCTGACCGTGGACTGGCAGAACGTCCAGTTCACCGCCGGCATCCCCGGCGTCCAGAGCGGCCGGTTCGACCTCTACGTGAGCGCGATGGCCGACTCCAAGGCCCGCGAGAAGGTCGTCAGCTTCATCGGTTACAGCAAGGAGGGTTCCGGGGTCATCGTCAAGAAGGGCAACCCCGAGAACATCCAGACGATGGCCGACCTGTGCGGCAAGAAGGTCAGCATCGTCACCGGGTCGATCTTCCCGGACCTGGTCAAGGACCTGAACGCCACCACCTGCAACGGCAAGGACGTCCAGCTGTCGGAGACGGCCGACCAGACGGCGCCGTACCTCGCCGTCGCGTCCGGGCAGGCGGACGCCTCGATGAACACGTTCGGCGTCAGCAACTACGCCTTCAAGACCGCCACCAACGGTGTGCAGGCCCAGCTGGAGCTCTCGCCCGTGCCGCTGTTCGCCCCGGCCATCCAGGGCATCGCGTTCGACAAGAACAAGTCCGCGCTGATGCAGGCCCTCGGCGGTGCCCTGCAGTCGATGGTCGCCGACGGCACCTACCAGAAGATCATGGACACCTGGTCGGTGGGCGACGGTGCACTGACCGCGATCCTCTACAACGCCCCGACCTTCTGAGCGCGATGCCGACGATGACCGAACCGAGCGCGGTGTCCGCGATCCGCAGCCGCCTGGCGGCGGACTCCGACATCCAGCTGCACAAGCGGTGGAGTCCCAGGATCCTCACCGGTGCCGCCGCCGCGGTGGTCGTCCTGGTGGTGGGCATCCTCGCCTACACGGTGATCGCGGGCGGGACCCTGCACTGGGACGTGGTGCTGCAGTACTTCTTCTCCGGCGAGGTGATCAAGGGCGTCGGGGTGACGCTGCTGCTGACCGGCGTCTCGCTGGTCGGCTCCGCGATCCTCGGATCGGTGCTGGCCACCATGCGGGTCTCGCACAACGTCGTGCTCAAGGTCATCGCGTCGGCGTACGTCTGGTTCTTCCGCGGGACGCCGGTGCTGGTGCAGGTGGTGTTCTGGTTCAACCTGGCGCTCTTCCTGCCCCGGATCGCGGGCTGGGACACCAACCAGCTCATCACGCCGATGACCGCGGCATTGCTGGCGCTGCTGCTGAACGTCAGCGCCTTCATGTGCGAGGTCATCCGTGGCGGGCTGCTGTCCGTCGATCCGGGGCAGGTCGAGGCCGCGCTCTCGATCGGCATGACGCCGCGGCAGTCGCTGCTGCGGATCGTCATGCCGCAGGCGATCCGGGTGATCCTGCCGGCCGCCGGCAACCTGGCGATCGACCTGCTCAAGGCCACCTCGCTGGTCTACGTCATCGGCACCAGGGAGCTGCTGGGCACGGTGCAGTCGATCTCGTCGCAGACCTTCTACGTGATCGAGATGCTGATCGTCGCCTCGCTCTGGTACCTGCTGCTGGTCAGCGTGGCGTCGTTCCTGCAGGCGCGGCTGGAGGCGCACTTCGGTCGCGGTGCGGGCCGGCAGGCCCTGTCCCGACGCGAGCGGCTGCGTCGCCGCGCCATCGCCCACACCGAGGAGAAGGTGATCTGATGACCGCCCCAGCAGTGGACGGGGTCGCGGACGTCCCGGTCGTCAGCCTGCGCGGCGTGCGGAAGAACTTCGGCGACCTCCAGGTTCTCGACGGCATCGACCTCGACGTGCACGCCGGCGAGGCGGCGTTCGTGATCGGCCCGTCGGGATCCGGCAAGAGCACCATGCTCCGGTGCGTCAACAGCCTGGAGACGTACCAGGGCGGCCAGATCTGGGTCGGTGACTACCTGGTCGGCGCCGAGCGGAAGGGCGACCGGTGGGTCGAGGCGGCGCCCAAGGTGACCGCCGCCCGCCGGGCCGACATCGGGATGGTGTTCCAGCGCTTCAATCTGTTCCCGATGATGACCGCGCTGGACAACGTGGTCTCCGGGATGCGGATGGTCGGGGGTGTGCGGAAGCAGGCGGCCGAGCGGCGGGGCATGGAACTGCTGGACCGGGTCGGGCTGTCCGCCCGGGCCGGCTTCTACCCCTCCCAGCTCTCCGGCGGCCAGCAGCAGCGGGTGGCCATCGCCCGCGCCATCGCCGCCAACCCCCGGTTGGTCCTGTTCGACGAGCCGACGTCGGCGCTCGACCCCGAGCTGGTGGGTGAGGTTCTCGACGTCATGCGGGATCTCACCCGCGAGGGCATGACCATGATGGTGGTCACGCACGAGATCGCCTTCGCGCTCGAGGTCGCCGACTCCGTCTACTTCATCGACCACGGCGTCGTCGTGGAATCCGGGCCACCCAGCCAGGTCATCCGCGACCCGCAGCACGCCAGGACCCGGGAGTTCCTGACCCGGGTCCGCAACGATCCCCACGAGGAGCCGTGACAGTGCCCACCACCAGCACGCCCACCAGTCCGTACATCTACGTGAACGCCCAGCTGCCCACCGTCTGGGCGCCGCCGGTCGTCACCGACCGCGCGGAGCTCGACCCCGCCGAGCTGCACGGCTTGCTGGCCGGCAACGACGTGACGATCACCCCGCCGTCGGCGGGATCGGTCGAGGAGCGGCTGCTCGCCGTCTTCACCGACCCCGAGGTGCTGTTCGGCGACCCGGACTTCATCCCGGCCCACACCGCCGAGTGGATCGAACGGTTCTCCCGGTTCACCGCGGTCGGCGAGCCGATCGAGTTCGTGACCATGGCCTTCCCCTACAAGGTGCCCAACCCGCTGAAGACCGACCGCCGGGCACCGGATCTCGGCGAGGCGCTCATGCTGCGCCGCTTCCAGGCGGTGCTCGACGCCGTCGGGCAGGTCTACCGCCCCGGCGCCCGGCTCACCATCCTGGAGGAGGGCATCCTGGGTCGCTGCCAGGGTGTCGACCCGCGGCGGATCGCCGCCTACCGCGTCGGCATCGACGCCATCACCGAGCTGTCGGGCGTGGACCGCGACCGGGTCGGTTTCCACAGCCTGGACGACATGGCCGAGCTCGTCCCGAACTTCGAGGCGCGCTGGATCTTCGAGCAGGAGCGGCTGCGCGAGCTGTGGGACACCGGCGACCCGGTGGTGCGGGCGGCCTACGCGACGACCAACGCGGCGCAGCGCACCTCCGTCCCGACCTGGGACTACGACCCGGCCGTGCTGGCCCGCGCCTACGACCCCGACCAGACGGGCTCGGAGCTGCGGTACGCCCGCGACTACATCGACAAGGTGTCGCACCGGCAGTTCTTCGCCTACCGGGCGGCGCTGGGGCTGCGGGACGCGGGCTACCTGGAGCAGATCGCGCCGGGCGCGCTGAAGCTGACGGTCTCGCCGAAGCCGGAGAACCTGGCGGTCGTCCCGGTGAACCGGGTCTCCAGGGTGCTCCCCTACCACGGTGTCCCGGTGCTGTTCCCGGACGGCCGCTGGGAGGTCCGGTATCTCGGCGGCCTGGGCGAGCTCGGGCCGGTGCAGGCCCTGCACCTGGCGGCCGACCCGGATCCGGCCCCGATCGGGTACCGGGTGACCGGGTGAGCCGAGCGCTCGGCATCGACATCGGCGGGACGAAGATCGCGGTGTGCCGGCTGGACGACGACCTGGCGCCGACGGCCACGGAGAAGGTCCCGACCGCCCTGCTGCGGCGCGGGACGGTGCGGTTCGCCGACGACCTGGCCGTGCTCATCCGCTCCCGTCTCACCCCGGGCGTCGCAGCCGTCGGGGTCAGCCTCAACGGCGTGCTGTCCGGTCAGCAGGTGGTGTGGAGCTCGCTGATGGGTGGCCGGGTCGACTTCCCGTTCGGCGACTACCTGTCCCAGCACGTCGGTCTGCCCGTGCACGTCGACGACGACATCCATGCGATGACCGTCGCCGAGGCCGAGCTCGGTGCCGGTCGCGACGGCCGCCCGTTCGCGATGCTGAACCTCGGCACCGGGATCGGGGTGGGCTGCTACGACGGCGGCGTGCTCCGCGGCGCGTTCGCCGCCGGGCTGATCGCCGAGTTGCCCGTGTCGGTGCCCGCGATGGGTGGGTGGCGTTCGCTCGACCGGACGGTGTGCGGCCGGGGCATCCGGGAGATGTACCTCGAACGCACCGGCCGCGCGGTCGACGCGGTCGGGGTGTTCCGCCGCGCGGATGCGGGGGAGGAAGCGGCGGCGGCGGTGGTCGACATCTTCGCGCAGCAGCTGGGTGCCGTGCTGCAGATGGTGTCGAAGTTCTACCACCCGGTCCGGATCGTGCTGAACGGGTCGATCGCGCTGGCGGCGTCCCAGTTCCTGCCCCGGGCGCTGTCCGTCTACCGTTCCGGATTGGACGAGATCTTCCTCGGCGAGGTCACGGTGTCCACCGTGGCGCACGCCGCGGAGCGGGGGACGGTCCTGCAGTCGGCGGGCCGTCGGGGATGACGGGGGCGGTGGCGATGGCCGAGCCGGCCAACGAGCGTGGGACCTGGTCGTCGCACGTCACGTTCGACGAGATCAAGGCGCACCGGACCTTCGAGTCGGTGATCGAGCAGATCACCGACCAGATCGATGCGAACGGGTTGGGGGCCGGGAGCCGGCTCCCGCACGAGTCCGTGATGGCGGAGAAGATGTCCGTGTCGCGGCCGACCGTGCGACAGGCGCTCAAGATCCTGCAGGCGTCCGGCGTCCTGGAGATCCGGGCCGGCAAGTCCGGCGGGGTGTTCGTCGCCAGCGACATGATCCCGGTGAACCTCTTGGCGCAGAACATCGCCCACGAGGTCGACCACGTCAGCGAGCTGGTCGCCACCCGGCGGCTGGTCGAACCGATCGTGGTGCACCTGGCGGCCGAGAACGCGTCCGCGGACGAGCTCGACCGCATCGAGGCCACCATCGGGATGATGGGGCGGCACGCCGACAACCCGGTGATGGTCGAACGTGCCGACGGGATGTTCCACCGCCGGATCGCGCACGCGGCCGGCAACAAGATCCTGCTGCGCACCATCAGCAACATCTACAAGCAGCTGATCCCGATGCGCCACTCGCTGTCCTACGAGGTCGGCGACGCCGAGCGGATGATCGCCGTCCACGGGCGGCAGATGGACGCCCTCCGGGCACGCGACCACGTGCGACTCGACGAGGTCCTGGGCGACAGCTTCGTGACCATGGAGGAGGAGCTCGGCGTGCAGGTGCACCACAGCCTGCGCTGGGTCACCGAACGGGGACCCACCGGCAGCTGAGGACACGCGGCACCGGGACCTCCCGGTCGTCGTCCCGATGGTCTGTTCCACCGACCGCGACCCGCGGCCGGTCGTTGAAGCGACGGCGGAGTGGTCCGCCGCGGAGAGGAAATGATGCAGGAGCGCACGTACGGCGAGTTGGCGGTCTCGATCGCCGACACGCACACCGAACTGGGTGAGGCGGCGGCGGCCCAGTTCGCTGCCGCGGTCCGGGCCGAGCTCGCCGAGAAGGACGAGATCGGCGTCATCCTCGCCCTGGGCGCGGCCCAGGACGCGTTCTTCGGCGCGCTGAAGCGGCGCACCGACATCGAGTGGGGGCGCATCACCGTCCTGCACGTCGACACCTACATGGGCATCGGCTGGGACAGCCCGGCCAGTGGCGCCCAGCGGATGCGCAAGCACCTGTTGGACGAGGTCGGGCCCAAGGAGTTCCTGCCGATGGACGGCGCGGCGGAACCGGTCGAGGACGAGCTCGCGCGATACACCGAGATCTACAACCGGTTCCAGCCGGAGGTCTGCATCGTCGGCATCGGCGAGAGCGGCCACCTGGCCTTCAACGACCCGCCGGCCGACTTCGACACCCGGGACATCACCCGGGTGGTGCTGCTCGACCAGACCACCCGGGGTCAGATCAGCAAGAACGGCATCTTCCCGTCCATCGACGAGGTGCCCACCTACGGCATCTCGCTGACGATGCACGCGCTGCTCAAGCCGAAGACGGTGATCGCCCTGGTGCACGAGGTCGACAAGGCGCCGGTGGTCAAGAAGATCCTGGAGGGGCCGGTGACCTTCATGGTGCCGGCGTCGATCCTGCAGCAGCACCCGAACGCCCACCTGTACCTGAGCCAGGAGACGGCGTCGCTGCTGGACTGATCGGTGCGCAGCGGCCGGCGCGGGTGGGCGACCGCCTCTCGCGCCGGCCGCTTCCCGGTGTCGGGACCGGGTGGTGGAGGCTCAGGCGCCGTCGAGCGCCATGCACACCGCCGCCAGCTCCGCCCGCTGCAGGCCGGTGAACACCGCCGCGTCCTGATCCTGCGACTTGTCCGTCCGTTGCAGGTTGATCGACACCGTGGCCGACCGGGTGCCGTCCGGGGACGCCGCGATGAACTGCGTGTACCCGACGGTGTTGCCGGTGTGGCCGTACACCGTCCCGCACTCGGTCTGGTAGCGGAACAGGGCCATGCTGGCCGAGTTGAACCCCGGCCCTGGCGGTCCGGACTCACCGGCCGGGATGAACAGGTCCTGCTGGGCGGCGCGGACCTTGCTGCCGAACAGCTTGCCGCCGACGTAGGCGCGGACGAACGTGGTCAGGTCCGCGGGGGTCGAGACGACACCGCCGGAGGCCCAGGCCCACCCGGGAGCCAGACCGCCGGTGACGTCCTCCAGCGGGGCCGGCGGTGCCCAGTCGTACCCGTGGATGTAGGGCGCGGGCAGTTCGATCGCGCTCGGCAGTGACGTGTGCGCCAGGCCCAGCGGCCGCAGCACCCAGGTCGAGAGCGCCTGTGCGTACGGCTGTCCGGTGACCCGCTCGATCATCAGCCCGACCAGGATGTTGTCGCTGTTGGAGTAGGCGTACCGGGTGCCGGCCGGGAACGCCAGCGGCTGGTCGGCGATCGTGGCGATCAGTGCGGCCGGCTTGGCGGGGTGGTCCGGGTCGCGCTGGTAGAGCTCGGCGAACTTCGGCGACCCGAGGAAGTCCGGCACGCCGCTGGTGTGGCTCAGCAGCTGGCGCAGGGTGACCGCGGACCAGGCTTTCGGCTGCTGGGGCAGGACGCGGCCGAGGGTGCTGTCCAGCGAGAGCTTGCCCGCCTGCACGAGGGCGAGAGCGGTGGCCCCGCTGAAGGCCTTCGCCACGCTGGCGATCCGCATGCTGTCGTCGGCGGTCGGCCGGGTCTTCTTCGCGACATCGGCGTAGCCGGCGGTGTGCACGGTGCGCCGGTCACCGACCTGGACGACGGCGATGGCGCCGGGCGGGCCGCCCGGCATGGCCACCAGTTCCGCCAGCGCCTGGTCGAGACGCGCTGCGCGGTCCGGCCCCTGCGACGGCGGAGTGCCGGCCGAGGACGCCGGGGTGGACGAGGACGCCGGGGTCGACGACGGCGTGGTGGCCGACGACGGAGAAGTGCCCGACGAGGCAACGGCCGGCGAGGAGGCCGGAGCCGAGGACGCCGCCGACGAGGAGACCGTGACGGACGCCGAGGATGCCGTCGACGACGATGCGGTCGTGGTGGCGGCGCCGCTGTCCTGGGTGCACCCGGAGACGAGGCCGAGGACGGCCGCGGTGGCGAGCGCCGCCGCGGCCCGGCGACCCGGGCGGCGGGCGGACCTGGTTCGACCTGCCTGCACGGCGACTCCTGCTCCCTCGACGTCCCTCTACCAGAGCCGAACGGCGCCAGGATGACGCCTCCGGCAGGTCCGGCGACATAGACCTAGGTCGTCAGCCCGGCGGCCGACGCACGGCCCGGCCGGGCCCGGCGACGACGGAGATGCGCAAAGCTGTCTGACAGGTACAGTGCCGAGCAACAGGCGCGGGCCGTGCCAGCGGTCCGGCACGATGTCAGGTCACGGGAGTAGCGATGACGGAACGACGCCTGACCCGGGTGACCCTGCTCGACGGCCTGGTGGACGCACTGACCCGACAGATCCAGGACGGCGAGCTACCGCCGGGCACCCAGCTCCCGGGCGAGGCGGCCCTCGGGGAGCAGTGGGGCGTCAGCCGTCCGGTGGTGCGGGAAGCACTGGCACTGCTGCGGGACCGCGGGTACCTGCATACGGTCAACGGCAGCGGCACCTTCGTCCGGCATCCGGATGTCGGCCACGTGTCCGCGGCGCTGGAGCGGCACATGAGCCTCACGGAGCGCGAGGTCCTCACCGTCGACCATCTCTACGAGGCTCGGGAAGCCATCGAATCGGCAGCGGCGCGGCTGGCCGCCCTGCGGTCGGACGAGCAGGACCACCTGTTGCTGTCCCGGTATCTCGAGGACATGGGTCGGAGCCGTGGCGACAAGGCCGCCTATGCCGCTGCGGACGTCGGCTTCCACGTAGAGCTGGCCAGGGCGAGCAAGAACCCCATGCTGCCGGCGCTGCTGCTACCGCTGGTGCGGACCATCGTCGAAGGTGTGATGGAGAGCCATCGGTCACCGCGGGGTGTTCCGCTCGGCCTCGAGGGCCACGGAATGATCCTCACGGCCGTCGTGGAGCGGGACGCCGAACGTGCGGCGGCGGCCATGGCCGCCCATCTGGCCGACAGCCGGAAGCTCTTCCCACCAGATGTGTTGCTGCGCAATTTCAGTCATCCGACGCTCGGCGGCGCGACCACCCCCTCGACCCGCCACTGATCCGGCCTTGACACCACCGCGCCGATGACTGATAGTCGCTACCTGTCAGGCAGCTAGGCAGCAGCGGAGCGGAGCGGACGTGCAACGAGGCGCGGTCTTGATCACCGGGGCGACGGGCGGCATCGGTCGTGCCGTGGCGCGGGCGGTGCACGGCACCGGTCAGGACGTGAGCCTGCTCGACCGGGAGGACTCCCGGTTGCAGGACCTGGCCGCCGATCTGGCCGCCATCGGGTCCGGTCGGGTCACCGTCAGCGCCGGCGACGCCGCGGACCAGGCCGATGTCACCGCCTGGGTGCAGCAGGCCCGAGCCGACCACGGTCAGGTCGTCGGCCTGGTGAACGTGGCGGGCCTCTGGCGGTCGACCGCCTTCGACGAGCTCGACATGTCGGAGGTGGACGACGTGATCACCGCCAACCTGCGGACGGCGATCGTCTGCTGCCGGGTCGTCGCGGACGTCATGCTGGCGCAGGGCTTCGGCAGCATCGTCAACTTCGCCTCGACGGCCGGGGAGTACGGCTCCATCTCACCGGCTGCCCACTATGCCGCGGCGAAGGGCGGGGTCATCGCGCTGACGAAGTCGCTGGCACGCGAGCTGACCCCCAGGGGGGTCCGGGTCAACGCCATCTCGCCGGGGCCGATCGACACCGCGGGCCTGGCCGCCGGCAGCTCCGCCACGGCGGACCAGGTGGCCTCGCGCACCCTGCTGGGTCGACTGGGCACCCCGGAGGAGATCGCCGACTGCGTGCTCTTCCTGCTGGGCACCGGATCATCCTTCGTCACCGGACACGTGTTGCGCGCCAACGGAGGTAGCCTGCTGTGAGCACCGCACGCTCCCGTGGCCGCGGCACCCGCCACCGCGTCCTGCGGGTCCTGGCGGCCGGGGAGGCCGGCGTCATCCTGGCGCTGGTCATCCTGTGCGTGACGTTCCAGCTGATCCAGCCGGCCTTCGGGTCCGCGGCCGACGTCCGGGCCATCCTCTCCGCCCTGTCCTACCTCGGCATCATCTCCGTCGGCCAGATCATCCTGCTGATCGGCGGGGAGTTCGACCTGTCGGTGGGCTCCACGGCCGGTCTGAGCGCCATCGTCGCCGCCGATCTGATGGCGCACCACGACATCCCGGTCGCCGTGGCCGTGCTCGGCGGGCTGCTGGTCGGCGCGCTCATCGGGCTGGTGAACGGCGTCGTCGTCGTCCGGCTGCGCATCCCCGCCTTCATCGCCACCCTCGGCATGCTGTTCGTCGCCCAGGGCGCGACCCAGGTCATCACCGACGGTCAGCCGATCTATCCCCTGCCGCAGGTCGTCTCGGACATCGGCCAGGCCACGCCGCTGTTC
Source organism: Nakamurella endophytica (assembly GCF_014646215.1). Classification (GTDB taxonomy): domain Bacteria; phylum Actinomycetota; class Actinomycetes; order Mycobacteriales; family Nakamurellaceae; genus Nakamurella; species Nakamurella endophytica. Next base: position 39,661 of record NZ_BMNA01000013.1, read on the forward strand.
GGGCTCGGTTGGTCGTTCGCCTTCTTCGTCGTCGTGGCGATCCTCGGCGACCTGTTCCTGAGGGTCACCGTGCCGGGCCGGACGATGTACGCGGTCGGCGGCAACCCGGTGGTCGCCCGGCTGTCCGGGGTGCGGGTCGAGCGGTACAAGATCGGCGCCTTCGTGCTCTCGGGGACGCTCGCCGCCGCCGGCGGACTGTTCCTGATGGGCAACCTCGGCTCCGGCACCACCTCGATCGGCCAGGGGTGGGAGCTGCTGGTGATCGCCGGTGTTGTCGTCGGCGGCGTCAGCCTCTTCGGTGGCGTCGGTTCGGTCGTCGGTGGCGCCGTCGGCATGTTGCTCCTGCAGGTCGTCCAAAGCGGCCTGGTGGTCGTGGGTATCAGCCCCAACTGGCAGACCATCGCCGTCGGTTCGATCATGGTCCTGGCCGTCGGGCTCGACGTGTGGCGACGGCGGCTCCCCGACACCGAGCCCACGGAGCAACCCACGGCCACCGCGGCCGCTTCCGCACCCGCCCCCGAAGCAGCCGACCGAGCGGCGACCGGCGAGACCTGACCGTCCCGCCCGTCGCAGCACGACGGACGGCGCTCCACCCCCATCTGTGCCCATCGCTGTGATCCCGCGTGTCCTGTCCAGAGGAGGACAAAGCAATGAAGCTCTGTATCGCAGGTCCGTTGGCAGCGGCGGCCGCCGTCGTCGTGCTCGCCGGGTGCGGCTCGAGCACCGCCTCGTCGGGAGCGTCGAGCTCCGCGTCCTCGGCGTCCTCGGCGTCCTCGGCGTCGTCGACGACGTCGGAGGTGGCCACCTCCGGCTCGACCGCGTCGGCGACCGGCGGGAGCTCGGCCGCCACGGCCTCCGGCGGCGGCGGCGGCGGATCAGCGGCGTCGTCCGGCAGCGACACGGCCACGGCCTCCGGCAAGCCCGTGTCGATCCTCTGGGTGCAACCGCTGTTCACCCACCCCGTGCACAAGATCATGCAGGCCGGCTTCACCGACGCCTGCAACCAGCGTCACTACACCTGCACGCTGGTCGGCAATCCCAGTGCCACCAACTACGACATCTCCGCGACCGTCGCCCTGGCCGAGGCGGCGATGGTCAAGACCAAGTTCGACGCGATCGCGGTGTACGACGCGGATCCCGGCATCGACAGCTTCATCGCCAAGCTCGGCAAGGACGGCTACCCGGTGGTGACCTGGCACGTCATCCCGCCGGAGGGGTCGGTGCCCGGCCTGAAGGCCGCGGCGGCTGAAGACATCCCGACCGCCGGCGCAAATGCCGCGGACGCCATCGGCGCCAAGATCAACGGCACCGGCACGGTGGCGGTCAGCGAGGGCAGCTCGAACACGGCCGAGAACTTGATGGCCAAGTCCTTCACCGACGAGATGAAGAAGAAGTACCCGAACGTCAAGGTGCTGGACCCGGTGCTGGAAGGCTTCGACCCGGCCGCCGCGCAGGCCAAGGCGGTCGGCGTGATCCAGGCGAACCCGGACGTGGTGGCGGCCTTCTCGACGACCGGCGGCGGACCGGCCACCTGGGCCGGCGCGCAACGGACGGCCGGCAAGAACCTGTCGATCATCGGCATGGACTACACCCGCCAGAACCTCGACCTGGTCAAGGCCGGTCAGGTCTACGGGCTGGTCGCCCAACCGCTGTTCGCGGAGGCGCAGAAGGACGTCGAGCTGGCGGGCGCGCTGGCCGACGGGCAGTCCGTGCCCTACGCCAACGTGCTCCCGTCCCCAGTGATCACCAAGGACGGCCTGGCCCCGTACTACGAGATCCTCGACAAGGCCGGCGTCTGACCGGGTCCGGGACGGGCCCGGCCGGGTCCGTCCCGGGCCCTTGATCCGCAGTACCGAGCGCCGATGCGCACCGATGCGAGAAAGGAGGGGTGATGACCGACCGTCCGGCGCTGCGGGTGACCGACGTCGTGAAGTCGTTCGGATCCACCACCGTCCTCAAGGGCGTCTCGCTGGAGCTGGAGCCAGGGTCCATCCACGGTCTGCTGGGTCAGAACGGCGCCGGCAAGTCGACGCTGGTCAAGATCATGACCGGCGTCCACGGTGCCGGCAGTTTCACCGGTGTGGTGCAGGTCGACGGCTCGACGGTACAGCTGACCCGCCCGCAGGATGCCCGACAGCTGGGCATCGGGTACGTCCCGCAGGAGATCGACGTGGTCGAACACCTGACGGTGACCGAGAACGTGCTGGTCGGTGATCTCGGCAGCGGGCTCCGCTTCGACCGTCGGGCCGCCGACCGGCGATGCCGGACGCTGCTCGACCAGCTGGGCATGACCATCGCGCCCCGCACCCGGGTGTCGGTGCTGTCGGCCGCCCAACGGCAACTCCTGATGATCGCCAGGGCGCTCGCCCTGACGCCGAAGGTGCTCATCCTCGACGAGCCGACCACGTCCTTGACGGACACCGAGGCCGTGGCGCTCGGGCACATCCTGCGCCGGCTCGCCGCGACCGGCCTCGGCATCCTGTACATCACGCACCGGGTGCGTGAGGTGCTCGATCTCTGCGACGGGGCCACCGTGCTGCGCGACGGGCGCGTGGTGGAACAACTCTCGCGCAGCGACCTGACCGCCGACCGGATCGTCACCGCCATGGCCGGCCGCCAGGTCAGGGACCTGTTCCCGGGCCGCCGGTATCCGGGCGGCCGTACGGCACTGTCCGTCCGCAACCTCGGCGTCCGCCCCGCGCGCGGGTCGTCCGCCCGGGTCGAGGACGTCTCCTTCGACGTCCACCAGGGCGAGATCCTCGGCATCGCCGGGCTCCTGGGCGCCGGCCGGAGCGAGCTGCTCGCCGGCGTCTTCGGGGCCGTGCCGCGCACCGGCACCGTGACGGTGGGCGGCCGGGAGGTGCGGCCGGGCCATCCGCGGCACGCGAGGTCTGCGGGCATCGGCATGCTCACCGAGGAGCGCAAGCGGACCGGCCTGCTGTTCAACATGTCGGCACTGCGCAACATCACCATCGGGTCGCTCGGGTCGGTCTCGCACCGCGGCTTCCTCGACTTCGCCGGAGAGCGCCGGGTGGGTCGGCGGGTCATCGGCGACCTGGAGGTCAAGACCCCGGGCATCCACAGCAGCGTCGAGCACCTCAGCGGCGGGAACCAGCAGAAGCTGTTGATCGGCCGGACGCTGCTGCCCGAGCCGTCGGTCATCCTGCTCGACGAACCCACCAAGGGCGTGGACGTCGGCACCCGGGCGCAGATCTACCGACTGGTCAACACCCTCGCCGAGCGCGGCGCCGCTCTCGTCGTCGTCTCCAGCGAGCTGGACGAGCTGCTGGGCATGTGCGACCGCTTCCTGGTCCTGGCGGCCGGTCGGCTGGTGGACGAGTTCACCAAGGGCGACGGCAGCGAGCAACGCATCCTCGCCTCCATCGCCCGGGTGACCCCGGCCGACGAAGCGATCACCACGTGAGCCGGCCGCACGTCCTGGTCACCGGCGCAGCCACCGGCATCGGCGCAGCGGTGACGCGCACCCTGGTCGGTCGTGGGACCACCGTCACCGGTGTCGGCCTGGACGCCGCCGACGGGCACCGCCTGGCGGCGGAACTGGGCGGCGCGCTGGACTACATCGAGTGCGACGTGACGGACGAGGGCTCCGTCGGGGCCGCCGTCGCCACCCTCGACCAGCTCGACGGCGTCGTCGCCTGCGCCGGCATCTATCCCCCGGACCGCCGCCTGGAGGACGTGTCGCTGCAGGACTTCCGCCGGGTGCTCGACGTGAACCTGGTGGGCGCGTTCCTGACGCTGCGGGCCACCCTGCCCCTCGTCCGCGCCGCCGGCGGCGGTGCCGTGGTGACCGTCTCGTCGGTGCACGCCGTGGCGGGCGCACCCGGACAGGGCGCCTACGCCGCGAGCAAGGCCGGCATCGCGGGTCTCACCCGCCAGGTCGCCGTCGACTACGCACGCGACCGCATCCGGGCCAATGCCGTCCTGGTGGGATCGGTGGACACCCGGATCACCCGGGACGCCCTGGCTGCGGCCGGCTCCCCGGATGCGTTGGGACTGACCGACGACCTCACCCGGCTGGGCCGGATCGCCGCTGCCGACGAGGTCGCCGAGGTGGTCGCCTTCCTGCTCGAGGCGCGGTCGTCCTTCGTGACCGGCGCCGCCCTGCTCGCCGACGGCGGCCTGACCGCCCGGATCCTCTGAGCCGAGGAGTGGACAGTGTCCGACCTCTTGTCACCCACGCTGCACTGGCTGGGCCAGGCTGGTTTCGCCCTTCGCTCGGGGGAGACCTGCGTGCTGTTCGACCCGTACCTGAGCGACCTGTGCCTGCGCGTCCACGGTCTGCACCGGACGGTCGAGGCGCCGGTCCGTCCGGCACAGCTCGGCGCCGACCTGGTACTGGTCTCGCACTGGCACGAGGACCACCTCGACCTGGACTCGGCCGCGGAGTTCGTGGCGGCCGGTGCCCGGTACCTCGTCCCGCCGTCGTGCGCAGCGCGGCTGATCGGCGCCGGCATCGATCCCGCCGCGGTAGGGGCGATCCGTGCCGGGGAAAGCGTGCGTCACGGCGACGTTTCGGTGATCGCCGTGCCGGCCCGGCATGCCGTGCCGGGCTTCCTGACCGAGGACGCCGTCGGGTTCCTCGTCGACCTGGCCGGCACCCGCACCTATCACAGCGGCGACACGGACTACGACCGGTCGGTGGTCGCCGCCGCCGGTGGCGAGCCGATCGATGTCGCGCTGCTGTGCGTGAACGGTACGGGCGGCAACATGAACGCCTGGGAGGCTGCTGCCCTCGCCGCCCAGCTGGCACCGCGACGAGCCGTACCGATGCACTTCGGCATGTGGTCCGCGAGCGCGTACGGGCCGGGGTCGACGCTGGACCCGGAAGTGTTCGCGGACCTCTACCGGCGGCTGCGGCCGGGCGCCGACGTCGTGGTCCCCCGTCTCGGGCACGAGTTCGCGGTGCGCGGATGACTCCCGACGGCACCGCGACGGTGCTCGACAACGGCCGGTTGCGCGTCGAGGTCGCCCGCACCGGAGCGCGGATCACCGACGTCCGGGATCCCGAGGGGACGCACTGGCTGGTCCGGACGGACCGCCACGAGCCCGATCTCGAGGAGTTGCCGCCCGACCGGATCCGGTTCACCGCCGGCACCCGGGGCGGCTGGGACGAATGCCTGCCGTCCGTCGCCGCCACCCCGGTCACCGCGGACCACGGCGACTTCTGGTTCCGGCCATGGACGCGGCTCGAGGCGGGCCCCACCGCCGCCACCTGGACCTGCGCACCGGACGGTCATCCGCTGCGGGCGAGGAAGACCGTCCGTCTCGCACCCGACCGCGCCGCGGTCCGCGTCGACGTCGAGGTGCATCACGGCGGCGGCGCACCGACCCCGGTGCTCTACAGCGCCCACCCGCTGTGGCGGTGGCCGGCGACGGCACGGATCGGACTCCGCGACGGCAGCGACGTCCGCGGCGCGTTCGGGGACCGGTGGACGCCGGACACCTCGGGTCGGTGGCCCCGGCTGGGCGGTGCGGACCTGAGTCGTGTCGACCGGACCGGCCCACCGGAGAACTTCAAGGTCTTCGTGCGCTGGGGCGGCTGCGCCACGCTGACCTTCGACGGCCTCGGCCGCGAGGTGGTCGTTCGGCGCGTCGGCGGACCGCTGGAGTGGCTGGGCATATGCGTCAACCGGGACGCGTGGCCCGCCGACGGGCCCGGTGACCCGTGGATCGCCCTGGAACCCACCACCGCGCCGACCGACTCGGTGGACGACGCCGTGCGGGCGGGGACGGCAGCCGTACTGGCGGCGGGCGAGACGCTGCAGTGGTCGACCGAGACCGAGATCCGGGAGGTGGGCGGGTGAACGCCGACGTGCTGTGGGCCGACGCCGACCGGTTCCCGCCGTCGGACGACGACGTGCGCCGCGTCCGCGAGGCCGGGTTCGGCTTCGTCCCGGTCGACGGCCACGAGGTGGCCACGTTCCGCCGCTGCGGGCGGGACGCGGAGGCGGTCGTCGCCTGGGGCGGCCGGTACGACGCAGCGGTCTTCGACGAGCTGCCCCGGTTGCGGGTGCTGGCCCGCTGCGGCGCCGGCTACGACAACCTGGACCTGGCCGAGCTGGCGGCCCGGCACGTGGTCGCCACCTACGTACCGGGCGGCTCCGACGACGAGGTCGCCGAGCACACCATCGGCCTGCTGTTCGCCGTGGCCCGCAAGGTCGTCGCCAGCGACCGTGCGGTGCGGACCGGAGCGTGGCCCAGTAGCAGGGACCTGGCACCGATGGCGCGGGTGCGCGGGTCACGGCTGGGGCTCATCGGCCTGGGCCGGATCGCCAGAGCCGTGGCCTGGCGCGCCCGCGCCCTGGGCATGCAGGTCGCCGCGGTCGACCCGTTCCAGGATGCGGAGGTGTTCGAGACCGCCGGCGTACAGCGGCATTCGGACCTGCCGAGCCTGCTCGAGTGGTCGGACTGGGTGTCGCTGCACGTGCCTGGCGTCCCGGGCGGACCACCGGTGCTGGGCGCCGCGGAGCTGGCCGCACTGCGGCCCGGCGCCGTCCTGATCAACACCGCACGCGGGTCGCTGGTCGACACCGGGGCGCTGGTCGGCGCGCTGCGCTCCGGGCGGCTGGGCGCGGCCGCCCTGGACGTCGCGGATCCCGAACCGTTGCCACCGGACCACCCGCTCCTGCAGTTCGACCAGGTCGTCGTCACACCGCATTCGGCGGCGTTCAGCGTCCCGGCGCTGGCCGGCATCCGCCGGCAGGCGCTGGACAACGCCCTCGCCGTCCTCACCGGACACCCGCCGCTCACACCGATACCCGCCGAGGACTGAAGTGGACACCACCGAACTGATCCGCGCCTACCAGACCATGCGCACCATCCGGCTGTTCGAGGAGACGGTGGTGACCCTGGTCAACGCCAACGAGATCCCGGGCGTCACCCACGAGTACATCGGCCAGGAGGCCGTGGCCACCGGGATGTGCGCCGCGCTCGGCCCGGACGACGTGCTGACCTCCACCCACCGCGGGCACGGGCACATCATCGGCAGGGGCGCCGACCCCGGGCGGATGTTCGCCGAACTCATGGCCAGGGTCGACGGTCTCAACCACGGCCGAGGGGGATCGATGCACGCAGCCGACGTGTCGCTGGGCATCTACGGCGCCAACGGCATCGTCGGCGCGGGCGCCCCGTTCGCCGCGGGCGCCGCCTGGGCCTCCGGTGCCCCCGGCGCCGCCGGTGAGCCGACCACGGACCGGCGGGTGCGCCGGGTGTCGGTGGCCTTCTTCGGTGACGGTGCGATCAACCAGGGCGTGTTGCTGGAGACCTTCAACCTGGCGGCCGCCTGGGAGCTGCCGATGGTCTTCTGCTGCGAGAACAACGGGTACGCGGTCACCACCCCGGCCGCCGCCTCCGCAAAGGTCACCCCCTCGGAGCGGGCGACCGGGTTCGGCCTCGCCGTCCGCGAGGTCGACGGCATGGACGTCGAGGCCGTGTACGAGGCGGCGCAGTGGGCGGTCGACCACGCCCGGTCCGGACGCGGTCCGGTGTTCCTGGACTGCCGGTGCTACCGGTTCGTCGGGCACAACACCGGCGAGCACATGCTGGGGCTGCAGTACCGGACCCACGACGAGATCGAACTGTGGCGCGGCCGGGACCCGATCACCGCCGTCGCCGACCGGCTGCGCGGGCACGGACTCGCGGACGCCGACCTCGCGCGCCTGGACGACGAGGTCCAGCAGCACATCGACGCGGCGGTGACCTTCGCCCGCGCGTCCGCCTCCCCGGAGCCCGCCACCGCCATGGACTACATGTACGCCACCCCGACCCTGACGACTGCTACCCGATGGGGACACCGATGACCGTCATGCGCTACCAGAAGGCGCTGGCCACCGCCGTGCGCGACGAGATGGCGGCCGACCCGTCGGTCTGCTACCTCGGCGAGGACGTCGTGCACTCGCTCCGGGGGGTGAGCTCCGGGTTGGCCGCCGCCCACCCCGGACGGGTCAAGGACACCCCCATCTCCGAGGCGGCCTTCACCGGCTTCGCCACCGGCGCCGCCATGGCCGGCATGCGGCCGATCGTCGAGTACCAGATCCCGACGCTGCTGTACGTCGCCTTCGACCAGATCGTCAACCAGGCGCAGAAGATCCGGTTGATGACCGGCGGACAGACCCGGGTGCCGGTGACCTACCTGTTCCCCGGCTCCGGGGCCCGGCTCGGCCTGGCCGGGCAGCACTCCGACCACCCGTACACGCTTCTCGCGCACATGGGGGTCAAGACGCTGGTGCCCGCCACGCCGCAGGACGCCTACTCGCTGGTGCGGAGCGCCATCCGCGACGACGACCCGGTCGCCGTGTTCCTGCCGGCCAACTGCCTGCCCCGCAAGGGGGACGTCGACGTCGCCGTCACGGTACCGATCGGGCCGGCGGCGATCCGGCGGGAGGGCACCGACGTCACCGTGGTGGCGATCGGCCACCTCGTGCACGAGGCGCTTGCGGTGGCTGACGATCTCGCCGACCAGGTGGACGTCGAGGTGATCGATGCCCGCGCAGCCCACCCGTTCGACTGGCACACCCTGACCCGGTCGGTCACCCGCACCGGCCGGCTGGTCGTGCTCGACGACACCAATCGGACGTGCGGCTGGGCGGCGGAGGTCGCCGCCACGGCTGCGGAGGAGCTGTTCCACCACCTGCGGGCCCCGGTCCGGCGGGTGGCGCGGGCCGACGTGCCGATGCCGTTCGCACCGGTCCTGGAACGGGCGGTCGTCCCCGACCGCGAGGCCATCACCGCCGCCATCCTCGAGACCGCGAAGGCGTGACCGTGCACGAGATCCGCATCCCCAAGTTCGGCATGTCGACCGTGGAGGTCGACGTCACCGCCGTGCACGTCACGGAGGGCCAGGTCGTCGCCGTCGGCGACCCCATCGTGGACGTCGACGCCGAGAAGACCGCAGCAACCATCGACGCGGACGTCGCGGGCACGGTCGTCGACATCCGCGTGGAGACCGACGGCACCTACCAGGTCGGCGACGTCGTGTGCGTCGTCGCGGAATGAGGGACCAGCCGTGAGACTGATGCGCCTGGGACCGGTCGGCCAGGAGGTCCCGGTCGTCCTCGACCAGGACGGTCGACACCTGGACCTGCGGCCCCTCACCGCGGACATCGACGGAAGCTTCCTGTCGACAGGTGGCCTCGCGCGGGCCGCGGACGCGGTCGCGGCCGGCACGCTGCCGGGCTTCGACGGCAGGGGGCTCCGGGTCGGCGCGCCGATCGCCCGGCCCCAGGCCGTCGTGTGCATCGGGATGAACTACGCGGCCCACGCCGCCGAATCGGGCAGTGCGCCGCCGACCAACCCGGTGGTGTTCCTCAAGACTCCCAACACCGTGGTCGGCCCGCACGACGACATCCTGCTGCCGCCGGGATCCGGGACCACCGACTGGGAGGTCGAACTGGCCGTGGTCATCGGGACGCGCGCCCGGTACCTGTCCTCACCGGCCGAGGCCGCCGCGGTCATCGCCGGATACACCATCAGCAACGACGTCTCGGAGCGGACGTACCAGATCGACCGGTCCGGAGGGCAGTGGTCGAAGGGCAAGTGCTGCGAGACGTTCAATCCCCTGGGTCCGTGGTTGGTGACCCCGGACGAGGTCGGCGACGCCGGGGACCTCGGACTGCGTTCATGGGTCAACGACGCGCCGCGGCAGTCGTCCCGCACCGCCGACATGATCTTCGGGGTCGACCACCTGATCCGGGACCTGAGCCAGCATCTCGTCCTCGAACCCGGCGACGTCGTCAACACGGGCACACCCGAGGGTGTCGCCCTGTCCCGCCGCTTCCCGTACCTCGGCGACGGCGACGTGGTGACCCTCGAGATCGACCGTCTCGGGCGGCAGTCCCAAAGGTGCCGGCGCTCCACCGGGTGACCGCCCGACCCCCGACGGACCGTGGGCTGCAGCCGCCGGAAGGCCGTCGACCCCGTCGACGCCGTCAGAGTCCCAGCAAGAGGTCGCGCACCGCGTCGGGCCGGGTCAGGAACGGGTGGTGGCCGGCGTCGATCTCGACGACCGCGTCGGCGCGGCGGGCGAAGTCGCGTTGCCGCTCGGCCGGGGTGCCGCGATCCGCCGAGCACACCAGGTAGGTGGTCGGTACCTCGCGCCAGGCCGCCGCGCCGACCGGCTGCCCGGTGACCCGCAGGCTCTGCCGGGCGAGGTGATCGGCGGCCTGCACACGGATCTCGTCGTCGCAGTCGTGCAGGAAGGTGTCGACGAACATGTCGGCCCGCACGCCGAAGGTGCCGGCACCCGGGTCGACGTCCAGGAACGAGGCCGGTTCCCCGCCGCCGGTGAAGTCGGACAGGCTCTGCCCGACCTCCGGCAGGTAGCTGGAGACCAGCACCAGGTGGCGGACCGCGGCGATGCCGGCCGCTGCCTCGGCGGCGACGATGCCGCCGTAGCTGTGCACCACCAGCACCGTGGGCTCGTCGCCGTCGGCGAGGACCGCGCGGACCGCCGCGACGTCCTCGGCCAGGCCCGCGCCCTCCGTGCCGCCCGGGACGCCGGTCTCCCCGCAACTGGGCAGCCCCGGTGCGACGCTCGGCATCCCGTTCTCCGCCAGCAGTTCGGCGGTGCGGTGCCACCACCACGCACCGTCCCGCACGCAGGCCCCGTGCACGAACACGACCCTCATCGCCACCTCCGGTTGTCGCCGCCCCGCACCGACGGTAGACGTAACAAGCGTTACGCGAAAAACTGGAGCAGTGGGTCGACACGAACAACCGGAGATCAAGCAGCGGCTGCTCGACGCCTGCACCGACCACGCCCTGCAGCACGGACTTCCGGAGCGGCTGCAGCCCTTCGTCGCCGCGTCCGGGGCGTCGGCCCGGATGTTGCTCTACCACTTCGGCACCAGGGACGCGTTGCTCCGCGCGGTGCTCGGGCAGGCCCGGAACCGGCAGCTCGACCTGTTCGGCGAGCTGCTCCGGTCCCGGCCGGGCGAGGCGTACACCGTCACCCTCGACCGGGCCTGGACCACGATGACCGGCCCCCGCGGCCGGCCCTACCTGCGCATGTTCGGGCAGCTGCGGGAGAGCGGCGAGCAGCGGTGGTGGCCGGGTTTCCGGCGCGAGGCGACGACGGACTGGCTGCCGCCCCTGGAGCAGGGCTTGCGGAGCGTCGGCCGGCCGGAGTGGGCCACCCTGGTCCTCGCCGTGCTGCGGGGGCTGTTCCTGGACCTGGACGCGACCGGAGACACCGACCGCGCCGACCGGGCGTTCCGGGACTTCCTCGAGCTGCTCGACGCCACCGCCGCCCTCGCCCCGCCGGCCCGGGGCCACTGACCGGGGCACCCCGGTCGCCGGACCCGATCGCCGGGCCGCACCGCTGTCGGACCTGCGCCGTACCGTCCCCGCCGTGACCAGCGCTCCGCACCTCGACACGACACGCCGCGGGTACGACGAGTGGGCGCAGGCCTATCGCGACCACGTCGCCGAGGTCTTCGACGGCGAGATCCTCGACCGCGCCGTGATCGACGCCTTCGCGGAGCTGGTCCGGCGCAGCGGGTGTGGCACGGCCGTGGTCGACGTGGGCTGCGGGCCCGGCCACGTCACCGGCCTGCTGTCCGGCGCGGGTCTGGACGCCCGCGGTGTGGACCTGTCCCCGGCCATGGTCGGGTTGGCCCGGCGGGCCCTCCCGGAGCTGGTGTTCGAGGTGGGATCGGTGCTGCAGCTCGACCTGCCGGACGGCGCGGTGGCCGGGGTGCTGGCGCACTACTCGCTGATCCACCTGCCGCCGGCCGACGTGCCGCGGGCCGTCGCCGAGTGCGCGCGGGTGCTGGCCGCCGGCGGGTACGTGCTGGTGTCCTTCCAGACCCACGACGAGCCAGCGGTCGCCACCGTCCCGTTCGACCACCGCGTCGCTCCCGCCCACCGGTGGTCGATCGACGCGCTGGCCCTGGAACTGGCGCGGGCGGGGCTGGTGGAGGTGTCCCGGATGCGGGAGAGCGCCGACGACCGGCACCGTTTCCCGGCCGGGCACGTGCTGGCCCGCAAGCCCGGTGGCCCCGCTCCCGCGGCGCCGTGACGGCGAGGTCCGCAGGTCACCCGGCGGCCCGTCGCGCCGCCTGCTCGATCCGCGCGCGGTGCTCCGCCCAGTCCTCGGGCGTGCCCGGGGCGTCGGCACCTCCGGTGATCCCTTCCCGCAGGATGTCGGCGTGGCCGGCATGCCGGTACGTCTCCGTGAGGACGTGGACCAGCACGGCGAAGAGGGTGACCTGCGGACGGGGCCACCACGGCACCTGGCCGGGGGCATCGGCCGGCAGCGCCGCGACGGAGGCGTCGGCGTGCGCGCACGCCCGCCGGTAGCCCGCGACGACGTCCGCGCGCGTCTCGTCGTGCCGCACCCACAGCGAGTCCCGGTTGCGGTAGCCCGGGTCGCCGTAGCGCGGGTGTCGCTCCGGGAAGGGCCGGCCCAGGACGTCGCCGAGGTACACCACCTCGGTCAGGGTCAGGTGCCGGACCAGGCCGAGCAGGTTGGTGCCGGTCGCGGTGAGCGGCCGCCGGACGTCGTACTCGGACAGGCCGTCCAGCGTGTCCAGCAGCGACCGGCGCACCCACTGCAGGTCCTCGTGCAGGTGTCCGATGGCGTCGTCGATCACCGACCCACCGTGGCAGCCCGGCGGCCGCGTGGCGACCCGACGCGGTCGGGCACACAGCGCGCCGCGCCGCACGCGCCGTCGCCGGCCAGCGTCACGACGCCGAGGTGGACACGGTGCGGGGCGCGAGGTCGCGCCACTCGCGGGCGAGCACCGCCCAGCCGTCCAGCGTCGTCCACTCGCCCTTGAACCAGTCGGCCTCCAGCTGCCGCGACTCGTGCCGCATGCCCACCCGCCGGAGCAGGCGGGACACCGGGAGGTTGCGCGCATCGCAGGACGCGACCACCCGGTGCGCGCCGGCGTCGTGGAACAGCATGTCCAGCACCGCGCGCAGGGCCTCGCCGGCGATGCCGCGTCCCTGGGCCGCCCGGGCGAGCGTGACGCCGAGCTCGAACGTGTCCGGTTGGCCGGCACACCGGCGCACCGCGACGTCGCCGTGGAGCGGGCCACCGTCGACCGGCCGCACCGCCAGCTGCAGCCACTCCCCGGCGCCCGGGAGCCGGTCGACCGGCTGACCGGCCACGAGCGCCAGGGCGTCGGCGACGCGGTAGTCGGTGTCCCAGGACTGCCACCGCGCCACCTCGGGGTCCTGGCGGTAGCGGACGAAGTCGTCGACGTCGGCCGCCGCGAGCGGCGTGATCCGCAGCCGCGGACTGCGCAGCGGGTAGGGCGCAATCTCTCCGGGCACCACGATCGCCTCCTTGGGCAGCGCTCGGGACCTGCAGACGTCCGACGCCGAGCCGCGTCCCGGGACCGTCCGGCCCGCTGCATCACGGACGCAACAGCGTCCAGCGTCCCTCGGACACCACGTCCACCGCGCCGTCGACCACCCGGAACGCGGTCTCGTCGTCGACGGCGTAGGCCGTGTTCGACAGCCGGGCGGCCCACTTCTCCGCATTCGCCAGCGTGTTCGACGGCAGGTCGGGATGCTCCAGGTGCGGGAACATCGAGAAGTCGACGAGGCCGAGAGTGCTGTCGTCGGCACCGTCGGGCGGCTGCCAGCCGACGAACTCCTCCCCGATCCGGGGCGTCATCACCATGCTGCCGCCGCTCATCCCGACGTAGACGGTGTCGGTCAGCTCGGGCAGCAGATCCGTGAACCCGGACCGGCGCAGCCAGTGGTGCAGGTAGAGCGCGTCGCCGCCGGACACCAGCAGGACGTCCGCCTCGCGGACCAGCGGGACCCACCGCTGCGCGGCGATGTCGGGCAACGCCGTGAGCTCCAGCAGACCGACCGACCGCCAACCCAGCTCGGTCATCGGGTTCTCCGAACGACCGCTGACGAACCGCCACACCTCCTCGCCCGGACCGGCGTGCGGATGCCCGTACATGGCGGTCGGGATGCACAGCGCCGTGCACTCCCCGATCGGCCGACCGAGCAGATCGAGCAGTGCCCGGTGGATCGACGGGTTCTTGACGCCCGCGGACGTCAGCAGCAGCCGCACCTGGCCCTCCGTTCGACGACGATCCCTCCCCGGCCGCGTCGGGGTGGGGCGGATGCGGCCGGGGCGCCGCGACGGGAAAGGTAGCGCCCACCGGCGGGGATGGCGCGTCGACCCGTCCGCCGTCGGCCGAGCGTGACGACCGGGCAGCACGGTGCACCGAGTGGCCGCTGTTACGGTGCGCCGATGTCCGACCCCGAGACACCGCCGCCCCGCCGGGCTGTCGTCGTGCACGGCTACCAGGCGGCGCCCGACCGGCACTGGTTCCCGTGGCTGGCCCGCGAGCTCGGCGCCCAGGGCATCGCGGTGACCGTCGTGGCGCTGCCGGACAGCGACCACCCGGACGTCCGCTCCTGGTCCGAGGCGGTCGCCGCGGCGGTGGGCCGGGTGGACGCCGGGACCTGGCTGATCGGGCACAGCCTGGGCTGCGTCACGGTGCTGCGCCACCTCGGCGGGCTGGCCGGGCCGTGGTCCGCGGCCGGGGTCGTGCTGGTCGCCGGGTTCGCCGAGCCGCTGGCGTCGGTGCCGGAGCTGGCCTCGTTCCTCGCCGAACCACTCGCCCCGGACGCGTGCCGGAGGATCGCCGACCGGGTGCCGGTGCGGCGGATGATCCGGTCGGACGCCGACGTCTTCGTCCCGGCCGACGCCTCGGACCGACTGGCCGCCGCGATCGGAGCGCCGGTCACCGTCGTGCCGGGCGCCGGCCACTTCATGGGCTCGGACGGGGTCACCGAGTTCCCACTGGTGCGTGACCTCGTCAGCGGCCGCGAGCGGTCGCTCTAGCTGGTCGTACCCGGTTCGGCAGGACAGCTCTCGGCCACCGGTGCTCGGGACCGCCATCCACCGCCACGGTTCCGCTCGCACTCGCGCGACACCCGCTGCCGGTCGGCAGCTGTGCCGAGCTGTCGGACGAGCCCGGTGGCTCCGCCGCCCGGCGTCCTCAGTGCCCGGTCGGGCGCGGCGACCGGCCGCGCAGCACGGCGACCAGACCCGCGGCCGACACCAGCGCCCACACCCCTTCGAGCAGCAGGAAGCCCCACTGTCGGGTCAGCACGGCCTCGACGGCCAGGATCGACGAACCGGCGACGTTGAGCACCAGGTACCGCCTCGACTGCGGGTCCATCCACCCGCGCTGCGCGGCGGCGAAGGCGACGAGCACCAGCAGCGACCCGACGACCTGCACGAGCTGTCCCACGACGGCATCCCTCCAGGGGAGCGTCGTCTTGGCGGACCGGGTACGGCGCACATCTCGTCCGGGACCGCACGAACCGTGGGTCCGGCCCAGGATCCCACGGCCCGGCAGCCCCGGCGGGGAGACACCGGTCACCGCGGCGCACGGCGTCAGCGCGCCGAGCGCCCCTCCTCCGCCGCCGCCCGCTCGACGGCCCGGTCGATGCGTTCCCGCTCCTGACGCTGCAGCTCGCGCAGTCGGTGCTCGGCCTCGCGGCGCTGCTGCACGGCGGCGCGCACCTCCGGATCCTTGGCCGCCGCGCGCAACTGCTGCTCGGACGGCGCCCGACCGCGCCGGCCGCCCTGCCCACCGGCCGCCACGGACACCGCGGGCGACCCGACCGCCCGTCCCGCCTCCCGCTCCGCGACGACGTGCTCGACCCCGTCCAGCAGGCGCTCGACCCCGAAGTCGAACTCGGCCTGCATGACGGCCCCGCCGGGCGACCCCTGTCCGCCGCCGCCGTACCCACCGGCCCGGACGACCGGCGCCAAGGCGGGGAACCGCTCGTCGGTGATGAACGAGCCCAGCGCGGCCGGCGTCAGCGGCGGCTCGGCCCCGGCGGCCCGGCCGGCGACGATCTCGGCCTCGTACCCACCCAGGATCCGCGCGAGCCCGGTGAGCGACAGCAGCGCCGCCAGCTTCTCCTCGGTGGTCAGCGGCAGCGGCGCCATCGCGGTTAGGGTGTAGTCGACGAACCACAGGTTGTTCGGAGTGAGCGGCACGCCGCGGATCGGGCTGCGCGCCACCCACGGGTGCGCCCGGACGACGGCCATGCAGGCGTCCACCAGCGCCCGCATCGCCGGACGCCACGGCGCCCCGACTTCGGGGCGACCCAGTCCCGGGACCGCGTAGACGGCGTCCTCCATGAGCAGCAGGAGGTCGTCCTTGCTGGTCACGTACCGGTACAGGGACATGGTGGTGAAGCCCAGGGCCGACGCCACCCTGGCCATGGACACGGCGCCGAGCCCGTCGGTGTCGGCGATCTCGATGGCCGCGTCGACGATCCGCTCGATCGTGAGCTCCCGCTTGGGCCCCCGCTGCGGGGCCTCGGCCATGCCCCAGGTCAGCGCGATGGCGTGCGGCAGCGCGACCTCGTCGCCGTCCTGCTCGGTCACGCCGCCTCCCCCGCATCCACCACCGCGACCCCCGGAACGAGGGCCGGCTCCGCGCCGAGCCTGCCAGGCCCGCGGCGGGCATTGACAGCTCCCCGGGAAACTGTGTAAGACTGACACAGTGTGTATGCCCTACACAGTGGACGCCGTACACACTCATCCGTCGCTGCCCCACGCCGCCGTCGATCGGAGTCCCCGTGTCCGTCCCGTCCAGCACCGCGTCCCGTCCGGCCGTCGAGATCCGGGGACTGGTCAAGTCGTTCGGCACGCAGCCGGTGCTCGCCGGCGTCGACCTGGCCGTTGCACCCGGCGAGGTCGTCGCGCTGCTCGGCCGCAACGGCGCCGGCAAGACCACCCTGCTGTCGATCCTGGCGACGCTGCTGCAGCCCGACGCCGGCACGGCCACGGTCTGCGGGCACGACGTCGTCACCGACCCGGTCGCCGTCCGCCGGTCGCTGAGCCTGACCGGGCAGTTCGCCGCCGTGGACGAGGTGCTCACCGGCGAGGAGAACCTCCGGATGCTCGCCGAGCTCGCCGGCTGGTCGACCCGGGACGCACGGCGGGTGGCAGCCGCGGCGCTGGACCGCTTCGGCCTCGCGGACGCCGGCCGGCGGCGCGCCGGGACCTACTCCGGCGGCCTGCGGCGACGCCTCGACCTGGCGCTCGGCCTGGTCTCCCAGCCGACCGTGCTGGTGCTGGACGAGCCGACGACCGGGCTCGACCCGGCCAGCCGGCGGGACGTCCACGAGCAGGTCGAGCAGCTGGCGGCGGCCGGGACCACGGTGCTGCTGACCACCCAGTACCTCGAGGAGGCCGATCGGCTGGCCGACCGGGTGGCCGTGCTCGAGGACGGGCGCATCGTGGCGGAGGGCGCGCCCGCCCAGCTCAAGTCGCGGGTCGGCACCGAGGTGGTCGAGCTGCGCGACGCTGCCGGCCGGGTGGTCGCGGAGCGGCCGTCCGACGGCACCGCCGGCGACGTCCGGCGGATCCTGACCGACTGCCTCGGCGGGACCGGCGCTGTCGGCGGTCCGGACCGCGAGGCCGCGTACCGCGTGGACATCCGCCGCCCGTCGCTGGACGACGTCCTGTTCGCCCTCACCGGCGACCGCTCCGCCGATCCGGCACCCGCACGTGCCGGACACCCCGCACCGGTGGCCTGACGCCGCCGGCCCGATCCCCTCGAGGAGACCGCCGTGAGCAGCCTGTCCGTCCCGCCCCCGATCCCCTTCCGGGCCCCGACCGTCGGGCCGCTGCGCAGCGGCTGGGTCTTCGTCCGGCGCAGCGCCCGGCACTCGCTGCGGAACGTCGAGACCCTGCTGATGGGCCTGATGCTGCCCGTGGTGCTGATGCTGCTGTTCACCTTCGTCTTCGGCGGGGCCTTCGACATCGGCCCCGCCGGCCCGGTCGGCTCGGTCGGCTCGGTCGGCCCGGTCGGCTCCGGCGCGGGTCACCGCGAGCTCTACGCGACCTACGTCACGCCCGGGATCGTCCTGCTGTGCGCCGGTTTCGGTGCGGCGGGCACGGCGGTCGAGGTGGCGCAGGACCTGTCGACAGGATGGGTGGACCGGCTGCGCACCCTGCCCGTCCGGAGCGCCGGCGTCGTGACCGGTGCCGTGGTGGCCAGTCTCGTCCGCAACCTCCTGGCCACCGGTGTGGTGGTCGGGGTCGGCCTGCTCGTCGGGTTCCGGCCGACGGCCGGCGTCCTGCACTGGCTGGCGGCCGTGGGCCTGATCGCCCTGTTCGTGCTGGCCATCACCTGGCTCTACGCGGCGATCGGCCTGGTGGCCGGCAGTCCCCAGGCAGCCAGCGCGTACGGGTTCGTGCTGCTGTTCCTGCCCTACCTGTCGAGCGCCTTCGTGCCCACCTCGACGATGCCCGCGGTGCTGAGCTGGATCGCCGACCACCAGCCGGTGACCCCGGTGATCGACACGCTGCGGGCGCTGCTCACCGGCGCCCCGGCCCGCGCGGGATCCGGGTGGGTGGCCGTCCTGTGGTGCGTCGGCATCTCGGTCGCGGCGGCCCTGTGGGCCGGGTGGCTGTTCCGGCACCGCGCGGGCCGCCGCTGACGATCCACCCGCTGCACCCCTGCGCCGGTGCCCGGCGGGCCCCCGCACCGATCGCGGTCCGGCGCGCGGTGGGGCAGCGGCTGCAGCGGCTGGGGTGACTGGGGCGACCGGGGCGGCTGCGGCGGCTGCGGCACCACCGGCCGCCGCGGTCGATCACTGGACTTCACCCGCTCGGCCACTCACAGTGAATGCATGTCGCTCTGGGACGCCGTCTTCGGCATCATCTTCCTGCTGGTGGTCGGGTTCCTCTCGGGCCGCATCCTGGGTGTGCGACGCGGCGCGGTGCGTTCCCTGGTCGCCGGTGTCCTGGGTTCGCTGATCGGCGTCACGGTCGCCGGCGTGGTCGTCGAACACGCCCGGACCGCCCGGGCCATCGCGGATCTGGACATCGCCGACTTCGGGTTCGCGCTGCTGGCCACGATGGTGATGAGCATCGTGCTGGAGGTGTTGCTGCGGCCGCGACGGGACCGCAAGCGGCTGTCGACGCGGGCGCGCCTGCGGGCCGCCGTCACGGTGGGCGGGCGGCTCTGGGAGGTGTCGCGGATCGCGCGGCGGCACGGGCTCGCGGGACGACGGGTGGTGTCCCGCAACACCGCGGCCACCCCGGAGACGGCCCTGCGGGTCCGGCTGTTCCTGGAGGACTGCGGCGGGATCTTCGTCAAGTTCGGCCAGATCGCGTCGACCCGCTCGGATCTGCTGTCCGCGCCGATGGTCGCCGAGCTGGCGGAGCTGCAGTCGTCGGTGCGGCCGATCCCCGTCGACGACGTCCTCGAACAGATCCACCGCACGCTCGATGCACCCGTCGCCCAGACCTTCGCGCGGTTCGACCGCGAACCGCTGGCGGCGGCCTCGATCGGCCAGACGCACACGGCCGTCCTGCCCGACGGGCGCCCCGTCGTCGTCAAGGTCCGCCGCCCGGACGTCGAGGTGGGCCTGGCCCGGGACGCCGCGGTCCTGCGGTGGGCCACCCGGGTCGTCAGCCGCCGATCGGCGGCCGCCCGCACGTTGGGGCTGGAACGACTGGCCCAGGAGCTGGTGCAGTCCGTCGAGTCCGAGCTCGACTTCGTCCACGAGGCGGCCAACGGCCGGGCGTTGCGAGCGGTGCCGGCGCCGGACGGCGTCAGCGTCCCGGCGGTCGTCACGGAGCTGACCTCCGAGGCCGTGCTGGTGCTGGAGCGGGTGGACGGCCGGCCGCTGTCCGACACGGCGGCGGTGGACGCCACGCCGGTGGCCCGCCCGGTCCTCGCCGACCGGCTCTTCCAGTCCTTCTTGACACAGATGCTGCAAGCCGGCGTGTTCCACGCGGACCCCCATCCCGGCAACATCCTCATCGACCGCGCGGGGACGCTGTGGTTCATCGACTTCGGGGCCGTCGGCATCCTGGACCCGATCACCCTGGAGGCCGTCCACCTGATGGGCGCCGGCATCGGCACCGGCGAGCCGGCCCTGGTGGCCCGGGCGCTCCGCTCGCTGGCCGGGCCCGCCGGTGAGTCGCTCGACCTGCAGGCGGTGACCGTCGAACTGAGCCAGTTGCTCTCGGAACAGTTGCACGGCGGCGGGTTCGACCCCCGGAGCCTGCAGCGCATCATCGAGCTGATGGGCCGGCACGGCATCCCGGTGCCGCCGGCCCTCACCGTGCTGGCCCGCGCGCTGCTCACGCTCGAGGGCACCCTGCGGGTGCTGGACTCGCGATTCCAGCTCGCCGGCGCCGCGGCCGCGCACCTCCGTGGCGCCCTGGACGTGTCCGCCGGCAGTCTCCGCAGCGTGCTCGAGCGGGAGGCCATGCGGACGCTGCCGTCCCTGCGGGCCCTGCCGGGCCTGGTCGAGGACATCGCCCTGCAGGTGCGGTCCGGTCGGCTGGCCGTGCAGGTCGACCCGCTGTCGGCCACCGCACGGCACGCAGCCACCCAGTGGGTCGACGGCATGCTGTTCGCCGCGGTGGCCGCCGTCGGGCTGCTGTCCTCCACCGCCATGCTGGTCGGCGCGGTGTTCGCCGGTGACCGGTCCGGCGTCGGCGTGCTGCAGGCCGTGGGCTACATCGGGCTGGTGCTCTCCTCGGTCATGCTGATGCGGGTGGTGGCGCAGATCCTGCGCCGGCGCGACGAACCACCGCCCGCGCGCTGATCCGGGACCGTCGCCGCGAACCCGGACGCCGGGTCGCCGGGCTCCGCGCCGCGGACCTGTTCCCGCCGCCGGGACCCGAGATGTTCTGACCGGCACGCTCTGCGGCAGACGGCGGACCGGTGCGGCCCGTCCGGGGCGCCGACCCTGGGGTACCGATCCGTCACGGCGCCGCCGGCGGCCGCGAGACCGACGCACGCTCGACCAGGCGTTGCGGGAGCACGACGACCCGCGGGTCGGCCACCGCACCCTCGATCCGGTCGATGAGCAGAGCCGCCTGCGCGCCGATGTCGCGCATGGGCTGCGACATCACCGTGATCCCCGGCGCCGCGACGTCCGTCCAGTCGGCATTGTCGAACACCACCAGGGACAGCTGTCCCGGTATGTCCATCGACAGGTCGCGAGCCGCCCGGAACAGGGCCAGACCGATCCGGCTGTCCGAGGCGATGACGGCCGTCGGCCGGTCGGACCGGGTCAGGAAGGTGCGGGCATCGGCCTGGATGCTGGTCCGGTCGACCTTCAGCCGGACCATTCCGTCGACAGAGGGCAGACCGACCGCCGCGAGCGCGTCCAGGTACCCGCTGACCCGGTCGGCCACCGGGGTGGACGGGATGAAGTCGCCGGCGCGGTACCGCCCGTCGAAGGGCAGCGAGGACAGGAAGCCGATCGCCCGGTGGCCGTCGTCGAGCAGCACCGAGGTCAGCCGGCGTGATGCCTCCCGGTCGTCACTGATCACGGCATCCGCCGCGACGCCCGGGACGAGCCGGTCGATGAGCACGACAGGTCGCCCCGATCCTGCGATCGTCTCGACCGCACGGTTGCGGTGCGCCGCGAGGGGGGTCGGGGCGATCAGGTGGCCGTCCACCTGCTGACCGAGGAGCACGCGCACGGCAGGTATCTCCTGCTCGGCGTCCTCGTCGGAGTTCGACAGCAGCAGGTTGTACCCGCGCCGCCGCGCGCTGCGCCGCCGACACCACGCGGGCCCTGGTGACTTCGCTGACGTGGCCGTCGTTGCCGAGCACGCGGGCGGCCGTCGCCTTCGACACCCGGGCAGCCGACGCGACATCGCTGACCGTCACCGCCCCGGACTCCGAGCCGACCACGCCGCGCCCCCATCGTCCGACCGAGCACGAGACCGGTCGCAGCGGAACGGCCGACGCACCGCTGACGTCGGGACCCCAGGCACCCCGGTCAGGAGTGTTACGCGCCGGGTACGACGCGGACGTGATCGCGGTGACGGCCGACCCCGTCCGGGACATCTCGGTGCTGTCCACCCCGGCGAACATCGCACAGGTCCGGAAGGGCGGGCAGGCGCAGAAGCAGCCGGCGCTCCCGGTGGGTGAGACCGGCTGGCGTCGGTGCCGGCGCCCTGCGCGGACCGCCGCCGCTCTCACACGCCGCGGCGCGCCCGGTCCAGCAGTGCCCCGGCGCCGGCCCGGCGGTGCGGCACGTGTCCGGGCAGCGGCACGATGTGCTCGCTGACCGCATCCAGGATCGCCGGGACGCCCGGGAAGAACGCCGATTCCAGCTCCGCGGGCGGCGTGATCCAGTTCGGCGCGCCCACGACGACCGGTGGGGCGTCCAGGCTGTCGAACGCCACGGTGGTGACGTCGGCGGCCACCGTCTGCAGGAAGCTGCCCCGGGTGCACGCGTCGGACACGAGCACCAGCCGGCCGGTGCGCTCGACGGACGCGACGACGGGTGCCAGGTCCAGCGGGACCAGCGAGCGCGCGTCGATCACCTCCGCCGAGAGCCCGAACCGCTCCTGCAGCACCTGGGCCGCCTCCAGGACGCGGCCCAGCACCGCGCCGACGCTCAGCACGGTCAGGTCCGTGCCGGCCCGCACGGTGTGCGGCGCACCGATCGGGATCCGGTAGTACCCGGCCGGGACGCCGTCGGGTCGCAGGGTCTCGACCGTGTCGTAGAGCCGCTGGCTCTCCAGGAAGACGACCGGGTCGCTGCCCGACAGCGCGCTGGACAGCAGGCCCTTGGCGTCGTAGGGCGTGGCCGGGTAGACCACCTGCAGCCCGGGGACGTGCGCCGCCATCGCGCTCCAGTCCTGCGAGTGCTGCGCGCCGTACTTGGACCCGACGCTGATCCGCAGCACCACCGGCATGGCGAGCTGGCCCCCGCTCATCGCCTGCCACTTGGCCAGCTGGTTGAAGACCTCGTCGCCGGCCCGGCCGAGGAAGTCGCTGTACATCAGCTCGACGACCGGCCGGGAGCCGGCCATCGCGGCGCCCACCGCGGTGCCGACGATCGCCGCCTCGGAGATCGGCGCGTTGAACAGCCGGTGGTAGGGCAACAGCTCGGTGAGCCCCCGGTAGACCCCGAAAGCGCCGCCCCAGTCGCGGTTCTCCTCGCCGTAGAGGATCACCCGGCCGTCCGCGGCGGCGTGCGCGGCCAGCGCCTCGAACAGGGCGTCGCGGAACTGCACCGCCTTGGTGCCGGACAGCACCGCACCGGCCTCGCCGCCGCCGGACCGGGACTTGCGGGCGATCGCCCGCACCCGTGGGTTCTCCGCGAGCGGCGCCGACAGGTCGCCGGGCGCGGTCACCGACAGGTCCGTGGTGCGTCCGGAGAACATCACCCGCTCGACGGCGGACGGGTCGGCCGCGAGGTCCAGGCGGGCGGACGCGGTGGCGTCGACCACCAGCTCCACCACCTCCGCCAGCCTGCGGTCCGCGTCCTCGGCCAGCCGGCGGTCCTCGTCGGGCGTCAGCACCCCGGCGTCGACCAGCTCGCCGGCGTAGCACCGCAGCGGGTCGACGTCGCGCCAGAGCTGCACCTCCTCGGGCGTCCGGTAGGACGAGGCGTCCGACGGCGAGTGGCCGGTGAAGCGATAGGTCTGGCAGTCCAGCAGCACCGGCCCGTCGCCGGCCTCCAGCACCGCCCTGGCGCGTTCGACGGCGTCGAGGACGGCGAGCGGGTTGGTGCCGTCCACCGTCTCGGCGTGCATGGCCCTGGGGTCGACGCCCAGCGCGACGCGGGCGACCCGGTCGTACCCCATGGTTTCGCCGGCGGTCTGACCGCCCATGCCGTAGAAGTTGTTGTTCACGAAGAACAGCACCGGCAGGCCGCCGCGGTGGCCCGGCTCCCACAGCGTGCGCAGCTGCCCCATGGCCGCGAAGTTGAACGACTCCCACACCGGTCCGCAGCCGGTGGCGGCGTCCCCGATGTTGGCGACGGTGATCCCGGGCAGCCCGGCGACCCGGCGGTGCAGCGCCGCCCCGGTGGCGATCGGCGCGGAGCCGCCGACGATGGCGTTGTTGGGGAAGATGCCGAACGGCACGAAGAAGGCGTGCATGCTGCCGCCCAGTCCGAGGTTGAAACCGGTTTCCTTGGCAAAGATCTCGGCGAGCAGCCCGTACAGCAGGAACTGCTCGGCACGCTCGTGCTGGTCCCGGGCGGCCAGTCGCGCCGCGACCGGCGCCAGCACGGCGCCGTCGCGGTACCCGGTCATGATCTTGTCGAGTTCCGGCTCGTCCAGCGCGTCGATGGCGGCCAGGCCCTTGGCGATCACCTCGCCGTGGCTGCGGTGGCTGCCGAAGACGTGGTCGTCCACCAGCAGCCCGCGGGCCTGGCCGACCGCGGCGGCCTCCTGGCCGATCGACAGGTGCGCCGGACCGGCGTGCGTGTAGCGCAGGCCGTGCCACTCGCCCTGCCGCTTGACGGAGTCGAGCATGGTCTCGAAGCCGCGCACCAGGTACATGTCGCGCAGCACGCGGACGAGCCGGTCGGCGCCGCGGCGCTCGATCTCGTCCGCCAGCGGCCGGGCGTAGGCGTTGACCGGGATCTCGGGTGCGACCAGCCGGCCGCCGGCGCGGACGACGGCCGGGTCGACCAGCAGGTCACGGGGCATCGATCGGACTCCTAACGGGCGAGGGTGGTCTCGGGCGCCGCGAGGGCGAGGCACAGGTCGGCCAGGAAGGCGGCCGCCGGGGCACCGTCGACCGCCCGGTGGTCGACGGTCAGCGAGAGGTGCACCGCGGGTGCGATCTCGCCGGCGTCGCCGGGCGGTTCGCCCGGCACCGGGACCACCGCCGGGACGATGCCGCCGACGCCGAGGATGGCGACCTCCGGCGGGTTCAGCACGGGCGTGAAGAAGGTGACCGGGCCGGCGCCGAGACTGCTGACGGTGAACGTGGACCCGGTCAGGTCCGCGGCGGCGGACCGCCCGGCACGGGCGGCGGCCACCGCGTCGGCGCGGGCGGCGGTGAGACCGGCGAGCCGGTGCCGGTCGGCGTCGCGCAGGACGGTGACCAGCAGCCCGCGCTCGGTGGCCACCGCCAGCCCCAGGTGGACGGCGGGCCACCGGGTGAGGCCGGCCGGCGTCAGGTGCGCGTTCAGCGCGGGGTGGTCGGCCAGGGTCCGCACGCAGGCCAGCGCCACCAGGTCGGTGACGGTGACGCGGTCCAACCTGGCCCTGGTGCCGCCGGCCCGCAGCACCGCGCGCAGCCGCTGCAGCGGCCGGGCGTCGGCGACGGCCATCAGGGTGAACTGCGCCGAGTCCCGCAGCGACGCGGTCATCCGGTCGGCGACCACCCGGCGGATGCCGGTGAGCGGCACCGGCGCCGGCGGATCGGCCGGCGGCACGTCCGGGACGGACACCGTGGGCACCGGGGACGGGGTCGTCACCGTGGGCGGCGCGGGCGGAACGGCCGGGAGGGACGGTGCGGTCGCGGCCGCCCGCGGCGGCGGCTGTCGCTGATCACCGGCGGACTCCGGGGCGGGCGCGGACCCGGCACCGGACGGCCAGCGCCCGGCCGCGTCCAGGACGTCCTGCACGAGCACCCGGCCGCGCGGTCCGGTACCGGCGACAGCGCCCAGGTCGATGCCGCGCCGGGCGGCGATGACCCGGGCCCGGGGGCTGGCGGGCACGGGTCCACGGGGCAGGCGCCGGGACGGTGCCCCGGCACCGGCACCGGCACCGTCCTGAGCTTCGAGACCGGGGTGGGCGACGGCGGTCCCGGCACCCGTCGCGACACCGTCCGGGACGGTTCGCGCCGTCCTCCCGGGATCGGCCGCGCCGCCGGCTCCCACCGGCTCGACGAGCACCACCGGGGTGTGCACGGGGAGTTCCTCGCCGGGCCCGTGCAGCACCGACACCACCGTGCCGGCCGCCGTCGACTCGACCTCGTAGACCGCCTTGGCCGTCTCGATCGAGAACAGCCGCTGGCCCGCCGTCACCGCGTCGCCCACCGCGACGTACACCTCGGCCAGCACGCAGTCGCCGTCGTCGTTGCCCTGCACCGGGACTCCGACCTCGACGGTCATCCGGCACCTCTCTCGTCCACCGTTCCGGTGCCGGGCGTGCACCGCCGGCGCAGCTCCTGCACCCGGGTGGCCAGGTCGCCGGTGAACAGGGACCGGCCGCTGACCACGCGGGTGGCCCCGGCGGCGACCACGGCCGCGGCCTCCGCGGGCCCGACGCCGCCGTCCACCCCGATCTCGGTCCAGCCGGCGGCGCGGGCGCCGGCGACCCGCCCGACGGTCGCCGGGTCGAAGCGGGCGGTGCGCGAGCCCGGCGGGATGGCGACCAGCAGGAGGCCGTCCGCGTCCGGCGCGGGGAGCGGTCGGTCCGGTCCCACCGCCGTCCACAGCGCGACGCCTCGGTCGCGTGCGGCTGCGGTCAGCGGGCCGGATCCGGTGTGCACCAGGAGCGTGTCCGGCCCGGCGTCCAGCAGGGCTTCGACAAGGGCGGCGGGGGCGACACCCATGACGTGCACCTCCACCGGCCCGAGCCGGCACAGCTCGGGCAGCAGCCCCGGGTCGATCCCGGTGCCGCGCCCGTCCGCGGCGTCGATCACGTCCACGTGCAGCCGCAGGGACAGGGCGGCGGCCCGGGCCGCGGTCTCCAGCAGCGCCCGGGGTGACGGGTCAGGGGCGGCCAGCAGGCTGACGGCGAGGGCCGCGCCCGGCGTCGTCACCCGGGTCACGTGCCGGCGGGAGTCGCCGCAGCGGCCGGCAACGCCAGCCGCCGCAGCGATCGGACGTCCAGGTCCGCCGGATGGTGGGCGTGGCCGTCGGTCCCGCCCTCGGTGAAGATCACGATCCGGTCGGCGGACCCGAGCACCTCCTCCTCCTCGGAGGAGACGACGAGCACGCCGATGCCCTGCTCGTGCGCCATGGTGCGGATGAGGTGGTGGATCTCGGCCTTGGCGGCGATGTCGACGCCCTTGGTGGGCTCGTCGAGCACCAGCAGCTGCGGGCGGCACATCAACGCCCGGGCGATCATCACCTTCTGCTGGTTGCCCCCGGACAGCGATGCGACCGGGAGCGTGACGTCGCCCCGGACCCCGACCGAGCGGAGCACCTCTCCCGCTCCGCCGGCCAGCGCCCGCCGGGAGAGCACGCCGCCGCGGGTGAACCGCTGCAGCACCGACACCGACGCGTTGATGCGGGAGTCGAGCTGCGGCAGGATGCCCTCGCGCTTGCGGTCCTCGCTGACCGCCGCGATGCCCGCACGCACCGCGTCGGCGGGACCGCGTGGGCGGAAGTGCCGGCCGTGCAGTTCCAGCCGGCCCGCCCGAACCGGATCCACCCCGAGCAGGGCCCGGACGAACTCAGTCCGGCCGGCCCCGACCAGCCCGTACAGGCCCGTCACCGCTCCGGCCGGGACGTCGAGGGTGACCGGTCCGCAGAAGTCGGTGGTGAGCTGCCGTGCCGACAGCACGGGCGCCTCCCCGGCGCTGCTGACCGCGACCCCACCTGCGGCGCCCCCGGCGGCGGGCCGTCCTTCCTTGGCGAGCTCCACCGGTGCGGCCGTTCTCGCGCTGGACGCGGCGGGGGCGTCGTCGACCTCCCGCCCGACGATGGCCGTCACCACGTCGTCCCGGGAGACCTCCGCGACAGGCGCCGACAGCACCACCCGGCCGTCGGCCAGGGCGACGACGCGGTCGGCCACCGCGAAGACCTCGTCCAGCTTGTGGTCGACGATCGCCACCCCGACGCCGCCGGCGGCGATACGCCGGACCGTGCGCAGCAGGTGGTCGATCTGCTCCGCCTCCAGCGCGGTGGTGGGCTCGTCGAGCAGCAGGAACCGCGCACCGCGGTCGAGACCGGCAGCCACCTCGAGCATCTGCTGGTGCGCCACCGGCAGGTCGCCGGCGATGGTCAGCGGTCCCGCCGGGATGCCGAACTCCTCGCACAGTTCCGCCGCCCGCCGGCGCATCTGCCGGCGGGCGAGCTGGCCACGCTGCACGGTCTCGCGGCCGAGGAAGATGTTCTCGGTGACGGTCAGCGCCCCGATGATCCGCAGCTCCTGGTAGACGGTCACGATGCCCGCGCCGAGCGCGGCCGTCGGGCTGCCGAGAGTGGTCGGCATGCCGTCGATCTCGACGGTGCCGACATCGGGCTGGTGCGCGCCGGCGAGCACCCGCAACAGCGTCGACTTGCCGGCGCCGTTGTGCCCGACCAACCCGAGCACCTCACCGCGGGCGAGGGACACCGTGACGTCGGCCAGTGCCGCCTGGCCGCCGAAGAACTTCGACACGCCGCGGACGCCGATGCCCGCTGTGCCGGTCGCCGCCGCAGATCCGGCTGACGTCACGGTGCCTCCCCTCCCCTGGTCCTACCCGTCCCGCTCGACCGTCAGCCGACCTCGCCCTGGCCCGGCGTCTGACCGGCGGTGAAGACCTTGAGCGGCTGCAGGATCTCCACCGGCACGCCCTTGCCGCCGATGTAGGTCTTGGCCTGCTCGACCACGATCCGGGCGTAGTCGGCCGGTTCCTGCGCGGCACAGGCCTTGTAGGCGCCCTCCAGCTTGGTGTCCGCGGCGCAGAAGCCGTAGATGGCGACCTTGTCCGCCTTGTTCAGCGCCTTGACGGCCTGGATGGCCCCAACGGCGCCAGGGCCGGTGTCGGCGAACACGACGTTCATCGACGGGTTGCCCTGCAGCATCTCGGTGGTCACCTGCAGCGCGATGTTCGGGTCGACCTTGCTGTTGACCGTCGGGCCCACCTTGGCGTTGGCGTTGGACTTGATCGCGTCCGTGAAGCCCTGGTCGCGCTGGTTCGTCGGGATCTGGTCCGGGTCGCCCACGATGCCGGCGAACACCGTGGCGTCGGCACCCATGTCCTTGAGCAGCTGCTCGCCCATGACCTTGCCGCCCTCGACCTGGTCCGCGCCGACGTACTGGACGATCGTGGCGTTCTGGGCCTGCAGCTCCTTCGAGTCCACGATCACGTTGACGGTGAAGACCGGGATGCCGGCCGCGTTCAACGCCTTGACGCTGGAGACGCCCGGCGCCGAGTTCACCGCGTTGAGCGCCACCGCGCAGACCTTCTGCGAGATGAACGACTGCACCTGCGACAGCTGGTTGGAGTCGCTGTCGTTGGCGATGGCCACCTTCACGTCGAAGCCGGACGAGGCGCCGTTGTCCTCGAAGCTCTTGCGCATGGCGACGTAGTACGGGTTCACCGTGTTCGGCAGGGCGACGCCGAGCACCGGCTTGTCGGTCTTGCAGGACGCCGGCAGGTTGGCCGGAGCCGGGCCGACGGACCCGCTGCCGGCCGAGCCGCTGGCTCCGCCCGACGACGCGGAACCGCTGCCGGAGGAGCCGGCGGCCGAGGAGCCGGCCGCCGCGGTGTCCGTCGCGCTGCCGGCCGCGCTGGACGACGACGACGAGGACGAGGACGAGGACGACGAGGCGTTGTCCGTCGCCGGGTTCGAGCAGGCCACCGTGACGGCGGCCAGGCACGCCAGGGCGGCGGCGGCGCCGGCCTTGCGGTGTGGGGACACGTGACTCTCCTTGAGACGGTTCTCGGGCGGTGCGGGAGCGTTGCGGGTGGTGCGACGGACGGGTGGTGCGGGGGTGCGGGTGCCGGGGACGGGACGGTGGTGCGGGCGCTGCGGGTACCGGGTCGGCGCCCCGGCCGGGCGGCCCCGCCCGCCCGGCCGGGGTCAGTGCGGTGTGGTGGCGGGTGGGTGCACCCCGGTGCCGGCGGCCGGGCCCGGCTCCGATCGGGACGGTGGCGCGGCGTCGGGCGGCGCACCGGAGCCGGTGCCGGTCGACGGCGCGGTCGGACCGGCACCGACCCGGGCGGCCCGCCGCACACCGCGGGTCACCGAGCGGCGGTAGGTGTCGACGGCGACGCCGACCAGGATGATCAACCCGATGACCAGGGACTGCCAGTAGCTGCTCACGTTCAGCACGTTCAGGCCGTTGCTGACGGTCGCGATCAGCACCGCGCCGATCATCGCCCCCCAGACGGACCCGATCCCGCCGAACAGGCTGACGCCGCCGACCACCGCCGCGGCGATGGAGAAGAACAGCTCGTTGGCCAGGCCGGTCGCCGGGAAGCCCACCATGAGACGCGATGTCGAGATGACGCCACCCATACCGGCGCAGGCGCCGCTGATCCCGTAGACCAGCAGGGTGGTCCGGCCGACCGCCACGCCGGCCAGGCGGGCCGCCGCACGGTTCCCACCGAGCGCGTAGATCCACAGCCCCTGCCGGGTACGGCGCAGGAACAGCGACGCGACGACGACGGCGATGACGAGGAGCACCACCGGCACGGGAATGCCGGCGATGTAGCCCTGGCCGATGAACGAGTACTCGGGGTCCACGACCGTCACGGAGTTCGCCCCGGTGATGATCAACGGGATCGACGAGGCGACGCCCATCGTGCCGAAGGTGGCGATGAACGGCGGGATGTTCAGAAAGTGGATCAGCGAGCCGTTCACCACGCCCAGGGCGGCGCCGGTCAGCACCGCGACGATCGCCGCGAGCCACCACGGCATGCCGCCGCGCATGTACAGCGCCACGAGCACGCCGGACATGGCGATGTTCGCGCCGGTCGACAGGTCGATGCCGCCGGTCAGCAGGACGAAGGTCTGCCCCAGCGCCAGGAACGCGATCACCGCGCCGTTCAGCAGCAGGATCAGGGCGTTGTCGATCGAGCGGAAGGCCGGCGACAGGAACGCCAGCACCGCCACCACCACGACCAGGACACCGAAGATCCCGAGTTCGTCGGGGACGGTCCTACGCCGCACGGGTCGCGTCGCCATCGAGGTCCTCCCTTCCACTGAGCGTC
The DNA here is from genome assembly GCF_014646215.1 of Nakamurella endophytica. Lineage (GTDB taxonomy): Bacteria > Actinomycetota > Actinomycetes > Mycobacteriales > Nakamurellaceae > Nakamurella > Nakamurella endophytica. The sequence continues at coordinate 70,278 of NZ_BMNA01000013.1, forward strand.
CGATACCGGTCCACCAGCGCCGTGCGGTCGACGCCGCTGGGTCGTGCCACCACCTCGGTCGGCGGTCGCCAGCGCGCCACCGTGTCCGCCACGTCGCGGCCGGCGGCCACCGCGGCCGCCTGCACGCAGGCGCCCCGCGCGGACGACTCGCGGACGTCGGCCACGTGCACCTCGGCCGCGAACAGGTCGGCCACCACCTGCCGGTAGGCGGACGATCGGGCGCCGCCTCCGGTGAGGATCAGCCGGCCGGAACGGCGGACACCGAGCTCGGCCATCCGGCCGTAGCCCATCAGCAGGCCCAGCACGGCGCCCTCGACGGCCGCCCGCGCGATGTGCCCGCGGTCGGTGTCCGTCCGGAGCCCGTGCAGCAGGCCCGTGGCGTGCGGCCGGTTCGGCGTCCGCTCGCCGTCCAGGTAGGTGACGAAGGTCAGCCCGGAATCCCCGGCCGGCGCGGCCATCGCCAGGTCCGACAGCTCGGCGACGGTGACACCCAGCCACCGGGCGGCGGTGTCGGTCACCTTGGCCGCGTTCAGCGTGCAGATCAGCGGGAGGAAGCCGCCCGCCGCGTCGGCGGTGCCGGAGACCCAACCGGTCTCGTCCGCCACCGGCTCCGTGGACGGCGCGAACACCACTCCGGACGTACCGATGGACACCACGACGTCGCCGGGCTGCGCACCGAGACCGAGTGCGCCGGCGTGCTGATCGCCCGCGCCCGGGCCGATCAGCACGTCCGGACGCAGCCCGAGCCGGGCGGCGACGTCCGCCCGGAGCGTGCCCGCCGCCTCCGCCGGGGCCAGCACCTGCGGCAGTTTGGGGAGCCAGTCGTCGGGCGCGACGGCGTCGAGGAAGTCCGGCAGCCAGACGTTGCCGACCGGGTCGAAGTACCCGGTGCCGGAGGCGTCGGAGCGGTCGGTCACCGCCCGGCCGCCGAGCCGGAACGTCAGGTACTCGTGCGGCACCAGCAGGTGCCGGGCGCGGCGCAGCACCTCGGGCTGGTGCTCCTGCGTCCAGGCCACCTTGGAGATGGTGAACGCGCTCGTCGGCACGGTGCCGCAGCAGCGGGCGAAGCGCTCGGCGCCGATGCGCTCCACGAGGGCGGCGGCCTGGTCCGAGGACGTGGTGTCGTTCCACAGCTTCGCCGTGCGCAGCGGGTCGCCGGCGTCGTCGAGCAGCACCAGCCCGTGGCACTGCGCGTCCACGGACACGGCCCGGACCCCGGCCCGGTCCACCCCGGCCAGCGCGGCGTCCGCGGCCACCAGGAAGGCCTCCCACCAGGCGCGCGGATCCTGCTCGCTCACCGGCGGTGTCGTGGCCGGGTGCGGCGCACTGCCCGCACCGAGCAGGGTCCCGTCGTCGGCGTCCCGGACCTCGACCTTGCAGGACTGGGTGCTCGAGTCGACGCCGATCACCGACGTCACGGCGCGGGCTCCGCGGCGGGCACCGGCAGCGGCTCGAGATCGGCCGGTGGGGTGGCGATCTGGCCGACGGCGCCGGAGGGATGGGTGAACAGCACGTCCGACCAGCGGTATCCGCGGGCCCGCATCAGCACCAGGGCCAGCGCGTCGCTCCAGGCCGACACCGCGACGGTGCTGCCCATGGCAACCACCTCGCCCGGATCCGCCCCGGCCGGCACGTCGACGTCGACGACCACGTGGGCGGCCTGGGCGAAGTGCGACTGCGGGGTCGCGGTGACGGCGACGACCGAGGCGCCGCGGGCGAGGGCCCGGTCGACCAGGTCGTTGACCTCGCGGGACCCGCCGCCCTTGGACAGCGCGATCAGCACGTCGCCGGCCACCAGGGCGCCCAGGCTGCCGTGCAGGGCGTCCGCCGGGTGGAGGTAGAACGCCGGCGTCCCGCACACGCTGAGCAGGTGGGCCATCCGGCGGGCCACCGCACCGGACGTCCCCGATCCGGAGGTCACCACCCGGCCGGTGCACCCGAGGATCAGCCGCACGCAGGCGTCGAACTCCGGGCCGACCTTGTCGGCGATGGCCGCGACGGCCTTGGCATCGGCGTCCAGCACCGCTCGGGCGGCCTGTTGCAACGGCGAGTCGGTCAACGTCCAGCCTTCTCATCTGAGCGCACCACCACTCCGAGGTGCGGTGGGGCGACCGTAGGACCGGTCGTGGACATCTGTCAACCAACATGCTCAAATGAGCGCATGCCGGCCGAGCGCCCCGTCCAACACCTGACGTGGGCCCTCATCGCCCGCCGCTTCTACCTGGACCAACGGACCAAGGTGGAGATCGCCAAGGAGTTCGGGATGTCCCGGTTCCAGGTGGCGCGGATCCTGCAGCAGTGCCTGAGCACCGGCCTGGTGACGATCCACATCGACGCCCACCCGTACCTGGACGTCGAGCTGTCCGAACGGCTCCGCGCCGCGTACGGGCTGCAGCAGGCGGTCGTCATCCGGCCGCAGACCGAGGACCACGACGGGCTGCTGCACGCTCTCGGCGCGACGGCCGCCGACCTGCTCGGCGAGTCGGTGCAGTCCGGGGACGTGATCGGGGTGACGTGGGGCCGCACCCTCGACGCGATGGCGCCCGCACTGCCGCACCTGCCCCGGTGCGACGTCGTGCAGATGACGGGCGTCGTCGGGATGGCCGCCAACTCGGTGGAGCTGGTCAAGCAGATCGCCGCGGTGTCCGGCGGCGCGGCATACCCGATCTACGCACCGCTCGTCGTGAGCACCGCGGCCGCCGCCCGGTCGCTGCGCCAGCAGCCGATGGTGGCGGCGGCGATGGACCACTGGGGAGCGGTCACCCGGGCCGCGGTCGCCGTGGGCAGCTGGTCCCCGGCGGCGAGCCAGTTCAAGGAGCTGCTGACGCCGGCCGAGCAGCGCGAGCTGGTGCGGACGGGGGTGGTCGCCGAGATCGGGTCGACGATGATCGACGACCGGGGTGCCGTGGTCGCCTCGGCGGTCGGCGACCGCTGCATCTCGATGACCACCGAGCAGATCCGGGCGATACCGTCGGTCGTGGCGGTGGCCGGCGGGGAGGCCAAGCGCCGGGCCATCCGGGCCGTGCTGCGCAGCGGCATGCTCACCGGGCTGGTCACCGACGGCGCGGTCGCCCGGTGGGTCCTGCAGCACCAGGACGACTGACCGGCAGGAGGGAGCGCAGCGGTGGAGCTGCCCGAGGCGTTGCGGCCGCTCGCCGCCCTGGTGGGGACCCTCAGCGGGCCGGAGCAGGTGCATGCGACACCGTGGGCGCCGGCCGGCACGGCCTGGGCGCGGGTGTCCGGCAGCTGGCAGGTGGACGGACGGGTGCTGGTCCAGGAGCAGCTGCAGGAACGTGACGGCAGCCCGGCCTTCCGCGCGGTGAACGTCTTCTCGCTCGACCCGGCGACCGGCGAGGTGCTGCTGTACGCGTTCGACAGCCTCGGGTACCCGCCCGATCCGCCGGCTCGCGGCCGGTGGGCCGACGGGAGCCTGGTGCTCGAGCGGGCAACGGCCCGGGGAGCCAGCCGGACCAGCTACCGACCGACGGCATCGGGCTACCGGTGGGCGAAAGTGTTCCGCTCGGGGCCGGGCGCGCCCTGGGCGCCGTTCCTGGACGGGGAGATGTCCCGCGACGACGGCACAGCGGGCGGCTGACGTGCCGGGCCGTCCCGACACCTCCCGCCGGACACCGGTCGTCGAGGTGTGCGTCGACTCGGTGGCCGGCGCGGAACTGGCCGCGGCCGCCGGCGCCGACCGCATCGAGCTCTGCGCCGCGCTGGAGACCGGTGGCCTGACGCCGTCCGCCGGCCTGATCGCCTGCTGCGTCGACCTGCTGCCGACCTCGGTGCTGGTCCGGCCGCGGACCGGCGACTTCGCCTACGGCGCCGGTGAGCTGCGGGTGGCCGTCGAGGACGTCGCCCGGGCGGCCGGCGCCGGCGCGGCCGCCGTGGTGGTCGGCGCGCTGACCTCGGACGCGGCCGTCGACCGGGACGCGCTGGACCGGCTGGTGGCCGCGGCCGGCGGCGTCCCCGTCGGGTTCTCGCGCGCCTTCGACTCCACGGCGGCGCCGCTCGCGTCGTTCGACGTCCTGCTCGAGGCCGGTGTCGCCCGGCTGCTGACCTCCGGGGCGGCGCCGGTCGCCGCCGAGGGCACCGACCTGCTCGCGGAGCTGGTCCGCCGCGCCGGCAGCCGGGTGGAGGTCATCGCGGCCGGCGGGCTCACCCCGGGGACCGTGGCCCGGGTGGTGGCGGCGACGGCCGTTCCGGCCGTGCACTTCTCGGCCACCCGCCCCGGTGCGCCGGTGGCCGGCACCGGGATGCCGCAGCTCCCGCCGCTGCGGGTCCCGGACCGGGGCCTGCTGGCCGAGCTCGTGGCGGCCGCGCGGTCCGGCTGAGCCGGTCCGCACCGAGGTCGGGCACGCGCCGCCCGCCGCACCGGCCGCTGGCTACCATCGCCCGATGCCCGACAGCGCAGCGGTGCAGCACCGGTGAGCATGGACTTCCCCGTCGGCGACCTGCTCGCGCCGCCGTGGCCGGACGACGGCCCGCGGATCACCGGGGTCCGCGCCGTGGTGACGGCACCCGAGGGCGTCAACCTGGTGGTGGTGCGCGTGGACACCGACGTCGACGGGCTGTACGGGCTGGGCTGCGCGACGTTCGCCTACCGCTCCGCCGCGGTCGCCCTGGTCGTCGAGGAGTACCTGGCGCCCCGGCTCGTCGGCCGGTCGGCGGGGCACGTCACCGACACCTTCCACACCCTGCGGCACGGTCCCTACTGGCGGGACGGGCCGATCGGCAACAACGCGCTGTCCGGCGTGGACATGGCCCTGTGGGACCTCAAGGGCAAGGTCGCCGGGTTACCGGTGTGGTCGCTGCTGGGCGGCCGCTGCCGCGAGGTGCTGCCCGCCTACACCACCGTCTACGCCCCGACGGTGCCCGCCATGGCCGAGGCCCTGGCGCCCCGGGTCGCCGCGGGCGACACCCGGTTCCGTCCGCTGGTCACCGCCGGCGAACCGCCGGGGCGGCGGCTGCCCGACCCCGCCGGGACGGTCGACGCCGCGGTGGATCTGGTGACCCGGCTCGCGGCGGAGCTGCCCGGCCCGGCCCGGTTCGTCGTCGACGTGCACGGCCAGCTGCCCTACCCGGCGGTCGCCGGCCTCGCCGCCCGCCTGGAGCCGTTGCCGCTGCTCTACCTCGAGGACCCGGTCGCCGTCGAGGATCTCGGCTGGCTGCCGGTGCTGCGCGGGCGCACCTCGCTGCCGATCGCGATCGGTGAGGTCTTCACGTCGGTGAACGAGTACCTGCCGCTGCTCGCCGGTCGGTCGATGGACTACGTCCGGTGCCACGTCTCGGCGATCGGCGGCATCACCCCGGCGCTCCGCCTCGCCGCCACGGCGGAGCTGTTCGGCGTCCGGACCGCCTGGCACGGGCCGCTGGACCTGTCACCGGTGGGGCACGCCGCCAACGTGGCGCTCGGGACGGCCGCACCCAACTTCGGCGTCCACGAACACCACGAGCCGGCCTCCGTCACCCGCGAGATGTTCCCGGGCGCACCGGTGCTGGAGGCCGGCGCGGTCCGCCCGTCCGCGGATCCGGGGCTGGGCGTGGACTTCGACGAGGCGCTGGCCCGGCGCTTCCCGCCGGTCGCCGCGGACCGGCTGTTCGGGCTGGAGGGCCTGCGACGCGCGGACGGCGCGGCGCAGCGTCCCTAGGAGCGTCGACGCCCGTCCGGTGGCGGACTGCCGGGGGCCGAGCCGGCGAGGGACCGGCCGGGGATGTCGAGACACTGGTCCGTGTCCAGCGTCTCGACGTCATACCTCGACGGCCGGCACCGGGGCCGGTGACGGTCGGGTGGCGGCCACCGGCACGGTGACCATCACGGTCAGCCCGCCACCGGGTGTGTCCTCGACCTCGAGGACCGCGTCGACCGCGTCGGCCAGACCACGGGCCACCGCCAGCCCCAGACCGAGCCCGGTGCCGGCGGGCACGTCACCGAGCCGTTGGAACGGGGTGAACAGGGCGGGCCGGTCCTTCTCGGGCACGCCCGGCCCGTGGTCGACGACGCGGATCTGCACGCCGCCGCCGCGCCCGTCCTGCACCCGCCCGGCGCACAGCCGCACCGGCCGCCCGGCGGGCGTGTGCCGGACCGCGTTGGAGACGATGTTGGCCAGCACCCGTTCCAGCAGGCCGGCGTCGGTGTCCAGCAGCGGCAGGTCGTCGGGGATGTCGTCCCGGATACTCCCGGCCGGCACGCCGACCAGCGCGCCGTGCACCACCTCGTCCACCGACACCGGCCGCCGGATCGGCGTCAGCACCCCGGTGTGCAGGCGGGACAGGTCGAGCAGGTTGGTCAGCACGGCGTCGAGCTGGTCGGCGGCGTCGGCGGCGGACCCGAGCAGCACCCGCCGGTCCTCGCCCGACAGGCCGCCCGCGCCCGGGACACGGCCGGCGGGCGCCGCCGCGGTGCGCAGGCCGGCGAGGGCGGCCTTGATGGTGGCCAGCGGGGTGCGCAGGTCGTGGGACAGTGCGGCGAGCACCGCGGTCCGGACGGCGTCGGCCTGGCGGAGCCGATGCGCCTCCCCCGCCTGCCGAGCCAGGTCCCGGCGGTCCACCGCGACGGCGGCCTGGACGGCGAAGACGTCGACCAGTGCCTGGTCCGCCGCCGGCAGCGGCCGCCCGTGCAGCGCCAGCTCGTGGAACCGGCCCGCCGGCACGACCAGGTCCGGTGGCCCCGCGGGATCCGGACCGGAGACCTGGACCGGCCGGCCGGTGTCGACCTCGCGCAGCGTCACGGAGCCCATGCCGAACCCGACGCGGGCGCGGTCGAGCACCGCCAGCACCGCGTCGTCCGCGGTCACGGTGTCCGTCACCACCGCGGCGAGCAGCTGGGCCTCGGCCCGGCCGCGTGCGGCGGCCCGGGCGCGCAGCGCCGAACGGTCCACGATGCTGGCGACCGTGGCGCCGACCGCGACGAACACGGCCAGCGCGAAGACGTTCTCGGGTGCGGCGATGGTCAGCGAGCCGATCGGCGGCGTGTACAGCAGGTTGGCCAGCACCCCGGCGACCAGCGCGCCGACCGTCGCCGGGACCGCGCCGCCGATCAGGCCGTTGGCCAGCACGCCGACCAGGAAGACGAGCAGCACCGACGACAGGCCGAGCCCGCTGCGGAACGGCAGCAGCGCCGCGGCCAGGACGACGGGCACCAGCAGGGCGGCCGCCCAGACCAGCACCGTGCGCGGTCGCGGCGCGAGATCCCGGCGCAGCGACCGGCCGCGACGCCGGGCGCCGGCCGCGGGGTGCGTCACCACGTGGACGTCGACGTCCCCGGAGTCCCGGACGATGGCGGTCAGCGTGCTCGGGCGGACCAGCTGCGCGATCCGGCCGTGGGTCGAGGCGCCCACCACGATCTGCGTCCCGTCGACACTGCGGGCGAAGTCCAGGACCGCCGCGGCGATGTCGTCGCCCACCACGAGCTGCAGGCTGCCGCCCAGCTTCTCGACGAGCAGCCGCTGCTTCTCCAGCTCGGCGGGATCCGCTGCCCGAGCGGCACCGTCGGCGCGGACGACGTGCACCGCGATCAGCGTCCGACCGGCCACCCGGCCGGCGATGCGGGCGCCGCGGCGCAGCAGCATCGCCCCCTCGGGGCCGCCGGTCAGCGCGACGACGATCCGCTCCCGGGCGGCCCAGGTGCCGGTGATCCCGCGCTCGCTGCGGTAGCGCTCCAGGCCCTCCTCGACCCGGTCGGCCAACCACAGCAGGGCCAGTTCCCGCAGGGCGGTCAGATTGCCCTCGCGGAAGTAGTTGCCCAGGGCGGTGTCGATCCGCTCGGCGGGATAGATGTGGCCGTGCGCCATCCGCCGGCGCAACGCCTGCGGGCTCATGTCGACCAGCTCGATCGCGTCCGCGGACCGGACCACCGAGTCGGGGACGGTCTCGCGCTGCCGCACCCCGGTGATGGCCGCCACCACGTCGTTGAGCGACTCCAGGTGCTGGACGTTCACCGTGGTGATCACGTCGATGCCGGCGTCCAGCAGCGCGTGCACGTCCTGCCAGCGCTTCTCCCGGGCCGACCCGGGAGCGTTGCTGTGCGCCAGTTCGTCGACGAGCACGACCTCCGGTCGGCGCTCGAGCACCGCGTCGACGTCCAGCTCGGCGAGCTCGACACCGCGGTGCCGGACGACCAGCCGCGGCAGCACGGACAGGTCCGCCACGGCGGCGGCGGTGTGGGCCCGGCCGTGGTCCTCGACGATCCCCACGACGACGTCCGTGCCGCGGGATCGGCGGCGGAGGCCCTCGGACAGCATGGCGACGGTCTTGCCGACGCCCGGCGCCGCCCCGAGGTACACCCGCAGCCGTCCCCGCGCGGTCATCGGCCCAGACCCGCGAGCGCCAGGTTGAGCTCGAGGACGTTCACCCGGTCCTGTCCCAGGAAACCCAGCGCCGGGTGCTCGACGTGCGCCTGCACCAGCTGCCGGACCCGGTCGACCGGCAGGCCGCGGGCCTGCGCCACCCGAAGCACCTGGATCCGGGCGTACTCCGGCGAGATGTCCGGGTCCAGACCCGATCCGGACGCCGTCACCGCGTCGTCCGGGACCGCCGACCCGGGGACCCCGTCCCGCCGGGCGATCTCGGCGCGCCGCTGCTCGACGGTGGTGACGAGCTCGGGACTGTCGGCCGCCAGGTTCGAGCCGCCGGAGGCCATCGCGTCGTACCCGTCGCCCGCCGCCGAGGGCCGCCCCACGAACCACTGCGGGCCCTCGAACCGCTGGCCGAGGAGCGCGGACCCGACCGTCCGGCCCGAGGCGTCGGTCAGCAGGGACCCGTCGGCCTGCCGGTGGGCGACCAGCTGCCCGATGCCCAGCACCGCCAGCGGGTAGAGCACGCCGAGCACGACGGTCATCGCCACCAGGAACCTGGCGGCGATCCACAGCTGCCGGCCGGTGACCGCGAGGGTGGCGCCGGCGGACATGCGTCTTCCACCGACGGAGGTGCCGTCGCCCGGGGACCTGCGGTCGGTGCTGGTGTCGGTGCCGGTGTCGGTGGTGTCGATGTCGTGGACGGTCATGTCAGGCCACTCCGGGGATGAGGCTCACGACGAGGTCGATGAGCTTGATGCCGACGAACGGCACGACCAGTCCGCCGATGCCGTAGAGGAGGAGGTTGCGGCTGAGCAGCTTCGAGGCCGACGTCGGGCGGTAGCGGACCCCGCGGATGGCCAGCGGGATCAGCGCGATGATCACCAGCGCGTTGAAGACGACGGCCGAGATGATCGCCGACTGCGGTGAGCCGAGTTTCATGATGTTCAGTGCCGCGAGCCCGGGGTAGGCCACCTGGAACATGGCCGGCAGGATCGCGAAGTACTTGGCGACGTCGTTGGCGATCGAGAAGGTGGTCAACGCGCCACGGGTGATCAGCAGCTGCTTGCCGATCTCGACGATCTCGATCAGCTTCGTCGGCGACGAGTCCAGGTCCACCATGTTGCCCGCCTCCTTGGCGGCGGTGGTGCCGGTGTTCATCGCCACCCCGACGTCGGCCTGCGCCAGCGCCGGCGCGTCGTTGGTGCCGTCGCCGGTCATCGCGACGATGCGGCCGCCCTCCTGCTGCGTGCGGATGTAGGCCAGCTTGTCCTCCGGCGTCGCCTCGGCCAGGAAGTCGTCGACGCCGGCCTCCCTGGCGATGGACCTGGCGGTGGGCACCGAGTCGCCGGTGATCATCACCGTCCGGATGCCCATGGCCCGGAGCTCCGAGAAGCGTTCCGCGATGCCCGGTTTGACGACGTCCTTGAGGTGGAGGACGCCGAGCACCCGGGCACCGTCCCGATCGGTGCGGGCGAGCAGCAGCGCGGTGCCGCCGTCGGCGGCGATGGCGTCGGCGTCGTGGGTGCTCTGCCCGGGCACCGTGCCGCCGTGTTCGGCGACCCACTGGGCGACGGCCGTCACGGCGCCCTTGCGCACCTGCACACCGTCCGGCAGGTCGACGCCGCTCATCCGGGTGCGGGCCGAGAACTCCACGGTCCGGCCGGCGGTCGGCACGGCCGGGTCCAGCCCGTACCGGGACGCGCAGAGCTCGACGACCGAACGGCCCTCGGGTGTCTCGTCGGCAAGGCTGGCCGCGAGCACAGCCTCGGCGAGCGCGCCCTCGTCCACGCCGGGGGCGGCGAGGAACCGGTCGGCGCGGCGATTGCCGAAGGTGATGGTGCCGGTCTTGTCCAGCAGCAGCGTCGAGACGTCACCCGCGGCCTCCACCGCCCGGCCGCTCATCGCGAGCACGTTGCGCTGCACCAACCGGTCCATCCCGGCCACGCCGATCGCCGACACCAGCGCACCGATGGTGGTCGGGATCAGGCAGACCAGCAGCGCGACCAGCACGACGACGGACTGCGGTGCCCGGGAGAACGACGCCATCGGCTGCAGCGCCATGGTGACCAGCAGGAAGACGATGGTCAGCGACGCCAGCAGGATGTTCAGCGCGATCTCGTTCGGCGTCTTCTGCCGCTGCGATCCCTCGACGAGGGCGATCATCCGGTCGACGAACGAGTTCCCCGGTTCGCTGCGGATCTCGACCACGATGCGGTCGGACAGCACCCGGGTGCCCCCGGTCACCGAGGACCGGTCACCGCCGGACTCCCGGACCACCGGGGCGGACTCGCCGGTGATGGCGGATTCGTCGACCGCCGCGACCCCCTCGACGACCTCGCCGTCGCCGGGGATGACGTCGCCGGCCTCGCACACGACCCGGTCGCCCCGGTGCAGATCACCGGCGGCGACGCTGCTCTCGCGGCCGTCCCGGTCGATGCGCCGGGCCGTGGTGGTGGCGCGCCCGGCCCGCAGCGACGCCGCCTGGGCCTTGCCGCGGCCCTCGGCGACTGCGTCAGCCAGGTTGGCGAACAGCACCGTCAACGAGAGCCAGATCGTCACGGACAGCACGAAACCCGAGTACTGGGTGACGCACAGCACGGTGCACAGCACCGACCCGACCTCGACCACGAACATCACCGGGTTGCGGACCATCCGTCGCGGGTCGAGCGCCCGGAGCGCGGTGGGCAGCGCGGTCAGCAGGCTGCCCGGCGAGAACACGCCGGCACCGATCCGGCCGGGCGGTCGGGGTGGCTGCTGCTCCGCGGTGGGGCGGTCGGCCAGCACGGACGCGGTCATGCGGACAGTCCTTCTGCGATCGGGCCCAGCGCGAGCGCGGGCAGGTAGGTGAGCCCGGCGACCAGGATCACGACGGCGACGAGCAGCACGACGAACTGCGGCCGGTGGGTGGGCAGCGTGCCGGAGTCCGCGGGGCGGACGGGCTGCCGCGCCAGGCTGCCGGCCAGGCCCAGCACCAGCACGATCGGCAGCAGGCGCCCGACGAGCATGGCGAAGCCCAGGACGACGTTGTAGAAGTCACTGTTCGCCGACAGGCCGGCGAAGGCGGAGCCGTTGTTGTTGGCAGCGGACGCGAAGGCGTACGTGATCTCGGACAGCGCGTGCGGGCCGCCGTTGAGCACCGCCCCCCGCGCCGAGGGCACCAGCAGCGCCACGCCGAGGCCGAGCAGCACCACCGCCGGGGTGGCGAGCAGGTAGGACGCCACGAACGTCATCTGCCGGCCCCCGATCTGCTTGCCCAGGTAGGTCGGGGTGCGCCCGACCATGAGCCCGCCGATGAAGACCGTGACAACGGCCAGGACGAGCATCCCGTACAGGCCGGAACCGGTTCCGCCCGGCGAGATCTCGCCGAGCAGCATGTTCAGCATCGCCACTCCGCCGCCGAGGCCGGTGTAGGAGGAGTGCAGGGAGTCGACCGCGCCGGTGGAGGTGGCGGTGGTGCTGACGGCGAAGAGGGCGGACAGGGGGATGCCGAAGCGGGTCTCCTTGCCCTCCATGGCGCCGCCGGCGGCCTGCAGCGCGGCACCGGGGTGGGCGTTCTCCACCACGAGCATCGTGGCCAGGGCGCCGACGTACAGCACCGCCATCGCGGCGACGATCGCCAGCCCCTGCCTGGCCGATCCCACCATCCGGCCGAAGGTGCGCGGCAGCGAGAACGGGATCGCCAGCATCAGGAAAATCTCAAACAGGTTCGTGAAGCCGTCGGGGTTCTCGAACGGGTGCGCGGAGTTGGCGTTGTAGTACCCGCCGCCGTTGGTGCCGAGCTCCTTGACCGCTTCCTGGGAGGCGACCAGCCCACCGGGGACGGTCTGCCGGCCGCCGGCCAGCGTGGTGAAGGTCTGCGGGGCGTGCAGGTTCTGGACGACCCCGGACACGACGAGCACGAGCGCGGCGAGGAACGACAGCGGCAGCACCAGGCGCAGCGTCAGCCGGGTCATGTCGACCCAGAAGTTGCCCAGCCGGTCGGTCCGGCTGCGGGTGAGCCCGCGGATCAGGGCCGCCACCACGGCGATGCCGACCGCCGCCGACAGGAAGTTCTGCACGGTCAACCCGATCGCCTGCACCGTGTACCCGAGCGCAGATTCACCCGCGTAGGACTGCCAGTTGGTGTTGGTCACGAAACTGACGGCGGTGTTCCAGCCCTGCGCCGCCGGCATGTCGGGCGTGCCGTTGGCCCACCCGAGGTGCCCCTGGAACGAGAGCAGCAACCACAGCACGACGACGGACACCGCCGAGAACGCGGCCACGGACAGGGCGTAGACGGTCCACCGCTGGTCCGCCTCGGGGTCCACCCGCAGCACCCGGTACAGCCCGCGCTCGACCCGGCTGTGGCGGGTGGGCGTCAGGACGCGTGCCACGTGGTCCCCGAGTGGCACGTGCACCAGTGCCAGGACCAGCACCAGGGTGGCGATCTGGGCCGCGGCGACCCATCCGCCGCTCATCGGAACCACTCCGGCCGGATCAGCGCCACCACCAGGTAGCCCAGCACCAACACGCCGACAACGGCGGCGACCACGGTCATCCCACGCTCCACGACTGCGACTGGAAGTACCAACGGTCGCGAACCTAGGAGCGTCGCGGGCCCTCCTCCGGCGTCCTTGACGGCTTCTTGACGCCGCCCGCGCGCATCTTCACGACTTCTTGACGGCGGGGGTGACCTGGCTCACCGCGAGCGCTGGACGGCATGCACCGCGAGCCGGCCGCGGTGACGCCGGGACGGACCCGTGCCGGCCGGCATCCGGGAGGCGCACTCCCGCGCCGCGACCGGCGGCGCGGCTCAGGCCCCGCGGTCCGCCATGGCGGCGTCCAGCCGGCGCCGGATGTCGACGAAGTGGTTGCGCATGGCGTCCGCGGCGGCCGCCGACTCGCCACCGACCAGGGCGTCGACGATCGCCCGGTGCCGCTGCGCCGTGGTCGAGGCCTCGTTCGGTGCCGGGTCGGAGAGCTGGTGGTGCGCGACGTGGTAGGCGTCCCAGAACACATCGACCAGCTCGCCGACGAGCGGGTTGCGCAGCCGCGCGTACAGCGCGCGGTGGAAGCGCCGGTCCAGGGCGGCCCGCGGTTCGTCGCCGCCGCTCTGGTCGGCCATGGCGTCGCACAGCGCGTGCAGCTCCTCCACCTGGTCGGCCGGCAGCCGACCGGCCAGGTCCGGCATCATCGCGACCTCGAGCCGCTCACGGACCTCGACCAGGTTCGCCAGCCCGGCCAGGTCGTCGGGACCGCCCGCCACGGCCCGGAAGACCAGGGACGGCGCGAGCGACCGCAGCGACGGTTCGGCGACGAACGTGCCGTGGCCGTGCCGGACGTCCAGGATCCCGAAGGCGCGCAGCTCGCGGATCGACTCGCGCAGGGTGTTGCGGGCGATACCGAGGTCGGCCATGAGCTCCAGCTCGGTCGGGATGGCGTCCCCGGCCTTGAGGCCGCGCTGCCGGATCAGGTCGAGGATCCGCTCCGCGCTCGTCCCGGGACCCCGCCGGTCGACGACTCGCTCCGACGCCACGTCGTGTCCCCCTGCCACCCGGTTGGTCGTATCCGGCGCTCACTCTACGGTCTACAGTCATCCGACGTTAGACATTGGACGTTGGATGTCTGTCGAGCCCCTCCGAGCAGAGAGCAGACCGATGACCGTGGGCACCGTCGCCAGGCCGTGGTACCGGGAGATCTCCCCGGCGCAGTGGAAATCGTTCGTCGCCTCGTGGCTCGGCTACCTGCTGGACGGCTTCGACTTCGTCCTGATCACCCTGGTGCTCGCCGAGATCGGCGCGGAGTTCCACCTGAGCACCGTGCAGAGCGCCAGCCTGGTGTCCGCGGCCTTCATCAGCCGGTGGTTCGGCGGCCTGGTGATCGGCGCCCTCGGTGACCGGTACGGCCGGAAGACCGCGATGGTCACCAGCATCCTGCTGTTCTCGGTGGGCAGCGCGGTGTGCGCCGTGGCACCGGCGTACTGGGTGCTGTTCGTCGCACGCCTGGTCGTCGGCCTCGGCATGGCCGGCGAGTACGGGGCGAGTTCCACCTACGTCATCGAGTCCTGGCCGGTGCGGTTGCGGAACAAGGCCAGTGGCTTCCTGATCTCCGGCTACTCGATCGGGACGATCATCGCCGCGCAGGCGTACCGCTTCGTGGTGCCGCACTTCGGTTGGCGCGCACTGTTCGTCATCGGGCTGGTGCCGATCGCCGTGGCGATCTGGCTGCGGCGCAGCCTGCCCGAGTCCCACGACTGGACGGCCGCCACCGCGGACGGCCGGGAGCGGCCGCGCTCGATGGTGCAGGTGCTGTTCACCGGCCGGCTCGCCGCGCTGAACGTCGTCAGCGCCGCGGCGGCCTTCGCGGCGCTGATCCTGATCTTCACCAAGCTGGTGGGCTCGGGCTGGGCGGTGACCGGCCTGGCCGTGCTGCTCGCCGCGGTGTTCGTCTCGTACATGGTGCAGTTCACCGGGCGGCGGTGGCCGGTGGGTGTGATGGTCATGATCATCGTCTTCACCGCCTTCCTGTACTCCTGGCCGATCCAGTCGCTGTTGCCCACCTACCTCAAGACCGACCTGCACTACGACCCGGCCCAGGTCGGGAACACCCTGTTCTTCGTCGGTTTCGGCGCTGCGGTGGGCTGCTGGGTGGCCGGCTTCACCGGTGACCGGTTCGGCACCCGGCGGGCGTACTGGACGAGCCTGCTGATCTCGCAGCTGGTGATCTTCCCGGTGTTCCTGGTCGGCGGCCGGAACCTCTTGCTGCTGGGTGTGCTGCTGTTCCTGCAGCAGGTGTTCGGGCAGGGCATCTCCGGCCTGCTGCCCAAGTGGATCGGCGGCTACTTCGAGGTCGGCAAGCGGGCCGCGGGCCTGGGCTTCAGCTACAACGTCGGCGCGCTCGGCGGTGCGGTCGCGCCGATCCTCGGCGCCAGCCTGGCGTCCACCATGACGCTCGGCACGGCGCTGGCGGTGCTGTCGTTCAGCCTGACCTTCGTGGTGATGATCCTGATCGGCATCAACGCACCGGCGCTGGTGCAGCGGCTGCTGCACCCCGAGGCGCTCTGGCCCACCGACGCCACCGACGGCGCACCGCCCCGCCGCCGGGGCGTCGACCCGGCGGGCGCGGGCGCGCTCGCCGCCTCCGACCTGCAGGCACCCGGCAGCGCCGGCCGCACGGACCCGGCCGGCACCGGGACGGCACCGACCACCCTCCGCTCCGACGAGGCAAGGACCCGCTCGTGACCACCACCCCGCTGCCCGCGCCGCTGCGCGGCGTCGTCCCCCCGCTCGTCACGCCGCTCACCCCCGACCGCGAGGTCGACACCGACTCGCTGCGCGACCTGGTCGACCACCTGCTGCGTGGCGGCGTCGACGCGCTGTTCGTGCTCGGGTCCAGCGGCGAGGCCGCGCTGCTGCCGGATCGCCAGCGGGACACCGTGGTCGCCACCGTCGTCGACCACGCCGCCGGTCGGGTGCCGGTGCTGGCCGGCGCCATCGACATGTCGACCGCCCGCGTGGTCGACCACGTCCGGCGGGCGGCCGATCTCGGTGCCGACGCGGTCGTCGTCACGGCGCCCTTCTACACGCGGACCCACCCTGCCGAGATCGACGGCCACTTCCGGGCGGTGGCGGCCGCGTCCCCGGTCCCGGTGTTCGCCTACGACATCCCGGTCTCCGTCGGCACCAAGCTGCCGGCCGAGCTGGTGCTGCGGCTGGCCGAGGACGGTGTCCTCACCGGGGTCAAGGACTCCAGCGGCGACGACGCCGGTCTGCGCGGGCTGGTGCTGGGATCGCGGCACCTGCCGGCCTTCTCGGTGCTCACCGGGTCGGAACTGACGGTGGACGCGGCCCTGTCGTCCGGCGCCCACGGCGTGGTCCCCGGGCTGGGCAACGTCGACCCCGACGGGTACGTCCGGCTGGCCCAGGCCGCCGCGGACGGCAAGCCGGACGAGGCCCGTGCCGAGCAGGAGCGGCTCTACCGGTTGTTCGGCCTGGTGCAGGCCGGCCGGCCGGACCGGATGGGCCGCGGCTCGTCGGCGCTCGGTGCGTTCAAGGCGGCACTGCAGCTGCGCGGGGTGCTGGCCCACCGCACGACGGCGCTGCCGTACCTCCCGCTGGACGCCGACGAGGTCGCGGTCGTCCGCCGGTACCTGGAGGAGGCCGGCCTGCTGTGACGGTGATCGGCGTCGACATCGGCGGGACCAAGATCGACGCGGGCGTCTTCGCCGTCGACCGCGCCGCCGGCGGGCACCCTCGCTGGACCCTGCTCGACCGGGTCACCGCGCCCACCCCGCGGACCGGCGGCCCCGACGTGCTGTCCGGCGTCGCCGGTCTGGTCGACACGCTGCGGGACCGGCACGGCGACTGCCGGGCGGTCGGGGTCGGCGCCCCGGGCGTCGTCGACGGTGACGGCACGGTGCGGGTGGCCAGCGCGGTGCTGCCCGGCTGGGCCGGGACACCCGTGGGTCGGCGGCTGCGGTCCCGGCTGGGCGTCCCGGTCGTCGTCGACAACGACGTGCGAGCCATGGCCCGGGCCGAGGCGAGCATCGGCGCGGGCCGTACGGGTCGGGTGCTGCACCTGTCCGTCGGCACCGGCGTCGGTGGCGCGGTGAGCCAGGACGGCCGGGTGGACCGGGGGCCGCGAGGCACCGCGGGGGAGGTGGCCCACCTGACCGTCGCCGCCACCGGTCCGCTGCCGTGTGGCTGCGACGCCCGGGACCACCTCGAGTCGGTCCTGGCCGGTCCGGCGCTGGCCGCCGCCTGGCGGTCGCGGACCGGTCGCCCCGACGGTGACCTGTGGGCGGCGGCGGCCGGTGGCGTCGCCGGCGGGGTTCCGGACGCCGCCCTGGTGCGACAGGTGGCGCTCGAGGTGGTGGCCGCGGCCGGCACGCTCGCCGGCCGGGCGCTGGCCGGGCTGGTGTGCGCCGCGGACCTGGACCGGATCGTCGTCGCGGGCGGGGTGGCCCGGCTGGGCGAGGTCCTGCTGGGGCCGTTGCGGGACGGGCTGGCGGCCGCGGCCTGGCCGCGGGACCGCCGCACCGCCGTGGTCCCCGCGGCGCTGGGCGACCGTGCGGCGCTGGCCGGGGCCGCGCTGCTGGCCGCATCCGCGGTCCCCGAGCGGGACGGCGGCCCCGACCCGGCCTCCCGGACGGGCGGCAGCGTCGACGACCTCGCCGTCGAGATCGCCGTCGGGCTCGGTACCGGGAGCGACGGTGGCGGCGCGGACGCCGTCGCACCCGACCCGCCGGGTACCGCGGTGGAGACGGGCGCCGCCCGGACCCTCGGCGCCCGGGTGCTCCACGCGGGGACGGCGTCGTGACCGTGCTCGACCGGCTCGCCGGCGGTCTGGTGGTGTCGTGCCAGGCGCCGGCCGGGCACGCCCTGCGGGACGGCGCGGTGCTGGCCCGGCTCGCCCGGGCCGCCGTCGACGGTGGTGCGGTCGGGATCCGCTGCGGAGGCGTGGGCGGCGCGCCCGACGTCGCCGCGGTGCGCCGCGCGGTGCGGGTGCCCGTCATCGGCCTCACCAAGGACGGCGACGGCGACGTGTACATCACCCCGACGCTGCGGTCCGTGGCGGCGGTGGTGGACGCGGGGGCGGAGGTCGTCGCGGTGCAGGCGACCGGGCCGGCCGACGCCGCGCGCCCGGACGGCAGCACGCTGGCAGACCTCGTCGGCGCCGCACACCGCGCCGGCCGCGCGGTGATGGCGGACGTGTCGACGCTGGACGAGGCCGTCGCCGCCGCCGGGGCCGGCTGCGACGCGGTCGGCACCACGATGGCCGGCTACACCCGGTGGACCCGCGACCGGGTCCGCGGTCCGGACCTGGACCTGCTGACGGCCGTCCGGGCCGCGCTCCCGCAGGTCTTCCTCGTCGCCGAGGGGCGCTACCACACCCCGGACGACGTGCGGGCGGCGTTCGACCGGGGCGCCGACACGGTCGTCGTGGGCACGGCCATCACCGACGTCTCGTGGGTGACGGCCCGCTTCGCCGCCGCGGCCGCCGGTCGGGGCTGACCGCGCGGTCACCGCGTCACCTGCGCCGCCGGTCGCACGCGGAGCCGGCTGCGCGCTCGGCACCGCGGACCCGCCGCCCTAGCCTGCAGCGGTGACACCGGACGGGTTCAAGGACTTCTTCGTCGGCCTGGTCGGCGCCGACGGCGCGCTGATCGGGCTGCTGTTCGTGGCGGTGTCGCTGGCACCGCGACGGCTGCGCGACCCGGTGACGGCGCCGGTCGCCCAGGCGGAGGCCGCGTCGGCCCTGCTGATCTTCACGAACGTCCTGGTGATCGGCCTCTTCGCGTTGATGCCGGTGCCGGACATCGGCTGGGCGACGATCGTGCTCGGCGGCCTGGGGATCGCCTACGCCCTGGCCGTCGGGCGGGTGGCGCTCGCGCAGCGACGGGTGGCCCGGCCGGTCGCGCGGTCGCTGCGGCGGATCTCGATCGGCTGCCTGGTGCTGTGCGGATGGCAGGTGTGGGCCGGCATCGAGGTGGTCCGGGCCGCACCGGGCAGCCCGGCGGGGTTCGACGTCATCGCCATCACCTCGACGGTCGGCCTGGTGTTCGGCATCTCGCGGGCCTGGGAGCTGATCGGTCTGCCCGGCACCGGCTTCCTCCGCGCGCTGCACGTGCTGCGCCATCCCGAGCACGGTCTCGCCGGCCGCCACCCGGCGGCCGGCGAGACACCGGCGGAGAGCGACGATCCCGAGCGTTGACCGCCACCCGGCCGCGACACCGGCGCCGCCCACCCACCGGTGCCGCCGGTCACCGCGGGCCGGCCGCCGCGAGGGCGGACCCGAACCAGCGCTCCAGGTGCCGGAGCAGGTCCTCCTGGTCGTCGCCGAGCCAGGCGACGTACCCGTCCGGCCGGAGCAGGACGGCCGGCACGTCGAGCGCCACCCCGGGATCCGCGACGAGGTCGACGCGGTCCGCCCACCCGGCCAACGACAGGGTCCCGGTGCGGTCCAGCAGCAGCCCCCGGGCGCGGTGGGTGCGCTCGTACAGACGGCCCGAGGAGAGCCGGATGTCGCGCAGCCGCCGGCCGAGCAACGCCGGGCCGTCGCCCAGGTCGTAGCGGATGCCGATGCCGGTGATCTTCTCGGCGAGCAGCCTCCGCACGTCCTCGAGGTCCATCAGTTCGGTGAGCAGCCGGCGCACCGCCTGCGGGCCCGGTTCGGGTGAGATCAGCTCGCTCTGCGCGCGGGTCAGCGTGAGCACGTCCCGGGCCACCGGTCGGCGCTCGGTCTGGTAGGTGTCGACGAGGTCGGTCGGGGCCCACCCAGCGACCTCGGCAGCCAGCTTCCAGCCGAGGTTGACGGCATCCTGGATGCCGAGGTTGAGGCCCTGCCCGCCGAGCGGCGGGTGCACGTGGGCGGCGTCGCCGGCGAGCAGCACCCGGCCCATCCGGTAGTGGTCGGCGAGCCGCGTGGCGTCGCCGAACCGGGAGAGCCAGCGCGGCGTGTGGGCGCCGAAATCCGTTCCGGCGTAGGTCCGCAGCTGTGCCCGGAACTCGTCGAGATCGGGCGGGGACGACCGGTCCTCGATCACCGTGGCGGCGGGGACCACGGCCCGGTACCGGCCGTCGCCGACCGGACCGATGCCGAATCCGCGGTGCGTCGCCCGGACGCGGGCGGCCACCTCGGCCAGCTCGTCCGGCGGCGTGGTCACCTCGACCTCGCCAAGCAGCCACTGGGTGGTGGCGGGCTCGCCGGGGAACTCGACGCCCAGCAGCCGGCGCACCCGACTGCGTCCGCCGTCGCAGCCGACCAGCCAGCGGGCGCGCACGCTCGTGCCGTCGGCGAACTCGACGTCGACACCGTCGGCGTCCTGGTGGAACCCGGTCAGCTCGCAGCCCCGTCGGATCCGCGCACCGAGCTCCGTCGCCCGCTCGGCGAGCAGCCGGTCGGTCACCGGCTGCGGGATGCCGAGCACGTAGCCGTGCGCGGTGTCCAGATCGGCCGGTGCGGGCCGGTCGATGCCGGCGAACCGGCCCACGCCGCCGGCATGGCGCTGGCCGTGCGCCAGGAACCGGTCGAGAACGCCACGCTGGTCGAGGATCTCGATGCTCCGCGGATGGAGGCCGAGCGACCGGACCGCGGCGGACGGCTCCCGGTCCCGCTCCACGACCAGCACGTCGACACCGTGCAGCCGCAGCTCCGCGGCCAGCATCGTCCCGGTCGGACCCCCACCGCTGATCAGTACGTCGACCACGTCGATCTCCCCTGCACACGTCGCGAGCGTTGGACCCGCGACACCGTGCCGACCTCCGGCCGGGCCGCCAGTGCCGCGGCCGGGCATTCTGCCTACGGTCGGTGGTCTTGCGGCAAGCCCCGCCCCCGGCGCTACGGTGGAGGTGGCGGGCGCGCCGGCGCTGCCGGCGCTACCGGCGCTACCGGCGCTACCGGCGCTACCGCGTCCGGTGCTGGGCGAGCGCCGCGAGCGCGACCCGGTCCGGCTTGCCGACCGGGTTGGTGGGCAGCTCGTCGACGGTCCACAGCCACTCCGGACGCTGGTATTCCGCGAGCCGCCCCTGCAGGGTGCGTCGCACCGCGTCGAGGTCGATCGCGCCCGGTCCCCGTGGCACCAGGAAGGCGGCCACCCGCTGTCCGAGCCGGCGGTCGGGAACCCCGACGACCACCGCGGCGACGACGCCGGGCGCGGCGAGCAACGCGGCCTCCACCTCCGCGGGGCTGATGTTTGAGCCGCCCCGGACGATGATCTGCTTGCGCCGACCGACGAACCACAGCCAGCCGTCCCCGTCGAGCCGGCCGAGATCGCCGGTGGCCAGCCAACCGTCCACCAACGTCTCGGCGGTCGCCGCCGGGTCGTCCCAGTAGCCGGCCATCACCGACGGGCCGCGCACCCACAGCTCGCCCACCTCGTCCGGGCCGAGCACGGCTCCCGACCCGTCCCGCACCTGGATGGTGGTGCCGGGGGCGGGAACGCCCACGGAGCCGGGACGGGTGGGGCCGGTCAGCGGCGTCATGGCGTAGTCGAAGCACTCGGTCATCCCGCACACCTGGCTGACCCGGCAGCCGGTGAGCGCCTCGAAGCGGGCCTGCACGTCCACCGGCACCGCGTCGCCGCCGGCCACGCACCCGCGCAGGGGCCGGGCGGACGGTGGTGCCGCCTCGAGGCGGTCGACCAGCTCGGCGAGCTGGCCCGGGAGCAGCTCGAGACGGGTGACGGCTGCCCGGTCGATCTCCGCGGCGACGGCGTCGGCGCGGAAGCCGTCGTGCAGCACCAGGGTGGCGCCCACCGCGAGTCCGGGGAGGACCTGGCCGAGCAGGCCGGCGACGTGGCAGAAGGCCAGGCTGACCAGCAACCGCTCGCCGGCGGTGAACCGCCGCTGCGCCACCAGCTGCTCGACCGACGCGGTGACGCTGCCGAGGGTGTGGGTGACGCCCTTGGGGTGTCCGGTGGTGCCGGAGGTGAACAGCAGCACCGCCGGCCGGTCCGCCGGCCGCGGCTCCGGCGGGCGGACCGCGACGGGCAGGTCCCGCCAGGTGTCGGTGTCCGGGCCGACCACCCACTGCGGCCGGGCGTCGTCGGCCGGGAGCCGGCCGGCGAAGCGGCGGTGCACCACGACCGCCGCGGCGCCGGCCCGGTCGAGCACGTACCGCACCTGCGCGCCCTCGTACCGGGTGTTCACCGGGACCGCGACGAGACCGGCACGGAACGCCGCGAGAAAACCCACCACGAGCTCGACGCAGTTCGGCAGGAACAGCCCGACGCGGTCGCCGGGTCGGAGCCCGTCCGCCCGCCATGCGGCGGCCACCCGGTCGGCCAGGTCGTCCAGCTCGCCGTAGCTGGTGCGGCGCCGGCCCTCGCGATCGACGACGGCCACCGTGTCGCGCCACCGGACCGGGAACGGTCCGCCGACGGCGGCCCGGACCGGCACAGCGTCCTCGCCGAGCGGCACAGCGTCGTCGCCGACCGGCACAGCGTCCTCGCCGACCGGCACAGCGTCCTCGGGTCTCTCAGCGTTCCCGGGCGGCGGCGCTCCGCCTTCCGGAAGCGGCGCGGCGGTGGCCATGCCGGCACCCAACCACGTCGGGCGGGCGCCGTCAGCGGTTCTGCGGCGGGCAGGCGACCGCAGGGAACCCGGCGCGGTCGACGCGGTGGCGCACGGTCCGCCCGTCCTCGAAGCGGCTGTACTGCACCGTGCCGGCGTCGAGTGTCCTGAGGTCGGCCACCGACCAGTCCACCTGCCACAGCTCACCGTCCCGGCCGCGACCGGAGCCGATCTGCAGGACGTCGCCGTGCGCGGTGGCGGGATCCCACGCCAGTTCCGTGATCCAGCCGGGCGGAGGCCGGCGCAGGTCGACGGACACCGGCGTCCCGATCGGAGCGGGGCTGCGCAGCGCGGCGCGGCGCTCGTTCGGGACGGCGCCACGGTTCGGCCCGACGACGGTGACCCGGTCCACCGATCCGCGGCAGACCTCCAGCACCAGCACCGGTGATCCGTCAGCGGCGACGGTGACGCCGACCTGCCCGCGCACCGAGCCGCGCCAGTCCCCGGCCGGGAAGGCGAACCAGACCGCCAGCAGGGCGCCGAGCGCCACGACGTCCAGCACCCAGGCAACGAAGCGAACCGGGGTCGGCCGGGACCTCCGTTCGAGCGCCACGTCGGCGATGACCAGCCCCAGTCCCAGCAGGCCGACCGCGGCGGCCAGCAGGGAGAGTGCACCGCCGCCGATGTTCGGTCCGCCCCAGGACCGCGGCCGGTAGTGCCGCAACAGCCTGTCGGTGATCAGCCACCCGACGCCGCCCACCAGCAGCAGCTGTGCCGTCCACCAGGGACCGCGACGCCGGCGCCGGACGGGCAGCCTGCCCGCCGTCACCGCCCGAGTCCGCGCCGGATCTCCTCCAGGCGGCGGGCGGCGGCCTCCTCCCGCTGCTGCGCGAGGAACCGTTCCCGGGCCTCGTGGTCCTCCGCGGTGCCCTGGCCGTCGGCCCCCTCCGCGAGCTCGGCGGCCGCGGCCCGCTGGGCGACGCGCTGGCGGACGTACTCGAAGGTGGGCACGCCCGCCTCGGTGTACCCCGGGACGAACACCGGCGGCAGCACCGTCGGGCCGCCGCCCGGCGCCGGTGTCGGGACGATCTCGGCCTCGGCGATGCCGTCGTCGATGTCGTCGGCGGCGGCACCGCCGGCGGTCCCGGCGGTGGCCGTCGGCGACGGCTCGTCGACCAGCTCGGCCTCGGCGACCGGCTCGTCGGACCGCGCGGACTCGTGGCCGGTCTCCATGCGTCCTCCTGACCTGCGGCGGTGTACTGCCGGCGACGGTGGGGGCGGCGGGCGTCCCCGTCCCGCCCACGGTAGGGCCACGGGCCCGGAGCCGCAGGGGACGCCTGCGCCGGCTGCCGCCGACTGCCGCCGACTGTTGCAGCCGGACCGGGTGCGGCGCCGCTGCATCCCACCGCGGGTGGTCGGGAACCGCGGAGCCGCGCCGGGAGTCGACTGGGTACCGCGTGCGACCCCGCGGCCGCGACGACGCGCGCCGATAGGGTCGCCCCAGTGCGCCGGACGGCGCCCGTCGTGCCTTGGAAGGGCCACCACCATGAAGGTTCTCGGTCGGGCGATCACCGCGCTCGCCCTGCTCACGGTCCCGGTGCTCACCGCCGCGCCGGTGTCCGCCGGCACTGCAGCAGCCGGTCCGGCTGCGGCCGTGGCACCCGCGGCGGCGTCCGCGCGGCCCGCGGCTTCAGCGCCCGCCGCTCCGCTGGCCATGGACGCGCCGTTCCGGCTTCCCGGCCGGATCACCGACCGGAACGGCTCGTTGAGCTCGTCGGGGCGCAGCTCGGTGCAGTCGGCCGTCGACCGGCTGCAGTCCGAGGACAACCTGCAGCTGTGGGTGGTCTACGTCGACAGCTTCGACGGTGCCTCGGCGTCGAACTGGGCCCAGCGGACCTTCCAGCTGTCCAGCCTGGGCTCCAACGCGGCCATCCTCGCGGTCGCCACCGTCGACCGGGCGTTCTACCTCGGCGCGAACTCGAACTTCCGGGTCAGCAGCAGCACCTTGAACTCGATCGGCAACGGCGCGGTGACCAGCGCGCTGTCCCGGGGCGACTGGGCAGGGGCAGCCGTCGCCGCGGCCGACGGCATCCGGTCGAGCGCGGGCGGCTCGTCCGGCTCGAAGTCGGGCCTGATCTGGGTGGCCGCCCTCATCGTCCTCGTGGTTCTCGGCGTGGTGCTCTGGTTGCGGTCGCGGCGCCGGGCCAAGGTCGCGGCCGGCGACGGGTCGGGTGGGGTCGCCGGCGAGCAGCCCGGGCAGCCGCAGGGCGCGCCGCTGGAGGACTACGACCAGCTGTCCCAGCGCAGCGTGCAGATCCTGATCGACACCGACAACGCGGTGCGGACCAGCGAGACGCAGCTGCAGCTGGCCGAGCAGACCTTCGGCGCCGCGTCCATGACGGACTTCCGCGCGGCCTTCGAGCAGGCCAGGACGTCACTGGCGGAGGCGTTCCGGCTGCGGCAGCAGATCGACGACGACGAGCCGGAGGACGAGGCGACCCGCCGCGCCTGGATGGCGCAGATCATCGACAAGTGCACGGCGGCCGACCGCGCCCTGGACGCGCAGAGCCAGCGCTTCGACGAGCTGCTGGACGTCCGCAACCAGCTGCCGGCGGTGCTGTCCTCCCTGCCGGCGCAGGTCGACCAGCAGGCCGGCCGGATCCCCGCGGCCACGTCGACGCTGCAGCGGCTGTCGCAGACGTACGCCCCCGGCGCCTTCTCGGCGGTCTCGACCAACGCGACCGAGGCCGCCAGCCGGCTGGAGCTGGCTCGGTCGTCGCTGTCCCAGGCCTCGGCCGCCACCGACCCGACGGCGGGCGCGGTCGCCGCCCGCAGCGCCCAGGAGGCGGTGGGCCAGGCTCGCACCCTGCTCGACGCGGTCGACAAGCTGGATCACGACCTGTCGGCCGCGGCCGCGCAGCTGCCGGCCCAGCTGGCGCCGGTGCAGGCGGAGCTGGGCGCCGCCCGGGCGGCCGTCGCCCGGTCCGGTGGCGGTGACCAGGCCGGCCTGACCGCCCGGCTCGACCAGGTCCAGGCCGCGCTGGACGCGGTCGCCGGGCCGGCCGGCCCCCGGGATCCGCTGCTCGCCCAGCAGCGGATCCGCGAGGCGGACGAGGCCCTGGACGTCATCCTGGCGGACTCCCGGACGGCACAGCAGAACGCCGAGAAGGCGGCGTCGGCGCTGGCCGCAGCTCTGGACTCGGCGCAGGCGAAGATCGCCACCGCTACCGACTACGTGACCACCCGCCGCGGCGCCGTGGGCAGCACCGCGCGGACCCGGCTCGCCGAGGC
Organism: Nakamurella endophytica; assembly: GCF_014646215.1. Lineage (GTDB taxonomy): Bacteria > Actinomycetota > Actinomycetes > Mycobacteriales > Nakamurellaceae > Nakamurella > Nakamurella endophytica. The sequence continues at coordinate 95,857 of NZ_BMNA01000013.1, forward strand.
GAACCGGCACTACGACGCGGCGGACCGGTTGGCCGCCACCGACAGCGCCGCGGCGCTGGCCGAGGCGCACCGTGCGGAGAGCCTGGCGGACGAGGCGATCGACCTCGCGCAGAACGACGTCGGCGGCTTCGGCGGGTTCGGGGGCGGCTACGGGGGCGGCTACGGGGGTGGGTACGGCAGCAACGTCGGCGCGAACATCGGCGGGGCCGTGCTGGGCGGCATCCTCGGCGGGATCCTGTCCGGCGGCGGCAACCACCGCAGCTACGGCGGCGGGTGGGGTGGCTTCGGTGGCGGGAGCGGCGGCTTCGGCGGCGGGGGTGGCGGTTTCGGCGGCGGCGGCGGCGGCTTCGGCGGCGGGGGCGGGCGCTTCTAGCTGTACTGCTCGGAGAGGTTGGTTGAGCGGGTGTGATGACACGATCTGATTGATCTTGTTC
>NZ_BMNA01000014.1 GCF_014646215.1 Nakamurella endophytica
ACACCGCCATCGGAGGTCAACCACCCATCACCAGATTGACCAACCTCCCTGGGCAGTACAGCTAGACCAGGCTGCCGCTGCGTTGTGCCGGGATCTCGATCGGGTGACCGTCGCGGGGGCTCACCGTCCGCAGGATCGACCGGCACTCCTGCGCCGGGACCCCCATCAGCGAGGACAGCGCGGTGATGGCGCCCTGGTCCAGCACCATGACGCCGGACGGCGCCGTCGACCAGCCCGAGCCCTCCTGCAGGTCCACCCAGCGACGCACCGGGGCCAGGCGCTCGTCGCGGCTGGCACCCAGCTCGGTCAGGTCGATGGTCAGCGGGCTGCCGCCCTGGTCGTCCTGGCGCAGCGCGAGGCCGCGCTCGGCCTGCGCGACCAGCGTGCTCATGCTCTCGCCCAGCGCGTGGGCGATGACCCACAGCACGTCGACGCGCAACGACCGGTGTCCGGTCTCGTAGTTGGCCAGCGCCGCCTTGGAGATCAGGCCCCCGGTGCGGGCGGCGACCTGCGCCTGGGTCAACTTCTGCCGGCGGCGCGAGTCGCGCAGCAGCCGGCACACCGCGGACGCGAACATCTCCTGCGACCAGGAGTCCACGGCCTGCGTCATCTCGTCTCCGTCTGGGCTCGGCCACGCCCGTGCACGCCGCGAAGCCGGCCACTGGGCCGGGTAGGTCGTGGTGTCACAGAACAGGGCGAATCTGTGGTGTGAGCGATCGGCTCGACAGCAGAGTGTCATACCGACGTTCAAGTAAACACACAGTCGGAGGCGAGTGTCCACTTTCGGACCAGTGAATCATCCGAACGTGACAGTGAGTAGTCGTATCGGGTCTGCCGAGCGGTCAGTCGAAGAGGGACCGGCCGAACCAGTCGCCGGCCTGCCGCACACCGGGCGGGCACGCCCAGACACCACCGCCGATGTGCGCGATGTACTCGTTCATCAGGTCGGACTTGCCCAGCCGCGTCTGCAGCACCTTGAACTGGGCGTGCGGGTCCCGCTGGTAGGACAGGAAGAACAGCCCGGCCGCCAGCTTGCCGGTGTCCGGGTCCTGGCCGTCGGTGTAGTTGTAGCCGCGGCGTAGCAGCCGGACCCCGCCGTTGGCCTCGGGCGAGGCCAGCCGGACGTGCGAGTGCGGGTCGATGACCGGCACGCCGTCCGCGCCCGTGCGGTGGAAGTCGATCGGCGTGAACTCGGTGCCGCCGGTCAGCGGCGCACCGGTGTCCTTGCGGCGGCCGAAGATCCGCTGCTGGTCGGCCAGGTCGTCGGTGTCCCACGACTCGATCTCCATGCGGATCTTGCGGGCCACCAGGTAGCTGCCGTCGTCCATCCACCGCTGGTCGCTGCCGGAGACCCAGACGTGCTGGTCCAGGCCACCGGTGTCGTCGGCATGGATGTTGTTCGTGCCGTCGCGGAAGCCGAACAGGTTGCGCGGCGTGGTCTGCCCGGCGCCGGTGGCCGACGCCCGGCCGAAGCCCAGCTGCGACCAGCGCAGCACGGCCGTCCCCCGGGCGGCCCGGACCATGTTGCGGATCGCGTGGAAGACCACCTGCGGGTCGTCCGCACAGGCCTGGATGCACAGGTCGCCGCCGGTGATGGCCGGCTTCATGACCGCGTCGCCGGGGATGGTGCCCAGCGGCGCCAGCGCGGCGGGGCGCCGGTCCGCGAGGCCGAACCGGTCGTCGAACAGGGACGCACCGAAGCCCACCGTGATGGTCAGCGAGTACGGCCCGGAGTCCATGGCCTCGCCGGTGTCGAAGGGCGGGGCGTCGGGATTGCCGGGCGAGTCGCTGACCGGCCGGCCGGCGGTGAACCGCGCGGCCAGGGCGGCCCACCGGCCCAGCAGCCGCTGCACGTCCTGGACGTCGGTGGAGGTCACGTCGAGCGCGGCGAACATCAACCGCTCCTGCTGCGGCGTGGTGATGCCCGCCTGGCGCGTCCCGTAGAACGGCACGGTCTGCGCCTCGCGCTGGGCGGCCAGCTGCCCGGCGGTGACCGGCGGTGCGGCCTCGGCCGAGGCCAGCCCGACCCCGGCGGCCGCACCGGCCGCCAGGCCTGCGGCTCCGATCGCGGCCCCGCCGAGGAAGCGTCGGCGGCTGGTGCCGCGGCGCGCCGGGTCCGGCGTCGCGGCCGAGGTCCCCGGTCCGTGCGCACCGGTCATGCCGTGATCTTCCCCGCGATGGCCGACAGTGGTTCCTGGACGGCCAGCAGCGCGTCGGTGAGCTTCTTCTTGTCCGCGCTGGACAGGTCCTGGTACGGCGTCCAGCCGCCCAGCGCCTTGGGATCGCGGTAGGTGTCCAGCACCGTGGTCAAGGCCTGGAACCGCTGGGTGATCTGCGGGACCAGCGTCGGGTCGATCCGGTTCAGCGCGGGTTCCAGCGTCGCGAACGCCTGCTGGGAGCCCTCGACGTTGGCCTCGAAGTCGAGCAGGTCGATCCGGGAGTACGCCTCCTCCTCGCCGGTGATCTTGGACTTCAGGACCTCCTCGAGCAGCCCGCTGGCGCCGTTGGCGATCTCGAACGGGGCGTACCCCTTGCCGTCGTCGGCCTTGGTCGCGGTGGACAGCTGACCGGTGAGCGTCTGCAGCTTCTTCACGTCGGCGACCAGCTTGTCCGCCAGCGGGCCGAGCCCCTTGGTGGTCTTCTTGACGAACAGCGCCTGCTCGATGGGGTGGAAGCCGGTCCACTCGGTGCCGGCCTCGACGTCCCCGACGCGCAGGTCGATCGCCGGGTCCAGGTCCGGGAACGACTCCGCGACCGGCTCGATGCGCTCGTAGAACGGCCGGGCCCTGGCGTAGGCGGCCCGGGCGGCGGCGAGGTCGCCCGCCTTGACGGCGTCGGCCAGCTGCCGCACCGGTACCTGCAGGAACGAGACCTGGTCGTCGACGTACCCGGCGTACTCGACCGCGGCCTGCTGCAGCAGCTCGGCGATGTCGCCGGTGCTCTCCGCCGCCTTGCCGGTGACCGTGAAGGGAACCCGCTCGGTGGCCGCCCCCGGGCAGTAGATCTGGTAGGCGCCGCCGTCGACCCGCACGCTGAACGTGCTGTCGAAGCCCGGCGTCAGGTTCTCCCGCTCGCCCAGGATCCGCTGCGCGGCGACCAGCTCGAGCTCGGTGACCCCGGTGGCGTCGACGTTCCGCAGGTCGAACGTGACCTGGCCGGCCGGGACGGTGTCCGGGCTGACCGCGCAGCCCTGGGCGTCGGTGATCGTCACGGTGACCCGGGAGCCGGACCCGGCCGCTGCCGAGGACGCCGCACCCGCCGACGACCCGGCCGCGCCGCCCGCCGACGACCCCGCCGACGAGCCGGCCGAGGTGGCGGCCGACGAGGCGCCGGCGCCGGTGCTGGTGCCGCACGCGGTGGACAGGACGGCGGTCGCCAGCACGGCGGCCCCCAGGGCGGTGGCGCGGCGGGACAGCCGGGCGCGGGTCATCGAGTCTCCTGCAGCAGGTGGGGTGGTCTCGCGGGTGGTCGGCGGGTGGTGCGTACGGCGCGCGGCCGGGTCAGCGACCGGTGCCGGGTGGCGCGGCGGTGGCCAGCGGCGGCGTCGCCGCTGCGGGACGGGGGACGGGTGCGGGACGCCGGCGGGTCCAGGCGCCGGCGGCGAAGGCCAGCAGTACGGCCGCGAACACCGCCAGCAGGGCCGGCACGACGGTCCCGAGCACCTGCCGGCGGTCCGCGGCGGACTCGGCGTCGACCGCCGCGGCCGTGCGGGCCTGCAGCGTCGCGGCGTCCGGGGCGAGCGAGACCGACCGGATCGACCCTCCGCTGAGCGACCGGCCGTCCACCGCGAACCGGACCGTCCTGGTGCCGGTGAGGGCGACACCGAGCACCGTCCCGGTGGCCTGGTCGACCGACACCTGGGGGATCCAGCTGTCCCGGTAGTCGACCGCGAAGGTCGCGGTGCGCGGGACGTCGCCGGTGCCGATGGGCAGCCGGCCGCCGCCCAGCGCGGCGACCTGCTCCCGGGTCAGCGTCGCGGGCAGCCCGGCGGACGCCGCGGCCGGCGCGCTCACGGCGGCGCCGTCGTAGCGCAGGGCCGTGCGGCCGGCCACGCTCTCCTGCCCGGCCAGCCGGAGCTCGGAACTGCCCTGCACCACGGACCCGTCGGACAGCCGGAGGTCGAGCGTCGCGGAGCCGTCGCCCGGGGCGACGTCGACGGTCCCGGTGGCGGTGAGCGTGGCACCGGACAGGTCCTGGCCGCCGGCGGGGTCGCTGCCGGACCGGACCGCGCCGAGGGCGGCGACCGACGCCGGGCCGGTGGCCGAGGCGGCCGGCCGGACGGCGACGAGAACGACCGCGACGACGGCCGCGACAGCGGCGGTGCCGGCGAGCAGCGCGGCCCGGGTCCGGGCGGACGGGGTGCGCCGCGGCGGCCACAGCACCACGGCCAGCATCGGAACCAGGTACAGCGCCCAGGCGACCAGCTCGATCACCGGGACCGTCGCCCGGATGCCGAGCATGCCGGTGAGCAGGGACTCCTGGACGCTGCCCGGCCGGGCGAGGACGTCGAGCCGGACGGCGGTCTGCTGGCCGACCGTGATCCAGCCCGCCTCGTAGGCCGCCCGCAGCGTGCTCATCACCAGGCCGGCGGCGACCAGGACGAGCACCACGCCGGTGATCCGGAAGAAGCGCGACAGGTTGAGCCGGACACCGCCGCGGTAGATGAGGTAACCGAGCACCAGCGCGACCGCGACGCCGAGCACGGCGCCGATCGAGGCCTGCACCGGTGAGGTGGTGGAGTGGAACGCCGCCAGCAGGAAGACGGCGGTCTCGAAGCCCTCGCGGAAGACGGCCAGGAACGCCATGACCACCAGGGCCGCGGCGCCACCGCCGGCCAGTGCTCCCCCGGCCGCGGCCTGCAGGTCGCTCTTGAGGTCGCGGGAGTGCGCGCGCATCCAGAGCACCATGTAGCTGACCATCACCACCGCGATCGCGGCGACGACGCACTCGAGCATCTCCTGCTGGCGCTGCGGCAGCGCGCTGTCCACCAGCTGCAGCACCACGCCGACCGCGACGCAGACGGCGACCGCGATGCCCACGCCGAGCCACATCCGGCGCAGCGCGTCCGGACGGCCGCTGCGGCGCAGGAAGGCGGCGATGATGCCGACGATGAGGGCGGCCTCCAGGCCCTCGCGCAGGCCGATCACCAGCGTCGCGAGCACCGCGCCTCCGTCCGATCCTGTTAGGCAAGCCTTGCCTGCCAGCGCGACGGTACCCCATCGCCCTCGCGGCCCCAAGCGGTCGGTGACCCCCGTCGCGGCGAATTCCCCGGCGGTTCGCCGGGCGACCGGGGCGCGGTCGGCGACCGTTCACCCCGACCGGGCCGGCCGGGCGCCGCCCGTACCATCGCCGAGTGACGATCCTGCCCATCGTGATCTGCGGCGAACCGGTCCTGCACCGTCCCACCACCCCGGTGACCGTGTTCGACGAGGAGCTCGAGCGCTTCGTGCAGGACCTGTTCGACACCAACACCGCGGCCAACGGGGCGGGCCTGGCGGCCAACCAGGTCGGCGACTCACGGCGGGTCTTCGTCTACGACTGCCCCGACGACGGGCAACGCCGCCGCGGGTACGTGGTCAACCCGGAGCTGGTCACCTCGACGGTCCCCGAGACCATGCCCGACCCCGAGGACGACCTCGAGGGCTGCCTGTCGGTGCCCGGCGAGAACTTCCCGACCGGACGGGCGGAGTGGGCCAAGGTCACCGGCGTGGACGTGCACGGCGAGCCGGTCGAGGTGGAGGGCACCGGCTTCTTCGCGCGCTGCCTGCAGCACGAGACCGACCACCTGGACGGGCACCTCTACCTGGACCGGCTGATCGGCCGGAACGCCCGCGCGGCGAAGAAGGCGGTCAAGGCGCACGGCTGGGGCGTGCCCGGGCACAGCTGGTTGCCGGGCCGCGACCCGGACCCGTTCGGCCACTGACCGGCCGGACGGCCGCACCGTCGGGGTCCCCGGCGCCGGCCGAGATGCCGCAACCGGAGACGGGCGGCCCGGCTGCGGTGACCCCGGGGCACCTAGGGTGGTTCAGTGTCCCCTGGTTCCGCCCCCGAGGCGACTGTCCCGTCCGACGTCGAGCGCGACGACCCGGAAGGCCGGGAGGACGACGCGGCCGCTGCCGCGGACACCCCGGCCGAGCCGAGGTCGGACGACGGCGCGGACCCGGACGACGACGCGGATCCCGACGCCGACCCGGACCCGGACCCGGACCCGGACGACGCGGACCGGGACGACGACGCGACCGACATCAGCACCGACACCGATCGGGCCACCGGTCCGGCACCGTCCGACCGGGTCGACCTGATCGTCGTGGCGAACCGGCTGCCGTTCGACCTGGAGCCCCAGCCCGACGGCACCACCAAGGCGCGCCAGGCCCCCGGCGGCCTGGTCACCGCGCTGGAGCCGATCCTGTCGCACCGGCACGGCGCGTGGATCGGCTGGCCGGGCACCGCGGACGTCGAGCTGGAAGCCACCACCACCGACGACCTCGTGCTGCACCCGCTGCGGCTGTCCGCCGAGGAGGTCGACCTCTACTACGAGGGCTTCTCCAACGCGACGCTGTGGCCGCTGTACCACGACGCCGTCGCCGACTCCGAGTACCACCGCGAGTGGTGGAACGCCTACGAGCGGGTCAACGAGCGCTTCGCGGAGCGGGCGGCCGAGGTGGCCGCGGAGGGCGCCACCGTCTGGGTGCACGACTACCAGCTGCAGCTGGTCCCGCAGATGCTCCGGCGCCGGCGTCCCGACCTGCGCATCGGCTTCTTCCTGCACATCCCGTTCCCACCCGCCGAGCTGTTCAACAGGCTGCCGTGGCGCACCCAGATCCTGGCCGGGCTGCTGGGCGCCGACCTCATCGGCTTCCAGCTGCCGGGCGGCAGCCGGAACTTCGTCCGGCTGGCCCGGACGCTGCTGGGCGTCCCGTCCAACGGCGGCGAGCTGCAGTGGGAGGGACGGCGGATCCGGGCCGGCGCCTTCCCGATCTCGATCGACTCGGCGGCGCAGTCCGCGCTGGCGGCCACCCCGCAGGTGCACGCCGAGGCGCGCCGGCTGCGGTCCGACCTGGGCAACCCGCGGAAGATCATCCTGGGTGTCGACCGGCTGGACTACACCAAGGGCATCGACATCCGCCTGCGCGCCTTCGGCGAGCTGCTGGCCGAGGGCGACCCCGCGGTGCAGGACACCGTGCTCGTGCAGATCGCCACGCCGAGCCGGGAGCGGCTGCAGTCGTACAAGGCCGCCCGCGAGGACATCGAGCGCACCGTCGGCGCGCTGAACGGCGACTACGGCCGGATCGGCCGGCCCGCCGTGCACTACCTGCACCAGTCGCTGCCGCGGCAGGAGCTGGCCGCGTTCTACGTCGCCGCCGACGTCATGGCGGTCACCCCGCTGCGGGACGGGATGAACCTGGTGGCCAAGGAGTACGTCGCCTGCCGGGTCGACGGCGGCGGCGTGCTGCTGCTCTCCGAGTTCACCGGGGCGGCGCGCGAGCTCAAGTCCGCGCTGCTGGTGAACCCCTACGACGCGGACGGCGTCAAGGACGCGCTGCGCACGGCCCTGACCACCTCCGCGGTGCAGGCGCGGCGGCGGATGCGGACGCTGCGCCGGCAGGTGCTCACCCACGACGTCGACCGCTGGGCCGCGGCGTTCCTGTCCGAGCTGGAGGGCACCCGGGACCGGCTCGCCGAGGCCCGGGACCGGATCGGACCCGACGCGCTGGCCGCAGTGATGGCCATCAGCGACACCGAGCGGCTGCTCGTCGCCACCGACTTCGACGGGACGCTCGCCCCGATCGTCGACGACCCGGCGACGGCACGGCCGCTGCCGGAGACCGTCGAGGCGCTGCGGGCACTGGCCGCCATCCCCGGGACGACGGTCGCGGTGGTGTCCGGCCGCGCCCTGTCGGACCTGCGGGAGATGGTCGGCGACGGCCCCGGCGTGGAGCTGATCGGCAGCCACGGCGCCGAGACCAGCGAGCCCGGCGGCCGCGACGACCAGCTGTCGGGGGTCGCGGCGCAACGGCTGGCCAAGCTGCGCCGGGTGCTCCAGGCCATCACCGCCGAGTACCCGGGGATCCGGCTGGAGCCCAAGCCCACCGGCGTCGCGGTGCACCTGCGCGGCGCCGACGACGCCGACGCCAGCGCCGTCACCCGCGCCATCGAGGAGGACCCGGCGACCTGGTCCGGGGTACACCTGCTGCGCGGCAAGAAGGTGCTCGAGCTGTCCGTCGTGGCCACCGACAAGGGCCGCGCGGTGTCCGAGCTGGCGCACCGGCACCACTGCACCGGGACGGTCTTCATCGGCGACGACATCACGGACGAGAACGCCTTCAACGCCCTCGGCCCGCACGACCTGGGCGTCAAGGTGGGCGGCGGCGCGACCTCCGCGGACGTCCGGATCGCCGACCCGGCCCACGTGGGTGACCTGCTCCGGGTGCTGCGTCACGCACGTGGGCGCGGCCGCAGCAGGCACGGCGTCGGCGACGACGCCGGCTGACCGGCCGGCTCCCCGCCGGCGGCGCCCGTCCCCGGTGAAGCCGCCGGTCAGATCCGCGGCGGCGCCGTGGTCCGTCCGGGGGTGAGCGCGGTGGGCAGCACCACCCGCCGGCCGCGGGCGGTGCGGCCCGGGTCGAGCAGCAGCCGGCCGGCCTGCCGTCCCTTCTCCAGGGACGGCTGGACGACCGTGGTGAGCTCCAGGTCGAGGGCGGCGCGGACGCCGTCGAACCCGGTGACCGAGACGTCCTCGGGGACGCGCTGGCGCCGCCGCGCGAGTTCCTGCATGGCGCCCATCGCCAGCACGTCCGAGGTGGCGACCAGCGCCGTGATGCCGGGGTCCATCGCCAGCACCGCCGCGGCGCCGCGGGCGCCGGCCTCGAGCGAGTGGTCGAACTGCTCGACCACCGGCACCCGGTCCCAGGCGACCCCGGCCGCGACGAACCCGGCCCGCAGCCCCGCCAGCCGGTGCCGCTGCACGTGGTAGTGCGCCTGCTGCTGGCGCGCCAGGTCGACGGGCCCGTCCCGGCGCGCCCGGCCGAGCCGCATGCACACCACGCCGATCCGCCGGTGGCCCAGCTGCACCAGGTGCTCGGCGATCTCCCGGGCGGCCGCGGCGTCGTCGATGCCCACCAGGTCGGTGCCGCGCAGCGCGGGCTGGTCGCAGATCACCGCGGGCAGCCGCCGGGACAGCACGGCGTGCAGGTGCGGGTCGTCGTCGGGCATCGAGTAGGCGACGAAGCCGTCCACCGCGGCGCTGGCGACGCCGCTGACGTCGTCGGACCCGGGCCGGGCCGGCACCAGCAGCAGGCCGACCCTGGCCGTGTCGCACTCCAGCGTCAGGCCCTCCAGGAAGGCGAGCGCGGCCGGGTCCCGGAAGGCGTAGGAGAGCTGCTCGGTGAGCAGCAGTCCCACCGCTCCGGCCTTGCGGGTCCGCAGCGACCGGGCCACCGGATCCGGGCCGGGATAGCCCAACCGCGCGGCGGCCTCCATCACCCTGGCGCGCAGCTGCGGCGAGAGCTGGTCCGGCCGGTTGTAGGCATTGGAGACCGTCGTGCGGGACACCCCGATCTCGGCGGCCAGGGACGCCAGCGTCGCCGGTGGCCGGGAGCGGGGCGGCGAGTCCATCAGCAGAGGGTAGGACGGCACCGGTGGCGCTCCGACCGCCCGGCGACAGCGCGCCGCGCGTCGCGCGGTCCCGCTCCGGCGCGATCCACCCGGCGATCACCGGTAAGCGCTTTCCAGACGATCCTTCCGTTGCCGTCCCCTCGGCGTTACGGTGGGCCCCAGCGGGAGTGATCTCTCGTTGCGACCCACCGGCGGGCCGATCGAGCCGCGGGTGCACGTCCGAGCAGCACAGCGTGCGGCCGGCGCGGTCGCGATCGACGCGGCGGGACTCCCGCCGCCCGCACCCGCCGCGCGCGGGTCGATCGAAGGGACGCACACCACATGGCAGAGGTCGTCTACGACGAGGCCTCGCGGGTCTACGCCGGCAATCCGCCGGTCCGCGCGGTCGACAAGCTGAACCTGAACATCTCCGACGGCGAGTTCCTGGTGCTCGTCGGCCCCTCCGGCTCCGGCAAGTCCACCGCGCTGCGGATGCTGGCCGGGCTGGAGGACATCAACGAGGGCCGCATCCTCATCGGCGGCCGGGACGTCACCAACGTCCCGCCGAAGAACCGGGACATCGCGATGGTGTTCCAGTCGTACGCCCTCTACCCGCACATGACGGTCGCCGACAACATGGGCTTCGCGCTCAAGCTGCGCGGGGTGAACAAGGCCGAGATCGCCAAGAAGGTCCGCGAGGCCGCCGGCCTGCTCGACCTGGAGCGCTACCTGGACCGCAAGCCCAAGGCGCTCTCCGGCGGCCAGCGGCAGCGGGTCGCCATGGGCCGGGCCATCGTCCGCGAGCCGTCCGTCTTCCTCATGGACGAGCCGCTGTCGAACCTGGACGCCAAGCTCCGGGTGGAGACCCGCGCGAACATCGCCGAACTGCAGGCCCGCCTGGGCACCACCACCGTCTACGTCACCCACGACCAGGTCGAGGCCATGACGATGGGCCACCGGGTGGCGGTGCTCAAGGACGGCATCCTGCAGCAGGTCGACACCCCGCGGACGCTGTACGACCGCCCGAACAACGTCTTCGTCGCCGGATTCATGGGCTCGCCGGCCATGAACCTCTTGACCGCCCCGCTGGTCAGCGAGGGCGCCAAGCTCGGCGAGACCGTGGTGCCGCTGCCCCGCGAGCTGCTCGCCGAGGCCTCGTCCAAGGGCCTGACCGAGGTGACCTTCGGCGTCCGACCGGAGAACTTCACCCTGGCCAGCGAGGGCATCCCGGTCACCGTGGACCTGGTCGAGGAGCTCGGTGCGGACTCCTTCATCCACGGCCACGGGCCGGACGGCCGGCGCGTGGTCATCCGCGCGGACGCCCGGATCTCGCTGACCAACGGGTCCACCATCCGGGCCACGGTCACCGACGGCGACCACATCCACCTGTTCGACCCGACGACCGGCCTGCGGCTGCAGAGCTCGAAGGCGGTCCCGGCGGACGCGACGGCCCACGGCGGTTCGTCGCCGGCGCTGCAGAAGTCCTGAGCGGCCCCCGCCGGCGCCACTCGCGCCGCCGGTGACACTCCGCGAGGGCGGCCCGCTGCGTGCGGGCCGCCCTCCGGCGTCTGCGGACCCCGGACGGCGACACCGTGCGGGGACCCGCACCCCTCGTTGCGGCGACGGTGTGGCGGGCCGGGTTCTCGGCCCGCCGGGCGGACGGTGGGGCGTCAGGCCGACGGGGTCGTCGCGGGTGCGGCCGCCGGCTCGGCCGCACCGGCCCTGGCGGGTCGCCGGACCCAGCCGCGCCGGTCCCGAGCCGCGCCCACCAGTCGGCAGCCGAGGTAGATCAGGAACGAGATGGTCGTGACGTAGGGGCTGATCGGCAGGCTGCCGCCCACCCCGAGCAGGATGCCGCCGACCACCGCGGTGACCGCGAACACCACCGACAGCACCGGCACCCACAGCGCCGACGCGGTCACCCGCATCGCCGCGGCGGCGGGCGTCACCAGCAGCGCCAGCACCAGCAGCGCGCCGACGATCTGCACCGACATCGCCACCGCAAGCCCGAGCACCACCATGAACAGCGGCGACAGCGCGCGCACCGGCACGCCGCGGGCCGCGGCGATCTCCGGGTCCACGCTGGCGAACAGCAACGGTCGCCACAGCACCGCCAGGGCGACCAGCACCACCGCACTGATCACCGACAGCCAGCGCAGCTGCGGGTCGTCGACGGCGACGATCTGGCCGAGCAGGTAGCCGAACTTGTTCGCCGCGCGCCCGGTGTACAGCGACAGGAACAGCACGCCGAGGCCCAGCCCGAACGGCATGACGACGCCGATGGCCGACGACCGCTCCCGGGCCCGCACCCCCAGCACGCCGAAGATCAGCGCGGCCAGCAGCGACCCGACGACGGAGCCGACCACGACGTTGGCGCCGAGCAGCAGCGCCAGCGCCGCTCCGGCGAAGGACAGCTCGCTGATCCCGTGCACGGCGAAGCTCAGGTCGCGGAGCACCACGAACACGCCGATCAACCCGCCGACCAGGCCGAGCAGCGCACCGGCCAGCAGCGAGTTGTGCACCAGGGCCAGTAGAGCGCCGTAGTTCTGGAAGTCGAAGACCCGGCTCCACAGGTCGTTCACCGGCGCCATCCCTGGGTGGCCAGCGGGTCGTGGCGACCGTGGTCGTGGGCGTCCGGCGGGTGCGGCAGGTGGTCGTCCCAGGACTGGTGCAGCCCGGCCGCCATGTCACTGGCCGCGACGACGACGAGCCGGCCGTGGGCCTGGATGACGTCGACCGGCGCCTGGTAGAGCTCGGACAGCCGCTCCGAGGTCATCACCTCCGACGGCGGCCCCAGGGCCCAGCGTCCCTCCGCCAGGTAGAGGACCTGGTCCACGTAGTCGATGACGGCGTTGACCTCGTGGGTGACGAACAGCACGGCCGTGTCGCGGTCGCGGCGCCGCCGGTCGATGAGCGCCGCCACCTCCTGCTGGTGGGCCGGGTCGAGGGCGGCCAGCGGCTCGTCGCACAGCAGCAGCAGGGGGTCCGTCGCCAGCGCCTGCGCGACCCGGACCCGCTGCAGCTCGCCGCCGGAGAGCTGGGCGACGGGCACGTCCGCGAGGTGGGCCGCGCCGACGTCCGCGAGCAGCCGGTCGACGGTGTCCCGGAGCCGGCGGCGGGCGGCACCCACGGTGAACGGCGGCCCCCACCGGTGCCCGTCCACGCCGAGCCGCACCAGGTCGCGGACCCGCACGGCCGCGGCGGCGTCGATCGCGACCCGCTGCGGGACGTAGCCGACCAGGCCGCTCCCCCGCCGGACCGGCGCCCCGGCGATCCGGGCGGAGCCGTGCCGCAGCGGCTGCTGCCCGAGCAGCACCCGGAGCAGGCTGGTCTTGCCGGATCCGTTGGCGCCGAGCACGGCGACGAACTCGCCGCGGCGGATCGACAGGTCCAGGTGGGTCCACAGCACCCGGGCGCCGTACGTCAGCTCGGCGTCGGCCAGCTCGACGACCGCACCACGCGGCGAGGCGCTGGGCTGGGCGGGCACCGGATCAGTGTCCACCGTCGCGAGGGGCGTCCCGACCATCTCTGCAGTCCCGAGCTCCCCTGCCGTCCCGGCCACGCCGACCGTCGTGGCCGCCCCGGCCGTCCCGGCCGCTGGGCCGGTGCCCGCCACCCCGGACCGGCCGGCCGGCAGCCCGCGCGTCACCGGGTGACCGCCGCGGCGATGGCGTCCAGGTTGGCCTTCATCCAGCCCTGGTAGTCCTGTCCCTCCGGCAGGGTCTCGGTGACCGGCACGACCGGGACGCCGTTGGCCTTGGCGGCCGCCAGCACCTGCTCGGTCTGCGGGCCGGTGGTCTGCTCGTTGTAGACGAGCGCCCGCACCTGGTGGCCGGAGAACAGCGCCAGGGTCTGCGCCAGCACGGCCGGCGCCACGTCGGTCTCGTTCTCGACGGCCTCGCTGAACCGCTCCGGCGTGCGGTCCTGCACGCCGATCGCCTCCAGCATGTACAGCGGCACCGGCTCGGTGATCGCGACCGCCGCGCCCCGGGCGGTGCGGGCCACGTCGGTCTCCTGCTGCTCGAGCGCCCGGACGGCGCCGTCGAAGCGGCTCGCGTTCGACCGGTACGTGTCGGCGTGCGACGGGTCCTTGCGGCCGAGGGCGTCGGCCACGGCGTCGGCCACCGTCACGGCCGTCTTCAGGTCGTACCAGACGTGCTCGTTCAGATCCTCGGACTCCGCCCGACCGGACAGGGCCACGGCGTCGAGCACCGGCGCGGTGCTGTGCGCGGAGTCGATGAGCGTCGTCATGAAGTCGTCGTACCCGCCGCCGTTGCGCACCAGGACGTCGGCCCGGCTGACGGCGAGCAGGTTCTGGGCGTTCGCCTCGTAGGAGTGCGGGTCCGCCGACGGGTCGGAGAGCAGCGAGGTGACGGTGACCCGGTCGCCGCCGACCTGCCGCACCACGTCGCCCCAGACGTCGGTGGACGCGACCACCGACAGCGTCCCGCCGGCGGCGGAGCTCTGCGTGCTGCCCGCCGAGCCCTGGCCGGTGGAGCCGCACGCCGTCGCGGCCACCACCACGACGCCGAGCACGAATCCTGCCACCACCCGCGGCGTCCGCCGCACCGTCGTCGCCATCGAGGCCTCCTCCTGAGAATGGTTCTCACTATAGACAGGACGCCGCCCCTTGCCGACCCGGGGTCGCGCCCGGCGCGTCCGACGTGGTGGGCTGGCGGCAGAGACCGATACGGACGGGCACGGCGCCCGGCGACGCGGGTCCGCGTCCCACCGGTTCGGTCCGGGACCCGGGCGCGGCCGGAACGGCTCCGTCGGTCGGGACAGGGCGATACAGGGGGATACGGTGCGGCTGGTCAACTTCCGCGATGCGGCCGAGTTCGGCGGGACCCCACTGGCACCCGGACGGCTGTTCCGCTCCGCGGCGCCGTACCTGCTGACCGGGGCGGACGTCCAGCGCCTGCAGCAGCGGGGCATCGCCACGGCGGTGGACCTCCGCGAGCCGGACGAGGCGATGCCGCCGGACTGGCAGCCGGCCGTCGACCGGGGCCTCCGGGTGGTGCGGGTGCCGCTCGCCGGTCAGGTGATGGCGTCGCGGCGGGCCCGCCGCCGGGTGCAGGCGGACCGGGCCGAGGGGCATGCCGTGCTCGGCGGCTTCTACGTCGACATCGTGGAGCACGCCGGGGCCGGGCTGGTGCAGGTGCTCGAGACGGTGGCCGCGGGAGGACCGGTCCTGGTGCACTGCGCCGCCGGCAAGGACCGGACGGGCACGGTCGTCGCGCTGCTGCAGAGCCTGGCCGGCGCGGACGAGGACGCCGTCGTCCGCGACTACGTCGAGACCAACCAGGCGATGCCGGCGGTGCTCCGTCAGGAGTGGCTGGCGCGGTCCGGCGCCACCCCGGACGACACTGACCGGGCGGACACCGACGACACTGACGACACCGACGACACCGACGACACCTCGCCGACCGCCGCCGCGCGGGGGTCCGCGGACACCGACCCGATCACCGCACCGACCGGGCTGCAGGCGGCGCCGGAGGGGGCCATCCGGATGCTGCTGGACCACCTGCGCGAGCACGGTGGAACCCGCGCGGTGCTGGGCCGCCACGCCTCCCCGGACCTGCTGGACCGGGTGGTCGCCGCCTTGACCGCCGGTCAGCCGGCCTGAGCCACCCGCCGGCGCCGCGCCACCTCGGCCAGCACCACGCCGGCGGCGACCGACGCGTTCAGCGACTCGACCTGGCGCGCCATCGGGATCGACACCGTCACGTCGCACACGGTCCGGGTCAGCCGGGACAGGCCGCGGCCCTCCGACCCGACCACGAGGACCAGCGGCCCGGTGGCCAGCTCGAACGCGTCGGTGTCCACCGTGCCGTCGGCGTCCAGCCCGGCGATCATCAGCCCGGCCTCCGCGTACTCCTTGAGCGTCCGGACCAGGTTGGTGCACCGGGCGACGCGCAGCCGTGCCGCGGTCCCGGCCGACGTCCGCCACGCGGACGCGGTCATCCCGGCGGAGCGGCGTTCCGGCACCAGCACGCCGTGGGCACCGAAGGCGGCGGCCGAGCGGACGATGGCGCCCAGGTTCCTCGGGTCGGTCACCCCGTCCACGGCCACCACGAGCGCCGGCCGCCCCGAGTCCCGGGCGCGGGCCAGCAGGTCCTCCGGGTGCGCGTAGTCGTAGGGCGGCACCTGCAGCGCGAGCCCCTGGTGCACCGCACCGCCGGTGAGCCGGTCCAGCTCCGCCCGCGACACCTCGAGCAGCGCGATGCCGCGCTCGGCCACGGCGTTCACCGCCTCGGTCACCCGCTCGTCGGTGGCCAGGCCGGTGGCGACGTACAGCGCGGTCGCCGGCACTCCGGCCCGCAGCGCCTCCACGACGGGATTGCGCCCGACCACGGTCTCCGGCAGGTCACCGCGGTCGCGGCGCTGGCCGCCGGCGGGTGCCGCGTCGCGCCGGGCCGCCGCGGCGGCGCGCCGGGCGGCGGGGTGTCCCTTGCGCGCCTCGGCCGGCGGCGTCGGGCCCTTGCCGCGCAGACCACGCCTCGCCTGCCCGCCGGATCCGACGACGGCGCCCTTCTTGGTCCCCGTCTTGCGGACCGCGCCGCGTCGCTGGGAGTTGCCGGCCATGACGGTGCCGCCTTCCACACCTCGTGCTGCTGTCCCTGCCATCCTCCCGGGCACGGCGTCGCCCCGCCAAACCCGCCGGGGGCCGGTGCGACCGCCCGTCGCCCCCGGGTGTGGCACCGGACCGGACGGGCCCGGCCGGTGCCCGGCGGCGCCGGCCGGTCCCTGGGGAGGTCAGCCGACGGACCAGACCGGCCCGTCCGGGGTGTCCTCGACGGCGAAGCCGGCCGCGGACAGTTTGTCGCGGATGGCGTCCGCGGCGGCCCAGTCGCGCCGGGCCCGCGCCGCGGTGCGCTCCTGCAGCAGCTCGGTGAGCAGGGCGTCCGTCGCCGCGCGCAGCCCCCCGCCGGTCCCGCCGGCCGACGTCCACGGCTCGGCGAACGGGTCCAGGCCCAGCACCGCCAGCATGCCCCGGACCGCCGACGCCTCCGCCGCGGCTCCGTCGCCGTCCGCGGCCGCCAGGGCCGTGTTGCCGGCCCGCACCCGGTCGTGCAGCACGGCCAGCGCCCGGGGCACCGACAGGTCGTCGTCCATGGCCGCGGCGAAGTCCTCGGGGACGTCGCCGACCCCGGCCGGACCCACCCGTTCCGCGACCCGGGACAGGAAGCCCTCGACCCGCTCGAACGCCGTGGCCGCGTCGTCCAGAGCACCGTCGGAGAACTCGATCGACGAGCGGTAGTGCACGCTCACCAGGTAGTACCGCAGGGCGATCGGCCGGACCCGCCGGGTCAGCGCCGGCACCGACAGCACGTTGCCCAGCGACTTGGACATCTTCTCGCCGGCCATCGTCACCCAGTGCGAGTGGACCCAGTAGCGGGCGAACCCGGCGCCGGTGCCGTGCGACTGCGCCGCCTCGTTCTCGTGGTGCGGGAAGATGAGATCGATCCCGCCGCCGTGGATGTCGAACGCGTCGCCGAGGTAGGCGCGGGCCATCGCGGAGCACTCGATGTGCCAGCCGGGGCGACCGGGACCCCAGGGCGACGGCCAGGACGGCTCCCCCGGCTTGGCGGCCTTCCACATCGTGAAGTCGGCCGGGTCCCGCTTGCCGGCGCCTTCGGACTCGCCCTGCACCATCTCGTCGAGCCGCTGCCCGGACAGGAACCCGTAGTCCGGCTGCGTCCGGACGGCGAAGTAGACGTCGCCGGCGGCCGCGTAGGCACGGCCGGCGTCGATCAACTCCGCGATCATCTGCTGGATCTGCGGGATGTGGCCGGTGGCGCGCGGTTCGACGGTGGGCGGCAGGCAGCCCAGGGCGTCGTAGGCCCGGCTGAACTCCCGCTCGTGCTCGGCGGCCCAGGCCCACCACGGCCGGCCGGCCTCGGCCGCCTTGGTCAGGATCTTGTCGTCGATGTCGGTGACGTTCCGGACATGCACCACCTCGAAGCCGCTGAACTCGAGCCAGCGACGCAGCACGTCGTACACGATGCCGGCCCCCCGCAGGTGGCCGATGTGCGGCACGGCCTGCACCGTGGCCCCGCAGTTGTACAGACCGACCCGCCCGGGATGCAGCGGCTCGAACGGCCGCACCTCGCGGGCCGCCGTGTCGTACAGGCGCAGGGGCATCCCGGCATCGTACGAGGTGGCGCGCGGCACCCACGGCGTCCGGCGGCCCGCCGCGGGCGGCGCACGGGTCCCGGCCGCCCGGTCCGCGGGACGCGACGCGGCGTGCCGCCGGGCTGCCGGACGGGCGGCGGGCGACGATCCTCTGGCGGACGGACGGCGCCGCGTCACTCCGTCGACCGCTTGACGCCACCTGCGTGCTCCTTCAAGATGAGCAGTAATCTGCTCGAAGTTGCACTTTTGGCGCGTTTTACGCGCAGAAACTCGCAGTCCACCACCTCACCCCGGAGCTGCCCATGAAGAGATCCGCCGTCCTGACCGGCCTGACGCTCAGCGCAGGACTGCTGCTCGCCGCCTGCGGAGGTTCGTCGTCCGGCGGGTCGTCCACGTCGTCGAGCTCGTCCGTCTCGAGCCCGGCGTCGTCCGCAGAATCGTCCCCCGCGTCCTCCGCCGGGTCGTCGTCCGCAGCGACCTCCGGCGGCTCGTCCTCCGGAACCTCCTCGTCCGGTTCGACGGCCGGTTCGGGCGGCAGCGGCGCCCCGATGACCGGCGATGCGAACTTGTCGACGAGCATCTCGATCCTCGCTCCCAGCTACGCCGACTCCTCGAAGTCGGACTGGGAGACGATCATCTCGGGCTACAACAAGCTGTACCCGAACGTGAAGGTCAACCTGCAGATCGAGGCGTGGGACGGCTTCACCGACAAGGTGCAGACCCGGATCCAGGGCAACGACCTGCCGGACATCCTCAACGACAACAACTACGCCGACTACGTCAAGAACAACCTGCTCTACCCGATCACCGACGTGATGAGCCCGGCGACCTTCTCGTCGATCGTCCCGAGCCTGGCGGCCAACGGCAAGGGCACCGACGGCAAGCAGTGGGCCGCACCGGACATCGCCTCGGCGCGGATCATGGTCTACAACACCCAGCTGTTCCAGCAGGCCGGGGTGAGCACGCCGCCGAAGACCTGGGACGAGCTGCTGGCCGACGCCCAGAAGATCCAGAAGCTGGGCAACGGCATCTCCGGCTACGGCATGCCGCTGGGCAAGGAGGAGGCGCAGGTCGAGGCCAGCCTGTGGATCTGGGGCAACAAGGGCGACTGGGTCGACAGCTCCGGCAAGATCACCGCCAACTCGCCCGCCAACGTCGCGGCGTTCGACGAGATGAAGAAGTTCATCGACGGCGCCGCGGTACAGCCGAACCCCGGCGCCACGAACCGGCAGGCCGTCGCGGACCTGTTCAACCAGGGCAAGCTCGGCATGTACATCACCCACCCCGGCCTGGTCGCCGAGACCCGGAAGAAGTTCCCGAACGTCAAGTTCGAGCTGGCGCCGGTGCCGAGCAAGGACGGCACCACCAACGTCTCGCTCGGCGTCACGGACTTCATCGTCGCCTTCGACAACAAGGACGACAGCCGCAAGCAGGCGACGAAGGCCTTCCTGGATTACATGTACAGCCCCGAGGTGTACCAGAAGTGGGCAGCCGGGACCGGTCTGCTGCCGGTGACGGAGGGCGCGATCAAGCTCGGCGAGCAGTCGACGCCGGAGAACAAGCCGTTCTACGACGCGTTGCCCAACGTCAAGTTCCTGCCCCAGAGCAACCCGAACTGGTCCAACCTGCAGAACGCCCTGCAGGCCAACGGCGGTGAGATCGCCACCAAGTCCGGCCAGGAGACCCTGGACGACATCCAGGCGCAGGTCGACGCGGCGGGCTGACCCGCCCCGTCGCCGGCCGCCGGGCGGTGCGCGCACGTCGCCACCGCCCGGCCGCCGGGGCGGCCACAGGTCCGCGCGCGCCGCCCCGGGGCCGCGCGCGGACCGACGCTCGCGGGCGCACCCGCACCCCGACCGGCTCCCGTGCCGGACCCACCGACCCCGACCGGACGACAGGAGCCCCGATGGCCACCGCGCTGCACCCGCCGGAGGTCCGGCGCCGCGGCCGCGGCCGCGCTCTGCTGGCCGCCCTGCCCTGGCTGGCACCGGCGCTGGTGCTGATCATCGGCGTGGTGCTCTACCCGGCCGGTTACATGATCTACACGGCGTTCCGGAAGATCACCAAGATCGGCGTCGAGACCGGCGCCGCCGGGTGGTCGAACTTCCGCACGGCCCTGACGTTCCCGGCCGTGCCGATCGGCAAGGTCTTCCTCAACACCTTCGTCTGGACCGTGGTCGTCGTCGTGGCGACCGTGCTCCTCTCGCTCGCGCTGGCGCAGTTCCTCGACAAGACCTTCCGCGGCCGCAAGCTGGTGCGGCTGGCGGTCGTCGTGCCGTGGGCCGCGTCGGTGGTCATGACCTCGACCGTCTTCTACTACGGCCTCAACCGCGACTACGGCCTGATCAACAAGGCCCTGGTCGACCTGGGGATCCTGTCGGCGCCGTACGGGTTCACGCAGAACGCGACGTCCGCGTTCTGGGTGGCCGTGTTCGTCGCCGTCTTCGTGTCGCTGCCGTTCACCACGTACACGGTGCTGGCCGGCCTGCAGTCGGTGCCCGGAGAGGTGCTGGAGGCCGCGCAGGTCGACGGCGCCGGTCCCGCCGTGCGCTACCTGCGGGTGGTGCTGCCCATCCTGCGGCCGGCCATCGCGGTCGCCACCCTGATCAACATCATCAACGTCTTCAACTCGCTGCCGATCCTGCGGGTGCTCACCGGCTCGCTACCGGGCTATGGCGCGGACATCACCACGACGTTGATCTTCAAGTACAAAACCGCGCTGGGACCCGGTGTCTCGTCGGCGCTGTCGGTGGTCAACTTCCTGGTGGTGCTCGTCATCATCGCCATCTACCTGGCCGTCGTCCGGCCGACCCGGGAGGTCTGAGGTGACCGCCACGCCGAGCATCGCGCCGGTCCCCACCGTCCGCGACCGGCGCACCGGCCGGCCGCCCCGGCGGCGCGCCGGCGGCGGCGCCTCCCGACGGTCCAACCCGGTCGCCATGGCGATCGGCGCCGTGGTCATCGTGGTGGTCTTCCTGCTGCCCTACGTGATCATGCTGTCCGGGTCGCTGCGGTCCCAGCCGGACATCACCCACATCCCGCCGACCTACTTCGGCCCGTCGGTGCTGTTCCGCAACTACCTCACCATGTGGTCGTCCAGCGTGGACCCGGTCAAGGGCCTCATCGCCACCGTCGTCATCTCGACGTTCGCCACCCTGCTGGTGCTGGTCTGCGCGACGCCGGCGGCCTACTACACGGCCCGGTTCCGCTTCCCGGGCCGGCTGGCCTTTCTGCTGCTGGTGCTCGTCACGCAGATGCTGCAGCCCACCGTGCTGGCCGTGGGCCTGTTCCGGGAGATGCTGCAGCTGGGCATCAACGACACCTGGCTCGCGATGATCCTGATCAACGCCGCGTTCAACCTGGCGTTCGCCGTGTGGATCATGCAGTCGTTCTTCGCCGCCGTCCCCAAGGAGATCGACGAGGCGGCGACGATCGACGGTGCCGGCAAGCTGCAGGTGCTGTTCCGGGTGTCGCTCCCGCTGGTCTGGCCGGGCATCGTCACCGCGGTCATCTTCGTCTTCGTGGCGTCGTGGAACGAGTACGCCGCGTCCTCGGTGATCATGACGAGCAACGACAAGCAGCCGCTGACGGTGACGCTGCCGCGGTTCATCGGCCTGTACAACGCCGAGTGGCAGTACATCTTCGGCGTCTCTGTCGTCGCCGTGCTGCCGGTCGTGGTGCTGTTCGCGGTCATCGAGAAGCGGCTGATCGGCGGACTGACCGCCGGCGCCGTGAAGTGATGCCGCCGGCCGGCCCGACACCGCCCGGGTGGCGCCGCAGACCGCTTCGCCCTCGCCGTCGCTGGTCCCGGACCGCCGGGTCCCGCGCACCGATCCCGTCCGTCCCTTCCCGTCAGGAACAGTGCTGATGACCCCCGCGCCGATGACCCCCGCCGCCCACGTGACCGCCGAGATCGCCAGCCAGCCCGAGACCTGGCAGCGGGCCCTGGAACTGCTGCCCCGGGTCCGCGACGTGCTGCCCCGACCCGGCCAGCGGGTGGCCGTGGTGGGCTGCGGCACCAGCTGGTTCGTGGCGCAGAGCTACGCCGTGCACCGCGAAGCGGCGGGTCAGGGCTGGACCGATGCGTTCGCCGCCTCCGAGTTCCCCGACGCCCGCGCCGGTCAGTACGACCTCGTGGTGGCGATCAGTCGCTCCGGCACCACCACCGAGGTGCTCGACCTGCTGCGCCGGCTGCCGGACGGGCAGCGGACGCTGGCCGTGATCGGCGACCCGCGGTCGCCCGGTGCGTCGGCCGCCGACGACACCGTGCTGCTGGACTTCGCCGACGAGCAGTCCGTGGTGCAGACCAGGTTCGCGACCAGCGCACTGCTACTGCTGCGGGCCGGGCTCGGCGAGGACCTCGGCCCGGTCGTCGAGCAGGGGCGGGCGGCCGTGACCGCGGACCTGCCGCCGGGCTGGCAGGACCGCTGGCAGTTCGTCTTCCTCGGCACGGGAACCTCGGTGGGCATCGCGCACGAGGCCGCGCTCAAGATGCGGGAGGCGGCGCTGGCCTGGTCGGAGTCCTACCCGGCGTGGGACTACCGGCACGGGCCGATCGCGGTGGCCCAGGAGCGGACCCTGGCGTGGATCTTCGGCGAGCCGCCGGCCGGCCTGGAGGACCAGATCCGGGCGACCGGCGCCACGGTGGTCCGCAGCGACGACGACCCGCTGGCCTCGCTGGTGCTGGCCCAGCGGCTGGCCGTGGCGGTCGCGCTGCACCGGGATCTGGACCCCGACACGCCGCCGCACCTGACCCGGTCGATCGTCCTGTCCTGAGGTCCGCCGCCGGTCGGCGCGCCGGCGCTCGACGGGCCGGCGCGACGGGCATCTCTCGCAGCGGATGCCCGAGGACGGGTCAGCCGCGTCCCGGTCCGGGCCCCAGGTACCGCCGGGCGAACTCCAGCGACTCCCGGACGTCGACCACCCGCTGTGCGGCGCTGACCGTCCGGGTGGAGATCTCGACGACGACCGACCCGGAAAAGCCGTCGGCCACCATGGACTGCAGGATCCGGGCGCACGGCTGCGCCCCGCGGCCGGGCACCAGGTGTTCGTCCTTGGTGCTGCCGGACCCGTCGGTCAGGTGCAGGTGGGACAGTCGGCTGCCCATGCGCCGGTACATGTCCCAGGTGTCGATGCCGGACGTCGCGGTGTGCGACAGGTCGAGCGTGTAGTGGGCGTGCCCGGCCGAGACCGGGTCCCAGTGCGGCCGGTACCCGTTCACCAGCGCACCGGCCACCTTGAGCGGGAACATGTTCTCGACGGCGATGACCACGTCGGTGCGGCTTTGCAGCTCGGCGACCGACTCGGTGAAGCTGGCCGCCGCCGCCCGCTGCCAGACGAACGGCGGGTGCGTCACCACGGTGCGGGCGCCGACCTTCTCGGCCATGTCGATCGACCGGGCCAGCTTGACCAGCGGGTCGGTGGACCACACCGTCGAGGTGACCAGCAGGCACGGGCTGTGCACCGCGAGCACCGGCATCCGGTACCGGTCGGAGTAGGCCTTGATGGCGTCCGGGTTCTGGCTGGCCAGCTCCGTCTGGACCATGACCTCGACGCCGTCGTAGCCCAGCTCCGCTGCGCGGGAGAACCCTGCCGAGGTCGGCTCCGGGTAGACCGAGCCGGTCGACAACCCGACCGCCACCGCCACTCCGGCTCCCCTCCCTGCTGCCGTCCCGGCCGGGACCGCCTGGCCCGGGGACCTGCCACGCTACCTGCCGCCCGTCTCCGGCCGGCCCGTCCGGTGGGGTCCGGGGACCCCCTGGTCGGACGCACCGGGGTCGCGCCCGACGGCTGCGCCGCCGAGGGCGACCGGCGGGTCGCCGGGCGCCGGGCTCGGCGCCGGGCGCTCGGCCTCGGCCCGCACCACGGTCTCGGCCCGGTGCGCCGCCGGGTTCCACATGTCCTCGAACGGCCCGAGGAACGAGTGGTCGGTGCCCTGCCGGCGGGCCCGCCGGGCCAGCAGCACGAAGGCCGCCAGCGCCGCCACGACGACGCCGACCCCCAGCGCCGGCAGCCAGGCCTCCATGGGGCGCGACCGTACGCCGGCCGTACCCCACGCGCGTCTCGCGGACGCGGGCGGGGATCCACACCGGCGGACCGGGCCCTTGACACCTCTCGAACATGTGTTCGACCATGGTCCGCATGAGCAGCGACCGCCGCAGCATCGGGCCCCTGTCGCACGAGGTCCGCGATCGTGGCACCTGGAGCCGCGAGCGGCCGCCGGGTCACAGCCGCATCTGTTGGGCCGCCGCCCTGGGACGGGCGCGGCATGCCGCGCCACTGGCCCCCGAGGCGGCGGTGCCCGCAGAGGCCGGGCGCATCCTGGCCGCCGATCCCGCGGCCTGCCTGTGCGGCCGGCAGGCCGGGCACACCCGCGGCCGCCGGCAGCGGGCGTGACGCCGTGGGTGGATCAGACCTCGAGCTTGTACCCCAGCCCGCGCACGGTGATCAGGTAGCGCGGCGCTGCCGGATCCGGCTCGATCTTGGCGCGCAGCCGCTTGACGTGGACGTCGAGCGTCTTGGTGTCGCCGACGTAGTCCGCGCCCCAGACCCGGTCGATCAACTGCCCGCGGGTGAGCACCCGGCCGGTGTTGCGCATCAGGTACTCGAGGAGGTCGAACTCCTTGAGCGGCAGCGCCACCTCGGTCCCCTGCACGCTGACCACGTGCCGCTCCACGTCCATCCGCACGGGGCCGGCCACCAGCACCGACTCGGCGGGTTCCTCCGGTTCCGCGCCGCGCCGGAGGACGGCCCGGATGCGGGCCACCAGCTCCCGGGACGAGTACGGCTTGGTGATGTAGTCGTCCGCGCCGAGTTCCAGCCCGACGACCTTGTCGATCTCCGAGTCGCGGGCGGTCACCATGATCACCGGCACGGACCCCTTGGCCCGCAGCTGCCGGCACACCTCGGTGCCGCTCATCCCGGGCAGCATCAGGTCCAGCAGGACGATGTCCGCGCCGGACCGCTCGAACTCCGCGAGCGCGTCCGGCCCGGTACCGGCCACCGCCGTCGAGAAGCCCTCGCGGCGGAGGAGGAAGGCCAACGGGTCGGCCATCGACTCCTCGTCCTCGACGATCAACACCTTGGTCACTCAGTTCCCTCCGGTCAGTGCGGTGCGGGTGCGCGGCTGCCGGCCGGCACCCCCGGCGGGCACGCCCGGCGTGCCCGCGTCGATCGGATCCGCCCCGGCATCCGCGGCCGGGTCGGCGCCGCCCGTGGCGCCGTCGTCCGGCTCGTGGCCGTCGGGCTCGGTGCGGTACAGCGGCAGGCGCAGCGTGAAGGTCGACCCGGTGCCCGGCTTGGACCACACCGTCGCCTCGCCGCCGTGATTGGCGGCCACGTGCTTGACGATCGCGAGCCCCAGGCCGGTGCCGCCGGTGGCCCTGGACCGCGCCGGGTCGACGCGGAAGAACCGCTCGAAGACGCGGTCCAGGTGCTCGGCCGGGATGCCGATGCCGCGGTCGGTCACCGAGACCTCGACGTAGCCGTCGCGGACGCGGCAGCTGACCGAGACGGCCGTGCCGGACGGCGAGTAGTGGACCGCGTTGTCGATCAGGTTGGACAGCGCGGTGACCAGCATCGGCCGGTCGCCGAGCACCAGCAGCCCGCACGCGGGGCCGCGGACCAGCGTGATGCCGGCGTTCTCGGCCAGGGTCGACGCACGCGACAGCCCCTCGCCGATCACGCCGTCCACCTCGACGACGGACAGGTCGGGCAGCGGGTCGGCGCCCTGCAGCCGGGACAGCGTCAGCAGCTCGGAGACCAGGGCGCCCATCCGGGTCGACTCGCGCACCAGTCGCTCGCCGAAGCGACGGACCGAGTCCGGGTCGTCGGCGCCGTCGACCACTGCCTCGGCCAGCAGCGACATGGCCGACACCGGCGTCTTGAGCTCGTGGGAGACGTTGGCGACGAAGTCGCGCCGGACCGCTTCCAGCCGGGAGCCCTCGGTGTCGTCGGTCGCGACCACCAGCACCGGCCCGGCCCGCAAGGGGCGCACCGTGACGTGCACGGTCATCGGCGCCGGTCGCGGGCCGAACAGGCCCGGCGGCGAGTCAGGGCCGCGCAGCTCGACGTCGACCGGCTCCCCCGAGGCCAGCGCCCTGGAGGCGGCCGCCGCGACGGACGGATGGGGCAGGCCGGCGCGGACCACGCCGAGCTGACCCGCCGCGGGCGTGGTGTAGAGGATCCGGGTCGAGGCGTCGAGCAGGACGTGCCCGACCGGCGAGCGGGCCAGCACCAGCTGGGCGTGGGCACCCGCGTCCGACACCGGGCCGTCCTCGGCGCCGCGCGGACGCCGGCGGTACCGCGCCACCAGCGCCGCGAGCACGACACCGAGCAGCACGCCGGCCGCCGCGACGCCGAGCACGGCGAACCAGGACATACGGCGATGGTAGGGGCCGGTCGGGCGCCGTCCTGCCCGAGCGCGCCCCGCTCGCCGCGGGTTGACCCGGTCGACGCCCGCCGGACCGGTGCCGCACACCCGGACGTCACCCGACGTTCACCCGGGCCCGGCGGCCGCCCGGTGCGCCTGCCGGGCCGGGCGGCCGCCGGGGTCAGCGGCCCTGGTTCGCGACCGCCGTGATCGCGGCCGCAGCGGCCTCCGGGTCCAGGTAGGTGCCGCCGGCCGTCACCGGGCGCAGATCCGCGTCCAGCTCGTAGGCCAGCGGCTGGCCGGTGGGGATGTTGACCTTGGCGATGGCCTCGTCGCCGATGCCGTCGAGCAGCTTCACCACGGCGCGGAGCGAGTTGCCGTGCGCGGCGAGCAGCACGGTGTGGCCGGCACGCAGGTCGTCCGCGATCGGTCCGCGCAGGTAGGGCTCGAGCCGGGCGACCACGTCCGCCAGGCACTCGGTGGTCGGCATCTCCGGCCCCAGGTCCGCGTAGCGGGGGTCGCCGGCCTGCGAGAACTCGCTGTCCGGGGCGATCGGCGGCGGCGGCACGTCGTAGGACCGGCGCCACAGCATGAACTGCTCCTCGCCGTAGGCCTGCAGCGTCTGCTTCTTGTCCTTGCCCTGCAGGTCCCCGTAGTGCCGTTCGTTGAGCCGCCAGGTCCGGCGGACGGGGATCCAGTGCCGGTCGGCCGCGTCCAGGGCCAGGTTGCCGGTGGTGATCGCGCGGCGCAGCAGCGACGTGTGCACCACGTCCGGCAGCAGACCGGCCGACTTCAGCAGCTCGCCGCCTTTGCGGGCCTCCTCCTGCCCCCGCTCCGACAGCGGCACGTCCACCCAGCCGGTGAACAGGTTCAGGGCATTCCAGGTGCTCTCGCCGTGGCGGAGCAGGATCAACGTCGAGGACATGGCGATCAGTCTGCCGCAGTGGCCGCGGCTGCCGGACCGGCGGGCGCGGGGTGGCCCGCCGGTCGCCGGGAGTGGTGTGGGGCCTCGGGTGCCGATCAGCCGGCGGGCTCGGCAGGCCGCGGCTGCGGCCGGCGGGCGCGCAGGACGTGCCGGCGCCAGACCAGGGCCACCGCCGCGACGACCGCGAGCAGCGGCAGGAACGGCAGCACCGCGCCCAGGAACGCGGCCGCGCCGGTGAGGAACGCCTTCAGGGCATCCCAGCCGTGGGTCAGGCCGGCGGCGAACCCGCTCTTGCCGGGTGGCGGCGCCGGCGCCGGCGCCGGTGGCTTGACCCCGACCAGCCGGCCCTGCAGGTTGACGGTGATCGTCGACAGCGCGACCTGGTTCGAGACCGCGGCCAGCTGGCCCTCGATGGACTCCAGGTCCGCCTGCCGCTGGTTGAGCTCCGACTCGATCGCCATGATGTCCTGGATCCGGGTGGCCTTGGTCAGCAGCGTCCGTACCGAGTCCACGCCCGCCCGCATGGTCTTGACCCGGGCGGTCAGGTCGGCCACCTGACCCGTGACGTCGTCGGCCTTCTCCGTGCTCGCGGTGACCCGGCCGTAGTCCTGCAGTGCCGACAGCACGGTCCCGTAGTCGGCGACCGGCACGCGGAGCGTGACGCTGGCGGTGGCTCCCCGGTTGGTGGCCGCGCCCACGAAGCCCTGCGACCCGACCAGGGTCTGTACCTTGTCGTACGCCGCGCCGACCGCGTCCACGACGAGCTGGTTGTCGGCCGCCGCGCCGCGCCCGCCACTGCGGACGTCGACGGTCACGTCGACCGAAGCCGTCTTGATCACCTGCCGCCCGACCGGCCCCTGCAGGACGGCACCGGCGTCCGCGGCGCCGGTCGCCCGGCCGGCGGCCGATCCGGCCGAGGGCGCGGCACTGGAGGACGACGACGACGCCGGGGCGCGGGCGGCTCCGCCGGCCGCGACGTTCTCCGTCGCGGCCGACGACGCCGCGGACGACGACGACGACGCGGCGCCCGCGCCGGAGTTCGAGCCGGTGCAGGCGGCCACCAGGCCGAGCAGCCCGACGGACAGCGCGGCCGCGCACAGTGCGGCCCTGCGGCGTGCGGTCATCGACGACCTCCCTCGCGTGGGGGCGGCACCCCCGATGGAGGCCGGACGGAACGACCGCGGTCGCGGGCTGCACGGCGCCGCGTCACGATCCGGCAACGGGTCGGGCACCCGGACGCACCGGTGAGGGGCCGTCCGGGCGGCAGCACCGGAGTCGGCGACGGGCAGCGACGTGTTCAGCCGCGGATACGGGCGGCGCCGCGGCCGCCGGGGACTGCGGGGCACGTGCGGCGTCCCGGCCGGTGGTCGTCCGGGATCCCGGACGGCGGGTCAGCCTCCGGTCGCGTCCGGGCCGATGAGGTGGCGGAACGCCTGCAGGTTCTTCACCGCGTAACCGCGCTCGGTCCGCCAGGCCCATTCCCGCCGGATGGCGCCGGCGAAGCCGCGCTCGAGGATCTGGTTGAAGTCCTCGTCCGAGGTGCTCAGCACGACTCCGAGCACGGTGTCCAGCTCGTCGGCGAGCACCGCGGGGTCGGCGAGCGGTCGCAGGCCGACGCGACCGACGAGGTGGATGTCGCCGTCGGCGTCGATGGCGTACGCCACCGACCGCAGCCGGGCATTGCGCTGCAGCAGGAAGCGGTGGACGCCGTCGGCGTTCTCGTCCGGCCGCCGGCAGACGAACGACTCGACCAGCAGCTCGTGCGTCCCGACCAGCAACCACACCAGCGTCCGGTAGCGCCGCTCGCCCGGCAGCGTGAGCAGGAACGCGTCGGGCGGCTCCGGCCGGGCGTCGACGCCCAGCGCGGCGAGCGCCCGGCCGACGCGGCGCGCGTCCGGACTCCAGCGGCCGTCGTCGGGGAGGTCGTCGAGCCGGCCCGGCACACCGCCCGCCGTGTCGGGATCGGTCATCGCGTCGGTGTCGGCGACGAGGTCGGGATCGGTCACCGGGTTCGCGCCGGTCATCGGGTCGCCACCGGTCAGAGGCCCGGACGCGGTCACCGCGCCACCCGGCCGGAGCCGACCGGCGCGCCGGTCCGGCCGGCACCGTCCCCGCCGACCGCGTCCGGCCGACCGTGGTCCCTGGCGGCGCGGACGTCACCGTCGCGACCGGGGCGGTCGCCGACCTGGCCCGGCGGCGGCTGCACCGCCCGCCGGTACGTCTCGAGCAACCCGTCGACGGTGGCCTCCCAGGAGAATCGCGCGGCGTGCCGGACGGCGCCTGCGGCCAGCGCGGCCCGGCGGGCGGGGTCGAGCACCACGCCGGCGATCGCGTCCGCCCAGCGGCCGAGGTCGTGGTCCCGCACCAGCACGCCGGAGACCCCGTCGGCCACCGCGACCGGCAGCCCGCCCACGGCCGCCGCGACCACCGGGGTACCCGCAGCCTGCGCCTCCAACGCCACCAGGCCGAACGACTCGTTGTGGCTCGGCACGACCACCGCGTCGGCCGCCCGGTACAGCTGCACGAGCTGCTCGGGGGGCATGGGCGGGCGCAGCTCGACCAGGTCCACGACGCCGAGCGACCCGGCCAGCGCCCGCAGGTCCCGGTCGGTGCGGTGACCGGAGCCGGACGTGCCGCCCGCGACGACGACCCGGAACCGCGTCCCCGGGTACCGGCGCAGCAGCACCGGCAGGACCCGGATCAAGAGGTCCGGGGCCTTGAGCGGTTGCAAGCGGCCGGCGAACACCAGCAGCACCTCGTCGGCCGGCAGTCCGGACGCGGCCCGCGCGGCTGCGCGCGACCCGGGGGTGAACAGATCGGTGTCCACCCCCGGCGGGACGACGTCGACCCGCGAAGGGTCGGCGCCGTACAACTCGCGCAGCTGGTCCGCCTCCACGCCGGTGTTCGCCACCAACCGGTCGGCCTCCGCCAGCACCTGGTCCTCGCCGATCACCCGACCGGCGGGCTCGGGCCGGTCCCCGGTGGCGAGCGCCAGGTTCTTCACCCTGGCCAGGGTGTGCGCCGAGTGCACGAGCGGGACTCCCCACCGGTCCTTGACCAGGTAGCCGACCTGCCCCGACAGCCAGTAGTGCGAGTGCACCAGCGAGTACGCCCCCGGCTCGCGGCGGGCGCCGGCCCGCAGCACACCGGCGGCGAAGGAGCACAGCTGGCCCGGCAGGTCGTCCTTGGCCAGCCCCTCGAACGGCCCGGCCACCACGTGCCGCACCGTGACCCCAGGCCACGGCTGCACGGACGGCGGCTGCCGACTGGACGTCGCCCTGGTGAAGATCTCCACCTCGATCGACCGCTGCGCCAGGCGGCGGGCGGTCTGCGCCACGTAGACGTTCATGCCGCCGGCGTCGCCGGTGCCCGGGAGTTCCAGCGGCGAGGTGTGCAGGCACAGCACCGCGAGCCTGCGGATCGGTGCGCCGGCGGGCCTGGACGAGCTCGCTCCGGTCACGCCTGCACCGTACCCACGCCGGACGGACGCCCGGGCGGACCGGCATCCCGGCCGGCCCCGCACCCGTGCGTCAGCCGAGCTTGGACAGCGCCTTCCACTCGTCCGGCGTGTAGATCCAGTCGTACAGGGCGTCGGCCTCGCTCATGGCCGGACCGCCGGTGTTGGTCACCTCGACGGGGTCGCCGTACATCGCGGAGTCGTAGTACTGCTTGGCGTCCGGCTCACCCATGTTCACGCAGCCGTGCGAGACGTTGGCGATGCCGAAGGCTGCCTGCGCCTTGAGGTTCTCGTGGATGAACTCGCCGTTGTTGTTGATCCGGACGGCCCACTTCTCCTTGGCGTTGCAGTAGTCGAACTGCGGGTTGCACATGGCGTACTCGGGATACTTGTTGGTCACCACGTGGATGCCGTTGAGCGTGCCGCGACCCGGGATCGACTCCTTGCCGTAGGACACGGCGTAGTTCTTCACCACCTTGTCGTCGACCGTGATGACCAACCGGTGGCTGGCGGCGTCTGCCTTGACGATCTGCGCGTCCGGCCGGATCGAGAACCGCGAGACCACGTCCTCGCGACCCCACACCCCGCCGCCGTAGTCGACGCCCCGCAGGTCGGCCTGCAACGTCACCTTGGTCCCGGCCGGCCAGTACGGCGTCGGGCTCTCCGGCGACTTGGTCGGGCGCCAGTGCGCCTGGGACTGCTTGTAGCCCAGCCGCTGGAAGTCCTCGTCCTGCACCCACGCCCAGTTGCCCTGCACCGCGTCGCCGGCGGACGTCGTGACCTTGAGCGCGGCCTCGGCGGCCGCCTTGTCGGCGACCTGCCCCAGGAACGTCACGATGATCGGCGCCGCGATCCCGACGGTGCCACCGTCCGGGATGTTGATCTGGATGCCCATCGTCTTCTTGGGCGTCACCGTGCTGATCGTGCCGCTGATCGGCACGGCAGCCCCGTTCAGAACCGCCTTGGCGACGCCGTCCGCGGTGTAGGTGATGCCGTAGTCCATGCGATCGGTGCTGGTCCAGGTCGCCTTGTCGGCGGAGATCTTGCCGTCGACCCGGGACCCGTCGTCGCCGATCAGCTGCAGCTTCTGGATCTGCCCGGAGAACACGGTGATCACGACCGGCTCGTTAGGGGCGATGTTCTTGGTGCCGAACCTGGGCTTGCTGGTGACCCGGACGCCGTTGTTCGTGCTCCCCGTCGACGGGTCGGAGCTGCCGGTCGTCGCCGCGGCACCGCCTCCGTCGCCGGTCCCGGCCGTGCCGGTCTGCGGCGGGACGGTCACCTGGGAGCTGGTCTGCTGGCCCGGGTTGACCGTGACCGTGACGACCCGGTCCTCGTTCGCGCTGGTGCACGCCCCGGCCGCGAGCACGGTCACCAGCACCCCCACCAGGAGCCCGCCGCGCCGCCGTGAACCGCCGATCGCCCGACCTCTGACCACGCCCGCCCTCTTCTCGTCCTCCGGCCATCCGACCGTCCGGCCCGATCGACCTTCCAGGCTACGGGCCGGGGCGTGTGGTCGTCGTCGGTCGCGGCGGAGCGGGCCGGTCCGGCCGCTGGTCCCCGCTGTCCGCGCTGTCCTGCCGAGGACGGCAGCGGGGCGACGGCGAGCGGGCAGGCGAGCCGGAGGACAGCAGGAGCACAGCGGCGACCGGACAGCGCTCAACGAGCGACGTTCGGCGGACGGCGGTCAGCGGTCGGCGGACGGCGGTCAGCGGTCGTCGGTCGGCGGTCGGCGGTCAGCGGTCGTCGGTCGTCGGTCGGCGGTCGGCGGTCGTCGGTCGGTGGTCGGCAGGGCCACCCCGACGAACACCGGTTCGGGTTCCAGCCGGACGGCGAACAGGTCCAGCACCCGGTCCCGGATGTCGGCGGCCAGTTCCACCAGGTCCGCGGTCGTGCCGCCGTCGCGGGTGACCAGCGCCAGGGTGTGCTTGCCGGAGACCCCCACCCGACCGCCCGGTCCTCGGTGCCCGCGGTGGAACCCGGCCCGCTCGATCAACCAGGCCGCGGACAGCTTGACGCCCTCGCCCGCCGGGTAGTGCGGCACCGGGACGTCGCCCAGCCGCTCGGCGATCCGGTCCCGGGCCGCCGCCCACCCGGCCGCGTCCAGGATCGGATTGGTGAAGAACGAACCCGCACTGCGGCTGTCCGGGTCCGCCGGGTCCAGCACCATCCCCTTGGACCGCCGCAGGGTGAGCACGGCCTCGCGCACGTCCCGCTCGTCGGCCACCTCGCCGGGCTGCACGCCCAGCGCGCGCGCCAGCTCGGCGTACCGGACCGGGGCCGGCGTCCGGGGCAGCCGGAACGTCACCGCCGTCACCACCGCCAGGCCCGTGCCGCGCAGCGCCGACGTCCGGTAGCCGAGTCCGAGCTCGGCGGCGGGCAGGGTCGCCGCGCGACGGGTCCGGCGGTCGACCACCCGCACGGACACCAGCAGGTCGGACACCTCGGTGCCGTAGGCGCCGACGTTCTGCACCGGCGTCGCGCCGGTGGAGCCCGGGATCCCGGACAGCGGCGCCAGCCCGCACCTGCCGTCGTCGACCAGCCGCTGCACCACCTCGTCCCAGTTCTCGCCGGCGCCGATGGTCACCGTGTCGGCATCCCCGTCGCCGCTGTCCTGGGTGATCCCCGGGATGGCGATCCGCACGACCGGGGCGTCGATCCCGGCGTCCGCCACCACCAGGTTCGAGCCGCCGCCGAGGACCAGGGCGTCGTCGGTGAGGGCGTCGGCCAGCTCCGCCTCGTCGGTGACGGTGACCAGCGACCGGGCGGGACCACCCAGCCGCAGGGTCGTGAGGTCGGCGAGGCGGACGCCGGCGGTGGTGCGGGGCACCTGCGCAGGGTAGTGCGGCAGGTAGGTTCGACCTCGCGGCGCAGGCCGGCGGGTGCCGCCGGGTGTGCCGGGACCGGCCCCGGGGCACCGGGTGGCCGCCCGGCCGTGCCGCAGCCCCCGAGGACAGGAGTGCCCCGTGCCCACCCCGATGTCGTCGACGTTCGAATTCCCCGCTCCCCCGGACCGGGTCTTCGCTCTCATGACCGACCGCGCCTTCCTGGAGGGCCGGCTCACCCAGACCGGCGGTCAGGATCCCGAGGTGGTCAGCGTGGACACCGCGGACGGCGTCACCACGCTCGTCACCCGCGAGGCCATTCCCGCGTCCGTGCTGCCCAGCATGGTGTCCGCGATGATCAACGGAGACCCGGTCACCGAGCGCACCGAGCGGTGGCGCGCCGAGGGCGACGGCTACGCCGCCGACTTCGGCGTCGTCGTCAAGGGCGCTCCCGCGTCGATGAAGGGCACGATGACGATCGCGCCGGCGCCGGGCGGCAGCACGCTCACCGTGGCCGGCACCGCGACCGTCCCGGTCCCGCTGTTCGGCGGCAAGATCGAGTCGATCGTCGTCGAGCGGGTGCAGACCCTGCTGGAGCGGGAGGCGCAGTACACCGCTCGCTCGCTGCAGGCGTGACCCCGGCCGGCGACCGGGAGGCCGACCGGCGCTCGGTCCTCACGCTGAGCTGCCCGGACACCACCGGGATCGTCGCCCGCATCTCCGGGTTCCTGGCCGAGCTGGGCGGCTGGATCGTGGAGGCCGCGTACCACTCCGACCCGGACTCCGGCCGCTTCTTCACCCGGCAGGTCATCCGGGCCGGCTCGGTCCCCGGCGGGGTGGAGCGGCTGCGGGAGAGCTTCGGCGCCGTGGCCGCCGACCTGGGCGCCGACCACTGGCAGGTCACGGACACCGGGGTGGGCAAGCGGGTGGTGGTGCTGGTGTCGACCGCCGGCCACTGCCTCTACGAGCTGTTGTCGCGGTGGCACGCCGGCGAGCTCGGTGCCGACATCGCCCTGGTGATCGGCAACCACGACCGGCTGGCGCCGGTGGCGCGGATGTTCGGCGTGCCGTTCGAGACGGTGCCGGTGCCGGGCGACGACGCCGGCCGGCGCTCCGCCTTCGACCGGATCCGCGCGCTGGTCGACGGGCAGGACCCCGACGCGGTGGTGCTGGCCCGGTTCATGCAGGTCGTCCCGCCGGAGCTGTGCGACCACTGGGCCGGCCGGCTGATCAACATCCACCACGGCTTCCTGCCGTCCTTCCGCGGCGCGCGGCCGTACCACCAGGCGCACCAGCGCGGTGTCAAGATCATCGGCGCGACCTGCCACTACGTCACCGCCGAGCTCGACGCCGGGCCGATCATCGAGCAGGACGTCATCCGGGTGGACCACACCGACTCCGCCGCCGCCATGGCCCTGCGCGGGCGGGACATCGAGAAGGCGGTGCTGGCCCGGGGTCTGGAGTACCACCTGCAGGACCGGGTGCTGCTGGACGGCACCCGCACCATCGTCTTCCGCTGACGGCCGAGCCGCACCCCTGCCGCACCCCGCCCGGCCTCGCCGGGCCGCACCGCCGTCCGCACCGCCCGTCCGCGGGACCCGGTGCACCCGGCACGGGCAGACGGCGGAGGGCGGACGGCGGATCCTGCGGTCCGGGAATGCCGCCGCGGGACGCGCGGTTGTCGGCTACGACCGCCGGCCGGTGGCCGCTGCGGAGCACGACCCGCCGCGGCTCGGGGCGGGGGACAATGGCGGGAACGCCGTCGCGGGACGACGACCCGGCCGGCGGGGCGCGAGAGAGGGTGACGCGATGTTCGGAGAACCGGGCGAGCTGTACGAGCTGCACCTCGAGGTGCCGGAGCTGGACGAGCTGGCCAACCCGGTGCTCGTGCACGGCCTGGACGGGTACGTCGACGCCGGCTCCGGGGCGAGCCTCGCGGTGTCGCATCTGCTCTCGGTGCTGCCGCACACGGTCGTCGCCACCTTCGACGTCGACGCCCTGCTGGACTACCGGTCCCGGCGCCCGACGCTGACCTTCAGCAAGAACGCGTTCACCGAGTACGACGCCCCGGCCCTGCAGATCCACCTGGTGCGCGACGAGGCGGAGACCCCCTTCCTGCTGCTCACCGGGCCGGAGCCGGACATCCGCTGGGAGGCGTTCGTGGCGGCCGTCGGTCAGATCGCCGACCGGTTCGCCGTCCGGCTGACCGTCGGCCTGATGGCCATCCCGATGGGCGTGCCGCACACCCGGCCGACCGGCATGTCGGTGCACGCCACCCGGCCGGGGCTGGTCGAGACCGCGCAGGACTGGATCGGCACCGTGCAGGTGCCCGGGCATGCGACGGGCCTGCTGGAGTACCGGTTCGGCCAGGCCGGCCGGGACGCCATCGGCTTCGCCGCCCACGTGCCGCACTACATCGCCCGCTCCGAGTACCCGGAGACCGCCCGGACGTTGATCCAGGCGCTCGCGGACTCGTCGGGGCTGCTGCTGCCCACCGCCGGACTGGACGAGTCCGCCGCCCGGGTGCAGGAGCAGCTGGCCGAGCAGGTGCGGGACAACGCCGAGGTCGCCCAGGTCGTCAAGGCGCTGGAGGACCAGTACGACGCCTTCGTCTCCGCGACCGGACGCGGCCTGCTCGCGCAGTCGGCCCCGCTGCCCACGGCCGACGAGCTGGGCGCCCAGTTCGAGGCCTTCCTGGCCGAGCGCGACCGGGGCTGACCCGCCGGCTCCACCACCCGCCGGCCCGCCGGACGGACCCGGCCCGGCACCCGCGGCTGCGTCGTCCCCCGCACCGCCCCGTCGGGTGCGACCCTGCAGCACGGCCGCCCAGTAGTGTGCGGCCTTGTGCCGGACGACGTGCGCTCGCGCATCCTGTTCCCCGAGCGGGACCGGGGTCCGGTACGGGCGATCGTGGTGCGGCTCTTCGTCGCGGTCGCCTGCATCGTCGTGGTCGCCGTCGTCGTGTACCTGGAACGTCACGGCTACCGGGACGGCGACGGCCGGGTGCGGACGCTGCTCGACGCGTTCTACTACGCCACCGTCACGCTCTCGACCACCGGCTACGGCGACATCACCCCGGTCACCGAGTCGGCCCGGCTGACGAACATCCTGCTCGTCACGCCGCTGCGGTTCCTGTTCCTGATCGTCCTGGTCGGCACCACCATCGAGGTGCTCACCGAGCGCAGCCGCCAGCTGTTCCGGTTCCAGCGCTGGAGGAGACGCGTGAAGCAGCACACCGTCGTCATCGGTTTCGGCACGAAGGGCCGGTCGGCCGCGCGGGCGCTCATCGACCAGGGCTACCCCGCCGAGAGCATCGTCGTCGTGGACACCAACGGCGGCAACGTCAAGGGCGCCGGCGCGATGGGCTGCGTCGCGGTGCTCGGTGACGCCCGCCGCGAGGAGGTGCTGCGCCAGGCCGCGGTGCCCACTGCGGAGCGCATCATCGTCGCCGCCGACCGCGA
The DNA here is from genome assembly GCF_014646215.1 of Nakamurella endophytica. GTDB lineage: Bacteria > Actinomycetota > Actinomycetes > Mycobacteriales > Nakamurellaceae > Nakamurella > Nakamurella endophytica. Next base: position 36,770 of record NZ_BMNA01000014.1, read on the forward strand.
CGACACGAACGTGCTGGTCACGCTCACCGCCCGCCGGCTGGCGCCCACGGCGACCATCGCCGCGGCCGCCCGCGAGGAGCAGAACATCGGCGTGCTGCGGCAGGGCGGCGCGGACGTCGTCATCCCCACCGCGGAGTCGGCGGGCCGCATGCTCGGCCTGTCGATCTCCGCCCCGAACGCCGGCGAGGTGATCGAGGACCTGCTCGAGCCCATGGCGGGTCTGGCCATCACCGAGCGGGTGGTGCGCCCGGAGGACGTCGGCCTCTCCCCGGCGCGGCTCACCGCCCAGGGCGAGATCGTCCTGACGGTCATCCGCAACGGCGTCGCGCACCGCTTCGACTCCGGCGGCGTCAAGGTGTTCCAGCCCGGTGACGTCATCGTGGTCATCTCCGGCAACGGGCCGGCAGCCCGCGACGCCAGCACCAAGGACGCCGGTCCCGCGGCCTCGTCCGGGGTCTCGTCGGTGCCGGGCACCGGCGCGCGGGCCGCGTCCGGGACGACGCCGGTGGTGCCGCCGAGCCGGTCGGTGCCCCGGCCGGCGATCCGCCGCCCGAGCGCCGCGCAGCGCCGGGACCACACCGACCGCGAACCGGGCGACGCCTGACCGCTCGCCGGCCCCGCCCGGCCGGCCCCGACCGGTGCCGGACGCGGATGCCCGGTCAGCGCCCGGCAAGCACCGCCCAGTACCCGGGGATCTGCACCGGGACGCCGGGGGTCCGCAGCGGCACCGTCCGGATCATCACGTCGCCCTCCTCCACCACGGTCCAGTCGGCGGGCACCAGCGCGTCGCGGAGCTCCGCGGCGCCGAAGTGACCGGGCCGCGGCAGCCGGCGGATGGCCCGTTCCAGCGGGCTCGGGAAGTGCCGTGGGCCCGCGCCCAGGTGCTCGAGGTAGGCCAGGCCCGACCCCGGGAAGTTGGTCTCGGCGAGCAGCACCCGGCCCCGGGCACCGACCAGCAGCCGCGCCGTCGCGGCGAGCAGGCGGCGCTGGGCAGGTGCGAGGACGTGGAACACGCCGCGGACGAAGACGTGGCAGTCGCCCAGCTCCCGGTGCAGCCGGCGGCCGGCGTCGGTGTCCGTGGCGTCGAGCACGTCCCAGTCCAGCGACTCGGGCGCACCCTCGGCCGACGCCTCGCGACGGGCCAGCTCGACGGCCGCGGCGGAGACGTCGACGCCGCGCACCTTCGGCGCCCAGCCGGTCAGCCAGCGCGCGAACCGCCCGTTGCCGCAGCCCAGATCGACCGCCGGCAGCCCGGGCTCCAGGTGCCGGTCGATCAGCGTCCGGTAGAACTGGCGCTCCGCGTCGTCGGCGGAGTCCCACAGCACCTGCCCGCCGTCGCCGGTGGACTCGATCTCCGACCAATACCGTTCCCAGGCGCGGACCGAGTCGCGCGGCACGCCGGCGCCCATCGTCGCCACCCGGGGGATCATCAGCGCGCGCCGCATGGGTCCTCCCTCCACTGCGTCCGCCCGGCGGCTCCCACGACGACCAGGTGCCCACGGGCCACGGTGCTCACGACAACGGCCCGGCGAGGTCCCGGGTCGGCAGGGACGGGGCCGAGGCACCGTCCACCGCGGGTGGGACCGAACGGGTCACGCCGACCGTCGCTCGGAAGCGCTCGGCGTCCACCGGTCGGCCGAGCCAGTATCCCTGACCGCGGTCGCAGCCGAGGTCCCGCAACACCTGCCAGTGCCGCCGGGTCTCGATGCCCTCGGCGATCACCCCGAGCTGCGCCGCCTTGATCACCTGCAGCACCGCGGCCAGGAACGGCCGCTGATCCGGGTCGCTGTCCAGCCCGGCGGTGAGCGACCGGTCCAGCTTGACGGTGTCGATCGGCAGCCGCCGCAGGTAGCTCAGCGACGAGAAGCCCGTGCCGAAGTCGTCGATGCCGACGCCGACGCCGGACCCGCGCAGCCGGGCCAGTGCCCGGGTGGCCTGGCCGTCGTCGTGCAGCAGCGCCGTCTCGGCGACCTCCAGCACCACGCGCGACGGCTCCACCCCGGCGGCCGCCAGCTCCTCGAGCACGCGTTCGTCGAACCGGACCCTGCCGACCTCGACCGCCGACACGTTGACGTGCAACCGGAAGTGCGGCAGCGCCGCCAGCAGGTCCGGCCACCGGGCCAGCTGCGTGAGCGACTCGCGGAGCACCCACTCCCCGACCTCGCCGATCCGGCCGCACTCCTCGGCCAGCCCGATGAACTCCTCCGGCTGCAGCAGGCCGCGCTCCGGGTGCTGCCAGCGGACGAGCGCCTCCGCACCGACCACGCGGTGCGTCGCCAGGTCGACCACCGGTTGGAACGCCAGCCGGAACTCTCCGTCGGCCACCGCTCTGGCAAGGTCGGACGAAGCCTGGAGGCGCCGCAGCATCCGGTGCTGCATCTCCGGCCGGAACACCCGGACGGTGCCGCGGCCGGCGGCCTTGGCGGCGTACATCGCGATGTCGGCGTCGCGCATGAGGATCTCGGCGTCGAGCCCGGGCTCCCCGAGCCGCACCCCGATGCTCGCGCCGGTGGCCACCGTCCGCTCCCGCAGCTCGATCGGCACGCCGACCGCCGACAGGATGCGGTCCGCGAGCCGGAGCACGGCGTCGTCGTCGGCGTCCGGCGCCAGCACGGCGAACTCGTCGCCGCCCAGTCGCGCCACGGTCTCCGCCGGCCTGGCCACCGCCGACAGCCGCTGTGCGATCTCCTGCAGCACGGCGTCGCCGGCGCCGTGCCCCAGGTTGTCGTTGATCGTCTTGAACTCGTCGAGGTCGACCAGCAGCAGGGCGGGGGGCCGCGGGCCGCGTCCCGCCGGCGGCCGCACCGGGCCGGCGTCCCGGTCACCGGTCGGCACGTCGCCGGCGGGGCCGGCCGGCGCGCCCGGACCGTCCGTGCCGTCCGTGCCCTCCGTGCCCTCCGTGCCGTCCGTGCCGTCCGTGCCCTCCGTGCCGTCCGTGCCCTCCGTCCGCGCCGGGCGGGCGAGGTCCAGGGCCGCCGACGTCCGGACCGCCAGCAGCGTCCGGTTGGCCAGCCCGGTCAGCGGGTCGAGCAGCGCCATCCGCGCGAGGTCCTCGTGCGCCTGCTCCAACTGTCCGGTGCGCTCCCGTACCCGGGACTCCAGGTCCTGGTAGAGCGCCTGCAGCTCGCCCGCGAGCAGGTTGATGCCGGTGATGACGGCGTCGATGGTGTCCCGGTCCGGCGACGTCGACCCGCGGGCGTCGAGGTCGCCGGACGCCAGCTGCACGATCAGGTCGACGACGGCCTCCAGCCGCTGGTCCTCAGTCCGGCTGGTCACCGGCGACCACACCGAGCCAGCGCAGCGCGTCCGGCTGCGAGGTGAAGTAGCGCGTCGGGCACGGCATGTTGCTGACGCCGACGATGAAGTTGGCGATCACCCGATCCACCGGCGACCGGCCGAGCAGGGCGATCCGATTCGCCTGGCAGGGACGCAGGAACACCGTCCGGGCACGGCGCTCGACGGCCTCGGTGGTCGCCATGTCGACCAGCATCGGGCGGCGGGTCTCGCCGCAGACGCGGTTCACCTCGGCCATCGCCGCCTCGGCGGCCTCACCGGTGATGGTCAGCCCGCGCCGCCAGCGCAGCCGCACACTGCCGTCGGCGTCGATCCGAACCGTGAATTCCGGCTCCGGCGACGACTCGGCTGCGGACACGGCGCTCCCCTCCCCATGCGGCAGCCGCCGCCGGGTGCGCCGTGGCGCATCCGGACACCGGCCGCGCCGCCGATGATAGGTCGGGGCGGAGCCCGAAACGGGCGGTCCGTCCACATCGCCGCGATCGTGGCCGGCCCCGACCGTCGGCCCCGCCGTGCTCGGTAAGCCTGCGGTCTACCAGCCGATCTCCCCGCACGCCGTGTGGTCCGCCGGTTCGACCTGCAGGGTGGCGTGCATGATGCGGTGGTCGCGGGCCAGCACGTCCCGGGCCGCGTCCAGGACATGGTGGTGGTCGGCGCCGGGCTCGGCCACCAGGTGCGCGGTGGCGACGTCCATGCCGGACGTCAGCGCCCAGACGTGCAGGTCGTGCACGGCGGCGACCCCGGGCACCGCGGTCAGGTCGCCCAGCATGCGGTCCAGGTCGGCGCCCTGCGGCGCGTGCTGGCCCAGCACGGACAGCACCGACCGTCCCAGCGACACGGCGCGCACCAGCACGAAGACCCCGATGGCCGCAGCGACCACGACGTCCCACACGCTGCTGCCGGTCCACCGGATCAGTGCCGCCGCGGCGAGCACACCGACCGAGCCGGCGGCGTCGCCGAGGACCTCGAGGTAGGCGCCGCGGACGTTCAACGATTCGGTCGACCCCTGCCGGAGCAGCATCAGACCGACCAGGTTGACGAGCAGGCCGATGACGCCGACGACCAGCATGACGCCGGTCGCCACCTCGGGGTGGGTCCCGATCCGGTCGACCGCCTCGACGACGACGAAGACACCGACTCCGACCATCAACAGCACGGTCAGACCGGCCGAGAAGACCTCGGCCCGGTACCTCCCGTACGTGCGCCGGCCGGAGCCGTCGGGACGACCGGCGATGCGGGTCGCGACCAGCGAAGCGCCCAGCGCGAGCACGTCGGTGGCCATGTGGCCGGCGTCGGCCACCAGGGCCAACGAACCGGACAGCAGCCCGGCGACCAGCTCGACCAGGAACAGCGCCGCGGTCAGGCCGAACGTGGCCGCCAGTCGGCCACGGAACCGCGCCGACGGGGACGGGGTGCCGTCGGCCGACCGCGGAGCCGGACCGTGCGAGTGGCCCGCGTGCCCGCCCCCGGCAGGGTGGTGCCCGCCGTCAGGGGCGGTCATGACGCGGACCGGTGGTGACTGGACTGCACACCGACCATCCTGCACCGGCGCTCGACCGGGTGCGGCGACGTCCGGAACGGCGCGGGCGACGTTCTGCACCCGCGCCCGTCCCGGAAGCCGTCAGCTCGCGAGTTCCTGGTAGAGCTTGCTGGTGATGGACCGCAGCAGGCGGGACACCTGCATCTGGCTCACCCCGATGCACTCGCCGATGCGGGCCTGCGACATGCCCTCGACGAACCGCATCCGAACGATCTCCCGCTCGCGGGGGGACAGCGACCGCATCAGGACCTGGACCGTCATGCGGTCCTCGATCTGGGTGATGCGCTCGTCCTCCGAACCCCAGGTGTCGGCGATCGGGCATCCCCAGCCGGACTGCGCGTCCAGCGAGATGGGCCGGCACAGCCGCACCGCCTCCCTGGCCTCGCGGATGGCGGCCTCGCTGACACCGAGCTCCTCGGCGCGCCGCGCATCGTCCGACCGGCCGTCGGCGGCGTGACCGTCGTCGTCCGCGGATCCCACCGGGCGCTCGTCCTCGCTGGAGGTCAGCGCGGCCCGGAGCTCCTGGATCCGCCGCGGGGGGCGCACCGCCGCGGAGTGGTCGCGGAAGTAGCGCTTGATCTCACCGGCGATGGTCGGGACGGCGAACTGGAGGAAGTCCTCGCTCCGTCCCGGCTGCCACCGGCGTACTGCCTTGACCAACCCCAGGTTGGCCAGCTGCTCGAGATCGTTACGGTCGACGCCTCTTCCGCGGTACCGGGCGGCGACCGCGGAGGCGACGCCACGGCATTCGAGCACCACCTGGTCGCGCAGGGCCTTCAGTTCCTGCGGATCGGTGCACTCGGCGACCTTCTCGAGCAGTGCTCGAACTCGTTCCCTGCGATCCCCGGCTCCGGGTTGCTGCCGGTCGGCGGATCCTTGGCCCCGGCGGTGGTCGACCACCAGGCGGATGTGCTGCGGGCGCGGCGTTGCCACCGGTTCCACGGGCAGTACAGGCAATGCTGACATCAGTAGTCTCCTCGATCGGGAGAGAACTACTGGCGCTCTGCTGGACCAGTGCCACGACCGTACTCCCACTTTTCCCGGGCCGCTGCCGCGGGTCCACGACCACGGCAGCGCGCCCGGCCCGGCGGGAGGAGGCGGTGCACCGGTGGGACGAGCGTCGTCGCAGTTCACAGCGCTGTCCGGGGCGGTGGTCCGCGGCCGGCCGGGCCGATCGGCGCGGGCCGTCCGCCGGCTCCACCGGCCGGACGCCGGCCCGGGCGGGGCCCGCCGTGGCCCGGCGCCCGGCGGGACGGTGCCGGCGCATCGGCCGCCGGACGGAGGGTCCGACCGGGCGCCTGAACGTTCATGGAACAGCACGCCGCACAGCAGGTCCCGCCGGCGGGACGCCCGGAGCCGGGACGATGGCTGACCGCGACGCGCTGGTGCTGCCCAGCGGGTTCCTGCTCGGCACCACGTCGGCGGCGTACCGCGTGGAGGGCGCCGCCGACGCCGGTGACCGCACCCCGTCCATCTGGGACGTCGTCGGTGCGGCCCCGGGCCGGACGGCCGACGGATCCACCGGATCCGAGCGCATCTCCCACATCAAGCATGCCGATGGCGATCTCGCGTTGCTGCGCTTGCTGGGCCCTGATGCGCACCGCTTCTCGGTGTCCTGGTCGCGGGTGTCGCCCAGCGCCGGGCGTCCCCACGGCGACCCGGTCGGGGTGGCTCACTACGACCGGGTTCTCGACGGACTGCTGGCGGCGGGGATCGAGCCGTGGTTGTGCGCCTACCACTGGGACCTGCCGGTCGAGCTGATGGCGGCCGGTGGATGGCTGGTGCGGGACACCGCCGACCGCTTCGCCGACTACGTCGGTCTCCTCGCCGAGCGCTTCGGCGACCGCGTCGCCGCCTGGATCACGCTCGCGGACCCCTGGCAGCACATGGTGTTCGGCCACGCCGCCGGGGTCGACGCCCCCGGCCTGACGCTGCTCGGCGACGCGCTGCCGGTGCTGCACCACCAGCTGCTGGGCCACGGCCGGGCGGTCGCCGCCCTCCGGGCCGCGGGCGCCCGCCGGGTGGGCATCGCGGTGCAGCACGCCGTGATCCGGGCAGCCTCACCGGCCCACGCCGACCGGTGGGCCGCCGCCGCCTTCGACGCGTTCCTCAACCGCTCGGTCGCCGACCCCGTGCTGCACGGCCGGCTGCCTCGCGCGCTGGAGACATGGTTCCGGGAGGTCGATATGGTGAAGGACGGGGATCTGGCGGTGATCTCGGCGCCACTGGACTTCTACGGCGTCGACCATCACCAGCCGCTGACCGTCGCGGCGGCGCCGGGCAACCGCAGCGTGCCGTTCACTCTCGTCGACCCCGCAGGGGCGGCGACCGATGCCGGGGCCGCGATCGAGCCTGCGGCGCTCACCGCGGCCCTGCGCACGCTCGCCCGCCGCCACCCCGGCCTGCCGCCGATCGTGGTCAGCGACAGCGGCGGCTCGTTCGCAGATGTCGCCGGCGGCGACGGTCGGGCAGATGTCGCCGGCGGCGACGGCACGGACGACCGGATCCGCTACCTGCACGAGCATCTCGCGGCGACGCTGGCGGCGCGGGCCGACGGTGTCGACGTGGAGGGCTATTTCCACCGCTCGCTCACCGACGGGTGGGAGGGCGCCGAGGGCTACACCCAGCGCTACGGGCTGGTCGCCGTGGACCCGGACGGGACCCGGCGTATCCGCCCCGCTTTCGAGTACCTGCGGCAGCTGCTGTCCCGGTCGCGGAGCCGCTGACCCCGGACGGCACCGGGCCCCACGTCGGCCCGGCCGCGCCTCAGGACCCGGCGGCCCGCAGCGCCGCTTCCAGATCGGGGTGCAGCGCGGGTCCGGCGAACAGGTAGCCGGTCGGCGCGTCGGTGAGCCGCAGGTGGGACACCACCGCGCCGGCCTCGGTGGCCACCAGGCCGCCGGCGGCCACGTCCCACAGCTGGATGCCCTCCTCGTAGAAGGCGTCGAGGGTGCCGGCGGCGACCGCGCACAGGTCGAGAGCGGCGGAACCGATGCGCCGGATGTCCCGGATCCGCGGCAGCACCCCGCCGATGACGGTGGCCTGCCGCCGTCGCCGCTCGGCGCTGTACCCGAAGCCCGTGCCCAGCAGCGCCCGGTCCAGCGGGACCGGGTCGTTGACGGCCAGCGGCCGCCCGTTGCACCGCGCCCCGCCACCGCGCACCGCCGTGTAGGTCAGGTCGCGGCGGGGGTCGTGCACCACCCCGACGACGCTGCCCGCCTCGTCCTGGGCGGCGACGCTGACCGCCCAGTTGTCCAGCTGATAGAGGTAGTTGACGGTCCCGTCCAGCGGGTCGACGACCCAGGTGATGCCGGACGTCGACGGACGGGAGGCGCCCTCCTCGCCCAGCAGCCCGTCCGCCGGGCGCTGCTGCGTGAGCATCCGGACGAGCAGCGCCTCGGAGGCGCGGTCGGCGTCGCTCACCGGGTCGGTCGCCGTCGACTTGGTCGCCAGCCCCTCGACGTGCCCGTAGCGCTGCAGCAGCTCCTGCCCGGCCGCCCGGGCAGCCGTCACGGCCAGCTCCAGCAGGGCGGCGAGGTCCACCGGGTCGGTGCCGGCGGAGGTGGCGGTGCTCGCGGGCTCGGCGGCGGTGGCCCGGTCGGGGGTGTCGGTCATGCCGCCATCCTCGCCGGGCCATCGGCCCGCCCCGGCGCCGACCCCGCACCGCCCGCGGCGAGCGGCCCGGGGCCGGACGGCGCTCAGTCGGCCGTCGCCAGCACCGGGGTCGGCACGACCTGCACCGCGACCTGCTGCCCCACCTGCAGCGCGACGATGTCGGCGACGGGGAGCTGGGCGACCAGCAGCGTGCCATCCTGCAGGCGCGCCTGCACCCGGCCGTGCGCACCCAGGAAGCTGGTCGCCACGACGACCGCACGGCCGGCGTCCGGCGCGGCGTCGGCGGCCGGAGCGAGCCGGACGGCTTCGGGCCGCACCAGGGCCGTCACCGGCCCGGAGGCCGGCGATCCGGGCAGCATCGGGACCCGGGACCCGAGCACCGTCACCGTGTCGCCCGAGGCGTGCCCCGGCAGCCGGTTGGTCAGCCCGATGAACGCGGCGACGAACGCGGTGGCCGGCCGCGAGTAGATGACCTCCGGCGCGTCGATCTGCTCGATGCGGCCCTCGCGCATGACCCCGACACGGTCGGCGACCGCCAGCGCCTCCTCCTGGTCGTGCGTCACGAACAGCGTCGTGATGCCGACCTCGAGCTGCAGCCGGCGGATCTCGTCGCGCAGCTGCACCCGCACCTTGGCATCGAGCGCCGACAGCGGCTCGTCCAGCAGCAGCACCTTCGGCGCGATGGCCAGCGCGCGGGCCAACGCGACGCGCTGCTGCTGACCGCCGGACATCTGGTGCGCGTACCGGTCGGCGTGGTGGTCCAGGCCGACGAGCTCCAGGTACTCCTCCGCGCGCCGCCGGCGCTCCCCGGCGCCCTGACCGCGCAGCCGGAGCCCGAAGGCCACGTTGTCCCTGGCCGTCATGTGCGGGAACAGCGAGTAGGCCTGGAACACCATGCCCATGTCCCGCTTGTTGGTGGGCACCCCGGAGATGTCCCGGCCGTCCACCACGACCGCGCCGCTGTCCGCGTCCTCGAGCCCGGCGAGCACCCGCAGCGCGGTCGTCTTGCCGCAACCGGACGGCCCGAGCAGCACCACCAGCTCACCCGGGTCGATGTCCAGACGCATGCCGTCCAGGGCCCGTACGTCGCCGAAACTGCGGCGCAGATCCTGCAGCTGCACCCGGACCCCGGTCCGCTCGGTCGCGGTGGCGGGTCCTGCGGTGGTCGTGGCCGTCACGCGGCCCTCCTTCGGGGATCGGCGGCGGGCGCCCGGCAGGCGTCCCGCGGTGTCCGTGTCGCGTCCCGCGGTGTCCGTGTCGCGTCCCGCGGTGTCATCGCCGGGCCCGCCGGCGGTTGCCGACGAACGTCAGCACGAACAGCAAGAGGAACGCCAGCAGCAGCACGACCAGCGACATTGCGGTCGCGAAGCGCGGGTCGGCGGAGCTGACCAGCACCAGCGAGGTCTGCAGGTTGTTCTTGGACAGCAGCGACGCCACGGTGAACTCGCCGAGCACCAGCGCCACCGACAGGAACGCGGCGCCGGCGATCGCCGTGGCGATGTTCGGTACCACGATGCGCCACATCACGCCCGCCCACGACGACCCCAGGCTGCGGGCCGCCTCGGACATGGTCTTGACGTCGATGGCGGACAGCCCGGCGTCCAGCGCCCGGTAGGCGTACGGCAGCACCAGCACGCCGTACGCCAGCGCGAGCCAGACCGAGCTGGTCGAGAAGTGCTGGCCGATGAACCGGTAGATCGGGTAGTAGCCGACCACCAGCACGATCGCCGGGATGATCAGCGGCAGCAGGCAGATGAACTCGATCGTCCGGGTCATCCCGGGCAACCGCAGCCGCACCCAGGTCATCGTCGGGACCAGGAGCACGACCATGATCACCACGGTCAGCACGGCGAGGATCAGCGACGTCCGCAGGCCGTCCACCAGGAGGTCCTTGGCCTGCGGGTCCAGCTGCCCGAAGTCGACGACCTTGCGCCAGGCGATGCCGGACCGCTTGCCGGACAGCAGGCGCGTGGTGAAGTCGACCATCGACACCATCGGCGTCACGAAGAACGCCAGGACCAGCACCACGACGACCCAGCGGATCGCCGCCTGCCTCCGGCGCCGAGCCGCCCGCAGCCGCGGCCCGGACCGCGCCGGCCGGAGCGGGGCCAGCGGCGACTCCGCCTGCACCAGCGGCGCGCTCGTCCCGGTCATCTCAGCCATCGGGAGGCCCTCCGCTGCAGCAGGTAGTACAGCGCCATCATGACCCCGACCACCAGGACCATCAGCAGGGCCAACGCCTTGGCGAAGTTGGGTGCGCCGAGACCGGTCTCGGAGATCAGCGCACCGCGGATCTGCAGCGCGATCAACGGGTTGTACTGGCTGACCAGGGTGGCGGCGGTGGCATAGGCGGAGAACGCGTTGGCGAACAGCAGCAGCACCGAGCCCAGGAACGGCGGCAGCAGCAGCGGCCCGCCGACGTGCCGCCAGAACGCCCAGGTGGACCCGCCGAGGGTCTCGCACGCCTCCCGCCACTGCGGCCGGATGCCGTCCACCGCGGGCAGGAACACGATCACCATCAAGGGGATTTGGAAGTACAGGTACACCGGGATGAACCCGGACAGCGTGCTGAGGTAGTTGGGGTCGATCGTGATCCCCAGGCTGCTGGCCAGCGCGCGGGTGACCAGGCCGTTGGTCCCGAGCGTGGCGATGAAGGCGAACGCCAGCAACGCACCGCCGAACTGCGCGAGCACCGAGCAGGCCGCCGTCACCAGTCGGCGCAGGGCGCCCCCGGGGGCGCCGGTGGTCAGCACGTAGGCCAGCACGCCGCCGATCACCGCGCCGACGACGGCGGTGACCAGCGACAGCACGACGGAGTTCCAGAGGGCGTCCATCGTGGCCGGGTCGCCCATGGCCTTGATGTTGGCCAGGGTGAAGCCCCCCGACCCGTCCTGGAACGAGCCGATCAGGATGATCGCCGTCGGCAGCAGCAGGAACAGGCCGGTGTACAGCAGGAACGGGACGGTGCCCACGAAGGCGCTGCCCCGACGCCGACCCCCGCGCCCGGTGGGCGCGGGGGCCGGCGTCGGCGTGGCGGCGACCGGGGCGGCCGGAGCGCTCACGACGGTCTCGTCGGGGACGAGCCGGTCAGCTGCCCACCGCCTTCGACCAGTTGGCAGCGAGGTACGCGTTGACCTTCTTGTTCTGGTCGGCGGACAGCTGGACCAGCGAGCCCTGGATCTTGGGCAGGTTCGCCTCGGCGGCCGCGTCGATCGTGCCGGCCTTCTTCATCGCGTCGTAGAGCACCGGGGCGGCACCGCCCTTCATCCACAGGTTCTGCGCCTCAGGGCTGTACAGGTATTCCTCCCACAACCGGGCCGCAGCCGGGTGCGGGGCGTCCTTGTTGATCGCCTGGTTGTAGAAGGCACCCAGCGCCACGCCGCTCGGGGTGAACGTCTTCCAGTTGACGCCCTCGTCCTTGAGCTTGTTCACGTAGCCGAGCTGGTTGTACGACCAGTCGAACAGCACACCGACCTGTCCCGAGGTCACCGTCGCCGGCGTCGGGTCGACGCTGGAGAGCGTGCCGGCGTCCTTGAGGGACTTGAAGTAGTCGACGCCCTTGGAGACGTCGTCCAGCGATCCGCCCTTGGCCAGCGCGGCGAACACCACGCCGTTCAGCGCGGCGTTGGCCTGCGTCGGGTTGCCGTTCAGCGCGACCGCGCCCTTGAACTTGGCGTCGGTCAGCTGGTCGAGCGAGGTGATGTCGCCGTACTTGTCGGCGTCGTAGCCCACGGACATGACGCCGGTGTAGTCGTTGACCCAGAGGCCGGTGGACTCCTTGTTGGCGTCCGGGATGTCGGCCCAGGAGGCGACCTGGTACGGCGCGAAGTACTTGGTGGACGACAGGGTCACCGCGGCGCCGAGGTCGAAGACGTCGGGAGCCTGGTCGGTGCCCTTGTTGGCGTCGGCCGCCTGGATCTCCTGGGCGCTGGAGATGTCGGGCTGCTGGCTGTTGAGCTTGATCTCCGGGTACTTGGCCTGGAAGCCCTTGATGACCTCGCCGTAGTTGGCCCAGTCCGGGGGCAGCGCGATGACGTTCAGCGCACCCTCCTTCTTCGCCGCCGCGACGAGGGCGTCCATGCCGCCCAGCGCTTCGGCGGAGGTGGCCGTCTTCGGGTCCGAGCTGCCGCCGCCGGAGGACGACGAGGAAGACGGGGCCGACGAGCCGGATGAGCCGCTGGCGGACGAGCTGGACGCGGTGTCGGTCACCGACGCGGAGGCGATCGGCGACGTCGGCGCGGTCGACGAGGAGCTGGAGCTGCTCGACGCGCTGGACGTGGTGCCGGTGCCGCTGTCGCTGCTGGAGCCGCAGGCGCTGGCGGCCAGGGCGAGGGCCGCGACGCCGGCGATCAGTCCTCGCCGGCGGAGGGTCGTTCGGGCAGGGGTGACGCGCACTGCATTCCTCCTAGGGGTGGCACGGGCCCCCGGACCGTCACGAACGCAGGTGACCGTACGGGTGGTGCCAGGCGTCGACGCGGTGAACTCGTGCAGAACGTAGCAACGGGACCCCCGGCTGGGAATGGCGACGACGTTTCGATTGCGCAACCGGGCGCGTCAGCCGCAACAGGCTCGGCGGTGGTGGCAGGCCACCCGGACGGCCGCGGCACGCGACCCGCGGGCCGGCCGCGGACGCCGGTTACCGTGCCGGCATGGAACTGCGCATCTTCACCGAGCCCCAGCAGGGCGCCGGCCACCGCGACCTGCTCGCCGCCGCCCGGGCGACCCGCGACGCCGGCTTCGGCGCCTTCTTCCGGTCCGACCACGTGCTGGCCATGGGCGAAGGATCCGGTCTGCCGGGCCCGAGCGACTCGATGGTCAACCTGGCCGCGCTCGCCGCGCTGGTGCCGGATCTGCGCTTCGGCACGCTGGTCACGTCGGCCACGTTCCGGCACCCCGGGATGCTGGCCATCGCCGCGGCCAACATCGACGACATCTCCGGTGGCCGGCTGGAGCTCGGCCTGGGCACCGGATGGTTCGAGCAGGAGCACACCGCCTACGGCCTGCCGTTCGGCTCCAGCTTCGGCGAGCGGTTCGACCGGCTGACCGAGCAGCTGGAGATCCTCACCGGGTTGTGGGCCACCCCGGTCGGCGCGACGTTCGACCACCGGGGCGAGCACTACCGGCTGTCCGGCGCGCCCGGGCTGCCCAAGCCGGTGCAGCAGGCCGCCGACGGCACGCCGCGCATCCCGCTGGTCCTCGGCGGGCACGGACCCCGGCGCACGCCCGCGCTGGCCGCGCGGTTCGCTGACGACTTCAACGTCGGCTTCTCCGATCTGGCCACCACCCGGGCACAGCACGACCGCGGCCGGGCGGCGTGCGAGGCCGCCGGTCGGGATCCCGGCTCGATGGTCTACTCGTCCGCGCTGACCGTGGTGTGCGGCGTCGACGATGCCGAGGTGGCGCGACGGGCGCAGGCGATCGGCCGGGACCCCGGGTCACTGGCGGACGCGGGCCTGGCCGGGACCCCGGACCAGGTGCTGGACCGGCTGCGGCAGTACGCCGACGCCGGGGTCGACCGGGTCTACCTCCAGGTCATGGACCTGTCCGACCTCGAGCACATCGCGCTGCTCGGGGAGCGGGTGCGGACCGTCGCCGACGGCTTCTGACCGGACCTCGGCCGCCAGGCACCGCGGTGCCCGACGCCGCGGGACGGGGCGGGACGCGGCGGGACGGGACGCGGCGGGACGGGACGGGACGGGACGTCCGGCGTCGGTACCACCCGTGCCGGCCGCCGCCACGGGGTCACGGCCGGACGAGCACCGTGGCCAGCACCGGCGTGTCGTCGCCACCGGTGCGGTAGTAGGCCAGCGGCCGGACGAACGCCGCGCCGGGCCCGGCCAGCCGCAGGGCGGCCGTCCGCAGCGACTCGCCGTGGCGCAGGGCCCCGCGGGCGAGCTCGCCCGGCAGCGGGCCGGCGGCGACCTCCCCCGGATCGGGCCGCGGGCCGTCCGGTGCGGCCGACAGCACCACCACGACGGACGCGAGGGGGTCCGGTGCGCCGCGCAGCACCGGCCGCGCCATGGTGACCACGGGTACCCCGAGGTGGTCCGCCGTCCGGCCGGTGACCAGGTAGCCGTGCCCGGCGTACCAGGCGTGGTTGCCGGTCGACCGGCCGCCGGTCCACAGCGAGAACCCGGTCACCGACGGCCCGAGGTCGTCGTGCAGCCGCTGCAGCAGCGCACTGCCGATACCCGTACCCGCCACGTCGGGGGCGACGGCGACCCGGCCGATCCACCCGCGGCCGTCCCGCACGGTGCAGCGCGCGGCACCCACGAGTCGACCGCCGCGGGGACCCGCCAGCTCGGCGACCAGCACCCGGGTGCCGCCGTCGGTCAGCGCCGCCCGCACTTCGGTCAGGGTCTCGACGAGCGGCGGCAGGTGCGGGGTGTCGTGGGCCTGGGCCTCGGTGACGAACGCGGCACGCTGCACGGTGAGGATCTCGCCGGCGTCCGCCGGGTCCGCGGCGCGGAGCAGCAGCGGCGGCGACACCGCAGGGCCCGCCGTCACGGCGCCGCGGGCACGGGCCGCCCCAGGCCGTCCAGCACCTCGGCGGTGGGCAGGGCGCCGAGCGAGGCACCATCCAGCACCAGCTTGGAACCGCGCACCCCGGAGCCGATGACCACCGGGCCGGCCGCGGCGACCGCGGAGTCCACCAGCACCGGCCAGCCGGCCGGCAGCCCGACCGGGGTGATGCCGCCGTACTCCATGGCGGTCGCGGCCACCGTCTCGTCGTGCCCGCCGAACGACACCTTGCGGACGTCCATCCGGCGGCGGACGGCGCCGTTGACGTCGGCCCTCGTCGTGGCCAGCACCACCGCCGCGGCCCAGCGCACCTCGCCCTCCCGGCGGCCGGAGACGACGACGCAGTTGGCACTGCGCTCCGCCGGCACGTCGTAGGCCGCGCAGAACGCGGCGGTGTCGGCGAGCGCCGGATCGATCGCGGCGACGAGCACGGCGAGGTGGGCGGGGTCGCCCAGGTCGCCGCGCCGCAACGCCTGCAGCACGGGCTCGGCCACCAGGTCCGGCCGGTCCAGGACCGGCACGGCGTCCAGGGCTGGGAAGGCTGCGGCCAAGACAGTGGCCAGGACAGTGCCCCGGACAGGGGCGGGCGCCGGGGACGGCCCGGCGGGCTCGGCGGTCATGCCGGCCACTCTGACACGGGTGCCCGTGGGCGTGGGCGGCTGACCGGCGTGGCGCTGTGCGCAACGACGGTCAGCGGGCCACCCCCGACCCGGCGGGGGTCGGGCCCGGCTGCGCCGTGGCGGTGTCGGAGTGCGCAGGGGCGGCGTCGGAGTGCGCAGGGGCGGCGGGTCCCAGCCAGCCGAGCCCGCGCAGGTCGATCGGACCGGCCTGCAGGTGCCGGCCGAGCGGCCGGTCGTCGACCAGGCGACCGTCGTCCACCACCACCCGGCCGCCGACCAGCACCGTCGTCGGCCGGCCGGTCAGCCACATGCCCTCGTACGGCGTGTAGTCCGTGGCCATGTGCAGGTCCGCGGCCGTCACCTGCCACCGGGCGTCGGGATCCCACAGCACGACGTCGGCGTCCGCGCCCGGCATCAGCGATCCCTTGCGCGGGTACAGGCCGTTGGTGCGGGCCGGGTTCGCCGCGGTCAGCTCGACGAAGCGTGGTAGCGGCAGACCCTGGTCGACGACGTACCGGGAGAAGACGACCGGCAACCGGGTCTCGACGCCCGGCAACCCGTTCGGCATCTGCCGCACGTCGTGCCGGTGCGCGCGCTTCTGGGCCAGGTCGTAGCAGCAGTGGTCGGAACCGATCGTGCTGATCTCGCCGGTGAACAGGTGCCGGCCCAGGGCGGCCACGGTGGCGGCCGGCCGCAGCGGCGGGCAGCACACGAACCGCTCGGGTTCCTCGCCGGAGTAGCGCGTCTCGTCCAGCACCAGGTGGTGCGCGACGGACTCGGTGAAGGCGGCCAGCCCCCGCCGGCGGGCGGCGGCGACCAACTCGACGGCCTCGGGTGTCGACTGGTGCACGAAGTACACGGGCGCACCCTGCGACTCCGCGATGGCGAGGATGGCTGCCACCGAGGCGGTCTCGGCCAGCTCCGGACGGGTGTCCGGCATGTGCCCGGCGTCCACGCCGCCGCGGGTCTGCGCCCGGTGCTGCGCGTCCTCGACGATCGGGTTCGACTCGCAGTGGATGACGACCATGCCGTCCCCGCCGCGCAGGGCGTGCATGGTGGCCAGGATGGTGTCCTCGTCGGCCATCGTCTCGCCGCGGTAGGTGGTGAACATCTTCACCGTGCGGATGCCGTCGGCGGCCAGCGACCGGAGCTGGTCGGCGGTGGTGTCGTCCCACTCGACCACGCAGGCGTGCAGCGCGGCGTCGCACAGACCCTCGGTCGCCTTGGCGCGCTGCCGGTGGGCCGCGTCGATCGGCGACTGCCCGGGACGCGGGATGGCGAAGTCGACGATCGTCGTCGTGCCGCCGAAGACGGCGGCGGTCGTGCACTGCCGGTAGTCGTCGAGCGAGGTCCACTCGCCGGAGGTGAACCCGACGTGGCAGTGCGGATCGACGCCGCCGGGGAGCACCAGCCGGCCCGAGGCGTCGACCACCCGGGCGGCCGCCGCACCGTCGGGCCGATCGCCCGGTCGCAGCAGCGCCTGCACCACGCCGTCCCGGATCCACAGGTCCGCCGGTCCCTGCCACGCCGAGTCCACGACGGTGCCGCCGCGGACCAGCACGTCGACGCTCACCGCTGCCGCCCGATCGCCGCCAGGTACGCCAGCCAGCCGCCGCGGTCGGTGATGTCCACGACGCCCGGCAGGTCCAGCGCGTCCGCGCGCATCCGCATCGAGAGCGAGCCGGAACCGTCCTCCAGCTCGATGACGCCGAGCTCCAGCTCGAGAGGTTCCTGCGGCAGCAGGCCCTCCCGCAGCACCGCGTACGAGACCACGTACACCTCACCCGGTACCGACGTCCCACCGCTGTCGACCGGGTGCAGGCCGGGGAACTCGTCGCGCACCGAGTAGAAGCGGTACCGGGGCGCGGTCCGCACCGGTCCCAGCAGGCGGCCGCCGGCCAGCGCGCCGTTCAGGCTGCCCCCGGACAGTGCCTGCCCGTTGACGAACATCCGGACCTCGTCGCCGTCCATGCGGGTCTCCTCCCGGTCTGCACCTGTGCGGTGTCGTGCCGTCCGTGTGGCTGTCGTTCCGTCGCGCTGGATCCGCGACCCGGCGCCGGCGCTCCCGGTGCAGTGTCGGTCACCGTCGTTGCCGGGCCGTTGCAGTGCTGTTGCCGCGAGCCGGGTGTCGCCGGTGGCCCGGCCCGCTCAGGTGGCCACCGCGCGCAGCCGTTCCCTGGCCACCGCAGGGTCCGGGACCGGGACCGCGGCCAGCAGCGAGCGGGTGTACGGGTGCTGCGGGTGCTCGTAGACCTGGTCGCGGTCGCCGATCTCGACGATCCTGCCCTGCTCCATCACGGCGACCCGCTCGCACAGGTACCGGACCACGGCCAGATCGTGCGCGATGAACAGCAGGGACAGCCCGAACCGCCCGCGCAGCTCGTTGAACAGGTTCAACACCTGCGCCTGCACCGAGACGTCCAGCGACGAGACCGGCTCGTCGCAGACGAGCAGCCGCGGGCGCACCGCCAAGGCGCGGGCGATCGCGATGCGCTGCCGCTGGCCGCCGGAGAAGGACTGCGGGTGCCGGTCCAGGTCGGTGCCGCCCATGCCGACCGTCTCGAGCAGCTCGGCGGCGGCCGCCCGCAGCTTCGCCCGGGAGCGGGCGACGCGGTGCACGACCAGGGGCTCGCCGACGAGCTGCGCGACGGTCATCCGGGGGTCGAGCGAGGAGTACGGGTCCTGGAACACCATCTGCATGACGCGCCGCGCGCCGCGCACCTGGTCGCGGCCGCCGGCCAGGTCGTGGCCGTCCACGAGCACCCGGCCGGCGTCCGGCTGCAGCAGGCCGTTGACCAGCCGGGCCGTCGTCGACTTGCCGGAGCCGGACTCGCCGACCAGGCCCAGGCAGGCACCGGCCGGCACGGTGAAGCTGACGTCGTCCACCGCCGGCGCGCTGCGTCCGCGGAACGTCTTGGTCAGCCCCTGCACGACGAGCAGGTCGCCGGTCACCGGGTCACCTCCTGGGTCGGGGCGGCGTCCCCCGCCGCGGGTCCCGGCGTCTCCGGCGGCACCACGGCCAGCGGGACGGACGGGTCCGCGTCCAACCGCGGGACCGCGCCGAGCAGGCCCCGGGTGTACGGGTCGTGCGGCCGGGCGTAGACCTCGTCCACCGTCCCGCGTTCCACGACGCGGCCGGAGCGCAGCACCACGATGTCGTCGGCGAACCCGGCGACGATGCCCAGGTCGTGGGTGATGAGCACGACGGACATGCCGCGGTCGTCGGCGAGCCGCCGCAGCACCGCCAGCACCTGCGCCTGGACCCGGACGTCCAGTGCCGTGGTCGGTTCGTCGGCGATCAGCACCTCGGGATCGGCGATCACCGCGATGGCGATCACGACCCGCTGCCGCATGCCGCCGGAGAACTGGTGCGGGTAGTCGTCGAACCGCCGGGCCGCGTCCCGCACCCCCAGCTGGCCGAGCAGGTCGATGCCGCGCCGGCGGGCCTCCGCCCGGCTGACGCCACGGAACCGCAACGGCTGCATGATCTGCCAGCCGACGGTCATCACCGGGTTCAGGGCGGACAGCGGATCCTGGAACACCAGCCCGACCCGCGCGCCGCGGACGGTGCGCAGCCGGCGCCGCGGCAGCGCCAGGACGTCGGTGTCGCCGAGCAGCACGCGGCCGCTCACCCGCGCGTCCGGGTCCAGCCGGAGCACCGCCCGGGCGGTGACCGACTTGCCGGATCCCGACTCACCGACGACGGCCAGCGTCCGCCCCCGGCCCACGGACAGGTCGACGCCGTGCACCACCTCGGCTGATCCGGAGGCCGACGGGTAGCTCACCCGCAGGTCCTGCACGGTGAGCGCGGGACGCTGCTGCGCCGGTCCGAACGGCGCGTCACCCGGTGCGGTGCCGGACGACGGGCGCAACGGGACGGCGGCCGGCGCCGCGCCCCCGGTCCCCCGACCGGCGGTCACCGGGACCACCGCACGGTCGGATCGGTCCGCACCCGCAGCCAGTCCCCGGCCAGGTTGAACGCCACCGCGGTGACGGCGATGGCCAGGCCCGGGAAGAGCAGCGCCCACCAGGCCGTGCTGATGTCGTCCACCGCCGCGGCGATCATCGCCCCCCACTCGGCGGCGGGCACCTGGGCGCCGACCCCGACGAACGACAGGCCGGAGATGACCAGCATGACCGCGGCGACGTCCAGGGTGACCTGCACGAGCATCACCGGCACCACGGTGGGCAGCAGGTGCCGCACGACCACCCGGACCGGGCCGGCACCGATCGACCGTGCCGCCTCGACGTACTCGGCGTCGCGGTGCTGCCGGACCACCGTCCGGACCAGCCGGGCGTACCCCGGCCACCAGGTCAGGCACATGGCGACCACCGCCGACGTCAGGCTGGGCCCCAGCGACGCGGCCAGCCCCAGCGCCAGCACGATGGACGGCAGCGACAGCCCGATGTCGCAGATCCGCATCAGCACCTCGTCGACCACCCGGCCGCCCAGGGCCGCGGCCGTGCCGATCAGGACGCCCAGCACCGTCGCCACCACCAGCACGATCACGGTGGCCAGCAGCGTCTCCCGGGCGCCGGTCAGCACCCGGGAGAACACGTCGCGGCCGTTGACGTCGGTACCGAACAGGTGCGCCGCGCTCGGCGGCAGCAGCGACTGGCCGAGGTCGACGCGGTAGGGGTTCTGCGGTGCGATCCACGGACCGACGACCGCCAGCACCACCATCACCAGCGCGACGACGACGGCCACCCGCTCCAGGACCGATCCGGCCGGGCCGCGGCGCGGTCGCCGGCGGGCGAACCAGGGTCCGCGCAGCCCTCCGGGTCGCCCGTCGGCCGAGCCGGCCACGGCGGACCGCCGGGTCGGCGCGGTCACCGCTGCACCCCGGCGACCGGGACCGGCGCCGCCGCGGCGTTGTCGGCCCCTGCCTCGACGTCGGGCGCCGACGGGTCGGTCACCCCGGCCGGACCGACGGCCAGGTCCGGCCGGCCACCCACCGACAGCCCGGACACCGCCCGGCCTCCGCCGCGCAGCCGCGGATCCAGCGCCGGCTGCAGCAGGTCGACGACGACGTTCGCGACGATGAACACGACGCCGATCGCCAGCACGCTGCCGATCACGGCGTAGAGGTCGTTCTGCAGCACGGCGTTCACGGTGTAGGCGCCGATGCCGCCGCGGTTGAACGTCGACTCGACCAGCACCGTCGCGCCCAGCATCCAGCCCAGCTGCATGCCGACGATGGTGATGATCGGGCCGAGCGCGTTGCGCAGCGCGTGCCGGACCACCACCCGCCACTCCCCCGCACCGGTGGCGCGGGCCAGCTGGACGAAGTCGGCGTCCAGCACCGAGATCATCGAGGACCGCACGGTGCGCGCGACGACCGCGATGAACGGCGCGGCCAGGGTCACCGCCGGCAGCACCAGGTGCGCCAGCGCGTTGCCGAAGGTCGCCCACCGCCCGGTGACCAGGGCGTCGAAGGTGACCATCCCGGTGAGGTCGTCGACCCGGTAGCCGTAGGTCAGCCGGCCGGACAGCGGCAACCAGTGCAACCGGTCCGACAGCACCAGCTGCAGGATCAGGCCCAACCAGAACGCTGGGACGGCCGCGCCGAGCAGCACGACCACCCGCGTCAGGCCGTCGGCCCAGCGGCCCCTGCGGTAGGCCGCGAGCACCCCGAGCGGCACGCCGATGACGAGGTTCAGGAGCATGGCGGCGAGCACCAGCTCCAGCGAGACCGGCAGCACCTCGCCGAGGTCCGCCAGCACCGGCCGGTGGGTGACCACCGAGGTGCCCAGGTCGCCGTGCAGCAGCCGCCCGGCGTAGCGCAGGAACTGGCGCCACACCGGCTGGTCCAGGCCCAGCTGGCTCGCCACCGCGGCGATCTGCTCGGGGCTGGCGTTCCGGCCGGCGGCCGCCCGCGCCGGGTCGCCGGGCAGCACCTGGGTCATCAGGAAGGCGATCACCACCAGCCCGGCGAAGACCAGCACCATCAGCCCGAGCCGGCGCAGCACGACAGCGAGCACTCCACACCTCCTGACGGTCGGGGTCGGTCGGCCGCGCCGGGACGCGACAGCCGGGGGCGGGTGGGCCGGGTCGAGGGGAACCCACGGCCCACCCGCGTCTGTCAGCTGACCGAGATGGCGTAGACGTCGACGGTCTGGTGGTGCGACGCCCGGTAGGTGAACCCGGACAGCCGGGCGTTGTAGACGGCGACGGCCTTGGGGTTGGACATGTTCACCGCCAGCGCGTCGTCCATCACCTGTTGCTGTGCCTGCGTGTACAGCTGGCACCGCTGCGACTCGTCCGTCAGCTGCTGCGCCTTCTCGACCAGCGCGTCGTAGTTCTTGTCCGAGAAACCGCCCCAGTTCTGGCCGCCGCCGATGAACTTCGAGTCGTAGTTCACGTACATCACCGCATCGGCGTCCGGGTAGGCCGGGAAGGCGTAGATCATCCCCAGGTCCGGCGTCGTCTCCGGCTTGGCCACCAGCTCGGCGTACTGCGGGTAGGTGATCGCCTGCAGGTCGAGCGTCACGCCGATGTCCGCGAGGTTGGAATGCAGCAGCGCCGCGGCCTGCTCCATCTCCGCGGTGGCCTTGAGGTAGGTCATCGTCAGGTGCACACCGGACAGGCCGGCGTCGGCCAGCAGCTTCTTGGCCTTGGCCGGGTCGTACGTCGGCTGGTCCAGATCCTTGTCGGCGCAGCTCATCCCCGACGCCATCGGCCCGACGACCCGCTGCCCCGCACCCTTGAGGATCTTGTCGATGTGCTGCTGGTAGTTGTACGAGTACTCGATCGCCTGGCGCAGCGCCTTGTTCTGCAGCTTGCTGCCCGGATACATGTTGAAGAAGACCGACAGCACCACGTTCGTCGGTGCCTGGTCCACCTTGAACTGCGAGTCGGCGGCGAAGGACGCCCAGTCGTTCGGTGCGATGTCCATCGCCACGTCCACGTCGCCGTTGCGCAGCGAGGACTTCTGCGTCGACGCCTCGGAGATGTAGCGGAACACCACATCCTTGGCCTGGCCGGTGAAGCCGCGGAAGTAGCCGTCGAAGCGGGTGAACTCGGCCTGCTGGCCGTTGGTGTACTTGACCAGGCTGTACGGTCCGGAACCGGCGTCGTTGGTGGCCAGCCACTTCTGCCCGTCGTCGGAGCCGGCGTTCTTGGTGACCAGCGCCGAGTTCACGATGTACACCCGGGTCAGCGCGGACAGGAACGGCGCGTACGGGGCCTTGAGCGTGATGGCGACCTGATCGTCCGCGACCGCCTTGCTGCTGGCGTACGCCGTGGTGAACGACGCGACGCCGATGCCGAGCTTCTTGATGCGGTCGAGGGTGAACACCACGTCCTTGGCCGTCAGTGCCGTCCCGTCGTGGAACTTCACCCCGGGCTTGAGGTCGACCGTGACGGTGGTGCCCTTGCTGTCGACCTTCCAGCCCGACGCCAGGATGCCGGCGAGCTTGCCGGAGGAGTCGTAGCTGAGCAGGGTGTCGTACGCCGGGATGACCACCTCGTCGACGGTCGAGTTGTCCGCCTGCACCGGGTCGAACGTCGCCGGGATCTCGTTCTCCGCGATGATCAACGTGTTGGCCCTGGGATCGGTCGGGCCGGCGGGCGCTGCCGTGGAGCCGGTGGATCCGGCCGGGGCGGAGCCGGCCGTGGTGCCGCCGCCGGAGGCACCGCCCCCGGCGGTCGCGGCCGCGGCCGACGACGAGGACCCGGCGGACGAGGACAGCGGGGCGCCGCTGTCACTGCCGCAGGCGGACAGCAGCAGGGCGGCCGCCGTGCCGGTGGCGACCAGCAGGCCGGGGCGGGACCGGCGGGCGGAGGACCGCCGGGGCCGGTCGTGCGGGTGGTGGAGCGGCATCGCGGGACACCTTTCGACGGAGGTCGGTGACGAGTGGTCCGGGTGGAGGTCCGGATGGGGGTCCGGGTGGGTACCGGTCAGGACCCTGAGGACTCGACCGGCGCCGGGTCGGCGCCGGATCGGGGAGCGGCGTCGTCGCCGCGCTGCCGGGCCTGCCGCGCAGCGGTCGGCTCCCACCGGCCGTCGGCGTGCACCCGCAGCCCGTAGTCGCGTTCTGCGGCAGCGGGTGTCACGTAGCCCTCGGCGACATCGGCCACCACGGCGGCCGGGTCGCGGTCCAGCGGGTCGCCGTGGCCGCCGCCGCCGGCGGTGCGGTTGACGAAGCGGTCCCCGGCCGCCATCGCGGCCCGGTACATCCCGACGACGACCTCGCGGTCCGTGCCGGGCCAGATCGTCATGGCGCTGGGCCGGGGCTCGCGGCCGCCGTCCAGCGCCCACGGCGGGGTCTTGCTGCGCTTCTTCATCGACAGCACCTCGCCGGGCTCGGTGTACCGGACCTCGCGCAGCACGCCGACACCGCCGCGATGGCGGCCGGGGCCGCCGGAGTCCGGGATCAGTTCCAGCCGCTCGTGCAGCAGCGCGGCCTTGTGCTCGAGCACCTCGACCGGGGTGTTCCGGACGGTGGTCTGGCTCGGGTGCTGCTGGGCGTTGCCGCCGTCGTGGTCCTGCGTGGCGCCCCAGCCGATGCCCTCGTTGTTGCTGACCACGTAGTCCGCGCCGGTCCGGGAATCGCGGCCGAGCGCCATGAATCCCGGCTCGTCGCCGCCGGACGACGCCGGGATCGACCGGATCGCCGCGGCGAGCGCCTTGTGCATGAGCTCGAACGCCACGATGGCGCTCCACTGGGTGAAGGTGGCCGAGGGATACCGGGCGTCGAAGATCGAGCCCGGGTCGGTGACCACCTCCAGCGGCCGGAAGTGGCCGGCGTTGGTGGGCACGCTGCCGGTGGTCAGCTCCTTGAAGATGGCCTTGGCGATCCCCAGCGTCGACCCGATCGGCAGGTTCACCGGACCGGCGACCGCGGGCGAGGAACCCCGGAAGTCGGCGACCATCCGGTCGCCGTCCACGGTGACCGTGACCCGGATCGGGATGAGATCGTCGGTGACGTAGTCGTCGTCGATCCAGTCGTCGGCGGTCCAGCTGCCGTCCGGCAGGGCGGCCACCGCGCGCCGGGCCTGCGCCTCGCCGTGCTCGATCACCCGCCGGACGGCGTGCACCACCGTCCCGTACCCGAACTTGTCCCAGACCTCGGCCAGCCGGGCCTCGCCGGTGCGCAGCGCGGCCAGCTGGGCGTTGAAGTCGCCCAGCGTCAGGTCCGGCAGCCGCGAGTTGAACCGGATGAGCTCCAGGACGTCCCGGACCGGTTCGCCGCCGGCCACCACCCGGGTGCCGGGGAAGATCAACCCCTCCTGGTGCATGTCGGTCGAGTCCAGGACGTAGCCGGCGTCCTTGGCGCCCAGGTCCATCCAGTGCGCCCGGACAGCCAGGTAGGCCGCCGGGCCGGTGACGTCGGGGTGGAACACCGGGGCGAACAGCATGGCGTCGTAGGAGTGGGCGCCGCTCCAGTAGGGGTAGTTCAGCAGGTACACATCGCCCGGCGCCATCCGCTCCGGACCGACGTAGTCGGTGCCCTTGACGATCGCGTAGTCGTTGGCGCCGAGGAAGTGGGTGATCCCGGCCGCCTCCGCCATCAGCTCGAGATCGGCGGTGTACAGCGAGATGCCGAAATCCAGCACGTCGTAGATGACGGGGTTGAAGGCGGAGCGGACCAGCGTCCGGCGCATCTGCTCGGCGACCGAGACGACGTAGTTGCGGATCACCTCGACGGTGGCGCCGTCCAGCTCCGCCGCGCCGGCCGCCGCACCGGTGTCGCCCGTGGGCTGCCTGTCGGTCACTGGTCCTCCCGGGTCCGCACGAACAGGTGGCCGTACCGGTCCACCGTGAGCAGCTGGTCGCCGAAGACGACCGTCGTCGCCGTGCCCTCCTCGACCACCAGCGGCCCGGCGACCTGCTGGCCGGGCACCAGCGACTCGCGCAGGAACACCGCGGCGTCGACGGGTCCGCCGGCGGCCACGTCGTGGAACCGCCGGGTGCCGACCGGCTCCCCCGGCGTCCCGCCCGGCGGCAGCGGCTGCAACCCGGGTTTGGGCAGCTCGCCGGTGCCCAGCACCCGGACGGTCAGCACCTGCACCGCCTCCGGCATGGCGTGCCCGTAGCGGTGCCGGTGCAGGTCGTGGAACCGCTGCACCAGGTCCGCGCTGCGGTCGCCGGGGTGCAGCTCGACCGGCAGCGTGTGCTCCTGCCCGCGGTACCGGACGTCCAGCGAGCGCACCGACCGGCGCTGCGCCGGCTTGACGCCCTGCTCGGAGAGCATCTGCTCGGCCCGGGAGGCCAGGTCGTCGAAGACCGGCCCGAGCCGCTCCAGGTACTTGTCGTCCAGCGGCTGCAGCGCGGTGGCGGCGAACTCGAACTGCAGGTCGCTGCGGAGCATGCCGAACGCCGAGAACGCCGCCGGCACCTGCGGGATCACCGTCGTGGCGATGCCCATCTCCCGCGCCAGCATGGCGGCGAGCAGGCCGCCGGCGCCGCCGAAGCTGAGCAGCGCGAACTCGCGCGGATCCAGGCCACGCTCGACGGTGATCTCGCGCAGCGCACCGACCGACCGGGCGAGCAGCACCCGGAAGACGCTGGCCGCGGCGTCCTGCACGGTCATACCGAGCGGCCGGGCGATGCGCTCCTCCACGGCGGCCGCGGCGGCCGCCGTGTCGATCTCCATGGCGCCGGCGAGGAAGTGCGCAGGATCCAGGTACCCGAGCACGAGCGCCGCATCGGTGAGCGTCGGCTCGGTGCCGCCGCGGCCGTAGGCCACCGGCCCGGGCACCGCGCCGGCGCTGCGCGGGCCCACCTTGAGCAGGCCGTCGTCGACCCAGGCGATGGACCCGCCGCCGGCGCCGACGGTGCGGATGTCGAAGATCGGCACCTGCAGTGGGAACCCGTCGATCGCGGCCTCGTGGACCTCGGTGGGCCGGCCGTCGAGCACCACGCAGGCGTCCACGCTGGTGCCGCCGACGTCGAACGAGAGCACCTTGGGCAGCCCGAGCTCGGTGGCCAGGAACGACGCGCCGACCACGCCGCCGGCCGGCCCGGACAGGACCGTGGTCAGCGGCGCGGTGCGGGCGACGGACGACGTCATGGCGCCCCCGCCGGACCGCATGATGTGCAGCGGGTGGCCGAGACCGGCGTCGGCCAGCTCGGACTCGAGCCGGCCCAGGTAGTCCGACAGCACCGGCCGGATGTAGGCGTCGAGCACCACGGTGCAGGTCCGCTCGTACTCGCGGTACTCCCGGGTGATGTCCGACGAGACCGCCACCGCCACGCCGGGGTAGGCCTCGCGCAGCAGCGCGCCGGCCCGGCGCTCGTGCGCCGGGTTGGCGTAGGAGTGCAGGAAGCACACGGCGATCGAGCGCAGGCCCGCGTCCTCGACCAGCACCCGTCCGGCCTCGAGGACCGCGTCCTCGTCCAGCGGCAGAAGTTCGCGGCCCTGCGCGTCCATCCGCCCCGGGACGCCGAGCCGGTGCCGCCGCGGCACCAGCGGCGGCGGCGCCGCGTAGGAGAAGTCGTACATGTGGCTGGCCGGGATGGCGGCGCGGGCGATCTCCAGCAGGTCGCGGAAACCCTCGTTGGTGATGATGCCGACGTCGGCGCCGGCCCGCTGCAGGATGGCGTTCAGCCCCAGGGTGGTGCCGTGGGCGAAGGCGCCGACCTCGTCCAGCCGCGGGTGCAGGTCGGCCACCGCCGCCACCACACCCCGTGCCGGGTCGGCCGGCGTGGTGGACCGCTTGTGCAGCGTCATCCGGCCGTCCCGCTCGTCGAAGGACAGCACGTCCACGAACGTGCCGCCGATGTCGACGGCCAGCCGCAGGTGGTCCGCGGGCGCCGGCGTCATGCCGCGGCCCCGCCGGACAGGTCGTCGCGGACGGTCCGGCCCTCCTGCAGCACCAGCCGGGTGCGGCGGAGCGCCGAGACGTCCCGCGTCGGGTCGTCGTCGGTCACGACGAGGTCGGCCAGGTAGCCGTTCTCGACCGCGCCGATCCGGTCCGCCAGGCCGACAAGGCGGGCACCGTCCAGCGTCGCCGCGCGCACCACCTCCGCGGGCGAGAGCCCGGCGGTCACCATCAGCTCCATCTCGCGGACCTGGCAGACGGTGTCCTCGTACGGTTCCCCCGGCGGGTAGTCGGTCCCGGTGACGAAGGTGACGCCGCTGCCGGGGGTCTCGCCGCGGCCGTGGTCGACGATCCGCCGGATCGAGGCCAGGTGACCCGGTCCCACGGACACCGCGCGCTCGATCTGCCACGGCGTGAAGTGGTGCTCGGCCATCCACTCGGGGCAGTGCGTGACGGACAGCGTCGGCGTGACGAACACCCCGGCGTCCCGCATCACGGCGACGGTCTCCAGGTCGACGTCGTAGGCGTGCTCGAAGGAGCGGACCCCCGCCGCGACGGCCTGCCGGATCGCCGGGCCGTGGCCGGCGTGGGCGACCACGTACTTGCCGCGCTCCGTGGCGGCCCGCACCGCCGCCCGCATCTCGTCCTCGGTCATCTCCGCACCGACGAAGTCCTCGCCCTCGCGGGCGATCCCGCCGGTGATGAAGATCTTGACGTGGTCGGCGCCGGCGCCGAACTCGGTGCGGGCCGCCTTGAGGAAGCCGTCGTAGCCGTCGGCGACGGCGTCGGTGAAGCCGTGCCCGCGGCCGCCGGTCGTGGTGATCGCCCGACCCGCGGCCAGGATCCGGGGCGCCTGCACCCAGCCCTGTGCCGCTGCCCGGCGGATGGCGATGTCGGCGCGGTTGTGCTCGTCCAGGCAGCGCACGGTGGTGATGCCGGCCCGGAGGGCGTCGGTGGCCCGGGAGAGCCCGCGCAGCACGCTGACGTCCGCGCCCTCGGCCAGGTCGATCTCCTCGAACGGGTACACCGCCGTCAGGTGGGTGTGCACGGAGATCAGCCCCGGCAGCACGTGCCGCCCGGCGAGGTCGACGTCCCGACCCTGCCAGGGCGCGTCGGCCGGGCGGTCCAGGTCGACGACACCGTCGACGACGGTGACGGTCCGGCCCGGCGTGGTGGTGCCGGTCCGCACGTCCACCACCGTGGCGTTGCGCAGCCGGATCGACCGGTCGGGGCGGATCCGTTCCGCGGGGATGTGCATCCCTACCTCTTTCCGGTGTCGGTGTCGGTGGCGCCGGCGATGGTGCCGACGACGGTGCTGGCACCGGCGGGGTGCAGCGGCCCGTCCGCCGCGGCCACCAGGCGCGCGGGGCCGAGGTCGGCGACGTCCACCGGTGGTGCGATGCCGGTGACGGCGGCAGCCAGGACGTCCGCCCACAGCGGCGCGAACGTGAAGCCGTAGGTGCCGCCGGCGACCAGGAAACCGGGGTGGCCGGGCAGCGCGCCGATCACCGGCATCTCGTCCGGCGTCGCCGACAGCGGACCGGTCCACGCCCGCTCGGGTCCGTGGGCGGCCAGCAGCGGCAGCACCCGTGACGCCTGCGCCGCCGAGGCGGTGACCCCGGCGGCGTCCACGTCCGCGGTGCCGTCGGGACGCAGCGGCCCGGCCGGCCAGCCACCGCCGACCAGGAACCGGCCGTCGTCGGCCTGCTTGACGGACAGCCCCTGGGCCACGTGCTGCACCAGGTGGTCGAGCTGCCGGGGCGCGGGCGCCGAGCGGTACATCTGGATGGCGAGCGGTGCCAGCGCGACCTCGACGCCGACCATCCGGCAGATCTCGCCGAGCCACGGCCCGGCCACGTCGACGACGACCCCGCACGAGCGCTCGACGCCCCGGGCCTGGACCAGGAAGCCGTCCCCCGACGGGCGGACGGCGGCGACCGGCGCCTGCTCCAGGACCTCGACGCCGGCCCGCCGGGCGTCGGCCACCAGCGCCGGGGTGGTCACCGCGGGGTCCGCCCAGCCGTCCCAGTCGCACCAGGTGGCGGCCAGCACCGACGGCCCGAGCGCCGGTGTCACCCGCCGCGCGGCGGCACCGTCGACGACCTCGGTGGGGATCCCGGCCGCCGCCTCCCAGCGCTGCTTGCGGTGCAGTTCGGCGACGTCCTCCGCGGTCTCGGCGACCATCCAGCCGCCGGTCCGGTGCCAGCCGGTGCCGCTCGGGATCTCGTCCTCCCACCGCAGCCACGCGCCGTGCGCCGCCGCCTGCAGCGGGACCAGCCGCTGCACGTCGACCGGGACCCGCTGCCCGGGCCGCCGGGTGTGGATGCCCTGGATGTGCACGTTGCCCGCGGTGGCCGCCGACCCCTGCGACCCGGCCCGGCCCGATTCCAGGACGGTGACGGACAGACCCCGGCCGGCCAGGGTGCGCGCGGCCGCCGCGCCGAGGATGCCGGCGCCGACGACGACCACGTCGCAGGTCGGGGTCACCGCGGCGCCCCGGCCGGACCTGCGGCGGGCGCGGCCATGCGGGCGGCGTCGCGGATGCCGGAGTCGTCGACGACCGCGGTCAACCGGGCCAGCAGCCCGGGATCGGTCACCGGCAGCAGCGGCGGCCGCACGGTCCCCCCGGGTTGACCGAGGATCGACATGACGGCCTTGAGCTGCGGGATCGGGGTGGCGAATACGCCGCTGTAGTCGGGCCGGATGAGCCGGCCCGACAGGGCGCGGTAGCGGTCCACCCAGTGCGTCGCCGCCGCCGCGTCCCCGTCCGCGACGGCCCGGTAGTACGGCACGGCGAACGGCGCCCCGACCCCGCCGCCGTCGATGTTGCCGTCGCCGCCGAGGCCGAGCAGGATCGCCAGCCCGCGGCGGGACAGGAAGCTGCCGAACACCCGCACCTGATGGGTCAGGCGCTCGACCGTGTCGGCCATCGCGGGCCAGTCGCCGGTGCTGTCCTTGACCGCCACCACCTGCGGCAGGTCGGCCAGCCGCTGCAGCAGGTCCGGGTGGTCGTCCAGGTCCACCGCGACGCCGCGGGGCCAGTTGTAGACCATGAAGGGCAGGTCGGTCGCCGACGAGACGGCCCGGTAGAACTCGAGGACCTCGGCGGGGGCGGGGTGCACGTAGGGCGGCACGGTGGACAGCACGCCGTCCGCGCCGATGCCCGCGGCGTGCCGCGCCAGCTCGCCGGCCTCCGCCGCCGTGTACGCGCTGACGCCGACCACCACCGGGAACCGCCCGGCGGCGGCCGCGACGGCGACCTCGGCCACCCGCCGACGTTCGGCCGGCGTCTGGCTGAACCACTCGCCCGTGCTGCCGTTGACCAGGACGCCGTCCACCCGGTGGCCGGCGTAGAGCTCCATCAGCTCGGTCAGCGCCGCCTCGTCCAGCGCCCCGTCGGGCGTGAACGGGGTGGGCGCGGCCGGCCAGTAGCCCTGCCAGCTCACGTCGGTCCGGTCCACCACGTCTCCTGTCCGGCTCGTCCCGTCGGGGCGTCCGGTGCGGACGGCGTTGGGATCGATTGCACAGATTCCCGGTCCGGGCGCTCCGGGTCAACCGCCGAAACCGCGAATTAACCGGGGACAACGTCGCGGCAACACCATCCGGCGCACCCGGGGCGCTGCGGACCCGTGACCGGGACGCGACCGGCTCGACTGCGGCGCCGGCACGGTGGCCGGTCCGGCCCGCACGTCGCGCAAGGCTCCGCCGCGGCGGCCGCCGGCGGTCGCGCACGCACCGGGACCGACCTCCGACATGCCGCCCCGGCCGGCCCGGTCGGTCCACTACCGTGAGATCGATTGCAGACCGTGCGGGGCGGCACGAGGTCACGGAGGGGTGGGATGACGGTCACGCTGCAGCAGGTCGCAGCCCTGGCGGGAGTGTCCCGGAGCACCGCGTCCCGGGCGTTGAGCGGGTCGCCCGCCATCTCCGGGGAGACCCGCCGGATCGTCGAGCAGGCCGCCGGCTCGCTCGGCTACCGGCCCAACCGGATGGCCAGCGGCCTGCGGTCGCGGCGGTCCGGACTGATCGGCCTGGTGCTGAACAACCTGATCAACAACTCGTTCCACACGATCGCGGAGGTGGTGCACCGGCGGGCGGCTGCGGGCTCGTACCAGGTGCTGCTGTGCATCACCGACGCCGACCCGGAACGGGAACGCTCGGTGCTGCAGACCCTGGCCGACCACCGGGTGGACGGCGTCATCATCGCCGGCACCGGCCAGAACGCCCGGGTCACCAACGCGCTGCGCGAGCAGGGCACCGCGGTGGTGAACCTGATCCGCGCCCCGCGCGAGAGCTCCGCGCCGGCCGTGCTCGCCGCCGACCGCGAGGGTGCCGCCGACGCGGTGTCCTACCTGCTCGGGCTCGGCCACACCCGGATCGGCTACATCGGCGGCCCGGCCGGCACCAACTCCGGGGACGAGCGGTGGGCCGGGTACGCCGGCTCGCTGGCCGCCGCGGGACTCGCCGTCGACGACGGCCTCGTGCGCCGCGGACCGTTCGCCCCGGAGTTCGGTGTCGCGGCGGTCGACGAGCTGTTCGGCTCCGGCAGCGCGATGACGGCGCTGTTCGTCGCCAACCACGAGGCCGTGTTCGGCGCGCTGCCCGCGCTGAGCGCCCGCCGGATCCGGGTGCCCGAGGACCTGTCGCTGGTCTGCCACGAGGACATCCCGTGGCTGCGCTGGTGGAACCCGCCGGTGACCGTGGTCGACAACGGCGCCCGCGAGCTCGGCGAGCTGTCGATGGACGTGCTGCTGCAGCAGCTGGCCCGGCGGGACGGCAGCCGTCCGGCGGCCGGGAACGGGGCGCCCACGGCGGGCGGTGGCTCCCGTGCCACCGGCTCAAGCGGGCCCGCCGGCACGGTCGCCGGGCCCGCCCGAGCCGGTGGCACGGACGTCGCCGTGACCCTGCGGCCGGGGCGGACGTACCGGGTGGGCGCGCAGCTGGTGCTGCGCGGGTCGTGCCGGCCGTTCGCCGGACGGCCGGCGGGACCGCCGGAGCAGCAGGACGCGGCCGGCGCCGACCTCGGGACGGCGGCGTCGGGGACAATGGCGGGGTGACCGCCACCCTGCCCGTCGACGCACCGGCCGGCCGTTCCGACCGTGCCGCTCCCCTGCGGATCGGCCCGTACCCGGTGTGGCCGCCGGTGGTGCTCGCGCCGATGGCCGGCATCACCAACCGGTCGTTCCGCGGGCTGTGCCGGGAGTTCGGTGCCGGCCTGTACGTCTGCGAGATGGTCACCACCCGGGCGCTGGTCGCCCGGGACCGCAAGACCATGGAGATGGTCCGCTTCGGCCAGGACGAGCACCCGCGGTCGCTGCAGCTCTACGGGGTCGACCCGGCCGTGGTCGGGCAGGCCGTGCGGATGGTCGTCGAGGAGGACCTGGCCGACCACGTCGACCTGAACTTCGGCTGCCCGGTGCCCAAGGTCACCCGCCGCGGCGGCGGCTCCGCGCTGCCCTACAAGCGGCGGTTGTTCGAGGCGATCGTCTCGGCCGCGGTCCACGAGGCCGCACCCGCCGGCGTCCCGGTCACCGTGAAGATGCGGATCGGCATCGACGACGCCCACCAGACCTACCTCGACGCCGGGCGCATCGCTCAGGACTGCGGTGTCGCGGCGGTCGCGCTGCACGGCCGGACCGCGGTGCAGCACTACTCGGGCACCGCGGACTGGTCGGCGATCGCCCGGCTGAAGGAGGCCGTCACCGAGGTGCCGGTGCTCGGCAACGGCGACATCTTCGCCGCCTCGGACGCGCTGGAGATGATGGCCAGGACCGGGTGCGACGGCGTCGTCGTGGGCCGCGGCTGCCAGGGCAGGCCGTGGTTGTTCGCCGAGCTCGCCGCCGCCTTCGACGGCCGGCCCGCGCCCACCCCGCCCGACCTGCGGGCCGTCACCGCGGTGCTGCGCCGGCACGCCGAGCTGCTGTGCGAGGAGATGGGCGCGGACCGCGGGATCCGCGACCTGCGCAAGCACATCGCCTGGTACCTGAAGGGTTTCGCCGTCGGGTCGGACGTACGCCGCCGGCTCGGCATGGTCTCGAGCCTGGAGCAGCTGGACGAGTTGATCGCCGAGCTGGACCTGGACCAGCCGTTCCCGGAGGCCGCGGAGGGGCCGCGCGGCCGCCAGGGCTCGCCGCAGTCCCGCGTCGTGCTGCCCTACGGGTGGCTGGACGACCCCGACGAGCTGGTGGTGCCGGACGGCGACGCCGAGCTCGACACCAGCGGCGGCTGAGTAGCCAGCGGCGCGCCGTGCGCGGGTCCGGTGCGCCGCCGGGCGGCATGATCATCGCGTCCCGCCGGGACGGCGTCGGTGGGAGCGCAGGGGAGGCCGGCCACGATGGGCGAGGTGGCGCGCCGGGCTACGGCGGCGGACGCTCGAGCAGTGCCTCCTGCCGATCGGCGGGATGCCGCCGATGGTCGCCGGGCCGGCGGGGGCAGCGAGGGAGCCCGGCTCGGCCGGGCGGCGACCACCTCCCGACCCATCCGTGACCGCGTCCTCGCCGGCGTCCTGGCTCTCGTGACGCTGTCCCCCCTCGCCGCATGCACCGGCGCGTCGACCCCACCGGCGGGCGGCCCGACGTCCGGGACGTCCTCGGTGCCCACCTCGGCCGCGGCCGGCACGACCGCCGGTACCGACACCGGCACCGCGTCCGCTCCCGACCCGCAGCTCGTCGCCCGGGTGCGCGCGGTGTTCGACCGGCTGTCGGCCGCCGCTGCCGGCGCCCCGGCCGCCCAGCAGCAGCTCTTCCTGCAGGTCGTCGACCCCGGGCAGCTGTCCGTACAGCGGCGCTGCGTCGTCCCGACCGGCACGCTGACCTTCGAGCCGGCGTACGCCTACCTGGCGGCAGCACCGGACTGGCAGCCGGCACAGGGCACCATGACCGGCACGGTCTACTCGCTGCCCAGCCTGCTGCGGGTGCACCGGCAGGGCCGGATCGCCGGCACCGACCTGGCGGACCTGCACATCTCGGTCAGCGGCGACACCGTCCGCCTCACCGCGCTGTGCGCCGCGTGACCCTCCACCCACCGGTCACACCGGCCACATACCTGCGCTCCGTACCATGACGCCCGACGTGACACACCGCAGGCGCGCCGAGGCTCGCCCTCAGCCGGGGTCCCCGCAGGGGACGGTCGGCGGATCGGAAAGTGAGGACGGGTGAGCGACGCTCCGCGCGACGGCGGTGCCGCCGACCGTGGTCCGCAGGACGACGGCGGCTCGGCGCCGTGGGAGCGCCCGCGGCTGTGGAGCCAGCCCGCCCTGGACCCGGACCGGGTCGACGACCTCCTGTCCCGGCTCGGCGACGACCCGGCCGGGACCCGCCCGTCGACCGCTGCCGCAGCGACGGACACGACCGGCGCCGCACCGGCCGCTCCGGGCACGGGCCCGGAGACGGGCATCAGCCCGGACACCAGCCCGGGCCGCGACACGGACACCGACACCGCACCCGCGGCCGGCCGTGCCCCGCGCCCCGACGCGGCCGCCGCCGATCCCGACGCCACCGAGGTGCTGGTCCCTGCCGGCGCCGCAGCGACGCCGGCTCAGGGCGACCCGGCGGACGACGTTGGGGAGACCGGGGACACTGCGGTGACCGGGGATGCCGCCGGCACGACGACCCTGGTCCCCGACGACGAGTCCGGCGTCCGGACGCCCGGTGACGACGAGGACCGCACCCGTGTGCTGGCCACCCAGGAGCGGTCCGCCGCCGGGGACAAGGACGACGACCGGACCCCGTTGCGGAGCAGGCAGCCCGACGCCGGCGCACCGGCCGGGGACGCCCCGGACGGCCGCACCCAGGTGCTGGCCGGCGACGACGAACCCACCCAGGTCAGCGATCCCGCGGAGGGGGCTGCCGGTGCGGCCGCCGTCCGCGCGGCGCTGTCCCGCCGCGCCGCGTCCGCCCGCGGCGCGGGGACGGGAGCGCCCGGCGCTGCGACGGCCGGCGGCGGGACCGCCGGTGCGGCCGGCGAACTCGGCGAGGCACCGGACACCGCGTCGGGGACCGGCGGCGGCACCGTCCCGCCGCGCCGGATCCCACCGACCGGCGGTGCGAGCGGCGGTACGGGTGGCGCGGGAGGCGGCGGCTCCCGCCGGCACCGTCCCTGGCTGGTCGCCGGCCGGGCGGCCGTGGCCGTCGTCGCCGTCGTGGTGCTGGCCGTCTTCGGCGTGTACTGGAACATCCTCGACCGCGCCGACACCTCGATCCAAGACCGGCACGTCGCCGCCATCGACACCACCGACAGCAACATCGTCCAGCCGACCGCGACCGGCGACGTGGCGACGACCGCGGACACCCGCACCGCGACCGGGACCACGACGGGGGCCACCACCACACCGACCGCTCCGAAGGTCTACCAACCCGAGAACATCCTGCTGCTCGGCTCGGACACCCGCGCCGGCAGCAACGCCTCCGTCGGCACCGACGAGTCGCTGGAGGACGTCGCCAACTCCGACACCCTGATGATCGCCCACCTGTCGGCGGACCGGCAGAAGATCACCATCCTGTCCATCCCGCGGGACACCATGATCCCCGCGCAGCGCTGCAGGACCTGGGACGCCAACACCGGCAAGCTGTCCGACGAGGACGAGCCGATCTCCGAGGGCCAGCGCTGGCACATCAACTCGGCCTACTCCGTCGGCGGCCCGAAGTGCACGGTCACGGCCGTGCAGGCGCTGACCGGCATCCGGATCGACCGGGTCATCGGCATCGACTTCACCGGGTTCAAGGCCATGGTCGACGCCCTCGGCGGGATCCAGGTGGACATCTGCCGCCCGATCGTCGACGCCGAGCTGTCCACCATCGCGCGGTCGTCGGGCATGCAGACCGTGATCGGCCAGCAGGCGCTGGACCTGGTCCGCGCCCGCAACGTCGTCGGCGACACCCAGTCCGACCTGGCCCGCATCCGCCGGCAGCAGGTGGTGCTGTCGGCGATCCTGCGGCAGGTGACCGCCGCCGGCACGCTGCTCAACCCGACCAAGCTCGACGCCTTCCTGCAGGCCTTCACCAAGAACACCTTCACCGACAACGTCACCCTGCAGTCGCTGGTCGACCTGGCCGGATCGCTGGGCAACCTCGACCCGTCGCACGTCACCTTCTACACGCTCCCGACGGTGCCCAGCGAGACCGTCGACGGCGCCCTCGAAGTCGACGAGGGCAAGGCGCCGCAGGTCTTCGACGCGCTGATCAACGACCTGCCGCTGCCCGGGCAGACCAGCACCCCGGCGAAGACCACCCCGCGGTCGACGGCGACCAAGCCCACGACGACCCGCAGCACCGCACCCACCACGACCCGGCGGTCGACCACCGCCGGCACCCCGACGACCGGCAGCTCGTTGCGGGCCACCGACCTGTCCAGCGTGAACGCCGGCCAGCGGACCTGCGCCTAGAGTCCCCTCGCCGTTCACCCCGGGTTCACGGGCGCTCCCCCGGCGTCCGGATCGGCACCTCTATCCTGGGTCGATGCGGCAGGCGTACCAGATCCGGCTCAACGACCTCGGCGAGCACGGTGCGCGCATGTGCCGGGTCGCCAGCAACAACCTGCGCGACGCGACCACCGCGCTGCTGACCGCGGACCTGTCGCTGGCCGAGCAGGTCATCGCCACGGACGTCCAGCTGGACGTCATGCGGGCCAATTCCGAGAACGTGGTCCTCGAGCTGCTGGCCCTGCAGGCCCCGGTCGCGTCGGACCTCCGGGCGGTGGTGTCGGCGTTGTGGATCGTCGCCGACCTGCAGCGGATGGGGACGCTGGCCATCCACGTCGCCAAGGCCGCCCGCCGGCGGCATCCCGCCTCGGTCATCCCGGTGGAGGTCCGGCCGATCTTCGAGCGGATGGGCCGGGTCGGCGTGCACCTGGCCGACCAGGCCGGCACCATCCTGACCGAGCGGGACGTCGCCCTCGCCCGGAGCATGGAGTCCGAGGACGACCTGATGGACGACCTGCACCAGGAGATGTTCGCCGCGCTGCTCTCGCCGAACTGGTCGCACGGTGTCGCGCCGGCCGTCGACATCACGCTGCTCGGCCGGTTCTACGAACGCTTCGCCGACCACGCCGTGGCCGTCGCCCGCCGGGTGGTCTTCCTGGTGACCGGGGAGAACGTCGGCGGCGACACGACGCCTGCCTATACTCCGCCCGAGCGCTGACCCCCACCCGGACGGGTCCCCTGCACGCGCACCCGCCGACCGGGCGGCCGGACCGGACGGGTGCGGGTGACGGGTAGCGGCTCGGCCGGCTCGAGCGGCGCGCCCCGCTCCGGCCGGTCGACCCGCGGTCCGGATCGCGCCTCCCGAACCTCGGCCGAGCCCGCCGGGCCGGCGGTCCCGACGGTCCGCCGCGCGGGGCCCCGCGGTTCGCGGCCGCTGCGACCGTCCGGCCACCGCCGCCCTGCCTGGCCGGGCACCGCCGCGCTGGCCGTGCTGATCTTCGCGGTGCAGGTGGCCAGCCCGTCGGTGACCATCGGCGACTCCCGGCTGTCGGCCATCACCGCCTGGCGCCTGCTGACCCACGGCGACCTGCACCTGGAGTCCTACCGGGTGGTCACGGCGCTGGCCGACCGGTACGACCTGGTGGCCCACGACGGGCACCTGCTGCCCTACTTCCCGTGGCCGACCATGCTGTTCGTCCTGCCGGCCGTGCTGCTGCTCGCCGCGACCGGCCACGACCCGGCCATGCTGTCGATCGCCGACCCTGCGCGCACCTTCCTCGTCGAGGTCCCGACCGCCGCCGCGGTCGTCACCGTCACCGCACTGCTCGTCCGGGCGACCGTCCGCACCGTCGAGGGCGTCGGCCGGCGCTCGGCCCTGCCGACACTGGCCGCGCTGGTCTGGGCCTTCTCCACCAGTGCCTGGTCGATCGGGTCGAGAGCGCTGTGGCAGCAGACCGTCTCGATGATGGTGCTGGCACTGGCGGTGCTCGCGGCGCGCCGGCTCGGCACCGGTCGCCGGTGGCCCTGGGTGCTGGGCGTCGCGCTCGCCGCGGCGCCGCTGGTGCGGCCCACCGATGCGGTGTTCTCGCTGCTGGTCGGTATCTGGCTGGTGGTCCGGCACCGCGAGGTGCTGGTGCGGGTGGCTCTGCCGGCCGCCGCGGCGCTGGCCGTCTTCCTGGCCGTGTCGGCCTGGCAGTACGGGACCCCGGTGCCGCCGTACTACCTGCCCTCCCGGCTCGCCGGCTCGGCACCGATCGGGTTCGCCGACGGCCTGGCGCTCAACCTGGTCTCGCCGTCCCGCGGGCTCGCGGTGTACGACCCGGTGCTGCTGCTGGCCGTGGCCGGGGTGGCCCTACGGTGGCGACGCCGGCGCCTCGATGCGCTGGACGCCGTGCTCGTCGCGGCCGTCGCCGCACAGCTGCTGGTCATCGCACAGTTCGGCTCGACCGGCGGCCATGTGTTCGGGCCGCGCCTGATGATCGACGTGCTGCCGCTGCTGGTGGTGCTGGCCGCTCCTGCCCTGGCCGTGCTGACCCGGGACGGCCGGCCGGAACGGTCCCACACCACTCGCCGCCGGCTGGCCGTTGCCGGGGTGGTCGCGGTGCTGGCCGCCGGTCTGGCCGTCAACGCCACCGGGGCGCTGCTGCGCAGCAGCCGGTGCTGGAATCTCGAACCGATGGACGTCGACGCCCGGCCGTCCCGGATCTGGGACTGGGCCGATCCGCAGTTCGCCTGGCCCTACCGGCAGCTCGCCGACGGCGGCACGGTCGGTGACGTCCTCGCCCCACACTGCGACAGACCTGCGTCAACCACCGGTTGACGCAGGTAGGGCGTCAACCTATCGTTGACGCATGACGAACCCCGCGCCCCTTCCGGTCATCCGTCTCGACGACCTCATCGCGGGCATCAAGAAGGCCCACCCCGACGTCCTGGACCAGCTGGCCGACGCCGTGCTCGCCGGGGACCACCTGGGCGAGGTGGCCGACCACCTGATCGGCCACTTCGTCGACCAGGCACGGCGTTCCGGCGCGTCGTGGACCGACATCGGCCGCAGCATGGGCGTCTCGAAGCAGGCCGCGCAGAAGCGGTTCGTCCCCAAGGGCGGCACCGCGGATCTCGACCCGCAGCAGGGGTTCGGCCGGTTCACACCGCGGGCCCGCGAGGTCGTCATGGCGGCGCACCAGGAGGCCAGGGACGCCCGCAACGACGCCGTGGAACCGGCGCACCTGGTGCTCGGCCTGCTGCACCAGCCGGAGGGCCTGGCGGTGCGGGCGCTGGTGGACCAGGGCGTCGAGCCGGACCGGGTGCGCGCCGCCGCGGCCGCCGTCCTGCCCGGCGCCGCCGCGGAGCCGCCGGAGCTGGTGCCCTACGGCCCCGCCGCCCGCAAGGTGCTGGAGCTGACGTACCGCGCCGCGCTGCGGCTGGGCCACAACTACGTCGGCACCGAGCACCTGCTGCTCGCGCTGCTGGAGAACGAGAACGGATCGGGACCGCTGGCCGCGGCCGGCGTCGACCCGGCGCGGCTCGAAGCGGCGATCGTCGACCTGCTGGCACCGTTCACGGGCGGGACCACGGCCGGCTGACGGACCCGGTCCGCCACCGCGGCGTGCCGGCAGCCGGCGCCGGGCAGCAGCCGCGTGGGGCCGGTACGCCGATCAGCCGAATCGGCCGGAGATGTAGTCCTCGGTCGCCTTCTGGCTGGGGTTGGAGAAGATCTTGCTGGTCTCGTCGTACTCCACCAGCCGGCCGGGCTGCCCGACGCCGGCCAGGTTGAAGAACGCGGTCCGGTCCGACACCCGCGCCGCCTGCTGCATGTTGTGGGTGACGATGACGATCGTGTAGCTGGCCTTGAGCTCGGCGATCAGGTCCTCGATCGCCAGCGTCGAGATGGGGTCCAGCGCCGAGCACGGCTCGTCCATCAGGAGCACCTGCGGCTCCACCGCGATGGCCCTGGCGATGCACAGCCGCTGCTGCTGGCCGCCGGACAGGCCCGCACCCGGCCGGTTCAGCCGCTGCTTGACCTCCTCCCACAGGTTGGCGCCGCGCAGCGAGCGCTCGACGATGTCGTCGAAGTCGTTCTTGGACTTGCGGGTGCCGGCGATCTTGTACCCGGCGATGACGTTGTCGTAGATCGACATCGTCGGGAACGGGTTGGCCTTCTGGAAGACCATGCCCACCGTGCGCCGGACGTTGACCGGGTCCACGTCCGACCCGTAGAGGTCCTCGCCGTCCAGCAGCACCTTGCCGGTCACCCGGCCGCCGGGGATCACCTCGTGCATCCGGTTCAGGGTGCGCAGGAACGTGGACTTGCCGCAGCCGGACGGACCGATGAATGCGGTGACGGTCAGCGGCGCGATGTTCACCGACGCGTCCTGGACCGCGAGGAAGTCGCCGTAGTACACGTTGAGGTTCTCGACGTCGATCTGCTTGGCCATGGGTTCTCCGTGTCGGTGCGGGTCGGCCGGGCGGTCGGCCGGGGTCTCGGCGCTCGCGTGCGGGCGGCGCAGGAGCGGGTCTGCGGTCGGGGTCAGCGGGTCTTGGGCCGGGCGAGCCGGGCGAGCAGCCGAGCCCCCACGTTGAGCAGCAGCACGAGCAGCACCAGGGTCAGCGCCGCGCCCCAGGCGCGGGCCTCGCCGAAGTCGCTGGCGTTGCCGGTGCGCTTGCCCAGCTGGTCCCAGACGAACATCGGCAGCGTGGCCTGGTCCCCATGGAACGGGTTGTTGTTGATCTTCGCCGCGTACCCGACGAGCAGGATGAGCGGCGCGGTCTCCCCGGCGACGCGGGCGATGGCCAGCAGCGCGCTGGTGATCAGGCCGGACAACGCGGTGGGCAGCACGACCTTGACGATGGTGCGCCACTTGGGCACGCCGAGGGCGTACGAGGCGTCGCGCAACTCGCGCGGCACCAGCTTGAGCATCTCCTCGCTGGACCGCACGACGACCGGCAGCATCAGGATCGCCAGGGCGATCGAGCCGGCGGCGCCGAACGGGCGCAGACCGGTGCCCAGCAGCAGGAACGTGTAGACGAACAGGCCGGCGACGATCGACGGCACACCGGTCATCACGTCGACGAAGAAGGTGACCGCCCGCGCGAAGCCGCCCTTGCCGTACTCCACCAGGTAGATCGCGGTGAACAGGCCGATCGGCAGGGCGATGATCGCCGCGATCGCCACCTGCTCCAGGGTGCCGATGAAGGCGGCGTAGAGGCCGCCGCCGGCGCGCGAGCCGACGCCGTTCATCGAGTGCGTGAAGAAGTCGGCGTTGAACGCCGGCAGGCCCTTGACCACGATGTAGCCCAGGATCAGCACCAGCGGGACCAGGGCCGCCACGAAGCTGGAGTAGATGAGCGTCGAGGCCAGCCGGTCCTTGGCGCGGCGGCGTCCCTCGACCCGGAACGACCAGCCGGTCAGCACCACGACGAACAGCAGCGCCGCGCTGAAGAAGGCGGTGAGCCAGCCGGTCCAGCCGAGCACGGCCTTGAGGGCCAGCGCGAGCACGACCCCGGCGACCGCGGCCGCGACGGGCGCCCACCGCGGCAGCCGGGCGCCGACCAGTTCCGAGGGTTGCGTCCGGGTGGGCCGGCTGCCGGCGGCGAGGCTGGTCATGCGGTGAACTCCCGTCGGCGGGCGATGATCATGCGGGCGGCCGAGTTGACCAGCAGGGTGATGACGAACAGGCACAGGCCGGCGAAGACCAGCGCCGGGATGCCCTTGGGCGACCCGCTGGCCTCCCCGAACTTCAGCGCGATGGTGGAGGCGAAGGTGTCGCCGCCCGGCTCGGTCAGGTGCGGGTTGATGACGAACCCGGAGTTGAGCACCAGGGCGACGGCGATCGTCTCGCCGAGCGCCCGGCCCAGGCCGAGCATCGCGGCGGAGATCATGCCGGCGCGGCCGAAGGGCAGCACGGCGGTCCGGACCATCTCCCACTTGGTGGCCCCCAGCGCCCAGGCCGCGTCCATGGTCTCGCCGGGCACCTGCAGGAAGACCTCGCGGGTCACGGCGGAGACCGTCGGCACGATCATGATCGCCAGCACGATGCCGGCCATCAGCAGGCTCTGCCCGTACTGCGCCGTGCTGGTGGCGGTGGTGTTCTTCAGGAACGGCAGCCAGCCCCAGTACTCCGAGAGCCAGCTCTGGAAGCCGCGGGTGTTCGGCACCAGGAAGTACAGGCCCCACATGCCGAAGACCAGCGACGGCACGGCGGCCAGCAGGTCGACGATGCCGCCCAGGACGGTGGCCATCCGCCGGCGGGCGTAGTGCGCGATGAACAGCGCGATGCCGATGGCGACAGGGACGCCGACGAGCATGGCGATCAGCGCGGACACCACCGTGCCGAACAGGATCGCCGCGATGCCGAAGAACGGCGGGGAACTCTGCGGCCGCCAGGCCTGGGTGGTGATGAGGTTGCCGCTGTTGCCGGAGAACGCGGGCAGCGCCTTCCAGATCAGGAACACCGCGATGGCGGCCATGACGACCAGCAGCAGGCCGCCGGACCCGGCGGCGAGTCCTTTGAACACCCGGTCACCGACCCGGGTGGACCGGCCGGTGATGGAGACACCGTGCGGCGCCGCGGCCGGTGCGGCACCGTGGCGCCGGGTGGGCGCCGCGACGGTACCGGAGGCTCCCGAGCCGGCGGTGCCGGCGAGCCGTCCGGTCAGCGCCTCGGTGGCCGCCGTGCCGTGCTCGCCGGCCTCGGCCAAGAGCTCGGCCTCGGCCGTGCGGGGGTCGGCGGCGCGGTCGTCGGCGGCGACGCGGTCCCAGGTTTCGGGCATGTCTCCCTCGCTCGGACCGGGGGTCCGGGGGCTCGTCATGGGTTCATGGTGACGCACGTCCCGCCCTGCCGGCGACCGTCGGTCCCCGTCACGCGGGCGCCCGGCCGGCCACCCGTCACGCGGGCGCCCGGACGGGCCGGGATCAGCTGAGCGCCTTG
The DNA here is from genome assembly GCF_014646215.1 of Nakamurella endophytica. Lineage (GTDB taxonomy): Bacteria > Actinomycetota > Actinomycetes > Mycobacteriales > Nakamurellaceae > Nakamurella > Nakamurella endophytica. The sequence goes on from NZ_BMNA01000014.1 coordinate 79,974, forward strand.
ACGGCGTCGACGACCTTGGTCTGGATGGACGCCGGGAGCGGCGCCGCACCGAGGTCGGCCAGGGACTGCTGACCGTCGGTCGCGGCGTAGCCGAGGAACGACTGGAGCAGCGCGGCCTTGTCGCCGTTGCCGGCGGAGCAGACGATCTCGTAGGTGACCAGCACGATCGGGTAGGCGCCGGCCTCCTTGGTGGCGTAGTCCAGCTTCAGCGCCAGGTCCTTGCCGGTGCCGACGATCTTCGCCGCCTGCACGGCCTTGCCGGCCGACTCGGCGGTCAGCTCGACCGCGCCGGCACCGTTGTCGATCTGGGCGATCGGCAGCTTGTCGGACTGGGCGAAGCCCCACTCGACGTAGCCGATGGCGCCGGCGGTGGACTGCACGGCCTTGGCCACGCCGTCACTGCCCTGGGCGCCGGTGCCGCCCGGGGCGGTCCAGGCCTTGCCACCCTCGAACGTCCAGCCGCCGGCGGCGGTCAGGTACTTGGTGAAGTTGTCGGTGGTACCGGAGTCCTCGCTGCGGTGGACGGTCTGGATGGCGTCCGACGGCAGCGTGACGCCCTTGTTCAGGGCGGCGATCTGCGGGTCGTTCCAGGTCTTGATCTGGCCGCCGAAGATGCCGACCAGGACCTTGGGGGTCAGCACGAGCGTGTCGACGCCGGACAGGTTGTAGGCCACCGCGATCGGGCCGGTGACCATGGGCAGGTCGATCGCGTCGTTGCCGCCGCACCGCTGCTTGGCCGCCGCGGTCTCGGTGTCCTTGAGAGCCGAGTCGCTGCCGCCGAAGTCGGTCTGGTTGGCGCTGAAGTCGGAGACGCCCTTGCCGGACCCGCCGCCGCCGTAGTCGTTGACCGACGCCCCGCACTTGGCGTTGTAGTCGGTGATCCACTGGGCGATGACCTTGCCCTGGGCGGTCGAGCCGGACGAGCGGAGCTCGCCGGTGGCGCAGGTGAAGCCGGCGCCCTCGAAGGTGGTGGCCGAGCCGCCGCCGGACGTCGCGGACGACGAGCCCGAGCCGCCGGACGCGGCACCCGAGGTGGCGGCCGAGCTGCCGGCCCCCGACGCGGACGCCGACGACGAGCCCGATCCCGAGGCGGAGCCGGTGTCGGACGCCGCCGAGCTGGTGGCCGCGGACGGGCTCGCCACGGAGTTGGACGACGAGCTGCTGGACGAGCTGGACGAGCTCGACGACGAGGCGGTGTTGTCGTCGGAGCCGCAGGCGCTGAGCACCAGGACGCCGGCCGCCAGGGCCGCGGTCGCGGCCCATCGCGTGATCTTCACGCTGGGTTCCTCCAGGGGGTGCAAGGTTCGGCCGGCACGCGCCGGCCCACCGCGGTGCGGTGTCACCCGGACGCTAGGGAGCCCGGGTGGCGCGTCGGCGCCGCGACGGTGAACGCGGGGTGAACGACGGCTGCCCGATCCGCGTCCGGCGGCCGGACACCGACCCGGAGAGGTCAGCTGAGCTGCGCGGATCCGCCGGACGGCGGCGGGCTGTGGGGGTCCTCACCCGGGCGGTAGACGACGTCCGTCCGGCTGGTCGTGAATCCCAGCCGGCGGTACAGCCGCAGCGCCGGCTCGTTGTCGCCCTCGACGTAGAGCAGCACCTCGCCGACTCCGAGGCCGGCCAGGTACCGCAGCCCGGCCAGGGTGAGCGGGGCGCCGAGCCGGCGGACCGGCGAGAGCGGGTCGACGCCGAGCACGTACACCTCGCCGGCGGCGTCCGCACCCGTCCGTGGATCCGCGGCGTGCACCTTGGTCCAGTGGAAGCCGAGCAGCCGGTCGTCGGCGTCGACGGCCAGGAAGAAGCCGGCCGGGTCGAACCAGTCCTGGGCGTACTCGAGCGCCAGCCCGGCCGCGTCCAGCCGGCCCTGCTCCGGGTGCCAGGCGAGCGCCCGGCCGTTGACCGCCAGGAAGGCCGCGTCGTCGACCCCGGGGCGCAGCGTGCGCAGCCGGACCCCGGCCGGCCACGCCGGCTCCGGCAGCGGCTCGGTGCCCGGGCCGACCGGCCGGCGCATCTGCATCAGCACGCGGGACGGGCGCAGCCCCAACCGGGCGGCGACCGCGCGGGCCGGCGGCAGGTCGCCGTGCGCCCACACCGCACCCGAGCGGGCCAGGGCGGCGCGGACCAGCTGCGTGCCGGCGCCCCGCCCGCGGTGTCCGGGGTGCACCACCACCTCGACCGGATCGGGGCCGTGCGCGACGGCGACCGCTCGCAACCCGCCGGCGTCCGGATCGTCGCCGCGGTCGAGCAGGTAGAGGTTGCGCTGGTCGGGCGGCAGCAGGGCGGCCGCGGCGGCGGACGGACCGTCCAGCGCCAGCGCCTCCAGCACGTGACCGGACAGCGGTGCCACGCCGTCCGCCGCGGCGGCCTCCGCGGCCAGCCGGACGACGTCCGCCCGCAGCGCGGCGTCGGGCTCCGCGGACCAGGAGGCCGGGCCGCCGGGGCTCACGACCCGGCCGTGCCGGACCGGGCGGGCGGCACCATTTTGTAGCCGACGTTGCGGACGGTGCCGATGAGCGCCTCGTGCTCCGGCCCGAGCTTGGCGCGGAGCCGCCGGACGTGGACGTCCACGGTGCGGGTGCCGCCGAAGAAGTCGTAGCCCCAGACCTCGGTGACCAGCTGCTCCCGGGTGAAGACCCGGCCCGGGTGCTGCGCCAGGAACTTGAGCAGCTCGAACTCCTTGTACGTCAGCTCGAGCGGGCGGCCGCGCAGCCGCGCGGTGTAGGTGTCCTCCTCGATCGTCAGCTCCCCCAGGCTGACCAGGCCGGAGTTGGCCGAGCTGGCGGTGCGGGCGGCGAGCAGCCGCAGCCGGGCGTGCACCTCGGCCGGCCCGGCGCTGGCCAGGACCACGTCCGCGACACCCCACTCCGGGCCGATGGCGACCATGCCGCCCTCGGTGACGATCGCCAGGATCGACACCGCCAGGCCGTCCGCGCCGAGCAGCCGGCACAGGGTGCGGGCGGCGGCCAGGTCGTGCCGGGCGTCCAGCAGCACCAGGTCGTACGGACCCGAGGTGACCAGCGAGGCGGCCTCCGGGGCCGCGGCCCGCACCTTGATCGGCAACAGGTCGATCGCCGGCAGCACCGTGGCGGGGAGCGGATCGGCGGTCAGCAGGAGCAGGTCCATGTCACCGCCTCGGCCGCCGGGGGCCGCGCGACCGGCCCGAACGCGCCGATCCTAACCGTCGGCGGCGGGCCCCCTGCTCACCCGAGCAGCCGCCGGGCCACCGGGCGGTCACCCCGTGTTCATCCCAGGGACACGACGGGGTGACACTGGCGCCCGTGGATCGCGGTCGGGTCGAGGAGGTCGTCGCGCCGTTGTCGGCCCCGCCGCCGACCGCCGACAGCCGCCCGCCGCGGCCGGCCGTGCCCCTGGACCTGCTGTCCCTGGACGGCGTCCGGCTGCGCGGCGTGCACCACCCCGGCGTCGCCGGCGGGGCCGCCGTCGTGGTGGCGCACGGCTTCACCAACGCCACCGCCAAGCCGTCGACCCGGGCGGTGGTCGACCGCATGGCACGGCACGCGGCCGTCTACGCCGTCGACTTCCGCGGTCACGGCCGGTCCGGCGGCCGGGCGAGCGTCGGGCGCGACGAGTGGCACGACCTGGACGCCGCCGTCGAGCGGGCCAGGACGGACGGCTACCGGACGGTGTCGGTCGTCGGCTTCTCGATGGGTGCCGCGGTCGCGCTGCGGCACGCGGTGCTGGGCCGCCGGCCCGCCGACGCGGTGGTCAGCGTCTCGTCCCCGTCCCGGTGGTTCATCCGGGACAGCGTGCCTATGCGGCGGGTGCACTGGCTGCTGGAACACCCGTCCGGGCGCCTGGTGGGTCGCGCGCTCGGCGTGCGGCTGGCGACGCCGTGGCCGGAGATCCCGACGACCCCGCTGGAGGCGGTCGCCGGCGTCGCCCCGCGGCCGTTGCTGCTGGTGCACGGCACGGCGGACCACTACTTCGGTCCCCAGCACGCCGCCGCCCTGCACGCCGCCGCGGGCCACGGCAACCTGTGGATCGAGGCCGGGATGACCCACGCCGAGTCCGGCACGACACCCGAGCTGGTCGACCGCATCGCCGGCTGGCTCGCCGCCCGGACGACCGCCTGACGCCCGTCCGGCGACGGGTGCGAGGCGGATGCGCCTCCCGCGCACGGGGCGGCAGGCGACAATCGCCGGGTGCGGACGCTGCTGGTCACCCTGCTGCTGCTGGCGCTCGTCGTCGTGGGCGTGGACATCGGCGGCCGGCTGCTCGCCGAGTCCAAGGCCGGCGAGGCGGTGGCCCGCGAGGGCCACCTGGCGACGGCACCGGACGTGACCATCCACGGGTTCTCGTTCCTGGCGCAGGCCATCCCCGGCAACTACGGCAAGATCACGCTGACCTCGCAGGACCTGGCGCTCGGTCCCGTCGACGGCGTCGCCGCGGTGGTCGACCTCTACGACGTGCGGCTGCCGCTGTCGGACGCGCTGCAGGGTGACACCCGTCGGCTCACCGCGGGGTTCGCCGACCTGCGGGCGCAGATCCCGACGTCCGCGCTGGCCGCCGCGCTGCACCAGCCCGGGGTCACCGTCACCGCCGGGCCCGACGGGACGATCCGGCTGGGGACGTCGGCCACCGTGCTGGGACGCCGGGTGCCGGTGTCGGTGGACCTCGGGGTGCAGTTCGCAGCCGGCGTGCTGCGGCTGCGGGCGCAGAGCGTGCAGGCGGCGGGGGTGTCGTCGTCGGTGTTGAACGGCCTGGCGTCGGGCTATTCGCTGGACATCCCACTGGACGGGCTTCCGGTCCCGGTGACCTCCGCCAGCGCCCGCGTGGAGGGCAGCCAGTTGGTCGTGGTGGCGCAGCTGGCGGACCTGACCGCCGGCATGCTGCAGTGAGCCCCGGCCGGGCGGCGGACGCCCGGCTTCCGCCGCCCGGTCACGGTCGGCCCCCGGCCGCCGGGTCGCCGCTAGGGCATCCGGGTGAAGGTCCGGTTGCTGCTACCGTGTCCGCCATGGGCCCGCTGCTGACCTCCCGGCGCGCGGTCGACCTGGTCCGGGTCGGCAGCGCGCTGTGTCGGCTCGGGCTGCGGGCCGTGCCGTCCGTCTGAGCCCTGCTCCGGACGCACCCCGGTCGACCCCCCCGCCGCGCGCACGGCTGCGCGTCCCGGGCCGGGGTGCACCGTCCCGCTGCCTGCCGGCCGTCGCCGCCGGATCCGGGCGACACCATCCCTGCCGCACGCCTGTCCCCTGCAGAAGGAGCACCCATGAGCCGCGAGGACGCCCTCGTCACCGCCGACTGGGCCGAGGCCAACCTCTCGACGCCCGGCCTGGTCTTCGTCGAGGTCGACGAGGACACCACCGCCTACGACGCCGGCCACCTGCCCGGCGCCGTCCGGATCAACTGGAAGACCGAGCTGCAGGACCCGGTGCGGCGCGACTTCGTCGACCGGGCCGGCTTCGAGAAACTGCTGTCCGAGAAGGGCATCGCCAACGACGACAGCGTCGTGCTCTACGGCGGCAACAACAACTGGTTCGCCGCCTACGCCTACTGGTACTTCAAGCTGTATGGCCACCGGTCGGTCAAGCTGCTCGACGGCGGCCGCAAGAAGTGGGAGCTGGACGGCCGGCCGCTGACCACCGACGCCACCGAGCGTCCGGCGACGAGCTACACCGCGCAGGAGCAGGACCACTCCATCCGGGCCTTCCGCGACGAGGTCGTCGCCGCCATCGGCCAGCAGAACCTGGTCGACGTCCGCTCCCCCGACGAGTTCTCCGGCAAGCTGCTCGCCCCGGCGCACCTGCCGCAGGAGCAGTCGCAGCGCGGCGGGCACATCCCGACGGCGATCAACGTGCCGTGGTCCAAGGCGGCCAACGAGGACGGGACCTTCAAGTCCGACGCCGAGCTCGCCGAGCTGTACGCCGGCGCCGGCCTGGAGGACGGCAAGGACACCATCGCCTACTGCCGGATCGGCGAGCGCTCGAGCCACACCTGGTTCGTGCTGAGCGAGCTGCTCGGCAAGGAGCGGGTGAAGAACTACGACGGCTCGTGGACCGAGTACGGCTCGCTGGTGGGCGTGCCGGTCGCCACCGGCTCCTGACCCTCGCGCCGGCCGGCCGACTGCCCACCCAGCGCCGGCCGGCCGGCGCGCCGGTCCCGTCCGGCACCCCGGCCCGTCCCATCCAGGAACCTCCGACCCGACCACAGGAGTCCCCCATGTGCGGCGCACCGCAGCAGACGCTCGACCTCCCGCCCGGCACCGACACCACGACGCAGGCGGTGCTGCAGGGCAAGGTGCTGTCCGGCGCCGCCCCGGTGGCCGGCGCCTTCGTCCGGCTGCTCGACGGCGGCGGCGAGTTCACCGCCGAGGTGGTCGCGTCGGCCGGCGGCGACTTCCGGTTCTACGCGGCCCCCGGCCGGTGGACCGTCCGGGCGCTGTCCCGGTCCGGCACCGGACAGTCGGAGGTCACCACGACCACCGGTGTGTACTCCGTCGACGTCCTGGTCGGCTGAAGTCCGTCCGGAGCCGGGCGGCCCGGGTGCCGGGTGCGCCCGCGGCCGGGTGCCGGCCGCGGCGGAGACTAGGCTGCTGACGTGGAGATCTTCTACACATCGCTGCTCGTGCTGGTCGGGGTGCTGGTCGCCTGGTTCGCGTTCTACGTGATCTACCGGCTGCTGCACGAGGACAAGTGAGCGCCGGCGACACCGCGGGAGCGGTGCCCGGCGACGACACCGATCCCGCCGGCGGTTCGGCCGACGGCGCGGCCACGGCCGCTGCCGCGCCCCGCCGCAGCGGTGACGAGGCCGTCGCGGCCGCCGACGAGCGCGCCCAGTCCACCCGCTGGGTGAACATCGAGTCGCTGCCCGCGCTGCCGGTGCCCGAGGACACCGCGAACCTGCGGATGGGCGTGCCGCTGAACGACGCCTGCCTGCCGCTGCTGCCGCTCGTCGGCGTGTGGCGCGGCACCGGTGTCTACGGCAACGAGCCCGGTGTCCAGCTGCCCCAGTTCGGCCAGCAGATCGTCATCGCGCACGACGGCCGCGACTTCCTGTCGTACTCGTCGGTGACCTGGCGGCTGGACGCCGACGGCCAGGTGACCGCCCCCGGTGCGCGCGAGGCGGGCTTCTGGCGGCCGCAGCCGGACGGCTCCGTCGAGCTGCTCGTCACCCACGCCGAGGGCCGCATCGAGGTCTTCTACGGTCAGGCCAGGTCCGTGGCCAGCTGGGGGCTGTCCACCGACGGCGTGTGGCGCTCGTCCGGCCCGCCGGTGGTCGGCGCGACCCGGCTCTACGGCATCACCCCCGACGGCCGCCTGGCCTACGTCGAGGAGCGGGCGCACACCGACGACCCGCTGGCCCCCTACGCCTCCGCGGCGCTCGAGCGCATCGCCGGCTGAACCGATAACCTTGATTGAAACGTGATCTCGGACCTTACGGGAATGTGATCGCCTTCCTTCGCTGCTCTGCCGCTACTGTTGGACAGCGCAGCAGGAACAGCGACCCGACCTTCGGAAGCCGGGTCATGTTGACGAGGCCTGCACGACACCAGAGTTGCGTTGATCGCCCGGGCTCCATGCGCAAGTCAAATAGCGCGTTGGATCCGGCGAATCGAAGGCGTGGCTTTGATTACGTGGCGATCCGGCGGAGGCCTTCCGACATCGCTTCCGCAATCTCGTCCGCCGCATCCGACAGTCCGCCCACCCGGACCGTCCTTTCCGTCCGCACGTAGACTCGTGCGGGATTGCCGGGAACTATCATGATCTCCGATATGCCACCACTTTCACGCATGTCGGCTAGTTGTTGCGGGTCATGACGTTGGTGACGGCGGGGCGGGTGTGAAGGGGGCAGGCCCTCGGCGACAGGATGTGGGTGTCTACGCCTCATCACGTGAAGTCAGCCAAGGAGCCTGCCCGTGTCCCACCGTAATGCCCCGTTGACCCCGGAAGGTCGGCTCCGCTTGGTCCAGCGGTGCGCCACCAGGCCGTTGTCGCATGTCGCGGCCGAGGCCGGAGTGTCGCGGGCGTGTCTGTCCAAGTGGCGGGCCCGCCACGGCCAGCTCGGCGAGGCGGGCCTGGTCGATCGGTCCTCGGCGCCGCTGCGCTCACCAACGCAACTGTCTGATGATCTTGTCGCGCGGATCGAGCAGCTGCGCCGCGACCGCAAGTACTCCGCCGCCCGGATCGCGCTGGAGCTGGCCACCGACGGCCACCAGGTGTCGGTGCGCACCGTCGGGCGGTGGTTGGCCCGGCTGGGCATCAACCACCGCCGCCACCTGGACGTCGACGGCACTGACCTGCGCCGACCGGGCAGGATCATGGCCCGGTTCCCCGGCCACATGATCCATCTGGACGTCAAGAAGGTCGGCCGGATCCCCGACGGCGGCGGCTGGCGCGCCCACGGCCGCGGCTCGGCCCAGCACCGGGCCACCGGCCGAGCCAAGACCGCCAAGAACGGCGGCGCCCGCGCCGGCTACGTCTACCTGCACTCGGCGGTCGACGGGTTCTCCCGCCTGGCCTACACCGAACCCCTGGACGACGAGACCGCCGCGACCACCATCGCGTTCTTCGCCCGCGCCCGGGCGTTCTTCGCCGCCCACGGCATCGGCCGGATCGTGCGGGTCATCACCGACAACGGCCCCAACTACCGCTCCACCGCCTTCACCCGCACCGCCACCGCGCTGGCCGCCCGGCACCAGCGGACCCGCCCCTACACCCCACGGCACAACGGAAAAGTCGAGCGCTACCAGCGGATCCTGGCCGACGAACTGCTCTACGCCCGCACCTGGACCTCCGAAGCCCAACGAGCACGAGCACTCTCAATCTGGAACATCCACTACAACTACCATCGACCCCACACCACAGCCGGCGGCCGACCCCCAGCCTCACGCCTCCGCGCCGGCGTCACCAACGTCATGGCCTCAAACAACTAGTCGGTACGGGACGGGGGCTCCAATTACATTCCGGACGGAAACCCGCAGCGAAGGAAACCGGGTGCTATTGAGTACCGAGCCGTTTATCGCCGAAGTCGAATACGCGAACCAAAGTAGAAGTGACTGCCGCCCCGCTCTCGCCCACGCAGCCCAAGTATTCCCGGCGGGATTCCGCTCCGTCAGCAGATTGAACGCCGAACTCGTGACCGGATCCAGCAAGGTTAAAGACGTGTGCCTTACGGTCATCGCTACCGCCAATGCGTCGAAGAAGTCGTAGACTGCCCGGCGCCACAGCTCGAACGAACTGGACGAAAGTCGTTCAACCTCCTCGCGCACCAGCCTGCGTAGGAAGCTCGGCCTACCGACCTCACGGACATACCGCTTCTGGGCATCGAGCAACACCCTAACTAAGGGATAAGGGTCGCCACCGGCGTCCGAGTCCGCTAGTTGTACTGACCGGACAGGTTGGTTAAGCGGGTGACCGGGGCCTGGTTCCCGATTGCGGTGT
>NZ_BMNA01000015.1 GCF_014646215.1 Nakamurella endophytica
TCGCCAGATCACTGCTGGAAACCGGCGGCTTCAGACCCTCCATACACCGTCGATTGCGATGAGCCCCCAATCTCCAACTAGACGGACCGTACAGTGGGCTGCAATGCGAAGATGGACGCTGGCGCAACTGACGATTTGGGTGATGCTGCGTCTCGTTCGAGTGAATGTGCTGGCGGCTCGAACATCCGGTTTGTACGCTTTGTGCTGGCTGGCGCATCTGGGCGAAACGGTGGGGGAGCCATATGACCGAGTGTCAAGTGACGCACGTGACTAGGGATCAATGGGGTAGAACCTTGGAACTGCGGAACGACGCGATCCCTTGGCGCCGCTCCGCTGCCGCGTGCATCTACGATATTGAAACTGGACTAAATTCCTACTACGTCCTGTGGCGGGAGGTCGGTCGAACCGACATCCACGTCGTGAATGGACCGACAGGAAAATACCTGCGGACCGACCACGACAGCTCACAGCGGAACAATCTTGATGACCTCCCAAGCTGACCGCTTTGCGTGCGTGCGCGCAACGGCTGCGCAGTCAGTGAACGACGTACCTAAGCGGCGCCCTTCAGCGCTTAAGGCAAGCGTCGCAGTGCCGCCGGTTGGTCCAGCCCGCAGCTGCCGGCATCAGCGATTGGATGTTGCGACGTGTGCGCAAGAGCAACCCCGTACCACCCGCTACCATTGACCGCGACAGGCAGGGGCTGAGCTATTACTGGCCGCGCGAGACCGGCCGCCATGGTCAACACCGTGGTTCTGTCCGGCCAGGTAGACTCAACTTATCAGCAGGGCGTCTCGCTGCAGCACCTACTTCGAGAGGACATCGACATGGCCCGGAAAGGCGGGAAGCGCAGCCGCAGCGCAATCACCGGTCGCTTCGTCAAGTGGGTTACAGCACGCAAGAACCCGAAGACGACAGTCACGGAGTCAACCAAGAAGAGCAAGAAGTAGCGTTGGACACAAGGTGCCTGGCTCTATTAACCGTGACGCGCCGACGGTTCGCGATCGCGATCGCAATTACCGTGTGATCGTCAACTTGCTCAGCTAGTCCTCAACGGGCTCCACGCCCACACGACACCGGCCGTGCAACTCAACGCACGGCCCGCGGCACGCACTCTTTGCCTGCAGCGGAAAAGTGACCAGGTGACCGCTGTATTTCGTCACTGACGTCATCGCGAGGCCTTGTGACAGTCAGCGAGGTCACGGTCGCAGGTCAAACCGGTGACGGCGCACGCTATTACCTAACGTACCCACGACCCCCAAGTTCTGCGAGTAAGCGTCCAATAGATCAAATAATGATAGGCGTTAACAATAAGACAATGAGACCCGCAAGTAGACAACTGAGAAAGCCGATTAGAAGACCATCTCTATTCCGCTCCCAGAAGCCATCAACTTGCTTATCGAGCAGAACACGGCCGCGCTGCCGGAACGATAATAGGATGTAGCCAAATTGAGCTACTAGCCCTATTAATGTAGCGGCACTGTACAGCAATAGCCACCAGCCAGGCACCAGGCCTAAAGCCACAGGGGCAACCGAGAACACAAAAATGCCTATCCAGGCGGCGTAGATGTAGCCAAGTCGCTGGCGCATCGCCACCAACCGAGGCCGAGAATATGTCCGCAATATGTCTCCGATGCGTATATGTACAGCAAGTGACTCGCAATCGTCAAGCGATTGGCCTCGCTCCACCCGACTAATACCGTCGCCTCCTAGGTACACGCGCACCTGACGCCAGGAAGGGGCCTGGGCTGGGGCTTTAAGCGTCAAGTCTTTTATCCTCGCAGGCGGAGAGTCCAGGAGGTAATCCAGGGTGTCCGGGTCCTCGTACCCAACGCACGACACTTGAAGCCCACCAAGCTTGCTCAACTCTGCCTCAATCAGACGCAGGGCCGCCTCATCAAGACGGACGAACGGTACGTAATCTTCATTCCTTCGTCGAATCTCTTTCGTCAGTGGCATACCCAATTGTGGCAGGTGTCGCCACGGTTGCGCGAGCCAACCGGTACGAACGTCGCAACGAGGTCGACCCAGCGTCATCCTCGCCGCCGCGCAGTTGTGGTCCAGCCACTTACCCCTAAGATCCTCGATCACCCTGGCCGGCGGACTGGTCCGTTGCCTGCCTCAACAGCGCGCTGACCGGGTTTCGCCGTACGAAGCGTCACGCGACGCACCTCAGGGGTGGAGTTCAGCCTCCGTGACCAACGACATGGAACAGGCACGGGGGCAAATGAAGCTGAGCCCCAGTCGGGGAATTGGCGGCATCACTCCCCAGGCGGGGCTGAGCCTACGCTGATGGATTCCGGTAACGCGCTCGAGGTGTTGGTGGCGAGCCATGTATATATCCCGACGGTGTCGAAGCCGTAATTGGGCAACGTCTCCCGGGAGGTTGACGGCCGCCTGTCTTAAAGCTGTGCGATGTACGCCAGGAGCCTGACCCGCTTTTCCGGACACCTGAGTTGAGGCGATGATCGTCTCGGAAGGAGTCCGTGAGATGCCTGCTGCCCACCCGCCGGAGTTCCGGCGTCGAGCCCTCGATCTGGTCGCCCAGGGCAACCCGGTCGGTCAGACCGCCCGTGACCTCGGGATCAGTGAGTCCTGCCTGCGGAACTGGATGTCCAGAGATGCGGTCGGCAGCGGCCGCAAGCCCGGGCTGACGACCGAGGAGCACAAGGAGCTGGTCGAGTTGCGGCGCCGGCTGCGGGTGCTGGAGATGGAGAACGAGATCCTCAAGCGCGCGTCGGCCTACTTCGCCAGGGAGAACGTGCTCCCAAAATAGGGTTCCGGCTGGTCCAGGAGCTCGCCGCGGACGGGATCCCCGTCGCGGTGGCCTGCCGGTTCCTGAACGTCTCGACCTCCGGTTACTACGAGTGGGTGAACCGGCCACCGTCGCCGCGAGCGGTCGCGGATGCGGCGTTGACGACGACGATCCGACGCATCCACGCCGACTCCCGCGAGACTTATGGCGCTCCGCGCGTGCTCGCCGAGCTGCGCCTCGGGCTCGGCGTTCACGTCGGCCGGAAACGCGTCGCCCGGCTCATGCGACTCGACGGTCTGGTCGGGGTCTGGCACCGTCGGAAGCGGCGCGGCTGGAAACCTGACACGGCCACGCACGAGGACCTCGTGAAGCGGCAGTTCCGCGCGGACGCGCCGAACCGGCTCTGGTTCTGCGACATCACGCAGCACCGCGCGAGAGACGGATGGGTCTACTGCGCCGCGGTGATCGACGCGTTCAGCCGCCGCGTCGTGGGTTGGTCGATCTCGGACCGGATCACCGCCGAGATCGTCGTGGACGCGCTTGAGATGGCGCGCTGGCGCCGCCGGCCCGAACCCGGAACCATCGTCCACGCGGATCGTGGAGCGCAATACACCAGCTGGCTCTTCGGCCACAGGCTCCGGCAAGCAGGCCTGCTCGGCTCCATGGGCCGCGTCGCCTCGTCGGTGGACAACGCGCTCATCGAGTCGTTCTGGTCAACCATGCAACGCGAGCTCCTCGACCGCACGGCATGGGACACCCGGGCGCAGCTGGCGTCGGCCATGTTCGAGTGGATCGAGGCGTTCTACAACCCCCGCCGCCGGCACACCAGTCTCAACAACCTCAGCCCCGCCGACTACGAAGCCCTTCACACCGCCGCAGAAATCGCGGCATGATCAACACACAAGAACCGTCCGGGAAACCGGGTCAGGCTCCCCATGGTTGAGTAGGGCGATTAGTGTAGGTAGGAGGTGAGTCGTCGTGACTAACGCTGCTCGAGCCGCATCGGCACCGGATGGATGGCTGCCGGACGGGGAGCCGCTGTACGGCAGGCTCGGGGTGCTCGCCGTCGACGAAGCTGCTGGCACGGTGCAGTGCGCAGCTTGTGGGCGGTGGTTGAACACGGTGTCTGGATCTCACCTGACCGCCCGGCACGGGTTGACGGTGGCGCAGTACCGCCAGCGGTACGGGCTACAGCTGCGGCGGGTGTTGGAGGCCCCGCAGCGGCGGGCGCAGCGCAGTGCCAGTACCCGGCAGCGGATGGAGCGGGAACCACGGCTGAAGGCGTTGGTCGATCGGGCCGTGGGACGAGCCAAGAGCGGCGAGCTCGCCACCGCCTACCGGGACGCGATGACCGCGGGCAGCCGGCGCAGCGCGCAGCGCGCCGAACGGCGTGAGCAGCTGGTGTCCCGCGCGCAGGAAGGTTCCCGCCGATCCGCACAGCGCAGCCGCGACCAGCGCGACGCCCGGGCCGCCGACCTAGGCTTCCTGGACGTTGCGTCGTATCTGCGGGATCGACACGGCCGTGGCTGGTCGGTGTTCAAGATGGCGGCTGAACTGGGCTCGTCACGCCAATCGGTGACGGCGCTGCTGGCCGAGCTGGACCTGCCCGGGCCGTTGGACCGTCAGCATCCGATCGAACAAGCGGCGCTGGGCCGGGTCGGCCACGCCACGCTGTTTCAGTTCCTGGCGGCCCAGCCAGCCGATGTTGGTCCTAAACAGCTGGCCGCAGCGCTCGGGCACAGCGTGCCCTGGCTCAAAGTCCGCGCCGAACGCGACGGCCTCGCGGACCGGTTGCAACCGGCACCGACCGCGCTGCAACGCATCACCGCTACAGCCCACCAGGCCGGCTTCGATGACGCCGGCCAGTACCTGGCCCACCGGTACGCCGACGGCGCCACCACCTCAGAGCTCAAGCAGGAAACGGGGCTGCACTCGCAGCAGCTGGCCGCACTGCTGACCGCGGCCGGCGTGCAGCGCCGCACCGATCCCGCCTACGTCGAACGGCAGACGTTGGATGGGATTGGCTACCGCGGCTCGCTGGTCGACTACGCCGCCACCCGCACCAGCACAGGCTGGACCGTGCAACGAATGAGCGCCGAGCTTGGCCGATCCGACGTATGGCTGGCCCGCCGCCTACGCGCCCACGGCGCCGGTTACCTCATCGGCCCACCCGGACAACGACGCACCAGGTAGAGGCCAGCGGCCGGCGCTCCCCCGTAGCTGCTAGGTCGACCGTCGTCGTCTCTGCCAGGCACTGCGACCCGCGCGTACCTACCGACGGCCCAATAGCTCCGCAACGGCCGCCTTAATCGACATCAGTCCGCCCAGGATTATCAGCGTGCCGCCAAGGATTGCCGCAGGAACCGTCCAAGGAGCCAACAGCGGCGCCTGGTAAATCCCGATCGCTATGGCAACGAACACTGCCGCGCCGACCAAATACAGAATGAGCGGAGCCGGGGAACCCCCTTCGTCCACGAACACCGGTTTGGACGCCTTCGCGGAGAATGACACGCCCGGGTCCGGACTCGACATGTTCATGCAACTGATCTAGCAGGCATCCGAGCGACCGGCAACAGCGCGACGTCGATGCCACGCCGATACCTCATGGTGCCGGTCACTCGGACGCCAGCGCCACCGTCATGAGCGGTCAAGGTGGGCCTTCACCATCATCCCGCTGTCGTATCGCCCACGCAACGATCAAACGCAGCCAGCAACGGGCTGCCGACCGCCACCGCGAGGTGGCGGTTACCAGAACTGCTGGCTTGTTTCAGCCGGCGAACTCCGGTTCCGACGTGCTCGCGGCCGGGGTGCCGGCAGGGTTGGTGGCGGCGGCGTACTGCTCGAGAACCTGGCGGGAGATGCGGCCGCGTTCGGAGATCTCGATGCCGTTGTCAGCCGCCCACGCGCGGACCGCGGCCGAGTCGCCGGTGCTACGCGACGGTCGGGCCGCTGCTCGTCGGGTGGTTCGGTCAGGGCGGATCTTACGGCCGGCGTCGACGAA
Organism: Nakamurella endophytica; assembly: GCF_014646215.1. Lineage (GTDB taxonomy): Bacteria > Actinomycetota > Actinomycetes > Mycobacteriales > Nakamurellaceae > Nakamurella > Nakamurella endophytica. The sequence continues at coordinate 5,754 of NZ_BMNA01000015.1, forward strand.
CTCGGCCATCACCTTACGCAGCGCCTTTGCGTTGCGGGCGCTCAAGTCAATCTCGTAGTCTCGACCGTCCAAACCAAACCGCACCGTCTCGGCCGCCTTGGAACCGTCGATGTCGTCTACAACCTTCACATCCACCTGCGATGCCATACCTGTCCCCGTCCACCTATCCCGTCGAATGAAGCCCTCTACTCACCCACAGTATCGGAAGGGACTTGACCCGCGAACACAGCAGCAACAATTTCGCTCACCGGGTAGAGCTCCAACGTCGGGTCGGGGACGCAGCCGACGAGCTCGCGCACCTTGGCCGTCGGTCAGTCGGGGTCGCGCCAGTCGTCAATCATCCCCGCCCGGCAGCAGCAGGGGGCTGTGGTCGTGGATCTGTCCGGCGGCGTCGGTGGCCGGCGGAGAACTGTTCAACGGTCACTGTGGCTAGTTGTCGTAGGGGTAGTGATTTTGCCAGCCGTGCGGTGTCCACAGGAGCACTCGTCGAGCGAGTTCAGGAGCAAGCCACAGATGCGTGATGGCCGGCGGAAGTGGTGGTGGTTCAGGAGGAAGTGCTTGCCCATCGTCCAGCAGCCCGTAAAAGACGGGAAACGGCAGAACGCTCCAGTGCACAGGTAGGAACAAGTGGCGCTCATCGGTGTCGGCTCGTGCGGTCTTGTCTAAGTGGCGAACCATGTGCGGTTCTGCGAAGGCGTCTTCCAAGGCCTGTCGGAGCCCGCTCAAGGATTCGTCGACGGCGCCGCCTCGGGAGGCGGGAAGAACCGTGGCACTTCGAACTCGATTACCGTCTATGGCTGGTAGATCGGGATGACCGACCATGTCCGAGGTGGAGTGCTCCAACAGCCAGGCGATGTCGGGGTCCGGATCCACGCTGATCTGTCGTTGCCACAGCTGCTCAGGTCGGGACAGCCCTGCAGCCTCGCACAGCAACGCAATCCGGACGTACCTGCCCCTGAGCTGCGGCAGATCAGCCGCCGAACCGACTTCAACCGTCCAGGTCCACTGGCCCGGCAGTGGCCACTGGAACTGGTCTCTGCTGAGCAGTGAAAGGGTCTGCAGCGCGCCGTCCCCGGACAGTGCAGTCACTTCGAACGCCGCCCGGCGGCCGGTGGGGTAGGTCAACATGGCATCGACGACGCCCTGCCGGCCGTCAACGTCCCACGGCTCGGCGACCACCCCCAGCACACGCTCAGCGATCAGGCACGCCGCCCGTTCCTGCTCACTCAAGCCTTGGAACCGATCTGACACGTCCCAAGCACAGCATGGAGAGCACGGATTAGTCACCCCCGTCCACGTCACGTCCGGGCGGGGCACACCGCTCCTACCTTCGACCTGCTTGCAATGGTGGCGCTGGGTCCAGCCCAGCGAGGTGCCGTGAGGCCGGCTGCCAGCATCTGAGCCCATCCGACCGATTGGGCCACCGGCCGGCCCTGGCCGTTTTCACTTGTCGCGGTGAAGTCGTCGCGAGCGCAAAGAACATGATGCGATGTGCCATCGGTGCCCGCCTTCGGTGATGGCGCACACGCGTCTGGGCCGTCCGTGGCCCAGTAGGCCGGGTGCTGCCATTCACCCAGGTCGACTTGTCACCGACAAGTCTAATGCGGCACGGAGACACCTCAGGACGTCGGTCGCGGCCAGCGGAGCTGATCGCTCGGCTGGGGCCTGGTCGGGCATCAAGACACGGACGCTGGTGTGATGGCGGTCCAGCAGATCAGGTAGATGTCGTCGAGTTGCGCTGGCGGCAGCGGGATCGGCGCCTCCGGTACGGACAGGCCGTACTCCTCCGCGACGTAGGCGATGCGTTCAATCACAGTTCGCGGCGGGCCGTGCGTGGCCGTCTGCAGGGCTGCGCGGACCGCACGCTGGACGCGAGTGGTGTAGGGCGCCTTTAGCCGGTTGGCGAGGTCGTCTTGCCGTTCACCGAGGTAGGCGCCGTGCTGCTCGACGAAGTCAATGGCATCGCGCATGACCTTGGGCAGGGGTGGGGCCAACCGCCCTGGGTCGGTCCGGAGCGACCAGTCCAGGTGGATGTCACGGCGGGCAACGTCCCAGGCATCGAAGGCAGCGTCGTACATGCCGTCGGTCAGCTCGCCGGGCGGCGTGGTCTCGTCGCCAGGGTCGGCGTGCGAGAGGCAGGACAGTGTCTCCCGGATGACCTCGGGAGTCGGCTCGCCGGTGCCGGTGTGCACTGTCCGGATAGTGAGGTCAGCGTGGAGTGGGACGTACCGGTAGAACGGCTTGTCGTGGTCGCCGACGCGGGCGCAGAACACGAATCCTGGATCGGCGCAGTTCCTGGTGATGCCGGTTCCTGCACCCCAGGGGAGCGCGCGGACGCGGCTCTTGGTGGTGGGGTTCTTGAAGGCGTTGCTCAGCTGTCGGCGGTACTCCTCGCCGGACAGCGCGGCCGATCCGCCGTCTTCGAACAAGCCTGCCTCTTGGTGCTTGATCTGTTCGATCATGTCGCGAGTTTCGGTGATGGAGCGTTCCACGGGATCGACGCCGGGCAGGACAGTGCCGACGCCCACCGCTGCGGCGGCCTGCTTGAGCTTGCGCTGGAGCCGTTCCTCTAGGCCCAGGAGCCGATCGAGATCCTCGTCGGGGAAGAAGCAGCGCATGAAGACCCGGCTGTGGGGTGAGCCGATGCGGTCGATGCGACCGTGCCGCTGCACGAGCTTCATCGGATTCCAAGGCAGGTCGTAGTTGATGATGTGCCGGGCTTGCTGCAGGTTGACGCCTTCGGCGAGGACGTCGGTGGTAATCAGCATGTCGTACACGTCGTCCTCGGCGCCGGTTCCCGCGGTGTTCGGTGCGAAACCGGCGATCAGCGCGGTCCGGTCGATCTTGTCGGGGCCGGACACCAGGGCGTACCGATCGCGGAAGGAGGCCAGGCGTGAATCAGTGATGACGGCGTCCTTGACGGCCGTCTGGATGTACTCGGCGGTGTCAGTAAAGTAGGTAAACACTAGGACTTTCCGCTTGTTCCTGGTGTCATCCTCTCCGATGCCTTGGTCGTCGGCCTCGGCCGCGATGGTTGCGAGCTGGTCGATTAGGCGGGCGATTTTAGGGTCGGTCGTGTGGTCCACGTGTCGGACCCGTTTATGCAGCCGCGCCAGCAGGGCGCGATCCGCTTCAACGGCCTCCCGGAGTTCACCGACGTGGTAGCCGCCAGCGGCGATGGTGCCGTCGTCGTCCTCGAGCTCGGCGAGAAAGTCGGCGGCATCGTCCATGCCGACGGTGACGAAGTCACGCAGGCTCTCACCGGTCAGGACGTAGCCAGCGTCCAGGGCGTGCAAGAACCGGTCGTGGGATTCTATCATCTTAGCGACGGTCCGGCAGAAGGCGTATGCCGAGGACTCGAAGCGCTTGAGCAGTGCGGAGCGGAGGAGTCCGGCGTTCTGGGCTTCATACTGTTCGGGCTCGCCGATACGGCGAAACTGAGACGGCACGTAGCGGGCCATGGTGAGCACTTGTCCGAGGTCTTCGAGGATGACGCCGGCGCTGTCGCCCAGGCTGTCGTCGTCCACGTGCGCCCCCAGCGCGGTGGCCAGGTCGTCGAACACACCTGGCAGCACCCTGGTCAGGTCGTAGTCGACCCGGCGAACCTCACACGTCGGGAAGGAGATCTCCTGATCGACACCGTTGATGCGGACCCGGTCACCTCGGTAGTGATTCTTGATGAAGCGTCGGGTGCGGCGCACGGCAGTCGCATCGAGCACATCGAACAGCTGCTGAGCGGTCAGGTCGTCCGGATCGGTGGCGATGGCCAGGTTGAAGTACTGCCGCAGGGAGGGGATCCCGATGTCGGCGAACGCGTAATCATTGCGCGCGAAGTACATGATCAGGTTGTAGAGATCTTCTAGGCTGTTGTTAACGGGGGTCGCCGTTAGCAGCACGAGATCCTTGGGCACCGTGGAGTCGACAATCCGGTGGAGTGCCTCGGCGCGCAACGTGAGGTTGTTGCGGAAGGCGTGGGCCTCGTCGATCACGACCATCGCGTACTCGTCGATGTGCTGCAGCGCGGAGCTCCTCGTGCCGGCGTTGTCGATGTTGGACACCAGCTCCTCGAAGGAGATGACGTCGGCGCGAAGATTGGTGTCTCGCAGGAAGCCTGACCAGGTGGAGTCGCGCAGCGTCGCCGGGCAGACGATCAGGACCTTCTGCCGCCGCTGGACGGTGGCCTCGTAGATCAGCTCACCCGCCAGGTAGGTCTTGCCCAGGCCGACCTCGTCGGCGATCAGCACGCCGTTGCGGCGGTCCAGGATCCGCTTGGCCCGCCAGACGCCGTCTGATTGGAAGGCTGTGAGCCCGAGCCGTGAGCCGGCGGTGGCATCGTCAAGGTCCGCGCCGTAGTTCTCGAACAGCATGCGCAGGAAAATGTCCCACGGCTGGTGGGGCTCCCAGCGTGACCGGTACAGCGAGGCTAGATCGTAGGGCGTCGCCTTCTCCCACTGTTCGTTGAACCAGTCGACGACCTGCTTGACCGGAGTCGGCTGGTAGTGGCCCAGGTTCAACTCGTTGTTGCGGGCCAGTCCGGCGTAGGTGAAGTTCGAGGAGCCCGCCAGGACTCCGGTGTTGTCGGTCTCAACGATGAACGCCTTGCCGTGCAAGAAACCCTGCTCGTAGCGCCGCACTTCGACCGCGGGGTGTTCCTCAAGCCAGCGCACCAGTCGGCGCGCGGCCGCGTCGGCCTCCCGTGTAAAACCCAAGAGGTTGCGGTCCTCCTGCAGGGCGCGGACGTGTCCCTCGAGCGCCCGCCGGACCTCCGGGCTTGGCCCACGACGACGCTGCCGCTGCCCCAACGGGCGGATACGGGAGCGTTCGTCGACGTCGACGGGCTCAGCTCCCAGCAACAGCCGGACGGCGCCGACCTGCTCGAGTTCCTCGGCGAGCAGGTTGAACCCGCCCGGGTTGAAGTACGCGGTCGCGATGGCCAGCGCCGGCGGCTCGATCCACTTGCCGCGCAGGTACCCCAGCAGCGAGTTGATGGCCGTGGCGACCTGTTGCCCGCTGGACAGGTCGTTGGTCGCGAACTCGGGCCTGATGGTCGCCGGAACGGTCATGCCTCGGCTTCCTCATGCGCCGCGTGGTAGGCCGCGGTGACGTTGTCTCGGTGCGCTCGGGGGAGACCCAGTTCCTTGAAGTCCTTGGCGATGGTGTCGAAGTCGTCCAGGTTGAGACCGTATCCGCGTAGTGTCGCAACCTCAATGTCGGCCAGGAGCCGCGGCACGGGCATCTCGGACAGGTCGGTGATGCTGGCCGCGGAGCGGGCCAGTACGTCGATGCCTCCGGCGAGCCGCCGGAACCCTTGACGCACCAGGACAGCGGCGACGCGTTCCGCGACGTAGCTGACGTCTTCCTCGGACCACCCGGGAATTGGTAGCTGGTTGACGACCGGCGCCGTGACGTGACGGTCGACGAAGCGCCGTGACCACCAGTCGAGGGTGTTGGTGTTGAGCAACCCGAGAAGGGCCAGTCGCGCGTCTTCGGTCGAGTCCGGCGCGTGAGCCACCCCGTGCACGTATCCCGCGTTGGGGAGCAAGCCCGCTTCCGGCAGGGCAGTCGCGATCACTGTGCGAGTGTCGTCGCTCCGACTGGGGTAACGGAAGACCACTACTGGGTGGCTGGCATCCAGGCGTACGACTCCGTGGTCAAGGGAGACACCGCGTCGTTTGGCCACGAGCGCTGGGAAATTGGCAATAAATTGTTTGTAGGGCACCGACTCGTCGTAGTTGTATGCGTCGGCGTGGGCGGTCATCAAGACCTTCCACGCGCCAGCTTCACTAGCATGCTTGGTCAGTCCATTGTCCGGTCCCGAACCGGTGAAGTCCCAACGGGTGTCACTCCGCCCGGATATCCACCCTCCTTGGACTGAAAGCCGGGCATGTCCTCGCATCTTGTCGAAGACGCGTTTGTCCTCCGCATCGACAAACCAGGGAATGACGTGGGACTCTGAGTACGTCGCAAGGTCATCGGTCGTCAGGGTGATGGCGTTTTCCTTAGAGGCGGCTTGGATCTGCTCAGCGGTCGTGGCCACCCACACGGCCACTGGTGCGTCGGTTCGAGGACCGGCTGCCAACAGAACCACGGCGTACGACTGGTGAATGTCCTCGAACAGCCACTCGGCATGGTTTCTGCCTTGAACAACTGCGAGGTCGTGGCTCACGACCAAGTGCTTGCGAAGCTTCTTCCAGCCAGCGAGCACCATGCTCTGACGGGGCAGCACCAGGCCCAAGCGGCCACTGGGACGGAGCACCTTGATGGCGCGCTCGAGCATCAGCTGGGCGAGTTCAAGGTGGGTGCCGCCGCGCAGCGGGAAGCCTTCCTTGAAGTAGCTCTGGAGCTCCTCGCGCTGCTTCTGTTCCGATCGCTCGTGCGCTGCTTCGGTTGGATGTGTCCGACGGAGCTCGTTGATCCTGTCCGTCCGCTTCTTGTCGGGGAGCGCTATGAGACCTGGACTGATTCCAACCCAGTACGGGGCCGGTTCCCAGCGGACCTTCTCCCACGGTGGATTGCCCAGGATGACGTCGAATCCGGGCTGCGGCCGGATGAAGACCTCAGGGAACAGCACGGGCAGGTGCAGCGCGTTGAGCCGCTGCACCGCCGCCTGGGTGCTCGCTTGGTTGCCCAGGGCGACCGCTTCCTCAGGGCCGGCGGGCAACTTCGCTTCGCCGAGCCGGACGGCGACTGCGCTGTCCAGCAGGGACCGAGCGCCGGCGGCCTCCTGCATCGCCTTGGCGTGGGCGCGAGAGGACTCTCGGACCTCGGCCTTAGTGGCCTCGGCGGTGCGAGCGACGCGAAGCAGGCGGTCGCGGGCCACCTCCAGGGTCGCCTTGATGCCCTCGGCGAACAGGCTTTCCTGTCCGGCGGCTGCCCTGGGCTCGAAAACGGTGAGCGCCTCGTCGACCGTGCCCATCCCGGTCAGGCTGTTGCCGACCCGTAGGCCGTGGTCGAGGGACGACATGGGCAGGCCGGGTACGAAGGTGTGGATCCAGATGGCGAGTCGCGCGAGCTCGACTGCCATTAGGTTGAGGTCCAGGCCGTAGATGCATCGGCGGGCGATCTGGCGTCGCAGCAGCATCGACGGTTCGATCTCGATGTGTCCGGCCGCATCGCCAAGGGCCTCCTCGGCGGCGGCGGACAGCCGGCTCAGTTCATCGGTGACGGCGGGGATGGAGTGCTCGCTGAGGAACTTGGCGAAGCGGTTCTCGATGCGATCGATCGCTGCCACTAGGAAGTGCCCCGATCCCATGGCGAGGTCGGCGACGCGGAAGTCAAAGTAGGTTTCGGCAGCGCCTGCGTCATCGCCGGCGTCCAGCATCGACTTGACTTGGGCCAGGTGATCGGCCAGAGCCGGCTCGAGCGCGGCGTCGAGCAGATGCTCGACCGCGAACGCCTTGGTGAAGTAGGAGCCGGTGGCCTTCCGGTTGCCGGAGGCGTTGTGGAAGTACACGCCGCCGGCGGGGACGACGACGAGATCCCCCGGCTTCGCAGGTAGATATGTCGCCGTCTTCGCGGCGACGGTGAGGTCGGCTGGCGCGACGGACAGCGACGACTCGAGCAGCCCTTCATAGATCGTGCCGAACTCACGGACTGAAAGCGATCGAAAGTCGACCGGCCCGAGATCGCCGTCAGCACCCGTGTCGATCAAGAGGGACTTGAGCGCCGGCCCTATCTCGGCGTTGCTCAGCCGCATCTCGCTGATCGCGTGACCAGACGGGTGCATCTCCGGGTCGCTGGCGAACAGGCCGCCGTTGTAGGCGGGCACGCCCCATTCGCGGTTGCCATCGTCGACGGCCCGCCAGACGGACTGCAGGTCCTCCCAGCGGTCGAAGGAACTGGCGTCGAACTCGTAATCACCGTCGGTGGAGAACTCGCGCGCGAGGGTCTTGAGAGCCTTGCGGGTGTACCGCGGGTTCCGTTGATACGGCAGCAGGCCGCGGTCCTCGGCGTAGGCCACGAACAGCAACCGGAACAGGATGATCAAGGTCCGGTGGTAGGCCTCGTGCAGGTCCTGCTCGTTCAGTTCGGCGTTCTGGGCGTTCCGCATGGCGTTGGCGACGGCAACCGCCAAGGCGGGGACGACATCGACGTACACGCGGTCGCGCAGTCGCGCTCCCAGCGCGGTGGCGTGGTCGATGGACGCGGCCAGGATCTCGGCGACAGTGCCGGTGGCATCGAGCGCGGTCGGTGCGAACAGCAGCGGCAGGTAGCCGGCATCCGCCTCGGTGAGCAGGGCCAGGTCGAGTTCAACGAAGGTCTCCGATTGTCCTTTCCGACCGACGCCGATGTCCGGCCGCGCCGGATAGAGGCGCATTTGGGTCCCCCGCATGACGATGAGCCAGGGCAGGTTGTACTCCTGGGCGATCGCCAGCCCCTGTGTGACTGGCGAGACCGCCCCGAACCGCACGCCGGGTCGATCGAAAAGCTCCTCCTCGTTGAGCAGGACGGCGATTGCCTGGCGGGTCCCGTTGGCCGACAGCACGTGCGCGAGCGAACCGTAGGCCGTGGTGGTGTAGCCGAGTGCAGTGATCAAGGCAGCGCCGGTCTTGCCCAGCGTTGCCATGCCGCGGGCGCGGGCGGCTGCCCAGTCGACACGGGCAGGGACACCGTGACGCAGCTCGTGGGAGGCGAAGAGCCCTTGGTTGGTCAGACCAGCGATGAGCTGGTCTTTCGGTCCGACCAAGAGCCGTTGCAACGTCCGCTTAGCGGCGGCCGCAGTGGGCTCCGCCAGTGCAGCAGCACAGATCCGCTCGACCTGGCTCAGGTCAAGGCCTCCGATGGCCGCCGGGTCACCGCTGAGTCCGCACACGGTAGCTTGCCATCCGCTGCTGCCCTGATGGGCGACCACCAGCAGCACCGGAGCGGCGCGGCGATTCCAGCGTAGTGACCACAGTCGGCGGACATCGTCCATCCTGGGCGGGTTCGGCGAGACGGCGAGGGCGACCTCAAGGGCGTCTGAGCCGGCTCCGATGGCGACGCGAAGCGGCTCCAGAGAGCTGGGAACCCCGCTGGGTCGCATCCAGTCAATCTCCTGCGTCTCTGTGTCGGCCAGGAAGTCATCGATGGAAAACGCTGCCACGTCGGCGGCCCCCTACTCACTGGAAAAGACGCCCTCGATCTTCTCCCATCGGATGCGACCGGACACGTAGGGGCTGCTGATCGCTACCCACTCGGGCGAGCACTGGACCGGTCAGGTCATGGCTGCCCGTCGCAGCGCGGCGGTTGCTCTGGCGTCTATACGTTGCGGGTGCTGGCGATCTGCGACTGACTACCTCGGGACACCTCAACGACGGGTGCAGCAGGGAACCGAGTCTCGGCGACGCCGAAGTCGATGGGTTCCGCACGCCAAGGCAACGGTGAGATTGGAGCCATAGGCGAATCGGGTGTCGCCTGCAACATCAGGACGTCCAGCGGTGGAGGGCGGAGCCGGTCCACATCGTGTTGATCCAGTCGACCGTGCGTCGCTAGGTGGCTTCCTCCTCAAGGGTGAGGACGATGTCGCAGGTCATCGCTGCCTGAGCTTGAGCAGGAGCAGCGTCGCGTCGTCGGTGGGTTCGGGAGTCCAGGGTTCCGCGAAGTCTTGCGACTCGCTTGACCAGATCCGCGGCGAGTGACCCGACAGGCCTCATGTCCCATCGGCGTCGTGCGCTACCTCAGCGCTACCTCGTCCAGGACGTCCGGATCCGAGAAGCGGACGGACACGAGCTACTGGCACCTCTGCGTATCGAAGTCGGTCGTATGACTCTGGTTGGGCTCGTCGTCGCAGCGATCTGCCCGATGGCTTGAAGGCGGCCGATCGGCGAGACGGTCAACGGTGACCGGCGTAGCGAGCCAAAGGCTGGCCGCCTCAATCGGCGTGCCGGTAGGCGACTTGGTACTGCACGAAGCGTGCGGGTGCGATCGTCGGCGGCTCGAGCCAACGGCATGGTCTCTAAAGCGCCTCAACGACACCTCAGCCAGTGACCGGCGGTACTAAATGTGAAACAGTTACGTACTGCTGCCGTCCTGCTCTTTGTACAACGTCCGGACAAGTTCAAGTACGCGCACCGCCGCTTCGTCGTCAAGCTGCACGTCCTGGCCGTTGGAAAATCGAGCCTTGACGTTAGCAATGAGCGTGTTTGGATCCTTGCCTTGCCGAATGTCGAGGAGCGTGTTGCGGGCTCGGCGGATACTGCGGGGGTGACGAAGGTTCTGGTGGACTGCAGCGAGCTGATCTAGTAGCCGGTCGGCAAGGTGCCCATTCAAAGGCGGTGTAGGTGTGATGGCGGCGGCGATGTCCTCAGCTGCTGGCAGCACTGCGCGCTCGGCGGCTGGCAAGGTGTCGTACGTGTAGGTGGCCACGGCCATCGGCGAGTTCGCCGAGCCCAGCGCAAATCGAACGACCTCGTCGGTGCCGGAGCTACACACCAGGATCCCCAACGTGGAAGCGTGCTTGTCAGGTCGGCGCTTTTGCTGGTTGATCGCTCCGACGTAGAACTGCAGCTGACCGAGATGGGCGGGTTCGAACTTGCCGACCTTAAGCTCGACGACAACGTAGCGGAGCTGCTCCGGATGGAAGAGCAGCAGGTCGATGAAAAACTCGTCGCCGCCGACTTCAATACGGACCTGGCGGCCGACGAACGCGCAGCCGTAGAACTCCAGCAGCGTGTCTTGCAGCCGGCTCAGTAGACCGTCCTCGAGGTCGCGTTCAGAGGCGCTCGAGTCCAAGCCGAGGAAGTCGAACACGTACGGGTCGCGCAAGATCTCTCGCGCCTGATCAGCGTCGGCGGCGTCTAGGTGAGCGGGGAAGTTGTTCGGCGCCGCCCCGAGTCGGCTGCGCAGGTCGGTGGCGATGTGGTGTTCCAAGACCTTGCGGGACCAGCCGTCAACAGCGGAGCGTTGGGCGTACCACTCCCGCTCATGGGGGTCCTGCACCTTGAGCAGCACCGTCACCTGGCCCCAGGGCAATCGTCCAACAGCCTGTTGGACGATTGCAGGGTCCGGCCATGCAGCCGCAAGTGCCCGCATGGAGAACAGGTTCGATCGGCTCCACCCGCGCTGCTCCCCGAGCTCTTCTCGCAGGTCTGCCGCCAGGCGGTCAATCACTCGAGTGCCCCAGCCCTGCTCGTGCTGGCGGTCCAGGATCAGTTTGCCGATGCGCCAGTACAGCCCGACCAGGTCCGTGTTCGCCGCGCGCACCACACGCAGTCGCGTGGCCAACACGTCTGCCTTAACCTGCGCCAGCAGCTCCGGATAGCCCTCAGGCAAGACCTCGGACGTCATGACTTCATCGGCTTCCATGCTTGGTACGGAGCGAGCACATGAGCGCGCACGAGAGGTTCAACCTGGGGGTCTCTTGCCCTACGGCTTCGAGTCGGCGTCGGCCTCGAGGTGAGGTGCGCGCAGTGCTTGGAGGTCAAGTGTCCGTCCGTTGGCGTCGGCCCAGGTGATGAGGTCGTCCAGTGCCCAGACCTGGCCCATGGTGAGTACGTCCAGGGGTTCGGGGAAACCGCGCTGGTTGGACAGTTGAACCGCGCGGCTGCGGCTGACGTGCAGCATCATTGCCAGCTCTGTCCGTCCCGCGAGTCGTAGCCGCACGGGAGCCACCGTAACCATGCCCAGCACTCTACAACCTTCCTCTTGCTTCCTACACTACACAATAGTACAGTAGGAAGTGACAGACCGGGCGGGCCGGTTGTCGACAGGAGGACAAAGTCATGGCTCACATGCTGGAGAACCTGGGCGGCGCGGCGGGGGATGCGTCGTTCGTGTCGGCGCGGCAGCACGCCTGGCACCGGTTGGGGACTGTGCTGCCCAAAGCGTTCGACGCGGCTCAGGCCATGCAGTACGCCAAGTTGGGCGGCTGGGACGTGCGGACGGTACCGCTGCAGACCGCGTCGAGCATCGACGCCGACGGCGTTACGGCCGGGATCGACGTGCCGGATGCGTTCGCCACGGTGCGGACCAACCCAGCCACCGGGAAGGTCGAACCTCTGGGGGTGGTGGGCTCGGGGTACCGGCCGGTGCAGAACGAGGCACACGCCGAGGTGCTCAACGCCGTTGTGGACGAGGGCGGCGCGCACTTTGAGACCGCCGGCAGCCTACGGGGCGGCCGTCAGGTGTTCATGACGATGAAGCTGCCGACCACGATGCGGATCGGTGGGGTCGACCCGGTCGACCTGTACCTGGTGGCGCTTAACAGCCACGACGGGTCGTCGGCGTTCCGGCTGCTGGTCTCCCCGGTCCGGGTGGTGTGCGCCAACACCCAGGCCGCCGCGCTCCGGTCAGCCAAGTCGAGTTTTTCGATTCGGCACACCGCCGGCGCGACCGGCCGGATCGCTGAGGCCCGGCAGGCCCTCGGGCTCACGTTCGCCTACGCCGAAGCGTTCCAGGCCGAGGCGGACCGGCTGATCGAGCAGCCGCTGAGCGATGTGCAGTTCAAGCAGGTCATCGCCCAGGTGTGGCCCACCGAGGCGACCAGCAGCCGCACCCACGCCGCCGACGAGCGGCTACGGGAGCTGTCCCGGCTGCGCCGCTACTCCCCGACCCTGTCCGAGGACTTCCGCGGCAGCAGGTGGGGCGCCTACCAGGCCATCACCGAGTACGTGGACTTCACCGCCCCGATGCGCAGCCGCCGCGCCGGACAGGCAGAACGTGCCGAGCGGGCCGTCACCGGCACCGGCCCGGCCGTCAAGACCCGCGCGTTCGAGCTGATCGCCGCGCTGTAACCGCCAGGTGGTGGGCCAGGAGTTCACAGCTCCTGGCCCACCGGGCGCCCTCCCCCAACCGCTCAAAGCCGAAGAAGAGGCCCCCCGATGATCCCTGCCCCGCGCCGCCGCAGCCACCCCGCACCACCACCGGCCGGACCGGTCGGCCCCGGCCGATGCCCGGCCCGCCGCGCCCGCCCCATGTTCGGCCCGCAACACGACCGGCCGCTCGTGTCGATCTACTCCCGCGCCGACGCCATCGCCGACGGGCTACTGATCGAGACGCCCCGCCAGCTGTGGGCCGAGTTCCGCATTCCGGGGCCGGCCGCCGTCACCGCGCAACTGTGGGCCGAGACGGTCGCCACCGCCACCTACCCACAGCCGCCGGCCCCGGACGCGCCGCCGGTGCTGCCGTTCGAAGTCCGCGCTCGTCTCGAAGCGCTGCTGTGGCAGGCCCGCACCGTCTACGAGACCGACCCGCGCCGCCGGCACCGGCAGACGTTCGTGGCTTGGCGGATCCCGGGGCCTCTGGCCGATGCCAGCACCCCCGGCCGGGTCCACCCCGACGAGCATCCCGACGCCCGCCCGGTCCGGGTCGCTTTCACTATCGGCCCCGGCGACTGCGGGGAAACCGTCGCCACGCTGGCCCATGCCCACACGGGTGGGGTTGGCCGCTTCCACCTGGCCGACGACGATCCGGCCGTGACCTGGCCGGCCGCTGGCTGGGAGCCGGACAGCGCGACCGGGGATGCGCGGCCGCTGGTCACCATCGAGGTTCTGCAGGCCATGCTTGATCACGCCGCCGCGGACCCGACCCGGCCGCCCGAGGTCGAGGCCCAGTGGTGGCGAGACGGCACGGTCACCATCGACGCCGGCGGCCGCTGCATCACCCTGCGCCCGGACCCCACCGGCGACGCCGGCATCTACCCGCTCGGCCCGCTGGGCTGGCCGCTGCGCCGAACGGCCGGGTGACCGGCATGCACGACGATCGGGTCCGCTACCACGGGTCGCTGACCGAGCAGCACGGTCCGGCCGTGCGGCTGGGGTATTGCCCGTGCCCGGACTGCCGCGACCTCGCCGGCCGTAGCCGCGAACGGGCCACGGGGCGGTGGGACGGCGACGGCCTCGGCGACGAACGCTTCCGGCTGGTGCTGCCCGACGGCAGCGTCCTCTCGCACGTCCGCGCCTACAGCTTCACCGACCTCTCCGCCGCGGCACCGTGCCCCGGCCGCGCAGCGGGCCATCCGCTCCTGACCGTCCCGCGGAAGCGGTCCGGGTCTTGGCCTGCCGATCGTCGGTGACGGGTCGACGCCGAGTTGCGCGCACCTTGCAGCCGCCGACGGGGTCGAGCAGCCGTCGATGCGAGGCGGCGCGGTGTAGCGGCGTGGCCACGGGCGTTGTCAGCGCGGGTGGCTAACGTCGGTCGGGGCGGGCCGCGTGTCGAATGCCGGATCCGGCCGCATCAACAAGTTGAGCGGCCGGACCCCGACAGACGGTCGTGAGTCCCCGGGAAGGCTCACGAACGCCGACCGACCTTCGCACGGTCGCAGCCATCCGCGGTACACCCGCACGGGCGCTTCGAGACCGCAAACGCGGAACGGCCCGGCCGGCTCTTGCTCGAACCGACCGGACCTAGCGCGGCCGCCTATCCCGGGAAGGCTTCCCCGCTACCAACCCGCTTCCGGCTCCGGGGCGGGGCAACCTCCTCGTCAGACTGCGGTGTGACCGACCGGTACCGAGTGGGCTGCGGCACCGGCGGCGGCCGCCTAGCGCCGCTGGTACGGGTTTGCGTACCCGGTGGGCGTCAGGCCACGGGAATCCGGTCGCGTGGTCCGCTCACGCCAACTTCGACGCCAGTCAGAAGAGGGCTGGCGCCGCCGGCGCTGCTGCTGGTCGATCGTCCGGCGTGGCTCGGGGGTCGAACAGGTCGACCGGGAAGTCGTCCCACCCGGGCACCGGGGTGCGGGCCGGTTCACCGAACAGCGGCAGCAGAGCTGCGAGTGGGTCACCGACCGCGACCGCCGCCGCTAGGACGTCGGCGAGCGTGTCCGGGTGGGCGTGCGGGTCGGTGCGCAGCGCGTCCCGCAGCGCCGCTTGGATGGCCAGGGACGCGCCGAGGTTGCCGCGCACATCGGTCCGGCCTGGCCGTGGCCCGACCGCCCGGCCACGCTGCACCGCCTGCCGCATGTTCTCCCGTTGGCTTCCGACCCGGACATGACCGGGCCGGGTGGACACGCACAGCCGCTGGTCGCAATCATGCAGCACCGTCGAACCCAGCTGCACCGGCCCGGACGCCAGCTGCGCGGCCACCTGGTGCGGGGTGACCGTCCGACCGACCGGGGTGCCGTTGGGGACGGCGAACCGGCCATACCCGTCGGACCCGACCGCGCCCATCCACACCTGACACGTCGCCGTCACCACGACCCGGCGGCGCAGCCGCGCCACATCACCGGCCGACAGGTACAGCGGCTCACCGTGGGACTTACTCACTGTCCGCGCCGGCGCCGGCGCCCTCACGGGTGGCCGGGGCCCCACTGTCGGCGGGCGCTGCTGCCTTGACGGTGAGTCGTCGCACGTCCGCTAGCGGCAGGCCAGTCAGCGATGCGATGTCGGCCGCCTTGACGCCTTCGCCGGTCAGCGCGGCAAGGCCCGCGGCTAGCGCCGGTTCCGCGGCGCCCAGCGCGTCATTCTCAGCGCGGTCGATCTTCGCGACGGCCGCGTCGTACGCGGCGTGGGCGGCCGCGCGTTCCTCGGCGGCGTGGCCGGTGATCGCGGCGAGCTGTTCGGCCGCGTCGATCACCGCGGCGGCAGCTTCCTCAATCCGGCTATCGCGTGCTGCCCGGTCCGCGGTCAACGCCGCCCACCGCTGCCGCGCCTGCTGCCGCGCCGTGACCGCCCGGTTCGTCTTCGACCCCATGTCGCTGACCGTAGCGACCCGCACCGACACCGCATACCTACCACGCCACCGCCTACTGGCGTCAGCCGCAAGCCTGCACCCTCGAAGCAGTCACACCTCTTGCACTCCGGCACCGTAGAGTGCGGGAAGTGATGTCGCTGCACAAGCTGACCGCCGGGGACGGGTACACGTACCTGATCCGGCAGGTCGCCGCGCAGGACGCCACCGAACGCGGCACGGACTCGCTGGAGAGCTACTACTCGGCCAAGGGTGAGGCGCCGGGGCACTGGTGGGGTCGCGGCCTCGACGGGCTGGACGTGTCGGGGACCGTCACCGAACAGCAGATGCGGAACCTGTTCGGGGAGGGCCTGCACCCCAACGCCGACCAGCTCATCGAGCAGGCCCTGACCGAACTACCGCACGGCGGACGCCGCCGCGAGCAGCTGCGACACCTGACCAAGGCGGGCCGACTGGGCCGGCCGTTCCCCGTCTACCCGGGCGACACCCCGTGGCGCGCCCGCCTCGGCTTGGCCTACCTGGACACCGAGCTCGGCGTGCGGCGACCGCTCACCGAGGCCGAGAAGAGCCAGATCCGCACCCAGGTCGCCACCGACCTGTTCACCGAACTGCACGGCCGGCCGCCGGGCACTGGGCAGGAACTGTCCGGGTTCCTCGCGGCGCAATCCCGCGCCCAAACCTCGGCGGTCGCCGGGTACGACCTCACCTTCTCCCCCGTCAAATCGGTGTCCGCGTTGTGGGCGGTGGCCCCGTTGCAGGTGTCCGCTCAGATCGAGGCCGCCCACGCCGACGCGGTCCAACAGACCTTGCAGTGGTTGGAGACCGAGGCCGGCTACACCCGGGAAGGCACCCGCGGCGTCGCCCAGGTCGAGACCACCGGACTGATCGGAGCGGTGTTCACCCACCGCGACTCCCGCGCCGGCGACCCCGACCTGCACACACACGTCGCCGTCTCCAACAAGGTCCAAACCCGATCCGGGAAATGGCTGGCGCTAGACGGGCGGATGCTGCACCGGATGGCCGTTGCAGCGTCCGAGCGGTACAACACGCTGCTCGAGGCCGGCATCACCGAGCGGATCGGCGGCACCTTCCAGCCCCGCCAACAAGACGTGCCCGGGCGGCGGCCAGTGCGGGAACTGGTCGGCGTCCCCACCGAACTGATCCAGCGGTGGTCGTCCCGACGCGAGTCCATCGAGGCCAAGACCGAGCAGCTGCACGCGAAGTTCCTAACCGACCACGGCCGGGTCCCCACCGCCGTGGAACGCATCGGCCTGGCGCAGCAAGCCACCCTGGCGACCCGGCAGGCCAAGCACGAACCCCGTTCCCTGGCTCAGCAACGCGCCGCCTGGCACACCGAAGCGGTCCACGCCCTGGGCGGCGAAGACCGACTGGCCGCCGTGCTGCAGCAGGTGCAGCAGCCGCCCGACCCCGACCAGTACCGACCGGTAACCCGGCAGCTACTGACCGGCCTGACCGAAGCGGTGGTGCAGGTGACCGCCGAACACCGCGGCCAGTGGCGCTGGCACAACCTTGCCGCCGAAGCCCTGCGGCAGGCCCGCGCCGCCGGCGTCGACCCCGCCCAAGCCGCCTCGGTCGCTGCCCAGGTCACCGACCTGGCCGCCGGCGGGGAGCACTGCCTACCCATCGGCGCCGACACCGACCCCGTCGACACCGCCCACCCGGTCCCGCCGCAGCTGCAGCGCTCGGACGGGTCGTCGGTGTTCCGGATGGCCCGCGGGCAACTGTTCACCTCCCCCGCCGTCCTGCACGCCGAACAGCGGATCCTGGCCCAAGCCGCCCTGCTCGACGGCCGCACCCTCGCCGCCTCCGACATCGACATCGCCGCGCTGGAATGGTCGGCCAACAACGACGGCCGCGTCCTGAACACCGGCCAACAAGCTCTCGTGCACACCGTGGCCACCACCGGCCGGCGGGTGCAGCTGGCGCTGGCACCCGCCGGCACCGGCAAGACCACCGCCATGGGTGTGCTGGCCGCCGCGTGGCGCGCCAGCGGCGGCACCGTCCTCGGCCTGGCCCCGCAAGCCTCCGCCGCGCAGGAACTGTCCGCCGCGATCCCCGGCGTGCACGCCGACACCCTCGACAAGCTCGTCCACGATCTGCGCCGCCTGGCCCCCAGCGACCGGGCACCGTGGATCGGCCGCGTCGACGCCGACACCCTCGTGATCATCGACGAAGCCGGCCTGGCCTCGACACCGAAGCTGGACACCGCCATCAGCTACATCACCGGCCGCGGCGGCCGAGTCCTGCTGGTCGGGGACGACCAACAACGCGCCGCCGCCGGCGCCGGCGGCCTGCTCCGCGACCTCGAAGCCGTCCACGGCGCCGTCACCCTGACCGAGGTGCTCCGGTTCACCGACCCCGTGCTCGGCCACGCATCACTGGCGTTGCGAGCCGGGGACCCCAGCGTCGCCGGGTTCTACGCCGACCGCGGCGAACTGCACGCCGCCACCCCAGACACCGCCGCCGACCAGGCCTTCACCGCCTGGGCCGCCGACACCGCCGCTGGCGCCGACTCGGTCATGATCGCCCCAACCCTGGACATGGTCGGCGCGCTCAACGCCCGCGCCCGCGCTGCGCGGGCCGCCGCCGGCGCCCTGCGCGGCCCCCACCTCACCTTGCCCAACGGCGAAAACGTCGCCGCCGGCGACGTCATCATCACCAAACGGAACAAGCGCAGCCTGTCCCTGGGCGGCACCGACTTCGTCCGCAACAACTACCGGTGGACCGTCACCGCCGTGCACCCCGACGGGTCGCTGCGTGCCGTCGAAACCGTCCGCCAAGTGGAACGCACCATCCCCGCCTGGTATGTGCAGCAAGGGTTCGTCCGGCTCGGCTACGCCCATACCGCCGCGTCCGTGCAAGGCATGACCGTCGGCTCCCCCACCGGCCGCAACCGGCGGCGCGGCACTGCGCACGTCGTCGTTGCCGACGGCATGACCCGCAACGACCTCTACCCGGCGTTGACCCGCGCCGTCGACGGCAGCCACGCCTACGTCATCACCCCCGGAACAGGCGACCCACACGACGTCGTCACCCCCGGCGCGGTTACGCCGCCCACCCCCGTCGAGGTGTTCGCCGGCATCCTCGCCCGCGACGGCTCCGCCCGATCCGTCACCACCGAACTACGGCACGCCGCCGACCCCACCCACCGGCTCGGCCCCGCCGCCGACGCCTACCTGCACGCCGTCACCACCGCCGCTGAAACGGTCCTTGGACCCGACCGGCTCGCCGCGCTGACTGACGCCGCGGAACAGGCCGCGCCCGGCGTAACCGACGCCGCAGCATGGGACACCCTGCGCGGCCACCTAGCCGTCCTGGAACTGTCCGGACGGGACGCCGCCGCCGAGCTGGCGGCCGCCGCCGCAGCACGTGAACTGGACACCGCCGGCGACCCGGCCGCGACCCTGGACTGGCGGCTCGACCCCACCGGCAACCACTCCCAACACGCCGGCCCCGTCCCGAGGCCCCTGCCGTGGCTGCCCGCCATCCCCCACGTCCTGGCCGCCAACCTGCAATGGGGCGACTACCTGCACGCCCGCCGCCAGCTGGTCGACGACCTCGCCGGCCAAATCCGCCAACAGGTACGCGTGTGGACCGTCGACGCCGCCCCGGCGTGGGCCATGCCTTACCTGCCCGACCGGGACGTCACCGCCGACCTGGCGGTGTGGCGGGCCGCGCACAGCACACCCACCGACGACCCACGCCCCGCCGGGGACAAGCCGCAACGGATCGCCGAACAGCAGCAACGCCGGCACCTGATCGACCGGGCCGTCACGGTCGCGGGCGACCCCGCCGACGGCGCCGACCGCTGGGCCGACATGCTGGCCCACGCCGGTGTCAACGTCACCAGCGACGACTACTGGCCCGTCATCGCCGGCCGGCTGTCCCTAGCCGAGACGGCCGGGCTACCGGTGCGGCACCTACTCGACCACGCCATCGCCGACCGGACCCCGCTGCCCACCGAGGGCACAGCCGGGGCTTTGTGGTGGCGGCTCGCCCCGCACATCAGCGCCGACTCCTACACCCCCACCCCGGCCGGACACCGGCTGCGCCCGCCATGGGTCGGCCGGCTGCAACACGCACTCGGCCGCGAGGCGACCGACCGGATCCTGACCGACCGGCTGTGGCCCACCATCGTCGGCGCCGTCGACAGCTACGCCCGCACCCCCGCCGCCACCGTCGACGGGCACCGACCCGAGCAGATCGCCGCCGACGCCGCGCAACTACTCGCCGCCGCCTGCGACACCGTCCGCCCCCACGAACAAGCCGCGGTGTTGCTGTGGCACATCGGCACCCTCACCGACCCGCAACCACCAGACCCGCACCACGAACCCGACGCGCCCGACCCGGACGAGGCAGACCGGCGCCGCCCCGCCGACGCCGACCAGCTCCTGGGCGACCCCGACCTCGACCCGGGCACCGACCGCAGCACCACCCGCACCGTCCCGCCCGTCGACGACACCGACCCCACCCTCGACCCGGCCGCGGACCCGTTCAACCTCGACCTGCACACCGCGGACGCCGCCGCAATCGACGCCCAACACGCCACCCACATCCACGACCTGGTCGAGCCCGACGAGTACGGGCCCGTCGACGACCAGCAGGATCGGCCGGTCGACGGCGACGACGCCCTCCCCACCCCGGACGACGACCCCCTACCGCCGCCGCCCGCCGAACCAGACCGCTTCCCCACCACCGACCATCCGGTGCTGGCCGACGTCGACGAGGCAGCGCAGGCGGCGGCGCTGGACCGCTCCCGCGCAGCGCTCACCGCGGCCGCCGCCTTCTACCACCAACAGGCCGCCGGCTCGTGGGTGCCCCGCTACCTCGCCGGCCGCGGCCTGGCAACCCCGGCTGCCGCCGACTTCGGCCACGCCCCCGCCGCGTGGACCGCCACCCGTGACCACCTGCACGGGCTCGGATTCAGCGACACCGAGCTTCTCGCCGCCGGCCTTGTCCAAACCACCAGCCGCGGCGGCATCGTCGACCGGCTCCGCGACCGCGCCGTCACACCCATCACCACACCCGACGGACAGGTCGCCGGCTTCATCGGACGCAAGAACCCGTCCGACACCAACACCGAGACACCCAAGTACCTCAACACCCCCACCACCGCCCTCTACGACAAGAGCCGGCTGCTCTACGGGCTCACCCCCGACGCCGTGGCGGCGCTACGCGACGGCGCTGACCTGGTCATCGTCGAGGGACCGATGGACGCCGCCGCCGTCAACGCCGCCCACCGCGAACCGGCCGGCCACCACCCGGCGGTCGTCGCTGTCGCACCGTGCGGCACCGCCCTCACCGCCGAGCACCTGGCCACCCTCGACGCCGTCACCGATGGCCGCCTGACAGCCAGGCAGATCGTGGTGGCATTCGACCAGGACACCGCCGGCCGGGCCGCCGCAGTCCGCGCCCACCAACTGCTCGCCCACACCGGCATCCACGACAGCCGCGGACTCCTGACCCACCCCGGCAAGGACCTCGCCGACCTGCTCGCCGACGCAGGCCCTGACACCGTCCGCGACGCGGTCAACGACCGGCGGCAGCTGACCGACCTGGTCGTCGACGACACCCTGGAACAGGTCCGCGCGCACACCTTCCGCGACCGCCCCGGCGGCCACACCCTCACCCAGGCCGCCCAGGACATCACCTTCCGGGTCCAGGCGTTCCAAGCCCTCGAGCGGCGCCTGGCCGGCCTGCCCGACCACGCCGTCCAACGGCAGGCCGCCCGGATCGCCGACCAGCTCGGGATGCAACCCATCGACGTGCTGGACCGGCTCACCTACGACCGCCGCGCCACCGCCGCCACCCACGCCACCGTCGACGACCCCCGCCACACCGACCCGGGCGTCGGCGACATCGGCGGCAACGCCGGTGACCTGGCGGCAGCCCTGCGGCTGCCGGAACCGCCGGTGCTGTCCAGCTACGGCCAGGCCGTCCTGGCCGCCGCGCACGGCACCGCACCCGCCGCCGACAACCACGCCGAACCTGCCGCCGACCTCGTCCCGGCCGCAGCGCATACGACGCCGGAGCCGCGGCCCTACGCCGGCCTGCCCGACGCGGTCCTCAATCGGGAGATCGACGCGGCGCACGCGCAGCGCGCCGTCACCGAGTTGGACCTGCCGGACGCCATCGTTGACCTCGAGCGCATCCGCAGCGACGTGGCCCGAGGCGACGGCCCCGCGACCGCCGAGCTCAAACGCGTCCACCTCTTCCACCGTGAACGAGTCGAACAGATCCGCACCCTGCAGGACACCGACGCCCAAGCCCGCGACATCGCGGCGCAGATCGGACGCAACGCCGGTCAACGCTCCCACGCCGAAGGGGAACTCGCCCAGCTCGGTGCC
Source organism: Nakamurella endophytica (assembly GCF_014646215.1). Lineage (GTDB taxonomy): Bacteria > Actinomycetota > Actinomycetes > Mycobacteriales > Nakamurellaceae > Nakamurella > Nakamurella endophytica. The sequence goes on from NZ_BMNA01000015.1 coordinate 27,725, forward strand.
TTCTCCGGCCGCCGTAAAGCCGAACTGCGCCAGCGACTGCTCGACCTGCAGGCCAGCGACGAACAGCTACACGCCCGCATCATTCAAGCCCGCGAGCGCGTCAGCCCGTTCCGAGACCAGCTCGGCACCCCCGAACAGCAACAGCAACACCTGGACGCCGCCAAAACGCACCACGCCGAACTCGACCAGCTGCGTGCCCGCGCCGCCGAACACGACCAGCAAGCCGTGCACCGCGCCGCCCGCTTGGTCGACCAACTCCGCACCCACGGGCAACAAGCCGACCAGCGGTGGCATCACCTCACAGCCGAGCGGCGGTACCGGGCCGAGCACCCGGAACAGCCAGGCGCCGACGAACGGCGCACCGCTGCCTACGATGCTGCGCTCCGCAGACGTGACACTGATGAGCCGAAACCCGACATGCCATGCGTAGGGCAACCGCAGTCAACCCCAAACCAGATCGAGCGATGACCGGGGTGACCCGTGACTCGATCCATGAATCCGCACTAGATACTCGCGCGGCCCAGCCCAGCCCGGGATGACCACCATTCGGCGATGTATCGATTGGAGCACTGCCAGCTCCGCATCATCCGGGTAGACGTCGCGATGCGGACTACCGGAGCACTAAGCACCTAGAGCTGGAGCCGGCCGCATTGGTCAACCAGCTCCGTTCACGCTCTCACCGTCGGCCGACCGTGCGGACAAAAGTCGGGGCCCGGTGCAACCTGTCCGGTGCCCTTCCCCGTCCAGATGAGCAGCCACCTGCCACGACAGTAGGAGTGCCATGCCCACGATAGAACGTTCGACCGTTGTCTTGCGATCGGCCCTTGAAGCGCCTGCCTGAATGCAGGGTCGGACCGTGATGTGGTCACGGGCGAAGCGCGCCGGCAGCAAGAGGCACGCCACGTGGGCGTACAACGCAAGTCCTTCGGTTCGGCAAGTGTCACCCATTTGGGCGCTATGTCCGGGTCGTCTAGAGCGCTACGTTTCGAACTCCTTACTAAAGAGGGGGAAACTGTGCGATACAGGATCCGCGCAATATTGGTTGCGACTGCCGCGCTTGGCGCCAGTCTGGTCGTCACGCCGCGGGCCGACGCCGTTGGAACCTGTGCTCAACAGCATGCCAACTACTTCGACGGCTACCTTCACGTGCCGTCGGCACACTCGGACACCTTCGAGGGAGCTTCGGGGTACATAGTTAATCAGTTCGCTAGCACGTGTGAAGGTGATCCAGAAAGCCCAAGTCCTGCCAATCGAACTATCGGAAACAATTTTACAACGGTGTGGGTTATGATAGCCGATTATAACTTAAATAGCTGGTCTCAGGTAGGCGCCATCTCCGGCTACAACTTGGATCAGTACTTTTGGGCGGAGGTTGTCCTCCATTGGAATAATGGCTCACCTGATGAACGGTACGACAGGTTCATCGGGAGTCCGTTGACCTACGGCGTTCGCCACGCGTACACCGAGAAGTGGGTTGCAAGTTGTCCTGCTCCAACCAATCACTCCTGCGAGGAAAGCTTCGTCGACAGCACTCGCGTCACGGACACCGATTTTAACCCGTTCGGCAACTTCGCAGGCGGCCCTACCTCGCCTCCGCGTTGGAGTCCGCAGTACTCAGCCGAAAAAACCTATCAGGAAAGCCAAATTCAAGGAGACCCCAGCACGCACGCGAAGTTTACTTCAATCGGCGTCCAGCAATTCAGCAATAATGCCTTTGTGCTTGAGCCTTGCACCTTAAGTATCGCCGCACCTCAAGCAACCTACGCAGGTCGTTCGTCGAGCGGCTGCGTCAACATAGATGTTTGGGCCACCAACTGAGACGGATGCGGAGTCGAAGATGCCCAATAAGTCCTCCCAGCGCTTGGCAGGTGCCTCCGTTGCGGCGGCCGTCGCGATTGTCGCCGTCCTGACCCTAGTCGTCGCCGGATCGTCGCGCTCGAGGTCGTCGTCAAGCGTGGCAGCAACCGTCTCCACCGAAGTGACAACAACTTCTGCAACGGTTGAAACAACCACTGAGAGTACGGAAGCGTGGGCGTCCAAAACGCGAGACACGCGTCGATCTCTTCCTACGACCAATGCGGGAGGTACCCGGTCCTATCCGGGTGTAGGCGCGGATTATTATCCGGCGGATACCGGCGAGGTGGCCAACATCCCGAGGGATCAGATTATTGAGCGGCTTGCCTCGAACCCGTTTGTGGTTGGCTTGACTCGAGAAGGGCAGGAGCCAACCTCCGTGTCGTTGGTGATGTACGAAAATGCATTCGGCAAGCAGGAAGAGGACGGATCCGAAACGCCAAGCGTACCGAGACAGTTGGTGTGGCTGGCCGAATATGACAAGGTAAAAACAGACGGTATCTCGGTTCCGGCCGGGCGTACTGCTAGCACCACCGCAACGTCGACATCTCCAACATATAGCTGCAACCTTTTTCTTGCGTTCAGCGCCAGTAGCGGCCAGCAACTCGACGGGTTCCAGTATTGCTCGGATCCAGTAGCGCTTGCCTCTCTAACAAGCTCCAAGTGAGCAAGGGAATGCATCCGCTGTCAGCAGCGTAGTTGAGTGGTGATTGAGAAAGGTCACGTTTCGGCGGGTTGCGTGCTATGGCGGATGGCGTCGGTAAGCTCGCGGTCGTCTCGCACGTTGTGTTGCCCCTTTCGGCACGCCGTGGCGCCCGGTCCGAGCAGCCGGATACGCAGACGATCCTGGAAGGCCGGCAAGTTGCGGTTGTAGTAGTCCAAAGCGGTTATTACAGTCGAGTCCTCGTCGGTATGAGCAGCCCACCAGGCCCAGTACTGCACGGGCAGTTCGTGGGTCAGCGGTGGATGTAGCCGCCAGCAGCGAGGTATCACCTCATCGACTCTGGTGGCGTAAACACGGTTGTAGGCGTCCACGAAGCCGTCTAGAGCGACGTCGAGCCAGGCGGCGTCCTGGGTGGACAGGTTGGCCCACGCCCACGGCGGTGTCCCAACCTTGCGGCCATCGGCGCGGGTCGCCAACGCCAAGAACCGGTCCGTATCCATGTTGTTGGAGAGTGTCGCGGGGTTCACGGCTTAGTCCGTCCTTTCGTGGCGGTGCCGGCGTACACGGCGAGCTCGTCAACGTTGGCGAGCTGCTCGCTGCGGCGGGCAGCGACAAACTCGTCGGCTTGGGTCATCTCACGGTGGATGACGCGGTCGTCGTGGCGGCGGTGGTCGGCGCGATGGGTGGTGGCCAGGAAGGCGGGGATGCCGATGCCGAGGACGACGGACTGGCCGTCGGCCAGGTTCTGCTGGTCGGATTCGGGCAGGACGTCGACGAGCTCGGCGTGTTCGGTGCGCTGGCCGCCGCTGGTGCGGCCGCGGTTGCGGCTTGCGGTGACGACGTGGGCGCGGCCGGCGCGGCGGGTGATCTCGTCGGCGGCCTCGGCGTCGTAGCCGCCGATGATCGAGTGGCACTGGGTGCGCAGCCGGGCCGCGGCGGCCTTGCCGTAGAGCTGTTCCTCGTCGGCCGAGGACTGCACGGCGTAGGCGAACGAGATGCCGTACTTGCGTTGCACCGAGGCCACGTACGGCAGGATCGGCACCCGCACCCCGGCCAGCAGCTCGTCGAACACGCCGACGAACGTCTGCGGCAGCCGTCGCCGTGGCAGCAGCCGTGCGGTGCGTTCGGCGGTCAGGAACATCTCCTGCGCGAACAGGGTCAGCAGCGGCCGCGCCAGCTCCATCTCGTCGACCTCGGCGAGCAGGTAGACGGTGCCGCCGGCGGCGATCAACGCGGCCATGTCGAACTGCGGGTCGTCGCGGCTGCCGCACAACGCCCGGCCTTGCCCGGACCCCAGGGAGGACACGGCGAAGTTCAGGTACCGGCGCACACCCGAGGTGGTGCGCCCGGCCGCCGGGTCCAGGTGCACCTGCATGTTCATGATCGCAGTCTTGGCGGCGGTGTAGCCGTCCCCGGTCTGACCGCCCAGCGCGGTGGCCGGGGTGCCCAGGTCGGTGCTACGCAGCCAGTCGACGATGTCGTCGACGTCCAGGGCGGGGTCGAGGGCTGCGGCGTGCAGCCAGGCGGCCAGCACCTGGGTGGCCGAGTCGCGGAAGAACTTGTCGGTGGAGGACTCGAACTCGTTGTCGCCGTCGCCGGCGTGCACCAAGGCGCGGGCCCGGTTGGTGGCGACCTTGAAGTCGTGGCAGCCGACGATAGGGTTCCACCGGACCCGGGGAAACCCGGCGGCCATCCGCGTCGACGGGTCGGACAGGTCGGCGACCACAACCGGGTACTTCACCGGTATGCGCCAGCGTCTGCGAAGCAGCCGCATCCACCGGTACCGGACCGGCGGCAGGCGGTAGCCGCGGGCCTTGACGGTGGCGGTAAAGATCTCCGACTCCACCGACGACACCACCGCCGCGCCGGGCAGCTGCCGGATCAACGGGATCAGCAGCCGCCACGACTTGCCCCAGCCGGTGCGCGCCACGATCCGAAGCCGTGTCTCGTAGCCGAACCACAGCGACTCACGGGGAGCGTTGGGTTGCAGGGGATGCCCGAACCGGTAGCCCATGCTGGTCGTCGGCAACCACAGCCGCCGCCACCAGCTGGTGCCCGGCAGTGTGAACCTGCCGGTGCGGCGCACCGCCCGGGCGCCGTACTTGCCGCGGATCTGCCGCACCGTGGCCAGGCCGCGGTAGCGCTGAGCGCCGGGGTAGCGGCGATGAGACCCCCAGCGGCGCAACATCAGCAGCCATCCGGCGAACAGCACGGCCGCCACCACCGCAACCGCCGGCAGTGGCACATGCGGAACCACCAGAGTGAGCGGAAACTGGACCCGCCGCGTCGACCTGCCTTGACCGGCCAGGTCCAGCAGCGGACCGCCGCCCACGAACAACCCGCGCCAGCGCGGCTTGACCAGGTGCCAGCCCCGGCCCGTCGCCACACCGACGGTTCCGAATCCCAGCTCCACGCACAGCACCGCCCCGGCCAGGGCAGCGGCTCCGGTGCGGATCCGGGCGAAGGTCTCCCGGGAGGTGCTGATCCGGGTGACACCTTCCCGATGCTGGTCAGTGCGCACCGCCATCTCCTCTCAAGCAGCGGCAAGTACTACCGGCACAGCCAGCGGTGCTGGCGCTACCAGCAATGCCAGCTGTGCCGGCTGTGTCAGCGGTGGACAGGTTGTCGATCATGGGGTGTCGGCCCAGACGCGGGACAGGGTCGGGTAGAAGCCGCCGTAGACGGGTTTGAGGTGGACGACGTCGCCGGACTGCGGCGCCTCGAGCAGGTAGTCGACACCGCCGATCTTGCCCAGGTACATGGCGATGTGGCCCGGGTCGGCCAGCATGTCCCCGGGCACCGCCTGGGCGTAGGGGATCTGCTGACCGGCGGCCCACTGGTCCTGGGAGAAGTGGTCCAAGGTGATGCCGACCTGCGCCCACATGTACTGCATCAGCCCGGAGCAGTCGAACCCGACGATGTGGCAGTCGTTCTCGGCGCCATCAGGGCCGCAGATCCCCAGGGTCGGGCCGTTGGGGCTGCCGCCGCCCCACGAGTACGGCTCCCCCAACCACGACAGTCCCGCCGAGATTGCCTTGGCGACGGTGGTGTTCGGGGCCGTGATGGTGCCGGCCACCCCTGCCTTGGCCGGCAACGTGATCGCCGGACCGTTGACCACCACCACCCCGGACCCGCCCTGCCCGCCACCAGGAGCCGGGGTAGTCAGCGCGGCGACGATGCCCTTGGCCTGGTTGTAGGCGGCCTGGTAGATCCCCCCGTCGGAGGACGGGCTGCCCTGCACGGTCTGCGCCGCCACCCACGGGTCCATCGACTGCCACCCGGCGACCCTGTCCAGCGCGTCGTAGAACTTGCCCGCCGACACCGCCGGTGCGATTAACTCCGTCGGAGTCCCCCACCCAGCTGAAGGGCGTTGCTGGAACAGGCCGATCGAGTCCAGGTTGTGCCCGACCGCGTCGTGCGGGAACGACATCGACTGCGCCGCCACGGACCGCTCCTGCGGGTTGAGCTGGCGGTGCCCGTCCGGGAAGTAGCCCCGGTCGGTGCTGCTGCCGTCGTTGGCGTAGTTCAGCAGCGTCGCCTCGGCGATCGCGACGGCGACGCCGATCTGCGCGGCCACCGTCGGCAGATGCCGGGCGGCGGCGACCTGCACGATGATCGAGGCGTTGGTGGCCTGGGCCGGGGTCAGCCCGGGCACCGGGCCGGTGGTCGCGCCGGTGATGCAGTCGATGCCGGTCCCGGTACCGCCGGTGTCCGACACCGGCGTGTCACCCGTGGCCAGCAGACCGACCACAGCGGCCGCCCACGCCTCGCGCGGCCGGTAGACAGCGGCTGGTCTGCCGTGCGGGGCGGTCGCCGCGGCTGCGACCTCACCGACCTGCCGCGCCGGATCCTGGTAGGCCGCCATCCCCCTCATATGCTCGTAAAACGACGTCGCCGACTGCACCGGGTCGATCAAGTTGACCCCCGGATAGTCGCTGACCCACTGCCCGAACAGCCCCGCGGTCTCCCCACCCCGGTCATAGACCAGCGGCGACGGCACCAGCACCACGGCGTCGTAGGACACCACAAGCGCCGTGCGCATCGCCCGCTGATCCAGACGCAGGCCCTTGGCGACGGCGACGATCAACTGCGCCGACTGCACCTGCGCCGCGGACAGCGAGTAGCCGTCCACTGCTGCGACTTTCGCCTGCGCTGACGCGGGCAGCGGGGCTGATGTCGCCGCGGCGACCGCGGACCTCACTGCTGCGGTCTCGTCGTCGGCCAACGTTGGCGCGCCCGTCACTGACGTCGATGCGGCAGCGCCGAGTGCGCTGCCGGTCCTGCTGACCGGGGCGGTGGGATTTGGCGCGCAGGCACCGCCGCCGCCCTGCGAGTTGGCGTTCGCGGTGCTCGTCCCGACCGCCCCGACTAGGCCCAACGCCAGCAGCACCAGCACGGCGGCCAGCAGAGCCACCGGAGTCCCCAGCAGCAACAGCCACCACCCACCGCCGTCGGTGCGGCGTATCCCCGTGCGCACGTTCAACCCCCGACGACGGCGGCGTCGACCAGCCACCGCCCGTCGCTCAGGACGACCTGGCGGACCCCGGCGGTCCGCCACACCCGCGCCGACCTCCCGGGTTCGGTGAGGACCTTGTCCGCGGTGAACACCACCCGAGCGAACGTCGACGAGGCCTGGTGCCCGTCCGACAGCGCCGCGGTAAACCCGCCGCACATCAGCAGCTGCCGGCCCGGCACCACCTGCGCTTCCCACCAGGCCCGGCCCTCCCGGTCCCGGGCAGGGTCCTCGACGGTCCACTCCCGGCCGGTCATCGCCGGCCGGGCCAACGTCACCGACGCGCCGAACGGGCGCCGCCAGTCCGCCGCGCAGGTCCGGGCCAGCCACGCCCGCACCGCCCCGGTCGGTGTCGACAGATCCCGGTCGGTCGGCGCAGTCGTCGGGATCGGCGCCGGCCGGACGGCGGCGGCGTCCACCCGCAAACCGCGCCCGGTGCTGGGCTTCACCGCGATGACACCGCCGGCAGGGGTCGGCTCCCAACCCGACCCCAGCAACGCCGTCCCAGCCGCCCGTCCCGGCTCTCCCGCCGGACCCGGGCGTGACATCCGTGTCCCCGTCCTCGCGTCCGACCACGCGGACCGGCTCGAAGTCACCGACGGGACAAACGCGCCGGTCGGCTCAAGCGAAGAGGTCGACGAGCTGCTTACGTGCCCGGACAGCCGGCTGATCAGCAGGCCGGCGGCAAGGGCGGCGACGACCACGGCGATCACCGCCGCGAGCAGCAACGCGCCAGTGGCCCGTTCCCGGGCATCGCCGCCGGCGGTGCGGCGGTGCTGCCACCACTGCCGGGCCTCCTGCCGCTCCGCGGCCAGCCACGCCTTGCGGGCCTTGCGGTTCATCCAGCCAGGCGCTGGCTGCAAAAACCCACCCCGCCACGAGCCGTCCGGGTCGGCGCGGCGGTCCGCAGCCAGCAACCGGTGCAGCCGAGCTGCTTCCAACATCCGCCACTCCCGCCGGTCCCGGCGCTGCATCCCGGCCGGTGGCGGCCGCAACCGCGGCCCGCCCACCGCGTCCTGCTCGTCCGGGTCCGCCCGGAACGGGTCCTCCTGCCGCGCCGCCCGCGAGGACACCCCACCGCGCGCGGCGACGTCGGCGGTATCGGCCGTGAACGGCACATGCCGGACCCGCGCCGCCCACCCAGGCCCCACGTCCTCAACTTCGCCCAGCAGGTCCTCCTCGACCGCGTCGACATCGCTGTCGCTGTCGCTGCCGTATCGGCCGGTCATCCCCGGCTCCCGCGCTGCTGGCCGTCCTGGTCGGGAGATCTCGGCGACCCCGCCTGCGGTCGGGTGCGCTGCGGCGGCGCTGCGAACCCGGCTCTCGGCGGTCGCGCCGGCCCTGAGTCCTGCGGCTTTGACAGCCTTGCTGCGGAGTTCGGACCGCTGGCCGCGGCCGTGGACCCTTGCCCCGTCGTGTCTCCGGTCCCGCGGTGCGGCGGCGGGGTATGGGCCAACGGTGGCAGCCGCCGCGGCGATTCGACCCGAAGTGACGGCCCGGCAACCGTCGCCGCGTCGCCGCGTCGCCGCGCCGGCGGTGTCGTCGCAGCACCAGCGGCCGCTGGCGGCGTCCCCTGCCGACTGGACGGGCCGGCGGCCCGCTTGCCCGCCGCCGGGGGTGGAGTGTTGGCTAGCGGCTTGAGTTCGCGGGTGGTCACCGGCCCCGGCCCACGGCCGCCGGCGCGGCCCGCGGTGATCGCCTCGTTAGTGGCGCGGGCGCCGGTCGGGCTCGACGACGGCGCCGAATGTTCCACCACCCGCCGCGCCGGACGCCCTTGCCGCGGCGGCGACGCCACGAACCCCGGACGTTGCTCCTCCACGACGGCCGCTCCGTCGACCGTGCGGGTCTCCGCGGCGAACGAGCGCCGGGTCGCCGGCTCGCCGGCGACGAACCGCCGGCCCTCACCGTCGCCGCTGCCGGTGGGCACCACCTCGACCGGTGCCGGACCGGCCGGGGGAAGCTGCCGGCCACGGCCGGTCGCCGCGTCCCCCGCGGTGGGCGGCAACTGCCGCGGCGCACGAGCGCGGACCGGCTCGACAACTCGACGACCCGGCCCGGCCGGGCCACCCGGCCGTCGGTACGGCGTCGCGACCGTCGTCGGGGTCGGTGGCGGCCGGTTGTCCAGCGGCGCCAAGGCCCGCAACCCCTGCCCGTACAGCCGACCCAAACCGGCCGCGGCCTGCCCGGCCGCGCGGCCCATCCCCAGCCCCGCGCCGACCAGGACGGGCGCCGCCGAGACTCCTGCCCTGGCGCTGCCTTTCGTCAGCTTCAACGCTTGCCGGCCCATCGCCCCTAGGCCACGCATCGCCATGTAGGAGGAGAACGGGGAGGCCCCTGCCCCGGCGCCCAGCCCGACCACGTTTTCCAACCGGCCCCGCATCCGCACCCCGGTGATGAACACGGCCAGGTTGAACATGCCGACCACGAAGAACCCGTAGCGACCCACACCCAGGTTCAGGATCGACGAGAGCACCATCACGGCGCCGATCACCGCAGTGATGATCACCGCCTGGAACAGCGCACCCAGCAACTCCTCCAGCCAGCGGACCCCGATCTCGCGCGGCCGGCCCGGAATCATCCAGGTCAGCAAAAAGAACAACCCCAACAAGATCAACAGCAGGAACCCGATGACGGCCATCAATCCGAACACCACCAACGCGATCAGCATCGCCACCAACGGCAACGTCACCACCGCCACGAAGATCACTGCGCCGGCCCTACCGAAGCTCTGCCCGCGGATCCAGTCACACTGGGCGTTCAACTCGTTCGGGCAGTACTGACCTGTGGCGTCGTTCGAGTTGCCGCCATTCTTGCCAGCGAGTCTCTCGGACAGGTCCTGCCAGCGCTGGTCCTGGGTGAGGTAGTCCTTGCCGACGTCCTTACAGATGTCGGCCGAGTTGAAAGCGACGTAGCACCACGGTGTCACGACGTAGGTGTTGAACATCGCGTCGGAGAGCTTCCGCGTCGCGCCGGGTAGGTCGTTGGGTAGCTGCACCGCCGGAAAGCCGGCCGCGGACTGCCCGGCCGAAGAGACGCTGGAGTAGCCCGTCAACGCCGCTGTGGTGATCGATGTGCGGGCATCATCCAGCGTAGTCAGCGACGCCGACGGTGCCAGCGCGAAGGACGCTGCAAAGATCGACGCGGCGATGATCCATGCGCCGTCACTGAAGAGCGATCCGCCACCGGAGCGCTTCATCCGTGCGTAGGCAGCGAACCCCGCGATCGCCAGCGTGGAACCAAACAGCGGCCAGAACACCTGTACAGCGACCTGCCGGACCGCGGCGTCGATCTCAATGCGATTGTCGGCGTAGAGGGTCAGGTTGAGCAGCCACTGCATACACACGATCGCGCCGCGGGCGATCGACGCGAGCAAGATCAAGACGACCGACTCGAGCGCATGCAGCAGGTTCCACATCGACTCCTCGATCCACGGAGCACCGTGGTGGCTGTCTGACAGCTGAATCGGCACCGTGAACGCCGAGGGATCCAGCCGCTCGAAGACCGTCTGGCCGCCGGCCGACCCAAGGTCCGGTCCCACGATCAGCCCGTCCGCGTGCGCGGCAACTCCTTGTCCCACTGAGAAGAAGCCGACCAACCAAGCGCAGCCAGTGAGCCGCCACTTTGATCCGAGCAACCACCGAGCGGGCCGCCAGAGCGGCTGCAGGAGGACTACTACCGCGATCCACCCGGGCCCGACGATTCGCCGCATGAGGTCTCGTCCCAACGGCCTTTTGCACGGAGTGCCATCGCCTAACACGTGCTGCCAACCTCGCCAGGGTCATGTTGAGCGAGCGAGTCCACTGCCCAGCTGCCGTCGCTTCGCTTGATGAGGCCCGGCTCGAAGATCAAGAAGCGGTTGACTGGCTGATCGACCGTGTAGATGACTCCGACGGATCCGTTGGAGTAGGTGCAGGTTTGCTGACTGGCGCGGGGAGTCTGGTGGGACCAGTTCGCGCTACCTGTGCACAGGCTCTGGCTGGTCAGCGCGGCGCGTTCCTTCGTCGTGGTGAAGCTGCATGCGGTGGCGAGGTCGCCAGCTGCCCAGGCGTTGGCGAAGGCGTCGGCGACGGCGCGTGGGTTGGTGCGGTCGACGGTGGGAGGGGCGGGGGTGTTGCTGCCGCCGCAGCCGGTGAGCAGCACGCCGCCGAGGACCGTGACGGTGGCCAGGGCGGTGATGGTCTTGGGTTGCGCGGTCATGAGGCTTCCTCCATCGGGTCGGCGGTGGTGCCGTCGGTGGAAGTGTCGACCGTGGTGGGGTGGCGTTTGGTGGTGGTGTCCAGGACTTCGGCGATCTGTTGGGTGAGCCGGTCGAACCGGATCGCGGCGATCTGCCCTTGCGAGTCGCGGTACAGGCATTGGCCCTTGCGCAGTCCTCGCTGCCGGTCCAGCACGGCCCGGTCGGGTTCCAACCCCAGGAGGCGAGCCTGGTCGGCGGCTTCGGTGTCGGTGCGAGCACCGAAGGCGAACACCGAGTTGATCTGGTCCACCAGGCCGGGGATGCGGAGTAGGTCACCGGTGGCCTGGGTGTCCAGGAGCAGGTCGGTGTCGTTGGCGCTGCCCATGCGGGCGATCCGCTCGAGCAGCGATGTGCCGTAGGAGAACCCAGTGATCAGGTGCAGTTCCGGCAACGCCAGCAGTTTGGGGATCCCGCGGACCTGGCTGGACATGTGCGCCAGGTAGGTGAACACGGCCTGGACGAACATCGCCGACAGCCGCCCGCCGGGCTTCCACAGTTCCTCGGGGGTGTGCGGGTCTGGCAGCCGCAGCGCGTTGAGTTTGAAGTAGACGAATCCGGGCCCGGTGGGGATCGGCGTGGCTGACAGGTCCGGCGGGCCGGCGACGGCGCGCGCTAGCGGGTCGCGGGCGAGGCTGGTCAGGTCTCGGCCTAGCTGCTGCTCGTGCGGGTCGGTGCTGTTGTGCAGGGCTTCGATGATCGCGTGGGTGGACCGCTGGTCCGGGTCCGACAGGGCGGCGACGGAGTCGGCGGCGGCCCGCAGCGGCGCCTCAACCAGTTGCCGGCGCTGCACCGGAAGCATCAGGGTCAGGTCATCGACCGCATAGGATGCGGCGGTCTGCGGGTCGTCCTGCAGGTAGCGGAACGCATCCAGCGCACCGGAGGCCTGCTCCTCTGCCGAGAGCCGCCACACTGTCCCGCCGTACATCTCGCAGTAGTCCGGGACACCGCCGAGGTCGCCCTTCATGTCCGGCAGGGCGGCCCAGCTCGGCACGGCCAGCTGCTCGGCGACCAGCATCAGGCACATCGAGGTGGACTTGGCCATGCCGGTCGATCCGACCAGCACGGTGGTGACGGCGTCGCGGGTCAGCTGGGCGTTGGTGATGCGGGTGCGGACCGGACCTGGGGTGGAGCCGGTGTTCGCCGCAACGTACGACCCGGTGGCCGAGCCGACCTGGGAGCCGCCGTGAAACCACGACCCCACCAGCGTCGACAGGGGCCGGAACTGGGCGAACTCGAGCACCCGCCGCCGGTCTCCAAGCACTGTTTCCTTCCACAGCAGGTCCTGCAGGTGCGGCGGCGCCCACAGCTTGATTCCGCGGCCGGCGTACCGGTCGATCAGCGCCTGGGTGCGACGGTCCAGCACGTCAAGGTCCTCGGCCTCGACCACCCACGTGGGGGTGTCCCACACCATGTCCAGGAGCCCGGATTGCACCTCCAGTAGTCGCGCCGACAGGGTGGAACGGGCCAGCGCGACCTGCTCGGGGGCTTCCTCGGCCAGTCCTTCACGGGCGGTGCGTTCCTGCTCCTTGGCCAGCGCCAACGCCTCCGACAGCGTCTTGACCGCTTCCGCTTTGGGTGGTCGACGCCCGCGGATGGACACCTCGACCGGCGGGGCGGTCGGGTCGTCGTCGCTGCGCAACACGTCCAAATGCTTGAGCCACTCCCCGCCCGGCAGCTCCAACCCTGTTGCTGGAAACCCTGTCTCGGTGGGGATAACCAGCCGCAGGTAGCGGGTGCCCAGGTCCGTGCCGATCTCGGTGTGCCGGGCACCGGGCAGCACTTGCGCCGACTTGAGCCGGGCCAGCTGCCCGCCGGAAGCGATCGGCGTGTCGGGCAGCCAGTCCACCACCCGCCGCAGGTCGTGCCGCAGCGCCCACGCCAGCTCCTGCGTCGTCGCCGGCCGCGCCCGGAAGCTGGATTCGCCCATCCGCTGCAACCACCCCGACACCCGCTTGACGCTGACGGCCAACGCCTGCGCGGCGTCCCCGGACGACAACGCGCCGGTTGTCGCCTTCTTCGCGCGGGCGGTCAGCTGCGCCGGCAGGCTGGTGTCCGCCACATCCATCCGAACCCCGATCAGCACCTGCCGCCGGGGAAAGTCATTGGCATCAATCCGGTCCGCCTGCAACGCCAGCAACTGCTGCGCCCCGTCGGGCAAATCGGGCCGCCACTCCTGGTCCAGGTAGTCCTGCCCGGACCAACGGCCCCACTGCACCTTGATGTGAAAGTCCGCACCGGGGGGCAACAACCGGCCCAAGTCCGCGGCGTTCTCCGCCGTCGCCGCAACCAGCCGCGCCGAGTCCAGCTCGTCGGTCGCCGCCGGCGGGATGACCGCCCACGCCCACGTCCCACCCGGGCCGGTCGACACGCCCTGCGCCAGAGCGGTCGGCGTGGCCACCGGGCCGCCATCACGGCGCCAACGGGATCCGGCGTTGCGCAGCAGGCCCATCAGGTCCAGATCCCTTCAGTGGCGGCATGGTTGGCGTGCTCGCCCGCCGCGGCGTCTCTCCTGCGTCCGGGTCGACGGCCAGACCCGGCGGTCACGGCGGCGGCGGACAGGGTGAACGGTGCGAGCGAGACGCCGGCCCTGCGGGCGGCGCGGCGCAACCGCCGCGAGGCTGCCGGGTCGACGACGGTCCACTGCGCCCGTACCAGGAACGGCCGTCCCGGCCGTTCACGCGCGGCCATCGAATCCAGCATCGGCACCTGCCGACGCGCCAGGTAACGGGCACGGTCCAGCCACAGCACGTAGTGCGGCCGCCCGCCGGCATCCGGCCGCAACGCTGCCAGCGCCAGCAACGCCGGCGGCACGATGTAGGCCCAGGCGTACCGCAGCACCGGCACCCCGAACACCACGCCGAGCAGCAGCCAGCAGGGCACGATGATCGCCGCGCCGACCAGCAGCTTGCGCCGTGCCACCCCTTCCCCGAGATCGAACCGGCCGACGTTGTACTGGCGGGCCTCGATCCGCACATGCGCGGTGTCCGAGGGCAGCGGGAACCGAGACTCGCCGCTCACCGGAGCACCGCCGCGACATCCCTCGAACCGCCACCGCCGAAGGCCAAAGGCGCGGCCGGCCACCCGCACAGCAGCTGCCGGACGTTCCGGGACCGGTCGGGCAACGCCGCCCCCACAGCGCACAGCACGGCGTCCGCGGCGACCGCCGCCGCCTGGTCAATCCCGAGCACCGACCACGTACCGGCCAGCGGCATGGCCGCGGCTGCGGCCGCCAGGCACCCCACCGTCATCGCCGCTTCAGCCGAAGATCTGGTGGACGATCGCCACGATCGTGGCCTGGGCGTTATCGGGGGCGAAGACGAACCAGCCGGCGAAGATTGCGGCGGCTCCTTCGGCGATCATCTCGCCCCACCGCTTCTGCGCCCACGCGGTGAACATCCGCACGATCAGGATGACCATGAACAGCGACACCAAGATCGTGATGATCGTGTTCTTGAGCGAGTCGAACTGCGGCAACGCCAGTGTCGTCGTTGGGGCGGCCATGTGTGCCGCTGCGGCGGCCTGGGACAGCAGCACGGACATCGGATCCTCCTGAAACCGGCGTGGTCTACGGGGCGGTGGTGGTCAGCTGAGGGCCGATGGCGGCGATGTACCAGCGGTCCTGGGAGAAGGTCAGGGCCAACGCGTACCGCTGGGCGATCTGCAGATCAGTGCCGGTGAGCTGCCAGGTCGCGGTGCCGGTGCCGGTGGCGGACATCGCCGTGGCGGTGGAGCCGGCCGGCTGCTTCGGCGTCGCGGTCACCCAGTCCGGCAGCGACACCAGGGACACCGCCCCGGCCAGGCCGCGAACAGTGACCCCAGGGGCGGTCACATAGGCGACGTCGCCGCTGCCGTAGTCGCCGAGCAGCGTCGCTGCAGTGGCCTGGCTGTCCCTGGCCAAATTGGGATCGTTCTGCGCGTCGGTCGGAGCGGAAACCAGCTGCGGAGCCTCCCCGCTGAAGACCGCCCCTCCGCCGCTCACCGACACTGAGCCGCCAGGGCCTGTGGTTTGGGTGACTGGCACGGTCAAGGTCAGCCACCGCACACCCAGGACATGCCACCCGGCCGGAACCGGGCCGGGGTCGGCTGCGGCACCGGCCGGGCCGGTCTCCTGCTGCGGTTCTGGCTGCGCCGTACCGGCGGTCCTGGGCGGTATCGCGACTCGCACCCGCACCGTGACCGCGACGAGAGCATGGGAGGCGTCGACAACGAGCACCGTGCCCGGCAGCGCAGCCTCCGCCCGCAGGTACCCCGAGCCCTTCCACCGTTGCCCGCTCACCCCGCCACTGACATCGGCCGCCAAGGCGGCAACGCCAGCGGCGCTGCTCGCCGGGCTGTAGGACAAGTAGTCCAGCGCGTACCGGGCCGCCGCCTGCGACGCCTCAGCCGAGTCGAACGCTGCATCCGCCGGGGCGGCCGCGGACGGGCCGCTGCGGCCGAAGAGCGGGTTCCACAGCACTTGCTTCGCCCCGGCCACCGCGACCACTGCGACAACCACGAACAGCGCCGTCCGGCCCAGCGTCGCGGAGAACCCACGCGGAGCCCGCAACACCTCGATATCTGGCGCCGACCCTGCCGCGCGCAGCTCGCCCGGTGACGGGGTCAGCGGCACCTCCGGCTCGACCTCCGCCGGTATCGGCGAGCTCCCTGACCTCAACCGCCGGCGCCGCCGGCTCGGTCGGTCCTTCAAAGGCCGCGGCGAAGTTCGAGCCGGCTCCGCGCGGTCGGTCGGCACCATCGACGGCGCGGGTCCATCCGCGGCGGTCGGCGACGCGGCTTCGGCGAGCCCGGCCAGCCACTCCGGCGTTGTCGCACCTCTGCGGTCCCGGTGGCCGGCTTCGCGGCGGCGCCGCTCGCCGCGGTCCAAGCCGGCCACCTTGCGCAGCACTGCGACCACGCTGGCCGGCCGCACCGAAGCCCCGCCGCGGCCGGGCAGCGGCACCGCTGCTCCTTCGACCGGCTGTGCAGCAGGCGTAACCGGCGCCGGAACCGGCAGGGCGTCCCAATCGAAGGGATCCGGCTCCGACTGCGCCGGCGAGGATTGCCTCGCGCTTGGTGCGGCCGGCGGCGTGGTGGGGCTGGACGGCGACGCAAACGGTGCCAGCGGTCGGTCCTCGATGCCCGAAGTCGGGACCAGTCCGGTCGCCGTGGCGTGGGTCGGCCCGCCGGGTTGTAGGAAGTTCAACTCGCTGGCGACCGGGCGGACCCGCGGCGAAGCCCGGCGCCCGGGGTCGGTCGGGGGCGCATTGACGGTCACCGACAGGTCCTCACGCGGCGCGTCCGGGACGCGCCGGGACACCGGCGGTGTGCCGCGCCGGGCGTGCCAGGCAACCGGCGACGTGGTTGCACGCTCGAAGGAAGCCCAGGTTCGACTCTCGAGTTAGCTCGTTCCAGTTGATCAGGCCGCCGCCGTGCAGAGCCGGGTCGTACGGCACGACGAAGACTCCGCCGCACGACTCGGCCAGCCAGTCGATCGCTGGACGCAGCTCCTCCAGGTCCACGCCTGGGTTTTCCACGCCGAGCACCACAGTCGCACCAGCGACCAAGTCGTCCAGGTCGTCCTCGCGCAGCTCCTCCAACAACTGATGCGTCGACTCCAAGGAGTCCACCGTGGACAGCGCGCCGATCGCCAGGTGGTCCGCGGCGTGCAAACCGGCTTGAGCACAGTCGTCGAGGAGCTGCTTGCCCAGATCGGTCACCACGAGCTGCGCCAGCTGCGACAACCTGGCCAGGCTGACGTCTAGCTCTGGTCGTCTCATTGCCCGTACTGCAGCGCGGCGAGCCCGGTCGTGGTGCATCAGGTGCACCCGACCGGAAGCCACCTGCAGGTAGCTCATCAGCTCGCTGGGAAAAACCACCTGCTCGGCATCAGCGACGAACTCGGTCAGCGCTTTGACGTCCGGGTCGGCCTGGCCGGCCAGGCGCCGGCGCAGCTTGCCGATGGTCGGATCAAGATCCACCCCGACGGTCAACCTCGGCACCACCAACGACAGGAAGTGCACCAAGGCCGCCGCCGTGGTCGTCGAGTTGCCGCCGCCCTTCCCACTGACCACCGTCACGGTTCGAGACGCCACACCCGGCATCCGGGCATACGCCGCCGCTTCCAACGCCGACCACTCAGCACTCACCTCGCCCCACAGCGCTTGCTGCTGCGCCGCCTCGGTCAACTCGACCGCCAACGCATCTGTCCTGCGCGTCGTCCTCACCGGCCACCCCGGAGCACGGCCACCGAACCGAGCAGCGCGAACACGCCTGTCGCGAGCCCGAGGATCAGCCAGCCCAACTCGTATGGGGAGCGTTCCGTGCGGGCGGCGCGACGGGCCGCGGCCGCCTCCCGCCGCGCCGCCCGCAACTGCCGCCGCAGCTTTGCTGCACGAGCGTCCTGGGTCGCCAGCACCGCGCCCAACCAGAAGCCGTTCTGCGTCATCGTCGCTCCGTCCTGTTGACCGACAGCTCGAACCGGTCCCGCTAACTGGCGTCAGCCAGGCAGCAACAGGAATAGCGTTGCTGTAGTTAAGCCAGTGCTGAGACCGTATGCGAGCCTCTGAACTGCCGTCAAGTCGCCTAGCCGTCCGGATAGCTGAAGCAAGGAGAACTCTGCTGTAGCTGTGCAGGGAGCTTCGCGGCTTCGCTACAGTGCGTAAACGCCGGCCGTTAGGGTGCCTTCCAACCCGAGTGCTTGGCCTTGGAGGTGTGCAGGGTGGTGGAGCGAGAGGCCGGGATGCCGGGCCTTGCTACTCAGCTGAACCACCTCTTCGCCACCGTTCCGCGGCCCGGCACAAGCCAGCTGTGGAACAACGAGGACGCCGCGGCCGCCATGCGCGAGGCGGGAGTCAACATCTCCGCCGCCTACCTGAGCCAACTGCGGACGGGCAAACGCGACAACCCGTCAGCTCGTCACCTCGGCGCCCTTGCCCGACTGTTCCGGGTCCCGGTGGACTACTTCTTCGACCCAGCAGTCAGCAAGCAGATCGACGCCGATCTTCGCCTACTCGTGGCCGTCAGAGACGCCAACGTCCAGGGCATCGCTCTGCGAGCCCACGGGCTGTCGGCTACCGGCCTGTCAGGCATCGCCGGAATGATCGAACACATCCGCCGCATGGAGCGCCTCGAAGACACCACGAACCCCGATCAGCCTCCGCCGCCGTCGGAGCAGTAACCAGCCCCGACTCCGATCGCTACTGTGTGGGCTGAAGTACAGCAAGGGCGGAGGTGCTGCATGCCAGCTACAGCACGACGGCGGATTCAAGCGGTCCTGACCCAGCTGCAGCCCCTCATCCCTACCCCCTGGGACATCACCGTCCTGGTGGACAGAATCGCGCAGCAACGACGCCGCCCGGTCACCCTCCAGAGCTGGGACTTCGGGACCTGGACCCAGCGAGACAGCAGTAGACCCACAGGACTGTGGATCCCCTCCGCCCGCGCCGACTGGATCTTCTACTCCGACACGGCAACGGCCATCTCCCGCGAGCAAACCATCGGCCACGAACTTGGCCACCTGCTCCTAGGGCACACCCCTCGCCTAGGTGACGCCCCTCCCGAGTTGCTCACGGCTCTCACACCAGCTCTGCCGCAGGACCTGGCCCGCGACATGCTCGCCATGGCCAGAACCGGCTACGAGAAGCAGGACGAGGCCCTGGTAGAGGAATTCGGCACCACGCTCATCCGATTCGGGGCCACACTCCAAACCCGCCAGGAGCCACAAGACGAACTCGGGCGACTGACGGACTCACTACGGTGACCTGGACAGCCATCGCTTTGCTGGCCGTGGCCTGCGCGTATCGACTGGTGCTAGTCCGGCGGCAACCCAACTGGGTCAACATCAGCCACGCCATCGCCGTCATCGCCGCCGCAGTGGGCTTCGCCGCCGTCACCGCAGCTCCGCTCATCGACGCGGCGCTGGGCGCCAACGCCACCGACCTCGTCGGCCACATGTTCGTCGTCATCGGCGCGGTGTCTGCCCAGATGCTGGTACTTGGGATTCGCGTCAGCCGACCGCCCGTCCGCGCCGCCGCTGCCGGCGTCGTCATCGCCTGCGTCGTTCTCGCCGTCATGGCGATCACCTTCGCCGCCGCTCCGATACACCAACGAGCGGTGCTCGACCTCGTCGTCGACCCCAACTACGTGCAGCTGACATCCGTGGCCATCTACCGGGCCGTGTTCGAGGCCTACCTGGCCTACGTCCTGGTCGACATCGTCCGACTGTGCCGCCGCTACGCCGGCATCCCCGGCGACCTCGGCCGCCGGGCCAGTCTCGCCCTGCTCGGGTGGGGGTGCGTCATCAGCGTCGGCTACGCCGTCTTCAACATCGCCTACATCGTGATCCAACAAACCGCCCACCGCACCGTCCCGGTCCTGCACGATCTCGGCTCGCTCGCCGCCCGCATAGGACTGGGCATGCTCGCCATCGGCCTGCTCGTTCCTCAGCTACTACCCGCCACTCGACGATGGCTGACCACACTGGCCGGCATCCGCCGACTTGGACCGCTATGGCGGGCGGTCACCGCGCATGCGCCGGCTGCCACACTGCCCACCCCACTACCAATCACCCCGCGCCGGGCCGAGCTGCGCCACGACCGCCGCATCATCGAAGTCGCCGAAGGGCTGGCCATGATCGAAGCCGCTTCTAACCACGACGGCAGCGAGCAAGAAGCAACCACCAGACTGCGCCACCTAGCGGCCGATCCCACACTTGCGCAGCCACGCGACGCCGCCGCCGAGCGCGCCCGGATCCTGCAGCTGGCCACCGCCTACCGCAGCCGAATCCCGGCACCTATCGACGCGAGAGCCCGCTCACCACGATGACCGGCACCACCACGCAGCAACCCACCAACGTCCGCCACTGGGCGGCGCGCATCATCACCGAAGTCGCCGCGCCCGCCGTGTGCGCTCTGGCCGCCCTGCTCGTAATCGTCATCCGCAATGCCAACACCACAACCGGCGCGGCATGGGGTGTCTTCGCCGCGACCTTCGTTGCGGTCATCCCCATGGGCTACATCGCCCACAGCGTCAAGAAGGGCAAGCTCAGCGACCACCACATCGCCGACCGCACCCAACGCCGCACACCACTGCTCATCGCCGCCGGTTCGGTCACCCTCGCCGTGATCGTCCTTGTCGTGGGTCACGCCCCTCGCGAGCTCACCGCCGTGGTCATCGCGATGCTCGGCGGCCTGCTCACCGTTATTGCGGTCACCCACTGGTGGAAGGTCTCAATCCACGCCGCGGTCGCCGGCGGCCTCGTCGCTGTCCTCGTCGCCCTGTTCGGCCCCTGGGCCATGTTCGCGGTACTCCTCGTCGCCGCCATTGGCTGGTCCCGCACCGTCCTGGGCGCCCACACCTGGCCACAGATCATCGCCGGAAGCATCCTCGGTGCCTTGATGACAGTCGCCCTGTTCATCCCGCTCCGCTAACCGCGACGCTCGCCCCGGAGTAGCGCCTCCCACCGTGCCCTCGCGGCGACGGCCGCGACGTCGAGCGGCATCTGCGGTGTCGTCACGACGACGGCAGCGCTTCGTCGAGCTGCATCCATTGATGCCCCGAAGCTCGGGCGTGTCGTGCGACAAATCAATGCATTGGGCTGACAGCATGCAACCCATGCCAGCAGTCGCAGGTCGGCGCATCAGGCGCAGCACTCGAGCCGGAGGACGCCTCCTCCAGGGACACGTCGACGCAGACGTGCACCGCAAGGCGAACGACGCCGCAGACGCGGCCGGGGTCTCCCTCGGTCTCTACCTCGAAGAGCTGATCCGGCGAGACGAGGTCGACGCCCAAGGCTGCCCGCTCTGGCTCACGCCTCGAACCCAGCACGAAGGGCAGGACGAGCTCCCGCTCAAGACCGCGTAAGGCAGTAACCGGGCCGCAACCGTGGCCTGGACAGCACGAAGCCCCACACCCTGAAGATCAGTTTGGCCGCTGAACGGGTGCGGGGCTCCGTCGAACTACGAGGAGAAGTCTACATGCCGACCCCCGCGCGGGGGTACCGGTCTCGGGCCGCCATCTTGGCGTGTCTTGATGCCGTTGCATCGTCCCCGCCGACATCTGCGAGTAGCCGCCGCTTCACCGTCCGGTGAGCGGTCCGGCGGCCCGCCGCGGCCGCCGCGCACACGCCGTCCCCCCGCCCACAGGGTGGGCGTTGACGGCTGCGTTGTCGCCGCGCCGATCTGTGCGGGTGGCGTCGGTCGACGCGCAAGGCCGGGTGGAGAACCGCTATCCGTCCACCGCGCCGGTGTCGGGCGCGGAGCCGGTGGTGCCGTGGGCGGTGTATCTGACCGATGCCCGTGGCCGGTTCCGGCTGTTGGGGTTCGATCTGGACGCCAAGGCCGGCCCGGTGGAGTCGGATCTGGCCAGGTTGCGCCAGCTGCTGGGCCGGGCCGGTGTGCCGCATGTGGTGTGCCGGTCCGGGCCGGGCGGCGGCCGGCATGTGTGGGCCGCGGTGGGCGAGCCGGTGCCAGCGCCGGTGGTGGCCCGGCTGGCCCGCGGACTGCGGCAGCTGCTGCCCAGCTTGGACGTCAGCGCCCTGCTGAACCCGGCCACCGGTGCGCTGCGCCCCCCAGGGGCTCCGCACCGCCTCGGTGGGCGCAGCGAAATCTTGGCCGGCGACGTGTCGGCGCTGCTGTCCCCGACCGCCGGCGTCCACGCCGTACTGACACTTGCCGGCCTGGTCGGCGACCCACCACCCCGGTCCACCGCCACGACCGATGGGGCGATGCCGGTCGGCCGGGACGAGCACGGCCATCCACACTTGCTCGGTGACCGGCGGCCGCTGCCGCCAGCCGCGCAAGCGGCCCTGACGAGTCCGTTGCCGGCCGAGGCGGATGCCAGCCGGGTGTTGTTCACGGTGCTGTGCGGGGCCGCCCGGGCTCGTTGGCGCCGCGCCGACCTGGACGTCCACGTTGCGGCGGCGGCGGGGTTGGAGCATGTCCGGACTCGCCGGCACGGCCCCCTGCGCGTCGCACGCGATCAGCGGGTTCAGCGGGAGGTGCTGGACCGGAACTGGCGCCGGGCGGTCGCCTGGATCGCCGCGCACCCGACCGACCCGACCGACACGGCCGGCGCCGACCCGACGTGGTTGCCGCGCTGTACCGCTGTCACCGATGCGGTCGCCGGGGTGCAGCGCCGCGCGGACGCCTCCCCCGGCCGCTGGGCCACCGGGGGCGGGCCGGCCGATCGGCGGGTGCTGGACGTGCTGTGCCTGCTGCAGCTGGACGCCGTCCGCCCCGACGGCGTGGAGGCCGACATCCGCCGGCTATCCCAGCTGACCGGCCTGGGCCGGGACACCGCCCGGATCGCTTTGCTGCGCCTTGCCGCCGACGGCTGGATCGTCCAGGTCCGCCCCGCCGAGGGAGTCCACGCCGCCCACTGGACCATCCACACCAGCCCGCCCACGTTGTCCACACCAGAAGTGACCTCAGGTCGGTCACAAGCGGACACGCGCCCCGACCGCCACCTCCCCCTCGATGTCCCTGCTGCTCGCAACGCCTGGCGTTCCCACCTACGGCACCGCACCACCGCTGTTGCCCACGACGTGTTCACCGCCAACCACGGGTTGGCGCATCACTGCGCCCGCACCTACCAAGCCCTCACCACCGCAGAAGAGAGCCCCAGGATCCTGGCCGACCGGCTCGGCTACACCCTGCCCCGCACCCTGGCCTACCTCGAACGGCTACACCGCCACCGGCTCGCCCGCACCGACCCGGCCGGGCACTGGCTGCGACCGGGCCGGGACCAACGCGATGCTGCCGCTACTGCGATCGGCGCCGCGGGAGTGCTGGCGGCGCGGACGGTGCGGCACGAGACCGAACGCACCGCGTGGGCGTGGTGGCTGGACGAGCTGGCCTGGCGGCGCCTGTCCCCCGCCCGCCGCCGCCGCACCCCCGGCGCCGACCAAGCGGCATTACCTCTTCCGGAGCTGCCGGCGCCGCGTCGGCGCCACGGCCCGCACCCCGTGCACCGCGGCCGCGCCGACTATGCCGCCGCCCTGGCCCACCTGCGTAACGAACTACACCGCCAGGCCAGCTGAACAGATCGGACACCGGTCCAGGCGTATCGTCGGCGGTCTTACCGCCCGCCACGAGTAAGCCCACCGTGACTCGGCCGGGACGGAAGCGTTCGGGTTGGTCCAACCGTCTTGGATAGTCGACGAAGTTGTTCTCTGGTGTGTTGACACCGCACTGCAGCATGACGTGGGTGCCGGGGCCTCGAACCTCCCGGCGGCTGCCTGTCACCCGTGTGGAGTGCATCCTCACCGTCCGGTGGTGCCGCCGCGATAACTCCGCAGGCGGCACCACCGACCAGGGATCAGGAGTTGATGAACCGGCTGCAGGCGTTCCAGACCTGTTGTGCGTACCAGCGCATCATCGGGCCTGACACGCCCGGGATGATCGATCGGTTGATGTTGAGCAGCGCGTTGAACGCGATCCGGGTTCCGATCTCAGCAGCGAAGTAGATGGCCACGCCGAGCGGAACTCCGGCCCCCACGATGCACTGGGTGTAGTCCCAGGTGCGCCCCCAGAATGACGCCGGCAGGATCGTTGCCGCCCGACGTCGATCTGCCAGGCCGGACTGCATCACCGCCGCCGGCGCGGCGACCTTGTTCTCCGCGTCTCTGACAGCGCCTTGACGGATCACCGGGTTGATCACGAAGTCTTCGATCCCGGTGGAGGTCGTGGTGCTGACCTCGTGGGCCACAGTGGGCTGTCCGACCGCCTCGGTCGACGTTGCCACTTGGCCCAAGCCGCACACAAGCGCGCTGCTTACCAACACGCCGGTCCCGGTCATCAGCACTCGAGTGCCGAGCCCGGGCCGATCCACTTCTTTGACGACCGACATCGGTCGCTCCTTCCAGGTAGGTGCCCCAGGTGGGCCGTGCCGTCGGTCTTGCGCTGACCGGCAGGCTCAACCAATCAAGGCGTGTGACCGGGGACCACACCTTGACGGGTAGAAGCAGGAAGAGGCCCGCGGTGCGAGAGATTTGCCGAGTCTGCGGGGCCAGCTGGTGTCTCGCATGTCGGTAGCTCAAGCTGTGCAGCGTGAGCATCCCCGAGGACGAGTCCGGCGCCCAACCCAACGTCGGACATGACCCCCTAGTCTTTGAGCCGGGCGACTCAGCCACGCGGATCGTCGAGGAGTGGCTGGAGCGGCCCGCGCTGCGACTACTGGTCGAGCGATTCGGTGGGACGTGGCCGAGCAAAGGCGGCGTCGTACACCGACTGGAAGCGCTGCACGAGTTCAGCGTCGTGTGGGATCGGCGCCAGGGTGCGAGCCGGCTTCACATCGTGGAGGCCGTCGAGGGTGCTGAGCTTGCCGATCTTGTCCTGAAGGCCGCGCAGGAACTTGGCCTAGTGGTGCAACCCCCGTTACAACGCCGAAGCTACGACTGGGCATTCGTACTTGGTGGTCTAGCTACGGGCTGCCTGTCCCGCGTCCAGGCTCTGTCCGCCCTCATAACGGCCGGCACCAGAGTCGACGGTGTTGCGCTTCTTGGTTCCTTCCGACAGCTGCAAGACGAAGAACTGGCTACGTTGTCCGACGAGTCATTTGAAGCGTTAACAGAGGTCGTCACGCTCCAGGCAGCGTCCGACCGATGGCTACACACTGCCGACTGGGCAGAACAGCTTACCGGGAATTTGGTGAGCGATCCACGCCGGGCGTCCTTTCGGGCTTCGGCTGAAGGGATGCACGGCCTGAACGTTCATGCGTTCGCCTCTGCTTCGAGTGAGCCCCAGAAGCGTGCTGCAAATACCGCGGATACGTACCACACGGCAGTTGCCGAGCTTTCCCCTGGCTCCGGAGCGCACATACTCCTGGTCACATCCAGGATCTATCGATATCAATGGCTGGACGCCATCCGTGTTCTCGGTCGGCCGTGCGAGCTATCCATTGAGCTGTACGGCACAGAGTCGGGAGCTAACAGCCGGCGATCCTTCGGACCGAGCTGGTACTTGCAAGAGCTGCGCTCGATGATTACTAGCAGCCTGGCGGTCCTGAGGTAACCCATGCCGGCGCGACGGTCATACTAGGGAATTACATGGAGACATTGACGGTCACCGGCGAACATATCCGCGCCGCACTGAATATGCACCGTGACCACGTGTTGGGCAAAGATGTGGTCCCGGACTCTGTAGCCGCCCTCGGCCCGCTTGCTTCGGTCGTCGCTGAGCCCGGACGCGGATTGCACGCCACTTGGAGGCCAACCGCTGAGCTTAGATTACATGCGTTCTTGACGGACGTTCTCCACGTACGTCACTACGGCGGCGAGCCGCACGTTGGCGACAAACCAACCACAATCATTCGCGTCGTTAGAGCATGTGCCAAATATTACGGAACCAACGCCTTTCCCCACCAATGGGATCAGCTGGAGTATGAGTCGGATTTGAAGAGCGATACTCTAAGCGGCCACGTTTCGCGGTATGCCCCCAGGATGACTGGCGCTGCGGAACAATGGATCAGGGCGGACGGCGGCCCCACAGTGGCCCTTCCGCTCCGCCCGCCTGTGTCTTGGACAACATGGCGTTTGAATGACACTACCCGAGTTAGCCGAGGTCGTCTGCGTTTTGAGTGGCCGCCGCAGGACCTGCGAGCAATGATGCTCAGGCAGCTAATTCAGGGTCAGCCGCGGCATCGTCAAATTCAATACGATCCCCCGTTGGCAGCAACGGCAAAAGGTGTCCTGCAACAGCTTGACGCTTCAAACAAAATTGTTGCATCGACGACTGCGACGAACAGAGGACTAGATCCAAAGCTGACGTGGCTCTTGCTCCGGCAAGTAGCCGGGGAACGCGCACTAGAGTACTTTTTGACCAATCCTCAGTCGCCGGCCGCTGCTGCTTCTGCTGGTGGCCTGATTCGGTACATTCTGCCCGAATGGGGAAGCACGGGCCCGCTCATCCCGGCCACCGTGGATATCGGGGATCCGCTAGATGATGTCGGACACTCGTGGGTGGACATTGCCGCAGCAGTACTTAGTCGAACGTTCTGGTCGCTCGTGGCGGGTAGGGACCGGGTCGAGTTTCTGAACAAGGCACTCACGGAGGCGACCAGCGGCCTCACTGACGAGCAAATGGGACATCGACGCCACCGGCAGCCCCCAAGGCTTATTGTAGTGAGTCGGGACGGGGCTCGACAATTGGGTAACGAAGTTGCGCGAACGCCCGATGCGCGAGGACCTAGCGGTGACATCTTGGAACGTCTCGCCCGTCTTCGGGACAGCACGCAGGTGTCGCGAACCCAGCCATCGGTACGGCAGTACGTCATCAAGAGTTGGCTCGCTGAGGCTGATGCACTTGCAACGGACGAGCGCTTCGGCCCGGACGAGGCAATCGAGCTTGCGGTGCAGCGTCAAGGACTGCTTTGGGATGCGGCCACGACATATGGACAGGCTGAAATGAGTACCCTCTTCGGCCAACTCTCCGACTTCCGTCCGTTAGAGCGCGTCGACCGATCCTCCCTAAGTAAACGTGAATACTTCACCCTCCAATCGCTTCAGGACGACAAGGACCGCGCATTAGCCGTAGCCCTCAGAAAAGGTCCGCGGAGCTGGTTGAGCGCTTCCCGCGATGCCGGCGAGCGAGCTGTGGCGCGCTGGCAAAACGACCCCGCAATCCTCAGTACCGTAGGCGACCTAGGCTGGGACCTTGCACAACAGGATTATCTCGCGCACGCAGGATTCTACGTTACGCGCTTAGAGGAGTACCTCACCGCAAGGTGGCCTGACAGACAACCGGAACCCATCATCCGAGTAGCAGCGAGGGCTCAGCTCTGGGCGTCGGCGGCCGTTGCACTGTTCGAGCAACTAGGCAGCAATCTACCCGCGAACAGATGGGACGAGCAGCGTCGCCTGGCTGTGCCTCTATGGGAGATAAACACTCGATTGCTGGAACTACGCGCGTTCACCGGCGTGCTCGCATGTCTACGGACCAACTTGTTTACCGAACGCGCTTGGCGGGCGCAAATCACCCATGTTGATTGGTCCGTTACCCAGGGCGGGATACGCCACGTGACGACGGGGGCCGACTTGTGGTTGGCGCTGGTCGACGGCTACCTGCACTTGATGCAGCATCCGCTTGTGACTGCTCGCGACTATCCTCGGCTACGCCAACAGGCACTAGGCTTGATGCTCGTGTCGCGGACAGGACTGTTGCCCGTCCCGCCACCGATTGATATCCGGGCTGTTCGGGGGCCAGGTGCTCAATCGGCGTACGAATTGCAGAACGATGATTCGCCGTTGGTAGCTGAGGTGAAGCGAGATCCATGGCTGATTGTAGACGCACTGCTACGCCGGAACGACAAGTTAGGCTGGGTCGGTAAGTTGCACAATAAGGGACCAGTATGGACGCATCTTGTCACGGCGCACGACGAGCTTCTAGCCGCCCTCAGAAGAGCCCGTTAGGCGTCAGCAACCCGAGTTTTCGGAGCTGGGAACGGCGGCGGCTTAGCTGCAGGGAGTCGGGGTGTGCTGCGGGAGCGAAGTGACTGGGAGGAACGGGCGCGTGTCGGCTAAAGTGGCGGCCAGAGCTCGTGGGGACGTCGGAGCCGGGGCCCCGCAGGACCAGGGCGGTGTCCACGTTACCGGCGACCTGATGAGGCGATGTCAAGCTCAGTCGCCCGACACGGGTTCGTCCGCTTGGTGATGCTCTTTCAAGAGAACTACTTGTCGGTTGGTTCGGGCGGCAACCAGACCTTATCGGATGGCGGCGCCAATAGTGATGGTTGATACCGGCTCCGCATAAGCGAATGACGAAATGTCCCGAAGCCCGACTGAAGAGCGTGCGCTCGAGCGTACGACGCACGCTGATGGTTGAAGGACATCTTCATGAGCGGGGAAACGGGACGCTCTGTTTCAGCGATGTAAATCGGCGACGCAAGAATGCATCGATAACCTGTATAATCGCTTGGCTCATACTCGAGCACCTTTGCAACGAACTCAATCTCAGCCAGGCGCGTCAAGTCTTGGTTGAAAAAGTCCGCCTCGCCAATGTCGACGGACCAGGCGGGCGCGCCATTCGAAGCGCTGTCACCATGTGGCTCCGATCGCTCCTTTAAGAAGGTCATGAGCGCTCCCTGACTCGAGTTGGCAAATTTTGATCCGCGGTCACCCTGCCTTTCGGTCGTGTGGTAAGCCGAACCGCCAAGTCCTAGAATCGTGCGGGAATCAGGGTAACCGATAAAGAATGCTACTTCGGCATAGTTATGGAGTCGGCGCGGCCAAAATCCCCAGGCGACTATACAGGTCCCGCGGATATATCCTTCAGCCGGTTCAATCGATATGTCATGAATCTTGCCATCGACTTGAAGCTCGTGGCACACGCGTTCGAGCTTGTGATAAAGGTTGAGATCTATCTGTCTGGCGGTTACGCCTAAGCTGAAAACTCCCGTGTTAACGCCAACGGTAGGGGCAAGCCGGTCCCTCAGCGAGGGCCTTCTTTGAGCGATTAGCTGAGCATGCAGGTTTTCGATCTTCTCCTCCGAAATGTAGAGAAAGTTCCTCATGACTGGACGACGCCGTGTCCGCCGCGGGCTCATGGACGCAGTTTTACCAGGGAGTTGCCCCGCTGTACCAGGATCAAAGTGTGGCGATGCTGGCCTACGTCGTACACTCGGATTCGGAGTAGCGGCCCGGCGCTGAGTGGCAAGGGAGCTGCGCACACGCCGAGCGGCAA
The DNA here is from genome assembly GCF_014646215.1 of Nakamurella endophytica. Classification (GTDB taxonomy): domain Bacteria; phylum Actinomycetota; class Actinomycetes; order Mycobacteriales; family Nakamurellaceae; genus Nakamurella; species Nakamurella endophytica. The sequence goes on from NZ_BMNA01000015.1 coordinate 56,647, forward strand.
AGCGTAGCTACCCGGTATTGCGCGGTCTTGACGGTCAGCGCGCCCAATCCGTTAGCAGGCTGCCCGCACGTAGGCAGCAGCCGGCCACGTGCCTCGCGGTGCGCAGCGGCACAAGGGCCTGTCGGGCCACCGCGTTCAGCGCCAACCCGTCATGCGTGGGCTGGGTACACCAAGCTGCTGCTCGACCTCTGCCCGGAGCCATCGCCTCCGGGTCGTTGCATCACCCCCGACCGGGCCGCTGTGCGCAACCACGCCGCTCGTGGCATCGGGTTAGTGCCACTTAACTCCTCCGGAAGACGGCAAAGTCACGCGCCACCCACTGCGAGTGCCGTACGGATACTTTCGCACCCGGCTATGTAAACAGTAGCGTTGATCCCTTGACGCGCCGCCTCCTGCCCTATCTGTGTTAGATATCCCTGAGTGCGACTGGCAATTGAGACGGCATCCGCTGATTGATTTGTGGCCAACGCTGCACCCAAAGCGTCCACAAAGCCGTCAATGATGGCGGCATCCGACTCTGAAGGCGTCCGGATGCGACTTTCGGGCTTCGCAACAACGCACATGGTGTGGATCTTGTCTATTGCTTCTGCATAAAGTTCTAGGGCGCCGCCGAACTTGTGCTGCGTATAGAGAGTGTGTGCTCTTGTCGCCAATTGATCGGGTATTTGGAGGGGCGGAGTTTGGGGCGCTTGTTTGCGAAATATGGCCATCGGGGCACTGTAGTGGCGTGTGGGGCGACCGTCCAGTGGTGGCGGCGCATTCGTCGTGTTCAGGCTACTGCGGTATAGGGGCTGATGCCACTTCGCGGTTGAGTGGCACTGGCGAAGTGCCCGCTGAGGTAGGCGTCGCGGACGGTGCCGCTGCACCGGTGGAGTACCTGTCTCGCCGTGGTGGTTGCCTTGGCTGCATTAGTGGCTGTTCCTCTCGCGCGTCAATGTGGCAGTCGGTTGCTAGCAGCTCGTTAGCCGGTGTTAGGCGCTGGCACGGCGGTAAGCCTGCTTTAGTAGCGGTTTGAGTGAGGTTAGATCGGCCAGTGGTCGTACTTGGGCGTGGCTGTAGAGGTGTGTTCCGCCGACGATGATCGCTGGCAGGCCGGGGGCGTGTGCGTCAAGGCCCCGGATGTAGACGCTGAGGTGGTCGTTGTGGATTTGAAGGTCGACGAGTTTGCGTTGGGCGTAGTACTTGAAACCTTTGATGCGGGAGCGGCGTGTGACGTCGGTGCCGAGGTTGGTGATGGCGGCGTCGACAGCGTCGAAGACCGTCCGCAAGGTTGGGTTGAGCTTGTCGAGGTGGAGTTGGGCCGGGACGTCTTGGCCGGCGGGGACGGAGCGGGCGAGTTCGACGAGGGTGTGTCCGTCGCTGTTGATCCAGTAGGCCGGGCCTTGTACTTGGGATGTGCGGTCGGCTGCGTCGCCGAGGATGTGCCGGGTCAGTCCGGTCGGTGAGTAGGACTGGCCGTCGGCTTCCCACACCAGGGGTTTGGTGGGGTCGGCCTGCCAGATGGCGTAGCGGCGGTTGGGTTGGGCTTGTATCCAGGGTTCGACGGTGGCTTGTAGCACGGCGCTGGGCGGCTTGAACTCGAGCCGCTCGCCCGGTTCGAGCAGGTCCGCCTCCAACAGGCGGGTAACGGCGCTGACGTCTCGCTGCTTGGTTTGCCGTTCGCCGCGCTCTTGCCGGGCCTGGGTCAGTTCTGGTGAGAGCACGAAGTCTTGGACTTCGGGTGGCGGGTAGTGCTGGGAGACTGTGACCAGGACGTCGTTGGTGGTGCGGTAGGCCTGGAACGCCAGCAGCCGCACGTCGAGGCCGACCTGGTTGAGGAAGACCACTGTGGCGGTGACGGTCTTGGGGAACTGGGAGGCCATCAGGACCAGTCGGGGCTGCTGCAGGCCTTCGTCGGTGATGCTGGCCCACTGCTCGAGCTCGGCCAGGGCGGTGTCCGGGTCGACGGGTTCGCCGCGGCGTGCGGTCAGGAACTGTGCGTGCGCTTGGGCCAGGTGATCGCGGGTGAACCGGGAGACCAGCGCCGCGTACTTGAGGGCCTGCATGTCGACCGTGTCCGGGGCCCGGTCCCGTTTGAGCTCGACGACGACGAGCTGGCCGGTGCTGTCCAGACCGAGCAGGTCCAGACGGTCCCGCTCCAACCCTCCGGAGGCGTCGGTCCACCGTCCGAACTCGGCGGTGACGATCTTGACGTCCTCGCCGATCACCTGCGGGTGCGCGATCACCCACTCCTGCAGGTGCTGACGCTCCCGGAGCCCGGCCTCGGCCAGACCGATCGGCTGCGCCGCCGTCGCCACCGGCCCGGACACTGTGAATACCATCTCCCCCGCCACCCCAGCACCCTCTCAGCCCGGAGCTGCGGCACGGGCCATTTCCGGCGCCGAGGCGGAACACGTGCGGTCAAGCGGCGCTGGCCCACCCGGGTCCGCGGTCGATCATGATGCCGAACAGCGCGTCTTTCAGTTCGTCGGCCAGGTCACGGGCAGCCGCCCCGTCCGCCGGGGTGTGGCACTGCGCCGGCAGGAGACGAAGCTCGCGGTAGACAGTGGCCAGCCGGTCGATGAGGGCGCGGTCCTCGGCGGTGTCGTCGTCGAACACCATCACCGTGAGCACCTCCTTCGCGAGCGGTGCCACCAGATCCACGACGTGAGCCCACACCCGTACACCTGCGGCCAACGCCAGTAGGGTGCCCGGCGCCGGTGGCCGGGCGAGTTGCCCGCTGGCTTGCCGGGCCTGGCAGTGCTTGCAAGTCACCTCGTCGTCGGTCCACTTCCCCGGCTCGAGTGACAGGTGCTCGACCCGGCACGCCGGGTACGCCACCAGGCGACCCCACCGCCGGGCCCACACGGTGCGGTGCACCTGGCCGGCGCCGGTCACCGTCCGCCCGCGGACGTTCGGCGCCGGCAGCGCCGGCACGCTCCGCTCGTCGATCACCGAGATCACGTCAGCAAGCCAGAACTCGTCCATCATCATCAGTCCTCTTCTTGGGTTGGGTGGTGCGGTAGGGGTGGTGGGCTGGCCGCGTCGGCGTCAGGCCGCGGTCGGCAGGTTGTAGCGGTGGTGGACGCCGTGCACGTACGGCGTGCTGGTGCGCAGTCCCACCGTGATGACCACCCCGTCGTCGTCGCCGACCACGACTCGGATCACCGCTCCGACGAACACGGTCCGGCCTGACTCGTGGCCGAACCCGCCGGGCAGGGTCATCAACGGACGCTGCAGCACCGACTCGACCTCGGCCCGTGGGATGCGCAGGTCGCGCATACGGCCGACGGCATGCTTCGAGTAGACCGGCTGTGCGCTTTCGTGAACGGGCATGGCGATCCTCCTGGAGGAATGTCGTGTTGGTTTCGCGGCTCCCGAACGGGTGCCGTTGGAAAGACCCTAGAGCTGCAGCTCCCGAGGCGTCAAGGGCGTCGACCCGTCGAATTTACACGGCGAACGACCGTCCCGGCCATCTAGCATCATCCCAGCTCAGACGGTGTATAGACGATCTTCCAGCACTTAATTAATGGGGTTCGGGAGTTAGTGCTGGTCGGTAACGGCTGAGCGCCAGTACATAAGGGCAAGTCTATTTGTAGCAGACACCGCCACGATAAGGGCCCGCACGTTTGCAAGTCGCGGCGAGGCCCTATTACGCGAGCCCCCTTAGTTGCCGTGACAGGCGCCCAAAATTTTTGACCGGCGCCGTCGAGCAAAATATTGGGCAGACGGTCGCGGGCGTAGCCGACCTGCGACGCTGCACGACACCAAGTGCCGCTCTAGTAGCTGCTCGCGGCGACCCCAGTGGAGCGGTGTCAGCTGGCACTGGCAGATGTCGTCACGGCGGGGGCCGCGCGGTCGACACGTCGAGGCTCTGCAGGTCCGCTTTCGTGGTGACAGACCGGTTCGCACGCTCCGGTGGCAGGATTCAAAGCCGTGACCGCTGAAGTCCGCTGCGAGTTGTGTGACCTGCCCCGAACGCAGTGTGAGCACGGGCGCACAGCTCAACAGGCCGCTCGGGCGGGTACCGCTCGTGTGCTGATATCTCCTCAGGGTTTGGCGCACTTCGATGGCTGCCGGCACAAGGGGGACGACCCGGATATGAGCCGCTGGGGCGAGTTGGAGACGCCCGGCGCCTGGATCCGGTTGGGCAACGGGGAGCAGCTACCGGCGACCGGTGGCGACAGGCCGGATCGGGTGGCGACCCGGAGATGCGCAGACTGCGTCGACCACGGACCTTGGTGACAGCCGCCGCTCCTCACAGTGACAAGGCAGGCCGGGCCGGCAAGCACGAACGCGGCGCCTGCTTGGACTGCCACTCGCGGTAGCCAGTTCGAGGCACGTCAGGTGTGCTGTACCCGTCCTCCCTGTTCCAGCAGCTGCTTGGTGCGAGCCTCGAGTTCGGCGATCCGGGTGTCCATGTCGTCCAGGGCGTCGCCGATGTTGGCGAGCTGTTCGCGGGCGGCGTGGCGTTGGTGGATGCCGTGTTGCCACTGCTGGATGTCGTAGGTCAGCGTGGGCGCCAGGACTTCGTCGGTGAACTCGATGGGTTGCTGGCCGCTGGCCGGTGGCGGGATGTCGCGGTGCGGCTGGTGGGTGCCGGCGGCGGCTTGTCGGGCGAGGTGGGAGATGGACTGGCGGGATAGGCCGGTGGGTCGGTCCAGGGGTGTCCAGCCGTGTTGGTCGATCGGGGGGAGCAGCGGGATTGCGTCTCCGGTCCAGTCGGGTGGGCGGGGGCTGTAGCAGTTGTGGGGGATGCCGGCGTGCAGCGGGTCGGCGTAGTGCAGTACGTGCGCGACCTGTCGGGTGCCGCGGGTGGCTTCGAGGTAGAGCAGGTCCATCCAGGCGGTGACCGCGCAGGCCGGGCACGCCCACGCCTGGTCGGTCGCAGCTAGTTGGACGTCTCCGGCGGGGGTGGTGATGGTGGCGGCACCGCGGTTGATGGTGATGTCGGCGGCGGTGAGTTGGGCAAGGTGGCGGTAGGGGATGTCTGCGGCGGCCAGGACGAGAAGGGCGCGGTCGCGGCGGCCGAACCAGCCGCGGGTCCAGCCGCTGGCCGGGAGCCGGCGTAGCGCAGTGTCGACGGCGGCCGGGTCGAGCGGCCGGCGCGCCGGCCGGGCGGGGCGGCCGCGGACCAAGTCGCGGAGTGCGCCGCCCCGGGCGGGCGGCGGGTGGCCGGCGGCGCGGTGGTGATGGTCGATCGCGGTCAGCCGCCGCCGTTGGGTGGCCGGTTGGGCGGGGCAGGCGACCAGGAATGCGTGCACCGTGTCCAGGTCTGCGGGTAGCGGTGTCCGGCCGATTGTGGCGCACCAGTCGAGGAACAGTTGCCACTCGGCTGTGTACCGAGCGGCGGCCGCGGCCGGCTGCTGCTCGGTGTCGTCGGGTTCGGTCGTCATGACCTACAGCCCCAACCTCGTGACCGCGTTGCCTACGAGGGGTGCGTGTTCGCGGGCGTAGGTCTCCAGGATGGTGGGGTTGCGGTGGCCGGTCTGCCGCATGATGGCGTGCGCGTCGGCGCCCTGCCGGAACGCTTCGGTGACGAACCCCGAGCGCAGCGAGTGGCCGCCGAGCCGAGCGATCTGGGCGGGGGTGTAGCCGGCGTCGGCGGCGCGGCGGGCGAGGACCTCGTTTACGGCCTGCCCGGACATGGCGCGGCTGCTGATGGCGCCGGTCTTGTGGACGGTCGGGAACAGCGGCGCCTGCGGGTCGGTGGGCTGCGGTACGTCGACGCGGCAGACATGGCCGTCGACGCCGGGATCGCCGGCTTGCTGGAACAGGGCGGCCATGACCGGCCGCCGCTGCTCGGCCGGCGGCAGGCCGGCAGCGGTGTCGAGGAGTTGCCGCCAGCGGGTGTAGGCGCAAGGCGGGCAAGTCTGGGGGTCCCTCCCATAGGGGACGGCCTTCACCGTGCCACGGGCTTCCTGGTCGGTCTTCGACTTGCGGACGGTGATGTGCAGCCCGTCCACCCGATGCACCACTACATCGCCCAGCCTGAGGCTGACGAGTTCAGAGCGGCGGGCCGCGGTCGCGAACCCGAGCAACAGCAGTGCGGCGTCGCGGCGGGCGATCACCCCGGCCGGCCAGGTGTGGAACGCCGGCCGCAGTGTCCTCAGCAGGGACCGGATGTCGTCGAGTAGCAGCGGCGCCCGCCGTGCCGGCGGGGTCGCCCGGGCGCGGCGGATCCCGGCCAGCGCCCGCCGCACCACCTCGGCCCGGCCGGGTGCGTCGAGGCCGGCGGCGGTGTGGAACTGGTTGATCGACGACACCCAACGGGCCAACGTGGCCGCGCTGTACCGCCACCGCGTCCCGAACCCCGACTCCCCCATCCCCGCCGGCCGCTGCTCCCCCGCCGCCTCCGTCACATAGGCGGCCACCGTCAACGGATGCGCCGGCAGGCTGGCCTGCCCCTGCTCGTGGCACCACCGTTCGAACCGCGCCCAGTCCGACCGGTACGCCGCCTTCGTGGCCGGCGCCGTCGACGCCTCCACCGCCGCCCACACCCGGGCGAGCGCCTCCGCGTCCAGCTGCTGCGCCGGGTCGATCTGCTCGGCGACCTCGGCGTCGAGGTCGACCTGCCGCTCCCCCGCCCACCGCGCCGGCTTCTCCAGCGGCGGCGCAGGCGTTGTAGCGGCGGAACGTTGCACCGCCACGGCGTCGTGGACGATGACGGGCCGCGGCCCGTCCGCCGCGTCGAGCTGTCGGGCGGTGCTCACCGGTCCGCCGATCCACTGCGATCGTCGGCCCCGTCGCCGGCGACAGGACGACGGGATCGCCGTCGAACCGTCCACACGAGAAGCAGACCAGCCGACACGGCGGCCAGCATGGCGCTGCCCCGTAGGCCCAACGTGGCTAGAGCGGGGTCCGTGGCGCGGCGGATCGCCGATGCAAGCACCAACCCGCAGACGACCACGACCACGGCCAACGCAGCGGCGGCAAACGGACGCAGGCCCGGCTGCGGACCTGGCCTCGTGCTGCGCAGCACCAAGCCGCTGACGACCAGCCACAGCGCGGCGGCCACCAGCCCGAGGACGAAATCCAACCAGCGCCGCGGCCCGGATGGCAGCAGCAGCGCGCTGCTCGCGCCCAGTACGCCGATGGCGAACCCGGCCCAGGTCCACAACCGAAGCGACGTCCGCGGCGAGCTCACGACGACACCACCGACAGCACGCAGCGGCGACCGCCTGCGCCAGATAGTGCTGCACGTTCGGCCACCGCCCTGCCCTTCCCCACCGCTGCTCTGCCCGCCTTCGTCGCTGGCGCCGTCGACGCCTCCACCGCCGCCCACACCCGCGCGACAGCGTCACGCGGCAGCTGCTGTGCCGGGTCCAGCTGCTCGGCAACCGCAGCAGCGCCGTCGGGGTCGACCCGCCCCTCTCCCGCCAAGCGCACCAACTGATCGCCAGGCGAGGGCGTTGCAGCGTCGGAACGTTGCAACGCTCCGACGGCCGGCTCCGGTTGTTCCAAACTCGTCGGAGTGATCGACACTGCGGTCACGCCGCGAGGTCTGTCAGGGCGCTTACCGTGCATCCGTGAGCCAGCCGCGCCCGCAGCGCCGTCCGTGGTGGCTGACCGCCCGCACCCGCCCAGGAGCGGTCATCATGCTGCTGGTCCCCCTCGGACTGTGCACCGTCTTCCATTCGTCGGACATGGCCATCCTGCCGATCCCGCTGCTAGCCGTGCTCATCCTGCTGATACCGCTGGCCACGATCCCCGCGGTCGCGTCGATCATCGCGCTGAACCTCGACATCGGCCGGCGTTGGCGGATGGAACTGCCTCGCAGGCGAGTCATGAACTCTCTGGTCGGCCTGGGCATCCTCCTGTGGATCCTCGTGCTCGTGGCAGCCTGGTTCGCGCGGCAGCCGCCGTTGTCGTTCGTGGTAAGCGTGCTGCCGATCTGGACTGTCCAACTCCTGGAGCGACGACTCGTGCCCCCACAGAGCGTGCGCCTCAACACCGGCTGAGCGTTCGACCACGCCAACTATCGCTGCAAGCGCTGCTCGATTGGCCACCCGCTCCCCTCCCCCACCGCCCGTCGGCGCTGCTCGCCGTACCCGCGGCCGGCCAACCAGCGGCGGCCACAAGATCTTGACCTGTGACTTTTCATGATTTCTGGCCGGGCGTCGCAGGTCCGCGAAGTGCAAGTCGATGAGGCGGGACAGGTCATACCGGCGGCGGGAAGGGCGTCGGGTGCAGGGCCCGAGGGAGCAGCGGCAAGCCCGTTGTGGGGTTGGACGCCATACGTTCGGGCAGGGGACCGGCGGGTTGGCAGGTTCTCGGCTCGCGGACATCGAGGGACTTGCAATGGCCTGGTGGTGCGGTGCCGCGGCGCGTTCGTTCTAGGGGATGAATGGGCCGTCAGGGTTGACCGGGACTGACTTGAGTGTTCCGGTCACGAATGCGACTGGCGGGGCGCCTGCGGTGACGGCGACTACGGTCACGGTTGGGTCGGGGTGATCGTCTTGCTGATACCAGCACCAGACGGCCGGTTGGCCGGTAGGCACCTTGCTCCACAGAGTTCGTGCTGGTTCAGACGGGCCAGCGCGCCAGGTGCTCACCGTACCGACGGTGGTCGGGTAGGCGGCGATAAGACGTCCGGCGGTTCCCGACGACCGGCATTGGGATCCGACCTCACTAGCCGACGAATTTGCTGTGGCCGGCGTCGATGTGTGATCGTTAGTGCAGGCTGCTGCCGCGGCGATTGGGCCGATGATGACGGCTGGCAGCACTAGCAAGTGCAGCCGCTTAGACGTTCGCGGCAAGTTCCTCGACCTCGGCCACGGGTATCGCGGGACCGAATACGTCGATCATGACGCCGTCTTGCACGTACTGCACGCGTCCGATGCCGTTTGCCTGAACTAGCAGCGCGGAGTGGCCAGCAACTTGGATGACCTTGAAGTTTTCGGGCGGGCCGGGCGGGTTCGCGGCCACTTCTTCGAGTTGTGCTTCGGTGACTTGACTGTGGTACTCCAGGACGCGGACGCGGCCGTCGTAAGGGAAGTCGGTTCCTCCGTCGGGGAAGCGGTACAGGTAGGCGACGGCACGATCACCGGGAGCGGTGTTGGAAGGGTCGGAGACCTGAATGCCGATGGGCTCGGCGAAGCGAGGCGCGAGGGGCTTGAAAGTCAATTGGCCGGCGGCCGCGGCATCGGTCCCTTGCGCGACCATCAGCCCGCCGGGCAGCGGCGCGTCCCAGTTGACGCCGACAGCATCAGTGTCCTGCTCGTCCGGTGATGCGGTGGTGGTGGACGGGGGTGAAGTTGGTGGGTCGCTCTGGGTGGCTAAGACGTTGGTCAGAGCGGTGGCGCTGGTAGCGGTCGCGGTTGGGCGTGCGCACCCGGCGGTCGCCAGGCAGGCACACAGCGCAAGGGTCACCGTCAGGCGGTTGGTCAGCATTGTCCGCTCCCCGGTGTGCCGGCATTCATGAACCACTCGCTTTGCGAGACTTTCACCGCTGTCCAGTCCATGATCGAGCGTTGCGCGTAGTCGCATCCCAGGTGCTGCCAGCCGTAGTAGGCACCGGCGAACAGTCGCTGCTCTTCTAGGTGTGTCGGGTGGTCTGAGGCGTTCCCTGTGCCGTACCGGGACAGCTCGCTCTCCACTGGGCCGGAGAAGACGCCCATGCTGCCGGTCGTATCCAGGTGGTTCCAGTTCGTGACAGCCTCCGGGCTTGAGGCGTGCGCGATGTAGATCTCCCACGTGGTACCGGCGCCGTTTTCCAACCGCAGCGAGTAGTCGGTGTTCGTGGTCAGGATTCCGGCTTGAGGATCGTAGGTCTTGAGGGCGCTCTGCGACGGTAGGTATCTCCATTCAGCCCACGCATGAGAATTGGCTGTGCTGTCTGTCGCGTACTGGGTGACGCCGGTTTCCACCCAGGACGAATAGTCCGGGGAGAGCCGGACGAAGAAGGTCTGCGCAACGCCGGTGTTGCTGCAGATAGGTTGATGGTTGTATGACCGGGTGGTGCCGCGTATGCCGTAGTACCGGTTATTGTTGCTCGCCCCCGGATTGCCTACATCCTCATATACGAACTTGGTCGACTCCGTGGTGCAGCCTGCCGCGAACGCCGTCGTAGGGTTCAACACAAGCAACGTGCCCAGCTGCACAGCGACAACGATCGCTAGTCGCAAACCGATCCGCGAGCGCCGACCGAGTCTCATCAGGCAGCTCCTCCCCCTTGAGTAACTGTGCGGGAACGGTAGACCTGGGAACGGCCTGTGACAAGGCGCGGTGGCCAGATGAGTCGTCGCTGGCCAAACCAACCGTAAATGTCTGTTGGGCCGGCTGTGAACCTCTTGATCAAGTTGCGATCCTCAGTGAATGGCGCGTGGCCAGTTGCGTAGGTCGCACCCAGCACGTCGGCCAAGCGCGCAACTCGATGGCCGTCCGCCACCAGTCGGTGAGTTGGCTTGGCCCGGCGGTTGACGAGGGGCGGACCAGCGAGGACGTTGAGTCCATGCAGGCGCGGCCCAAGCGTGCTGTCGCAGATCGGATGCCCCTGGTCGCGACGACCAGCGAGGCGGACTGTGTTGTCGATCGCCGCCTGCAAGTGCTGGGACCGCTCCTAACCGGGCGAGCTACCGTCCCGCAGGCAGCCGTCGAGGCGGGGGTGCCGGAACGGACGGTGCGACGGTGGTGGGCGGCGTACCAACACGGCGGCGATGCGGCCTTGATGCGACCCACGCGCATCGACGCAGGGCGCAGCCACCTCCCAGCCCCATTGGTCGGCCTGATCGAGGGTTTAGCACTGGGCCGGCCCGCCCCGACGATCGCCCACGTTCACCGGCAAGTAGTTGCCATCGCCGCAGCCCGGGGTTGGCCGCGACCGAGCTATGCAACCGTCTACAGAATCGTCCGGAATCTGCACCCGGCGTTGATGACGTTGGCGCATCGCGGCGCCGCCGCTTACCGCGACCGCTACGAGCTGGTGTTGCGCCGCGAGTCGGACCGCCCGAATCAGTTATGGCAGGTCGACCACACCGAGCTGGACGTGCTGGTCCTGGACCCGGAGGGTAAGCCGGTCCGGCCGTGGCTGACCGTGGTGTTGGACGATCACTCCCGGGCGGTGGCCGGCTACACCGTGTTCGTCGGGGCGCCGACTGCAGCGCAGACGGCGCTGGCCCTGCGGCAGGCGATCTGGCGCAAGTCGGATCCGGACTGGCCGGTGTGCGGGCTGCCCGAGGTGTTGTACTGCGACAACGGTTCGGACTTCACCTCCGGCCACATCGCCCAGGTGTGCGTGGACACCGGGATCCAGTTAGTGCACTCCACTCCTGGGGTGCCGCGCGGCCGCGGCAAGGTGGAACGATTCTTCGGCACCGTCACCACCGAGCTGCTGCCCACGCTGCCCGGGTCAATCCCGCACGGCAGCCACGGCCGGCCGGTCACCGCACCCACGTTGACGCTGCCGGCCCTGGACTCTGCTGTCGGCCGGTTCGTGGTTCACGACTACCACCAGCGGCCGCACTCGCAGACCCATCAGGCGCCTGTGCGCCGCTGGCTGGCCGATGGGTGGTTGCCGCGGATGCCGGCCTCGCTCGAGCAGCTGGACTTGCTGCTGCTGACCGTGGCGAAGCCGCGCATCGTGCATCGCGACGGCGTGCATGTGCATGGGTTGCGGTATGTCGACCTGACGTTGGCTGCCTTCGTGGGCGAGCAGGTCACCGTCCGGTACGACCCGCGAGATCTGGCCGAGGTCCGCCTGTACCACCGCGGCCGGTTCCTGTGCCGGGCCGTCGCGCCGGAACTGGCCGCGGCCACCATCACCCTCAAGGATTTGCAACGCGCCCGCGCCCGCCGCCGCCACCAGCTGCGCCGGCAACTTGCCGATCGGCGCAGCCTCGTCGACGCCCTCACCCACCCGGTCCGCGAACCGGTCCCCACCGACACCCCAAGCACCCCCCGCAGCACGGCTGCCGACCCGCCCCTGCCAGCGCTGCCCAGGCCGCGCCGGCCGCCGCTACGCCTCTACCGCGAGAACTGAGTCTCGACCGGGGATTGGCGATGAACCACCGTGTACCCGCCGCCGCCGGCGACGCCGTCAGCGATGTCGATGCGTCAGCATCGGCCCAGGTCCCGGCGGCCGCGGCAGGTGCAGGGTCGATGACCGGTCCACTGATCACCAGGGAGCACCGACGGTTCATCGAGTTCGCCGATACCGTCCGCACGGCCGGGTACATCGGCGTCTGTTACGGCCCGCCCGGCGTGGGCAAGACCGTGTCGGCGCGTAGCTACGCCGCCGCCGACGACTGGGACCAGTGGATCCAGCACCGCTCCGGCAAGGACCACTGCCTGCCCGAGGCGATCGACCAGGCCCGCACCGTGCTGTGGACGCCGTACCTGACCACCACGCCGCGGAGCCTGCAGGACGATGTCCACCACCTGTGCGACCAGCTGTCCTGGGCTGTGCACACCCGCGACGCCGCCGACATCGACCTCGACATCGCCGACAGCGACCTCTACCCGGTGCGCCGGCCGGAGTACACCGAGCTGCTGATCGTCGACGAAGCCGACCGGCTGCGCACCACAGGCCTGGAGCAACTGCGCGACCACTACGACCGCACCGGCACTGCCGTCATCTTCATCGGCATGCCCGGTCTGGAACGGCGCCTGGCCCGCTACCCCCAGCTCTACAGCCGCATCGGCTTCGCCCACGAGTACCGGCCGTTAGCCGACCAGGACCTCGTCGCCGTCCTGGACGCCTACTGGGCGAGCCTGGACAAGCATCTAGACCCCGACCGCCCCGACGACCTCGCCGCCGTGGCCGCAGTCCGGCGGATCACCGGGGGCAACTTCCGGCTCATCGAACGACTCTTCGGCCAGATCCGCCGCGTCCTGGACATCAACGACGTCCACACCATCACGACCGAGGTCATCGACACGGCCCGCGGCGCCCTCATCGTCGGCGCATAACAGCCCGCCGGGTGTTTCACACGAATGGCCGTCGGCGGCTCGATGGCCGGCAGCTTGGCCAGTTAGCGCGCGTCCTGGTCGGCCAGCAGGGCTTTGGTGCGGGTCTCGAGCTCGGCGATGCGGGCGTCGATGTGCTGCAGCGTGTCACCGAGATCAGCCAGCGCACTACGGGCGGCGATGCGTTGATCCACGCCGCGGCGCCACCTGTGCGCGTCGTAGGTCAACGGCGGCACGGCTGCGGCAGCCGTGGTGGTGGGTTCGGCCGGTGAGGGATCCTGGATGAGCGCTGCTACCGCCTTGTGGGCTGTGACTTGGCCGGCGGCGGCTGTCCGGGCTAGCTGTGACAGGGACTGCCGGGACAGCGGCGCGGGGCGGTCCAGCGGGGTCCAACCGTGCTGATCGATCGGCGGCAGCAACGGCAGCTGCGCCGTCCTCGGGTCCACCGCCAAGGTCTGACTGCAGACATGCACCGACGCTGCATCGACCGCGGGCCGGCGCTGCAGCGCCGCGATCAGAACTCGGGTGCTGCGGGTGGCGTCCAGGTCCAGGACACGCAACCACCGCACGAGCGCGCACGGCCCACACGTGGCCGGATCATCGCCAACTGGCATCACGTGGGAGACCGACGGTGTGGCCACAACGCACCCGTCGCCATCGACGCTCACATCCGCGACGTGGAGCCGGGCGAGCTGCCGGTACGGGATGCCAGCCGCGGCCAGCACGAGCAGCGCTCGGTCCCGCCGGCCGAACCAGCCGCCCGTCCACCCGTCTATCGGCAGCCTCCGCAACGCTGTGTCGACCGCCGCCGGCTCCAGCGCCTGCCGCACCGGCCGGGCGGCTCGTCCCCGCGCCAGATCCCGGACTTGGTCGCTGCGCGGCGGCACCGCCACACCGCGGTCGCGGTGGTGGCGGTCGATGGCCGTCAGCCGCCGCGTCATCGTCGCCGGCGCGGCCGGGCAGCCGAGAAGGAACGCGTGCACCGTCTCCGCGGTTGCCGGCAGCGACACCCGGCCGGTGGCGGCGCACCAGTCGACGAACAGCGCCCACTCCCCCGCATACCGGTCAACGCGCTGGGCTGCGCCAGCGGCGACACCGACGTCGGCGTCGGCGCGTCGATCGGCGGCAGCGTCCCGATGGGTCGGACCGTTCACGGCTTACAGCCCCAACCTCGTGACCGCGTTGCCGACCAGGGGTGCGTGCTCGCGGGCATAGGTCTCCAAGATCGCGGGATTGCGGTGCCCGGTCTGCCGCATGATCGCGTGCGCGTCGGCCCCCCGCCGGAACGCCTCGGTGACGAACCCGGACCGCAGCGAGTGCCCGCCGAGCCGAGCGATCTGGGCGGTGGGGTAGCCGGCGGCGGCGGCGCGGCGGACGAGGACCTCGTTGACCGCCTGACCCGACATCGCCCGCACTCCGACGGCCCCGGCCTTGTGCACGGTCGGGAACAGCGGCGCCGCCGGATTCAACGGTGCGGGTAGGTCGACGCGGCACACGTGTCCGTCGACGCCGGGATCCCCTGCTTGCTGGAACAGCGCGGCCATGACCGGCCGCCGCTGCTCGGCCGGGTCGAGTCCGGCTGCGGTGTCGAGGAGTTGCCGCCAGCGGGTGTACGCGCACGGCGGGCACGTCGCCGGGTCCCTGCCGTACGGGACCGCCTTCACGGTGCCCTTGGCTTCCTGGTCGGTCTTTGAGCGGCGGACGGTGATGTGCAGCCCGTCGACCCGGTGCACCGCCACGTCCCCCACCCCCAGCCCGACAAGCTCGGAGCGGCGGGCCGCGGTCGCGAAGCCCAGCAGGAGCAGGGCGGCGTCGCGGCGAGCGATCACCCCGGCCGGCCACTGATGGAACGCCGGCCGCAGCGTCTCCAGCAGGGTCTTGACGTCGTCGAGCAGCAGCGGCGCCCGCCGAGCCGGCGGCGTCGCACGAGCTCGGCGGATCCCCGCCAGCGCCCGCCGCACCACCTCCGCCCGGCCGGGCGCATCGAGGCCCGCCGCGGTGTGGAACTGATTGATGGAGGACACCCACCGCGCCAACGTCGCCGGGCTGTACCGCCACCGGGCGGCGAACCCCGACTCCCCCAGCCCCGGCGGCCGCTGCTGGCCGGCCGCCTCGGTCACGTACGCGGCCACCGTCAACGGATGCGCCGGCAGCCACGCCTGACCTTGCTCGTGGCACCACCGCTCGAACCGTGCCCAGTCCGACCGGTACGCCGCCTTCGTCGCCGAAGCCGTCGACCGATCGACCGCCTCCCACACCCGCGCCGCCGCATCGCCCGACAGCTGCGGAGGGGACTCGCGACCGCTCCCTTCGAGCTGCAGCCCCGTGGAGCTCGACGTCATCGGCGTCCCCTCCTCCCCCAGCTGCCGTGGTCAGCCGGCCAACTACCGCGCAAGATCGGCCATCCACCGGTCAAGACGACAGATCTTGACCGTACAACCCTTGTTCGAGCCGGGTCAGTTGACACGCGGTGGGGATGGACCGTGGTAATGGATCCTTATGACAGCTGGTTTGTCCGTCTACCGGCGCTGTTTGGGGAGCTGTGGCAGACCCCAGGGACCAGCTCGGCGGCTCGCGTCACGTGACGAAAGAGCGGCTGGTTGCCCGTCGGCTGACCACCTGCCGTACCAGCGCCACCCGCGCGCTGCCCAACCCAATTCACACGATCGGCAGACCGGGATTGCTGGTTCGTCCGGCCCGGATCACAAACCAGCATGCCCAGCACGGCCAGCATGCCCAGCACGGCCAGTATGGCCAGCATGCCCAGCACGGCCAGTATGGCCAGCATGCCCAGCACGGCCAGTATGGCCAGCACGGCCAGCATGCCCAGCATGCCCAGCACGGCCAGCACGGCCAGCATGCCCAGCACGGCCAGCATGTCCAGCATGTCCAGCACGGCCAGCTCGACCCGTAAAGAGACACGCCGTTGGCAGTACCTGCAAAGCTGGCCCAAACGGGACTACTGTCACAACCGCCACGGCTGTCACAGCTGTGCATCCCAGCGTTGGAGCCAGCGGGGCTCCAGAGCGCTGGCCGAGCTATCCATGGCGGTCGGCGGCCTACGCGTGGAAGCGGTAATGCCAGTAGTGCCGTCACCACCGGCATTGCTGTGTGTCGGTAGGTAGGAGACAACAGTGACAGTGATTGACCAGCGGCAACGGCAAGCGCTAGACCGCGTCTGCGCAGTGATTAACGGCAAGGGCGGCGTTGGCAAGACGACCATCGTCGCCAACGTGGGAGGACTACTGGCCAAGTCCGACTACCGGGTGCTGCTTATCGACCTGGATCCGCAGGGCAACCTTGCCGAGGACCTTGGCTTCACCGACCGGGACGACCTGAACGACGACGGGGAAGCCCTCTCCAAGGGCCTAATGTTCGGTCCACCTACCGAGCCCGTACGGCAGGTGCGGCCCAATCTCGACGTCCTGGTTGGTGGACACCACCTCGACTCCGCGGCTGCCGCCCTCATCGCCCGCGCCGGCAAAGACCACGACGGCGTCCGGCTGGCGTTGGCCAAGCTGCTGCTGCCTATTGCCGACCAATACGACCTGGTGCTGGTGGACTGCCCGCCAGGCAACGAGCCCTTGCAGGCCGCGGCCGTCGCAGCGGCACGGTGGGCCATCGTGCCGGTCAAGACCGACCGCTCCAGCCGCAAGGGCCTCATCGAGGTAGCCCGTCGGCTGGACAGTGTCGTCGACGTCAACCCGAATCTGGACCTTCTTGGCGTGGTTTTGATGGGGGTCGGCACCTCGGCCCACAAAGTGCAGCAGACCACCCGCGACATGATCAGCGAGACGCTCGGCACCGATGAACGGGTCTTCCAGGCCACCATCCGACACTCCGAAGCTACCGCCCAGGCCACGCGCGAGCGCGGCCTACTCGTCCACGAGCTCGACGAGGAAGTACGCAAGGGTCCCAAGTGGTGGGAGATCCGCCGCCGGGAACCCGGCACAGCAACCGCCGGCGGCCCGCGCAGTGCGACGTCGGTTGCTGACGACCTGTACGCCCTGGCGAACGAAGTCGTCTTCCGCATCACCAACGCCGAAGGGCAGACCGTGGCATGACCAGCACGCCGGACACCGCAGATCGCCGGGTCGCCGGCCTGAGCCGTCGCCGCGCGGACCCCGATCCCGCCCGCCTCATAGCAGCCAACCGACCCGCGCCGCTGGCGACGGCAGCGGACCAGCCGGTTCAGGACGACGCCGTCGTCGATGTGGACCCAACACCGGCGCCGGCCGCCGACCAGTTGCTCGAGCGCACTCCTGCACCCGTATACAGCTCACCGGGGAGACGACGGCCGCGGCCGACGGCGCAGCCCGTGCAGCCGCCAGCCAGTGAGACCGACCACGAAGTCGACGCTCCCCGCAAGGTGACTACCTATATGCGCCCATCAGTGCGCGACCGGGCAGCGGTCGCCTTCAAGGCCACTGCCTACTTCGAGCAGGACGACAGCTGGTCGCACATGGTGGAGAAAGCCGTGCTGGCCGAAGTCGAACGGCGTGAAGCGGCTCACAACGGGGGCCGCCCGTTCGCCGCCGACGGCGCGATGCTCAAGCGGGGCCGGCTTATCCGATGATTCCCATGCAGGCAAGGACCTGCACATAACGACAACGGCCGGGGGAGTTCCCCTAGAGCCGGCGTCCGTTCACTCGTTGGCGCCGGCCCGGTAGCCACCTCTCGGCGAGTGGCCGCTCGCAGCGGCCAACGGCGAAGCCCTGGAGGCACCTACTGGACCAGCAACACCGAGAACACGAGCACCGGAGCAACAATCCCGGCGCCGCCGAGGGTCCGCTGCAGGCCCTGTAAGCGCAATCTGGGGCCGGCACGGGGCAGCGGGCATGGACGGTGGCGGTAGAACCGCCCTGCGTGTCGCGACGGTAGAACCGCCGGGGGAGGGCACTATGGCCGCCGTGACGACCTGCGTTCGCGCCCGTGGTCGCAGCATCAGCCTGGACACCGAGCGGCAGCTGTGGGCAGCGTCGGCTGGCTTCTGTGAGCGCCCCGAGTGCATGCAGTACTTGTTCCACGCCGGCGACAACGGCAAGGTCGTGACGTTGGGCCAGCTCGCCCACGTCGTCGCGGCTTCGCCGGGGGGACCTCGAGCCGACCCGGCAGCCGACGAGCAACTGCTGGCCGCGTTCGACAACTTGATCGTGCTATGCCCGACTTGTCACTACGTCGTCGACCACGCGGAGGAGGAGTATCCAGTGGAGGTCCTCAGTCGGTGGAAACGCACCCGGCGGGAGCGCGTGCGCTCGGCGTTGCACGTACGAAAGTGCAACAGCCGTGCAGAGCTGCGCGACGAGCTGACCCGACTGCTGCAGTTCAACAACGCGATCTTCCGGGCGTATGGGCCGCACTCGGCGACATCCGACGACCCGCTCACCGACGCAGCAGAGGTCTGGCGGCGAGAGGCCGTGGAGAAGATGGTCCCTACGAATCGGCACATCGTCGAGCTGCTCGAGCTTAACCGCGACCTGCTCACTCCTGCCGAGCAGGAGGTCGCCGCCGACTATAGGGTTCACTCGGACGCTTTTGAGGCCCGGCATGTATTCGGAGTTCTGAGCGCAAGCGCTCCGCGGTTCCCCGACGCGATGAACCATCTGCTCGAGGAGGATGCGTGAGCGTTCAACGGCCGCACGGCGACCGAACCCGCCCGCAGTTCGTGCGGTATCTAAGGAGCAAGACGGACCTGATAACGCTGTGCGAGCTGCGGCCGAATGTCTATGAGGTGCAGATGCGCGGCGGGACCCACATCGCCACGCTCGTCGACTACTACCTACTGAGCGAATCGGACGTCCTGGAAATCTGCGAGGCAGACCCCGACGCCGACGCAATCGTTAACACAGGGCCGTGGAATACCTACACGCCCGAGGCCCGCGCGTTGGCCATCAGCCGCAACGTTGGTCTATACAACTGGAGGGAGTTCATGCGTGCAGTCCACTACGCTGGCGACGTCTTCTTGGCAGGCGGGCCTCGCGCGGGCACTGGCTGGGGCCGGTGATAGCCCGGGGGTCACAGTCGTACCGTTTGGTTCCGTGACGACTGGGTCTCCGCACCCGTCGGACGTTGACCTGGCCCTCGTTTACGAGCCTGGTCATCGCGAGGCGGCCCTCAATGTGCGTGAGCGGCTACGCGCCGCGGTACACAGGCACGTCGGGCTCCCCTGTGACTTCGTGGTGGTGTCGCGGGTCGAGGCGGAGGCAGAGCGGCGGCAGCCACAGCTGCGCGACGATGTCTTCGCGAACCTCGACGACACGTTGGCGCACCGATGAGGGAAAGAGTCGTGCCACCGCTAGGACGATCGCGCTCGGAGGCGCGGCAGCGTCAACTGGTGATGGGCCTGCGAGTCACCAAGTCGGAGGCGGACGAGATCCGCCGGCGCGCTCAGGAGAGCGGGCTGACGGTTAGCGCTTTGTTGCGCCGCACAGTGCTGGAAAACGTCAAGGACGGCGACGGTAGCACCTGCCACGACCCTGTCATCGATCTCGCTCCTAGTCGCCCCAGTAGCCGCGCAAAAGCGGGGGAGACTTAGTCGATCAGTTAGTGGTTACCAAACCCGAAACAGGGCATGCAAGCCAATCAATCAGTCAATCTTATCCGCACGTAGGCTGCGTTTGAGCGGCTTCCCCTTTCCGTACCGCCCAACTGGCGCCACTTCGTGACTGACCAACGTCGTGTTGGCATTGCGAGGACGGTCTGACGCTGCCAACGCCCAACCGCTTGATGACGATGCGGGGCGATACCGCTGCTGGCGGAAGTTGCCGCTAGTCCTTGGTACGCTCCGCGGCGTGACATTCGATCTGGTGCTTCCGGGCGGCGAGCGGTTGACCGGCGATAAGGCCGTAGTTGTACTTGGCCCGAACGGTAGCGGTAAGACGAGGCAGAGCCGATCCATCAGTAGTCCGGATGGAGCCGCGATCGAGGTCATTAACGCTCTCAGGAACACTCGTGTAACACCTGAGGTGCCAGTGATGGCGATGCAAACGGCGCTGCAGCAATTTGAGCAGGGTAAGGCGACCGCTCGCCACAACCATTGGGATCTCTCAGGCGAATTTGACGCCATGTTGGCTCGAATGCTGGGCGAGCATTCTAGCGTCGCTATTGATTTCGTGCGACGATTCAGGGATAGCCCGGCCACGGCTGGTAGTCCCGGCGAGACGACACTGGGCAAGGTTGAGCAGCTTTGGAAAGAGGTGTTCCCGGGCCGCTCGTTGTTCTGGAGCGATTGGCGTCCGATGGTGCGCAACGTATCAACTGGCGCAGAAATGACGTATAGCGGTAATCAAATGAGCGATGGCGAGAAGGCTGCGCTGTTCTTGATGGCTCGGGTGTTCTCGGCCGCACCGGGCGCCATCATCGTGGACGAGCCCGAAACGCACCTGCACTCATTGCTCGCTGTGCGTCTATGGAATGCAATTGAGGCGGCACGACCCGATATTCGATTCGTCTATGTGACGCACGACTTGACGTTCGCTCTATCGAGACAGCAGGCGACTTATGTACTCGCTAGTCCAACCGCGGGCCTTCGAGTAATTGGCGTTGACACCGAGCTGCCCGGTGATGTCTCGGAGGCCCTGCTTGGCTCGGCCTCCTTGTCGTTTTACGCCTCGCGAGTAGTGTTCTGTGAGGGTGACGCAAGCAGCCATGACGAGCCATTCTATAATGCGTGGTTCAATGGCCCCGACACCGTTGTTCGTCCGGTTGCTGGCTATGAACGGGTTCTGCGATGCGTCGAAGCGCTGCGAAGTTCGGGTGTGGCATCCGCCCTTGAAGCGGTCGGCGTGATCGACGGCGACTACCACGCCCAAGCATTCCGAGACGCACTTCCAGCTGGAGTGTACATGCTCAAAGTGCATGAGATTGAAAGTTTGTTCTCTCTGCCCGAAATTGTTGATGCAGTGCGTGGGCACTTAGAGATGGATCCGCTCGACCGGATCAGCTACAAGCAGAAGTTGCAGTCGTCGGTTAACGACGATCAACGAAGGAAGATTACGATCGAACGATGGAAGCAGCGTCTTGAGCCATCGCTAGAAGGCCTGGTGTCGAGCGTGACTCAGAAGCAGGGCAACATTGACGAAATCGTCCAGCAGTTTCCCGACATCTTCGATCACACAAAGTGGCAGTTTTCGCCCGAGTCGATCTTGCTCGAGGAGCAGAAGCGGGTCGACGACGCCTTGCTTGCCAAGGCCGATATCAACGATGTGCTCGCTGTGGTCCCGGGCAAGCAGATGCTACCCCTCGCAGCGCAGGCATGCGGAATAAACGCCGATAAGTACGTCAATCTAATCATCAATACTCTTGGCCGCACCGGTACTCCGACGGCCCTCGCCGTTGAGCTCGAGAATGCACTGAAGGCTCAGCTTCCTACCCGCCGGTCCGTCATAGCGGGTGTCCTTCCGCCCTCTTAGTCGGCGCACCTTTCCGACCTGTGATACTCCTCAACTGCGACGCTTGCGGTTACGGCTGCAAACGACCTCAATAGCAGCGGAAGACCGCGCCGTGCGTGAAGGAGGCAGAAGACCGCGTAAGATAAAATGTTCCCCCTAGACTGACATAATATGGCTTGTCGGTGAGGTGTCAACGACTTTCGAAGTACAGCGTTCGGCCAGTAGTGCGAGCGAATAGGTCTAGGACTGCCGCCAAGAGTCAGGTGCGCCCGCATTCAACGCACGACATGACGGACTGCTTCGTTCACTTTTGCAGAGGTGGTTCGTCGCACGCTTCGTGCCCACCAAACATGGCATCGAAGACGACTGAGAGCCGATGGCGACGCGCCATGGCTGACCAGTCAGGTAGTGGGACATGCCGAGGAACGACGATACCCATGCCCACATGAGCATCTTAGGCCGCTCGCTTGGCGTGCGAGTCGGCTCGCCAGGGCGGAACCGTACATTCGGTCACGAACGGGGGCCCACGAGCGAGAAACCTCCTTGAGAGGAATCGCCATAAACCGTCACGGTGACAAAAAGGCTCCGGCCGACTGCTGTGATGTCGGCAAATCTCTAGATCTAGACTGTTACGGAAGATTACTGCCGAAGGATTAGAATAAGAATCCATCCAACACCAAAAAGGAATGGTAACAGGGCCATCAATCCGCTCGGCCTAACGAAGAACGAGCCTAGGTGAGACATCCATTTATGCAAGCCACCACCCCGGGAGGCTGTGATACCCGGCTCGAACACATTGACGAATGCCAGTAGTTGCCTAGCCGCTGCTGGTGAGGTCGACGTCGGTTTCCACAGTTCGAGTCCTGCATTGACAGCTTCTTGTCGGAAGCGATAAATCCACACGTAGGAAGATGCGGCAACAGCCGCCCAAGCGCATGCGACCACCAACCCGAACCATGCGATGCCGCTGTTGTAGCGAGCCCTGTCGGTGAAGACCAGACCCACTCCCGCAGACTCGACCAGAAGAAATAGGTTCATGCGGGTGGTATAAAGGTTCAAATCGGTGTGGTAACTCTGAATGGCAAGCTCGTACAGTTTGATCCGGTCGCTTGTGGTCAGTGAGTTACTGTCGTCTCGCGAAGCTGGCGTGCTCATCGTCTATTCTGCCGCTGAACGTGCAACCAGTGCGCACAGTAGCGAAACCGCGTTCGCTGGATTGGACTCCTCGTGCACTCCGGGAGGACTTATCCCGTCATACGTTGACACCGCCCACCCGTTAATAGATACCACAGGCAGGCCATGGCGAACTGCCAGAGCCACCTCCGACAACGTGCCCCAACTCCCACCGATAGAAATGACTCCATGAGCGGAACGGACCACCAACCAGTTTCGCATCTCCCCCATCTCCGTCGGAATTGGGATGCTTACGTTTTCATCTGCCTCGTTTGCATCTGAGCCAGGGAGGAAACCGACAACGTCGGCCTGTGAAGAGAATTGGCGCGCTCCTCGGGCGGCCGCAGCCATCACTCCGCCCAGTCCGCCGCAACTGAGGATTGCGCCATGCTGGGCCACAGCACGGCCCACAACGACCGCGTGTTCGAACAGGGAGTCACCCTCGCTGATGTCCGAGGGTCCTACGACCGCAATCACGAGTCTTCGCACCTGGGTCTCCTGGGCTAGCAGCCTGTGCTTGGCGACGCTGCCAACGTGCCTCGATGCAGGCACCCCGGTAAGCGCCCAATCGGTATCTATCGTACGGGCCAGGTAGGTCGGCGGTCATCTTGATGACGATGTCCGGCGCAACCTTGGTCAACGTGTCCGAATCGCGGGCTGGGGCTGAGCCGGTTGACAAGCATCCGGTCCGACCACGGACGCCCCGGTCCCGCTGGCATCAGGTGCAAGGTTCTCAACGCGGGCTTATGACGGTGCCAAGGATACCTCGACGCTATCCCACTGTTCGGATCTCGGTCTGCGTCCTAGGCTACGCGCGCCGTCCGTCTACGCTCCCGACTTCCCTACCAAGAACCACGAACCCCCACATGGAGCGTACTAATTCTCGGGCCCCGCCAGTCGGTATCAGGCACTAAGCTTTGCCGGCCCGTGCGCCTAACACTCAAGTGCCGCGCCGGTTGTGTTAGGGTCTCGTGTATGGGCACTCGGGAGATTCAGTTCGACGACATCGACCAGTCCGAAGCGGACGTCACCACGGTGGAGTTCACGTTCGAGGGCGCCAGCTACTCGATTGACCTTGGTGAAAAAAACGTAGAGAAGTTTCGTGACGCGATGGCCACCTACATCAGCCACGCCCGTCGAATCGACCGCTCCTCGTCACAGTCGACGGCCGGTCGCCGGCGCCGCCCGAGCGGGACCGCTGTCGCGCCGGTGGACCGCGAACAGATCCAGGCCATGCGGCAGTGGGCCAAGGACAACGGATACGGAGTCTCCGATCGGGGCCGCATCGCGGCGTCCATCCAGGACGCCTACCACGCCGCCCACTCCTCCTAAGTCGTACACCGCACGCTCAGACTCCCGCGCACGGCGGGCACCCGGCCAGCTTGCGGCCCGTAATTAAAGTGATCCAGTGATTCCTGCATCGTGACGTCACTTGTGTCATCATGGGGTTGTGTCGGTCAGCGAAGTGACGGTCGTCGACCTGAGCGATGAGGAGATGGCGGAGTTCGCCCGGCGGCGCGGCATCGACGTCTCGGGCGGTTTGGTGCTGCTGAGCCCGGGTGTAGGCGACGGAACCGCCGTCCGCGACCTGTTGGCCGCTTACAACGCGGCCGCCCACCATGGTGGGCAGCGGTTGGGCAGACAGGTGCTGGAGGCGGTGGCGGCTGCGGTCAGCAGTGTGCAGGTGGGCACGGAGCAGTACCGCAGGGTGTTGGAAGCGATCGAGCCGCCGGGGCCGGTCATCGGAATGGGCGCCTACAAGCAGGCGCGCCGGCTCGCGGACGTGTGGGCATCCTTCGCGGCCGAGTTTCCACTGTTAACCAGTGCTCAGGTCGCCGCGCAGTCCGGCTCGACCGCGAAGAACGCCGGTTCCACGGCGTCACGCTGGGCGAGTCGGGGTGAGGTGTTCGCCGTCCCCGCCGGCGATGGATCCCACCGGTACCCGGCCTTCCAGTTCGACCAAGCAGGACGACCGCGGCCGGTCATCGCGGACGTCATCCGGGTACTGGAAGGTGTGCGGGACCGTCGGGCCCTGGCGCTGTGGTTTGTGTCCAACAACGGCTGGCTCGACGGCGCCCGCCCCGTGGACCTGCTCGCCGACCAGCCCGCCGCCGTGATCGAGGCCGCACAGCAGCTCGCTCAAGAGCTCACCGGAGGACCCGATCCCCTGGATGGTGAACACCTCGACGCTGACCCGGACACCGGCTCACGCCGCGAACAGCAGGCGGGGTGAGCTACCCCGCACCGCTGCCGTCCACCCCGACAGTCGCTGCACCGATCCTGCCGTTGGACCTGCTCCCCGGGCAGTGGCCGGCCGGGGAAGTGATCCACCGGGTCTACGACGCGAACTGGGGTTCACGCGAGTTCTACGCCGGCACCGTGACCCGGCGGGGCCGGTTTCATCCCTTCACCCCGGACGGCGCCACGGATCCGCTGCCGGTGCTGTACGGAGCCAGTGACCTCGCCGGCGCCCTAGCCGAGACCGTCTTTCACGACGTCCCCGTCCGCGGCCTCAAAACGGTGACTCGCGGCCAGCTCAACCACAAGATCGCCGTCGAACTCATCGCCTCCCGCGACCTGGTCCTGGCCGACCTCACCGGGCCGGGGCTGCACCGCATCGCCACTAACCGCGCCGAACTACTCGACGGCGGACCCCGCACCTATCCACACACTGCCCCGTGGGCCAAAGCCGTCCATGCCGCACCCACCCCCGTTGACGGCATGATCTGGGTCCCCCGACTCAACGACCGCAGCCGCAGCATCCTGCTCTTCGCCGACCGCGTCGCCGCCAGTGAACTGACAGTCCGCCCCGACTCCATCCTCAAACCCCTCGCCGTGGGCGAAGGCTTCGACCACGTCGCCGACCTCGCCGACCAAATGGCCATCCTCATCACCGACATCTGACACGGACCGCCCAAGAATCGTTACTCATGAATTGGTGGGTGGTTGACCACAAGGTCTCCTTGCGTAGGACGGCGAGCATCGCACGACATAGCGGGTAGAGATGCGGTCTTGATTCGCTGATCCGCGAGTCATGAGTGCACCCAATCTGGCTCTTCGCAGTTGAGGGTGTAGTCGGGTGGGCGCGTCGCTGCGTGGTTGAGGGTCGAGGTCT
>NZ_BMNA01000016.1 GCF_014646215.1 Nakamurella endophytica
ACACCGCCATCGGAGGTCAACCACCCATCACCAGATTGACCAACCTCCCTGGGCAGTACACCTAGACTCGGGTACTGCTCCGGACAGGCAGCACGACGTCGCACAGGAGTGGTGGATGAGGTTCAACGACAACGCCGGGCTCGACGTCTCGCAGGTCGAGGACCGCCGCGGCGGCGGCGGAGGCGGCGGGATCGGGCTGGGCGGCGGGTTGGCCGCCGGCGGCGGCGGGCTCGGCCTGGTGGGCCTGCTGGTGATCGTGCTGATGAACGTCTTCGGCGGCAGCGGCGGCGGACCCGACCTGGGCCAGGCGACGTCCGGCTCGGGCTACTTCCAGCAGGCCGGCGCCGGCGGCGGCACCGGCACCTTCGACGACTCGCAGCTGCAGTCCGAGTGCCGCACCGGCGCGGACGCCAACACCAACGACGACTGCGCGGTGGTGGCCATCATCAACTCCGTGCAGGCGTTCTGGAGCCAGCAGCTGGCGCGGTCCGGGACCACCTACACCGAGTCCGACACGGTGTTCTTCGCCGGCTCGACCCCGACCGGGTGCGGCACCGGGCAGACCGGCATGGGGCCGTTCTACTGCCCCAGCGACCGCAAGGTGTACATCGACCTGAGCTTCTGGGACACCCTGCGCAGCCAGTTCGGCGCCGACGCCGGCCCGTTCACCCAGGCCTACGTGCTGGCGCACGAGTACGGGCACCACGTCCAGGACCTGCTCGGCACGAACTCGCGGGTCGGCACGGCGACCGGCCCGACGTCGGGGTCGGTCCGGCTGGAACTGCAGGCCGACTGCTACGCCGGGGTCTGGGCCAACCACGCGTCGACGACGGCCGGCCCGGACGGGCAGGTGCTGATCCAGGACATCACCCAGCAGGACCTGGCCAACGCCGTCGCCACCGCCGGCAAGATCGGCGACGACTACATCCAGACCCACCTGGGCTCCGGCTCGACCGACCCGAGCTCCTACACCCACGGCACCTCGGCGCAGCGGCAGAAGTGGTTCCAGCAGGGCTACACCACCGGCAACCCGGCGTCCTGCAACACCTTCGACACCAGCAACCTGGGCTGACCGCTCCCGGTCAGTACATGCCGAGCCGGGCCAGCGGCTCCACCAGCTCCCGCTCCTCGTAGGCCAGGTGCGACAGCAAGGTGTCGCCCAGCAGGTCCACCGCGGCGCGCAGCCCGGGCATGCCGTCCGGCACGGACACGAAGTCCACCAGCGCCCGGTCCACCGCCTCCAGCACGTCGTGGATGGCGTGATGCTCGACCTCGAGCCGGTCGATGACCGGCCCGAGCCGCGGGTCGCCGGCGCGCAGGTGCGGGAACATCGAGCGGTCCTCGATGGTGTGGTGCGTGGTGACGATGCGGCAGTAGGACTCGCAGTAGGTGCCGAGCGTCCACTTGTTCTGGCGCAACGTCATCGTGTTGATGTGCGACCGCGCCGCGCCGGCGTCCAGGGTTCCCGCGGCCACCTGGTCGACCAGGTCGTACAGCTGGGCCAGCTCCGCGCGGAGCCCGTCGTGCACGTCGACGAGGTGCTGGGCGGTCGCCTGGTCGTGCGCGGTGTACGTCCGGTCCGGGTCCGGCGCCGGGCCGGTGGGCCGCTCCGTCTCGTCCCACACCCGGCGGTTGCTGCGCCGGACGCCGTCGTCCGGGGTGGGCGTCACGGCGAAGCCGGCGCGGGCGACCGCGGGACGCGCCGTGGCGGACCCGGCGGGTGGCTGGGCGGTTGAGCCGGCGGGTGGCTGGGCCGGTGAGCCGGCGGCCGGCTGGGCGGGTGACCCGGCGGCCGGCGCCGGTGTCGATGTGGCTGTCGATGTGGCTGCCGATGTCGGTGTCGATGCCGGTGTCGATGCCGGTCCCGGGTCGGCGGCGCGGGCGGCGCGTTCGGCGTCCACGATCTCGCGGACGGCCGGCACGACCTCACCGGCCCAGCGACGGAACAGGTCCGGGTCGTCGCCGGACAGGATGAACACGCTGACGCCCTGGTCCAGCGTCCACCCGGCCAGCTCCTCGGCCCACTGCGCGGGCGGTCCCTGCAGCGGTCCCCGACCGCCGGCGGCGAAGGTGCCGTTGATGTTCAGCAACCGCCGGACGTCGGCGGGCGACCGGCCGGCCGCGGCCGCGGCGTCGTCGATCCGGGCGTTGCCGCTCTCGAGGTCGCCGGGCTGCAGGTACCCCAGGGACGGCAGCCAGCCGTCGGCCCGCTGCCCGGTCAGCGCGAGCATGCGCGGCCGGTAGGCGCCGAGCCAGAGCTCGACGTCGTGCGCCGGCGCGGGGCCACGCTTGGCGCCCAGCACCCGGTGATGCCGGCCGGCGACCCGCACGCCGCCGCGCGTCCCGGTGTCCCAGGTCTGCCGCAGGACGTCGATGCCCTCCGCCAGCGCCTGCACCGCCTCCCCCGCCGACAGCCGCCCACCGCCCATGGCCTCGATCCCGTCCCAGAATGCCCCGGCGCCGAGGCCGAGCTCGACGCGGCCGCCGCTGAGCAGGTCGAGGCTGGCGACGCTGCGCGCCAGCACGGCCGGTGGCCGCAACGGCAGGTTCAGCACGTTGGGGGCGAGCCGCACGGTCTGCGTCCGGGCGGCCACCCAGCTGAGCAGGGTCCAGGTGTCCAGGAACGCCGGCTGGTACGGGTGGTCCTGGAAGGTCACCAGATCGAGGCCGAGCTGTTCGGTGAGCACCGCCAGCTCGACGGTGCGCCGCGGGTCCGCCGCCGACGGCGTCACGAAGGTGCCGAAGGCCAGCGGGTGCAGGTAGTCGGTCACGGCCGGGCTGCCAGGTGGTGCACCGTCACGGGTCGGCCCCTTTTCTCGACGTCGGTCACTGGGTAAATGCTCTGCCCGACAGATTATCTGTTTTGGCGATCGTCTGCGTGTCCGCGGTACGGTCGACCCATGACGGACACCGGCGACCTCCCGCCGCTGGACGGCGACCTGGGCTGGATGCTCGGGGTGCTGTTCCGGGCCTACGTCCGGGCGTCGGACCATGCGCTGCAGGACCTGCCGGGCGGTCCGCGCGGGTACCAGGTGCTCACCGCGGCGGTCGCACGGCCGCCGCGGAACCAGGTGGCGATCGCCGACGAGCTCGGCCTGGACCGCACCGTGCTCACCTACCTGATCGACGACCTGGAGGCCGCCGGGCTGCTCACCCGGCGGGCCGATCCGGCCGATCGCCGGAGCCGGCTGGTCGAGGCCACGGACGCCGGGCGGGCGGCGTGGAGCGGGCACCGCCAGGTCCTGGACCGGGTCGAGGCCGGGTTGCTCGGCCCGCTCGACGCCGCGGACACCGACACCGTGCGCCGGCTGCTGCAGCGACTGGCCGGTGCGGCGCAGCGGCGGGATCCCGTCGCGGACCTGTGCCAGGTGGCGGAGCGGGTGCAGCGCGACGCGGATCCGGGACCGCACCCGGCTCCCGGCGCGGCGGCGCGGCGGCCGGCCCGGAGCCCGCGGCGGCCCCGCCGGACGGCCGCCGGCTAGGGCGTGCGGCTCGGGGCGCCGTCCGCGCCGGACGTCGGTCCGCGGCGCCGGCGGCATCCGAATCCGCGCTCAGGACGGGCGATCCCGGCGCCGGCCGCCGTCAGCGTGGGGAGTCGAAGACCGTCGCGCCGGCGGCGTCGGTGATCCGGACCGTGGGTCGCCCCGTGACGTCCAGCTCGACGACGAGGTGCTGCCCGCCGTCGGCCGATCGGGCCTCGTACCGGTAGCGGGTGTTGCCGAGCTCGAGCGCGCGGGTGCGGGCCCGCACCAGCCACGGGTGCCGGCGGCGGAGGCCGATCAGGTCCTGGTGCACCCGCAGCAGGCGGGCCTGACCCGCGTCGGCCGGCTCGGCCGGAGCCGCGGGAAACGCGGGCCGAACCGCGTCGTCGCCGCCCAGCCGGTCCTCCTTGACCCCCGTCCGCCCCCACTCGTCGCCGTAGTAGACGGACGGGATGCCGCCGACGGTCATCAGCACGGCCAGGGCCAGCTCGGCCGCCTGCGGGCCGACCCGGCTGGCGATCCGGGTGACGTCGTGGTTGCCGACGAAGGTCTGCGGCAGCAGCCGGTCGAGCAGGTCCGCGTGGCGCTGGAGCGCCCAGTCCAGCTCGAAGAAGTTGCGGTCCGCCAGGCTGCTCCAGATCGCTTTCCAGAGCTCGTACTGGGTGACCGAGTCGATCCCGGACCGCCGCGCGAGGTCGGCGTAGTCGCCGTGGATCACCTCGCCGACGAACCACGCGTCGGGGTACTGCTCGCGGACCCGCGGCAGGACGTGGGCCCAGAACGCCGGCGGCACCGCGTAGGCGGCGTCCAGCCGCCACCCGTCGACCCCGCGGTGCAACCAGTGGTCCAGGACGCGGACCGTGTGGTCGGCCACCGCGGGACTGTCGTGGTCGAGGGTGAGCAGCCCGTCGTGACCCTCGAACGGCACCGGTCGACCGTCGGCCGCGCGCCGGAGCCAGCCGCCGGCGTCGGGCCTGCCATCCCCCGCCGTGGCCGGCGCGGCGATGGCGGCGGGATGCCCGGCGCCGACATGGTTGAAGACGCCGTCCAGCACGACCCGCAGGCCGCGCTCGCGACAGGCCCGCACCAGGGCGTCGAAGTCCTCGTCGGTGCCCAGTCTCTCGTCGATCCGGAAATGGTCCAGCGTGTCGTACCCGTGCGTCTCGGCGGCGAACACCGGTCCCAGCAGCAGCCCGTTGACGCCCAGCCGGACGGCGTGGTCCAGCCACCGGACCAACCGCCGCAGCCCGTCACCGGGCGCCGGGCCGTCGCCGGCGGACCGGTCCCGGATCGGCGCCCCGGCGAAGCCAAGCGGGTAGACGTGCCACCAGATGCAGTGCTCGATCCAGTCCGCCGCCATGATCCCCTCTTACTGAGTCGTCCTCACTAGCTCGGTCGAGCGTAGCGGACGGCCGTCACTAGGCTCTCGGCATGCCGCGCGCCGACCGCCGGCCGCGCGTGCGGCTCGACCCTTCGGCGCGGCGCGAGGCCTTCCTGGCGGCCGCGCGCACGGCGTTCGCCGGCCAGCCGTACGAGGCGGTCGCGATGGCCGCCGTGGCCAGGGACGCCGGCGCCTCGGAGGCGTTGCTGTACCGGTACTTCCCGAGCAAGGCGGCGCTGTACACCGCCGTGGCGCAGGAGGCGGTGGCGGCGCTCCAGGCGCGGGAGGCCGCGGCGCAGGACGGCTTGCCGCGGCACAGTTCGGCCCGGGACCGGGTGCGGGCGGCGCTGCTGGCCTACCTCGACCACATCGCGGGCCACCCCGTCGGCTGGGAGTCGTTGCTGCGTCCGGGATCCGCCGCGCCGGCAGCCGCCGTGCGGCTGCGCCGGCAGGCGCTGGAGGCACACGTCGAGCGGCTGCGGACGCTGCTGGGCGCAGCGCGCGACGGCCGCGACGACTTCGCGCTGTGGGGCTACGCCGGCTTCCTCGACGGCGCCTGCCTCCGCTGGGTCGAGCAGGGTGCCGACCCGGACCTGCGGTGGCCCCTGGTGGACGCCGCGCTGGGCGCGCTGGAGGGCGCCCTGGGCGACTGGCGCGGGTGATCGGCGACCGTGTTCGGCGCGGGGATCGGCGCAGTCCGGGAGATGGGCCAGCCGGCGGGGGGGCGCTGCCGAGCACCGGGTCAGCCCTGACCCGCCGGCCGCTCAGTCGCCCGACTGCCGCTGCTGCTCGCCGGGGCGGCCGGTGGCCCAGGCCCCGCGGACGTGTCCGATGTGCCGGCGCATGAGCTCTGCGGCGCCGTCGGCATCGCCCGCGGCGACCAGGTCGACGATCTCGGCGTGCTCGTGCGCGGTGGGGTGCAGCGCGCCGGCGTCCGCCAGCCGCGCCTGCCCGTACAACCGGGACCGGGTGCGCAGGGTCCGCACCAGCTCGACCAGCGCGCGGTTCCCGGCCAGGGCCAGCAGCCGGCTGTGGAACTCCAGGTCGGCGCGGTTCAGGGCGATGAGATCCTGCGCTGCTGCCGCGGTGTCGATACGGTCGGCCAGCTGTCGCAGCTCGGCGGCCTCCACCCGGCTCACCCCACGACGGGCGACGTCGGCCACCGTGGGCACCTCGACGAGCAGCCGCAGCGCGGTGAGCTCGTCCAGTTCCGCGTCGGAGAGCTCGACCACCCGGAAGCCCTTGTTGCGGACGGTCTCGACGAGTCCCTCCTTGACCAGGTCGAGCATGGCCTCGCGGACGGGCGTGGCCGACATGCCCAGCTGCGCGGCGAGCGTCGGTGCCGAGTAGAGGACACCGGGACGCAGCTCGCCGGCCACGATCGCCGCCTGCAGCGTCGCGATGGCCTCGTCCCGCAGGCTCGGCCGGGCACCGACCGCCCGCAGCGCCGGACCCGTCCGCAGCCCCGCCCCGGCCCCGGCTCGGCCCGCGCCGTCGACCTCGCCCGTGGCGCCGCCGTCGCCGGCCGGGTCCCGCGGGTCGCCGGGTCCCGGCGCTGCGTCCGCGGGCATCAGAACCGGAACCCGGCCGGGAACGGATCCGTCGGGTCGAGCAGGTACTGCGCGGTGCCGGTGACCCACGCCCGGCCGGTGATGGTCGGCACCACCGCCGGCCGGTCACCGACCGACGTCTCGCCGATCAGCCGGCCGATGAACCGGGTGCCGATGAAGGACTCGTTGACGAAGTCGGTGTCCAGGTCGAGTTCCTTGCGGGCGTGCAGCTGCGCCATCCGCGCGCTGGTGCCGGTCCCGCACGGGGACCGGTCGAACCAGCCGGGGTGGATCGCCATGGCGTGCCGCGAACGCTCGGCCGTGGACCCCGGCGCCACCAGCTGCACGTGGTGGCAGCCGCGGATGGAGGCGTCCTCGGGATGCACCGGCTCGTCCACCCGGTTGATCTCCGCCATGATCGCCAGCCCGGCCTGCAGCAGCTCCTGCTGCCGGGACCGGTCGAAGGGCAGACCGATCCGGTCGAGCTCGACCATGGCGTAGAAGTTGCCGCCGTAGGCCAGGTCGTAGTCGACCCGGCCGAGACCCGGCACGGTGACGCTGCAGTCGAGCGCGACGGAGAACGCCGGCACGTTCTGGATGGTCACCGACGTGGCGGCGCCGTCCCGTACGGCCACCTCGGCCACCACCAGGCCGGCCGGCGTGTCCAGCCGGATGGTCGTCACCGGCTCGACCACCGGCACCATCCCCGTCTCGACGAGAACTGTGGCCACGCCGATCGTTCCGTGGCCGCACATCGGCAGGCACCCGGACACCTCGATGTACAGCACACCCCAGTCGGCGTCCGGCCTGGTCGGCGGCTGGAGGATGGCGCCGGACATGGCCGCGTGACCCCGCGGCTCGGTCATCAGCAGCGTGCGCAGGTCGTCCATGTGCGCCAGGAAGTGCTCGCGCCGGCGGGCCATGGTGTCGCCGGGGATGACGCCGACCCCGCCGACGATCACCCGGGTCGGCATGCCCTCGGTGTGCGAGTCGACGGCGTGCAGCGTGCGGATCGACCGCATGGCGGCCTCAGGCCAACCCGGCCGCGAGGGCCTTCTCGGTCGCCTCGCGGACGACGGCGGCCTGCTGCTGCGACAGCGGCCCGCGCGGCGGCTGGCACCGGCCGCCGTCGACGGCGTCCGCCACCAGGTCCATCGACAGCTTGATGGCCTGGACGAACTCGGTCTTGGAGTCCCAGCGCAGCAAGGGGTGCAGCGTGCGGTACAGCGGCAGCGCCCGCTGCAGGTCGCCGGCCTGCGCCCGCTCCCACAGCTCGACGCACGCGCGCGGGAACGCGTTCGGGTACCCGGAGACCCAGCCCGGCGACCCGGCCAGCGCCAGCTCCATCGCCACGTCGTCGCTGCCGGCCAGCACTTCCAGGTCCGGAACCAGCTCGGCGAGCTCCCAGTACCGCCGCACGTCGCCGGTGAACTCCTTGACGGCGACGATGTAGCCCTCCCCGAACAGCCGCGCCAGCAGCTCCGGGACCAGGTCGACCTTGGTGTCGAAAGGGTTGTTGTAGGCCACCACGGGCACGCCGACCTCGGCGACGATCCGGTAGTGCTCGATGACCTCGTCGACGTTGGCCCGGTAGGAGTTGGGCGGCAACAGCATCACCGCGCGGCAGCCGGCCTCCGCGGCCACCTCGGCGTTCCGGCGCGCCTGCCGGGCGCCGTAGGCGCCGATGCCGGGCATGACGTCGAAGCCCTCGGGTGCGGCCTCGACGGCGGTGCGCACCACGGCGTCCCGCTGCGCGTCGGAGAGCACCTGGTACTCACCGAGCGAGCCGTTCGGGGTCACGCCGTGGCAGCCGTTGGCCGCGAGCCAGGCCACATGCCGGGCGTAGCTCTCCAGGTCCGGGGTGTCGTCGTCGCGCCAGGGCAGCGCGGTGGCGACCAGGACGCCGTGCCAGGGCTTGCGGGTCATCGGTGTTCCTCCAGCGAGTTCGGGTCCGGGATCGGGTTCGGGTTCGGGATTCGGGGCAGCGCATCGGCCGGGGCCGGGTGCAGGCCGCCGCGGGCCACCAGGCCCAGCGGGACGGGGGTGGCCACCGGCCGGTCGGCACCGGCGGCCAGGTCGGGCTCGGTGCCCAGCCGGTGGGCGGTGAGACAGCTGGTGGCGTAGCCGCACTCGCGGCCCTGGCACCAGCCCATGCCGGATCGCGAGAGCAGCTTGACGGTGCGGCCGTCCCGGGCCCCCAGCCGGATGGCGTCGTCGATGTCGGCGACGGTGACCTCCTCGCACCGGCAGACGACGGTGTCCCCGTCCAGCTGGGACAGCCACGCCGGCGGCACCGGGTAGACCTGGTGCATCGCGGTGGCGAAGCGCCGCAGCCGGTCCCGCCGGGCGCGGGCCCTGGCCACGTCCGCGTGGGAGCGCAGGCCGGCGGACCGGGCGGCCGCGGCACCGGCCAGCAGGCCCTCGGCGACGGCGAGCTGCGCGCCGCCGACGCCGGTGATCTCGCCGGCGGCGAGCACCCGCGGGTTGTTGGTCCGCTGCTCGTCGTCCACGGTGACGGCGACGGTCCCGTCCGGGGTGACCCGGACGGCGCAGGCGGCCTGCAGCGGCAGCTCGGACTGGGCGGTGAACCCGTAGCCGACGGCGAGGACGTCGACCGGCACGGTGCGGCGGGTGCCGGGCCGCACCCGGCCGCGGGACGAGAGCCGGGCCAGCGTCACCGCGGTCACCCGGTCGGTGCCGTGCGCCCGCACCACTACCGAGCGGTGCCGCAGCGGGATGCGGTGGCGGGCGAAGACGGCGGCGTACCCGGCGGCCTCGGCGACCTTGGTAGGTGCGGCACCCAGCGCGGGCAGCCGCCGCAACCACCCGGCCGGGTGGGCGGCCTCGTGCACGCCGACCACGGTCGCGCCGCGGGCCGCCAGGCCGGCGGCGACCGGCAGCAGGAAGGGACCGGTGCCGGCGACCAGCACCCGCGGGCCGACGACGACGCCGCTGCCCTTGAGCAGCGCCTGCGCGGCACCGACCGTCATCACCCCGGGCAGGTCCCACCCGGGGAACGGCAGCTGCCGGTCGTATGCGCCGACGGCGAGCACGAGATGGTTCGCCGCGACCCGGATCTCGGTGGGCCGGGCGGGATCGGTGCGGTCCACCGCCAGAACCGTGGTGCCGCCGTCGCCTTCGCGGGTCAGCGCCCACACCTGGTGCTGCAGCAGCAGCCGCACCGATCCGGCCGCCACCGCCCGGTCCAGCCGCGCCGACAGGTCGGCGAAGACCGCGCGGTCGTGGTGCAGGTCGGCGTCCGCCGCCACGCCGGCGGCGCCGTGCCGCCAGTACTGGCCGCCGATGCGCAGGCCGGCGTCGACCACGGTCACCGCCATGCCGGACTCGGCCGCCGTCACCGCAGCTGCGAGCCCGGCCGGTCCGGCACCGACGACGGCCAGTCCGGGACGCGCCTGCGCCGTCACCGCAGCCGTGACCGCGGCGGCCTGCTGGGCACCGTCAGCCGACGAGATCATCGCGTCCCGTCCCTATCTGGGTGCGCACGTCCAGTCCCGGCGCGGCCGGGCGCAGGCAGGCCCGCTGGTCCGGGACACCGTCGACGGTGAGCAGGCAGTCGAAGCACACCCCGATGCCGCAGAACAGCCCGCGGGGCCGGTCCCGCCGGCGCGTCCGGCGCCAGCTGTACACGCCGGAGGCCAGCAGCGCGGCGCCGACCGTCTGACCCTCGGTGAAGGGCACCGGGCGGCCGTCGAAGGCGAAGGTCCCGGTCATGCCGCCACCCCGAGCAGCCGATCCGGCGAGAACGCCGCGGCGTCCACCGATGTCGGTGCCCCGGTGATCAACTGCGTGACCAGCTCACCGGTCGCCGGGGCCAGGCCGATGCCGGCGCCCTCGTGCCCGCAGGCGTGCAGCAGTCCGCCGATCCGGCCGTCGAACCCGATGGCGGGCAGGTGGTCCGGGCAGTACGGCCGGAACCCGCCGTACACCCGCAGGAGGTCCACCGACGCCAGCGCCGGGAACAGCGTCACCGCATGGCCCGCGAGCCGGCGGACGATCGGCACGGACACCGTCCGGTCGAAGCCGACCCGCTCGCGGCTGGCGCCGATCAGCACCGTGCCGGCCCGGGTGCCCTCGACGACGCACGAGCTCTCCAACCCCTCGTTGTCGGAGGCGACGTTGGCGACGTAGTCGGCGGAGTAGACCTTGTGGCGAATCGCGCCCTCCGGCAACGGTGCGGTGACCAGGATGAAGCCGCGGCGCGGCAGGATCGGGACGGGCGCACCGAAGCGGGCGGACAACTCGCCACCCCAGGTGCCGGCGGCGTTCACCACCACGTCGGCGGCGACCGTGCCGCCGTCCGTCTCCACCCCGGTGACGGTGCCGCCGTGGGTCCGCAGGCCGGTCACCTCGACCCCGAGCTCGAGGCGGGCACCGCGCCGGCGGGCGCGCTCGAGCAGCCGCGCCGCCGCGAGCGCCGGCTGCACCTGCATGTCCCCCGGGTACAGGACGCCACCCGGCAGCTCCGGGGAGATCCACGGCTCGAGCCGGCGCAGGCCGGTCGCGTCCACGGGCTGGCTCTCGACGCCGAGAGTCCGCTGCTCCGCGGCGAACTCGACCAGGGCCGCCAGCCCGTCCGGAGTGGAGGCGACCACGACGCCACCCTTGCGCTCGAGCTCGAACGTGGCCCCGCCCAGGTCCTCCCCGATCTCCGACCACAGCCGCGACGAGCGCAGCGCCAGGTCCAGCTCCGGGCCGGCCTCCTTGTCGGACAGCAGGAGGTTTCCCTCCCCGGCCCCGGTGGTCCCGGCGGCGACGGCCCTGCGGTCGAGCACGGTGACGTCCAGACCGGCGGCGGTGGCGAAGTAGGCGCAGGCGGCGCCGACGACCCCGGCCCCGACGATCGCCACTCGCTGCACGCCAGTACTATGTCACACAGCAGTGGGACCGCACCACCACGACATCGCGGCAGCGCGAGCAGCGAGGGGATCCGGGATGAGCTGGCGCACGGTCGACTACCACACCGCCGGGGAGCCGTTCCGGATCGTCGTCCAGGGTCCCGAGATCGCCGGGGACACCGTGCTCGGCCGCCGCCAGAGCGCCAGGACGGCCGGCGGCGAGGCGGACCGGGTCCGCGCACTGCTCTGCCGGGAGCCGCGCGGCCACGCCGGGATGTACGGGTGCTACCTCGTGCCGCCGGACCCCGCGCCCGACCCGGCGGTCACCGGGGTGCTGTTCTGGCACAACGACGGCTTCTCGACGGCCTGTGGCCACGGCACCATCGCCCTGGGCTGCTGGGCGGTCGACGAGGGTCTGGTGCCGGCACCGGACGACGGCGCGGTCGACGTCCCGTTGGACGTACCGAGCGGCCGCGTGGTGGCGACCGTGCTGCGGTCCGCCGGCCGGACCACCGCCGTCCGGTTCACCAACGTGCCGTCCTTCCCGGTCGCCCGCCGGTTGCCGGCCACGGTCGGCGGCCGCACCGTCGAGGTCGACGTCGCCTGGGGCGGCGCCCTGTACGCCTGCATGCCGGCCGAGGCCCTCGGGCTATCGGTGACCACCGCGGACCTCTCCCGGCTCGTCGAGGCGGCCCGCGAGGTGCAACGCGTGCTCGACGCGCACCCGGCGTCCCGGCACCCCACCGACGACCGGCTGTCCGGCATCTACGGGGTGGTGTTCTTCGACGAGCTCGGCGACACCGCGGCCGCCGTCCGCCAGCGCACGGTCACCGTGTTCGCGGCGGGGCAGGTGGACCGGTCGCCCTGCGGGTCCGGCACCAGCGCCCGCCTCGCCCTGCTGCACGCCGACGGGCGCGTCGGACCGTCCCGGCCATTGGAGCACCGGAGCATCGTCGACACGGTCTTCACCGGCCGGGTGCTGGACCGGGACGGCGGCCGGTCCTGGTCCGGTGACCCCGCGGTGGTCACCGAGGTGGAGGGAATGGCACGCCGCACCGGCGAGCACCGGTTCGTGCTGGACCCCGAGGACGAGCTGCCGCAGGGGTTCCTGCTGTGACCGGCGCCGCGGTGCCGTCGCTGGACGCCGCCGCCACCGCAGAGCTGCTGCCGTGGCCGGCCGTGCTCGCCGACCTGGAAAGGGCTTCTGGTGACGCCGCCACGACCACGACACCTCCGCGGATGGCCGTGCCGGCGCCCGGCGGCGAGTTCCTGGTCATGCCGTCGGTCTCCGACCGCTGGGCCGGCGTGAAGATCTCCGCGGTCGGCGACGGGCACGATCCGGCGCTGCCGCGGATTCAGAGCACCTACACCGTGTTCGACGCGGTCACGCTGACCCCGCAGGCCCACCTGGACGGCGCTGTGCTCACCCTCCGCCGGACCGCCGGGCTGTCGGCGCTGGCCGTCCGGTTGCTCGGCGCCCAGAGCGACGGCCGGGTGGTGGTCGTCGGCACCGGCCCGCAGGCGGTCGCCCACGCCGAGGCGCTGGCGGCCGCAGGACTGCTCGGGCGGGTGCGGCTGATCGGCCGCCGCCCGGACGCCGCCGCGGCAGCCGCCGAGCAGCTGCGGGACCGGGGCATCGCCGCCGCGCCCGGTACCCCTGGCGACCTGGCCGACGCGGACGTCGTGGCCTGCTGCACGTCCGCCCGAACGCCGCTGTTCGACTCCGCCGTGCTGCGCGCCGGGTGCCGGGTCGTCGCGATCGGCTCGCACCGGCCGGCCGAGCGCGAGCTGGACACCGCCCTCCTGGACCGGGCGTTCGTCGTGGTCGAGGACCGGGCGACGGCCCGCCGGGAGGCCGGCGACGTCGTACTGGCCGAGACCGAGCTGGGTCGGCCGGTGGTCGACGCCGAGCTGGCCGACCTGGTGGACGGGCCGCCGCCGGAGCCTGGGCGGACCGCGGTGTTCAAGAGCGTCGGCGCGGGCTGGCAGGACCTGGCGGTGGCCGCGGGGCTGCTGGCTCGGCGTGCCGACGCCACCGGACACCGGGCCGCCGACCTGCCGGCGCACTGAGCCGCCGGCGCCCGTGGTGCTGCTGCGCCGCTGAGCCGCCGGAGAGCCCGCCACGCCGCCGGTG
The DNA here is from genome assembly GCF_014646215.1 of Nakamurella endophytica. Classification (GTDB taxonomy): domain Bacteria; phylum Actinomycetota; class Actinomycetes; order Mycobacteriales; family Nakamurellaceae; genus Nakamurella; species Nakamurella endophytica. The sequence goes on from NZ_BMNA01000016.1 coordinate 13,404, forward strand.
CTGCCGGTGCCGCCGGTGCCGCCGGTGCCGCCGGTGAGGCGCACGGTCCGGAGCCGTCATGCAGTCGCCGCTCCGACTGGCCGGGCGCTGGCGCACCTCACCGCGACCGACTCCCCAAACCGCCGCGCAAACTTTCAGTTCGTGCAAAACTGCGTGGCATGCACGTTGAGCAGGACGCCCCCGTCGGGCTGCGCGAGGCCAAGAAGCAGGCCACCCGCCGCCGGCTGACCTCGGCCGCCCGCCGGCTCGCCGTCGAGCACGGGCTCGACCAGGTGACCGTCGAGATGATCTGCAGCGAGGTCGGCGTCTCGGTGCGGACGTTCTTCAACTACTTTGACAGCAAGGAGCAGTCGGTCGTCGGCCCGGAGATGCCCGTCGGTGACGACGCGACCCGGGCCGCCTTCGTGGCCGGCGGCCCGACCGGCCGGCTGCTCGACGACGCGCTGGAACTGTTGGACCCGACGGCCGCGGTGGAGGACGAAGGTCGGGACGAATTCCGGCTCGCCATGCAGCTCTTCGTCACCGAACCGCGGATCGTGGCCCTGCAGCTGGCCCGCGGCGTCGCCGCCGAGCGGGACCTGGCCGCCCTCATCGAGCGTCGCCGCCGCGGCGTCCGGATCCCCGGTCAGAGCCGGGGCGTCGCGACCCGGCCGGCCGTCGATCCGACGAGCGCGACACTGGCCGCCGTCGCCGGCACCGTGCTGCGCCGGGGGCTCGTCGACTGGGTGGAGAGCGGCGACGACCGGCCGCTCACCGCACATCTGGCCGACGCCGCACGCGCCGCCGCCCAGCTCTTCGACTGACCTGCAGCACCCGCACCTCCCAGCCCGGCACCAGCGGCACCACCTGCACCGCAGCTCCACCCGCCCACCCGCGAGACACCCGCCCCCGACCGGAGAACTTGATGTCCGCCACCGCCACGCAGCCGATCGTGCTCACCCAACGCCGTATCTGGTTGATCTTCTCGGCCCTGCTGGCCGGGATGTTCCTGTCGAGCCTGGACCAGACGATCGTCTCGACCGCCATGCCGACGATCGTCGGCGACCTGGGCGGCGTGGCCTATATGGCGTGGGTGACGACGGCGTACCTGCTGGCCACCACCATCGTCATGCCGATCTACGGCAAGTTCGGCGACATCTGGGGCCGCCGCACCCTTTTCCTCGTCGCCATCGGGCTGTTCACCCTCGCGTCGCTGGCCGCGGCGCTGTCGACGAACTTCTGGGAGTTCGTGGTCTTCCGCGGCATCCAGGGCCTGGGCGGCGGTGGACTGATGATCCTGTCGCAGGCGATCATCGCGGACATCGTGCCGGCCAAGGAGCGCGGCAAGTACATGGGCCCGATGGGTGCGGTGTTCGGCATCTGCGCGATCGGCGGCCCGCTGCTGGGCGGGTTCTTCACCGACCACCTGACGTGGCAGTGGTGCTTCTGGATCAACGTCCCGGTGGGTGTCGCAGCGTTCGTCATCGGCTGGCGCTTCCTGAGCCTGCCGCGCAAGCGCAACACCAAGCGGCTGGACTACCCCGGCGTGCTGCTGCTGTCCACCGCCACCACGTGCCTGATCCTGGCCACCGACTGGGGCGGCAAGCAGTACGCCTGGACGTCGCCGACGATCCTGGCCCTGATCGCCGCCGTGGTGCTGGCGGTGCTGGCGTTCATCGCGGTCGAGAACCGAGCGCAGGACCCGATCATCCCGATGTCCCTGTTCCGCAAGCCGGCCTTCGTCATCCCCACGGCGATCGGCCTGGTGCTGGGCCTGGGCATGTTCTCCGCGTTGGCGTTCATCCCGACGTTCCTGCAGATGGCCAGCGGGACCTCGGCATCGGTGTCCGGACTGCTGACCATCCCGATGATCGTCGGTCTGATCCTGACGCTGACCCTGTCGATGCGGGCGATCACCCGCACCGGCCGGTACAAGCTCTTCCCGATCGTCGGCACCGTGATCACCGCGCTGGGGATGCTGTGGCTGACCCGGCTGACCGGCGGCACCCCGATCTGGGTGGTCTGCGCCATGCTGTTCGTGCTCGGCGCCGGCCTCGGTTTCATCATGCAGGTCATCGTGCTGGTGGTGCAGAACGCCGTCTCCCCCGCCGATGTCGGCACCGCGACCAGCACCAACAACTACTTCCGCGAGGTCGGAGCGTCGCTGGGCGTCGCGGTCTTCGGGTCGATCTTCACCAGCCGGCTGGTGACCAACCTGACGGACGCGTTCCAGACCAACGCCGCCCAAGCAGCCTCTGCGCGGCTGGACCCGGCGAACCTGGTGCCGGCTCAGGTCAAGGCGGTCGGCGAGCCGTTGCACGGAGCGATCGTCAACTCCTACGCCGATGCCCTGGCCCCGGTGTTCTGGTACCTGATCCCGTTCGTGGTCGTGGCCTTCCTGCTCGCCCTGCTGCTGCCGGAGATCCCGCTGTCCGACGAGGCCGGCATGGTCGCCCGCGGCGAGGCCGTGCTGGAGAGTGCACCCGGCTCGACGGGTACCACGCCGGAGACCGTCGACCGCGCCATGGACGCAGGCGGCACCGGTGTCCAGCGGGCGGACGACGCCGGGACGCCGGTGGAGCGGGTCGGCGCCGACCGCCGATAACTCTGCCCGACGAAGGCCGGGCTCCACCCGTCCAGCACACTCCAGGAGCACCGGCAGCCACTCGCTGCCGGTGCTCCGGTCTGCAGCGGGCAGCACAGCACCGCCCGGGCACGTGCTCGGCACACCGCGGCGCCTGTCCGGAGGCGGGAACCGCCGCCGGCCGTGCTCCGTCCGAAGAGGTGATGCAGCTCCAGCTCCCCTCCCCCGCCTTCGACACGACCCCGCACGAGGACCGGCGGCCGGTCGCACGCTGGCGCCCGCCCCGCCCGATCCCGCCGCTGGCCTCACTGTCGGTCGCGGCCGCCGTGGTCTACGTCGGCCTCCTCGCGGTCGTCGGCATCGGCCTGCTGGCGACTCGTGACGAGCTGTCCCGCCGCGGTCAGGAGGCGGCCGACACGGTACTGCTGCTGTCCGGCGCCACCGCGCTGCTGTACGTGGTGGGCGTCGTGCTGCTGGTCCGGCGCACCAGCCCGGTGCCGCTCATCGTCCTCGGCGTGCTGGATGTCGTCGTCCGGCTGTGGTCCGCGGACGGGCCGCTGACCGGCCGAGACGTCCTGCTGCTCCTGCTGATCGCCGCCATCCCGGGCCCGCTGCTGTCCCCGTCCGTGCGGGGCTACTTCGACGGCAGCACCACGGTGGCCGGCCGGTCCTGACCCTGCCCGGACGTGCCAGTCAGCTGCAGTCCGGTCGGGTGCCCGGACCCCCGTCGTTGCCGCTCTGGAGGTCTTCTGCAAGGCTAACGATCGTTCCGGACGACAGAGCTGTCCACGGAGAGGGGCGATCGTGCGAGGTCTCGGTAGGCGTTGGGTCCGACTCGGGACGGCCGCCGGCGCGGCGGTGCTCGCGCTGTCGGCGGTGACGGGCACGGCCGCGGCGCAGGTCCCGACCGGCGCCGGGGCGGCACCGTCCGCGCATCGGGGCGGCGGCCACGGCTACGTCGCGACCGAAGCGTGCGTGGGCGGGACGAGCAAACTGCCGGCCCCGACCGTCACCTCCGCGGTGCTCGACACCAGATGGACCGACACCTTCCGGCGTTTCGGCGACTCCGGTGGTGGCTGGCCGGACCACGGCGGCTGGGCCGCCTCGGACGGGACCTACTCGACGACGCTGCCCGGCGGCCGCGTCGCGTGGATGTTCAACGACACCTTCCTGGGTCCGGTCAACCGGGACGAGAGCCTGCCGCGCGATGCAGGTTTCGTGCACAACTCGATCGCGCTGGCGGGTCGGGACGGGGTGCCGCGGGTCACCGTCACCGGTGGCACCCGGCGCTCGCCGGAATCCCTGGTCGGTGCGACGGTCACGGCGCCGCCGTGGGATCCCTCGGGGACCAACAGCCGCTGGTACTGGAACGGCGACGGCATCGTCGACGGCGGCAAGCTGCGGATCCTGGAGTACGCGCAGAAGCCGACGGACGCCGCGCCGCCGTGGAACTTCCAGTGGACCGACACGATGATCGCGACGTTCTCGCTTCCCGGCCTGAAGTTGGAGAGCGTCACGCCGACGTACGACCAGAGCAACATCTCCTGGGGTGTCGAGCTCTTCCGGTGCGGCGGCTGGACGTACATCTACGGCATGGAATCCGGCAACATGCACGTGGCCCGGGCCAGGGCCGGCCACCTCACCGACAATCTGTGGCAGTTCTGGACCGGCTCGGGATGGTCGACCGACCCGACGGCGTCCGCCCCGGTCATCGACAACGTGGGGTCCTCGTACGCGGTCACCCCGGTCGGCGGCTCCTTCGTGCTGACCACCAGTGACCACTACCTCGGCGACAAGATCTACACGGCCACCGCTCCCGCACCGACCGGGCCGTTCACCCACCGCAAGGAGATCTTCACCGCGCCGGAGGCGGGCGGGAACATCTACGCCCCGTACAACATCGCCGCGCACCCGGAGATCAGTGCGCCCGGGCACCTTGTGATCTCGTACAACGTGAACAGCCAGAAGATCGACGACCTCTACGCGAACGCGAACAACAACCGGCCGCGCTTCGTCGACCTGACCCTCGGCCGGTCCTGACCGCAATTGGCGGACCCGGTCACCCGACGCCCGGGTCGACGAGTTCCGGCCGGCCGAACCACGCGCCGCAGTCCCGCAGACCCTCGACCCCTACCGCCCAGTCCGGCCGCCGGAAGCGGTCCGGGGTGAGCAGCAGCCGCTGGTCCACCGCCGCGACCCCGGGATGCCGCAGCACGACCCGCGTCCCGTCCGGCACGTAGCCCACCTTGGCCGAGACCCGCAGCGACGCGAGGTTGTCGGTGAACGCCCCGCTCTTGGCACGGGTGGCACCCAGGTGATCGAACGCGAATTGGACGACGCCATTGCGCATCTCGGTCCCGATGCCGGCGCCCTGGTGCGCCGCGCCGAGCCACGAGCCGGTCGTCACGGACCGGGTGACGGCGAAGTCCCGGGCCTGCAGCTCCTGGATGCCGACCAGCTCGCCGTCGCGACGCACGGCCAGCGGCAGGGTCCACCGTTCCGGAACCGCCTCGGCGCGGGTCCGCCAGTGGTAGGCCAGCACGCCGCGGGCGACGTCGTCGGGCGCCCCCACGGTCCACGCGACGAAGAACGGCATCCGGTCCGCCGGGTGCACGCCCGCCAGGGCCAGTGCGACGAGCTCGGCCAGGTCGTCGTCGCACACCGGCGCCAGCTCGAGCCGCGGCGTCGTCAGCCGCAGTCCGAGCACCGGCAGGTACCGGTGCAGGGCGGCGCGGGTGGTCGGGCGGGTATCGGCCGTCGTCTGCACGGCGCCAGCGTCGCAGCGCCCGGCCGCCGACCGCCACCGGATTGCCACCGTGCGGCACCCGAGCGGCACCAGGCGAGCACGGAACCGGCACATCGGGGCATCACCGGGCGTGGCTCTACCCTCGGTCGCATGCGCGCGATCACCGTCACCAGGCCGGGCGGACCGGACGTGCTGCAGCCGGCCGACGTCCCGGACCCCGAACTGGGGGACGGTGAAGTCCTGCTCGACGTGGCGGCCACCGCGGTGAACCGCGCCGACCTGCTGCAACGGCAGGGCCGCTACCCCGCGCCGCCCGGAGCGTCCGACATTCTGGGCATGGAGTGCTCGGGGACGGTCGCCGCCGTCGCCCCCGGCGTCACGGCGTGGCACGTCGGCGACCAGGTCTGCGCGCTGCTGGCCGGCGGCGGGTACGCCGAGCGGGTCGCCGTCCCGGCCGTCCAGGTGTTGCCGGTCCCGGCCGGTGTCGACCTGGTCGACGCGGCGGCGCTGCCCGAGGTGGCGTGCACGGTCTGGTCGAACCTGGTGCAGGTGGCCCGGCTGGCCGCCGGCGAGACCTTGCTGGTGCACGGCGGCGCGTCCGGCATCGGCACCATGGCCATCCAGGTCGGCGTCGCCCTCGGCGCCACGGTGGCGGTCACCGCGTCGCGGCCGGCGGCGCTCGACGCCTGCCGGGCGCTCGGTGCGACGGTCACCGTCAACTACGCCGAGGACGACTTCGTGGAGCGGATCCACCAGGCCACCGAGGGCCGCGGCGCCGACGTCGTGCTCGACGTCGTCGGCGCCCGCTACCTGGATCGCAACGTCGCCGCGCTGGCCGAGGGCGGCCGGCTGGTGATCATCGGCATGCAGGGCGGCACCCGCGCCGAGCTGGACATCGCCGCGTTGATGGCCAAGCGCGCCTCCGTCGCCGGCACCACGCTGCGGTCCCGCCCGGTCACCGGGCCGCGGTCCAAGCAGGAGGTGGTGACCGCCGTGCGGGAGGGCCTGTGGCCGCTCGTCGAGCAGGGACGGGTGCGCCCGGTGATCGACAGCGTGCTGCCGCTCGACCGGGCCGGCGATGCGCACCGGCGGCTGGAACAGGGTGGCCACGTCGGCAAGGTCGTGGTGGCTGTCCGGTGACCGGGCACCGGCGAGGGCACGGTGCGCCGGCAGGCGTCGTCGCCGTCGCCCACCGGGGCGCGGCCGGCCGGGACCGGGCACGGCAGACTGTGGGAGAGACGAGAGGGGAACCGCGGTGAGCGGACCGGGAGAGCAGCGCGTGGTGGTCATCGGACCGGACGGGGCACCCGTCGGGACGGCCGTGGCCGGACAACCGGCCGGGGACGGCGGGCCGGGACCGGTGAACCCGGGGGACGCCATCGGCGAGCCGGCCAAGGTCATGCGCATCGGCACGATGGTCAAGCAGCTGCTCGAGGAGGTCCGTGCCGCGCCGCTGGACGATGCCAGCCGCGCCCGGCTCCGGGAGATCCACGCCCGGTCGATCAAGGAGCTCGAGGAGGGCCTGACGCCGGAGCTGCGGGACGAGCTCGAGCGGCTCTCGCTGCCGTTCACCGACGACTCGGTGCCCAGCGACGCCGAGCTGCGGATCGCCCAGGCGCAGCTGGTGGGGTGGCTGGAGGGCGTCTTCCACGGCCTGCAGACGGCGCTGGTGGCGCAGCAGATGGCGGCCCGGATGCAGCTGGAGCAGATGCGCGGTCGGGCCCTGCCGCCGGGGATCGTGCCGCAGGACGGCGTCGAGTCCCGCGGCAGCGGCACCGGCCAGTACCTCTGACGGATCTCCGGCCGCCGCGCACCTGAGGGCGATGGTCGGCGTCGGCGGGGTCCGCCCCGCCGGCCGGCGGTGACACCCGGCGGTGACCTGCCCGGCCCGACGGCGTGGCGGGGCGCCGGGCACGCCGCCGCCCGGGTAGAACGCGGGTCGTGGCCACTCCCAGCGCGCCCGTGCTCGCCGTGGCCAGCCGCGCCGTCGAGCTGGCCCTGGTCGCGCTGGGAGTGCTGTTCACCTTCGTCGTCGAGGACGAGCACTCGTCGCTCGAGGTCCTGCTGTGGTGGGTGCTGCTGGCGATGGTCTACCTCGTCGCCGGCGGGATCCGGCTCCGCCGGTCGCGGATCCGGCCCACCGGTGCGGTCGGCGCGCCGGGCGGCCTGTCCGGGCACCGGCTGCGCTTCACGTTCCTCTTCGCGATGATCAGCAGCCTCACCGGGCTGACCACCGCGTTCGACATCGCGCTGTCCAGCAGCCAGACCGACACCGAGCAGGCGCTGGAGGCGCTCGGCGGGGTGGCCATGATCCTGTCCTGGCTGCTGCTGCACTCGGGCTACGCCCGCAGGTACGCCCAGCTGTTCGACCGCGGCGGCGGGCTGCGGTTCCCGCAGCCGGACGCCGAGGCGCACCCGGCCGGCACCGTGCTGCCCCGCCCGACGAGCGTCGACTTCCTCTACTTCGCGTTCAGCATCGGGGCCACCTTCTCGACCTCCGACGTGCAGGTCGTGCAGTCGCGCATGCGCTGGCACGTCCTCGTGCACTCGGTGCTCAGCTTCTTCTACAACGCCGCGGTGGTGGCCTACGCGATCACCGTGCTGCGCGAGGTGTAGCAACGCAGCACCGCAGCACCACGGCCGGTCGGTCCCGGGGGACGGCGACGGGAGCCGCCGTCCCCCCGGGCGGGTCAGCGCCCGCGCAGGCCGAACGGGTTGCCGTCGGCGTCGGCCAGGACGCAGACGCGGGCCCCCGGCGCGACCTCGCGGGGGGCGCTCCGCTCGGTCGCGCCCGCGGCCAGCACCGTCGACCGCACCCCGTCCAGGTCCTCGACGTCCGCGTAGGCGACCGGCCCCTCGCTGACGTCACCCGGGGTCAGGCCGACCTCGAAACCGTCCACGTTGTAGCCGACGTAGTACGGGGTGTCGGTGTGCGGAGTGCCCAGCAGCGCGGTGTAGACCGCCTTGGTCCGCTCGATGTCGGACACCGGGACGACCAGGCTGCGGATGGTGGCGCTCACGTCTGTCTCCTCATGATCGGGCCGCCCACGCGGGCGGCCGCTGCTCTGTCCCCCACCTGACGGACGGACCCCGCAGAATGTGACAGCGATGGACGACCTGAGCGTGGAGTTCGAGAACCGGCGCACCCACCTGCGCGCCGTGGCCTACCGGTTGCTCGGTTCGGTGCACGAGGCCGACGACGCGGTCCAGGAGACCTGGCTGCGGCTGCAGCGCAGCGACGTGTCGCAGACCGGGAACCTCGGCGGGTGGCTGACCACCGTGGTCTCCCGGATCTGCCTGGACCAGCTGCGCGCCCGGGCGTCCCGCCGCGAGGTGCTGGGCGGTGACGCCGCCGCACCGGACTCGCTCCGCGACGACCGGGCCGTCGACCCGGCCGCGGAGGCCGAGCACGCCGACACCGTCGGGCGGGCACTGCTGGTCGTGCTGGACACCCTGCCGCCCGCCGAGCGGCTGGCGTTCTGCCTGCACGACCTGTTCGGGCTGTCGTTCGACGAGGTGTCCGCGGTGCTCGGCCGGAGCAGCGTGGCCTGCCGGCAGCTGGCCAGCCGCGGCCGCCGCCGGGTGCGCGGCCGCACCGACGAGGTGGAGGCCGACCGGGTCCGCCACCGCGACGTCGTGGAGGCGTTCATGGACGCCTCCCGCAACGGCCGCTTCGAGCGGCTGCTGGAGCTGCTGCACCCCGAGGCGGCGGTGTCGTCCGACGCGGCCGCGGCGGCCATGGGCTCCCCCGCGCTGGTGTCCGGTCGGGACGAGGTCGCCGGCTTCTTCTCCGGTCGGGCCCGTGCCGCCCGGCGGGCCGAGCTGGACGGGTTCGCGGCCGCCCTGTGGTCGCTGCGCGGCGAGATCAAGGTGGTCTTCGCGTTCACCGTCGAGGACGACCTGGTCCGCGAGATCGAGCTGCTGGCCGGCGACGTCGACCGACTGGACGTCCGCACGCTGCCGGCCAGGCGCAGCGCCGACTGACCGGCGTCCCGACCCGAGCGGGGACGGCAGGGCGCGCTGGCAGACGCGGTGGGACGGCCTCCGCTGCGGCCGTCCCACCGCCGGGTCACAGCGCCCGGGTGTGGTCCGGCACGCCGGCCGGCACCGGCGGCTGCGCCCAGGTGGCGGCACGGGCGGTGCCCAGCGACGCCGCGGCGGCGGCCCGGTCCACCTCGGCGGTGCCGGCCCCGTCGGGCGCCTCCGGCCCCTGCTCGCGCAGCGCCCAGGGAGAGCCGTACTCGCCGAGCAGCTCCAGGAACGGCACCGAGTCGAAGGCCTCCGGACCCAGCACCCCGGCGCCGGTCCAGGTGCCGCGGGCGATGAGCTCCATGGCGATCACCGGGCAGACCGCCGTCTGCCACACCACGGCCTGCGACCGGTACTCCCGCATCGACCAGGCGTTGTCGACGACGTGGTACAGGTACACCTCGCGGGCCCGGCCGTCCTTGCCGACGCCGCGCACCCAGGTACCGGCGCACGTCTTGCCGTGCATGCGGTCCCCCAACGTCGCCGGGTCCGGCAGCAACGCCGCGATCACGTCCCGCGGCGACACGCTGACCGAGCCGACCTGCAGGCGTTCCACCCGGTCGATGCCCAGCTTGTGCTGCAGCTTGAGCATCTCGATGAACTCCTGGCCCAGGCCGTACTTGAAGGTCACCCGGCCGACGTCCAGCCACCGCGGGATCAGCAGCACCTCTTCGTGTTCGACGTTGACGCACTCGACAGCGCCGATGCCCTCGGGGAAGTCGAACATCTCCGGCTCGGAGAACGGCGCGGTGGTGAAGTGTCCGCGGCCCCGCTCGTAGATCACCGGCGGGTTCAGGCACTCCTCGATCGTCGTCCAGATCGAGAACGTCGGCGCGAAGTCGTACCCCTCGACGGTGAGGTTGCCGCCGTCGCGGACCCCGATCTCGTCGATCCGCTCGAAGAGGTGGTCGGCGGCGTACCGGGCGAAGACGTCCGCCATCCCCGGCTCGACACCGATGCCCACGACAGCCATCCGGCCCGCGGCCTTCCAGTCCCCGTCCCGGGCGAACTGCTCGTCGCCGAGCTTGACGCCGGGCACGTTGTACGGGTCGGTGGGATGCGGCCGGGACAGCGACATGGCCATGTCCAGGTAGTGCGCCTTGGCCTCCAGCGCGGCGGTGAACAGCGGCATGACGAACCGCGGGTCGGTGGCGTTCAGCAGCGCGTCGCAGCGGTGCGCCCGCAAGAGCTCCGCCACCTGCGCCGGGTCCGTGGCGTCGACCTGCGCGGCCAGGAACCGGCCGTCGCCGACCCGTTCCACCGCCTGCCGGGCCCGGTCCAGGTCGTAGTCGGCCACGACCATGGCCTCCACGTACTCGCGCCGGGCCGCCGTGGCGACCACCGCGGAGCCGACCCCACCCGCGCCGACCAGCAGGATGCGCAGCTTGCCGGGACCGGACCGGACCGCGGGCTCGGCACGGCCGGCCAGCACCGGGGTCGACTCGTCCCAGCGGGTGCCGCTGGCCTCGTCGGCCCGGCGGCGGGCGATGCCGGCCAGGGTCTCCAGCACCACCCGGTTGCCCAGCATGGCGGTGACGTCGGCCTGGTCGTACGGCGGCGCCACCTCGACGATCTCCATGCCCACCAGCCGGGTGTCCCGGCCGATCTGCCGCACCGCGTCCAGCAGCTCCCGGCCGGTCAGCCCGCCGGGTTCCGGGGTGCCGGTGCCGGGCGCCATGCCCGGGTCGACCACGTCGATGTCGACCGACAGGAACACCCCGTCGGTGTCCCGCCCGGCCAGCTCGATCACCTCGGCGATCACCTCGTCGAGCCCGCGCCGGCGGATCTCCGCCATCTCGTACCCGCGCATGCCCTGCTCGGCCATCCAGGCCAGCTCCGGCGGCTCGGGCCAGTACCCGCGCAGCCCGACCTGGAAGAACTTGTGCCCGGGGACGGCACCGGACTCGATGACCCGGCGCATCGGCAGGCCGTGCCCGTACAGCGATCCGAACTGCAGGTCGCCGGTGTCGGCGTGGGCGTCGAAGTGGATCACCGAGATGCGGCCGTAGCCGTAGTGCTCGGCCAGCCCGGTGATGTCGGCCATGGCCACGGTGTGGTCGCCGCCGAGGATCACCGGGATCTTCCCGGCCTCGGCCAGCCCGCGGACCACGTCCTGCAGGGCCCGCAGCGAGCGGATCGTCTCGGTCGGGGCCATCTCGACGTCGCCGGCGTCGACCACCCCCAGGTCGCCGAGCGGGTCCACCCGCAGCGACAGGTGCGGGCGGGATCCGGTGTGCTCCGAGTAGTCGCAGACCCGCAGGGCCATCGGGCCCATGCGGGCGCCGGAGCGGTAGGAGGTCCCGGAGTCGTACGGAGCGCCGACGATCACCGCGGTGGCGTTCTCGTAGCTGCTCGGGTCGGACAGGTCGCACCGCGGGACCCCGGTGAAGGTCACGTCGGGCCCGTACATTGCGCCGTAGCGCGCCATGGGGAGTTCCAGTCCTTCGGTTCGGTGGTACCGGGCGGCGGCTCTCGCCGCCCGTGCCGGGCCCGCGCTCTGCGGTGCCCGGGACGGCTCAGCTTGTCCCGGCGCCTCCTCCCGCGGCAAGGCGTCGGCCGGGCGGCCAGTGCCGCGGCCGGGCCAGGCCGTCCGGGAGCCGGGTGGACGCGTCGCCCCGCGCGGCCGCCGCCTGCGGCCCGGTCAGGTACAGCACACCGCGCAGGTCGGCGCCGGCGAGCCGGGCGTCGCGCAGGTCCGCGCCGAGGAGGTCGGCGCCCCGCAGGTCGGCCCCGGACAGGTCGGTGGCGAGCAGCACCGCCCCACGCAGCTCCGCCGCCCGCAGGTCCGCACCGCGCAGGTCCCGGCCGGCGAGGTCCGCGCCGGCCAGGTCGGCCCCCGGGCGGAACCGGCCGCGACCGCCCCTCCCCCGGCCGCCCCGTGCCGACCCGCCCACCGCGGGGTCGGCCCGCCGCACCGCCGCGCTGACCGCACCGAGCACCGGTCCGACCTGCTGCCGCAGCCGCCCGACATCGACGGCAGCCAGCTCGTCGGAGGTGCCGGCCGCGAGAGCCTCCACCGTCGCGACCAGGTCGCGGACCCGAGCCGCGAGCTCGCCGGCGCCGGTCGCGGTCCCCCGGGCGGCGGCCACGGCGGCGCCCGCCTGCCCGAGCAGCAGCAGGATCTCGTGCAGGTCCCGCACCACCAGCAGGGCGGCGAACATGGACGCGGCCAGCGCGGGATCGGTGCGCCAGTCGCGGCCGTGGAAGGTCTCCCGGGTGACGCGCTGCCCCGCGCCGAAGCAGTCGAACACCGTGCATCCGGGAAAGCCCTCGGGTCGCAACCGGTCGTGGATGCCGCAGCGGAAGTCGCCCTGCAGGTGCACGCACGGCACGCCGGCCGGCTTGTCGATGGCGAAGTCGGCGGACCGGCCGAAGGGCAGCGCCACGCAGCACAGCCCCGAGCACCGGCTGCAGTCGGCCGCCAGCTCCACCGTGCTCATCGGGAAACCGTGCTCATCGGGAGACCCTGCGGCCGTTCACGAGTCGAACCCCAGCCCGAACCGGTCCAGCGAGCGCAACCACAGGTTGCGGTGGCCGGCGCGGGCGTCGGCCCTGGCCGCGGACCAGCGGGTCAGGTTGATCACGGTGGAGCGCAGGGGTTCCGGCGGGAACGGCACCGGCTTGCCGCGGATCGTCGGCATGGACGTCAGCTCGGTGCGTTCGCCGGAGAGCAGGTCGAGCATGACTTGCGCCCCGAACCGGGTGGCGCCGACGCCGAGCCCGGTGTAGCCGACCGCGTACGCCACCTGTCCGTGGTGCCCGGTGCCGAAGAACGGGAAGAAGCGCGAGCAGGTGTCGATCACGCCGCCCCAGGTGTGCGTGAACCGCACGCCCTCGAGCTGGGGGAACGTCGCGAAGAAGTGGTCGGCGAGCCGGGCGAAGGTCTCCGGGCGCTGGTCCAGCGCCGGGTCGATGCGGTTGCCGTAGTGGTAGACCGCGTCGTAGCCGCCCCAGATGATGCAGTTGTCGTCGGTGAGACGGTAGTAATGGAACAGGTTCCCGGCGTCGGAGACGCCCTGCCGGCCCTGCCAGCCGATGGTCGCCAGCTGCGCCGCCGACAGCGGCTCGGTGGCCATGGCGTAGTCGTAGACCGGCACCACGTACGGCCGGACCCGCTTGAGCAGCGACGGGAACGCGTTGGTGCCCAGGGCCACCTGGTCCGCGGAGACCGAGCCGTGCGGCGTGGTCAGGCAGATCCGCCGGCCGTCCCGCACGAGGGTCTCGACATGGGTGTTCTCGTGGATCCGCACGCCGAGCCGCTCGCACGCGTCGGCCAGCCCCCACACCAGCCGTGCCGGGTCCAGCAGCACGGTCTTGTCCTTGCCCCAGATGGCGCCCAGGTAGGTGGGCGAGTTGACCAGGGCCCGGGTGGCCGCCACGTCGAGCAGCTCGGCGTCGTCGCCGAAGTCGAGCATCCGCTCGTAGTCGGCGGCCAGGTCGCCGATCTGGTAGCTCTCCGTCGCGACCTTGAGCTCGCCGGTCTTCTCGAGCTTGCAGTCGATGCCGTGGTCCTCGATGGTGCGGACGATGCCGGCCAGGTTGGCGCGGCCGAGCCGCTCGAGCCGGGGCATGTCCTGCGGGTACCAGTCCATCCCGTTGGCCTGGCCGTGGGTCAGCGACGCCGAGCAGAACCCGCCGTTGCGGCCGGACGCCGCCCAGCCCAGCGTCCGCCCCTCCAGCAGCACGACCTCGCGCGACGGGTCCTCCTGCTTGGCGAGCAGGGCCGTCCACAGTCCGGAGTAGCCGCCGCCGACGACGGCCAGGTCCGCCCGCACCGGGCCGGACAGCGGCGGTCGCGGCTCCGGCGCGTCCGTGTCGTCGAGCCACCAGCAGACCGGCTCGCTGTCGGACAACGCGTGCCGGACCGCGCGCGCCCGCGACCTGCCGCCGGGCAGCAACGGGGACATCCGGGTACACCTCTCGGTCGGTGCGGGTCGACGGACGGCGGGCGGCACGAGGAACGTCAGAGGTCCCCACGCCACCGCGGCGGTCAGTCGGGCAGCCCGAACACCGTCCGGTGCCAGCTCTTCCGGCCGATCCCGGTGCGGTCCATCGCGACGTGCTTGATCTGGGTGTACTCCTGCAGCGAGTACACCGACATGTCCTTGCCGAAGCCCGAGGCGGCGAACCCGCCGTGCGGCATCTCGGAGAAGATCGGGATGTGGTCGTTGATCCACACCGTGCCGGCGCGCAGCTCCGCGGACGCGCGCAGCGCCCGGGTGACGCTGCCCGTCCAGGCCGAGGCGGCCAGCCCGTAGGCGGTGTCGTTGGCCAGCTCGAGTGCCTCGTCGTCGGTGTCGAACGGCAGCACCGCCAGCACCGGCCCGAACACCTCCTGCCGGACGATCTCCGAGCGCTGCGCGGCGCCGACGACCAGTGTCGGCCGGTGCCAGAAGCCCCCGCCCAGGTCGCCGCCGGGCAGCCGGCCCGGCGCGAGCACCGTCGCGCCGTCGGCCTCCGCCCGCGCCACCATGGCGGCGACCTTGTCCCGGTGCCGCGCCGAGGACAGCGGCCCGAGGTCGGTGGCCGGATCGTCCGGAGCACCGAGCACGATGCCGGCGAACAGGTCGGCCACCCCGGAGACGAAGCGGTTCAGCAGGTCCCGGTGCACGTAGGCGCGGGTGGCCGCGGTGCAGTCCTGGCCCGTGTTGATCAGCGAGCCGGCGACGGCGCCGTGCACGGCCGCCTCCAGGTCGGCGTCCGGGAACACCACGAACGGCGCCTTGCCGCCGAGTTCGAGGTGGACCCGCGCCGACCGGGCGGCGCACTCGGCCATCACCCGCCGGCCCACCGCGGTGGACCCGGTGAAGGAGACCATGTCCACGCCGGGGTGGGCGACGAGCGCCGCTCCGGCCTCGGCGCCGGTGCCGGCGACGACCTGCACCACGCCGTCGGGGATTCCGGCCGCGGCGGCCGACTCGGCCAGCAGCACCGCGGTCAGCGGGGTGATCTCGGCCGGCTTGAGGACGACGGTGTTGCCCGCCGCCACCGCCGGCAGGATCTTCCAGGCCGCCATCTGCAGGGGGTAATTCCAGGGCGCCACGGAACCGACCACACCCACCGGCTCCCGCCGGACCAGCGACGTGTGGTCCGGCGAGTACTCGCCCGCCGCCGATCCCTCGAGCACCCGGGCGGCGCCGGCGAAGAAGGCGGTGTTGTCCACGGTGCCGGGGACGTCGAAGCCCGTCGACAGCTTGTGCGGCTTCCCGGTCTGGGCGGACTCCGCCGTCGCCAGCTCGCCCGCGCGGCGCTCCAGCTCGGCGGCCAGCGCGTGCAGCAGGGTGGAGCGCTCGGCGGGGGTGGTCCGCGACCAGGACCCGAACGCGGCCCGCGCCCGGTGGACCGCCGCGTCGACGTCGGCGGCCGTGGCCGTGGCGTACCGGGTGAGCGGCCGGCCGGTGCACGGGTCGAGGACGGTGAACGGCTCGCCCGAGCCGCCGCTCGGCGTCCCGGCGACCGGGGGTGTCGTGCCGGACGCCGGGACCGCGGGGGCCGGGGCGCTGCGCGCGCGGTCCGTCCCGACACCGGCGGAGGTGGCGACGTTCCCGGTCTGCGACATGGTGGTCAGCGCCTCCCGGCGGCCGGGCGGCGGCGGCGCAGCAGCAACCCGCCGCCGACCACGACGAGCGTGATCAGCAGCATGGCCGTGCCGATGACGTTGACCTGCACCGGCAGCGCCCGCTGGTAGGCGCCCCAGACGAACATCGGGAAGGTCACCGTCGACCCGGAGTTGAAGTTGGTGATGATGAAGTCGTCGAAGGACAGCGAGAAGCTCAGCAGCGCGGCCGCGACGATGCCGGGCAGCACCAGCGGGAGGGTGACCCGCAGGAACGTCTGGGTGCGGTTGGCGTACAGGTCCATGGCCGCCTGTTCCAGCCGCGGGTCCATACCGGCCAGCCGGGCCTTGACCGTGACGATGACGAAGCTGACGCAGAACATGACGTGCGCGATGAAGATCGTCAGCTGGCCCAGCGGGACGCCGATGTTGATGAACAACGTCAGCAGCGACGACCCGGCCACCACCTCCGGGGTGGCCATCGGCAGGAAGATCAACACGTTGGTGACGGCGCGGCCGCGGAACCGGTGCCGGCCCAGGGCGAACGCGGCCAGGGTGCCGAGCAGGGTGGCGGTCAGCGTCGCCAGCACGCCGATCTTGATGCTGACCAGCAGCGAGTCGCACATGCCGGAGACCGCGCACGGGTGCGCCCAGGCGTTGGTGGAGAACCGCACCCAGGTGTAGTTGAAGCGGCCGGTCGGCTGGTTGAAGGAGAACAGCACCACCACGAAGATCGGCACGAACAGGTAGAGCAGTCCGAGGGCGCCGAAGAACACGACCAGGTGCTCGCGCAGCCAGCGGCCCGGACGCGGGCGCGGCCGCGGGGCCGGCCGGCGGGCGTCGGTCGCCGACACCCGCGACCGGGCCGAGGGGGTCGATGTGGTGGCGGCGGGGCTCAGCGAGGTCACGGCGTCACACCAGCTCGTCCGTGCCGGAGCGGCGCACGTACACGGTCACCAGGACGACGATCGCCACCATCAGCACCAGGGACATGGCCGCGGCGCTCGGGTAGTCGCGCTGGGTCAGCGCCAAGGAGTCGATGACGTTGCCGGTCATGGTCTCGGACACCGACCCGAGGAACTGCTGGTTGACGAAGTCACCGGCGGCCGGGATGAAGGTCAGCAGGGTCCCGCCGACCACCCCGGGCAGCGACAGCGGCCAGGTCACCCGCCAGAACCCCTGCCAGGCGTTGGCGTACAGGTCGCCGGAGGCCTGCAGCAGCGCCGGGTCGATCTTCTCCAGCGAGGTGTACAGCGGCAGCGTCATGAACGGCAGGAAGTTGTAGGTCAGGCCGAGCACCACCGCCACCGGCGTCGCCAGCAACCGGCCCGACGTCAGCCCCAGCCAGTCGGTCACCGACATCAGCCCGGTGGACTTCATGATCGAGACCACCCAGCCCTGGTCGGCCAGGATCTGCCGCCAGGCCAGCGTGCGGATCAGGAAGCTGGTGAAGAATGGCGCGACCACCAGCGCCAGCAGCACGTTGCGCCACCGACCGGCCCGGCGGGCGATGGTGTAGGCCAAGGGGTAGGCGATCAGCAGCGCGAACAGGGTGGCGGCGGCCGCATAGGCGAAGGACCGCAGGAACTGCGGCCAGTACTGCGTCAGCACGTCGCCGTAAGTGGCCCAGTGCCAGGTGATCGAGTAGCCCTGCTGGAGGTCGCCGGTCTGCAGCGAGGTCGACGCCAACGTCAGCGTCGGCAGGACGTAGAACACCACCAGCGCCAGCAGCGCCGGCAGCAGCAGGAAGTACGGGGTCAGCCGGCGTGAGCCGACCGGGCCGGCGGAGTCCGGGCCCGCGCCGCGCACGGGGCCGTCCGGTCCGCCGGTCCGTTCCACCGAGGAGATGCCGACCCCGGCCGCCGCCACGCTCATGAGGCGGTCTCCGCGGCGGTCGCCCGCTCCCAGGCGCCGGTCTCCAGACCGAAGGTGTGCTCCGGGCGCCAGGACAGGGTGACCTGCTCGCCGACCCGACGCAGGTGGGTGGACAGGTTCTGGGTGAAGACCGTCAGCTCCTCGTCCTGCCGGGTGCGGACGAGGTACTGCGTCGAGACGCCGATGAAGGACGCGTCGACCACCGTGCCGTCGATCCGGTTCCAGCCCTCCTCGGCGACGCCGAGATCGCCCAGGTGCACCTTCTCCGGCCGGACGCCGACCTCGACGTCCGGCCCCGGCACGGACAGCCGGGCCGCCGGCATGAGGATCCGGTTGCCCTCGGCGGACAGCTCGACGACGTCGCCGTGCCGGGCCACCACCCGGGCCGCCAGGAGGTTGGACTGCCCGAGGAACCCGGCGACGAACGCGGTGCGCGGGTTCTCGTACAGCTCGACCGGGGCGCCGAGCTGCTCGACCCTGCCCAGGTTCATCACCGCGATGGTGTCGGCCATGGTCATGGCCTCTTCCTGGTCGTGCGTCACGTGGATGAACGTGATGCCGACCTCGGTCTGGATGCGCTTGAGCTCCAGCTGCATCTGCCGGCGCAGCTTGAGATCCAGCGCGCCCAGCGGCTCGTCGAGCAGCAGCACCTTCGGCCGGTTGACCAGCGCCCGCACCACGGCGATCCGCTGCTGCTGGCCGCCCGACAGCTGGGCCGGCTTCCGCTGGGCCAGGTGGGTCAGCTCGACCAGCTCCAGCATCTCCATGACCTGACGGCGGACGTCGCCCACCTTGCGCCGGCGCAGACCGAAGGCGACGTTCTCGAAGATCGTCATGTGCGGGAACAGCGCGTAGTTCTGGAACACCGTGTTGGTCGGCCGCTGGTAGGGCCGGGTGCCGGCGACGTCGCGGCCGCCGATGTGGATGGCGCCGGCCGTCGGCTCCTCCAGGCCGGCCACCATCCGCAGCGTGGTCGTCTTGCCGCAGCCCGACGGGCCGAGCAGCGCGAAGAACGACCCCTCCGGCACCGAGATGTCGATGCCGTCGACGGCGCGGGTGGCGCCGAACGCCTTCACCAACCCCCGGATCTCGACACCGCCGCCACCGTCCGGGGCGGCCGCGACCCGGCGACCGGCACCGGGCGCCGGGACCGCAGCGGTCGCCGGCCCGGGACCGGTCACCGCACCGCGCACCGCACCGGTCACCGCGCTCACGCCCCGGAGAGCTTGGCGAACGCGGCGTTGTACCGCTTCTCCTGGTCCGGGTCCAGCTCCATGAAGCCCTTGGCCTTGGACAGCGTGGCCGCGTCCGGGAAGATCAGGACGTTCTTGGCCGTCTCCGGATCCTGCTTGGCCAGCACCTCCTTGGTGCCCACCACCGGGGTGATGTAGTTGACCGCCTCGGCCACCTGCGCGGCGACCGCCGGCTGGTAGTAGTAGTTGATCAACGTCTCGGCGTTCTTCTTGTGCGGCGTCAGGATCGGGACGACCAGGTTGTCGCTCCACAGCGTGTAGCCGGCCTCCGGCAGCACGTACTGCAGGTCCGGGTTGTCCGCCTTGAGCGTCACCACGTCGCCGGTCCACGCCAGGCACGCGGCGATGTCGCCGGCGACCAGTCCCTGCGCGTAGTCGTTGCCGGTGAACTGCCGGATCTGCTTGGCGTCCACGGCCGCCTGCAGCTTGGCCATGGCCTCGGTGAACTGCTCGTCGGTGAAGTCCTCGGGGTTGTAGCCGAGATCGAGCAGCGTCAGCCCGACGGTGTCGCGCATCTCGGTCAGCAGGGTGACCTTGCCGCGCAGCGACGAGTCGGTGAGCAGCTGGTCCATCGACTCGACCTTCTTGCCGCCGAGCGCCGCGGGGTTCTGCGCGATGCCGGTCAGACCGGACTGCCAGGTCAGCGAGTACTTACGCCCCTTGTCGAACGGCACGTCCATCAGCGCCGGCTGCAGGTTCTTCAGGTTCGGGATCAGCGCGTGGTCCAGCGGCTGCACCCAGCCCAGCTGGATGAGCTTGCCGGCCATCCAGTCGGTGACCACGAACAGGTCGGCGTTGATCGGACGACCGGCGGACAGCTGCGGCTGGATCTTGGCGAAGTACTGGTTGTTGTCGTTGACGTCCTCGGTGTAGGTGACCTTGATGCCGGTCTCCTTGGTGAAGGCGTCGAGCGTCGGGTGGTCGCTGGCGTTGTTCTCGCCGACGTCGATGTATTCCGGCCAGTTGGACCAGTTCAACGTCTTGTCGGTGTCCGACCGGTCGGCGACCGACGGGACGGAGGCGGACGCGCTGCTCGAGGTGCCGGCCGACGAGCCGGAGGTGGCCGCACCGGAGGCCGACGACCCGGCGGGTGCCGCGGCCGACGAGGACACACCGGTGGACGAGGACGACGCGCCGGTGGAGGACGACGAGGCCCCGCTGCCGGTCCCCTTCACCCCGCAGGCGGCCAGCAGGGCGGCTGCCCCGCCCATCCCGGCGCCGCGCAGCAGCGTGCGCCGGCTCAGGCCGGCACGGCGCAGCTGCGCCAGGATCTCCTGCTGGTCACGGTCGGGAACGGGCATACGAAAACCTCCTGGCGGTCATCGGTCGAGCGATCGTCACATCACCGGGGGGCTGCCGCAAGGGATTCCGTCGCTCGGTAGCACGATCGCAACGTAAACCGCCTCTGGCGCTTCCGGTGTCGCCTGAACGGGGCGGAAACCCCGGCCAGGCGCGGCCCCGTCGCCGCTCCGGCCCCGGCATCCGGTCCGGCATGCCCGGTTCGGGTGCCGGTGACCGGTTGGCCGTCCGGACGAACCCCCGGAGCGGCGGCTCGGCGCCGGCCTCGCACCGGTTGCCCTGGCCGCCCAAGGACCCGGGCCGGGCTCAGCGTACCGAGCGGCCGCGCGACCGGCGGCGACGCGGACGGGCAGCAGGACCGGGACGGCATCCCGGCCGGGCGACACGGCACCGTCGACGACGATCCGCACCGGTGCACCTCCCCTGACACTCCCCGCACCGCTGGCCCCTGGTCACGACGGTTATCGCATCCCCGGCGGCCACAAGCAAGGCTTTCCGCGTCCAGTGGACGCTCGATCGACGGATCGACGCATGGTGGGGTTGCACCGGCGGCCCGGCGATTGCCATCATCGAGGGGTGACCCGTACCGCGCCCGGCCCCGCCAGCGATGGCGAGCTGCGGGTGGTCCGGTCCCGGCCGGCACTGCTGGACGACCACTCCAAGGCCATCATCGAGCAGCTCCAGCAGGACGGACGCCGGCCCTACGCGGCGATCGCCGCGGCGGTCGGCCTGTCCGAGGCGGCCGTCCGGCAACGGGTCGGTCGGCTGGTCGGCAGCGGCGTGGTGCAGATCGTCGCGGTCACCGACCCGCTGCAGGTCGGCTTCACCCGCCAGGCCATGATCGGCCTGCGGGCCGAGGGCAACCTCGACCCGGTGGTTCAGGCCCTGGTCGACATGGACGAGGTCGACTACGTCGTGATCACCGCCGGCTCGTTCGACATCCTCGTCGAGGTGGTCTGCGAGGACGACGACCACCTCCTGACGCTGCTCAACGAGCGGATCCGCACCATCCCGGGCGTGCGCTCCACGGAGTCGTTCGTCTACCTGAAACTGTCCAAGCAGACCTACCACTGGGGTACCCGATGAGTTCGCCGAACACCGTCCTGGACGACACCTCGAGCTTCGTGCCGCAGGAGGGCGGCCAGGACGCCGGCCACCTGTGGATGCACTTCACCCGCATGTCCAGCTACGCGGACAAGCCGGTGCCGGTGATCGAGCGCGGCGAGGGCGCCTACATCTACGACAGCAACGGCAAGCGGTACCTGGACGGGCTGTCCGGGCTGTTCACCGTGCAGGCCGGGCACGGCCGGGCCGAGCTGGCCGACGCCGCGGCGGCGCAGGCCCGCAAGCTGGCGTACTTCCCGATCTGGTCGTACGCGCACCCGACGGCCATCGAGCTGGCCGACCGGCTCGCGGCGCTGGCCCCCGGTGACCTGAACCGGGTGTTCTTCTCCTCCGGTGGCGGCGAGTCCGTCGAGACCGCCTGGAAGGTCGCCAAGCAGTACTTCAAGCTGACCGGCAAGCCCGGCAAGCACAAGGTGCTGTCGCGGGCCATCGCCTACCACGGCACCACCCAGGGTGCGCTGTCGATCACCGGCGTGCCGCCGTTCAAGCAGGCGTTCGAGCCGCTCGTGCCGGGCTCGGTCCGGATCCCCAACACCAACTTCTACCGCGCGCCGTACTTCGTCGCGGACGACGAGAAGGCCTTCGGGCTGTGGGCGGCGGACCGGGCCGAGGAGGCCATCCTGGCCGAAGGGCCGGACACGGTGGCGGCGGTGTTCGTCGAGCCGGTGCAGAACGCCGGTGGCTGCTTCCCACCGCCGCCCGGCTACTTCGACCGGTTGCGCGAGATCTGCGACCGCTACGACGTCCTGCTGGTCTCGGACGAGACGATCTGCGCGTACGGCCGGCTGGGCACCATGTTCGGCGCCGACAAGTACGGCTACCAGCCCGACATCATCACCACCGCCAAGGGTCTGACGTCCGGTTACGCGCCGCTCGGCGCGGCGATCATCTCCGACCGCATCTTCGAGCCGTTCGCGCACGGCGACACGATCTTCGCCCACGGCTACACGTTCGGCGGCCACCCGGTGTCCTGCGCGGTGGCGCTGGCGAACCTGGACCTGTTCGATCGGGAGGACCTGCTGGGCAACGTCCGCCGCAACGAGAACCTGTTCCGCTCCACCCTCGAGCGGCTGCACGACCTGCCGATCGTCGGGGACGTGCGCGGCGACGGGTACTTCTACGGCATCGAGCTGGTCAAGGACAAGAAGACCAAGGCGACCTTCTCCCCCGAGGAGAGCGAGCGCGTGCTGCGCGGTTTCGTCTCCGGGGCGCTGTTCGAGGCCGGTTTGTACTGCCGCGCCGACGACCGCGGCGACCCCGTCGTCCAGGTGGCCCCGCCGCTCACCTGCGGCCAGGCCGAGTTCGACGAGATGGAGCAGATGCTGCGGTCCGTGCTGACCCGCGCCTGGGACCAGATCTGACGAGCGCCGCGGAGCCCGACGCGGCCGTCCCGCCCGTGTCGCCCGTGCCGCCGAGCTGGCCCTACCGCGGGCTGAGCCTGTGGCTGGACCGGTTCCCCGGCTCGCTGGCCCGGCGGTCACCGCTGCCGGGCGACCGCTCGTTCGACGTGGCGGTGGTCGGGGCGGGCTTCACCGGGCTGTGGACGGCGTTCCACCTGCGGCGTGCCGACCCGTCGATCCGGGTGGCGGTGCTCGAGGCGGAGACCGCCGGGTTCGGCGCCTCCGGACGCAACGGCGGTTGGTGCTCGGACCTGTTCCCGGCGTCCTGGGAGCGGATCGCCCGGCGACACGGCCGGCCGGCCGCGCTGGCGATGAAGGCCGCGATGCGGCAGAGCATCGACGCGGTCGCGGACACCGTCGCCGCGGAGGCCATCGACTGCGGCTGGGTCCGCGGCGGCACGGTGGCGTTCGCCCGGTCCGCCACGCAGTGGCAGCGCGCGCAGGACGAGGTGGCCCACGCCTACGCATGGGGCGACACCGAGGACGACGTGCGGCTGCTCGACCGGCGGGCCACCGCGGAGGTGGCCGGTGTCGCGGGCGCGCTGGGCGCGTCGTTCACCCGGCACTGCGCCGCAGTGGATCCCGGAGCGTTGGTCCGCGGGTTGGCCGACGCGGTCGAGCGGGCGGGGGTGGCGGTGTTCGAGGGCACCCGGGTCCGCCGGATCGAGCCGGGGCGGGTGCTCACCGACCGCGGGACGGTGACCGCCGACGTGGTGGTGCGGGCGACGGAGGCGTACACGGCGGGGCTCGAGGGCTCGCACCGGGACCTGGCGCCGGTGTACTCGTTGATCGTCGCCACCGAGCCCCTGGACGCCGCGACGCTCGACGCGGTGGGCCTGGCGACGCGGCCGACGTTCACCGATCACCGGCACCTGATCAGCTACGGGCAGCGGACGGCGGACGGTCGCATTGTCTTCGGCGGGCGGGGCGCGCCCTACCACGCCGGTTCCCGGATCCGGCCCGACTTCGACCGCGATCCGGGGGTCTTCGACCGGCTCCGGCGCACCGTCGTCGACCTGTTCCCGGCACTGGCCGGTGCCCGGTTCACCCACGCCTGGGGCGGCGCGCTGGGTATCCCACGGGACTGGCACGCCGGGGTCGGGCTGGACCGCCGCACCGGGCTGGCCTGGGCCGGCGGCTACGTCGGCGACGGCGTCGCCACCGCCAACCTCGCCGGCCGCACCCTCGCGGACCTGGTCACCGGACGCGACACCGAGCTGACCCGGCTGCCCTGGGTCGGCCACCGCTCCCGCCGCTGGGAGCCCGAGCCCCTGCGCTGGCTCGGCATCAACGCCGGCCTGCGCGCCATGGCCACCGCCGACCGGCGCGAGGAGCGGACGGGGCGGGCGTCGCGGGTGGCCGAGGTGGTGCAGCGGGTGGTCGGGGGCTGAGCCATCAGGAGACCGGGAAGACGACCGGCGCCGTCATTCAGGTCTCCTCGCCTCACCCCAGGGGCGGCGGCGCGGTCGGGTCCGGCTCGGGGATCGTCGGGTCGGGCAGCGGGCCGCCGGGGTTCGGGCGGGCCGGCTCGGGGGTCGCAGGGCGCGGCTCGAGCGGGACCGGGGGGCGGTCGGGGCTCAGCGGCCCCGGTTCCGAGGGACCGGGCACGTCGGGGTGCGGGACGTCGGGAACGGTCATCGGCCCAGTGTGCCTCCGCACTGCGAGGGCCGCCCGCCGGCCGAGAGTCGCCCCGCCGGCCGTTCCGGGCCCCGCGCTGCGGCGCCGGGCCGGGAGACCTACCCCACGCCGGGCGGGGGAACAGCCGGCCGGCGGCACCGGTTCTGCCTGGCGTGGCTCATCTCTTCACCCCCATCTCCCTGCGCGACCTCAGCGTGCCCAACCGGATCTGGCTGGCGCCGATGTGCCAGTACTCGGTCACCGAGCAGGACGGCGTGCCGACCGACTGGCACCTGGTGCACCTGGGAGCCCGCGCGCAGGGCGGCTTCGGGCTCATCCTCACCGAAGCCACTGCGGTGACCCCGGAGGGCCGGATCAGCCCGCAGGACACCGGCCTGTGGAACGAGGAGCAGACGGCGGCGTGGGCGCGCATCGTCGACTTCGTCCACGGCCAGGGTGCCGCCATCGGTGTCCAGCTCGCGCACGCCGGCCGCAAGGCCTCCACCTACCGTGGCTTCCCGGGCGAGCCCACCGGCACCGTCCCCGCCGACGAGGGCGGCTGGCCGACCGTCGGCCCGTCCGCCGACGCGTTCCCCGGCTACGCCGCCCCGCGCGAGATGACCGCCGACGACCTCACCGCGCTCAAGGCCGCTTTCGTCGACGCCACGCGCCGCGCCGACCTCGCCGGCTTCGACGTGGTCGAGCTGCACGCCGCGCACGGGTACCTGCTGCACCAGTTCCTGTCCCCGCTGAGCAACCACCGCACCGACGGGTACGGCGGCGACTTCGACGGCCGCACCCGGCTGCTGCTCGAGGTCGTCGACGCCGTCCGCGGCGCCTGGCCGGCCGGCAAGCCGTTGTTCGTCCGGCTGTCGGCCACGGACTGGATCGAGGGTGCCTGGGACACCGCGCAGTCCACCCGCCTCGCCGGGCTGCTGCTGGCCCGCGGCGTCGTACGTGGTCGACGCCTCCAGCGGCGGCCTGCTGCCCGCCGAGATCCCCGTCGGTCCGGGGTACCAGGTGCCCCTGGCGGCCGAGATCCGGCGCGGCTCCGGCATCGTCACCGCCGCCGTCGGCCTGGTCGACGACCCGCACCACGCGGAGCAGATCCTCGCCGACGGCGACGCCGACGCGATCCTGCTGGCCCGCGCCGCCCTGCGGGAACCGGCCTGGCCGCTGCGCGCCGCCGCCGCCCTCGGCCTGACCTGGCGCGAGGCGCCCTACCCGGCGCAGTACGCCCGCGGCCGCTGGGACGACGCGCCGCACCTGGAGCCGGTCGGCGCCCACTGATCCGGCGCGGGCGGCCGGGACACCGGCCGCCCGCACCCGGCGGGTCGGCGCACCGCTGCCCCCCCGCGCCGTGGGCAGAGCCCGGCCGACGGCCGCAAGACCGTCAGAACCAGCGCTCCAGCACGGCAGCCACGCCGTCGTCGCCGTGGTGCGGTGCCTGCTCGTCGGCCGCCGCGACGACGTCGGGATGGCCGTTGCCCATGGCCACACCGCGCCCGGCCCACCGCAGCATCTCCAGGTCGTTCGGCATGTCGCCGAAGGCCACCACCTCCGCCGCGTCGATGCCCCACTCCGCGGCCAGCCGGGCCAGGGTGCTGCCCTTGTTGACACCCGCCGCGGCGATCTCGATGAGCCCGTCGCTGGAGGAGAACGTGATGGCCACCTGGTCGTCACCCACCGCGCGGGCGGCGGCGGCCAGGGTGTCCGAGTCGTGCCCCGCCCGCACCAGCATCTTGGCGGCGGGCGCGGACAGCAGGTCCTCGCGGTCGGTGAGCCGGAAGTGCCCGGTGCTCCACGGGTGGTCGTAGTCGGCCTCGGCGAAGCACTCGTCCACGGTGGTGCCCAACCGCTCGACGGCGACCGAGAAGCGGTCCGCGCCGGCCAGTTCCCGCTCCAGGCCGGACAGGAAGTCCTGCATGGCCTCGGGTGTCAGCGGGCTCGCGGACACGATGTCGCGGGTGCCGGTGTCGTACACCACCGCTCCGTTCATGCACACCGCCGTGCCACGGAAACCCGTCTCCAGCACGGGATCCAGCCACCACACCGGGCGCCCGGTGGCGATCACCACCCGCGCGCCGCGGTCCGCCGCCCGGCGCAGCGCGGCGACGTTGCGGTCGCTCACCCGGGCACCGGAGAGGTCCAGCAGCGTGCCGTCCATGTCGCAGGCCACCAGCCGCGGCACCGGCGACACGGTGGCGCCGCTCGGCACGGCGGCGGCAGGGATCGACGGGGACGCGGCAGCGGCGGACGGCAGGGCACTCACCCCTCCATTGTCCCCGACCCGGCGGCGGGCTCCGCCGGCCGCGCGTCCACCGGGACGGCGCGGCCGGCCAAATCCCTGGCGAAGCTCCGCAGCGTGACACCGGCGGCGTCCGCGTCGCCGTCGACCAGGTACTGCAGCGCGATCCCGTCCAGCGCGGCGATCACCGTGCGCGCCACCGCCGGCACCGGTGCGGTCCACCGCACGCCCGCCCGCTCGGCCAGCCGGGCCAGCGCCTGCTCGGTGACCTCCCGGTACCGGCGGTACTGGAAGCGCACCAGGTCGGGCTGGACGGCGCCGCGCAGCCCCGCCACGGTGATCTCGTAGAGCACCGTCCGGATCCTCGGGGTGTCCCGCAAGGTCTCCCAGTCCAGCAGCAGCGCGGCGACCAGCACCTGCTCGAACGGTGTCGCGGGGTCGACGTCGGTGGACCGCGCCACGATGCCCTCGATCAGCTCGGACAGCACCTGGTGCAGCAGCTCGTCCCGGCTGGCGAACAGGTGGTGGAAGGCGCCCTGACCCATGCCGGCCTCGGCGCAGACGGCCCGCGTCGTCACGCCGGCGACCCCGTCCCGGTCGATCACCCGCCGCGCGGCTTCCAGCAGCAGCGTCCGCCGCGCGGCCGCGGACATGCGCGGCATGGCTCCCCCGATCCGGTCCGTCCGCACCTCCGGCGCCGGCCCAGCGGGCCATGCGGGCTCCGTGCGCCCCTCGTCCCCCGGCCCCGCCGACCCGAGCCGGAACCGGGTGGAGGGCAGTGACCGCCGGGCCGAGGGGTGGGCGCGGCGGCCACTGCCGCGCCGACTGTGCCGTCCGCCCCGAGCCGCGTCAAGCGGTCGCCGGAACCGACTTGGTCACACGACCAACTCCGCGTCCGGACGGTCACCCAGCGTGCACCCCGGCGTCCCGGAGGGCCCGCCAGACGACGTCGCGGGACAGCGGCAGGGAGCGGATCCGGACACCGGTGGCGTCCGCGACGGCGTTGGCCAGCGCCGGCGCGACCGGGTTGTACGGCGACTCGCTCATCGACTTGGCGCCGAACGGACCCAGCTCGTCCACGGTCTCCGCGAAGTGGACCTCCGTCACCGGCACGTCCGCCAGCTGCGGCACGTGGTAGTTGCGCAGCGCGCGGGTGGCGACCGCCCCGGACGGGTCCTGGAACATCCGCTCGTACAGCGCCGAGCCGATGCCCTGGGCGACCCCGCCCTC
This sequence comes from Nakamurella endophytica, assembly GCF_014646215.1. Taxonomy (GTDB): domain Bacteria; phylum Actinomycetota; class Actinomycetes; order Mycobacteriales; family Nakamurellaceae; genus Nakamurella; species Nakamurella endophytica. The sequence continues at coordinate 41,345 of NZ_BMNA01000016.1, forward strand.
GATCTGACCGCGGCACTGGCCCGGGTTGATGACGACTCCGGCGTCGGCCGCCTGCACCGACTGCAGGATGCGGATCTCACCGGTGCCGGTGTCCACGGCGACCCGGAAGCCCTGCACGTTGAACGCCAGCGACCGCACCGCCCCGGTGTCCCGCCCGCGCCCGACGATCCGCCCGTCGACCCGCCGGTGACCGGCCGCCGCCAGCACGTCGTCCAGGCCGATCAGGGCGTCACCGCACCGCACCCCGTCCGGGCCGAGGTCGCCCGGCGCGTCACTCCTGGCGGCGGACGCATCGACCAGCGTGGCGGCCACCTCGAGGATCTGCCGGCGCAGGTCCGCGGCGGCGGCGGCGACCGCCTTGCCGGCGACCACGGTCCCGGTGGACCCGTAGGCGCCGGTGTCGTAGTCGACGAGATCGGTGTCCGACTGCCGCACGTCGATCCGGTCGGCGCCGGTACCCAGCACCTGCGCCGCCAGCTGGGTGTGCACCGTCGTCGTGCCGTTGCCGAACTCGGCGGTACCGACGCGGATCTCGTATCGCCCGCCGGGGCAGAGCGCGACCGTGGCGTCCGAGAAGTGGCCGCGCGGCGGGATCGTCGCGATCATGGCCAGCGCGAGGCCCTGACCGGTGCGCCACTGCGGGCCGACCGGCGCCTCGAGACCGCGGCCGCCGGCCAGCGCGGCCGAGACCAGGTCCAGGCACTGCTCCGCGCCGTGCGAGCCGAAGACCAGGTCGTTGTGGGCGATGTCGGTGGACACCAGCGGCTGGTCGGGCCGGACGACGTTGCGCCGCCGGAACTCGGCCTGGTCCAGCCCGAGCCGGTCGGCCAGGTCGGCCATCGCGGACTCGACAGCGAAGGTCACCTGGCCGAGGCCGTAACCGCGGAACGCGCCGGACGGCAGGGTGTGCGTGTAGACCGACACGGCGTCGACCCGCTTGTTCGGGCAGTGGTAGACCGCGACGGACTCGCTGCAGCCGTGGAACAGCACGCCGGGGCCGTGGTTGCCGTAGGCGCCGGTGTCGGCCAGCACGTCCAGCTCCAGCGCGGTGAGCACGCCGGCGGCCGTCGCGCCGACCCGGACGCGCACCCGCATGGGGTGTCGCGACGGGGTCGCGGTGAACTGCTCGGTGCGGGTCAGCTCGAGGGTGACCGGGCGGCCGGTGCGCAGCACCGCGAGCGCGACGACGTCCTCGACCAGCATCTCCTGCTTGCCGCCGAACCCGCCGCCGACGCGGGCCGTCAGCACCCGCACCCGGTCCGGCGGCAGGTCGAGGATGCGGCACAGCTCCCGGCGCACCAGGAACGGCACCTGCGAGCTGGTGCGGATCACCAGCCGGCCGTCGTCGTCGAGCCAGCCGACGGCGCCGTGCGTCTCGAGCGCCACGTGGTTGACCCGCCCGGTGGTCCACTCCCCCTCCACGACCGCGTCCGCCTCGGCCAGACCGTCCGCCACCGAGCCGAACTCGGTGTGCGACTCGGCGACCACGTTGCGGGCCGGGTCGGAGATCCGCGACAGGGGCCCTTTGTCGCCGTGCACCAGCGGGACCCCGGGATCGCGGGCCCGTTCCGGGTCCAGCAGGGCGGGCAGCACCTCGTACCGGACGTCGACCGCCCGCCGCCCGGCGTCGGCGGCCGCGGGTGTCTCGGCGACGACCACGGCGACCCGCTGCCCGACGAACCGCACCCGCTCGTCGAGCATCCGGGTGTCGTCCGGGTCCTCGAGCCGGTTCTGGTGCCGGCCGGTGGAGTACAGGACGTCCGGGACGTCGTGGTGGGTGAGCACGGCGACCACGCCGGGCACCGCCAGCGCCGCGACGGTGTCCACCGCGACGATCCGGGCGTGCGCGTACGGGCTGTGCACCAGGACGGCGTGCAGGGTCCCGGGAACGAGCCCGTCCAGCGTGTACGGCTCGGTGCCGGTCACCACCCGCCGACCGGCCGGCGGCCGGACCGAGGCGCCGACGCCGCTCGCGGCGACCCGGTCCGCGTCCGGGGCGTCGGCGGTGACCGGCGGCTCCGCGGCCCCGGCTCCGACGTCGGCCGGGGCCGGCTCGGTGCCCTGCCGGAGCGCCTCCGCGATCGGCCGGTAGCCGGTGCAGCGGCACAGGTTTCCGCGCAGCGCCGCGGGCAGGTCCGCCCGCTCCGCGTCGTCCAGGGCGGCGCCGGTGACGATCATCCCCGCGGTGCAGAAGCCGCACTGGAAGGCGCCCCGGTCGAGGAAGGCCTGCTGCACCGGGTGCAGCCGGTCGGGGGTGCCCAGCCCCGCGACCGTGGTCACCGAGCGGCCGTCCACCCGGAACGCAGGGTGGATGCAGGACTGCACCGCGCGGCCGTCGACGAGCACCGAGCAGGCGCCGCAGTCGCCCGCGTCGCAGCCCTTCTTGACCTCGACGTGGCCGGTCTCCCGCAGCCACGTCCGCAGGCACTGCCCGGGCCGCGCGTCGGCGACCACCTCGCGGCCGTTGACGGTGCACCGCAGCGGGCCGGTCATGCGGCGGTCCCGCCCGACAGCTCGGCGACGACCTCCCGGGCCAGCACCCCGGTGACCGCGCGCCGCCAGTCCGCGGCGCCGTGCGCGTCGTCGTGCCACAGGTCCGGGTCGATGCCGTCGACCGCCGACGCGAGCAGGTCGGGTCCGGGCGGCGCCGGCCACCGCAGCACCACCGGCCGGACCGTGGCGGCGCTCACCGCGAGGTGGAAGCCGTCGGCGTCGCGCCGGCCGATCACCACCGCGCCGGACCTGCCCAGCGGCGACAGCGCGATCTTGCGGAAGGCGGTCCGGGCGGCCAGCGCGGCGGCCGGCAGGGCGAGGCTGCGGACGACCTCGCCGGCGCGGAGCGCGGTGCGGGTGTCCCCGAGGACGAACTCGGTCACCGGCAGCCGACGCTCGCCGCCGTCCGGGCACCAGAGGCACACCGACCCGTCCAGGGCCGCGGCGAGCGAGATCATCGGCCCCGCCGGGTAGGCCATGCAGAGATTGCCGCCGACCGTGGCGGACCGCTGGACCTTCGGCGGGGCGAGGAACGCGGCACAGCACTGCGCGAGCAGCGGCCGCGCGGCCCAGCCGGCCGGCAGTTCGAGGCCGGCCAGCACCGCCACCGGGCAGGTGGCCGCGACGGTGAGCCCGTCGTGCGACACCTCGACGTCCGGCCAGCCCAGGCCGGTGAGGTCGACCAGGGCCCGCAGGTGGTCCTGCGGCTCGGAGAAGAGCCAGGTGCCGCCGGCCAGCGGTGCGGTGTCGGGACCGAGCTCGGCCAGGTCGGCCCGGGTGCGGGCGACGACGACGCGCTCGACGGTGTGCAGGTCCAGCGCACTCACCCGGCCCGGCCGGCCGGCATCAGCGGCGACCGGCGCTGGGTCCCCACGCGGACAGCACCACGGTCTCCACGATGCCCACCACGGTGTAGAGGGCGATCGAGGCTCCGGTGACGACCACGACGATCGCCCACACCAGGTTGTACTGCACCTGCGCGTTGGCGCGGAAGATGGCCGCACCCAGACCCTTGGCACTGAACAGCCACTCGTACAGCATGGCCCCGATGACCGCTCCCGGCACCGAGATCCGCAGCGCGGCGAACAGGTTGGGCAGCGCCGACGGGACGGCCACCATCCGCAGCGCTGTCCATCTGGAACCGCCGTTGACCCGGACCACGTCCAGCGACTGCTGCGACGCCGACCGCAGCCCCAGCGAGACGTTGACCAGCACGGGGAAGAACACGACGATGCCGCCGATGGCGGCCGCGCCGGCAATCCCGCGCCCGAACACCAGGCCGATCAGCGGCGCCATGGCCACCAGCGGGACGGACCGCAGCAGCATGGCCAGCGGCAGGAATGCGAACTCCAGCGGCCGCACGAGCGTGAACAGCACGGCCACCAGCACGGCCAGCACCGTGCCGGACACGAACCCGATCGCCGCGTCGGACAGCGTGATGCCCAGGCCGGACAGCAGCGCCGACCGGTTCTTCGCGGCGGCCGGCACGTCGAACAGGTACCGCCACACGTCGACCGGCCGCTTGCCGACGAACGAGTCGATGCGGAAGACCGAGAGGAAGGCGTACCAGAGCAGGACCAGCACGACGGCGGACACCACGAAGGTCAGCAGCGAGACGCCGACCCGGCGCAGCACATCGGCCGCCACCGAGCGCGACGGCCCGTCCGGCGCGGGGGTCGCCGTGGTCGGCACGGCGGGACGGTCGGTGCCGCGGCCGCCCGCGGGCGCGTCCACGGTCACGGCCGTCCCCTGCCCGGGTCGTCGGCACCGGTCGACCACGGCGCCACCAGCCGCGCCAGTAGCCCGACGAGCGCGTACCCGGCGCCGGCGACCGCTCCGGAGATCAATGCCAGCGCCCAGATCTGCGCCACCCGGAGGTTGGTCTGTGCCGCCGTGATGACGACGCCCATCCCGGAGTCGACGCCGCCGAAGTACTCGCCCAGGACCGCACCGAGGAAGGCGGCGGGGGCGGCGATCTTGAGTCCGGCCAGGATGTTCGGCAGCGCCGCGACCAACTGCACCTTGCGCAGCTGCGCCCACCGGCCGCCGCCGTACGCCCGCACCAGGTCGAGCGCAGCGCGGTCCGCGGCCCGCCAGCCGAGCAGGCAGGCCACCACCGTGGTGAAGAAGACGCTGATCGCGGCCAGGAACACCGAGGTGGCCCGGGAGCCGGCGTCCGAGACGATCAGCACGATGGGCCCGATGGCGGTCAGCGGGATGCAGTAGGACAGCACCGCCACCTGGGTGGCCAGCCCCTCCAGCACCGGCACCAGCAGCGCCACCGTGGCCACCGCGACGGCGGCCAGGTTGCCCCACAGGAAGCCCTGCACCGCGGACCAGGTGGTGACGCCGACGTTCGGGCCGTACAGCGCCCAGCCGTCGGTCCACAGCTGGCGCACCACGGCGATCGGCGTCGGCACGGCCCCGCTGCGGGCGAAGACCGTCACCGACAGCAGCCACCAGACCAGCAGCACCGCCACCGCGCCGGCTGCGGCGCCGACCCACCGGGGGAGGTCCGCGACGGAGCGCCGTGTCGCCGGGACACCGGCCGGCGCGGTGGCGACCAGCGTGCTGTCGACCACCACCTCAGTCCCCCACCGGGTCCGGCCCGACCGTGCCCTGCGCACCGAACAGGAGCTCCGAGAGCTGGTCGGTGTACGCGTGGAACTCGGTGCTGCGCATCAGGTCCGGGGTGCGCGGTCGGGGCAGGTCGATGGGGACCACGGCGCTGACCCGGCCCGGCCGGGGGCTCATCACGGCCACCACGTCGGACAGGAACACGGCCTCCGAGATGCCGTGCGTCACCATCAGCGTGGTGGCCGGCTGCGCGGTCCAGATGCGCAGCAGCTCGAGGTTCAGCCGCTGCCGGGTCATGTCGTCGAGGGCCCCGAACGGCTCGTCGAGCAGCATGACCGTCGGCCGGACCACCAGGCACCGGGCGATCGAGACCCGTTGCCGCATCCCGCCGGACAGCTGCGCCGGTTTGGCGTTCTCGAAGCCGGTGAGGCCGACCAGCTCGATCAGCTCCCGGATCCGGCCGGGTTCCGGCGTGATCCCGGCGACCTCGAGCGGCAGCCGGATGTTCGCGGCGACGCTGCGCCACGGCAGCAGCGCCGAGTCCTGGAACGCGATCCCGAGCTGGTGGTTCCGCTGGATGTCCGCCGTCGACCGGCCGTTCACCAGCACCCGCCCGGTCGTGGGTGTCTCGAGCCCGGCCAGGATCCGCAGGATCGTCGACTTCCCGCAGCCCGACGGGCCGATCAGCGACAGGAACGAGTCCTTGGTGGTGCCCAGGTCCGTCGCCTGCAGGGCCTGGACCGACCGGCGGCCCAGCGTGAACCGCTTGCTCAGCTCCTGGATGTCCAGCCCGGTCGCCAGCGCCGGTTCCTGCGCCGGCCGGCTGGTCGCCCGTGCCCGCGCTTCGCCGACGCCCGATCCCAGCACGCCGGGGATGCTGCCGGTCGGTGCCGTGGTCATCGCCGTGTCCCGGGCCGGGAGGGGGGCCCCGCGGGCGTCACGCCGACCTCAGGTCCGGGTTCTCCCGGTAGACCTCGTCGAGCAGCGACAGGTCGTACAGCTGGGCCGCGGTGATGGTCACGCCGATCGCCGCGAGCGCCTTGATCCCGCCGTCGACGAGCTCCTGGGTCATGGTGAACAGGCCGTTCTTGCGGGTGTCGGCCGAGACGATGAGATCGTTCTGCTTCGTCGCCTCTTCCGTCTGCTCCTTGAGGTCGAGCTTCTGATCCTTGCCGTAGGTGTTCACGGCCAGCGCCGCCGATGCCGCGGGATCCGCGACAGCGTCGGTCCAGCCGCGGATCTCGGCCTTCAGGAATGCCTTGAGCAGGTCCCGCTGGGTGTCGATGGTCTCCTGCAGCACGGTGAACGTCTCCGCGGTCAGCGGCAGCCCGTTGTCGGCGAAGGCGATGGTCACCGGCGTGAAGCCCCGGCTGGCCAGCAGGATCGGCTCGTTGGTCAGGTATGCCATGAACCCGTCGACGTCGCCGGTGGTCACCACCATCGGGTCGTACTGCACCGGCACCACGGTCAGGTCCGACGTCGACATCCCGTTGGCCTTGAGCAGACCCTCGAAGATGGTCTCGTTGCCGCCGGTCTGGACGCCGATCTTCTTGCCCTTCATGTCGGCCACCGAGGTCATCGGCGTCTTCTCCTTGATGGAGACGATGCAGAAGGGGTTCTTCTGGTAGGTGCTGCCGATGATCTTGAGCGGCGCCGACTCGTTGACGATCGCCGGCGCGGTGACGGCCGGTGAGGACAGGCCCACCAGCGCCTTCTTCGACAGCACCAGCGCCTCGGCGGAGGTCCCGGCGGCACCGCCGGCCAGGAGGTCGACCTTGGTGAAGCCGGCCTCGGTGTAGTAGCCCTTGGAGTCGGCGAAGAACTCGCCGGCGAACTCGATGTTCTTGATCCAGGACAGCTGCACCGCGATCGTGCCGTACGTCCCGGGGGCGACGGACGCCGCCGATCCCGCCGCCGACGAGCCGGCCGCGGACGAACCCGTGGCCGCGGAGGTCGCCGCGGAGGACGCCGACGAGGTGCTCGTCGCTGCGGACGAGGAGCCCGCGGATCCGCTGTCGGAGCCGCAGGCGGCCAGCAGCCCGGCTCCGCCCAGGGCCGCGGCGGACAGCCCGGCCGCGCGGAGGAAGGTCCGCCGGCTGTAGGCCTCGCGGGCCGACGGTCGGATCAGGGGATGCGGCATGGGTGGGCTCCGAACTCGGGTGCGCCGCCGGTGCGGCGGTACAGGGCGGGCGGGACGGGCGATGCCGACCGACGGTCGCTGCACTGGCGTCCGTCGAATCGCCGCGGGTCGGCGGCGAGGCACCACGCCACTGCACCGTCCCGGCGACGTACGAACTGTAGGCAGCCGTCCGAGCGCCCAGATGAAACGTCGGTTACAGGCCTGTTGCGCCTGCGACGACCTCCGCGGGTCCGTGTCCGCAGCCGGTCGGACCCGACCGGATTGGTCCGTGGGACTGGCAGCGACCGTCAGCCGCCCGTCGTCCGTCGCGCCACGGTCCGGAAGCCGGTATGCGCCGCGGAGGAGTCCGGGCTGTTCGCCGACCGGGCCGCCGTCCGGTAGCGGTTGCACCAGGAGTCATGGCACAGGAACGAGCCGCCACGGATCACGCGGGTGGCCCCCGTGTCCGGGCCCTGTGGGTCCTGCGCCGGCGAGGCCCGGTAGTAGTCGGCGGCGAACCGGTCGGCACACCACTCCCAGACGTTGCCGACCGTCTGCCAGAGACCGTACCCATTGGGTCGGAAGCTGCGGACCGGCGCCGTCGCGATCCAGCCGTCCTGCGCGGTGTTGATGGTCGGGAACTCGCCCTGCCAGATGTTGCACAGCCACGAGCCGTCGGCGGCGAGGAGGTCGTCGCCCCATGGGTACCTGGCGCCGGCGAGGCCCCCGCGCGCGGCGTACTCCCACTCCGCCTCGGTCGGCAGCCGGCGACCCGCCCAGTCGCAGTACGCCACGGCGTCGTACCAACTGACGTGCACCACCGGGTGGTCGTCCAACCCGTGGAGATCGCTGCGACGGCCGGCCGGATGCCGCCAGTCCGCACCGCGGACCGCCAGCCACCAGGGTGTGGCCGGGACCTGGCCGAGGACGTCCTCGCGGTCGGCGTCCAGGACCGGCTCGGGGACGGCCGAGAAGCCGTCGCGCTCGGCGATGGTCCGATGTCCCGTCGCCGCCACGAAGCGTGCCCAGTCCTGGTTGGTCACCGTTGTGGCGTCGACGTCGAACGCCCCGACACCGACCTCGTGCAGGGCGTCCTCGCCGTCGGCGGCCCACCCGTCGCCATACTGGTCGCCCATGACGAAGCGACCGGCCGGCACACGCACCTGCTGCACCAGGTGCAGTTCGACGCCTGGCTCCGCGGCGGCGCACCCGGCGGCCCCCTGCCGGTCGGTCAGCAGCGGCAGGTCGGCCGGTCCGGTGGCCGCCCGCGCCGGCGCGCAGCACGAAGACGCCGCCGCCGGCTCCGGGCTCCCGGTCATGGGCGTGACCATAGTGACGTCCCGGTGGCGGCCGGGACGGCGCCGCAGCCGGCAAACGCCCTCCCCGGCCGCGGGGCCGTCAGCCCTGCGGGTGCCAACCGGCGAACCAACCGTCGGGCATGGCCGTCAGGACGTCGGCGAGCGGGCGGGCCGGCGAATACGGACGGCCGTAGCTGCGCGCGACCTTGTTCAGCTCGTCCAGCCGGCCGCGTGCCGCCTGGATCCCGGCGGCCCGCTCCGCCGGGTCGTGGTGCGAGACGGCGTCCCGCCAGATCGACCGCCCGGCCAGATACCCTGATGCACCGGCCCGGCTTGAAATCTCGACCTGGGTCTTGAAGTCCTCGTAGCCCACCCCGGCCGACAGGATCACCCACGGCAGGTCGATGCCCTCGTGCAGCCGCTGGCAGGCCGCCAGCGCGGCGTCCTGGCCGGCCGATGTCTCGACGTAGCCGGGGAATTCCACCTTCAGCATGTCGATACCGGCGGCGGCGGCGTGGAACGCCGACGTCAGGATTCCCTCCACCCGGTCCTGGCGCCACTGCTCGCTGGTCGGGTCCTCGCCGTCGACCGGGTACCAGATCGGCTCCACCACCAGCGGCAGGCTCAGTCGGGCACACTGCTCGACCAGACTGCGCAGCACGAACCGCTGGTGCTCGGCCGTGTCCGGGTCCAGGTCAGGACGGTAGAACCACAGCAGCTTGGCCATGTCGGCGCCGATCAGCTTGATCTGGTCGAGGCTCCAACCCGTGCGGTGCCGCGTGCGCCGGGGCGCCGCCGGCAGCTTGTAGTCCTCGTCCTCGATCGAGAACATCAGCCCGGTGCGGGCCGGCAGGGCGCCGGTGGCGAGGACCTGTGCGCCGTAGCGAGCGTCGAGCAGGAACGCGGACACACTCGGCGACAGCTCCCTCACCAGCTGGTCCTTGGCCGTGACGATGTCCTCGAAGCCGACCGTGGAGGGGTCCGGCGCGAGCAGCTCGGCGAAGTCGGACAGGTGGTCGAGGGCGCAGATCTCGAAGAAGCCGGCGTCGCTGACGATGCCGGACAGTCCGCGGATCTTGCCGGGGTCGAGCGTGGGCATGAGGTCTCCTCGGGGACGGTGGTGCTCGGACGGGTCGGAGGGGCGGACCCGGCAGGGTGCCCGGTCACGCAGGTGGTGTGGACGGGGTTCAGGGCAGGCTGTCCGCCAGCAGCAGCCCGGCGACGAAGGTGTCACCGAGCCCGACGGTGGCGGACGGGCGGTGCAGGTACGGCGCGGGCACAGCGACGGCGCACCACTCGCGGTCGACGCGTCCGTCGGACGGACGGTCGTCCGCGTAGGTCGCCGCCGGCGGCGGTGCGAGCTCGGCGGTCGGCCGACCCGCCGCGGCCCGACCAGCGGCCAGCAGGCTGCCCGCCAACAGGGCCAGGACGGGCGGCTGCGCGCCGGCGCGGTGCACGGCCAGCACCCAGTCGTCGGCGTGCACGACGACCCGGTCGACGCCGGCCCGGACGGCCACGTCGCGCGCTCGGGGGGCGACCGCGCCGGAGCCGGCCAACGCGGTCAGCTCCGACAGACTCAGTCCCAGGGAGGTGCCGAGCCGGAGGTCGACCGCGGCTGCCAGGTGCGCCGGGGATCGGTACTCGGCCAGCTCGTGGTGCACCACGGCGAGGCCGCTGCCGCGCCACCTGCGATCCAGCTCGCTCAGGTACCGCACCGCAGCCGCGTCGTGCTCGGCGATACCGTTCAGACCGGAGAGCAGGCCGGCGCGGACGCCGGAGACGGTGGGGCTCACGGCAGCGAAGGCATCGTCGCACTCCACCGGCTCGTTCCCGAACCGGACGATGATCCGGGTGGCTCGGCGGACGGACACCGGTCCGGCGCCGACCCCGGGCACGCACTCCAGGATCAGATGCGGGTCCTTCGTCGGCGTGCCGGCCGGGCGGACGTCGCCGGCCGGTACGACCTCACGGCCGGAGCACAGGCCGACCCGGGTGTCGATCACCTCGAGCTGCTGCTCGCTGCGATCCTGCAGGGCCAGCACCGACGGTGCCCCGACGACAGCCAGCGCCCACGCCGCCTGCGGTCCCGTCCCGCCGACCTGCCGGCGGTCCGGGGCACCCAGCAGCGCGCGGAGCCGGTCGGCCGCACCCGGTCGACGCCCGACGAGCTCGCCTCCACGTCCTGCCACCACCCGGTCCAGGACCCGACCCACCAGCTCCGCGTCCGGGCCGCCGTCCGCCGCCGCAGCCGCCAGTCGGGCCAGGCGCTCGGCGTCGACCGTGAAGAGCTGGTCGACGCACGCGCTCTGACCGGTCAGCACCGGACCGGACAGCGTCGCCCCCCGGCCCACGATCTCGCCGACCGCCAGATAGCGGTCGCGCCACGCGGTGTCGCCGGACGTCCGCAGCTCCGGGCTCCCCGGTAGGGGCGCCGCTGGACACGTCACGTCGAATGCTCCACTCCGTCTCGTCGTCGCCTGCGGGCCGGATCGGACCGCGGACCTTGCCTTGTCGATGCGTGAGTCTGCGCTTCTCGGCGTTTCCTTGCGGTATCAGCGTAACCGTACGACCCCGACCCGCACCGGTCAAGACGAGAGCCGCACAGTCCGGCACAGAACGGCGATCATCCGCTAGTCTGGGCCGGCCGCGGCGTCGAAGGGGGACGAGGATGAGAGACGCGACCGACGCGGGCGTCCAGGACGTCGCGCTCCCGCGCCGCCGGCGCGCCCTGCTCACCGAATTCGTCAGCGCTCGGGGACAGGCGACGGTGACCGAACTGGCCGAGCAGTTCCACGTCTCCACCGACACGGTCCGGCGGGACCTGGACTGGTTGGCGACCGAGGGGCTGCTGGCCCGGACCTACGGCGGCGCCGTGGTTCTGAGCGGGCTGACCACCTCGGACACCGGGTTCTCCGATCGGGCCGAGCTGAACCAGGACGCCAAGCGGATGATCGCGCAGGCCGCCGTCGACCTGATCGGCGACGGCGAGACCGTGCTGCTCAACGGGGGGACGACGACGCTCGCCGTCGCCCGCGCGATAGGCGGCCGACGGGACCTGACGGTCGTCACCAACAACATCAAGGTGCCGGCCGAACTGCCGGCGGCCGCGGTCCGCGACGTCTACCTGCTCGGCGGCACCTGTCGGATGGAGTCGAGCGTGACCATCGGCCCGGTCGGCTTCCCCGGCATGGCCGGGATCAGTGCGGACGTCGCCGTCATCGGCGTCGGCGGTGTGTCGGCCCGGACGGGCCTGTCCACGACCAATCTGCCCGAGGCACAGATGATGGCGCAGATGCTCGAGTCCGCCCACCGCACGGTCGTGGTGGCGGACGCCACGAAGTTCAACCGCAACGCGTTCGCGCACATCGCGTCGCTGGAGGCGGTCGACACCCTGGTCACCGACGCTGCGCCGCCCGAGGAACTGACCGCCGCACTGGTTTCCGCCGACATCGACCTGGTCGTCGTCCCCGCTGCCGGACGACGAGAGCGCTGAACCGGTCACCGCTGCGGCCGATCGCCGGCAGTCACTCGGAGACCCGTCACACAGCCAACGCACGCTGCGCACGATCGATCCACTCGGACAATGCGGCGCCCCGCGCCACATCCGACGGCGGCCACGCATCCCCCGGCGCCTCACCGGCCCCGCGCACCACCCTCGCGAAGTCGGCGACGAGCCGGTCGGCGGCACCGTCCTGCGGTGCCGCCGACAGGTCGAAGGACCGCAGGCCCTGCCTGTCCAGGGCGTCGAGGACGATGCGGTGGCGCGGCACGCCGATCCGCGAGGACAGGGACAGGTCGCTGACCGTTCCGGAGCCGTGGCGCAGCAGCAGCGAGACCCACCGACCGCGGTCGCCCACCGCGGACAGCTCCTCGATCGGTCCGGCCGCAGACTCCGCGAGGTCCAGTAGGTGTGGTCCGAGGTCGAGCAGGACCCCGTTCTCGTCGCGCCAGTCCTGCTCGCCGGGCGGGCCGGACAGACCGGCACCCGAGACGAACAGCCCCCGCAGGCCGGTCGGCGGCACCGCCCGGCAGTGCCGCAGGTAGGGGCCGGCTGCCGCGGAGTACCGATAGGTGAGCGCCATCATCGAGGGCACGCCCAGCTCCAGGACGGCGTCCCGCAGCCGGAGCGCCGAGACGGCGTCCACGGCCAGCGGTTTCTCCAGCAGCAGGGCACAGCCCGCGCGGCCGGCGGCGACGGCGAGCGCCGGTTGCGCGGCCGGCGGCACGGACAGGGCCACCGCCGCGCACCGGTCGAACAGCTCCTCCGCGGAGCCCGCCGCCGCCACCCCGAGTTCGGCGGCGGCGGCAGCGGTGGACGCCGCCGATCGGGACCAGACCCCGACCAGCACGGTGTCGGGTCCTGCGGCCAGGGCCGGGCCGGTCACCCGGCGCGCCCACCGTCCTGCCCCGACGAGCCCCACCGCCACCGGCGCCGCGTCCGTCACGAAGGGATCACCCGCCACCGGCTCACCGGAAGTTGCTCGCCCATGCGGAGGTGTGCAACTCGCTCTCCGCCCGCCAGCGGTGGATGGCGGCGAGCAGCTCCGCCCGGACATCCGCGTGGCGCGGATCGCCCCAGAGGTCGCGTTCCTCGCCGGGATCAGCAGCCAGGTCGAAGAGCTGGCCGGTGTCCGGGTCGAGGTACTCGACGAGCTTCCACCGGTCGTCGCGGATCATGGTCATCAGCAGGGTGCCGGCCAGGATCGAGTCCCGGGCGTGCTCCGAGTAGGCCTGGGGACGCCCGGGATAGTCGTCGCCGCGCAGCGCCGGGAGCAGCGAGCGCGCCTCCATCCACGCCGGCGGGGTCAGCCCGGCCAGCTCCAGCACGGTGGGGCCGAGATCCATGTGGGCCGTCAGACCGGACAGCACCTGGCCGGCGCGCACCCGCCCCGGACCCCAGACGATCGCCGGGACTCGCACGCTCGGTTCGTACATCGTCCATTTCTGGCTGTGCCCGTGGTCGTTCAGGCAGTCCCCGTGGTCCGAGGTGAACAGCAACACCGTGTCCTGCAGGACCCCTCGCTCGTTGAGAGCCTGTAGTAGCGCGCCGATCTGGGCGTCGATCATGGTGATGTTCGCTGCGTAGTGCCGGCGTTGCCGGCGCAGCTGTTCGTCTGTCGGGTCCTCGAGGTGGACGACCGCGTCGTGGTCGTGGGTGTGGTGCTCGTGGCGGACGCCGTGCAGCACCTCCGGTTGCGCGTCCAGGTCCGCCCGGCTACGCAGCGGCATCGGTACGTCGCGGTCCGAGTAGGCCTGCAGCGCCTCGGGAGTCGGATCGTACGGCGGGTGCGGGCCCGGGAAGCCGATCTGCAGGAAGAACGGTCCGCTGCCCGTCCACCGGTGCAGCCACTCGCGCGCGAGGTCGCCGACGAAGTTGTCGGCGTGCAGGTCGGCCGGCAATTCCCACTGGAACGCGCCGAGCCGCTCTCGGTAGTCCGCGCGGTCGCGGAGGGTGACCCGGGTGGGCTTGCGCTCCCCGCGGACCCACAACGCCTTGTCCCAGTTGTCCAGGAAGAACGGCAGGGTCGGGGTGTCGCGGTCCTTGTTCTCCACCACGTGGCGCTCGTGGAAGCCCACCGGCGCCTCGTAGGGATAGGTGTGCATCTTGCCGACATTCACGCAGTGGTAGCCCGCGGCGGCCAGCAGCTCGACCCACGAGTGGTGCCACTCCTCCTCGTTGCGCAGGACGCCGGTCGAGTGCGGGTACATGCCGGAGAACAGGCTGGCGCGGGAGGGGGCGCAGGACGGCGCCGTCACGTAGGTCCGGGTGAATGCGGTGCCCTCGCGGACCAGCCGGTCCAGGTGCGGGGTGTCGACCCACTCGTACCCCAGCGCCGAGATGGTGTCGAACCGCTGCTGGTCGGTGATCACCAGGACGATGTTCGGACGCGCCGGCGGCGGCGTCATGCCACCACCTCCGGCGCCTGCGGGTCCGTCGCGGACCGCGAGGTCCGGTCCAGGCTCTCGATCTCGTGCCACAGCTGCACCGTCAGCTGCCGGAAGCGCTCAGTCCCGCGGGTCTCGTAGGTACGCGGCCGGGGGATGTCGATCGGGTGAATGCTGGCCACCCGCCCCGGCCGCGCGGCCAGGACGACGACCAGGTCCGACAGGTACACGGCCTCGTCGAGGTCGTGGGTCACGAACAGCACCGTCTTGCGCCGCTGTTCCCACAGCTGCAGCAGCTCCTCCTGCAGCTTGAGCCGGGTCTGCGCGTCCAGGGCGCCGAACGGCTCGTCCATGAGCAGCACTTCGGGGTCGGAGGCGTAGATGCGGGCCAGGTCCACCCGCTTGCGCATGCCGCCGGACAGCTGGCGCGGGTAGGCGTCCTCGAACCCGGTGAGACCCACCCGATCGATCCACTCCCGGGCGATGCCCCCGCGCCGGCTGCGATCGGTACGGCGGGCACGGAGGGCGTACTCGACGTTCTGCCGCACCGTCAACCACGGGAAGACGGCGTCTTCCTGGAAGACCATGCCCTTGTGCGCGTCCGCGTCGGTGATCGGCCGGCCGCCGAGCTCGGCGTGGCCGTTCGTCGGCCGCACCAGCCCGGCGAAGATCCGCAGCAGCGTGGACTTGCCGCATCCGGACGCACCCACGATGGACACGAAGGCGCCCGGCGGGACGTCGAAGGAGATGTCGTCCAGGACCAGCAGCGGCCGCTTGCCGCTGCCCGTC
Organism: Nakamurella endophytica; assembly: GCF_014646215.1. Taxonomy (GTDB): domain Bacteria; phylum Actinomycetota; class Actinomycetes; order Mycobacteriales; family Nakamurellaceae; genus Nakamurella; species Nakamurella endophytica. Next base: position 56,507 of record NZ_BMNA01000016.1, read on the forward strand.
GGGAAGTAGTGCTGGATGGACCTGGCGGCCATGGCCGCCGTCCCGGCACCGTCCAGGGAGGGCACATCCGTCTCCTTCCGGCCGGCCGTCATCGGCGGGTCTCCGGCGACCAGCGCAGCAGCCACGACTCCACGGCTTGCAGCAGTGCGTCCATCAGGAATCCGATCACCCCGATGACGATCAATGCGACGATGACGATCTCGGTGTGGAAGAACTCCTGGCCGGCCTGCAGCAGGTATCCCAACCCGGTCTGGGCCGCGATGAGCTCAGCGGCCACCAGCGTGCCCCACGCCGCACCCAGCGCCACCCGTAGGCCCGCGAAGATGAACGGCACCGACGACGGCAGCGCGATGGTGAGGAAGATGCGCGTCCGGCGGGCGCCCATGGTGCGGGCCGCGTCGACGTAGACGGGAGGCACCCGGCGCATGCCGGCGGTCACGCTGACGATGCAGGACAGGAAGGACGCCACCCCGATCACCAGGATCCGCGCCGACTCCCCGATGCCGAACCAGAGGATGACCAGCGGGATGTACGCGAGCGCCGGGACCGGCCGGAGGGCGTCGACGATCGGGTCGAGGATGTAGCCGACGAAGCGGAACCAGCCGCGCAGGCTGCCGACGACGACGGCCACCGCACACCCGATCCCGTAGCCGATCGCGACCCTGCGCAGGCTCGCCAGGGTCGCGTCCACCAGGCTACCGTCCCGGACACCGTCGACGAAGCCCTGCAGGATCTCGCCGGGAGGCGGGAGCAGGGCCGGGTTGTCCGAGGTCAGCGTCAGGACCCAGTACACGAGGACGACGACGGCGATCGCGGCGACGCCCAGTGACCACTGCCACTGCCGTCGGCGTCGGACGGCCCGCCGGAAGCCTCGCACCACTTCCGCTTCGGTCCGGGTCCGGTCGGGCCCGGTCCGGTTCGGGGACATCGTCCGAGCAGCGGGCACCGCCGCAGACGTCGGCGGGGCAGCGGCGCCGTCCGGCACCGACGGCCGGTCCGGGGCGACCGGATGGCGCGCTGTCATGCGCTCAGCACGCCGGCGTCGATGATCGACTTGATGTCCGGCACCTTGTCCAGCACCTTGCCGGCGACCAGGAACTGCGCGATCGACTCCAGGAAGCTCTGCAGCTTGCCCCCGCCGACGATGTCCGCGGCATCCTTCTTCGGGTAGAAGTCGAACGCCTTGATGTTCTTGGCGATGTCGTCCTTGGCGACCTCCGCCTTGACCACCTGCGTCTGCCAGTTGTAGAGGTCGTCGACCGCCTGCGACTGCGTGGAACCGGTCACGTAGTCGTAGACCTTGGTGTGGAAGACGTCCGAGAGGGCCGCCAGTGCCGACCGGTGCGCCGACAGGCCGTCCGCGGTCGTGGTCATCAGGTCGTAGATGGCGAAGGGCGTGCCGCTCATCTCGGTGGCCGAGAAGACCACCTTGGCGTCCGGACGCTGTTTGAGGATGGCGTCGCGGTTCGTGGTGATCGGCACGATCGCGTCGACCTGCTTGGCCAGGAAAGCCGCCTGCGCCTTGGCCGGGTCGGCGAAGTTGATCAGCTGGAGGTCCCCCTTGGTCATCTGCGCCTGTTGCAGTGCCTGGGACAGGAAGTAGTCGTAGTTGGAGCCCTGGTTGATGCCGACCTTCTTGCCCTTGAGCCCCTCGAGGCCGTCGATGTCGCCGTTACCGACGACGGCGTAGGTTCGGCCGCTGTTGTCCACCACGTCGATGATCCTGACCGGCTGGCCCGCCGCCGCGCGGGTCAGGATCGGCACGAAACCCTGGACGGTGGCGTCGAAGTTGCCGTTGACGACCGCGTCGATCTGCGTGGTGCCGTTGCTGAACAACGTCATCGGGTCGAGCTTGACGGAGGTCAACCAACCCTTCTGCTGGGCGACGTAGTACAGCCCGTAGGCGAACCCGGGTTGGTAGGCGAACCGCACGGTGCCTGCGTCCGCGCCGCCCGAGGTGCTGCCGCCGGAGGAGTCCGAGCCGCAGCCGGCCAGCAGTTTACCGCCGGCCAGGCCGAGAGTCAGCCATCCGGCGGTGGAGAATGCCTGCCGGCGGGTCAGTTCACGCATCGCCCAGAGCCTCCATCAGCTGTCGCGTGACGACAGCGAGGGACGCCGCCGTCTCCGAGTGGTCGGCCGTCGCAGAGTGCCTCCGGCCACCCGCGTCCGGGGACGGTAGTGGAGCGGAGGACGCTTCGCACGTGCCACGGCACGCTCACAGCAAGCGCACCGTCTGTTGCAATTCCTTGCGGTTCTTCACAGATCCTTGCGAAGGTTGCCGCCAAACTACGGTGATGAGCGCCGGTCGTCAAGGGGACAACCGCACGGAACGGCATCGGTCCGCGGCAGCCGCGCGTCATCGTCCGCAGGGCCGCGCAAGCTCGGCTCCCTGCCGTCCCGGCTCGTCCACAGAGGCGCCGACCGGCGCTCCGGCGGCGCAGGTCACCCCACGCGGCCGGCGGGACCCGCGCGCGGCGGCGCGGACGGCGGGCGGGCACGATGGGGCCATGACCGTGCGACGTATCGTCCCCGACCTCACCACCGCGTCCCTGGCCGACGCCACCGCCTTCTACCAGGACGTGCTCGGCCTGACGGTGGTGATGGACGAGGCGTGGGTGGCCACCCTCGCCGACCCGCAGCGGCCCCAGGCCCAGCTGACCCTGGTCACCGAGGACACCACCGGCCCGATGAACCCCGAGGTGTCGATCGAGGTGACCGACGTCGACGCCGCCTACCGCAAGGCCGTCGAGGCCGGCGCGGAGATCGTCTACCCGGTCAGCGACGAGGAGTGGGGGGTCCGGCGCTTCTTCGTCCGGGACCCGGACGGGCACGTCGTGAACGTGCTGCAGCACCGCCGCCAGGACGCGCCGGAGATCTGACCCGGCGGCGGGGGCGGCCGCCGCCCCTCGCGCCATCGCGACGCCGGCACCGCACAAGCCGGCACCGGCCGGAGCCCGTGCCGGTGCCGGTGCAGGAGCCCGTGTCGGTACCGGTACCGGTCAGGGACGCAGCAGGCGTCCCCAGGCCGTCCGGAACAGCGCGCGCCGCACGACGTGTCGCGGTCCGGCGGTGTGCAGCGCGGCGCGCGCGGCGTTCCAGCCGCACGCTCCGTGGACGCCGCCGCCGGGATGCGCGGACGCCGAAGCCAGGTACAAGCCGGGGATCGGCGTCTCCGGGCGGCCGAACCCCGGCGTCGGCCGGAAGACCAGCTGCTGGTGCGGGTAGGACGTGCCGCTGTTGATCGCGCCGTGCACCAGGTTGGCGTCCGTGGCGGACAGGTCCCGCGGCGTCTGCACGTCCCGCGCCAGCACCCGGTCGCGGAAGCCCGGCGCCACCGTCTCCAGGTGCTCCTCGACCCGGTCCACGTGGGCGGCGAGCACGTCGGCCGACTCCGGCGACGCACCCGCGTCGCCCCGCTCGAGGGCCTGCCGGGGCAGGTGCGTGTACGCCCACGCCGACTCGGTGCCGGCCGGCGACCGCGTGGGGTCGGTGGTGGTCATCTGGCCGAACAGCACGAACGGGTGCCGCGGCACCCGGCCCACCGTCAGGTCGCCGGCGAAGTCCACGAAGCCGTCCAGGTCGACGCCGTAGTGGACCGTTCCGGCCTGGCGGGCGTCCTCGGCCCGCCAGGGCACCGGGCCGGACAGCGCCCAGTTGATCTTCAGCGTCGGGTTGTCCCAGTGGAACCGGTCCAGGTCGGCCAGGAACTGCCCGGGCAGGTGCCCGGGGCCGACGAGCTGGCGGTACAGCGTGGGCGCCGCGACGTCGGCGAGCACCGCGTGGCGGGCGCGGACCGCGGTGCCGTCGGCGCACCGGACCCCCACGGCCCGGCCGCCGGACACCACCACCTGGTCCACCCGCGCGCCGGTACGAACCTGGCCGCCGCGGGACTCCAGCCGCCGGCGCAGCGACTCGGCGAGGTTCCCGGCACCACCCTGCGGGACGGGAAAGCCCACGTCCTGGCCGAGCATGGCCAACAGCCACCCCATGACACCGCTGCCCGCGGACTCCGGCGGGACGTCGCTGTGCATGGCGTTGCCGGTCAGCAGCAGCGCGGCGCCGTCGCCGGAGAAGTTCTCCTGCGCCAGCCTGCGGACCGGGAGCATTGCCAGCCGGGCGAGGTCCAGCGCGCCGCGCACCCGCGTCCGGCCGAGCAGCGACAGCGCCGCACGGACCGGCGGGAAGGGCACGAACAGGGCGTCCAGCAACGGGTCCCGGATCCGGCGCCACTGCTCGAACATCCCCAGCCATGCCTGCCCGTCGCCGGGCGCGAACGCCTCGACGCTCGCCGCGGTCCGCTGCGGGTCGCGGGAGAGCACCACCGACCGGCCGTCGGGCAGCGCATGGCTGAGCACGTCGCCGGCATGCACCCAGGTCAGGCCGTGGTCCTGCAGGTCCAGGTTCCGGATCACCGGCGACGCCGCCGCCAGCGGGTAGAAGGCGCTGTACAGGTCGGAGACGAACCCGGGCACGGTGACCTCGGCGTGCCGGACGGCGCCGCCGACGTCGGGGTTGGCCTCCAGCAGCAGCACGCTCCAGCCGGCATCGGCCAGCGCGTTCGCCGCCACCAACCCGTTCGGCCCGGCGCCCACCACGACGGCGTCGACGGTCTCGCGGGTCATGCCCCGCCCCCCGCCCGCGTCGCCGGGCCCGGGTCACCCGTCGCCCCGGACTGCGCGCCGGTGCCGGACGGCGGCGCCTCCGACCGCCGGCGGCCCCAGCGGTCCCACACGCCGTGGACCTCCTCGGCCGCCGGCCGCGGTTCGAACACCGTGCCGGCGAACGGCTCCAGCGCCCGCCGCGACAGCGCGCCGACCTTGGCCAGCGGCGTCACCAGGAGGTCGTACAGCGCGGGCAGCATCCGGAAGCCGAGCACCACGACCGGGTTGAACACGCCGACACCCTCGTCGCGGCGCGGCCGGTCCAGACAGCGCAGCACCGCGGCCGCCACCTTCTCCGGCGGGTCGATCGGCGGCGGCGGCCGTCCCTCCCAGCCGGCGTAGTTGGCCGCCTGCAGGTACGCCGGGGTGTTGATGCTGCCCGGCGAGACCAGGCTGACCTGGATCCCGGGCGTCTCGCGCGCCTCCACCTGCAGCGTCCGGGCCAGCGCCTGGACCCCCCACTTGCTGGTCACGTACGGGCTCATGAACGGCACGGCGATCTTGCCCAGCAACGAGCCGATCAGCACCAGGCGGCCGCCGCCGTGCTCCTTGAAGTGCGCCAGCGCGGCGCGCGCCACGTTGGCCGTCCCCAGCAGGTTCGTCGTGACGACCCGGTCGTAGACCTCCGCCGGGACGTCCTCGAAGCGGCCGTAGCCGACGACCGCCGCCGAGTTGACGACGGCGTCGACCCGTCCGAACCGCTCGGTTGCCGCCGCGAAGGCGTCCTCGACCCGTCCCCGGTCGCCGACGTCCGTGGGTACCGCCAGGGCCGGCGCCCCGGCGGCGACGCACTCGGCCTCGACGGCGGCCAGCCCGTCCGCGGACCGCGCGCAGAGCACCAGCGACCACCCGCGGGCGGCCAGCGCCCGGGCCGTGGCGCGCCCGATGCCGCTCGACGCCCCGGTGACGAGGGCGACCTGTGCCCGCGCGGTCGTGCCCTGCTCGCTCACGGTGTCCGTCCCCTCTCGTCGGATGGCCGGTGCTCGCGCCCGCGGGACCGCGGAGGCGGCGGCCGGCGCTGTGGACTGTGCCCCGACGGGGCCGCGACCAACCGGGCCGCGGTCGCCCGGCCGGCTGCGGCGGCGGTTTCGCTGCGCGGGGACGGGGGTAGAAGAGGGTGACCGCAGGTACCGACGGCGACAGGAGAGCAGAAGTGGCCGCCACCACGACGCGCGACCTGGAGTGCCCCCCGTCGGCCGTCTTCGACGTGCTCCGCGACGGCTGGCTCTACGCCGTCTGGGTCGTCGGCGCCGGACGCATCCGCGACGTCGAACCGGGCTGGCCGGCGGTGGGAACCAAGATCCACCACTCGGTCGGCAGCTGGCCCGCCCTGATCGACGACACCACCAGCGTGCTGGAGATGGAGCCGGACCGGCTGCTGAAGCTGCGCGGGCGCGCTTGGCCGGCCGGCGAGGCGGAGATCACCATCACGCTGTCGCCGACGGCCGACGGCTGCCGGGTGGCGATCACCGAGGACGCGGTGAAGGGACCGGGGACCCTGATCCCGCCGGCCGTGCGGCACGCGCTGCTGCACTGGCGCAACACCGAGACGCTGCGGCGCCTCGACTACGTGGCGACCGGACGCGCCCGGGGCTGACCCCGGCGATCCGCCGCCCGAACGCACGCCGCGGCCACCGTCGCCGCGGCCCCCACCGACGAGAGGAAGCGGCATGAAGGCGTTGACCTGGCACGGCAAGCGGGACGTCCGAGTGGACGAGGTCCCGGATCCGCGGATCCAGGAGCCCACCGACGCGATCATCAAGGTCACCTCGACGGCGATCTGCGGGTCCGACCTGCACCTGTACGAGGTGCTCGGGCCTTACCTCGCCGAGGGCGACATCCTCGGCCACGAGCCGATGGGCGTCGTCGAGGAGGTCGGCAGCGGGGTCACCCAGATCAAGCCGGGCGACCGGGTGGTCGTCCCGTTCAACATCTCCTGCGGACACTGCGTGTTCTGCACCGAGGGACTGCAGTCCCAGTGCGAGACCACGCAGGTCAAGGAGCAGGGCAAGGGCGCCTCGCTGTTCGGGTACACCTCGCTGTACGGCTCGGTGCCCGGCGGGCAGGCGGAGTACCTGCGGGTGCCGCAGGCCCAGTACGGGCCGATCAAGATCGGTCCCGACGGCCCGGACGAGCGCTACCTGTTCCTGTCCGACATCCTCCCGACGGCGTGGCAGGCGGTCGCGTACGCGGCGGTGCCGGACGGCGGCACGCTCGCGGTGCTGGGCCTCGGTCCGGTCGGCCAGTTCTGCACCCGCATCGGCCGCCACCTGGGCTTCCGGGTCATCGGCGTCGACCCGGTCCCCGAGCGGCGGGTGATGGCCGCCCGGCACGGCATCGAGGTGCTCGATCCGGCCACCGTCGATGACGTCCCCACCGCACTCATCGAGCTGACGAGCGGGTACGGCCCGCACGCGGTGATCGACGCGGTCGGCATGGAGGCGCACGGCTCGGCCGGCGCGACCGCCGGCAAGCTCGCCCAGGCGGCCGTCGGGCTGCTGCCGGACGCGGTGGCCCGCACGCTCATCGAGAAGAGCGGTGTGGATCGGCTGACCGCGCTGCACAACGCCATCTCGGCGGTGCGCCGCGGTGGCACGGTGTCGATCAGCGGCGTCTACGGCGGCACGGCCGATCCGATGCCGATGATGGACCTGTTCGACAAGCAGGTGCAGGTGCGGATGGGCCAGTGCAACGTCAAGAAGTGGATCGACGACATCCTGCCGCTGGTCGAGGACCCGGCCGACCCGCTGGGCACGCTGGACCTGACCACCCACCGGGTGCCGCTGGCCGAGGCGCCGCAGGCCTACGAGACCTTCCAGAAGAAGGAGGACGGCTGCATCAAGGTGGTGCTGGCCCCCTGACGTCGCTCCGGTGCGGCTGCCCGGCGGGCAGCCGCACCGGGGTCAGCGCCGGACCGCCGGCAGCGCCTCACCGTTCGGCCCGGCTCGGCGGTCCTGCACCGTGTGGGCGACCGCCCCGATGCCGGTGCCCAGCACCGGCCAGACGGGCCACGGGTACCAGGCGCCGGTCGGGATGGCGATCACCAGCCAGATGAGGACCATCAGCGCCGACAGGGCCAGCCAGGACCACAGGTGCCGCCGGGACTCCCGGCGCGCCGCCGCCCGCGCGGCGGCCCGGGCCGACGGATCCGAGCGTCGCAACTCGGCCACCGGCAGGTCGTCGAGCAGGCGGTCCACCTCCGCGCCGGTGGTCGCCGTCCACGTCCGCGCGGACCGGTCGTCGAACTCGGCCACCGACAGGTAGCCCTCGGCCAGCGCCCGACCGAGCACCGCATGGGCGGCCTGGCGCTCCCGGTCGCCGATCCGGACCGACGGATCCGCGACGCCGATCCCGACGCCGACCGGCGGGGGACCCAGGGTGTCCGCGGTGTCGTAGGACGGCCGGGGGGCGGTGCGCTGCCACGGCGGCGCCGCCCGCCACCCGGGCCCTCCGGGAGCCCAGGGCAGGGCGGCGAGCGGCCAACCCGGTCCCGAGCGTCCCCCCTGGCCCACGTCGTGCGATCCGCGGTGTGTGCGGCACGAGCCCATCGTGACCTCCCGAGCGCTTCAACCAGCACTTGACAGTGTCAAGCTGGCTTCACCCACGGTGCCCCTCAGGCTTGACACTGTCAAGGGCGTGACCGGTGGACTGGACGCGAGAGCAGGCGCTCGGCGCCCAACCGGGCCAGGCGGTGTGCCAGCTCCGCCGCCGCGGCCGGGGCCGGGTCGCCGCCGACGGCGTTCTGCAGCGCACCGTCGCGGACCAGGACCACCAGGCCGTGCACCACCGCCCAGCTGACCAGTGCCAGCGGCGGCGGCGTGCGATCGCCCGCGGCGCCGTCCGCGCCGCGCGGGGCGGCGGGCGACCCGAGCGATTCGACAGCGCCGGCCGAGGGGTCCGAGACGGCAGTGCCGGCCGCGCCGGCCGAGGCGGCAGTGCCGGCCGCGCCCGCAGTGCCGGCCGAGGGAGCCGACCCCGAGGGGGCCGACCCGGCAGTGCCCTGCACCACGGACCCCAGGATCGACAGCGCCTCGGTCTCCGCGGCGGTCAGCTCGGGGTCGTCGAGGACCAGCTCGGCCGGCCGGAACATGAGATCGAACAACGCCGGGTGGGCGAGCCCGAAGTCGATGTACGCCCCACCCAGCTCGGCCAGGTCGGGGCGCCGCCCACCGTCCACGACCGCGCGCAGCGCGGCCGCCAGCTCCCGGAAGCCCTCCGCGGCGACCGCGGTGAGCAGGCCGGACCGGTCCCCGAAGTGGTAGGTGGGCGCGGCGTGCGACATCCCGGCGCGGCGGGCCACCGCCCGCAGGCCGATCGACGCATGGCCGTGCTCGGCCAGTTCGGCCCTGGCGGCGGCGAGCAACGCCAGGCGGCCACCGCCACGCCCGCCGGCCGAGAGGGTCACCGTCCGGCCGCCGAGCTGTTCACCGACGGATGGTGCGCCGGGCCGCGGGACTCCGTCAAACAGCGTCACACCGTGCCGAGGCCCGGCGCAGCCGGTCAGCCGGCGCTGTCCACGTCGCGGCCGTCCAGCTCGATCCGCTCCGCGCGCACCTCGGCCTCGACCTGCCGCTGCTCGGTCACCGGGTAGACGTCCAGGCGCACCCGCTCGACGGGCACCCGGCGCCGGACGACCTCGACCTCCTCGCGGTACAGCACCAGCCAGCCCGGTCCGCCCGCCGGCGCGTCCGGCGCCGCCGCGGCCCCGTCCCACGGCTCGCGGACCAGCTCCACCTCGTCGTGCGCCACCTCGACGGTGACGGTGCGGGTCTCGGTGACGACCCGCCGCACCAGGCGCGCCCGTTCCACGGGCACCCGGGTGGTGCCGACCCTGAGCCGCTCCTCGGACCGGGTCATCGCCGGCGGGGCGCCGGCCGCCGCGCCCGGGCCGGAGCCGACGCCCGGGCCGGTGGGGTCGGCGGGCACCTGGGGCACGGCGGCATGGCCGGCCACCGGGGGCACAGGGGGTACGCGGTCGTCGGACGGGTCGGGTCGCACGGGCGCAGTCCTTTCGTCAGCCGGCCGGGACACCGGTCGGAGCGCGCGCCGCGGGAACACCTGCCTCGCCGCACGCGTCGCCCGGTGCCGGTACCCGGGCCGCCACCGGCTACACCCGGACGGCGCAGAGACCGGGCCGCCAGCGCTGCCAGAGGTCCGCGAGCGGCGACCGGGCCAGCTCCGGACCGAGGTAGCGGATGACGGTGCCGGGCCCGTCCAGCTCGAACCGCCGGCACCCGGCACCGGACGGACCAGCGACGTCCGGTGCCCGACCGCCGAAGACGGCGAGCTGGTCGAGCACCCGCGCCGGACCGAGGACGCCCGGCCGGGACCGCAGATCGGCATCGGACAGGTCGAGGTCCTCCGCGTACAGCGGCGCGCCGACCAGGTCGACACGGGTCCGGGCCACCAGCGACCCGCCCCGCTCGCCGGTCCGGCCCAGGACGAACGTCTCCCGCAGCGCCGCGGCCGCCTCCTCGGCCAGCCGGATCCCGGTCCGGCGCTGCACCGCGGCCCCGTCGGCGACGACGAACGGCTCCGCCGCCCACCGCAGCCGGCCGCCGCGGTCGATCTCGACATCGGCCGACCACGCCGATCCGCGGCCGTCGGCGTCGTACGCGACGGTGCCGCCCACCTCGACGAGCTCGAGGTCGAGGCCGGCACCGACCCGGACGGACAACTCCGCGTGGTCGCCACCGAGCAGCAGCGCCTGGGTAGCCACCAGCGCCACCCGGACCGGATCCGCGGTGGCGGTCGGACCCGACAGGATCCGGGCGGCGAGCATCCCGGAGGACGTCCGGATCCGCGGCCGCTCCGGCGAGCCGGAAACCTCGACCCGCGTCGACCCGGACCTGCCCGCCACCGCACCTCCCCGCCTGCCGGGCCCCGGGCCGTCCGCCGGGGTCGCCGCCAGCCTGCCAGCAGGTCGCCGCGACGCCGGGATCCGCCCGTGGTCCGGGGTCAGCGGTGCTCGCGCCACCAGCCGAGCGCCAGCGGCACCAGGGAGACCAGCGGCAGCTCGGCCACCCGGTCCAGCGGCACCCAGCGGGCCTCGTCCGAGGAGCCGCCGACCTCGTGCGCCAGCTCGCCGCCGGTCACCCGGGCCGCGAAGACGATCCGTAGCGCGTGCAGCGGGCGGTCGCCGTTCGGGTGCATCCGGTCGGCGGGCGCGACGAACCGCGAGTCGACGCCGAGCACCGGTCCGAGGTCGGCCCGGTAGCCGGTCTCCTCGGCGATCTCGCGGACGGCGGCCTGCTGGGCGGATTCCAGGTCCTCGAGGCCGCCGCCGGGCAGCGTCCACCCGGTGCGACCCTCTTCGTTCCAGTGGGTGAGCAGGACGGCGCCGTCCTGCACGAGGACGCCGTAGGCGGCGATGCGGACGTCGGCGGGCACCGCGGAACCGTACCCGCCGGGACCCGGCCGGGCCGGCACCCGGCCGCTCAGAACCGGGGGTGCTCGCCCTCCAGGACGACCCGCGGGTCGTCCGGTCCGGACCGCTCCACGGTGCCGAGCACGACCGACGGCACGTGCCGCGCGGTGAGGACGGCCATGGCCCGGTCGACGTCCGCGGCGGGCAGCACGCAGGCCATGCCGATGCCCATGTTGAACGCCTTCTCCATCTCCTCGCGCGGCACCCGGCCGTGCCCGGCGATGTAGCCGAACACCGGCAGCGGCGTCCAGCTGCGCCGGTCCAGCCGCGCGGTCAGCCCGTCCGGGACGACCCGCGCCAGGTTGCCGGCCAGCCCGCCGCCGGTGATGTGGGCGTAGGCGTGCACGTCGGTCTCCCGGGCGAGCCGCAGGCACTCGAGCGCGTAGACCCGGCAGGGCACCAGCAGCTCCTCGCCGAGGGTCCGGCCGAACTCCTCGACGTGCCCTTCCAGCCGCAGCCGCGCGATGTCCAGCAGCACGTGCCGGACCATCGAGTAGCCGTTGGAGTGCAGTCCGGACGACTGCATGCCGATGACCACGTCGCCGGGCCGCACCCGGTCCCGGCCCAGGATCGCGTCCGCCTCGACGACGCCCACGGCCATCGCGGCCAGGTCGTAGTCGGCCGCCGCCATGATGCCGGGGTGCTCGGCGGTCTCGCCGCCGACCAGCGAGCAGCCGGCCAGCCGGCAGCCCTCGGCGATGCCCGCGACGATCGCCGCGATCCGCTCCGGCACCACCTGCCCGCAGGCGATGTAGTCCTGCAGGAACAGCGGCTCGGCGCCGCTGGCCACCAGGTCGTCCACGACCATCGCGACCAGGTCGATGCCGATCGTGTCGTGCACGTCCAGCGCCTGGGCGATCACCGACTTGGTGCCGACGCCGTCCGACGACGAGGCCAGCACCGGGTCGCGGTAGCGGTGCAGCGGCACCTTGAACAGCGCCGCGAAACCGCCGAGCCCGTCGAGCACCTCGGGCCTGCGGGTCTTCTCGGCGTACGGCTTCATCAGCTCGACGGCGCGCTCGGCCGCCGCGATGGACACGCCCGACCCGGCGTAGGAGACGCCGGAGCCGATGGGGTGGCGGCGGTCGTCGACCGGGCGCGGCTGCTCGCCCGTCGCGGACGGGTCGGTCTGCACGTCACTCACCAGGCACGGCTCCTCGGGTGCGACCGGCCGTCCCGGCGGGAGGGGCGGTCGCAGCGGACTGCGGTCCCGCGGACGGCGGGGCGGACGGCATCGGTCCGGACGGCAGCGGTCCGGACGGCGACAGGGACGGCGACAGGCACACCGTCACGGCCGGGTCAGGGCGTCGGCGGCCCCGTACGCGGCCACCGGGACCGGGGACGCGCTGCCGGCGACACCCCGCTCGATGCCCTCCAGCACGTGCTTGCCGATCTGCTCGGGGATGGCGATGGGGTACTCGCCGGTGAAGCACGCGGCACACAGCCGGTTCCGCGGCTGCTCGGACCCGGCCACCAGGGCCTCCAGCGAGGCGTGGCCGAGCGAGTCCGCCCCGATCGAGCGACGGACCGCCTCGACGTCGCCGGCGTTGGCGATCAGCTCGGCCCTGGAGGCGAAGTCGATGCCGTAGAAGCAGGGCCACCGCACCGGCGGGGAGGCGATCCGCACGTGCACCTCGACGGCGCCGGCCTCGCGCAGCATCCGGACCAGCGCCCGCTGGGTGTTGCCGCGGACGATCGAGTCGTCGACGACGACGAGCCGCTTGCCGCGGATCACGTCCCGCAGCGGGTTCAGCTTCAGCCGGATGCCCAGCTGCCGGATGGTCTGCGACGGCTGGATGAAGGTGCGGCCGACGTAGGCGTTCTTGACCAGCCCCTGGCCGTACGGGATGCCCGACGCCTGGGCGTAGCCGATGGCGGCCGGCGTGCCGGACTCCGGCACCGGGATGACCAGGTCCGCCTCGACGGGCGCCTCCTGGGCGAGCCGGCGGCCGATCTCGACGCGGGTGGCGTGCACCCCGCGGCCGGCGATGGTGGTGTCCGGCCGGGCCAGGTACACGTACTCGAACACGCAGCCCTTGGGCTCCGCGGGGGCGAACCGCTCGCTGCGCAGGCCGTCCTCGTCGATGGCCAGCAGCTCCCCCGGCTCGACCTCGCGGACGAACGACGCGCCGACGATGTCCAGCGCGGCGGTCTCCGAGGCGACCACCCAGCCGCGGTCCAGCCGGCCGAGCACCAGCGGCCGGACGCCCTGCGGGTCCCGGGCGGCGTACAGCGTGTGCTCGTCGCAGAAGACCAGGCAGAACGCCCCGCGCAGGGTGGGCAGCAGCGACATGGCGGCCGCCTCGACGCCGGAGTCCGTCGCGGCGGCGGCGAGCAGCCGGGTGAGGATGTCCGAGTCGGTGGTGCACTTGGACCGGCCGGAACGCCCGGGCAGGTTGTTGGCCAGCAGCGCCAGCTCGGCGGTGTTCACCAGGTTGCCGTTGTGGCCCAGCGCCAGGCCCGACCCGACCTCGGTCGTCGCGAACGTCGGCTGCGCGTTCTCCCAGGTGGTCGAGCCCGTCGTGGAGTAGCGGCAGTGGCCGACGGCGATGTGCCCGCGCAGCGACGACAGGGTCTGCTCGTCGAAGACCTGCGACACCAGGCCCAGGTCCTTGAAGACCACGATCTGGCTGCCGTCTGCGACGGCGATGCCCGCCGCCTCCTGGCCGCGGTGCTGCAGCGCGTAGAGGCCGTAGTACGTGAGCTTGGACACCTCTTCGCCGGGGGCCCAGACGCCGAACACGCCGCACTCCTCGCGGGGGCCCTCGAGGTCCCTGGTGTCGAGGTCGGTCCCGGGTGCACCGGCGGACGGCATCGGCAGGGACGTCACCGCCGACCTGGTCGGACGGGACGGGGAGGGACCCACGGAACCGTGCTCCTGTCGCAGTGGTGGACAGCGGGGCGTCAGGTCTCCGGTCGTCCGGAGGTCCCTGGCGGACTCGGGAACAGCGGTAACCCACTGTACCCGGTGGCGGGCTCCCGGGGCGGCCCGGCGCGGGCCGCGGGGGCCGGGGTCACGAGCCCACCGCGGCGGCCACCGTCCGGGTCACCGCCGCGATCGACGTCCGGGCCCCCGGGTCGTCGGAGAGGTCGTCGGCGGTCTGCAGATCCTCGCTCGGCGCGTCGGGCTCCGCGGTGGACAGCACGACGACGATCCGGTCGGCGGTGAAACCGACCGAGTGCAGGGCCAGCACCCCGGACAGGCAGCACCCCCAGCCCTGCTTGGAGCCGGCGCCGGTCACCGCGTTCATCCCGAAGTCCTGGTCGAACCCGTCGTCCCCGGTGTCGGCGGCCGACAGCATGGCCGAGGTCAGCCACGGCCCCACGCCGGTCTGCTGCAGCGCCTGGTCGAGGAAGGACGCCAGGTCCGCGGCGGTGACCTGGACGTCGCCCCAGTACCGGTCGGACGGCGCCTCGGTGTCCGCCAGGCCGTAGCGGACCGCGGTGCGTTGCACGATCTCCGGCCCGCCGTCGGCGTCCCAGAAGTCCTGCGCGATGCCGTCGTCGGACCGGGTGATCATCGTCCACAGGCGCTGCTCGGTGTCGGCGTCCAGCTGCGTGACGCCGCCGGCCCTGGACAGCACATCCGTGGCGATGAACAGCTTGACCAGGCTCATCGACGGCACCTGGTCGTCCTGGCCGACCGCGGCGACCACGTCGCCGGTGCTGCGGTCGAGCACCGCGACGTGCTGCCGGACACCGAGGTCGGCGGCCTCGTCCACGGCGTCCAGGACGTCGCGGGCGACGTCGTCGGCGGAGCGGTCGTCGAGGATCCGGCCGGGCTGCAGCGTCGGCCACGCGGCCGCGGTGGTCAGGGTCGGACCCGCCAGGTCACCGTGCGGGTCCGGCGCGGACGTGCCGTCCCCGGCCCCGCCCGGCGTCGAGGATCCGGTCGGTCCCGCGACCGCTGAGCCCGGCGTGGTGCTCGGGGCGGCGGCCGCGGTGGGGACGGTCGACGGATCGGAGCTCGGAGCGGAGGTGGGAGCGGAGGTCGGGTCGGCCGGCGGGACGGACGGCGGCGTGGCGCCCGGCCCGACCGCGGACGGATCCGCCCGGGAACTGGTCCCGGCCGGGGACCCGCCGGTGTCGGGGGCGGGGCTGCTGGGCGTCGTCGGGGCCGGCGTCGGCACCGCGGTGGACGGCACCCGCGACGCCGAAGCGCCACTGCCCAGCCGCGGCACGGTGACCGTGCCCGCTCGGGAGGCCGGCGGGACGGGCGGAGCTGCCGCGCCGGTGCCCGCGGCGTCGGTGCCGTGGATGCCGTCGGTCGGCGCGGCGCCGTCCCGGGTGAGCTGCACCAGGACGACGAGCGCCGCCGCGAGCGCGACCGTCACCGCGACGACCGCCGCCCACCGCCGCACCCGCATCCCTGCTCCGTCCGCCGTCGCCGCGAGACCCACGCCACGGCCGGCGTCCAGCGCCGGCGCTCGTGCCGCTCCACCGTCCACTGTCCGGACGGGCCTGTGGCGATGCTGTGGACCGGTCCCCGGTGTGGGGTGACCCCGCCCACAGCCCGCGGTCCCGGCGCTGCCGGAGCGGTCAGCGCTGCAGCTCGCGGCGCAGCACCGGACGATCCGGTACCCGGCGGGCGACCTCGGTGAACCCGGCCCGCAGGAACACCGAGGCGACCCCCGGGAACAGGTTGCGGGTGGCGCCCGGGATCGCGGTGTCGACGGGGCACGCCTCGACGGCCGGAGCGTCGTGCCGGCGGGCGTGCTCGACGGCGGCGTCGACCAGCACGGAGGTCCAGCCCTGTCGCCGGGCGTCGCGCCGGACGTAGAAGCAGGACACCGACCAGACGGGACGGTCGTCGACCGGCGCGGACGCCGGTCGCCGGTCCAGCCACCCCAGCTCCGACCGCGGTCCCACCCGGCACCAGGCCAGGGCGGTGCCGGCGCCGTCCACGGCCAGCAGCCCGGGCGGCGGCCCGGACAGCACCGACCGCTGCAGGTCGTCCCGGTTCTGCACGCGCGGGCGCCGGTGGTACCCGGGTCCGAGCAGCCAGTACTGGCACCAGCAGCCGTTGGACGCGCCGGCCGGGCCGAACAGGTCGACCAGCGCCGGCCACGTCGCGGCCGTCACCGGAACCACCGTGACACCGTCGGACCCGGCGGCGGGCCGGTCTCCCGGGCGGGACGACCCGGCCACGGTCAGCCCGGTCCGCCCGTGGCGGGCGGCGCGTCGAGCGGCAGCTGCGCCGACAGGTCGGCCCTGGTCCCGCTCGCCCGGACGCTGCCGGCCGCCACCGCGGCGGCCCAGGTCTGCCGGCCGGACACCAGCGACAACCACACCTGCGGCGTCATCTCCACGACGTTGGGCGGCGTGCCGCGGGTGTGCCGCGGACCCTCGATGGCCTGCACCGCGGCCACCGGCGGCACCCGGACCTCGACGGACCGCCCCGGATGCCGCTGCGCGAACCAGTGCAGCGTGGTGCGCACCCACGACCGGAGCTCGGCCGTCGGGACGGCGGCCAGGTCCGCCGCGGCGGCGGCGGCGAGCGCGGCCGACGCCTCGCCGGCCGTCACAGCGCGTCTGGGCATGATGGCCACGCTAACGGCGGCGTCCGGGGTGCGGTGCGGCCCGGTCGGCGCCGCGCGACCCGAGCCCACCGACCACCGGAGCCGCCTGGTGACCGCTTCCCCGGACGGGGCCGTGCTGTCGGCCACGGCCGCTCCCCGCCGGCCCGGCTGCGTGGTACTGCTGCTGCACGGCGGCAGCGAGGAGACCTCGCACGTCCGCGGTCACTGGTTCGACCCGGCGGTGCTGCGGCTGGTGCCGATCGCGCGGGCGGTGGCCCGGCACGTGAGCGACGCGGCCGTGTTCCGGCTCCGCTTCGCCGAGCACGGCTGGAACGGCACCGGGGCGGAAGCGCTGCGGGACGCCGGATGGGCGCTGGGCGTGCTCCGTCCGCGCTACCCCGGGGTGCCGATCGTGCTGCTCGGCCACTCCCTCGGCGGCCGGGTCGCTGCGCGGCTGCTCGGCGCGGACGCGGTCGCCGGCGCGGTGCTGCTCGCCCCGTGGCTGCCGGCCGGCGATCCGGTGGAGCAGACCGCGGGCCGCCCGCTCGTGGTCCTGCAGGGCACCCGCGACACCGAGTGCCCGGAGCCGGGGACCCGGGCGTGGCTCGGCGCCGCCCGGGACACCGGGGCCCGCATCGACCAGCTGGTGCTGCCCGGCCTGGAGCACACCATGCTGCGCCGGTGGCGCGAGTGGCACCGCCGGGCCTGGCAGGGCGTCCGGCAGGTCCGGGCGCAGGCCGCCCACCGCTGACGGGGGTGCCCGGTCCCCCGGCGAGGCCGTGCCGGTCAGCCGAACAGCGCCGGCAGCGTCCCGGTCCAGGCCTCGCGCAACTCCGGCAGGGACAGCTCGCCGACGCCCTGGATGTCCAGCGTCCGGGACGCGGCGTCGACCACGCCGACCTTGGCCCACGGCTGCCGGCGCGCGGTGCACATCTCGGTGAAGCGGAGCTCCTCCGTGCGTGGCACCGCCACCAGCACGCGGGCCGACGACTCGGAGAACAGCGCCACGAACGGGTCGGCCGGGCCGTCCCCGTCCGGCAGCACCACCCGCGCGCCGGTGTCGCCGACCAGGCACATCTCGACCAGCGCCTGCGCCAGCCCGCCCTCGGACAGGTCGTGCGCGGCCGAGATCATGCCGTCCCGGGAGCCGGCCAGCAGGATCTGCGCGAGCAGGCGCTCGGCCGCCAGGTCCACCCGCGGCGGCACGCCGCCGAGGTGGCCGTGCACCACCGACGCCCACTCGCTGCCGTCCAGCTCGTCGCGGGTGGTGCCGAGCAGCAGCAGCGACTCGCCGGTGTCGTGGCCGATGCCGGGCACGGTGCGGCGGGTGACGTCGTCGATGACGCCGAGCACGCCGACCACCGGCGTCGGCAGGATCGCGGTGGCCCCGGTCTGGTTGTAGAAGCTCACGTTGCCGCCGGTGACCGGGATCCCGAGCTCGACGCAGCCGTCGGCGAGCCCGCGCACCGCCTGCTGGAACTGCCACATGACGCCCGGGTCCTCCGGCGAGCCGAAGTTCAGGCAGTCCGTGACCGCCAGCGGCACCGCGCCGGTGGTGGCGACGTTCCGGTACGCCTCGGCGAGCGCGAGCTGCGCCCCGGTGTACGGATCCAGCAGGGTATAGCGGCTGTTGCAGTCCGTCGACATCGCCAGCCCGCGCCGGGACAGCGGCCGGTCGGGATCGCCCGGGCCACCCGGGACGTCGTCGGACACCCGGACGATGCCGGCGTCGGCCGGCTGCGCGAGCACCGTGTTCCCCCGCACGTACCGGTCGTACTGGTCGGTGATCCAGGCCCGGGAACACAGGTTGGGCGACGCCGCCATGCGCAGGATCAGCGCCGGCAGCTCGCCCGCCGCCGGCCGCGCCAGCGATCCGGATCCGTTGTCGCGCAGCGCGTCCTGGAAGTCCGGGCGCTCGACGGGACGCTCGTAGACCGGCCCCCAGTGCGCCACCGTCCGCGGCGGCACGTCGACCACCACCTCGCCGTGGTGGGTGATCACCAGCCGCCCGGTGTCGGTCACCTCGCCGATGACGTCGGCTTCGACCTCCCACTTGGCGCACACGGCCAAGAAGGCGTCGACCTTGTCCGGCTCGACGACCGCGCACATCCGTTCCTGCGACTCGCTCGACAGGATCTCGGCCGCCGTCATGCCGCTGGCCCGCAGCGGCACCCGGTCCAGGTCGACGGCCATGCCGCCGTCCCCCGCGGCCGCCAGCTCCGACGTCGCGCAGGACAGGCCCGCGCCACCGAGATCCTGGATACCCACCACGATCCCGGCCCGGAAGATCTCGAGAGTGCACTCGATGAGGACCTTCTCGGCGAACGGGTCGCCGACCTGCACGCTGGGCAGCTTCTTCCGGTCCCCGCCGGACCCGGACGCGAACGACTCGGAGGCCAGCACGGACACCCCACCGATGCCGTCCAGGCCGGTCCGGGACCCGTAGAGGATGACCTTGTTCCCGGCGCCGCTGGCGTGGGCGGTGTACATGTCGGCGGCGCGCAGCACGCCGATGCAGGCCGCGTTGACCAGGGGGTTGCCGGCGTAGGACGGGTCGAACACCACCTCGCCGCCGATGTTCGGCAGGCCCAGCGAGTTGCCGTAGCCGCCGACGCCGGCGACGACGCCCGGCACCACCCGCTGCGAGTCCGGCGCGTCGGCCGGCCCGAACCGCAGCTGATCCATGACGGCGACGGGACGCGCGCCCATCGCCAGGATGTCGCGGACGATGCCGCCGACGCCGGTGGCGGCGCCCTGGTACGGCTCGACGTAGGACGGGTGGTTGTGCGACTCCACCTTGAACGTGACGGCCCAGCCGTCGCCGATGTCGACGACGCCGGCGTTCTCGCCGATGCCGGCGAGCATCACCGACCGCATGGCCTCGGTGGTGGTCTCGCCGAAGTAGCGCAGGTGCACCTTGGAGGACTTGTAGGAGCAGTGCTCGGACCACATCACCGAGTACATGGCCAGTTCCGCGTCGGACGGCCGGCGGCCGAGGATCTCGCGGATCCGCTCATACTCGTCGTCCTTGAGCCCCAGCTCGCGGAAGGGTTGGCGCGCATCGGGTGTCCGCGCCGCCTGCGCCACGGTGTCCTGGACGGGCGCCGTGCCGGTCCCCGGCACGGTGCCGGTGCTGCCGGTCACGCCGCGACACCCAGACCGTCGAGCACGGACAGGAAGATGCCGAGGCCGTCGTCCGTCGGGCCGGTCAGCGGGTCGATGGCGTGCTCGGGGTGCGGCATCAGCGCCGCGACACGGCCGTCGGCGGAGCAGATCCCGGCGATGTCCCGCAGGGCGCCGTTGGGGTTGCCGGTGTCCGGGACCGGCCCGTCGGCGGTGCCGCCGCCGATGTAGCGGAACAGCACGCGCCCCTCCCCCTCGAGCTCGTCGAGCACGGACCGGTCGGCGACGTACCGCCCCTCGGCGTTCTTCAGGGGAACGAGGATCTCGGCGCCCGGCTCGTACCGGGTGGTCCACGGCGAGCTGGTGTTCTCCACCCGCAGCCACTGGTCCCGGCAGACGAACTTCAACCCGGAGTTGCGCACCAGTGCCCCGGGCAGCAGGCCGGCCTCGCACAGCACCTGGAAGCCGTTGCAGATGCCCAGCACCGGCAGCCCGCCGCGGGCCGCGTCGATCACCGAGCGCATCACCGGCGCCTGCGCGGCGATCGCGCCGGCCCGCAGGTAGTCGCCGTAGGAGAACCCGCCGGGCACCACCACCGCGTCCACGCCGCGCAGGTCGGCGTCGGCGTGCCACAGCGACACCGGCTCGGCGCCGGCGTACCGGACGGCGCGGGCGGCGTCGACGTCGTCCAGGGTCCCGGGGAAGGTGATGACCCCGATGCGGGGGCCGCCGGAGGCCGGTGCGGTCGCGGTCACCGGAGCACCGCCGCGTCCTCGCCGGCCGCGGCACCGGGCAGCGCCGCCGCCGGCGACGCGGACACCTCGTCCAGCCGGGTCACCGTCCACGTCTCGATGACCGGGTTCGCCAGCAGCGTGCCGGCGATCTCCTCCAGGTCCTCGTCCGACACGGACTCGTCGACCTCGAGGTCGAAGTGCTTGCCCTGGCGGACGGCCAGCACACCGGAGTGCCCGCCCCGGCCCAGCGCGGCCAGGATGGCCTTGCCCTGCGGGTCCAGGATCTCGGGTTTGATGACGACGTCGACGGCTACGCGGGCCACGCGGGACTCCCGGTTCGGGGTGGACCGGCGCCCCGGCAGCTCCACGGACCGGCATGCCAGATCGCCGGCGATCAGCGGCGGACGGGCACCAGCCTAACGCGGTCGGCGCGCCGGCCCGGCCCGCACCGGGCGCGCCCGGCGCCCGCGAGGATCAGTGCGGCGCTCAGTGCGCGGCCCGCACCTCGCCTCCGGGGTGACGCAGCCGGCGGTGCTCCTGGTGCCGGCGGTGCCGGCGGACGAACAGGTAGATCACCGGCAGCGTGGCCAGCAGCGGCCCGACGACGGCTACCGGCCGCAGCAGCCACCAGGACAGCGTCGGGACGACGGCCTCGGTGCGGTTGCCGAAGATGGTCCACTCGACGGCCCGGGACAGCGCCATGCCGGTGGTGTGGAACAGGAACAGCGGCAGCGCGAACGCGGTGACCAGCCCGGTGACCCGGGCGAAGCCGCCACCGGCGGCGAGCGCCCGCACCGTCACCGGGCGGATCAGCTCGGCGAAGCCGAGCTGGAAGGCGGTCAGCGCGACGATGCACAGGGTGGGCGGGGCCATGTTCGAGCCCTGGCCCGGCACGCCCACCATCGAGCCCGGGTACAGCCCCGAGAAGACCAGCCCGACCAGCCCGAACAGCCCGGTCAGGGTCAACGCCCAGGCGGTCCGCCGGGTCTGCGGCGTCTGCGCCGCCCAGTCCACCCTGCCGGACGGGGTGCGCGCCTCCGGCCTGTCGAGGCCGGCCAGCCGCTCGTGGAAGTAACCGAGCTGGAAGGCGAACCCCCAGACGAAGAGCATGTTGGCCCACTCGACATAGGGCACGTGGTAGCGGAAGCGGAGCAGGTCGACGACGACGGCCATGCCGCCGAGGACCACCAGCACCACGGTGTCGAAGCGGCGGTGCAGCCAGACGGTCAGCGGCATCAGCGCCACCAGCGCCAGGTACGCGGCGACGAACCACAGCGGCGAGACCACCAGCAGCACCGCGCGGCCGATCCACCCGATGTCGAACACCGAGCCGACGACGATCCCCAGCACCACCCATGTCGCCAGCAGCGCCGCGGACGGCACCGCCAGCTCGCGGACCTGCCGCAGCGCGAAGTGCCAGATGCGCTCACCCCGGGCGGACGCGCGCTCCCACGCCTTGAGGTGCACGTAGGCGCCGACGGCGAAGAACAGCGGCAGCACCTGCAGCAGCCAGGTCAGGATCCACAGGCCCGAGGTGAAACCCAGCGGGCTGGTGGCGGTGGGACCGTCGTCGGTCCAGATCAGGATCGTGAAGCACCAGTGCCACAGCACGACCACCATGAGCGCCACGCTGCGCAGGAAGTCCGCGTACGGGTCGCGCCGCGGATCGACCCGCTCCGGCGGCCGGATGCCGCCCAGGTGCCACGCCATGCCGGCACGACCTCTCCGCGCTCGTCGCGTCTCGCCCACCACCGGCCACCGTCCGCTCCGCGCCCGGGCGGCTCGCCCCCCGCGCCCGGCGGTCCGGGGTCCACCATAGGGACATGGCATCCACCGCCGCGGTATCCGCGCGGCCGCTGCGGTCCCGTGTGCACCTTCGCCGGCGGCGCCTGTCGGCACTGGGCGTCGCGGTACTGGTGCTGGTGGTCAGCAACATCATGTCCAACCGCGTTCTTCCCGCCCCGGCGTACGTGCCGTGGAACCTGTCGGTGGCGGTGCTGCTGCTGTTCGTCGCGCACCTCGGCGGGGCGGGCCCGGTCGCCGTCGGGCTCGGCATCCGCTACTGGCACCGTCCGGTCGGCATCGGCCTGCTGCTGACCGCGGGCGTCGCCCTGATCTTCGGGATTGGCATGGCGATCCCGGCGACCAGGGACGCCTTTCTGGACTCCCGGGCGGCCACGTCCGGCCTCGGCGTCATGCTCTACCAGGTGCTGGTGCGCATCCCGCTCGGCACGGTGGTGCTGGAGGAGGTCGCCTTCCGCGGCGTGCTGCCCGCGCTGTTCGGGGCGTCGCCGGCGATCCGCTGGCGGTGGGGCCCGGTGCTGGGCGCGTCCGCGCTGTTCGGCCTGTGGCACATCCTGCCGTCCATCGGCATCGCCAGCGGCAACCGCGCGGTGGCCGACGTGCTGGGCGGCAACCAGCTGGTCACCACGGTGCTCGCGGTGCTCTCCATGGTCGCGGCCGGCGTGCTGATGTGCGCCCTGGCCCGGCTCGGCAAGGGCATCAAGACCACGATGCTGCTGCACTGGGCGACCAACTCGCTGGGCTTCGTCGCCGCCTGGCTGCTGCTGCAATAGGTGTACTGCTCGGAGAGGTTGGTTGAGCGGGTGTGATGACACGATCTGATTGATCTTGTTCG
>NZ_BMNA01000017.1 GCF_014646215.1 Nakamurella endophytica
ACACCGCCATCGGAGGTCAACCACCCATCACCAGATTGACCAACCTCCCTGGGCAGTACACCTAGGGCTCCCGGCCACGGTCGCCCCGGAGCCGTCCCCAGCGTGCGCGTCAGCGGAACTTCTCCACCAACGGTGGATCTGTCCACAGGGTCCCGGAGAGGCATTGCGCCGTGATCGCCCGGCGCGCACGCTGGCCCGGCCACACCGGATAAGGCGGGGTGCGCGGGATCGAGAGGGGACACGATGGCGGATCGGTGGCGGGTGTCGGCGGCGGCGGCGTCCGTGCTGGCCGTCCTGCTGATGGTCGCCGCCTGCGCGAGACCCGGCGGCGCGGCGGCGGTGCCGACCGGTGCGGCCGTCACGGAGCCGTCCTCGAGCGGTGCGGCGTCGGCTCCCCGGGCCGGGGACGCGTCGTCCGGTGCGGTCGGCGCCTCATCGGCGAGGGGCGCACCCGGCTCGGGAGCGCCCGCGTCCCCGGCCGCGTCGCCGGCGTCGTCCGCAGCGGACGGCGCGACGGCGACGGTAGCGACGGGGGTCGGATCCGCATCCGCGCCGACGCACCCACCGGCCGCGGTGTCCACCGGCACGTCCGCGTCCCCGTCACCGACGGAGCCGGGGTGGACCGTCCATGCCTCGCCGGCGGGCCCGTCGGCGTCGCTGCCGCCACCCGGGCAGGACTACCTCCCCTCGTCCTCGTCGAGCGGCTACCCGGTGCCCTCCCTGCCCGGGCCGGATCCGATGCCGGTGTCCAGCGGACCGGAGGGGGACCGGGGGCGCTGGGTGTGGGGGTCTCGGTGGCAGGCCGACGAGGTGTCGATGCGGGGGTGCAGGGGACTCGCACCGGTCGGGTCCGGGCGCGTGACGGTGCAGTTCGACGTCTCCGGTCGGGTGTTGCTCGACGACGGCGGGGAGCGGGTGGTTGCTCGGTGGGACGCCCGGGACGAGCAGGTCCGGCTCACGCAGATCACCCGGACCCCGCAGGGATGGACCTCGTTCGGCACGGACCAGCCTCGGGTGATGGCCGCCGCGGAGGCGCTGCTCGGCCCGACCGCCGGGCCGGTGACCCTCACGCTGGGTGCCGACCACGACCGACTCGTCACCACGCGTGCCGAGACCTGCATCGTCTGGCACCCGACGGATTTCTGGGAGACCCACCAGCAAGGCGGCCCGGTGGATCCGACGGGACCGCCCACCACCAGCCGCTGACTGCCCGAGACAAGCTGTGGATGAGCAGGTCGCATCCGTCTCAGCCGGGCCCGGCGGGCACCATCAGCACCCCGTAAAGATCGGCGTCCGGCCGGTGACTCAATGCCCTGGTCGCGTCCCGTCTCAGCCAGGGCCGCCGGTCACCGTCAGACCGCCGTCGACGACGAGCGTCTGGCCGGTGATCCAGGCGGCGTCGGGGGAGGCCAGGAAGGTGACGGCGGCGGCGACGTCCTCCGGCTCGCCCAACCGGCCCAGCGGGTACGCGGCGGCGACCTGGTCCTCGCGGCCCTCGTACAGCGCCCGGGCGAAGCGGGTGCGGACGACGGCCGGCGCCACCGCGTTCACCCGCACCGCCGGCGCCAGCTCGACGGCCAGCTGTGCCGCGAGCTGGGCCACCGCGGCCTTGCTCACCCCGTACATGCCGATGCCCGGAGCGGGTCGCAGGCCCGCGACCGAGCCGAGCAGGACCACAGCGCCGCCGCGATCGTGCAGGCCCGACCGGCAGACCGCCCGCACCCAGGACAGCGTGCCCAGCACGTTGACGTCGAGGATCTTGCGGCCGGCGCCCTCGGGCAGGTCGAGCAGCGGCCCGTGCGCCGGGTTGATGCCCGCGTTGGCCACCAGCACGTCGACCGGCCCGAACCGCTCGGTGGCGGCGGCGATCGTCGCGCGCTGGTGCTTCTCGTCGTCGGCGTGCCCGGCCACGCCGAGCGCGACCTCCGGACCGCCGAGTGTGGCGACCGCGTCGTCCAGCGGCTGTCGATGCCGGCCGGTGACCACCACCCGCGCGCCCTCGGCGACGAGTCGCGCCGCCACCGCCAACCCGATGCCGCGGCTGGCTCCGGTCACCACCGCCACCCGACCCGCGAACCGGGACGCGGTGAGCGCGACCGCGGCCGGTCCTGCACCGGGGAAGTCGGGCGTCACGTCAGGACGGGAGTGTGCCGACGCCCGGCGGGTGAAAGCGGCGTCCGGTCACCCGTTCCGACACGCCGGTCCGATCCAGGTACGGGGTGATGCCGCCCAGCCAGAACGGCCACCCGGCGCCGGTGAGCAGCGCGAGGTCGATGTCCGCCGCATCCGCGACCACGCCCTCGTCGAGCATCAGCCGGGCCTCCTCGGCGAGCGCGTCCAGCGCCCGGTCGCGGACCTGCTGTTCGGTCGACCCCAGGTCGCCGCGCTGCCACAGCGCGGCGATCTCGGGATCCAGTCCCTGCTCGCCGGTCTCGTCCCAGGCCACCAGGGTGCGGAACCCGCCGTCGACGATGCGGCGCAGGTTGTCCGACACCGGGAAGCGGTCGCCGAACGCCTCGTGCAGCGTCTCGGTCACGTGCAGCGCCACTGCCGGGCCCACCAGTTGCAGCAGCATGATCGGCGTCATCGGCAGCCCGAGCGGCGCGAGCGCGCGGTCGGCGACCGCCGGGTCGGTGCCTTCGTCGATGGCGGCGATGATCTCGCCCATGAACCGGGTGAGCAGCCGGTTCACCACGAACGCCGGTGCGTCGGCGGTGATCACCGGCCCCTTCTTGAGCTTCCGCGCCAGGTCGAGCGCGGTCGCGACCGCCACGTCCGACGTCGCGGGCGAGCGCACCACTTCCACCAGGGGCAGCACCGAGATCGGATTGAAGAAGTGGAAGCCGACCACCCGTTCCGGGTGGCGCAGCTCGGCCGACATGGCGGCGATCGACAGCGACGAGGTGTTCGTGGCCAGCAGCGCGTCCGGCGTCACCACCTCCTCCAGCGCCGCCAACACCGTCCGCTTGACCGACAGCTCCTCGAACACCGCTTCGATGACGACGTCCGCGTCCGAGAACGCTTGGTAGTCGAGCGATCCGGTGACCAGCGCGGTCAACCGGTTCGCCTCGTCGGCGGTGGCCCGGCCCTTCGCGGCCCGCTCGGCGATCTTCCGGTGCACCCCGGCCACGCCGCGATCGAGACGGGCCTGGTCGACGTCGGTCAGCACCACCGGCACGTGCAGCCGCTGCGCGAACAGCAGCGCGATCTGCCCGGCCATCAGCCCGGCCCCGACGACACCGACCTTCGTGATCGGCCGCGGCGACACGCCGTCCGGCGCGCCGACCGGGCGGCGCGCCCGCTTCTGGGTCAGGTCGAACGCGTAGAGCCCCGCGCGGAACTCCTCCGACAGGATCAGGTCCGCCAGGGCGTCGGCCTCCGCTGCCAGACCGGTGTCCAGGTCCTCGGTGCGGGCGGCGGCGATCCGTTCGAGGGCCCGGTAGGGGGACCGCGCCGCGCCGTGGGTCCGCATGTCGGCGACGATCCGCCCGCGTTCCAGCGCCGCGTCCCACGCCGGGGCGTGCCCGGCCGCGGTCCAGTCGGTGCGCGGCACCGTGACCGCGCCGGACACCACGCCCGCCGCCCAGGCCAGGGACTGCTCAAGGTAGTCCGCCGGATCGAGCACCACGTCGACCAGCCCGAGCCGGGCCGCGTCCCGGGGCCGGAGCATCCGGTTGGTGTCCAGCGGGTTCTCGACGACCACCGTCACCGCGTTCTCGGGGCCCACCAGGCGGGGCAGCAGCTGGGTGCCGCCCCAGCCGGGCAGGATGCCCAGGAAGACCTCGGGCAGCGCCAGCATCGCCGCGTTGCCGGCCAGGGTCCGGTAGTGGCAGGCCAGTGCCAGCTCCACGCCGCCACCGAGCGCCGCTCCGTTGACGAAGGCGAACGTCGGCACCGGGCTGTCGTGCAGCCGGCGGAAGGTGGAGTGCCCCAGAACGGCGACCTCGCGCGCCGTCTCGCGATCGGGAATCGCGCCGATCTGCGACAGGTCCGCGCCCACTGCGAACACGAACGGCTTGCCGGTGACGGCGATGGCGGCAGGCGCGGCGGCGAAGGCCTCGTCCAGTGCCCGGTTCAGCGACGCCAGGCCCTGCGGGCCGAAGGTCGACGGCCGGGTGTGATCCTTGCCGTTGTCCAGGGTGATGAGCGCGATACGCCCGGCAAGTCCGGGGACCCGGACCAGGCGGGTGACGGCACGGGTGACCACCTCGGGACGGACGCCCGGGGACCGGCCGGCGCCGGCGGACGCCGGGTCGGTGGCGCTCGACACAGTGTCGGGGGCTGCGGTCGCCGGGGCGGTGTCTGGGGCGGTCCCCGGGGCGGCGTCCGTGGCTCTATCCGTGGCGCCTGCCGAACCGGCGGGTGCCTGCGGCACCGGCACCTCCATGCCGGCGGTCACCGGTCACCACCGGCCGCACCGGTGGCGCTCTCGGCGGCGCTCTCGGCGACACCGTCGTGGCCGGCGTCCCCGGGACCGCCCGTGCAGTGCGGGTTCTCCCACACCACGGTGCCGCCCATGCCGAGCCCGACACACATCGTCGTCAACCCGTACCGGACCTCGGGGCGCTCGGCGAACTGCCGGGCGAGCTGCGTCATGAGCCGGACCCCGGAGGAGGCCAACGGGTGTCCGAGCGCGATGGCGCCGCCGTACGGGTTGACGCGCTCGTCGTCGTCGGCGATGCCGAAGTGGTCGGTGAACGCCAGCACCTGGACGGCGAACGCCTCGTTGATCTCGATCAGCCCGATGTCGTCGATCCCGAGACCGGCCTTGCCGAGCGCCTTCACGGTCGCAGGGATCGGCCCGGTGCCCATCGTCTCCGGATCCACGCCGGCGAACGCCCAGGACACCATGCGCATCCGCACCGGCAACCCGAGCTCGGCGGCCACCTCCGCCGACGCGAGCAGGCAGCCGGTCGCACCGTCGGTCAACCCGGAGCTGTTGCCGGCGGTGACCCGGCCGTGCGGGCGGAACGGCGTCCGCAGGGTGGCCAGCGTCTCCGGCGTGGTGCCGGGGCGGGGCAGCTCGTCGGCCATCGCCAGATCCCAGCCGTTCGCCGACGACCGGGCGGCGACCGGCACCAGGTCGGGTTCGATCTGCCCGTTGGCCAGCGCCTTGGCGTACCGCTCCTGGCTGGCCACGGCGTAGGCGTCGGCGCGCTCCCGGGTCAGCTGCGGGTACCGGTCGTGCAGATTCTCCGCGGTGGCGCCCATCACCAGCGCCGACGGGTCCACCAGCCGGTCGGCGACGAACCGCGGGTTCGGGTCCGCGCCCTCGCCCATCGGGTGATGTCCCATGTGCTCCACGCCGCCGGCGATCACGACGTCGTACGCGCCCGCCACGATGCCCGACGCGACCGAGGTGACGGCGGTCATCGCCCCGGCACACATCCGGTCGATGGCAAACCCCGGCACGGTGCGGGGGAGACCGGCCAGCAGCGCGGCCGTCCGGCCGATGGTCAGTCCCTGGTCGCCGATCTGCGTGGCGGCGGCGACGGCCACCTCGTCGACCCGCTCGGGCGGCAGCTCCGGGTGCCGCCGGAGCAGCTCCCGGATCACCTTGACCATCAGGTCGTCGGACCGGTTCTCGGCGAACTGGCCCTTCTCGCCGGCGCGGCCGAACGGGGTACGGACGCCCTCGACGAAGACGACGTCGCGCAGCGTGCGGGGTGTGCTCACGGCTGTCCTCCACCACTGGATCGGTGCGCCGGCCGGTGTCCCTGTGGCCACCGGCGGCCCGGCCCGGTCGTCGCGGCGGCCGTGTCCGGAGGCCGCGGCAGGGCCGACGCGGCGATGCTACCCAAGAACCTACTCGTCGGTAACTTAGCCGGCCGCGGGCGCGGGCGCCGCCTGCAGCGCAGCGGCGATCGGAGCGGCGGTCAGCGCCACCTGCCAGGGCCTGGCCCCGCCGGTGCGCAGCCGCTCGGCCACCCGCCGGACCACGGGATCGGCCGCCCCCGGCACGTCGGCGGTGTCGACGGTGTCGACGGTGTCGACGGTGTCAGCAGTGTCGGCGGTGTCAGCGGTGTCAGCGGTCGACGCGTCCGACCCGGCCCCGTCCGCCGGAGCCGCCCCGTCGGAGGCGTCCACACGGAGACCAGAACCGGAACCGTCCTCCGCCGCGCCGACGCCGTGAGCTCCAGGCCCCCCGCCGCCGGCCGGCGCGTCCGGCGACAGGATCTCGGTGCCGGCGGACCAGACGAGCCGGCGCACCAGGTCGGGGGCCAGCAGGTTCTCCACCGGCAGCCCGCCCTGTTCGGCGACCAGGGCGAGCGCCGCGCGGACCCCTTGCAGCCGGGCCGCGGCGGCCGGGTCCTTGGTGGACCAGCGGCCGGGCGGGGGTGGCCCATCGGAGGGCAGCGTGACGGTGGGCAGCTGCGCCGCCGGCAGCCGCAGGGCCCGGTCGATCGCCTCCCACCAGAGCGTCGCCTGGCGTCGCTGCACCCGCCCGGAGAAGACCGGCAGGGCCACCAGGTCCGCCGGCGAGGACGGCCGCGCCTGCGCGGCCGCGACGATGGCCGAGTCCGGCAGCACCCGGTGCGGTGCCAGGTCGCGGCGGCGCGCCAGGGCATCGCGGGCCAGCCACAGCTCCCGCACCACCGCGAGCACCCGCCGGTCGTGCAGCCGGTGGATGCCGGACGTGCGGCGCCATGGGTCGACGCGCGGCTCGGCCGGCGGCGCGGCGACGATCGCCGCGAACTCCTGCTGCGCCCACTCGGTCTTGCCCTGCCGCTCGAGCAGATCGGCCATGGCGTCGCGGAGCTCCAGCAGGACCTCGACGTCCAGAGCGGCGTAGTCCAGCCAGGCCTGCGGCAGCGGGCGGGTCGACCAGTCCGCGGCGCCGTGCCCCTTGGCCAGCCCCAACCCCAGCATCTGCTCGACCAGCGGACCCAGCCCCACCCGCGGCAGCCCGGCGAGCCGGCCCGCGAGCTCCGTGTCGAACAGCCGGCGGGGTCGGATGCCGATCTCGGCCAGGCACGGCAGGTCCTGGTTCGCCGCGTGGAGCACCCACTCGGACCGGGACAGCGGCTCGTCGAGCACGCTCAGGTCGCCGAGCGCGATCGGGTCGAACAGCGCGGTTCCGAGGTCGGCACGCCGCAACTGCACCAGGTACGCCCGCGACCCGTAGCGGAAGCCCGAGGCCCGCTCGGCGTCCAACGCCACCGGCCCGCCGGGCGTGGCCAGCCGGCGTGCCCAGTCGGCCAGCACCACCGGGTCGGTGATCGGCTGCAGGTGCCCGTCCCGGGGGACGAGCAGCGGCACGACCGTGGAGGTGTCCTCGCCGTCGTCCGCCGTCTGGGTCACCCGGCCATTCTGGGCGTCGACGGCCGGCGGCGCGTCACCGACCCGCGGCGGACGCGTGACCCCGGTGGTGACGTCCTCCGCGGCGAGGGTCGCGGGCCGGGGTGCGGACACCCCGGCCCGGGTGGTCAGGAGATGACCCCCGCGCGCATGGCCAGCGCGACCATGTGTGCGCGGTCGCCGGTGCCCAGCTTGCGGCCGATCCGCGCCAGGTGGCTCTTGACGGTCAGCGCGGACAGCGAGAGCTGGTCGCCGATCCACTTGTTGGACCGGCCGTCGGCCACCAGCCGGATGACCTCGATCTCGCGCGACGACAGGTCGTGGATCGAGTGCGGGATGGTGGCGGCGGCCGGGTTCGCCCGGCGGCCGATCAGCACGCCGTTCACCCCGGCGCCGACGGCGTCGATGACCGGGCCGATCTCGGCGGTCGGCGCGAGGGCCAGCACCCTGGTCCACCCGGCGCTCCGCAGCGACTCGATCATCCGGACGGTGTCCGCGCCGTTGGCCAGGCTGACCAGAGCCAGGTCGCCACGCTCGCCGCGGCCGGTGAGCTCCTCCACGGCGGCCAGCGAGCCGGCGACCAGCACCGAGCCGATGCCGACCTCGGTCAGTCCGGTCTGCAGCGGCTCACGGGTGGACCGGTCCGGGTCCACGATCAGGACGGTGGTGTTCCGCAGGACGTCGCCGCCGGTGTCGAGCACCGGGCCGCGCTGGGTCGGCAGCAGGGTGCCGACGGACGGTAGTTCCTCCGTGGAACGGATCGGGGAGGACGTGTCCACCCCGAGCAACGCAGCATTCATGGCGCCTCCCGACTGAAGCGGCCCACGATGGCAGGGGTGTGCCGACGTCGCACGTGTCCCCGAACACTTCACCACCGTCGACCTGTGTGGTGGGACGTCCTACCCGTTGTCCCGACGATCGGACGTCCCGGTGTCCAGTGTCGTTGTCCGGGCAGGAGCGGGTCAAGCACACGATGTGGCGAATGTTGACGAACAGTAATCAGGGCACGCGTACGTTCGAGGGACCGCTTCGGCCGATCGCCGCCACACCCTCCGGCGGAAGACCCGCGGCGACAGCGAGTAAGTCCCCGAAGCTCTGCAGATGGGCGCCCACGTCCCGTCCGGCCACCGTCCAGGACGCCCGTATCTCCAGGTCATCGTTGCGATGCGGGCCGGCGATGTCGCCGAAGCGGGTCGACGACGTGGCGGTGACGGTGCCACCGAGAGCGACCATCTCCGCGGCGCGGCCCTCGAGGCAGTCCGTCAACCAACTCCACGCGACGTCCGGCAGCAGAGGGTCGCGAGCCAGTTCGGGCTCCATTTCGGCCGACAGGAACACTACGATCCGTAGCGTTCCGTCCCAGGCCGCTAGGCCGTTCGGGTCATGCAGGAGGACGAACCGGCCGCTGGCGGACTCCGGACGCTCGTCGCTCGGGGCGACCTGGGCGGACAGGGCATGGCTGAACGGGGCCAGCTTGGCGGGCGCCGGCAGCGGCGAGACCTCGACCTCGGGACGCAGCCTGGCGGCCTGCAACTGGGCCACCGCGTCACCGAACTCGGCCGGCACCAGGGGCACCGGCACATCGGCGGCGCCGCCGGGGACGGTCGAGAACGACATGGACGGACCTTAGGACGACACACCGACAGCCACGCGGATCCGACTCGCCGGGACCGCCGCACCGGGCACGTGGGCGAGAGCGGACCGAGGATCCGCGGTCGGGGCGGAGCGCGGGTGCCGGCTCCGGTCAGCCGGTCGCCGGCTCCAGCCGGAGTGCCACGGAGTTGATGCACCACCGCTGGTCGGTGGGGGTGTCGTAGCCCTCGCCGGTGAAGACGTGTCCCAGGTGCGAGTCGCAGCTGGCGCAGCGGACCTCGGTGCGGACCGTGCCGAAGCTGCGGTCGGTGACCAGGACGACGTTGTCGTCGGCGGTCGGCGCGTAGAAGCTCGGCCAGCCGCAGTGCGAGGCGAACTTGGTCTCGGAGCGGAACAGCTCGGCGCCGCAGGCGCGGCAGTGGTAGACGCCGACGGTCTCGGTGTCGGTGTACTCACCGGTGTACGGGCGCTCGGTCGCCGCCTGGCGGAGCACCGCGTACGCCGCCGGATCGAGCTCCCGCCGCCACTCGTCCTCGGTCTTGGTCACCTTCGTGCTGGCCATGCCACGACGGTACGCGGGCGCCGGCCCGACGACCCCGGCCGGCGGGGACCGCGGGTCAGGGCGGGCAGAGCGTGCCGGCGGCGGGCACCCGGTGCTGCAGCAGGTAGGCGTCGACGGTGGCCGAGATGCAGGCGCTCGCGGGGTAGGCGCCGTGCGCCCCGGACTGCCAGCTGACCAGGACGGCCGACGGCATCTGGGCGGCCAGCGACCGGACCGCCGAGTAGGGGGACAGCACGTCATCCACCGCCCCGAGCACGAGGAACGGCGGTGCGCCGGCACCGGACACCGGTCCCAGTGCGGCCGCCGGAGCCGGCCAGTCGGCGCACAGTGCCACCGTCCCGGCGGCCCACGGGCCGAACAGCGGCGCCGCGGTCCGGGCCTTGCCCACCGCGTCGGTCAGGGCCGCCGCACTCACCCTGGTCGACGTGTCGTTGCAGGCGTAGATCAACGCCGCGGACAGCCGGGCCGGCACCGCGTCCCCGCCCAGGGCGCCGGTGACCAGGTCGGCGAGCGGGCCGGGGTCCGAATCGGCATCGTCGAGGGCTGCGATCGCCGAGGCCAGCGCCGGCCAGCGGTCCTGGTCGGGCAGCTCGAGCAGCAGGGCGAGCAGCACGGTGCCCCCGGTGACCAGCCGCCCGCCGTCGGCCGTGATGCCGACGTCCCCCAGTGCCTGGACCAGCGCGGTGATCCGGCCGCGCGGGTCCGTGCCGAGCGGGCAGCCGCCGGAGAACCCGGCGCAGGCGGCGGCGAACGTGTCGAGAGCCTTCTCCGCCGCGACCGCGGTGGCCAGCGCCGTGGCGTCCGGGCCGAGCCGGGGGTCGGCCGGGCCGTCGAGCACCATGGCGGCCACCCGACCGGGGTAGCGGTGCGCGTAGACGGCCCCCAGCGTCGCGCCGTGCCCGCGGCCGAGGAAGGTCAGCGCCGGCACCCCGAGCGCCGCCCGCACGGTGTCCAGGTCGTCGGCGGCCGGGGTGGTCGCGAACCGGGTGAGGTCGGGTCCGGCCTCGTCCGTGCAGTCGAACGTCAGGTCCCGCGACAGCCGCGACAGCAGGTCCCCGGACGTCGCCTGCTCTGGATCGGGTGCCAGGGCCAGCAGGTCGCCGGCGTCGGCCGGACTCACGCAGTCGACGCCGACGGAGTCGCCGGTGCCGCGCAGGTCCAGCGTGACCACCGCGAACCGGGCCGTCACGGCAGCAGGCAGGCTGCCGGCCACCGAGGCGGCCGCGCCGACGCCGTTCTCGCCGGGCGCGCCGAGCACCGCGACCAGCGGCGGCGCGCTGTCGGCCAGCCCGTCGGCCCGGGCGCGCTGGATGCCGACGGTCAGCGCGTCCCCGTCCTGGCCGTCGTAGGCCTTGGGTACCTCGATCTGGGCGCAGTCCAGCCGAAACCTCCGCCCGCCGACCTCTGCGCTGGAGCCGGTCGCACACGTCCGCCAGCGCACCGGGTCCGAGCGGCGTCCCGGCCCGCCGGGGCCGGTGGGCGGGGTGCGGGGCGCCGCCGACGACGCCGGGGGAGCCGGTTCCCCCGAGGTGACCAGCGGCGGCCGGCTGGACGGCCCGAGGCTGCATCCGGCGACCACGGCCAGGACCGCGGCCAGCCAGCCCAGCAGCCCGGCCCGCAGGCGTCGTCGCGCGCTCCTCGCAATCCGCCGGGTGCGGGTCCACCGAGCGGGGGTGACCTGGTCCGGCGTCACGTCCGCGCCCGCAGGTACCGGGTGAACAGGTGGCCGCCGGACCGGTGCAGCGTCGCGAGCCGCCAGTCCCCGGCGACGCCGTCCTGCCCGCCGAGCAGCTCGGTGGCCGGCCCGCCGGCGACGACCGGTGCGGTGGTCAGGCACAGCTCGTCCACCAGGTTCGCCCGGACCAGCCGGCCGAGCAGGGCCGGCCCGCCCTCGCACCCGACGTGCCGCAGACCCCGGGCGGCCAGGGCGTCGAGCGCCCGGGACAGGTCCACGTCACCGTCCCGGTCGTCGCCGACGGCCAGCACGGTCGCCGGGACGCCGGACAGCCTCGCGGCGCCGGCGGCGGTGGTCAGCACGATCGGCGGCACCGAGGTCCGGGTGAACAGCGGGAGATCAGGGTCCAGCCCACCGCGGGTGACGACGGCGACGGGCGGCGGGTCACCCAGACCCCACCGGGCCCGGCGCGCGCGGCTCTCCGGGGTGTCGCCGGACCCGCCGTAGCCCTCGGCGCGCACGGTCGCCGCGCCCACCAGCACGACGTCGGCGGTGTCCCGCAGCAGCTGGAACAGCCGGCGGTCGGCGTCGTCGCCGAGCGCGCCGCTGCGGCCGGCGACCGCTGTCCGCCCGTCCAGCGACACGATCATGTTCGCCCGCAGCCAGCGGCCGGCGGGCCAGGGGTAGGACCGCGCCAGCTCGTCGTCGTCCGGGTCCGCGTGGTACCCGGAGAAGAGCCGTTCCACCGCTCCATCCCATCACGCGGGCGGCGCGGGGCGGCCGCGGTCGCCGGCCGTTCCGCGCCCGCCGGGCCGCTGCGGACCGTGCTCTACAGTCGGTGCCCGTGCCCGCCCACCTCGTCGACGCCGAGCCGGTGGTCACCCCGCGGGAGCTGATCACCGGGCTGGTGCCGCCGCCGCGCTTCGACGGCGTCCGGTTCGAGACCTACCGGCCGGACCCCGCCGAACCGAGCCAGCGGGCCGCGCTCGACGAGCTGGCGGCCTTCGCCCGCCGGATCGCCGAACCGCCGCGGCGCGGGCTGTTCCGGCGGGCCGTCCCGCAGGCCGGCGCGGTGTACCTGGACGGCGGCTTCGGCGTCGGCAAGACGCACCTGCTGGCCTCGCTGTGGCATGCGCTCGCCGAGGTGCCACCCGAGCGCAAGGCCTACGGCACCTTCGTCGAGTACACGAACCTGGTCGGAGCGCTCGGCTTCGCCGAGACGGTGCGGCAGCTGTCGGACCACGTCCTGGTGGCCGTCGACGAGTTCGAGCTGGACGACCCGGGGGACACCATGCTGATGACCCGGCTGCTCGGCGAGCTGGCCGACGCCGGGGTGCACCTGGCCGCGACGTCCAACACGCTCCCGGACCGGCTGGGCGAGGGCCGGTTCGCGGCCGAGGACTTCCGCCGCGAGATCCAGGGCCTGTCGTCGCGGTTCACCACGCTGCGGGTGGACGGTCCGGACTACCGGCACGCCGGTCTCGCGGACGCGCCGCGGCCGCTGCCCGACGACCGGCTGCTGGCCGCCGCGGACGCGACGCCGGGGTCGACCCTCGACGACTTCGACGCGCTCACCGGCAAGCTCGCCCGGCTGCACCCGTCCCGCTACGGCGCCCTCGTGCGGGACGTCGCCGCCGTGCACGTCCGTGACGTCCACGCCACCGCGGACCAGTCCGCCGCGCTGCGCTGGGTCGTGCTCATCGACCGGCTGTACGACCGGACGGTCCCGGTGCGGGCCTCGGGGGAGCCGCTGGACACCCTGTTCACGCCGGAGATGCTGCGCGGCGGCTACCGCAAGAAGTACCTGCGGGCCACGTCCCGGCTGCTGGCGCTGGCCCGCGAGGCCGCCTGACCCGACGCCGGCCCGCCGGGGGCCGGCCCGGGGTCCCGGGCGTGCCGGCTCAGCCCCGGATCTCGGCTAGCACGGCGGCGAGAGTGTCGACAGCTGAGTCGATCTCGTCCGTGGTGACGACGATCGGTGGGGCGAACCGCAGCGTGGTGTCGTGGGTCTCCTTGACCAGGACGCCGCGCCGCGCCAGCTCCTCGGACACCGGCCGGCCCTCGCCGATCTCCGGCGCGAGTTCCACCCCCGCCCACAGACCGCGGCCGCGGACCTCGGCGACGCCGCGCCCGACGAGCTCGCCGAGCCGGGCGTGCAGGTGCGCACCGACCTCGGTGGCCCGGCGCTGCATCCCGCCGGTCCGCAGCAGGGCGACGACGGCGCGACCCACCGCGCAGGCCAACGGGTTCCCGCCGAACGTCGACCCGTGGCTGCCCGGCGTCAGCACCCCGAGGACGTCCCGGCGGCCGACCACCGCGGACACCGGCAGGATGCCGCCGCCCAGCGCCTTGCCCAGCGTGTACAGGTCGGCGCGGACACCCTCGTGGTCCAGCGCCAGCACCTCGCCGGTGCGGCCGAGCCCGGACTGGATCTCGTCGGCGATCAGCAGCACGCCGTGCTCGTCGCAGAGCCGGCGCACCTCGCGCAGGTACCCGGCCGGCGGCACGACGACGCCGGCCTCGCCCTGGATCGGTTCGAGCAGCACCGCGGCGGTGTCGGGCGTGAGCGCGGCGGCCAGGGCCTCCGCGTCGCCGTACTTGACGTTGACGAAACCCGGTGTGAAGGGCCCGTAGTCGGCGACCGCGACCGGGTCGTCGGAGAACGACACGATCGAGATCGTCCGGCCGTGGAAGTTGCCGCCGGCGGTGACGATCTGCGCCTGGTTCTCCGGCACGCCCTTGATCCGGTAGGCCCACTTGCGGGCCACCTTGATGGCCGCCTCGACGGCCTCCGCGCCCGAGTTGGCGGGCAGCACCATCTCGGTCCCGGTCAGGTCCGCCAGTTCCTCGCAGAACAGCCCGAGCTGGTCGTGGTGGAACGCCCGGGAGGTCAGGGTCACCCGGCCCAGCTGCTCGACCGCAGCCGCAACCAGGTCGGGGTGCCGGTGTCCGAAGTTGAGAGCCGAGTAGCCGGCCAGCATGTCGAGGTAGCGGGTGCCGTGGACGTCGGTCATCCAGGCGCCTTCGGCGTGCGCGATCACCACCGGCAGGGGGTGGTAGTTGTGCGCGCACCAGGCGTCGTCGAGTTCGATGAAGTCCGCGGCCGTCACGGGCGCGGCACCCCCCGTCCGGGTGGGGGCTGCCGGTGCGGGACGGGTGGTGGTCACGGGTTCTCCTGGCTCGGCGGCGACGCGTCGCGCCGGTGCCGCGGCCCCCCGGGCGTGCCGTCCGCGGGTCCGGCGCCGCGCGGGTGTCCGGCCCAGCCTAGACGGTCGGCGTCGCCCGCCGGGTTCCCGGCGAGGCGGAGGTGGGAGTGGTGCCCCGCTGGTTTGTCGGGGAACCGGCGGGGCTCCGTAGTTGTACCGCCGCCGCAAGGTCACTTCCAGTAGTGACCAGGCTGTAATTCTCCACGTTATGTGATCGTGACCCGGTCTCCGAGAGACCCGGACGGCTCAGCGCAGGATCTCCACCAGCAGCACCCAGGCGTTGCTGACCGCGCCGAGCAGGGCGCCGAGGATGCCGGCGAGGACCCAGGCCAGACCGCCGCCCGCGCCGGCGAGCAGGCTGATGCCGCCGACGGCGTACAGCAGCGTGCCCGGTACCAGGACCAGCAGCCGGGACATCAGCCAGCCGGGATGTCCGCGCATGCCGGTGAACGCCGCGCGTCTGGACAGCAGCAGCACGGCCAGCAACGCCGCGCTGACGCACAGCGCCTCCACCCCGAGCGCGCTGGTGCCCTGCGGGACCAGCCCGAAGACGCTGATCACGACCGCGCCCAGCAGCAGCACGACCGTCTGCAGACCCCGCTCGGGGACGCCGGCGAGCGCGAGGATGCGCTCGATGTTGATCGAGACCGCGACGAACACCAGGCCGGCCAGCGCGGCTGCCGCGCCCGCGGTGGCGACGAACAGGTCGTGCCAGGCCTCGGTGTCGTAGTTCTGCACCGGCACAGCATGGCAGCCGGGTCGCGACATGGTCCCACACGTCCCATTTCTGCGGATTCCGCGGCGCGCGGCGGCGCGGTGTGGCACCTTCTCGGCCCAGGGACCCACCGCTGTGACGAGGAGGACCGATGTCCGGGAGCCGTTCGTGACCTCGGCCCGCCCGTCCGGACCGGGTGTCGGCACCACGGTGCTGCGGATCAGCACCCGCATGCGGGCGCTCGCGCTGGTGCTGCTGGTGGCCTTCGACGCGCTCATGGTGTGGCTCGCCGTCTTCAGCCTGACCAAGCTGGCCACCGGGCCCAGTCCCGGGCTCGCCGTCTTCGTCGGTGTCGTCGCGCTGCTCATGACCTGGGCGCTGTGGCTGCTGTACCGGACCCGGACCGTCGTCACCCCGGACACCGTCGTGCTCAGGTACGGGTTCTTCCCGACCGTCCGCGTCCCGCGGGACCGGATCACCGGCGTCGAGGTCCGGCTGGTGTCCTACAACGGCGCGGGCGGCGGGTTCGTGCACACGCCGTACCTCTCGACCGCCGACGGCGACCGGCGCCTGGTGTTCATGCTGGGCCGACGCTCGGAGGCCGCAGCCCGGCGGGAGGCCGCGAACCTGCGGCGCCTGCTGGGGATCTGAGGACGCCACCCGGTGCCGCCGCGGTGCCGCCCCGGCGCTACGACGACTGGCGGGACGGGCTGCGTGTCGGGTCCGCTGCCGGCCGGCCGACCGGCGGGCGGGGGTGCACGGCGTAGCCCTGTGCCGGGATCGACGCCGACCCGTCGACGGGTGGTCGGCCGTCGGCGATCGGTCCGGTGGACACCGACCCCGCGCCCGGCCACAGCTGTTCGAACAGCGCCGTCAGCGGCTGCGGCGGCGAGATGTGGTATCCCTGCGCGTAATCCACCCCCAGCCGGCGGACCACCTCGTGGACGGCGGCGTCGGAGACGAACTCGGCGATCGTCTGCTTGCCGAGCCCGGCGGCGATGTCGACGATCGAGGCCAGGATGAGCTGGTCCGTCGGGTTGCCAGGGGCCTTGGTGACGAACTCGCCGTCGATCTTGATGAAGTCGAAGAGCAGGTGCTTGAGGTAGTAGAAGGACCCGTACCCCGCGCCGAAGTCGTCCAGCGCGAAACGGCAGCCGAGGGACCCGATCCGCTCGGCGAAGGCGCGCGCCGCCTCGATGTCGGAGACCGCCGCCGTCTCGGTGATCTCCAGCACCAGCCCGTGCGGGTCGATGCCGGACCGCAGCACCGCCTCGGTGATGTGGTCGGCGAGCTCGGCGTTGCCGACGCTCTGGCCCGACAGGTTGACCTCCACGGAGAAGTCCGGGTCGTGCTGCTGCGCGACGGCGAGCGCCTGCACCGCCCGGGTGACCATGAAGGTGTCGATGTCGGTGATCAGCCGGGTCCGCTCGGCGATGTAGAGGAACCGGCCGGGCATCACCAGCCCGCCGTCCTCGTCCACCATCCGGACGAGCAGCTCCGCCCCGGCGATGCGGCCGCTGCGCAGGTCCTGCACCGGCTGCGCGTGCACGGTGAACCGGCCGTCCTCGAGCGCGTGCGCGATCCGGTCGGTCCAGGCGATCCGGGCGCCGGTGCGGGTCTCCGGGAACCGGGTCGCGTCCATCACGACGAACCGGTCCCGCCCGGCGTCCTTGGCGTCGTACATCACCATGTCGGAGCTGGCCAGCAGCTCCGACGGCGCGGCGCCGAGGTCCTCGATGAGCACGACGCCGACGCTGGCGGTGACCCGGCGCGGGCGCGTGCCGTCGAGTACCCGCACCTCGGAGCGGATCAGGTCCACCACGTCCCGGGCCACGGTCTCGGCGCCCGCCCGGTCGACGCGGGGCAGCAGCACGACGAACTCGTCGCCGCCGAGCCGGGCCACCACGTCCGAGGACCGCATCCGGGCGCGCAGCACGTCACCGACGGAGACCAGCAGCTGGTCGCCGACGTGGTGCCCGAGGGTGTCGTTGACCGCCTTGAAGTTGTCCAGGTCCAGCATCATCAGCGCACCGGCCGGGCCGCCGTAGCGGCGGCAGCGGTCCAGGTGCGAGGCCAGCTCCTCGTCGAACCGGCGCCGGTTGAACAGGCCGGTGAGCGGGTCGTGGTCGGCGAGCCGGGCCAGCTGCTCCTCGTAGCGCTTGCGTTCGGACACGTCGACGACGGTGACCAGGATGCCGTCCACGGCTCCGGTGGTGCCGGTCATGGTCACCGCCGCGACGGCCAGCGTGGTCTCGTCCGGCTCGCCGCGCCGGACGGTGCGCTGGACGTCGATCCGGGCGGTGGAGCCGTCGAGCAGGTCGGCCGGGAAGCCGTCGGCGGCCGCGCCGGCGAAGCCCGGCAGCTGGTCGACGTGCCGGCCCACGAGCTCGGCCGGGGGCCGGTGCAGCAGCGCGGACGCGGCGGCGTTGACCTGCTCCACCCGGCCGTGGGCGTCCAGCAGCAGCTTGCCGTGCGGCGCGGCGTCGAACAGCCGGTCGGCACGGTCGCGGGCGCGCCGCAGCTCGTCCTGCTGCCGGCGGAACGAGGTGACGTCGCGCCCCAGGCTCAGGGCCTGCGGACCGGGCTGGCCGTCGACGGCGGGCAGCGGCACCGCGACGATCTCGGTGATCCGCCCGGTGTGCGTGGAGACCAGCTCGACGGAGGCCACCCGCCCGGCCAGCGCGGACCGCAGCAGGGGTGCGACCAGGGCCGCGTTCGCCGGGCTCGACGTCTCCCACAAGGTGCGCCCGGTGACACCGTCCAGGCCCTGCCGCGCCAGGCCGGCGCCGACGGCGAGCCGGTAGGTCAGGGTGTCGTCGACGACCAGCACGCTGGTGTCCGGCAGGTGGTCCAGCAGCACCCGCCAGCGGGCCTCACCGGCGGCGGCGGCCGTCATGGCCTGTTCCTGGGCGGTGATGTCGCTGGCCACACCGGTCCAGCCGACCTGCCGGCCGTCGGCGTCGCGGAGCCGGGTGATCGCCAGCCGAACCCGGAGCGTCGAGCCGTCCCGCCGGCGGTACGTCCACGGCCGGACGTCGGCCCCGTCCTGGGGCACCGCGGCGGTGAGCACCGCGACGCCCGGGGCCACGCCGAGATCCTGCGCGCGGGCCTCGATCTCGTCGGAGAGGTGGAAGGCGACGGGGCCCGCCCGGCCCACGACGTCGGCGGAGCGGTGTCCGAGCATCCGTTCGGCGCCCTCGCTGAACAGCCGGACGGTGCCCGCCAGGTCGAAGGTGACGACCGCATGGTCGGTGGCCGCCCGCAGCACCGACGACAGCTGCCCGGCGAGCTCGGCGCTGCGCTGCTCCGCGCTGCGCATCCGCTGCACCGCGCGCTGCAGCGGCGGGCAGACCACCGCCAGCAGTCCGGCCCACAGCAGCCCGCGGCGCCACTCGTCCATGTCGTAGAGCGGTCGCCCGACCACCAGCAGCGGGAGCCAGAACAGCAGGCCGGTGGCCGCGAGGGACAGCCACAGCTGTACCTGGTCTCCGTACAGCACGATCCACAGCACGGGCAGCAGCAGCAACGGTGTCACCGCGGACAGGCTCCCGCCGCTGACCTGGCGTCCCGCCGCCAGCACCACGAAGGACGCCAGCAGCACAGCGGTCTCCAGGCCCCGGCGCAGTCCCGTCCGGGCCATGACCGCGGCCATGGCCGCGACGACCGGTACGCCGAGCAGACCGGCCCAGATCTCCAGCGGGACGTCGGCATACGGGGGCAGCAGCAGGGCGAGTACGCCGGCGAACGCGACGCCGGCGAAGGGCAGGGCGGTCCTCGCCCGCCCGTACCGCAGGATGGCCTCTCGCATCTCTCGCACCTGACCGAGGCCGCCACCTCGAACGATCCCGACACCGACGACGTACCGTACCGTGTCGGACACGTACTGTTAGGTGCCTCGGCGCGGCATCTGGGTGGATCCACGCCGCCGAGCCCCCGGCGGCCGCCGCGGGGGTTCGGCCGGGCGTGCCGGTGCGGCGGCGATGCGCTACGGCCGGGCGGGTGGCGCCCGCCGGGTCAGACGCCGAGCGAGGTACTCCGCCGGCTGCGGGCACGCTGGGCGGCCATCTCGGTGTCGAATTCGGTGCTCCACAGGTCGCTCACCGCGATGCCGGAACGCCGGGCCTGCTCGGTGGACAGCTCCACCGGGAAACCGAAGGTGTCGTACAGGGTGAACAACTCCTTGCCGGTGATGCCGGTCCGCCGGTATCCCTCGAGCTGCCGGATGCCCTTGCGCAGCGAGCGGCGGAAGGCGCGTTCCTCCCGGGCCAGCACCTGGGCGACCTCGCCCGCGCTCTCGGCGACCTCGGGGTAGTGGTGCTCGTAGATGCCGGCGATGGTCGGCACGATCTCGGCGACGAAGTCCTCGGACAGGCCCAGGTCGACGGCGAACCGCATGGCGCGGCGCACCAGCCGGCGGAGCACGTAGCCCTGTGCCTTGTTGCCGGGCCGGACACCGTCCACGGCGAGGAAGGTGGCCCCGCGCAGGTGGTCCGCGATCACCCGCATGGCCTCGGTGTCGTCGTCGTAGCTGCGTCCGGAGAGCTCCTGCAGCCGCTCGACGACGGGCCACAGGCTGCTGATCCGGAAGATGTCCGGGCTGTCCATGGTGGCCGCGGACAACCGCGCCAGGCCGGCGCCGAAGTCCACGTTGCGCTGCGGCAGTTCCTCGAAGCCCGTCGCGGTCCGGCGGTACTGCAGGAAGACCGAGTTGCCGAGCTCGACGAAGCGCCCGCAGTCGCAGTTCTGGTGGCAGTACCGGCCGTACGCCGGGTCGTGGGGGACCTGCGGGTAGAGGTAGAACATCTCGGAGTCGGGACCGCCCGGCTCGCCGACCGGCATGCTGCGCGCGGACCCGCCGCGGCACCACCAGTTCTTCTTGCCGTAGAAGACGATCCGGGCACCGCCGGTGCCGACCTCCGAGGCGTGCTCCTCCGAGTCGACCTCGGCGCGGTCGGCGGACACCCCGGCGGCCCGGAACAGGCCCGTCCAGATGTCCGCGGCCTCCAGGTCGCGCGGGATGCCGTGCTCGTCGTCGCCGGAGAAGCAGGTGACGTAGATGCGGGCCGGGTCCAGGCCGAGCACCGCGGTCAGGAACTCCCAGCACTGTGGGAGCTGAACGTCCTTGAAGTAGTCGCCCAGGCTCCAGTTGCCGAGCATCTCGAAGAACGTGGTGTGCCGGTTGTCGCCGACGTCCTCGATGTCCTGCGCCCGCAGGCACGTCTGGCTGTCCGTCAGTCGTCGGCAGGCCGGGTGCGGCGCACCGAGCAGGTACGGCAGCAGCGGTTGCATGCCGCTGCCGGTGAACAGGGTGGTCGGATCGTCGTGCGGCACCAGTGGCGCCCGCGGCAGCACCACGTGCCCCCGGTCGGCCATGAACTCCAGGTACGCGGTCCGGATC
Organism: Nakamurella endophytica; assembly: GCF_014646215.1. Taxonomy (GTDB): domain Bacteria; phylum Actinomycetota; class Actinomycetes; order Mycobacteriales; family Nakamurellaceae; genus Nakamurella; species Nakamurella endophytica. The sequence goes on from NZ_BMNA01000017.1 coordinate 20,449, forward strand.
GCGTCGACGTCCATCACGGGATTGCACACCACCGACACGGAGCGTGTCGAGCCTTTGGGTGACGCCGTGCCGCAGCGGGCGCTGCCCAGCGGCGTGCAAGGGTGAGCCATGGGTCACGGCAAGGACGGCAAGCACGGGGGGCACAGCGGGCGCGGCGCCGAGGGCGACCGGCCGGACCTGGTGGAGACCGGGCCCGACTTCCTGCTGCCGCCCGGGCCGGTCGACCTCGCCCGGCTCGACACCGTCGGGTCGGCGCACGGTCCGCAGCGCAAGTCCGAGGCGGCCGACGCCCTCGCCGACCTGTCCGGCCGGCTCGCCTCGCTGCAGGAACGGCTGTTCGCGCAGGGTCTGTCCGGTGACCCGCGGCGGGTGCTGCTACTGCTGCAGGGCATGGACACCGCCGGCAAGGACGGAGTGATCAAGCACGTCGTCGGCCTGGTGAACCCGGCCGGGACCCACCTGGTGTCGTTCAAGAAGCCGACCGCCGAGGAGCTGTCCCACGACTTCCTGTGGCGCATCGAGCGCCAGGTCCCGGGTCCCGGCATCATCGGCGTCTTCAACCGCTCGCAGTACGAGGACGTGCTCATCGTCCGGGTGCACGACCTCGTCCCGCGGTCGGTGTGGTCGCAGCGCTACGACGCCATCAACCGGTTCGAGCAGGGCCTGGTCGACCGCGGGGTGGTGCTGGTCAAGTGCTTCCTGCACGTGTCCAGGGCCGTGCAGAAGGAGCGGCTGGCCGCGCGGCTCGAGGATCCGGAGAAGTACTGGAAGTTCAACCCGGCCGACGTCGACGAGCGCGGCTACTGGGCCGACTACCAGCAGGCGTACGCCGAGGCGTTGCAGCGCTGCAGCCCGGCGTCGGCGCCGTGGCACGTCATCCCCTCGGACCGGAAGTGGTACCGCAACTGGGCGGTCGCCGGACTGCTGACCGGGGCGCTGGAGGCCCTGGACCCGCAGTACCCGCAGCCCGACTACGACGTCGAGGCCGAGCGGCGGCGGGTGGCACGGAGCTGACCGGTGCCGGCCGGGGTGCAGCCGGGCCGTGGTGTCCGGTGCCACACCCCGGGCCGCCGGCCGCCGGGTGTCTCCGTCGCACAATGGGCGACATGGGCGAACCCTTCACCGTGATCGTCCCGGTGAAGGCGACCGGCCGCGGCAAGAGCCGGCTGGGCCTGCCCGACGCGGTCCGCGGCGCGGTGGCCCGGGCGATGGCCGTGGACACCGTGGTCGCCGCCGCGCTGGTCGCGCCCGTGCTGGTCGTCGCGGAGGACGCCGCCGACGCCGCGGTCTTCGCCGCGCTGCCCGGCGTCCGGGCCCACCTGACCCGGGTGCGCGGCCTGAACCTATCCGTGCTGGACGGCGCGGCGGCGCTGCGCCGTCCCGGGGCGGGCGACGCCCCGCCGGGGGTGGCGGTGCTGCCGGCGGATCTGCCCGGCCTGGACGCCGCCGACCTGGCCGACGCGCTGCGCCGCGCACGGCAGCTGGACCGTGCCGTGGTGGCCGACCGGCAGGGCACCGGCACCACCCTGCTGACCGGCCGCCGTCCCGACCTGCTTGCGCCCGCCTACGGCGAGGGTTCGTTCGCCCGGCACGTGGCCCTCGGTGCGGTGCCGCTGGACGTCCCGGCCGGCGTCTCGATCCGGATGGACGTCGACGAGCCCGCCGACCTGGACGGCCATCTCGGTCCCCGCAGCCGCGCCGCGCTGGAGGCGGCCGGTCTGCTGCAGCACGGGCGCGCCGGTGGCTGAGCCGGACCGCGTCGCGCCGGACGCCCGCGGTCCCCGGGCCGGCACAGCCGGGCGCGGTACCGTCGGCGCCGTGCACCGTCGGTACCTGCGTCCCGGATGGATCGCCGGGCACCTGCTGGTCCTGCTGGCCGCGGTGGTCTGCGTCCGGTTGGGCGTCTGGCAGTGGGACCGCAGCCACGCCGCCTCCGGCACCGTGCAGAACCTGGGCTACGCGATCCTGTGGCCGGTCTTCGGCGCGGCGTTCATCTACATGTGGATCCGCTTCCTGCGGCTGGAGGACGCGCGGGACGAGGCGGACGCGGCCGCACCGCCGGGCCCGGCCGCCGAGGCGATCGACGACCCGGACATCCCCCCCGCGGGGCCGGCGCCGCGCACCGCCCGGCCGGCGCCGTCTGCCGGGACCGGGGACGCGACCGGGCAGCCGCGGACGGCGGGGGACCGCCCGGACCGGGCCACCGCCGCCGACGTCCCGCCCGAGGACGCGACCGAAGCGACCGAGCCGGACGGCGTCGCGGCTCCGCTGCCGGGCACCCCTGCGTCCCGCGCGGTCACCGTCGGCGTGGGGTACGTCGGCGTCGACGACGAGGACGACCCCGAGCTCGCCGCCTACAACCGGGCGCTCGCCGCCCTCGCCGCCACCGAGACCGACAAGGACCACCGCCGTGCCCGTTGAGCCCACCCCCGCCCCGACCGCCGCGGCGCCGAGTCCGACCGTCCCGCCCCGGGTCCGGTCGGCACTGGCCCGCTACCGGGTCGCGGCGTTCGTGGTCGGCTGGGGCCTGCTGCTGCTGTGCGCGACGATGGTGCTCAAGTACGCGTTCGGCATGGACTGGGCGGTCAAGGTGTGGGGGCCGATCCACGGCGTGCTGTACGTCGGCTACGTGCTGCTGGCGTTCGACCTGGCCTACAAGGACCGGTGGTCCCTGCTGGGGATCCTCAAGGTGCTGGTCGCCGGCGTGATCCCGGTGCTGTCCTTCGTGGCCGAGCGCTGGGTGCACCGCTCGGTGCTGGCCCGCCGGCGCATCTGACCGGGTTCGCCGGGCCCGCGCAGGGCGGGCCCGGCGCCGGCGGTCGATCCGGCCGGCCCGGTCAGCCGATGTGCCGGGACAGCAACGACAGGTCCGCAGGCGACAACCGGTCGGACGACGTGTTGGCCTGGTGCCAGTAGGGGTAGGGCAGCGGCTGCGCGCTGACCGCGTCCAGCCGGGCCATCTCGTCGGTGGACAGCGACAGCTCGGCGGAGGCCAGGTTGTCGGTGAGCTGCTCCTCGGTGCGGGCACCGACGATCACCGACGTCACCGCCGGCTTGGCGATGGTGTAGGCCAGCGCCACCTGGGCGGCCGAGACGCCGTGCGCCTCGCCGATGGCGACCAGTTCCTCGATGGTGTCGTACAACTTGTCCTCGTCGTGGACCGGCGGCTCGCTCCACTCGGTGAGGTGCCGGCTGCCGGCGGGCGCCTCCTTGCCGCGCCGGTACTTGCCCGAGAGCAGGCCGCCGGCGATCGGGCTCCACACCAGGATGCCCAGGCCCTGGTCCAGCGAGACCGGCACCAGTTCGTTCTCTGCCTCGCGCGCCTGCAGCGAGTAGTAGATCTGCTGGCTGACGAAGCGCTGCAGGTGCAGCCGCTCGGAGATGCCGAGCGCCTTCATCAGGTGCCAGGCGGCATAGTTGGAGGCACCGATGTAGCGGACCTTGCCGGACTGCACGAGGGTGTCCAGCGCCGACAGCGTCTCCTCGAGCGGCGTCGCGCCGTCCCACTCGTGGACCTGGTACAGATCGATGTGGTCGGTGTTCAGCCGGCGCAGGCTGGCCTCGGCGCCGCGCAGGATGTGGTGGCGCGACAGGCCGGCGTCGTTCGGGCCGTCGCCCATCGGCATGCGCACCTTGGTGGCGATCAGGACGTCGTCGCGCGAGCTGCCCAGGGCCTGGCCGACGATCTCCTCGGACAGGCCGGCCGAGTACACGTCGGCGGTGTCGATCAGGTTGACCCCGGCGTCGCGGGCCAGCGCGATCTGCCGGCGGGCACCCTCGACGTCGATCTGGCCGACGGGGGTGGCCCACCCGGTGCCGCCGAAGCCCATGGTGCCCAGGGTGATGGTCGAGACGCGGAGGCCGGAGCGGCCGAGTTGGCGGTATTCCACGGTCCGAATCTAGGCCGGACCGGCCTGCGCCGCCGCGCCGGGGTGGCGCGACGGCGCCAGGCGTCCGTCGGCTCCCACGGCCGGCCGGTCCCGCCGGCCCGTCAGCTCGCCGTGGCCAGCCGGCGCCGGTCCTGGGCGTCCGAGCGCAGCGGCAGCGCGAGCGAGAACGTGGTGCCCTCGCCGGGCGTGCTGGCCACCCGGATCGTCCCGCCGTGGGCGGTGGCGATGGCCTTGGTGATGGTCAGCCCCAGGCCGACGCCCGGAACCGCGTTGGCGGTGGCGGTCGAGGCCCGGAAGAACCGGGAGAACAGGTTCTCCATCTCCTCGACCGGGATGCCGACGCCGGTGTCGGACACCGACAGCCTGGCCACCGGCTCGTCGCCGGAGTCGTCGATGCCGGCGCTGATGGCCACCCGCCCGCCGGGCTTGGTGAACTTGACCGCGTTGGAGACCAGGTTGTCGCACGCCTGCCCCAGCCGCACCGGGTCGCCGTCCACCGGGATCTCCCCGTCCGGCAGGAAGACCGACAGCGTGACGCCGGCCGCCGCGGCCGTCGGCCGCAGGCTCTCGCCGGTGGAGGTGACGATCTGCCGCAGGTCGACCGGCCGCCGGTCCAGGCTGAACTTGCCGGCCTCGACCTGGGCGGTGAAGAGCAGGTCCCCGACCAGCCGCAACAGGCGCTGCGCGTTCCGCTCGACGGTGGCCAGGTAGCCCATCTGCTCCGCGGAGAGCGGGTTCTCCTCGTCGTCGGCGATCAGTTCGAGGTACCCCAGGATCGAGCTCAACGGGGTGCGCAGCTCGTGCGAGATGAGGCCGGTGAACTCGTCCTTGAGCCGGGCCGCCTCCCGCTCGGCCGTCATGTCGGTCAGCACGAACAGGTAGCCCTCGAGGTCCCCGGCGGCGTCCCGCCGGGCCGTCGCGGAGATCCGCACGTCCAGCCCGCCGCCGTCGGCCCGGGTGAGCGACAGGTCGCGGATCTGCGGCGTGCCCGACCGGATCTCTCTGACCAGCTCGGCGAACCCGTCGTCGGCCGCGGCCGCCAGGGGGGACCCGGCGAGCAGCTCCGGGAGCAGGTGCCCCATGACCTCGTGCCGGGGCCGGCCCAGCATCCGCTCCGCCCCGGTGTTGTAGACGTCCACTGCACCGACGGTGTCGGTGCCGATGATCGACTGCTCGGTGACCGAGTCGATGACGGTGCTCAGCTGCTCGGCCGACTCGCGCAGCAGGCTGGAGGCGGCGGCCGCCTCCAGTGCGTGGTCCTGGGCCTGCGACAGCAGCACCTCCTGCTGCGCCCGCAGCTGCGCCACCCGCTCGTACCGTCGGCGTAGCCGGCGGGACAGCTCGTTCACGGTCAGCGCCGCACAGGCCAGCACCAGCGGTGTGAAGAAGGTGCGCAGCCAGACGCCGGCGGTCACCGAGGCCAGGTCCGGCAGCAGCGGGACCAGCGAGATGACGAACGATCCGATGGCGGCCAGCACCACGGGGAAGCGACCCCGCTCGATGCCCAGCGACAGCACCGCCAGGATCATCAGCGCGCTGAACGGCGACGACGCAGCCCCGGTGTCGATCCGCAGCAGGCCGGCCGCGACCAGGTCGGTCAGCGGGATGAGCATGTGCCACCGGGTCGGCACCTGCGGCCAGTGCACGGTGAGCGCCGCGACGGTGGCCGCGACCACGAGCGCCGCGGCCACCACGACGGGCCAGATCGCGCCCGCCCGGATGCCGGGCACCAGGAAGAGCAGGTACGCGATGAGGAACACGCCGGCGATCCCGACCTGCCGTTCGGCGACGGCGTACGGGTCCCGGCCGCGCGCGACCTGCTGCAGGAACGTCACGGTGCCGACCTCCTCGCGCCGGCCACCTCGGCCAGCCGTTGCGCCAGCGCCCGCGGGCTGAACGGCTTGGCGATGTAGCTGTGCGCGCCGGCGTCCAGTCCGACCTGCACCGCCTCGGGCTGCACCGAGGCGGAGAGCAGCAGGATGTCGGGACGGTGCGGGTCCGCCGGTGCGCCGCCGGTGCCGCAGACCGCGCGGCAGATCTGCAGGCCGGTCATCCCCGGCATGCTGACGTCCAGCAGCGCCAGGTCGGGCCGTTCGGCGCGGATCCGCTCCAGCGCGGACGTCCCGTCGTGGGTGACGGCCAGGACGGTTCCGCCGGCCTTGCGGACCGCGACCTCCATCAGGTACGCGATGGCCGGGTCGTCGTCGGCGATGACGGCGGTCCAGACAGACCCGTCCGTCGCGCCGGTGCCGGGGCCGGTCCCGGTGGCGGTGTTCGTGCCGGCGGTGCCGGTGTCCTGCGCGGTCACCGCGGCCGCGTCCGGACGACGTCCTGCAGCACCTCGAGCAGCCGGCTGCGGGTGAACGGTTTGGGCAGCACGGCGTCCGCCTCCGGGTAGTCCTGCGGGTCGAGCACCGAGGTGATCACCAGGGCGCAGTCCGGGAAGCGTTCGCGGACGATCCGGGCCAGCGTCCGGCCGTCCATCCCCGGCAGGTTCAGGTCGATGACCGCGACGTCGGGGACCAGCGTCGCGATCTCGACGAGGGCCTGCTCGGCGGACGCCACCGGGACCGGCCGGCAGCCGGCCCGGGTGACGTGCGTGGTCAGCAGCGACCGCTGGTCCTCCTCGTCGTCGACGACCAGGACGGTCAGTGCCGCCTGGGTCGACCCGCGCGGCACTGGAATCGACGTGCTCATCCCTACCGGTCCCCTCACCGAGCCTCGTGCCGGAGGCGTCGGCGACGCCGGTCCGGGTACCGCTGCAACCGCCACGCCGTCCGCCACCGTTGGGCCGGATGTCCAGCTCCTCACCGCCATGACCTCCTCGCAGTCGTGCCGTCGGGTCGGGTCACCACAACCCCCACCGCAGGGCCAGCAGCGCGGCCACCGCCAGCAGCGCGACGACGGCGCACCGCACCATCCGCAGCTCGGAGCGCCGGTCCTGCCGGATCTCGTCCTCGGCGGTCGCCCGGTCGGGCACCGCGGCGGGGCCGGTCGTCACACCATCACCCGCCCGGTCTTCTCGGTCTTGTCCCAGACCTGAGCGGCCTTGCGGTACTCCTTGACGTAGGCGTCGAAGGTGATCGCGCACAGCAGCGGGCCGTAGCCGACCAGGTAGACGAGCAGCGGCGCGAGCAGCCGGCCGGCCCGGGTCGCCTCGACCCGGCGGGCCAGCCAGGCGAACACCATCGAGCAGGACACCCAGGCGTAGATGGCCAGGGTCACCGCCACGCCGCCGGCCGGCGGCAGGTCCAGACCCCACAGCGAGATCCGCCCGTCCGGGTCCACCGCGCCGGGGAAGAACGCCAGCGCCATCACGACCAGCGAGACGACGCCCGGGAACAGCATCGCCTCGCGCCAGGAGCGCCGGCCGGTGGGCGCGTCGATCTGCACCACCATCGCGGTGATGAAGACGTAGCTGCCGGCGGCCAGCCACCACGTCGCCCGGAAGACCACCGTGGCCAGGTCCGAGTGCAGGAGGAACAGGCCGACCAGCCCGAGCGACGAGCCGATCATCGCCACCGGCAGCAGGAAGATGCAGAACCAGAACAGCCCGAACGACACCCCGCCGATGCGCCGGTCGCGCCACGGCCGGAACCACAGGTGCCGGAACATCTTCGTCACCTGGACGTTGCCGCGCGCCCAGCGCAGCCGCTGCTTCCACAGTGCCGCGATGCTGCCCGGCTCCTCGGCCAGCACGACGGCGTAGGGTTCGAAGACCACCCGGCGTCCCGCCAGCTGGCTGCGGAACGTGGTGATGGTGTCCTCGGCCAGCGTGCTGGTGTCGATCCGACCGCCGATCGCGACCAGGTTCTCCCGGGAGTGCAGCTGCGCGCCGCCGGCCAGGCAGGCCAGCGCGCCGAGCACGTTGCCGGCCCGCCGCGCCGCCGCCTGCGCAGCGATGTACTCGTAGGCGATGAACCGCGTCAGGTAGTTGGGATCGCCGCTGCCCTCACGGATGTAGGCGGTGACCGCCCCGACCTCGGGGTCGGCCAGGTGCCGCGTCATCCTGCGCAGCGAGTCCGGCCGGTAGATGACGTCGGCGTCCATGACCAGCAACGCCTCCATCCAGTCCTCGGCCAGCACGATCTCGATGCCGTGGTTGAGGGTGTGGGCCTTGCCCTGGCCGCCCTTGGCGCGGCGGAGGTGGAACACCCGGCCCGGGTAGCGGGCGGCCCGACCGAGCACGACCTCGGGGGTGTCGTCGGTGCTGGCGTCGTCGACGACGTACACCCGCAGCGCCGATTCCGGGTACTCCAGGCCCATCAGCCGGTCGATGGACCGTCCGATCACCGCGCCCTCGTTCCAGGCCGGGACGATGACGGCGACCCGCGGCAGGTACGGCGCCGCCCGCCGGTAGTGGTTGCGCCACGCGTGCAGGGGGATGAGCAGGAACTGGTACGCGCCGACCGCCACCGGCACCGCGCCGAGCGCGACGAGGACCAGGCAGAGCCCGGTCACCGTCGCGTGAAGGGCAGTCGTCACCGTGCGATGGTGACAGATGGACGCTCCGTGGCGAAGCGTCCGGCGGACATCCGGCTCCGGCGCAGCACGCCGCGGACCGCGTCGTAGCGCCCGACGTCCCGGCTGTGGTGGGCGTCGGTCGAGGCGACCAGCGGCACCCCCGCCGCCCGCAGCGCGGCAACGACCCGCGGGCCCGGGCAGGCCCACTTCTCGTTGACCTCGACGGTGGCACCGGTGGCGAGCAGGTCGGCGACCAGCGCGGTGAGGTGCTCGTCGGTGACGGCGGTCTCGTCCAGCCCGATCTTGGGCAGCAGCGAGAACAGGTGCGCCAGCTGCGGGCCGGGCACCCGGTGCACGGCGCGTCCGGTGGCCAGGACCAGGGTGTCGACGATGTCGGCCGCGGCCAGTCCGGCGGCCCGCCGCTCGAGCACCACCCGGGGGGACGCCGGCCCGTCCGGCCCGGGGAACTGGTGGTCGGCCAGCAGCACCGCGTCCAGGCCGGCCCGCCCGGCGAGCACCTCGGGCGGCGCGTCGACGGTCCCGGCCGCGTCGAGGATCTTGGCCTCGACGCCGACCCGCACCCGCAGCCCGGCCGGCCGGGTCAGCCGGCGGACCTCGGCGACGAACCCGGGCAGGTACGTGGTCGAGACCCGCACGTGGTCGACCATCAGCAGGTCGGTCAGCCCGGCCACCGCGGCGGCGGCCAGGTTCTCCTCCGGGGTGCTGTGGCCGTCGTCGGAGAACGTGGAGTGCACGTGGTGGTCGCCGCGCAGCAGCGCGGCGTCCGCGGCGCCCAGTACGTCGGTGCCCAGTGCGTCGGTGCCGAACAGATCCGTGCCGAGCCCGTCGGTGCCGAAGCCGTGGGTGCCGACGCCGATCTCGTCGCTGTCCCGACGCTCGCCGGTCATCCCGCGCCCGCGCCGGCCGCCACCGCGTCCCCGAGCTCGCCGCCCGGGACCGCGATGATCTCCGCCGGGTCCAGGAAGACGTCCTCGAGGTAGCGCACCATCGCCACCTCGCGGAACGGCACGTGCGCCGGCACCGGCCGGCCCAGGACGAGATCCAGGGTGAGCGACGGCATGTCGACGCCGGAGGCCACGGTGAGCGGCATCGCGCCGGAGAACCGCGGGTTGACCTCGAGCAGGGCCGGGGTGCCGTCGGCGGTCCGCTTGAGCTGGATGTTGGCGACCGTGGTGAGCCCGATGGCGCGGGCCACCGCCGCCGCGGTGTCCTGTAGCTCCCGGTCGGCCAGGGTGCGCCCGGCGACGGACACCCCCGAGTCGACCCGCAACCGCGAGCGCGGCACCGCGGCGATCACGGAGCCGTCCATGCCGGCGATCAGGTCGACCGAGTACTCCTCGCCGGGCAGGTGGTCCTGCACCAGCCAGGCGTTGTCGGCGCCCCGGGCGGCCAGTTCGGCCGGCGTGGAGACCAGGCTGATGCCCCGCGACCCGGCGCCGCTGCGCGGCTTGACGATCACCGGGAAGCTGCGGCCCTCGGCGGCCGCGGGGGAGAGCAGGTCGGTCCGCGGGACCGTGACCACCCCGGCGCACCGCTGCGCCAGCGCGTACTTGTCCAGGCAGACGAGCAGGGTGTCCAGCGACGGCGAGGCCAGCCGGACGCCCTGCGCGGCCAGGTCGTCGGCGCGGCGGGCGGCCACCGGCAGCTCGACGTCCACGGTCGGGAACAGCACGTCGACGTCCTCGCGCCGGCACAGCTCGAGCACCGCGTCGGCGAAGCCGGGCGCCAGACCGGCCGGCACCAGAGCCCGGTCGGCCGCGGGCACCAGGTAGAGACCGCTGGCGTAGGCGTCCATGTCCGCCGCGACGACGCGGACGTCGCCGCGGCGCAGCAGCGACCGGATGATCGCCACGCCGGCGGGTCCGCCGGCCCCCGTGACGAGCACCGTCACCCGGTCGCTCACGACGCCAGCACCGTCGGGTCCGGGACCGCGACGAGACCGTGGCCGCCGCCGGCCGTCCCGGCCACCGGTCCGTCCTCGGTCGCGCCGGCGGTCCGGCCGGTGAGCACGTCGGAGGTGTCCCGGAGCACCTCGAGCGGCTCGCAGCTCCGGCCGCCGCCGTAGCGGGACCAGTACCGGGCGGTCGCCAGCACGAAATCCGGCTCCAGGTACTCCCTGCGGTCGGTCTGCGAGGCGAAACAGGCCAGCAGCGCCAGTTTCGCGTCGGTGAACCCGTCGATCGGCGCGAACCGGGTCGGCCGGAAGTCGACCGTGGCGGAGGGGCTCTGGTAGCAGGCGAACGTCGGTACCCGCCGGGTCGCCACCAGCGCGGCCTGGTGCACGGCGCGGTGGTCCTGGTGCCGGTCGTTCGCGGAATGGGTGTAGACGACGGTCGGTGAGACCTCGGCGACCACCCGCTCGATGATCGAGACCGTCGGCTCCGCCGCGCCGATCGCCGTGTCGGTCAGGTCCTCGAGGAACAGCCGGGCACCGATGAGCTCCGCGGCCGCCAGCGACTCGTGCTGCCGGTCGTCGGCATCGCCGCCGCGCGCCCCCCGGGACAGCGTCAGGATGACGACCGAGTCCCCGGCCGCCCGGTGCGCGGCGAGCAGCCCGCCGACGCCTATCTCGACGTCGTCCGGATGGGCGCCGATCGCCAGTACCACCTGGGGAGCCTGCTCGGTGCGCCGGCGGCGGCTGGTCTCGGCCAGCGCGGTGACCTTGGAGACGACGTCGCTGCTGCGGAACGGCTTGACCAGGAAGTCGTCCACCTGGTGACGCAGCGCCCGGACGGCGTAGTCGACCGAGGCGTGCGCGGTCATCACCACGACGGACAGCGCCGGGGACTGCAGGCGGATCTGCTCGACCAGGTCCATGCCGCTCATGCCGGGCAGCTCGATGTCGGTGAGCACGACGTCCGGGTCGACCGACCGCCAGGCGGCCAGGGCGGCCAGCCCGTCGGTGAACACGTGCACGTCCAGGTCTGCGCGGCGACCCAGCACCACGCGCAGGAGCTCCGCCAGGTCGGCGTCGTCCTCGACGATGAGGATCCGGTACGGCCCCCCGCGCACGCTCGACGTCGTCATGGTCCCTCCTCGCCCGGGCACGGTCGGCACACGTCCCCAGCGGCGAGTCTGACAGCGGGGTCGGCGCCACCGCATCGCCCAAATCGGCACACCTGGTGCGACGAAGGTGACGGACAGTGATTGGTGTGCGGGGCGCGCTCGGCACAGCCGCGCGACGCCGGGACCGGCCGCCGCCCCACCGGGGAGGGTCGGTCACGATCCGGTCACGGCCGTCGAGCGGGCCCTGCCGGCTCCGACCCGGTCGGGACGCGCCGCCGGTCGGTGGTGCGGCATGCTCCGGTCGGGAGGCCCTGGGTGAAGTACATGGTGATGATGTTCGGTAGCGCCGGGGCGATGATGGCCGAGCGCGATCCCGGGTGGATCCGCGACATGGTCACGTTCCTGCGCAGTTTCGACCGGGAGCTGCGGGAGGCCGGCGAGCTCGTCGACGCGCAGGGGCTCGCGGACCCGGACCGGGCCGAGGTGGTGCGCCGCACCGACACCGGCATCGTGGTGACGGACGGCCCGTACGCGGAGAGCAAGGAGGGCCTGGTGGGGTACTGGGTGCTCGACGTGGCCGACCGGGAGCGGCTGCTGGATCTCGCCGGCCGGGTGGTGCAGTGGTCCGGCGCGGTCGAGCTCCGACCGGTGCTCGACGGGCCGCCGGAGGTCTGACGCCGTGACGGCAGTGGGGGACGGCGCCGGACCGGCAGCCGCCGGGACGGGACCCGAGCCCGGCGGCGACCGGGCCGATGTCGCCCGGTCTCCCCGTTCGGCCGGCCGGCCGCCCGACCGTGCCGCCGACCGTGTCACGAACCGTGCCGCCGACCGGCGCATTGAGGACGAGCTGCGGGCCTGCGCGCCGTCGGTGCTGGCGACGCTGGCGGGTCGTTACGGCCAGTTCGACGCGTGCGAGGACGCGGTGCAGGACGCCCTGCTGGCCGCCAGCACCCAGTGGCCGGTCGAGGGCGTCCCGGACAACCCGCGCGGATGGCTGCTCACCGTGGCCGGCCGCCGGCTGACCGACGCCTGGCGGAGCGAGTCGGCGCGGCGCCGCCGCGAGGACGCGGTCGGCCAGCTCGAGCCGGTCGGGGCCGTGGCCGTCCCCGACCGCGACGACACCCTGACCCTGCTGCTGCTGTGCTGCCATCCCGCGGTGTCCGCCGACTCCCAGGTGGCGCTCACGCTGCGGGCGGTCGGCGGGCTCACCACGGCCGAGATCGCCGGCGCCTTCTTCGTGCCGGAGGCGACGATGGCCCAGCGGATCAGCCGGGCCAAGCAGCGGATCCGGGCCAGCGGCGCCCGGTTCGAGCTGCCGCCGGCCGCCGAGCGACCGGCCCGGCTGGCGTCCGTCCGGCAGGTCCTGTACCTGGTGTTCAACGAGGGGTACACGGCCAGCTCCGGGGACCTGCTGTACCGGGCCGACCTGTCGGCGGAGGCGATCCGGCTGACCCGGATGCTCGCGGCGGCCGCGCCGGACGAGGTCGAGACGGCCGGCCTGCTCGCCCTGATGCTGCTGACCGACGCCCGGCGTCCGGCCCGCACGGACCTCGACGGGCTGCTGGTCGCCCTGCCCGACCAGGACCGCGGGCTCTGGGACCGGGCGGCGATCGAGGAGGGCGTCGGCCTGCTCACCCGCACGCTGGGGACGGGGCCGGTCGGGCCGTACCAGCTGCAGGCCGCGATCGCCGCGGTGCACGACGAGGCGCCGACCGCCGCGGACACCGACTGGCCGCAGATCCTGGCGCTCTACGACGTGCTGCTGCGTGGCTGGCCCAGTCCCGTGGTGGCGCTCAACCGCGTCGTCGCGGTCGCCATGGTGCACGGCGCCCGGCCGGGCCTGGCCGAGCTCGGGGTGCTGGCCGGTGACGCGCACCTGGCCCGGTCGCACCGGCTCGATGCCGTCCGGGCGCACCTGCTGGAGCTGGCCGGTGAGACGGCGGCGGCCCGGGAGGCCTACCGGCGGGCCGCCGGCCGGGCGACCAACCGCCCCGAGCAGGTGTACCTGGCGCAGCGCGCGGCCCGGCTCGGCTGACCCCGCCCGGAAGGCGGGACTCGGGTCCGGTGTGTCCGCAGGCACGGTGGCGGCCGCAGGCCTACAGTCGCACGTGTGTTCGACACCGCGTGGGACGACGGACTCGACGACGCCCAGCTCGCGGCCGTCACCCACGGGTCCGCTCCGTTGGTCGTGCTGGCAGGGGCCGGCACCGGGAAGACCCGCACGCTGACCTCGCGGGTGGCCCGGCTGCTGGAGACCGGGGTACGCCCCGAACGGGTGCTGCTGCTGACCTTCACCCGCCGGGCCGCCGAGGACATGCTGGCCAGGGCGGGTGCGCTGTGCCGCGACCCGGACGCCGGGCGCCGGGTGTGGGGCGGCACGTTCCACGCGGTCGCGCACCGGCTGGTCACCGAGCACGCGGCGGCGCTCGGGCTGGAACACGTCACGGTGCTCGACCCCGGCGATGCCGCGGACCTGTTCGACCTGTTGCGCGACGAGCACGGGCTGACCGGTTCCCCCGGCGGCGAGCGCATGCCGCGGCCGGCCACCCTGGCGGACATCTATTCCAGGGCGGTGAACACCGGCCGGCCGGCCCGCGATGTCGTGACCGCCGACTTCCCGTGGTGCGAACCGCACGCCGACGCCGTCGCGGCGGTGCTGCGGGACTACGTCGCGCGCAAGCGGGCGGCCGGGCTGCTGGACTTCGACGACCTGTTGCTGGCGTGGCGGGCGTTGCTCGGCCAGCCCGAGCTGGCGCAGCGGCTGGCCGAACGGTGGGACCACGTGCTGGTGGACGAGTACCAGGACGTCAACGCGGTCCAGGTCGACATCGTCGCCGGGCTGCGGCCGGACGGCAGGGGCCTGACCGTGGTCGGGGACGACGCCCAGGCGGTGTACGGGTTCCGGGGTGCGCGCAGCGGCCACCTGCTCGACGTCGACCGCCGGTGGCCCGAGGCCCGGACCGTGCGGTTGGAGCGCAACTTCCGGTCCCGGCAGCCGTTGCTGGACCTGGCGAACGCGGTGCGACCGGGACCGCCGGAGTCGCGCCTGCAACTGCGGGCCGACCGCACGGATGGGACCGGTCGGCCGGTGCGGCCCGAGGTGGTCCGCTGCTACGACGCCGCCGAGGAGGCCCGGCTCGTCGCGGACGCCGCTGTGGCCGCCGTCGAGGCCGGCGGCCGGCTGCGGGAGCAGGCGGTGCTGATGCGCAGCGGTCACCACAGCGACCTGCTCGAGGTCGAGCTCACCGCCCGCCGGATCCCGTTCGTCAAGTACGGCGGCCTGAAGTTCCTGGAGGCGGCGCACGTCAAGGACTTCCTCGCCGCGCTCCGGGTGACCGCCCATGCGGGCGACGAGCTGGCGTGGTTCCGGCTGCTGCGGCTGCACGAGGGCATCGGCCCGGCCCGCGCCCGGACCCTGCTGCCGTTGCTGCTGGACCCCGAGGTGGACCACGGCGAGGTGGTGGCGGCGGCCCCGGCGCCTGCCCGTACCCGGCTGGACGCCACCCTGGCCGGATTGGCGCAGGCCCGTGCCGCGGGCGATGTGCCCGGCACCGTGCGGCGGTGCACCGAGGTGGTGCGGCCACTGGTCCGCGAGCGGTACGCGGACGCGGCGGCGCGGCTGGGCGACGTCGACCGGCTGTCCGAGGCGGCCGCCCTCGCGCCGGACCTGCCGGGGTTCGTCGCGCAGCTGACCCTGGATCCGCCGCTGAGCACCGGTGACTACGCCAAGCCGCCGCATCTGGACGAGGACTACCTGACCCTGTCCACCGTGCACTCGGCCAAGGGACTGGAATGGCCCACCGTGCACGTGCTGCACGCCGTCGACGGCGCCTTCCCGTCGGACATGGCCCTGTCGACGCCGGAGGGCCTGGAGGAGGAGCAGCGGCTGTTCTACGTCGCGATCACCCGTGCCCGCGACCGGCTCTCGATCTACACGCCGCTGCGGATGCCGCACCACCGCACCGGCCGGGACGACCGCCACAGCCTGGCGCCGGCGTGCCGCTTCCTCGACGACGCCGCACTGGCCACCGTCGACGTGCGGCAGGTCGGGCGGCCCGGTGCCAGGGCGCGACGCCCGGCGGCGGTGACGGTGCCGCGGGTCGAGATGCCGAGCCTGGACGCGTTGTTCGGCTGAGCGGTCGGGTGCCGAGGTGGTTCGGCTGATCGATCGGGCCGGCTGTACTGACAGTATTCCGTCAGCTGCCGGTGGAGTTCCGGGACGCTTGCCGGGGTGGTCTGCAGCTGACTGGCCGACGCGACACCTGTTCGGTCACCGCCGTGGTGCCCGAACGCCTGACCGTGGAACACGGTCGACACGACCGGTTTGCTCGGGTCGGCGAGACGGCTCGCCCACTTCGCCGCGTCGCGCGCTGACAGCCTGTCTCCGGCGAACGGGGACCCAGGCGTCCAACGCGGGCAGACAATGGATCAGGAAATCCCTCGAAACTCGACATGAACCGGTGCGCCGGTCACGTCCGCGGCTCAACCGGACGTGCGGCGCTTGTGCAGCGGACGTCGGAGGCAGGAGAAACCTCCTGGTCCCCGTGGGGTTGGTGTGAGGTCATCGGTATTGCGTCCCGATGTCGCCTGCAGACGACAGCAGACCGGTCACCGTGGGACTGCGCAGGTGACTCGGGAGTGCGAGACCGTTGTCTGTCCGACAGTCGCGTCTCCAGAGTGAGACGTCGCCGCATGACGTCTCGCGGACCGTGACGGGTGACCGTGACGGGTGTAGGACGTTGTCGTGTCGCTCGGGGAAATTCGTCGGAGAATCGGCCATAAACGCCGTGCGATTGTAGGAGAATGGTCGCCTCTTGTGCGTTCAGCTGTTATAAGGATCCATTACCACGGCCCATCCCCGCCGCGTGTCAACCGACCCAGCCCAGGGGCGGGTCCTACGCTCAACATCCGGTCCAGCCATGGCTGCAGCGGTCGGCGGCGCCGGTGAGCAGGGCGGATGAGCGGTGGGGGAGGGGAGCGGTGGCCGGTCGAGCGGCGGTTGCAGCGGTAGTTGGCGTAGGCCGCGGATCTTGCCGAGGTCGGCTACCGCGCAGCCCGCTGCGCGTCAGTGGCGCGGCGCTCCACCTGCGCGCCGGCCAGCAGTGGCACCGTTCCGGCCATCAAGCTGATGCTCAGCTGCCGGGTCAGCAGCCCCCCGACAAGCAGGATCAGCCAGGCCAGGGTCCCGCCGACGACGAAGAAGTCGCTGGTCCATCCCGACGGAACGTCCAGCCGCCAGCGACGGAATCGCCTGCTTTTGAGGGCAAGGAGGGATGCGGTCGTCGCAACGGCCAACGGCAGGTAGAGCAGGCTCACGAGGGCGATGAGCGCTGGCGGCATGGTTGCCACGGACGTCGAGTGAAACGCGCTGCCCCACGCAAGGACGCTGAGCACGGTCAACGTGGCGCCGGGCCGGGTTCGGGCGATGAGCCACAACGGGCGGTGCTGCGGACGCGGCTGGCTCACAGGTGCACGGTATGCCCGGATCGGGCGGTACTGACATGAGCGGGGTGTCGATCACCCCGTCGAGTTCGGAGCAGCCCGAGCCGGCCGTCGGAGCGCTGCAACGTTCCGACGTCGCAACGCCCCCCGCGGCGGATCAGCTGCTGCGGTTGGCGGGGGAGCGACGGGTCGACCTCGACGCCGCTGCAGCGGCTGCCGACCGGCCTGACCCGACGCAGCAGCTACCCCTCGACGCCGTCCGTCGGGTGTGGGCGGCGGTGGAGGCGTCGACGGCGCCGGCGACGAAGGCGGCGTACCGGTCGGATTGGGCGCGGTTCGAGCGGTGGTGTCACGAGCAGGGGCAGGCGAGCCTGCCGGCGCATTCGTTGACGGTGGCGGCGTATGTAACGGAGGCGGCGGGGGAGCAGCGTTCGCCGGGGGTGGGGGAGTCGGGGTTCGGGACGCGGTGGCGGTACAGCCCCGCCACACTCGCCAGGTGGGTGTCCTCGATCAACCAGTTCCACACCGCCGCCGGCCTCGACGCACCCGGCCGGGCGGAGGTGGTGCGGCGGGCGTTGGCGGGGATTCGCCGGGCCCGGGCGACGCCGCCGGCCCGTCGGGCGCCGCTGCTGCTCGACGACATCCGGCAGCTGCTGGAGACGCTGCGGCCGGCGTTCCACACGTGGCCGGCCGGGGTGATCGCCCGCCGCGACGCCGCCCTGCTCCTGCTCGGCTTCGCCACCGCTGCCCGACGCTCCGAGCTCGTCGGCCTGACGGTGGGGGATGTGGTCATGCATCTGATTGACGGGCTGCACATCACCGTCAGCCGCTCCAAGACCGACCAGGAAGCCCGCGGCACGGTCAAGGCCGTCCCGTACGGCAGAGACCCCCAGACCTGCCCGCCCTGCGCCTACAGCCGCTGGCGGCAACTCCTCGACACCGCCAACGGACTGCCGCCAGCCGAGCAGCGGCGGCCCGTCATGGCCGCCCTCTTCCAACAAGCCGGCGACCCCGGCGTCGACGGCCACGTCTGCCGCGTCGACCTCCCAGCCCCGGCCGTCCCGACCGCGCCGCTGTTCCCGACCGTCCACAAGACCGGCGCCATCGGTGTGCGGGCGATGTCCGGGCAGGCGGTCAACGAGGTCCTCGCCCGCCGCGCCGCCGCCGCCGGCTACACACCCGCCCAGATCGCCCGGCTCGGCGGCCACTCGCTGCGGTCGGGGTTCGTCACCGAAGCGTTCCGGCAGGGCGCCGACGCCCACGCCATCATGCGGCAGACCGGGCACCGCAACCCCGCCATCCTGGAGACCTACGCCCGCGAACACGCGCCCCTGGTCGGCAACGCCGTCACCAAGCTGGGGCTGTAAGCGGTGGCCACCGAACGCACCCCTCCCGAGGCTGACACGCCGCCGTCGACGGACCAAAGCAGGGGCGGTCAGTACGCGGCCGAATGGCACCTGTTCGTGGATTGGTGCGCCACCACCGGCCACACCGGTCTGCCCGCCAACACGGCGACCGTGCACGCATTTCTGGTCGCCTGCCCGGCCGCGCCGGCCACCCAACGGCGGCGGCTGACCGCGATTGACCATCACCATCGGGTCGCCGGCCACCCGCTGCCCGCCCGGGACGATGCCCTCCGTGATTTGGTCCGCGGCCGCCCCGCCCGGCCGGTGCGCCGGCCGCTCGACCCGGACGCCGTCGACGCCGCGCTACGTCGGCTCCCGGCCAGCG
The DNA here is from genome assembly GCF_014646215.1 of Nakamurella endophytica. Lineage (GTDB taxonomy): Bacteria > Actinomycetota > Actinomycetes > Mycobacteriales > Nakamurellaceae > Nakamurella > Nakamurella endophytica. Next base: position 39,003 of record NZ_BMNA01000017.1, read on the forward strand.
GCTGGACCCGCGGCTGGTTCGGCCGCCGCGACCGGCTCCTTCTCGTCCTGGCCGCCCCCGACATCCCCTACCGGCACCTTGCCCAGCTCACTGCCGCCGACGTCACCATCAACCGCGGTGCCGCCCCATCACCACCCCCGCCGGCGACGTCCAGCTGGCTGCGACCGAGCAGGCGTGGGTGTGCCCGGCCTGCGCCGTCACCGCCTGGATGGACCTGCTCTACCTCGAAGCCACCCGCGGCACCCGACAGGTCGCGCAGGTACTGCACGACGCCGACCCACTGCACGCCGACGCACCCCACAACTGCTACAGCCCACGCCCACCCGACTGGACCGGAGACGCAGTACCGCTGCTTCCGCCGATCGACCAACACGGCTGGACACCCCTGGACCGACCGACCGGCCTGTCCCGGCAGTCCATCTCCCACCTCGCCCGACAAGCCGCCGCCGGCAACGACCGAACCCACCGCGACATCCCACCACCGGTCAGCGACCACCAACCCATCGAGTTCACCGACGACGTCCTGGCACCCCCACTGACCTACGACATCCAGCAGTGGCAACACGGCATCCACCAACGCCACACCGCCCGCGAACAGCTCGCCCACCTCGGCGACACCCTGGACGACATGGACGCCCGCATAGCCGAGCTGGAAGCCCGCACCAAGCAACTACTCGAGCGGGAAGGACGGGTGTAGCAGGCCCCTCGTCTTGGAACTCCCACCGCGGGTGCCCGTTCAAGGAGACGCCACGTTGGTACCCTTTCGAGTGTCGGTTGCCGAGTTATCTGGCGTAGAAACGCCAGGCGAGACTACGCCAAATAATGTGGCTATTCACAAGACAGGGCTTGGCAGCGCGAGCAGGCGCGACCGGCACGGCCCGCGAACGTCACGTAGCGACGACAGGCCAGGCGAGTGAACGCCGCGGGCCGAATCGTCGCACCTACCGTGGTCCATACCGAAACGCAGGCGGTTGAGTCCACTGGCGCATCGACGGACACTGGTGTCCGTGGTGGATCTCCGGGCGTATCGGGAGTGGGTTCGTCGTGGCCGCAGTTCGTTGCGGGTTGATAGGAAGTGGGCGGAGGTGAACGCCGGCGTCTTTGTGGACGGTCTCGACGAGCTCGACAGCGGACCGGAACGGGCCAAGGCGTTCCTGATCGGCATCTGCAGCGACCTAGACGACGGGATTGATCCTGAAGAGTTGACCAGTCACGTCGCATACACCCTGCTAGAGGGAGGCGCCGATCAGTACGGACCGGCGTTCCTGATGCAGCTGGCTCAGTCCGGCAACACGGTGCTGCAACGCGCCATTGAAGAGCTTTCCGCCAACCGCGAGATTGACGGCAGCTGAGGCCTGTGGTCGCCTGCACACGGCGGCGGATGTGCCAACCATCGCCCTGATTCTTGCGGGGTTGTTGGACGGCCAGATTGGCGATGCGTTCGGCGCAGCATGCCCTGGGGCCAGACGCACACGAGGTTGCGGTGTCAGCCGGCCGGTAACGGTGCGGCGGACTCTTCGGCCTAGCGGTGTCGTCTTCCACGGTAAGTGGCACTGTTTTGCCACATTATCTGGCACCATGAGCGGCGTGGCTGGCGTCAGTGTGGGCCGGTGGGGTTGATGATGCGGCGATGCCGGAGGCGGTGACCGGATGGCGGAGCTCGAACAGCGGTTGGCTGTGTTGAGTCCGCACGTGTATGACGGGGTGCCGCTCAGCGTGGTGGCCCGCCAGGCCGGGGTGCCGTTGCGGACGGCGCGGCGGTGGCTCGCCGCCTATCGGGCGGCGGGCGCGGTCGGCTTGTCACGGGTTGGGCGTGCTGACCGTGGTGGCCGGCGCCTTCCTGCAGAGTTGGTGCAGCTGGTGGAGGGACTGGCTCTGCGGCGACCGCCCCCGCGGATCGCCGAGGTGCATCGCAGGGTTGTTGAAATAGCCAACGAACGGGCCTTAACGCCGCCGTCGTACCAATCGGTGCGCCGCATCGTGCAAGGACTGGATCGGGGACTGCTGTCGCTGGCGCACCGCGGACCGGACTCCTACCGAGACGATTTCGAGCTGGTCCTGCGCCGCGAAGCAGCGCACGCCAACGACATCTGGCAAGCCGACCACACCCAGCTGGACGTGATGGTCCTGGACGAGAGTGGTAGCCCGGCCCGGCCGTGGTTGACCGCCATCGTGGACGACCAATCCCGCGCGGTCGCCGGCTACACGGTGTTCCTCGGGGAGCCGACCGCCGTGCAGACCGCACTAGCCCTACGGCAGGCGATCTGGCGCAAGACCGACCCACAGTGGCCCGTGTGCGGAATCCCGGCGACGCTCTACGCCGACCACGGCGCGAACTTCACCAGCGCCCACATCGCACGAGTCTGCGCGGATCTGAAGGTCCAGCTGATCCACTCCACGCCGGGCAATCCGCGCGGCCGCGGCAAGGGTGAACGGTTCTTCGGCACGGTGACCACCGAGTTGCTGCCCACGGTCCCGGGCCACATCCCACCCGGCAACCACGGCAAGCCCGTCACCACACCGACGTACACGCTGTCCCAACTGGACTCAGCGGTCGGCGCGTGGATCACCGGCACCTACCACCAACGGACACATCCCGAAACCGGCCAGACGCCAGTGCAGCGCTGGTCGGCGGGGGAATGGCTACCTCGCATGCCCGACTCGATCGAACAGCTCGACCTGCTGCTGTTAACCGTCGCCACCCCCCGCAAGATTCAACGCGACGGAATTCACCTGCACGGGCTGCGGTACTTCTCCCTTACCCTGGCCGCCTATGTCGGGGAGCCAGTGACGATCCGCTACGACCCGCGGGATCTCGCCGAGATCCGCGTCTACCACCAAGACCAGTTTCTGTGCCGCGCGGTCGCACCCGACATCGCCGCGGCCAGCATCTCCATGCAGGACCTACAAGCCGCCCGCAACCAACGCCGCCGGGAACTGCGTCAACACCTATCGGCCCGACGCAGCCTGGTCGACCTGCTCGCACACCCGGCCACGGCAAGCCCGGCCGCGTCGGCCGAATCAGTCCGCGCCGCCTCACGGTCGTCTGAGCCTGTCGAGGCTGAGCCACCGCTCAAGCTTTACCGCGAGAACTGATGAAGGGCAGCGCCAGTGGCCGAACAAGTCGCCCTGACCAACACCGCACCGCGCCCCCCGCGAGGCCTGGTCGGCTTCCAAGTCACCAAACAGCACCGCCGATTCGTCGAGTTTGCCGACGCCGTCCGCCGCCACCGCTACATCGGCGCCTGCTACGGCGCACCCGGCCTGGGCAAGACCCTGTCTGCCCGCACCTACGCCGCGGCCGACGACTGGGACCGCTGGGCGACCGACCGATACACCCGCGGCACCACCCTCCCCGGATCCCTCCTGGCCAGCCGCACCCTGCTCTACACCCCCCACGTCAACGTGACCGCACGCCGCCTGCACCTCGAGGTCGATATCCAGACCTACGCCCTCGGCGCCGACATCAACCGGGCTCTGGACCCCGACTGTCATCCCGACTTCGACGACGACGCCTTGACACCCAGCCGGACCGAGCTGCTCATCGTTGACGAAGCCGACCGCCTCAAGACCAGCGCACTGGAAGCGCTCCGCGACTTCTTCGACCGGTCCGACATCGGCCTCATCCTGATCGGCATGCCCGGCTTCGACCGCCAACTCGCCCGTTACCCCCAGCTCTACAGCCGCATCGGCTTCGCGCACCAATACCGTCCCTTGGACGCCGAAGACATCCCGACCGTCCTGGCCCACTACTGGCAACAACTCGGCCACCCCTACGACAACAACGACCCCAACCACGTCGAAGCAGCCAACAGCGTCACCCGGATCACCGGCGGGAACTTCCGCCTCATCGAACGACTCATGACACAGACCGCACGCGTCATCGAGATCAACAACCTGGACCGCATCACCCCCTCCGCCGTCCACGCAGCCCGACAGATGCTCGTCGTCGGCACCACCTAGTGCCAAATAGCGTGGTAAATCAGTGCCACCTAATCTGGCAATTCACAACCGAGCCCATCGACGATCAGCAGGGAGGTCCGCCGCAACATCAGCGGCGCCGGCGATTACCGGCCGTTCGGCGCGCGCCGCCATGCCCTCGCCCGCCTCCCTCGGCCCAGATCGGGCTAACTTGCCCGCGCCAGCGGGTTGCGCGACTTGGTGCGGGTCAAGCTCGGGCAGCGGTGGAGCCGGCAGCAGATCTGCCACGCGCTACGGTCGAGTTCCCCGCGTCAACCGGAGAGGCACCTAGTGCAGAAACGCGCTACCAGGCCCTCGGCGTGTAGGGACGCTGTGGACTGCGGCGAGAGCTGGTTCGCATCATGCAGCGCCCCGATCGGACAGTGTCAAATAGTGGAGGGCTCGCATACCAACGCGTTAGTGCCGAATCGTCCTCATCAACTGCGACGGCGACGACCAACCGCGATGATCAGCAGCCCGACCAAACAGATCGCCGCTATGTAGAGTCCGCTACTTAGCTGCCCGCGGGCCATCGTAACGACTCCCACTACTGTTCCTAAGACCAATACCGCGCCACCTAGAGCCCGAACACCGACTGCATGATTGGAAGGAGGTCTGGCCGATTGCTCCCAACGACTACTAGTCAGGCGGGCGCCCGTCAAGAGAGCTCGCGATCGATAGGCAAGGTAGGCGCATCCAGCTAGTATGATCCCTCCGCAGACGAATCCGACAAGCGGGGAGCGCGGCGATCGTCCGAGCGCTGAGTATAAGATGATCGCTACCCCGACCGCCACACCGAAGACGCTGCCCCAAAGAAAATGACGAGCGGCAACACTCACTATCGCAGATTCGTCCTCATGACGACCTTCCCGTTCACGGTCCTCCAAGCTGGCCACCTCCCGAGTAGCCGGTGTAGAACCCGGCAGCGCAAGACACAATGTCAACCGCCCCCGCACCGATAGGTCCGAACAATAAACCGGCTAGTTCGGTGATGCCCGACTCATTGGCCGCCACAGCTGCGGTCACACAACCGCCGGCTCCTTCCGCGAAGCCCTCAGCTTGAGCGCCGGTGGGTTCCTGGTCCTGAGGAACGCCTTCCTCGTAACATCCGTCATAGTTGTTCGGATCGTCGTACTCTGCTGGATCCGACTGTGCAACGCACGGGTACAAACCCGACGTGTCGCCGCGATTAATTGGGTCCCCGGCGCTGTAGGCGTAGCCGTCATCTTTGCCTGATGGGTCGAGCTGAGTGAACCGACCGAGGGTCGAGTCGTAGTAGCGAGCCGACAGGTGAGTCAAGCCGGTGCCTGGGTTGGTGTAAGCGCCGAGGTACCCGAAGGGTTGGTTGAACGGCGCCGGTGTGGTGATGACTTGCTGGCCGTAGGTCTTGTAGGCGTAGGCGGCGGCGGTGGTGCCGGTGGCGTCGCTGATGTAGATGATGCTGCCGCGTTCATCGGTGATGGGGTAGTAGCGGTCGCCGGCGCCGGTTTGAAAGCCGAAGATGGCGCCGCCGGGGTCGCGGCGGACGTTGACCTGGTCGGTAACGGCGCTGCCGTTGAAGGTGTCGACCTCGGTCACGCCGAGCGGGGAGTTGCGCAGCAGGTGCGTGTTCCCGGATGCGGTCTTGGTGCTGTACAGGTAGCCGTTGCCGTTGCCGAGGTAGCTGTTGGACAGGGCGGTGCCGCCGATGGTGACCGATCCGGTCTGCTGCGAGTCGGTCCAGCTGCTGGTCCGCACCGCGCCGCCCACGAGGCTGGTGTTGGACGAGGTTTCGTCGCCGTCGAGGTCGTAGGCGTAATTGCCGACGGTGTTAGTCCCGGTAAGAAGCTGGTTGGCGCCGTCGAAACCGTTGGTTGGGGTGCCGGGGCAGGTGGCGCCGGTGGTGGTGCTGTAGCTGGTGCGGTTGCCGTTGGCGTCGTAGCAGAACACTTCGCTGGCGGTGGTGGTGCCGTTGGAGTCGAGCTTCGTGACGGCCGAGGTTAGCCGTGCCTGGTTGGTGTAGGTGTAGCTGGTGGTGGTGCCGGCGATGGTGTCTTTCTTGGTGAACAGGTGCTCGGTGTCCTTGCCGGCGGCGTTGGTGTAGCCGTAGCTGGTGGAGTACACGGGGTTGGCGCTCTGGTTGCGGCCGATGAGCTTGAGGATGCGGCCGCTGACGTCGTAGATGTACTCCTCCCGCACGAGGTTGCCGGGGTAGGCGATGAACTTGCGGTTTCCGCTCTTGTCGACGCCGATGATGATGCAGCCGGAGGCGACGGTGCCCAGGTTGGTTTCGGAGAAGCCGGCGCAGGACCCTCCGGGCATGGTTTCCGAGGTCAGGGATCCAGCGGGGTCGTAGCCGAAGGTAGTGGTACCGGTTGCGTCGGTGTAGCTCAGCAGGCGCGAGTTCGCGTCGTAGGTCATGGTGATCGCGGTTTCGCCGGAGGGCTGCTCGGAGGTCAGCCGGTTCATCGTGTCGTAGGTGTAGGTCTCACCCTTGATGACGGTGTTGCTGGCGGTCTTGTCGGTCTCGGTGAGCTTGTTGCCGTCGTTGTCGTAGGTGAAGGCGGTGTAGTGGCCGTCGTTGTAGGTGATCCTGGTGAGCCGGTCCAACGCGTCGTAGGTGTAGCCGGTGGTCTTGGACCGTGACGAGGTGGTCCTGGTCAGCCGGGAGAACCCGTCGTAGCTGAAAGTTTCAGCCGGCGGGGTGGTGCGGCTGCCGCCCGGCGCGGGCGGCGTCATGGACACCATCTCACCCATGGCGTTGTAACTGTACAAGGTGCGGTGGGCGCTACCGGAGGTGTAGTCCGGGTCGCGGGTCTCGCAGACGGCGCCTGTGTAGGCGGCGGCGCCGGACGGGCCGCAGTTGGCCACCCCGGACTGTCCTTGGTGCCGGATTTCGGTCTTGTTGCCGGAGGTGCCCTTGGTGACGGTGGTGATGAGGTTCCCGCTGCCTGTGGTGCTGTCGTAGGCGACGCTGGTGGCGCTGCTGCCCGAGCCGTCGGTGGTGGCGTCCCGGTCGTCGGAGACCGAGATCGGCCGGTACACGTCACCGGTGGTGTTGTAGCTGGCCGAGACGACGGCGCCGGCGACGCCGGTGGCGTTGGACTCGGCGGTCACCTGCGTGAGGCTGTTGTTGCTGTCGTAGGTGGCAGTGCGTGCGGGGTCGTTGCTGCCGCCCGTGGTGTAGTTGTTCGGCGAGATCGAGGCGGTGGCGTCGCTGTTGGCGTTGAAGGTGGTCGACCGCGTCTGTGTGACGCCCTGGGTGGTGGTCGCGACCTTGGTGATTCGGTCGGACGAGTCGTAGGTGTAGGTGAACTGCTGGCCGTAGGGGTCGGTGAAGGTCGTCACGCCGGCGATGGCGCTGCCCTGGTTGAGCGGGGTGGTCGCGGTGAAGGTGACGGTGTTGGGGGTTCCGGAGGCCAGCCGGTACGAAATGCTGGTGACCTTGCCGGCGCTGTCGTAGGCGATGTCGGTGATGCCGGTGCCGTTGGTGCCGGCGGTGCACGTCGATCCGGCGGCGACACCGCGGGGGGTGATGATCCGGGTGACCAGGTTGCCGGTGTAGCAGAACGTGGTGACCTTGCTGGCCGGGTCGGTGTAGGTGGTCAGGTGCCCGGACCCGTCGTAGCCGTAGCTCCACGACCGGGCGCCGGTGGCGCCGGCGGCGAGGGTTTCGGACATGCCGGTGACCCGGCCGGAGGTGTAGCTGAAGTTGATCGACCGCTGACCGGTGGAGTCCGTGAGCGCGGTGGTGACCAGCGGGCTTCCGGAGGCGCTGTAGGTGATGGTGTTGCCGGAGCGGTCCTTGATCGAGGACAGCCAGGCGGTGGTAGCGCTGCCCGAGGGCATCGTGAAGGTCATGACCTCTTGGCTGGAGTGCCAGGTCAAGGTGTAGTGGGTGGCGTCGGTCTTGATCAGGTCGGCGTTCAGGCCGGTCTTGGACGCGTAGGCGCCGACCTGGCTTTCGTTGGGGACGGTGGATTGGCGTGCGAAGGGTTCGCGTCCGCCGCCGGGCTGCAGGTAGATGACGCTGGTGGGGTTGATGACCAGGCCGGTGTCGACGCCGCCGGACATGGACCAGCCCAGGCCGTAGGCGCCGCCGATGCCGTTGGCGGCCAGGACGCTGTTGTAGGTGCGCCGCACGGTCGCCGTCAGGCCGGGCCCGGCGATCTGGTCGTCGCTGCCGTTGATGACCAGGTTGCGGGTGGCGTAGCCGACGTGGATGTCCATCCGATCGGTGAGCTTGTGGTCGTAGGTGCCGACGGCCTTCTCCTGCCCGACGCGGGGTGACCATTCGACGGTCAGCTTCGGGTGGTAGGTGGTGTTGGCGACGCCGTAGAAGCTGAGCGTGTTCGATGCGGTGGACTCGTCGTAGTCCTTGAACACGACGCCGCTGTTGACGCCGCTGCCGGAGATCCACGACCGGGCGAGCTCGGTGATCGAGTACGTGAAGGGCTGGTTCGCGCCCGGCGGCACGACGTTCAGGTGCTGCTGCACACTCGGGCTGTAGGCCGGCTTGCTCGCCCACGTCAGGCTGGCCGTGTTGGTCCACCACGTGGACACACCGGCGCCGGCCGAAGCCGACTGGTACAGGCCGGTGTCGATGATCGCCGTCGGCGACGAGGCGGTCTTCTCGGTCATGGTCAGGTCGGCGTTGAGGATGGTGGCGTCCTTGGGGATCACCGCGCCGCTGCCCGTGGTGACATCACCAAACCGCAGGTAGATGCGGCGGGTGTAGGCGGAGACGCCATAGTTGAGGGGGTTGTCGGTGCCGGAGTTGGTGGAGCACAGCTGCGGATCCGACGGCGCGGTGCCGGTGCCCGGATCGGTGACGTAGCAGCCGGTGTCCGAGCCGGTCCCGAAGGTCGTCGACGGGTCCAGCAGCACCGGGAACACCCGGTGCGGGTCGGCCAGCCCTATCGGTCCACCACGGTGGTCACCGCGTACGTCGGCGCCACACCCGACACCTGATAGCGGGCATTCACGGTCGAGGTGTTGGTGTCCGGGTCCGTCGACGAGTCGAACAGCACCGGGGCGGGCAGCGCCGCCACCTGGGTGCCGGAGCTGTCCAGGATCGGCAGCGACCCGTCCGCCAGGGCGTCGCCGAGCCGGTAGCCCACGCTGAGCGTGACCTGCTGCGGGTAGGAGGTCGGCACAGCCGCCGACGCCAACCGCAACGTCTGCTCCAACACCCGCGGCCGCACCTGGAACACCTCGTCCACGCCGGGGAAAACCCCGGCATAGGTGGCGGTTTGGCCGTCCACCTTCGGTGCGACCAGCGCCGCGCCGGTCAGCAGCGACGTCACCGACAAGCCGCCCTGCCCGCTGATCGCCGGGGTGCCGGCCAGCGCGGGCAGCACCACCGAGAAGTCATCGGCCCGGTTGATCAACGCGCCCACCGTGTTGGTCACCAGCGAGTCATCGATCGGCAACCAGCTCTTGCCTGACAGGTAGTTGACCGGCAGCGTCGACACCTCGGTGCGCAGCAAGCCTTCCTTGGTCGCGAACGTCCGCGACATCCGCGACCGCAGCCGGGTCACCTCCCCGCCTGCACCCAACGGCGTGTCCGCCAACGTCTGTGCCGCAGCGGTTGTCACCGCCCCCGACGAGGCACCCGTCGTCCACGGCCGCGACGTCGAATCCGTCGGGACCGGACCCAACGGTGTCGGCGTCGGCGCTGGCGCGGTCGCCGCCGACACCGTCGAAGGCATCGCCACCGCCAAACCGGCAAACAACGTCGCAGCAGCAAGAAGAGACAAACGACGGGACGGCCGAAGCGAACAATTGCACTCCCTAGAACGGCGAAAACGCCCGATCCGCTCGAACACCCCCAAGCGGCCCGCGATGTCTACCACCGCCCCCCGCTCACAGCTAGCCCACACCCAGCAGGTTCACACGAACGGGCCTACCTGAGACCTACTGCAAGATGGCGGATGTCGCACTCCGGCCAGACCAGGCACGCCACCGTTCGAAGTACGGCATCCTCGCTCGCCAGCAGGTACCGTGGCCGCCAGTAATCACGACCAGTGCCGTGCGCACCTTCCTGTAGTGCACAGCCACCGCAACCGACCCTGCAACCACCCGAGTGGAGTAGCCAGTACCCGTAGGTGGCGTCTGCGGCCGGCACCAGACCGCTGACCGCATGCGGATGCAGCCACGCAACCGTCTACTGGGCGAGGATTGCTGCCGCACAGTCATTTACGATCTGCTAACCCTTGATCCGCCTAGCCTTTACCTAAGCCGCCGAGGCTTCATATGCGGTGCAACTACCACACCCGACCCCAACTCGTCCTGACGGTTCCGGACCACCCGCGGCCGCGACGTTGCCCGAGGAAGCACCGACCAGCGCGACGCGTTGAGCAACAACCACTTAGACCCAGCATACCGGCAGACGCTCTGCGGTATCGCGGATCTCGTGACACAGGCCGCAGGATCACGACGACAACGTCGCCGGAACCGTATGGCCTCTCAAACCGCACTTCGCGTCAGCGAGACAGGACGTCCTGTCTGTCCTGCGTTCGAGTCCGGCGCAAACGACCGCCTGGCTCCCACCGATCACTCACGGGTGGCGCCACCGGGCTGCCGTAGCGCGCGGTTCATCTCGGGCAGCGTCGAGCGGGCCTTGCCGGCGGGTTCGGGCATGTTGGGGGGGCGCGATTGAGGCCGCGTATTGGGCTTGGCGCACGCGAGCAGCGCACATCTCCGGTGCGGTGCGGTGAGCCCCGTTTGGAGGTGTGCTAACAGGCGGCGGCGAGTTGTGCGTCGGGGGCGTGGTCGGTGTTTGGGTTGGTGCCAAGGGTGTGGCAGCCGGGTGGGATGTGGTCGATCTGGAGGCCGGTGGGGGTGCGGGTTGCTGGGGTGGGGTGGCCGTCGAGGTAGGCGGTGGTGCCTTGTGGTGTGTCGGGGATGGTGATGCGGGCGGTGGTGTTGCCGGGGACGGCGACGGCGATGTCGGTGTGGCCGTCGTGGGTGTGGAAGGCGGCGCCGATGCGGCCTTTGCCGGTGGGGACGGTGATGTGCGCCCAGGCGAGCGGTCCGGGTTGTGGTGCGAGGTCGAAGGTGGCGAAGCCCGGGGTGGTGGCGGTGATGCCGAATAGGTCGCGGGGTAGCAGGAAGGCCGGTGAGGCGGCCCAGGGGTGGGAGTAGGTGGTGTTGGCTTTGATGCGGGCGTCCCAGACCTCCATGGTGGCGCCTGCGCCTTGGGCGATCATGTTGAGCCAGCCGCGCGGTCCGGGCGAGGTGAACAGTTGCACGGCGACGTCCGGGCGGCCGCCCAGGTAGGCGGCGGGCAGCAGGTAGGCGGCGCAGTAGGTGCTGCAGGCTATGCCGCGGGCGGCGATGGTGGCGGCGACGCCGGCGGCTTGCGCGGGGTCGGCGATGCCCATGGCGACGGCGAAGACGCCGGCTTGGATGGCGTGGTGGTCGACGGGGCTGCGGTCGGGGTGCAGCCCGTCGCGGTAGGTCCGGCGTGTCGGGTCCCACAGCAGCTTGTTGACGGCGGTCTTGATGGCGGCAGCGGTGGCCCGGTCGGCGGCGGCGTCGGCGGGGTGGCCGGTGTCGTCGGCGATGTCGGCCATGTCGAGGTAGGCGCGGTAGCTCAGGGCGTTGACGACGGTGTTGTAAGGGGTGAAGACGTAGCCGTCGCGTTCGGTGGTTGGCCAGTCGACGAGGTCGCAGTCGACGCACGTGCCGACGCCGGTGTTGCCGGTGGTCTTGTGGATCAGCCCGGTGGCCGGTTCGAACCAGGCGGTGGGCAGGATGCCGCGCAGGGTGGCGTAGTCGTAGGCGGACAGCGCGGCGGTGTCGCCGGTCTGTTGGTAGGCCTCGTGCGCGGCGAGGATGGTGTAGAAGGGCCATTCGGTGGGCCAGGTCCGACCGTGCAGGAGCAGGTCGTTGCTGTAGTTCCCGAGGGTCGGGTCGGCCGAGGTGAACAGGCTGCCCAGCAGCTGCAGGTAGTTGTCGGCCTCGTACGGGGCGCGTTCCCGCTCCCAGGAGTCGACGAACAGGTTCTGCCCAGTGACGGCGATGGTGTTGTGCGCCGGCTGCCACACCTGGTTCAGCTGCGGGTCGGAAGAGGCGAAGGTGGCGGCGGTCTCGTCGTACGGGTACAGGTAGGCCATGGCCGGGAAGTTGGGGCGGCCCCACCCGGCGGGGGCGCCGATGACTTCGACGTACCGGAACACGCGAATGCCCCAGGTTTCCAGGTGCTGGGCGCCGGCGCGGAGGGTCCAGACGTCGCGGTAGGTGTTGCCGGCGGCGGTGGCGTACCGGACGGTCCTGGGCGCCGAGACGGTCTGGCCGTAGCGGATATCCAGTTGTTGCCCGGCGGTGCCGGTGATATCCAGTGCCAGTCCGCCGATCCAGGTGCGGCCGTAGTCGATGAAGTAGTGACCGGGCGCCGTCTGTACCACCGATACGGGCAGGCGCAGTTGGCGCTGCACCTTGCCGGTCGGGGTGGCGACCAGTTGGGTGAACGGCGCTTTGGGTTGGGCTTGGGGCCAGCGGGCCGGGTTGAATCGGGGGGTGTCGAAGCCGAGGGGGTAGCCGCGGGCGTTGATGTTCTCGCGGGGTGCGGCGTAGGAGCGGGTGCCGATGCTGCCGCTCTCGGGAAGGGCGCTGCCCCCGGGTTGCGCCTTCCACGCCTGCCCGGTGCCCAGCGTCTGGGTGGTGCCGTCGGCGAACCGCACGACAAGCAGCGCCTGAAACCGTTGATCGGCCACCGTGTACGCCAGCGCGCCCACCGTGTTGCTCGTGCCGGGATGAATCAATCCGGTGACGTCGAAGCCGTCGTATCGGGTCTCGGACCGGATGGACTGTGTCGGGCCGACACCGACGACGCTGCCGTTGACCGACAGTCGGTACACGAACTGCCTGGCCGGCTTGGGGGATGACCCTGTCGCGTACAGGTGCGCCCACGACACCTGTTTGGCAGCCACAGCCAGTTGGCCGCGTAGGAACGCCCAGGTCACCGGGTAAGGGAACGGTCGGGCGCAGGTCCGTCCGGGCCCGATCAGCAGTCGGCCGCCGGTGATTTGGCCGCAGGGGAAGTCCATGGATGCGGTGTCGAAGGTGTTGCTGAAGACGGTGGTGCCGGCCGGGTCGAGGACCGTGACGTCGTCGAACCATGCCGATTCGGTGCGTCCGGTACGGAACCCGATGCCGCCGGCGGTGAAAGTGGCGTCGGTGCTGCGGTCGACCAGCCGACCGTTCAAGTAGGTCTTGATCGCCGACCCGGTGGTCACGATCGAAAACCGGTAGCTGGTTCCGGTGACCAGCCGCACCGGCAGCCGCAGCGTCTTAAGCACCGTAAACCGCCCCCGGACGGTGCGGTGGGTCACCAAGGTGTTGACGCCGCCGCCACGGAACTGCCACATCAAGAAGTCGGCGGAGTCCTTCACCCGGAACGCCACCGAAGCGTTGCCGGCACGGATGGCAAAGGTGCCGTTGACCGTGTAGTCCGCCGGGGAGGTCACCGGCGCCCAAATCGGCGAGGAACCGGCCCATGTCGACCCCGGCGCAGTCCCGAAGTGTGCGGGCGCCGACCAGACCGACGGATCCTGGCTCGGGGAGCCGTCCGCCCCGGCCGTTCCACACCCGGACCCGCCAGAAGTAGCCGGCCGCCCGATCCAACGCCGGACCGGCGTACCGGACGTTGCTGCTGTCCGCCGACGCCCGCGGACCCGAATCCCACACGTCAGCTCCAGCAGCGAGCTCCGCTGCGGAACCCGCCAGCTGCACCTGGTAGGCCACCTGCATGCCCGTGGCCAACTGCCACCCGAACTGCGGACTCGCCGAACCATCCACATCCACCGGACCGGGCAGGCTATTGACGGTCAGCACGGTAGGAGTCGGGACTGTCGCTGCGGCCGCAGCGGACGGGGGCGACGCCACCAGGACGGTTGCCCCAGCCACGACCAGACACACAGCACCGGCCAGCGCACGACGAACCCACCACACAGGTGCCCCCACAACAGCGTGCGTCCGCGGACACCGGACAACCCGGCACCCCCCCACGATGAGTGATCGTCGCAGGGCGACACCCGTCTTCGCGTGCGCATCACTCGCTTCGATCCAGCGACAACCGCATCGAGTGGCTTGCCACGCTCCTGGCCGCTCGGACGCAGCCCACCCCCCGCGGCAGACAGTCACGCCGCGCCTGGTGTCAGCGGCCGAATGAACCGAGCTGGCGCTGCCGCCGTCCGCGAGCTGCTCGCCTCACGCTTCCCGCCGGCCGGACCGCCGCTGAGCGGACAACTGAAGAAGGCTGTCTCGACGCGAGCTGTTAGGTACAGCGGTAAGCGGTAAGCGGCCCACGTCCGCAGCGGTAGTCGGTGTACCGGTCGAGGTGGCGAGTGCTGCGGGTCTTTCTGGTCAACTGATACCGCGGGTCGGGGACCGAGGCACCAGCGGCTCGGTTCGCGCGGGTGAAACGCCGCGGTTCTACGCCACATAGCCCAGAGGACGCTCAAGATCGGGTCGGGACGGGGCTCGTCGGGGCCGGCGCCACCGGTGCAGGGCGGACCAGCGCAGGGGTAGCGAAAACAGGGTGACGGGCGGAGCGTCGACAGCCGCGGTACTTGGCCCGCCGGTGACTGCTGCGGCCCTACGGTCCCGTGCGCCGTCGTTGTCGTTGCCATCCGAAGTCCGCCCAGCGGGTTGCCATGCTCATGCTGGGGATCATGGCGCCGAACGCCAGCCATCCGACGCTGTCAGCGGTGAACCAGAAGGTCACGGCGGTGACGACCGCGCAGGCAGCAATCACCGTGAGGACCTTGAGCCCGACAGGCGCTCGCGGCCCCGAGGGTGCCGTAGGCCGGTGGCTTAAGACCCACAACGCCACCACGCCGGCGGCCACGCTGACCAGGCCAGCCGCGGCCAACAGGGTTCCGAAGGCGTTCCACCGAGACAGCCTCAGCGGCAGCAGCGGCAGGGTCAGCCCCAGCGCCACGTACCAGGTAGCTCCAGCCGGGAACCGCTGATCACCCACCACGGGCGGTAGGCCGTCGAGTCGGTGGACGTCACGGCCACACGGTATGCCCCGACCGGCATTTGCAATTTGCGGTTCCAACGCGTTTCCGTCCTTGGCCGCCATCGTCGGCGCCGTGTCACCCGAGAACTCGGCCGAAGCGGCAGCGCTCAAGAAGGAGGCTGATTGCTCGCGCGCGTGCACGCTCGCGGCGAGCCGTTGCCTCCTGGGGGCGTGCAGCGGCATCGTTACCCGTCATGGCCGCGAGACAGGACGCCGCGCGACGTGGGAAGAGACTGAACCTGTCCGGCAGTCGGCTGCCCGGCCGGGCGTGGGCGGCTACAGCGGCGGTGCTGGCTCTCGTCATCGTCGGCGCAGCGTGGGCGGTGCAGTGGCAGCAGCGGACCGAGAATCAAGACCGGATTGAGCAACAACTGGTTGGAGTGAGCTGGCACTTGACCGACGTGTCCTCCGGCGACCAGCACGCGCAGGTACCCACCGGCCAACGTTTGGAGTTGAAGCTTGATGCCGACGGCACAGCAGTCCTCGAGAAGTGCGCCGCCACCACCGGGCAATGGCAGGCCACCAACGACGGCTTTGAGCTTATCGACCCGCAGACCATGAACATAGCCTGCCAGTCCCTGACGCCGCAGACCCAACCATCCGTCGACGAGGCGCTGCAGCAGGTCGCCGCAGCACCTGTTGCTGCCGCCAGACACGCAGACAGCCTGACCGTCCACGCGGGCCGGTTCATCCTCACATTCGCCGCGGCGCGGTGAGCTGCACTCCACCGACCATCGGCCGCGCAGGTGCGCATGTCGGGTCGGACCGTCTGAGGTGCTGTTGCGGGCCGTGTTCCGGGCGGTGTAGCCGCAGCCGCACCCTGATAGGCGACTGCATCGCCAGAAGCGGGCATCGCGGTGGGCCGCGCGGATCCGGCGACGGCGGGCAAGGCCGCGTCGGTAGGTCGTTGACCGACGTTGCCGCGGCGTCTACTTCGGCCAGGCTCGAGCCGCCACCACGGGAGACTTCCTATACCGGCTGAGCTGGCCCCGGGCCCCGCGCGAGCGGTTGGCCGGCGTGTCACCGGCAACGCCCCAGACGCATTCACTGAGCGATGGTCCCTGCGCTGCATGTGCCCCCACGTCCACGACAAATCGCTAGGGCGCCGGGGTGCTATGCCTGTGGCTGTGGACACCTCGCGGACCCCGCCGGAGGAACCATCTGGTAGTGGCGAGGACCGGCCGCAGTTGACGCGGTGGGGCCGCGTGGCTGGACGCCTCGATCCCGAAGTTTCGCGGTGGGCGCGCAACGGGGTGTATCGGGCGATGCACGGGCGGCCGATCGCTCAGGCTGTGTGGTACTTCTTCGTGGCCGCGGTCGGCGCCACGGTGATCGTCATCGCGATCATCCACCGCGGTGACCAGTCCACCGTCCGGCTGATCGGCGGCTGTCTCGCGTTCGGCGCGGTCGTTGCGGTGGCCCTCGTGATGGGCGCCGCGGCCATCAGCCGGCACCGCCACCGGAAACACTGACCCGGTCCACTGGTTGCCCGTCAAGGCATGCCGCCTGTCGGCGACCGCCGCAGTGCCGGGTCGAAGCGTTTGACGGTTGGCCGGTGCAACCTGGACGTCGGCGGCGCCGTCCTGAAGGTGTTGCGTGGGGGCAGGGAGGCGCTGTGCGGGGCTGGTCCGCGGGTGGTGGGGTGATGGCCGCCGTCCTGATAGCAGCCGCCATCTTGTCCGGATGCACGTCGTCCCCCGCGGGCTCCTCGCCGGCCTGGGCGTCCACGACGACCGCGGTGCGGCCGACGTTCTCGGCCGGCGTGCAGTCCACCGGATCCTCCGGTGAGCCGCCTTCCAGCACGGCGGCCGTCGTCAGCGCCGCCAGCGACGGCGCGAATCCGACCGACGCCACATCAGCGCACGCAGCGCCGACCGTGGACAAGCGGCTGCTGGGTGTGCACTGGCTGCTCCTGTCGGTCCGCACTGCATCCTCGAAGGCGCCAACGGCTACCGCCCGCTTCCCGCAAGCTGCCGTCGAGTTCACCGCCACGTACCTGGCCTATGACCTGTACTGCTCCGGGGCCCTGCACACCTACACCGCGACCGCCGGACAGTTCACGCCCGGCCCCGCGCTGGACACGATCGCACATGGCTGCGGCCCCGAGGAGTCGGGCCCCGGTCCCGACGCGATCACCGCGCTCGCGCAGTCGGCGACGCCGGTGCAATACACGGTGACCGCCCGCACGCTGACCATGACCACGGCCACCGCGACGCTGGTGTTCGGCAACAACGGCCGCGCCGTCCTCTACGAGTACTGGCCGCAGCTGTACCCGAACAGCGACCTGGCCGCGTGGGTGTCTGAGCCCGCCACACCGCTGTTCCCGGTGTCCTACCGCCGCCCGCAGCAGTGGCAGCTCTACCCGTTCCACAAGACCTTCCCCGACCTGAGAATCGCCGGCTACTTGAGCACCGACCCGCTACACAACCCCTGCACCCCCGGACACATACGCAGCACCCAGGACCACTGCGGCCCACCCATCCACCAGTTGGCGGGAGACGGAGTCCTGATCACCCTGGGCGGTCCCATCGACGTCCACGACGGATCCGCAGCCGACAGCGTCGACACCGCCAACACCACCGTCGCCGGGTGGCCCGCGCACCTCACCGACCGCCGCGCCACCGGCGACTGCACCGCCATCGGCGGCAACCGCGAAATCGTCGTCCACACCACCTCCGACCCCACCGTGAGCCACCCACTCATCCAAATCAGCGCCTGCATCAAAGGCCCCTACCCGGACCAGGTCGACCACACCTTCCGGCAGCTGGTCAAGACCATCACCTACCACCGGCACTGACCGGCCGGTCTGCCTGGGCTCGGCCCGGGCGACTGCCAGGTCCTCCTGGTCCAGCAATGCTCCTTGCAGCGGCGATCCCGGGTGTCCGGGCGACCGGTGCCGTGACGTTGCGCAGCCGTTGCGCGGCGACCACGATCGATGGGGGTCCGCGGCCCGCGGTTTCGCAGGTGCCGTTTGCACCGTCAGTACCGCTGCGCCCACCACTGGGCGACATACAGCGGTGTGACCGCGCCGAGGAACGCCAGAGCGAAGGTGTGCGTGTGCAGCCAGCCAGCGGTGAACGAGGCGGCCACCACCACGGCACCCACGGTCGCAACGCGAAGACCGACGGGCACGTGACTCCAGCTCATTGGTCGACGTCCCCGCATCAGCCCAACCAACAGACAGCCGAGTGCCCAACCACCGAGGGCGACGCTGACCACAACGGTGGGCCAGTACCCGAGAACCTTGGTGGTGGACCACAGGCAAAAGATGAGCGCCGAAGCCCCGAGCACTCGTAGTGCGGCCGGCTCGGGCGCCGTCCACACCGACGCCCGACGCGGCCCGGCAGGTGCGGGTCGATCCGCCGTCATCAATAACTTCCGTCCCTGAGGTGCTGCGCAGCCCAACTACGCTGACCGTGGTCTCTAGCGGGACGGCACAGCGAGGAGTCGGGCATGTGGCTGGACGACTTCGGAGAGTACGACCAGGAGCCGCCGCGCTGGGCGCAAACGTTCGTGTATCGGTTCTTCAAGACGCGGCCCCGGTCGCTGGCCGTGCTGCTGTTCGTCTTCCCCCTGGTCTGCTACAGCTTCGTGGTCATCGCTTTGATCCTCGGCACCAGATTCGAGTCGCTCGCTCAACTCGTCGGGGGATGCATCGCCTCCGCGGCGTTCGGCACCTTCACCCTGCTTCTGGCCATCGGCAACGTTCGGCGCACCTTCTGGCCGCAGCGTCGCCGTCATCGGTGACGGAGCGAGGTGGCGACCCCGCCGGGCCGGTGAGCAAGCCGGCGCCTGGTCGCCGTCCGCACCCCGGTTGACCGGCACAGTCGCAGGCGAATCCACCGGCCAGGAACCAACCTTGTCGTGCTCAGCGTCGGCGGCCGCAGTGGCGACGTCCCAGCGAACCGCCGCCTGCGCGGGCAGCCGGTTGCTGCCCACGTCCCGGCGACGCGGCAGATATGACCGGCCAACCCTAGGCACCGCTGGGTGGCCCGGTGGGCGAACCGGGCCGGTGTCCCGCTTCAGTGTGATCTGGCAAGCAACCTGCTGGTGTGTCGCTTCCGTCCAGAGGGTCAGATGTCGCACGGGTCGGGTGGTGGGGTGGTGGCTGTGTTGCGGTCGCTGGTTGGTCGTTGGGTCACGGCTGCCGCTGCGGCGGTTGCTGTCCTGGTGTCGGGGTGCACGTCCGCGTCGCCGACGGCCCTTTCCAGCACGGTGTCCGCTCCATCCGGTAGTGCTGCTGCGTCGGGGCTGACGGACGGCACGACCTCGCCTAAAGTGCAGGGCGCTGCGGGTGCCGCTACCGGTACCGCTACCGATAGCGGTGGTGCCGCCTCGGACCGTTCACCGACCGAGTCGTGGTCCTCGGTGGGGCCTTCGGCGTCGGACGGTCGTGCCGGTCGCCCGACGGCGACCAGTGCGTCCGGTACTGCGCCGGCGTCGACGGTGCTGCAGCCGGCTGTCGCGTGCCGAGGCAGGACCAGCGATGTCGCGGTCCTGCCGTTCTTGTATGCCGGTGGCGATCACCACCCGGTGATCTCCATCTTCACCGCCGGTGGTGTACCCGGCCGCGGGGTTCTGTGCCGCACCGGTTGGGGAGGCCTGGATCCGGTCGAGGCCGTTGCGCCCGTGGAGGGGCCGCTGCCGTATGTGCAGCTGCAGGCGATGCCGCCGCACCCGCGCAGCGTGGCCGGGGAGAACTTCGTGTGGGGTGCCGTCCCGCCCGACGTCCGCCTCCTCGTGTTCGCTTTCCGGGCCGGCGGCACCCCGCGAGCCGTGCCCGGCACCTACCCGGGCACCAGCCTGGGCAACGGCTGGCGCAGCTTCGTCGCCGTTGTGGGCGATGGAGACGTCGACAAGCGCATGGTCGTGACGGCCTACAACGGCACCGGCGCCGTCGTCGGCACCCGCACACTCCAGCCACCCAACCGCTGATATTTGCTGGTCGCCGGCAGGATCACGCGATTGAGGGGAACCGCCACGCCGAGGGGCGACGACGGGCTTATAGGACGGCCACATTGTCCGAAGCAATCGAAGACCTGACCAACGCTGGGGGCAGAGCCGCGCGGCTGACCTGGTCTGCACGGTCAACGGGGACGCCAGCAGACCACATCCGGTGACTGTGCCCGCTGGTCGACACCGACGCGAGGATCGCCAGAACTGTGACAGGGCAGTCGCTGACGTGGGTCACTCGAGTTCGACCGGATCGACCGTTGCTTCAGAATCGTTGTGGGAGCTGACGTCTTCGGGGTGGTGTTCTCGCGCGAAGAACCGGTCCCACCACAGTGTCATCCCGAAGGCGAGGTACCCGCCGATGCCGGCACGGTCGGTGACGTCGGCGGTGCGCGGCCCGAGCAGCCACAGCAGCAGCGCCGCCGCAGCCAGGACCAGGACCACCGCTGTCGCGACCGGTAGCGTCTTCGGCGGCGTCCGCAGGATTTGGCGCCTCCACTGCGGCCGCCACAAGAGCCCGATGAGCGTGAGCGCCGCGGCAGCACCGATGACGCCCAGGGCACCGACAACGAGCGCTTCGCTCAGCCGCCACCGTTGGCCAGGGTCGGGCAACTCGAGAACGATCACCCCGCAGCAGGTGGCCAGGTACAGCGCCGCGGTCGACGGGGTCCTACCTACCAACCACCACGGATAAGACCGCGGCGCCACCTGCCTCACGCCGGCACCGTACGTCGGCTTGCTCGGATTCCGCGCCGACCGCGCAGTCGGTCACTCGATCGTGGCCGAACCACCGGATGCCGGTCCCGACGCCCGGCCATAGAGTGTTGCCAAGTATTTTGGCGTTGACGGTCATTTTGGACGACCACTCACGGGCGGTCGCCGGATACACCGTGTTCCTGGGCAGCCCGACCGCGGTGCAGACCGCGTTGGCCCTGCGACAGGCGATCTGGCGCAAGACCGATCCGCGGTGGCCGGTGTGCAGGATCCCGGTGACGCTGTACTCCGACCACGGCGCCGACTTCACCAGCACCCACATCGTCCAGGTGTGCGCTGACCTGCGGATGCAGCTGATCCACTTCACCCCCGGGGTCCCTCGCGGCCGCGGAAAAGGGGAGCGGTCCTTCGGGACCGTCACCACCGAGCTGCTGCCCACCCTGCCTGGGCACATCCCGGCGGGCAACCACGGCCGGCCCGTCACCCCGCCGGTGTTGACGCTGACGCAACCGGACGAGGCAGTCGGGGAGTGGGCCGTCGGCACCTATCTGCAACGACGGCACCCCGAAACGCAGCAACCTCCGGCGCAACGGTGGACAGCGGGGGGTTGGCTGCCGCGCATGCCGGAGTCGTTGGAAGCATTGAGTCTGCTGCTGCTGACCGTGCGGACCCCGCGGAAGGTGCAACGTGACGGGATCCACCTGCACGGGCTGCGGTACTTCGCCACCACTCTGGCGCCCTACATCGGGGAGGCGGTGACTATCCGGTACTACTCAAGGGATCTGGCCGAGATCCGGGTGTATCACCGAGATACGTTCCTGTGCCGGGCCGTCGCCCCGGACATCGCCGCCGCCACCATCTCCATGCAGGACCTGCAAACTGCCCGCAACGAACGCCGCCGGGAGTTGCGCGCACACCTCACCGCCCGCCGCAGCCTGGCCGAGCTGCTCAATGAACCACGCCCGGGCAACCCGTAAGTCAGACGCCGACGAGCCGGTCGCCGCGCAGGCGACCACGGCGCCCCGTCTGAAGTTGTACCGCGAAGACTGAACCCACCAGCGGAAGGTGCAGCGCCGATGGCAGAGCAGGTTGAGTGGGTTCCTCGCTCCCGCCCGCCTCGCCGGCTCGTCGACTTCCAGGTCACCAAGCAGCACCGCCGGTTCGTGGAGTTCGCCGACGCTGTCCGCCAACACCGTTACATCGGCGCCTGCTACGGCGCCCCCGGCCTGGGTGAGACCCTCTCGGCCCGCACCTACGCCGCCGCCGACGACTACGACGAATGGGAGCGCGACCGGTACAGCCGCGGCGGCGTCGTACGGGCCTCGCTGGTCGCCAGCCGCACCCTGTTCTACACACCCTTGGTGCACGTCACCGGCCGACGACTCCACCTTGAGGTCGACATGTTCGCCGGCTCGCTCAGCGCCGACATCAACAGGGCCCTCAACCCGAACTGCCAACCCGACATCGACGAGTTCATCGACATCCCGTATTTCACCGAGCTGATCATCATCGACGAGGCCGACCGGCTCAAAACCAACGCCCTCGAGCAGCTCCGCGACTTCTTCGACCGCAACGACGTCGGACTGATCCTCATCGGCATGCCCGGATTCGAACGGCAACTCGCCCGCTACCCACAGCTCTACAGCCGTATCGGCTTCGCCCACCAATACCGGCCCATAGACCCCGAAGACGTCCCCACAGTCCTGGCCCACTACTGGGAACACCTCGGCCCCACCTACCACCCCGCCCGACCCCATCGACACCGAAGCAGCCAACGCGATCACCACCATCACCGGCGGCAACTTCCGCCTCATCGAACGGCTCATGACACAGATCGCCCGCGTCATGGCCATCAACGGACTTGACACCCTCGCGCCCGAAGCCGTCCACGCCGCCCGACAGATGCTCGTCGTGGGCACCTAGCACGCCAAACAACGTGGCGAAACGACGCCAGATAATGTGGCTATTCACAGGACTGGGGATCTTCGTCGCGCGACCCTTGCCTGGTCCGTTCCGTCTTGGTCGTCGTGAGGGTTCGTGCGTGGGCGATGGCCGCAGGCTTGCTCCTTGCCGGGTGCACCGGCCGGGCCGGACCTGCTCCTGCCAGCCACGCGAGCACGGATGCGGCCAGGCGAGAGTCGACGGTGTTGCCGCTGCCGACAGCCTCAGAGACGGCGCCGTCGGTCGCCGCGACCGCGACGACGTCCGAGCCTTCGATGTCCACGACGGTGAGGACGCTTCCCACGTCCGAGTGGGAGAGCCGGGCGACAGGGCAGACTTCGATGGTAGCCACGCTTCTCGGCCGGCTCACCGTGGACCCGCAAGGCTGTTTCCACATCGGGACCGGCCCTGGCAGCGACGTGCTGTGGCCACGCGGCTTCACCGCCCGGCAACCGCTGAGCGGACCAGCTGAGGTCGTCGACCCCGACGGGGAGGTTGCCGCCCGAGTCGGCGACATCATCTCCACCGGTGGCGGCTACGCTCCCGCGGCTCCGCAACCGCCGTGCACCAACGACCGACCATGGCACATCAACTCCGCCATCACGGTGATCAGCAGCAAATACCCCATCAGCCAACCCGGAGCCGACGCGCCCGCAACGCCGCGAACGACCGACCCGCCACCGGCCCTGCACACCGCACCGACCGACAGTGCCCTTCCACAACACGGCGCCGGCCCGACCGACCAGGTGACCGCCTCCGCGCCACCTGTCCCGACGGATACCGGGGTGTCTTCGCCCCGTCCGTCGAGCATTGCTGGGTCGACCGGCTGACGGTACGGCGGTGGCCGCGGCGGACTTGGCTTCCGAAAGGTGGTCGAGGCTGCCGGCGGCGCCGATCCGGGGCAGGTCCGGCGCGGTGACCGCGTGGACCGGCGCGCAGATGCTGGTGTGGGGTGGCTGGGACCCGACGGTGCAGGCCATGTCGGCGATGGCCGACGGTGCCTCCTTCGACCCGGCGACCGGCCAGTGGCAGCTGCTGCCCCAGTCCCCGTTGACCGCCAGAGCCTCGGCGCTGTCAGTGTGGACCGGAACGCAGCTGCTGATCTGGGGCGGACAGAGCGGCTTCGGCGAGCCCCTGAACGACGGCGCCGCCTACACCCCCGCGACCGGCACCTGATCCAGGCTTCCGGCCGCCCCGGGTGGGCCCGGGCGGGTGGGCTCCCGAGCGCTGGTCTGGACCGGCAGCGCCGCTGTGCTGCTGACCGGCGATGCCGCCCTGTCGGCGGCCAGCAACGTCCACGCCCGGCTGCTGCGCCCCGGCGACACGGCATGGACGAGCCTTCCGACCCTGCAGCTACCCGCCGGGCACCCCATGGAGCGGCTCACCGCCGTCGCTGCCGGCGACCACGTGTGGGTCTGGTCCAAGTGGTCGCTCACCACCGTCACGGCACGCAACAACACCGGCGAGGCCACCAGCTTCGACAGCACCTTCGGTATCGACGTCTTCCGGCTCGACCCACAGGCGCACCAGTGGCAGCCCGTCGACCTGAACCTGGCCTCCGGTCAGGGCATGTCGCAGCCGTGGTGGACCGGCACCCAGATCCTCATCCCGGCCGGGCCGCCGTGGTGGGGTCCCACCGGCCGCGGACCCGCCCCCCGGAGCCTGCACGGCCTCACCCTCGACGCCGCCACCGGCCGCACCACCCCCATGCCACACGGACCGGTCGACGACCTCCAACCGGACTACCTGTGGACCGGCAGTTTGCTGATCGGCGTCGGCCCCGCTGCTGCTGCCTGGGATCCCAAAAGCCGCGCCTGGACAACACTGCCGCCGCCACCGAACGTCGCTGAATTCAGCCCGGCCATGGTGTGGACCGGACACCAACTCATCGTCTGGGGCCAGACCCACCCCACCAAGGCCACCGCAACACCCACACCAGCGGTCGCCGGCGGCATCGTCCTCACCCCCCAACACGGATGAACCGCACCGCGCCGTGGACCCGCGTCGCCACCGCCTTGCCCGGGGTTTATCTCGCGGGCCGGGTAGGCGACGACGACGGCTGCAGCGCGGCTCGTGCAACGCAGCAGCCTGACTCGCCCGTCACGTTGCGAAGACCATGAAGCGGAGGTGCTGCGTGCCTGGACGGCTGCGGCCCGCCACAGCAGCGGCTGCGGTCGTCGCCGTGGCGCTGTTCGTGCCGTCGTGCACGAGCGGCAGCGGGACGCTGCCTTCCGATGTCACGTCGGTGTTGTCGGCCACCTCAACCGGTTCGGCCTGGTCAACGGCGCAGGCGGCTTCCTCCACGGTCGTCGACAGCCGTCCGCCCCGGTACGGCCAGATGCCGACCACGCCGCGGCCGACGTCCGTGCCGGTGTGCGGGGCGGCGCTACCGGAACTGGCCCCTGAGCCGCCGGATGCCATGCCGGCGCCGGACACCTGCGTCATCCCACCGAGCCGAGGCGCCCCGAGCCCGGTCTGCGAGGGTCGGCCCACTGTTGTGGTCGACGCCGGGCGGACCTTCGCGACGTCGACCACGATCAACGCCGTCGAGGCGCACGGCGGGGTGCATGGTGGTTTCGGTCGGTGAGGCGGCCGTCACGGGGACCCCATGTGCTTCACCTCGCTGATCGACCACTCCGTGCTGCTCGCCAACGGCGACGAGGTGGTGCTGGTGGAACACGCCACCAGCCCGTTGGTGTACGCCGCCCGTACCCAACTGGCGCGTAGCGACGCGGTGTGGGGCGCGACCCGGGCCGCGGTCGTCCGGCTGGCGATCCGCGATTCCGCCCGCCCGGACGGGTTCACCGTCACGCCCGTGCAGGCGTCCGACACGGTTCCAGCCGCTTGTCGCATTTCAAGTGACGGCGGCGCAACGCGACCTGCCGGCGATGCCGCCTCTTGTCCTGTGGCTCTGGGCGAACGTGCTGTGGTCCGAGCAGGACATGCTCGTCGGGTCCACGCAGAGCTTCATCCACGCCGCACGACGCGCGGGCTGGGACGACGACCAGATCCACCACATCTTGGGCATCGACTTCCTCGGCATCGGGGAGCACATCACCGTGCCGCAGTACGAGACGCGACTGCGCGAAGACATGCAGCGGCTTCGATCGAGGCGGAACGAAGCGCTCAAGTACGCGCCACCCGACCTGCTGCGAGAAGGCTAACCTCCACGGTCAACTGCCGTACTGCTCGGGTATCGGATACTCGACCTGCATCCGCTGATCCGGCGGCTGGAGCGCGATCGCTACCAGCTCATCCTGCCGGTGGCGCACGACTGGGCCGCTCCACACCGCCGGTAGTCGTGTGCGGCTACGGAGGGGCGGCGCCGAGCTCGGCGATCGTCAGCGACGCCCGGTCGGTGCCGGGGGCGCGGCGACGACGGGTAGGGGACAGACGCCAAGTCGTGCAGCCACCACGCTCACGCCGTCTCTCCAGTTCCGGTGACGCACAATTCGCACGGCCAACGTCCCGGCTACCAGCTTCGGCTGGTGTGCTCTCGCCGCACGCCGACTTCATCGTGGGATAAGCTGGCGACATCGGTGCTGTCCCGCTTGGCGACAGTCGAGCTGATCGTTCGGGATGGAAGCACAAGCTGCACGCTTGGAAGCTAGGGGCCACCTGTGACAGTAATAGTCAGCACCACCGTTGATGGGAGCTGCTCGATCGGTTGGTCAACCCACATCACTGCTTCGCCGATCAAGGCACCACGCTCGTCTCGGCCAGACCACGTCGTCTGGGTATGTGCGGGCATCCGTTCCGAGGTGTCCTGGTTCTCAACGATCACGGTCAGGTGGTCGGCCACTGGATCGCGGGGATAGATGGTTCCACCGTCGAATTCGATCCGCGCAACGTCCGGACGACGCGTCCTTAACGAGCATCGGAAGAACAGTCCTTCCGGACTGACCCTGACTTCATCGACGAAGACCGCGGAGTCGTCGTTACGGTTTGAGGCTTCGACGTGCAACGGCAGTCGCGTCCAAGCAACTTTCGGGTAGCTGTTGGGAACCGTCATTACGGGTACCTGCATGCATTGCTGGGCTTTGCGTTGCACTTTGCGTCATTGTTCTTGGCGCCGTCGGGGGTGTAGCTGCGGTACCTGTTCATGTAGACCCACAACGTCACGGCGAGGGTCATGTATTTGCCATTTGTCGCAGGACTGTTCCGCAAGTAGTCGACGTGGCTTGTGCTGATGTCCTGCGTGTCCCCGTCGCCGGACCCAACTCCACCCGAGGTGATCGACCATAGGTGAAGGTGCTTGTTGCCGAAATTGCCAGAATTCGACGAGTACACTGTTGTACTGCTGAAGGTTGAGGAGTATGCGTTGGGGTCAATTCGTAGGCGCGTGGTGACGCGGTCCGTGTCCGCTGCGCAGCCGCTGGGCGTACAGAAGTGCGCTGCAACGATTAGTCGCATGTCCTACCAGTAGGTTCGTCCGGAACCGACAAGACCGCGGACAGGGAAGTTGTTCGGATCCCGGCCATCCACTGCCGCCGCTCGGACTAGTTGGGTGTTTTCCACGTACTGCGCAGTGCTCTTGGCCGGCGAGGCGGTTTGCTGCTGCTCCCTTACTGCACGGACTGCTCTATCGACAGCGGCTAACTGTTGTCGAGGCGAGCTCGTCACGGGTAGGCCCTTCACACCTTCGAGTGCACGTCCTGCACTGGTTGTGTTCCTCCAAGCCAGGAGTAGTCGCCGCGCCGCCTCACCGTCCGGGGTGTTGAGCGTCGCGGCTTTGCTCAACGAATCTAGATCGCTTTCTTCACCTGCCCGGACGACGAACACTGTGGGCCTGCGGTGACGCTCACGACTTGTTGAGCCGATGCCGCAGTCGCAACGACCAACGGACCCAGTAGAGCAAGAGCCAAGGCGCTGGCGGTGCGTATCCCCACTCGACTCTTCACCCGTGTCCCCCGGTCGGCTGCTGATCATCTGCGCTTACCGCGACTCTGGCACCCCAGGACGCGGAGCGCTAGGTGTACTGCCCAGGGAGGTTGGTTGAGGTTGTGTAGCGACACGGTGTGATCTGCGGGGTTG
>NZ_BMNA01000018.1 GCF_014646215.1 Nakamurella endophytica
ACCCCACCCGGAGGTTCTCCCACGTTCAAGCCGCCCCGCCGTCACCAACGTCCTGGCCGGGTACACCTAGCCGCGGCACGTCGCGACGGGGCAGCCGGACTCCGGGCCGGCTCTACGATCGGGACGGCCGCGCAGCGCGCCGGCCAGCAGGACGGTCCGGGTTGCTCCCGGTTCGCGCGCCGCTGCGCGGCCGTGCCTGCCGGGCGCCCGCAGGTCCATCCCGCGGCGACCGAGCCGGCACGACGGGTCGCCACGGCGGGGGAGGGGCACACGTGAAGCCGTCCTGCCGTGCACGGCCGCTCGGCGCAGCACGGGGCACCGGGCGCCGCGGCGGAGCGTCGGCGACCCGGGGGGTCTGGTGACCGCGGTCGACGCCCCCGCCGGGTCCTGGACCGGTGGCCCGCTGGTGGACGGCTACCGGAACCGCACCGGGCCGTTCCCGGCCGCCGGTGGACCTCCGACGGGGCCCGCCTGGGACGAGCTGACCGGGACCGGCAGCGCCCTGCTGCCCGGCTGGGCCGAGGTCGCCCGTGCGCTGGAGGACATCGGCCCGGGCGGGTTGCCGGCGCTCACCGAGCAGGTCGACCGGCTGCTGGCGGACGGCGGCGTCACCTACGTCCCGGTCGGCAGCGGCGACGGAGCCGACACCGCCGACGGCGCCGGAAGCACCGACGCTGCCGACCCGACGCCGGTGGCGCCGCAACCCTGGCCGCTCGACCCGGTGCCGCTGGTGGTGGACGCCGCGGACTGGCAGCGCCTGGAGACCGCACTGGCCCAACGGTCGACGCTGCTGGACCTGGTGCTGCAGGACCTCTACGGCGACCGCGACCTGGTCCGCCGGGGCCTGGTACCGGCCGAGCTGGTGTACGCCCACGACCACTACCTGCGGGCGGCGCACGGCATCCGGATCCCCGGCGCGCACCAGCTGTTCTTCCACGCGGTGGACCTGTGCCGCGGCCCGGACGGCCATTTCCTGGCCGTGAGCGACCGGGCGCAGGCCCCGTCCGGCTCGGGCTACGCCGTGGCCGGCCGGCGGGTGGTGTCGCGGGTGCTGCCCGGCCTGTTCCGGCAGAGCGCCCCGCGCGGCCTCGCCCCGTTCTTCCGAGCCGTCAACCTGGCCCTGCAGGCGGTCGCGCCGCACCACGCCGACGACCCGCGGACGGTGCTGCTGAGCCCGGGCAGCCTGTCCGAGACCGCCTTCGACCAGGCGGCCGTCGCGTCGCTGCTCGGTGTCCCGCTGGTGGAGGGCGCCGATCTGACGGTGCGCGACGGCCGGCTGTGGATGCGCGCCCTGGGTCGGTACGAGCCGGTGGACGTGGTGCTGCGCCGGGTGGACGCCGCCTGGTCCGACCCGTTGGACCTGCGGCCGGGCTCCCAGCTGGGCGTCGCCGGGCTGACCGAGGCGTGCCGGCGGGGCACGGTCACGGTGGTCAACACCCTGGGCAGCGGCGCGGTCGAGAACCCCGGCCTGCTGCCGTTGCTGCCCCGGCTGGCCCGTGCCCTGCTCGCCGAGGACCTGCTGCTGCCGTCGGTGCCGACCGTCTGGTGCGGGGATCCGGACGGTCTCCGGCAGGTGCTGGCGCGGTTCGACGAGCTGGTGCTGCGGCCCACCGGGCGCGGCCCGACGGTGGACCCGGCCACCCTCTCCCCGGCCGGGCGCGAGCGGCTGCGGGCCAGGATCGCCGCGGAACCGGCGCGCTGGGTGGGCCAGGAGCGCGCGCCTTTCGCGGAGGCCCCGGTCGTGGTCGGCGACCGGCTCGTCGCGCGCCGGGTCGGGCTGCGGGCGTTCGTCGTCGCCCAACCCACCGGGTACCTGGTGCTGCCGGGCGGGCTCGGCCGGGTGCTCCGGGAGCCGTCCGACGGCACCGGCGACAGCCGCCCGCACGCCGCCGCTGCTGCCACCGTCGCCGCCGCTGTCGCCGCCAAGGACGTGTGGGTCCGGCCGCCGGCGGTCGCGCCGGCGTCCGCGGCCGTGGTGCGGCTGGACACCGTCCCGGTCGGTGCGCCGCGGGACGCTGCGGCCGTGGCGTCGCCGCGGGTGCTCGAGGACCTGTTCTGGCTGGGCCGGTACGCCGAACGCACCGAGGACCTGACACGGCTGCTCCTCGCCACCCGGGAGCTGGTGGACAGCTACCGGTTCCGCCCCGACGATCCCGAGGCCGGCGCGGTGGCCGTGCTCCTCGGAGCGGTGACCGAGGTCTCCGGTGCGGCGGTGGACGTCTCGGCCTCGGACCCGCTGGCAGCGCTGCGGGCGGTGGTGCTCGACGGCCGGGTGCCGGGCACCGTCGCCCAGTCCCTCGCCGGCCTGCAGGAGACCGCCCGCTCCGTCCGGGACCAGCTCTCGTCCGACACCTGGATGGTGCTGGCGGCCGTCGACCGCGCCATGGCGCAGCTGGACGCGGCCAAGGAGGACACCGGTGCGCAGCTGCAGGCGACGAAGGCGGCGGTGCTGTCCGGGATGCTGGCGCTGTCCGGGCTGTCGGCCGAGAACATGGTCCGCGACCCCGGCTGGCGGCTGATGGACATCGGCCGGCGCCTCGAACGGGCCCAGCAGCTGTCGGCGGTGCTGCGCGCCGCCGTGCGGGAGGTCCACGGCCCGGCGGTCGACGAGGTGGTGCTCGAGGCGGTCCTCGCGGCGGCCGAGTCCGGGGTCACCTACCGGCGGCGGTACCGCGGCCGGTTCCGGGTCGCGTCGGTGCTGGACCTGCTCGCCCTGGACGCCGCGAATCCGCGCTCGCTGGCCTACCAGGTCGACGCGGTCGCCGAGGACCTGCGGGCGCTGCCGGACGCCGGCGGCGCGTCCCGGCCGGAGCGGCTCACCGAGGATCTGGCGGCGCTGCTGCGCCGGGCCGACGCCACCGGGTTGGAGGTGGAGCGGGACGGCCGGCGGGTGGCGCTGACCGGCTTCCTCGACCAGGTGCACGGCGCCCTGCGGGAACTCGGCGACGCGGTCGCCGCCGCCCACTTCCGGCACTCCCGGCCGATGCGGCAGCTGGATCCCTACCAGGTGGCCGCGCGGTGACCGGCCCTTCCTCGGACGGTCGCGCCCTGGACGGTCCCGCCCTGGACCGTCCTGTCGCGGACGGTCCGCGACACCCGTCGGCGACGCTGGGCGCGACGCCCGACCCGGCGGCCGACGGGCCGGCGCACGGACCGTCGCAGCAGCTCTACCGGGTGGAGCACCGCACCACCTACCGGTACTCCGACGCGGTGTCCGCGTCGTACGGACGGGGCTACCTGCGGCCGCGCGACCTGCCGTGGCAGGACTGCCTGGACCACCGGTGGACGGTGGACCCGGCGCCGTCGGACGCGGCGGACGCCGCGGACGTGTTCGGCAACACCCACAGCTACTTCCAGGTGACCACCGCGCACCGCCGGCTCGTGGTGACCGGTGTGTCCACGGTGCGGGTGCGGCGGTCCGACCCCGACCCGGCGGTCGCCGGGTTGCCGTTCGAGGCGGCGCGGCCGGGGTCGTGGGCGGACCGGCCGGCCGGCCCCGGTGGCCCGGGCGTCGACCCGGTGGCGTCCGACCTGGTGCTCCCGTCGCCCCTGGTGGAGGTGACCGACGAGGTGCGCCGCTACGCCGCCGACTCGTTCCGCCCCGGCCGCCCGATCGGCGAGGGCGTCGACGAGCTGACCGGGCGGATCCACGCCGACTTCCGGTACCGCCCCGGCAGCACGGTGGTCGGCACGCCGGTGTCCCAGGTGCTGCGGCGGCGCGAGGGCGTCTGCCAGGACTTCGCGCACCTGGCGGTCGCCTGCCTGCGGTCGCAGGGTCTCGCGGCGCGCTACGTCTCCGGGTACCTGGCCACCCGGCCGGCACCGGGCCGTCCCCGGCTGGTCGGCGCGGACGCCAGCCACGCGTGGGTCGCGGTGCGCCTCGCGGACGGCAGCTGGCTCGCCAGCGACCCGACCAACGACACCCGCGCGGACGAGCGGCACGTCACGGTCGCCGTCGGCCGGGACTACCGGGACGTCCCGCCGCTGCGCGGCGTCCTGTTCACCGACGCCCGGGAGAGCCGGATGACGGTGTCCGTGGACACCCGGCCGCTCGACGACGCCGGAACCGGTCCGTCGGCCGGCGGCGGCACCCCTGACGAGCCGGTCCCGTGACGCAGCTCATGGCGTCACCGGCGGGGATGCGGTAACCCGGAACAGTCGGGCTGGCGCGGTCCCCGCCTCGGGGCGGGACGCCGGGCACCGACCGCGGCCGCCGACCGGCGGCCGCGGCGAGACGGACAGGACGGTGACCGGTGCGTGACTTCCGATGCCCGGCGTGCGGGCAGCAGTTGGCCTTCGAGAACTCGCAGTGCCTCAACTGCGGCAGCCACCTGGGGTTCGACGTCGACCTGGTCGAGTTCCGCGCGGTCGACGACCGGGGTGCCACCACCGACGGCAGCGCCCGGCGGGTCTGCGCCAACGCGCCCGTCGCCCGGTGCAACTGGCTGGCCGCGGAGTCGGCCGAGGCCGGTCTGTGCCTGTCCTGCTCGCTGACCCGCACCCGCCCGGCCGACGGCGACGCCGTCGGCCTGCCCGCCTTCGCTGCCGCCGAGGCCGCCAAGCGCCGACTGGTCGTCGAGCTCACCGAGCTGGGCCTGCCGATCGTCGGCCGGGACGCCGACCCGGACACCGGGCTGGCCTTCGACCTGCTCTCCAGCGAGCAGGAGCGGGTGATGACCGGGCACGCCGACGGGGTGATCACCCTGGACCTGGCCGAGAGCGACGACGCGCACCGCGAGCAGCTGCGCAAGGCCATGGACGAGCCGTACCGCACGCTGCTCGGCCACTTCCGGCACGAGATCGGCCACTACTACTGGATGGTGCTGGTGGGCGACGGCCCGGCGCGGGCGGAGTTCGAGGAGCTGTTCGGCGATCCGGACGCGGACTACCAGGCCGCCCTCGACCGGCACTACAGCCAGGGTGCGCCGGACGGCTGGAGCGAGCGGTACGTGTCCTCGTACGCCACCATGCACCCCGCCGAGGACTGGGCCGAGACCTTCGCGCACTACCTGCACATCCGTGACACCCTGGACACCGCAGCAGCTTTCGCGATGGCGCCAGCGGCGGCGACGCTGACCGCCCGGGTCCCGGGCGACGCCGGGCTGGCTCACCTGCTCGAGCTGTGGACGCCGCTGACCTGGTCGTTGAACATGATCAACCGGTCGATGGGGCACGCCGACCTGTACCCGTTCGTGCTGCCGCCGGCGGTGGTCCGCAAGATGCAGCTGGTGCACCGGCTGATCGCGGGGGAGTAGCGGGCCACGCGCGGCGCGGTCACCGCCCCGACCGTCCTGCCGCCTCGGGCCGGCCGGTGCGCCGGTTGCTACGGTCCGGCGGTGACCACGGACCTGCCGGCCGCGCCCCGGCTGGGACTCGGGCTGGCGGCGATCGGCCGGCCCGCCTACATCACCCGCGGCCGCGCGGCCGACCTCGGTGACCCGGCCACGCGATCGGTGGAGGCGCTGCGGGACCGGGCGCAGGACCTGCTCGACGACGCCTGGGCCGCCGGCATCCGGTACTTCGACGCCGCCCGGTCGTACGGCGCCGCCGAACAGTTCCTCGGGTCCTGGCTGGCCGAGCACCCGGACCGCCGTCCGGCGGTCACCGTCGGGTCCAAGTGGGGGTACGAGTACGTCGGCGGGTGGCGGACCGACGCGGCGGTCCACGAGCGCAAGGACCACAGCCCGGCGATGTTCGACCGGCAGTGGCCGCTGACCGTGTCGGCGCTGGGCGGCGAGCCGGACGTCTACCTCGTCCACTCGGTGACCCCGGAGAGTCCCGCCCTGGGGGACCCGGCGCTGCTCGGGCGCCTGCGCCGGCTGGCCGACCGCGGTGTCCGGGTGGGTCTGTCGACCAGCGGCCCGGCGCAGCGCCACGTCCTCGCGCAGGCCCTGGCGCTGCCGGACGGGCCGTTCACGGTCGTGCAGTGCACCTGGAACCTGCTGGAGCAGTCCGCGGGCGAGGACCTCGGCCGGGCGCACGCCGCGGGCTGGCTGGTCGTGGTCAAGGAGGTGCTGGCCAACGGCCGGCTCACCGACAGCGCCGCCCTGCCGTCGGTGGCCCGCCTGGCCGCCGCCGACGGCCAGACCATGGACGCCTTCGCGATCGGCGCGGCCCTGGCCCGACCGTGGGCCGACGTCGTGCTGTCCGGTGCGGTGACGCCGCAGCAGCTGGCGTCGAACGCCCGGGCGCGGGTGCCGGACGTGACGGGCGAGCGGCTGCGGGCGATCGCCGTGTCGCCGCAGAGGTACTGGACCGAGCGCTCGGCGCTGGCCTGGACCTGAGGCCCGGTCGCCCCACCCGCCCGCGCTACACCGAAAGTCCCTCGGAGATCGATGCTTTCGGGGACGCCGAACGGCCCGCTCGGGGAGCGGGCCGTTCGGGCGCCGGTGTGCACCGGCCGGTGGAGGTCAGCCGGCGAGCGGATGCCAGTTGTAGTTGTACTGGCCCTTGCCGCCCGGGATGGGGTTGTCGAACGTGACACCGTCGAACTGGAACGTCGTGTTGCCCAGGGTGGCCTGGAAGTTGCCGGTCACCCGCTCGACGGGCACCTGCTCGACGATCTCGCCGTAGGTCTGCGGTGCGACGGGGTGGGAGTACTTGGCCAGGAAGCTGCTGGTGGTGGTCCAGCTGTGCTGGTAGTTCGCCGAGACCGAGGCGTTGACGATGTCGGCGATGTTGGTGTCGACGGTGGCGCTGATGCCCCACGTGTCGGTGGTGCTGAAGTCCTGGCCCCGGTCGACCTCGAGCAGCCCGTCCTCGGTCGGCGAGGTGTTGTTGCTGCTGATCAGCCGGACCTCGGGCGAGAACACCTTGCCGCTGGCGTCGTCGCTGGTCGGGGTGAAGGAGCAGGTGGCGCGGTGGGAGTCCTGGCAGAGCTGCACCAGGCTCTTGGCGGCGGCCTCCTGCTGGTCCGGGGTGAAGGTGACGGTGGTCCCGGCGGGGTCGGTCATCGTGTCGGTGGTGTTGTCGGCGTCGACCTGCACGTCGCTGTCGATGAGCGCACCGGAGGTCGACGAGGTGCCACCGCCACCGTCGACGAGGAAGTCGAAGTAGACGGCGCCCTTGGCGTAGTCGGGTGTCCCGTCCGGCTTGACGTCGAGGTAGATGGCCCGGATGTCGGTGTTCTTGGTGAACCAGTAGGTCTCCTCGAAGTGCTGCGACTGGCCGGGCTGGACGATGGACCCCATCGGCGGGGCGCTGTCCAGGGTTCCGTCCGCGCCCTCGGGGGTTCCGTACTGCATCAGTTCCATCGGGTGCTGGGACAGGTTCACCACGTCGAAACCGCGCGAGTACAGGGCCTTGCCGAGGTGGCCGGACGACTGGTGCGCCGCCGGGACCACCGGTCGCAGCTGCCCCACGGTGGTGTCGGGGCCGGGGTGGGTCGGGGTGCCGGCGAACGCCGCGCCCGCGCCGATGCCGCACAGTGCGGCACTGGCGAGCGTGACTCCGGCGACCCGTGATGCGAACCTCATGTCGGATTCTCCTCGGGAGATTGGGCATCCGAGCCTTTCGGGTGTCCGTCGGGCTGTCCGGCCCGGCAAGAAAGAGCCTGCCCCGGCGCGTATCTCGGTGCCGTCCCCTCATCCGCTGCTGTCCTGATGGGTCGACGGTCCACCGACGGGTGGACACCCGTTCGCCGACGGCCGTTCTCGTGGGGACGTGACGGGCCGCGGTGCGCCCGGACGGTCCGAACCGCCGGGTCGCCGGCGCGGTCCGGTCAGCTCAGCACGAGCTGGCGGACCATCTCCCGGCGGCTGTTCACGCCGAGCTTGACGAAGATCGATTTCAGGTGGTCCTGCACGGTGTGCGGGGACAGGTGCAGGGCACCGGCGATGGCGGAGGTGGCCGCACCCTGCAGGACGTATCCCGCGACGTCCTGCTCACGCGGGCTGAGTCCGCGGGCCGCCAGTGCCATGGCGCTGGTGTCGGCGGCGGTGGCCGCGGTGATGGTGACCACGGCCGTGTGCGGGGTCCGCTCGCCGGACGCGGCTGCCGGGCCGAAGGTGCTGGCCCGGACGACCAGCCAACCCCCGGAGCGGGCCGCCACGCGGGTCATCGCCAGCTCGGGCGTCCGCCGGGCGGCCTCGACGGTGGCCAGCACGCAGGCGGGCAGCGAGCCGTGGTCCCAGCCGCCCAGGTCGTCGACGTGCACCCGGGCGGCGGCCGTGATGTCGGTGACCTGGTCGGCGTCGTCGACCACGATGACCGAGGGACCGTCGGCGGGGTTCGCTGCGGTGGGCGGTGCGCCGAAGACCGTGCGCCGGATCAGGTCCGCGACGGCACCGTGGGCGGCCGACAGGATGCGTCCGTCCGCAGGGGTGAACGGCGGGTCGCCCGGACCGCGGTACAGCGCCAGCATGCCCCAGGTCAGCCCGGCGGCCCGGAGCACCACCCGCAGCTCGTCGGTGAAGCCGAACCGTGGTCGGAGGAACTCCCGGAACCGCCGGCAGTCGTCCGGCCGGCCGCCGGTGTCGACGGACAGCACGGCGACAGGGTCGGCCCGACGGACGATGTCGGCGAACTGGTTGATGTCGGCGTAGGCGTACTCGGCCGCCGCGAATTCCTCGTCACCCACCTCGAGCGCGCGTGACTTGAACGCGGAACTGATCAGGCCGGTGGACGGATCGGCCGTGGCCAGGCACGCGAAGTCGTAGGGCACCGCCAGCCGCACGGCCCGGAACACCGCGTCGGCCAGGGACGCCATGTCGCGGCAGTTCCGGGTCGTCGACGCGAGCACCTCGGCCAGCGGGCGGGGCCGCGCGGGGATCATCCGGACATCGTCGCCCACGGCGGCCCGCAGCGGAACCCCACCGTCCCGGTGCGGCGGCCGAAGTCCCCAGTTTTCTGGGATGGGCACGGCGCCCGGCGCCGCAGAGGCTTGTCCCATGGTCACCGACACACACCGACACACCCGCCGCTGCTGGTGGAACCACGAGACCGGACGGTGGATCTGCCACCAGTCCCAAGGATCCGCTGCCGGCCAGGACGACGCCCAGGCCGACACCGCAGTGGTTCTCGATCGCGATGCCACCCCCGACACCGAAGCACCGCTGGTCGACGTCCGCGACATGCTCGTCGTGCACACCGCACTGCTCCGTGAGTTCCGCCTCGCCCCGGACGCGGTCGCCCGGGTGGCGCCGGGAGCCGCCCGGCGCGCCGCGGCCGTCGACCGGCACCTGGGGTTCCTGTGCGACATGCTGCACCACCACCACGCCGGCGAGGACGAGCTGCTCTGGCCCAAGCTGCGGGACCGGGTCCCGCCCGCGGCACTGGAGCTGCTGGACACCGTCGAGGCGCAGCACGAACGGATCGACGCGGTGCTGTCCGAGGTGACGGCCGCGCGGGCCCGGTGGGTCCGCGACGCGAGCGCCGACCCCCGCGGCGAGCTGATGGCCGCTCTGCAGCGACTCCACGAGGTGCTCGACGAGCACCTCGCCGCGGAGGAGCGGTACGTCCTGCCACTGGCGGCCTGCCACGTGACCCCCGCCGAGTGGCACGCGCTCGGCGATGCCGGGGTGGCGGCCATGCCGAAATCCGTGTTGCCGCTGGCCTTCGGCACGTTCGCCTACGAGGGCGATCCCGCGGTGCTGCGGGACATGCTCAAGACCGCGCCGGCACTCCCGCGGTTGATCCTGCCGCGCATCGCGCCGCGCATCTACGCCCGTCGGGCGCTGCAGGTGCACGGCACCCGGCGACCCTGACGGCCGGGTGAGTATCCCGACGACATACCCCACCGCCGCCGCGCAGCCCGGTCGGGCGCGGCGTGCCCGGCACGACGACCGGCACCCCGAGATGTCAGCGCATCCACCAGCAATCCACGAGGAGACACCGACCATGGACACCACCCGAGACCTGCCGCACCAGCTCAACCAGGAGTGGGCCGACGCCTTCAACGCCGGCGACCTGCCGCGGCTGATGACCATGTACGAACCGGACGCCGTGCTGGTGCCCGGTCCCGGCGCCGCACCCGTCCACGGACTCCCTGCCATCGAGTCGGCGATGCGCTGGTTCCTGGCCCTCGGCGGCCGGCTCCAGTACACCCCCAGGCACTGGCTTGTGCAGGGCGACCTGGTGCTGAGCAGCGTGGCGTTCGAGATGGACGGCGGCCGCGACGAGGCCGGCAACCCCGTCGAGCTCCGCGGGGTGACCGACGAGGTGGCCCGCCGGCAGGCCGACGGCAGCTGGAAGTACGTCATCGACCACCCCTTCGGCGGCGCGGCGTAGAGGTCGCCGGACCCGCCGGCCGGTCCCGACGGCCGCCGCGGCCGGTCCGGCGGGTCGGCCGGACCGCCGAGGCGACTCCTACAGCGGGTGAGGAGAAAGGCTCAGCCGCCCTTCAGCCGGTGGCCGCCGCGCGTTCACCCGGCGGACAGGCGCCGGCTCGAAGGTTCTCCGCATCCATCCGGATGCCGCCGTCAACTCGGGGAGAGAGTCTTGCCTGCACAGCTCGTCGTCGAACCACTGGCCACCGAAGACCGTGTCGCACCGCGGCGTCGCCGTTCCTGGCGGCCGGCAGCCCTCGCCGCGGTGGTCCTCACCGCCCTCGTCACCGGACCGGCGTTGCCCCAGGCCGTCGCCGCCGCACCCCGCGGCCCGGTCGCCGACGCGGCGGCCCCGCCCGCCGCCGGCACCAAGGGCGCCGGCCCGTGGACCTTCGCCGTCATCGGCGACATCCCCTACGGCGCTGCGGAGATCGCCAGCTTCCCGCAGGCCGTCGCGCAGATCAACGCGGATCCCGAGGTCCGGATGGTGACGCACCTCGGCGACATCAAGAACGGGTCCTCCGTCTGCAGCGACGACTACTTCCGGGCGATCAAGCAGGACTTCGACCGCTTCGACGACCCCTTCGTCTACACCATCGGCGACAACGAGTGGACCGACTGCCACCGGCCCAACAACGGCGGCTACAACCCGTTGGAACGGCTCGCCGCCGTGCGCTCGGTGTTCTTCCCGCGGCCCGGACGCACGCTGGGCAGGCACGCGGTCGCGGTCTGCTCGCAGGGCGCGCAGGGATACCCGGAGAACGTCAAGTACAACCGTGCCGGGGTGGACTTCGCGGCCGTGCACATCGTCGGCAGCAACAACAGTCTCGCGCCGTGGACGGGCAACACCGGACCCACGCCGGAGCAGACGGCCGAGGTGCTGGGTCGGACGGCGGCCGGCATCCAGTTGATCCGGCAGACCTTCTCGGACGCCCGGCACCGGCACGACCGCGCCGTGGTGCTGATGACCCAGGCGGACATGTTCGACCCCACGGGGACGGATCCCGCGTTCGCCGACTACTTCGCCTTCCAGCCGATCGTGCAGGCCATCGTGCAGGAGAGCCGCGCCTTCCACGGGCCGGTGTACCTGTTCAACGGCGACAGCCACCTCTACAACGCCGACCGCCCGCTGGCGGCCGGGTCGGCGTGGCTGAAGTTCTACGGGATCACGGCGTCCGCCGACAACCTGCAGCGGATCACCGTGGACGGCTCGGACAACGCCCACGACTACCTGAGGGTCACCATCCAGCCGCGGGGGACCCGGGTCCTCGACTGGCAGCGGATTCCGTTCACGAACGCCTGACCGGCGAGGTGGTGCGCCCGGGTGCGGTCTGCGGACCGGCCCGGCCACACCTGTCTCCGCCGGGATGTGAACGGCGGCAGAGCCGCCGGCGGCGTCAGCGCCGGGAGGCATCCGCGGTCCGCGCGGTCTGCCCGTTCCGGCACACCGCCGGACCGTCCTGGTCTGCAGGGCCCTCCCGGGTCGACCAGATCCCGGACCTCGGTCCTGGTCACGACGGACGCTCTGCCGCACCCTGCCGCACCCCGGGCTCAGGACCTCCGAGCAGGACGTCGGGTGGCGGGAGCGCGCGTCGGACCGGTGAGCGGCAGCGTCCCGTCCCGCCCCGGACGGGCGTCACCGAGGGGCGACGCTGCCCGCCGCCCCGGCCCGCCGACGCGAACCGGGCGGCAGGGCGGCGGTCTCAGGCTCCGGCGGCGACGGGCTCGCGGACGCCGCGGTGACGGTAGGCCTGCCCGGCCTGGCCGAACACGTGCATGCGGTCGGCGACCATCTGCTCCATGGCCTGCCGACCGGCCCGCTCGAAGGGAGCCGGATCGGCGGCCATCCCGTTCTCGGCCAGGAACCTGCGTGCCGCGGCGATGTAGGCCATGTGCGAGTCCATGCCCTGGTTGATCTTGCGGATGCCGAGCTTGGTGGACCGGGCCTTCTCGTCCTCGGGGACGCCCCAGGACTCGGGCAGCGCCCCGCCGTGCGCGTTGATCTCCTCGCGCAGGTCGGCCGGCAACGACGAGGAGCCGTGCATCACC
The DNA here is from genome assembly GCF_014646215.1 of Nakamurella endophytica. Classification (GTDB taxonomy): domain Bacteria; phylum Actinomycetota; class Actinomycetes; order Mycobacteriales; family Nakamurellaceae; genus Nakamurella; species Nakamurella endophytica. Next base: position 12,315 of record NZ_BMNA01000018.1, read on the forward strand.
AGATGGGTGCCCGGCACCCGGGCGGCGATCTCGGCGATGAGGTCCATGCGCAGGACCGAACCGTCCGGCGGGCTGGTGAACTTGTAGGCGCCGTGGGAGGTCCCGATCGCCACGGCCAGCGCGTCGACGCCGGTGGCGGCCACGAAACGCTCGGCGTCGTCCGGGTCGGCCAGCACGATCTCCTTGACGGTGGCCCCGCCGTCCTCGGACCCGCCGATGGTGCCGAGCTCGCCCTCCACCGAGACACCGCGCGCATGCGCGTACTCGACGACACGCCGGGTCACTGCGACGTTCTCGTCGAAGGACGCGTGCGTCACGCGGTCCTCGAGCAGGCTCCCGTCGATCATCACGCTGGTGAACCCGGCGGCGATCGCGCGGGCGCAGTCGTCGAAGGTCGCCCCGTGGTCCAGGTGCAGCACCACGGGGATGTCGTCGTACCGCCGCGCCAGATGGACCAGGGCTTCCCAGTACGCCTCGTCGCTGCCGTGCGCGGAGGCGCCAGCGATGGTCTGCACGATCACCGGCGAGTCGGTGGTCCGGGCGGCGTCCAGGACCGCTTCGGCCTGGACCAGGTCCGTCACGTTGAACGCTCCGACGCCGTACGCGCCGGCGGCAGCCGCGTCCAACGCCTGCCGCAGGGTGATGAGGGGCACGTCTTCTCCTAGGGACCGGGACCCCGCAGGCCCCGCGATGAGTGGTCCGGCTCGTCCTGACCAACGATGGACAGAGTAGGCGGAGCCTGTTAGCTTGTCCATCGTTGGTCACGGCGAACGGTCAAGGGAGACACGGCAGACCATGCGCGACGAGCTGCTCCTGGGCATCGATCTCGGCACGTCCTCGATCAAGGCCAACGCCATCGACCGGCACGGCCGGTCGGTGGGGATCGGCACCGCGCCGACGCCCTTCCGGACGACGCCGGACGGGGTCGAGATGACGCCGCAGGCCCTGCTCGCCAGCGTCGGTGCCGCACTGAACCAGCTGGGGGAGCTGCGGCACCGCATCGCGGGCGTCGGCATCTCGAGCATGGGGGAGACCGGGACGACCATCTACCCCGACGGGCCCAGCGGGCTGCCGCTGATCGCCTGGCACGACCACCGGGGTCACGAGGTCGTCGACCGGCTGGTCGAGGAGTTCGGGGTGCAGGAGCTCGTCGCCCGCACCGGCCGCCGGCCCCGGGACGTCTCGAGCGTGGCAAAACTGGGCTGGCTGGCCCGGCACGGCGCCGAGCTGGCCGGGACCTGGACCGGTGTCGCCGGTCTCGTGCTCTGGCAGCTGACCGGCGCGCTGGGCCAGGAACAGTCGTTGGCGGCGACCAGCGGTGCCTACGACCCCGTCACCGGGCGGTACGACAAGGCCATCCTGCAGGCGGCCGGCATGGACGGCGTCCTGTGGGCGCCGGCCCGGCCCGCCGGCACCATGCTCGGCAGGGTGAGCGCCCCGGGGTCGATGTGGGCCGACCTGCCCGCCGGCGTCCCGGTCACCATCGCCGGGCACGACCATCCGGTGGGGGTCGTCGGCTCGGGCGGTCAGCACGGCGAGGTCATCGACTCCATGGGCACCGGGGAACCGCTGGTGGTCTCGTGGGATCCGCGGCTCAGCGCCGGGCATCCTGCCGTGCCGGGCCTGCCGGGCGACCTGACGGTGACCCACTGGCCCGGGACCCCGCGCCACATGCTGCTGTGGGAGACGCTCCGGCCGGGTCTGGCGATGGGGTCGCTGCTGGCCCACCTGGACACCACCCGCAGCGACATCGAGTTCGCGGCCATCCGCGTCGACGCCGAGCCGCTGCCCCTGCCGGACCTGTTCGACATGCAGGACGGCCGGGTGCCGGCACACCTGCTGCGGCTGCCGCCGGAGGTGGCGTGGGCGTCCGCGCTCGAGGGGTTCGCGGCGGCGGCCGCCGCCACCGAGACGGTGCTGCGCGACTTCACCGGGACGCGGGGCACCACCTTGCTCATCGGCGGCGGACTGCGGTCCCGGCGCTGGGTGGAGGCCAAGATGCACAGGGCGTCGTGGCCGCTGGCCATGGCGACCGAGCGCGAGGCGGTCTCCCGGGGCGCGGCACTGATGGCCGGGGTGGCCGCCGGCTGGTGGGCACCGGAGCAGTACCCCCCGGCGGACATCACCGCCCTCACCACGGTCGATCCCGTCACCGCGGGCGCCGAGCGGAGGTCCTGACGGTGACCGACCCCGTCCACGCGGGTCTCCGCCCGCCTGCCCGGCTGGTGGACATCGCCGCGCACGCGGGGGTGTCCCTCAAGACCGTGACCCGGGTGCTCAAGGACCAGAACAACGTGACGCCCGAGACCCGCGAGCGCGTGCTGCGCTCGGTGGCGGAGCTGAGCTACGTCGGCGACGCCGGTGCGGCGGGCCTGCGCACCCGCAAGTCGGGCACCATCGGGCTGATCATCCCGGACGTCCGCAACGGCTACTACAGCCTGCTGGCCCGGGCGATCGAGGAGCGGCTCAGCGAGCAGAGTCCCACGCTGCTGCTGGGCGATTCCGACGAGGAGCGGGGCCAGGAGGAGCGGTACCTGCGCACCTTCCGCCAGCACCGGGTGGACGGCCTGATCGTCCTGCCGGCCGGGGCGCCCAGCCTGCCGGACGCCGTCCGCGAGATCCCCAGCGTCATCGTGGACCGCACCGTGCCGTCGCTGGCCGGGCTGGCCGACCACGTGCTCGCCGACCACCGCCGCGCCGCCGGACGGCTGGTCGAACACCTGGTGCGCCACCACCGGCTCACCGAGGTGGCGTTTCTCGGCGGCGACACGGCGATCTCGGTCGTCGCGGAACAGGAACGCGGCTACCAGGACGCCGTCGCCAAGGCCGGCCGACCGGCCTTCGTGAGCACCGGGCACCGCACCCCCGACGACGCGACAGCGGGTGCGCTGCAGCTGTTCCGCAGCTTCACCCGGCCGTTCGGCGTGTTCACCACCAACAACCGGATGTTCTGGGGCGCCATGGGCGCCATCGCGCGGTTGGGGCTGCGGATCCCCACCGACGTCCTGCTGACGACGATCGACTCCATCGGCGAGGCGACCGTCACGGGCCTGCGGCCGACCCAGGGCGTGGTTCCCGCGTCCGACGTCGCCGCACGGTCGATGCAGCTGCTCGAGCGACGGATGGCCGAGCCCGCGTCACCGCCCACGACGGTGACCGTGGACATCGACATCGAGTTCGGAACCACCTGCGGCTGCGTCCCTCTCACCTCCTCACCCCTCGTCCTCGGCTCCGCGTCGCGGTAGTCGCCGTCCCGACAGTCCGCACCGGCCGTCCTGCGCCGGTGCACCAGTCCCGTCCGAGCCGTCGCACGACCGACGGCACTCGCTGCAACCGAACGGTGAGCAACCCTTCGGCCCACTCAAAGGAGAGAACACATGCACCTGTCCCACAGGCGCTCGGCGGGCATCGGTCTCGCCGCGGCGTCGCTGCTGCTCGGCGCCGCGCTGACCGGCTGCGGCTCCTCGTCGCCGGGGGCGGGCTCCTCGAGCTCGTCCAGCAGCAGTGCAGCCAGCAGCAGCGCGTCCAGCGAGGCCGGGTCGACCGGGTCCTCCTCGGCAGCGTCCGGCACCAACACCGGGACGGCCGCGTCCGGCGCGGCCGGCAGCAGCGCGGCCGGCGGATCCGGCACCGCCTCCTCGGGCGGCGGCGCGTCCGCAGCCGGCATGAAGGTCGCCATGGTGATCAAGCCCCTGGACAACACCTACTTCGGCGCGATGGCCAAGGGCGCGCAGGACCAGGCCACCAAGGACGGCGTCTCGCTGACCGTCGTCGCCGCCGACAACGTCAACGACGACTCGGGGCAGGCGGCCAAGCTGAACGCCCTGGTGACGGCCGGGTACGACTGCTACATCGTCAACCCGACCAGCCAGACCAACCTGCTGACCGGCCTGGTGCCCGTGTCGCAGGCCGGCACCCCGATCGTCAACCTCGACCTGCCGATCGACACCGCCGCGGCCGAGAAGGCCGGGGTGAAGCTGACCACGTACGTCGGGACGAACAACGAGACGGCGGGCGCCGCCGGCGGCAAGGCCATGCTCGACCTGCTCTCCGACGGCGACCAGGTCGCGCTCATCGGCGGTCTCGTCGGCGATCCCGGCAGCAACGCCCGGCTCAAGGGATTCAGCGACAGCGTGCAGGGCAAGCTGAAGGTGACCCAGACGGTGGCCGCCGACTTCGACAAGGCCAAGGCCAAGAGCGCGGCCAAGACGATCCTGCTGGCCAACCCGGACATCAAGGGCTTCTTCACGCCGTCCGGCGACATGGCCCTGGGCATCCAGCAGGCCGTCGACGAGGCCGGCTCCAAGGGCAAGGTCGCGGTCGTCGGCGTGGACGGCACCGAGGACCAGCTCAAGGACATCGTCGCCGGCGGCGAACCGGCTGCGGTGGAACAATTCCCGTACCTGATGGGGGCGCAGTCCGTGCAGGCGTGCGCCGCCGCCAGGTCCGGCAAGACCGTGCCGGCCAAGGTCGAGACGCCGGTGCTGGTGGTCACCAAGGAGAACGCACAGGCCGCGCTGACCGCGTTCCCGGCCCCGCCGGCCGGCTTCACCGTCCCCAACCCGTTCCAGTGAGCGGCACGTTGACCCGGCCGGCCGAGACGGCGGCGACGCCGTCCGGTCCGTCGGCGGCGCAGGCGCGGCCGGCGTCCCGCGGGCAGGCGCTCCGGCGTCACCTGGGCAACGAGGACCTGTGGACCAGGGCGACCGCACCGGTCGCCCTGGTGGTCCTGGTGATCGTCTTCTCGATCCTGAACCCGCGGTTCCTGTCCTGGGCGAGCCTGACGAGCATGCTGGCGGACTCGACCATCCCGATCGTGCTGGCGCTGGGCGCGACGTTCGCGGTGACGCTGGCCGGCATCGACCTGTCGCTGGCGTCGACGGTCGCGCTGGGCAGCGTGACGATGGGCCTGGCGTACGACGCGGGCCTGCCGATGTGGGTGTGCGCCTTCGTGGCCCTGTTCACCGGACTGGTCGTCGGTGCGTTCAACGGCGCCATCATCGGCTGGGGACGCATCCCGGACTTCATCGTCACCCTCGGGACGATGAGCCTGGTGATGGGCGTCGGACTGATCACCTCGCAGGGCAAGCCGGTGCAGATGCCGGACGCGTCACTGTCGTTCGTCAGCGTGCACGGCATCGGCGGCATCCGGTACAACTTCCTGATCGCGATCGCGCTCGGCGTCCTGCTGCACGTGGTGCTGTTCCACACCCGGTTCGGCATGCACCTGCTCGCGGTCGGCGACAACACCGACGCCTCGAAGGCCATGGCGCTGCGGGTGTCCCGGGTGAAGCTGGCCGGGTACGTGATCTGCGGCGGCATGGGCGGTGTGGGCGCCATCCTGTTGACGTCCTACATCGGTTCCAGCCAGCCGGCGACCAACACGGATTACCTGCTGCGGGCGATCGCGGCGGTGGTCCTGGGCGGGGTCAGCCTGTTCGGCGGCCGGGCGACCATGGTCGGCCCGATCATCGGCGCGATCCTGCTGACCTTCCTGCAGTCCGGGCTCACCCTGCTGGGCGTGAGCGCCTTCTACTCGCCGCTGCTGATCGGCATCGTGGTCATCGCCGCGGCCCTGCTGATGAGGGGACGCAAGTGAGCGCCGCGAAGGTCGAGGTCCGGGACGTCCGCAAGACGTTCGGCAGCGTCGAGGCGCTGCGCGGCGCCTCGCTGTCGATCGCCCAGGGCGAGATCACCGCGATCGTCGGCGACAACGGCGCCGGCAAGTCGACGCTGGTCAAGTGCATCACCGGTCTCATCCCGCCGGACACCGGGGACATCCTCGTCGACGGATCCCCGGTGCACTTCAGCTCGCCCAAGGACGCCCGGGACCACGGCATCGAGACCGTGTACCAGGACCTGGCGCTGTGCGACCAGCTCAGCGTGTGGCAGAACCTGTACCTGGACCGGGAGCTGACGCGTGGCTTCGGCCCCGTGCAGTTCCTGCGCCGCCGGCAGATGCGGTCGGAGGCCCACCGCCTGGTGTCCGACCTCGCGGTCAACGTGCCGCACGTGGGCCGGCCGGTGCGACGGCTCTCCGGCGGCCAGCGGCAGGCGGTGGCGATCGCCCGGGGTGTCATGTGGGCCCGGGGCATGATCGTCCTCGACGAGCCCACCGCTGCACTGGGTCTCCGGGAGACCGCGCAGGTCGAGGGGCTGATCCGGCGGGTGGTCGACGCCGGGCAGACCGTGCTCGTGGTGTCCCACAACTTCGAGCAGGTCAAGCGCCTGTCCTCGCAGGTGTGGGTCATGCGGGCGGGCGCCGTCGTGACCGGCGTCCGCACCGCCGACGTCACCGGCGAGGAACTCGTCGGCCTGGTCACCGGGGCGATCACCGCCGTCTGACCTCGGTCCCGCAACGGCGGCCGGGCCGCGCAGGTCGGTGCGCGGCCCGGGCGCCGGTGGCGATCGACGGGCGACCGGCTGCCGGGTCGAGCTCGAGGGCCGACCGGGTCAGGATGCCGACCCGTCGCCGCCGAACCGGTCGACCGCGAACAGGTCGATCGGGTGCTCCGTCGATCCCCGGCAGGCGAGGTCCGCGATGATCTCCCCGACGACCGGCACGAACTTGAACCCGTGGCCGGAGAAACCGGCCGAGACGACGACGTTCTCGTGGCGCGGGTGCGTGCCGATCACGAAGTCCAGGTCCGGCGTGCAGGTGTACATGCAGGCCCGCCCACGCAGGAAGGTGCCGCCGGCCAGCGCCGGGACCGTGCCGGCGAGATGCCGCCGCATCTGCTCGACCTCGTCGGAGTGGATGTCGCGGTCGAGTCGGTCGGGGTCGGCGGGACGACCATTGCGGTAGAAGGCCACCTTGACGCCGCCGCCGGGTCCGTCGATGGCCGGGAAGCCGTACAGCTGCTGCCCGGACGGTGACTCCCAGATGAAGATCGGTGCCCGGCCGAGCGCGAAGGGGCCCACGCCGGACACGGGTTGGAACCAGAACAGCAGCTGCCGCTCGACCCGCAGTGGGGGATGCAGGTCGGCAAGCAGGTCCGGCGCCCATGCACCGGGCGTCAGGACCAGCCGGTCCGCCCGGAACGTCTCGTCGGCCGTGGTGACGGTGACGCCGTGCCGGTCGGCGGACCAGCCCGACACCCGCTGGTGGGACCGCAGATCGGCGCCCTCCCGGGTCGCCCGGCGCAGGTGTGCCAGCACCGTCCGCTCGGGACGGACGAACCCGCCCCGTTCCTCGTAGAGAGCGACGGTGTCCTCCGTCGGGGTGAAGGTCGGGAAGTGTCGCCGGATGTCACCGGCATCGAGCATCCGGTGCGGAAGATCCCACTCCCGGGCGCTGGCCAGCGACCCGGCGACGGCCGCGGAACCGGCGGAGCCCATCATCAGCCCTCCGGTCTGGACGAAGATGCCCGGATCGTCGGCGTTGAGGTCGCCGTACAGCTCGTAGGAGCGGCGCAGCAACGGGACATAGGCCGGGTTCTCGAAGTAGGCCTGCCGGATGATCCTGCTGTTGCCGTGGCTGGATCCGCGGTCGTGGGCGCCCTGGAACTGCTCCAGTCCCAGGACGCGGAGCCCGCGCGATGCCAGGTGCGCGGCGCCGGCGCTGCCCATCCCGCCGAGGCCGACGACGATGACGTCCCAGCCGGCGGTCACGGGGACCGTCGCCCGGCGGCCCGGAAGGCCAGCACCGCTGCGCCTCGGACGCCGGCGGTGTTGCCGAGGGCCGCGATGCGGACCTCGGGCCGGACGGGCAGCCCGACCCCGCGGTGGACCTCGTCCCGCACCGGGTCGAGGAGCAGGTCGCCGGCCGCGGACACCCCACCGCCGATCAGGACGAGTGCAGGATCGAGGATCTCGCTGTAGACCGCCACGGCCCGGCCCAGCGCCCGGGCGGCCCGGTCCCACACCGATGCGGCTGCGCGATCCCCGCGCCGGACGCCGGCAAGGACGTCGAGGACCGTCGGGACCCGGTCCGGTGGGATGGAGGAGGCGCCCCCGCCCAGTGCGTACGCGGCCCCGATCGCCGGCGCGGACGCGATCGTCTCGACGCAGCCGCGCTTGCCGCACGGACACGGAGGACCGTCGGGATCGACGATCACGTGCGCGATCTCACCGCCGTAGCCGTGTGCCCCGGTGCGGAGCTCGCCGTCGACGAGCGCGGCCGCACCCACGCCTGTGCCGACGGTGACGAAGAGCGCGTCACGCACACCGGGATGGGTGGCCAGCTCCGCCCGGGCCGCGGTCCGGACGTCGTGGTCGACGGCGGTCGGGAGTCCGGTGGCTTCCCGGACCAGGTCGGCGAACGGGACGTCACGCCAGCCGAGCAGCATGGACGACACGCCACGACCGGTCGACGCGTCGACGATCCCGGGGACGACCATCCCGACGGCGCGGACGTCGAACCCGGCGTCGCGGGCCACCCGGACCGTGTCGGCGGCGATCGCGACGACCTGCCCCGGGAGCTGGGCGGAGCCGCGCAGGTGGGCGGTGGGCACGGGGGCCTGCGGGTAGGTCGTTCCGTCCTCCCGCACCAGTGCGACCTTCGCGGACGAGCCGCCGACGTCGATCGCGAGTGCCCACCGGCCGCCGCGGTCGCACTCGGGCAGGGTCCCGTCGGCCGTGCGGACGGGCGCCTCAGCCACGGATGGGTCCGGGCGGCAGGTCGACGACATGCGGGTCGACCACCGGCGACGTCGTCTTGTCCAGGTTGTTGACCCGCTCGGGGTCCTTGCCCAGCAGCATCGTCCGGTGCCACGACAGGTACTGGAAGAACGGCAGGTACAGGTTGGGCCACAGCCAGTCGGGCAGCTCCGCCGGCAGCTCGACGAGTTCGGCCTCGGCGGGGAAGCCGCCGCTGCCGCTCGGCGCGAGGACGATCGGTCGGTGGCCCAGCGTCACCGCGTCGGCGGCCAGGATCCGGTCGTACGGTGCGGTGGCGGGCGTGGACGCCAGGATGAGCGCCGTGCGGGCCGACAGGCCGGCGATCGGCCCGTGGCGGTACTCCAGGGCCGCCACCGACTCGCTCGGCAGCTGGGTCATCTCCTGCAGCTTCAGCACGCCCTCGGCGCACACGGCGGACGTCGGTCCCGACCCGAGCAGGACGTAGTGCCCGTGCTGGCGCGCGGCGATGCGGGCGGCGACCGCCTCGAGGTCCGGGAGCAGCCTGTCGACGGCGTCGACGAGCGCCGTGAAGCCGGCCGGGTAGGGGCCGCCACGCGGGTCGCCGTCCGCCCGCGAGACGGCGGCGGCCAGCCACTGGCCGGCGAGCAGCAGGTTGGAGAAGGACTGGGTCATCACCCGTCCCTCCTCGCCGACGTGCCGCAGGGCGATCGGTGCGGTGGCCAGGTCCAGCAGCGGTGCGGTGTCCGCCAGGCTGAGGGCGACCGTGGGCAGGGAACGCTCGCGGGCGATCTCCAGGGCACGCACGACCTCGGTGGTGGTGCCGGTCCGGGACACCCCGACGACCACACTGCCCGGGGACAGATAGGTATCGGGCAGCAGCCACAGCTCGGAGCTGGGGACGCCGATGGCCGTCCGGTCGGAGAGGGTCGACAGCAGGGTCGCCGCCGAGAGGCCCGCGTAGTAGGACGATCCGCACCCGGTGAAGACGAACCGGGGTGCGGACAGCACGGCGTCCGGCAGCTCCGTGGCCTGCAGCTGTTCGAGGGTCCGGCGCAGCGTGGACCCCTGGCGGTCGAGGTCCCGGTGGGTGCGCGTGTCGGTGTCGAACCGGGTCGCCGTGGCGGCGGTACCGGTGTCCGTTGCGTCGATCATGGCTGTGGGCCGCCTGTTCGGTTGACTGCACGGTCGGTGGTGCGGAGCGGCGCGGTGTCCCTGGGCCGGCGACCGAGCGACATCCGCAGCAGCGATTCGGCGGTGGCGGAGGCCGCCGGCAGTTCCCCGGTGACGGTGCCGGCGCGGAGGACCACCACCCGGTCGGCCAGCGTGAGCACCTCGGGCACGTCGGAGGACACGAGCACGACGGCCGTACCGGCGTCGGCCAGCCGGAAGAGCAGCCGGTAGATCTCGAAGCGGACGCGGATGTCGATGCCCTGCGTCGGTTCGATGAGCACCAGCACCTGCGGCCGGAGCTCGAGCCACTTGCCGATCGCGACCTTCTGCTGGTTGCCACCCGAGAGCGTGCCGACGGCGACCGAAGGGTCGGCAGCCTTGACCGCCAGCTCCCGGATCTGGTGGCCGGCCAGGGCCCGCTCCCGGGACCGGTCCAGGAAGCCGAGTCGGCTCACGGTCCGCAGCGACGGCAGTGACAGGTTCCTCCGCACGGACAGCGGTCCGATCACGCCCTCGCGAGCGCGGTCCGCGGGCACGCCCACCACTCCGGCGGCGATGGCCCGGCGAGGCGTCAGGCGGATCGCCCGGCCGCGGATCTCGATCGCGCCCCGCAGGACCGGGGCTGCGCCGAGCAGCGCCATCCCGACGTCCTCCTTGCCCGACCCGGTCACGCCGGCGAGGGCGACGATCTCGCCGCTGTGGACCGACAGGTCGACGTCGTGGAACCCGGGGCCCGACGCGCCGCGGAGCCGTACCGCCGGCGTCTCCCCGGTCCTGGGGCGCGGCGCGCGGGGCGGCAGGGCGGCCCTGGCCGCCTCGCCGACCATGGCGTCGACGAGGTCGTCGGGTGTCAGCTCGCCGATGGGTGCCGTCAGCACGTGGCGCCCGTCCCGCAGCACCGTGACCGCGCGCGCGATGCGGAAGATCTCGTCCAGCCGGTGGGACACGAACAGGACCGACACGCCGTCGTCGGCGAGCCCGGCCACGATCGCGAACAACGCGTCGACCTCGCGCGAGCTCAGCGCCGCGGTCGGTTCGTCCATGATCAGCAGTCGGCAGTTCCGGTGGACGGCACGCGCGATGTCGACCATCTGCCGGTCGGCCAGCGACAGCCCGCCGACGACGGCGCCGGGATCGATGTGCCCTGCGCCGACCCGGTGCAACGCCGTGCGGGTGACGTCCCGGGCAGCGGCGACGTCGAGGAACACGCCCAGCCGCCGCGGGGTCGCACCGAGCAGCAGGTTCTCGACCACGGTCCGGTCGGGCAGCAGGTTCTGCTCCTGGTACAGCGTCGAGATGCCCTGGCGCAGCGCCTCGACGGGTGTCGTGGGCCGGTCGGCACCGCTCCAGGAGGTGATGGTGCCGGCGTCCGGCGCTTCGACCCCGGACAGGATCCGGATGAGGGTGGACTTGCCGGCTCCGTTCTCGCCGACCAGTGCGTGCACCTGGCCCCGGGCGATCTGGAACGAGACGTCGCGCAGGGCCCGGACCCCCGGGTAGCTCTTGCTCACGCCGGACACCACCAGGGCCGGCGCGGCAGGGTCGCCCGCGCTCACGCCCGCCGCCACCGGTCCAGCGCGAGCGCCGCGATGAGGATGGCACCCGAGACGACCTGCTGGGTGTACCCGTCCACACCGAGCAGGATGAGCCCGTTCGTAATGGTCGCCAAGAAGATCGACGCGACCAGCACGTCCTGGATGCGGCCGCGCCCGCCGGTCAGGCTGACCCCGCCCAGCACCACCGCGGTGATCACCGGGAACAGCAGGTCGGTCCCCAGGCCGCCGGAGGCGGCGTTCAGTCGGGACACCTGCATCAGTCCGCCGAGACCGGCGAGCAGGCCGGCCAGGGTGAAGGTGCCGGCCTTGACGACGTCGACCCGGATGCCGGCCAGGAAGCTGGCGCGCGGATTGTTGCCGACCGCGTAGACCCGGGCTCCGTACCCCGTCCGGTTCAGCAGCACCCAGGCGGCGATGTAGCACAGGAACATCAGGATGACCGGGAACGGGATGCCCGCGATGTAGCCGTTCGACAGGAACGCCAGCGGGCGCAGCTCGTCGCCGAACAGCGTCTGACCGCCGGTGAGCAGGAACGCCACGCCGCCCAGCACGCTCATCATGCCGAGGGTCGCCATGAAGGAGTTGATCCGCAGTGCGGTGACCAGGAGTCCGTTGACCAGCCCGGCGAGGGCACCGACGAGGAGCCCGACGACAGCGGCCACCCCGACGTCCACACCGGCCGACAGCAGCGCCCGGGCGCTCAGCACCCCCGCGACGGAAACCATGGCTCCTGCGGAGAGGTCGATCTCGCCCAGGAGAATGATCAAGGTGGCGCCGATGGCGACCACGCCGATCGTCGAGGACTGGCGCAGCACCAGCAGGACATTGGTGCGGGTGAGGAACCCGTCCGTCGCCACCGCCAGGAACACGACCCAGACCAGCAGGATGACCAGCAGTCCGTTCTGGGTCAGCAATCGGCGCGCCGGACCGCGTCCGCGTCGCGTCCCGAGATCCGGGTCGGCGCCGACGACCGGCTCGGCGGTGGTCTCCGGTGACGGCGTCGCATCGCCGGCCGGACGGGTCTCCGCGGCGCTGCCGCCGGCGCTCACGACGTCACGGTCTTGACCGGCACGGTGGTGTACTGGGCGACGCTGCCGCCGGCGATCAGCTTGCCGATGGCCTCGACCGCCGCCTTGCCGGTCAGCCCGGGTTGGGTGTCCACGCTGGCCTTGAAGATGCCGCCCTGCGCGATCAGGCTGCGCGCCTTGGACTCCGCGTCGCATCCGACCACGAAGGCGTTCGCCCCGGTCTTCTGGGCTCCCTCGAAAGCCTGCACCGCCCCGTAGCCCCCGGCGTCGTTCACGGACACGACTCCACCCAGGTCCGGGTACTTCTGCAGGAGCGACTCGCTCGCGGTGAGTCCGGCGTCCTGCGTGCCGCCGGTCACCCGGGCGACGATCTTGGCCTCCGGAGCACCGGCCTTGATGGCGGCCACCATGGCGTCTGCGCGGATGACGACGTTGGGCTGGCTGGGGTAGTCCAGGATGGCGATCTGCACCGCGCCGCGGCCCTTGGCGATGGCGGCCGCTGCCTCCCCGGCGGACGTACCGAGGTCCTTGTCGTTGATGGCGACGGAGTAGCCCCCGGCCTCCTTGGCGACCTGGTCGCCGGCGAACTGCACGACGGTCACACCCTGTGCCTCCGCCGCCTTGACCGCCCCGATCATGGCCGGCGGATCGGTGAGCACGACGACCATGTACTTGACGCCCTGCGACACCAGGTTCTCGATACCGGCCACGCCCTTGGCGGCGTCGAACTGGTAGTCGACGACCGACGTCTTCAGGCCCAGCGCGGCCGCCTCCTGCTTCGCCCCGTCCACGACGTTCGCCAGGTACTCGGAGGACAGCGGCGCCAGGATGCCGACGGTGACGTCGCCGCCCTTGGCCTTGACCGCAGCGACCTGGTCCGCGGTCAGCGTGAGGTCGTCCACCGAGCCGGTCTTGCCGCTGAGCTGACCGGAGCCCCCGGTACCGGCGCTCGACGCGCCGCCGGACGTCGACTGCGACGAACTGCCGGCAGTCCCGGTGGGCGGCGCTGCGGAGGTGGCGCCGGCGGTTCCGGACGCCGTCGTCGGGCTCGCTGCCGAGCTCGACGCCGGACCCGACGCCGAGCTCGACGTCGTCGTGGCCGCCGAGGACGAGGTCGCGGCGCCACCGGGCGCGTCGGTACTGCATCCGCCCAGCGCCACCGCGCCGGCCAGCAAGCCGGCCAGCACGATCGCGCGGCGGCCGCCTCCCAGGACCCATCGACCGGACATCCTGGCCACCTCTCGCTCGAGCTGGAACGCCGGCCACCCGGTGCCAAGCAGTGGTCCGTCGACTGGCCTTACTGGTACAGACCACGGATCGTACGGTCGCGCCGTCACCTGTCAAGACCTGCGGGGATAACGGCTACTCGATCGTCGATCGCCGCGCTCTGGTCAGGACCAGTTGTCCCACGGGCTGTCGACGCCCGGTACGCTCGGCGGGTGACCGCACCATCCGACGCCCGGCGCGCGCCGCTCTACCAGGAGATCGCCGGGCGCATCGCAGCCGACCTGGAGGATTCCCTGCTCCCGGGTGGCCGGCTGCCGTCCGAGCGGACGCTGTGCGACAAGTACCGGGTCAGCCGGGTCACGATGCGGTCGGCATTGGCGGTGCTCGCCGACCGGGGGCAGTTGCGGGCCGCTCCGGCGCGGGGATGGTTCGTACCGGGCAGGTCGGGCGGGACCGTCGGAGGGGCCGTGCTGCAGGGGTTCTCCGAGACGGCGGCCGCACAGGGTCAGCTGACCTCCGCCCGGGTGCTGGCTGCGGACACCCGTCCGGCGACCTTGGACGAGGCCGAGGACTTCGGCATCGTCGCCGGCGCACCGATCTTCGAGCTGCGCAGGGTCCGCTTCCTCGGTGGACTGGTGATCGCGGTGGACCACAGCAGGGTCCCGGTCGAGTTGTGTCCGGACATCGGCGCCCACGACTTCACGGTGGAGTCGTTGTACGCGGTGCTGCGTGGCTCGTCCCCGCCGGTCCTCCCGGTGCGGGCGGAGTACTCGGTCGAGGCGATCGCGCCGGGGGCCGAGGACGCCGCCCTGCTGGAGCTGCCCACCGGTATCCCGCTCCTGGTCGCCAGTCAGCGCACGTTCGACCGGACCGGACGCACCGTCGAACTGGGGCGGACGTCCTACCGTGGCGACCGGTACCGGTTCCGGGCGACGATCGGATCGGCCGCCACACCGTGAGCCGTGGGCCGGGATCCGCAGTGACCGAAGGCGTCTAGAACACCGCGAGCGGATTGACCGGTGAGCCGGTCCCGCCCTCGATGACCAGCGGCGCCACGGTGAGCAGGAACTCCCACCGCTGCAGGCGGTGGCAGGTCGCGACGAGCTCGGTCATCGACGGGCAGTCCAGCAGCACCAGACCCATGCGGGCGATACCGAGCTGGTGCAACGGCATGGGTACCGCCCCCGGGGAGTCGGGGAACTGTTCGATGCAGTCGCCGGAGTAGACCGCGACCGAGCGCGCATGCAGCCACGCGACCGCGTCGAGGGTGAGTCCGGCGCGGACGGACGGATCCTCGTCCCCCTGCACCCGCTCCCTGGCCTCCAGCCCGACGTGCACGAAGACGGCATCGCCGGCGCGGACCCGCGTCCCGGCCAGGTCCTCCGCGGCTTCCAGGTCGGCCTGCGTCACGGGCGCCGTCGGCTCCAGCCACGGCCGGCCCGTCGCGGCGGCCACGTCCAACAGCACACCGCGGGTGACGATGCCGGCCCGCAGCGCCGCGACGTCCAGTGCGCGGAGACCCGCCATGTCGACGACATCGGCCGCGCGGCGACCGTTGTAGCCCACCCCGTCCAGGAACATGTGCCCCAGGGCATCCAGGTGGGTGTTGGCCAGACCGTGGATCTGGAGGTGGATGCTGTCGGCCGTCGCGTACGGCCGTTCCGTCTCCAGATGCATGACGTGCCAGGCGGGACGCGGGTTGGTCGGTCCCGGGCGGGTGGCGACGGGCTTGGCCAACGACACGGTGACGCCCAGGCGCACGAGTCCGGCGGCCGCCACGACGACGTCCGGGGTGATGTGGTTCAACGTGCCGCGCTGGTCGTCGGCACCCCACCTGCCCGAGTTGTCGCACCGCCGGGCCAGCTCGATCGCCGACGCACCGTCGGTCGCGGACCGATCCGGTTCCGCGCTGGCATCCCTGTCCGTCACGCGGAACAGTGTGCAAGCTGCGGTGCGGGTCCGCTGCGCCCGGCACGGCTGCCGGCGCGCCGGATCCGGTTCAGCCCTCGAGCAGGCTGAATCCCTCCGGCAGCGCCGTGCGGCCGGTCAACGCCAGCAGCAGCGGTCCGGAGACCTGCCGGTCGACGGCCAGATCCGCGGCCAGGGCGAGCGACGCGGCGGCGGCGGCGTCCGGCACCGCCGGTGCGACGCCGATCGCGACGGCGAGGTCACAGGTGTGCACCGTGAGCTCGAAGGTGCGGGTCGGCAGGTAGTCGACCAGCCGCAGGCGCCCGACCGGGCTGTCGACGGCGTCGTCCGGTCCGGCGGCCGCGACCCGGGCCAGCACCCGGCTCGCGATCGCGGCGACGGAGCCGGCCAGGTCCTCGCCGAGCGCCGCCCCGGCCGCCCGGCCCCGCTCGGCGACCGCCACCGGGTCGGCGAGTGCCGCCTGTGCCCGCCGGTAGTACGCGGCGGGCGATGCCATGTCCACGGCACCGGCGGTCGAGTCCTGCAGGTAGTTCTCGACCGTGAGCAACGCGCGGCCGGTGTGCCCGACGAGGTCTCGCACGGTCCACACCCCCAGCGCCGGCCGGTCCGGCTGCCCGGCCGCGTCCCCGGCGGTGGTGACGAACCACGTCGCCGCAGCGGCGAAGCCGGCGCGCACCGACGCCCAGCGGTCCGGAGGTGTCGACATGGACCGACTGTAGGGGCGCCGGACCCGGCGCACGACCCGGCAGCCGGTGCGGTGCGAGCGGGTCACGGTTGCTGGGAAAGGTCTGTGAGCGGGGTCGCAGGACGGCTCGGAATCGCACGGCGTCGCGACCGGTTGCCCAGGGTGGCCCGATGGTCGGGCCCCGACCGGCTCCCGCCCGCCCCTGCGGCGAGGCGCCCGTCACGTCCGTGGAGGTCCTTTCGTGGTGCTGTTGCGTGCGGTACGCCGGGTCCCGTTCTGGGCCCAGACCCTGATCGGTCTGGCCATCGGGATCCTGCTCGGTTTCCTGGCCAGGGTCGGCGACATCGCCTGGCTGGACTCGACCCTCACCCAGGTCGGGTCGATCTTCGTGTCCCTGCTCCGGGCGGTCGTCGCGCCGCTCATCCTGCTGGCCCTGCTGGTGTCGATCTCCCGGCTCGGCCAGGTCACCAACGCCGCCCGGCTGGCCGTCCGGACGGTGCTCTGGTTCGCCGCCACCGCGCTCATCTCGGTGGTCATCGGCATGGTGATCGGGCTGGTGACCAACCCCGGTCGTGGCACCGGCCTGTCCACCGCGGACGCCCAGTTCACCGGGCGCAGCGGCGGCTGGACCGACTTCCTGACCGGCCTCGTGCCCAGCAACTTCCTGGGTCTGCAGGCCAACACGTCGGTCTCGGACGGCGCGGCGACGACCTCGGTGTCGTTCAACGTGCTCCAGCTCGTCGTCATCGGGATCGTCCTGGGCGCAGCGGTCCTGCGCACCGGAGCCAAGGCACAGCCGCTGGTCGCGTTCGCCGACTCGGCGCTGACCGTGGTGCAGAAGGTGCTGTGGTGGATCATCCGGCTGGCCCCGATCGGCTCGGCCGGCCTCATCGGCCACGCCGTCGCGGACTACGGCTGGGACCTGATCGGCCCGCTCGGCCTGTTCGTCGTCGACGTCTACGTCGGCTGCCTGATCGTGCTGTTCGGCCTGTACCCGGCACTGCTGCGGATGCACCGGCTGCGCCCGGGCAAGTTCCTGGCCGGCGCCTGGCCCGCCATCACGCTGGGCTTCGTGTCCCGGTCCTCCGTCGGCACCATGCCGGTGACCCAGGCGGTGACCACCCGCAACCTCGGCGTCCCGCAGGAGTACGCCAGCTTCGCCGTGCCTCTGGGCGCCACCACCAAGATGGACGGCTGCGCCGCCATCTACCCGGCCATCGCGGCGATCTTCGTGGCGCAGGTCTTCGGCATCCACCTGTCGTTGACGGACTACCTGCTGATCGCGTTCGTGTCGGTGATCGGCTCCGCGGCCACCGCCGGCCTGACCGGCGCCGTGGTCATGCTGACCCTGACGCTGTCCACCCTGGGCCTGCCGCTGGCCGGCGTCGGCCTGCTGCTGGCGATCGACCCGATCCTGGACATGATGCGGACCGCGACCAACGTGGCCGGCCAGGCTCTGGTCCCGGTGCTGGTGGCCAAGCGCGAGGGCATCCTCGACCTGGCCCGGTACGACGGCCCGAACGGCGACGGCGTCAGCGACGCCGAGCCGGTCAAGGCGCCGGTCGCCGCGGCGGCCTGACCCGCCAGGTCGGCGCGCGCGAGCGCCTCGACCACCGCACGACCCGGACGCCGGTCGCCCCGCTGGGGTGGCCGGCGTCCGCGCGTCCGGCCCGCCCCCGTCCGCCGGCCGCGCGGCACGCCCGCCCGTCGTCCGGTGTCGGCGCCGGTCACTACGCTCGGCCGCGTGCGGGTACCAGGTCGGGAGCAGCGGTGTGCCACCGTCGCGGTGACCCCGTGACCGGCACCGAACCCGGACTCTTCGGCGTGTTCGACGAGCCCGCCGCGTCGACCGACCTGCCGTCGCCGCGTCCCGGCGACGCGGTGGACCCGGCCGCGCCGCTGGCCGTCCGGATGCGGCCGCGCACCCTCGACGAGGTGGTCGGGCAGGGCCACCTGCTCGGTCCCGGCGCCCCGCTGCGGCGCCTGGTGGAGGGCGGCCCGCCGGCCTCGATGCTGCTGTACGGCCCGCCGGGTACCGGCAAGACCACGCTGGCCACCCTGGTCGCCGGTGCCACCGGCCGCCGGTTCGCCCAGCTGTCGGCGCTGTCCGCGGGCGTCAAGGAGGTGCGGGCGGTGATCGCCGAGGCTGCGGCCGCGCTCCGCCGGACCGGCGAGCAGACCGTGCTGTTCATCGACGAGGTGCATCGGTTCTCCAAGACCCAGCAGGACTCGCTGCTGGCCGCCGTCGAGAACCGGACCGTCATCCTGGTCGGCGCCACCACCGAGAACCCGTTCTTCTCGGTCGTCTCACCGCTGCTGTCCCGGTCGCTGGTCCTGCAGCTGCACCCGCTGACGCCCGACGAGGTCGGGCAGCTGGTGGACCGCGCCGTCACCGACCCGCGCGGACTGGACGGCACGGTGCAGCTCGCCGTGCCGGCCCGCGCGCAGGTGGTGGCGCTGGCCGACGGCGACGGCCGGCGGGCGTTGACCGCGCTCGAGGCGGCCGCCGACGGCGCGCGGTCCCGGGCCGGTGGGCGGGTGCCGGACGCCGGCCCGGTCACCGTCGAGGTGGCCGACGTCGAACGGGCGGTGGACCGCGCGGCCGTGCGCTACGACCGCGACGGCGACCAGCACTACGACGTGATCAGCGCGTTCATCAAGTCGATCCGCGGGTCGGACGTCGACGCCGCGCTGCACTACCTGGCCCGCATGATCGAGGCGGGCGAGGACCCGCGGTTCATCGCCCGGCGGCTGATGGTGCACGCCTCCGAGGACATCGGCATGGCGGACCCGACGGCGCTGCAGGCGGCGGTGGCCGCGGCGCAGGTGGTGCAGCTGGTCGGGCTCCCGGAGGCGCGGATCGGGTTGGCGCAGGCCACGATCCACCTGGCCACCGCCCCGAAGTCGAACGCGGTCGTGGTGGCGATCGACGAGGCGGTGGCCGACGTGCGGGCCGGCCGCGCCGGCGGCGTCCCGCGCCACCTGCGGGACGGCCACTACCCGGGGGCGGCGGCGCTGGGCAACGCGCGGAGGTACGTGTACCCGCCGGACACCGCGGACGGGGTTCCCGCCCAGCAGTACCCGCCGGACGAACTCGTCGGCCGGGACTACTTCCGTCCCGCCGGCCGCGGCGGGGAACGCGAGCTCGCCGAGCGGTTGCCGCGGCTGCGGCGCGCCGTCCGCGGCGGATCCTCGACCCCGCCGGTCGAGCAGCAGTGACCGCGGGCCCCGGACGGGCCCGGTGATCGTGCCGGCACCACGCCGGGGGAGGAGCGGACCCATGACCTTCGCCATGCAGGTGTCCGAGGTGGGCGGCCCGGAGGTGCTGCGCCCGGCCGAGATCGAGCTCGGGGACACCGGTCCCGGCCGCGCGCGGGTCGCGGTCGCGGCCGCGGGCGTCAACTTCGTCGACATCTACCGGCGCACCGGCGTGTACCCGGCCGAGCTGCCCACCGTGCTGGGCGCCGAGGGTTCCGGGGTGGTGACGGCCGTGGGGGACGGGGTCGACACGGTCCGGGTGGGCTATCGGGTCGCCTGGTGCGACGTGCCCGGGTCGTACGCCGCCGAGGTCGACGCCCCGGCGGACCGGCTGGTGCCGGTCCCGGCCGGGGTGGACATGGAGCACGCCGCGGCCCTGCCCCTGCAGGGACTGACGGCGCACTACCTGGCGTCGGACTCCTACCGGATCCGCCCGGGCGACACCGTGCTGGTGCACGCCGGCGCCGGCGGTGTCGGGTTGCTGCTCACCCAGATCGCCGTGCTCCGCGGCGCCACCGTCCTGACCACCGTCTCGACCGAGGACAAGGCAGAGCTGTCCAGGGCCGCCGGTGCGGCGCACGTCCTGGTCGGCTACCAGGACTTCCCGCGGTGGGTCCGCGAGCTGACCGGCGGGCGCGGGGTGCAGGCGGTCTACGACGGCGTCGGGCGCGACACCTTCGACGGCTCCCTGGACGCGCTGGCCGTCCGCGGCTTCCTGGTGCTGTTCGGCGGCGCCTCCGGCCAGGTGCCGCCGTTCGACCCGCAGCGGCTCAGCAGCGGGGGATCGCTGTCCCTGACCAGGCCGACGCTCGGGCACTTCGTGCACGGTCGTGACGAGCTGGTCCGGCGCTCGACGGAGCTGTTCGACTGGCTGGGAGCGGGCCGGCTCGACGTCCGGATCGGTGGCACCTACCCGCTCGCCGACGCCGGCCGCGCGCACGAGGACCTCGCCGGCCGGCGGACCACCGGGAAGCTCCTGCTGCTGCCCTGACCCTCGTCCGAGCGGACCCTCAGTGCGGGTCGGGACGGCTCCGCTCGACGTCCGCGAGTTCCTCCTCGGGACGCGGCGGCACGGTCTCGTCCTCCTCGAGGACCTCCAGCGGCGGCTCGTCGTGCGGGGTCTCGGTCACCGCCGCACGGTACCGCGGCGCCCGCACCGGGCGGCCCGGCGCCGGTCGGCGGCCGGGGTCAGCCCTGCACCACCTGGCCGTCCGGGCAGGCGTTGTCGACGACCTCGACCTTGCACACCGAGCCGTCCTTCCAGGCGGCGGTGGATCCGCTCTCCCCGATCCGCACCACCTGCACCACGCTCACCGCCGCGAACCCGACCGCCAGCACGCCCAGGACCACCCGGACCGCGAGGGACGTCAGCACGGAGGGCCGGGCGGGCGCGGGAGTGGTGCGGGTCCGCACGGCGACCGGCGCCGATCCGGCAGCGCCGGTGGTCTCCGCCGAGCCGTCCGTCGAGCCGTCCGTCGAGCCGGTCGTGGGGGCGCCGGCCCGGGCTGCCCGCCCGGTCCACCACGGCACGGCCCAGGCCGCGACCGCGACGACGAAGAGGCCGATCACCCAGGGGAGCAGCTCGTCGCCCAGCTGCGTGTGCCGGCGGACCAGGTCGTTGACCGACACGTGGCGCATCAGCCACTCGCCCGCGTTCGTGGCCAGCGGCACCGAGGCCAGCGCCAGCAGCGCGACGACCGGGGTGACGACGCCGAGCCGCCGTCGGGCGGCCGGCCAGACCGCCGACAGCACGGTGAGCAGCGCGGCGAGCGGGACGCCCACCACCACGAAGTGGACGATCAGGATGTGCGCGGGCAGGCCGTTGACTTGGTCCACGGACGCCTCCCTCTCTCGTGTCCCGGCGGGTCGGCGGCCGCCGGTCCGCACCACGGCGTCGGGGTGGGACGCCGGCGCCAGTGTCAACGCCGGTGGGAGCTGAAAGGTTCAACAGAACCGGGACCGGCCCCACCCGACCGGCCGACGGGACGGAAGCGGTGCTGCCCGTGCTGCCCGTGCTGCCCGAACCGCCGGGTACGCTGACCCGACGTCCGCGCGGGCCGCCCTCGACGGGCCGGGTCCGCCGCCGGGTGCCCGGGGACGTCGGCGCGGTGCACGAGAGGGGAATCCGGACGGTGAAGCGGATCTACTACTTCGGCGCCGGCGTGGCCGTCGGTGCGCTGGCCACCCGCCGCACCCGGCGTGCCAAGGAAGCCGCCCGCGCCGCGCTCGCCGCCAAGCTGACGCCCTCCGCGGTCGCCGCCGATGTCGCCGACGCCATCGCCGAGCTGGGCAACGCCGTCGGGTCGTTCGCCGCCGACGTCCGCCAGGGGGCCGCCAACCGGCGCGCCCAGTACCGCCCGATGATCGACAACGCCACCGGCGCCGTGGCGCTGCTCGCGCCGGACCAGCTCGGCCCGCAGCCGGTGCCCGGCATCGCGGCCTCCGTGGTGACCGCCGCGCCGGACGCCGTTCCCGCGGCCACCGCCGGCCCGGCCGCAGCCCGCCGCACCGCCTGAGCCGCCGCCGGTCACCGCGCCGGCCGTCACCCCGGGCGGCCTCCGCCCGGACCGGGAGCGCGCCGGCCGGGAGCCGCGGATCGTCCGGCCCCGACCCGACGCCGAGGTCGACCCGGCGACGGCGCCCCGGTCGGCCACCCGGCACGGATCGGGACCGTCGCCGGCCGGGCGACAATGACCCGGTGTGCGGCGGTGGCCACGCACGGCCCTGCCCGCGGTGACAATGACGCGGCGCCGCAGGTCGCCGGGCCGCCACAATGGGCCGGCCCGGTCCCCGCACGCCGCCGGCCGGTCGTGCCGGGCACGAGCACCACACCCACAGGGACACACAGGACGGGACGCACCATGGAGACCCACGAGATCCGCCGCCGCTTCCTCGACCACTTCGAGCGGGCCGGACACCAGGTCGTGCCGTCGGCGTCGCTGGTCTCCGAGGACCCCACCGTGCTGTTCACCATCGCCGGCATGGCCCCGATGAAGCCGTTCTTCCTGGGCCAGGCCACCCCGCCGTCGCAGCGCGTCACCAGCGTCCAGAAGTGCGTGCGCACGCTGGACATCGACAACGTCGGCGTCACCACCCGGCACAACACGTTCTTCCAGATGGCCGGCAACTTCAGCTTCGGCGACTACTTCAAGGAAGGCGCCATCCGGCACGCCTGGGAGCTGGTCACCTCCAACCGCGACGAGGGCGGCTACGGCTTCGACCCGGACCGGATCTGGGTGACGGTCTTCGAGTCCGACGACGAGGCGGCCCGGCTCTGGGAAGAGGTCGCCGGGCTGCCGCCGGAGCGGATCCAGCGCCGGGACGCCGACGACAACTACTGGTCGATGGGGGTCCCGGGGCCGTCCGGGCCGTGCTCGGAGATCTACTACGACCGCGGTCCCGAGTACGGCCGCGAGGGCGGCCCGGTGGCGGACGAGGACCGCTACCTGGAGATCTGGAACCTGGTCTTCATGCAGGACATCCGCGGCGAGTCGGCCGGGTCGGGCAAGTCCGACTTCCCGGTGGTCGGTTCGCTGCCGCGGAAGAACATCGACACCGGGATGGGTGTCGAGCGGGTGGCGCTGCTGCTGCAAGGCGTGGACAACGTCTACGAGACCGACCTGCTGCGGCCGATCATCGCCACGGCGGAGCGGCTCTCTGGCCGCACGTACGGCGCTCCCGGCGGCCACGCCGACGACGTACGCTTCCGCGTCGTCGCCGACCACATCCGGTCCGGCACGCTGCTCGTCGCCGACGGCGTCACTCCCGGCAACGAGGGCCGCGGCTACGTGCTGCGGCGGCTGCTGCGCCGCACCGTCCGGGCCATGCACCTGCTCGGCGTCGAACGGCCGGTGCTGGCGGAGCTCACCGCGGTGGTCCGCGACCTGATGAGCCCGTCGTACCCGGAGGTCGCCACCGACTACCCCCGCATCGAGCGCGTCGCGGTGACCGAGGAGGCGGCGTTCCTGCGCACCATCAGCTCCGGGTCGCGGCTGTTCGACGTCGCCGCGGCGGAGGCGCGGTCGGCCGGCAGCACCGCGATCAGCGGCAGCACCGCCTTCCAGCTGCACGACACCCAGGGCTTCCCGCTGGACCTGACCCTGGAGATGGCGGCCGAGGCCGGGTTGACGGTCGACGTCGAGGGCTTCTCCCGGCTGATGCAGGAACAGAAGGACCGGGCCCGGGCGGACTCCAAGGCCCGCAAGGGCCACCTGACCGACATGACCGAGTACCGGCGGCTGCTCGCGCAGGGGCCCACCGAGTTCACCGGCTACCAGGAGCTGGAGACCGAGGGCACCGTCCGCGGCCTGCTCCGCGACGGGGTCCGGCTGCCGCGGGTGGGGTCCGGCGAGACGGTCGACCTGGTGCTGGACCGCACGCCGCTGTACGCCGAGGCCGGCGGCCAGGAGGCGGACGCCGGTCTGATCACCGGGCGGCGGGCCTCGGCCGAGGTGCTGGACGTGCAGAAGGTGGACCGCAAGCTGTGGGTCCACAAGATCCGGGTGCTCGACGGCGAGCTGTCCGAGGGCGACGCCGTGGTGGCGTCCGTCGACCCGGAGTGGCGGCTCGGCGCCCGGCAGGCGCACTCGGGCACCCACGTCGTGCACGCCGCGCTCCGCCAGGTGCTCGGGCCGGACGCGCTGCAGGCCGGCTCCTACAACAAGCCCGGGTACCTCCGGCTGGACTTCTCGTGGTCGCAGGGCCTGTCGGCCGAGACGCGGAACGAGATCGAGGAGGTGTCGAACCTCGCCATCCGCCGCGACCTGCCGGTGCGGGTGCTCTACGGGACCAAGGCCGAGGCCGACGCCCTGGGGGCCATCGCCCTGTTCGGCGAGACCTACGACGAGACGGTCCGCATCGTCGAGATCGGTGGCCCGTGGTCGGTCGAGCTGTGCGGCGGGACGCACGTCGAGCACTCGAGCCAGATCGGGCCGATCGCGCTGCTCGGCGAGTCCTCGATCGGCTCCGGCGTGCGGCGGCTGGAGGCGGCCGTCGGCATCGACGCCTTCCGCAGCCTGGCGGCGGAGCGGGCGCTGCTGCACCAGATCGCCGGCTCGCTCAAGGCCCGGCCGACCGACCTGCCGGCCCGGATCGACGCCATGGCGGAACGGCTGCGCGCGGCGGAGAAGGAACTGGAGCGCTACCGCGCCCAGCAGGCGGCCGCGTCCGTCGCCGCCCTCGCCGACGGCGCCACCCAGGTCGGCGGCGTGAGCCTGGTGGCGGCGGCGCTGCCGGACGGGTCGGCCGGTGGCGACGTCCGGACGCTGGCCACCGACATCCGCGGCCGGTTGGCCGGCCGGCCGGCGGTGGTCGCGCTGTTCGCGGCCACGGACGGTGCCGTGTCCTTCGCGGTGGCGGTGTCGCCGGAGGCCGTCTCCGCCGGCGTCCGGGCCGGCGACCTGGTGAAGGCGTTCGCACCGGAGATCGGCGGCCGCGGCGGCGGCCGGCCGGAGCTGGCGCAGGGCGGCGGGACCGACCCGGCCGGCGTGGAACGGGCGGTGCAGGCACTGCGTTCGGCGTTGTCCGCCACGTCCGCTAGGTGACCGCGGGATGACGGTGTGCCTGCTGCCCCCGGGGCGTCCGCGGCTGCGCTGCGCCGCGGGGGTGGCCGGCGGCTGCGCCGACCGTGGCACGGGGCGGTGGCCGGCCCTGCCCGGTCGGCCGTGAACCCCCCGGTCGGCGGTCACCCGCCCGGCGCGCCGGTGCCGCGTGGTGGGGTGCGTCTCGGGGTGGACGTCGGTACGGTGCGGGTTGGCGCCGCGCTGTCCGACCCGCACGGGATCCTCGCGACGCCGGCCGGGGTCCTGGCTCGGGACCAGCGCGCCGGCACCGACCTGCAGCAGCTGGCGGACCTGGTCGCGGACAACGAAGTGGTGGAGGTGATCGTGGGCCTGCCGCGGACGCTGCAGGGCACCGAGGGCCCTGCCGCCCAGGCTGCCCGCGCCTACGCCCGGCTGCTCGCCGAGCGCATCCACCCGGTGCCCGTGGTGTTCGTCGACGAGCGCATGACCACCGCGATCGCGCACCGGGCGCTCGCCGAGCGCGGGGTCCGGTCGCGGGCCCGCCGGACGGTCGTCGACCAGCACGCCGCGGTCACCATCCTGCAGACCCGGCTGGAGGAGTTGCGGCGCGCCGGATCCGGACCCGAGTCCGGGGGCCGCGGGTGAACGACCACCTGGGACTGTTCGACCGCGCGGACGACACCGGCAACGTCGACCTGGACGAACTGCGGGCCGCGCTCGCCCGCAGCACCGGGGACGCGCCGCCCGACGGACGCCGCGCCGCCCGGGCGTCCGTCCCCGAGCAGCGGCCGGGCGGCTCGGCGCGGCAGGACCAGCGGGCCCGGCGGGAGGCGTTGCTGCGCCGTCGCCGGCGG
Organism: Nakamurella endophytica; assembly: GCF_014646215.1. GTDB lineage: Bacteria > Actinomycetota > Actinomycetes > Mycobacteriales > Nakamurellaceae > Nakamurella > Nakamurella endophytica. The sequence goes on from NZ_BMNA01000018.1 coordinate 38,124, forward strand.
CGGCGCCGGCACACCCTGCTGGCCGTCGTGGTGCTGGCCGTGCTGGCCGCCGCGATCACCACCGGCATCGTCCTCTGGCGGCACAACGCCGGCCGGGTCGCCGACTTCTCCGGGGCGCCGGGACCGCAGGTCTTCGTCCGCGTGCAGAGCGGTGACACCCGGGAGGACGTCGCCGCAGCACTGCAGCAGGCCGGGGTCGTCGCCTCCACCGAGGCCTTCCTGGACGCGACCACCAACGACGGGGACGTGCAGAAGGTCAAGCCGGGCTACTACCGGCTGCCCACGGCGCTGCCCGCGTCCGCCGCGGCGGACGCCCTCGTCGACCCGCAGAACCGGGTCGGGCAGCTGCGCATCGTGCCAGGACGGCAGCTGGCCGACATCCGCACGGGAGCCGCCGCAGCGTCCACCACCTCCTCGGGCGGCGCCACCGCCTCGACACCGGCCGGCGGCACGACGGGCGGGACCGCACCGTCGGGCGGTGCGACCCCGAGCGGCACCGGAGGTGCAGCCGGCACCGGCGGTACCGCGGGCACCGTCGAGGGCTACATCAGCGCGATCACCCAGGCCGCGTGCGTGCCGCTGAACGGGTCGTCCCGGTGCTGGACCGCCCAGGACCTGTGGCAGGTCGAACGGACCGCCGACCCGGTGGCGCTCGGGGTCCCGGACTGGGCGGTGGCGGCGGTGCAGGCAGCACCGGACCCGAGCCGGCGGCTGGAGGGGCTGATCGTCCCGGGCGACTACGACGTCCCTCCGGGGTCCACGCCGCAGCAGGCGCTGCAGGCGGTGATCGGCGGGTCGGCCGCCAACTGGAACACCTCGTCCCTGGTGGCCAAGGCCAAGTCGATCGGCGTGACGCCGTACCAGGCGGTGACGATCGCGTCGCTGGTGGAGCGGGAGGGCACCGCCGCGACGATGGCCGACGTCGCCCGGGTCCTCTACAACCGCATCCAGGTGCGGATGCCGCTGCAGCTGGACTCGACGGTGGTCTACGCCCTGGACAAGGCCCGCATCGCGACCACCGCCGCAGAGCGGCGCAACCCGAGCCCGTACAACACGTACCTGCACAGCGGCCTGCCGCCGACGCCCATCTCGTCACCGGGCCAGCAGGCCGTCGACGGCACGCTCGATCCCGGCGACGGGGACTGGCTGTACTTCGTCCTGGTCGACCGCAAGGGCGACGTCTGCTTCTCCGTGACCTACGCCGAGCACTCGGCGTGCGTGGCCCAGGCCCGCAGGAACGGTGTCTTCGACGAGTAGCGGGGCGCCGGGTCCGGACGGTACCGGCCCGGCCGTGCACCGGGCCGCGGTGCTCGGGTCGCCCGTCGCCCACTCGCTGTCCCCGGCCCTGCACACCGCCGGCTACCGCGCCGCCGGTCTGGCCGGGTGGGTCTACACCGCGGTCGACTGCGACGCCGAGCGCCTGCCGGGGCTGGTCCGGTCGGCCGGTCCCGAGTGGGTCGGCTACTCGGTGACCATGCCGGGCAAGGCGGCGGCCGCGGCCGTCGCCGACCACCGCTCGGCCCGGGTCACCGGCCTCGGCGTGGCCAACACGCTGGTGCGCGCCGCCGGCGGCTGGGCCGCCGAGAACACCGACGTGGACGGGGTGCTGGGAGCCTTGCGGGCGGCCGGTGTGCCGCCGGTCGACCGGGCGGTCGTGCTCGGCGGCGGCCACACCGCCAGGGCGGTCGTCGCCGCCCTCGCCGAACGCGGCACCGGTGCGGTCGTGCTGGCCGGCCGGCGGCCGGAGAGCACCGCCGCGTGCGCGGACCTGGCCCGGCGCTGCGGGCTGCCGGTCGCCGAGACCGGGCTGTCCCCGGCCGCGGTGGCCGCCGCCGTCGACGGCGCCGGGCTGCTGGTCTCCACCCTGCCTGCCGGGGTCGCCGACCACCTGGCGTCGACCGCGGCCGCCGTGCCGGCGCTGCTCGACGCCGTCTACCACCCGTGGCCGACCCCGCTGGCCGCCGCCGGCCCGCCGGACCGGGTGACCGTGACCGGCCTGGACATGCTGCTGCACCAGGCGCTGCGCCAGTTCGAGCTGTTCACCGGGATGCCGGCGCCCGCCGCGGCGATGCGGGACGGCCTGCTCGCGGCGACCGGCGCCGACCTGCCGCTGCCGCTGGCCTGACGACCCGGTCCGACCCCGGGTGGCACCGCCTCGACGCAGGCGCGGCGGCCCGCGGGATCCGGCGCCTGTGCGCAACGGCGGGCCGGCGCGGGCGGCCGTGAGACGCTGGCCGCGTGCTGGCCGTGCTCCTGGCGATCGTGGTCGCCGCCGGGGGAGCGGCCGGCGGCGCCGCCGTGCGCATGGTCCTCGGCAGCATCCCGCGCGGGATGGCGTTGCGGCCGGGACCGGTCGAGCTGGCCGGAGCGGCGGTCACCGCGGTCGGCGTGTCCGTGGCGGTCGGCCAGCCGCGGATCGGCCTGGTCGTCTTCGCCGGGCTGCTGGCGGTGGCGCTGACGCCGGTCGACGCCGTGCACCACCGGCTGCCCGACGCGATCACGCTGCCCGCGATCGGCGTCGCCGCCGCCCTGGTGGTGCTCACCGACGTGCTGGCGCCGGGCTCGGGCTCGCTGCCGCGGGCCGCCGCCGTGGCGGCGGCGCTGTGGGCGGTGTTCGCCGGCATCGCCTGGATCTCGCCGCGGTCCATGGGTCGCGGCGACGTCAAGCTGGTGCCGACGCTCGGTCTGCTGACCGGCTACCTCGGCGTCGCCGAGGCGGCGGCGGGCGTCGTGCTGGCCTTCGTCCTGGGGGCGGTGGTCGCGGTGGCCGGGCTGGCCACCCGCCGGCTCACCCTCCGCTCGACCATCCCGTTCGGCCCGTTCCTGCTCGCCGGGTGCTGGCTCAGCCTGACGTTCCCGGTGGTGGCCCAGCTGGCCCGGGTGTGACGGGGTACCGGGCGATCACCGCCGCGCACTCCGCGGGGTCGAGGTCGAAGACCTCCGGGGCGTCGTCCACGGGCAGCACCGACACCGTCACCGTGTCGGCGTAGAGCCGGACCAGGTTGACGCTGCTCGCGGCGTGGCTGCGTTCGTGACCCGGGGCGGCAAGCGGGTCCGTGCGGACGGCGGTGGACCCGGCGACGGCGACCGGGATGCCGGCCAGCGTGCCGGACGCGGCCAGGTGCTGGTGCCCGGCCAGCACGATCCGGGTGTCGGTGCCGGCGAGCACCCGGGCCAGCGCGGACCGCGATGCCCGCTCCAGCGCGAAGAACGTCTGCAGCGGCGACGGCGGCGGGAGCGGGGCGTGGTGCAGGACCACCACCGTCCCGCCCGGCCAGGGTGCGGCGAGCTCGTCGGACAGCTCCGCCAGGTGGGTGGGATCCAGCCGGCCGTGGCCGCCGCCGGGCACCGTCGAGTCGAGCACGACGATCCGGGACCACGGCAACCGGTGCACCTGCAGCACCGGCCCGGTGCGCTCGGCGGCCGCTCCGCCGAGCAGCTCCCGGTGGAACACGGTCCGCAGGTCGTGGTTGCCGGTCGCGTAGACCACCCGCGGCGCCAGCGGCCGGATCCGGTCGTCGAGCCGCCGGTAGGCGTCCGGATCGCCGGTGTCGGTCAGGTCCCCGGACACCACCACGACGTCCGGGCCGCGACCCACGTCGCCGGCGCGGCGCAGGACGGCGAGCGCCCGGTCCAGCGCCGCCTCCGGGTCCAGGCCGTTGAAGGGCACGCCGCGCGGGGTGAGGTGGGTGTCCGACAGATGTGCCAGCGTGAGCACCGGCTCCTCGGCCGGCATGCCGTCCGGCGTGACCGGTCCCGGGCCGATCACCGGAGGCCCCCGGCCGGCGCGGCCGCGCGCTGCCGGCACCAGCGGGCGATGTCCGGGACCAGGGCCGTGAGGTCGCCGGCCCGCCAGGTCGGCCGGCCGTCGCCGCGGCCGAAGCGGTCGACGTAGGCCGTGACGCCGCCGGCCCGGGCGGTGGGTTCCAGGTCGGAGTACCACCGGTCGCCCGCGGCGAGCAGCCGGTCCGCCGCCGCGTCGCCGCCCAGCCGCTCGAGCAGGCCGGCGACCAGGGCCGGCATGGCGACCGGCTTCCCGGCGTCGGTCACCACCTCGTCCACCCACGGTCGCAACCGGACGGCCTCCAGCACCTCGTCGACGCCCGTCGCCGGTGCGTTCGTGACGACCGCGACGTGGGCCCGGTCGCCCAGCTCGGCCAGCAGCTCCACCAGGCCGGCCGGGGCCTGGACCGCCCACGCCGACGACGCCAGGTCGGCCCGCGAGGCGTGGTAGGCGCGGGACACCGACTCGGGCAGCACGCCCGCTGCCGCCGCCAGCAGCTCGACGGCCTGGTACCCGTCCTCGGCGCCGGACAGGTCGGCCGTGGACAGGCCCAGCGACCGGCCTTCCAGGAAACCCCGGATGCCGTCCACCACGGCCGTCGCCGCATCGGGTGCCAGGTGCTCGGTGACGTGCCGGGCGTACGCCAGCACGGGCAGGTCGGAGTCGTACAGCGTCCCGTCGAGGTCGAGCAGCAGCGCGACCGCCGGGGGTGCCGGGCGGCCGCCGGACCGGCCGGGGATCGCGGACATGGCGCGAGGGTAGCCGCCGGTACCGTCGGTGCCGGCCGGTGGCGGCGGGTGTCCGACCGGTGCCGGCCGGGGACGCGAGCGGGGAGGAGTCGACGTGGCGATGACCCGACGACCGCCGCCGCACCTGCGCCGGCGCCGGCTGCTCGGCGCGGTCGCCGTGGTCGCCGGGGTGGCGTGCGTGTCGGCGTCGTTCCTGGCGTGGCTGACGCTCCCGGACGGTGCCGGCGGGACGACGTCGGTGGCGGGCTGGGGTGCGGTGACCGGCGGGGCGCAGCTGAGCGGCCAGAACATCAACGACTTCCTCGCCGGGTACGCCAGCTACCGCCCCGGACTGCTGCCGGTCCTCGCCGGAGCGGTCGCCGCCGTCGCCGGGATCGTGCTGGCGCTGGCTCCCGGCGGCCGCCACCCGCACCGGGTGACGGCGGCGCTGCTGGCGCTGTGCGGACTGGTCGCCCTCGGGGTCGCGGTGCTGCGGGTGCTGTCACCGGACCCGGTCGGGATCCTGCAGTCGGGGGAGGGCTCGCCGGGCCCGGGGCCGTGGGTCACCGGGGCGTGCGGCCTGGTGCTGGTCGCCGTGGCGCTGTCCGTGCTGCTCGGCCTGGTCGACGCGCCGCCGCCGGTGCGGCACCGCGGGATCCAACCCGGCCGCTGACCCGGCCCGACCCGATCGGGGTGCGCCGTCCCGCGCGGCGGGGCGGTGGCCGGTCCCCGACGCCCCGGGGACCGGCCACCTGTGTCAGAGCCGGACGTCCCCGCACAGGTGCACGGCGACGCCCAGCTCGGCGAACATGGCAGCCTTGGCCTGGAGCGCCTTGTCGGCGGTCTCGGCGTCCGGGGCGTACACCACGGTGGCGTGATTGGCCTTGTGCCGGGCCATCAAGGCGTCCCGGCCGACGCCGTGCAGGACGGCGTGCATGATCGGCCACTGCGGGTTGGTCGCCTCGAGCCGGCGCCGGGTCTCCTCCTCCGGGAGCTCGACGACCGTCGCCCGGCCCAGGTCGACGTGCAGCGCGCCGTCCATCACGAACACCCGCGACCAGACGATCTCCCCGGGCCGCGCGACGCCGGAGAGCGTGCCGCCGCCGAGCGGGAAGAACATCGGCGGCTGCCGCATGCTGTACGACCTGTCGTAGCCGCCGTGGTGCGCGGCCGGGGCGGAGCCGGAGATCTCGAACACCCAGACGAAGTCCGAGCCCCAGGTGTCGCCCCAGCGCACGTCGTGCAGCGTGCTGGCCGGGTCCAGCCCCATCGCGGTCCAGATCCGGTTGGTGACCATCAGGTCGACGGCGACGCCTTCGTCCACCTCGTTGAAGTGCGGGAGCGGCGCACCCGCGTACAGCTCGCGGTTGCCGCCGCGCTCGGTGACCGGCGGCCGCTCGACGTTGTTCAGCAGCCCCTCCGCCAGGTCGCTCGCCGGCACGACGTCCTTGAGTCCCTGCTGGTACTGGATGCCGACGGCGTCCAGGCCGAACGTGTCGGCGATCCGCAGCGCCGCGATGTACATCCGGAACTGGCTCAGCAGCTGCGCGTCGGTCAGCTCGGTGGCCTCGTCGGTCCCGGTGTGGAAGGTCATCCCGCGCTCGTCGAGCCAGTCCCGGACGGCCTGCGCCTCCGCGTCGGTGACCTTCTGCATCTCGACGACCAGCGCGCTCTGCGACAGCCGCTCCTTGTAGATGCCGATCGGGTTCAGCAGCTCGTCGTCGATGATCGCGTTGTACATGCCCATGCAGCCCTCGTCGAAGACGCCGATGATCGCCTTCTCGTCGACGAGCTGACGGGCCAGCGCCCGGCCGAGCTCGGTCTCCGCGGTGTCCGGCAGCTCGGGCAGGTCGCGGACGTGGGACGTGTCGTGGACGATCTCGCCGGTGTCCAGCCAGGTGCGCAGCTTCTCCCTCGCCCACTCGTCGGTGAAGTCCGGGCTCCACAGGGTCGAGTACCGGACGCCGGCCTTGGTCAGGCTGCCGGCCAGGTTGAGCAGGCCCACCAGGCCGGGGAACTCGCCGCTGAAGTTGGCGACCAGCAGGATCGGCCCGCGGTGGCTGCGCAGGCCGGCGAGGACGTGGTGGCTGTACTGCCAGACGGCCTCGACGACGATCAGCGGCGCGTCCCGCGGGATCTTCTTGAAAACCTCGATGCCGGCCCGCTGGCTGTCGATGAACCCGTGCCCGGCGGCCGGGTCGACGTCGTGTCCGCGCCGCACCGTCGCGCCCAGGTCCGCCAGCGCGGCCGTCAGGTCCGCCTCGAGCTGGGCCTGGGTCGGCCAGCAGGTGACGTTCGCCGACGCGCGCAGGTCGCCGCTGGCCACGGTGTAGACGACACCGTCCTCCGGCGCGGGCCGGTCCAGGACGGCGGGGAGTGCGTAGCCGGACATGTCTCTCCTCTTTCGGGGCGGCTGCGGGCTCCGACCGCGGCCGGGCGCCCTCGTCCACCGCAGGACGGCGCCGGGACGCCGGGCCCGGGGAGCGCGGCGGCGCGGCCGGGAGCGGGTCCGGCCGGTGCCGGCCGCCGCTGCGGATGCGTCGCCGCAGCTTCGCAGGAATCGATTTCTCGGTCAAGACGGCGGCGGCGCGAGTCGCCGGCCGCGCTGGCGCCCTCCGGTGTCGCGTCGCGCGGGGCGCTGGACGCCTCGCCGCCCGCCGGCGAGGTCGGTACCGGGGCACCGCTTCCCAGCCGCGCGGGCTCACCTGTCCGGTATCGCCGGGCCGCCTCCGATGGGCAGCACGATGCGCTGCGCCGGACCCTCGGCGCCGCCGATCCGGTCCAGCAGCAGCCGGGCGGCCGCGGCACCGAGGCTGCGTGCCGGCAGCGGCAGCACCTCGACGCCGGCGCGCTGCAGCACCGAGTAGGGCAGGTCGCCCAGGCATGCCAGGCCCATCTCGGCGGGCGAGATCCGCTCCCGCTGCAGGGTCTCCAGCGCGCCGACGGTCATCGAGTTGTTGGTGACCACCACGGCGTCCGGGCGGCGCCGCGTCGTCAGCAGCGACGCCATGGCGTCCCGGCCGCCGGCCACCCGGAAGTCGGCGTGCCGCAGGTACCGCTCGGGATCCGTGCGGGGATGGTGCCGGGAGAACACCTCCCGCCAGCCGTCGGCGCGCTGCTGTGCCGTCTCGGTCTCGCGGGGCCCGGTGATGCAGCCGACGCGGCGGAAGCCCCGGGCGTAGAGCCGCTCGGTGGCCGACCGGGCGACCTCGCGGTTGTCCAGCAGCACGGAGTCGACCTCGGTGCCGCGGATCGAGCGGTCCACCGACACCACCGGGGTCCGGCGCTCCAGCAGCCGGGCCAGCCTCGGATGGTTGGTCGCCGGCACCAGCACGACGCCCGCCATGTGCTCGGCGAGCGCGACGTCCAGGTAGGTGGACTCCTTGTCGTGGCGCTCGTCGGAGTCGCACAGCACCAAACTGTACCCGGCCCCCTGCGCGACGTCCTCGACGCCGCGGGCGAGCGAGGTGAAGAACGGGTTCTCGATCGTGGGGATGATCAGCGCGAGGACCTGGGACGAGCGGCGGCGCAACCGGCGGGCCGTCGGGTTCGGGGTGAAGTTCAGCTTGGTCGCGGCGGCCCGCACCCGCTCGGCGTAGGCGCCGCTGACCGGGAGGCCGTTGATGACGCGGGAGACGGTCGCCGGCGACACGCCGGCCAGCGACGCCACCTCGTAGATCGTCGGCATCGCGCCAGCGTACGGGCCGGCGGGGTCCGGTGACAGCTTGATATCGATTTCCGACCGGTACCCCCGGGGCGGCCGCACGGGAAGCGGCACGTGCCGGTCCGCGTCGCTGCGGACGGCCGCTTCCGCTGCTGCACTGCACGTTTCGCCGTGCGAAGTGGTCGCCGCCGGATCTGTTGACGGCGACCGGGCGCGGCTCTATGGTGCTGAAACCGATTTCTACGGAGGCGACGATGCTGACCGGCATAGACCCGGCGTTGAGTGGTGAGCTGCTGCACCACCTCGATGCGATGGGCCACTCCGACGCCGTCGTGCTGGCCGACGCGCACTTCCCGGCGGCGCGGGTCGGTCGGCGGTGGATCGACCTCCCCCTCGTCGGCACCCCGCGGCTGCTGCAGGCGGTGTGCACGGTGCTGCCGTTGGACAGCGCGCCGGCGGTGGACCTGATGGCCACGGCGGACGGGTCGGTGGGCGAGGTCCAGCAGGAGCTGCTGGCGGCGGCCGGGGTCGACGCCGACGGCGCCCGGTTCCTGGACCGGTTCAGGTTCTACGAGACGGCCGCCGAGGCCTTTGTGGTGGTGCGGACGGGGGAGACGCGCGTGTACGGGAACGTGTTGCTGCGCAAGGGAGTGGTCACGCCGGTGGGTGGTGGCTCGCGGTGAGCGTCCCGCTGGACGCGCCGACCGGACGGTCGGCGGCGGGTGCGGCGACGGCGACGAACCTGCTCGAGGTCGTCGGGGTCTCGAAGGGCTTCCCGGGTGTCAAGGCGCTGCAGGACATGCACCTGACGCTCCGGCCGGGTGAGGTGCTGGCCCTGGTGGGCGAGAACGGCGCCGGCAAGTCGACGCTGATGAAGCTGCTGTCCGGGATCTACCAGCCGGACGGCGGCGAGTTCTTCTTCGAGGGTGGGCCGTTCACCCCGACCGATCCCAAGCACGCCCAGGAATCCGGCATCTCGATCATCCATCAGGAGTTCAACCTGATGCCGGACCTGACCGTGGCGCAGAACATCTTCATCGGCCGGGAGCCCCGCAGCGGTGGCTTCTTCCTGTCCGACCGCGCCCTGAACCGCAAGGCCGGCGAGCTGTTGCGCCGGCTGGAGCTGCCGCTCGATCCGCGGCAGCTGGTCGGCACCCTGACGGTGGCCAAGCAGCAGATGGTGGAGATCGCCAAGGCGCTGTCCTACGACGCGCGCGTCCTGATCATGGACGAGCCGACCGCGGCGCTCAACGACGCCGAGGTCGCCACGCTGCACTCGCTGATCCGTCGCTTCGTCACCCCGCAGACCGGGGTCATCTACATCTCGCACAAGATGGACGAGCTCAAGGCGATCAGCGACCGGATCACCGTGATCCGCGACGGCCGCTACGTCGACACCCTGGACACGGCCACGTCCACGATGGGCGACGTCATCTCGCGGATGGTCGGCCGGGAGATCGACACCGACGCGCGGCCGGAGAACGTCCGGCCGGACCGGCCGGTGCTGCTGTCCGTGGAGGGCCTGTCCACCCGCACGCTGCTCAAGGACGTCAGCTTCGAGCTGCGCGAGGGCGAGATCCTCGGGCTGGCAGGCCTCATGGGCGCCGGACGCACGGAGGTGGCCCGGGCGCTGGTCGGCGCGGACGCGGTCACCGCCGGGACCGTCCGGTTGCGCGGCGAGCCGGTCTCGGTGCGCACACCGGCGGACGCCGCCGCGCTGGGCATCGGCTACCTGTCCGAGGACCGGAAGCAGTTCGGCCTGCTGCTGTCGCAGACCGTCAACGCCAACATCGGGCTCAGCTCGCTGGGCGACCGGTTCTCGTCCGCCGGGTTCGTCAAGGACCGCCCCATGCGGGCGGCCTCGCGGGAGTACGTGGAGTCGCTGCGGATCCGGACGCCGTCGATCAACCAGACGGCCAAGAACCTCTCCGGTGGCAACCAGCAGAAGGTCGTCATCTCCAAGTGGCTGCTCAAGGACTGCGACATCCTGATCTTCGACGAGCCGACCCGCGGCATCGACGTGGGCGCCAAGGAGGAGATCTACCGGCTCCTCAACCGGCTCGCCGAGGAGGGCAAGTCGATCATCATGATCTCCTCGGAACTGCCCGAGGTGCTCCGCATGTCGCACCGGATCGTGGTGATGAGCGAGGGCCGGGTGACCGGGGAGCTGTCCGCGGCCGAGGCCGACCAGGAGAGCGTCATGCATCTGGCCACCCTGCGGCCGGACGAGAACCCAGAGGACGCAGCTGAACTGGGTATCCAGCTGCCCGTCGAGAAGGACCACGCCTGATGAGCACAGCAACGGCACCGGTCGCCACCACCGCCGAGAAGCGGACGGACATCCGCGGGCGGCTGCAGCAGCTGCTGGCCTTCGGGGGCCTGATCGTCATCGTCGTCTTCTTCGCGGTCGCGAACGAGAACTTCCGCACCTTCTCGAACTTCACCGCGATCCTGTTCTCCACCGTGGTGATCGGCGTGCTCGCCGTCGGCACCACGTTCGTCATCATCACCGGCGGCATCGACCTGTCCATCGGCACCGGCATGACGCTCTGCGCGGTCATGTCCGGCACGTTCCTGATCAACTGGAACCTGCCGCTGGGCCTCGGGCTGGTGCTCACCGTGCTGGTGGGCGGCCTGATCGGGTTCGTCAACGGGTGCAGCGTCGCGTTCCTCAAGCTGCCGCCGTTCATCGCCACCCTGGCCATGATGCTGATCGCGCAGGGCCTGGCCCTGGTGATCTCGGGCAGCGCGCCCATCTACTTCAGCGCGCTGCCGGTCTTCTCGAAGATCTCCACCGGGGAGATCATCCCGCGGGTGCCGAACGCGGTGCTGGTGCTCGTCGTGCTGGCCGTGCTCGCCGCCATCCTGCTGAACCGGACGCTGTTCGGCCGGTACACCTTCTCGATCGGCAGCAACGAGGAGGCCACGGCCCTCTCCGGCATCAACGTCCGCAAGTGGAAGGTGCTCATCTACACGGTCGCGGGCCTGTTCACCGGCATCGCCGGCATCATGATCTCCGCCCGGCTGGGCAGTGCCCAGCCGGCCACCGGGCAGGGCTACGAGCTCCAGGCGATCGCCGCCGTGGTCATCGGCGGGACGTCGCTGACCGGCGGCAAGGGCTCGATCGTCGGCACCATCATCGGCGCGCTGATCATCTCGGTGCTCAACAACGGGCTGCGCATCATGTCCATCCCGCAGGAGTGGCAGAACGTCATCCTCGGCCTGGTGATCCTCGGCGCCGTGTACGCCGACATGGCGCGCAAGCGAACCGCCTGACCCCGCCGGTCACCGGCACCCCGCCCGGCCGCGTCCGCGGCCACCGCCGCCCGGGCCCACCAGCGCCCGGGCCCACGGCCACCCCCACGCAGTCCACCAACCGCCAGAAGGGAACCACCCATGCGCAGTCGCACGTCCAGGGTCGGTGCGGTCGCCGCACTGGCCGCCACCGGCCTGTTGCTCGGGGCCTGCGCCCAGGCCAGCGACTCGGCCAGCAGCTCGTCCTCCAGCAGCGCGTCCAGCTCGTCGTCGGCGCCGGCCGTGTCCAGCGTCGGCTCGTCCGCCGGCTCCGAGACCGCCTCGGCCGGCTCCGGCAGCGCGTCCTCCGGCTCCGGCAGCGCGTCCGCCGGGTCGTCCAGCAGCGGCTCGTCCGCCGCGGCCGGCATGCCGAGCCCGACGCCGATGTCCGGCGGCACCAAGCCGTTGATCGCCATCGTGTCCAAGGGCTTCCAGCACCAGTTCTGGCAGGCCGTCAAGGCCGGTGCGGACTCCGAGGCCGCCAAGCTCGGCGTGACCATCACCTTCGAGGGCCCACCCACGGAGGCCGACGTCGAGATCCAGATCGACGAGCTCACCCAGGCCATCGCCAAGAAGCCGGCCGCCATCGGATTCGCGGCACTGGACTCCAAGGCCGCCGCCCCGCTGATGCAGCAGGCCAAGGACCAGAACATCCCGGTCATCGCGTTCGACTCCGGCGTCGACAGCGACATCCCGCTGACCACCGCGGCCACCGACAACAAGGCGGCGGCGGCCGAGGCCGCCAAGCACATGTCGGAGGCCCTCGGCGGCAAGGGCAAGGTGGCCCTGGTCGTCCACGACCAGACCAGCGCGTCCGGCACCCAGCGGCGGGACGGCTTCGTCGAGTGGATGAAGGCCAACGCCCCCGGCATCCAGCTGCTGGAGCCGCAGTACGGCGGCGGTGACCAGGCCAAGTCCGCCGACATCGCCAAGTCGATCATCGCGGCGAACCCCGACATCAAGGGCATCTACGGCTCGAACGAGGGCTCGGCGATCGGCGTCGTCAAGGGCGTGACGGAGAGCGGCGTCAAGGGCATCACGGTGATCGGCTTCGACTCCGGCCAGGCGCAGATCGACGCCATCAACAGCGGTGTGATGCTCGGCGCGATCACCCAGAACCCGGTCGGGATCGGTGAGCAGACGGTCGCCGCCGCCGTGGCGGCCCTGGAGGGCCAGACCCTGCCGAAGGTCATCGACACCGGGTTCTACTGGTACGACAAGAGCAACATCAACGACCCGAAGATCCAGGCGGTGCTCTACAAGTAGCGCACCCGGACGGTCCCGACGGGCGGTGGTCACCACGGTGACCGCCGCCCGTCGGCGTTCCCGGGCTCAGCCCTGCCAGATCCCGTCGTGGAGCCGGGCGGCGATGCGGTCCAGCGACTCCTCACGGCCGACGTAGACGTCGGCCGGCCGCGGCCAGTGCACGATCACGTCGGTGAACCCCAGACCCCGTGCCTGGTCGACGACCTCGTCGAAGGCGCCGGGGTGGTCGATCGAGAAGCCCGGCACCGAGTCCGCGTCGACGTAGCGGTCCGCGCCGTCCGGATCGAGACCCTGTGCCTCGCGAGCCGTGCGGTGCGTGGCGACGAGCTCGCCGACGGCCGCCCACCAGCTGTCGGTGTCGTCGTGGCCCTGCGGCCCGATCGTCGCCCAGCCGTCGTAACGGGCGGCGAGCCGCACCGACCGGGTGCCGTTCCCGGCCACGACCAGCCCGATCCGTTCCCGGGACCCCGCCGGGTGCATGCGGGCCCGCTCGGCGGTCCAGTACTCGCCGTGCCAGGTTGTCTCGCCCTGGCGCAGCAGCAGGTCGGTGAGCTCCACGAACTCGGCGAGCCGGTCGACCCGCTGCCGCGGCGGCAGGTCGGGACGGCCGAGCACGGCCGAGTCCCAGCCGAGCCCGCCGGCGCCGATCGCGGCGACGATGCGCCCGCCGGAGACGTCGTCCAGCGACAGCAGGTCCTTGGCGAAGGTCACCGGGTGCCGGAAGTTCGGCGAGGCCACCCAGGTGCCCAGCCGCAGCCGGGACGTCGCCTGCGCGGCCGCGGCCAGCGTGATGGTGGTGGAGTACCACGGTTCGTCCGCCAGCATCCGCCAGGCCAGGTGGTCGTAGGTCCAGCCGTGGGCGAAGCCGCGCTCCTCGAGCGAGGCCCAGCGGCGCCGCAGTTCGCCGACGGGGAACTGCGGGAGGATGACGACACCGACGCGCACGGGGTGGACGCTACCGGCCGCCCGGAACCGCGCGAGCGGTCACCAGCCGAGGGCGGCGCGGGACCGGTCGGGTGCCGGCTCGCCGGCCCAGCGGGCCAGGTACTGCTCGGTGGCGGCCAGCGAGCGGGTCTCGGCCCGGTCCAGGTACAGCACACCGCCCAGGTGGTCGGTCTCGTGGGCGACGATCCGGGCGGCCCAGCCGGTGACCTCCTCGTCGACCGCCCGGCCGTGCTCGTCGGTGGCCCGCAGCCGGACGCGGCGCGGCCGGGTCACCGCCGCCTGGTAGCCGGGAACCGACAGGCACCCCTCGTAGAAGGTCGCGGTGTCACCAGGATCCACCGCCTCGTAGCGAGGATTGACGATCACCCGGTACGGCACCGGCACCCGCTCGCGGACCGACGCCACCTCGGCCGGCACGCCGGCGGCGTCCTCGACGACGGCGACCGCGATGCCGAGCCCGATCTGCGGCGCGGCCAGGCCGACACCGGGCGCTGCCAGCATGCTCTCTCGCATGGCCGCCAGCAGCTCTGCCCAGACCTCGTCGGGCAGGCCGCCGTCGTAGCGGTCGGCCGGGCGCCGCAGCACCGGGTCGCCGGCGCGGACGATGGGCAGCGGTCGCGGGCCGGACAGCAGCTCCCGCACGCGGGTTTCGAGGGCATTCACCGGGGCGAGGGTAGTGGTGCCGCACGGTCGCGGTTCGAACGGTTCTCGGCCCGACCCGGGGCAGGGTCGTCCGGGGATCGGTGACGCGGCGGCCGGTCCGGCGGCCCGTCGTGCCCGTTGACGTGTGCTCGTGCCGCTGCCCGGGAATCGGTAGGTCGAGCGCACGCGCGGCCGGCCGGAAGTGGCGGACACGCGAGCGCCGCGTCTCTCGGTACCGGGCCGAGTGCCGGGCGCGGCAGTGGCCGTGTCCGAGAACCGGTGGAGGAATTCGATGGGTGAGGAATCTGGATCGGCCCCGGGTCGAGGGGACTCCGTGCTCGAACAGCGGGCGGCCGCCCGGCCGTCGTGGTGGCTCGACGCCCAGCAGCAGGACGCGCAGGCCGAGCGTCGTGACGATGCCGGCCGCCGGAGGGACGAGCTGGCTGCCGCGCGTGACGCTGCTGCGGCGACCCGTGACGTGATCGCCGTGGAGCGAGAGCGCATGGCGGTGGCCGTCGCTCTCGCCGCGCACGACCGGCTCGACGGCTACGACGCCGACAGCGTCGACGCCCAGGTCACCCACGTGCAGCAGCAGGCCGAGCTGCGGCGGCTGTTCGACGACGTCCGGTCGCTGCCCGGTGTCCCGGGTCCTGCGGTCGATCGGCTGCAGCGCGACGTCGAGCTGCTCATGGACAGCGCGTACGTGTCCACGCTGGCCATGGCGTTCGAGCGCGGGCACGAGCGGAGCGATCTGCGGCACATCGCTGCACATCTCGACGCCGGCGTGCGGGATCGGCTGGCGGCCGGCCAGGATCGCACGGACGCCGCGAACGACCGCCAGGCCGCCGACCGGGACCGGCAGCACGGGCGCAACGCGCGTCAGCGCGGCGTGTTGCAGCGCGCCGCGGACCGCGAGTAGCCCGACCGGGCGCGCTTGGCTGCCGTCGGGCCTCCCGGGTCGCGCTCGTCCTGGGGCGTCTCGTGGAGTCCGCGCCGTCCTGCGGAGGCGTGGCGGCTAGAGATACCGGGCCTCGTCGACGGCGGACTGCTGGCGGTCGGCGTCGGCAGCGATCCGATCCCGGCCGGCAGCGGCCCGGTCGGCCTGGCTGTGGGCGCGGTCGGCCGCGGCGGCCGCCCGGTCCCGCCCGGCGTCGCGTCGCTGCACCTCGTGCAGTCGATCCAGTTCGGCCCGTAGCGCACCGACATCGCGGACCACCGCGTCGGCCAGCTCGCGTTCGCTGCGCCGGGTCTGCCGGTCGATCTCGGCCTGTTCCTCGTCCGCCTCGCCGGCCGCTCCGGCCGGCGCTGCGAGTTCCGCCGAGTCGACGTCAGCGGTGCGGTGGGCCAGTGCGGCGGTCAGCATCTCCCGCAGGTGATCGATGCGGTCCAGCCGCCGCTCGTCCCGGCGGTCCGCAGCAGTGTCGCGGTCCGTGGCGGCGGCATCCCGGGCGAGCGCGCGGCCATCGCGCTCGGCGGCCTCGCTGTCGCGCCTGGCGGCGCTCTCGTCTCGGCCGGCGCGGTCGTACCGCCGCCTGCGCTCCGCAGAGATGCCCATGCCGACCACTGTCCTCCACCGCCGTGCGGTGCGTCGTCCGGCGGACGACCGCCGCGGCTCAGCCGGCCGGGACGAGCAGCACGTGCGGAGCCGCCGGGTCGTCGCCGTGGACGAAGCCGTAGGCGCGGCTGCCGGCCGCCGGGCCGGGGTCGACCGGTGCGCCGACCGCGCCGCCGCCGCACTGCTCGTCCGGCCCGGTGTCCGGCCGGTCGTCGGTGCGGTGCAGCCGCACGGTGGCACCGGCCGGCACGGCGTAGGCCAGGCTGCTGGTACCGCCGAGCAGCGCCGCACCGCCGTCCAGGTCGGCCGGCTCTCCGGTGTCGGGATCCAGGGCCGGCAGGCACCGCCCGTCGACGCCGGGCCGGTAGGTCGGGCCGGTGCCGGAGCCGGGTCCGGAGTGCTGCGTCGCCGCGGCGTTCAACACCAGAACGGCCGCGCCCGCCGGTGGGGTCGGGACGTCCGGCCGGTCCCACCCGCCGCCGCTCGGGTCGGACCCGATGCGGTCGGCGAACACCTGCAGGCTCATGCCGCGGCCACCGGGATCGGGAGGCAGCGCCAGGAACGTCAACCGCTGGCCTGGCGCCGACGTCTCGCCCTGGGTCATCAGCAGGTCGTCGTCCGACGTGCCGCCCGAGGCGTAGAAGGCCACGGTCCACGGCACGTGCGGACCCGAGCCGCCCTGCCCCTGCGGATCGAGGACCTCGGGCGCGAAGAAAGCGCCGGCAGTGCCGTACGGCACCGTGGCCAGCCGCTTGCCGCCGTACCGGGGCGAGCCGACCCAGACGTCGACCGCCCGGCCGGTGTGGCCACCGGCCGGGGTCCACAGGTTGACCAGTCGGATCTGCATGTCCAGCGGCACCGTCCGCAGCGACGACGTCCCGGTGGGGTCGCCGCCGAACTCGGTGAACCCGTCGCCGTCGCCGGCCGGGCCGGCGCCGAGGTCCGCGCCGGGGCCCGCGTCGGCGGCGGCGGGCAGCGCGGGGCCGCCGCTCCCGCCGCACCCGGTGACGGCGAGCGAGCACCCGGCGAGCAGGGCGACGGCCCACCGGCGGTTCCATCGGGACACGGGCACCTCCGGGACGGACCGAGCCGGCGGGCTGCCGGTGCGTGCAGGAGCCCGAGGGGTGGTGGCTGATACCGGCGCCGTCAGCGCGCGGCCACGTCCGCCGGGCCGACCGGCGGACCGCCGGCCCAACGGCTCCCGGGACCACCGGCCGTCACGGCGGCGGCGGCCTCGGTCAGCAGCCAGCCCGACAGCTGCGTGGACAGGTCACCGTCGGCCGTGGGGTCCGTACCGGCGGGCCGGGTCCAGTCCGCGCCGAACACCGGCCCATGGCGGTCGGTGCCGCGGTGCCGCCAGGCGGCGTCCGCCGACCCGAGCACCAGTGCTCCGGCGGTGGCGCGGGCGGTGCGGTCCGCCGGGGCGTCGCCGGGCAGGCGGAGCGTCACGTCGGCCAGGTAGCGGGCCAGGATGCCGCCGAACAGTCCCGCGTCCGCGCCGCCGTGTCCCGGGATCACCCCGTCCGGGGCGAGGTGCCGGTCGACGGCGGTGACGAGCCGGTGCAGCCGGTCCGGTGCGTCCCCACGCAGGACCAGTTCCAGCTCCGCGCCGAGCACGACTCCCTGCACGTACGAGTAGGCGGTGGTCTCGACCCGCCGCTCGCCGGCCCGGATGCCGTCCGCGACGAGGCCGTCCGGGCGTACGAGCTCGCGGTGGATCCAGTCGGCCACCCGTCGGGCGGCGGCCGGGTGTCCGGTGCGGGCCAGCAGGACCGCCGCGGGTCCGTTGGCCGGCGCGTTGCGGAACTCGTCGCCGTCCCGCCACGGCAGCCCGCCGAGCTCGTCGTCCGGCCAGCCGCGGTCGAACCGCTCCGCCGCGCGGGTGACCGCGGCGCCGGCCGTCCGCCACCGGCGCCGACCGGTCTGCCGGTCGAGCGGGGCGGGGTCGGCGGGCGTCGCCGACCCCGCGGTGGGGCCTGCCCGCCGCGACGCCCGCTCGAGTGCCAGCGCCCACCAGGCGGTGTCGTCGAGGTAGCTGTTCGCCCACCCGCCGCCGTTGCGCAGCCGGGCGCCGCGCACCAGGCAGCGGATCCGTGCGGCGCGGGGCCGCGTCGGAGCGCGGTGCCAGGCCTCGACGGCGGCGTCCAGCAGGTGCGCCTGCCACCACAGGTTCCACCGCAGGAACAGCCGGTCGGCCGGCCGCGCTGGGTGGTGCGGGACGCCGAGCCGGGTCGCCGGCAGCGCCCACAACCGACGCACGGACCGGCCGACGACGGCCGCCTCGGCGTCGTCGGCCCGCGCCGACCAGTCGATCGCCGGGCCGGTGCCGGTCACCTCAGTCGTACAGCTGGGACTTGTCGAACCGGCGGCGCCCCCGCGGTCCGCCCGTCCGGCCGGCCCCCGCGCCGTCCGGCGACCGTCCCGCGGTCGAGGTGGCGGTCGCGGCCGCGCGCGTCCCGCCGCCCGTGTCCCGTCCGGCCGGATCGCCCGGGTCGGCCGGCACACCCACCGGGACGGCGCCCGCCCGGTCACCCGTACCGCCGGCGGCAACGGTCGGACCCTCCCGGCCGGCGTCCGCCCCTCCGGCGGGCTCCGCGTCCCGGTCGTCCGCCTCCCGCGGGTCGAACGCCTCCCGCCAGACGAAGTAGGCGATCGCCAGCAGGGCCATCCCGCCGAACGCGCACCACTGCAGCGCGTAGGACAGGTAGGGCCCGTCGTCGATCTGCGGCACGCCGATCTCCCGGAGCGCGCCCGGGGAGGACTGCACCAGCTGGACGAAGCCCTGCCGCAGGGTGCCGGCGGCCGCCGCGGCGGGCTGCAGTTCCGCGCCGTCGATGCCGGTGACCTGGAGCGATCCGTCGACGGTGATCGGCCGGCGGTGCAGCGGGTCCGGCTGGTCGGGCTGCACCCTGCCGGTCAGGGTGACCTCTCCCTGCGGCGGGGGCGGGATGTCGGTCGCGTTCTGCCCGACGTACCCGCGGTCGACGATCACGGTCGTGCCGTCGGTCAGCCGGAACGGGACGACGACCTCGGACGCCGGGGTGCCCTGCTGGTCCTGCCGCAGGCGGACCAGCGCCTGGCCGGCGGGGTCGAAGCTGCCGGTGGCGGTGACCTGGTGCCAGGTCATCCGCGGATCCGGCTCGGCCGTGGTGGTCAGATACCGGCCGACCGGCTCCGCGGGGGCGCTCATCGCCGACGTGATGTCGCTGTTCTGGGCGCTGCGTTCGGTGTGCCGGCCGAACTGCCACGGCGCCAGCACCAGCCAGCAGGCGGCGGCGAACAGCAGCGCTCCGACGATCGCCCCGATCCAGCCCGGTCGCCGCAGGAACGCCCAGCGACTGCCGGTGCGGACGGGTCGCGCCGGTCCGGCGAGCTCGGCCGTGCCGGTCACCGGCGCCCCCCGCTGGCGGCCGGCGCCAGCCGGCGCTCGATCTCGGCCAGGATGCCGGGCAGGGCCGCGGCGGTCATGGCGACCACCTCGTCGAAGGCCGCGTCGGTGCCGTAGTAGGGGTCCGGGACGTCGTCGTGGTCGGCGGCCGGGTCGAAGCTGCGCAGCAGACGGACCTTGTCCGGATCGGTCGTCATCCGCCGCAGCTTCCGTTGGTGGCCCCGGTCGGCCGCCAGCGCCAGGTCGATGCCGTCCAGCAGTGCCTCGTCCACCTGCCGGGCGACGTGCTCGCCCGGGTACCCGGCGCGGGCCAGTGCCGCCACGGCCCGCGGGTCGGCGGGCAGCCCGACGTGCCACGGCCCGATCGCGGCGCTGCTCACCCGCACCCGGTCGGACAGCCCGGCCGCGTCGACCGCCGTGCGGAGCATCTGCTCGGCGATGGGCGACCGGCAGATGTTGCCGGTGCAGACGATGCAGACGTGCAGGCGGTCGTCGCCCTGGGTGCGGTCGGCGGCGGTCACCGGGCCATTGTCCCCCCGGTGCGCCGACCCGGGCGTCCCGGCGCGTGCCGGGGCCGGGACGGGTGCGTGCCCGGTCGCCCCGGCGTCGGCCCGGCCGCCCTGGTCCCTGGCCGGCCGCCCGGCCGCCCGGCGTGTCCCGCGCCGGGCCGGCGGGCATGATCTCGGTCCAGGGCCGGCCGCCGTCCGCCCCGCGGTGCGCGTGCACCGCGCGCCGCTCGACACCGGGAGTCGCCCGTGCCGGATCCTCGCGCCACGGTCGCCGACGTGGTCCGGGTGCTCGACGCCGCCTACCCGCCCGCCCTCGCCGAGGACTGGGACCTCGGGATCGGCCTGACCTGCGGTGACCCGGCCGACCCGGTCGACAGGGTGCTGCTGGCGGTGGACGCCGACGCGGTGACGGCGGCGGAGGCCGTCGAGGTCGGCGCCCAGCTGCTGGTCACCCACCACCCGCTGCTGTTCCGCGCCGTGCGGTCGGTGGCGGCGGGCCCGGGCCCGGCGGGGGTGGTGCACCGGCTGCAGCGGGCGGGGATCGCGCACCTCGCCGCGCACACCAACGCCGACAAGGCCCGGGACGGGGTGAACGACGCGCTGGCGGAGCTGCTCGAGCTGCGCGACGTCCGGCCGCTGGTGCCGGATGCCGGCGAACCGCTCGACAAGATCGTCGTCTTCGTGCCCGACGGCGACGCCCCGGCCATGGTGTCGGCGCTGGCGGCCGCCGGGGCCGGCACCATCGGCGACTATGCGGAGGCGGCCTGGACGTCGCCCGGCACCGGGCAGTTCCGGCCGATGGCCGGCGCCCACCCGGCCATCGGCACGGTGGGCTCCCTGGAACGGGTGCCCGAGGTCCGGGTCGAGATGGTGGCGCCGCGATCGGCCCGCGACCGGGTGGTTGCCGCGCTGCGGACAGCGCACCGGTACGAGGAACCGGCCTTCGACGTGCTGGCCCTGCAACCCGTCGACGCGGCAGCGACCGGGTCCGGCAGGATCGGCCGGCTCCCGGCGACGACCACGCTGCGGGACTTTGCCGGCACGGTCGCCCGGCTGCTGCCGGGCACCGCGACCGGCCTGCGGGTGCGCGGCGAGCCGGACGCGCCGGTGTCGACGGTGGCCGTCTGCGGCGGCTCCGGCGGCTCGTTCCTGCCGGACGTGCTCCGCTCCGGCGCGGACGTCTACCTCTCCTCGGACCTGGGTCACCACACCGCCGGCGACGTGCCGACCGGCGCCGGCGGTCCGGCCCTGGTCGACGTCGCGCACTGGGCGGGGGAGTGGCCGTGGCTGCGGCGCGCGGCCGCACGGATCGAGGCGGCGCTGGACGGTAGCGTCAGCACGACGGTGTCCGTCCGGCGCACCGACCCGTGGACGTTCCGGGTGGCGTCCCCGGGACAGCCGTAGCGCCGGACCCTGGCGGAGAGGAGCGTGGCGGTGCCCAAGGCGGACCCGTTCGCGCAGCGGCGGTTGTTGGAGCTGGCGACGCTCGACCGCTCGCTGTCCACGGTGGAGCACCGCACGCGGACGCTCCCCGAGCTCGCGGTGATCGCCGCGGCCGAGGCGGAGCTGGACACGGTGGCGGCGGACAAGGCGCTGGCCGACGCGGAACTCGGCGACCTGGACCGGGCCACCCGGAAGCTGGACGCCGAGGTCGAGCAGGTCCGGGCCCGCGCCGACCGGGACGCCGCCCGGCTCGCCGCCGGCTCCGGCACGTCGCGGGAACTGGAGAACCTGCAGCACGAGATCGAGTCGCTGGCGCGCCGGCAGGGCGTGCTGGAGGACGAGGAACTCGAGCTGATGGAACAGCGCGAGACGGCGGAGGCCGCGGTCGCCCGGCTGGCGTCCCGGGTCGACGAGGTCACCGGCGGGTTGACGGCGGCGCGGACGCGGCGGGACGACGCGCTGGCCGACCTCTCCGTCGAGCGGGACCGGCTGTCGGCGGCCAGGGCCGCGCTGGTCACCGGGCTGCCCGCCGACCTGGTCACCCTCTACGACCGCATCCACGCCGGTGGCCGGGTCGCGGCCGGCGAGCTGCGGGGCAGCCGGTGCGAGGCGTGCAGCATGCAGTTGGACAACGTCGAGCTGGCCCGGCTGCGCAACGCCCCGGTGGACGACGTGCTCCGCTGCCCGGAGTGCGGCGCCATCCTGGTCCGCACGTGAGCCCGGAGCGGACCACCGCGGACGCCGGGCAGCTGCCGCTGTCGGACCAGGACGACGGGGCCGGCTCCGGCGTCACCGCGGTCACCCTGTACGCCGACGGCGGCTCGAGGGGCAACCCCGGTCCGGCCGGCTACGGGACGGTCGTCTTCGACGCCGACGGCACGACGGTCCTCGCCGAACGGGCGGCCTCGCTCGGGCGGGCCACGAACAACGTCGCCGAGTACTCCGGCCTGATCGCCGGGCTCGAGGCCGCCGCCGAGCTAGGGGCCCACACCGTCGCCGTGCGAATGGACTCCAAGCTGGTCGTCGAGCAGATGTCCGGGCGCTGGCAGGTCAAGCACCCGGACATGAAGCCGCTGGCCCGGCGCGCGTCGCACCTGGTCGGCCTGTTCGACGACGTGACGTTCGACTGGGTGCCCCGGGCCCGGAACGCCCACGCCGACCGGCTCGCCAACGAGGCCATGGACGCCGCCGCGCAGGGGCGGACCTGGGTGCGCAGCACCGGGCCGACCGACGACGTCCCGGATGCCGCGGACGCTGCCGGCGCCGCGGTCCCGGACGGCCGGGACGCCGCGGGCGACACCTCCGTCGGGCCGGGCGCGGGTGCCACCGCCCATGCGGCGGGCCGCACCGACACGGAGACCGCCGGGACGACCGACGGTGCCTCGACGACCGGACGGCGGTCGGACCCGGCGGCCGGACGCCCGGAACGGGCGGCGGTCTCCGACACCGTCGTGCTGGTGGTCCGGCACGGCGAGACGACCTGGAGCGTGCGCGGGCGGTTCGCCGGGCGCGAGGACGTCCCGTTGACGGCCAACGGGGTCCGGCAGGCGCACGCCGTGGCCGCCCGGATCGCCGCCCTGCAGCCGGACCTGGTGCTCACCTCGCCGTTGCAGCGGTGCCGGGCGACCGCCGACGCCGTCGCCCGGGTGCGGGGCATCCCGGTCGAACCGGTGGACGCGCTGCTCGACGGCGCCCTCGGCGAGTGGACCGGGTTGACCGTGGGCCAGATCGAGGCGGGCTGGCCCGAGCAGTTCGCCCGCTGGCGTTCGGACGTGGCGGCGACGCCGCCGGGCGGCGAGTCGTTCATCCAGATCCGGGACCGGGTGCGGACCGTGCAGGAGCGCATCCGAGCCCGTCACTCGGGCCGCGTCGTGGTCCTGGTGACGCACGCCGCCGTCGCCAAGATGGTGGTCACCGAGGCGCTCGGCGTGCCACCGGACGTCGCCTACCGGCTGCGGGTCGACACCGGGTCGCTGTCGGGCTACTCGGTGGACCCGGACGGGGCCACCACGGTGTGGGCGGTCAACGAGGCCGGGCACCTGCCCGGCTGACGTCCGGTGGCGGCGGGCCGATCCGCCGTCGCCGGTCCGGCGGTGTCGCAGGACGGCTCACCGCGGGCTCACCAGCCACAACGCCACGGTCGCGACGACCAGGCAGAGCGGGACGGTGGCGAGCCCGAACCGGGTGAACCGGCCCAGCGACACGGTGAGCCGGTCCCTGGCCAGCACGCGCCGCCAGAGCAGGGTGGCCAGCGACCCGGTGTAGGTCAGGTTGGGGCCGACGTTGACCCCGATCAGCACCGCGAGCACCAGTGCGGGTGGGCTCCCCGCCCCCAGGGCGGCCAGCAGCACCAGGGTGGCCGGCAGGTTGTTGACGACGTTGGCCAGCACGGCGGCGATCGCGGCGACGAGCAGCAGCGACGGGAGCGTCACGGTGGACGGCAGGGCACGGGCCAGCGCGTCCTGCAGGCCGTGCCCGGTGGCGGCGTCCACCACGATGCCCAGCGCGGCCACGAAGACCAGGAACAGGGGGTTGGCCTCGCGGACGACGGCCGCGGCGGACACCCGGTGGGCGGCGATGCCGCGGACGGCCATCACCACCGCGCCGACGCCGGCCACCACCGCCGGCTCGACGCCGACCAGTGGGCCGACCGCGAAGCCGACCAGGACGGCGGCCAGCAGTGCCAGCGCCGTGCGGGGCGCCGGCGTCGGCGGGGGCGTCCGGACGGTCCCGGCGGTGGCGCCGGCCGTGGCGTCATCAGTGGCGCCGTCCGGCCGGAGCTGCCCCCGGAAGAACAGCCGGGTGACCAGGTACTCGACGGCGATGGCCGCCACCCACGGCCCGGCCATCAGGGCGGCGAATCCGAGGAACCCCAGCCCCGACGCCTGGAAGGCCAGCAGGTTGGTCAGGTTCGACACCGGCAGCAGCAGCGAGGCGGTGTTCGACAGGTGCGCGGTCGCGTACAGCGGGGGAGCGGGCCGCGCGCCGAGCTGGCGGACGGTGGCCAGCACGACCGGCGTCAGCAGCACGACGGTGGCGTCCAGGGACAGCACGGCCGTGGTCAGCGAGGCCACGACGAAGACCAGCGCCAGCAACCGCTGTGGCCGCCCGCCGCTGCGTCGCGCGATGACGGTCCCCATCCAGCGGAAGACACCGTCCACGTCGGCCAGGTGCGCGAGGACCAGCACGGCGGCCAGGAAGCCGATGGTGGATCCGAGTCGCTCGAGCGTCTGCCCGGCCTGCGACCAGGACAGCAGCCCGAGCAGCAGCGCGAGCAGTGCCGCTGGGACGGCCGCCGTCGCCTCGGGTAGGCCACGCGGGCGGACGACGGCGAAGGCCAACACCGCCAGCAGTAGCGCGGTGCCGAGGACGGTCGCCGGGACCGCGCTCACCGGTGTGGCCTCCCGCGTCGGGCGCGGCCGGCTACCGGGCCGCCGGGCCGGTGGGTGCTCATCCGGCGGTCACGGCAGCGGACGATACGGCACTAGACTGGCGTGCTGGACGAGTCGGTCGGGCGGCCGCGTCGGCCCGGGACGCACCTGGTGTGCGGTCCGGGTCGCCGAGGAAAGTCCGGGCTCCACAGGGCAGGGTGGTTGCCAACGGCAACCCGGCGCGAGCCGCGGGACAGTGCCACAGAGAACAGACCGCCTCCGCCACTCCGGCGGCGGAGGTCAGGGTGAAACGGTGGTGTAAGAGACCACCAGCGCCCCGGGTGACCGGGGCGGCTCGGTAAACCCCACCCGGAGCAAGGTCGAGAGCGCCGGTCGCGAGACCGGCGTGCGCAGGCGTTCGAGGGCTGCCCGCCCGAGCCTGCGGGTGGACCGCTGGAGTGTGCCGGTGACGGCACACCGAGATGGATGGTCGCCGAACGGGAGTGCCGAGAGGCGCCCGGGAACAGAACCCGGCTTACAGACCGACTCGTCCGCTTTACCTACTCTGACCTGCGGTAATAGCCGTCTGTCACGGCTTGCGTTGGCTCGCGTTGGCGGGACGTTTGTGCTGGTCGTTGGTGTCTGTTGGAGCGTCCAGCCAACAGCCAGCCAACTGGCAGCGCCCCTGACCTGCGCCGAAGAACTCCACCCGATCGGCGGAACCCCCTGCCGTATCACCCGCCGCCGCCCTACCCTCTCCTTCTACACAGATCGGACAAGTGGGGGTTGAGTTGAAGGTTCGTCTTGCGGTTGCCGCCGTTGCCGTGTCGGCCGCGTTGTTCGTCACGGGGTGTGGGGCGGGGGAAGCGCCGGCGGCCCAGACGGTGACATCGACGGCTACGGCCACGACAACTCTGTCCACGACGACGACGGAGACGGCGACGTACACCGCGGTTCCGCCGACGGTCACGGATACCGAAACGACGACGGAGACCGCCAAGCCAACCGGAGCGGCGGGCATGCCCACGGACGTGGTGACGTGCGCACAGGAGTCGGGGCTGTACACGCAGCTAGCGAAGATCTACCACCTGGACACGTTCGACGACGACGTCAGCAACTACTCCGACGATCAGGTCATCGGGCTGGGCCGTGGGATCGCACTCGCCGGCGCTGCGACGAAGAGCTTTGCCCAGCGGTTCGACAACGCGCAGCTTAAGAAGGCGTGGGAGGGGGTTGCCGCGAACGCCGAGGACACGGCCACCTCTCTTGAGGCGCTGCGTTTGAACGATGGCGTCGATGCGCTGATCAAGTACATCAAGTCCACCACGTCGGCAGTGCAGGCCTGCAACTCGGCCGACGCCTAACAAGGAAGACCCCCGCGCCGGCGGCCACCGACGCGGGGGCACTACAGCCGCTCAGGAAGGAGCGACCAGTGGGAACAGTAGTGCTGGATGGGTTGACCGTTGCCGTGGAGGAGGCTTTGTCTGCCGCGGCCGCCTTCATTGACTTGCTGCCGGACAACGGCGCGCGGGGGCGTGGAACGCCGGAGGGTGACCGCCTGTGGGCGGCGTACAGGGCGTTGCTCGAGGTCCGCGACGGTCTGTGTTCGTCCCGATGATCGTCGTCTGGATCCTTGCCATCTGGGGTGCTTGTGCACTGCTCGTCGGCGTCGGAGCCGTCGTGGGGGTGTGGGCGGAGCGGCACCAGCGAGGGCTCAAGCTGGACGCAGCCGTCGGGAGGATTCTGGCGTGTCTCGACGAACCGATGGACGCTGCCGCCTGACTGTTGTCCTGATCGTCCCGTTGGGTTGCATTCTCCCGGCGGCGTGCTCGTCAAGGACAAATGTCGTCCCTGCCCGCTACGGTCCTGCCATGTTGCGTGGGGGGATTGCTGGCCCCGTCGGGCGACGGCGACGACCGTGGTGTGTGGCTGGCCGCGAAGCCTGCGGAGCACTCGCGGATCTGTTGGGCGGCGGCGATCGGTCGCGCGCGGAACGAGTACCCGCAGGCGTCGCTCGAGCAGCTTCCGGCCGCGGCGGTGCGGGTGCTGGCGGATGGGCAGTGTCTGTGCCGGCGGCAGCGGGGACACACGCGGGGACGACGGCAGATTTAGCCGATCCCTGTAAAGCGCCCTAAACCCTGTAACGCGAGAACGCCCCCGCCTCGACCGTGCCCGAGGACGTGGGAGGATACGCAGCATGAGTCAAACCTTCCTGCCGACGTCGAAGCCGGATGGCGGCTCCGACTTGGCCGATCGCGCCAACGTCGGCGTCACGCTCGACAGGGCATTCATGGAGCGCCTACGGAACAGCGTGTCGATCTTCGAGTGTGGGTGCGGCCGACGTTGGCGCGAGACGTTCAGCCAGTCCCAGTACGAAGCGCACCTCGCCACGGAGGAACACCGCGACGGAGTGGCGGCGCGCCAGTCCTGAAACGCCAAGACGCCCCCTCGTCCCGACCGTGAGGTCAGAACGAGGGGGCGTCGTCGCACCGTGCATCGGTGCATCCCGGCGGGCCGGGCCGGGTCGGGTGTATGACAGAGGGTCGACCCTCCGCCTATCAGTTTCGGGGGAAGATCTGTGGCTGGCGATCAACCCAGCCGCCCGGTCCGGGGAGTTTCACCTCCGGACGGTTGCGCGCTCACATGGCGTCCGTACTGACCCGGGCTGTGCCTAGATGTACTGACCGGACAGGTTGGTTAAGCGGGTGACCGGGGCCTGGTTCCCGATTGCGGTGT
>NZ_BMNA01000019.1 GCF_014646215.1 Nakamurella endophytica
GACCACCGAGCGGATCAGTGGGCCACTGCGCCGTCCGTGGGTGCGCGGTCAACGGATTCACCGTCCCGTCCGGCGGCGCCGGCGCCCACCCGTCGACGACGAGCCCGTCGGGACGGGGCTGCAGGTCGGTGATCTCGGTGAGGAACGCACTCGGCCCGTACGCGCCGGCTGCGGTCCGGCCCCAGTGGTGCCCGGACAGCAGCAGGGACTCCTCCGCGCGGGTCAGGGCCACGTAGAGCAGGCGGCGCTCCTCCTGCTGCCCGAGGTCCTTGAGGTCGTCGACGTGGTGGGTGATGGCGTCCTCGAGGTCTCGCTGGTCCGCGTCGCCGGCCAGGTGCAGTGCGGGCAGGTCGGTCCGGTCGCCGCGGATGTCGGGCGGCAGCTGGTTGGGGTCGGACAGCCAACTCCGGAACCGCTCGGACGGGAAGACGGAGCGGGACAGCTGTGGAACGGCGACCGTGTGCCACTCCAGACCCTTGGCGGCGTGCACGGTGAGGACCTGCACCCTGGTGCTGACCTGTGGCTCCTCTCCGGGCGCGAGTCCGTCCTCGCGTTCGGCGGCGGTGCGCAGGTACTCGACCAGCTCGGCCGGACCGGCCCCGCCGTCCGCCACGTCGGCCACCACCTCGGCGAAGGCGTCGAGGTGGGCACGGCCGGCCGGGCCGTGGACGGCGACCTCGATGTCCAGGGCGGTGCTGCGCTCGAGGTCGATGAGCAGGTCCGGCAGGGGCTGGGCCAGCCGGCTCCGCAGGCGCCGCAGTTCCTCGCCGAAGAGGGTGATCCGCCGGTGACCCTCCGCGGTGTACTCGTCGGCGGGCCCGGGGTCGGACACCGCGTCCACGAGCGACGCCGCCTCCGCATCGTCGGCCGTCGTGGCGCGAGCCAGGGCGTCGCGCACGGCGCCGTCGGTCGGCGCGGACCACCCCGCCGACCCGCCGCCGCGGGTGCCGGCGAGTGCGACCGCCCGCCGCGCCAGCGCGGCCAGGTCCGCGGCACCCAAGCGCCAGCGAGCGCCGGTGAGCAGCCGCATCATGGCGCCACCGGCGGTGGGGTCCACGAGCACCTGCAGGAGCGCCACCAGGTCGGCGACCTCCGGCTCGACGAGCAGGCCACCGAGACCGACGACCTCCACGGGCAGGCCCCGGGCGCGCAGTGCCGCGGCGTAGGCGTCCATGTCGCGGCGCCGGCGCAGCAGGACCGCCATGGTCGGTGGGGCGCCGGTGCGGTCCTGGTGCGCCGACCACCGTCCGGCCAGCTGGTCGGCGACCCACTCCTCCTCCTGTTCGGCCGTGTCGAACAGGGCGATGCGGAACTCACCGGTCGGGGCCGCCGGGCGTGCCGCCAGCGCCCGCACCGGAACCCGTCCCGCGCGCAGCGGCGCGGACACCTCGTTGGCGACGTCGAGCACCACGCGGGCGTTGCGGAAGCTCGTCGACAGCGACAGCACGGTCGCGGGGCGGCGGTCCGCGGACGGGAAGTCCTCGACGAACCTGGGCAGGTTGGACGCCGACGCGCCACGCCACGAATAGATGGTCTGCACCGGGTCGCCGACCGCGGTCACCGGGTGGCCGACCGCATCGGGATGGGCACCGGCGCCGAACAGGTCGCGCAGGATGACGCGCTGGGCGTGGCCCGTGTCCTGGTACTCGTCGAGCAGGACGACCCGGTGGCGGGCACGCAGGGCGACCCCGACGTCCGGCAGACCGGCCGCCAGGGCCGCAGCCAGCTGCATCTGGTCCGCGAAGTCGACCACCCCCGCTGCCCGCTTCGCCTGCTCGAACGCCTCGACCAGGGGCACGATCCGCTGACGCTCGGCGAGCCGCCGCACGTGGTCCTCGAGCTTTCGCCGGAGCGCCGACTGCTGTCGCGGTCCCGGTGGCGCCTCCCGGATCCGTTCGATCACCTGGTCGACGACCGCGGACAGGTCCGCCGGTCTGGCGAGGTGGTCGGCGATGCCGCCGGCCACGGCCACCACCAACTCGGTCACCTGGTCCGGGCGCAGGAGCGTCTCGAGGTCGGCGTCCCAGCGGGTCACCACGCGACGGGCCAGCTGCCACGCCGCGGTGGGTGTCAGCACCCGCGCCTGCGGTTCGACGCCCAGGAGGGGACCGAACTCGGCGATGACGCGTCCACCGAAGGCGTGGTAGGTCCACACCTCAGGGTCGCCGGCCTCGGCCGTGTCGGCGCGGTCCGTGACGCCCGAGGCGGCCAGTGCACGCAGCCGGCTGCGGATGCGCGCTGCCAGGCCGGCTGCCGCCTTGCGGGTGAAGGTCAGACCCAGCACCTGGTCGGGCCGCACCAGGCCGTTGGCCACCAGGTACAGCACCCGGGCCGCCATCGTCTCGGTCTTCCCCGACCCCGCACCGGCGATGACCAGCGTCGGGGCGAGCGGGGCCTCGATGACCGCCACCTGTTCCGGCGTGGGCTCCGGAAGTCCCAGGAGCCGGCTGAGCTCGGAGGCGGTCACCGACGGTCGGCGCTCCCCCGACCGGGACGGTGCGACGACACCGCCGGCGTGCGAGGTGGTCACCGCGTCACCTGCTCGCCATCGGCCTGGACGGGACAGGACCCGCGGACCGGGCACCGGTCGCACCGGTCGTTCTCCCGGGCGAGCAGGTTCGCCGACGCAAGTTGTTCGGCTGCCTCGCGCAGCCGGCCGGTCCAGAGCGCCCGCTCCTGCGCGTCGAGCGGCGGCTGGGCGAGGGTCTTGGGAACTCCGCCGCGCAGGTACACCAGTTCCGCGCCGCCGGTCGTCGCGGCGGCCGCCTCGGCGCTTCGGCCGACCGGTACAGGCCCGTCGGGACCGCCGGAACCGTCGGCCGGCGCTTCGAACGCACCAGCGGCGACCGCCACCTGGTACGTGGCGAGCTGGGGGTGGTCCCGGACCTTGGCGCGGGTCGCCGGGGTGGCCGCGGTCTTGAAGTCGGTCACCACCAGGGCACCGTCCGGGTCGGCGGAGAGCCAGTCGACCCGGCCCTTCAGCCGCACCGGTCGCCCGGTGCTGTCGGGATCGTCCGGGTCGGCAGGCAGCCGGACGTCGAGATCCACCTCGGAGCCAAGGAGTGTGCGCGGTGGATGTGTGGAGCCGTACCAGGACCGAGCGGCGCGGCTCATCGCCGTGAGGACCTCGGCGATCCTTCGGCGCTGCCACGGAGCCAGCTCCGTCTGCTCGCGGGCATAACCGTCGACGTACTCCTCGATCTGCTCGTCGCTCAACCCGAGAGCCAGCCCGTGCGCCAGCGCGTGTGCGGCGATCCCCTCCACCTGCGCGTCGCCCATCGGCGCGGATCCGCCCCGGCGTTCGAGCACCGCCCGGAGCGGGCAGGTCAGCAGGGTCTCCACCGCCGACGGCGAGAGCTGTACGACCGCACCGGTCGGGACGACGTCAGCGGTGGAGGACACCTCCGCCAGTCCGTACCAGTCGGCCGGATCGGCTCCCCGCACCCCGGCCAGCGCGAGCTCGGCCAGGTGCTCGGCCGCGCGGCGCCGGAGGTCGCCTTCGGCGGACGGGTCCGTCACGGTCCGCCGCAGGTCCGCCACCAGGGCCGTGAGCTCGAGGTGACGGCTGCGCCTCCCGTCGCCGGGATCGGAACCGGTACCGCCGGGTCCGGCAGACGCATCCGGAGGGGCTGTGCCGAGCAGCTCCTCGAGGAATCGTGACGGCTCGTGGTCGGCGTCGGAGACCGCTGTGCACACCAACCGGCGCCCGGCTCGTGTCGCAGCGACGTAGAACAGCCGTCGCTCGTCGACGAGGGGCCTGCCGAAGCCGGTGCCGACCGGCTGTCCGGCGGCCCGGTCCAGCAACTCGGCCGTGTGCAGCAGGCTGTCGCGACGGCCCAGATCTGGCCAGCGCCCTTCCTGGACACCGGCCACGACGACCACCTGCCACTCCAGGCCCTTGCTGGCATGCGCGGACAGCACGGTCACCGCGTCGACCTGACGGTCCCTCGTGCTCTCCCGCCCGTCGGCGATGAGCTGCTGCTCGGCGGTCGCCAGGAAGGACTCGACTCCGGCCAGCGGGAGTCGCTCGGCGACCTCGGCGGCCAGCGAGAACAACGCCAGGACGGCATCCAACGTCCGGTCCGCCTGCTGTCCAGCGCGGCCACCCCGTTCGGAGGCGGCCACCAACCCCGCCTCCAGGCCCGCCCGCCGCCACAGCCGCCACAGCAGGTCCTCCGCGGTGGCATCCGACCGGCGATCCTGCACCGTCCCCACCATGGCGGACAGCCGGACCACGGCCGGTCGCAGATCCGGCGGCAGATCGACCGACGGGCGCCCGCCGACGAGGATGCCGGCCAGCAGGTCCCCGGCCGAGCCGGTTCCGGGTGACCCGGCCCGCAGGGCCCGCCGCAGCCGCCGGAGCGCCAGGGCGTCGAGACCGCCGAGCGGGGAGGACAGCAGCGCGGCGGCTGCATCGCCGGTCAGCCGGGTGAGGTCCAACCCGCAACGGATGACGGTGAGCAGCGCGGAAACCACCGGATCGGTCTCCAGCACCTGGTCCGGCCGACCGACCACGAGCGGGACGCCGGCGACGCCGAACGCCCGGGACAGCGCGGCGATCTCGGCGGCCGGCGAGCGCACCAGCACCGCCATCTTGCGCCACGCGACACCGTCGATCAAGTGGGCGCGGCGCAGTTCGTCGGCGACGAACGCGGCCTGCTGCGCGACGCCAGGGAGGACGACCACCGCCAGGGGACCTCGGCCGGCGGTCGCTGCATGCGTGGTGTCGACCGTTCCCGCGCTCCGCAGGACGCGGTGCACGGCGGGCCCCGGCAGCCGCTCCGCGACGCGGCGGGTCGCCGTGACCAGCTCGGCCGGGAGCCGCCGAGCCTCGGTCAGCGCGACCGTGTCGTCGGCCCGGAAGTCCCGCAGGGCGCCCGGATCCGCGCCCCGGAAGGCGTACACGGCCTGGTCCGGATCCCCGACGACCACCAGTTCGCGGGCGCCGGACCCGATCATCTCGACCAGGCGGGCCTGGGCCGGATCGACGTCCTGGTACTCGTCCACGAAGACCCGGCGGATCCGCGACTGCTCGCGGCGGAGCACCTCGTCGCGGCTCAGCTCGGCCAGCGCCGCCACGGTCAACTCCGCCTGGTCGAGCGCGACACCCAGGCCTGCGCTGATCTGGCGCAGATCGCCGACCTGCTGGTACTCGCGGGTGAACCGCCCGGCGGCGACCCACTCGGGCCGGTTGTGCCGACGGCCGAGCTCGATCATGCGCGTCGGTCCGATACCGCGTTCGGCCGCCCGCAGCATCAGATCCCGCAGCTCGGCGGCGAACGCCTGCGAGGTGATGGCGGCGTGCAGCTCGACCGGCCACGGACCGCCCCCCGACGCGCAGTGGCCGGCCAGCAGTTCCCGCACCATCCGATCCGTCTCACCGGCACCCAGCAACCGCGGGACCGGCTGCCCCTCGACCGTCGCCTGGTCACGCAGCAGGTGGTAGGCGTACGAGTGCAGTGTGCGGACCAGCGGCTCGCGCGTCGTCACCCCGACCCGGCGGGCGATCCGCTGCGCCAGCTCGGCGGCGGCCCGGCGCGAGAAGGTCAGGACCAGGATCTCCTCCGGCGCCGTCCCCCGTTCGATGCGGGCGGCCACCGATTCGACGATCGTCGTCGTCTTGCCGGTGCCAGGACCGGCCAGCACCTTCAGCCGGCCCGCGTCGTGGTCGACGACACGGCGCTGCTCGTCGGTCGGGTGCACCGGGCCGGGGCTGGACGGCAGCAGGAGGCGGTAGCGCACCCCAGGTCCGGGCGCCCTCTCCGTCGCCGCGATCTGCATGACGGAATCCCATCACGGGACACCGACAGCCCCGGCGGCACCGCGCCCGGGCCGTGCTCCGCAACCTGGCTCCTGCGACGGCGCCCGCCTGCGAGCACGTCGATCCACAGGCCCCGGCCGCGCTCGGTCCGGGCGGGAGCGCCGGCGCCTCGGGACGGGCAGGATGCCGGCGTGGACATGGCGCTCGCGGAACGGATGCTCGAACTGGTGCGGGCGGTGCCGCCGGGCAGGGTGACGACCTACGGGGACATCGCCGCGGCCGCCGGCAGCCGCTCGCCGCGGCTCGCCGGCCGGGTGCTGGCCGAGATGTCGGACGAGTCCGTCCCCTGGTACCGGGTCGTCCGCGCGGACGGGACGCCGGCGCCGCACCTGCGGGACGAGCAGACCGGTCGACTGGCCGAGGAGGGCGTGCGGGTGCGAGACGGCAGGGTGGACCTGCGGAAGCTGCGCTGGCGGTGGTGATCGTGGCACGACTCGGGCCGGTCCGCGACGACGGTTGTCCACTCCGGTCCCGGCTGTCCACAACGACCTGAGCGGCACTTCCGGTGCGCCCTCCGCCTGCGCACCGTGGACGCCGTGGAAGAGCACCCGACACCCGTCACCGTGCACGGTCGGCGAGGCCTGCTCGCCGCGGTGCCGTTCGTCCTCGGCTTCCGCCCGGCCGCCAGCCTGGTCCTGCTGACGATCACGCTGTCGCCCGGCGCCGCCCGGGTGGTGTCGGCGATGCGGGTGGACATCGATGCGCCGTGGGCCCAGGTCCGCGGTCGCCTGCTGCCCCGGCTCCGCGCCGAGAGATGTGGACTGGTCGTCGCCGGCTACTGCGGCCCTCAGGAGGAGCAACGCGTCCGCGACGTCGTGGCGGACCTGCGGCGCGCCTCCGTGGTGGTGCTCGACGCCTACGTGGTCGACGGTGACGTCGCGACCGGCATCCCGGTCGACCGGCAGGCTCCGTGGGCCTGTGGCGTGCCCGGGCCCGACGACCCGCAGGTCGTCGAACTGGGCATGGCCATGGCGCTGCGCGGCCGCGGCGTCCTCGGTGACCGGTCGGCGGTGGTCAGGTCCGTGGCGGCGCCGGAGGGAGGACGAGCCCGCGCCGGATCGGGCGCGACGGACCGCGCCGCCGGTCGACTCCTGGACGTGCTGGCCGGCGCCGCTGCCGGGGGTGCGGACTGCTTGCTCCGCGAGATCGACCGGGCGGCCGACTCCGCACGGCAGGACTGGGACGCCCGTCGAACGGTCGACGTCGACCTGGCGGCGGACCTTGCCGTGCTGGTCTGGGATCCCGTCGCCCGGGACCGTCTGCTCGGCAGGTTGTTGCGCGCCGAAGCGCAGCCCTGGATCCCTGTCCTGGTCTCGGTGGTGACCGCGATACCGGACCCGCAGGCCGCAGCGATCGTGGCGACGCTGGCCGTCGCCGCCTACCGGCACGGTGACGGAGCCCTCTCGACGGTCTGCGTCGACAGGTGTCTGCAGGCCGACCCCGGCCACCGCCTGGCTCAGCTGCTCCGCGCGGCCGCAGCGGCCGGCTTGCCCCCGGACGACCTGGGCCTGCTCGGGCGGACGAGTTCCGACCTCAACGCAGGAACGACCGGATGACCTCCACCGCGGTCAACATCTCGACGAGCGACTTGGGCGTGGTCCGTGGGTGCAGCAGGCTGAACCCCAGGCGGAACAGCACGGCGCGCAGGACCATCTGCGGCCAGTCGGGCAGGTGGCGCCACTCCTCGAGCAGTTCGGGTCCGGCGTCGCCCCACGCCACGGCGTCGACCGCGACGACGCCGGCCGCCCATGCAGCCGGACGCCAGAACGGTTTCATGCCGACGACAGCGGGCGGTGCCGTGCCTGCGAAGAGGACATTGCCGAACATGTCGCCGTGGACCAGCTGCGGCTCGACCGACACCGGTCGGCGCTGCGCCGCGAGTTCGGCGTACACGGCCGCGGCATGCCCGTCGCCCAGGTCGACGGCACCGCCGGGTTCCTCGCCCCACGCCAGTCGGTCGGCGATCGCCGGGACGTCGGTCCGCTGGCGGAGGAAGCGCGGCTCGTCCACGCCCGCCAGCGCGTCGTGGAGCGCCACCGACGCCTCGATCGTCTCGGGAAACCGGGCCTCCGGGCGCCCGGCGACGAAGCGCTGGGCGCTCCAACCGGCCACGACCCAACGTCCGTCCGACGCCCGGACCGGACGTGCGATGCGGATACCGCTGACCCGCAGCTGCTCGAAGGTCGTCGCGAGGAACGAGGCTGCTGCCGGATCGTGGACCCGCCGCAGCACCGTGTCACCGACCCGGAACGCCCCGCCCCGGCCGCCGGCCAGCACGGCGACCTCTGCCGGCGGGGCACCGAACGCGGCCAGCACGTGGGACGGCGGCGGCGAGGACGGCACAGGTACGGACCCTAACCGGGACCCGTGGTCCGGTCGTGATGCCGCCCCGTCCCGCGTGGCGGAGCGGCGCTCCGGTGCTGCGCGGCGCCGGTCACCATGGTGACGCGGCGTCCGCGCGGCGCGCGCCCGGCCCTCCGGGAGGTCGGCCGGCCGGTCGGCTCAGTAGGTCGGCAGGCTGGGGTCGACCTGCTTGATCCACGACAGGACTCCGCCCCCGACGTGGACGGCATCGGTGAACCCGGCCTTGTGCAGCACCGCGAGCGCCTCGGCCGACCTGGCTCCGGACTTGCAGTGCAGCACCAGCGGCCGGTCCACGGGCAGCGCGGACAAGGCCTCCCCGCTGACGATGTCACCCTTGGGGATGAGCACCGAACCGGGGATGTGGACGATGTCGTACTCGTTCGGCTCCCGGACGTCGACCAGCAGGAAGTTCTCCCGGGCGTCGATCTTCTGCTTGAGCTGCAGCGCCGAGATCGTGTGTCCGGCGGCCGCCTCGGCACCCTCCGGGGACACCGACCCGCAGAACGCCTCGTAATCGATCAGTCCGGTGACCGGCTGGGCGGCCGGGTCCTTGCGGATCCGCACGGTGCGGTAGGTCATCTCCAACGCGTCGTAGACCATCAGGCGACCGAGCAGAGTCTCGCCGATACCGGTGATCAGCTTGATGGCCTCGGTCACCATCACGGAACCGATCGAGGCGCACAGCACGCCGAGCACGCCGCCCTCGGCGCACGACGGCACCATCCCGGGCGGCGGCGGCTCGGGGTAGAGATCCCGGTACTGCGGGCCGTACTCCGCCCAGAACAGGCTCACCTGGCCCTCGAACCGGAAGATCGACCCCCAGACGTAGGGCTTGCCCAGCAGCACGCAGGCGTCGTTGACCAGGTAGCGCGTGGCGAAGTTGTCCGTGCCGTCGAGGATGAGGTCGTACTGGCCGAGGATCTCCAACGCGTTGTCCGAGTCCAGCCGCACGGTGTGCAGCCGGACCTCGACGAACGGGTTGATCTCGGCGATCGACTCGGCGGCCGAGACGGCCTTGGACTTCCCGACGTCGGACTGGCCGTGGATGACCTGACGCTGCAGGTTGGACTCGTCGACCATGTCGAAGTCCAGGATCCCCAACGTGCCCACACCGGCGGCGGCCAGGTACAGCAACGCGGGAGAGCCCAGGCCGCCGGCGCCGATGACCAGCACCTTCGCGTTCTTGAGCCGCTTCTGCCCCACCATCCCGACATCGGGGATGATCAGATGCCGGGAGTAGCGCTCGACCTCGGCCTTCGACAGGGACTCGGCCGGCTCCACCAAGGGGGGAAGGGTCGTCACGTCACATCTCCTCGCCGTCGTTCGCTGCGCTCGTGGGCGGCGCCAGTCTGCCGTGCGGGTCGGCCGACCGGCGCTCACCCGCTCCAGAACGGACAACCGCGGTCACCGCTCGGTTCTTCCCGCGGGGTGGCAGGTCACCGGACCACCGTGGCGCCGCGGGCCCGGTCGGGCGCGCTCGGTCCCGTGCCGAGGGGGTCAGTGACCGCGCGGGAACGGGTAGGGGTTGTAGTGGCAGGTCCTGCCGTCCGGCGGGATGGTCTGCGGGTCCAGCTTGGCCAGCTCGTCGTCGGCGGTCGACCACGAC
Organism: Nakamurella endophytica; assembly: GCF_014646215.1. GTDB lineage: Bacteria > Actinomycetota > Actinomycetes > Mycobacteriales > Nakamurellaceae > Nakamurella > Nakamurella endophytica. The sequence goes on from NZ_BMNA01000019.1 coordinate 9,792, forward strand.
TGCTGCATCATCACGGGCGCCAGGCCGCCGTTCTGGCCGCACGGCTGGTGGTGGTAGCCGAGAGCGTGGCCGACCTCGTGGTTCACCGCATACACGCGGTACGACCCCAGGTCGCCGTTGAAGGAGACCGCTCCCCTGGTCCACCGCGCGTTGTTGATGACGACGCGCTGCGCCGAGCGCGCGTAGCACGACGCCTCCAGGTGGATGTCCCACCCGCACAGCGGCGCGCTGCGCACCGTCATCTGGCTGGTCAACGAGATGCGGAAGGACGGCTGTCCCCGGTCGATGCGGCGCAGGGTGAAGTCGCCCGAGCCGATCCACGACCTGGGGTCGGCGAGGACGGCGTCGACCTTGGCGGCGAACTCCTTGTCGGCGGCCGCCGGTTCGATGCCGTCCTCGACCTCCACGGTGTAGGTGAAGACCCGGGCGCCGGACCCTCGCGCCGGGCTGGTACCGGCGACCACGTGCCACGTGCCCTTGCCCCGCGCGGTGAACGCCTCCCCCGGCGGCAGTGCGCCGGAGGGGATGGCGGCGGAGAACGACCCCGACGGATCCGGTCCGGTGGGCGCCGTCGCGGTGGCAGCGGTCGCGCCCGTCGCAGCGGTCGCAGCGGTCGCACCGGTGACGGAACGGGTCTCCGTGACGGTCGCCGGAGGACCGCTGACGGTGACCGTCGTGGGGACGCCGGACACCACGGTCGTGACCGTCTGCGCCACCGGGGTGGACGCGGCGGTGCGTGGGGTGTTGCGGGCGACCTGCAGGACCGCCACCACGGTCAGCGCGAGCAGGATGGGGATGGCGTAGCCGCGCCATCCGACCCGGCGAAGCAACCCTCGGCGTCCGGACGGCGGCCGCGGCGTCCGGCGTCCGCCCGACGACGCGCGCCCGGCGGAGCGCCGGGCGGCGCCGGTGCTGGTCGCGCCGCTCGACTCCCGGGCGGTGGGGGCGTCGTCGTCCGCCCACAGCGACGACGGACCGATGCCGTGGCCGCGGCGCAGCCCCGTCGGCGGAACTGCACCGGTATTCCGGCGTCCCGCAGACGACCGGCTGGTCCGGTCGGACCGGCCCGGATCGGCACGATGGTCGCGGGCAGGTCGCGTCACGGTCACGAGGTTGCCACAACGGTGCCCGGCGCCTGCTCCGGCGCGCCCGGCAGGTCCGACCGGCCGGGAGGTCGGCGACCGTGAGTTCCGGCGTGCTCCACCCCGTCCCAGAGCGCGAGCACGGCGCGTGCCGTGGTGGTCGGGTCCTCCATCATCGCGGTGTGCCCGAGCCCGGGCAGCAGCAGCAGAGAGGCGTCGGGGAACGCGGCCGCGGTCCGCTCGGCCAGGCGGGGGTCGACCAGTTGGTCGCGGGTGCCCCAGACCACCAGCGTGGGGATCGAGATCCGGGCGGCCGCCGCGCGGAACGAGGACGAGCCTCGCGACAGGTAGCTGGTCATCAACGCGCGCAGCGACCCGAGCAGCGACCGGTGCACCCAGGGCAAGCCGGTGCGCCACGCCAGGTCCTCGGCGGCGGCGCGGAACTGGTCCTCGGTGATCACGGACGGGTCACCGAAACAGACCGCTGCCATCCCGCGCGCCCGCTCCGCCGGGTCGACGGCGGACAGCCGCCGCACCGCCACTCCCGTCGTCCCGGGCAACAGCAGCAGGGCCAGCCGTCGGTCGGCCCCACGGTCGGTGGTCATCCGGAGATCCGGCACGGCGGGCGAGATCAGGGTCAGGGACCGGACGAGGTCGGGATGACGGGCGGCGATGCCCACCGCCACCATGCCGCCGAGCGAGTTCCCGACCAGGTGCACCGGGCGGTCCGAGCGCCGGCGGATGACCGCGGCGACCAGGTCGGCATCGTCCGAGAGCCGGTACCGGCCGTGCGGCGGCGGATCGGACCGTCCGTGCCCGGGCAGGTCCACGGAGTACCCGACGGCGCGGTCGGCCAGCAGGTCGGCGAGCTGCGTCCAGTTGGTCGTCGACCCCGCCAGCCCGTGCACGTACCAGGCCTGGTCGGACGGTGCGGCCGCTCCGAGGGGAGGTGTGGTCCGCCGCACGAAGAGCCCACGCCCGTCGACCCGCTCGTACCAGCCGTCCGGCGGCGGGGCGTCGAGCGGGAGCGGCTCCGGCAGGGCCCGGTCCGACAGCGGGGCGTCGGACAGGCGGGTCAGCTCGTCATGGACCACCCGGCGATAGACGGGCAGCGTCGGGGACATCTGTCGATGGTGCCGCAGGCGGACCTCGGGGCGGTCGACGGCCGGACGACTAGGGTGTACCGGGCGCGGCTCCTGCCGCGCGGGACGTGGGCCGCAGCGGCCCGCGCCGGGGAGGCGGTGAGGCACGGTGACCAGGCCGGCGCCTGCAGGGAGCCGATCCACCCCGCGGCTGTCCCGGTCCGACCGGCGGACGCAGTTGCTGGACGCCGCCCGATTGGTCTTCGTCGCCCAGGGCTATCACTCCGCGGCCATGGACGACATCGCCGTCGGCGCCGGAGTCAGCAAACCGGTGCTATACCAACACTTCCCGTCCAAGCTCGAGCTGTACCTGGCGTTGCTCGCGGAGTCCGCACAGGACATGGTGCAGCGGGTGCGGCAGGCGCTCGACGGCACCGAGGACAACCAGGACCGGACCCGCCGCGCGGTCCGCGCCTACTTCACCTACGTCGCCGACGACGCCCAGGCGTACCGGCTGATCTTCGAGTCGGATCTGCGCGGCGAGTCGTCGGTCGAGACCGTCGTGGAACGCGCCACGGCCGACTGCGTGGAGGCCATCACGGCCACCATCACCGCGGACACCGGTGTGGACCCGCAGCGGGCACGGCTGCTGGCCGCCGGGATGGTCGGCCTGTCCCAGGTGAGCGCCCGCTGGTGGGTGGCGCAGGGAGGTGGCGTGCCCGTCGACGAGGCCGTCGAGCTCATCTCGACGCTGGCCTGGCGCGGCATCTCCCGGTTCCCCATGCACGGATAGCGGGCGGTCGATCCGGTCGCGCCGGACCGTCGCGGCGCGGCAGATCCTCTGCCCGGATCCCCGAGTGCGGCGGAGCATCGGGCGCACCGACGGGTGGACCCGTGGCCCGGCGGGACGAGGCAGGAGCGCAACCCGTGACACGGCCGATGCACACCAGCTCGACACCGTGGCCGGCAGCAATGGCATGCCGGCCCGCGGCGCCCCGGCGCCCGCACCCGTACCCGTCACCCGTCGTGGGCCGGATAGAACGGCGGCAGGCGGCACGTGGGCTCCGTGACGGCAACCCGTCGTGGCCCCGGCGGTGACGGTGGCAGCCGGTGCGACGCCGAGGATCAGGCGGTGACCGCGAAACCCACGCGGCGGGTGTCCGAGGGCGCAATCTCGACGTAGGCGATCCGGGCCGACGGCACGATCACCCGACGTCCCTTGTCGTCGACCAGGGTCAGCGTCCCCTTCGGGTCCTCGAGCGACTTGGCGACCAGCGCCTCGATCTCGTCGGGCTGGGACGCCGAGCTGACGACCAGCTCACGGTTGCTGTCGGTCACACCGATCTTGACGTCCACGCTCGACCTCTTCCCGCATCAGACGGTCGCCGTTGTCGGCGACCCGGGCGGACCGGCGTACCGGCCGCACCACCCAGGCTAATCGACGCCTCGACGCAGGCTCGCCGCGCGAGCTGCGCCGACGGCGAACAGTGCTGCAGCAGGCCCGGAGTCAGAACAGCCGGCCCGCCACGTCGTCCACGCCGCGCATCCGGTCGTAGTCCAGGACCAGGCACCGCAGACCGCGGTCCTCGGCGAGCGTGCGGGCCTGCGGCTTGATCTGCTGCGCCGCGAAGACGCCGGTCACCCGACCCAGCAACGGGTCGCGGCTGAGCAGGTCGACGTACCGGGTGAGCTGCTCGACGCCCTCGATCTCGCCGCGGCGTTTGATCTCCACGGCCACCACGGCACCGGACGCGTCCCGGCACAGCAGGTCCACCGGCCCGACCGGCGTCGGGTACTCCCGCCGGATCAACCTGTACCCGGCTCCCAGCAGCTCGACCTGCTCGGCCAGCAGAGCCTGCAGGTGCGCCTCCACGCCGTCCTTGACCAGCCCGGGATCGGCGCCCAGCGCATGGCTGGAGTCGTGCAGCACCTCCTCGATCGTGATGAGGAGCTGCTCCCCCGCCTTGTTCTCGACCCGCCACAGTCCCGGTTCCTCGGTGAGCCAGCACGGTGGGGACATCCAGTTCAGCGGCTTGTAGGCACGGTCGTCGGCGTGGATCGACACGGACCCGTCCGCCTTGATCAGCAACAGGCGGGGCGCCATCGGCAGGTGGGCGGTCAGCCGCCCGACGTAGTCGACGGCACAGCGGGCAACCACCAGACGCACCGGAGCAGCCTATCGGCCCGTCCGCCGCCCGCCGGAATCCGCTCGATCTCGCATCGGGTGCGCAAGGACCGCCAGCAGCGGACGTCCGCATTGCACCGGCCGGCAGGCTGCCCGCACCGGCCCGCGGCCGTCGCGACCGGACCGACACCCTGGCCGGACCGGCCACGACGGCGGCCGGGATCCGGTCACCGGCCCGCGGCCGCGGCGCGGTGCACACCGTCCGGCACGGACCGCGGTGCACCGTCGACGGAACCAACGGACCGGACGGTCCGGCTGCCCGACGGGACACGCACGACGCGACACGTCGACAGGGACATGCATGACAGGGACACGCATGACGGAACACCCGCCGCACCGCGGATCTGCTCGGGCGGACACCCGCGCAACCGCAGGCCTGCCCGGTCGGGCACGGGGACACCGCGGACCGCCCGGCCGGATCCGAGCTCAGCCGGCGACGCGCTGCACGTCGGCGCCCAGGGCCTGCAGGTCCTCGACGAACCAGGGATAGCCCCGGTCGATGTGCCCGACCTCGTGCACCTGGGTGACTCCTTCGGCCACCAGCCCGGCGAGCACCAGGCCGGCCCCGGCACGGATGTCGGTCGCCCAGACCGGCGCGCTGGACAGCCGCTCGCGGCCCCGCAGCGACGCGTGGTGACCGTCGGTCCTGGCGTCCGCGCCCATCCGGATCAGCTCGTCGACGAACCGGAACCGGGCCTCGAACACGTTCTCGGTGATCAGCGAGTGGCCGTCCGCCACCGCCGCCAGGGCCAGTGCCATCGGCTGCAGGTCGGTCGGGAACCCGGGGTACGGCATGGTCAGCACGTCGACGGCGCGCGGCCGCCCCGCCATGTCGACCAGGAAGCCGTCGGGCTCCACCGCGATGCTGGCCCCGGCCTCGGACAGCCGGTCCAGCGGCGCGGACAGGTGGGCGGCGTCCACTCCCTCGACGCGGATCCGCCCGCGGGTCATCACCGCCGCGTACGCCCAGGTGCCGCCGACCACCCGGTCGCCGACCGTGCGGTGCTCGGTGGGACGGAGCTGGTCGACGCCCTCGATGGTGATGGTCGCCGAGCCGGCGCCGGTCACCCGGGCGCCCATCTGCCCCAGCATGACGGCCAGGTCGACGATCTCCGGCTCCCGCGCGGCGTTGCGGATGGTCGTCGTGCCGCGCGCCAGCACCGCGGCCATCAGGATGTTCTCGGTCGCACCGACGCTCGGGAAGTCCAGCACGATGTCGGCGCCATGCAGCCCGTCGGCCTCGCCGATGACGAAACCGTGCTCGATGGCCATCCGCGCGCCCATGGCGCGCAGGCCGCTCTGGTGCATGTCCAGCGGGCGGGACCCGATGGCGTCCCCGCCGGGGAGGGCCACCCGGGCGCGCAGGCACCGTCCCATCAGCGGGCCGAGCACGCACACGGACGCCCGCAGCCGGCCCACGGCCGGGAAGTCCGCCGCCCAGGCGAGGTCGGCGGGCACGGTGATCGAGACCTCGTCACCGGAGATCTTGACGATGCATCCGAGCCCGCCCAGGACGTCGGCCATCAGCGGCACGTCGAGGATCGCGGGGGCGTTGGTCAGCACGGTCGTGCCCTCGGCGAGCAGCGCGGCGGCCATCAGCTTCAGCACGCTGTTCTTGGCGCCCGCCACCCGGACGTGCCCGTCCAGCCGCGCGCCCCCGGCGACCAGGAAGGTGTCGTCCACGCTGGGGACTCTATCGCCGTGCCGCCTCCACCCCGGCCGGTCCGCGGCTCCCGCGCGACGCCCCGCCGGGCGGGACGGGGGACGTCGGCCGCCGGGCAGAGGTCCAGGGCGCGGACCGTCCGAGCTGCCGGCGGCGGGTCCGGTGACTCAGGGCGGGAGCAGGACCGGGCCCCCCGGTGCCACGACATCGTCCGTCGTCCGTCGCCCGGCCCGTCCGCGTCGGCCGTCCTCCCGACACGCCGCCGGCCGACACGGTGTCCGCGCCGGCCGGTCCCGGGCCGAGACGCGGGCTGACCCGTCGGACCGTCCGGAGCCGGCACCTATCCTGGCGCGATGGCCGTCCACCTGACCCGCATCTACACCCGCACCGGCGACGACGGGACGACCGGTCTCGCCGACTTCTCGCGGGTGGCCAAGACGGACCCGCGGCTGGTCGCCTACGCCGACTGCGACGAGACGAACGCCGCGCTCGGCTTGGTGGTGGCGCTGGGATCGCCGGCGGCTCCCGTACTGGCCGTCGTGCGCCGGCTGCAGAACGAGCTGTTCGACCTCGGCGCGGACCTGTCCACGCCGGTCGTACCGGATCCGGAGCATCCGCCGCTGCGGATCACCACGGAGTACGTGTCCCGCCTCGAGGCCGACTGTGATCTGTTCAACGAGCAGCTCGAGCCGCTGCACAGCTTCGTGCTCCCGGGCGGGACGGCCGCCGCGGCCCTGCTGCACCAGGCCCGGACGGTCGCCCGCCGGGCCGAGCGCAGCGCGTGGGCGCTGATGGCGGCGGATCCGGACCGGACGAACCCGTTGGCGCCGACGTACCTCAACCGGCTGTCCGACCTGCTGTTCATCCTGGCCCGGGTGGCGAACCCGGCCGGCGACGTCACCTGGGTGCCGGGCGGCAAGCGGGACTGACGGGGCGGGATCCGCGGAGACAGCCGGTTCCGGGGCCGGCGGCCGCCCGCACCCGGCGGGCAGCGACCGGCCCGCGGAGCCGGACGTCGCGGGCCGGGCCGCCGTAGCAGCGGCGGTCGCGGAGATCCGTCGACCGCGACGGGGCCGCCGGGACCCGGCCGGTCCCGGACGTTCCGGGACCGGCTCGCGTCGGTGGCCGCGGACAGCCCACGACCATCCGCCCGGTCGGCCGGTGCAGCGCGATCGCTGCCCCGCCGCCGGCTCCACGCCCGCCGCCGACGACCCGCCGGTCAGCCGCGCGCCTGCCGCCCCCGCGACTGCCCCAGTGCCGGTGGCACCGACTCCAGCCAGGCCTGCAGGCCGGTGAGACTCTGCTCGGACAAGGCCATCTCGAACGGCTGCCGGCCGTCGTTGCACCGCACGATCACCGACCCGACCGGCAGCAGGTCGGCCTCCCCGCGGGTCGGCGACCGCCGGGCACCGATTTCGAGATCCTCGCGGTCCAGCGTGCGCGACGCCAGCGGCAGCGGCGAGAACGACCGGTAGAGCACCAGAGCGGTGTCGGAGAAGCGGCCCTGGCCGAACACCCAACCACGGGACCGGCTCGACGACTCCGGCCGCCAGCACAGGTCCACACCGCCGGCCCGGCTCAGCAGGGACCGGCGGATCGCCACGGCGACGATGAGCACCACGATGGCGAGCAACAGCGCGAGGCCGACGACCTCTGCGCTCTGCATGCCGGACCGGATCCGCTCAGATCGACTCGCCGGCGGCGAGCAGCTGTGCCCGCGCCCGGCGCAGTTCCTGCAGGGCGTCGGCGGAGTCGCCGCCGCGGGCCTTGGCGTCCTCGTAGGCCTTGCGGGCGTGGGTCACGTCGATCTCGTCACGCAGCTCGGCATCCTCGGCCAGGATCGACACGCCGTCCCGGGTCACCGAGAGGAAACCGCCGTGGACGGCGACGCTCATCACGGAGCCGTCCGGCGACACGATCCGGGCTGCGAAGCCCTCACGCAGCTGCGCCAGCAGCGGGGCGTGCCCCGGCAGGACGCCGATGTCGCCGTCGACCGTCCGGGCCACCACCATCTGCGCGGTACCCGACCAGATCTGGCGCTCGACGGCGACCAGGTCGACCTGCATCTCTGCCACGGACGGCTCCGCCTCCACTCCGGTCGATGTGTCTCCGGCCGCGACGGCCGCCGGCGGGCGAACCCGCTCCGGCGGCCGGACGACCCGAGTCTAACGGGCTCTGCCAGGTGCTCGGTCCGCCGCGAGGGCACCGGGCACCGGCGGACGCCGGCGGCCCCGCGGGTGCGGGACCGCCGGCGACGGCTCAGTTGAGCGTCTTGGCCTTGGCCATGACGTCGTCGAGACCGCCGACGTTCAGGAACGCCTGCTCCGGAATCGAGTCGTACTCGCCCTTGGCGATGCCGTCGAAGGCCGCGATGGTGTCCTTGATCTCGACGTACGACCCGTCCTGGCCGGTGAACTGCTTGGCCACGAAGAAGTTCTGGCCGAGGAAGCGCTCCATCCGCCGGGCGCGGCCGACGAGCAGCTTGTCCTCCTCGGACAGCTCGTCCATGCCCAGGATGGCGATGATGTCCTGCAGCTCCTTGTAGCGCTGCAGGATCCGCTTGACCTCCTGCGCCACCCGGTAGTGCTCGGCACCGACGTACTGCGGGTCGAGGATCCGCGAGGTGGACGACAGCGGGTCCACCGCCGGGTAGATGCCCTTCTCGGTGATGGAGCGGGCCAGCTCCGTGGTGGCGTCCAGGTGCGCGAACGTGGTGGAGGGCGCCGGGTCGGTGTAGTCGTCCGCTGGCACGTAGATGGCCTGCAGCGACGTGATCGACCGGCCCCGGGTCGAGGTGATCCGCTCCTGCAGCTCGCCCATCTCGTCGGCCAGGGTGGGCTGGTAGCCCACCGCCGACGGCATCCGGCCGAGCAGGGTCGACACCTCGGAGCCGGCCTGGGTGAACCGGAAGATGTTGTCGATGAACAGCAGGACGTCCTGGTTCTGGACGTCCCGGAAGTACTCCGCCATCGTCAGCGCCGACAGCGCGACCCGCATCCGGGTGCCCGGCGGCTCGTCCATCTGGCCGAACACCAGCGCGGTGTCGTGGATGACGCCGGACTCGGTCATCTCCGTCAGGAGGTCGTTGCCCTCGCGGGTCCGCTCCCCGACGCCGGCGAACACCGAGGTGCCGCCGAAGTTCTTGGCGACCCGGGTGATCATCTCCTGGATCAGCACGGTCTTGCCCACGCCCGCGCCGCCGAACAGGCCGATCTTGCCGCCGGTCACGTACGGGGTCAGCAGGTCGATGACCTTGATCCCGGTGACCAGCTGCTCGGTCTTGCCCTCGAGCTGGTCGAACGCCGGGGGCTTGCGGTAGATGGGCCAGTGCTCGCCGTCGGCCCCGGTGCCCGGCGCGTCCAGGCAGGCGCCCAGGGCGTTGAACACGTGACCCTTGACGACGTCGCCCACCGGCACGGAGATCGGCGCCCCGGTGTCGGTCACCGGGACCCCTCGCACCAGGCCGTCGGTCGGCTGCATGGAGATCGCACGGACCACCTCGTCACCGAGGTGCAGCGCTACCTCCAGGGTGAGCGTCCGCTCCTCACCGCCGAGGGTGACCGGCACGTGCAGTGCGTTGGACAGCTCGGGAACCTCGCCGCGCGGGAACTCGATGTCGACCACGGGACCGATGACCCGTACGACCCGTCCTGCGGTGCGCGACCTCGCCGGTGCACTCATGATGACCTCGTTCCCTGCTGTTGTGATCGGTGCCGGTGGTGGATCAAGTCGATGGATGGGTCGCCGGTGGTCAGGAGCCCCGGCTCAGTCCTCGTCGTCGGCGGCCGACGCCAGGGCGTCCGCACCACCGACGATCTCGGTCAGTTCCTGGGTGATCTGCGCCTGCCGGGCCTGGTTGGCCTCGCGGGACAGCTTGCGGATGATCTCGTTGGCGTTGTCGGTGGCCGACTTGCACGCCTGCCGGCGGGCGGCCGACTCGCTGGCCGCGGCGTCGAGCAGCGCGGCGTAGATGCGCGTGGTGATGTACTTCGGCAGCAGCGCGTCCAGCAGCGCGTCCGGAGCCGGCTCGAACTCGTAGGCCGGCAGGGGCCCGTTCCGGGTGTCCGTGCCGACGTACTCCACCACCAGCGGAGCGACCCGCCGGGCCTGCGGCGTCTGCGTCAGCATCGACACGAAGTGCGTGCTGACCAGGTGGAACTCGTCGATGCCCGGCTGCGGCCCGCCCTCGGTGTCGACCTGCCCGTCCGACCCGGCGAGGAACGCCGGCAGGATCGCCTGCGCCGCGTCCACCGCGTTGCTGTACTCCGGCTTCTCGGAGAAGCCGGTCCAGGACGCCGCGATCGCCCGCTGCCGGAAGTTGTAGTAGCCGACGCCCTTGCGCCCGATGACGTAGAGCACCGTCTCCTTGCCCTCGCTGCGCAGCAGCGACCGGAGCTCCTCCGCGGCCTTGAGGGTGTTGGCGTTGTAGCCGCCCGCCAGCCCGCGGTCCGAGGTGACCACCAGGATGCCGGCGCGGCGGGCCTCGGGACGCTCGGTGAGCAGCGGGTGGTCCAGCGTGGACGCCGACGCCAGCGCGGTGAGCACGTCGGTGATCTGCGCCGAGTACGGTGCGGCCGCGGCCACCTTGGCCTGGGCCTTGGCGATGCGCGAGGTCGCGATCATCTCCATGGCCTTGGTGGTCTTCTGCGTCGAGCGGACCGAACGGACCCGCTGGCGCAGCACCCTCACCTGGGCAGCCACCGCCCACCTCCCTCCGTGCCGGGCGGGGTGGCCACCGGTCCCCCGGTGACCACCCCGCCGCCTGTCTGTCCCATCGTCCCTGCTGCCGCTGCCGGGCGGAGCCGGTGGCTCAGCGCTGTGCCGGCGGAGCCGGCCGTCGCACCTGGACCCGCTCCTGGCCGACGTCGGCCGGGTCCATCGCCTCGGCCTCCTGCTCCCGGCCCAGGGTGCGACCCTCGGACGTGGTGAAGGAGGCGTTGAACTCGTCGAGCGCGCGCAGCAGCACCTGCTCGATGTCGTCGGTCAGGTCCCGCCCCTCGGCGATCTGCCGCAGCGGCTCGCCCTGGTAGTGCCGCAGGAACTGCAGGAAGTCGGTCTCGAAGCGCCGGACGTCCTCGACGGGGACCCGGTCCAGGTGCCCGCGGGTACCCGACCAGATCGAGACGACCTCCTCGGCCACCGGGAACGGCTGGTACTGCGGCTGCTTGAGCAGCTCGACCAGCCGGGACCCGCGGGCCAGCGCGCGCTTGGACGCCGGGTCCAGGTCGGAGCCGAACGCGGCGAAGGCCTCCAGCTCGCGGTAGGCCGACAGATCCAGGCGCAGCGTGCCGGAGACCTTGCGCATGGCCCGGATCTGCGCGGCGCCGCCCACTCGCGACACCGAGATGCCGACGTTGATGGCCGGCCGGACACCCGCGTTGAACAGGTCCGACTCCAGGAAGCACTGGCCGTCGGTGATCGAGATGACGTTGGTCGGGATGTAGGCCGACACGTCGTTGGCCTTGGTCTCGATCAGCGGCAGGCCGGTCATTGAACCGCCGCCCAGCTCGTCGGACAGCTTGGCGCAGCGCTCCAGCAGCCGGGAGTGCAGGTAGAACACGTCGCCGGGGTAGGCCTCGCGGCCCGGCGGCCGGCGCAGCAGCAGCGAGATGGCGCGGTAGGCCTCGGCCTGCTTGGTCAGGTCGTCGAAGACGATGAGGACGTGCTTGCCCTGGTACATCCAGTGCTGGCCGATGGCCGAGCCGGTGTAGGGCGCGAGCCACTTGAAGCCGGCGCTGTCCGAGGCCGGGGCCGCCACGATCGTCGTGTACTCCAGCGCGCCGGCGTCCTCGAGCGCCTGGCGGATGCCGGCGATCGTGGTGCCCTTCTGCCCGATGGCCACGTAGATGCAACGGACCTGCTGGGCGGGATCACCGGTCGCCCAGTTCTGCTTCTGGTTGATGATCGTGTCCACGCAGACCGCGGTCTTGCCGGTCTTGCGGTCGCCGATGATCAGCTGGCGCTGGCCGCGGCCGATCGGCGTCATGCTGTCGATGGCCTTGATGCCGGTCTGCAGCGGCTCGCTGACGCCCTGCCGCTGCACCACGGTGGCGGCCTGGATCTCCAGGGCGCGGGTGGCCTCCGCGGCGATCTCGCCGAGCCCGTCGATCGGCTGCCCGAGCGGGTTCACCACCCGGCCCAGGAAAGCGTCGCCGACCGGGACGGACAGCACCTCGCCGGTGCGGGTGACCTGCTGCCCCTCCTCCAGGGTGTTGGCGTCACCGAGGACGACGGCACCGATGGTCCGCACGTCGAGGTTCAGCGCCACGCCCAGCACCCCGCCCGGGAACTGCAGCAGCTCGTTGGCCATCGCCGACGGGAGTCCCTCGACGGTCGCGATGCCGTCCCCGGTGTCGGCGATGACGCCGACCTCCTCGCGGGTCACCTCGGGGGCGTAGTCGGCGACGTAGGAGTCGATCGCCGACCGGATCTCGTCGGCGGAGATGGTCAGTTCGGTCATCGCGTTCCCGTTCTCCTCGGTACAGGGTGGTGCGCTGCGCAGTGCTCCCGGCCGTGTCCGGCGCGGTCCCTTCCAGTGTCCCTCGTCGTGCGGTGCTGCCGCCGTGCGCGCCCGCGCGGCTCATCTGCCACGGCCCCGGTCAGGCCCGGCCGGCGAGCCGCCGGCGCAGGCCGTCCAGCCGGCCGGCGACGCTGCCGTCGATGACCTCGTCCTGGACCAGCACCCGGATGCCGCCCTGCAGCGCCGGCACGACCATCTCGTGCGTGGTGACCGCGCGCCCGTAGATCCGGCCGAGGGCGGCGACCAGCCGGCTGCGGTCCTCGGCGGTCAGCGCGACGGCGGTCTGCACCACCGCGACGACCTTGTCCCGCCGCTCCGCCGCCTGGTCGACGAGCTCGCGCACGCCGTGCAGGTACGACCGGCCGCCGGGCTCGCGGGCCAGCGCCGTCAGCAGCTGCACGGTCAGCGGGTGCGCCCGGCCCTCGAGCAGGCGCCGGACGAGCTGCGCCCGCGCCGGGCCGGTGACGGTCGGGTCGTCGAGCACCACGGACAGCTCGGGGCTGGCCGCGATGATCCGGCCGAAGCGGAACAGCTGGTCCTCGACGTCGTCGAGCTCGCCGAGCCGCTCGGCCCGCAGGAACATGGCCGTCCGGCCGAGCCGGTCGAAGCCGTCCCGCAGGTCCGCGCCGGAGGCCCACGGCTGGCGCAGCACGTGGTCGACGAGGGTGCGGGTCGGCTGGCTCACCTTGCCGGCGAGCAACCGGTCCATGATCCCGACGCGGGTCTCCATCGGCGTCGTCGTCTCGGACAGCGTCCGCCGCAGGGCGGTCTCGCGGTGCAGCAGGCCGCCCACCGCGGCCAGCTCGCCACCCAGCTGTTCCAGTCCGGCGTCGTCCAGCGGCGCGGCCACCGACAGCAGCCGCCGGGTCGAGTCCTCGAGGGACTGCCGGCTCGCGATGTGCTCCATCAGCGCTCCAGGTCGGCGAGGAATCGCTCGACGGTGCGCCGCTGCCGGGCCTCGTCCTCCAGCGACTCACCCACGACGCGGGACGCCAGGTCGACCGACACCCGGCCGAGGTCCGACCGCAGCTCGGCCACGATCTGCGCGCGCTGGGCGTCCAGCTGCGCCCGGCCGGCCGCGGCGATCCGCTCGGACTCGGCGTGCGCCTGGGTGAGCATGTCGTCGCGGATCGCCTGCGCCTGGGCCCGGGCGTCCTCGCGGATCTTGGCCGCCTCCTCACGGGCGCCCGCCAGCTGCGCCCGGTACTGCTCGAGCGCGTCCCGGGCCTCCCGCTGCGCGGCCTCGGCATCGGCGATGCCGCCTTCGATCGCCTTCGTCCGGGCCGCGTAGGCCTTCTCGAACTGCGGCCAGACGAACTTGCCCAGCACGAACAGCAGGACCGCGAAGCCGATGACCCCGATCAGCACCTCGCCCCAGGGCAGGCCGATCGGGTTGATCTCGCCCTCGGCGGCCAGCGGGGTGCCGGCGGCGGCGTGGAGCACGGTGCTGGTCATCTTGAACCCTTCCCACGGAGCCCGGGGTCGCGGACGGTGGTCGACACGGCGGCGGTATCCGGAACCGTCAGGTGATGATGAACGGCACGACGAAGCCCAGCAGGGCCAGCGCCTCGGACACGGCGAACCCGAGGAACGCGTAGGTCCGGGTCAGGCCCGCGGACTCCGGCTGGCGCGCCGTGGACTGGATGTAGGACGCCCACACGATGCCCACACCGATGCCGGGGCCGATCGCGGCGAGACCGTACCCGACGGTGCCGATGTTGCCGGTGAGTTCTGCCAGGTAGGACACGTCAGCCATGGGGGCTTCTCCCTTTCACGAGATCCGCTTTCTCGGATCGCTGCGGTGGGTGGGCACTGCGCTCGGTGGTGCGGTGGTGGTCGGTCGGCGGCCCGGCTCGGGCCGTCCGGTCGGAGCCGGTGTCGCGTCGTGCGTGGCATCCGGTGCGGTCGGATGCCGGGTACGGCTCGAGTGGCGGGATGCGTCGGGATCCTCCGGGACGACACCCGGCGACCGTCCGCCGGGTGCCCGGGTGCGGGCTCAGTGCGAGTCGGCCAGCGACCCCTCGAGATAGATGGCGGCCAGCAGCGTGAACACGTAGGCCTGCAGCGAGCAGACCAGCAGCTCGAAGAAGACGAGCAGGATGCTGGCCAGCCCCGGGAGCACGAACAACGCGTACCCGGCGCCGCCCGACTCCAGCAGGAAGACGGTGCCCGCCGCGGCGACGCCCACCAGCATGTGGCCGGCGAACATGTTGGCGAACAACCGGACGGCCAGGGTGAACGGCCGCAGCAGGATGTTCGACAGGAACTCGATCGGGATCAGCAAGATGTGCATGTACCACGGCACGCCCGGGATGAACGTCTGCAGCTTGAGGTAGCCGAACAGGCCGTGCTTGCGGATGCCGACGCCGTTGTAGAGCAGCCAGATCAGCACCGCCAGGAACACCGGGATCGCGAAGTGCGAGGTGACCGGCAGCTGGGCGACCGGGACGAGCTCCATCAGGTTCAGCACCAGGATGAAGATGAACAGCGTCGCCAGGAACGGCGCCCAGCGCCGGCCCTGCTTGCCCATGACCTCGATGGCCACGCCGTTGCGCACGAACCCGTAGAGGCCCTCGCCGGCGAACTGCAGCTTGCCGGGCAGCACGGCCGCGCGGCGGGCGGCGGCGACGAAGAAGGCGATGATCGCCACGACGCCGATGCCGAGCAGGATCATGGCCTTCTTCGAGGCGATGAAGGAGCCGTCCCCCACCGGGTCGAAGAAGAAGGAGTGCTGGACCGTGGGCGCCTGGAACCCGCCCTCGTTCTCCGCCGCCAGTAGCGCCAACTGGTGCAGCAGGTGCCCCGTCACTGCGTCTCCCTTCGGGTGCTGGCCGGAGGTGGCTGCACTGTGTCGCCCACCGGAACCGGAACGGCCGATGAGCGGCCCGGGGCCCGGCTCCCGTCAGGGACCGAGGTCCCGGACAGGCCGCCGAACCGGGCGACAACCGCGTAGATGCCCAACGCCATGCCGACCATCAGCCCGACCGGCGTCAGGAAATGCGTCCCGAACCACCGGTCCAACAGCCAACCGATGCCACCCCACAGCACGAACCCGGAGAGCAGGGTGGTCATCACGGCCCAACCCTCGTTGGCTCCCGAGGAGGTGGAGTCGACGTTGGCCCGCATCTTCATGGCACAGCGACCCTAGCAGGGCGCCGCAGGCCGGTCCTCACCGGGAAGCGCGATTTCTACAATTGGTAGAAGACTGGTGCACCGTCGGGGAAGATCGCGCCCGGTGCTCCGACGTGCCGCGTCGGGCCGGTGGGGCTCCGGCGGGCGACGGCCTGCCGGGTCCCCGGCCCTGCGCGACGGCCGGGCGCGCCGCGGCGCCGGTCAGCCGGGGTCGACGTAGAAGATCTTGGTCGTCCAGACGTAGCGCATGTGCGCGCCGAGCCAGCCGAACACCCCGAGGCCGACCGCGCCGGCCAGCCAGCGGGTGTCCACGGCGCCGTCCCGCGGCAGCACGGCGAGCACCACGCCGAGGGCGACCACCTTGACCACGTAGGTGCCGAGAGCCGCCAGCATCACCAGGCGGGGGCTGCGCCGGCCGACCCGCGCGATCACCACCGCCGACACGGTGAAGAACAGCCCGACGACGGCCGCGCCGAGGGTCACGCCGAGCACCGCCCGCCCGCCCGCCACCAGCCCTGCGACCACGGCGAGCACCGCCTCCAGGACCAGCAGCACGACCCAGCAGGTCCGCAGGTGGCCCAGCGACCACACCCCGCCCGTGCGGCTGCGGTCGGCGGCCCTGGCCGTCTCGGCCAGGCGCAGCTGCGGGGCCGTCGTGTCGCGAGCAGGGTCGCCCGCGGCGGCGGCCGTGCCGGCCTCCCGGCGGGAGCGCATCAGCCCACCCCGGCGCGCGAGCGGCGCAGCCGGCGCGCCCTGGCCCACGGCCACAGGGTGAGCGTCAGGGCGACCAGCACGCCGGCGGCGGTCAGCCATGCCACGGGCTGCGCGTCGGTGACGAAGGCCAGCGAGACCGCGGACGCGGACAGCAGCGCGGCCCACAGGTAGAAGATCAGCACGGCCTGGCGCTGGGTGTGCCCGATCGCCAGCATCCGGTGGTGCAGGTGCCGCTTGTCCGCGCTGAACGGGTGGCGGCCCTCGCGGGTCCGGCGCACCACGGCCAGCAGGAAGTCCAGCACGGGGATGAACACCACGGCCAGCACCACGATCAGCGGCGCCAGCAGGGCGACCGTGCTGCGGCCGCCGAAGGTCGACGTGTCCAACTTGCCCCCGGCGCTGGTGGTGGCGGCCGCCATGGTCAGGCCGATGAACATCGACCCGGAGTCGCCCATGAAGATCCGCGCCGGGGAGAAGTTGTGCGGCAGGAACCCCAGGCAGGCGCCGACCAGGGCGGCCGCGATCAGCGGCGGCTGGGACGCCGAGGTGTCGTCCTTGGACACCACCAGCTGGTGCACCGAGAAGACGAACAGGCCGATGGCGGCGATCATCGCCACCCCGGTCAGCAGGCCGTCGAGCCCGTCGATGAAGTTCATGGCGTTGGCCAGCACGAGCGTGAGCAGCACGGTGATGGCGGCGCCCTGGACGCTGTCGAACGACACGGTGGTGCCACCCTCGGGGTTGTCGGCCGGCACCCACATCTGCACCCACTGGACCCCGAACAGCACCAGGATGCCGGCCGAGAGGATCTGACCGGCGAGCTTGGTGACGGCGTCCAGGTCGAAGCGGTCGTCGAGCACGCCGATCAGCACGATGACGGCGCCGGCCACCAGCACGCCCTTGATCTCCGACGACGACTCGAACGCCCGCGACAGGCGCGGCAGCTGCAGGGCCATCAGCACCCCGGCGGCAACGCCGAGGTAGACGGCGACACCGCCCATCCGGGGCGTCGGCCGGACGTGCACGTCGCGGTCCCGGATCGGGGTGAACGCGCCGATGGCGGTGGCGACCGCGCGGACCCCGCCGGTGATCAGGAAGGTGACGAGTGTGGCGGCCGCGAAGACCAGGGCGTACTCCTGCCCCGGTATCGCGTAGTCCTCGCCCACCGGGAGAGCCTAGCCGCGCCCCGGGCGCCGGACCCGCGGCCGGCGCGCGTGGACCGTTCCGGCGAGCCTGCCCCGGAGGCGACGACCCGGGTCCACGGATCCCGCCCGGCAGGGAACCCGCCCGGCCGTCGCGGCGTCCGAGAGGGTGAGCCGCCGCGCGGCACCGCCCCCGGTCCCCTGCCGGGACGACACCGGGTCCGGACCGCGCGCCGGCGAGAGCCCCACGCCGGGGGTCGACGCCACGGGCCCGTCCGCACGCCGCCGGACGGGCCCGACGGCGTTCCCGGGTAGCGCGCGACCACCGGCCGGTGGAGCAGGTCGTGCTAGCCGACGACCTCGACCTCGCCGGCGACGCGGCGGACCTCGTCCAGCGGTACGGCTCCCTGGCGCAACACCCGCGGGACGTCACCGGTGACGTCCAGCACCGTGGAGGCCACGCCGATCGGCGCCGGACCGCCGTCCAGGTAGATCTCGACCGACTCGCCGAGCTGCTCGGCCGCCTGTTCCGCAGACGTTGCCGGCGGCTGCCCGCTGCGGTTGGCCGACGAGACCGCCATCGGGCCCACCGACCGCAGCAGGTCGAGCGCGACCGGGTGCAGCGGCATCCGGACCATGACCGTGCCGCGGGAGTCACCCAGGTCCCACGCCAGCGACGACGCGTGCTGCACCACCAGGGACAGGCCGCCGGGCCAGAACGCCTCGATGAGCGACCGGGCGACCGGCGGCACGGCGTGTACCAGGCCGTCGATGGTGTTCCACGACCCGACCAGCACCGGCACCGGCATGTCACGGCCCCGGCCCTTGGCGGCCAGCAGCGCGGCCACCGCACCGGCGTTGAACGCGTCGGCGCCGATGCCGTAGACGGTGTCGGTGGGCAGGACGACGAGCGAGCCGCTGGCCGCGGCCCCCGCGGCCGCGGTCAGGCCGAGACGGCGTTCACCGGGATCCGAGCAGTCGTAGGTCCGCACCGGTGCAGTCTCGCAGTTCGCGGCGGCGCCGCCGACCTGCGGGGTCCGTCCGCCGGACGGTCAGCGGTCGCGCAGCCGCACCCGGCGCGCCGTGGTGAACCGCGGCCGCCCGGACAGGTCCCGGTGGTCTTCGACGTCGGCGAGCACCCGGCGGGAGCGCAGCAGCGCGGGCACCGACTCGCCCTGGGTGTCGTCGTGCTCGACGGCGAGGACGCCGCCGGGCCGCAGCAGGGCCGCGGCCACCGACAGCAGCGGCCGGATGACGTCCAGGCCGTCCGGGCCGGCGAAGACCGCCTCGGCGGGGTCGTGGACGCCGACCTCCGGCTCCACCGCCGTGCCCTCCGGCACGTACGGCGGGTTGGCGGTGACCAGGTCGACCTGGCCCTCCAGGTCCACCAGCAGCCGCGGGTCGGCGATGTCGCCGCCGCGCAGGTCGACCGGGCTGCCGCCGGCCGCCCGGTGCCGCTCGACGTTGCGCCGGGCCCAGGACAGCGCGTGCGGGCTCCGTTCCACCGCGTGCACCCGGGCGTCCGGCCGGGCCGCCGCGACGGCGAGGGCGATCGCCCCGCTGCCGGTGCACAGGTCGACGACGACCGGCGTCGTGACGCCCCGCACCGCCGCGACCGCCCACTCCACCAGCGATTCGGTCTCCGGGCGCGGCACGAACACCCCGGGACCGACCTCGACCTCGACCGGGCCCAGCACCGCCACGCCGGTCAGGTGCTGCAGCGGCACCCGCCGCTCCCGACCGGCGACCAGCTCCCGGTACCGGGTGACCCAGCCGTCGTCGACCAGCGGCACCAGGCCGAGCCGCGTGCGCGGGACGCCGAGCAGGTGGGCGGCGAGCAGCTCGGCGTCGACCTGCGGGCTGCCCACGCCGGCGGCGGCCAGCGCCGCGGTGGCCGTCAGGATCTCGACGCGCAACGAGCTGCGGGTGGTCACCGGGTCGCCCCGGCGAGCCGCTCGTTCCGCTCGGCCTCGGTCAGCGCGTCGAGCACGCCGTCCAGGTCCCCGGCGAGCACGGAGTCCAGGTTGTGCGCCTTGTAGCCGACGCGGTGGTCGGCGATCCGGTTCTCCGGGTAGTTGTAGGTGCGCACGCGCTCGGACCGGTCGACCGTGCGGACCTGCGACCGGCGGGCGTCGGCGGCCGCGGCGTCCGCCGCGTCCCGGGCCGCGGCCAGCAGCCGCGCCCGCAGGATCCGCAGCGCCTGCTCCTTGTTCTGCAGCTGCGACTTCTCGTTCTGGCAGGACACCACGATGCCGGTCGGCAGGTGCGTGATCCGCACCGCCGAGTCGGTGGTGTTGACCGACTGCCCGCCGGGGCCGGACGACCGGAAGACGTCGATGCGGAGGTCGTTCGGGTCGATCGTGACGTCGACGTCGCCCTCGGCCTCCGGTGCGACGAACACGCCGACGGCGGAGGTGTGGATCCGCCCCTGCGACTCGGTCACCGGGACGCGCTGCACGCGGTGGACGCCGCCCTCGAACTTCAGCCGGGCCCAGACGCCGTCCGCCGGGGCCGGCGAGCCGGGCGCCTTGACCGCGACCGTGACGTCCTTGTAGCCGCCCAGGTCCGACGGCTGCGCGGAGAGCACCTCGGTCTTCCACCCGCGGCGCTCGGCGTAGCGCAGGTACATGCGCAGCAGGTCGCCGGCGAACAGGGCCGACTCCTCGCCGCCCTCCCCCGCCTTGACCTCGACGAGGACGTCCTTCGCGTCGTCCGGGTCGCGGGGGGCCAGCAGCTCTGCCAGCGCGCCGGAGAGCCGGTCCACCTCGCCCTCCAGCGCCGGTACCTCGTCGGCGAAGTCCGGGTCCTCGGCGGCCAGTTCCCGGGCGGTCGCCAGATCGGCGCGAGCGGTCTCGAGTGCCTGCGCCGTGCCCACGACGGGGGTCAGCGCGGCGTAGCGCCGGCCGAGCCGGCGGGCCGTGGCCTGGTCGGCGTGCACGCCGGGATCGGCCAGCGCCTGCTGGAGTTCGGCGTACTCGTCACGGAGCTGCCCGAGCGAGGCCGGGACGGGTGACTGGGTCATGGGACACCTCGTGGACGGCCGGGTCGCCGCACGACGGGGCGGCCCGGCAGGGGACGGGCCGGCGGTGCCGCACGCCGCCGGATCCCTCGGCGGCGGGGCCGCACGACCCCGGACATGCGAACGGCGCCCGCCCGGCCACAGGGCCGGACGGGCGCCGTCGGGGGGCTAGCGGGAGCGCTTGCCGTACCGGGCCTCGAAGCGGGCGACCCGACCGCCGGTGTCCAGGATCTTCTGCTTGCCCGTGTAGAACGGGTGGCAGTTGGAGCAGACCTCGACGGTGATCTTGCCGGAGGCCTTGGTGCTGTGCGTGGTGAAGGTGTTCCCGCAACCGCACGACACCTCGGTCGTGACGTACTCGGGGTGGATGCCGGTCTTCATGACGTGTCCTCTTCTGTTGCTGTGGCCGCCGGGTCGCCGCTGGTCGTGGACCGGTGCGACGGGAACCGGAGCCTGGGGTCCGACCGTTCAGTGTGCCAGATGGGCGCACCGACCTGGACAACACCGGCGCGAGGCGTGGGATTCCCCGTCGCCACTCCGCCCGGGGCAGCGGTCGCCCGTCAGTCCCGGGGATCCGGGCCGGCTGCCGGCCGCTCCCCCGCGGCGCCCGACGACGGTTCCAGCACCAGGGCGAGGCCGCCCGGCTCCCGCTCCGGACGGCCGAGGAGCGCCGCGATCCGGTTCGGCAGCTGCGTCATCCGGGCCGTCCAGCCGTACTTGCGGTACAGCCCCGGCATCACCCGCCCGGACGTCTCCGCACCCGGGAGCACCCGCCCGGTGGCGGCCACCGGACGGCCCAGCGGCCGGCCGCGCCGGGTGCACGGGGCGAGCAGCGCCCGCGGATCCCGGCGCAGCCGCTTGACCTTGCCCGCCTGCGGGTTGGTCCAGACCAGCAGCTCGTCCCCGTCCCGTACCAACCAGACCGGCGTCGGCACCGGCGTGCCGTCCCGACGGAAGGTCGTCAGCTCGACGTAGGGCGTCCGGCCGAGCAGGTCCAGCGGCGTCTGCACCGGGTCACCGTACGCAGGTCCGGCCGGATCGGCTCGCCGTGCCGGCCGGCAGCGCCGCGTCCTGCCGGTGCCGTCCGGGACGGCGGCCGGCCGGGTCCGGGCCCGGCCGGCCGGGTGCGTCAGTCCCGGTCGCCGCCCGGCGTCGTCTTCGCCACCTGCATCAGGAACTCGACGTTGTTGCGGGTCTTGCGCAGCCGGTCCAGGACCAGCTCGAGGGCCTGCTGCGAGTCCAGCGCGGCCAGCACCCGCCGGAGCTTGACCACGATGGCCAGCTCGTCGGGCGAGAGCAGCAGGTCCTCCTTGCGGGTCGACGACTGGTCCACGTCGATGGCCGGGAAGATCCGCTTGTCGGCGAGCTTGCGGTCCAGCTTGAGCTCGGCGTTGCCGGTCCCCTTGAACTCCTCGAAGATCACCGTGTCGCCCGCGGAGCCGGTCTCCACCAGTGCCGACGCGAAGATCGTCAGCGAGCCGCCGTTCTCGATGTTGCGGGCGGCACCGAGGAACCGCTTGGGCGGGAAGAGCGCCGTCGAGTCGACGCCGCCGGACAGGATCCGGCCGGACGCCGGGGCGGCGAGGTTGTACGCGCGGCCAAGCCGGGTGATCGAGTCCAGCAGGACGACGACGTCCTTGCCCATCTCGACCAGGCGCTTGGCGCGCTCGATCGACAGCTCCGCGACCATCGTGTGGTCGGCCGGCGGCCGGTCGAACGTCGAGGCGATGACCTCGCCGCGCACCGACCGCTGCATGTCGGTGACCTCTTCCGGACGCTCGTCGACCAGGACGACCATCAGGTGGCACTCGGGGTTGTTGGTGGTGATCGCGTTGGCGATGGCCTGCATCACCATGGTCTTGCCCGCCTTGGGCGGCGACACGATCAACGCCCGCTGGCCCTTGCCCACGGGCATCACCAGGTCGATCACCCGGGTGGTGAGCAGGTGCGACTCGGTCTCCAGCCGCAGCCGCTCGTTCGGGTACAGCGGCGTCAGCTTGGTGAACTCCGGCCGGTGCCGCAGCGTCTCGGGATCCACGCCGTTGATGCTGTCCAGCCGCACCAGCGCGTTGAACTTCTGCCGCTGCGCCTCGCCCTCGCGCGGCGCCCGCACGGCACCGGTGACGGCGTCACCACGCCGCAGCCCGTACTTGCGGACCTGCGACAGCGAGACGTAGACGTCGTTCGACCCGGACAGGTAGCCGGACGTGCGGACGAAGGCGTACGAGTCCAGCACGTCGACGATGCCGGCGACCGGCACCAGCACGTCGTCCTCGCGCACCTCGGTGTCCGGGGTGTCGGTGAACCGCTCGCGACCCCGCCGGTTGCGCTCGCGGAACCGGCGGCCGCGACGCCCACCGGGACCGTCGTCGTCCAGGTCATTGCGGTCCTGCCGGTCCTGCTGCCGGTCCTGACCCTGCCGGTCCTGCCGGTCCTGGCGGTCCCGGCGGTTCTGGCCCTGCTGCGGCTGCCCGTTCTGGCCCTGGCCGTCCCGGCGCGACTCCCGATCGGCCTCGGCCGGGGCCGCGGTGTCGGCGGTGGCGCCGTCCGTGCCGGCGGTCACCGTGCCGGCGGTCGCCGCGCCGTTGGTCTGCTCACCGCGGTCGGCACGGTCGGCACGGTCGGCACGGTCCCGCCGGTTGCGACGGTTCCGGCGACTGCGGCCGCCCTCCTCACCGTCCTGCCGGCCGTCGCGGTCCTGGGCGGACCGCCCGTCGACATCGGCGCGGCCGTCCTGCTCGCCGCGGTCCCGGCGGTCGTCGGTCGGCGGGGCGCCGTCGAGCCCGGCGGCACCGGTGGGCGCCGCATCGCCGCCGGTCGTGGCGGTGCCCGTGGTCCCCGCCGTCCCGGCGGCAGCGCCGTCGGTGCCTGCGGGACGGGACGGCGCGGCGTCGGCGGCGCGGTGGTCGTCGGCGCGGTGGTCGGCGGCGCGGTGGTCGTCGGCGGACCCGGCCGGACGGCCTTCGGTCGCGGAGTCGCGGCCGCTCGCGGCACGCCGGGCCGGTCGTTCCGCGGCGTCGGCGGGACGCTCACCGTCTCCGGCACGCTCACCGGCCGGGGCCGGTGCGGCGACGGCCTGCTCGGTGGCGGCCGCGGGGGTGTGGTGCGTGCCGTTGGTCGCCGCCGCGGCGCCCGACGACCCGTTCTGGCGCGCGGTGATGGCGGCCACCAGGTCGCCCTTGCGCAGCCCGGAGGCGCCCTTGATGCCCAACTGGGCGGCGAGCGCCTTCAGCTCCGGGAGCACCATGCCGGCCAGGCCGTCGCCGCGGCGACGGGTGGCGGTCAGGGTCGCTCCGGGCTGCTCCGTGGTGTTGCTCACGAAGTTCCTCTCCTGTCCGACCGGCAGAGGGCCGGTCGGTGTGCGAAGTGCCGCGAGCTCCAGAGGTCGCGGCCCGCTCGACCGCGCCCGGATGAGCGCGGTGATCTCGATCACCGGAGCGGGTGTCGGCGCGTTCGACGGTCAGTCGAGGAGGCACCGTGGACGGAGTCCGGTACGCCGCAGAGAGACCTGTGGTCCATCAAGGCGGCTGGAACGGGGGCGGGGGATTCCCCGGGACTCCGGCGGCTGCTCTCCCACCGGGTGATCGATCACCAGCGTAGACGCTGGTCTCGACCGTCGGCAACAACGTGACCCGTGTCGGTGTTCCCGGCGCGTCGCGCACACCCGCACCGGGCGTCTCGTGGTCGCAGCGGATCCGCACCGCCGGCCGGCGGCCACCCGGACGGGCGGTGGTGCCTCCCATGGGTCACGGCCGCGGGCGGGGAGACTGTCGGCCTGGCGACGAGTCGGTCCGGCCGGGGCCGGGCGGGCGGTGGGCGATGACGGCGGACAGCTCGCGCCGCCGCTACCTGGTGCTCGCCGTCTGCTGCCTCGGGCTGCTGGTCGTCGGGATGGACGGCACCATCGTCAACGTCGCCCTGCCCACCATCCGCCAGGAGTTCGGGGCGTCGGTGTCCGACCTGCAGTGGATCGTCGACGCCTACACCGTCACCCTGGGCAGCCTGCTCGTGCTGGCCGGGTCGACGGCCGACCGGTTCGGCCGGCGCCGGGTGTTCCAGGTCGGCCTGTCGGTGTTCTCGGTCGGGTCGCTGCTCTGCAGCGTGGCACCGACCGTCCCGACGCTGATCGCCTTCCGCATGCTGCAGGCGATCGGTGGCAGCATGCTCAACCCGGTCGCCATCTCCATCGTCACCGCGGTCTTCACGGACCCGCGCGAGCGGGCCAGGGCCATCGGGATCTGGGGCGGGGTCTTCGGGCTCAGTGCGGGGCTCGGGCCGCTGGTGGGCGGGCTGCTGACGCAGCAGGTCGGCTGGCGGGCGATCTTCTGGATCAACGTGCCGATCTGCGTGGTGGCCGTCCTGCTGACCCGCCGGGTCGTGCCGGAGTCCCGGGCCGCCGCGGCCCGCCGCCCGGACCCGGTGGGCCAACTGCTGGTCGTCGCCGTGCTGGCGCTGGTCGTCGGCACCATCATCGAATCCCCCTGGTTCGGCCGGACGTCGTGGCAGGTGCCCGTGGCGTGCGTCGTGGTGCTGCTGCTGGCCACCGCACTGGTGCGCTACGAGCGGCGGCGCCGCGACCCGCTGATCGACCTGCGATTCTTCCGCAGCGCCCCGTTCGGAGCTGCGACGGTCCTCGCGGTCACGTCCTTCGCCTCGTTCAGCGGGCTGCTCTTCTACGCCACGCTGTACCTGCAGGACGTGCGCCGGCTGTCGCCGCTGCACGCCGGCCTGACCACGGCGCCGATGGCGCTGGCGATCCTGGTGCTCGCACCGCTGTCGGGCCGGCTGGTGGCGACCAGGGGCCCCCGGCCGTCGCTGGTCGCCGCGCCCGTATGCATGGCCGCCGGCGCCGCCGGGCTGATCGGGCTGACCGCGGGCACGGCGCCGGGCTGGGTGGTGGGCTGCTTCGTGGTCTTCGCGGTCGGGTTCGGGCTGGTGAACGCGCCGATCACGAACACAGCGGTGTCCGGCATGCCGGTCGACCAGGCCGGTGTCGCCGCCGCCGTCGCCTCGACCAGCCGGCAGGTGGGCGCGTCGCTGGGCGTCGCGGTGGTCGGCGCCATGGTCAACGCCGCGGGCGCCGGCGGACCGCGCGCCGCGGGCATCGTCGACGCGGCACCGCCGGTGTGGTGGACCGTCGTCGGCGCCGGTGTGGTGATGCTGGTCCTGGGACTGGTCAGCACGTCGCGGTGGGCGGTCGGCACGGCGGCGCGGACCGCCCGGCTGTTCCCCGACGCCGGCCGGGCGACGGCGCCGCGCTGACCCGAGGACGGTGGCGTGGCCGCGGACCCCGCCGGGCTCAGCCTGCGGTGACGACGCCGCCGAGCGCCGAGATGGGCACGGGATCCACGGTGAACCCGTTGTGCCGCAACAGTTCGGATGGGACCGGTCGGTCGGTGAGGACGAGCACGGAGGGACCGGCTCCGGACAGCACCGCCGGCACGCCGGCGTCGCGCAGGGTCAGCAGCAGCGCCGCCGACGCCGGCATCTCCGGCGCCCGGTAGGCCTGGTGCAGCCGGTCGACGGTGGCCTCGAACAGCAGCGCTGGCTCGGCCGTGAGGGCATGCCAGAGCAGCGCCGCGGTGGCGGCGTTGGCGGCCGCGTCGGCGTGCGGCACCACGGCGGGCAGCAGGCTCCGGGTGTGGTGCGTCGACGATCCGGTGGACGCGGTGAACAGCACCGCGCGGACCGCCGGGTGCACCGCGCCGTGCACGGCCCGCGGACGCCCGTCCCGTGCGGTGAACGCCAGGGTCAACCCCCCGGACAGGGCCGGGGCGACGTTGTCCGGGTGGCCCTCCATCGCGGTGCCCAGCTCCAGCAGCCGCTGGTCGGAGAGCACCGACGGATCCGGCAGCAACGCGCGGCCGAGCAGCAGTCCGGAGACGATGGCGGCGGCCGACGAGCCCTGCCCGCCGCCGTGCGGGATCCGGTTGACCCCGTGCAGCCGCAAACCCGGCAGCTGGCGACCGGCCGCGGTCCACGCGGCGGCGACGGCCCGGACCACCAGGTGCCGGCCGTCCAGCGGCAGCTGGCCGGTCCCGACGCCCTCCACGGTGACCTGCACGCCGTCCTGCAGCGACCCGCGCACCTCGTCCCAGCGGTCCAGGGCCAGGCCGAAGCTGTCGTACCCCGGGCCGAGGTTCGCCGAGGTGGCCGGCACCCGCACGGTGACCGTGCCGGCCGCGAGGTCACGGTCCGGTGCGGTCGGGCCGGGGGCACCGTCGGCGCGGCTCACCCCAGTCCCAGCGCGCCGGCGACGGCCTCGGCCGACACCGGGACGACGACCGGCTCGGTCATGGCGGTCAACGCGGTGGTGGGGTCCTTGAGACCGGTGCCGGTCACCGTGCACACCACCGTCGCCCCGCGGGGCAGCCGCCCGTCGGCGGCCGTCTGCAGCAGGCCGGCCACCGACGCCGCGGACGCCGGCTCGACGAACACGCCCTCCCGGGAGGCGACCAGCCGGTAGGCCTCCAGGATCTGATCGTCGGTGACCGCGTCGATCAGCCCGCCGGAGTCGTCGCGCGCCGTGATCGCGCCGTGCCAGGACGCCGGGGAGCCGATCCGGATCGCGGTGGCGACGGTCTCCGGATCCGGCACCGGTCGGCCGAGCACCAGCGGCGCGGCGCCGGCCGCCTGGAACCCGAACATCCGGGGCGTCGTGCCGACCACGCCGGAGTCCCGGTACTCGCGGTACCCGCGCCAGTAGGCGGTGATGTTGCCGGCGTTGCCGACCGGCAGCAGGTGCACGTCCGGGGCCCGGCCGAGCACGTCGCAGACCTCGAACGCCGCGGTCTTCTGCCCCTCGATCCGGACCGGGTTCACCGAGTTGACCAGCTCGACGTCGTCGTGGTCGGCGGCCGTCTTCCGGGCCAGCTCCAGGCAGTCGTCGAAGTTGCCCTCGACCTGCAGGATCCGCGCCCCGTACGCCACCGCCTGCGCCAGCTTCCCGGAGGCGATCTTCCCCTGCGGCACCAGCACCGCGCTGGTCAGGCCGGCGCGGGCGGCGTAGGCCGCGGCCGAGGCCGAGGTGTTGCCCGTGGACGCGCAGATGACCGCCCGGGCGCCGCCGGCCAGCGCGTGGGTGACCGCGACGGTCATCCCGCGGTCCTTGAACGAGCCGGTGGGGTTGGCGCCCTCGACCTTGAGGTACACGTCCGCACCCGTGCGCCGGGACAGCTCCGGTGCCGGCACCAGGGGCGTGCCGCCCTCCAGCAGGGTGACCACGCGCGCGCCCGGCGGGACGGCGACCCGGTCGGCGTAGGCGGCGATCAGACCCGGCCAACCGGCCCGGGCAGCCGCCGGCACGGTCGGCACCGTCGGCACGGTCGGCACCGTGGGCACGGTCGGCCCTGCGGACACGGTCGGGACGGTGCTCATGCGACCTCCCCCATCACCCTCATCACCGAGGTGACCCGGTGTACGGCCGGCAGCTGGTGCAGCGTCGCCACGGTCGACGCCAGGTCGGCGTCCGGCGCGGAATGGGTCACCACGACGAGGGCGGCGTCCCGGCCACGACCCTGCTGCCGGACCGTCGAGATCGAGACGCCGGCCTCGGCGAAGGCGGACGCCACCGCGGCGAGCACACCGGCGCGGTCGTCGACGTCCAGGCTGATGTGGTACCGCGCCGGGACGCTGCCGATCGACTCCACCGGCAGGTCCGCGTAGGCGCTCTCCCGCGGCCCGCGGCCGCCGGCCACCCGGTTGCGGGCCACGGCCACCAGGTCGCCCAGCACCGCGGAGGCGGTCGGCGCTCCCCCGGCGCCCGGACCGTAGAACATCAACCGGCCCGCGGACTCCGCCTCGACGTAGACGGCGTTGTACGCGCCGTCGACCACGGCCAGCGGGTGCGTCCTGGGCAGCATCACCGGGTGCACCCGGGCCGACACCGACTCGCCGCCGTCGGGCCGGCGGATCCGCTCGCAGATGGCCAGCAGCTTGACCACGCAGCCGATGTCGGCCGCCGCGGCGACGTCGGCCGCGGTCACCCTGGAGATGCCTTCGCGGTGCACGTCCGCCGCGCCGACCCGGGTGTGGAAGCCGACCGAGGCCAGGATGGCGGCCTTGGCCGCGGCGTCGAACCCGTCGACGTCCGCCGTCGGGTCCGCCTCGGCGTAACCGAGCCGGGTCGCCTCCTTGAGGGCGTACTCGTAGCTGTCGCCGCCGGCGGTCATCGCGGACAGCACGAAGTTGGTGGTGCCGTTGACGATCCCCAGGATCCGGGTGATCCGGTCCCCGGCCAGCGACTCGCGCAGCGGCCGGATGAGCGGGATGGCGCCGGCGACCGCGGCCTCGAAGTACAGGTCGGTGCCGGCCAGGTCCGCCGCCTCGTAGAGCTCGGGGCCCTCCTCGGCCAGCAGCGCCTTGTTCGCGGTGACCACGCCTGCGCCGCGGCGCAGCGCCGTGAGCAGGAGGTCCTTGGTGGGCCGGGTACCGCCGATCACCTCGACGACGACGTCGACGTCCGGCCGGGCGACCAGGGCGGCGGCGTCGGTGGTCAGGAGGTCCGCCGGGATGTCCGGGTGCCGGTGCGGCCGGCGGACGGCGACGCCGGCCAGCTCCAGCGGTGCACCGATGCGGGCGGCCAGGTCGGCGCCCTGCTCGCGGAGCAGCCGGACGACCTGCGACCCGACCACCCCCGCGCCGAGCACGCCGACCCGCACCGGAGCGGCTGCGGTCACGAGCGGCCCCCGCGGCGCACGGTGGAGCGGAACAGCCGGAACGAGAGCACCAGCAGCGCGACCACCATGACCAGCGCCAGCACCGCGATGGTAGTGCGCAGCCAGCCGGGCATGTCCGGGTTGACCAGCACGACCACGATCAGCACCAGCGCGCCGACGAGCAACGCCGCCGTCGGCACCAGCGACGGTGGGCGGCCGGCCCCCGCCGCCGCGCCGGTGTGGCCATCGGGTGCGGTCACGGCATCTCCAAGCGCATCAGGTCGTCGTAGGTCTCCCGGCGCAGCAGCACCCGGCCGGCGCCGTCGGCGACGGACAGCACCGGAGGCCGCGGCACGCGGTTGTAGGTGCTGGCCATCGCGTAGCAGTAGGCACCGGTGGCCGCCACGGCGACCAGGTCGCCGACCGCGAGGTCGGCAGGAAGGTAGCAGTCCCGCACGACGATGTCACCGCTCTCGCAGTGCTTGCCGACCACGCGGGAGCGCACCGCCGGCGCGGAGCTCTCCCGCGACGCCAGCACCACGGTGTAGTCGGCGTCGTACAGCGCGGTGCGGATGTTGTCGCTCATGCCGCCGTCCACCGACACGTAGCGGCGGGCGAGGCCACCGCCGAGCTCGACGTCCTTGATGGTGCCGACCTCGTACACCGTGACGGTCCCGGGTCCGGCGATGGCCCGCCCGGGCTCGACGGCGATCGCCGGCACCGGCAGGCCGGCCAGCTGGCACTCCCGGGTGACGATCTCGCTCAGCGACTTGGCCATGGTGTCGACCGGCGGCGGGTCGTCCGCCGAGGTGTAGGCGATGCCGAGGCCGCCGCCCAGATCCAGCGTGCGCAGCACGTCGGCCAGCTCGGGGTGCCGCTCGAGGATCTCGGTGAGGAACCGCACCAGCCGGCCGGCCGCCAGCTCGAAGCCGGCCGGGTCGAAGATCTGCGACCCGATGTGGCTGTGCAGGCCGACCAGGCGCAGGCCGTCGGCGGCCAGCACCCGCCGCACCGCCTCCGTCGCGGCCCCGCTGGCCAGCGAGAAGCCGAATTTCTGGTCCTCGTGCGCGGTGGCGATGAACTCGTGGGTGTGCGCCTCGACGCCGACCGTGACGCGGATCATCACCGGGACCGGGCGGCGGCCGGCCGGGACGCCGCCGTTGCCGGTGTGCGGCTCGGCACGGTCGGCCCGGCGCTCGACGATCCCGGCCAGCCGGCCGATCTCGTCGAACGAGTCGACGACGACGGCACCGATCCCGGCGTCGACGGCCGCCCGCAGTTCCGCCGTGGACTTGTTCGACCCGTGCAGGGCGATCCGGTCGGCCGGGAAACCGGCGGACAGCGCCAGCGCCAGCTCGCCTCCCGAGCAGACGTCCAGGGACAGCCGTTCCTGGTCGAGCCACCGCACCACCTCGCGGCACAGGAACGCCTTGCCGGCGTAGTGCACCTGACCGGCGTCCCCGAACGCATCGGCGAAGTCCTGGCAGCGGCTGCGGAAGTCGGCCTCGTCCAGCACGAAGAACGGGGTGCCGTGGGTGGCCGCCAGGTCCCGCACGTCGACGCCGCCGACGGCCAGCGCGCCGTCGCCGGTGCGCGTGGCGGTGCGCGGCCAGACCTTGCGGTCCAGCAGGTTCAGGTCCCCCGCAGGGGCGTCCAGGTGTGCGGCCGGGATCTCGCCGTGGCGGGGTCCGGCCGGGTGGGCCCGCACGTCACATCCGCTCGGGCGCCGAGACGCCGAGCAGGTCCAGTCCCGAGGCCAGCACCTGCCGGGTGGCCGCCGACAGTCGCAGGCGGGCGGTGGTCGCCGGGGTCGGGTCGGCGTCGCCCATCGGCAGCACCCGGACGTGGTCGTAGAAGCGGTGCAGGCCGGCGGCCAGGTCCTCGAGGTAGCGGGCGACGCGGTGCGGCTCCCGCAGGTCCGCGGCGGCGGTGACGACCCCCGGGTACGCCGCGAGCAACGCCAGCAGCTCCGACTCCTGCGGGGTGTCCAGCAGGGCCGGGTCGTAGTCGACGGCGACGGCCGGGTCGCCGCCGGGCAGGCCGAGGTCCGCCGCGTTGGCCAGCATGCGGCACAGCCGGGCGTGCGCGTACTGCACGTAGAACACCGGGTTGTCGTTGCTGCTCCGGGTCCACAGGTCGATGTCCAGGTCGAGCGTGGTGTCCACCGAGTAGCGGATCAGGGCGAACCGGGCCGCGTCGACGCCGAGCGACTCGATCAGGTCGTCGAGCGAGATGACCGTGCCGGCGCGCTTGCTCATCCGCAGCGGCGCGCCGTCGCGGACCAGGTTGACCAGCTGGCCGATCAGCACCTCGACGACGTCGGGGTCGTCGCCGAACGCGGCGGCCGCGGCCTTGAGCCGGGCCACGTAGCCGTGGTGGTCGGCGCCGAGCATGTAGATGCAGAGGTCGAACCCGCGGGCCCGCTTGTCCAGGAAGTACGCCAGGTCCGCCGCGATGTAGGCGGGCTCGCCGTCGGACTTGATGACGACCCGGTCCTTGTCGTCGCCGTAGGCGGTGGACGCCAACCACCAGGCGCCGTCCTTGACGTACAGGTGCCCGGAGTCCTTGAGCCGCTGCACGGCCGCCGCGACGGCCCCCGAGCTGTGCAACGAGTCCTCGTGGAAGTAGACGTCGAAGTCGGTGCCGAAGGTGTGCAGCGTCGCCTTGATCTCGTCGAACATCGCGGCGACGCCGGTGCGCCGGAACAACTCCGAGGCCTGCGCGTCCGGAAGTGCCGGCCAGTCCGGGTGTTCCGCGGTGATCGCCGCCGCGATGTCGCCGATGTAGGCGCCGCCGTAGCCGTCCTCGGGTGCCGGTTCGTGGCGAGCGGCGGCCAGCAGCGACCGGGCGAAGCGGTCGATCTGGGCGCCGGCGTCGTTGAAGTAGTACTCGCGCACCACCTCTGCGCCCTGCGCCGACAGCACCCGGCCCAGCGCGTCGCCCACCGCGGCCCACCGCGCGCCACCGATGTGCACCGGGCCGGTCGGGTTGGCCGAGACGAACTCCAGGTTGATCCGCCGGCCCTTGAGCCCGTCGGACCGCCCGTAGCCGGCGCCGGCGGCCAGGATCCGGCCGGGCAGCGCACCGGCGGCGGCCGCCTCGAGCGTGATGTTCAGAAAGCCCGGCCCGGCCACCTCGACCGCCGCGACGCCGTCCGCCTGCCGCAGGTGGGTGGCGACGGTGTCGGCGATGGCCCGCGGCGGCAGCCCGGCCGCCTTGGCCAGCTTGAGGGCCACCGGCGTGGCGTAGTCGCCGTGCTCCCGGGAGCGCGGGCGGTCGATCGTGATCTCGTCCGGCACCTGCACGTCGAGCTCGCCCGCACGGACGGCCGCGACGAGGGCGGCGCGGACGGCGTCGGCGAGGTGCAGGGGATTCACCGGTCCAGTCTAGGGAAGCGCCGGCCCCCGGTTCCCCGCCCGGCGGCCCGCCGGCGGCGTGCTCCCGCTCACCCTGCTCTGCCGCGGTTCACAACCAGGTCACCGGCGGCGCCCTTAGACTCGGCGCGTCCGTCAGCGCTCGGGGACCCTGCAGCGCCCCGACCAGCGCACGAACGAGGTACGCACACCATGATGGCCAGCGGCAAGTCCGCCAAGCGATCGCGCCCCGTGGCGCCCGTCGTCTCCCGCCGGCAGGGCCTGCCGTGGATCACCATCGGCGCCGTCGCCGTGGTCGTGGCGCTGATCGCCGCGATCTTCGTGGTCGTCTACTCCAAGCAGCGGGACAAGGACGCCGACGCCGCCGCGGCGGCGCCCTGGGTGCCCAGCGCCGACAACATGGACCCGTCGACGGCCATCCCGGGCATCTACGTCGGCAAGTCCGTCACCGCGGACGGCACCATCACCTACCCCGACTACAAGGCGGCGCTGCACGTCAACGCCACCCAGCGGGTGGCCTACGACCGGTTCCCGCCGGTCGGCGGCCCGCACGACGCCACCTGGGCCGCCTGCAACGGCGTCGTGTACGGCAAGGCCGTGCGCGACGAGAACATGGTGCACACCCTCGAGCACGGCGCCGTCTGGATCGCCTACAACCCTGCCAAGCTCGCTCCCGGTGACCTGGACGTGCTCAAGGGCCTGGTGACCGGGCAGACGTTCATCTCGATGTCGCCGTACCCGACCCTGGACCAGCCGATCTCCCTGCAGTCCTGGGGCCACCAGCTCAAGGTCCAGTCGGCGTCCGACCCGCGGGTCAAGGAATTCATCACCGCGCTGCGGCTGAACCAGTACGTCTACCCGGAGATCGGCGCGACCTGCGACCAGCCGACCTTTGACACCGAGAACCCGCCCGCCTTCGACCCCAGCCCGCGCGGCGCCGACGCCATCCCGCTGAGCGGCGCCGGGCTGACCACCGCGACGAGCGAGATGGCCGGTGCCGACTCGGGCAGCCAGTCCGGCGAGGTCTCCGGCGTGCAGACGGGCGCGACGTCCGGCGCCGCCACCTCCCCCGCGGTGACCGCCGGCTCCGGCACGGCCGGCACCGCCCCCGTCACGCCTTCTGCCACCGCGGGCACCGGCACGCCCGCGGCGACCCCGACCAGCCGATGACCGCACCGGGTCCCGGCCCGGCCGGGTCCGCGGACGCCGGACCGGCCGCCGGGACGCCGGACGCGGCCGGCGCTGTCCCGGCTGGGCCGGCCGAGCCGGACCGCGGCCGGGGCCCGGTGGCCCGCTGGGGGGTGCGCGGCACGGTCGTGCTGGCCGCCCTGGCCGCCGTGGTGCTGCTGGCCGTCGGCGCGACGCTCGGTGTGGCGCTGGCCCCGCAGCGCTCGGCGTCCGCGGGTCCGCTCGGCGGCACCCCGAGCGCGGTGGACGTCGGGTTCGCCCAGGACATGATCGTCCACCACAACCAGGGCGTGCTGCTGGCCCACTACGGCGAGCTGGACGGGACGGACCCGGACACCCGGACGGTCGCCTACGACATCAACTACACGCAGACCGCCCAGCTCGGACAGATGCAGGGCTGGCTCGCGTTGTGGGGGGCGCCGCAGGTGGACAGCGGCACCCCGATGGCCTGGATGTCCGCCGGCGGTCACGGTGGGATGGCGGGCATGGCGGGGATGTCCGCGTCCGCCGGCGCGACGGACACCGCGGCCGGTGGGATCGACCCGGCGAACGGCGTGATCATGCCGGGGATGGCCTCGAACGCCGACATCGCCAAGCTGAAGTCGTTGCGCGGCAAGGCCTCGGACGTCTTCTTCCTGCAGCTGATGATCCGCCACCACCAGGGCGGCGCGGTCATGATGCAGTACGCCGCCGCGCACGCCGACGTGCCGACGGTGCGCAACTTCGCGGGCAAGATGCTCGAGACGCAGTCGTCCGAGATCTCGGTGATGACGCAGATGCTGTCCGGCATGGGTGGCCGGCCGCTGCCGTTCACGGCGCCGGTACTGCCGACCGGCTGAACCGCGACGGCCGCGGCGCCGGACCGCTCGGCCCGGCCCGCCACCGGCTCTCCCGCCGAACGGCGGCCGCCCCTCCCCCGGTCGCGCGGCGGCGAGGGGCCCGCCGCCGGTGCGGTAGAGTTCCATCTCGCGCCCCCGTAGCTCAGGGGATAGAGCACCGCCCTCCGGAGGCGGGTGCGCAGGTTCGAATCCTGCCGGGGGCACCAGGCGCGGCGACCGTGGGAAACGGGCCGCCCCTCTCCTCCGCTCCCCGTTCACCAGGGACGAATGCTCTCCCGGGAATCGCGCCACCGGGGCACTGTCGGTGCCCCGCCCTACCGTCTGGACCACCACGTCCGAACGGTGACAGGAGCGCCCCCGTGACCACCACCCTCTCCACGCCGTCCCCGGCCACCGCGCCGGACACCGATCCCGAGCGGGCCGACCTGCTGGCGACTCTGGCCAAGCACCGGTTCTTCCTCACCCACCCGGCCCGCGGCCTGACCGACGAGCAGGCGGCAGCCCGGCCGTTGCCCAGCGAGCTGTGCATCGGCGGGCTCGTCAAGCACGTCACGGCCACGGAGCGCGGGTGGGTCGGCTTCGTCCGCGGCGGCCCCGCCGAGATGGAACGCGCGGCGGGCGACTGGTGGGCCGGCCACCACATGCTGCCCGGTGACACGCTGGCCGGGCTGCTCGACGACTACCGCGCGGCGGCCGACGAGACCACCCGCCTGGTGCTGGAGCTGCCCGACCTCAACGCCACCCGGCCGCTGCCGGAGGCGCCCTGGTTCGCGCCGGGCGAGAGCTGGTCGGTGCGGCGCGTGCTGCTGCACCTGATCGCCGAGATCGCGCAGCACGCCGGGCACGCGGACATGATCCGGGAGGCCATCGACGGGGCGAAGAGCATGGGTTGACCCTCCCCGGGGCCGACCGGACCCGCCGGGACGGTCGACCGGCCACCGGACCACGGCGGCGGTCAGCCGGCCCGGCGGCGCCCCGCCTGCAAGGCGTCGGCCTCCCGGGCGACGCCGCGCAGCCCGCGCCGACGGGCCTCCGCGGCGACCGCGGCCAGCTCGTCCCGCGGGCCAGCGGCCCCGTCGTGGGCCCCGCCGTCGGCCCCGGCCGGGCCCGACGTCCCGGGGCCGGAGCCGGGAGCGGTACCGGGGCCACCGGATCCGCCGGTGTCGCCGGTATCGCCCGCCGGTGCCAGCTGCACGGCGAGCAACCGGCAGCGCAGCAACGTGCCGGGACTGCCGCCCTCGACGGCCAGCGTCCTGGCGCGCGCCAGGTGTGCGCGTGCGGCGTCGACGTCACCGGCGAGCAGGGCCAGCCGAGCCAGCGCCAGCGGTACGACGGACACCACGCCGACCTGGCCGACGGTGGCCACGAGCCCGGCCAGCGGCGTCAGCAGCCGGGTCAGCGCCGGCTCGAGCGGGGTCAGCCCAGGTCGGCCACCGCGTGCGCGAGCATCGCCCAGCGCCCGTGCGAGGTCCAGACCACCGGCTCCGGGCGGTCCAGCTCGGCCCGGATCAGCTCGGCGGCGCGGTCCCCGTCGCCGCGGGCGGCGGTGATCAGTGCCAGCGCCGCGGGGGCGATCTCGGCGTTGCCCCGGCTCGGGTCCGGCAGTTCGGCCAGCCGCCCCTCGTCCCAGCGCAGCGCCAGCATCGCCAGGTAGTGCACGCCGCTGCGGTACAGCTCGGTCTGCTGGTGCAGCTCGTAGGCGTGGTCGTAGAGCCGCTCGGCTTCGCCCAGCTCTCCCCGCCACTGCGCCAGCATCCCCTCGGTCCACCGCAGCTGGGCCCGGCTGACCGGCAGCCGGAGCAGCTCGCTGCCGGCGATCCCCTGCCGGACGTGCCGCGCGGCGTCCTCGACGCGGCCGAGGGTGAGTGTGGCCATCGTCAGCAGGCCGTGCCGGAGCACGTCGTCCACCTGCTGCTGCCGGTGCGGCAGCCCGGCCAGGCGCTCGAGGATCTCCACGGACTCCGCCGCGCGCTCGGCCACCCCGGAGAAGGTCAGCGCACGCCCGAGCAACGCATCGGCCAGCGCGTCGGGGTCTCCGGATCTCTCGGCCACCTCGACCGCCCGGGCGGCCAGCAGGTCCGGCACCGTGCCGTCCGGGTCGTAGCAGCTGCCCACCGCGAGCGCGGCCAGCACCTGCGCGTGGGCCACCGGGTCCGTCCCGACCAGCTGCTCGACGCCGGCCAGCCGGGACAGCAGCGGGGCCGGGTCCTCGCCGTACACCGCCCACGGCCAGGCGCCGGTGGTCCGCAGCAGGGCCGACGCCAACCGGCCGACCGACGAGGTGCGGCCGGCGCGGACGGCGTCCAGCACCGCGGCGTCCACG
Organism: Nakamurella endophytica; assembly: GCF_014646215.1. Lineage (GTDB taxonomy): Bacteria > Actinomycetota > Actinomycetes > Mycobacteriales > Nakamurellaceae > Nakamurella > Nakamurella endophytica. The sequence goes on from NZ_BMNA01000019.1 coordinate 46,712, forward strand.
ACGTCGAGCACCGTCTGCCCGCGCCCCGCCCGGGCCAGCGCCGCGACCCGGGCGATGACCAGCTCGTCCCGTTCCCGGTCCGGGCCGGCCTCGGGCAACTGGTCGAAGACCCGCAGCGCGGTCCCCCACCACTGCGCGGCGGCGTCGGAGTTCCACCGCTGCTCGGCGTCCACGGCCGCGGCCCGGCAGGCGACCAGCGCCTCCGCCGGGTCGGCCAGCGGCAGGGCGGCCGTCAGGTGCGCGGCGCGGCGGACCAGGCGGTCGACCCCGCCACCCGCGGACACCGCCTCGGCGACCCGCAGGTGCAGCCGGCGCACCCGCACGTCCGAGATGCCGGCCAGCACCTCGTCCCGCAGCAGCCCGTGGGCGAACCTCCAGCCGGCGGCGCCCGGCGACACCTGGACGATCCGCTCGTCCGCCGCGTCGTCGAGCAGGTCGGCCAGCTCGTCGGTGTCCAGCCGGGTCACCGCCCGCAGCAACTCCGGGTCGAACGGCTCGCCGATCACCGCGGCCGCCCGCAGCACCTGCAGCACCGCGGGATCGAGCGCGGACAGCCGGCGTCCCAGCACCGACCGCACGGCCACCGGCACGGAACCGCCGGCCCGGTCCTCCGCCGGGAGGCGGGCGTACTCGCCGACGAAGAACGGGTTGCCGCCGGTGCGCGCGGCCAGCACGTCGGCGTCCCGGCGGTCGACCGGCTCGCCGCTGATCCGCCGGACCAGCTCGCCGACCTCACCCGCGTCCAGCGGCGGCACCGCCAGCTGCCGGGTACCCGGCCGCCGCACGGCCGCCGCCAGCAGCGCCCCGAGATCCGGGCCGGCGGGGCCGTCCCGGACGGTGAGCACCACGCCCAGCCGGATCGCCGCCGCGGACCCGGCCAGGTGGGTCAGGAAGCGCACCGATGTGCTGTCGGCCCACTGCACGTCGTCCACCAGCACCAGGAGCGGCCCGTCGTCGGCCGCCGCCCGCAGCAGCGCCAGCAGCCGCTCGTAGACGGCGAACCGCGCGGCGTCGACGCCGGCGGCGGCCGGCCGGGACAGCACGGCGTCGGGGTCGGCGCCCAGTTCCCGGACCAGCTGCCGCACCGGCCACCAGTCGGGCACACCCTCGTCGTCCGGGCACGCCACCCGCAGCACCCGGGCGGCCGGCACGTCGCGGGACCACCGCCCCGCGGCCTCCTGCGCCAGCCGGGTCTTGCCGATGCCGGCCGGGCCGGTCAGGATCACCCACCCACCGCCGTCCGACAGGGCCGCGGTCACCGTCGCCAGCTCGCGACGGCGGCCGACGAGCGAGTCGGCCGTGTCCGGTTCGGGTTCCGGGGGTGGGGCAGGGCGCTCCGGGACGGCGGGCTCGACGACACCCGGCACCCGGGCCGCCGGGCGTCCGGGCCACGACGACAGCTCCGGGTCCTGGCGCAGGATGGCGCCCTGCAGGTCGCGCAGGGCGGGCCCGGGTTCCAGGCCCAGCTCGTCGTCCAGCACCCGGGCGTGCTCGCGGTAGGCCGCCAGGGCGTCCGCCGGCCGCCCGGCCCGGTAGAGGGCGACGGCGTAGAGCCAGCACGCCCGCTCGCGGAGCGGGTCGGCGCTGTGCAGGTCGCGGGCCAGTCCGAGGCCGGTGGTGATGTCCCCCAGCCCGAGCAGCGCCGTGACCAGGTCCTCGGTGCACTCGCCGCGGCGCTCCTGCAGGCCGGTGGCGACCGGCTGCACCCACGGCTCGTCCTGCAGGTCGGCCAGCAGCGGCCCGCGCCACAGCGCCAGCGCCCGGGTGGCGGCGTCCCGGGCCGCGGACCAGTCCCGCTCGGTGACCGCGGCATGCGCGACCGCGGCGTCGTCGGCGAAGCGGGTGAGGTCGATGGCGCCGGGCGGCACGTCGAGCAGGTAGCCGGGCGGCCGACGGACGATCGGCGACACGGCGGCGCCGTCGTCGCGCAGGACCCGGCGCAGATTCGACACGTACGCCTGCAGGCCGGCCATCACGCTCGGCGGGTGGTCGGCGCCCCACACCGCGTCGACGATGCGATCCGCCGGCACCACCCGGCCGGCGTCCAGCAGCAGCACCGCCAGCACGGCGCGCTGCTTGGGGCCGCCGACGTCGACGGGGACGCCGTCCCGGACGACCTCCAGCGGCCCCAGCACGCGGTACTCCATGACCGTCCCTCGATCGTCGGGACCGCCGCGCGCGCCGGCGGGACACGGCGCTCGGCTCCCACCGGTCGTGAGGCAGTCTAAGCAGGCCGGAGCGCGACACGGTCTGGTTCGGCGGTCCCCGCGGCGGGCGCGCCGCCGGGAGGACGCCCGCGGCCGGGGACGGCGGCCAGCGGTGACCGCCGGTCGGCGGGACCTGCGCGCCGTCCCGGCGGGGCCCGAGCGCCGTTCCGGCGTGGCCCCCGAGCGCCGTCCAGGCGGTGGCTCAGAGCGCCAGGCAGGCCTGGCGGACGGGCCGCGCCGCCGCCAGGACGCCGTGCGGGTCGTACGTGGCGGCGAGCGTCGCCAGCCGCCGGAGGGTGTCGCGGCCGTACTTGCGGGCCACCTCGGCCGGGTCCGCCGATGCGGCGAAGTTGGGCAGGCAACCACCCGTCGACCAGGGCGCGAGGGCGTCGAGCAGGGCGCCGCCGTGGGCCCGGACCGCGGCGGCCACCGGGGGCACCGCCAGCCCGATGGCCATCAGGGCGAACTGGCCGTCGCGCTGGTCGAAGGCACCGGCGACCGCGGGTTCCCGGCCGACCGCGCCGCCGAGGTGGCGGAGCTCGACCATGATCTGCGGACACCCGGCCGCCGGGCCGGCCAGAGCCAGCAGCGCATCCACGGCCTCGACCGGCAGCTCGCGCAGCAGCGCGGAGGCCTCCAGCGTCGGCATGGGGTCGACCGGGTCGTTGTGGATGGCGCCGATCGCGGCGAACGGCAGCACACCCATCCCGCCGAGCACGATCCGGCCGGCACCGAGCATCGGCGCCAGCGCGGCCTCGCCCTGCGCCGGGTCGCCGACCCAGGCGAACCGCAGGGCCACGGTCACCGTGCCGGCCAGCGGCTCGGGGATGCCCGGCAGCGGCGGCATCCGGAACACCGCCACGGACGACGTCGCCTGCTCGGGCAGCCCGGCGGTCCACGCCCGCCAGGTGTGCAGCACCGACGCGGCGTCCTCGCCGGCGAAGAACACGCAGCCGCCGAAGACCTCGCGCAGCGGCTGCAGCTGCAGCTCCACCGCGGTGACGATGCCGAGCGTGCCCTTGCCGCCGCGCAGGCCCCAGAACAGGGCCGGGTTCTCGGTGGCGGTGGCGCGCCGCAGGACGCCGTCCCCGGTCACCACGTCGAACGCGGTGACGTGGTCGGACCCGACGCCCACGGTCCGGGCGACCGGACCGATCCCACCCCCGGTGAGGTAGCCGACGACACCGACGTGCGGCGCCGAGCCGGCAGGGCCGGCCAGGCCGGACGGCGCCGCGGCCTCGAGCAGCCGGCTCCACCGGACGCCGGCGCCCACCCGGGCCGTGGCGTCCGGCCGGATCGCGAGCTCGTCCAGCAGGGCGGTCTGCACCAGGAGGAACGGCCGCGGGACCGGCACCGCGCCGTGCCCGGTGGCCTGCACGGCCACCTCCAGGCCGTGCGCCCCGGCGAACCGGACGGCGGCCTGCACGTCGGCGGCGCACGTCGCGGCGAGCACCGCGACCGGGCGGCACGGCACGGCGACGTTCCACGGCGTAGCCAGCGCGTCGTACTCGGCGCTGCCCGGGAGCAGCACCCGACCCGCTGTCGCGGCGTCGAGGTCGGTGAGGGGCAGGGCGGTGGTGTCGGTGGGATCGACGACGGCGGTCATCGGAAGGCTCCTGGGTCCGTGGGGAGAAGGTCCGGACCACCGTCGCCGGTCGCCCTTGGCGGCGACTTGTCCCCGTCTTGGCGGCCGGTTGGAGAGCACCACGGACGCGCCCGACCAGCGCCGACGTCCCGCACCGGACCCCCGCAGGTCCCGCATCGGCGCCGCGGCGGACCCGTCGCGGACCCGGCGCGGACCCGCCGCTAAGCGCGCGGCGCGGACAGGATGCAGAACTCGTTGCCCTCGGGGTCGGCCAGCACCACCCAGCTCACGTCCTGCTGTCCGACGTCCACCCGGGTGGCGCCGGCCGCCAGGAACCGCCGGACCTCGGCGTCCTGGTCGTCCGGCCGCAGGTCCAGGTGCAGCCGGTTCTTGACGGTCTTCGGCTCCGGCACCGGGGTGAACAGCAGCCCGGGCAGCACGTCCGGTGCCGGGCGGATCTCGACCTCGCCCGGCTCGTCGGTGACCACCACCCAGCCGAGCACCTCGGCCCACCAGTGGGCGAGCCCAGGCTCATCGGCAGCGTCCACCACGATCTGCTCCCACACCAGCGACATGCCGGCAGCATGACGGACGCCGTCCGGCAGCGCACCGCGTTTCCTCGCCGCCGCCGGCCGTGCCGCGCCTGGGCGGGTCAGAGCTCGAGGTGCTTGCGGAACCAGGTCATGGTGGCGCGCAGTCCGTCCTCCAGGGCGACGGTGGGGCGCCAGCCCAGCTGCTGCTCCGCCTGCGCGATGACGGGGCGGCGCTGGGTGGGATCGTCCTGCGGCAGCGGCCGGTGCACGATCTCGCTGCGCCGCCGCACGCCGTCCTCCGCGGCCAGCCGCACGACCAGGTCGGCCAGCTCCAGCATGGTGAACTCGCGGGGGTTGCCCAGATTGATCGGGCCGGTCACCTCGTGCCCGGTGCCCATCAGCCGGACCAGGCCGTCGACCAGGTCCTCCACGTAGCAGAACGACCGCGTCTGGGTGCCGTCGCCGTAGATCGTGATCGGTTCCCCGCGCAGCGCGGACACCACGAAGTTGGACACCACGCGCCCGTCGTCGGGCCGCATCCCCGGCCCGTAGGTGTTGAAGATCCGGGCCACCTTGACCGGCATGTCGTGCTGCCGGCGGTAGTCGAAGAACAACGTCTCGGCGCAGCGCTTGCCCTCGTCGTAGCAGGACCGGATACCGATCGGGTTCACGTGCCCCCAGTACGACTCCGGCTGCGGGTGTACCTCCGGGTCGCCGTAGACCTCGGACGTCGAGGCCAGCAGCACCTTGGACTTGGTGCGCTTGGCCAGCCCCAGCATGTTGATCGAGCCGACCACCGACGTCTTGGTGGTCTGCACCGGGTCCCGCTGGTAGAAGACCGGCGACGCCGGGCACGCCAGGTGGTAGATCTCGTCGACCTCGACGTACAGCGGGAATGTCACGTCGTGCCGCAGCAGCTCGAACCGCGGGTGACCCAGCAGCGACTCGATCGCCGACCGCGAGCCCGAGTAGAAGTTGTCGACCACCAGCACCTGGTGGTCCTGGTCCAGCAGCCGCCGCACCAGGTGGCCGCCGATGAACCCGGCACCTCCGGTCACCAGCACCCGCCGCTCGATCACCACGTCACCGCCGCGTCCGCGTCGCCCCCGGCGATCCCCTGGCTCATGGGCCGGACCCTACCTGCGCACCGGACCCGGACCGCCGCCCGGTCCGGCGTGCCGCACGGGCGGTCACGGCACCCCGGCAGCGGGTGCCGGGGCGGTGTGCCGGGCCCCGCGGCAGCCGTCACCGGCCGTGCGTGGCCGGCCCGTGCGGGTTGCCGGCCAAGGCCCTGGCGACGCCCCTGGCCTGCGCATTCCGCTCCCCCCGGCGCTGCCGGACCGGACCTGGAGAGGGACGCCCGCAGCCCACAGGGAGCCCACTCGCGCTCTGTTACCTTGCCCCGCGTGAAGCTGTCGATCCTGATGCCGGTCTACAACGAGGTCGCGACGTTGGGGTCGGCGGTGGGTCGGGTGTTGGCGGTGGATTTCCCGGTGGACGTGGAGTTGGTCGTGGTGGACGACGGCAGCACGGACGGGACGCGGGAGTTGTACCGGGCGTGGGCGGGTGATCCGCGGGTGCGGGTGCACCTGCAGCCGGTCAATGGTGGGAAGGGGTCGGCGATCCGCAAGGGTGCGGAGTTGGCGACCGGGGATTACCTGATCATGTGCGATGCGGATCTGGAGTACGCGCCGGAGGAGATCCCGGCGTTGTTGGCTCCGGTGCTGGCCGGGGACGCGACGGTGGTGTACGGGACGCGCACGTTCGGCAGTCACAACGCGTTCTCGTACGTGTACGTGTTGGGCAACCGGTTGGTCACGACGGCGGCGAACGTGTT
>NZ_BMNA01000020.1 GCF_014646215.1 Nakamurella endophytica
TCCTCGATGCGGTGCTTGCGCTCCTTGAGCTCCACCTCGGTGGCCGCACCGGCCTTGATCACCGCGACGCCGCCGGCCAGCTTGGCCAGCCGCTCCTGCAGCTTCTCGCGGTCGTAGTCCGAGTCGGACTTCTCGATCTCGGCGCGGATCTGGGCGACCCGGCCGGCGATCTGCTCGGCGTCGCCGCCGCCGTCCACGATGGTCGTCTCGTCCTTGGTGACGATGACCTTGTGGGCGGTGCCCAGCAGCGAGATGTCGGTGTTCTCCAGCTTGAGCCCGACGTCCTCGGAGATGACCTGGCCGCCGGTCAGGATCGCGATGTCCTGCAGCATGGCCTTGCGGCGGTCACCGAAGCCCGGGGCCTTGACGGCGACGGACTTGAAGGTGCCGCGGATCTTGTTGACGACCAGGGTCGCCAGCGCCTCGCCCTCGACGTCCTCGGCGATGATCAGCAGCGGCTTGCCCGACTGCATGATCTTCTCGAGGATCGGCAGCAGGTCCTTGACCGCGGAGATCTTGGAGCCGTAGAGCAGCACGTAGGCGTCGTCCAGGACGGCCTCCTGGCGCTCCGGGTCGGTCGCGAAGTACAGCGACGTGTAGCCCTTGTCGAAGCGCATGCCCTCGGTGAGCTCCAGCTCCAGCCCGAAGGTGTTGCTCTCCTCGACGGTGATGACGCCTTCCTTGCCGACCTTGTCCATCGCCTCGGCGATGAGCTCGCCGATGGAGGAGTCCGCGGCGGAGATCGACGCGGTGGCGGCGATCTGCTCCTTGGTCTCGATCTCCACGGCGTCGTCGAGCAGCTGCGTCGAGATCGCCTCGACGGCCTTCTCGATGCCGCGCTTCAGGCCCAGCGGGTTGGCGCCGGCGGCCACGTTGCGCAGGCCCTCGCGGACCAGCGCCTGGGCCAGCACGGTGGCCGTGGTGGTGCCGTCACCGGCGACGTCGTCGGTCTTCTTGGCAACTTCCTTGACGAGCTCGGCCCCGATCTTCTCGTACGGGTCGTCGAGCTCGATCTCCTTGGCGATCGACACACCATCGTTGGTGATGGTGGGAGCGCCCCACTTCTTCTCCAGGACGACGTTGCGGCCGCGCGGCCCCAGCGTCACCTTGACGGCGTCGGCGAGGGTGTTCATCCCACGCTCGAGGCCGCGACGCGCTTCCTCGTTGAAAGCGATCAGCTTGGCCATAGGGTGTTGGTCCTCCAGTTTCGCCTACGCCGACCGGCCCTGGTGGGCCGGTGCGCAGTGAGAGCGGCAGGTGGAACGGCCGACGGGCGCCCGCGACGGACGGACCGCGCGCTCCGGCGCCGGGCGCCGGGGTCGCTGGTCCTCACCGATCGACCTGGCACTCAGTCTACCCGAGTGCCAATTAAGGTTTAGCACTCGCCGGTGCCGAGTGCAAGGAACACCGGTGGGCGACGACGGTGCCCGCCCGCCGCCACGTCCCCGCTGGTCACGCGCCGTCCGCACGACCGGCGACCGGATCCCGGTCCGGCGCTGCGGCCGCCCGCAGCCGGCCGGCTCCCGGACGGCGCGGCGATCGCCCGCCCATCGGTCCGCGCGCAGGTCCGGTGCGCTCAGCGGCCGGCGACGACCACCAGCACGACGACCACGACGGCCAGCAGCGCCGCTGCCAGCGCCCACCAGACCCAGGACGGCGGCCCACCGCGGGTCGGGGCTGGACCGGGCGCCGGTCCGGCGGCCGGTCCCGGGCCGCCGGCCCAGCCGCCCGGCGACGTGCCGGGGCCGCCCGCGGCCTTCCGTCCGCCAGGCGGGACGGGCCGGTCACCGGAACGAGCGGGTCGCCGGTCCTCGGCGGGAGCGGGCTGCCTGCGCGACGACGAGCCGGGCTGCCGGTTGCCGGGTGGCGCGCCGTGCGGATCCGGTCCCCGATCCGGCGGGCGGACCGCCGGGCCGGGCATGCCGGGCACGCCGGGCCCGCGCGACATCGGCGACCAGGACACCGCTGGACCGCCGCCCGGCGGTGCCTGGTCGAGCGGCGGCGCGACGCCGGCGGACGACGGCGCCCGGGGCGGCGGGGACGACGGGGCCTCGACCGGTCGAAGGGACGCCGGGGACGCCGGGGACATGGCCGGTCGGGAGATCGGCGTCGCTGCAGCACCGGCCGTCGACACCGCCGTCCGCGACCCGGCGGACCGGTCCGCCGCGGGCTCGTCGTCCCAGCTGGACAGCGCCCGGCGGGCCGCGGCCAGCAGGTCCGCGCTGGACGGGTAGCGGGCCTGCGGCACGCCGGCCATCCCGCGGGCGATCACCCGGTCCACCGCGGAGGGCAGCCCGGACAGCGCGGCCAGCGACGGCACCCGGCCGGACAGCTGCCCGGTGATCACCTGCCGCACGTCGCCGACGAACGGCGGTCGGCCGGCCAGCGCGGCGAACAGCATGCAGGCCAGCGAGTACTCGTCGGCGGCGGGCCCGATGTCCTCGCCCCGCAGGTGCTCCGGCGAGGCGTACGTCGGCGAGCCGAGGAAGTCGCCGGCGGCCGTCCGGTGCCCGCCCGCGCCGCGGCGGGTCAGCCCGAAGTCCGCCAGGTAGACGTGCTCGGTGCCCAGCCGCTCGTTGCGGGTGATCAGCACGTTCGCCGGCTTGACGTCCAGGTGCACCAGGCCGCGCTCGTGCAGGACGTCGAGGGCGGCACCGACCTGGCCGAGCAGCGCGAGCGCCCGTCGTCCCGGCAGCGGCCCGCCAGCCAGCTCCCGGGCCAGGTCGGTGCCGTCGACCAGCCGCATGGCGATGTACAGCCGGCCGTCGACGTCGCCGAAGTCGTACAGCGGCACGACGTTGACGTGGTCGATGGCGGACGCCGCGCGGGCCTCCTCGGCGAAGCGGGCGCGGAACTCGTCGTCCCGGGACAGCTCGTCGCTCATCACCTTGAGCGCCACCGGCCGTTCCAGGGTGCTGTCGGTCGCCCGGTACACCACGCTCATGCCGCCGCGGCCCAGCACGTCGACGACGTCGTACCTGCCCAGCCGCAGTCCGCGCAGGTCCGCGTCGGGAACGGGGCGGTCGGCCGGCACGCCCGTCAGGGTAGAGCGGGCGCACCGCGCGGCCGGCCGTCCCGCTCCGGCGACCCGCCGCCGGCCGTGCGGCGCCGCTCCCTCGCTGTTCCCGGCCCGCAGCCACAGGGCCGAACGGCCGGCGGGGGGCCGCGGCGTCGCCGGTGGTCCGGCGGTCCGCGCCCGCTCCCGAGCCGGCACCCCGCCGGGCCTCCGGGCCGCTGGTCCCGCCCGTAGGGTGACCCGTCATGGGTCCCGTCCCGCCGACGTCTCCGGACACCGACGACCCGGCCGGGTCCGGCCCCGGTCCCGTGCCCGCTCCGGTCGACGAGGAGCCGGTCGAGCTGCGCCTGCTGACGGGCCCCAACCTGTACTTCGACCGGCCTGCCGTGAAACTCACCCTGGACGCCTCCGCGGCCCTGCAGGCGGACTCCGCGGTGGTGCTCGGCTGGCTGCGCGACCTGCGGGTGCGCGGCGCGAGCGTCGGGCTGCCGGGCTCCCCGGCCCGGGCCGCCGCCGCGGCCGAGCTGGCCGCGGCGCTGGTGCGCCGGGCGGCCGCGGCGATCGGCCGCCGGGTCCCCGCCGTCGCCCGCACCGGGGACGGCGACACGGTCGTCGTCGCGTACCCGTTCCGCCGCCGCGGCACCGCGGAGGCCTTCGGCGCGGCGGTGGCCCGGGCCTGGGCGGGGCTGACCGCCCGGCGCGCCGCCGCGGCGGAGGTCGTCGGCGCCGTCCCCGACCGGCTCGCCGGTCACGACCCCGGGGAGCCGGTGCGGCCGCTGCGGCCGCGGATCCCGGTCGTCGCGGTCACCGGCACCAACGGCAAGACCACGACCACCCGGCTGATCGCCCACCTGGTCCGCACCGGCGGCCGGGTGCCCGGCTGGTCGTCCACCGACGGCATCGTCATCGACGGGGTCGAGGTGGAGACCGGCGACTGGTCGGGGCCCGGCGGCGCCGCCCGCGTGCTCGCCGAGCCCCGCGTCCAGGTGGCCGTCACGGAGACCGCCCGCGGCGGCATCCTGCTGCGCGGCATGGGGACCGCGCACAACGACGTCTCCGTGGTGACCAACATCAGCGCCGACCACCTCGGGCTGCTCGGCGTGCACACCCTCGAGCAGCTCGCCGAGGTCAAGGCCGTCGTCCCGCGGTCGACGCTGCCGACGGGATGGGCGGTGCTGAACGCGGACGACGACCTGGTGCTCGGCATGCGCGCCGCGGTGCGGGCGCGGCCGTGGCTGTACTCCACCGACCCGGCCAACCTGCACCTGGCGGAGGCGCTGGCCGCCGGCGGGCGGGCGGTGACCGTCGAGGACGGCGACATCGTCGTGCTGCGCACCGGGCTGGACCCGCTCCGGATCCTGCCGGTCGACCAGGTCCAGCTGACCCTGGCCGGCACCTCGCGGGTGAACGTGTCGAACACCCTGGCCGCGGTCGCGGCGGCGCTGGCGATCGACGTCCCGGTCGACGCCGTCCGCGCCGGCCTGGCCAGCTTCGCCGCGGACGCCGACCACAACGCGGGCCGGCTCAACGCCTATGTCGTGCCGGCCGGGAGCGGGACCGACAGCGAGCCCGACGCGGTCGGCGGCACGGCGGTCGTCCTGGACCTGGCGCACAACGAGGCGTCGCTGGCGTCGCTGCTCGAGGTCGCCACGGCGCTGCGCCGACCCGGCGGCATGCTGGCCGCCGTGCTCGGCACGGCCGGGGACCGGACGGACGACGCGGTGCACGCCATGGGGGCTCTTGCCGCCCGGGCCGCCGACCGGCTGGTCGTCGCCGCGCGCCACAAGTACCTGCGGGGCCGCCGCCCGGGCGAGATGGAGGCGCTCTGGCGGGCCGGCGCGGCGGAGGCCGGCGTGCTGGACGTCGGCGAGAACGCCGACGAGCTGACCGCGCTGCGGGTGCTGCTGGACGACGACCTGCCGCCGGGGTCGGCCGTCGCGGTCTGCGCGCTGGAGCAGCGCGCCGAGATGGCCCGGGAGCTCACCGCCCGCGGCGGCCGGGAACTCTCGGCCGCCGAGGTCGCCCGCCGCCGGGCCGCCGGCGCGCTCCCGGACGCACCGGATGCCCCGGTCGTCCCACCCGTCCCCGTCCCGCCGCCGGACTCCGCTCCCGCGGCGGGAGGATGAGCACATGCAGACCTGGTTGACCGAGCACGCCCAGATCGACGTCCCGGTGATCTCCGCACCCATGGGCGGCGTCGCCGGCGGCGCCCTGGCCCGGGCGGTGAGCGCGGCCGGCGCCCTGGGCATGGTCGGCGCCGGTCCCGGCACCGACCCGGACTGGATCGCCCGCGAGCTGGACGTCGTGGCCTCGGCCGGCCGCCCGTTCGGCGTCGGCCTGCTCGGCTGGGCGGTCACCGACGTCGACGCGGTGCTGGCGGTGCTCGCGCCGGCGCGGCCGGTCCTGGTGTCGGTCAGCTACGGCGGCGAGCTCAGCGACTGGGTCGCCGGGCTGCACGATGCCGGCATCACCGTCGCCACCCAGGTCGGCACGCTCGACGACGCCAGGGACGCCGACGCCATCGGTGTCGACCTGCTGGTCGTCCGCGGCGCGGAGGCCGGCGGCCACGGGCGCAACCAGGTCGCCACCCTGCCGCTGCTGCAGGCCGTGCTCGACGACGTCGACACGCCGGTGGTGGCGGCGGGCGGCATCGGGACCGCGCGCGGGGTGGCAGCGGTCGTCGCCGCCGGTGCCGCCGGGGCCTGGGTGGGCACGGCCTTCGCCACCTGCCGGGAGGCCGCCACGGCCGCGCCCGCTCGGGAGGCGCTGCTGGCGGCCGGCCTCGAGGACACCGTCTACACCCGGGTGTTCGACCTGGCGCAGGGCGCCGGCTGGCCGGCCGAGTTCGGCGGGCGGGCGCTGACCAACGCGGTCACCCGGACCTGGGCCGGCCGGGAGCAGGAGCTCGAGGCGCGGCCGCCGGCGCTGACCGCGCTGGCCGACCAGGTGGCCAAGGCCAGGGCGGACGGCGACGTGGCGTTCGCACCGGTCTGGGCGGGCCAGGCCGTCGGTCTGGTCGAGCGGCCGCGCACCGCCGCGGAGCTGGTCGCCGAGCTGGCCCGCGCCGACGCGCTGCTGCGCCGGGCGGCCGGGCTGTGACGGGCCCGTCGGGCCTGCGCAGCGTCGAGGAGCACGCCGCGGCGGTGGCCGCGCTGCTCGCGCCGGCGCCGGCCGTCCGGCTGCCGCTCGCCCGCTGCCTGGACCGGGTGCTGGCCGAGGATCTCGTCGCCGCCATCGACCTGCCGCCGTTCGCCAACTCGGCCATGGACGGGTACGCCGTCCGTGCCGCGGATCTCGCGGCGCTGCCCGCGACACTGCCGGTGTCGCAGGACATCCCGGCCGGCCGCACGGACACCGCACCACTGCGCGCCGGCACCGCGGCACGGATCATGACGGGCGCCCCCGTGCCGGACGGGGCGGACACCGTGGTCCCGGTCGAGCGCACCGACGCGGGCGTCGACCGGGTCCGGATCGACGCGGCACCCGCGCCCGGGGTGCACGTGCGGCGGGTCGGCGAGGACGTCACCGCCGGGACGGTGGTGCTGCGGGCCGGGACGGTGGTCCGGGCGGCCCAGATCGGCGTCGCGGCCGCGCTGGGCAACGCCGAGCTCGCGGTGCGGCGGCCGTTGCGGGTGCTGCTGCTGTCCACCGGGACGGAACTGGTCGAGCCCGGCCGGCCCCTGGGACCGGGGCAGATCTACGAGTCCAACGCGGCCATGCTGGCCGCCGCGGTCACCGAGGCCGGCGGTGTGGCCACGGTCGCCCACTTCGTGACCGACGACGTGGACCGGTTCCGCGCCGCGCTGGACCGCGCGCTGGACCTCCCGCACGGCGACGGGCCGGCCGGCGACGACGGGCCGGTCGACCTGGTCGTCACCTCGGGCGGGGTCTCCGCCGGGGCCTACGAGGTGGTCAAGGACGCGCTGACCGGCGCCGGTGTGGAGTTCGCGAAGGTCGCGATGCAGCCCGGGATGCCGCAGGGCGCCGGCACGCTGGCCGCGCCGGGCGGGCGGCGGGTGCCGGTCGTCACCCTGCCCGGGAACCCGGTGAGCTCCTACGTCTCGTTCGAGGTGTTCCTGCGCCCGGCCGTCCGCGCCGCGCTGGGGCACCCGGACGTGACCCGGCCGGTGGTCCGGGTGCCGCTGTCCACGGGCCTGGACTCGCCGCCCGGCAAGCGCCAGTTCCGGCGCGGTCAGCTGGACGCGGTGACCGGGACGGTGGCGCCCTGGGGCGGGCCGGGGTCGCACCTGCTGGGCTGGCTGGCCGGGGCCGACGCGATGATCGTCGTCCCGCCGGCGGTCACCCGGCTCGAGGCCGGCGACGACGTCGAGGTGTGGCTGCTGGGCTGACCGTCGCGGCCGCCGGCGGCGCCGGGCCGCCGGGGTCGATACGCTCGCCGGGTGAGCACGCTCGACGACTGGGTGCAGGACGCGGCGACGGCGCTGAGCCTGCCGCCCGGGCAGATCCCCGCGGCGCTGCGCGACGAGTTGCTCGACCTGACGCGGGACGTCGCCCACGGGGTGACCCGGGTGGCCGGCCCGCTGACCACCTATCTGGTGGGCGTCGCGGTGGGCCGCGGGGCCGCCCCGTCGACCGCACTGGCCGCGGTGTCCGACCTGGCCAGGGCGCGGGCCGAGCAACGCACCGACGGCGCCGACGCAGCAAGCACCGCAGGCGCCGCCGCAGGGATCCCGACCGTGCACGGCGGCCCGGACCGGCCGGCCGAGACCGACACCGCTGCCCCGGAGATCGGCGGCGGGCCGCTGCCCTCGGGCCGGACCGCCGGCCGCGCCGGCGCCGTGGAGGACGGCGACCCGCGGTGAGCTGGATCGGCTGGATCGTCTTCGGCGCGCTGGCCGGGTGGGTCGCCAACCTCGTCGTCCGCGACGGCCGGCGCGGGTGCCTGACCACGGTGGTCACCGGCATCCTGGGCGCCGTCCTGGGCGGCTTCGTCTACCGGCTCGCCGCACACCGGCCGTGGACGTTCGGGTGGGACTGGCCCAGCTTCGGCGTCGCCGTGCTGGGCTCGCTGGCGCTGCTGGTCGTCGTCTCGCTGGTCACCCGGCCGCAGCGGTCGCGGCGCGATCGCTGATCCGGCCGGGGCGGCCGCGCATCCGCTACGGCTCCTCGAAGTCGGCGGCGGCGCCGGCCTGGGCCACCGTGCCCAGGCGCTGCAGCTCGTCCCAGACCGCGCGGGCCCGGTCGACGCAGAGCACCACCAGGTCACCGGAGTTGGCCCGCTCGACGGCCGACCGGGTGGCGTCGATCTCGTCCAGCACGACGTCGATCTCCTTGAGCCGGCGCCCGGCCTGCTGCGCCTCCCGGGCGCCCTCGACGATCAGCGCGGCCGTCTCCCCCGGCTGCCGGCCGCGCAGCCGCAGGTCCTCCCGCACCACCATGACGTCGAAGTGGCGGGCCGCCTCCCGGCCCAGGTCCCGCATGTCCTGGTCGCGCCGGTCGCCGGCGGTGGCGATGACGCCGATCCGCTGCGGCCGCTCGATCGGGCCCACGTCGTCGAAGTAGCGGTCGACGAAGTCGCCGAGCGCCACCATCGCCGGCGCGTTGTGGCAGTAGTCCACGACCACCTTGACCCCGTGCACCTCGGTCAGGTTCATCCGACCCGGCGCCTGGTAGTAGCTCGGCGTGAAAGATCGCAGGCCGGCCCGGATGTCGTGCAGGTGGGCGCCGGCGCAGTACGCCGCGCCGGCCGCGGCCATGGCGTTCTGCACGTTGAACCGGGCCTTGCCGTTGAAGGTGGCCGGCAGCAGGTGGGTATAGGCCAGCGGCATCCGGCGGCGGCCGTGCACCAGCACCACCAGCTCGCCCAGCTCGCCGCGTTCCAGCACCACCGCCTTGCCGCCCCGCCGGCAGTGGTCGGAGATCATCCGGTTGTCCGGGTCCAGCGAGAACCACACGACCTCGCCGGCGCAGACCCGGCGCATGCCCGCCACCAGCGGGTCGTCGGCGTTGAGCACGGCGGCACCGTTGCGCGGCACCGCTTCCACGATCACCTGCTTGACCCTGGCCAGCTGCTCGACGGTGTCGATGCCGCGCAGGCCCAGGTGGTCCGGGGCGACGTTGAGCACCACGGCGACGTCGTTGCGGCTGTACCCCAACCCCTCCCGCAGGATCCCGCCGCGGGCGACCTCGAAGACGGCGAAGTCCACCCGGGGGTTCTGCAGCACCATCCGGGCCGACTTGGGGCCGGACGCGTCGGCGCGGATGACCAGCCGGTCGTCGATCACGACGCCGTCGGTGGAGGTCATGCCGACCTTGCGGCCCATGCCCTTGAAGATGTGCCCGATCATCCGGGTGGTCGTCGTCTTGCCGTTCGTCCCGGTCACCGCGACGATCGGGATCCGCGCCGGCGTCCCCGGCGGGAACAGGAGGTCCACCACGGGTTTCGCGACGTACTGCGGTTCGCCGACGGTCGGGTGCGAGTGCATCCGGAAGCCGGGGGCCGCGTTGACCTCGCAGATCCCGCCGCCGGTCTCGCGCACCGGCTGGGTGATGTCCGGGCAGAGGAAGTCGATGCCGGCGATGTCCAGCCCGACGACCCTGGCCGCTTCCTCGGCGATGTCGACGTTGTCCGGGTGCGCCTCGAAGGTGCGGTCGATCGAGATGCCGCCGGTCGACATGTTGCCGGTGAGCGCCAGTTTCACCATCTCGCCGCGCGGCGGCACGTCGGTCATGGCGTACCCCTGCTCCCGGACCAGCGCCACCGCGGCGTCGTCGACGGCGATGCGGGTGAGCACCTTCTCGTGCCCGACGCCCCGACGCGGGTCCGCGTTGGTCGCCTCGACCAGCTCCGCGACGGTGCTGGTGCCGTCGCCGAGGACGTGAGCCGGCACCCGCTCGGCGATGGCCACCATGTTGCCGCCGACGACCAGCACCCGGTAGTCCCGGCCGGTGATGAACGACTCCACCAGCACGTGGCCTCGGCGGGACTCGTCGTAGGCGACGGTGAATGCCGCACGGACCGCCTCCGGCGTCGTGAGGTTGATCGCCACACCGCGACCGTGGTTGCCGTCCAACGGTTTCACCACGACGGGGTAACCGATGCGGCGGGCCACCCGGACGGCGTCGTCGGCCGTCCGCACCACGTCCGACGCCGGGACCGGGAGCCCCGCGGCCGCCAGCAGCCGGTTGGTCAGCTCCTTGTCCGACGCGATGTCCACCGCCAGCGACGAGGTCTGCGAGGTCATCGTGGCCCGGATGCGCTGCTGGTGCACGCCGTGGCCGAGCTGCACCAGTGACGCCGAGTTCAGCCGCTGCCACGGGATGTCGCGGGCGATGGCCTCGTCCAGGATGGCCTGCGTGGACGGCCCGAAGGCGACCCGCTGGCTCGTCCGCAGAAAGGCCTCGTGCTCGGCGCGGAAGTCGAAATCCGGTTCCGGCGGCGGCGTCCGGTCCGACTCGGCGACCAGGGCGTTGACCAGGCGCACCGCCAACCGCCCGGCCATCGTCCCGACGGTCTCGTCCAGGTAGCCGAAGATGACGTGGTAGACGCCGCGCTCGCCGGTGGAGCGGGTCTTGCCGCGGGTGATCTCGTGCCCCGCCGTGCGCTGGAGCTCGAGCGCCACGTGCTCGGTGACGTGCCCCGCCCAGGTGCCCTCGTGCAACCGCTCCACGAAGCCGCCGTCCCGGCCCCGCGAGCACTGGTGGTCCTGCAGCCCGGGCAGTGCGGCGAGCAGCATCTCGGTGAAGCCGGGCAGTCGGTCGGTGGGCGTGTCCTCCAGGCCGCCGATGTCGACGACGAAGTGCACGGCCGGCTCGTAGGACCAGTAGTTCGGGCCGCGGTACACCCTGGACTCGCGGACGACGACCTCCCGGGATGCGGCAGGTACGGCGTCGGTGGCGGGCACATCGGTCATCGGCGGGCCTCTTGTCGGGAGCGGGGCGGGCCGGGCGATTGTCCCCCGCCGCCGGCGGTCGCGTGCGCCGGACCCTGGCGATCATCGCCGGCGGGCGGGGTCAGCGGGATGCGGGCCGGCGACGCAGTTCGGCGGTCGTCTCGTGCGCGCCCTCGACCGCGATCCGGCGCGGGGTGGGCAGCTCGGCGTCGGGCAGGTCCGCCGGGGTCAGCACCGAGGGCGGCTCCGAGGTGTCCGGCAGGCCGGGGGCCCACACCAGCGTGCGGGTCGCGAGGTCGAACACCGCCCCGCGGGGCAGGGTGTGCAGCCGCAGGTCGCTCATCATCAGCGGCTGGGTGCCGGTGGCCGTGTAGGCGGTCGTCACCACGTGGGAGCCGTCGACGACGGTCACCACGCCGCGCCCGCGCACCGTCATCCGGCCGTCCGGGGTGATCACCGCGGCGGTGTCCTCGTCGACGCCGACGCCGAGCTGGTCCGGGTTGGCGGCGACCAGCGCGAGCAGCCGGCCAAACCGGTTCCGCTGGGTGAAGTGCTGGTCGACGATGACGCCGCGCAGCAAGCCCAGTCCCTGCGACACCTGGCCCACCCGGAACTTCGGGGTGGACCCGCCGCTGCCGAACGAGACCATGTGCTCGGAGCAGATGCTCGCGCCGGCGGAGGTGCCGGCGACCAGCGCACCCCGCCGGTGCGCCGCCACCAGGGCCTCGCCGAGCGGGGTGCCCACCACCAGCGTCGCCAGCTTGGTCTGGTTGCCCCCGGTCATGAACACGGCGTCCGCCCGCTGCACCGCGGCCACCACCGCCGGGTCGGCGGCCTGGGCGCGGGACTCCGGGCGGATGCCCGCCACGTCCGCCACGCCCAGCTCGGCGAACAGCCGCAGGTAGGCGTGGGTGATCTCGTCGCCGAGCGACGATGCCGTGGACAGCACCACCATCCGGGCCGACGGGCCGCCGGCCAGCCGCACGACGTCCCGGAGGATCGTCATCCGGCCGACCTTGTCCTCGGCCCCGCCGATCGGCATGACGACGCCGGGCGCCGGCATGCTGCTGCTCACGGCCCCACGGTATCGGCCGCGGCGCCCCGACCCGGCCGGAACCCCCTGCCGGGTGCCATGACGGCCGGCGCGGTGACCGCGGACCTCGCCCGGGGGCCGCGGCTGCGACACCGCCGGGCGAGACCGCGGTACGGACGGTCACGGTCAACGCAGCGACGGTTCACGTCCCGGTGAACCTGGGAAGCGTCGCCCGTTCGGCGTATAGCGGCGTGGCACACTCGACGGACGGGCGGCGTCGACGGGCGATGCCGGCGCACCCCTGCGGTGCGCGGCCCGCGCCCCGTCGAGAGGTCGTCCATGCGTCAGCTGCCCCTCCGGCTCCGTGCCGCCGCGTGCGCGGTCGCGCTGCTCGCGCCGCTGTGCACGGCCCTGCCCGCGGCCGCTGTCGAGCCGCGGGTGGCGCTGCCCGGTTCCCGCCCGGCATGGGCGGCGACGACGCAGGCGACCGGCACCGCTCCCGCGGCCACCCAGACCGTGACCGTCCGCGTCGTGCTGAACCTGCGCGACGCGGCGGGGGCGGAGCTCGTCGCGCGCCAGGTCTCGGACCCGCGGAACGCCGCCTACGGCCGGTACCTCACCCCGGCCGCCTTCAACGCCCGGTTCGCCCCGACCGCCGTGTCGGTCAGGACGGTGACCGACTACCTGCGGGCGTCGGGCATCACGGTCGGCGCGGTCGCCGCGGGCAACCGGTGGATCAGCGCCTCGGGCAGCGCGACCGCGATGAACAAGGCCTTCGGCACCGTGCTGAAGAACTACCTGGTGGCCGGGCGGGTGCTGCGGGCGCCGTCGTCGGCCGCGACCCTGCCGTCGACCGTCGCCGCGCTGGTCGCCGGGGTCAGCGGGCTCAGCCAGGCCCCGACCTCCCGGACACCCGCCCACCTGTCCGTGCCGGTGGACCGGCCGGCCGGTGCGGGACGGGCTCCGGCCACCGGCACTGTTGCCGGCACAGGCACAGGCACGGCCAAGGGCACGGCCCCGACGGCCACCACCACGGCGGCCACCCTCGCGCCGGCGGCGCTCCGCCCGGCACCGACGACGTGTTCGGAGTACTGGGGCCAGCGCACCCAGACCTTGCCGTCGGCGTTCGGCACCACCCGGTTCAACACCTATCTGTGCGGCTACACCCCGGCCCGGCTCCGGACCGCCTACGACATGGCCGGCCCGGTCGCCCGCGGGCAGACCGGCAAGGGCGTCACCGTGGCGATCGTCGGCGCGTACGCCTCGCCCACCATGCTGGCCGACGCCAACCGCTGGGCCGCCCGGTACGGCGAGCCCGCGTTCCGGTCCGGCCAGTACCTCGAGACGGTGTCCCGGCCGTTCAGCCAGCAGACGGAGTGCGGCGGCGAGGCGACCTGGAACGGCGAGCAGACGCTGGACGTCGAGGCCGTGCACGCCATGGCCCCGGGCGCGACCATCCGCTACGTCGGTGCGCGCAACTGCAACGAGGGCATGGACGAGGCCCTGAACTGGGTCATCCAGAACCGCGCCGCCACCATCGTCAGCAACTCCTACGGCTACACCGGCGAGCAGCCCGGCGCCGCCGAGGTGGCGCTGCAGCACGCCCTGTTCGTGCAGGCCGCCGCCGAGGGCATCGGCCTCTACTTCTCGTCCGGCGACGCCGGCGACAACGTCGCGAACGGCCTGTCCCCGCAACCCGACTTCCCCGCCTCCGACCCGCTGGTCACCGCGGTCGGCGGCACCAGCCTGCTGCTCGACCAGCGCGATCGCACGGTCGCCGAGCGGGGCTGGGAGACCTCGGCCGCGTTCGTCGACTGGTCCGGCAGCAGCGCCCGCTACACCTCCGGGCTGCCGGGCGGCTTCCTGTTCGGCGCGGGCGGCGGCACCAGCAGCGTCTTCACCCAGCCCGCGTACCAGGCGTCGGTCGTCCCGGACACCCTGTCCCAGGCCCGCGGCACCACCCGGATGCGCGTCGTGCCGGACATCGCGGCGGTCGCCGACCCGTTCACCGGGATGTACGTCGGGCAGACGGTCGGCGGCACGTTCACGGTCAGCACCATCGGCGGCACGAGCCTGGCCGCACCGCTGGTCGCCGGTATCCAGGCGGTGGCCAGCCAGTGCCGGACGGCGCCCATCGGTTTCGCGAACCCGTTGCTGTACTCCCTCACCAGGGCGGCGTTCGGCGACGTGGCACCCGCCGCCGCCGTGCACTTCGCCAGCCCGGCCGCCGGCTACGTCGGGACCTTCGAGACCGGGGACACCCAACGAACGGCGCGCGGCCACGACGCCATCACCGGCCTGGGCACCCCGCGCGGCAGCGCACTGATCGCCGCCGAGGCACAGGCCCGCCCGCGCAGCTGAGACCGGTGCTGGTCACCGTCGAACCCCACGTCGCCCATCGTCGAACCGACCGTCGACCACCGTCGACCACCGTCGACCACCGTCGACCACCGTCGTGGAACCTCACCGTCGACCCGCGCCGGCGCGCCCCGTCGGCCATAGTGGGGCCACCGGTGGGCGACACGGCGTCGTCCGGCCGGCACCGGTCGCGGACGGAGGACCCATGGGCGTGAACCTGACCAAGGGCGGCAACCTGTCGCTGACCAAGGCGGCACCGAGCCTGACCCAGGTCGCGCTCGGCCTGGGCTGGGACGCCCGCACCACGGACGGGGCCGCCTTCGACCTGGATGCCACGGCCATCGGGCTGGGTGCCGACGGCCGCATCGTCAACGACGGCTACTTCGTCTTCTACAACCAGAAGCGCTCGGTCGACGGTGCCATCGAGCACGGCGGCGACAACCTGACCGGAGAGGGCGGCGGGGACGACGAGGTGATCACCGTCGACGTGGCCGCGCTGCCGCCGGAGGTGGAGAAGGTGGCCGTGGCCGTGTCGATCTACGAGGCCGACACCCGCCGGCTGTCCTTCGGCCAGGTGCGCAACGCCTACATCCGGGTCCTCGACCGGTCCAGCGGCACCGAGCTGGCGCGGTACGACCTGTCCGAGGACGCCTCGACGGAGACCGCCATGGTGTTCGGAGAGCTCTACCGGCACGGCGGGGAGTGGAAGTTCCGGGCCATCGGCCAGGGCTACGCCTCCGGCCTGGCCGGCATCGCGCAGGACTACGGGGTCCGCATCTAGGGCTCCGCCCGGCGCCCAGTGACGTGGGCGGCCGGGCATTGCCAGCGCGACGCCCGGCCCGCGACAATCCCGGTGGGGTGGCGTGCGGGTCCGGGGGACCCGGCACGCCGGGAGACCGGGGGGTCCGACGTGGACGTGTCGACGGCTGGTGCGCGCCCGCGGGGCGGGTGCCGACGAGGACGGCCGGCGTCGTGCCGGCCCGGGCACCGGCGGGGCGGGCGGTGATCCGGCCCTGCCGCTGGCCGCACCGCCGGCCGGCCCAGACCTCGGACCCGGCCACCGCTGGGCCGGTGGCGCCGCGACCGCCGCAGGACGCCGGTTGCGCGCGCCCGGTCCGTCCCCGCAGGGTGGCCGCCCGGGTGTGCGACGGGCCGCGGCGGCGCCGGCACCGCTGAACCGTCCGCCGCACGGCTCCGCGGGGCATCTCCGTGGCGCCGCTCCGCCGCACCGCTCCGGCGGGCAGCTCCGGCGGGGGCGGTCCGGCCGATGCGGCCGATCCGGGCGAGCATCACCCGCGGCGGTGTCACGGCGTCGCGGGACCTCTCCGATACCGTGGTCGCCAGTCGGGCGAAGCGGGTCAGCGGTCCTCGCCGCCCGGTACCGCCCGCGTCCCGCGTGCGCGGTCCGACCGCGGAGGGAGCCTCCCGCCATGACGTCCGTACCCGGGCCCGTCGACCCGGCAGCGACGCCGCGCACCGGTGTCGGCGCGCACCTGTTCCAGCTGGTCCGCACCACCATGCCGCCCCTGCACCCGGCCGGCCGGCCCGTCGTCGGCACGGCGCTCGGGGCTGCTCTCGGCGCCCGGTGGCTGCTGCGCCGGGTCGGTCTGCGCCGCACGGCCGGCGTTGTCGGCCGGGTCGGCCTGACGGCGTCGCTGGCCACGGCCGCGTTCTTCCGGGCGCCGCTGCGGGTCACCCCCGTCGGGACCGACCTGGTGGTGGCGCCCGCCGACGGCGTCGTGTCGCTCATCGAGGAGGCGGCCCCGCCGCCGGAGCTGGGCCTGGACCCGACGCCGCGCACCCGGGTGTCGATCTTCCTGTCGGTGTTCGACGTGCACGTCCAGCGCATCCCGATCGACGGGGTGGTGACCCGGGTGGCGTACCGGCCGGGCAAGTTCCTGTCCGCCGACCTGGACAAGGCCAGTGAGGTCAACGAGCGCAACTCGCTGCTCATCGACACCACGCACGGCGAGCCGGTCGTGGTCACCCAGATCGCGGGCCTGGTGGCCCGCCGCATCGTGAACGACGTGCAGGCCGGCTCGCCCGTGATGGCCGGCCGGACCTACGGCCTGATCCGCTTCGGCTCCCGGGTGGACACCTACCTGCCGCCCGGCTCGACGGTCCGGGTGCTGCGCGGGCAGCGGACCATCGGCGGCGAGACGGTGATCGCCCAGCTCGGCCCGCTCCCCTGATGGCCTCCGTTCCCGGCGTCCGCTTCCTGCCCAACGCGATCACGGTCCTGGCGCTCTGCTCCGGACTCTCCAGCGTCTACTTCGCGCTGCGTGCCGCCGACGGCCAGCTGAGCTGGCTGTTCGCGGTCGGCGCCGTCGCGGCCGCGTCGATCTTCGACTCGCTGGACGGCCCGGCCGCCCGGTTGCTGAACTCGACCAGCCGGATCGGCGCCGAGCTCGACTCGCTCTCGGACTGCGTCTCGTTCGGCATGGCGCCCGCCCTGGTGGTCTACATCTGGGTCTTCCGCGACGGCTTCGCCCTGGGCTGGGTGTTCTGCCTGGTCTTCGCGGTGTGCGTGGCGCTGCGGCTGGCCCGGTTCAACTCCTTGCTGGACGACGACGACCCCAAACCGTGGGCCAAGGGCTTCTTCACCGGGGTGCCGGCGCCCGCCGCCGGGCTGCTCGCCACCGTGCCGCTGGTACTGACCAACCGGTTCCACACCGGCTGGGCGTACGCCGTGGTGTCGAACCGCTGGCTGGTGTCCGTCTGGCTGGTGCTGATCGGGCTGCTCGCGGTGTCCCGGTTGCCCAGCATCGCGCTGAAGTCGGTGCGGGTGCCGCCGGGCCTGATCGTGCCGCTGCTGGTGCTGCTGGTCGTCGGCGTCGCCGCCCTGTTCATCGAGCCGGAGATCGTGCTGAGCCTCGGGCTGCTGGTCTACCTGCTGCACCTGCCGTACGCCTCGGCCAAGTACCGGCACCTGCGGGACCACCCGGAGCTGTGGCCCACGGGCACGGGCCGGGTCGGACGGTCCACCGGCCGGCGGGTGCGGCTGTCCGTCCGGATGCCGCGGCGCCAGCGGGTCGCCGGGCGGGCGCCGGACGGGACCGCCCTGCCGGTGGAACGACGCCGGGGCGTCACGGGCACCCGGGCGGCCGGCCGCGCGCGGCAGGGCGGGCGGCGCCGGCTGCGCTGAGCCCTTCGGTCAGCCGCCCGGCCGGACCGGGAAGGTCAGCAGCCCGCGGATCGTGCTGCCGGTGCGCCGGGTCGGGCGGCCCGCCGCCTGCAGGTCCGGGAAGCGCTCCGCCAGCGCCCGCAGTGCCACGGCCGCCTCCAGCCGGGCGAGCGGGGCACCGATGCAGTAGTGCGCGCCCGCCGAGAACGCCAGGTGCTCGACCTGGGTGTCGCGCCCCAGGTCGAACTCGGCCGGCCGCGCGAAGACGTCCGGATCCCGGTTCGCCCCGCCGAGCAGCACCAGCACCAGCTGCCCGGCCCGCACCGGCGCGCCGCCCAGCTCGGCGTCCCGGGTGGCGAACCGGGTGGTCCGCTGCACCGGCGGGTCGTACCGCAGGGTCTCCTCGACGACCGCCTCGGCCAGCCCGGGGTCGTCGCGCAGGGCCGCCCACTGGGCGGGGTGCCGCAGCAGGGCGAGCACGGCGTTGCCGATCAGGTTCACGGTGGTCTCGAAGCCGGCGACCAGCAGCAGCGTGCACAGCGGCCGCAGCTCGTCCGGGTGCACGGTCGCCGGGTCGGCCCGGACCAGGGTGCTGAGCAGGTCGTCGCCCGGCTCGCGCCGGCGCCGCTCGAACAGCTCGGTGAACAGCCGTTCCAGCGCCGCGTCGGCGCGCAGCAGGGTCGCGCCGTGCCGCAGCGACTGCACACCGTCCAGCGCCGAGCCGATGGCCGCCCCGATGGCGCTGAACTCCGCCACGTCGGCGTCCGGCACCCCCAGCAGGTCGGTGATCACCGCGATGGGCAGCGGTGCCGCCAGGGCGGCCACCAGGTCGAACGGTGTGCCGCGGGGCACCGCGTCCAGCAGCCGGTGCACCGTGCCCTCGATCCGCTCGCGGAACGCCGGCAGCCGGCGCGGCCCGAACGCCGGCGCGACCGCCCGCCGCAGCCGGGTGTGGTCCGGCGGGTTCATCTGCAGCAGCGACAGGTCGCTCTCGCCGACGCCGACCAGCGGCTGCAGGGGCTGGACGCCGAACGCCCGGTCGCGGAGCACCGCCGAGCACAGCTCGTACCGGGCGGTCGCCACGTTGCCCAGCACGGTCGGGACCAGCGGACCCGTCGAGCGGATGCGGTCGTAGACCGGGTAGGGATCGCGCCGGCCGGTCCGCAGCTGCAGCAGCGACACCGGGTCCCGCCGCAGGTAGCCGTGCCAACGCACGGCGGTGCGCTGCCGGGACAGGGCGGCGGCGAAGCGGGCGGCGGCCAGCGCCCGACCGGCCGGGCCGAAGGTCGCCGCCGGCTGCGTGTCCGTCGACGTCATGGCCACCCCCGCCGTGCGTCGGCCGCCACCGGCCGTCCCGGGTCATTGTGCGCCGTCGGTCCCGTCCGCACCGGGTGCGGCGGGGCCGCGGACCCGTCCGGGATCAGACGTCGAAGCCCAGCCGGCGCGCGGAGCGGGCCCGCTGCCGGGACGAGCGCAACCGGCGCAGCCGCCGGACCAGCAGCGGGTCCTCGGCCAGGGCGGCCGGGTTGTCGATGATCTGGTTGAGCACCTGGTAGTAGCGGGTCGCCGACAGGTCGAACAGCTCGCGGATGGCCTGTTCCTTCATGCCGGCGTACTGCCACCAGCGGCGCTCGAAGGCGAGGATCTCCCGCTCGCGGCGGGACAGCCCCCCGCCGGCCTCCGGGGCACCGGCCACCCCGCCGTCCGGGGTCCCGGCGCCGGGGGCACCGTCGGTGCCGGCGCCCGACCCGTCGTCCGGCCGCGCGGCCGTGTCCATCGCGCCTCCCTCGACGGACCCGCACGGCGGCACGCCGGCGAATCACACCCGTGTCATTCCGCTCCGCATGGTGTCACGGCGCCCGGCGCCGATCCAGTTCATCCGGCCCGGCGGTCCGGCATGTCGGCCGGTGGCGGCCGGATGTGGGGCGACCGCGCCCGGTGACGTCCCCCGCGCCGGCGCCGCCCCCGACACCGCCGTGCCCGCCAGGGCGACGGAATCCGTCGACCCGGCCGCCGACCGCCGGGCGGATCGGTACCCGCAGGACTCTGGACCACCGTGATCGGCAGGCTCTAGCATCCGCTGATCGCCGCCACCGTCGCCGCGACACCGACAGCGGCGCCGGTGTCGTGCCGCCGGGGGCCGGCTCCCGTCCGCCGCTTCGGAAAGGTCTGGCCCATGTCCAGCGACCTGCTCAGTGACGACGAACGCCACCTCGCCACCCTGGGCTACAAGCAGGAACTCAACCGGACCTGGTCCGGCTTCTCCAACTTCGCCATCTCGTTCTCGATCATCTCGATCCTGGCCGGCTGCTTCACCTCGTTCGGCCTCGGCTGGAACAACGGCGGCCCGGCGGCGATCGCCTGGGGCTGGCCGATCGTGTCGGTGTTCATCCTGCTGATCGGCTTCTCGCTGTCGGAGCTGGTCTCGGCGTACCCGACGTCGGGCGGCATCTACTGGTGGGCCGCCAAGCTCGGCGGCCCCAAGGCCGGTTACTACACGGGCTGGCTCAACCTCATCGGCCTGATCGCCATCGTGGCGTCGGTGGCGTACGGCTGCGCGACGTTCCTGGACCTGACGATCAGCTCGTTCAGCGCCGACTGGCAGGCCGGCTACAGCCTCACCCGGACGTTCTGGCTGTTCCTGGGGATCCTGGCGATCGCCGCGCTGATCAACATCTTCTCCAGCCACCTCTTGGCCGTGCTGAACAACATCTCGGTGTGGTGGCACGTCGCCGGCGCCGCCGCGGTCATCCTGATCCTGTTCCTGATCCCCAAGCGGCACGCCGGCGTCGGCGAGGTGTTCGGCACGGTGCTGAACAACAGTGGGATCTTCGGCGGCTCCACCGGTATCGGCTTCCTGCTGTTCGTGCTGCCGATCTCGGCCATCCTGACCCAGTACACGATCACCGGGTACGACGCCTCCGCGCACCTGTCCGAGGAGACCCGCAGCGCCGCGAACGCCGCCGCCAAGGGCATCTGGCGGTCGATCTTCTACTCGGCCATCGGCGGCTGGATCCTGTTGCTGTCGTTCCTGTTCGCCGTCCAGGACGTCGACAAGGTGTCCGCCGGCGGCGGCGCGGTCGCGGTGATCTTCGCCCAGGCGCTGTCGTCGGGCTGGGCCGGGACGGTGCTGCTGATCTCCACCGCCGGACAGTTCTTCTGCGCGGTCGCGTGCCTGACCAGCTGCTCGCGGATGCTCTTCGCGTTCAGCCGGGACCGCGCCGTGCCCGGCGCGCGGCTGTGGTCGACCCTGTCCCGCTCGCGGGTGCCCGCGAACGGCGTCGTGCTGGTCGCCGTGATCGCCGCGATCATCACCCTGCCGGCGCTGGTGGCGGTCGACGTCAACGGCGCCCCGGTCCCCGTCGCCTTCTACGCCGTCGTGTCGATCGGCGTCGTCGGGCTGTACGTCTGCTTCGCCATCCCGATCTTCCTGCGCTGGCGGATGGGCTCCCGCTTCCGGGTCGGCAACTGGAACCTGGGCCGGCACCACCGCTGGATCAACGCCGTCGCGCTCGTCGAGATCGTCGTGACGTCGGTCATCGCGCTGTTCCCGACGGCCCCCGGCGGGATCCCGTTCACCGGCGACTTCGAGTGGAAGTTCGTCAACTACACGCCGCTGCTGGTCGGCGGGGCGCTGATCCTGCTGTGGATCTTCTGGCACGCATCGGTGAAGAAGTGGTTCACCGGCCCGAAGACGACCATCGACCTGCCGCCGGGTGCCGGCGCCGCGGACGTGCCCGCGGCCGGCGGCCGGGGCTGACCTCGCCGCGGGTGCGACGGCGGCCGTCCGGCTAGCGTGACGTCCGCGCGGGGGCCGCGAACCGGGCGCCCGCACCAGCCAGCTGCACACCGACACCACCGGACGGCCCGCCACCGCGGGCCCGGCGAAGGGCGAGCACCATGCCGGACCACCCGCGCAACCCGCGCATGCTCACCGTGGACGATCTCGCCGGGCGGATCCGGTCGGGCGAGATCGACACCGTGGTCGTGGCCTTCACCGACATGCAGGGTCGGCTGCAGGGCAAGCGGCTGCATGGGCCGTTCTTCCTCGACGAGGTGCTGGCCCACGGCACCGAGGGCTGCAACTACCTGCTGGCCGTCGACGTCGAGATGAACACCGTCCCCGGCTACGCCATCTCGTCGTGGGAGCGCGGCTACGGCGACATGGTGTTCGCCCTCGATCTGGACACCGTCCGGCTGCTGCCGCACCTGCCCGGCACGGCGATGGTGCAGTGCGACCTGACCTGGCTCGACGGGTCGCCGGTGCGGCAGTCGCCGCGGACGGTGCTGCAGCAGCAGGTGGCACGGCTGGACGAGCTGGGCTACCGGGCGTTCGCCGGCACCGAGCTGGAGTTCCTGGTCTTCGAGGACACCTACGAGGAGGCCTGGGACGCCGCGTACCGCGGCCTCACCCCCGTCAACCAGTACAACGTCGACTACTCGGTGCTGGGCACCACCCGGGTCGAGCCGCTGCTGCGGGACATCCGCAACACCATGTACGCCGCCGGGCTGACCGTGGAGTCGGCCAAGGGCGAGTGCAACTACGGGCAGCACGAGATCGCCTTCCGGTTCGCCGACGTCGTCGAGACCGCCGACAACCACAGCGTCTACAAGAACACCGCCAAGGAGATCGCCCACGCGCACGGGCGGTCGCTGACCTTCATGGCCAAGTACGACCAGCGGGAGGGCAACTCCTGCCACATCCACCTGTCGCTGCGCGGCACGGACGGCGGGACGGTGTTCTGGGACGGGGTCACCGGCTCCCGCACGGCGCTGTACGACCACTGGGTCGCCGGGATCCTGGCCACGCTGCGCGAGTTCACGCTGCTGTACGCGCCGAACGTCAACTCCTACAAGCGGTTCGCGGCCGGGTCCTTCGCCCCGACCACCGTCGCCTGGGGCACCGACAACCGCACCTGCTCGATCCGGCTGGTCGGCCACGGCGGCTCGGCGCGGCTGGAGAACCGGCTGCCCGGCGGTGATGTCAACCCGTACCTGGCGATCGCCGGGATGATCGCCGGTGGGCTGCACGGTCTCCGGGAGCGGCTGCCCCTGGAGGACGAGCTGGTCGGCAACGCCTACGATTCCGGCAAGCCGACGGTGCCGACGACGCTGCGGGCGGCCCGGGACCTGTTCGACGGGTCCGGGATCGCCCGCGCGGCGTTCGGGGACGACGTCGTCGACCACTACGTGCACGCGGCGGACACCGAGCTCGCCGCGTTCGACGCCGCGGTGACCGACTGGGAGCTGCGGCGCGGATTCGAGAGGTTGTAGCGGTGACCATCGCCACGGACGGGACCGGGCCGGCCCCGGTCGCCCTGCCCGCCTCCGTCGGCCGGCTGGCCGGCGGCGGCGGCGAGACCGCGGTGCTCGACCCGTCGTCCGGTCGGCAGTTCGGCACCGTGCCGGCCGCGTCGCTCGAGGACACCGACCGGGCGATCACCGGTGCGGCGGCTGCCTTCCCGGCCTGGCGGGCCGTCGCGCCCGGGGACCGCGCCCGGCTGCTCCGCCGGTTCGCCGCGGTCGTCGACGCGCACGTCGACGAGCTGGCCGCGCTGGAGGTCGCCAACTCCGGGCACACCATCGGCAACGCGCGGTGGGAGGCCGGCAACGTCCGCGACGTGCTCGACTACTACGCCGCGGCACCGGAACGGCTGTTCGGCCGGCAGATCCCGGTGGCCGGCGGGCTCGACGTGACGTTCCACGAACCGCTGGGCGTGGTGGGCGTGATCGTGCCGTGGAACTTCCCGATGCCGATCGCCGGCTGGGGTTTCGCGCCGGCCCTGGCCGCCGGCAACACGGTGGTGCTCAAGCCCGCGGAACTGACCCCGCTCACCGCCCTGCGGATCGGTGAGCTGGCGCTCGAGGCCGGCATCCCGGAGGGCGTCTTCACCGTCCTGCCCGGCAAGGGGTCGGTCGTCGGGCAGCGGTTCGTCACCCACC
The DNA here is from genome assembly GCF_014646215.1 of Nakamurella endophytica. GTDB lineage: Bacteria > Actinomycetota > Actinomycetes > Mycobacteriales > Nakamurellaceae > Nakamurella > Nakamurella endophytica. The sequence continues at coordinate 23,328 of NZ_BMNA01000020.1, forward strand.
CGCTGGTCCGCAAGGTGTGCTTCACCGGCTCCACCGCGGTCGGCAAGCAGATCATGGCCGGCGCCGCCGACCAGGTGAAGCGGGTGACGCTGGAGCTCGGCGGCAAGAGCGCCAACATCGTCTTCGCCGATGCCGATCTCGAGCTGGCCGCAGCCTCGGCACCCGGGTCGGTGTTCGACAACGCCGGCCAGGACTGCTGTGCCCGCTCCCGGATCCTCGTGCAGCGCGGCGTGCACGACCGCTTCCTCGAGCTGCTGGAGACCGCCGTGCGGGACTTCCGGGTGCTGCCGCCGGCCGACGAGCGGGCGCAGATGGGGCCGCTCATCTCCGCCGGGCAGCGGGAGACGGTGTCCCGGTACGTCTCCGGCGCCGACGTGGCGTTCGTCGGGTCGGTGCCCGGGACACCGGGCGACGGCTTCTGGTTCCCGCCGACGGTGGTCATCCCGCGCGGCACCGCGGACCCGGTGTGGCGCGAGGAGGTCTTCGGGCCGGTGGTCGGCGTGCTGCCGTTCGACGACGAGGACGACGCCGTGGCGCTGGCCAACGACAGCGACTTCGGGCTCTCCGGCTCGATCTTCACCCGGGACGTCGGCCGGGCGCTGCGGGTCGCCCGCGGTGTCGAGTCCGGCAACCTGTCGGTGAACTCCCACTCCTCGGTCCGCTACTGGACGCCGTTCGGCGGCTTCAAGCAGTCCGGGCTCGGCCGGGAACTCGGCCCGGACGCGCCGGACGCCTTCACCGAGGTCAAGAACGTCTTCTTCGCCGGCTGAGACCGGCCGGCCCGGCCGGCCCGGCCGGGCCCGACGGAGCCTGCCAGCGGCGGGCACCGTTGCACCGCACCACCTCCCACTCCGCACGTCACGAAGGGAACGGCATGCCAGGACGGCTCGACGGCAAGGTCGCGGTCATCACCGGGGGGTGCTCCGGGATCGGCCTGGCCACGGCCCGGCGGTTCGCCGCCGAGGGCGCCCGGGTGGTGATCGGCGACCTGGACGACGCGCGCGGCCCGGGGGTGGCCGACGAGGTGGTCGGCGCCTACCTGCACACCGACGTCACCGACGAGGCGCAGGTGCAGGCGCTGTTCGCGCTGGCCAAGGACCGCTTCGGCAGCGTCGACGTCGCCTTCAACAACGCGGGCATCTCGCCGCCCGACGACGACTCCATCCTGACCACCGGGCTGGACGCGTGGCGGCGGGTGCAGGAGGTCAACCTGACCAGCGTGTACCTGTGCTGCCGCGCGGCGCTGCCGTACATGCTCGAGCAGAGGCGCGGGTCGATCATCAACACCGCGTCGTTCGTGGCGGTGATCGGCGCGGCGACGTCGCAGATCTCCTACACCGCCTCCAAGGGCGGGGTGCTGTCGATGAGCCGCGAGCTGGGCGTCCAGTTCGCCCGCCAGGGTGTCCGGGTCAACGCGCTGTGCCCCGGCCCGGTGAACACCCCGCTGCTCCAGGAGCTCTTCGCCAAGGACCCGGAGCGGGCAGCGCGCCGGCTGGTGCACATCCCGCTCGGCCGGTTCGCCGAGGCCGAGGAGATCGCCAACGCCGTGCTGTTCCTGGCCTCGGACGAGTCCAGCTTCATCACGGCGTCCCAGTTCCTGGTGGACGGCGGGATCTCCGGCGCCTACGTCACGCCGCTGGCGGAGTAGTCCCGGAGCCGGCCGGCGATCGCGGAGGCGGCCACCCGGGACAGGGTGGCCGTGGTCGCCGCGGTGGGGCGGGTCAGCCGGCGCTGCCGATGCGCACCTGCGCCCCGGCGTAGTCCCAGGCGATGGTCCGGCCGACGAAGAGGCCGATGCCGGTGTTGAACCGCTCGCCGGCGGCCAGGGTGGCGACGGCGACGGTGTTCGTCGCCGACCGCTCGCCCGAGGTCCAGCTCCACAGCGACGCGCCGGACGGCGCCGAGACGGTGACCTGGTGGCCCGGGGCGACCAGGTGCCCCGGGGCGGCCAGCCCGGAGTAGGCCGCCGTGCTGAGCAACGCCGTCCAGCTGCCGCTGTCCACCGCTGTCAGCCCGCAGGCCGCAGCCGCGCCGGCGACCCGCCAGCAGAGGTCGACGTCCCGGGCGACCTGGGGGTACCCGGCCGGCAGGTGGGCACCGGCGGGCGCGGCCGCCGGCATCGGGACGACCGCGTCGCCGGGCCGGGGCGGCACCGGCCCGAGGGTCCAGGTGCCCGTCGCGTCGGCGTCGATGCGGATGGTGGACCCGGCGTTGTAGGGAGCGGGCAGCTGCAGCTGCGGTGCGAACAGCACCTGTCCGGCGAAGCCGGTGGTGTCCGTGGTGCCGATGCCCATGATCCCGTCGACACCCGCCGGCAGGGTGAAGGTCGACCTCGCGCGGTCCACCACGGCGATCGCGATCGGGTGGGTGGTCGGGACGCCGCCGATGCCGACCGTCGCGCTGCCGAGCGTCCCGACCAGGTTGCCGCTCACGTACTCCGACGTGTACGGAGTCCCGCCGCGGACGGTGCCGGGGCCGACGGCGTCGCCGTCGACGAGCAGTCCGGACGAGCCGGTGTCGAGCATGACGGGGATCGGCCGGCCGCCGCCGACGGTGATCTCGACGACGACCGGGATCTCCTCCGGCGTCACGGTGCGGACGTGCAGCGGCACGCTGACCGGCGACCCGGCCGACGTCCTCCCGGCGGAGCCCCTGGAGACCGGGCCGCGGCCACCGGCCGCGGCAGCGACCGGGGTGGCCGTCGGCGTCGGGGCAGCGGCGGCGGCGTCCGTGATCCCCGCGGCGTGGTCGACCGCGGCGGCGGCCGCCCCCGCGTCCTGCGCGACGTCCTGCGCCGCCGCGCACGCGGAGAACGCGGAGGTCGCGGCCACCACGGCGGCGGTCAACGCCGCGCCGATCAGCCGCCGGCGCCACCGTGGGGTGGACGGCCCGGTGGTCCCTGCGGTGGAGCTCGTCACCGTGTCGGCTCCCGTCACCCGGTCAACGACGTCCGTGCGGCCGTCCGGGCGACGCTAGCGGCCGGCACCGCCGGTCCGCGGGTCGCTCGTACCGGATCACCGGAACGATGCGCACCAGCCCAGCACGGTCACCGCGGGTGATCGGGACAGTCGGTCGGATCCGGTCTGGACGGCCGCCGCGTCAGCTCTCCTCGGGGTCGGCACCGCGGACGCTGCGGCCGCCGTCGACGGGGAGCACGACGCCGTTGACGAACGACGCGGCGTCCGAGAGCAGGAAGGACACCGCCTCGGCCACCTCGTCCGGGGTGCCGACCCGGCCGACCGGGTGCAGCCGCGCCATGTCCGCCTCGATCCGCCCGGCCCCCTCGGGTCCCCGGGCGGCCAGCAGGTCGCGGTAACGCTCGGTGTCGATCGAGCCCAGCGCCACCGAGTTGCAGCGGATCCCGAGCGGCCCGTACTCGACGGCCAGCGCGCGGGTCAGCCCCTCGACGGCCGCCTTGGCGGTCGAGTAGCAGAGCGCCCCGCGGACCGGCCGCTGCGCCTGGTGCGACGACACGGTGACGACCGCGCCGGGCCGGCCGGCCGCGACGAGGTGGGCGACGGCCGCGATCGACCCGGTGACCGCGGGGGCCAGGTTGGCCTCGACGAGCTCGAGCACGGCCGCCGGTCCGGCGGTCAGCGGGTCGACGTCGCGGAACACCGCCGCGTTGTTCACCCAGCCGGCCAGCGGCGCCGCCTGCTCCGCGACCCGCAGCGCCTCGGCTGCCACGGCCGGGTCGGCGGCGCTGCCGATGACGGTCCGGCGCCGGCCGACACCGGAACCATCGGCCGGGTCCGGGTGGAGGTCCACGACGACCACCGCGTCGCCGCCGGCCAGCAGCCGGTCGGCGACGGCCCGGCCCACGCCGCGCGCGCCGCCGGTCACCACGAACGACCTCACCGGAGCACCTCCCGCGCCGGCCGACGTCAGGGCCGCAGGTCGGCGCCGGCCGGAACCGGTGCCGCGGGCGCGGCGGCCACCGCCACCGCGCCGGTCGGGAGGTGGGCGGCCGCGGGCCTCGGCCGCCGCACCATCCCCGCCAGCCCGGTCACCGCGACCACTGCGGCCAGGGCCACCGCGGCGCCCGCACCGCGCTGCCCGGGGGCCAGGCACCACGCGGCCAGCCCGGCCAGGGCCACCACCTGCGCCGCTGCGGCGGCGCGCAGCGAGGACCCCGAGCGGCGCTCGACCGCCGCGACCAGCCGGCGCAGCCGTGCGGGATCGGTGGCGGCCGCGCCGAGCAGCACGGCGAGGCCACGCACCAGGCCGAACAACGCCCCGACGGCCAGCGCCCACCACGGCTGCCCGGTCAGCGCGGCGAGCAGCACGGTCCCGTAGACGGCGGCGGTCATCACGTAGGTGGCCAGGCCGGTGCCGATCTGCACCCCGAAGCCGCCGGCGTACACCCAGGGCCGGTACCGCCGCAGCCACTGCTCGTCGACCTGCCGCGGCAGGGTGGGCAGCCGCAGGCCCGGCAGCCCGAGGTCGGCGGCCGCGCCGACCGCCAGGACCAGCACCGCGAGCACGACCGACCAGGCGGCCGGCAGCCCGGTCCACCGCACCACCGCGGCCAGGCCCGCGGCCAGGGTTCCGGTGCCGAGCCCGCCGAGCACCGCGCCGGCCAGGAACCAGCCGGCCGTCACCGGGTACCGGTGGCCGCGGGACCGCTCGGCCACCGGGTTGATCGAGGTCAGCATGCTCAGGCCGCAGGGCGACCACAGCGATCGGGCGGCCGCGACGACGGCGACGGCCGGGGCGAGCGCGGCCGTGCCGGCCGCGAGCGGGGAGAGGTCCACGGGTTGCTCCTCGTCAGCCGCGGGTGACGGCGCCGGTGGCCGGGTCCCAGGTCAACCGGCCGTGCTGGAAGTCGCAGCGCTGCCGCGCGCCGGCCGCCCTGCTCAGCACGTAGACGTCGGACACCGGCAGTCCGAGGTCGCTGCGCTCGGCGCCGGCGCGCTGGTAGGCGTCCCAGATGGCACCGTGCACCACCACCGGCCCGGCGCCGCCGCCGTCGATCACGGCGCCGCGCTCGCAACTGATCCGGGTGCTGCCGGCCGTCCGGTGCTCCACGTCGCCGATCGGCACCCCGACGCTGTTCCTGCCGTTGGCGGTCAGTCCCTGCCAGCGTGCCCACAGCGGCCCGGTGACGAACTTCGGGCCGTGGGTGGCCGACCACGACATGCCGCCGTGCTCGAACGGCTGGCTGAGCGAGCCGCCTCGCCAGGCACTCTCGGTCGCGAGCGGGAAGCCGATGCGGCCACCGGATCCGCCGTTGCGGGCCCAGGCGTCGAACAGCACGCCCTCGACCGACACCGTCGAGGGCGCCGACGCCCCGCCCGGCGTCCGGGTGTAGATCCGGCCGCGCTGGAACTTGACCTGGACCCCGCCGCCCGGGATGGCCGCGCGGTCCGAGACCGGCAGCCCCAGCTTGCCGCCCGCGAGCCCGCGCGAGGCGTAGAGCCGGTACTCGGGTCCGGCGACGGCGTGCGCGCCGGTGGCCGCGGAGCCGTACAGGATGCCGTGCGAGCAGCGCTGGCTGGTGACCCCGCGCACCACGTGCCGCTCCTCGACGGGCACGCCGATCCCGGCGGTGCCGCCGGCCCTGGTGTACGCCCCGAGCAGGTCCCCGATGACCGCGTGCGCGCCGGCCGCCGACGTCACCAGCAGGCCGCCGGTGGTGTGCACCCAGGAGGCGACGCCGTCCCGGTAGGTCGTCGAGGACGGGTCGCCCAGCGGCCCGGCGCCGGCACCCGCCGCCAGGTAGCGGTCCCAGGTGGCGCCGGTCAGGGTGTGCAGCTGGCCGTTGCGCAGCACGTAGATCAGGCCGTCGCGGTAGGCGGCCACCGTGCCGCCGGCCTTGCTGGCCCGTTCCGCGGCGCGCTGCGGCCCGAAGGACCCGCCGGGTCCGCCGTGGTCGTACCAGTACCGGGTGATCTGCGACGGGCAGTCACCCGGCAGGCAGGCCGCGCTGTGCGTGGCGGTCCGGTTGTCGGTCAACGAGGTGGCGGTGCACGACGGGTCGAACTGCCAGGGCGGGGTGCAGGTGACCACCCGGCACACCACCGGCCCGTAGCAGTCGATCTCCTGGTGGCACTGCCCGTACCGGAACTGGTTGCACGCCACCCGGCGCTGGTCGCACGAGCCGGACCCGCAGTGGCATTTCCAGTCCGAGCCGCAGGTGGCGTTGCAGTCCACGTAGTACCGGGCGGACCCGCAGCAGAAGCCCGACTGGTCGGCCTTCCACCAGCCGCCCACGAAGGACCCCGGCGGGCACTGGTTGGCGCCGTCGATCGAGCAGCAGAACACCGACCAGCCGTCGGCGCAGGCGGCTCCGTCACCGCAGACGCTGTCGTAGGCCGACACCGGCCGGGACGCGTACCGCCATGGGTGCGTCGCCAGGGCCGACCCGACGACGGCGGCCGACGCCAGGAAGCTGCGCCGGTCCGCGGTGCGCCGCCACCCCCGCGCCAGCGTGTTCACCACGATCTCGGCGACGCTCATGCCGCTGCCACCGTCGTCGCCGCCAGCACCGACCGCACCCGGCCGACCAGGGCCGCGGCGTTCCGCGCTCCCCCGAGCACCACGTACAGGCAGAACGGCCGGCCGGAGACGGTGAAGAAGCGCTGGTAGCCGAGCTGGCCGGAGATCCGGTGCTGCAGGGTGTCCGGGCCGAACGCCGACACCGCCGGGGTCGGCATGCCGGCCGGAGCGAAGAGCGCGGTGCCCACGCACTCGGGCCCGTACTCGACCAGGGCGATCAGGCAGTGGCTCCCGGTCATCCGGTCGACCGCGCCGCAGCCGAAGTCGCCGCGGTCCGGCGGCAGCGGGAAGTTCGCGACGTGCGAAACCGGGTAGTGCCGCTCGCCGGGCGCCAGCGGCTCCGGCGCGACGGGCTCGGTCACCGCGGCGGCGGCGCCGCGACCGGTGACCGACCGCACGGTGCCCGGCCGCCCGGGCCGGCCGCGCAGCGAGATCCGGCCCTCGAAGTCGGCGGGCAGGCCGATGCTGATGCCGTGCGCGGACAGCGGCGTCCGCACCGCTGCTCCGGGCGCGGTCACCGGTAGACCACCGCGTCGTCGACCGGCGCCGTCGCCGGGTCCCGGTACAGGCTGTCGTCGCCGGGGAAGATGCCGGCGGCCATCAGCTCGCGGTCCGCGCGGGCCTCCCGGTCCACGTCGGCCGCCGGCTTGCCGGCCCGACGGGTGGTACCCGGCAGATAGGCCAGGTCGCCGGTGGCCTGCGCCAGCAGCCGCGCCACCTGCGACCAGCTGCCCCCGGTGCCCTCCCCGACCACCCGGCCGGTCGGGCCGTCGACGGCGACGACGTACGGCGACCCGGGTACGGCGTAGTCGGCCCAGGCCCGGGTGGACAGCACGACCTCCGCGGTGGGCGACGCCAGTTCCGCGACGGCCGAGACGCTCTCCTGCTCCGGGCCTTTGGTGACCACGAGCAGCCGCGCGCCCGGCGGCAGGGTGATGCCGGCCGGCGCCGCCAGCTCGTCCCAGAACGCCCGGCAGGTGGCGCAGCCGGAGGACAGGAACAGCAGCACGGTGCCGGCGTCGCCGGAGGTGCGCACGACGACCGCCTCGCCGTCCGGGGTGGTGCCGACGACGTCCGGCGCCCGCCGGACCGGTGCCGGGTCGTCCAGCAGCACCGGCGCCGACCGCTCGGGCGCCGGGATGCCCGGGGCCGTCCGGAAGGCCGGCGTCCCGGCCGGGCCGCCGTCGAGCTCGTGCAACCGGGCGAGGATGGTGGCGTGGCTGCGCAGCAACCCGGCCACCAGCACCGCCAGCAGCGCCACCACCACGGTCAACGTCAGGACCACCGCCGTCATCGGGCCTCCCCCGTCGCTGCGTCCAGGACCTTGCGCCGGGCCGCCTGGAGCGGCGGGACGGCGGCGAACAAGAGGTAGCCCAGGGCCGCCAGCACCGCGCCGGCCGCCAGCACCCCCGGCGCGGCCCCGCCGGCGGCGAGCCCGGTCGGCGGCAGCGCCAGACCGACCCCGGCGAGCCCGGCGAAGAGCAGGTCGACGGCGGCGTGCTGGCCGGAGGCCGGCGTGTCGTCCCGGCCGAGACATCCGCAGGCGGCGCCGCTGCCGGCCCGCCGGAGCCGGATCACCACCGCGGCGAAGGCCACGAAGGCGGCCGCGACGAGCCCGGCGCCGAGCCGCCCGCCGTGCCAGGCGGCGAAGAAGGCCACCGCCAGTTCGCCGAGGCCCAGGACGCGGGCGACCGCGGGGCGGGCCAGCCGCCGATCGCCGGGCAGGGCCAGGTCGGCGAGGGCCCGGGTGGTCGAGGCGGGCCGGGCGAGCTTGAGCAGGCCGGCGCCCGCCAGCAGGAGGCAGGCGGCCAGGAAGCACCCCGTCGTCGGAGCCATCGGCCGATTGTGAGATGGCTGTGCGACCGACCGCGGGACGGCCGGATCCACCCGGCGTGTCGGACGGTGTGCGCTGCGTCGCGTCGGCCACCCCGCCGGCGGGTCGGTGCCCGGCGACCCGGACGGCGGGGCGCTTCAGCCGAACCGGCGCAGCTGCTGCTCGACGTAGTGCCGGGCGCGCCGCTGGCCACCGCGCGCCCGGATGGCGTCGTCGAGGGACAGCAGGTGTCGGCGGACCGCGGCCAGGTCCACCGGCCAGCCCCGGGCGGCGCACTCGGCGGCCCAGCTGGACGGCGACCGGTGACCGCGCTGCCCGTTGCACCGCCGGCAGGCGGCCACCTCGTTCTCCAGCCAGCTGGGGCCGCCCTTGACCTGCGGCACCAGGTGGTCGGTGGTGGGCACGACGAGGCCGGCGAACGGCCGCCCGCACCACAGGCACGACGCCCCGTCGCGGAGCAGCACCTGCTCCAACCGCTGCGCCCGACCCGGTTGCACCCCACCATCGTGCCGATCCGCCCGGTGCAAACTGGTCGACGGCCGCGCCATCCCCGGCGACGGCCGGACGAGGGAGGGCGGACCGTGGGCCGACCGGTGATCGGGATCAGCTGCTACCGCGAGCCCGCGTCCTGGGCCGCGTGGGACCGGGTGCCCGCCGTCCTGCTGCCCGCGCGCTACGTCGACGCGGTGCGGGCCGGCGGTGGCTCGCCGGTGCTGCTGCCGCCGCTGGATGCCGGCGACGACGCCGCGGACCTGGTGCGCCGGCTCGACGGCCTGGTCGTCGCCGGCGGCGCGGACGTCAACCCGACCCGGTACGGCGAGCTGCCGCACGCGGCCACCGCCGGCTGGCGCGACGACCGGGACGTGTCCGAGTTCGCTTTGCTGGACGCCGCCGAGGACGCCGGCCTGCCCGTCCTGGGCATCTGCCGCGGCATGCAGGTGATGGCCGTCCGCGCCGGCGGCCGGCTGCACCAGCACGTCCCCGACCTGGTCGGGCACGAGCGGCACTCGCCCGGTCCGGGCCGGTACGGGTCGGTCCCGGTCCGGACGGTGGCCGGCACCCGGGTCGCCGCGCTGCTCGGCGAGGACCTCGACGTGCCGTGCCACCACCACCAGTCCGTGGCCGAGCACCCCGGCTACACCGCCGCCGCCCTGGCCGACGACGGTGTGCTGGAGGCCATGCAGGGCAACGGGTCCCGCTTCGAGGTGGCCGTGCAGTGGCACCCGGAGACGGGCACCGACATGCGGCTGTTCCGGGCGCTGGCCGACGCCGCGGCGGTGCGGGTCTGACGGTGCCCGCCGGGTCGCCGGCACGGTGAGGTCCCGGCCGCCGGTCCGGTGCGCTCCGGAGCGCCGGTCCGGTGCACGTCCGGCCGCCTGACCGGTACCGACCGGGTCGCCGCGGTCCCCGCTGCGCCGGGCCGCGGTGTGCCACGCTGGCCGGGTGCGCATGCAATTCGCCTCCGGACCCGATCCGACGGATCTGCTGACGCTGCCCTGGTCGACCCCGCTCGAGGACTGGCCGCGGGAGCGGCTCGTCAGCCTGCCGCGCGGGATCTCCCGTCACGTGGTGCGTTTCGTGCGCATGGGCGGGGTCGTGTACGCCGTCAAGGAGATCGACGAGGGGCTGGCCCAGCACGAGTACGAGCTGTTGCGCACCCTGGCCAAGACGGGCGTCCCGGTCGTCCAGGCGGTCGGCGTCGTGGCCAACCGGACGTCACCGGACGGCGAGCCGCTGGACGCCGCCCTGGTGACCAAGCACCTGCGCTTCTCGCTGCCCTACCGGGCGCTGTTCTCCCGGCGGCTGGACCCCGACCTCGAGCCCAAGCTGCTGGACGCCCTGGCCGAGCTCCTGGTGCGGCTGCACCTGGCCGGGTTCGTCTGGAAGGACTGCTCGCTGTCGAACACCTTGTTCCGCCGCGACGCCGGTGCCCTCGCCGCCTACCTGGTGGACGCCGAAACCGGTGAGCTGCGGCCGTCGCTGTCCGACGGGCAGCGCCAGCAGGATCTGGACATCGCCGAGATGAACCTGGCCGGGGAGCTGCTGGACCTGCAGGAGTCCGGGCTGTTGTCGGACACCGTGGACCCGGTGGACACCGCGGTGTCGGTGCTCGACCGGTACGCCAACCTGTGGCGCGAGCTGACCGCGCCGCTGCGGATGGGCGAGGACGAGTGGTGGCGGATCGAGCAGCGGATCCGCCGGCTCAACGACCTGGGGTACGACATCGCGCAGATCCAGGTCAACGAGCAGGAGGGCGAACCGCACGTGCTGGTGCAGACGCAGGTGGTCGAGGCCGGCCACCACCAGCGCCGGCTGTTCGACCTGACCGGCCTGCGGATGCAGGAGAACCAGGCGCGGCGCGTGCTCAACGACCTCGAGACCTACCGGTCGCAGGCGGTCCTGCCGGAGACCGAGGTGGACGAGGACACCGTGGCGCGCCACTACGTCAGCGACGTCTTCGAGCCCGTGCTGGAGGCCGTGCCCGCGCACCTGTCCGAGAAGCTGGAGCCGGCGGAGATCTTCCACGAGGTGCTCGAGCACCGCTGGTTCCTGTCCGAGGCCGCCGGTCACGAGGTGCCGATCGAGAAGGCCGTCGACTCCTACGTGGACACCGTGCTGCAGTACCGGCCGGACGAGAAGGCCCTGTTGGACCCGGATCTCATGGGCAACGGGCTGCTCAGCTCGCTGCAGGCGGAGTCGATGGTGGAGCGGGTGCCGGACGTGCTCGGCTCGGCCGGCGGCGCGGAGGGCGCCGCCGAGGACGCGCGCTGGGAGGCGGCGGCGCTGCGCTACGGCGACGGCTGACCGGCCCGCCACCCGGGCCCGGAGGTGGCGATGTCGGCCGGAGCGGCCCGGCGGGCGGCATGCCCGCCGCTGTGGTCACCGGCGTGGTGACACCCGTCCGGAGACCCGCCCCGTGCCGCCTGATACGTCACGGCCGATCGCTGCGCTACGGTCGGCGCGATCCGCCGCGGTGCCGGCCGACGCGACCGGGGACCGGGCACCCGCACCGCCCTGACGGAGGACGTCGTGACGACACCCCTGCTGCAGCTCGCCGGCCGCTACTGGTGGGTGCTCGCCGTCCGCGGCGTCATCGCCGTCGTCCTGGGCGTCATCGTGCTGGTCGCTCCGGGCGCCGGGCTGGCGTTCGTGCTGGCCCTGGTGGCCGCCTACCTCGTCGTCGACGGGATCACCGCACTCGCCCACGCCGCGGCCGAGCGGCGCGCCGGCCGGCCGTGGGGCGGGTGGGCGTTCCAGGGCGTGGTCGCGGTGGTGGCCGGCATCCTGACCCTGGTCTGGCCGGGCGCGACCGCGCTGGTGCTGCTCTACATCGTCGGCATCTGGGCCGTGGTCGGCGGTCTCGCCGCGGTGCTGTCGGCGCTGGCCCTGCGACGCCACGGCGCCCGGTCCGGCTGGGTGTGGGTGCTGGTCTTCGGCATCGCGGCCGTCGTCTTCGGCGTCAGCCTGCTGGTCGCGCCGGTGGCCGGGATCCTGACCCTGCTCTGGCTGGTGGGCGTCTGGGCGCTGATCGCCGGCGTGCTGCTGCTGACCGCCGCGTTCGCGGTGCGCCGGGCCGCCCGCAGCTAGGCGCCGGTCGCCGCGCGGCCCCGACCTGACCGGCCCGGCGCCACAGCGGCAATCGCGGCGGCCAGGACGGCCGGACGGCTGTTCGGACGCGGCCGGGAGCCCGGCCGGCGACTCAGAGCGAGATGCCGACGTACTTGGTCTCCAGGTACTCGTCGATGCCCTCGGCGCCGCCCTCGCGGCCGAGCCCGGACGCCTTGACGCCGCCGAACGGCGCCGCCGGGTTGGACACGATGCCCTGGTTGACCCCCACCATGCCGGTCTGCAGGGCCTCGGACACGGTCAGCGCCCGGGACAGGTCCCTGGTGAACAGGTAGGAGACCAGCCCGTACTCGGTGTCGTTGGCCAGCAGGACGGCCTCGTCGTCGGAGGCGAAGGTGGTGATCGGCGCGACCGGGCCGAAGATCTCCTCGCCGAACATGTCCGCGGTAGGCGGGACGTCGGTCAGCACCGTCGGTGCGTAGAAGTGGCCGGACCCGTCGACCGGCGTGCCACCGGTCACCACCCGCGCACCGGACTGCACCGCGTCGTCCACCAGCTCCGACACCTTGCGCACCGCACCGGCGTCGACGAGCGGGCCCACCTGCACGCCCTCCTCGATGCCGGGGCCGACGTGCAGCGCCTGCATGCGCTCGGCCAACCGCCGGGAGAACTCCGGGGCCAGCGACTCGTGCACCAGGAAGCGGTTGGCGGCGGTGCACGCCTCGCCGATGTTGCGCATCTTGGCCAGCATCGCGCCGTCGACCGCGCGGTCCAGGTCGGCGTCGGCGAAGACCAGGAACGGGGCGTTGCCGCCGAGTTCCATGCTGGTCCGCAGCACCTGCTGGGCGGACTGGCCGATCAACGTCCGGCCGACGGCGGTGGACCCGGTGAAGGTCAGCTTGCGCAGCCGCGGGTCCGCGATGATCGGCGCGGACACCTCTCCCGACCGGGTGGTGGTGACGACGTTGATCACCCCGTCCGGCACGCCCGCCTCGGCCAGCACCTGCGCGAGAGCCAGCATGGTCAGCGGCGTCTGGGCCGCCGGCTTCATCACCACGGTGCAGCCGGCCGCCAGCGCGGGACCGATCTTCCTGGTGCCCATGGCCAGCGGGAAGTTCCACGGGGTGATGGCGTAGACCGGGCCGACCGGCTGCTTCATGGTCAGCAGCCGGGTGCCGCCGGACGGGGCGACCGACCAGCTGCCGCGGACCCGGACGGCCTCCTCGGAGAACCACCGGAAGAACTCGGCACCGTAGGCCACCTCGCCCCGGGCCTCGGCCAGCGGCTTGCCCATCTCCAGGGTCATCAGCAACGCGAACTCCTCGGTCCGCGCGACGAGCAGCTCGAAGGCGCGGCGCAGCATCTCGGCCCGCGCGCGGGGCTCGGTGGCCGCCCAGGCCGGCTGCGCCGCGACCGCGGCGTCCAGCGCCCGGAGCCCGTCCTCGGGCCCGGCGTCGGTGACGGAGGTCAGCACCGAGCCGGTCGCAGGGTCCTCGACCGGGAGGTCGCCGCGGCCGGCCGACCACCGGCCACCGATGAACAGTCCCGACGGCACCGACGCGAGCACCTCGTCGATGCGGGCTGCGGTCACAGGCATGCGTCCTCCGTTCGTCCAGACACCGGTCCGGCGCGACCGGGCCCGGCGGCCCGGCGCGACGGCGGCCCCATCGATCCTGCCACCGCCACCGGGCGGTCACCGCGGCGGACAGCGGTCGCCCGGACCGGCCGGACACCCGATCCGCGGGCCGTCGCGACCGCCGTGGATCAAGATCCCCCGAACACGCCGCGGAACCAGCCCTCCGCGCAGCCACAGTGAGCACATCCGTCACGGACAGCGACGAAAGTCTCGGCTATCGGTCACGGACCGCCAGCCGGTCCCGTCGCCGACGCGACTGCGACCCGGGCGATGCATCACGCACCGTCACGATCAATCACGGAGCAACCGGTAGGAACCGGACGAACGACCAGCGGCGCATCCGGGTCGGCACTACCCTCTGCAGTGGCGGTGGGCTCGTCGTGAAAGTCCTTGGAAAAAGTTGTGCTCGAGGCGGATCACGGCAGGCATTGCCTGCGTCCTAGCACTGCTCCACCCCGGACGGGCCTCCCGATCGGGTCCACCACCCACACGCCAGTGCCCAGGAGTACCGATGTCCGCACCGTCCCTCCCGGCCGCCGCCCACCGGGGCCGCGCTGTCGCAGGGTTCCTGCTCCGCCAGGCCGGCTCCGCCGGACGGTCCGTCCTCCGCACCCCCGTCACGCTCACCACCGTCGGGCTGCTGCTCGGCGCGGGCGTCGCCACCGGCACGCTGTGGCGGGCGGCCGATCCCGGGACCGGCGTGCTGCGGTCCCTGGCCTACGGGGTGCCGAGCATCCAGGACGGCTCGTGGTGGACGTTCGGCACCGGCGCGTTCGTGCTCTCCCGGCCGGTCTTCTATCCGCTGGTCGCCCTGCTGCTGCTGGTGGGGCTGGGCCGCTTCGAGCGTCGCCTCGGCGGCGTCCGGGCGGCCGTCGCGCTGCTGGGGACCCAGCTGGTCGGCACGGTCGGCGCCGCGCTGATCCTCTGGCCGTGGGACAACCGCAGCTGGCCGTGGGCGGCGGCGCTGGCCGACCGGGTCGACGTCGGGATGTCCGCCGGCCTGCTCGGACTGGCCGGTGCCGGGACGGCGCTGCTGAGCCCCGTCTGGAGCGCCCGCATCCGCGCCGCCGGCATGTTCTACCTGTCGATCCTGGTGCTCCGCTCCGGCCTGCTGTGGGACGTCGAGCACCTGCTGTCCTTCTCCGCCGGCATCCTCGTCGGCCCGCGTCTCGCCGGCCGCCCGCACGTCCGGCCGCACCTCCGGCGGCTGACCGGCCTCCGTGCGCGGCAGGGTGTCTCGCTGTTCCTGATGGCCGCGGCCGTGGCGAACCTGGTCGAGGCCGTCTATCCCGGTCCGGGCGGCGTGCTGGGTGACGGCGTCCCGACGCACGCCCCGATGCACGCGCTGCCGCTGCTGCTCGGCGAGCTGGTCGTGCTGTTCCTGGTGGCCGACTCGCTGCGCCGCGGCCGGGCCGCGGCGTGGTGGCTGGCCACCGTCGGGGCCTCCGCCACCCTGGTCAACTCCGTCGTGAACACCCGGCACGGCATCGTCCACCTGGGCGACGCGCTGTGCGCCGCGGTGGTGCTCGCCCTGCTGCTCGGCTACCGCAACGCCTGGAGCTGGCGCACGCCGGACGGTTTCGCCGTCCGCTCGCTGCGCCGCGTCGCCCTGGCGGTGCTGGCCGGCGCCGTGGTGTGGGTGGCCCTGCTCTGGTCGGTCCGCTCCCACCTGGATCCGCACGCCGGTCTGGTCGACCTGGCCCGCGAGGCCATGGCGCGGATGACGTTCAACGCCGGCCCGCTGCAGGCGACCGACGGGGTGGCCCGCACCTCGATGCGGATCGCCACCGTGCTCTGGTCGCTGACCCTGATCGGGCTGCTGGTGCCGTGGCTGTACGCGGACCGCGGTCCGGAGCGGGCGCCGCGGGAGACCGTCGGCACGCTGCTCCGCCGGTACGGCGGCGGTTCGCTCGGCTGGATGCGCACCTGGCCGGCCTTCACCACCTGGACCACCCGCGACGGGCAGGTCGCCATCAGCTACTGCGTGGTGGGCACCGTCGCCATCGCCATCGGCGACCCGGTCGGCCCGGAGTCGGAGTTCCCGACCGCCGTGCGGCAGTTCCGGCAGTTCTGCGCCTGGGCCGGCTGGGCCCCGACGTGGTTCGCGGCCACCCCGGCGCTGGTCGCCGCGGCCGAGGGCTGGAAGTCCACGCAGATCGGCGAGGACACCGTCATGGACCTGTCGTCGCTGGAGTTCGTCGGCAAGACCTGGCAGGACGTGCGGACCGCCCGCAACCGGGCGACCCGCGAGGGCATCACCATGCAGATGGGCCGGCTCGCCGACTTCGACGCCGAGCTGCGCGCCCGGATCGAGGCCATCTCGACCGAGTGGGTGTCGCAGAAGGCGCTGCCGGAGATGGGCTTCACGCTCGGCACCGTCGGCCACGCCCTCGACCCGGAGATGCGCACTCACCTCGCGGTCGACCGGGACGGCACGGTGCAGGGCGTCACCACCTGGCTGCCCGTGCACCAGGACGGCGAGGTCGTCGGCTGGACGCTGGACCTGATGCGCCGGCGCCCGGACGGCTTCCGCCCGGTGATGGAGTACTTGATCGCCGAGAGCGCCCTGGCGTTCAAGGCGGAGGGGTACCGGACGGTCAGCCTGTCCGTCGCGCCGCTGGCCCGCCGGACCCAGACCACGGGCCGCCGGACGGTGCTGGACCGCAGCCTCGACCTGCTGTCCGGCCTGCTCGAGCCGACGTACGGGTTCCGCTCGCTGCTGGCCTTCAAGGCCAAGTTCCACCCGGAGTTCCGGCCGGTCTACCTGGTCTACACGGGCACGGTGGACCTGGCGGCCATCTCGCTGGCCATCGGCCGGGCGTACCTGCCGAACCTGGACACCCGGCAGGCCGCGATGCTGCTGCGCGGGCTGCGCCGCAGCCACGCCCCGGGGGCGGCTGCCGGTTCCACCGCTCCGGCGGCCCCGGCCGCACCGGCGACCCCGGCCGCACCGGCGACCCCGGGCGCGCCGCAGGGCGCCAAGGAACTGGCCGCCGTCTGATCGGCTGGCCGGCCGCCGGACCGCCCGGCGGGATCCAGGACGACGACGAGCACGACCCGCACGACCCGCACGACCCGCACCGACCCGCCCCGGTCCCCGCAGGGACCGGGGCGGCGGCGTCCCCGTCCCCGTCCCGGTCTCCCTCTTCCGGGGCGCTGCCGGTCGGCACGGAGTCCGGTGGGCGGGGACGCCGATCGGCACCACCCCACCCGTGCCGACCGGCGTCGGTGCGGGGACGGGAGCACCCGGTGGACCGGTTGCACCCGGCGGCACCGGCCACGGCGTCGGGACCCGCGGCGCGCAGCGCTGGCGTCCCACCGGCGGGGGCCGTCCGGCCGGCGGTGCTGCCTACCGTCGGGCCGTCCCAGCGGCTGTGCCCGTCCCAGCGGCGGTGGCCGCCTACCGGAATCCGACGATGGGGCGCGGCCGGTAGAACCGCTCCAGGGTGGCCACCTGGTCCGGCGAGAGCGTCACGGACAGCGCCGCCACGGCGTCGTCCAGATGGCCGACCTTGGTGGCGCCGACGATCGGCGCGTCGACCACCGGCTTGGTGAGCATCCAGGCCAGTGCCACCTGCGCCCGCGGGACCTCGAGCTGCTCGGCCAGCTCCCGCACCGCCTCGACGGTCTGCCGGTCGTCCTCGTCGTACAGCGTCGAACCGAACCGGTCCGTCTCGCTGCGCGCCGTGGTGGCCTTCCAGTCCCGGGTCAGCCGCCCGCGGGCCAGCGGGCTCCACGGGATGACGCCCACCCCGAGGTCCTCGCACAGCGGGTGCATCTCCCGCTCCTCCTCGCGGTAGAGCAGGTTGTAGTGGTCCTGCATGGACACGAACGGCGTCCAGCCGTGGGCCTGCGCGACGTACTGCGCCTTCGCGAACTGCCAGGCGTACATCGACGAGGCGCCCAGGTACCGGACCTTGCCGGCGCGGACGACGTCGTCCAGCGCCTGCATCGTCTCCTCGATCGGCGTGCCGTGGTCCCAGCGGTGGATCTGGTAGAGGTCGACATAGTCGGTCCCGAGCCGCCGCAGGCTGCCGTCGATCTCGGACAGGATCGCCTTGCGGGACA
Source organism: Nakamurella endophytica (assembly GCF_014646215.1). Lineage (GTDB taxonomy): Bacteria > Actinomycetota > Actinomycetes > Mycobacteriales > Nakamurellaceae > Nakamurella > Nakamurella endophytica. Next base: position 40,931 of record NZ_BMNA01000020.1, read on the forward strand.
GCCCGTCGGCGGTGCCGGCGTCCGGCCCGCTCCGCCGGTTGTTGAAGACCTTGGTGGCGATGACCACGTCCTCGCGGCGGGTGAAATCGCGCAGCGCCCGCCCGGTGATCTCCTCGCTGCTGCCGTCCGAGTAGGTGTTGGCGGTGTCGAAGAAGGTGATCCCGGCGTCCACCGCCTGCCGGATGATCGCCCTGGACTCCTCCTCCGGCAGCGTCCACGGGTGGTTGCCGCGGTCCGGCTCGCCGAAGCTCATGCAGCCCAGGCAGATCCGCGACACCTCCAGTCCGGTGCTGCCCACCTTGGTGTACTCCACGGCCACCGCCCCCTCCGCTCGCGCAGCCCGCGCGCCGTGCCGGCCGGCGCCGGACGTGCGGCCACGATAGCCACGGCGCCGCACCACGGGTCCGGCGGTCCCGCAGCGCCGGCGGCCGCGCGCACCGGTCCGCCGGCCCCGGTCAGCCGGCGGGCCCGGCGACGTCGACCACCAGCGCACGGTGGTCCGACAGCGCCAGGGCCGGGGCCCGGACGCCGGTGACCGCGCCGAGGCTGCCGCGCAGCAGGATGTGGTCGAGCTGGCGGTCGGGCGACTCGACCGGGAAGGTCGGCGCCGCCCCCAGCGAGGTCCACCCGGTGATCGCCGCGGGCCTGGGCGCCGGCATGTTCAGGTCCCCCATCAGGACCACCGGCTCGGTGAACGCCGCCAGGTCGCGGCGCAGCCTGGACAGCTGGAGCCGACCCCAGCCCGGCACGAAGGACAGGTGCGTGTTCGCGACCACGACCGGGCCGAACGGGGTCCGCAGCCGCCCGACGACGACGGACCGCGGCTCCTCCTTGACCAGGATGACCTTGCGCGGGGTGCGCAGGTAGACCGGGACGGTCACCGGGATCCGCGGCAGCCGCACCACCTGCCAGGAATCGGCGGGGTACCGGGACAGCAGCGCGATCCCGTAGGCGGCGGTGCCCGGTTGCTCGCGGCCGGTGGCGGCCATCCAGGTCGCGCCCGGCGTGCCGGAGATCGCGGCGACGAAGCGGTGCGCCACCGCGCCCATCGCCTCGGCGGCCACGGCGGTGAGGTCGGCCAGGTGCGACCGCGGCTGGTCCCGGTCGACCTCCTGCAACGCCAGGACGTCGGCGTCCAGCTCGCGGACCGCTTCGGCCAGCCGGTGCAGGTCGACCCGGTCGTCGGCGGGTGACCGGCCGTGCAGGATATTGAAGGTCGCCAGCCGCATGCAGAGGAAGGTACCGACCATCGAACCGACCGCTCCGCCCGGCGAGACCCCGACCGAGCGCGACCTCCTGCGCACCGCGCTGAGGGTGGCCGGCTCCGCGCTCAAGGCGTCCGGCCTGCCATTCGCACTGGCCGGCGGCTACGCGCTGTGGGTGCACGGCGCCCCGGAGACCGAGCACGACGTCGACTACGTCGTCGCCGAGGAGGACGTCGAGGCGGCGGCGGCCGTGCTCGCCGAGGCCGGCATGGCGATCGAGCGGCCGCCGGAGGACTGGCTGTTCAAGGCCTGGCTCGACGGCGCGCTGGTCGACGTGCTGCACCGGCTCAACGGTGCGCCGGTCGACTCCCCGGTGCTGGAGCTGGCGCAGGACCGCGAGGTGCTGGGCATCCGGATCCCGGTGCTGCCCGCGGACCACATCGTCGGGACCAAGCTGCGGACGTTGACCGAGCGGTACTGCGACTTCGGCGCCCTGCTGCCGGTGGTCCGGGCGGTCCGCGAGCAGCTGGACTGGCAGCGGCTGCGCCGGACGACCGCGGACAGCCCGTTCGCGGAGTCGTTCCTGTTGCTGACCGACCGGTTGGGGATCAGCCCGCCGGCCGGGTGACCGGGCCCTTCCGGAGGGGATGGCCCGGGGGCCCGACGGAGACGGAGTGGGACGGCGGGGACGGCGTGCCGCCGTCCGAACGAGCCACCGGTCGGACTTGAACCGACAACCGCCCGATTACAAGTCGGGTGCGCTACCAATTGCGCCACGGTGGCCGACCCCGCGGGATCTGCGACGAGCGTAGTGGCCGGCGGGCTCCCCGATCGGGCGGCCCGTGCCGGCCTGGGGCGGCCCGTGCCGGCTAGATGTACTGCCCAGGGAGGTTGGTTGAGGTTGTGTAGCGACACGGTGTGATCTGCGGGGTTG
>NZ_BMNA01000021.1 GCF_014646215.1 Nakamurella endophytica
ACACCGCAATCGGGAACCAGGCCCCGGTCACCCGCTTAACCAACCTGTCCGGTCAGTACAGCTAGTCGGGGCCATCGCGCTCCGCCGACGCCGCGACAATCTGTAGACACCACCGCGGCGAGCGCAGGTGGGCCAACCGTTACGCAGGCGGCGACGAACCTGCTGCGTGGGGTATCCGCCTCGCCGCCGGTGTTCGCTAGCGCTCACGCTTGTTGCCGGTAGATGTCCGGCTCCAGATAGATCATCCGCGCTGCGGGCAGCGCCTGGCGGATGCGACTTTCAGCCGTATCAATTGTGGTCGCTACGTGTTGCGCTGAGTCGTCATGATTGACACCGATTTTTGCGGCGACCAAGATCTCGTCGGGACCCAGGTGCAGCGTCTTCATGTGCACGATCCGGGTGATGGACGGCGTCGACGTCAACGCTGACACGATGAGCGCCGTGTCCGCATCTGAGGCGGACTCGCCGAGCAGCAGACTTTTCGTCTCTACTGCCAGGACGACTGCAATCGTTACTAGCAGCGCACCGATGGCGACCGTTGCCAACGCGTCGTACACGCCGTTGCCCGTCAGGAGGGTGAGGATGACTCCGATCATCGCCAAAGCTAGGCCGAGCAGCGCGCCCAGATCCTCCAGCAAGACCACGGGCAGTTCGGGAGCCTTGGACGACCGAACGAACTTGATCCACGAGAGCCCCCCTCGCGCTCGATTAGATTCAGTCACTGCGGTTCGAAAGGAGTAACTCTCCAACGCCGTCGCCACGGCCAACACCACGATTGGCAGCCACTTCCACCCTTCAACGGTGTGCGGCTGCCGAACCTTGTTGATCCCCTCATAGAGGGCGAACAGGCCCCCAATACTGAACAGTACGATGGCGACAATGAATGCGTAGAGGTAACGCTCGCGACCGTACCCGAATGGATGGGTGGCAGTGGCTTGCCGGCGGGATCGGCGACCACCGACCAGCAGGAGGCCCTGGTTACCGGAATCGGCAACAGAATGGATGGACTCGGCAAGAAGCGACGGCGACCCGCTCAGCAGAAACGCCGCGAACTTGGTGACCGCAATACCCATATTCGCCGCAAGCGCCGCGAAGATCGCCTTCGAACCACCGGACGTGCTCATGACCTCCGCCTTCCACCTCATTCTCAGCTTGTGCTGCCGCTGTTGCGGCGTCACCGTTCCTAATCCGGGTTGGTTAGCCGGTGCCCGTCGCGCATCCCACACGACCGCCTAGATCCGAAATCATACCGATTCCAAAGGCGGCCGGCGCGCTCCTGCTGTCAGGGCGGATCGGCCGTCGTCGCTGATAAAACGCCAACACCTGGGCGATACACGGATTCGTCGGACATCGGACTTGTAGCGTCCCTAAAACTTGACTGTTCCATTCGCTGCTTCAGCCGCCGACCTCTGCCAGCAGGAACAGCGCAATGAAGCCGAGGAAGAACAGCGCGCTGAGTACGGGCGTGTCGGGTTGTTCGTGCGCCTCGACGATCAGTTCCTCCACGACCAGGTAGAGCAGCGCGGCGGCACCGAAGGCTAAAACGGCGGCCAGCACGGTAGGGCTGGCGTCGCCCAGGACAGCCGCGCCGCCGATAGCCCCTAGCGCAGTGGCCAAAGCAAGGCTGGCCGCGACGCTGGCGGCCCGGAACCGGGCGATTCCCAGCTCGAGCAACTCCGCGCATACCGCCAACCCCAGGAACAAGATTTCCAGGGTCAGCGCGACCGTCAGGATCAGCCCTTGGTTGCTGCCCAGCGTGACGCCCAAGCCCACCAGCAGGCCGTCCAACAACAAGTCAATTCCTACCGCGACCAGCAATCCCACCGGTAAACGTGCGGTCGGCGCCGCAGCGGTGGATTGGGCGGGGCTGTCACCGGTCGTCTCGGGAGCGGCCGTGGTGGCTTCCAGGCGTCGGGTGTAGGCGGCCAGCATCAGCAGGACAGCGACGCCGGCCGAGAAGCCGACCGCGGTCGCCCACAGGTGTCCCTGTGCCTTCAGCTCAGGCAGCACTTCGGTGGCCACGGCCGCGAAGACCACGCCGGCCGCCAAGTGCTGCACGCCGCTGGTGAACTTCGGGCTAGGTCGGCGCAGCGCCCCCGCGAAAGCCCCCGCGCCCGCGGCCACCACCGGGAAGACCACCAAGACGGCGGCCTGACCGACCACAGACATCACCTAAGACCTCCACTCAGACGTCCACAGATGCCCTGTCGGCTCCAAAGACTTGATTGCCTACGTTCGAAGCTCAGTTCGAGGGTCAATGTCCGTGGTGCTGCGGTCGGTCGCTTTCAGGTGCCGTGACGGCGGTCGGTGCCGTTTCGGCGGCGGCGACGGGGTAGTGGCGCGGGCCGTGGGGTTCCTCGCAGGTTTCGCCCGCCTGGCCGCCGTCCTGTGCGGTCGCGGAGGGGTCGTTGATGTGGTCGACCTGCAGGGTGGTGTGGTCGATGCGGTATTGGCCTCGCAGCAGCACTTCCACGTCGCGGCGGACGGCGTGGCAGTCACCCGTCGGGTCGACCAGGATGTGCGCGGACAAGGCGGGCATGCCGGAGGTGACGTCCCAGATGTGCAGGTCGTGAACCTCGGCGACCGTGGGCCGCTGGGCCATCGCCGGCCCGATCACGTCCGGGTCGAGCCCGCGCGGCGCGGCCTCGAGGAAGATCCGGCCGGACTCACCGATCAGGCCGAATCCGGCCTTGAGCATCAAAGCTGCCACGACCATCGCCGCGAGAGCGTCGGCGCGGGCGAACCCGGTCAGCAGCACCACCAGTCCTGCGATGGCGGTGGCGATGAACGCGTAGAGGTCGTTGAGGATGTGCTGGAACGCGCCTTCGACGTTCAGGCTGGTGCGGTTGGCCTTGGAGATCAGCCACGCCGCGGCGATGTTGACCGCGATGCCGACAAGGGCGGTGATCAGCACCAGCGCGCCGGTGACCTCCGGGGGGTCGATCAGTCGGCGGATCGACTCGTAGATGAACCACACAGCCAGCAGCACCAGCGTCAGACCGTTGGCCTGAGCAGACAGAATCTCGGTGCGTTTAAGGCCATAGGTCCAGCGGCCCTGCGCCGGCCGGGCGGACAGCCGCATCGCCACCAACGCCAAGACGATCGAGGCGGCGTCGGTGAGCATGTGCCCGGCATCAGAGATCAACGCCAACGAACCGGCGACCACCCCGACCACCACTTCGGTCAGCATGAACACCACGATCAAAGCCAACGCCCCGGTCAAGTATCGGCGGTCGGCGTCCGCGGCGACCCCGTGGCTATGCCCGCCGTGCCCGCCGTGCCCGCCGTGCCCGCCGTGCCCGCCGTGCCCGCCGTGCTCACCGTGGTCGGCATGGCCGTGGTCGGCATGGCCGTGGCCGGCCCGCTCAGCGCGTGTTTGGGGCGGCGGCGCTGCGCCGCTGCCGTCGTGGTCAGTCACGCGAGTGCGGCCTTTGCACGAGCTGCACAGCGACGAGGGACGCGCCGGCGGTCGCACCGCCGGTCGGGCTGACGGTGGAGTCGGCAGCGGGATCGGCAGGGGAGCAGCACCGGCAGCCCGCGTCGCATTCGTCGGTGTCGACGGACACTGACACGGCCCCAGCCGCGGCCGTGGGGGCATCGGCCGGGTGCGTGCCCGGGACGCAGCAGAAATCGGACTCTGCGTTGTGGTCTGCGTTGTGGTCGGCGTGCAGGGCGGCGGTGGGGGCGCAGCAGCTGTCGCCGCGCCAGGCTTGCAGTCCTTCTCGGACGGCGACCGCGGCGATGACCAGCGCGGCGATCGGATCGGCCCAGGACCACCCCCACAGCCAGTTGACGGCGAGGCCGACCAGCAGCACCGCCGATAGATAGGTGCACAGCAGGGTCTGCTTGGAATCGGCGACCGCGGACCGCGAGTTCAGCTCCCGCCCGGCGCGGCGCTGCCCGTAGGACAGCACCGGCATGATCAGCAAACTCAGCCCGGCCAGGACCAGCCCGACGGGGGAGTGCTGGGCCTCGCGGCCGCCCAGCAACGAGATTGCGGCGTCAATGGTCACGTAGGTGGCCAGCGCGAAGAACGACACCGCGATGATCCGCAGCGCCGTCTTCTCCCGCCGCTGCGGATCCCGGCCGGCGAACTGCCACGCCACCGCCGCCGCCGAGGACACCTCGATCACCGAGTCCAACCCGAACCCGATCAGCGCCGTCGAGGACGCTGCGGCGCCGGCGACCAACGCGACGACCGCCTCGATGACGTTGTAGCTGATCGTGGCCGCGACGAACCACCGGATCCGCCGCTGCAGCAACGCCGGCCGGTCCACGGCAGCAGCACCAGGCCGGGCCAGCGGTGCGGCGCCGCCGGGGGAGGTGGTCGCGGCGGCCATCAGCAGCACCCTTCGGTGGTGGCGGCGGCGCAGTACTGGGGGTCGACGGCGACCACGACGCTCATCAGGTCGGTCAAGGCGTGCGCCAGGCGGGCATCGGCCAACTCGTAACGGGACCGCCTGCCTTCGGGCACGGCGACGACCAACCCGCAGCCCCGCAGGCACCCCAGATGATTGGACAGGCTCTGCCGGCTCGTGCCCAACAGCTCCGCCAGCTCCGACGGGTAGCCGGGACCGTCCCGCAGCGCCAGCAACACCCTGGCCCGAGTGGGGTCGGACAACGCCTGACCGAAACGGGCCAACACCGCGCCGAACGTGGCGATCTCAACAGGCACACCAACACACTACATCGCGCGGTGTATCCAGGCGACGGTGGACCGGTAGGCTGCACCTGCCGGTTGTGCGGTCGGGGAGGCCGGGAGGAGGAGGCGCGGACGTGACATCCACGCGTGGCCTGTCGTCCCTGTCCGCTGTATGGCTAGGTCGTTGGCTGCTGCTCGGCGTGGCCTTGGTCGCCGTCGTGGCGCACTTTTTCACCGTTCATGACGCCGGCGACGACCCAATGTCGGTGAGCGCGTTCACCACGGCATCACCATCGGTTGGCGTTGACCACTCTGTGCATTCTGTCGACGAGCCGTCGACCGTCACCGGTGCCGCTGCGCCGGACGGGCGGGGCGTCTTTCAGGTCCAGCAGTGGCCCAGCCGCGACGGCCATGGGATGCGTTTCGGTTGTGTGACCGTGTTGCTCACAGGTCTGCTCATCATGGCGTTCGTGGGTGGACCGACCGCAGCGCTGCAAGCCCCGACGGTGTCGGTACGGCGGTTGCCTAGCGGACGAACGGGCGGGTCGGACCCCCCGAACCGTCGGACTTTGTGCGTGGAACGGACCTGACGGTCGGGCACGTCGCTGGCTGCGCCTGCCTGCAGCGGCAACACATCCCCACGTTTTGTCTCCTCGTTCGTGTCCGACCTTGCAGAAAGCTCGTCCATGCCTGTTACGTCCTTGCGTTTGCGCGGTCTCGCCGCGGCCGGTGCCCTGCTCGCCGTTTCGGCCTGCACCGCAACCCCCGCTGCGCAGCCCACCGCCGCACCCGAAGCCAGCGCCACCAACAGCACCGTGACCCCAGCCGGCACGGCCGCGGATACGGTGCGACCCGGAACCGGTGCGGTCACCAGCACCGGATCCTCGCCGCTGTCCGGGTCACTGTCCGGGTCGTCGTCCAGCCAGTCATCGCCGCCTAGTGCGACCACCCCGGTCAGCAGCACCGTCCTGGCTCCGCCGAAGCCTCGATTGTCAGCGGTACCGGCCAACGGGGCCGAGAACGTGTCGCCGATCAAGCCGGTCACCGTCGCCGCTGCGGCGGGCACCCTGACGTCGGTGGTGATGACCAACCCGGACGGCAAGAAGGTCCGCGGCGCCCTGACCGCGGACCGCACGAAGTGGACCTCGACCGAGCCGCTGGGCTACGGCCGCCGGTACACGATCACCGCGGCCGCCGTCGGCGCCGCCGGCGGCAAGACCACCACACGAGCGTCGTTTTCCACCTTGACACCGGCCGACACCATCTACCCGTCGTTCTTCCCCAACTCCGAGCTGTCCACCGTCGGGGTCGGGCAACCCATGGTCGTCACCTTCGACAAGCCCCCCACCGACAAGGCGGCGGCCGAGAAGGCCCTCAAGGTCACCACCGTCCCCGCCGTCAAGGGCGCCTGGTACTGGTGGGATGACCGCACCCTGCACTACCGCCCCGAGAAGTACTGGAAGCCGGGAACCAAGATCACCGTCGCCGCGAACATCTACGGCGTCAACCTCGGCGACGGCGTCTACGGCGAGACTGACCGGTCCACGACCGTCACCATCGGGCAGTCCAAGATCGCCAAGGTCGACGACGCCAGCAAACAGATGCAGATCTTCGTCGATGACAAGCTTGTCGACACGGTGCCGGTGTCGATGGGGATGAACAAGTCGGTCACCGTCAACGGGCTGGACATCTCCTTCATCACCCCCTCCGGCACCTACGTCGTGCAGGAGAAGTACGAAGTCAAACGGATGACCTCCGCAAGCTACGGCCTGCCGCTCAACTCCGACCTGGGCTATGACTCGCTGATCCCGCTTGCGGTGCGGATCTCCGATGACGGGATCTTCGTCCACTCCGCGCCGTGGTCGGTCCAGGATCAGGGCGTCCGCAACGTCTCCCACGGCTGCATCAACATCAACCCGCAAGCCGCGCAATGGTTCTACGACAACTTCAGTTACGGCGACATCGTCACCGTCACCGGCACCTCCACCGACCTCGAACCCAGCAACGGCTACGGCGACTGGAACATCTCCTGGTCCGACTGGCTGCAAGGCAGCGCGCTCTGACCCCGCCCGCCCACGCCAGCCCGACGCCCCTGCCCGATGCGGGACATCCGGACGGTGAGCCCGCCGCGGACACCACCGGTGCACGGGGCCGACCAAGGTGGGGCCCCTGCCCGCCGACCCGCTGCTCACAACCCTGCTGCACACGACTGCCTGAAAGGCGCCCTGCCTGTGACAGATCCGTTCATGCCGCTGCTACGGGACAAGCTCGACCCGGTACCCGAGCTGGCCGCACGACGCGCCGACCAACCGATCAGCAAGCTCGAGTTCCCGTTCGGGTTCTCCGCGTGGTTGGTGACCCGCTACGACGACGTCCGGCAAGTCCTGGCCGACGCCGACGCGTTCAGCAACGACTTCGCCAACCTCACCGCCGCAGCGACCGGGCGGGCCGCGCCGGCCGCTGACCCGGGCGGGCTCGGCTTCGCCGACCCACCGGATCACACCCGACTGCGCCGGATCCTGACACCGGAATTCACCATGCGCCGCCTGGGCCGGCTGCAACCACGGATCGCCGACATCATCGACCAGCAACTCGACCGGATGGCGACCGCCGGGCCGGGCGTGGACCTGGTCAGCAGCTTCGCCACCCCGATCCCGTCACTGGTGATCAGCGAGCTGCTCGGCGTCCCCTACAGCGAACGGGAAGCGTTCGCGCAACTGTCCGAGTCCCGGTTCGACATCTTCGCCAACCTCGGCGACCCGATGGGCGCCGTCACCGAATCGCTGATCTACCTCAAGACCCTGGTGCAGCGAGAACGCGACCAACCAGGCGAAGGCATGCTCGGCATGATCGTCCGAGAACACGGCGACGCCATCACCGACGACGAACTCGCCGGCCTCGCCGACGGCTTGCTCACCGGCGGCCACGAAACCACCGCCAGCATGCTCGCCCTGGGCGCACTCGTGCTGCTGCAACAACCGGACCTGGCCACCCGGCTGCGCCACGACGACACCCACACCGCGGCCATCGTCGACGAGCTGCTGCGCTACCTCACCGTCGTCCAAGTCGCCTTCCCCCGCTTCGCCCGGCGCGACCTGCAGATCGGCGACCAACACATCGACAAGGGCGACATGCTGCTGTGCTCACTCACCTCCGCCAACCGCGACCCCAACCTCGCCGCGGAACCCGACCAAGTCCACCCACCCCAGGCCAGTACCGCGCATCTAGCGTTCGGGCACGGCATTCACCGCTGCGTCGGCGCGGAACTGGCCAAGATGGAGCTCCGCGCGGCCTACCCCGCTCTGCTTCGCCGCTTCCCGGGCCTGCAGCTGGACATCGACGTCGCCGACATCAACTACCGGCAGTACTCCATCGTCCACGGCATCGACAACCTGCCCGTGTCCTGGTAGCCGCGGGGGCAAGACGGGGATGGCCTCGAACCTCTTCTCGAGTCGATCGGCGCGCACCTCCTGCAGTAGCACGTCAAGGCGTCAGACCGCACATCACGACGAACCGAAAACAGGAACCGGAGGATCCGTTGGCTCTCTTGAGGCGCAGATCGCGCGGCCTCACAACCGAGACCGCGAAAACCAGGAACGGCGGGTCCAAGCCGCCGACGCACCAGGATGCCGCCGAAGGCGACGACGAGCCCGCCGAGCAGCAACAACCAGCGGTTCACCTCGGCGACGCGCCCACGCAGCCGACTACTGCAGCGTCCAAGGCAACGCGAGAATCAGTTGCAGCCAGACGACCGGTCAAGCCCAGCCGGGCGCCGCTGATCGTCGGCGGCCTGGTGATTGCAGCCATCACTACCGTCGTCGTCATCGGACTGATCATCAACGCACAGCAAGGCGAGGCCACGTCGACCTACGGGCCGTCGACCGAGTCAACGGCCACCCTCACGGCCGACGGCGTGATCACCGTGTCCAGCGCCGGCCACGTCCCCAGGGCCACCCTAGATGTCTACGTGGACCCACTATGCGAAGCCTGTGCGTTCTTCGAACAGCAATTCGGCCAAGAAATCAACGACAACGTTGACAACGGCGCCCTCGTCGTCCGATATCACATGCTCACCTTCCTCGACGGCAACTCTGCCTCCGGGAACTACTCGACCCGTGCCTCGGCAGCGCTAATGTGCATCGCTCGCGACGTCCGCACCCGAGCCGGCGGATTTCGGTCCTACCTCGAGAGCCTGTTCGCAACACATACCCAACCACAGGACAAGGGCTCCACCGACTTGGCGAACGCACAGCTTGCACAATTGGCGGTCAACAGCGGCGCCGGATCGTCCACAGCGTCCTGCATCACCTCCGGCGCCACCACAGCTTCTGCGAAAGCCGAGTCGACGGCAGGTCAGCGGCAACTCATCGCGGCGATCGGACGCAATTGGAGCACCCCCACCGTGCTTCAAGACGGCAAGCCAGTCAACATCAACACCAGAGGCTGGCTGACCAGCCTTGTCGATTGACGTCGTGGGCACCGCCCGGTGCGATACCCCGCAAGGGCCGATGGACACGGACTCAGCTGCCGTACGCGCTCCTCGAGATGTCATGTGCAGCCGCTGCGCCGCCCATCACCGCGTTGCCTGTGGCAATTCGGTTAAATTATAGGAGTTGGCTACTATGACGCGTGAATGTCAGTTCTTTCAGTTGAGGCCGAGTTGGACACGGGATCCTGGACATCACCGATGCGTAACCTCACCCCGAGTCCACGCGTGAGGCGTACACATCGCGTCGCGTCGGTGTACGCCACGGGACAGGTCGCTTCAGCACGGGTTACCGGGCAGCGCCGCCGACGAGTCATCGCCGTGGTCCTGCTCACTCTGGCGCCCGTCGTAGCGCTTACGCACCTCCTCGAACACCTGGGCGCCTGCCGATCGATGACCTCAAGGCCTGAACGTATCGACTGGCTGGCACGCGGCGCCCGTCGTACACATGCGCGGCGGAATCCGATCGGTCTGATCGATAAACAGGGTGCGACGAACTCGGCCGACTCCCTCACTCGCTCGGCATGCTCTTCAGCAGCGAACCGTCGACTACGTAGGGGTAGTGACGCGCTGGGTTTTCTTCGCGCGTCACGGGCGCCCCAACACCTGACCCGTCGCCGACTATCTGGATCCCCAGTCAGGTCGAACTACTGGACATTCCGACGCGCGCGCGCCGGACTCGCGCTGTGCATGATGTCACTCGTGACAGTAAGCTGCTCGGTGAACAACGCGCAGAGTCAGTCCTTTTCGTTTGTGTCCCCTGGAGGCCGGACGGACTTGTCGTACCGCGTGGCGGATCGTCAACCGATCGGCGCGTTGAGCGGTCCTGGTCTGTTGGAGCCCGAGTCAACCATCGCGGTAGCCGACTATCCCGGCAAGGTGATCGTCCTGAATTTTTGGGGATCCTGGTGTGCACCGTGCCGCGCAGAGGCCGACGGGCTCAACCGTGCCTCGGCGCAACTAGCATCGAAGGGCGTGCAGTTCATCGGCGTGGACGTCAAAGACACCCGCGAGGGAGGCTCCGATTTTCACAAGTCGAAGCAAGTTCCCTATCCGTCAATCTTCGACCCATCCATGCGCACGTTGCTGTCCCTGCAGGGCTACCCCGCCAGCGCGATCCCCTCAACGATAGTGCTCGATCGCAACCACCGGGTCGCTCACATCTGGTTGCTACCGGTAACGGCCGAGAAGTTGGTTTCGGTTATCGAGCCGATCCTGGCGGAGACACATTGACCATGATCCCCGGGATCGCCTCCGTGCACGTCTCCGCCAGTGGCATCACGGATACTGTGTTGTCCGGTCCATTTGTCCTGGCGGCGATGCTGGCCTTCGCTGCTGGAGCCGTGTCGTTCGCCTCCCCGTGCTCCATCCCGCTCGTGCCGGGCTACCTGGCGTATCTCATCGGGCTTGTCGGCGCAGAATCAGCCGCATCGACGCCATCGGCGACAATTCGCGTCAGGGCGCGAGCGGTCCGCGCGACGGCGCTGTTCGTTGCCGGGTTCACCGCGATCTTCCTGGCGCAGACCGTGGCGGTCTTGAGTGTTGCCTGGGCTCTCCTCGTCAACAACGATGTCTTGATGCGCATTGGTGGAGTTGTCACCGTCGTGATGGGGCTAGCGCTGCTCGGCTTTATTCCTGTGCTGCAGCGGGAGAAGCGAGTGCATCTGCGGCCGACCGGACGCAACTTCGGGCCCCTGCTGCTGGGCGGCGCGTACGGGCTGGGATGGGTGGTGTGCATCGGTCCGACACTGGCCGGAGTAATTGCACTCGCAACAGCCACCGACTGGGGTGGCTCCGCATGGCGCGGGCTCCTGCTCGTGCTCTTCTATTGTGCTGGCCTAGGAGTTCCCTTTCTGCTCCTGGCATTCGGATTCGGGTGGGCGAGCAGCGGGTTGGCCGCTTTGCGGCGTCGCAGTCGCAGCATCCAACGGTTCGGCGGCGTGGCGATGATCGCGCTCGGCATCTTGATGGTCTCCGGCGTTTGGGGACAGTTCATAGCGTGGCTTCAGGTAGCAGTGTCCGGTAGCGGCGGGGTGTGGTTGTAAATGGTTTCGCAAACAAGCGCCGCCGACGATGGCGCGGTGGCAACTACCGACCGTCCGGAGCCATCGCGTTCGCCAAGGCCAGCACAGACGGCGTTCGCGCTTGCTCGGAACATCTGGCGGCAACTGACGAGTATGCGCACGGCACTCATCCTCTTGTTCTTGTTCGCCTTAGCCTCTTTGCCGGGGGCACTGCTTCCGCAGTGGAACCTCGACAGAGGCAAGACTGCGCAATTCATCATCGACCACCCGCGATGGGGGCGCTTGCTGGATGCGACTGGGTTCTTTTCAGTTTTCGGTTCCCCGTGGTATGCGGCCATTTACCTGTTGCTCTTCACCTCACTCGTTGGGTGTCTGGTTCCGCGGAGCGTGGAATTGACGCGTCAGCTGCGACGACCGCCGGTTGTCACGCCGCGCAACTTGGTCCGCATGCCGCACTTTTTCGCCTTCACTACTAGCGCGACTCCGGACGATTCGGCAGCGAAAGCGACAGCCGTGCTGGGGCGACGCTGGCGGATCCGACGAGACGTCGAGGCCGACGGCGCCGTCACCATCTCTGCCGAACGCGGCTACCTGCGTGAGGTGGGCAACGTTGTGTTTCATCTGTCGTTACTGGGCTTGCTGGTGGCGGTCGCCGTCGGCAAACTCGTCGGCTACGAGGGCTCAATCATAGTCGACACGCAAAGCGGGTTCTGTTCGGTCGGCCCGGTGTCGTATGACAATTTCCGTCCTGGGATTCTGGTGGACGGCACGCAGATGTCGCCCTTCTGCGTCAACGTGGAAAACTTCCGTAGTGCCTACACGGCCCAGGGTCAGGCGTCCGAATTTGCGGCAACCATTCGATACCAGTCGGGTTCCGACGTGGGCACGGGGCGGTGGTCTTCGCGGGTGCTGCAAGTCAACGATCCGCTGCGTATCAGCGGCCAGCGCCTGTACCTACTCGGTCACGGCTTCACGCCGCACTTTCGTGTGAAATATCCCAGTGGAGCGGTACGGGACTATGCGCAACCTTTTCAGCCGATGGATTCCACGTTGGTCTCACAAGGCGCTGTGAAAATCACGGACCCGCCGGATTGGAACGGAACGAGTCTGCTCACCCACCAACTGGCTCTGGTCGGTGTTTTCGCTCCGACGCAGCGAGTCAGTGGCGGGGTGATGACCTCCGTGTTTCCGGCTGCTCGCGATCCCGGCGTGGCCGTCCAGGTCTACCGAGGCGACCTGGGCTTGGAGATCGGTCGCCCCCAGTCGGTCTTCGCTATCGACAGCGCCCAGGTCGCCAGCGGACTACTTGTGAAGGTGAAGCAGGGCAACCTTTCGCCGGGCCAGACTCTGACCCTCGACGACGGCACTGTCATAACCTTCACCGGGTACAACGAGTGGGTGAGCCTGCAGACGTCCTACGACCCAGGTCAGCTGGGCGCGTTGATCTCCGCGATCGCCCTGCTCGTCGGGCTGACTGTCTCTTTGACGATCAAGCGTCGGCGCGTGTGGTTTCGGTTTCGTGCGACGGCGGATGCAACAGGGGAGGCCCGCACGGATGTCGAGGTCGGGGGACTGGCCCGCACCGACGCCGCAGGCTACGGCGAAGAGTTCTCAAGGTTGGTGCGGCTGACCGTATGAATGCGGCCGGAGCGTGTTCGACGCAGGCTGCCCATCCACGACGACGCCGCGGAGCCCACCGGAGGGCAGGGCAGGCCCCTTACAACGCATATCTGCGGCCGATCGCGGTTGTCGCTGGGCTACGACTTCTCGCCACCGCCGCGCTGCTGCCGATGACCGTGCTCATCAGTCGTACTGATGGTGGCCATCGCGCCGCGGCTGATCGCGCGGCTGGCGCCAAGCCCCTGATCGTCGGTGGACTACTGGCCGTCGCCGCCGGGCCGCTCTGGTTGTCCTCCGCCCGATCCGATCGAGTCTGCCCCCCCGGGGCCGTCGTCAACGACTCGCCGAGGCAGGGCGACGGGCGCTGCTCGCGCCGACTCCTTTAAGCCAGTCGACGACATTCTGCTGCCGCGTCGACCGGTCGGTCGCCACGTCCAGCGGCGTGCCCTCGGCGTAGCCCGGGGTCCAGTCGATATCGGCCCCGGCCTCGAGCAGCCGCTCCGCGGCTCGACGCTGGGACGCGGCGCAGGCGTGCCAAAACGCCTGCGAGGCCGCGTCGCGTTCCGGCTCGTCGACAAGCAGACCTTACAACAGATCAAGCCGGCCCAGTGCGGCCGCATGCCCCAGCTTC
Source organism: Nakamurella endophytica (assembly GCF_014646215.1). Taxonomy (GTDB): domain Bacteria; phylum Actinomycetota; class Actinomycetes; order Mycobacteriales; family Nakamurellaceae; genus Nakamurella; species Nakamurella endophytica. Next base: position 13,404 of record NZ_BMNA01000021.1, read on the forward strand.
TCGATACGCGCGCCCCGCTGGGCCAGCAGTTCCGCGACGTGCCAACACCCATACCCGATCGCGTTGTCCAACGGTGTCCCGATCGAGCCGCCGGGCAGCTGCATGTCCGCGCCGCCCTCGAGCAACGCCTGCGCGACATCGACGTCGTCGCTGCTGGCCGCCCAATGCAACGGGCTCTCCCCGCGTTCATCGTCATCGGCTCGCACGTTCGGGTCGGCGCCCCGCTCGATCAGTAGGCGCACCGCCTGTGGGCCGCGCGGGGTGTATCCCGGCCAGTCGGCACCACGTGCAGGAGAGTCCGGCCCCCATAGCCGGGCACCCGGTCACGGGCGAGGCTCGGTCGTGCGGCCAGCGCGCGTGTCAATGCCGTCAGGTCGCCCGCCCGCAGCGCAGACACCGCCGAGTCGGCGCCGGTGTCGCGTGGCTCAGCGGTCACCTGCTGCAAAGCGATCACTCGCCCGTCCGCGACATTCACCATCGTCGCCGTTCCCTCCGCGACGCCAACACCGGACACCAAGAACGTCGCATCATCACGGCGCGTCACCTTCACCGCGCGAAGCTCATCACGCGGTCGTTGGCCCTGGCGCAGGCGCAACAGCGCCATTACCTCTTCGCGGCCCGCGCACTCCCACGGGCTAGGCTCGACCGCTTTGAGCGTGACTTGCGGGTCCAACACCTGCTCCAGCGCGTCGAGATCACCCCGCGTCCACGCCGCGAGGCCCTTCTCGATCGCTGCGTTCGCCGAGTCGTTCACCGGATCGCGACCGCCGCCGCCTCTTTCAGAACCCGACGCAGCTCACGCAGCCCTGGCAGCGGTCGCCCGCCGGGATAGACCCGGCAGGCCAGCGCCGCCGTTCGGCCCGGCTCATCGAACAAGTCGCGGCCCTCGACCGTGAACGTCGGCGAACCGAGGAAATGCATCTGTTCGGCCATCGCAGGGCTTTCAACCATGACCACCTCGAACGACTGCGACCCCAGGCCGATGTCGTCGAGCGCACCACGCAACAGGGCGGCTGCGGCTTCCTCGTGAGGACAGTCCGCCAGGACAACCAGTTTAATCCGCATCACCACCTCATCCTCCGCGTCTTCGCCCGGAATCGGAAGGCAGGCAACAGCAGCTGAGCAGCACACCCCGAACTCACCGCGTCGCACTCAAATGGGCCAAATCGGTGAGGGCCGGGGAAGCCAAATCACCTGCCGAACCCACCTGGCATACGGCCCAGCCGCAGTTACTGTGCGGCAAGCGGGATCTATTGGACCGATCGGCAAGCCGAGGGCACGTCGCCGCGGCCCAGCGCTTCGCCAGCCGTAACGGATCAGCGAGCCGCTTGGCACCCACGCCGCCGCTGTTGATCACCTCGACGGCCGGTGCACGTCGAATCGGGCGGCACGAAGCGCTGTCGACCGTCTCCTGGTGGCGGGGGGTACGGAGGGGCGACGGGATCATCGCTGGTCCTGGTCGGGGCGTAGCCGGATGCGGCGCAGCAGTTGGGCGTTGGCGGCGACGATGATGGTGGAGGCGCTCATGAGGATGGCGCCGACGGCGGGGGCGAGGACGAATCCGATGGGTGCTAGGACGCCTGCGGCAAGAGGAACCGAGACCACGTTGTATCCGGTGGCCCAGGCCAGGTTTTGCCACATCTTGCGGTAGGAGGCGCGGGAGAGGGTGACCACTCCGACGACGGAACGGGGATCGTCGGAGGCGAGCACGACACCGGCGGATTCGATGGCCACATCGGTTCCGGCGCCGATGGCGATGCCGACGTCGGCGCGGGCGAGAGCTGGGGCGTCGTTGACGCCGTCGCCGACCATGGCGACGGTGTGCCCGCGGGCTTGCAACTCGGCGACCTTCGAGTCCTTGTCGGCGGGTAGTACCTGAGCGAAGACGTCGTCGATGCCGATTTGGCCGGCCACGGTGTCGGCGACGGTGCGGGCGTCACCGGTGATCATGGCTGTGCGTACGCCGAGTTTGTGCAGCCGGTCGATCGCTTCGGCGGATTCGGGTCGGATGCGGTCGTCCAGGGCCAGTGCGCCGGCGACGTGGCCGTCGCGCAGCACGTAGAGCACGGTGCTGCCCTGCGCGGCCCATTGGGCGGCCGCGGTGTGCACGGGTTCGGGGACGTGCCCGTCGGTGGTGTCCAGGACGGCAGGGCCCCCGACGGTGATGCGGGCACCGTCGACGTCAGCTTGCACGCCGCGGCCGGTGTGGGAAGCGAAGTTGGAGGCGGCCGGCAACGACCCGGCCGACCGGGCGGCGGCCACGATGGCGCGGGCGAGGGGATGTTCGCTGTCGGCCTCGGCGGCCCCGGCCTGGGCCAGTAGCTGGGCGGTGGCGGCCGGGTCCTGGTCCCCGGTGCTGGCGACGACGCCGGCGACGGCCGGTTGACCCGCTGTCAGGGTGCCGGTCTTGTCGAAGAGCACTACGTCGACCACCCGCATCTTTTCCAGCGCAAGCCGATCCTTGACCAGGATGCCGGCCTTGGCCGACACCGCCGTGGAGATGGCAATCACCAGCGGGATGGCCAAACCGAGGGCATGCGGGCAAGCGATGACCAGGACGGTGACGGTGCGTTCGACGGCCTCTTGCGGCTGGCCCAGCAGCATCCAGACGGCGAAGGTCACGACGGCGGCGCCGGCGGCGAAGTAGAACAGCACTGCGGCGGCCCGGTCGGCCAGAGCCTGGGCCCGGGATCGGGACGACTGCGCCTGTTCGACCAACCGCCGGATACCGGCCAGCGCGGTGCCTTCACCGACAGCGTCGATGCGGACCCGGATCGCCGAGTCGGTGGCGACCGTGCCCGCCACCACGCGGTCGCCGGGTTCTCGCCGCACCGCCCGTGATTCGCCGGTGATCATCGACTCGTCCAGGTGCGCAAGGCCATCGACGACGACACCGTCGGCGGGGACCCGACCGCCGGAACGGACCAGCACGAGGTCGCCGGCGGCAAGCTCATCTAGGGCGACGGTGTGCACCTGCCCGGCGGCGTCAACCCGTTCAGCGTCGTCGGGCAGCAACGCCGCCAGAGCGTCCAACGCGCCGGAAGCCTGGCCCAGCGCCCGCATCTCAAGCCAATGACCGAGCAGCATGATGACCACCAGCAGGGCAAGCTCCCACCAGAAGTCCAGGTCCAACCCGCCGATCTTCAACGTCGTCGCGGCGGAGGAGACGAACGCCACGGTGATGGCCACCGCGATCAGCAGCATCATTCCGGGTTGCCGGGAACGGATCTCACCGACGGCGCCGGTCAAAAACGGCCAACCGCCGTAGACGAACACCGCGGTGCCGAATACCGGCGCCACCCACACCAACCCCGACGGGATGTGGTAGCCCAACAGGTCCGCGAACATGTGACTGCCCAGCACCGCCGGCACCGCCAGGACCAGCGACCACCAGAACCGGTCCCGAAACTGCGCTGCATGATCGCCGTGCCCGCCGTGCCCGCCGTGCCCGCCGTGCCCGCCGTGGGCACTCTGTCCTGCATGACCGCGGTGGCCTGCCTGGCTTTGGTGCGTTGCGTCCGCGTGGTGGGCGGTGTGGTCGTGCCCGCCGTGTGGTGCTGCGGTCGGATGGCCGGCGTGTTCGCCGTGGCCGGTGGCGGTCAGGACGGGGTCCATGTCGCCGGTCGGTCGAACGGTGTCCGGTGGCGTTGTCACCGCTTTCGATGCGCCGCGCACGGTTCCTGAAGAGGTCGTCTGGTCAGGGTTCGATGCCACGTCCGTCTCCTCTCCCTCGCAATACCGGCAACGGTACCCCCGGGGGGTACCTTTGTCGAGTGGTGGTCGTGGCCGGCTTGCGTCGGTGAGCGCGGACAGACTGCAGGCTGCCGGGTGACACCCGACGGTCGCGGACGCCGGTCGAGCAGTGTTCGATGCGCCGGGGTGCTGTCGGCCTGGGCCTATCTGGTCACGGGCCCGAGGACGGGTTCACGGGCGTCTAGCCCGGCGAGCACTCGGGGGTCCTGGAGCTGCATCCAGGCGATGACGGCAGTGCAACTGCGCACAGGAGTCCTTGCCGCACGCCACGGCGTGTGGGAGCTGGTGCGCCGCAGAGCCAGTGACGGGTGCGCTTGATTCTGGGCGTGCGCGGGACCGCCTCGAGCAGCTTGTCCGGGCGTTTGTGATGTCGGATGAGGTCAGGGGAGGGCGGAGCCTTGCTGCCACTGGTGCCATGGGATGTTCCAGTCGCCGAAGCCGTCGGTGGGTTCGAGCTTGGTGCTGGTGCCGGTGACGGTGACGATGTCGCCGTAGCTGAAGGTGTTGTAGAACCACTGGGCGGCCTGCGGGTTGATGTTGATGCAGCCGTGGGAGACGTTGCGCCGGCCCTGGTCTGCCACCGACCACGGCGCCGAGTGCACGACGATTCCTTCGCCGGAGATTGTCACCGCCAGCGGGATGTCCTGGTCGTAGCCGAGGTCGTAACTGGTGGGCAGTCCGTAGGTGGCCGAGGACATCCGCTTGACGGCGTACTTCTCCTGCGCCACGTAGGTGCCGCTCGGGGTGACGAATGAGATGTTTTTGCCGGCGACGGTGATCTTTTGGTTGCGGCCCATGGACACCGGAATGGTGCGGACCTTCTTGCCTGCGATGAACACCTCCATCTGCTTGGTGGCGTCGTCGATTTTGGCGATCTTTGACGGGCCGATGGTCAGGTGCAGGGTGCGGTCGGTCTCGCCGTACATGCCGCCGCCGAAGTTGACCCCGTATACCTTGGCGCGCACGGTGATCTTGGTGCCGGGCGTCCAGTAGTGCTGCGGCCGGTAGTGCAGGGTCCGTTCGTCCCACCAGTACCAGTTGCCCTTCACGGTCGGGACGGTGCTGACCTGCAGCGCCTTCTCGGCGGTGACCTTGTTGCGGGGGGCCTTGTCGAAGATGACGACGATGGGTTGACCGATCCCGACCGTCTTCATCTGTGGGTTGGGGAAGAACGAGGGATAGACGGTCTGTGCCGGTTTGACGGTGGTGAAGACGGCGGTGGTGTCGGTGCGAGCGGGGCCAGCTCCGGTCGCGCTGGCCTCGATGGTGTAGCGGCGGTTGTAGCCGAGCGGCTCGGTCGAGGTCCAGCGGCGCTCATCGGCGGAGTAGGAGCCCTGCACGAGGCGGCCGTCGGGATTGGTCAGCGACACCGAGCGCAGCGTCCCGCCGCGAGCGGTGATGACCACCGGTGCGATCGGTGAGATTCCGGTCGTCCCATCCGCCGGCACCGTGTCGATCTTCGGCCCGACCTGGGTCGGGCTGCCGCTCGTGGTCGGCGCGGCCGGCGTCGGCAGCTCTGCGGTGCCCGTCGAGGTGGTGCCGGTGCCGGCGGTTCTCGTGTCGGCGGTGCTGGTGGATCCGGTTGCCGCGGTGTCTGAACGGACTGTCGGGGTGGCCGGTTCTGCGGTAGCGGCGATCGTCGTCGTGGTGGTCACGGTTGTCGCGGTGGGGACGGCGGAGCATGCCGCGGCCGTCATCGTGGTGGTGATCAGTCCGATCATCAGCCGCGCGATGCGGCTCGGGGTGGTGGGCATAGAGGTCCTTCCGGACGGGGCAAGGTCGCGGGGTGGCGTCGTCGGTGGTGGCGGCGCGAGCGGGCTTCGGGTGGCGTGCGGTGCTCGGTCCGCGCCGAACGGCAGCCGTGGGTCCAGCCACCCGGTCGACCGCAATCTGTGGGACTCAAAGCGCCGCGACGGCGGTGGCGCGGCGGCCGCGGTGGCGCTGCGGTGGGTTGTTCCACCCGTCCCGCTTGGGAGTGGGAGGGGTGGGGTGCCGGAGGGCTGGCGCGTGAGGGGGAAGGGCCGGCCCTCCGGCGGTCGGTGCAGGAGAAGAACCCCTTACAGGGTTTTGAGCAGGTCCTGCATGGTGGTGATCTCGGCGGTCTGGCTGGTGATGATCGAGTTGGCCAGTTTGAGCGCTGAGGGGTTGGCTCCGTCGGCCTGTTCGGTCTTGGCCATGTCGATGGCGCCCTGGTGGTGGGCGATCATCATCTGCAGGAACAGCTTGTCGAACGCGGCGCCCTTGGCGGCGGTCAGTTGCTGCATCTGCTGCTCGGTCATCATCCCCGGCATTGCCGCACCCGAGGACGCGCTGCCGCCGGTGTCGCCGTGGCCGGTGCCGTGGTCCATGCCCGGCATGCTGCCCATGTCGGAGCTGGTCGGCGAGGCCGAGGTCTTGGTCAGCGGCATGCCGTTCATGTCGGTGTCCGGGGCCCAGGCGGCCAGCCAGTCGCTCATCTGGTCGATCTCCGGGGCTTGCGCCGCCTTGATCTTGGCGGCCAGCTGCTTGACCTGGTCACTGTCGGCTCGGGACGGTGCCAGGTCGGCCATGGCGATGGCGCCCTTGTGGTGCTCGATCATCATCGAGGCGAAGGTGACGTCGGCGTTGTTGTGCGGGCCGGCCGGGCCCGTCGGCATCGGCATGCCGCCGGCTGTGCTGCTGGGCGCTGTACTGCCGGTGGCTGGGTCGCCGGTGGCCGTCGACGGTGTGGCGGTGGCCGCGGTCGAGGCGGGCCCGGCGCTGGTGCTGGTGCTGGTCAGCGGGGTCATGGTGCTGGCGGTGTTGCCGCCGCTGCTGCAGGCGCCCAGCAGGAGGCCGGCGCCGGCGGTCACGACGACCAGTCCGGGGCGGATACGCAAGGTGTTCACAGTTGTCTCCAGGTACGGGAAGAGGGAACGCAGGACACGCTGAGGTCGCCGCATCGGTGTGTCCGGTGCGGCGAAATGGCGGTTCCTATACCCGGAGAACGCACAGGGCCAGGCGCGGTGGCGGCGGCCCGGGTGGGCCGCGTCGCCACGGCGCCCACGCCGACGCGGGGCCGGCATGGCGTCGGCCAGCTCCCGCGGTGGCCAACGCCAACAGCAACGAAAGAATCAGCCCGGCGACGGTGACCAGGAACAGCACACAGCCGGCCATCGAATCCATCGGCCGTCCGTGGCCGGTCCGCACCGCAGCGGCGTCCGTGCGGTCGACGTCGACAGCAGGCGCGGCGGCAGGCGTGAAGTGGCGCGGCTGCCCAGCCGCCGCCACGTGCTGGGCCGGCGGGTCGGCAGGGTGATGAACAGCGTGGTCGGTGTGGTGTTGTGGGGCTGGAGCGGCCGGCACGGCCTGCACGGCCTGCATGTCCATGGCATCCGCGGGCGCCGTGGCTGGCATGGCGTGCCCGCCGTCCTGGTCGTGGGCGCCGAGCACGTGCATGGCGAACACACCCCAGATGACCAGCAGGATGGTCGCCGCCACGCCGACTCGCGCGGCGGCGACCGGTCGCCGGAGCGGAGCGGCCGTGTCCACGACGTTCAGTATCGCCAGGTTCGGCGACTGCCCACGGCTCACGGCGTGGACGATTCCCGTGTCGTGCTGCCGGTACCCGCTGCGGCCGCCGACTCTGCGGTTCCTGTCGCCGTTGCGGCGTTTGCTGGGACCGCTGCTGCTGTTGTCGCGTTCACAGCGGCGCCGGTGGTGGCGGTCGGTCGGTCGGTCGGGGTGCGGGTGGGCGGCACGGCGGAGCCGAAGTTGCGCAGCCGCAGGCTGTTGGACACCACGAACACCGAGGACAGGGCCATGGCGGCGCCCGCGATGAGGGGGTTGAGCAGGCCGGCGATCGCGAGGGGGATGGCGGCGATGTTGTAGGCGAACGCCCAGAACAGGTTGCTCTTGATGGTGGCCAGCGTGCGGCGGGACAGCCGGATCGCGTCGACTGCCGCGTAGAGGTCACCGCGGACCAGGGTCAGGTCGCTGGCCTGGATGGCGACGTCGGTGCCGGTGCCCATGGCGATGCCCAGATCGGCCTGGGCCAAGGCTGCGGCGTCGTTGACGCCGTCGCCGACCATGGCCACGACGTGGCCTTGCCGTTGCAGGTCAGCGACCGCGGCGAGCTTGCCGGCGGGGGACACGTCGGCGATGACCGTTTCGATGCCGACCTGCGCGGCGACCGACCGGGCCGCGCGCGGGTTATCGCCGGTGAGCAGCACGGGCGAAAGTCCCAGTCGGCGCAGCGCGGCAACCGCGGCCGGGCTGGTGGCTTTGACGGTGTCGGACACCACCAACACGCCGCGGGCTGCGCCGTCGACAGCGACCGCGACGGCGGTGCGGCCTTGCGCTTCGGCGGCGGTGACCGCCTCGAGCAGCTCGGGCGGCAGCGGGGCGGACCACTGCTCGGCGAGCCACCGTCCGCGGCCGGCGGCGACCGCACGCCCGTCGACGACCCCGAAGACGCCTTGCCCTTGGCTGTTGCCGAACGAGGACACGGTCGGCAGCGCCGCGCCGGGGGGCAGCTGGTCGCGGGCGGCGGCGGCGACGGCCGCGGCGATGGGGTGCTCGGAAGCGTCCTCCAAGGCGCCGGCCAGGCGCAGCAATGCTGCTGTGTCCTCTCCGGAGGCGGGCACGACCTGGACAAGCTTCATCCGGCCGGTCGTGACGGTGCCGGTCTTGTCCAGCACGATGGTGTCGACGCGGCGGGTGGACTCGAGGATCTGGGGGCCCTTGATCAGGACGCCGAGTTGGGCGCCGCGGCCGGTGCCGACCAGCAGCGCGGTCGGGGTGGCCAGCCCGAGCGCGCACGGGCAGGCGATGATCAGCACTGCGACGGCTGCGGTGAACGCTGCTTCCGCGCCGGCACCGGCGACCAGCCAGATGACCAGCGTCGCCGCCGCCAGCGCGATGACCAGCGGAACGAACACCGCGGAGATCCGGTCGGCCAGCCGCTGCACCGGGGCCTTGCCGGACTGGGCGGCTTCCACCAGTGCGGCCATCTGCGCCAACTGGGTGTCGGCGCCGACCCGGGTGGCCTGAACGATCAGCCGGCCGCCGGCGTTGACCGTGGCGCCGACGACCGCATCGCCCGGCCGGACCTCGACCGGCACGCTTTCCCCGGTGAGCATGCTGGCGTCCACCGCTGACGATCCGTCGACGACGTACCCGTCGGTGGCCATCTTCTCACCGGGTCGGACCACGAAGTGCTCGCCCACGGCCAACTGCCCGATCGGGATGCGCTGCTGTTGGCCCTGCCGCAGCACTGTCACGTCCTTGGCGCCCATGTGCAGCAGCGCCCGCAACGCCGCACCCGACCGCTTCTTGGCGCGGGCCTCGAAGTACCGGCCCGCCAAGATGAACACGGTCACCGCGGAGGCGACCTCGAGGTAGATCTCGCCGGCGCCGGCGCCGCGTTCGGGCAGCAACCGGAACGGCATCCGCATGCCCTCGTGCCCGGCGTCGCCGAACAGCAGCGCATACAGCGACCAGCCGAACGCAGCCAGAACACCGACGCTGACCAGAGTGTCCATGGTGGCCGCGCCGTGACGCAGATTCGTCCACGCCGCCCGGTGAAACGGCCACGCCCCCCACACCACCACCGGCGCCGCCAACGTCAAAGAGATCCACTGCCAGTTCGCGAACTGCAGCGCCGAGATCATCGCCAACACCAGCACCGGCGCCGCCAACGCCGCCGACACCAGCAGCCGCTGACGCAGCCCGGCCAACTCTGCGCGGCCGCCGGCACGGCCGCCGTCCTGCTCGCCGGCGTCCTGGCCGCTGTCCTGGTCACCGCCGTCGTGGGCGGACGGGATCGCGGGGGCGGCCGGATCCGCTGCCGGCGGCTGCGGCGATCGTGGCGGTGCGGGGACGGCGGCGGTGTAGCCGGTGGCCTGCACGGTCGCGATGGCGTCCTGGACGCTGACCGTCGTGGGCAGGTCGACGACTGCCTTCTCGGTGGCGTAGTTGACGCTGGCCTGCACGCCCGGCATCCGGTTCAGCTTCCGTTCGATCCGCGCCGCGCACGAAGCGCACGTCATACCGCCGATCAGCAGCTCCACCCGCTGCGGCGGGTCGGCCACCGCGGGCTGGGCAGCAGATGTCATGGCAGCACTCCTGACACTGGGATCGGCGGCGGGCGGCCGCCGGCGGGGCCTTCGATGCGGACGGCTGGCGGGTCAGCGCAGCGAGCCGGGGACCAGCTGGTAGCCGGCTTCCTCGACGGCGTCCTTGACGGCCTGCTCCTGCACCGGCCGGTCGGTGGTGACCACGACACGGCCCGAGGGCAGGTCCACCTGTACGTCTGTGGTCCCGGGCACACCCGCGGTGACCTCTTCGGTGACCGCGGCCACGCAATGCCCGCAGGTCATCCCGGACACCGTGAACGTGCTGACCACCGTGTCCACCCCAGCGCTTCGCGCCGCGCCCGCACCGGCGCCGCTGGACGGGTCAGCGGCAGCAACGGTGCCGGCGGAGCTCGACGCGGCAGGGCTGGTAGCGGCAGGGCTGGTGGCGGCAGAGTCCGTGGAGCAGCCGCATCCGCAGCCCCCGTGCTGCTGCGCCGTGGTGTCGGTCAAGGGCAGGTGCTGAGTCATCACATCCACCTTCCGGCCTTGAGGCCATTAGTCGTTGGTCGTTGCTGGGCAGGGGAGCGGGGCCAACGGCGGTGTCCGCGGTGTCCACGGTGTCCACGGTGGCCGCTGGGTGCTACTGGGGCTGGTTGGGTTGACTGCCGCTGTCCCCGGCCGTCTGCGGTCCAGGCGGCCCAGGACATGCGGCCAAGGAGATGCGGGCCGAGGACATGGCGTAGTGGAGGTCGATCAGGAGCGGACGAGTCTGGCGATGGCGTCGGCGGCTTCTTTGACCTTGATCTCGACCGAGTCGCCGCCCTCGGCGACTGCTTCGGCCACGCAGTGCGCCATGTGCTCTTCCAGCAGCTTGACGGCCACTGACTGCAACGCCTTCGTGGCCGCCGACACCTGGGTCAGGATGTCGATGCAGTACTTGTCGTCGTCGACCATCCGGGACAGCCCGCGCACCTGACCCTCGATGCGCGCCAGGCGCTTGACGTAGTCGCTCTTGCTGGCCGTGTAGCCGTGCATCCCAACCTCCACGTCATCGCCCGCTATCACCAACGACCTTACCATACCCCCCCACCGTACTTGCAGTCCCGCCGTGAGGCGCCTACTGTGCACCACGCATACCCCCTAGGGGTACTTTCCGTTGAGCGATTGGAGCTTGAGATGTTGCACACCCAACCCAACCCGCGCCGGTGGGCCGCCCTGGCCGTCATCGCACTGGCTCAATTCATGGTCATCATGGACACCTCGATCATCGGCGTGGCGCTGCCGAAGATGCAGACAGATCTCGGTTTCTCGCCGGACACGCTGTCGTGGGTGTTCAACGCCTACGTCATCGCGTTGGGCGGTCTGCTGCTCCTGGGCGGCCGCTTGGCAGATCTGCTGGGCGCGCGGCAGATGTTCCTGGCCGGTTGGGCGGTGCTGCTGGCCGGGTCGGTGATCGCAGCGGTGGCCGGGACGGCCGGCGTCGAGCTGACCGGTCGCGTCGTGCAGGGCGTCGGTTCAGCGCTCATCGCACCGGCCGCGCTGACGTTGCTGATGATGCTGTTCGGCGGGCGCCCCACCGAGTTGCCCAAGGCCATGGCGCTGTACGGGGCGGCCGCACCCGCCGGCGGCACCGCCGGGGTGTTCCTGGGCGGCGTGTTGACCCAGTGGCTGAGCTGGCCGTGGATCTTCTGGATCTACGTCCCGATCGCCGGCGTCGCGATCCTGGCGACCGTGAAGCTGATGCCCACCACGGCCACACACCGCGGCTCGGTGGACGTGGCCGGAGCGGTCACCGTCACCGCAGGCTTGGCCGCAGCCGTCTTCGGCATCGTCCGAGCCCCGCAGATCGGGTGGGGTTCGGCCGGAACGCTGACCTCCCTGCTGGCCGCTGTGGCGTTGCTGGCGGCGTTCGTGCTGATCCAACGAGCACGGCGGGTCCCGTTGCTGCGGCTGGGCATCTTCACCACCCCCAACCTCGGCGGCGCCAACCTCGCGCAGGCACTGCTGGGCGCGGCGTGGGTCCCGATGTGGTACTTCCTCAACCTCTACCTGCAGCAGGTCCTGGGCTACGACTCCTTCGCCAGCGGCGCCGCGCTGCTACCGATGACCGTGCTCATCGTCGTGCTGATGGTGGCCATCGCGCCGCGGCTGATCGCGCGGCTGGGCGCCAAGCCGCTGATCGTCGGTGGACTACTGGCCCTGGCCGCCGGGCTGGTCTGGTTGTCCTTCGCCCGACCCACCGGCAACTACCTGATCGACGTGCTGCCCGCCACGCTGGTCGCAGCGCTCGGCCAGGCATTGGCCTTCATCCCGTCCCTGGGCACCGCCATCTCCAGCGCCCGCCCCGAGGAAGGCGGCATCGCCGCCGGCATCGTCAACACCACCTACCAGGTCGGCTCGGCGCTGGGCCTGGCCGCCATGACCGCCCTTGGGATGTCCTTCGGCGCCGACCAGCTCGGCAACGTCCCGGCGTTGACCAACGGCTACTCCGCAGCGTTCCTCGGCGCCGCCGGCATCGCCGTCCTCGGTGCGCTGCTGACCCTGCCCACCCTGCACTTCTCCTCGCCCCGCACCCGCCAAGCCAGCCAGCAGCAGCAGCAGCCGACAGGCATCACCCACTGACCCGCCCCGCAGGGCCCAGGGCGCCCATAGCCCCATGCCCGATCGACGCGCAGGCCCTGACCCTTGACCGCTTCAGGTCAGGGTCCGCGCGTCGATGCACACAAACGGACCAACGCACCGCCGCCGCGACCTCACTACCCTTGCCGGGGTGAGCAAGCGGCGCGCACCGCCCGACGAGCTGCAAGCGCACGTACTGCTCGCCCTCTGGGCAGCCGACCAGCCGCTCACCGTCGCGGACATCGCCGCCCACATCGGCCTCGACGACCACCACCACACCGTGCGCGCCGCTCCCGACCGGCTGCAATCGCAAGGCGCCATCGACGACGTGACCGGCCGGTCCCGCACCTACCGGCCACGCACCGCCCACGTCCGAACCGCCACCCAGCAACTGCACACCGCGCTGCACCACACCCGCAGCCAACTCACCGTCTTGAACACCGACCGCTGCTTCGCCGGCACCCTCACCCCGGACGAGCCCAACGCGTTACCGACAGACCTCTGACCTTGCTGCCCCGCTGTCCCTTGGCCGAACCACCCCCACCACCACGCCCCCCCAACGCACACCAACAGCCCGCTGGCCGAAGTTGACCTCCGCGACGTCCCGCGACCCATCGAGTCCGGCCGCGTTCGTCCTGGACCGGCACGGACAGGCCGGCCGCCCGGTCACAGGACACCGGCTCAAAGAGTGAACGCTGCAGGCCGAAGCACTGAAAGATGAGCGCGAACGTCGACTTCAAGTGGAGTCTCACGGTGACGGAAGACGGGTCATGACCTGACCTTGCCATCAACAATTGCATGTAGCGACACACCACGGCCCGTGTGATACAACCGACGGCAACAGCGCAACGCGGTCTGTTGATTGCAAGTACCGGTGATGCCCTTCGCATGGCAGAATGCCAAAGAAGCGCTGCAAACATTCGCCATCGAACGCCACTTCGACTTTCTAGGCTATGCCGAGCGTGACAACTTCGCGGCCGCGGCGCTCGAGCGTTTCGCGGCCAACGGGCAGACCGAACGCGGCACCGCGGTCCTCCATCGGACGGGAACCGGTTGGACGACCCCCCGCTTGAGTTCGACGACGATGTGGCAGCACAGGTTCATCACGCGCGGTGAACTGCTCCCGGGACGCCTAATCGAACGGTACCAAGCAATCCAAACGTCTCCAGCGCCAAACGTTGCCCGACGTCCTTCGCATGGCTATGTCGCGATCAGCGGTATCGCCCCATTAGGCGTAAGCGCTGTGGTGGCTGAGACGTCGCTAGACAGCTGGGAAACTAGCGTAACCGAGTCGGGAAACTTCCTGGTGGTTGTTGAAGCTCATTGGGGCGAAGAGGCCAGACTGTTTCTGGCAATAGCCAGCGGGGACCGAGTCGAGGCGACCGGAGGACGGTTGTAGCAGCCGCGCCGGAGGGCGCCCGGCGACAGGTCACGCCTGGTTCGGGGACGATTGGTCCTTGCGTCCACGCACCGCCAAACACGTCCCGTTGGCCATGCGAACTCCGGCATCCGATGGGACAGATCGCCGCACTCATCCGTTTAGCGGACCGCGCCATCAGCGGGACGCCGCGGCTGCGCCGTGCCCGCCGGAAGCACGCCGACGGCTTGTGCACCACTCCCGCGCAGGCCGACCCTTCCACCCATGCCGCCGGTGCACACCCGGACAGTCACACACACCCTTGATAGCCATTCGGTCGCCGGGTGGCTGGGTCGACTTCGCCGCTGACACCGTCATCCGCCGATTGCAGATGTGGTCGCCCGGCCGTGCCGGTATCGCAGCAGTGCAGGACATGCGGTTGGCGGCGGAGGGTCAGCTGGCGTGACGGCGGGGTTGGTTGCGCAGGTGCGCCAGGGCGGCGGCGTAGTCGGCGCGGCCCCGGTGCACGGGGTGGGGGCCGTGGCGGCGGCGCGGCGCCGGCAGGTCCGGAAGAGCTAGCGCCACCTGGTCGAGGCCGGGGGTGCGGCGCCGGCGAGCGGGGGACAGCCGCCGCCAGGCCAGCTCGTCTAGCCACCACGCCCACGCGGTGCGTTCGGTGTCGTGCCGCAGGGTCCGCGCCGCCAATGTGCCCGCCGCGCCGGTCGTGGCCGCCGCGGCGTCACGATGGTCGCGGCCCGGTCGTAGCCACCGCCCGCTGGGGTCGGTGCGGGCCAGCCGGTGGCGGTGCAGCCGCTCGAGGTAGGCCAGGGTGCGGGGCAACGTGTAGCCGAGCCGGTCGGCCAGGCTCCTGGGGCTCCTGGGGCTCCCTTTTGCGGTGGTGAGGGCTTGGTATGTGCGGGCGCAGTGGTGCCCCAACCCTGGCTTGGCGGTGAACACGTCGTGGGCAACCGCGGTGGTGCGGTGCCGTAGGTGGGAACGCCACGCGTTGCGAGCAGCGGGGACGCGGTAGGGAGGGCGGCCGGCGGGGCGCGTGTCCGCTTGTGACCGACCTGAGGTCACCTGTGGTGTGGACAACGTGGGCGGGCGGGTGTGGATGGTCCAGTGGGTGGCGTGCACGCCCTCGGCGGGGCGGACCTGGGCGATCCAGCCGTCGGCGGCAAGGCGCAGCAGGGCTAGGCGGGCGGTGTCCCGGCCCAGGCCGGTCAGCTGGGACAGCCGGCGGATGTCGGCCTCGACGGCGTCGGGGCGGACGGCGTCCAGCTGCAGCAGGCACAGCACGTCCAGCACCCGCCGATCGGCCGGCCCACCCCGGGTGGCCCACCGGCCGGGGGAGGCGTCCGCGCGGCGCTGCACCCCGGCCACCGCCCCGGTGACCGCGGCGCACCGCGGCAACCACGTCGGATCGGCGCCGGCGGTGTCGGCCGGGTGCGCGGCGATCCAGGCGACCGCCCGGCGCCAGTTCCGGTCCAGCACGTCCCGCTGAGCCCGCGGGTTACGGGCGACACGCAGGGGGCCGTGCCGGCGGGTGCGGGCATGCTCCAATCCCGGCGCGGTCGCTAGGTGGGCGTCCAGGTCGGTGCGGCGCCAGCGAGCGCGGGCGGCTCCGCACAGCACCGTGAACAGCACCCGGCTGGCATCCGCCTCGGCCGGCAGCGGACTCGTCAGCGCCGCCTGCGCCGCGGGGGGCAGCGGGCGCCGGTCACCGAGCAGGTGTGGATGGCCGTGCTCGTCCCGGCCGACCGGCGACGCCCCGTCGACGGTGGCGGTGGACCGGGGTGGCGGGTCGCCGACTAGCCCGGCAAGTGTCAGGACGGCGTGGACGCCGGCGGTCGGGGCCAGCAGCGCCGACACGTCGCCGGCCAGGACCTCGCTGCGCCCGCCGAGGCGGTGCGGCGATCCTGGTGGGCGCAGCGCACCGGTGGCCGGGTTCAGCAGGGCGCTGACGTCCAGGCTGGGCAGCAGCTGTTGCAGGCCTGGGGCCAGCCGGGCCACCACCGGCGCTGGTACCGGCTCCGCCACCGCGGCCCACACGTGCCGGCCGCCGCCCGGCCCGGACCGGCACACCACATGCGGCACACCGGCCCGGCCCAGCAGCTCCCGCAGCCTGGCCAGATCCGACTCCACCGGGCCGGCCTTGGCGTCCAGATCGAACCCCAACAGCCGGAACCGGCCCGCGGGCGTCGGTCAGATACACCGCCCACGGCACGACCGGCTCCGCACCAGAAATCGGCGCGGTGGCCGGGTAGCGGTTCTCCACCCGACCATGCGCGTCGACCGAGGCCACCCGCACACATCGACGCGGCGACAACGCAGCCGTCAACGCCCACCCTGTGGGCGGGGGGACGGCGTATGCGCGGTGGCCGCGGGGGGCGCCGGGCCGTTCACCGGACGGTGAAGCGGCGGCTACTCGCTGATGTGGGCGGGGTCGATGCCACGGACACGGTCCGCCATAGGCATCGGACCGGCACGTCAGCCAATCGTCCAACGGCTGTTGGACGATTGCACCTTCTCTGCCCAACGGGCGTCCGCCGTGGTTGTTCCGATCTCGCAGTCACGGGGCCTCGCCGCGGAGCAATCAGCCGTGCGGAGGCAACCCGCCCGCATCGCGGACCCGTCTACTGCTCGAAGGACTCGACCGGCTCGCCAGGGGAGGTGACCGGATGCCAAGGTGGGCGATTGCTCTGCTTATTGCGCTTCTGATGGTGACGGTTGGGTGCGCGGCGAGGGCGCGGCTGCCTGCTGCGCCTTCTACAGGTGCGCCGGGATCGTCTACCGGATCGCTGTCGGCTCGAACCGGGAGCGACCTGCCGAGACCGTCGGCGAGCTCGACCCCGGTCACCGTCCCATGGAGCCCACGTGGGGTTCGGTCCGCCAATAAGGTCATACCGGCCGCCACACCGTCCGCGGTACCAGCCGAACCGCGCGCGTGCACCGGCGCGATCCGGTTGGTGCCCGGTAGCGCCCGCACGACCTCCAGCAGCGGCGGATACCTGCTGACCACCTTCGTCGTACGATTCGGTGCCTCGAAGCCATGTTGGGCCAACGGCGGCTTGTTCGCCGTCGACATGCTCGCCGCAGACGGCACAGCTCTACCCATCGGCTCTATGCCTGCTGGGCCCTATCACCCGCCGTTGCACATCGCAGCCGGTCAGCTCGTGTTCGGGTCCATACGCTGGGCCCCTGGACCGAACAGTCCACGGCCGGTGCGCCTTGCGTTCGTACTCGGCGACGCCCCGTCCGTCTCTCCGATCAGCATCTCGGTCGCCGACGTCGATGTCCCGCCGCTGTCCGGCGGCCACGGCCCACGCGACGCGTGGCAATCCACGGCGTACGGCCGGTTGACGTCGGCCGCTGACCCGGCGAGCTTGGCGTCGTTGACCGCTACGGTCATCGCGCCTGCCACGGTCCGGGTCTCGTCGAAGCTGGTCTACGCCGTCAGGTTGACCAATGACACCGACACCGCGGTGCCATTGCCCGGCTGCCTGCAGTTCGCCGAACAACTCAGCGTCGTGCCGCTGAAGATCCCAACGACGGTCGGCACTGAGGGCCCCTTGAACTGCAGTCGGCTGCCGCCGGCCATCCCCGCCCATGCATCGGTGACGATGCAGATGCAACTGGACACCGCCGGACAGGTCCCCGGCTCCGGTCGACTGACGTGGTCGCTCCTGGACGGCGGTCACGCCGTCGTCGAGGCCGACGTACCAGTCACGGTGCGGGCGCACTAGCGGCAGAACCTGGTGAGCCTCTCCAGTGCTTCCAAGACGCGAGCAACGTCGGGAAGTGTTGCGAGATGGTGCCCTTGGCCTCGCAGGTGACCGACCTGGGTAGCGCATTGAACTAAGTAGAAGTGCTACGGCGGCTTGACTGGTACCCGGAGGCAACCTTGCCGTGGCTGGCTACCGCCTACCCGTTGTGAAGCTGCGCGCGTGGGTGGTCGCGGGGCGCTGGTGACCACCGCGTGCACGTCGGCGCCTTCGACGTCGCTGACGCCAGCCAGCCCGGCTTCTGGTAATCAATCGGCGTTCTCGCAGTCCTGGCAAGCCGTCGTCGGCGCGGTGTCGCCCGCTGAACAGTCCGAAGCGGCGGAGCTGATCGGTCGATGGGCTGGCGCGGCCGCCTCGTCGCCGCCGGCGACCCTTCCGTTCAACCCTGAACGGCCAGGGGTCGCGGTCAACATCGAACGGGTCGTCCAATCCGCGGATGGCAGGATGTCGCAGCTTGAGTTTGTCGGCTCACCGAAGCAGGCCAACCAGGACTGCGGCTACGACTACTCCGCCGCAGCACTGCTCACCACGACGACGGCGGTCCTGGTCGTGCACGCCGACGCGGGCATGTGGCCCGGCGGCCCCGATGTCGGCTGCGGCTTGTCCGACCGCTCACGCTCGGCGGCCGTCCGCCTTCCGGTACCGCTGCGCGACCGGACATGCTGGACCTGACCACTGGCCAACCGATTCAGCCGGCACGGTGACCGCAGCCATCATCGAAGCTCTGGGTAGGACACCGGCCGTCGCCGCGGCGTCCCGGACGGCTGTCAGCCGGACACGCACCGAGCCTGCCGGCGACGCCCGTCGAGGCGGCGTGGCGCCCTCGACGCCGCAAGTCACTCGGGCGCACCCTTGGTACCCGCCGCGGCGGTGGCGGCCCACGACTGGATCGAGCGTCGTACGGCAGGAGGGGTGACGGATGCGGTCGTCACGCGCAGCGTTGCGGAGGTCGCGGGGTTCGCTGTTGGGGTTGGCCGTCGTCGTGGTGCTCGTGGGCGCTGGCTGGGCGTGGTGGCTGCGGTATGACGCCGGCCCGTACATCGACGTTCAGGGCCTGCGATACGCCGACGTCTCCTACGACTCGGGACCGTCACGGGGCAATCGACACGAGACAGGGCCGCGTCTGAACACCGCGGACGCGCTCGCTGTGGCCGAGGCCATCAACGCCCTCTCGACACACGACCACCTGTCCGGACCTCACAGCTGCCCCGTGGACAGCGAAGCCACCGACACGGTGATCTTCCATGCCGACCAGATCACGACAGCAGTCATCGACCGTGACGGCTGCAGCCGGGTGAAAGTCGTCCGCCGCGGACACAGGTGGACCCTGGACGAGAGCTACGGCACCGTCCGAGCCGCCGTCTCCGCCGCCGTCACACCAGCACACCGGTAGCGCCGAGCGGGCCGCCGGGACAGCGAGCCGGCCGGTTCTGAGTGGAAGTGTCGGGCGGTAGCGTGCGCGGCGAACCGACCGCGGCGGACTCACCAAAACCCTGCCAGCTGCGGCTCGTCGGAGGCAGGGTCTCGGCTGTGGGTGGCGGTGATCGTGCGGACGGTGGGTGGTTGCACCTGCCAGACTTGGGTGCCCCAGGCGGTGCCGCATGGCGAGTCGGTGCCGTAGCCGGTGGAGATCTGGGCCAGGGCGGTGGCAGATCCCGGGAGGGCTACAAGGTGGTGGACGCCGCCGCACGGCGGCATGGGCCAGGAGTGCAGGACATCGCCGGCGGGGTCGAGCAGGGCCATGGTGTTGCCGGTGCGGCAGCTTCGGGCGACCAGGATGCCGGCGCGGATCCAGCCGGGGGAGCCGTACGTGCAGTGCGGTGTCGGCTTGGCCACCTGAGGGTGCATCAGGTCGGGATGGTGGGTGTCGACAGTCACGAATGTGCCGTCCAGACCGCCGAGCTGCACGGCCAGCCGCGTCCCGTCAGGACTCCACGACGTGTACGCCAGCGAGTAGTACGGCCGGCCGATGGTGGCGGACAACGTCCGCCAGGTGGCCAGGTCGATGATCTGCAGCCGGTCCAGGCCACAGCCGCCGATGCGGCAGTGCGGAATGCACGCCTGTGTGTTGAGCACGGCGATGCGGGTGCCGTCCGGGCTCAGCGAGGCCCAGGCGGCGTCGCCGTCGAATTGCCGCAGCACGGTGTGCTGGTGGGTGCGCGGGTCGATCTTGTCGAGCCGGGACAGACAGCTGAACGTGGACAGCACCAACACGTCACCGGCCGGGGTCAGCATGGGATCGACGTGCTCGGCGGTGACTGCGGCGACGCAGTCGACCAGCGCCCCGTCGGTGAGTCGTCGGGTCGTGATGACGGTGCCGGCGCCGGTGCCGTCCAGGTTGCCCGGCTGGTTCCGCACCATCAGATACACGGCCTGCCGTGGGTCCGAAGCCGCCGACGGTGCTGGTCCGACGGTGATCATCGGTGGCACGGTCGCGAACATCGGCGTCTGCGTAGCAGCGGACGGCGGCACTCCCGGTGGTGTGGGGCATGCTGCCGCCGACGGCACCACCGGCCGCGTCGACGGCACTGGCAGCGCCTGTGTCGTCGGCGACGCCCCACTGCGGCTTGCCGTGCGAGGCGTTGTGCATCCAGCCACCACGACGCACACCAATACCGCAACAGCAGCAACCGCCCTGACCGCCGCCCGTGGACCGTTCACCACCATGGGACGGCCCGCACACCCGAGATGGTTGCGTCTCCGCCTGGCACTGCGCAACGGCCACCAAGCACACCACCTGACGCCGCTTCGGTGTGGCGGCGGCTCCATCGGAGGTGCAACCGGACGGCCTGCCAGGTACGGGCGGGCCGCATCAATCGGTGATGTTGAAGTTCAGGGCGGGGATGCGGTGTTGTGTGCCGTCGGCGAGGTCGAGAGGGGCGGTCAGTTGCCACCGTCCGGGCGGCAGGGTGTAGCCCAACTCGGGTCGCATGCTCGCGGTCCCTACCAGTAGTGGGATCTCGACACGCCCGCCGCGGGGTCCGGCGGTGAACGGAATCAGCGGCAACGTTTGTGCGCCGACGAAGCCGCCTGCAACTGCTCCGGTTTCGGGATCAAGGATCTGCGCTGTGAGTTGGCCGTTGGTCTGCACCTCGAGAGGCGACGCGGACCGGTTGGTCAACACCACCGCCGTCCTCACCGTGGCGCCGCGAGTCACCGTCAGCTCGGCTTGAAGCCGGATGTCTGCGCGGCCGGGGTCCATCACGGGTAGGGAAGGGAAGGATGCCCGTAGCGGGGTCGCCGCTGGGTCGGGCGGATAACGCAAGGCTCCGACCTGCAGGGTGACGGCGGCACCGTAGCGGCCGTGCAGCGCGGCTGCGACGTCCTCGGCGGTGGCTGTCAACGCGATGCGGTGCGGCTCGGGTTGGAATCGGGAGCTTGCCGTCGGGTACTGCAACAGGACACCAGGAGACCGCCGCCTCAGCTCATCCAGGTCCTGCGCCAGCTGTTGCCAGCGGCTCACAGCCCCATGGGCGGCCGCGACGACCTTCACCTCACCGGACAGACCGATTCCTTGTGCCAAATTGCCGATAACCCGCACGTCGTCGGGACCGACCTGCTCCAGCAACACCTGCGGTGTGCGGTCCGGCAGGAACCGGCACTCCAACACGCGATCGCCAAGCACTTCTTCGACCCGGTCGAACAGCCGCAGTCCCACGGATTGGCGACGCCAGAAGTCGGCGTCGAACTGGTCGTTTCCCAACGTCACGAGCTAACCCTTCCACGCACGATCGACCGCCGCCTGCACGCGGCCATGGGTGGCCTTGACCCAGTGCGTGCGGTCGTCACCTGCGGTCGGTGTGCGGCGTCTTCCGCGGCTTGCGCCAGTCTCCCCTGCCACGAGCGGAAGCCGCGGCCGGACGCCGGGGATTGCATCCGGTCGACCCGCCTTTCGAGGCGTCCGCCCGGCCCGCTGTCCGACGCGACGGCACCCCTCCTGAAGATGCCTGAGAGGGCTGCAAGCCATGAAGGTCGGTCCGTGGTCACGTCCGGTCCAGTCGGTGACGGTGCGCATTATGAGGTCACGCCCACGACCGGGGGACGACAGCTAGTCGTCGTGTCCGGGGACGTTGTTCACGCGGTCAGTCGCGTCGTAGGAATGCATGACGGGGTCCCGAGGGTGCGGCCGGCGCGTCGGCTGAAGGCCAAAGGACATACGGGGTGGCGTTACTGTTTGGAGTCGGCCAGCTGGACCTGTCGATCAGTACACGGTGAGGGCTGCGGGCGGCGCGTCGAGGTGCAGGCACAGGAGCCGCGCGCGAAGAACGTACCGACCGGCCGGTAGGTTGCGGGCGCCCGCCGGATGCCGCCAGGCTGCGGTGACCGCAACTGCGATACCCGGCTCGAGGGATGGCAGGACGTCGACCACGACGGCGCCCATGTCACCGAAATCGGCGCCCGCTCGGGGAAAATCGTCCCCGTCCTGCCCGACGGCCCAAACTTCGACGTAGTTGTCGTCGTTCCCGTCCGCGGTCCACCACTGCTGTCCGATGTTGCGAAGAACGAGCCGGAGGTCGGGTGACGTTCCCCTTGCAACCGTCGCCGGCTCGGTGACCCACTCTAGAGCTAGCCCGGCCCGGCGGACCGCGCGACCCGGTCGTGCTACAACCCCCGTGCCTTCAACCGCTGTCTGCCACTGGCCATCCGCTCGATAGGCGCGGATGACGATCCACGTGTCCGGGCCGCCGATTGGCCACGAGGCGGCCACTATTGGCAGAACCTCGCCCGGGTGAACGAGGTCTCCGTGAATGACGCGCCAGCCGTCGGTTGGTGGCCGGCCGTCAAGATCGTCGACGCTATTTGCTCCGTGGTCGCCGATCAATCGAGCCAACGGCACACCACGATCGGCCAGCACCGCCGCCGACACATCGACTTCACCCAGCTGCAGCACGGTCGCGGATCGGCCACTCACCAGTCGATCGTGCCACCGCGACCCAGCGTCGAGCGGGTCGTTCCCTCCGCCGATGACAGGACCCTCACGCTGCACTTCGTGGGCTCACCGAAGGAGGCCAACCATGATTGCGGGTACGACTACACCGCCGCGGCACTGGTCTCCACCCGGACGGTCGTGCTGGTCGTCCATGCCGATCCAGGGATCTGGCCCGACGGACCCGACATCAACTGCGGCATGTCCGGACGCATCCGGTCGGCTGTCGTCCGGCTACCCGAACCACTGGGAACCAGAGCACTGCTGGACCTGACCACCGGGCAGCCGATCCAGCGCACACCCTAACGTGCCCGGCGGAAGCCGCGTTCATCCGCACCGGCAAGTGACTGACTTGGTGCAGGCGCAGCGAAGGCAAAGGTCGGTCGCCGGCAACGCTTGCCGGCGAGGTCCCGTCTGCACTGGTGTGAGAGTTGGCGCTTGGCTTGCCGCAGCTGCACTGCTGCTATCCGGCTGCACAGCAGGCACCGAACCGGCGGGTCGCGGGAACGGGGAACCCTCGGCCGGAAGAGCAACACCCGTCGGCGCCGTGACTAGGCCTACGCCAGCGAGACCGGTGACGACGGTGCCGGGGCGCACTGCGCAATCGTCCGCGTTACCCGACACCACCACCGGCGCGCCAGGCACTGCAGTCACTCCGACGTGGCTAACGACTTGGTCCAGTACCTGCGGGGGGCAGGTGCAGGCCTACACCAGTGCAGGTCAATGGCGGGCACTGGACAACTGCCAGGGGCGGCTCCGCCCACTGCAGCAGACTGGTGAATCGGCACTAGCCATGAGCGTGGGTCAAACCCTCACGATCTTCGTCATCGACCAACCCGACATTCAGTTGTCCGTCACCCCAGTCTCCCTGGTACGCCTGGACGGACGAGTCATCACGGCCGAAGCTGTCGGCGACATACTCATCTTTATCCACGGCAGTCACGACCTGTGCCCGCCGCAGCCACCAGCTGCGGCGGCCGACTCCTGCCCAGCAATGAAAGTCACGATCGTCGGATGACCCGGACGCCCTCCTCTGTCGAGGGCTCAGCGCTGTTCTGGCGTAGCGGCCGGTCTCTGCGCCGATCCGCCACGGATTCGTGCTGAGCGGTCTTGGGTTGTCGAGCAACCAGTGCCCGGACCCGCCACGTCTGCGCATTGTGAAGTCTCGGGTGTTGGCCACCGTCGGTGTGGTCTTGCTTGTCGGCTGCTCCGGACGATCCGGCCCCCCGTCAGGCGATGCGCCGGCTCCTGACCGGGTCGTGGTCTCGGCGCCGCTGCCCACCGTGTCCCCCAAAACCCTGCCGTCGATTCCGCCCGTGATGACGCTGTCAACGCCGTCGACGCCCACCGCTGAGCCGGGACGGCCGACGACCCTTCCGACCTCGGAGCGGGACCCGCAGGTCACCGGCATGTCGTCCATGGGTGCTGTTCTGGTCGGTCGGTTGACCCTCGACCGGCGGGGTTGCTTCCACATCAGCGGCACCGAACGGGACATCTTGTGGCCGCGCGGCTACACCGCACGGCAACCGCTGAACGGGCCGGCCGAGATCGTCGACCCGACCGGCCAGACCGCCGCTCGAGTCGGTGACCTGATCTCCACCAGCGGCGGATACGCCTCAGCCGCGCCGCAGCCGCCGTGTACCGACGGGCAGCCCTGGGAGATCAACTCAGCCATCACGGTCCAAGCAAGCGACTACACCGCCACCGGGACAGCACTGCACACCAGCACAAGCCGCCCCGTCCCGACGGCTACCGATTCGGCCGGCACCGCGCCGCCAGTCACCGCCGGTCAAGGAACCCAGCAGACGTCGACTGCCGCATCGACCGCCGGCGGATCCGGGTCCGTCGCCGCGGCGACGCCGGCGGACCCACCGGTGACGACAGCAGCGTTAGCGCACGGAACGTGGCAAGAGCTGCCGGCCGCCCCGATCAGTGGCCGCTCCGACGCAGTCGGTGCGTGGACCGGCAGCCTGGTACTCATCTGGGGCGGCCGGGACGCGACATCCCGCGGCCGGCCCCTGCTGCTGGGTGACGGCGCCTCCTACGACCCGGCCACCCGACGATGGAACCAGCTCCCGCCGTCACCGCTCCCGCCCCGGGCATCGGCCCTGTCGGTGTGGACCGGACGGCAGCTGCTGATCTGGGGCGGCCAAGGCCCGACCGGGAACAACTACACCGACGGCGCCGCCTTCACACCGGCCACCCGCACCTGGACGGCGCTACCCAGCCTGCCCGACCCGACCGGCCCGACCGGCCCTGTCCGCGACCGAGCACTGGTGTGGACCGGCACGGCCGCCGTGCTGTTCACCGCCGGCGCTGAAGCCCCTGCCGCGACGGCGGCCAGCTCGGTTGCGGCTCACCGGTTCGTGCCCGGTGCCTCGTCCTGGACCGAGCTGCCGTCACTGCACTTGTCTGCTGGCCACCCGGCCCAACGGATCGCTGCAGTCGCAACCGACAGGCAGGTGTGGCTGTGGGCGCAGTGGTCCTCGAGCAAGGTCCTCGAACGACACGAGCAAGGCCAGCCCACCAGCACCGCAACCCGAGACGGTACCGACGTCTTCACCCTGGACGCGACCACGTTCAGATGGCGGACCAGCGGCACGGTGCCGGGCGGGCAGGGCATCTCGCCACCGTGGTGGACCGGGACGCACATCCTGCTACCCGCCGGCGTCTACCCGCGCACCTACCCCGGACCCAGACAGACGGACCTGCACGGCCTGACCGTGGACCCGACCGACGGCACCAGCACCGCCATGCCACACGGCCCGGTCGATGACCTGCGGCCGACATACGTGTGGACAGGCCAATTGCTCGTCGCGGCCAACAGCAGCGACGACCGCGGCGGACCTCCCCAGACATTGACCGGCCACGCAGCAGCCTGGGATCCGGTCACCCGCATCTGGACAGCACTGCACCCCGCGCCGGCCTCCGCGCCCGGTGGAGTCGTGCTGTGGACGGGACGGCAACTGTTCGTCTGGGGGCAGACGTCCAACACCCAGCTGACAACCGGCTCCAACCCCACCGCGACGTCCGGCTTCGTCCTGCAACCCGCCGCGCAGTAACCCCAACTGAACGGACGCGGCCGTCCTGCCTGTGCTGCTTGGCTTGGACGAAAACCCGTGGCACCGCGAACGTCCAATAGTGCCAAACCACTCGGGACTCGCCAAGTACCGAGCCGATCGAGTGAATGCCATCGTCGCAGCGCCCATACCGGTGGCCGGACGACCCGGCAGCGGTGTGCAGTCCCGGCAAGGTGTGCCGAGCCGGCGATGGTGACGCTCGGGGCTGTGGCCGCCAGCTGTCGAGCAACGGGGAAGGGGTTGGCGCCCGTCTAGTAAGCGTCGACGGTCAAAGATGGGAGCAAGGTGCAGGGGACACGAACCGGGCGCGGGATTCCGGCGGTGGTCGTGGCGGTAGCCGTGCTGGTGGCCGGTTGCCGGTCATCGCCGACGGCGCCGTCCACTTCGACGGTGCTGTCAGCGTCGACGACTGCGCCCCACGGGTCGCCTGTGCAGCGCTTGACTGGGCCGAGGCTGACTCACAGCACGGCGGCCGCGTCCAGCACCACGGACGTGGCCAGCGGCACTGGCGCCAGCACCAGCGCCGCGCCGTCGGTGGACACCAAGCCCGCAGCCGTCGATCCACATCTGTTGGGAGTGCATTGGACACTCGCGTCGGTCCGCACCGCGACCTCGACGACGGATACCGGACGCTTCTGGCCGGCAGCGGTCGAGTTCACCGCCACGTATGTGGCGTACGACCTGGACTGCTCCGGCGCGCTGCACACCTACACCGCGACCGCGTCGCAATTCACCGTCGGTCCGGCGATCGACACGCTCGCGCATGGGTGCGGCTTCGAACCTTCGGGCCCCGGACCCGACGCGATCACCGCGCTGGTCCGATCAACAACCCCCGTCACGTACACGGTCACCGGCGGCACGCTCACCATCAGGACGGCCACTGCGAGGCTGGTTCCGCAATACCGGCCGCGCCGGCCTGTACGGGTACTGGCCGCAGCTCTACCGAACAGCGACCTCGCCGCGTGGGTGCACGAACCTGCCACACCGCTGTTCCCGGTGTCCTATCGCCGGCCGCAGCAGTGGCAGCTCTACCCGTTCCGTCAGACCTTCCCCGACCTGACCATCGCCGGGTACTTGAGCACCGACCCCCTGCACAACCCCTGCAACGTTGGCCAGACGCACAACACCCAGGACCACTGTGGCCCGCCGATCAAAGAGCTGGCAGGCGACGGAGTCCTGATCACCCTGGGCGGCCCCACCAACGCCCACGACCGCGACAACTCCGCCGTCTGCGACACAGCCAACACGACCGTCGCCGGGTGGCCCGCCAACCTCTCTGATCGCCGCGCCACCGGCGACTGCGCAACCATCGGCGGCAACCGAGCAATCCTCGTTCACACCACGCCCGACCCCGCCCACGAATTCAGATCAGCGCCTGCATCCGTGGCCCCTACCCCGACCAGGTCGACCACACCTTCCGACAGCTGATCAAGACCATCACCTACGACGGGCATTGAACCGTCCCAGACTCCTTGAGCTGGGCCGCGCCCGTCCACAACCACCGACTCACCCGCTGCACTCACTACTTCGGTGAACTGACCGATCGCCAACGTGATGGGCGCCCTTGAGGCGCCAGGAATCGGCGGAGCAGAAGACCTCGACCCAGGAAGCGCAGCCTGCCGTGGGACGGGTGCTAGCGGTGGTTCAGTACCGCTGCGCCCACCACCGCGCCACGTACAGCGGTGCCGTCGCGCCAAGGAACGCCATCGCGAAGGTGTGCGTCTGCAGCCACCCAACGACGAACACGGCGGTTGCTACCACGGCACCGACGGTCGCGATGCGCAGCCCCACCGGAACGAACGTCCAGCTCATCGGCCGACGTCCCCGCATGAGGCCAATCAGCAGACAAGCCACCGCCCAACCACCGAGGACGACGCTGACCACCACAGCGGGCCAGTACCCGAGGACCTCGTTGCTCGACCACAAACAGAAGATGAGCGAGCAGGCGCCGAGCACTCGGAGGGCGGCCGGTTCGGGCGCCGTCCACACCGACTCCCGACGCCCCGTGGGTGCGGGCGGATCCGCGGTCATCAACGACTTCCTTCACCCGAGGTGCTGCGCGAGCCGCCTACGCTGACCGGGTCCCGGGCGGGGACCGCACGGGAGGGAGTCAGGCATGTGGCTGGACGACTTCGGAGAATACGACCAGGAGCCGCCGCGTTGGGGGCAAACGTTTGTGTACCGGTTTTTCACGACTCGGCCCCGGTCGCTGGCGGTGCTCCTCTTCGTCTTCCCCTTGGTCTGCTACACCCTCGTGGTCGTCACTCTGATTCTCGGCACCAGGTTCCAGTCCGCCCCTCAACTCATCGGAGGCTGCATCGCCGGTGCTGCGTTCGGCACCTTCGCACTGCTCCTAGCCGTCAACAACGCTCGTCGCACCTTCAGGCGTCAACGCCGCGACGATTAGGCGCGGAACATCGCTGGGTACGCCGCAGCACGTGACCATGCGGACATCTGGTTGCCAGCACCCGACTCGTTCACGGCCAGGTGGTCACCGTGTTGCTTTGCCGACCAACGCGACGTCCACTCGACGCAGGCTGCGCTGCGGTCAGGTCCCGTGCAACCGAGCTGCAGTTCGGCGCCGTCCAGTCATGCGGATGATTCGGATGGGGCGGAGGGTTGGTGCGAACCCGAAGGATTCGTGATGCTCGATGGGTCGCCGCGGTAGCGGCGCTGTTGCTGCTGGCGTGGGTCTCTGGGTGCCGGCAGCAAGAGGCCGCGTCGACTGTCCGGCCGGTCGGCTTTCTCCCGCCTTTGCCAGTGTCGGCGACGTCGTCGGGTGAGATTTCGGCGTCGGGAGCCGTGGCGCTGCAGTCGACCGGCCCCGACGCGGCGTCGTCTTCTCCGAGCTTTCCTCCTTCCGTGCAGTCGTCGGCCGGGTCGACAAGCCCGGAGACCGTCTCGACGGGGGTAGATGGCGGTCTTACCGGTAAGAGCTGAGCGCTAGTAGGTATCGCCCTGTCAGCGCATCGCACGACCGACACCGCTTGTGTTACTCGTGTGGCAGCGATCCCTGCAACCAGCAACACGCCGACGGGAGCCCTGGCGGCAAGCAGCAGGATTGGGACCTCACCGGCTCATCGCAATCGACGGTGTATGGAGGGTCTGAAGCCGCCGGTTTCCAGCAGTGATCTGGCGA
>NZ_BMNA01000022.1 GCF_014646215.1 Nakamurella endophytica
ACTCCACACCGCCATCGGAGGTCAACCACCCATCACCAGATTGACCAACCTCCCTGGGCAGTACAACTAGTGCAGATCGGGCATCCGTCAGTCGACCCTTGGGCTGGCGCTTCCGGTCTGGAGGCGCGAGCGATTTAGCGGGTGCCCGCATCGAGCACGCCCACGGCGGGACGCACTGTGGCGCGTCGTCGGGTCGCTGGCCAGTCGGGGATGTCCGGGTCCCGGGGCGGGTGCGTCGACGTTGTCCTATTGGGCGCTGAGGGCGTCCCTCAGTCGGGACAGCTGAGTGCGCGGATCCAAGGAGCGCTGGGCCTGAATCAGGCGGGTCGCGACAAGCGGACCGGGCAGTTCGGTGAGCAACCACCAGGCCGACTGCCGGAAGGCGGCGACGATGGGCGCCGCGAGCAGGACGGCGAGCACGATGGGGACGATGATCCGGTCGGACCGGTACGACTTGGCAGCTCGTTCCAAGCGGTTCACCGCAACCGTGTCCACAGCACGTACGCCCGAGGGCTGCGCCGTCCGGCAGGTTCGCGCCACCTGCACCCGTTCGTCGGCGCTGAGGCGGCAGTAGTCGCGGTCCGTCGCCCACCCCACCGTCGGGCCGATCAGCGCCACCACCAAGAAGTTCCCGGACCACTGACCACGAAAGGCCACCTCCAACGCCGAGACCAGAGGCACGATGAGCACCGCGCCGTGGACGAAGTGGGCCCATGCCGGCCACGACGGCGCCGGCCGCCACCATCGCGACGCCGAGGCGCTCACCCGCGGCACGGCCGGTACAGCCCGTAGGTGCCGAGGGTTGAGTCGTAGGCGCTGTTCAGACCCGGGGCCGCGGCGGACGGCAGGGACGAGTCTTCGGCCGCCGTACCTGTGGTGGGTCTGGCGGCGGCGAAGTCGCGTTGGGCGTGAATGAAGGGCCGCCACTGCCCATCGAAGGCCGTGAAGGGCTGATCGAAGAGCATGTTCGATCCGCCGGGGCAGGCCACGACGATCGAAGCGGACGCCTCGCCGGGCCAGTTCGCGCCGTAGGAGGCCACGGTGAGGTCTTTGCCGCCGAAGCGGGTCAGGAGCTCTCTGACTCCCGCGGCCGTACCGGCCGGCTGCTGGCCGTTCCCGGGCACATTATGCCCGAGCAGCCAGGCGGCGTCCCGGTTGTGCACGGCCGCGACGAAATCGGCCACTGCCGACTTGTACTGGTCGGTGTAACCACCATCCTGGGTGTAGGCCCGCAAGGGATCCGCCGAGCACCCGGTCACCACCAGCCCCAGCGCCGCGACGAGTGCGGCGATCAGACGCCTCACACCATCCCCCCACACCGTCAACCGCACCCATTCCGGCGCCCCTACGCCGCAGCATGCACCACCGGGAACGATCTTCGAGGGGCACTGCGCCAGGACCAGCCGCGCGAGTGAACGCGGGCCGACGCACCGCACGCGAGCCGGTTGTCGGCGATGCACTCCCGGGGATTCGGTGGTCGTTCCGGTGGCTGCGTCGCCGGGCCGGAGATCCGGACGGCGGCGGCAAACTCATGGATGGTGGCAGGGCGCTCGGATCGGTCGCAGGTCCGGTGCTCAGGGGCATGTGGGGTGGTGGCGGGCCGGCCGGTGAGCGGCGGGTCGAATCGAGTCGCGGACCCCGGGCATGCGAAGAAGGTATCCTGTAAGTTGTTAACAAACAGGCCAGGATCATGCCACCACCGGGAGATGGGATGCTCGACGGGACCCACGACGCGACCGAGATCGAGGCGATCGAGGGGACCCTGCGCACTGACGCCTTCGTCCACGATCCCTACGCGACGCTCGACCGGTTGCGCGAACTGGATCCGGTGCACTGGAGTGAATCCATCGGTGGCTGGTTGCTCACCCGTTACGACGACGTGCTCGCAACGTTCAAGAACACGGCGGACTTCTCGAACGAAGGGCGGCTCGGCCGGGCGTCGGAGTACCTACCGGCCGAAGCCCGGGGCCGACTCGCGGCCTTCGAGGCCCACTACCGGACCAAGGGCCTGTTGCACTCCGATCCGCCCGATCACACCCGGTTGCGGCGACTGGTGCTGCGGGCGTTCTCGCCTCGAGTCATCGAGTCCATGCGACCACGGATTCAGCGGATCGTCGACGACCTGCTGGACAAGGTGCAGGCCGATGGCCGGATGGAGGTCATCGACGAGCTGGCGTCCGCGCTGCCGGTGACCGTGCTGGCCGAACTGCTCGGCGTCCCCGCCTCGCAC
Organism: Nakamurella endophytica; assembly: GCF_014646215.1. Lineage (GTDB taxonomy): Bacteria > Actinomycetota > Actinomycetes > Mycobacteriales > Nakamurellaceae > Nakamurella > Nakamurella endophytica. The sequence continues at coordinate 2,231 of NZ_BMNA01000022.1, forward strand.
GGACAACAGTTCCGCGCCTGGGCGGATGATCTGTTGGCGTTCCAGGGGGTCAATCGGCCGGACGAGACGGTGCTGCTGGCGGCTCAGCAGGCGCTGCTGGCGGTCCGGGCCTACCTGACAGGCTTGATCGAGGACCGGCGCCGCGCTCCCGGCGAAGACCTCATCAGCATGCTGACGGCCACGACGGACGACGGTGAGTCCCTCACCGACGACGAGATCATCAACACCGGTGTCACCTTGCTGACCGCCGGGCACGAGACCACCACGTCCCTCATCGGCAACGGCCTCTTCACCCTGCTGAGCCATCCCGACCAGTGGCACGCGGTGCGGGCGGATCCGGCGCTGATCAAGCCGTTCCTCGAGGAGGCGCTGCGGTACGAGAGCCCGGTGTCCCGGCAGCCCAGGATCGTCACCCGGGACATCGAGCTGCGCGGCCGGACCCTGCGCGCGGGTCAGCTCGCGTTCCAGATGCTCGGCGCGGCGAACCGGGACCCGTCCCGGTTCTCCGAACCCGCCACGTTCGACATCACTCGCAGCCCCAACCGGCACATCGCCTTCGGCCAGGGCATCCACTTCTGCATCGGTGCTCCGCTGTCCCGGACGGAGGGCGAAGTTGTCTTCGCAGCGATCATCGAACGGCTGCCACGGATTCGGCTTGTTTCGGCAGAGCCGACGTGGGACGTCCGCAAGGCCAACTCGCGTGTGCTGTGCAGCCTGCCGGTCACCTTCTGAGACTGCCGACGCCCGTCGCACGGCGCGGTTGGGGCGTTCACACCGGAACTCATTGACCGGTTCGCCTGTACCTGAGCACGTCGGTGGCGCCCACCTACGGGCTCCAATCCTGAGCCGGCGGCACGGCCGAAACCGAGGATGACGGCCTCGGCGCGTCGGTCGTCGGGTGCGCCGGCGGTGCCACGGCGCGGGCGACGCCTGCAAAGCTCCGCCCAGGTCGCATCCGCGCCGTGCGGCACCTCGTCGAGCAACCGGCGATGTCTGGCGGTGACCGTCCCCAGGTCCGCGGCCCACACCGGGCTCGCGGGTGGCGCACCAGCGGTCAGAGTGCGGTAGGTGGTCTGCCTGAGCGGCTATCGCATATCAACGATGATGACGCAGTCCCACGGGACCAACGGACCGCTGCCGCTCGCGGGGAAGCGGCAGCGGTCCAGCCGCCAGGCAGGCTGACGCCGGTCGCCGACGTGGGCGCACTCCTGTCTTGACGTATGCCCATCCGGGCATACGATGACGTGCAGACGCGCGTCCATCTGGTCGGTCGTCGAGTCCCTCGAGACAGGAGCATCTGTGCCGCACACGACCTGCCACATGTCGGTGTCACTGGACGGTTTCGTCGCCGGCCCCGACCAGAGCCTGGACAACCCTCTCGGCAGGCGCGGGCACGAGCTGCACGGTTGGCACATCGGTGATCCGCGCGCGACCCCGGCTGACGAGGCGGCCAAGCACTGGCTCCTGCGTCCACGAGGTGCCTACGTGATGGGTCGCAACATGTTCGGCCCGGTCCGCGGGGAGTGGCACGAGGAGTGGATGGGATGGTGGGGGCCTGAACCGCCGTACCACGCCCCGGTCTTCGTGCTGACCCACTACGAGCACGACCCGATCCGGATGGACGGCGGGACGACGTTCCACTTCGTCACCGACGGCTTCGACGCCGCGTATGCCGCCGCCACCCGAGCAGCCGGCGACCAGGGCGTGGACATCGCCGGCGGAGCCTCGACGGTCCGACAAGCGTTGATGGCCGGCGTGATCGACGAACTGGCCCTCGACATCGCGCCGGTCCTGCTCGGTTCCGGCGAGCGCATCTTCGACGGCGTGGAGTCCTTCGACTTCGAGCCCGTGGAGGTGCTCCACTCACCGCTGACCACGCACATCCGCTACCGCCGCATCCGCGGTGCCGGACCGTCGACGGGGTCCAGCACGTCCTGACGTCGGATACTCGCCCCCGCTGCCTCGATCTGCGGCGGCCCTTGACCTCCCGTCCACCTGCACAGAAATACGATGCTGTCATGGCACGTGCAGCGACGACGTCGGACGTCTTCAACGCGATCGCGGAGCCCCAGCGTCGGGAGATCCTCGTCCTGCTCCGCGCGGGTGAGCGGCCGGTCACCGATGTCGCCCACGAGCTGGGGATGACCCAGCCGGGGGCGTCCAAGCACCTGCGGGTCCTGCGGGAGGTCGGCCTGGTCCGCGATCGCAAGGCCGGCAAGCAGCGCCTGTACGGCCTGGACGCCCAGGGGCTCCGCCCGGTCCGCGAGTGGATCGGCGGGTTCGAAGCGTTCTGGAACGAGACTTTCGACCAACTCGACGAGTACGTGCAGAGGATGCACCAGGAAGATCGGGAGTAGTCACGATGGCAGGGGCAGACCGCGCGCCGAGGACGGAGTCGCCGACGGCCGACCGGGAGATCGTGATCTCACGCGTCATCCACGCGCCGCGGGAGCTGGTGTTCGAGGCGTTCTCCGAGGTCCGGCACCTGTCGCAGTGGTGGGGGCCGGACGGCTTCACGACCACCACGCGGTCCTTCGAGTTCCGCGAGGGCGGAGCCTGGGTCTTCGTGATGCACGCCCCGGACGGGCGGGACTTCCAGGAATGGATCACCTGGACCGGGATCGTCCCGCCCGAGCGGATCACGCTGCTGCACGGCGACTCTCCCGACGACCCCGACGTCTTCAAGTCCACGGTGACCTTCACGCCGCTGGGCGCTGCGACGCAGCTCGAGATGCGCACGGTCTTCCCGGACAGGGCGGCTCGGGATCGGGCGGTGCAGGCATCCCACGCGGTGGAAGGCGGCCAGCAGACGTTGGCCAAGCTCGGACGGTACGTTCCGACGCTCCTCGCGGCAGAAGGTCGCTGACCGCGCACGGGACGGCTCGACGCCCGGCGCAGGATGATCGACTCCGTACGCGCTGCCGCAGGCACCTGCCCAGTGGCTGCCGCGGTGGGCCTGGGTAGCGGCCAGCAGGGGGCCGGCGGGCGCCCGGTGTGCCCACCTCCGGCGGTAGCTGTACTCGACGACGCCGAAGGTCTTCGTCCTGCATCCCCTGCAGGTGCGCCATCCGTCCGTGGCCGAGTCAGCCGCCGACGCGCGCTGTCGGCGGCGTCGTCCGTGGACCGCCGGCGCGCCCCGCGGGCTCGGATCGGTCGTTCTACCGATGCGCCGCGGTGGGGGTTCGGGATTTGCTTGGTCCCGGGCAACCGGAAGAGCACGGACAGGAGCCGGAGAAGACATGGCAACGGAACTGAACGGCAAGCGCGTGGCGATCCTGGCCGCGGACGGCGTGGAACGCGTCGAGCTGGAGCAACCGCGGCAGGCTCTGGACGAGGCAGGGGCGCGCACCGAGCTGCTCTCGCTGCACGACGGTGTCATCCAGGCGCGCAGCAACGACCTGGACGCGGCGGGCACCTTCGACGTCGACGGGCTGGTGCGGTTCGCGTCGGCGTCGGACTACGACGCGTTGCTGCTTCCCGGCGGCACGGTCAATCCCGACAAGCTACGGATGGACCCCGCCGCGATCGGCTTCGTGCGGGATTTCATGGCGTCCGGAAAGCCGGTCGCATCGATCTGCCACGGGCCGTGGACGCTGCTCGAGGCCGGCGTCGTGGCCGGCCGCACCCTGACGTCGTTCCCGAGCATCCGCACCGACCTGCGCAACGCCGGCGCGCAGGTCGTGGACGAGGAGGTCGTCAGGGACGGCAATCTCGTGACCAGCCGCTCGCCCGAGGACCTCGCGGCGTTCTGTACGGCGGTCGTCGAGCTGGTCGCGCAGGCGGACAGCTCGGCAGCTGCGGCGGGCGGTCGTCCGTGAGCACACCCGCGGGCAAGGTGGCGGAGGCCACGCTGCACGCCGTCGGTGGGTTGGTCCGCCGACTGCAGCAAGCGGTGGCCGGGAACGGCGCGGCCTCCGGAGACGACGAAGCCCGGTCCCGGTGGCGCAGCGTCACGATCAACCGCAGCCAGGACGAAGTCCTGCCCGATGGGCGGGTGCCGGGCCCGCTGGCGGCGCTGGGCGACCTCGTCGAGGTCCAGGTCCGGCCGGCACCGGGCGGGAAGGGGACCGAGCTCGCCGCCCGGCTCCGAGGGGCAGAGCCGACCGGCCTGCGCTCGGCGGCAGCCCGCATCGGTGGCGACGATCCGCGTCAACAGGTGCGCTCGGCGTTGCGCGAGGCCAAACAACTCATCGAGGTCGGGGAGGTGCTGCGCGTCGACCCCACCCCGCACGGTCACCGCCCGCCGACGCCCACCGGAGAGCTCGTCGAAGGCGCGACCCGTCGCGCCGCTGGGGAGGGAGTGCTGTGAAGGCACTGTGCTGGACCGGGGTGAACGAGACCGCGGTGGAGACGGTCGACGAGCCCACCATCCTCAACGACCGCGACATCATCCTCAAGGTCCGGCTGACCACGACCTGCGGTTCGGACCTGCACCTGCTCGGCGGGTACATCCCCTCCATGCGCGCCGGGGACGTGCTCGGGCACGAGTTCATGGGCGAGGTGGCCGAGGTCGGCAAGGGGGTGCGCAACCACAAGGTCGGCGACCGGGTCACCGTCTGCTCGTTCATCGCCTGCGGGCAGTGCTGGTACTGCTCGCAGCAGCTGTTGTCGCTGTGCGACAACGGCAACCCGAATCCCGCTCTCACCGAGGGCCTGTGGGGCAGCTCGATCGGCGGCTGCTTCGCCTACAGCCACGCGCTGGGCGGGTTCGCCGGCAGCCACGCCGAATACGTGCGGGTGCCCTATGCCGACCAGGGCGCGTTCGCCGTGCCGGACGGGGTGTCGGACATGGCGGCGCTGTTCGCCTCCGACGCCGCCCCCACCGGCTGGACCGGCGCCGACGGCGCCGGCATCACCCCGGGCGACACCGTCGCGGTCTGGGGTGCGGGAGGTGTCGGGCAGATGGCCGCCCGCGGCGCGATGTTGATGGGCGCCGAGCAGGTGATCGTCATCGACCGGCTCCCCGAGCGCCTCGCCCAGGTGCGGCAGTACATCGGCGCCGAGACGCTGGACTACACCCAGGACAGCGTCGTCGCGGAGCTCAAGGAGCGGACCGGCGGCCGAGGCCCCGATGTGGTCATCGAGGCGGTCGGGATGGAGGCGCACGGGACCGGCCCTCAGTACCTGTACGACCAGGTCAAGCAGCAACTGCGGCTGCAGTCCGACCGGCCCACCGCGCTGCGTGAGGCGATCTACGCCTGTCGCAAGGGCGGCAGCATGTTCGTCCTCGGAGTGTTCGGCGGCGTCGTCGACAAGTTCCCGATGGGCGCGGTCATGAACAAGGCGCTGACCGTCCGGGGGGCGCAGCAGCACGGCCAGCGCTACATCCCCCGCATCCTGCAGCACATCGCCGACGGCGAGCTGAACACCCAACACCTGGCCACGCACGTGATGTCGCTGGATCAGGGCCCGCAGGGCTACCGGATGTTCAAGGAGAAGCAGGACGGCTGTGTACGAGCCGTCTTCCAACCCGACGGCCCGACCGGTTCCACGTCGTGACACCCGCCGGCGAGGTCGAGCGGCAGCATGTGCCCGACCGGCGCGCGGGTGGCCGGCTCACTCCCGAAGTCCCAGGGGACGAAGCTCGAGCTCCGAGCCCCGGGTGTGGTACTGGATGCCGCGGGGAGAAAGGACCTGCTCGATGGCATAGATCATGCCGCCGATCAGGCCCGCTTCGTTCCCCAGTCCGCCGCGGACGATCGACAGGTTCCTGGTCGCGAGCGGTTGGGAGCGTTGGTAGACCACACTGCGGATCTGGGCGAGGATGTCGTCGGTGCAGTGGGTGATGGACCCGCCGATCACGATGCGGGCGGGGTTGCAGAAGTTCACCAGATCCGCCACGACGTGCCCCACCAGTATCGCGGCCTCGCGGACGACGCTGACCGTCATCGCGTCCCCTCGTTGCAGCCCGTCGAACAGCTCCGCGATCGACACGTCGCGGCCCGCCAGCTCGGACAGCCGTCTGGCCATGGCGCCGACCGACGCCACGGCTTCCAGACAGCCCCGGGCGCCGCAGCGGCACAGGATGTCCTCCTTCGAGCGCACCTGGGTGTGCCCGATGTCGGTCGCAGCTCCGTCGGCGCCGTGCAGCAGCAGGCCGCTCTCGCTGACGAAGCCACCACCGACGCCGGTTCCGATGTTGATCATCAGCAGGGGCAGGCAGGCGCCCTTCAGTGCACGGGCCTCGCCGAGCGCGGCCAGGTTGACGTCGTTGTCGACGAGGACGTCGCAGCGGAAGTGGGCCGCCAGGTAGCCGCACACGTCGAAGCCGTCCCACCCCGGCATCAGTGGCGGCCGGACCGCGAAACCCCGGTGCGAGTCCACCGGTCCGGGCAGCCCCACGGACACGGCCAGTGCATTGCGCTCCGTCAGGTCGTTCTCCTGCAGGAGATCCGACAGGCGCGCGCACAACGCGGACAGCACTTCCCGCGGCCCGGCCGCGACGTCGATCGCGAACTCGCTGCGCGCCACCACACTCTTGGTCAGCGTCGTCAGCGCGACCCGGCACCGACCGACCGACACGTCGGCCACCAGGAGAACGCCGCGTCGGGCACTGATCTGGAAGAACTGGGCGGGCCGGCCGCGGGGATCCTTGCGCCCCACGCCCGCACCCTCCACCAGACCGCTGTCGATCAGCGCCTGGAGGTGCTTGTCGACGGTCGACCTCGCCAGACCGGTGAAGGTGACGACCTCGGTACGGCTGGACACCGATCGATCGGCCACGAACCGTGCGATCACGCTCCGGGCCGTGTACGCGTCGGGCGTCAGGTTCCGGTCGTCCTTGAGCAGGCCGACCTCTGTCCACAGGGACCCCACCGCGCCTCCATAACGGCCTGATATATGTTGCGAACGAAATATATCGGGCCCATTTGCACCCTGTCAACCCACCCATAACGTTGCTCTCATGACTCGACGTGGAGTACATGGGTGGCGCTCGGCGCACCGGCGCCGTGGGAGGTGTCGATGACCCCCAGGCTGGAAGTACGGGGCCTGAGCAAGGCCTTCCTCGGAGCCCAGGCCCTCAAGGACGTCAGCTTCTCACTGGAAGCGGGCCAGGTGCTGGCCCTGATCGGCGAGAACGGCGCGGGCAAGTCGACGCTGATCCGCATCCTCTCCGGAGCGCACGGACCCGACCAGGGCGAGATCCTGATCGACGGCAACCCCGTGCACATCGACGGTCCGGGCGCATCCGAGGCCCTGGGCATCGCGACGGTGTACCAGGAGCTCAACCTGTTCCCCGACCTGACGGTCGCCGAGAACCTGGTGTTCAACCACTTTCCTGGCGGCACGGTCATCAACTGGAACCAGGCGCGCCGGGAAAGTCGTGCCTTCCTCACCGAACTGGGGCTCACCCTCGATGTGGACCGCCGGGTCCGGCAGCTCAGCGTGGCCGAGAAGCAGATGCTGGAGATCGCCAAGGCGTTGCGGCGCAAAGCGCAGCTTCTGATCCTCGACGAGCCGACCGCCGTGCTGGGCGGAGCGGACGTCGATCAACTGCTGGACCTGGTGCGAGGTCTGCGCTCGCACGGTGTCAGCATCATCTTCGTCTCGCACCGGCTCGAGGAGGTCTTCGGGCTCGCCGACACCTATGTCGTGCTCAAGGACGGCGAACTGACCGGCACGGGACGGATCTCCGACACCGACCACGACGACCTGGTGTCGAAGATGGTCGGCCGCGAGTTCGTCCGCGGTGTGCGGTCGGTGAACCGCGAGCTCGGCGCACCCGTGCTCGAGGTCGAGCACCTGACCAGGATCGGTGTGCTCGAGGACGTCTCGTTCACCGTGCGAGCCGGGGAAGTGGTGGGGGTGGCCGGCCTCCGCGGCGCCGGGAGGACCGAACTGGCCCGAGCGATCTACGGTGCCGACCCGGTCACCTCGGGGCATGTGCGACTGCACGGCAAGCCGCTCGACGCGCGGAACCCGATACAGGCGATCGGTGCAGGCGTGGGGCTCGTGCCCGAGGAGCGCAAGACACAGGGTCTGTTCACCGCGCTGTCCAGCGTCCACAACACGGCTCTGGTCGGCATGGTGAAGCGCCGGCGCAGGTGGGTCAACCCGTCCAAGGACCTGGCAATGACGCGCGACTACATCCGCCGGCTGCGGATCAAGGCGCCCAGTGCCCTGGCCCCGGTGGCCGTCCTCTCCGGCGGCAACCAGCAGAAGGTGGTGCTGGCGAAGTGGCTGGAGGCAGGGGTGGATCTCCTCATCCTCGACGAGCCGACAAGAGGCATCGACATCGGCGCGAAGCAGGAGATCTACGAGCTCATCGAGGAACTCGGCAGACAGGGCAAAGCGCTGTTGATCATCTCCTCGGAACTGCCGGAGGTGCTCGCGCTGAGTCATCGCGTGCTGGTCATGTACCACGGCCGGATCGCTGCGGAACTGGACGGCGACCGGACCACCGAAGAAGAGATCATGTTCCACGCCGTCGGAGGTAGGACAGCATGAACAGCCCGGTGCGGGCATCGGCCCCGTCCGTCTGGTCCACGCGGTTGCGCGCCAACTGGCTGCCGATCGCTCTGTTGGTCGCCATCCTGGTCGTCGTCGTCCTGGCGGTGCCGTCGTTCTTCCAGTCGGCCAACCTGCTCAACGTCGGCCGTCAGTCCGCGATCGTCGGTGTCATCGCGATCGGAATGACCTTCGTCATCCTGACCGGAGGCATCGACCTCTCGGTCGGCTCCATCCTCGCGCTCTCCGGCGTCACCACGGCCATGCTGATCAACTCCGGCATGACGATCGGCCTCGCGGCCTTCCTGGCGCTGCTGGTGGGTGTGGCGCTCGGCGTGCTCAACGGACTGGGCGTGGCCGTGCTGAAGATCCAGCCGTTCATCATGACGCTGGCCACGATGGTGGCCATCCAGGGCCTGTCGCTGCGGGTGACCGACGGTGGGCCGCAACAGTTCGACAACAGCAACTCCTTCTTCACCGTGATGGGCAGCGGCAACGTGCTGGGAGTGCCGGGCCCCTTCCTGATCTTCCTGGTGATCTCGGTCCTCGGTGTCCTCGTGCTCCGGTACCTGCCGTTCGGGCGCTTCGTCTACGCGATCGGCGGCAGCCTGGAGGCCGCCCGGCTCTCCGGCGTCCGGACCGGACGCACGGTCGTCCTGGCCTACGCCGTCAGCGGTCTGTGCGCGGCCCTCGCCGGCGTCATGACCGCTTCCCGGCTCGGCGTCGGGGACCCGATCGCCGGCAGCCTGTCGAACCTGGATGCCATCACGGCCGTGGTCATCGGCGGCACCTCGCTGATGGGCGGAATAGGCGGTGCGGTGGGCACGGTCTTCGGCGCGCTCATGCTGGCCGTCCTGTCCAACTTGATGAACCTGATCGGCATCTCGCCGTTCGACCAGCAGATCGTCAAGGGCGCGGTCATCGTCATCGCCGTCCTGATTGCCGCCGAGACGACCCGCCGCCGCTTCCGGACCCGCCGGCCGGACGCCACCCGGGTGCCGGCCACGGCGACACATGCACCGCTCGATCCGACACTGACCTCCAGCGCCAGGTAAGCGGCCGCGCCCGCCGCCGCACCACGCCACCTCCCGCCCGCCGTCCACCAGCCGCCGCGTACTGCCACGCGTCGGGCGGGTGACGCGCGCCCGCTCCACCGTCCCCGTCCGCCATGACCGAGCAGAAAGTCCACCGCCATGAACATCTCCGCCTCCCTGCGCCGACGGGTCGTCGTCGCCCTCGCACTGGGTTGTACGGCCGGTGCAGCCCTCAGCGGCTGCGCGACCGCAGCCAAGACGACGACGTCCGCGTCCTCCGCCGCGACCTCGGCCGCTGCAGGCGGGTCCCTGGCACCGAGCGTCTACTGCGGGAGCGACTGCAAGAGTCAGCTGACCCTCAAGGCCGACCCGGCGAGCATCGACTGCTCGGTCGGCGTCTCCTGGAGCAGCGCATCCTTCCCGTACGGCGCGAAGTCGACCCAGCAGATCCCGGAGTTCGCCGCCCAGTTCTTCCCGAAGATGAAGGTCACCGTCTCCGACGGCCGGGGCGACGCCACGACGCAGGCCAATCAGGTCGACGACATGATCGCCAAGAAGATCAAGGTGCTCATCCTCTCGCCGCAGGATGCGGCAGCGCTCGCCGGTGTCGCGAAGAAAGCCATGGCGGCCGGGATCAAGGTGATCGCCGCGGACCGGCAGGTCGACGCCGATGTCTCGACCTACATCGGGTCGGACAACACGGAGGCCGGCGTCGCCGACGGCAAGGCCGTCGTGAAGATGCTGGGCGGCAAGGGCAACGTGGTCGAACTCGCCGGCAGTCTCGGTGCGTCTCCGACGATCGCCCGCGGCAAGGGCTTCCGCACCGGCATCGAAGGCTCCGACATCAAGATCCTGGCCACCCAAACCGCCAACTACGACCGTGCACAGGGCCTGAAGGTCATGGAGGACCTGCTGCAGAAGTACGGCAGCGGTCAGATCCAGGGCGTCTACGCACACAACGACCAGATGGCCTTCGGCGCAGCGCAGGCGATCAAGGAGGCCGATCGCGCCGGCGAGATCAAGGTGTTCAGCATCGACGGCGAGGTCGACGCCCTCAAGGACGTCAAGAACGGCACCTTCGCGACGACGGTGGGCTACCCGCTGGTCGTCAAGGAGTCGACCATCGCGGCGGCCAAGCTCTGCGCCGGCGAGACGGTGGATCCCCGCATCAAGTTGGACTCGACGCTCATCGACGCCTCGAACGTCGACACCTACCTCCCCAACCCGCCCCAGTAACAGCGGCCCGTCAGGTTCGAGACCACCGACCCAGCGAACTCAGGAGACTCTCCATGGGCATGAAGTTGTCGTACAACACGTGGGGCTACTCGAGCTTCCCGTCGTGGCTGCCGGCCTACCCGCTCGAGGACACGATCAAGCGGCTGGCGAAGATCGGCTACGACGGCATCGAGATCGGAGCCTGGAGCCCGCACGCCTTCCCGGAGACCACCACGGCCCAGCGCCGGCGGGAGATCCGCAAGGTCCTGGACGGGGAGGGCATCACGCTGTCGAGCATGCTGCCCGCGCCGCCCGGCAACAACGTCTGCTCGCCCATCCCGGAGGAACGCGCGTACGCCGTCCGGCAGTACAAGTTGATCGCCGACCTCTGCGCGGAGTGGGGCGGCAGGACGCTGCTGTACATCCCCGGCTGGGTGGTGTTCGGGACGACCCGCAGGCAGGCCTGGGAGTGGAGCAGGCAGGCGCTCACCGAGGTGGCGACGCACGCCGCGCAGTACGGGATCACCTTGGCCATCGAGCCGACCTCCTACGACAGCAACCTGGTCGACACCGCCGACCAGGCCATCGAGCTCATGGAGGAAGTCGGCCTGGACAACGTCAAGCTGATGTTCGACACCTTCCACGTGCTGTACCGGCACGAGGTGCTCAGCGACTACGCCTACCGGATGGGCGAGGACCTGCACCACATCCACATCTCCGAGGAGCGGCGCATGCCGCCTGGACACGGTCGCGGTGACTTCGAGTCGCTGATCGAGGCGCTCAAGGAGATCCGGTTCGACGGCTACGTCACCATGGAGATCGGGTTCGATCGGCGGGACATCGAGCCCGACTGGTTCGCCAAGGAGGCCTACGCCTACCTCAAGCCGCGGGTGTAGACCGGCGAGGTCCCGGGTGGCCGCGTCCGTCGGGCGCGGGCCACCCGGGTCGGCAACCGCCCGGATCCCGGAGATCGACCCCAGTGAGGCGCACAGAGCCATGACCACCGACAACCCGCACACCGACGTGCTGCTGTTCTTCAATCCCGCGGAGGCCCGCGAGCTGGACGCCCTGGTGGATCGGATCATCCCCGGGGAGCCCGGCTCGCCCGGCGCGAGCGAGGCCGGCGTCCTGCGCTACATCGACCAGGGGTTGGCCGGCTTCCTGCGGGACCTGCAGACCACCTACCGGCGCGGGCTCCTCGAGCTGGGTGAACTCGCGCGCCGGTCAGGTCGCGGTCGCTTCGCCGACCTCGACATCCCCACGCGCGAGCGCATCGTCGCCGACCTGGACCGCATCGGGCGCGAGGATCCGGACGACTTCACCGGCCAGTTCTTCCGCATCGTCCGCGAGCACACCGTGCAGGGTTTCTTCGGCGACCCCGCGTACGGCGGCAACACCGACCTGGCGGGCTGGCGGCTGGTCGGCTTCCCCGGGGCCCAGTGGAGTTACACGCCGGATCAGATGCAGCCCGGCTTCGACGCCAGCCGGATCCCCATGTTCACCGTCAGCGACCTGTACCGGCGTCTGGGAGACCACCGATGACACAGCAGTTCGACGCGATCATCGTCGGCCTCGGTTCGGCCGGCGGCATCATGGCCGAGCAGTTGACCAAGGCCGGCCTCCGCGTTCTCGGCCTGGAGAAGGGTCCGGAGTACACCGACGACGACTTCGCGGTCAAGCAGGACGAGCTCCGGTACTACCAGCGGGGGGCCATCGTCGCGGGCGTGAGCGTCGACCCGGTCACCTGGCGTCCCGACGACCGGGCCACCGCCCGTGTCCTGCCCTGGTCCGCCGGCGTCCTGGGCACCGACGAACCGCTGTACGGTCTCCCGTCGATCGGGACCGGAGGCGGGACCCTGCACTGGGGTTGTGCGGCCTACCGTTTCCGCGAGGCGGACTTCCGGATGCGGTCGGCGATCGCCGAGCGCTTCGGGGAAGGCGCACTGCCCGAAGGGTCGACACTCGCCGACTGGCCAATCGGGTACGGCGATCTCGAGCCGTACTACGAGAGGGTCGAGCAGGAGCAGGGCATCTCCGGTCGGGCCGGCAACATCGGCGGCGTCCTCCAGGAGGGTGGCAATCCGTTCGACCCGCCGCATGCCCGGGACTACCCGATGCCGCCGGTGGCACAGGGTCCCGGCGACCCGCCGTTCGTCCGCGCCACGCAGCGCCTGGGCCTGCATCCGTTCCGGCAACCGCTGGCACTGAACTCCACGGAATACCGGGGCCGCCCGGCATGCGTGAACTGCGGCTTCTGCCACGGGTACCCCTGCCACGTCCGGGCCAAGTCGACGACGCAGGTCACGTCGGTGCCGGCTGCCAAGGCGACGGGCAATCTCGACCTGCGGCCGCACAGCCGGGTGCTGCGGATCCATCGGACCGCCGACGGCACGCAGGTCCGTGGCGTCACCTACGTCGACGGGAGCGGACGGGCGCATCGCGTCGAGGCGCCGATCGTCATCCTGACGGCGTACGCGCTGGAGAACGTCCGCCTGCTGCTGGTCTCCGGGATCAACGGCAACGGCCAGGTCGGGCACCACTTCATGACGCACAACTTCGGTTGGTTCACCTCGATCCTGCCGGAGGCGACCAATCCCTTCATGGGTACGTTCAACGCCTCCAGCGCGGTGGACGACTACACGTCCGAGCTGGTGCCCGACAACGACCTCGGTGTGCTGTGGGGTTCACCGATCATCAGCGTCACCGGGGACCTGCAGCCCATCGAGGCCTACCACAACATGGACCCGCGGGTCCGCCGGTGGGGGCTGGACCTCAAGCACTGGATGCGCGACAACTACCGCCACATGCACCGCATGTACTCCCAGACGACCAACTTCCCGTACCCCCGCCACTACTGCGACCTCGACCCCACGGTGAAGGACCGCTGGGGCCAACCGGCGCTGCGGATCACCCACGACTGGGAGGACCACGACGCCAACTCCGTCACGCTGTTCGGCCGCTACAAGGAGCGCATCGCGCACGAGATGGGCGCTCGGGCCTACTGGATGGATTCCCCGCGACCCCCGTACCACCTGTCCACCCACGATGTCGGCGTGCACCGGATGGGGGAGGACCCTGCGACGTCGGTGACGGACGTCCACGGTGAGCTGCACGAGTGCCGCGGCCTGTACGCAGTCGGCGGCGGACAGTTCGTGAGCTACGGCGGTTACAACCCGAACCAGACGGTCCAGGCGCTGGCGTATCTCAGCGCCGAGGAGCTGCTGCGACGCACCGGGGCCGGAGCCCTACGGCCCGCGACGGCGGGAACCGTGGCGTGACCGGCGGCCGTGGCCGGTTCGACGGCAAGGTCGCGTTCGTCACCGGTGCGGGCCGCGGCCAGGGCCGGAGCCACGCCCTCGCCCTCGCCGCCGAAGGAGCCGACCTCGCGCTCCTCGACCTGGGGGACAGCGGCCGGGTGTCCGATCCGCCGTATCCGACGGCCTCCGCCTCGCAACTCGCCGACACTGCCGAAGCAGCTCGACGGTTGGGCTCGCGCGTCGAGACCTTCGAGGTGGACGTGCGGGATCCCGACGGCCTCGTGGAGGCCGCCGACACCGCCGCCCGCCGATTGGGCGGACTGGACCTGGTCGTGGCGAACGCCGGCATCACCGACGGCTTCCACCGGACGTGGGAGATCCCGGTGTCGCACTGGCGCACCATGATCGACGTCAACCTGTCCGGTGTCTTCTACACCGTCCGGGCCGCGGTGCCGCACCTGCTGCCGCGCCGGGACGGCGCGCTGGTGCTGGTGAGTTCGGGGGTCGGGATCCGCGCCGTACCCGGTCTGTCGCACTACGTGGCCGCGAAGACTGCGCTGCGCGGCCTGTCCGTCTCTCTGGCCGCGGAGCTCGGTCCGTACGGCATCCGGTGCAACACCGTGCATCCCGGCGGTGTGGACACCGAGATGACGACGGCGATGATCCGCTTCAACGACGTCCCACGCGACGAGTTGCTGGCCGGTTTCCGCGCCCGACAGTTCATCGAGGCCGACATCGGCACGGCCGACGTCACGGCGGCGGTGCTGTGGTTGCTCTCCCCGGAGGCGCGGTACGTCACCGGGCTCGAGATGACCGTGGACGCCGGCGAGTCCCGCAAGTAGCACCCGTCCTCACTGGAACCGGAACAGGAGTACAGCCATGTCCACCGCACGCATCCTCAAGGTCGGAATCGTCGGACTGGAGTTCGGAGCCGAGTTCATCCCGATCTACCAGCGGCATCCGAACGCGGAGATGTACGCGATCTGCCAGCGGACCGAGACGCGCCTGCACGAGGTGGGCGACCGGTACGGCGTGCCGGTCCGGTACACCGACTACGCGGACATGCTGGCGGACCCGCAGATCGACGTCATCCACATCAACACTCCGCTGCAGCTGCACGCGGACCAGGTGGTGGCCGCCCTGGAGGCCGGGAAGCACGTCGGCTGCACCATTCCCATGGCGACCTCGGTGCAGGACTGCCGGCGGATCGTCGACGCGCAGCGGCGAACCGGGCTGACCTACATGATGATGGAGACGACCCTGTACAGCCGGGAGTTCCTGTACCTGCGGGACCTCTACACCCAGGGGCATCTCGGCAGGCTGCAGTTCCTGCGGTCCTCCCATCACCAGGACATGTCGGGCTGGCCCTCGTACTGGGACGGCATGCCACCGATGTACAACGCCACCCATGCCATCGGACCGACGGTGGGACTGGCGGGCCACGAAGCCGAGTCCGTGCAGTGCCTGGGCTCCGGTACGGTCTTCGATCGCATGAAGGACAGGTACGGGTCCCCCTTCGCTCTGGAGTCGACGCACATCTCGCTGCTCGGCAGCGACGTCGGCGTCGAGGTGACCCGGCACCTGTGGGCAGTGGCTCGGCAGTACCGCGAGAGCTTCGACGTCTACGGGTCCATCCGTTCGTTCGAGTGGGCCCAGACCGAAGACCTCGAGCATGTCCTGTATCTCGGCGAGACACCGGAGCGGATCACCGTTCCCGACTTCGCCGACCGGCTGCCCGAGGACATCCGTTCCTTCACCACCCAGGGGGTGTACACCCAGGAGGGGGACAGCGAGCACCGGTCCTTCGTCCAGGGTGGCGGCCACGGCGGCTCGCACCCCCATCTCGCGCACCGGCTGCTGCAGGCCGTCCTCGGCGAGGCCGAAGCGTTCCCCGACGCCGTGCAGGCGGCGAACATCACCTGCGCCGGCATCCTGTCCCACGAGTCCGCGCTCGCCGGGGGCAAGCGCATCGAACTGCCGGAGTGGACGTTGACCGGCCGCCCGCCGTTCGTCGTGCCCCTGGCTCAGCAGCCGGAACCTGCTTGGGCAGGGGCACCGTCGCTGGACGGTGGCAACCGATGACGCGACGCAGCCGGGAACGACCGGTGAGCTGAGGGCCCACCACCACCGACGTGCAGCGAGACCTGCTAGCCCAGCGACGATCCGGGCGGTGTGCCGCACCCGGAGCGGACGGTAGGTGTTCCGGACCGGGCGGCCGCATCAGTTGCCGGAAATCACGGAGCTGTCCGGCACCACAGCCAGATAGCCGAGGTGCGCCGGGTCGTCGCTGGGTCCTTCGGTGAGCAGGACGCTGCCGGGGACGACGGCCACGGTGGCGTCGGTGGTGATGGGTCCGGTCGCCGGTACGTGCCCGGTGAAGGTCATGGTGTCGGTGTCCAGCCAGGAGTCGGCCTCGAGGCCGGGCAGCGCGACGGTGTCGCCGCCGGTGATGGCGGTGGCGGCGACGGTCCGGGCCTGGTCGGGGCGGTGCAGGGTGATCGCCTGCAGCGGATCGCGGGGTCCCAGGACGTCGATGTCGTCGCTGGTGGTGCCGCCCACGACGACATCACCGTTGGCGGCCACCGCGACGGAGGTGGGGTAGTCCTGTACGGCGACGGTCCGCACCAGGAGCGAGCCGACCTGCACGATGTCCCACCGGTTGCCGGTCATGTCGGTGACGTGGAGCCGGCCGCCCGGGGTCGAGGTGTCCACTGCGATGCCGCCCGGCCGACCGCCCAGGCGGATCGTGCCGGCGATCCTGCCCGACGCTGCGTCGACGATCGACACGGTGCCCGCCTCGGCGTCGGTCACGTATGCGGACCGGCCGTCGGCGTCGAACGCCACGGCGTCCGGTTCGCCGCCCGGGACGCGCACGGTGTACGTCAGCGTCCGAGTGGTCAGATCCACGATGTCGACCTCACCGGCCGACGGCGAGGCCGTCGCGGCGTATCGGTGGTCCGGCGACACCCGCCATGGCGGTCGAGCCCGCAGCGATGGCGATCCGGGTCGTCCCCGCGCGGTCGGCCGCTCCGCCGCCGGAGGTCACGGCCGTGTCGGCCGCGCCGGCACCGGTCGGTGCAACGGCACCGAGCACCGCGCCGGCGCAGACGGCTCGAGCGCTCCAACGAACAGCGGTGCGGGTCAGGACGTCCTCCGCGACCTTCGGCTCGCCCGATGGGGGTTACGACGTCGGACAAGCGGGGTCGGGGTGATGCCGATGTCCTCCGACAGCAGCTCACACCGGACGGCACCGCCGCCCCGCGATCGGTGAACCCCGACGTGGCGTGTGCACCGGCGGCAGTGCCCGACGGTTGGCCGCCCACGGCCGCCGCGCCCCGATCAGCGCGACCACAGGACAGTCCCGGTCGAACGACCGCGGATGGCCACCTGCATCGCCGCGACCAGGCACGACTAGCAGCGCACCGAGGGCGGCCGATGCCCACACCGGCGACGGCGGCGGCGGCCGCTGTCAACGAGGAGCCGATGCGCACACCTGCCGCGCGGCCGGTGAAGCCCGTATCCGGCCGGCGTCGAGTCGTCCGGGTTCTGCTCGGAACGGCCGCGAGCGATCAAGATCGGCTACTGTTAGTCAAGGACCGTGCGCAGCTGGTGATGGCCGCCGCGATCGCTTGTCCGGTGTGCTTTCACTGGGCTGCTGTTAGCGGCTCCCGCTCGACGGTCAGGACGACGACATGCGCAGGGATCACGGGTGGCCACCGGACCTCGGAGCCACCGAGGTCGGTTCGGAGAGTCCGGGTGAGTGCGACGCACACCTGCTGGTCGCCGTCGCCGGTGGCAGTGGTGCGGCATTCGAGCAGCTGCACACGCGGTTCCGTCTGCGCATCTACGGTGCCGCCAAGCTCGTCGTTCGCGATGCGTGGCTGGCCGAGGACGTCACGCAGGAGGTGCACTTCGAGATCTGGCGCAAAGCGCACCGCTTCGACCCGGACAAGGGTACGGCCGCGGGATGGATCCTCGCCTTGGCTCGGTCCAGGGCGATCGACCGGGTGCGCAGCTGCGAAGCAGCGCGCGGGGCCGAGCACAGCTGGGGGATGAGCAATCACCACGGACCGGGCAGCGACCGCGTGACCGAGGCGGTCCTGGACGCCGCTGATCAGCACCAGGTCAGGGTCGCGTTGCTGAACCTGACCACGCTGCAACGAGAAGCGGTGCAGCTGTGCTTCTTCGCCGGCATGAGCGCCACCCAGGCCAGCACAGCCTTGAACGTGCCGATGGCCACCTACAAGACCCGTCTTCGCGACGGTCTGATCAGACTCCGCATCACCCTGCCCACGCTCAACTAGCGGCCACGACGCTGCCACCTGGTCCCCTCACCGGCGACCGGTCCGGGGACGGGCGCTCGGTGGGCCGCTACCCAACCGCCTGCCCGGAGGCTCCCGACCCGTGGCGACCGACCGGTTCGGCGCGGCGAAGGCAGCTGTTACGGGCGACCCGGGTCCGAGCTGTCAGGACTGCGCTGCCCGCACCAGTCGGGCGACCTGCTCGGCAACCGTGTCGTTCCACGCGGTCACCGCGAAGGACACGGGCCAGATGTCGCCGTCGTCGAGGCGCGCGGAGTCCTGGAATTCCAGCGTGGAATAGCGTTGACCGAACTTGCCGGCGTTCTTGAAACTGACCACCATCGCCGGCATGACGCCGGTCGACCGCGCGCTCGCCGAACGGGTCCACATCACCGTCACCGCGAACGCTCCGGACCTGACTCCGAGGACCTGGTACGGCATGCCCGCGTACGCCAACGTCGACGGCAAGGTGGCTGTCGAGCACGGCTTGCAGGCCGTCTGCCTGCTTCGCGCCTTTCTTGCCTTCCGCACGGAGTTCGGCGGCTCGCGTCTTCATGGCGGCGCGCTCCTCGGCGCTGAAACCGTCGTTGGTCATCGTTGCTCCTCGGGTAGCGGCACAAATGATAGTGCTACTCTCATTTGCGTGGACGGGCGTGTCAAGGCGCCGCAAGCGCGCACCCGGCGTACCAGGGCGGCAGTGGTCGACGCGGCCCGTGATCTGTTCCTCGAGCGCGGGTATGCCGCAACGACCGTCGCGGCGATCAGCGAGCGGTCCGACACGCCTCAGGCGACGGTGTACCGGCTCTTCGACTCCAAGCTCGGCATTCTCAGGGCGCTGCTCGATGTCGTGGTGGCCGGTGACGACCGGCCGGTTGCGATGGTCGACCGGCCACAGGTCCGCGCGTTGTTCGCTGCCGACGACCCGCGAGATCAGTTGGCCGCATTTGCTGCTCTCGTCGTCGGCGTCCTGCACCGTGCCGGTCCGGTGCACCGCATCGTGGCCGACGCAGCCAAGTCCGATCCCGAGGCTGCGACGCTGCTAGTCGACATCGCTCGCCAACGGCACGACGGACAACGGCGTCTCGCCCGCTCGTTGAAGCTTGCCGGTGCGCTCCGGCCGGGGCTGCGGGAACGCGACGCTGCCGACCTCATCCACGCACTCGCCTCGCCGGAGGTGTACGGGTTGTTGGTCCTGGACCGCGGCTGGGATCCCGCGCGTCACCGCGATTGGCTGGCTTCGGTCCTGGCCGACCAACTGCTGTGACCTGATCGTCTCGGCGAGACAACTGCACGGTGCCGGGACGATGACCGATGGAGGTTCATGCGACCGGTCCCTGCGTTCGGCGCTGGCGCGAACGGCGGCGACGGGATGTTCGATCGGCAGCGGCAGCGTCCAGGTCGGTGCGGCGGCATGCGTGTCCGAGCCTGGGTCGACATGTGCGGCTCTGTCGCGGTGGGACGGCGGGGAGGACGTCGACGGTGGCGTCGGCGTTAGTCGACACCGACCACGGTGAACAGGCATCCATCCTCTGGTCGAGGAGTAGCCGCGTCCGCCGCGTGGCCGGGTCGCCGCTGCGTGGGGGTCGCGTGCGGGGCACAGCATGCCGGCGGCTTCCGGTTGCGCGCGTGGTCTCATCCCGGACGACAACCGCTCTTGCCACCGGTGGGAAAGATCAGCATCATGGCAGTGCCTTGATGCTTGAACGGTGATCCTCGCGGGCCGATGTGCCCCGATGGTGGCTGCTGGTAGGGCGGCGGTCTCCTACGGGACAGGACGTCTAACCGCGAGGCTGCCTGGATCGTCGAGGCGCGAGCCGGCACTGTCGCCTACAGCTTCGATGCGGAACAGGACGTGTGGTGTGCGGCCGCAAGCACTTGAGGTGTTGCTCGGCGATCTGGAAGCTGCGGCGGACGCCGGATGGTGGACGTGGCACCCCGAGCAGGGATTGACGACGTCGGCTGCCTTGAGCGCGGTGCTCGGTGTCGGTGACCCGGCGTCCGCGACGGGGTCGCTCGCCGCGCACCTCGAGATGGTGCATCCCGCCGACCGAGACATGGTGGAGCGCGCGCTGACGGACGGCTTGCGGAGTCCGGACGGCTTCTCCGTGCAGTACCGGATCATGGCGCCTGACGGGGCTGTCCGGCTGGTCCGCAGTCGTGGTCGTGGTGAGACGGACGCCGCCGAGGTCCTGGTCGCGGCGGTGGGCGTCGTGCAGGACATCACCGGTTCCGTCGCGATCACCGCGGAACTGGCTCGGGCCAGGGAGTTGTTCGGCGCGGAACTCGACGTGACAGCCGATCGGTGCATCATCGGGTTGGATGCTCGAGGGGTCGTCACTCTCTTCGATTCCGGTGCCGAGCAGATGCTGGGGTACACGGCATCCGAGATTCTCGGGGCCCCCATTCCGCCGTATCTGCACGACGGGGGCGAGATGGCGATGCGCGCTGCCGAGTTGGCCGTCCGGTCAGAGTTCGAGGCGCTGGTGGGTCGGGCGGCGCGTGGTGAGCCCGAGATCCGTCGATGGAGTTTGTTCACGAAGACGGGTCGACGGATACAGGTGTTGATCTCGGTGTCTGCGCTCCGCGGGCCCGACGGGTCGGTGGTGGGGTATCTCGAGGCCGGAACGGACGTCACCGCCCGCTCGGCCGGGGAGCGGGCGCGGCACGCCAGTGGAGCATTGTTCGAGGAGATCTTCGATCGCATCCCGAGCGGCATCATGCTGGTCGACGTCGGACTGGTCGACAGGCCGAGAATCTTGCGGGCCAACCCTGCGCTGAGCCGGATCACCGGTTACGCCCTGGGGCGGCTGCTGACGATGTCCCTGAACGATCTGGCGGCAGCAGACGGCGGAGACGACCGCGTCACAGCGTTGGCGCAGCTCGCCGGCGGTGAGTCGCTGATCGACGTGGCACAGGACCATTGGTTGCATGCTGACGGACGGGACATCTGGGTCCAGCTGAACAGCACACCGATCGGCAGCATCGACACTCGACTGCTGGTCGTACTCGTCGAAGATGTCACCGATCGATTGGCCGCCGACCGGGAGCTGCAGCAGCTGGCTCTGCACGACCCGCTCACGGGTTTGGCCAATCGCGTCCTGATGGTCGACCGGCTCGAGCATGCACTCGCCGCGACTCGACGCGACAACACCCAGGTGGCCGTGTTGTACGTCGACCTGGACGGATTCAAGGCCGTCAACGACGGTTCGGGTCACGCCGCGGGGGACCAGATGCTGCAACTCGTCGGGCAGCGCCTGCGATCCCACCTGCGACCAGCCGACACCGTCGCCCGCGTCGGGGGTGACGAGTTCGTACTGATCTGTCCTCACATCGGCGGCCATACCCACGCTCGGGCGTTGGCCGATCGATTGTCGGCGCTCCTGGCGCAGCCCTACCCGATCGGCGACCGTCTTGCGCACGTGACTGCCAGCATCGGCGTCGCCGTATCCACCGCCGGCGAAGGGGTGGAAGATGTACTGCGCGCCGCCGACTTGGACATGTACGCGCACAAGCGTCGCCGACGGGGTCAGTAGCTGCCTGCGCCCGACTTCTCGGGTCGAGGGGAGGCCGCGCGGGACCCGAGGCTGTGCCTGCGGCCCCGGTGGACGATGTCCTGCGGGGCGACCGCTTTCGCGCCTCGCAGGGAGGCATCGATCGAGTCGATCGAAGGGACGAGCGTCGTCCGTCGAGCGGCGCCGCTCGGAGGACGGCGACCGGGTGGCGCCGCGGACGTCAGTGACCCCGGCGTGCCACCACTGCGCGGCTGCAGTCCTCGACGCCAACCCGTGGCCGCTTCGCCGGTCGCACCGACCGACTGATCAGGTCGATCGCGGGTCCTGGGCAGAGGTGGTTTCGCGATCGTCAGCGTCGGCAGGGCCAAGGTCACTCCCGCTCCCAGGACGACCAGCCAGGCGGCGTAGGTCGGGGTACCCGTGGTGGATCGCGCCCGCAGCGCCCATCAGCCCTGCGGCGGTGACGACGAAGGCCGCGGCCAGAACGGCGCGATCGCCCAGCCGCGCGACGAGGCGGGGCATCGCACGGGCGGCGACCAGCAAAGGCACCGTCATCGGCCCGATGCGTCTCGCGAGGTGATGTGGTGCACATCGAGAGCACGGGGAGGTGATGATCACGCGAATCGCCCATTGACCAAGGTCTGACAGCCCGTCAGAGTGCCCGGGGGCCGCGGCCGGTCGATCCCGACCGGTCACAACATCGACCACTGCACACGTGTCCGCTCGTCGGGCACTCGACTCCGGGAGAACTCGAGACGTTCCAGCGCGTCACGACGGTCGTCGCCGACGCCTTGCTGATCGCTCCGGGCGGTGCGACCGACGCCGCCGCCGCGTGTCCGCCGAAGCCGCACATCACCAGCACCGTCACCGTCCAGCTCGCCGTGGCCTTCCCGTACCGGCCGGTGGCCGACCTGAGCACAGACACCGAGGACAGCGGTGCCGACTGCTCGTTCACCGACCGGGAGATCCTCCTCGGCGCGCAACTGGACGATGTGCAGGGATGTGGCGGCGTCGAGATCCACGTCTCGTTCACCGGCTGGAAGATCCCGCCGGGCGCCCTGTACAACGGCAGCGCCCACGCGCGAGTGACGACCCACTACGGCTGTGTGCGCACCAGCGACGGCGAGGTGCGGGACACGGTGACCGACTCCCACATCCAACTGCTGTCTGCCGGCGCCGCGGATCCCGTCATCGGCGACGACGGCAGCGGGGTCTTCCAGTTCTACGACGTCTGGGCCGCACCGATCCTCAAGGTGTCCTGCCGCACAGGCGAGCAGCCGGCGGAACTGTCGATCACGGTGCACCAGATGCGGGTCGACGTCGGTGCGGATTTCGAGAAGCCGGTGCTGAGCTTCCCGGTGACGGGGAGCTGGACCCTGCACCGCTGACGTCGGTGTCCGGCGAGGCGTGTCGACGCCGGAGAAGCCGCCGCGGGTGCTCGCCCCGGCTCCCGGTCAGCCGGGTCGCCGCCACCGCAGTCCGTAGCGCACAGCGGCAACCGTCGGATCCGCGCGGCAGAACTGTGACGACCTTCGCTCGCACCTGCGCCGCGATCAGCACGGGATCCAGCATCGGCAGGACACGCAGGGTGGTGAACGGACGTCGACGTCGGCCGGCACCCGCAGCTGCTGGCCCGCACCGCCCCGGACGCGGTCAAGGTGGCCAGCCGGCACGCTGCCGAGCCAGGGCGACCATGTGCGGCGACCGGTCGATCGCGTCCACGTGCCCGGTGTGGGTCGCGAGACAGGCGGCGAACGACCCGGCGCCGCACCCGACCTCAAGGACCTCTTCGGCCCCGGCGGGCAGCGCACGCAGCAGGCGACCGTGATACCAGGCGTTGTGGTCCCAGCGCAGGTCGATCGGCGCCGGACCACCCTGCCAGCACCTCGGGTGGACACCATGCGGCCCACGCGACCGCTTCGCGGGCCGACGTCGACCGCGGCCCGTCCTCGACCGGACGTGCACAGCACCGGCGACGCGCGACCAGCAGCCCTCGGGCACCACCGTCCCGTGCGGGTGCATGCCGGCCCGTCTCGATCCTGCGGCGTGGCAGGGTGCTGGCATGACGCGGGCCGGGGTGGACGACGCGTCGCGGTTGCCGCGTCCGTTCCGGCGGCTGTGGCTCGGGGAGAGCGTGTCGTCGTTCGGTACCTACGTGACCCTGCTCGGGCTGCAGGTGGTCGTGCTCCGGACCCTCGGCGGCGACGCGCAGGACGTGGCATGGCTCAGCGCGGTCCGCTGGGCGCCCTACCTCCTCCTGGGGCTGTTCGCCGGGGTCGTCGTCGACCGGTTCCGACGGCTGCCGGTCATGGTCGCCACGGACGGCGCCTGCGCAGCCCTGCTCGCGCTGATCCCGGTGCTGTGGTGGCTCGGCGGGCTGCACGTGCCGGCGCTGCTGGCGGTGGTCGCCGCCTACAGCGCGGTCGCGCTGTTCAACGACGCCGCGTCGATGAGCTTCCTGCCCCGACTGGTGCCGCGCGGCGACCTGCAGCGGGCTCACGCCCGGCTGGACGGCTCGGACGCGGTGGCGCAGGCGTCCGGTCCGGTGCTGGCCGGGCTGTTGATCAAGGTGGTCGGCGCACCGGTGGCGATCCTGGTGGACGCCGCGAGCTACCTGTTCTCGGCACTGATGATGGCGTCGGTGCGCGTCGCCGAGCCGTCCCCGGCGGCCGTGCCGAGAACGCCGATAGGGACCCAGATCCGCGACGGAGTCCGGTGGATCTACCGCGGGACGTCGTTGCGCCGGCTCGCTGTCGGCACACACCTGTGGTTCGCCGGGAACGCGGTGCTCGGGGTGGCGGTCCCGGTGCTGGCCCTGCAGACGCTGCAGCTGACGGTCATCCAGTTCGGGTTCGCGTCAGCGGCCGCGGGAGTGGGCGCCCTGGTGGGCGCCACCCTCAGCACCCGGGCGGGCCGGCGGTGGGGGACCGGCGGCGCCGTGATCGCCGCGCACACGGTGACCACCCTCGGCGTGCTCGTGATGGCCGGCGCGGCGCAGGGCAGCGGGTGGGCCGCCACCGCGGTGCTCGGATCCGGCCAGCTGCTCCACGGAGTCGCCATGGGCAGCAGCAACTCCCACGAGATGAGCTACCGCCAGGCAGAAACGCCCGACGGGCTGCAGGCGCGGACCAACATCACGATGCGGGCCGCGAACCGAGCGGTGGTCGTCCTCGTCGCGCCGGTCGCCGGGCTGCTCGTCGCCCACGCCGGACCCGTGGTCGCGATCCTGGTGGCGGCCGCGGTGTTCGCCGTGGTGGTCGTCGTCCTCGCCGCGTCACCGTTCCGGCGGGCCCGCATCGGTCCGTCCGAGGAGCCCTAGGTGTACTGCCCAGGGAGGTTGGTTGAGGTTGTGTAGCGACACGGTGTGATCTGCGGGGTTG
>NZ_BMNA01000023.1 GCF_014646215.1 Nakamurella endophytica
ACACCGCCATCGGAGGTCAACCACCCATCACCAGATTGACCAACCTCCCTGGGCAGTACACCTAGGACGTGCGCAGCGCGCCGGTCGTCCCCTCGGCGGCCGGCCCGCCGCACGGGACCAACGAGCGCCGCCATCCGACGCAGGTCCACCGGACGACCACGGTGGCTCGACGATCGGCCGCCAGGTTCTTCTCCCAGCGCGGCGGACGGTGCGTCGACCGGGACGGTCCGGTCGCGTCGCGCTCGCGCGCGGCGGTCCGGGTCAGCGCAGCGCCGGTTCGGCCGCGGCCTGCCGTCCGAGGTACTCGGGGTACCAGCCGGTGAACTTCATCGCCAGCACGAGCGCCCCGATCGGCACGACCCAGTCGGTCCAGGTGGACCAGCCCGGCTGGGCGATCGACAGCAGCGACGAGGCAAACATGACCACGAAGGCAGCCGTCCACACCCACGCGATGACCGCCGTCGCACGGCGGAAGCCCGGTGATGCCCGCTCCTCCGGCGTCGCGCCCTCCTCGGCGTAGGCCAGGGTGAACGGCCGTCCGGTGAGGATGGTGACCGCCGCGACGACCGCCAGGAAGAGGTTGGAGGTCGCGTAGCTCCACTGCGCCAGCGTCCGGTCGTCGATCGCCAGGCCCACCGCGCTCAGGGCCAAGAACCACACCAGGGTGGCCACGTCCATGGTCTTGGGCCGACGGTGGTGCAGCAGGTCCCACCCACCGAGGACGACCGCAACGGCCAACGCCACCGCGGCGCCGGTCTCGAAGGTGTTGTTGGACGCGAGGACCCAGTACGCGATCCACGGTGCGAAGGCGAGGAGGACGGCCACCCGGCCATGATCACTCGCGGACGGGCAGGCGGAACCCGCGAAAAACCCTGAGAACCACGGGCGCGGGACCGCCACCGACAACCTGCGGCGGGGGCCCGCCGACGTGCCGCAGCGCGCAGCGAAGGGGCGGGCCGACGAACGGGTGGCACGTATCGTCGCGGCAGGGCTGTCGGTGTCCGGGAGCGGGAGGTGGGCATGGCGCAGGCGGTCGACCGGGACACCGGCGCCGACACCGGCTCCGACATCGGCGCTGGGGAGCGCCCGTCGATGTCGCTCGTGCCGCCTGCCTCCCGCTCGATCCACGGACGGGACGCCGAGATCGCCGTGCTCGGCGACTGGCTCGCCGGTGTCGTCCGCGGGGACGGCTCGCGGTGCGTCCTCATGGGGGAGGCCGGCGGCGGCAAGACGTCCCTGCAGCAGCTCGTCGTCGCCGCGGCCGACGCCGGCGCCGCCACCGTGCTGACCGCCGGCGGCCGGGAACTCGAGCAGGACTTCCCGTTCGGGACGGTCCGTCAGCTGTTCGACGGGCCCCGGGGCCGCCGGGCGTCCGGTCCGGCCGGCGTCCTGGCCGCCCGGCTGGACGACGCCCGCGGCCGGTCGATGGGGACGGGCGACACCTTCGCGCTGTTCCAGGACCTGTACTGGTCACTGCTCGACGTGGCGGACCAGGCACCTGTCCTGCTGGTGGTCGACGACCTGCATTGGGCGGACGAGCCGTCCCGGCGGTGGTTGGAGTTCCTCGGTCCCCGGCTGGACGGCGTCGCCGCGGGCCTGCTGCTGGCGTCCCGGCCCGACGAGGTCGCCAGGGCCCGGTGGACGGCGGGGGACGTCACGGTCCTGGACCTGGCTCCGCTGTCGGCGGACGTGACGGCCCGGTGGCTGACCGCCGACCTCGGGGCTCCGGTGAGCCCTCGCGTCGCCCGCACGGTGGCCGAGCTCACCGGTGGGAATCCCTTGTTGGTCCGCGAACTCGTCCAGGAGATGCGTGCGCACGGACTCGGCCCGGACGTCGGGGTCGACCGGCTGCGGGCCCTGCTGCCCAGCGGAGTCCGTTCCTTCGTCCTGCTGCGGATGGCGTCGCTGGACCAGCGGGCCTCCCGGTTGGCGGCGGCCGTGGCCGTCCTCGATCGCACCGACCTGCCGACGGCGGCGGACCTGGCCGGTCTGGACCCGGACGCCGCGGCCGATGCGCGCAACGAGCTGGAGGCGGCCCGGATCCTCGGCGGCGGCGCGGGGCCGGTGCAGTTCGTCCACCCACTGGTCCGCACGGCGGTGCACCACCAGCTCGACCCGACGCGACGTCGGCGGTTGCACCTGCGCGCGGCCGAGCTGCTCCACGGCCGCGGGGCACGGGCGGACCTGGTCGCGCCGCACCTGCTGGAGGCCGGCGACACCGACACCGTCTGGGCCACCGCCGTTCTCGCCGAGGCCGGGCGCCAGGCCCGGCGGCACGGCGACCCGCGGGCGGCGGCCCGGTGGCTGCGGGCCGCCGCCGCGCGGCCGGACGCGGGGCCGCAGGTCCTGCTCGAGTGGGGCGAGACCCTCGCCGCGATCGACCCGGCGGCCGCCGTGCAGCCGCTGTCGTCGGCACTGTCCCGCGCCGGCGACGGTGTGCGTGGGACCGGGGGCATCCCCGGTGCGACATCGGACGGCGCGGTGACGGTGCGGGCCAGGGCCGCGGTCGCGCTCGCCCAGGTCGAGCTGTACCGCGGACACGGACTGCAGGCCGCCGAGTCGCTGCTGGAGATCCGCGCGGAGCTGTCCGACGACGACCCGGTCGCCGAGCGGGTGGACTTCCAGCTGTTGGCCTGCGGCGCGGTGAGTGCCGCAGCTCGCGAGCGGCTGGCGCCGTGGCGGCGGCGGGTCGTCGCCGAGCGCTTCCCGGCCGGGGTCCGGCCGGGCTGGGTCCGGATGGTCGCCGCGACGGACGCACTGGACGGCGCGATGGACGGCCGTCCCGTCGGCGAGGTCGCCGTCAGCGTGTCCCGCGCGATCCACGGGCTGGAGACGGCGACCGACCCCGCCGTGGCCGGCATCGTGCTCTCCCTGATCGGTCTGGCGCAGCTGCTGGTCGACGACTTCGACGGCGCCCGCGCGGTCTTCGACCGGCTCGTGCAGCGCACCGACCGCGACTCGCTGGCCGACCGACACGCCGACATGCTCGCCCAGCGGGCCAGCCTCCGGCTGCGGGTGGGCGATCTGGCCGAGGCGCTCGCCGAGGCGCAGGACGCCCTCGATCTCGCCGACGCGGTCGGCACCACCAGCAGCCTGCTGCCCAGGGCGGCGGCGGTGGTGGTCTCGGTCGCCGCGGACCAGGGCACCGCGCCGCTGGCCTACGTCCTGGACGACATCGACCCGGATGCCACCGCTTTTCGGCTGCTGGCCTACAGCCGGGCGGAGCTGCTGCTGGCGCAGGGCAAGAACGCCGCGGCGGCCGAGGCCTTCGAGGCCTACGGGGCGATGAACCTGCGGCTGGGGTGGAGCG
Organism: Nakamurella endophytica; assembly: GCF_014646215.1. Classification (GTDB taxonomy): domain Bacteria; phylum Actinomycetota; class Actinomycetes; order Mycobacteriales; family Nakamurellaceae; genus Nakamurella; species Nakamurella endophytica. Next base: position 3,311 of record NZ_BMNA01000023.1, read on the forward strand.
GGGCCGCCAGCCCGTGGCGGTCCCGGTGCGCGACCGCCCTGCGGCGGCAGGGCGTCGCACCCGACCGGTCCCGCGAACTGGTCGACGCCGAGCTCGCCATCGCCCGTCGGGCCGGCGCCCCGCGGGCCATCGGGGTCGCCCTGCGCGCCGCCGCACACCTGCGGGCCGGGTCGACGGCGGAACTCCTCGCGGAGGCCGTCACCGTGCTGCAGGACTCGCCGGCTCGGCTCGAGCTGGCGTGGGCGCTGGCCGATTTCGGAGTCGAGCACCTGCGCTCGGACCGCCGCGCCGACGCCCGCGCCGCGTTGTCCAGGGCGCACGACCTTGCGGTGGAGTGCGCCGCCCACCGGCTCGTGGCGCAGGTGCGACCCGCGCTGCTGTCCAGCGGCGGGCGGCCGCGACCGGCGGCGGACCGGCCACCGGCGCTGACCCGGTCCGAACGCGTCGTCGCCGGGCACGCCGCGCAGGGACTGGGCAACCGGCAGATCGCCAGGGCGCTGTTCGTCACCGAGAAGACGGTCGAGGCGCACCTGCGCCACGCCTATCGCAAGCTCGGCATCCGGTCCCGCAACGAACTGGCCGGCCGGCTACCCGCCGGCGACTGACTCGCCGGCCGGCGCGGGCACCGAAGGCCCCGCGAGAGCGTCGCCGGTGAACGCGGACGCGTGGTCGGCGGCCCAGTCCGCCAGCGAGGTCGGCGGCAGCGAGGTGAGCTCGGTGTAGGTGTCGGTGACCAGGTCCGCCAGACCCTGTCGCCAGGCGCGGAAGTGGGCGACCACCGCGATCTCGGCGACCTCCGCCGGCATGCCGGTCTGCTGCACCAGGACGGCCAGGAACTCGTCCTCCGGCAGGTCGTGGTAGCCGACCTCCCGTCCCAGCGCGGAGGTCAGCGTCCGTGCCATGTCGGCCATGCTCAACGCCTCGGGCCCGGTGATCCGGAAATCGGTGCCGTCCGCGGCGTCGCCGCGGTCCACCAGCACCGCGGCCGCCGCGCGGCCGACGTCGTCCGCGGCGACCAGGCCGACCCGCCCGTCCCCGGCGCAACCCCACATCTCGCCGCTGGCCTGGATGGCCGCGGCCTGCGAGTACAGGCTGGTCTCCATCACCGAGTTGGGGGACAGCAGCGCCCAGCGCATCCCCGACCCGGCGATGGCATCGATCGACCGGCGGTGCAGCGCGCCGAGCGCGTCCTCGTGCCGGACCGCGCCGTGCAGCTTAACGATCCGACGCACGCCCGCGCGGTGCGCGGCGTCGACGGTCGCCAGCTCCCGGTCGGCGATGCGGTCGTCCATCGGGGAGACCAGGAAGACCGTGTCGACACCGTCCATCGCGGCATCCAGGGTCTCCGGCCGGTCCATGTCCCCGACGACGAGCGTCGCGTCCGGTCCCAGCGCGCGCCGCCCACGGTCGGCATCGCGGACCAGCGCGGCGACGTCCGCACCGCGGTTTCGGACCTCGCGGAAGGTGCGGCTGCCGAACATGCCGGTGGCGCCGGTGACCAGGATCAAGGTGTCGTCCCTTCGACTGTCGACCGCGGTGGCCGGATCGCTGTCATCGTGGCATCCGACGGTGCTCCGGTGCGGGTGGTCGACCCCAAGAAGTCCCTGAGATCCGTCGCCCCGCCCGGACTGCCGCCCTGACGGCGCAAGGTCGGCCCGGTGGAAACCGACCGGGTGTGGGACGGTCTCCGTCCCCGTCGATGCGTGATCCAGCCGGTCAGCGCAGCGTGCGGGACGGTCAGGCTGAGGACGGCCGCGAGGCTCCAGACCAGCACGGTGCGGTCGCCGACGACTGCGAGCACGGCCACGGCGGCGATGCCGACCAGCGACGGCAGGGCGGCCTGGCGCAGCAGGCGGGCGCCGGCGGTACGGTGACCCACCCCGAGCGCGCGGGCGTCGGCGTCGATCATCAGACCGGTCTGGCGCCAGGCGTGCCACAGCCCGAAGTACGCGGCGAAGGCCGGCAGCGGGGCAGCGGCGACGAAGACGACGAGCACCGCGGTCAGATCCAGGACGTGGTGCCAGCGATGACGGCGCACGGCGTCGCCCACGAGCAGACCGACCGCCACGCCGAGGACGGGCAGCAGTGCTCGACAGACCTGGACGACGGCGACTCCGCGCCCGCCGGTCAGCCCGTCCAGCACGTCGAGGACGGCCGTGCCGTGCAGTCCCAGGGGCAGCAGCACAGGCAGTCCACCGCTCGCGACGACGACGGCGAACCGCCGCACCCGGCCGTCGGGTGCGGCGCCGATCGCATCGGCGAGCTCGAGGTCCGCGGCGCCGAAGTGCGCGACGGACACCGCCAGCAGCGCCAGCAGTGTGACGAGCGGCTGCAGCAACCAGATGCCGACCGCGGCCGCGGAGAGCAGCAGGTACGACCCGGCGATCGGTGCGCGCCGGCGCCACGACCCGTCCAGGCGGGCGATGTCGACCGCGCCGTGGGGCAGTCCGGCGACGAGGCTGGTCACGAGCACGACGCCAGCCAGCCCAGCTCCGGGGTCTGCTCCGGTCCGCCAGACGGTGCCTGCGCCGGCGGGGTGGGCGGACAGGGCCGCGCCGACGGCGACGGCCGCACCCACGGCGACCACCGCCAGCCGGGGTGTGACGACCAGCCACCGGATCGAAGAACGGAGCGGCATCAGGGTTGTCGCTGCCGGGCGGCGCCGTGGATGTCGCCGGGTCCGGTCGACGGTGGCGGTGACCACGCCGGCCGGGTCAGCGGGCCGGGCGCTGCGCCGGACCTGCCGCTGCAGCCGCGAGCGCGTCGGTCGCCCGCGCCGGTGGCACGCTCACCAGCTCGCCGGAGATCCACACCTCGGCCGGAAGCGTGTCCGGGACGGACGCCGCAGAAACGGTGCCCGCCACACCGCCGGCCGCCAGCGCGTCGGCGGCGGTGCGCAGCTTGGCGACCTTGTGGATGAGGATGCCGAAGCCCGCCTTGGCGAGGATGTCGGCGAAGGTGAACGTGAGCTGCTCGGCGGTGGCCCAGCCGCTGTTGTCCGCTCCGGCCCACAACGGCACGAGGTACGCCAGCGGGTAGGCGCCGAAGACGCTGAACAGCAGGATCAGTGCGTTGCGGTAGCTGATCAGCGCCTCGCCGCCGAGCTGCTGCGCCGTCGCGCGGTAGGCCCGCAGGGCGACACCGTAGAGAACGACGAAGAAAGCGGTGCTGATCAGGCCCCAGAGCCAGAACGCGCCGGTGACACCCCGCTGGGCGTCCTCTCCGAGCACCACCCCCAGGTATCCGGTGGCGATCATCAGGAAGGCGGCCGGGATCGCGACCAACCGGAGCCGGAAGGCCAGCACCCTGGTCAACGCGGCGACGGCGAGCAGCTCGACGGTCAGCAGCGGCACGGTCACCGACCAGTCCATGTAGCGGAGCTCGGTGACGACCGTCCCGGCGGCGGGCGTGAATGTCCGGCCGCCGTCGGCCGCGTGGAAACCGAGCACCCACTCCAGGATCAGCACGATGTAGGCCAGCGTGGCCACCCAGCAGATCAGCGTCGAGGCGATCGCGGCCGGGCGGTACGCCTTGGACACCTCGCCGCTGGTCTTCGCGCCGTAGACCCCGGCGGCGAACAGCGCGAACGCTGCGACCACGAAGCCGTACAGCACGAGCAGGTACTGCGCATGCGGGTAGCTCGAGGTCGCTGTGAACTCGGCGGCCAGGGTGGCATCAGGGTGCATGGAAGCTCCTTCGGTGGCGGTGCGAGACGGATGTTTGCAAAGTGCGAAGGTTGCGACTCGCACGCTACTCCGGGATCCGGAGAGACGTCCGGCAGGGCCACCGGCCGGCCGAAGGATCCGGTGTCGCGGCGCCGGCGCCGGTGCACGTCCGCGCCGACCGGCGCGGGATCATGCTCGGGTGGACGAGCACGTACGGGACACCCTGGTGGGTCTGTCCGCGGTCGTCGCCGACCGCTACGCCCGCGCCGCGGAGGCCGTGGAGCGGGCGGTCACGCCCGCCCAGCTCAGCATGATCGTGCATCTGCGCCGGCGACAGTCGGCGTCGATATCGGTGATCGCGGAGGCGAGCGTGGTGTCGGTGTCGACGGCGAGCCGGTGGGCCGACCGGCTCCAGGGCCTGGGGCTGGTCACCCGGACGCCGGCCGAGCAGGATCGTCGGGAGGTCGAACTGCGGCTCACCGCGCTGGGCCGGCAGCTGGCCCAGCGCTGGGACGATGCCCGTGTCGCCATCTGGGAGGACCTCCTCGGTCACCTGTCTGTCGAGGACCGGAACCGGGTGGTGGAGTCGCTGGACCGCTTTGCCAGCGGCCCGGCGGCATCCGCCGCATCGGGAGCGGGTCCCGGCCGCCCGGCGGCTCCGGCCGTCTCGGACGGCGTGTGGGCCCTCGAGCGGCGACTCGCTACCGCAGCACCCGACGACATCCCCGACGAGACCGTGCACTTCGTCCGTTCCGCGGTCGATGCGCAGGAATGCGTCCTGCGGGTGCTGACCTTCGACGGCCGTTTCCTGCACGTCGCAGCCTGGGCCCGGTCGGAGGCCGCCGGGGTCGCAGGTGACGTGCGACCCCCGAGCGACGAGACGGTCGATCGCGGTGCGGCCGGCACCGCACTGCGGACGGGGGAGCCGACTCTGGAGTCGGTCGGCGAGCACACCGTCGCACACCTGCCTCTCACCGCCGACAGGCGGCTGGGGGTGCTCTCGGTGACGTTCGGCGCCGAGCCGGGCCCGGGGCCCACGGACCTGCTCGCGGCTCTCGCCCCGACGGCAGCGGTGCATCTCGACGAAGCCGCCAGTGCCAGCCGTCGTCTCGAGCTCGCCGCCCGGACCCGGGCCTGGACGGTCGGCGCCGAGATGCAGGCTCGGCAACTGGGACCACGCCGCACCGTGACCCACGGGATCCACATCGCTGCCCATGTCGAGCCCTCCTACGACGGCTGCACCGACTCCCACGACACCGAGATCGTCCGACGCGACGGGTTCACCGCCATCGATCTTGCGGTGCTCGACGTCGCGGTCGACCGCTACACCGCGCCGCTGATCACGGGTCTCGCCCTGGCCGCCCTGCGTCACGCCCGCACGATGGGGTGCGACCCCGCCGAGCAGGCGGCGCTCGTCGACGAAGCGGTGTTCCGGCACTTCCGCGGCGAGGCCACGGTTGCGATGTTGCTGCTGCGTCTGACAGTGCAACCGTGGTCGGTGCACGTGGTGGCCTCCGACGGCATCGACGTGCTCGAGCAGGACGACAGCCTGACCCGCCTCCGGCTGCCTCGTCACGACCCGGCCGGCCTGACCGGTGAGACGTCGTATCGGGCAACGCCTCTCGACGTCGGTCGCGGCGGTCGGCTGATCGTCCTCGGCGACGGATTCGCTCGCCACAGTGCGGCGGGACAGCGCGCCGAGGACATCGCGCGCCGCGCGAGATCGTTGAGCCCCGACGAGGTCGTGCGGCTGGTGACCGCCGACCTGCTCGACCGCACGCAGCAGGACGGGCCGTCGGAGGACGCCACGATCCTGTGCATCGACACCTGACCCGATCCGCCATCAGCGGCAGGCGATGCGAGCACCGCCGCGGACAGCCGTCCGCCGGCGGGACAGCCGTCACCGCCGACGCACCGGCGGACAGCGGTCACTGCAGGTGCTTCACCACCTACCCGTCGACCAGCAGCCCGCGTACCGGGCCCTCCAGCCGCTCGGACCGCCGGGAGACCGCGGGCAGCTGCACCAGCCGGTGCGTGGGTGGCCGGCCGTCGTCGGCGCGGCGCAGCTGTTCGGCCGCAATCGTCTTCCAGTACCGGTCGACGACCTCGGTGGTGTCGCCGTCGATCTCGGACTCGTCGAGCTGAAGGTGCTCGCTCCACAACCGCAGTCGGGTGCGGCGCGCCAGCTCCCGGTCGTCGGTGACGATGTTGACCTCGGTGTCGTTGTACAGCGAGTGCTCGTTCAGGTTGGTGGACCCGAGGGTGAGCCAGTGGTCGTCGACGATGCCGACCTTGGCGTGCACGTACACCGAACCCTCGGTGTCGCCGTCGACGGCGCGCACCGTGGTGGCCAGCAACCGGCCCTGGTCGGCGTCCGCGTCCAGGAGCCGGGCGAGCTGGCCGCGGGTGGTGTCCTTGCCGTTGCTGGGCCTGGCCGGCAGCAGCACCACCACCCGGAAGTCCGGGTCCGGCGGGCGGCGGAGCTTGTCGACCAGGAGGTCGACGATCTCGATGGACCACAGGAACTGGTTCTCCAGGTACACCAACCGCCGCGCCTCGGTCAGGATCGCGTGGTAGGCGGCGAGATTGCCGAAGTAGCCGCGCGGGGCGAACCCGTAGGTCTTCTCGGGAACGGTCCGCACCAGCTGCACCGTGCTGCGACCGGCGGGCGGCGGCGTGGTGGGGGCGGGCAGCGGTTCGCCGGCCACCTCCTGCCAGCGGGACCGGAAGTGCGCGGCGACGTCGCCCACCACCGGGCCGCGCAGTCGCGCCGCGACGTCGTGCCAGCCGGTCGTGTCGCGGGGCGGGTGGTCGTGGTGGTCCCAGCGGTCGCCGGCGAGCCGGGACAGGTCGATGCCGCCGACGAAGGCCACCTCGTCGTCGACGACGACCAGCTTCTCGTGGTGGCAGTGCAGGGTGCGTTCCCGGGCGTCGAGCTCGCAGCGCACCCTCCCGCCCGCGGTCAGCCGGCGCCGGATGCGCTGCACGCTGCGCCGGGTCGGCTGGAAGAACGGCAGCGGCGGCCCCGCCCACAGCAGCACCCGCACGTCCACCCCGCGCCGGGCCACGTCGTCCAGCAGGTCCGCGACCGCGGGCTCGCCGGGGTTGCGGGTCAGCCGGAACTCCGGCTCCAGGTGCCACCCGGCGATGTGCACGTGGGATCGCGCGGACCGCACCGCCTCGTCGATCGCCCGCAGCGCGCTGCGCCCGTCGATCAGGACGTCGACGTGGTTGCCCTCGCGCGGCGGGGTGTCGCCGGGTGCCCAACCCGGTGCGTCGTCCGGTAGGTCGGCGACGGCGGGATGCCCCAGGCCGCGCAGCCGGCGCTGGTGGTGCCGCCGGACCAGCGCCTCCAACCCCGACCCGAGGGCTGCGTCGAGCCGGTCCACCGCACTGCCGATCGCACCCACGGTCGCCCCATCTCCGGTGACCCCTCGGCCTCCCGGCAGGTCGCCGTGGTGCCGGTGGCCGGGCGGCCCGCCGGGTCGTCGCTGCGCAGGCTATCGGTCCGGTCGGGTGACCGCCGCCCCGTCGCAGCGCCAGTGCTGCCGTCCCCGGGCGGGTCGGGTCAGCGGGCGATGCCCAGGTCGCGCAGTTCCGCGAGCACGTCCGCGGCGACCTCTGCCAGCGACCGGTGCTCGTCCGGACGGATCCACTGCGCGAACGCCACGTCGAAGACGGTGGCGCCGGACTCGGCGGCCAGCGTGGCGGCGGGCTCGCCGATGCCGCGGTCGCGCAGCGTCGCGGCCACCGCGGTGGCCAGTTCGGCCAGCTTGTGGCGCTCCCGCTCCTGCAGCGTCGGGTTGCCGTCGATCACCGCCTGGCGCAGCCGCGAGTACGGCCGCCGCTCGTCCGGGAAGAACGTGGCGGCGGACGCGAGCGAGGCGGCCACCAGGTCCATCGGCGCCGTGCCGGCCGGCGCGGCGTCGATCCCGGCACGGAACGCCCGGACGAACTCCTCCTGGCCGAAGAACAGCACGTCGCGCTTGTCCCGGAAGTGCCGGAAGAAGGTCCGTTGGGTGAGCCCGGCCGCCTCGGCGATCTCGGCGGCCGTCGTGCCGTCGAAGCCCTGCCGGTCGAACAGCTCGAGGGCGGCCTGTTGCAGCCGCTGTGCCGCGCCGGGTTGCCACCGTCCCACGCCCTCAGTCTAGTGATGACAGCGACTGACGTCAGGGTCTACAGTGATGTCAGCGGCAGACATCGCCGCGGGGACGAGAAGAGGAGTCCGCAGTGCACGTATTCGTCACCGGAGCGTCGGGCTGGATCGGGTCGGCGGTGGTCGACGACCTGCTCGCGGCCGGGCACGAGGTCACCGGCCTGGCCCGGTCGGACGCCGCCGCCGAGCGGCTCGAGGCCCGCGGCGCCCGGGTCCGCCGGGGAGACCTCGACGACACCGGCAGCCTGCGCGCCGGGGCCGACCCGGCCGACGCCGTGATCCACCTGGCCAACAAGCACGACTGGTCCGATCCGGCCGCGTCGAACCGCGCCGAGCGCGACGCCGTGCAGGTGCTCGGCGACACCCTGGCCGGGAGTGGCCGGCCCCTGCTGGTCGCGTCCGGCGTCGCCGGGCTGGCTACCGGGCGCCCGGGGACGGAGGCCGACCCGTCGCCCTTCCACGGCCCGGACGCGCCGCGCGGCGGCAGCGAGAGCCTGGCGCTGGAGTTCGTGGAGCGTGGGGTGCGGACCGTGATGCTGCGGTTCGCCCCGACGGTGCACGGAGTGGACGACCACGGCTTCCTCGCCGTGCTCGCCGACACCGCGCGCCGTTCCGGCGTGTCGGGTTACCCGGCCGACGGGACGAACCGGTGGGCCGCCGTGCACCGGTCGGACGCGGCGCGGATGGTGACGCTGGGGCTACAGGCGGCCCCGGCCGGCACGCGGCTGCACGCGGTGGCCGAGGACGGCGTGCCCACCCGGGAGATCGCCGAGGCGCTCGGCCGGTCGCTGGACCTGCCGGTGCGGCCGGTGCCCGCGCAGGACGTGGCGGCGCAGTGGGGCTGGATCGGCGGCTTCTTCGGCATGGACCTGGCCGCCACGAGCGCGACCACCCGGGAGTTGCTCGGCTGGACGCCGTCCGGGCCGACGCTGGTCGAGGACATCGCTGCCGGCGCGTACCGGTAGGCGGGGACCTCGCCGGCCGGCCCCCGACAGACGCCCGGCGAGGTCGCCCGACAGGTACCCGGTCGGGGAGCGGGCCATGCAGATCCGGCCGCCGTCAGCCGACGGCGGCCGGCGCCGGCCCGGCGGAGGGGTCGACGGTGAGTCGCTCCCGGGACAGCAGGGCCGTGCCGGCGACCAGGGCCAGCACGAAAGCCGCTGCGGCGCAGAAGAAGCCGAGGGTGATGGCGTCCGCGGCGTGCTGGGGCCGGCCGCCGGCGCCGGGCCCGCCCTCCGCGCCGAGGACGACCGCACCGATGACAGCGACGCCCAGCGTGCCGCCCAGTTGCCGGACGGTCTGCACGATGCCGGACGCCTGGCTGCGGTCCGCGGCGTCGACACGGCCGAGCGCGTCGGTGTTCGTCGGCGACATCAGCAGCCCGATGCCCAGACCGGTGAGCACCATGCCCGGCACCTGGGCGCCGTAGCCCAGCGTCGGCAGCGACACCGCCCACGCCAGCAGTCCGGCGGTGCCGACCAGCACCCCGGTCAGCACCGGGGGCCGGACGCCGGCCGCGTCGTACCACCGGCCGCCGAGCTGGGCGGCCGCGGCGATGGCGACGATGAGCGGCAGGGCGCAGACCCCGGCGAGCATCGGGCTCATGCCGAGCAGGACCTGGAGGTAGATCGAGCTGTAGAGGATCACCGCGAGCAGGCCGAACTGCACCAGCCCCAGCACCACGACGTCGGCCAGGAACGCCCGCCGCCCCAGCAGCCGGACGTCCACCAGAGGCGACGGCGAGCGCAGCTGGGCGACGACGAAAGCGCCCAGCAGCACCAGGCCGACCGCCAGCAGTCCCGCCGTGGCCGGTGACGTCCAGCCCCAGGTCCCGGCCTGCTGGACGGCGAGAACCGTGGCGGCCACCCCGAGCACCAGGCCGGCCACCGGCGCTGCGGTGATCCGGGCCCCGTCGGTGCGGACGTCGGCCGGGTGCGCGACGTGCACCAGCACCAGCGCGGCCACGCCCACCGGCACGTTGAGCCAGAACACGGTGCGCCAGGAGACCGCCTCGGTCAGCACACCGCCGAGCAGCGGGCCGACGGCGAGGAAGACCTGGCTGATCCCGGCGTAGACGGCCATCGCCCGGCCCCGTTCGGCCACCGAGAAGGCGCCGATCACCAGCGCCGCGGACACCGGCGTCATCAGCGCGGCGCCCGCGCCCTGCAGCACCCGGGCGGCGATGATCCACGCCTCCCCGAGGTCGGTGGCCGGTGCGAAGCCGCAGGCCAGCGACGCCAGGAAGAAGACGGTCACCCCGATCCGGAAGGTCGTGACGCCGCCGAGCCGGTCACCGAGCTTGCCGCCCAGCGCCACCAGCGCCGCCATGGCCAGCACGTAGGCGTTGACCACCCACTGCTCACCGCCGGCCGACAGGCCCAGCTCGCGGCTCATCGACGGCAGGGCGACCGTCACCACGGTCTGGTCCAGCAGGATCATGGACAGCGAGCCGGTCATCGCGACCAGTACCAGCCAACGTTGGGACATCCGGTGCACGACAATGCCTCTCGCTGGGTACTCGACGGCCGGCGGCCCGGGGCGGGCCGGACGTGATCCAGCGTGGCCCCGACCGGCTCGCGGGCGACTGGTAGGAACTACCAGTCCGCGCGCGCAAGGACCGGCGCGTCGCCCCGGTCAGGCCGGGACGCCGAGCATTCCGAACGAGGCCGGGTCACCGCGCACCATGGCGGTCAGCTGGTGCCGCGACGTGACACCGGTCTTGGCGTACAGGTTGGACAGGTGGAACGCGACGGTGCTCTGGGTGATGAACAGTTCCCGGGCGATCTGCGCGTAGCTCAACCCGTTGAGGACCAGGGCGAGCACCTCGCGTTCCCGGTCGGTCATCGCCCACGCGTCCTTGACCGGCCGCGGCGCCGCGCCGACCGGCTCGCCGCTGCGGCCAGCCTCCAGGTAGGGCGCGGCCCCGAGGGTCCGGTACAGCTCGGCGGCCTCCCGCCCGGCGCGCTCGGCGACGTCGGTCCGGCCCGCCCGGGCCGCGATCCGCGCGTGGTCCACCAGCAGGTGCGCCCGGTACAGCGGCACCTCGGCCGACGGCGCCCCCGCCGCCCGCCGCAGCGAGGCGGCGGCGACCGCCGGGTCCCGGCCCGTCGCCTCCTCGAGCAGCCCGCGCAGCCAGTCCCGGACGGCACCGGACCAGTCAGGCAGCAGCGGCAACCGCTCGATCGACGTCAGCGCCCAGCCGCCGAGATCGGCGTCGCCGGCCCAGGCGGCGGCCAGCGCCGCGTGCAGCAGTTCGACCAGCCCGTTGCCGCGGGACGCGGTGAACCGGTCGAACAGGGCCTGCTGCGACCGGACGTAGCCGCGACGGGCGTCCGGGTCCGCCCCGGCGTGCAGCCGGACGACCTCGGCGACCATCAGCATCCGGCCGGCCTCCTCCCACGGCTTGCGCCGGTGGAAGTCCCGCGCCTGGTCCAACAACTCGTCGGCGCGGGCGAAACGGCCCTCGGTCGACGGCAGCAGCGACACGGCCGCGGCCACGATGGGTTGCAGGAACCGGCCGGATCCGGCGTCCACGGCCGTCTCGTAGGCCGCCCGGGCCTGGTCCCACCGGCCGCGCCACCAGTGCGCCTGACCGAGCCGGGCGATGTAGGCGCCGTCGGCGATGTCGACCTCGCCGTTGCTGAACCTGCGGTGCACCTCGGCCAGGTCACGCGTCGCCGGCTCGAGCAGGCCGCTGCGCAGCCGCAGCACCCCGCGGCCGGCGACGGTGACGGTCTGCTCCGGAGGCGCGGACGCGGGGTCCTCGGGCAGGTCGGCGAAGAGCGCGGCGGCGCCGGACAGACCCTGGGTGCGCTCCAGGACGTAGAACCCGGGGGACGCCGCATAGCCGGCCAGCGCCGGGTCCTCGACCCCGATCGCGGCCGCCCGCTGCAGCGCGCTCGCCACCGCGGCCGTCGTCGCCCCGGCGCCGATCCCGGCCCAGGCCAGCAGCACCAGGTGGCGGTAGGCCGTCAGCGGGCGGACGCCTGCGGGATCGTCGAGTGCGGCCGGCACCGGGTCGAGCAGCCCCAGCGCCACGTCCCAGCGGCCGAGGACGATCTCCAGCGCCGCCTGCACCACGGTCCGTTCCGGGGTGTCCGCCGCGCTGGTCAGCAGCTGCCGGTCGGCGGTGGACAGGTCGGTGTCCTGGCCGAGCAGGGCGTCGAGGACGGCCTCCAACCGGCGGCGCTCCCGCACCGACGGATCGGAACTCAGCGCGGCGGCCGAGCGGTGGTAACGGGCGGCCAGCCGGTGCGACCGGGCGTCGTGCAACTCGCCGGCGAACCGGGACAGCTCGTCGGCCAGCACGTCGTCGTAGTGCTCGGCCGCGGCGATGCGGTGCTCCAGGCTCGTCGCCCGGTCGGTGGTCGTCCCGGCGGCGCGCAGGTGCAGCAGCCGGCGCCGGCTCGGCGGCGTCGACTGGTACACCGCCGACCGGGTCAGCGCGTGCGCCACCCGCACCCACGGCCCGCCGTCCGGCCACTGCTCGCGGACCAGCCCGGCGTCGGCCAGCGCGGCGGCCGCGTCCCCGGGTTCGGCGACGTCGGCCACGGCCGCGGCGTCGTACAGGCTGAGCCAGCCGCTGCCCAGCACGCACACGGCCCGCAGCAGCTCCGCCGACGCCGCCGGCACCCTGGCCACCTGCCGCGCGGTGAGCTGCGCGTACTCGGTCGGCGCCGGCAACATCCGGGTCCGGCGCAGCTCCTCGGCGTCGTGCTCGCGCAGCAGCGCCCGCAGGTACAGCGGGTTGCCGCCGGTGTGCCGCCACAGCCGTTCCGCGACGTCGGCCGTCACCTCCGGCCGCAGCTCGGCGACCAGGCGGCGGGCGTCGGTCACCGTCAGGCCGGCCAGCCGGAGCCACCAGGCGTTGCCCGGGCCGGACGCCCAGCGGCGGAGTCCGTCGTGCACGCCGGACGCCCACGGCCGGGTGGCGACCGCGACGAGCAGGCGGTCGCCGGTGGCCCGGCGCAGCAACCAGGTCACCGCCTCCACGGACTCCGGGTCTGCCCACTGCAGGTCGTCCGCGCGCAGCAGCACCGGTGCGTCCCCGCCGACCTCGTCCAGCCGCTCGCGCAGCGCCTGCGCCAGCACCATCGGGCGGATCTGCGGCAGCTCGGCGACCTGCGACCCCCACTGCTCGAGCAGGTCGAACGGCGTCTGGTCGCCGGACTCCAGCGCGTCCGCGTGGAGCACCCGGAAGTCGGTCGCGGTGGCGACCAGCTCGTCCAGCAGCGCGGTCTTGCCGGTGCCGGGCGCACCCTCGACCACCAGCAGGCCGGGACGTCCGGCGCGGGCGCGGTCGACGGCGGCCCGCAGGGTGCTCCGTTCGGTCTCGCTCCAGAAGTGCATCGGCAGGGCTCCGCAGGTGGTCGTCGCAGAGGGGTGACGGGCGCCCCTGGATCCTGGCACGGCGGCGGCCCGGTGACCGGCGGTGGGCCGGACCCCGCCGTCGTGGATCGGGCCGACCCAGCCGGCCGCGGAACTGGTGGAAATCGCCAGTACGCCGGCGACGGCCCTCGGCGAGGGTGGGTGGACACCACCGGACCACCGCCCGGGCCCGTGCGGCCCGGCACCTGCTGGAGAGGCCGTCATGCCGCGACGCACCCACCACTCCCGGGGAGGACGCTGACATGGATCCCGTCCTGACCGCACCGTCGCCGGCCCGCATCACGCCGCCCGCCGTGCGTGCCCTGCGCTCCGCCGTCGCCGGACCCGTCCTCGTCCCGGACGACCCGGACTACACCGCCGAGGTGGCGGGCTTCGACCTGGCGGTCCGGCACCGCCCCGACGCGGCCGTCGGTGCGGCGTCCGGCGCGGACGTCGTCGCCACACTGCAGCTGGCCACGGCACACGGGCTGCCGGTCGCCGTGGTCGGCACCGGCCACGCCGACATCCCGGAGCTCGACGGCGGTGTCCTGCTGACCACCCGCCGGCTGGCCGGGGTCACCGTCGATGCCGAGCAGCGCACCGCCCGGGTCGGCGCGGGCACCCGCTGGCGAGAGGTCGTGGCCGCCGCGGACGCGGTCGGCCTGGCGGCCATCTGCGGGTCCGCCCCGGACGTCGGCGCGGTCGGACTGCTGCTGGGCGGCGGCCACGGACCGGTCGGCCGGACCTACGGGATCTGCTCCGACCGGGTCCGCTCCCTGGAGGTGGTGCTGCCGCAGGCAAGGGCCCCGCTCACGGTGACGGCGGACGCCGAACCGGACCTGTTCTTCGCGCTGCGCGGAGGCAAGCACGACCTCGGGGTGGTCACCGCGGTCACCGTCGGGCTCGTCGAGCGACCCGAGATGCAGGCCGGCGGATGGTACTTCGACGCCGCGGACATACCGCAGGTGCTGGCGACGTACCGGACCTGGGTGACCTCGGGGACGGTGCCGGACACCGTCACCACATCCGTGGCGCTGCTGCGCCCACCGGATCTGCCCACCGTGCCCGAGCCGCTGCGCGGCCGCAGCGTCGTGCACCTGCGGGCGGCCGTCGTCGGTACCCCGCAGCAGGCCGACGAGCTGCTCGCCCCGCTGCGATCCGCGGGGACACCGGTGGCCGGCGGGTTCGGGCCGCTGCCGTACGGGCGGATCGGCGAGATCCACCGGGACCCGGTGCTGCCGTCGGCGCACGCCGGTGGCGGCCTGCTGCTCGACGACCTGACCGAGGACACCGTCGCGGCGCTGCTCGACCGCGCCGGCCCGGCGGTGCGCGCCCCGCTGGGCATCGTCGAGATCCGGCACCTGGGCGGGGCTTTCGCCGTCCCGGTGGACGACGCGGTGGCCGGCCGGGACGCCGCCTTCGGTGTCTGGGCGTCGAGCCGGCCGATCCCCGACGGCCCGGACGGCCGCACCGACGGGCCCGCGAGGACCGCCGCCGCGGCCGCGGTCCGGGCGGTCCTCGACGGCCTGCTGCCGTGGTCGTCGGGCGCCGCGCAGGTCAATTTCAGCGGCATGGTGAACACGCCGCAGGAGGTGGAGCGGGGCTGGCCGGCGGAGACGCTGCGGCGCCTGCGGGAGGTGCGGCGCGCCCGCGGCCTCGGGGATGCCGACGGGGAGCCCCGCGGTGCCTGGTCGGCCACTCCGGAGCCGGTCCGCGGTCGCGGATGACCGCCGTGCCCGGTCGACAGGTCCGGGCGCCGGGGCCAGGATCGAGGCACCCGTCCGGACAGGAGCCCTCCGTGCGCGTCTTCCGCATCATGGCCAACCTGCACGTCCCCGACGTCGCGGCGGCCCGATCCTTCTACACCGACTACCTCGGCCTCACCACGGAGGAGTTCGACCTGGGCTGGGTCGCGCGGTACACCTCGCCGGACACCGGGGCCACGGTCCAGCTGGTGACCGGCGACGCCTCGGCTCCCGTCGACTCCGCGGTCTCGGTGCACGTCGAGGACGTCGAGGCCGCCTACGCCGACGCCCAGGCCCGCGGGTACCAGATCGTGCACCCGCTGACGACCGAGCCGTGGGGAGTGCACCGCTTCTTCGTACGGGCACCCGACGGCACCGTGCTGAACATCGCCGGGCACCCGGACTGACGGCGGGCAGCCCCTCCCGCCACTTCCACAGTAGAGCGCACCCCGCGTCTTGCGGCAAGACCCGGGGTGCCGCGCAGAATCCCCGGCCGGGCCCACGACCTGCGACGACGCCGCGATGAGCGGCGCGGTGGGTGGCCCGGACAGGGAGACACGCGACCGATGACCACGCCCGCCGCCCGTACCCAGGACACCGCCGCCCACGGCCCGGACACCGCCGCCGCGGCTCCGGACCACCGGATCCCCGCCGGGGTCTTCCGGCTGCCCGGCCACCTGACCGCCAAGGCGGACCCCGCGCTCGTCGCCGGCGACGAAGGGCACTTCGCGGACATCGCCGCGGCGCTGGAGCGCTCCGTCGCGGAGCTGACGCACCGGCTCGCCGCGGAGCGCAGGGCGCCCGCCCGGTCCGGGTCCCAGGCCTTGGACCGCGACGAGGAGATCCACCGGCTGACCGCGCGGCTGCGGCTGCTGCGGCGCTCGGGCCTGGACCTGTGCCTGGGACGCATGGTGCGGTCCGACGAGCCTGAGCCGGTCTACGTCGGCAGGATCGGGCTGACCGACGGCACCGGCCGCCGGTTGCTGGTGGACTGGCGCGCCCCGGCGGCCGAGCCGTTCTTCGCAGCGACGCACGCGCACCCGATGGGCCTGGTCAGCCGCCGCCGCTACCGCTGGACCCGCGGCGGGATCAGCGACTACTGGGACGAGGTGTTCGGCCCCGAGGGCGTCACCGGGACGGCGGCGCTCGACGACCACTCGGCCTTCCTGGCCGGTCTCGGGCGCAGCCGGACGGCGCGGATGCAGGACGTGCTCGCCACCATCCAGACCGACCAGGACGCCGTCATCCGGGCCGGCTCGCGCGGCGTCCTGGTCGTCGACGGCGGCCCGGGCACCGGGAAGACCGTGGTCGCCCTGCACCGGTGCGCGCATCTGCTGTACCGCGAGCCACGGCTCGTCCGGGACGGCGGGGTACTGGTCGTCGGCCCGCACCGGCCCTACCTGGGCTACGTCGCCGACGTGCTGCCCGGGCTGGGGGAGGACGGCGTGCGCCTGTGCACCCTGCGCGACCTGGTCGCCGAGGGCGCCGCCGCGGTCGCCGAGGACGACCCCGAGGTCGCGCGGCTCAAGTCGTCCGCCGCGATGGTCCGTGGCGCCGTCGAGGCCGCCGTCCGGTTCCACGAGGAGCCGCCGGTCACCGGGCTCGTGGTGGAGACCGACTGGGACGAGGTCCGGCTCACCGGACAGGACTGGGCGAGGGCGTTCGACGCGCCCGATCCGGGCACCCCGCACAACACCGCCCGCGAGCAGGTCCTGGACGAACTGGTCGAGATCCTGCTCGAGCGGCACCGCCCGGGTGTCCCGGCCGAAGCCGTACGGGCCGCGCTGCGCCGGAACCCGGAGCTGCTCGGCGCGCTCCGCCGTGCCTGGCCCCTGGTCGAAGCGGCGGACCTCGTCGCGGACCTGTGGTCGGTACCGGCCTACCTGCGCCGGTGCGCTTCCTGGCTGGACGCGGAGCAGGTGCAGCGGCTGCAGCGGCCCGATCCGCAGCGCTGGACGCTGCCCGACCTGCCGCTGCTCGACGCCGCGCGGCAGCGCCTCGGCGACCCGGCGGCCGCCCGGCACGAGCGCCGGTGGCGGGCCGAGGCAGCGGTCCGGGCGGCATCCATGGCGGCGGTGGTGGACCACCTGATCGAGTCCGACGATTCGGAGATGGCCGTGATGAGCATGCTGCGCGGGCAGGACCTGCAGCAGGTGCTGGCCGACGACGGGACCGGCACCGGCCCGGACCCGGACGGGCTGGCCGGGCCGTTCGGTCACGTCGTCGTCGACGAGGCGCAGGAGCTGACCGATGCGGAGTGGCAGATGGTGCTGTCGCGCTGCCCGTCGCGCAGCCTCACCGTGGTGGGCGACCGGGCACAGGCCCGGCACGGCTTCCTCGAGTCGTGGCAGGAGCGGCTGACCAGGGTAGGCGCCGGGAGCCCGCGGTCGGCGTCGCTGCGGATCAACTACCGGACCCCCCGAGAGGTGATGGTCCTGGCAGAGCCGGTCATCCGGGCCGTGCTGCCCGACGCCGGCGTGCCGACCTCCGTCCGCAGCAGCGGGCGGCCGGTGGTGCACGCGGCGGCGACGGAGCTGACCGCCACGCTGGACGAGTGGCTCGGTTCCCATGCCGAGGGCACGGTGTGCGTCGTCGGCGACCCGGCCGTGCGGTCCACCGGGCGGGTGCGGTCGCTGCCGCCGCAGCTGTGCAAGGGTCTCGAGTTCGACCTGGTGGTCCTCGTGGACCCGGACCGTTGGGGCACCGGGGTCGAGGGCGCGGTGGACCGGTACGTCGCGATGACCCGGGCGACGCAGCACCTGGTCGTGCTGCACAGCGGTGGACCGGAGGCCGTGCGGTCCGGTGGCACCGGGGTGGCACGGTGACCGGAGGGACGACTGGGAGAGGACGGGACGGGACGGGGCGACCGCCCGGACGGTGCCGGCACGCCCGCGGGCGGCTGACCGCGCACCGACACCGGGTGGCGCCGGCCGCGGGTGGCGCCGGCCGCGGGTGGCGCCGGCCGGCCGGCGGCGGCGATGCCGGGGCTGCGGCCGCCGGAACTGACCGCGGGACGGGACGGGCTGCTCGGCGGGTTCGGGCCGGACGTCGGCGTCCTGGGCCTGGCGCTCGCGCAGGTGTTCGCGACGCACCAGGTCGACGCGGGACGCGTTGCACTGGCCGATTTCTCGGACCGAGCCAGCTACGCCCTGTCCACCGGGCTGGTCAACGGCGACCTGTTCGGCGACATTCTCGCCTTCTCACTCACCGTGGTTCGTGGCGCCGACCGACCTGCGGCGCCGGCCGCGGGTCTTCGTGTCCCACGGCGTGCGGGACCGGGTGCTGCCGATCGACCGGTGCAGCCGGCGTCTGGTCGCCCGGCAGCGCGGTGGGTACGACCTGGGAGTACCACGACGCCGACGGTCACGTGGTGCCCGAGGACATGGAGGCCTGCGCGTTCGACCGGTTCTGCGGCTCGTCGGGGGAGCCGGCCGGAGAGCAGCGGCCCCGTCGGCGCGGACGAACGGGGCCCTCCGTCGCCGGCGTCCGGCCGATCGGTCGACGGCGGCTCGGGCGTGACCGGCTCGGAGCCGGACCTCGGTGTGACACTCGTCGCGGCCCCGTCGAGCCAACGATTTGTTCACGCTGCGAACGGATACCGTGCGCGAGTGGCTGTCCAGGGTGGGGTGCGGTCCGTGCCGCGGCGGCTGGCCGCCGAGCTCGGGGCGTTCGGGGTCGTCGGCGCGGTGAACACCGTGCTGGACATCGTGCTGTTCAACCTGTTGCTGTTCGGCCCGCTGCCCTGGGCGTGGGCGGCCAAGGCCTGCTCCACGACAGTCTCCGCCGTGTCGTCGTACCTGATGAACCGCCACTGGACCTGGCGGCACCGGTCCCGCCGCGGCCTGCGTCGCGAGCTCTCGCTCTTCCTGGTGATGTCCGCCGTCGCGCTCGGCATCAGCGAGGCGTGCCTGCTGGTCTCGCACGACCTGCTGGGCTGGCGGTCACCGGCGGCCGACAACATCTCGGCCAACGTGGTGGGGCTGGCCGCGGCGACCGCGTTCCGCTTCTGGTCCTTCCGCACCTTCGTGTTCCGCGCGCACCCGGCACCGGCGGTTCCCGTGGCCGTCGGCACCGCGGACCGCTGATCCGGCGCACCCGGCCGGTCACCGCACCGCCCGGGTCGGCACCGCCGGCCACCGCACCGCCCGTCGCCTGCGGGCACATCCGGGCTCGGGACGCACCGGCCGGTGACCGGTCCGGGCGTCCCGGGAGCGGCGCCGTCCTCTGCTAGCGTCCGGTGGCTGCACAGCCGGGACTGGGGGGAACCACCGTGAAGCTGTCGATCCTGATGCCGGTCTACAACGAGGTCGCGACGTTGGGGTCGGCGGTGGGTCGGGTGTTGGCGGTGGATTTCCCGGTGGACGTGGAGTTGGTCGTGGTGGACGACGGCAGCACGGACGGGACGCGGGAGTTGTACCGGGCGTGGGCGGGTGATCCGCGGGTGCGGGTGCATCTGCAGCCGGTCAATGGTGGGAAGGGGTCGGCGATCCGCAAGGGTGCGGAGTTGGCGACCGGGGATTACCTGATCATGTGCGATGCGGATCTGGAGTACGCGCCGGAGGAGATCCCGGCGTTGTTGGCTCCGGTGCTGGCCGGGGACGCGACGGTGGTGTACGGGACGCGCACGTTCGGTAGCCACAACGCGTTCTCGTACGTGTACGTGTTGGGCAACCGGTTGGTCACGACGGCGGCGAACGTGTT
>NZ_BMNA01000024.1 GCF_014646215.1 Nakamurella endophytica
CGCCCGCGACACTCCGGCCTCGGCCGCGACATGCGACAACGGCCTGGTGGCGCACCGCTGGACCAGGCGGAGCCGACCTTCCGGGGTCAACGGGGCATTACGGTGGGACACGGGCAGGCTCCTTGGCTGACTTCACATGATGAGGCGTAGACACCCACATCCTGTCGCCGAGGGCCTGCCCCCTTCACACCCGCCCCGCCGTCACCAACGTCATGACCGCAACACCTAGTACGCCGACTACATGAAGCAACAGCAGGCTCGGCGCGGCGCGAGGAAGACGCCATCGAGACGGCGCCTCGAGCGATGACTACTAGGGCCGAGCGCGAGGTGTGCACGCGGTCGTCTTGGAGAGCCATGGCTGACAACTTGCGCGCGTATGCGGCCCCTTCGGCTTTTTCCGACGTGGTTCCGTCAAACGTGGTCTTTCGCCGTCCAATATGGCGGGAGGGTGCGGGAATGTGGCTAGAAACGGCAAGTACTAATACAACTTGCCAACTACATAGTTCAGAAGGATGCAGTGCTGACTGGGGGTATCCTATGGGTTCCCCCACAGTCAGATGGCAACAAGCAAACCAAACCTAGAGCGAAGCTAATCGAGGCCCGTCCCGTCCTCAACCGGAACGTCGGATTGACGTCCTCAAGCAACGACTTCCGAAGGACTATGCTCACGCAACTGGTGATGACGGCTCGTAAGGTCCGACGTGTGCCCTGAGAACATCAATTAACCTATTGGCCGACATCAGTGCATGCAGAGCGGGGGCTTCGATCGGTATTGAGTCCTCCCCCGATCTGCGAACCACGCTAACAAAGGACCCTCGAACCTTGCCGTCCACGATTGCGCCGTGAACGAGGTACGGCTTTGAAGTGTCCGGCTGGGGGGGCAGCTCAATTATAAGGAGCTTGCCACCAGCTGCAGTTGCAACGATGCTAACACTCAGACCTGTCGGGAATGGGTACAAATGTTTCTCCAGCGCCTGCCGGTGTCGTCGAACAGAGTAGCCATCGACAACAACGGGTGTGATCCTCCCGAGCACTTCACCGGATCCAACTTTGCGCGTCGCCATGCCAAATATCAACAGCCCTCCATCCGTTGAGTTGGCAAACCGCGCCACGGCCTGCGCCAATGAGATCTTGCCGTGGAGACTCGCAAGGTCGTACAGTTTCTCCTTAACGTCTAGCCACGGGCCCTCGGGCTGACCGATCAGCGCTTCCGCTCGACGAGCGCGGAGAACGTGGAGTGCGGCAGTTCTATCTAGCAATCCGCCCTCTTCCACTGATTCGATCAACGCGATCATGCCAAGGCCCACTTCGTGGAGGGCGGCAACGCTTTTTCCGATGATGCTTGGCTCTAAAAGTAGTGAGAGCAAGTAGGGCGGAGCTCCGATGTGGTCATCTGTGTACTCCATTGCAAAGATGCTGACATGTGACTGCTGCAAGAAGGCTTCCGTGAGCCGGAACACTTCGAGTTCGAGCTCGTCCTGGTCTTCTAACAGTGTATAGAAGGGGACGTGCAGTGACATCAACATAAGTTGTTCACCCGTGCGTGCCCCGCCCAACGGTGCCTCGGTTGCCAGAAATCCTACGCCTGTCACTCCCGTGAGCACGTCTTCGTTCAACCAGATGGGGTCGTCGGTGGTTACAATTAGTGACGGGGAATAGACATCCGAGTTCAGCGCGTCTATGAGAGCGTGCCGTAGGTCAGTTGCCGACATGTTGGGCAGTTCCGAAATGTGCGCCGCGAACCCAAAGTCTCGCTCTGGCGACGCCCGCGATGCTAGGTGAAGCTCACGACTGTTCTTGTCGAGCCATACCGTGCGCGCTGACCGAGCCTTCGTCATGCGCTCACAATGCCACACTAGACATCTGCATCGCGGAACGTGTCCGTTGTGGCCGCCAGGGGTTCGTCGCACCCATCCGCACCCGCGCGAACGCGAGCGCGCACGAGGACGCGCTCTCGGCGGAGAGCTTTGCCATCGCGTCCGCCGCGGGGACGTGGAGACGTCGGCATTGCACCCTCGACGAGGCTGTCCGGACCGTAGGGCTGATCGTCCAGACCTGGCGGGCCTCATCCCCCGCCGCGCCTCGCACTGAAGTGCAGGCTGACCTGGCCAACTAAATCCCTCTCGTCGAGAAGTCGGGAATCACCCCTGAAGCACGCCGTGGTGCGCTGCGATGCACGCGACCGGCGCAAGGGATGCATCGCTCGCCTCTCGACCAAGATCGACTCACCGCGACTACCGCGCTGAACTTCACGAAGTGCGGGACCAAGTCAGGTCATCCGGCTTACGCTGCACATAGGCACACTCAGGACCGTCGAGGCTGAAATCGGTTTACGCAATCCCGCTCATGCACCTGCGTCAAAACTCGCAAGACCTGTCGACGGATTTAACACGCAGCCCGTACTTCGACGAATCGCGGGAGTGCGCGGCGAGTTCGATCACGCGCTTCCGGCCCATGCACTGACACAGCACCGTGACGAGTTCTACGCGTCGCTGAAAGAAGAGACCGTCGAGCGTTTCGTTGCCATCTTCGAACTGCTCAACGCCACGGTAAAAGAGTAGCCACGGTCGGTGACTCTGGCGAGCTCCTTGAGTCACGCCCGCCGCTGTAAGGAAACGACTCATTGGCTCAGGGCAAGAGCAGGGCACCCGCCAAGATGCTGATGGTGAGCGCCCAAGCCGTCTCGCCAAAAGCAACGATGATGCGCTCGAACATGCTCATAGGCGTCCTCCTGTAGTTTTTCGTCATTTCTCGACCAACGTCAGTTCGCTCAGAGTGAACTTCTGCCAATACGAATCGAACAACGACGAGACCAACCAGGGAGCCCAACATCAGCATCCCACCTGGAATCGAACCAAGGACTGCCGCCCCTGACCTCAACCAATGAGAAAGGTGAGTGTAGCAAGCGCATGTGCGGGTGTCTAGTTCCGCGCCCCGGGGTTAGATCTAGGTCGCTGCACTACTTTCTATCACTGGGGGTGGGGCTTGGCGTCCGCCGTCCAGGTGTCTGCCTTGTTCCATTGTGAGCGAGGAATTACTGGCGCCGATTGGCCAGCTTCGTCATACAGGGTATTCAGTCCGTCTATCAACTGCGCATCGCCGACCGTGCTCGCTGCTGCGGCGGCGGTTTTCCTGCGTAATGCGTTGTAAGCTACACCCGCGCGCTGATGTCCCACGGCGCGACCGCTAGCGCCAACCTGGTTGCGCACTCCAGTGAGAGCGGCGCTAAGAGCAGCGCATAGGACGGCGGCTAGCCGAACACCGAAGGCGGGGGGACTCTGTGTCAGCGTGATCGTGGTCAAAATAGTCGCCGCGAACGCCGCGACAAGTGACGGTGTTCCGAGCACCCATGTGTCGACGAAGTCGAAAAGGCGAGCTGATCTATGGTGGGCGTCCCCAGCTTTCAGTGCCCGATACTCTAATTGTCGAAGATATAGACGCTGCTCGTCGCTGAGGTGCTTGGCACTACCGTCGCTTTCACGCATGTGTTTGTCGTCAGCGCAGTTGGCGATGCAGGCGGTCGACCACCGCGTTGACCTCGTTCCCCGAAGCGGACGCGGGCAGGTACTCGGTGTGGGTGTGTTGCCCGTCCGACTGCGTCACCGTGAAGACGATGCGGCTCTCGGAGGGGCTGTGGATGATGTGGACGTGTGGCCGTTCGGCGGTGATGTCGCCGTTCGGGCCGATGAAGACGTCGATAGAGCCGTTCTTGCGGTACTTGCTGTAGTAGCCGTCGTCGCGGCTTGGCGCTGGATACCGGGCGACGCGCTCGTCGTGCGCTTGGTTGATCAGTCATTGCCGATAATAGATCTTATGTAAAGCTGAGCCGATTCAGTGCTGATCAGGCCCTTCCCGAGGGCCACGGGTACAGCGGCCCGGGGCGCTCCCGGTCGGGGTTGCGGTAGGGCGTGCCCGCGTCGTCGAACAGGATCGCGACCGGTCCGTGTTCCTGGCTGCCGCCGGCGTGGCTGACCGCGGCGAGCACCAGGGCGAGGTTGTTCCGGTCCAGGCCGGGCAGATTCTCGTTAAGCAGGCCCGCGTCGGCGCCTAGCGACGCGGCCAGCGCCAACAACCGTCGTTCCCCGCCGGACCACGGCCCGTCGGCGGCGAGCTGCTCGGCGAGCTCGCCGAAGTCGATCCAGGCCCGGCCGCGGTCCTCGACGTGCACCCACGGCTGCCCGGTCGCGGCGAACCGGCCGCCGCAACCGCGGATCAGCAGCTCGATGGCCGCCTCCAGCGGGTCAGGCCGCGGGCCCACGCCCGTAGCGCGTCGTGGTGGGACGCGGTGAACGCCTCCGGGGTCGTCACGGGTGGAGCCTACGGTCGTGGTCCGACAGTGGCCCGGCTGGCGCTACCCGCGACCTTGGGCGCGTCGGTCGAACAGGCTCCACCCTTGCCGAGCAGTCTGAATCCATACGGCTCGCCAATGTCGTGGAGGTTTCCCGGCCGACCACTCTGCAGGCCGCGGGCCCGGGCAACCTGCAGGCCGGCGTGGGTCCGTTCGCGGATCAGGTCTCGCTCAAGCTCGGTGTGGCGCGGTGGGTTGTGAACCAGGCGGCGGCGTGGTCGACCAGAGCGCATGGGGAGCAGCGCGGACGCGGCCTGTCTGATGGTGCCGCGGCGGACGAGTCCCGATTCGGGGTGAAAAGACGTTCCCACCGCGGTGAAGTCGGCGTCGTCGACGGCCATCTCCTGCCAGCTGACCTAGATCCGTTGCCCGTCCTGCACCGCGGGGGCGCCGTTGGTGACGGTGTGCTTGCCGGGGTATTCGGCGCGGTGCTCGGCGCCGGCCTGTTCGACGTCACACGGACACGCCGGCGGTGTACTCGTCGTCGGTGACGTGCTCGAGCCAGGTCACGACTTCGCCGTCGGCGTCGGCCTCCTGCATCGCGACGTGAGCCATGAACCGGGTCGGCGCCGCGCCGTGCCAGTGCTCCTCGCCCGGCTCGATGACGACCACGTCACCGGGCCGGATCTCCGTCGGGGCCGAACCGCGACGCGCCACGTAGCCGACACCATCAGTGACGTACAGGGTCTGGCCCCGCGGGTGCGAATGCCAGGCGGTGCGGGCGCCCGGCGTGAAGCGCACGTGGGCGCAGCCGATGGCCGACCGCGCGTCGGGGTTGCGGATACCGTCGATGAACACCGTGCCGGTGAACGACGACTCCGGCCCGCGGGCGGTCGCGGTGGTGGCGTGGTCGATCCTCATGGTTCCTCCAGGGTGGACGGTCAGGGACGGATGAGCACCTTGAGCGCCTCACGGGCGTCCATCAGCCGGTAGGCCTCGGCGATGTCGGTCAGCGGCAGCTCGCGATCGAAGACGCGGCCCGGGTCGATGGTGCCGTCGAGCACCTGCGGGATGGCCGCCTCCAGGTAGGCGCGGACGGTGGCCGGGCCGCCGGTCAGGGTGGCGTTCTTGCCGAACAGCGAGGCGAAACCGACCGGGGCGTCGGAGTACTGCGGCACGCCGACCCGGGAGATGACACCGCCGGGCCGGACCACCCCGTAAGCCTGCTTGTAGGCGGGCATGTGGCCGACGGCCTCCAGGACGACGTGCGACCCCTCGCCGCCGGTGATCTCCAGGACCTTCGCGACGCCCTCCTCGCCGCGTTCGGCGACGACGTGGGTCGCGCCGAAGTCGCGGCCGAGGTCGGTGCGGGCGGTGTGCCGACCCATCAGGATGATCGTCTGCGCACCCAGCTGCCGTGAGGCGAGCACCGCCGACAGCCCGACCGCGCCGTCGCCGATCACCGTCACCGTCTTCCCCGGGCCGACGCCGCCGCGGACGGCGGCGTGGTGGCCGGTCAGGTAGACGTCGGACAGCGTCAGCAGCGACGGCATGAAGCGCTCGTCGGTGCCGGCGGGGATCGCGACAGCGGTGCCGTCGGCCTGCGGGACCAGCAGCAGCTCGGCCTGGGTGGCCGACGGCGCGCCGTCAAAGAACCCGCCGTGCACGCACGAGGTGGTGATGCCGTCGCGGCAGAACGCGCAGGTGTTGTCCGACCACGCGAACGGCACGATGACGGTGTCCCCGACGCTGAGAGTGCTGACGTCGGAACCGGTCTCGATGGTCACGCCGATGGCTTCGTGGCCCATCCGGCGACCACCCGGGGTGTCGGGAAGGTCGTGGTAGGGGTGCAGGTCCGACCCGCACACGCAGGCGTGGGTGACGCGGATGATCGCGTCGGTGGGGGCGCCGATGACGGGATCGGGTACCTCTTGGACGCGGACGTCGCCGGAGCGGTACATGACGGTGGCCAGCATGGGATTCCTTCGCAGATGGGCTAGTACTGAACAGGGAAGGTCCGGTGGTGTCGGTAGGGTCAGGTGGTCTGCCGCTGGTAGGTGACGCGGAACCCGTCGGTGGGGTCGATGGGGGTGAGTACCAGGGTGTCGCCGGTGATGTCGTAGTTGCGGGTCAGGGTCTGACCTATCAGAGAGCGGGCGGCTGCGGATTCCACGGTGACGGCGAAGGTCCCGGCCTTCGCGTCGAGAGTGAGTGGGCCATAGAAGGCTTCGTATCCCTGGACGGTGAAGACGGTGTCCGCTGCGGTCATGTCAGGGTTCATGGCCTGAACGGAGACAGTGTCCGGAGTGAACGCGATCTGTCCGGTGTAGGGAATTGGCTGCAGGTTGTCCTCGGTGCCGACCTCCAACCTCGTCATCCGCCACAAACCCAGCAGCGGCTCCGCGCGGTTGGAATCGATCGTGGCCGGACTGCTCGGGTTGACCTGGGTTGCGGTCGGATTGCTGCTTTCCTCCTCCGCAGCGAAACGGGTTGACGCGCACGCGCTCAGGGCGAGGATCAGCCCGACTGTCAGCGGGGCACTCCACAGCCTGTACATGATGTGACCTTCCGATAAGTGACCAGGAGAGCGGTTGGTGGGAGGGCGGTTCGTGGTCGGCTAGGGCGGAAGCGCCGTCGCTGGGCCGTAGATGGAGCTGTGCCTCAGGTCGATGCGAGGGTTTTGTCGTGCCGGGTGCGGTGAACTTCAGTGGGGGCCAACGCGCCGACGGCCAGGATGGCCAGGCCGATCAGCAGCGGTACGACCGCAAGTGCGTGCTGAATGGTTCCCAATGAGCCCAGTAACCCGATCAGCGGCGGCCCGGCCAGGAAGGCCAGTTGCCCGATACCGGAGACCACGCTGACTCGCTGGGCGGCGGTCGTCGGGTCGTCTGCGGCTGCGCTGAGTCCAACGGGATACCCGAGGCAGGCGCCCAGCCCCCAGAGCAGGACTCCGACGAAAGCCAACGCGGGCCAGGGGCTGACAACGAACAGCACCAACCCCGCCAGCGCCAGCACGGCCAGCGCGCGGATTGTGCTCACTCGGCCGTACCGGTCCAGCAGGATCGGCCCGGTCCAGCGACCCAGGGTCATCGCCGCCAGGAAGACCGCGTAACCCAGGGATGCCAGCGCCGCGGAGATGTGGTGATCGTCGACCAGGGCGACGGCGATCCAATCGTTACCCGCGCCTTCGGCGAATGCGAACGCCAGGACCACCAGCCCGATCATGAGAGAACGTCGGTCGATCCGGCGGTGGGGCCCGTCACCCGCACCGGATCTTGTTGCGGTGTTGTTGTGTCCAGGATCTGCGGGGAGGAACATCCGCGCACCTGCTGGGACGCAGATGCCGATGAGCGCGGCCAAGGTGAGCAGGTGCACGGTGACAGGAACACCGATAGCGATCAGGCCAGCGCCCAGCAGGGCGCTGCCTACCGTGCCGATGCTGTACCCGGCGTGGAAACGGGGCATAACGGCCCGCCCCGCGCGCTGCTCGACCGCGGCCGCGTGCACGTTCATGGCGACCCCCCAGGCCGCCAACCCGAAGCCGAAAACGAACAGACCGACCACGACCAGCGCGACCCCGGCGTGATATCCCACACCGATCGCTACCAACGCAGCAGCTGTCAGCACTGCCATCCCCGCCACCACCGACCGGGTGCTGGACCGGCGGATCAACACCGCCGCGGCCGGCAGTGCAAGGAGTGAACCCACAGCCAGAGCGAGCAGCACCAGCCCGAGATCCGCGGCACTGAGCCCTAATTCGCTGCGCACCTGTGGGATGCGGCTCACCCAGCCGGCAAAGGCCGCGCCCGATCCGACGAAAGCCACCGCGGTGGCCCGGCGGGCCCGGGCGACCTGCGGGGCGTCTGCCTGCGTCGAGGCCTGCCCCGTTTCGCCTACTGCGGTCCCGTCGAACGTGGCCATAAAGTGTCCTGTCTCGACAGTCGGCGTCTCGCCAACTAGATTTACCGGTACATCGACCGTACCGCGAAGGTGATGTACCGGTCAATCATTGTGATGGCGCTCATGGCGCGTGACGAAGCGACCGGAAGGGACTGGCGGTGGCGAGGGTGACATTGCAGACGATCGCCGATGCGGTCGGGGTCAGCCGGATGACGGTGTCCAATGCCTTCTCCGGGTCGGGCCGCATCTCAGCCGAGCTGCGGGACCGTGTGCTCGCCGCAGCGGACGAATTGGGCTACGCCGGACCGGATCCGGCGGCCCGGGCGTTCACCAGAGGGTCAACCGGAGTGGTCGGAGTTCTTGTCAACGCCAAGCTCGGTGACGTCTTCTCCGATGAAGTCAGCTCCGCTCTGCTCGGTGGGGTCGCCGATGGGCTTACCGGGTCGGGTCTGTCCCTGACGCTGCTGTCCACCCAGGAAGCGGTCGACGGACGCATTCCGGCCCGCGACGTCCCCATGGACGCCACCTTGGTGTTCACCAACCAGTACGACGCGCAGTCATTGCACTGGTTGCAGCGTCGGAGTCTGCCGCTGGTACTCCTGGACCAAGAGCCCCTCGCCGGCGTCGCTGCGGTGAACGTTGACGATCTCGGCGGCGCCCGGCAGGCTGCAGAACACCTTCTGCAACTGGGGCACCGCCGGATCGGCATCGTCACCGTCGGGCTCACGCCACCATTCGGCTTGCAGACCGACCCGTTCGCCGCGCTCCCGGCCGATGAAGCCCACATCACCCGACAGCGGATCCAGGGATGGGTGCACGCCTGCAGCGCCGCACAAGTCACTCCTGTCATGGTCAAACAACCCAAGACGCCCTATCAACCCGAAGCAGGCGGATACGCAGCCCTGAACACCATGCTGGAGGTCGACCCCACCATCACCGGCGTGCTCTGCTACTCCGACCGGTTCGCTCACGGCGTCCTCAACGCAGCCCACGACCGCGGGCTACGCGTCCCGGACGATCTGTCGGTCATCGGCTTCGACGACAGTCCGATAGCGGTCAACCTCCGTCCGCCATTGACCACGGTCAGGCAAGACCCCGCCGAAAAGGGACGCGTCGCCGCCGCCCTGCTCATCGCCGCCGTCCGCAACGACCACTCCGCCAGGAACACCCCCGCCCCTGACGCAGCCCGAAAGCTGCTGCCAACCCTTTTGATCAGCCGGGCAAGCACCGCTGTACCGCCTGTCCCAGCGCCGTGACACCAGATGCGAGGCGCAGTGCCGTCGACCCCTAGCTGTCGATTGGTCAAGATTCCGGTGGGTGGTTTCAGAGGTGGTAGCGGCACTTCCTAGGGTCAGGCGTCGTGTTGACGTCGTCTCGTCCGATGGAGAGGCCGGGCGCCGGCCGCAATTTCTCAAACGTCGCCGGTCTATGCGAACCCCACAGCACGTTCGGAGACGCTGGCTTGTTTCTGAGTTTCACGACGTTGCTCGTAGTGGGTTCATGCCGCTGCGGTTGACGGGTTCGAACCGTATCTGGGACAGATATCCCGAGGCGGAGTGCCGGCGTTGCCGGTTGTGGGAGACCTCGATCTAGTCCAAGATCGCGTTGGCGAGCTCGATGCGGGACGTTCGGTATCGCCCGTCGAGGAGTTTGACCTGCATGCGGGATCAGCGCCCCCGACAACTCGGCGGCGGGGTACGGCACTCAGGTGTGGTTGGCTGCCTTTGTCGTGGCGCCGTCGACCGGAGGGTGCTGGCACCACGGCGTCTTGCAGCAAACGCATACGGCGACGCTCGACGTCAAGCTTCCGCAGCAGGGTCCTGGCGCATCTGCGCACCTGAACCGTCGGTCCTTTGGACGCTTCTGCGTGCCGGCCGGCCAGTACTCCCGGGGCCGGGAGTGCACCGTGCGGTCATCCACCCACGACCAGGAGCCCTCCACCGCCGGGACGGTGGTCACCGACAGGGCCCGCTCCGCCGCCGCCCGATCCGCCGGCGGCTGGTCGAAAATCACCGACAGGGGCTGCCCCACGCCGATCTGCCCGCGGTCCGGTGGCGGCTCGAACGACGGGAAGATCACCCCCGCCGGCTGCACGGTGGGAACGAGCTGGACGAGGTCGTGCTCAGCCCGGCGGCGTCCACGGCTGTGGCGGCCAGCTGGTAGCTGCGGGCGTAGCCCAGCGGTTCGCTGGAGATCCAGGTCCGTTGGTCAGGCGAGAGCGCGCCGGCGACGAGCTTGCCCTCGGTGTTGGTCAGCGACACCTGGGTCAGCTCGCCAGCCTGGGCGGTGACCGTCACGGGCTGCAGCACCGATACCCCGGTGGCCGCATCGGCCGGCGTCATCGTGATCACCGCTTGCGTCGCCGGCGGGCTGGGCATGCTCGAGGTGGTGGGCGTGCCCGCCGCGGAGGCGGGCGGGGGTGTCGAGCTCGCCGCCGGTCGCGCTGCCCCGTCGGTGGGCTCGGTCGAGCGGGGTGCGGTGGACACGGTGACCGTCACCTGTGAAGAGGACGACGAGGAGGTAAGGCCGCCGGTAGTGCAGGCGGTGGCCGTGAGCGCCGCCGTGAGCAGCAGCGACGCCAACAGCACCCGGGGGCGCCGGGAAACGCGCATCGAGGTGACCCTTCGGTCGAGGACACACAGGAAAGACAGGTCGGGAGGTAGCCAGCCCCTCATGGGGGCGGGGCCCGCGGCGTGCCTGGTGGCCCGGCCCGCGGCCGGACCACCAGGCAGCACAGCCGGGAGCGGTCAGAGGGTCTGCAGCAGTTGCTGCATGGTGGCGATCTCTTGGGTCTGGCTGTACTTGATCGACTCGGCCAGCTGCAGGGCGTCGGGGTTGCTGCCCTGCTCGAGTTCGGTCTGAACCATCGCAATGGCGCCGGTGTGGTGCTCGATCATCATCTGCAGGAACATGCGGTCGAACTCGGTGCCAGTGGCCGCTTGCAGCGCCTGCATCTGCCCGTCGGTCATCTCCCCGGGCATCGACATGGCCGTCGAGGAGCCCATGTCGCCGTCCTTGCCCATGGTCATGCCGCCGTGGTCCATCCCGCCGTGGTCCATCCCGCCCTCGGATGGGGCGGCGGTCGAGGAGGGCATGTCGGCCGTCGAGGTGCTCACTCCCCATGCCTGCAGCCAGGCGGTCATCTGCTCGATCTCCGGGGCCTGCGCCGCCTCGATCGTGGCGGCCAGGTCCTTGACCTGCTGACTGCTGGCCCGGTCGGGGGCCAGTTGCGCCATCGCGACGGCCCCCTGGTGGTGGGGGATCATCATCTGCACGAACATGATGTCCGCGTCGTTATGGGTGCTGTCCCCGGCGCCGTCCGAAGTCGACGAGCTCGAGGACGGCGAGGACGTAGCCATCGACACCACCACGCCGGCAGAGGCCGTGGAAGCGCTGGAGCCGTCCGCGGTGGTGGTGTCGTTGCCGCCGCAGGCGGCCAGGGCGAGAGTGGCTGTGGCGGACAACGCGATGAAGCCACGACGAACCAAGGACCGGTACAGAACAGTCATGATGGTGTGCTCCTTGCACGAAGGAAGATCCGGATGAGGGCGTGCCGAAAGCCGCCGTCCAGTACGGGACGGCGTCAGCCGCTCTCTAGATGTACTGACCGGACAGGTTGGTTAAGCGGGTGATCGGGGCGTTGCGTCCGATGGCGGTGTGGGGC
>NZ_BMNA01000025.1 GCF_014646215.1 Nakamurella endophytica
TCCTCGATGCGGTGCTTGCGCTCCTTGAGCTCCACCTCGGTGGCCGCACCGGCCTTGATCACCGCAACACCGCCGGCCAGGCGGGGACTAGTAGTACGTGCGCCGGCTGGCGGCACAAGCTGCTCAACGAACGGCGAATTTACGAGTATGACGCCAACTCCAGGTCTCGAGTCCATATCTTGACCTCGCGGTAGAAGCGGGTACGCTGAAACATGTTTCGTTCGACCACTATTGCCATGTCACCACCGCCAAGGCGACCACTAGCTAGGTGATCAAGGAGGCTTGAGCCGGTTTCGGCGCCGGCGATCATTTCCGCCACGAAGTCACCACCCCAGGTGACTTCTTGAACAACCCATGGAGCATCGCCTCGCTGAGCCGAAACGACCATGTTCACGAACCGCGTGGCCGCATCCCGACGTTTACCCCGACACTGCTGAATGTGATTGGCAGTTTCAATCAACGTTGTCACGGGAACAATAAACTCTGCTCCAGTACTGTACAACTCTCGGTACTCGGATCTCATGACGTCCGACTGTGACTCGAATCCTGGCACCTCGAGCAAGGCAACCAGGACTGACGTGTCAATGAAGTAAACCGTGTTCGCAGGCATGTCATGCACCGAATAGCTCGACGAGACTTTGATCGGCACTCGGTCGTTCTCGCGTCGCCGGACGAAGCCGGTCAGTAACCACGCTTCGCCCGAGAGACGATCTTCCAAGAACATCTAAATAGTTCGGGAAGTCGGTTAGGCGCGTCAGACGGCTCCACCCGTCCTCGTCGCGTGCAGCAACCACGACGTGTGCGTGGTCGGCTCCGCCGAGCGAGTCTAGAATCACCGGGCTGTGGGTCGTTGCAAGCGTGCGCACATTTCGCGATGCCGCCTCCTTCAATCGGTTGATCAGTAGCGCCGACTGCGAGGAATGCAGACCATTCTCAAGCTCTTCAACGACCAGAAGCCGACTGTTTTCGCTCGCGTCATGCGTCGGATCGTCGTGCATCGCGGCTGCAATGGCGAGGAACCTCAGTGTTCCATCGCTCATGAGTCGGGTGGGCACCTCTTGAAGTCGTCCACCAATCCGTTCCTCGATAATCGCCATCACATCGCCCAGAGGGCTTCGCACCGTCCGCATATCTGCGACTTGCGCTTCGGATAATGAACGAGTCATATCAATAAGAGCCGAACCCGTCTCCTTCTCACGAATAAGACGTCCGACAACCGCTGAGAGATTGTCGGCACTTCGTCGAAGGACGCTATCGCGCTCCGGAACATACTCACGCATTTGCGATGGCACCGGGTCAAGAACAAACACTCCGGACAGCGCATCCAAAACGGAGGTCGCGACGTCGAGCAGCTTCCTCGCCGGCTGACTTGTCTGTGGCACACGGGTGGCGATCTGGCTCGTGAGAAGTTGATCTGCACGCATTGTGATCGGCGGATTGGTTCCGCGTTGGCCATTGTCCCACCTTGCCACGATGTCGGCCGAATACGGATCGGGCGGCTCCGACTTGAGCAGATAGCGCCGCTCGCCACGCTTCGGCCCCGATGTTCGAAGAGTCCAAAGGGACTCGGCTTCCACACGCAGGATTGGTTCTACACCAATGCGAAGATCCAGCTGATAGATTGCACCCTCGTATCTAGCGGCAACACCGATTTTGAAAGAGGACGTGCCCAGGGGCGCGCACCCTTGTGACCCACCGCGAACAGCTGGCCGATCACGTCCGTCCAATGCCTCGCGGAGGTCCAGCCCGGCGGACAATGACGATAGGACTGCAAGCGCATCAAGCACATTGCTTTTCCCGGATCCGTTTCGTCCAACGATTAGAGTTAGCGGACCAAGTCGCACGCGACCGTCCCGCACCGACTTGAACGCCGGCAGGCGCAGTTCTAAGAGTTCCGCAGGCACACTTAGAGACTAGCGTCGCGCCTCCAGGGCGGTCGGACTATTTCGCTCATGTCTACCCGCGGAACGCCGCGAGGGCGGCCCCACCGTGGTGGGACCGCCCTCGCGATCGGTACTGCGACGTGCTGTCCGGGGCGACCGGACCCTGATCCGGCAGGATCAGAAGTCCATGTCACCGCCACCCGGAGCGGCCGGCGCGGCGGCCTTCTCCGGCTTGTCGGCCACGACGGCCTCGGTGGTCAGGAACAGCGCGGCGATGGACGCGGCATTCTGCAGCGCCGACCGGGTCACCTTGGCCGGGTCGATGATGCCGGCCTCGACCAGGTTCTTGTA
>NZ_BMNA01000026.1 GCF_014646215.1 Nakamurella endophytica
CTGTGGTGGTTGTACTCGTGTAGCCATGCCGGGAGGGCTCGGCGGCGTGCTGGCTCGCTGGGGAACATGCGGGCGAAGGCCCATCCGTCGGCCAGGGTGCGGTGGAAGCGTTCGATCTTGCCGTTGGTCTGCGGCCGGTAGGGCCGGGTCCGCTTGGGTGTGATGTCCAGCTCGCGGCAGGCGTCGCGCCAGGCGTGGGAGCGGTAGGCCGACCCGTTGTCCGAGAGCACTCGGTGGATGGTGACGCCGCGGGCGGCGAACCAGGCCACCGCGCGGCGTAGCACGCCGACTGCGGTGGCGGCGGTTTCGTCGTCGTGGATCTCGGCGTAGGCCACGCGGCTGTGGTCATCGAGCACGGTGTGCACGAACGCCGTGCCGAGCTTTGGGTTGTGGTGGGCGTTGCGGGGCTTGCCGGGGGTCGCTGCCCGGTTGCGGTTGCCCTGGACGCGGCCGACGTAGCGCCAGCCGCCGCCGTCGGGGATGTTGCCGAGCTTCTTGACGTCCACGTGCAGGAGTGCGCCGGGCCGGTCGTGTTCGTAGCGGCGGATCGTTTCGCCGGTGGCGCGGTCGATGTGCGAGAGCCGGTTGAGGCGGCAACGGACCAGCACCGCGTGCACGGTCGAGGGTGCCAGGCCCAGACGGTCGGCGATCTGCACCGGGCCGAGCCGCTTGTGCCACCGCAGGTGCACGATCTTGCGCACGACCGGGCGTGGGGTTCGGCGCGGGCACCGGTGCGGGCGAGAGCTGCGATCGGCCATGGCTGCCGGGCCGCCGTGCCGGTACCGGTCGGCCCACCGTTTGGCCGTGGGCCAAGACACGTTGAACACCGCGGCGGCGTACCGGATGGTCCAGCCGTCCTCGACGACGGCGCGGGCCAGCTTGAGACGGTGGCGTGGAGTCAGCGCGGCATTAGCGTGGGACATGAGGACCTCCGGACGGTGGACGTGGTCGCCTTCAGCAGCTCCACCCCACCCCCGGAGGTC
>NZ_BMNA01000027.1 GCF_014646215.1 Nakamurella endophytica
GGCGTCGAGTGTTGTAGTGCTCGATCCAGGGGGCAAGGGCGGCGGCGCGCTCGGTGTTGCTGGTGAAGACCTGCCGGTAGGCCCATTCGGTGATCAGGGTCCGGTTGAGGCGTTCCACCTTGCCGTTCTGCCATGGGCAGTGGGGCTTGATGAACTTCTGGCGGGCGCCGAGCGCGGCGCACGTCTGGCGCAGCGAGTACCGGTAGGCCCAGGCGTTGTCGGTCATGACCCGCTCGATCCGGGTAATGCCGTGCTTGGCGAAGTAGGCCGCGGCGCGGTCCAGGAACGCCGCGCAGGTGGTGCCCTTCTCGTCGGGCAGGACCTCGCTGTAGGCCAGTCTGGAGTGGTCGTCGACCAGGGAGTGGACGTAGTCGTAGCCGGCCTTGGCGGCCCGATCGCGAGCGGCGCCGACCGCGGCGCGGCCGTGGGCGCGCCAGCCGCCGCCGTCGGGGATGCGACCGAGCTTCTTGACGTCCATGTGCACCAGCTCACCTGGCCTGCTCCGCTCGTAGCGGGTCGCGGTCTGCTTGGAGGAGCGGATTACCGCCCCGGTGATCGGGTCCAGCGCACACAACCGCGGCTGGCCGCGGCGGGCCAGCACCCGGGAGACCGTGCGGGCCGGGACGCCCAGCTCCGCGGCGAGCCAGTCCGGACCGCGACGCTCGTGGGTCCGCAGCTGCACGATGCGGTCCTCGACCTCGGCTGCTGTTCGGGTCGGGCTGGTGTGCGGCCGCGACGACCGATCGAGCAAGCCTGCGGGCCCCTCGGCGGCGTAGCGGGTGATCCAGGTGCGCACGCACTTGCGGGAGACGCCCATCGCCGCGGCGATGTGGGCCTGCTTCCAGCCGGCCCGGTACCGGTCGACGATCAGCTGGCGGCCGTGGACGGTGGTGCGGGCATTACCGTGGGACACGAGAACCTCCGGGCAGGTGCTGGGCCTTCGACAAGCCAC
>NZ_BMNA01000028.1 GCF_014646215.1 Nakamurella endophytica
CCACCGGCGCCACCACACCGGCCACCACCGCACCGGCCACCAACCCGGCCCCGGCCCACCGGCGCAGCAGGCCGGGCCGGCGCCCGGGGGTGTCGGGCGCGGGCACCTCGGAAGCGATCAGGGACATGTCTTTTTCCTTTCGTCGGGGACGGAGCGGGACTGCGGGTGGTACCGGTGGTGCTGCGCACCGGCGGTCGGGGTCGTCCGGGTGGGCCGCGCCGCGTCCGCGGCGTCCGGCGCCGGCCCTGCGGACCTCCTGGCACCGGCAGCGGCGTCGCAGGACGCGGCCGGGCGGACGGGTCAGCCGGTGAGGGTGATGTCCCGGTAGTAGAGGTGCAGGATGCCGGCGTACCCGCGGCCGGCCTGGGCCGCGCGCTCGGACCCCCACTGCGACAGCCAGTCGCCGGAGCGCCAGGCACCGCACCTGCCGTTGTCCGAGCAGTAGTGCGCGAGCAGGACCGACCCGGCTCGGGTCATCCGGACGCCCCAGGTGGCCTGCACGGCGGCGTCCGTCGAGGACACCGCGGAGCCGGGCCGGTAGACCTGGTCCCCGGTGTCGTCGCGGACGTCGTAGCAGCGACCGGACGGGGTCCTGCGGGTGGAGTGCAACGCCCAGTACCAGGCGTAGCTCTTGACGGCGACCGCGCCGGCGCGCAGGGACTCCCGGGGCCAGGACGCGATCCACTCGTTGGGCAGCACGTTCTCGACGTAGGTCTTGAAGGCGACCCGGTCCACCCGGTCGAGCTTGGTGCGGTACACCAGGATGCTGCTCGGGATCCTGGAGTCGGTGCCGTCGGTGCGACAGCTGCCGGCGGGCGCGCTGCGGATCCGGTGCGAGGCGTTCTCGTTCTTCAGGCCCGGCTTGAGGTTGGCGCGGGCGCCGGCGGCGA
>NZ_BMNA01000029.1 GCF_014646215.1 Nakamurella endophytica
CGACGCGGTCGCGCCAGGACTTGGGCCGCTGCGAGAGCCACTGCGCAAATGCCTGTTTCGATCTTCCATCGATCATGTCCAACAACCTCGCCGGCCCGGTTCGGTTCCGGACCGCGGTCAGGTCGATGATCACGGTGACGAACCGGTCGCCGCGGCGGGTGTGCCGCCACACGTGCTCGTCGACGCCGATGACCTGCACGCCGTCGAACCGCGCCGGGTCGGCGATCAGCCGACGTTGGCCTTCTGCCAGGACCGCAGCGTTGGCGGTGTTCCACGAGACACCCAGCGCCTCGGCCACCCTGGCCACCGTCAGGTGCTGGCAGACCAGCGCCGTCAGCGCCCACGCGAGGGCTCCACGCGAGAGCCGGGCACGCGGTTGCGCGGCCCGGCTGGTGTCCTGCCGCCACACCGCCGAACACCCTTGGCACCGGTATCGCACGACCGTGACCAGCAACAACGTCGGCCGCCAACCCAGCGGCTCGTGCGCAAGCCGGCGCAGCACGGTGTCCCGCGGCCGACCGACTGCTCCGCACCGCCGACAGGTCCGGTCCGGATCGGCGACCCGGCACGCCAGCACCGCCCGATCAGGCTCCACGAACTGACCCGTGACCTGCAAACCGAGCCCGTCCAGCCGGGCGAACGTGGTCACGTCAGGGTCGTCAAAGGTAGCGTCAGCCATGTCGAGGTCTTTCAGGCGGAAGGCGTGAGAACCTCCATCCTCGGA
>NZ_BMNA01000030.1 GCF_014646215.1 Nakamurella endophytica
CGCCAGCCGCCGCCGTCGGGGATGTTGCCGAGCTTCTTGACGTCCACGTGCAGCAACGCCCCGGGCCGGTCGTGCTCGTAGCGGCGGATCGGCTCACCTGTGACTCGGTCGATGTGGGAGAGCCGGTTGAGCCGGCAACGCACGAGGACCGCATGCACCGTGGACGCCGCCAAGCCAAGACGATCGGCGATCGGCACCGGGCCCAGCCGTTGCTTCCACCGCAGGTGCACGATTTTCCGGATCACCGGTCGCGGAGTCCGCCGCGGGCACCGGTGCGGGCGAGAGCTGCGATCAGCCATCGCTGCCGGGCCGCCCTGG
This sequence comes from Nakamurella endophytica, assembly GCF_014646215.1. Taxonomy (GTDB): domain Bacteria; phylum Actinomycetota; class Actinomycetes; order Mycobacteriales; family Nakamurellaceae; genus Nakamurella; species Nakamurella endophytica. The sequence goes on from NZ_BMNA01000030.1 coordinate 319, forward strand.
CGGTAGCGGTCGGCCCACCGTTTGGCGGTCGGCCAGGACACGTTGAATACCGCGGCGGCATACCCGATGGTCCAGCCGTCCTCGACGACGGCGCGGGCCAGCCTGAGACGGTGGCGTGGCGTCAGCGCGGCATTAGCGTGGGACACGAGGACCTCCGGATGGTGGACGTGGTCGCCTTCAGCAGCTCCACCCCACCCCCGGAGGTCC